>NZ_CP023138.1:0-4800000 GCF_022354805.1 Mycobacterium liflandii | reverse complement strand
AGGGTGAACATCGTGATCTTGGCCAAGCTGGCGTTGCCGATCAGGTGCATGTCGTCGCTGAGCGCGGCGGGCCCGGTGACATATGCCTTGACCCCGGCGGGTTCGTGCGTCCGGTTGATGACGTCACGCACGGCTTCGACCGATTCATTGGCCAGGGTCGTGCCCTGGTTTCCGGCCAGGTTCACCATCACGTAGGCGCTTTTTCCATCGGCGCTTTGGGCCCCCGCGGCGGTCAGCCGGTCGCCCCAGAAATCCTGGATGTGCTGTATGTGTTCGGGGTCCTGGCGCAGCTGGCGAATTAGGCTGTCGTAGTACTGGTGCGCATCATCGCCGAGCTTGTGCTGGCCCTCCAGGACGATCATGACCGTGCTGTTGGAGTCGAATTCCCGGAAGTTGTGTCCCAGCCGCATCATCGCCTTCATCGACGGTGCGTCCATCGGGGTCATCGGCGCGGAATGTTGTTCGCTGACCACCTCGAGCGACGGGACGACCACGTTGACCAGGACCGTCAGCAGCACCCAGCCCAGGATGATCGGCACGGCAAGGATCCGGATGGTGTGCGGAATGACCGGGCGGTGGCCGCGCTCGCGGTTGGGTGCGCCGCCGGTGGCCGCGCCGATTTCGATCGGGCCGGTGTCCTCGGTGCTGATACTGGCGCCGCTTTTGGACTCGCTCATGCCGATTTCACTAAGCAAAAGGTCTGCGGATTGACCCCGGCGGCCGACTTCTCTTCCCGCACCACACCATCCACGGTGATACGGCAGCCGATCTGACTACCGTCGCCTTGAGCCATAATGTTTGCGCTCACCGAGGGCAGCGTCGTCGAGATAGTGAACGACCACGGCAGGGGGGCCGCGTTTACCTGGTGTGTGTTGGCGTCGGCGTCCCAAAAGTTGATGTTGGCGGTGGATCCGGCGGGGCCGGAGATTTCATAGATGACGACCTTGGGGTTGAACTGCACGATGTCGATCCCGGCGCCGGCGTTGGCGTTGAGGTCCTCAGAACCGAATATCTTGTGCAGGCGTGACACCACCAAGCCCGAGA
Organism: Mycobacterium liflandii; assembly: GCF_022354805.1. Classification (NCBI taxonomy): domain Bacteria; kingdom Bacillati; phylum Actinomycetota; class Actinomycetes; order Mycobacteriales; family Mycobacteriaceae; genus Mycobacterium; species Mycobacterium liflandii. The sequence goes on along the minus strand of NZ_CP023138.1, from coordinate 4,798,956 downwards.
TGGCCAGTACCACCACCATCAGCAAGGGGATCCACGCTCGTTTGAGCACGCTGGTAACAGGAATCTTAGGCACCCGACCGCCCCTCCGCTCGCCGATGCAGCTCGCCGTGGCCTGCTGGGCAAGCAAGCTTCCGGCGTAGGCAAGAAAATATTTGCTTGGCTAAGCAGTCTAACTCTTAGTGCACGACTTCGTTCCTCCGGGGGGCAGGCGCCGGCGGGCGGGGGTGATCGCATCGGATCGGCATGGCCGACCGCCACAATGGGCGCTTTTAAACTTGCTTGATCGACGCATCGAGGCGCCGCTCATCGGCAGTTATTGATCTGACTTTCGCCGGGGGACCGCTCTCGGCAGTGTTGTTCAGCCGTTCGAGTCACGTGCGCTGCGGGCGCGAATCGCTGTCCTGCGCCACCGGCAGGAACGCAAACAGCACCTGCCCGCCAAAGTAAAGAATCCAGTTCAGCGCATACAGGTCGAACCCAGGAACATTCGAGTCCTGGCCCGAGGGCAGCCAGGTGAAAAATAGGTACAGGTCTGAGACGGGGATGAGCAATCCGCCAATCAGTACCGATAGCGCCAGCAAGCTGAATCGGTCGGCCCAGAAATACCAGATGCTGAAACTGATCAGCGCCGTGTAGATGATCAGATTGAAGAGGAAGCTGCCCACCTCGAGGAAGTGATGGCCCTGCACCGAGTTCCGGATGTGCAGGACCCAAGTCGCCGTGTTGGCCGCCGCAACCACGGCGACGATAAGCCAGCGAGCCCGATATGCGAAGCCGCCGTACGAGCGCAGCCTGGGCGCGGCAAACTTGTACAGCACAATGGCATATAGGCCGTAGGCGATGCCGAAAAGAATCACCGCGGCCGACAGTTTGCGGCTGATCGGCTCGATGCCGGAGATCGCGCTATTGACCACATCTCCGACCGTGGCGAATGCCATCCCCACGATCAAAACCAGGGAATACTTCGCCACTTCTGGCGAAAGCTGTCGCTGATATGCGAGCCGCACCGCCAGGACGAAGAGCATCAGTCCGATATGCCACAGGTGGTAGAGGACCGTGGGTGGGCGGGAGATCCCGCCGGTCCACAAGACCTCCAAAGTGATGCTGATGGCAATGACACTGAGCAGGGCCCTGGCGTAGGCAGCCATTGTCAGAGGGCCGCCCGCCCGGTGATCGGCGGCAGATCGGCAAGCGTCACGATCCCCGGTTTGGCGGCCACCACCGCCGGAACCGCATTGGTGACCGGCATCGCGGTGTAGATCATGCCCAGGCCCATGAAACCGGGCTCCGTCCAGTCCTTCGGCGGCAGACAGTGCAGCACCGTGCGCATGTTGGGCAACCCGAACACCTGGATGACATGTCCGTGCTCGAGTGGCTTGGGCGGAACCACATGATTGCCCATCGTCCAGTTGAATCCGACGCTGACGACGTTGCGATCACCGACCCAGCCGCGGTGGTAGCCGTATACACTGCCGACAGTGCCCGCGGGGATCTTCATGAACCCCAAATCGGTGTCCGCGGTGGCCGCGGTGAAGGTGACGTCGAAGGTCATCTTGTCCAACGTTGCGCCGATCGCGTCGGCCATCATCGCCGCCGATTCGGCGAAGACCTCGCTTTCGACCCGCACGCTCTCGGCCAGGCCGGGGGTGTCGGGATGCTGGGAGAACCCCATCGCCGTCTGGGTGGCCGCCGATTCGTAGGTCGAGCAGTCGACGGATTCGGTGATCCGGATTTCGTCGACTCGCTCGCACGAGCCGCTGAGCACCATGCCGACCATGTTGGTCATCCCCGGATGTGCGCCGCTGCCGAAGATCGTCGCGCCGCCGCGTTCGCAGGCGGCCAGGATGCGTTCCCGGTCCCGCGGTGTCTGCTTGCCCCCGGTGATCCAGGCGGCGCTGGTGCACACATTCACGCCCGACTCGAGCAATCCCACCAGCTCATCGATGTTGGGCCACAACGGGTTATAGCAACACGCGTCGGCGCCCAGCGCGAGCAGCGCGCCGATGTCGCTGGTCGCCCGCACCCCGGTGGGGTCCGGCCAGCCCGCCAGCTCGGCGGCGTCGACACCAACCTTGTCCGGGCCGTGTGCGTACACCCCCACCAGTTCCAGGTCGGGTCGCCCGATGATGGCGTGCAGCGACCGCCGCCCGATATTTCCGGTGGTCCACTGGATAACCCGAAGCGGGCGTTCTGTGCTCATCGAAGGCTCCTTTGCCGTTGCGATTGGACCCATTATGTTCACCGAGCTTTGGTGGGCTCGGACTGCCTCCCGGGCGGAGCCGGTAAATGGGATGCGGGCCGGCGCCGCCGTGTGCCAGATTCGGAGCCCGTGACTGCAGTACTGCCCGCATCGGTGACGTTGACCACTCCGGCCGAGGACGACTGGGCCGGGATGTACCTTTTGGCCGTGGCAAGTTTCACTGATTTCATCGGTGCGGAGTCGGCCGACGCCTGGCGGGGGCTGATACCTGCCGATGGGGCGGTGGTGGCCCGTCACGGCCGTGATGTCGTCGGGATGGCGCTGTTCATTGATCTGCAGCTGACGGTGCCCGGCGGCAACGTGCTTTCCACCGCCGGCATGAGCTTTGTCGCCGTCGCGCCAACGCACCGCCGGCGCGGGCTGCTGCGCGCGATGTGCGGTGAACTGCACCGGCGGATGGCCGATTCCGGGTATGCCGTGGCTGCGCTCCATGCCAGCGAGGGCGGCATCTACGGCCGATTCGGCTACGGCCCGGCGACGATTCTGCAGGAGCTGACCGTCGACAGACGCTTCGCCCGACTGCATGCCGGGGTGCCCGACGGAGGGCCGGTCAGGTTAGTCAGCCCCGCGCGCCATCGCGCTGAGTTCGAAGCGATCTACGAGCGCTGGCGCCAACGCGTACCACGCGGCCTAGTGCGCCCGCCGGTGTTCTGGGACCAGCTGATGGCCGAATGCAAAGCCTCGCCCGGGGGCGAGCGCGAATCGTTTGCGCTGCTGCATGCCGACGGCTACGCGCTCTACCGGGCGGACAGATCCGACCCCAAGCTGACCCGCGTCGACGAGCTGCGCGCTGTGACCCCGGAAGCGCGGGCAGCCCTGTGGCGAACACTGCTCGGGCTGGACTCGATGGAGCGGGTCAGCATCGTCAGCCATCCGGCTGAGCCGATGCCGTTCCTGCTCACCAACACCCGACTGGCTCGCACGACCTGGCGGCAAGACGGCTTGTGGCTGCGCATCATGGACGTTGTGCCCGCCCTCGAGGCCCGCGCCTATTTCGGCGACCTCACCACGGTGATCGCCATCACCGGCGGTGGCCGGTTCGCGCTGCAGATCCGTGACGGACGCGCGGCCTGCACCCCGACCGACGCACCGGCGGATGTCGAGATGGATCGCGACGTGCTGGGCAGTCTCTACCTGGGTGCCCACCGCGCGTCCACACTGGCCGCGGCCAACCGGTTGCAGGCCAAAGATGTTGGCGTGATTGCCCGGCTCGATGCGGCGTTTTCCAGCGAGGTCCCCGCCGAGACGGCTTTCGAGTTCTAGGTTCCGCCGCGCTGCCCGGTGGCCGCGCGACATCGCCGCTGCCACCCACCGGACGCGGACCGTTGGGGTTGTGCACGGGCCCCGCCAGCGGCAACGTCTGGGGTCCTTTGGTGCTGCCGGCCCGCCCCGCGCCCGGTCGTCATAGCGGCATCCGGGTGCGGGGCGGGAGACGGCCTCGCCGCGGGCTGACCCCAGCTGGAGTTAGCCGTGTGCGCTGGCTCCCTAGGCGGTTGCGCCCGCGAGCAGCCCGACGCCGTCCGGGCAAAGAGCCGCCGCCTGGGCCGGCGATCCGCCGTACTGCAGCCACAGCGGCAGGACACTGTTGAGGCGTTGCATGAACTTGGCCATTCCCACCCGGTGCTCGCCGAATCCCAGCGGATCGGTCCGGTACTCGGGGAATGCAATGCCGATCCCGAACAGCCCGGGCGCGAGAATCCCGTTGGCGCCGTCGTGCTCCAGCAGTCCCCACTGCGGGGTCAGGGGAAGGTGCCTGCGTTCGAACCCGACGGTGTAGACGGCCTGGTCGCATTCGCGAAGCAGTCTGGCGAATTCCGGGCTGTCGACCAAACACCTGTGCAGCCGTTCGGGATGCCGTCCGTCGATGTTCTCCCGCGCCCACCGAGCCGCGTCGCCTTTGAGGCCGGTGTCGTCGAAGAGGGTCCAATCCTGGAAGGGGACAGCGTATCTGTGCGGGCTGCGGTAGAAGTTGATCACCTTGTGCACGGGATGCTCGAGCAGGTTCGGCAATGCGATCATCGTCGAGTGGGACGAGCCGAATACGGCAACGGTTGCCCCGTCCAGTTGTTGCTGCGCCAGCTTCTCAGGGTTGAGGGCAACTTCGACCGGTATCTCTTTCAGCTCGGGGTAGGTCAGCTTCTTGGGTGTCGAGCCGACCGCCAGAATCACGTTCTTGGAAGAGATTTCACCGTCGAGTGTGGTGATCTGCCAGTGTTGGTTGCGCAGTGAGAGCTCGGTTGCGGTGCTTTGAAATGCTGCCACCTTGGCCCGCAGGTGCTCGGTGACCCAACGCAGCGGCCCGGCGACTACGCCTAGTTGGCAGGTGTGCTGGGGGTCGATGTCGTGCAGGTCGAAATGCGGTGCCGCGGCGAAGCCGAACGCGGGTGAGGCGTTGAAGTAGTCCAGGAACAGCGATACTTGGGTGTTACTCGGGACGGCACCCCACTTTTCGCCCAGGTCTCCTGCCGCGAACTGCGGATCTATCCAAGCGATTTCATTGGGCCGCACGCCGTGGTCGAGCAGTCTGCCAACACTGGCGATCCCTGCGGGTCCGGCTCCGATGACGGTCCACGTGTAGTGAGTCATGTCTCCTCTTGAGGCTTGTTCGCATACGTTTGTCGGTTTGTTTCGTCTTGCCGGCGCACGTTGACGCGCCGACATTTCTAGTATTTCGGCGGCAGCCGCGCGTGGGCAGAGGGCACTTCTTTGAGTGGTTACAACCAATGGTTGTGACCACGGGCGGGTGTTGGCGCGCCGGGCGTCCCGATCGGGTGCCGGTCAAACGGTTCCGCGGATCGCCGCCGGGCTGGGCGCGGCGGGCAGGCGATCGGCGGCCCGGAGTTAGAGCCTGACCAGGTCGTAGTCGGCGATGTGATCGATGAGAACCCGAAGCTGATCCTGGGTGGAACCCAGGGTGTGGTCGATCGCGGTGAGCCGGGCCGCGTAGTGGCCCACCGGATACTCCGCGGTCACCCCGATGCCGCCGTGCAGCTGGATCGACTCTTGCGCGATGTGGCGGCCCGACCGGCCAATCTGAAGCTTGGACCGGGAGGCGATGAGCGGGTCGAGGTTGCCGTCGGCAATGGACATTGCGGCGTAGAAGTTCATGCTGCGGGCCAGCTCCAGCGACACGTACATGTCGGCCGCACGCTGGGTGAGCGCCTGGAACTTGTTCAGTGTGACGCCGAACTGCTTGCGCGTCTTGAGGTAATCGGTGGTCAGGCGAAGGGCTTCTTCCATCGCACCGACCGCTTCGGCGCACATCGCCGACTGGATCCGGATGATGGCGTTGCGAATGGCGGCTGACGCGTCGACGGCGTCGCCCAGCGGTGCCGCGGGCGCCTGGTCCAGGTCGATCTGCGCACCGCGCTGACTGTCGAACGTCGGGTACGGGTGCTTGTCGACCCCACCGCCCTCGGGGCCGGCATCCACCAGGAACAACCCGACCCCACCATCGGGCAAAGCTGCGCTGACCACCAGTGTGTCGGCGCAGTCACCAGCCAGGACCGGATTTTTCGTTCCGCTCAGGAGCCATGAATCACCTTGCCGCACAGCACGAGTCGACACGGTGGCCGCCGGGCTGCGCTGGCCCGGTTCCAGGTGTGCGAACGCCAGCAGTCGCCCTCCGGCGGCGACTTCGTCGAGTAGCTGCAGCTGTGCGTCGTTGCCCAACTCGGCGATGATCGCGCCGGGTGCCAGCGCGGCGTGCACGATGGGTTCCGGGGCCAGCCGGCGACCGACTTCGGTCATCACCAGCATGATCTCGATCTGGCCGGCCTCGGCCGGCTCGAATCCGAGCCCCAAGATCCCGGTGTCGGCCAGTTGACTCCAAACGTCGCGGCTCCAGCCGAGATCGGTGTCGATGATCTTGTTGCGGCTCTCCGCGTCATAGCTGCGAGACAACAGATCACGGGTGGTGTCGCGGAGCAGCGTTTGCTCGTCGCTGTACTGAAAGTCCATGACTGCCTCACAATCCCAAGATGGTGGACGCGATGATGTTGCGCTGCACTTCGTTGCTGCCGCCGTAAATCGATGTCTTGCGGTAGTTCAGGTAGCGCGGGGCGCTGCTCTGGGCCCACTGCGGTGACGCGATCCCTGCCGCCTGTGCACCGCCCACCGGTAGCGCGTCGGGCCCGGCTACCTCGACGAGCAATTCGGTGGCGACTTGCTGCAATTGGCTGCCGCGCAACTTGAGTACCGACGACGCCGGGTTGGGCTTACCGTCTGCCGAGTCGGTAACCACCCGAGCCTGGGTGAGTTCCAATGCCAGCAGCTCGTTTTCGGCTTCAGCAAGGCGCGCCGCGAACAGCGGATCGTCGAGCAGGCCGTTGTTGGCAGCGTGCTTTTTCACCTCGGCGAGGCGCACCTTGGTGCGGCCCACCCCGGCGATCCCGGTGCGCTCGTTGCCCAGCAGGAACTTCGCGTAGGTCCAGCCCTGGTTCTCCTGGCCAACGAGTTGATCGGCCGGTACTCGAACGTCGGAGAAAAACACCTCGTTGACTTCGTGACCACCGTCGATGGTCTTGATCGGCCGCAGCGTGATGCCGGGGGTGGCCATGTCGATGAGCAGAAACGAAATGCCGGCTTGCCGCTTGGGCGCCTGGGGGTCGGTGCGCACCAGGCAGAAAATCCAGTCGGCATACTGGCCCAGCGTCGTCCATGTCTTCTGGCCATTGACGACGTAGCTGTCGCCATCGCGCACGGCGGTGGTGCGCAGTGATGCGAGATCCGAACCGGCTTCAGGTTCGGAGAAGCCTTGACACCACCAGATGTCGAGGCTGGCCGTCGGCGGCAGGAAGCGCTGCTTGATCTCCTGGGATCCGAATTCGGCGATCACCGGACCGACCATCTTGGTGTTGAAGTTCAACGGCTCCGGGACGCTGGCCAGCTGCATCTCGTCGGCCCAGATCTGGTGCTGAGTCGGTGTCCAGTCCTTACCGCCCCATTCCACCGGCCAGTTCGGCACCGCCAGCCCGTGATCGTTGAGGATCTTGTGGCACGTGACGATCTCATCGCGGCTCGGCGACTGGCCCTGGCGCACCAGCTCGCGCAGGTCTTCGGGTATCCGGGTGGTGTAGAAGGTGCGAAGCTCGTCGCGGAAGGCGGCTTCGTCGGGGGTGAGAGCCAGCTTCATCGGCAGCCTCCTGTTTCAGGTGACCACCGTTGGGTTTGCTTCCCGCGCAGGGACTGCGCGTGCCGGAAACCGGCAGTCCTGCCTTGCACGTTAGGCGCATCGCGGGCTCACCTGTTAATCGGGTGCCTCGACACCGGTGTTGGACCGGTCCTGCTGCACCTGCCCGATGCACAGTGTCGGGTTCATCCACAAGCACCAGGCTTGGCGCCGTCGCTTCGAGTTGGTGTGGCGGTCGGCGCATTTACCGTCGGCCCATGCGAACAGAGCTTCCCGCCGAGCGACTGCAGCGACGGCTCACCACCGCCCCCGACCTCCGATTGCACGCCGAGTCCGGTGCCGCCGAATCCGGTGCGGATCCGCACGACGATCGCGATGACGACCCGAACTCGCTGCTCCCGCGCTGGCTGGCGGAGGCAGGGGATGGCAGCGGCTTGTTGAGCAGGGTGCGCGCCGACCCCGGGCGTGCCGGTGCCATCGCGTTGGCCGTAGTCGCCGCGCTTGCGGTGCTGGTCACCGCTTTCACGTTGCTGCACGATCGCCCTGCGCCGGTGATGTCGGCGAAACTACCGGCGGTGGAACATGTTTCGGGGAGCTCGGGAGCCAGCCCTGGATCCTCGGCAAGTCCCGCCGCGGCTGCCGGCCCGGATCGGCCGGTGGTGGTCAGTGTCGTTGGCCTGGTCCATACGCCGGGACTGTTCACGCTGGCACCGGGCGCCCGGGTAGCCGATGCGTTGCAGGCCGCCGGCGGCGCGCTGGCCGGTGCGGACACCATCGGCCTCAACATGGCCCGTCAGCTGGCCGATGGCGAACAGATTGTGGTGGGGCTCGCACCCGTCGCGGGGCAGCCCAAAAGATTCGGCAGCTCGATCGGCGCCGCCACACCAAGCCCAGCGCCCGCGGCGACGTCGGGCACGAGGAGCCCGGGCCCCAATCCGGCCGAGGTCCTCGACCTCAACACCGCGACGGTGGAACAACTGGATTCGCTGCCCGGGGTGGGGCCGGTCACCGCCGCTGCGATCGTGTCGTGGCGAGCGGCCAACGGCAAGTTCACCAGCGTGGACCAGCTTGCTGAAGTTGACGGCATCGGTCCGGCGCGACTGCAGAAGCTGCGGTCCCTGGTTCGCGTCTGACGCCGGTGCATAGCGGGATGGCCGGCGCCGGCCGCGACGTCGCGGAGCGACTGGATGTGCGTCTGGTTCCGGGTGCGCTGACCAGCTGGATCGTGACCGCGGCGGGAATCGTCTGGCCGGTCGGTCGCGCGTGCGCATCCGGGTGCCTGCTGCTCGCGCTCGGGGCCGAGGTGTTGTGGTGGATCACCGATCGCCGGCCGCGGTCGAGGCGGTGGCCGTGCGCAGTCAGCGCCGGCCTGGTCACGGTCGGGGTGGTGGGCGCGGGCTTTGGAATGGCGATCGCGCTGCGGACCGAGGCTCTGGCGCGCCATCCGATCAGCGCCGCGTTCGGAACCTCAGCCGCGGTGACCGTCACACCCAGTGAAAGTGCCTTGTCGCTGGGGTCTGACCGATTGATGTTTCGGACGACGATCCAGCGGCTGCGTGATGACGAGATCTCCGGTCGTGTCGTGGTGTTCGCGCGTGCCTCCGAGTTCGAGGAGATGGGAGAGCTGATGGTCGGGCGGCCGGTGCGCTTCACGGCCCGCATCAGCGGTCCCGCCCGCCACGATCTCACGGTCGCGGTGTTCAACTCGGCGGGTGCGGTCAAGGCTGGTTGTGCCGGTGCGTTGCAGCGGGCCGCTCACCAGGTGCGCGGCCGGTTTGCCGCGGCGGCACGGCGCGTTCTGCCCGCCGACCAGGCCGCGATGCTGCCCGCCTTGGTCCTCGGTGATACCTCGACGGTCAGCACCGAGACCGGCCGCGCGTTCCGGTCAGCGGGGATGACCCATCTGACGGCGGTGTCGGGAGCCAACGTCACCATCGTCTGCGGTGCGGTGCTGTTCTCGGCGCGTTGGGTCGGACCGCGGGCCGCGGTGGCACTGGCCGGGATCGCGCTGGTGGCGTTTGTGGTCGTGGTGCAGCCGACGGCAAGTGTGTTGCGGGCGGCGCTGATGGCATCCATCGCGCTGGCCGCGATGTTGTCGTCGCGTCGACGGCAGGCGATTCCGGCACTGTCGACCACCGTGCTCGTGTTGCTGGTTGCGGCGCCGCACCTGGCCGTTGACATGGGTTTCGCGTTGTCGGTGGTGGCTACCGCGGCCCTGGTCGTCGTCGCTCCGGGGTGGTCGGACGGCCTGGTGGCGCGGGGCTGGCCCAAAGTGCTGGCGGACGGGCTCGCCGTCGCGACCGCGGCACAGCTGGTGACGGCACCGCTGGTCGCCGCGATCTCCGGCCGGTTCAGTGTGGTCGCAGTGTTTGCCAACCTCGCGGTAGCCGCCGTGATCGCGCCGATCACCGTGCTGGGCAGTGCGGCGGCCGTGCTGGTCATCCCGTGGCCGGCCGGCGCGCAGCTGCTGATCCGCTTCACCGGGCCGCAGGTGTGGTGGGTGTTGCATGTGGCGCGGTGGGCCGCCGATGTGCCAGGGGCGACCGTGGCCGTCCCGGCGGGGCTTGCCGGGGTGCTGATTGTGGGGGAGTCACCGTGTTGGTGGTGGCGCTGTGGCGATTTCGGTGGATTCGGCTCGCGATGATTTCAGCTCTGCTGGCCACCCTCGGCAGTGGGCTGGCGTGGTCGGTGGCGGGCCTGGTCGGCCCCTCGTGACACCATCAGGGGGTGAGCGAGATTTCGCCGTTGCACTTGGTCCTGGGTGATGAGGAACTGTTGGTCGAGCGGGCGGTGGGCGACATCGTGCGGGCAGCGCGTGAGCGGGCACGCCAGGCCGCGGGCACCGACGACGTGCCGGTCAACCGAATGCGCGCGGGCGACGTCAGCACCTACGAGCTGGCCGAACTGCTGAGCCCCTCGCTGTTCGCCGAGGAGCGGATAGTCGTTTTGGAGGCCGCTGCCGAGGCCGGCAAAGACGCGGTCGCGTTGATCGCCTCGACCGCCGCCGACATTCCACCGGGCACGGTGCTGGTGGTGGTGCATTCCGGCGGTGGGCGGGCCAAGGCGCTCGCCGGTGAGCTGAAGTCGCTGGGTGCGCAGGTGCACCCGTGTGCGCGGATCAGCAAGGCTAGCGAGCGTGTCGACTTTGTCCGTGGCGAGTTCCGCGCGCTGCGCGTCAAGGTCGGCGAGGACACTGTGACGGCCCTGCTCGATGCCGTCGGATCCGATATCCGCGAACTGGCCTCGGCCTGTTCACAGCTGGTTGCCGACACCGGCGGTGACGTTGATGCCGTCGCGGTCCGTCGCTATCACAGCGGCAAGGCCGAGGTGAAAGGTTTTGATATCGCCGACAAGGCGGTGGCCGGCGACGTGGCCGGCGCCACCGAGGCGCTGCGCTGGGCGATGATGCGCGGAGAACCGCTGGTGGTCCTGGCCGATGCCCTGGCCGAAGCCATACACACGATCGGTCGGGTGGGGCCGTTGTCTGGAGACCCGTACCGCATGGCAAGCCAGCTGGGCATGCCGCCGTGGCGGGTGCAAAAGGCCCAGAAGCAAGCGCGGCGCTGGTCGCGCGACAAGGTCGCAACGGCGATGCAGTTGGTCGCGCAACTCAACGCCGACGTCAAGGGAGCCGCGGCCGACGCTGACTACGCGCTGGAATCCGCGGTCAAAACGGTGGCCGAGTTGGTCGCCGACCGGGCCTGACCAGATGTGAACCAGGCCTGAGACACGCTTGAACCGGTCCTGGACCAGGCCCGGTTCTCAGGTTTGACGGGTCAGCCCAGCTTGTTGAGGGCGCGCGCCAGAGCCGACTTCTTGTTGGCGGCCTGGTTCTTGTGAATGACGCCCTTGCTGGCCGCCTTGTCCAACTTGCGGTTGGTTGAAACCAGCAGCTCGGCGGCCTTTTCCTTGTCGCCCGAGTGAGCAGCGTCGCGGAACGACCGGACCGCCGTACGCAGCGACGACTTCACCGACTTGTTGCGCAGTCGGGCGCGCTCGTTGGTGCGGTTGCGCTTTTGCTGCGACTTGATGTTGGCCACGCGTTAGTTCCTTAAAGTCTGCTCGGTGGTTGCTCGGGTGACCTTGACACCCGACAGCGAGTGCTCAGGTTATCAGTCGGTTACGTTTCCACCCAAAAGAGGAGCCGTTAGCTCGGCGGATTGTCGAATTGAGGCACCATGAACCAGGTGAGTCTTACTGAACCGATGCAAGCAAGTAGGCGGCGGTCACAAGCGCGTCCGGAACGCATATTCGGCGGCTACAACTCGTCGGATGTGTATTCCCAAGCCTTTGACGAAATGTTCGACGCCCAGGGCAACGTTCGCGGCCCCTACAAGGGCATCTACGCCGAGCTTGCGCCGTCGGATGCGTCGGAGCTCAAGGCCCGCGCCGATGCGTTGGACCGCGCATTCCTAGACCAGGGCATCACGTTTTCGCTGTCGGGCCAGGAGCGGCCGTTCCCGCTTGACCTGGTGCCCCGGGTGATCTCGGCGGCCGAATGGTCCCGGTTGGAACGCGGCATCATCCAACGCGTCAAGGCCCTCGAGATGTACCTGGACGACATCTATGGCGACCAGGAGATCCTGCGTGACGGCGTCATTCCGCGGCGGCTGATCACCTCCTGCGAGCACTTCCACCGGGAGGCCGTGGGGATCATTCCGCCCAACGGTGTGCGCATCCACGTCGCCGGCATCGACCTGATCCGCGACGAGCGCGGTGACTTCCGGGTCCTCGAGGACAACCTGCGCTCGCCGTCGGGGGTGTCCTACGTCATCGAGAACCGGCGCACCATGGCGCGGGTCTTCCCGAACCTGTTCGCCACCCATCGGGTCCGTGCGGTCGACGACTACCCTTCGCACCTGCTGCGGGCGCTCCGCAACTCGGCGGCCACCAACGAGGCCGACCCCACCGTGGTGGTGCTGACCCCAGGTGTCTACAACTCGGCCTATTTCGAACATTCGCTGCTGGCCCGGCAGATGGGCGTCGAGTTGGTCGAAGGCCGCGACCTGTTCTGTCGCGACAATCAGGTGTACATGCGCACCACCGAGGGGGAGTGCCAGGTCGACGTCATCTACCGGCGCATCGACGACGCCTTCCTGGACCCGCTGCAGTTCCGCGCCGACTCGGTGCTGGGAGTGGCCGGTCTGGTCAATGCCGCCCGCGCGGGCAATGTGGTCATCTCGAGCTCGATCGGAAACGGTGTCGGTGACGACAAGCTAGTCTACACCTACGTGCCCACCATGATCGAGTACTATCTGCGCGAAAAGCCGTTGCTGGCCAATGTGGACACCTATCGGTGCTGGCTGGACGAGGAACGCGAAGAAGTGCTGGACCGGCTCAAGGAACTGGTGCTCAAGCCGGTCGAGGGATCCGGGGGCTACGGCATCGTGTTCGGCCCGGACGCGTCGGACAAGGAGCTGGCCGCGGTCGGCAAGAAGATTCGTGACGATCCGCGTAGCTGGATCGCGCAGCCGATGATGGAACTGTCGACCGTGCCGACACGCATCGAGGACTCGCTGGCGCCGCGCTACGTCGACCTGAGGCCGTTTGCGGTCAATGACGGCAACGACGTGTGGGTGCTGCCGGGTGGGTTGACCCGGGTGGCCCAGGTCGAGGGGTCACGGGTGGTCAATTCCAGTCAGGGCGGCGGGTCGAAGGACACCTGGGTGCTGGCGCCGCGCTCCTTGGCTACCGGCCGTGAGCTGGGCGGCGCCCAAGTGCTGCGGTCGTTGCCGCGGACCGTGCCCGAGCAGAGTCCCGACGATACGCGGCCCAACCAGCAGCAGCCGCAGCAAAATCAGCCGCAAGAAGGTCAGCACCAGCAACAACAGCAGCAGAAAGCGAAGAAGTGATGCTTGCCCGCAACGCCGAAGCGCTGTACTGGATCGGTCGCTACGTAGAGCGCGCCGACGACACCGCCCGAATTCTCGATGTCGCGATACACCAGCTGCTCGAGGATTCCAGCATCGACCCCGACCATGCCTCGCGGCTGCTGTTGCGGGTGCTCGGCATCGACCCTCCCGATCACGAGCTGGATGTCTGGTCGTTGACCGACCTGGTGGCCTTCAGCACCAACGCTTCGGGCGGCTGTTCGATCGTCGAGGCGATCTCAGCGGCGCGGGAAAACGCCAAGTCGGCTCGCGAAGTGACGTCCATCGAGACCTGGGAGTGCCTGAACACCACCTACCACGCTCTCCCGGAACGTGAGCGAGCAGCCAAACGACTTGGGCCGCATGAATTTCTGTCATTCGTCGAAGGGCGTGCGGCCATGTTCGCCGGGCTGGCCGACTCCACTCTGTCGCGCGACGACGGATACCGGTTCATGTTGCTGGGCCGCGCCATCGAACGGGTCGACATGACGGTGCGCCTGTTGCTGTCCCGGGTAGGGGACAGCGCGTCATCGCCGGCCTGGGTCACGTTGCTGCGTTCGGTGGGTGCCCATGACACCTATCTGCGCACCTATCGCGGGGTGTTGGACGCGGCCCGGGTGGTCGAGTTCATGATGCTGGACCGGCTGTTCCCGCGCTCGGTCTACTACTCGCTGCGCATGGCCGAACACAACCTCGATGAGCTGCTGCATAATCCGCAGAGCCGCATCGGGGCGACCACCGAAGCGCAGCGGCTGCTTGGGCAAGCGCGCAGCAAACTCGAGTTCGTCCAGCCCGGGGTCTTGCTGGAGTCCCTGGACAGCCGCTTGTCAGGTCTGCAACGAACCTGTCGTGACGTCGGAGAAGCGTTGACACTGCAGTATTTCCACGTAACCCCATGGGTAGCCTGGACCGATGCCGGCCCCCGCGGCCAGATGGTCGCCAGGAAGGGAGAATCCTGATGTGGCGGATGCGGGTGGTGCACAGCACCGGGTACGCATACGAGGCGCCGGTCACGGCGTCGTTTAACGAGGCGCGACTGACGCCGCGGTCCAACTCCCGGCAGAACGTGATCCTCAACCGGGTCGAAACCATTCCGGCTACCCGGTCCTACCGCTACGTCGACTATTGGGGTACCGCGGTGACGGCGTTCGACCTGCACGCCCCGCACACCGAGCTGACGGTCACGTCCTCCTCGGTCGTCGAGACCGAGCGTCCGGAGCCGCCGGAGGCGAAGGTCACCTGGGAAGAACTCGAGTCGATGGCCGTCATCGATCGTTTCGACGAGGTGCTGCGCCCCACCTCGTACACCCCGACAAGCAAACGTGTCGCCGCCGTGGGACGCCGGATCAGGAAGTATCACGACCCGGCGGAGGCGGTCGTCGCGGCGGCCCGTTGGGCGCGCAGCGAATTGGACTACCTGCCCGGCACCACCGGTGTGCACTCCTCCGGGCTCGATGCCCTGGAACAGGGCAAAGGCGTCTGCCAGGACTTTGCGCACTTGTCGCTGATTGTGTTGCGGGGCATGGGAATTCCTGCGCGCTATGTGTCCGGTTATCTGCATCCCAAGCGCAACGCGGTGGTGGGGAAGTCGGTGGCCGGACGCAGTCACGCCTGGATCCAGGCGTGGACCGACGGTTGGTGGCACTACGACCCGACCAACGACACCGAGATCAGCGAGCAGTACATCAGCGTGGGCGCCGGCCGCGATTACAGCGACGTACCTCCGCTGAAAGGCATCTACTCCGGGCTTGGCGTCACCGACCTCGACGTGGACGTGGAGATCACCCGGCTGGCCTAGGGCCTTAAACGGTGGTGCCGTCGCTGCCGGGGCTGCCAAGCAGCCCCGCGGCGCCGCCGGTACCACCGGAGCCGTTGGCGCCGCCGCCGAAGCCGACCCCACCGTCACCGCCGTTGCCGCCGTTACCGATGAACTTGGCGTCACCGCCATTGCCGCCGGTGCCGCCCGCGAGGCTGCCCGCGTTGCCGTCCCCGCCGGCCCCGCCATCACCCCCGTCGCCGATCAGATAAGCGCCGGCGCCGCCGTCACCCCCGGCGCCGCCGCCCGCCCCACCGGCTCCGCCGTCGCCGCCGACGTCGACCAACCCGGCGGCGCCCCCGAGCCCGCCGCTGCCGCCAGCGCTGCCGACGACGTCGCCGCCGGCGCCGCCGGCCCCGCCGTCACCACCGACGCCGTAGAGCAACGCGGCGCGTCCGCCCGATCCGCCATTCCCGCCGGTGCCGAGGCTGCCCGCACCACCACCGTCGCCGGCCGCACCGCCGGCACCGCCGTTGCCGATTCCGTAGCCGCTGGCGCCGCCCGCGCCGCCGTCGCCGCCAGCGGAACTCCCGGTGCCGCCGCCCCCGCCGGAACCTCCGGAACCGAACAGCGCACCGCCGTAGCCGCCGTCGCCGCCCTGGCCGCCCTGACCGGTCAGGCCCAGGCTGTTGTCGCCGCCAGTCCCGCCGGCGCCGCCGGTGCCGAACAGCCGCGCGTCACCGCCCAGCCCGCCCATGCCGCCCAACACGGCGCCCGCGGCACCGGCACCACCCGTGCCACCCGCACCGCCGCTGCCGTAGAGCAGCCCGCCCAGGCCGCCGTTTCCGCCGGTACCCCCGAATCCGGATGAGACACCGGCACCCCCGGTGCCGCCGGTACCGCCGCTGCCGAGCAGCCAGGCATTGCCGCCGAGCCCGCCACTGCCGCCGTTGCCGCCGGTGCCACCGGCGCCGCCGTTACCGATCAGCCCGGCGTCGCCACCGCCGCCTCCCGAGACACCGGCAAGGGTGCTGTCACCGCCCAGGCCGCCGTTGCCGTACAACAGCCCGCCCGCCCCGCCGGGCGTCCCGATTCCGCCGACGGTCGCGCCGTCGGCGCCGTTACCGATCAGCGGGCGCCCCAGCAGCGCTTGGGTAGGAGCGTTGATCAGATCGAGCAATGCTTGTGCGGCGTTGGAGGCCTCGGCCCCGGCGTAGGACGCGCTGCTGGCGGACAGGGTCTGCACGAGCTGGTCATGCATTGCCGACATCTGTGTGCTGATGCTCTGATAGCCCTGGGCATGCGCGGCGAACAACGCCGCGACGGCCGCTGACACCTGATCGCCGGCGCAGGCCTGCACGGCGGTCGTCGGGACCGCGGCAATCCCGTTGGCTGCCGCGATTGCCGAATTCACCCCGGCCAAATCGGCGGCCGCCGCGGCCATTGCCTCCAGGTCGGCGATCACATATGCCATGGCGCACCTCTGAGGGTCAGGACCACTGGGCCAGGTGCGGATCGTATCGCGATGCGATCAGCAGTCCGGGCACATTTCGCCCGCGTCCGCCCGACGCTGTGGGCTATCCGCCATCGCTGCCGTTCTGTCCGAACAGGATGCCGCCGCTGCCGCCGGTACCGCTGGCACCGTCGGGGGTACCGTCACCTCCGTGAGCGCCGTCGCCGCCGTTGCCGATGAACCGAGCGTCACCGCCATTGCCGCCGGCCCCACCGGTTGCTGAGCTGGTGCCGCCCTCGGCGCCGTTACCGCCGTTGCCGAGCAGCCACCCGCCGTCGCCACCGCTGCCGCCGTCGCCGCCGTCGCCGGTGCCGTCGCCGGCACCGCCGACGCCTCCCCAGCCGCCATTGCCAATCAGGTAGGCGCCGCCGCCGTTGCCACCTTGACCGCCGGCGGGGTTACCGGAATCGCCGGCGCCGCCGATGCCGCCGTTGCCGCCGTTGCCGATCACCAGGCCGCCGAGGCCGCCGTTTGCGCCCTGGCCGCCGCCGGCGCCGCCGTTGCCGCCGGCACCACCGTCGCCGAAGAGCAGGGCCGAGCCGCCGCTGCTGCCCCAGCCGCCCCCGTTGGCGACGTCGAACCCGTCGCCGCCGTTGCCGCCGTCGCCGCCGTTGCCGAAGAACAGGCCGCCGGTGCCGCCGATCCCACCGAAACCGCCGAACCCGTCGCCGCTGGTAGCCGTGCTGCTAGCGCCGTTGCCGCCGCTACCGCCGCTACCGCCGCTACCGCCGTTGCCGCCGCTACCGCCGTTGCCGGCAAGGATGGCGGTGCCGGCGGCGCCGCCGGACCCTGAACTGAACCGGCCGGCACCGCCGTCGCCGCCGTCGCCGCCGTCGCCATAGAGGATTCCGGCTCGACCGCCGCTGCCACCACTGCCGCCGTCACCGTCGGTGCTCTGACCGCCCAGCCCGCCCGCGGCGCCGTTTCCGAACAGCCCGCCCTGGCCGCAGTCCCCGCCGGTGCCGCCGAATCCGGACGTCCCCAGGCCCACCCCGCCGTTGCCGCCTGCGCCGGCGGCCCCTAACAGGTAGCTGTTACCACCCGCGCCGCCGTCGCCGCCGAACGAGGCGAAGGAATTGATGCCGCTGCCGCCGGTGCCGCCGGCTCCGCCGAAGCCGAATATCAGTCCGGCGTTGCCGCCCGCCCCGCCGGCGCCACCGTTGGTCGCGCTCACATCAGCATCCGCGCCGGTGCCGCCAGCGCCGCCATTGCCGAAGAGCCCGGCACTACCGCCGGCGCCGCCGGCCACACCGGCACTGGTGCTGTCGCCGCCGTTGCCGCCGTTGCCCCACAGGAAGCCCCCGTCGCCGCCGGCCTGTCCCACCCCGTTGACGGTTTGCCTGTCGGCGCCGTCGCCGATCAGCGGGCGTCCGAACAGGGCCTCGGTGGGTGCGTTGATCGCGTTGAGCAGCGTCTGCTCGACATTGGTGGCTTCCGCGGACCAATACGAGGTCCCGCTCGACGCCAGGGTCTGAACAAACTGGTCATGAAATGACGTCGCCTGCGCGCTCAGTGACTGGTACGTCTGCGCGTGCCAGCCGAACAGGGCCGCGATCGCGGTAGACACTTCGTCGGCCGCGGCCGCCTGCACCGCGGTCGTTTGGGCCGCCGCGACCGCGTTGGCGGCGCTGAGCGTGGAGCCGATATTGGCCAGATCCGAAGCGGCCACCCGCATTAGCTCTGGCGCTACGACCGCAAACGACATCACGACCACCACCACTTCACGACCATTGACCAATTACCAGGCGATATGGATGTTACGCAGCGTGAGCAGGCGGATTTGCGTTTCCACGAAACCCGCACCGCGCCGACAAAAGGGCAATTCGTGTCGGCGGTGAACAGTCAGTGGGGCGTGCCCGGAGGACCGCTAGCGGGCGTGCACCTCGACGCGATGCAGGTCGTTGCCCAGTTCGATGCGCCCGCCGAACTCGGTCGCGGCCAACGCCCGCCACTGGTCTTCCTGACCCGCGATGATGGCTGGCACGTAGTGCGTCATGACCAGCGTGCCCACCCCCGCGCGGGCGGCGGTCGCGGCCGCCTCCTGTACCGAGGAGTGGTAGTCGCAGATGTCCTTGACTCGCTGTTGGGGGAAGTTCGTGATGATGTCCTTGCGGATCACGGTGTGCACCAACGCACCGGCGCCGGCGGCCAATTCGTCCAGGCTGGGACAGGGCACGGTGTCCCCGGCCAGCACCGCCGACGCGCCGTCGAACTCGACGCGGAACCCGATCGTCGGCGCCACCGGGCGGTGATCGGTGGGTGCCACTCGGATCGCTACACCATCGCGGTCCCAGACCGTACCGTCGGTGTATTCGTGAACCTCGATGGGCGGCGGAGCGTTCAGGTCGGCGTGATGGGCGATCCGGTAACCGATGTCGCGGCCGAACGCTTTGAGCATTGCCTCGACAGTTTCCGCGGTGCCGGGCGGCCCGATGACCTGAAGGGGCGCGGGATCGGCCGCGAAGTTGGTGACCCAGCTGGTGATGAGCACGTCGCCGAGTTCGGCAATGTGGTCGTTGTGCAGGTGGGTGAGCAGCACTGCCGACAAGCCGGCCGCACCCACCCCGACGGCCGCCGCGCGCTGCAGCACCCCGCGGCCACAATCGACCAGGAAGACCTGTCCGCCGGCTCGCACCAGGGTCGATGGCCCCGCACGATCCGGGTCGGGGATGGGACTTCCCGTTCCGAGCAACGTGATCTCAATCATGAGCCCATCCTTGCAAGCCGGGTCGGTGCGTCATCGCTCAACCGGTCGATCCGGCTGGCGGGTATCAGGATTGGTTCTATCGGTCAGGGGGCTCGGGAAGCGCCCAGGTGCAGGTGACCGGATCGATACTTGGCTGTTTGTGCCCGGTTGGGGTGTTGGCTTTCCCGCCGCACGAGTTAGTCGTAGCCTGGGTGTGAGTCGGGTCACAAGCTGTGGGAGGCCTCAATGCGGATCGCGGACGTCTTGCGGAACAAGGGGGCAGCGGTGACGACCATCAACCCCGATGCGACGGTCCGGGAATTGCTTGCCGGTTTGGCTGAGCAGAACATCGGCGCGATGGTGGTGGTCGGAGTGGAAGGTGTGGTCGGCATCGTGTCGGAGCGCGATGTCGTGCGCCAGCTACACACGCACGGCGCCAGCGTGCTGACTCGCCCGGTCTCCAAAATCATGACCAGTGCCGTCGCCATCTGCACAAAGTCCGACACGGTCGACAGCATCAGTGTGCTGATGACGCAGAACCGGGTGCGGCACGTGCCGGTGCTCGACGGCCAGAAGCTGATCGGCATCGTCAGCATCGGCGACGTGGTGAAGTCGCGGATGGGAGAACTCGAGGCCGAGCAGGAGCAGCTGCAGTCCTACATCACCCAGGGGTGATCACTGCCCGGTGCCGCGGCGGCCAATAGCCGCATTCGTCGCTAGCGCCAGCTGTACTCGGCACGCAGCCGCGCCGCCACCACGTCGAACACGTCGCGCTGCAGGATCGCACCCTGGCGGCGGATGCTCTCCTCGGGTACATCGAGCACCCGGTCCAGCCGCACCCAGCCTTGCTGGCCCTCGAAGTCCCAGTCGCCGGTGCCGATTGCGACCCAGTCCGGATCGGCCGAGTACTGCTCCTGGCTGGACAACATCAATGCCAGCAACACGTTGCGCTCACGGCCTACGACGAGCACCGGCCGGTCTTGGCCCTGGGTGGGATCGTCTTCGTAAACCACCCAGGTCCACACGATTTCGCCCGGGTCGGCTCGGCCATCGAGGTCGGGGGAGTAGGTGAGCTTGCGCGCCCGCGCAGCGGTCGGGGAGCTGGTGTCGGTCACCGGCCGGCCCGCGGTGATCTCGGCCGGTGGCGGCGGCAGCCCCATCGCCACGATGTTGGCGGTGATTTTGACGGCTTGCTGAATGGTCCGCAGCGTTTCCTGGGTGTTCTGCAGACGATGGACAACCTTGGGCGCCTCGTTGAACACGAGGTTCTCCGCGAAGCGCTGGAACGTCTTCCACTGGGACTTCCCGGCAGACGTCATATTCGCAGCATAGACGCGATCCGCCGAGCGCGATTGGCCTCAAGTAGGTCCGGGCGGCGCTGCACAGATAGGCTGGAAACCCGCAAACCCCCGCTTCAGGAGAGTCCCATCAGCAGTTTCGCCGACAAAACCTTCACCCCGCCGGCGCAGATTCGGAACTTCTGCATCATCGCTCACATCGACCACGGAAAGTCGACGCTGGCGGACCGAATGCTGCAGTTGACCGGGGTCGTTGACGAGCGCTCGATGCGGGCCCAGTACCTGGACCGGATGGATATCGAACGCGAACGCGGGATCACCATCAAGGCGCAGAATGTGCGGCTGCCCTGGCAGCTCGAT
Source organism: Mycobacterium liflandii (assembly GCF_022354805.1). NCBI lineage: Bacteria > Bacillati > Actinomycetota > Actinomycetes > Mycobacteriales > Mycobacteriaceae > Mycobacterium > Mycobacterium liflandii. Next base: position 4,778,082 of record NZ_CP023138.1, on the reverse strand, counting down.
GGAACCGAGTACGTCCTGCATCTCATCGACACGCCAGGACACGTCGACTTCACCTACGAGGTGTCACGTGCGCTGGAGGCCTGCGAGGGCGCGGTGCTGCTGGTTGACGCCGCCCAGGGCATCGAGGCCCAGACGCTGGCCAACCTCTACCTGGCACTGGACCGCGACCTGCACATCATTCCGGTGCTGAACAAGATCGACCTGCCGGCCGCCGACCCGGACCGCTACGCGGGCGAGATTGCTCACATCATCGGCTGCGAGCCCGGCGACGTGCTGCGGGTTTCCGGCAAAACCGGGGAAGGCGTCGCAGACCTGCTCGACCACGTGGTGCGCGAGGTGCCGCCACCGCAGGGCGATGCCGACGCACCCACTCGCGCAATGATCTTCGACTCCGTCTATGACATCTACCGCGGTGTGGTCACCTACGTCCGCGTCGTCGACGGCAAGATCACCCCCCGCGAGCGCATCGCCATGATGTCCACCGGCGCCACCCACGAACTGCTCGAGGTCGGCATCGTCTCACCCGAACCCAAGGCCAGCGACGGCCTTGGTGTCGGCGAGGTGGGTTATCTGATCACCGGGGTCAAGGACGTGCGGCAGTCCAAGGTCGGCGACACCGTCACGACCGCCCGAAAAGGTGCCACCGAGGCACTGACCGGCTACCGCGAACCCAAGCCGATGGTGTATTCGGGACTGTATCCCGTTGACGGATCGGACTATCCGAACCTGCGGGACGCCCTGGACAAGCTGCAGCTCAACGACGCGGCCCTGACCTATGAGCCCGAAACGTCGGTGGCGCTGGGTTTCGGATTCCGGTGCGGCTTCCTGGGCCTGCTGCACATGGAGATCAGTCGGGAACGTCTGGAGCGCGAGTTCGACCTCGACCTGATCTCGACCTCGCCCAACGTCGTGTACCGCGTCATCAAGGACGACGGCACCGAAATGCAGGTGACCAACCCGTCGGACTGGCCCGAGGGCAAGATCCGCACCGTCTACGAGCCGGTGGTGAAGACCACCATCATCGCGCCCAGCGAATTCATCGGCACCATCATGGAGCTGTGCCAGTCGCGGCGCGGCGAGCTGGGGGGCATGGACTATTTGTCGCCCGAACGGGTGGAACTGCGATACACAATGCCGTTGGGGGAGGTCATCTTTGACTTCTTCGACTCGCTCAAATCGCGGACCCGTGGCTACGCCAGTCTCGATTACGAGGAGTCCGGCGAGCAGGAAGCCCAACTGGTCAAGGTCGACATCCTGCTGCAAAGCGAGGCCGTCGATGCGTTCAGCGCTATCGTCCACAAGGATTCGGCGTTCGCCTACGGCAACAAGATGACCACCAAGCTCAAGGAGCTGATTCCGCGTCAGCAGTTCGAGGTGCCGGTGCAGGCGGCCATCGGTTCCAAGATCATCGCGCGCGAGAACATCCGCGCGATCCGCAAGGATGTGTTGTCGAAGTGCTACGGCGGTGACATCACCCGCAAACGCAAGCTGCTGGAAAAGCAGAAAGAGGGCAAGAAGCGGATGAAGACCATCGGCCGGGTCGAGGTGCCGCAGGAGGCGTTTGTCGCGGCACTGTCCACCGACGCCGCGGGGGATAAGGGCAAGAAGTAGCCGTGACGGTGGGGCGAGCCGGCTGGGCGGGAGCCGTTGCCCTGCTGGGTATCGGCCTGCTGGGAACCGGCTGCACGAACACCGTTGCGGGAGTGTCCACCCACGCCGGCCAGCCGGGTGCGAATGCGCTTACCCCCGAGCAAGTATTGCCGGATGGCGAGGAGGTCAAGGCCGCGGTCGGCAACGATCTGCCGCCCCACAGCCCGCCGATGGTGGGTGATATCGGCGTGTTGCCCAACGGGATTCGCGACAATTCTGCCGCCGCGCCCATCGAATGTCTGGGGGCGATAGCGCCGGCGATGCGGATCAGCTACGAGGTGGCGCCGGTCCGCGCGGCGGCACTGCAGGATTATTGGAATTACGACTCCGGTGTGGTGACGTCTAGTGCAACGGTGGCCGCGATCAAGCTGGCGTCCTCAGACGACGCGCAACGACTATTCGCGTCTTTCACGCAGCAATGGCGACAATGCGAGGGCCGCACCGTCACGATGTACACCCATGACAGGAGCGATACAGAGTTGTATTCGAAAGTGACCGAAGTCCGAACCAACGGGCCGATACTTTCGGCGACCATCATCAGCTGGGACAACCACCACACTCCGCAGTCCCCGGTCGAACGGGCCGTCGGCGTCCAGGGCGACGTCCTCGCCGATGCCAAGGTGGCGCTCAGGCCGCACTCGCAACCCGGGACCAGGGCGATCGAACTCGTCAAGGTGATGCTGCGCAAGGTATCGAGCACGAACTGATGAGAACTCGATTGGTCTTGGCCTGCCTGTTGGTCATCAGTCTGGCTTCGGGCTGCACGTCTGTCGTTGCGGGCACCGCGCTCCCCGCGGCGGGGCTTGCCCCCCAGCTGGTCACCGGAGAAGCGATCAAGGACGTGCTGTTGGACAGCGCCGCACTGGCAAAGATTCTCGGCCAGGACTTCACGGCCAAGTCAGAATTGCCACCGCGCTTCGGTGGCCCGGAGAGGTTGCAGGAAGCCTTCGGTCGGGTGTCGCGGGTCGACTGCCTGGGCATCACGACCATGCTGGCCAAGAGCGCCTATCAGTCGGCGCGTCGATCCGGCAGCGTGGAGAACGTGGCGCGGGAGACCTGGTGGAACTCCGCGGGACCGGCGAAGGTGATCAGCGTGGCGGAGGGCGTGGTCGCGCTGTCGGGGCCCGACGAGGCCGCCGAACTGTTCGAGAGCTTCACCCAGCAATGGGACAGCTGCGACGGCGCGATGGTGACCATCGATAGCGGCAAGGTCGCCTTCGCGGACAAGATCACCGACGTGCGCATCACCAACTCCGTGCTGGCGGCGACCGTTTCGATTGGCACCCGGATATCCGGTTCACAGCTCAAAGCGGCCAGACCGGAGGCGCGTGCCATTGGCCTGCGGGGGAATTGCCTGGTCGAAGTCGAGATCGCGTTTTTCAGTGTGCGAGGACCCGCAGACAAGGGGTCCGCCGACATCAATACCAGCGCTATCGAGATCGCCCACGCCATGATGGAAAGAGTCAGCAATATGAGCTGACCCCGAATCGACGGGGGCTACATCGGCGCGTTGGCCGGCTGGAACATCCCGGAACTGTCGGCCTCTTCCTCGGCGCGGATCACGTGGACCACCGCGTTGATCAGCGCCAGGTGGGTGAACGCCTGCGGGAAGTTGCCCAGATGCCGCCCGGTGCGTGGCTCGATCTCTTCGGCGTACAGATGCAACGGGCTGGCGTAGGACAGCAGCCGCTCGCAGAGCCGCTTGGCCTGGGCCACTTCGCCGATCTCAACCAGCGCCGAGACCAGCCAGAACGAGCAGATGGTGAAGGTACCCTCCTCGCCGGAGAGTCCGTCGTCGGTCTCCTCGACCCGGTACCGCAGCACCAGGCCCTCCTCGGTGAGCTCGTTGGCGATCGCCAGGACGGTATTGCGCACGCGCGGGTCATCCGGGGGCAAGAAGCGAGTCAGCACCACCAGCAGCAGCGAGGCGTCCAGCGCGTCGTCGCCGTAGCGCTGGGTGAACACCCCGCGCGAGTCCACCCCGTGCTCGAGAATGTCCGCCTTGATCTCGTCGGCGATCTGGTGCCACTGCTGGGCATAGCTTTTCTCGCCCTGGCGCTCGGCGAGTTTGGCCCCGCGGTCCAGCGCCACCCAGCACATCACCTTTGACGAGGTGAAGTGCTGCGGCTCCCCCCGCACTTCCCAGATTCCGCGGTCGGGCTCGCGCCAGTGCGTGATCGCCTCTTCCACTTGTCGCTTCAGCACCGGCCACAATGTTTCCGGGACTTGTTCACGCGACTTGGCGTGCAGATAGAACGAATCCAGAATCGAGCCCCAGATATCGTGCTGGTCCTGGTTGTAGGCGCCGTTGCCGATCCGGACCGGTCGCGCATGGTCGTAGCCGGACAGATGGTTGAGCTCTTCTTCAACCAGGCTGCGCTCGCCGCCCACGCCGTACATCACCTGCAACGGGTGGCGCTCGTTGTGGTTGGCGCCGGATACATCGGCGATGAAGGCGAAGAAGTCGTCGGCCTCGCGGTCCAGACCGAGGGTGTAGAGCCCCCACAGCGCGAAGGTCGAGTCGCGAACCCAGGCGTATCGGTAGTCCCAGTTACGTTCGCCGCGCGGTGTTTCCGGAAGCGAGGTGGTGCTGGCCGCCAGCAGTGCGCCGGTGGGCGAGTAGGTCAACCCCTTGAGTGTGAGCGCGCTGCGCTGCAGGTATGCCCGCCACGGGTGGTCGGGAAAGTTGCCGATGTTGATCCACTGCCGCCAGCATTCGGTGGTTTGCCACATCTTCTGGGCGGCCTCTTGGTAGGTCTGTGGCGCCGGGTGCTTGGTCCAGCTCAACGCGACGAACACGTCGTCGCCCTCTTTCATCCGGGTGCGCGCCCGCGCCTCCCGGCCCTCCAGCCCGATCCGCAGGTTGGTGGTCAGCCGCAGCGTCGGGTGAGCATCGGGTTGCTTGCTGGCCCGGGCGATGGCCTCACCGTAGGCGTTGGCCGAGTACTCCCAGGTGGCCCCGAGACGGTGGTAGTCGAACGCCGGTTCGCAGCTCATCATCAGCTCGACGGTTCCGCTGACGCAGCGCACGGTGCGCAGCAAGATGTGTTCGGCGTCCCAATCCATCGGCGTACGCCGATGAGTCCGCGAGCGCCTTTCGATGTCGTGCCAGGGCCCCATCACCAACGCGTCGCGCACGATCAGCCACCCGGTGTGGGTCTGCCACGTGGTCTCCATGATCAGGCTGCCGGGAAGGTAGCGCCGCGCCGACGGCACCGAAACCCCGTAGGGGCCCAGCCGGAAATGACCGGCGCTGCGATCCAAAATCGCGCCGAACACGCTGGGGGAGTCCGGCCGGGGCACACACATCCACTCCACCGAGCCGGCCGGAGAGATCAAGCACGTCGTTTCCCAATCGGACAGGAACGCGTAGTCGGCAATCGGCGGAAACGGATTGCGCAGCGATGCGCTGGACGGGGAGATGCCGTGCTGGCTGAGTTCGACCGACGCCGCGGGGGCCCCGTCCAACGCGGGAATCTGGGTAGCCGGCGCGGCGTGCGGGGCCTCCGTCGGCTCGACGGTGAGCTCGACGTCCTCGTCTGCGTGTTCGGCGTGCAAAACCATCCCGCCATCATCGACTGTCGACCTGCCCTGCGTCCACCACTGCGCTCCGCGCGGCGCCGAGGTGTCGGGTCTACCGTGCCCGCCTCGCGTACTTTGGGGCGTGTTCGGGCAGTGGGCCGATCGCCACCAGATAGCCCATGATCCGCCGCACTGGCACCGAACGGCTCACCAGGCGCACCACCGGCGGCGGTTGCGGCGGCCCGCCGGTTACCGCCACCGCGACGATGGCGGCGTGGATGGCCCGCTGGATGCCCTGCAGAAAGGCCGTCCGGGGCCCACCGGCGTGCCTGCACCCGCGCCAGCTGGCCGGTGGACACCCACCCGACGCGCAACGACGGCGCCAGCATCCGGGCGGTGGCCACCGCGTCGGCCAGGGCCAGGTTGATCCCGACGCCGCCGACCGGGGACATCGCGTGCGCCGCATCGCCGATGCACAACGCGCCGTCGCAGTACCAGCGCCGCAGCCGATTGAGTTGTACATCAAGCAGTTTCACGTCATCGAAAGACTTCAGTGCGTCGACGCGGTCGGCGAGCCAGGGCATCAAGTCCGCCAGCGCCCGGTGCAGTGCCTCAATACCCTGCGCGCGCAATTGGGCATCGCTGCCCTTGGGAATGATGTAGGCGATCTGGTAGTAGTCGCCGCGGTCGATGGCAATTCCGCCGTGACCTGAGTTGAAGATGCCGGCCAGACCGGTCGGATCATCGGGCCGACGTGGTAGTCGGAACCACCAGACGTCCATCGGTGCGCCGAAGCTGCGGGTCGCCATGCCCAAGGCCGAGCGCACCGTGGAGCCCCGGCCATCGCAGGCCACGGTCAGATCGGCGTGCATGTGTTTTGTTTCACCGGATTGCGCGCGGTAGGTGACACCGACGACGCGGCCCGGGTCGGGTCCGTCACCCCACAGCACCCCGGTCACCTCGGTGCTGCGCAGCAATCGGAAGGTGGGTTCAGCCTCAGCCGCGGCGGCCAGCAACTCGAGGAAATCCCACTGGGGCACCAAGGCGATGTGCTGGTGGGCGCCGGGCAGGTGTTTGAGGTCGAGGTCGACCGGTTGGCCCTGCACCTTCATGCTGATGGTGTCGATCAGGCGATGCGGGATCTGAGCGAATTGGGATCCAAGACCGAGTTCGTCAAGCAGACGCAGGGTGCTGGCGTGCACCGTGTCACCGCGGAAATCGCGCAGGAAGTCCGCGTGCTTTTCCATCACGGTGACGTCAACGCCGGCCCGGGCCAGCAACAAGCCCAGCATCATGCCTGCCGGTCCGCCGCCGGCTACCAGAACGCTTGTCGTTTCCGATGGCTGAGGCACTGGGCGATCTTAGGCAGATCATCCGGCCGATCAGGCGCATTGGTTTCGGCTGCCGCGCCGCATAGGGTGAGTCCGGTGAGCGGCATCCTGAATTGGTGGGACGGTGTTGAGCTGTGGCTCTCCGGGCTTCCGTTCGCACTGCAGGCGCTCACGGTGATGCCGGTGGTGCTGGGTGTGGCCCTTATCTCGGCGGCAATATTGGATGCCCTGCTGGGCATGGGTATCGAGCTGATGCAACGCGTCCGCCATAGCGACGAAGCGTCGGGGTAAGCGATGCCACGGTCGCACGTCACGTTGGTTCTCGTCGTCCTGCTGGTGTTGGTGGTCGCCATGTGGTTGCTCACGCACTGAGATGCGGACGCGGTCTGTCCCCGGCGGATTCTGTTAGGCTTCGCGGCATGCACGCAGTGGCCAGTGCTTTGGGGTGCTTGGGGTTTGCAGTGGCCTGCGTGAGTGAAGCCGTGGTGATCTGCGCCACTGCTGACGTGCGCTGTTGTCGCTGACGCCAAACCCGTGCGCGGTCTGGTGCGGAGTTCGTCAATGCCTCAGTTGCTAGCCGATCGCTCCTTCCGCAGTCACGGGAAACGTTGTCCACAAATCCCGCACTGGAAGGCCACCAATGCCGCAGACGTTCATGGGCGCGGCGCGCTCGCGGCGGCCCGGCACGTTCGGGGTCATCTTCGCGCTGATCGCCGTCCTGGCCTCGGCGTGTCAGGGAGGTCCTAGCGACATCGCGGGTGGTGGTGGACCCACCGACGCGCACACCAGCATCACGCTGGTGGCCTACTCGGCCCCGGAGCCCGGCTGGAGCACGGTGATCCCGGCCTTCAACGCCTCCGAGGAAGGCAAGGACGTGCAGGTGATCACCTCCTACGGTGCCTCTGCCGACCAATCTCGCGGTGTCGCCGACGGCAAACCGGCCGATCTGGTGAATTTCTCGGTCGAACCGGACATCGCTCGACTGGTCAGGGCCGGCAAGGTCGCCAAGGACTGGGACGCCGACGCCACCAGGGGCATTCCGTTCGAGTCGGTGGTCACGCTGGTCGTGCGGGAGGGCAATCCCAAGAACATCAGGGATTGGGACGATCTGTTGCGGCCCGGCGTGGAGGTCATCACCCCCAGCCCGTTGAGCTCGGGGTCGGCCAAATGGAACCTGCTCGCCCCCTACGCGGTCAAGAGCGAGGGCGGCAGAAACAGCCAGGCCGGGATCGACTTCGTCAGCAGGTTGGTGCGCGAGCACGTCAAACTACGCCCCGGCTCGGGCCGCGAAGCCACCGATGTCTTCGTCCAGGGCAGCGGCGACGTCTTGATCAGCTACGAGAACGAGGCGATCGCCACCGAGCGGCAAGGCAAGCGCGTTCAACACGTCACCCCGCCGCAGTCCTTCCAGATCGAAAACCCCCTGGCGGTGGTGACCACCACCGCACATCTGGCCACGGCGACGGCATTCAAGAACTTCCAGTACACCGTCGAGGCGCAACGGCTCTGGGCGCAGGCCGGATTCCGGCCGGTCGACCCCGCCGTGGTCGCCGAGTTTCGCGATCAGTTTCCCCTGCCGGAGAAACTGTGGACGATCGCTGACCTGGGCGGTTGGGACACGGTGGATCCGCAGCTATTCGACAAGGGCACCGGCAGCATCACCAATATCTACATGCAGGCCACCGGATGACGGTGACAGCACATTCCGGGCAGTCCGATCCGCCGGCGGTGGCGCCGGATCCCGGTCAGCGCGCCGACGGCGGTCCGCAATGGATATCCGGACTCGGCCGCTCGGGCCGTAGGGGCGCCACGGCGCTGCAGGTTGGTGTGTCGATGGTGTGGCTTTCGGTCATCGTGCTGCTGCCGTTGGCGGCCATTGCCTGGCAGGCCGCCGACGGCGGCTGGCACGCATTTTGGTTGTCGGTCTCCTCGCACGCGGCGCTGGAGTCGTTGCGGGTGACGTTGACCGTCTCCGCCGGCGTCACGTTGCTCAACACGGTGTTCGGCCTGTTGATCGCCTGGGTGCTGATCCGGGACGAGTTCGTGGGTAAGCGACTCGTCGATGCCGTCATCGATCTGCCGTTTGCCCTGCCCACCATTGTCGCCAGCCTGGTCATGCTGGCGCTCTACGGGCATAACAGCCCGCTGGGGCTGCACCTGCAGCACACCGTGTGGGGCGTGGGGGTGGCGCTGGCATTTGTCACCCTGCCGTTTGTGGTGCGTGCCGTTCAACCGGTGTTGCTGGAACTCGACCGCGAGACCGAGGAAGCGGCGGCATCGCTGGGTGCCACCGGTTGGAAGGTCTTTACCTCCGTCATCTTTCCGTCGCTGATGCCGGCGTTGTTGTCCGGTGCGGGCCTGGCGTTCTCCCGTGCCATCGGCGAGTTCGGGTCGGTGGTGTTGATCGGCGGCGCAGTCCCGGGTGAGACCGAGGTGTCCTCGCAGTGGATTCGCACCTTGATCGAAAACGATGACCGCACCGGGGCCGCGGCGATCTCCATTGTCCTGCTGTCGATCTCATTCGCGGTACTGCTGGTGCTGCGGGTCCTCGGTGCGCGCGCGGCCAAGCGGGAGGAGTTGGCCCCATGACTTCGTCCCCGCTGGTTCGCTACCTGCTCCGGGCCATCGCGCTCACGTATGTCTTTGCGCTGCTGGTGGTTCCGATGGGGGTGATCTTGTGGCGCACCTTCGAACCCGGCTTGGGCCAGTTCTATGACTGGATCAGCACCCCGGCGGCGATTTCGGCGCTGCATCTGTCGCTGTTGTTGGTGGTCATCGTGGTGCCGCTGAACGTGATTTTCGGCATTCCGACCGCATTGCTGCTGGCCCGCAACCGGTTCCGGGGCAAGGGCGTGTTGCAGGCGATCATCGACCTGCCCTTCGCGGTCTCGCCCGTCATCGTGGGCACCGCGTTGATCTTGTTGTGGGGATTGGCGGGTGCCCTGGGCTTCGTCGAACGAGACCTCGGGATCCGAATCATCTTCGGCCTGCCCGGGATGGTCCTCGCCAGCATCTTCGTCACCCTGCCGTTCGTCGTACGCGAGGTCGAACCCGTGTTGCACGAATTGGGCACCGACCAAGAGCAGGCCGCCGCAACCTTGGGTTCTGGCTGGTGGCAGACGTTCTGGCGCATCACGCTGCCATCGATCCGGTGGGGCCTGACCTACGGAATTGTGCTGACTGTCGCCCGTACCCTGGGCGAATACGGTGCGGTCCTGATGGTGTCGTCCAATCTCCCAGGGACATCGCAAACGCTGACGTTGCTGGTCTCGGACCGCTACCACCGCGGGGCCGGGTACGGGGCCTATGCGCTGTCGACGCTGCTGATGGCTGTCGCGGTGGTGGTCTTGATCGTCCAGGTGGCACTTGACGTGCGCCGGTCTCGAACGACCAGCCGGGCATGAAGAAGGAGACTTCATTGACTGGACCGGGAACCGGTGGTCACGCCATTGTCGTGCGGGACGCCTTCAAGCAATACGGGGACTTCGTCGCGCTGGACCACGTGGACTTCGTGGTGCCGGCCGGTTCGCTGACCGCCTTGCTGGGGCCCAGCGGTTCGGGCAAGTCGACGCTGCTGCGTACCATCGCCGGGCTCGATCAGCCCGACAGCGGCAACATCACGATCAATGGACGCGATGTGACCCGGGTGCCGCCCCAGCGACGCGGCATCGGCTTCGTGTTCCAGCACTACGCCGCCTTCAAGCACCTCACCGTTCGCGACAATGTGGCCTACGGCTTGAAGATCCGCAAGCGGCCCAAAGCCGAGATCAGAGACAAAGTCGACAATCTGCTAGAAGTGGTGGGATTGAGCGGATTTCACGGCCGCTACCCCAATCAGCTCTCCGGTGGTCAGCGGCAGCGGATGGCGCTGGCCCGCGCGCTGGCCGTCGACCCGGAAGTGCTGCTCCTCGACGAGCCTTTCGGTGCGTTGGACGCCAAGGTCCGGGAGGATCTGCGGGCCTGGCTGCGCCGACTCCATGATGAGGTGCACGTGACCACCGTCCTGGTCACCCATGATCAGGCCGAAGCGCTGGATGTGGCGGATCGGATCGCCGTGCTCAACTCGGGCCGGATCGAACAGGTTGGTTCTCCCACCGAGGTGTACGACGCCCCCGCGAATGCGTTCGTGATGTCCTTCCTGGGTGCGGTTTCCGCGCTCAACGGTGCGCTGGTGCGCCCGCACGACATTCGGGTCGGCCGCACCCCCGAAATGGCCGTCGCGGCGGCCGACGGCACGGGGCAATCCACCGGTGTCACGCGCGCCGTCGTGGACCGGATCGTGGTGCTGGGCTTCGAGGTGCGGGTGGAGCTGACCAGCGCGGCCACCGGCGGAGCCTTCACCGCCCAGATCACCCGGGGTGACGCCGAGGCGCTGGCTCTGCAGGAAGGCGACACCGTCTATGTGCGCGCCACCCGGGTGCCCCCGATCGCCGGAGCTGCCCCGGCCGTTCCGGACGACGGTGCCGGCAGCACTCCCAGGGCAGCGCAGATCGGTGTGGGGGGACAGTAACGGTCACCCCGTAGCTGTGACGGGCGTCCTATCCGGCCCGGCCGGATAGCGGTTCAGGCTCCTGGCCAGGCGTTGTGGGGCGATACGACGCCGCCGCCCGGACGTACCGGTAGAGCAGCGCGATCATGGCGGCAAAGACAAACAGACCCAACAGCTCGGCCCAATGCGTGAATCCGTCGCCCAGGATGGCCAGGGGGTCCTCCGTGCCAGTCCCCACGACGATGCCGGCGAAGGCCACGCCGAAAAGACTTTCGCCCACGATCAGGCCGGTGGCGAACATGACGCCCATGCGTCTCTTGCTTTCATCCTCATCACCGGATCGCTGCGCCCACGAGTCATAGATCCGGCCGAGCACCGCGCCGACCGGGATAACCAGCGTCAGCGAGATCGGCAGGTACATGCCCATACCCACCGCGAGCGGGGGAGCCGAAGTGTCGCGGTGGTCCTGGTCAGTACTTCATCGACCACGACCACCACGATGCCGATCAGCGCGCCCAATCCCACCAGCGACCAGTTCAGCGATCCGCCGAAGACCCCCTTCGCCAGTGCCGAGATCAGTGCCGCCTGCGGAGCGGCCAGCGCATTTCCGGTAGCGCCGGGGGCTCCTTGAAAGCCGAACGCGCTTTGCATCAACTGCAAAACAGGAGCTATCACCGCCGCGCCGATCGTTACCCCGATCACCAGGGCCACCTGCTGCTTCCAGGGGGTCGCTCCCACCAGCTGACCGGTCTTGAGGTCTTGCAGATTGTCGTTGGAAATGGTCGCCACACCAAAAATCACCGCGGCGGTAAAGACGGCGTACGCCACCAAAGCTGGGGTCTGGGCATCGCTGGCCGGACCATAGGTCCACTTGATCAGCAGCGCGGCCAGCAGCACCACCAGGATGCCGACCCCGGAGATCGGACTGTTCGACGAGCCGATCAGGCCGGCCATATACCCACACACCGATGCGACCACCAGACCGATGGTCACGATCAGCAGCAAGCTGACGGCGATGATGCTGCCGGCCCGCCCAGCGATCGGCGTGTGGTCGGTGAAGTCGCCGAGCAGCAACCCAATCGGGATCAGCGAGACCAGCACCACCAGCCCGACCAGCTGGATCGGGATGTCGCGCTCGTGCAGGTCGACGGCCTCGCCCCGGCGACGGGTGCGCGCGGAGACCGCGGCCTCGGCGATACCGGCCATGATGGGGCCGGCGATTTTCAGGAACGTCCAAACCGCCGCCACCGCAATGGCTCCCGCCCCGATGAAACGCACGTCCGACGAGAAGGTCCTGGAGACGAAATCGGCCAACGCCCCATCCTGGGGCAGCTGACCGGCGGTGCGCATCGGCAGCAGCACACCGTAGCTGATGAGCACACCCACAATCATCGCGATACCGACGCCCAGCCCGACGAGATGGCCCACGCCGACCAGCGCCAGCGACAGGCTCGCACCCGCCATCGTCGCGCCCGAACCCAACCGGAAGGTCACCGCCAGCGAGTTGCTGATCACCTTGAGCGCGGCCAACAGCGAGTATCCGGCCGCGGTCACCGCGCCCAGCGCGATGACCGAAAGTCCCCTCCAGTTTTCCTCCGCCCCCCGTGCCGATGCGCCGATCTTCAAAACCTCTGCCCCCGCGACGCCTTCGGGGTAGGGCAGATCGGAACCGGTGACCAGCGCGCGGCGCAGTGGGATCGAGTACATGACACCCAGCAGGCCACCGAATCCGCATACGGCCACCGTCGTCCAGTACGGGAACCCGCTCCACCAGCCGATCATGATCAGTGCCGGTAGCACGAAGATGATCGCCGACAGGGTGCCTGCGGCCGACGCGATGGTTTGCACGATGTTGTTTTCCACGATCGAGTGGTTCGCGAAAAACCTCAGGACTCCCATCGAGATCACCGCGGCCGGGATGGAAGTGGCAAACGTCAGCCCGACCTTGAGGCCGAGATAGACATTCGCCGCGGTGAACACCAGCGTGATCAGCCCACCCAGGATGATCCCGCGGGTGGTGATCTCGCGTGTACTGCCCAGTGCACCAGACATGGGGCTAGACCATATCCGCTAGTGCCGCCATCCGCAGCAATCCCCACCTGGCCCCGGCGGGCCGACCACGGCAGGTGCCGCGCGCGGGGGCTAGCTGGTGTCGCCCATCACCACACCTTCGCGGCGCGGGTCGGCGCCACCGGTCCACCCCGACTTGCTGCGGGTGATCGCCGATAGCCCGCTGGACTGGTCAGCCAGGTTGACCTGATGGCCCAGCGCGCGCAGGCCTTCCACCAGCGGATCGTGGGCGCCGTTGTCGGCGGTGTTGATGTCGGGGTGCTCGCCGCCGACATTGGTTCGTGGCGTGTTTGCCGCGCCGAAATCGACCGCTGACACCGCCTGCTGCGGATCCAGCCCCCAATCGAGCATCGCCACAAGTGTTTTCACAACGAACTGGACGATCGTTGACCCGCCGGGGGAGCCCACCACCGCATACAGCGAGCTGTGTTTTGCTGGTGCGCCATCGAAGACGAAGGTGGGTGCCATCGAACTTCGCGGCCGCTTCCCGGGCTGGATGCGGTTGGCCACCGGTGCACCATCGGAGTCGTATGGCTGCGCGTTGAAATCGCTGAGCTGGTTGTTGAGCAGGAAACCGTCGACCATGTGAAAGGAACCGAACGCCGATTCCACCGTTGTGGTCAAAGCGGCCGCGTTTCCGTATGAGTCAACGACGCTGACGTGGCTGGTGCCGTGTTCGGGAACCGGCGCGGCGATGGTGGTCGGCAAGCCGAAGTCGCCGGGCTTGGCGGTTCCCATGCTGTGCTGGGGCGAGATCAGCGCCGCGCGCCCGGCCAGATACGCGGGGTCGACCAGGGTGCTCAGCGACCCACCGGGCGGTGGGACGAAATCCGCGTCGGCCACGTATTTATCGCGGTCGGCGTACGCCAGCCGCTCGGCCTCGGCGACCAGGTGCACGCCCATCACACTCGGGCGACCACCGTTGGGGTCGAGATTGTCGGGCCGGTACTCACTCATGGGGAAGTGCTCGAGGATTCCCAAAGTGGCGGCCACCGCGACGCCACCCGATGACGGCGTCGGCATCCCACAGATCTGCCGGCCACGGTAGGTCGTGCACAGCGGTTCGCGCTTCTTGGCGGGATAGGCGGACAGATCTTCAAGGGTGATCAGGCTGGGCGTGCGGCCACCGGAGGTGTCGCCGGTGGCGGCCACGATGTCGTGAGCAATATCGCCGGTATAGAAGACGCTCGCGCCGGCCGATGCGATCTCGGACAACGCCTTTGCGTAGGCGGGATTGGTCAGCCGGGTGCCAACGGCCTTGGGGGTGCCGTCGGGGGTGAGGAAATACCCGCGCGCTTGTGGGTCGGCGCCCAATTGCGGCGCCGAGTCGGAGATGGCCGCGGCCATCCGCGGGCTGATGTCGAAACCATTGTCGGCCAATGCCACCGCGGGACTGAAGAGGTCACGCCACGGTGTGGTGCCGTGCTCGTTGTGCACCATCTCGAGCATTCGCAGGATGCCCGGCACTCCGATCGATCGTCCTGAGGCACGCGGATCGGGCCTGGGCGCGCTGTGGTCGGCATCGCTGATCCAGCGCATGTAGTTCTCGGTGGCCGCCGCCGGGGCGACCTCGCGGCCATCATAGGCCTGCACCGACCGCGTTCTGGCGTCGTAGTACAGCAGCACCCCGCCGCCGCCGATGCCCGAGGACTGGAGTTCGACCAGGCCCAGCACCGCCTGGGCCGCCACCACAGCGTCGGCGGCGGTGCCACCGTCGCGCAGCACTCGGCAGGCGGCCTGAGTGGCCAGTGGATTGGCGGCCGACACCGAATAGTGCGCGGTATGCACCGGGGTCATGTCCGTGCGATAGCCGGTGGCGATCTCCGGGTTGGTCGCCACGTTTCTCGATGACGGGGCCGCGGCGGCGACCGAGGTTTTCGGCGCCGGGGTGCCGTTGGGCACGATCTCGCACGGGCCCGCCGAGTTCGGCGCCCCCACGTGGGTAGTGCCACATCCGGCCAGCGCAAGGGCCGCTACGGCCAGCACTGCACCACAACGCTTGACAAAAGTCATTGAACGAAACTCCGTTACGCCGCGACGCGACCAGCGGTTGCCTGCGCGAAGCGATCTAGTACTGTCTCGGCCACCAAACGGTGCGCACCCAGGGGTGCGGCCATGGCGAGCCCAGTATCGGCCGCAAAGCGCTGCACCCGGTCCGGCAGTCTGCCATGGGCCAAGAACCACGGTGCAACGACCACCCGGTGGGCACCGCGCCGACGCAGCCGGCTGACGGCTTCGGCCAGGGCGGCCGGCGGGTGGGTGGCGAACGCGGTCGCTACCGCGGCCCAGCTGGTTCCCTCGGCCAGTTTCGGCCCGATCTGGGCGGTATGGGAGTTGACCGCGGCGTTTGACGAGCCGATCGCCACGACGAGTACGCCGAGGCCGTCGTCGAATCGGGAAACTCCCAACGCCGTCACGCGTTGCCGCAGCACCGACACCAGCCGGTCGTCGGTTCCGAGCACGTTGGCCTGGCGCACCCGCAAACTCTCCCGGCAGCTTGCGATTTGCGCGGGAATGTCGATGCCCGCGTGGTACCGTTGGCCAGCAGTAGGGGTGTGACCACAGCATCACCGGAACATCCGTTGAGCACCTCGACCAGGCCTGGCGAGTTCAGCTCGCAAAACGCCAACCGCACATCGAGATCGGGCCGCATGCGCGCGACTCGGGCCGCCACCGCTCGTGCGTTCGCCGAAGACCGGGGATCCCTGCTGCCGTGCGCCGTGAGTACCAGCGCCGTCACGAAGCGTGCAACCCGCATTCGGTCTTGGCCAGCCCCTGCCAGCGCCCGCTGCGCGGGTCGGCGCCGGCGGCCGGCTTGACCGTGCACGGGGCACAGCCGATCGACGGATAGCCCTCGTCGACAAGCGGATTGACCAGAACATTGTTGGCCACGATGTAGTCCTGGACTTCGTCATCAGACCAGGCCGCCAGCGGGTTGATCTTCACCAGCTTGAAGGCCTCATCGAAGCTGATCACGGGTGCATTGGCTCGCGTTGGTGCCTCGACCCGGCGCAGTCCGGTCACCCAGGCGGAAAAGTTGCTCAGGGCCTGACGCAACGGGACCACCTTGCGCAGCCGGCAGCACTCGCCGGGATCGCGGGCGAACAGGTCTTGGCCCAGCAGCTTGTCCTGCTCGGCAACGGTGTGCTCGGGAGTGATGGTGAGCACCTGGACGTCGTAGACGGATTCGACCGCATCGCGGGAACCGATGGTTTCCGCGAAGTGGTATCCGGTGTCCAGAAACAGCACCGGTACGCCCGGGCGGACCTTGGACGCCAGGTCGATCAACACGGCGTCCTGCATGTTGGAGGCCACCACGTAGTTAGCCGTCTGGACACCAGCGACACCGGCGGCACGATTGGCACCGCCGAAGGTCTCATCGGTCCACTGCAGCAGTTCGGTGGCACTGGCCCCTTCGAGTTCGGCCGCACCGCGTGCCGCCAGCTCGCGCAGCTCGGCTTCTGTCAGGTTGCTTGTTTCGATCATCGCAGGTCGTCCTCCTCGGCCCGAATTGCCCACTGAGCAAAGCGTTCACCGGCGGCGCGGTTCTTGACGAAGTTGCGCACCACCCGATCGATGTAGTCACCCAGCTCGTCGCTGGTGACCTTGTGTTGACGCAGTTTGCGGCCGAAGCCACTGTCCAGGCCCAGGCTGCCGCCCAGATGTACCTGGAAACCCTCGACCTGGCCGCCGGCGCCATCGTCGACCATCTGGCCCTTGAACCCGATGTCAGCGACTTGAATTCGTGCACAGGAGTTCGGGCATCCGTTGATGTTGACGGTGACCGGGACATCAAGCGTGGAGTTGAGATCGTCCAGCAGCTCTTCGAGTTCGGGGACCAAAGACTGTGCCCGGACCCGGGTTTCGGCGAACGATAGCTTGCAGAACTCAATGCCACTGCAGGCCATGAGATTCCGGCGCCAATGCGATGGCTGCGCGCGCAGACCCAGCGCCTGCAGGCCGGCGATGGTCTCATCGAGCTTGTCGTCGGGAATGTCGAGGATGACCAACTTCTGGTAGGGCGTGAACCGGATCCGGTCCGACCCGGCCCGCTCGGCCAGCTCAGCCACCGCCGTCAAGATGGTGCCCGATACCCGACCGGCGATAGGGGAAACCCCCACCGCGTTGTGCCCGTTCTTGAGCCGTTGCACGCCGACGTGGTCGATCGGATGCTTGGCGGGTTCGGGGGCAGGACCGTCGATCAACGGCCGCTTGAGGTACTCGGTTTCGAGAACTTCCCGGAATTTCTCGATGCCCCAGTCCTTGATCAGGAACTTCAGCCGCGCCTTGGACCGTAGGCGCCGGTAGCCGTAGTCGCGGAATACCGAGGTGACCGCTGCCCACACTTCGGGCACTTCTTCCAGCGGCACCCAGGCCCCGACCCGTTTGGCAAGCATCGGGTTGGTGGAAAGACCGCCGCCTACCCACAGATCCAGTCCCGGCCCGTGCTCGGGGTGGTTGACGCCGATGAACGCGACATCGTTGACCTCGTGCACAACGTCCTGCAGGCCCGAGATCGCGGTCTTGTACTTACGTGGCAGGTCGGCGAAGTCAGGCTTGCCGATGTAGCGGCGCACGATTTCGTCGATCGCCCAAGTCGGGTCCAGCACCTCGTCGAGTGACTCGCCGGCCAGTGGCGAGCCCAGCACGACGCGGGGGCAGTCCCCGCACGCCTCGGTGGTGTGCAGCCCGACTTCGTCGAGCCGTCGCCAGATCTCGGGTACTTTCTCGACCTCGATCCAGTGGTACTGCAGGTTCTCCCGGTCGGAGATGTCGGCGGTGTCTCTGGCGAATTCGGTAGAAATGGCGCCCAAAGTACGCAATGCGGCCGTCGAAAGGGCACCGCCGTCGCAGCGCACCCGCAGCATGAAGTATTTGGCTTCGAGTTTGTCGATGTTCTCGTCGCCCGTCCAGGAACCGTCGTAGCCCTGTTCGCGCTGGGTGTAAAGACCCCACCAGCGGAAGAGCCCCCGCAGATCACTCTTGTCGATGCTGTCGAATCCGGCCTTGGCGTAGATGTTCTCGATGCGTTCGCGCACATCGAGTGGGTTGCCCGCCTTCTTGAGTTCCTCGTTGGCGTTGAGCGGCTCGCGATTTCCCAGCGCCCACTGGCCCTCACTGCGGGGCTTGGCGGGACGTGCCGTGGTCATTGGGTCTGTTCTCCTTCGCGAGAAATGCTAACCTGGGCGCGCACAAAACCATCGAGTCTGACGGGGTGCGCAGATCCGATGGCCAGCTAAAGGTATAAAGGGGCCGGGTCTACGACATCAAGGAAGACAGCAACAGCTGCAGACACGCTTGAGGTCGATGTGCCGACGCATAACCAGCGCGATGTGCGGGTTCGAATTGGCGGGCACCGTGACATTCTGCCACGGACCGCGGTCGTCGCGCGAACAGGGCTGATTTTGTCTCACAGTGACCAAAACTACCGAGCGAGACTGGGGGCTTGGATAGACGAAGCCGCGAAGCGGCTGAGAACATCCAGGCCCCGCGGCAGACGGGCCCGCTTCCCGGGGTGGGGGCCCCTCGTTGACCGCCGGCGTGCACACCGGCGTCCGGGTCTCGGCCGGCGTGCGAAGATTTGGCATGACTGTTCGCGAGGCACCGGTCGACCTGCCCGCCCTGTTGCCCAGCCCCGGACGGCCGTTTGGGCTGTACCTGCATGTCCCGTTCTGCGTGACCCGCTGCGGGTATTGCGACTTCAACACCTATACACCGGCTGAGCTGGGCGGCGTCAACCCCGACGCGTGGCTGCTGGCGCTACGCAGCGAACTGGAGCTGGCCGCGGCACGGCTGAACGCGCCGACAGTGAACACGGTGTTTGTCGGCGGTGGGACACCCTCGCTGCTGGGCGGTCAGCGCCTGACGACGCTGCTGGACATGGTGCGCGACCATTTTGTGCTCGCGCCCGACGTCGAGATCACCACCGAGGCCAATCCCGAGTCCACCTGGCCGGAATTCTTCGACGCCATCCGCTCGGCCGGCTACACGCGGGTATCGCTGGGCATGCAGTCGGTAGCGCCCCGTGTGCTCGCCACCGTGGACCGGGTGCATTCGCCCGGCCGGGCTTCGGCGGCGGCGCGCGAGGCCTTTGCCGCGGGTTTCGAACACGTCAACCTCGATCTGATCTACGGAACCCCCGGGGAGACCGACGACGACCTGCTGCGCTCGGTAGACGCCGCTATCGAAGCCGGTGTCGACCACGTTTCGGCCTACGCCCTGGTCGTTGAGGACGGAACCGCGATGGCGCGGCGAGTGCGGCAAGGCGAGTTGCCCCCCGTCGACAACGACGTGCTGGCACATCGTTACGAATTGGCCGACGCGCGGCTGACCGCGGCCGGGTTGGCGTGGTACGAGGTGTCCAACTGGGCCCGGCCGGGCGGTGAATGCCGGCACAACCTCGGCTACTGGAATGGGGGTCAATGGTGGGGTGCGGGCCCCGGCGCACACGGGTACGTCGGCGCGACCCGCTGGTGGAATGTCAAGCACCCCAACACTTATGCGGAGATACTGGCGGGTTCTTCGCTGCCGGTGGCCGGCCTCGAGCGGCTCGAAGAGGACGCCTTGCACACCGAAGAGGTGATGCTGGGGCTACGGCTGCGGCAAGGGTTGCCGCTGGCGCATCTCGATGCCGGCGAGCGTGAGCGAGCTCAGGCCGCGGTGGCCGACGGGCTGCTGACCGCCGAGGGCGACAGCGTGGTGCTCACCGATCGGGGACGGCTGCTGGCCGACGCCGTGGTGCGCACGCTGCTCGGGTAGCTTCGCGCGGCTCAGCCCGTGGTGTGAAACCAGATCCCGACCATGCGGGCGATCTCGATGTAGAGCGGGATCCCGATCGTCACGTTGTAGGAGAAGGTCAAACCCAGCGATGCGGCCAGCGGCAGCGTCGGGCTTGCTTCGGGTATCGCCAGTCGCTGCACGGCCGGCACCGCGATGTAGGACGCCGCACCGCACAACACCGCGAACAACACGTAGGTGCCCGGCTTGAAGTCGCTGTTGGTGAGGTAGGCGTAGCTGTGCGCCACGATGATGCCGATGGTGGCAAAAAGGTTTGGGGCCAGTAGGCCGAAGAAGATGAACCCGCGCCCGGCCGTCTTGAGGTCCTTCAACTTGCGCGACGCTGTCATGCCCATCTCGAGCAGGAACAGGGCCAGCACACCCTGGAACGCGGTAACGAAGAAGGTGTCGTCGTCGTGGACGACCTTCTCGCCTTGCAGGCCACTGATCAGGCCGATGATGATGCCCCCGAGCAGCAGAGCCAGCCCGGGGTTGAGGAAGACCTCCTGGAAGAGCTCCCGGGAGAACAGCGACGGCTGGCCGCTGCCCTTGGCGGGTTCGTCCTGGTCCGTGTGCTCCCGCTTTTCCAGCGAAAACTCCAGCTCCTGCTCGATTTCGCGGTCATGTGTGCTTTCCAGGCTCTCGCCGCGCGCGGGCCGTGCGGCGGTACCCGGTCCGACCGAGACCTTGGCCGGGGGCGTGTAGCCCGGTTCGTCGGGCATGTATCCGGCCTCGTCCATCCCGCGGTGCCGCAGCCGCGCCACCAGATACAGGGCCACCAGGCAGCCGGGGATCTCCATGACGGCCAACATGACCGGCATGTAGGCGTTGAAGGCGATGCCCACGCTGGTGAGGACGGCCACGCAGGTGGCAAAGGTCCCCGCCGAGTCCGACCCGTAATAGCCGGCGACGGTAGCTCGGTCGACTCGCCGCATTCGGCTCATCCGGCTCAGCAGCAGGTAGGCCAGACCGCCGATCAGGAAATTCAGGACGAAGCCCACACCCATGAAGCCGACGATGCTGCCGATGCTGGACGGTTTGATCTTGGCGAGTTCCTCACCGCCGTGCCAGCCGATCGCCAGCAGCAGGTACATGGTGAGGCCCTGATAGATCACATACGGGAACTCGAACCGCACCTTCAGGATCGGAATCAAAAACCCGAAATAGAAAAACAACAAGAGCGGTTTGAACAGGTTATGGGTGAAGTTCTCCCAGAACTCGTGCAGCATTGACGCCTCCCATCGTGCCGCGATCCAGGAAGCACCCACCGCCAGCGGAGCAACCGGGAACACACCCCAGACAACGCTGAGAATTTAGCGAGGCGGCTGCCAAATCGCCACTTGGTACGCCTATTAAAGTAGCTGGATTTGGGCCGTTTTGGCCGACACGGCAGCGGCCGAAACGGCCATGTAACAGTCGGCGATGGCAATTGTGCTGGCAACGTGCCGTAAAAGTCAGCTGGCCGCCAGTTTAGTGTGAGTTATCTGGCAATCCACTGTGAGACGGGCGTTGCGGCGTTCAACGCGCCGAAGAAACCAGCGACGGCCTGACGCCGATGTCGCGCTTTCGGTACGTCACCGACCGCCAGGCGTATGGCGAGTAGTGAGTCGTCGTTTCCTCGAAGCCGTCGACCTTGCAGACCGTCAAAACGCCGGTGTCGTGGTTGATGGTGAGCTCATCGCATTCGCCGGTGACTTCTTCTCCGTCGGCAAGCCGGATTACGAACATGTGCTGGTCCTCCTTGATGCTTGCGGCAGGCGGTCTTGGGCGGGGGTGGGTGAGCGCCGGCGGGCATCTCTGCGACTGGCTAGCTGGCTAGACAGTGATGGTAAGAGAACTGCCCGCTCAGCAGCATCTCACGGTGTGTCGATCAGGTAAATGGTTGGCGATCTGTGGTCGTTGTGCAAGCCAGAGGTCGGCGAGGCGAGCGTGATGGGCTGGTGGCGGCGGGTGAGCTGGCGTGGCTCGGGGTTGAGGTGGGATGCGTTGGCGCCACCGGCCGGGGGGTCCGGCGCGCATGGGTCCCGCCATTGATTCCCGCTGAGTCTTGGCCGGTAGCCGCGTCTTACGGGAGCGGATAGCGCGAATTTACGTAGGTTAGGCTACATTTACCTACTGTGGTGGAGGTCAGTGTCGAAGCGAGTGCTGTCAGTACCGCTGAACCGTCGATCCCGATGCCGGCCGATATCGATCCGGCCGACCTTGCGGCCGAGTTGGCCGTCGTGCTGTGCGAGGCGGTGAGACCCGAAGGTACCCAATACCTGCTCTACGAGCGTGACGGCCAGTGGGTCCTGGCGTCGGGTGTGCAGGCGATGGTGGAGTTGGACAGCGACGAGGTCCGGGTTATCCGCGACGGTGTGACTCAGCGCCAGCAGTGGTCGGGGCGACCTGGGGAGGTCCTGGGCGAGGCCATCGACGGATTGTTGTTGGAGACCGATCAGGTCTTCGGCTGGGTGGCTTTCGAATTCGGGCTGTACCGCTACGGTCTGCAGGCGCGCCTGGCCCCGGGCACCCCGCTGGCTCGGGTCTTCTGGCCGCGCACCCGCATCGTGGTGACCCGCGATGACGTAAGCCTGTTCGGCGCGGAGCCGCACGAGCGCGAGGCGGTGCTGCGGCTGCTGCGCGACGGGCTGCCCACGGTGCCGCGATCTCGAACCATCGATCTGAGCGCCGATCCGTCGGGCTATCGCGACCGCGTGGCGGTAGCGGTTCGTGAGATCGCGTCCGGCGCGTACCACAAGGTAATCCTGTCCCGTTGCGTAGAGGTGCCGTTCCGGCTCGATTTTCCGTCGACGTATCGGCGGGGCCGTGAGCGCAACACACCCGTACGGTCATTCTTGCTGCGGCTTGGTGGAATTCGCGCCCTCGGCTTTAGCCCGGAACTCGTCACCGCGGTTTCGCCCAGCGGTGTGGTGGTCACCGAGCCGTTGGCCGGCACGCGCGCGCTGGGCCGGGGTGCCGCCCATGATCGGCTGGCCCGTGGGGACCTGGAGAGCAATGCCAAAGAGATTGTCGAGCATGCTATTTCGGTGCGCACGTCGTTGCACGAGATCACCGAGGTGGCCGAGCCCGGAACCGCAGCGGTGATCGATTTCATGTCGGTGCGCGAGCGCGGTAGCGTGCAGCACCTCGGTTCGACGATCAGCGCCCGCCTGGATGCGGCCAGCGATCGGATGAATGCGTTGGAGGCGCTTTTTCCCGCCGTGACGGCATCGGGCATCCCCAAGGCCGACGGTGTCGACGCGATCTTGCGTCTCGACGAAGGTCCGCGCGGACTGTATTCGGGGGCGGTCGTCATGTTGTCGGCCGATGGTGGGCTCGATGCCGCCCTGACACTGCGCGCCGCCTACGAGCGTGACGGGCGCACCTGGTTGCGGGCGGGTGCCGGCATCATCGAGGCATCCCAGCCCGAGCGCGAATTCGAGGAGACCTGCGAGAAGCTCTCCACGTTGGCGCCGTATCTGGTTGAGCGTCAGTAGCCTTCGAGGCTTTCGCAACGCCGGCGGTAAGTGCCGCCGCGCGCTCACACTGCGGTAGGGCACGAGGACGTCTGCCGTACGCCGGGTGAGTGGACGCCGTTGACCAAACGGTGATCAATCGCACACCGTGCGCAAGGACTTTCGGCCCTAGCCGAGTAGGCATCTGGCCAGCCAGGCTTCCCTTTCAGCGGCAGCAACACATGTCGAGAAAGCGGGGTCGGTGCGCCGTGTATGCACCCAGGCCGTGGTCGGTGCGGGAGTTCCCTGATGTGACCGTGCTTTCCAGTGCGTCGGTGTCGGCTGCTCATGGTGAGCAGGTGGCGCGCGCGGTGGGTCAAATTCTGGTGCACCGCGAGATCGTCGGAGGGGCCCGGGTGCGTCTCAAGACGGGAGCTTGTGGCCGTGGCCCGATGGTGGTGCAGGTGAACCTGCGGGTGGGGGAACTTCCGGCTCGGGTGCTTGCCGTTACGCCCGGCATCGATGATCTGACGCCGGCATTGCTCAGGCTGGACCGTCATATCGTGCGGATGTATGACCAGTGGCGTCCCCGGCCCTGGCCCGATCTGACGCGTCGTCGGCTGTTCGTGCGGCCTGATGCGGCCATCGCGCGTCGCAAGCCGGTCTCGCTGCAGTGCTCGACGCCCCTGGCGGCGGTGGCCGTGATGGATGCGATGGACTACGACGCGCACGTGTTCACCGACGCAGAAACGGGCGAGGACGCGGTGGTCTACCGGGCCGGCCCCTCGGGGCTGCGGCTGGCTCGGCAGCGGCACGTATATCCGCCGGGATGGGCTTGGTCGCCGAGCAATTCGGCGCCGCCGGTACCCCTGATCGTGAATTCTCGCCCGACGCTGGCCCTCACCGAGGAGGAGGCCCTGCGCCGCGCCCGCGAACACGGGCTTCAGCTGCTGTTTTTCACCGACTCGGCTACTGGCCGCGGCCAGTTGCTCTATCCCCGCTACGACGGCGATCTCGGATTGGTCGGTCCCGCCCGGCGCGCCTGACTTGAATGTAACCGCATTTTACAGATATATTGCCTGTAACTGGACGGAACACATAGCTGGGAGACCAACGTGTCCAAGGAAATGACCAACCTGCAGCTACTCCACGAGCTTCAGCCCGTGGTGGAGAATCTGCTCAACCGGCACATCTCGATGTTCAAAGAATGGAATCCGCACGACTACGTTCCCTGGTCCGATGGCAAGAACTACTACGCCCTCGACGGCCAGGATTGGGAGCCCGGGCAGAGCCAGCTCACCGACGTCGCTCAAGTGGCGATGGTGCAGAATCTGTTGACCGAGGACAACTTACCGTCGTATCACCGCGAGATCGCGATGAACTTCAGCATGGACGGTCCATGGGGACAGTGGGTCAACCGGTGGACCGCCGAGGAGAACCGACACAGCACCGCGCTGCGTGACTATCTGGTGGTGACACGTGCTGTCGACCCCGTAGAGCTGGAGAAGCTGCGCCTGGAGCAAATGACAAGAGGCTTCAGCCCGGGCCAGAACCAACAGGGTGATCTGTTTGCGGAAAGTGTGTTCGACTCGGTCATGTACGTGTCGTTTCAGGAGTTGGCCACCCGCGTCTCGCACCGCAACACCGGTAAAGCCAGCAACGACCCGATCGCCGAGCAGTTGATGGCCAGGGTGTCGCACGACGAGAACTTGCACATGATCTTCTACCGTGACGTCAGCGCGGCCGGGCTGGACATCGCACCGAACCAGGCGATGAAGTCTGTGCACCGGATATTGCGCAACTTCAAGATGCCCGGGTTCACCGTCCCGGAGTTCCGTCGCAAGGCCGTGATCATCGCCGTCGGCGGCATCTACGACCCGCGGATCCACCTCAACGAGGTGGTGATGCCGGTGCTGAAGAAGTGGCGGATTTTCGAGCGGGAGGACTTCACCGGCGAGGCCGCGTGGATGCGCGACGATCTCGGTGTGCTGATCAAGGAGCTCGAACAAGCCGGCGACAAGTTCGACGAGTCCAAGCAGCGCTACCTCGAGCGCGAGGAGCGCAGGGCAGAGAAGATCACCGCCAGTCGGGTGCTCAAAACCGAAGGGACGCTTACCCTCAGCAGAATGTGATCACCGAGCCGGTTGGCCCGGCATCGGTGGCTCACGGTGCCTGCTGGCGCCGCAGGGCGGGTTGGGCCTCCGAGGATTGCTCGATGTAGTCCGAGAGTAGGCGGCTGACCAGTGACTCGATGGTTGATTCGATCGAGGACGCCAGCGTCGCGGTGATCGATGCGACGGCTTGGGTCCGGAACCGGATCAGCATGGTGATCAGCTCGGCGATCTCGGCGTCACCGGGCAGCGGCTCGCCCGGCTTGATCCGATCCACAACATGCTCGGCGCCGGCTCGCACCAGCAGGTCGCTGATCTCGTCGACCTTGGGAAGGATCTGCTCGTGCAGGTCGATGAGTTTGTCCATGCTGATGCCATAGCCCCGTACCTCGTTGAATGCGTCAATGAGTTTGGGGCGGGCAATGATCGCCTGGGTGCCGTCGATGCGGATCAGTCGCAGCGCCACCAGCCGTTCGAATGCCAGTGGATCGTCGACGCGCCGCTGAGCCTGGGCAAGTGGCATGGCTTGCGGTTTCTCGGTGGTCCAGCTGCCGACGATGGCCGTCTCCAAGCCCAGGACGTCGCCGAGGTTTCTGCCTTCCTCCCAGGCGCTAAGCATCTCTCGAACATGTGCGATGTTGTACCCCCGGTCGAGCATGGACGTGATGAGCCGAAGCCGGGTCAGATGGGTGTCGTTGAACAACGCGATTCGGCCGACCCGCAGCGGCGGGGGCAGCAGGCCGCGGTCTCGGTACACCCGGATGTTGCGGGTGGTGGTGCCGGCCAGTCTGGCCAGTTCGTCGATCCGGTATTCACCTGAGGCCGCGCCACCATTGGGGTGCCGGACGGCCGCATCGAAAAGTTGTGTCACAGCGGCTTCGATGAACTCGCCAAGCTCCCGCGATTGGCGCCGGACACGTTTCGGCGCGCGCCGCACGTTGTGCAGCACGCTGGCTATGGTGCCGGGGTCGGGTCGCGCCGATCGGTCGTTGGTCATGTCACCGTTGGGGATCATGCCGTCGAGGTCACCAGGCTGCCGGCGTCTTGGGCGACCGCATGGTAGTGGCCGTAGCGGAAATCCCGCATTTGGCAAAGGTACTCGGTGGCAAACCCGGGAAACATCGACCCGTTGAACCCCTCTTTGGTGAGATACCAACTGCGGCAACCCGACATCCACGTCGTCTTGGCAAGCCGACGCTGGATTCGCTCGTTGTAGCGGCGCTGGACGTCTGCACGCACATCGAGATAGCGCAGGCGTTCGTCGAGGATCGTGGTGATGGCGCGCACCGCGTAGTCGAGTTGGCCTTCGATGTACACCAGCAACGAATTGTGCCCGGGCCCGGAGTTCGGTCCGGTCATGAAGAACAGATTGGGATATCCGTGTGCGTTGATGCTCTTGTAAGCCTGTGCGCCGTGGGCCCATTCATCGGCCAGCGACCGGCCGCCGATGCCGGTGACCGGGAAGGGAGGTCCCGTCAGATGGACGTCGTAGCCGGTCGCGAACACGATGCAGTCCAGGTGATGCTCTAGACCATCGCTGGTCCGGATGCCAACCGGGCTCAGCGTCGCGATCGGCCAGTCGATGAGTTTGCAGTTCGGGCGTTGCAGCGCGGGATAGTAGTCGCTGGAAACCAGCATGCGCTTGCAGCCCGGGCGGAAGTCCGGCGTCAGTTGGCGGCGTAACCACCGGTCTTTGACCTGACCGCGAAGATGGGCCTGGCCCAGTAACGCCACCAGCGACGTCAGCGGAGTGTTCCACACCAACGCGCCCGCGGTGGCCTCGTGGCCCCAGAACAGGGCTTGTCGCGCGAGTTGTTGAGCAGCGGGGACTTTGGTGAACAAGGCCTGCACGGCGGGTGGCGTGGCGACGTCGAGCCGTGGCAAGACCCAACAGGGGGTGCGCTGGAAGACCTTGACGAAGCCGGCCTGATTCACCAGTTCCGGGACGATTTGCACGGCGCTGGCTCCGGTGCCGTGCAACGGCGACTCGCTTGCCGCTGAAGTCGTAGTCGTGGTCCCAGCGCGCGCTGTGGATCTTGTGACCTTCATAGCGATCCAGGCCCCGGATGTCGGGGAAGCTGACATCGGAGAGCGGACCGGAAGCCAGGATGACGGTCCGGGCCCGAAACCTTTCGCCCGCCTGCGTTGTCGCGGTCCAGATGCCGGTGTCTTGGTTGAATGTGAGGCCAGTGACTCGTTGGCCGAACCGGATGCGATCACCGATACCGAACCGGTTCACCATGGCCTCGATGTGCCGGTAGATCTCCGCGGCGGGGGAGTAGGTGCGTGACCACTTGGGGTTGCGGACGAACGAGAACGAGTACAGCAGTGAGGGTATGTCGCAGCTGGCGCCCGGATAGGTGGTGTCGCGCCAGGTTCCGCCGACCCGGTCGCCGCGCTCCAGAATCACCACCTCATCGGGGTTGCTCAAACCGGCCTCGGCGAGTCGGATTGCCGCACCCAGTCCGGTGAGGCCCGCTCCCACAATCAGCGTCGCGTAGGCGTGATCGGGCGCCATGGTCACGCCGCTGGCCGATGGGTGAGTTCTTTGAACCAGCTGGGTATCGGCTTCAACAAGGGCTTGGGGTAGTAGTCCGACAGCCACACCATGGAGTTGGCCAGTAGGTGATAGGGGTGGCTCGGGTTGACCACCATGGCGGCATGGCGCTTGAGGACGCGGTACGCCGGAACCCGTGGTGTTTTCGCGCTGCGCTCGCCGAGTTGTCTGAAGCGCTTGACCGCGTTGTACAACCGCTCCGGTTCCATGCCCATGCCGGCCATCTCATTGCGCACCCGGTTGAGCAGCGGTATGTACATGAGTGCGCCGATGATCAGTCCCGGCGAGGCGATATTGCCGATGAACTCGATCGCCAGCCGGCGCGCCGTGGCGTGCCCGATCATGTCGAGCACCTCGAAATCCACGGCGATGTGCCGGGATTCGTCGTTGTTGATCGTCTCGAACACCTGGTGGCACACCGGATCTTCGACGCTATCGAGGAGGAACTTCAACAGCGCCCCGTCGAGCGCCACTTCGAGCATCGGAATCACGGTGCCCAGCACGGACAGCGGCATGCCATCCGAGTAGGTGTCCAGCCATTCGATAGCCAACCGGATGTTGACGTTGGGTTTGGGAAGTTCGCCCTCGTCGAGCATGCCCCAGCGCTTCATCAGGGCTAGCTCGGCGTTGGCGTGGCGCTGTTCTTCGGCGTGAAAATACCGGTAGATTTCCGCGATTGTCGGGTCGGGGGCTTTCTTGGCCAGCGCGGCGAAGCCGCGCGCCCCGATGTTCTCGATCCAGCACAGGTCCGCCATGAATGCCTTGAGCTTGGGCCGGAATTCGGGCCGAATGGTATCGGCGCCCGGTGCTTCCCAGTCGATGTCGGCGAGCGCCCACTGACGATCCTTGATCTTGGCGAGCATAGCTTCCATGTCGATCGTCACCAGAAGCTCCTTCCGTTGGTGAAACGGGCTCTTAGCGCATCGTCGCCCGCAAAATCAGACCGGCCGCCCTGGTGTATGTGCCGGGCGTCATCCGCTTGATGTTCCACCCGATCTTGGCGTCCAGCTGGGGCATGCAGTACAGATCGCCGCGGTCGTTGGCGTCCAGACAGATGCGTGCCACCTTGTCGGGCGAAAATCCGGTCCAGCGAATGAGTTTGGTGACGACCTCGCTGGACTGCTCGCTGATGCGACCGGACTCGACGATGTTGGTCTTGACGAAGGTCGGGCACAGCACGGTGACATTGATGCCGGTGCCGGATAGTTCGGCGGCCAGGGTTTCCGATAGTGAGAGCACCCCAGCCTTGCTGACGTTATAGGCGGCCATGCCCGGAGCCGCGCCGAATGCGGCGGCCGAGGCGACGTTGATGATGCCCCGCGGGCCGACCGCCCGTCCGGCCTCCCGCAGGATGGGGGTGAAAACATGGCAGCCATGGATCGGGCCCCAGAGATTGATGCCCAGGGTCCATAACCAATCATCAAGGGGGATTTCGCCGATACCCGCGCCGCCAGCACCGACGCCGGCGTTGTTGATCACCAATGTCGGCGGTCCATCGAACCAGGCTTGTGAGCGTTCGGCCAGCGCCGTCACGTCTTCGATGCGTGAGACGTCGCAGCCGATCGAGATGGCTCTGGCGCCCGCCTCGGTCAGCGCTGCGACCGTGTTCTGGGCGGCCACTTCGTCGATGTCGCTGCAAACTACCGCGCTACCGCTGCGACCGAGTTCGAGCGCGAATGCGGCGCCGATTCCGCTGCCCGCTCCGGTGACCACCGCCAGGGCATCGTGGCTGGTCTTTCGGGACTTGCCCAGCAGCTTGTCCAAGGGACCCAACATGTCAGACCGCCTCGGCAGTAGCGTTGTCCTGCAATGAGCCTGCGATGAACGCGGAGGCGTAGGCCATGGCTTTGGCGGCCTCCGGAGTCATCCGCGGCAGTGCCTGGAATACGTGCATCTGATCGGGCCAGACCTGCAGTTCGCAGCGGCCACCGGCAGTGCGAATGTCGGCGGCCAGCTGACGCGCATCCGCCTCCAGCATCTCGGCCGCGCCGGCCTGGATCAGCGTGCTGGGAAGTGGCGATCCGCCCGCGACGTCGAGGCTGAGGCGGTGATGGGTGGGATCGATCCCGGCGTGGTAGAGGCCGACCACGCGCGCCGCGGTGGCCGCGCGGACGGCGGGATCGGGCTTCGTCCGTTCGCGTGCGGCCGAGAGCCCGAAGGTCAGGTCGATCAGCGGTGAGAACAGCACCAGTGAGGCCGGCGGCCGGGCGGCGACGTCGGGCTGCAAGAGCAAATCAACCGATAGGTGACCGCCCGCCGAATCGGCCACCACGACCATGCGTTCCGGCGACAAGCCGCATGCGCCCGGCAGCCAGTCCCACCCGGCCCGCACGTCGTCGGCGGCGGTGGGGAAGCGGTGTCGTGGCGCCAATCGGTAGTCGACGCTGAACACCGGCAGCCCGGTGAGTGAGGACAGCCAAGCCGTCAGGCGCCGGTGCGTCCGGGGTGAACACATGGTGTAGCCGCTGCCGTGCACGAAATAGATTGCGCCGCTGCGATTCGGTGCGGGCCCGGTCGGCAGGTGCGGCCCGTGGACCCATTCGCCGACGACCCGGCGCCCGTCTGGCAGAACAGAGTTCACCGGTTTCACGTGGGTGCCCGACAGTGATGGGCCGAGCGTGCCCATCAGCCGCGCGATGACCTGGCGCGTCATCCAGATTCCCCAGGCGCGCTCCGGCGGTATTGCCGCGGTGATGGGCGGCATCATTATCGAGCTCACCGCTACCGCGGTGCGGGACCGCAATGACCCGCGGACCGGAACGACGTCCGTCATAAAATGCAGTCAATACCAAATGGTGACATTAGTCAATGTCACTTTTTGTCGGTCGGCTATGTCGGCTCGGCGGACCCGCATGGCGGCGTGGCGGACGTGATTGCCCTGCTCAGGTCACCGTGGTTGTCAGGATCTGGCTCGCGATCGCCTTCTTGTCGATCTTTCCCACCGGTGTGGTCGGCAGCGACGGCATCGCGACCAGCCGATCGATGCGGATATGTGCGGCCACGCCACGCTGCTCGAGATAGTCATTGAGTCCCGACAAGGTCTGCGGCGTCTGCGGTGGCCCCGCGAAAACAATTGCAGCGCAGATCAGCTCGCCCATATCCGGGTCCGGCAGTGGCACCGCCGCGGCCGAGCGGATCGCCGGGTGGCTGAGCAACTGTTCTTCGAGGTCCTGGGCCGAGATGGTCTCACCGCAGCGGCAGATGACGTCTTTGACGCGCCCGGTGACCTGCAGGTAGCCGTCGTCGCGGAGTCGGACCAAGTCGCCGCTGCGATAGAAGCCGGCTGGATCGAAGCAGCGCTCGTTGTCTCGGTCGGCGCAGAAGTAGCCGTTGATGGTGTAGGGACCGCGCACCAGTAGCTCGCCCTCTGCGCCGGGAGCCACCGGCGCGCCCGCGCCGTCGACAATGCGCAATTCGTCAGCGGAGCACAGGGGCCGGCCCTGGGTGTGCTCGAGGAGGTCCGGCGGATCTTCGAGGCGGGTGAAGTTCAGCAGTCCTTCGGCCATCCCGAAGACCTGTTGCAGCCCCGGGGTCAATGCCTCTCGTGCCTGGCGAGCATCCTCGGGCTCCAATCTGGAGCCACCAACTTGCAATAGCCGCAAAGACTTCGGGGTTACCGGCTCCCAATCACAGGCCTGGGTCCACAGTTTGGCCAGCGCGGGTACCAGCGCCGTGACGGTGACGCCGTGGCGCTCGATCAAGGTGAAGGCGGCCTCCGGGCTGGGGTCGGTGCTGAAAACGATGGTGGCGCCGACGGCCATCGAGCCGAGTATGCCCGGACATGCCAACGGGAAGTTGTGCGCCGCCGGCAGCGACACGAGGTACACGTCGTCAGCGGTCAGCCGGCACAACTGCGCACTCGCGGTGGCGTTGTAGACGTAGTCGTCGTGTGTTCGGGGGATCAGTTTCGGAGTGCCGGTGGTGCCACCTGAGACGAGTAACAAGGCGGGCGATGTGGTGTCGACATCGATGTCGGGTGTGGCGCCTTCGGACAGCGACGACCACGGCAGAAAGGGCCCGGACTCGCCGTCGATGATGACGTGGCGCAACTGGGGGTGAGCGGCGACCAACCGCTCGGCCATCGACCGGTAGTCGAAGCCGCCGGCGTGCTGCGCGACGATCAAACCCACCGCACCGCTGACCTCGGCGAAGTGGTGCAGTTCTGCCAGCCGGTGTCCGGGCAGGCACATCACCGGGATGGCTCCGGCGCGCAACAGGCCGAACAAGGCGACCGCGAACCGGCACGAATTGGGTAACTGCAGCAGCACCCGGTCGCCCGGTGCGATGCCCAGCGAAACGAAGCCCGCGGCGGCTCGATCGGCCAGTTTGTCCAGTTCGCAGAACGTATGGCTGGCGCCGGCGTCGACCACACCCACTCGGTCAGGCCAGCGTGCGGCCGCTTGCCGCAACAGCGAGCCGATGCTGCGACCGGTCCAATAACCGGCGGCGCGGTAGCTGGCCACTCGTTCGGGTGGGTACGGAATGAACCCGGCCACCGGCCCCGGTCGAGGCGGCTGGGCGGATGTAACAGGCACTCGGCGACTCCCCTTGGGGCGTGCGTTTCCCACCCCTCGGACCATAGGGTAGCGTACTCGAAGTTAGGACAGCCTGGGCTAAGGATGGGAGGTGGCTGGTGGGCGGCGCCACCCTCGCCGGGATGCTGGCGAACTGGAAATGGCAGCGCTATTACCCAACGTGCTCCCGCGGCCATGTGCGATTGCTGGGCGCCGCATGAGCGCCACGCTCGCGATTGTCGGGGCCGGCGCGAAGGCGGCGGCGGTGGCCGCGAAGGCGGCGGTGCTACGCGAGATGGGCGTCGAGGTTCCTGACCTGGTTGCCATCGAGTCAACCGGGGTGGCCGCGAACTGGCGAGCCGGCGGCGGCTGGACCGACGGCCGGCAGCGGCTGGGTACCAGCCCCGAAAAGGACGTCGGTTTCCCCTATCGGTCGGCGCTGTGGCCGGGCCGCAACGCCGAAATCGACGAGCGGATGATTCGGTTTAGCTGGCAGTCTTTTCTGGTCGACACCGACCAATTTGTCGGCTGGGTGGACCGGGGCAGGCCGTCGCCGGCCCACGACACGTGGGCGCAGTACTTGCGCTGGGTTGCCGACCGGGCTGGTCTGGAAGTCGTTGGTGGCGAGGTAGTTCAGCTGTCGGTCGACGATTCTCGCTGGGTGGTGCATACGGCCGACTCGAGTCTGACCGCAGACATGGTGATGTTCACCGGGCCTGGCCAGCCGGAAAGATCGATCCTTGCCCACGATCCGCGGGTGCTGTCGATTGCCCAGTTCTGGCACCGCGCGGCACAACATGAGCGGATTGTTGCCGAACGCGTCGCGGTCATCGGCGGTGGCGAGACCGCCGCATCAATCCTCAATGAGCTGTTTCATCATCGGGTTTCGGCGATCACGGCCTTCTCGCCGCAGGCGACCCTGTTCACCCGCGGTGAGGGCTTCTTCGAAAACTCTCTGTTCTCCGATCCCGCCGGGTGGCGCAATCTGGCCCTGTCGGAACGGCGCGACTGCATCGCTCGCACCGACCGTGGGGTGTTCTCGGCGCGCGTACAGGAATCCCTGCTCACCGACGAGCGAATCCGGCATATGCGCGGGCGGGTTGCTCGTGCGGTCAACCGCGACAACCGAATCTGGCTCACGCTGTCCACCGACTGCTGCGGTGAACCCCGCGAGACCTTGCATGACTTCGACCTCGTCATCGACGGTTCCGGCGCCGACCCGTTGTGGTTTCTATCGTTGCTGAGTCAGGATGCGGTGGACTTGCTGGAGCTGGGGCTGCAGGCGCCGCTGACCTGTCAGCGGCTCGAGGAATCCATCGGTGCCGATCTGGCTGTGTCCGGCGTTGCCCCGAAAATGTTCCTGCCGAATCTGGCCGGCCTCAACGAAGGTCCGGGATTTCCGAATCTGAGTTGTCTGGGTCTGCTGTCCGACCGCATCCTCAGTGCCGAACTCGGCCTAGCGCCCGCACCGGTTGGGACCAATCGGTCAAAGGGGAGAAGCGATGAGTACCAATCCGTTTGATGACGAAGACGCCATGTTTTATGTGCTGATCAATGACGAGGAACAGCACAGCCTGTGGCCGACATTCGCCGATGTGCCCGCCGGCTGGCGGGTAGCGTTCGGCGCGGACACGCGCGCCGATTGCCTGTCCTACGTCGAGCAGCACTGGGCCGACATCCGGCCCAAGAGCCTGCGCGACGCGATGGCCGGCAACTAACCGTTCACCGCGAACCGAGCTGGGCAAGCACGTCGGCGATCGACGCCCCGCCGAGCAGATCCGAGACCTCTAGCTCGTGATCAAACTCGGCCTTGACGCGCCGGCGTAGCTCCAGCGCCTGCAACGAATCCAGTCCGAGCGCGACCATGGGCACCGACGTGTCGATCCGCTCGGCGCGCTCCGCGCCAATCGCTGCGGCCAGCAGGTTGCTGAGTCGTCCCGGTAGGTCCGCCGGCTCGGCCGGCGCAGCGGTCTCGCTGACGGGCGAGAGCAGCTCTGATACCAGCGGGCCGTAGCCAAAGGTTTCCAGTACCGGGCGGGCGCGATCGAAGTTGAATGCCGCGACGATGGCATTGCGGCCGAGCCGCTGCATTCCCAACGCGATCGCCTCGGCGGGCGGCATCGGGATCACACCGATGGCGGCCAACTGCGCCATGCTCGAGGCATCGAGATCGAAATGCACGGTCCACTGGCCCCACTGCACGGAGACGCAGTCCAGCCCCTCGGCCCGCAGCCGGTGGGCCATCGCGTCCAGCATTCGGTTGGCCGCGGCGTACATGACCTGTCCGCGACCACCGATGGTGGCCCGTGCCGAAGAGCACAAAACGATGCGACAGCCATCAGTCCTGGGGAAAGCGTCCAGGACCTGCCCAATGCCGACAACCTTGGCGTAGAGCGCATTGTCGGCGTCATCGGTGGTGATGTCGGAGAACTCCACCGACGCATAAGCCACGGCGGCATGGATGATCAGATCCGCCGGTGTGGACCGGTGCTGCGCTGCCAACCGCGATACCGCAGCGGGGTCACCCACGTCGCATCGGGTGACAGCGATCTGGGCGGCTGTCGCCGAGCGGAGCTGCGCCAGGCGCTCCGCCACCGCAGCAGACTCGCCTGATCTGCTCACCAGAGTGATTCTCCGTGCGCCGCGGTGGGCGAAGTGGTCGCAGAATTCGAGCCCGAGGTTGCCGGTCCCGCCGATGATGAGCACGTGTTCTGGACACGCGCCCGCACCGTGCACCACCGCGCCCTCGCCCGCCACGATCCGTTTGGCATAGAAAGCGCCGTCGCGATATGCCAGCTCCGGTTCGTTGGCTGTGTGCAGCGCCGCCACAATGGGATGCGCCCAGTCTTGGGCCGTCGCTCCGGCCGGCAGATCCAGGTGGCGGAATCCCACGCCCGGGTGTTCGGCGCCGATGCTGCGAAAGCCCGCGCTTGCCGCCGCGTGCACCGGATCTGGCGGCCCATCCGCGGCGGTCGCCGCCTCACCGCCCACCGTCACCAGCCAGCAGTCGGTGACCCCGGTGTCGACTCCGGGCCACCACGCCCGGTTCGAAAAGAATCCTCCGACCTCGGCGGCGGCGGCGCGGCCATCCAGTTTCGGTGTTTCCGGAAGCAGAATGACCAGTGTGTTGACATCCGCTCCGGTGCCGTCATTTTCGCCATTGACCACCCGAGCCGTGGCCCCGGCCTGGTGGGCCGCGGCAGTCATCGCGGTGGCGAGCTGGGCGCAGGCTCCGGTGGGGTCAACAATCCCGACGACCCGTGGCGGCGTAAGCGAGCGCTGCGAGAGCCGCACCCATTCTTCGACCAGCAGACGCGCCGGTGTGGTGTCCGCGGTCGCGTCGGGGACCGACGGTGCTGCGGGAGCAACTGATACCGACGGCGGCTGACGACGGGGCAGCACCTCGTCATAGGGCAGCCACAACCGGATCTCGTTCATCCGGGTGTTGGGAAAGTCGAGCAACGGTAAGGCCTGGGCGCCGTCCGGCTCGGCGCGCAGACACTCCCATGGGTAGTTCAGGTCATGCACGGCCAGCTGGGCCAGATTGCGGGTGAATTCGCCCAGATCGGTGGCGGTGCGTTCGGAGGTTCCTATCACCATGGCGGGGCGGTCATCGGCTTCGTCGCGCAGGGCGGCCAGATTCTCGTGAATCGCCAACTGCAGCGTCGGATGCTCGGCCAGTTCGACGAACGTTTCGACGTCACGTTGCACGGCGGCGGCGATTGCCTTGTCGAACCGAACGATGTTGCGCAGGTTCCAAAACCAATAGTCACCGACAGGGAGCTCCGACGTGATGGGCGCGCCGAGAGTGGCACCGAGGCAGTCGATGTCGGTGTCGACAAAACTTGGGTGCTGCAGTTGGTCTTGGATGGCTGCACGAAGTTTGTCGGCACCGTCGTGGATCAAGCTGGTGTGTGCGGGATAGCGGACCCGGATAACCCGGGCGAAGGTGCCGCCCTCGGTCAAGGTGTCCACGATGCCCTGAACCGTTTCCCGTTCACCCGAAATACCTACCATGCGTGGGGAATTGACCACGGAGAGCTGCGCCCAGCCGGAGCATCGGGCGAGTAGGTCCTCGCACGTTTCCCGGTCGGCGGCGACGATGGCCATGGCGTAGTCAGCAGCAGCGAACTCGTCGGCGGCGTGGGCGCGGATACCGATGACGCGCACGGCGTCCTCGAGGGTAATCGTGCCGGAAACGTAAGCCGCGGCGACTTCCCCTTGGCTGTGCCCGATGGTGACGTTGGGCGCAATGCCGAATGATCGCCACATCGCCGCCAGTGCGGCCATCTGGGTGAACAGCGCCGGCTGGACGATGCCGGCGCTGCCATCATCCTGAAAATTCTTGTCGAGCAGATAGTTTCGCGGTGACCCGCAGGATTGTGCTTCGAACGCCTGGGCGCAGCGATCTACCTCGGCGCGAAACGCGGGCACCGATTCGTAAAAGAGCTGTCCCATACCGGGGCGCTGGCCTCCCTGCCCGGGAAAGACATAGCCGATGCGACGGCGGATGGCCGCCGGGTCGGTACGAATCAGGGCGGGATGCTCGTATCGGTCGATCATCGCCTGCAGGGCGTCGATCAACTCCGCACGCGTCCTGACCATGGCCAGGGCCCGGTGCCGGCGAGCGGCCCGCGTCCGAAACAGCATGGCGGAGATCGGGCCGGGGGTGAGGTCGGGATGAGCTGCGACATGGTCACGCAGCGCTGTGGCCTCGCTGTCCAGTAGCTCGGGCGTGTCCGCCGAGAGCAGGACGGGAATGGTGCCGTCCGGCAGGCGGTAGGCGGCCGCGCTCACTGTCCGACTCCGGTAGCCGGCATCGAAATGATGGCATGGGCATTGGCGCCGCCCGCACCGAACGAAGACACGGCACCGTAGCGAACACCGTGTTTGGGCTCCCACTCATGTAGTTTCGTCGCCAGCCGCAGGCCGGTCAGATCCCAGTCCACCGTTTTGGTTGGGTTGTCCGCGAAAAGGGTTGGCGGAATCTGACCGTGTTGGCCGGCCAGCAGCAGCTTGATCAACGCCAGGATTCCGGATGCCGCCTGCGAGTGTCCGGCATTGGACTTGATCGACCCGAGCAGGGCTTCCGACCCCGCAGCGCCGTAGGTCTTGAACAGCGCGATCAATTCGACTGGGTCGCCGGCAGGCGTTGCAGTGCCGTGTCCTTCGATCATTCCGACCTCGACCGGATCAATTCCCGCCACCTCCAGCGTCTTGCGAATAACCTGCTCTTGCGCTCGTACCCGGGGAACCAAGATTGGCTTACCTTTACCGTTGTGGTTGGTGCGGATGGCCGCGATACGTCCGTAGATTCGCCGGCCCTCTCGCCGTGCTCGTGATTCCCGCTCGACGAGAACCATTCCCGCGCCTTCCCCCCACACGGTGCCGGTGGCGTTATCGGAATAGGCGCGGCAATGCCCGTCCTCGGAAAGGGCATTGAGTCTCGCGAACTCGTAAAACGCTCCGGGCGAACCCATCACGCACACGGCGCCGGCAAGCGCCCATTCGCACTCGTCCTCCCGCACCGCCGTGGCGGCCAGGTGCAGTGCGGACAATGACGAGGCGCACGCCGTGTCGACACTGATCGAAGGACCGATCAGGCCAAGACTGTGCGAAATTCGGGCGGCGCCCCCCAGTTGGCCCAGCGAGGCGATCCGATGACCGCTGTAGGCATCGGCTACCGATGCCCGTGGTCCGTACTCCATTGGCGACATGCCGACGAAACAGCCGCCCTCTGCCCCGGCAGTCGAGCCGGGGTTGATTCCGGAATTCTCCAGTGCCTTCCACGCGACTCGCATCGCAACCCGTTGCTGGGGATGCAACACGATGGCCTCGCGGGCGCTGATACCGAAGAAGCCAGGGTCGAATGTGGTTGCTCCATCCAGGAATCCGCCGGAATCGCAAACCTGCCCCCAACCTTCCAGGTCGGATACCGACAACAGATCATCGACGGGCCAGCCGCGGTCGCGGGGAAAGGGACTCAGTAGTTCCCTGGATTCGGCAAGCGCTGCCCACAAAGAAGCCGGGCTGTCGATTCCGCCGGGTGCCTCGACGGCCATTCCGGAGATGACGATCGGGTCGGCTGCTCCGGCGGATCCGTTGGTGCTCATGCTTGCTGCCCGCACTGTGCGCTCGAGGCCAGCAACGCCGCGACGGCGTCGATGTGTGACCGCAAGTAGAAGTGTCCCCCGTCGAACATGGTGACCTTGGCGGTATCGGTGTGCTTGCCCCACCCGTAGAGATCGCCCAGTGTGATGTAAGGGTCCTGGTCGCCGCCCATGGCGTGAATCGGCGTCGCCACCTTGATGTCCTCGGCGCACGAGTATGTGTCAAAAGCGTGGTAGTCGGCCTTGATCACGGGAAGTGCCAGCCTCATGAGTTCGCGGTTGCTGAACACGTCCGTATCGGTGCCCTCGAGCGCGCCCAGATGGTTGAGGATTTCTTCGTCGTCGCTGGGATGTGCCGGCTTGGCCGCCGCGTTGCAGGGGGCCACCGCGGCGGAGACGTTGAGGTGCCGCACATCGATACCGTTGGCTTCGGCCAGGCGGACGAACTCGAACGCGACCAGCGCCCCCATGCTGTGACCGAATGTGATGATCGGGAGTCCGCGATTGTGCTCCGATGCCGCGAACTCGCTGAACGCGCCGGCAGCAATCTCGGAAATGGCGGCGCACGAGGGTTCAGCGGCCCGATCTTGGCGCCCCGGGTACTGAAAGACAATGACGCTGAACGTCTCGCTGAGGACCTTCGAGAACTCGCGATATGCCGACGCGCCCGCCCCGGCATGCGGAAAGACGAGCAGCGGAAGGCTTTCGGGGGCATCCGGTTCGTGGAATTGCCTGACCCACCCTAGTTTGCGCGCCATGCAGCACTACCTCTCACTCGACCACTTCGCTCGTTGCGACAAGTTCTCGTTGTTGTGCGCACCGGTTCCAGCTCGCCGACCGCCGGTTTCGGTGCCGCCGCGGTTGGGCTCATCGGCGTTGCCGGTCACGGATCATCAGCGCGGCCCGCTTGTCCGGTAGATCAAGGTCGGCGGTGCGCTCGAACCCGGCACGTTCGAGCGCCCGGATCATTCGGGTGTTGTTGACGTCGGGCTCGGCGATGACACGGTCTGCGCTCGGATCCGCATCCAGCTGCCACGTCGAGACGATGCGCAGCAGATCCGCGGCGAGGCGCCGTCCCCGGCATTCGGCGGGACCTAGCAAACTGTGCAGGCCGGCATCGTGCTCGCGCGCGGCGTAGTGGCGGGCGAGCGGATCCAGATCGGCACGGTAGAGCTCCCAATAGCTGATCGGGGCGCCGTCTAGCAGGCCGAGATAAGGGACGGAATGCGCGCTGCAGTGTTGGTCGAACAGATACGAGGCGATCTGGGGCCGTGGCCACGGCTTGCGCCAGAAGCGCGCCACTTCGGGATCGTTCATCCAGGAATGCATCAAATCGAGGTCGCCCTCGGGGTCCAGCCGCCGCAGCGAGAACTCGCCCGAGAAGGCCTCATGATCCAGCGCGGCGCGACATTGTTGCAGGTCAAGCGCGTTCACTAGGTACCTCCCGACCATCTGGCCCGGATGGCCCGCCATCAGCGCCTGGGGCGCAGGATCGATCCGGTCTCTGTCTTGCCGTGATAGCCGCGACGGGCCGCAACAGCCATTCAACTTAGCGAAGGCTAACATAAGCCTGGTTTGGCGAAGGCTGTTCGGCATGCAGGGGCTTGTCCCCGGACAGCGCGCGGGCGTTGGCGAGTTGGAGGGGTTGGTTTGATGCGCGTCGTGTCGCTTGATTTCAGACCGGGGAAGCCGGGGCCCGCAGGTTCTGATTGGTCCGGCGCAGCGACGGTGAGGAGTGAGGCTAACCATGGCAGATGATGTCAGGACTTTGCAGGATCGCCGCCGGGAACTGTTGCGCCGGCGGATCGCCGAGAGCGGATTGGCGGCGGAGCAGTCGAGCGACCAGCCACGTATCTGCCCGGGAGAACGTTATCGTCTGTCGGACGGCCAGCGCCGCATGTGGTTCCTGCAGACGATGGACCCCGATGACGTCACGTTGAACATCTGCGTCGCGTACCGGCTGACTGGCCTGGTGGACGAGGACCGCTTGCATACCGCCGTCAACGATGTGGTTGCGCGCCATGCCATTTTGCGCACCACCTACGGGGTGGACACCGAAGGGGAGCCATACCAGGTATTTTCCGACGACGTTGAGGTCGGGTGGCGACGTGAGGATCTGACCCGGCTGCCCGAGGCCGGACATGAGCAGCAGATCGAGAGTCTGGCGGCCGACGAGTTCGGCCGTCCCTTCGACTTGACCAACGAGTTGCCGCTGCGGATCACCGTGATACGTACCCGCGCGGACGAATTGGTGTTGCTTCTGGTCGTGCATCACATCTGTTGGGACGACGATTCCTGGGAGGTCTTCTTCGGCGAGCTCAGCGCCGCCTACAACGATCTGCCGATCAACGACCCGGCAGCACAGTTCCTCAGCGTTGAGGTGCTGCAAAACTCTGCGGCTCCTAGCGTGGCCGACGTCGGCTACTGGGCGGAGACATTGCGTCCGCTGCCGGAACCGCCGGAGCTTCCCGGTGTGTCCGGTGCGAATCCCTGCAGGCGGGCGCAGCGTCGAGTTCGGCCGCTGCCCGCCGGCCTGTTCAGCAGGGTCGAGGAATTCGCCAGGAAGTGCTCCGCGTCACCGTTCATGGTGTTGCTCGCGGCATACGGCGTGCTGGTGCGCCGCTACACCGGAGCATCGGATTTTCTGGTCTCGGTCCCGGTCACCGAACGCAGTGGTGCCGCCGCGGGTGCCCTCGGATACTTCGGCAACACGTTGCTGCTGCGGATCACGACACGGTCGCAGGACACCTTCACCTCATTCGTCAACGAGGTACGGGAAACCTGTCTGGCCGGCTTCGCCCACCAATCGGTGGGCATCGACCGGGTGGTACGCGAAGCAAACCCGGAGCGAATGGGACGCGACGGGATGGACCTGCTGGTCCGACTCGGTTTCAGCATGCGCAAGAGCGCCGGTGGCCTTGCGTTGGACGGCGTCGTGGTGCGCCAACTCGGCCTCGGTGCGGTAGCCGCGCATCTTCCGCTCTCGTTGACGATCGCGCTCGACCCCGATGATGTCTCGGTCGAATTCGAGTATCAGCAACAGCTGAGCTCTGTGCTGGTCGACCAGATGCTGGCCCATTACCTACAGCTGGTGGACAAAGCGCTGGCCGAGCCCGAGCGGCCGCTGTCCAGCCTGGACATCCTCGGCGCTGGCGAACGCGATAGCGTGCTGGCCCAGTCGCATGGCGAGCTTGTTGAAATGCCTGCCACCACGATGGTCAAGCTGCTGGAAGCGACCGCGTCGGCAGCCGGGACGGCCACAGCGCTGGCATTGGTTTCCGACGAGGCCGAACTGACCTACAGCGAACTACACCGGCGCGCGAATCGTTTGGCGCGCTGGTTTATCGGCCAAGGCTTCGGGCCTGAGGACATCATCGGGCTGCGGATGGCCAACTCGATCGAGTTCATCGTCGCAATGCTGGCGGTGCTCAAGGCCGGTGCGGCCTACTTGCCGATCGATCCCGCCTACCCCGACGAGCGCATCGACTACCTCATCACCGACGCTCGTCCGCAGACGGTCATCGGGCGGCCCGAACTCGACGTGGCCGAGCGGGCCGCGGCCGATAACTCGGATCTGCCACTCTCTGATGGCGACCGGCTAAGGCCCTTGCGCCCTGGGCATTTGGCCTATGTGATCTACACATCCGGCTCCACCGGCCGGCCCAAAGGGGTGGCGGTGTCGCATCACGCGATCGCCGAACATGTGCAGGGTTTCGTCGCCGAGTGGACCATGACGGCCGAAGACCGGTGGCTGCAGTTCTCGTCGGTCAGCTTCGATGCTTCGCTGGCGGATATCTTCGTCACGTTATTCCTTGGGGCACAGCTGATCGTGCCCAAGCCGGATGCCTTCGGCGACATCAGCTATGTCGCGGATCTGATCAGCCGCCGCGGCGTCACGGTGTTACACCTGGTGCCTTCCATGCTGAGCACCCTGCTACTGCTGCCCCAGGTCCAGCAGTGGCGGCAGTTGCGCCACGTTCCGGTCGGCGGAGAAGCGCTTCCCGGTGAGGTGGCGGACAGATTCGCCGGCTACTTCGACGCGGAGTTGCGCAATCACTACGGGCCGACCGAGGCGGTGGTCTGTTCCACACACATGGTGGTCACGGGCTCGCATGGTGCCCGAGTGGTGCCGATTGGTGTGCCAAACCGCAACGTCTACGCATACGTGCTTGACGAGCAACTCCATCCGGTACCGGACCAGGTGATCGGTGAGCTGTATCTGGGCGGCAGTCAGTTGGCGCGTGGATATCTGGGACGGCCAACTCTGACCGCGCAACGCTTCATCGCCGACCCGTTCAATCCCGGCATGCGGCTGTACCGAACGGGCGATCTGGTTCGCCGCAACCATTGCGGTGAGCTGGAATTCGTCGGCCGCGCCGACGAGCAAGTCAAGATCCGCGGCTTCCGCATCGAACTTGGCGAGGTCGAATCCGTGATCACCACGCATCCAGCGGTACGGCACTGCCTCGTCGTCGCGGAAGAAACCGAGGCCGGACCCATGCTTGCCGCGTACCTGGTGCCGGCGGCGGCCCAGGTCGACCTCGAGGAGATCCGGGCGCACACCGCAGCGGCAGTGCCGGAGTACATGGTGCCCGGCGCGTTCGCGGTGATCCCAGAGATCCCGATGACGGTGAGCGGCAAACTCGACAGGCGGGCATTGCCCGCGCCAACTCCGATCGCGACCCGACGCTACCGCGAGCCAGAGACGGCCACCGAGCGGTGGATATGTTCGATCTTCGCCCAGCTGTTCGGCCGGCAGCGGGTCGGCGCCGAAGACTCCTTCTTCGGGCTGGGCGGCCATTCGCTGCTGGCGGCTCGACTCGTTGCCCAGATTCGGGCCGAGTTCGGTGTGGACCTGACTGTGCGCACCATCTTCGACGCTCCGACTCCGGCCGGG
Source organism: Mycobacterium liflandii (assembly GCF_022354805.1). Lineage (NCBI taxonomy): Bacteria > Bacillati > Actinomycetota > Actinomycetes > Mycobacteriales > Mycobacteriaceae > Mycobacterium > Mycobacterium liflandii. The sequence goes on along the minus strand of NZ_CP023138.1, from coordinate 4,734,617 downwards.
CTGGCGGCCCGCCTGGTGGAACGGTTCCGCAACGATTTCGAACTCGACCTTGATAACTTGGCCGCCGACGACATGCCGTTGGATCCGAAACGGGCCCGCCCCGGATTCGTCAAATCGGCCAGGCCACAGTGGCTTCCACTGTCCCACTCCCAGCTCGCCGCCTGGTTTCAGTACCGGATCGAGGGCGCCCGCGAAGAGTTCAACATGCCTCTCGCGCTTCGCTTCGAAGGTCCACTGGACTCGGTCGCACTCGCCGCGGCACTCAACGATGTGGTGGCCCGCCATGAGGCGTTGCGCACCAACTTCGATGAGCACGAAGGCGTTCCGTATCAGATCGTGCACCCGAGCCGGACGGTGCAGCTAGCGGTCCGTGCGATCGACCAGGACGAGTTCGACGACGTATCGACTCAGCTACGCCGGCATGTGTTCACCCCGGAGTCCGGGCCGTTGCTGCAAGCCAACCTGTTGGTGCTGGGGCCGGATACGCACGTGCTGTTGTTGATCGTGCACCACATCGTCAGCGATCACGCGTCGCTCGAGATTGTTTTCGACGACCTGATCGTTGCCTACCGGGCCCGACTGCAACACAACGCGCCGCAGTGGGACATCCTGCCCATCCAGTTTGCGGACTACGCGGTGTGGCAACGAAACACGTTCGAGTCCAACTGGGGACAGACCGAACTCGACTACTGGCGCGATGCGTTGGCCGGACTGCCGGACGAGATTTCGGTGGCAACTGACCGCGCGCGTCCACGTGTGCTCGGCAAGCGCGGCGAGGTAGTGCAGTTCAGTGTCCCGGCGGCCCGTCGTTCTGCACTTACCCAACTCGCCGAGCGCAACGGCGCGACCGAGTTCATGCTCTATCAGGCCGCTCTGGCCGTCGTCCTGCACAAGCTCGGCGGCGGCACCGACATCGCGCTGGGCAGCCCGGTGGCCGCCCGGGTGGAACCGGCCACCGCGCAGCTGGTCGGTCTGTTCGCCAACGTCGTGGTGCTGCGCACCGACCTATCCGGTGATCCGACGCTGCGCTCCATACTCGTCGGCAGTCGCGACACGGTGCTCGATGCGTTGGCACACCAGGAGCTTCCCATCGAGCGGTTGGTGGAGGCTCTCAACCCACCACGCGCGCTGTCGCGCAATCCGTTGTTCCAGAACATGCTCAACTTCCGGGGCGAGGACTGGGCGCTGGTCCCGCGCGATCTCACCGGAAGGGGCGAAACCACGGTTGTGCCACTTCCGGTGAACTTCGAAGTCGCCCTGCTCTTTCTGGCCATTGGGATGAGCGTGACACCGAGTGGAGAACTCGACGTGCAGGTCATCGCCAACGCCGACCTCTACCAACCCGTGACGGTTGCGCTGATCGCCGATGCATTGGACGCCGCACTCGCTGCGTTCGCAACAACACCGGACCTCCCACTGTCGGCGGTGCAGCTGCTGCCCAGCGCTGACTTGGCAAAGCTGCTGGCCCCACCGCTGCCGGCCGGTCCCGCGGCGTCGCAGCCGGTCGCCGCTGGATCCGCGGAAACCGAGCGGCGGCTGACCGCCATGCTGGAGGAGTTGCTCGAGATCACCGGCATCGATCGCGACGAGAACTACTTCGCGTTGGGCGGCGACAGCATCATCGCCATCAAATGGTCGGCTCAAGCCGGTGCGCTGGGGCTGCCGTTTCCCCCGGCCATGGTGTTTGAGCACATGACCATCGCTGAGCTGGCCGCCGCCGTCGACGCGGCCAACGGCGAGCCCGTGGTCGAGGCGGATCCGCCACCGGCGCAGGAATATACGCCGATGAGCGCATCCGGCTTGGCTCCCGATGCATTGGCCAAGCTGAGCGCATCCTGGCTGCAGCAGGGAAGCGCATCGTGACCGCGGCTGCCCCACAGATCGAGGACGTCCTTGCCCTCAGCCCGCTGCAGGAGGGGCTGTTCGCGTTACACCAGCTGGCCGAGGACGGCGTCGACCTCTACAGCATGCAGTTCGTGGTCGATATCGACGGACCGGTTGACCTCGAATTGCTCCGTCGCAGCGCGCAAGCCATGCTGGACCGCCATCCCAATCTGCGCGCCGCCTTCTGGGATCGTGATGTGCCCAAGCCGGTGCAGATTGTGCCCGTCCATGCCGTGCTGCCGTGGTCCGAGCGGGTGGCGACACCGGCGGAATTTGACTCCATCGCACGCTCGGAGCGACGCCGTCCGTTTGATCTCAGCCGTGGACCGGCACTGCGGGTGGTGGTGCTCAGCGTTCCTGGCGAGACCAAGCGCCGGATGATCTTCACCGCTCACCACATCCTGGTGGACGGTTGGTCACTTGCGGTGTTCTTCACCGAACTGCTCGCGGTGTACCGAGCGGGGGGAGCGGCCGACGCGCTTCCGGCCGCGCGCCCCTACCGCGACTACATCGTCTGGCTCGCCAAACAGGACAGGTCGGCCGCGCTTGCCGGCTGGATGGACTATCTGCGCGGGGTGTCCGAACCGCTCATGGTGGCTTATGAGGCCACGGCGGGGCAGAGCAAGCCGGGGAAAACGGAATTGTTGTTGCCGGCGGCCGACACTGCGCGCCTGCGACAGTGGGCGGGGCGCCATGGCCTCACGCTGAACACCGCGGTGCTTTTCGCCTGGGCAGTCGTGCTGAGCAGGCTGACGGACCGTCGTGATGTCGTGTTCGGCACCGTTGTCTCCGGCCGTCCTGACCAGCTGCCCGGGGTGGAGACCATGGTCGGGCTGTTCATCAACGCCGTACCGGTCGTCCACTACGTGAGTGGTACGGAAGCTGTGGTGGCGCAATGCACTCAGGTGCAGCGCCAGTCATCGGCGATGCGCGACGTCAGTTACCTGAGCTTGTCGGAAATCCAACGCGAACATGGCCGCGGCCCCCTCTTCGACTCCCTGTTCGTGTTCGAGAATGCGCCGATCGACGACGCCATCCGCCCGGCCACCACACCCGACGGCGCCCAGTTCCTTCCCGTGGAGATGGAAAGCCTGACGCACTACCCGCTGACCGTGGTCTCGCACCTGCGCGAGGACGAGTTGCTGGTGCTGATCGAGGCCATAGCCGAGGCGCTGCCGTATCTTCCGGCCGCCGAAATTGGCGAGCGAATGCTGACCGTGCTGCGTCAACTTCCCGATATCGGCGACGGCACTCCCGACGACCTGGACATTCGGACCGCGGCCGAGCTGAAGGCACATGGCCTCCTTGCCGCGAGGTCGGCGCCCACCTTCGATACGACGGTGTGGGAAATGTTCGAGCGTCAGGTGCAAACCACACCGGATGCCGTCGCCCTGACTGCCGCGGGTGGTGTGCGCCATACCTATGCCGAACTGCACGCGCGGGCCTGCCGGCTGGCGGGGGAGCTAGCCGAGCACGGAGTCGGCCCGGAAACGGTTGTGGCGCTGGTGTTGCCACGCTCGGAGCGATCCATCGTCGCGATTCTGGGGGTGCTGGCCGCCGGTGGGGCCTATCTACCCGTAGACGTCACCCTTCCCAGTGCGCGCGTCGAATCTATTGTGCGTCAGGCTAGCCCAGCGTTAGCCATCACCGAAGCCGACTATTCGCAGCTGGTCGGCAACGCCGTGCCGACCTTGGCGCTCGATGATCCCGCCGCGGTGGACAGTATTTCGCGGCGCAGCGCTGCCGCGCCCACCGTCGACCGTCGACCGGAACAGTCCGCCTATGTCATCTTCACCTCCGGATCAACCGGTGAACCCAAGGGTGTCGTCGGTACCAACGCCGCGGTGTTGAGCTATTTCGCTGACCACGCCGAGCGCGTATACCGGGCAGCCCGCGCCCGCCTGGGCCGGCCGTTGCGCATCGCTCACGCCTGGTCGCTGAGTTTTGACGCCTCGTGGCAGCCCATGGTCGGCCTGCTCGACGGGCATGAGATCCATCTGTTCGACGCCGATGAGATGCGCGACGCGGATCGCCTGGTGGAAGGCATCGCGATCGGTCAGATCGACATGATCGACACCACCCCGTCAATGTTCGTCCAGCTAAGTGCCGCCGGGTTGTTGGATCACAACCTCTCGGTTCTTGCCCTGGGCGGCGAGGCGATCAACACCGGGCTGTGGGATCAGCTTCGTGGGCTATCGCAGATGGCGGTCTACAACTGCTACGGGCCGACCGAGATGACGGTTGAGGCGGTGGTCGCCGCGGTCAAGGACTATCGGAAACCGACGATCGGTACTGCCAACGCGGGGACTTTCGGTTACGTCTTCGATTCGGCGCTGCGGATGGTGCCCGACGGCGTGGTGGGGGAGCTCTACCTGTCGGGGGCGCAGCTGGCCCGGGGCTATGTTGGCAGACCTGGGATGACGGCTGCTCGCTTCGTGGCCGACCCGCTGCGTCCGGGTCAGCGCATGTATCGGACCGGGGACTTGGTGCGCCGGTTGTCCCATGGTGGCTACGCCTACGTGGGCCGCGCCGACACCCAGGTCAAGATCCGCGGCTATCGCGTCGAGGTCGGCGAGATCGAGGCGGCACTGCGCGGCCAGCCCGGCGTGCATGACGCGGCGGTTTCGGTCCTGCGTCAGCAGGACCGCACCAGCCTGGTCGGTTTCGTTGTGTGGCAGGACAATATGCACGAGGACCTGATCAAGCTGCGCGCCGGTCTCACCGAGCGCCTGCCGTCCTACATGGTTCCAGCGCGTATCGTGACGCTTCCGCGGCTGCCGGTGAATGCCAACGGCAAGCTGGATGGTCACGCATTGGATCGGCTGGCCGAAGACGCATTGACGAGTGTCTCCGGGGGCACAGCGGTATCGGCGTCGACTGACACCGAACGCGTGTTGTGCGAACTGTTCGAAGAGCAGCTCAACGCTGTTCCGCACATCGATGATGATCTGTTCCTGTTCGGTATGGACAGCATCGTGGCAATTTCGTTGGTCCACAAGGCGAGACGGCAGGGACTTCGAGTGGACCCGCGGATGGTGTTGACCGCTACGACGATTCGCCAACTCGGTGCCGCAATCGATGCCGCGGTGGACTCGCAGGACGCCCCGGCCGACGCCGACTACGGTGCGGTGCTGCCGCTGCCGATGGTGTCCTGGCTCTATGAATACGGCAACTACCGCCGATTCACCCACACCGTGTTGCTGCGGCTACCCTCGGGCATCGACCGCTCGTCCATCGAACTGATGCTGCAGCTGCTGCTCGATGGACACGACACCTTGCGGTCAATTTTGACCGAAACCCCAGAGGGGCCGCGGCTGGTCACTCGCGAGCCCGCGGCGGTGCGTGCCGAAGACGTGCTGACCCGTATCAGGTTGCCCGAAGGCTCCGATGACGAACTGGCCTCGGCCGTCGCGCACGCCGCGCGGGTCGTGACCGACCAGATCGACCCATCCGCCGGTGCGATGGTGCGCGCCATCTGGTTCCGCGGCACCGAACATCGGGCTGACCCGGCGAATATGTTGCTGCTCACCGCTCATCACCTGGCCGTGGATGTGGTGTCCTGGCACATCATGCTGGGCGACCTCGCCGCGGCGTGGCGCTCGCTGCAGGCGGGCACGCCACCGAAGATATTGCCGGAGTTCACCTCCTACCGCTGGTGGTGCGAGCTGATGTGGCACCGGGCTTCGGCGCCGCAAGTACAGGACCAGCGCGACTACTGGGCGGCCCTGGTGCGCGAACCCGATCCGGCGTTGGGCCTGCGCTACCCGGACCCGACTCGCGATACCTGGTCCACGCTGCAACTCACGCGGGCAGCCATTCCGGTCGATGTCACGGAGAGGGTGCTGGGCGCGGTCAGACGCGACCAAGGCGTGCGCGAACTATTGCTGGCCGCAACAGCGATGGCGGTGGCAAGCTGGCGTCGGGTCCGTGCTCAGGATCCGGCGGCGGGGGTCCTGGTCGCGTTGGAGGGCCACGGGCGCGCTGATGCCGTACTCGATACCGACACCACCAACACCGTCGGCTGGTTCACCAACGCATTCCCGGTGCGCCTCGGCGCGGGCGCGGCGGCGGTGGATATCGAGCAGGCCGAGCGGGATCCGGTGGCCGCCCAGGACCTGGTCCATTCCGTCGTCAGCCACCTCGAAGCGATCCCGAACGACGGTTTGGACTACGGCTTGCTTCGGTACGTGGACGGCGTTGCCGAACTGGTGGACGCGGTCGATCCGCAGATCCAGTTCAGCTATCTGGGGCGCCTGGACCTCGGCGGCGTCGCCGATCAACCGTGGTCGCTGCTGACCGGGCCCTACCTCGACGCGCTTCCGATTGATCCGGAGCCGGATCTGCCCCTGCGTTTTGCGTTGAACCTCAGTGTGTTTGTCGGCGTGACAGCCGAGGGCACCCAACTGATCGGCAACTGGCGCTGGAGTGACGCGGTGTTCGAACGCTCCGACATCGACCACCTGACCGGCCTGTGGCAGCGCGGCATTGCCGCGCTCGCGGCCGGGTTGGACTAGGCGCCGAGTCAATAGACTGGTCGGAAAGGACTGGGATGGAGCCGCTCAGCACGGAGTGGATTAGCCGGGACGAGATCAGGGCCGCGATCGCGGCCCAACTGGATTGTCCCGCGGCAGATGTCGCCGACGACGACGATCTCATTCAGCTAGGCCTGAACTCGATCCGCATGATGTCGATGGCCGGACGCTGGCGCAAGCGCGGAGCCGACATCACCTTTGCGCAACTCGCCGCCACCGCGACGGTGCAGTCCTGGCACGAACTGCTCAACGCCGACCAGCTCGGATGTGCGGTAACTGCACCGGCCGACCGCCCCGAGTTGTTGTTGGAACCGGAGGCACCACAAGCCCCGTTCCCGTTGGCAACGATGCAGCACGCCTACTGGATCGGTCGCGCTGAGGAACAAGAGCTCGGCGGCGTTGCCGCCCATCTCTACGTTGAATTCGACGGAACCGGAATCGATCCCGAGCGGCTGGAACGTGCCGTGTCCGACCTGGTTGCGGTGCATCCGATGCTGCGTACCCGATTTCTCGCCGACGGGACGCAGCAGACGATGCCCAGCCCGGGTAGGCCGGTGTTCGCCCTGGTCGACCTTCGGGGGCAGAGTGCGGACGAGGTTGAGTCCGCACTGCTGCAGACGCGTGAGCGTAACGGGCACCAGCGCCTGGCAATTGAAGACGGTCAGGTCATCGACTTCACGCTCACGCTGTGGGATGGCGACCGCAGTCGCCTTCATCTGGACGTCGACATGCTGGCCGGTGACGCGATGAGCTATCGGGTGTTGGTGTCGGACCTGGCGCAGCTGTACCGGGGCGCGACGCTGCAGTCTCCCGGCTTCAGTTACCGGCGTTATCGCACCGAATACGAACCGGACAGGGCGGCGCGCGAGCGGGACAGGCAATGGTGGCAGCGGCGGTTGCCGGAGATGGCCGGCGCGCCGCAACTGCCGACCGTGGCCGTGCGAGAACCCGGGGCGCCGCATCGGACCGAGCGCTACGAGCACTGGCTGGCGCCGGAAGCCAAGCAGCAGCTGATGGCCGGGGCGCATGCGCGCGGGGTCACGCCGGCCATGGCGTTGGCCGCGGTCTTCGCCGACACCATCGGCGGTTGGTCGGAGCAAGGTAAGTTTCTGCTGAATGTGCCTTTGTTTCAACGCGAATCGGTGCACCCGGACATCGATCGAGTGGTTGGCGACTTCACCTCGTCGATCATGCTCGAGGTCGACGTCACCGAAGACGTTTCGGTTGCCCAACGAGCTCGAGACATTCAACGCAGGATGTACGAAAGCGGTTCACACGCTGCCTATTCCGGTCTGGAAGTGCTGCGCGATCTAGGGAGGTACCGCGGCGAACCGGTGCTGGCGCCGGTGGTGTTTACCAGTGCTCTCGATCTCGGTGAGTTGTTTGCCGATGAAGTGATCGAGACCTTCGGAGACCCGGTCTGGATCATTTCGCAGGGGCCCCAAGTCCTGCTGGATGCTCAGGTCACCGAGTTACGTGGCGGGTTGCTGGTCAACTGGGATGCCCGCGAGTCAGCATTCCCGCCGGGACTGATCGACACGATGTTCAACCGGTTTACCGATGCGGTCAAGCGGTTGGCCGACGGCGACGCTGGCTGGGACGCCTCCGCCCCGGTGCAGTTGCCCGCCGCGCAGGCCGCGACCCGTGCAGCGACCAATGCAACCGATGGACCAGCCAGCGAAAAATGCTTGCATCAAGGATTTTTCGAGCACGCCGCGGCCAATCCGGACGCGCCGGCGGTGGTGTGGGATGTGGGCGATGACGGGGGTGTCTGGAGCTACCGAGAATTGTGCAGGCAGTCGCTTGCCGTCGCCGCAACGCTGCACGAGTGCGGGGTGCGACCGGGCGACGCGGTCGCCGTGCAATTGCCGAAGGGGCGTGCTCAGATCCCGGCTGTGCTCGGAGTTCTTGCCGCCGGGGGTACATATGTTCCGATCGGCTTCGACCAACCGGAGGCGCGGCGCGCCAAGATTCTTCAGACCGCCGACGTTGTCGCGGCGCTGACCGTCGAGGGCGCGAGGATGGGCGACGCAATCCCGTGCGTATCCATCGATACGGCACGCGATCATCCGAAGCCATGGCCGGAGCCGGTCTTTCCCGATATCGGCGAGATCGCCTACGTGATTTTCACTTCCGGCTCCACGGGCCTGCCCAAGGGAGTCGACGTACCGCACAGCGCGGCGATGAACACGATTGACGCCGTCAACGAGTGGTTCGGCGTTGGCAGCGCCGATCGCGTGTTGGCGCTGTCCGCGCTCGAGTTCGATGCGTCGGTGTATGACATCTTCGGCATGTTCGCGGTCGGCGGCTCACTGGTCGCGGTTGACGCAGAGCAAAAATCGGCGCCGACCACCTGGGTGGAATTGCTGGTGCACCACCGCGTGTCAATCCTCAACTGTGTGCCGAGCATGCTCGACATGATCTTGGATCTCGGTGGTGATCGGCTGGGCAACTCCTTGCGGGCCGTCACGCTCGGTGGCGACTGGGTGGGCGCTGACTTGGCCCGCAGGCTAGCCAGGCAGGTTCCGGGATGCCGGTTCTCCGGTCTGGGCGGTGCGACAGAGACCGCGATCCACAACACCATCTGTGAGGTGGTGGGCGAACCACCAGCGCACTGGGCGACCGTGCCGTTCGGGCGTCCGCTGCGCAACGTACGTTGTCGCATTGTGTCGCCGTCGGGCCGCGATTGCCTGGACTGGGTAGCCGGCGAGTTGTGGGTCGGCGGCGCGAATGTCGCTGCGCGATACCGCAATGATCCGCAGCGCACCGCGGAGCGTTTCGTAGAGCACCAGGGGATCCGCTGGTACAAGACCGGTGACATGGCCAGGTATTGGCCCGATGGCACCATCGAGTTCCTGGGGCGTGCCGACCATCAGGTGCAGATTCGTGGATACCGCGTCGAGCTCGGCGAGGTGGAGAACGCGCTACGTGCCGTTTCCGGAGTGCGTCACGCCGTTGCGGCCGTAGTCGGTGCGAGCGCACCCAAGTTGGTTGCCGCCGTCGCGGCGGATCCCAATACGGTCGGCGATATCACCGCCGTACTGGCGGATCTGTTGCCGAGCTACATGGTGCCCACCCGCACGGTATTTTTCGAAAGATTCCCGCTGACCGCGAACGGCAAGCTGGACCGCCGAGCGGTGACCGCATTGCTGGAACCCGAAGCCTGCACAACCGAAGACCGGGCTCCACGCAACGACGTGGAGGCCGCGCTTGCCGAGATCGTGGCCGAGGTGCTCGATCAGGCCTCGATTGGCGTGCACGACGATTTCTTTGCTCTGGGCGGTGATTCGGTGCTTGCCACCGCCGTGATCGCGCGGATCCGCGACTGGCTGGACATCGATCACGTCGTGGTCGCGGACCTATTCGCGGCCAGAACGGTGGGTGCCCTGGCGCAGCGCCTACAAGACCGGGAGGCGGCACGCGGTACGCCGGAACGGCTATCGGTGATTGCCCGCCACTATCTTGACGTCGCGGCTTTGACCGATGAAGAGGTGCTCGCCGAAAGCTAGTACTTCATCGACACAGGCCCAGGGCTCCGGCGTTGTTGATTAGCAGGCTTGTGAGCTGGGTTGATGATCTTTGGTGCCGCGCTATTGGGGCCGGAGTGTAGGCACGGGCTCTCTGGAGAACGATCGAGTTGGTTACTGTTCGTCGTTGGTCTGGAGTTGCCCGTGCCTACCGTTTCAGTATTGCCTGTGTCGTCGGTTCCAGAGGTGTTCGACCGCTGGAGTCCTGGTGAGCGTAGCGAGCTCATCGGATCGGAGTTTCTCGATGTGTTGGTCTCGGTGCCAGACCCGAGGGACCCACGCGGTCGGAGGTATTCGCTGATGGCTTTGTTGGCGATCGCGGTTCTGGCCACTGCCGCGGGGATGCGCGGCTATGCTGGTTTTGCTACATGGGCGGCCACCGCTCCCGATGATGTGTTGGCCTAATTAGGGGTCCGGTTCCGGCGGCCCAGTGAGAAGACCTTCCGCGCTGTTTTGTCTCGGCTAGACCCCGCCGACCTCAACGCCAGGATGGGCAGTTACTTCACTGCACACGTGGCCAGCAGCGACCCCAGTGGATTGGTGCCGATCGCGTTGGACGGCAAGATGCTGCGTGGTGCCTTTACGCGCCAAAGCGACAGCCACGCATTTCGTGTCGGTGTTCGCCCACCGTGCCCGATTGGTGCTCGGTCAACTCGCTGTCGCCGAGAAAAGCAATGAAATTCCCTGCGTACGTGCCCTGCTCACGCTGCTGCTGGGTAGCTTGCGGTGGCTGGTCACCGTGGATGCGATGCATACCCAGGTCGTCACCGCGAAGTTGATCTGCGCCACCTTGAAGTCGCACTACCTGATGATCGTCAAGTCCAACCAAGCCAAAATACTTGCGCGTATCACCGCGCTGCCCTGGGCCGAGGTGCCCGCAGCCGCTACCGATGACTCCCGCGGCCACGGCCGTGTCGAGACCCGCACCTTGCAAATCATCACCGCTGCACGAGGAATCGGCTTCCCCTACGCAAAACAAATCATCCGGATCACTCGTGAACGTTTGATCACCGCCACCGACCAGCGCAGCGTGGAGGTGGTCTATGCCATCTGCAGCCTGCCGTTCGAGCACGCCCGCCCTACCGCGATCATGACCTGGATGCGTCAACACTGGGGAATCGAGAACAGCCTGCACTGGATACGCGACGTCACCTTCGACGAAGACCGTCAAAGGGCACATACCGGAAACGGCGCACAGGTCCTAGCAACGCTACGCAACACCGCGATCAATCTGCACCGCCTCAACGGCGCCGACAACATCGCCGAAGCCTGCCGGATCACCGCTTTGACCGCTAACCGCCGCCTAGACCTCCTCAATCCACAATTCCCCAGCTCACAAGCCTGCTAATCAACAACGCCGGAGCCCTGGACACAGGCCGCGTGTCGATGAAACCTTTTGCGATTCACCATGAAGACGCCTCAACATGGACCGGCGATGGTCGGCATTAACGATTTCGGCGGTCATACCGATATCCTGGCGACCCGACCTCTCATCCGGGTGGGCGACTCTCATAGCCGGCACACAGGTGTGCCACACCCTAGCCCTGGTATTCGCGGTTAGTTTGGAAGCGGCGGAACCGGGGAAATACAGACGAGACCACAGTCGCGACATGCGCAGAACAGATGAGTCAAGGGGGAGAGCATGACCCTGAAATCGATCACCATGGGTATGGCAGCGGCGGCCGCGATCGGAGCCGCGGTCACGGGGGTGACCGTCGTCACCTCTGCCGCCGGGGCCTCCTACCAGGTGCAGCCAGTCGTCTTCGGTGCGCCACTGCCGCAGGACCCGGCACCGGCCCCGGCCACCGACGTTTCGACGGCCGCCGAGCTGACCGGCTTGCTCAACAGCCTCGTTGACCCCAACGTTTCGTTCACCAGCAAGAGCGGTCTGGTCGAGGGCGGCATTGGCGGGACCGAGGCGCGCCTTGCCGACCACGAGTTGAAGAAGGCGGCGAAGAACGGGGACCTGCCGTTGTCGCTCACCGTGGCCAACATTGCACCGGCTGCCGCCGGCGCCGCGACCGCCGACGTGTCCGTCAGCGGACCCAAGTTCACCGCGCCGATCACCCAGAATGTGACGTTCGTCAACCAAGGCAGCTGGGTGCTGTCACGCAGTTCGGCGATGCAGCTGTTGCAGGCCGCGGGCCACTGATCTGCCGCACGGGCGGATAGCGCAGGCGCAGCACTGGCTATCCGCCCGGCCCGCTCAGACCGCTGATATCGAGTGTGGCGATTCGCTGCGGATCGGCCAGCACGTCGATCGCTGCGATGCGTCCGTTGCGCACCAGAAATCCCATCACCGCCGATGCCTGCTCGGAGATCGAGATGACGGCGCCGGCGGCCCCGTTGACCAGGGCGTTGAGCACCGTGCGCTCCGGGCCCGCGTAGCTGCGGGCCAGCTTGGCCACGGTGGCCGCGCCCTGGGCTCGAAATCGCGGGGTGTTGGGTCCGAAGTCGCCGCGCAACACCACGTCCGGATGTAGCACCGAAACCAGGCGCTCGAAGTTGCCGCTGCGCCCGGCCGCAAAGAACGCGTCGACGACTTCACGCTGTGCGCAGAGGTCGCGGTCGGGAAAGGGTTCCGCGCGCTCGATCCGGCGCCGTGCCCGGCTGGCCAGTTTGCGCGTCGCCTCGAGTGTGCGCTCGAGGATGGGTGCGATCTGGTCAAACGGGACCGCGAAGACGTCATGCAGCACGAAAGCCAACCGCTCGGCCGGGGCCAGCGTGTCCAGCACGACAAAAAGCGCCAGGCCCACCGCATCGGCCAGCATCGCGTGGTGTTCGGGGTCGAACGCTGCGACGCCATCCACGATCGGATCCGGCAGCTGACCGACCAGCTCTTCTCGGCCCCGGCCGCGACGATCCCGCAATAGGTTCAGGCATAGTCGTGCCACCACGGTGGTCAGCCATGCATCGAGATTGACTAGCTCCTGGGCGCCCTGGGGGCGGTCTGTGGTGGCGTTGAGCCGCAGCCAGGCCTCTTGAACGACGTCCTCGGCGTCGGCAAGTGAGCCCAGCATCCGGTAGGCCAGCGCACCCAGCCGCGGCCTGGCCGCTTGGAAGCGCGCGAGCAATGCCGGATCGGTCATGCTGGCCCGGCGCCCTCGGGCAGTGCGCAGACCCGGTCGGACGAGAAGCCCGAGGACCCGATGCCCAGGGCGATGTTGAACCGGGCGCGCAGGTTGCCCAGCGTGATGATGTGGGTAAGCCCGACCAGCGCAGCCGCGTCGAAGTGGGCGCGCAGAGCCGCGAACAGCTCGTCGCTCACGGCGACGGGAGTGCGACTTATCGCGGCGGCGTAGTCCAGGATCAACCGGTCGACCTCGGAGAAGCAGGAAGCATCGCGGTAGTTGGCCAACGCCAGGAGCTCCTGGTCGCTGATTCCCAACTCCCGGGCAATCTGTGAACCCAGGTCGATGCAATATTGGCAGCCGACCGTGGTCGCGGCCTTCAATTCGGCCAAGGCCCGGTGCCGCGCAGTGAGCACATCCAGTTTCGATTCGGCTTGTTCCAGCCTGCCGTAGGCGTTGAGCAATCTGGGGATGTGGGCATACATCCGCAGCGGTTCGAGCATGTCGGCCGTCGCGAGCCCGGCCATTCTTGCCAGCTTGCGCTTGGTGAAGAAGAACGCGATCTTGGCGGCTATGCCGGCGTCGTGGTCGCTGACCCCCACAAGGCGGGACATGGCGGCTCCTAACGGGTCGGTGGTCGTTATTGGGTATGACCCCCGGGGGCACGAAAATGTGACCAAACCGACCTGAGCCCCGCTGCCGGCGTGGCTACCTCAGACCGCCCGGCGGTATGTCCATGTCGAACACCCGCGCGTGCAGCACGGTGCGGTTACGCAGCGCCGCGCGGACCGCTCGATGTAAGCCGTCCTCGAGGTAGATGACGCCCCGCCACCGCACCGCACCGCATGAGGGAATAAGTCGCCATAGAACGTCGAGTCCTCGGACAGCAAGCGATCCAACGCGAGCACGGTGGTGGTTGTGACCAATTCGTCGAGCCGTATCTGCTGTGGCGGAATCTGGGACCAATCCCGATACGACAGTCCATGTTCGGGATATGGCTTGCCTTCCCGCACGCCCTTGAAAATCATGGGCGGATCGTCCCTGACGCGTTGTTTATGCCGGACAGGATCATGCGAAATAGGCTAGTCGCAACAAGTCCGATGGAATTGAAGTCTCCATGGACTGGTTGCGAAACTCCGATCTGGCCTGCGCCGCACCGGAGGTTCGCAACGACGCACAGATCTGCACTGCAGGGCGCGGTAGGCCATCGGCCGCCCGGCGATTGTGCGGGTCGGCGGTCAGCCACTGGTGAGACCGTAATATGAACGCGGCCGGCTAGCTGCAAGGAGGTGAGAAGTCGATGGGAACTGCTGACGAGCGCCGCTTCGAGGTGCTGCGGGCCATCGTCGCCGACTTCGTTGCCACCCACGAGCCGATCGGTTCGAAATCGCTGGTCGAGCGGCACAACCTCGGTGTCTCGAGCGCCACCATACGCAACGACATGGCAGTGCTGGAGGCGGAGGGCTACATCGCCCAGCCACACACCAGCTCGGGCCGGGTGCCCACCGAGAAGGGCTACCGCGAGTTCGTGGACCGCCTCGACGATGTCAAGCCCCTGTCGATGGTCGAACGGCGGGCCATCCAGGGCTTTCTGGAATCCGGGGTCGACCTCGATGATGTGCTGCGCCGTGCGGTACGGCTGCTGGCGCAGCTGACCCGCCAGGTTGCCGTCGTGCAGTACCCGACCCTGTCGACCTCAAAGGTTCGCCATCTGGAAGTGATCGCGCTGACCCCGGCCCGGCTGCTGATGGTGGTCATCACCGACTCCGGGCGGGTGGATCAGCGCATCGTCGAGCTCGGCGACGTCATCGATGACCACCAACTATCGCAACTGCGCGAGCTGCTGGGGCAGGCGCTGGAGGGCAAGAAACTGGCGGCGGCATCGGTTGCGGTCGCCGACCTCGCCGGGCAACTCAGCGGCGCCGGCGGCTTGGGCGACGCGGTGGGCCGGTCGGCGACGGTCTTGCTGGAGTCGCTGGTGGAACACACCGAGGAGCGGTTGCTGATGGGCGGCACCGCGAACCTGACCCGCAACGCCACGGACTTCGGGGGGGCGCTGCGCTCCATCCTCGAGGCCCTCGAAGAGCAGGTTGTGGTGCTGCGGCTACTGGCGGCACAGCAGGAAGCCGGCAAGGTGACGGTGCGAATCGGCCACGAAACCGAGGCCGAGCAGATCGTCGGCACCTCGATGGTGTCCACCGCCTATGGCAGCAATGACACGGTGTACGGCGGGATGGGTGTGCTGGGGCCCACCCGCATGGACTATCCGGGAACTATCGCCAGTGTTGCCGCGGTTGCCCTGTATATCGGCGAAGTGCTGGGTGCTCGATGACCGCGCACTCGCTACAGAATTTGTGGACAGCCGCGTAGCAGCGGCATAAGACCTCGCATAGGAAAGAGTCAACCGTGGCACGCGACTACTACGGCCTGCTCGGCGTGAGCAAGGGCGCTAGTGATGCAGAAATCAAACGCGCCTATCGCAAGTTGGCGCGCGAACTGCATCCCGATGTCAACCCCGATGAGGCGGCGCAGGCCAAGTTCAAGGAGATCAGCGTCGCCTACGAGGTGCTCAGCGATCCGGAGAAACGCCGGATCGTCGATCTGGGCGGTGACCCGCTGGAAGGTGCCGGCGCGGCGGCCAACGGCTTTTCCGGCTTCGGCGGGCTGGGCGATGTGTTCGAGGCGTTCTTCGGTGGCGGCTCGGCATCGCGAGGTCCGATTGGTCGGGTTCGTCCGGGCTCGGATTCGCTGCTGCGGATGCGGCTGGATCTCGAGGAGTGCGCGACCGGTGTCACCAAGCAGGTGACCGTCGATACCGCGGTGCTCTGTGATCGCTGCCAGGGCAAGGGCACCAACGGCGACTCCGCGCCGATTCCGTGTGACACCTGCGGCGGCCGCGGGGAAGTACAGACCGTCCAGCGTTCGCTGCTCGGCCAAATGCTGACGTCGCGGCCATGTCCCACCTGTCGCGGCGTCGGGGTGGTCATTCCCGACCCGTGCCACCAGTGCATGGGTGACGGCCGGGTGCGGGCCCGCCGCGAGATCAGCGTCAAGATTCCTGCCGGTGTCGGCGACGGCATGCGCGTCCGGCTCGCCGCCCAGGGGGAGGTCGGGCCCGGGGGAGGCCCGTCGGGCGACCTGTACGTCGAGGTTCATGAGCAGGCCCACGACATCTTCGTGCGCGAAGGTGACGACTTGCACTGCACGGTTTCGGTGCCGATGGTCGATGCGGCGCTTGGGGTCACCGTGACGTTGGACGCGATCCTGGACGGGCCCAGCGAGATTGTGATCCCGCCCGGCACCCAACCGGCCGCGGTGATCACGCTGCGCGGCCACGGAATGCCGCACCTGCGGTCCAGTGCGCGCGGCGATTTGCATGTGCACGTCGACGTAATGGTTCCGGTCAGGCTGGACCACCGCGACACCGAACTGTTGCGTGAGCTGAAGAACCGCCGTGGCCGTGACGTCGCCGAGGTTCGCTCGTCGCATGCCGCCGGCGGCGGGTTGTTCAGCAAGCTTCGCGAAACCTTCTCCGGGCGCTGACGCGGATTCAGGTCGCCGGGGCCCGGAGATGGTGGCAACGCTGTTCTATGTCGACACAGTGCCGGAGGCGGGAGAGCTGGCCGCACTGGACGGCGACGAAGGCTTTCACGCGGCCACGGTGCGGCGGATCCGTCCCGGTGAGCAGCTGGTCCTCGGGGACGGCGCCGGCGAACTGGCCCGCTGCGTGGTCGAGCACGCAGCGCGGGACGGGTTGACGGCACGGGTGCTGCAGCGCTGGAGCGTGGCTCCGGTGCGTCCGGCGGTCACCGTGGTGCAGGCATTGCCCAAATCCGAACGTTCGGAATTGGCGGTCGAATTGGCGACCGAGGCCGGTGCGGACGCATTCCTGGCCTGGCAAGCCGCACGTTGCGTGGCCAACTGGGGAGGAGCCCGGGCCGACAAGGGGCTGCGCCGCTGGCGCTCGGCCGTGCGCTCCGCGGCCCGGCAGTCCCGCTGCGCGCACATCCCACCTGTCGAGGGGGTGCTATCCACGGCGGCGCTGATACGGCGAATCACCGCTGAGGCGCAAGCGGGTGCGATGGTATTGGCATTGCATGAATCGGCAACCGATCGGCTCGTCGATACTGCTGTGGCACAAGCCAAATCGTTGGTTCTCGTGGTCGGTCCCGAAGGCGGAATTGCGCCCGAGGAGATGGACGCATTAGCAGGCGCCGGAGCGGTTTCGGTTCGGCTGGGCCCGACGGTGCTGCGGACGTCGACCGCAGCGGCGGTGGCGCTGGGGGCGCTCGGCGTGCTCACCGAGCGCTGGGATAGTGCTGCGAGCCTGTGATCCTCTGGCGGCCAATGCTGCGCTAGTGCAGTAGCATTCGTGTTCGCAGCGTGTCGACGCCCTTGCCGCTGAGCTGATCGAGTGCCCATGGGCGACCGGCCAGTGCCGAAGCCAACTGGGCGGCGCCGCCTGTCACCGCCCAATCGCCTTCGCCGCTGGTCCAATCGACATCGTGAGCGCGCAGACTCAGTCCGCGTGCCCGTTGCGCCGCCGGTACGAACGGGTTCGGAACCCGCACTTGGGTATTCAGCACGGCGACCAGGGCGTCGATGCCGACGGTGGGGGTTCGGTCCAACGCAAACGCGATGTCAAGTTCGTGAATCACGTGATCGCCCAGCAAGAGTCGCCGAGGGAATACCTGTCCGATCCCGCGTGGGTGGACCGCGAGCTCGGCGAATTCGGCGATCAACTCATCCGGATTGTGTCGCCGTGCTAGGTCGATGGCGAGCGCGGCGTTGGCGCGGTCGAATGAACCGCGCTGGCTGACCAGGTCGGCCGCCAACATGCGCAATGAGGCCCGATATCCGATCACCAGGTGGGCAAGTACGTCGTGGTTGCTCCATTCGCCGCACAGGCTTGGGGTGCCCCACTCGGCCGCCGACAGGCCGGAGGCGAATTCGACGAATCGAATATCGTTGTTGTGCAGAATGTTACGTGTCTTCGACATGGAGATGCTCCCGTAAGAAGGCGGTCTGGTCGGCAAGCAAGCTGTCGACAAGGGGTCGATGATAAATCTCGAAATGGTCACCGTCGTAGTGGCGCGCGATGCCGCGCGGCGCCCGCCCGGCCACGACCTCGGCATGACGCGGATCCATCAGTGTCTCCCGGCGGGAAACGCACACCAGTAGCGGCGCGCTGATCTGGAGGGCCGCCCGTTTGGTGCTGGTGACGCCGATGCCGAGGAGATTTGACGCGGCGATGCGGTTATCGAAGGACCCTCCCGGGTCGACGGTGGAGCGCCAGCCCTGCAGGGCGCCGGCCGCCGTCACCGCCGCCAGACTGCCCGGCGGTCCGACTATGGGGATGTATCGCCGCCGCAGGCCGGCGGCGCAGCGCAGGGCATCTTCGACAATTGCCGGCCCGGCCCGCAGCGTCGCCGCCAGCCCTAGCCGGCGCAGCGTTGCCGGGCCGTCCACGATGGGGCATTGCACGACGACCGCGCAAAGGTCCCGGCGGCGGGCCGCGATCAGCAGCACATGCATCGCGCCGAGGCTGGTGCCCCATAGCGCTACGCGACTCGCGTCGACGTCGGGCAGCGAGCGGGCGAACTCCAGCGCCGCGGCGATGTCTTGGCGGTGCCGACGCAGGCTGAGTCGTTGTCGCGGCGTGCCACCGGATGCGCCGAGATTCCGGTAGTCAAACGCGAGAGTGGCGATGCCGGCGGCGGCGAAGTGCCGCTCATATCGGGCCAGGGCCATGGTGTGGTTGGCGCCCAACCCGTGGGCGAGCACGACCAGCGGATACGGGCCCGGCCCCGCGGGGCGGGTGAACCAAGCCGCGCAGCGGGTGCCCCGCGATTCAAAGGCGGTGCCTAACGTTGAAACCATGGCGTGACCTCCATACGTACGTTGTACGTGTTTACCTTACGTACGATGTACCTGTCAACGGTTTGGGAGGGCGACGTGCGAGCACGCTTCACGGTTTCCGACATCGCCAGTGCGGCACTGGCCATCGTCGACCAAGACGGGCTCAGCGGGCTGAGCATGCGCTCGCTGGCCGCGGCTCTGGGCACTGGTCCGATGACGCTGTACAACTACGTCAGGGATCGGCGCGAACTCGAAGCGCTGGTGGCAGACGCGGTAGTCGCAGACGTCAAAGTCCCCGCACCCACCGATGATTGGCGCGCTGACGTACACGCGATCGCAACAGCGATGTGGGAGACGATGCGCCAGCATCCCAACGCCATCTCGCTGGTGCTGACCCGCCGTACCGTATCGGCGTCCAGCTATATGGTCGCGGACCGGTTGATCGCCGCGCTCGGGCGCAGCGGGGTGGGCGATGCAGATCTGTTGGCGAGTTTTCGGGGGGTGCTCGGATTGGTCATGGGCAGTGCGCAGGCGGAGTTGGCCGGCCCGCTGGCCGGAACCGGACGGGAAAAGGAGCAGGTGGCCGTCGCGGCGCGGATCGGCGGTCTGGCCGGCGCCGAGCATCCGCACATCGCCGCGTTGGCGCAAGCCAGCCAACGGTCCACACCGGCGGCTGACTTCGAACGGGCACTGGACATCCTGCTGGCGGGCATCGAATCATTCGAACGCCGTCGCGACCGGCGCTAGACTGTGAATTCAGCACACCCGCCCACCCTCCACTTCGATAGGCCAGAAAGCAGGCATCGGAAGCCACGTGACGCCCCGCGAGACCCGCGCTGCTGACGCAGTTGGAGCCCGACCGGCCGACCCTCAGGTACGCAGCAGCATCGACGTTCCGCCCGACCTGGTTGTGGGCTTGCTCGGCTCGGCCGACGAGAATTTGAGGGCACTCGAACGCACCTTGACCGCCAGCCTGCACGTGCGCGGCAACACGGTCACCCTGGCGGGCGAGTCTGCCGACGTCGCCATCGCCGAGCGGGCCGTCTCCGAGCTGGTGGCGATCGTCGCCAATGGGCAGCCGTTGACTCCCGAGGTGGTGCGCCACAGCGTGGCGATGCTGGTCGGTGCCGGCAACGAGTCGCCGGCCGAGGTGCTGACTCTCGACATTCTGTCCCGCCGGGGAAAGACGATCCGGCCCAAGACGCTCAACCAGAAGCGGTATGTCGACGCCATCGACGCCAACACCATCGTCTTCGGGATCGGCCCGGCCGGCACCGGAAAGACCTACCTGGCCATGGCCAAGGCGGTCCATGCGCTGCAGACCAAGCAGGTCAACCGCATCATCCTGACCCGTCCCGCCGTGGAAGCCGGTGAGCGCCTTGGCTTCCTGCCGGGCACGCTGAGCGAAAAGATCGACCCGTACCTGCGGCCGCTGTATGACGCTTTGTACGACATGATGGATCCCGAGCTGATCGCGAAGCTGATGTCGGCGGGCGTCATCGAGGTGGCGCCGCTGGCGTATATGCGCGGTAGGACCTTGAACGACGCCTTCATCGTCCTCGACGAGGCGCAGAACACCACTGCCGAGCAGATGAAGATGTTCCTGACCCGCCTGGGTTTCGGATCCAAAGTCGTCGTCACCGGGGATGTCACCCAGGTTGACCTTCCGGGCGGCGCCAGGTCTGGGCTGCGCGCGGCGGTCGACATCCTCGACGATATCGACGACATTCACATCGCCGAACTGACCAGCGCGGATGTGGTGCGCCATCGCCTGGTCTCGGAGATCGTCGACGCGTATGCGCGATACGAGGAGCCGGGCTCGGGGATGAACCGGGCGGCTCGGCGGGCGTCGGGCACCCGCAATCGTCGATGATGGTGCGGTGAGCATCTTATGAGCATCGAGGTATCCAACGAGTCGGGCATCGACGTCTCCGAGACAGAACTCGTCAGCGTGGCACGATTCGTGATCGGCAAGATGGACGTAAATCCGGGCGCCGAGCTGTCGATGGTGCTGCTGGATACCGCCGCGATGGCCGACTTGCATATGTGCTGGATGGATCTTCCCGGGCCGACAGACGTGATGAGCTTTCCCATGGACGAGCTGGAGCCCGGCGGCCGCCCCGATGCCCCCGAGCCCGGCCCGGCGATGCTCGGCGATATCGTGCTGTGCCCGGAGTTTGCCGCCGAACAGGCGGCCGCGGCCGGTCACAGCCTGGGCCATGAGCTGGCGCTGCTGACGATCCACGGCGTGCTGCATCTACTCGGCTACGACCACGGTGAGCCAGACGAGGAGAAGGAGATGTTCGCCCTGCAGGATCGGTTGCTCGAAGAGTGGGTGGCCGAGCAGGTGCAGGCCTACCAGCAGGACCGTCAGGACGAACGGGATCGCCGCCTGCTGGACAAGTCAAGATATTTCGACGAGCCGTGAAAGGTCTGCCTCAGCTGCTCGGTGCGATCGCATTGGTCGGTCTGGGCGGATTGTTCGCCGCCATTGATGCCGCTATCAGCACGGTGTCACTGGCCCGGGTGCAGGAACTGGTGCGGGAGGCACGCCCCGGTGCGGTGGCCCTGTCCAAGGTGATGGAAGATCGACCGCGCTACATCAACCTGGTCGTGTTGCTGCGCATCGTGTGTGAGATCACCGCGACCGCGCTTCTGGTGGTGTTCTTCCGGCACAACCTCAGCATGAACGGGGGATTGTTCCTCGCGGCGGCCATCATGGTGGTGACCAGCTTCGTCGTCATCGGGGTGGGTCCGCGCACGTTGGGGCGCCAGAATGCGTATTCCATCTCGCTGGGTACCGCTGTTCCGTTGCAGGTGATTTCGTGGTTGCTGATGCCGATCAGCCGGCTTCTGGTGCTCTTGGGCAACGCGCTGACCCCGGGCCGGGGTTTCCGTAATGGGCCGTTTGCATCCGAGGTTGAGTTGCGCGAAGTCGTCGACCTGGCGCAGCAGCGCGGTGTGGTTGCCGCAGACGAGCGCCGGATGATCGAATCGGTCTTCGAGCTTGGTGACACCCCGGCGCGGGAGGTGATGGTGCCGCGCACCGAGATGGTGTGGATCGAAGGTGACAAGTCGCCCAGCCAGGCGATGACCCTGGCGGTACGAAGCGGACACTCCCGTATTCCGGTGGTCGGCGAGAACGTTGATGACATTCTTGGCGTGGTGTATCTCAAAGACCTTGTGCGGCAGACATTCTGCGCGCCCGACCAGGGGCGCAAGATTGACGTATCAGACCTCATGCGTCCCGCGGTGTTCGTGCCGGACTCCAAACCGCTGGATGCCTTGTTGCGCGAAATGCAGCATGACCGCAATCACATGGCGCTGCTGGTCGACGAATACGGGGCCATAGCGGGATTGGTGAGCATCGAAGACGTGCTCGAGGAGATCGTCGGTGAGATCGCCGACGAGTACGACGAAGCTGAGACGGCGCCCGTAGAGGCTCTGGGCGACAAACGATTTCGCGTATCGGCGCGACTGCCGATCGAGGATGTGGGGGAGTTGTACGGGATCGAGTTCGACGGCGATCTCGATGTCGACACCGTAGGTGGCCTGCTGGCTCTGGAGCTGGGCCGGGTTCCCCTGCCAGGCGCTGAGGTGATATTCCACGGCCTGCGCCTGCGTGCCGAGGGCGGCCCCGACCACCGGGGCCGGGTAAGGATCGGCACCGTGTTGGTAAGTCCGATGGAAACCGAAGAGACCGACGGCGCGGGCGATGGCGCCGCGGAAACCGGTGCCGATGGCTGAGCCGCTGGATGCGCGAGACGTCACGCTGGTGACGCTGGCGCGCGCCGAGGCCGACAGCGGTGCCGCCCTGCGCGATGTCGACGACCGCACCTATGTGGCTGTGCCCGTGGGCCTGTCGACACTCACGGTGCCACCCGAGTTGTCGCCGATTGCCTTGATGATGACCGATAGTTCTGGGGAACCCTGTTATGACTTCTGAATTCCATTCCGGCTTCGTGTGTTTGGTCGGCCGACCGAACACCGGCAAGTCGACGCTGACCAATGCCCTGGTTGGCGCCAAAGTGGCGATTACCTCGATGCGGCCGCAGACCACTCGGCATACGATTCGCGGGATTGTCCATCGAGAGAGCTTTCAGATCATCCTGGTCGACACCCCGGGGCTGCACCGGCCGCGGACTCTGCTGGGCAAGCGGCTCAACGACTTGGTGCGCGACACGTACTCCGAGGTCGACGTGATTGGGCTGTGCATCCCGGCTGACGAATCGATCGGCCCGGGCGACCGCTGGATCATCGAGCAGATCGCTGCCACCGCGCCCAAGGTGAAGTTGGTTGTCATCGTCACCAAGATCGACAAAGTGCCCAAGGACCAAGTGGCCGCGCAGCTGGTCGCGGTCAGCGAATTGGTGACAAACTCCGCGGAGATCGTTCCGGTATCGGCGGTGACCGGCGCCCAGATCGAGGTGTTGATCGACGTGCTTGCCCGCACATTGCCGCAGGGGCCGGCCTACTACCCCGACGGCGAGCTGACCGATGAGCCCGAAGAGGTTTTGATGGCCGAGCTGATTCGTGAGGCGGCTCTCGAGGGCGTGCACGACGAATTGCCGCATTCGCTGGCGGTGGTGATCGACGAGGTCAGTCCGCGGGAAGGGCGGGAAGACCTGATCGACGTCCACGCCGTGCTGTATGTCGAGCGGGACAGCCAAAAGGGGATCATCATCGGCAAAGGCGGTGCCCGGTTGCGTGAAGTGGGCACCGCGGCGCGAAGTCAGATCGAGAAGTTGCTAGGCACAAAGATCTACCTCGACTTGCGCGTCAAGGTCGCCAAGAACTGGCAGCGCGATCCCAAACAGCTGGGCCGACTTGGTTTCTAGCGCCGCGGCGGCCGGACACTGTGGATTGGGGGAGTGCTGGTCCCGGTGTTCCACCACACCTTCGGTTGCTTGGTCGCCCAGCCGCTGACCGCTTCCAACTCGGCGGCCAGCGAGATGAGCAGGCCTTCGCTCTCGGCCGGTCCCATCAACTGAACCCCGATCGGCAGACCGTCGACGGTGAACCCCGCGGGCACGTTGATCGAGGGCCAGCCCAGCAGATTCCACGGCCAGGTCAACGGGCATGCGGCAATGATGGCGCGATCGGTGGCCAACCCGCCCATATCGTCGAACGCGCGGGCCAGCGGCGGTGGCTGTGCGGTCGTCGGTGCCAAAACCACATCGACGATGTCGAAGATCGATCCCACCCGCCGTTGGGCGGCCGCTTCGTGGTGGCGCGCGTTGCGCAAAATGGCCTGCGAAAGCGCGTGCCCCGCGCGCATATTGGTCACCGTGCGGGGGTCCAGCGTGACACCGTTGCCCAGGCACTCCGCCCATTCCCACAGACCTGCGGTGGAGCGGGCGAGAAAGTCCCACGACAGCCGCAGGCCGTAGTCGGGGTTGCCCCGCTCCACGGTGTGGCCGAGCAGTTGGAGCTGTTCGCCCACTCGCCGCGTCGAAGCCAGGATCTCCGGATGCAGCTTTGCTCGAAAACCCGTGTAAGGGAACCGGGTTGACATTGCGATCTTCAATGGCCCGGGTGCTATACTGACGTAGTCGGATGCCGTCAAAGGTGCCGGCTTGTGCAGATCACCCTCGACGTTGCCCGACGCCGCGTCCAGTACCAGGGCGGCGTCGGCAACCGTTCTGGCCAGCACGCCGTTGACCGTGATGCCGTTGAACGTCTCGGGCCACGGCCAGGTCGAGATGCGACCGCGTTGCGGCTTGATGCCCACCAAGTGGGTCCAGGCTGCGGGAACGCGGATGCTTCCGGCGCCGTCAGAGCCGATCGCAGCAGTGACCAGGCCCGCGGCCACCGCCGCCGCACTACCACCCGATGAGCCGCCCGGTGTGTGCCGCCGTGCCCACGGGTTGCGGGTGTGCCCGAATCCGGGACCACTGGTGAATGGCCACTGGCCTAATTCGCAGGTATTGGTCTTGCCGATGATCACCGCGCCGGCCGCCTTCAGACGGCGAACAACCTCACTGTCGTGGGCGGCTGGCCGGACGTATCCCTGGGTGCCGAACGCGGTCGGCACACCGGCAACGTCGACGTCGTCCTTGACCGCGATCGGGATGCCCAGCAGCGGCGCGGCATCCCCGGCGGCCCGCCGCCGGTCCGCGGCCGCGGCATCGGCCAGCGCGGACTCGGTAAGCACCATCCGAAACGCGTTCAGGGTGGACTGGCTCACCTCGATCTCGCGCAGGGACCTGCGCGTCAGCTCAACGGAGGTCACCGAACCGGAGGCCAGTTGGTAGAGCAGGTCGGTGAGGGTAGGCAGGCGCGGGCCGCCGGACCCGGAAACGGCCCCGGAAGCGAACCCAGAAGCGCCAACCACGGGGTACGAGACTATCGGCGCGGATACCGGCGATGTCGCGGTGGGGTGCGAAACTATTGTGATGCGGCTGTATCGAGACCGGGCTGTTGTGCTGCGCCAGCACAAGCTCGGTGAAGCCGACCGGATCGTCACCCTGTTGACCCGCGACCACGGGCTGGTGCGAGCGGTGGCCAAAGGTGTGCGGCGTACCCGCAGCAAATTCGGTTCCAGACTCGAGCCGTTCGCGCACATCGATGCGCAATTGCACCCCGGTCGCAACCTCGACATCGTCACCCAGGTCGTATCCATCGACGCCTTTGCCGCCGACATCGTCAACGACTACGGCAGGTACACCTGCGGCTGCGCGATGCTGGAAACCGCCGAACGCCTCGCCGGGGAGGAGCGTGCGCCCGCCCCGGCCCTGCACCGCCTGACGGTGGGTGCGTTGCGGGCGGTGGCTGACGGCAGCCGGCCTCGCGATCTGCTGTTGGATGCCTACCTGCTGCGTGCCATGGGCATCGCAGGCTGGGCGCCGGCGCTGACCGAATGTGCCCGCTGCGCCACGCCCGGTCCACATCGGGCCTTTCACATCGCGGCCGGGGGCAGCGTCTGCCCGCATTGCCGTCCGGCTGGCTCGACGACACCGCCGCTGGGCGTGCTGGACCTGATGTCCGCGCTGCATGACGGCGACTGGGAGGCCGCCCAGGGGGCGCCGCAATCACACCGCAGCTACGTCAGCGGGTTGGTGGCCGCGCACCTGCAATGGCATCTGGAACGCCAGCTCAAGACGTTGCCGCTGGTGGAGCGGTTCTACCAGGCTGACCGATCGGTTGCCGAACGTCGCGCTGCGTTGATCGGGCAGGATAGTGAATGTGGCTAAGAGCGCCCGGCGACTGAAGTCCGCCGACTTCCCACAGCTGCCTCAGGCGCCGGACGACTATCCGACCTTTCCCGATACGTCGAGTTGGCCGGTCGTTTTCCCGGAGCTGCCGCCGTCGCCCGACGGCGGTCCGCGCCGGCCGCCGCAGCACATCTCCAAAACGGCCGCGCCACGGATTCCGGCCGATCGGTTACCCAACCACGTCGCCATCGTGATGGACGGCAATGGGCGGTGGGCCACCGAACGTGGGCTGCGCCGCACCGAGGGGCACAAGATGGGCGAGGCGGTGGTGATCGACATCGCCTGCGGTGCGGTCGAACTTGGGATCAAGTGGCTAAGCCTCTACGCCTTTTCCACCGAGAACTGGAAGCGCTCCGCCGAGGAAGTCCGCTTCCTGATGGGCTTCAATCGCGACGTCGTACGGCGACGCCGCGACGTCCTCAATCAAATGGGTGTTCGGATCCGCTGGGTGGGTTCGCGGCCGCGGCTGTGGCGCAGCGTCATCAACGAACTGGCGGTAGCCGAAGCAATGACCAACAACAACGACGTCATCACCATCAACTATTGCGTCAACTACGGTGGCCGCACCGAAATCGCCGAAGCTACTCGAGACATCGCCCGCGAAGTCGCCGCGGGCAGATTGAACCCGGAGCGGATCACCGAGTCCACCATCGCCCGTCACATGCAGCGACCCGACATCCCCGACGTCGACCTCTTTCTGCGGACCTCGGGGAGCAGCGCTCCAGCAATTTCATGCTCTGGCAATCGGCATACGCCGAGTACATCTTCCAAGACAAGTTGTGGCCCGACTACGACCGGCGCGACCTGTGGGCGGCGTGCGAGGAATATGCCTCCCGCAATCGACGGTTCGGGAGCGCCTAGTGCCCTCCCTGCAGGATCGGCTGGCATCGATACTTCGCGACGTTCTCCCCGTCGAGGAGGAACCCGACGGCGCGCTGACGGTGCGCCACGACGGTACGTTCGCCTCGCTGCGAGTGGTCAACATCGCCGAGGATCTTGATTTGGTATCGCTGACTCAGATATTGGCCTGGGATCTGCCGCTGACCAAGAAGATCAGCGATCTACTGGCCAACCAGGCGCGCGACACCAACTTCGGCGCCGTCACCACGGTTGAGAAGGTCGCCGACAAGGCCGTGCAGCGCAACGCCGGGAAGGGTTCGGCGAAGACGCTCCCGAAGACCGTGGACGTGATGCTGCGCTACAACTTCCCCGGCGCCGGCCTGACCGACAACGCGCTGCGAACCCTGATTCTGCTGGTCCTAGACAGTGGGGGCCAGATCCGCGGCAAGCTGACTTCCTAGCGCAGCGCCGCGGCCCCGGGCCGGCGGCAATCTGAGCAGGTGCCGAAGATCTCGATGGTGTGGCTGACGTCGGAGAAGCCGTGCCGGGCGGCCACGTTGGCAGCCCAGGTCTCGACTTCATGGTCGGCTACCTCGATGGTGGACCCGCAGCTGCGGCACACCAGATGGTGGTGATGGTGCTGCGAGCACCGCCGGTAGACCGATTCACCGGTGTCGGTGCGCAGCGTGTCGACCGTTCCAGCGGATGCCATCGATTGCAGGGTCCGATAGACGGTGGTCAGGCCAATGTTCTCGCCGCGACGGCGCAGTTCGTCGTGCAGTTCTTGGGCGGAACGGAAGTCATCGACTGTTTCGAGCAATGTCGAAATCGCCGCTCGCTGCCGGGTTGAACGCACGCTTGTGCCGGTCATGCCGAATCCTCACCGGCGTGGGCGACCGCATCCACGACGATGTGCGCCAGGTGCTGATCGACAAGCCGATAGAGCACCTCGCGGCCGGACCGTTCGCCGGTCACCACGCCGGCGGCCTTGAGGATCTTCAAATGTTGGCTGACCAGTGGTTGTGGTACGCCCAATGCATCAACCAGTTCGTGAACGCAGCGCTGGGCTTCACGCAGCTGCAGCACGATGGCGATTCGCACGGGTGCGGCCAGAGCGCGCAGTAGCTCGCCGGCGCCCTCGAGGATTTCTCGCGGCGGCGGTGCGGGAAACGCGGGATGCTCGGCGAAGTCGCCAACATCGTGCTCGTGACGGGAAACGAAGTCGTCGTGGGCGGCCGTCGAAGGTGAGGGCGACGTCGCCATGTATTGAGTCACCGCCTCGAGGAGAGCACATAATCGGACCGGGCCGGACTGCCGCCGAAGCGGCGTGCGGCTGACTTCCACTGTCACATGCATGATGATGCATGTCAAAGACCGCCGTGCCGATCGCTACCATGGCTGAGGTTTTGTGCGCGGTGGCTTACCGGCGCACGAGTTTGCCCAATCGGGAAGGGAGTGGGTTGCCCCGTGGCGTCTGTCATTGACACCGTGGTGAACCTGGCAAAACGGCGAGGCTTGGTCTATCCGTCCGGCGAGATCTACGGCGGTACGAAGTCTGCGTGGGACTACGGTCCGCTGGGGGTCGAACTCAAGGAGAACATCAAACGGCAATGGTGGCGGTCGGTGGTTACCGGCCGCGACGACGTGGTCGGACTCGACTCGTCGATCATCCTGCCGCGCGAGGTCTGGGTGGCATCGGGCCACGTTGAGGTCTTCCACGATCCACTGGTGGAGTCGCTGATCACCCACAAGCGATACCGGGCCGACCATCTCATCGAGGCCTACGAGGCAAAACACGGTCAGCCGCCGCCGAACGGGCTCGCTGACATTCGCGATCCCGAAACCGGCGAGCCCGGCCAGTGGACCGAACCACGCGAATTCAACATGATGCTCAAGACCTACCTCGGCCCCATCGAAACCGAGGAGGGGTTGCATTACTTGCGTCCGGAAACGGCGCAGGGCATCTTCGTCAACTTCGCCAACGTGCTGACCACGTCGCGTAAGAAGCCGCCGTTTGGCATCGGTCAGATCGGCAAGAGCTTCCGCAACGAGATCACCCCGGGCAACTTCATCTTCCGCACCCGCGAGTTCGAACAGATGGAGATGGAGTTCTTCGTCGAGCCGTCCACGGCCAAGGAATGGCATCAGTACTGGATCGACACCAGATTGCAGTGGTACGTCGACCTCGGCATTGATGCCGAGAACCTGCGGCTATTCGAACACCCCAAGGAGAAGTTGTCGCACTACTCCGACCGCACTGTCGACATCGAATACAAGTTCGGCTTCGTCGGCAATCCATGGGGAGAGCTGGAGGGTGTCGCCAACCGGACCGACTTCGACTTGTCCACCCACTCCAAGCATTCCGGTACTGAACTGTCGTTCTACGACCAGGTCGAAGACGTTCGCTACACGCCCTACGTCATCGAGCCGGCAGCGGGGCTGACCCGTTCGTTCATGGCATTCCTGATCGACGCCTACACCGAGGACGAAGCTCGGAACGCCAAGGGCGGGGTCGACAAGAGAACCGTGCTGCGGCTGGACCCGAGGCTGGCGCCGGTCAAGGCAGCGGTGCTGCCGTTGTCACGGCACGCCGACCTGAGCCCCAAGGCGCGGGATTTGGCCGCCGAGCTGCGCAAGTACTGGAACATCGATTTCGACGATGCCGGTGCCATTGGGCGACGCTACCGGCGCCAAGACGAGATCGGCACCCCGTTCTGTGTGACGGTGGACTTCGACTCCCTCGAGGACGACGCCGTCACCGTGCGTGAGCGTGATGCCATGACCCAGGAGCGGATCGGGATCGCCAAGGTCGCCGACTACCTGGCGCCGCGTCTGAAGGGCTGCTAGACGTCGGGTCGGTCGGCGCTGTCGCCGGTTTGGTGTGCTTGCCGGCGCACCCGCGGCGGGAGTCTCGGCACCCGGTTGGGTGTTCTATCTGCCATCGCCCCTCGATGGCACGTCGGGCCGGCTGTCACCCCGGGATCGTGACCTGACGCGCGGCCCGGTGGGTGCCCAGGGCTCCGGCGTTGTTGATTAGTAGGCTTGTGAGCTGGGGAATTGTGGATTGAGGAGGTCTAGGCGGCGGTTGGCGGTCAAAGCGGTGATCCGGCAGGCTTCGGCGATGTTGTCGGCGCCGTTGAGGCGGTGCAGATTGATCGCGGTGTTGCGTAGCGTTGCTAGGACCTGTGCGCCGTTTCCGGTATGTGCCCTTTGACGGTCTTCGTCGAAGGTGACGTCGCGTATCCAGTGCAGGCTGTTCTCGATTCCCCAGTGTTGACGCATCCAGGTCATGATCGCGGTAGGGCGGGCGTGCTCGAACGGCAGGCTGCAGATGGCATAGACCACCTCCACGCTGCGCTGGTCGGTGGCGGTGATCAAGCGTTCACGAGTGATCCGGATGATTTGTTTTGCGTAGGGGAAGCCGATTCCTCGTGCAGCGGTGATGATTTGCAGGGTGCGGGTCTCGACACGGCCGTGGCCGCGGGAGTCGTCGGTAGCGGCTGCGGGCACCTCGGCCCAGGGCAGCGCGGTGATACGCGCAAGTATTTTGGCTTGGTTGGACTTGACGATCATCAGGTAGTGCGACTTCAAGGTGGCGCAGATCAACTTCGCGGTGACGACCTGGGTATGCATCGCATCCACGGTGACCAGCCACCGCAAGCTACCCGGCAGCAGCGTGAGCAGGGCACGTACGCAGGGAATTTCATTGCTTTTCTCGGCGACAGCGAGTTGACCGAGCACCAATCGGGCACGGTGGGCGAACACCGACACGAGATGCGTGGCTGTCGCTTTGGCGCGTAAAGGCACCACGCAGCATCTTGCCGTCCAACGCGATCGGCACCAATCCACTGGGGTCGCTGCTGGCCACGTGTGCAGTGAAGTAACTGCCCATCCTGGCGTTGAGGTCGGCGGGGTCTAGCCGAGACAAAACAGCGCGGAAGGTCTTCTCACTGGGCCGCCGGAACCGGACCCCTAATTGGGCCAACACATCATCGGGAGCGGTGGCCGCCCATGTGGCAAAACCAGCATAGCCGCGCATCCCCGCGGCAGTGGCCAGAACCGCGATCGCCAACAAAGCCATCAGCGAATACCTCCGACCGCGTGGGTCCCCCGGGTCTGGCACCGAAGCCAACACATCGAGAAACTCCGATCCGATGAGCTCGCTGCGCTCACCAGGACTCCAGCGGTCGAACACCTCTGGAACCGACGACACAGGCAATACTGAAACGGTAGGCACGGGCAACTCCAGACCAACGACGAACAGTAACCAACTCGATCGTTCTCCAGATAGCCCGTGCCTACACTCCGGCCCCAATAGCGCGGCACCAAAGATCATCAACCCAGCTCACAAGCCTGCTAATCAACAACGCCGGAGCCCTGGGGTTTCGTAACCCACGCGGTCGTTGTAGCGTCCGTTCCCATGTGGTGCACGGTGCTGGTGTTAGCTCTTGTGGCCAGGGCTCCGGCGTTGTTGATTAGCAGGCTTGTGAGCTGGGGAATTGTGGATTGAGGAGGTCTAGGCGGCGGTTGGCGGTCAAAGCGGTGATCCGGCAGGCTTCGGTGATGTTGTCGGCGCCGTTGAGGCGGTGCAGATTGATCGCGGTGTTGCGTAGCGTTGCTAGGACCTGTGCGCCGTTTCCGGTATGTGCCCTTTGACGGTCTTCGTCGAAGGTGACGTCGCGTATCCAGTGCAGGCTGTTCTCGATTCCCCAGTGTTGACGCATCCAGGTCATGATCGCGGTAGGGCGGGCGTGCTCGAACGGCAGGCTGCAGATGGCATAGACCACCTCCACGCTGCGCTGGTCGGTGGCGGTGATCAAACGTTCACGAGTGATCCGGATGATTTGTTTTGCGTAGGGGAAGCCGATTCCTCGTGCAGCGGTGATGATTTGCAGGGTGCGGGTCTCGACACGGCCGTGGCCGCGGGAGTCGTCGGTAGCGGCTGCGGGCACCTCGGCCCAGGGCAGCGCGGTGATACGCGCAAGTATTTTGGCTTGGTTGGACTTGACGATCATCAGGTAGTGCGACTTCAAGGTGGCGCAGATCAACTTCGCGGTGACGACCTGGGTATGCATCGCATCCACGGTGACCAGCCACCGCAAGCTACCCGGCAGCAGCGTGAGCAGGGCACGTACGCAGGGAATTTCATTGCTTTTCTCGGCGACAGCGAGTTGACCGAGCACCAATCGGGCACGGTGGGCGAACACCGACACGAGATGCGTGGCTGTCGCTTTGGCGCGTAAAGGCACCACGCAGCATCTTGCCGTCCAACGCGATCGGCACCAATCCACTGGGGTCGCTGCTGGCCACGTGTGCAGTGAAGTAACTGCCCATCCTGGCGTTGAGGTCGGCGGGGTCTAGCCGAGACAAAACAGCGCGGAAGGTCTTCTCACTGGGCCGCCGGAACCGGACCCCTAATTAGGCCAACACATCATCGGGAGCGGTGGCCGCCCATGTAGCAAAACCAGCATAGCCGCGCATCCCCGCGGCAGTGGCCAGAACCGCGATCGCCAACAAAGCCATCAGCGAATACCTCCGACCGCGTGGGTCCCTCGGGTCTAGCACCGAGACCAACACATCGAGAAACTCCGATCCGATGACCTCGCTACGCTCACCAGGACTCCAGCGGTCGAACACCTCTGGAACCGACGACACAGGCAATACTGAAACGGTAGGCACGGGCAACTCCAGACCAACGACGAACAGTAACCAACTCGATCGTTCTCCAGATAGCCCGTGCCTACACTCCGGCCCCAATAGCGCGGCACCAAAGATCATCAACCCAGCTCACAAGCCTGCTAATCAACAACGCCGGAGCCCTGCTCTTGTGGCGACAGCCGACCCGGTGCGGCTCGGGATCAGCGTCCTGCTGTCATCGCGCCCTCGCCCCCTGGGCCAGCTGATCGCGTTCTCGCTGGGCGGCATCACCACTTGCGTCACGCTGGCGCTAGGTGTCCTGTTTGGACTGCGCGAGTTCACGCTGGAAACCATGCAGCGAGTTCAACATGCCACAGCCAGCTCGGCGGCCGGGCATATTCAGATCGCAATGGGCGTGCTGGCACTGCTGATCGCGGGACTTGCGGTCGGTATTTCACCGCGCCAACGCGCGCAATTCGGCGTGCCAGGCAGCAATTCATCCCACTGGCAGGTCCTGACATCGACCACGTTCGCACGCTTGTCGATGCGCGCCCAGTTTGCGCTAGAGGCGCGCCCGCTGCGGATGGCGTTCCTTCTCGGGGCGGCAATGCTGATCGATTTCAGATTCTTGGCGGCGCTCACCGCGATTCTGGCATCCGGTGCTGCCGCAGGTACCCAAGTCAGTGCGGCCGGGATCTACACCGTTATCGCGCTGGCCTTCATCGAGCTTCCACTGGCCAGCCAATTGGCCGCGCCAGCGAGCACCGGCCGAATCATGTCCTCGCTACATAGCTACGTCAAAGCCCGACGGCAGCAGCTTGTTGGCCTCGTCATCGCCGTGCTCGGCGTATTCCTCATGACCAGCGGGATGGGCCACATCTGACTAGGTTTTGGCCCCGTGAAGGGCCCCGACCATCAATTCACCGGGCGGGCGCGCACCGGTGCGTCAAGCTCGGAGGAACTTGAACCTATTGCAGTGCAACGAATTTGGTGCGAAGTGCTGGTCTTGATAGGGCAGCGGCGCGGGTGCTGCAGCTCGCCTGCGTGTCACCCGCGCCCCTGATCGCCGACTGGTTGGCCAGCTATGCCCAGCTCGAACCCACCGCGGAGTCGGTGCTGGCCATGTTGTTACCGGCAGCCTGCACCTTCTGACCGTGGGCATTGGCCTGCTGGTAGATCACCTGGAAATTACGGCCCAACTGCGAGATGAACTCCTGGCACGCCACCGACCCGGCGCCACCCCAGAAATCCCCAGCGGCCAACACATCACGCACAATCGCCTGATGCTCAGCCTCCAACGCCGCCGCCTGAGCCCGAATCAGCGCCCCATGGGCATCCACATCACCGAACTGGTAATTGATCGTCATCGCCCCAACCCCTCCTAGCTACCCAAAACCTGCTGCGAAGCCTGCTCTTGCTGCTCGTAGTTGTTCGCGTCGCGAACCAACCCGTCACGCACCCCATGCAGCATGTTCACAATGTTGCGGAAGGCCGTGTTCATCTGACCCACGGTGTCCAGCGAAGTCGCCGACGCCATACCGCTCCAGCCCGCGCCGGCGATGTTCTGCGACGACGCCCACATCTTGCGGGCCTCATCCTCGACCGTCTGCGCATGCATCTCAAAACGACCCGCCATGTCCCGCATCGCATGCGGGTCAGTCATAAACCGAGTAGTCACTGCCTATTCCCCTTTCCCAAAAGACATTCAGACCCGACCAAATACCGCAAACCCGAAACCCCGACCAATCACCCCCCAGGGCTCCGGCGTTGTTGATTAGCAGGCTTGTGAGCTGGGGAATTGTGGATTGAGGAGGTCTAGGCGGCGGTTGGCGGTCAAAGCGGTGATCCGGCAGGCTTCGGCGATGTTGTCGGCGCCGTTGAGGCGGTGCAGATTGATCGCGGTGTTGCGTAGCGTTGCTAGGACCTGTGCGCCGTTTCCGGTATGTGCCCTTTGATGGTCTTCGTCGAAGGTGACGTCGGGTATCCAGTGCAGGCTGTTCTCGATTCCCCAGTGTTGACGCATCCAGGTCATGATCGCGGTAGGGCGGGCGTGCTCGAACGGCAGGCTGCAGATGGCATAGACCACCTCCACGCTGCGCTGGTCGGTGGCGGTGATCAAGCGTTCACGAGTGATCCGGATGATTTGTTTTGCGTAGGGGAAGCCGATTCCTCGTGCAGCGGTGATGATTTGCAGGGTGCGGGTCTCGACACGGCCGTGGCCGCGGGAGTCGTCGGTAGCGGCTGCGGGCACCTCGGCCCAGGGCAGCGCGGTGATACGCGCAAGTATTTTGGCTTGGTTGGACTTGACGATCATCAGGTAGTGCGACTTCAAGGTGGCGCAGATCAACTTCGCGGTGACGACCTGGGTATGCATCGCATCCACGGTGACCAGCCACCGCAAGCTACCCGGCAGCAGCGTGAGCAGGGCACGTACGCAGGGAATTTCATTGCTTTTCTCGGCGACAGCGAGTTGACCGAGCACCAATCGGGCACGGTGGGCGAACACCGACACGAGATGCGTGGCTGTCGCTTTGGCGCGTAAAGCACCACGCAGCATCTTGCCGTCCAACGCGATCGGCACCAATCCACTGGGGTCGCTGCTGGCCACGTGTGCAGTGAAGTAACTGCCCATCCTGGCGTTGAGGTCGGCGGGGTCTAGCCGAGACAAAACAGCGCGGAAGGTCTTCTCACTGGGCCGCCGGAACCGGACCCCTAATTGGGCCAACACATCATCGGGAGCGGTGGCCGCCCATGTGGCAAAACCAGCATAGCCGCGCATCCCCGCGGCAGTGGCCAGAACCGCGATCGCCAACAAAGCCATCAGCGAATACCTCCGACCGCGTGGGTCCCTCGGGTCTGGCACCGAGGCCAACACATCGAGAAACTCCGATCCGATGAGCTCGCTGCGCTCACCAGGACTCCAGCGGTCGAACACCTCTGGAACCGACGACACAGGCAATACTGAAACGGTAGGCACGGGCAACTCCAGACCAACGACGAACAGTAACCAACTCGATCGTTCTCCAGATAGCCCGTGCCTACACTCAGGCCCCAATAGCGCGGCACCAAAGATCATCAACCCAGTTCACAAGCCTGCTAATCAACAACGCCGGAGCCCTGAATCACCCCCCGCTTATCCGACACCGATCCGCGGCACCACACTCGGCCGCGACTGCACCACGTGCGGACTCGCGCCCCCACGACCCAACATCCCGCCAGGCATACCCGCCCCGGCACCACCCATACCCATCGGCATCGGCATCATCCCCATCGGAGCCCGGCCCGCCTCCGCCATCCCAGCGGGCATCGCGCCCAACCCGGCCATCGCAGACGTCGACAACCCCTTCGGAATCGACCCCTCCCAGGTCGGCGGCACCGACATCGCACCCACCAACCGGGCCTTACCCAAATCCGCGGCCATCCCCGCACCCAGACCCGCACCACCGAGGCCCTTCATCGGGCTGACGGCATCCACCATCTTGGGCATGTCAGCAGCGGCGAACCCCGCCGCCTGAGCGCCGGCCAAGCCCGCCGAATTCGCCGAATTCAGCAGCTGCATCATCGGCGACATCATCATGCTGGCCGGGTACATCCCAATCTGCGCAACTTGCATGACTGACTGCAACGGCACCGCCGCGGCCGCCGACTGCACTCCCGCCACCACACCGGGCAGCCTAGCGATCGCACCCTCCGCTGCCGGGGAAATCGCCGCCGTCATCGCCGTAGCCACCCCAGCAACCTGCGCATTGATCCCCGCCGCCAGGCCCGCCAAATCCAACGGCGGAATGCTAAACGGCGTCAACGCCGCGGCCACCGAAGTCGCCCCCGCGTCATAACCAACCATCGCGCCCACATCCTGAGCCCACATCTCCACATAGTCGAACTCAGTAGCCGCAATCGCCGGCGTGTTCTGACCCAAGAAATTCGTCGTAATCAACGACACCAACGACGTCCGATTGGCCGTCACCGCCGCCGGATGCACCGTGGCCGACAACGCCGTCTCAAACGCCGTCGCCGCCACCCGAGCCTGACTCGCAGCAGCCGCCGCCTGCCCGGCCGCCGCATCCAACCACCCCACATACGGCGCCGCCGCAGCCGCCATCGACACCGACGCCGGACCCGACCACGGCCCCGACGCCAACGACCAAATCACCGAGTTAAACGACGCCGCCGACGCCGCCAAATCCGCAGCCAGCCCCTGCCACGCCGCCGCAGCCATATGCAACGGCCCAGAACCCGCACCCGAGAAAATCCGCGCCGAATTGATCTCCGGCGGCAACCACGCAAAGTCCAAAATCATCACAACCCCCAACCAATCAGCCGCACTAACGGCTCCGACAACCAACCAACCAACCACAGCGACCCCCAACACGCACAGGAACCTACTGGCGGATCGTAATGTAAATCACAGCAAAAATCTCGCCGTTGCGCAAAGCGCCGCTGATGAATTACGGATATGCGCAGTTCAACGGGTATGGCTGCATCACGGGACCATCTCATCGCAGCTGCCTACTCAGCCGACAACTGCCCGGACTAGCTGTGAATTCACTGTGCTATGAGTTTGATTCGCCGCCTGGGCGACGGCCATATCGGAGATGAATTCGTCCGCTCATCAAGTGCGGCAACATGCGCGCCGCTCTGTCGCCGCTGCGTCAGCCGAACAATTCACCGAGCCCCAACCCGGATTGCGGTTCCGCATGGACTACCAATGGACTACCCCCAGGGCTCCGGCGTTGTTGATTAGCAGGCTTGTGAGCTGGGGAATTGTGGATTGAGGAGGTCTAGGCGGCGGTTGGCGGTCAAAGCGGTGATCCGGCAGGCTTCGGCGATGTTGTCGGCGCCGTTGAGGCGGTGCAGATTGATCGCGGTGTTGCGTAGCGTTGCTAGGACCTGTGCGCCGTTTCCGGTATGTGCCCTTTGACGGTCTTCGTCGAAGGTGACGTCGCGTATCCAGTGCAGGCTGTTCTCGATTCCCCAGTGTTGACGCATCCAGGTCATGATCGCGGTAGGGCGGGCGTGCTCGAACGGCAGGCTGCAGATGGCATAGACCACCTCCACGCTGCGCTGGTCGGTGGCGGTGATCAAGCGTTCACGAGTGATCCGGATGATTTGTTTTGCGTAGGGGAAGCCGATTCCTCGTGCAGCGGTGATGATTTGCAGGGTGCGGGTCTCGACACGGCCGTGGCCGCGGGAGTCGTCGGTAGCGGCTGCGGGCACCTCGGCCCAGGGCAGCGCGGTGATACGCGCAAGTATTTTGGCTTGGTTGGACTTGACGATCATCAGGTAGTGCGACTTCAAGGTGGCGCAGATCAACTTCGCGGTGACGACCTGGGTATGCATCGCATCCACGGTGACCAGCCACCGCAAGCTACCCGGCAGCAGCGTGAGCAGGGCACGTACGCAGGGAATTTCATTGCTTTTCTCGGCGACAGCGAGTTGACCGAGCACCAATCGGGCACGGTGGGCGAACACCGACACGAAATGCGTGGCTGTCGCTTTGGCGCGTAAAGGCACCACGCAGCATCTTGCCGTCCAACGCGATCGGCACCAATCCACTGGGGTCGCTGCTGGCCACGTGTGCAGTGAAGTAACTGCCCATCCTGGCGTTGAGGTCGGCGGGGTCTAGCCGAGACAAAACAGCGCGGAAGGTCTTCTCACTGGGCCGCCGGAACCGGACCCCTAATTAGGCCAACACATCATCGGGAGCGGTGGCCGCCCATGTGGCAAAACCAGCATAGCCGCGCATCCCCGCGGCAGTGGCCAGAACCGCGATCGCCAACAAAGCCATCAGCGAATACCTCCGACCGCGTGGGTCCCTCGGGTCCGGCACCGAGACCAACACATCGAGAAACTCCGATCCGATGAGCTCGCTACGCTCACCAGGACTCCAGCGGTCGAACACCTCTGGAACCGACGACACAGGCAATACTGAAACGGTAGGCACGGGCAACTCCAGACCAACGACGAACAGTAACCAACTCGATCGTTCTCCAGAGAGCCCGTGCCTACACTCCGGCCCCAATAGCGCGGCACCAAAGATCATCAACCCAGCTCACAAGCCTGCTAATCAACAACGCCGGAGCCCTGTACGAAACCCTTATCGATGATCGATTTTCCGATCACGACCGGATTACTCGAGCCGCGAATCTTTTCTGGCTTGAGAATAAGATCCTAGTTGCTCTATTTTGTCGATACTCATGTGGATGAGAGACCCCTGAACAGGGGAAACGCTGTGTTGGTGGGGCCGGGGGTGGGTTGAGAAATAGCTCTATGAGGGATCGATTAGGAATGTGAGACTAGATAAATTTTTGTCGTGACGCCTTTTAAAAAATGTCGTTCCGCAGTTAGTGGCTATCGCTGCGCCGAGCGGCCCGCGGGCGCCGATGCCACCGTGGCCCGCCGGCCTGCGCTCGGGGGATCAACTCCGTCATCCTTCGAAGGATCGCCGGGCCTTGCGGTTGTTGGTAGCTGGTTGCCGATGATCGACGGCGCGACCCCGGCGGTGGTTTTGGCGGCATTTGAATGCAATTCAGGCGACCCGTGAGTTGCCCGAAATCTGTCAAAACCCGCCGCATTGTGCTGCCGAAGCGAACGGCGGATATTGTTATCGGTAACCAAAACCCAGAACGACACGCCGGTCGGCGTGCCGCTGTTGATCGCCTCCGTAACTATACCGTGATCTGGAGTGTTTTCAGGGAGGCAGATTAGGTGAGCGGAAACCCGTTCCGAGGAATGTCGCGCCGGGAGTTCATCGCCAAGATGACGGGCGCTGGTGCCGCGGCATTGCTGATGGACTATGCGGGGCCGGTCATCGAAAAGGCATATGGGGCCGGGCCCTGCTCAGGTCAGCTGACTGACATCGAGCACATCGTGCTGTTGATGCAGGAGAACCGGTCATTTGACCATTACTTCGGCACCCTCTCCAGCATTCGGGGTTTTAGCGACCCATCGCCGACGTTTCAGCAAAAAGGTTGGAATCCCAGGACGCAGGCGCTGGACCCAGCAGGGACCACCATTCCGTTCCGGCTCGACACCACCCGCGGCCCTTTCTTGGACGGCGAGTGTGTCAACGACCCGGAGCACCAATGGACCGCAATACATCTCTCGTGGAACGGCGGCGCCAACGACAACTGGTTGCCCGCTCAGGCGAATACCCGCACGGGGCCGTACGTCCCGATGACAATGGGCTACTACACGCGCCAAGACATACCGATCCACCATTTGCTGGCAGATACGTTCACAATCTGCGACGGCTACCACTGCTCGCTGTTGACCGGCACTTTGCCCAACAGGCTGTACTGGATGAGCGCCTGGAATGACCCGGCTGGCACCAACGGAGGGCCTCAGCTCGTAGAACCCGGCTTTCTGCCGCTGCATCAATACAGCTGGCGCATCATGCCGGAGAACCTCGAAGACGCCGGCGTGAGTTGGAAGGTGTACCAGAACAAAGACGCGGGGCGCGTCATCAATACCCCGATCAGCAACAATGGCCTGGTCCAGGCTTTCAAGCAGTCCGGTGATCCGCGGTCGAACCTGGCCAGGTACGGCATCGCGCCGGGCTACCCGGTGGACTTCGCCGCCGATGTCAAGGCCAACAGACTGCCGAAGGTTTCTTGGTTGGTGCCGAACTTCCTGCAGTCCGAACATCCCGCACTTCCGGTCGCGCTGGGCGCTGTGGCCATGGTGACGGCGCTGCGGATCCTGCTGTCCAATCCCGCGGTGTGGGAGAAGACGGCCCTGATCATCAGTTATGACGAGAATGGTGGCTTTTTCGATCACGTGACCCCGCCGACTGCGCCCCCCGGGACGCGCGGGGAATGGGTAACGGTGCCGGACATCAATTCAGTCCCGGGGTCGGGAGGAATCCGCGGACCGCTGGGGCTGGGCTTCCGAGTGCCCTGCATTGTTGTGTCGCCGTTCAGCCGCGGGGGCTTGATGGTCCATGACATCTTCGATCACACCTCGCAGCTGAAGTTGATCAGCAAATTCGCAACCCCGCCAAATCCGTCGCGGCCCAATTTGAGTCACCCGCTTCTGGCGGCGGTGCCAAAACTCCCGCAATGTATCCCGAACGTGGTGCTGGGAACCTCGGATGGAACTTGCCCTGCCATCCCATATCGAGTGCCCTATCCTCAGTCGATGCCCGGCCAGGAAAGCACCCCGGTGCGTGGGATTCCCAGCGGATTGTGTGTGTGACCAGAGCGCACTGAGGGGATCGCGGTACCGACGACACCCGGCGCGTCCTGATGGTGCGCTGCGGGTTCGCCCTGGTCGGCGTGATCCGGCGAAGTTCTGTGGATTCGATTGGCGGACAATGGAATTAGCCGCTACCGGCGCAGTCGCGTCATCGGTCGGTCCGATGTCTGAAAATGCTTATGCGGCAGGGGCGATTCGCGAGAACCCGTCATTTCCACAGCGGCGGCGGGGATAACACGCGCGCAAGATTGCGGCGCCATACAACGGTTGGGCCCGGTTCACGCATACGCGCGCTATTGGACATGGCAACAATCCCCGGATGACACGCCGGTCGGCATTTGTCGCCTCTGGGCGTCCTCAACATAAGGTGACCCACGACACGCCAAGGAGTGCGCATGGTGAGCCGAGACGCGTTCGCCGGAATGTCACGTCGAGAATTTATGGCTAAGGCCACCGGGGTTGGCGCTTTTCTCACAGACTGGGCAGGGCTCCGGCGTTGTTGATTAGCAGGCTTGTGAACTGGGTTGATGATCTTTGGTGCCGCGCTATTGGGGCCGGAGTGTAGGCACGGGCTATCTGGAGAACGATCGAGTTGGTTACTGTTCGTCGTTGGTCTGGAGTTGCCCGTGCCTACCGTTTCAGTATTGCCTGTGTCGTCGGTTCCAGAGGTGTTCGACCGCTGGAGTCCTGGTGAGCGCAGCGAGCTCATCGGATCGGAGTTTCTCGATGTGTTGGTCTCGGTGCCGGACCCGAGGGACTCACGCGGTCGGAGGTATTCGCTGATGGCTTTGTTGGCGATCGCGGTTCTGGCCACTGCCGCGGGGATGCGCGGCTATGCTGGTTTTGCCACATGGGCGGCCACCGCTCCCGATGATGTGTTGGCCCAATTAGGGGTCCGGTTCCGGCGGCCCAGTGAGAAGACCTTCCGCGCTGTTTTGTCTCGGCTAGACCCCGCCGACCTCAACGCCAGGATGGGCAGTTACTTCACTGCACACGTGGCCAGCAGCGACCCCAGTGGATTGGTGCCGATCGCGTTGGACGGCAAGATGCTGCGTGGTGCTTTACGCGCCAAAGCGACAGCCACGCATCTCGTGTCGGTGTTCGCCCACCGTGCCCGATTGGTGCTCGGTCAACTCGCTGTCGCCGAGAAAAGCAATGAAATTCCCTGCGTACGTGCCCTGCTCACGCTGCTGCCGGGTAGCTTGCGGTGGCTGGTCACCGTGGATGCGATGCATACCCAGGTCGTCACCGCGAAGTTGATCTGCGCCACCTTGAAGTCGCACTACCTGATGATCGTCAAGTCCAACCAAGCCAAAATACTTGCGCGTATCACCGCGCTGCCCTGGGCCGAGGTGCCCGCAGCCGCTACCGACGACTCCCGCGGCCACGGCCGTGTCGAGACCCGCACCCTGCAAATCATCACCGCTGCACGAGGAATCGGCTTCCCCTACGCAAAACAAATCATCCGGATCACTCGTGAACGCTTGATCACCGCCACCGACCAGCGCAGCGTGGAGGTGGTCTATGCCATCTGCAGCCTGCCGTTCGAGCACGCCCGCCCTACCGCGATCATGACCTGGATGCGTCAACACTGGGGAATCGAGAACAGCCTGCACTGGATACCCGACGTCACCTTCGACGAAGACCGTCAAAGGGCACATACCGGAAACGGCGCACAGGTCCTAGCAACGCTACGCAACACCGCGATCAATCTGCACCGCCTCAACGGCGCCGACAACATCGCCGAAGCCTGCCGGATCACCGCTTTGACCGCCAACCGCCGCCTAGACCTCCTCAATCCACAATTCCCCAGCTCACAAGCCTGCTAATCAACAACGCCGGAGCCCTGACAGACTGGGCCGCTCAGGTGATTGAAAAGGCTTATGCGGCCGGTCCGTGCTCCGGACATCTGACCGATATTGAGCACATCGTGTTGTGTCTTCAGGAAAACCGGTCTTTTGACCACTATTTCGGCTCGCTCTCGAGTGTGGACGGGTTCGACACCCCAACGTCGTTGTTTCAGCAGAAGGGTTGGGACCCGCGGACGCAATCGGTCGATCCGGCCGGTACCACGGTGCCCTACCGCATCGATACGACCCGGGGTCCCAACGGAGTTGGCGAGTGCGTCAACGATCCCGATCACCAGTGGATCGCCGCCCACCTGTCTTGGAATGGGGGCGGCAACGACGGCTGGTTGGCCGCGCAGGCCAGGACGCGGTCGCAAGCCAATACACCGGTGGTAATGGGTTATTACGCACGCCCGGACATACCCATCCATTACCTGCTCGCCGACACCTTCACGATATGCGACCAGTGCCACTCGTCGCTGTTGGGCGGGACAATGCCCAATCGGCTGTACTGGATCAGTGGAACCGTCAATCCTGACGGTGACAAAGGCGGCCCTCAAATCGTCGAGCCGACTATTCAGCCGAAGTTGACATTCAGCTGGCGTCTGATGCCAGAGAATCTCAGCGATGCCGGTGTCAGCTGGAAGGTCTACAACAGCAAGTTACTCGGCGGGCTCAACGACACATCGCTGAGCCGCAACGGATATGTGGGCAGCTTCAAGCAGGCGGGAGACCCGCGGTCGGATCTGGCCCGCTACGGCATTGCACCGCGTTATCCCGCCGACTTTGTGCTCGACATCATGAACAACCGGTTGCCGCAGGTGTCGTGGGTCGTCCCCCTGACCGTCGAGTCCGAGCATCCCTCGTTCCCGGTCGCGGTCGGTGCGGTCACCATCGTCAACCTGATCCGGGCCTTGCTGCGAAACCCGGCCGTGTGGGAGAAGACCGCGCTGATCATTGCCTACGACGAACACGGCGGCTTTTTCGACCACGTGACGCCGCCGACGCCGCCGGAGGGTACGCCCGGTGAATGGATCCCCCCAACGGTCGACATCAACACGGTCGAAGGGTCCGGCGGTATCCGCGGGCCGATTGGGCTGGGCTATCGAGTGCCTTGCTTTGTCATTTCTCCCTACAGCCGCGGCGGGCTGCTGGCTCACGAGCGGTTCGACCACACCTCGCAGCTGCAGCTGATCGGCAAGCGATTCGGGGTGCCGGTTCCCAACCTGACCCCATGGCGGGCCAGCGTGACCGGGGACATGACTTCTGCATTCAATTTCGCTGTC
Organism: Mycobacterium liflandii; assembly: GCF_022354805.1. Taxonomy (NCBI): domain Bacteria; kingdom Bacillati; phylum Actinomycetota; class Actinomycetes; order Mycobacteriales; family Mycobacteriaceae; genus Mycobacterium; species Mycobacterium liflandii. The sequence goes on along the minus strand of NZ_CP023138.1, from coordinate 4,690,724 downwards.
CCGCCCAACCCCTCGCCGCCCAACCTCGACCATCCGGCCAAACAACTGCCGAAGCTGATCAACTGCGTACCGAATGCGGTGTTGGGATTTCTCAACGAAGGGCTTCCGTATCGGGTGCCTTATCCCCAGACGACGCCCACGCAGGAGTCCGGACCGGTGCGTGGCGTCCCCAGCGGCATCTGTTAGTCGCTGAATATTTGCCTATGCCAAAGGAAGCCCACCGCCATCGCAGCCGAGCGGCATGGGGCCCACGCGGCGCTGGTCGAGGCGCAGGTCGAGCCGGCGCCGGCCAGACCGTCGTGAGCCGTTCGCTGTGCAAGTCGCACATCGAGCGGCGTCCGTCTGGGCCCCCAGAAAATTCGATCAATCGGGGCATATGGCCCGCGATATTGGCTTACGATGCGGGTGCTTGGTGGTTTGTATTTCGCCATTGAGAGTTGGGGTCTTGAGATCGGCACTGGAAGGGGACAGCGTGCTATTGCCTCTTGGTCCGCCCTTGCCACCTGATGCTGTGGCGGCTAAACGGGGTGAGTCGGGGCTGCTCTGCGGCTTGTCGGTTCCGCTCAGCTGGGGTACGGCCGTTCCGCCGGATGACTACGACCATTGGGCGCCGGAGCCTGAAGAGGGCGCCGAGGCCGTGGTCGAAGTAAACGTGGATGCGGCAGCTGCCGGTACCGACGAGTGGGACGAGTGGGCGGAATGGAGGGAGTGGGAGGCAGCAAATGCCGAACCTCATTTCGAGATGCCCCGTACCAGCAGCGTGATACCGAATTCGCCGGCGGCCGGTTGAGAGAGAGGGGGAAGACAGTCATTCCTTCACGATTGATTGGCGGCTTGGGGATCCCGCAGTTGGCAATACCAACAATCAATCTGCATGAGTAATCCCAGGTAACTGAGTCGAGAGAATTAGGAGACAGGCAAGATGGCAACACGCTTTATGACCGACCCGCACGCTATGCGGGACATGGCGGGCCGTTTCGAAATGCACGCCCAGACGGTTGAGGACGAGGCCCGCAAGATGTGGGCGTCCTCGCAGAACATCGCCGGCGCGGGCTGGAGCGGTATGGCTTCGGCAACCTCGCTGGACACCATGGGTCAGATGAACACCGCTTTCCGCAACATCGTCAACATGCTGCACGGCGTGCGTGACGGTCTCGTTCGCGACGCGAACAACTACGAGCAGCAAGAGCAGGCCTCGCAGCAGGTCCTCCGCGGCTAACGTCCACCGCAGCGAAAGCTGTTGCAGCCAAACACTTTTACAAGCTAAGGAGAACAGGTTCAATGACAATTAACTACCAGTTCGGCGATGTCGACGCCCACGGCGCCCTCATCCGCGCACAGGCCGCTTCGTTGGAGGCCGAGCACCAGGCCATCGTTCGCGATGTGCTGGCCGCCGGCGACTTCTGGGGTGGCGCCGGTTCGGTGGCTTGCCAGGAGTTCATCACCCAGTTGGGTCGCAACTTCCAGGTGATCTACGAGCAGGCCAACTCGCACGGCCAGAAGGTTCAGGCCGCCGGCAACAACATGGCGCAAACGGACAGCGCCGTCGGTTCCAGCTGGGCCTGATAGGTCTGGAGAAGTTTCGGTTCGCGGCGGCGCACCGCTGGCCGGTGCGCCCGCCCTACCGAAAATGTGCACGTCCATGTACGGGTACCCGGTGCCCGCACGTGGACGTGCACATTTTTGTGCCTGATGTTCCCTGTGCCTAATTGTTCCCGTTGTCCGCAACACGCCGAGACGGTCGAGACGGTTGCGTTGGCTGGGGGCGTGGGCGCTAGAACCGCCCGCCGCCGCCCAGGAAGCCGCCGCCGGATGAGTCGCCGGACGAGCCCGAGGAGCCGCCGAACGAGGTGGGGCTCCACCCGCCGAAACCACCGCGCATACCTCCGCTGAGGAGGTCGCCGATGATGATGCCGCCAAGGACTGCGCCGGTATTGCTGCCGCCCTGGCGCGTGTAGGCGCGCTGGGCGGCCTGCACGTCGGAATTGGCCAGCGATTGCGCGTTCGCGGCCAGCGTCGAGGCCGCGTTGGCCTGGGCGATCGCTTCGGTCGGATTGGTCGATCGGTAGCTCTGTGCGGCGTCGAGTCGACGTCCGGCCTCGGCCAGCCGGGTCCTGGCTTCCGGCCCGATACTGCCGCGACGGGTATCGATGTAGTCCGAGACCGCGCGTATCCGCGACTCGGCCGTGAACAGTGCCTGTTCGAGTGAACGTCTGAGGTGTTCGGCGTTTGCCTGCTCCTGGGCGATGGCGGCCAGGAGTCGATCGAGATCGGCGTCTGCCGTGGTGAGCTGGGCAAATGCACTCAGTGGATCCGCGGCGCCGGTGACGCGAGCGTTATCGACGGCCCGAGCGGCCGCATCGCGGGCCGCGATCAGCTCTGCTGCGTAGGCCGATTTGTTGGCCGGTGACTTCTGCAATTGCTCGTTGGCGTGCTGGATGCCCGCCTGAATGTCAGCCAGCACCGACGGCATGGTGGCAACCGCATGTCTGATGTCGCCGGCCGCGCTGTCCACCGCGTCGAGCAGCGAACGAGCCTGACCGAGCGCGGACTCGGCGGCACGTACCGCATCCACCAAACCCGTCTGTTGGCCGCTGACTGCCTTTGCGGACAACTCACGTGCCGAGCTGATGTTGCTATCGGCGAAAGCCAGCAGTTCGTGGGCGGAGGTGACATTGGCTGAGATCGAACTCAGCGCGGTGGCCCCGAACTCGTCGTGCAGCTCGACCAGTCGCTGTTCGGTCGGGGCAATGCGGGTGGTGAGTTCGATGTATTGCTGGGTGAGCAGGTCCAGCCGGGCCGGTGCGTTGATCACCAAGTCACGCAGCTTTTCGAAGGCTTCGGTCTGGGACTCCAGTTCGCGGTCGGCGTTGGCGGCCGAAACGATCACCCGGGTTAGTAGGTCACGCCGCTGCGCGGGTGTCTCGGGGTGCTGTCGTCAAGCTGCTGACGCACGCTAAACGCTTGGGATAGCGCAGCTTTGGCGTTGCGTACCGCCTGGGAAAACGGCGCGGTCCGTTGTTCGCCGAACTCGTCGATCGCCACGGCGAGCTCATTGGAACTGGTGCGCACGGCGTTGTCGACATCGACCACCATTGACCGGGACAGTTCGTCGAGGACGTCCAACGGCACCGCGGCGAGAGCCCGGGCATCGGTGGGGTCGACCCGCCGTGCCGCAGCCAGTGCGTTGGTGCGCCGCCGGCTTGCGCGGTAGCGCATCACAATCCAGAAGATCGCGACGGCTACGGCGAGGACGCTCAGGACGACGAGCAGCGGTATTCCGCCGGACGGGCGTGGCGATTTGTTGAGTCCGTCCGCCGCGGCGACGGCAGCGCCGGCCCAGTCGCCGTCGCGCAGTTTGGGCTCGATCTTGTTGCGGCGCAGACTTTCGACCTGGCTGGAGGTGATCCCGTCCACGGTGGACGGCACCAGGAACGCGTAGGAGCGGGTGACGGTGGCCACGGCCAGTATCGCGTCGTAGTCACCCAGCTCGCTGGTTTGCATGGTGCGCTGCGCCCAGTTCGTGGCGCTCTGCCCGGAGAAATCGTCGACGTAGACCACCCAGAGCCGCACATGTAGCTCGGTGTAGAGCTGGTTGACGGCGGTTGTCACCTTCGCGCGACCCGAACTGGTGAGCGCGTCAGCGTTGTCGGTGACATAGCTCGCCAGCCGGAATGGCGGTTGTGCGCCGGAAGGCGGCGCCAACAGCAGCCCGGTGGTGAAGATCATCAAGATCACGCCAAGTAGGCGGGGGATGCGCATAGCCTAATTTAGCCTGGCGAGCACACAGTCTCATCGGAGCAAGGCTTTGCATGTCCGGGCGATTCGCCGCCGGAGGCAAACAGTGTCGGCGCGAGCGCCGGCCGTGGGTTCCGGCGGCGATCTGCCTGGCAGACTGTGGGGCGGTGAGCACAAAGCAGCAGGAGCCGTATGGCGACTTCGACCGCCAAAGGCGCGTGGTCGAAGCGCCCAAGACCGCGGGTCTGCCGGGCACCGAAGGTCAACATCGCACCGACTTCGCCCGCGACTGCGCTCGAGTGTTGCACTGTGCTGCGCTGCGCAGGCTTGCCGACAAGACCCAGGTCGTCGGACCGCGCGAAGGCGATACGCCCCGCACCCGGTTGACCCACTCACTGGAAGTGGCCCAGATCGGGCGGGGCATGGCGATCGGCCTGGGCTGCGACTTGGACCTGGTCGAATTGGCGGGTCTGGCCCACGACATCGGGCACCCGCCCTACGGGCACAACGGTGAACGGGCGCTGGACGAAGTCGCCACCGGATGCGGTGGCTTTGAGGGAAACGCGCAAAACTTCCGCATTCTGACCAGCCTCGAGCCGAAAGTTCTTGATGAACACGGCCTTAGCGTGGGTCTGAACCTGACCCGGGCAGCACTGGACGCGGTCACCAAATATCCCTGGCCACGTGGCCGCGCGCGGCGCAAGTTCGGTTTCTACGACCAAGATCTGCAACCAGCGCTTTGGGTTCGGCAGGGGGCACCGCAGCGCCGGCCGTGCCTGGAAGCCCAGGTGATGGACTGGGCCGATGATGTCGCCTATTCGGTGCACGACGTCGAGGACGGTGTCGTCTCCGAACGCATCGATCTGCGGGTGCTTGCCGACCATGACGAGGCGGCGGCGCTGGCCAAGCTGGGGGAGAGCGAATTCTCGCGGGTCAGTGCCGACGAATTGATGGAGGCTGCCGGTCGGCTGTCGGGGCTTCCCGTCGTCGCGGCGGTAGGCAAGTACGACGCGATGTTAGCGGCCTCGGTCGCGCTGAAGCAGTTGACCAGCGAGCTGGTGGGCCGGTTCGCGTCCGCCGCGATCGCGACTACCCGGGCCGCGGCCGGGCCGGGGCCGCTGGTGCGTTACCAGGCGGATCTGCACGTGCCCGAGTTGGTGCGAGCCGAGGTCGCGGTGCTGAAAATACTGGCGCTGCAGTTCATCATGTCCGATCCGCGGCATCTCGAGACTCAGGCCCGGCAACGCGAACGAATCCACCGGGTGGCGCAGCTGCTGTATGCGGGGGCGCCGCGCACGCTCGATCCGATCTTTGCCGCGGCATTCAATGCCGCCGGGGACGACGGCGCTCGGATGCGGGTCGTCGTCGATCAGATCGCCTCCTACACCGAGGGCCGCTTGGAACGTATCGACGCCGCGCAGCTGGGCGATGGGAGGGTCGGGTAAGCGGCCTGATGGCGTAGCTGTGCACGCTTTAGACTGAGCCGATGTCGGGTCCGGCGGGTACTAGAGATGCGGGTCGTCCCGGTTCGGGAGGCCGGTCCCGGATTTCTGATCGTGACATCGCCGCCATCCGCGAAGGCGCCCGCATCGAGGATGTCGTCGGCGACTACGTCCAGCTCCGACGCGCCGGCGCCGACTCACTCAAGGGTCTGTGCCCGTTTCACAACGAAAAGTCGCCGTCGTTTCATGTGCGACCCAATCACGGCCACTTCCATTGCTTCGGCTGCGGTGAGGGCGGCGACGTGTACGCGTTCGTGCAGAAGATCGAACACGTCAGCTTCGTCGAGGCGGTGGAACTGCTCGCCGACCGGATCGGTCACACGATCAGCTACACCGGCGCGGCCACCAGTGTGCAGCGTGATCGCGGCAGCCGCAGCAGGCTGATTGCCGCCAATGCGGCCGCCGCGGCGTTTTACGCCGAGGCCCTCGAGTCCCCCGAGGCGGCACTGGCCCGTAAGTACCTGACCGGGCGCAGTTTTGACGCTGCGGCCGCCCACCACTTCGGCTGCGGCTTTGCGCCGTCGGGGTGGAACTCTTTGACAAAGCATTTGCAGCGCAAGGGCTTTGAGTTCAAGGAACTGGAGGCGGCCGGGTTGTCCCGGCAGGGGCGACGTGGCCCGATCGACCGGTTTCACCGGCGCCTGCTGTGGCCCATCCGCTCCTCGGCCGGTGAGGTGATCGGGTTCGGGGCGCGGAGGTTGTTCGATGACGACCCGATGGACGCCAAGTACGTCAACACCCCCGAGACGCTGTTGTACAAGAAGTCCTCGGTGCTGTTCGGAATCGACCTGGCCAAGCGCGATATCGCCAGGGGGCATCAGGCCGTGGTGGTCGAGGGCTACACCGACGTGATGGCCATGCATCTGGCCGGTGTCACCACGGCTGTGGCATCCTGCGGCACCGCGTTCGGCGACGAGCACTTGGCGATGCTGCGCCGGCTGATGATGGACGACAGCTTCTTTCGGGGCGAGCTGATCTATGTCTTCGACGGTGACGAAGCGGGCCGTGCCGCCGCGCTCAAGGCCTTCGACGGTGAACAGAATTTGGCCGGTCAGTCCTTTGTCGCGGTCGCCCCGGACGGGATGGACCCTTGTGACCTGCGGTTGGCCTCGGGCGATACCGCCCTGCGTGACTTGGTGGCCCGACGGACCCCGTTGTTCGAGTTCGCGATCCGCACCGCCCTCGCCGAGTCGGACCTGGAGAGCGCCGAGGGCCGGGTGGGCGCGTTACGCCGCTGCGTACCGATGGTGGGTCAGATCAAAGACCCCACGCTGCGCGACGAGTACGCCCGGCAGTTGGCCGGTTGGGTCGGTTGGGACGATGTGGCTCAAGTCATCGACCGGGTGCGTGGCGAAGCGAAGAACGCCACCAGACCGAACCGGGGTGGTGCCGCGACCAAGACACCTCGTCGCGTCGCTCACGAGTCCACTGACACGGGCTCTGCCGAGCCGGCCGCCGCTCGCCCCGACCCGCGTGATCCGACGCTGTGGCCGCAGCGTGAGGCGCTCAAATCGGCGCTGCAATACCCGGCGCTGGCCGGGCCGGTCTTCGACACCCTGACCGTCGAGAGTTTCACCCACCCCGGGTACGCCGCGGTGCGAGCAGCCATTGACGCGGCGGGCGGCACGGCGACCGGGGTCACCGGGGCGCAATGGATGGACATGGTGCGCCAACAGGCCACTTCACCGTTGACCTCAGGGCTGATCAGTGAATTGACGGTAGAGACGATCCAGGTTGATGAGGAGAAACTGCCCCGCTACATCGGTGGTGTCCTGGCCCGGCTGCAGGAGGTCTGGATGGGCCGGCAGATCGCCGAGGTGAAATCCAAGCTCCAGCGGATGTCACCGATTGAACAAGGCGACGAGTATCACGCGCTGTTTGGCGACCTGGTCGCTATGGAGGCCTATCGACGCAGCCTGTTGGAACAGGCCAGCGGCGATGACCTCACCGCGTGAGACGGGGCGTCAGGTCAGGGTGCGGCCTTGGGTTGGCGTTCAACGACGACCGTTTGCGTGTCGATCTCGGTCAACGTGACGAACCCGGAATCGGGGGAGACGCGGTTGGCGATCTTGCGGCGTCCGGCGTCGATCACCGTTTTGGCGGCGGGGCTGCCGGTAAGCGCGCGATAGGTGCCGGCGATCTGCTCGTAACGGCGGCGCCCGGCCTTCGCGCCCAACACGTAACCCAGTCCCAGCAGGGCGACATACCCGATCAATGCGGTCCCTCCGACTAACGGTGCGGTTGCTTCTATCCTGCCTCACGGGCACGGCGGTGCGCTTGCCCGATCCCTCCAGCCGGGTGCGCGGCGCCGAAAAAACGACGATCGGGTGGGTATCTGGTCCCTCTGATAGTTGGGCGCAGGTCTACCAGTACGCTAGAGTCGTTCCGCGATCTGCACCACCGTTCGCATGGACCGGTTAGTCCCCTGTAGCTCAATTGGCAGAGCATTCGGCTGTTAACCGAAGGGTTGGAGGTTCGAGTCCTCCCGGGGGAGCCAAGATAGTTAGACGGGTCGCTTGATCGATTGATCGGCATTCCGCGGACATCGCCGCTACCCGTTAACCCGCTGCGATAATCACCGCTCAGGCAATGGGTGCCCGGCGAAGGCGGGCGACCAGTGGGTAGGGCTGGCAGCCCAGGCAGATACCGAATGCCGCGTTGAGGAAGGCCGCGAACAACGCCAACGAGGTCGCGACGACGCCCCACAGCGGTACCCCGAGGGCAAAGCCGACGACGCCGGCGGCGGCGAAAACCAGTCCGACCAATTGGGCGAACCGCAGTGGCGGCACCGGCTCGAGTTCCCGCGCCGGTCCAAGTCGCGCAGCGGCGAGTTTGGCGAACAGGAATCCATAGGGGCTGCGGCGTGGACCCCGCAGCGCGGTGACGGCGAAGACCATGGTCTGGACGCCCAGGATCACCGCTGCGGCCCGGGTGCTGGAGATGGAGACGACCAGGGTGAGGATCAGGACCATCGTGGTGATCCACGCGGCAAATCGCGGGCCTCGTACATCCACTTGACTTGGATGGCTGGGCATCTGGCCGCTCCTGTCCGGTGGTGGCGGTTAGGTGAGCAAGGGGATCAGCGTTGCCCGCAGGTCAGCTACCTTCGGGACACCCGCGGTGCGGTATCGCTGCCGCCCGTCGGTGTCGAAGATGAAGGTAGTGGGTAAGGAGAGCACAGACAGCCGTTTCGCCGCGACCGGATTCGCGTCGATGTCGACCTCCACGTGTGCCACATCGGGTAGCTCCTCGCATACCTGATCGACCACGCGGCGCACCGCGGCGCAGGGGCCACACCAATTGGCGCTGAAGTGCATGACGGTGGGCCTGGTTTCAGATAGGCCAAGATCCGAGGTGTCCTGGTGCGCGCGGTCGGTCGAGGGGCCGGTTTCACGCAACACTCCCGCGCGGCGATTGACCGTCAGCCCGATCGCCGATGCCCCGGTCAGGGCCGCGACGATCGCGGAGGCGGCTATCAAAGTGGTGCTCATCGGCCAATCCTCAGATCGAGAAGTCTTCGCCGTGCCACACCCCGGCCTCCGGCGGCCGGATCACCCGCGCGTTGGGCGGGCGGTCGTCGACCTGCGCCTCCAACCTGGCCATCCTGGTCAGCAGCGACTGCAGGCTGACCCCCACCAGATCGGGTAGTAGCGAGTCGTCGTCTCCAGACGGCCCCTGGCGGCTGATGACCTGTCCGGGCACCCCCACCACCACCGCACTCGACGGGACTTCTTTGACGACGACGGAGTTGGCGCCGACGCGGCTGTCGTCGCCGATCTTGATCGGGCCCAGGATCTTGGCGCCCGCGCCGATGATCACCCGGTCGCCGAGAGTGGGATGGCGTTTGCCGACGTCGGTGCCGGTGCCGCCGAGGGTGACACCGTGGTACAGCGTGACGTCGTCGCCCACCTCTGCGGTCTCACCGATGACAACCCCGGTCGCGTGATCGATGAACAGCCCGCCACCGAGTACGGCCCCGGGGTGGATATCGACACCGGTCAGGATGCGATTGATCTCGCCCAGCGCGCGCGCCACCAGACGGGCGTTACGACGCCACAACCAGTGGCTGATCCGGTGTCCCCACACCGCGTGCACGCCCGGGTAGCAGAAGATGACCTCCAGCGTGGTGGGCCGGGCCGGATCACGCTGTCTGGCGGCCTGGATGTCGCGTCGTATCTGGGTCAGCATGGTCACTCGCTCAGATCCGCGAACAACACCGTGCTCAGATATCGCTCGCCAAAGTCGGGTAGGACGACGACGATGAGTTTCCCGGCGTTCTCCGGCCGGTGGGCTAGCTCGCGCGCCGCCCACACGGCCGCGCCCGACGAGATGCCGACCAGCAGTCCTTCTTCGGTTGCCATCCGTCGGGCCAGCTCGAGGGCATCGTCGTTGCCGACGGTTATCACCTCGTCGACCAGGGCGAGGTCGAGCACCGGGGGCACGAATCCCGCACCGATGCCCTGGATCGGGTGCGGTCCCTTCTGTCCACCGGACAGCACCGGGGACGCCGCCGGTTCCACGGCAACAAACTGGGCCGAAGGCCTGCGCTGCTTGATGACCTGGGCAACTCCGGTGATTGTGCCGCCCGTCCCGACTCCGGATACGAAGATGTCGACCTTGCCGTCGGTGTCGCGCCACACTTCTTCTGCGGTCGTGACGGCGTGGACCGCCGGATTCGCCGGATTTTCGAATTGCTGGGGGATGAAGTATCGGTCGTCGGTCTTGGCCAGCTCCTCGGCTTTGGCGATGGCGCCCGCCATGCCCTCCGCGCCGGGGGTGAGGACGAGCTCGGCGCCGTAGGCGCGCAACAGCATGCGCCGCTCGATGCTCATCGTGTCCGGCATCGTCAGCACGCACTTGTAGCCGCGTGCGGCGGACACCATGGCCAGCGCGATGCCGGTGTTGCCGCTGGTCGGTTCGAGGATGATGGTGTCGGGTTTGATCAGACCGGCTTTCTCGGCCGCATCGATCATCGCGACCCCGATGCGGTCTTTGATGCTTCCGGCTGGATTGAACGATTCCAGTTTGGCGACGACATCGGCCGCTGCGCCGTCGGTGACCCGCCGCAGCCGGACCAGCGGCGTACCCCCAATCAGCTGGGTGATGTTTTCTGCGATGGTCATTGGCAGTCTCCATCGGTGTCGGCGCCGCCCGCGGCGGCCACCCGGATGCGGTCGAACTCGGTTGTGGTGGGAGCAGGAGTCGTTGGCCAAACTGGGAGTCGGTGCGTGGCGCCGGCGGCCGCCTCGGTACCGGGGCGCCCGACGCGGCCAGTGCCGCTGAGGCTCAGGGGGATTGGCGCCCGTGGTTGGTCCGAGAAAGCGGAGCCGGAAGCGGTGGTGGGCTGGTCGAGTTCGCCGACGTCCGGGCCGGTACAAGTGCGCGGGTTAACGGCGGGAAACGCTGAGATGTCCTGCCGGACAACGCCGTTGCCCGGCTTTACCGCCACTCGCGCGGCGGCCGGGCTGATCAGATGGTGGTAGCGCGGTGTCCGGTCCGCCCGGGCTTTGCGGTTGGGTACGGATAACACAGTCATAGCGGGATTGGTCTTCCTGAAGACTTTGGTCAGCTTGCGTCACAATCCATGAGGCGACAGAGGCGACGATTACTGGACAGTCAGAACGCGTCAGGAATCAACAGCAACAACAACAGTCCACGGCGGGGCAGCGCGTGAGGACAAAGCTCAGCTGTGCGGCCTGTTGCATGGCTCTACTATAAGGCATGCGGGTATTCCGCCTGTTCGGACGGCAGGGCCCGGCATGCGCGTCGAGTGGGCTTGGCTGCTGGCTCGTGCCGGTTCACGGCTGCGGGGCGGGTCTGGAGCGGTAGCGCGATCGCCGACACTAGTCGTATTCGGGCAGCCACATGGTTTCGCGAATGGCCTGACCTACGTCAGCATGGATTCTGGTGGCCACGTTGTCTGCGACGGCTGCTTTGGTACACGGCCGCCGCGACCGTTCTCGAAATCCCCCGCAGGTCCTGGACATCCGGCAGCAGGGAATCCCCGGTCGTTGTCGGACTCGCCTGGTGCGCAGGGGCTTTCGCTGCCGCTCGCAGCATGCCCTGGGTCAACAACCGGGCCCCGGCCACGATCACGCCCAGCCCTATGCCGGGGAACACCAGCACGTTGTTGGCCTGGCCGATCGTGTAGGCGATGTCGTGGTATTCGACGGGTGCGACCGGGGTGCCGCTGGTAACCAACGCCTTTCCTCCCGACCACGCCAGCACGTCGGCGGGCATGGCCTCCATCCGCGAGGTCGGATTGGACAGCGGAAAGATCATCGGGCGATCGCACGATTGCATCATCGCCTCGATCACCTCTTGGTTGAATGCGCCGGAGACGGTCGAGGATCCGAGCAGGACGGTCAGTGCGGCGAGCTTGATCGCGTCGACCAGGCCCACCCGATCCGAGGCGCCGACGCCTAGCCGGGCCCGGTTCTTGGCGTAGGGCACCTGGAACTCGCGCAGGTCAGCCATGTCGTCGAACAACAGGCCTTGTTTATCGACGGCCCAGATCTGCGACGTTGCCTGCTCGACGGTGGCGCCATCGGCGACCATCGCGTCACGGATCTGGTCGGCGACTCCAACCCCGGCGGTACCGGCGCTGAAGACAATCACCGTGTTGTCGCGCACCGGGACTCCGGTGACATGGGATCCGCCGTCAATGGCCGCCACCACCACCGCGCCGGTGCCCTGTACGTCATCGTTGAACACGCAGTAGTCCGCACCGTATGTCCGCAGGATCATCCGCGCGTTGGTCGGCCCGAAGTCCTCGAAGTGCAGCATCGCGCGGGGGAACAGCCGGTGGGCGATCTCGATGTAGCGCTTGATGAACTGGTCGTATTCCTCGCCGCGGCGCCGGGCATGGCGATTACCCAGATAGAACGGGTCCTGCAATAGCTGTTCGTTGTCGGTACCGACATCGAGTGACACCGCCAGACTGCGGCGAGGGTCGATGCCGCCGCCCGCGGTGTACAGGGCCAACTTGCCCACCGCGATCTGGATGCCCCCGACGCCCCAGTCTCCGATGCCAAGGATGGCTTCGGCGTCGGTGCAGACGATCAGGTCGACGTCGTCGGGACCCAGACCGAACGTTTCGAAGGCAGCAGCGATCTCATCGGGCTCATCGATGCTCAGAAACAATCCCCGTTGACCACGGTATTCATCCGAGAAGCGTTGGATGGCCTCTCCGACGGTGGGCGTGTACACCACCAGCATGAGCTCGACCAGGTGCTCGGTCAGCACTTTGTAGTACAGCAGTTCGTGGCGATAGTGCAGCTGCTCCAGGAGCAGATTGCGGCCCAGGTCAGTGGCCAGGCTTTGCAGCTGATGCCATACGCGTTCGGACTGTTGGTCCAGGGTGAGCACGGCGGCGGGCAGTCGGCCGGTCAGGCCCCAGGGCTCCGGCGTTGTTGATTAGCAGGCTTGTGAGCTGGGGAATTGTGGATTGAGGAGGTCTAGGCGGCGGTTGGCGGTCAAAGCGGTGATCCGGCAGGCTTCGGTGATGTTGTCGGCGCCGTTGAGGCGGTGCAGATTGATCGCGGTGTTGCGTAGCGTTGCTAGGACCTGTGCGCCGTTTCCGGTATGTGCCCTTTGACGGTCTTCGTCGAAGGTGACGTCGCGTATCCAGTGCAGGCTGTTCTCGATTCCCCAGTGTTGACGCATCCAGGTCATGATCGCGGTAGGGCGGGCGTGCTCGAACGGCAGGCTGCAGATGGCATAGACCACCTCCACGCTGCGCTGGTCGGTGGCGGTGATCAAGCGTTCACGAGTGATCCGGATGATTTGTTTTGCGTAGGGGAAGCCGATTCCTCGTGCAGCGGTGATGATTTGCAGGGTGCGGGTCTCGACACGGCCGTGGCCGCGGGAGTCGTCGGTAGCGGCTGCGGGCACCTCGGCCCAGGGCAGCGCGGTGATACGCGCAAGTATTTTGGCTTGGTTGGACTTGACGATCATCAGGTAGTGCGACTTCAAGGTGGCGCAGATCAACTTCGCGGTGACGACCTGGGTATGCATCGCATCCACGGTGACCAGCCACCGCAAGCTACCCGGCAGCAGCGTGAGCAGGGCACGTACGCAGGGAATTTCATTGCTTTTCTCGGCGACAGCGAGTTGACCGAGCACCAATCGGGCACGGTGGGCGAACACCGACACGAGATGCGTGGCTGTCGCTTTGGCGCGTAAAGGCACCACGCAGCATCTTGCCGTCCAACGCGATCGGCACCAATCCACTGGGGTCGCTGCTGGCCACGTGTGCAGTGAAGTAACTGCCCATCCTGGCGTTGAGGTCGGCGGGGTCTAGCCGAGACAAAACATCGCGGAAGGTCTTCTCACTGGGCCGCCGGAACCGGACCCCTAATTAGGCCAACACATCATCGGGAGCGGTGGCCGCCCATGTGGCAAAACCAGCATAGCCGCGCATCCCCGCGGCAGTGGCCAGAACCGCGATCGCCAACAAAGCCATCAGCGAATACCTCCGACCGCGTGGGTCCCTCGGGTCTGGCACCGAGGCCAACACACCGAGAAACTCCGATCCGATGAGCTCGCTGCGCTCACCAGGACTCCAGCGGTCGAACACCTCTGGAACCGACGACACAGGCAATACTGAAACGGTAGGCACGGGCAACTCCAGACCAACGACGAACAGTAACCAACTCGATCGTTCTCCAGATAGCCCGTGCCTACACTCCGGCCCCAATAGCGCGGCACCAAAGATCATCAACCCAGCTCACAAGCCTGCTAATCAACAACGCCGGAGCCCTGCGCCAACCGCCGCCTAGACCTCCTCAATCCACAATTCCCCAGCTCACAAGCCTGCTAATCAACAACGCCGGAGCCCTGCGCCGATACCTCATACGACCTGGGAATATTCAACGACAGTTTCTATACGATTGTTCTACTCACCGCCATCGCAACATCCGTAATGGCCGCACCGATCCTTCGAATTGCCGCGGCACGAATTGCGATCGATCCGGACGATGAAATTCGCCGACAGGACGCCCTCCCAGAAGCCCATTACTCGACCTCTCAACAGTTCCGTTAGAGAAATCCAGCGGAATATCAGCACCGCCAGCAGAGTAAGGAGCAATTGACCATGCACGCCGATCGCCAGGAATTGACCCGGGAAAAATACAACAATATTGCAACACAATATGCCGCCGGTATGATAAACATGGCGCTCTACCATGATTTGTGCCAGAAGCCGGTCATCATCGACGCCCTCACCGAAGCTGCCGGCAAGAGCCTGCTCGACCTGGCCTGTGGCGACGGGTTCTACACGAGGCAGTTTCGCACTCTTGTCAAAGCGGGACCCGTCAGCGGCTCCGACCTGTCAGCTGAGCTCATCAGCCTCGCAATGAGTCAGGAGAACCAGAAGCCGCTGGGGATCGACTACCGGGTCGACAATATCTTGAATCTGCAGGAATCGCGGACCTTCAATACCGTGACAGCGATTCATCTTCTTCACTACATGCCGGATCCGGTGAGGCTGGAAACCGCAATGCGCAACGTTTATCGGTTGCTCGAGCCAGGCGGCCGTTTCGTCTCCTTCAGCTTCAATCCCGATTTCCGAGTCGAACTCCATGACAAGAAGGACTCGGAGGAGAAGTTCGGCTACTACGTCTCCAAGGCCGAGGAAAAAACGGCGGGTTGGTTCATTTTCATCCAGCCCGAGTCGAGGGCCTGGTGTTCGAAGTGTACCGGTGGCATAAATCCTGCATCGAGGATATCGCATCGGTGGTCGGGTTCACCGATATTGAGTGGCGGTCTCCATTCGTAGCGAAAGCCGGGCTAGATGAATTTGGTGCCGACTTCTTCGAGAACCACATCAATAATCCACAAGGAAAGTTGCTGATCCTCACCCGCTAGGTCGGACCCGGCCAGCTTGGCGACCGGCACCAGTGGGCAGGCCCTTGTTTGGGCGTCAGGGTTTCTTCGGCCTGCCGGGTTCCGACGCCAGCTGGCCGGGGGCGATCGCCGCTCTTGCACTCGAAACCCCATAACGCGCGGGCCGATCGAGCCGCACTGGGCGTTGCGCAGCGCGACCTGGCCAGCGAACGTGCCGAGGCGGTCAACCGGGCGCCCACGATCGATGCCCCGTGCCGCCCGCCAGCACTCCGGTTGACGGTCAGCCGCATCCGCGCGTCGGTGCGAGCCCTAGGAGCCAAGCAGCTCCGCCGCCGCGGGTGCCGGCTGCGGTGCGATAGCCGGCGGCAGAGCCTGAATGCCAACCACCGGGCGGCGCACGTAGACCTTCCACGTCAACGCGGCCGCGCCGGCGTAGAACACCATGAAGAGCCAGAACGCATCGGTCGTCGTGCCCGTAGCGACGAAGGACTCGCGCAATGCAAGGTTGATCCCGACCCCGCCGAGAGCGCCAAGCGCCGAGACGAACCCGATCACCACCCCGGAGATGACGCGCGGCCGGTCGCGGTGATCGAGCGCTCCGGCACTCGGGCCATGATCCAACGAGCGCCCACATGCCGCGAAGATCGTCGGAATCATCTTGTACACGGACCCGTTGCCCAAGCCGGCCAAGACGAACAGAGCGATGAAGCAGACGAAGTAGCCGGTCATGGTGGCTCCGCGCATCGGGCCACTGTGCCGACCTTCCAGGCTGCTTGTGCTGATCAACAGCCCGGCAACGACTGTCATCGCAACGAATACCACAAGGGTGATCCGGCTCCCGCCCAGCCGGTCGGCCAGTCTGCCACCGTAGATGCGGGCCACCGCGGCAAGCAGCGGACCGAGGAACGCCAGTTCGGTCGCGTGCAGGGTGGCCTGGGCAGCGTGTTCGCCAATCGCCATGAAGTTGGTCTGCAAGACCTGCCCGAAGGCGAACGAGAACCCGATGAACGAGCCGAAGGTGCCGAGGTAGAGCAGCGACAGCAGGTAAGTGTCGCGGTTGGCCAGGACCGTGGTGACGATCGGGCGCATATGGCGGGCCTTAACCCGGTGCTGCGCAACGTTGTTCATGGACAGCGCCACTCCGATTGCGGCGATCGCAAGGAACACCGAATACAGCGCGCAGATCAGGTACGGCTTGCCTTCGCCGGCAACCGCGATAATCAGCAGACCCATCAACTGGATCGCCGGAACGCCGAGATTTCCTATGCCGCCGGCAATTCCGAGCGCTGATCCTTTGAGTCGGTGGGGGTAGAAGGCGTTGGCGTTGCTCATCGAGGCCGCGAAGTTGCCACCGCCCAGCCCGCTTAGCGCCGCGCACACCAGATACGGCCAGAGCGGCAGGCCCGGGTGCAGCAAGAGCACCATGGTGCCAACGACCGGAAGCAACAGCACGGCCGCCGAGAAGGTGGCCCAGTTTCGGCCGCCGAAAACCGTGGTGGCAACCGAATAGGGGATCCGCAGGCCAGCCCCAACCAGTGTCGCGACCATGTCGAGCAGAAACTTGTCGCCGGCAGAAAAGCCATAGACATTCTCGGGCATGAACAACACCAGCACCGGCCACAGCGTCCACACCGAGTAGCCCAGGTGCATGGTCACCACCGACCAGAGCAGGTTGCGCCGTGCGATGCGCTTGTTGCCGGCCTCCCAGGCCACCAGATCCTCAGCGTCCCAATGGGAGATGTGACGGGAGCCACCCCAGCGCCTGGTTACAGCATTCGAGCGGCCGGGACTGCTCTGCGACTCTTCGCGTTGCAGCAGCATCTGCTGTTCCATCACCCTCCTTAGACCCGCCTCCTGAGAAGCGACAACGATTTCCCAGCGTGCCAAAACTCGGGCCGCCAGGCACCTCGTAGGCAGCCTGAAACTGCTGGGGAACTGCTGTAAAACTGCTGTAGAGAGGGCAAATCCAGTGATGTCGAGCACACCACTGGCGGGTTTGGGGGTGCTTCACAGCGAGTAGTTGCTGAGGCGAGACGAAAACGACTGCTTAACGCGGCTATTGGTGTGGTATCGGACCGAGCGCTTTGAGCTTGCCGTCCGGCCCGACCTGGAATCGCACGGTGCCGCTACCGGTCGGACAGCACTGCGGATCGCTACCCACCCGCCACTGGTACTGGACCGTCACGGTGTCCTGGCCAGAGGGCAGCACCCTTATATAGGGCTTCGGGTTTCGAGTTGGTGAACCCAACGCGGTGTTGTGGTCGAAGAACAGCAGCTGTTGCGGAGTCGACTCGGAGGCAATGGTGGGGATTATCTGCACCCAGTACAAGCGGCAGTTCTTGGTGTGTCCCCGCGCGATTTCGACCCAAGTCGAGTTCGGCACCCCGACGGGAACCGCGGCAATGGCTTGACGCACCGTCTGGGAGCTCGGCCCATCGGAGTTCTTGCAGGTATCCGGCGCGGTAGTCGGCCGTGGCGCAGACTTGTGGCCGCAGCCGGGGGCACCCAAACCCAGGACCAGCCCCAGGATCATCAGAATCACGCGTAGGTGACGGTGCACTTCGCGAGCTTAGCTAAGTCTGTGAACCCGTTGGACAACGTCTGTAGACCCCGAAATACCGAGGTCAGGATCACGGCGTGGGAAGGCGCGTCTCGCGAGCTTGACGCAAACTGTGAATGTCCCCCGGATTTCGTCAAAACCCCAGCTCAGGCGAATAATGATGGTGTCTTCGGCGGTAACCTGGCGACAGATAGCCGGGTCGACGAAGACCTTGGGGATGACCGGAATCGGCTCAACTGCGTAACCAAGGTTTTGGTGCCGTTTCCAACAACGCACCGGCAGGCTCGGCCCGCTGCGAGGAAACCGTAAAACGGCCGAAACCTTCGACATCCCGCGCTGAAACATCCTTATCGCAAGATTTCAGCGCATAACCCCTTGTGCAGCAGGGAAGAAAGGATGCGGCGTGGCCAGGGAACTCATGGCGCCCAACAAGGACGCCGTGAAAACCGTGTGTGCGTACTGTGGCGTCGGCTGCGGGATAGTGCTGCAAACTACGACCGACCCGCAGACGGGAAAGCGTCGCGTCGCCAAGTCAACTGGGGACAAGTCGCATCCGGCCAACCTCGGCCGGTTGTGCACCAAGGGAACGACCACCGCGGACCTGCTTGCCGCGCCCGGCCGGATGGAATCGGCGCACCTGCGGGCCCACCGAGCGGGGCACCTGGAATCCATCCCGATCGACGATGCCATCACCGAGTGCGCCATGCGGTTACGCGCCATCATCGATGAGCACGGGCCGGACGCCGTCGGCGTCTATGTGTCAGGACAAATGTCGATCGAGGCCCAGTACCTGGCCAACAAGCTGACCAAAGGGTTCATCGGCACCAACCAGATCGAATCCAACTCTCGGCTCTGCATGGCGGGTGCGAGCTCGGGCTACAAGCTGTCGTTGGGAGCGGATGGTCCGCCGGGCTCGTATCAGGACTTCGACCACGCCGACGTGTTTCTGGTAATCGGCGCCAACATGGCCGATTGCCACCCGATTTTGTTCCTGCGGATGATGGAACGCGTCAAGTCCGGCGCCAAGCTGATCGTCGTCGACCCACGGCGCACGGCGACCGCCGACAAAGCCGATCTGTTCCTACAGATCGCGCCGGGCACCGACCTCGCACTACTGAACGGCCTGCTGCACCTCATCGTTGAGAACGAACAAACCGATCCGCAGTTCATCTCCGAGTTCACCGAGGGATGGGAGGTGATGCCGAGTTTCCTCGAGCAGTTCACCCCCGACCGGGTAAGCGAGATCACCGGCATTCCCAGCGAGGACATCCGCACCGCGGCACGCTGGATCGGTACGGCGGCGAACTGGATGAGCTGCTGGACAATGGGACTCAATCAGAGCACTCATGGAACTTGGAACACCAACGCGCTGTGCAACTTACATCTGGCTACGGGCGCGATCTGCAGGCCGGGTAGCGGCCCCTTCTCCCTCACCGGCCAGCCCAATGCCATGGGCGGACGCGAAATGGGCTACATGGGGCCGGGTCTGCCCGGACAACGCTCGGTGTTGTCGGCGCCGGACCGGGAGTTCGTCGAGGAGCAATGGGGTCTACCCGGTGGGGCGCTGCGCACCGATGTCAGCGGCGGCGTCATCGACATGTTCTCCCGCATGGCCGACGGCGAGATCAAGGCGTGCTGGATCATCTGCAGCAATCCCGTTGCCACGGTAGCCAATCGCAAAACCGTCCTGGCCGGCTTGGAGAAAGCCGAATTGGTGATCAGCCAGGACGCGTTCTTTGAAACCGAGACCAACGAGTACGCGAACGTCTTGCTGCCGGCCGCATTATGGACCGAATCCGACGGCGTGATGGTCAACTGCGAACGCAACATGTCCTTGTTCCCGAAGGCCGTTGATCCGGTCGGTGACGCGCTACCGGACTGGCAGATCATCGCCCGGATCGCTTGCGAGATGGGTTTTTCGGAGTCGTTCAGCTATAGCTCCGCCGCTGAGGTATTCGAGGAGATCAAGCGCTTCTCCAATCCGGCAACCGGATACGACCTGCGCGGTATCAGCCACGACAGATTGCGCGAAACCCCGCTGCAGTGGCCGTGTCCGCCGGACGGCGCGAGCAACCGAAGCCCGATCCGCTACCTCAACGACGGTGTCAGCCAGCTGCAATTCGTTCGCGCCGATGGCACCGTCCCGCGGCTGGCGTTCCCCACCGCAACGGGGCGTGCGGTGTTCTTCGCCCGCCCGCACCTGGTGCCCGATGAGATGCCCGACGGCGACTACCCATTCCTACTCAATACCGGGCGCCTAGCCCACCAGTGGCACACGCTGACCAAGACCGGCAAGATCGCCAAGCTCAACAAGCTCAACCCCGGCCCGTTCGTTGAGGTCCATCCCGACGACGCCGCCGATATGCAGATCTGCGAAGGCGACCACATCGAGATCGCGTCCCGCCGCGGCCGCGCCGTGTTGCCGGTGGTGATCACGGACCGCGTCCGGCCCGGCAACTGCTTTGCCCCGTTCCACTGGAATGACGCATTCGGTGAATATCTCTCCATCAACGCCGTAACCAACGACGCGGTAGACCCGATATCGCGCCAACCGGAATACAAGGCCTGTGCGGTCACCCTGACCAAGGTCGCCAGGCCGCAGCTGCAACCAGAACCCGGCGAACCCGCCGACGCCTGCGCGGATGCGACAGCACCCAAGCTGCTCGCCGATACAGCCCAATTCAGCGTGACGCAGGTCGACGCTCTTGCCGAGCTATTGGGCGTCGCAAACGAACCCACCCCGCAGTTCGGTCCGTTCGCCCGCTCCTACCTGGCGGGCCTGATAGCCGGGCTGCGTTCAGAAACCGGTCGACGCATGGCCGGGGTGCCGACCCTGCCCATCAGTTCTCCCTTCGATACCGGCACCCGGCTGTGGCTCGACGGCCTACTCGCGGGCATGTTCGCACGAGCCGAGACACCCCCCGCCTTGCCGTTCCCCCAAACGCCCGGTGCCGCTGCCCAATCGGACAACGCCGCCGAAGCTGCCGTCGAGCAACCCCCGATCGTGGTGTTGTGGGCGTCGCAAACCGGCACCGCCGAAGAACTCGCCGCCAGCGTCGCCGCACAACTGAGCGCCGCCGAGCTGCCGGTTGTACTGCATGGCATGGACGAATTCGCGGTGGCCGATCTGGTGTCCACCCAACGGTTGCTGCTTGTCACCAGCACCACCGGGGACGGGGAACCGCCGGACAACGGTGCCGCCTTCTGGCGCGAGCTCTGCGCCGCAACGGCCCCGAGCCTGGCCGGCACGCGCTATTCGGTTCTCGCGTTGGGCGACTCCAACTACGCCGACTTCTGTGGCCATGGGCGCGCCCTGGACCACCGGCTGGCCGAGCTGGGTGCCTCCCGCATTACCGACCGCGTCGACTGCGAGCCCGACTATGAAGAGTCCGCCGCCAGGTGGCTGCAGGAGGTACTCGATGGGCTGCGCCGCACGGCCCCGCCGGTCATCACCGCCGAGCCTGTTCGAGCAGCCAGCATCGCCAGCCGCCCCCAGGGCTACACGAAGAAGCGCCCATTGTTGACCAGCGTGATGCGCAACACCACACTCAGCAGGCCGCGCTCGGCCAAAGACGTTCGACAACTGGTATTTCGGGTTCCCGAACAAACGGTCAGCTACGAGGCCGGGGACGCTCTTGGGGTGTGGCCACGCAATGCCCATCAGCTTGTCGACGAGTGGCTGGGTGTGACCCGGTTGGACGGCCACACCGAAGTCGAGGTCGCCGGCCACGGGACGATGTCGTTGCGCGCCGCCCTGACAGACCGCTTCGAAATCGCACACCTGAGCCCGGACTTGCTGCGATTCGTGGCGCAACGGACGCTGGACTCCAACACCGCGAACCAACTTGCCGAGCTGATGCGCCCGGAGAACAAAGCCGCCCTTGCCGATTGGACCTGGTGCCGTCAGTCGGTCGACCTGCTCGCCCAGTCACCGGTCCGCGCCTCAGTCGACGAGTGGATGAGTGTACTCAAACCCATTCAGCCCCGGTTATATTCGATTTCGTCCAGCCCCAAAGAGCACCCCGGTGAGGTTCATCTGACAGTCTCGCCGGTGCGCTACAACTTTCAGGGCGTCCCTCGGCGTGGAGTGTGCTCGACCTATCTGGCCGACCGCAGCCCCAGCGATCAAATTGCGATCTATGTGCGCAAATCCAGCAATTTCCGGCCTCCAAGCGATCCCCGCACACCGATGATCATGATCGGGCCGGGAACCGGGATCGCGCCGTTCCGGGGATTCCTGCAGGAACGACGCGCCCTCGGCCACACCGGGCCAAATTGGCTGTTCTTCGGCGAGCAGCATGCCGCGACCGACTTCTACTACCGCGATGAGATGCAGGCCATGCATCGCGACGGACTGCTGACCAACCTGGACCTGGCGTTCTCCCGGGATCAGCGAGACAAGGTCTACGTGCAGCACCTGATGCAGCAGCGCGGAGCACAGCTGTGGCAGTGGCTACAGGACGGGGCGCAGGTATACGTCTGTGGCACCGCCGACCCGATGGCCAAAGACGTTGACCGCATGCTCTGCCAGATCGTGGCCGAGCACGGCGGCCTGGACCCAGAGTCTGCAACTGCTTTTGTCCACGCGCTGAGCGCGGACAAGCGCTACCACCGCGACGTCTACTGAGCCTGGCGATCGAATCCGGCCAGCGGTCGCAGTGGATTGCTCGCGACAGTGAGCCGGCCCTGCTTGGACACTTCCCCGCTCGAGCGTTGCTCTACCCGGCCACTGACCTTCTGGCACACGTACTCGCTGGATCCAACAAAAACGTGACGTAACCAATACTGACTAGGCAAACGTGATCTCGGTATCAGCCCGGGCCGTGTTGGGCTGCTCGGTCGCGGCAACCAAGCGAATATCGGCAGGTGACCAATAGCATTGGACTGCTTATGCTTCCACCGGAGCTGCGCGATCTGTGATGGCCGAAAGGCGCGATATCTCAGTGCCCGGTTGGCTACCGAAAACTCCACCCCAGCCGCTGGCTTCCAGGCCTAACGCTGCGGCAGCCAGGCCATTCATATCCCCTTATGGGGTAACATCTTCGGTAACGCAATCGGCATTCACATGGTGTTTTGGTCACGACTGAAGCCCCGCCGCAGAGCCGTTTCTCCCGTTCGGGCGTTGTTGCCTCTATCGCGAGACCTACAAACAGGCCCGAATTCCCAATACAGGAGGTCATATTTGGACCCGGAACGGCCCGGACCGGCGAGCACCGATCCCAGCCCTGCCAGACTGGCCGGCGAGTCGACCGCGTCTCCCCGACGCCTGCCGATCATGATGGTCCGGAAATTCACCGACGACCTCGCCGCATCGCTGCGGTGTGGATCCAGTGCCAGGCCAGTGCTATTCGGCTTCATGATGATCTCGAACCTGGCCGGCGTTGCTTTGGTTCTGGTCCTGGTCATCGTGGCGATCCCGACCCCAGACATGTTCGCACCAGAGGTTCTGTGGATCACCGAGGGGGTCCTGCCCGTCTACGTTGTCATGGCAATGACCTTCGGCTGGGTGTGGCTCATCAAGCGGGTCCTCGCCGGATTGCGATGGGAGAACGACAATCAGCCGTTGACGGCAAAGGACCAACGCAACGCTTTCCTCGCCCCCTGGCGCCTAGCCCTGGTTCCCGTGGTCTCGTGGACGATCGGTTCGGCACTGTTCGCCGTCCTTTACGGACGCGTCAGTTACGAGTACGTCCCCAAGATCATTCTCGGCACCAGCCTAAGTGGCATCGCACTGTCGGCTACCTGTTACTTCTTCGCCGAGCTGATGCTGCGGCCGGCGGCCACCATCGCGCTTGGCGGCGGGCAGCCCACACGGCGTCTTGCCCCCAGCGTGATGGGACGCGCCACGACGTCGTGGGTGTTGGGCTCGGGTGTTCCACTGGTGGGGATCATCCTCGCTGTCGCGTTCGCGATGTCGCAACAACACCTGACCAGGAACGATCTTGGGCTCGTGCTGTTGTTGCTGGCGCCGGCCGCGCTCGTCTCGGGCGTGCTGTGCAACATGATCGCGGCCTGGCTGACTGCGACGTCAGTGCGCGATCTACATTCAGCCCTCAAGCGTGTGGAATCTGGTGACCTTGATTGTCAGCTCGATGTCTTCGACGGGACCGAGCTCGGCGAACTGCAGCGCGGCTTCAACGCAATGGTTGAGGGGCTGCGCCAGCGTGAACGGATCCGGGACCTGTTCGGCCGTCATGTCGGGCGTGACGTCGCCGCTGCCGCCGAGGACCAGAGTTTCAAACTTGGCGGCGAAGAGCGCTGCGTCGCGGTTCTTTTCGTGGACATCATCGGATCTACCCGTTTGGTGACCGCCCGCCCTCCCGCCGAGGTTGTGCGGCTATTCAATCAAATGTTTGCCGTCATCATCGATGAGGTGAGCCGACGCAACGGACTGATCAACAAGTTCCAGGGCGACGGAACTCTGGCTATCTTCGGCGCCCCGATCCGGGCGCTTTCACCAGAAACCGACGCGCTGGGCGCCGTCCGCGCGATCGCTCATCGACTCGCCAACGAGGTACCCGAGTGCCAGGCCGCGATTGGAGTGGCCGCGGGAGCTGTCCTGGCGGGCAATGTAGGAGCATTCGAACGGTTCGAATACACCGTCATCGGTGAACCGGTCAACATCGCGGCGCGATTGTGCGAACTGGCGAAATCGGATCCACACCGCGTCCTGAGTTCGGCTGAGACAGTGCAGGCGAGCGCCCCCGACGAGAGCCAGCACTGGACATTGGGCGGGCACACGGTGCTGCGGGACCTCGACCGGCTTACGCAACTGGCCAGCCCCAACGACTGCCCCACCGGCCCCCGTGACACACATGTGGTCGAGTCGTTGCCGGCGCAGGTCCGCACATCCGGATTTCCGTCCAACATGGTTCGGTGATCGGACTGGGAGCAGCCGCGGTTCCCCACTGAGATCATGCGCACGCTACTTGTGCCGCATGCGGGCCCAGCAGGGTCATGTCGGCCAACCAAACCCGTGAGTTGCGGTTGGCATCAAGTGCGGCAGCTCCAAAATCCGCGAGACACATGCCCTGCGGGCAACCGAGATGGTCGTGCTCCAGACCTCGCCGGCCCTCGCCACGCCCCATCGCGCGCATCAACCGGCCCACCGTGCGTCGGATCACCAGAGCTGACTTCTATTTCATTGTCCCGCTTAGCGTTCCGGCGCTACCTCGAGGGACCCAACTCAACCTGCGCGGTGAACTAATAGCGCTGTGGCTAAACGTGTTTCGACAATTCTCAGGATTATCGATACTAGTCCGCCAAGGCTGGCGCATCAGCGGCCGGCGAAGATCGGCCACATTTTGTTGCGCCACAGCAGAGGGTGAGCAGTCATCACCTTTACAAATGCCCCACTCATACCTTACCGAAAGGTACTGTCCACCTCCTTTACAGCCACGCGTTTGAGCCGTCGAAATGCCCTCTCTGTCAAGACGTCTCACCGAACAATCGATTTCGGAAGGCCCGGCAACCATTTGCTACGCTCGGCCGCAAATGCGGATTTGCCTTCCCAGCGGCCAGCAGCCCTAGCCGCGGCTGTTCGCGACCAGGGGCAGCCTCAAGGCCTCAAAGCTGTCAGGTATTGACGATCGGAGGAGCAGTGGTTCCTAGGGATGCGCGCCCGGTGGGCGCGGCGTCGTTGAGTGCTCTGTTGTTGGCGAGGCAGGGCAAGCTGGCCTCGCCGCCTGCTTGGGCAGATCCGTTGTCGTCAGCTTTGGCGGAACCGCGCACCCAGGGCAACGCACCCGCCCCGGACCGAGGAGCTATGACTTCAGGAGCCCCCTCGTGACGGCGTCTGTATGGATGGCTTCGCCGCTGGAAGTGCATTCGGCCTTGCTGAGCGCGGGCCCGGGCCCCGGCCCACTGTATGAGGCCGCAACGGCATGGACGGCACTTTCTGCCGAACACGCCTCGGTGGCAGAGGAGCACACCACCTTGCTGGGTGGAGCGGCCGCTACGTGGGAGGGGCCGAGCGCGCAGAGCTATGTCGATGCGCACGCGCCGTACCTAGCCTGGCTGACCACCACCAGCGCCGGCTACGCGGCGACGGCGGCCGAGCACGAGGTGGCGGCCGGGGCCTACACCAGCGCGCTGGCAACGATGCCGACACTGGCGGAGCTAGCCGTCAACCACACCACCCACACGGCGCTGGTCGCGACCAATTTCTTTGGGCTCAACACCATCCCCATCACGCTCAACGAAGCCGACTACGCACGGATGTGGATCCAAGCGGCCACCACCATGAGCGCCTATCAAGTCGTCTCGGGCACGAAACTGGCCTCGATGCCCCACACCACACCAGCCCCGCCGGTACTCAAGGCCGAAATCGGTACCCTCGCCGGCCAGGGCTCCGGCGTTGTTGATTAGCAGGCTTGTGAGCTGGGGAATTGTGGATTGAGGAGGTCTAGGTGGCGGTTGGCGGTCAAAGCGGTGATCCGGCAGGCTTCGGTGATGTTGTCGGCGCCGTTGAGGCGATGCAGATTGATCGCGGTGTTGCGTAGCGTTGCTAGGACCTGTGCGCCGTTTCCGGTATGTGCCCTTTGATGGTCTTCGTCGAAGGTGACGTCGCGTATCCAGTGCAGGCTGTTCTCGATTCCCCAGTGTTGACGCATCCAGGTCATGATCGCGGTAGGGCGGGCGTGCTCGAACGGCAGGCTGCAGATGGCATAGACCACCTCCACGCTGCGCTGGTCGGTGGCGGTGATCAAGCGTTCACGAGTGATCCGGATGATTTGTTTTGCGTAGGGGAAGCCGATTCCTCGTGCAGCGGTGATGATTTGCAGGGTGCGGGTCTCGACACGGCCGTGGCCGCGGGAGTCGTCGGTAGCGGCTGTGGGCACCTCGGCCCAGGGCAGCGCGGTGATACGCGCAAGTATTTTGGCTTGGTTGGACTTGACGATCATCAGGTAGTGCGACTTCAAGGTGGCGCAGATCAACTTCGCGGTGACGACCTGGGTATGCATCGCATCCACGGTGACCAGCCACCGCAAGCTAC
Organism: Mycobacterium liflandii; assembly: GCF_022354805.1. Classification (NCBI taxonomy): domain Bacteria; kingdom Bacillati; phylum Actinomycetota; class Actinomycetes; order Mycobacteriales; family Mycobacteriaceae; genus Mycobacterium; species Mycobacterium liflandii. The sequence goes on along the minus strand of NZ_CP023138.1, from coordinate 4,664,083 downwards.
CCGGCAGCAGCGTGAGCAGGGCACGTACGCAGGGAATTTCATTGCTTTTCTCGGCGACAGCGAGTTGACCGAGCACCAATCGGGCACGGTGGGCGAACACCGACACGAGATGCGTGGCTGTCGCTTTGGCGCGTAAAGCACCACGCAGCATCTTGCCGTCCAACGCGATCGGCACCAATCCACTGGGGTCGCTGCTGGCCACGTGTGCAGTGAAGTAACTGCCCATCCTGGCGTTGAGGTCGGCGGGGTCTAGCCGAGACAAAACATCGCGGAAGGTCTTCTCACTGGGCCGCCGGAACCGGACCCCTAATTAGGCCAACACATCATCGGGAGCGGTGGCCGCCCATGTAGCAAAAACAGCATAGCCGCGCATCCCCGCGGCAGTGGCCAGAACCGCGATCGCCAACAAAGCCATCAGCGAATACCTCCGACCGCGTGGGTCCCTCGGGTCTGGCACCGAGGCCAACACATCGAGAAACTCCGATCCGATGAGCTCGCTGCGCTCACCAGGACTCCAGCGGTCGAACACCTCTGGAACCGACGACACAGGCAATACTGAAACGGTAGGCACGGGCAACTCCAGACCAACGACGAACAGTAACCAACTCGATCGTTCTCCAGATAGCCCGTGCCTACACTCCGGCCCCAGGGCTCCGGCGTTGTTGATTAGCAGGCTTGTGAGCTGGGGAATTGTGGATTGAGGAGGTCTAGGCGGCGGTTGGCGGTCAAAGCGGTGATCCGGCAGGCTTCGGCGATGTTGTCGGCGCCGTTGAGGCGGTGCAGATTGATCGCGGTGTTGCGTAGCGTTGCTAGGACCTGTGCGCCGTTTCCGGTATGTGCCCTTTGACGGTCTTCGTCGAAGGTGACGTCGCGTATCCAGTGCAGGCTGTTCTCGATTCCCCAGTGTTGACGCATCCAGGTCATGATCGCGGTAGGGCGGGCGTGCTCGAACGGCAGGCTGCAGATGGCATAGACCACCTCCACGCTGCGCTGGTCGGTGGCGGTGATCAAACGTTCACGAGTGATCCGGATGATTTGTTTTGCGTAGGGGAAGCCGATTCCTCGTACAGCGGTGATGATTTGCAGGGTGCGGGTCTCGACACGGCCGTGGCCGCGGGAGTCGTCGGTAGCGGCTGCGGGCACCTCGGCCCAGGGCAGCGCGGTGATACGCGCAAGTATTTTGGCTTGGTTGGACTTGACGATCATCAGGTAGTGCGACTTCAAGGTGGCGCAGATCAACTTCGCGGTGACGACCTGGGTATGCATCGCATCCACGGTGACCAGCCACCGCAAGCTACCCGGCAGCAGCGTGAGCAGGGCACGTACGCAGGGAATTTCATTGCTTTTCTCGGCGACAGCGAGTTGACCGAGCACCAATCGGGCACGGTGGGCGAACACCGACACGAGATGCGTGGCTGTCGCTTTGGCGCGTAAAGCACCACGCAGCATCTTGCCGTCCAACGCGATCGGCACCAATCCACTGGGGTCGCTGCTGGCCACGTGTGCAGTGAAGTAACTGCCCATCCTGGCGTTGAGGTCGGCGGGGTCTAGCCGAGACAAAACAGCGCGGAAGGTCTTCTCACTGGGCCGCCGGAACCGGACCCCTAATTGGGCCAACACATCATCGGGAGCGGTGGCCGCCCATGTAGCAAAAACAGCATAGCCGCGCATCCCCGCGGCAGTGGCCAGAACCGCGATCGCCAACAAAGCCATCAGCGAATACCTCCGACCGCGTGGGTCCCTCGGGTCTGGCACCGAGGCCAACACATCGAGAAACTCCGATCCGATGAGCTCGCTGCGCTCACCAGGACTCCAGCGGTCGAACACCTCTGGAACCGACGACACAGGCAATACTGAAACGGTAGGCACGGGCAACTCCAGACCAACGACGAACAGTAACCAACTCGATCGTTCTCCAGATAGCCCGTGCCTACACTCCGGCCCCAATAGCGCGGCACCAAAGATCATCAACCCAGCTCACAAGCCTGCTAATCAATAACGCCGGAGCCCTGGGTCGGTTCGGGTCGGGATATGTGTACTCCAGTCAATTCGCATCACAAGACGAGGCCATTCGCGACTTCTGCAACTTGTGGCAATTCGACCCGGAAGACACGCCGCTGAACAAGATTCGGTTCCGGGTGGGACGCAACCGCCGGTCGTGGGTGAAGAACGTGGTGAGCGTCGGCCTCTCCTCGTGCTTCCTGGAGCCGTTGGAGTCGACCGGAATTTTTTTGATCTACGCGGCCCTATACCAGTTGGCCAAGCACTTCCCGGACCGCCGCTTTGACCCGGTGCTCATCGATCGGTTCAACCGAAAGATCGATACCCTATTCGACGAGACCCGCGATTTCCTGCAGGCTCACTTCTACTTCTCGCCTCGCACCGATACCGAATTCTGGCGCGCCAACAAGGAACTCACGTTGACCGATTCCATCAAGGAGAAGGTTGCGATGTACAAGGCGGGCGTGCCGGTCAATCCGCCAATTGCCACGGAGTCGTCGTACTACTCGAACTTCGACGCGGAGTTCGAGAACTTCTGGACCAACGGCAGCTACTACTGCATTTTCGCCGGTCTGGGGGTGCTGCCTGATCACACACTGCCGGCGATCAACTACCAGTCGGAGGCTATCCACGAAGCGGATGCGCTGTTCCTCGATGTGAAGCAAAAGCAGCGGCATCTGGTTGAAACGTGTTGCCCTCCAACTACGAGTATCTGCTCAAGCTCCACGGCAAGGACATGGAGCCCAACGATCCGATGGAGCCAGAAGTCACGTTCGTCGCCTGAGTAGCCCGCTGGTCAACGACCAAATGGCTGGTCGGTGCGAGGCGTTCGGCCTCGGTCCCGCTACCCGGGGGCGGGGGACCGAGGCCGGACGCTGAGCGGTCCGATCTCAGTCAGGAAGATTCTCGGGATGCAGCATCTCGGCGTAACGCAGGGGCTTCGGGATGCCGAAACCGTCCACCAGCGTCCTGGCGTGCGGGCGCAGCACCCGGCATCGATCGTTGATGCCCCGGGTGACTGCCTTGGCGCGTTCGGTCGAGAGGTACCGGTGCTCGATGTACCACGCCTTGTCTTCCTCGATTACCGACAACGCGTACAAGTCGCAGACGACCCCCAATAGCTCGCGGGCCTGCTTGTCGGTGCATGACTCGATGCCGGCGACGAAAGCCTCGAGAACCACCCGGTCGATATGGGCCTGCGCGGCATGGAGCACGTGGTCCTGGACCGCGTTGAAGGCATCAAACGCCGACATCTCGTTGGATTTGTTCTGCAGCCGCCGAGCCACCGAGGACAACAGATAGTCTTCGCGATCTTCGAACATCTTGACTTGGGTGCCGCGGTTGAACAGGCTGCCTTCTTCTTCGTTGTCCTGGCGGGCGTCGACGATGCGCTGCATGATCGCTTCGGCCGCGGTGCGCTTCATCACCCGGTCGCCGACCGCGTTGGCCGCGAAACGCACCCACTCGACCGGGCTCATACTGCGGATGTCGTCGGCGTACGCGGTGAGCAGCTCCTTGGCGACCAGTTGGGTCAGCACGTGGTTGTCGCCTTCGAACGTGGTGAACACGTCGGTGTCGGCCCGCAACGCGATCAGCCGATTCTCGGCCATGTAGCCGGCGCCGCCGCACGCTTCGCGCGCTTCCTGAATGGCACGGCTGGCGTGCCAGGTGTTGGCGGCCTTCAGGCCGGCGGCGCGAGCCTCCAGTTCGCGCTGCTCTTCGGCGTCGGGGGAGTCCGTTGTCTGCAGGTCATGACATTTCGACACCAGTTCGTTCTGTGCGAACTGCAGCGCATACGAACGCGCGATCAGCGGGAACAGCCTGCGCTGGTGCATCAGGTAGTCCATGATCAGCACTTCGGTGTCGTCGTCATCGGGTGCACTGAACTGCCTGCGCTGCAACGCATATCGGGTGGCAATGTCCAGCGCAACCCGAGCGGCCGCGGCCGCGCTGCCGCCAACGGTGACCCGGCCACGGATCAGCGTGCCGATCATGGTGAAGAACCTGCGGTTGGGATTGTCGATTGGCGAGCTGTAGGTGCCGTCGGTGGCCACGTCGCCGTACCTGTTCAGCAGGTTCACCCGGGGAATCCGAACGTGATCAAAGGTGATGTGGCCGTTGTCGACGCCCGGCAGCCCACCCTTGTAGTGGCAGTCCGAGGTCGTCACACCTGGCAGATCGTTGCCGTCCTCGTCGCGGATCGGAACCAAGAAACAGTGCACCCCGTGATTGGCTTGTTCGCCGTCGATCTGAGTGATCAGCTGCGCGAAAACCGCTGCTATGGTTGCGGTTTCGGCCGCGCCGCCGATGTAGTCGTTGCGGGCGGTAGGGGTCGGGGAGTCGATGATGAACTCCTCGGTATCGGCGTCGTAGGTCGCCGTGGTTTCCAGTGACTGGACATCGCTGCCGTGTCCGGTCTCGGTCATCGCGAAGCAGCCGCGCAGCTGCAGGTCAATGATCTTTGGGACGTACTGTTCGTGGTGGCGCTCGGTGCCCAGATTTTCGACCGCGCCGCCGAACAGTCCCCATTGGACGCCCGCCTTGACCATCAGCGACAGGTCCGACATCGCCAGCATCTCGATCATGGTGATGGCCGCACCCACATTGCCGGTGCCGCCATGTTCTTTGTGGAAGCTGTCCTCGGCCGCTCCCGCCCCGGCCATGAATTTCATCTGTTCGGCAACCTTGGCGCGCGCGATGACGGTGTTCGGTGTGTAGTGCGGCCGGAATATCTCCAGGGTCAGTTGCTGCCGCATCTCGTTTTTCACGTCGCGGAACCGGCCGTCGAGGGCGTCGCGCAGATGTTTGGCTGTGTTGGTCATGTCCGGCGCCATACCCGAACCGTAGCTCGCTAAACCGGGGTGTGTGAGACACCAGCGTCTCGGGTTTGGTCCATCGGAGGCCGTCGGGGCCCATCCTGACCGATCAGCGGAGGCTGAGGTGGGTTTAGATATTGCGATGTCGACCCCAGAACCAACCGATTCCAATCACAACCCCGAATCGGCTCTCGACGTTGGGCACGCGCACTCCGATGTGAGCGGAGGCTGGTTGCGGGCCGCGGCTTTCGGCGCGATGGATGGTCTGGTCAGCAATACCAGCCTGATCGCCGGTGTCGCGGCGGCCGAGAGCGTTCACGCCACCATCGTCAGTGGCATCGCCGGATTGCTGGCGGGCGCGTTCTCCATGGCACTGGGGGAATTCACCTCGGTGACCACGGCCAACGAACAGATCGACTCCGAGGTGCATGTGGAACGTCGCGCGTTGCGTGCCCGTCCGCAAGCAGAACGGGCCGAGCTGGTCGCGATGTTGGTGGACATGGGGATGACCGAAAAGACCGCCCAGACCGCCACCGACGAGATCCATCGCGACGAGAACCGGGCGGTCAACTTCCATATGGTCGGAGAAATCGGTGTGCACCCGGCCGAGAAGCCATCCGCATCGGCGGCCGCGATCTCGTCTTTCGCGATGTTCGCCATCGGTGCGGTCATGCCGTTGATTCCCTACTTGCTGGGATTCGGCTCGTTGTCGGCTGGGTTGATTTTCGGTGGAGCCGGCCTGTTGATCGCCGGTGGTGTGACCGCGAGGTTCACCCGTAAAGCGATTTGGTGGAGCGCTTTTCGGCAATTGCTATTCGGCTCAGTCGCGGTCGCCGCGACCTATCTGGTTGGGCTGCTTATCGCTTCGGTGATGTGAAACCGTTTCTCGGCCGGCTGCTGGCCTGCTTGCTAGTGGGGTGCGTGTTGTGCCCCGCGGTCTTCGGTTGCGCCCCGACACATCAGCGGGGCGGGGTGCGCACCCCAGCTGCGTTGCTGAGCTATCTCGGCCAGGCGCAGATCCCGTTCGGAGCCAGCGTCGATGGCGCCGTGATCGGCGGACTCTCGGGCATCAGTTACGACGCCGACCGTCAGGTCTACTACGTGATCAGCGATGATCGTTCCGACCGGGGACCCGGCCGGTTCTTCACAATGCGGCTGGCGCTGTCGGACATCGGCGTCAGCGACATCACCGTCACCGGTGCGTATTCCTTGCTGGACCGCGACGGTAAGCCGTTCGGGCCGCTGAATCGCAGCAGCACGCCACCGGTGATTTCCCCTGATCCGGAAGGCATCGCCGTGGACACCGCCCGGCGGCGACTGTATTGGAGCTCCGAAGGTGAGCGACTCACCGATCGGCAATCGGGGCTGTTGGACCCGTGGATCCGGATAGCGGATCTGGACGGCCGATATCTGGGACAGTTCACCTTGCCGCCGAATCTGGCGGTGTCCGCCCAACGCACCGGGCCGCGCAACAATCAGGCGCTCGAGGGTCTGGCGCTGACACCCGACGGTCGGTCGCTGTACGCCGCGATGGAAGAACCGGGTTTGCAGGACGAGCCGCCGGCCAATACCGGCCGCCAAGTGCTGACGCGTTTCACCAAATTCGACGTGGAGACGGCCGCGCCCACCGCTCAGTACGCCTACCCCATGGAGCCGGCTGCATCGCCCGCGGTCCGCAACGGCGTCTCAGATCTGGTCGCCCTGTCGGATACGACGTTCTTGGTGGTGGAACGAACGGCGACGGTGCCTCCGGTCATCCGCATCTTCCGCGCCGAGATCGGTGCCGCGACGGACGTGCTGTCGATGCCAACGACTCACGGGACGCCGTTGACCCCGATGCGCAAGACGCTGGCCGCCGACCTGCCCGCCCTGGCCGGCACGGCGGCGGCCGCGGCATTGTCACCGCTGAACAACATCGAAGGAATCACGCTGGGACCGAAATTGGCGGACGGCCGTCAATCGGTGGTGCTGGTGAGTGACAACGACTTCTCACCCGCCAAGGTCACTCAACTCCTGCTGTGGGCGATGCCGTGATCTGCCGGGACGCCGGGAGCCCGTAGCCGGTAGCGGGCAAGTCCGGCTGCCACGACACCGAAGGTGACCAGCATGCCGATGTCGAAGGCCCACCAGCCCGCATAGTGCGCCCACACTTCATTGTGGGTGGCAAGCACGTCGACGCGGTGCAGATCAACCGTGGATGCGGTCGCCGCAAATCCCCAGTGGGCGGGGACAAACCACGCGATCTGGTCGAATCCCCAGGTTCCCACCAGCGGCACCAGGCCGCCGGCAAATAGTAAGGACGCCAGGATCACCGGTACCACCAGCGGCAAGACCTCGCGCAGCGAGCTGCCCAACGTCGAGAGCGTCAGCCCGATGATGGCGGACACGATGGTCGTGGCCGCCACGCTGGCATAGATCTCGACACCGGGGTTGGGGAGCAGCGCCGCGCCGTGCACCGGCTGGTCTTTGATGAGCAGAACGATGGCGGTGAGGATTGCGGCCTGAACGGCCGCGACCAGGCCGAACATGATGATCTTCCCGATCAGGTAGGCCGAAGCTGATAGCCCAACGGCCTGTTCACGGCGGAAAATCTGGCGCTCGCTGACCAGATCGCGAACGGTCAGGGCGGTGCCCATGAGCACCGCGGCGAAGTTGAGGGCCGCCAGGATCTCGACGGCTTCGTGGGGGTTGCCGCTGCCCGGGGGCGGTCTATCCAAGCCGGAATCGCCGGGAATCAGTAACGTCAGGGCACCCAACGCAAATGGCAGCAGCGCCAGGAAAACGAAGTACAGCCGGCTGGCGAGGAAAACCCGCACCTGGCGGCGAAGTATCAGGCGGACTTGCGCGCCGAAGGTGAGTTCGGCGGGGCGCCGTTCGGGTTCGAGCACCGACGGTGGTGTCGGTGACACCGACGCGCGTAGCCGGTTCTGAAACGATTGATGCGCGGCCTGCGGATCGGCACTGACCCGCGCGAAGATGTCCGGCCAGCTGGCGGTGCCCATCGTCGATTCGATCTGGACGGGAGGCCCGGCGAACGCCAAGGTCCCGGCCGGGGTAAGCAGCAGCACCTGGTCACACATGTTCAGGTGGGCCAGCGGCATGGATGCGACCACGACGACGCACCCGAGATCGGCCTGGCGGCGCAGCATGGCCAGCACATGCATCTCCTGCGCCGGGTTCAGCCCGGCGCTCGGTTCGTCGACCACCAGCAACGACGGTCGGGTGATGAGTTCGATTGCTATCGCCGCGCACCGTCGCTCGTCGGGTGTCAGTTTGGCCACCCGGGTGGCGCGTTGCGCGGTCAACTCGACTTCGTCGAGAACCTGGTTCACCACGCGCCGGCGATTGTCGGCCGAGGTGTCTGGTGGCAGCCGCATCCTGGCGGCATAACTCAGCGCCTGTTCGAGGGTCAGCCGCGGATGTACCCGGTTGTCCCGCGTTACCACCCCAATGCGCGACCGCATCGATTCCGGTTCGGCCGCGACGTCGTGACCATCGACGGTCAGGACACCGTCGCTGAGCGGTCGGGTGCGGGCCAGTAGCCCGGCCAGGCTGGAGTTGCGGGCTCGCGACGGGCCGACCACGGCGATCAACGAGCCTGGGCGCGTCGTGAATGAGACGTCCGAGATCAGCTCGTGCCCGTCGACGGTGAGCCCCAATTGATATGCCGCCACGCCGATCGTGCGTGCGCCGGGCTTGAGCGGCAATCGGTTGGTCGACGGCAACTCGCCGGTGCCGGTGCCGGTGCTGGAACCGGAGTCGGAGGCGGAGGCGGAGGCGGAGTCGGTTTCGGCACGGCCGGGCAGCAGCTTGCGGGTGGCGTCGATCATCCGCTCCACCAGGCCCCGGCTCTTGGGCTGTTCCTCGCCCTCGGACGCAGCTGGTGCCGACGCCGCGGGTAACTCGGGGGTCGGCGGCGTCGGAGAGGACTGTGATGGCGGACGCGGTGGTGATGGCGGTGCTGGTGGGTGCGGTGGCATCGGGGGAGGGGCCGCGGGTGCGCCCAGGGGTGCCAACCGGATTGGCCGGGTCGCCCGCTCGAACGTCGACGGTGCCGGCGGTGGCGTGGCGATTCGTTGGGTCGCCGATGCGGTGGGAAGTTGCTGGGTGACCGACTCCGTCGGTTTGCTCGGGGGGACGGGCTGCGGCGGGGCGGGCTCGGCCCGGGCGGGACGCGGCGGCGGATGCCCCGGGCCTCGTGGCGGATCGGCAGGTAGCGATCGCGCTCCGGCGGCAGCGGTGACCTGGAAGCGCAGCGGCGTTCCATGGTGGGGATCGCCGACGGTGATCGTGAGGCCGTCACGGATGTCGACGGTCGCCAACCGCGCTCCGTCAACGAACATGCCGTTGCGGCTTTGATCGATGGCCACCCAACGATTGCCGGCGAATCGCAGTGCCAGTTCCGGGGTTGGCCGGTCAAAGGTGTCAAAGGGTGCCGGGCCATCCAGGCGGATATCGAACTTGTTCCCGTAACCCACCAATGCGTCGCGGCCCGGAGCAAAGACGTAGCGCATCGATCCGAGCCACACAGTCAGAGGGAAACCGTTCGGTATCAAGATGCCTCGGTCCGCATGCCCGCCACCTTCCGTCACCGATCGCGTCCAGCTCCCCGGCCAACCGGTCTGGAACTAAGTGTGTACCCGCTGGACGGGTCTATCCATCCAGGATGCACCGCGTCGGTCAGAGGGTGTTGCGGCCTGGCGTGGCGGCCGCATTGTCCAGCAGGCGGCGCAGCACCTCGACCGCATCCGCGAGCACCTGGCGGTCCGACGGCTCGAGCCGGGCCAGCTGCGGTTCGATAGCGGCGGCCCGGTCGGTTCGCACCGCGCTCAATGTGCGCATTCCCTCTGGCGTAATACGAATCCGGACGGCGCGGGCGTCGCCCGGGTCGACGGTTCGGGTCACCATTCCGGCGTCTTCGAGCCGACGCACCTGAGTGGTCATCGTGGGCTGCGAGCAGTGGTCGACAGCGGCCAGGTCGCCGATGCGGGCTTCGCCCTGGGCCTCGATGGTCGCGAGCAGCCGTGCCTGAGCGGAGGGCAGCGGCATCTGGATGCGCTGCGTTGCCAGCCGATTCAGCCGCGCGACGACGGCCAGCAGATCTGCTCCAAGGCCGTGCGCAACCTGGGCTTGGTTGGCTGTGGCTGATGAGGTCATGTTCCTATCGTTTCATAGCTTTGCTAAGTGCCGCTAATCGTGGGGCCCATCACATCAAACCAGTGTATGGCGGTGTGCTGCGGCGCCCCGCCGGCCCGAGGCTGGCAGAATCGATGAAATGACCGCGTCAGCCCCGCTTGCGCCGCCCCACCGAGGCGGGCCGCTCCGGCCGGGCGAATTGGCGCAGGCCTCGGTGATGGCCGCGCTATGCGCGGTGACCGCGATCATTTCTGTCGTCGTTCCGTTTGCCGCCGGACTGGCGTTGCTGGGCACCGTCCCCACCGGATTGCTGGCCTACCGCTACCGCTCGCGGGTGCTGGTTGCGGCCACGGTCGCCGCGGGGGTGATCGCTTTTCTGATCGCCGGACTGGGCGGATTCATGGGGGTGGTGCACAGCGCCTACATCGGTGGCCTGACCGGAATCGTGAAACGCAAGGGGCGCGGCACACCGACGGTGATCGTCTCGTCCCTGATCGCCGGATTGGCGTTCGGCTCGGCCATGGTTGGCATGTTGGCGGCGCTGACGCGGTTGCGGCACCTGATTTTCAAGGTGATGACCGCCAACGTGGAGGGGCTCTCCTCGTTCATGGCGCGGATGGGCATGGAGGGCGCCGCCGAGGATCTGAAGCGCTACTTCGCCGAGGGTCTGTATTATTGGCCGTGGGTGCTGCTCGGCTACTTCACCGTCGCGATCATGGTGGTCTCGCTGATCGGGTGGTGGGCGCTGTCGCGCCTGCTGGAGCGGATGCGCGGAATCCCCGATGTGCACAAGTTGGACGCACCCGTGGACGGCGAAGCGACCTCGATCGAGCCGGTCCCGGTGCGGCTGGACAAGGTGCGCTTCCGCTATCCCGGTGCCGGACAAGATGCGCTGCGTGAGGTCAGCCTCGACGTTCGCGTCGGCGAACACATCGCGATCACCGGGGCCAATGGTTCCGGGAAGACCACGCTGATGCTGATCCTGGCGGGGCGGGAGCCGACCTCGGGCACTGTGGAGCGGCCGGGCGCGGTGGGTCTGGGCAAGCTCGGCGGCACGGCGGTGGTACTGCAGCATCCGGAAAGTCAGGTGCTGGGTACCCGGGTGGCCGACGACGTGGTGTGGGGTCTGCCGCCGGGCACCAAGATCGATGTCGACCAGCAACTTGCGGAGGTGGGCCTAGAGGGGCTCGCGGAACGCGAGACCGGCAGTCTGTCCGGCGGTGAACTGCAGCGACTGGCATTGGCGGCGGCGCTGGCCAAGGAGCCGGCGATGCTGATCGCCGATGAGGTCACCACCATGGTCGACCAGCAAGGCCGCGAAGCGCTGCTGCGGGTGCTGTCCGGTCTGACGAAACGGCACCGCACCGCCCTGGTGCACATCACGCACTACAACAACGAGGCCGACTCCGCCGACCGCACGGTCGACTTGAGCGAATCGCCGGATAACGCCGAGATGGTCGAGACCGCGCCGGTGCCCGCGCCGGCTGTGGCGGTGAGCGTCGGAGTGCAGCGGCCGGCGCTCGAACTCATCGGCGTCGGCCACGAGTACAACATCGGCACCCCGTGGGCCAAGACCGCGCTGCGCGATCTCAACTTTGTGGTGGAGCAGGGCGACGGCGTGCTGATCCATGGCGGTAACGGCTCTGGCAAGTCGACGCTGGCTTGGGTGATGGCCGGGCTGACCGTCCCCACCACCGGCGCCTGCCTGCTGGATGGTCGGCCCACCCACGAGCAGGTGGGTGCGGTCGCGTTGTCGTTCCAGGCGGCGCGCCTGCAGCTGATGCGTAGCCGGGTCGATCTGGAAGTCGCTTCGGCGGCCGGCTTCTCGGCCCGCGACGAGGACCGGGTGGCCGCGGCGCTGAGCGTGGTTGGGCTCGATCCCACACTGGCCAAGCGCAGCATTGATCAGCTCAGTGGCGGGCAGATGCGCCGTGTGGTGCTGGCCGGACTTCTGGCGTGCTCGCCGCGGGCGTTGATCCTTGATGAGCCGCTGGCCGGGCTGGACGCCACCAGCCAGCGTGGATTGCTGCGCCTGCTGGAAGACCTGCGCCGGGAACAGGGTCTGACGGTGGTGGTTATTTCGCACGACTTCGCCGGCATGGACGAGCTTTGCCCGCGGACGTTGCATCTGAACAACGGTGTCATGGAACCGGTCTCGACGACCGCCGCCGGAGGACTTGGGGGCCGAACAGGGGCAGGGGGCAAGCCATGACTGTTTCGTCGCCGAGCGCCTCGGCTACCCCAGAACGTGGCTCCCGGCGCGCCGCGCGACCGGTGGTATTGCTGGTGCCGGTGCCGCGCGGGTCTGCCATCCACGACCTGTGGGCCGGCACCAAGCTTCTGGTGGTTTTCGCGATCTCGGTGCTGCTGACGTTTTATCCGGGATGGGTCACCATCGGGTTGATGGCGGCGCTGGTGCTGGTGGCGGCCTGGATCGCGCACATTCCTCGCGGTGCGGTGCCATCGATGCCGCGCTGGCTTTTTGTCGTCCTCGCGTTTGGTGGGCTGACGGCTGCGTTGGCCGGCGGTGATCCGATGGTCTCGGTGGGCGGTGTCGAGCTCGGTCTGGGCGGAGCGTTGAATTTCTTGCGGATCACCGCGCTGTCGATCGTGCTGCTCGCGTTGGGGGCGATGGTTTCCTGGACCACCAATGTCGCCGAAATCGGGCCCGCGGTCGCGACTTTGGGCCGGCCCCTGCGGCTGCTGCGGATCCCGGTTGACGAATGGGCGGTGGTTCTGGCGCTGGCGCTGCGCGCTTTTCCGATGCTCATCGACGAATTTCAGTTGCTCTACGCTGCCCGCCGGCTGAGGCCCAGACCGATGCCGGTGACGCGCAAGGCGCGCCGGCAGCGGCGCGGGATGGAAGTGATCGACCTGCTGGCGGCGGCGATCACCGTGACGTTGCGCCGGGCGGACGAGATGGGCGACGCGATCACCGCGCGCGGTGGCACCGGTCAGCTGTCGGCGAACCCCACGCGGCCGAAACTGGGGGACTGGGTGACACTGGCGATCACGGCCGCAAACAGCGGTGCCGCAGTGGTCATCGAGACGATGCTGCACGCCGCTTAGGGCTGGGGCCTCATCCGGTCGATCAGGTTCGACAGCACGACGACGCTTTCACTGCGTTCGATGTCGGCACTCGATCTGATGCGTTCGAGCGCGGTCTCGAGGTGGCCCATGTCGCGGGCCAGTACGTGCAGGATGGCATCCGACGTGCCGGTCACGGTGGCCGCGCTGACCACCTCGTGGATATCTATCCACGCCGCCTGCAGCTGATCGGGCGCAATCCTGCCGTGGCAGAACACCTGGACATAAGCCTCGGTATGCCAGCCGAGCGCGTTGCGATCGACGATGGTGGTGAAGCCCTTGATCACGCCGTTGTCGATCATCCGGTCGACCCGGCGTTTCACCGCCGGTGCGGACAGATTCACCTTCTGTCCGATCTCGGCGAAAGTGGCCCGGGCATGGTCGGTCAGCTCGACCAGAATGCGGTCGTCGGTGTCGTCCAGGTGATCCATGTCACCCCTCTCGTCTCGGCGCGCAACAGATCGCTATACATGGGAATCTAGCGCAACATATTGATGGTCGACGCGCAATGATCATCGTTTGATTGTGCAAGAAAGGGCAAATATCTTTGTTTCATGACGGATTACTATGTCGCTGCGGCGGGCACACCGGCGGGCGCGCCGGCACGGCAAGAGTCCAGCAAGCGCACCCGGGCGGCCAGCCCGCGGCGCTATGCCATGACCCCCCCATCGTTTTTCGCGGTCGAATATGCGATCAACCCGTGGATGGACACCACGACGCCGGTTGACGCGGGGGTCGCGCTCGCAGAGTGGGAGCAACTGCGCCAGACCTATCTGCGGCTGGGCCACCAGGTGGAGTTGGTCGAGCCCGAGCCCGGGCTGCCGGACATGGTGTACGCCGCCAACGGCGGGTTCATCGGAAACGACATCGCCATCGTCGCCAAGTTCCGGTTCGCCGAGCGGGCCGGTGAGTCCAAGGCCTACGCCCGCTGGATGTCGGCCATGGGATATCGGCCGGTGTCGACTCGGCATGTCAACGAAGGTCAGGGGGACCTGCTGCGGGTCGGCGAAATGGTGTTGGCGGGATATGGCTTTCGCACCGATCCGCGCTCGCACGCCGAAATCGCGGCCGCACTGCGCATGCCGGTGATCTCGCTCGAGCTCGTCGATCCTCGTTTCTATCACCTGGATACGGTGCTGGCTGTTCTGGACGACCACACCATCGCGTATTACCCGCCGGCCTTCAGTGCGGCGGCACGCGACCAGCTGCAGGCGCTGTTTCCCGACGCGATCCTGGTGAGCAGTGCAGACGCCTACGCCTTCGGCCTCAATGCCGTGTCGGATGGGTGCAACGTCGTAATACCCGCTGCGGCGACAGGTTTTGCGCTGCAGCTTAGTGAGGCCGGTTTCGAGCCGATCGGCGTCGATTTGTCCGAGCTGCTCAAGGGCGGCGGTTCCGTGAAGTGCTGCACATTGGAGGTACATCCATGACGATTCTCGACGCTCCGGTTTCGGTGGAGGTCGATGAAACCGGCGACGCGATTGCGTTGGTCGAAAAGCATGCCGCGCACAATTACTCGCCGCTGCCGGTGGTGGCGGCCAGTGCCGAGGGTGCCTGGATCACCGATGTCGAGGGCCGGCGTTACCTGGATTGTCTGTCTGCGTACTCCGCGGTCAATTTCGGGCACTGCAATCCCGAGATCATCGCAACGGCGCATGCCCAACTCGACACCGTGACGCTGGTGAGTCGCGCCTTTCACTCCGACCGCCTCGGGCCGTTCTGCGCGGCGCTGTCCGAGCTGTGCGGCAAAGACATGGTGTTGCCGATGAACTCGGGTGCCGACGCCGTGGAGAGCGGCCTGAAGGTTGCCCGCAAATGGGGAGCCGACGTCAAAGGCGTTCCCGAGGGCCAGGCCAACATCGTCGTGGCGGACAACAATTTTCATGGGCGCACCATCAGCATTGTGAGTTTCTCGTCCGATCCCGTTGCCCGTGGTGGATTCGGGCCGTTCACGCCGGGTTTTCGTTCGGTGCCGTTCGGCGATTCCACCGCACTGGCGCGGGCGATCGATGAGAACACCGTTGCGGTGCTGCTCGAGCCGATCCAAGGGGAGGCGGGCATCGTCGTTCCACCGGATGACTATCTGCCCGACGTTCGTGCGCTGTGCTCGGAGCACAACGTGCTGATGATCGCCGACGAAATCCAGTCCGGACTGGGCCGCACGGGTTACACCTTCGCTTGTGACTATTGGGATGTGGTGCCCGATGTGTTCTTGCTGGGCAAGGCGCTTGGCGGTGGGGTGGTTCCGCTGTCGGCGGTGGTCGCCGACCGTGATGTCCTCGGGGTGCTCAATCCCGGCGAACACGGCTCGACATTCGGCGGCAACCCGTTGGCCGCGGCGATCGGTACCACGGTGGTCTCGATGCTGGAGCGCGGTGAATTCCAATCCCGTTCGGCCGAGCTGGGGGCCCGGTTGCACGCGCGGCTGGGTGCGCTGATCGGTGAGGGTGTGCTCGAGGTGCGGGGCCTTGGCCTGTGGGCCGGTGTCGACGTCGACCCGGCGTTGGCCACCGGCAAGGAGATCAGTTTATGCCTCGCCGATCGCGGTGTGTTGGTCAAGGATACCCACGGCTCCACGCTGCGGTTTGCGCCGCCGCTGGTGATTACTGCCCAGGAAATCGACTGGGCTGTTCGGCAGTTCGCTGCGGTATTGCGGGAAGCAGGCTCATAATCAGCCTGACCCCGCAACAGGAGGCGCAATTGCCGGCCACTTCGATCAGGCTAAGAGAACAGATGCTGCGGCGCCGCCCGGTGGGCGGCGCCCCTGTCGCAGAAGGTGCGGCAGGCAGCCTAAAACGGAGTTTCGGCACCTTCGAGCTGACCATGTTCGGAGTCGGCTCGACGGTGGGTACCGGAATCTTCTTCGTGCTGGCGGAGGCGGTGCCCGAAGCGGGGCCCGCCGTCATCGTCTCGTTCATCATCGCTGGTGTCGCGGCCGGTCTTGCCGCCATCTGCTATGCCGAACTGGCATCGGTGGTGCCCGTTTCCGGTTCGTCGTACTCGTATGCGTATGCCACCCTGGGGGAGGCGGTCGCCATGGGGGTGGCGTCATGCCTGCTGCTGGAATACGGCGTGGCCACCGCCGCCGTCGCGGTGGGCTGGAGCGGCTATGTAAACAAGCTGTTACACAACGTGTTCGGATTCCAATTACCCCAAGCGTTGTCCGAGGCGCCCTGGGATGAGCGGCCGGGTGAAGCGGCCGGCTATCTCAACCTGCCGGCGATCATCCTGATCGGACTCTGCGCATTGCTGTTGATTCGGGGAGTCAGCGAATCGGCCAAGGTCAACGCGATCATGGTGTTGATCAAACTCGGCGTGCTGGGCATGTTCGTGATCCTTGCGCTCACCGCCTACGACACCAACCACTTGAAGGACTTCGCTCCCTTCGGTGTTGCCGGTGTCGACGCTGCCGCGGGCACCATCTTCTTCTCGTTCATCGGCCTCGACGCGGTGTCTACCGCCGGTGAGGAGGTGCGGAATCCGCAGCAGAGCGTGCCACGCGCGCTGATCGCCGCGCTGTTCGTGGTCACCGGGGTCTATGTGCTGGTTGCGTTCGCCGCGTTGGGAACCCAGCCGTGGCAGATGTTCGCCGGCCAGGAGGAGGCCGGGCTGGCGACGATTCTCGACAACGTCACGCACAGCGCATGGGCCAGCACCGTTTTGGCGATGGGTGCGGTGATCTCGATTTTCACCGTCACATTGGTCACGATGTATGGCCAGACGCGCATTCTGTTCGCGATGGGCCGCGATGGTCTGCTTCCGGCCCGGTTCGCGGCCGTGCATCCGCGCTTCCAGACTCCGGTGAGCAACACGGTGGTCGTGGCCATCGCGGCGGCAGTGCTGGCGGCGCTGGTGCCGCTGAACCGGCTCGCCGACATGGTGTCCATCGGCACGCTGACAGCTTTCATCGTGGTATCGGTCGGTGTGATCATCCTGCGGGTGCGCGAGCCGGCCCTGCCGCGCGGCTTTTGGGTACCGGGCTATCCCGTGACCCCGATCCTTTCGATACTGGCCTGCGGCTACCTGCTGTACAGCCTGCATTGGTACACCTGGATCGCGTTTGGCGGTTGGGTCGGGATCGCGCTAATTTTCTACCTGTTCTGGGGGCGGCACCACAGTAGGCTCAATGCCCCCGCGTTGCATGACAATCCGACCGGGGAGGAACGGTGACCGTCGTCGTCGGCTATCTGGCCGGCCGGGTGGGTCCCTCGGCGTTGCATCTAGCCGTTCGGGCCGCGCGGACATTGGACACCTCGCTGACGGTGGCGACCATCCTGACCAAGCCGTGGCTGACGCCCCCGCTAGCCAAGGGCGACTATTCGGAGTGGGCCGAGCAGGTCGCCGAAGACTCGGAGAAGGAGGCGCACCGGTATCTGCGCACCGTGGCAACCGGGATCGAGGTCAGTTACTGCCATCGTGAGCACCGGTCGGTGTCGGGTGGATTGATCGAGGTGGTCGAGGAACTCGATGCCCAGATGCTGATCCTGGGTTCCTTTCCGAACGGGCGAAGGGCCCGGGTGCTGATCGGCTCGACCGCCGACTGGGTGTTGCATTCCTCGCCGGTGCCGGTGGCCATCAGTCCCCGGCAGTACCACTCCCGCACCGACCGGCTGACCAGGATCACCTGCGGTTACGCCGCGACCACCGACTCGGTCGAGGTGGTGCGTCGCTGCGCCGAGCTGGCCAGGCAGTATGGGGTTCCGCTGCGGGTCATCACCTTTGAGGTCCGCGGCCGAACCATGTATCCGCCCGAGGTGGGGCTGCATGCGGAGGCATTGGTATTGGAGGCTTGGGCCGAGCAAGCGCGCGGAATGCTGGAAATGCTGCAGAAGGACGGCATCGTCGAGGAAGACGCTGTGCTCGAGGTGATCACGGGCAACGGTTGGCAGCATGCGCTGGATGCGGCGGACTGGGAAGACGGCGAGATCCTGGCGGTGGGCACCTCACCGCGCGGCGACATCGCCAGAGTTTTCCTGGGTTCCAACAGCGGCAAGATCATTCGGCACAGTCCGGTGCCGGTGCTGGTGTTACCCGGCTAGTCTCAGACCGGCTGCGTCGGTTTGTTCCAACTACCGCCGTGCGGCGGCGTTGGCCGCCGCCTGCGCCTCGCGCAGAATTGTCGCGACTTGGCCACGGCCGAGGAACATCTCATCGAAATAGGGCTTGAGCGCATCGTTGCCGGCGGCGAACCCCGCGCCCCCCGGTGCGGGAATGCGTGACCCGGACAGCACCGCGAAAAACGGTTCAACGTTGACGCCCTTGGCTTCCCAGAAGGCGAAGTAGGAGGGCTGGGCGGACCGCACCGCGGGAATGGCAACACCGTCGCGGCCCAGATACTCGTTGCCGGCGCTGCTCCCCATCCAGGCCAGCACCTGACGCACGGCGTCTGGATGCTGGGACGCGGAATTTCCGGCAGCGGCAATACCGTTGGTGACGCTGACCCGGCCCGCGGGGCCGATCGGCAGCATCGCCACCCCCCAGCGGAAGGTGGCATCGCGGGCCACCGGAGCCAGACTGTAGGTGCCGGACTGGAACAGCGCCATCCGGCCGGCCAGGAATTGGTTGCGGGAAAAGTCACCGTTGTCGTTGGTGTCTGAGGCGGGCGGCGCGACGTGATCGTTGTTGATCAGGCCGACGAGATAGCGGAACGCATCGATGGCGGGTGGATTGTCGAAGGCAAACTCGTTGTCGCGCATGAACACGCCGCCGGCCGAGCCGATGTAGTTGAGGTAGATGGCCTGCGGGTCGTTAGCGGCGTTGTATCCCCACTGGCGGACTCGCCCGGGGTCGAAACCCGGGGTGCCGCCAACATGCCCGTCGGCGTCGACGGTGAGCCTGGCCAGCAGTGCACGCAGCGTGTCGTCGGGACCGGGACTCCACCGCAGGCCGTCCAGCTCGGCCGGATCCACGCCCGCCGCGGCCAGGAGATCCGCGTTGTAGAACACCGCAATCCCGGCGTCGGTCAGCTGCGGCACTCCCCACAACACACCGTTGCGGGTGAACTGGTCGACCACCGCCGGCTCCCACTCGCCGGGATCGACGGCCGTGTCAATCTTCATCAACCGGCCGCTATCGGCGTAGGCGGCCAGGTAGGCGTTGGACAGCCAGAAGATGTCGTCAGCGCTGCCGCCGGCCACATCGGTGCGCAGCGTATCGAAATAGGTCGAAAAGGAGACCAGATTCGTGTGCACTTCGATATTGGGATGGGTGCGGCTGAACGCCGCAAAGGACTGTTGATATGCCGCGGCGATCGGCGCCGCCCACAGCCGGACCGTGACCACGATCTTGCCGCCGGGGGGTGCGTCGATGCGGTCCAGCGCCACCGCGGTGACGCCCAACAATGCAGCGATGAGCGTGACTGCCACAGCGACCAGGGTGGAAAAGCGGGGCCGACTCACTTGAGCCCCGACACCACGATTGACGAGACGATGTGGCGCTGCGCGGCGACGAACAGCACGATCAGCGGAACGATCGCAACCGTCGTCGCCGCCATCACCAGCGTCCACTGGGCGTTGAACCGGGACTGCAGATCAGCCGTGGCCACCGTGAGCACCCGCCACTTGTGGCCGCTGGTGACCACCAACGGCCACATGAAGTTGTTCCATTGCGAGACCACCGTGATCAGCGTCATGGCGGCCAGGACCGGGCGGCTGGACGGAATCACCACGTGTACCAGGACATCCAGGGTGTTGGCTCCGTCCAGGCGTGCGGCGTTGATCATGTCGTTGGGGATGATGCGGAAATGCTCACGCAGCAAGAAGATCGCGTACGGCGACCCGAACAGGAAGGGCAGCACCAAGGCCCAGAAGGTGTTGCGCAAACCCAGCTGGGCCATCATCAGATACAGCGGCACCACGGTGACCGTCGCCGGCACCATCAGGGTCGCGATGTAGACCCAGAACAACCCATCGCGTCCGGGAAACTCCAACCGGGCGAAGGCGTAGGCGGCCAACACCGAAAAGGTCATCTGGCCCAGCAGGATCACCGTCGTCATCAGGGCGGTCACCAGCGCCGCCCGGCCGAACCCGGCACCGCCCAAGTCGGCGTAATTGGCCAACGTCGGTGGGTGGGGTAACTGTAGCGGCGTACCCGTGGCGAATTGATGTGCGGAGGTGAACGAGGTGAGCAGTCCCAGCGCAAAGGGCAGCAGCGTGATCAGCGCGCCGAGCACCAGCCCGGCGTAGATCACCCTGGTGGGCACTCGGCGGGACAGGCGGCGGCTAAGTGAGGTCATAGCTGATCCGCCGCCGAAAATACATGTGCTGAACAAAGGTGACGCCGATGAGAATGACGAACAGCACCACGGCCATCACCGACGCCCGTCCGATGGCCGCCGAACCAAATGCCTCGGCATAGATTTGGTGCGCCACCAGCTCGGTGCTGCCCTCCGGGCCTCCGCCGGTGAGCGCGTAGACGATATCGAAAATTTGTGCGGCGCTCACGATTCCGGTGACCAAGACGAAGAACGTGGTCGGGCGCAGCATCGGCAGCGTGATGCGCCAGAACCGCTGCCAGGCATTGGCGCCGTCGGTGCGTGCCGCCGCGTGGATATCGTCCGGGATGGCCAGCAGGCCCGCGAGGAAGGACAGCGAGACGTAGCCGACGTTGGTCCAGATGACCACCGCGGCAACCACCGGTAGGGCGAGGTCGGGATCGGTGAGCCATTCGATGCGGCGCCCGAGCAAGGTGCTGATGGCGCCGTCGGTGGGCACCAGAATCCAGCGCCACATCACCGCGATCGCCAGCGGCGCACAGATCCAGGGCAACACATAGAGGGTGCGGAAAAAGTTGGTGCCCGGCAGCCGGCGGGTCAGCATCATCGCCGCGAGTAAGCCCAACACCGTCTGGGCTGGCACCACGATTGCCACGAAGATGGCGGTGACCACCAACGAGTTACCGAAGTCGCCGTCGCGCAGCACCGAACGCCAGTTGGCCAGCCCGACGTAGCGCAGCGGTCCCAGCAGGTCCCAGCGGTACAGACTCAGCCAGATCACCACCAGGATGGGCAGCAACAGGAAGGCGAGAACCCCGAACAGGCTGGGTGCCAGCAGGGCATAGGCCAACGCGGTGGTTCGGCGTGGCGTGGCGCGCATGGGTGTATTAAAGCGTGATCGTTACGGTGGAGTCGTGACACCGAACCGGGGAATCGATGCCGAATTCCTGGACCTGCCGCGCCTTGCACTGGCCGACGCTGCGCTCTCGGCGGCCACCGCGGCTGGGGCCAGCTACGCCGACCTGCGTATTCAGCGCATCGGCACCGAAATCATCCACCTGCGCGACGGGGAGCTAGAGACCGCGATCCTCAGTCGTGAGCTTGGCTTCGCGGTCCGGGTGATCGTCAACGGCACCTGGGGATTCGCCTCGCACGCCGAATTGTCGGCGTCGGCCGCGGCCGACACGGCACGGCGGGCGGTGCGAGTGGCCACCACGCTGGCGGCGCTGAACACCGAGCGGGTCGAACTCGCACCCGAACCGGTGTACACCGACGCCGTATGGGTCTCCAACTATCAGATCGACCCGTTCAGCTTGCCGGCCAGCGAGAAGATCGTGGTGCTGGAGGACTACTCGGGGCGATTGTTGAGCGCTGACGGTGTCGATCACGCATCGGCGAGCCTCAACGCGGTCAAGGAACAGACCTTTTATGCCGACACCTACGGGTCGTCGATCACACAGCAGCGGGTGCGGTTGCACCCGTCGCTCGAGGCGGTGACCGTCGACTCCGGGGCGGGCATTTTCGATTCCATGCGCACCCTGGCGCCACCGACGGCGCGCGGTTGGGAAGTGGTCGCCGGCGACGAGATCTGGAACTGGACCGACGAGCTGGCCCAGCTGCCGTCGCTGTTGGCCGAGAAGACCAAGGCGCCCAGCGTGACTGCGGGACCCACGGATCTGGTGATCGACCCAACCAATCTGTGGTTGACGATCCACGAATCCATTGGCCACGCCACCGAATACGATCGGGCCATCGGTTACGAAGCCGCCTATGCCGGCACCTCGTTCGCCACCCCGGACAAGCTCGGGAGCATGCGCTACGGTTCACCGGTCATGAACGTGACCGCCGATCGCACCGTCGAATTCGGCTTGGCCAGCATCGGTTACGACGACGAAGGGGTGGCGTCACAGAGTTGGGATCTGGTGCGCGACGGGGTGTTCGTCGGATACCAACTGGACCGGGTGTTCGCCCCGCGGCTGGGCCAGCCGCGCTCCAACGGCTGCTCCTACGCCGACTCGCCACATCACGTCCCGATCCAGCGGATGGCCAATGTGTCACTGCAACCCGGAGCCGAGGACCTGAGCACGGCCGATCTGATCGGCCGCGTCGAAGACGGGATTTACATCGTCGGAGACAAGTCCTGGTCGATTGACATGCAGCGCTACAACTTCCAGTTCACCGGCCAGCGGTTCTTCCGCATCCGGGATGGCCGCCTGGACGGTCAGCTACGCGATATCGCCTATCAGGCTACTACCACCGAATTCTGGAATTCCATGGAGGCGGTGGGCGGCCCGTCGACCTGGCGGCTGGGCGGTGCGATCAACTGCGGCAAGGCCCAGCCCGGTCAGGTTGCCCCGGTCAGTCACGGCTGTCCGTCGGCCCTGTTCCGTGGCGTCAACATACTCAACACCCGTACCGAGGGCGGACGATGATCACTGCGCAGCACGTCGTCAACATCGTGTTGGACGAGGCGGCACAGCGTGGCCGCGCCGACGAGACCATGGTGCTCGTCGTCGACAAAACCGAGGCCATGCTGCGCTGGGCGAACAATTCGATGACCACCAACGGCCTGTCGACCCAGCGGCACATCACGGTGATTTCGATTGTGCGCCAGGGCGATAGCGCCTTCGTCGGCGCGGTGGTATCCGGCGAGGTAGACCCGTCGGCGCTGCCCGGTCTGGTGGCGGCATCGCAGGACGCGGCGTGTTCGGCCCCCGAGGCCGGCGATGTCGCACCGTTGCTGGCCGATGCCGGGGTGTCGGTGGACTGGGATGCGCCGGTAGCCGGCACCGGTCCCGAAGTGTTCGCCGACGTCGCCGCCTCGCTCAGCCGGGAGTTCCGGGGCGCCGACCGGCTGTACGGCTACGCCCACCACAGCGTTTCGACGACATTTCTGGCGTCATCGACGGGCCTGCGGCGGCGCTATACCCAGCCGGCCGGAGCGGTGGAGATCAACCTCAAACACGGCGATGCCAGCGCATGGGCGGGCGTCGGGACACCCAACTTCGTCAACGTGCCCACCGACCTGCTGCTCGAGCAGCTGTCGATCAGACTGGGCTGGGCCCAGCGCCGGGTCGAGCTACCCGCGGGGCGCTACGAGACGATCATGCCGCCGTCCACGGTGGCCGACATGATGCTCTATCTGGCGTGGTCCATGGCCGGCCGCGGCGCACAGGAGGGCCGTACCGCGCTGTCCGCGCCGGGCGGCGGCACGCGAGTGGGGGAGCGGCTCACCGACCTGCCGCTGACCCTGTTCTCCGATCCGATGGCGCCGGGGTTGGCGTGTGCCCCGTTCGTCGCGGTGAGCAACTCCACCGAGACGGTCTCGGTGTTCGACAACGGTATGGCCATCGATCAGGTGGACTGGGTCCGCAACGGGGCGATCAACGCGCTGGCCTATCCACGAGCCACGGCCGCCAAGTTCGACGCTCCGGTGGCCGTTGCGGCCGACAACCTGCTGATGACGGGTGGCTCTAACGATCTGGCCGACATGATCGCGAGCACCGAACGCGGCCTGTTGCTGACCACGCTGTGGTACATTCGCGAGGTCGACCCCACCACACTGCTGCTCACCGGGCTGACCCGAGACGGCGTGTACCTGGTCGAAGACGGCGAGGTGACCGCGGCGGTCAACAACTTCCGTTTCAACGAAAGCCCGCTTGACCTGCTTCGACGGGCCACCGAAGCCGGGGTCAGCGAGGTGACGCTGCCGCGGGAATGGTCCGACTGGGCTACCCGCACGGCGATGCCGTCACTGCGGATTCCGGACTTTCACATGTCGTCGGTCAGTCAGGCGCAGTAAGTGATTGCTGTGGGTGATGGCGCGC
The DNA here is from genome assembly GCF_022354805.1 of Mycobacterium liflandii. Lineage (NCBI taxonomy): Bacteria > Bacillati > Actinomycetota > Actinomycetes > Mycobacteriales > Mycobacteriaceae > Mycobacterium > Mycobacterium liflandii. The sequence goes on along the minus strand of NZ_CP023138.1, from coordinate 4,640,003 downwards.
TCTAGCGTGTGATGGATGGCGGCTGCGGCTCCAGTCGGTGATGTGCTGGCCCGACTGGTTGTGGTGTCCCCGGGCGACGGTCGTATCGCGGGGCTGGTTCGGCAGGTCTGTGCGCGCACGCTCGGGCTGCCCGCGTTGCCCGCGGAGGTCGTCGTTGCCGAACCCCAGTCAGCAGCCGAGGCCGTTGTCGCGGAGTTCGCCGAACAATTCAGCGCGGACGTTTCTTCGATCAGCGCCGAACAACGGTCTCGATTGTTCAAGCAGCTGGGCGACTCCACATTGGGTGCCGTCGCATCGATCTTCATCGCCGACTTCGTGCCGCGGGTGCGGGCCGGGCTGCAAGCACTGGGGGTGGGCCGGGACTATCTGGGCTGGGTGGGGGCGCCCATCGAGTGGGATCACAGCACCGATCCGTCCCAGGTGGTGTTCAACGAATTTCTGCCCGCAGTGGCCCGGATGCGCGCCCTGGACCCGGTGATCTCCGAGCTGGTGCGGCTGCGCGGTGCGGCCCAGCACAACTGTCGGCTGTGTAAATCACTGCGGGAGAGCACCGCGCTGGACGCGGGTGGTTCCGAGCCGCTTTATGGCGAGATCGAGGGTTTCGAGCATTCTGTTGTGCTCGATGACCGCGCAAAAGCAGCGCTGAGGTATACCGATACGTTAATTTGGACCCCTGCGCACCTCGCCGTCGACGATGCCGCCGAGGTGCGCTCCCGGTTCTCCGAGGCGGAGGCCATCGAGCTGACTCTTGACATCATGCGTAATACCAGCAACAAGATCGCTGTGTCGCTGGGTGCCGATGCGCCCAGGGTCGAACGGGGCACCGAGCGTTATCGCATCGGTGCGGATGGTCAGACGGTGTTCAGTTGACGGGTGTGGCTAGCGGCCGCGGGCGACGGGTCATCGCGGCGAAGGCGGTTGTCGCCATCTTCGTGGGGGTGGCGTCGGCGTGCGGGCTGGCGGGCTGTTTTGGATCCGGCGGAAGGTCGGCGGCACCGAGGTTGCCCACCGGGGGCAACGAAGAATCACGGCTACCCCCGATCTATCCGGGCACGACGGTGTCGATTCCGCCGACGACCACCTCCGCGGGTCCGGCCAGCGGCATTCCGGGGGACGGCACCTTTCGGGTGGGAGTGGACATCAAGGCCGGCACCTATCGCTCGGCGGGTGGCGACTCCTGCTATTGGGAACGGCTGAGGGGGTCGGCGGAACCCTCGACGAGGTCATCGCCAACGGCGCCGGTACCGGTCCCCAAGTGGTCCAGATCAGGCCGAGCGATGCGGCCTTCAAGACCCAACACTGTCCACCCTGGACCCTGGATTCGAGCGCCACCACGACCACGACCACGACAACCACCACGACGTCGACCACGCCCGTGACGTTGCCGGAAGGCGCCCAAGCCTGCCCGAACGTGTCCGGGCCCGCGGGCGGATTCGCCCAGTCGGCCGCGGGAACGCCGGCGACCTCCTGTCCCTTCGCCGAGCAGGTTCGGCTCGCCTACGGAGCCGGCGCCCCCGCCGGTGCCGCACCTCGACAGGTGGAGGTGGTCAGCCCGGTGACCGGTCAGTCCTACTCGATGACCTGCACCGCCAACGGGCCGCTGGTGACGTGCAGCGGCGGTGACGGCGCCATCGTCTACCTGTACTAGCGCCATCGCGGTGCGGCCCGCGGGCGGTGCCGTTCACCTTCTCGCCAGCTCTCATTCGCCTGCCGTATGTGTGTGGATTATGTTGTAGCACTGGAATGTTCGCTTGTGTCATGGCGCCGAGTCGACGTAGGTTTGGGGCGCTATGCAGGACATCGCAAGGGAGCAAAGTGACCATGGCCGGTCATCCTGATGTTGAGCGTCCCGCGAGCCCGAAGGGGGTCGCCACCGGGGAAGGCGGGATTCGTCTCTTCGACGGCCGCAGATGGACGGTCGAAAGCCCGCACGAAACTCACGACATCACCGTGTGCATCCGCGGCATGCAGTACGCGGACGGGCGCGTCGTGTCCCGAGTAGCGGTCGGCGGGCTGCTACCTGACCAGCCCCTCACGGCACACCGGGCTCGCGGGTTGGCGCGGGCATTGATCGCAGCAGCCGACGCCGCGGACGGCCCCGATGCGGTCAGCCCAAACCTATAGCGGGATAGACCGTTTGGCGGTATTCCGGCCCGCCGCCGCCGTGACCGTACCCGCTTATCCAATGCGTCGACGGCGAGCAGGATCGGCATGGAGGCCAGCGCGACGGCCCAGCCCCACAGCGGCGGGTTCCACTGGCCGAGCAGCCTCGCCACGGGTGGCACCCACATCACGATGAGCGAGAAGGCCAGCTCGATGAGCACCGCCGGCACCAAGAGCCGGTTGGTGAACCAACCGAGCGATCCAGGCCAGCGCGAGGAGGACCGGCAGGCGAAGACGTTCGCCGTCTGAGCCAGGACCACCGTCATGAACGCCGCGCCCGATGCCGCGGCCAGGTGCGCGCCGGTGGGAAACGGATCACCAACGCGCCAGCCCAGCGCCATCAGCGACACCAGGAAAGCCGTGAGGGTGAGGACGGCTTCGAGGGGCCCCAGCAGCCCGAAGGCCCGGCGCAACACGGTGCGATTCATCAGCCGGCCATGCACCGGCGGTCCGTCGAGCAGGTGCTTGGCGGGCGGCTCGGCACCCAGCGCAACCGCGGACAAAGTGTCGGTGCCCAGGTCGAGCGCCAGAATCTGCAGCACGCCCAGAGCCAGCGGAAACAGGCCGCCGGACAGCGCCCAGACCAGAAACGGCGCGAGTTCGGCGACATTGTCGGTCAGGTGGTAGGTCAGAAATCGCCGGATATTGACGAAGGTGGCTCGGCCCTGCTCAATGCCGGCCACGATGCCGGCGAAGGAGTCGTCGAGCAACACCAGGTCGGCGGCCTCGCGGGCGACGTCGGTGCCGGATTCGCCCATGGCCACGCCGATGTCGGCTTCATGCAGCGCGGGGGCGTCGTTGACCCCGTCCCCGGTCATCGCCACCACGTGGCCCCTGGAACGAAGGGCCCGGGCGATGCGCAGTTTGTCCTCCGGGGAGACCCGGGCGATGACGATGCCGTCGTGGTCGAGCAGCGCCGCCAGGTGTTGTTCGTCGGTGGGCAAGTCCGTCCCCGACAGCACCGGCGCGTCGGGGGAGCGCAGACCCACCTCGTTGGCGATGGCCGTGGCCGTGGCCGTGGCCGGATGATCGCCGGTGACCATCGCCACCTTCACGCCGGCCCCCCGACAGGCCCGCAGCGAGTCGCCGATGCCCTCTCGCGGGGGATCTTCCAACGCCACCAAGCCCAGCAGCCGCAGCCCCCGGTCGCACTCTTCGAGGTTGCGGGGGTAGGGCCGTCGCGTGGGGCCGCCGCGACGGCGAGCACCCGCAGCCCCCGGCCGGTGAACGTCTCCACCTTTTGCCGGGCTGCCGGGTTGTCGCCGCAGTGCGGGAGCACGCTGTCGGGTGCTCCCTTGACCAGAATCTGGTCCGCCGCGACCACGGCCATGCGGCGCAGTCGGGGATCGAAGGGCAAGCGCAGCGCCACGGAGCTGGTGCGACGGTCGTTGACGGTGTCGATGCCCACCCGGCGGGCCAAGGTGTCCAACGCCGCTTCCATCGGATCCCCGTGGGCGCGCCACCGTCCGTCGACCTCTTCGGCGTACCGCTGTGGAACAGCGCTGGGCCGCCACGGCCAGTTCGCGCACCGGATCCGCTGCGCCGGGAGACGACCACGCCAGCTGCGTCGTTGGACCATAGCCGGCGCCCTCGACGCCCAGCGCGCCCGCCGGGGTCCAGGCCTGCACGACGGTCATCTGGTTGCGGGTCAGGGTGCCGGTCTTGTCGGTGCAGATGAACGTCGTCGAGCCCAGCGTCTCGACGGCCTCGAGGTTGCGGACCAGGATCTGACGTTTGGCCATCTGTTCGGATCCCCAGGCCAGCGACAGGGTGACGGTGGGCAGCAGCGCCTCGGGGACCAGGGCCACCGTGACACCGATGGCGAACACGAAGGCCTGTTGGGTCGGGTTGTCCACCAGCACCGAGACGAGCAGGAAGATCGCGCCGACGCTGACCGCGATCGCCGCGGTCAGGCGCACCACGCCGCGCAGGCCGCGGGTCAGCGGGGTGTCGGGTTTGGTGGTCGAGGTCGTCAGCCGGGCAATCCCGGCCAGGCGGGTGTGCTGGCCGATCGCGGTGACCCGTGCGCACGTGTCACCCTCGACCACGAACGTGCCCGCGAACAGCGGTTCACCGCTGGCCACGCCGCCGGCCTCGCTTTCACCGGTGAGCATCGAGGAGTCGACAAGCAACCGGTTCTCGGTGAGCACCACGGCGTCGGCCGGCACACGGTCGCCGCTTTCCAGCAGCGCGATGTCGTCGACCACCACATCCTCGGCGTCGATCACCTGCCGGCGGCCATCACGCCAGACCGTGATCCGCGTCGGCAGCATCTGTTGAAGCCGGTCGGCGGCCCGATCGGCGCGGGCCTGCTGGATCAGGGCGAAGACGCCATTGAGCACGATCACGGCAACGATCGCGATGCTCAATTCGGGGAGATCGGCGAAGAAAGCGAGCACCGCCGCGGCCCACAGCAACAAGGCGAAGAAATGTGTCAGCTCCCCGATCAGGCGCCGGCCCACCGAGGGCCGTTTGGCGGCCGGCAGCCGGTTGGCGCCATCGTGGGCGAGCTGTTCGCGGGCTTGTGCGGTGCTCAGCCCGGGTGGCAGGACGTCGGCCATCGCCCCTCCTCTCAACCGGTGCCGGGCCCGGCGCCGAGGGCGCGCGGTGCCCCGTGCTCGGACCCACCGCTGTCACCAGCCGAAATGCTATATCCGGCGCGGTCGTTGGGCAGCGGAGAAGTCCACCGAAGCGGTGGCCTTACCCGACGCCTACGGTGATAGTTGTCGGGTGCACGGGTCTGGGGCGCGGTGGTGCTCACGCGGTCTGGCCCGGTGAGGTAGGGAGGAGCGATGCGCTGGCGCGGTGTTCACCACGTGGAATTCAATGTTCTGGACTACGACAAGTCGATCGCCTTCTATGACGCGATGTTCGGCTGGCTGGGCTACATGAGCTTCTGGACCCTCGACATCGAATATCGGTCGACGTACTACATGGCTCGGTTCCCGTTGCCGCACAGCTACATTGGCATTCAGCCTGCCGACGGTGGCGGGCAGCTACGGCATCGGGACCAGAAGGTCGGCATCAACCACATCGCGCTGTGGGCCAGAAGCCGGGCGGAAATCGATCGCTTCCATCGAGACTTTCTGCTCCCGCGGGCAATCCCCGTCACCGACCCGCCCAGGGAATATCCCATCTACACATCCGGCTACTACGCGGTGTTCTTCGACGATCCGATCAATGGCATCCACTGGGAGTTGGCGCGGCTGCCGTCGGTTCCGTCCCCGCGTGATTTCTGGAAGTCCTATCATACCCTGCGCGCTGTTTCGGCGGACCATCCGGAGTGGAAGCGCTCCGTTGCGCGCGAAGCCATGCGCAGCCTGCCGGGGCGAACGTCACGGTGATCTTGCTGCGTTGTCCCGTCGACGGGGCTCATCGGCCGTGGGGCACGGTTTCCCGCGGACCGTTGAGCCGGGGGTTTTGCGTCTGTCGTGGCGAGGTCGCCTCATCCGGAGCGACGATCCTTCCACTCGCAGTCCGGCGAATTCCACGGCACATCGGACAGGTGGGTGGGGCGGTGCCAAGGGGTGCGGTGCGGTGGGGTCGCCGATGACCGGGCGGGAATCCAAATCGGTTCGGTGTCAACGGCAGCCACCGCCAGGGCATTGGCTTTCGCCCGCTGTAGCAGCGTTTGCGCGTCGCTGACGGTGGTGTGCTGGTGGTCGTTGAAATCTTCGATACGGCGACCCCGGAACTGGCCCTGCAGTGCCCGCAGAGTCGCTTCGCTCACGGCATCGCGGACCCGCGGGTTGGGACTGGTGAAGACGATGGCCGCGTGGATGGACAGGCACGGGCGCCCCGCAGTCCAGGTGAAAGGTTGGCCTTTGGCCAGCTCGGGCTGCCTGTTTAGCACCTCGCGAGCCAGCGAGAGTGCGTGCATAACGTCTGCGGCAGTGACGGTGTCGTTGTTCATACGAGTCGCCCCCGGCAGTCGTTATGGAAGTTGTGGATTCGACGAAGCGTTCGAGCGGTTGGCCGGCGTGCCGGGCGAAGTCGACCCCGATGCGACAAACCACTGGCCGACGCGACTGCACCGGCAACAGAGCCTATCGAATCATGCTGTCCACCATCATCTTTCAAATGGCGGTGCGCACTGTCAAGCAGATGGACTGACTTGAGCAGCGTGCCGGCCGCGCCATAGCTTTGGCTGTCTCAGCGGGGCCGTTTGACCTGGGCAAATTCTTCTCCACTGGGGAAATCAGTCTCACCCTGAGGGGAAATGACGGGGTGTGCGGCCTGGCCGACTGGGGTGTTCATGGTTTCAGCGCAAGCCGCTTCCGCGGTGGAGTTTGGGGCCACCAGAACCAGCGACCAAGCAGCGCGGCGATCGCTGGCGTCATGAACGAGCGCACAATCAGGGTGTCGAACAGCAGGCCCAACGCGATGGTGGTGCCGACCTGTCCAACGGTGCGCCCCGGTCGGCGGGCAGCCGCCGATCGCGTGCTGGATGTTGTCCCCGGACCGCAGATTCCCGAGCGCAGTCGGATGCGCTGCGCTGCGTTTGTGATCCGTCATGCTGACTTGGTCGGCCTGGTGGCCGTCGATGATCTATGCATTCAGCCAAACGAACCCACACGATTCATGCGAGACATCTTGCGTTCGAGGACACCACTTCTTCCTGGTTTACCGATGCGGCGACTATCTGTTTGCTGACGTAGTCTTCGGGCAGCCCTTCTGCAAAGAACTCAAAGCTCGCCAGCTGCGTTCTTGCGCGGGGGTTCGCCGGAGTGGTTGCGCACCGATAGAGGCGCTCGAGGAATCGGCGCGGCTCGACAATCACCGGTACAAGCCGCACATGAGACCGCACCCCGGATTTTCGTAAGCGGACCGCATTGCCGATCGGCCGGACCGTTAGGCATCCAAGGTGCTTTACGAATGTCTCATACGTCGATTGGACGATGCTAAAGAACCAGACCTCGTCGACGTCACGGGCAAGCGCACGGTGGAGCGCGTCCCGAATGATTTCGAGTACCGCACCGGCCGGGCACATCGGTGTTTTTGCAAGGGCGCCGATTTCTCGCAGTATCGATCTCGGATCGCCATCTACTGAGCGCAGGAAATCGAGTCCGTCTGATGATAGGGCGCCGGCCGTCGAGGTGTACGCCGGAAGGGAGGTGAAGTCGTCATCGGGGGCAATATCTCGAATCCGCCATGTCGCGATCGCGTGACCGGTAGGCTCCGAGGACCCGAGTGACTCTTCCTCGATCTGCGAGTCTGCCAGGTAGGCAATGGAATAGGTGACGTGCTGGCCGCGTGCATGATCGAGCTCTGCAGGCAAGGCTCCGTCCACCAGTGCGTCCGCCGTGACAAATTGGGATGCGACGTAGCTCTGTGCATGAATGCGGCGCGCAAGGTGAACAAGGCCGGACTGCTGGGCCTCGGTGAAATGAAGATATTTGAATTCGTCGCGTCGGAGAATTGATCGATCCATGCCGGAGTTCTCCTCAGCTTGGTTTCTGTCTAGTCGTTGAGTTTCGCAAGATTATGCGGTCTTACCGGCGGCGGGTCAAGTGTCAGAAATGGGACTAGTGAGGCGGCCGCGCCGTTCTCCTGGTTAGCGCGTTGATGATCGGTTCTGCTAGTGCTGGCTCATTGTATTGCGCGGTGTTTCATTCGCCTTGTTGGTGGGAAGTGCATTTGTCTCCACGCGGGTATTCGTGCAGGTCGCGGCGTTGGTGTGAGGAGCATTTTCGGGAGAGCGCAGGTGGAGAGTTTCTCAATTTACGAAAGTTCTTGACAGGGGTGTTTTGGTTTTGAAAAATATGTGCCACGCGGGTGGATTTGGTGGGCTAGGTGCTTGTTGTTTTGGCTTTCCTGGCTGTTGCGTGTTGCGCCGTCCGTTTGGCTGGGTGCGTCGCGGATGGGCATTTCGATCTATGCCGGGGCGCGCCGGTTAGGTGCTAATAGTCCGCATTGCGACAACCCTTTGCTTCACCTTCGCCGGCGATAAGAGCGCGCTGGTCGAGGGAGTCAAGACCTAGCCTGGAGCGCTCCTTCGGCGAAGCGCTGGGGTTGCGGGGGCGGCGCCGCACGGGCCGCGACTGCCCAGGGTGCCGATGGCGACCGGCGTGAGCACTAATGTCAAAATTGTGCAGAGGCTTCTAGGGCGCCCGAGAGTGGTCAAGACGCTTGATCGTCTCAGGCGCTTGCACAGCCACCGCCTGGCTGCACAGCGGGCGTCGTAGGCAAGCGATCGGAAGCGCCGGGGTATCCGGAAGCCGAAACCACGAGATCGGAAATCATGTCCGTAGCTAGATAGCGCCAGGGGCGGTAGCTCAGTTGGTTAGAGCCGCGGACTCATAATCCGTTGGTCGCGGGTTCGAGCCCCGCCCGCCCCACGTCAGAGGTGGTAGTTAGCCCACCTAATTATCTGATCCGACCGTTATTCGTACTTCATGGCGCGGTCCAACAGGGCGGCGACCTCGGTGTGCACGCGCCCGCGAGACGTGTATCGATCCTGCGTCATCGACACTTTGGAGTGTCCGAGGTGGTCGGCGCCTACGCGAGCGGATAGGCCTTCCTCGTCGATCAACGTCGTGACAGTCTTGCGGAACGAGTGGGTGGTAACGCCGGGCACGCCGAGTTGGTCGCGCACTTTCCGCCACTGCTACCCATGCATTGGCGAAATGACCGCAGTCGTTCCATCGACAGCAGGCACCCTTCGCGACCCCAACAACCCAGGCAATACGCGCACCACATTTCCGGTGGCCGCGATCGTCTGTTTCGACTCGTCGAAGTCGGTCCACCGCAACGCCAGCAGCTCGGATCGGCGAAGCCCGGTGGCGATTAGCACGGTGATCGGGTCAACAAGATCGTTTCGTTGGCAGTAGTCGTCGGCCCGCAGCCGCACCAGCAGGTCGTGCAGATCGTCGGCGCTGAGCGCCGTCGCGCCAGTTGGTCGTCGCTTGAGCCTGATCGGCTGAACATCGCGGACCGGGTTGGCGCCCAACGTGTTGGCCATTACCGCCAGCTGCAATCCGCCACGCAGAATTGTCTTCGCCTGGCGGGCCATCGTTGCGCCGTGGGCCGCGCGCATCGAACGGATTGCAGCGTCGATCCGAGCCGGTGTCGGCGTTCAGCTCCTCTACTTGCCGTTCGTGTCGGCCGAACACCAAAGACACCTCCCAACTGGAACGCGCTATGCGGGCGGGCTCAGCTACAGTCCATTTCCACCGCCCGGCACGACCAAATACGCCGGAATCGAATATGTGGCTTTACCGGCAGTCTCCGGGGACGGCTACGTCCCCGGCGTAGTCAGGCTGAGCACTTGTCCTCGAACAGCAGCATCATCCAACGCCCGTCCTCCTTCACGAAGTCCACTGTCTGGGTATCTGGCTCGTCCTCGTTCTCCACCGTCGCTGTCGCCGTGACCTTCGCGGTGTCGCCGGTGACGTCGATGGAGATGTCGTCGAAACTGAGGCGACCGGTATCGGAGCGATTTTGCCGGAGTTGCGACGCGTCGCCGAGACCCGACCGTTCCGACGGGCAGAAATAGCTCACATACTTGTTGAAGTCGGCATTGTTGTACGCCTCGACGACTCCGCTTAGGACCTCGCGAATCTGGTCTTCGTCGGACTTCGGCGGATCGGCGGCCGTTTGCGGCACAAGGATCAGTGCCGCTACGCCGACTGCGACAATGACAGCCGCGACCGCCGCGAGGCCGACGACAAACTTACGCCGACCCGGAGGACCTAGACGGCCCGGAGGCGGTGCAGCTACACCCCCTGTGGGGCCTGCCGGGAGTGTTTCGTCGTCGATCCACAGCTGCCACCCCGACGGGGGCGGAGGCCAGGAGGGATCGGGGGTCCAACCGGGGCTAGGAACCCAGCCGTCCTGTGGCGGCGGCCAGTTGGGTGGTGGATTGAAACGCATCGCGAGGTCCTCTCGGCCAGCCAGTTGCCGGTTAGCGTAGTTGAGGGGCTGCTGCGGTCGTACGCGTTCGGTGTCAACAGTCCATTGCCGGCGTCGCCTTCCATGCGCCGATCGGCCATCGCCTGCCACTTCCAGACTGCTCAAAATCGCGGCCCGAGCCGGCGAAGAGATCCCACCTCGCGTCGAATGCGACGGAAACGAATATGGGGCTTTGCCGGTAAATTGCTGCGCACACTGGCTCTTCGAGCAGTCGTTCTAGCGGGAGAGCCAGATACTCTGTTGGGCAAGCACGTACGGGGCTTTGGACAGGTCGAACATTTTCGCTGAGTAAAAGCGTTCAACGGCTTTTATGCGCTGATCTCGGACGCGGAATGCTTTGGGGCTCTTGGCAGGGCTCCGGCGTTGTTGATTAGCAGGCTTGTGAGCTGGGGAATTGTGGATTGAGGAGGTCTAGGCGGCGGTTGGCGGTCAAAGCGGTGATCCGGCAGGCTTCGGTGATGTTGTCGGCGCCGTTGAGGCGGTGCAGATTGATCGCGGTGTTGCGTAGCGTTGCTAGGACCTGTGCGCCGTTTCCGGTATGTGCCCTTTGACGGTCTTCGTCGAAGGTGACGTCGCGTATCCAGTGCAGGCTGTTCTCGATTCCCCAGTGTTGACGCATCCAGGTCATGATCGCGGTAGGGCGGGCGTGCTCGAACGGCAGGCTGCAGATGGCATAGACCACCTCCACGCTGCGCTGGTCGGTGGCGGTGATCAAGCGTTCACGAGTGATCCGGATGATTTGTTTTGCGTAGGGGAAGCCGATTCCTCGTGCAGCGGTGATGATTTGCAGGGTGCGGGTCTCGACACGGCCGTGGCCGCGGGAGTCGTCGGTAGCGGCTGCGGGCACCTCGGCCCAGGGCAGCGCGGTGATACGCGCAAGTATTTTGGCTTGGTTGGACTTGACGATCATCAGGTAGTGCGACTTCAAGGTGGCGCAGATCAACTTCGCGGTGACGACCTGGGTATGCATCGCATCCACGGTGACCAGCCACCGCAAGCTACCCGGCAGCAGCGTGAGCAGGGCACGTACGCAGGGAATTTCATTGCTTTTCTCGGCGACAGCGAGTTGACCGAGCACCAATCGGGCACGGTGGGCGAACACCGACACGAGATGCGTGGCTGTCGCTTTGGCGCGTAAAGCACCACGCAGCATCTTGCCGTCCAACGCGATCGGCACCAATCCACTGGGGTCGCTGCTGGCCACGTGTGCAGTGAAGTAACTGCCCATCCTGGCGTTGAGGTCGGCGGGGTCTAGCCGAGACAAAACAGCGCGGAAGGTCTTCTCACTGGGCCGCCGGAACCGGACCCCTAATTAGGCCAACACATCATCGGGAGCGGTGGCCGCCCATGTGGCAAAACCAGCATAGCCGCGCATCCCCGCGGCAGTGGCCAGAACCGCGATCGCCAACAAAGCCATCAGCGAATACCTCCGACCGCGTGGGTCCCTCGGGTCTGGCACCGAGACCAACACATCGAGAAACTCCGATCCGATGAGCTCGCTGCGCTCACCAGGACTCCAGCGGTCGAACACCTCTGGAACCGACGACACAGGCAATACTGAAACGGTAGGCACGGGCAACTCCAGACCAACGACGAACAGTAACCAACTCGATCGTTCTCCAGATAGCCCGTGCCTACACTCCGGCCCCAATAGCGCGGCACCAAAGATCATCAACCCAGCTCACAAGCCTGCTAATCAACAACGCCGGAGCCCTGGGGCTCTTGGAGTGCGGTGTCGGTGATGGCGACCGCGACCCGAGGATCGAGGGCTGCTCCTTCTGTGCGCGCACTTCTTTGAGCTTCGGCGAACACGTGGTTTCGTTCCCAGGCCGAGCGTGACTTGGAGATAGTTTCGATTACAGCGGCGGCTTGTGACTGGATCCAATCCGGTGTGATCTCCACCCCGGGCCGTTCGCGTGCTGTGAGTGTGTCTGCCAGCATTGCGTCCAGCTTGGCTCGTCCGCCGAGGTATGTGGTGGCGTGATTGCGCCAGTGGGCGCGTTGTTGGCCTGGCGAGCTTGGTTCTGGTCTAGCTTCGCGGGTGTCGAAAGCCGCACGCTGCTAAAGGGAAAATTGTTCGGATGTTGTTGGTTCATGATCATGTGCGAGTTGAAAGTAGGCGACGAGTTCTTCGTATCGAGGTTTGATTGCGTTGCGGCGTGAAGATGGCAGTTTGCACAGATCGGCTGGGATGCCGACGATTCCGCGAACTGGGCGGTTGCGGCAGCCGATGGTGCCGGCTTCGCCGGCACCACTATCACCGCCAGATCCGACATTCACATAACCTCCGGTGCCGCCGTCCCCGTCGATACCGCTACGAAACCGCCGTCTTCACCGGCACCGCCAGCACCGGCAAATGCCCAGCCGTCTGGGCCGCCGGCGCCACCGGTAGAGCCGCCCGAACCGCCGGTGTCTCCGGCACCGCCAGCACCGATGGTCGCGAAGCCGCCCGAACCACCGTTGCCGCCGTCGAAGCTTTCGGTGCCATCGGCACCGTCGGAACCAGTGACCAACCCACCGGTACCGCCGTGGCCGCCAGAACCATTGAAGTCGCCGTTGCCGCCGGCGCCACCAGCACCGCCGATCATCAACGCGTCGCCGCCGTCACCACCAATGTTGTCGCCGTTGCCGCCGGCGCCACCGGTACCAGCGGCAAACCCACCGGTACCGCCGTTGCCGCCGACGCCACCATTGATGTCGCCGTTGCCGCCGGCGCCGCCAGCACCGCCGACCCCGAGACTGTTACCGCCGTTGCCGCCGCCACCATTGATGTCGCCGGTGCCGCCGGCGCCACCGGCAGCGCCGATTATCAACGCCTTGCCGCCGTTGCCGCCGTTGCCGCCGTCACCACCATTGATGTTGCCGGTGCCGCCGGCCCCGCCAGCACCGCCGACCCCGAAACTGGTACCGCCGTTGCCGCCGTCACCACCATTCATGGCGCCGGCACCACCAGCACCGCCGATGGTTACCCCGCCACCGCCGTCGCCGCCGTAACCTCCACCGATTCCGTCTCCGCCGATGCCGCCGTTGCCGGCGGTGCCGAACCAGCCGCCGTTGCCGCCGTTGCCGCCGTCGCCGCCGTTGTCGCCGCGGGCGATGCCGGTGGTTCCGCCGTCGCCGCCGTTGCCACCGTTGCCGCCGCTACCGAACCAGCCGCTGGTGCCGCCGTCGCCGCCGTTGCCGCCGTTGCCGAACCAGCCGCTGGTGCCGCCGTCGCCGCCGGTGCCGCCGTGTCCGAACAGTCCTCGGGCGTTGCCGCCGTTGCCGCCGTGTCCGAAGAGGCCGGTGTCGCCGGCGCCGCCGCCGTCGCCGCCGTTGCCGTAGAGCCGGCCACCGTGGCCGCCATTGCCACCTATGTCGAATAGGCGATAGTCGTTGGCGCCGCCGGCGCTGCCGCCGTGTCCGAACAGTCCTCGCGCGTCTCCGCCGTTGCCGCCGAGTACACCGGTACCGCCGTTGCCACCATTACCGGCTAGCCATCCGCCGGTACCGCCGGCGGCCCCGTTGCCGGATAGTCCGCCGTTGCCGCCGGCGCCTCCGTTGCCGATGAGCCATCCACCACGGCCGCCGGCACCACCGTGTCCGGACCAGCCGCCGTTGCCGCCGTTGCCGCCGTTGCCGATTAGCCAGCCGCCGGCTTGGCCGGCGGTTCCGGCTTCGGTGGCGTCTGCGCCGTTGCCGATCATCATCCGACCGAACAGTAATTCCGAGGGCGCGTTGACCAGGTTGAGGATGAATTGTACTAGTTTGGAGAACTCTCCCGAGATCCATTGCGAGACATTGGTGTATTCCGCGTCTTCGTAGGTGTAGCCGGCTGCGCGTAGGGTATGCACGAATTGGTCGTGGAACTGTTCTGCTCGAGCGCTGAGGGCTTGGAATTGCCGGGCGTAGTCACCGAATACCGCTGCGAGTTGGGCTGATACCTCATCAGCGGCGGCGGGTGCGAGCACGGTGGTGGGTGGGGCGGCTGCGTTGTTGGCTGCACTGATGGTGGAGCCGATACCGGCTAGATCGCCAGCAGCGAGGATTACCTCTTGTGGGACAACGTCTACGGGCACAACAACACTCCCCAAACTATGAACTCGGTATTTGATGGGTTACTCGTCGAAGGTGGGCTCGCGGCGTTGTGGGTTCGCGTCTGAGCCGGGTACTGCCTTGGGTTTCTTGGGTTTTGACTACTAGTTACTGCATCTGTGACTGGGCCGGGTGGCGGGTGGGGGCACGCACCGACGGGTGTGGTGTGGGCGCCGGGTGGGTGGCGGTTCACACCCTGCGGTGGTGCGGTTCCGGGGGTTAGGCCCAGCTGGATCCGATTGATGTGTCGGTGGTGGCCATGTTGTTTCCCGCGGCTTGGACTTTGGCGCCGTGGGTGTTGGCTTGTTCGTAGATCATTTGGAAGTTGCGGCCGAGTTGGGTGATGAATTCTTGGCAGGCTGTTGATCCGGCGCCGCCCCAGAAGTCGCCGGCGCGTAGGACATCGCTGACGATCACTTGGTGGCGGGCTTCAAGTGCTGCGGCTTGGGCTCGGATGACTGCGCCGTGAGCGTCGACTTGGCCGAACTGGTAACTAATTGTCATGGAAACCCTTTTCCCTAATTACTGAACACAATCGTGGTGGGTGTATGAAGCCCTGCGGGGAAACAGTGATGAATAAACCCCGGGTTCACCCCCCGGGGCCCGGCGGTTGCGCGGTATTTATGTGTCGCTGCCCAGGATCTTCTGCGAGGTTTGTTCTTGTTGTTCGTAGTGGTTCGCGTCACGGACCAGGCCGTCACGGACTCCGTGGAGCATGTTCACGATGTTGCGGAACCCGGTATTCATCTGCGCCATGCTGTCCATCGAGGTCGTCGATGCCAGACCACTCCACCCGGCACCGGCAATGTTTTGGGTGGATGCCCACATCTTGCGGGCTTCGTCTTCGACTACTTGTGCGTGGTTTGCGAACCGGCCTGCCATGTCCCGCATTGCGTGCGGGTCAGTCATAAAACGCTCAACCATTACCTAACTCCATTAATAATAGACACCATAATTTCCCGGATCTATCCGATTCTTTGATTGTCTAATTCGGCGATCACCTACCCACACACAACAAACCCAGCTTTTCTCTAGACGATGCGGGGGCAGGGCTCCGGCGTTGTTGATTAGCAGGCTTGTGAGCTGGGTTGATGATCTTTGGTGCCGCGCTATTGGGGCCGGAGTGTTGGCACGGGCTATCTGGAGAACGATCGAGTTGGTTACTGTTCGTCGTTGGTCTGGAGTTGCCCGTGCCTACCGTTTCAGTATTGCCTGTGTCGTCGGTTCCAGAGGTGTTCGACCGCTGGAGTCCTGGTGAGCGCAGCGAGGTCATCGGATCGGAGTTTCTCGATGTGTTGGTCTCGGTGCCAGACCCGAGGGACCCACGCGGTCGGAGGTATTCGCTGATGGCTTTGTTGGCGATCGCGGTTCTGGCCACTGCCGCGGGGATGCGCGGCTATGCTGGTTTTGCCACATGGGCGGCCACCGCTCCCGATGATGTGTTGGCCCAATTAGGGGTCCGGTTCCGGCGGCCCAGTGAGAAGACCTTCCGCGCTGTTTTGTCTCGGCTAGACCCCGCCGACCTCAACGCCAGGATGGGCAGTTACTTCACTGCACACGTGGCCAGCAGCGACCCCAGTGGATTGGTGCCGATCGCGTTGGACGGCAAGATGCTGCGTGGTGCTTTACGCGCCAAAGCGACAGCCACGCATCTCGTGTCGGTGTTCGCCCACCGTGCCCGATTGGTGCTCGGTCAACTCGCTGTCGCCGAGAAAAGCAATGAAATTCCCTGCGTACGTGCCCTGCTCACGCTGCTGCCGGGTAGCTTGCGGTGGCTGGTCACCGTGGATGCGATGCATACCCAGGTCGTCACCGCGAAGTTGATCTGCGCCACCTTGAAGTCGCACTACCTGATGATCGTCAAGTCCAACCAAGCCAAAATACTTGCGCGTATCACCGCGCTGCCCTGGGCCGAGGTGCCCACAGCCGCTACCGACGACTCCCGCGGCCACGGCCGTGTCGAGACCCGCACCCTGCAAATCATCACCGCTGCACGAGGAATCGGCTTCCCCTACGCAAAACAAATCATCCGGATCACTCGTGAACGCTTGATCACCGCCACCGACCAGCGCAGCGTGGAGGTGGTCTATGCCATCTGCAGCCTGCCGTTCGAGCACGCCCGCCCTACCGCGATCATGACCTGGATGCGTCAACACTGGGGAATCGAGAACAGCCTGCACTGGATACGCGACGTCACCTTCGACGAAGACCATCAAAGGGCACATACCGGAAACGGCGCACAGGTCCTAGCAACGCTACGCAACACCGCGATCAATCTGCACCGCCTCAACGGCGCCGACAACATCGCCGAAGCCTGCCGGATCACCGCTTTGACCGCCAACCGCCGCCTAGACCTCCTCAATCCACAATTCCCCAGCTCACAAGCCTGCTAATCAACAACGCCGGAGCCCTGGATGCGGGGGATGATGCTGGGTCGTGATGAGGTCACCGCAACCCCGCCACCACTACCGCCGCTGCTGCTGCCAGCGGCTGCGGCACCGGCAGCGCCCATCGGCATGCCCATCGGCATCGGTGCCCCCACGCGACCGGCTGGCGCACCAACAGCACTAACACCGCTCGACGTTGATGGCGTCGCAGCCATGACTGCGTTACTGGCCCCGCTGGTGGTCGGTGATACCCCCCAAGTTGGTGGCACCGACAACGCCCGCACGGAATGAGCTTGGCCCATGGCTGCAGATACCGCCCCCGCCTGGCTACCGGCAACACCGGCAACACCGGCACCGGCAGTGGCCAGTGGGCCGGCGCCATCAGCAGCTGCTGACATGGCTGGCCCGAGCGCTGACATGCCCGCTGACAGTGCTACAGGGGCTAAACCCATGGCTAGTGGCATGGTGGACTTGGCCAGTTGTGATACCAGGCCTGACATCAGCCCACCACCAGCGGGTTGTTTGGGTGTGGCTGTTGGGATTGGTTCGGGCAGTGTGACATCGCCGGGTGGGGGTGTTTTCTCTTCCGATTTCAACGCGGTGATCAGCGATCGGGCTCCGCTGTCGTAGGCGGTCATTGCTGCGACGTCTTGAGCCCACATCTGTTCATAGGCGGCTTCGGTGGCTGCGATCGTGGGGCTGTTTTGTCCTAGCAGGTTGGTGGCGACCAGGGTGGCGAGCAGGCTCCGGTTGGCGGTGACTACTGCGGGGTGCACCGTGGTCGCCAGTGCGGTTTCGAAAACGTTGGCTGCGCTGATGGCGTGTGTTGCTGCGGTGTGGGCGTGCCCGGCGGCGTCGGTCAACCACGCAATATAGGGAGCTGCGGCTGTGGTCATGGCTACCGACGCGGGTCCTTGCCATGGGCCGCCGGCTAAATCTGTCGTTACTGACCCGAATGAGGTCGCTGCGGTGCTCAGTTCTGCAGCTAGCCCTTCCCAGGCTGCACCAGCGGCCAGCATCGGGGCCACTCCCGCGCCGGTATGCATCCGCGTCGAGTTCACCTCCGGCGGCAACAACCCATACAACACTCAACGCCTCCTAGAAACCTGAGAAACACTGACAGACAAACGATCTTCGGCGTATTCGCGGCCAACACGCTGGTTTTTCGACCGCGGCGACCGACCTGGAGGGAAGCTACCGATCCGGTATCGGCCTGTCAATCGTGATTCGGTGAAAACCCTCGGTGCTCATAGCTGATTCATACCTACCCGCCCGCAGCCCCTGCACCACAAGTAATCCCAATCACACACCAACCCACCTGGGAACACACACCCACCACTAGCCGCCGCCAACGCAACCTGTGACCGTGCGGCGACGACGGCCGGCAGCGAATTCAAGCACCAGGCCCGGGGTATTGCGCTGTGTGGGTGTGGCGGTCGCAGACCGCGTTACCACGCCCTAGGCTCGTGGCATGTCGGCTACCGAAAAATGCTGTTGAACAGTGGATTCGCGTGAAGTGTGGCTGGTCGACATCACTACCGACCTAGACGTACCCGTCACGCTTGCGTACGCCACCGCGCCGGGCGGCGGCTCGCGGCGCGGTTCCGGGGCTTCGCTGTCTCGGCATCACAGCGTTTATCGCGCGCTAACCGAACTGGCCGAAGCCGAGTTGGCGCACGCTGACGACGCAGATCGTCTGCGCGCTATCGAGTTGCTCGTCGACTATCCGAGCCTGCAGGCGTGCGCGGCGTTCGAATTAACAACTCCGACAATATCTTCGGGCGGTACCCCCATATGTCGGTACCAGCGCCCCGTCATCGCCATCTGAGCACCTAAGCCAGCTGGCGGCCAAACTCGCCCAACATCGCTATAGCGCCTACCTCAACGAGGTTCACACGTCGAGCGACGGCGTAGCCTCCGTGCACATTCACGTGCCAGGCCTGGAGCATTTCTACATGATCACCGACGGGGCTCGGCCGTCGTACCGGGCCGCTGTGGCGTCAGGGCTTCGAATCAGCAGCCCCAACCCTAACGTTGGTGTCGTACAACATCGGTGTCAGCACTGCTCACCGTTCGGGCTTTGGTGTGTATAGGCCAGCGAAGCCGGCTCCTCGGCAGGTGCGGCCGCTGGAAGCCGTGCATCTAGTCCGGCTCGACGGCCAGCGACGTCTGGCTCGGACTTCGTCGCGGCCCCAATATTTCGGCTTCTCAACATTGGCGAACAGCGCATACCGGTGCTTGATCTCAGTGCGGACCTTGCGGAGCGCATCATCGGGGAGAGATGCAAGAGCCTCGAAGAGGGTGTCCCGTACCGCTTCGGTTTCGAGGATCGGATGTATGGCCGCCTTCTTGGTTACCTCGCCAACGCCAGAGTGCCGGGTCGCCGACCATAGACTGCAACACCCTTATTGCAGAGCGAAGGTAGTCCACGAGCTCTCCGTACGTCTGAGGATTTCCACGCCGCTCGACGATCACACTGCCCTGCAGTTCTCCCGACACGGTGACACAGCCTCCGCGCACGTCGATGGCGGCAACTCCTGCCTGCGCAGCGCGCTTGCGGACCGCGCACCTGCCAGCTCTGCTCTTGCAACTACGTGTTGGGCGAATTCGCGCCGCCCCCGTTGCGCATGCGCTGTGCCAATGGTGTAACCCGAAGTGGCACAGGGGCCGCCGATCTGGGAACCGCGTTTGTCGGATGTCAAGGTTCGGGCCTGCTGAGGCCACAATCGCTTTGGCCGCCTCCACCTGATGGAAAGCGGTTCGGTTCATCTCCTTGTATTCGGCGGTGGACAGCGATTGGTGGGTCTAGGCCGCCTTGTTCTTCAAGTCGGGCAGGTAACTCAGGTGTCTTGCGGATCCCTTGTCCGCCGTTTCCAGCAAGTGACCGCTCGCGCGGTGGTGAGGCGGTGAGCGGCTCGGCCGTCATCGGCTGTTGTGTCGGCGTCGATGACGTGCGTCGCGTCGCGAGCTTCGACGAGCCCGGGACAGATGTGCGCTCACCGCGTCACACGGGAATAACCACCACCGGCTCAGGACAACCTCATATGGCTGCCGTCGCCACATAGCGGATCGGCATCTGTCCGGATGAGGGTGCGGCGCGCGACACGCTCGATCGGCTTGTTCCGGCGCGGACACCAGAAGGTTGGATCAGCGGCGGCATCGCTCTCGTCGAACGCGTACGAGCGGCGCAAGTCTGTCGTTGACGTCTGCAGCTAGACGGGCCCGCAGGTGGCCGGTGCTTCGATAGGCTGCCCCTCATGGGAGCGCGGACCGGGTACGCGGACGGGACGTTCAGCTGGGTCGACCTTGCCACGACCGAGCCGGAGGCGGCCACAATGTTCTATGGCCAGTTCTTTGGCTGGACGCCGGAGGAGCGGCGCACGGCAGACGGGCGCGCGTACACGGTGTTGTGCCGAGACCGCCAGGAGGTCGCCGGGCTCTATGCCCTGCCTGTGGCCGACCCCGCCGGTGATCAGACGCGCTGGAACTCGCACATCTCGGTCGCCGACGTCGACGCAGCGGCCGCCCGCGCCCGTGCATTGGGAGGTGTCATCCTCGCCGGGCCACTGGATCTCGGAGACCGAGGAAAGATGGTGGTCGTGCGCGATCCGCACGGGTCCGTCATCCACCTCTGTCAGCCCGGTCGATCCTTCGGCGCGACTTGCGTGAACGAGCCTGGATGCCTGACCTGGAATGAGCTGGCCACCCCGGATGTCGATGCCGCGATCGCCTTTTACTCGCAGCTATTCGGTTGGCGCATCGATTTTCTCGACGGCATGCCCGTGCCCTACTGGGTGATTCGTGTGGCAGGGCGCGACAACGGCGGGATGCGCGCTCTGACAGCGGCGGACGCCGGTGTGCCGTCGCGTTGGCTGCCCTACTTCGTGGTGACCGACATCGCGGAGACCGGCGCTGCCGCGGTCGCCGCCGGCGGCGCGGTTCTCGCGGGGCCGACCGAACAGCCGAAGGGCGTCTTCAGCTTGCTGCAAGACCCGCAGGGGGCGAGCTTCCTGGTCTTCGAAAGCGACAAGCTTGACCCGTAAAGCGTGGAGCCGGATGTGATCCCGGCCAAGAATTTGGTGTTCGGCTCCGGTCCCGAGTGTCCAACCGAACCGCTTTGTCTGCCGCTGCTGCGCGCGCGATACGGGCTGACCTTCAAGGAATTTCGCGTCACCGATGCGGGCGGGGCCGCGCACCGTCGACGCGCTCGAAGCCGGAGAGATTCAGGTCGGCGTGCTCTTCACCACCGATCCACGTCTGCTGGCCGGCGACTTCGTTCTGCTCGAGGATGACCGCCATGCCCAGCCAGCCGAGAGTGTCACGCCGATCCTGCGCGACGAGTTGTGGGCGGCGCACGGCGAGCACCTCGCCGCAAGCATCGACGCCCTGAGCGCGGAACTCACAACCGAGCGCCTCGCCGAGCTCAATCGCCGCGTCCTTCTCGGGGCTTCTGCCGCGGCGGTGGCGGCGGAATTCCTCACCAAGCGGCGTCACGGCCTGACTCCGCGCACACCGCGCAGAAACCAACCGGCCATTGTCGTCGGCTCGGCCAACTTCGCCGAGAGCGTCACCGTGGCCGAGCTTTACGCCCATGCGCTGGCGGGCGCCGGCTTCCTGGTCGAGCGGCACCTCGGGATCGGCAACCGCGACACGTACTTTCCGCTGCTTCGCGACGGCACGGTCGGCCTGGTCCCCGAGTACGTGGGCAGCCTCCTCGCGTACCTGGACGGTAGCCGGGGCTCGATCTCGGATCCGCCCCAAGCCCATGCCGTGCTCGCCCAGGCGCTATAGGGAACGGGGCTGGTCGCTCTGCAGCCGGCGCCGGCCCAGAACAAGAACGGCATCGTTGTGACCGCCGCGACCGCGGCGCACTACGGCCTGACGAAGATCAGTGATCTCGGCCGGGCGATCGGCGAACCGGACGGGAACGGCTGACCGTCTCGGCTGCTGCCGGTTCGCAGCTGACGGATTGCGCCGCACTGCAGCCAGTCTCGACTGGCGTGGGAGGTCCCCGATCGTCGGTCCCACTGATTCACCGGGGACACGCGATCAGCACTGGACAACTTGGCTGATCGACCCGAACGGGTTCAGGGACCCAATTTCGCATTCTCGTCCGGTAAGAAGTCAAGGTGGAGCCCTGGTCTATGAGGTGCCGATCAAGAAAGGCCCATTGCACGTCGGGCTTTCCCGGTGCACCCAGTTACACCGACACTGGCGAGAGCCTGACGACCACAACCTGAAGAGACACGCCTACGACATTCTGCGAGAGGGATCGGATCACTCTCGAATTTCTTGAAACGAAGCACGTGCGATCTTGTACCGGGCGCTTTACGGTAGATGACGTGGTTGCCGTGGGTGGTTTGGAGGTTGTCGATGATCTCGGCCCGGCGCGGTGGTTGACCGAAAGCGTGCGCAGCTTTGCTGAGAACGTCGGGTCGGTAGTCCCGGACACCTTCGCCGCCTACGCTCGGGTGTTCCACCCCGCCGACAACCACGGTGACGCCGTGAGCTGGGCTCAGATCGCCCGAGCTAACCGAAAAATCGTCCATCCGCAGATGCAGTTCACCCGATTGATCGGCTACCGGTCTCGATATGCCTCGGGGTACTCCGATAGCCAACCCGGTCTCTTCGACGAAGCACCAGCGGTAGGAGCGCTGACTCCCGGCACCGCCGCCTCGCTCACCCGCGTTCTGTCGCACCACACCACCAGCGCTGACCACTGCTGGTTTGCGGTGTGGGCCGGCCGCGGCGAACTCCACCAGGCCTTTCATGACAGACCGACCTTCGCGCTTCCCAACCGCGACTACCATCTTGCTCACGGCCCCCTCGCCGCACTCACCCAGTCTTTGAGCACCGACAGCGGCTACTCGTGGCACCTCTCCGCCAACCTGTGCTGGCCAGATGACCACACCTGGTGCCTAGCCACCGAAATCGACTTTGACAGCACCTACCTCGGCGCTTCGCAAGCCTGCATTGAAGATCTGGTGGCGGACTCGGAACTGGAAGCCATGCGGCTCGATGTCACCGCGGGCGTCACCGCCGACAGCGACACCCTCAACGAGGCACCGCCGGAGTAGCTACCAGAAGCCGCGACCCTTCTATGGGGCGCTGCTAAGTGTGCAACCGGTGAGACGGTGGCTACCGATGCCGCCAATCCGGGCCTATCGTCGTTCTGCGCGCCAGCGGAACTGCCCGCATGTTGTGCCATGCGACCCCATGGACTCGCCAGCGTTCCGGCGCGCGAGCCGCCAGTCGCTTCGGGCTGTGAAGATCAGTTTGACCTGGGATAGGAGCTCTGCGATCTTCAATCCGATGAATTCGCAATTCCTTTGGCGACGGCGATCTGCGGGTGGGTGCCTGTCCGCGATTCGTTCGGTGGTGTCTGCGGTGGGCAACTCGGCGGTCATCGGCTGTTGTGTCGCCGCGATGTCCGCATGTGTCAACACAAGTGCCGAAGCCGCGCCGGGCGTGACTACCGACTCCTTGATCGTCGGCATCGATGACGTGCGCCGTATCGCTAGCTTCGATGGCCTCACGTCAGAGCAGGGATCAGACGTGCGCTCACCGCGCCACACAGACTCGGACGCTCCGGGGCCATGCCGGGCGGTCTTCGACCAGAACGTTGCGTTCGGCAGCGGCTGGGCACAGTTTCGGTCGGTGACATACAACGGAACAATCAACACCGGGCCGGGGCAACCTCATATGGCTGCCGTTGTCACACAGGGGATCGGCATCTATCCGGATGATGGTGCGGCGCGCGACGCGTTCGATCGACTTGTTCCGGCGCTGACAGCATGTTCCGATATGCAGGCTAAACACTACGATTTCACAATCGCTCAGCCGAATCCCTCGACCGTGGCCCTCAAGTCGGATCTATGGAATGTGATGTATCGCCTGCAATCTTCGGTACTGATTGATGTGGCGGTGTTGGGTCTTCCGCAGTCTGAGCAGACAGCTAATGCTGTAGTTGATGCGATCACCGATCGCATGAAGTAGTTGCTCAGGCCCGTTCTGGGCGGCAGCTCGCCAGCGGCGACAGCGAGCAATTCGGCTTCTGGTTGAGCGAGATTCCAGCGAATAGGACCTTGGGATCGTCTCAATGTGTAGCGGTGTTGAAGAACTCGACTGTCTTGGGGTGGGCACCCGCGGTGAGCGGATTGCGCCCACTCGTTCTCGACGTCAGGCCCACCGCCTGGCGCGCTCTAATACATGATTCTTGGCCCGGACGGCGTCAAGGCGAACCCAGGGAATTGGTAGACAGCGACATAGTTGACGAATGCAGACCGCTTTTTGGGTGATAAACGTGACCAACTGCAATTCGACACTAATCGACTATCGGCGCAGCTAGATGTCAGTCCGATACAGCTAGGACTTCGGACGAATGATGGTCTGAGTATCGACATTGCCGACGATGGCTCATATCACTTCACTGTCTACGGGCGAGGACAACTCGGCTTCGACAGGTCGGGCAGCCTCGACGATTCTCCATTGGTACTGCGAAAACGTTGTCACACGTCAAGCGGCCAAACGAGTGGGGATCGCGCAGAACGCTTCAAATGCGAGTACCAGATATCAAGTCGATGCTGGTGATCTCGGTCGGTGCAATTAGGGCCCTCCGGTTGTCGCTCGGTGAAGTGGGCAACATTCCGAAGCAAGCTGTTTAGAACGCAACACACTCTGAAGAGTCACGCCTACCACATTCTGCGAGAAGGTTGGACGCTAGGCAGTGGTGATCAGGCGCGCATCTAGTTGAGTGAGAAGCGGATTGATGAGGTCAACCACGACCCAGTGTCTGGTCTCGTCTACACCGACTATCACGCCTAGGTTGTAGATCGCGTTGTCAATATCAACGGTGACCGGAGAGCCGAGTACCCACTGTTCGATGGGCTTGTTTGCATCATCTGCGGCCAGGACCACCCGGGCGATACCAGTCGGAAGGTTCTTCAATTCTGGCGTTTCGACTGGGTCGAGCACGCGGCCGGTCACGATGTCTCCGTCGACATTGCTCCACGTTGCAGACGCCCTGCTTAGCCTGGCTGGTACCAACTCCTGAACCGTTGCGCCCGTAGCTGTTTGGTTATTGATCTCGGCGTCCACGGGAAGTGCCCAGTCTTGTCGGCCAGAGCCGAACACTGCCAGCGGAGACGTCGGGATTGTCCAGGGCTCGTTGGTGACTGCTGGTTGCTCCGTGCCGGGAGCGGCGTAAGTGATCTCGCCGACCTGGATTCGGCTAGGTGGTTGGCTTGCGTCCTGGGCCCGCATTACCGACACCGGTGCATGTGTAGCGCCTCGAGAACATTGCGCGGCGGTGATGAAGCCGGGCAGTCGCTGATCAGCACGGTTCGGGTCGGGGTAGTCGATGAGAAAGCCGGCCTTGCACACCATGGTCGCGGTTCCCTCGCCAACCATGATCGGAGATCCTGGTTGCAGCCGAGCCACGGGGGCGGACGTCAAAATCGGTGCGTTGATCACCGGCGGGGCTGGGGCGAATGAGTCGGTGGCTTTGGCGCTCGGTGATGTTGTGCCCGAAGCCTTGTCGGTCGCTGCCGGGCCGCACCCGATGGCAGTGCTGAAAACTGCGGCCGCCGCTAGGACCACTGATACCGCTGTATATGCCCTTCCTGGCCGCCGAGTGATTCGCGGCATTCGCATCGGGGCAGTCACCGGGTCGGAGTTGGGGTTGGCGGCGGCGTCGGGCTCGGAGTCGGACTCGTTGATCCGTTTGGCCACTCTATGTGGCTGTCTACGATTTTCGCTCCGCACTCCGTCACCTCCCGAATCAGGTCTCTTTGGTCATCCAAGAGTTTGTCTTTCTTCGCCTGCAGTTCCTGCCCGCGTCGGATGTAGTCTGCTGCCTTCCTGCGCTCCTCAGGATCGTTCAGATTGAAGTCCCGCTTTTCGCGGTTGTATGCATTGATTTCATCGGTAAGTTGCGCGTCTCTCTGGTTCCACTCGTCTACCTTCTGCATGAGCTCTGCAACGTCTTCGGGGTCGCATCTTGCCGGCGGGGGAGGCGGAGGCGTGGTCGTAGTTGTCGGGTTATCCGCCGGGAAGACGTTGCCGATACCAGCCATCGCGGTAGTCACTTTGCCGGCGAGTTGCCCATCAAGGCTGATCAGTAGCCCTGCGCGCTGGCGGATGTCAGCGGCGAGTGCTTGGGCTTGGGCTTGACGAGTTGCTCGCTCGACGAGGGAGCCGCCCGTTGAGTAGTCGGTGACCGATAAGTCTTCGCCAACAACGAATCCGGCGTCACGGGCATCTTCAACCGCGTACCGAACCCGCGACCGGGCCGCGTACAAATCGGAGGCACCGACGCGAGCGATGCGGGCCGCCTCGTGCAACTGGTCGACCAAGCCGCTGACTTTGGTGTGATCGGCGTGGGTTCGGGTGTGCAGCGCGTCAGCTCCGATGCCCTTCCAGTCGACTGACAGACTGTCGCGCCAGATCTGGTTGAACACCTCATACCAACGATAGCCGGCTGCCGTCCAGGAAGCGGCAGCTTCGGTCAGATGCTCCGTCGGCCAGGCCATCAGGTTCGACAAGGTAGGTAGTGATCCGATTGCGGCCGCCATTCGTCAGCAGTCTCTTGCCCGGTCCGCTACTGCGGCGATTTGCGCCGCTGACTTGGCCTCATTCGCGCGATAGCCGGTGTTGGCCTGTGCCACTTTGGTTGCACTTGCCTGCACCCGCCCCGTCAGCGCAGCGGCGATCGTGATGGCAGCATGCGCTGCGTTCACCGCCGCTGCAGAGGACTGACATGGCAACCCGGCCGATCGTGGTGGGTCGACGCCGAGTGCGGCGGACTGGGTATGCCATCGGCGGGCGGTTAACCGAATGTCCTCGGTCGCAGCTCGCAGGATGTCCATGTCAGGAGTGTAGGACGCAAGAGCATTTCGCGTATGCGGCCACGATCGCCGCAGGATCGCGCAGGCGCACCCGACGGTCGTGATGTGCACGCCGCGTCGAGGCCGCGGCACCGTCGCCTCCCGCCAGCGTGCCCCGCAAAACGCCTACCCGGCAGCGCCGATCGCGTTCGCGAACTGTTGGGGCGCATAGGTCAGCAGTCCCGGCACGATGCCACCGATGGGCGTGCCCATGATTGGCACGTCATAGGAGAACCCGGCAATCACCACCGTCGCGGTGTAGTCGTGGGGGGAACCAGAATCCCGTTGACAGGGAAATTGATGACCGCCGAATCCACGATCGGTACCGACAACGGCACGGTCATCGTGCCTTGCCCGTTGAGAAAGCCGTTGGCAACGACGGCGGGAGCATCGACGAGTGCGCCGATCGCCGCCGGCCAGTCACCGGCCTGCACGGCGTTGGTCAGCGCTGTCACGCTGGTGCCGACCGCGTTCGCGGTGGTCACCGCCGAACCCGCCGCATCTAGGGTCAGCGCCACTGGCAGCCCGAAGGTGCCGGTAATCGCGGGCGGAACATAACTCGTGAACTCCACCGAAACGGTTGTGTCCGTGGGTGTCCGGATCACGTTGGCGACGTTGAATGCGGTGTCGCCTGGAATACGCAGGATTGGCAGCAGGTCTCCCACTGGGCCGAGCAGCTTGATGTTGGACAGATCGCTGGTGTCGACACCGGTGGCGACGAGCTTGGACAGGCCCTCCGCCATGTCGCTGGCCGCGCCGCTGAAATCGCCTGCCAACACGGCTTGGAAGGCCGTTTGGAAGGTCGGCGGCAGGCCGGCCAGCCCGAGGGTGAAGTCCCTGGTGGCATTGCCGAGCGCCGCGAAGATCAGCTGGCCATAGCCGAATTGGTTGCTGACTATCTGGCCCAGGAACGGCGCCGGGTTGGCGGCCCAGGTAGCGCCGAGGCTTTGCAGGTTGGTGATCGTATTGGTGAACAGGTCTTGGTAGGCGCCGCCGACAGCGGCAGTGCTGCTGGCCAGGCCGCCGGGAAGCAGAGCAGACACGGCGGCTGCGCCCGGCTGGCCACCGGGTGTGCCGCCCATGCCGCCGGCTCTCTGGACGCCGGTGGTCGCGCCGGCCCCACCGGCGCCGCCGGCCCCACCGCTACCGCCAAAGTTGAGCAGGCCGGTGGCGTTGCCACCGTTGGCGCCGTCCGCGCCGATCGTCGCGCCGCCGCCGGTGGCCGCGCCGCCGTCGCCGCCGGCGCCGCCCGTCCCACCGGCACCGATGAAGCCGTTGTAGCCGCCGTCGCCGCCGGCGCCGCCCGTCCCACCGGCACCGATGAAGCCGTTGTAGCCGCCGCTACCGCCAGCACCGCCGGCACCACTGGCGCCGGAGCCGGTAGCTGTCCCGCCGGCTCCGCCGGCTCCGCCGGTGCCACCGCTTCCGATGAAGCTGCTGCCTCCGGTGCCGCCGGTGCCGCCGGAACCGCCGGTGCCGCTGAAGGTCGTTCCTCCGCCGGCGCCACCGTCCCCGCCGGCGCCGCCCTTGCCGAACAGCAGGCCGTCGGTGCCGCCGTTACCGCCGTTGCCGCCATGGCCTCCGTAGGACAGGCTGCTGCCGGTTCCGCCGGCGCCACCGGCACCGCCGGCACCGCCGTTACCGAAGAGGCTGGCGTTACCGCCCACGCCTCCATTGCCGCCGTTACCCGCGTTGTAAAGGACCGAGCTGTAATCCGACCCGAGGCCGCCGGCCCCGCCCGCACCGCCGTCGCCGTAGAGCAGCCCGCCGTTGCCGCCGTTGCCGCCATCACCTCCGGCGTAGCCGCTATCCGCATCCGGGGTCGTGCCGGCCCCGCCGACCCCGCCGGAGCCCCACAGCCCGACGCTGCCGCCGTCCCCACCGGCGTGGGAGCCGCCGCCGAGAATGGTCCCGCCGCCGGCCCCGCCAGCACCGCCGGTGCCGATGAAGGTGTTTCCGCCGTTACCACCGATGCCGGCTACCCCGGCGCCGCCCGCACCGCCGTTGCCGAACACGGCATTCCCGCCGTTGCCGCCGCCACCAAGTCCGCTTCCGCCGGTACCACCGTTGCCGAACAGCAGCGCGTTGCCGCCAACCCCGGCGGCGCCGTAACTCGTTGTCCCACTGCCGCCGGCCCCGCCTGTACCGCCGTTGCCGTACAGCACCCCTCCGTTGCCGCCGGCCCCTCCGCCGCCGACAAGGTAATCGCCGCCGTTCCCGCCGGCGCCGCCATTGCCAATCAGCCCGGCGTTTCCGCCTTTTCCGCCCGCTAGCCCGCCATCGGTTTGGCTGTATCCGTTGCCGCCGTTGCCGTAGAGCAGCCCGCCGTCCCCGCCGTTCGGGTTCGTCGCTGTTCCATCGATGCCGTTGCCGATCAGCGGGCGCCCTAGCAGCGCCTGGGCGGGCGCGTTCACCGCACCCAGCAGCGCCTGCCCGGCATTGGTGGCTTCGGCGGCGGCATACGAGCCGACCCCTGTGGTGAGGGCTTCAACAAAGTCGGCATGGAATGCCGTCGCTTGTGCGCTGAAGGCCTGATAGGCCTGACCGTGTTCGCCGAACACCGCCGCGATGGCCGCCGACACCTCATCGGCGGCCGCGGCCAGCACCGACGTTGTCGGAAGGGCCGCCGCCGCATTGGCCACGCCGATGGCCGAACCGATATTCGCCAAATCCGACGCTGCCGCCTCCAGCATCTCCGGCGCCACAATCACATACGACATCTAATGCCACCCGGCCTTTCACCATTGAATTGTCCGCAGCACCAGAATCTAGCGTGACCGCCACGCCTTTTCGGCGTTACGGGCAATACTGTGTTGCCCGCGCCCGATCTTTGGTGGTCTCGGGAACTCCTTGTCACCGGCGGGTTCGGGCGATGGCCAGGGCTCCGGCGTTGTTGATTAGCAGGCTTGTGAGCTGGGTTGATGATCTTTGGTGCCGCGCTATTGGGGCCGGAGTGTAGGCACGGGCTATCTGGAGAACGATCGAGTTGGTTACTGTTCGTCGTTGGTCTGGAGTTGCCCGTGCCTACCGTTTCAGTATTGCCTGTGTCGTCGGTTCCAGAGGTGTTCGACCGCTGGAGTCCTGGTGAGCGCAGCGAGCTCATCGGATCGGAGTTTCTCGGTGTGTTGGTCTCGGTGCCAGACCCGAGGGACCCACGCGGTCGGAGGTATTCGCTGATGGCTTTGTTGGCGATCGCGGTTCTGGCCACTGCCGCGGGGATGTGCGGCTATGCTGGTTTTGCTACATGGGCGGCCACCGCTCCCGATGATGTGTTGGCCTAATTAGGGGTCCGGTTCCGGCGGCCCAGTGAGAAGACCTTCCGCGCTGTTTTGTCTCGGCTAGACCCCGCCGACCTCAACGCCAGGATGGGCAGTTACTTCACTGCACACGTGGCCAGCAGCGACCCCAGTGGATTGGTGCCGATCGCGTTGGACGGCAAGATGCTTCCGGCTAACATTGCTGTAACATTCGGCCGGGGCGCATGTCAATGGTCATCTGGAAGTCCCAGTTTTTTGCCAGGGAAAGTCCCGCTCCTGCTGTGGACGCCATGGGGCGACATCCAACGGCGACAGATGCGCGATAACGCGGGTGCTCGGCCGACCGCTCGCCCGCGGCGCCGCCATGTTCACGCTGATGGGGTGTTCGGCGCGCGCGTCACCACAGAGAATGCGGCCGATTTCGCCGCGGGTCGGGTCCGCCCCCGTCAAGGATGCCCCAGGCCGGGCGTGCCTTGATTCTGGTGCCGAAGTTGCAGTGTCCCAAGACAGTCCGGCTGCGAAGGGATGGGCGCTCGAGGGCATCGCGACGAATGCCCGTGCCGAGTCGGTGACACCCGAGGCGCGGTGAGCGCAAGCCGAATCCGCACGCGCCAAAGATCCGGTTCGGCACCGCGACAAATCACCGTCACGACGCCTCCACGCCCACATCGGCAAGTCCGCGGGCACACTGCCGGTCACACGCGCAGGGCGACGCAGATAGCCGGCGTCAATATTTGCCGGCAACTCCCAAAAGGCACCCCGATTGGGGAAACGATGTACCGCGGCTGGCGAACGACGTCAAAATCCGGACACGACACACCGGATGACCTTTGTGGCCAATCACCACCGCAAATATACCGTGAACCGCAGCGTCCAGCAGGAAAGGTATGTTGGTGAGCAAACACCCTGTCGATGGCATGTCGCGGCGAGAGTTCATGGCCAAACTCGCCGCCGCTAGCAGCGCCGGCGCAATGATGTCCTTGGCGGGTCCAGTGATCGAAAAGGCCTACGGCGCCGGTCCGTGCTCTGGGCATTTGACCGACATTGAGCACTTTGTGTTCCTGCTCCAGGAGAATCGGTCTTTCGACCACTACTTCGGCTCGCTGTCGGGCATCAACGGATTCGACACGCCCTCATCAGCATTCCAGCAAAAGGGCTGGAATCCTCAGACCCAATCAATTGACCCCGCCGGCGTGACAATTGCCTACCGGTTCGATACCACCAGGGGCCCGCTGCTCAACGGCGCATGTGTCAACGACCCCGGCCACCAATGGATCGACATGCACCGGGCGTTCAACAACGGTGCCAACGACAATTGGCTGGGCGCGCAGGCCCAAGCCCAGACGCTGCAAGGCAACGTCCCGGTGACAATGGGTTACTACACCCGCCAAGACCAACCGATCCACTACCTGCTCGCCGATACCTTCACCATCTGCGATGGCTACCACTGTTCCCTGATCGGTGGAACCTCGCCCAACCGGCTGTACTGGATGAGCGCCTGGATCGATCCCAACGGCGAACAGGGCGGCCCGCTGCTGGTGGACCCCAACATCCAGCCGCAGGGCCGTTTCAGTTGGCGCACCATGCCCGACAACCTCAGCGATGCCGGAATCAGTTGGAAGGTGTACCAAAACAAGTTGCTGGGCGCGCTCAACAACACCGTCATCGGCTACGACGGCATGCTCAACGACTTCGTTCAGGCCCGGGATCCCCGCTCGAACATGGCCCGCTACGGCATCGCCCCGACCTATCCTTTGGACTTCGTCGCCGACGTCGCATCCAACCGGCTGCCCCAGGTTTCGTGGGTGTTGCCCGGGTTCCAGGTGTCCGAGCATCCCGGAGTGCCGGTGGCGCCTGCCGTCGGCGGCACCGCGATCGTCAATATCCTGCGCATCTTGCTGTCCAATCCCGCGGTGTGGGAAAAGACGGCGCTGATCGTCAGTTTCGACGAAAACGGCGGCTTCTTTGACCACGTCACACCGACAACTGCGCCGGAGGGCACGCCCGGAGAGTGGATTACCGTGCCCGACGTCAACGCGGTCACCGGGTCCGGTGGCATCCGCGGGCCGATCGGCCTGGGCTATCGCGTGCCCTGCTTCGTGATCTCTCCCTACAGCCGTGGCCCGCTGATGGTGCATGACATCTTCGACCACACCTCGCAGCTGCGGTTGCTCGAGCAACGGTTCGGTGTGCCGGTTCCCAACCTGACCACCTGGCGAAGGGGGGGTGACCGGCGACATGACCTCGACATTCAACTTCGCCGTCCCGCCCAACGCATCACCACCGAATCTCGATCACCCCGCGTTGAAAGCCGTTCCGCAACAGGTGCAATGCGTTCCTGACACCGTGACGGTGTTTACCAAGACGGTGCCCCCATATCGGGTGCCGTTCCCTCAGGTGATGCCCAGTCAGGAGACCTCACCCACCCGCGGGATCCCCAGCGGTCCCTGCTGATTTCCGACACCGCGCAAAACTGTCCGCTTGCGGGCTGTGCGCTCAGATGTCGGGTGTGCGCTGCGCCCAGGGCTTTGCCTGCTCGAGCTGGCTGGCGATGCGCAGCAGCACGTCTTCGCGACCGTAGGCGGCGACCAGCTGCACTCCGAGGGGCAACCCATCGGGTGTCCACTCCAGCGGGAGACTGATGGCCGGCTGACCGCTGGTGTTGAACGGGGGCGTGAACGGTACGAATTCGCCCGCGCGCTGCATCGCCGCCATCGGGTGCTCGGGGGTGCTCACGATGGTGCCGAGCTTGACCGGCAACGAGGCAACCGTCGGTGTGAGCAGCAGATCCCAGCCGTCGTGCCACCAGGACTGGATCGCCCTGCGGAACGCAGCGATCGCCGACAGCGCCAGCGCGTAGTCGACGGAAGTGAAGTGCTTGGCGAAGTCGGCCTGGGCCCGGTTCACCAGCTCGAATTCATCCTCGCCCAAGGGACGGCCGAGTTGCTCCTCGAAGCGGCGCTGCGCCAGGCCCATATTGGTGCTCCACAGCGCGCCGAACGTCGAGTCGAATGAGGCGTCCTCCAACGCCGCCGGCCATGCCACCTCCACGTGGTGACCTAGCGACTCGAGCAGCCGGCCGACCGCCTGGGTCGCATGAGTGACTTCCGCGTCGACCGGCCCACCGCGGGGGTGGTGGTCGAGGATGCCGATGCGCAGCCGACCGGGGTCCGCACCGAGTTCCTCGGTGTAGGGCCGTATCGGCGGTGGCGCGATCACCGTGTCGCCGACGCCCGGTCCGCGCGTCGCATCGAGCAACGCGGCGGTGTCACGAACGGTGCGGCTGAGGCAGTGCTCGACCGACATGCCGCTCTCCTCTCGGAGCGAGCCGAGCGTGATGCGGCCCTGACTGGGTTTGAGCCCGACCAGGCCGCAGCATGACGCCGGAATGCGGATCGATCCGCCGCCGTCGCTGGCGTGGGCGAACGGCACCATGCCCGAGGCGACGGCCGCCGCCGAACCGCCGCTGGATCCACCGGGTGTGCGGCTGGTGTCCCATGGGTTTCGGGTTGGGCCCCAGGCGACCGGTTCGGTGGTCGGCAGGCTGCCGAGTTCGGGGCTGTTCGTGCGCCCGGCTATCACCAGCCCCGCGGCGCGGTACCGGCCGACCAGCGTGGTGTCGGCGTCCGCGATGACATGCGCTTGCTTGAACGCGAGGTTGCCGTTGCTGATGGGCTGTCCGGCGTAGAGCGCATAGAGGTCTTTGATCAGGAATGGCACACCGCGAAACGGGCCGCCGGGGAGATCGGCGCTGGCCGTCTCGCGAGCGTGGTCGAACCAGCGGATCACCACCGCGTTCAATGCCGGGTTGATGCGCTTGATGCGCTCGATCGCGGCCTCCAGCAGCTCGCTAGGGGATGCCTCGCCGGCCGCGACCAGCGCCGCTTGATCGGTTGCGTCCATCCAACGGGTCTGCTCGGCAAGGGTGCTCATGCAAGCCTGTCTAGCATGAGGTTTGTGGCCCGGGAAGATAATTGGCGCCGCGGTGAGTTCATATGCTCTGAGCATCCGTCCGACACAGGAGCGAGGCACCACTATGACCCAAGACCTTCCTGAGATCGCCCTCGAGCTGCGTTCAGTGGTGACATCTGAGGGCACGCTCGAACTCTCGTTGCACGAGGTTGCGGTTCCGGTTCCCGGCGCCAATGAGGTACTGGTGCGGGTGGAAGCCTCGCCGATCAACCCGTCGGATCTGGGCCCTCTGGTCGCCAGCGCCGACATGGCTACCGCGACGGTCACCGGCACGGCGCAGCGCCCCATCGTCACCGCCCCGATCGGAAAAGCCACTTTGGGAGCCCTTTCGGCGCGACTGGACCAATCGCTGCCGGTGGGCAATGAGGGAGCCGGCACCGTGGTGGCCGCGGGCTCGTCCGAAGCGGCCCAAGCCCTCATCGGCAAGAAGGTGGCCATCGCGGGCGGCGCGATGTATTCGCAATACCGGGCGATCGACGCTTCCGCATGTCTGGTTCTGCCGGACGGGGCCACGGCCAGAGATGGGGCATCGTCGTTCGTCAACCCAATGACGGCACTGGGAATGACCGAAACCATGCGCCGCGAAGGGCATTCGGCCCTTGTGCACACCGAAGCGGCGTCGAACCTCGGCCAGATGCTGGTCAAGCTCTGCCTCAAAGACGGGATACCGCTGATCAACATCGTGCGTAAGCCCGAGCAAGAGGAGCTGCTGAGATCGCTTGGCGCCGAGTACGTCTGCAACTCCACTTCGCCGTCGTTCTCGACGGACCTCGTCGAGGCTCTCAAGGCGACATCGGCCACGCTCGCCTTCGACGCGACCGGCGGTGGGACGCTGGCCGGCCAGATCCTCAGCGGCATGGAGCAGGCGGCCAACGCGACCGCGGCCGAGTACTCACGCTACGGATCGAGCGTGCACAAGCAGGTGTACATCTACGGCTCCCTCGACACCAGTCCCACGGTGCTCAAGCGGGACTTCGGGATGGCCTGGGGCGTCGGCGGATGGTTGCTCACCACGTTCTTGCAGAGCGCGGGGGCTGAGGCTTTTGTTCGGCTGCGAGCTCGGGTGGCCGCGGAGCTCAGCACGACGTTCGCCAGTCACTACACTCGCGAGGTTTCGCTGGCCGGCATGCTCAAACCCGAGGCGTTCCACGAATACGTCAAACGAGCGACCGGCGAGAAGTTCCTCGTGACTCCCAACGCCGTTCCCGCTGACGGGGATTAGTGTGCCCGCTGCACCCAAACCCTTCGAGGTCCACGAGTCGGGTGCGCTCCTGCATGGCACCAAAGCAGAGCTGTCGGTGGGGGACCTGTTGGTGCCGGGGCGCCGGTCGAACTACGGCGCGGAGCGGCTGTCGAACCACGTCTATGTCACCCAAACGCTGGATGCGGCGGTGTGGGGAGCCGAGCTGGCGACGGGTGAGGGTCGAGGCCGGATTTACGTCCTGGAACCGGTCGGTGCGCTAGAGGACGACCCGAACGTGACGGACAAAAAGCTTCCCGGAAACCCGACTCGCTCCTACCGCACCCGAGAGCCGGTGAGAATCATTGGTGAACTCACCGACTGGGCGGGGCATTCCCCCGCACAGTTGCAGGCCATGCGGGACCGTTTGGCCCAGCTGCAGCGGCAGGGACGTGCCGTCATCTACGACTAGTCGGTGAAGTCGATCCGCACCGAAACCGGTGTGGTTTCCAGTGCCTTGACCACGGTTGCTCCCAGTCTGCCGAACTTGCGCCCTCGCGCGACGACGTCGTCGTCGGGCCGCAATGCCGCCACGCCCGTAGGCCACCGAGTCCCCTGGCGAATCCGGATATTCGGGTTGTCGACGATGTTGCGTCCCCAGCCCGAGCGGGTGCCGTGCTGACAGATGATCCACG
Source organism: Mycobacterium liflandii (assembly GCF_022354805.1). Taxonomy (NCBI): domain Bacteria; kingdom Bacillati; phylum Actinomycetota; class Actinomycetes; order Mycobacteriales; family Mycobacteriaceae; genus Mycobacterium; species Mycobacterium liflandii. The sequence goes on along the minus strand of NZ_CP023138.1, from coordinate 4,604,480 downwards.
CGCCGTTGGCATCGAATTGCGCGGACACCGGAACGCGGCGGGCCTGGCCGTTCTTGCGCCCGATCGTCTCCAGCTCGGTGGCCAGCGCGGTTCGCAGTCCCAGCTTGCCCATCCCCTTCACGGCGGGGTTGAGTAAGTAGCGTCCGAGCGCACGCTCCCTGCGGAACTTGCGGAGCGTCTTGTCGTCTTTGACGTTTGTCATGGCGACCCCTTTGAGTCTTTGAGTGAGCCGTCAGCGCTCGGCCAGAACCGGTGTCGGTCGCGGCGAATTCAGTCCGGTTTGCTTGCGGATGCCGTTATCGAGCACGGCGGCCGGTGCGATGCGCTTGAGCAACGCGAGTTGTCGGGCGTGGCGACCGGCGGGGTAGCGCAGCTTGATCCGTTTGTCGGTGGCCGCGGCGTACGTGGCGTCAGCCACAACGGCGGGCAACTCGGCGTTGCGAATCTTGTTTGCCACCACTGCGCGCACGGCGGCGCGATTGTCGGCGTAGGCCGCCTGCGGTGTGTCGGCCTCCCACATGTTCGACTCGAAATCTGTTCGGGTGTAACTGGGTTCGACCAGCAGCGCGCGTACGCCGTACTCGCGAAGTTCGTGATCCAGCGATTCGGTGTAACCCTCCACGGCATGCTTTGACGCGGCGTAGAGGGCCGCATACGGCGCGGGGAGGAAGCCGAGCACCGAGCTGATGTTGATGATTCGCCCGCTGCCGCGTCGGCGCATGTGTGGCAGCACCTCATTGGTGAGGCGGATGAGGCCGAAGAAGTTGGTGTCGAACAAGGAACGGGCCTGGTCGATCGAGCTCTCTTCGGCGGCCCCGGCGATTCCCAGGCCGGCGTTGTTGACCAGCACGTCGATGTGTCCGGTTCTGTCGATGACTTCCGACACCACCGAGCGAACCGCGGTGTCGTCGGTGACGTCCAGCGCCAAGGTCTCGACACCGGGAATCGGAGCCAAGCGCTGCGGTGCGCGCGAGGTGCCGACCACGCGGAATCCCGCGCTGGCCAGTCGCACTGCAATGGCCGCGCCGATGCCAGAGGACACTCCGGTGATCAGTGCGACGGGCGGTGTGGATGTCATCGGGGTCCTCTCCCTGGTTTATACCGATGGGTCTACCTGACATTAGTAGACCAATCGGTATACTGCAACCGATGGGTGTGTTAGCGACCAGCGGACCCGAGGAAGGGCGAGACGATGACCGCGCGTGAGCGTCTGATCGAAAGCGCCATCGAGCTGCTGCGCCGTAACGGGGTTGCGGGGACTGGCCTGGCCGACCTACTCGAACACAGCGGCACCGCGCGCCGGTCGGTCTACGTGAACTTTCCCGGCGGCAAGTCAGAGCTGATGACCGAGGCCACCCGGACGGCGGGCCGGCTCATGGATTCCACTCTGGCCAGCATCGCCGCCGGCGGCGATCAGCCGTTGGTGGCGTTCGCGGACTCGTGGAAGCAGACCCTGCGCGCCAGCGACTACGCGGCCGGATGCCCGATCGTGGCCGCCGCGCTCGGGCGCACGGAGTCGCCGTCGGCCGCGGATGCAGCCGGTGAGGTATTCGGCGCTTGGCAGACGGTGCTTGCCGGACGCTTCCGGGCCCAGGGCGTGGGGGACGACACGGCCGAATCGCTGGCCACCACCGTCGTGGCCGCGGTCGAGGGTGCCGTGATTCTCTGCCTGGCCGCACGCTCCACCGACCCACTGGACCGGACCGTGCCGATGTTGCAACAGCTGATCGCTCAGCACACCTCGCGACCATCGGGGTAGGCAGTGAATCTGCCCCTGTCGCAGCCGTTTCGCTGCCCACGGAATAATTGGTCGGCGCGCAATGTCTCATCGGTGACGCGACGCAGACAGATAGGGGTAGTGCGATGAAGTTCGGGATCTCCACCTTCGTCAACGACGACAGCATCGATCCGGTGTCACTGGCGCGTGCGATCGAAGAGCGCGGGTTTTCGTCGCTGGTGATCGCGGAGCACACCCACATCCCGGCCAGCCGCGAAACACCGTATCCGGGCGGCGGCGAGCTGCCAGGGGTTTATTACCGCACCCTTGACCCGTTCGTCACACTGGCCGCCGCCGCGGCGGTGACGTCCAAGATCGAACTGTTCACCGGGATTGCGTTGCTCATCCAGCGTGACCCGATCACCACGGCCAAGGAAGCCGCAAGCATTGATTTGATTTCGGGTGGCCGATTCGTCTTCGGGGTGGGCGCCGGCTGGAACATCGAAGAACTACGCGACCACGGCACCGACCCAAAGACGCGCGGTGCGTTGCTGGACGAACGCATCGAGGCCATCAAGGCGCTTTGGACCGACGAACCGGCCGAATATCACGGCAAGTACGTGGACTTTCCCCCGTCCTACAGCCGGCCCAAGCCGGTGCGGCAGCCTCATCCGCCCATCTACATCGGCGGTAACTCCGATGCCACGGTGAAACGCGTCGTTCGCCATGACGCTGGCTGGATCTCCAACCCGCTTCCGGTGCACCAGCTCACCCAGCGGGTGGACCAACTACGCAGCGCCGCCGGTCACGAAGTCCCGCTGGCGATGTTCGGAACACCGAACAAGCCCGACTATTGGCGCGCCGCCCAAGACCTGGGCTTTGGCCAGCTGGCGCTGCTGCTGCCCACCTGCCCGCGGGAGGAGTCCCTGCGGCTGCTCGACGAATACGCTGCCCTGGTGGCTCAATACCACCAGTAGAGGTCCCGGGAGGGCCCAGTTTCTTGCGCGAGCCTCTTGCGCGAGTCTCTTGCGCGAGCAGACGCAAAATCGCGCCGCGGTTCGCGGCTCAGTGCGATTTTGCGTCTGCTCGCGGGGGCCGACTTAGAGTCGGCTCCAGGCCTCGCTGAGCACCCCGCGCAGGATCTGCTCCATCTTGTCGAACTCCTGCTGGCCACTGATCAGCGGCGGAGCCAGCTGCACCACTGGGTCCCCACGGTCGTCGGCGCGGCAGTAAAGCCCGGCTTCCAGCAGTGCGGAGGACAGGAAGCCGCGCAGCAGCCGCTCACTTTCCTCATCGCTGAAGGTCGCCTTGGTGTCCTTGTCCTTGACCAGCTCGATGCCGTAGAAGAATCCCTCGCCGCGGACATCGCCGACGATCGGCAGGTCGAGCAGCTTCTCCAGCGTGGTGCGGAACGCGGGCGCGTTCTGCTTGACGTGGTCGTTGAGGCCTTCCCGCTCGAAGATGTCCAGGTTGGCCAGCGCCACCGCGGAGGACACCGGGTGCCCACCGAACGTGTAGCCATGCGCAAACGTCGTCTTGCCGTCGTTGAACGGCTCGAACAGTCGGTCGCTGGCGACCATCGCGCCGATCGGCGAGTACCCGGAGGTCATGCCCTTGGCGCAGGTGATGATGTCGGGGACATAGCCAAAGTCGTTGCACGCGAACATCGATCCGATGCGACCGAAGGCGCAGATCACCTCGTCGGAGACCAGCAGCACGTCGTACTCGTCGCAGATTTCGCGGACCCGTTCGAAGTACCCGGGCGGCGGCGGGAAGCAACCGCCCGCGTTCTGCACCGGCTCGAGGAAGACGGCCGCGACCGTGTCGGGCCCCTCGAACTCAATCGCCTCGGCGATTCGGTTGGCCGCCCACAGGCCGAACTCCTTCGAGTCGTCTGCATACGGTGCGGGGGCGCGGTAGAAGTTGGTGTTCGGAATCCGCACGCCGCCGGGGGTGAGCGGCTCGAACGGCGCCTTGAACGCCGGCAACCCGGTGATGGCCAGCGCGCCATGCGGTGTGCCGTGGTACGCGGTGGATCGCGAAATTGCCTTGTACTTACCGGGTTTGCCGGTTTCCTTGAAGTACTGCTTGGCCAGTTTCCACGCGGACTCGACGGCCTCGCCGCCGCCGGTGGTGAAAAACACCCGGTTGAGATCGCCGGGTGCATAGTGCGCGACGCGCTCGGCGAGCTCTATCGCGGTCGGGGTGGCGTAGGACCACAGCGGGAAGAAGGCCAGCGTTTCGGCTTGCTTGGCGGCGGCCTCCGCGAGTTCGGTGCGGCCGTGGCCGGCCTGCACGACGAACAGCCCCGACAGTCCATCGAGGTAGCTGTTGCCGCGGTCGTCCCAGATTGTGACGCCCTCACCGCGGGTGATGATGGGCGGCGTGATCCCGGCGCCGTGACGGGCGAAATGCCCCCACAGGTGGCGGTTGGCCTTGGCGGACAGTTCAGTCATTTGACTCCCCAATTGTATTGCTGTTTAATGAGTTTCAGGTAAACGAGTGTCTCGGTCGAGAGAACTCCGGGCAGCGCTCTGATTTCCAGATTCAGCAGATCGAGCAGATCGCCGTCGTCTTTGCAGACCAGCTCGGCGATCACATCGAATGTTCCCGCGGTCAGTACGACATAGTCGATCGCGGGAATAGCCGCCAATTGCTGCGCGAGTTTGGTGGTGTCGCCGGTGGCGCGGATGCCGATCAGCGCCTGGCGGGCGAATCCGAGTTGGATCGGGTCGGTGACGGCCACGATCTGCATTACTTCGGTCTCGATCAATCGCTGCACGCGCTGGCGGACCGCGGCCTCCGAGAGCCCGACCGTCTTGGCGATCGCCGAGTAGGAACGCCGACCGTCTTCCTGCAGCTCCTTGATGATCGCCTTGGAGAGGTCATCGAGCTGCGTGGCCGCGCCCAGGCCAGTCGGGCGCAGCTGTTCCGGTTGATTGCCAACCGGTGCGCCAGAACTAGTCATGGCAGACAGTATGCACGAAATCAGTGGAATATGTATAGCTTAACCACTGAAATCGATGTGAAATCCGATAAAAAGTGCGAAATGCGTAGCGGAACCGCACGTGGTCAGATATCTTATCGCCATGACAACGACTGTGTCGGTGGCCGGAAGTTGGATTAACGGTGCAGCTCACAGCACGGGCGGGCGCCAACATGCGGTAATCAACCCCGCGACTCAGGAAACCATCGCCGAGCTGGCCCTGGCCACACCGGCCGACGTCGACCGCGCTGTCGTAGCGGCGCGACGTGCCCTGCCCCAATGGGCCGGCGTGACGCCGGCCGAACGCTCCGCCGTGCTGGCCAAGCTTGCGGACTTACTCGAGCAGCGCGCACCCGAACTGATCGCCGAAGAGGTGTGCCAGACCGGCAAGCCACTACGGCTGGCCGAGGAATTTGACGTGCCCGGCAGCGTCGACAACATCCGGTTCTTCGCCGGCGCCGCGCGGCGTTTGCCGGGTCAGGCCACCGCCGAATACTCCGCCGATCACACCTCGAGCATCCGCCGTGAGGCGATCGGCGTGGTGGCCACCATCACGCCGTGGAATTACCCGCTGCAGATGGCGGTGTGGAAGGTGATGCCGGCGTTGGCGGCCGGGTGCACCGTCGTCATCAAGCCGAGCGAACTCACCCCGCTCACCACGCTGACCCTGGCGCGGCTGGCCGCCGAGGCCGGTCTGCCCGATGGCGTGCTGAACGTCGTGACGGGACTGGGCGCCGACGTGGGGGCGGCACTGGCCGCTCACCCCGGCGTCGACCTGGTCACCTTCACCGGGTCCACCGCGGTGGGGCGCAAGGTGATGGCCGCCGCTGCCATGCACGGCCGCCGCACCCAGCTCGAGCTCGGAGGCAAGGCCCCGTTTGTCGTGTTCGACGACGCTGACCTGGATGCCGCGATACAAGGAGCGGTGGCCGGCGCGCTGATCAACTCGGGGCAGGACTGCACAGCGGCGACCCGTGCCATTGTCGCGCGCGAGCTGTACCACGACTTCGTGGCCGGGGTGGCCGACGTGATGTCGACGGTCGTGATCGGCGACCCCATGGACCCCGACACCGACATCGGGCCGCTCATCTCGCTCGCCCATCGTGACCGGGTGGCCGACATCTTGGCCAAAGCTCCGGCGCAGGGAGCCCGCATCGTGGTGGGTGGCCGGATTCCGGATTTGGCCGGTGCCTTTTATCTGCCGACGCTGCTGGCCGACGTCGGCGAACAGTCACAGGCCTACCGCGAAGAGATCTTCGGCCCGGTACTCACGGTGCGTGCGCACGACGGCGACGACGACGCGCTGCGACAGGCAAACGACACCGACTACGGGTTGGCCGCATCGGCATGGACCCGCGATGTCTACCGGGCGCAACGGGCCTCGCGAGAGATCTCGGCGGGCTGCGTATGGATCAATGACCACATTCCGATCGTCAGCGAGATGCCGCACGGCGGCGTGGCAGCGTCCGGGTTCGGAAAAGACATGTCCGAGTACTCGTTCGAGGAGTACCTCACCATCAAACATGTCATGAGCGACATCACTGGTGTCGCCGAAAAGCCTTGGCATCGAACAATCTTTTCCACGCGAATCTAGTTCTTGCGATCGCCCGACGGTTTACCGGACCGGGGCGATCCGACCAGCCCGATTCAGCTCGACACGGAGAGTGGGGATTGATGAATCGTGCCCGCCGCGGGTGGCAAGCGCGGATGTGATGCCGCAGAACCGATCTAAGCAATGCATCCCACGTGCCCGGTGAACGCCGAGCATGCCGAATCTGCCCGATACCGCGGGCTGGTCAGAAAGGTCTGGATACAGCGTGGCTAATGTCGAAGCGCCAGTTACATACTCAGTGGCGGTGGTTTCACAGTGACGACGACACCGATGCGCATCTTGTTGGTCGGCGCTGGCGGCGTGGGCTCGGCATTCTGCGCGATTGCCGCGCGCCGCAGCTTCTTCGAACATGTGGTGGTCTGTGACTACGACGAGGCGCGGGCCAGCCGTGCCGCGCAGGCGGTGGCCGATGCGCGGTTCTGCTCAGCCGCTCTTGATGCCGGATCTGCGGACGCGGTAGCCGCCGCGGTGCGCCGTCATCAGATCACCCACGTAGTCAATGCGGTCGACCCGCGATTCGTGATGCCGATCTTCGAAGGGGCGCTGGCCGCCGGGGCCGACTACCTGGACATGGCGATGAGCCTGTCTGAGCGCCATCCCGAACAGCCCTACCAGCTGACCGGGGTCAAGCTCGGTGACGAGCAGTTCGCCGCCGACGACCAATGGCGGGCCGCGGATCGGCTCGCGCTGGTGGGAATGGGAGTCGAGCCGGGGCTTTCCGATGTGTTTGCCCGCTACGCCGCCGATCACCTATTCACCGACATCGACGAACTGGGGACCCGCGACGGCGCGAACCTGACCGTGGACGGGTATGACTTTGCGCCGTCGTTCTCGATCTGGACCACCATCGAAGAATGCCTGAACCCGCCGGTGATCTGGGAGCACGATCGTGGCTGGTTTGTTACCGAACCCTTCAGCGAACCAGAGGTTTTCGACTTCCCAGACGGGATCGGACCGGTGGAATGCGTCAACGTGGAGCACGAGGAAGTGCTGCTGATGCCCCGCTGGGTCAAAGCCAAGCGCGCCACCTTCAAATACGGTCTGGGTACCGAGTTCATCGAAGTGCTCAAGACGCTGCGCAAGCTGGGGCTGGATCGCACCGAGAAGATCACCGTCGGCGGCGTGCAAGTCAGCCCGCGCGATGTGGTCGCCGCCTGCCTGCCCGATCCCGCCACGCTGGGGCCGAAGATGCACGGCAAGACATGCGCGGGGTTGTGGGTGACCGGAACCGGCAAGGACGGCAACCCGCGCTCGACCTATCTGTATCACGTCGTCGACAACCAATGGTCGATGAACGAGTACGGACACCAGTGTGTGGTCTGGCAAACCGCGATCAACCCCGTTGTGGCGCTGGAACTGTTGGCCAGTGGCACCTGGAGCGGCAGGGGAGTGCTGGGTCCGGAAGCGTTCGACGCGGTGCCCTTCCTCGAGCTGCTGAGTGCCTACGGGGCGCCGTGGGGCCTTCAGGAGGTACCTGCCAGGAGTTGATCGCCAAGCCGCGACCGCCGGCGACTCGCCGGTCGGCATGGTGACGCGCCCAGATCCGGTTTCGAGTTGCCACATCCTCGATAGTGGGGCACCTTGACGCTGACAAGAAGACCAGTCATCAACCGATCGAAGGAGATTGTGTGAGCCAGGGTGAGGCCACGAGCGTCGCGGTGGAAGGCAAGGGTCTCAAAGGTGGCGCCGTGGGGCTGCTATCCAGTGTTGTTATCGGTACGGCCTCCACGGCACCCGCCTACAGTCTGGCGGCGACGTTGGGACTCATCGTGGCAAGCCGCGGCGAGTTGCTTTGCGGCGTCAAGGCGCCGGCGATCGTGCTGCTCTCGTTCATCCCGATGTACATGATCGCCGTCGCCTACCAGGAGCTCAACAAGGCCGAACCCGATTGCGGGACGACCTTCACCTGGGCATCGCGGGCCTTCGGGCCGGTTACCGGGTGGCTCGGGGGCTGGGGCATCATCGCCGCCGACGTGATCGTGATGGCCAACTTGGCGCAAATCGCCGGTGCGTATTCCTTTACGTTCGTCGGCGAGCTTGGCTGGCAGTCGGCGAGCAACCTGGCGCACAGCACGTTGTGGTCCACGGTCGCGGGCGTCGCCTGGATCGTGGTGATGACCTACATCTGCTATCGAGGCACCGACGTCTCTGCGCGGATGCAGTACGTGTTGCTATCGGTGGAACTCGTTGTGCTGGTCGCTCTGGCGGCCGTCGCGCTGGCCAGGGTCTACACCAATCATGGCGATGTGGGCTCGTTGCGGCCCTCGTTGTCCTGGTTGTGGCCCAGCGGTTTGGACTTTGGCACCCAAATGGCGCCGGCGTTGCTCATCACCATCTTCATCTACTGGGCAGGGCTCCGGCGTTGTTGATTAGCAGGCTTGTGAGCTGGGTTGATGATCTTTGGTGCCGCGCTATTGGGGCCGGAGTGTAGGCACGGGCTATCTGGAGAACGATCGAGTTGGTTACTGTTCGTCGTTGGTCTGGAGTTGCCCGTGCCTACCGTTTCAGTATTGCCTGTGTCGTCGGTTCCAGAGGTGTTCGACCGCTGGAGTCCTGGTGAGCGTAGCGAGCTCATCGGATCGGAGTTTCTCGGTGTGTTGGCCTCGGTGCTAGACCCGAGGGACCCACGCGGTCGGAGGTATTCGCTGATGGCTTTGTTGGCGATCGCGGTTCTGGCCACTGCCGCGGGGATGCGCGGCTATGCTGGTTTTGCCACATGGGCGGCCACCGCTCCCGATGATGTGTTGGCCTAATTAGGGGTCCGGTTCCGGCGGCCCAGTGAGAAGACCTTCCGCGCTGTTTTGTCTCGGCTAGACCCCGCCGACCTCAACGCCAGGATGGGCAGTTACTTCACTGCACACGTGGCCAGCAGCGACCCCAGTGGATTGGTGCCGATCGCGTTGGACGGCAAGATGCTGCGTGGTGCTTTACGCGCCAAAGCGACAGCCACGCATCTCGTGTCGGTGTTCGCCCACCGTGCCCGATTGGTGCTCGGTCAACTCGCTGTCGCCGAGAAAAGCAATGAAATTCCCTGCGTACGTGCCCTGCTCACGCTGCTGCCGGGTAGCTTGCGGTGGCTGGTCACCGTGGATGCGATGCATACCCAGGTCGTCACCGCGAAGTTGATCTGCGCCACCTTGAAGTCGCACTACCTGATGATCGTCAAGTCCAACCAAGCCAAAATACTTGCGCGTATCACCGCGCTGCCCTGGGCCGAGGTGCCCGCAGCCGCTACCGACGACTCCCGCGGCCACGGCCGTGTCGAGACCCGCACCCTGCAAATCATCACCGCTGCACGAGGAATCGGCTTCTCCTACGCAAAACAAATCATCCGGATCACTCGTGAACGCTTGATCACCGCCACCGACCAGCGCAGCGTGGAGGTGGTCTATGCCATCTGCAGCCTGCCGTTCGAGCACGCCCGCCCTACCGCGATCATGACCTGGATGCGTCAACACTGGGGAATCGAGAACAGCCTGCACTGGATACGCGACGTCACCTTCGACGAAGACCGTCAAAGGGCACATACCGGAAACGGCGCACAGGTCCTAGCAACGCTACGCAACACCGCGATCAATCTGCACCGCCTCAACGGCGCCGACAACATCGCCGAAGCCTGCCGGATCACCGCTTTGACCGCCAACCGCCGCCTAGACCTCCTCAATCCACAATTCCCCAGCTCACAAGCCTGCTAATCAACAACGCCGGAGCCCTGATCTACTGGGGCTTTGACACCGCGGTGGCATGTAACGAGGAGACCGATGACCCCGGCCGCACCCCCGGGCGTGCGGCGGTGATCTCAACCTTTCTGCTGCTGGCCACCTATGCGGTGGTCACGGTGGCGAGTATCGCCTCCGCCGGTGTCGGCGTCGACGGCATCGGACTGGGAAATCCGGACAATTCCAACGATGTCTTCGCCGCGGTCGGGCCGGCCTTGTTCGGCGACGGCGTCCTCGGCAAGATCGGGCTGCTGTTGCTCTCGGCGTCGATCCTGACCTCCGCGTCGGCCTCGACGCAGACCACAGTCCTGCCCACGGCGCGCACCACGCTGTCGATGGCGGTGTACAAGGCACTGCCCGCGTCGTTCGCCAAAATCCACCCTCGCTACCTCACGCCCACCGTGTCGACGATCGCGATGGGAGCGGTGTCGATCTTGTTCTATGTGCTGTTCACGCTGGTCAGCCGCAACCTGCTGAGCGCACTGATCGGTTCGGTTGGGTTGGTGATCGCGTTCTACTACGGGCTCACCGGATATGCCTGCGCGCACTATTACCGTGCGACGCTGACCAAGTCGCTGCGCAACTTCGTCAAGCGCGGCGTCGTGCTGCTGACCGGCGGGGTGGTGTTGACGGTGGTCTTCATCTTCGGCCTGATCGAGTACGCGAAGCGGGACTGGCTCGTCGAGAACGGCCACAATGTCACGATCTTCGGGTTCGGCGCGGTGGCGGTGGTCGGGGTGGGGTCCATGCTGCTCGGCGTGGTGGTGATGTTGATCTGGTGGGCGATCTCGCCCGGCTTCTTCCGCGGCCGTACGCTGCGGCGCCACAGTGCCGATCTGCTCCTCGAGCCGGCCGTGTCCCCGCCCGCGCATCTGGCCCTGCCCGACTCGGGAGACATGCAGACGGTGATTGCGGCAGACCTGTCGAACTTGCCGGCGGGCGAAACCGCGGTCAATCCGCAGACCGGCCAGCACTTGACCAAGGACACCAGCGGGGCGTCTTAGGCGTCTTAGGTCTAATTCAACCGGTGTTGCCCGGTTGGGAACCTAGCGTCGAACCGAAGAAGTCGCGCAACGCATCCCAGTGGCGGCGGGCCGCATCGGCGTCGTAGCCGGGGTTGTCCGCAACGGCGAATCCGTGTTCGGCGGCATAGGTTTCGATCGTGTGGTCCACTCCGGCCGCGGTCAGGGCCCTGCGCAGGGTTGCGGCCTGCTGCGGAGGGAACAGTTCATCGTTGTCTGCCGCGGCGACATACACTTTCGCGCGCATCCGGCTGGCCAGCAGGTGCGGACTGTTGGGACTGTCGGCAGCCAATTGACTTCCGTGGAATGACGCGACTGCCGCGACACGATCCGGACATCGTCCGGCGACGATCATTGAGACCCGTCCGCCTCTGCAGTATCCGCATACACCAAACCTGTTGTCGCGCACCTCTGCTCGCGTACTCAGGTAGTCGAAGTAGGCATCGGCATCACTGGCCATCATGTCGGGGATCAAACTGTCTCCCAATGCCATCATCCGTGCCTGCTCGCCTGGATCGGTGAATGCCGACGGCAACGAGAATGGGGCGTAGCCACGATGGCGGTAGTACATGTCGGGTAGCAACACCGCATAGCCGAAACCGGACAGGGTCGCCGCCATCTCCTGAAAGGTCGGCCGGAATCCGCCGACATCGGGATACATGACGACGCCCGGCACCGGTTCGCAGGTATCAGGTACGAACAGGCTCACCGGACAGCTGTCGTCGGGGGTGGACACGGTGTCTTGCACATGGCGCACAATGACGTTCTACACGCTCGCGCCACCCGGCGGGCGTCGGGAACGTCAATTTGCCGAGCCGCCGGCCCGCCGAACAACTCGGCGGCGAAGCCTCGCTGGGGCGCGAGGCGAGGCGATTTGTTGGTTGGCTCCGGGCCCGCGATTGCGCGGTCGTGCGGCGTTGCTTCAGCTCAATTCATCGTGATGAGTTTCGGTGAGACCATTTGTCACATCGGCCGCCTGTGACCAAATCTTTTCGAAGCCTTGACCATTCAGGTCGCGCGTACTTACGCACCGTCTGCCATGTCGCCCCTAACATCGTCGAAACAACAATGACAATTTGGTCATCTCAAAGGGTGATAAACGCGATGTGGGCAGTTGTTAGGTCTGTTCTAGTGGTGATCGGGATCGCTGCGGCAGTGGTCGCAGGGCCAGGTGACGTACGTCTGGCGGGGATCAACCGGTCGCAGGGCTATTTATCGATTGCATCACTTCGACCCACGCGGGGCGAGGTGGTGGGTGTTGCGCACCCCGTGGTGGTGACGTTCAGCGGGCCGGTCGCCGACCGGCATGCGGCCGAGCGCGCCATCGCGGTGAAGTCGGCGCCCGCGATGACCGGTAGGTACCAGTGGCTCGACAACAACGTTGTGCAGTGGGTTCCCGATCAATTCTGGCCGGCGCACAGCACCGTGGCCCTCTCGGTGGGCGGCGTATCCTCGCAGTTCAAGACGGGTCCGGAGGTCCTCGGTGTTGCCGACATCGCAAATCACACCTTCACCGTGACTATCGATGGGGTCGACGCGGAACCGCCGCCTCGGTTACCCGCCCCGCACCACCGTCCCCATTGGGGTGAAGATGGGGTGCTTCCCGCCTCGATGGGTAGATCGGAGTATCCGACGCCGGTCGGCACCTACACCGTCTTGTCGAAAGACCGTTCGGTGATCATGGATTCGAGCAGCGTCGGAATACCCGTGGATGCTCCTGACGGTTATCGGCTCACGGTGGACTACGCCGTTCGCATCACCGGTCGCGGCCTGTATGTGCATTCCGCTCCGTGGGCGACACAAGCAATGGGGGTGGAGAACATCAGCCATGGCTGCATCAGCCTGAGCCCCGCCGACGCCGAGTGGTACTTCAACACGGTCAACGTCGGCGACCCGGTGATTGTGAAGGAAGGGGTTCCCTCGCAAGTCAAGTCGGCCGATCCCATCCCCGCCCGCACCATCAAGTCGGCCGATCCCATCCCCACCCGCGCTGTTGAGGGACTGCCGGGCCAGCCCGAAGAGCCAGCACCGCCCAGCAACTGATCAGGGGTTGCAGCAGGGCGCAACCGGTTGGGTGGCCCCGGCTAACGTCGCGCCAGTGACCACCGTGGGTGCCGGTGGGGCAGCGGCCGGTGCCGGCGGGGGACCAGGTAGGACGACTGGGTCAGCCGTCAGCGCCGGGTCGATGGCGGTGGGCTCGCCTTTGCCCCCGGCCTGAAGCAGTAGTGGCGCGGCGGCCGGTCCCGGAGCCGCTACCGGCACCGGAGCGCCAACCGCCACCGGCACTGGTACTGGTACTGGCGCGCCGGCTGGCAGTGGTACCGGGGCGCCCGCGGGCACCGGTGCCGGGATCGGTACCGGGCCGGCGGCGGGCACCGGCAGCAATGGGCCGCCCGCGACGGGCACCGCCCCCGCTACCGGGGGGCCGGGCAGGATCGGCGCCATCACTGGCGCCGCACCCGCCGCGGGTGCTCCAACCCCCGCCATCTGTTCCACACAACTGGGGCCGCCCGTTCGTAACGGCGTCGCCGCCGCGCTGGGGCTGAACGCAAAGGCGGCCCCGCACAACCCGGCACTGGCAACCACAGCGATGTTGATTCGATCAAACTTTCTCAACGACAACTCTTCTCATGATCGCGCTCAGAAGGTATCTCCGCGAACGAACGGTGCGGCGGAACTGTATCGCCGTCCGGAGATCTTTCCTAGACGAGCGGCCGATTTAGTTGCCGAACCGATGCGCGGCGGGGACGTCGTAACCGTGTCCTCTCCAAAACGATTTGCTACGGATGAGATTGGGTATCGATGAGCGCCGTCGATCACAAGAGCATTTCGAACCAAACATGTTCGGTGACAGTCCTCTTGGCGGCAGCGGCACGCACTCTTGATGGCCGTGCACCGGCACGCAGTTGGTGCCTGCCGCTATGCTGGGGCGCCGGCGAGTTCGCGAGCGGAGCCTCAGGGTGCGTGAATCCTGAGCTGTCTTCCCGGATCGGGCTAACATTTCGGCTGATAGCTGATAGTTTTTGTGAAGTCGCGATCCGATGACTGTCGGGTTTTGGTAGTTGGAGTTGGAGTACGTTCATGCCGCACGTGACCACTTCGCCGAACCTGCTGGCCGCCACGGCCGGGGATTTGGCCGCGATCGCTTCGACGATGCGCCAAGCCAGTGCGGCTGCCGCGGCCCCGACGGCGGCCGTGCAGCCCGCGGGCGGCGACATCGTCTCGGCAGGAATCGCGTCGTTGTTCGGCGCGCACGCCTACAACTACCAGGTTCTCAGTGCCAAAGCAGCGGAGTTTCACGACCGGTTTGTCGAGATCCTGCAAACGAGCGCGCAAGCGTACGGCTCCACCGAGGCCACCAACGCCTCGCCGCTGGAGAAGGCGATCGGCGTGTTCACCGCGCCGGCAGAGGGGCAGGCCGGGGGACCCGGAACGGGAAACGGCGCCATCGGCGGCGGTCTGCATGGCGGTGCCGGCGGATTTGGCGATGTCGGTCAACCCACCGCTAACGCCGCACCGGTCGGACCCGCCGGCGCTACGGCCGCGGCCGGAACCGGAGGCAGTCCCGCCCAGGCCACGGTGCACTCCGGACCTGCGGCCGGCAACGGAGATGCTGCGTCGGTGGGCACCGGCGTACAACACGGCGGTGCCGGAGGTGGTAGCGGAGACGGCATGGCTAGCTCGCACGTCAGCGACGGCGGCGCGGCCAGGGCCGGCGGGGCGGCTAACTCGGCCGGCGGTACCGACGCGGCCGCCAGCTAGAGCGGAGCAGGCGGCGGTGGTTCGGCGGGCCAAGGTGTTGCCAGCACCGGTGGTGACCACGGTGCCGGTGCGACCAGCTCGGCCAGCGGCCACAGTCCTGGTCATGGCGTCGGGCTCGGCTCCGGCCTTGGCAGGTCATTGGATGGATATGGCACGGCCGCCTTGGCAGGCGGGCCGTTGGGGGCCGTGGGCAGCGGTGCCCCTGGAGCCGTCGGCGGTGTGGGCGAACTGTTGGCGCCGACGGCAACATCGGCGCTGCCGACAGCGGCCTCCGCGACGGCCGAACCTTCCTTGGCGATGTCGACCAAAGCTCAACTGGTGCATGCAACCAACCCGCTGCAGCCGGTCAACCCGGCCCACTCGGACAGTTCGGCGAACCAAGGCGGTCCGGCGCGGCGGACCGGGGTTGAGCGCGACGGGCCGACCTTGTTCCTTCCGCTGACGAGCCTTCGTGGATTGCGCCGGCATTCAAAGAAGCGCTCAGGGCTTCGGGCCCAGAGCGGACGGTTGCGCGACTCCGGTGACGCGGTGAGCAGCCCGCGGTGGGAGCCTGACGACCTGTTGCGCGCTCTGGGTCTACGCCCGCCTGGACACCAGTAGGTGTCGCATCTAGCTGCGTAGTGCCGCGGGTGATTGCCGTGCACCGGCGTCGGTCGGGCGCGGCAGGGCTGGTGCCTATCACGGGATCAAGAGACCGGTGAAATCGCTCAAATATTGACGTGGCATCCGGTCGCGTGGGGATGGCGGCCGGCCTCGATGAGCAACCGGGTGCGCAGCAGCGGCCCCGGTGCTAGCGCAGAGCGCCGGGCGTGGGGGCTGAATCACCAGTGTCCGCTGACGCGGCCGACCCCCACGCCCGACGGGCTCATCACAGGATGTAGAGCATCTCCTGGTAGGTGGGAAGCGGCCACAAGTCATTGGCCACAACGCTTTCCAACGTGTCAGCGGCGCAGCGCACCGCGTCCATCGCGGGCAGCAGCGCCTCCTGGGCATGCTTGGCCTCGCTGAGCGCCGAATCCGCCGAGTGCTCGGACAACGCCATCTTCAGTGACGCCAGTGCCGCGGACAGATCCGACAGCGGAGCCGAAATCGCTTCCAGCGCGACCATGCTCGGTTCAACGCCAGCGGCCTTTAGAGCGGCGACGTTCTGGGCGAGTTCGGTCTGGTAGCGCATCGCCGCCGGCAGGATAACCGTCGTCCCCATCTCCAACGTCAGCCTCGCCTCGACCGCGATGGTCAGCGCGTACTGCTCCAAACGGACCTCGTAGCGGCTGTGCAGCTCGCGTTCATTGAAGACGTCGTACTTGTGGAAAAGGTCGATCGACTCCGGCTTGATCAACTCGGGAATGGCGTCCAGCGTGGTCTTGAGGTTCGGCAAGCCTCGTTCGGCCGCCTCGACCTGCCAGTTCTCCGAATAGCCGTCACCGTTGAACACCACCGCACCGTGTTCGGTGATGATCTCGGTGAGCAGCTTCTGCACCGCGGCGTCGAAGTCCTCCCCGTCCTCCACGGCCTTCTCCAAGACCGTGGCCATGTAGTCGAACGAGTCGGCCATGATCGTGTTGAGGATGGTCATCGGTACCGCAACCGTCTGGCCCGAGCCGGGTGCGCGGAATTCGAACCGGTTGCCGGTGAACGCAAATGGGCTGGTGCGGTTGCGGTCGCCGGGATCGGTGGGTAGCGGCGGCAGGGTGTCGACCCCAATAATCATGGTGCCCTTGCCCTTTGACGAAGTGGCCGCACCTTTGGCGATCTGCTCGAACACATCGGCAAGCTGCTCACCAAGGAAGATCGAGATGATCGCCGGTGGCGCCTCGTTGGCCCCCAACCGGTGGTCGTTGGTGGCCGATGCAACTGAGACCCGAAGCAGCCCAGCATATTTGTGCACGGCACGGATCACCGCGGCGCAGAACACCAGGAACTGCGCATTTTCGTGTGGCGTATCGCCGGGAACCAGCAGTGAGCCGAGCTCGGCATTGCCGACCGAGAAGTTGACGTGCTTACCCGAACCGTTGACCCCCGCGAATGGCTTCTCGTGGAACAGGCATTCCATGCCGTGCTTTTTGGCCAGCGTCTTGAAGACCGTCATCAGCAGCTGCTGGTGGTCAGAAGCGATGTTGGCCCGTTCGAACATCGGCGCCACCTCGAACTGGCCCGGGGCGACCTCGTTGTGGCGGGTCTTGGCGGGAATGCCCAGTTTGAACAGCTCCCGCTCGGTGTCCATCATGAAGCCCAGTACCCGCTCGGGGACTGCGCCGAAGTAGTGGTCGTCGAACTCCTGGCCCTTGGGTGGCTTGGCGCCGAAGACGGTGCGACCGGCGTTGACCAGGTCGGGCCGCGCCACGAAGAAGTGCCTGTCGACCAGGAAGTACTCCTGTTCTGGACCGCAGAACGAGACGACCTTGTTGAGTTCCTTGTGGCCGAACAGTTTCAGAATGCGCTCGGCATGGATGCCCATGGCCTGCTGGCTGCGCAGCAGCGGCGTCTTGTAGTCGAGGGCATCCCCGGTCATCGAGACGAAAATCGTGGGAATGCACAGGGTGTTGCCGTTCGGGTTTTCCAGAACATAGGCCGGGCTGGTGACGTCCCAGCCGGTGTAGCCGCGCGCCTCGAACGTGCTGCGCAACCCGCCGGACGGGAAACTCGACGCGTCGGGCTCACCCTGGATCAGCGTCTTGCCCGCGAACTCGGCCATCGTCTGTCCGTCGGCGGTGGGTTCCAAGAAGCTGTCGTGCTTTTCGGCGGTCAACCCCGTCATCGGGTAGAAGACGTGAGCGTAGTGGGTGGCGCCCTTCTCCAGCGCCCAGTCCTTCATCGCCACCGCGACCGCGTCGGCGACCGCAGGGTCGAGCCTGGCGCCTTTGTCGATGGTGGCGAGGACCGACTTGAACACCGCTTTTGGCAGCCGTGCCTGCATCTCCGCTTTGGTGAAGACGTTGGAGCCGAAGATCTCGCCCGGGGCCTCGCCCGCGACGAAACTGACGGCTGGGGGGACATATGCCTCGACGTTGTTGATCGCCTGCAGGCGAACTGCGTTTCCGCTCAACTGAGCTCCTACCAGTAAGGGGGTCCGCGACGTCCTGCACCGCGGAAGGCGGACCGCCTCACCATAGGAAGCATCGATGCCAAACTTGTTACGCCGGTGTCAACGATGTGTCCGCAACGGTTGCGAACGTGAGACACCGACCGGGGCGTGCTGGCCCGGAACCCAAGAACCCCGGGCCGGCACGGGTGCCGGATCGCATGGCGCGGGTAAACCGGATAAACAGCGAAGCCGGTAGCGCCGATTGCGGCGGGCCGGCACCGAACACGGGAATCTACTCGACGATTCCGCCGCCTCGACCGGCCCACCGCACCAAGACTGTCTCCCGGCGCCACTTGTCGACCAGGCCCGCGCTGCCGATGACGACGGCGAGCACGCCCGATCAACGATGGGCGCGGGACCTAGATTTCCCCAGTGAGGTAACGCTGCAGGTTCGGCGCGATGGCTCGCGCGATGTCCTCTGCCGGCATCGAGGCGAACGGCTCGATCTGCAAGATGTAGCGAGCCATGACGACGCCCAGCAATTGCGACGCGACTAGCTGGGCACGGATCATGCCCGTTCCCGCTGGATTGTCGACCAGCGACGCCATCTCGGCGGTGACGACTTCTTGCAGGAATGAGCGTGCCAAGTCCACATCGCCGCCGCCGAACAGGGAGCGCAGCGAGGCGATCAACCCCGTGCCGAGTTCGGAATCCCACATCGGCAGCAGCATGGACGGCAGCGCGAATCCGAGTTCAGCGGTTGGGGTGTTCTGCATGCGTTTCAGCACGAGCTTTGGGTCGATGGGAAGGTGGATCGCGGCGGCGAACAGCTGCTGCTTGGTGCCGAAGTAGTGATGCACGAGCGCCGCATCGACATCTGCCGCCGCGGCCACCGCCCGTATCGATGTTCGGTCGATACCGTTGCTCGCAAACAGTTCGCGAGCACTGGCGAGAATGCGCTGCCGAGTGTCGGAGCTGTTGCCACGGGGCGACCGGGCCGGCGGCGCCGCTCGTTGGCGGGCGCGTTACCACCCCTGGTGTTGTCGACGTTGCGTGGCTTGTTGTGGGCCGATACATCTCGCGCGCCAAGCAGTTCCCCAGAACTACGAAGCCTTCTGGCTTGGGCCGGGTGCGTGGTTGTCGGCTGCATGCTCGCCGTCGTGGTGCTGTGAAGAACGGTACGTGCGCCTCGGAACGGGGCTTTGTCTATCACGGCTTCTTCCTTTCTGGGAAGCGCTTCTTGACCGCGTCACTTGCACGGGCAAACGCCATCGTTTGTTGCGCGCAGATTTGCCGCGGCGGTAGTAGCGGTTGTGTTGTGGTGTGCACGTCGGCATGCGTCATTGCGCTGACGTGTTTCCGCTGTCCGGCGGCTGGCGTGAATGAATGAAACTCGAGTTGCCGCGACGCGGATGGGAGCGAGCCGTAGCGGGGCAGGTTGACGTCGCCGACCTGGCACCTGTGGATCCGGCTGCCTGGAACCGTGTTGGGTTCGCATGTCAGCACTATCGGGTTCCGACCTTTACAAATCCTTACCGTCGCCCGGTCGGTCGGCGTCAATCGCCGATGATCACCGGGGCAACCCGCGTTAAGCGGTGCAATTTCTCGCGTGCGGTGTTTGAATAGTCGGGCATTTCCCCAGGTTGTGGGATTTCCAACCAGCCGCCGGTGATCTTGGGCGTCACTGTTGAACCGCAGGGCGCAAAGGGCCGCTGGGGTTACGGCGCGCCGCTTATCCGGGTGAGCAGGGCTCCGGCGTTGTTGATTAGCAGGCTTGTGAGCTGGGTTGATGATCTTTGGTGCCGCGCTATTGGGGCCGGAGTGTAGGCACGGGCTATCTGGAGAACGATCGAGTTGGTTACTGTTCGTCGTTGGTCTGGAGTTGCCCGTGCCTACCGTTTCAGTATTGCCTGTGTCGTCGGTTCCAGAGGTGTTCGACCGCTGGAGTCCTGGTGAGCGCAGCGAGCTCATCGGATCGGAGTTTCTCGATGTGTTGGCCTCGGTGCCAGACCCGAGGGACCCACGCGGTCGGAGGTATTCGCTGATGGCTTTGTTGGCGATCGCGGTTCTGGCCACTGCCGCGGGGATGCGCGGCTATGCTGGTTTTGCCACATGGGCGGCCACCGCTCCCGATGATGTGTTGGCCTAATTAGGGGTCCGGTTCCGGCGGCCCAGTGAGAAGACCTTCCGCGCTGTTTTGTCTCGGCTAGACCCCGCCGACCTCAACGCCAGGATGGGCAGTTACTTCACTGCACACGTGGCCAGCAGCGACCCCAGTGGATTGGTGCCGATCGCGTTGGACGGCAAGATGCTGCGTGGTGCTTTACGCGCCAAAGCGACAGCCACGCATCTCGTGTCGGTGTTCGCCCACCGTGCCCGATTGGTGCTCGGTCAACTCGCTGTCGCCGAGAAAAGCAATGAAATTCCCTGCGTACGTGCCCTGCTCACGCTGCTGCCGGGCAGCTTGCGGTGGCTGGTCACCGTGGATGCGATGCATACCCAGGTCGTCACCGCGAAGTTGATCTGCGCCACCTTGAAGTCGCACTACCTGATGATCGTCAAGTCCAACCAAGCCAAAATACTTGCGCGTATCACCGCGCTGCCCTGGGCCGAGGTGCCCACAGCCGCTACCGACGACTCCCGCGGCCACGGCCGTGTCGAGACCCGCACCCTGCAAATCATCACCGCTGCACGAGGAATCGGCTTCCCCTACGCAAAACAAATCATCCGGATCACTCGTGAACGCTTGATCACCGCCACCGACCAGCGCAGCGTGGAGGTGGTCTATGCCATCTGCAGCCTGCCGTTCGAGCACGCCCGCCCTACCGCGATCATGACCTGGATGCGTCAACACTGGGGAATCGAGAACAGCCTGCACTGGATACGCGACGTCACCTTCGACGAAGACCGTCAAAGGGCACATACCGGAAACGGCGCACAGGTCCTAGCAACGCTACGCAACACCGCGATCAATCTGCACCGCCTCAACGGCGCCGACAACATCACCGAAGCCTGCCGGATCACCGCTTTGACCGCCAACCGCCGCCTAGACCTCCTCAATCCACAATTCCCCAGCTCACAAGCCTGCTAATCAACAACGCCGGAGCCCTGCTCAGTTCGGTGGGTTGGGTATCGGCAACGACGGCCTCAACAATGTTGGTGCTTTCAATGTGGGTAGCAACAACTCTGGTCTGCCGTTGCCGGGATTGGGGTTGTTGGGTCTGGCTAACCACGGGACCTTCAACCAGGGTTTCTTCAACACTGGTAACCACAACCTTGGGGCTTTCCTCAACGGCGACAACCTGGTTGGGATCGGCCCCCTGCACTTCGACAGATAGATGCGGCTGGGCACAGCCGTGCTGGGCTATCTCGATGATCGACGATGCTCGGCGCATCACGCTCATCGCCGTTGCGGCCTAGGACACCCTGTCGGCTCCGGAGGCGGTTTCGAACATCAACTGGTGTTCGGCAATACGAATCCGGTCACCTTCGGTTAGCGCGGTGCTGGTATGAACACGCCGACCAGAAACGGAAACGCCGTTCAGTGACCGCAAATCCACGATGACGAAGCTGGACCCGGTGTCAACGATCGCGGCGTGGTGACGGCTGACCTTGCCACCGGAAAGAACGATGTCATTGTCCGGGCTGCGCCCGATCCGGGTGGTGGTCGCGACCAACGGATACCGACGTTCGTTCGCGTCGCGTAGCGAGGGGCCGTGGGTGGCGTCCGGAATGGCCGGCATGTGGACCGACAGGGTGCTGATGGTTTCATCGGCGTTCGACTGGGCGGTCTTGCAGACGTCGAGTGGCCGCTGACGCAGGATTCGTCCATATAGCGCGCGCACCGTAGGAGCGGGGTCGACACCGAGGTCGTCTGCCAGCCTGTCCCGCAGTCGACGATAGGCATCCAGCGCATCGGATTGGCGTTCGGCCAGATAGTAAGCGGTGATCAGCTGCACCCAAAGCGGTTCCCGGTAGGGGTGGTCGGTGGTGAGTCCTTCCAGCTCGCCAATTACCGACTGGGCGCGGCCGCAACTAATTTCAACTTCCGCGCGAGCGATTTGTGTGACCAGTTTTTCCTCGGCCAGTCCGGTGGCGAAGGCGTCGACGAAGGTGAAGTCGCGTAGGTCGTCGAGCACGGGACCGCGCCACTGGGCAAGCGCGGCCGAGAAGTGGTCGCTAGCCTGTTCAAAGCCCGAAGCCGCGGCGGCCCGTACCCCGGCGTTCTTTTCGGTCACGAAACGGCCGAGGTCGTAGTCGCCGTCGGCAACCGTGAGTCGATATCCCGGCGGCATGTTTGCCAGCAGTTCCCGGGTCTCGATGCCGGCGCCGGCCATCAGGCGACGCAGCTTTGACACATACGCGTACAGCGTTTCTCGTGCCCCCGCCGGAGCCCCCTGTTCCCACGCCGCCTCGATCAACGCATCGATTGCGACGGGGCGGTTGCGATTGATCAGCAACGCGGCCAGCACCGCCCGTTGCTTGGGGGTGCCCAACGGCACGGCTACGCCATCGATCGTCATCTCCAATGGCCCGAGGGCACCGAAACTCAACACGATCTTTCCGCCATCAACCCTGTCGCCCGCCTAGGGGAGCAGCACCGTTCACGACTCCCTATTCTGGGTGAGACGCGAGCCGTTGGCGGTGGGATTACCGAATCGTGCTCGTGAGCCGTTCCGCCTGGGCCGGTGGGCGCCGACTGGCCAGGCCCGAAGATCCGTCCGGATCCGCCCGGATCGAGTGGGCCGTCGTCGCAGTGCTTCAAGGTCGGAGACACCCAAACGTTGACAGTGTAATAGTGACAGTGTCAGTATCGACGGATGGCCGAGCGGGCGTCGTGGACGCTGGACGAGCTGGTGCGACGGGTTGCCGCCGGGCTGGCCGATCCCGCCTACCCGGGAGCGCCCAACGGCCGGGTTCGCCAGCTTCCCGATCGACGCTCGGTGCGGTGGTACACGACTACCGGGCTCGTCGACCGGCCGGTCATGCAGGGGCGCACCGCGTTGTATGGCCCGCGGCACCTGCTGCAGGTCATTGCGGTCAAACGTCGCCAGGCTGAGGGCCGTTCGTTGGCCGACATTCAAGCCGAGCTGGCCGGAGCGACCAACGAAACGTTGAGCAGGGTGGCCGCCGTTCCCGACGAACTGGTCACGGCCGAGGCGCGGGCATCGGCCGAGGTCCACCCGAGCCGCCGCAGCCGCTTCTGGGCCGATCGGCCGGTCACCGTCGAACCGGCGACCGACGGTGGCGGTGCTGACACTGTCACGTCGCTTGCGGCGGTAAGCCTGCCTGGCGGGGTGACGCTGTTGCTGCCCGCCGAGGGCCAAGGCCGCCCCTGTGACGACGACCTGCACGCGATCCGTGCGGCCGCCCGGCCATTGCTGCAACTGTTGGCCGACCGCGGCTTGCTGTCGGGCCTGCTATCCCAGGATGAGATGAACGGAGCCCATCATGACCGTGCGCATCACGCCGACGACTGAGGCCGATACGACCGGCCCCGTCGCCGCCGACGGCCAGCCTGGCCCGGGCGCGCTGAGCACCGACCGGGGCAGCCTGCCACTCGAACGCGTCGATGTTGGGGTCGATATCACCGGACTCACCAGCCGAGTCGAGCTGAGGCAAGACTTCGTCAACGCTTTCGACGTAGCCCTGGAAGCCAGCTATGTGTTCCCGCTGCCAGATCGTGCGGCGGTCACCCGCATGCGGGTGAGCGTCGACGGGCGCGATGTTGAAGCCGAGTTGCGCGAGCGTGAGGCTGCTCGCCGCGCGTATGACGAGGCCATCGCATCGGGACGATCGGCCCGGATCCTCGAGGAGGACCGGCCGGACGTGTTCACCATCCGGGTCGGCAATATCGTGCCCGGTCAACGGGTCACCGTCGCGCTCACCATCATCAACCCGCTGACCTACGAGGATGGTGAGGCGACATTCCGCTTCCCATTGGTGGTCGCACCCCGCTACATCCCGGGTGAACCGCTGGCTGATATTGCTGTCGGCGACGGCTACGCCGACGACACTGACGCGGTCCCCGACGCATCTCGGATCACCCCGCCGATGCTGGTGGCAGGATTTGCGCACTCGGTTCCGGTGACCATCGACGTCGGGATCGACCCCGCCGGTTTCAACCTGTCGCAGGTGCGATCAAACATGCCCGCGGTGACCGGTGCCGACGGGCGCATACAGGTGACACCCGGTGCACCGGCCAACCGGGATTTCGTCTTGCGGCTGGACTGCGACGCCCAGGAACTCGCCAGCTCGCTGGTGCTGGTTCCCGATGCCGAGGGCGACGAGGGCACCTACCAGCTGACGGTGCTGCCGCCGGCCGGTGCCGCAACACCGCGCCCACGGCACCTGGTGCTGGTGCTGGACCGCTCCCGCAGCATGGCCGGGTGGAAGATGACCGCCGCCCGCCGCGCCGCATCCCGCATCGTGGACGCGCTCACCAGCGACGACCGGTTCGCGGTGCTGACCTTCGATGACGGCATCGAGTATCCGGTCGGTCTGCCCGCGGGGTTGACCGAGGCCAGTGACCGGCATCGCTATCGCGCGGTCGAGCACCTCGCTCGCGTCGAAGCGCGCGGCGACACCGAAATGCTCGCGCCGTTGCGGCGGGCGCTGGCCCTGTTGGGCCGGGAGCAGGTGGCCGACACCGATGATGCGGTGCTCATCCTGATCTCCGACGGGCAGGTCGGCAACGAGGACCAGCTACTGCAAGAGCTGTCCGGCGATCTGGGGCGGGTACGGCTGCACACGATCGGTGTCGATGAGGCTGTCAACGCCGGATTCCTGCGCCGCCTGGCCGGTGTCGGTGGGGGACGCTGCGTGCTGGTGGACAACGAGGACCGCCTCGACGAGGCCCTGCCCGGCGTCATCCAGCGCTGCGCCCGGACGCCGCTGGCGACCGGGCTGGAAGTACGTGCCGCGGGGTTCACGGCTATCGAGGACACCATGAGCCCGGCTCGGTTGCCCGACCTGTTGCCCGGGGTGCCGCTGGTGGTGTCCGGACGGTATCGGGGGAGTGCGCCCGGTTCGCTGACCGTGCGCGGCGCCACCGAGGCGGGCGCGGACTGGTCGATCACCGTGGCCGCGGAGCGCTGCGCGGTCCCAGCCGTGACGGCGCAATGGGCGCGGGCCCACCTGCGCGACCTCGAGGACGGCTACGCCGCGGCGCCAGCGGATACCCGAGACGACGTGGCGACGCGGATCGTCGACACGTCGCTGCGCTTCGGTGTCTTGTGCAGGTTCACCGCCTATGTCGCCAGTGAACTTCGGGACGGCCGCGTGGTAGCCGAGGGCGCCCTGCACCACCGGGTGATCCAGCCCGTCGCGGTGCCGGCCCACCACGACCCGCCGCGAGTCAGGGGCGCGTCGCAGAATGCGGTATCGACCCGGCGGGCGGAAGGATCCGCCCGCGGCGACTCGGAAGCCAAGCGATCGAAAGCGCGAACGGTCAAGCTACGCAACGTAGTTGCGGTGGCGCTGGTCAGTGCGCTGCTGGTTGGCACCGGCTGGATCTGGTCGCTTAGCGGTGACGGCTTGTCCACCGCGACGCGTGATCAAAGCACCGGCATAGTGGGCGGCAAGCCTCCCGAAATCGCGGATTCAATCGGGATTCCGGAGACCAAGGGCAGCCTCGGCGGCACCGAGAACACGGTCGCGTTGCCGGAAGCGCCGCCGCCACCAAGGACCCCGGCGGACGGAACCTACAAACGGGACATCATCACCAACGGATCGCTGCAGATGGTCGTCGCAGCGCCCGCCCAAGCCGCCGACCAGCTCGCCGCCGCGGTCTCCGACGCCGGCGGCAGGGGCGACTCGCGCTCGGAACGCTCCGGGGCCTCCTCGCCCACGGTCAGCCTCGTCGTGCGCATCCCCGCCGACAAGCTCGACGGCGTTCTGGCCGACGCGAAGAATCTCGGTGAAGTGGAATCGATGTCGATCGGCCACACCGACGTCACGTCCCAACGCGTCGACCTCGACGCCCGCATCGAGGCTCTGCAAACATCGGTGAATCGCCTGCGCGAGCTGATGGGCCGGGCCGGCAGTGTTGCCGACCTACTCGCCGCGGAGTCGTCGCTGACCGAGCGTCAGGCCGAGCTGGACTCGCTGCGTGCCCAGCGCACCACACTCGGTGACGAAATCTCCTGTGCAACAATCAATGTCACTCTCTCGTCCAAACCGACGGTGGCGCCCGGTGGTTTCCTCGGAGCCCTCGAACGCGGATGGCAGTCATTGATCGCGACTGTCGATGGCCTGGTGTTGACTATTGGATTTCTGCTGCCGTGGATCCCGGTACTAGGCGTGCTGGTGCTGGCGGTCGTTTGGGTGTTGCGCCGCAAGATCTTTTCGCGTGCCTCCGGAGTCGGCCACGGCACCGACGCAGACTTGGAGACGGAGTCGTAGCGCCAACTCGTCGGTGCCAGCTTGGCCTCCGATGTCGCGGCACAAGGGGCCGGTGTCCGGGCCACACACGCGACCACGGAACACCCGATCGCGCAGTCGACTAGCCAGGGTCCTGCTCATTTGCGCCGTTTCCGGCATCGCGGCATGCGGGCTGTCCGGCGCAACGGGTGTCGGAATGCGCAACGCGCCAGCGCGGTAGGGCTGCGGGTTGGTTGCGCTGCAACCAGTCGACCATGCCTTCGCGGACCGCGCAGCGCAGGTCCCACAGGGCGCCGGCATTGGGCGCACTGACCAGTATCCGCACCCGCACGTGGCCGCCGACGGCGTCGGTCACCTGCAACGCGCCAACGCGCTGGTCCCAAAGTTCGCTGCCGGCCAGCTGGCGCTGTAGTTCGGCGCGCATCGCCTGCAGCCCAACCGCGAAGTCGACGTCGAGTTCGACGGTGCCCAGCAGTTCGGTGGCATTGCGCGTCCAGTTCTCAAATGGTGTCGTGGTGAAGTAAGTGGTGGGCAAGACCAGCCGTCGCTGGTCCCAGAGGTTTACCACCACATAGGTCAGCGTGGTCTCCTCGATGCGGCCCCATTTATCCTCGAGCACAACGACATCGCCGACGCGGATGGCGTCGGAGAACGCTATCTGGATACCGGCGAAGACCGCACCGAGCGAGGTCTGCGCGGCAAGACCGGCCACCACCGACAGCACGCCCGCGGAGGCCAACAGGGCGGTGCCGAGCGCGGCGAAGGCGGGGAAGGTCATCAGGGCCGCCGCCAGACCCAACAGCACCACGGCGGCCACCGCCAGCCTGCGCAGCGTCGTCACCTGGGTCCGGATCCGTCTGCGGTGCAGATCGGCATCGGTCATCGTCGCGTCACCGCCACCGAACTGATTGATCGCGCGCCGCTCCGCGACGAGCACCAGGCTGGCCACCAGCCAGGTGATGGCGGCGATCAACAGCAGCACCAGGGTGTGGTCAACCCAGCCGTGTGAGGCCACGGCACCGTGCACGGAACCGTGTACCGCGACAATCGCGGCAATCACCATCAATGTGACCCGAAGCGGCTTGCGGGTAAGCGGCGCGATATCGCCCAGCAGTTCGCTGCGCCGGCCGATGCGTTTCAATATCCACGACAACAGCACGCCGAGCAGGTAAGCGCCGACCAGCGCACCGCCCACCCACGCCAGACTCACGGCGACACTAGCCGCGGATGGGACCTGAGACTGCTCCGGCATCGCGTGCGCTCACCTTCCAAACAAGATTCACGGGTCGCTGGCGACCGTACGGCAGCGCCGCCCAGCCGTCACCCGATGGTGTCATCGTCGACGCGGATGAACCTAGGCCGACTCGGCCGGCGCCGGGTCGCTCGCGCGCTCACGCCACTTGCGGTACTCGCGCCGCGCGGTGACTGCCCCGACGATCGCGGTCACGCACCAGACGGTGATGGCCGCGTACGCCAGCCAGGACGACAGGTTCATGATGGTGGCACCCAGCGCGGTGTAGACGAACGCGCGCGGCGCAGATCCGATGAGCGACCCGACGATCATCTGCCACAGCGGTACCCCAAAGGCCCCGAAGGTGTAGGAGGCCAGTGCGTCCGAGATGCCGGGGATGAAGCGCTGGCCAACCACCGCCCACAGCCCCTGACGTTCGATCCGTGCATCGAGACGATTGGCGCGGTCGGTGCCCAGCAGGACACGGGCGCTGTCCCGGCCCGCGCGCCGGCCGAGCAGGCTGGCGACCACCGCGGTACCCACCGTCGCGCCCAGGGTCACGAATGTGCCCAGTACCGGGCCGAACAGCACGCCGCTGCCGGCCGCCAGGATCGGACCCGGGACGAACATCGCGCCGAGGACGGTCGACATCACGACATACGCCAGCGGCGCCAGGGGGCCCGCCGCCGTGATCGCGCTACGGATCCCCGCGATGTCGATGACACGGGCCACGGCAACCAGATAGAACATCCCGAGCAGGAAACCGGCGAACAGCGCGAGCCGCACCAGGTGACGCCCCCGGCTGGCAGTTGGGGGCGCAGGATCGGTCGCGGTGTCGGTCATGGTGATATCCATCCTGCCGCACCACGCGCACGCCGATGAACCGGCTGGTGGGGCTAGGTTGCCACCTCGGCTGCGAAGGTGCCAGACGCCGACGTCCACTTGTCCGCGATGTCGAAGTTGCCGCAGACCCGGTTACCGTCGGTGACCAGCTGGGCCTTGCCCTTTGCCTGCGACATCTGCACCGTCGTCCGTCCGGTCACCCGGATCGAGAGATCGAACGTGTTGGGGTCTTTGCGGTCGCTGGAGGTCGTATAGTCGCCTTCCCCGGCATTCTGCGCGCCGTTGGTGAACTCCAGCTTGAGGAACGCCTCATCGGCCGCCAGTTCAATCTTGCGATCCTTGAGATCCGCCAGCGGACGCTTGGTGGTGCCGATGTACACCACGATGGCCCTGCCGTCACCCCCAGGCCGGCCAGCGGGCGATCTGCCGCCGCGTAGACGGTGGACCAATTGATCCCATCCGGGTAGCCGCCGTTTGTCGAGCTGACGTTGACCGCGGTCGCCGCGGGGCATTCACCGCCGCTGGCCTGGGCCGTGGTTGTCGAAGATGCCCCGCTGGCCGTCGACTGGGTCGGCGTGGTTGGTCCGGACTTCGTCGAGTCCGAACCGCAGCCGACGGCGAGGAAGCCGGGGGACAGGAGCACCGCGACCGCCGCCGCTCGTACTAGCGCAATATGCATGCTTTCTCCTACTTCTTGAATTTCGGATTGGTGCATGAGCTGGTGCCCGGCCGGTCGCCAAACCACGGTCCAGCGATTGGGCGGGCAAAATGTCTGATGCCCGGCGTACCCACAGCGGGAATGCTAATCAGCTCGGGCGCCGAAGGATAAGACCCTACCCCGGGAGGGTATCGGTGTGATGTTCCCTGGTTGCGGTGCGGCAGTCGATCCGTCGGGGCCCGACCGGCAAGTCGACGTGCTGTAGGTAGGACGGATTCGTCGTCCGGCCGGCGCGCATCCATTTCCGTGGGCGTATCTATCGCATGGATGATGGCCCGCTGGTTTCGGATTCAGGTTCATCGCGGCGCTCGGGCCGGGCATTCACCGGCCGGTCACCAGCTTGCCGGGTCGGGTTGATGCCCGGGCCGGTGACACGGGATCGAAGTCCGTATGCGGTTGACCGGGGTGCAGATGCGAGGTGGGATGGTACCCGCGAAACGACCGCCACCGACGGCGTTGGGTTTATGCAGCGGTGGAGTTTGCAAAACTTGAGCAAATCCTCACGGCACACGTCCACGCCGGCATTGGGCGGATATCGTTGGGCCTTTGAAGAGCAAGTCTTGCAGTGACAGGGTGCTCTGGGTGGCGCCAAGTTCGGCGACGGGAGGAAGCGACAGTTGCACCTCGTAGACGACGATCTCTTTCTTGTCGACATCCCGGCAGGTGAGACTGACGCGCTCGCCCGCCCCGTCGCCCAGTTCGGCAGCGATGCGCTCGCGTATCGTGCCGAGCGACAGTTGCCGGCCCTGCGCCTTCTCGAACACCGGATCGAGGATCCTGCCGAGCTGGTCGGCGAGTGTCACGGCATCGCTGAAGTAGACCGCCGGTGTGACGCCGGAACAGCTGCCATGCGCATACCACTCGTGCGGCACCATGGCCTTGATGTCCGACATCATCGACTGCAACTTCGATTGCACGTCCTGCGGCAGATCCAGCGACGCGATGTCGGTATCGCGTAGATGGTCACGAGCCCGACCTTCGTCCGCTGTTGGCACGTCGCAGAACTGTTCGGTTGGGGGTTGGGGCCAGAGCCCGTGCAGGATCAATGTCCGCCCCAACTTCTCGACGTGACCGGATCTGCATCCGGAGTTGTTGCGCTCGACCCGGCACAGGCTGGGGCCCCAGGTCATCACGAGCAGGCTCGAGCTGCTGTTGCCGGGTTGTTTGGAGGGTGGCGGCGAGCGGTCCACCACGAGCAGGCCGAAGGCGACAGCCGCGACGACAATCGCCGCGAGACCGGCCGATATCGAAAGTACAGCCTTGTCGCCTCGCCGCAGTTGCATGGTCCACTCTTCTCAGCGGTGTTGAGCGGGAGATTCCCGCACTCGCCCAAACCAGTAACGCAGTACAGCTTTTCACGTCCGTGTGTCAACGTTGGTGGATCGCCCGCCAAAGATCACATGTGTTTGCCGCAGCCGACGAGCTTGCGGCGCCGGAAACGCGTCTCGTGAACGAGATCGATCGCTGGTTCCAGCGCAGAGCGCGCCGGGAAGGCCGCTTGGTTTCTCTCTACACGAGCCTGCTCACCGGCCGGATCTTCGCCTACTTCCGTTACCGGCTGCGGTCCGCGTTCCTGCTCGACACCAGCCGATTCGCCGTTCACGTCATCGAATTCCTGCTGCTGCTCTCCAGCCTCGGCGGGCTGGCCGTGTTTACCGTCATGGTGCTGCGAATCGGCAGCCTGATCGCCGGTGGCGGCTGGTGGGGGCTGCTCGAAGTCATGCGAGAGCGGCTGAGGGGTTTCTTCCGGGCCGGGGACCGGGACGCGGCCGAACGCGAAATTGGCTCTTGGTTGGTACTTTCGGTGATTGTCGCCGTGGTCTTGATGATCGGTGCCGGTGCTGCACTGACGTTGTTGCGCCCATCCGGCGACGACTCGATTGCGCACCTCTATGCACTTCTGGTGGTCCTGGAACTGGCGCTCGGCTTTCCGGTCCGAGTGATCCATTCCGGGATCTATGCCACCCGGCGCATCTACCGGCCCAGATGGCTGATGCTCGCTCCCACCTTCGTCCAGCTGGGAATCCTCACCGCCGGCCTCTACTGGTATCCCACCGCCGCGATCATCATTGCGATCGTCGCGTCCAACGCCATCGGCATTTGGGGCACCGTGCACTTCACCCTCGAGGTCTATCGGCTGACCGGGCTGTGGCCGAAGCTGGGGGCACCCTGGTACGCATTCTGGCGGCTGCTGCCCAAGATCCCGCCCTGGCTTGGTCTGCAGACAACGCTGTCGGGACTTGTGTTGCGCATGGACGCGATCATCGTGCTTGCCATTGTCGGCGTGTATGGGACAAGCACGCGATCGTTTGATCTCACCGCCGGTGTAGCGGCGCGGCGGCACGTCGATGTGTTCCAGTTCTTCTATTTGGTGCTGCCGTTGTTTTGCGGCGCCTTCGAGGGCGCGGGGCTTTTCTATTTCGACTTCGTCCGACTGCGCAGTATCCCCAGGGCTCCGGCGTTGTTGATTAGCAGGCTTGTGAGCTGGGGAATTGTGGATTGAGGAGGTCTAGGCGGCGGTTGGCGGTCAAAGCGGTGATCCGGCAGGCTTCGGCGATGTTGTCGGCGCCGTTGAGGCGGTGCAGATTGATCGCGGTGTTGCGTAGCGTTGCTAGGACCTGTGCGCCGTTTCCGGTATGTGCCCTTTGACGGTCTTCGTCGAAGGTGACGTCGCGTATCCAGTGCAGGCTGTTCTCGATTCCCCAGTGTTGACGCATCCAGGTCATGATCGCGGTAGGGCGGGCGTGCTCGAACGGCAGGCTGCAGATGGCATAGACCACCTCCACGCTGCGCTGGTCGGTGGCGGTGATCAAGCGTTCACGAGTGATCCGGATGATTTGTTTTGCGTAGGGGAAGCCGATTCCTCGTGCAGCGGTGATGATTTGCAGGGTGCGGGTCTCGACACGGCCGTGGCCGCGGGAGTCGTCGGTAGCGGCTGCGGGCACCTCGGCCCAGGGCAGCGCGGTGATACGCGCAAGTATTTTGGCTTGGTTGGACTTGACGATCATCAGGTAGTGCGACTTCAAGGTGGCGCAGATCAACTTCGCGGTGACGACCTGGGTATGCATCGCATCCACGGTGACCAGCCACCGCAAGCTACCCGGCAGCAGCGTGAGCAGGGCACGTACGCAGGGAATTTCATTGCTTTTCTCGGCGACAGCGAGTTGACCGAGCACCAATCGGGCACGGTGGGCGAACACCGACACGAGATGCGTGGCTGTCGCTTTGGCGCGTAAAGCACCACGCAGCATCTTGCCGTCCAACGCGATCGGCACCAATCCACTGGGGTCGCTGCTGGCCACGTGTGCAGTGAAGTAACTGCCCATCCTGGCGTTGAGGTCGGCGGGGTCTAGCCGAGACAAAACAGCGCGGAAGGTCTTCTCACTGGGCCGCCGGAACCGGACCCCTAATTAGGCCAACACATCATCGGGAGCGGTGGCCGCCCATGTGGCAAAACCAGCATAGCCGCGCATCCCCGCGGCAGTGGCCAGAACCGCGATCGCCAACAAAGCCATCAGCGAATACCTCCGACCGCGTGGGTCCCTCGGGTCTGGCACCGAGGCCAACACATCGAGAAACTCCGATCCGATGAGCTCACTGCGCTCACCAGGACTCCAGCGGTCGAACACCTCTGGAACCGACGACACAGGCAATACTGAAACGGTAGGCACGGGCAACTCCAGACCAACGACGAACAGTAACCAACTCGATCGTTCTCCAGATAGCCCGTGCCTACACTCCGGCCCCAATAGCGCGGCACCAAAGATCATCAACACAGCTCACAAGCCTGCTAATCAACAACGCCGGAGCCCTGGCAGTATCCCGGCGCTCAGGGAATGTCGGCTCTTCTTCTTCCACCGGCTCCTGATGATGACGCCGCTCATCGCCCTGTTCTTCTGGTCGCTTGCCGCCGTGCTCGGGACCTATGTCCTGCACGACATTCCGCTGAGCTTCCTGTTTGCGTTGCTTCCGCTTTTTGTCGTGCGCAGTTTGATCGGGATGTACCAGATCCGGCTGTTCGCCGAAGGCCGCTTCGGCACCCACCTCTTGACCATCGTGTTGCTGGCCGGCTTGTTGTGGCTGGTATGGATGGACCGCAACCCCGCCTCTGACCTGATTCAGATCACCGCCGCGCTGATCGCCCAACTCGTCGTGCTGATCGACCTGCAGCATTATCGAGACCGCCGCCCACCTGCGCCGCCCACGCTGCTGATGCTGGGGGACTGGATGCGTGCGCTCGCCCGTGAGCAGGGGCCAGTCCTGGTCGGCAGCATCACCATCCCGGACTCGATCGCGGCCAAGCAGAGATCGGCCGCGGTGGCGCTGATGCGGCAAACATTCAGCGGTAAAGGGCATTTCGCGTTTCGGTCGGCAACGATTCTTGTCTACTACCAGCGAACCGCGAACGGCGATACCGCACAGCAGCCCCACCTGGCGCTCCAGGCGATCACCGGGGGCGCTGCCAACCGCGGCAACTCGTTGGGCATGCCGATGACTACCGGAGCGGCTGCCCTCGACCGTCTGATCGCCGAAAAATGGATCCTGCCAATGGACGATGTGACATCGCAGTCGGGTGATGTTGAAACGCTGTGCGCCGAGTTTCATGTGCTCTTTCCGGACGGCATCGTTTTCGACCTCGACACGTTCGCGGGGGCACGAGACATGCGCAATCTCGACCACGGTGTGTTGACCGCGGCGTTGCCCGCGGCAATAGCGAGCCTCGAGGGCGGCTCCATCGTGGTTCCCTTGGCTGATCGCCTGCTCACGCCGCTGTATCACGATGGCAGGCTGCGTCGGCTCATGCTGCTGCCTCCCGACCCCGAACCCGCGGTGTTCAGGCGCTGGCTGCAAACCATGAAGGCCTGGCGGTTCAGCTGGGGCACCATGGAGACGGGGCTGGGCCGCCATGGTTGAACCCGTTGACATCGAGCGACGACTGGCGGATCCGAAGACCTACGAAGACGCTATTCTGCAGATCTTCTCCAAGAAGCGCCGGCGCGGGTTGGCCTTCGGTGAGGCGGCCGGCGGCGTCACCTACTTTGGCACCGCAAGCCAGCGGCGCACGCTGTCGCGGGCGATAGCCCGCGGTGTCGGCAGCGGCCGATACCGACCGCAGCCGGTCGACCTCTGGATGCTCGAGACCAAAGGGAAAGTCCGCGCCGCCCACACGCCCGCGTTCAGCGATCACGTCGTGGGTTCGGCTCTGTTTCAGCTGCTTTCGCATAATGCGCGCTGCTACGGCCTGCCCGGCGTCTACTCCTATCTGCCTGGCCTGACGAATGTTGCGGCGGTGCGTGCTCTTGCCGGCTATGTGCGAGCTCACCGCCACCGGGTGGGCGACAAAGGCCCGCCGCTGTATGTCTTGCAGTCAGACTTCGAACACTACGGCGACAATCTGCCGGTCGGTCCGGACGCGGCGCTGTGGCCAACGCTGCGCGAGATCGCGACCCTCGGTAGTTCGAAGGGCCGCATCGGGGTTCACACCTGGGACCTCATCACCGCGCTGGCCCGCCCCATCGTGCGCGATGAGAGCGGGGCCCAGTTCACCCGGCGCTACGGCGTCGCGATGGGAACACCGCTTGTTCCGGTGCTGGGCAATCTGGCGGTCATACCCATGGACCGGGCGATCGTCGGTATCGAAGGCATCTTTTACGCGCGGTACAACGATGACTTCCTCATCGCTCATCCTGACCTCGCGGCGCTGCACGAGGCGGATGCGCGAATCGATGCGTTGCTTGACGAGTTGGGCGTCAAACGCAAGCTCGCCAAAGAGCTTCGCACCACCCTGAGCGCGACCGGCCAACCGTGCGCCTCCGATCCGGCCTACCGCGGCCGCAACCGGATCGACTGTCTCGGGATGTCCGTCACCCATGCCGGGACGATGGCGCTGGCGCCTCATCGGCTGCGTCGCCTCGTCGGTCGGATCACGACGCGCCTGGACGCGACCGGATCGGCCCTGTCGGGAATGCCGGCCGAGGAACGGGCGCGCCAGCTCGTCGAGGCCACCAACGTGATGCTCGATGTCACGAATCCCTTTGCGGTTTCCGGCCTATCGGCACTGCTCGAGACGACAACGGATCGGGGAGTGCTCAATGACGTGGATTTCCGCATCGCGCGCAAGATCGTCCAGGTCGCCACGGGCCGGCCGGGTGTGCACGGCTTTCGGCTGCTTCCGCCCAGGACGCTGCGGCACCAGATGGGCCTGGTTTCGCTCGTGCAGGTGCGCAACTTGCGGTGATTGCCGGCATGCGGTTCGATCATGGGGAGGGCGCGGACCCCGCTTTCATGCGGCTTTTTTGAGGGACCACAGAGGCTACGGCTTTCGATCCCTCACTTTTTCCGTTTTTTCCCGCGTCCTCTCTTGCGCGCTGCCGGGTTGCGCGTCGGCCAGGGGCCGGACCCGATGACCTGGTCCACGGTCGGTGCGAGCCCCTCTTCGACGGGCTACGACGGGTAGCGGTGTGGCGTTGCTAGAACAGGGCGGTGCCTTTGAAGCAGGTGCTCGTCGCCCCGCTGACCCAAACGACACCGTCTGGATCGGTGGTTATCGATATTTCTCCGGCTCTGGCCAGACGCGCCCCTTGGGAGACTGTGTAGCTCAGCGGCGCGGTGCCCGTGCTGGTCAGCCACTGGGCGACGCCGGCGTTCATGCTGCCGCACACCGGATCTTCGGCGACCCCGACCCCGGGAGCGAAGGTGCGCAACTCAAACGCGTGTTCGGAACCCGACGGGTAGGCGCCGATCGCCCCCACCATGGCAGCGGACATCTGTGAGAAGTCAGGTTCAAGGTCGAGCACCTCTTGGGCGGTGGCCAGTTGCACGACCGCCCATCCGGGACCGTTGTCAACCCATTGGTGGGCCAGCACCTGGTCGCGAGCAATGCCGAATGCGGCGACGATCTGCGTCAGATAGGCCTCGTCCAGATCGCCCGTGCGTCGCATGGGTGGGGCGGCGAACGACAGCATGCCGTGATGGCGACGCAGTTGCACCAGGCCTGCGCCACACTCCTGCACGATGTGATCCGCACAGCCTGGGCTTTCGCGGTGCTCGAGCCAGGCATGCGCCGAGCCGAGGGTGGGGTGACCGGCGAAAGCAAGCTCCCCACCAGGAGTAAAGATCCGCAACTTGTAGTGGGCGTTCGGGTCTTCGGGCGGCAGCACGAAAGTCGTCTCCGAGAGGTTCGTCCAGCGGGCGACGCGCTGCATCGTTTCGTCGTCCAGCCCGGCCGCGTCGAGAACGACCGCGACCGGGTTACCCATATATGGCGTCGCAGAGAACACGTCGACCTGAGCAAAATCATATGAACGGGCCACCGGCGTTGGGCCTTTCGGATATCTGGCTGGCAAGGATTCGCCGCCGATCGTAGTTGGCCCGAGCGGGCCCTAGATGGGCCTACCCGGGTGTCTGGACTCGTCGCGGGGTTTCGGCGCCCCGCATCAACAGACCCAGGACAACGGCGACGATCACCAGAGCGGGCACATCACCGGCCAGGTGGCCGCGCTCGTGTGGGTCGCCGATCGCCTGCGCGGCCATGATCGCGGCGTGAACGACGCTCGATACCACCGTGAACCAGATCAGGCTGCGGTGGGCCAGCGGATCTCGTGCCGCGATCAGAAGGAAGACTCCAAGTGTGGTGTAGATGCCGATGATCATCGTCAGGTAATGCGATGACCCGTGACCCCAACTCCAGCCGGATGGCCAGATGATGGTGAGGGGGTAGACGGCGAAGGTGAAGATCAAGCCGACGGCGATGAGCGCCGCCCGTAACAAGTTGGTCCGATTCTGGGTGTTCGTGTCGAGGTTCGGCATCGCGCGACGCTTTCGGTTACTGCCATTGAGACATCAATTTTACGCCGGTTCAGCGCGCACCGGGATAGTGGTTATACTGACTAAGTATTTTCGGCTTCGATATCGGAGGGCGCATGCCACGCACAGACAACGACAGCTGGGACTTGGCCACCAGTGTGGGGGCGACGGCCACGATGGTGGCGGCGGCGCGGGCGATCGCCACCAATGCCGACGACCCCTTGATTGCGGACAGGTTCGCCGAACCGCTGGTTCGTGCAGTCGGCGTGGACTTCTTCACGCGCTGGGTCACCGGCGATCTGGTGGTAGCCGACGTCGACGATACGGAGTCTGGTTGGCAGCTAGCGCAGATGCCAGATGCGATGGCCGTGCGGACTCGCTTCTTCGACGCGTTCTTTCAGGATGCGACCCGCGCCGGCGTCCGTCAGGCGGTGATCCTGGCGTCGGGCCTGGACGCGCGCGCCTACCGATTGGATTGGCCGGCCGGGATGACGGTTTTCGAGATAGACCAGCCGGAGGTGATCGCGTTCAAGACCACCACGTTGGCGGGGCTGGGCGCAGTACCGCGAGCCGACTTGCGCACGGTGGCCGTGGATCTGCGTCAAGACTGGCCGAAGGCCTTGACGGAAGCGGGTTTTGACGCCGGTCGCCCTACCGCGTGGATTGCCGAGGGCCTCTTCGGCTATCTCCCTCCGGAAGCTCAGGACCGACTGCTGGACAA
This sequence comes from Mycobacterium liflandii, assembly GCF_022354805.1. Lineage (NCBI taxonomy): Bacteria > Bacillati > Actinomycetota > Actinomycetes > Mycobacteriales > Mycobacteriaceae > Mycobacterium > Mycobacterium liflandii. The sequence continues at coordinate 4,566,936 of NZ_CP023138.1, read as the reverse complement.
CATCACCGCGCTCAGTGCCACGGGCAGCCGGCTGGCCTGCGAGGCGATCCCGAACAGGCCGCAGCAAGACGCCGAAAAGGCGCGGGAACTGATGCGCAAGGCCACCGCCAGATGGCGTGAGCACGGGTTTGAGCTGGAGTTCGGTGATCTCGGCTATGAGGGTGACCGAGCGGATGTGGAGTTGTATCTGCAAAACCTGGGCTGGCAGTCGGTCGGCACCCAGATGAGTCAGCTGTTGGCCGACAACGGTGCCGCGCCGATCCCGCATAACAATGACTCGGTGACCATGGCAGACACGATCTACTACAGTTCGGTCCTGACCGCATGACGACGGTGCCGCGCCGGGGCTTCAACGACGCCGTCACGGGGATCTGGAGTTTGTTGGCCCCGGCCTACGACTTGGCAATCCTGCAGCAATGGGTATATCGCCCGCCCCATGACGAGGTTCTCGCCCAGCTGCGCGCCCACAAATCTCGCAGGATTGCTGATATTGCTTGCGGCACTGGCATTCTCAGTGCTCGGATCGAGCGCGAACTGCACCCTGACGAAATCTACGGTGTAGACATGTCGCACGGGATGCTCGACCAGGCCCGGGCCAAATCCGATCGGGTGCGGTGGCTGCGCGGCCCGGCGGAGCAACTGCCGTTCGATGACGGCGCACTCGATGCCGTGGTTACCACCACCGCATTTCATTTCTTCGATCAGCCGGCGGCGCTGCGGGAGTTTCATCGAGTCTTGGCCCCCGGCGGCCTGGTGGCCGTCTCGTCCCTGAGCGCGCGCCAGCCCCTGCTGCAGCTCCCAGCGGCCAGCAAATGGAAACCCCAGCACAGCCCGTCGCCGGCCGAGATGCGGGCACTGTTCGAAGGCGCGGGGTTCACGATCAGCGATCAGCACCGCGTCCGTCGGCCGGTCTGGACGCGGCTGGTGCCTGATCTGATCACCGTCGGCACCAAGAGCTGACCGCGTTTCGGTCGCGACGGTTCTAGCGTTGCGCGGCCAGATAGGCCAGCCAGCCGCGGTAGGCGGTGATGTCGGTCGCGTCGCTGGTTGCGTCCTGGGTGGCCGTGAAACCGACCACCTCGCTGCCGTTTTCGAGTTCGATCGCGGTCAGCGCCATGGGTGGTGGTAGCGCGGCCAGGAAGCGCCCCAGGCCGGCTTCCGAGATTCGGTAGAGCTCGCCGCGGATGCCGGCGCCGGCGCCGGGATCGGTGCGCACGAGCGCGGGTTTGGCGGGCGTGGTGTCCAGGACGGTCAGGCGGTAGGCGTCGCTGGTGGTGATCGGCCCGCAATAGCGGGCGCCCAGCTCTTGTAGTTGGGGGTGCAGTGGCTGTCCGCGCAGATGAGCCCCGAAGACGGCCAGCTCAACCCCATGATTGACCAGCAACGGGGTGCTGACCCCGCTGAGGCGGGCCGCAATGTCGATGGCGACCTGGTCGCCGAAGGCCGCGGCGATGAGCATGACACCGAACGGCCTCGCGTCCGGCAGTGGTGCGGCGGGGATGGCGATCGCGGCCAAGTCCAGCAAGTTGCAGAAGTTGGTGAAGTTACCCATCCGCCGATTGATCCCGGCCGGATCGGCCGCAACGGCGGCCAAACTCGGGTGCTCGGTGGTGGTGGGTAGCAACAGTGCGTCGAAGCGGCCCAGAAGTTCGGCCGCAGCACCGCGCGCATAGGCGAGCGCGTGTAGGTCCGCGGCGAAGGCGGCCCCGGTGGTGGAGCGCGCCGCGGTGATGATGGCGGCCACCGTCGGATCGGCGCCGGACGGGTTGGTGTCGAGGAATTCTCCGACGGCCGCGTAGCGTTCGGCCACGATTGCGCCGTCATAGAGCAGGCGGGACCCGCACAATAATCCCCCGAGACAATCCCCCGAGACGGCGGCCCGCGGGCGTGGCCTTGCGGTTACCCGTGCGATCCGAGACCCCGAGCCCGGTGCGCGCGGGCTCATCAATCACCGGTCGATCCGCTAAACCTGTTGAACAACTGAATGTTTGGACGTCTTGGCGAGTTGGCCATTGCGCAGCGATGTCGTCGCGAGGTGAATCGCTTGTGCTGCGAGGTTGGTGGCCGTATCGGGTGGGGCAGGCGTTGGCCGGATGTCCCGGCCGGCAACGGATGCATTTTGCCCGCCTTGCAGCGACAACCGACGAGTAGGGTCCAAGCAATGACTCACCACCCGAAACGCCTGCTCGTTACAGTTGTCGGTGCGTTCGCGGCCGGCGTGCTCGCCCCGGCAACGGCTCACGCCGACATCGTCGGCTTCACGTCGCCCAGCGGCAACATCGGCTGCATGATCGACTCTTCGTCGGTGCGCTGCGATGTCCGTGACCGCACCTGGTCGCCGCCGCCGAAGCCCGCCGACTGCGAGTCGATGATGAATTATGGGCAGGGCATCGTGCTCACCGCCGGTCAGCCCGCTCGATTCGTCTGTGCCGGTGACACCGCGCTGGGCGGCGGGCCGGCGCTGGCCTACGGCGACAAGATCACCAAGGGATCGCTGCAGTGTGAAAGTGAGACGTCGGGGGTGACCTGCCGCGATATCGGCGACGGCGGAGGTTTCTCGATCTCACGCGACGGCTATCAGCTGTCCTGATCGGCTGCCCACGAAGGATAGCAGTCAGGGGTCGGCGCAACGGGTGGCGGTCTAGGGGAAAGTCACAACGATCTTGTCGGCCGTTCCCGGTGCGGTGGCGGCGGCAAGGGCATCCTGCACGTTGTCGAATGCGATGGTGCGGTCGACGATCAATGCATATCTCTGCCAATCGGCGACGATGTCTTTGGTGACGTCGAAGATTTCGGTGGGGTAGCCGATCGATCCCACCAGGGTGATCTCGTGGCTCATCACGGTGACCAGATCGACCTCGACCGGCTTCTTGTGGACGGCCACGATGCCGATGGTGGCCCCCTTTTTCGCGTTGGTCAGCGCGCTGTTGACGGCCGCGGGCGCGCCGGCGGCGTCCAGGTAGATGTCGGTGCCCGCCTTGCCGGGGAACAGTGCCTGCCCAGGACCGTGCAGATCGATGAGCCGTTGGGTGAGATCTTCCTCGGCGGAATTGATGACCGCGTCGGCACCCACTTGGAGCGCCTTGTCCAGGCGGGACGGGATGAGATCAGCGACCGCGACGTGCGCGGCGCCGACCGACTTGAACGCCAGCACCGCGCCCAGACCGATTGGGCCGGCACCGTAGATCAGGATCTTGTCAGAAGGCTTTGGCTTGCATTGGTTTACAGCATGGCGGGCCACCGCCATCGGCTCGTTGAGCGCGGCCACTTCGAACGGTATGTGCTCGGGAATGACCTCCAGGCTTACCCCGCGCACCGCCTCCTCGATGAGGAGATAGTCCGCCAGCGCGCCACTGGCTCCGCTGTTGCCGATGATGCCGTTGGGGGCGGCCATCGGATTGATGACGACGTGGTCACCGACGGCTAGGCCAGATACCCGCGAGCCGACCGCGACCACCTCGCCGGCGGGTTCGTGCCCGAGCGGCATCCGGCCTCGATGGGGCGGTAGGCCACCGATCGAGATGTAGAACGAATCGGTGCCGCAGATTCCGCAGGCGCGGATCTTGACCAACACGTCTTTGGGCCCGACCTGCGGGTCGGGTGCCTCGATGACGTCGGTGTGGCCCGGGGTCGTCACCACAGCGGACCTCATGCGCGTGCTCCCGTCGTCAACGGATTCTGGATTTGTCGGCCCGGGTGAGCGACCGTTTGGGGCCGCCCCGGCGGCTACGCCCACGTGGCGACGGTCCAGGCTGCCACCGAGCCTGCTCCCGAACGCTGCAAGGAGTCAATCCGCGAGAGAGGATAGCCAGGATGGCTCGAGTTCGATGGTGGCCGTATTGGCAGGACGTTGATGGCAGCGCCGGCAGTACCGGCGCTGCCCGCACCGGCGCCACGAACCCGAGAAGACCGGCCATCGCGGTGGCCGAACGGATGGTTGCGGGTGCGCTGGTGCTGCTTCCCAGCGCACTATTGTTGCTGCGCCTGGGCCAACCTTTCGCGATCTCGGCGATGGCGAGCACAACCGCTATCGTCCTGCACTCACCGAACCGTTACCGGCGCAGACCGCACGTCATCGCCAGCTGCTATGCCACCGGGTTGGCGATCACGGTCCCCATCACGTTGATCGGCATGCTCACCTCCATGTCCGGGCTGCTCGCGTCGACCACCGCCGCGGTGGTGGTCGTGGCGGCGCCCGTGGGCCGCGTTCACCCACCAACCGCGTGCATCCCGCTGGCGATCACCAGATCACCGGGACCTGCCGCGATGCTGCTCGGATGGGTGACGTTTGCCGTCGTCGCGGTGGGGTTTCTGGCCGCGTTGTGGATGATGCTGATGCTGGCGACCCGGCGGCGGTGGTGACAGACTCGGCTTGACCTCGGTAGGTTCACCGGGGGAATGCCCTGGTAACGCCGGTGGCGGGGTACTGCTAATCTGCCCGCTGGCCAAGACGATTCGACCAAATCCGACGACCAAATCTGACAAGGAGACCGCCATGCCAGTCACCGTGACACTCGAACTCAGAATCAAGCCCGAGGCTGTGGGTGCGGCACGCGATGTCCTGGGGCGAGCGCTGCAAGATACCCGGGCCTTCGACGGAAACCTCGGCACCGACGTGCTTGTCGACGAGGACGACGAAGCGCACTGGCTGATCTACGAGCTTTGGGACACCGTCGAGCACGATGAGGCCTACCGCAGCTTTCGTGCCGGCCCCGGACGGATAACAGAGCTGCCGCCGTTGCTGGCCGCGCCTCCAGTCAAGATCAGATACACCACCACCGACATCTGACGGGTCTTACGCAAGACGCTTCGCTGAGGTCAGTTCGAGGTCAGCCGGTACACGCGGCTGGCGTTGTCGCGCAGTATCCGAGCCTGGTCGAACTGGTCACCGAGCACCTCGCGCAGGATCGAAATGGTCTGGGGCAAAGCCACGTTGGGCTTGTCGATGGGGAAGTTCGAGGACCAGAAGGTGCGTTGAGGTCCGAAGGCCGCCTGCAAGTGGCTGGTCAGCGGCGCAGCCGCCTCGCGCAGTTCGTCGTGGCTGCGTGCTCCGGCGCCCAACACCGGCATCCCGAAGCCGCTGTGCTTGGCGACCACGTTGGGCAGTTCGGCCAGCGATGAGATGTCGTCGCGCCACCGCCCGAGGATGGCGCGGCGGTCCGCGGAGCTAGTGCCGGTGTGTTTGCCGGACGGACCGTATGCGCCCACCGGAGTGGCGTAGTGATCGAGGATGAAGGTGGTGTCGGGATATTCCCGCGCGAGCGTGATCGCGTCGGGTAATTGGTGGCCGTAGACCCACATGTCAAAGCTGAGCCCGCGCTCGGCCACCGCGGTGAAGCCGCGCCGAAAATCCGCGCTCGAGTACAGATGGGCGTTGGGCGTCCAATTGATGACGCCGCGGTCGTCGCTGTGCGCGCCGATGCAGCGCACCCCGCGCACCAACGCGCTCGCCTGCAGGTGTGCGTCCAGCAGTTCAGCGATACGTGGCGCCGACGGGTCGGCATGCACCACGATCGCGCCGAGGACCGGTGCTCCGGCAATGCCGAATGGCAGGGCGCTGACCCACTGCGTCTCGTCCACGCTGCCCAGTGGGTCTTTGGTCCGCCACCCGGCTTCCACGTGCACGACGGCGTCGACGCCGACGGGGGAGCTGTCTTGGAGGTAGTCGACCGGTAGGTAGCGATCCAGCAGGTAGCGCGGGTCACCGATGAACTCGCGCGAGGCGCGTGGAAAAAGCCGCAGCAGCGCTGGAAGCACCGCCGGCGCGCGGCGCACGATCTTCGCAACGCCGGACACTGCCCGGGGAGTGGCAAACGGGTCCCATTGGTGAACGTGGGCGTCCACCACCGTCGGTGCGCGATCCGTCACGTGACCACTTTCGCCGCTGCGCTGGTGTCGGTCTCGGGAATCGCAGAAATATGGGGGCGACCGGTCAGCGTTGGGTTCCAACCGCTGACCAGCTCAGAACATAGGCTGGACAGCAACCCGGGTGAGGAAAGAGGACGAACACAGAGGACAGGAAGAGGGGACAGGATGGTCACTGACTACAACCAGGGCGAAATCGCTGAACAGTACAAGAAGACGAAGGCGATCCCGGTGCGGACCAGGATCGAGGCCTACTCATTTCTGAAACACATTGGCGCCGTCACGGGCGAGAAGGTGGTTGACATCGCCTGCGGTGCCGGGGACTACACCCGCGTGATGCGGCGGGCCGGCGCCGCGCGCGTTGTGGGTTTCGATATCTCCGAGAAAATGATCGGGCTGGCCCGCGAGCAGGAGGCACACGAGCCACTAGGTATCGAGTATTTCGTTGCCGACGCCAGCCAGGAAGTGGCACAACAGGATTTCGACCTCGCGATCTCGGCCTATCTGCTGGTGTACGCCCGAGACCGCGACGAGCTAGCCAGGATGTGTCGCGGGGTGGCTTGCCGGGTTCGGCCGGGTGGCCGGTTTGTCACCCTCACCACCAACCCGGGCCTTTACACATTCGGACGAGTGCCCGACTACCGCAAGTATGGATTCCAGATCAAGCTGGCCGATGCCGCGTTCGAGGGCGCGCCCATCGAGTTGACGGCGTTTGTCGATGGCGCACCGCTGGTGATCGAAAACTACTACCTGCCGATTGCGGCGTATGAAGCCGCGCTGCGGCAGGCCGGCTTTCACGATTTCGTGGTGCACGTGCCCGAACTGGCGGCGGCACCTCAGGGCGAAGACGAGGGCGACTTTTGGGATGACTACCTCAACTATCCGCCCGCGATCGTCATCGAATGCGTCCGCGACTAACACGCTGGGCCGTCGGCGGGTGAGCTAGCCCGGCGTGGGTTTTTCGCCCTGGACTCGTGGCGTCACCCAGGCGAGTGCGGCGAATACCAGTGCGCCACAAAGCACATAGAGCCATCCCAGCGGAGCCTGGGTGCGTTCCGGACTGACTCCGACGATGGTCATGATCGCGGCGATGATCAGGTACGTCAGGGTGCCGAACAGTCCGCTGACCAAACCGAGGTTGCGACTGAACGCCCCGAGTGCTGCGGCCTGCGCCTGAGGGACCAACGCGCCGCACCCCGCGACCGCCAGCGATACCGCCAGCGTGATCGCCCAGGGATTGACACCAACCACGGGGGCCGACCCCAATAGCAGCGCCGCCCCGACCATGTAGAGCGTCCAGTCGGCAAATGCCAATCGGCGAAAGGCCATGCGAGTGGCCAGCATGCCGGTCGAAAAGCTGCCGAGCAACACCGCAACACCGCAACACCGACGACCAGCGCGATCAGACCATAGGCTGAGGGCGACAAGCCCATCTCGTCCTGATACAAAAACGGTGCGGCCACACCGAATGAGAGCTGCGGACCGGCCAATAACCCGAAAATCGCTGCCAACGCCAGGAACACGCGGTTGCGCGCGGTCGCGGTCAGAACCTGCCACGTCTGGCCGAGTTCAAATCGGGTCCGGGACTCTTGATCCAGGGTTTCCGGTAGCGCCCAGGCGACCGCCAATCCCACCACGACGCTCAACGCCGCTATCAAGACGAAAACGTAGCGCCACGAAGCGCACTCGACAATGAACCCGCCCACTGCCGGGGCCAGAATCGGTGCCGCTGACCAGGCAGCACCCAGCAAGCCGTTGACCGATCTCAGGCGTGCACCTTCGAAACAGTCTGCGGCAATGGCGATTGCGATAACAATGAAGACACTACACGCACCGCCCTGCAGGAACCGCAGCACCAGCAACATGGCAACGTTGTTGGCCGCCGCGCAGGCGAGGCTGGTCACCGTCAGCGCGGCCGCGCAGCCCATGAGCACCGGCTTGCGTCCCCAGGAATCTGCCATGATGCCCACGGCAAGGTAGCTCAAGGCCATGCCGATCATGAACACCGTCACCGTGGACTGCAGGGCAGTAGCGGTGGTGCCAATACTGGTTTCCATCTGTGGCAGCGCGGGGGTGTAGGCGTCCATCGGAATCTGATTCAGCGGAACCACACACAGCAGCACCGCGACAATCCGTCGCGATGGCGCCGATGCTTTCACGGGCGTTGCCCCTCGGTCTGCCCGTGGCGTCGACGCATAGCTGCGAATCCTACGGCAAAACGGTCCGCCGTGTTGGCGTGCCGGCCCCGGTCCGGCCCTTGTTAACTAGGCTGAGTTCTTGTAGCTGCATCGGTGTCATACCGGAATCGGAAGGAGCCCGCCGGTGAAGGTCCACCACCTCAACTGCGGCACCATGAATTCACCCGGCGCAGCACTGTTGTGCCACGTCCTGCTCGTCGAGGCCGGCAACGGGCTGGTCCTGGTCGACACCGGCTTTGGGGTACAAGACTGTCTTGATCCGCGCCGGCTGGGCGCGTTTCGTCACTTCCTTCGGCCTGCCTTGCTGCAGAACGAAACTGCGGTGCACCAGATCGAGCGCCTTGGCTACCGGCCGTCCGACGTTCGCCATATCGTGCTGACCCACTTCGACTTCGACCACATCGGCGGGCTGGCCGACTTCCCGGACGCTCAGGTCCACGTCACCTCCGCCGAGGCGCGCGGCGCCATCCACGCCCCATCGTTTCGTGAGCGCGTGCGGTATCGAAGCGTGCAATGGGCGCACGGCCCCAAACTGGTGGAGCATGGTCACGACGGCGAATCCTGGCGTGGATTCGCCGCGGCCAAAACCCTTGACGCCATTGCTGACGGTGTGGTCCTGGTGCCGATGCCCGGTCACACCCGTGGCCATGCCGCGGTTGCCGTCGACGCTGGCGACCGTTGGATCCTGCATTGCGGCGACGCCTTCTATCACGTCGGAACATTGGACGGACAGTCCAAAGTGCCGTTCGTTCTGCGAAGCCAGGAAGAGCTATTCTCCTTTGACCGCAGGCAACTGCGTGACAATCAGGCGCGTCTAGCCGAGCTGCAGCGCCGCCAAGATCCGGGGCTGCTGATCATCTGTGCTCATGATCCCAGCCTCTATGCAGTCGCCAAAGACCTGTCATAGCCGACCTTCTTTGCCTGGGCGCCCCACTCACCGTGCTTGGAGTTCCGTTCTGGCGTGGTCGATTTGGTGATACGCATAGGTCGCCATGGCGGCGGTGGTCATGGCGGCACCGCTCTGGGAGAACGATTCATAGGCGTGGTCTCCAAGTGCATCGCGCAGGTGCGAGATGGTTGTTCTGAGCTCCGGGAACGACGCCTCGGTAATGGGGTGAAATGCGAAACCTGCGATGGTGGCAGCCGCCTCGTAGCGGCCAAGCCGATCGAAGAACGCTGCCAGTACGGCCAGCGGTGTGCTGATCAGGGTGATGTTTCCGGCCTCGTGGTGATTATGAATCGCCAATGTGAAGTGGTCGAGCGCGGACAATGGATCACCATATTTGGCCTCGACGCGGCACAATACGGCGGCTAGGTGCGTCTCGCTGTTGCGGTTACCGGTGTCCTGGGCGATCCGCAAACCACGGCGCATGGCGGCAAGGGCGCTGGCGGGGTTGGTGTCGCGGAAGGTGAATCCATAGGCAAGTAGGGCGTAACACAGCGCCGCGGGGTTGCGGGTGGCTTCGGCGGACTCGATCAGCGCATCGGCCAGCTGCTCGGCTTCGTCGCATTGACCCTTGATCGTCAAGGCCAGCACCAGACATCCCAGGGTGAGTGTGTGCGTGTCGTGACCGAGCGCGAGCTGGGTGCGGCACAACTCGACCGACTGTTCAGGGTGCCCGCTGCTGGTATACGCACCGGATGGCCACCCCTCGATGCCGAATGGCACCTCGTAGCGGTCGGTGGCCAGCAACCGGGCGGCCTCATCGGCGTAGCGGATGGCTTCTTGGACGCGCCCCGTCGTATAGCACTGTGATGCCAGCACGTGCAGGAACGCGAGCTTGGGATGATCGACCGCTCGTTCGATCGCTTCCTCGACCCACGTCAGCGGCTCAAATCTGTTCACAAAAAAGCCGAGAAATCCCACCCAGGTGGCGATGCTCGCGGCATCGTCGAGGTCATTGTTGTCGGCGGTCCAGCGAAAGGCCAGGCGCAGATTGGCGAGTTCGGCGGTGAGCCACGTGTAGGCCTCAGGTTGCCGGGGGCTGTCCCACACCGCCGCCACGTCGGGCAACCGCTGGGCGAAGTGGCGGGCATGCGCCGTTCGAGCGGCCAGTGCCTGCCCGCGGGTGACCAGTTGCTCCTCGGCGAACTCGCGGATGGTCTCCAGCATCGAAAACCGTGATCGCCCCGAAAGCCGGTCGACGATGAGCAGGGACTTGCCCACCAACGCATCCAGCAAGTCCAGCACCTCGTAGTCGTCGTGAGTATCGGCGGATCCGGCTACCGCGCAGGCGCTTTGCAGATCGAAACCACCGGCGAACACCGAGCAACGCTCTAGCAGAACCTTTTCCGCGTCGCTGAGATGGTCGTAAGACCACGCAACGGCGTGACGCAGCGTTTGGTGACGTCCCAGGCCGCGCCGAGATCCGACCAGCAAGCGGAAGCGGTGATCGAGCCGATCACGCACCTCGATCGGGGTCATCGACGCCATGCGGGAGGCGGCCAGCTCGATGGCCAGCGGGATTCCGTCAAGACGCCGGCAGATTTCGGCGATCGCGGCCGCATCCTGGGCATCGGTCGGTGCGAAGCCGGGGGCAACACTTTGGGCGCGTTCGCCGAAGAGGGTGCCGGCAGCGGACACCACGCCGCCACCGACATCCAGCGACGGCACCGACCACAGCTGCTCGTCAGGCACCTCCAGCCGCTCGCGACTGGTCGCCAGGATCCGCACGGTCGTCGAACCGGCGAGGATGGCTTCGATCAGGTCGGCCGCCGCGTCACGCAGGTGCTCGCAATTGTCGAACACCAAGAGCCGGACCCGTCCTTCCAGCGCCGTGGCCACGCTCTGGGTTACGGTCTTTCCCGCTTGTTGGGTAATCCCCAGCACGGCGGCCACCGCGTCGGGCACCGCGGCCGGATCGGAAACGGCGGCCAGTTCGAAAAGCCAAACGCCATCCGGGAATTCATCAGCAACACGTGTTGCCAGGGCTCCGGCGTTGTTGATTAGCAGGCTTGTGAGCTGGGGAATTGTGGATTGAGGAGGTCTAGGCGGCGGTTGGCGGTCAAAGCGGTGATCCGGCAGGCTTCGGCGATGTTGTCGGCGCCGTTGAGGCGGTGCAGATTGATGGCGGTGTTGCGTAGCGTTGCTAGGACCTGTGCGCCGTTTCCGGTATGTGCCCTTTGACGGTCTTCGTCGAAGGTGACGTCGCGTATCCAGTGCAGGCTGTTCTCGATTCCCCAGTGTTGACGCATCCAGGTCATGATCGCGGTAGGGCGGGCGTGCTCGAACGGCAGGCTGCAGATGGCATAGACCACCTCCACGCTGCGCTGGTCGGTGGCGGTGATCAAGCGTTCACGAGTAATCCGGATGATTTGTTTTGCGTAGGGGAAGCCGATTCCTCGTGCAGCGGTGATGATTTGCAGGGTGCGGGTCTCGACACGGCCGTGGCCGCGGGAGTCGTCGGTAGCGGCTGCGGGCACCTCGGCCCAGGGCAGCGCGGTGATACGCGCAAGTATTTTGGCTTGGTTGGACTTGACGATCATCAGGTAGTGCGACTTCAAGGTGGCGCAGATCAACTTCGCGGTGACGACCTGGGTATGCATCGCATCCACGGTGACCAGCCACCGCAAGCTACCCGGCAGCAGCGTGAGCAGGGCACGTACTCAGGGAATTTCATTGCTTTTCTCGGCGACAGCGAGTTGACCGAGCACCAATCGGGCACGGTGGGCGAACACCGACACGAGATGCGTGGCTGTCGCTTTGGCGCGTAAAGCACCACGCAGCATCTTGCCGTCCAACGCGATCGGCACCAATCCACTGGGGTCGCTGCTGGCCACGTGTGCAGTGAAGTAACTGCCCATCCTGGCGTTGAGGTCGGCGGGGTCTAGCCGAGACAAAACAGCGCGGAAGGTCTTCTCACTGGGCCGCCGGAACCGGACCCCTAATTAGGCCAACACATCATCGGGAGCGGTGGCCGCCCATGTGGCAAAACCAGCATAGCCGCGCATCCCCGCGGCAGTGGCCAGAACCGCGATCGCCAACAAAGCCATCAGCGAATACCTCCGACCGCGTGGGTCCCTCGGGTCTGGCACCGAGGCCAACACATCGAGAAACTCCGATCCGATGAGCTCGCTGCGCTCACCAGGACTCCAGCGGTCGAACACCTCTGGAACCGACGACACAGGCAATACTGAAACGGTAGGCACGGGCAACTCCAGACCAACGACGAACAGTAACCAACTCGATCGTTCTCCAGATAGCCCGTGCCTACACTCCGGCCCCAATAGCGCGGCACCAAAGATCATCAACCCAGCTCACAAGCCTGCTAATCAACAACGCCGGAGCCCTGCACGTGTTGCGACCTCCAGCGCCAGCCGAGTCTTGCCGACACCACCGACCCCGGTCAACGTCACCAACCGATGGACCTGCAACGCCGTCTGTACCTGGCCGATCTCCGCCGCACGAGCGACGAAGCTGGTCAGCGCGGGCCGCAGGTTGCCAGGACTTGTATCCGGTGCCCGCAAGGCGGGGAAATCGGTGCGCAGGCCCGGTCCCCGAACCTGGAACACCCGCACCGGGGCAGGCAGATCCCGCAACCGGCGTGACCCGAGATCTAGCAAGTCCACTCCGCTGATCAGATTTGCTGTTGAGTCGGTCAGCAGGATCTGGCCACCGTGGCCGGTCGCCATCACCCGCGCGGCGCGATTGAGCACCGCACCGAAGTAGTCCGCGTCATGCGGCTCGGCTTCGCCGGTCGCCAGCCCCATCCGCACCGGCAACTCGAGTGCTCGCTGTGCATCGACGGCGGCATCGACGGCGGATCTCGGCGACGCGAACGCGGCGCAGACGCCGTCGCCCGTGTGCTTGAACAACCAGCCCCGGTGCATCTGGATCGTCCGTGTGAGCACCGCATCATGGGCCGCGAGGGCGGCCCGCATCCGATCGGGGTCGGACTCCCACCGGCGGGTGGAGCCCTCAACATCGGTGAACAGGAACGTCACGATCCCCGAAGGTGGACCCCCAGATCAGCGGCCACTAACGCAGAATGCCACACCGAAGGCGGTTCTACCTCGAACATTGCCGCAAAGTGTTCGGCTGGGCGCAGGGGCTGCACCGACCTCAGCGGCCTCGCTCGGTGACCCCCGTGACGTGTGTTTTCAACCATCTCGCTAAAATCGAGACGCCATGTCGTCGGAAGGAATCTCATGAACGCGCGTGTCGAGCAGCTGGAGTTTCAGGCGGAGGCCCGGCAGCTGCTGGATCTGATGATCCACTCGGTCTACTCCAACAAGGACTCATTTCTGCGGGAGCTGATCTCCAACGCCTCCGATGCGCTGGACAAGCTGCGAATTGAGGCCTTCCGGAACAAGGACCTCGAAGTCGACACCTCGGACCTGCACATCGAGATCGAGGCCGACAAGGGCGCGCGGACACTGACGGTGCGCGACAACGGCATCGGAATGACCCGGGCGGAGGTCGTGGACCTGATCGGCACCCTGGCCAAGTCGGGCACCGCCGAGCTGCGCGCGCAGCTGCGGGAGGCCAAGAACGACGCAGCCTCCGAGGAGCTGATCGGCCAATTCGGCATCGGGTTCTACTCATCGTTCATGGTCGCCGACAAGGTCGAACTGCTCACCCGCAAGGCCGGGGAGAGCGAGGCCACCAAGTGGGAGTCCAGCGGAGAGGGCACCTACACGATCGAATCCGTCGAGGGTGCTCCGCAGGGGACCTCGGTCACATTGCACCTCAAGCCCGAAGACGCCGAGGACGAGCTGTATGACTACACGGCGGATTGGAAGCTACGGCATCTGATCAAGAAGTACTCAGACTTCATCGCCTGGCCGATTCGCATGGAGGTGGAGAAGCGCGTCCCGGCCCCTCACGAAGAGGGTGAGGAGCCCGGCGAGGAGACCGTGGTCCTCGAAACCGAGACGCTCAACTCGATGAAGGCGTTGTGGGCCAGGCCCAAGGACGAGGTCTCCGCCGACGAGTACAACGAGTTCTACAAGCACATCGCGCATGCCTGGGATGACCCGATGGAGGTCATCGCCATGAAGGCCGAAGGTACCTTCGAGTACCAGGCGCTGCTCTTCATTCCCTCGCACGCCCAGCATGACCTGTTCAATCGGGATGCGGTCTTCGGTATTCAGCTGTATGTCAAGCGCGTATTCATCATGGGCGACTGCGACCAGCTGATGCCCGAGTACCTGCGCTTTGTCAAGGGTGTCGTCGACGCACAGGACATGTCACTGAACGTGTCTCGCGAAATTCTGCAGCAGGATCGCCAGATCAAGGCGATTCGCCGACGGCTGACCAAGAAGGTCCTGTCCACCATCAAGGATCTGCAGTCCGAGCGGCCCGAGGACTACCGCACCTTCTGGACCCAGTTCGGCAAGGTCGTCAAGGAAGGGCTGCTGGCCGACTTCGACAACCGCGAGACGCTGTTGGAGATCTCCTCCTTCGCCTCGACCCACAGCGAAGAGGAACCCACCACCCTGGCCGGCTACGTGGAGCGCATGAAGGAAGGCCAGACGCAGATCTTCTTCGCGACCGGGGATTCGCGACAGCAGATCCTCAAGTCGCCGCACCTGGAGGCCTTCCGGGCCAAGGGCTATGAGGTGCTGCTGCTCACCGAACCGGTCGACGAAGTATGGGTGGGAGTGGTCAACGAGTTCGATGGAAAGCCGCTGCAGTCGGTCGCCAAGGGCGAGGTAGACCTGGACTCCGACGGCGAAGGGAGCGAGGCCGAGCGCGAAGAGCAGCAGAAGGAGTTCGCCGACCTGCTGGGCTGGCTCAAGGAGACGTTGGGCGAACAGGTCAAGGAAGTGCGGTTGTCCACCCGCCTGACCGAGTCGCCGGCTTGCCTGATCACCGACACGTTCGGCATCACTCCCGCGCTTGCCCGCATCTACCGGGCCACCGGGCAAGACGTTCCGGTCGGCAAGAGAACGCTGGAACTCAACCCCACCCATCCGCTGGTGATCGGTCTGCGCCAGGCGCAGGCGAGCGCTGACGACGATGCCAAGAAGGAGGCGGTCAGTGAAACCGCGGAGCTGCTCTACGGCACAGCGCTTCTTGCCGAAGGCGGTGCGCCAGACGATCCGGCCCGGTTCGCCGAGCTGTTGGCGGATCGTCTGATGCGAACGCTGTAACTAACGCCGGCCCAGCTTCTCGCGGACCGTGTCGGTGAGGAATCGCCGGGCCGACACGGGGTGAAAAGCCCTGGCCGCCTCGGTTAGTGCGGCACGCGCGTCCGCGCTGAGTTCGATGTCGGCTGCGGCAACATTGAACTCGAGTTGCTCCACGCTGGACGCTCCCGGGATGGCGACCACGCCGGGCAGGCTGATCAACCATGCCAGCGCCACCTGGTCGGGCTTTGCGTCGACGTCAGTGGCGACGGCGCGAAGCGTCTGCAGCAGCGGCTCGATCCGGCGCAGGTTCTCCGTGCCGAACAGTGGGTTGACGGCCCGAACACCGGCCGGCCGGTTGTCCACACCGTATTTGCCGCCCAGCAGCCCCTGCGCCAGTGGGCTGTAGGCGATGATGATGCGGTTCTCCCGTTCGGCGAAGGGAACCAGGTCATCGAGCGGACCGGGATGCGCCAGCGAGAAATGCACCTGGTTGCTGACGACGGGGCGCCCGAGTGCGGCGTCCGCTTTCTTCCAGCGCGCCAACGAGTAGTTGGAGACGCCGGCCGCTCCGATCCTGCCGGTGTCGAGGAGCTCGCGCATGCCCGGTATGATCACCGAATCGGGGACCACCGGGTTGGGCTGGTGGATCTGATATAGCGGGATGCGGTCGAGCTGCAACCTGCGGGCACTGGCCCGTTCGCGCTGCTTGACCACCGCCGGAAACGGCGCCACGGGCATGATCTTGCTGGCTACGACCACTTCGGCGCGCTCGTCGCCGAGTGCCTCGCCGAGAATCCGCTCACTCTTGCCCAGTCCGTAGACCTCGGCGGTGTCGAACAGGGTGACTCCCAGCGCACGAGCGCGCGCGACGATGTCGCGGGCGGCGCCGGAGGCGTACCGGTCCCCATAACCCCACTCGCGTGAGCCGAACTGCCAGGTGCCCAGCCCGATCCGGCTGACATTTCCGATTCCGTCGACCTCGAGGTGTTTTATGGTTCACACGGTACTGAGCGGTCTCCCTGCGTCTGGGCGGTGAGGGTGCGCAGAATGCCGGTCAGCACGGCGTGTCTTCGTGCAGACACGCACGCTCGCGGCGACGGCGAGTGCCGTCAGCGCGCCCTATTGACTGAGTCGATGTAGGGCGCGAGCAGGTGCGCCATCCCTTTGGCGGCCTCATCGGCATCACTCGGGGGCAGGGCGAGGTAGCTCAGGGCAGCCCGTACCACCGCCTGGCCCATCACCGCCGCGTCGTATTCGTTGGCGTTTACCCAGCTGTGCTGGAAGGTCTGGGACAGCTGTTCGGTGGCATGATCGACCAGGAACTGACTCTCGACGGTGATCAAACGCAGAATGTCGTTGGGTGCGTCTTCAGTTCGCAGCACCTGGGCTAGGGGGTCGTTGGCGACGCGGTGGAAGAAATCACTGAACACGGTCTGCATAGCGCTGTAGCCGTTGCCGTGGTTTTCGCTGATCGCCGCTTGCATTCCGGTGACGATGCTGTCGGTCAGGCGCAGGGCGTAGTGGCGCGCCAGGCCCCGGCGCGACTGGAATTCGTTGTAGAGGGTGCCCCTGCTGATGCCTGCGGCGGAAGCCACATCGGCCATGGTGATCGACGACCATTTCTTGACCAGCAGCAACCCGTGCATCGCGTCGAGAACCCCGTTATGCATCAGATTCGCAGCGGTGCTGCGATACGGATTGCGGGTTCGATGCTCGGGGTCGACCATGTAGCTGAGATTAGTGCGCATTGATAGTGCCTTCGACTTTCGGTCCACAATGTTGTTTTGGGTAGGCGCCGCCCGTGCATTTGCGAGAATGTCGACGACGACGGTCCCGCCCGAATTAACTCCGGTAGGTCCTCGCGGGCCGGTTGTGACAACCGAGACAACCGAAATGGCTACTGAAGGTTGCTATCTGGGGATATGGCCATACATGTCCGCATGGCCATATCCGGTGGGCTGATGGTGCTAGGTCCGGCTGACTTCGATCATCTCGAAGTCCGACTTTGCGGCGCCGCAGTCCGGGCAGCTCCAGTCGTCGGGAATGTCGTCCCAATGTGTTCCCGGGGCTATGCCGTCTTCGGGCCAACCTTGTGCCTCGTCATACTCAAACCCGCACTGCACGCAGCGATACAGCTTGAAATCGGTTGACATGTCAGGCCTCCTGTAGCTGGAAGTCGATCTTCTCCCGGACGCCGCAGTCTGGGCAGTTCCAAGTTTCATCGACATCGGCCCAGCTGGTGCCCGCCGGATACCCCTCGCGCGGGGCACCGACAGCTTCATCGTAGACGTAGTCGCACACCGGGCAGTGGTAAGCGGCCATCACCGGACACCGTAGGTGGCGAGGATCTTGTCGCGCTTGCGCGGATCGATGTTGACCTTGGTGATGTCGCCGTCGTAGTGCTCAATGACGCGGTGGTCCATCAGCTTCCGCCACAGCGGCGGGAAGTAGGTCAGCGTGATCAACGTGGCATAGCCGCTGGGCAGGTTGGGGGCGCCGTCCATGCTGCGCAGCGTCTGGTAGCGGCGTAGGGGATTGGCGTGGTGGTCGCTGTGCCGCTGCAGGTGGTACAGGAAGATGTTGGTGACGATGTGGTCGGAGTTCCAGCTGTGCACGGGTGCGCAGCGTTCGTAGCGCCCCGAAGCGGTGCGCTGCCGCAGCAGCCCATAGTGTTCGAGGTAGTTGACCGACTCCAACAGTGATGCGCCGAACAGTCCCTGAATGATCAGGAATGGCAGCACCTGCCAGCCGAACACGGCGGTCAGCGCGCCGAACAGAACCACCGACATGATCCAGGCGTTGAGCACATCGTTGCGCATGCTCAGGGTGGGCTTGTTGATGCGTTGCATGCGGCTCTTTTCCAGCTCCCATGCGGACTTGAGCGAGCCGAACATGCTGCGCGGGAGGAACATCCAGAAGCTTTCACCGAACCGTGCGCTGGCCGGGTCCTCCGGGGTGGAGACGCGGACGTGGTGGCCGCGGTTGTGCTCGATGTAGAAGTGGCCATACAGGGTCTGGGCGAGGGTGATCTTGGACAGCCACCGCTCCAGGTTCTCGCGTTTGTGTCCCAATTCGTGGGCGGTGTTGATGCCCACCCCGCCGACGACTCCGATGGTCATGGTGAGACCGATCTTGGAGATCAGGCCCAGTCCTGCGCCCAGTCCCAGCCAGCTCAAGTTGTCGGCCGACCACAGGTAGCAGGCCAAGACGAGGCTGACCATCTGCAGCGGAATGAAGGCGTAGGTGCAGTAGCGGTAGTACTTGTCGTTCTCCAGGCGCTCCATCACTTCGTCAGGAGGGTTCTCGCCGTCTGGGCCGAAGAACACATCCAGGGCCGGTAGCAGCAGGTAGAGCAGGAACGGTCCGATCCACCACAACACCGGAGTGACGGCGGTCCAGCCGAGCTTGCCGAACACCCATGCCAGCGCGAGGCTTGCCGGCAATGCCGTCGGCAGCACCAATCCCACCAGCCACAGGTATCGCTTCCGGTCTCGCCATTGCTGGACCGGATTTTCCGACTTTGGTTGCGCCACGGACGTCATGACGATCCTTTCTCAGTGTGGTCACTGCCCTGATCCAGGTAGTGCGGCCAGCGCACCGGAGGGGCGACCGCTGGCATGTTTTGAACATATCAGAGGAGTTGTACAATCAATAGATAAATTTCTAGATTTGTTCAAACTGCCTGATCGTGCGGTGCCCACCGGGCCGTCGCGCCGTTTGACCGCGACGCCGATCGGGTATCAAGTTCGCCATGGCTGGCACCGCCGTTGCTCCCACACCCACCGGTGAGGTCTGGCCGGGCCGGGCCTACCCGCTGGGCGCGACGTATGACGGTATGGGTACGAATTTCGCGATCTTCAGCGAAGTCGCTGAGCGGATCGAGCTGTGTCTGTTCGATGCGGACGACACGGAGAGCCGGGTCGAACTGCCTGAGGTTGACGGGTTCGTCTGGCACGCGTATGTGCCGGCCATCGACCCCGGCCAGCGTTACGGATACCGCATCCACGGTCCCCACGATCCCCGCGCCGGGCACCGGTGCAATCCGAACAAGCTGCTGCTGGACCCTTATTCGAAGGCGATCGAAGGCACATTCGCCTGGAACCAGTCGCTGTTCGACTATACCTTCGGTGACCCCGAGAGCCGCAATGACGAGGACTCCGCGGCCAGCATGCCCAAAGCGGTGGTGATCAATCCCTATTTCGACTGGGCAAACGATCGGCCCCCCGACCACCACTACGCCGACACGGTCATCTACGAAGCACACGTGAAAGGCCTGACACAGACCCATCCGGACATACCCGAACAGCTACGTGGCACCTATGCCGCGGTGGCGCACCCGGCAATCATCGACCACCTCAAAAGCATCGGTGTCACCGCGATCGAGCTGATGCCGGTACACCGTTTCGCCAACGACTCGACGTTGGCCGACAAGAATCTCTCGAATTACTGGGGCTACAACACGATCTCGTTCTTTGCGCCCGACCCGAAATATTCCAGCGCCATGCTGCCAGGGGGCCAGGTTCAGGAGTTCAAGGCGATGGTGCGCGCCCTGCACGAGGCGAACATCGAGGTGATCCTCGATGTCGTCTACAACCACACCGCCGAGGGCAACCATCTGGGGCCCACGCTCTCTATGCGTGGTATCGACAACGCCGCCTACTACCGGCTGGTCGATGATGACATGCGTTACTACGTGGATCACACCGGAACCGGCAACAGCTTCAATGTCAGCCATCCGCACTCGCTGCAGCTGATCATGGATTCGTTGCGCTACTGGGTCACCGAGATGCATGTTGATGGCTTCCGGTTCGATCTGGCGGCTACCCTGGGGCGCGAGTTCTATGAGGTCGATCGGTTGGCGACGTTTTTCGAACTCGTGCAACAGGATCCAACCGTCAGCCAGGTCAAGCTCATCGCCGAGCCGTGGGATGTGGGCCCCGGCGGCTATCAGGTGGGCAACTTTCCGCCGCAGTGGACGGAGTGGAACGGCAAGTACCGCGACACCGTTCGGGACTTCTGGCGCGGTGAGCCGGCCACGCTCGATGAGTTCGCCTACCGATTGTCCGGATCGGCCGACCTCTACGAGCACACCGGGCGAAGGCCGGTTGCTTCGATCAACTTCGTCACCGCCCATGACGGGTTCACACTGCGCGACCTGGTGTCCTACAACGACAAACACAACGAGGCCAACGGGGAGGACAACGACGACGGCGAGGGCCATAACCGCTCGTGGAACTGCGGTGTGGAAGGGCCCACCGATGACCCCGCGATCAATGCGCTGCGGGCCCGTCAGCAGCGCAACCTCATCGCTACTCTGATGCTGTCGCAGGGTGTCCCGATGATTTCGCACGGTGACGAGCTCGGGCGTACCCAATACGGGAACAACAACGGATACTGCCAGGACAGCGTGCTCACCTAGATCGACTGGTCCGACGTCGATACCGGCCTGCTGGAGTTCACCCATGCGGTGTCCGCACTACGTGCCAACCACCCGCTATTCCGTAGGCGGCGCTTCTTCAACGGAAAGCCGGTCGGTCGCCGTGGCGAAGCGGGGCTGCCCGACATCGCTTGGTTCGCCGCGGATGGATCAGAGATGGCTGACGAGGACTGGGGGGTCGGTTTCGCCAAGTCGATCGCCGTTTTCCTCAATGGTCAGGGCATCGCCGACCGGGACATGAGTGGCCACCGAGTCCTCGATGACTCGTTCATCCTGTGTTTCAACGCTCACTTCGAGCCCATCGACTTCACCCTCCCGCCGGTGGAGTTCGGCAGCGGTTGGCGGGTTGTGGTCGCTACCGCTGCCGCAACAGCGACTTCGGCCGGGGCTCTGCCGGCGGCGGCCACGATCGTCGTTGACGCGCGCAGCAGCGTGGTGCTGCAAGCGGCCACCGAGTAGACGTCGGCGATCTTCGGGCCACCGAACACCTTACGCGGTCCGGGTACGGTCGATACGCTGTGGCTTGCGCGGGGCTCTTCGCGCAGCGTCGATGCGACCTTGCGCGCCGTGGATCGAAGGGAATCGCGCTGGCATCCTTCCAGGCCATGGCGCCGGGGGGAGTGACATCGGCTGGTGAAGGCGGGTTATGTCAAAGACCGTGGTGATCGGAGCCTCGAGCGGGCTGGGGCGCTGCATTGGTGTTGGACTTGCGCGGCGTGGCGATCATGTCGCACTTCTGGCCCGGCGGCGCGAGCGAACGGAGGCCGCCGCCAAGGAAGCGGGGCCGGGGACCGTCGCCGTCGAATGCGACGTTACCGATGAAGCGTCGTGCCGATCGGCGCTCGCCGCGGCGGCCGACGCGCTTGGGGGGATCGACAACCTCGTCTACGCCCCCGCCATCAGCCCCCTCGTTCGGGTGGCCGAAACCGACGCCGACACCTGGCGGCGGGTCTTTGACACTAACGTCATAGGCGCGTCGCTCGCGACGGCGGCGGCGTTGCCGCACCTGAGGGCCGCCGCGGGCAAGGCGGTCTATCTCTCCTCGGACGCGGGCAGCCACGCGCCCCCATGGCCTGGCCTGGGTGCCTACGGCGTCAGCAAGGCGGCACTGGAACGACTCGTGGAGGCGTGGCGAGCCGAACACCCGGAAATCGGGTTCACCTGCGTCATCGTCGGAGAGTGCGCCGGCGGCGAGGGTGATGCTCAGACCGGCATGAACATCGGCTGGGATAGAGAGCTAGCTATGAAGGCCTATCCGCTTTGGCTGGCGCGTGGCTGCATGCCAGGCAAGTTGATGCCGGTCGAGGACTTGGTCAACATCGTGCACACGATCCTGCGCACCGACGCGGCTACCTCGATACCGGTCGTCATTGCCCGGGGCGCATCCGCTCCGGCCGGGGTGCTGGATGCGGGTCAGTCCTAGACTGAAAAATGTTGTTCCAGTGCGTGATTCAGTGAAGATTCGGGACCGTGATGAGTGACGAGGCGTTGGTTGCGGTGGTGACCGGGGCGAGCCGTGGGGCCGGGCGTGGTATCGCGGCGGCTCTGGCCGCGCGGGGCTGGCGGGTGTATGCGACGAGCCGCAGCGTCGCCGACGCGCCGCCCGGGGGAGTCGCGGTCCGGGTCGACCATCGCGATGACACGGCCACCGCCGCGCTGTTTGAGCGGGTGCAGCAGGAATCGGGCCGCCTTGATCTGCTGGTCAACAATGCCGCGGCGATCTCCGATGACTTGGTCGACCCCAAGCCGTTCTGGGAGAAGCCGCTTGCGCTGGCCGACGTACTCGATGTCGGTCTGCGGTCCTCTTATGTCGCATCCTGGTATGCCGCACCGCTTCTGGTGGCCGGCGGCCGCGGCCTGATCGCCTTCACCTCGTCACCGGGGTCGGTGTGTTACATGCACGGCCCGGCGTACGGGGCGCAGAAGGCCGGTATCGACAAGATGGCCGCCGACATGGCGGTGGACTTTCATGACACCGGCGTCGCAACGGTGTCGATCTGGATGGGCATCCTGCTGACCGAGAAGCTGCGAGGCGCATTCGGGCAACACCCAGACGGTCAGCGCACGCTCGCCAAGACCGCTGAGCACGCCGAAACCCCAGAATTCACCGGCTATTTGATCGATGCGCTGTATCGGGATCCCGCTCTGGGCGAGCTGAGCGGACAAACCGTGATCGGCGCCGAGCTTGCCGAGCGCTACGGCATCACCGACGAGGGCGGACGCCACCCGCCGTCTCACCGGCACATCTTGGGTGCACCGCGAACACCGAGCACCGTTGTGGTGCGGTAGCGCTCCGGCCCGGCTACCCGGTAATCAGACCCCACAACCCGGAGCCGCCCGCGTGCAGTGCGGCCTTGGTCACCTGCTCGTCCCAATAGTGGACCGAGCCGAACTCCGAACGCCAAGCCAATGCCGCGCGCGTGAATTCGTGCAGCCGGTGCTCTTCGGTGGTGCCGATGGCGCCATGCACCTGGTGGGCGTTGCGCACCACGACCGAGACGGCGTGGCCCACGCACGAGCGGGCAACCGCGACAAGAAAGTCCAAGTTCTGCGCCGACCATTGACTGGTGACGGCCTTGGTGAGTGCGGCCTCGGTCGCTGCCCTGGCCAGCGCGGTCTCGGCGGCGATGTCGGCGATTAGATTCTGTACCGCCTGGAACTTGGCCAGCGGACGGCCGAACTGGACGCGTGAGCTCACGTGCTCAACCGACAGATGCAGAATCTGGTCCAGCGCCGCGCAGACCTGGATCGCCCGCACCAGTGCCGACTTGAACTTCAGCGTTGAAACCACGGCTCCGGTGGTGGGCACACCCCGAAGGTCGAGATGGTCGGCACGGACCGTGTTACGCGGTTCGCCGATCATGTTGGCGCCGGGAGTGATAGTGAGTGTCTGCGCATCTACGTCGGCAAGGCGGTATTCGCCAGCCGATTGCCTGATCACCACGATGCGGTCGGCGTGAGAGGCCCATGGAACCTCGGTAGCGACCCCATCGGCGTCGAGTAGACACACCGTTTTTACCGCGGCGTCGGCGCCCATGTCATGGGCATCGAGCAACCAGCAAGCCAACAGATCATGTTCGGCCAACGGAATTCGCACCGCGTTGCGTACCGCTGCAGCTAGCAACTCGGCCGCCTCATACCAGCTGGCCCCGTTGCCGCCGCTGTCTTCCGCACCGGTGAGACGGGCCAGGCCAAGCTGCTCGAGTCGCTGCCACAGCGCCGGATCGCGCCGGCTTGCCTCGGTGGGGGGATGCGACGTGCGGTACTGGGCGAAGACCGCCTCCATCATGTTCACCAGGGCGGGGTCGACGGTGTGCACGGTGGCGCTCATCGCAGTCCCAATCCCCGCGCGATGACACCGCGCAGCACTTCGTTGGTTCCGCCACGCAGGGTGAAGCCCGGCCGCTGGTCCAGCGCCGCGGTGACCAGGGCGGCGAACTCGGGATCGCGCGGGCGGTGCGGGGCGCCCGAGTCGGCCAGGTCGGTCGAGTCGGCCAGGTCGGCGAGTTCGGCTATGTGGCCCTCGGTGCTGCTGCCCAGCACCTTGACCACCGCCGCAGGTAGGTCGGCGGGATCGTTGCGCTCAAGTGCGCCAGCCACCGCGGCGGACATCTGGTGCAGGCCGGCGATGCGCGCCACCAGTCGCCCGAGCTGCTGGTCGCGGGTAAAGCGTTGCTCGGCCATGTTTTCGGCGGTAGCAGCCAGCAATACGAAGGTGGACAGGAAGCGCTCTGGTCCACTGCGCTCGAAGCTGAGTTCCGATGTCACCTGCGTCCAGCCGTTGCCGATTGCCCCGAACACCATCTCGTCGGGTACATGGGCGTTGTCGAGGATCACCTCGTTGAAGTGGTGGGCGCCATTCATGGAGATGATCGGCCGGGTCTGGACCCCCGGCCCGCGTAGGTCGACGATGAATTGACTTAGCCCGGCATGCCTGTGGTCGGGGTCCACCGGCGCGGTGCGCGCGAGCACGATGAACGCGTGGGCGCGGTGTGCCCCCGAGGTCCATACCTTTGTGCCCGACAACAGCCAACCGCCCTCGCCGCGTACCGCCCGGGTCCGCACGCTGGCCAGATCGGAACCGGAATCGGGCTCGCTCATGCCGATGCCGAAAAAGCACTCACCGCGCACAATCCGAGGCAGGAAGTGCGACTTCTGCAGTTCGGTCCCGTACTTGAGCAGTGCCGGCACGATTTGACGGTCGGCTATCCAATGGGCGGCCACGGGTGCACCGGCGGCCAGCAGTTCTTCGGTGACGACGAATCGTTCCAGGAACGTGCGCCCGTGTCCGCCGTACTCGACGGGCACGGTCATGCCCAACCAGCCGCGGTCGGCGAGCGCGGCGGTGAAGTCCTCATCCCACGCCGACAGCCAGGCATCAACCGAGGGGGTGAACCCGCCGGCGGCGGACTGCTCGGCAAGAAATGCGCGGACCTCGCCGCGCAGGACATCGGCCCGGGGGGAATCGAGGGCCCCCGCGGGTGGCACCAACCGGGGCAGCGCCATCAGCGCGTCCGCCACTTCGCAATGCGTTGTTGGTGTTCGGGGTCGCGATGGGCAAGTGGTTGCATGGCGGCGGCCATCCCCAGCGTCGACTCGAGCGAGCCGAACCGGGACTCTTGCAGCAGTCGCTTGGCCATGCGCAACGCGTGCGCGGGGTTCTTGACGATCCGCTCGGCCAGCTCCTGTGCCTGCGGCAGCAGATCGTCGTGGGGCACCACCCGGCTGACCATGCCCCATTCGAGAGCCGTTGCGGCATCGATGCGGTCGCCGGTCAGCGTCATCTCCGCGGCGCGCTCGTAGCCGATCGCACGCTGCAGAAACCAGGTGCCGCCGTCGCCGGGGATGATGCCGAGCGCGACGAAGCTCTCCGCGAACGAGGCTCGCTGCGATGCGATCCGGATGTCACACATCATCGCCAGGTCGCAGCCCGCGCCGATGGCCGCGCCGTTGATCGCACCGATGAGCGGGACTTCGAGACGGGCCAGTGCGCGCGGAATGCGCTGGATTCCGTCGGTGTAAGCCTGCCGCTGTTCGAGCGCGTCCAAGCCGAACATCCCGTCGCGGTTGGCCATTTCCTTGACGTTGCCGCCCCCCGAAAAGATCTTGCCGGCCCCGGTGAGAATGACCGCGCGGACGCTGGTGTCGATGTTCGCGTCGTCGACCGCGGCCTCGAATGCCGCGATGAAGTCCCTTCCGGTGATCGCGTTGCCCACATCGGGCAGGTTGATCGTCCAGGTCCGGATCGGTCCGTTGGTGGTGATGTCCAAGGCGGTGTTCATGAGGGCAACTGTAAGGAGTTGGTCCCCCACGTGGACCGGGCGGGCGCTGCCAGTGCCACGCTGTTCAACCATGACCGACATGACCAAATACGGTCCGTGGGTGGTGATCGCCGGCGGTTCGGAGGGGGTAGGCGCCGAGTTCGCCCGGCAGCTGGCTGGCGGCGGGCTGAATCTGGTGCTGATCGCGCGCGCATCCGGGCCGCTGGCCGATACGGCGCGACGCTGCCGGGAGACCGGCGTGCACGTGCGCACGATTGCCGTGGATCTCGTTGATCCCGAGGCGGTTGCGCTGATCTGCTCCGAGACGGCCGACCTCGAGGTCGGCTTGTTGATCTACAACGCGGGCGCCAACACCTGCCGGGAACAGTTCCTCGATGCCGAGCTAACCGAACTGGGTCGGGTGATCGACCTCAACGTGACGCGGATGCTCGAACTCGTGCACCACTTCGGGCGGCCGATGCGGGCGCGCCGCCGCGGCGGCATCTTGCTGGTCGGTTCGACGGCGGCCACCTACGGAGCGATGCGGCAGTCGGCATACGCCGGTGCCAAGGCGTTCAGCCGGCTGTTCGCCGAAAGCCTCTGGCTAGAGCTGCGCGAAGCCGGGGTGGATGTGCTTGAACTCGTGCTGGGGGTGACCCGCACGCCGTCGATGCAGCGGGCCGGGCTGAACTTCGATGCGCCGGGAATCTTGGTTTCCGATCCGGCCGACGTAGCCCGTGAGGGTCTGGACAACCTGGCCAACGGTCCGGTTGTCATCGCCGGTGACAACGCCGCACACGTGCACCGCGGCAGCGGAGCGGACCGGGCGGCGATCGTCCTGCGCGCGCACCGGGCCATGCAGGCGCTCATCGGTTCGCCCCCGCCACCTCCCAAAGGGGATCGCGCATGACCGATGCCGCCGATCTGGTGGCCCGGTGTGCGCGGATCAACTGCTTCCTCCGGTGACGAAGCAGCGGCTATTGCCGGTGTCGAGGAACACTTCGTCGACGGCGGACTGGTCGACGGTCGGAAACTCGAAACGATGCACTTGTTGGCCGGCTTCGATGACGGCCTCTTGGGACTCGTTGCTGCCGTCCTTCTTGCGCACCACCGCGGTCACCTTGCCGGACTTCGACATGTCTTGCGGCTCATGGAAATACCACACTTCGATACCCGATCCGGACGAAGTGGGCTGCCAACCGTCGGAATAGAAGCAGGCCGGGTTTCCCTCGGTG
The DNA here is from genome assembly GCF_022354805.1 of Mycobacterium liflandii. Lineage (NCBI taxonomy): Bacteria > Bacillati > Actinomycetota > Actinomycetes > Mycobacteriales > Mycobacteriaceae > Mycobacterium > Mycobacterium liflandii. The sequence goes on along the minus strand of NZ_CP023138.1, from coordinate 4,539,866 downwards.
TCCGGTGGTGGGGGCGGGCATATCGACAGTCCGACGCACGGTGCGGTGGTGGTTGGGCTCGCGCCGGTGCGCGTCGTCATCGGGGTGGCCGGGTTGACGGCCGATGTCGACGAACTCGGAGCAGATGCTGCCGGTGGTGCGGGCCGCCCGGATGCGCATCCGGCGATGACCGCGCAACCGGCCAGGATGATGACCGGCAACCGGAATGCCTTTGACATGACTGCCCTCTCCGCGCCGCGACTCGTCGGACCACTCCTCGGGAGATTATGTCGCCTGCAAACTCCGGCCGGCGGCCAAAACAGCCAATTGGCGACGACAGAATCTGGGCGTCATCTGGGCATCGGCGAATTAGCGGACCGACGACGTCGTCTGGTGCGTGCCAGGTCACGCGCTAGAGCGCGCGCTGCGTTGCTCGTTGGCGTGTGCGCTGCGGCGCAGTCTTTCGCCGAGCTTGCGAATGCCGGCGCCGTCGAGGTTGGCAAATACCGTGGCCATCACGGTCATGGTGGCCGAACCGTCGGGCCCGCGGATCGGCGCCGAGATCGTGGCGACACTGTGGGTGGCGCCGCTGGTCAGCTCCTCATCCAAGACGTCGATGATGGCCAGGTCGGCATAAGCGCGGGCCAATTGGGTGGTGATCTCATCGACCTCGCCGTCGGCGCTGAGCGCGCGCAACGCCGTGTAGACCCGAACGTACTGCCGGGTGAGTCGTTCGACGACGAAGCCGCGCCGTTGAATCTGGTTGATTACTAATGTCATTCGCTGCAGAAACCGGGGGTTTGGCGCCCCGAATGCCCGCAGCCAGTCTTGCTGGGCATCCGGGCTCCACCAGGCGACATAGTCTCGTCCGATCGGAGCCACGAACGGTGTGCGCATACCCCGCGAGATCCGCGGTCCGCGCGGGCACTCGCCGACGGTGTCGATGACAACCAGCGTGGCGTCTTCCCGGCGGGCCAGCATCACTTGGGTGCCGGTGGCGGCGGCCAGCTCTTGCAGATCGCCTCGGTGTAACTGTGCGGTGGTCGGCGTGTCCAATCCGGCGATGGCCGGCCCCCAGCTGTAGCGAAACGTTTCGGGATCCCTGATCACCCACTCCCGCGCGGCCAGCGTGGTCAGGATGGCGTGACCGGTGGCGCGGCTGATGCCGAGGCCGCGGCAGATTTCGGCCAGCGAGAACTGCTTGGCCGAATTATGGCCGAGCAGTTCCAGCACCGCGATGACCCGCTCGGTGGGCGGGGACGAGCCTTGACTGGAAACTGAGGCTGGGTCTACGGTGTCCGTCAAAATATCGAACGGTATGTCGATATTTCGACAGACGCAAGGGCCGGTGGTGAGGGCATGAAATGCGGCAAATGGGGACGCGCCGGTGTCGCCCGGGAGCAGACGACGGGGTCGACGAGACGGGCCGGGCGATGCGGATGACCGCACTGGCCAGTCCCACCACCGACCGCTTTTTGCCCGGCGCTGGCGAAGAGCGCCGAGTCAGCTCCTCGACGTGGCGGGCGTTCGCGGTGTGGACCGCGATCTTCTGGGGCGCAACCGCGATCTTTGCGGCGCTGTTCTACCTGGGCGTGCTGGACTTCACGACCAGCACCAAAACGTCTCTTTACGGCATCAGCATCTGGCTCAACGGTTGGTTCATCCCGCTGCTGCTCCCCGGGGCGCGCAAGCGGCCGCGGATGGCGCTGTTTCACGAGTGCCTGGTGTTGTGGATGGTTTCCTACGCGATAACCAACCTGCTCTGGGAGATCCCCTGGGTGATCTTTTCGCCGTTTGTTTTCCACGACCTGCACACCCTGGGCGATATCGTCGCCTACACCCCGTGGCTGCGCGAGAACGTCCTGCACATGTACTGGTGGGACCTGGCCTCATTTGGTTCGGTTGACCTTCGTACGGTCAATCACAATCCGACGTTCTTCACCCTGGAGATCTATGCCTTCGTCAACATCGCCGGCGCGCTGGCGTTTTGGCGGCTCAACAAGAGACGCTCGCCGATGCGGTACCTGATCCCAGTCCTGGGAGCAGGAGAACCGGTGGTGGCTACCTTCATCTTCTCGTTCAGCGAAGTGTTCGGGGGCTTCAAGAACATGGCCGGCGGCGTGGCCGATACCCTGCTTGTGCTGGCGTGGACCCAATATCAGTACTTCGTTTTCCCGCTCGTCTTCGGGTGGCTGGGATGCAAACTCCTGTACGAGGATTGGCGCCGGTTGAGCGGGTCGACGGGGCCCGCGCGGGTATCCCTGAACCGGACTGGCCAGCCGGCCGGGGACGGGTGAGAGATCGTTGAGCTGGGTGCCGCCGGCGCCGCGGTCGAAGCGGTATCAGGCCGCACTGACCCGATAGATTTCGATCTGTTCGGGGAGGCCCTTGAGTTGCTGGGGGCCAAGGCTTTCGAAGGTCAGGCCGGAGCCGGCGGTCAGATCGCGCACGGTGCGGCTGGCGAACACTTCGCCGGCATCGGCCAGCGCGCCGATGCGGGCGCCGATGTGTACCGCCATGCCGCTCCACTCCTGGCCCCGTCGCTCACACTCGCCCGTATGTATTCCGGCGCGGATCGCGATGTTGAGGGCAGCAAGGGCCGGGACCAGCTGCAGGGCGCAGCGAGCCGCCTTCGTTGGTGCATCAAACAGCGCGAAAACACCGTCGCCAGTGTGCTTGGCGCGGGTGCCGCCGTAGCGCAGCAGTAGGTTGTCGACCACGCTGTCATGGCCGTTGAGCTGGTGACGCCATGCCGTATCGCCCATGGTGCTGAGCTTCTCGGTGGAACTCACGATGTCGGTGAACAGCACGGTCTTCAGCACGCGTTCGTCGGCCGGCGCACCCGACTCCCCGGTGAAGAAGTCGAGCACCTCCCGGGCCAGATCGTCGATGATGTCGAACGGAGTGTGGGGACCGGGCGGCAGGAGGCGAAACTGAGCGTTGGGAATTGCCGCCGCCAGTGCCGCCGAGGATTCCAGGGGTACGAGTTGATCACCGGGGCGCGCCAGGACCAATGTGGGAACGCGGATCGAACCCAGCACGGCACGGGCGTCGGTCGCCATGAAGGCCTGCCACCACAGTTTCGCCATCGAAGGGCTTGACACCGACCGTTGCAGCCTGCCGAATAGCTCTCGCATTCCGGGCACCTCGGCCGCTTGACCGTAGAACAGTTCCGCCAATGCCCCTCGGCCCCAGTCATCTTCGATCGCGCAGAGCTGCGACTGCACCTCAGCGGGGGTGAATCCCCAGGGAAAGTCCGGCAGATCTTGGGAAAACCGTGCGGCGGTACCGAAGAGGCTCAGCAAGCCCACCCGGTCCGGGTAGGTTGCGGCGAACAAGATGCTCACGGCGCCGCCCTCGCTGGTACCCCAGAGTGCGGCTGGGTCGAGTCCCACCGAATCGACGATGGCACGCAGATCTTCTAGGCGCTCGTCCAGCGAGAGCAGATGCGTCGCCGGGTCCGAGAGGCCGGTCCCACGTCTATCCCACACCACCAGCCTGACCTGTTGGGAGGCGCGCTCGATGCCGGGCGCATAGGGACTGCCTGGTTCGTCGATCGTGTCGACGTTGCTGACCATCCACCCCGGCACCCAGATCACCGTCGGCCCGGACTGCCCGAACACCCGGTACGCCAGGTGCACGTCGCCATTGCGGGCGTACCGGACTCGATCGTCACTCATCCAACGATGGTGACACCACAACGGTCACCCGCGCGCGGGACTCTGGTACTTCTACGCGCCGGTTTTTGGCCGTCGCCGCGATTAGGCAAAACCGGGGCGAGATCCGGTGCGGGACGCAGCTGACACACTGAGGTGTGGCTGAAATCGACTTCACTGCGATCGCGCCGATCTTGACCGTCCGGAGTCTAGATGCGGCGCTGGCCCGGTATCGCACGCTGGGCTTCGCCGCTCGAGCCTACGAAGGTCCCGACCGGTATGGATTCGTCGACCGAGGGCAGGTGTCGATCCATCTCACCGAGTGGGCCGACCATGACCCGCTGAGCACCTCTGCCAGTGTCTACCTCTATGTCGGTGATGCCGACTCGGTCTACACGCAGTGGCAAGCGGTGGAAAACCTCGGCGGCCACTTTCATGCCCCGCACGATACGCCCTACGGATTGCGGGAGTTCGCCTACGTCGATCCTGATGGCACCTTGCATCGGGTCGGTTCACCGCTGAGCCACTGACAGGTATCGCAGCGCCACGCGCCCGAAGTCCTAAGGCCCGGGCCGGCTGGGTATTACGGCCCTAGCCCAGCACGGTCCGGGAATGATCGACTGTGCTGGCACGGCGATCTGCTCACACCTGGGCTCTCGGCGTGCTGGACTCAGAAATGGCTGGTGTCGATAGGATTTTCCGGTGGTTGGCGATACTGCGACGATGGCCCACCGGTGGATGTTGCGGGTGCGCTGGCTGATCGAACCCACCCTGGTGGTGCTCACCGTGGGTTTGTTGGTCATCGGTGGCCTCGCCTGGCTCTTCGATGCGCGGGTGGTGGCCGACGGCTGCTGGATCGCGGCCACCGTGGTGGCCGTCGTGCCGGCGCTGACCTGGGTCGTTTTGGCGTTGCGCCGGGGTCAAGTCGGCGTGGACATCATCGCGGTCCTATCGCTGGTCGGCACCCTGCTGGTCCACGAATACCTGGCCGGTGCCTTGATTGCGGTGATGTTGGCGGGCGGGCGTGCGCTCGACGCGGCCGTGCAACGCCGTGCCACCCGGGACCTGAGGTTGTTGCTGGAGCGTGCGCCGCGGTTTGCGCGGCGACGCACCGGATCCGACGTCAGCCAGATCCCGCTGGCGGAGGTGGTCGTCAACGACATCCTGGTCGTGGGCCCGAGTGAAGTGGTCCCGGTGGACGGCCGGATCGCCGATGTGGTGGCGGTACTGGACGAGTCGGCCCTGACCGGTGAGCCGCTGCAGGTCGAACGTGGTGTCGGCGAACCGGTCCGCAGTGGTGTGGTCAATGCGGGCGGCGCCTTTGAGATTCGGGCGAGCGCGACGGCGGACGAGAGCACCTACGCGGGCATCGTACGGATGGCGCAGCAGGCCGGCGCCGAGAATGCGCCGATCGTGCGGTTGGCGGACCGTTACGCGGCCTGGTTTCTGCCGATGGCGCTGGTGCTGGCCGCGGCGTCATGGCTCGCCAGCGGCTCCGCGGTGCGAGCCGTTGCCGTGCTGGTGGTCGCCACGCCATGCCCGCTGCTGCTGGCAGCACCGGTCGCGATCGTCTCCGGCCTGTCCCGCGCCTCACGCATGGGCGTGGTGATTCGCGGTGGCGGCGCACTGGAAAACCTCGGTCACGCAACGACATTGATGATGGACAAGACCGGCACGTTGACGATGGGGCGCCCCTCGGTGGTCGACGTGGTGAGCGCACCCGGTAGCGGCGGGACCGAGCTGCTGCGCCAGGCCGCCTCGGTTGACCAGCTTTCCCCGCACGTCCTTGCCGAAGCCATCGTCACCGAGGCGCTCAATCGCGGTTTGCAGCTGTCACTGCCGGCAGACGTCGTCGAGGAGCCGGGCCGCGGTGTCAGTGCCACCATCGACGGGCGGCGCCTGACGGTCGGCAAGCTATCGGCCGACACGGCGACCGGCCCTTGGGCGCGAGCCGCGGTCAACCGCGCCCGCCTCGACGGTGCGGCAATCGCGTGGGTCTGTGTGGACGGCGACCCCAGGGCGCGGTGTTGCTGCGGGATCCGTTGCGCCGGCAGGCGCCACGAACCATGCACCGGTTACGCCAGGCCGGCTTCACCCGGCTGATCCTGCTCACCGGCGACCGAGCCGAGCCGACTCGGGAGGTGGCCGCCATTTTGGGCCTCGACGAGGTCTATGCCGACCAGAGCCCGGCCGACAAATTCAGCGCGGTGCGCGCCGAAACCCAACGGGCAGTGACCGTGATGGTCGGCGACGGTGTCAACGATGCTCCTGCACTGGCGGCGGCCACGGTTGGGGTGGCGATGGGAGCACGTGGGGCCACCGCGTCTTCGGAGGCCGCCGACATAGTGTTGACCACCGACCGCCTCGACCGGTTGGCCGACGCGATGGATATCGCTCGGTGGTCGCGGCGCATTGCGGTTCAAAGCGCCAGCGTTGGCATGGGCCTGTCCCTGCTGGCCATGGCGATGGCCGCACTGGGCTGGTTGCCGCCCGCGGCGGGTGCGCTGCTGCAAGAAGGCATCGACGTCGCGGTGATACCCTCGCGCAGGACGATTCTTAGCGCGTTTGCGCTGTGCTGCCGTGCTGATGGCGCGTTGGCCGCTTCGACAATGGCACAAAGTCCCTCGCTGCAGGGACGCCATGCCCTCGTATGGCCGATGTGATTGCGCAATCGTTGAGGAGGACGACTTGCCGAAGGAGCAGCAATCATGAATGCGCATTTCCCGGATGCCGGCACGGTCCGAACTGTTCTCACCCTCGCCTCGCGCGCGCCCTCGGTGCACAACACCCAGCCGTGGCGTTGGCAGGTTGGGGCAACGACGCTGCATTTGTACGCCGACACGAGCCTGCAGCTGCCCAACACCGACCCGGAGGGGCGAGACCTCATCTCGAGTTGCGGCGCCGCCTTGAATCACTGCGTCATTGCGCTGGCGGCGGTCGGCTGGCATGCCAAGGTGGCTCGTCTGCCGAACCCGGCCGATCCGACTCACCTTGCCGCGCTGGAGGTGTCCCGCCACACCCCCGACCAGCTGAACATCACCCTGGCCGCAGCGATACCGAGGCGCCGAACCGATCGGCGCCACTACAGCTTCTGGCCGGTTCCGGTAAGCGATGTTGCCCTGATGGCGGCGCGGGCCGCCCGCTGCGGGGTATCGCTGCGGCAAGTCGACGCCACGGACAAGTTGAACGCGATTGTGGCGAAGTCTGTCTGGGACCACGCCGCCGATGACGAGTATCTGGCCGAACTCAACGCCTGGAGCGGGCGGCACGCCTCGGCCTCCGGTGTTCCGGCTCGCAACACGCCCGTCTCCGATCCCGCGGCGCCGCTGCCCAGCCGGCTATTCGCCGGCTCAACGTTGGCGATGCCGGCCGATGCCGCGCCCGCCGATGACAATGCGGTGATGCTGGCGTTGGGAACTCGAACCGACGACCGGCTCGCCCAGCTCCGCGCCGGCGAGGCCACCAGCGTCGTGCTACTCACCGCGACAGCGATGGGTCTGGCCAGTTGCCCGGTCACCGAACCGCTCGAGATTGCCGAAACACGCGAGTCCGTTCGGACCGATGTGTTCGGCAACAATGACTATCCGCAGATGCTGCTTCGGGTGGGATGGGCCCCGATCAACGCCGATCCACTGCCGTCGACCCCGCGACGTCCACTCGCCGAGATCGTCGAGTGGATGTCTGACCGCGAACAATGCGGCACCGAATAGCCCCCTGGTGCGGCGTACGCGGCCTCGGGCGAGCCGCACCGCGGGGACGGGGAAAGCTGTGATGGAGACGTTCAAACTGGACCCACGGGACTGGTGGATCGCTCGCATCGCCGGCCGCAACCCACTGCTTCGGCGCGCCGACCGCGTCGAAGCCTTGGTCGTGCTGATCGCGCTGGCGGCATCGCTAGTCGCAATACCGGTCGCCGCGGTGTTGGGCGCGGTCGTCTTCAACGCACGTGCTGATCAATACGCCGAGCAGGCACAGGTGCGCCACCCCGTTACAGCGGAAGTGACCGGCACGACGCGCAACCCGAACACCGAAGCCGTTGTGGTGCAAGTGCGATGGCCCGGGGCGGCCGCCGACACCGACTTGGCACGCCGCCGTCGACGCGGTCGGCGTGACCATGGTGATCCTGTTGAGCATGTGCGTCGTGCTGGCAGCACTGGTGGCCGCGGTCCGTACCCAGCTCGATCGAGTGCGTGACGCACAGTGGGACCGTGAGCTCGGTTGTCTGCAAGACGATGACGGCAGGACGAATCGATATTGATGAGATGGCTGGCGGGCTTCACTTCGGCTGGCACAGGCCGAAATTCAGGCGTTGTGCCCTTTGGCGTCTGTCGTGAAATAGGCTGATGAGTGTGACGATGAACAGACCCGGGACAGATTCCGGCGCCGCGTTGTTGGACATGGCCGGGCTGCGTCGCCTCGTCGAGGTGCTGATGGAGCGGCAATATCGGGTGGTCGGTCCGACCTTGCGTGACAACGCGATTGTGCTTGCCGAACTCGAGTCCGCAGACGACCTTCCGCGCGGCTGGGGTGTTGACGTGGCTCCGGGGCACTATCGGCTGCGTCGTCGCGATGACGATGCGGCCTTCGGGCACTCGGCGGGACCGCAATCCTGGAAGCAGTTCCTGCATCCGCCGCGTCAGCGGATGTGGGCCGGCACTCGAGACGGGGATGGCGCAGCCGAATCCGAGCCGGAGGCCCCGCGTTACGCATTCCTTGGCGTGCGCGGTTGTGATCTGGCGGCGATCGCGACGTTGGGCGGGGTGTTGGGTCGTTCCGACTACCCCGACAGCGCATTTGTCGGTCGCCGGCGCCAGATCTTTGTGGTAGCGGTGAACTGCACCGAGCCCGGGGGAGTGTGCTTCTGCGCGTCGATGGGCACCGGTCCCGGCGTTTGACCCGGCTACGACCTGGCGCTCACCGAGCGTGTTGGTTCCGACGGAGTCGGTTACGTCGTTGACGTCGGCAGTCCACAGGGCGCCGACGTGCTCGCCGCGCTGCCGCATCAGTCAGCCAGCAGCGGCGACGTGGCGTCGGCGCGCGCCGATGTCGAGGCCGCCGCCGACCGGATGGGACGGCAGATGCCCGAGGTCGATCTGCGTGACCTGCTGCTGCACTCCCGGGAGTCGCCGCAGTGGGAGGAGGTGGCCAGTCGCTGCCTGACCTGTGGCAACTGCACGATGGTCTGCCCCACCTGCTTTTGCACCAGCACCGAAGACGTCAGCGATCTCACCGGCGAACACGCCGAACGCTGGCGGCATTGGGCGTCATGTTTCGAGTTCGACTTCACCTACGTCCACGGCGGCGGCAGCGTGCGCCAATCCGGCGCGTCACGCTACCGGCATTGGCTGACCCACAAGTTGGCTACCTGGCACGACCAGTTCGGCATGTCGGGCTGTGTGGGCTGTGGGCGATGCATCGCCTGGTGCCCCACCGGCATCGACATCACCGCTGAGATGAACAAGATGGCCGACGATGACTGACGCAGCGGCCGGAGTCGCAGCGCCGCCATCAGCGATGGCGCCAGTCACGTATCGGGTGCGCAGTCGCGTTGTGGAGAGCCCGGATTCGGCGACGCTGTGCCTGGAGCCGGTCAGCGAGGCATTGCGGCGCCCGGAGCCGGGCGAATTCATGATGCTCTACGCATTCGGGGTGGGCGAGGCGGCAATCTCGATCAGTGGCGATCCCAGCGTCACAGATGGGTCGATCACCCACACGATTCGCGCGGTCGGGGCGGTCAGCCGTGCCCTGCACGATGCCGCACCGGGCAGAATCGTGGGAGTGCGGGGCCCATTCGGCACGACCTGGGGGCTTGATGAGGCGGCCGGCCGTGATCTGGTCATGGTCGCCGGCGGTGTGGGGTTGTGCCCCTTGCGCCCAGCGGTCCTGGGCGCGCTGGCGCAGCGCTCTCGCTACCGCAGGCTGACGCTGATCGTGGGCGCCCGCTCCCGGGCGGATTTCGTGTTCGCGGCCCAGCTGGAAAAGTGGGCCCAGGACCCCGATATCGAACTGCACGTCACCGTCGACGTCCCGGTTCAGGGCTGGCGCGGCGAGGTCGGTCTGGTCACCGAGCCGCTGCGCCGACTTGCCCTGGACCCCGAACACACCACCGCATTCCTGTGCGGGCCCGAACCGATGTTGCGGTTCGGGGCCGAAGCTCTGCTGGCAAAAGGGGTAGCGGCCCAAGATATTCGGGTCTCATTGGAGCGCAACATGCAATGCGGTGTGGGGTGGTGCGGTCACTGCCAGCTGGGACCGCTGCTGTTGTGCCGGGACGGGCCCGTCGTCAGCTATGACGTCGCCGGACCGCTGCTACGAGTGAAAGAGCTTTAGATGGGCCCAACCACTTTGGCTGTGTGGAAATTCGCCTCCTGCGACGGTTGTCAGTTGACCCTGTTGGACTGCGAGGACGAGCTGCTCACGCTTGCCGATCAGGTGCAGATCGCCACATTCGCCGAGGCGTCCAGCACCATGGTGGGCGGGCCCTACGACGTTTCGCTGGTCGAGGGGTCGATCACCACCCATCACGACGAGCAACGTATCCAAGAGATTCGGGCCCAGTCCAAGCTGCTGATCACCATCGGTGCCTGCGCGACCGCCGGGGGAGTGCAGGCGCTGCGCAACTTCGCCGACGTCGCCGAGTTCACCTCGGTCGTCTACGCCAAGCCCGAATACATCGACACCCTGGCCACTTCCACGCCGATATCCGCGCACGTCAAAGTCGACTACCAGCTGCACGGCTGCCCCATTGACCGAGGGCGGCTGCTCGATACTCTCGAGGCGCTGCTGATCGGGCGTAAACCGCGGCTGCCGGCCAAGACGGTGTGCACGGAGTGCAAACTGCGCGGCGTGACGTGCGTGATTGTCGCCGAGGGTACCCCGTGCCTGGGCCCGGTCACCCACGCCGGCTGCGGTGCGCTGTGTCCCAGGCACCATCGCGGCTGCTATGGCTGCTTCGGTCCATCGGCGGCACCGCAGACCGCGACCTTGATCCCGCTGCTGCGCCGGGACGGCATGTCCGAAGACGGTGTCGACCGGGTGTTCTCGACTTTCAACGTCACCAGTTTCGCCGCGGAGCGGAGCAAGTGATGGCACCTGACAACCGGACGCTGAGCGTCGGAACGTTGACACGTGTCGAAGGCGAAGGGGCGCTCTACGTTTCGCTCAAAGATGGCGAGCTGGACCGAGTCGAGCTCAACATCTACGAGCCGCCAAGGTTTTTCGAAGCGTTCCTGCGCGGCCGCGCGCACACCGAGCCGCCCGATCTGACCGCGCGGATCTGCGGCATCTGTCCGGTCGCCTACCAGGTCAGTGCCTGCAATGCGCTCGAAGGTGCCTGCGGTGTCGAGCTGGACGCGGACCTGATAGAGCTGCGCCGGTTGCTGTACTGCGGCGAATGGATACACAGCCACGTCCTGCACATCTGCTTGTTACACGCACCGGACTTTCTGGGCTATCCCGACGCGATCGCCTTCGCCCGAGACGAACGTGAGATCGTCGAGCGCGGGTTACGCCTGAAGAAGGCCGGTAACCAGCTGATGGAGTTCGTGGGCGGGCGGGCGATCCACCCGATCAATGTTCGGCTAGGCGGATTCTATTCCGTCCCAACTTGATCGGACTTCGCGCCGATGGCTGAGCAGTTGCGCCGCGCTCTGGACGACGCGCTGGCCACCGTGGAGTGGGTGGCCGGGTTCGAGTTCCCCGACCTCGAGTTCGACCATGAGTTCCTGGCGCTCACTACGCCCGACCGCTACCCGATCGAGAACGGCACCATCGCGCGCAGTGCCGGACCGGTCTTTCCGGTGGCCGCATTCACCGACCACGTCGTGGAGCTGCAGGTGCCCCATTCAACCGCCCTGCATGCCACATTGGACGGCGGCTGCCATGTGACCGGTCCGCTGGCCCGCTACGCGCTGAACTCGTCGTTACTCACCCCGATAGCCGCGCAGGCCGCCGCCCGGGCCGGACTTTCCGCCCAGTGCCGAAATCCATTCCGCAGCATCATCGTTCGTGCCGTGGAAGTGGTGTACGCGATAGAAGAGGCGCTGCGGATCATCGAGAACTACCAGCGGCCGGCGCGACCGTTCGTCGAGGTGCCGGCTCGGGCCGGGGTGGGCCATGGCGTCAGCGAGGCGCCACGGGGACTGCTCTACCACCGCTACCGTATCGACGATGCCGGATTGGTGTCGGCGGCCACCAGCGTTCCGCCCACCTCGCAGAATCAGGCGGCCATCGAGGCCGACCTGGCCCGGGTGGTTTCGGAGAACCTCGCTCTTGAGGACGAGGTGCTCACCACCATGTGTGAACGTGCGATCCGCAACTATGATCCGTGCATCTCGTGCTCGACACACTTCCTGATACTCACCCTCGAGCGTGGATGAACGCAGCTGTCGTCGTCATCGGGCTCGGCAATCGCTACCGGCGTGACGACGGTGTCGGGGTGGCCGCCGCCACGGCGTTGCGGGAGCTGGCGTTGTCGGGCGTTCGTGTGGTGACCGACCTCGCGGATCCGATGAGTCTGCTCGAAGCGTGGTCGGGTGCCGGGCTGGCCGTGCTGATCGATGCCGCGGTCGCGACGCCAGCAACACCGGGCCGGGTGCGTCGCTGTGCCCTGGGCGACCTGGCGGCCGGATCCAGCGGGGTGAGTTCGCACCGGGCCGACGTGGCCAAGGCATACGCACTGGGACAAGCCTTGGACCGGGTGCCCGAACGGCTGGTCATCATCACCGTCGACGTCGCCGACATCGGCCACGGCGTTGGTTTGACGCCACAGGTCTTGGATGCCATTCCGGTGGTGGTCGGCCTGGCCGTCGATGAAATCGGTCGCCTGCGGCCACGCGCCGAAGTGTAGCGGACGTCGATCAGGCCGGCGCGGCCGCTTCGGTGGCGGCCAGCAAGGCGATGGCGGCGACTAGCTTCTGGGTCGCCTCATCGGCGATCGAGATGAGCGCCGCCTCGCCCGTCACCGCGAGCAGCATGCCCGGATTCACCGCCTCGACCAGCACGTCGCCCGGGCGGTCCGGGTCGGCGCGAACCAAGACGTTGCAGGGCAGCAGCAGCCCGATCTCGCGGTCGGCTTCGATGGCCCGGTGCGCCAGGTCCGGGTCACAGGCGCCGAGGATCAGATAGTCCTCCATCTGCGCGCCGAGTTTGGCTTACAGCGTCGCCTTGACATCGATCTCGGTGAGCACCCCAAGCCCTTGGGCGGCCAGAGCCGCCCGGGTGCGTGCCACCGCGTCATCGAACGGGGCCGTCAACCTTGTCGATAACGCGAGGCCCATGGTGATTCCTTCCGTAGCTGACCCCGACGGTGAGGTGCCGGGCGGTGTATCGCTCATGGTGCTAACTCAGTTGGCGCCCGAGCCGACCACCGCGTCCGTAGCGACGAGCTAGAGCTATCTGAGCATCGACGCACACCGTGTGGGAGGGTCCGAAGTCCCTTTCTCGCAGAGACATTCGTCGTGAGAGGCAGGTATGGAGCGGCTTCGCGCCGGACCGGCCGGGCCGAACGCACCGGAATTGGGAATGGCCGCCGACCCATTACTCGGGTGCAATCGCCTTGGCGACGCGTTGGGGTATCACGTTCAGCAGGGTAGGAACGACACCCGCAACTTGCATATCGGGGATCGTGATGTCGAGCGGGGCGGGACTCCCCGTGCCCGGAAGTTCGATTGTCGCGGTGATCGGTTGCGGCTGGGCCAGCACTCCGCCGAAGGGCATCCGGACCAGGACCGGCGTGTTGGCGCCGACGACGATGGGAGGCGTCAGGGGCGTCAACGGGATAGTCACCGTCTCGCTCACCGGCACCCTTAGCTCCACGACGGTTTCGCCGTTGAGGAAACCGTCCAACACGTAGGCGGGCATATCGAGCAAGGCGCCGACAGCCCCCACACCGTTTCCCGTGGCCACCGCTCCGCCGAGCACCGTCAGGCCCGTTGCAAACCCATCGAGCGTGGCGATCGGCGGGCCGATTGCGGCCAAGGCGATCGAGTTGACGACCGTGCTGGTGGCGTTGAAGCTGTTCTGCACCATTTGCGTGAGAATGGCGCCCGGCGGAAGCAGGTCGATCAGGTCCTGCTGCATCTGCGCAGGCAGTGACATCAGCGGGAGTAGCTCTCCCGCTGGGCCCTCGACGGTGATCTGCGAGAGGTTGTTGATGTTGACTCCGCTGAGGAAAAGATCCACCGCGGCTCGCGGGACGTAGTCCACCGCGTCGTTGTAGTCGCCCGCCATCACCGCTTGGTTGGCCTTGTCGACGTCGCCGAAAAAGTTGGGCAAAGTCTGCGGCAGCTCCGCGCCCGCGTTCTGCAGCGCGTCCACAACTACCTGGCCGTAGCCAACTTGCTTGCCGAGGTATCCCTGCGGCTCCGCCGGGAAATTCACGGCGTCGGCGACGGCGAGTCCGATGTTCGCCGGCAGGTTCGCCACAGTTGCGGGGAGGTCTTGCGCGGCGGCCGCGAGTCCGCCGCCTATCGTCCGGGCGTATTCGGCTTGGTTTGCGATCACCTGCTGCGCGGCCGGGAACGGATGGGCAGCCCAGTCGCTATAGATGGTCTGCAGATTGGCGCAGGTATTGGCGAACAGGGTTTGCCATGGCCCCTCGGCAACGGCAGGCGAACCGGTTGTCGGAGCGAACGGGCCAAACCCGAACAGCCCGGGCAACAGGGAGCCGCCGCCGAGAACAGATATGGCGGCACCAATCTCTGGCGGGGCGCCCGGGAGAAGTTCTCCCACCGAGATTGCACCGGTGATCGGGCCCAACTCGGTGTTGCCCGCACTCAACTCGGCGAGGAAGGCGCCGCCGGGCGCCGCGGCCGCCGGAGCCGGCGAGTTCGCCGGGTTCGCCTGGCCCAGCCGGGCGTTGGCGAACTCGGTGTCGAGGTATGCGGCCGCGCCGCCGCGCAAGAGGCTGACAAATTCGTCGTGAAATGCTGCCGCCCGCGCACTGAACGTCTGAAATTGCTTGCCGTAGGTACCGAAGAACTCCGAGATAGCGATCGACACATCATCGGAGGCCGCGGCGGCGACGGTAGTTGTGGGACCGGCCCCGGCAGCCGTCGCATCCTCGATCTTCGAGCCGATACCCGCCAAATGCCCGGCTGCGTTGCTCAACGCGTCGGGTTCGGCGACTACCAGCGACACTGCCATCCCCCCCGGTTCGACGTACGGCCCCGTGCGGCCCATCTTCACAGGCGAGCACGTCAGCCGTATCCGAAATCTGTCGTTTTCAGGGCAGATCTAACCCAGATCTAACAAACTCGCCGTGCTGGCGCCGGCGATCACGAGTCAGCGCCGGCGCCAGCTGGCGGTTGGTTTATTCCTGGCCCGGTGGACCGAACTGGAACCGCCGACCTGTCACCGCGTCCGGCAGAATCCGCACATAGTGGGTTTTCTCCGTTGCCGTCCACGTCAACAGGTGAGCGCTCTCGGCCTCCGCGATCTCCTCGTCGGTGCGCATCGAACGGGCCCTGCCCTCGACGATGACGCTCCAGCCCTCGCTGGAGGTGTGATCGTCAACTTCGAACAGGACTTTGTGGTTTATCGCCGTGCTGACCAACTTGGTGCCCTCGGCCGTGCGGAACAGCACGGTGCGGCGCTGGACGACGAAGTTCACCGGGAAGATCTGCGGCCGCCCGTCGACGCTGGTAACCAGCCGTCCTAACGTGACGCTTTTCATCAGGTCCCAGCATTCGTGCACGGGCAGGATGGTGATCCCATCACCGGCTCCCGACATCAGCCAACCCCTCTCCTTTGGTAGGTCACAAGCATGATGCTATTGAAGTCGGCGGCGCGCATCGCCGGCCCAAGGTCCTACCGGGCAGGGACCAATGTCGTTCAAGCGGTTTTGGACGCGTGTGTCTCGACGTAGGTCACGACATCGTTGAGGGTGCGCAGGGTCGCGTAGTCGGATTCGGGGATGTCCACGTGCATCCGTTTGTGGATACCGAGTAGAAAGTTTAGCCAATCCATCGAATCAAGATCGACCTGATCGCGCAGCAGCACATCGTCACAGATGTCATCGGCGTCGACCTCGGGCGCGATGGTCGTCAATACCGACAGGACCACGGCGCGGGTGTCTTGTTGTGTCGTCATGTGCCCATCACTTCTCTAGCAGGTCGGGCTGCTGAAGCAGCTCGTTGATCGCGGCCAGAAATAGGGCGCCACGGTGTCCATCGCTGGCCCGGTGGTCTGCGGCGAGGGTGCCCTCCACGGTGGTGACAACGCGAATCCCGCCGTCGATGACGCACACTCGTTGGGCCGGTTTCCCGAACCCGACAATGGCCACCTGCGGTGGGTAGATCACGCCGAAGACGGTGTCGACGCCCTGGTCGCCAAGGTTGGTGACCGTGATGGTCGGGTCCGACATCTCCGAACTGCGCAGCGAACCGGCGCGTGCCCGCGCGACGAGGTCGGTGAGGTCACCCATCAATTCGTCGAGCTTCTTGTCGGCGACGTCGTGGATGGCCGGGGCGACCAGCCCACCCCCGCGAAGTGATATCCCGACCCCGACATGCACGCCGGTGGCGGCCTGGAACCCATCGTCGCGCCAGAAGCCGTTGAACTCGCCGAAGCGTTGGGCGGCCAGTCCGACGGCCTTGAGCAGCAAGACGGCCGGCAGCACCCGCTCGGTGATTGAGCGTTGCGCATTTCGGGTGGTCAGCCAGTTCAGTGACTTCTCCATCAGGATTTCGTCGGCGAGATAGTAGTGCGGGATCTCCCGCTTCGACCGGCTCATCGCCGCGGCGATGGATTTGCGCATTTGCGCGGCACGCTCGGCGATCTTGTTCTGGGCCGTGGATTTGGCCCCGATGGATTTGGCGGACGTGCTCGCAGCCGTGGCCGCGGGCCGCTTGGCAGGTACGGCGCTGGCGGCGGCGTGCTCGACGTCGCTGATCGTGACCGCCCCTTGGGGGCCGGTGCCGCTGACCGCGTCGAGATCGACATGCAGGGATTGGGCCAGCCGGCGGGCGGCGGGGGAGACCCAGCGCCGGTGGCGCGGCGCCGCGGTGGCGCCGTGGGCGGGCGCCGGTGCCGATGCGGCTACCGTGGGGGCGGGTTTGGCGCGCTTGCGGGGTCGCTGGCGCGGCGACTTCTGCGGACTGGCTCCCGGCTCCAGCAGGGTGGCCAGTACCGTTCCGACTTCGACAGTATCGCCGACGGGGACGACCAGCTCATCGACCGTGCCCTCCTGCCAGCACTCGATCTCCACGGCGGCCTTGGTCGTCTCGACGATCGCCACGATCTGTCCGCGGCTTACCTTGTCACCCGGCTTGACCAGCCATTCGTTCAGCGTGCCCTCGTCCATGTCGGAGCCCAGGGCGGGCATTTTGAACTCGATCATGACTGGTCACCGAACAGCGCTTGGACCGCGGCAATGATCTTGTCGGGTTGGGGCAGCGCCGCCTGCTCCAAGTGTTTGGCATAGGGGATGGGGACCTCCACACTGCACACCCGCGAAACCGGTGCATCCAGGTCATAGAAGGCGCCCTCCATGATTTGCGCGGAGATCTCGCCGGCCAAACTTCCACTGCGCCAAGCTTCGTCGATCACCACCGCTCGATGCGTCTTGCGGACGGACTCCAGGATCGTGTCGGTATCCAATGGACGCAACACCCGCAGATCGACGACCTCACACTCGATTCCGTTCAGCGACAACTCGTTTGCCGCGTCCAGCGCCTTGGCCAGGCAGCCGCCGTAGGCGATCAAGGTGACGTCGGTACCGCTGCGGCGCACCGCCGCCTTACAGATGTCGGTCGGCTTGAGCACATCGATATCGGGGGAGGTGTTGTACAGCTGTACGTGCTCGAAGATGATCACCGGATCCGGGTCAGCCAGCGCGGGGGCGAGCATTCCGTAGGCATCCTCGACCGTGGCGGGGGCGAGGACCTTGATCCCCGGGACGTGGGCATACCAGGGCTCCAGGCTGTGTGAGTGCTGCGCCGCCAGCTGACGTCCGGCGCCGGTCGCCATTCGCACCACGATCGGTACCGAGAACTGCCCGCCGGACATGTGTCGCAGGGCGGCCGCGGTGTTGACGATCTGGTCGAGGGCCAACAGGCTGAAATTGACTGTCATCACTTCCACGATGGGACGTAACCCGTTGAGTGCCAAGCCGATTCCGATGCCGACGAAGCCCAGCTCGGACAGCGGTGTGTCGCGCACCCGCTCGGGTCCGAACTCCTCGAGCAAGCCCTTGGATGCGGCGTAGGTGCCCCCGTAGCGGCCGACGTCCTCGCCCATCAGCACCACCCGCGGGTCGTTGCTCAACGCGTCGTGCAAGCCATCGTGGACAGCGGTTCGGTAGGTGGTCTTCATCGCGCCGGCTCCCAGGTCGATTCCGCGGTCGCATCGCAGCTATCGGGCGGAGTCAGCACGTCGCGTTCGAGATCCGATGCGTCCTCCCATGTTCCGGCATCGGCGAAGGCAACCGCCGTAGCGATCTCGTCGGCCGCCGACCCTTCGATGTCGCGCACGTCGTCATCGGTCAGCGTGCCGCTGTTCAGACACTGTTCGGTGAACAGCCGGATCGGGTCGCGCTCGCGCCATCGCTGCACTTCCGCCTTGTCCCGGTACAGCTCGGGGTCGAACATCGAATGGGCCCGGAATCGGTAGGTACGGAACTCGATGAAGAACGGTCCGCCGGTGCTGCGGATGTGGTCGACACCCTGCTTGGTAGCGCTCATGCAGGCCGCTACGTCCATCCCGTCGACCGCCAGCGTCGCAACGTTGTACGACGCCGCCTTGACCGTGAGGTCGGTCTGCGACTGGGCTCGATGCAATGCGGTGCCCATGGCGTACAGGTTGTTCTCGCATAGGAACAGCACCGACAACTTCCACAGTGCCGCCATGTTCAGTGACTCGTGAAACGCGCCTTCGGCGACGGCTCCATCACCGAAGTAGCATGCAGTGACCCGATTTCGCTTCAGCATGGAGTCGGCGAGCGAGATGCCGACCGCCAGTGGCAGGCCTCCGGCGACAATGGCGTTGCCGCCGTAGAATCGCCGGGCCTGGTCGAACAGATGCATCGACCCGCCGCGACCTCGCGAGCAGCCCTCCTGCTTGCCGAACATCTCGGCCATGATCGAGGTCATCGGAATACCGCGCAGCAGCGCGTGCGCGTGCTCGCGATATGTCGCCACCACCGCGTCGTCCTCGGCAAGCACTCGCAGAGATCCGGCGGCTACCGCCTCTTCTCCGACGTAGAGATGCAGAAATCCGCGGATCTTGGCTGCGCTGTAGAGTTCCGCGCACTTCTCTTCCATCCGGCGCACCCGCACCATGTCCGACAGCAGCTCGCGCGCCAGCTTCGCATCCATCACAGTGGCACTCCTTGGGGCTTGGGTTCGGGAAATCCCACGACGGTGGATGTGTCCCCCTCGGGGAGACCGAGTTCGCGGGCTTTGAGCAGCCGCCGCATGATCTTGCCGCTGCTGGTGTGGGGCAGTGCGTCGGCGAACTCTATTTCTTTGGGCGCCACGGCCGCTCCGAGGTGTTTGCGGGCGTGCCCCAGCAGCTCCAGCCGCAGGTCGTCATCGGCGGTAAAGCCGTCCTTGAGTACCACAAATGCTTTGATGATTGCGCCGACGGTCGGATCGGGCTTGCCGATGACCGCCGCCTCGGCCACCGCCGGATGATCGGTCAGCGCGCTCTCCACCTCGAACGGGCCGATGAGGTGGCCGGCGGATTTGATCACGTCATCCTTGCGGCCGACGAACCAGAAGTAGCCATCGGCGTCCTTCTTGGCCAGATCTCCGGTGAGGTACAGCCCGTCGCTGAAGCACTTTCGATATCGGTCCTCGGCGTGTAGATAGCCGCGGAACATCGAGGGCCAGCCCGGCTCGAGGGCTAGCTCACCTTCTTCGTCGGGATCATCGATCACCGAGGTGGTGCCATCGTCGTTGTGGCGCAGGATATATGCGTCCACCCCGGGCAGCGGCCTGCCCATCGAGCCAGGTTTGATGTCGAAGGCCGGCGTGTTGGCGATCATGATGCCGCCAGTCTCGGTCTGCCACCAGTTGCCGTGAATCGGCAGGCCCAGCACCCGCTTTCCCCACCACACCGCTTCGGGATCCAGGGGTTCGCCCACGCTTGCGATGAAACGCAAGTGGGGGAAGCAATACTGTGCTGCCAATTCGGCGCCCGCTTTGATCAGCATCCGGATCCCGGTCGGGGCGGTGTACCAAACCGACACATTCTGGTCTTGCAGGATCCGGTACCAGCGCTCGGCGTCGAACTCGGCCTGGTCGACGATGGACGTCACGCCGTGCAATAGCGGACTGATGATGCCGTAGGACGTTCCGGTGACCCAGCCGGGATCTGCTGTGCACCAATAGATGTCGTCGGGGTGTAGGTCGAGTGCATACAGGCCGGTGATGTAGTGCATAGTGACCGCGCCGT
The DNA here is from genome assembly GCF_022354805.1 of Mycobacterium liflandii. Taxonomy (NCBI): domain Bacteria; kingdom Bacillati; phylum Actinomycetota; class Actinomycetes; order Mycobacteriales; family Mycobacteriaceae; genus Mycobacterium; species Mycobacterium liflandii. Next base: position 4,519,836 of record NZ_CP023138.1, on the reverse strand, counting down.
GCACATGTATGGCGCCCTTCGGTGTTCCGGTGGTGCCACTGGTGAAGTGCAGCAGGGCCGGGTCGTCGGCGGTGGTGGGTTCCGCCGGCGCGTTGTCGTCCGCGGCTGCCATCAGCTCCCAGAGGCTGAGCGTGCCGGGCAGCTGATCGCCCGAGCTCTGAGCGTCCACCACCAAAATGTGGCGCACCGACGTGAGTCGTTCGCGGATCTTGGCGATCTTGCGCCGGTAGATCGCCGCCGTGGTCACCAGCACATCGGCTTGCCCGATCTCCACTCTGGTGGCGATCGGCTCCGGGCCGAATGCCGAGAACAGGGGCGAAACCACGCTGCCGTTGCGCAGCGCGCCCAGCATCGTTATGTACAGCTCGGGGATGCGGCCCATGATGGTGAACACGCGGTCACCCTTGTTGACGCCGAGCCCGCGTAGCACCGCGGTGAATTTCCGGACCAGCCGGCCCAATTCCGCATAGCTGACGTCCTGAGTGGGGGGCTGGTCCTCCCGGCTTTGGTCGGTGACAAACCGCAGGGCGGTACGGGTCGCGATCGGACCAGCGCAGTGCCGATCCACCGCCGCGAAGGCGATGTTGCACTTGTCGTCTCCCATGCCTTCGCACAATGCCGGCACATCGGTCCACCGGAATTGTGCCCGCGCCCGCTGGTAGTCGGAGAGGTTGGGGGCGACACGAGAGTCGTGGGCAGTCTTGTGAATAACGTCCATGGGTGGTCCTAGCGGCGGGGGCCAGCGACTTTTCGTGCAGGATGCTCAGGGCGGCAGGTTTTTGCCATGGCCGTTTCCTTTGGTTGCTGACGCGCCTCCATCGTTTTCCCGGGATGGTGTGCGGCAATAGAGAAGAAAGTCATCTATGTCAGCGGTCGCCCGTCCCGCCACGCAAGTGGCAACCTGGTGAACGCGAGTTGGTGCTCCTGGGAGCCCGGCGAGTCTCCCGGGGCCCTATGTCGTCGCGGCGGGGGCCAAAGGCCCTTGCGTCGGATGTTCTGATGCCCGATGGTCGAAGATGGGAGGCAGGTGAGTGCGATGACCGAGACGATGGTTGACACCGAGGTGATTGCCAGGGCTGTCGAGCTGGCAAGCCGCGCTCCATCGCTGCACAACAGTCAGCCCTGGCGATGGGTGGCTGCCAGCGGCGCCGTCGACTTGTTTCTCGACCCGCATCGGATGGTGACGTCGGCCGATGATTCGGGCCGCGAAGCGGTGATCAGCTGCGGCGCGCTGCTCGATCACTTCCAGGTCGCGATGGCCGCCGCCGGCTGGGACAGCAACGTCGACCTGTTTCCCAACCCCAACAATCCTGACCATCTGGCTTCGATCGACTTCGCGGCGATCGACGACATTGCCCAGGCCCGGCGTGAGCGGGCCGAGGCGATATCGCGGCGCCGGACTGACCGCCGTCCATTCCGGGCGCCAGGCGACTGGGAGTCGTTCGAGCCCGTACTGCGCAGTTCGGTGGACACCGAAACGGTCACGCTGGCGGTGTTGGCCGAAGACGCGCGGCCCCGGCTGGCGGAGGCGTCTCGGCTCACCGAGGCGCTGCGCCGCTACGACGACGCCTACCATCATGAATTGGCCTGGTGGACGGCACCTTCCAGGGAGTCTGAGAGGATACCCCAGAGCGCCCTGGCGTCTGGAACAGCGGCCCGGGAAGTAGCGGTGAACCGTTCGTTCCCGGTCGACTGGCGTAGCGAGAGCAGTTCTGCGGGCCGGCATGACCACGCCACGATCGTTGTGTTGTCGACGCCGGGCGACAGCCGCGCGGATGCGCTCAACTGCGGCGCGGCACTATCAGCGGTCCTGTTGGAGTGCACCCTGGCGGGGCTGGCCACTTGCCCGGTCACCCACCTCACGGAGATGGACGCCGGCCGTGCCACCGTTCGCGAACTCACCGGTGGTCAAGCCGAGCCACAGGTATTGGTTCGGGTCGGCATTGCGCCAACGGGTGCCGCCCCGGAGTTGACGCCGCGGCGGCCGCTGCGCGATGTATTGGAGATCCGCCGCTAGCGCCAGGTTGTGGCTCGGGCAGGTGGCGCTATTTGGCCGCTGCAATTTGCCGGTGGGCTCTTTCGCGGGTACCGGCCGGCGGCTACCGTGGAATTACCAGATTTGCTTCTCGCATAGGTGACTTACGGCCCTATGCGGTGCGTGAAGGGCACCGAATCATGGGGTCACCCTGGTGACTCAACCAGTGCCGTGCGTACATAGGTAAGGAAATGGAAGTGGTTTCTGCGCTGGGCGGTCCGCCGTTATTGACAGACTCTGATGTCGATGCCATAGCCTGCCGATTCGTGAGGTCGCCCTATGCCGACAACACGATGTATCGCGAATGGCCGTTGGATCGGCGCATTGAGGGCTTTTTGCGGCGTGAGGGGCTGGTCCGCCTCGCAGAGGACGGCGATGCGTACGATCTCATTCTCGGCCGTGTCATGGCCTACATCAGTGCGGTGCCGCACCCAGCTGTGGAACTGCGAACATCGGAGCGCTAGCCGGTGATCACCGGGGGCTGCTCGGGTCGGGCGGTGTCCGCCGGCAGACACCGACTATTAGCACATTCGCCGACATCCCAGACCAATTTCAGCCAACTGCCAGGCAACTTGAATAGGGTTCCTGCTGTGCATCGGTTCATACGTCTGGCTGTCCTGGTTGTCGCGGGCATCATCGCCGCCGTGCTCGCTATGGCGGACTTCGGGCTTATCGCCAACGCCGGCGCCCATCCGGCGCCGGCCCCCACCTACTACTGGTGCCCGGGCCAGCCTTTCGATCCGGCTTGGGGGCCCAACTGGGATCCGACGACCTGCCACGATGATGTTCACCGGGATGTCGATGGCGCCGACCACAGTCGTGACTTCGTGCCCGGCGACCTTCCCGTCGATGAACAGCCGTGGCTGGACGAGCCGGCGCCTCCCGCGCCGCCCGCCGCGGGTGGTGGCGGCGCTTAAACCGGTTGTTGCGGCCGACCGGCCGAGGTTGCCGGCTGCCCCGTCGGTCGTGGTGCCCGTGTGATCTGAGCCCACCCATTGCGGCGATCCCCAGAAAGCCGCGCCAGTCGGGGACTTCCGTCCCTATTGGCGGCCGGCATTTGGTGGTCGGATGGACAGTGGTCAACACGGTGATTTCGAGATCGAGGAGAAATCATGGGCACCCTTTCCGTTCAGCGCCCCGCAAGGTCGCTTTTCCCGGAGTTTTCCGAGCTGTTCGCGGCTTTCCCGTCTTTCGCCGGGCTCCGTCCTGCCTTTGATTCGCGGCTGATGAAGCTCGAGGACGAGATGAAGGGCGACCGCTACGAACTACGCGCAGAAATCCCTGGTGTCGACCCCGAAAAAGACATTGAGATCACGGTGCTCGACGGGCAGCTGACCATCAAGGCCGAGCGCAGTGAGAAGAAAGAGTTCAACGGGCGATCAGAATTCTGCTACGGCTCGTTCATCCGGACCGTGCCGCTACCGTCCGGCGTCACCGAAGACGGCATTGAGGCCTCCTACGACAAGGGAATTCTCACCGTCTCGGTTCCCGTCGCGGAGGCGAAGCCGGCCGAGCGCCGGGTACGGGTCCAGTCCGTCAACTGACACGACCGCGGGTACGCAATGACGAGCGCGGCGAGAGCCGATCGGAACGCACCGCGGCGGGTCTTCCGGGACCGTCACGAGGCCGGCCAGGTGCTGGCAGATCTGTTGACCGCCTACCGCGACCGGCCAGACGTGATTGTCCTGGGTTTGGCGCGCGGCGGAATACCCGTCGCGTGGGAGGTCGCGGCCGCGCTGCACGCACCGTTGGACGCCTTCATCGTGCGCAAGCTCGGCGCTCCCGGCCACGAGGAGTTTGCCGTGGGTGCTCTGGCCAGTGGCGGCCGCGTGGTGGTCAACGACGACGTCGTGCGGGGCCTGCGGATCACGCCGCATCAACTTCGCGACACCGCCGAGCGCGAAGCCCGGGAGCTGGTCCGGCGCGAAGCCGCCTACCGCGCGGGCCGTCCACCTCTGGACGTGGCCGGCAAGACGGTGGTCTTGGTCGACGATGGTTTGGCGACCGGCGCCAGCATGTTTGCGGCGGTGCAGGCGATACGCGATGCCGAGCCCGCGCACATCGTGATTGCGGTGCCGGCCGCCCCCGAGTCGAGTTGCCGAGAGTTCGCCGGCCTCGTCGATGACGTGGTGTGCGCGTCGATGCCGACCCCCTTCCTCGCGGTCGGGGAGTCTTTCTGGGACTTCCGTCAGGTCACCGACGAGGAGGTTCGCAACCTGCTGGCTACCCCGACGACGGGGATCCCGGCGCTCAGACCTGCGGTACCCACGCCGGCCGAGGTGATCAGAAATGTGGCCATCGACGCGCACGGAGGGGTACCGCCGCGCGAAGCGCTGGAAGCCGTCATCGGTGACGCCCGGATCGTCTTGATCGGCGAGAGCTCGCACGGCACGCACGAGTTCTACGAAGCCGGGGCCGAGATTACGAAATGGCTGATCGAGCAGAAGGGTTTCTGCGCCGTGGCGGCCGAGGCGGACTGGCCCGACGCGTATCGCGTGAATCGATATGTGCACGGGCTGGGGGAGGACCAGAGTGCCGAGCAGGCGTTGCGCGGTTTTGAGCGCTTTCCCGCCTGGATGTGGCGCAACACCGTGGTTCGTGACTTCGTCGACTGGCTACGGGAGCGCAATCAGCGCTGCGCGTCAAACGGTCAGCGTCAAGCCGGTTTCTACGGCCTAGACCTCTATAGCCTGCATCGGTCGATGCAGGAGGTGGTCGCCTTCTTGGACAGGGTTGATCCGGCGGCGGTGGCGCGGGCCCGGGCTCGCTACGCGTGCTTCGACCACACGGCTGCCGATGACGGCCAGGCGTATGGGTATGCGGCGGCATTCGGTGCCGGCCCCTCCTGTGAACGCCAAGCGATCGAGCAGTTGGTCGACACGCAGCGCAATGCGCTCGACTACGCGCACAGAGACGGACTCATCGCCGAAGACGAGGCCTTCTACGCCCAACAGAATGCACAAACGGTGCGCAATGCCGAGGTGTATTACCGGGCGATGTTCAGTGGCCGTGTCACGTCATGGAACCTGCGCGACCAGCACATGGCCGAGACGCTGGCGGCGCTGCAGGCGCACCTGGATCGCCATCGCGAAGCGGCGCCCGCTCGGATAGTGGTGTGGGCCCATAATTCTCATGTCGGCGATGCGCGAGCCACGGAAGTGTGGGCGGACGGACAACTGACGCTGGGGCAACTGGTCCGTCAACGCTACGGCGATGACAGTCGTCTGATCGGGTTGTGTACCTACTCCGGTACGGTCACCGCCGCCAGTGAGTGGGGCGGCATCGCCGAACGCAAAGTGGTGCGCCCGGCGCTGCACGCAAGTGTGGAAGAACTGTTCCACGACACCGGCAAGGACGCCTTCCTGGTTTCGGCGGCAACCAGCCCGGAGGCCGCTGACCCCTTGTCCGGGGTTCGATTGGGCCGGGCGATCGGGGTGATCTATCTTCCGGCCACCGAGCGGCAGAGCCACTACTTCCATGTCCGTCCCGCCGATCAGTTCGACGCCATGATCCACATCGACAAGACCCGCGCCCTCGAGCCCCTCGAGACCACGAGTTTGTGGATCGCCGGGGAGACGCCCGAAACCTACCCGAGTGGCCTGTAGCGCCCGGCGATCAGCGGAGCCAACGCGGATGACGAGTCCGGCCGGATCCGGCGGTGCGCGGACCACAGATCGTCACGCTGACCATGAACCCGGCGCTGGACATCACCACCTGTGTCGGCGTGGTGCGGCCGACGGAGAAACTGCGTTGCAGCGAAACTCGCTATGACCCGGGTGGGGGAGGCATCAACGTCGCGCGGATCGCGCACGTCCTCGGCGGCTCGGTGTTCGCGGTGTTTCCGGTGGGCGGATCGCATGGCGCCCACGTCAGCAAACTGCTCAGCGAAGCCGGTGTGGCCTTCGGCGAAATCCCGATAGCGGCATCGACGCGGGAGAGCTTCACCGTCAACGAATCCAGCACCGGCGAGCAGTATCGTTTTGTGCTTCCCGGACCCGTGCTGGCACCCGAAGAGCAGGCCCAGTGCCTGCAAGAATTTGGATTTGCCGCGCGCTCAGCGCAATTCGTGGTGGCCAGCGGCAGCCTGCCGCCGGGCGTGCCGGCCGACTTCTATCAGCGGGTCGCCGAGGCTTGCCGTGGTCTGGGCGCACGTCTGATCCTGGACACCTCCGGCGGCGGGCTCAGCCACATCCGTGCGGGGGTGTACCTCCTCAAGGCCAGTGTGCGGGAGCTGCGCGAGTGCGTCGGTCGGCCGCTGGTTACCGAGGCCGAGCAATTGGCCGCGGCAAGCGAACTCGTCGAAACGGGTCGCGCAGAGGTCGTGGTGGTGTCGTTGGGCTCTGATGGTGCACTGCTTGCGACTCGCCGGGCGCGGCATCGATTTCGAGCGGTTGAGATGCGAGGCGGCAGCGGGGTTGGGGCCGGCGACGCCATGGTTGCCGCGACCACGGTCGGTCTGGCTCGCGGATGGCCGCTGGTCAAGTCGGTTCGGTTGGGCATTGCGGCCGGTGCGGCAATGCTGCTGACGCCGGGTACGCAAGCCTGCGAGCGTGCGGATGTCGAGCGGCTGTTCGAGCACGTCGCCGAACCGGTGGAGGTCGCCTAGGGGTTGCCGCAACCCCCGAACGCGGATCTGTGGTCGGCCCCCCAACAAGGAACTGCCGCGGCAGCGGTCCAACGGCCCTCACATTACGGACGCAGGCGCAATAGGCTGGGATGGAGCGGATCGAAGTAATTGGGAGCCTTCATGAAGCACCTGGACGCGAAGTCGGTGGTGGCGGGCATCAACGGCTCGCAGGCCGCGATCAACGCTGCCAAGTGGCCCGTAGACGAGGCGATCAGCCGGCAGCTGCCCCTTCGCCTCGTCTATGTCATCCCCAGCCAGCAGACGGGATCGGTGCATGCCCCCGACTGGGAGCTCGAGCGCGCGGAGCGGGCACTGGCCGAGGCGGAGGGTGCCGTCCAGAGCGACGGCCATCCGATCGAGGTCGAGACCGTTGTTCGTGCTGGTGAGCCCGCGCAGATCTTGATCGATGAATCGTAGGAGACGGCACTGATCTGTGTCGGCACCGCCAGGCGAGGACCGGCGACGGACGGGTTACTGGGCCCGACCGCGGCGGCGTTGGTCCGGGGTGCACACTGCCCGGTGGCGGTCATCCGGACCAATCCCGATGGATCCCCGACGGAGCTGGGGGTAATCGCTGTCGTCCTCAACGACGACGCCGACAATGACGAAGTTGTGCACGCGGCCATGGAGGAGGGGCGGCGTCGCCACGCGGTCGTTCGCCAAATCGATCGCCGGCTGGACAGCTGGGTGCGCCGCTACCCGGACGTGCCGGTCCAGGTTGTCGCCTCCGGTACCGGCGCACGATCCGTCGAAAACCACAGCAGTGCCATCGACCTGGCCGTTGTGGGCGAAGCCGACGCCGATGAGTTGCCGGGACTGACCACCCCCAACTGTCATCCGATATTGGGCTACCCCGACTGCTCGGTTCTGCTGGTTCGGCATTAAACAGCCTGGCTGGCGGGCCAGCGCCGGCGGGCCGGCCGCGATACGTCACCGGATGCTACCGGCCGCGGCGCCCACCCCCGCCGGGCGCGAGTACCCATCGCCGGCGAAAGTGGGGAATCATGGGGTGTGGAAATCGTCACCCACGGCTCCATGATTCTCAGTTCGCACCGTCATGTGGAAGGACTGGCAATGGTTAGGGTTTCTCGCCATGGTTAAGGTTTTTTTGGTCGACGACCATGAAGTCGTTCGGCGCGGACTTGTCGACCTGCTCGGGTCCGACCCAGATCTGGAAATCATCGGCGAGGCGGGCTCGGTCTCCGAGGCGATGGCACGAATCCCGGCATTGCAGCCCGACGTCGCCGTGCTTGATGTCCGTCTGCCCGACGGCAACGGCATCGAACTGTGCCGCGACCTGCTTTCGGACCTGCCGGAATTGCGGTGCCTGATGCTGACGTCGTTCACCTCCGACGAGGCGATGCTCGAGGCGATTCTGGCGGGGGCCAGCGGCTACGTCGTCAAAGACATCAAGGGAATGGAGCTGGCGCGGGCCATCAAAGACGTCGGTGCCGGCAAATCGCTGCTGGACAACCGCGCGGCCGCGGCACTGATGGCGAAGCTGCGTGGCGGGGCCGAGCAGAAGGATCCGCTGTCCGGATTGACCGAACAGGAGCGAACGCTGCTCGGACACCTCAGCGAGGGGTTGACGAACCGGCAAATCGCCGCCCGGATGTTCCTCGCCGAGAAAACCGTGAAGAACTACGTGTCGCGCCTACTGGCCAAGCTGGGCATGGAGCGGCGAACGCAGGCGGCGGTGTTCGCTTCCCGTTTGGGTCAGGGAACACGGTCCGTGCAGGGCGATTGACGGCCCTCGCGACGAAATCGCGGACGCGGCTGAGACTGGGGGAGTTCTCCCCGGCTTGCGGCCAGGTTGTGGTCGCTCAATTTCAATGGGATTAAGCTAAATATCGGTTCCCGACGCTGCGAACGCAGCGTCACCTGCGGTAGTACCGAAAAGGCATGGGTGGAGGTACCGGGTCGGGTGGGCAGCGACGAAAGCGGCCCAGCGTTTGCTGGACTGGGCCGGCCAGGGCTGGTTAGCAGGATGCACGCGCAGCTAGACGAGTTGCTGGCAGCTCGCGATCAGATGGAGCAGTTGCTGCGGGTGATCGTCGAGATCGGCTCCGATCTCGACCTCGGCGCAACGCTGCGCCGGATCGTCCTTGCCGCCAGGGAGTTGACCTCAGCCCCCTACGGTGCCTTGGCCGTCCGTGATCCTGAGGGGACACTGATCAGGTTCATTCACGCGGGAATGGACGATGACGTGGCCCGTCGCATCGGGCATCTGCCGGTCGGCAAGGGGGTGCTGGGCGTTTCGCTGGTCGAGACACCCGCGCTGCGTCTGGACGACCTGACCATGCACCCGGCGGCCTGCGGCTTCCCCGAACACCACCCGCCCATGCGAGCGTTTCTCGCGGTACCGATCACGATCCGGGGAACCGTGTTCGGCAGCTTGTATCTGACCCATGTCGATCCGGGCCGCAAGTTCTCCGAGTCCGACGAGTTCGCCGCCCGCGCGTTGGCGTTTGCGGCCGGTGTCGCTATCGACAATGCCCAAGTGTTCGAGCGCGAGCGCACGGCCGTGAAGTGGATGGAGGCCAGCCGCGAGATCACCACGGCGCTGATGTCCAGCACCGAGTCGCGGCGCGAGCCCCTGCAATTGATCGCCCAGCGGGCCTGCACGCTCACCGATGCCGAACAGGCCATCGTTCTGGTGCCCGTCGAGTCCGACCTGGCCACCGACGAGATCGACACCCTGGTGGTCTCCGCCGCGGTAGGGCTGCATGCCGAGGAGGTTGTCGGCCAGCAGGTTCCGGTGCGCGGCTCTACCTGCGGCGACGTTTTTCGGTCCGGCGAACCATTGATCAGTGAGGCTTTCAGTTACCCGATTGAGGCATTCACCGACGTGGCGCAGCGCTCGGCCATCGTGATGCCGCTGAGCGCCCACGAAAAGATCGCCGGGGTGATTGCCGTCGCGCGGGGCGCGGATCAGCCGCCATTCGATGCCCGCTGCCTGGATCTGGTGAGCCAGTTCGCCACCCACGCGGCGATTGCACTGCTGCTGGCTTCGGGCCGCGAGGACGCGCGGCAGCTGACCATCTTGGCCGAGCGCGAGCGCATTGCGCATGACTTGCACGACCACGTCATCCAGCGGCTGTTCGCCTCGGGTATGGATCTGCAGGGAACGCTGGCCAGGGCCCGCTCCCCGGAGGTCATCGACCGGCTCAACCGTACCGTCGACGATCTGCAAACGATCATCGAAGAAATTCGCAGCACCATCTTCCAGCTGAAGTCTCCGTCGGGTCGCGACGGCGGCTTTCGGCAGCGGATTCAGCAGGTGGTTGCCGACCTGACCGAACACCGTGACGTTGTCACCACAATCCATATGCATGGGCCGATGTCGGCCGTTCAAGGTGAGCTTGCCGACCACGCCGAGGCGGTGGCCACCGAAGCCATCAGCAACGCCGTTCGCCATTCCGGCGCCGGGCGAGTGACGCTGGACGTCAGTGTCGGCGACATGTTCAGCCTCGAAGTCGTCGACGATGGCTGCGGCATACCCCCCGACGTATCGCGGCGCAGCGGCCTCGTCAACATGCGGTCGCGGGCCGAAAAGCTCGGCGGCACTTGCGGGATCACCACGCCCACCGAGGGCGGAACGCGGATCAGCTGGACCGTTCCATTCGGCGATCTCTGACTTCGGGCTCGGTCAGCGCGATCAGCGGCGGACCACCAGCACCGAATGCCCGCTGCGCTGGGGAAGACGCCGGCTCACCGCGCCGACCATTCGTGCCACATCGCCAGCATCATCGCTGCCGACCACGGCCAACTGGTTAGGTTCCTCGGTCTTGGCGAGGAAGTCGGCCGCACCGTGTCGTGCGGCCGCGGGCTGGACGTGGACATCTCGATAGCGGGACACCCAGCGGTCAAGCCGGCGATGGAGTTGCTCGTAGGCAATCTCGCCCAGGCCCCACCGCCACACTCCCATCGCCAGAATCGGCGCCCCGCGCAGCTGGGCCTCCCGGAAGCCGTGCTCGAGCACCGCATCGTTTCCGGGCGAGTCATCGACGACAACAGCGATCCAGGACGTGTCCGACAACTCGGTGTCAGGATCGGTGCGGATGATGGCCGCTGGGCAATGCGCTCGCTGCGTCACCGCCTCGGCGGTCGAACCGAGTAGCTTGCGCGCCACTCGACCGATTCCCGCCGATCCAACGCAAACCATTGCCGCAGTAAGTGATTCGCTGACCAACGCGGCCTCGGCCGATCCTCGCACGATGTCCACTTCTACCTCGACCGGCACTTCGATGGCATGCAGCGCAGCCGAAGCCGCGTGCAACGCTGCTTGTGCGTATTCGACATCCAGGGCGGCCTCATCGTTGGTCGATGCCGCCCGCTCGGGAACGGCATGGACCAGGCGTAGGGGAATGCCGCGGCTGGCGGCCTCGGGGACGGCCCAGCGCGCGGCGTTGATCGCGGCCTGTGAACCGTCGACGCCCACAACAACGCACCTAGGCGCTTGCGGATGGCTCATGGCACCCTCCCATCCGGGACCGCTGGCCTGCCCTGGCGTCGGTGGGCCGCTCACGGCAAGAGGCTATTGAGCTGCCCTGAGGCCGGGGCAGGGCCGTTTGACCCCGGTTTTGCGGCTTTGGTAACGCGCGGCCGACCGGAATCTGCGCGACGTCGGCATTGGACCTCGATCGGCCGGCAAGCCACAGCCTGGGTGGTGCCGATAATGTCAGCCCGGGCCTCATGACCACGTGGCTGATGACCAAAGCCTCAAGACCGATGGCCGTTTGGCGAATAACGTATTTGATGACCGAGGAGGATCAAATGTCTGCACCGATGAAACACCTTGGCATTGTTGTTGGCGTCGATGGCTCGGCTGCCTCGTATGCGGCGGTTTCGTGGGCGGCGCGTGACGCCACATTGCGTCATGTTCCGCTGACCTTGGTTCACATGGTGAACCAGGCGGTGCCGATGTGGCCCGAGATGCCCATGATGACGAGCATGTCAGCGTGGCAGGAGGAAGACGGCCGCCAGGTTCTCGAACAGGCGGGAAAGATCGCCCAAGAGATCACGCAGCAGGGTCGCGACACCCAGATCAAGAGCGAGTTGAGATGGTCGGCGCCGGTTCCCACGTTCGTCGAACTGTCGCAGGAAGCGGATTTGGTGGTGGTCGGCAGCCACGGCCGCGGGGCCGTCGCTCGCGGCCTGCTCGGCTCCGTTAGCTCCGGGGTGGTGCACCGGGCGCACTGTCCGGTGGCAGTGATCCGAGACGAAGATCCGGAGGCGCCCCAACCCGAAGACCGTGACCGGGCCCCCGTGGTGGTGGGCATCGATGGCTCGTCGGCCTCAGAGCTGGCGACCGCGATCGCATTCGACGAAGCGTCGCGCCGGGGCGTCGAACTCAAAGCGGTGCACGCCTGGAGTGATCTTGAAGTGGTTGACCTGCCCGGGTTGGACTGGTCGACGGTAAAGGGAGAGGCCGAGGAGACTCTGGCCGAGCGTCTGGCCGGCTGGCAGGAGCGCTATCCGGATGTCACGGTGGATCGAGTGGTCGTGTGTGATCGACCGGCGCGACAATTGATCGACCAAGCACAGACCGCGCAGCTGGTCGTTCTGGGCAGCCACGGCCGGGGCGGATTTACCAGCATGCTGGTCGGTTCGACCAGCAACGCGGTGCTGCACGCGGTTCACACGCCGGTCATCGTGGCCCGGTCCGCCTGAGATCGGCGCCAACCGGGCTGGCCGCCCATACCCGCCGATAACCGAGAGCCACGGAGGCCGCCATCAGCACCGACAGCGAATCTGCCGAGTCGCCGGATGCCACCCACAGCCCTAACACCGCCTATATCGAGGTGCACGAAACACATACCGGTGTGGTGGTGCTGGTCGGCGAACGTGCATACAAGGCGAAGAAACCGGTGCTGACCGACTTCCTGGACTTCCGTACCGCGGCAGGGCTCCGGCGTTGTTGATTAGCAGGCTTGTGAGCTGGGTTGATGATCTTTGGTGCCGCGCTATTGGGGCCGGAGTGTAGGCACGGGCTATCTGGAGAACGATCGAGTTGGTTACTGTTCGTCGTTGGTCTGGAGTTGCCCGTGCCTACCGTTTCAGTATTGCCTGTGTCGTCGGTTCCAGAGGTGTTCGACCGCTGGAGTCCTGGTGAGCGCAGTGAGCTCATCGGATCGGAGTTTCTCGATGTGTTGGCCTCGGTGCCAGACCCGAGGGACCCACGCGGTCGGAGGTATTCGCTGATGGCTTTGTTGGCGATCGCGGTTCTGGCCACTGCCGCGGGGATGCGCGGCTATGCTGTTTTTGCCACATGGGCGGCCACCGCTCCCGATGATGTGTTGGCCTAATTAGGGGTCCGGTTCCGGCGGCCCAGTGAGAAGACCTTCCGCGATGTTTTGTCTCGGCTAGACCCCGCCGACCTCAACGCCAGGATGGGCAGTTACTTCACTGCACACGTGGCCAGCAGCGACCCCAGTGGATTGGTGCCGATCGCGTTGGACGGCAAGATGCTGCGTGGTGCCTTTACGCGCCAAAGCGACAGCCACGCATCTCGTGTCGGTGTTCGCCCACCGTGCCCGATTGGTGCTCGGTCAACTCGCTGTCGCCGAGAAAAGCAATGAAATTCCCTGCGTACGTGCCCTGCTCACGCTGCTGCCGGGTAGCTTGCGGTGGCTGGTCACCGTGGATGCGATGCATACCCAGGTCGTCACCGCGAAGTTGATCTGCGCCACCTTGAAGTCGCACTACCTGATGATCGTCAAGTCCAACCAAGCCAAAATACTTGCGCGTATCACCGCGCTGCCCTGGGCCGAGGTGCCCGCAGCCGCTACCGACGACTCCCGCGGCCACGGCCGTGTCGAGACCCGCACCCTGCAAATCATCACCGCTGCACGAGGAATCGGCTTCCCCTACGCAAAACAAATCATCCGGATCACTCGTGAACGCTTGATCACCGCCACCGACCAGCGCAGCGTGGAGGTGGTCTATGCCATCTGCAGCCTGCCGTTCGAGCACGCCCGCCCTACCGCGATCATGACCTGGATGCGTCAACACTGGGGAATCGAGAACAGCCTGCACTGGATACGCGACGTCACCTTCGACGAAGACCGTCAAAGGGCACATACCGGAAACGGCGCACAGGTCCTAGCAACGCTACGCAACACCGCGATCAATCTGCACCGCCTCAACGGCGCCGACAACATCGCCGAAGCCTGCCGGATCACCGCTTTGACCGCCAACCGCCGCCTAGACCTCCTCAATCCACAATTCCCCAGCTCACAAGCCTGCTAATCAACAACGCCGGAGCCCTGCGTACCGCGGAGCAACGGGAGCGGGCCTGTGCCCGCGAGGTCGAGCTGAACAGTCGACTAGCCCCCACCAGTTACCTCGGCGTCGCGCACTGCACCGACCCGACCGGGGGCCGGCCGAACCGCTGGTCGTAATGTGTCGCTACCACGACAGCGACCGGCTTGCGTATCAGATCAGCAGCGGCGGATCCGACGAATCGGTGCGCGCGTTGTTGGACACCATCGCCACAGTGCTGGCCCGCTTTCACGAGGGCGCCGAGCGCAGTCCGACAATCAACACCGCGGGCGAACCGGCCGCGATCGGCCGACGCTTCGGCGACAACCTGGCAGAACTGCATCGTTATGCGGGGACGTCGTTCCCCGACGAGTCGATCGGGCGGATCGAAGACCTGGTCGCGGCATTCATCTCCGGCCGCGAGACCCTCTTGGCCCAGCGCATTGCCCAGGGATGCATCGTCGACGGTCACGGGGACCTGCTCGCCGATGACATCTTCTGCGCCGAAGGCGGACCCGCCCTGCTCGATTGCCTGGAGTTCGACGACAGACTTCGTTATGTCGATCGCGTCGATGATGCCGCGTTTCTGGCGATGGACCTGGAGTTCTTGGGGCGCAAGGACCTGGGGGAGTACTTCCTGGATCGCTATCTCGCGCACTCCGGGGATGTGGCGCCGGCGTCACTACGAGACTTCTACATCGCTTATCGCGCGGTGGTGCGCGCAAAGACCGACTGTGTCCGGCTGTCGCAAGGCAAACCAGAGGCCGCCGCGGATGCCGCCCGACACCTGGAGCTAGCCACCCGGCACCTGGAGACCGGCGCAGTTCGGTTGGCGCTGGTGGGCGGGAATCCAGGTACCGGAAAGTCGACGTTGGCGCGTGCTCTGGCCGAACAGGTTGGCGCACAGGTCATCTCAACCGACGATGTGCGCAAGGAACTGCGCGACCGCGGTGACATTCACGGCGAGTCGGGTGTTCTGGACGAAGGCCTGTACACCCGCGACAACGTCACGGTCGTTTACGATCTGGTGCTGAGCCGGGCGCGCAGGTGTTTGCAAGAGGGGCGATCGGTGATCCTGGACGGGACCTGGCGGGATCCGCAATCTCGCGCGCGGGCTCACCACCTTGGCGGCCAAACTCATGCGGCCTTGGTGGAACTGCTGTGCACCCTGCCGGTCGATATGGCCGCTGACCGAATCATCACCCGAGCGCCGGGCAATTCCGAGGTAACTGCGGAGATCGCCGCGACCATGGCGGCTCAACATGCCGGCTGGGATACCGCCCTACCGATGGATACCTCCCGGCCAATTGAGTTCTCCCTAAACGAAGCCCACGACGCTTGGTGCCGAGCGATCTACCCCGAGTAGGCGGGGCTGCGAGCCTAAGTCCCTGCCGTGAAGGACCAACGGCCCTGGCCAACCTGCGGCGCAAGTTTCTAGCTGTGACGTCACAGACGCAAGGGTGGTGGCTATGACGGCGGCGACGGCGCCCGACGAAACCGTGATTCGAGAATCAGTGGCGCTTGCCAGTCGTGCTCCGTCGCTACACAACAGCCAACCGTGGCGGTGGGTCGCCGAAGCCGACACACTGCAACTGTGGGCTGATCGAGCCCGTTCGATGCCGGCCACCGACCACGCGGGCCGGGAGCTGATATTGAGTTGCGGTGCTGTCCTTGACCACCTGCGGGTCGCGACGTCGGCTGCCGGCTGGGACAGTGTCACCGAACGGACGCCCGATCGGGGCAATCCAGATCATCTGGCGACACTGCGGTTTCACCCGATGCAGGCCGTCACCGCGTCCCAGCGCCATCGGGCGGATGCCATCGGGCAACGCCGCACCGACCGTTTGCCTTTTGACCCGGTCACCCAATGGGCGGCGATCGAGCCGGTGCTGCGTCACGCCGCGGTCCGGTATGACGTGCTGCTGCACGTGGTGGCGGACGATGGCCGAGCGGCGCTGGCCGAGGCGTCTCGGCTCACCGAGAACTTGCGACGTAACGACACCACGTATATGTCCGAAATACGATGGTGGACTTCGCCATTCAGCTCGAACGCCGACCATGCGCCGGAAGGTGCCCTGCTGTCGACGTCGGAAGCTTCCCGAGTCGACGTTGCGCGCAGCTTTCCCCCGGCCGGCGGGGGGCGACGTCGCTCCGCTATCGAGCATGATCAGTCTAAGATCGTGGTGCTCTCTACCGATTCCGACGACTTGTGTGACGTGCTTCGATGCGGTGAGTCGTTGTCGGCGGTGTTACTCGAGTGCACGATGGCGGGCCTGGCGACCTGCACGCTGACCCACATGACCGAGATGGCCATGAGTCGCAACATCATCGCCGAGATCGTCCAGACAACAAGCCTTCCGCAATTGCTCATCCGAATCGGCAAGTCGCCGGGACATGATCAGCACGTGGAACGCTCCGGCCGTCGCCCAGTCGACGACGTCCTTGAGTTCCGGCTCTGACCGGTGCTACCGCAAGGAGGTCTCACGCATGACGCGACATTGGCTGGTGATGGAGACCCCGAACGGTCCGCACGCACCGTATGTCACCCGGATCGCCGGTGCTGGTCGGCATCTACCCGAAATGCAACTAACCACAGACGAATTGATGTCCAGCACCCGCCATCGCACCCACATCGATCTGGAACGGCTGACCGGGATCCGCGAGCGCCGCGTCTCGGTGGGCGATGAGGATTCCTACAGCCTGGCCACCGCCGCCGCCCTGGACGCGCTGGCCGCTGCACGCCAGGATCCGGCGTCGCTGGATGTGGTGATCAATTGCAGCATCACCAAGTTCCGCGGTGGCCTCACCCAATGGCTCGAGCCATCGATGAGCAGTGCGGTGGCCCGCGGCATTGGGGCACACCGTGCGATGACGTTCGACGTGTCCAACGCCTGCGCCGGAATGCTCACCGGGGTAACGATTGTGAACAATTGGATCCGGCAGGGGGTGGTAGAGCGCGGCCTGGTCGTCAGCGGTGAATACATCTCACAACTGAGCCACAATGCCGCCCGCCACATCCGCAACATCATGAGCAAGGAGTTGGCCTCGTTGACCCTGGGAGACGCTGGCGCCGCGCTGCTGCTGGAGCGAGCTCCCGTCGGTTCCGCGGGAATCGCGCTGGCCGGATTCACAACCGTCGCCGACTACAGCCGGCTGTGCCTGGCCTACCCGCGCGGACACGACCCGGGCGCGCGGATGTTCACCAATGCCCGCGCGATCCACCAGGCCGCAATGGCCAATACGCCGTTGCTGCTCGAGGAGGTCCTCGAGACGGCCGGAATCTCAATTCACGACATCGACCATGTGATCACCCACCAGACGTCGGCATGTGCCATCCGTAAAGGCATGGCCAAGATGTCGGAAGCCTTTGGGGACAAGCCCCGCCATGACGCGGTGATCACCGTGGACCGCTACGGCAACACGGCATCGACAACACACACCGTGGCCCTCATCGAGGAACTCACGGCCGGACGCATCGTGGTAGGGGAGCGAATTGCCTTGATCGCTCTGGCCTCGGGGCTGGAAATCGGGATCGTCTTGCTGACCCTGGATGAGAAGATGGTGAGCCGCTATGGGCACAGTGATTGACCGCGTCGACGTTGCACATTCGGGCTGGCGCAACCGGCACAGTGCGCTTCACCTAGCCGTTGCAGCTGCCAAAGACTGCCTACAGGGCACCGGATGCGACCCCGACGAGTTGGATCTTGTGGTCAATGCGGGGATCTACCGCGACCGCAACCTCGGTGAGCCGGCATTGGCGGCACTGATCCAGGACGACATCGGCGCCAACCCGGAGGACCCCCACGCCGGTGCTCACGGTACGTTCTCCTTCGATATCGCCAACGGGGCCTGCGGGGTGCTCACCGCATTGCAGATCGTTGACGGATTCTTGCGGACGCACAGCATCAGTCGGGCGCTCATCGTCGCCAGCGATGCCGATCCAGGCCATGGAATGAGCGAGCACTTTCCCTTCTCCGCCACGGGGGCCGCGCTGCTATGCGGCTGGAGCGATGACACCTACGGCCTGAGCCGGGTGCAGTGGGCTAACGCCGTCAACGGGAAGGCAGACGAATCATTCAGCGCAACAGTTGGTTTCGCTGACGCCCGCAACGTTCTGCGATTCGCGGAGTCGGCCGAGGCGGATGAAGAGTTTGCCGCTGTCGCGGCACATGCGGTGCGCGAATGCCTGGCGGCGAACTGCGTGGCGCTTTCGTCGGTCGACATGATTGTTGCCGCCCCGCCCAGGCCCGGGTTCCGCGCCGCGTTGAGCGCTCGGCTCGGGGTGGCGGCAGAGCTGATCGGGGTTGCAGACGATCGACGCATGCACACCGCAGCGCTGCCCGCCGCGTTCGAGCAGCAGATCGCGCGGGTTCCGGTGGACGCCCAGATCCTGTTTGTGGCCGCCGGGGCCGGCGTCACGGCCGGCGCCGCGCTTTACCGCCGCCCGCCAGGTCGCGCTGCCTGAACGGGCCTACTGCCAGGAAATGATGCGCTCGGCCAGCTCTGGCCCGCTGTCTTCCTGGATGAAATGGTTGGCGTTGATACGGGCGTGCGGCTGGCCCGCCGCACCGGGAATGTGCTTGATCAGTGGACGGTCGGCTCGTCCAAGGAGTGGGTCGCGCTCCCCGAAGATGGCCAGGAAAGGCTTCTCCCAGCGGCCAAGGGCGTCCCATGCGGCACGGTTGGCCGCAACCGCGGGATCATCGGGTGAGATCGGCACCAACTGGGGGAAGGCGCGGGCGCCAGCCTGGTAGCTCTTGTCGGGGAAGGGGGCGTCGTACCCGGCCCGCACGGCGGGGGGAACTTTGCGCACCGCACTCGGGGCGTGCCGGGAGCGCGTGCGGGGCTGAAGACCTTGGCCGGTGGCCGATCCGGCTGCTTGTCGTTGTCGACGCTGCAGAAGGCAGGCACACTCGGGCGGGCACTTTGAATCACCTGTACTCCTTAGGTTTCCGACATTCCAATATCGACATGTCAAAAGTGACATGTCAATGTTGGCATGGCATTGGTGACATGTCAAAACTGGAGGGTTAGTATGGTTGGGTGAGCCTGCGACATGCGGCGTTGGGGCTGCTCTCTCAGGAGCCGGGAAGTGGATATGACCTGCTAAAGCGGTTTCAGCTGTCGATGAACAACGTCTGGCCAGCAACGCAGAGTCAGCTCTACAGTGAGCTTAACAAGCTGGCTGCTGCCGGACTAATCAAGTCCTCGGACCTGGGGCCACGGGGGCGCAAGGAGTACGCGATCACTGACGCGGGACGCGCCGAACTCTACCGATGGATGACTTCGCCGCAGCAGGACCCACCGGTCCGCAATGCCGCGCTGCTGCGGGTCTTCCTGCTCGGCCAGCTAGATCCCAGTCAGGCCCGTAGCTACCTGGAATCGTTGTTGTCTTTGTCCGAGCAGGAAAAGACGCACTACGAACGGATCCGCTACGCCTACGACTGGGCTGAGGATGGCGACTCCTTCTTTGCCCGGGCCGCGCTGGAGCAAGGGTTGCGGTGGGCCCAACAGGAAATCGAATGGGCTAAGTGGGTCATTGCCGGGTTGGACCAGCGCAGCGGCGTCGCGCCGGCGGGGCAAGGCTGAGGGCTACCGCAGCTCGCCGAGCGCCTTGCCCATCCGCGTCACTGCCTCAGTCAGAATGGCCTGGGACGTAGCGAAATTCATGCGCACGTGCCCGTCTCCGCCGGTTCCGAACACGTGGCCCGAACTCAACGCCACTCGGGCGTGATCGAGGAACCAGCTGGCCGGCCCGGATAGATCTGACACCACCGCAAGACCGGACGCATCCTGCTCGGAAATTCCGAGGTCTCGACAGTCCAGCCAGGCCAGGTAGGTGCCCTGCGGCCATCGCAGCCGCACCCCGGGAAGCTGCGCGTCCACCAGATCGCTCAACAACGTGCGGTTTGCGTCCAGTCCGGCCAGCAGCGCGTCAAGCCAGTCGCCGCCGGTTCGGAACGCTTCGGTGTGCGCAATGATGCCCAGGTGACTCGGCCCGTGGCTGACCTCTTCCGGCATCCGGCGTAGATCGGCGGCGGCCTCCGGACCGGCAACAGCCAACGCCGCCTTGACGCCACCCAGATTCCACGCCTTGGTGGCCGATGTCAGCGACAGCGCATTCTCGGAGCCGGGCACCGTCAGGTACGGGGTGAAACGTGCTCCGGAAAAGACCAGGGGAGCATGAATCTCGTCCGACACCACCCGCACGTCATATCGACGGGCGCGTTCGGCGACGCCGCGCAGTTCGTCGCAGCTGTGCACGGCACCGGTCGGATTGTGGGGATTGCACAACAGGTAAGCCACGTTGCCACCTGCGCGGCGCGCGTGAGCGAAGGCCTCTTCCAGCGCGTCCAGGTCGATCCGGCCATCAGTGCCCAGCGGCGCTTCGACCACCCTTCGGCCGTCGTGTGACACGAATGCGTAGAACGGGGCGTACACCGGTGAATTGACGATCACGGTGTCACCGCGATCGGTGACCAGACGCAGCATCTCAACGATGCCCATCATCACGTCCGGAACGATCGCCATCCGGCCGACCTCCAGGTCGTGCCATTGCCAACGCAGCGCAGCGAATCCGGCAAGGGCTTCGGCATATGCGGTGCCGTAGGGGTATCCGGTATCGCCGTTGTCGACCGCTCGATGAAGCGCGGCGGCCACCGTGGGTGCCAGGTTCACGTCCATCTCCGCCACCCATAAGGGCAAGACATCGGCCGGGTGCGCACGCCACTTCATGCTTGTCCGGGTGCGTAGTTGCTCGAGTGTCAGTTGCTCGAGCGGGTTGGGGTTCATGGGCGATTACGTTAGCGGGCTGTGCGGTACCGACTTCACCGGACGTGGCTTGGGCTGTGCCACCTGGCTAGTAGTCGTAGCGGGCGATGACCGGTCCGCCCCGACCGCCATCGCCGTCGTCAGATACCAAGGCGGGCACCATTTCACTGGTGACCAATCCATGTTCGCGGGTCAATTCGTCAACCACTTCGAATGATTCGGCGATGTTGGTCGGTGTATCGATCACGATGGTGACGACCGGCACTTGGCGGCCCAGTGCGAACAGCTTGTCGCCGTGGGGCTGATGTTCGCCGTTGAAGCCCCAGATGCCGCGCAGCACGGTAGCCCCGTCGGGCCTCCGGCGCCGGTATAGGCGTCGCACGATGGCCCGGTGAATGGGAACCCCGTCGTGCCGGGCCGATTCGGAGGTGTAGATCATCAGCTTCTGCCACAGCGGCAGACCGTGTTCGTCGGCTGCGGGCAGGGCATGGGGACGGCCCAGCAGTTCACCGTCACGCTTGCAAACCCGAACTCGTTCGAGCGTGATCAGTGGACGGCGCAATAGCCCACCGAGCTCCGGCAGTACCCGACGGATGCGATCGCTCGAGCCAACGGCAATGATCATCATCGGGACGTCGGCGTTACGGCCGAAGAACATGGCGCGTTGCCGCCGCCCGTGCGCGGTGCCGTCAACACCCAGGAAAACCGAGGCACCAGCCAGTTGGCGTCGGTACATCAGATCACAGATGGCCAGATAGGCGGGCATACCGTAGGCGCGTTCTTTGCGGCCAACGTAGACGGTCAACTTGGCGGCTTCGTGAAGTTGCTCTGACAATTCCAGTGGTGGCAGGTCCCCGCGCACCATGCGGGCGCGCTCGAGAGTGAGCAGCCCTCGTTGCTTGATGGCAAGCACCGGGTCGAGTAATGCCTCGATTTTGGGCCTACAGTCGGTACCGATGATCACCACGGGCGGATCCTCGGAGAGGGTCAGCGATTGGTCGGTCCGCAGGTGGCGTCCTGTCCCGAATCCACCGGCTCCGCGCAGCACGACGCTGGACGCGATGTTGTGTTCTTGGTAGAGGCTGAGCAGCACATCGGCCAGGAAGCCGTCGTCGGTTCGGCGCCGCTCACCCAAGTAGGCGCTCACCTTGAGGCAATCGTCATCCATGCCGGCCCCTGAAGCCGTGCTGCCTAGGAGTTTTCATGCCGCAGCGCCGCCGCTGCAACCGATGTTCGCCTCGTGGGCATCGGGTCGGTGTGTGCCTATGGGATGACCACCGTTGCGGCGCAGCTCGATTCGGGCCACGCGCGGCGCAGGACAAGCGCGGGAGTTTGGATATGCCACCTGGGACTCCTTTGTTCGCAGGTGCCATCAGCCGGCTGGCGGTTCAGAAGTCGAGCTTCCTGGCGAGCCCCATCGCCGCTGCTAGTTAACCGACGGCCTCTCGGTGGGTCAAGTCCGAATTCGAAGGCCCGTCGGTCCCGCGACTACTCAGCCGGTGCGACCCCAGAGCGGCGAGGTTGACTACCACCATGTTGTTGTCGATGGGATGCCCGTTTTTGCTCAGGCCGTCCACCACGGTGCGATAACCCTGCCCGTGCAGTACCGCCTGATAACGGTGGTGAAAGTGTCCGTGCCAAAGCCGACCCGGGCGGACGGCGTCGACAACGCAGCGCAGCCGCTCGCGATGCAGCTCGGACCGACGCAGCTCGAGTTCCGGGAACCCGCGCCGGTCGCGCGCCGCGCTGGGAACGGTGATTCCGGCCGGGCAGTCGTGACAAAACATGGCATCGGCTTCTCCGGCGGCCGCCGCAGCATTCGCCTGGCGCATGGTCAGTAGCTCCTGCTCCCACCAGGAGCGGCCCCGCTTGCGCAGGAAACGGTCGATCGAATAGGCGCCACCGAGGGCCAGACACCGGGTCTGGCCCCATAGCCAACGAAAACCCCGCGGCAGGTGCACGAGGTGGGCACGCAGGTATCGCAGACCGTCCTGGTCGATGGGCCAACCAAGCAATCGTTCGAAGTTCTCGTGGTTGCCGTCGACGAACCCCAAGACCATCCCGCACCGGTCCAAAGCTTCTTCGAGCGAATCCAGATACTCGTCGGTGAAGTTATAGCCGAAATCGCCGAGCTGAATCAGCACTGTCGCTTCGCGTTTGGCGGCGTGCTCGATTGCGCCGACGGCGTACTTGGCGTCGGAATGCCAATCGCCGGCGATCGCGACGCGCAACGGTTGGGCTAGAAAGGACCGCGTAGTCGGCTGTTGCAGCATCTGAGAATCCGGTGAGCCGTTCATGGACCGCCCTCCTAGCTCTGCGATCGAGCCGCCCAACGGCAGTCATCGAGTCCCAAAGACCGTTGGCATTTAGTCGCCGGGTATGGACGAGGCCACCGCCTATTTTGCTTTCGAGGGTACGCGGCAAAATCTGGACGGGTCAACCGTGCGGCATTAGCCCCCACCCGGTCTCGGTGGCTGCCGGTCTGCCGAATCTATTCCCAGCGCTCGCAAGTGGCGGGTCGGCATCTTTGCGGGCCGCGTCGAGCATCGGTAACCTTGGTGGTATCGCAGTGAAGTTCGCTGCAATCTCGCTGCAGGTGCCGGACTTGGCCGGGCCTTTGCGATGCGCCAATGCCCGGCAAGGCATCGTGCAGCGGGATTCAGGCCGGCCAGCCCCCGATCAAAGGCGGTGTGAGCCAATGAAATTGCTAATCGCGGTAATGGGCGTGTGCGCCGCGGTCGTATTCGGTGCGCCGGTGTGGGTTGCCGGTGTTGCCCGCGCCGGCGATGATGTCGGATTTCTGGTCGCTTTGCAGCGGATCGGCATCACCTATCCCAGCCCAGCCCAAGCAATCGATGCCGCCCGAGCGGTGTGCGTGTGCCTGGATCGTGGTGAATCCGGTCTGGCCGTAGTTCAGGAAGTGACGGCGCGCAACCCCGGCTTCGACATGGACGCTGCCGCGCACTTTGCGGTCATCTCGGCGACCTACTATTGCCCGCATCACCTCGCCGTGACCTGACGCGGCCCAAGGGTGTTAGTAGCGCAGCGGCGCGGGCGGTGCCGAAACAACGCCCTGTGGCCCACTTTCGGCTAAGCGGGACCATCGCATTGATCGACCAGAACTGCGCCATCGGCCCGGTCTCCGAGCGTCTGCAGGGCAACGTCCCCGCCCGCGGCGGTGACACGCACGATCTCGGCTAGCTCCGCCGGGGCGTCGCATTGCAGGTAATGGTCGGCGGTGGGAACCACCCAGTAGCGGCTTCGGCCGGGTTGGTTCTTCAGATACGCCTGCCATACATGGTTGGGGACACGCAGCGGCGCGACGGTGTCGTGCAGTCCCCACACCAGCGTGGTGTTGACGGTTATCGTGGAAAGTGATTCAAGCCAATGGGTTTCACCTGCAGCACGTTCATGCAGATACTGAACTGTGTCTGGTAGTGCCTGGATTCCATCGTTATGCGCAAAACACCTTGCCAAAGCGGTGATCTCGGGATCTTCCAGTGCCCTGCGTGGCATGAAGGTACTCGCACCGAGACCGGCCGCGAGTAGCTCGGGCGTCGTCGCGGCGGCGGTGGCTCGTGCCGTCGCGGGGTCGAGCAGCGCGGTTTGGAATGCGGTGAGGTTCGACAGCGGAAGGTAGATGTTGGCGTTGGTGATGATGAGGTCGATGGGCAGCGCCGGTGGATCCTCAGCGGCCAGCATTCCCAGTGCGATCATGCCGACGCTGCTGCCGCGGTCGTGGGTGAGCATCCGGAACTCGGTGAGCTTCCAGACCCGTCTGATCGCGTGAATGAGCAGACGGGCATCGTCATACAACGAGTAGACGTAAGGTTGCCGCGGCTTGTCGGACAGCCCGTAGCCCGGGAAGTCCAGCACATAGATGTCGAACTCCGAGCCCAGTTCGCGCGCCAATGCGAAGTAGTCGATGCTGGAGGTTGGGAAGCCGTGAACCAGGACCAGGGCTGGCGCGTCGGGTGTGCCACAACGGCGGGTGAACACCGTGACCTCGGCATCGGCATTGGCGGCAGTGGTTGAACGCCAGCGTAATGTCGAAGCACCGCTTTGCCATTCGGCGAAGATGTCCAAGACCATTCTCCTGTGCACTATTCCAACCACCGCGGGTGTGCCCGGCGGCGGCTTACCCGAAGTTCACGATTGCCAGCAAGACCGGAAGCTGCTTGGTGCGAGGCTCCGGGGCCGCGAGCCGGTCAGGTCCGAAGAAGGAGCCGCTGAGGTAGTTGTCGGCATCCCAGACGGTCGCCGGGCTGACCTGTCCCTGGTAGCTGAAGGTGTCCAGCACGTAGGGCAGTGCATCGGCTTCCAGCAGCGAAGGGCCGTCCATCAGCTGGAAGTGCAGATGTGGGGCGTTCGAATTGCCGGTATTGCCCAGCTTTGCGATCTCTTGGCCCTTTTTCACCTTGTCGCCCGGTTTGACCAGCAGCGAGCCTTTGATGAGGTGGGCATACATCGCATACGCGCCACCGCCGATGTCGAGGACAATGTGGTTACCATCGACGTTGTCCACCGTTATCTTCGCCGCCAATGCCGGATCCGATGCCGGCAGGATGCCCGGCACGTTGGCTTCCATGTCATCGAGCGTCGAGGTCACGGTGCCGTCGGCCACCGCATACACGCTGCTGCCGTAGGAGATATAGCTGTCGTTGTTGGTCTTGTCGCCGGCGAAAAAGTTGCCCTGGTCGTTTGTTCTCATCCAGTCGATGGCGAAGCGCTGGCTGTTGTTCAGCTTCATGTTCAGCGGGAGGATGGAGTCGCGATGGGCCCAACCCGGTTCACAGCAGCCGTTGAACGCCACCCAGTTGTTGCCGCGCAGCGGCGGACTGATCACCCGCGGCGTGCCGGCCGAGATGTCGAACGGCGCACCCAGGGTGTCCAAGGGGCCGGATTCGGCGCTTGAGCCCGGGGCAGTCACCCCGGCGCCATGCAGCCGCAGCATCACCGCCTTGGGGAACTGCGCCAACTTGTCGAACGTGAAGTCAAGCAGCAGCGCACGTGATCCTTGTGGCGGGATGGTGAAATCGGTTGACGGTCTTCCGGTCAGCTGTCGCAGCCGGTTGCAGTTTCCATAGCTGCACTTGGGGTCGACCAACTGGGTACCCGAGAACGAGGTGAGTACCTTGCTGGGGTCCTGGGCGTCGACTACATCGACGCTGGTGAGGGCCGCCGGAGCCCCGGTGGCGTTGGTGATCTGCACGTCGTACGCCAGGTGGTACTTGCCGTCGGTGCCGGGGAACGGAAACGTCGGCCGGCTGATTGGCGCGATGGTCAGCGGTGTGAACGCGTCGGGAACCGTTACTCCCTCGAGCGCGTTGTCTGTGCCGTTGGCGTTGGTCGAAGCGCCTTCGGCGCCAGTGGTACTCGATGAGCATGCGGCAACAGAGAGTGCTAACCAGAAGACAGCCAACGACTTCCAGAACGGACTGCGCGCCCGGTGTCGTGGTTGCTCGTATGCCATCAGGTATGCCTCCTTGGTTGACGTCGGACTCCGTGAGCTTAGTCATTGAGAACCGCTACTTCGGCGAAGCCATCCGCCACCGGCTTACCATGCTGCACATGATCAGTACCCGGGTAATCGGCGTTGGCGAATATCACATTAGCAATGAGCAAGACGGCGTGATCAATGCACGGTATCTGTCGACGGCGGCGATGAAGTCCGGCGGTGCGATCGGTGTCGGCCGCGCGCGAGGCGACACTTCCAATGGTTTTCCCGGCGATTACCGGGCCCAATATTTCGATGCCGCCGGTGATTTAACCGGTGATCTCGATCTGCGAATACAACGGAGTGGAGCCTCCTACCGGTTGACCTGGCGGCACCGGCGGCAAAATGTCAGCCTGCCGGCGGCGGTTGGCGAAGTCATTTTTGAAGGCATCGGCTTTCCGAGTGGGGACCGGTCGATGGCGGTTAGCTATTGGATGACCGAGCAGGTGTCAGCCGCGATCGAACGTCGGCCGTTGCTGTGAAGCGCCGGGACCAGCAGAAACCCCCGATAGGGTACCGGTTGTTGCTACTGGTTGGTGTGCTGGCGCTGGCCCTCACGGGCTGTGTGGGTGCGCCGCCGGAGCCACGCCTTTGGGGTGCGTTCACCGAACGAGGCCTGAGCAACATGCCGATGAAACCGGGTATGAATGTCCGCGTATTCAATGACGTGAACATGGATGCGCACGGTTACATCAAGTATGACAAATCGAATGGCCGGGTGACGTTACAGCCGGGTACCTACCGCATTGATGGTTGGTCGCTGACCCTGTTCGGGTTTCAGCTGACACCACAGCAGCAGGCTGCCACCTACTCAGCGCCCGGATACGCGTTCTTCTGGAATGCCGACGAGAAGAAGGCCGAGATTCTCGGGTCCCTGCAAGACCCCCTGTATGCCCAGGGCTCCGGCGTTGTTGATTAGCAGGCTTGTGAGCTGGGGAATTGTGGATTGAGGAGGTCTAGGCGGCGGTTGGCGGTCAAAGCGGTGATCCGGCAGGCTTCGGCGATGTTGTCGGCGCCGTTGAGGCGGTGCAGATTGATCGCGGTGTTGCGTAGCGTTGCTAGGACCTGTGCGCCGTTTCCGGTATGTGCCCTTTGACGGTCTTCGTCGAAGGTGACGTCGCGTATCCAGTGCAGGCTGTTCTCGATTCCCCAGTGTTGACGCATCCAGGTCATGATCGCGGTAGGGCGGGCGTGCTCGAACGGCAGGCTGCAGATGGCATAGACCACCTCCACGCTGCGCTGGTCGGTGGCGGTGATCAAGCGTTCACGAGTGATCCGGATGATTTGTTTTGCGTAGGGGAAGCCGATTCCTCGTGCAGCGGTGATGATTTGCAGGGTGCGGGTCTCGACACGGCCGTGGCCGCGGGAGTCGTCGGTAGCGGCTGTGGGCACCTCGGCCCAGGGCAGCGCGGTGATACGCGCAAGTATTTTGGCTTGGTTGGACTTGACGATCATCAGGTAGTGCGACTTCAAGGTGGCGCAGATCAACTTCGCGGTGACGACCTGGGTATGCATCGCATCCACGGTGACCAGCCACCGCAAGCTACCCGGCAGCAGCGTGAGCAGGGCACGTACGCAGGGAATTTCATTGCTTTTCTCGGCGACAGCGAGTTGACCGAGCACCAATCGGGCACGGTGGGCGAACACCGACACGAGATGCGTGGCTGTCGCTTTGGCGCGTAAAGCACCACGCAGCATCTTGCCGTCCAACGCGATCGGCACCAATCCACTGGGGTCGCTGCTGGCCACGTGTGCAGTGAAGTAACTGCCCATCCTGGCGTTGAGGTCGGCGGGGTCTAGCCGAGACAAAACAGCGCGGAAGGTCTTCTCACTGGGCCGCCGGAACCGGACCCCTAATTAGGCCAACACATCATCGGGAGCGGTGGCCGCCCATGTGGCAAAAACAGCGGCAAAAACAGCATAGCCGCGCATCCCCGCGGCAGTGGCCAGAACCGCGATCGCCAACAAAGCCATCAGCGAATACCTCCGACCGCGTGGGTCCCTCGGGTCTGGCACCGAGGCCAACACATCGAGAAACTCCGATCCGATGAGCTCATTGCGCTCACCAGGACTCCAGCGGTCGAACACCTCTGGAACCGACGACACAGGCAATACTGAAACGGTAGGCACGGGCAACTCCAGACCAACGACGAACAGTAACCAACTCGATCGTTCTCCAGATAGCCCGTGCCTACACTCCGGCCCCAATAGCGCGGCACCAAAGATCATCAACCCAGCTCACAAGCCTGCTAATCAACAACGCCGGAGCCCTGCCTGTATGCCCAAAAGAGCATCATCAACGGGATCCTCACGGTCCGCAAGACGACGAACTACTACTTCGGCCATCAAAATGGCATCAAGCTCGATGGGATCAAGCTGGAGATCTACGACCCCGACATCAAGACCCCGGACGGCCAGAGTTCGACCGATCACGCGTTCGCGCAACTGGTTGTCGAACGGTTTTAGTAACCCCGCAGGAGCGGCGGTGACCAGATCGAATCACGGCGAACCCGTCTCTCTTCGGCCCGACGATCTCGTGCTATACAGATGATCTAGATGGGCGAAAAACGTTGAGGGACAGTGAATCGCGCGGACAGTGAGGCGGATTTTGTGCAGAGCGCAGCACGAACGCGGCTGGATGCCCTTCGGCCAACCGTTTCAGCCTGCAGGCTGAAATTGTCCAAAGCGATTGCCGGGCTCGCGCATCGCGGCGTGTTGGTGGTGGCTCTGGTGGCGGCCGTGGTGGGGACCTTGGCTGGTGCGCGAGGAGCGGCTACCCGGCTACCCGGCCACCGGCCGACCGGGATCAACTTTGGAAGATTGTGCACGACCGGTGCGAGCGTGACTATCAACGTACGGGTGCTTATGCCCCCTGCACGCTGGTGGACGAAAGCTCCGGCATCGCCTTGTACAAGGCCGCCGGTGACCCATATCAGTTCCTGTTGCTACCACTGGCCCGGGTCAGTGGAATCGAGGATCAGGCCCTGCAGGAGCCGTCGACTGGTAAGTACCTCTATGAGGCCTGGGCCGATCGATTCGCGGTGACTGCTCGGCTGAACAACGCGCTTCCGGAGTCCCATCTGGTGCTCACGATCAATGCATAGAATGCACGCAGCCAAGATCAGCTGCACATTCACATATCGTGTTCGTCACCAGCGACATTGGCCACTTTGAAGGAGGTCAACGCAGCTGACTACGTTCGCTGGAAGCAGCTCCCGGTCGATTTGGGTGGCCATAGTTATCACGTCTTGGCGGTGAACACCGACACCCTCAAGTCCAAGAACCTATTCCGCGACATTCACGATAAGGTGGCCGCCGATAGCAAGAAGATGGAAAACGCCTCGGTCGCGCTCGCCAACGTGGCGCCGGATCGGTTCCTACTGCTGGTAGTCGAGGGAACGGACGAAGATCCGGTTGCCGCAGAGACCCTGCAGGACCACGACTGCTCGGTCGCCAAAGCCCTGCGCTAGCGCAATGGCGCAGTTGCCGTTTCGGACGCGGCCCTCGGCGCGGTGAACTGCCGGACGGGCCCGGTTACGGCCTGGTTATCCGCCGGAGAATGGGCGGGGCATCACGGTCAGTCGCACTCCGTATCGGGGTGTGACGCCGCCGCGGCCTGTTCCGGTCATTGCCATTCCGGGCATTCCGGGGATGCCGGATGCGGGAACCTCGTCGGTGGGCAGGGTGGTCAGCGGGGTGGCCTGCAGCGCTTTGATGGTGGTGACCTTCGGCTCGGTCCAGCTGGGCGGGACCGACATTTGGCCAATTCTGTTGCCACTGGTCAGCTCTGCTGCGATCGGGCCCAGTTCGGCGCCCAGCGCCGGCTCACCACCGAGTGCGGCGAGCGCGTTGGGGGCGTCGGCGGCGGCGTGGGGGATGAGGCCCAGCGTGTCGTCGGTGCCGATGATTCCGCTGCCCATCGACTGGATGTCCTGCATCGAACCGATCGTCGCGTAGAACGCCAGCAGGCCGTCGAGGATGGTGAAGTCGTCGGCCAAAAACGATGGGCAGGGGATCATGTTGATCAGCTCTCCCAGCGGTATCAGGATTGCTGAGAGTTCGGGAGCGATCGGCAGGAGCGCAACACCTATGGCGTCGATCAGATTTCCTAGCCAGTTGCCGCTATCAGCGGCCACATTGGCGGTGGAGTTGGCCACTGCGGCGCTTTGAGCGCCCAGGCCGGCGGGGTTGGTGGTCTGATGCGGGGAAGTGAAGGGGGTCAACGCTCTTGCGGCGGCCGAGGTGGAGGAGTAGCTGGTCATCGCGGTGGCGTCGGTGGCCCACATCTCGGCGTATTCGGCTTCGTTGGCCGCGATCGCCGCGGTGTTTTGGCCGAAGAAGTTCGTGGCAATCAGTGCCGCGAGTTCGGCGCGGTTGACGGCGATGGCCGGCGGCGGCACCGTCATCGCGAACGCCTGCTCGTAGGCCGCGGCCGCGGCCGAGGCCTGCATGGCCGAGTGTCCTGCCTGGACGGCAGTGGCCTCTAGCCAACCAACATAGGGCAGCACTGAGGCGACCATTGCGGCCGAAGACGGACCCAGCCATTGGAAGCTGGTCAGGTCTGCGATCATGGCCCGGTAAGACTCGGCGGCGGAATGCAATCCGACCGAGACGCTGTTCCAGCTTGCCGAGGCGGCCCTGAGCGAGGCCGAGCCCGGGCCGGTGTACATGCGGGTCGAGTTGATCTCTGGTGGCAACATCATAAAGCTCATGACCAATGCTCCGTGCCTCGTGAATGGACCTGGTGACGGCTGTGTCACCGGTGGTTGCAGATGAGTCGGCGCCGGACGTGATCAGTCCGGGTGCAGTGACCGGCGCCGGGATTGCGGGGTGTTCGACTTCGATTCAGGTGACCGATGGGTCTACTGGCTCGTGTTTGGCGGGTATGGCGTTGTGTGAAGCGTCGGGGGTATTGACCGCGCAGGAATCCCGTTCATCGCATTTTCCCTGAGGGTGAAATGAATGAGACCGATGAATCGGCGGTCCCGCTGGTGGGAACGCCGTCGGCGGCGCACCAGCTCACGGAATACGTGTGCGCGGTCGTCTAACAGTATGTTGCCATTGTCAACTTGTCATTGTCAACTGTGAACGGGGTTCGGAGTTCTCCGTTGACGTCGCTATTGTCAACGGAGCAGCTGGAAAACGGGGCGGGGTAAAACGGGTGGGGTAAAACGGGGGATGTTGTCGTACTCTGCTCAGCTGAGTCTCTGCGCATGGGCTCATCTGAGTCCTATCGTAAAGCTCCATCCCAGAATAGTTCAGAGCTGTGTCAAACCTGTGTACACGGCGGGCCCATTCTGTCGATCACTGGAGTCCATGTCCACATAATTGACAAATGGGCATGATTGACGCCCGCGTCTTTTGGCCTCCCGCGGAAATCTGAACCGCCGCAGCGGTTAACATCGTTGCACGGGGCTCGATGCGAGACGTTGGTCACAGTCCAACTGGGTGAAAGCCCTGGTGGCGCACCAGAAAGTGGGCGAACAAGGTGGCGGCCCGGTGGTTCGACAAACGACGAGTTCTTGCGGCCTGGGCCCTGGGCTGCGTCGTGCTGTCGTTGCTCACTGCCCCGGCGGTCAAGGCGGTACCTAACACGCAGTGCACATTGACAACATCCGTACAGGAAGTGCACAGCATGAGGGAATTGCCACCCGCTCTGCTGCAAATGCTTCCGCCTATCGCCGATGTCGGAGAGCCGTTCAACAGCACAGATTCGGTCGAGGACCCCGCTCTGCCCTTCCGTCGATTGATTCGGGCCGGCCACCGCGACGCCGACTGGTTTGTCTGGTACGAGCACGGAGGTCTCGGCTATTTCTGGCAGGCGGTGGTGGCACACGTTGAATCGGGTGCCCCGATCAGTACCTTGGCAAATGCCGGAACCGTCTCTGACCTGCTCTGCGCCTTGACCGACGCGGTGTTCGCCGGCAAAGTCCCGCCCTACCCGCCTGGCACGTGGGCTGCGTTTGGCTATTGAGGCCACACTTCCCAGTGTAACCATCGTACGCATCGGTCCGGCGAACACCGGTTGCACCGCTCCTGATCGCCAGCGCTCTTCGGCGATCGGCGCCAGCGCGTTGGTTGCGGTCAGCGGATCCCCGTCGAGGTACACGACGGTGATGTATTGCGGGCCGGGATACCAGCCGCGTGGCAACGGATTCCACGCGGTGCTCGAGCCGAAGGTCCAAGCTCCCGCAACGCCAGGGCTGGCCAGCAGCGCCGGGTAGTGTTCGGCGTGCAGCCATTGCAGCCACGTATCGGGGCGGGTGCCAGTAGGTTCCTCGACGATCAGCACTATCCCGCGGTGTGGCCGAAACGGCACGACCTCCGCAGAGATAAGCGCGCTCGGTGCGGAGTGCCGATGCAGCAAGCGCACACCGCTCACCCGCAATAGCGGTCGCTTGACGGGGAAGCGGCCAGT
This sequence comes from Mycobacterium liflandii, assembly GCF_022354805.1. Lineage (NCBI taxonomy): Bacteria > Bacillati > Actinomycetota > Actinomycetes > Mycobacteriales > Mycobacteriaceae > Mycobacterium > Mycobacterium liflandii. The sequence goes on along the minus strand of NZ_CP023138.1, from coordinate 4,487,225 downwards.
GTCGGCCAGCGTGCGCCCCAGTGCCACAAAGTCGTCGAAGGTCTGCCGCACGGGTTCACCGACGAGGTAGTGCACCGCGTTGCAAATCTTGCCCAGCGGTCCGCGAGCGGCCAGCCGTGAGCTGAGGTAGTCGCCATCGGCGATCCAGCGCAGGCCGTGCACGATGCCGGGGAGCTGGTATTGCTCGGGCATGTGATCGAGCAGGTGCCAGCGCAGATAGTTGCCGTCATCGTCGGGCGGCGCGGCTGCGGTCAGGCTGAATATCCCCGCGGCGGTCCGGATCACGGTGAATCCAGCTCGGCCAGTGCGTGCAGGTTATCCAGGTACTGCTGCCGCGAGGAGTGCGCGAACGTGGCGCAGATGGTGGTGGCGCCGTGCGCGGCGAGGTCGGCGAGGAGGTGCCGGGTTCTTTCCGGGTCGCCGATCGGGTTCAACGGCGCTGGTGAACTGAGCACGACTTCGAATCCTGATCCAATATCGAAGCGGCTCAGCCAGTCCCGAGCTTCGCCCAAGCTTATTCCGAAGGGAACCCACCCTTCGGCGAGGCTGGTGGCTCGCCGCAACGAACGCAGGGTGCGCCCTCCCACCCAGATGGGAAGGCGCTTCTGGACGGCACACGGGTCGACCACCATGTCGCGAAACGAATAGAACTCGCCGTGGTATCTGGGTTCGGGTACTGACAATGCGGCGCGCAGCGCGCGCAACGCGTCGTCGGCTCGCGCGCCCCGGTTTTCAAACGGCGCACCGATGAGGTCAAATTCTTCTTTGAGGCTACCGACGCCGACGCCGAGGATGAGCCTACCGTTGCTGACCGTGTCCAAGGTGCCGTAGCGCTTGGCGATCTCGAGCGGGTGGTGATAGCCGAGCACCAGGACGTTGGTAGCCAACCGGATTCGCTGGGTGCGGGCGGCGAGGTAACCCAACGTCGCCAGCGGATCCCAGTAGCGTGTCCCGCGGCGCCGTTTCTCCGCGGCTGGCAGCGCGATGTGCTCACTGCAGGTCAGATGGTAATAGCCCAACTTGTCTGCGGTTTCGGCGATCTGGGTCAGGTCTTCGATCGAGGCGGTCTTCTCCCAGGGGGCGCTGACCCCGGGTAGCAGTGTGACCACCGGTGTGGCAATGGACAGCTTCGCGGCTGCGGCGCTCATCGCGATTGATGCTAACAACCTCTTGGATGGGCGGGGTCGTCCCTGGCGGCTCGGTCTCGGCGAGCGGCGTCGCCGGGCGGAGGTCAGCCGCCCAGGTGCGAGCCGAACCAGCGTTGCAACGCGTCCCGCAGGCTGCCTCGGGCCCCGGTGTCGAATGCGTTTGCTGCCCAGGCGACATAGCCGTCGGGCCGGATCAGCATCGCGGCGGCCGGACGATCGGCGATCGAGGTGTGCACAATCTCGACGCGATCGGCCCAGCCCTGTGCCGCAGCCGCGGCGTCACCGTCTGCGAGGTCAATCAGTAGTGGACGAGCACCACACATCAGCTCATCGATACGTCGTCCATCATCGGTGGTCAGTACGGGAACCAGCCGCCCGGACAGCGGGTGCTCGTCGCCGACGGGGTAGATGAGGTCCGACCCGGCCAGCAGCGCCCCCATCTGTGTGGTGACTTCGGGAATGGTGAGCAGCTCGCCAAATAGCTCTCGCAGGGCGCCGACTTCGGGCCCGGGGGCCATCAGCGCGGTCTGGGCCAGCGAATGCATCATGACTCGAGCGCCCACCGGGTGACGTTCGGACTCGTAGGTGTCGAGCAAACCATCCGGGGCCCAGCCGTTGAGCTCGGCGGCAAGTTTCCATCCCAGGTTGAATGTGTCCTGTAGACCCAGGTTCAGGCCGGGGCCGCCCATCGGGCTGTGCACGTGAGCGGCGTCGCCTAGCAGCAATACCCGCCCGCGACGATATCGCTCCGCGTGTCGAGTGTTCTGTCCGTTGATGCGGCGCAGGGCGTGGGGGCCGGGGCCTTTGGGTCTTTTCAGGGGGATGTCGACGCCGAGCACCCGCTGCACGCTTTCGCGCAGTTCGGCCAACGACATCGGCCGCTCCTCGACGGGGGGACCGAACTCGATGGTCCCCAGCATGGACCGGCCCGGTTCAAACTCGGCAAAGATCACCCCACCACGGTCGAAACGGCTGTGCCCGAATGGAAGCCGACCGAATTCTGGAATCTCGACAGCACGGTCCGCGGTGCGGAACTCGTCGGGAAGCTGCACATGCGCCAGCCTGCCGACGGTGGCTGAGGTGCATCCGGGGAACTCGATGCCCAGCGTCTTTCGCACCAGGCTGCGGCCTCCGTCGGCGCCAATCAGGTACCGGGAGCTGATTTCGTAGCTGCGCTGTGGTGAGGACACCTCCGCCACAACGGATTGCGAGTCGCAGCGAAACCCGGTGAGTTCATCTCCCCAACGTAGGTCCACACCAAGAGCGCTAGCCCGCTGTTCTAGCAGTCGCACCAGTCTGGGCTGTGGCATCAGCATTGTGTAGAGGGAATTGTCGTTGAGGCCCAGGAAGCTCAGCGGCATGGCGGCGAACATCCAGCCCTGCGCCGGTTGTGGTGGACTGTCATCGCCGCTGAAACTCTGATAGAGGCCCCGCATGTCCAGCATCCGGACAACCTGCCCAACAAGACCATTGGCCTTTGGTTCGGCACTGGGTCCGGATAGCTTGTCGAGTACCACGGGCCGGATGCCGGCCAACGCGAGTTCGCAGGCCAGCATCAGCCCGTTTGGTCCGGCGCCGGAGATCACGACATCGGCCGCCACGTCAACCACGTTGTTCCCCCGGTTTGGCGGGTTCGGGCATTCCGGCGGCTACGGAGGCGAAACCCGCCCGGATCAACTCCGTGATGGCCACTGGTGGATCGGCCGTCGCGTAAGTATCCATTGCCGCGTCGCCGACCGCGCGCACCACTGCTACCACCAACCTTGGATACATGTCGTTCTCGGGGTCGGTGCCGGTGCGTTCGGCGATTGCGTCGCGCCAATCCTCCAACAGCTCGCGTGAGGCCCCTTCGCGAATTTGCGGGTTCATGAGCAATTTTCGGACTTCGGCAAGCTCACCACGGCTCGGGAGTCGGTCCTCGTCCGCCGTGGCTTCGTGGAGGTCGGCCTGCAGCGGTTCCAGTACGGCGTGCGCGATCGCGGTCCAGAGCGGTTCGCCGGCGGGGCGCTCTCGCAGCGCCGCGATGCTGCGTCGCATGCGTTCGGTTTGCCGGTAGGCCAGCGCCTCATATTTGCCTGTGAAGTAGTTATTGAAGGTGCGTAGCGACACCCCGGCCACATTGGCGATGTCTTCGCGGGTGACGTTATCGAGCCCGCGTTCGAATGCCAGTGCCAGTGCTGCGTCGCTGAGCGCCCGTCTGGTGTCGGCCTTCTTGCGCTGGCGCAGACCTGTCGGCGGGTGATCGTCGGGCACGGCAAGAGCATAGTGGATAATTGCCCATCGGGCAAAATTGCCTGCCAGGAAATTATCTACGGTCAATCATGTTCGACGGGGTCGAGTAGCTGGACCTCTTCCAAGTCCATGTCGGCTTGCACTTCGCGCAACACGATGTCATCGATGAGGTTCTGGTTGCGCAGCTCCGTGATGGCGTGGCGTTGATGTTCGAGCACCCCAAGACGCACCCGTCGGACCAGATCGGTGCGCTGGGCGAGGTCGCTGGGCGCGGAATCGTCGCCGTTTTCCCGGATGATCGTGGCGCGCTCCTCGTATTCCTTGGTCAGCCGTTTCAACAGGTCCGGACTCACCCCGAGCTCGCTTGCGACGTCCGGCAGGACCTCGAGGGCGGCTTCGGCGCTGCGGGTTCGGGCCAGTTGAACTTCGTCGGCGTGCGCAACGTCCCCGGGTACTCGGGCCCACCGGACCACCGCGGGCAGCGAGCTGCCCTGGACCAGCACGGTCACCAATATGACGACGGATACGACAAAAATGATGAGGTTTCGATCCGGGAACGGGGCGCCGCTGTGGGTGGTCATGGGAACCGCGAGCGCGGCGGCGAGTGACACCGCACCGCGGAATCCAGCCCAGCTGGTGATGCAGCGCTGCCGAAAGCCGACGTGGCGGGTGTCCTTTTTCAGGAAGCGGTCCAGCGCGACCCCCAACACGGTGGTCACCTCCACCCAGACGATTCGGGTCGCGATGATCACGCCGGTGACAGCGAGTGCGATGAACGTGGCGCGCCGAAGTCCGCCGTCGATATTGGAGATGTGGTCTATCGCACCGGGGATCTGAACGCCGACGAACACCCACAAAGACCCGTTGATGAGGAAGGTGGTGATGTCCCAGAAGGCGTAGGACTGCATCCGCGACCGCGCCCGGATCACTCGCGGACCCGTGTAGGTGAGAACCAAAGCCGAGATCAGCACGGCGACGACACCGCTGCAGTGCATGGATTGGGCGAGCAAGAACGCCGCGAACGGCGTCAGCAGGCTCAGGGCTCCCTCCTCGAGCGGTGCATCGATTTTGCGGCGCAGCATTGTCACCAGTCCACCGACCAGCAGCCCGGCAACAATGCCACCGAGGTAGGACACCACGAACCGGCCGGCCAGGGCGGCCGGTCCAAGCTGGGCGGAGCCCTCGGCGACCGCGACGGTCACGGCGAACAGGACTAGCGCGGTCCCGTCATTGATGAGGCTCTCGCCGCGTAACACGGTCAGGGCCCGGCGCGGCAGTCGTTTGGCCAGACCGGCCACGGCGGCGGCATCGGTGGGGGAGAGCACCGCACCGAGGACCGCGGCGGCGTGGGACTCCATGCCGAGCGCCCGCGCCGTCCACGACACGGCCACCGCGGTCGCGATCACCAGGCCGATGCTGAACATGATGACGATGCGCAGATTCCAGCGAAGTTCGCGGAAACTGGTGTTCAGGCTCTCCCAGTACAGGATCGCGGGCAAGAACAGCAGCAGGACGATCTCGCCGTCGATCTGGACATCTCCGAAACGAGGGACCAGGCCCAGCAGCGCGCCCAGCAGAATGAGCAGCACCGGGGGGCCTACGCGATAGCGGCGTCCCAGGACGGTGCCAATGACCACGGTGGCCACCAGCGCGACGATGACGACAAGCCCAAACACCAGACCATCCTCGCGTACGCACCAGGTGCTCGCTCAGGCGCCGGGCGGGTGATCGCTGTCGGCGCAGCGGTCAGGCGGATTGGCGGGTGGTCGCGCTATGAGCAGTCGCAGCAGTCTCCGCAGTCGCAGCAATCACCGCAATCACCGCAATCGCAGCAACAGTCGTCGTCGCAGCAGCCCTCGCAGCAATCACAGGTGCAGTCACAGCAGCGGTCTTCGGTGCAGGTGTTCCAGCACCCCCGCTTGGGGCTTTGGTCGGGGTTGGGTGCAGGCTCGCCTGGTAGTCCGGGGTGGGGGCCGGCGCTCATCGGCTGGGCGCCGAAGTTGATCGGTTCCTGCCGACCGTGCGGCGTCGCTTTGTACCCCGGGTATCCGAGCTGGCTGAACGTGCGCGATACGCTGTGGCGCACCTCCCGGGTCAACAGCCGCCGGGCCAGCCTTCCGTCGGTGAAGTCCACGTCGGCCAGCGCGAGTTCGATACCCAGCAGCGCGTCGTCACAAAGGGGGCGGACCGCTGCGATGGATGTTGCGGTCGCGGTCAGCGGATTCCACTTTCCCCGCGCCAGGTCGTCGTGGTAGTCGGCGACGGCGTCCAGCAGGTGTGCGATCCGTCCGAAGAGGCGGCCGATCTCGCGCAGCGGAGCTTGGTTGGCGGGGCGCTGCGCCAACACCGCGGTGTGCTCGAATGCCGCGGCGACCGCCGTCTCGGTGGGCTCGGTCACCAGTAACAGTGAGCTGCCCGCAACGGCGTTGGCCTCCAGATCGGCCTGTCGGTCCATCGCGGCGACCAGCACGTTGGTGTCGAAGCCCAGCGCGTTCCCGGCATCCGTGCCCTGGCGGACCCATCGCTGCGCGATGCGCCGCGCCGTGGGTCGTATCGGTGCCGCACCAACAACGCCGTCTCGGTCCTCGATGTGGTCGCGCACTCGCGCTGCGGCCAGCGCCAACGAGACCACGGCGGCCAGTCGCGCACATTCGCCGGTCGCGACGTCGGCCCGGCGCATCCCGCGCAACGGGCAAGGTCCGGCCGTTCGCCGGGTCGCAGGCGTCATGGACTGCGCTTCGACCAGTACGGATACCACCAACCCGTCGTAGTTGGTGGCGATCCGTGCGGCCTGACCGTAGTCGTCACGCAGCGCCAGGCACAGCCCGCACAACTGGGCGCGCCAGGCGGCCGTGAGTTCTCGGCCTAGCCGATGGCGGCAGGGCCGGATGATGCCAAACACGGATCGAAGCTACCGGAGCAGGCGCCGTGCGTCCGGGTAAACGTAGCGCCCGCCGCGCCGGAGTTGGCCGCCCTGGGAAACGGCTGCCGGCCAGCACGAACTCCATCGTGAGAACGCGGGGTGCGATTGGCGGCGCCGGCTGGTGTGCGGTGTTTTCGCCTTGCTGTGAAAGTTGTTTGTGGCCAGTGCAATACACCAAGCAATGTCTGAAACCCCGCTAGCCCAGGTGCCGGTGTCTGTGCCGGAGCCAAAGGGTGGGATCGTGGGCCGATCTTGACTGGCGGCGAAATCAATTCCGGGCGTTGATAATCCCGCGGTTGATCTTGGAGCACGCCGTTGCCCGCCTCGGCCGATACAAACACTGCGGCGGCGCACGCAGCGTGCTTTCGCCGCACCGGGAGCACCGGGGGACTAAGCTGCGAACCCGGATCGAAGGGTGGTGTAGATGAACTTCAAGCTCATGGTGACCGTTGCGATGCTCATTCTCTCGGTGGTGATGGGCAGCACCGGCTGCTCGCATCGCGGTCGGTCGCCGGCTACCAAGACCATCGATGTTTCGATGGATGAGGTGTTGAAGCAGAGCAGCATCGAGCGTGACATCACGCTCTCGGTCGGCGACACACTCCTGGTGACCCTGGGATCCAACTACACCACGCCCTACCGCTGGACCGAAGACGCGACGATCGGAGATCCCACCGTGCTGAATCAGATCAGTCATCGGTATGTCCGGCCGGATACCGACGTGATCGGAGCGCCTGGAACCGAAGTGTGGACATTCACGGCGCTCAAGCCCGGCACAACCACGATCACCACCGGCTATGCCAGTTTCGTAGGCAGCGACAACACTCCGACGTGTACCTTCACCGCGAAGGTGACCGTGAAGTAGTCGCCGCCGCGGCGCTGCGTTGGTGCGTGCGCGCCTACCCGCACCAATGTGTCCTCGCTAAGCTGGGCAGCAGCATCGAGTCGCGAACCGCAACCGGTGGCAGGACCCATGGTCGCGAGTTTCCCGCTGGAAAGGTCAAGCGTGATGAACACCGTTGTGGATTTCCACTTTGACCCGATGTGTCCGTTCGCCTACCAGACTTCGGTCTGGATTCGCGATGTCCGGGCGCAGTTGGGAATCACCATCAATTGGCGGTTCTTCAGCTTGGAAGAGATCAACCGGGCAGAAGGCAAGAAGCACCCCTGGGAGCGGGACTGGTCCTACGGCTGGTCGCTGATGCGGATCGGCGCACTGCTGCGCCGATCGGACATGTCGTTGCTGGACCAGTGGTATGAGGCGATCGGGCACGAATTGCACGTGCTCGGTGGGAAGCCACACGATCCCGCGGTGGCGCGACGCCTGCTTGGTGACATCGGCGTGGAGGCGGCGGTTGTCGATGCAGCGCTTGATGATCCGAGCACCCACGACGAGATCCGTGCCGAGCATCAGCGAGTGGTCGACGCCAATGGATACGGCGTGCCGACGCTCTTCATGGACGGGCAATGCTTGTTTGGGCCGGTGCTGGTAGACCCTCCGACCGGTGCTGACGCCCTGAAACTGTGGAATGTGGTCAGCGGGATGGCCGAGCTGCCGCACGTCTACGAACTGCAGCGGCCGAAGTCGGCGGCCGATGCCGAGCTCATCGGGCAGAGTCTGCGCCCGTACCGTGATGGGCGCGATTGGGTCAGCATCAACCGCGGCAAAGTCATCGATGTCGATCGCCTGGCCGGACGCTAGGCCACTCACACCATAGCGACGGGGGAGATCTTGCGCCCGATCGCCAAGGCGCCGGCCAGTTCTCGGCTGACGTCGTAGTCGAAGACGACGTGTCCGCTGATCACGTCAACGTCGCGTTTGGCTCGCTGCAGAGGGTTGTTCAGGAAATGTGCGCTGGCACCCGACGCTTCAAGTAACTCGCCGATCACCGCACGTGATTCGTGCACGATGTGGGCGGCCGCCAGGCGGGCATCGGCGCGGACCGGACGCGGTACCCGGTCTCCGGTCGCGAGGATGTCTTCGATTCGCCCGACGGTGTCGGCCAGCAGACCGTGCAATGCCCGCAGCCGGACCCGGGCTTCGCCCACTCGGACTTGCGCGGCGGGTTTGTCCTGTTGTTTGGCGCCTTCGTAGGCCAGGATCCGCTCGCCCAGCCGCGCGGTGAAGACGTCCGCGACGTGCTCGGCCGCGCCCAGCGCGGGCATGGCAGCGACCAGAGCGAGGGCGGGCACCAACGGCCAACGGTATGCCGGCGCTTCGTGCACCTTCGAGCCTGGCGTGGTGCCAGCGTAGATATCAGTGACCTTGATCAGCCGGTAGGTGGGTACGAAGACGTCCTCGATGACGACGTCGTTGGACCCGGTGGCCCGCATCCCGTCGGTGTGCCACACGTCGATGATCCGAATGTCGTTGGCGGGCAACAGTGCCAGGGCGGGATAGATCGCATCGTCGGAACCGCACAACGTGCCGACGATGATCCAATTGCCGTCCATCACGCCGGTTGCCCATGACCAGCGTCCGCTCAACCGGACGCCCCCGTCGGCGGGTAGGCCGCGGCCGGTGGGCGCCAACGGCGCCGGGGCAAGAAATGGTGTCGTGGTGAAGCCCTCACTTTGTGCCCGCTCGTCGAAGAGGGCCAGCATCCAGTTGTGCAAGGCGTAAAACGCCGCGGTCCAGGCAGTTGAGGCACACCCGTGCGCCATCCGGCGCACCGGGTCGAAAATTGCGCTGAACTCGGCCTGCTGCCCGCCGTAGCGGGCCGGTTTGAGCAAGTCGGGGAACCCGGACGCGGTCAGTTCGGTGACGGTGGCCGCGGGCAAGCGCCGAAGTTTTTCGGCCTCGTGTGCACGCTGTGCGAGGCTGTGCACAAATGTGTCGGTAATGCCGGCCGTCATGAGTCCACCATACCGTTCTGTATGGCAATCCAAGGTCGGGGACGGCAATGTCGCGCTGGCAGGAGCTTTCGGGTATCCGGCTAGGCGGTGGTTGTTGCGGTCTCGAGTTCGTCGAACGCCTCGCCGGTGTAGCGCGCCAGTCGTTGCAGATGCGGCAGGGTGTCGCGGCAACCGAGGAATCCGAGCACGACCTTGTCGGTATAGCCGACCAGCGTCACATTGAGGCCGTAGCCATCGCACAGGAACGACATGGGAACGATGACGTCCAGCTTGGCGCCGGAAAGGTACAACGGCTCCTTGGACAGCACCACGTTGGAGACGGTGAAGTTGAACAGGGGCGGGATGATGCCCAGCGCTCCGCTCTTTTGTCCCACCGCGATCGGCAGCAGGCCGAACACGGAGTAGTGCTGCAGGGCGTTGGGTGACAACGCCAGCAGTTCGGCTTTGCCCCGGCTGGTCGATGCCGAAATCGTGGTCAGCCGCTCGATCGGGTCTTCGATCGAGGTGCCTAGCTGGGTGACGAAACCTGACGCGGCATTGATCGTGTCGGCGTCACGTTCGAAGCCCACCGGCACTGACACCGTGAGGTTGCTCTTCGGCAAGGCGCTCTGATCCCGCAGGTAGTGTCGGCACGCACCGCCGATCGAAGCCAAAACCACGTCGTTGATGGTGGTACCGGTCGCGCTGGACACCGCCTTGAGCCGGGGCAGGCTGAGCACCTGGACCGCCAGCCGGCGATGCCGGTTGATCCGGGTGTTAAACGGTGTGCCCGGGGTAGTGAGCGCCGCTCGTACCGAGCTGTTGGCGCCGCGTGCCATGCTGATGATCTTTCCGATCAGCTCGCTGACCGCCGAAACGCCCTCGACCGCACGCTTGGCCGTGGTGGCGGCGAACACGGTGGCCAGATCGTAATCATCGCCGAGCGGTTCCGGCTTGCCCGAACCCGGGGGGCGGTGGGATCGGTGGTTAGCCAGCTCTTGATCAGGTTGACCCCGCCCATGCCGTCGACCGCGCAGTGGTGGGCCTTGAAATAGATGGCGAACTGCTTGCCTTCCAGACCCTCGATGACGTGCAGTTCCCACAGCGGCTTGGTCATGTCCAGTGGCGTCGAGTGCAGTCGCTCCACCAGGGCGCCAAGATCGCGTGCGGTTCCGGGTTGGGGGAGTGCGGACATCCGGACGTGGTAACTCGGGTCGGGCTGCACCTGCTTCCAATAGGCCATGGAGGGGCCGCCGGCGATCACGCTGTCGAACGGAAAGGGGAGAAATGCCAGCTGTGAGACCGCCTCATAGAGGTCACGGATGAAGCCCCGCGGTGCATTCTTGGGCATGTCGAAGATTGCAAACGCCCCGATGTGCATCGGGGTGCGGGGCGCCTCCATCCGTGCGAACATCTGGTCCAGCGGGCTGAGTAGTTTCACGTGGCCCACCCTAGCGATTTCGGCTGCCAGTGGTTCGTGGTTGGCGCGATCGGATTACTGGCTTCGGGAGCTGCCGAAATGGCCGTTAGCCAGGCATCCCGTCCGCCGCGCAGTGGCTGTTCCGTGGTGCCGAATGAGTGAATGAATCCGCTTTTGCACCAGCCGTTTTGCCACGCAGCGTGCGGTTGTTAGCTCGGGCGGCTGCCGACCTCCAAACCTGCCAGCCCGCAGGTGCCGTCGAACACCACCCGGCCGAATTTGCGCACGACGCAATGGAGTCGCCCGGCAAGGTGCTCAAAGTCGGTGTCGACGTTGTGGCGTTGGGCCGGCACTGGCACGGGCAGCGTATGCGGACCGCTGCCGGCGCCTTCGCCCTCCAGCTCGATCTGGTAATGCAGTGAGAAGGCGCGCACCCGCCAGTGTCCGTCGGTGATCTGGGAACGCACTACCGCGGGGGGCGTCACGCGAATCACCTCGTCGCCGAGTCGCACCACCACTCCGGTAACATCCTGGCGGATTGGACCGAACTGAAGAAGGCCCCAGAGAATGCGACCGAGGCGTCGGCGTTGTCGAAATCGTGCGCTTGACCCCACCACCAGTGTTCGGGAAAGCCGGTGCCCCAATTGCGTTCGCAGTAGAGCCGGGCCGAGTCGAATGACCAGGTTTCGCCATTGAACCCCACTGTGCCACTGGCATTCCCGCCGAGGCGGTAGGGATGCCAGTACTGGTTGAGGAACGGAATGGAAGAAAACAGTCCACCGCCCCCGAACGGCTTGGGCCATTCGACCGGATCACTGAAGTGTAGGTCTAGATGAACGTCGTCAATGTCGATGCGGAGTCGATCGGTGCCGGCCACCACCCGGGCCGTGTCGTCATCGCCGGCATGTACCGAGAACGGGGATGAGTCCGCGTTGGCGTCGTCCAAGGCGACGCTGCGCACAACATCACCGGGGTGCAGCGCCACCGCGACCGTGGCCCAGTCCCCGTCCGGGTGCTGGTTCACGCTGCACAGGGCGACAACCACGCGGCCAGAGGCGCGATCGGTGAGGCGCCAGAACCAGCCCTCCATTTCGCGCCCATGTGATGGCAACGGGTCACCGAAAGGCAGATCGGCGCCGGTGCTCCGATATGCGTCGACCAGTCGCTTGACGGCGCCTTCGGCCACCCAGCGCAGATATGTAGCCGTCATCGTTGTTGGCGTACGTAGGTCTCGGCCAGGAACTGCTCAACCGCAATGGCGGCATGCGCCGCGCGCGGGCCAAAGATGTCGAATGCGTGCTGGGTGAAGGGTAATTCGGCGTAGGCCACCGGCTGGGTGCTGACACCTTGCAGTGCGGTGACGAACGCGCGGGCCTGCTCGACCGGAACCAGTGAGTCGTTGCGGCCGTGCAGCACAAAAAACGGGGGTGCGTCGGCGCTCACATGATTGACCGGCGACGCTGTGATGAATGGCTGCAGGTTGGCCGATGGGCGCTGCTTGACCACCGATCGCACCAGCAGCCCGGGCATCATCGGATGCATCGCGTCGTCGAAACGGGTGAAGTCATAGACGCCGTAGAACGGCACGGCCGCCTGTACTCGGGTGCCGGCTTCCTCGAAGCCGGGCTGGAACTGCGGGTCGTTGGGGGTCAGTGCGGCCAGCGATGACAGATGGCCGCCGGCAGAACCGCCGGTGATGGCGATGAAGTCGGGGTCGCCCCCGTATTCGGCGATGTGCGCCTTGACCCAGGCCAGGGCGCGTTTGACGTCGATGATGTGGTCGGGCCAGGTATTGCGCGGGCTGTGCCGATAGTTGATCGCCACGCAGACCCAGCCCAGCTCGGCGAGATGGCTCATCAACGGATGGGCCTGCCCGCGCTTGTTTCCTGTCGTCCAGGCGCCGCCGGGGATTTGAAAAAGCACTGGCGCCTTGGCGCTGAGATCGAGGTCGGGAAGCCGCCAGATGTCGAGATGGTTGGCGCTGCCGTATTCGCCGTAGGAGATGTTGGAGTCGTGCGCGTAGTCGCGATAGATGCGCAACATGCGCAGTGGCCCCGGGGCCTTGGCGGTGCCGGGACCGGCCGGACGGTGCCACAGTCCGGCCGAGCCGGCACGGCGATCGGTCCCCAGGCCACTGTCGAGGGCGTCCTTGAGCGTGATGTCGGCCCGGTGGCCTGCCCGATTGAAGTTCAACAACCCCAATGCCGAGATCCCTGCCACCAGCCACGAGATTGCCCGCACCGGGCGAGTGAGGCGTTGGGCAGTCAACAACAGCCCGCCGACCTGACTGGCCATAGTCTGCAACGGAAACTCCGTGACGACCAGGCCGAACATCCACGACCAAATCGACAGGAATCCCTTGCGTGCCAAGGGTTTATACGCGGGTTTATACGCGTTCAGCGTGGACACCGCGGTGACTGCGGCTACTCCCAACGCTCCGAATTGGCGGATGATGTGGATGATCTGTGCGCGCCCCATGTTCCCACAATACTTAGTTCGGCTTCCCACTATCTTGTCAGGCGCTTCCCACTACCTGACGACGTATCGTGTAAGGAAGTTCCTGACGGAGTGGGAGTGTTGTGTTGAGTGCTCACCCAACGCCGGTTGCGCAGATCTGGTGTTCATTCTGCGCAAAGCCCGACACCGAGATCGACCCTATCAGACGATGGCCGGTCAGGTTGCGGCGTTCCATACCGAGTTCCAGCAGGCCTTGGCTCAAGCCGGAAATGCCTATGTGCAGGCGGAGGCGGCCGGGGCGGCAGCGCTTGCGGGTGCGCTGGGCGTCCCGGTGACATCGGCCGCGGCGCCCGCTGCCACGATCCCGCCATTCCCGGCAAATCTTACGACGCTGGTTATGGGGGGCACCGGAATTCCGATACCGGGTCCAGGGTTTATCAATCTCGCCAATGAACTCTACGTGCGTTCGGCCAATGCCCTGTTGGGGCTGAACACGCCCGAGGAACTGTATCCGCTGACCGGTACCAAGAGTCTTACTCTCGACGCCTCGGTAAGCGAGGGGTTGACCATTCTGGATAACGCGATCATGGAGCAGCTTGCGATTCCCGGTAATACCGTCACGGTGTTCGGGGTTTCGCAGAGTGCGGTGATCGTTTCTTTGGAAATGCAGAAACTGGCGGCTCTGGGACCGGCCGCGCCAACCGCGTCTCAGCTGAACTTCGTGCTGTTGGGCAACGAGATGAACCCGAACGGCGGATTGCTGGCCCGGTTCCCGGACCTGTCGATCCCGAGCCTGGGGCTGACCTTCTACGGCGGAACGCCGTCGGACACTATTTACCCGACCGCGAATTACACGCTGGAATACGATGGCTTTGCCGACTTCCCGCGTTATCCGCTAAATTTTATTTCCGATCTCAATGCGGTCATGGACATTGTGTATGTGCATCCAACTTATTTGGATCTCACCCAGGGCTCCGGCGTTGTTGGATTAGCAGGCTTGTGAGCTGGGTTGATGATCTTTGGTGCCGCGCTATTGGGGCCGGAGTGTAGGCACGGGCTATCTGGAGAACGATCGAGTTGGTTACTGTTCGTCGTTGGTCTGGAGTTGCCCGTGCCTACCGTTTCAGTATTGCCTGTGTCGTCGGTTCCAGAGGTGTTCGACCGCTGGAGTCCTGGTGAGCGTAGCGAGCTCATCGGATCGGAGTTTCTCGATGTGTTGGCCTCGGTGCCAGACCCGAGGGACCCACGCGGTCGGAGGTATTCGCTGATGGCTTTGTTGGCGATCGCGGTTCTGGCCACTGCCGCGGGGATGCGCGGCTATGCTGTTTTTGCTACATGGGCGGCCACCGCTCCCGATGATGTGTTGGCCTAATTAGGGGTCCGGTTCCGGCGGCCCAGTGAGAAGACCTTTCGCGCTGTTTTGTCTCGGCTAGACCCCGCCGACCTCAACGCCAGGATGGGCAGTTACTTCACTGCACACGTGGCCAGCAGCGACCCCAGTGGATTGGTGCCGATCGCGTTGGACGGCAAGATGCTGCGTGGTGCTTTACGCGCCAAAGCGACAGCCACGCATCTCGTGTCGGTGTTCGCCTACCGTGCCTGATTGGTGCTCGGTCAACTCGCTGTCGCCGAGAAAAGCAATGAAATTCCCTGCGTACGTGCCCTGCTCACGCTGCTGCCGGGTAGCTTGCGGTGGCTGGTCACTGTGGATGCGATGCATACCCAGGTCGTCACCGCGAAGTTGATCTGCGCCACCTTGAAGTCGCACTACCTGATGATCGTCAAGTCCAACCAAGCCAAAATACTTGCGCGTATCACCGCGCTGCCCTGGGCCGAGGTGCCCGCAGCCGCTACCGACGACTCCCGCGGCCACGGCCGTGTCGAGACCCGCACCCTGCAAATCATCACCGCTGTACGAGGAATCGGCTTCCCCTACGCAAAACAAATCATCCGGATCACTCGTGAACGTTTGATCACCGCCACCGACCAGCGCAGCGTGGAGGTGGTCTATGCCATCTGCAGCCTGCCGTTCGAGCACGCCCGCCCTACCGCGATCATGACCTGGATGCGTCAACACTGGGGAATCGAGAACAGCCTGCACTGGATACGCGACGTCACCTTCGACGAAGACCGTCAAAGGGCACATACCGGAAACGGCGCACAGGTCCTAGCAACGCTACGCAACACCGCGATCAATCTGCACCGCCTCAACGGCGCCGACAACATCGCCGAAGCCTGCCGGATCACCGCTTTGACCGCCAACCGTCGCCTAGACCTCCTCAATCCACAATTCCCCAGCTCACAAGCCTGCTAATCAACAACGCCGGAGCCCTGGGATCTCACCCAAGCTCAGGTCGATAATGCGATTCCATTGGCGACCTCCCCAGGCTACTCAGGCGTCACCAGTTACTACATTCTTCCGACGGAAAACTTGCCACTTCTGGAGCCGCTACGTGCGATCCCGGTCATCGGGAACCCCTTGGCGAACTTGATCCAGCCGGACCTGAAAGTGCTCGTCAACCTCGGCTATGGCGACCCCGCCTACGGTTATTCCACGAGCCCCGCCGACATTACGACGCCGTTCGGCTTGTTCCCCGATGTGCCGCCACACGTCATCGCCGACGCGCTGGTGACGGGAACGAAGCAGGGCATTAGCGACTTCTCGGCCGATATTCAGCAAATGTTCTCGCAGCCGGCCACGCTGCCATCACCGCCGATGCTGCAAGCGCCGGACCTCATGGCCGCGCTCGCGGCGGCCCCCACTCCGGTAGAGGTCGTCAACGCGCTGACCAAGATTGTCTCCGACGACTACGCAACTCTGCTTCCGTTGGCAGACATCGGCACGGCCTTCGTCATCACGATGCCCACTTATGACGCCACCCTCTTTGTCGATCAACTCCTGCAGGGCAACCTCATCAATGCGTTCGGATATCCCATCGCGGCCGACGTGGGACTGACCGCGATCTCGGGTGGAGTAGTCGCCCTGGTCGCCATCGGAACTCTCCAAAGCAACATCAGAGATCTGCAGAGTCTCTTTCCCTAGCTCGATCGGTCTGGCTGGGTGATCGGCGAGGGCGATCGATCTGGAAGTCAGTCGATGACGAGCGGATCCGCAGCCGCGTCCCGTGCGTTGCAATGGTGACCGGCCGGGCCGAGACGTACTTACGGGTCTGGGCTTTGGGAACTCCGCCAGGTGCGTGATGTGGTCGAGAGCTGTTGAGGCGCTTGTCATCACCTGGAATTCCGAGGGCCGCTGATTTCGCTGCAACACAGCGCTACGGTGCCCCTGGGGCGGTGTAGCATCAAAGCCGGCACCCGTGAGCTAGGCATGACATGAGCAAAACCCGGAGCAATACCACCGACATCGACAAGTGGGATCGCGCCCTCACCGCGCATGTCATCGCCCTGACCAGGCCGATTGTCAAGCGCTATTTCCGTTCCGAGGTGCGTGGCCTGGACAACATCCCGCCCGGTGCGTCCCTGCTGGTGTCGAACCATTCCGGTGGCCTGGTTTCGTTTGATCTGTCGGTTTTTGCCGTCGGCTACTACGACCAGTACGGCTACGAGCGCCCGTTGTTCGCGCTTGGCTTTGACACCTTGTTCGCCGGGCCCGCCGCGGAGTTCTTCAACCGCACCGGGGTGATCCGCGCGACGCGGGCCAACGCGGCCGCGGCGTTGGCGTCGGGTGCGGTAGTGCTGGTCTTTCCGGGCGGAGACCTTGACGTGTATCGACCGACCTTGCGCGAGAACGTCATTGACTTCGGCGGTCGGACCGGTTACGCGGCCACCGCTATCGAGGCAAAGGTGCCGATCGTTCCCGCGGTGTCCATCGGCGGGCAGGAAGGCCAGTTGTTCTTGACCCGGGGTAGGCGCGTCGCGCGTGCGCTGCGGCTCACCAGGCTGGAACGCAAGCTGTTTCGCACCAACATCCTGCCGGTCACTTTCGGTATTCCGTTCGGGTTCAGCGTCGTGGCGCCGGTCAACGTGCCGCTGCCCACCAAGATCGTCACCGAGGTGTTGCCGCCGATCGACATCGTCACCGAGTTCGGCGATCACCCCGATGCCTCAGACGTCGACGCGCGGGTGCGTCAAGTGATGCAGCGCGGGCTGGACGCGTCGGCGTCCCAGCGTCACTTCCCGATTCTGGGCTAATGGCTGCGTCAGCGTCGGCGACGTAGCTGCGCCGGGTCCACCAACCCCGACTGAACCAGCGCGGCGTCGACGAACCGTTGAACCGGCTGGGAGCCAAAGAAGCCGGTGTGGCCGCCCTGATACCAATGAATCTCGGGCTTGCCCCAGTGCTCCCAGAGCCGGGCGACCTGGTCGCGAGGGTGAACCAACCGGTCGGCGACACCGGCGTAGATGAACCGGCCCGATTGCGGGGTACGTGGAGTCAGCGCCAACGGTGAGATCATCCGGCCGATGGGCTTGGCCGTGTTCATCGTCTGACGGAGCCGGCGATGCCCACTGATTCCGGCATGACGGCCAATCAGATCAACCACATCGACGGCCGGCACTCCCAGGATCGCGCACGTGAGCCCGTCGTCGAGGCTGGCGACCAGCGCGCTGAGCAGACCTCCGAGGGAAATCCCATTGAGCCCGATCATCGGGCCGGCCTGCTGTGAGCGAATCCAGGACAGCAGACGCCGCAAGTCCCACACGGCTTGGGCGGCGCCATGGACTGCATCGAGCACGTTCTCACTTGGGAACGCGGCGCCCTTGGGTCGACCCCGCGCCCGGGGGCCATGCAGCGGCAGCACCGGCAACACGACGTTAAGACCCAGATCCGAGTACAGGTGCCAGGCGTGAAACAGCATCAGATCGAGCGCGGCACGCCCCATCTCTGCGCCGTGCACGCAGATCAGCCAGGGACGGGGCCGACGGTGTTGCAGCATCAGGCCGTACACCCGCCGGTTTCCCGGGTAGCTGAGCCATCGCTCGCGGCCCGGTTCGCCGGGGTGGGGCTGGTACTCGCTGTCGAACGAGATGCGCTGGTAGGTGCGTCCCATGCTATGCACGCGTTTGACGGTGACATCGGCGAGCGGCGGGGGAGCCGCGAAGAATGCTTCGGGCCGGTCAAGCCATCCGTGTTGGCGGTACATCTGCAGCGCCGCGAGCACCTCGCGATCGGTCTGTTCCAGCGTCGTTGTCGTGGGTGTGGGCCGCAGCATGCCGAAGCCGGCCAGCATGATCTCGTCTCGGAATGCCTGGGCGGCCAGTGCGAGTGTGGGTCTTGCCACCGGAAGTTCGCCAGGCTGGCGATCCAGGTACGTGCCCCAAGTTCGGGCGTAGAACCCACCGGTACGGGTGAGTGGGCCCAGCATCTGCTGCAGGGGACTGGCGTTGCCGCGGCTCGGGCGCGGCGAGGCGGCCGTTTGGTCGATGTCCTGCATCTGGCCTCTACTTCGTTGAACACGGCAGGGTACGGGACTGGATATGGCCAGCCTAGCTGCGTTGACTCGAGTCGGCGCACGGCACAAGCCATGATCGCGCTCGCGCGTCACTTGCACATCGCCCGGGCAGTGCCCGGTCGCAGACATCATCTCCCAGTAACATTCTAGATGGTACGGTGTGTACCGCGCTGTCCGCCTATCCGGTATTCGCACGGCAGGAGGAACTTTGGCTCCGAGGGATGGGCAGTGGATGAGTGGACAACGATTCCCTTGGAGGATTTGCGATGCGATCTGTCGCGGTGGCGCCCCAGGCTCTGATGTCGGCGGCAATGGAACTACAACGAATCGGGTCTGTGCTGGTCGAAGCGAACACGGCGGCGGCGCCCACCACCGGTGTGCTGGGGGCTGGTGCCGATGAGGTGTCGTCGGCGATCGCGGCGTTGCTGGCCGGCCATGCCCAGGCGTATCAACGGCTAGGTGCTCAGGTCGCGATGTTTCATCAGCAGTTTATCCAGTCTTTGAACGTAGGCGCGGAGCTCTACGCGGCCGCTGAAGCGGCCAACGTTGCGCCTTTGCAGCAACTGGAGCAAGACGTGCTCAACGTGATTAGCACGCCCACCCAATCACTACTGGGGCGGCCATTGATCGGCAATGGCAGCAACGCGACGGCCCCAGGGGGTAGCGGCGGTGACGGCGGGTTGTTGTGGGGCAACGGAGGAAGCGGTGCGGCCGGCGATGCCGCACACCCTGCCGGTGGTGCGGGCGGGGCCGCTGGACTTTTCGGCAATGGCGGTAATGGCGGCTCGGGTGTCGATGGAACCAGCGGCTCGGCTGGCGGGGCCGGCGGGTTGGGGGGCAACGGCGGGCTGCTGTACGGCAACGGAGGGGCAGGGGGTGATGGCGGTGCCGCGGGTGCCAATCCCGCCAGCTTTGTGAGTGGGGGTGCCGGCGGGAATGGCGGCGCGGCTGGGATATTCGGCGGGATGGGTGGGCACGGCGGCAATGGCGGAAGAGGTGGGGTTGATCCCGTCGGGGCTTTTGGGGGTGCCGGCGGGAATGGCGGTAATGGCGGTTCCGCCATGTTGTTCGGCGATGGCGGTTTTGGCGGGCACGGGGGCGGCGGTGCCACCAACAACCTCGGCAATGGCGAGTTCGGGGGATTCGGTGGATCTGGTGGCGATGGGGGCAATGGGGGCCTGCTCTGGGGTGGCGGCGGATCCGGGGGCGACGCAGGCAACGCCGGAGATGATGCCAGCTTGAAGGCATTCGGCGGTGCTGGCGGACTCGGTGGAAACGGCGGCGCGCCCGGGCTGTTCGGTGACGGCGGCGCCGGTGGGTCCGGCGGGACTGGTGGAAGTGGCGCCGATGGGGGCGATGCGGGCACCGGTGGCGCCGGAGGTTGTGGGGGGTGGCTGATCGGCAACGGTGCTGGTGGTGGCGCTGGGGGGAGCGGAGGGGATGGGACAACAGAGGCTGGCCGCGGTGGAGATGGCGGAAACGGTGGTAGCGCCGGGCTGATCGGGAATGGTGGTGCCGGCGCCGTCGCCGGTGGTGGTGGAACTGGTCCAATCAGCCGGGGCCCCGGTGACCCCGGCGCCGGTGGTAGCGGCGGGCTGCTATTTGGCCGGCCCGGACCGAGCGGGTAACCGGCGCTTTGCCGGGCGCCGACTTGGTCGGGGCCAACCTTGTCGGCGACCATGACGCGCCGGCGGGGCCGGGCCGTTGGCCTGCGAAATCACTCGAGGCCCACATCTGGCCGACTGGTGGGATGCTTGCCCTGTTGGGCACCTCACAGCAAGAGCAGTGCCAACAGTACGTAGGCTCGAATTCATGGCAGGGCGTAGCACGTCGGGAAATCGCAGGCTTGGGGTAGACGACTGGGTGCAGGCTGGGTTCGAAATATTGGCCGAGGAAGGACTCAGTTCGCTCAAGCTGGATCAGCTTTGCGCCCGCCTAGGCGTAACGAAGGGCAGTTTCTACTGGCATTTCGCCGACATGGAAGGCTACCGGCACGCGCTCGTTGAGGCGTGGGCGCAGTTCCGCGACGAAGATCGCGACGAAATCGAAGGTCTGAGTGAGGTCGAGCCGCGGGAACGGTTGGCGCTGATGATGGCCCTGCTGGCCAGGCCTCGACTGTGGAAGCTCGAACGCGCCATGCGCGAGTGGGCCCGGTCCGACAAGACCGTTGCGGCCGCGGTCCTTTCGGCCGACCGCCGGATGGTGCGAGCCGTGCAGCAGGCGTTCTGCGACTACGGATTTGATGCCGACGAGGCCGAAATGCGTGCCAACACAGCCTTTGCCGCCGGGCTGGGGCTGCTGCACATGTCCGGTTCGGCGCTTAAGGGCTTATTCGGTTCGGCGCTGAAGAGGCAGACGGCGGCGCCGGAACGCAATTGGTTTCTGGAATTCTTGTTGCGGGAGTAGCCGGGCCGTCCTGTCCCTCAGTGTGGCAGTGATTCTCGGCTCTCGGCGCGGGCGGAACGAAAAACTGCCCGGGCGGGTCATACGCGCCGCCCGGGCAGGGTCTGGTGGGTTTGATCCGGGTTGGTGTTACTGGGCCTCCGCCCGGATTTCCAGGCTCTTGACGGCGTCCGGATCGTTCTCGGTGAGACCGACTTTCGCGGCGCCGCCGGGCGAGCCGAGCTCGCTGAAGAAGTCGACGTTGATTTGTGTGTAGCCGCTGTATTCGGCGGGCAGATCGTCTTCGTAGTAGATCGACTCAACCGGGCACACCGGTTCGCAGGCACCACAGTCGACGCACTCATCGGGGTGGATGTAGAGTATCCGGGCGCCTTCGTAAATGCAGTCGACGGGGCATTCCTCGATGCACGCCTTGTCTTTGATGTCGACGCAGGGTTCGGCAATAACATATGTCATAGCGGTTTCCTTCCAGGAGATGTCAGCCGTGGCCAATGCGAAGCAGTTCGGGCAGACTCGCGACCTTGACGCGGGGACGCTGCTGGGACTGGCCGGCTTCGCGCTCAAAGTTGTCGATAGCCTCCCAGTGCGCAGCGGCAATCAGTTGCGGCTGGCAGGAGATCAACCATTGGGCGAGCGCGTCGCCGCGGTTCTGGTCGGCGGCCGGGGTGGCGGGTTGGTGCGCCAGGTCCTCGAGCAGGGTGTCGACGGTGTCCTGGGAGTCTTTCTTGTTCGTTCCGATTACGCCGGTCGGTCCACGCTTGATCCAGCCAACGACGTATTCGTTGCTGCTGCCCGCGACTCGACCGCCACTGTGGGGGATGGTGGCGCTATTGGTGTCAAACGGCAAGCCAGGGGTGGGGATACCGCGATAGCCGACGGCGCGCACCACCAGTTGGGCGGGCAGTTCCTCACGTGCGCCGGTGTCCTTGGCCATCATTCGTCCGCTGGCGTCGCTCACCAAGTCATTTCTGCCGACCACGATGCTTTCCACCTTGCCGTCTCCCTTGATCTCGATGGGAGACGTCAAGAAACGCAGCACGATCCGACGGTGCCCCCGTCGGGCCGGGTGACTGGCGTAATCGCGCAGCACCTTGAGGTTTTGTTTGGCGACTTTGCCTATTGCGGCCGCATCGTCATCGCTGATGCCGTCAAGCTGGGCTGGGTCGACTACGACGTCGACGCCGTCGAGCTCGCCGAGTTCACGCAACTCCAGTGTGGTAAACGCGCTCTGCAAGGGGCCGCGCCGACCGATGATCACCACTTCCTCAACCGTGCGGGCGCGCAACGATTCCAGCGCGTGATCGGCGATGTCGGTGGCGGCCAGTACATCTGGATCGGTCACCAGGATGCGCGCGACGTCGACGGCAACGTTG
This sequence comes from Mycobacterium liflandii, assembly GCF_022354805.1. Classification (NCBI taxonomy): domain Bacteria; kingdom Bacillati; phylum Actinomycetota; class Actinomycetes; order Mycobacteriales; family Mycobacteriaceae; genus Mycobacterium; species Mycobacterium liflandii. The sequence goes on along the minus strand of NZ_CP023138.1, from coordinate 4,465,023 downwards.
CCGTTGCCTATGACGACGGCGCGGGCGCCGGACAGATCCGGTGCCATCTGCTCAAAGTGCGGGTGCGCGTTGTACCAGCCGACGAAATCAACCGCGGCAACACTGCCCGGCAGCTGCTCGCCGGCAATGTCGAGTGCACGGTCAGACTGCGCACCGACGGCGTAGATCACCGCGTCGTAGCGCAGGGCCAGGTCGGCCGCTTCGACATGCTCGCCCACCTTGATGTTGCCGAAAAAGCGAAAACGGGGGTCCTGCGCGGTCTTCTCGAACTGCTGGCTTACCGATTTGATCTTGGGGTGATCGGGCGCGACACCGGAACGGACCAGGCCTCAGGGCGTCGGCAACATCTCCAGCATGTCGACCGCGACATCGATCTGATCCGACGCATTGGCGGCTTTGAGCAGGGCCGCCGTCGCAAAAAACCCGGACGGGCCGGAAACCACAATCGCTACGTGGTAGAGACGGGTCATGTCTCTCATGCTCGTCATCCCCCACGCGACCGGGTAGAGGTGTCGATGTTGTGGAGTCACAAGCATTGGCTGTGATTTGATCAAGCATGCCGCTCAGCCCCCGCATGCCCGAACTTGCCTCTTTTGAAATCTTTCTGGCAATCGCCCAGACCGGAAGCCTGGGGGCAGCCGCCCGCGAGCTTGGGCTGACCCAACAAGCGGTGTCCAAGCGGCTCGCGGCCATGGAGGCCCACACCGGCGTGACGTTGGCCGTCCGCACGACGCGCGGCTCACAACTTACCCCAGCCGGCCTGATCGTATCCGAATGGGCAGCCCGCCTGCTTGAAGTGGCACAGGAGATCGATGCGGGCCTTGGATCGCTGCGTAAGGAGGGACGCGAACGGATCCGGGTGGCGGCCAGCCAGACGATTGCCGAACAGCTGATGCCGCATTGGCTGCTGGCATTGCAGGACGCGGCCAAGCGGCGCGGCACCACCGCCCCGCAAGTGATCTTGACCGCCACCAACAGTGACCACGCGATCGCCGCGGTTCGTGACGGCACCGCCGATCTCGGATTCGTCGAGAATCCCGGTCCGCCGACCGGACTGGGCAGTCGTGTGGTGGGCCACGACGACTTGGTGGTGGTCGTCCCGCCCGGGCACAAGTGGACTCGGCGGCCCAGCCCGGTGACCGCCCGCGAGCTGGCCGAGACGCCACTGGTTACCCGCGAACCCCGCTCTGGCATCCGCGATTCGCTGACCGTGGCGCTGCGTCAGGTGCTGGGTGAGGACATGGTTCAAGCATCGCCGGTTCTTGAACTCTCGTCGGCGGCGGCGATGCGCGCCGCGGTCTTGGCCGGTGCGGGGTCCGCGGCGATGAGCCGGTTGGCCATCGCCGATGACCTGGCGGTCGGCCGGTTACGGGCCATCAGCATCCCTGGCCTGGACCTGCGCCGCCAGCTTCGAGCCATCTGGGTCGGTGGGCGTGTTCCGCCCGCCGGGGCAATACGAGAATTGCTGAGCCACATCACGTCCGGCGGTGAGTAGCCGGCGCCCGGCGGACAGGTTCAGGCCGCGGTGTCACCGGCGGCCAGCGCCTGGTCGTAACGTTCGAGCACGGTTTGCGCTACCAGCGGGTGGGCGCCCATCGGACGCGCCATCGCAATGTCGTTGTCGCATGCGTACTTCCACACCCGGTCGGTGATGAGCCCCGGTGCCAGAAACCATGGGGCGATGACGAGACGGCGGGCGCCGCTGGCGCGCAACTGTGCGGCGGCGTCGGCCACCGACGGCTTGGGGCCGGTGGCGAACGCCATTGTGGTGCCGGCCCAACGGGTGCCCGCACCGAGCTTGGCCGCCACCCGTGCCGTGCGCGCGTTCACCGGGGCGTGCGATGAACCGACCGCGACCACCAGCACGCCGATGTTGCGATCCCGCGGGGAAACCCCGCGCTCGGCAAGGCGGTCGCGTAACACCGACACCAGCCGATCGTCCTCGCCGAGCACGGCGGCCTCGCGGACACCGAGCGCGCCGGAGCGCGCAATCTGTTCCGGGATGTCGGTGCGGGCGTGGTAGGCGCTCGCCAGTAGCAGAGGAGTGACCACGGCCCGCTGGCTGTCGGGCAGTTCGGCGAGTACGTCGACGAAGTTTGGTGCACAGAGTTCCAGGAAGGCCAGCCGCACATCGAGATTCGGCCGCATGCGGCGTAGCGCAGCGGCGACGGCCCGGGCGTTGTCCGCCGACCGGGGGTCTCTACTGCCGTGCGCGGTGAGCACGAGCGTGCTCATGAGGCGTGCAGCCCGCATTCGGTCTTGGTCCGGCCCCGCCAACGCCCGCTGCGCGGGTCCTCACCGACTGCCGGTTTGGCGGTGCACGGTGCACAACCGATCGACGGGTAGCCCTCGTCGACCAGCGGGTTGACCAGCACGTTGTTGCTCTGGATGTAGTCCTGCACATCCTGGTCGGTCCACGCCACCAATGGGTTGATCTTGACCAGCTTGAAGGCCTCATCAAAGCTGATCACCGGGGCGTTGGCGCGAGTGGGGGACTCCACCCGGCGCAGGCCGGTGATCCACGCCGCATACCCACGCAGCGCATTGGTCAGCGGGACGACCTTGCGCAGTCGGCAACACTCGTTGGGGTCGCGCGCGAAGAGGTCCTTGCCCAGCAGCTTGTCCTGTTCTGCCACGGTGTGCTCGGGGCTGATGTTGAGCACTCTGATGTCGTAGACGGCCTCGATTGCGTCGCGGGTACCGATGGTTTCGGCGAAGTGATAGCCGGTGTCGAGGAAGATCACCGGCACCCCCGGGCGCACCTTCGATGCCAGGTCGATCAAGACGGCGTCTTGCATATTGGAGGCAACCACGTAATTACACGTCGCCCAGCCGCGGGGTCCGTTGATCCCGCCAAAGTGTTCGTCGGCCCAGCGCAGCAGATCGGTCGCGCTGGCACCCTCCATCTCCGCGGCACCGCGTGCGGCCAGCTCACGCAGCTGCGTCTCGTTGGGCTGATCGCTCATCGTGTTGTCCTCAGCTCGTCGGGAAGCGCTCAGCGCAAGTCGGCTTCGTCGGCGCGCAGCGCCCAATTCGCAAAGCGTTCGCCTTCCTCGCGTTGATCCAGGAACTTTCGGGTCACCCGGTCGATGTAGTCGCCGAGCTCGTCACTGGTCACCTTGTGCTGGCGCAGCTTGCGGCCGAACCCGCTTTGCTCGCCCAGGCCGCCACCGAGGTGGACCTGGAATCCTTCGACCGAGTTGCCCTCACCGTCATCGATCCACTGACCCTTGAACCCGATGTCGGCGACCTGGATGCGGGCGCACGAGTTGGGGCAGCCGTTGATGTGCAGGGTGATCGGCACGTTGATCTTGGATTCGACGTCGGCCATGCGCTCTTCCAGCTCGGGCACCAAAGACTGGGCACGGACCCGGGTTTCGGCGAACGACAGCTTGCAGAACTCGATGCCGGTGCAGGCCATTGTGTTCTTGCGCCACCCGGACGGCTTGGACGGCAGGCCCAGCTTGTCCAGACCGGTGACCAGTTCGTCCACCTTGTCGTCGGGCACATCGAGGATGATCAGCTTCTGGAAGGGGCTGAACCGGGCCCGGTCGGAGCCGACCTTCTCCATCAGGTCGGCCACCGCCTGCAGGGTGGTGCCCGTGACGCGTCCCGCGATAGCGGCGACGCCGACGGCGTTGAGCCCGTTTTTGATCTTCTGCACTCCGACGTGGTCGATCGGGTGCTTGATCGGCTCGGGAGCCGGGCCGTCGATCATCTTGCGCTTGAGGTACTCGGTTTCCATGACCTCACGGAATTTTTCTACGCCCCAGTCCTTGACCAAGAACTTGATCCGGGCCTTGGCACGCAGCCGTCGGTAGCCGTAGTCGCGGAACACCTGGGTGACCGCCTCCCAAACGTCGGGCACCTCGTCCAGCGGGACCCACACGCCGACGCGTTGCGCCATCATCGGGTTGGTCGAAAGGCCGCCACCGACCCACAAGTCCATCCCGGGACCGTGCTCGGGGTGATTGACTCCGACGAACGCGACGTCGTGGGTCTCGTGGGAGACGTCCTGCAGGCCCGAGATCGCGCTCTTGTACTTGCGGGGCAGGTTCGCGTAGTCGGGGTTGCCCAGGAAGCGCCGGATGATCTCGTCGCTCGCCGGCGAGGGATCGAGCACCTCATCGAGCGAGTCGCCGGCCAGTGGTGAACCGTGAATGCCGCGTGGGCAGTCACCGCAGGCCTCAATGCTGGACAGGCCGACGGATTCGAGCCGGCGCCAGATCTCGGGAACGTCCTCGATCCGCAGCCAGTGGAACTGCACGTTCTCCCGGTCGCCGATGTCGGCGGTGTCACGGCCGAATTCGCTGGAAATCTGGCCCAGCACGCGCACTGTCTGCGCCGACATTGGTTTGCCGTCGGAGCGCACCCGCATCATGAAGTACTTGGCTTCGAGCTTGTCGATGTTCTCGTCGCCGGTCCAGCTGCCGTCGTAACCCTGCTCGCGCTGGGTGTACAGACCCATCCATTTGAAGCGCAGCCGCAGATCGGTCTTCTCGATGCTGTCGAAGCCTTCTTTGGCGTACTTGTTGAGGATCCGGTCGCGCACGTTCAGCGGGCCGTCATCGTGCTTGATCTGCTCGGTGTCATTGAGCGGATCAAGCTGTCCCAATGCCCATTGGCCTTCGTTGCGAGTCTTGGCGGGACGGGCTGTCGTCATGCGGCCTACTCCTCTGTCGACAATGCTGACCGGGATTGGCTGCCTGGACCGCACGCTCCGCCGGTTGATGGCCAACCGGCGGACCCCTCGTGTGCGGACATGAGGCTGGCCTGCGACATCGACGGTGATGTTGGTCAGCGGGAGATACCCGAAAGGCGCTTCATCGGACCCCGCGGGTCATGACCCCGATGTTTCGCCGCCCCGGTAGGCGCCGGTAGAGGCCAACACGTTGTGAGATCACAACTACTGGTTGTGATTACGTTTGACGGGTTGTGCCCGTGGCCGGCACCCGTGGTCGCCGTGTCCGCCCGAAGATAGCAAGCGGGATAACTGATTTGGCAATCTCAGACAGCCGAGGTCGGATTCCGGGGCGGAGTCCATGCGCGGACTCGAGATGTCACATGCTCGGGAAATCTCGGTCAGAAAATCGCGCGCAGCGTGACCAGGCCGACCGCGCTCAGGATAGCCGCCGAGGGCAGCGTGATGACCCACGCCAACGCGATTGGCTTCATCAGTGCCCAGTTGGTGGCCCGGTTGACGATGCCGACGCCGAGGACGGCGCCGATCAGGATGTGAGTGCTGGAGACCGGAAGACCCAGCACGGTTGCGCCCATGACCACTCCCGCCGCCGACAATTCGGCGGCAAAGCCCGAGGCCGGATGCATCGTGGTCAGATTGTGTCCCACGGTTGCGATGACCCGCCGTCCGATGAACCACAGCCCGGCGCACAACGCGACCCCGAACGTGATCATGGCGGCGGCGGGTACCGCCGCCTTGCCTTCAATCGAACCCGAGCGCAGTACATCCAGCACTGCGGCGAATGGGCCGATGGCGTTTGCGATGTCATTGCTGCCGTGGCTGAATGCGAAACCGGAGGCGGTGAATACCTGCATCCAGCTGAACATCAGATAGGTCGAGCGCGAAAGTGATTCACCCCGAAGCGTTTTAGCCAGAATGAAGGTGGCCATTCACACCGCCGCACCCACCATCCCCATGATGAAGAAGTTGTTCATGGTGGTCAGGCCCAAGTGCATGTGCTTGAAGCCCTTGAATAACAGCATGGCGGAAATGATCATCGATCCGGCCGCGGCGACCAGCGGGACCCAGTTCTGCAGCGCCCGGAATGCGTCAACCGACGATCTCTTGGTATCGATCTCGTGGAGTTCGCGGTAGTAGTCGGACTCCAGCTCGTCGGGATCGAAATCCCTGCGGTTGGCCGCGACGGCGTCGCGTGCGATCGCACCGGTGTAGGCGATCTGCTGGATTTCGCTGAGACGCTCGAATGCCGCCTTGTGACGCTCGCGGTGCGCGATGCGTTCCTTCTTGATTTCCAGGAGCTTTCGTTCGGCTTCCTCGTTGTACAACAGGATGTGGCGTTTGATCGCGCCGTAGAGCGCGTAGGACACCAGTCCGCCCAGCAGCGGTGAAAGCACCCATGAGATTGCGATTTGGCCGATCTCGTCCCACTGGACCATCTGGAGAGCGGAGAGGCCCTTTCCGTCAACGATGCCCAGCGTGACCGCGGCGCCGACGATGCCGCCCACGATCGAGTGTGTGGTCGACACCTGGTATCCCATCCGGTTGGCAAACAGCAGCCACAGCGCTGCCGCCAGCAACGCGGCCAGCATGATGTTCATGAAGTCGTTGGGAGCGACCGACACTCCGGACAGGTCGACGATTCCGCTGCGAATTGTCTCGGTGACATCGCCCCCGGCAATCACCGCGCCGCTGACCTCAAAAATGGCTGCCACCAGAAGCGCCTGTTTCATGCTCAGCGTGCCCGCACCGACGCTGGTGCCAAAGGAGTTGGCGACGTCATTGCCGCCGACGTTGAAGGCCATGAACATGCCGACAACGGTGGCCAGGACCAAGATGAGCTTGTTGGCGCCGGGGCCGGCGTAGTCGAACGCCCAGAACGAGAACAGCACGAACGATCCGGCCAGCAGCAGGCCGAACGAGAGGTGCCACGCGCGATCTTGGCCGAACAAGCCCCCGTACTGCGGCGTCGGCGTTATGGGATCCTGTAGTCCGCTTGCCACCAGTGCCCGTCCCTGTGTGCTCTCTGTCGCGGCTCACGCCGGCTCGTACCTGGTGATCGAGCGTCAGCAGGTTACGACACGGCAGCGAGCGCCCGGTAAACGTCGAGTGAACAAAGGCCATACGGTCGGGGCGCACCCCGCGCCCGGCTTGATCGAACTCCCGATGGTGGGCGATGGAGGCGCCGCGAGTGACTGCTGGTTCGTCGTGCGGTGGGCATCAGAGTGGTTGCGGCCGTTTGCCCAACGGTTCGCCGACGAGCCCCGGGCCCGAGCATGACGGCTCGGCCGAGATCGGCCAGACGGGGGCGGATCCTCGAGGCGACGGACCATCAAATGACGTCAGACACGAGGCGCTAGCGCGACTGGGAACTCGCCCCGCGGCGGTCAGAGGTGGCATAGCTGTTGGCCGCCACGCGCAGCAATTCCGCATACGCCCGGAGCTGGGCGGAACAAGCATGTCCCAATGCGGCCAGCGCCTCTGTCATGGCAGCGGACTGCCGAAAAAATGACGCCGATGCCGCATCACTGCACACGTTTGTTGGCACCCACGGAAGCACTTCTTGATCGAGGTGTCCTGCCCGTTCGACAAACTCCGGTGCAACTGTGATCAGGACGCTAGGGGCAACGCTCATCGCTGAGTTAATCCGATTAATCGGATGCATGAATTGTTGCTCCTTACGACACGTGCTTTTACAGCGGTATTCACGGTCAATTCGACCGGGTGCATCGATAGTGTTAGCAATCGATACGGTATTTGTCAACGGCGGAAGCCGTTGAGGGCGTGCAAATAATTCACCGTTTGGAGAATATCTGTCTCGTGGTGAATTGCGATGAATTAAACGGACGATTTACTCTTGTTGGCGCGAGAGATTCGGATATTGACGCCAGTAATCGTTTCTGTAAATAATCGGCTTCTGTAAATCCAACGTCGGAGGTGATTAAACCATGGTCAGGACGATCGGCAGACCGGTCGGGGAATACGCTGAACTGATGCTCGACCCCGGTGGGTGGCCTGGATTCGCGCCCACGGAACTTCGCGGATATTCGGTCGAGACCGGCTTTCGCATTTTGGGGGTCGGCGGCACGTTGGCCGGGGTGCACGGTCTGAGCCAAGACCTTTTCGAGACCTGGGCCGGCCCCGCGGCCAGCGCCGCCACCGCCAGGCTCGCCGAGATTATTGCGCACTGCGAGACGCTGGTTGCGTTCCTACAGTCGATCCAGAGATGGTTTCTAACCGTGGCTGCCGATGTTAGGACAATGCAGCTGCTGATTGCTGCCAGCGTCGCTTCTGCCGAGGCTCAGATCCATGCCTTGGAGGCCGCGGGGCCGGAAAACGAAGCGGCCATCCAAGCAATAGTTGTCCAGCGACACGCCATCCACCTGCAGATGGTTGAATCGCTCGCGGCGCGAATTAATGCCTCAGCCGCGGGAGTATTGGCGGCCGCGCCGGTGTAGTCGTCGGGCCTCCGATGGTGCGTCGCTGATGTGCCCAAGGTGTGTGCCCTGTGGCATCCGGCTCAAGACTGGATGGTTGTGAACAACACGTCGGGGTTGAGGATCCCCGCCGGGTCGAAGCTCTGTTTGATCCGCGACATCAAGGCGATCTTGGCCGGGTCTTCGAGCTCGAGAAAGTATGGGGTTTTCGCGCGGCCAACGCCGTGTTCGCCGGAGATGGCACCACCTAGTTCCATGGCCAACGCAAAGATGTCGGTCATCAGTTGCTTCTTTTTTGCCGGGTCTTTGCAAATGATGGCCAGGTGCACGTTGCCGTCTCCGGCATGCCCACAACCGATCGCGGTACCGCCGGCAGCGGACGCCAGCCCTTTAGCGGTGCTGAGGAACTTCGGCATCGACGCGCGCGGGACGACGGTATCGATGAGGTCGTCGGCGCCGGCGGCCTTGGCCGCCCAAAACGCCTTCTCGCGCGCCTCGATCAGCTTGCGCGCCGAGGCGCCTTCGAGCACGTAGGCATCCATCGCTCCCAGTTCGGCCAGCAGCTCACCAGTGGCCTCGACATCCTCGAGCAGTCGATCGGCGGTTCGGTCTTCCAGGGCCACAAGCAGATACGCTTGGCAGTTGTCACGAACCTGATCTGGGATGCCCAGCTCGAGGTTCTGGGTGTAAACCAGCGCGGCCATGGTCATGTTGTCGATGTATTCCAGGATGTAGGGCGCCAGTCCGGTCGCCAGGATCTTGGGCACCGCCGCCATGATTTGATCGAAGTCGGCGAAGGGGGCCAGCACGCTGGCGTTGTGAGTCAGCTGCGGGTGCAGATTGACGATCACCTCGGTGGCCAGGGCCAGGGTGCCTTCGGAGCCGACGATGAGCTGGGTGAGGTCGTAGCCCGTGGAGACCTTGGCGATCTTGCCGCCGGTGCGGATGATCTCGCCGGTGGGCAGCACCGCCTGCAGCCCGAGCACGTTATTGCGCGCTATCCCGTACTTGACGGCTCTCATCCCGCCGGCGTTCGTTCCGACGTTCCCGCCGACGCTGGAGGACAGTTCTCCGGGGTGCACCATGTAGCCCAGTCCGCGATCGTGAGTCGCCTCGTCCAGCTGGCTCAATGTGACGCCGGGCTGGACCACGGCGACCTGGTTGTCGGTGTCGACCTCCAGGACTTGATTCATTCGTTCGAAGGAGATCAGCAATCCGCCCTCGCGGGGGCACGCGGCACCCGACAGGCCACACCCCGAACCGCGCGCTGTCACCGGGACGCGGTATTCGGAGGCCGCCGACAGCAGCCGGGAAACCTCCTCGGCGGTGGCCGGCTTGACGACGTACGCCGGCCGCTGGGGCACCTGAGTCAGCTCTTCGTCGTGGGAATAGTCTTCGGGAATCGCGTCGCCGGTGAGCACATTGTTGTTGCCGACGATTTCCACTAACCGCGCTGTTATGTCGATCATCGAAGGGCCTCACATTTCTGCCGTGAGCGGGACAGCGACTCACTTTATAAGCAGTGTCGGTCGAATTATAAGCAGTGTCGGTCGAATTGACATAGCCGCCGGGTCGGGGTGAAACGGCGTGAGTGCCGGTATCGGCGGTACAGTTCATCGAGAAGCGGCCAGTGCTGGCGGGCGGCGAGCGCGAAGGTTTTGTGATGTGCAGTAGCGGAACGGTTTTCAACCACGTCGGACTGTGCGTCACTGACCGGGGCCGGTCCCGGCGCTTCTACCAGGAGTTGTTGGGGTTTGGATTCTGGTGGGAAGCCGACGTGCCCGACGCTGGCGCCGACCAATTGTTGCAGCTGGAACGGCCGGTCGGGCTGCATGTGACCTATCTGATTTGTGATGGGCTGGTGCTGGAGCTGCTCGACTACTCGCAACGCTCCGTTGCCGCCGGGGGTAGGCGTGTCATGGATCAGGTTGGGCTTACTCATATCTCGTTTTCGGTATCTGATCTGGCCGCAGTGCTGGACAACGTGGAGGCTCTCGGCGGATCGGTGCTCGAGCGCACGGTGTCGAGGCATTCGGCGATGATCCGTGATCCCGACGGGCAGCTGCTCGAACTGCTGTCAGACGGCTGGCTGGCGGTGGCACCGCCACATCCCTGACGAAGCGCCGACTTGTCATGCGAATTGGATAGGCACATAACACGCTTCACCGGCGCGAACGGCTGCGCTCGAGGCACACACTAGACTTGCGAGTCGTGAATTCCCCGATAAAGCGAGTCGCGATCAGCACCGGTGGCGGGGACGCGCCGGGACTCAATGCGGTGATCCACGCGGCCACTCTTGCCGCGCGAAACCGCGGCTGGGACGTGGTCGGGATCCGAGACGGCCTCAATGGGCTGTTGCTGCCCGAGGACTATCCCGAGGGCGGCCTGATCGAGCTCACCCGCGACCGGGTTCGCGGGATCATCCACCAGGGCGGCACGATCATCGGCACGACCAATCGGGGCAACCCGACCGCCTACCCGGTGCGGCAGAGCGACGGTAGCTGGGCCGAAGTGGACCGCACCGAAGAGCTACTGGGCCGATTCGCGCAGCACCAGATCGATGCGCTGATCCTGGTGGGCGGCGACGGGTCGATGTCGATCGGCCAGCATCTGCACCAGTCGGGGTTACCGCTGGTCGGCGTACCCAAGACCATCGACAATGACCTGGACAAGACGACGTCCACATTCGGCTTCGACAGCGCGGTCGACTTCGCCTCCGAGTGCATCGACCGGCTCTTCACCACCGCGACCTCCCATGGCCGGATCATCGTGGTGGAGGTGATGGGCCGGTACGCGGGATGGATCGCCCTGAACGCCGGCATGGCCTCGGGGGTGCACGCGATCCTCATCCCCGAGATCCCGTTCAGTCTGGAGCCGGTGGCAGCTGTGATCACCGATCGCGAACAGCGCGGCGCGAAATTCTCGATAGTCTGCGTCGCCGAGGGGGCCAAGCCGATCGGCGGCGAGGTCACCATCCTGGGCAAGTCGGTGGGGCAGGCCGAACGCCTCGGTGGCATCGGCGCCAAGGTGGCCGCCGAGCTGGAACGCATGACCGGCCGCGAAGCACGCACGGTGGTATTGGGTCACCTGCTGCGGGGCGGCTCGCCTACCTCGTTCGACCGGCTACTGGGACTGCGCTTCGGCGCCGCCGCCGTGCGGGCTCTCGATGAGGGGCACTACGGCGTCATGGTGGCGCTGAACCCGCCGACGGTGGACTACGTACCGCTTGCCGACGCCACTCATCGGCAGAAGGTCGTTCCGCTCGATTGCGACTCGATCCTGACCGCGCGCGACATGGGGATCAACTTCGGCGACGAGATGCCCACCCACAGCACCATCGATTAGGCGCTCGCGCCTACTGCAGTGGCACCACCTGCTGCTCGAGGTCGAGGATCTGCCGGGTGGTCTTGACCACCACGTCGGGGTTGAGGCTGACCGAGTCGATGCCGGCGCGGACCAGGAACTCGGCCATGTCCGGATAGTCCGACGGCGCCTGGCCGCACAACCCGGAGTGAATGCCGTTGCGGCGGCAGCCCTCCACCGCCAGGCGAATCATCTCCTTGACGCCGTCGTCGCGTTCGTCGTAGTCGAAGGCCACGATTTCGCTGTCGCGGTCGACTCCCAGGGTCAGCTGAGTCAGGTCATTGGAGCCGATCGAGAAGCCGTCGAAGCGCTTGGCGAACTGGTCGATGAGGATGACGTTGTTGGGGATCTCGCACATCGCATACACCTTGAGTCCGTTCTCGCCCCGCCGGAGGCCGTGTTCGGCCATCGTCTCGAGCACCAGGTCCGCTTCGGCGACCCGGCGCACGAATGGCAGCATGATGACCACGTTGGTGAGCCCCATCTGATCGCGGACCCGCTGCATCGCACGGCATTCCAGCGCGAAGCCCTCGGCGTAGGCGGGGTGGGCGTAGCGCGAGGCGCCGCGAAAGCCGATCATCGGGTTGCTCTCGGTCGGCTCGAAGCCGCTGCCGCCGATCAGGCTGGCGTACTCGTTGCTCTTGAAGTCCGACATCCGCACCACCACGGGTTTGGGCCAGAACGCCGCCGCGATGGTGCCGATGCCTTCGGAGAGTCGCTGCACAAAGAACTCGGCACCATCGGAATAGCCGCGGGTGAGCCGTTCGATGGTGCGGCGTGCCTCGGGGTCGTCCACCTTGTCGGGGTGCAGCAGGGCCAGCGGGTGGACCTTGATGTATTCGCCGACAATAAATTCCATCCGGGCCAGTCCCACCCCATCGTTGGGCAGGAACGAGGTCTTGAACGCGAGGTCGGGGTTGCCGAGGTTGACCATGACCTCGGTGCGCGGCCTCGCCAGGTCGGCCACCTCGGTGCGATCCACGTGGAAGCCCACCTCCCCGCGGTACACCCGCCCGGTGTCGCCCTCCACACACGACACCGTGACAAGTTGGCCGTCCGGCACATTGGTGGTGGCATCCCCGGCGCCGACCACCGCAGGGATACCGAGTTCGCGCGCAATGATCGCGGCGTGGCAGGTGCGGCCACCGCGGTTGGTGACGATCGCGGCGGCGATCTTCATGACCGGCTCCCAGTCCGGCGTTGTGGTGTCGGCGACCAGCACCTGGCCGGGATTGAAGTCCGATAGCCGCTCGAGGTCATCGATGCGTTTGACCACGCCCGAGGCGACCTTTTCGCCGACCGAGCGGCCCTCGGTCAGTATCTCGCGCTGTTCGCCGGAGCCTTCCAGCACATAGGTTTCCACCGTGGTCATGCTGCGCTGCGAGGCGGCCGTCTCCGGGCGGGCCTGGACGATGTAGAGCTTGCCGTCCAAACCGTCCTTGGCCCACTCGATATCCATCGGTCGCCCGTAGTGCTGCTCGATTGCCAGCGCATAGCCCGCCAATTCGAGCACGTCCTCGTCGGTGATGCAGAAATGAGCACGGTCGGCCTTCGGCGTCGGAATGTTGCGCGTCGTCTGCTTGGTTCCGCCCTCGACAAAGACCATCTTCACCGCCTTGTCGCCGATCAGCCGGCGCAGCACGGCGCGGTGACCGGCCTGGTAGGTCGGCTTGTGGACGTAGAACTCGTCGGGGTCGACCGCGCCCTGTACCACGTTCTCGCCCAGGCCGTAGGCGCCCGTCACGAACACGACGTCATTGAAGCCGGACTCGGTGTCGAGGGTGAACATCACGCCCGAGGAGGCGAGGTCGGAACGGACCATCTTCATGATGCCGATCGACAGCGCCACCTTGAAATGGTCGAAGCCCTGATCGACGCGATAGTGGATGGCCCGGTCGGTGAACAGGCTGGCGAAACAGCGGCGGCACGCATCGAGCAGGCTTTCCTCACCCTTGATGTTGAGAAACGTTTCCTGCTGGCCGGCGAAGCTGGCGGTCGGCAGGTCCTCGGCGGTGGCCGAGCTGCGCACCGCCAGGCTGACGTCCTCGCCGTACTCTTCCTGCATTATCCGGTAGGCGGCCACGATCTCGCTGGCCAGGTCCTCGGGCAGCCCTGCGCCATAGACGATTTCACGGGCGCGTTTGCCTTTGCGGGCCAGCGCGGTGACATCGTCGGCGTCCAGATCGTCCAGCTCGGCGTGCAGCGCGTCCCACGCGCCGGCCCGGTCCAGCATGTGCTTGTAGGCATCGGCGGTGGTGGCAAATCCGTGCGGTACGCGCACACCCTGCTGCGACAGCTTCTGGAACATCTCGCCCAGCGAAGCGTTCTTGCCGCCCACCAGTGGCACGTCCTCGATGCCGAACTCTTCGAAGAAGCGAACGTAGGAAAAGCTGCTCATGACCCAATCCTCCATATAGTTACTGCGTCAATACGCGTCGTAGAAGCCGCTGTTAGCCTTGCGCAGCGCCCAAACGTAGTCCGCACGCTCGTGCGCCTTCGACCCTTTGGTGTCCGGAGCCGCCAGCAGCCCGCGCACCTGGTTGAGATCCTGAAATCCTTTGCGGCTCAGCCAGTCCTGCAACTCCCGGAGCAACACGGCCGCATACTCGGGTCCGTGGCGCAGCAGGGCTGACGCGTTTTGCACGACGTCCGCCCCGGCGAGCAGATACTTGGCGACGTCGCTGGCGTGCTCTACTCCGTTGGTCGCGGCCAGCGAGGCTCGCGTCCGGCCGTGCAGCAACGAGATCCAGGTCAGCCCCAGGCGCGTGTCTCCCGGGGTGGACAGCGTGATACCGCGAACCAGGCTGAGGGTCTCGGGGTCGATGTCAGGCTGCAGAAACCGGTTGAACAGCACCAGTCCGTCAGCGCCGGCAGCATCGAGGCGATGTGTCATGTCGGCGGTGGCGCTGAAGTACGGGCTGAGTTTGACCGCGACGGGAACCGTTGTCGCGGTTTTGACCTCATCGAGCACCTCGAGGTGGCGCTGCTCGACGGCATGGGCGTTGAGGCCGGTATCACCGGGAAGGTAGTAGATGTTGAGCTCAATCGCGGCCGCGCCGGCCTCTTGCATGGAATGGGCGTAGCGCGCCCAGTTGCCGGGTGTGGACGCGTTGAGGCTGCCGATGATCGGGATGTCCACCGATGCAGACGCACGTTCGATCAGGCGCAGGTATCGCTGGGCCCGGCTGGCCACGTCGACGGGAGGAGGAAAGTAGCTCAGCGACTCGGGCGAGCTTTCGCTGCCCTGGGCGGCCATCAGTTCGTTCTGCTCGGCTTCGCGACGCAGTTGTTCCTCGAACAGCGAATACAGGACCACCGCGCCGACGCCGGCGTCGGCGAGCGCACGGACGCCGTGCAACGTCTGGCTCAGCGGCGATGCCGAGGCCAGCAGCGGACTGCGCAGGCTGAGTCCGAGGTAGGTAGTCGACAGGTCCATTAGCTCTCCCTCCGGGAATCGGACGGAAACTCTTGTGGCGCGCGAGAGGCCATGTCTTCGTAGACTTCCCAGCGCTGGTCGATTGACTCTTCGGCCAGCGCGAGCAGGCGGTCAGCCTCGTCGGGGTCAGAGTTGGCCAGGCTGCGGAAGCGTAGCTCGCGGTCGCGATAGTCAGCAAGCGCCAGCCGGGGACGGTGGGAATCCAGCAGGAATGGCGGGCGGCCGGTGGAGCGCAGCACCGGGTTGTAGCGAATCAGTGGCCAGTGCCCGCTGGCGACCGCGCGGTACTGTTGGTCCAGGCCGTAGCGCAGCTCGAAGCCGTGCGCGATGCAGTGGCTGTAAGCGATCACCAGCGAAGGGCCGTCGTAGGCCTCGGCCTCCCGGAAGGCCAGCAAGGTCTGCTGCGGATCGGCGCCCATAGCGACCCGCGCCACGTAGACGTTGCCATACGAAATAGCCTGCAGCGCTAAGTCTTTACGTGGAACCGTCTTGCCCCCGGCGGCGAACTTGGCCACCGCGCCCAGCGGTGTGCTCTTCGACATCTGCCCGCCGGTGTTGGAATACACCTCGGTGTCGAGCACCAGCACGTTGACGTTGTGTCCGCTGGCCAGCACGTGGTCCAGCCCGCCGGCGCCGATGTCGTAGGCCCACCCGTCGCCGCCGACGATCCAGACGCTGCGGCGGATCAAGTGATCGATGACGCTGCGCAGCTCGTCGGCTTGCGCCGGCGCCAGACCGTCCAGTTCATCGAGGCGGGCGCGCAATTCGGCGACCCTTTCGCGCTGGGCGCGCAACTCCGACTCACGCTCTTGCGGGGCGGCCAGGATGGCATCGACCAGATCCGCGCCCAGCACGTCGCGCAGTTCGGTCAGCCGGTGCCGGGCCTGGCGCACGTGGGTGTCGGCGGCCAGCCGCATACCCAGGCCGAACTCCGCGTTGTCTTCGAACAGTGAGTTAGACCATGCTGGACCGCGTCCCTCGGCGTTGGTCGCCCACGGTGTGGTGGGTAGGTTGCCGCCATAGATCGACGAGCAGCCGGTGGCATTGGCGACCATTAGCCGGTCACCGAACAACTGGGAAAGCAGTTTGAGGTAGGGGGTCTCCCCACAGCCGGCACACGCGCCGGAAAACTCGAACAGCGGCTGCAGGAACTGGGTGCCGCGCACCGTCCCGAAGTCCACCCTGGATCGGTTGGCCACCGGCAGGGTTTCGAAGAACGCGATGTTCTCGCGGGAGGCGGCGACGAGTGGTTCGCGCGGGGCAAGATTGATCGCCTTGGTCACCGGTTTGCCGGGAACGACAGCGGGGCAGGCCTCCACGCACAGATTGCAGCCGGTGCAATCTTCGGCATAGACCTGCAGGGTGTAGCGGGTGTCGGGGAGACCGACCGCGTCCAGCGGTGCCGAGGCGAAGGTGGCCGGTGCGGCATCGAGCCGGTCGCGCGGGTAGAGCGTGGTGCGAATGACACTGTGCGGGCAGACAAACGAGCAGTTGCCGCACTGGATGCAGGTGTCGGGGTCCCACACCGCAACCAGATCCGAGATATTGCGCTTTTCGTAGGCGGCGGTGCCGCTGGGGTAGCTGCCGTCGGCCGGTAGTGCGCTGACCGGCAGCTCATCTCCGCGCCCGGCGATCATCTCCGCGGTAACCGTGCGCACGAACTCCGGGGCGTGTTGGGGAACCGGCGGTTCCAACTGTCTGGTGGAGCTGACGGTGTCGGGCACTTGGACCGGGTGCAGGCCGGCGAGCGCGTGATCGACGGCGTTGACTTCACGGGCCACCACGTCGGCGCCGTGGGCGGCATAGGTCTTGGCAACGCTGGCCTTGATCTTGGCGATCGCCTGATCCACCGGCAGCACACCGGCGATCGCGAAAAAACAGGTCTGCAGGACGATGTTGATCCGGCCGGCCAGACCGACCTCGCGCGCGATCTTGCCCGCGTCGACCACGTAGAGCCGGATGCGCTTGTCGATGATCTGTTGCTGCACCGGGGCGGGCAGGTTGTCCCACACCCGCTCGGGTGGGCGCGCGCTGTTGAGTAACAGTGCGGCACCGTGGGCGGCCCGGCCCAGCACGTCCACCTTGTTCAGGAACCGCTGGTGGTGGCAGCCGACGAAGCTCGCCTGTTGCACCAGGTACGGCGCCCGAATCGGTTGCGGGCCAAACCGCAGATGCGAGACGGTTTGTGAGCCGGATTTCTTGGAGTCGTAGACGAAATACCCTTGGGCGTAAATATCTTCCTCGCCACCGAGAATTTTGATGGTGTTCTTGTTGGCGCCCACCGTGCCGTCGGAACCCATGCCGAAAAACACGGCTTTGGTGGTCGCCGGCGTCTCGATGTCGAAGTCCGGATCGTAGCTGATGCTGGTGCCGCTGACGTCGTCGTCGATGCCCACGGTGAAGCGAGTGCGCGGACGCTGGCCGGCCAACTCGGCGAAGACACCGGCGACCATTCCGGGGGTGAATTCCTTGGACGACAGGCCGTAGCGTCCCCCGCAGACCACCGGCAGCGATGATCTCTGCCCGCTGCTATAGGCCTCGGCCAGGGCGGCGGTGACATCCAAATACAGTGTCTCGCCCCGGGATCCGGGTTCCTTGGTGCGGTCCAGGACCGCGATCGCGCGGACCGTCGGGGGCAGGGCCGCCAGCAGGGCCTCGGCCGGAAATGGACGGTAGAGGCGGATTTGGGCCACCCCGACGCGCTCACCGCGCTCGGTGAGGGCGGTCACGGTTTCGGCCGCGGTCTGACCGCCGGATCCCATCAGCACCATCACCCGCTCGGCCTCGGGGTGACCGGTGTAGTCCACGATGTGCATCGGGCGCCCGGTGCGCTCGCCGAGCTCGCGCAGCAGCCCCTCGACCACCTCGGGTACCCGGGCATAGAACGGGTTCACCGTTTCGCGGGCCTGGAAGTAAGTGTCGGGATTCTGGGCGGTGCCGCGGATGGACGGCCGATCCGGCGACAGCGCCCGGTCGCGGTGGGCCAGGACCAACTCCTGGGGGACCAGCGCGCGCAAGTCGTCGTCGGTGAGCACCTCGATGGTGTTGAGCTCATGGGAGGTGCGGAAACCGTCGAAGAAATGCACGAACGGTACTCGGGTGCGCAGGGTGGCGGCCTGGGCGATCAGGGCCAGGTCGTGGGCCTCCTGCACCGAGGCCGATGCCAGCAGCGCAAATCCGGTCTGGCGCACCGCCATGACATCCTGATGATCGCCGAATATCGAAAGTGCCTGTGCCGCAATCGATCGAGCCGCGACATGCATCACCGCCGAGGTCAGTTCGCCGGCGATCTTGTACATGTTGGGGATCATCAGCAGCAGGCCTTGGGAGGCGGTGAACGTCGTCGTCAACGCCCCGCCTTGCAGGGAGCCGTGCAGCGCACCGGCCGCCCCGCCTTCGCTTTGCATCTCCACCACCGTCGGGACCGTGCCGTAGATGTTGGGCCGGTTCTGGTTTGACCAGGCGTCGGCGAGCTCGGCCATCGGGGAGGAGGGAGTGATCGGGTAGATACAGCAGACTTCGTTGAGCCGGTAGGCCACCGATGCCGTCGCTTCGTTGCCATCCACCGTGGTGCGCGTCATCGTGGCTCCGCAATCATCTCGATGGCGTGCACCGGGCATTGGTCATAACAGGTCGCACAACCCGTGCAGCGGTCGTAGTCGAAGCGGTAACGGTGGCCGCGCCCGAGCTTGATCACCGCGTCCTCCGGGCAGGCGCCCAAGCAACCGTCGCACTCGAAGCAGTTGCCGCACGACAGGCAGCGCCCGGCCTCGAACGTCGCTGCCTCCGCGGACAGGCCGCCCATCACTTCGTCGAATCCGCTGATCCGGTCCTCGGGGGAGAGTTCGGGTTGCTGGCGCCGGCGGGCGTCGCCGAAATACCACAGGTGCAGCCGGTCGAAATCGGCGACGGGATGCTTGGGTGGGCGTTGGGTGGGGTCTCCCCGTAGCCACGCGTCGATGTAGTGGGCGGCCTTCTTGCCGTGCCCGACCCCGACGGTGACGGTGCGTTCGCAGGGCACCATGTCGCCGCCGGCGAACACCCCGAGACAGCCGGTCATCAGCGTCGGGGAGACCCGCACGCCGCCGTCACGGTCGAATTCCACCCCGGGCAATGTGCGCATGAACGCCGATTCGGTTTCCTGTCCCAGTGCCATGATGACCGTGTCGGCGGCCAGCGTCTCAAACCGCCCGGTCGGCCGGGGGCGCCCGGTGTCGTCGAGTTCCATTTGCTCGACCCGGATTTCGTGATCGTCGAACGCGGTGATGGTGCGCAGCCAGTTGATCTGCACCCCTTCGCGCTGCGCGTCTTGGCGCTCCTCTTCGTGCGCGGGCATCTGAGCTTCGGTGCGCCGGTAGATGATCACGGTGTCCTGCGCGCCGAGCCGGCGCGCGACGCGGGCGGCGTCCATGGCGGTGTTGCCGCCGCCGTAGACCGCGACGTGGCTTCCGAGTTCGGGCTTTTCGCCCGCGGCCACCTGATGCAGGAATGACACGGCGTCGATCAGCGATCTTGCGTCACGAGAGGGGATGTTGACCCGCTTGGCCAGGTGGGCACCGACGGCGACGAACACCGCGTCGAAGTTTCCGGTCTCGCGTTCTTCGGCGAGGTCTTCGACACGGTGTCCGTTTGTGAGCTGCACGCCCAGGGCGGCGATGCGTTCGATTTCGGCGTCCAGCACATCGCGGGGGAGCCGGTAGCTCGGGATGCCGTAGCGCATCATTCCGCCCGGCTCGGCGCCGGCGTCGCGAACCTCGACGTGATGCCCAAGCCGGGCCAGGTGATAGGCCGCCGAGAGTCCACTGGGGCCGGCGCCGACAACGAGCACTCGTTTGCCGGTGGGCTGCGGTGCGGGCTGGAAGCGCCACTGTTTCTCGCGTGCGGTGTCGCCGAGAAAGCGCTCGACCGCGTGGATGGACACCGATGCATCGAGATCTGCTCTGTTGCAGACGGATTCGCATGGGTAATAGCACACCCGGCCGTGGATGGCGGCGAACGGATTGTCAGCGGTCAGCTGACGCCAGGCCCGCTCGTGCTCGCCGACGCGGGCGTGGGCGAGCCAGGCCTGGATGTTTTCGCCGGCCGGGCAACCGGCGTTGCAGGGCGGCAACAGGTCGACGTACACCGGGCGACGTTCGCGGTCCGGCCCCGCGCGGTGCCGTCCGTGTAGCAGGTCGGGCAGGGGCGTGACATCTTCGGGTGCTGGTTCGGGTGCTGGCGCCGCTACCTCGGGCACGTCACCGGGGGACTGCTCGGGCACCATGGTGGCAACGATATGACCCGGGCATGGTGGTGTGCAGTTTTCGTTTGGCCTTCAAGGTAGGGACTTCTGACCCTGATCGTGGACTGAGGTGGGGGTGAATGGTAGAGGGATGGAGCATCTAACCCCCCTCGATGCGACTTTCCTGGAGGTTGAGGACAGCGATCCGCATGTGAGCCTGGCGATCGGCGGTGTGTCGATTGTGGAAGGGCCGGCTCGGGCTTTCGGGGAGTTCGTCGACTCCTTCGCGGAGCGGGCGTCGGCGATTCCGCGCTTCAAACAGATCCTGCGGACCCATCCGCTCGATCTCGGTTCACCCGAATGGGTCGCGGACCCGCACTTCGACGTTTCCCGACATGTACACCACCTTGCGCTGCCGCAACCGGGCGGCGACGCCGAACTTTTCGAGATGATCGCGACGGTGATGGAGCGACGGCTCGATCGGGACCGTCCGCTCTGGGAGTGCTATCTCATCGAGGGGCTCAGCGATGACCGGTGGGCGGTGCTGACCAAACTGCATCACTGCATCGCCGATGGCATCGCGACAACGCAGATGTTGGCCAAGTTCGGTGACGAAAGCGGCGGTGGCGGGTCCTTTGCCACCGAGATTCGTGCGGCCAAAGAGCCGGCTCCGCACGGGCCGGGGCTTCCGGTGAAGGTCAGTCTGAACCCGCTGAACTGGGTGACCGGGATTGTGCGGGGCGCTCTGGGTGCGGTCTCCGTTGTCGAGCATGTCGCGTTAGGGGCCGCCGAACTGACCGGCAGTCTGCTCAGTCCCGCGCCGGAAACGTCACTGAGCGGGCCTGTCACCACGCTGCGGCGCTTCAGCGTGGCGCGGGTGCGCTTGTCCGATCTGCACACGGTTGCGCGAGCATTCGACGTGACGCTCAATGACGTGGCGTTGGCGGCGATCACCAGCAGCTACCGGTCGATTCTGCTGGAGCGGGGGAAAAGCCCGGCCACACCTCGCTGCGCACGCTGGTACCGGTGTCGGTGCGCGGGATGAGCCACTTCAACATGACTGACAATCAGGTCTCGGCGATGCTGCCCTTGTTGCCCGTCGATGAGGAAGACCCGGTCAAACAGCTTGAGCTGGTACACCGTCGGTTGGTCGAAGCCAAAGCCAGCGGCCAGCGTGAAGGCGGCACCGCGTTGGTTGCCGCGGCGAAAAGCGCGCCATTTGCGTTCTCGGCGTGGGCGGTACGGTTGCTGAGCCGGTTGCCGCAACGCGCGGTGGTGGCGTTGGCGACCAATGTGCCCGGGCCGCGGGACGAGCAGAAGCTGATGGGTCGGCGCGTGCTGGAGATGTTGCCGATTCCACCGATCGCGCTGAACCTGCGTACCGGGGTCGCGATGGTCAGCTACGGCGACAACTTCGTCTTCGGGATCACCGCCGACTACGACACCGCACCGGATATCGAGGTGCTGGCCGCCGGGATCGAGGATGGGGTGGCGCGATTGGTGAAGGAGAGCCGCGGCAAGCGGGGGAGCGCGGCGGGCTGAACCCCGACATCGCCTGTTCGGCTATGGTGTTGGCTCCTATGATCGCACTGGCCGCTACGAGAAGCTCCGGCGCCCAATGCCTTACGTGGTCTTTTCGGTCTTTCGGCATTTTGTGACCATCCGGCCCTCGGTGCCGGCAATGCTGCAGGTGAGATCGAGGTTGAACAGGCTTCATCGCCGACTACACGATCACCAACTCGAGCTCGATGCGGCTAAACGACTGGCGACTCGAATTCGACTTGCCAGTGCGAGAATTCCTCTCGGACTCGTGGAACGACTACCGTGGGACGGGCAAGTTGGGGCAGAGGGCAATGTAGTCGACATCGGGCGATATCCATTCGCGCCAATCATGGCGGCTGATGTTGGATGTGAGTTTCGAACACAGAACCGTGACGGTGGCATCCAGCGGCGTGGGCCAGACCCGCACCGTAGCGTCGGCGCTGCTGGACACCAAGGTGTGCCCGTCGGGGCTGAACGCCACACCAAGGACGCTGTCGGTGTGCCCCCGCAGGGGTTGGCCCAGCCCGGCAGGGGTCAGATTGGTGAGGTCCCAGAGCTGCACGGTGTGGTCAGAACTGCCCGACGCTAGCGTATGACCGTCGGGGCTGAACGCCACCCGATTCACGTATCCGCTATGTCCGTGCAGGGCGTGCCCCAGCGGGCTCGGGTGCGCCGGGTCGGTGAGGTTCCACAGCACGACGGTGTCGTCGCCGCTGCCGGAAGCGAGAAAGCGGCCGTCAGGGCTGAAGGCCACGCCAAGCACGGCGCTGCTATAGCCATACAGGGGTTTGCCGAGCTGTCGCGCGTGGGCTGGGTTGGTCAGATCCCATAGCGCGATGGTGGTGTCGTCGCTGCCGGAGGCCAGGGTGTGTCCGTCGGGGCTGAAGGCGAGGCTTTGCACGGTGCGAGTGTGGCCGCGCAGGGGTTGGCCGAGCTGTCGCGGGTGTCCTGGATTGGTCAGATCCCATAGCGCGATGGTGGTGTCGTCGCTGCCGGAGGCCAGGGTGTGTCCGTCGGGGCTGAAGGCGAGGCTTTGCACGGTGCGAGTGTGGCCGCGCAGGGGTTTGCCGAGCTGTCGCGGGTGTCCTGGATTGGTCAGATCCTATAGCGCGATGGTGGCGTCGTCGCTGCCGGAGGCCAGCGTCTGCACGTCAGGGCTGAACACCGCACTGCGCACGGGGCCGGTATGTCCCCGAACGGGCAGCACAGTATTGAGGTTCCACAACCGGATGGTGCCGTCGTGGCTTCCGGTGGTCAGGGTGTGTCCGTCGGGCCCGAACGCGATGCTCCATACGGTTCCGTGGTGGCCGGTCAGAGGTTGACCCAACGGACCGGGCTGCGCTGGATCTGTGACGTCCCATAGTCGCACCGTGTCGTCGACGCTGCCGGAGGCCAGGGTGTTTCCGTCGGGACCGAACGCCACGCTGGCTACACCGGCGCTGTGGCCCTGCAGGGGTTGGGCCCAGGGGGCCCGGGTGTGCGGGGTCGGTGAGGTTCCACAGTCGGATGGTGCCGTCGTCGCTGCCGGAGGCCAGGGTGTGTCCGTCGGGGTTGAACGCGACGCCGGCGACACTGGCGCTGTGGCCTTCCAGGGGTGGGCCTAGGGGGCCTGGGTGTGCGGGGTCGGTGAGGTTCCATAGCTGGATGGTGCCGTCGTGGCTGCCGGAGGCCAGGGTGTGTCCGTCGGGGTTGAACGCGATGCTGACCACACCGGCGCTGTGGCCCTGCAGGGGCGGGCCTAGGGGGCCTGGGTGTGCGGGGTCGGTGAGGTTCCACAGCTGGATGTTGCCGTTCTCGCCGCCGGAAGCCAGGGTGTGCCCGTCGGGACTTATCGCAACGGTGTTAACGGGTGCTTGCGTGGGGATGATGATGCGAGTGGTGTTCAGCGCCGCGGTGGCCGTGTAGAACGCGCCGCGGCTGGCGGCTGGGTTGGAACGCAACTGTCGTGCCGCCAGGGTGGCGGCGAGCGCGCGAATATCGCTCTCCGCGATGGTCCCGGAGAACACCAACGAGGCCTGCGCATCGAGTTGGGCGGCCAGTGCGTCGCGGGCTTGACGGGTGGCGCGGTTGAACATGATCACCGCGGTGGCGGCGCCTACCACGGCGATAACGGCGATGACGGACGTTGCGGCGATTACCGCGCGCAGGACGCGAGACCGCTGTCGTAGGGCGGCGGCGCTCTCTTGAGCCTGCTCGCGCGCTTGGGTTTCGGCGGCCGCGAGTTTCTTGGCGGCCTCGAGTTCGGCCCGCTGGCGTTGCTTCTCGAGCTCGGCTCGTTCGTTTTCGCAGTGCCGGGAGGCCAGCAGGTAGTCGTGGGTTTGGTTGAGGCGTTCGCGGAATCCGGTTTTGGCGGCTAGGTTTTCGGCTGCGGCCAGCTGGGATCCGCGCAGCAGCCAGGCTTCGTCGCGCCGCTTTTTCTCCCACTCGGCGGCGCTGCGTTCCAGCGCGTCGGCCGCCTTGAGGTCTTCGACCTCGTCCGCCAGCCAGCCCGAGAGATCGCCCCATTGGCGCAGCAGACTCTCCAAGGCGACCTCGACGATGACCTCTCCGTCGCGTAGGTCTTTGATCAGCAACCGGCGGGCCAGGAACCGCTCTAGCAGCGGGCGGCTGTCATCGGGCAGGTCGGCCCAGCGTGCCAAGCGGCGCATCGGCTGGTCGTTGTCGGGATTGATGGTGGCCAGCCACGGGATGAACGCCGCGCGCAGCAATTTGAGTTGCTGGGCCCGCTCGTCGGGATCCGAGGACAGAATCTCGTGGATCTGGGCTTGCACGACGCCATCGATTCCGCCCCGCTTGGCGTAAGGCTCGAGAGTGAGCCGGCCCGTCGACCCGTAGTCGCGGTACAGCCATGCCAGCGTCAGTGACAGCAGCGGCAGCGTGTCTGCGCCGCCGGTGGCGTCGGCGAGCAGGTGGCGCACCAGTTCCTCGTCGAGGTACAGCGGGCGTCCGCCGTCCGTCGAACGCTGCGCAGGTCCGGTGATCACCCTGTTGAACTGGGTTGCGTCCATCGGCCGAAGGTCGAACTGCTTGGTCTGCAGCCCGGCAAGCTGTGGAGCGGTCTGCATCAGCTCGTAGCGGTCGGTGCGGATCGTCGCTGCCACAATCAATGGCAGCCTGTCCTGGCCGTTCGTGCCGAGAGCCAGATCCCGGATGAGCGCCAACAACCCGGCGGCCTCCACGCCGGCGTCGCTGGTGAACAGCTCTTCGGCCCGATCCAGCGGCAACACCAGGGTCACCGGGGTGTCATCGGTAGCCCCGGTTGCCGGTTGCCGGTTGGCGGCCTTACGGCACTCCAGCAGCCACGTCCGCAGCCGGGCCACGTCGCCGCTCGCGCACGCTTCCTTGATGTCGCCCAGCGGCGGCTGTGCCAGGCCGAGGCGTTGCCGCGTGGTGCAGATCGCCTGTGCCAGCCCGCAGGCGCCGGTGAGCGCCTTGAGCTCGGGGCGGACAATGTCGAGGACGAGATACTTGCTTGCCTGTCTTTGCAGCCGGGGCACGATTCCCGCACGCAGAAAACACGACTTGCCGGCTCCGGACGCGCCCAGCACCACGAACAGGGTCTCGTCGCTCGCACGCATTCCGCGCAGGGCGTCCATCGCCCGCGCCACCTCGGCGTCCCGACCGAAAAAGACGCCCGCGTCGACCGGCTGGAAGGGTTCCCATCCGAGGTATGGCGGTCGGTCCGGTTGCGACGGTGGTGGCCAGGGGAACGACGCGGCCCCCATGCCGGCGCGCGGGATGTCCTCGAGTCCAAGGGGCGCGGTGTCTCTAGGCGATGGCGAGTCGACGAGCTTGGGGGTCTGCGTAGCAACCTGGATGTGGTGTCCGGCCGTGGTGGTCTGCCCGCCCGGCGGCGTCGCCAGTGCGGCAGCTGCCGCCATCGCGAGTTCACCAGCGCTGGGGTAGCGATCGTCAGGTTGTTTCGCCATGCCACGGGCAATGACATCGTCGAATCCCGCGGGCACGGCGGACCGGCGCTCACTCGGCTTCGGCGGGGGCGTGGCGAGATGCGCCGTCATTTGCAGCGCTACCCGGTCACCAGGGAATGGCATTTCGCCGGTAAGGCATTCATAGAGCAAACATGTCAGCGAATAGACGTCGGCGCGGGCATCGATGACGTCGCTCATCATTCGTTCGGGGGCCATGTATGCCCACGTTCCGGCGGTGCGGCTCTCGGCGGTCAATTTGGCGCCGGTACCGTCCTGGGCCAGGCCGAAATCGATCAGGTACACGAATCCTTGATCGGTCATCAAGGCGTTGGATGGTTTAACATCCCGGTGCACCAGCCCATGGGCGTGGGCGGCATCCAGAGCGGCTGCGATCTGTTCGACCATTCGAACGGCTCGCGCCGGAGTCATGGGACCGTCGCGCTGGAGCGCGACCTCGAGGTCAACCCCGTTGATGATCGGCATTACCAGGTACAACTGGCCGTCAATTTCGCCGGTGTCGTGGACGGGGATGATGTGCGGGTCGGTCAACCGAGCCGCGATGAGAGCTTCCCGGCTGAACCTCGCGCGAAAACCCGGCTCGTTGGCCCGATCGGCAGGCAAGATTTTGATCGCCACGTCGCGTCCCATAACGGTGTCGTGCGCCTTATATACCGTGCCTGCAGCACCCTGTCCGATGAGCTCGAACAACCGATATCGACCGAATTCCCTGGCGTCCA
Organism: Mycobacterium liflandii; assembly: GCF_022354805.1. NCBI lineage: Bacteria > Bacillati > Actinomycetota > Actinomycetes > Mycobacteriales > Mycobacteriaceae > Mycobacterium > Mycobacterium liflandii. The sequence continues at coordinate 4,438,659 of NZ_CP023138.1, read as the reverse complement.
ATTGATTACGCTCTCAACCTAACTGTTCTGCACATCACCCGACTCTTCTAACGTGCCGCGTACCGCCCAATTTGTAGCCCATAAGGCATGCTTCCGACACTCTTTTGGAGATTCCCCATCGCATTAGCGGGGTGATGTCGATGTCGTAGGTGGGGCGACGTGCATCGTAGAGCAACACGGTATAGGCGCCGCCGAGAAACACGAAGTCGACCCGGTGCGGATGTGGCCAACAGCACCCGCTCACCGAGAAGCGCGCTGTGACCTCCCCGCGGCTGTCTCCGCCGCGTCGCGCAACTCCTCGTAGGCTCGCAACGTCAGGTCTGCCAGTCGTGTCGGATCCTCGATGGCCGCGGCGTTGGCGATGAACCCGAAGTCCATATTGTCGTGGTAGGAGGCCAGCGTGGCGTTGAGCCCGATGGCGGCGGCGAGCGCGGAGACCGGGTAGATGCCGAGGAGTCGGGCTCCGTTGAGGTATCGGATGTCTGAGGCGCCTGCGACGTTGGAGATGACCAGGTTGCACGCCGGGTGCGCGATGCGATCGAGATGGGTGGAGGCGCCCACGCCGGCGAGCGCGACGAGTCCGACCGCGTAGGTCATGGCCGCTTCCTTCGACATGGCGCCGAGTTCTTTTTTGGCGGTGGCCACCGAGTTCATTACTTGCCCGATCCGTTCTGGCATGCTCGCCCGCGGCTGGCCGAGCCGCACGAAGATCGCCGACACCCGTGTTCCGATCGTGGTGTCGTCGTCGGCGCGCAGCGAGACCGGACACATCGCGATGAAAGGATGGGAGAACTCGCGCTCGGTCTCGCGTAGGTATGCGTGCAGTCCGCCGTCGATGACGCTGGCGGCGACGTCGTTGAGGGTGGCCCCGAAGTGATGGCCGATTTCGCGCATCTCGGCAAGCGGCAGCGACAGTGTTGCGAACCGTCGACCGATTTCCAGCGGTGCGTTGGTGGGGGCGTGCTGCGCGACGAACGGCAGACTGCCCTCGAGGTGGGATCCCAGCAGACCGGAAAGCACCTTGCGCGCCGCGCCGACAGCGACCTGGTTCAGCGCCGTGAACTCGGTGACCGCCCCGCGGATCGAGTGAGCGACCTTCTCGGCCAGCGGCGTGGGCGGGTGCGGTTCGGGGACGGGCGCATCGAGTGCGAATGCGGGCTTGGGGATGGTGTCGCGGTCGGAGGTGCTAAGTCCCTCGTAGAGCCGCTTGAGGCCGGATTCGCCATCGATGATCGAATGGTGCGTCTTCGTGTAGATCGCGAACATGTCGTCCGGCACACCATCGATCACCCAACACCGAAACAGCGGCCGGTGCCGGTCGAGTTGTGGTTCGTGTAGATCGGCAACCAGGCGCAGCAGATCGTCGTAGCCGGCGCCGGCCGGCAACGCCAGGTGCCCAACGTGGTAGTGCGGGTCCCAGTTCGCCACCTCCCGGAAATGGGGCGCGCCCCGGACCAGCAGTTCCGGGACATAGTTGAACGGCGGCGTGGGTGAGCACCCTCGGTAGGCGGCCACGATCTCGTCCACGGGATCTCGGCCGAACGGCTTCTTGAACAGCAACATCGCGCCGACGTGTGTGGTGCCGGCCGGCGACTCGAGCAGCAGCCAGGAAAGATCCAGTGGCGGAATCGGTTTGGTCATCGCCGAGCTCCCATCCGAGATCCGGGCCACCGTGTGATCGCCCATCGGGGCAGGGCGCTCAAGGGTCCGTACCCCGGATGCTCCCTCGCGACGACCGCGGTCGACGAGGGCCTAAGGGCCCTTGCTGTGCCAGCCGTAAGTCCCTGCGGCTAGGCGTGAGACCGGCCGGTTCGGCAGTCCCGGCGCCGGGGCCGCTCGGATAGTCGTTTCGAACCTGCTGTGGCAGCGTCGAATCGCGCCCTGGACAGGATCGGGGAAATCGCCGAACGCCTGTTCGTGCGTCTGCGATCGTTCTGACCACCCCGGACCGCCAACCCGGCTAACATTCTGTAGCGGTCCTGAGGTTGTCGGACTACCGGGTATGGGAGCCGCCGATGTCGACATACGTGATCGCAGCGCCCGATGCTTTTTCCGTAGCGTCGGGGGAGCTGGCCGGTATCGAGGCGGCGGTCAAGGGGGCGGCCGCGGCGGCGGCGCCCTCGACGACGGGGATCATCTCCGCGGCGGCAGACGAGGTGTCCACGGCCATCGCGCGGCTTTTCGGCAGCTACGCTGACGAGTTTCAGACGCTGAGTGCGCAAGCGACGCGGTTTCAGGCCCAGTTTGAGCGCGCGTTGAGCGAGGCCGGGGCCGCCTATGCGGCCGCCGAGGCCGCGAACGTGTCGCCGTTGCGGGCGTTGCTGCAAGAGGCGGAGAGCCTCGGGGTTTTCGCACCCATTGAGCGGCTCATCGGGCGTCCGCTGTTCGGCAACGGTTCCGTCGCGGCCGCGAGCACCGGGGCCACCGAGGCCAGCTCGCTGCTCACCTCGGGCACCAACCAGGCAGGCCTGGGCGGGGCGGTGAACTACGCCGCCGCCGAGGCGCTCGCCGCTCCGGCTACCGGGGCGACCGGGGTCAAGTCGGGGTTCTCGTTCCTGCAGATTCCGATCGGCCCGTCGGAATCCCTGGGCATCACGATTCCGCAATTCAACTTCCCCGCCCCCGCACACTGGTACTTCCCGACGCAGGCCGACGGTTCGGTCAACGCCAACGGCGTCATCTACCTACAGCACGGCTTCGGGGCGATCGGCTGGTTCTACCAGCCGCTGGCCATGCAGCTGGCGCAGCAGACCAACAGCATCGTGGTGGTTCCCACCGTGCCTTCGATTCCGTTGCCGTTCGGCATGTGGATCGGCGGTGCGCAGATGCAGCAGGGCGTGGGCTCGCTGTTCCTGGGCAGTCAGACGGTGCTGAACATCAGCGCGAACCAGGCCGACTACCTGGGCACCCTGCCGCAGGACTTCATCTTGTCCGGGCACTCCGCCGGCGGTGGGCTGGCCTCGATCGCCGCCGGCAGCTACCTCGCGAACCTTGGGGCGGCCACCAACCACCTACAGGGTGTGGTGATGTTCGACGGGGTCGCGTCGAATGCCTCGGCCTTCGGGGCTGCGGTAGCCAACCTGCAGGCGGCGAATGTTCCCATCTATGTGGTGGCAGCACCACCGCAGCCATGGAACGCTTTTGGTGCCACCACGAATCAACTGGTCAATCTGTACCCAGGCCAGTTCACCGGGGTCGAGATTGTCAACGGCTCACACGTCGACTCGATGCTGGGCGGAAATCCCCTCATCGACTTCGCCGCCCAGCTGCTGACCGGGTTCTCCCCGCCCGGCGCCACCCAGGCCGTGTACACGTTGTCCTCGGGGTGGATCAACGACATCTGGGCCGGTGCCGACCCGCTAAACCCGATCTACGGCATCTACGGACCCACCGGTGGCTACGTCGCCCCCGGCGGCCAGGCGATCTTCCTCGGGCCGACCGCCGGGATCGTATTGCCGGCGTAGTCGAGTCGGCGCAGACGAACGGGACGCCGGTTCCGGCGGCGACCCGCCGCCGCGGTCCCGGGGATCAGCCCCGGAGCGCAGGTTGTTCACCCACTCGCGCCGCCGTCGAACAGGGCGCCCGCATCGGCGGCGACTGGCGCAACACCCAAGGACCGCAGTATCTTCCACGACGTCGCGGTTGCCGCCGAGATCACCGGCAAGCCCAGCATCGCCTCAGCGGCGGGAATCGCTGCCTGGGAGGGCATTTGGACGCATGCCGACAACACGACGGCGTCGGCGTCGTGGGTGTCGAGCCGAAGGGCGATGTGCGGCGGGCGCATCGGGTCCAGGCATCCCACCGCACGGTTGTCCTCTACCTCGAGGCTGATCACATCCATTACCTCGATGCCCTCGGCTTCGATGTAGTCGACCACCTGCGACGTAAGAGGTTTCATGTAGGGCGCAACCATCGCGATCTTCCTGGCGCCCAGTTCCCGGATGTCCTCGACCAGAGCGCCGGCGCTGGAGATCACCTCGACGGTCCCGCCGGATTGAGAGGCAACCTTTGTCAAGCGCTCTTCGATTGTGCGGTGTGCGTTGGGTCCGGCGGCCATCACGGCGACCAGACAGGCGTAGGCCATCACATCCACGGCAGCGTCGGCGAGCTCGGTCGTCGCGCGCTCCGCGCTGGCGTTCATCGCCATAAGCTCTTGTGGATCAACCTTTTTCATCCGCATGCGACTGGCATGGAAGGTAAAACGATCACCGGTTGTGCTGCCGTTGGCGCGCAGCACTTCAGGAACCTCGGTTTCCATTGTCGTGTTCGAACTGGGTACGAGTAAGCCGACGCGGTAGCTCGACATCTTTCCGCCCTCTGACACGGGGATACAGATTCGACTCATTCAGCCTGGCCCCGACATGTCCGGCGTGTCAACCAGTTACGTGGAGCTCGGGTCGCCGCGCTGACGCGGTCGTGCCTCTCAAGGGATAGCGGGCCCGCTCGTGCCGGCGCTGCCACCGTTCAGTCCGGCCTGGCCGGACTGGCCGTTGGCGCCGGTAGCGCCCGTGGCGCCGGGTTGGCCGGCGGTGCCGGAGGGCGGAACGGGATTGTCATCCATGTCGAACGAGGTGCCACCGTCGCCGCCGTCGCCACCGGAGCCGGCGTCACCCCCTGCACCGACCATGCCCGACTGGCCATAGGTGCCGCCCGCGCCCGCGGCCCCACCGGTGCCGCCATCGCCGCCGTTGCCGCCGGCCCCGCCGCCGGTACCGCCGTTGCCACCGTTGCCGCCGTTGCCGGCGGTGCCGAGAATGCCGCCGGAGCCACTCGAGTGCCCGCCGATGCCGCCGTTGCCGCCCCAGCCGCCGACCAGCGGACCAAATCCGCCTCTACCGCCGTCGCCGCCGAGGGTGCCCGGCCCGCCGGTCCCACCGTTGCCGCCATTGCCGCCGAAGGGATTGTCGTCGATGACCCCGCTGTTGAAGCCGGCGCCGCCGGTGCCTCCTTGCTCCCCGGCGGTGGTGCCGTTGCTGCCGGTTCCGCCGTTGCCGTCGCCGCCGTTGTCGGTGGTGCCGGCCGCACCGGGATCGGCGTGGCTGGCCACCGGGTTGGGGGTGGGGTCAGGGCTCCGGCGTTGTTGATTAGCAGGCTTGTGAGCTGGGTTGATGATCTTTGGTGCCGCGCTATTGGGGCCGGAGTGTAGGCACGGGCTATCTGGAGAACGATCGAGTTGGTTACTGTTCGTCGTTGGTCTGGAGTTGCCCGTGCCTACCGTTTCAGTATTGCCTGTGTCGTCGGTTCCAGAGGTGTTCGACCGCTGGAGTCCTGGTGAGCGTAGCGAGGTCATCGGATCGGAGTTTCTCGGTGTGTTGGTCTCGGTGCTAGACCCGAGGGACCCACGCGGTCGGAGGTATTCGCTGATGGCTTTGTTGGCGATCGCGGTTCTGGCCACTGCCGCGGGGATGCGCGGCTATGCTGGTTTTGCTACATGGGCGGCCACCGCTCCCGATGATGTGTTGGCCTAATTAGGGGTCCGGTTCCGGCGGCCCAGTGAGAAGACCTTCCGCGCTGTTTTGTCTCGGCTAGACCCCGCCGACCTCAACGCCAGGATGGGCAGTTACTTCACTGCACACGTGGCCAGCAGCGACCCCAGTGGATTGGTGCCGATCGCGTTGGACGGCAAGATGCTGCGTGGTGCTTTACGCGCCAAAGCGACAGCCACGCATCTCGTGTCGGTGTTCGCCCACCGTGCCCGATTGGTGCTCGGTCAACTCGCTGTCGCCGAGAAAAGCAATGAAATTCCCTGCGTACGTGCCCTGCTCACGCTGCTGCCGGGTAGCTTGCGGTGGCTGGTCACCGTGGATGCGATGCATACCCAGGTCGTCACCGCGAAGTTGATCTGCGCCACCTTGAAGTCGCACTACCTGATGATCGTCAAGTCCAACCAAGCCAAAATACTTGCGCGTATCACCGCGCTGCCCTGGGCCGAGGTGCCCGCAGCCGCTACCGACGACTCCCGCGGCCACGGCCGTGTCGAGACCCGCACCCTGCAAATCATCACCGCTGCACGAGGAATCGGCTTCCCCTACGCAAAACAAATCATCCGGATCACTCGTGAACGCTTGATCACCGCCACCGACCAGCGCAGCGTGGAGGTGGTCTATGCCATCTGCAGCCTGCCGTTCGAGCACGCCCGCCCTACCGCGATCATGACCTGGATGCGTCAACACTGGGGAATCGAGAACAGCCTGCACTGGATACGCGACGTCACCTTCGACGAAGACCGTCAAAGGGCACATACCGGAAACGGCGCACAGGTCCTAGCAACGCTACGCAACACCGCGATCAATCTGCACCGCCTCAACGGCGCCGACAACATCGCCGAAGCCTGCCGGATCACCGCTTTGACCGCCAACCGCCGCCTAGACCTCCTCAATCCACAATTCCCCAGCTCACAAGCCTGCTAATCAACAACGCCGGAGCCCTGGGGGTGGGGTTGACTCCGGGCGCGCCGGTAGCCCCGTTGCCGCCGGCCCCGCCATCGCCGCCGTTGCCGTAAAGGCCGCCGCTGCCACCCGTTCCGCCGGCGCCGCCGTCAGCGCCGGGTGTGGTGGGGGTGTAGCCGTTGCCGCCTTTGCCGCCATTGCCGGCAGCGGTGGTAGGTGTGGACCCGAAACTGCCGTTGGCGCCGGTGCTGGAGCCGTGGCCGCCGATCCCGCCGGCCCCGCCGGCGCCGGGGTCACCGCCATCGCCGCCCACTCCGCCATCGGGGTGGCTGGCATCGCCAGCGCCGCCGGCCCCACCGGTGCCCGCTACACCGCCGTCACCGCCGTTGCCGCCGGCCCCGCCAGCCCCCTGGTCGCCAGATGCGCCGAACACTCCGCCGTGGCCGCCGGACCCGCCCCGACCACCGGCTCCGCCGACCCCGCCGACTCCACCGTTTCCGGCATCGCCGCCGCGACCACCGGCGCTGTCGGCGAGCGCACCATCACCACCGACCCCGCCGGTGCCGCCCGTCCCGCCTAGGCCGCCATCGCCGCCGCGAGCGCCGTCGCCGTACACCAGTCCACCCCGGCCGCCCGCACCGCCGGTCCCACCTGCGCCGCCCGTCGCGCCGGTGGTGCCGTCTTGGCCGGCACCCCCGGTCGCTCCGACCGAGCCGGCCCCGCCATCGCCTCCCGCTCCGCCGGACCCGCCGTGGCCCCACATCAACCCGCCGGCCCCGCCCGCTCCGCCGGCCCCCCGGTGCCGTCAGCCGCGCCGGCGCCACCGCCGCCGCCGGTGCCGATCAAGCCGGCGGTGCCTCCGTGTCCGCCAGCGCCTGCGACGGTCGAGCCTGCGCCACCGTCGCCGCCGGTCCCGCCGGCGCCCCACAGCCATCCGCCGCTGCCACCGGCCCCGCCGGCCCCACCAGCTCCGCTTGTCGAGCTTCCGCCGGACCCGCCGGCCCCGCCGGTGCCGATCAGCCCGGCGTTACCGCCACGGCCGCCGGCGTGACCGGGTGCTCCGGACCCGCCCGCGCCGCCGTTGCCGTACAAGATGCCCCCCGCGCCGCCGTTGGCCCCGCTGCCCGAGGTTGCATCGGAGCCGTTGCCGATCAGTGGGCGACCCAATAACGCCTGCGTGGGTCTATTGACCACGTTGACCAGGTCCTGGCCCATTGTCTGCAACACCGAGGCGCTTGCGGCTTCAGCCCCGGCATATGACTCCGCGCTCGCGGTCAACGCTTGGACAAACCGGTCATGAAACGCCGCTGCCTGCGCGCTGACCGCCTGATAGGCCTGCGCGTGGTTACCAAACATCACCGCCACAGCCGCCGAGATCTCATCGGCGCCCAACGCGCCCACCAGCATTGCGGTCGGGCTCGCCGCGGTAGCACTGGCTGTACTGATATTCGAACCGATACCGGCCAGCTGCGCGGGCCGCAGCCTCCAACAGCTGCGGTGCCGTCACCACAAATGACATAGTCGATCACCCCATCCGGCCGGAAACCACACCACACCGCCCGCCGTTAGCCGGGGCGATCGTCAACACCCCTGATGCTAGCGGTCTGGGTTCTAGCGTTTCCTGATTTGGGCAAAGGTGATGAGACACATCAAGGGCTGGCCACCGCCGGCGCACGAGTCCGCTCGCGAGGCCGACCACCGAAGCCGTGCGCCGACAACGATGTCTCGCTGGAATCGCCGCTCGAAGTGTTGGTAGCCGATAGGAGTTGTCCAGGCACCATCCCACCGCCAGCCGTGATCGGCGAAGGCAGGCACAGCCGGATCGCCCTTGTGTGGGAGTCCGGCGTCGCTGCGGCCGCGATCCGGACACGCCGGCTCGTTCTTCGGTTGGAATACTCCCGCCGCGTCGATGTAGGTCTTTGCGCGATTGCCGAAGGCGTGTGGAGACGATTGGCCGGGTCCCGTGATGGCCCGGCAATTGAGGGTTGACGCATTGTCCTGCGTCGATAGCTGATCATCGGCGGCCACGGATAGTGGTCGCCCCTGCGAATGTTCTCGATGGGAAAGCGCAGTCGGTAGAGCCGCTCGAAGATCGTGATGACCTCCACCCCCAGATCTTGGTGCACGATCAGTTCGCGACGACGGAACGCGGCGTCAAAACCGAAGTGGTTGAACTCGATTCGGCGTAACCGCGTCGGTCCGATCGGCCAATCCGGGTGCCAGGTTGCGCCGAGGTCGGCGGCAGTCACCGGGGAGACACTCGCACCGAAGGGTGCGGGCGCCACGGTGCACTGCGCGAGCAGGACGGCAGCCGCGATCATTTCAACGAGTAAGGCAACAGGCTGCCCGAAAGCGTCGGCCGGTGATGAGCCATCTGCGTTGCCTGCACACTCGCCCGATGATCACACGCAGCCGACGATATCCGGGGTCAGCGGGCAACAATCGCGCGGTGGCACGATGATCGGTTCGGAGTCACTACGCTGACGCAGGTAAGCATCGACAGCGGCTCGCCTTCTCGCCGGACCCGCCCAGAACGTCCGGCCGGGCTGCCGCCTGCGCGAAAAGTGCTCAAGGCCATCGCCGTTGGAACTAGTTTGCTCACCCTCGTTGCGGCATGCGCGCCCCACCAGCCGACACCCCCAGCGCCATCGCAGGCCGCACCCGCACCGGTAAGGGAGGGACCGAGGCCCGCCATGCCCGCCGTGGATGCGGCTGGCCTGGCTGCCTTCGCACCCGTCTCTCGGCTGATCAACGACGCCATTGCGGCCGAGCGGCTACCGGGAGCCGTCGTCGTGGTCGGCCACGGCGGCAAGATTGTCTTCCACCAGGCCTATGGCTCCCGCAAACTCGCAGGTGAACAGGGGCTCGATGGGGTGTCGGCACCCGCGGAGCCGATGACCGAAGACACGATCTTCGACATCGCGTCGTTGACAAAATGCCTCGCGACGGCGACGGCAATCATGCAGCTATACGAACAGGGCAAGGTTGGGTTCGACGATCCGGTGCAGAACCATTTGCCCGGCTTCAACCCCGCGAGCGACCCACAGCGTGCTCAAGTGACGGTCCGCATGTTGCTGACACAGACCTCCGGCGAACCGGTAGATGTCGGTTTGCAAGATGCATGGGGACTGGACGGCGCAGACCGAGCGGAAGGCATTCACCGTGCGCTGAGCACGCCGCTGCAGTCGCCGCCAGGGCGGGAGTTCCGATACTCCGACATCAACTACATTTTGTTGGGCGCGCTGCTCGAGAAAATCGCTGGTGAGGCCGAAGATGGCTACGTTGCGCAACATGTATTCGCCCCAATTGGCATGCAAGACAGCGACTTTCTTCCTGCGGCCAAAGCCTGCGGTCCACACAGCGTGAGAGGAGCCGCGATCGGGTGGGCTCCCGCGCCGGCAGGGCGCCCGCGGGCGCCCTGCCCTGCGGGTACCTGGGACACCGCCCTGCTGTCGCATATCGCGCCAACCGCACTCGATGAGGAGAGCGGTGCCGATCCAAGCCGGAACCCCAATTTCAACCGGCTGCTTCGGGGCACGGTGCATGACCCCACAGCGCGCCGCATGGGGGAGTGGCCGGGCACGCCGGGGTGTTCTCCACGGCGCACGATGTCAGCAGCTTCGCGCAGGCCCTGCTCGATCGTCTTGCGGGCCGCCCCAGCACATTTCCACTGACGCAGGCGACGTGCGAATTGATGACGACCCCGCAGCAGCCCGGACATCACATGGCGCAACTGGACGCCGCGAACGCCGCGGCGCGAGAAGCGCTTGCGCACCGGCCGAACTGAACAGATCCGATGCTGGCTCCGCGCTATCCGGCGATCAGCGGACAAACCCTGTTTGGGTTCGGCTGGGATATCGACACGCCATATTCCGCGCCGCGGGGCGTGGTCTTTCCCATCGGCAGCTTCGGTGGCACCGGCTTCACCGGAACTTCGCTGTGGATAGACCCGGGTTCCGACAGTTATGTGGTTCTGCTGTCGAACGCAATTCATCTGCGGGGCAGCACACCGATTTCGGACCTGCGTGGACAGGTGGCCACAGCGGCCGCCCTGGCGCTGGGCTTGTAGGAGGTGGCCGGCGGCACCGCGAGCAGACGCAGAATCGCACGCGCGGGGACGCGCAAGTGCGATTCTGCGTCTGCTCGCGGCGAAACGGGCCGCTACTTCTGGCCGCAGCGCGACTATCTGGCTGCTCTCCAGCCGAAGGACGTGGCGCAGGTAGGCGATGCCCAGCAGCTGGGCCATGGCCAGGTCGATCCGCAGTTCGGTATCGGGGCCTGGCAACGGTTGGGCCAACTGCGGGTACATCTGGTCCTGAAAGAAATGCCGGACCAGGGTGGTGGACTCTTCATGGGTGGCCGCACCGCGCAGGATCGCCAGCAAAGGGGCGCGTGATTCCGGCCGCTCCCAAGCCTCCAAGAACACCCGGGTGAGCCGCGCCCCGAGCTCGTCACGATCGCCGCTGAGAATGAGCGCACTCATCGCATCAGCTTCGAACGGCCATCCCACGATGGACCGGAAGAGTTCGGCCTTGCTGCCGAAGTAATGCCGGATCAGCGCCGGGTCCACCCCGGCCGCGGAGGCGATGTCACGGACCGAGGTCTGTTCGTAGCCCGACTCGGCGAACAGCCGCCGAGCGGTCGTGACGATCGCGTTGCGGGTGTCGGGGTTACCTCGACGTCGTCCCATTGGGGGCATAGTCCTGAAATTCTACAGTCGTTGACTTTTCGGGCAGCCAGCGTTAGCGTAATGGCATTAATTCCACGAGTGAGGAGTTTTTCAAAATGCCGGCACCACGCTGGGTCGCCAAGGCCAACAAGATCAGTCTCAATCGGTTCACCAAGTACGTCGCCCCATGGGCCCCAGGGTGGGCCGTCGTGGTCCATCGCGGGCGCAAGTCGGGCCGCACGTTCCGCACCCCGCTGTGGGCCTTTCACCGGCGCAACGGATTTGTCATCGCTTTGACCTACGGCACCAGCTCGGACTGGGTGAAGAATGTCCTCGCCGCTGGTGGCTGCGAACTGGAGACCAGGCGGCGTCGTTATCAGCTGGGCGACCCCGTGGTCTTCCGCGACGAGGACGCGACCGATATGCCGGCGTTCATCCGGTTCATGCTTCGCCGGGTGCTCAAGGCGCCGGAGTTCCTCAAGCTCGACGTGGTGCGCGAACTGGCGCCGGCGGGCTGACCGCAGGGGGCAAGCACGCGGTTATGGCTGGGAAGCGTTGGGGCTGGCGATCACGACCTCCATCACGAGCCCGAAGCGGTGTACGTGCGAGTGATGCGCCAGCTTCCATCCGGGGTCTAGCAGCGCGCTCACACTGATCGGACGGCATCCGCCGACAAGTTGTGGCGCAACGCGCCACAGCCCGTTCCAGGCGCGACAGGCGACCCGTTCCAGCGGCCGCTCCCCGTAGGAGAGACTGGCCACGCACAACAGGCCGTCGGCAGTCAGGATTCGTCGCAAGTCGTCCAGCACCGCCCTCGCATACGCCTCATCGAGCAGGTCGAACACAAACGTGGACAGCACCCGGTCCGCGGACCGGTCGCCGGCAGGCAGTGGCAGTGAGCCATCGACAAGGGTCACCTTGGCCCGGTCGGCCCAGGGGGCGAGCCGACTGGTGGCGAGGTTGATCATCACCGGGCTGATATCGACGCCGACATAGTTGACACTGGCCGGCAGCTCAGCCAGCAGGTTCGCAGCCAATTTTCCTGTTCCGCAGCCGAATTCAAAGATCGTCTGGCCGGGCGCCAGGGCTGCATTGGCCACGAGCCGGTCGAGCGTCTCATCCTCATAGAAGGCCTGCCAGTCCTGAATGCGTCCGATCCTGTCGTAGACCGAACGGGCCTGGCTCAGGGAAAGCGCCACGGTTGTCCTCCTTGCCCACCCTATGCGCTATGTCGGCACTGGCTTGTCAATCACCGCCAGGTCGGGATGCGCGGGGCGCACTCCCATGCCGATCAGGCGGGCGGGAATGCGGGCGAGCAACGGGAGCCGCCGGATCAGTCGCACTGGCAGTGACGCCTTGAACTGTTGCGAACTACCCAATACCGCGGTGACAACGTTCTTTTGGAGAAACACCTGGACCGCCTGGGTAGCGCGGGTCGGCAACTCGCGCCGTGCCTGCACACGCTGCAGATCGGCATCGCTCACCTGGCCGCGACGTAACGGCGAGATCAGTAGATTGGCCGCCGCGACCGCGTCCTGGATGGCCAGGTTGATCCCAACTCCGCCGATCGGTGACATCGCGTGGGCGGCGTCGCCGATGCAGAGCAGTCCCGGCCGATGCCATTGCTTGAGGCGGTCGACCGAGACGGTCAACAGCCGCAGATCGTCGAAGTCGGTGATTTCCGCGACTCGGTCCTTGACGAAGGGCGCCATCTTTACGATCTCTTCGCGAAAGAACTCAACCCCATGGCGACGCGCTTGTTCGATGGACCCCTTGGCGATTACGAAACCGCATTGCCAGTAGTCGCCCCGGTTGATCAACACCAGGATGGCGCCGCGACCGAAATTCCCCATGGATTCCTCCGGGTCGCCGGGCCGGCGCGACATCCGGAACCACAGAACATCCATCGGCGCACCTAGGCTCAGCACCTGCAAGCCCGCTTGGGCGCGCACGGTGGAGGTCCGTCCGTCGCAGCCGATCACGAGGTCGCTGTGGATCTTCTGCTCACCGTCCGGGGTATTCACGACTACGCCGGTGACGCGGTTGGGCTCCTCGATCAGTTTCGTGACTTCGGCCCGCATCAGCAGCCGGAAAGACGAAAAGCGTTGTGCCTCTTTCGCGATGAAATCCAGGAAGTCCCACTGCGGCATCATCGCGACGAACTTTCCGCGAACCGGCAAGTGGCGGAAATCGGCGACCAGTGCTCGGAAGCTACCGAATTGAGCGTTCAGCGTCGGTGTCGGCTGATGCGGCCGCTGCAACAGCTGGTCATAGAGCCCAAGCTCGTTCATGACCTCGAGAGTTGACGGGTGGATGGTGTCGCCGCGGAAATCCCGCAGAAAGTCTGCATGCTTTTCCAGCACGATGACGTCGACCCCGGCCCGGGCCAGCAGGTAGCCCAGCATCATGCCAGCCGGCCCGCCGCCGGCGACACAACAGCGCGCTCTCAGCTCTGATTCCATATCCCGCCTTGCGCTTGGATCCGACGATCGGGGCCGGTGTGCGATTCGATGCCGCATGCCGGGGCTGCCATACCCGACCGGTTCTTTCCCGTTGATGTCGCCGACGGCTCGTCGCGGAGCTGCGCGCAAGCGGCCGGCAGTGTCGCCTCTAGCACCGACGGCGAGTTCACCTGCCGAACTCTACCGGCGTGGCTGGTCCGGACCGGCGATGACGTGAGTGGTGGCGTCGTCATAATTTTGTCGCAAGGTAGAGATGGACGCTGCCGAAACCGCCAATCTGCTCGTGCTGGACCTCGAAGCCGAAGTCATCCAACAGCGTTGGCATGTCACGAATCACGTCACCGGCCCGTTGCCACATACCGGCCAGCGCAGTGCCCAGGCGATTGCCGTCTTGGGGATAGCCAACGTCGATCAAGACCAGCCGGCCTTGTCTGCGCAGCACACGATGCAGTTGGGTCATCGCCCGTGCACCGTTGGGATAACCACTGAAGGACATGGTGTTGACGACGGTGTCGAACTGGCCGTCCGGATAGGGCAGTGCCTCGACGTTTGCCTGGGACAAGTCGGCGCTCACACCCGCGCGGCGCAGATTGCGCCGCGCCATTGCGACCATGCGGCGATTGAGGTCCACCCCGTAGGTGTCAAAGTTGTTCGCATAGCGGGTGAGCAGCCAACCAGTGCCGAAAGAGACCTCCAGGACGCGCGGGCCGCGGATGTGCGGGAGCGCTGCACTGATCCAATGCCGCCACACGGGCAGCAGCTTGACCGCGAGGTCGTAGGGGCGGGCCAGTCGCGTGTACAGGCGATCGAAGTGCGCGGTAAATGCCTGGGCGTCAACGGGCTCCGCGCGGTAGCAAGTACTCGGCGAATCCTGCTGGTTCATCGCGTTCCCCAGTGCTCAGCGCAGCATTACTGCATTGCCCTCGCGGCACCGCGGCGGCACCGGCGAGGGCACCTTACCCCACACTAATCCGACCACAGGCCCACAACGAGATGTTCGCAGGCTTGCGATCAGGCTGACCACACTGGAGAAACTTTCCCGGTGGCTCACGCCTTGTCGGTGATGTCGAGGCGAAGAAAGGAACGCACCTTGTAGAGGCGGAACGTTCGGCGCGACCGCGCCGAGATGAACGGGGCCGCGACCGCGAACCCGATGACCGCCGGCGCTGTGGTGCGGTAGCGCCGGCCCTTGTGCTCGACGGTGCACTCGCCGGCCGCCATGACATTGGCGCACCAGTCCGTCCGGCCGTAGGGGAGCGGGATGTAGAACTGGTCACCAACACGCTCCGCGACGACGGGCGTCGCGTAGGCCCGCCCCGTTGTGCGGCCCTGATGATGGATCACTGAGGCATACCAGTGTGCGGACCCTGCCATCGTCAACATGGCCGGGTTGAGCACGGCCCTGTTGAAGCGCCGGATTGCGTTGATCGCTGGGCGCAGACGTAACCGAAAGGAGACGATCAAGAACGCCTCGAGCACAACCAGCAGCAGCCCCGCCCCGGCCAGCACCTGGATCGCGGCCCGCCGAACGGGCGATGTGCTTGTCGTGTCCTGCCTCACCGCACGCTCCCGCTCAGCCGGCACCGGCAACCGGATTCTGTTGGCCGTAAACCGATCACGCTATCGCGTGGCGAAACCGGCCGAACGGGTCTTTAGGCCCATTTCCGGGGAGCCATTCGTCCCACAGAAAGTGGTGTCGGCTACCGGCGCCGCCTGCTCAGCAGGCCGGATCGGATTCCTGCAGACCGGCGCCGTCTATCGCGGATTCAGCGTCTTTGTCGCGCTGTATGACTGGTCCCTGCTCGCCGCGTCTGTTGCCCCGTAGCGGCTCGGTCAGCTGCGCACCCAGGCCGACGAGCCCCCGACCGACGGCCACCAGGGCCCGGTTGGTGGTGCCCGCCGCGACTTCGATGGTGGCAAATGCCGCATCGAGCACACTCGGAACGTGGAAGTCCTCCCACATCGCGGCCTGTTGGTGGCGGGCTCTCGCGAAACTGTCGAGCTCGTCGCGCAGGGCTAGGCGCTGTTTGACCAGCTCGCGCACCGCCAGGAAACGGAAGCCGTCGATCGCCTCTAGCTTCGTGAACCGGTCCATAATCTCCTTGGCGTCCTGATAGATGCGGACATCCTCGCGCAGATGATGATCGACGAGCTCGCGGGCTTCGTCGATCGCTCGTAGCAACTGCTGTGGTTGCGTCGACTCGATTCGGGCAAGGCTCAGACGCTGCCACTTGTGCAGCGACTCCTCGGCGATCACCAACAGGCTCAACGCATCACCAAGCCGGTTGTCGTTGACGGCGTTGCGCAGCTTTGCCGCGCGCTGCTGCACGGGCAGGTCGTCAGCGAAACACGCCAGCGCGCGCCTGACGTGGTTGCGCAGTTGTTCGGCTGTGACATTGAGCGCGGGGCCCAGAGCTGCCACCGAATCCCAGTAGGCATCGGGCAGCGACCCGTACTTCTCCAGCGACTCAACCATCCGCGAAATGGTCAGGCTGTTACCCAGAACGTCGCCGGCACGTTGTGCTCTGGCGACTTCGAGCACCGCTTCGACCTTGTCTTCTACCCGACGGACCGCGTCTTCGACCTGAGCAATCGCGGACTTCAACGCCATCTGCACCGCGATCATCTGCGCCGAAACCATGGCTTCCGGGCCGAGCCCCGCCGGCCGCCACTGCAACTGCGCCAGGAACTGGCCGGCCTCAGCCGGTGCCGTCATCCAATAGAAGCCCGCCGAGCTGGGAACGAGGTTGCCGATCCGCAACGCGCTCAGGCTGTCGGGATGCAACTGAACGTATTTGTCGCAATTGGTGAGCACCGCGGTCACCCCGGCGAGCTTGCCCGCCGCGCGGGCCAGCGGGGCGCCGTGGATTCCCGCGACCCGCATGGTCTGCCCGGCGATCGCACGTAACCGCGACAGATAGGACTCGACAGCGGCAGGATCACCGCCAATCAGCAGGCTGTCGTCATGGAACGACACCACGATCTGCGGGTCATCGGTCCTCGTTGGCACGCCGGACACCTCATATCTGCTAAGGGGACCCTAATAATCTCTCGGCAGTGTATGCAGCCGGCGTGAGAGTTCGCAGGCATTTGTCGCTACCGGGCGCGGCAAGGGGCCATCTCAGTGACTGAGCATGGCGCCCGAA
Organism: Mycobacterium liflandii; assembly: GCF_022354805.1. Classification (NCBI taxonomy): domain Bacteria; kingdom Bacillati; phylum Actinomycetota; class Actinomycetes; order Mycobacteriales; family Mycobacteriaceae; genus Mycobacterium; species Mycobacterium liflandii. The sequence continues at coordinate 4,421,993 of NZ_CP023138.1, read as the reverse complement.
TGCAAACAACGGGTGAATTGCGGCGGCACCAACCCACGTGAACATGCGAATACCACGGTGGGCGGCGATTTCGCTCGCGCCACGTGGGCTGGATCAAAGCCGCGGGGCAGAGTCGACAAAGTCGTTGCAGCTCAAAGCGATGAGCGGACAAACTGGAGGACCTCGTCGGCGGCGGCGAAGCCGCCTAGGTGGCTTTCGCCCGGGCGCGCGATGAGCTCGGCATTGGGCAGCCGCGCGATCGCCGCTCGGGCGGCGGCCAGCGGTACCAGCGGGTCGGCGTCGCCGTGCCACCACCGCACCGGCACCGTCACGTCGGGCAACCGGAAGCCCCAGTCCCGTCCGAACAGTCGCAAATCGTCGATCATGGCCTGGCAGCGGCTCTTGACGACCAGGACTATGTCATCGAGGAACACTGCCTCTAATTCGGGGTCGGCGAAGACCTGCTGGTCGCCCTCGGGAGTGATGCTGGCATAAGCCCGATAGAGGTAGTGCGAGACCGGGACCAGGGGCAGCAGTCCGGCGGCCAGCGCCGCCAGCGGGCGGCGCAACTCCGACAGGATGAGGGTGAAGCGACGGGCAAGATCGGTGACCGCGTCGGCGGTGGCGTCGGGGCCGACCGACGGAACTATTCCGCCCAACACCGCCACGGTGGCCACGCGAGACGCCAGGGGTGCTACCGCGCCGCAGGCCAGGGCATAGGGGCCGCCGCCGGACAGGCCGACGACAGCAAGCCGCTCGGCGCCCAGCGCGTTGGCCACCGCAGTCATGTCGGTGGCCCAGTCGGCCATCGCGGTGTAGGCGTGACAGTCGGAGAGACCCGAGCCGGGGCGCTCCACGACGACTACGCGCAAACCAAATTCTTCGGCGGCACGCCGGCCCAGCAGCGGGAACTGGCGTCGCGCGCCGGGCGTGCCGTGGAACCACAGCACCACCGCGCCCGCGGGGTCACCGAACTCGGCGAAGCCAAGCCGGCGCCCATCGGGCAGGTAGAAACGGCCCTCCGCGCGGGGCTTTTCGACGCGCGGTACGAAAAAAGGATGCCGCAGTGGGTTGCTCAGCTTCATCGAGAAGCTGCGACCAAGTGCGATGACATGTGAGTGCGCGAGTCAGTCGGGTTTGGATAGGTCGACGATCTCCGGGCCGGGCGTTGCGGCGTAGAGCTTGTCGATCTCGGTCGAATACTTCTGCGCGATGGGTTTGCGTTTGAGTTTCATCGTCGGGGTGAGTTCGTCTCCACCCGGATCCCACGCGGTGCCGATGATGATGAACCGCTTGATCTGTTCCACCCGGGAGAGCTTGGAGTTTCCCTCGCGGACCGCGGCGGTAAGCATTTCGCGTGCCTGGCGGCTCTGGGCGAACGCGGCCGCCGACGGATCGGCCATGCCCAAGGCGGCGGCCTGCGCCGCGGCGGTGTCACGATCGAGGACAACGAGTGCGGTCACGTAGGGACGTGCGTCACCGAACGCGACCACCTGGTCGATCAAGGGGCAATCGGCCTGGATCGCCCTCTCGATGTTGCTGGGGGGAGAGATTCTTTCCGGATTCGTTGACGAGCAACTCCTTCTTGCGGTCGACGATGGTGACGAATCCTTGGGCATCGATGGTGCCGATGTCGCCGGTGTACAACCAGCCGTTGGCGTCGATTGTCTCGGCGGTCTTCTCTGGCTGGTGCCGGTAGCCGCGCATCACGATCGGTCCGCGGATCAGCAGTTCGCCGTCCCCGGCCACCTTGACCTCGACGCCGCGCAGCGGTTTACCTACCGAACCGAGCTTGATGGCGTCGCGTCGATTGGAGGTCGCGCCGCCCACACATTCCGATTCTCCCCACACTTCGTAGACGGGAATGCCTAGGCCCCAAAAGAATTCCAGTGTTTCGACCGGCATGGCAGCGGCGCCGGTGACGCCCCAGCGCAGTTGATCGAGGCCGAGCGCCTCGCGCACCTTGGCCAACACGAGGCGGTCGGCGATCTTGTGGCTGATGGCCAGTGCCGGGGAGAGGGACTTGCCGGACAAGGTCTGACGGGCAGCGCGGATGCCGGTGTCGATGGCCCACAGCGCCAGCCGCTTCCTGGCTCCGCCGGCCTCGGCAAGCTTGGTTTCGATCCCAGCTTGGATCTTGTGCCAGACTCGGGGCACCCCCAGCCATAACGTGGGGCGGGCGTCCGGTAACGCCTCGGCGATCGCTTTGACGTCGGCGACATCGGTTACCTGCACTCCGAAGACCATGTTGGCGTAGTGCGCGGTCACGCGGTCGGCGACGTGTGCATGCGGCAGGTAGGAGGTGATCCGATCTGTCGGCTGCATGCCAAGCAGCTCGACGATCGCGGAGAACTCGGCGATCACATTGGCGTGGGTGAGCTCGACGCCCTTGGGCGGGCCGGTGGTACCCGAGGTGTAGATGAGGGTGGCGATGTCATCGGGCCGGACGGATTGCCACGTCGCATCGAAGTTGAAATCGGTTTTGGCCCCGCTGGATTCGAGCTGTTCGAGGCTCATACCGGCGTCGGCGTCGGCGTCGGCGTCGGTGTCGGCGTCGGCGTCGATCACGATCACGTGAGCAAGGTCGGCGACGGCCGCATTGATGGCCGGCAGAAAGTCCTTCTCGGTGAAGACGACCTTGTTCTCAGCGTTGCTGAACAGGTACTTGATCTGGTCGGGAGCCGAGGTGTTGTAGATCGAGAACGGGATCGCGCCCAGATGCAGGACCGCGGTGTCGACCAAGTGGAACTCCGGACGGTTGCGCAGCATGATCCCCACCGTGTGGCCGCGTTCGACCCCGAGAGCGGCCAGCCCGGCAGCGATCCTTCGCACCCGATCGGCGTACTGGCGCCAGGTGAGGACGGCTTGATTTCCGACCGTGCGGATGGCCACCGAGTCCGGGGCTACGGCCGCGGTCTGCTGAAAAGCCTGGGGCAGGGTGGACACCGATACTCCGCTGGGGTGGCGAATCACCGCGAGATCGCCTTTGCTCATTGGTCCGCTCCTTCGACTATCTCTCTGAGGATCATGCTCGATCTTGCGCCCGGGATAGGGTCGATCGGCCTCATCGCATCGAAGATCTTGAATTTGCCAGTGATGCCGGGTGGACTGGTTAGACGAGAATGTACCCGTTGCTCGGCGGACGTTCAGGCACCCCACATTTCGATACGACCACCTTCGGGTCCACACTGGACCAATGGAGGTATGCGAATTCACCGTCGTCGCGCTGACCGCACCGTCCCTACCGCCGCCGCCCCCGCGCCGGGCTCAAGGCTCGACGACACCGCGGCTGGTGCGATCGTGACCGCAGGTAATCCCGAGCCCAAGCCGCCCCGTGTGCTGAACGGTCTTTCGGACGTCCGCGCGTTCTTCCACAACAACAAGCTGCCGCTCTACTTCATCTCGCCGACGCCGTTCAACCTGCTAGGCATCGACCGATGGGTGCGAAACTTCTTCTACCTCACCTACTTTGACTCCTTCGAGGGCGCGCATTCGCGCGTGTTCGTGCCGCGGCGGCGTGACCGCAGGGATTTCGACGGCATGGGGGATGTGTGCAACCACCTGCTGCGTGATCCCGAGACGCTCGAGTTCATCGCGCGCCGGGGGCCCGGCGGCAAGGCCTGCTTTGTGATGCTGGACGGAGAGACCCAGGCCCTGGCGCGCCAGGCGGGGCTCGAGGTCATTCATCCCCCGGCGGAGCTGCGCCACCGGCTCGGCTCCAAGATCGTCATGACTCGCCTGGCCAACGAGGCGGGCGTGCCGAGCGTGCCGCACGTGATCGGGCGGTCCGGCTCCTACGAGGAGCTATCGACGCTGGCGCATGACGCCGGGCTGGGAGATGACCTGGTCATCGAGGCCGCATATGGCAACGCCGGCAGTGCGACCTTCTTCGTGCGCGGTGAGCGTGACTGGGACCAGTGCGCCGCTGACCTGGTGGAGCAGCCGGAAATCAAGGTCATGAAGCGCATCCGCAATGTCGAGGTGTGTATCGAGGGGACCGTGACCCGCCACGGCACCGTGATCGGCCCCGCGATGACGAGTCTGGTCGGTTACCCGGAGCTGACTCCGTCCAAAGGGGCCTGGTGCGGCAATGACGTCTGGCGTGAGGTGCTGCCGCCCGCCCAGACGCGCGCCGCGCGCGAGATGGTTCGAAAGCTGGGCGATGTCCTGAGCCGCGAGGGCTACCGCGGCTACTTCGAGGTTGACCTGTTGCACGATCTGGACGCAAACGAGCTCTACCTCGGCGAGGTGAACCCACGCCTGAGCGGGGCCAGCCCGATGACGAACCTGACCACCGAGGCCTACGCCGATATGCCGCTGTTCCTGTTCCACCTGCTCGAATACATGGACGTGGAATACGAGCTCGACATCGAGGAGATCAACACGCGCTGGGAACGCGGCTACGGCGAGGACGAGGTCTGGGGTCAGCTCATCATGTCGGAGACCTCGCCGGAGCTCGAGCTGTTCACCTCAACCCCACGCACCGGGGTGTGGCGCCTGCACCACGATGGCAGCGTCTCCTTCGCTCGTCAGGGCAACGACTGGGCCACGCTGCTCGACGAGTCCGAGGCGTTCTACATGCGGGTCGCCGCACCTGGCGACTTACGTTGCGAGGGAGCCCAACTCGGTGTGCTTGTCACCCGCGGGCATCTGCAGACCGACGACTACCAGCTCACTGAGCGCTGCCAGCGCTGGGTCAAGGGCCTCAAGGCGCACTTTGCCTCGACACCCCTGACGCCGGCCGCGCCGATCGTCTCGCGGCTCGTCGCACGCGCGTGAGCGGCGGCGTCCCGGCCGGTCTTTCGCTGGGCAATTGGCTCTCGTCACCGTATTCGCACTGGGCGTTCCAGCATGTCGAGGACTTCATGCCGACCGCGCTGATCTCGCGCGGGACCAACCCCGCCGTGGCGCTGCCCGCGGCCGGTGCTCCGGTCGCCGACATCGAGTTGACCAACACCGAGGGGGCGCCGACCACCGTTGGTGCGGTGATGGCCGGCACCGTTACCGACGGGTGGGCGGTGGCTCACCGCGGTGCGCTGGTGGCCGAGGAGTACCTCGGTGGATTGCGGCCCCAGACGCGGCACCTGCTGTTCTCGGTGAGCAAATCGTTGGTGGCGGCGGTGGTCGGCGCGCTGTCTGGGGCCGGTGCGATCGACGTTGACGCGCCGGTCACGACATACGTTCCCGCCTTGGTGAACTGCGGCTATGCGGGTGCGACGGTGCGCCACCTGCTGGACATGAGATCAGGTGTTGGCTTCTCGGAGAACTACGACGACCCGGCCGCCGAAATACACGTGCGCGAGCAGGTGATCGGGTGGGCGCCCAAGCAAAATCCGGATGTCCCCGCCACACTGCGCGACTACCTGCTCACCTTGCGGCAGAAGTCGGCCCACGGCGGCCCCTTCGAATATCGCTCGTGTGAAACCGATGTACTCGGCTGGATCTGCGAGGTCGCCGGCGGCCAGCCGATGCCCGAACTGATGTCGCATCTGCTGTGGAGTCGCATCGGCGCCCAATGCGACGCCAGCATCGCGCTAGACACGGCGGGCCCGGCCGGCACCGGGATATTCGACGGCGGCATCAACGCCTGTCTTACCGACATGATCCGGTTCGGGTCGCTGTTCTTGCGTGACGGTGTCTCGTTGACCGGCCAGCAGGTGGTGCCGGCGGCGTGGATCGCCGACACGCTCGACGGCGGTACCGATTCGCGTCAGGCATTTGCCGCCAGCCCCGACGACACCAAAATGCCGGGCGGGATGTACCGCAACCAAGTGTGGTTTCCCTACCCGGGCAGCAACGTCGCGTTGTGCGTGGGCATGTGTGGCCAGTTGATCTACATCAACCGCGCCGCGCAGGTGGTCGGCGCCAAGCTGTCCAGCCGGCCGGCCTCTCAGGACGACCCGCAGCAACAGGCGAACACGCTGCGTGCATTCGACGCGGTGGCACGGGAATTGGGTGGAATTACCAACTAGCCTGCGCTGAGCGGGGTCCGCGGCGGATTCAGCGGGGCAGCTGTCGCCAGCGGAGTCCACGAGTTGTCGGCTATATGCCTATTGATTGAGCTCCAGCCCGGCCATCGAGCGCTGGTGCGCCTCGCAGTATTGCCGCACCAGAGCCATGCCGTAATCGTTGCCGTTGGGTGTGCGCACCAGCGTGTGGATGTGGAACCGCATGGCGGTGGGGTTGTTGAGAAAGACCCCGGCGTGATGATCGAATTCGATCAGGGTTACTGGGTTTTGAATCCGGTAGTAGAACGGATTTTCCGGGCCCGAACCGCCGATCCAGCAGAAATACGTGCTGTCGAGCTGCTTTTGGATCTCGGCCATCGGTGCGGCCTTCGGACCATCGGGCAGGTGTCGGTGATAGACCTCGATGAGCTCGACGAGCTTGTCGCGGGAGGCCGCGCCGAAGTCCGCTGCCGGGGCTCCTTGATAGGGGATGACCCTGTTGTCCTGGCTGAACCCGCCCAGATGCAGATGGTCGAACGGACTGAGCCTGCCTTGGGGCACGGCGGGATCGTAGGCGCTGGGATAGAGCACGACGCGTTCACGCAGCTGCGCGGGAAGCGTCTCAAACAGCGCCACCGCGAGGTTTTCCTCGTCGGTGAAAAGGGTCAGGCCCCGGCGCGGACCTCGGTCGACTTCATTGGGTTCGGCTCCCCAGAAACACGGCGTCATGACCATCTGCTCGCCGACGATCTGACAGTTCAGCACGCAGTGATGGCCGTGCATCTGCCAGCCCCATGGTTCGGTCAACGACGGCTCGCCAAACAGCGTGAAGTTGTAGCTGTATTCGTTCATGATCAGCGGCGCCACCATGATCGTTCCGAGGAACCCGTTCACGTACATGCAGTTGCGCACCTTGGTGTAGCCGGCTTCGCTCAGCGTGGTCTTGAGGAAATCGAAGATGGCGGTTCGGGTTTCGGCGGTGACCTCGTCGAGGCGCAGGCCGTAGCGGAACAAGTAGAACTCCGGGTTGAGCCAGCGCCGCCGCAGCACCGAGGTCAGCGGATGAACGAGCTTGGCGCGTTCGGCGGGGGTCACCGTGGATAGCAAGTGGTTCGCCGCCTTGACCATGTCGGCGATGGGTGCGCCCTCGGCAGCAAGGTCGAACAGGCCCGGCTCGATCGTCCCGTCGGCACTCACCCCCTGAAACGGTGCATTGGACCTCTCCACGATGAGATCGAAGGGATTGTTGTCCCCCAAACCCAGACGCAGCATCTCGCCCACGTGGTCGGCGTAGGTTTCTGCGTCCGCGTCCAGACCGGCGTAGCGCGGTGCGTCGTCGGGCGGGATGAACTCCCGGAACTTCGCGCTCATGCGATCGCCTCTGTCCCCAGCGGCTGACCCGTTTGCAAGTGGTTGCGCAATGAGCTGTGGATGCCGGGCCACAGGGCTCCGGCGTTGTTGATTAGCAGGCTTGTGAGCTGGGTTGATGATCTTTGGTGCCGCGCTATTGGGGCCGGAGTGTAGGCACGGGCTATCTGGAGAACGATCGAGTTGGTTACTGTTCGTCGTTGGTCTGGAGTTGCCCGTGCCTACCGTTTCAGTATTGCCTGTGTCGTCGGTTCCAGAGGTGTTCGACCGCTGGAGTCCTGGTGAGCGCAGTGAGCTCATCGGATCGGAGTTTCTCGATGTGTTGGTCTCGGTGCCAGACCCGAGGGACCCACGCGGTCGGAGGTATTCGCTGATGGCTTTGTTGGCGATCGCGGTTCTGGCCACTGCCGCGGGGATGCGCGGCTATGCTGGTTTTGCCACATGGGCGGCCACCGCTCCCGATGATGTGTTGACCTAATTAGGGGTCCGGTTCCGGCGGCCCAGTGAGAAGACCTTCCGCGCTGTTTTGTCTCGGCTAGACCCCGCCGACCTCAACGCCAGGATGGGCAGTTATTTCACTGCACACGTGGCCAGCAGCGACCCCAGTGGATTGGTGCCGATCGCGTTGGACGGCAAGATGCTGCGTGGTGCTTTACGCGCCAAAGCGACAGCCACGCATCTCGTGTCGGTGTTCGCCCACCGTGCCCGATTGGTGCTCGGTCAACTCGCTGTCGCCGAGAAAAGCAATGAAATTCCCTGCGTACGTGCCCTGCTCACGCTGCTGCCGGGTAGCTTGTGGTGGCTGGTCACCGTGGATGCGATGCATACTCAGGTCGTCACCGCGAAGTTGATCTGCGCCACTTTGAAGTCGCACTACCTGATGATCGTCAAGTCCAACCAAGCCAAAATACTTGCGCGTATCACCGCGCTGCCCTGGGCCGAGGTGCCCGCAGCCGCTACCGACGACTCCCGCGGCCACGGCCGTGTCGAGACCCGCACCCTGCAAATCATCACCGCTGCACGAGGAATCGGCTTCCCCTACGCAAAACAAATCATCCGGATCACTCGTGAACGCTTGATCACCGCCACCGACCAGCGCAGCGTGGAGGTGGTCTATGCCATCTGCAGCCTGCCGTTCGAGCACGCCCGCCCTACCGCGATCATGACCTGGATGCGTCAACACTGGGGAATCGAGAACAGCCTGCACTGGATACGCGACGTCACCTTCGACGAAGACCGTCAAAGGGCACATACCGGAAACGGCGCACAGGTCCTAGCAACGCTACGCAACACCGCGATCAATCTGCACCGCCTCAACGGCGCCGACAACATCGCCGAAGCCTGCCGGATCACCGCTTTGACCGCCAACCGCCGCCTAGACCTCCTCAATCCACAATTCCCCAGCTCACAAGCCTGCTAATCAACAACGCCGGAGCCCTGTGCCGGGCCATGACTGCGGGCCGGCGGCTTTGGCGGCGATGTGTCCGTCGGGGCGCACCACCAGCGCCGCTCCCTCGTGCGCGAGTCCGGTCAGCTCCAGCCACCCCTGGTCGGCCACCGCGCCCGCAAGATCCACGATGGTGACCGGGAACTCCGAGCCCCCGGATGCCTCTCGCCAGGCGTCGGCCGCGCCCTGTATGAAGACGGTGAAGCCGGCTCGGTCCACCAAATCGATGATCGGCACCAGATCCACGGCACCGGTCTTGACCTGAGCGTGCGGCAACCGTCGTCCCACGGCGGCTGATGGGGTGAATGAGGTTGCATCGGCGACCTCTTGGTTGGGCCCGTAGCCGTAGCCCAGTTGCAGCCCAGGGCTGTTAAAGCCGATGGAGTTCTGCTGGACGAGGTTGTCGAGGCGCTCCGCAGCTATGGTGTGCAGGGTTCCGTCCAAGGCCGCCGTCGCAAGCTCGGCTAACGCCTGGATGTGGATTTCGAAGTTCTCCAAGGAGCGCAGCGTGTTCGCGATCGCTATCGGCCGGCGTTCGGTGGAATAGCTCTGCAACAGGGCCTCACCGGCCCAGCCGTGGATCACCGCGGCGAGTTTCCAGGCCAGGTTGGCGCCGTCTTGGATGGCGGTGTTCATGCCCAGCCCGCCGGTCGGCGGCAGCCGGTGTGCCGCGTCGCCGATCAGGAAGCATGGGCCGGCCTGGAATTGGTCGGCCACTCGCGCCGTCAAGACCCAGGGCGAGAGCTTGAGCACCTCGAATCCGATATCGTCACTTCCGATAACCTTGCGCACCCGGTCGATGATCGTGTCCATCTCGGGAACGTTCTCGCCGTCGTAAGGCGATCCGCAGATCCACTCGATCGTGTTGTCGTGGCCGGGCTGGCCTAGGCCGTGGATGACCGCGACGCTGGCCACCTCCGGGTCCACCAGCGCATACAAGACCGCCGGATGATCGGTCAGCTGCTCGCGCATATCGGCGACCACGTGGGCGTTGATCTGATGGCTGGGCTGACCATAGGTATGCATGGATATCCCGAGGCTTTCCCGGACCGCGCTGTTGGCGCCGTCGGCGCCGATCAGGTACCGGCTGCTGAACTGGACTTGCCGGTCATCGACGGTCGCGGTGGAAACCACTTTGCCCTTGTCGACCTGTGCGCCGGTCCAACGCCCGCAGACCCACTCGATGCCAGGGCGCTGACGCACATCGCCTTCGACGATCGCTTCGAATCGCGGTTGGGAGAGGTTGATTCGTGGCCGGGCGGTCCATTCCGGGGACTGGTACTCGTAGGCGATGGTGCCGAGCTGTTCGCCGAACAGCCGAGTCGCGAATCGAACGAATTGATCCCATTCCGGGGGGTGCGCGTCGGCGCTCATGCGGTCCACGTCCAACCCCGCTTGCACACAGATGTCAAGGGTGACCGGGCCAACGACGTGCGCCTTGGGCAGGGCAAGCCGGGACGGGAAGCGCTCCAGGATCCGCACTGTCATCCCAAGCCGTTCGAGCAGAGCGGCGGTGACCATGCCGGCCGGTCCGGCGCCCACAACCAGAACATCGGATTCTGCTGGCAACGTTGCATTGCTCACTGGCGCAACCTCCTTGTGTCGGTGATCGGGACTGTGCCGCCGATGCTCGCGCGATGGCGTCGGGCCCCCAACAACGTCCGGCGCCCTGGTACCGGGCGATTCATGCGCCGCCGCCCATGACCGGTCCTCCGCCATTGACGGGCAGACTCACGCCGGAGATGTACCCCGCTTGTTCGCTGCACAGAAAAGCGCATGCGGCGCCCACTTCCTCGGGCCGTCCGAGCCGCTTCGCCGAGGTGACGCTGGCCTGCCGCCGCCGAATTTCCTCGAACGCGACACCGCTGCTCTCGGAAAGCAATTGCGCCATCTGTAGCTGTCGGGGGCTGTCGATGAGCATCGGCAGCAGCTGATTGATTGTCACGTTGTCGGCGACGCTGTCGTGTTGAACGCCCTTCATCGCCGTGGTCAGTGCGCTGCGTGCGCCGGCCGAGGCGATCATGCCCGCCACGGGTGACTCGACCATCTCGGAGGTGATGCTGACGATTCGCCCGAAGCGCCGATCCCGCATGCCCGGCAGGTAGCGCTGGACGAGATGGATCGGTACGTAGTCAGAGCTCCGGCGTTGTTGATTAGCAGGCTTGTGAGCTGGGTTGATGATCTTTGGTGCCGCGCTATTGGGGCCGGAGTGTAGGCACGGGCTATCTGGAGAACGATCGAGTTGGTTACTGTTCGTCGTTGGTCTGGAGTTGCCCGTGCCTACCGTTTCAGTATTGCCTGTGTCGTCGGTTCCAGAGGTGTTCGACCGCTGGAGTCCTGGTGAGCGTAGCGAGCTCATCGGATCGGAGTTTCTCGATGTGTTGGCCTCGGTGCCAGACCCGAGGGACCCACGCGGTCGGAGGTATTCGCTGATGGCTTTGTTGGCGATCGCGGTTCTGGCCACTGCCGCGGGGATGCGCGGCTATGCTGGTTTTGCCACATGGGCGGCCACCGCTCCCGATGATGTGTTGGCCCAATTAGGGGTCCGGTTCCGGCGGCCCAGTGAGAAGACCTTCCGCGCTGTTTTGTCTCGGCTAGACCCCGCCGACCTCAACGCCAGGATGGGCAGTTACTTCACTGCACACGTGGCCAGCAGCGACCCCAGTGGATTGGTGCCGATCGCGTTGGACGGCAAGATGCTGCGTGGTGCTTTACGCGCCAAAGCGACAGCCACGCATCTCGTGTCGGTGTTCGCCCACCGTGCCCGATTGGTGCTCGGTCAACTCGCTGTCGCCGAGAAAAGCAATGAAATTCCCTGCGTACGTGCCCTGCTCACGCTGCTGCCGGGTAGCTTGCGGTGGCTGGTCACCGTGGATGCGATGCATACCCAGGTCGTCACCGCGAAGTTGATCTGCGCCACCTTGAAGTCGCACTACCTGATGATCGTCAAGTCCAACCAAGCCAAAATACTTGCGCGTATCACCGCGCTGCCCTGGGCCGAGGTGCCCGCAGCCGCTACCGACGACTCCCGCGGCCACGGCCGTGTCGAGACCCGCACCCTGCAAATCATCACCGCTGCACGAGGAATCGGCTTCCCCTACGCAAAACAAATCATCCGGATCACTCGTGAACGCTTGATCACCGCCACCGACCAGCGCAGCGTGGAGGTGGTCTATGCCATCTGCAGCCTGCCGTTCGAGCACGCCCGCCCTACCGCGATCATGACCTGGATGCGTCAACACTGGGGAATCGAGAACAGCCTGCACTGGATACGCGACGTCACCTTCGACGAAGACCATCAAAGGGCACACACCGGAAACGGCGCACAGGTCCTAGCAACGCTACGCAACACCGCGATCAATCTGCACCGCCTCAACGGCGCCGACAACATCGCCGAAGCCTGCCGGATCACCGCTTTGACCGCCAACCGCCGCCTAGACCTCCTCAATCCACAATTCCCCAGCTCACAAGCCTGCTAATCAACAACGCCGGAGCCCTGCATGGCGGGCGGGATGGCCGCGGTGACCAAGCATGCCCGCCTGCTTATCGGCGCGGTGGTGCTGCCGCTGCACGATCCCGTGCTGGTCGCCGAACAGATCGCCATCGCCGATCTGATGTCGGGCGGGCGCATCAACGTGACGTTCGGTGCCGGCTATGTGGCATCGGAATTCGCGATGTTCGGCAAGTCGCTGGCCGATCGGGCCAAGCTCATGGACTCGGGTATCGAGACGATCATCCGGGCGCTGCGTGGCGAGACGTTCGAAGCCGACGGCCGCCCGGTGTGTGTGCGCCCGCTGCCGATACAGAAGCCCGAGGAGATCATCTTGGTCGGCGGCGGCGTCAAAGCCTCGGCCCGTCGCGCCGCGCGCTTCGGTCTCGGATTCCTGCCAATGGTTCCCGACCTGGTGGATGTTTATCTCGAAGAATGCCGCAAACACGGTCGTGAGCCGGGGCTTTACTTTCGGCCGATGCTCATCCCGATCAGCATCCATCTATGCGAAGACCCCGAGCGTGGCTGGGCCGTAATCGAACGCCATGCCATCCATGTCATCACCGAGTACGCCAAATGGGCTGAGCAGGAAGCCGATGCGTCCAATTCGCCGTTCAAGTCGCTGACCGATCCCGCCGTGCTGCGCCAGGCGGGTCTGTTCGCGGCTTGGACACCGGATGATCTGCTGGCCAGAGTGCCTGACGTGGTCGACCGGTCGGGATTTGCGTTTCAGCCGCTGCTGGGCGGTCTGTCACCCGAGGAAGGCTGGAAGAGCCTCAAACTGCTCGAGCAGACAATGCCCAAACTGAAGGCCGCGATTGCGGCATTGGACTAGGTGGCGCTGGTAAGGGCGGAGACGTGGACCACATCGCAATTGCCGACTCGATCGCCGCCGCGGCTCACGCCGGCCAGCTCGATAAGGCCGGGCTGCCCTACCTGGGGCATGTGCGCCGGGTTGCGGCCTATGTCGATCCGGCCAACGCCGAGGCCGCGGTGGCGGCTTTGCTGCACGACGTCATCGAGGACTCGGGGATTACGGCTGCCCAACTCGCTGAGCAAGGCATCCCCGCCAGCGCGATCGATGCACTCGAGCGGCTCACCCGACGCGATCACGTCCCACCCGACGACTACTACCGGCGTATCCGCGAACACCCGATCGCTCGCGAGGTCAAACTCGCCGACCTGGCCGACAACACCGACCCGGAACGCATGGCAAACCTCAGCGACGCCGACCGCGCCAGATTGACCGGCAAGTACGCGCACGCCTACCGGGCGCTCGGTGCCGACTTCGGCGATGGTGCCGAGCGCAGAGCCCGCGCCAACCGCTAGCACCGCGAGCAGACACAGAATCGCACCCGCGCGGAGCCCGCGGTGCGATTCTGTGTCTGCTCGCCAAGACCGGGCGAGAGGCAAACCCCAGGCAAGCTTGGGGTGGCCGAGGTTGGATGATGAGCCTCATGGTGACGGCGTTGCTCTTCGACGTGCAGGGGACCGCGACGGATTTTCATTCGACCGTCTGTGACGAGGCGCGGCGGATCAGCGCCGGACGGCACCCGGATGCGGACTGGCCCGAGCTGGTCCGGCGCTGGCGGGCCGGTTACTTCAGCGCGTTGGATGCTTCCTCGGGCGGACACGGCGGGTGGGTTTCGGTCTACTCGGTGTACCGACAAGTCCTTGACGCGGTGCTGGACGGTTGCGGTGTCACCGGACTCTCGGCCGCCGAGCGTGACGAGCTCACCCTTGCCTGGCAGCGGCTGCGTCCCTGGCCGGACGTGGTGGCCGGCCTGACTCGGCTGAAGACGAAGTTCACGCTGGCCACCCTGTCCAATGCGGACGTCAGCGCGGTCGTCAACATCTCGAAGCGGGCCGCTCTGCCCTGGGATGCGATCTTTGCGGCCGAGATGGCCGGGGTGTTCAAGCCCGATCCGGCCGCTTATCGGATGGCCGTCGGCTACCTCGGGTGTGAACCTGCCGAGGTCATGATGGTGGCCAGCCATAAGTACGACCTCCGCGCCGCGGCCCGTCTGGGTCTGCGCACCGCCTTCGTCGCGCGGCCGCTCGAATTCGGTATCGGTGGTGCGGCCGATGCAACCTATGCCGATGAGTTCGACATCAACGCCGCAGACTTCCTCGATCTTGCCGGGCAACTCGGTTGCTGATCGCTGCGGAGTCGAAACAAGTTTCACGCGAACCGAATTCGGCTAGCCCGTTATCACCTTTACCGCGCGGAAGGCCAGCCCGCTACCCTAAAGCCGGGCAGAAATTGAGACGGATACGTAACGCCATGATCGACTCGGAGGCCCAGCCGTTATGACTGAGCAAACTAAAGACCAGCTATGGGAGCAGCGCACCGAATGGCCACTGGCCATGGTAGCCATCGCATTCCTCGCCATGTACTCGATCGAAGTGCTGTATCAGCCGCAGGGTTTAGAGGCGACCTTCTTGGGGGTGGCAACTTGGGTCGCCTGGAGCCTCTTCGTCTTCGATTACATCGCGCGCCTGTGTTTGGCGCCTCACCGTGGGCGTTGGTTTATCCGGCACATAATCGACCTGCTTATCGTCGCGCTTCCCATGATGCGGCCACTGCGTTTGCTGAGGTTGCTCGTCCTGGTCGGCGCGCTGCAGAAGGCGGTGGGAAATGCCGTTCGCGGTCGCATCATGCTCTACACCATCTCGGGTGTATCCCAGGGCTCCGGCGTTGTTGATTAGCAGGCTTGTGAGCTGGGGAATTGTGGATTGAGGAGGTCTAGGCGGCGGTTGGCTGTCAAAGCGGTGATCCGGCAGGCTTCGGCGATGTTGTCGGCGCCGTTGAGGCGGTGCAGATTGATCGCGGTGTTGCGTAGCGTTGCTAGGACCTGTGCGCCGTTTCCGGTATGTGCCCTTTGACGGTCTTCGTCGAAGGTGACGTCGCGTATCCAGTGCAGGCTGTTCTCGATTCCCCAGTGTTGACGCATCCAGGTCATGATCGCGGTAGGGCGGGCGTGCTCGAACGGCAGGCTGCAGATGGCATAGACCACCTCCACGCTGCGCTGGTCGGTGGCGGTGATCAAGCGTTCACGAGTGATCCGGATGATTTGTTTTGCGTAGGGGAAGCCGATTCCTCGTGCAGCGGTGATGATTTGCAGGGTGCGGGTCTCGACACGGCCGTGGCCGCGGGAGTCGTCGGTAGCGGCTGCGGGCACCTCGGCCCAGGGCAGCGCGGTGATACGCGCAAGTATTTTGGCTTGGTTGGACTTGACGATCATCAGGTAGTGCGACTTCAAGGTGGCGCAGATCAACTTCGCGGTGACGACCTGGGTATGCATCGCATCCACGGTGACCAGCCACCACAAGCTACCCGGCAGCAGCGTGAGCAGGGCACGTACGCAGGGAATTTCATTGCTTTTCTCGGCGACAGCGAGTTGACCGAGCACCAATCGGGCACGGTGGGCGAACACCGACACGAGATGCGTGGCTGTCGCTTTGGCGCGTAAAGGCACCACGCAGCATCTTGCCGTCCAACGCGATCGGCACCAATCCACTGGGGTCGCTGCTGGCCACGTGTGCAGTGAAGTAACTGCCCATCCTGGCGTTGAGGTCGGCGGGGTCTAGCCGAGACAAAACAGCGCGGAAGGTCTTCTCACTGGGCCGCCGGAACCGGACCCCTAATTAGGCCAACACATCATCGGGAGCGGTGGCCGCCCATGTGGCAAAACCAGCATAGCCGCGCATCCCCGCGGCAGTGGCCAGAACCGCGATCGCCAACAAAGCCATCAGCGAATACCTCCGACCGCGTGGGTCCCTCGGGTCTAGCACCGAGGCCAACACATCGAGAAACTCCGATCCGATGAGCTCGCTGCGCTCACCAGGACTCCAGCGGTCGAACACCTCTGGAACCGACGACACAGGCAATACTGAAACGGTAGGCACGGGCAACTCCAGACCAACGACAAACAGTAACCAACTCGATCGTTCTCCAGAGAGCCCGTGCCTACACTCCGGCCCCAATAGCGCGGCACCAAAGATCATCAACCCAGCTCACAAGCCTGCTAATCAACAACGCCGGAGCCCTGGGGTGTATCCCTGCTGATCTACGTCACTTCACTGGCCATCCTCAACCAGGAACGTGGCCATCCGGGGGCCACCATTGCGTCTTTCGGAAAGGCCGTGTGGTGGGCCATCACTACGGTGACAACCGTTGGTTACGGAGATTTGTACCCGATCACAGTCACCGGCCGAGTAATTGCCGTATTGCTGATGATCGGTGGCATTAGCCTGATCGGTGTCGTTACCGCCTCACTCGCATCGTGGATAGTGCAGCGGGTCGCTGAAACTGATTCCGCGAACCGTGCCGCCACCGCTGCGCAGATCGATGAGCTGCGCACGGAAGTACGCCGACTGGCGGCGCTCTTGCGCGAACAGCACTCCGACCGCGTCAACTGAGCCCGGCGATGGCCTGGCGCGGCCTACAGCAGCTGCGCGAACGCGGTCACGACCATCAGCACCAGCACCGCCAGCCCGACGATGTAGACCTGACGGCGAGCGGTGATTCGTTGCGGTCGTGGGCGCCGGCGCAGGGTTCGCTGGCGTTGGTAGGCGATGATGTAGCCGCACGACGCCGCCAGCGCGGCCAGGCCGGCCGGGACCAGCCCCGCTAGTCCGGCGTGGGCCTGCACGTCCTTGGTCGTCAACAACACGCCGTTGACCAGCAGCGCAAACGACGTCCGGGTCCAGGCCAGCGTGGTGCGTTCGGCCTGTAATCCGCGATCCGCCGCCTGGGCAGTCTCCGACGACTGGCTCAACCCGTGACCACCTTGGCGACCACCAAGATGAGCGCGACGACGCCGACGATCGCCAGTCCTACAGCCAGGTATGCCGGTGTCGGGTGGTGGGGCAGTGGTTCGCCGCGGCGCATGGCGCGATCGGCCTGCTGCCAGCGCAGCAGCCCCATCCCGCTGGTCAGAATCGCCAGTGTCGCGAGCACCACGCCCAGCACATGGCGTGCACCGTGGACGGCCAGCTCGGGGACGAGTTGCACCAGGGCGACCGCCGCGGCAAGAAGCCCCAACGCGGTTCGCTGCCAGGCTAGGAAGGTTCGTTCGTTGGCCAGAGTGAACCGGTAGTCGGGTTCGGTCTCGGCGCATTCTTCGCTGTCGGGTGTGGTGGTTTCGGCCACTAGGCACCTCGCAAGTCATATTGGGCACTGGCGTTTTCGACGTCGACCGAGTCTAGCCAGAGTTGTGCCCGGTCCGGGCGCGCACAGCCGAAACGCCAGCGATCGGTGTGGGCTGAGGCCAACCGGCTCGGTGCGACGATACGCAAACCGCAGCTGAGGGCGGGTGACCGGGCCGACTCAGGGCGGGTGGGGTTGGTGTCAGCGATTCCGCTCGTCATCTGGTGTCGCGACGCTGAAGGCAGATGGGTCGATCGGCGACCAGTCCAGCGCGACGCAGGGTTCGTCGCCGACCACCCACGCGTCGTGGCCAGGCTCGGCGGCAAATGCCTGGTTGGGTCCCACCAGAATCTCCAGACCGTCGTGGCTGCGCACCGCCATGTGCCCGCTCAGCACGTACCCGACGTGCCGCGCCGAGGCCCTGCCAGTTGTCGGGCCGACGTGGACCGACCACTTCCAGCCGGGTTGGTAGATGCCATGGCCGATGGCGACCGTGCCCAACAGTTCCATCACGACACGCACGCTGCCGTCGAGGAATCGCACGGTCCTGTCGGGTTGCTGTATCGCCTTGGTTTCCGCGTCTACATGTTGGTGGTTCATGAGCCTGGGCGCTGGGCGGAGCCGGTCAGCGGCTGACCGTCGGCGGCCTGCAGCAGACAGATGACGGTGCTGGGGGTGGGGTCTGCGCCCGTTCTGTCCTGCCGTGAGTCGATCAGCCAGGTCACCGCGTAGGGGCTGTCGTCGACGGCCTTGCCGGTGTAGGGCGCAAACCCCGCCGCGCATTCCCGATTGGCGACGTCGGCGACGGCGGAGTCGACGGCCACCGGAGCGCGTAAGTACACCTGAGCTAGATGCGTTGTCGCGCAATCGGTTACGGTGACGTAGATGCGGCTCAGGTCTGCCGGGGGAAGGTCGGCGACGCAATCCCCGACCTGCAGGTCAATCCATTTCTGTGTGCTCGAGCCGGGGGAGGCGGGCTGCGCCGGGACGGTAGCGGTGACCGCTGTTGCGGCTTTGGTGGGCGGCGCGATCGTGGATTCCTGCCCCGCTTGATGAGTGGTGGTGGCGCAGCCGGACAGCAATGGTATTGCGGCCAGGGCGCCCAACACATGTCGGTCTGCTACTCGCATGGCAGCCTCCTGAAAAGCATCGGCTAGCGGGGGAGTCTAGGCATTCGCACTGCCACGGGGAAGCGTAGTCACGCAAACGTCGGCTCGGTGGTGTTGGTCAGTGCCCGGTCCGGTTCCCCCGACGACATGGACAGCAGGCCCCGGACACAACGCGCAGCCAGCAGCCAGTTCGACGGCCGCCGCATGGCCAGCCCGCCCAGCAACTGTTTGATCATGGTCAGAGTGTCGAAATAGATGCGTTCGCAGACAAGGGTTTCCGCCTCGTCGAAAACGAAATAGGCGGTCATCCGGACCCGGAACCGGCTTCCGGTGGGCGGAATCTTGCCGAGGTAGCCGCGGTGGGTGCCCATCAGCCAGAACTCGACGATCACCGCGTCGGCACTGTGTCGCAAAGCGATGATTTCGTGGTCCTGGTCCTGGTCCTGGTCCGGGAACGCCGTTCGGGTGTAGTGGTAGTAGCCGCGCACCGCCTGGTCTCCGTCGTGGACGGTCATCTGCGGGATCAGCTCGTAGCGCGGGTGCGGAAAGGTGGACAGCACGTCGTCCCAGTCCTGACGGACCTCATCGTGGAAATGGTCGAGCACCAGCTTCTGGCGGGCCGCCAGCACCTCGGGAGCGGGAAACGCGGAAATGGGCATGCTTGACGATAGGCTCCGATCTCATCGACCGGCCAGATACTTTTGTTGGCCGACCCGGGCGGGCCCGGTCACGCCAGCGTCATCAAGCTCAGAAACGCCTGTGCCCGTTGACGTGTCACTGATCGGCGGCCCGGTGACGTCTTGTTCCGGAGTCCAGTCCTGCCGCGCTTGTACCGCATACCCCTATATGGTATCCATCTACTATGGATTGCAGCCGGGGATTTCCCACAACTCGCCGACACCACCCCCGGTAGTCAGGATGGATATCGCCGGACTATCCAGCTACGACTACCTACTCCAACGTGTGGCGACCGGCCGGCTGCGGCTGGTGCTGCTGCTGTCGCCGCCGCGCACCGGTTCGACGGCGCTTGCCAATGCCCTGGCGCGACACGGTCAGGTTGATGCGGTGGTGACCGAGCCGGCGGGCCAGTACCATCTGCGGGCCGATGCTCGGGTCGTCGAGACTTTTGGGCTGATCGCCGATGCGGTTGCTGCGGTTGGTCCGTGCCCGGCGTCCCGGCCGGCTGTCGTGCTGATCAAGGAGACCGCGCAACATATCGGGCCCGATCGGGAGTGGCGGGCTTGGCGCGCGATCATCGACAAGACTTTGGTGTTGGTGCGCCAGCCGGCGCTGGCCTTGGAGTCGCTGATCCTGATGACACTCGGGCTGGCGGACCTGTTGTCGGGAGGTTCCGAGGCCAGGCCCCGGCTGTGGCTCAGCCCAGCGGGGCGGGCGACCTGCCCGCCCGCCACACTGACCTGCTGGGCGGACTTCCTGGCACGGCTGCGCGAGGAACGCGACTTCAGCGGATTCGATGAAGGCCGTTTGCGTGCCCATTGGCATAAGAGCGCCTTGTTCGGCATGCCCAGCCTGCAACGCGAAGACTGGGCCAACGAGGCGCGACAGCGCAGGCTGGGAGATGTCGGTGACTTCGAGCCATACCTGGGCACCCCGCCCTGCGCTCTGAGCACACTGCCTGAACCGCTGGTGCGCCCATTCAACGATCGCCACTTCGCCTGGTCTGCGCTGTGGGATCTGTACGACAACACCCCGGCCGGCGACCAGGGGGTGGCGCTTGTCGATTTCGCTGCGGTGCAGGCCGATCCGCCTGCCCGGCTCGGCGCGCTCGCCGCGTTCCTCGGGTTGTCCCCGCGCGATCCCAGCGCCTCGCCCCCGATCGCGCGCTCAGGTTACGACACGCGCTGTCCGCAACTGCATGACGTGTTGTTCCGCGAGGCGAGGGCGAGGTCAGACATCGCGCCAGGCAATCGTCAGCCGCTGCCGATCGAAGGATTTCCGTCCTGGCTGCACCCCCAGTTGCGCGCGGCCCAGACGATCTACCGGAACCTGCATCGAGAGCTGCGTCAGCCGTGACCACTTGGATCGCCGCTTCGCGTTCTGTGGTCATCGGGCACGTCGTGTCCGTTCGGCCGCCAGACGCCGATTCTCTGATATGGTCACGGCAAAATGAGTGCCGTGCAGCCATTTTCCGAGAAGTTGAGCGCAAAGCTTAACGACATGCGCGAGGTGCTGCGGCCGGCAGAGCGACTTCGGCAACAGGCTCACGCGCTTGGCGGCCACCTCGGCAAGGGCGATAGCGTTCTCGATGTCGGGTGCGGGACGGGTTATCTGTCTGCGTACTTGCAGCAGATGTACGGGATATCCCCGAGTGGCATAGACGTCAAGGACGCTCGTCGTACCGAGATTCCGTTCCGCGAGTTCAATGGCACGTCAATTCCTTTTCCGGACAGGTCATTTGACCATGTTGTTCTCAGTGAAGTGCTGCATCACAGCCATGACCCGGTGGCGCTGATCAAACAGTGTTACCGAGTTGCGCGCCGCAGCATCATCGTGTTCGAAGACATGCCGGACGGACGGCTGGGCAAAGGCATTCTTTTCCTCCATGTCCACGTGTTCGCCCGCTACTACCGCTACCCATTTCGCCCGGCAACCAGAGGCTCCTACCGATCGGCACTAAATTGGTTGGGCGACAATGCATCCTGCGTTCTGCAGGCCCGGCAGCCACCAGAATGGCTCAGCGTGTACCCGCGCGAGCTATTCGTGTACGAGCTTGCCGAATCGGCTCAGTGGTGATCGCCAGGTCATGAGTCGCTGGCCATGGTCATCGTCTGGTTCGCCATTACTTCGCTGGCCGCGCGCTCGCCCGAGCGAATGGCGCCATCGATCCAGCCGCACATCTTGGCCGAGGTCTCGGTGCCTGCCCAGTGAATCCGGCCGCACGGCCTGCGCAGCGCATGACCGAACTGGGTGAGCACGCCCGGGGGAGTATGGCTGAGCATCCCACCGCCGGAGTAGCGCTCACGGCTCCAGTTCTGCTCGAAGTAGTCGAGCGGCTTCGCGGCCTTGGCGCCGAAGCGTTCCACCAGGGCGGCGAGCACCGCCTGACGTCGACCGTCGTCGTCGAGGCGCTCGTATTGCCGGGCGACCGGCCCCTCGATCACCACGCACAGCACCCCCGGTGTCCCGCTATTGGGGCTGGCATCGATGGTCAGCGTAGCCAGCGATGTCGGCGCGGCGCTTTGGCCACACAATCCATCGGCACGCCAGAACGGCTCGTCGTAGACGGCGGAGATCTTGACAACCGCGCCGCTGGGCATCCGCTGGTGCAGAAATGACCGATCGGTGGGAAGCATTGGTTCATAAACGATTTGGCTGGCGATCGCGAGCGGAACCGCGACGATCGTTCGGTTCGCCCGCACGGTTAGCCCCTCGGCTTGCACGGTCACGCCGCCGGAATCCTGGGTGATCGATCGGACCGGTTGGGACAGGTGGATCGCGTCGCCCAGCTCGGCGGCCATCGGCCCATAAACGGCGCCCATGCCACCGATCGGCCGGGCGTCTTGTGCGGCGCCCTTGCTGCCCAGCACGAAGCCGGGCCCACCGCCCGAGGCCATCTGGTACAGCACGAACAGCATCGATACCTCCGAGGCGTCGGAGGTGTAGCAGCCGGCGATCGCCGTTTCCAGGAGGTCGTGCGCTGCTTTGGACTTGACGTTGTTGCGCAGCCACTGGGCCAAGGTCATTCGGTCCCATTTCGCGGCTCGCTTGGCTTCCCAGGGCGCCTCGAGTGGAATCGTCTTGCACATCTGGCTGATTTCGAACATGGCTGTGCCCAGATTCATCGAGGCCAACGGGCTCAGGGTCCGCGGGATCGTGCCCTGGTAGCGGTACTGCTTGCCATCGACAACCATCATGGCTTCGCCGTCGGTGTACTGCTTGAACGCCGCGACTCCGAATTCCTTCATCAGCGCATAGATTCGGTGCTGAGTGGGGCCGATCCACGCGCCGCCCTTGTCGATCCACGACCCGTCTTCACGCACCACGGTGAAGGTTCGGCCGCCAACCCGGTCCCGAGCCTCCAGCAATGCCACCGAGTGACCGGCCTGCTTCAGCCGAAGCGCGGCGGTCAGGCCAGCGAACCCCGCACCCACCACGCATACATCGACCTCGGCCATGCTGAATAGGCCTACCGGCAAACGGCTTCGCAGTCAACGGCTCCACGCGACTGGTAGCCGTTTGATGCCATGAATGAACTGTGACAGCAACCGTGCCGGCTCCTCGGTCGCGACGACGTCAGGCATTTGCCGGCGCAATTCGTCGAATACAACTCTGATTTCACGGCGGGCCAGGTTTGCGCCCAGGCAGAAATGGGCACCTCCACCACCCAGGGCTCCGGCGTTGTTGATTAGCAGGCTTGTGAGCTGGGGAATTGTGGATTGAGGAGGTCTAGGCGGCGGTTGGCGGTCAAAGCGGTGATCCGGCAGGCTTCGGCGATGTTGTCGGCGCCGTTGAGGCGGTGCAGATTGATGGCGGTGTTGCGTAGCGTTGCTAGGACCTGTGCGCCGTTTCCGGTATGTGCCCTTTGACGGTCTTCGTCGAAGGTGACGTCGCGTATCCAGTGCAGGCTGTTCTCGATTCCCCAGTGTTGACGCATCCAGGTCATGATCGCGGTAGGGCGGGCGTGCTCGAACGGCAGGCTGCAGATGGCATAGACCACCTCCACGCTGCGCTGGTCGGTGGCGGTGATCAAGCGTTCACGAGTGATCCGGATGATTTGTTTTGCGTAGGGGAAGCCGATTCCTCGTGCAGCGGTGATGATTTGCAGGGTGCGGGTCTCGACACGGCCGTGGCCGCGGGAGTCGTCGGTAGCGGCTGCGGGCACCTCGGCCCAGGGCAGCGCGGTGATACGCGCAAGTATTTTGGCTTGGTTGGACTTGACGATCATCAGGTAGTGCGACTTCAAGGTGGCGCAGATCAACTTCGCGGTGACGACCTGGGTATGCATCGCATCCACGGTGACCAGCCACCACAAGCTACCCGGCAGCAGCGTGAGCAGGGCACGTACGCAGGGAATTTCATTGCTTTTCTCGGCGACAGCGAGTTGACCGAGCACCAATCGGGCACGGTGGGTGAACACCGACACGAGATGCGTGGCTGTCGCTTTGGCGCGTAAAGGCACCACGCAGCATCTTGCCGTCCAACGCGATCGGCACCAATCCACTGGGGTCGCTGCTGGCCACGTGTGCAGTGAAGTAACTGCCCATCCTGGCGTTGAGGTCGGCGGGGTCTAGCCGAGACAAAACAGCGCGGAAGGTCTTCTCACTGGGCCGCCGGAACCGGACCCCTAATTGGGCCAACACATCATCGGGAGCGGTGGCCGCCCATGTGGCAAAACCAGCATAGCCGCGCATCCCCGCGGCAGTGGCCAGAACCGCGATCGCCAACAAAGCCATCAGCGAATACCTCCGACCGCGTGGGTCCCTCGGGTCTGGCACCGAGGCCAACACATCGAGAAACTCCGATCCGATGAGCTCGCTGCGCTCACCAGGACTCCAGCGGTCGAACACCTCTGGAACCGACGACACAGGCAATACTGAAACGGTAGGCACGGGCAACTCCAGACCAACGACGAACAGTAACCAACTCGATCGTTCTCCAGATAGCCCGTGCCTACACTCCGGCCCCAATAGCGCGGCACCAAAGATCATCAACCCAGCTCACAAGCCTGCTAATCAACAACGCCGGAGCCCTGCTCCACCACCGAAGCCGACCTGCGGATTGGGGTTGCGGGTCACATCGAACGTCCAGGGATCGGCGAACTTCTCCTCATCGCGATTCGCCGAGCAGTACCACAGGGTGACCTTGTCGCCGGCCGCCATCTTGGTGCCCCGAAGGTCGACGTCCTGGCTCAACGTTCGGCGCATATAGACCACCGGCGAAGCCCATCGCACGATCTCCTCGACCGCGGTCGCGGCCAAACCGTCGAAGTCCGACCACCACTTGGCACGCTCGTCGGGGTAGCGCGACAGCGCCAGCATTCCGTGACTGATCGCATTGCGGGTGGTTTCGTTGCCGGCGACCACCAGCAGGATGAAGAACATCGCGATCTCCGACGAGGACAACCGCTCGCCGTCGACCTCGGCTTCCACCAGGCTGGTCGTCAGATCGCCGTGGTGGTTGACCCGACGATCATCGGCCAGCGCGGTGGCGTAGCCGCCGATGGCCATCGAAACTTGAAGGAACTCATCGAAATCGGTAGTCAGGTCGGGGTCGCCGAACCCGAGAATCACGTTCGTCCAATGAAAAATTTGCTCGTGGTCTTCTTCGGGAATCCCCATCATGTCGCAGATGATCTGCAAAGGCAGCGGGCCGGCGAGCTCGCTGACCAGGTCGGCTTGCCCGTCGGGATGGTTCTCGATCATGGCTGCGACCAACCGGTGGGCCCGCTCCCGCACCGAGGCTTCGATGCGGGCGACCACCTTCGGGGTGAACGCCCTGCTGACAATCGAGCGCAGGCGCTGGTGGCGCGGATCGTCGAGCACGATCATCGAGCCGAAGTATTCGGCCAGCTCCGGTGTCTGATCGTGGATCACGATGTTGGGACTGGAATGAAAGATTTCCGGATGCCGACTGGCGAAGTGGATATCGTCGTGCTTGGTCAGCGCCCAGCGCCCAGTGCCCCTTGCCCGCAGTGAGTCCGGCGAGTTCGATCGGGGGCCAGAAGGAGATGGGGGCTTCGCGGCGCAAGGTCGCGAAAACGCCGTCGCGGAAGTCGCCATCGCGTCCCCAGAACTCCAGCGAACCAAGTTCGATGTCGGCCAGTGGGACTTCCGGTGGCGGTGTCCCGTTAACCCGAGGCAGCAGGCCGGTGTTGAGGTTCGTGCTGAGGTCCATCGTGCTTCTCCTACGTCTCCGCTTCGTCGTTGAAGGGGTGACACTGGCGAGCTTAAACCGCTGGCGGCGACAACGTGGCGGTGCGGAGCCACCGCATGCGGTGGGTCAGTGTGTGCACACGGTGTGTCCGGGCGTTCCGGTCCCGGTCTGCTCGGTCACCACGCTGCCGTCAACCAGAATCCTGCAGGTAATGCTGCCCTGCCCTTGGGCGCTGAGCACGAAAACCTGCCCGCCGAAGGCGGTGAACTCCGACGACCAGGGCAGGTTGATGTTGGTCGCTCGCTGCTGGCCCTTGGCGGTTTGGTACGAGACGAACTCGGCGACGCCCGGGCCGCTCACTTCATAGCGGACCTGCTGAAACGGGTCGGCGTTCGCCACGCCGCAGGTGGCTGCGACGCCGACACCGATAGCGAGCAGAATCGCCGGTCCGCTGAGACGGCGCATGGGTCTGGCTGCCAATCGACTGGTCATGGTTTTCCATAGTGTCATCAGGTAGGACGGCATGTAAGTGGTTTGTTGGGCTCCCGCCCCGCCGGCACGAGTGCGTTTGGTGCCCGAGAACAGCGAGTGGACTCGTTGAAGACCCAAATGTGAGCCCTGATGCTAGATGTCGCCCCCGATCGCGCTTAGTGTGACGTAGTCAGGGAGGTGGCCGTTTATGTCGCAAAGTGGCGGGAAACGAGTGGTCGTCTGGGGCACCGGCTTCGTGGGCAGGATGGTGATTCCCGAAATCGTCAAGCATCCATTGTTTGAGCTGGTGGGTGTTGGTGTCAGCAATCCTGACAAGGTGGGGCGCGACGTCGGCGAAATCTGCGGACTTTCCGAGCCGGTGGGAATCAGCGCCACCGACGATGTCGACGCGCTGATCGCGCTGCGGCCCGACGCGCTGGTGCATTACGGCCCGACGGCGATGCACGCGCAGGACAACATCTCACTCATCACGCGCTTCCTGCGGGCCGGCATCGACGTCTGCTCGACCGCAATGACGCCGTGGATCTGGCCGACGATGCACCTGAACCCGCCGCAGTGGATTCAGCCCATCACCGAGGCTTGCACGTTGGGGGAGTCGTCGTGCTTCACCACCGGCATCGACCCGGGATTCGCCAACGACTTGCTTCCCATGACCCTGATGGGTTTGTGTTCGGAGGTCCGGCGTGTGCGGGCCTCCGAACTGCTGGACTACACGAACTACGAGGGCGATTACGAAAAAGAGATGGGCATCGGCCGCGAGCCCGAATTCAGCCCGATGCTGGAAAACCGCGACGTGCTGATCTTCGCGTGGGGCGCCACCGTGCCGATGATCGCTCATGCCGCCGGGATCATGCTCGATGAGATCACTACCACCTGGGAAAAGTGGGTGACCCCCACCGAGCGCAAGTCGGCCAAGGGCCTCATCAAAGCGGGCCACGTGGCCGCGGTGCGGTTCACCATCAATGGGGTCTATCAGGGCGAAACCCGCATCCAACTGGAACACGTCAACCGCATCGGCCACGATGCCGCGCCGGACTGGCCCTCCGGCCACGACGACGACGTCTATCGGGTGGATATCGAAGGAACTCCCAGCATCTTCCAGGAGACCGCGTTCCGGTTCACCGACGGTTCCGGGCGAGATCCAGCCACCGCCGGGTGTCTGGCGACCGGCATGCGGGCGCTCAATGCGGTGCCTGCCGTCAACGACTTGCCGCCGGGCTGGGTCACCGCGCTCGACCTGCCGCTGATTCCAGGCGCGGGCACAATCCGTTGACCTGCGTCGATTGCTTGGCGTTGAAGTGCTTATACAGCTGGCGCATAGCTGGCGCAGAGATTGGCTATAGGTTCTATCGACAGAATTTGAGTTAGGCGGGTGGCGTGCCGCCGGACATGGGGACTTACTAGATGGCAGAGGGAGCACGGCCCGCGCTGGGTCTATCGATCGGTGCCACCAATCTGGCGGCGGTAACCGCCGATAGCGCCATCCTGCGAAAGCCCGTACTGACGCTGTACCGACAGCGTCCACCCGAGATCGGACTGCCGTCGGAGAACCCGAGGCTGGATCAGTCCGGTTTGGTGATCAGCGACTTCGTGGACCGCGTCGGGGACCAGATCGGCATCGTCGCGGCCGACGGGTCGGTGCATCGCAGCGAGGCATTGGTGGCCGATGCGTTGCGGGCGTTGGCATATACGGCCACCGGCGGTCACACCCTGCCCGCCAGTACCGCAGTCGCCTATCCCGCTCACTGGACCACGAGCGCGGTAGACGCATTGGGCGCCGCATTGGGCCGGGTTCCGGAATGGTCGCCGGCGGGGCAGCCTCTGCTGCTGATCCCGGACGCCGCGGCGGCGTTGTTCGCCGCGCGTGCCAACCCTGGCATCCCGGCCCGCGGCGTCGTCGCGGTCTGCGATTTCGGTGGCAGCGGTACCAGCATCACGCTGGCCGACGCCTCCGGCGAATATCAGCCCCTGGGTGCAACGGTGCGGCACCCGGATTTCTCCGGCGATCTGATCGATCAGTCGCTGTTGACCTACGTCATGTCCGAGATGCCGGCGAAGGGTTCTTTCGATCCGTCGGGGACCTCGGCGATCGGCTCATTGAACCGGTTGCGCGCCGAGTGCCGCCAGGCCAAGGAGCAGCTCTCCCTCAGCACGGTGGCCACGCTGTCTGACGCGCTGCCCGGGGAACGAGTTGGACGAGACGATCCGCGATTCGCTCGATGGATTTGCCCGCGTTGTCGAACACACGCTGCAGCGCGCCGGCGTCCCCGCCGCGGACCCGGTCGCCATCGTCACCGTCGGTGGTGGCGCCAATATCCCGTCGGTCACCACAACGCTGTCGGGGCGCTTCGGCGTACCGGTGATTACCGCACCCCGCCCGCAGCTGACAGCCGCGACCGGCGGGGCGCTGCGGGCTGCCCGGGGACCAGGTGATTCCAGTGCGACGGTGTTGATCTCAGCGGCACCGATGACCCAGACCGCGATGGCGCCGCTGGACCCAGACGTCGGGGCGGTAGCGGCGGCCGACGCGCCGGTGTCGGCGTTGCAGCCCGCTTTGGCATGGTCGGAAGCCGACGACCAATCCCGGGCGATGCCGGTGGTCGGCGACGATTATTCGGGGGCTTCCGGCTACACCTCCGCGCGGCCCCAGCTGACCTTTGAAGAGAATGCCCGGGCGGAGCCGGCGCCCAAGTCCGTGGTGATCCCGTGGTACCGCCTGCCCGGAGTAATCATCGTCGCAACGGTGGTTGCGGTGCTGCTCGTCGGCGCCGCGGTCGCGATCGCGCTGAGCTCCGGAGAACAGCCGGCGACTCGCTCGCCCGAAGCGACCACGTCCCCGCCCACCTCGGCCCCCGCAGCCGTGCCACCGGTGACCGATGCCGGAACTTCCGCGCCCGCGCCGTCCACTCAGCCACCTGCCTCCCAGGAGCCGGCGCCGCCGCCGACACAGCAGGCGCCCCCGCCGCCGTCGACCGAGGCACCGCCGCCCTCAACCACACAAGCCCCGGTCACCACCCAGCCTCCGGCCACCACCGAGGCGCCGCCGGCAACCACCCAGCCGCCGGTCACCACCGAGGCGCCGCCCACCACGCAGGCGCCGGCGACACAGCAACTGCCCACGCCGCCCCCGATCCCGCCCATTCCCCAGATTCCGCCCATCCCGCAGATCCCGGGAATCGGTTTCCCGCAGGTGCCGCAGGTGCCGCAGATACCTCAGGTGCCTCAGGTGCCGGGAGTTCCCGGGTTCGGCCAAGTCATCGCGCCGCAGGTCATTGCGCCGCAAGTAATTGCGCCCCAGGCGGCAAACGGTCAATGAGGTGAGCGACCGCCCCGCGGCGTTCAGCTGGCGGCATCCTTGAGGACGCGCTCGTTGTAGGCCTTGTCTTGGGCGTAGTTTTCTTCGGCGCTCCACTCGCCGGTCCCGTCGGCCTTGCCTGCTGTGGCGACGTCTTTGGCCTTCGCCGCTGGGGCGTTCCGGTCACCGGCGGCTTTGGGGTCGCCGTTTTCGTCGAGCCAGTCGTTGACCGCGGTCCCGGTGATGGTCTTGCCGGAACCGGGTAACACCAGCGTCGGCCGGTCCTCATAGGCAGTCATCATCTCGGCGGCCTTGTCTTGGGCGCCTTGGTCCGGCTCGATGTTGTCGCAACGATCCGGCTCCTCATGTTGGTCGGCCGGCTGATCTTGGGCTGCAGTCATGGCTCTTGCTCCCTGCGCAGTTAGTTGCGGTTGTGACCGACCCTCTGCTCCGGTTACCCATCCCGGTGCCGGGTCGAAACGCGCGCTACCGCGATCAGGCGCGCTTGGCAAGCACCAGCGATGCCAGCGGAATCCGCATCGGCTCGGGCTGGCTTGCCAGCCGGTCGGCGACGGAAGCCTCCAGCTGCTCGATGAACGCGGTTGCGCGAGGGTCGCCGGTCCCGCAGTCCAACGCGGCCGCGAGCGTGGGGAACAATGCCGCCCGGGCGAAGCCGGCTCACTGCGCTCCGAAAGCCTCTGCGTCGCCGTCTGATTGGAAGGCGGACCAGAACCGGTCCTCGGCGTTGAACACGTCGAGCTGCTCGATGGTCAGACCCTCGAACCAGCCGCGCGGCGCAAACGGAGCGCGCAGGTCCTTTTCGGCCCGGGCGACCACAGGTATCGCCATGCGTCGCAGCTCTTCTGGGCGCAGCAGCCCGTCGCGCACCTGATCGTTGAGCGCCGCCACAAGCGCGTCGTTCATCGGTCGATAGCCGAAGTGGCCGTGTTCGTCGAGCGCCATTGTCAGCACCACCAATCGCCCGCCCGGACACAGCTCCCGCCCCCGGAAGGCAAGAAAGTCTTGCCAATCCGTGGCGGCCTGGTGCGCGTATGCCGCGCGCGCTCGCTCGTCTTTGCTGTAGGCGACTTGCACGTGATCGGTGAGTTCCGGCGCCCCCGCGGGGATTCGGCTAAGCCATTGGATCGCCCATGAACTCCAGCCCAGGCTCACCGTATTGCTGGGCAGGATCTGGGTATAAAACGACCGGCCGACTGCCGATGCGAAGCTCGCCGAGTCATGGTGCAGGTAGCTGTCCGGGTCATCGGCCAAGGTGCGGAACAAGGCAGTGAAATCGTTGTCCGGTACATCGTTGTGCGCCACCATGATTGCGCGATCTTCGCGGATGCGCCGGCGACGTGCGTTGATCGCGGCCATCATGGGCTTGAGTGAATTGTGGCCGGTGGCCACCCCATAGTCGGCGATGACGACCGGTTGCGGTGCATCGGGCAGCGGCACGGTTTGGGCGGCCTTTTCGAACAGCGTGATGGCCGGCGACAAGCCCGCGGCCTGTAGTCTTGACGACTGGCTGTAGGTCGCACTTTCCATTGGCGCCGGCCGGACCACCACACTTGACTCCGGCAGCCTGATCTCCCGTGGCATGTCAGCTCGACGTGGGGTAACCGACACCCGTGAGACGTTCGGAAACCTCCCAAAGGCGTTGGCAGTCAGCGTCATTGCCAGCACGAGCGGGCACCTTGGCCGCCCTCACACCGCCACCGGCCGCCTCATAGAAGCCCCGCGGGCCGTAGAAAGCACCGCCCTCGGCCTGCGGTGTAACGGCGGCGTAGAGCGCCGGCAGGATCCCGTCTTCGATTTCTTGCCAAAGGAACGGAGCGAAACGCCATGAGGTGGTGTAGAACCGCTGCATCAGTGCCGGCTTCTCCCGCCCATGCGAAGGCCCGCTGATCTGCAGGTTGGTCTTGGTCAGTCCTGGGTGCGCCGCGTTGGACATCACGCCCCAACCCGCCGCCCGGCTGCGACGGTCCAGCTCGCGCGCGAACATCAGTACCGCCAGCTTGGATTGACCGTATGCCGTCATCGCAGCGTATGACTTCTCGAACTGCAGGTCGTCAAAGTGGATACGGCCACGCCGGGCCGCCAGGCTACTCAGCGATACCACCCGCGCGCCTTGCGCCGCGCGCAGCAGCGGCAGCACGTGCGCGGTCAGCGCGAAGTGTCCGAGATGGTTACTGCCGAACTGCAATTCGAAGCCGTCGGCGGTGGTATCACGTTCGGGCGGAGTCATGACGCCGGCGTTGTTGATCAGGATGTCGATCGGGCGGCCCTCGGAGTTGAGCTGGTCACCCAATGCGGCTACCGACGCCAGCGAGGACAGATCGAGCGCTTTGATACTCAACTTGGCATCGGGCACGGCACTGCGGATCTCCTCGATCGCCGCCTCGCCCTTGGCGCGGTTACGGATTGCCATCACCACATCGGCGCCCGCCGCCGACAGCCGCCGGGCCAGCCCAAAACCCAACCCGCTATTGGCTCCGGTGACTATCGCGAGTTTTCCGGACAGATCGGGCACGGTGGCGATGAGATCGCTGGCCATGCGTATCACTCCCTTTCCGGTGTTGCTGTCCAGTGTGCGCTTTTCCCCGCTATCCGCGAGTCGGAGCGGCATGCTTTAGCCCATGGTCCCGCACCCGAGAGCGCTCCGGCGGCGTGCTTTCGGGTGGACGGCAGCATTGGCCCTCGGCACGCTACCCGCGCTCGCTTTCCCGGCGCCATCGTGGTGGTGGTTGGCCTGGTTCGCGCTGGTGCCGCTGCTGCTGCTGGTGCGGGCAGCGGCGACGTCCGGCGATGGTGCGGTGCGGGCCGGTTGCGGTGTTGCCGGCTTCGTGCTGGCCAACCAGTACT
The DNA here is from genome assembly GCF_022354805.1 of Mycobacterium liflandii. Classification (NCBI taxonomy): domain Bacteria; kingdom Bacillati; phylum Actinomycetota; class Actinomycetes; order Mycobacteriales; family Mycobacteriaceae; genus Mycobacterium; species Mycobacterium liflandii. The sequence continues at coordinate 4,390,014 of NZ_CP023138.1, read as the reverse complement.
GGTTGGCCGCCAGCATCGGCCCGCTGCTGGCGTTGTTGGCTCTCGGAATGGGCGCGTTGTGGTTGCCGTGGGGTTGGGTTGCGCACCGCCTGCTGTCGGCACCGCTTTCCGCCGCCCGCGCGGCTGGGGCACTGGCCGTCGTACCGAGCGCCTGGGTGGTGGCAGAAGCGGCGCGGTCCTGGCCGCCATTGGGCGGTCCGTGGGCTCCGCTGGGTGCGTCGCAATGGAACCAGCCCTACACGCTGGCGTCGGCATCGGTGGGCGGGGTGTGGCTGACCAGCTTTCTGGTGATGGCCGTCAATACCGCCATCGTGGCCGGCATCGTGGGCCGAGGGCTGCCCCGGCTGGTGCTGCTGGGCTGCGCGGTGGCGGGGGTGGGCCTCGGACCGCTGTGGTACCTCGTTGGCCCAGCTCCCGCTGCGGGTCCGGCGATTCGGGTGGCGCTGGTGCAGCCGGGCCCCATCGCCGACTCGACGGCCCGCCAGGCGGCCGGTGAAGAACTGACCGCCGGCTTGGTGGGTCAACGGCCGGACCTGGTGGTCTGGGGGGAAAGCAGCGTCGGCCACGACCTGGCCGAACATCCCGGCGACCTGGCCCGGCTGGCGGACCTGTCCGCGCGGGTTGGCGCGGATCTGCTGGTCAATGTCGATGCGCGGGCACCGGGCGGGGGCATCTACAAGTCGTCGGTGCTGCTCGGTGAGCACGGCGTGGCGGGCAGCTACCGCAAGACCCGCTTGGTGCCGTTTGGTGAATACGTTCCGCTGCGGCGGTTGGTTGGCTGGATCACCCAGGGCACCAAGGCCGCCGCGGAGGACCGGCGGCGGGGAACCGGCCCGGTGGTGCTGCATGCCGGACCGCTGGCCATCGGATCGCTGATCAGCTACGAGACGACGTTTTCCGATCTGGCCCGACGCGAAGCGCTGCTGGGCGCCGAGTTGTTGGCATTCCAGAGTTCCACCTCGTCGTTTCAAGGGAGTTGGGCGCAGCCGCAGTTGGCCAGCCAACCCGCGGTGCGTGCCGTCGAAGTGGGGCGACCCGCGGTGCACGCCGGGTTGTCCGGTGACAGTTCGGCCTTCGACGCCCGGGGACGCCGGCTGGCGTGGTGCCCGTCGGACTTCGCGGGCGTGACGGTGGACAGCATCGAGCTGGGTTCGCGCGACACGCTGTATCGACGACTGGGGGATTGGGTGCCGGTGACGGCCCTGGTGGTGCTGGCGGGATACGCCGGCTCAGCTGGGCTTCGCCGCTATCGAATGCGTGACACACTGCGTGCATGACTAGCAGACGGGTCGCCAAGTTTTCGCTGACCGTTGCCATCCTCACGTTGGTGGTGTCGGTGGCCGGCTTCATCGTCACCCTGGTGCTCAACGCGTTCTTCCTGGACAAGTACGACGCGTACGGCGAGGTGGCGATCCCCGGTTCGGGCAGCGTGCATTTGCCGGCCGGAGATGTCACCGTCAGCCTGCACACGCTGGTCATCGGCGGCACCAACGGCGTTGGCCTGCCGGTGCCGCCGTTGGGGATCTCGATCAGTCCGCCCGACGGAGTACCGCAACCGGAGGTAACCGAAAGTATCGGCAGCACAACGACGGTCAACAACGACGCCCACGTACGGGTATGGATGGTCCGCGTTCCCGTCGAGGCCACCTACCGCGTCACGACCGACGGTGAGGTCGGCGGATACATCAACCCCCGGCTGGCGTTCGGGCACCAGAGTTCGTATGGCTGGTTGGTGTGGGTTTTCGTCGCCATGTTCGGCGTCGGGCTGATCGACTTGGTGCTTTCGGTGGTGTGGTTGAGCCGCAGCCGCCCGGCCGCATCGGCGTCGCCGGCCAGCCCCTACTTTGCCGAAGCACCCGTCCTGGCTTCCCACCCCAGCGATCCGCCCAGGACGGCCTACGAGCCCAGCGACAACGGGATCAGGCTGGACGGCTCAAGACGCTGGCGGCGTTGCGCGATTCGGGGGCGCTGACCGAGGAGGAATTCCAGAGCGAGAAACGCCGGATCCTCGACGGCAGATAGCCGGCGTCGCGCGGGCTCGTGGCTTGCTTGCCGATCTCGGTGAGCGTTTGACCTGTTGCGCCCTAGTGGCCGCGGGCCACCCATTCTTCGTAGTGCACGATTTCGTCGCCGATGGTGGTGCTGTCGCCATGGCCGGTATGCACGACGGTGTCGCCGGGCAGCTTGCCCAGCCGTTCGGATATCGACTGCAGGATGGTCGGGAAGTCGGAAAACGAGCGTCCCGTCGCGCCGGGTCCGCCGCAAAACAGCGTGTCCCCGCTGAACACCATATCCAGCTCCGGGGCGTACCAGCACACCGATCCCGGGGAGTGGCCCGGAGTGTGCAGTGCGCGTAGCTCGGTACCGCCGACCCGCAGCGTCTCAACGTCAGAGACAGCGCGAAAGTCCTTGTCCGGATGGGTCATCCGCCACAGCATCTCATCGCCGGGGTGGAGCAGCACCGGAGCGTCGAGTGCCGCGCTGAGTTCGGGAGCCACCGTCACGTGGTCGTTGTGGCCGTGGGTGCACACCACCGCAACCACATTGCGGCCGGCGACCGCCTCGATGATCGGAGCCGCCTGATGGGCGGCGTCGAAGACCACCACATCGGAGTCGTCGCCGACCAGCCAGATGTTGTTGTCGACTTCCCAACTGCCGCCGTCGAGTTCGAAGGTTCCGTGGGTCACCACCCGGTCGATGTGAACCACTACAACACCACCACCGAGCGCAGCACCTTGCCGGCGTGCATCTTCTCGAATGCCTCCTCGATACCGCCCAGACCGATCTGCTCGGAAACGAACTTGTCCAGCGGAAGCCGGCCCTGCAGGTAGAGGTCGATCAGGGTGGGGAAGTCGCGCTCGGGTAGGCAATCGCCGTACCAGGACGACTTCAACGCGCCACCGCGGGAGAAGAAGTCCACCAGCGGCATGTCCAGCCGCATGTCGGGGGTGGGAATCCCCACCAGGACAACGGTTCCGGCCAGATCGCGAGCGTAGAACGCCTGCTTCCAGGTTTCGGGCCGGCCGACCGCGTCGATCACCACGTCGACCCCAAAGCCGCCGGTGAGGTCCTGGATCGTTTCGACGACGTCGAGTTCGCGGGCGTTGACGGTGTGGGTGGCGCCGAAGGCGCGCGCCCACTCCAGTTTGGTGTTGTCGGTGTCGACGGCGATGATCTTCTTGGCTCCGACCAGCGCCGCACCGGCGATGGCGGCATCACCCACGCCGCCACAACCGATCACCGCGACGGTGTCATCGCGGGTGACGCCACCGGTGTTGACCGCGGCGCCCAGTCCGGCCATCACCCCGCAACCCAACAGGCCCGCCACGGCGGGGTCGGCCGCGGGATCAACCTTGGTGCATTGGCCGGAGTGCACCAGCGTCTTGTCGGCGAATGCCCCGATGCCCAGTGCCGGGGTGAGTTCGGTGCCGTCGGTCAGTGTCATCTTCTGCTCGGCGTTGAACGTGTCGAAACAGTAGCTCGGCCGGCCCCGTTTGCAGGCCCGGCACTGGCCGCACACCGCACGCCAGTTCAGGATCACGAAATCGCCTGGCTCCACGTTGGTTACCCCGGGCCCAACCGCTTCGACCGTGCCCGCGGCCTCGTGGCCCAACAGGAACGGGTACTCGTCGTTGATGCCGCCCCCGCGGTAGGTCAGATCGGTGTGACAAACGCCGCAAGCGCTGATATCGACGACGGCTTCGCCGGGCCCGGGATCCGGGACGACGATGTCCACCAATTCAACGGGTTCGCCCTTTTTCCGGGAAATTACGCCGCGCACTGTCTGACTCATGGCCTCTAACCTACTGTTCGGCATTCGCGGCGGTTGCGCCGCGCCTGCGCTCGCGGCGCCCATATTGCGTTGAGCTTTGGTCCCGATAGCCGGCCCGACGGGCGGCGATGCCGGTGTAGCGTCGCTGAGCATGACGGCAATCGACGGCGGAACCGAAACCACGGAGGAATTCGGCGGCAGAATTGTCGCGGCCATCGACAGCGCCGGTTTGACGATCTTGCTCAGTGTCGGACATCAGACCGGGCTGCTGGATGTCATTTCTCAATTGCCGCCGTCCACTAGCGCCCAAATCGCCGAGGCGGTGGGCCTCGACGAGCGCTATGTGCGGGAATGGCTGGGCGGGATGACGGCCGGGCAGGTGATCGAGTACGACGCCGAGACGGCCACATATTCGCTGCCCGAACATCGCGCGGCCATGCTGACGCGGGCCGCCGGCCCGAACAACCTGGCCCGCGTGACGCAATTCATCTCACTGCTCGGAGAGGTCGAACAGAAGGTGATCGCCTGCTTCCGGGAAGGGGGCGGTGTGCACTACACCCAATACCCGCGCTTTCACACGCTGATGGCCGAGATGAGCGGCGAGGTATTCGACAGTGCGCTGGTCGACGTGATTGTGCCGCTGGTCGAGGGCCTTCCCGAACGCTTGCAGGCCGGCGCGGAGGTGGCCGATTTCGGTTGCGGTAGCGGTCACGCGGTCAACCTGTTGGCGCAGGCATTTCCGAAAAGCCGGTTCACCGGCATCGACTTCTCCGAGCCAGCCATCGCGGCTGCCTCCCAGGAGGCGCAGCGTCGCGGCCTGTCCAACGCAACCTTTCAATCTCGGGATCTGACCACCCTGGACGATGTCGGGGTCTACGACGTCATCACCGCCTTCGATACCATTCACGATCAGGCGCAGCCGGCGCGCGTGCTGGAGAACATCTACCGCGCGCTGCGGCCCGGCGGCGTGCTGCTGATGGTCGACGTCAAGGCGTCGAGCCGACTCGAAGACAACGTCGGCAACCCGATGAGCACCTACCTGTACACAATTTCGATGATGCACTGCATGACCGTGTCGCTGGCGCTGGACGGCGTCGGCTTGGGGACGGTGTGGGGCAGCCAGCTGGCCACCAAGATGCTGGCCGACGCCGGATTCGAGGACGTGACGGTGGCCGAGATCGAGTCGGACCCGCTGAACAACTACTACATCGCCAGGAAGTGACGAACCGCCACGATGGCTGCTCTGGACGCTCTTGATGATTGGCCGGTACCGGCCGCCGCCGCAGCGGTGATCGGCCCTACCGGTGTGTTGGCGACGCACGGCAATGTCGAGAAGGTCTTCGCGTTGGCCTCGGTGACCAAACCGATGGCGGCGCGCGCCGCGCAGATCGCGATCGAGGAAGGCGTCGTCGACCTCGACACCCCGGCGGGCCCGCCCGACTCCACCATTCGCCACCTCCTGGCGCACACCTCGGGCCTGTCAATGCACACCAATCAGGTGCTCGCCCGGCCCGGGACCCGCCGCATGTATTCCAACTACGGCTTCACCGCGCTGGCCGAAGCCGTGGCGCAGGAATCCGGAATCGAGTTCAGTAGCTATCTGGCCGAGGCGGTGTTCGAGCCGCTGGGCATGTCGACGAGCAAGCTGGAAGGCGGCGCGGCCGCGGCCGGGTTCGGGGCCACCTCGACGGTTGGCGACCTGGCGCTGTTCGCGGGCGACCTGTTGCGTCCGTCGACGGTCTCCCCGCCGATGCACGCCGAGGCGATCGCCGTGCAGTTTCCCGGTCTGGACGGTGTGTTGCCCGGATTTGGTGTGCAGCGCCCCAACGACTGGGGGCTGGGATTTGAGATCAAGAGCGCCAAGTCGCCGCACTGGACCGGTATCCGCAACTCGCCGCGAACCTACGGCCATTTCGGGCAGGCGGGCGGCTTCATCTGGGTGGATCCCGAAGCCGACCTGGCGCTGGTGGTCCTTACCGACCGTGATTTCGGGGACTGGGCGCGAGAGCCCTGGCCAGCGCTTTCGGACTCCGTACTAGCCGAATATGCCTAATGCGAACTGCACACTAGCGCAACAGGGGTCTCACAGGGCACAATAGACACGCAAGACATCAAAAATCGCAGAAGTTTCGTCGCAGGCATCCCGCCTATCGGGTTCACCAGGTCGTTGGGGAAGACGTCCCTCGTGGAACCGAAGGAGTAAGAGATGCGTGCATCGAATCAGTTCGCCGACGTGACGAGCGGCGTGGTGTACGTCCACGCCTCTCCAGCGGCGGTGTGCCCGCATGTCGAGTGGGCACTGTCGTCGACCCTGCATGCCAAGGCCAACCTGGTCTGGACGCCGCAGCCGGCGATGCCTGGCCAGTTGCGTGCCGTCACCAACTGGGTCGGGCCGGTGGGCACCGGCGGCCGGCTGGCCAACGCGTTGCGCTCGTGGTCGGTGCTGCGGTTTGAGGTCACCGAGGATCCCAGCCCCGGCGTGGACGGGCAGCGGTTCTGCCACACTCCGCAGCTCGGCTTGTGGAGCGGGGCGATGAGCGCCAACGGCGACACCATGGTGGGTGAGATGCGGCTTCGGACCCTGATGGCGCAGGGGGCGGACACCCTTGCTGCCGAATTGGACTCGGTGCTCGGAACGGCGTGGGACGAGGCGCTGGAGGATTACCGCGACGGTGGCGACACCGGTGAGGTGACCTGGCTCAGCCGCGGCGTCGGCTAGTCCGGCTAGCTGACCGGCACCGCGACCGGTTTGGCCGACAACGGCATATCGACGTTGCCTTTGCACGCGCCGCTGTAGATGTTGGTGTGAAAGACGCCGGTGAGAATTCCGTAGTCGCCGGGCGTGTACACCGAGATGGATTTGGCCGGGTTGTACTCAATGGTGCCGTCCGGCAGTAGACAATCCCAATTCCAGGTCATCTCGCGTACCCATTGGGACCCGTTCCAGGTGAATTCGATTGATTGCGGCATGGATTCATTTTTGGGCGGGGGAGGGTTATTCACCGTCGCAGTGCAGACGCCCGCCGAGCAGCTGGAGCTAATGGAGACGCTGGTCCGGTGGGCAAACTCGGGTTGGCTGGCCGCGATGCTGGTGCCGGCAGGGCTCCGGCGTTGTTGATTAGCAGGCTTGTGAGCTGGGTTGATGATCTTTGGTGCCGCGCTATTGGGGCCGGAGTGTAGGCACGGGCTATCTGGAGAACGATCGAGTTGGTTACTGTTCGTCGTTGGTCTGGAGTTGCCCGTGCCTACCGTTTCAGTATTGCCTGTGTCGTCGGTTCCAGAGGTGTTCGACCGCTGGAGTCCTGGTGAGCGCAGCGAGCTCATCGGATCGGAGTTTCTCGATGTGTTGGCCTCGGTGCTAGACCCGAGGGACCCACGCGGTCGGAGGTATTCGCTGATGGCTTTGTTGGCGATCGCGGTTCTGGCCACTGCCGCGGGGATGCGCGGCTATGCTGGTTTTGCCACATGGGCGGCCACCGCTCCCGATGATGTGTTGGCCCAATTAGGGGTCCGGTTCCGGCGGCCCAGTGAGAAGACCTTCCGCGCTGTTTTGTCTCGGCTAGACCCCGCCGACCTCAACGCCAGGATGGGCAGTTACTTCACTGCACACGTGGCCAGCAGCGACCCCAGTGGATTGGTGCCGATCGCGTTGGACGGCAAGATGCTGCGTGGTGCCTTTACGCGCCAAAGCGACAGCCACGCATTTCGTGTCGGTGTTCGCCCACCGTGCCCGATTGGTGCTCGGTCAACTCGCTGTCGCCGAGAAAAGCAATGAAATTCCCTGCGTACGTGCCCTGCTCACGCTGCTGCCGGGTAGCTTGTGGTGGCTGGTCACCGTGGATGCGATGCATACCCAGGTCGTCACCGCGAAGTTGATCTGCGCCACCTTGAAGTCGCACTACCTGATGATCGTCAAGTCCAACCAAGCCAAAATACTTGCGCGTATCACCGCGCTGCCCTGGGCCGAGGTGCCCGCAGCCGCTACCGACGACTCCCGCGGCCACGGCCGTGTCGAGACCCGCACCCTGCAAATCATCACCGCTGTACGAGGAATCGGCTTCCCCTACGCAAAACAAATCATCCGGATTACTCGTGAACGTTTGATCACCGCCACCGACCAGCGCAGCGTGGAGGTGGTCTATGCCATCTGCAGCCTGCCGTTCGAGCACGCCCGCCCTACCGCGATCATGACCTGGATGCGTCAACACTGGGGAATCGAGAACAGCCTGCACTGGATACGCGACGTCACCTTCGACGAAGACCGTCAAAGGGCACATACCGGAAACGGCGCACAGGTCCTAGCAACGCTACGCAACACCGCGATCAATCTGCACCGCCTCAACGGCGCCGACAACATCGCCGAAGCCTGCCGGATCACCGCTTTGACCGCCAACCGCCGCCTAGACCTCCTCAATCCACAATTCCCCAGCTCACAAGCCTGCTAATCAACAACGCCGGAGCCCTGCTGGTGCCGGTCTTCGCATTGGCGGCGAGCGTCAGAATGTAATCCCCATTCCATGCCGCAACTTCACCCGCGTAAGCCGGCGGCGCGAAACACAACGAGACGCAAAACCAAGCCGCTGCCGCGGCTCCAAGTCCGGTTTGGTGAGGCCTCGACATCTTTCCTCCCAGGTGAGCGGCTCTGAGAAAGATGTCGTATTCGGTGCATTAGGTGTTACAGGAAGGGGCGTCGACAGGTCGCCCGAGAATTGGCATCGGCGACCCGGCAGCGCTGCAAATGATTATCGGTCGTTGGGCCGCAATATCTGCAGTGCGCCCGCAACCGCGGAGATATTGGCCGGCAATGGGCACGCGTAGTCACCGTCGGCATACACGTTGATGCCAGGGCATTCAACGTCGATGGACTTGGCTCGTGCGGTGGTCACTTCGTCGAGCTCCACATGAGTGCCCTTGACCACCGTCGGGAACAGCCGCAGGAATCTGCTGCGCGGGCCGGATCGCACCATGGTGATGTCCAGCAGACCGTCGGTACGGTCGGCGTTGGGGCACATCAGCATCCCGCCGCCGTAGCTGCGGGTGTTGCCGAAGGTCGCCAGCGTGAGGTCGGTTTCGATCTCCTCGGTGCCGTCGAGCACGAGCCGGAATGGCAATGGCCGCAGCTGCGACAGTTCGACCAGCATCGCGATGTAGTACCGCAGTCGTCCGTGTGGCCAGGTCATCCGGTTGGCCCGGTCGGTTACCAGCGAATCGAAACCGGTTGCGGCCAGGGTGCCAAACCATTTGTCGCACTTGTCTTTGCCGCTGCCGGCCTGAATCCGGCCCAGGTCGATGGTTTCGGTCCAGCCGTCCACCACGATGTCCGCGGCGGCTTCGGCATCCTTTGTGGGAATCTCGAATTCACGTGCGTGATCGTTGCCGGTGCCGGCCGGGACGATGCCCAGCGGGACATCGGTTTCGGCCAGCACCTGCAACGCGTTGGAGATGACGCCGTCGCCGCCGGTCACGACGACCGCATCGGTGCCCTTCTCGACCGCCGCGGCCAGCAGGTAGCGCGCATCCTCGGCGTTTTCACCAACGATCTCGATGACCTCGACGCCACGATGATGCAGCCGGGCGATCGCGTGCTGGGCGGCCTGGACCGCGGCACCATGTCCGGACAGCGGATTGGTCAGGGCGGTCACCTTGCTGATGCTGCGCTGACGTAGTTGCCCTGCCAACGGGTTGACCGGGTTCTCGGGGGTCACGGAATCAGCTTGCCGGGGTTGAGGATCCCAGCCGGGTCCAGGGTGGCCTTGACCGCGCGCAACAGCTGCACACCCAGGTTGCCCACCTCGTCGCGCATCCAGGGCCGGTGGTCGGCGCCGACGGCGTGGTGGTGCGTGATGGTTGCGCCGGTGGCCATCATCGCATCGGATGCGGCCTTCTTGGCGGCCATCCATTGCTCGATCGGATTACCCCGCTGCCCGGCGACGACGGTGAAGTACAGCGATGCACCGGTGGGGTAGACGTGCGAGACGTGGCACATCACCAGCGCCGGGGTGCCCGACTCCGCCAACGATGTGGTGAGTGCCTCGGTAACCGCGGCTTTGACCGCGGCAATGTTGGACCAGTCGGTGGCCGTCTCGAGGGTTTCGCAGAGCGCACCGGCGGCCAGCAATGAATCGCGCAGGTAGGGAGCGCTGAACCGGCCATGCTCCCAGCTCTGGGCCGGGCCTTTACCCAGCGACTTGCCGCCATGGGCCTCCAGCGACGCGCGGGTCTCGGCGTGCCTGCTTTCGGTGTGTTCCTTGGTGCCCTCGAACAGGGTCAGCCCCAGACATCCGCCGGTTACCTGGTTTTCGCCGATCGACTCGTGGGTGGCCAGGTTGATCCCGGTTTCGGCCTCATCGGAAAGGCGCACCACGGTCGGGCCGGTGCCGGTCTGGGTGATCGCGCGCAGGGCTGCGACCCCGGTGCTGAAGTCCGGAAACGACCACGCCTCATATCGGGTGGTTTCGGGCACCGGGTGCACCCGCAGCCGCACCTTGGTGATGACACCGAAAACACCTTCCGAGCCGATCGCCAGCTGACGCAGGTCCGGACCGGCGGCGGAGGCGGCCACCCGACCAAGATCCAGCACGCCTGCCGGAGTGATCATGCGCAATCCGATGATCATGTCGTTGAAGCGGCCATACCCGGCCGAGTCCTGGCCTGAGGACCGGGTCGCCGCGAAGCCGCCGATGGTTGCGTATTCGAAGCTCTGCGGGAAGTGCCCGAGAGAGAAGCCGCGCTCGCCGAGCAGCCGTTCGGCGTCCGGGCCGGCGACGCCGGCGCCCAGTTCGGCGATGCCCGAGACTTCGTCGAGGGAGTGCAGTTCGTTGAACCGGCGTAGGTCCAGCGAGATCACGGCGCTGAACTGGCCGCGGTTGGGGTCCAGCGCACCGGTCACGTTGGTGCCGCCCCCGAACGGGACGATCGCAATGCCCTGATCCGAGCAGTACCGCAGGATCTCGGCAACGGCCTGGTCGTCGCCGGGCAGCAGGACCGCGTCTGGCGCATCCTGGATGCCGGTGTCCTTCCGTCGCAGCATGTCGGGGGTGGACTTGCCGCCAGCGCGCAGCAGCCGGTCGCGGTCGGCGGTGCGCATGTATTCGGGCCCGACAATCTTGGCCAGCGCATCCTGATCGCTTTGCGACAACGCGCACGGGCGCAGCTTGACCTGGTCGGCGCCGAGTTCGGCTTCGCCTGAATCCTCAAGGCCCACAACCTGCTTCAGGAGGGCCCGGATGCCGTCGGAGAGCGGCTTGGCTGCGGCGGGATCTCCCCACGCGTTCCATTTCATCGGTGGAAGGAGTTCCTCAGGATGCGCCATGCGTTACAATATTACACATGCTGTCAATGAGTAATGCTCCCGAAGATATTGGGGACCGCATACTTCAGGCGGCCGCGAGCTGCGTTCGCGACTACGGTGTCGACCGCGTGACCCTCGCCGAGATCGCGCGGCGTGCGGGCGTGAGCCGCCCCACCGTGTACCGCCGCTGGCCGGATACGCGGTCGATCATTTCGGCGCTGCTGACCAGCCATGTCACCGACGTGGTGCGCGCGGTGTCCCTCGACAGCCATGACCGACAGACCGTGGTACGGCAAGTGGTCGCCGTGGCCGATCGGCTCCGGGGCGACGAATTAGTCAAGGCACTCATGCACTCGGACCTGGCCCGGGTGTACATCACCGAGCGTCTCGGCGCCAGCCAGCACTTCCTGCTCGAAGGACTTGCGGCGCGGCTGCAAGTCGCCCAAGGAACGGGCAGCGTCCGTGCCGGCGATCCCCGCAAACTTGCGGCCATGGTCTTGCTGATCACCCAGTCGACCATCCAGTCGGTGGACATCATCGATCCGATCCTCGACTCCGAGGCCCTGGCCGCAGAACTCACCTACTCACTGAACGGATACCTGGCCTAATGCCTGACTCGACCGCACTCAACGCCGCTCGCCGCAGCACCGAACTCACCGCACTCGCTGACGGCGAAGCGCTGGACGTCCTCGTCATCGGCGGCGGCATCACCGGTGTCGGTATCGCCTTGGATGCCGCGTCGCGGGGCCTGCAAGTGGCCCTGGTAGAAAAGCATGACCTGGCCTTCGGCACCAGCCGGTGGAGCTCGAAACTGGTGCACGGCGGGCTGCGGTATCTGGCGAGCGGGAACGTCGGCATCGCCCGCCGCAGCGCCATCGAGCGCGGAATTCTGATGACGCGCAATGCCCCGCATCTTGTTCACGCGATGCCGCAACTGGTCCCGTTGCTGCCGTCGATGGATCATCTCAAGCGTGCCCTGGTGCGGACTGGGTTCCTGGCCGGTGACGCGTTGCGGATGCTTGCGGGCACGCCATCCTCGACATTGCCCCGGTCGCGGCGAGTTTCAGCGCAGCGTGTGGTGGAGCTGGCGCCGACCGTGCGGCGTGACGGGTTGGCCGGCGGCCTTCTCGCCTACGACGGGCAATTGATCGATGACGCCCGGCTGGTTACCGCGGTCGCGCGCACCGCGGCCCAGCACGGTGCGCGCATCCTGACATATGTTGGGGCGTCCGAGGCCACCGGTACGTCGGCTCGGTTGACCGACCAACGTAGCGGAGAGTCGTTCGACGTGTCTGCGCGCGCGGTGATCAACGCCGCTGGAGTGTGGGGTGGCCAGATCGACCCCGCGCTGAAGCTGCGTCCGAGCCGCGGCACCCATCTTGTGTTCGATGCGAACGCCTTCGGCAATCCGACTGCGGCGCTGACTATTCCGATTCCAGGTGAACTCAACCGGTTCGTGTTCGCCATGCCCGAGCAGTTGGGCCGCGTCTATCTCGGGCTTACCGACGAAGACGCCCCAGGTCCGATTCCCGATGTGCCAGAACCTTCTTCGGAAGAAATCATGTTCCTGCTCGATACGGTCAACACCGCGCTGGGCACCGCGTTGCAGACTTCTGACGTCATCGGAGCCTACGCCGGTCTGCGACCGCTGATCGACACCGGCGAAGGTCGCACCGCTGACGTCTCGCGCGACCACGCGGTCATCGAGTCGCCATCGGGTGTGATCAGCGTGGTCGGTGGCAAGCTGACCGAATACCGTTACATGGCAGAGGATGTGCTCAATCGCGCCATCAGCTTGCGGCAGTTGCAGGCCAACCAGTGCCGAACGCGAGACCTGCCGCTGATCGGGGCGCCGGCCACCCCCGGGCCGGCCGCCGGTCCGGGTGGCCTGCCCGAGTCTCTGGTCGCGCGCTTCGGAGCGGAGGCGGCCAACGTCGTCGTGACCGCAACATGTGAGCGGCCTACCGACCCGGTCGCCGAAGGCATCGACGTGACCAGGGCCGAGTTCGAGTACGCGGTCACCCACGAGGGCGCACTGGACGCCGAGGACATTCTCGATCGCCGGACCCGCATTGGGTTGGTGCCCCATGATCGGCAGCGCGTGGTCGGCATCGCCGAGGATTTTCTGGCGGGGGTCTGCTCGCGGGGGAGTGCGGGGCCGTCAGCTGGCTGCGCGCAGGCGATCGAGGTGGTTGCCGATTCTCTGCACGAGACGGCCGCGCTCGCGTCTGACGTCATCGACGACAATCGGGATGATCGTCCACCCGAGGTCTTGGATCTTGGCCCAGCGGGTCTTGTCCCGCAGCATTTCCACTCGTCCGGCGTGCCAGTCGATGCTGTCGTATTCGGCGGCCAGGCGCAGGTCGGGCCAGGCGAAGTCCACTCGCCACAGCTCGCCATCGGAACCGTGGATCAGATACTGCAGCTCCGGACGCGCCAACCCGCCATCAATCATGACCAGCCGGGTCTCACTTTCCATGGCCGACTCCGCGCGTGGGTCGGCAAGTGGCAGGAGTTCGCGTACCGCAACGATCCCGCGCCGGCCGTGCTGCTCGGCAACCGCGGATTCGATTTGATCGCGAGTGCACTGTATTGACCGCAGCGCGGCATCAAGTGTTGCCAGTGCTCGCGGACGGCGCAGCGCTCTGGCGACCTCCACGGCCGTCCATGCCGGGGCGGTCGCCAGCCGCCCGGCCACCCGCTGCAACCGCGCGCCAATGCGTTGATGAACCATCAGGCCGATCGTGGGGCGCATCCGGACGCCGGGGTCCAGTACGTGGACGGCGGAGCTGCACTCGGTGTCGAACCCGTACAAAGTGGCTGCCGTACCCATGCACGCCACGACCGGCCGGCCCATGAATACGTCGAGTGCGGTCAAGCGGCCCAACAGATTCGGTTCCTCGGCCGCGTAGACGCCATGCCATACCCGCACCAGGCTGCCGTTTCTGACCCGAACATCGAGCTGTTGGCGGGTCATGACCGTCAACAGCTGCGCGGTCGTGGCGAACCCGCCGGATTTCTGCAACAGCGCCTGGGCATCTGTGGGCACTGACCGAGGATGCGAGCAGGGCCTCGGCTTGGCCAGTCAGGCTGGGGATAACTGCGGCGAGCAGACGCAAAATCGCACTGCGCGAAGCACGCGCAGTGCGATTCCGCGTCTGCTCGCGGGAGAAATCAGAGCGGGATGTTCTTGTGGCGACCGCGGCGTGCGGGTGCCTGCGCCAGCGCCTCGGTGAGCCTGCTGCGAGTGTGCGCGGGGTCGATCTTCTCGTCGACCACACCGATGTCGACGGCGCTATCCACACCACCGGCGATCCGCTCGTGCTCGGCGGCCAGCTCGTCGTGCAGAGCCTCACGCTCGTGCTCGGCCGCAGCGGCCAGCTTCTTCTTGTGCAGGATGCCGACCGCGGCCTTGGCGCCCATCACCGCCACCTCGGCGTCCGGCCAAGCGAACACCTTGGTCGCGTTGAGCGAACGCGAGTTCATGGCGATGTAGGCCCCGCCGTAGGTCTTCCGGGTGACCAGCGTGACACGCGGAACGGTGCACTCGCCGAAGGCGTGCAGCAGTTTGGCGCCGCGGCGCACCACGCCGCCCCACTCCTGGTCGACGCCGGGCAGATAACCCGGAACATCCACAACCACCACCAGCGGGATGCCGAACGCGTCGCACAGGCGCACGAAACGTGCTGCCTTCTCGGCGCTTTCGGAGTTCAGGCAGCCGCCCAGTCGCAGCGGATTGTTGGCCAGTACCCCGACGGTGCGGCCGGACAGCCGTCCCAGGCCGACCACCATCGACGGCGCCCAGTTGGCCTGGAACTCGTCGAAAGGCGTGTCCGCATCAAGGATCGCGGTCACGATCGGATGCACGTCGTAGGCCCGCCGAGCCGACTCGGGCAGCAGCGCGTGGATGTCGGTGTCGCCGCCCTCTGCCTTGCTGCGGTCGAAATGCCCCTGCTGGCAGAACAAGCCGACCAGGCGGCGGCCCCGCTCGTAGGCGTCGAGCTCGTCGTCAGCGACGATGTGGCACACCCCGGACTTCTTGTGGTGGGTCTCCGGGCCGCCCAGCGAGGCCATGTCGACGTCCTCGCCGGTAACACTGCGCACCACGTCGGGCCCGGTGACGAACACCCGGCTTTCCGGTGCCATGACGACGACGTCGGTCAGCGCCGGCCCGTAGGCGGCGCCGCCGGCGGCGAAGCCCACGACCACCGAAACCTGCGGGACATAGCCCGACGCGCGGATCATGGCTTCGAATACCTGACCGACCGCGTGCAGTGCCCGCACGCCCTCGGCCAGACGGGCGCCGCCCGAGTGCCAGATACCCACAATCGGGCTCTGCTCGTCGATCGCCGTGTCATAGGCGTTGACGATGTGCGCGCAGCCTTCGACACCCATCGCGCCACCCATTACGGTGCCGTCGGTGCAGAAAGCAATGGTGCGCACACCGTTCACGGTGCCCGATGCGGCCAGCACTCCGGACCGGTCACGCTCGTGCAAAAGCACCACGGTGCCGTCGTCGAAGAAGTTGCTCAGTCGCAACAGCGGGTCGCGGGGGTCGAGCGACTCGCCAACCGCCTCGGGGGCCATGATTGTCATCGCAGGTCTCCTGTAGTTAACGGGTGTTGCTTGGGTGTTAATACCGCCCAAACGTGATTGCCACGTTGTGTCCGCCGAATCCGAACGAGTTGTTGACCGCGTACCTGTAATTGCCAGGCCGCGGCTTACCCGCTACCACGTCTAGGTCGATTTCTGGATCGAGGTTGACAAGGTTCAGTGTCGGCGGAACGACCTGGTCCCGCAACGCGAGGACGGTCAAGATCGATTCCACCGCACCGACTGCACCAACCGAGTGGCCCAGAGCGGACTTGGGCGCGTACACCGCCGGCTTGTGGGAGCCGAGGGCGTTGTTGATGGCCCTGCCTTCGGCGACGTCACCGACCTGGGTGCCGGTCGCGTGGGCATTGACATGATCGATGTCGCTGGGCTGCAGGCCCGCGAGCTGGACGGCCCGGGTGATCGCATGTCCGGCGCGTTCCCCGTTGGGGTCCGGCGCGACCATGTGGAAGCCATCCGAGGTGATGCTGGCGCCCATGATGCGGGCCAGGATGTTGGCGCCGCGAGCCTTCGCATGCTCCTCGGTCTCGATCACCATCAAGGCGCCGCCCTCGCCGAACACGAAGCCGTCGCGGTCCTTGTCGAATGGCCGACAGGCACCGGCGGGGTCGTCGTTGTTGGTGGACATCACGATCCGCATGTTGGCGAATCCGGCGATCGGCACCGCCTCGATCCGGGTTTCCACACCACCGCAGATGGCGATGTCGGCCTCACCGAGCACGACTTGCTGCCAGGCGCGGGCGATGGCCTCGGAACCGGACGCACACGCCGACACCGGTGTCATCACACCCGCTTTGGCGTGGCGTTCGAGACCGACGGCCGCCGCGGCTCCGTTGGGCATGTATTTCTGCACGGCCAATGGGGAGATCGCGCGAAACCCACGCACCCGCATTTCGTCGTACCCGAAGACGAGCTCCTCAGCTGAGCCCAACCCGGTGCCGATCGATACCGCCAAACGGTTGGTGTCGACCTCGGGGGATCCGGCGTTCTCCCAAACTCGGCGGCCGATGACGGTGGACATTCTTTGCAGGTAAGCCGTCCGACGCAGTTCGACCCGGGTGAGTTGGTGGTCGAACTCTTCGAGCAGGTGCCCGCCGATGCGAACCGGCAGGTTGAACTCCTCAACGAACGGGTCGTCGAGCGTGCGAATCCCGCTTTGGCTGTCCAACAACAGCTTCCACGTGGTTTCAGCGTCGGTTGCGAGTGCAGTAGTCATGGCAATGCCGGTGACGACTACATGCGGGAACGCTTTCCCGGTAACCAGCTCTGTCATGGGTGTTGCGAAGATTCCTTCCGTATCTGTCCGGCTCCTCTTCGGGCCGTTAGGGGCCTGCTTCGTTGCCGGACACCGTGCTTAGTAGCGCCCGAAAGCGAGCGCCACGTTGTGGCCGCCGAAGCCGAACGAGTTGTTGATGGCGTACTGGAATTCGCCGTAACGCGGTTCGCCTGCCACAACATCTAGATCGATCTCGGGATCGGGTGTCTCGTAGTTCAAGGTGGGTGGGATGACTCCGTCACGCAGCGACAGCACGGTGAGCGCCGACTCGAGCGCGCCGACCGCGCCAATGGAGTGACCCAGTGCCGACTTCGGCGCGTAGATCGCCGCGTTCTCGCACCCCGCCACCCGGATGGCGTTGGCTTCGGCGGAATCACCGATCGGTGTCGCCGTTCCATGCGCGTTGACGTGGTCGATGTCCTTGGGGACAAACCGGCCAACTCCATGGACCGCTGCATCGCCCGGCCGGCACGCACACCGTCGGCGGCAGGAGCCACCATGTGGAACGCGTCGGAGGTGATACCTGCACCCATCAGCCGGGCCAGCGGCTTGGCGCCACGGGCCTTGGCGTGCTCCTCGGTCTCGATGAGCAGGAGCGCACCGGCCTCGCCGAACACGAAACCATCACGGTCCTTATCGAACGGCCGCGAGGCGCGCTCGGGTTCGGCGTTGCGGGTGGACATGGCCCGCATCATGGAGAACGCCGCGATGGGCAGCGCCTCGATGGGGCCTTCGACGCCACCGCAGACGGCGACGTCGGCATCACCCATGACGATCTGACGCCATGCGTGGGCGATGGCCTCCGAACCCGACGAACACGCCGACACCGGAGTGATCACCCCGGCGCGGGCGCCCAGCTGCAGACCAACGACCGCCGCGGCACCGTTGGGCATGATCATCTGAACGGCCAGCGGGGACACCTTACGGGGCCCGCCCTCGTTCATCAGGTCGTAGCTCTCAACGATGCGCTCGGCGCCACCCAGACCGGTACCAACCACGACGGTAAACCGGTCCGGATCGACCTCGGGGCTGCCGGCGGACTCCCAGAGTTGCCCGCTCAGGAACTTGGCCATGCGCTGGACATACGACATCCGTCGCATGTCCAGCCGGCCCATGTGGTTGTCCACCGGATCCTTGAGGTGCCCACCGATCTTGACCGGCAGGTCCCACTTGGTGAGGTATTCGTCATCAAGGACGTGGATGCCGCTCTCGCCGGCCAACAGGCCCTTCCACGTGCTTTCGATGTCCGGCGAGATCGACGTCGTCGCTGTGACGGCGGTTACCACAACGCTGGGGTAACCGCCATTAGCAGTGGAAGGCTTGGTCACTTGCTCTCTGCTTCCAGCCTCGCCTTGACGTTGGCGGCAGCCTCGGGGTTCTCGGTCTCGAGCTTGGCGCGCAGGGCCTCGGCAGCCTCGGGGTTCTCTTCCTCGAGCTTCTGGATGTAGGAGACGACGTCACCGACGGTACGCAGACCGGCGAGGTCCTCGTCGGGGATCTTCACGCCGTACTTGTCCTCGGTCTGCACGGCGATCTCAACCATCGACAGCGAGTCGATGTCCAGGTCGTCGACGAACGACTTCTCCGGGGTAACTTCCGACGGATCGATACCGGTGACCTCTTCGATGATCTCGGCGATACCGGCGATGATTTCTTCCTGACTGACGGCCACGACTTGTTTCCCTTCGTAATATGTTGTGTGTAAATCGAATTGACGTGCTTTGGTTCTGGACGTAACCGGTGGCTAGAGGTTTGCCAATTCGTCCAGATCTGCGGGTGACTTGACGGCGTGCGTCGGAACCCCCCGAAGTTCGCGTTTGGCGATGCCGGTGAGGGTGCCCGCGGGGGGAACTCCACGATCGCCGTGACACTGTGCTCGCGGATGGTCGCGGTACACAGGTCCCATCGGACCGGCTGAGTGAGCTGCGAGACCAGAGGCTGCATCGCCGCAGCCGCAGATGTGACCGGCTTGCCGTCGCGGTTGGACAGCAGCGTCGCGGTGGGCTCAGCGGTGGCGATGGCCTCGGCCGCCGCGGCGTACCCCTCGAGCGCGGGAGCCATGAACTGGGTGTGGAACGCTCCGGCGACCCCCAGGGCGCGTACTCGGGCCCTCGCTGGTGGGTCCTCGGCGAGCTTCTCCAACGCGGTTAGGCGACCGGCGGCAACGATCTGGCCGGCGGCGTTGCGGTTGGCGGGGACCAAGTCGAGTTGTTCGAGGCGGCTCAGCACCTCGTCCTCGGTGCCGCTCAGCAGGGCGGACATGCCGGTCGGCTCGGTGGCGCACGCCTTGGCCATCTCCGCGCCGCGGGTGGCGGCAAGCGAGACAGCATCGTTGGCGGCCATCACGCCGGCGATCGCGTAGGCCGCGATTTCGCCGACCGAGTGCCCGGCCACGATCACTTCTTGGTCGTTGAGCAAGCCCCGCCTGATCAGCTCTTGGTGGGCCAGCAGGGTGGCCGCAACGATCAAGGGCTGAGCAACCGCGGTGTCGGTGATCTCCTCCGTCGTCGCGGTGGTGCCCAAGCGGGCGAGGTCCAGGCCGCTGGCCTGCGACCAGGAGGCGATCTGGTCCGCCGCGCCTGGCAGTTCCAGCCACGGCGACAGCATTCCCTGGGTCTGGGAGCCTTGTCCGGGCGCAAGCAACGCAATCACGTGTCTAAGAGAACACTGTGAAGACGGTTTTGCGCGGTGTAACAGATTATGAACCTCGTCTTAGGTTTTTGTGGGAACCCTACAAAACAGCTCGGTAAGCTACATGTTTGAGATCGCCCCGCGACTTGTGCTCTAGGTCACTATTGGCTCAGGTCGGGTCTTTATGGCCCTTCCGTACCCCTTCTGACCGGGAGTGGAACCGGCGTGATGGTGTTGTTGGCGGCGCCCGACGGCGGCGTTGGGTAGTTCAGTTGGCCCACCGTCGCGGCCACTCGAAGGACATAGGCATCGCGTGGCTGAGTCGGATCACGCCCGGTGAAATCGGTGATCCGCTTGAGTCGGTAGCGGATGGTGTTTGGATGAACGAACAACTTCCTGGCACAGGCCTCAATAGCACCGCCACAATCTAAGTAAGCGTCCAGTGTCTCGATCAGCGTTGGACCGGCATCGGCCAGCGGTCGCATCACGTCGGTGTGCAGCGCCACGATGGCCGACGCGTCACCCATCAGGGCTCGTTCGGGCAGCAATTCCCGGGCCAGCACGGGGCGCGGGGCTCCGCGCCAGCCGGCCACCGCATTCATGCCGGAAATTGCCTCGCTGGCGCTGTGATAGGCCGCCGTCAGCATGGGGGCGGTGGGGCCGATCACCACGGGCCCGTCGGAAAAGGCCTCCAATAGGTCTTTAAAGACCTTGTCGGTGGGGGACAGGTGGCCGGACACGATCGCCACCAACCAGGTGCCGTGCACGTCGGTCAGCGCCGCTCGGCCGTGCTGGGCGGCGGCGTCCCGGACGTCCTGGATGGCCCGTTCGCTGCCGTCGGAGCCGTCGCGCGCCGATGCCGGCGTGCCCACGACCACCGTCGCCGGAGCGGTCGTGTCCCAGTTCAGTGCCGCCGCCCGCGACAGTAGTTCGGGACCCGTGTCGCCGCGTACCACCGCGTCGACCACGCTGGCCTCCATCCGGCTGTCCCAGGTGCCGCGCGCTTCGGCGGCGTCGGCATAGGCCGAGGCGGCGGTGAAGGCCAGATCCCGGCTGTATTTCAGGATGCCCACCGTCAGGGCGGTCAGCTGCTCTTCGGATCGAGCCAGCAGCGGCACCACTTCCTCGAAGAACTCCATGGTGACGCGCACCATGTCCACGGTGTGGCGCAGCGCGATGCGTCGGGTCAGGTCCTGGGGTACCAGTTCGAACGCCTGCGCTGTGTAGCTGACGTCGCTGCGCGGATTCTGCATCCACTCGGCGAAGTTCACTACTGCCGTCTGCACCACCAGTGCCACGCTGGCGCGCTGGGAGGCTTCCAGGTCAGCGAAGAACGGCAGCCGCTCCTGCATGGCCGAGACCGCCTCGGTGGCCAGCCGGCCGGAGTACTGCTTCAACCGCCGCAGCAGGGAATCGGGCACGGTTTCCAGGAGTTCCAGCGGCGATCTTGCAGACCCAAGTCGCGCGATCGCGGAAAACTGGTTGTCGTTCACGCCTAAAAGCTACGCCTGATTTCTAGAAGAACCTGCTAAAAGTTTTGCGAGCCGGGCGTCGATCGTCACGCCAGCGTGGCGGTCGCCGCCGTGCGTCACACTGGCGTGACGCACGGCGACGAACGGCCGGGGGTTATGCGACGCCGGAATCCGAGGTCTGCTTCGGCGCGGCCTGCACATCATCGATCCGGTACTGACGGGCGGCGGTGACGGCCACCGACTCATCGATCTCACCGTCGCGGGCCAGCGCCTCGAGCACCGCGACCACCTGTGACTCGGCATCGGTGTTGAAGTAGCGGCGGGCGGCGGGCCGGGTGTCGGAGAAACCGAACCCGTCGGTGCCCAGGGTGACGTAGGTCCCGGGCACCCAGGGCCGGATCTGCTCGGGCACCGCGCGCATCCAGTCCGATACCGCGACCACCGGGCCGCTGGTGCCTTCCAGCGCCGTCGTCACGTAGGCGACACCGGCGGGTTCACCGGGGTGACGCAGCCGGTGACGTTCGACGGACACCCCGTCGCGGTTCAGCTCGCTCCAACTGGTCACCGACCACACGTCAGTCGCGACGTCCCACTCGTCGGCCAGCATCTGCGCCGCCTTCAGCGCGTCGGGCATCGACACCCCGGAGGCCAGCAGCTGAGCCTTGTGCGCGCACTGTTTGGTCGCCGCGCGGTAGCGGTACATGCCGCGCAGCACGCCCTCGGGATCGAAGTTCTCCGGCTCGGCCGGCTGCACATACGGCTCGTTGTAAACGGTGATGTAGAAGTAGATGTTCTCCGGGTTCTCCCCGAACATCCGAGACAGGCCATTTTCGATGATGTAGGCGAGCTCGTAGGCAAACGCCGGGTCGTAGGAGACCACCGCCGGATTGGTCGCGGCCAGCAGCAGCGAGTGGCCATCGGCATGTTGCAGACCCTCACCGGTCAGCGTGGTGCGTCCAGCGGTCGCACCCAGCACGAACCCGCGTGCCATCTGGTCGGCGGCGGCCCAAAAGCTGTCGCCGGTGCGCTGGAACCCGAACATCGAATAGAAGATGTAGATCGGGATCATCGGCTCGTTGTGGGTCGCATACGAGGTGCCGGCCGCGGTGAAGGAGCCCACCGACCCGGCTTCGTTGATGCCCTCGTGCAGGATCTGGCCGACGTGGCTTTCCTTGTACGCCAGCATCAGTTCCGCGTCGACGGCGGTGTACAGCTGCCCATTGCGGTTGTAGATCTTGAGCGACGGGAACCAGGAGTCCATCCCGAAGGTGCGGGCCTCGTCGGGAATGATCGGGACGATCCGATTCCCAATGTTCTTGTCGCGCAACAGTTCTTTGAAGGTACGGACCAGGGCCATGGTGGTGGCGACCTCTTGTTGTCCGGACCCCTTCTTGAGCACCTTGTAGGCGTCGGGGCCGGGCAGGGTCAGGGTCTTGGCCTTGGTCGGGCGCTCGGGCAGGAACCCGCCCAGGGTGCGGCGCCGGTCAAGCATGTACCGGATCTCCGGGGCGTCCGAGCCCGGGTGGTAGTAGGGCGGCAGGTAGGGGTCCTCGTCGAGCTGGGCATCGCTGACCGGGATGCGCATCGAATCCCGGAACCGCTTGAGGTCGGCGAGGGCAAGCTTTTTCATCTGGTGCGTGGCATTGCGGCCCTGGAAGTGCGCGCCAAGCGAATAGCCCTTGATGGTCTTGGCCAGGATCACCGTCGGCTGACCCTTGTGGTCGACGGCGGCGCGGTAGGCGGCATAGACCTTGCGGTAGTCGTGGCCGCCACGCTTGAGGTTCCAGATCTCCTGGTCGCTCATGTTGGCCACCAGGGCCTTGGTCCGGGGGTCGCGGCCAAAGAAGTGGTCGCGCACGTAGGCGCCGTCGTTGGCCTTGTAGGTCTGGTAGTCGCCGTCGGGGGTGCTGTTCATCAGGTTCACCAGCGCGCCGTCGCGGTCGGCGTGCAGCAGCGCATCCCATTCGCGGCCCCAGACCACCTTGATCACGTTCCAGCCCGCGCCGCGGAAGAAGGACTCCAGCTCCTGGATGATCTTGCCGTTGCCGCGGACCGGGCCGTCCAGGCGTTGCAGATTGCAGTTGATCACGAAGGTCAGGTTGTCCAGGCCTTCCAGCGCGCCCATGTGGGCCAGTCCGCGGCTTTCCGGCTCGTCCATCTCGCCGTCACCCAGGAAGCACCACACGTGCTGATCGGAGGTGTCCTTGATGCCGCGGTCGTGCAGGTAGTGGTTGAACCGCGCCTGGTAGATGGCGTTGAGCGGACCCAGGCCCATCGACACGGTCGGGAATTCCCAGAAGTCGGGCATCAGCCGTGGGTGCGGGTAGGAAGGCAACCCGCCACCGGGGTGGCTGTGCTCCTGCCGGAAGCCGTCAAGCTGATCCGCGCTGAGTCGTCCCTCCAGGAACGCGCGGGCATAAATGCCGGGGGAGGCATGGCCCTGGATGAACACCTGGTCTCCGCCGCCGGGATGCGATTTGCCGCGGAAGAAGTGGTTGAAGCCGACCTCGTAGAGGGCCGCGGACGAAGCGTAGGTCGAGATGTGGCCACCGACGCCGACGCCCGGGCGTTGTGCGCGGTGCACCATGATTGCCGCGTTCCACCTGATCCAGGTCCGGTAGCGGCGCTCGACATCCTCATCGCCGGGAAACCATGGCTCCAACTCGGTGGGGATGGTGTTGACGTAATCCGTTGAGGTCAATGACGGGATGGCGACGCGTTGTTCGCCCGCCCGCTCGAGCAGTCGCAGCATCAAATAGCGCGCCCGCGCCGGTCCGGAGTGCTCCAAGAGTGCGTCGAATGACTCCAGCCATTCCGAAGTTTCCTCGGGGTCAATATTGGGCAGGTAGGACGCCACGCCTTCGCGAATGACCCGAACGCGGTCGGGTTCGCTTGCGCTGCTTGAGGTTTTGGCAAGATCGTGGCGGACGAACTCGGTGGTCAAACTTCCGCTCCTGTAGTCGGCGGGCTATCGGGTGGGGTGATCGTCTTCCTATCGTGCCGCACCGACGTTTCGAGTAGATAGCCGCCGTCCGGTCGATGCCGTGAGATGGCTCCGATGGCCGCTGTGACAACGAATTGGATGCGTTGAAGCCAGTCCGAGCCCCGACCCGGTAACGTCACTAGCCGTGCTCATCGGATGGCGTGCCGTTCCTCGCCGGCACGGGGGGCTTTCTCTGGTTCGCGCGCCCGGCGAGGTGCCCAGGCACTCGGTTGCATCGCGGTGCTGCTGATGGGCATCGTGGGATGCACCAGCGTCACCGACGGCACGGCCACCCCGGACACCAAGGTGGCTCCGGCCTACCGCTCATCGGTATCGCTGTCGATTTCGGCCTCCGCGGCGACTTCGAGCGTGCGCGAGTCCCAGCGGCAACAGTCGCTGACCACCAAGGCGATTCGCACCTCGTGCGAAACCCTCGCCACCACCAGCAAGGAAGCCATCGACAAGGTGAACGAGTTCGTCGGCGCGTTCAATGCCGGACGCAGCACCGGCCCGACCGAAGGCCCGGCCATCGAAGCGCTCAACAACAGCGCTTCTTCGGTTTCCAGCGCACTCAACGAGGCGCTGTCACCGGATATGCGCGACGCGTTCAACGCCTACACGGACGCGGCGCGTTCGGTGGCCAACGCGATCGGCACGCATGCGCCGACGGGGGAGTTCAACAGAAGAGTCGATCAGCTCAACGACACCAAGACCAAGGCTTTGAAGCTTTGCATGGCTTCCTACTGAGGTAGCCGTATTGGTTCGATCATGTTTGTGCGACGATAGTGCGAATCGCACTTTGTGTGAAGGAAAAGGGAGGTTCCACGGTGGTCGCGGCGGATCACGCCCCGAGCTACGCTCGCAAACTGGACATCCAACGAGACCAAGTCGTCCAGGAGTGGGGCTGGGACGAAGATACCGACGATGAGATCCGCGCTGCCGTCGAGGAAGCCTGCGGCAGCGAAATGCTCGATGAAGACACCGATGAGGTGGTCGACGTCGTGCTGCTGTGGTGGCGAGACAGCGACGGGGATCTGGTCGACACTCTGATGGACGCAATCAGCCCGCTTGCCGAGGATGGCGTGATCTGGGTGTTGACACCCAAGACCGGCCAGCCCGGCCACGTGCTGCCGGCCGACATCGCGGAGTCGGCCCCCACCGCGGGGCTGATGCCGACGTCCTCGGTCAACCTGGGTAACTGGGCTGCCAGTCGGCTGGTCCAGCCCAAGTCGCGGGCCGGGAAGCGCTGATGCTTGAAGTCGGAGCCACCGCTCCGGACTTCACGCTGCGCGACCAGAATCAGCAGCCGGTCACGCTCAGCGACTACCGCGGCGCCAAGAACGTGCTGCTGGTGTTCTTCCCGCTGGCCTTCACCGGGATCTGTCAGGGCGAGTTGGACCAGATACGTGACCATCTGCCGCAGTTCGAGAACGACGACACCGCGGCGGTCGCGATTTCGGTGGGGCCACCACCCACCCACAAGATCTGGGCCACCCAAAGCGGATTCACCTTCCCGGTGCTGTCGGATTTCTGGCCGCACGGCGCGGTCAGCCAGGCCTACGGTGTGTTCAACGACACAGCCGGCATCTCCAACCGCGGGACTTTCGTGGTCGACCGGGTGGGGATCATTCGGTTCGCCGAGATGAAGCAGCCCGGTGAGGCCCGCGATCAGCGGCTGTGGACGGATGCGTTGGCGGCATTACAGGCCTGAGCGGGCCAAGATTTTTGGGTGTTGACGTCTCGGGCGTGTATCCTGCGGCGTGCATAGGGCGCGTAGCTCAGTGGTAGAGCTCTGGTTTTACACACCAGCGGTCGGCGGTTCGATACCGTCCGCGCCCACCAAGTTCGTTCAGCGGGGGATCGCACCGGGTTTGGCCGTTGGCCGGCCCGTCGTACCCGTGGGTGCACCATCGGCCACCGGATTCCTCGGCGCGCCAACCTCGGCGGCCAGGGCACTCAGTTCGGCCGCCAGTTCGTCGGCGAGGTGCCAGACGTCGGGCAGCAATTCGCGATCGGCGGTGAGCCCGAAGTCAAGCCGGTCCTGGTAGCTGAGCAGGGTGATGCTCAGGCCCATCCCGTCGAGCAGGACGTTCACCGGGTGTTGGGACACCACCCGGGCTCCCGCGCAGTACAGCGGGTCCGGCGATCCCGGGATGTTCGAGATCGTCACGTTGAATGGCGGCCTTATCCAACCCGAGCCGGTGGTCATCGAGATCACCCGGGCGGCCCGGGTCAGCAGCGCCGGGGGAACGGTGTGGTTCGCCTCGGTGAGCAGCTTGGCGGGGATGGCGCGGTGCCGTTCCTTGGCCGCCCGCATGACCTGGTGGGCGGAGATCAGCCGGGCGCGGGCATCGGCCTGGTCGGTGGGAATCGGCACGATCATCGAGGAGATCTGGTTGCCGTACTGTCGCTCGCCGGTGCGCACCGACACCGGCACCATGGCAACCAGGGGAGTCGCCACGTCGTCGCCCCGAGCGATCATGCGTCGCCGTAAGGCCCCGGCGCACACGGCGACCACGACATCGTTGACGGTTGCGCCGGGCACGGCGAACTTGGCGGCCTTGATCTGGTCTAGCGGCAACGACCCGAATGCGAATCGCCGTTGTGCCGAAATCCTGCCGCCGAAGGAGACTTTCGGGGCAGCGGCCCGAGGGTGCTGCAGATTGCGACCGTCTTTGTTGCGGGTGGCGAGCCGTTCGGCGCGGTCGGCGACTTTGGCGATCACGGCGGCACCGGGCAGGTGGCGCATGGTGGGGAGTTGATCGATATGGCGCAGCATGGGCGGCAGACCCCGCACCATTCGCGCGGGCTGAACGGGCAACGAGGCGAGCGCGCGCGCCAGCAGCCCGGCGTCACTGGGTGCGTCGCCGATCGCGGTGCCGGTCGGGGGTTTTTCGAGGTCCGGCCCGGCGTCCGGGAAGGGAACGGTGTCCAGCAACGCGCCCAGCAACTCCATGCCCGAGACCCCGTCGATCACGCTGTGGTGCAACTTGGTCACCAGCGCGACGCGGTCGCCGGCCAGGCCGTGGATCACGTGGAGTTCCCACAGCGGTCGAGCCCGATCCAGCGGCCTCGACGCGATATCGGCGACGGCCCGGCCGAGTTGTTCGTCATCCCCGGGTGCGGGGAGCGCGCTTTCCCAGAGATGCGAATCCAGATCGAATGTGTCGTCCTGCACCAGCACGGGATAGTCGATGCCGAACGGGACCTCACGCACCCGCCAGCGCAACGGCGGCATCAGGTCGATGCGCTGGGCCAACAGGCCGCGGATCCGCTGCCCGTCCAGTCGCAGGCCATCCGTGGTGGTGGCCTCGACGATGGTGAGCTGACAGACGTGAGAATGGTTGCGGCCGTCCTCCATCGCGAAGAATTGGGCATCAACGCTGCTGAGCCGTCTCATTTGCGGCCTCCTCGGGGCTTGCGCACGCTCTGCTCGAGCACAGCGAGTTTCGCGCCGAACGCATCGGCGAGGCGGTCCAGGTCCTTGACCAGATAGCGGTCACCCACCAAGCCGATTTCCAAACGATCGGTGTAGCTGAAGACCGTGACGTTCAGGCCTAGGCTGTCGCTGATCGTGGACACCGGGTAGTGCTCGCAAACCCGTCGGCCCGCGCAGTAGAGCGGCGACCGGGGGCCCGGCACATTGGAGATGACGAGGTTGGCGACCGGAGAGAGCGCGTCGCTGGCCGCGACGGCCGTCATCGCGCGCATCGCCGGCCCGAACAGCACCGGCGGGACCAGATCATTGGCATCGCGCATCAACGAGGCCGGCACCGCCTCATTGCGGCGTTTGGCCGCACGCAGCTCCTTGCGGCACCGCTGCAGGCGAATCGCCGGATCGGTCACGTCGGTCGGCAATGCCGCCAGCATGGTGCCCACCTTGTTGCCATACGTTCCGAACTCGGCTTCGGCGCGAACCGACACCGGGATCGCCGCCACCAGCGGCTGTTCGGGAAGTTCACCGCGATCGGCGAGCCAGCGGCGCAGGGCACCGGCGCACAGGGTGACGACGACATCGTTGACCGTCGCCTCGAAGTGGGTCTTGATCTCCTTGACGTCCTCGAGCGGCAAGCTGGTCAGCGCCACCCGTCGATGCGGGGAGATCTTGCCGTTGAAACCCAGTCTGGGCGCGGTCACCGTCGCGGGGCTGGGTGCCGATGGCCCCCTGCGGATGGGTGCTTGGGCTCGTCGCATCGCGCTCCCCACCGCCGCCACGCCGGGTATCGAGCGCAGGGTTGCGATCTGATCCAAATGGGTCAGCGTGCGCCGAGCCGCGCCCGCGGACTGCCATTGGCGGCGTGGCATGCCCACGATGGTGCGCGCCAACATCCCGAGTTGGTCGGGCTCTTTCTCAGGTCGGTACCGCGGGGCCGGTGGCAGCACCCGCCCCTGCGGCGTGGTGTCGAACATTACGTTGAGCACCTCCCCGCCCGACATCCCGTCCACCGCGGCATGGTGCAGCTTGGTCAGCAGTGCGACCTTGTCGTCTTGCAGACCCTGGATCAGATACACCTCCCACAGCGGGCGGGAGCGGTCCATCGGATGGGCCGACAGCCGAGCGACCAACGTCTCGAGTGCGGCCCGGTCGCCCGGGGCCACCACCGCCGTCTCGCGGACGTGGAAGTCGAGGTCCACCTCGCCCTCCACCCACCACGGGTGGCCCAGATCGAGCGGAACGGTGGCCAGCCGCCAGCGCAGCGGGGGCAGTAGGTGCAGGCGGTCGGCCAACAGTTCGGCGATGTCCGCCCGGGTGAGTTCCTTACCGGACTCATCGGTGCGGTCCATGACCGCCAGGCTGGACACATTGGTGACGGTTCGACCATCTTCGGCGGCAAGAAACATGCTGTCGAGACTGGTGAGGGCGCGCATTTTGTCGGAGCTTTCTCGGGAGAGGGGACGGGGTGTTCAGCGCGTCGGGTCGAGCAGGATCTTCGCGTCGTGCGGGTTGTTCCGGAGCCGCTCGAAGGCGTCGGCGACGCCTTCTAACGCGACGGTCCCGGTCAGCAGCGGGGCCACGTCGAAATCGCCGACGGCCAGGTGTGCGAAGGTCTGCGCGAACTCGTCGAGCGTGTAGTACAGCGAGAAGCGGATGTCGAGTTCCTTGGCGATGCATTGGGCGGGCTCGAAGTGATCCGAGCTCATGTTGATGCCCGCCACGCCGATCCGAGTGCCGGGCGGGACACCGGCGATGAGCTGCTGGATCAGGCCGGGGACGCCGACGCATTCGAACGCGACGGTGGGACGAAACGGCAACTGTCCGAACACGGTGTGCGCGGGTGCCATTCGTGCCGGGTCGTCGGTGACTGCGGCCGCCATGAAGGCCTCGAACGGGGAGTTCTCGTTCGGGTCGAGGACCACGTCGGCACCGAGTTGTGCTGCCAGGGACCGCCTTTCGGGAGAGAAGTCCGACGCGACGATGGGGCCGACGCCTTTCATCTTGACCACCGCGATGACGGCGAGCCCGATCGGTCCGCACCCGACCACCAGGGCGACGTCGTCGGTGGTGGTGTCGACGCGGGCCACCGTGCGGT
Source organism: Mycobacterium liflandii (assembly GCF_022354805.1). Lineage (NCBI taxonomy): Bacteria > Bacillati > Actinomycetota > Actinomycetes > Mycobacteriales > Mycobacteriaceae > Mycobacterium > Mycobacterium liflandii. Next base: position 4,360,444 of record NZ_CP023138.1, on the reverse strand, counting down.
AGGCCACCGCCAGTGGTTCGGTCAGTGCGGCGACCTCGGTCGGCACGTGATCGGGCACCTCGATCAGCAGTGGTTCGGACAGCAGCATGCGCTCGCTGTAGCCGCCGGGTGCCGCAGGGCCGGCGAAGCCCAGGGTCACCTTCTGCTCGCGGAGCAGAAACGGTGCCGAGACCACGCGGCGGCCGACCGGGATGCGTTGGTCGGTGTCGGGTCCGTAGGCCGCAATGCGGCCTACGAACTCGTGTCCGAATACCACCGGACGGCTGAGATCCATCATGTCGAATCCACCCGCGGCCTGGGTGGCCGCGTTGAATTCCGGGCCGTGGGCCGCGCAGTGCAGGTCCGATCCGCAGATGCCACAGGCCAGCACATCGACCAGCACCTCGCCGGGGCCGGGCACCGGCTCGGGCACCTCGGCGACCTGCAGCTGGGAGTCCTGCATCAAAACCGCACGCATCACGCACCACCCGCGGTGATGCCGGCGGCGCCGCCACCGATGTAGGTGATCGGACCGAGCCCCTGCGCCTCGGCGAGTTGACCGGTCAAGTGCGCAATCAGGGCCGCGTCCAGGATGGAGTGGAACTGGCCGTCGTCGGTGAAGTTGACGTTGGCGCCGCTGACCCGGAACAGGACCACGGTGTCTTCGGTGTTGGTTGCCGGGCAGGCGAGCGTGTGCACCGAGGAGCCGGGCTCGAACAGGTAGGAGCCGGCGGTCTGCGGCTGGTCGGCGTATTCCATGTAGTGCCAGGAGCCGCTGATGGTCCAGGCGTCGACGGTGCCGGTGTGGTAGTGCAGCTGGATCCGCGCACCGGGCGCGAACGTCGCCAGCACCACCCACTCGCCGTTCTCGATGTCCAGGCGCAGCGGCTTGAAGTGCACGCCGTCACCGAGGGCATCGCGAACCAGCGGAATGTCGTTGGCGTTGACGGTGAGCAGCTCACCCTGGGGCAGAGCTACCAGCGGCAGCGGTGCGCCGGTGGCGGTGGCAGCCGGAGCGGGGGCGGTCATGAGGGTCATGGTGGAGCCTTTCGGGAGTGTTGGGCTTGATGACTCCAACTGTGCCCGCCAGGAGACCCCAAATCTTGACGCCAGGGGACAAGTGCTTGACAGCAAGGGACATATCGGTGATCCGGGGCACATCCGCCCGGCAGCCTGATCAGCGTGGGTTCGCGCGCCGATCGAGATTGGGGTTGCTAGCCCAGCCCGTCGTTTCCGTCTGCGCCGAGCAGAATTCCGCCGTTGCCGCCGGCGCCGGGGCTGCCGGCGGGTGCGCCGGTGTCATCGGTGCCGCCGTTGCCGCCGTTGCCGCCGTTGCCGCCGTTGCCGCCGTTGCCGATCAGCACGGCGTCGCCGCCGGCCCCGCCGTCACCGCCGGTGCCTGTGCCGGTGCCGCCGACGTTGCCTTGGCCGCCTTGGCCGCCGGCGCCGCCGCCACCCGACAGCTGTCCGGCGGCGCCGCCCGCCCCGCCGGCGCCGCCGTCATCGCGCTGGGCAATTCCGCCGGTGCCCCCGGCGCCGCCATCGCCTAGCCAGCCGGCGTCACCGCCACGCCCGCCGGCACCGCCGGGGCCGCTCACGCCGAACCCGCCGGCGCCACCGGCTCCGGCGCCCGAGAGCAGCAGCCCGGCGCTTCCACCGTGCCTCCGTCCCCGGCGCTGGCGCTCCCAAATCCGCCCGTGCCGCCGATGCCGCCGCTGCCGAACAGCAATCCGGCATTCCCACCGGCCCCACCCGCTCCGCCGTGAGCTTGGCTATAAGGGCCAGGCCCGCCGGTGCCGCCGGCCCCACCCGGCCCGCCGAGCAGCCCGGCATCGCCACCGGCCCCACCGGCACCACCAGCCTCAGAATTACCTATTGTCATTCCGCCGGCGCCGCCGTGGCCGCCACCGGCGCCGACCAGCCCGGACAACAATCCACCCGCTCCACCGGCCCCACCGGCACCCCGGTGGAAACTGAATGTGCCGTCCCGCCGGCGCCGCCGACCCCCCCGCCCCCCAGAAGTCCGCCGGTCCCGCCGGCCCCCCCGACCCCACCCGTTCCGGGGGCTAAAATCCCGCTGAATCCGCCGGCTCCGCCGGCGCCACCGGTGCCCAGCAGCCAGCCGCCGGCCCCGCCCGCACCCCCGGCCCCAGCAACTCCGCTGCTGGTACTGCCGCCGGCCCCGCCGGCGCCGCCGGAGCCCCACAACCCGGCCGCCCCACCGGCCCCGCCGGCCTTACCGGGCGCACCCGAGCCGCCCGCACCACCGTCGCCGAGCAGCCAGCCGCCCGGGGCGCCGTTGGCGCCGTTGCCGATCAACGGGCGCCCGGTAAGCGCCAGCACGGGTGCGTTGATCGCCCCTAGCAGATCCTGGGGCACCACTTGGGCCGGGTTGGCCAACGCCGCTGCGGCGGCGGACTCGGCGCCTGCATACGAGGTCGCCCCGGCGGCCAGGGCCCGTGCGAATTGCCGTTGAAAAACCTGGGCTTGGGCACTGGCGGCCTGGTAGGCCTGGGCATGCCCGGAGAACACCGCCGCGATCGCCGCCGACACCTCGTCCTCTGCGGCGGCCAGGATGTTCACGGTTGGGGCTGCCGCGCCCGCGGTGGCCTGACCCAGTGCCGAGCCGATTCCGGCCAGCTCGGTTGCCGCAGCCTCCACCAGTTCGGGTACTGCGATCACCAACGACATTCGAAACCTCCAGAAGATCATCACAATCCGGTGTGCGCTTCGACGACCACCATGAGCCGGGCACCGTCACTGTAACTTCAGGCGATATACCGCGTCGCGGTTATAGCCAAAGTTCTTTGCTTACTTGCTGATTGCGTGTGGTGACGCGCCTAGTGGATGACCATTTCGTGCACTGCCGGCCGGTGATCATGTGCATCGGATATGCAGATGCTATGTGGTTAAACCTGTTTGGCACGCCGCTAGGGTCGTGCGGACAGGCCCGGCGTGAATTGTCCTGATCTGCATTGAGATTGCTCGAATTCGTAACGTGAGCACCGAGCGGTGATCGTGGCCGGACCGCCCACGGTGAATCCCGGCGCGGCTCGAGTGGCTCGGCCGCGCCGGGATCTACGGTTCGGGTCTGGCGGGAGAACTGCTGGGTGTCAGGCCTCCTTGGTGGTGTGGCCGGCGGCGCCGCCGCCGATGTAGTTGATCGGTCCGAGGTTTTGCTCTTCGGCCTTCAGTTGGGTCACGTGGGCGATCAGGGCGGCGTCGAGGATGGAGTCGAACTGGCCGTCGTCGGTGAAGTTGATGTTGGCGCCTTGCACGCGGACCAGGAAGACGGTGTCTTCGGTGTTGGTGGTGGGGGTGACGAAGGTGTGCACCGACGAGCCCGGCTCGTAGAGGTAGGAGCCGGCGGTTTGCAGCTGGTCGGGGTACTCGAGGTAGTGCCAGCAGCCGGAGAGCGTGTAGACCTCGGCGGTGCCGGTGTGGTAGTGCAGCGGCACGGTGGCGCCGGGTTCGAAGGTGGCCAGTACCAGCCATTCGCCGTTCTCGATGTCCAGGCGCAGGGGTTTGAAGTGCACGCCGGGGCCGAGGGCGTCGTGCACCAGGGGTACGTCGTGTTCGTTGACGGTCAGCAGTTCGCCCTGCGGCAGGGCCACCAGGGGCAACGGGGCGCCAGTTGCGGTGGTCGCCGGTGCGGGTGCGGTCGCCAGGGTCATGGTGGGGTCCTTTCGGGATATGGCGGGGCTGTCGACTCCAACCGTGCCTGCGGCGCTCCCTGATGTCTTGACGGTAAGGGACAAACGCTTGACCGTAAGGGACGTTCGGCGATCGGAAGCCCGCGGCGGAACCCGCACGCCTGGCCTAGGGGTGGGGTGTTTGCGGCCGCCGGGCATCGCCGTGGTGCCGGTGGTGATCCGCGGGTTTTCGATGGCCGTGCTCGGCGCCTCATCGCTGGGTGGCAGGTGCCTCGATCGCATGTGCGTCCCCTCGGGTCAAGTAGGCGTCCCTTGCTGTCAATACATCGACGGCCCGGACGGGCAGGCTAAGGGCTAACAACAACGTCCACAGCGAATGGAAACCCATCGTGAGCACCGACCAATCTGCGCGTCCCGCACCGTTTTTCGCCCAGCGCAAGATCTTCATCACCGGAGCCAACGGCTTCATCGGCGCAAACCTCGCGGCCCGGCTACGCCAGCTCGGCGCGAGGGTGACCGGCGTCGACCTGGTCGCAGATCCCGCCAACGGAATCATCGCCGGCAGCACTGCCGACCCGGCCGCTTGGGCATCGGCACTGGACGGCGTCGACGCGGTCGTGCACCTGGCGGCGTTGGTGAGCACCGTGGTTGCGGTCGAAACCGCTTGGGACGTCAACGTGCTCGGGACCAAGAAGGTCATCGACGCCGCGGTCGACGCGGGGGTGCGCCGGTTCGTGCACCTGAGCTCGATCGCCGCGTACGGGTGGGATTTTCCCGACCACGTGACCGAGGATTACCCGACCAGGGTGACCGCCGGCCTGAGCACTTACGTCGACACCAAGACCAACTCCGAGTTGGTCGCGCTCGCCAACGCCAACCGCGGCATGGAGATGGTGGTCGTGCGTCCCGCCGACGTCTACGGCCCCGGCTCGGTGTGGATCCGCGAGCCGATCGCGATGGCCAAGGCCAACCAGCTGATTTTGCCGGAACGGGGCTCCGGCGTGTTCGACGTGATCTACATCGACAACTTCGTCGACGCCATGGTGCTGGTCCTGGCCACCGAGGGCATCGCCGGGGAGGTTTTCAACCTCGGCGAGGAGCTGGCGGTTAGCTGCCAGGAGTACTTCGGCGAGGTCGCGTCCTGGACCGGCGCAAAGGTCCGCTCGGTGCCGATCCGGATCGGTGCACCGGCTCTGGGAGCCATCGGCCGCATCCAGCGTCGACTCGGTATGAGCAGCGAACTCGGCCCGGCCCTGCTGCACATGCTCAACCGCCGCTATGTCGTCTCCAACGACAAGGCCCGTGACCGCTTGGGATTCAAGCCGGTCGTCTCCTATCACGAGGGGATGGCCCGATCCAAAGAATGGGCCCGCCATGAGGGCCTCATTTGAGATCCGAGCCTAGGCACCAACGGATTCCACGAAAGACACGAAAGAAAGGAACGCGCAGAATGAGCCCCATCGACGCCGCCCGCGTCTACCGGATGATGGTGCGGATGCGTCTGGCCGAAGAGGCCCTGGTCGAGGCGTGGCAGGAGGGGCTGGTTCCCGGCGAATACCACTCCGCCATCGGCGAAGAGGGCATCGTCGCCGGCATCCTCACCCAGCTATTCGAATTCGACACCCTGGCGTTGGACCACCGCAACACCGCGCCGTTGGTGGGTCGGGGCATCGACCTGCAGGCCCTGATGCTCGAAGTGCTGGGCTCCGACCAGGGCATCGCCAGCGGCATGGCGGGGCACATGCACATCTTCGACCCCGATCTGCGCGCCGGAGCTGGCGGCATCGTCGGTGCCGCCGGCCCGCTGGCTGTCGGACATGCGATCGCGCACACCCGGCTGCACCCGGGCAGCGTCGCGATCGCCTTCCACGGGGAGGCCGCGATGAACCAGGGAATGCTGATGGTGGCCTACAACATGGCCGTGGCGTGGAACCTGCCCGTGGTGTTCGTCTGCAAAGACAACAAATGGGGCATCACGACCTACTCCAAGGACCAGACCGGTGCCGACCCGATCAGCCGAGCACGCGGCTTTGGACTCGAGGTCGCCAGCGCCGCCGGACACAAGGTCGCCGACGTGCACGCAGCGGCGGGGCGGCTCATCGAGCGTGCCCGCTCCGGCAACGGATCCGGCTTCCTCTACGTCACCTGCCACCGGCCCGGCGGCCACTTCGAAGGCGATCCGCTGGTCGGCCTGCTGCGTGCCCCCCGCAAGCAGCTGTCGGTCTGGGTGCCGGAGCTGCGTTCCGGGCTGACCGCCACCGAAAGCGGTTCGCGCACAGACAAACTGAGCGCCATGGCCGGCATCGGCAAGCGCGCCGCGCGGTTCGCCTACGACGTGGGCCGCACTGCCGGCAAGGATCCCGTCCGCCGGGGCCGGTCCTTGATCAGCGCGGACGCCGCAACCGCCATCGAAGCCCAGGAGCGAGCCGAGGTGCTCGCCGCCATGACCGAAGCACGCGCCCGCGTCGGCAAGCGGGCCGGCTTCGGCATCAAGACAGGAGCAGACCGATGACCATCATGCGCTACGACGAGGCCGTCGACCACGCACTCGGGCAGGCGATGGCCGCCGATCCGCGGGTGCTCACCTGGGGCGAAGACGTCCAGATCCTGCGCCGGGTGCTGCTGAGTCGATTCGGACCCGACCGGGTGCGCGACACCCCGATCTCCGAACAGGCGTTCATGTACGCCGGAGTCGGTGCGGCGATGGCAGGGCTGCGTCCGGTCGTCGAGCTGTACATGATCGACTTCGGCACCGTCGGCTGGTCCGCGATCATCAACGCGGGCTCGAAGTTCAAGGACTTCTCCGGTGGCCGCTGGAACGTGCCCATGGTGCTACGGGCCGGGGTCGGCGGCTGGTACGCCGACGGCGGCGAGCACGAGCAGACGCTGTGGGGCACCCTGGCGTCCTACCCGTCGACCGAGGTCGTCGTGCCCTCCACGCCGGCCGACGCGGCGGGCCTGATGCTGTCGGCCGTGCGCAGCGACGAGTTCACCGTTTTCCTCACCCCCAAGCTGCTCGATCAGCAGATCCTGGACTACCTCGGTGGTGACCAGCGGTCCACGGTCGACCTGACCGACGTGCAGCCCGCAGCCGGTGTCCGCGGCGAGGTGCCCGACCGGGTCGAGCCGATTCCGTTCGGCCAGGCGGCAATTCGACGCGACGGGTCAGACCTGACGCTGGTGTCGGTGGGCGTCGGCGTGCATCGCTGCCTCGAGGCGGCCGAGCGACTGTCCGCCGACGGCATCGAGGCCACCGTGCTGGACCTGCGCACCCTGGCCCCACTGGACAAGGAGGCCATCGTCGAGCACGTGAGCCGGACCGGCCGGGTGGTCGTCGCCGACGAGGACTACCTTCGCGGCGGGCTCACCGGCGAGGTCGCCGCGCTGCTGCTGGAAGCCGGGACCAGCGCCCGTTACGCGCGGGTGGCGGTCGAGCAGACCATCCCATTCGCGCCACACCTGGAGTACGCCGTCCTGCCCAACGCGGAACGGATCATCGCCGCCGCCAAGTCATTAGCCTGAGGACCCCGAGATGACCACCACCCTTCCCCTTGTCCAGATCGCGCTCAGCGTTCGCGACATCCAGCACTCCCAGCGCTGGTACCGCGACATCTTCGGCCTCACCGAGGCCGGCGGTACCCACATGTTCATCCCGGCGCTGGGCTCCGAGGACGTCCAGGGCGTGCCGGGCGCCACCAGCGTGTGCTGGTGGCTGCTGGACGGCAAACCCGGCTTCCAGCTGGAGCTGTTCGAGTTTTCCAAGCCGCACCCGCGTCCGATTCCGCAGGACTGGCGCCCGTGCGACATCGGCTACACGATGCTCGGCTTCCACGTCACCGACTTCGACGCGACGCTGGGGAATCTCACTCGCCGCCGCGTGCCCCCGCTCACCGAGCCCATGGGGGAGCCCGGTTCTCGCCGGGTCTGTGTCAAGGATCCCGATGGAACCCTGCTGGAGATCCTGGAGGCGGACCCTGTGGTTGCCGGCATGGCGGCGCGCCCCACCGGATCGCCGGCGGTCGCCCGCTTCGCCACCCTGTCGGTGCCGGACCTGGCCGAGGCGCGGCGAACCTGGGTGGACGTGATGGGGCTGCCCGAAGTCGACTACCGGCTGCACTACCCCGAGCACGAGCAGCTGTGGGGCTTGGCCGGGGCAGATCGCGAATCCTTCGTGGTGCGCGCCGGTGACAGCCTGCTCGAGGTGGTGCAGTACCTCGACCCGGTCGGCAAGCCATGGCCGGCCGGCTACCACATCAGCGACATCGGCATCCTCAACGTCGCGCTGGGACCTCAGGACCGGGCGAGCCTCGACGCGCTCGTCGCCAAGGGGCAGCACCACGGGATACACCCGAACAGCACCAAGTCCACCCTGCTGGACCGCTGGTGGCATGCCAGCTATGTCAATGATCCGATGGGCTTCTCGATCGAGCTGCTGTTTCATGGGAGCAAGGGGCATCGGCACCGCGCCGACCCGTTCAACCTGATCGAACTCGGCTTCACCGAAAAAGAACCACCCGTTACCCGGGCCCGCGCGGTCGCCCGCTGTGCGGCGTCGCCCGAACAGGTGTGGACGGTGTTGGCCGACCACGAGTCCATGGCCCAGTGGACTCCGTTCCAGCGCTCCGAGGTGCTCAGCACCGGCGATACCGACGGTGTCGGCCTGGTCCGGCGGCTCAGCGGCGGCCCGGCCGGGATGTCGGTGGTCGAGCGGGTGGTCGCCGCCGAGGCGCCTTACCGCTTCGAATACCGCGCCAAGGGGGCGCCCGGTCTGAACCGCTACCACGCGTTCGTCACCGTCGAGCCGGACTCCTCCGGAGGCTGCACGATCACCTGGGAGGCGCAGTACCGTTCCCAGCTGCCCGGCTCGACGTTGATCACCACCAGGATGCTGCGCATTCTGGTCCGCGGGCTGGCCCGCCGGGCCGAGCGGACCGGTGCCCGGATAACCGCGTAGTCGATTTCGCGGTCGATCCGCTGGGGCCATCGGGCCTTGACGGCGGGGAACGGATGCTTGACTGTAAAGGACGTGTCGGTGATCCGTGGCACCGCGTTGACCGGTTATCCGGCGCTGGTGAGCGAACTCGGGGCGGATCCCGAGGCGCTGCTCGCCCGCGCTGGCGTGAAGCGGTCCGATGTCGGCCGATTCGACGCATTTATCACCTATCTGGCGCTGATCCACGCGGTCGAATCCGCTGCGGCAGTGACGAAAACACCTGACTTCGGCCGTCGGCTGGCCGAACGCCAAGGCATCGAGATCCTGGGGCCGGTCGGGGTGGCGGCGCGGACCTCGAAATCGGTTGCCGAGGCACTCGACACTTTCGAGCACTACCTCGCCGCCTACAGCCCCGCGATCGCCGCGACGATGAGCCGCGAGCCCGGCGGTGAAGCCTCATTCCTGGAGTTCAAGATCCTGATCGCGCACCCGCCGGCGCACCCACAGACCACCGAGTTGTCGCTGGGAGTCATGTTGCGGGTGCTGCGCTTTCTGCTGGGTGCCGGGTATGCGCCCACCGTGGTCGACCTTCCGCACCCGGCGCTGACCCCGCGGGAAGACTACCTGCGCTACTTCGCGTGCACACCTCGCTTCGGGTCGCACAGGGGCGGATTCCGGTTGCCGAGCGAGGACCTGCAGCGCCCCCTGGTCAGAGACGAGCTGGCGCATCGTGTCGTGCTCGAATATCTCGACACCGTCATCGACCGGCAACGGCCGACAATGGCCTCCTCGATTCGGGAACTGATCCGCCAGCTGTTGCCGACCGGCGCGGCGACGGTTCCGGTGATTGCCGACCAGTTTCGGCTGCACCCCAAGGCATTACGGCGCCGACTCGCCGCCGAGGGGACGAACTTCAACGCGGTTGTCGACGACGTTCGGCGGGAGGTGACCGAACGCTACTTGCGCGACAGCGACATGACGCTCACGCATCTGGCCCGGCAACTGGGTTATGCGGAGCAAAGCGTGCTCTCCCGGTCGTGTCAACGGTGGTTCGGTGCGAGCCCGGCGTCGCTGAGGGCGCAGTGGCAACGGACCGCATCGCCGATCACGCTGCAGTCCACCCGCTGATCGTCCGTTGCGGTCAAAGTCATGTCCTTTGCTGTCAAGACACCGGTGAATTCGGTGAGCATGCTGGTTTGAGACGACCACACCCACAACGAATGGAATCGCAATGAGCGAACACGAATTCGACCGTCCCGCGCCCTCGCTGTCCGGTCGCACGATCTTCATCACCGGAGCCAACGGCTTCATCGGCCGCGCCATGGCGGCCCGGTTCCGCGCCCTCGGCGCCGTGGTACGCGGTGTCGATCTGGCGGCCGATCCGGCAGGGACGTGGTCGCAGGTGACATCACGCGTCCCGAGACCTGGGCGGCGGGGCCGACGGGGCTGGAGGGGGCGGACACCGTGATCCACACCGCCGCGCTGCTGGGGGCGGCGTTCCCGCTGAAACAGGCCTGGCACGTCAACGTCCTGGGCACCAGCCGGGTGCTGCGCGCGGCGATCGACGCCGGGGTCCGCCGGTTCGTGCACTTTTCCTCGGTGGCGGCCTACGGCTTCGAGTTCCCCGACGGTGCGGATGAGACCTACCCCGTGCATGTCAACGGCGACGTCTACACCGACACCAAGGTGAACTCCGAGGCGGTCGTGCTGGCCGCGCACGGCGCCGGCGAGATTGATGTCACCGTGATCCGGCCTGGCGATGTCTGGGGTCCCGGCTCGGTGTGGGTCCGTTCGCCGATCGCCGAGATGCGCAAGAGGACCGGCTTTCCGCTGCCCAACGGCGGAAACGGCATCTTCTCCCCGGTGTACATCGACAACTTCGTCGACGGCATGGTGCTCGCCGTGTCATCCGATGACGCGGTGGGCCAGATTTTCAACATCACCGACGGCAAAGGTGTGCGGTGCGCCGATTTCTTCGGCCGGATGGCGAGCATGAGTGACGGCACGATCCACACGCTGCCGATCCGGGTGGCCGCACCGGCCGCCGAACTCCTCGGCTCGCTGCTGCGCCGTTTGGGCCAGAAAACCGATCTGTCGGCCGGAACGATGTGGCTGCTCAATCGGCCCGGCACCTATTCGATCGAGAAGGCCCAGAAGATGCTGGGCTACCAACCGCGGGTTTCGATCGAGGAGGGGATGGCCCGCGTCCACGAGTGGGCACGGGCCGAACGTCTCATCTGAGCGCCGGCGCCAGCACCGCGCAACGGACCCCAATGCCTCCGATGGTCCCCGTGACAAGGCAATACGGTGACTGACAGCCCATTCGGGGTGGGTTTCGTTGTCGCTGGCGAGCCGGTTGTGGCAGTCTCTGGGGCGTGGACGAGCGACCTGGGACTCAGAGCGACAGCGCGTCGGTGGGAAAGACGGCGCCGCCTGTGCGGCCGCTCTCGTCAGACCAGCAGCCGGCGACCAAGGCAGACTTGTACGCCGCGGTCGATGCGATGCGCGCCGATATGCGTGAACTGCTAGAACAGATCAGCACCCTGATCAAGGAAGCAAATCAGAAATAGGCCGCCCGGCCAGGCGGCATGATGAACGGGTGAGGCCGTTTCGCATCGATGTTCCCGAAGACGTTATCGATGACCTGAAAGCCCGTCTGGCGCGCACCCGTTGGCCGGAGGCCGAGTGTGCCGACGATTTGAGCCAGGGCATCCCGCTGAGCTACACGCGGGACTTGGCCGCCTACTGGGCCAACGAGTACGACTGGCGGGCGCGCGAGGCCGCGCTGAACCGCTTCGACCAGTTCATCACCGAAATCGATGGCCTGGATCTGCATTTCATCCATCAACGCTCCCCGCACGAGGACGCGTTTCCGCTGCTGATCACCCATGGCTGGCCCGGCTCGGTGGTGGAGTTCCACAAGGTGATCGAGCCGCTGACCAACCCCACCGCCCATGGCGGGCGCGCCGAAGACGCCTTCCACGTCGTCTGCCCGTCCCTTCCCGGATACGGATTTTCCGGCAAGCCGAGCAGCACAGGCTGGGGAGTGGACAGGATCGCGCGGGCCTGGGAAACGCTGATGCAGAACCTGGGCTATCAGCGATACGGCGCCCAGGGCGGCGACTGGGGCGCCGCGGTCACCACCCAGATCGGCCGAAACGGCGGGCGCTGTGTGGCCATTCATCTCAATATGCCGATCGCCATGCCCACGCGTACAGCGCTGACCAACCCGACCGCGGCAGAACAAGAGGTGCTGGCAGCGTTGGCGTACCACCGGAAATGGGGAACCGGCTACTTCAAACAACAGTCCACCCGACCCCAGACCGTGGGCTACGGCCTGACCGATTCCCCGGTGGGACAACTGGCTTGGATCGTGGAGAAGTTCTGGGCATGGATGGACTGCGCGGGAAACCCGGAGAACATCCTCACCCGCGACGAGCTACTGGACAACGTCATGATGTATTGGGTAAACGCCGCCGCGGCGTCGTCGGCCCGCTTGTACTGGGAGAGTTTCAAGGTCTGGGGCAGACCGAGCGGGTCGAACTGCCCACCGGTGTGGCGTCGTTTCCCAAGGAGGTGCTGCGTGCACCGCGCGCCTGGTGTGAACCGAACTACAACATCACCCACTGGACGACGATGCCGCGCGGTGGTCACTTCGCCGCGTTCGAACAGCCGGAATTGTTCGTCGGAGACGTCCGTGCGTTCTTCGCCACGGTGCGCTGACGCGACCGCGGCACAACCGGGCCGGCTGCGTGAAAAAGTTGTGCGCTAGCCGGGCAGGTTGCACCGGGGGTGTGGCAGGCTAGGGGACATGCATCTGGTTGACGGTCAGCGGGATCCGGCCGCAAGCTTTCCCTTGGCCCTTGGCCCTTGGCCCTTGGCCCTTGGCCCTTGGCCCTTGGCCCTTGGCCCTTGGCCCAGGCCGTCGACGACCAAGCCGAACGCCGGCGGGCCAATCGTGCGGTCGCCGTCAGCGCGGCCGGGCTGGGGTTGACAGGTCTGATCGAACTGGCGATAGCCCTGGTGTCCGGCTCGGTGGCCTTGCTCGGCGACGCACTGCACAACCTGTCCGATGTCTCCACGAGTCTGGTTGTGTTCGTTGGGTTTCGGAGCTCGCGCAAGTCGGCGAGCGAGCGCTACCCGTACGGTTTGGAGCGGGCCGAGGATCTCGCCGGGATTGGTGTGGCGCTGGTGATCTGGGCCAGCGCCGCGGTTGCCGGGACCGAAAGCGTCGGCAAGTTGCTGCGGCACGGCTCAACCCAGCATGTGGGCTGGGGGATCGCCGCCGCGGCGGTTGGCATTGTCGGCAATCAGCTGGTGGCCCGTTACAAGCTCGTTGTCGGGCGCCGGATTCAGTCATCAACGATGATCGCCGATGCGAAGCATTCCTGGCTGGACGCGCTGTCCTCGGCGGGCGCGCTGCTGGGATTGTGTGGTGTCGCGATGGGGTGGGGATGGGCCGACGGGGTTGCCGGGCTTGCGGTGACGGGATTCATCTGCCATGTGGGTTGGGAGGTGAGCTCCGAGATCGGGCATCGCCTGCTCGATGGGGTAGACCCGGGCGTGGTGGACACCGCCGAAGCGGTCGCCGCCGCCATACCGGGAGTCGTTCACGCGCACGCGCGGGCCCGCTGGACCGGACGCACGCTACGCGTGGAGGTCGAGGGCTGGGTGGACCCCGCCATGTCGGTGGCCGACGCGGACGACATCGGCCGGCGGGCCGCCGACCAGCTTGGGGCCAGGTTGCCGCAGATGCGCAGTTTCAGCTGGGCCGCACGCGGTGTGCCGCTCGGCTAGCACCGCTGGTCGGCCTCGATCTAGACGACGCGCCACCCGCGGCGGGCGCGAAACCGCATATCCCACAGGTAAAGCTGATAGATCAAGATCCACGCCCGATGGGGGATGAGCCGGTCGGCCAGCCGTAGGGCGGCCAACAGCCACTCGAATCGGCTCTGCTGGGATTGCGACCAGTCCAACCGCATCATCGCGCGAAACTCCGGCGCCAAGAACCCCGTCGTCGCGAACAGGTTGAACGGCCCCGCCAGCGCCCGCAGCGGCCACGGCAGAAACGCCATCGAAGCCACCCCTCGGAGGTGTTCGCGCACCGGTGGGTCGATGTGCAGCTCATCGAGTGAGCGCTTCCAGTACTCGTCGAAGGCGATCCGGTCCGGCGGCCACATGCGCTCCGGCACTTGAAGGGTGGTGCCCAGCCGTTTGGCGTCGAGGTAGACCGAGTCGGCGGCGCCGTCATCGAGCGGTCCGTGCAGGAATTCGTGTTGCTCGACGAAGTAGCGGTACAAGCAGGCGGCCACCCACAGCTGCAATTTGGGATCGAAGGCGTTATAGGACACCGGACTCGACGAGGTGGACCGGACTTGCCGGTGTACCGAGTCCACCGCAGCGCGGATCAACGCGCGGTCGGACTCCGACCCGATGGTGGCAACCGCCAGGTAGGTGCCGGTGGTGCGGGCGCGCTTGAACGGATGCTTGTAGACGTTGCCGCTGTCCACCGGACTCTCCAGCACGCCATACCCGACGCCGGGCAACGACAGCTGCATGATCACGTTGGCGGCGGGCAGCAACAGCGCGGCCGGGTTCAACAGGTCGGCGACCCGGGTCGCGGGACGCTTCATCGGGATTCCTGACCCATGAGGATGAGTAGACCACGCGCCGGGGGGTGCCGTCATGGACTAGCCGAACGCGCGGGCCCGGTGGCCACCGGACGGCCATGTGAGACGCTGCCTGAGTGGTTGCGTCGGCACGGCAGGCCCGGACGGTCGGTGTCCTGGTGGGCTATCTGGCCGACCTGGTGCTGGGCGACCCACAGCGAGGTCATCCGGTCGCGGTGTTCGGGCGGCTGGCCGCGGGGTTGGAGCGGGCCAGCTATCGCGATACCAGGGCCGCCGGCGCGGTGCACGTTGGCGTGCTGGTTGGCGGGGTGGGCCTGCTGGGTGCGGTCTTGGGGCGCCCGGCCGGCAGGCCGTGGTCGGTCGCGGCGACGGCGATGGCGACCTGGGTATCGCTGGGCGGAACCTCGCTGGTGCGCACTGGCCGGGAAATGGCCGAGCTGTTGGACCGCGGCGACCTCGATGCCGCCCGGCGGTTGCTGCCGTCGCTGTGTGGTCGCGATCCGGCTCAGCTGGACGTGCCGGATTTGACCCGCGCGGCCCTGGAATCGGTTGCCGAGAACACTTCCGACGCGCAGGTGGCGCCGCTGCTGTGGGCGGCGGTCGGCGGCGTGCCGGCGGTACTGGTATATCGCGCCGTCAACACCCTGGATGCGATGATCGGCTACCGCTCGCCGCGCTACCTGCGATTCGGTTGGGCCGCAGCGCGGCTGGATGATCTGGCCAACTACTTCGGGGCCCGCGTGACCGCGGGGCTGGTGGTGCTGTGCGCGCCGCTGGTCGGTGGGTCAGCGCTGGGCGCGGTGCGGGCCTGGCGGCGCGACGCGGCGCGGCACCCCAGCCCCAACGCCGGGGTGGTCGAGGCCGCTTTTGCCGGGGCGCTCCGGGTGCGTCTGGGCGGGCCCACCCGGTACCACTTTGAGCTGCAGATTCGCCCCACCCTCGGGGACGGCGGTCAACCCACGGTCGATGACCTGCGCCGCGCCGTGACGTTGTCGCGGGCCGTGCAGGCCGCCGCGGCAGTGGGCGCCGGGCTCTTTGTCTACCGCCGGCGGCCGTAGCGGTCGGCGAGCTTTTGCTCGACGGTCATCGGTGTGTCCGCGGGCGGCGCATCCTCGCGGGCGCGTGTTTCGCGCCGGCGGGCCCGCAGTTCGGCGTAGGCGAAGTAGCCGAGTCCGATTGGCGCCAGAATGCCGAAGGCGATCCACTGGATGCCGTATGACAAGAACGGTCCGGAATCCAGATGCGGCAAGCCGATCAGACCCAGCCCGCCGGGTTGGTTTTCGACCAACTGCAGATAGGAGCCGGCCAACGGCACTCCGGTCAACGTGGAGATCTGCTTGGCGTTGATCGAGTACACCTGCTCGAAGCCGTCTCGGGAGAACGGCTCCTTGCCCGCCATGGTGGGCTCGAAGTCGCGCAGCCGTGCCGTGATGGTCAGGGTCTGGTCCGGGGCGCGGGGGATAGGCGGCACGTGCGAGCCCGGTTCGGGGCGGACGTACCCGCGGTCGACCAGGACGGTGGGTCCGCCGTCGACGGCGAACGGGGTCAGTACCTCAAACGCCTGGTCTCCGTCGACCACCCGCAGCCGGGCCAGCACCTGCACATCGGACAGATAGTGTCCGGTCGCCGTCACGCTGCGCCACTGCGCCTCGGGAGCTGACGAATCTTGCTGTGGCAGTAATGTTTTGACCGGAACCGCCGGCGAACTCAGGGCATGGTTGATCTGGCGGTTCTCCCGCGACGTCTTGGTGTTCTTTCCCAGCTGCCACGGCGCGAGCACCGTGAAGCACAGGTAGGTGAACGCGATGACCACCAGGGCCAGCGCTATCCACCCGGGCCGCAGCAGAAACGCCAGGCGTCGCATCACACCTTGCCGTCCTGCGCCAACTGTTCGTCCACCCAATCGTGCAAACCGGGCAGGGCGGCCTCGATGACGACGAGGACCTCCTCGAAGTCGTCATGGCCCCCGTAGTAGGGGTCCTCGACATCGAGAACGTAGGCCCCCGACCGTGGGTCAAACGAACGCAACATCCGCAGCCTGCTCTCCTCCACGCCGAGCTGACGCAACTGCCGGGCGTGGTTGCGCCCCAGCGCGATGACCAGATCCGCCTCCAGGTGGTCCGTGCCGACCTGGGCGGCGCAGTGATCGGTGGGGTAGCCGTGGGAGTGCAGCACCTGCCTTGCCCGTTCGTCGGCCCGATTGCCGACGTGCCAGTTGCCGGTGCCGGCGCTGGTCACCCGCACCGCCTCGCCCAGCCCGCGTTCCCGCAGCTGGTGGGCGAACATCTTCTCGGCCATCGGCGAGCGACAGATGTTGCCGGTACACACGAAAGTGACGTGCAGCGTTGAGTCAGACACCTAACGCCTCCCGCAATTCGTCGACCGTGCCGGCATGCAGGGCGGCGCCGCTGTGGGTACCGGCGGCGAAGTCGGCCTTTCCGTAACCCCAGCCAACCACGACCGTGTCGATGCCATGGGCGGCCGCGCCCTCCACATCGTGGCTGCGGTCACCGACCATGAGCACCCGTTCGGGCAGCGGGTGCAGCTGGGCCAGCGCGTGGGCGAGCACCTCGGTCTTGCTGCGGCGTGCGCCGTCGCCGGTCGCGCCGGCGATCACCTCGAAATGCGCGTCGAGCCCGAAATGGGCGAGTACCCGCCGCGCCGTTGGCTCCAGCTTGCAGGTGGCCACCGCCAGCCGAACCCCGGCGGCACGCAGGTCGGCCAGCAACGGCGCGATCCCGTCGAACAGGGTGTTCATCGCCCAACCACGGGCACCGTATTCGGCCCGGAAGGCGGCGATCGCGTCCTCGACGCGGTCGCCGAGCTCCATGGCGTGAAAGGTGTCGTCCATCGGCGGGCCGACGATCTGGGCGACCAGGTCGCCGTCGGGAACGGCGGCACCGATGTGGTTGAGTGCGTGGCGGAAGCTGGCCACAATCCCGTGGGCCGAGTCGGTCAGGGTGCCGTCGAGATCGAAGATCACCAGCTGCGGCGTCCTCTCCGGGCACCGGGTGTCCTGCGGTGTGGCGCCGGGGTCAGCCGGTGAATCGGCTGCAATCGAACCTGTCACCACTCCATTGTCGTTGATGCGGCGGTCGGCGGGGTCGGCAGGAGCTGGCGAGACCGGCTTGAGCAGCCGAGTTTGGTCGGACCCGGCCGGTGCCCGGGCCTCGCGGCCGCGCGGGTAGCCGTGTGCCAGGCAGGGGCGTAGTGCTCCGGATGCCTGGTTCTGTCACCGGCGCACTAGTGTTTTCTAGGTGGTGAGTCTGGACACGAGCCCGCTGGCGGCGGCGCGTTATCACGGGGATCAGGCCGCCACGCCCGGCATGCTGGATTTCGCCGTGAATGTCCGCCACCCGCACCCGCCGCACTGGCTGGTCGAACTGCTGGCGCAGCGGCTGACCACGCTGGCACGCTATCCCAGCATCGAGGACACCCAGCGCGCGCAGGATGCGGCGGCGCTGCGTCACCGCCGAACCCGCGCGGAGGTGCTGCCGCTGGCCGGGGCCGCCGAGGGTTTTGCCCTGTTGAGTAACCTGCGTCCGGTTCGGGCAGCAATCATCGCGCCGTCATTCACCGAGCCGGCCGCGGCCCTGAGCGCCGCGGGGATCCCGGTGCACCATGTGGTGCTGGCGCCGCCGTTCCGCCTGGATGAAGCCGCGGTCCCCGACGATGCCGACCTGGTCGTCGTCGGCAATCCGACCAACCCGACCTCGGTGTTGCACAGCCGCGAGCAGCTGCTGGCATTGCGCAGGCCGGGCCGGATCCTGGTGGTCGACGAGGCGTTCGCGGACGCTGTTCCCGGCGAGCCGCAGTCGCTGGCCGGCGACTGCCTGCCCGACGTGCTGGTGCTGCGCAGCCTGACCAAGACGTGGTCACTGGCGGGTCTGCGGGTGGGGTACGCCCTTGGCACGCCGGACCTGCTGGACCGGCTGACCCGGATGCGGGCCCACTGGCCGGTGGGCACCCTGCCGTTGACGGCCATCGCGGCCTGCTGCACGCCCGAAGCGGTGGCCGAGGCCGCCGCCGATGCTCGACTGCTGCTGGCAGCGCGGGCCGAGATGGTCAGCGGCCTCGGTTCGGTTGGTGCCAGCGTGGTCGATGGCTGCGCACCGTTTGTCTTGTTCAGCGTCCCCGATGCCGATGAGCTCCGCAAACGGCTGCATCAGCGCGGAATCGCGATCCGCCGCTGCGACACCTTCGTCGGCTTGGACGACGGGTATCTGCGCGCGGCGGTGCGGCCCGAATGGCCGCAGCTGGTCGATGCCATCGCCGAAGTCAGGCAGGCCGGCCGCAGCGGGAGGCGACGATGAGCGTTCGGCTCGCTGACGTCATCGAAGTGCTCGACGGCGCATATCCGCCGCGTCTTGCCGAGTCCTGGGACTCGGTCGGCCTGGTGTGTGGAGATCCCGGGGAGCCGGTGGAATCGGTGACGGTCGCGGTGGACGCCACACCGGCAGTTGTCGATGAGGTTCCGGAGCGCGGGTTGCTGCTGGCCCATCACCCGTTGCTGTTGCGCGGGGTCGATACGGTGGCCGCCAATACCGCCAAGGGTGCGCTAATCCACCGTTTGATCCGGACGGGTCGCTCGCTGTTCACCGCGCACACCAACGCCGACTCGGCATCGCCGGGGATGTCCGACGCGCTGGCCCAAGCGCTGGGACTGACCGTCGAATCCGTGCTCGCCCGGTCGCCAAGCGTGGCCGAGCTGGACAAGTGGGTTATCTACGTGCCGCGCGAGCACACAGAACCCGTGCAGGCGGCGATCTTTGACGCTGGCGCCGGACATATCGGTGACTACTCGCATTGCAGCTGGAGCGTTACGGGCATCGGGCAGTTCCTCCCGCTGGACGGCGCGTCACCGGCGATCGGCAGCGTCGGCACCGTCGAACGAGTCACCGAGGACCGGGTCGAGATCATCGCACCCGCGCGCGCCCGTGCCGCCGTGCTGTCGGCCATGCGAGCCGCGCACCCGTACGAAGAGCCGGCATTCGACATTCTTGCGCTGGTGCCACCACCGGCCGACGTCGGGTTGGGGCGCATCGGCACGCTGGACCGGCCGCAAACCTTGCGCGACTTCGTCTCTCGCGTCGGCGCCGTGCTACCGCAGACGTCCTGGGGAGTGCGCGCGGCGGGGGACCCCGAGATGCTGGTGACGCGGGTGGCGGTGTGCGGTGGCGCCGGCGATTCACTACTGGGCGCGGCGGCCGCGGCGGACGTCCAGGCCTACCTCACCGCAGATCTGCGCCACCATCCTGCCGACGAACATCGCCGCGCCTCCGCGGTCGCGTTGATCGACGTCGCGCATTGGGCAAGCGAGTTCCCTTGGTGCGGCCAGGCGGCCGAGGTACTGCGGTCCCATTTCGGTGAGGCGCTGCCGGTGCGGGTATGCCCGTTGCGTACCGACCCGTGGAACGTTGCAGCAAGCCGCGAGAACGACAGCTGAGAATAGGACCGGGAGATCAGACATGAAGGCCGAAGCGGCACAGCAGCGTTCGCTATTGGAGTTGGCGAAGCTCGATGCTGAGCTGTCACGGATCGCCCATCGGTCCACCCATCTGCCCGAGGGGTCCGCTTTCGAGCAGGTTCGGGTTCAGCACGAGGCGGTCAGTGACCGACTCGCTGCGGTGCGAATCGCGTTGGAGGACTTGGACGCCCAGGTTTCACGCCTAGAAGACGAGATCGACGCGGTACGTAAGCGTGAAGACCGGGACCGGTCATTGCTCACCTCGGGGCTGTGGATGCCAAGCAATTGGCTGACCTGCAGCACGAGCTGGAGACCCTGGAACGCCGCCAGGCCAGTCTGGAAGATTCGCTGTTGGAGGTGATGGAGCGCCGCGAGGAGTTGCAGGCGCAACAGAACACCGAGATTGCGGCGCTCGAAGTCCTGCAAGCCGAACTGACCGCTGCCCAGCAGTCCGTCGATGCCGCCCTGGCCGAACTCGACCAATCCCGTCAAGAACATTCATCGCGACGCGACACGCTGGCCGCATCGTTGAATCCCGATCTTGCCGCGCTCTACGAACGGCTGCGGGCCGGCGGCGGGCCAGGCGCGGGGCAGTTGCAGGGCCACCGTTGCGGTGCCTGCCGTATTGAGATCGGCCGCAGCGAATTGGCTCGTATCTCGGCGGCCGCCGAGGACGAGGTGGTTCGGTGTCCGGAATGCGCCGCGATCCTCTTACGGATCAAGGGACCCGAGCTGTGAAAGTCATCATCGAAGCTGATGGTGGATCGCGTGGTAACCCGGGGCCGGCCGGATACGGCGCAGTGGTGTGGACCGCGGACCGTTCGACCGTGTTGGCGGAGAGCAAACAGGCGATCGGCCGCGCCACCAACAACGTCGCTGAATACCGCGGTCTGATAGCCGGTTTGGACGACGCCGTCAAGCTGGGTGCCACCGAAGTGTCGGTCCTGATGGATTCCAAACTGGTGGTCGAGCAGATGTGCGGGCGCTGGAAGGTCAAGCACCCGGACCTGGTGGAACTGCACGGGCAGGCGCGCGAGCTGGCAGGGCAATTCCGCCGGATCAGCTACGCGTGGATTCCGCGGGCCCGCAATGCGCATGCCGACCGGCTGGCCAACGAAGCGATGGACGCCGCGGTTCGCACCAATCGGCGTGGCGAACCCGGTACCGTGGCAGTGGCCGCCGTCGCCGACCCCGCCAACACGGCGCCTGTCCAAACCCCGGCAGCTCCCGGATGGACCGGTAGACGCGATACGGCCACCAGGCTGCTGCTGCTGCGACATGGTCAGACCGAACTGTCGGTGCAACGCCGCTATTCCGGGCGCGGCAACCCGGCGCTCAACGAAGTCGGTTGGCGCCAAGCCGGTTTGGCCGCCCGCTACATCGCGCACCGCGGCGGAATTGCTGCGGTGGTGTCCTCGCCTTTGCAGCGTGCCTACGATACGGCGACGACGGCGGCCCGAGCCCTCGGGCTGGACGTGACGGTGGACGAAGACCTGGTCGAAACGGACTTCGGGGACTGGGAAGGCATGACTTTCGCGGAGGCCGCCAACCGCGACCCCGACCTGCACCATCGTTGGCTCAACGACACCAGCATCACGCCGCCGGGCGGTGAGAGCTTCGATGAAGTGCTGCGGCGGGTTCGGCGCGGACGCGACCGGATGATCTCCCGGTATGAAGGCACGACCGTGCTGGTGGTCTCACACGTCACGCCCATCAAGATGTTGCTGCGACTCGCGCTCGATGTCGGCTCCGAGGTCCTCTACCGGCTGCATCTTGATCTGGCGTCGCTGAGCATCGCCGAGTTCTATGCCGACGGCGCGTCGTCGGTGCGGCTGGTCAACCAGACCGGCTACCTGTAGCAGCGCCGCCGTCAACGATCGGGCCAGGCGGCTGGGTTCGACGGCGTCTGTTGGCCGCGATTTTGCGTAGCGGGTAGCGTATGTTCCGCGGACGAGTTGGCTGGGCGGCCGCGGCTCGGGTTGGGCTCGTGTTGTCACGAGTTCAGCGCCGAATCGAGGAAAGTCCGGACTTCACAGAGCTGGGTGATTGCTAACAGCAATCCGAGGTGACTCGCGGGAAAGTGCCACAGAAAACAGACCGCCACCCTCGCGGTGGTAAGGGTGAAACGGTGCGGTAAGAGCGCACCAGCACCCCGGGTGACCGGGGTGGCTAGGCAAACCCCACCCGAAGCAAGGTCAAGAAGGCCGTACCGTAGGTGCGGCCGCGCAGGCGTTTGAGGGCTGCTCGCCCGAGTCTGCGGGTAGGCCGCTCGAGGTACCCGGCAACGGTGTGCCCAGATGGATGGTCGCCGCCGCGCCGCCGCTGGTTCAGCCGCGGCGGTGTGGAACAGAATCCGGCTTACAGGCCAACTCGTCCGCCTTACGTTTACGACCTGCATATTCAGCTAGCCGGAGCCGCCTCCGTCCGCAGCAGATCCGAGTACCGAATCAATTGCGTCCCGCGTCCGGTTGTCGGAATCGGGCCGCAGGCGGCTGTAGGCGGGACTGTGGGACGGAGTTTGCTGATCCGGCGATGTGCACCGCTGGTCGCCAAGAAGGTCAGCGGCGACGACGGGCGCCGGTGCCTTGGGGGGCAAGCTTCGGTGGGTTGCCTTTCGCTGGTTTGCCGTTGGTTAATTAGCCTCACGAGTTAGTGACTTAGGTCCTTAAGAGCATGGGGCTTCTGTCACCGGACCGTGGATTTGCTGCGATCATCGGAATGGGCGGGCGTAGCGTCTCGGAAAAGTCGGAGAAGGCCGAAAATTGTTTCCTTCGGACTTGGGCCGCCCGGTCGTGATGGGGATTGACGAGTGTCAGCTTTTGTTTATGCCGCACCCGAGGAGTTAGCTGCAGCGTCTTCCAGCTTGAGCAGCCTGGGGTCGTCGATCAGGGAGGCGCATGCGGCGTCGGCGGGCTTGACGACATCGATTGCGGCGGCGGCTGAGGATGAAGTGTCGGCGGCGGTCGCAAAGTTGTTTGGTGGTTACGCCCAGCAGTTTCAGGCGCTGGGCGCGCAGGCGTCGCTGTTTCATGACCAGTTCGTGCAGGCGCTGAATGGCGGTGGGTTCTTGTATGCGGCCACCGAGGCCACCAGCGCGTCGCCGCTGCAAGCGGCAGCCGCTGCGGCCGTGGGGGTGCAAGACGCCATCAATGCGCCGTTCCTGCAGTTCACCGGGCGCCCGTTGGTTGGGCCGGGTACCGATGGGGCGCCGGGCACCGGGCAGGCCGGTGGGCCCGGTGGATGGTTGTGGGGCGATGGCGGCGATGGCGGATCGGGCACGCCGGGTACGGCCACCAGCCCGGCCGGTGGCGCGGGCGGGGCCGGTGGGTCGGCGTTCCTGTTCGGCTCCGGCGGTCACGGTGGATCCGGCGGGACCGCCTATGCGGGCAGCGGCGCGGTCGGCGGGACCGGAGGCAACGGTGGTGCCGGTGGGCTGATTTTCGGCGGCGGCGGGGCCGGTGGGGCCGGCGGCACCAACCACGCCAGCGGCGGCCGCGGAGGCGACGCCACCATCAGCACCAGCGGGGGCGGCACCATCACCGGCGGCACGGCGACCGGCGGCGTCGGGGGTGCGGGCACCACCGGCGGCAGCGGCGGCGGCGGCGGTAGCGGCGCCCTATTTGCCAACGGTGCCGGCAGCTCCGCCAGCGGCAGCGCCATCGGAGGCTATGGGGGCGTGGGCACCACCGGCGGCCTCGGCGGCGTTGGCGGCTACGCTCAGGTCAGTGCTTCTAACGGCGGCACCGCCACGGGCACGGTCAGCGGCGGCTACGGGGGTGCGGGCACCACCGGCGGCCACGGCGGAGGCGGCGGCAACGCCTTCCTCCGGGCTTACGGCGCGGGCAGCTCCGCCAGCGGCATCTCCATCGGCGGCGCCGGGGGCGCGGGCACCGCCGGCGGCTACGGTGGCAGCGGAAACTACGCCTCGATCAGAGGTTATAGCGGCGCCACCGTCACTGACGGCACGGCCACCGGCGGCGGCGGTGGCGCGGGCACCGGCGGCCGCGGCGGCTTAGGAGGTAGCGCCACCCTGTTTGCCAACGGGGCGGGCAGCTCCGTCGCCACTGGCGCCGCCACCGGCGGGGTCGGCGGGGCCGGCTCCACCGGCGGCATCGGCGGCGCCGGAAACATCGCCCGAATCACGGCCATCGGGGGCGGCACCGTCACTAGCAGCGCCACCAACGGCGGGGCCGGCGGTGATGGCATCACCGACGGCATCGGCGGCAACGGCGGGGATCCACCTTCACCGCAAACACCGGCGGCACCATCGACACCCGCACCGGCACTGGCGGCAACGGCGGTAGCGGCACCGGCCTGGGCAACACCGGCGGCAACGGCGGGGCCGCCGACCTCACAGCTCCCCCGACTGGATGGGAGTGGACCTTTTCGGTACGCCCGGCGCGAATGTGCCGTGACAGTTCGCCGCTGATCGAAACGCCACCACGGCCTGGTCGAGATGGCTGGGAGAGAGCAAACCTCACACGACCGTCAGCCCGGCCGGAATCCTCTCCGGGTCGCGCCAGAAGGCGTCGTGGGTGAAGCGGTTGAACAGATCCGGCGGTAGCAACGTGTCGCGCGGTTCGGCCGTGACCGTGGGGCGCACGGTGTGCAACCCCGGTGTCCCGGCGCGCTCGTCGAACTTGGTGACGTCGTACTCGACATGGCCGAAATCGTGCTCGAACACCGGCTCACCCAGAAACGCGTAGATGGCCTGCATCGCCTTGGCCGGGTCGGTGCTCAGGGTTTCGTACTGCAGCAACAGAAGTCGATCTCGTTGCGCGCCGTAGCACGCCTGCCGCAGGGCATCGTAGGGACCGCCGACCATGCCGTCGGGCGCCACCACACTTGTGGCGCGGCTAAACACCGTGCCGCCGGCGCTGTAGTTGAAAATCGACGACGGGCTAAAGACGTTGTGTTGAATCAACCGCTCGATGCTGTCCACCACCCACTGCAGTTCACGCACGCAGGCAATCACTTTCGCATCGGGAAACAGCCGCGCAATCGCGGGCATCCACGCACACCAGCCGCGGTTGGTGTCAAAGATCACCTCGACGGTGCAGTCCGCATAGAAGTCGTTGAACAACCCGCGCAGGATGCGCTCGCGCTTGGCGTCATCGATGAACACCGAAAACTCGTTGCGCCCACTCATTTCGTCGAGCAGGGCGCCGAACAGGCCGGCCAGCGGACCCGACATTCCGGCCTGGAACCGCGGGTTTTGCCGCAGCAACGCGGCCAGCAACGTCGAACCCGAACGCGGCAGACCGGAGATGAAATGAATGGCTTTCACGGCACACCCCCGACTTGGCTTCCGCACCATGACCTGCCCTGCGGACGTCTACCTCGTGTGATGCCGTCATGCTAACCGATCGCAAATTCCTTTCGTTGGATGATCGCGCATGAACGCGGCCGCCCGCCATGAGCCAGGCTCATCAAGATCGGTCTGCGGGAACACGGGGGCTGGGCCGGCGGAGGTTCTGGCTTCGGTGGGTGATGTTGCGCCGTCGCGGTGATGGTTGCGGTGGTGCTGGCCGCGGATTCAGAACCCGTGCCGCACGATTCAGTACCGCACCGACGTAATCCCCATCGCGCAGCCCGGCTTCGCCGGTCGCGATGCCCATCGGTGCCGGCAGCTCCAGCGCCCGCTGGGCAGCCACCGCCGACGTGATCGAGACGCCGGGATTGTCGGCCGACTCTGCGACAGCCGCGCGCGAGCTGGCGCTGATCCGTGGCGGTGCCACACCCGGCAGCTTCACCGTGACGCGGCCAGCTGTGCCCGCCTGATGACCAACGTGTTGGGCCTGCTCGCACTACTGGCCTTCGCTTTGTTCGTCGGAGCCCTGATGCTGCGCGTGGGATGGCGTTTGACTTGCCCACCCG
Organism: Mycobacterium liflandii; assembly: GCF_022354805.1. Classification (NCBI taxonomy): domain Bacteria; kingdom Bacillati; phylum Actinomycetota; class Actinomycetes; order Mycobacteriales; family Mycobacteriaceae; genus Mycobacterium; species Mycobacterium liflandii. The sequence goes on along the minus strand of NZ_CP023138.1, from coordinate 4,334,905 downwards.
CGCTCAGCGTCGGGTCTTGCGTACCGACTTGTCGAGCCGGTGCAGGGCGGCGTCGAGCCGCTGCCGGCAACCCTCGGCCAGATCGCTCTCCCGCTGATACAGCAGACCGTAGGTAAAGGTGTCCTGGCCCGCGGCGTGCGCCGCATCGGTCTCGTGGAGCAGGTGCTCTCGGCTGACCACGCTGTCCTGGTGATCGCCGAGCAGCGTCTGGATGGCCTTGGCCTGGCTGGAGACCTGGACGGCTCCGGTGGCCGCGGCGGTGTAGCGCAGCCTCTTGGCGCGCTTGCGGATTCGGTGCAGCGCCTCGTTGGGGCCGAGGTGGGCACCCGCGTCCACGGCGGCAGACTCGGCCGGCGAACTTGGCGCCTTGGCGGCCGCCTTGGCGAGTTTGGCGGCCTTGCGGACCCGTCGGTAGGCCGCCTCGATACTCGGGGGTGGGGCCGGCTCAGCCCCCGCGGCGGCGGTGTCGGCCGGATACGCGGCCGCGATGGCGTCGAGGGCATCGAGCAGGCGGAAGTAGCGCTTGGACCGCATGGCCACCAACGACCGCCGCAGCCCGGCGTGGTAGCGGTGCCGGGCCCCGTCGACCAGACGCTCGTAGACGGGTCCGCGCACCAGCGTCGGGTCTAGCCTCTCCAGGGCATGCTGGTAGCGCTGGCCAAGCACCTCGGCATCACGGGCCACCCCCAGCACGGCGGCGAGTTCGCGCAGCTCGTCGAGAACCCACGCCTTGTCGGCCAATCCGAACGAATCCTGCGAATCCGCGAGCAGGCTGCGAATCTTGCGCGTGGTTACCCGCATCTGATGGACGGAATCGTCGACGTCGGCGCGCACGGCGCGATCCCACACCAGCAGCTCCGCAACGTAGCGGGCCACCGCGCGGTGCACCGGATCCGCCGGTTCGGGCCGGCCCGCCCACGGCGAGGTCGAGCCCAGCACCCGAGCCAGCTTGGAGCCGTGCCCAGCCGGTGCCGCTCCGGTGTCAAGCAGCCGGTTGCTCAGCCGGTCCAGCAGTTCGCGACTGGCGCTCTGGCTCGGGTCCGAAAGCTCCAGCTCCCACTCGCGCCACTGTTGTTGCGCCGGTTCGGCATCCGGACCGGCACCAGCCGACCAGGCGGTGACGTGGTCATCGCAGAACTCCGCGAGCGGTGCTCCGTCAACGCCGTATAAGAACTGGCTCGCGCGCTGTGTGCTGATGCGCGCGACCGGCTGCAGCGGGCGATCACGCACGATCGCCAACACCACATCGAGCAGCTCCGCCGGAACGCGGTGTTGGGTCGGCGCCCCCAAGGACCCGGATGTGTCCGGCTCCGTGATCGGCGCATGCAGCTCGGTGCGGGCGTCACCACCGGCCGGCAGCTTGAGATGCCAGCCGGCGTCGGAGCCACCGGTGCGCCGCCGCAGGGTGATCCGATTGCTCGCGAGGTCCTGGTCTGCGGTGTCGAAATACACCGCATCCAGCGCCTGGACCGGCTTCCTTTCCACACGAGCCACCGCCGCAATGCCTTCGAACGAGGGCGATACCGTCGACTCGACGACGTCGAACTTGCGCTCGACCTCCAAGTGACGCGCCGTCTTCGGCGCCTTTACAGGCATTTTCGCCTCCGGTCAGGCCACAGATCCGCGGACATGAAATCGTGGATAGGCATCATAGAGTGCCACACCGAGGTGACGCGTGAGCCTCAAGGTTCGGTTGCCGACGCCACACACCATTCGGTTCCTGCGCCGGCCCGAAAGCACCTATCGTGTGCGATGCGGGCCGTCCCGGCGGCCTTCGGTTACTTGATGAAGGAGTCGTTCATGGTGTTGTTCGGTGCTGCCAGATCGCGCCTGGTCGCCGGTGGGATCGTTGCCGGCGCGATGTTCCTGGGCGCAGCCGGCTTCGCGTCCGCGGTCGCCGGGGCAGATCCGGATGATCCCGCTCCCGTTCCCGCACCGGCACCGCCGAACTGCACGGCGGCGGACCTGGCCGGGGTGTCTGCCGGGGTTGCCGCAGCGACTTCGGTGTACCTGTTCAGCCATCCCGAGGTCAACGACTACTTCACCGGTCTGCGAGGTCAGCCTCGCGACGACATCCGTGACCAACTGCAGCAGTACATGGACGCCAACCCCGGCGTACACGCCGAGCTACAGGGCATTCGCCAGCCGCTGACCGACTTTCGGGATCGGTGTCAGCAGTAGGGGAGAATCAGAAGCAGTGCTCCTCGGCGGGAAATACGCCACCGGCCACGTCTTGCGCGTATTGCACCGCGGCGCGGCGTAATTCGCCGCCGACATCCGCGTAGCGCTTGACGAATCGGGGGCCTTGCCGCTGCTGAGGCCGGCCATGTCCTGCCAAACCAGGACCTGGCCGTCGCAGCTCGGGCCGGCGCCGATTCCGATGGTCGGGATGGTGAGCTTGCCGGTGATCTGGGTGGCCAATTCCGCGGGCACCATTTCCATCACCACCGAGAATGCCCCGGCTTCGGCGACGGCGATCGCGTCGGCGATCGTTTGTTCCGCGGCGTCACCGCGGCCCTGCACCCGGAACCCGCCCAAGGTGTTCACGCTCTGTGGGGTGAAGCCGATGTGGGCCATCACCGGGATGCCCGCCGCGGTCAGGCACGCGATCTGCTCGGCCACCCGCTCGCCGCCCTCGAGCTTGACGGCATGGGCACCGGCTTCCTTCATGAATCGGGTGGCCGCCGCCAGCGCGGCCGAAGGTCCGGACTCGTAGCTGCCGAACGGCAGGTCGGCGACGACCAACGCGTGCGGGGCGCCGCGCACCACACCGCGCACGAGGGGAATCAGCTCATCAATCGAGATCGGCACCGTGGTGTCGTAGCCGTACACTACGTTGGCGGCGGAGTCGCCGACCAATAGAACCGGGATGCCTGCGTCGTCGAAGGCCCGCGCGGTCGAGTAGTCATAGACCGTGAGCATGGCCCACTTGTGGCCTTCGGCTTTCCATTTCTGCAGGTGGTGGGTTCGCACCTTGGTCCGCGGCGCGCTGGCCGCGGAAGGCGACGACTCACCGGCGGGCACCGGCGGGCACGCGCCATAGACATTTTGCTCAGACTGCTCAGAGATCTGCTCAGACATCATTGTCCCTAGCTGTTGGTCGGGTAGATCCTCGTGGCCCTCAGCACAAGCTGATATCCGGGTCCCCGGGTTCATCTGACCTGGCTAGTCTGCCATTTCTTACGCACGGATGCACTGTGAGCCCGCGCACGGCCTACCCATCGGCGGAATGCAGCGGCTTAGTGGCCTCGACGCCAGCTTCTTGTACCTGGAAACCTCGAATCAGCCGATGCACGTCTGCTCGATCATGGAGCTGGACACGTCGACGATGCCCGGCGGCTACACGTTCGACCGGCTGCAGGACGCGTTGGCACTGCGGATCAAGGCGATGCCGGAATTCCGCGAAAAGCTGGCCAACAGCGCACTGAACCTCGATCACCCGGTATGGATCACCCGGTATGGGTGGACGACGAGGACTTCCAGCTGCATCGGCATCTGCACCGTATCGGCCTGCCCCCACCGGGGGGCCGGGCTGAGCTCTCCCAAATCTGCGGTCACATCGCCTCACTGCCGTTGGACCGCAGCCGCCCGCTCTGGGAGATGTGGGTGATCGAAGGAGTGGCAGGCACCGACTGCCACCACGACGGGCGCCTGGCGGTCCTGACCAAGGTGCACCATGCCGCGGTCGACGGCGTGACCGGTGCCAACCTGATGTCGCAGCTGTGCACCACCGAAGCCGACGCTCCCGCCCCGGATCCGGTCGACGGGGTCGGCGGTGCCACCGATTGGCAGATCGCCGCCGGGGGCCTGCTCAGGTTCGCCACCCGGCCGTTGCAGCTGGCCAATGTGGTGCCCGAAACGGTGTCCTCGGTGGTGTCCACCCTGCTGCGGGCGCGCGAAGGCCTGACCATGGCGCGTCCATTCACCGCGCCGCGCACGGTGTTCAACGCCCGCGTCAGCGGCCGGCGCGCCGTTGCCTACGCGGAGCTGGATCTCGAGGACATCAAGGCGCTGAAGAATCACTTCGGCGTCAAGGTCAACGACGTGGTGATGGGGCTGGTCTCCGGCGTGCTGCGCAATTACCTGGCGGACCGGGACGCACTGCCCACGTCGTCGTTGGTGGCGTCGGTGCCGGTGCCGGTGCACGGCAAGTCCGACCGTCCCGGCCGTAACCAGGTATCGGCGATGTTTTCCAGCCTGCACACCGAGATCGCCGATCCGGCCGAGCGGCTGAACGCCATCGCGCACGGCAATACGGTTGCCAAGGGCCACAGTTCGGCGATCGGCGCCACGCTGCTTCAGGACTGGTCGCAATTTGCCGCGCCGGCGGTCTTCGGCGCCGCCATGCGTGTCTATGCAAGCAGCCGGCTGACCGAAAGCCTGCCCGTGCACAACCTGGTGGTCTCCAATGTGCCGGGCCCGCAGCTGCCCCTGTACATGCTGGGATGTGAGGTCAAGGCGATGTACCCGCTGGGGCCCATCTTCCACGGTTCGGGCCTCAACGTCACGGTGATGTCGCTGAACGGCAAACTCGACGTCGGGTTGGTGGCCTGCCCGGAGCTGCTTCCGGATTTGTGGCAAATGGCCGACGAATTCGCCACCGTAATGGAAGAACTGCTGGCCGAGACCGGATGACGGGCGCGGTGACGGTGGTTAACCAGCATTTACCGTGTTCTCTGGCACCATAGGTTGCCATGTTCCTGTCTCGCCGCGACAAGCTCGCGCGAATGCTGCTGATATGGACCGCGATCGCCAGCGTGGCGCTCGTCCTGACCGGCTGCATCCGCGTCGTTGGCGGGCACGCCCGCATGGCCGAGCCGAAGCTCGGCCAGCCGATCCAGTGGTCACCGTGCCGCAGCTCCAATCCGAACGTGAAGATTCCCGGCGGAGCGCTGTGCGGCAAACTCGCCGTGCCGGTCGACTACCGCCAACCCCGCGGCGATGTCGCGGCGCTGGCGTTGATTCGCTTTCCGGCCACGGGCGACAAAATCGGTTCCTTGGTGATCAACCCCGGCGGGCCCGGTGAATCCGGCATCGAGGCAGCGCTCGGCGTCTTCCAGACGTTGCCCAAGCGCGTCCACGAGCGCTTCGACCTGGTTGGATTCGACCCACGCGGAGTGGCGTCCTCGCGTCCCGCGTTGTGGTGCAACTCCGACGCGGACAACGACCGGTTGCGCGCGGAGCCGCAGGTCGACTACAGCGAGGCCGGCGTCGCGCGGATGGAGGAGGAAACCAAGCAGTTCGTTGCCCGCTGTGTCGGCAAGATGGGCAAGAACTTCCTGGAAAACGTCGGCACGGTCAACGTGGCACGGGACCTCGATGCCATCCGCGCGGCGCTCGGCGATGACAAGCTGACCTACCTCGGCTACTCCTACGGCACCCGGATCGGTTCGGCGTATGCCGAGGCCTACCCGCAACGGGTGCGGGCGATGATCCTCGACGGTGCGGTCGACCCGAATGCCGATCCCATAGAGGCGGACCTGCGGCAGGCCAAGGGGTTTCAGGAAGCGTTCAACGACTATGCCGCCGACTGCGCCGAGAACGACAGCTGCCCATTGGGTACCGACCCGGCCAAGGCCGTCGCCGTCTACCACAGCCTGGTCGACAAGCTCGTCGACCCGAACAACCTGCAGGTGAGCAGGCCGGCTCGGACCAAGGACCCGCGCGGGCTCAGCTACAGCGACGCCATCGTGGGCACCATCATGGCGCTGTATTCGCCCAACCTGTGGCAGCACCTGACCGACGGTCTCACCGAGCTGACCGAGGATCGTGGTGACACCCTGCTGGCCCTGGCCGACATGTACATGCGTCGCGACTCGCACGGCCACTACACCAACGCCACCGACGCGCGTGTGGCGATCAACTGTGTTGACCAGCCACCCATCACCGATCGCGCCAAGATCGTGGACGAAGACCGCCGCTCGCGCGAGATCGCGCCGTTCATGAGCTACGGGAAGTTCACTGGCCACGCCGCCCTTGGCACCTGCGCGTTCTGGCCGGTCCCTCCGACCAGCAAGCCCCACGCGGTGTCGGTGCCGGGCTTGGTGCCGACCGTGATCGTGTCCACCACCCACGACCCGGCCACGCCGTACAAGGCCGGGGTGGATCTGGCGAACCAGCTGCATGGTTCGTTGCTCACTTTCGCCGGAACCCAGCACACGGTGGTGTTCCAGGGCGACAGCTGCATCGACGACTACGTCACGGCTTATCTGATCGGCGGCACCACGCCACCGCGCGGCGCGAAGTGCTAGGCGTGCGATAACACCGGGTAACCAGCTCCGCGCCGGACGCCGCGGTTAGGGACTATTGGCCCTAGGGCGGTGCAGCGGCGGCCCGGAATACTTGGGCGGCTTGTCCAAAACTATTCGGTCACCGTTGCCTTTGGAGCTGATCAATGACCACCGAAGCGCCGCCTGCCCACGATCTCGAAGCCCGCCGGCCATTTCCGCCGCGAATGGGGCCCAAAGGCAGCCTGATCTACAAGATCATCACCACCACCGACCACAAGATGATCGGCATCATGTACATGGTCGCCTGCTTCATCTTCTTCTTCATCGGCGGCTTGATGGCGTTGCTGATGCGCGCGGAGCTCGCCACACCGGGGCTACAGTTCCTGTCCAACGAGCAGTACAACCAGCTGTTCACCATGCACGGCACCGCCATGCTGCTGTTCTACGCGACCCCGGTGGTGTTCGGATTCGCCAATCTGGTTCTGCCCTTGCAGATCGGCGCACCCGACGTAGCCTTCCCGCGGCTCAACGCATTGTCGTTCTGGCTCTTTGTCTTTGGCGCGTTGATCGCCTTGAGCGGATTCATCGTGCCCGGAGGCGCCGCCGACTTCGGGTGGACCGCCTACACGCCACTGTCCAACGCCGCTCACAGTCCCGGTGTGGGGCCGGACCTTTGGATTCTGGGCCTGGCGGTCGGTGGACTGGGCACCATCCTCGGGGAGTCAACATGCTGACCACCGTGGTGTGCCTGCGTGCTCCGGGAATGACGATGTTCCGGATGCCGATCTTCACCTGGAACATCATGGTCACGAGCTTGCTTGTGCTGATGATCTTCCCGCTGTTGACCGCGGCGCTGTTCGGTTTGGCCGCCGACCGTCACCTCGGCGCCCATATCTACGACCCCGCCAACGGTGGGGTCATTCTGTTTCAGCACCTGTTCTGGTTCTTCGGGCACCCCGAGGTGTATGTCATCGCACTGCCGTTCTTCGGGATCGTGTCCGAGGTGATCCCGGTGTTCAGTCGCAAGCCGATCTTCGGTTATACGACGCTGGTCTACGCGACACTGTCGATTGCGGCACTGTCCGTGGCGGTTTGGGCCCACCACATGTTCGCCACCGGGGCCGTGCTGCTGCCCTTCTTTTCGTTCATGACGTTTCTGATCGCGGTGCCGACCGGTCTGAAATTCTTCAACTGGATCGGCACCATGTGGCGGGGTCAGCTGACGTTCGAATCACCGATGCTGTTCTCGCTGGGATTCCTGGTCACCTTCCTGGCCGGCGGGCTGACCGGCGTGTTGCTGGCCAGCCCGCCGCTGGACTTTCACGTCAGCGACACCTATTTCGTGGTTGCCCATTTCCACTACACGCTGTTCGGCACCATCGTGTTCGCCACCTATGCGGGCATCTATTTCTGGTTCCCCAAGATGACCGGGCGCCTGCTCGACGAGCGGCTGGCCAAGTTTCACTTCTGGCTGACCTTCCTCGGGTTCCACGCCACCTTCTTGGTCCAGCACTGGCTGGGCAATTCGGGGATGCCGCGTCGGTATGCGGACTACCTGCCCACCGACGGCTTCCAGACGCTCAACGTCATCTCCACGATCGGAGCATTCACCCTCGGTGTCTCGGTGCTGCCGTTTGTATGGAATGTGTTCAAGAGCTGGCGCTTTGGCGAACCGGTGCTGGTCGACGATCCGTGGGGACACGGCAACTCGCTGGAATGGGCCACCAGTTGCCCTCCGCCTCGGCACAATTTCAACGAGCTGCCCCGAATTCGTTCGGAGCGACCGGCGTTCGAGCTGCACTACCCGCACATGGTGAAACGTCTTCGGGCCGAGGCCCACGTCGGTCGTCACGAAATCGAGACCGACACTTCAGAACTGGCGGGTAGTCCGACGTAGTGAGATACGAGACCAAGGCGTAACCATTTCGCGGCGCCACGGGTATCCGTGGGTGAGACGATGTCCGCCATGTTGCGCCTGAGAACGCTGAGCTCGGCGCTGCTGTCTTTTGGGCTGGTGCTCTGCGGCGCGTTGCCGACCACGCTGGCTGTGGCGGGCGCGATACCGGAACCCGATGTCGGTCAGACCCAGAGCCCGGGCATACCTATAGCAGCGCCGCAGCAGAACTGGGGCTCCTGTGGGCCGTTCATCGATAACGTCAGTGAGATTCCAACCGCACGGTGCACCACCGTAGGGGTCCCGATCGACTACGACAAACCCGGTGGGGCACAGGCCAAACTGGCCGTGATCCGGGTTCCCGCGACGGGCCAGCGAATCGGTGCGCTGCTGATCAACCCCGGCGGGCCCGGAGCGTCCGCGGTCGACATGGTCGCCGGTATGGCACCCGAGCTGAGGGGCACCGAGATCGCCCGCCATTTCGACCTGGTGGGATTCGACCCCAGGGGAGTGGGCCACTCCACTCCCGCGCTGCGGTGTCGCACTGACGCCGAATTCGACGTGTTCCGGCGTGACCCGATGGTGGACTACAGCCAGGCCGGCGTGGCTCACATCGAGCAGGTGTACCGAGAGTTGGCCCAACACTGTGCTGACCGGATGGGCCTGGGCTTCTTGGCCAACGTCGGCACCGCGGCCACCGCACGCGACATGGACATGATCCGCCGGGCGCTGGGCGACGATCAGCTCAACTACCTGGGCTACAGCTACGGTACCGAGTTAGGCACCGCCTACCTCGAACGGTTCGGTTCCCACGTCCGGGCGATGGTGCTCGACGGCGCCATCGATCCGATGGCCGGGCCGATCGACGAAAACGCCAAACAGTTGGCGGGATTCCAGACCGCCTTCAATGACTACGCCGCCGACTGTGCTCGCTCACCGGCGTGCCCGCTGGGCACCGACCCGGCCCAATGGGTCAACCGGTACCACGCTCTGGTCTATCCACTGGTCAGCCAGCCGGCAAAGACCTCAGACCCGCGCGGCCTCAGCTACGCCGACGCCACCACGGGCACGATCAATGCGCTCTATGCGCCGCAGCGCTGGAAGTATCTGACCAGCGGTTTGCTCGGCCTGCAGCGGGGTACCGACGCCGGTGACCTGCTGTTGCTGGCCGACGACTACGACGGCCGTGACCGCGCGGGGCGCTACAACAACGGCCAGGACGTGTTCAACGCGATCCGCTGCGTGGACGCGCCGACACCGACGGATGCCGCTTCGTGGGTCTCGGCCGACCAACAGTTCCGTCAGGCCGCTCCCTTCCTCAGTTACGGGCAGTTCACCGGGTTGGCCCCGCGTGATCTGTGTGCGTTGTGGCCGGTGCCGGCGACGTCGGTGCCACATGCGGCCTCGCCCGCGGCGCCGGGCAAGGCTGTCGTGGTGTCCACCACCCATGACCCGGCCACGCCATATCAGGCCGGCGTTGACCTGGCCCGGCAGTTGGGTGCTCCGCTGATCACTTACGACGGGACTCAGCACACCGCCGTATTCGACGGCAACGACTGTGTTGACGGCGCGGTGGTGCGGTATTTGCTCAACTTGACGCCGCCGCCGGCCAATTTGCGCTGCGGGTCCTAGCCGGTCGCGCGCTCGCCCGGGCACTCCGCAACGTGCCTGGCCGGGCATCGGTAACACGCATTTAACACATCTTGCATACTGTTCGAGTCATGGATCGGCAGAAGGAATTCGTCCTCCGCACACTGGAAGAGCGTGACATCCGCTTCGTCCGGCTTTGGTTCACCGACGTGCTTGGTTTTCTCAAGTCGGTTGCGATCGCACCTGCCGAACTCGAAGGCGCCTTTGAGGAAGGCATCGGCTTCGACGGATCGTCGATCGAGGGCTTTGCCCGGGTCTCGGAATCCGACACAGTGGCGCACCCGGATCCGTCCACCTTCCAGGTGCTGCCCTGGGTCACCGACGCCGGCCATCACCATTCGGCTCGGATCTTCTGCGACATCACCATGCCGGACGGCTCGCCGTCGTGGGCCGATCCGCGCCACGTGCTGCGGCGTCAGCTGACCAAGGCCAACGAACTCGGCTTCTCCTGCTACGTACATCCCGAGATCGAATTCTTCTTGCTCAACCCCGGCCCCGAGGACGGGACGGAACCGGTGCCGATCGACAACGCCGGCTATTTCGACCAGGCGGTGCATGTATCGGCGTCGAAGTTCCGCCGGCACGCGATCGACGCCCTGGAGTTCATGGGAATCTCGGTGGAATTCAGCCATCACGAAGGCGCGCCGGGCCAGCAGGAAATCGATCTGCGGTTCGCTGACGCGCTCTCGATGGCCGACAACGTGATGACCTTCCGCTACGTCATCAAGGAAGTGGCGCTGGAAGAGGGCGTGCGCGCCACGTTCATGCCCAAGCCGTTTGGCCAGCACGCCGGTTCGGCGATGCACACCCACATGAGCCTGTTCGAGGGTGACGTCAACGCGTTCCACAGCCCCGACGATCCGCTGCAGCTGTCGGAGGTGGGCAAGTCGTTCATCGCCGGGATCCTCGAGCACGCCTCTGAGATCAGCGCGGTGACCAACCAATGGGTCAACTCCTACAAGCGGCTCATCCTGGGCGGTGAAGCGCCGACCGCCGCCTCCTGGGGGGCGGCCAACCGCTCCGCGCTGGTGCGCGTGCCGATGTACACGCCGCACAAGACCTCGTCGCGGCGGATCGAGGTGCGCAGCCCCGACTCCGCGTGCAATCCGTATCTCGCGTTCGCCGTGCTGCTGGCCGCCGGGCTGCGCGGGGTGGAGAAGGGCTACGTGCTAGGCCCGCAGGCCGAGGACAACGTGTGGGACCTGACGCCCGAAGAGCGCCGCACCATGGGCTACCGCGAGCTGCCGACGAGCCTGGACAGCGCGCTGCGCGCGATGGAATCCTCCGAGCTGGTCGCGGAGGCATTGGGGGAGCATGTTTTTGACTTCTTCCTGCGCAACAAGCGTCGTGAATGGGCCACCTACCGCAGTCACGTCACCCCATACGAACTGAGCACATACCTGTCGCTGTAGCCCGCGGGGCGCGGTGAAATCAATCTGATGGACCAGACGGTCCGATCAGTGGTCGGCTTGCGCTACCGTCATGAACGTGACGAAGCCCGCGACGCAGCGACCAAAGCTGCCCAGCGTCGGCCGTCTGGGATTGGTGGATGCTCTGGCCGGGGCGCGCCTGGCGGAGCTGGGTTGGACCGAACACGATGACCAGGCGCATGTGGATCTGCTCTGGTCGTTATCACGCGCACCGGACGCCGACGCTGCCCTGAAGGTCTTGGTACGGCTCGCCGAGAACCCCGACACCGGATGGGACGAGCTGAACGCGGCGCTGCTCAACGAACGCAGCCTGCGCGGGCGACTGTTCGCCGTGCTGGGTTCCTCGCTGTCGCTGGGGGACCACCTGGTCGCCAATCCGCAGTCGTGGAAGTTGCTCAGGGGCAAGGTCGCACTGCCATCACACGCGGCGCTGCTCGAGTCGTTCGTGGATCTGGCCGAGGAGGTGGCCGCGGCGCCGGCCTCGGCCGTACATCGATTGCGCGCCCTGCACCGTGACCACGTTCTGGTGCTGGCCGGGCTGGACCTGGCGGCGACGGTCGAAGACGAACCGGTGCTGCCGTTCACCGTGGTGGCCGCGCACCTGGCCGATATCGCCGACGCCGCGCTGGCGGCGGCTTTGCGGCTGGCCGAAAAGACGGTGTGCCGCGACCGCACACCACCGCGACTGGCGGTCATCGCGATGGGCAAATGCGGCGCCCGCGAACTGAATTACGTCAGCGATGTCGACGTCATCTTTGTGGCCGAGCGCGCCGACCCGATCAGCATCCGCGTCGCCGGCGAGATGATGCGGGTGGCGTCATCGACGTTCTTCGAAGTGGATGCCGGACTGCGCCCGGAGGGCCGCAGCGGCGAGTTGGTCCGCACCGTCGAATCGCACATCGCCTACTACCAGCGTTGGGCCAAGACCTGGGAGTTCCAGGCACTGCTGAAAGCCCGGGCGGCGGTCGGCGACGCGGAACTGGGCCAGCGCTACCTGGCCGCGCTGATGCCGATGGTGTGGACCGCCTGTGAACGTGACGACTTCGTGGCCGAGGTGCAGGCCATGCGCCGCCGGGTGGAACAGCTGGTGCCCGCCGATATCCGCGGGCGCGAGCTCAAGCTGGGGACCGGCGGGCTGCGCGACGTGGAATTCGTCGCGCAATTGCTGCAGCTCGTGCATGGCCGCAGCGACGAGTCGCTGCATGTCGCCTCTACCGTGGACGCGCTGTCGGCGCTCGGCGAAGGCGGCTACATCGGGCGCGAGGACGCGGCGAACATGATCGCCTCCTACGAATTCCTGCGCCTGCTCGAGCATCGCCTGCAGCTGCAGCGACTCAAACGCACCCACCTGCTCCCCGAATTCGACGACGAAGAGGCGGTGCGCTGGCTGGCGCGGGCGGCTCACATCCGGCCCGACGGCCGTCACGACGCGGCCGGGATGCTGCGCGAGGAACTCAAGCATCAGAACGTGCGAGTGTCGCGGCTGCACGCGAAGCTCTTCTATCAGCCGCTGCTGGAGTCGATTGCCCCGGCCGGGCTGGAAATCGCCGGGCGGGGCATGACGTCGGAGGCGGCTGAGCGCCAGCTGGCGGCGCTGGGCTACGAGGGCCCGCAGACTGCGTTGAAGCATATGGCGGCGCTGGTCAATCACAGCGGCCGGCGCGCGCGTGTGCAGTCGGTGCTGTTGCCCAGGCTGTTGGACTGGCTGTCCTATGCCCCAGACCCCGACGGCGGGCTGTTGGCCTACCGCCGGCTCAGCGAGGCGCTGGCCCCGCAAAGCTGGTATCTGTCGACCCTGCGCGACAAGCCGACCGTGGGTAGGCGGCTGATGCACGTGCTGGGCACCTCGGCTTTCGTGCCAGATCTTTTGATGCGCGCACCCGAGGTGATTCAGAACTACGGTGACGGCCGGACCGGACCCAAGCTGCTCGAGACGGAGCCCGCGGCGGTTGCCCGGGCACTGATCGCCTCGGCGGGCCGATACTCCGATCCGTTGCGCGCCATCGCCGCCGCCCGCACGCTACGACGCCGCGAGCTCGCCCGCATCGGTTCCGCGGACCTGCTGGGCCTGCTCGAAGTCACCGAGGTGTGCCGTGCGCTGACCTCGGTGTGGGTGGCGGTCCTGCAATCCGCGCTGGAGGCGATGATCCGGGCCAACACCCCCGAGGGGGGACGGCCCCTGGCCCGCATCGCGGTCATCGGCATGGGCAGACTGGGCGGCTCCGAACTGAGCTACGGATCAGATGCCGATGTCATGTACGTCTGTGAACCGGCCAGCGGTGTGACCGATGCGCAGGCGGTGAAATGGTCCACCGCGGTGGCCGAGCAGGTTCGAGCAAAACTGGGCACCCCCAGCGTCGATCCACCGCTGGAGGTGGATGCCAACCTTCGGCCGGAAGGCCGCAACGGTCCACTGGTTCGCACGTTGGCGTCCTATGAGGCCTACTACGCACAGTGGGCGCAGGCCTGGGAGATTCAGGCGTTACTGCGCGCGCACGCGGTCGCCGGCGATGCGGAGCTGGGCCAGCGGTTCTTGCTGCTGGTAGACCACACCCGCTATCCGCCCGACGGCGTCTCCGCCGAGGCGGTGCATGAAATCCGCCGCATCAAGGCGCGGGTCGAGTCCGAACGGCTGCCGCGCGGCGCCGACCCCAATACGCACACCAAGCTGGGCCGCGGCGGGCTGGTCGACATCGAATGGACCGTGCAGCTGCTGCAACTGCAAAACGCGCACGAGATCGAGGCCTTGCACAACACCTCGACGTTGGAATCACTGGATGCGATAGCCGAGGCGAAACTGGTCGCCGAGGACGAGGTGAAGCTGCTGCGGCAGGCTTGGTTGACTGCGACCCGGGCGCGCAACGCCTTGGTGCTGGTGCGTGGCAAGCCCACCGACCAGCTGCCGGGACCGGGACGTCAGCTCAACGCGGTGGCGGTGGCCGCCGGCTGGCACAACGACGACGGTGGCGAGTTCCTGGACAACTATCTGCGGGTAACCCGGCGCGCGAAAGCCGTCGTGCGCAAGGTGTTCGGAAGTTAGGGGCTGGTCCGGGTTGGGCGCCGCGTTCGAGGGCTCGAGCGACGACGCTGAGCTGGATCGGGTCGAGGCGACCTACGCACCCCTGGCCGAGGCCGTGCGCGATCTCATCGACGCCACCATCCAAACCCGGGCAGACGAAGAGGGGATCCTGCAAGCGAGGGCCGTGATCGAGGCGGTGACACAATCGCTGCGCCGCGAGCAGAGCCGGCCCTGCGAGGTCAGCTACCGCGGTGACGCGCGCCCGATTCCGCTGGCAAATGCGGTAATCGGCCAGTGCAATCCGATAGCACCGCCGGTGGTTGTCCATCACGATCCCGACGCCGCAGACGGCCGGTGCTGGGCCGAGTTCGTGCTGGGCGCGGCCTACGAGGGTCCGCCCGGCCTGGTGCACGGCGGGGTGTGCGCACTGGTGCTGGATCATCTGCTTGGCGAGGCGGCCAGCCAGGGACGGACCCAGCCCCTGTTCACCGGCACCATCACGGTGAAATACCTGCGCGGCACCCCACTGGGGCCGCTGCGCTGCGAAGCCTGGGTGGACCGGACCGAAGGGGTCAAAGCCTTTGCACGCGGATTTCTGTCCGACGCCGAGGGAGTCACGGCGCAGGCCGAGGGGGTCTTCATCAAACCGGCTTGGGCGCGGGAGGTCCCGTGAAGTTCTACGTCAGCAGCGCCTTCCTCAACACCCCGGAGATCATCGAGATCGCCAAGGCCGCCGACGAGCTGGGCTATGACGGCATCGGGATCCCGGACCACGTGGTCAACCTGGAGACCTTGCAGACCCCCTACCCCTATACCAAGGACGGGCAGCGGCGATGGCAGCCGTTCACCGACTGGCCCGACCCCTGGGTCCTCGTGGGTGCGCTTGCGCAGGTGACGCGGCGGCTGAAGTTCGTCACCACCGTGTACATTCCCGCGATGCGCAACCCCTATTCGGCGGCGAAAGCCATTGGCACTGGCGCACTTCTGGCGTCGGGACGGGTCGAGCTGGGCGTCGGCGTCGGCTGGTGCGCCGAGGAATTCGCTCTGATGGGGGAGCAGTTCGCGGCCCGCGGCAAACGTACCGACGAAATGCTCGCCCTGATGAAGCGGCTGTGGGAACCGGGCTGGACGGAATTCGAGGGTCGGTTCTACCAAACTCCGCGCCTGGAGATGCAGCCAACTCCGCCGCCCATTCCGATCTACGTCGGGGGGCTCAGCGACATCGCATTGCGCC
Organism: Mycobacterium liflandii; assembly: GCF_022354805.1. Lineage (NCBI taxonomy): Bacteria > Bacillati > Actinomycetota > Actinomycetes > Mycobacteriales > Mycobacteriaceae > Mycobacterium > Mycobacterium liflandii. The sequence goes on along the minus strand of NZ_CP023138.1, from coordinate 4,319,448 downwards.
GCGCCGCCCGCTACGACGGCTGGATCGGAGACTTGATCAAGACCGAACGGGCCATCGAGGCGGTGGGCAGGTTACGCGAACTGCGTGCCGAAAACGGCTTGCCGGTAGATGATTTCACCATCCTGACGCCGCTGACCGATGCCTTCACCCCCGCCGACTACCAGCGTGCCGAGGATGCCGGCATCACCGGGATCATCACCATGCCGTGGATGTTCTACACCGGGCCGGACGCCGGGTTGGACGCGAAGATCGACGGCATGGCGCGATTCCGCAAGGACCTTTCGCTCGACGGCTAGCCCTGGCGCGGACGGCCAATCCGGCTTTTTGGGTCGGTCGCCGGTCAGGGCAGCCCAGCCACCCCATCCGAGCCGAACACCGCGCCGCCGGCGCCACCCGTGCCGCCGGCGGCCGGCGTCGCGCTGAATCCGCCGTTGCCGCCGTTCCCACCACTGCCGACCAGCCGGGCGTCGCCGCTGCCGGCGTCGCCGCCGGCGCCACCGCTTCCGCCGTCACCGATCAAAGCCGCGTTGCCGCCGTTGCCGCCATTGCCGCCGTCGCCGGTGTTGCCGCCCAGGCCGCCCTGGCCCCCCGCGCCGCCGGCCCCCAGCAGCAACCCGGCGCCGCCACCGTCGCCGCCGGCCCCGCCGTTGTTGCCGTCGGCGCTGACGATTAGCCCGCCCTGGCCCCCGGCGCCGCCGGCCCCGCCATTGCCGACCAGCCCGGCGCTGCCGCCATTGCCGCCGGCCCCGCCGTTGCTGCTAACGATTACGGTATCGAGAAAGCTGGTTCCGCCGGCCCCGCCGCTGCCACCGGCTCCGGCATCTCCGAACAGACGCCCGCCGTTGCCGCCGGCCCCACCGGAGCCGCCGTCGTTGATGGCGCCGGCCCCGCCGCCGCCGGAGCCGCCGCTGCCGAACAGCCAGGCGTCGCCGCCGGCCCCGCCGGAGCCGCCTCGTCCACCAGCGCCGAACCCGCCGTTGCCGCCGTCACCGGCCGCGCCGAAGAGCAACCCGCCGGTACCGCCGATGCCGCCGGTACCGCCGCTGGCGAACCCGCTGGCCCCGCCAGCGCCGCCCGCTCCACCGTCACCGAGCAGTCCGGCGGAGCCCCCGGTCCCGCCGGTGCCACCGGCCCCGCCGGCGGTGATGGGGCCACTGAACCCGCCGTTACCCCCGACCCCGCCGTTGCCGTAGAGCCTGCCGCCCTGGCCACCGGCGCCGCCGTGGCCACCGACCCCAGAGTTCCCGACGGCGTTGCCACCGGTGCCGCCGCTGCCACCATTGCCGATCAGCCCGGCCCCGCCGCCGTCGCCGCCGGCCCCGCCTTCGCCGAACCCGCCCACACCGCCCTGGCCCCCGACGCCGCCGGTTCCGGAGATCAGGCCCGCGTTGCCGGCGGCGCCACCGGCCCCGCCGACCCCAAAGAAGCCGGTGCCGCCCAGACCGCCGTCCCCGCCCAAACCACCGATACCGGAGGTCCCCGATCCACCCGCCCCGCCGGCACCGCCGGCCCCGAACAACAACCCGCCGACCCCGCCGGCACCACCGGCACCCCCGTTGAGGCCACCGGAGCCGCCCGGACCGCCGGCGCCACCGTTGCCGAAGAACAGGCCGCCGGCCCCGCCGGCGCCCCCTTGGGTCTGGCCCGTCCCGCCGGCACCGCCGGCGCCACCGTTGCCGAAGAGCCGGGCCCGCCCACCGGCTCCACCGTCTTGACCGCCAGCGCCGGACCCACCGGCTCCGCCGCTGCCGAACAATATTCCGCCGTCGCCGCCGGGTGCCCCGGTTCCTGGAGCGCCATTGCTGCCGTTGCCGATCAGCGGCCGCCCAAACAACGCCTGCGCGGGTGCGTTGACTGCGGCAGGCATGCTCTTGAGCAGGGACGCAGCGGTGAAATCGGTAGTTGTGTAGCTGGCCGCAGCCGCGTTGACGGTCTGCACAAACCGGTCATGAAACGCCGTCGTCTGCTGGCTGATCGACTGATATCCCAAGCCGTGCGAATTGATCAGTGCGGTGATCGCAGCCGACACCGCATCGGCGCCGGGCTGGATGACTTCGGTGGTCGCGAGGATCGCATTGGCGTTGGCGGCGTTGATCGTCACGCCGATATTCGCCAAATTCCTTGCCGCCGAGGCAAACTCTTCTGGTGCCGCAATGACATACGACATGTGCCCCCCGGTTCGGTTAGGAACAGTCAGAATTCAGCAAGCCAGAGTCGACGAGCCGTGCTGAGCAGAGCCTAATCGATGGCGTGGATCCGCAAGCGCGATTGCCGGCTGTCGCCGGCCCTTGCGACGCACGTCTCGCGAGGGTGGCACCGCGCGACTCCGGCGCGAAAAACAGACAACCCGCTTGGCGACCGGTGAGGGTCGCCAAGCGGGTTGCTGTACCCGGTGTGTGTTACACGACTTGGAAGCGCGCTAGACGTCTCTAGCAGTCATAGTAGAGCGCGAACTCGTACGGGTGCGGCCGCAGGTTGACCGGCTCGATCTCGTTCTCGCGCTTGAAGCTGATCCACGTCTCGATCAGGTCGGGGGTGAATACGTCACCCTCCGTGAGGTATTCGTGGTCAGCCTCGAGCCGGTCGATCACCGCAGCCAGCTGGGTCGGGGCCTGCGGGATGTTTGCGGCTTCCTCCGGCGGCAGCTCGTAGAGGTCCTTGTCGACCGGCGCCTGCGGCTCGATCTTGTTCTTGATGCCGTCCAGGCCGGCCATCAACATCGCCGCGAACGCCAGGTACGGGTTGCCCGACGAGTCGGGGCAGCGGAACTCGAGGCGCTTGGCCTTCGGGTTGCTGCCGGTGATCGGGATACGCACACAGGCCGAGCGGTTGCGCTGGCTGTAGACCAGGTTGATCGGGGCCTCGTAGCCGGGCACCAGCCGCTTGTAGGAGTTCACCGTGGGGTTGGTGAAGGCCAGCAGCGAAGGCGCGTGGTGCAACAGGCCACCGATGTAGTGGCGAGCCGTGTCCGACAGGCCGGCGTACCCGGTCTCGTCGTACATCATCGGGGTGCCGTCCTTCCACAGCGACTGGTGGGTGTGCATACCCGATCCGTTGTCACCGAAGAGCGGCTTGGGCATGAAGGTCACGGTCTTGCCGGCCTGCCATGCGGTCTGCTTGACGATGTACTTGTAGAGCTGCATGTCGTCCGCGGCGTGCAGCAGCGTGTTGAACTTGTAGTTGATCTCGGCCTGCCCGCCGGTGCCCACCTCGTGGTGACCCTTTTCCAGGCTGAAGCCGGCGTTGATCAGGTTGGTCAGCATCTTGTCGCGCAGGTCGACGTAGTGGTCGACCGGCGCCACCGGGAAGTACCCGCCCTTGGGGCGGACCTTGTAGCCGAGGTTGGGGCCGCCGTCGGCTTCGTTGGCTGCGCCGGTGTTCCACCACCCGGAGATGGCGTCCACCTCGTAGAACGACCCGTTGGTGCGCGAGTCGAAGGCCACCGAGTCGAAAATGTAGAACTCGGCCTCGGCGCCGAAGTAGGCGGTGTCGGCGATGCCGGTGCTGATCAGGTAGTTCTCGGCCTTGCGGGCGACGTTGCGCGGGTCGCGGGAGTAGGGTTCGAGGGTGAACGGGTCATGCACAAAGAAGTTCAGGTTCAGCGTCTTGGCTTCGCGGAACTGGTCGATGATCGCGGTATCGGGGTCCGGGAGCAGGAGCATGTCGGACTCGTGGATCGACTGGAATCCGCGGATCGAGGAGCCGTCGAAGGCCAGGCCCTCCTCGAAAACGGCCTCATCGAAGAAGGAGATCGGAATCGTGAAGTGCTGCATGACACCGGGCAGATCGCAGAACCGCACATCGACAAACTCGACGCCGTCGTCTTTGGCGAGTTTGAAGACGTCGTCGGGCGTCTTATCCGTCACTGAGTGCTCCTTTGCTTAGGTGATTCGCGGCCGACGCTATGGAGGTGTTGTTGCCCGCCAGTCAACCCCGTGTTGCGCGGACGTTACGCGACCATCAGCCCCGGCAACAGCCCCCGGCTTCTGGCCGAGTCCTATTGTGAAGCCATGGCCCGCAAGATCGTAACTGGTCCGTCGATGACAATATCCCCGCCAGCCGTCGGCCGGCTCGCTGGGAAGCACAACCATGCGAGCGGACCGGGCCGATGACCACAGAATCGTCCACCAGCTATCCGGGTAAGACGCTCGGGTTCCCGAGAACCGGGCCGGGATCGCTTGCTGGAACGGGGCGCCGGCTGGCGGCGCTGTGCGTCGACTGGCTGCTGGCCTACGGTCTGGCCCTGCTGGGCGTGGGAGTCGGTGCCTGGCCCCAGGCGATATTGTCGACGGTGGTCCTGGTGATCTGGCTGTTGATGGGTGTATTGGCGGTACGCCTGTTCGGATTCACGCCAGGCCAGTTGATGCTCGGTCTGGCGGTGGTGAGGCTGGATGGGCGGATGCCCGTCGGGGTCGGCCGTCTGGCCGGACGCGGACTGCTGATCGCCCTGGTGGTCCCGCCGCTGTTCACCGATGCCGATGGGCGCGGGATCCACGACCGGCTGACGGCCACGGCGGTGGTGCGGCGCTGAGACCGCGCCCCGGTCCGTGGCGGTCTGGCCCGGGCAGAGCGTGTGTGCAGCTACCTGCGGCGCACCGAGCGCTGGACACCGCGCATCTTGCCGGCGTTGGGCAACGGCCCCTTCGGCAGCGCGCCGGCGCCGGCCCGTGACCCCAGCGCGGCCAGTCGCGACTCCAGCGAGTCCAGCTGCTTGACCGTGATGTTGGCCGGAAGGCGGGTGAGGTGGCGTTCCAACTTGGCCAACGGAATTTCGCCGTCGCCGTTGCCCACGATGATGTCGTAGATCGGTACCTCGCCGACCAGGCGAGCGGTGCGCTTCTTCTCCTGTGCCAGCAGCGGTTTGACCCGGGCCGCGGATCCCTCGCCGACCAGAATCACGCCGGGCCGGCCCAGCACCCGATGTACGGCGTCAAAGTGGCCGGTCGCGGCGACCCCGGGGCTCACGCGCCACTTGCCGCGCAGGTTCTCCAACGCCCAGGCGGCCGCACCGGTCTGGCTTTCAGCTTTGCTGTAGACCGCCCGTTGAGCGCGGCGGCCGAAAATGATGAACGCCACCAGACCGCCCAGCAGCAAGCCGAACGGGATCATCGTGATCATGGTGAGCCCGCCGGCCCACACCCCGACCGCCACCGAGATGCCCACGATCAGGACGAAAGCCCCGATCATGTAGGGCAGCAGTCGCTTGTCTTCCTTGCGCTGCAGGTTGAACGCCTGCCAAAGCTGGGTGCGGCGTTCCCGGGCGGCGGCCTTACGGGCCGCCTTTGCCTCGGCCTTGGCGGCGTTGTTTTCAGCGGAATTTCGGGATCTGGCCATAGTTGTCAAGAATACGTAGGCACTGGCTAGCCTGAGTTCGAGGCTCCCGAGGTGTTGCGGGACCGGGCCTGCTCGTAGAGCCGGCCCGCCCGGTAGGACGAGCGCACCAGCGGACCGGCCAACACCCCGGCGAAGCCCAGCCCCTCGGCGTACTGGGCGAACTCGACGAACTCCTCGGGCCGTACCCAGCGCTCGACCGGGTGGTGGCGCGGCGACGGGCGCAGATATTGGGTGATGGTGATGATGTCGCAGCCGGCATCATGCAGATCGACCAGCGCGGTGCGCACCTCCTCAGGGGTTTCCCCCATACCAAGAATGAGGTTGCTCTTGGTCACCAGGCCGAACTGGCGGGCCGCGGTAAGCACGTCCAGGCTGCGCTGATAGGTGAAGGCGGGCCGGATCCGTTTGAAAACCCGTGGCACGGTTTCGACGTTGTGCGCCAATACCTCCGGGCGGGCCTCGAAGACTTCGCCAAGCTGATCAGCTTTGCCGTTGAAGTCCGGGATCAGCAGCTCGACGCCGGTGGACGGGTTGAGCTCCTTGATGGCGCGCACGGTCTCCGCGTAGAGCCAGGCGCCGCCGTCGGGCAGGTCGTCGCGCGCCACGCCGGTGACGGTGGCGTAGCGCAAGCCCATGGTGTGCACACTCTCGGCGACGCGGCGCGGCTCGTCGCGATCCAGCGGGGCCGGTTTTCCGGTGTCGATCTGGCAGAAGTCACAACGTCGGGTGCACTGGTCCCCGCCGATCAAAAACGTGGCTTCCCGGTCTTCCCAGCATTCGAAGATGTTCGGGCAGCCGGCCTCTTCACACACCGTGTGCAGGCCCTCGCGCCGAACCAGGTTTTTCAGCTCGGTGTATTCGGGCCCCATGCGGGCGCGGGTGCGGATCCACGGGGGTTTGCGTTCGATAGGGGTCTGCGCGTTGCGCACTTCCAGGCGCAGCAGCTTGCGGCCCTGCGGAGCCGCAGCGCCGGCGGCACCGGGCTCCGGAGCGACATTCACGTTGATGATGCTACGCGGGCGCCCGGGTGGTCGCGGACCGGCAGGGCTCCGTCCAACGCATTGCAGACGGCGTCGGCGACCGCGCCGCGGACCTCCTCGACGCCAACGGTGCGGCCAAGCTCGGCCGACAGCGAGGTCACCCCGGCATCGGAGATGCCACACGGCACGATCGCGGTGAACGCGGCCAAGTCGCAATCGCAGTTCAGCGCGAAGCCGTGCAGCGTTGTCGCCCGTGACACCCGGACACCGATGGCGGCGATCTTGCGCTCCGGGCGCCCGGATCCGGCCGGTATCCACACCCCGGACCTGCCCTCGACCCGTCTGGTCTCCAAACCCAAGTCGAGACACACCTTGATCAGCGATTCTTCGAGGCGCCGAACGTAATTGACCACGTCGAGTGGCTGGGCCAAACCGATGATCGGATAGCCGACCAGCTGGCCTGGGCCATGCCAGGTGATCTTTCCGCCGCGGTCTGTGTCTACGACATCTATCGCCTCGTCCCCGGCAGCGCCCGCAAAGACGGGGCCGGGCCGTTCGTGCGGCTCGGTCCGTCGTCCGGCGGTGTAGACCGCGGGGTGTTGCAGCAGCAGCAACGTGTCGGGGCCGCCGGCGACGCGGGCGTCGGCCAGGTCGCGTTGCATCTGCCAGGCGGTCTGGTAATCGACGCTGCCAAGTTGGCGCACGTCGATTCCAGCCGTGCTGGAGCGGATTGACCCGGTCACAGATGCGACGTTACCCGTAGCAGCCGGTCACCCGCGGGCGTGGTGTGCCAGGTCCCGGCCCTGGCTGTCGACCGTCTTGAGAATCCTTTCAGAATCCGCCAGGGCGCGCCGCTGACGCTGTGGTTGACCGCACCACTGGATGCATCGGAAGGACGCCGCAGTGATCGCTGCCCAACCCGGACCGGGCGTGCCAGCCAGCGATACGGCGCTGCGGCGCCTGGTCAGCCACGCCGCGCGGCGCAGTCCTACCGCGACCACCGCGCTGAGGCTGGTGCGGCGGTGCGTCGCTGGTAATCCCCGCCTTTTGGCGGCGGTCACCGCGGTGCAGCTGGTCGGCACCCTGGCGGCGTTGTACTTGCCGGCCGTCGACGCCAGGATCATCGACCGCGGCATCGCCCAGGGGGACACCGCCACAATCATCAGGCTGGGGGCGGTGATGCTGGCCGCCGGCGGAATTCAGCTGCTCTGCTCGGTGGCCGCGGTCTACCTCGGCTCGCTGGTCAGCATGGGGTTCGGGCGTGCCCTGCGCCGGGAGCTGTTTGACCGGGTGACCGGTTGGTCGATGCTCGAGGTGTCCAGGTTCGGAGCCTCCTCGCTGCTGACGCGCACCACCACCGACGTACAAACGATCGAGTCGACGCTGCAGCAGTACATCACGACGCTGATCGCAACCGTGATAACCGGCATCGGCGGGGTCGTGATGGCGGCGCACGAAGACGCCGCCCTGTCCTGGGTGCTGTTGGTGGCGGTTCCGGTGTTGGCGGCGCTCACCTCATGGATCATGTCGCACCTGATCGCCCACGAGCGCGGCCTGCAGAAACTCTTCGATCGAATGAACCAGGTTGTACGCGAACAGCTTTCGGGCACCCGGGTGGTCCGCGCCTGCGCTCGCGACGGGTTCGAACGGGGCCGGTTCGGCCAAGTCAGCGCCAGCTACTCGCGGACCGCGCTGGCCGCCGATCGGTGGCAGGCCCTGCTGGCGCCGGTTGCCACCCTGGTGATCAGCTTGTCCAGCGTTGCGCTGGTCTGGTTCGGCGCGACGGCCATCGACGCCGGCCAGATGCGGGTGGGGCAGCTACTCGCTTTCATGCTGTATGCGATGCAGATCTTGGCCGCGGCGTCGATGCTGTCGAAAATACTGGCCAACATGCCGGCGGCGGCCGCCAGTTTTGAGCGGATCAATGAGGTGCTATCGACCGACGCCGGCCTGGCCTCGACACCGGCCCGAGCCGACCATGGTGGGGGCGCGCCCGCCCGCAATGATGCCGTCATCGGATTGCACAACGTGAGTTTCGGCTATCCCGACGCGGACCGGGCCGTGCTGCGTGACGTGTCGTTCACCGCCGCGCCGGGCAGTGTGACGGCGATTGTCGGCGCCACCGGTTCGGGCAAGTCGACGATGATCTCACTGCTCACCGGGCTCTATGACGTTACCGGTGGATCGGTACGGGTGAACGGAGTCGACGTGCGCGACTGCGATCCCGAACAGCTGCGCTCGATCGCGGTGGTCCCTCAGGGCGGATACTTGTTCGCCGGGTCGGTTGCCGACAATCTGCGCTACGGCAAGCCCGACGCCACGAACGCCGAGATGTGGGAGGCGTTACGCATCGCGGCCGCCGACGGATTCGTGGCCGCCCACCCCGACGGCCTGCAGATGCCGGTTGCGCAGGGCGGTGTCAATCTCTCCGGTGGCCAGCGACAGCGACTGGCCATCGCCCGCGCCGTCATCCGCCGGCCCTCGGTGTATCTGCTCGACGATGCCTTCTCGGCGCTGGATGTGCGCACTCAGCGCGATGTGTGGGCCGCACTGCGCGCCAGTTGCCCCGACGCGGCGGTCATCACGGTGTCGCAGCGAGTTGACGCGGCGGCCGAAGCGGACCAGGTGATTTTCCTGCACGGCGGCTCGGCCACCGGCTCACGCGCCCCAATGGACGCCCACGAGTCGCTGCTGGCCGATTGCCCGCGCTACGCCGAGTTCGTCGCGGCCCAGGCCCCGGCATAACCCGGACACGTCCCTGAACCGTCTTGAACCGGCCTGAACCGGTGTCGAGCCGGTCCAAGGGGATCTGCCACGCGAAACCCGGCGTCTCAAGAATGCATGCAGAAGCCGACAAGGGACACGTTCGACGCTGGTGGCGGCGATAAGCGAATTCGGTCATCGAGCTGGGGAGGGACGTGACAGTGATCGGCCACCAACATTGGCCCCGGTTCCGGCGGGGGTGTGCCGCCGTACCGGCACGGCGCGCCGGGACCGCCGCACTTCTGTGCAAACGGCTGCTGGCCAGTCGGGGCCTGATGGCCGCCGTCGTCGTGCTGGCCATCGCGGGCGCCGCGATCGATGTGATTGCGCCACGGCTGCTCGGGCACGCCACCGATCTGCTGTTCGCCGGGATGATGGGTCGTCAGCTGCCCGCCGGCACGACCAAGGAGCAGGCGGTGTCGGCGGCATACGCGCGGGGCGACGGCACCGTCGCGCACCTGTTGTCCACGATGGACGTGGTGCCGGGCGTGGGTATCGACTTCACCGCCATCGCCCACACCCTGCTGGTGGCCGCGGCCCTGTTCTGCGTTTCCGCATTGCTGGTCTCGGTCCAAGCCCAGCTGCTGAAGATCGCAATCCAGAAAATGATGGAGCGCCTGCGCACCGAGCTCGAGGAGAAGCTACACCGGCTCCCACTGTCCTATGTCGACGCGCACCGGCACGGCGAGCTGCTCAGCCGGGTCACCAACGACATCGATACCGTTCAGATGGCTCTGAAGCAGACCGCGAGCGCGCTGCCCACCACGGTGCTGACCGTGCTGGCGGTACTGGTGATGATGGTGACCATTTCCCCGCTCCTGGCGGTGCTCACGATGGTCACCGTGCCGATATCGGTGCTGGCGAGTCGCTTCCTCCTGCAGCGCTCCAAGCAACTACGGGTGGCCCGGGCCGCCGATATCGGTCGGCTCAACGCGGCGGTCGAAGAGATCTACAGCGGGCTTGCCGTGGTCCAGGCTTTCGGCCATCAGACACCCGTGCGCGAACAATTTGCGCAGATCAACGACGATGTCTACCGCACCAGCTCGGGTGCGCAGTTCATCTCGGGGCTGATCTCTCCGGCCACCACGTTCGTCGGCAATCTGGGCTACCTGGTGGTGGCGGTGGTGGGCGCACTGCAGGTGACGTCGGGCAGCCTCAGCCTCGGCACCATCGAGGCGTTCATCCAGTACGTGCGCCAGTTCAACCAGCCGGTGACCGACGTCGCGACCAGGTACGACGTGTTGCAGGCCGGGTTTGCTTCCGCGGAAAGGGTTTTCGAGCTGCTCGATGCGCCTGAACAGCAAGACGACCCGGGCCTTGAGTTGCCCGCAGTCGGTGCTGGGGGTGGCCGGGTCGAATTCGACCAGGTCAACTTTGGCTACCAGCCGGGCAGGCCGGTGCTCGAGGATCTGTCCCTGGTGGCCGAGGCGGGCAAGACGGTCGCGATCGTTGGGCCCACCGGGGCGGGCAAGAGCACGCTGGTGAATCTGTTGATGCGGTTCTACGAGGTGGACTCCGGACGGATCCTGATCGATGGAGTGGACATCGGCACCGTCGACCGCGATTCGCTGCGCTCTCGGATCGGCATGGTCCTGCAGGACACCTGGCTGCTGGCCGGCGCCATCGCCGAAAACATCGACTACGGACGTCCCGAAGCCAGCCGCGAGGAGATCATCGCGGCGGCCAAGGCGGCACATCTGGACGAGTTCGTCTGTGGCATGCGTGACGGCTACGACACCTGGGTGAGCGAGGACGGCGGCAACCTCAGCGCCGGCGAAAAGCAGCTGATCACCATCGCTCGGGCATTTCTGGCGGGTCCGCAATTTCTCATCCTCGACGAGGCCACCAGTTCGGTCGACCCGGGCACCGAGGCCCTGATTCAGCAAGCGATGACCGAACTTCGGCGTGGCCGAACCTGTTTCGTTATCGCCCACCGTCTGTCGACGATCCGCGACGCCGACGCGATCCTCGTCATGGAGGCAGGGCGGGTCGTCGAACAGGGGACTCACCGACAGCTGGTGGCCCGGCGCGGCAGCTACTTTCAGATGATGCAGGCCGCCGGCATGTGCGTGGCGCCTCGGCCGGGACGGGCCGACGATGGCGGTGCACCGTGTTGCGACGGTGGGCGTCGGCACCCCCGGTCCCGGGTGAGCGAGGCGCATCACCGGCCGGTGAACATACCCCGGACCGCCCTGGGCCCCGGATTGCGTCGCGCACCAAGACGTCACATGTTCTGATCGGCGATTCCGTCAGGTGCCGAACGTGATTCGGCGCGGCAGGAATTCGGCGGACCGCGTGGGTAGTTGATGTGCTGTCACAACACCGGGCTACAGCGATACCCTGCGTGTAATGAGCTTCATCGAAACTGTCAGTCGGATAGGCATGGCCATCGACGGCATGGGCGTCGCGGTGATCATGCTGGGCGCGGTGGTCTCATCGGGGCTCTTCGTCGCCCACCTGCCGCGCAGGCCGGACCGCGCCTATCGGGAGTTCCGGCAAAATCTCGGGCGATCCATCCTGATCGGCCTGGAGCTGCTGGTGGCCGGCGACATCATCAACACGATCCTGGTGACTCCCAACGGGGAAAGCGTTGCCGCGCTAGCCGGTGTCGTGGCGATCAGGACCTTTCTGAGCATCTCGCTCACCGTCGAGATGACGGGTCGATGGCCCTGGCGGCAGCCGATGGTGTCACCGGAGACCACCGCCGCTGGGGGCCAACTCGACGCGGCTGCCGACAGCTAGCCAGCACGCCGGCGTGGCTGCCCGCTATCGTTGGCTGCCGGCCAGCAGCTTTTCGCAGTCCACCGAACGCATCTCCATCATCAGCGCCATGTTCTGCTGTGGGTCCACCGGCGCATCGATGATGTGGACACCGCCGGCCGCGGCGGCCTGATCGAGCACCTCGCGGAACCGGGCTGGATCATCCAACCGGTGACCCGTCGCCCCGTAACTGTGGGCGAAGCCGACAAAATCCGGATTGGTGAAGTCCACCCCGTACCTGCCGAAGCCATCGGACATCTGCTTGAGGGCGATCATGCCCAGACCATTGTCGTTGAACACGACGATGATCAGATCCAGCCCGAGGCGAACCGCCGTTTCCAGGTCTTGACTGTTCATGGCGAATCCGCCGTCACCGGTCACCACCACCACCTTGCGATCGGGATGAACCAGCTTGGCGGCGATCGCGGCGGGCAGGCTGATGCCCATGGACCCCAGCGCATGGTCGATCAGCATCGTGTTGGGCTGGCGCGCGTTGAAGTTGCGGGTCGCCCACATCATGTGGATGCCGTTGTCGAGCGACAGAATGTCATCGTCGGCCATGAAGTCACGCAGCGTGGCGATCAGGTACCCCTGTTTGGCCGGGAAAGACGTGTCGGTCGAGGCGCGTTTGATGCTGTCCTGCATCGCCTTTGCGAGTCGGTGGAAGCCAGCGTGGTCCCACGCCGGATTGGGGCAGAGTTGCTCGGTCAGCCGGTGCAGCGCGTCTGCCATGTCGCCGACGACCTGCGCCTGCGGGAAGTAGCTGTTGTCGCCCTGGGCGGCGAACGGATTGAGGTGGATGACCGTGCGCCCGTCGTCGGGTTGCATGAAGAAGGTCGGCTTCTCCAGGACGTCGTGACCAACGTTGAGAATGACATCCGCCGTCGTGATGGCGCAGTTGGGATAGTCACCCGGCATGATCGAACAACCGAGATAGCGTGGATCGTCCTCGTTGGCGACGCCCTTGCCCATCATGGTTGCCACGAAGGGGATCTGGGTCTTCTCGATGAGCGCGCGCACCGCCGCCGCCACCGCGGGCCGATTGGCGCGGGTGCCGCCGCCGACCATGATCAGCGGCCGGCGGGCGTCACGGATCAACCGGGCCGCGGTCTCAATGCTGTCCTGCGTGGCTACCGGAATGTCGCCGTGCCAGCATGGGACCAGTGGCCCGAGTTCGGTTTCTCTGGCCACGTCGTCGGGAAGTTCCAGGTGCGCGGGCCCCTGACGCTCACCCAGCGCCGACATCATCGCCTGGCGCAGCAACGATCCGGCCATTGGTCCGGACGGGATCTTGGCGGCGAACTTGGTGATGGGCCGCATCACATCGACGACGTCGACAATTTGATACTGCCCCATGCGGTTGTCGCGCACCGCCTTTTGGCCGGTGATGACGAGCATGGGCATGGCCGTCAGATAGGCGTGGGCCACCGGGGTGGTCAGGTTCATCGCGCCCGCGCCAAGTGTTGACATCGCGACAGCCAGCTTGCCGGTGAGGCGCCCATAGGCGGCGGCCGCAAAGCCCGCCGCCTGCTCGTGGGGGAACAGGATGAACTTGATCCGCCCGTCGTTGCGCAGCGCCTCCATGAAATGCAGGTTCTCATCGCCCGGGATCCCGAACACGTACTCCACGCCCTCGGCCGCAAGCGCCGCGACGATCTGTTCGCTGGTGTTCGACGGCGCCATCAGAGTTCACCGCTGCCCTGACGCAGCACCGTCTCGGGATCTTCGGATTTCAGGCTTTCCTTGACCTGGTCCATCTTCTTCATGATGTTGTGTGCCTTGGTCAGGATTGCCTCGGCCTGATCGCCGGGGATCACCACGGCCGTCGAACCCTTGGCGAAGATCACATCGCCGGGAACCACGGTGACGCCGCCGATCGCTACCGGAACGTCGGCCAGGTAGGGCTGGATCTCGTTACCGCCCCCGCGCGCCGTTTCCCCGTGACAGTAGGTCGCGAAGTTGTAGGTGCTCAGCTCCTCGAAATCACGCAGCATGCCGTCAGCGAGAATGCCTGCCATGCCGAGGTTTTCGACCCGACTGAGCTTGGTGCCGCCGCCGAGTGAAGTCTGGTGGTAGCCGTTGGATGCCATCACCAGCACGGCGCCGGCAGGGTCATGTTTGGCGACGGCACGGTAGATCGCCGGACCGAGGCTGTGCTTCTCCGGGTCCATCAGGTCCTTGCGTACCGGCAGAAAGGAAATGGTGACCGCGGAGCCGACGAGCACTCGGTCCGGGTCTGGGCTGTCAAGTTCGATGATGTGGGCGCGATGCGCATAGGTCATCATCATGGCGTCGACGACGTCGGCGACCCCGAGGCCATCCACCAGTTCGGTCAGCTGCATGACTTCGTCCTACCCTTCTATTCGAAAGCGGCTATTCGGTGGGCATCATGTTCAGCAATAGGCTCACCACCGGAATCATCCGCCCCATCGCGTTGGGGACCAGGTTTTCCAGCGAATCCTTCACTGCTGCCGCGATTTCGGGGTCAGGCGGCTCGGTCGGCCCGAGTGCACCACTGACCGTGACCCCCGGCGTCGGCCGTCGGCGAGCACCGCGTCGATCGCCGTCAGCAGTGACCCGTCATCGTGCAGCGGGCGCAACGCGGCGTAGTAGAGCACCAAGAAGCCTGGCCAGTGCGCCAGGTTTCGCGGCAGGCTGACCTGCACGTCTTTGGCCTTGCCGCGGGCGCCGATCAAGTTGACCGTGCGCACCATCTCGGCCACGTGTGAGGGCATCTGATCGAAATTCAACCTCGTCGGGGCGGGCGTGCCGGCGCCGTGCCGCGGCGGTTGCTGGGCCGGGGGAGCGGCCGGTTGGCCTTGTCCGTCCAATCGCGCCATGATGGCCGAAAAGGAAACGATGTTGAGCGGATTGCCGCGGTCGTAGCCGATCAGCGCGGCACGGATCGCCGACTCACCCTCAGCGTTGATGCCCACCGACCGCAGGGCGGCCCGGCTGAACCGGGGGACTGTCGGCAGATCCTGCGCCTCGCGCAAGGCGTCCGCCTGCCCGTACACCGCGCCGTTGGTGTAGAGCGGTTTCATCGTTTCCCAGGTACAGCGCAACCCACCCGGAATGGACGCGATGTTGCGCCAGATCAGATTGACGAATGACATTCCAAGCGTCTCGCGGATGTCCGCGTAGAGCTCGGCAATTTCACCCGTCGCCTCGGCCTGGCCGACGCTTGGAACCGGATCTCCGGACGGCTGCATGGCAAATTCCCTTATCTCCCAGGGATAGAAGATCAGTCCGGCATGTTCGCACGCATGTAGTCGATCGCAAGCTTCATCGCAGCCATCTTGACCTTGTTGCGTTCCATCATCTGTGCGTTCAGCTGCGCGATGTTGACGGAATATGGGTTCTCCCGCAACAGCTTTGCCGCGAAAAGCAAATTGGTGGCGGTCAGCTCGGCATTGCGGCGCACATAGGGCGACAGCTCGCCGCCGGCCTCGATATAGCTCGCGCCCGGACCTGCGTCACCGACCCAATACAGATCGGTGTTGGGTGGCACCGTCGCCCCGAAGTGCAGCAGGTTACCGAAAGTGTTGGCCACACAATCGTGGCTGCCGTCCTCATTGCCCGTCACCACGATGCCGGTCACCGACCCGTAGAGCGGGAACTGCCCGGTTTTTTCGCACATCACCGTCTTCGTGGTGCCGTCGAGGCGCTCGATCACTCGCTGCATGACCGACGATCGCACACCCATCCAGATCGGCATGGCGGGCACGATGATGTTGGCACGCTTGACCTTTTCCAGGATCAGCGGCCACTCGTCGCCGTCCCCCTCGTCATTGCCGACTCCCGGCTTGACGTCGTAGTCGACGACTCGGACTATCTCGGTCTCGATGTCGGGCTCGTGGGCCTTGAGCCGGTCGATAAGCAGATTGCACAATGCTTCGGTATTCGATACTTCCGGGCCCTTTTTCAGGGTGCAGTTTAGAAAGAGCGCGTAGAGCGGCCCTTCCTTTTTCATCTCGTGGAAAATCGAGGATGCCACGCGCGTCTCCGTTTGTTCATTTAGCTGGCCACAGGGATGCGTACCGAGAGCGAAGATTACACGATTTGGGGCCTTGCAGGGCCGTCGTCAACCAATTAAATTTTTGGCGCACAGCAACGATGATGCCCCGTGGTCCACCGGGAAGTGAGGCCCCCGGCGGGCGGGTGCGGACCAACTCCATCTGGGTCGGCCGCGCGCCGCGGCGCTGCCGGTCGCAGCAGTCAAAGCCGTTGGACCATAGCGTGATTAGAACTCCGTTCTGGAGCACATCCATCAGTGGATGCTCGGCGCTGCGGCGTGATCGCCCGGCCGGCGAACCGCTCACCGATGCCAGCGCACTTTGGAGATGGCGAACGGTCCGCCCCTCGGTGGTCCGGACAAATCCCGCCCAGGCTGGATCCCCGCACCGAGGCGGCTGGATTGAACGACGTTTCACCGTCAGTTGACGGCCGGGACCACAATCGCGGGGTGACCGTGGCAGTCGGCGAGATCCGCGAACCCGGTCACCGCACAGCGGGGGCCACGCTACAACGTTGAATCCCGACCGAGGCGGTCGAACTCGGCCAGCAACGCGTCGAAGTTGGCCGGCCGCACCTCTACCGACTCATCTCGCGTGGTTGCGGCGATTCGGATAGTGCGCCGGATCTGGTCCACATAGACGCGGCACGCCTGGCACCCTCTGGTGTGCTGTTCGAACCGGTCCAGGTCAGACTCGTCGAGCGCATCCTCGAGATAGTCGGTCACCAGAGCCACCGCGTCCGAGCAGGTAATACGTAGTTCGTTGGAGATGAAGTCGCCATCAGTGGTCATGGAAATACTCCTCCAGTATTGCGCGCAGGGCGGTGCGGCCACGGTGCAGCAGGACCCGCTGATTGACCGCTGAAATGCCCAATGCCTCACAGGTTTCCTCGCTCGACCACCCCTCGAGATCGCGCATCGCTACCACCTCGCGTTGAGCGCCGGGCAGCTTCTGCAGCGCTTCGACTACCACGGAGCGAACCTCTGCCGACAACAGTCTCTGCTCGGGCAGTAGGTCCCATCGGACCGGCACATCACGCCAATGGTTGGGTCCTAGTTCGGGATCGATCAGCCGCTCGGGATCGACGGATGGACGTGGGTCGACCTCGGGTCCGGCGTTCGCGAAGGGCACCGTATTGGCTTCCTTACGGGCCAGCGTGTGCACCTGGTTGAGCACGACCCGGAACATCCAGGTTCGAATGCTGGCCCGACCTTCGAACTTGCCGATGGAGCGCACCGCCGAGACCCACGCGTTCTGGACCGCGTCCTCGGCTGTCGCCCGCGATACATAGATGCTGGCCAGCCTGACCAGCGGTGCGTGAAGTGTTTCGACCAGGCGCGAAACGCTCGCCCGTCGCCGGCCTGCAAAGCAGCGATCAGATCGCTTTCGGTTGCCCATCGATCATCGACGATGGTTCGTTTGGGTACCGTCACTGGTGTCGAATCCTCACTCCGCCGACAGAACCTTGCGCCTGCGGTGTAACGCCGCAGGGGTTGTCGGTGTCGAAACAGTACCCGTCGTGCTTGCGGCGGCGGGCCGGAAACAAATCGACACCCATGGAGGAATAGTGAGCACTCTGCCCCTCGTGACTGAGGCCGACGCAACACCCGAACAGGCGACAGCGCTTGCGGCGGTGAAGCAAGCGTTGGGTTCGGTCCCCAATCTGACTCGCGCGATGGCCAATAGCCCCGCACTTCTGCATGGCTATCTCGGGCTTGCCGGAAGCCTCGATGGCGGCACTTTGCCCAGGTCCACCCGTGAGCACCTGGCAATTGCCATCGCCCAGTCCAATACCTGCTCGTACTGCTTGTCGGCGCATACCTACACCGGACAGAGACTGGCGGGTCTGAGCGCCGAGCAGGCGGCGGCAGCACGCAAGGGCGACGCGGACGACCCAAAGGTGGCGGCCATTCTCGCGTTCGCCGTGGCGGTCAATGAGCAGCGCGGCCGGATCGATGAGTCCGAGCTTGCCGCGGTGCGTCATGCTGGAGTCAGCGACGCCGAGATCGCCGAGGTCCTCGGTCATGTGGCGCTTAACGTGTTGACCAACTACGTCAACAACGTTGCGGGCACCGAGATCGATTTTCCGCGGGTGTTGGCGTAGTTGATTGGGCGGCTTGGCGGTAGCCCGCCCTGTTGGTGGGTTCCGCCGAGCGTGCTCGCGGTGTTCGGAGTTGTGCTAGATCTGGTCGCGGTGGGCTGTGGCGTGGCTCAACGTTTCACCAATTATGTTGTGGTGGAACTGATGACGACGTCGACATCGGCGAGTGCGTCACGATCGAACTCGCCGCTCTCGGGGCTCCATTGCAGCTCTTCGGAATTGGCTGGTGCTCGGTGGACGATCCGAAGCACGCGGTGATCGGCCACGCGTAGTGCCGCTGCCAACGCCGAGCCGATCAAGCCGGACGAACCCGTAATGGCGGCAACGGCTTTGCCCACGCTCTCGGAGCCCCAGGTTGGCCTCGAAAGCTCCCTTTGGCAGGCGGTGCTGTCCTTGGACCGAAGCCGATGAGGAGTTGTCTCGTCGACGATCTCCGCCTCGGGCAGTGTCGCCAGTCAGGTCACGCGCAGCGACGGGAGCGAGCATCGTGATGTGTTCGGTGATTTCGGTTTTGAGGCCAGCAATCTCGGTGGTCAGCATCCGCTACGGGTGGCCGATGAGTCGGGCTGACATCGTCGCTGGCCCGGGGCCGGACACCGGCAGAAACGGATACGCTTTGATCCCATCGGCGGGCCAGGGCTACGGCGTTGTTGATTAGCAGGCTTGTGAGCTGGGTTGATGATCTTTGGTGCCGCGCTATTGGGGCCGGAGTGTAGGCACGGGCTATCTGGAGAACGATCGAGTTGGTTACTGTTCGTCGTTGGTCTGGAGTTGCCCGTGCCTACCGTTTCAGTATTGCCTGTGTCGTCGGTTCCAGAGGTGTTCGACCGCTGGAGTCCTGGTGAGCGCAGTGAGCTCATCGGATCGGAGTTTCTCGGTGTGTTGGCCTCGGTGCCAGACCCGAGGGACCCACGCGGTCGGAGGTATTCGCTGATGGCTTTGTTGGCGATCGCGGTTCTGGCCACTGCCGCGGGGATGCGCGGCTATGCTGGTTTTGCCACATGGGCGGCCACCGCTCCCGATGATGTGTTGGCCTAATTAGGGGTCCGGTTCCGGCGGCCCAGTGAGAAGACCTTCCGCGCTGTTTTGTCTCGGCTAGACCCCGCCGACCTCAACGCCAGGATGGGCAGTTACTTCACTGCACACGTGGCCAGCAGCGACCCCAGTGGATTGGTGCCGATCGCGTTGGACGGCAAGATGCTGCGTGGTGCTTTACGCGCCAAAGCGACAGCCACGCATCTCGTGTCGGTGTTCGCCCACCGTGCCCGATTGGTGCTCGGTCAACTCGCTGTCGCCGAGAAAAGCAATGAAATTCCCTGCGTACGTGCCCTGCTCACGCTGCTGCCGGGTAGCTTGCGGTGGCTGGTCACCGTGGATGCGATGCATACCCAGGTCGTCACCGCGAAGTTGATCTGCGCCACCTTGAAGTCGCACTACCTGATGATCGTCAAGTCCAACCAAGCCAAAATACTTGCGCGTATCACCGCGCTGCCCTGGGCCGAGGTGCCCGCAGCCGCTACCGACGACTCCCGCGGCCACGGCCGTGTCGAGACCCGCACCCTGCAAATCATCACCGCTGCACGAGGAATCGGCTTCCCCTACGCAAAACAAATCATCCGGATCACTCGTGAACGCTTGATCACCGCCACCGACCAGCGCAGCGTGGAGGTGGTCTATGCCATCTGCAGCCTGCCGTTCGAGCACGCCCGCCCTACCGCGATCATGACCTGGATGCGTCAACACTGGGGAATCGAGAACAGCCTGCACTGGATACGCGACGTCACCTTCGACGAAGACCGTCAAAGGGCACATACCGGAAACGGCGCACAGGTCCTAGCAACGCTACGCAACACCGCGATCAATCTGCACCGCCTCAACGGCGCCGACAACATCGCCGAAGCCTGCCGGATCACCGCTTTGACCGCCAACCGCCGCCTAGACCTCCTCAATCCACAATTCCCCAGCTCACAAGCCTGCTAATCAACAACGCCGGAGCCCTGCTTCCACCACCTCGTCTGCGATGGATTCGGGGCGATGGTCCACTGCAACCGGCTTGGGATGATCTACTCCGCCCTGGTCGCCGAGGAGCCGGTTCCCCCGAATTTTGTCGGTTCACTGCAGGACCTCATCGCCCACGAGGCCGCCTACGAGAACTCGCCGTCCTATCACCGCGATCACAATTACTGGGCCGAGCATCTGCCCACAGACACCGACGTCGATTACCGCTTCATCAACACCAACAACCCCAGCACCGTCAGCGGTGGCGTCTCCATGCCAGTGCGGTTAAATCCCGCAGTCGTTGCCGCAGTCCAACAATCATGCCGAACCTTAGGGGTGCGCCGATCGGCGATATTGACTGCCGCGTGCGCGCTGCTGGTTGGGAAGTGCTGCGGTCACGGCTCCAACATTGTGCTCGATTTCCCGGTGAGCCGACGAGTTCAGCCCGAGTCGTTGACCTTCACCGGATTGATGGTGGGTACCGTCCCGCTGACGTTGGCCGGCACGCCCGCAGAAAGTGTGGCCCAGTTCTGCAGACACACGCATTCCCAGATCCAGGCCGCGGTAGGACATCAGCGGTTCCCGGTGGAAACCCTCACGAGACACCAGCATTCGCCTGCACCGGGACACACCGCCTCCAGAGTGGCAGTCAACTTCATCCCAAGCACCGCCTCACACCCGTTCGGGCAAGCCCCCGCATCAGCGGTGTGTGTCGCCTTTGGTGGGGCCAGCGGCTTTAGCGTCTACTTCCAAAACAACGGCCACGAGCTACTGGTGAGCATCGAGGGTGCCGCCGACTCAGAATCAGACTTTGCAACTACCCACATATTCGTGCGACGTTTGGAACAGGTCTTGGTGGCGATGACCACCGATACTGATCAGCTGGTGTCCGGCATCGATCTGCTCACCGACACCGAACACACCCAACTGCGCACCTGGGGCAACCACCCCACCGTCACCAACCCGCCGGCGACCACGGCGGCGGTGTCGATTCCCGCCGCCTTCACCACCCAAGTCGCCGCTTGCCCTCACGCCCCGGCCCTCACCTTCGAGGACCACACCTGGACCTACCAGCAACTCGATACCGCCAGCACCCAACTCGCCCACCACCTCACCACCACCCACGGGGCTCGCGCGGGTGCGGTCGTTGCGCTGTTGCTACCGCGTAGCGACCACGCCATCCTGGCTGTCCTGAAAACCGGGGCCGCCTACCTGCCCATCGACCCCCACCACCCCCCAACGCGTATCGCGTTCATGCTCACCGACACCACCCCCACCGCGATCATCACCACCACCGAACTGACCACCCACCTCCCCACCAGCAGTGGTGTTCCGGTGATCACTCTCGACACCCTCACCAACCTCGATGACTACCCCACCACCCCACTACCCCCACCCAGCCCCCACGACCTGGCGTATCTGATCTACACCTCCGGCACCACCGGAACCCCCAAAGGCGTGGCCATCACCCACCACAACGCCACCACCCTGACCACCACCCTGACCCCACAACTGGGACCCACCACCAACCAGGTCTGGTCACAATGCCACTCCTACGCCTTCGACTACTCCGTCTGGGAAATCTTCGGCGCCTTACTGGGCGGCGGCCGTCTGGTAGTCGTGCCCGAACACGTCGTCACCTCCCCCACGACCTCCACCACCTCCTCATCAACGAGCAGGTCACCGTCCTCAGCCAAACCCCCTCAGCATTGGCGATGTTGGCGCCGACGACTTTGGATATTGAGACGGTGATCGTCGCAGCCGAGGCCTGCCCAGCACAGCTCGTCGATCAGTGGGCGCCGGGACGCGCCCTGCTCAACGCCTACGGCCCCACCGAAACCACTATCTATGCGACGGCCAGCGTCCCCCTGCACGCCGGCGAGACGGTGGTGCCCATCGGCGCACCCGTGCCCGGGGCCGGGGTGTTCGTCCTCGACAGGTGGCTGCGTCCGGTGCCACCCGGGGTGGTGGGTGAGTTGTATGTCGCCGGTGCCGGTGCCGGTGCCGGTGCCGGTGTGGGTGTCGGCTATTGGCGCCGCGGCGGGTTGAGTGCGGCCCGGTTTGTCGCCTGCCCGTTCGGGGCAGCCGGGTCGCGGATGTATCGCACCGGCGACCTCGTCTGTTGGGGCCCTGATGGGCAACTGCAATATCTGGGCCGCGCTGATGACCAAGTCAAAATCCGTGGCTACCGCATCGAATGCGGAGAAGTCACGGCCGCCCTGACCGCACTCGATGGGGTGGAGCAGGCGGTGGTGATCGCCCACACCGACACCGGCCAACCCCAGCTGGTGGCCTACTACACCACCATCGGTGGCGGTGGGATCGATACGGCGTGGCTGCGGGACCGGTTAAGTGAGGTCCTGCCGGCGTATATGGTTCCGGCCGCCTTCGTGGTGATCGACGAACTACCGTTGACGGTCAACGCCAAACTCGACCGCCGCGCCCTGCCCGCCCCCGACTACACCACTAGCGCGCAGGCTTATGTGGCGCCGCAAGGCCCGGTGGAAGAAACCCTGGCCAGCCTCTACACCCAGATCCTCGGCGGTAGTGACCGGGTCAGCGCCGCCGACTCCTTCTTTGACCTGGGTGGAGACTCCGTCTCAGCCATGCGTTTGGTCGCCGCCGCCAACACCACCCTGCACGCCGGTCTGCGCGTTGCTGATGTGTTCGAAGCCCCCACCATCACCGGGCTAGCCCACCGTGTCGGGGCCGACCCGGTCGCTCAGCTGCCATTGATCGCCGGTGAGCGCCCGCCACGGGTGCCGTTGTCGTTTGCCCAGTCCCGGCTGTGGTTTCTTGAACAGCTTCAAGGCCCCTCGGCGGTCTACAACATCCCGGTCGTCCTGCACCTGGACGGCCCGCTGGACACCGAGGCACTCCGAGCCGCACTCGACGATCTGATCACCCGCCACGAAACCCTGCGCACCCGCTTCAGCACCACGAGCGAGGGGATCGGCTACCAAGACATCCTCACCCCCAACCAAGCCGAAGTCTTCTGGCAGGTCGTGGATGCCCGCGGGTGGACACCCCAATACCTGCACACCGCCATCGACGAAGCCACCAACTACCACTTCGATCTAGCCGCCGAGATCCCGATCCGCGCCACCATCTTGCACACCGCCGACCACCAGCACGTGCTGGTACTGCTGATCCACCACATCGCCGCCGACGGCTGGTCGCTGGGCCCGCTGGCCCGCGACCTCGACACCGCCTACACCGCCCGCACCGCCGGGCACCCGCCGGTGTGGGTGCCGTTGCCGGTGCACTACGCCGACTACACCCTGTGGCACCACCAACTCCTCGGCGACCCCCACGACCCGGCCAGCCTGCTGGCCACCGACCTGGCCTACTGGCAGCACACCCTGGCCGGACTCCCCGAACACCTGCCCCTGCCCACCGACCACCGCTACCCCCCGATCGCCGACTACCGCGGCGCCAGCCACTAATTCAGCTGGCCCCCCGAACTAACCACCGCAATCCACACCCTGGCCCACACCCACCACGTCTCGGTCTTCATGGTCATCCACGCCGCCCTGACCGTGGTCCTAGCCACCCTCGCCGACACCAACGACATCGCCATCGGCGTCCCGATCGCCGCACGCACCCACCCCCACCTCGATGAACTGATCGGGTTCTTCGTCAACACCCTGGTGCTACGCACCCACACCCACCCCGCAGACACCCCCACCGACCTACTGGCCCACATCCGCGAGGACAGCCTGACCGCGTTCGAACACCAACACGTGCCCTTCGAACTCCTCGTCGAACACCTCCAACCCACCCGCTCCCGCACCCACCACCCCCTCATCCAGGTCATGCTCGCCTTCCAAAACCACCCCTGGACCCAACACACCAACGACGGTGCCGAAATGCGCCTGGGTCAGGCCCGGATCAGCCCGTATCCGGTCGCCACCCACACCGCCCGCATGGACCTGGTCATCTCCGTGGGCGAACACCCCACCAGCCCCGACACAGCACCGGCCCTGACCGGCACCATCGAATACCGCACCGACGTCTATAACCCCACCACCATCGAAACCCTGGCCACCCGCCTGCACCACACCCTCACCACCTTCACCACCCACCCCGACCAACCCCTGCACCACCTCGACCTACTCACCGACACCGAACACACCCAACTACACACCTGGGGCAACCACCCCACCCTCACCGCTCCCACCACCACGGCGATCTCGATTCCCGCTGCCTTCACCAACATCGTCGCCACCCACCCCCACGCCCCGGCCCTCACCTTCGAAGACCACACCTGGACCTACCACGACCTCGATACGGCCAGCACCCAACTCGCCCACCACCTCACCACCACCCACGGGGCTCGAGCGGGTGCGGTCGTTGCGCTGCTGCTACCGCGCAGCGACCACGCCATCCTGGCCGTCCTCAAAACCGGGGCCGCCTACCTACCCATCGACCCCCACCACCCCCAACGCGTATCGCGTTCATGCTCACCGACACCACCCCCACCGCAGTACTGACCACCACCGAACTGACCACCCACCTCCCCACCAGCACCGGCACCGGCAGTGGTGTTCCGGTGATCACCCTCGACACCCTCACCAACCTCGATGACTACCCCACCACCCCACTACCCCCACCCAACCCCCACGACCTGGCGTACCTGATCTACACCTCCGGCACCACCGGAACCCCCAAAGGCGTGGCCATCACCCACCACAACGCCACCACCCTGACCACCACCCTGACCCCACAACTAGGACCCACCACCAACCAGGTCTGGTCACAATGTCACTCCTACGCCTTCGACTACTCCGTCTGGGAAATCTTCGGCGCCCTGCTCACCGGAGGGCGGGTCGTGGTCGTGCCCGAACACGTCATCATCTCGCCCGAAGACCTGCACCAGCTCCTCGTCACCGAGCAGGTCACCGTCCTCAGCCAAACCCCCTCAGCATTGGCGATGTTGACGCCGACGACTTTGGATATAGAGACGGTGATCGTCGCAGCCGAGGCCTGCCCAGCAAAGCTGGTCGATCAGTGGGCGCCGGGACGAACCCTGATCAACGCCTACGGCCCCACCGAAACCACCATCTACGCCACCACCAGCGACCCCCTGCACGCCGGCGAGACCGTGGTGCCCATCGGCGCACCCGTACCCGGGGCCGGGGTATTCGTCCTCGATGGCTGGCTGCGCCCGGTCCCACCCGGGACCGTGGGTGAGCTGTATGTCGCCGGTACCGGGGTCGGCGTCGGCTACTGGCGCCGCGGCGCGTTGAGCGCGACCCGGTTTGTCGCCTGCCCCTTCGGGGCAGCCGGGTCGCGGATGTATCGCACCGACGACCTCGTCTGTTGAGGCCCCGACGGGCAACTGCAATACCTGGGCCGCGCCGACGAACAAGTCAAAATCCGCGGCTACCGCATCGAATGCGGAGAAGTCACCGCCGCCCTAGCCGCCCTCGACGGGGTCGAGCAGGCGGTGGTCATCGCCCGCGACGACACCCCCGGCCAACCCCGCCTGGTCGCCTACTACACCACCACCAGCGGGACCGGGCTCGACACCACCGACATCCGCGCCTCGCTGAGCCAGGTGCTGCCGCCGTACATGGTTCCGACCGCCTTCATGCTGATCGACGAACTACCGTTGACGGTCAACGGCAAACTCGACCGCCGCGCTTTGCCCGCCCCCGACTACACCACTAGCGCGCAGGCTTATGTCGCGCCGCAAGGCCCGGTGGAAGAAACCCTGGCCAGCCTCTACGCCCAAATCCTGGGTGTGGAGGACCGGGTCAGCGCCGCCGACTCTTTCTTTGATCTGGGTGGAGACTCCCTGTCGGCGATGCGCCTAATCGCCGCCACCAACACCACCCTGCACACCGACCTGCGCGTCGCCGACATCTTCGACACCCCCACCATCACCACCCTCGCCCACCGAATCGACACCCAAGCCCAACCCGCCACCATCCCCCCATCCAAACCCTGCACACCGGCACCGGCACACCCCTGTTCTGCATCCACGCCACCAGCGGCATCAGCTGGCCCTACCAAACCCTCGCCACCCACCTCACCAACCCCCTCATCGGCATCAACCAAACCCTCAACGCCGACGAAACCCCACCCCACACCCTCCAAGCCATGGCCCGCAACTACGCCACCCGCATCCAAAACACCCACCCCACCGGCCCCTACCACCTCCTCGGCTGGTCCTTCGGCGGCGTCCTCGCCCACCAAATCGCCATCGAACTACACCACCGCGGCCACACCGACACCCGACTCATCCTGCTCGACTCACTACCCACCCTCGACACCAACACCGACCCAACAATCACCCCCCGCAACAACCGCCAAACCCTGCAAACACTGCTCGGCCACCACCACACCACCATCCCCGACGACCAGCTACACCACCTCACCACCAACCACAACATCACCCTCTACCAACACCACCAACCCCACACCTACACCGGCCCCACCCTGCTCATCGCCGCCGAACACACCCCACCCCCCAACCACCCCACCTACGAAAGCACCCACACCAAAGCCGCATACCTCCTCCACGCCTGGCAACCACACCTCACCGGCCCCACCACAACCCACTCAACCAACTGCACACACCACCAACTCCTCCACCCCAACCACACCCCCACCTACACCAACCACCTCAAAAACTTCCTCCACTGACACACACAAATCACCCAAGAAGAGTTCTGCGGAGCCGGTCTGCCCCGGCAAGCTTGCCGAGCCACCGGCCGCCCCTCACTACCGACGCATCCGGACGTGATGCCCACGCGCCGTTGTGCGCATACACCTGGCGGCACCAGCCGCGACAGCTGCCGTTACATCAGTGCGCGCGCGCCTTCCCGACGCAGCTTGCCCGACGTCGTCTTCGGCAAGCTACCCGGAGCCAGCAACCGCACCTCACGCGGCGCATGACCGACGTGACTGCTGACGCGCGCTGCGATCGCTCGTCGCAGTTGGGTCAGCTCAGATTCGTCGAACCGATCGTAGACTTCGGCCAGTACCGCGAAACCTTCGCGATCGGTGTCCAGCCGCAGGGCCGCTACGCATCCTTTGCGTACGCCCTCGACACTTGCGGCGGCACGTTCGATGTCGTGGGGATAGAGATTTCGGCCAGCCAGCACAATCATGTCCTTGGCACGACCGCAGACATAAAGCCGTCCCAGCTCATCGAGATAGCCGAGATCTCCCGTATCAAACCAGCCCGCGTCGTCGACCAACGGTATGGTGCCGTCCACGGTGACGTAGCGCTTACCGATCGAGGGACTGCAGAGTTCGATGACGCCTACCTTTCTGGCGTCTTGCAGCTGCCCATCTCTGGTGATGCGGATTTGCATGTCGGGAATGGGCAGCCCAACGCAAACCACAGGTTGCGCGCCCTGGGCATCTGCGGCGACAGGTTCTGCGAAATGATCTTCCGAAAGACGCTGCCGGGAAACGTAATCCACGACGGCCGGCGCGCCGAATGCACCAGCCGAAACCGTTAGCGCGGCTTCTGCTAGCCCATAGAATGGCGTTGGCACGCCCGAACCCATACCGAACCGCGCCCCCACGGTCGCCAAGTTCTCCAGATCACGGTGATCGATCGGCTCAGCTCCGTTGACCGCCACGCGAAGGGCCGACAGATTGATCGATTCTGGGTCGGCCCGTTCGAGCACGCGCGCCAACACCGAATACGCGAAGTTGGGCCCGGCGGTGACATTGGCCCGGAACTTGCTCAGCATCTCGGCCCAGACGATGGGTCTGCGCAGGAACTCGTCAGTTCGGATCACCACCACCGTGTTTCCCGTTTTCATCGGTATGCAGATGAACCCGACCATCCCCATGTCGTGACACAGCGGTAGCCAGCTGGCCATCACCGTATCGACGGTGATACCGACTGCCTGACATGACGCGTCGATGTTCGCGACAAGATTGCCGTGGCTGATTTCCACCGCCTTCGGGATCCCGGTCGATCCCGAGGTGAGTTGGCGCATCGCGATGTCGTTGTCGTTGGTATCCACAACAGCGGCTGGACCCGTGCCACGCAAGGAGCCCACAGCGCAGACAAGGAGTCCCTCCGCGGCCAGAGCATCCGCGGCCATCTCAAACGGATCACCCACGACCACCAGCGCGGCACCTAGCATCCGGCATGCACGTACGGTATCGGCGATCCACACCGCGAGATCACTCCGCGGAGTCGGCTGCTGCAGCATTGTCAGTGCGGCACCACGAAGCCACAGTGCCTGAGCCAGCGGCGCCACATCGCAGGCCTCCGCCGCCAGCACCGCGACCGTGTCGCCACGACCAATCCCCCTGGCTGCCAAACTGTTTGACATGCCATGGGCCTGTTCCTCAACCGCACGCCAAGTTATCTCTCGGGGAGCATCGACCGAACCGACATAAAGAGCCAGGGCTCCGGCGTTGTTGATTAGCAGGCTTGTGAGCTGGGGAATTGTGGATTGAGGAGGTCTAGGCGGCGGTTGGCGGTCAAAGCGGTGATCCGGCAGGCTTCGGCGATGTTGTCGGCGCCGTTGAGGCGGTGCAGATTGATCGCGGTGTTGCGTAGCGTTGCTAGGACCTGTGCGCCGTTTCCGGTATGTGCCCTTTGACGGTCTTCGTCGAAGGTGACGTCGCGTATCCAGTGCAGGCTGTTCTCGATTCCCCAGTGTTGACGCATCCAGGTCATGATCGCGGTAGGGTGGGCGTGCTCGAACGGCAGGCTGCAGATGGTATAGACCACCTCCACGCTGCGCTGGTCGGTGGCGGTGATCAAGCGTTCACGAGTGATCCGGATGATTTGTTTTGCGTAGGGGAAGCCGATTCCTCGTGCAGCGGTGATGATTTGCAGGGTGCGGGTCTCGACACGGCCGTGGCCGCGGGAGTCGTCGGTAGCGGCTGCGGGCACCTCGGCCCAGGGCAGCGCGGTGATACGCGCAAGTATTTTGGCTTGGTTGGACTTGACGATCATCAGGTAGTGCGACTTCAAGGTGGCGCAGATCAACTTCGCGGTGACGACCTGGGTATGCATCGCATCCACGGTGACCAGCCACCGCAAGCTACCCGGCAGCAGCGTGAGCAGGGCACGTACGCAGGGAATTTCATTGCTTTTCTCGGCGACAGCGAGTTGACCGAGCACCAATCGGGCACGGTGGGCGAACACCGACACGAGATGCGTGGCTGTCGCTTTGGCGCGTAAAGGCACCACGCAGCATCTTGCCGTCCAACGCGATCGGCACCAATCCACTGGGGTCGCTGCTGGCCACGTGTGCAGTGAAGTAACTGCCCATCCTGGCGTTGAGGTCGGCGGGGTCTAGCCGAGACAAAACAGCGCGGAAGGTCTTCTCACTGGGCCGCCGGAACCGGACCCCTAATTAGGCCAACACATCATCGGGAGCGGTGGCCGCCCATGTGGCAAAACCAGCATAGCCGCGCATCCCCGCGGCAGTGGCCAGAACCGCGATCGCCAACAAAGCCATCAGCGAATACCTCCGACCGCGTGGGTCCCTCGGGTCTGGCACCGAGGCCAACACATCGAGAAACTCCGATCCGATGAGCTCGCTACGCTCACCAGGACTCCAGCGGTCGAACACCTCTGGAACCGACGACACAGGCAATACTGAAACGGTAGGCACGGGCAACTCCAGACCAACGACGAACAGTAACCAACTCGATCGTTCTCCAGATAGCCCGTGCCTACACTCCGGCCCCAATAGCGCGGCACCAAAGATCATCAACCCAGCTCACAAGCCTGCTAATCAACAACGCCGGAGCCCTGCCGGGTATCCAGGCGCAGGCGATAGTAGCGACAATAATACTTGTGGGGGCGGCGATCTCTGCGGATGTCGAAAATGACGTCTTTATCAGATTCCGTTCGCTTCCAATATCTAATTCCGCGCCGTTGATCGCGCGCGGCCTGGTCTCGCTGCTCTACGCGGCGATCGTATACATTCTGATCGGTATTAGTGGCATGCTCATTGGGTGGCGGATGCACGGCAGCCTGGCCGATGCTGTGCTGGCTTTCGTGCTGGTACTAGTTTTCGGTGTCGGGTTTATGTGGCTGGGCATGGTGGTTGGCTTGATGGTCAGGACTGTGGAGGTAGTTGGTGCTGCGGTGTTCTTGATAACGCTGCCAATTATTTCCATATCGAACTGCTTTGTGCCAACACAGCCTATGCCGCACGCGCTGCGCGTGATTGCCGAATGGAATCCGCTCTCATCCTTGGCGCTGGCATTGCGCAAGCTCACCATCGATGAGCCAATGGCGCCGCCAAGCGCGCAATTGCCACTGCATCATCCGGCATTGTCCACGCTGATCTATTTGATAGTTCTGACCGCACTATTGGCTCCTATCGCCATTCGCGCCTATATCCGCCGCGCTTCCCTTTAGCCCTGCTGTTGAGCTGGTTGTGTGTCTTCGGCATGACGCGCAGGGGCCGATCGGTCCGTTTGCGCAGTAGTCGGTGGGGCGACTTGGCGCCTGGCCCGCCCTGGTGGCGGGTTCCGCCGAGCATGCTCGCGGTGTCCGGAGTTGTGCTAGATCTGGTCGCGGCGTGCTGTGGCGTAGCTCAACGCTTCACCAATTGTGTTGTGGTGAAACCGGAAACCGGCTTGCTCGAGTGCGGTGGGGATGGCGCGTTGGCCTATCAGCAGGCCTTCGTCGGCGAACTCGCCGAGGGCGGCGCGCGCCGCGAAACCGGGCAGCATCAACGGGGTTGGGCGGTTTAACGCGCGTCCGAAGGCGGTGGTGAATTCGGCATTGGTTACCGGCGCGGGCCCAGCCATGTTGACCGGGCCTGACAACGTCGGGTTGGAGATGGCGAACAGCAGCGCGCGCACCTCGTCTTCGAGGCTGATCCATGCCATGTACTGGCGGCCGCTGCCCAGCCGGGCGCCGAGTCCCACTGAGAACGCCGGGCGCAACGGGCGTAGGGTGCCTCCCGCCGGGGCCAGCACCAGGCCGGTGCGCGCCAATACGACCCGGGTGCCGGCGTATTGGGCGGGTAGCGTGGCGGCTTCCCAGTCCACGCACAGCTGGGCGAGAAATCCCATTCCGGCTGGGTCGTTTTCGTCGACCACCCGGTCGCGGGTGTCCCCGTAGTAGCCCACCGCGCTGGCGTTGATCAAGGTGGGCACGCCGGCGTCGGCGACGGCGCTGGAGAGCACTTCGGTGGGTGTGATCCGGCTATCGCGCAGGCTCTGTTTGAAGGCGCCTGACCAGCGGCGGCGGCCGATGCCGACGCCACACAGGTTGATGACGACGTCGACATCGGTGAGTGCGTCGGGATCGAACTCGCCGCTTTCGGGGTTCCAGTGCAGCTCTTCGGAATTGGCCGGAGTTCGGCGCACGATCCGAAGCACGCGGTGATCGGCCGCGCGTAGTGCCGCTGCCAACGCCGAGCCGATCAATCCAGACGAACCCGCTATGGCGACAACGGCTTTGCCCACGCTCTCAGAGCCCCAGGTCGGCCTCGAAAGCTCCCTCTTCGAGGCGGTGCTTGATGGTGGTGAGGAAACGTCCCGCATCAGCACCATCGACCAGGCGGTGATCGTAGGTCAGCGGGTGGTAGCACACGGAGCGGACGCCGATCGATTCGTTGCCGGTGTCGTCGACGACCACTCGCGGTCGTTTCACGATCGCCCCGGTACCCAACATGGCGGCCTGCGGCGGCACTAGAATCGGGGTATCGAACAAGGCGCCCTGGCTGCCGATGTTGGTGATGGTAAAGGTGCCACCGGACAACTCGTCGGGCTTGAGGTTGCCCGATCGAGCGCGGGCGGCGATGTCGGCGATCGCCCGTGCCAGCCCGGCCAACGACAGATCGCCGGCGTTGTGGATCACGGGGGAGAGCAGGCCCTGGTCGGTGTCGACGGCGAACCCGAGGTGCTCGGCGTCGTAGTAGGTGATCTCCTTGGTTTCCTCGTTGTAGCTGGCGTTGATGTTCGGGTGGATCTTGAGGGCGTCGATCACGGCACGGGCGATGAACGGCAAGAAGGTCAGGTTCACACCCTCCCGCTCGGCAAAGGACCCCTTGGCCCGGGCCCGCAGCGCCACGATCCTGGTCATGTCGACCTCATGGGTCTGAGTGAGCTGCGCGGTTGCCTGCAGGGATTCGCGGGTCTTGATCGCGGTGATCTGCCGAATCCGGCTGGCCTTCTGCTTGGTGCCCCGCAGGTGTGCCAGCGCCGCGGCCGCAGCCGGGGCTGCCGCCTTCGAAGGCGAGGCGGGAGCCGAAGCCTGAGCAGCCGCTGGCTTGGCCTCTGGTCGCTCTTTCTTCTTCTCGGCAGCGGCAAATACGTCTTGCTTGCGGATGCGACCGCCGACACCGGTGCCGGTCACCGAGTCGAGGTCGATGTTGTTCTCCTCGGCCAGTTTTCGGACCAGGGGAGTCACGTAGGGGGTGCCGTCGCCCGCACTTGGTGCCGGGGCGGCCGCGGGCTGCGGCGTTGCCGCGGGCGCAGGCTTGGGCTCGGGAGCCGCCTTGGGCTCGGGCGCGGCCTTGGGCTCAGGAGCGGCCTTGGTTTCGGGGGCCGCCTCGGGGGCGGGGGCCGGCTTGGACTCGGGCGGTGCGGCGGCCGCAGATCCGGAGCCGATCCGTGCCAACTCTCCGCCGACCTGGACGACGTCGTCCTCCTCGGCGGTGATGCTGAGCAGGACGCCGGCCACCGGTGACGGGATCTCGGTGTCCACCTTGTCGGTAGACACCTCCACCAGCGCTTCATCGACCTGAACCGAATCCCCGACCTTCTTCAGCCAGCGAGTTACGGTGCCCTCCGCCACCGACTCGCCCAGTTCGGGCATTAGCACCGGGGTCGCGTCGCCACCAGCAGCCGACGAGCCTCCGGATTGGGGTTTGGCTTCGGGTTGCGGCTCGGGCTCGGCCTCCGGTTCGGGCTGAGCCGCCGCGGCGGGCTCGGCCTCGAGCTCCGGTTGGGACGGCGCATCGCCGCCGCCACTCTCGGCCGCATCGCCGATGATGGCGAGCTCACCGCCGACCTCGACCGTGTCGTCCTCCTTGGCGACGATCTTGGTCAGCACGCCGGCGGCCGGCGAGGGAATTTCGGTGTCGACCTTGTCGGTAGAAACCTCAACGAGTGGCTCGTCGATCTCGACGGTGTCGCCCTCCTGCTTGAGCCACCGGGTGACGGTTCCCTCGGTGACGCTCTCACCGAGTGCCGGCATCTGGACTGAGAAGGCCATCGTTTTTGACTCCTAGATCGGTCGTCGGTAGGCATAGGCCGACCTCTGGCTTACCACACAGTCGTGCACCAGGTACGGAACCCAAGTTGATCTCGAAACCTATCCTGTCACTGTCGCTTGGTCGGCTCGCACCCAGGGCGTGGCGCTTGGCCCGCGGGGCTTGTGTATGGCGCTTGCTACGGTGTGGCGACTGATTGGCATAACAAGTCGCAGGTGGGCGGAGGTCCGATGCCGGCAACAAAACAAGCACCCCAGCAGTTCGTCGACAGCGCTGGTGGCGTGCGGATCGATGTCTATGAAGAGGGCAACCCCGACGGCCCGACGGTGGTGCTCGTGCACGGTTTTCCCGACTCTCACGTGTTGTGGGACGGGGTCGTTCCGCGTTTGGCCGAACGGTTCCGGATTCTGCGCTATGACAATCGCGGTGTCGGCCTGTCGTCGGCCCCCAAGGCCGTTTCTGCCTACACCACAGCGTGTTTGGCCGACGACTTCGCCGCCGTCATCGAAGCGCTCAGCCCCGGCCAGCCGGTACACGTACTGGGTCACGACTGGGGTTCGGTGGCGATTTGGGACTACTTGACCCGCTCCGGCGCGGCCGATCGGGTCGCGTCGTTCACGTCGGTGTCCGGCCCGAGCCAGGACCAGCTGGTCAACTACATATTCGGCGGTCTGCGCCAGCCGTGGCGGCCAAAAACCTTTGCTCGCGCACTCACCCAGGCGCTGCGGTTGAGCTACATGGCGCTGTTCTCGGTGCCGGTGTTGGCCCCGCTGGTGTTGCGGGCGACGCTGTCGCGTGCCTCGGTTCGGCGCAACATGGTCGACAACCTTCCCCTCGACCAGATTCACCATTCCGACAACTTGGCCAGCGATGCCGCCAACTCGGTGAAGACCTATCCGGCTAACTACTTTCGGGCCTTTTCTCGGCAGTCGCGCACACGCGGCGTGCCGGTCATCGACGTGCCGGTGCAACTCATCGTCAACACCAAGGACCCCTACGTGCGGCCCTACGGGTACGACGAAACCGCGCGCTGGGTGCCGCGGTTGTGGCGCCGCGACATCAAAGCAGGTCATTTTTCGCCGATGTCGCATCCGCAGGTGATGGCGGCAGCGGTGCACGACTTCGCCGACCTGGTTGACGGCAAGCCGCCGAGCCGCGCTCTGCTGCGGGCCCAGGTTGGCCGTCCCCGCAAGTACTTCGGTGACACCCTGGTGGCGGTCACCGGGGCGGGCAGCGGAATTGGCCGGGAAACCGCCCTCGCGTTCGCGCGCGAGGGCGCCGAAGTTGTGCTCAGCGACATCGACGAGGCCACCGTGAAGGACACCGCCGCCGAAATCGCCGCGCGCGGTGGTGTTGCCCACCCCTATGTGCTCGATGTATCCGACACCGAGGCGGTCGAGGCGTTCGCGGATCAGGTCAGCGCCACGCACGGGCTGCCCGACATCGTCGTCAACAACGCCGGCGTCGGCCAGGCGGGGAGGTTCTTGGACACTCCCGCAGAGCAGTTCGACCGGGTGCTCGACGTCAACCTGGGTGGTGTGGTCAACGGCTGCCGAGCCTTTGGTCAGCGTCTGGTTGAGCGCGGTACCGGAGGCCACATCGTCAATGTGTCGTCGATGGCCGCATACGCCCCGCTGCAGTCATTGAGCGCCTACTGCACCTCAAAGGCGGCGACGTTCATGTTCTCGGACTGTCTGCGTGCCGAACTCGATGCGGCCGATGTCGGCCTGACCACCATCTGTCCCGGCGTCATCAACACCAATATCGTCAACACCACCCGCTTCGACGCGCCGCCCGGCAAAGGCGGCGACCAACTGGACGGCCGGCGTGGACAGATCGACAAGATGTTTGCGCTACGCAGCTATGGGCCGGACAAGGTCGCCAAAGCGATTGTGTCCGCCGTCAAGAAGAACAAGCCGATCCGGCCGGTAGCTCCGGAGGCCTACGCGCTCTACGGCATCTCCCGAGTGCTGCCCCCGGCGCTGCGAAGCACCGCACGCATGCGGGTCATCTGACGCGTCAGACGCTCGCCGCTGCACCTTCGGACCGCCGCGCGAGCACCGCGCCGGCTATTCCGCCGGCCCCGATGACCGCCAGCGGTATCGCCCACATGCCCCTGCTGGACACCGCCGACTGACATTGCGCGACGACGTCGGTGTGCGGGATGACCTGGTTGGGGATCGGTATGTTGGCGCCATTGCTGTTGTTTGCGTCCCCGCTGCGGACAGGTCAGCCGCCAGGCCGCTGCCGCAAGACACGGAGCCGCCGTCGCCCTTGGATGCCGTCACCGGCACCAACAGCCCAATCGCGCCAGCCACCAAGAGCACGGCGGCTACGGCGATGATCAACCGTCGCACAGTCACAGTCCGGCCATGGGCCGCAGTATCGCCGTCGGTGACCGGACTAACCGCTGTGCTCCTTGGCTAAACCGGCGGTATTTGCGGTGGCAGGAGTTTCGCGATCTTCGCGCTGCGGGTTCAGCCGTTAGCCGCGATGTCCTCGAGCACCGCGAACATGGTGCGGGTCGGCACGCCGGTGGCTCCCTTGGGCGTGTAGCCCCAGGCGCTACCGGTGTTGTACGCCGGGCCGGCCACATCGATATGTGCCCAGTCCACCGCATCGGCGACGAACTCCCGCAAGAACACCCCAGCGACCAACATGCCGGCAAAGCGCTGCCCACTGACATTGGCCAGGTCGGCCACCGTGGATTTCAGGTCGTCCTTGAGTTCGTCCGGCAGCGGCATGGGCCAACCGTTCTCACCCACCTGTTGGGAGATCGCCGCGACCCGGTCGCGGAACTCGTCGCTGCCCATGACTCCGGGGATACGCGCACCCAAGGCCACGGTCTGGGCTCCGGTCAACGTCGAGGTCTCGATCAGATAGTCCGGGTTGTCCTCACACGCCCGAACGATGGCATCGGCCAGGATCAGCCGGCCCTCCGCGTCGGTGTTGAGCACCTCGACCGTGGTTCCGCCGTACTGCGTCAGCACGTCGCCGGGCCGCTGTGCCGTGGCCGAAGGCATGTTTTCGGCGATCGGCACCGTGGCGATCACGTCGATCGGCAACTCCAGCTGGGCCGCCAGCGCGACGGTCGCGATCACCGCGGCCGCGCCACCCATGTCCGAGGTCATGTAATGCATCGACGCGGCCGGCTTGATCGAGATCCCGCCGGTATCAAAGGTCACTCCCTTGCCGACCAGGGCGACCTTCTTGGCCCGTCTGGGGTTCTTGGCCAGCCGCGATCCCCGGTGGGTCAACCGCACCAGCCGCGGCGGGCGGGACGAGCCCTGACCGACACCGACCAGCCCGCCGTATCCGGCTTTTTGCAGTGCCTTCTCGTCGAGCACTTGGACTTCGAGTCCGACCGACTCGCCCAGAACTTTGGCCCGTCGCGCCAACTCGGCGGGATAGAGGTGGCTGGGCGGCGTGTTCACCAGGTCGCGGGCGGTGGCGACGGCGGTTGCCACGGCTGCACCGTGCGCGCAGTGCTTCCGGGCGTCTTTGGCCGTCGTCAGCACGGTGATCTTGTGCAGCCCGGCATCTTTGGGTGCCGTCTTGGCGCTACGGAAGGCGCTGAACCGATAGCTGCCCAGGATCAGACCCTCGACGGCCGCGGCGCAGACACCGTCGCCGGGCAAGTCCGCCAACGTGGTCACCACTGCCTTCGCAGTGCCGAGCGCACGCGCGGCAGCGCCGGCGGCACGACGCACCGCGTCCGGTGTCCACTCATAGCGGGGTTTGCCCAGGCCCACCGTCAGCACGCTGCTCACCGGAAGCGACGACACCACGAGCCGGTGCACCTGGTCACTGGCGCCGGTAGCGTCCAGGGCCCGCAGGCCCGCCTCGATCTCGGCGATCGTATCCGCGCTCAGGAATGGCTCCGCGGAGGCGACGACGGCGCCTGGCCGCTCGCCGGACTGCTCATCGTCGCCGGTCGAGACGACCGGCACGATCAGCACGGATGAACTCACACCACGCTTCGGCAACGAGGTGGCGACATGGACGGTGGGGATTTGGTCACCCGATTCGGCGGTCACGGGCAATTACCCTAGTCACCGCAGCGCGGGCCTGCTTGCCCACCGTCTGGTCGATCGGCGTTGCCTTGCAGTTCGAATGCATTCACCGGGTCGTCAAATCGCTTGAGCGTCAATGGGCCCTGGGGGATCGTGGGCCAATCCGGCAGTTGGTCATGCAACGCCGCATCGGCGAGGACTTGTCCCGGCGCCGCGGCCGCCACCAGACGCGCGGCCAAGTTGACCGGCGTGCCGAAGTAGTCCCCGTTGATGGCCAGTGCGGTGCCGTAGGCAAGTCCGGCCCGCACCTGCAATCCTTCTTCGCGTGCTCTGGGGTGGTGGACCAGGTCGACCGCCGCCTGCGCGAGCCGTTGTGGTGTCGAACTAACCCACATCACCGCGTCACCGATGAACTTCACCACCCGGCCCCCGTCGGCGTGCACCACGTCGGCTACGGCCGCGCCAAACTCGTTGAGCAGGCCCTGTAGCTCCGTCGGCGTCAGCGTTTGGGTCAATACCGTGAAGCTCGACAGATCGGCAAAACCGATGCCGCACACCACGCTGGCCGATGCATCACGAGTGACGCCTTCGAAGTGAGTCCGGGCGCTGGTCAGGTGATGGCGGTGCACGATGTCGATCAGGGTGCCGATGCGGGGGACAAACTCGGCGACCGCGCGGTAGGCCTGCGCCGTGGCCAGTTCGTCATTGGTGTACGTCATTTGGATGTCCGGTGTCCCCGCGCGGATCATCGTCGATTCGGCCTAGGCCAGCCGGGCCATGGCCGCGCCGAGCACCCGCAACAGCCCGAACGCGCCGTCCTCACCCACCACCGATTTCACGGCGAGCCAGGTTGCCAGCGCATCGACGTCGGCCTGGCTCAGGGTGGGTACGTCGGGACCGGCGACGGTGAGACCTAGCAGGGCCCAGATGTGAGCGATGTCGTCGGCAGATAGCCCGAGTTGCTCGCCGGCGGCCGTCAGGGTGTAGATCGGGGGGCCTGGCCATTGCAGGACATCGCCGGCGAGGCCGAATAGCCGTCCCCGCCGTTCGGCCTCGGCCATTTCCTCGAGGGTGAAGCCAAGGTCATCGAGGTACTTGATCAGATCGGCCCGCTCCCGGGGGTTAGCGATTCCGGCAGCTTCGAGCGCCTCGAAGTCGAGGGGGTCGGGAGAACCGGACACCTGCCCAAGTGTGCCAGCAGCCGGACCGATTAGGGTGAGACGCCGTGAGTGACGCGCCAGAGTTGATGCAGGGACCGTTGGAAGACCGCCACCGCGCGCTGGGCGCAAGCTTCGCCGAATTCGGCGGCTGGCTGATGCCGGTGTCCTACGCCGGGACGGTCAGCGAGCACAATGCCACCCGCAACGCCGCCGGCTTGTTCGACGTCAGCCACCTCGGTAAGGCACTGGTTCGCGGGCCGGGTGCGGCGGAGTTCGTCAACTCCGCGCTTACCAACGATCTACGCCGCATCGGGCCGGGCAAGGCGCAATACACCTTGTGCTGCAACGAATCCGGTGGCGTGATTGACGACTTGATCGCCTACTACGTTGCCGACGACGAAATCTTCCTGGTGCCCAACGCCGCCAACACCGCCGCGGTGGTCGCAGCCTTGCAGGCGGCGGCGCCGAGCGGTTTGACCATCACCGACCTGCATCGCTCCTACGCGGTGCTGGCGGTGCAGGGGCCGCGTTCGACCGAGGTGCTGGCCGCGCTCGGCCTGCCCACTGAGATGGATTACATGGGCTATGCCGACTCGTCGTACAACGGGGTATCGGTTCGGGTCTGCCGCACCGGGTACACCGGCGAGCACGGCTATGAGCTGCTACCGCCGTGGGAGTCCGCCGGCGTGGTCTTCGACGCCCTGGCGGCCGCCGTTTCCGAAGTGGGCGGCGAGCCGGCCGGCCTGGGCGCGCGCGACACGCTGCGCACCGAAATGGGCTACCCCCTGCACGGGCATGAACTGTCGCTCGACATTTCGCCGTTGCAGGCCCGATGTGGGTGGGCGATCGGCTGGAAGAAGGACGCGTTCTTTGGCCGGGAAGCGTTGTTGGCGGAGAAAGCGGCCGGCCCGCGCCGCTTGCTCCGGGGGTTGCGTATGGTCGGCCGCGGTGTGTTGCGTCCGGGCCTGACGGTGCTCAACGGCTCCACCCCGGTCGGGGTCACCACATCGGGGACATTCTCGCCAACCTTGCAGATCGGTATCGCGCTTGCGCTGATTGACACCGACGCGGGTGTGGAAGACGGCCAGCAAATCACCGTCGACGTGCGAGGCCGTGCCGTCGAGTGCGAAGTGGTGCGTCCGCCCTTCGTCGAGGCCAAGACGCGGTAGGGCGCCCAATCACGTGGCAAAAACCAGTTGGCACAGCGATATACAATCGTGGCCATGACCAGGGGGTCCCAACAGTTCACCGTGACGCGCGCGACAACTCCGGCCACCGAGGCTGAGCGCGTATCAATTCTGGCTGACCCCGGCTTCGGCCGCTATCACACCGACCACATGGTGTCGATCGATTTCGACGAGGGTGTGGGCTGGCACAATCCGCGGGTCATCGGCTACGGCCCGATCGAGTTGGACCCGTCGGCGGTCGTGTTGCACTACGCGCAGGAAGTTTTCGAAGGTCTCAAGGCCTATCGCTGGGCGGACGGCTCGATTGTGTCGTTTCGGGCCTGGGCCAATGCGGCGCGCTTGCGCTCCTCGGCCCGGCGGATGGCGATTCCCGAGCTGCCCGAAGAGCTGTTCATCGAATCGCTGACCCAACTCATCGCCGTCGATAACGTCTGGGTGCCGCCGGCCGGTGGCGAGGAGGCGCTCTACCTGCGGCCATTCATCATCGCCACCGAGCCGGGACTCGGGGTGCGCCCGGCCAAGCAGTACCGGTACCTGTTGATCGCCTCGCCGGCCGGCGCGTACTTCAAGGGCGGTATCAATCCGGTCAGTGTCTGGGTGTCGACCGACTACGTGCGTGCTTGCCCCGGAGGAACCGGCGCCGCCAAGTTCGGCGGCAACTACGCCGCGTCGCTGCTGGCTCAGGCCGAAGCCACCGAGAACGGTTGCGACCAGGTGGTGTGGCTGGATTCCGTGGAACGGCGCTACGTCGAGGAGATGGGTGGGATGAACATCTTCTTCGTGCTCGGCAAGGGGGGGTCGGCCAGACTGGTAACCCCAGAGCTATCCGGCTCGCTGCTGCCCGGCATCACCCGGGATTCGTTGCTGCAGTTGGCGCTTGACGCCGGATTCGCGGTGGAGGAGCGCAAGATCGACATCGCCGAGTGGCAGAAGAAGGCGGCGGCAGGCGAGATCACCGAGGTTTTCGCGTGCGGTACCGCAGCCGTGATCACCCCGGTCTCGCGGGTGAAGTACGGCGACGGCGAGTTCACCATCGCCGACGGTCAACCTGGCGAGGTGACGATGGCGTTGCGTGACACGTTGACCGGGATCCAGCGGGGTACTTTTGCCGACACCCACGGCTGGATGTCGCGGCTAAGTTAGAACTGTTGCGAGGTTGCCGGGCTCGGGCCGGTGCGCGCTGGCGTGGCAGCCCGGCCGGATCGGGGATGGCGCGGGCCGGCGATGTGCCGGGTGCAGGCTTGGGTACCGGCCGCGGCGGTCTGCCGCCGTGTGGCGGGTCAGTGCCAGACCCAGCCCCGGAGCGGTGCCGGTGACCAGGCGGTGTGCACCCCGCCTGGCCCGACTCAGCCGGCGCATCGGGGCCTTCTCGACGAGCTGACTCTGCGCTTCGATCGTTTGGCTTAGTCCCGGGGCGCGCAGGCTGGCGACGGCGGCGATGATGGCCAAGGTCAGCGAGACGAGGACTGGGCCGATGGTTGCGTGCCGCTGCGCGAGTTCACCCAGTACGGCTCCCAGCAGCGTGGACACCACCG
Organism: Mycobacterium liflandii; assembly: GCF_022354805.1. Classification (NCBI taxonomy): domain Bacteria; kingdom Bacillati; phylum Actinomycetota; class Actinomycetes; order Mycobacteriales; family Mycobacteriaceae; genus Mycobacterium; species Mycobacterium liflandii. The sequence goes on along the minus strand of NZ_CP023138.1, from coordinate 4,278,435 downwards.
CGGCCAAGGTCGCTCCAAAGCAGATCAGCGTCGCGCGGTGTTGTTCGGGAGCAAACATGCTGATCCACGAAATGGAGGCCGCGACCACGGTTTGGGCGGCGACGGTCGCCAGGAGGAACGCCGTGCCGTATGCCCACATCTGGGTCCACTGGCCGCACAGCTCGGCGACGATGCACACCAACGCGGCGGCGATGCTGAACAGTGAGCTACCCAACAGCATGCCGCGCACGCCGAACCGGCGGTTCACCGCTCGCCACAGCAGCGAACCGATAACCAACGCGATGCTCGAAAGGATCACCAGGACGTGCAGGCTGCCGCTCGACTGGGCGGCGCGCAGGCTGAAGAACGTGGTACCCAGGCTGATGGGAGCGAACAACAGATAGGTGGTCGCATACCGACGGAACCATGGCTCGCGGCGGGCGATCTCGAAGCCCTGACGGTAGATATCGCGCAGCGGCAACCGGACGGTGGGTGCGCTGGACGCTGACCGCATCGGACCGACGAACAGCGCCGCAACGCCGGCGACAATCATGCTCGCGGCACCCAGCCAGAGCAGATCGTGGTAGCGCGCCATCTCGTCACCGTGGGCCAGTCTCGGCACAATCACCAACGTGACGCCGGTGGCCAACAGCGATCCGAAGGCCCCTTGGGTGCGCAGTAGCTCGCCGCGGCGCAACACGGACAACTTGTTGGAGATCATGTCGGTGTAGGCGACACCGGAAACCCCGGCGACGACACCGCTGGCGGTCGCGGTCACGAAGAAAACCGCGGCGACCAGCGCGCCGGTCCAGGGAACTGCGGCGTTGGCCAGGATCAGGGTTGCGGCACTCGCCGATATCGCGGCCATCAGCAAGTGCCGGTACTGGCCGAAGCGCTGCAAAATCAACGGGGAGACCGAGTTGCCCAGAATCGCGCCGATGCTGAATGCCGGAAATAACAGCCCGGCCACCCAAGTAAGTCCCTGATGCGCACAAATGACCGGCAGAACCACGGCGCCGCTGCCCATCTGCATCCCCGCCGAGTAGAAGCTACCCTGGGTTACCAGTCGTCCGAACGGGGTTCTGGGGTTCGAGCCGACCAGCCGTGATGCGGTCATGTCAAGAGACTTTACGTCCGCGTGATCCAAAATAGGGTCCACTAATCGGACATTAATCAGATATTGCCGGTGCAATCCCGTGTCCACCGATCGGAGGAATCTCCATTAGTCCTGCGGACCGGCTCAAAAAATGCTGGTTGGTCGGAATCTGACCAACCCAACTTGGCACCAATCTAGCGTTTTCAGCTTCTACAAACGTACCAGAGCCGCCAACACCACGGCAGTCACCGTGGTGGCTAGCTCAATCGCGCAACCCAGCACGTCGCCGGTGATGCCGCCGAACCGTCGGACACAATGCCTGATCAGCAGGGTGCCGGCGCAGACCGCGGCCACCACCGCGGCAGGGCCCTGCCATGGCCGCGGAGCCGCGGCCAGCGAAGCGAACAGCAGCACAGCAAGCCACGCCACCAGCACCGATATGGGCTGGGTGCCGGCGACCCGAGAGCCCAAGCTACTGCCCGCGGCCGCCGGTACCGACCGCCGGCAGCCCAGTACCGCGGTGACCCGGCCGGCAAAGACCGCCACGGCGATGCCCGCGATTCCGCGGCTGCCTGCCGCGCTCAGTGTCGAAAACGCCGACCCCTGCACGGCAATGACCAACACGACCGCGGCCACCCCGAACGGTCCGGTCGAACCGTCGCGCATGACGGCCAAGGCCCGTTGTGGTGGCCGGTAGCAGCCGAGCCCGTCAGCCGTGTCGGCGACGGCGTCGATGTGCAGACCGCGGGTGGCCAGCAGTAGCACCGCCACCGCGAGCAGTCCGGGCAGCGGGCTGACCGGGCCGAACACCAGCGATGCGGACCACGTGACGCCGGCGGCAAGTCCGCCCAGCACGACGCCGACAACCGGCAGTGCCGTCATCGCCCCGCGCCCCATCGGTGCGGCGACCGAGGCAGGGACGGGTATGACCGTGCCAAAGGAGAGAGCTGTTGCCAGCGAACGAATCACGATTCAGGTGGCTCGGTGGCGCCGGCGTCGTCGCACGCCGTGGACACCCCGGCTTCGGCGAAGGTCGCCATCGATGACAGCGCTGCCACGGCGGCGCGCAGCACCGGTAGGGCAACGGTGGCGCCGGTGCCTTCGCCCAACCGCATTCGCAGATCCACCACTGGGTCCAGCGCCAGCGCCGTCAGTGCCAGCTGATGGCCGGGTTCGGTGGAGCGGTGGCCGGCTTGCCACCATTGCCGGGCGCCGGGGGCCAGGCGTTCGGCGACCAGCGCTGCCGCGGTGACTGCCATGCCGTCGAGCAGCAGCGGGGTACGCCGGACCGCGGCCTGCGCGCAGAAGCCCGCCATGGCGGCCAGGTCCGCGCCGCCGCAGCAGCGCAGCAACGCGACGGGGTCAGGCAACACTCGCGCGGACCGAAACAGCGCATCGCGTACCGCCGCGGTCTTGCGTGACCAGGTCGCATCGTCGACTCCGGTTCCGAAGCCGACCACGGCAACCGGCTCGGTGTTGGTCAGCGCCGCCACCAGGACCGCGGCCGGGGTGGTGTTACCGATTCCCATGTCACCGGCGATCAGCAGGTCGGCGCCAGCGTCGACCTCGGCATCGGCGATCTGCTGACCGGCCGCGATCGCGGCGGCGGTCTGGTCGTCGGTCAATGCGTCCTCGGTGGCGATATCACCACTGCCGCGCCGCACCTTGTGGGCGCCGATCTGCTCCGAGAGCGCTTCCGCGTCGACAGCCAGATCCACCACCCGTACCGTGGCGCCCGCGACGTCGGCAAGCGCGTTGATGGCGGCTCCGCCACCGTCGATATTGGCGACCATCTGGGCGGTGACATCCGGGGGATAGGCCGACACCCCGGACCGGGTGACACCGTGGTCACCGGCGAATACCACCACGCGGGCGCGCTGGAACTGCCGCGGCGGGCACTGGCCCTGGCACGAGGCGACCCACGCAGACAGGTCCTCGAGCCGCCCCAGCGCACCCCGCGGCTTGGTCAGCGCGTCCTGGCGAGCCCGCGCTGCCGCCTCGGCGAGGGCGTCGGGTGCTGAGATTGGTGCGAACCCGATCATGCGCGCGACGGTTTGATCGGGACGGCTTGGCCGGCCACCACCAGCACCACGCGGTCACACAGTGCCGCCATTCGCTGGTTGAGGGTGCCCAACTCGTCGGTGAACCGGCGCCCGGATGCGGTCGCCGGCACCACGGTCAGCCCCACTTCCGGGCTGACCAGGACCAGCGTCGATCCGAATTCGCCGACGGCGGCCAGCATGTCGTCGATGGTGTCTTGCAGGGCGGCCGGTGGGGAGCCGCCCTCCCAGGCGCGGTGGCTGTCCATGGCGCTGGTCAACCACGTACCGAGATCGTCGACGAGAGTGGGCGTGTCCGGCACTTGCCGCAATTGGGTCGTGATGTCGTCAGTTTCGACCGTTGACCAGTGTCCGGGCCGGCGATCGCGGTGCCTGGCGACGCGCTGATCCCAGTCCTGCGATGCGGCTGAGTCGGAGTCGGTGGCCGGTCCGGAGGCCAGATAACGGACCGGCTGTTCGGGCGTAAGCGAGTCCGCAATGGTCTCCTCTGCCCAGCGGGACTTGCCCGACCTGATCCCACCGAGAACCAGTGTGCGCATGAGTGGTCAAACAGCTTTCCGGTGAGTACTAATCGACACTGGCGCCGCGCTCGACCTTGGGCCGGGGCGCCCGCATCCTGCGCATTTGAGACGCGCGGCCGGCCGCGTACAGGCCCAGCTTCCAACGGCCTTCGGTGTTGTTCGGGAACTTGACGTCGACCAGGTTGCTGACTTTGCGGGCCAAAATGATGCCGTCAATGGTCATCAGCGGCATCAGCGCCATCAGCACCAGCATTGCCGGCGACATGTAAAGCTGCAGCTGCGGGACGGCGAACATGGCGAAGAGCAGCGCCAGCGCAGACGGCATGAACAGACCGAGCAGGTTGCGCCGGGCATCCACCACATCGCGGACGTACCGGCGTACCGGCCCTTGATCGCGGGGCAACAGGTATGCCTCGTCGCCGGCCATCATGCGCTCCCGGCGTTCGGCCATCCGGGCCCGGCCGGCCGCCTTTTCCGCCTTGCGCTCCTCGCGACTGAGTTTGGGCCGGGCCAGCTTCTTACGCCGGGCCCGCGCCTCTGCGCTGGTCATAGGCGCCGGAACGACCGGGCCCTTCTTGGATCGCGTGGCGTCGTTGCGTTTCGGTGTGGGCCGGCCCTTGGGGCCGGTCGTCTTCGGTCCGCGAGAAGTTGCCGATGATGAGGTATCCCCGGAGTTCGCCGCCGACTCGTCGGCGTGGTCGGATGCGGCCGAAATGTCGGCGCCTTCGTCATGGTCTTTCTTGCGGCCCAGCAGCTTCACAACCGACAGGTTACTTCGCGAGAGCCCAGTCCCCGGAATTGTGCCGGTGTTACCCAGCGCCGGTGTAGCGGTTGGCCCTACTCTTGCTTGTGATGAACGGCTCCCTCGCCTCGGATGCTGCCGCCGATGGCCTCGGGCCCGGCCGGATCCAGCTGCCCGCGATGCGGGTCCTGGTGGCCCCGGACTGCTATGGCGAAAGCCTGTCGGCTGTTGAAGCCGCGGCGGTCATTGCCACCGGCTGGACCCGCTCACGACCCAATGACTCCTTTATCGTGGCCCCACAATCCGACGGTGGTCCGGGGTTCATCGATGTGCTGCGCAGCCGGCTGGGTGGCGTCCGGAAGCTGCAGGTGTCCGGGCCACTGGACACCGCGGTCAGTGCGGAGTGGGTGTTTGAGCGATCTTCGGCGACCGCCTACCTGGAATGCGCCCAAGCCTGTGGTCTCTCGTTGCTGGGTGGTCCGCCGTCGCCCGAAACCGCGTTGGCGGCCCACAGCCGCGGAGTGGGCCAGCTCATTGATGCGGCGCTGGCCGCGGGAGCGCGGCGCATCGTGGTGGGGTTGGGCGGCAGCGCGTGCACCGACGGTGGCCACGGCATGATTACCGAGCTCGGCGGCCTGGATGCGGCCCGTGATCGGCTGGTCGGAATAGAGCTGATTGCCGCCTCTGACGCCGAGTACCCGCTGTTGGGCCCGTGGGGTTCGGCAAGGGTGTTCTCGCCGCAGAAGGGTGCTGACGCGGCCACCATCAGCGTGCTGGAGGGGCGCCTGGCGGCATGGGCGGTTGAGCTGGACGCGGCGGCCGGACGCGCGGTCAGTGCCGAGCCAGGGGCCGGGGCCGCCGGAGGAATCGGGGCGGGGCTACTTGCACTGCGGGGTCGATGCGAGTCCGGAGCCGCGATCATCGCTGAGCTCACGCATCTTGCCGACGACCTCGCCGACGCCGAGCTCATCGTCACCGGGGAGGGGCGGTTTGACGAACAATCGCTGCACGGAAAGGTGGTCGGTGAGATTGCTGCCGCGGCGCGGCCGCTGGGCATTCCGGTGATCGTGCTGGCGGGACAGGTGGACCTGGACAAATCCACGATCCGCCTGGCCGGGATCATGTCCGCGTTGTCCATCGCCGACTATGCGGGTTCGGTACGCCTGGCACTGGCTGACGCGGCGAACCAGCTGATGGGTTTGTCATCTGAGGTTGCCGCACGACTCGGGAATCGGGGACCTGCGGGGTACCGTTAATAGGACTGGGCTTCCCCCTGTGGCAGACCCCGGTTGGATTTCAGCCGGGCGGGCCCACCCAACGACGAAGCATGTAGGAGAAGCAATGACCGTGCAGAACGAGTCGGACGCAAAGACCCACGGCGTAATCCTGACCGAGGCTGCCGCCGCCAAGGCAAAATCCCTGCTCGACCAGGAGGGACGTGACGACCTGTCGCTGCGGATCGCGGTGCAGCCGGGCGGGTGCGCGGGCTTGCGCTACAACCTTTTCTTCGATGATCGGGCCCTCGACGGCGACCTGACCGCGGAGTTCGGTGGCGTGACCTTGACGGTGGACCGGATGAGCGCGCCCTACGTCGAAGGTGCGTTGATCGACTTCGTGGACACCATCGAGAAGCAGGGCTTCACCATCGACAACCCCAACGCCACCGGGTCCTGCGCCTGCGGGGATTCCTTTAACTGAGCAGCTAGTCGCAGCTGACCGGGCCGCCGCTGCGGCCCGGTCAGTACTGCCCGGCAGTGCGCAGCACGTACGAGCACACCATGATCTGGCCACGCTGAAAGAGCAGCTGTGCGATGCCTTGTACCTGGCCCTTGGGCGGGCCACCGGTGGCCGGCGTCACCTGCATCGTGAACAGCACCTGTGCCTGATACTGCGACCAATAGACGATCTTGTCGATCGACGTCACGTCGGCCTGGGAGAACTGCTTGCGAAAGGCGTCACTGCTGAGTTTGGCCAGCGCCTGATCGGAGCGCTTGTCCTTGACCCCGTTGTAGATCCCGCACAAGGCGTTACGGACGATGACATCAACGTCGCGGTGTTCGAGGGCGTTCAGGTAGCCCTGAATCGCGGTCTTGGCTGCGCCTTCGGACAACGTGCCGCTGCTGTTGCTCCCGTTGGTGCGAACCCCGTAGACAATCGTCGCGGTGAGCGCACCCACCAGCGCCAGCGCCAGCAACGTGCCGATCAGCAGCCGTTTGGGACGTCGATTCCGGTATCCGCCCGGCGCCGGGGGCAGGCCTGGGTAGCTAACCGGCAGTCGCGGCGGGCCATCGGCTGGCGGAACACCGAATGCCGGTTCGGCGCCGCCCAGGTCATGGGGGTACTCAAGGGGCTCGTTGGGCCCGTTCTCCGGGTATGGCATCGGTCCCTCCGTGCTGACGGCGGGGTTCGACGGGTGCGGACCGGCCATCGTGGTTCTCCTACGGTGGTGGACGGGACGACAGGCGGGGCTGCCGCCAGCGCGGGATTCCGGCAAAGCCGATGAGCTCCCTAGGCAGGCTAGCGCAATACTTGCCGACGGCTTTCGACGCGACGGGGCGGGTCCCGACGCCGATAATTGTGAGAGGCTAGACGACCTCGCGTGAATAGGACGGAGATTTTGTGACGATTGCGGTAACCGGTTCGATTGCGACCGACCATCTGATGCGGTTCCCAGGCCATTTTTCCGAACAGCTGCTGCCCGAGCATCTGCACAAGGTGTCACTCAGCTTCCTCGTCGACGACCTTGTCGTGCACCGCGGCGGGGTGGCCGGAAATATGGCTTTTGCCATCGGTGTGCTCGGAGGTGACGTGGCGCTGGTCGGCGCCGCAGGCGCCGACTTCGCCGATTATCGCGATTGGCTCAAAGCCCACGGCGTCAACTGCGACCATGTGCTGATCTCGCAGACCGCGCACACGGCCCGATTTACCTGCACCACCGATGTCGACATGGCGCAGATCGCGTCGTTCTACCCGGGCGCCATGTCTGAGGCGCGCAACATCAAGCTCGCCGACGTGGTATCGGCCGTCGGTACCCCGGAGCTGGTGATTGTTGGCGCCAACGACCCCGAGGCGATGTTCTTGCACACCGAGGAATGCCGCCAGCTAGGACTGGCATTCGCCGCCGACCCCTCGCAGCAGCTGGCACGGCTGTCGGGCGATGAGATCAAACGGCTCATCAACGGTGCCACCTATTTGTTCACCAACGACTACGAGTGGGACCTGCTGTTGTCCAAGACCGGCTGGTCCGAGGCCGACGTGATGGCCCAGATCGGCTTGCGAGTGACGACACTGGGCCCCAAGGGCGTGGATCTGGTGGAGCCCGACGGCACCAGCATTCACGTTGGCGTCGTCCCCGAAACCAGCCAGACCGACCCCACCGGCGTCGGTGACGCGTTCCGCGCGGGCTTCTTGACCGGCCGCAGCGCGGGTTTGAACCTGGAGCGCGCCGCGCAGTTGGGTTCGCTGGTGGCCGTTCTGGTGCTGGAATCCACCGGCACCCAGGAATGGCAGTGGGACCGCCAGGTCGCGACCGCCCGGCTGGCCGAGGCCTACGGTGACGACGCCGCCAACGAGATCACTGCTGTCCTGGCTTAGCGCCGCGAGGAGCTAGAGCTCGACCGGATACTGGGGCTCGCTGATCTGTGGTGTGATGCTGCGCTCGATGAAGATCGCGTGCCACAGCATGAAGATCAGCAGGGTCCACAGCCGGCGGCTGTGATCGCTGGCGCCGGTGCGGTGCTCGTCGAGCATCCGGTTGACCGCTGCCAGGTCGATCAGGTGACCCGCCTGCGACGTGGCCACCATCGCATAGGCCCACTCCAACAGTTCGCCGGCGCGCAACCAGTGCCGGATCGGGACTGGGAACCCGAGCTTGGGTCGGTGCAGCACATGTGCCGGGACAATCGGCTCCAATGCGCGCCGTAGCGCGTACTTGGTGGTGGTGCGGGTGATTTTGGCCTGCAGCGGCAATCGGGCGGCGACGGCGAACACCTCGGGATCCAGGAATGGCACCCGCAGTTCGAGCGAATTGGCCATCGTCATCTTGTCGGCCTTCACCAGAATGTCGCCGCGTAGCCAAGTGAACAGATCGATGTGCTGCATTCTGGCTACCGGGTCCCAGCCCGCTGACCCGGCGTAGACCGCAGCGGTCACATCGGTGTGTGTCCACTGCGGCCGGAATCCGGGCAGCACGTCTTGCAGTTGGGCGTCGGAGAAGCTTCGGGCGTTGCCGTAGTAGCGCTCCTCGAGCGTCAGCGAGCCGCGATGGAGCAGGCTTTTTCCGCGCATACCCTCGGGCAGGGGTTTGGAGACCTTACCCATCGACCGTCGCAGCGGTCGGGGTAGATAGTCGAAGGGTTTCAGCGAGAGCGGCTCGCGGTAGATCGTGTATCCGCCAAACAGCTCGTCGGCGCCCTCCCCGGAGAGCACCACCTTGACGTGCTTGCGGGCCTCGCGGGCCACGAAGAACAGTGGTACCAGCGCCGGGTCGGCGACCGGCTCGTCGAGATACCAGACAATTTCGGGCAATGCGGCCACAAATTCCTCCGCGCTGACCACCTTGGCGATGTGGCGGGCGCCGATGGCTTCGGCCGAGGCCACCGCCACGTCGAGCTCGGAAAAACCCTCGCGTTCGAAGCCGGTGGTAAAGGTGATCAGCCGCGGATTGTGCCGGATGGCCAGCGCCGCGATGGCCGTGGAGTCGATCCCGCCTGACAGAAACGAACCGACAGTGACGTCGGCGCGCATGTGTTTGGCCACCGAGTCCTCTAGCACCGCGGTGATCTCGTCGTAGCGCGCCCGCTCGGTGGCGCTGGTGATCGGTGTGGCGGCAAACCGCGGCACAAAGTAACGGGTGACTACGGGGTTGCACCCGGGCCGGATGCGCGCGTAGCAGCCCGATTCGAGCCGTCGGACTCCGCGATGCAGTGTCTCGGGTTCGGGGACGTACTGCAGGACTGTGTAGTGCTGTAGCGCCCGGTGGTCGATTTCAGTGTCGAATCCCACCAAGTCGACCAGGCCCAGTAGACACTTCTTCTCACTAGCCAGCGCGGTGCCGCCCGGTCCGGTCGCCATGAACAGCGGTTTGATGCCGAACGGATCGCGGGCACAGAACAGTTCGCGGGTGACCGTGTCCCACAGCGCGAAGGCGAACATGCCGCGGAGTCGCCGCAGCACGTCGGCACCCCAGTGGTGGTAACCGGCGACGATGGCCTCACCATCACCATCGGTGGCGAAGGTGGCGCCGTGCTCGGCACGCAGTTCCTCGCGTAGTTCGAGGTAGTTGTAGATCTCGCCGTTGAACACCAAGACATAGCGGTCAGGAGCTTCGGGTGGCCCCCATCGCAGCGGTTGGTGCGAATGCTCGATGTCGATGATGGACAACCGGTTGAATCCGAAGACCACCGAACCGTCGGCATCGGGGTCTGCCCAGGTGCCGGGCTCGTCGGGGCCGCGGTGGCGCATCAGGTGCGACGCGCCCGCGATTGCGCTGTCGGCTCGCGCGGCCAGCGCGGCTTGGTCGGCCTGGGCGAGTTGAGTATCGGTGCCTTGCGTCTCGGCAGCGCCGGCCGGGGCCGCAACGAAGGCCAGCAGTCCACACACGGCGCCCCAGTATGCCGCAATTGGCGAAGCTTGTGGGGGTCGAGCCCGGCGGGTCGCCATCTGCGGGTGGCGGGCCCGGATGGTTGCCGCCCATTCACGGTGCCCGACGCGCACCCACGCGGGCGGTCTCGCGTGGAGTCCTCGCTCGGCCACCGGTGCCGCGCGCCGGGGCCGGTGGCGTCGGCCACTCGCCGCGCCCATGCGCGTCCACCGTGGCAAACACAGGTTTCGACCCGGTTGGAGCACAGCGCGCCGGACGAGTTTTGGCCCGCATCGTCGCCCGCGCGAGCGGCGTGGTCTACGCTGCGTAGTATTCGAATCCGAGTGAGCCGACGAATTCCGCCAGACGCGGCGTCCAGCACCGGTCGGCCCAGCTTGTGATACAGGAGGCGCAACGTGACACCTCGCGAGCCAGGTCGTTCGCAAAGCTTGTCGCCGTGCAATTCTCAGAGCAATTCCGTTGGTCGCAGCGGTGCCGCGCGGCGGATCGCTCGGCTAGCGGGGCTGGCCGGCGCGCTGGGTTTGCTGGCCGTCACCCTGAGCGGTTGCAGCTGGTCTGAAGCGCTGGCCCTGGGCTGGCCTGAGGGCATCACACCGGAGGCACACGTCAACCGGGAGCTGTGGATCGGCGCGGTGATCGCCTCCCTGGTGGTCGGTGTCATTGTGTGGGGCCTGATCTTCTGGTCGGCCACCTTCCACCGGAAGAAGAAGACCGACACCGACTTCCCGCGCCAGTTCGGCTACAACATGCCGCTGGAGCTGGTTCTCACGGTCACGCCGTTCCTCATCATCTCGGTGCTGTTCTACTTCACCGTTGTGGTGCAGGAAAAGATGCTGCACCTGGCCGATGACCCCGAGGTTGTTGTCGACGTCACGGCGTTCCAGTGGAACTGGAAGTTCGGCTACCAAAAGGTCGACTTCCACGACCACACCCTGACCTACGACGGTGCCGATGAGGCGCGTAAGCGTGCCATGGAATCCAAGCCGGAAGGCAAGGACGAGCACGGCGAGGAACTGGTCGGGCCGGTGGCCGGACGTAACACCGAGGACCGCACCTACCTGAACTTCGACAAGGTCGAAACGCTGGGAACCACGTCCGAGATTCCGGTTCTGGTGTTGCCCGCCGGCAAGCGGATCGAATTCCAGCTCAACTCGGCCGACGTGATCCACGCTTTCTGGGTGCCGGAATTCCTGTTCAAGCGCGACGTGATGCCCAACCCGGCCGCCAATAATTCGGTCAACAGGTTCCAGGTCGAGCAGATCACCAAGACCGGAGCGTTCGTCGGGCACTGCGCCGAAATGTGTGGCACCTACCACTCGATGATGAATTTCGAAGTCCGCGTTGTGGCCGCTAACGATTTCAAGGCCTACTTGCAGCAGCGTATTGCCGGAAAGACCAATGCCGAGGCGCTGCAGGCGATCAACCAGCCACCGCTGGCGATTACCACCCACCCGTTCGAGACCCGGCGCGGCCAACAGGCCCCGATGCCCGTAGGTTAGGACACTCAATGCACATTGAAGCCAGGCTGTTTGAGTTCGTTGCCGCGTTCTTCGTCGTCACGGCGGTGCTGTACGGTGTCGTGACCTCCATATTCGCTACCGGTGGGGTCGACTGGGCCGGCACCACGGCGCTGGCGCTGACCGGTGGTATGGCCTTGATCGTGGCCACCTTCTTCCGCTTCGTGGCTCGCCGGCTCGATACCCGGCCTGAGGACTACGAGGGCGCTGAAATCAGCGATGGGGCAGGGGAATTGGGTTTCTTCAGCCCGCACAGCTGGTGGCCGATCATGGTGGCTTTGTCCGGTTCGGTGGCCGCGACCGGCATCGCATTGTGGCTTCCGTGGCTGATCGTCGCCGGCGTGGTGTTCATCCTGGGATCGGCGGCCGGTCTGGTCTTCGAGTACTACGTGGGTCCTGAGAAGCACTGATTCGAGCCGGGAAGGTCACAATCAGAGCATCAGTTGATCAGTGGCCAGTTAGCCAAGACTTCTGTGAGCTACCCGGTTGGGTAGGGTTTTGATGCACAGTGAGAATGCACGAGCGGGCGTGCACAGATGCAGCTGCGGAGCACCGCGCTTTGGTGAGTCAGTTTGGACAGGGTAGGCAAACATGAGCGGGCCGAATCCGCCGGGATGGGAACCTGACGAACCCGACCCAGCTGGCGATTCCAGCGCTGAACTGGAACCCTTTGGCGACACCGACGATGAGCCAGACGACGCTCTTGCAGGCGGCGAACTCGAACCCGTCAGCGAGAGCGGCCAGATTGAGCCGGTAGACTCCGCGCAGGAATCGGAAGCGTATTCACGGGCCTATTCGGCGCCGGAGTCCGAGCAATTCATCAGCGGGGCCTACCTGCCGGCAGATCTCAGTCTTTACGACTATGACGGCTACGACGACTCGCTCGACGAAGAGGATGAGCCAAGCACGCCACGCTGGCCCTGGGTGGTTGGGGTGGCGGCGATAATGGCCGCCATAGCGCTGGTGGCATCGGTGTCGCTGCTGGTGACGCGCACCGATTCCACGAAGCTCGCCAATCCCGCAACCACGTCATCGGTACCGCCGGTACAGGACGAAATCACGACGACCAAGCCGCCGCCCCCTCCGCCTCCTCCGCCGCCACCGCCTAGTACCGAGATTCCGACAGCGACGGAGACGCAGACAGTGACGGTGACACCTCCACCCCCGCCGCCTCCGCCTCCGGAGACCTCTGCGGCGCCGCCACCGGCGGCTACTACTCCGACGACACCGGCGGCTGCGCCGCCCCCCACCACGACGACTCCTGCGGGGCCGCGGCAAGTTACCTATTCGGTGACCGGTACCAAGGCACCCGGTGACATCATTTCGGTGACTTATGTGGACGCTTCAGGCCGGCGAAGGACCCAGCACAACGTGTATATCCCCTGGTCGATGACCGTCACTCCGATTTCGCAGTCCGATGTGGGCTCTGTGGAGGCCTCCAGCCTGTTCCGGGTGAGCAGGCTCAACTGCTCGATCACCACCAGTGACGGGACGGTGCTGTCGTCCAACAGCAACGACGCACCGCAGACGAGCTGCTGATGCTCGGTAAATACTCCGCGGACCGGCGTGGACCGGAAGGCGTTGTCGCTCCCGAAGTCGTCGACCGAATTCTCATCGGGGCGTGTGCGGCGGTCTGGCTGGCGCTGGTGGGCGTAGGTGTGGCCGCCGTGGTCGCGTTGGCCGATCTTGGCCGGGGCGTACAGAAGATATCGAAGGACTCGCACAGCAGTTGGGTGTTGTACGCGGTCATCGTCGTCTCGGCATTGATCATCGTCGGGGCGGTCCCGATGCTGTTGCGGGCGCGACGGATGGCCGAGACTGGACCGCTGGTGACCTCGGTGCCATTGCGTAGAACGGGCGGGCAGCCGTTGCGGACGGCCAACGCCACGATGCGAGCCGCCGACCGTAGCGCGCGTCGGGATCACGCAAATGGGCGCTCGGAGGGCACGGAGTGGTCTAGCGAGGCGGTGGACCGCGTTTGGTTGCGTGGCACCGTGGCCCTGGTCGGGACGATAGGGATTGCTTTGATTGCCGTTGGCGCAGCGACCAATCTGATGGCGGTCGGTCACGACGGTGCGTCCTGGGTCGCCTACGGGCTGGCTGGGATCGTGACCGCAGGAATGCCGGCGATCGAGTGGTTCTACGTGCGCCAGTTGCGTCGCGTCTCGGTCAAATAGATCTCGGCCGGATAGGTCTCGGTCAGGCACCAGCCGGCGACTTCCCCGGCGTTCGTCCCTATGGCTGTCGTGGTTCAGACGCCTGAGATGCCTCGGATGCCGGGTGGGGGAGGGGAGAGGTGGTGGCTATCTCGACCGGTGCTGGTGTAGCGCAGTCGGGGACCGGCTGAGGGCACGAATTCCCCACGGACGAGCGATGGTTGGCGGATGGCCTACTCGCGGTCCGGGCCAGCGAGTGCCGGTGGCCATGATGGGGTCATTGGGTTCAATCGGTTCTGTGGGTTTATTGGGAAACCCACTTGGCGCCGCCCCAACGGCCACCTAACGCGACGCCATAGAACCAAGTAGCAGGGCCCAAAGACGCCAATAGGCCGGCTCCCGAAAGCGGGTCGAGGTGACTCCGCTTGGGGAACCGGGCCTGGCCAGTGGTTGCTACCCGTCGAGGCTAGTGATCACCCTCGTCGTTGGACGTCTCGTTGAGGCTGTCCTGGTATTCGCGCAACGCTGTCAGAGCACGGTGTTCGGCGGCGTGACCCGCCTCGCGCAGTGCCGCGTCCTCCGATGCCGGATCGGCGGTCAGGAAGCTACCGCTACCCGGCGATCCCGCCGAGCCCAGCTTGTTCATTCGCTTGGGCAATGGAGCGCCCTGGTAGTCCAGCGGAAGCGGATGACCATGCTCGTCGACCGGACCGAGCGGCTGGTGCAGTTCGATGTAGGCACCGTGCGGCAGCCGCTTGATGATGCCGGTCTCAATACCGTGCTCGAGCACCGCACGGTCGCTGCGCTGCAGTCCGATGGACCACCGGTAGCTGATGAAGTAGACGAACGGCGGAAGAATCACCATGCCGATACGTCCGATCCACGTCGTTGCGTTCAACGAGATGTGGAACTTCAGCGCGATGATGTCGTTCATCGCCGCCAGCGTGAGCAGCATGTAGAACGAGATCGCCATCGCTCCGACTGCGGTACGAACCGGAGCGTCACGCGGCCGCTGCAGCAGGTTGTGGTGCGCGTAGTCGCCGGTAAACCGCTTCTCCAGGAAGGGGTAGACGATCAGGAGCATGAAAATGAGACCCATGATCAGAGCGACCCACACCGGTGCCGGAATGGTGTGGTGCCAGAAGTAGAACTCCCATGGCGGCCAGATACGGGCCAGGCCTTCGGTCCACATCATGTAGAAGTCGGGCTGCGACCCTGCCGAGACGTGGGCCGGCTTGTAGGGGCCCAGATTCCAGATCGGGTTGATCTGCAGCAGACCGCCCATCAAACCCAGCACACCGGTGATGGCTGCGAAGAACGCACCAGACTTGACCGCGAACACGGGCATCACTCGGACACCGACGACGTTGTGCTCGGTGCGGCCCGGGCCGGGGAACTGGGTGTGCTTCTGGAACCACACCAAGGCCATGTGCATCCCGATCAGCGCCAGGATGATTCCCGGCAGCAACAGGATGTGCAGGGAGTACATGCGCGGGATGATGTAGCCCGCAGCGGTGCAGTCGTCGCCCACACCACCGCAGGGGAAATCGCCGCCGAACAACGCCCAGTGCAGCCAGGTGCCGATCACCGGCATCCCCAGCGTGATCGAGGAGAGCGCGGCCCGCAAACCGATGCCGGAGAGCAAGTCGTCAGGCAGTGAGTAGCCGAAGTATCCCTCGAACATGGCCAGGATCAGCAGCAACGAACCGATGATCCAGTTGGCCTCACGTGGCCGCCGGAATGCGCCCGTGAAGAAAATACGTGCCAAGTGCACCATGATCGCCGCGGCGAACATCAGTGCCGCCCAGTGGTGTACCTGGCGGACGAACAAGCCGCCACGCACCTCGAAGGAGATGTCGAGTGCCGACGCGTAGGCCTTCGACATCTCCACGCCGCGCAACGGCTGGTAGACGCCGTTGTAGGTGACGTCCATCATGGACGGATCGAAGAACAGCGTCAGGTACACGCCGGTGATCAGCAGCACGATGAAGCTGTACAGCGCGACCTCGCCGAGCAGGAACGACCAGTGCGTCGGGAAGACTTTGTTGAACTGTCTGCGCAGCGCTGCAGCGGGGTGGTAGCGCGTATCAATGTCCTCGGCCTGGCGGGCTAGGACATCACCGATCTTCGGCGGACTGAGTTTCGGGCTCATGATGTTGTGCGCTCCCAGAATGCCGGTCCAACGGGGTCGATGAAGTCGCCGTTGGCGACCAAATATCCCTCGGTGTCGATTGTGATAGGCAACTGCGCCAGCGCACGCGCGGCCGGGCCGAATATCGGCTTGGCGAAATGCAGCGCGTCGAACTGGGATTGGTGACACGGGCACAGAATTCGGTAGGACTGCTGCTCATACAGCGAAGACGGGCAGCCCAGGTGAGAGCAGACCTTGGTGAAGGCGAAGAGTTCTCCGAAGTTGAAGCTTTCTTGGCCTTGGCGCTTCACCACGCGGTGCATGTCGGTGGGCTTGATCCGAATCAGCATCACGGGGTTGCGGACGCCCATTGAGATCCGCTGCAGCTTTTCGTGGGATTCGACGGTGGTGCCGTCGCCGTCGGACTCCCGCCAGGGAAACACCGTCTCCATCCCGCCGGCGTCCAAGTCCTCGGGGCGCATCTTGGTGTACGGAGGCCCGTCACCGAGTCCGGTGGCTCGCGCCAGATAGATCGTCTCGCCGTGGAAACGCGGGGTCCAGCCCGAGGTCCACAGCACGGCCTTCTTGCCGTCAGCGGTGGGGACCACCGGCTTCCACGGGTTCTTGATGAGGCCGCCGGCAAACGCAACCAAGGTGCCGAGCCCGAACGCGCCCAGACCCACGCCCAACGACGCGCCGACCATCTTGCGCCGTCCGATCGTGGAGGCTTCGAAGGCGTCGGCGAGGTTGGCCACCACCGTCTTGCGGTCTACCTCGCGGGAGGCGCCGTCATGGCGATCTTGGATGGTGATCTCTTCGGGGATAAAGCGTTTCTGGAAAAGCACCGCGCCGATCGCGATCGCCAGTACGGACATCCCGAAGGTCAACCCGTACAGCGGGGTGGCAAGGGAGTAGAGCAGGTTGCCCTTGTCTCCGCTCGGCTTGTACTCCCACGGCCAGAAGAGGAAGACCAGCAGCAGCGCCAGGCCGAAGAACCCACCCAGCAAAAGCCAGAGGGCCACGCCGCGCTCCGCGCGCTTCTCCGCCTTGGTGCCCTCTACCGGCCAGCGAGGTTCCTTGTGGGCGATGCGCACGCCGTCGATGCTGCCGCCCAGCTCCAGCAGTTCTTGCTGGGACATTTCGGCCAGCGCGGCCTCGTCGGGCTCGCGCGAGACGCCGGTTTCCGTTGAGCCGTCGCTCATGATCGCGCCCCAATCCACAGTGCCAGCCCAATGGCGGCGACCATACCGATGATCCATATCGCCATGCCCTCAGGTGCGGGACCGAATCCACCGAGTCCGTAGCCGCCGGGCTGCCGCTCCTCGGCGGCGTTGCGAACGTAGGCGATGATGTCCTTCTTCGCGTCGAATGACAGCTGACGGTCGGAGAACTTCGGCATGTTCTGCGGACCCGTCAGCATCGCGGTGAGGATCTGCTGCTCGTTGGCGGGCCCCAGATCCGGCGCGAACTTGCCGGAGGACAGCGCCCCGCCCTTGCCCGTGAAGTTGTGGCAGGAGGTGCAGTTGAGGCGGAACAGATCACCGCCGCGGCCCAGATCATCTCCGCGCAGCGACTTCATCGCGAGGCTGCCGTCGGGGTTGCGCACCACGGTGGGGCCACCGCCGTTGGCTTGCACGAACGCGCCAAGAGCGTCGGTTTGTGCCTCATCGAAAATCGGCTCTTTGCGCTGTGCCTGCGCTTCGCCGCGCATGGCTGGCATCCGGCCCGTCGATACCTGGAAGTAGACGGCGGCCTCGCCGACTCCGATCAAGCTGGGGCCGTGGTCGGGCACGCCTTGCAGGTTGGCGCCGTGGCAAGACACACATGAGGTGTCGAACAACTGCTTGCCGGTGCGAAGCAGTGCGGCGGAAGACTCGTCGGCGACGGCTACCTGCGGGGCGGGTGTGAGTACGGCCGCCACGCCGCCAGCGATGGTCAGGGCTATCAACAGCAGCAGCCCACCCGATAACCGGCGATGAAGACGCCGTCGTGCGCGACTAGTTCGCTGTTCTGATCGGTGACTACGCGGGCCGCGCAGCGTCCCGACGAGTCGCCGGGCAACCGGCTCACTGCCACCGGATCGGGTGAATCCCAGTTTCTTCAACTGAGCTCTCCTGTTCGTTTCCTGATCGTGCCTGTTTGGGGGCTGCCAGCTGTTATCGAATGAAATAGATCACGGTGAACAGCGCGATCCACACGATGTCGACGAAGTGCCAGTAGTAGGAGACGACGATGCTGGCGGTTGCCTGGGCCGGGGTGAACTTACTCATCCTGGTCCGCACCAGCAGGAATATGAACGCGATCAGACCGCCCGTGACGTGTAGCCCGTGGAAGCCAGTGGCCAGATAGAACACGCTTCCGTAGGCGCTGCCGGGGATGGTCGTCCCATGAGTCACCAGGTGGTAGTACTCGTAGCCCTGGCCCAGGACAAAGAACAGACCCATCAGGAAGGTGATCACATACCAGCGGCGTAGCCCAAACACGTCGCCGCGCTCGGCCGCGAACACCCCCATCTGGCAGGTGAACGACGACGCGATTAGCACCAACGTCACCGGCACGGCCTGATAGAGATTCAGCTCCGTGGGCGGTGGCGGCCACTTCCCGCCGGCTTGCGAGCGCGCGGTGAAGTACATAGCGAACAACCCAGCAAAGAACATCAGCTCGCTGGAAAGCCACACTATGGTGCCGACACTGACCATGTTGGGTCGGTTCAGCGAATGCACGCGCGACGTGATGGCAGTACCCGAGGTCCCTACAGCACTCGTCACATCCGCAAGTATGACGCTTTGTAGTTGTCGAACTCTACCCGGGGCTGAAATTCGCTTCCGAGAGTCGCGTCGGCGCTGCGTTTGCGCCGGTCGCGGCCAACCGGTGGGCGGGCGATAGGAGGTAGTCGGACGCATGGGACTATCGGGCGCGTGGTGCTGTCATCCGAAGCTTCATCCGCGGCCGACCACTCGGCGGCCGCACCCATACCGACGTCCTCGTGGCCGCAGCTGCTCGGCCGGCTAACGGAGGGCAAGCATTTGGAGCCGGGTCAGGCGGGCTGGGCCATGGAGCAGATCATGAGCGGCAACGCGCGGCCCGCCCAGGTCGCCGCTTTCGCCGTCGCCATGAAGATGAAGGTTCCCACCGCGGGCGAGGTCGGCGAGCTGGCCGACGTGATGCTCGCCTACGCGCGTCCGATGCCGGCCGACTTGATCCGCGACGACACCGTCGACATCGTCGGCACCGGTGGCGACGGGGTCAACACGGTGAACCTGTCCACTATGGCGTCCATCGTGGTCGCCGCCGCGGGTGTGCCGGTGGTCAAGCATGGCAACCGAGCCGCCTCGTCGTTGGCCGGCGGCGCGGACACCCTGGAGGCCCTTGGGGTGCGCATAGACCTGGGGCCCGATCAGGTCGCGCGCAGCCTCAACGAGATCGGGATCGGGTTCTGTTTCGCGCCGCAGTTTCATCCGTCCTATCGGCAAGCATCGGTGGTTCGCCGTGAAATCGGGGTGCCCACCGTGTTCAATCTCCTTGGCCCGCTGACTAATCCGGCGCGGCCGCGGGCCGGATTGATTGGCTGTGCTTTCGCCGATCTCGCCGAGATCATGGCCGGTGTGTTCGCCACGCGTGGGTCCAGTGTGCTGGTGGTGCATGGCGACGACGGGCTCGACGAGCTGACTACGACTACGACGAGCACGATCTGGCGTGTCCAGGCGGGAACGGTCGACAAGTTGACTTTCGACCCGGGAGATTTCGGGTTCGCGCGTGCTGAATTGAGCCAGCTACTCGGCGGAGACCCGCAGGCCAACGC
Organism: Mycobacterium liflandii; assembly: GCF_022354805.1. Lineage (NCBI taxonomy): Bacteria > Bacillati > Actinomycetota > Actinomycetes > Mycobacteriales > Mycobacteriaceae > Mycobacterium > Mycobacterium liflandii. The sequence goes on along the minus strand of NZ_CP023138.1, from coordinate 4,258,829 downwards.
GGCCGAGGCGCGCGCTGTCTTGGGCGGTGCAGCCGGGCCTGTCCGGGACGCGGTGGTGCTCAATGCGGCTGGTGCGATCGTTGCTCATGCCGGGCTATCCAGCCGCGCTGAATGGCTGCCCGCCTGGCAGGACGGGCTGCAACGCGCCGCGGTGGCTATCGACAGCGGTGCGGCCGAGCAATTGCTCGCGCGATGGGTGCGGTTCAGCCAGCACGTCTGATTGCCGGCCGCCATCCGGGCGACCACGCGGATTTCCTTGGCTAACCTGCTCTGCGGCCAGCCGCGCCGAACGCGCCGCAGCCGCCCATGCCGCCCACGGTCCGGCTGATCTCAGCGGCGAAGTCCAGCCGGCGGACTCCGCACGGTCGGCGGTGTGCTCAGCGCCGGTGACTCGCACGATCCGCACTCCCGGGGTCGCCAGCCAGCGGGCAATCAGCGCGGTCTCTTCTACCAGCGCGCCGCCGAGTGGCGCCGGTGCCGGCAAGATCGTTTGCGCTCCGGCGTGGAGGGCGTCGACCACCGGCATCGGCGGTGTCCCACGTCGGGAATTACCGGCGGCTGCGAGCTGGCCGTGGCGGATCACCGCGAACTGGTAGCCGCCGCAGCCATCGGGAGCGGCCGCGACCAGCTCGGGCAGGGCTACCAGCGCGCGCAGTCGTTGGCCACGCCAGAGCACTTCGACAGCTGTGGCGATGTGGTCGCGCAGCCGTGCCGCGCTCTCATAGCGGTGCCGCTCGGCCAGGTCGCTGACTTGGTGCACGGCCGCGGTCAGTGCGGTGTTATCCACTCCCTCGATCAAGTCGGCCGCACGCTTGGCCGCGTCGGCGTACCCCTCGGCGGTGACGTTGCGCGCGGCGGGGCAGGCCGACACCTCCAACTCTGGGCAAGCCGGACCATGCAGTGCCGAGCGGGCCAGCCGCTTGGTGCAGGTTCTGACACCGGTGAAGCGCGCCAGCAGGGCCGCCGTTTCTGTCGCGTCGGTGCGCGACCGAAACGGGCCGACAACGCGGTCATGCCGGGGAGCACGAACTACCGATAGGCGGGGAAACGCCTCGTCGGTGAGCGTTACCCACCACCAACGGTGCGGGAACCTCGATCGACGGTTGTACGGCGGTGCATGCGCGGCAAGCATCCGCAGTTCACGGACTCCGGCCTCGAGGGCATGTGCGCACTCGACATGGTCGACGGCGCCGGCCAGGGCGACCATCTCCTTCATCCGGCCCCGAGAATCGGCGCCGTTGAAGTACTGACTGACCCGGCGGCGCAAGTCGACGGCGGTGCCCACATAGAGGACTTCGCCCGATGGCCCTCGGAACAGATAGATCCCCGGGCGGTGCGGCAGCCGGTCGGCGAGCACTCGCTTGCGACGCTGTGCCGGCGTCACGCCCGGTAGGTATGCACGCAGCTCGGCGTAGGAATGCACGCCCTGGTTGCCCACCCGCTCAATCAGGGCATGCAACACCTCGACAGTGGCGCGCGCGTCGTCGAGGGCGCGGTGTGTGGGTTGGGTGGCGACGGAAAACAAGCGCGCCAAAGCGGCCAACCGCACGCTGGGTGCTTCTTCGCGGCTGAGCACTCGGCGAGCCAGCCGGACCGTGCACACCACCTTCGATCCCGGCCGCGCGATGTCGCAGCGCCCTGCGGCCGCCCGCAGGAACCCGATATCGAACCCGGCGTTGTGGGCGACCAGGACCGAGTTGCCGACGAACTCGAAGAACATCGGCAGGACGGAGTCGATCGTCGGGGCATCACACAGCATGGCCGTGGTGATTCCGGTCAATCGCACGATCTGGGGTGGGATGCTGCGTTGCGGGTCGACCAGGGTCGCGAATTCGCCCAGGATCACGCCACCACGTACCTTGACGGCCCCGATCTCGGTGATGGCGTCCGGCGGCGATGCTTCAGTGCCCGTCGCTCGTCCGCCGGTGGTCTCCAGGTCCACGACCACGAAGGTGGTTTCGCGCAGCGACACGTCGTCTGCCTGGGCGGCCGCCGGGTCAGTGAGGTCGGTGCCCGGTAAGGCGATGTCCGCAAAGGCGGCCGGATCGAGCCCGGTGAGACTCAGCTGAGTTCCACCCGTCGCACCCATGGCCGTGACGTTAGGCACTCGCACCGACATTCGCCGGTTCCCACGCGGCGCGCGCAGACACTCGCACCGGCTGTCAGGGAGTGCTGCCGGATCTCGGCAGGACCAGATCTGTCGGTGGCGCCGGTTAGCGTTCGGCTCAGTTGACAGTGAGCGCAAGACACTACCGAGAGGACCGACCCCAAATGGCACACACCAGCGGAACCGACAGCAAAAGCGGTGCGGGGGCCGAACCGGGCGATCCGGTGGTGATTGATTGTGATGACTGCGCGGTCCGCGGGCCCGCGTGCCGCGACTGTGTAGTCAGCGTCTTGCTCGGGGTCCCCGACGAGTTGATGTACGACGAACGCGTGGCGCTGGAAGCCCTCGCGGATGCCGGGCTGGCGCCAAGGTTACGGCTGGTCCCAATCCGCCGTAACCGAGCGACTGGCGTCGCGTAGAAGTTATGTATGGTGGTGATCGCGCAAAGACGCGCTCCCACATGAAAACTACAGAAATCTTGCTATTTTCTTAACTCTCCCGTTTGGACAAACGCCGATATCATTTCGTAACCTATTTGAGACCTAAACCGGCTCGACGGCACATCGCCGATGGCAGTTTAAGGAAGCAAAATCTTGAGGCTCGACTGTAGGCAATTGACTGCGCGCGTTATCCGGCGGTCCGCCATCGGTTCGTTAGCGAGCTTCACCGCGTTGTCCGGCTTCGTCGCCGCGGGTGCGATGGCGGACCAGGCTGAGGACGCGCTGGCAAAGCTAAACGAGCTATCTCGGCAGGCGGAACAAACCACCGAAGCGATGCACAGCGCAGAGCTCGACTTGGGCGCGAAGCTGGCGGCTCAGCAGGCCGCTGAAAACAAGCTCATTGACGACCAGGCCGCGCTGGACGCTGCCAAGGGGCAGCTGGCTTCGTTCCAGACCGCGGTCAACAAGGTCGCCGCGGCCGCTTACATGGGTGGTCGCGCCAACGGTATGGACACGATTCTGACGGCTCCGTCCCCGCAGCTGCTGATCGACGGCCTGTCGATGCAGCGCGTGATGGCGCACCAGATGGCCACCCAGATGTCGGGTTTCCGGACCGCCAGGGAGCAGGCCGCCAAGGCTGAGCAGGCCTCCGAGAAGTCGGCCGCCGATGCCAAGTCCGCCGCCGAACAAGCTGCGGCCGTGCGGGCAAATCTGCAGCACAAGCAGAGCCAGCTGCAGGTCCAGATCGCGGTCGTCAAGTCGCAGTACCTGGCATTGACTCCGGACCAGCGCACCGCGCTCGCCGATCCAGGACAGGTTCCCGCCGGATTGCCAGGTGCCCCCGGGCCGGCGCCGGAGGGCACACCGCCAGGTGGACCGCCGCCAGCGGGCGCACCGGTGCCGGGTGAGGCCCCGCCGCCCGGTGGAGTGTCCGCGATGCCGTTCACGCCGCCAGACGGTGCCGGCGGCGACCGCGCGGCCGTGGTGCAGGCGGCGCTAACCCAAGTTGGGACGCCCTACGCGTGGGGCGGTGCCGCTCCAGGTGGGTTCGACTGCTCCGGGTTGGTCATGTGGGCCTTCCAGCAAGCCGGCATCGCGCTACCTCACTCCAGCCAGGCGCTGGCCCATGGAGGTCAACCGGTATCGCTGTCGGACCTGCAGCCAGGCGACGTCCTGACCTTCTACTCCGACGCGTCACATGCCGGCATCTACATCGGTGACGGACTGATGGTCCATTCGTCCACCTACGGTGTACCGGTGCGGGTGGTGCCGATGAATTCCTCGGGACCGATCTACGACGCGCGCCGCTACTGACGGCTCTACCACGGTGCTGCGGCATCGATCCCGATGGTTTTCGATTGCGCTGGCGTGCATATTTGTCATCGAGTTGGTAACGGCTGCCGCCGTAACGCGTCATCCGGATAGTGCGCCACAGCGGTCACTAGCGTCTGCTGAGGATCCTGGCCCGCCGACGGTTGTCATCGGAGATCGGACCGTGCGGCTGATCAACCTCGGCGGCGCGAACTCCGACCTACTGTTGTCGCGCGTCGGGGCGGACATCCGCGGCGCGGTCAATGCGGTGGTGGCCTTCTGGGGCACCGACTGGGCCCGCGAAATCTCGGTGGTGGCCGCCGGTTCAGACGAACAATTCCGAACGGCGGCGGGCGGCGGTACGGCGTCCCAATGGGCTGACATCGCGGCGGTGACTGGGCCGAGCGCTTCGATCCTGGCAGCCGGGCGGTGGCTGGCCAACGAATTGTGTTCGCACCAGGCGCGGTCAAGATGAGCGCCACGGCACTGCGAATAGTGCTGACCCACGAGCTTTTTCACTACGCGGCCCGCGTTGACACGGCACTTGACGCGCCGCGGTGGTTGACCGAGGGGGTGGCCGATTTCGTCGCGCGGCCGACCACTTCCCGGCCGGCTGAGGCCCCACCCGCAGCTCTGCCGTCAGACGACGACCTCGACATTCCCGGGCCGGCGCGCTCGCGAGCGTATGACCGAGCATGGTGGTTTACCCGATTTGTGGCCGACACCTATGGCACCACCAAGTTGCGCGACCTCTACCTGGCCGCCTGCGGTCCAGGGCATTCGGACTTGCCGCGAGCCGCGCTCGAGGTGCTTGGCACGGATGCTGCCGGGCTGCTCGCCGGCTGGCAGCAATGGATGAGCGTCTCGTCCTGATTCGAGCACGATCCAACGCGTGGCAAAGACCGCTGGATAGTCCACATCGTGGCCAGGCTAGATTGGCCCTGGTGAGTCGGGTCCTGCTGGTAACTAACGACTTTCCGCCCCGTCGCGGCGGCATCCAGTCGTATCTGAGCGAGTTCGTCGGTCGCCTCGTTGAGGCCGGGTCGCATTCCATAACGGTCTATGCACCGCAATGGAAGGGTGCGCAGGGGTATGACGACGTGGCCCGGGCCGCGGGCTATCGGGTGGTACGCCATCCCAGCACGCTGATGCTGCCCGTTCCGACAGTCGACAGCCGGATGCGCCGGCTGATCGCCCAGCACGACATCGATACCGTGTGGTTCGGTGCGGCCGCACCGTTGGCTCTGCTGGCGCCGCGTGCGAGGCAGGCTGGTGCGACCCGGGTGCTGGCCAGCACGCATGGTCACGAGGTGGGTTGGTCGATGCTTCCCGTCGCGCGGTCGGTACTGCGTCGAATCGGGGACACCACTGACATTGTGACCTTCGTCAGTCGCTACACGCGCTCGCGATTCGCGCCGGCCTTCGGGCCCGCGGCTTCATTGGAATACTTGCCGCCCGGAGTCGACACCGACCGGTTTCGGCCGGACCCGGCCGCCCGCGCCGAACTTCGCAAGCGCTACCAGCTGGGGGAGCGGCCCACCGTGGTGTGTGTGTCGCGGCTGGTGCCGCGCAAGGGCCAGGACACCCTGATCAAGGCGCTACCCGCGATCCGCCGGAGGGTCGACGGGGCGGCGCTGGTAATCGTCGGAGGCGGCCCCTACCTGGAGACGTTGCGCAAGCTGGCGCGGGACTGCGAGGTGGATGAGCATGTGACGTTCACCGGCGGCGTGCCGGGCGAGGAGCTGCCGACCCATCACGCGATGGCCGACGTGTTCGCGATGCCGTGCCGCACTCGGGGCTCTGGTATGGACGTTGAGGGCTTGGGCATCGTCTTTCTCGAGGCGTCCGCCAGCGGCGTGCCGGTCATTGCGGGTGAATCTGGTGGAGCGCCGGAAACGGTGCAGCACAACAAGACCGGGCTGGTGGTCGACGGCAACTCGGTGGACAAGGTCGCCGGCGCGGTCATCGAGGTGTTGGCCGATCGCGACCGGGCGGCCCGGATGGGTGACGCCGGCCGGCAGTGGGTGACGTCTCAGTGGCGCTGGGACACGTTGGCGGCCCGCCTCGCCGAGCTTCTGCGCGGCGACGATGCCGGCCGGTGAGGCCGGAGGAGGAGTCGGGCGATTGGGGTGGTGCGCGGCGACGATGCCGGCCGGTGAGGCCGGAGGAGGAGTCGGGCGATCCGCTCATGCGCGCCGCCGGCGGAGCCGCCGGCGGCGCGTTGGACTAATCCTTGGTGTAGATCGCCTCGATCTCGACGGAGAACTTTTCGGCGACCACGTTGCGCTTGACCTTCATCGTTGGCGTCAACTCGCCGGTGTCCTCGGTGAAATCGACGTGCAGAATTCGGAATTTGCGGATCGATTCGGCGTGGGACACCGCCAAGTTGGCCTCCTTGACGGCCGCATCCACCTCCGCAACCAGGTCGGGGTCCTCGGCCAGGTCGCGCACCGCCGCATGGTCGGCCTTGCTGTTGCGTTGCTTCCAACCGCCGAACGCCTCGGGATCGATGGTGATCAGTGCGCCGATGAACGGCTTGGCGTCCCCGACCACCATCGCCTGGCTGATCAGCGGGTGCGCCCGTAGCTGATCCTCTAGCACCGCGGGGGCGACGTTCTTACCGCCCGCGGTGACGATGAGCTCCTTCTTGCGGCCGGTGATGCTCAGGAAGCCGTCGTCGTCAACTGCGCCGAGGTCGCCGGTCCGGAACCAGCCGTCGGTGAATGCCTCGTCGGTGGCCTGTTCGTTGCGCCAGTAGCCGCTGAACACCACGCCGCCGCGTACCAATAACTCGCCGTCGTCGGCGATTCGCAAACTGTTGCCGGGCACCAGTTTTCCGACCGTCCCGATTTTGAGAGCGTCAATCTGGTTGACCGTGACGGCCGCGCTGGTCTCGGTCAGTCCGTAGCCCTCGTAGATGGTTAGGCCGACCCCGCGATAGAAGTGACCAAGTCGTGCGCCCAACGGTGCCCCACCGGAGACCGCCGCGTGGCAGTCGCCGCCAAGCGCCGCGCGCAGCTTGTGGTACACGAGCCGGTCGAACAGTGCATGCTTGGCGCGCAACAGCAACCCCGGGCGGCCGTCATCCCAGGCTCGACTCCAATCGACCGCCGTCTGCGCGGCGAGCTTGAAGATCGCCCCCTTGCCGTCGTTGGAGGCATTCTGTTCCGCGGTGTTGTAGACCTTCTCGAAAACCCGCGGTACCGAAACCACAACGGTGGGTTTGAACACCGCAAACAGTGGCAGCAGATTCTTGATGTCGCTGGTGAATCCGACGGTCACCTTGCTGGCGAAGGCCGACAAGGTAAGCGCCCGGGCCAGCACGTGGGCCAGTGGCAAGAAGACCAGCAGCCGTTGCCCGGGGGTCAGCAGCGTGGGTAGGCACTCCTGCGTGCCGCGAATCTCGTGAAGCAGGTTGGAGTGGGTGAGTTGGCAGCCCTTCGGCCGCCCGGTGGTGCCCGAGGTGTAGATCAGGGTTGCCGGATCCGAGGAGCGCAGCGCATCGAGTCGCGCCGTCAGCTCTGCCCGGTCAACCGACCCGCCCTCCTCGGCGAGCTGCTCGAGCGCCTTGGGACCCGAACCGTTGATAACCAGGACGCGGCGCAGGGCGGGCAGGTCACCGGTCAGCTCGGCGATCATTGCGGCATGCGCGTCAGTCTCAGCGAACGCCAGCACGGCTTCTGAATTCTGCAGCACCCAGCGCACCTGCTCGGCAGACGATGTCTCGTAGATGGGCACGGTGACAGCGCCCACCGCCAGGATCGCCAGATCCAGGATCGCCCACTCGTAGCAAGTGGCCGAGAAAATGGACACCCGGTCACCGGCCTGGACTCCGAGTGCGATCAAACCCAATGCTGCAGAACGAATGTGCCGGGCCGCCTCGGCGCAGGTGATATCGGTCCAGATACCGTCGATCTGGCGCTGATAGATGATGTGGTCGGGATCATCGCGCTCGTGCTCGAAAACCATGGCCGCGACGTTGTCGCGCTCGTCGACGGAAAAACGGGCGGGGACACTGTACTGACGCACTTCGTTTCGACCTCGCTACACCTGTTGTGGCGTTGATTGCCATTTTGCGGGCGGACTGCCTGCTCACAGCCTAATCGCAGCATTCGCGCAGCATGGAGGCGCCTGGTTGGCACCTGGTTCGGATTCTCACTGCGATTGCCCGCGCGCGGGTTCCGCACCTGCGGGGTGGTGCCAGCTCCCCTCAGGTGGGTGTGTGAAGCTGTGGCCATGAACAGCATCCAGATCGCGGATGAGACGTATATCGCCGCGGATGGCGCACGGGTCGGAGCCGCGGTCGCGGATCGATCAAGCTGGAGCCGGTGGTGGCCCGATCTGTGGCTGCAAGTCACCGAGGACCGCGCCGACAAGGGAATCAGGTGGGCGGTTACCGGGGCCTTGACCGGCACGATGGAGATCTGGCTCGAGCCGTCGTTGGACGGGGTCGTGCTGCACTATTTCCTGCATGCTGAACCCACTGGAGTGACGGCTTGGGAGTTGGCCCGGATGAAGCTGGCGAAAATGACGCATCAGCGCCGGGTGGCGGGCAAGAAGATGGCGTTCGAGGTGAAAACGACGTTGGAGCAGACACGCCCGATCGGAGTTTCTCCGGTAATTTAGCCGGGTCAAGGTAGCGCTTCGGGGAGTACCGTTTCTGCCGGAAGGCCGTGTCCCCGGGAAAAAACATCGAGTGCGGGGGCAGAGAAAGGTGGTCAGGTGGCGGACAAGACGACGCAGACGATTTACATCGATGCGGAGCCGGGTGAGGTGATGAAAGCGATCGCTGACATCGAGGCCTACCCCGAATGGATCTCCGAGTACAAGGAAGTCGAAATCCTCGAGGCCGATGACGACGGCTATCCGATGTTGGCCCGGATGTTGATGGACGCCACCATCTTCAAGGACACCCTGATCATGGCCTATGAGTGGCCGGCAGACCGTCAATCGCTTAGCTGGACCCTGCAGTCCAGCTCGCTGCTGAAGGCCCTTGAAGGTTCGTATCACTTGGCGCCCAAAGGCTCTGGTACTGACGTTACCTACGAGTTGTCGGTTGATCTGGCCATTCCGATGATCGGAATGCTCAAGCGCAAGGCTGAGCGCAGGCTGATCGACGGAGCCCTGAAAGATCTGAAGAAACGAGTTGAGGGCTGAGTGATCCTGTTGCGCCCACCCCGGCTCAGATCAGTCTCTTCGTAGGCAAAGGCGGGGTAGGAAAATCCACTTTGGCGGCCGCCACCGCGGTTTGCGACGCCACTGCTGGTCAGCGGGTGTTGGTGGTATCCACCGATCAGGCGCACTCGCTGGGTGATGTGCTGGGCATTGCGGTTGCGCCGACGGGCTCCGGCGAGCCGGTTCGTGTTTTTGCTGATCTCGAGACCGGTCAGGTCGACACCGGCGGGGGTTCTTGGACGCCCTAGCGCTGGACACCCTGGCGTTGCTCGAAGACCGCTGGCGAGACGTTGTCGATGCCCTCAATGGGCGATTTCCGGATTCGGAGTTGGGCAGCATTGCTCCCGAGGAGCTCTCCGCGCTGCCCGGAGTCCAGGAAGTGCTCGGTCTGCACGCGGTCGGTGAGCTCGCGGCCAGTGGACGTTGGGACCGCATCGTGGTCGACTGCGCCTCGACCGCGGACGCCCTGCGGATGTTGACCCTCCCCGCCACCTTCTCCCTGTACGTCGAGCGCGCGTGGCCGCGGCATCGCCGGCTCAGTCTCGCTATCGAAGATGGCCGCTCGGCCGCGCTGGTGGAGCTGCTGGAGCGAACCAGTGCCAGCGTCGATCGACTCAGCACTTTGCTGACGGATGGTTCTCTGGTCGGCGCGCATCTGGTGCTGACTCCTGAGCGGGTGGTCGCAGCGGAGGCGACGCGCACGCTGGGATCGTTGGCCCTGATGGGCGTCCGCGTCGAGGAATTACTCGTCAATCAAGTTCTGGTGCGGGACGAGGCATACGAGTACCGCAGTCTGCCCGACCACCCCGCCTTCTATTGGTATGCCGAACGCATCTCCGAGCAGCGTGCCGTTCTCGAGGAACTCGACGCCACCATTGGCGATGTGGCGCTGGTGCTGGTTGCGCATGCGGCCGGCGAGCCGATCGGACCCAAGGCCCTCGGTGGGCTGCTTGATGGCGCCCGCCGGCGCCGCGGAAGCGCGCCGCCGGGGCCGCTGCGTCCGATTGTTGACCTCGAGTCCGGGTCCGGCCTTGGGGCGGTATATCGTCTGCGGCTAGCGTTGCCCCAGCTCGATCCCGGTTCGTTGACACTGGGCCGAGCTGATGACGACCTGATCATCAGTGCCGGCGGCATGCGGCGCAGGGTGCGGTTGGCCTCCGTATTGCGGAGGTGCATCGTGCTGGACGCGCGCCTGTCTGGCGGTGAGCTGACCGTTCGATTTCGACCAGATCCGGAGGTGTGGCCGACGTGACTGGGCCCCATACCGAAGTTGGTCCTGAACTGCGCAAACTCGCCCAGGCGATCCTCGATGGCGTAGATCCTGCACTGCGCGCCGCGGCCGCCATGGCATCGGGCGGAGCGACCGGCAAGTGCCAACAGGTGTGGTGCCCGCTGTGTGCGCTCGCTGCGCTGGTCAATGGTGAGCAGCACCCGTTGACGACGGTTATCGCCGAACACAGTGTGGCGTTGCTCAACGTGATTCGCGCCATAGTCGACGACATCGACCGATCGGCGAAACCGCCGCCGGATGGTCCGCCCGGCGGGGGCCTCAGCAGTGAGAGCGCCCCCGAAAACGGGTCGGCGAACGCCGATGCGAAGACGCGCTACCAGGCGATCCCGATTACTCTGCAAGAGTAAGCGACCAACCTACGGAGGTGGTCGTACCTATCGCCGATGGGTACAGTTGGCGCAGACATCATTCCGATGCGGGTGAGAGGGAGGGCCATGTGGTACTATCTATTCAAGTACATCTTCATGGGCTGGCTCTTCACCCTGTTGGGGCGGCCGAAAGTCGAAGGGCTGGAACACATCCCGAGCTCCGGGCCGGCTATTCTCGCCAGTAATCACCTCGCTGTGGCCGACAGTTTCTACCTGCCATTGGTCGTGCGTCGTCGGATCACCTTCCTGGCGAAGGCCGAATACTTCACCGGTACCGGCGTGAAAGGCTGGATCAACCGCTGGTTCTACAGCGTCTCCGGGCAGGTGCCGATCGACCGCACCAATTCCGACGCGGCACAGGCCGCACTCGAAATCGCCGCAGGACTGCTGCGCCAGGGCAAGCTGCTGGGCATGTACCCAGAAGGCACCCGCTCGCCCGACGGTCGCCTCTACAAAGGCAAGACGGGCCTGGCTCGGCTGGCGCTGCACACCGGAGTTCCGGTCATCCCGGTGGCGATGATCGGCACCAATGTCGTCAACCCGCCGGGACGCAAGATGTTGCGCTTCGGCCGCGTCATCGTTCGTTTCGGTAAGCCGATGGATTTCTCGCGGTTCGAGGGTCTGGCCGGCAACCACTTCATCGAGCGGGCCGTCACCGACGAGGTGATGTACGAGCTGATGGGGCTCTCGGGCCAGGAGTACGTCGACATCTACGCCGCCAGCATCAAGAACGGCGGCAAGGGGGATGACGACGGGTCCGGCGACGCGGTACGGATTCCCGAAACCGCCGCCGGATAATCAGCGCGCGGCCGGGGCCGGGGTTCGGTCCGGCTCCGCCGGACGCTGCATTGTAATCCGGGTGGTGACCGTCAGTCCGGCCACGACGATCACGGCCAACGCCCACCACACGTAGGACATGCCGGCCAGCTGACGCCACCAGGCCGCGGTGGCCTCGCGGTGTTTGGGCAGCAAATCGATCGGTGACCAGCGCATCAGCGCCAATCCGGCAATGGTGACCACCGCCAGCGCGACGTTGCGCCGCCGCCAGGCCAGCACCCCGGTCACGACCACCGCCGGCAACATCCAAACCCAATGATGCGACCACGACACTGGGGAAACCACCAGGCCGAACAAGGCGACACAGATCACCGCAAGGCTTGGCTCTTCGGCCTGCAGGACCCGCCGCATCGCCCAGACGGTCACCGCGAGTACCCCTAAAGACAGCAACACCCACAGCAGGTGGCTCGCATGCTCGCCGATCGGTAGGCGGGCGAGTGCGCCCGCAATGTTCTGGTCGGTGTTGAGCGCCGCGGAACCGATCCGGTCGGTGTGCAGCAAGGTGTCGGTCCAGTACTCCCATGAGTCGTGCCAGGCCAGCGCGAAACCGGCCAGCGTGGCGACCACGAAAGACGCCACCGCCGTCAGCGCCGCCCGGTTGTCGCGGCGCAGCAGGAAGTAGAGCAGGAACACGGCCGGAGTCAGCTTCAGGGCGATCCCCAAGCCGAGCAACAGCCCCCGGGGCCACGGTGTGCGACGCGGGAAGCAGTCGAGTATCACCAAGGTCATCAGCACGGCATTGATCTGGCCAAAAGCGAAGTTGGAACTGATCGGCTCCAGCCAGAGCGAGGCCGGGGCCACGATGATGACCGCCAACCACAACCGGCGCAGCCACGCGGGTCCGGGCAGCTGCTCCGAGTTGGGCCACACATCCAGAGCGGTAAGCACCACCACCGTCGACGCGATCAGCACCACCAACGTCAAGAATGTGATCGCCACACTGGCCGCCGGCATGTGTAACCAGGCAAACGGGCTGAACACCACCGCCGACAGCGGAGGGTAGGTGAACGGCAGGTCCAGTCCGATTGGTGTGTGGAACTTCACGTCGCCGCTGTAGAGCGGGCGCCCGTCCAACCAGGCCTGACCGCCCATCTGATAGATGTCGATGTCGATGCGGTATGGGATGTGCCCGAACAACCGCCAGACCACGTATGCCAGTGCCGCGGCCGCTACCAGCCACAGCAGGTACCAAACCGAGACCCGCCCGAGTCGACTGCCCACGTCGGGCGACCTCAATGTACTCATTTCCCCGACAGCCTAATCGTTACCGGACGGCCGGACACCGCTGCAGCGAGGCTGCCGACCTGCATTCGTCGGTGGGCGTAACTTTTTTGAGGTGTTCTATTGGCTGCAGCATGACATTGTCGACCGCGGCCGATTGCCGCTTTTGTGCTGCCTGGTTGCCTTCATCCTGACGTTTTTTGTGACCCGCACCTTCGTGCGCGTCATCCGCGGGCGCCCAGACGATGGCCCGCCGCCCAGGTGGTGGCAGCCCCGCAATGTGCACCTCGGGTCGGTGCATGTCCACCATGTGACATTCGGGGTGGTGCTGGTGATGATCTCGGGGCTGACCTTGGTGACGCTGGCTGTCAACGGACGCGAGCCCGAACTCAGCGTGGCGGCAACTTTTTTTGGGATCGGCGCGGCACTGGTGCTCGACGAGTATGCGTTGATCCTGCATCTGTCCGACGTCTATTGGGAGGAAGACGGCCGTACCTCGGTGGACGCGGTTTTTGCGGCGGTAGCGGTGGCGGGTCTGCTGACCCTGGGTTTGCATCCCCTGATGTTCTTCCCGACGATCTGGTCCGGTAGCGATTCGGTGCTCCCGCGTGCGGTGGTGGTCGGCGGATTGGTGCTCACGCTGCCGCTGGCAACGGTGGTGCTGATCAAGGGCAAGGTGTGGACCGGGTTGCTCGGCATGTTCATCGTGGTGTTGCTGGTCATCGGTGCAATCCGGCTGTCGCGGCCGCATGCCCCTTGGGCCCGGTGGCGCTATACCGCGAAACCGGACAAGATGCGGCGAGCGTTGCAGCGCGAGCGCACCTTGCGCCGCCCGGTGGTGCGGGCCAAGCTCTGGTTGCAGTGTGCGATCGCCGGCACCCCTCGGCTGCCCGACGAGCGCGCCGTCGAGGCGCAGTTGGATCGCGACGTTCACCCCGCGCCGCCACCCGAGGGCACCGAGCCGATATTGACCTCCGTATAGGCTGCGGCGATGCGGTACTTCTATGACACCGAGTTCATCGAGGATGGCCGCACCATCGAACTGGTCTCGATCGGCGTGGTCGCCGAGGACGGCCGTGAGTACTACGCCGTTTCCACGGAATTCGATCCGGAACGGGCTGGAAGTTGGGTTCGTGCCCATGTGCTGACCAAACTGCCGTCACCCGCCTCGCAGGTGTGGCGTTCGCGCCGCCAGATCCGCCTGGACCTGGAGGAGTTCCTCGGTGTGGACAGCGGCGAGCAGATCGAACTATGGGCCTGGGTCGGGGCCTACGATCATGTCGCGCTGTGTCAGTTGTGGGGTCCGATGCCGGGCCTGCCGAAGGCGATACCGCGTTTCACCCGGGAATTGCGGCAGCTGTGGGAGGATCGCGGCAGCCCGCGGCTACCCCCGCGGTCCCGAGATGCCCACGACGCGCTGGTCGATGCCCGTGATCAATTGCGAAGGTTTTTGATCATCACCGACCGCTAGCAACGTTCGGCCCATCAGCCCGCAACAATGCCCAGTTACCATGTACCGATGAACTGGACCGTCGATATTCCGATTGACCAGCTGCCGTCGTTGCCGCCGTTGTCTGATGAGTTGCGGGCGCGGTTGGATGCTGCGTTGGCTAAGCCGGCTGCTCAGCAGCCCAGCTGGCCGGTCGATCAGGCGACGGCGATGCGTAAGGTGCTCGAGAGTGTGCCGCCGGTGACGGTGCCTTCGGAGATCATCCGGTTGCAGGAGCAGCTGGCGCAGGTCGCTCGTGGTGAGGCGTTTTTGCTGCAGGGTGGGGATTGCGCGGAGACGTTTACCGATAACACCGAGCCGCATATCAGGGGCAATGTGCGCACGCTGTTGCAGATGGCGGTGGTGCTGACCTATGGCTCGAGCATGCCGGTGGTCAAGGTTGCTCGGATTGCGGGGCAGTACGCCAAGCCGCGCTCGGCCGATACTGATGCGTTGGGGTTGAAGTCCTACCGCGGTGACATGATCAATGGTTTTCCGCCCGATGCTGCTGCCCGCGAGCATGATCCGTCGCGGCTGGTGCGTGCCTACGCCAATGCCAGTGCGGCGATGAACTTGGTGCGGGCGTTGACGTCGTCGGGGTTGGCGTCGCTGCATTTGGTTCATGATTGGAACCGCGAGTTTGTGCGGACCTCGCCGGCGGGGGCGCGCTATGAGGCGCTGGCCAACGAGATCGATCGGGGCCTGCGGTTTATGAGTGCCTGTGGGGTGGCCGACCGTAATCTGCAGACCGCTGAGATCTACGCCAGTCATGAGGCTTTGGTGCTCGATTATGAGCGGGCGATGTTGCGGTTGGGTGAGGGGGAAAACGGTGAGCCGCAGTTGTATGACTTGTCCGCCCATACCGTGTGGATCGGTGAGCGGACCCGTCAACTCGATGGCGCCCACGTTGCTTTTGCGGAGGTGATCGCCAATCCGATCGGGGTCAAGATCGGCCCGACGATGACTCCGGAGCTGGCTGTCGAGTATGTCGAGCGGCTGGATCCGCATAACAAGGCGGGCCGGCTGACGCTGGTGAGTCGGTTGGGGAACAACAAGGTCCGTGATCTGCTGCCGCCGATCGTGGAGAAGGTCCAGGCCGCCGGTCACCAGGTGATCTGGCAGTGCGATCCGATGCACGGCAACACCCACGAGTCATCCACCGGCTACAAAACCCGCCACTTTGACCGCATCGTCGATGAGGTACAGGGATTCTTCGAGGTCCATCGCGGCCTGGGAACCCACCCGGGTGGTATCCACGTCGAGATCACCGGCGAGAACGTCACCGAATGCCTGGGCGGCGCGCAAGACATCTCCGACTCCGACCTATCCGGGCGCTACGAGACCGCCTGCGACCCACGACTGAACACCCAACAATCACTGGAACTGGCCTTCCTGGTCGCCGAAATGCTGCGCGACTAACCGCCGTTGGCGGTGGGCTTTCCGATGGGATGACCGCTGCTGACCGTCCGAATTTCGGACGGTCAGCCCGCGGTGCTGGGGTCGGTTACCCGGGTCCGGCGCGCGCCTGTTCGTGACCAGGCGCGGGCAGGATTGCGACGCTCCCGGATCGTCGCCCCGGTCGGGGGCGGTCCGGTGGTGGCGCAGCGCGTGCTACTTGTGAGCGCCCACATCACCCGCGCTGCCCGACGCCGCGGCCAGCAGCGTGATACCGGCGGCCATTCCCCCACCGAAACCGATGCACAGGATATTGCCGTGCAGCTCGGGGTACGCGTGGTGCAGGGTGATGGGGATCGATGCCGAACCGGTGTTGCCGAATCGGTCGATGGTTTGGTGGCATGTGGCGTTACGCAGGTCCAGTAGCGAGTAGATCTCATCGAGCATGCGTCCATTGGCTTGGTGCATCACCACGTGGTCGATGTCCTCCACAGCGAGGTGGTGTCGCGCCAAGAATTTGCGGACTTGCTCCGGGACCGTGGTGGTGACGAAGTCGCGGACGCCTCGACCGTCCATGTGGAAGTAGTGCTGTCCCGCGTCGAGAGTGGCCGTGGTCAGGGGCTGGCGGCTGCCGCCGCCGGGCACCCCGATCAGGTTGATGTGCTGGGTGAAGGTGTGCAGTTCGGTGTCGACGATGCGCAGGTGCCTCGAGCTGGCTGTGGTGGGTCCGACCACCACAGCACCGGCGCCGTCGCCGAACAGGCAGACCGTTTTTCGGTCGGTGGGGTCAAGGATGCGTGAGTAGACGTCTGCTCCGATGACCAGCACGTGGATGCTGTCACGTTGGGCCAGCGCGTGTGCGGTGTTGATGGCGAACAGGAACCCGCTACACACCGCATTGGTGTCGAAGGCGTATGCGCTGTTGGCGTGCAGCGCATTTTGGACAAAGGCGGCCGTGGGTGGCTGGGGTTGGTCGGGTGTGGAGGTCGAGACGATGATCGCTCCGAGCTGCCCGGCGTTGATTGCGGTGTTGGCGAGGGCCTGTTCGGCGGCCTGGACGGCCAGATCCGAGGTGGCCTGCTCCGGGTCGGCCCAGCGTCGGGTCCGGATCCCAGTTCGGGCGAATATCCAGGCATCGTCGATGCCGGCGCTGGCACCTGCCTGGTTGTTGGTGACGACGCGCGGCGGTACGAATGCGGCGGTGCCTAGTATGCCCACTGTGGGCGGTAAGGGCACAGATTCCTCTGGGGGAGAGGGCATTTGCGCGAGCGCGCAACCACAGCAGCATTCGGGACGGTGCTCCATGATCTCCTCCAGGAAATTGTTGTGGAAGTTATTGCGAGATCAGTGTCGAATGGGTGACCGTTGACAGCGTGTGGATGGCGCTGGCCCGGTCACCGTGGATGCAGTTGTGGTCGAGTTGAAGTGGCGGTCTTGGATTTTGGTGTTGTCCTGCTGACGACCGCGGCCAAGACGCCGGCCGTGAACTACCTGGCTGAACCAACGGTCGCCAGTTTCTTTTCGCTCACGGCCGCGCCTTGTCGTGTGCTGATGTTCGCCGCAGCCCCTGGGCGCTGATGCGAGTCCTAGGTTCGCAAGTCCCCGAATACTTCCTTTTCGCGCTCCATGTCGATGGCGCGCGATGCGTAGTGTGCGGTCTCCAATGACCACGCCACGTTGCCGGTTATCCAGTTGCTGCAGGTATCCAGCATGGAGATCACGCCTTGTTGATCTTCGGTTGGCAAGCGTGGGATGAGGTGGGTGTGGATGAGCTGTTTGGTTTGATCGAAGCGCGCGATCTCCTCGTGCAGGTACTGACTGACCCGGTCGGCTGCTTGCGCAGTCGTGAGATCATCCTGAGACCGCAGGACGGCGACGTAGTTGCACAGGTCGCCCAGACTGAGCTCTTTGGGCGCGGAGTAGAGGTCCTGCTCCAGGACACGATGTTGTTGGCGGCTTCGCGAGCGGCCCGTATGTATGGGTGCACCAACAGCGACTCCGATAGGGCACGTCTAGCGGCGGCTTCGCCGAGGTCGAGCGTGATGAATACTGCGCTGGAGATCAGCCGGTGGGCTCGATATGACTGTTCGTCGAGCGCAATGCGTGATGCGTTGATCAGGGCATGGCTTCGGTAGGAGTTGACGTAATCGACCATGTCGTTGGCCAGTCGTCTGCACCAGTACGCCGGCATGCCCTGGGTAGTCCGCTCCCAAAGATCCTCCAACGCCACCACATAGGGCCTGACTACTGGGCTCGGGGGTGCTGAGGGCAGCCCGGTGTAGACGGTGTTGGTGGCCGCCGCCGTCGCAATGGCAAAGTCCTGATCGCAGCCGTCTATCGATTCATCGAAAACGTCGTCGAAGGCAAAGAGCCAACCGATCCAGTCCGCCATCAGATCAAGCTCCGCACCGGTTGCCGCCGGATAGGTCCATGCCGCCAGGCGATGCTGCGCGAGTGCATCGAAGGCGTCACCGTTGGGGCCGTCGAGGACGATGCCTGTGGCACGAGACCATGTCTTCAGGTGTTCCCCTGCTTTGTCGACATCGGGGCTGATTGTCGCCTCGGTACCCAAGTCGACCTGGGGGAAGTCAATAACGTTCACTTGGAGTCCATTTCCGTTGCGCTACTGGGAATTTCCGCCGCTGATTGAACAGGCTCGTCCTCAATGGATTCTCAACGGATCTTGAACCGTGGCGGAGTGTCTCGCCGCGAAAGGAGTGTGATCAAGCTGGGCAGCTTGATGTTTCGGCGTCGCAAGGTGTGATGTGAATGGAGAGCCCGTCGGGCGTGTGTGATCGGGGCCGGGCGAGCGGCAGAGCGGAGTTAAGTCCCTGCAAGAGCGACATCTTCACGAAGTCTCGCACTCTCATCGCCGCCCGCGTCGCATCCTGAATATGGGTACCAAAACGCACTTGCCTGCGGGTTCCGTCCCGCGGCCGCGATGGCCGCATCTGGGGCGGCTGGCATGCGTCCCGGGGGAGGCGAGCGGCGCCGCGCGTCGGTCTCAAGCGACTCACCCAGACATCTATTACGTACACGTTAAATCCAGATCGCACTTGGATATTCGGTTGATCCCTACCGGATCGACATGCTTCTGCGGCCCAACGAGCGCCGCAGGTCAGCTCATTGAGAAGTTGTTGAGGCCGGTACCGGACACTGCTCGTCACCGCTTGTGGTTCGCGGACAGGTTTCTTCTGATGTGAGGAGTTGGTCGATGTCGTTGGGCATGGTCAATGTTGCCAATGCGACCCCGAACGCAGCTCGGGCGCTGCTGAAAAATGCTCGGCAACAGTGCGATCCGGTCTTGCGGACAGCAGTGGGGTGGTTGAGTGAGCCGTTGGCCAAGATGACCGGATATCACCTCGGCTGGTGGGACGTCAATGGGGTGCCGGTAGATGGTTCGTCTGGCAAGTCGATTCGGGCGGCGTTGGCGTTTGGGGCGGCGTCGGCGTGTGGTGATGCGCGTGCCGCAGCTCCTGTGGCGGCGGCGGTGGAGTTGATGCACAACTTCTCGTTGGTTCATGACGACGTGATGGATCGCGATGCCACTCGCCGGGGTAGGGCGACGGTATGGGCGGTGTGGGGTGAGACCAATGCGATTGTTCTCGGAGATGCGTTGCACGCGTTGGCCGGCCGTGTGTTGGTTGAGATGTTGGAGCCTGAGGTTGCGGCGAACGCCGTTATGAGGTTGGAATCCTCGTGTGTGACTTTGTGCGATGGCCAGTTCGAAGATTGTGACTTTGAGACACGCGAGTCGGTGAGCGTTGATGGCTATCTGGAAATGGCGGCCGGCAAGACGACGGTATTGATGGGTTGTGCCTGTGCGTTGGGGGCGTTGGCCGCGAATGCGGATCCTGCCACGGTGACGGCGATGCATCAGTTCGGTTTCCAACTGGGCTTGGCGTTCCAGATCGTCGATGATGTGATGGGTCTCTGGGGAGATCCGAATGTCACCGGTAAGCCGGTCGGTAGTGATCTGGCCCGCCGCAAGAAGACTTTTCCGGTGGTCGCCGCCTTGGGCTCTGGTACGGAGGCGGCGGCTAGCTTGGCGCAGCTTTATGGGGCTGAAGAGCCGATGTCAGCCGATGAAGTGCGGCAGGCGATCGACTTGGTGGAGACCGCGG
The DNA here is from genome assembly GCF_022354805.1 of Mycobacterium liflandii. NCBI lineage: Bacteria > Bacillati > Actinomycetota > Actinomycetes > Mycobacteriales > Mycobacteriaceae > Mycobacterium > Mycobacterium liflandii. Next base: position 4,239,071 of record NZ_CP023138.1, on the reverse strand, counting down.
GGGCCGCAAGGCCGCCGAGCGGCAGGCCGATGAATGCATCGGTGCCGCGCTGGCGGCACTACCTGACTCCGCGCGATCAGAAGATCTGATTGCGTTGACGCAATTGGTCATTGCCCGCGACCGGTGACCTCTTACACCGAGCCGAAATGAAATCAGAACGGCCCGAGAGGCCCCCTTGCTGCACTTCTTGGTTGTCGGGTAAGCGGCCAACAGTTCAGTAGCGGTTGACGATTTGGTAGGCCGCGACGATGCGGTGATGGGGAACTGCTTCCGGGGATTTGCCGGACCACGCTGAAAGGACTGCTTGAAATGCCGGAGATCATGTTGGAGTTGGTTGATGCCGGTGGCGTCACGCAGGGTGTGGCGGAGAAGATCGCTGCGCATGAAGCGCCGGGGCTGCTGCATCGCGCGTTCTCGGTGTTCCTATTTGATGACTCCGGGCGAATGGCACTGCAGCGCCGTGCCGCGGGCAAGTATCACTGGCCAGGAGTCCTGTCGAACGCATGTTGCGGACACCCGTTTCCTGGGGAGAGCCCGCGGGTGGCCGCGCAGCGCCGAGTGCGCGAAGAGCTCGGGCTCGACGTCGAACTCGTACCGGCAGGGACGGTGACGTATCGCCACGCCGATGCGCAGACGGGTCTGGTCGAGCATGAGTTCAACCACCTGTACGTGGGGCGAATCTCGGGTCCGCCACAACCGGACCCCGACGAGGTCTCGGAAGTGCGCATGGTGACCGCGGCCGAACTGGCCCAGCTGCTCGAAGCGGATAGTTTCTCCGGTTGGTTCCTCACCGTATTAGGCGCCGCCCGAGTCGCTTTCGCCCAGTTCACGCAAGAGATCTACTAGCGATAGGGCAACAAGTGAGTCATCCCGCGATGAAGGCACGTTCGAGATCGGGTGTGGGAACGGCGACCGGGAAAGCGATCGTCCTAGGCGAGCACCTGGTGGTGCATGGGGCGGCCGCACTGGCCATTCCGATCCCGATATTGGTCGAGACGGCCACCGCACACCGGGGCCCGGCACCAACCCCGGTCCGGCAGCCAACGGTGGGGTCGATGGGTCTGGACATGGCGTCGCTGATCTCAGACTTCGCTGAACGGTTCGACGTGCCAGCCGCAGTCGCGTCGGGCGTGGTTGTCGAGGTGTCGCACGTCGTGCCATGCGGGCGTAGGTTGGGGTCGAGCGCGGCGGTGGTGCGAGCGGTGGTGCTGGCGCTTGCGGACCTGTTTGAGTGTGAGCCGTCTGCGGCGCAGGTTTATGAGCTGGTTCAGTCCAGGGAGCGAACCGCGCACGGCACACCCAGTGGGGTGGATGCGGCCGCTACCGGCGCTGACGGGCCCATTGTGTTCCACCGGGGGGCTGTCCGACCGGTGAGCCCGGCGCCGGTAGGGGTGTTTGTGGTGGCTGACAGCGGCGAGATCAGCGCGACCAAAGACTCCGTCGCTGAGGTCGCGGCAATCTTGACTGCCGACAGAGACGGCTTGGCTCGTCGGGACTGGCTCGTCGAGCAACTCGATGCTCTGGTCGGTCGCGCGGCCATCGACATGCAGCAAGGCGATCTCACCGCACTCGGGGCAGCGATGGCTCGCAACCACGACCTGCTCCGCGGGCTGAACCTGTCAACGCCGCGGCTGGAGGGTCTCATCGAGGCGGCCAACACCAGTGGCGCAATGGGCGCCAAACTCACTGGCAGCGGTCGCGGCGGATGCGCACTCGCACTTGCCCGCGATTGGGTCCACGCGCAAGTCATCGGTGAGGCAATGCTCAAGGCCGGCGCGGTGGCTACCTGGGCTGTCGCGCTCGACTCCTTCGCCGGACGGCTCACCGCGAGCGCATCGGGTCGCGAGGTTGCGCCGTGAGCACAGCAGCGGCGACCGCGGTCGCTCATCCCAACATCGCGCTGATCAAGTAGTGGGGCAAGCGCGACGAAGAGTTCATGCTTCCGATGACCTCGAGCCTGTCGATGACCCTGGATATCTTCCCGACTACGACCACCGTCGAGGTCGGGCCCACCGGCGGTGGAGTTGGTCCGGATATCGTGATGATGGCCTGGAAGCCGGCGCCGGAGGCTTTTTCGACCCGAGTTACCGAATTCTTGGATCTGCTCCGAGTGCGGGTGAAGTCGCGGGCCCCGGCGATCGTTGATACCCACAATGCGGGGCCCACCGGAGCTGGGTTGGCCTCATCGGCGAGTGGCTTCGCCGCGCTGGCCGCCGCTGCGTGTGCGGCCTACGGGTTGGACACCGATGTCCGGGAACTGTCCCGGCTAGCGCGTCGTGGTTCAGGCTCGGCGAGTCGTTCGGTGTTCGGCGGGTTCTCGGTGTGGCACGCCGGTGCCGCGATTGGAGCCGACGGTGATGCCCAATCCTATGCCGAGCCAATCGATGTCGCGCTTGATCTAGCGCTGGTGGTCGTTGTGGTCGAGGCCGGGGCCAAGCAGATCTCGAGCCGGGCGGCAATGAGCCAGACCGTCAAGACTTCTCCGCTGTATCGAGCCTGGGCTGACGCCAGCGGTGATGACCTGCACGCGATGCAGGCCGCGCTTGCCGCCGGCGACTTGCACGGCGCCGGTGCGATCGCCGAGGCCAACGCGATGGGCATGCACGCCACCATGCTGGCCGCCCGGCCCGCTGTTCGATACATCAGTGCGGCCTCGCTACAGGTAATCGACCGGGTCGTCGCGATGCGCGGCGACGGCATCGCGGCCTACCTGACGATGGACGCCGGTCCCAACGTGAAGGTGCTCTGCTCGCGCGATGATGCGGCACTTATCGCGGCCTCACTGAAGGAGCTGAGTCAGGTCCAGACGGTGGTGGTGGCCCATCCGGGGCCCGGGGTGGCTCTTGTAGAGAAGGCCACGCGGTGAACAGCATCCGAAAAGCACCGGGCAAACTGGTCATTTTGGGCGAGTTCGCGGTCGTCGAGCCTGGCTGTGGCGCGCTGGTCGCTGCGATGGACCGCTATGTCACTGTCCAGGCCGCGGATCTGGGCATCGGTGGCGGGGTCGCCGTCAGTAGCGAGCTGATAGCTGGCACTGTGGATTTGGATTCTGACCGGTCCGTCGCGGCCCGGCAGCTGCCGCATATCGCATCCGCGGTGGCCATCGCGCGCCAGTGGCTGGACTGCCCGGACCGCGGCGTCGGACTGACGATCACCTCGCAGCTGCATGAGCGTGGCGTGAAGCTGGGCCTAGGTTCCAGTGGGGCTGTCACCGTGGCGGTTGTCGATGCGGTTACCGCCGCATGGGGCGCCCCGGTAGACCGGACGACCTTATTCCGGCTTGCGTTGATCGCGACCGCGCGCCTGACGACCTCTGGCTCCGGTGTTGACGTGGCTGCGGCGGTGTTCGGAGGCTGGCTGTCCTACCGCTCCCCGGATCGCCAAGCCATCGTCGAACTCGCCGCCGCGGACCTGCATTCGGCGGTTCACGCCGAATGGCCCGGCCACGTCATCGCCGCGGTCGCGCCGCCGCCTGAACGTCTGCTCGTCGGGTGGACGGGCGCTCCCGCGGCCACCACGGCCCAGATCGGCAGGCTGGCATCCGGCGACCGAACCCGCGACGAGATTGTGCGCCGGTTCCGCGAGTCTTCCGAAGAATGTGTCGACGCCGCCATTGGCCTGCTGACACCTGCGACGGCCTCCTGCTGCGGGTCTGCGCCCGCTGGCGCGGGACTCGGCGAGCATGTGCGTCAGTTCCGGAATCTGCTGTGCGAGTTGGACCGCGCTACTGCAATGGGCATCTTTACCGAGCGGCTCAACGCGCTGTGCGCCGCAGCAGAAACCAGCGGCGCGGCCGCTTAACCCTCCGGTGCTGGAGGTGGCGACTGCGGGATTGCATTGGCAGGAAGCTCCGTCGATGTGGCCGGGCTTGGCCGTAGCTGGCTGCACGCGGGCATCCGCCCCCTCGACGTCGACGTAGCCCCACCAACGGTGAACGCCGCCGATATTGCTCTTCCAACAACAACATCCTTCTAACAGCCCGAAAGAGGTAACCACAAATGACCACACAACAGGAGCAGCTCTCGGTGCATGTCCCCCTACGCTGGGTGAGGCCCATCAAGATCTCGGGCAGCGAAGGGCAATTCAGCGCCCATGCACCGTTGGCCACCTATGAATCACCGGTATGGCCGTCCGTTGGTCGCGGGGCCAAACTGTCCCGTCTGACCGAAAACGGCATTGTCACAACCCTGATCGACGAGAAGATGACCAGGTCGATCCTGCTGATCGCCCCCGATGCCGCCGTCGCAAACAACACCGCGCGCCAACTGCAGACCGAATTCGCAGAGCTAGCAGCGGTTGTCGGACAAACAAGCCGCTTCGCCGAGTTGATCGGGATGCACCCGCAGATCACCGCGAACCTACTGTTCATTCGATTCGAGTTCCGCACCGGCGACGCCAGCGGCCACAACATGGCCACACTAGCGGCCGATCACCTGATCGCACATATCCTGACCCGCTATCCGCAGATGGAATACGGATCGATCTCGGGCAATATGTGCTGCGACAAAAAGCCGACCGCGATCAACGGCATCCTAGGCCGCGGAAAAAACGTGGTCACCGAGATCGTGATTCCCCGCGACCTCGTCGAACAGCACCTGCACACCAGCGCGGCAGCGATCACCGCGCTCAACATCCGCAAGAAACTCATCGGCACCCTGCAAGCCGGTACCATCCGATCGGCCAACGCGCACTACGCCAACATGCTGCTGGCCTTCTACCTCGCCACCGGCCAAGACGCCGCCAACATCATCGCAGGCTCCCAAGGTGTAACACACGCCGAGGACCGCGACGGCGATCTGTACTTCTCCTGCACCATTCCCAACCTGATCGCCGGCACCGTAGGCAACGGTAAAGACCTGGACTTCGTCACCGACAACCTCGCCCAGCTGCGATGCCGCGAACAACGGCCCCCCGGCGCCAACGCACGCCGGCTCGCCGTAATCTGCGCGGCCACCGTGCTGTGCGGCGAACTGTCACTCATGGCCGCCCAAACCAACCCAGGCGAACTCATGCGCGCGCACACCACATACGAACGCAAACCATCGACGGCCTAACAACAGACAACCCCAAAACCGCAACACCGGAAAGGAACATCCATCATGGTCTCGATCGGAATTCACGACCTATCAATAGCCACTGCGCATTACGTACTCGACCACGCAACCCTGGCCGAACACCACGGCGTGGACGTGAACAAATACCTCATCGGTCTGGGCCAACAGCAGATGAGCATCGTCGCACCAGATGAGGACATCGTCACTTTGGCCGCCGCGGCCGCCGACCCGATCATCAAACGGCATGGCAGCCAAAAGATCCGGACAATAGTCATCGGTACCGAGACCGGCGTCGATCAGTCCAAATCGGCGGGAATCTGGGTGAGCTCCCTGCTCGGCCTACCCTCGAGCGCCCGCGTACTCGAAGTCAAGCAAGCTTGCTACGGGGTGACGGGTGCTCTGCAACTCGCGCTGGCACTCGTACACCGCGACCCGACCCAGCAGGTGTTGGTCATCGCAGCCGATGTGGCCCACTACGACCTCGACAGCCCGGGCGAGCCCACTCAGGGCGCAGCGGCCGCGGCGATGCTGGTTTCGGCAGACCCCGCGCTGCTGCGGCTGGAGGAGCCCACGGGAATCTATACCGCCGACATCATGGACTTCTGGAGACCGAACTATCGCAGCACCGCGTTGGTCGACGGAAAGGCCTCGGTCACCGCATATATGGAGGCGGCATCGGGCGCGTGGAAAGACTACACCGAACGCGGCGGTAGACCCTTCGGCGAATTCGCGGCTTTCTGCTACCACCAACCGTTCACGAAAATGGCGTACAAGGCACACAAACAACTGGCCGCAGAAGCCGGTGAAGATGCCAGCGACGCCGCGGTCCAGGCGGCGGTCGGCAACACCGTCGAGTACAACCGGCGGATCGGCAACAGCTACACCGCATCATTGTATCTGGCCCTCGCGGCGCTGCTGGATCAAGCGGACGACCTCTCAGATCAGCCGATAGCGATGCTGAGCTACGGATCAGGTTGTGTAGCCGAACTATTCGCCGGAACCGTCACTCCCGGATATCAGCAACATCTACGCACCGATCAGCACCGCGCAGCGCTGGAAACGCGAATCCCGCTGAGCTATGAGCACTATCGCAGACTGCACAACCTCACGCTGCCCACCAACGGCAACCACCACAGCCTGCCGGTGGAAACCTCCCGCCCGTTCCGGCTGACAGCGATCTCCGAGCACAAACGGATGTACGGCGCAGTCTGATGTGAGGAGGTGGTCGATGTCGCTCGGCATGGCCGATGTTCCAGATGCGCCACCGGATGCGGGTCGGATACTGCTGTCGCGGGCTCGGCGCGAGTGCGATCCGGTAATGCGGGTAGCCGTGGGCTGGTTGGCTGAGCCGTTGGCAACCATGGCCGGGTATCACTTGGGCTGGTGGGATGTCAACGGATCCGGGACGGGTGGTTGGTCAGGGCGGGCGACGCGGGCCGCTTTGGTGGTCGGGGCAGCCGCCGCTTGCGGTGACGCGAGTGCGGCGGCTCCGGTGGCGGCGGCGGTGGAGTTGATGCACAATTTCTCGCTGGTTCACGACGACGTGATGGATCGCGATGTCACTCGCCGCGGCAGGGCGACGGTATGGACGGTCTGGGGAGAAACCAGCGCGATCATGTTCGGAGATGCGCTACACGTCTTGTGTAGTCGCGTATTGGCCGAGATGTTGGCGCCCGAGGTTGCCATGACCGCGATCGCGACGTTGGAGTCGTCGTTTCTGGGTTTGCGTGTCGGCCAGGTCGATGATGGTGACTTCGAGACGCCCAAGCGGGTAACGGTCGACGGGTACTTGCGGATGGCAGCCGGGAAGACCGCGGGATTGATGGGGTGTGCCTGTGAGCTGGGGGCGCTGACCGCGGGTGCGGATCCGTTGACGGTATCGGCGATGCGGTAGTTAGGCTACCACCTGGGCCTGGCCTTTCAGATCCTCGACGACATCGTCGGCATTTGGGGAGATCCATCTGTCACCGGCAAGCCGGTCGGCAGCGATCTGGCCCGCCGCAAGAAGACTCTGCCGGTGATTGCGGCGTTGGAGTCCGGCTCCTCGGCGGCGCTCAAACTGGCTGAGCTGTATCGGTCTACGGAGCCGATGACGGCCAATGATGTGGCGTGGGCGAGTGAACTGATCGAAGCCGCAGGGGGGGCGCAAGGCAGCTCGGCGGCATGCCGATGAACTCATGGATGCCGCCCTTGCCGCGTTGCCTGACCAGCTAGGCTCGGCTGATCTGATCTGATCTGATCTGATCTGATCTGATCTGATCTGATCGGCTTGGCGCAACTGGTGATCGGTCGCGATAGGTGATCAGGCGGTGCTGGGTGGTCAGCGGATCGCCGGCGTAGGAAACTCGCTCAGTGGTGTTGCGCGACTACAGCAGTCCGCTCAAGTTGCTGCCGATCGTCCACGCCGCGGCCGCAACCATCCCGGTGATTGCCAGCACCACCGCCACCCAGATCAGCACGGTGCGACGGGCACGCTGTCGTGCCCAGGCAAATTCGTTCAGGGAGATTCCGGCGAACTGCCCTGACACCGGCTCGTATTCATACTCGTCGGATTCGTCATCGAAGTCGGAGCCGGGGGGCTCGTTGTGATTCTCGGGTTCTCGGGGGAGCTCGCGCGTCGGCTGGCGGCCGTGCGGAGAGGCCGAGACTTGCTCGGAGGCCTCGAAGGGCCGGTGTTGGTTGACTCGGCTGTGCTGCAGCGCCGCCGACCGGTGCTGTGCCGAGTTGCGCGGTGCCGGCACCCGGAATTCGGGCAGCGCCAGCTCCTCCACGATTGCGTCCAGATCGGCCGCCATCTCGATCGCGTCGGCGTACCGTTCACTCGGGTCACGGGCGGTAGCGCACGCCACAAATTCATCGAACTGTGTTGGAACGCCCGTGATCACAGCGCTGGCGGGGCGCACGTCATGATCGAGTCGTTGATACGCGATGGACAACGCCGTGTCACCGGTGAACGGCGTAGCGCCGGTGAGCAGTTCGTAGGTGAGGATGCCGGCGGAGTAGACGTCACTACGGGGGCCGGCGTTGCCGTCGCGGACCTGCTCCGGGGACAGATAGGCTGCGGTGCCCAAAATGACGCTGGTGGAGGTGATCCCAGCCGCTGCGACGGCACGGACCAGCCCGAAGTCCGCGATTTTCACGTCACCGTCATCGGAGATCAGGATGTTCTCCGGCTTGACGTCGCGGTGGACCAAGCCGGCTCGGTGCGCGGTCGCCAGTCCACCAAGCACCGGGCGCAGCACCGCCGCGACGGCATGGGGCGGCATCGGGCCACGTTCGCTCAGCAGCTCCCGCAGGGTGCCGCCTTCGATGAGCTCCATCACCAGAAATGGATGCCGCGCATCTAAGCCCTGGTCGTAGACGGCGATCAAGCCGGGGTTCTTCAGCCGGGCGACCGTGCGGGCCTCGAGCTGAAAGCGGGTGAGGAATTGCTGATCGCCCGCATAGCGGGAGTCAATCACCTTCAGCGCGACCGGGCGATCGAGGCGAACGTCCAGGCCGCGGTAGACCGTCGAGGTTCCGCCGCTGGCGATCCTGGCCCCGACCAGGTAACGGCCATCCAACAGCGCGCCGTCCAATTGGTCCCCAATCCCGGCTTCAATTCGGCCCCGATGCGGGCCGACACGGTCTGCGAAGGAGCCGGGGAATTCAGCTCGAGCCACTGAGCCATCCTAGGTTGCGCCGCGAATCGCAGGGCGCAACGTAGCCGCAACGCGCACACCCGCCAGCTTGCCAGGTTCTACACTGGCGCGGTGGGCAGTATTCCGGCCGGCGACGACGTCCTGGACCCCGACGAACCAACCTATGACCTGTCTCGGGTCGCCGAACTTCTCGGCGTTCCGGTCAGCAAGGTGCATCAGCAGTTGCGCGAAGGCCACCTTGTCGCGGTGCGGCGCGAGGGGGGTGTGGTCGTGCCGCAGGTCTTTTTCACCAGCTCAGGTCAGGTGGTCAAGAGCTTGCCAGGGTTGTTGACGATCCTGCATGACGGCGGATACCACGACACCGAGATCATCCGGTGGTTGTTTACGCCGGACCCGTCGTTGACCGTCACACGCGACGGCTCACGCGACGCGGTGAGCAACGCGCGCCCCGTCGACGCGCTCCATGCTCACCAGGCTCGTGAAGTCGTCCGCCGCGCGCAGGCCATGGCCTACTAAGAAGGCTCGATCCAGGCCGTCTGAGGCTCGCTGAGCCCTACTGAGGGTCCTTGGTGCCCATATCGAGGGGCGCCGCGGGCTCGTCGGCCGGTGTCTCGCCAGGCCGGGTGCGCAGGTCGGGCGCGCGGTAGAGCGCGTACCACGCGGCCAGTGCGCAGCCTGTGGCGATCCAGAAGTGCAGCCAGGAGTACATCCCGTGTGATCCGTCGGGCTTAAAGATCACCATGATCCAGGTCGAAATCCCGGCGATGGCCGCCATCGATCGCCGGGACTGCGCCAGCGGCGCCGCGACGGCCAGCGGCCAGGAGTAATACCAAGGCAGGGCGGCTGGTACGAACAGCACCACGATGAGCATCGACCACGCGATGCCGGTCAATGCGGCCCGGTCGTCGCGCCGGAACCGCCACCACAGCAGCGGGAGCGATACGGCGATGATCGCGATTCCGATGAGTCGGGTGACGTGCAGCAAGGTGTAGAAGTCGAGCGTGAAGAAGTTCCTGCCCAGGGCATGGATCAGGTTGGCCGCCCCGGTCGGCAGGGTCAGCCAGTTGATGATCTTGACCGAACCGGCCAGCGCAGTGAGCCACCCGAGCCCCACCCGGGCCACCGCGGACAACACCGAGAACACGGCAAGAAAAACCAGTAGCGAGGCGGCGGCGGCCACCAGGAAGGCATGAGCCGGCCGATACCCCCGGCGCTCGTGTAGATGGCGCATCCATACCCAGAACAGGAAGGGCAGTGCCAGCCCGGCCGTCGCCTTGACCGCGACGGCGACCGTGATCAGCGCGATACCCGCAACATGGTGGCGTTGCAGGGTTAATGCGATACCGGCGGCCATCAGGCCCACCATCAGCATCTCGTTGTGCACCCCGCCCATCAGATGAATCAGGACCAATGGGTTGAGAACACAGATCCACATTGCGGTTGGGCTGTCGGCCCCGAGATGGTGAGCCAGGCGCGGGGTCGCCCAGATCAGTAGGGCCAACCCGGGCAGCATGCACAAACGCAGCAGCATGGTTCCTGCGACAACGTTGTTGCCGACGATCATGGTGACGACCTTTGCCACCAGGATGAATGCCGGACCGTACGGTGCGGTCGTGATCGTCCAGATCGGACTTACGTCGTTGAGCAGCGAATTCGCGTTGGCAACCGGGCCGACGGCGTAGGGGTCCAGGCCGTCGCGGAGCAGTGCCCCCTGGGCGAGGTAGGAGTAGGTGTCCCGGCTGAAGATGGGCACCGAAAGCAACAGGGGCGCCAACCAGAACGCCGTGGTGGCCCGCATGGTGAACTCGCTGGCTTGGCCGGCGAGGACCCCTCGCCCCAATCGCAGCCAGGCGATCAGCATGAGACCAACGCTCAGCCACAAAACGATCGATGACAGCACCAGCCCGTGACCGAAGCGCAGCCAGGACATGTGGATGGATTCCAGCAGTGGATCGTGCTGGCGGATGCTGCCCGCTCCCAGCCCGCCGACGGTGATCAGCACCGCACCCAGCAGCCCCAGCCGCGCAGGCCCGGCCTGGGGGGAGGACGCAAACTCTCGAATCCGCGAAAGGCGTTGCCTAACAGACATTTTTGTCACAGAGAGGGCTTCCGGAGTGGGTGTTGGACTTGTCATTGGTTCAGGCCGACCGGTCCGTGGCCGTCCGGGCCAGCGCGGACAAGCCGGCTTTGGCGCTGGCATTGATGGGTATGGACTCGAGTGTGGCAAGTGCGCGCCGGGTGAGCCCGGCGATCCGGTTCTCGGCGGCCGCAAGGGCCCCGACCCGCACGATCACCTCGCGCAGCTCGCCCACCTGCGAGTCGGTGAGCTCACTGCCGACCGCGGACCGCAACAAGTTGGCGGCCTTCGGGTCCGACCTGTCCGCCAGCGCGGCCGCCTCGGCGATCAACACCGTGCGCTTTCCCGACCTCAGGTCGTCGCCGGATGGCTTTCCCGTCACTGCCGGGTCGCCGAACACCCCCAGCACGTCGTCGCGCAGCTGAAACGCGACTCCGAGATCGGTTCCGAACTGGTGGAACGCCTCCTGGACATCGGGCCGGTCGGCGGCCGCGGCCGCCCCCAGCTGCAACGGCCTCGAGACCGTGTAGCAGGCGGTTTTGAAGGTTGCGACAGTCATTGCCGACGTAATGGAATCGGCCGCGCTGGCTTCGGCCACGATGTCAAGGTATTGCCCGCCCAGCACCTCGGTGCGGATATCCGACCAGACGCGCTGGACCCGCCGTTGCGCGTCGGGTGACAGGCTTGACTGGGAAACCCGCGAAATGATGTCGTCGGCCCAGGCCTGTGCCACATCGCCGATCAGGATCGCTGCCGAGATCCCGAATTGCTGTGCTGGGCCGAGCCAGTTCCGGTCCCGGTGTAGCGCCGCGAAGTGTATGTGGGCCGTTGGCCGGCCGCGCCGCGTTGACGAGGCGTCGATGACGTCGTCATGTATCAACGCCCAGGCATGTAGCAGCTCCAGCGCAGAAAACAACAACAGTAGATCCGGGTCGGGATCTTCGGTTGTCACGGCCTGCCAGCCCCGATAAGCGAAAATCGGCCTTAGCCGCTTGCCCCCGGAGAGCACGAACTCTTCCAGCCATGCGGTCAAGGCGCCGTAGTCGTCGCCGATGTAGGCCGCCTGGCTGCGACGATCACGCAAGTACAGTCGCAGTTGGTCGGTGATGGCGCCGGCCAGCTCTTCGGTTGCCGATGCGTCGACGCTCAGCGCGGCGCCCCTTTCTGCTCGGCTTGTCTCTGGCCCGACAGTGTATTAGGCCACAGCGCAGGCGGCGGGTGTTGGTCTTTTAGGGTTGCGGCGCGGGTTGACCCCACAAGTTGCTTCGCCTAACTGACTAACCCACACCTATGCTGTTGGAAGTGACCTGGGTTTTGCGGCTCCGCGCGACCCGGATCCCCTGTGCGCGGTGTGGCGCCGCCTGGCAACGGGCAGAGAATAATCGTCAAAACAAAGGGGAGCTGTGTGACCCTACGCACGATCGCGCTTGAGCTGGTGCCGCCCAATGTCGATGGCGGCAAGGAACGGGCATTGGAAGATGCGCGCAAAGTGGTGCAGTACTCGGCGGACTTCGGGCTGGACGGCCGTCTGCGGCACGTGATGATCCCCGGGATGATCGCCGAAGACGACGATCGGCCGGTGCCGATGCAGCAGAAGCTCGACGTGCTCGACTTCTGGCAGATCATCAAACCCGAAATGCCGGGGATCAACGGCTTGTGTACGCAAGTAACCGCGTTTACCGACGAAGCGGCCCTGCGTCGCCGGCTGGTGGATTTGTCTGACGCCGGTATGGAGGGCGTGGTCTTTGTCGGCGTGCCGCGCACCATGAACGACGGGGAAGGCTCCGGGGTTGCACCCACCGACGCGTTGTCGATTTATCGTGACTTGCTGCCCAACCGCGGTGTGATCGTGATTCCCACCCGAGACGGCGAACAGGGCCGGCTCAATTTCAAGTGCAACCAGGGCGCCACCTACGGCATGACCCAGCTGCTGTATTCGGACGCCATCGTCAAGTTTCTCACCGAATTTGCCGACAGCACCGACCACCGGCCCGAGCTGCTGCTCTCGTTTGGCTTCATCCCGAAAGTCGAAAGCCGCGTCGGCCTGATCAACTGGCTGATCCAGGATCCCGGCAACCCTGCGGTGGCCGTGGAACAGGAGTTCGTCAAGCGCCTGGCCGCGAGCGAACCTGCTCAGAAGCGCCAGCTCATGGTCGACCTGTACAAGCGGATAATGGACGGCGTCGTCGGTCTGGGCTTCCCGCTCAGCATCCATTTCGAGGCGACCTACGGGGTGTCTCCGGCCGCTTTCCAGACCTTCGCGGAAATGCTCGCCTACTGGGCGCCCGACACACACGGCTAGCCCGTTCGGCGGCACCGGGCCCCGGCGGCGTCGAGTCGAGCGCGCTTAGCTTGGCGGCTGATCGCCGGGGGCTGTGAATCGCGGGGAGCGGTCCCGGCTGACCCAAGCCAGCGCCGCCACCACCCCGGCGGCGGCGAACGACGCGATGGCGAGCCAGATGCCTGCCGCGGTGAAGGACCGGGTGTTGGGATCGGTGTAGCGCGCCTGAGCGTTCATGGTGCTGACCACACCCGGCTTGAGTTTCCACTGCACCACTTCGGGCTCGATGCGATCGCCGTTGGTGGACGTCACGGTGCCAGGGAACGCAACGGTCAGCTCGACCTCGGCATCGGCATCGGTCACCGACGTCAGATCGACGCGGCCCTCGAGAATCACCATGTTGCCGTTGCGGCGCAGCGACAGGTTCACTCCGGCGGCGTCGGGATTCATGTTGGCCAGCTGAGGCAGTTCGGCGAAGGTGAGATCGGAGAACACCGCCTGCGATCCCACGTAGCCGTCGCTGTCGTAGTTGGAGACCGCGACCTTCTGGCTGAACGCGACGTTGTCGCTGTCCAGCTGGGGCCCGGTGTCCTTGTTGTTCTTCGGTTTTGCCGCCGCGATGATCTCCCCGGACACCAGGTCCTCGGGCGAGATGGTGATCGACGCTCGGACCCGCAGGCACCCGGTGGCAAGCGGCACCAGCATCAATAGCATTGCGATTGCCAGCAACCGCCGTCGTCGGGCGCGCAACGCTGGGGCAGCTGGGGCTGAAAGTGGGGGAGAGCTGGCACGCACCTGGTCATCGTGCCAGACCCGGTGGGTTGGTACGGCAACCTGTCCGCCGGTTCGGGTGCCGCCGGGGCCTACAGGGGAAGCGCGCGGCCCAGGATTGCGAATGCGCGCGGATCGCCGGCGAAGTAATAGCCGCGGAGGATGTCGGTGAATCCCAGCCGCCGATACAGCCGCCACGCTCGATTGTCCTCGCCATTGCTTTCCGGAGTGGAGAGCAAGACGCTCTCCTCGCCGCGGCCGGCCAGAAGCCGACGGGTGAGCGCCTCTCCGATGCCCCGGCCTTGGGCGTTCGGATGGATATGCAACTCCGTTAGCTCGAAGTAGCTGCTCATCACCCGAGCGATCGCGTGCATCGGAAAACCGCGGCGTTGCAGGCCCAAAACGACCTGCTGTTGCCACCATTGACCGGGTGCTCCGGGATAGCCGTAGGCCACCCCGACCATCGGAGCGTTGGCCAGATCTGCGGCCGGCAACTCGTGGTTGGGATCGGCGCCAATGATGTCGGGGAGCTGCGTTGATGGCTGTGTTTGCGGTACGTCAACCGCGGCCACCGCCTTCCAGCCGCTGCGTCGGACGTGTTCCAGCCACATGGCAGCGCGCTGGTTTTCGGTGCCTCTGGGGTAACGCATCGCGTCGACGTAGACCGTCAAGGCCTCCCTGAGGCGGCGCTCCATCTCGTCCGGCGGCAGATCAATGACGAAGATCGTCAACGCGGGCTGCCCTCCTCGTGGTTGTTTGGTGCGATGCTTCAGCACCAGTATCTGACCACGCGCCAGTAGCTCAGCGAGCGGTTGGATGGTGATCGACCCGGAGTCGACGGGGCAATTGTGATGGGTTGCATCGCAGCGGTACTCCCACCCATTCGTGCGCATTGATGACGCCAGGATAGAATCGCCGGCGAGCCAGTGGTACCGCACGGATTCAGCTCGTATCATCTGAGTTAGTTGCCCGCACAACGGGCATCCGCGTTGCTATCGGTAGTTACGTGACAGCTGTCGGCAAGGAGGGACGAATGCCACTCTCCGATCATGAGCAGCGGATGCTCGAGCAGATCGAGAGCGCTCTCTACGCCGAAGACCCCAAATTCGCCTCGAGCGTCCGTGGCGGGGGTTTCCGTGCACCGACAGCGCGCCGGCCGTTACAGGGCGCGGCGTTGTTCGTCATCGGTCTGGCGATGCTGGTCTCCGGTGTGGCGTTCAAGGCCACGATGATCGGAAGCTTCCCGATTTTGAGTGTGTTCGGCTTCGTCGTCATGTTTGGCGGCGTGGTGTTCGCCATTTCTGGCCCGCGGTTGTCGGGTCGGGTGGATCACTCCCGGCCGGCGTCTGGCACATCGCGTCAGCGCCGCGGCAAGGGGTCGGGCGGCTCGTTCACCAGTCGTATGGAGGATCGGTTCCGCCGCCGTTTCGACGAGTAGGCAAATATCTGAACAAGGCGGGGCGGCCCACGGCCGCCCCTTTTTTGTGCCGCGGTGCGCTGGGCTGCCCGGTGCGGGTTTGCCCTTTTCCCCGTGCGCACCCACGAACTGGGCAATTACGGCGGATAGTCCGTACCGATCCCCATCTGTGACCGATCGGCGTGTCGCATATGCCCCACTTGGCCCCCATTCTCGGCCTGGATGCCTCTGAAATGCGGCTTTGTCACTCCTTAGACCCTCTACATGGGGGTGGTGGCGGTAGGGCTTCATACCGAAGTGGTAGATCAGTGGAAAAACATGGGCGCGAAACCCTGGCAATGGGGCGAAGTGGGGGATTGTGGGGTATGGTGGCTGAAGTGTTTGGGTGAGCAGAGTGACTCTGGCTGGAGGTGGCCTAGTGTTTCTCGGCACCTACACGCCCAAACTCGATGACAAGGGGCGGCTAACGCTGCCGGCCAAGTTTCGCGACGCATTGGCAGGGGGGTTGATGGTCACCAAGAGCCAAGATCACAGCCTTGCTGTCTACCCCGGTCGGAGTTCGAGCAATTGGCTCGCCGGGCCAGCAAGGCGCCGCGCAGCAACCCCGAAGCGCGAGCCTTCCTGCGTAACCTCGCCGCCGGCACCGATGAACAGCATCCCGACAGCCAGGGCCGCATCACGTTGTCGGCCGACCACCGCCGCTATGCGGGCCTCACCAAGGACTGCGTGGTGATCGGAGCGGTTGACTATCTCGAAATCTGGGATGCGCAGGCCTGGCACGAGTACCAGCAACTCCATGAAGAGAACTTCTCCGCGGCCAGCGATGAAGCACTCGGCGACATTTTCTGAGGTGCATGTCCGTGCACCGTGGTCTCTGCCCGAACCGACCCTGGCGTACTTCCCCAACGCCAGGTTCGTGCCTTCGGACAGGGACCTCGGCGCAGGGGCATTGCGCCTGGTAGGCGAGGATTGCCCGGCCCCAACCAGGGGAGGTGTCGCGGTGGCTGACGGCCCGACGGAACCCGGCTTCAATGACTTCCACCATGTGCCCGTGCTGGCGCAACGCTGCGTCGAACTGCTCAGGCCCGCGCTGACTCGCCACCACGCGGACGGGTCGGAGGCGGTTCTGGTCGACGCCACTATCGGCGCGGGTGGACACGCGGAGCGGTTCTTGACGGAGCTGCCGGGTTTGCGACTGATCGGGCTCGACCGTGATCCCAGTGCCCTCGAGATCGTCCGGACTCGATTGGCGCGCTTCGCCGACCGGGTCACGCTGGTGCACACGCGCTACGACGGTCTGGCCTCGGCGTTGACCGAACTGGGTTATGGCGCAGCGCAATCGATCGACGGCGCGCTATTCGACCTGGGCGTCTCGTCGATGCAGCTCGACCAGGCCGAACGAGGCTTCGCCTATTCCAAGGACGCCCCGCTGGACATGCGAATGAATCCGCAGTCAGCGCTGTCGGCGGCCGACATCATCAATACCTACGACGAGGCGGCACTGGCCGATATCCTGCACCGCTACGGCGAGGAGCGGTTCGCGCGCCGCATCGCGGCCCGCATCATCCGCAGGCGCGCCGACAGGCCGTTCACCACCACCGCGGAACTCGTTGCTCTTCTCTACGAGGCGATTCCGGCTGCGGCGCGGCGTACCGGCGGACATCCGGCCAAGCGCACGTTCCAGGCGCTGCGAATTGCGGTCAACGACGAGCTGGGCTCCTTGCGTAGTGCCGTCCCCGCCGCAATGGACGCGCTTGCTGTTGGCGGGCGGATTGTCGTCATGGCCTACCAATCTCTGGAGGACCGGATCGTCAAGCGGGTGTTCGCCGACGCGGTCGCCTCGCGCACACCGGTGGACCTTCCGGTTGAACTTCCCGGCCATGGGCCGCGATTCCGCTCGTTGACCCACGGCGCCGAACGCGCGGATGCGGCCGAGGTGGAACACAACCCGCGCAGCGCGCCCGTGCGATTGCGGGCGTTGCAACGGCTTGAGCTCGAGGCACTACCGCGACAAGGAACCGGGAAGGGCGAGTCATGAAGGCGAAGCGCGAGGCTCGGGTGCCTGGAAAACGCCAAAGCGGCGATCGTGGCGGCGGACGCGACGGTTCGGTCGCCCGTACCACCAGGCGCACACCGGCTGACGCGTCGCGCCGTGGTCGGGCCGGAAAGAAGAAGGCGCCCAACCGGGAGGCGCGGATCCCGATGTCGGGACCGCAGACCACACCCATGCCGCGGCCCGCGGAGCGCCCGGCGCGGCCGAAGAACACCGGGCAAGCCAAAGCGCGGGCCAAGGCTCGGAAAGCCAAGGCACCCAAGGTCGTCCGGCCCAAGCTGACGGAGCGGATGGCGGTCCGGCTGGCCTCGATGGACCTGCGTCCCCACGCACTGCTCAGCAGGGTTCCGTTTGTGGTGTTGGTGATCGGCTCGCTCGGGGTGGGGCTGGGGCTCACCTTGTGGCTGTCCACCGACGCGGCCGAGCGTTCGTATCAGCTCAGCCATGCTCGGGAGCGAACCCGGATGCTGCAGCAGCAGAAGGAATCGCTGGAACGCGATGTGCGCGAGGCGGAATCCGCGCCCGCGTTGGCCGAAGCGGCCCGCAAACAGGGCATGATCCCCACCCGGGACACCGCCCATCTGGTTCAGGCTCCGGACGGAAACTGGGTGGTGGTGGGTACCCCGAAGCCGGCTGATGGTGTACCCCCGCCACCGCTGAACAGCAAGCTGCCCGAAGAAGGTCCTCCGGCGCCTCCGAAGCCGGCCGTGTTGCCGCCCGAGGTTCCGGTGCGGGTGATGCCGGGTCCCGACGATCCGGCGTTGCTACCCAGAACGGGACCGCAACTGTTGCCGCGCACTCCAGACGGTTCGTCGACCCTTGGCGCCGGCACCAACCACCTACCGGGCCAGCCCCCGATCGAGATTCCGGGGCAGGTACCCGGGGCGCCGGGGCCGGTGCCGCTTCCCGGCCAGTTGCCTGGCGTTGCGGGTCCGGTCACCGGGCCGGGACAGTTGCCAGGACCGGCGGCCGGGGCGGTCCAAGTTCCCCCGGCTCCGGTCGTGTTGCCCGCACCAGTGCCCGCTCAGGTGCCCGCTGAGGTGCCGGTACCGGTGCCAGCGGTCACGGCGCCGCCCGTCGCGGTCGTCCCCGTGGCCCCGCAGACCCCACTGGCTGCGCCGGTGCCGGGGACGGCCGGGCTTCCGGTGGCTCCTCAGGCGGCGGTACCGGCGCCGGTGCCAGCGCTTCCGGCTCCGGCTAGCGGTATACAGCCCGGTCCAGCCGCTGCTGCGGCGCCAGGGGTGTCACGGTGAGCCGCGGCGAATCGCGGCAGGCTCGTCCGTCGCAGTCCTCGCGGTCACGGCGGGTCTCGGGCAAGGCGCATAGCGCCCACGAACCGCGCCAGCCCAGGTCGTCCGGTAAGACGCGGGCCGACCGCTCGCCCAAGCAGGTTCGTGAACCGAAGCGACTGCCCCAAGCCAAACAGGCCAAGAAGACCCGTCCGGCGGCGCGCACTGAGGTCGGCCCGCCCGGCCGGTCGGCACGGGAGCGGCGCACCCGCCAGGCGGTGGAAGTTGCCAGCCGCGGTGCTTCATTCGTGTTTCGGCACCGAGCCGGAAACGCGGTGATCTTGGTGCTGATGCTGGTGGCGGCGACCCAGCTGTTCGTTCTGCAGGTATCAAATGCCGAGGACCTGCGTGCGCAGGCGGCTGGTCAGCTGAAGGTCACCGACGTCGAAGCCGCGTTGCGCGGCTCCATCGTCGACCGGCACAACGATCGGCTCGCCTTCACCATCGAGGCACGTGCGCTGACATTCCAGCCGAAGCGGATTCGCAAGCAGCTGGAGGAGGCCAAGCTGAAGTCTCCGGCTGCGCCCGACCCCCAGCAGCGGCTGAAGGACATCGCGAAGGATGTTGCGGGCAAGCTGAACAACAAGCCCGATGCGCCCACCCTGCTCAAGAAGCTGCAGAGCAACGAGTCGTTCGTGTACCTGGCACGCGCCGTCGATCCGGTTATCGCCAGCGCGATCACCGACAAGTATCCCGAAGTCGGTTCGGAGCGCCAGGATCTGCGCCAATACCCGGGTGGATCGTTGGCGGCCAATATCGTGGGCGGCATCGACTGGGACGGCCATGGTTTGCTCGGCCTGGAGGACTCGCTTGACGCGGTGCTGGCCGGCACCGACGGGTCGGTGACCTACGACCGGGGATCGGACGGCGTCGTCATCCCCGGCAGCTATCGCAACCGGCACAAAGCGGTGCACGGGTCCACCGTCCAGCTGACCCTGGACAACGACATCCAGTTCTACGTGCAGCAACAGGTGCAGCAGGCGAAGAACTTGTCCGGAGCCCGCAACGCCTCGGCGGTGGTCCTGGACGCCCAGACCGGCGAAGTCCTTGCCATGGCCAACGACAACACCTTCGACCCGTCTCAAGACATCGGCCGCCAGGGCGACCGCCAACTCGGCAATCTGGTGGTGTCATCGCCTTTTGAGCCGGGTTCGGTAAACAAGATCATCGCCGCGGCCTCGGTCATCGAGTACGGGCTGAGCACCCCCGACGAAGTGCTACAGGTGCCCGGCACGATCCAAATGGGCGGCGTTACCGTGCACGACGCCTGGGGCCACGGTGTCATGCCCTACACCACGACCGGGGTGTTCGGGAAGTCTTCGAACGTGGGCACCCTGATGCTCGCGCAGCGGGTCGGCCCGGAACGTTTTTACGACATGGTCGGCAAGTTCGGTCTGGGCCAGCGCACCGGTGTCGGATTGCCCGGCGAAAGCGCCGGCCTGGTGCCGCCGCTCGACCAGTGGTCGGGCAGCACGTTCGCGAACCTGCCGATCGGCCAAGGGCTTTCGATGACACTGCTGCAAATGGCCGGCATGTACCAGGCGATTGCCAACGACGGGGTGCGGATACCGCCGCGGATCATCAAGGCGACCATCGCCGCCGACGGAACGCGTACCGAAGAGCCACGGCCCGAGGGCATCAGGGTGGTGTCGGCGCAGACCGCTCAAACCGTGCGCGAGATGCTGCGCGCGGTCGTCCAGCGCGACCCGATGGGCTATCAGCAGGGCACCGGAACCGCCGCCGCGGTGCCGGGCTACCAGATGGCGGGCAAGACCGGAACCGCGCAGCAGATCAACCCGGCATGTGGCTGCTATTTCGACAACGTGTACTGGATCACCTTCGCGGGACTGGCCACCGTCGACAATCCTCGCTACGTCATCGGCCTGATGCTGGACAACCCGGAACGCAACTCCGATGGAACCGCCGGTCACTCGTCGGCGCCGCTGTTCCACAACATCGCTGCGTGGCTGATGCAGCGCGAGAACGTGCCGCTGTCCGCGGACCCGGGGCCGCCCCTGCTGCTGCAGGCCACCTAGGAACCTGCTGCCGAGACCCACCACTGAACCAGCGCAACGCCTAGGTGCGCCGGCTCGTGTCGCGACCGCTAGGGAGAATGCTGGCCGCCATGCCTCACTGGAATCAGTCAAATATCAGAAACTGCGGTTTACATTCGGCATTGAATGTAAAGTTCTGGCAATCGGGAATTGCGTGATGTCAGAACTCGGTCGACCTGTCCATCCGGGTCGCCCGCTAACCGGCATCGGACTTGCGTGAGGGGATTTAGCGATGTCTTTCGTGTCGGTAACTCAGGAGGCACTGGCCGCGGCTGCGTCGGATGTTGGGGTGATCGGGTCGAGCCTGCAGGCGGCCAATATGTCGGTGGCGGCCCCGACGGCCGGGGTGTTGGCAGCGGGTGCTGATGAGGTGTCGGTGGCGATGGCGGCGTTGTTTTCCGGTCATGGACAGGCTTATCAGACGCTCAGCGCTCAGGCGAATGCGTTTCATGCCCAGTTTTTGCAGGCGTTGACCAATGCGGGGGGCGCGTATGCGGCCGCGGAGGTGGCCAACTTATCGCCGTTGCAGGGTGTTGAGCAGGGTGTGTTGGGGGTGGTCAATGCGCCCGCGCAAGCGTTGTTGGGGCGCCCACTGATCGGTGATGGGGCGGCGGGAACCGCGGCCAGCCCTAATGGTGGGGCTGGGGGGTTGTTGTACGGCAATGGTGGGGCCGGCTACAGCTACACCAGCGGCGCCACCGCTGAGGCAGGTGGTAACGGGGGCGCGGCGGGGTTGATCGGCAATGGCGGGGCTGGAGGCAGTGGCTGGGCCGGAGGAGCTGGGGGTGCCGGGGGCAACGGTGGATGGCTCTACGGCAACGGTGGGGCCGGCGGGCTAGGCAGGGCCGCCGCTGGGGACTACACAGCGGGCGGGGTTGGTGGTGCGGGTGGCAACGCTGGGCTGTGGGGTGACGGCGGAGCCGGCGGCAACGGCGGCGCTACCTATGATTACGATCAGAATTTCTCTCGACTGGGGGCACTCGAGGGGGCCGGTGGTAACGGCGGGCATGGTGGGCTGCTTTTCGGCAATGGCGGCGGCGGTGGCGACGCCGGGGCAAATAATAAATTCGTTACGGCTCAGGCCACGCCGAACGGCGCTGCCGGAGGGTACGGGGGAAACGCCGGGCTGTGGGGCAATGGCGGGGCCGGCGGCGACGGTGGCTTCGGCGGTACCGCAACAGTAATCGGGGACGGCGGGACCGGCGGAAACGGCGGGGCCGGCGGAAACGGCGGGTTGTTGTCCGGCGACGGCGGGGCCGGTGGGGTCGGCGGCACCGGGGGCATCCAGATCTACAGCGGCGGAGGCATCGGCGGTGCTGGCGGTATCGGCGGGAACGGAGGGGCCGGCGGTACCAGTGGGCTGATCGGCGATGGTGGAGCCGGTGGGGCCGGCGGAACCGGTGGTGGAAACGCCGGCGTCGGTGGTGTGGGCGGTGTCGGCGGAACCGGGGGAGCGGCGAGACTGTTTGGCAGTGGTGGAAGCGGTGGGATCGGTGGAACCGGCGGGCATAGTCTCATCAACAGCGGCGGCGGCATCGGCGGAAAAGGTGGCGGCGGCGGGGCAGCCGGGTTGATCGGCGATGGCGGGGCGGGCGGCAACGGAGGGGACGGTACTGGCGCTGGTGGCCTGGGCGGCAACGGTGCCAGCGCCGATTGGATCGGTAACGGCGGGTCCGGCGGCGCCGGCGGGTCCGGCGGACTCGGTGCACATGCCGGTGCCGGCGGGAATGGCGGGTCGTTGTACGGCAATGGCGGGTCCGGAGGGGCTGGCGGAACCGGCGCTAGCGGTGCCGGCGGCAACGGTGGTGGCGGCGGAGCAGCCGGGATGATGGGTGATGGCGGGGCCGGCGGCGACGGTGGGGACGGCAGCGCGGCTGGCGGGCTGGGCGGCGACGGTGGCAACGCCGATTGGCTCGGTAACGGCGGGGCCGGCGGAACCGGCGGGTTCGGCCTACCGCCAGCGACCGGCGGTTTCGGCGGGCGAGGCGGTCGACTATTCGGCTCGCCCGGCGCCCAGGGCTGACGTGCGCTGATGTGCCTGTCGGCGGCTTGCCGGTGCTGATTGCGCCGCCGCCGTCTGCTGCTGGTCGGCTTTCATGTGGCCTAGCCGCTGTTTATCGGGGTGTCGTGCGCCTCAGTAGGTAGCGCCCAGGAACCGGCGTGAGCGCGATTGTCGGCCCCGCCCCGCCGGGTTGCGGCCGATCACGAGCTGTTCGTCGCGGTGCTTGACCTAGGCTCGGGCTCCGGCGGTCGGGAACGGCGGGCCAGATGTCCGCTGTGAGCTGGGCTGTCACTGCGGGTCAACCCAGAGTTGGGCAGCCGGCGCGGCGCCGGGTGGGTACGGCACCGCGTCGTTACCGGGCGCGACTGGGTAGGGTGTCATGGCCGACCGGTTTCTCCCGGTGTCGGCCGTCGGACGGAGGTGGTGAGCGAGGTGGAGTCGGTGTTGCGCCCCAGCGCCGGCCCAGGTGTGCCGCTGGCTGAGCTGGCAGTTCAAGTCGGAGCGGTGCTCGCCGATGGCCCACATCGAGCCGCGGCCGTCCCGGACACGCTGATCACGGGCATGACGCTGCGCGCTCAGGCGGTGCAGCCAGGCGATCTGTTCGCGGCGCTGGCAGGATCTGCCACCCACGGGGCACGCCATGCCGCCGACGCGATCGAGCGCGGTGCCGTCGCGGTGCTCACCGACCCTGCCGGGGTGACGGCGATATCCGCGCTGGGTTGTGTGCCCGGCACCGTGCCGGTACTCGTCCATCCCGCGCCCCGCGGCGTACTGGGTGAGGCCGCCGCGCTGGTGTACGGACACCCGTCCGACCGGCTGACCGTTGTCGGTATCACCGGAACGTCGGGTAAGACCACCACGACCTATCTGGTGGAGGCCGGTTTACGGGCCGCCGGGCGGGTCGCCGGCCTGATCGGCACCATCGGCATCCGCATCGATGGCGCCGACATACCCAGCACCCTGACCACCCCCGAAGCGCCCGCCCTGCAGGCAATGCTGGCGGCGATGGTCGAACGCGGGGTGGACACGGTGGTAATGGAGGTGTCCAGTCACGCGCTGACCCTGGGCCGGGTGGATGGCATCCGGTTCGCGGTCGGCGGCTTCACCAATCTGTCGCGCGATCATCTCGATTTTCACCCCACGATGGCTGACTACTTCGAAGCCAAGGCATTGCTGTTCGATCCTGCCTCGGCGCTGCGTGGCCACAGCGTGGTCGTCTGCATTGATGACGAGGCCGGTCGTGCGATGGCCGATAGAGCCGGTGTCGCCATCACCGTCAGCGCCACAGGTCAGCCGGCGCACTGGCGCGCAACCGATGTGGCCCCGGTGGGGGCCGGAGGGCAAGAATTCACCGCGCTCGATCCTGCCGGCGTGGGGCATCGGGTGCGCATTGGGTTGCCCGGACACTACAACGTGTCCAATTGCCTACTGGCGCTGGCGATTCTGGATGCTGTCGGGGTCTCGCCGGAGCAGGCTGCGCCAGGGTTGCGGGAAACCCGGGTGCCTGGGCGCCTGGAACAGGTGGACCGCGGTCAGGACTTCCTGGCGCTGGTGGACTACGCGCACAAACCCGGCGCGCTGCGGGAGGTGCTGAGCACCCTGCGGAATCCGCAGCGCCGGCTGGCGGTGGTCTTCGGGGCAGGCGGTGATCGTGACCCTGGCAAGCGTGGACCGATGGGGCGCATCGCCGCGGAGCTGGCCGATTTGGTCGTTGTGACCGACGACAATCCTCGTGGTGAGGATCCCGGGGCAATTCGACGCACGATTGTGGCCGGGGCGGCCGAAAGCGGCGGGGCGGCGCAGGTGGTTGAGATTGCCGACCGAGGTGAGGCGATTGGCTACGCGGTCGACTGGGCGCGCACCGGTGACGTGGTGCTGATTGCGGGTAAGGGGCATGAAACCGGGCAGCGTGGCGGCGCAGAAGTGCGTCCGTTCGACGACCGGGTGGAGCTGGCCCGAGCCTTAGAGGCGCTGGAGTCCTGCACATGATCGACTACACCGTCGCCGAGATCGCCGAGATTGTCGGGGGGACGCTGGTCGACATCTCGCCGCAAGAGGCTGAGCAACGGCGGGTCACCGGGACCGTGGAGTTCGATTCGCGGGCGGTCGGCCCGGGCGGATTGTTTCTGGCTCTGCCCGGCGCGCGTGCCGACGGACACGATCACGCGGCGGCGGCGGTCGCGGCCGGTGCCGTCGCCGTGCTCGCCGCCCGCCCCGTCGGGGTCCCGGCGATCGTGGTTTCACCCGAACCGGACTCGACCGCCGACGCGTTGACCGGGGTGCTCGAGCACGACGCCGACGGGTCGGGTGCGGCCGTGCTGGCCGCCCTGGCCAAGTTGGCCAAGGCGGTGGCCGCGGAGCTGGTGGCCGGCGGACTGACCATCATCGGGATCACCGGGTCGTCGGGCAAGACATCGACCAAGGATCTGGTGGCCGCGGTGCTCAAACCTTTGGGCGAGGTCGTCGCACCACCCGGGTCCTTCAACAACGAACTCGGGCATCCCTGGACCGTGTTGCGTGCCACCCGCAGCACCGACTACCTGATTCTGGAGATGTCGGCACGCCATCCCGGCAATATCGCCGCGCTGGCACGGGTGGCACCACCGGCCATTGGGGTGGTGCTCAACGTCGGCACCGCACACCTGGGGGAGTTCGGTTCACGCGAGATCATTGCCCAAACCAAATCTGAGCTGCCGCAAGCCGTCCCGGCATCCGGGGTGGTCATCCTCAACGCGGATGACCCGGCTGTGGCGGCCATGGCCGAGGTGACTGCCGCCCGGGTGGTTCGGGTGGGTAGAGCCACCGCCACCGGAGCCGGCTGGGCCGGTCCCGGTGATGTCTGGGCGGGACCGGTCTCGCTGGATCGGCTGGCCCGGCCGCAGTTCACCATGCACGCCGGTGACGCCGCGGCCCAGGTACGACTCGGGGTGTACGGGGACCACCAGGTCTCCAACGCGTTGTGCGCCGGCGCGGTGGCCCTCGAATGCGGCGCGAGCGTGTCGCAGGTGGCGGCCGCACTCGCCGAGGCGGGGCCCGTGTCGCGGCACCGGATGCAGGTGAGCACCCGGCCGGACGGGGTGACGGTGATCGATGACGCCTACAACGCCAACCCGGATTCCATGCGCGCCGGGCTGCAGGCGCTGGCGTGGATCGCCCGCGGTGAGGCGGAGTCGACCGCCGCGAGTCAGCCTGGTGTCCGGCCTCAAAGTCGGCGCAGTTGGGCAGTGCTGGGCGAGATGGCTGAGCTCGGCGCGGACGCGATAACCGAGCACGATCACATCGGCAGGCTCGCCGTGCGCTTAGATGTGTCTCGACTCGTTGTCGTGGGAACTGGGAGGTCGATGAGCGCCATGTACCACGGAGCGGTCATGGAGGGTTCGTGGGGCACGGAGGCGGTCAGCGTCCCGGACCGCGACGCTGCCCTGGCATTGTTGCGCGCGGAGATCCAACCCGGAGATGTCGTCCTGATCAAGGCCTCGAACTCGGCCGGCCTGGGTGAGCTGGCCGACGCGCTGGCTTGCGCAGACGCAGGCTGTCAAGACCGCGGGAGTGCGCACTCATGAGACAGATCATGATCGCCGTCGCCATCGCGGTGGCGGTTTCCATCCTGCTGACACCGGCCTTGATCCGGCTGTTCACCAAGCAGGGATTTGGTCACCAGATCCGTGAGGACGGCCCACCGAGCCACCACAGCAAACGCGGAACACCGTCGATGGGTGGAGTCGCGATTCTGGCCGGCATCTGGGCGGGCTACTTCGGTACCCACCTCGCCGGCCTGGCTTTTGACGGCGAAGGAATCACCGCATCGGGTCTGCTGGTGCTGGGCCTGGCGACATCGCTGGGCGGCGTCGGATTCCTCGACGACATGATCAAACTCCGCAGGTCGCGCAACCTGGGGCTGAACAAGACGGCCAAGACGGTGGGGCAGATCACCTCCGCCGTGCTGTTCGCGGTGCTGGTGTTGCAGTTCCGCAATCCGGCCGGGTTGGCGCCGGCCAGCGCCGAACTGTCCTATGTGCGCGAGATCGCCACCGTCACCTTGACGCCGGCGTTGTTCGTGCTGTTCTGTGTGCTCGTTGTCAGCGCCTGGTCGAATGCGGTCAACTTCACCGACGGGCTCGATGGGCTGGCTGCTGGGTGCATGGCGATGGTCACCGGCGCCTACGTGTTGATCACCTTCTGGCAAGACCACAACGCCTGTGTCACGGCACCCGGGCTGGGCTGCTACAACGTGCGTGATCCGCTGGACCTGACGCTCATTGCCGCCGCGACCGCCGGTGCATGCATCGGCTTTCTGTGGTGGAATGCCGCTCCCGCCAAGATCTTCATGGGCGATACCGGATCCCTCGCGCTGGGCGGCATCATCGCCGGACTCTCGGTAACCAGCCGCACCGAGATCCTGGCGGTGGTGTTGGGGGCGCTGTTCGTCGCAGAAATCACATCGGTGGTGCTGCAGATCCTGACCTTCCGCACCACCGGGCGCCGAGTATTCCGAATGGCGCCGTTCCACCATCACTTCGAGCTGGTCGGGTGGGCCGAAACCACGGTGATCATTCGTTTCTGGCTGCTCACCGCCATCACCTGTGGTCTGGGCGTGGCCCTGTTCTACGGTGAATGGCTGGCCGCGATCGGTGCCTGACATGCTGGACCCGCTGGTGCCGGGCGCACCGGTGCTGGTCGCCGGCGCCCGGGTGACCGGCCGCGCGGTGCTGGCCGCACTGACCCGCTTCGGTGCGATACCAACGATGTGTGATGACGATCCGGCGATGCTGCGTCCCTTCGCCGAGAGCGGGGTCGCCACCGTGGACCCGTCGGTCGCCGTGCAGCAGCTGGCGCAGCCCGAACCCAGCCCGGAATCAAGATATGCCCTGGTAGTTACCAGTCCCGGTTTCCAGCCGAGCACGCCCGTGCTGGCCGCGGCGGCGGCCGCCGGCGTGCCCATCTGGGGCGATGTGGAGCTGGCCTGGAGATTGGATGCCGCGGGCTGCTACGGACCGCCGCGTCGCTGGCTGGTGGTGACCGGGACAAACGGCAAGACCACTACGATCTCGATGCTGCACGCCATGCTGGTGGCCGGCCAACACCGCAGCGTTCTGTGCGGAAACATCGGCAGCCCGGTGCTGGACGTGCTCGAGGAGCCCGCGGACCTGTTGGCCGTGGAGTTGTCGAGCTTCCAGTTGCGTTGGGCGCCATCGCTGCGGCCCGAGGCCGGCGTGGTCCTCAACATCGCCGAAGATCACCTCGACTGGCACGGCACGATGGCGGCCTACACCGAAGCCAAGGCGCGGGTGCTTACCGGTCGGGTGGCGGTGGTAGGGCTCGACGACAGCCGCGCGGCCGCGCTGCGCGACACCGCGCCGGCTCCGGTACGCGTCGGCTTCCGAATCAGTACGCCGGCGGTCGGAGAGTTGGGCCTGCGCGACGGGCATCTCGTCGACCGGGCCTTCTCCGACGATCTGGTGCTGTTGCCGGCCTCCTCTATCCCGGTGCCGGGACCGGTGGGAGTCCTCGACACCCTGGCCGCGGCCGCATTGGCTCGCGCGGTCGGGGTGTCGGCCGATGCGATCGCCGACGCGGTCGCCTCGTTTCAGGTTGGCCGGCACCGCAGCGAAGTTGTGGAGGTCGTTGACGGCATCACCTACGTCGACGACTCCAAGGCCACCAACCCGCACGCTGCCGAGGCATCGGTACTGGCCTATCCACGGGTGGTGTGGGTGGCTGGCGGACTGCTCAAGGGCGCATCCGTGGACGCGGAGGTGGCCCGGATGGCGTCGCGGCTGGTCGGGGCGGTGCTCATCGGCCAAGATCGCGCAGAGGTTGCCGAGGCGTTATCACGACACGCGCCCGATGTCCCCGTTGTCCAGGTTGTGACAAGCGAGGATGCTGATATGGGTGAGGCGTGTGGTGCTTCTGTTACAAAAGTTGACGATGTTGGGGGTTCCCTCGGCGCTCGCGTGATGCGTGCCGCGGTGGCGGCGGCTCGCAATATGGCCAGGTCCGGCGACACGGTGCTGCTGGCACCGGCCGGCGCCTCATTTGACCAGTTCACCAGCTATGGCGATCGCGGCGACGCCTTCGCGGCGGCCGTGCGCGCCGCGGTCCGGTAGGCGGGAGTGGCCAGCGCTCTGACCCGGCTGTTACGCCGGGGCAAGACCGATACCGAGAATGCCGACCTGCAGGCCGACACGGACCCGGAGGTAGCGGATTCGGCTGACTCCGCTGCCGAGCAGCCGGTAGCCGCTGACGCGAGCGACAAGGCCGCGAAGGGGCAAACCAACTCCGAGGAGCGGGGTCCGCGCACCCGTTTCGGTGCCTGGCTGGGTCGGCCTATGACGTCGTTTCACCTGATCATCGCCGTTGCTGCATTGCTGACCACCCTCGGACTGATCATGGTGCTGTCGGCCTCGGGGGTGCGGTCCTATGACGACGACGGATCGGCATGGGTGATCTTCGGCAAGCAGGTCCTGTGGACGGGGGTAGGCCTGGTCGGTTGCTACGTCGGTCTGCGCATGTCGGTGAGCTTTTTGCGGCGCATCGCGTTCTCCGGCTTTGCCTTCACCATCGTGCTGTTGGTGCTGGTGCTGATCCCGGGAATCGGCAAGGAAGCCAACGGCTCTCGGGGATGGTTCGTGGTGGCCGGCTTCTCGATGCAGCCCTCTGAGCTGACCAAGATGGCATTCGCCGTCTGGGGTGCGCACCTGCTGGCGACCCGCCGCATGGAGCGGGCATCCCTGCGCGAGATGCTGATTCCGCTGGTCCCGGCAGCGGTGATCGCGCTGGCCCTGATCGTGGCTCAGCCCGACCTCGGGCAGACGGTATCGATGGGCATCATCTTGCTGGGCCTGCTCTGGTACGCGGGCTTGCCGCTGCGCGTTTTCATGAGCTCATTTGCGGCCGTTGTTGTCTCGGCGGGGGTGCTAGCGATGACCGCGGGTTATCGGTCGGACCGAGTGCGCTCCTGGCTCGACCCCGACAACGATCCCCAAGACTCGGGCTACCAGGCGCGGCAGGCGAAGTTTGCGCTGGCCCACGGCGGCATCTTCGGTGACGGTCTGGGCCAGGGCGTGGCCAAATGGAACTACCTGCCCAACGCCCACAACGACTTCATCTTCGCGATCATCGGCGAGGAGCTGGGCCTGGTCGGAGCGCTGGGACTGCTCGGCCTGTTCGGGCTGTTCGCCTATACCGGAATGCGGATAGCACGCCGCTCGGCCGATCCGTTTCTGCGGTTGTTGACCGCCACCGTGACGCTGTGGGTGTTGGGCCAGGCGTTCATCAACATCGGCTACGTGATTGGCCTGTTGCCGGTCACCGGGTTGCAGCTGCCGCTGATTTCGGCCGGCGGGACATCGACGGCCACCACCCTTGCGATGATCGGCATCATCGCCAACGCGGCACGACACGAGCCGGAGGCGGTTGCCGCGTTACGGGCGGGCCGCGACGATAGAGTGAATCGGATGCTGCGGCTCCCGCTACCCAAGCCGTATGCGCCCACCCGCCTCGAGGTGTTCCGCGACCGTAAGCGCGTGCAGCCACCAGCTGCCCGGCCACCGGCCAAGCAGGCGGCGGCGCGGAAGGCTCCCAAGGCGGCGACTCGGCTCGCCGAGGAGCCGCTGCGGCCAGCGTTGCCCCGCAGACCAGATCGGTCGGGCGCTCGGTCCGGGCAGCAGGGGGCTGGGCAGCGCTACGCCGGTCAGCGTCATAGTGGGCGGGTTCGTGCATTGGAAGGTCAGCGTTACGGGTGAATGACACGGTCAGGGAGCCGGCTGGCGGGCTCGGGGTAAATCACGGTCCTGCATTGTCGGTTGTGCTCGCCGGTGGCGGCACCGCGGGCCATGTGGAGCCCGCGATGGCCGTGGCCGATGCGCTCAGCGTCCTGGAACCGAATGTCAGAATCACCGCTTTGGGAACATCGCGCGGTCTGGAAACCAGGTTGGTGCCCGCGCGCGGTTATCACCTCGAGCTGATTACGCCAGTGCCGCTGCCGCGCAAACCCAGCGGCGACCTGGCCCGGCTTCCTCTCCGGGTGTGGCGAGCCGTCCGGGAGACCAGGGCGGTGCTCGACTTGGTCGATGCCGACGTCGTCATCGGATTCGGTGGCTACGTCGCGCTGCCCGCTTACCTGGCCGCCCGCGGCATCCCCGGGTTACGGCGCCGGATCCCGGTCGTGATTCATGAAGCCAACGCCAGGGCAGGGCTGGCCAACCGGGTCGGTCTACGGACCGCGGACCGGGTGCTCTCGGCGGTCCCGGATTCGGGGCTACGGGGTGCCGAGGTAGTCGGGGTGCCGGTCCGGGCAGCGATCACCGCCCTTGACCGCATGGCTCTGCGAGCGGAAGCGCGGGCTCACTTCGGCTTCGCCGACGACGCCCGGGTGTTGCTGGTGTTCGGCGGATCGCAGGGCGCGGTGTCACTCAACAAGGCGGTTTCTGCCGCTGCCGCCGAGCTGGCCGCGTCGGGTGTTTCGGTGCTGCACGCGCACGGGCCAAAAAACGTCCTAGAGCTCCTAGCGCCACGTACCCCCGGCCAAGATGACCCGCCTTACGTCGCGGTGCCCTATCTGGACCGGATGGACCTCGCCTACGCCGCTGCTGACCTGGTGATATGCCGTTCCGGTGCGATGACGGTAGCCGAGGTATCGGCCGTCGGACTGCCGGCGATCTACGTTCCGCTGCCGATCGGCAACGGCGAGCAGCGGCTCAATGCGCTCCCGGTGGTCAACGCCGGCGGCGGCATGGTGGTTGCCGATGCCGATCTCACGCCGGCGCTGGTAGCTCGCGAAGTGACCGGCCTGCTCACCGACCCGCCGCGACTGGCGGCGATGACGGCGGCCGCCGCGCAGGTCGGACACCGCGACGCGGCGGCGCAGGTGGCTCAGGCGGCATTGGACATCGCGCGTCTGGCTCCGTCACGGCGACGAGCTGTCGGAGGGCGACGATGACCGCCGAGCAATTGCCGCCCGAACTGCAACGGGTGCACATGGTCGGCATCGGGGGAGCGGGGATGTCGGGCATCGCCCGCATCCTGCTCGACCGCGGTGGTTTGGTGTCGGGCTCTGACGCCAAGGAATCGCGGGGTGTGCACGCGTTGCGGGCACGCGGCGCGCTGATCCGGATCGGGCACGACGCGTCCGCACTGGACTTGCTGCCGGGTGGTGTTACGTCGGTCATCACCACCCACGCCGCCATCCCCAAGACCAATCCGGAGCTGGTCGAAGCCCGCCGCCGCGGCGTACCGGTAATGCTGCGACCGGTTGTGTTGGCCAAGCTGATGGACGGGCGCACCACCGTGATGGTGACTGGCACACACGGCAAGACCACCACGACCTCGATGGTCATCGTTGCGTTGCAGCATTGTGGCCGCGACCCCTCCTTCGCGGTGGGCGGTGAACTCGGTGAGGCCGGCACCAACGCCCACCACGGCAGCGGCGACTACTTTGTCGCCGAAGCCGACGAAAGTGACGGCTCGCTGTTGGAATACACCCCCACGTCGCCGTGGTGACCAACATCGAGGCCGATCACCTGGACTTCTATGGCAGCACCGAGGCTTATGTCGGGGTGTTCGACGCTTTCGTGGAGCGACTCGCCCCCGGCGGAGCGCTGGTGGTCTGTGCCGATGACCCGGGCTCGGCGGCGCTGGCCGAACGCTCCGCCGAGCTGGGCATTCGGGTGCTGCGCTACGGATCGGCCGGACATGCCGGGGCCGCGTTGGCCGCGACGTTGGTGTCGTGGGAACAGCGGGGCACCGGAGCGGTTGCGCAGATCCAGCTGGCAGGCGAGGCGGACCCACGCTCGATGCGGCTTTCGGTGCCCGGGCGGCACATGGCGCTCAATGCCCTGGGTGCGCTGCTGGCAGCGATCGAGGTCGGCGCCCCGGTCGGCGAGGTGCTCGACGGCCTGGCCGGTTTCGAGGGGGTGCGTCGGCGATTCGAACTGGTCGGGACGGCGGAATCGGTGCGGGTTTTCGACGACTACGCGCACCATCCGACCGAGGTCAGGGCGACCCTGGAGGCGGTCCGCTCGGTGGTTCGCCAAAGTGGCAGCGGGCGTCTACTGGTGGTATTTCAGCCACATCTATATTCCCGGACAAAGGCTTTCGCCGCCGAGTTCGGCAGCGCTCTGGATGCCGCTGATGAGGTGTTCGTGCTCGACGTCTACGCCGCGCGCGAGCAACCGCTGACTGGGATCAGCGGAGCCAGTGTCGCCGAGCATGTCACCGTGCCGGTCCGCTATCTGCGTGACTTTTCTGCGGTGGCGGAGGTGGTGGCCGCGGCCGCGGCACCGGGCGACGTCGTTGTCACCATGGGTGCCGGAGATGTCACCCTGCTCGGACCGGAGATCGTGGCCGCGCTGCGGATGCGAGCCGATCGCAGTGAACCCGGACGGCCAGGAGTGTTGCAGTGACCGAAGCTAGCGACGGCCGATCGACCGACGTGGTCGCCGACGACCTGGACGACGAGCGCGAACCGGCCACCGTACCGATCGCCATCGATTCTCAGGAGCCGCAGGAGGCCGCGGACCAAGCCGAGGATCAGGACGAATTCGAGGGACCACGCCGTCGCGCCCGTCGTGAACGCGCCGAACGCCGTGCCGCCGAGGCTCGCGCGATCGCGATCGAGGAGGCTCGGCGCGACGCCAAGCGGCGCGCTCGCGGCCACGTCGCCAAGGAACCTCAGCCGGTCGCTCGTGGCGTCGTTCGCGGCTTGAAAATGCTGCTGGCCACCGTGGCGTTGGTGGTGGTGGGTGTGGGGTTGGGGCTGGTGCTCTACTTCACCCCGGCGATGTCGGCTCGCGATGTCGTTGTCACGGGGGTCGGCACGGTGACCCGCGAGGAAGTGCTCGGCGCGGCGAGTGTGCCGACCGGGACCCCGTTACTGCAGATCAACACCAAAGATGTCGCCGACCGAGTAGCGACGATCCGTCGGGTGGCCAGTGCGCGGGTGCAGCGCCAATACCCATCGGCGCTCCGGATCACCATTGTGGAGCGGGTGCCGCTGGTGGTGAAGGATTTCCCGGACGGCCCGCACCTGTTCGACCGCGACGGGGTGGATTTTGCGACCGGTCCGCCGCCACCCGCGCTGCCCTACCTCGACGTCGATGATCCGGGGCCGACCGATCCCGCCACGCTGGCTGCGTTGGCGGTATTGACCGCGCTGCGTCCCGAGGTCGCCGGCCAAGTGGGCCGGATCGCTGCTCCGTCTGTGTCATCGATCACTCTGACGCTCGCCGACGGGCGAGTGGTGATCTGGGGGACCACCGATTGTGCCGAGGAGAAGGCGGAGAAGCTAGCGGCGTTATTGACGCAGCCAGGGCGGACCTACGACGTGTCCAGCCCCGATCTGCCGACCGTGAAGTAGTCCGCAACCCGCCGCGAGAGCCCGACCCGATTCGCATTCGGCGCCCGACCTGACGCCGTGCTCAGCGGTAGGGCACAAAAAAATGCGCATGACGCGTCGGCGCGCCTGCACGGCTAGTTCCCGTCGTACCCATACGGTTCTGGTTACGCGGAACTACTTGACATAACTCTAACTCTATGGTTGAGGTTGAGGGTTTTGCAAGCAGACACACCGCAGGAGAACTGAGCCCGTCAGGGAGGAAGACGAATGATGACCCCCCCGCATAACTACTTGGCTGTCATCAAGGTCGTTGGTATCGGTGGTGGCGGCGTCAACGCTGTCAACCGCATGATCGAACAGGGCCTCAAAGGCGTGGAGTTCATCGCGATCAACACCGACGCGCAGGCGTTGTTGATGAGCGATGCCGATGTCAAGCTCGACGTCGGCCGTGACTCGACCCGGGGACTCGGCGCCGGTGCCGACCCAGAGGTCGGACGCCGAGCCGCCGAAGACGCCAAGGATGAAATCGAGGAGCTGCTACGCGGCGCCGACATGGTGTTCGTCACCGCCGGCGAAGGTGGTGGCACCGGCACCGGCGGTGCGCCCGTGGTGGCCAGCATCGCGCGCAAGCTTGGTGCTTTGACCGTAGGCGTGGTGACCCGGCCGTTCTCCTTCGAGGGCAAGCGCCGCAGCAACCAGGCGGAGAACGGTATAGCGGCTTTGCGGGAAAGCTGCGACACCCTCATCGTGATCCCCAATGACCGGCTGCTGCAGATGGGTGACGCCGCCGTATCCCTGATGGACGCGTTCCGTAGCGCCGACGAGGTGCTGCTCAACGGTGTGCAGGGCATCACCGACCTGATCACCACGCCAGGCCTGATCAACGTCGACTTCGCCGACGTCAAGGGCATCATGTCTGGTGCCGGTACCGCACTGATGGGCATCGGGTCGGCCCGCGGCGATGGTCGATCACTCAAAGCCGCCGAAATTGCCATCAATTCGCCGCTGTTGGAAGCGTCGATGGAGGGCGCCCAGGGCGTGCTGATGTCGATTGCCGGTGGCAGCGACCTGGGCCTGTTCGAGATCAACGAGGCGGCGTCATTGGTACAGGATGCCGCCCACCCAGACGCCAACATCATCTTCGGAACCGTCATCGACGATTCGCTGGGCGACGAGGTGCGGGTGACCGTGATCGCAGCGGGCTTCGACGCCAGTGGACCGGGCCGCAAGCCCGTGGCGGGCGCGACCGGCGCCGCACCCGGGGAGACCGGGGCGCGCATCGGATCGAGTCGGCCAAGGCGGGCAAGCTCAGCTCGACGTTGTTCGAGCCGGTCGACGCGGTCAGCGTGCCGCTGCATACCAATGGTGCGACGTTGAGCATTGGCGGCGATGACGACGACGTCGATGTGCCACCCTTCATGCGCCGTTGAGGGTCTCAATTTGCTTGCCAGAACGCGACAAACCGGCCGCGGCCGGACCGCGCCGCAACCTGGTCGGCAGTCGAATCCGGATACTGGTGGGGTGAGCGTTCGAATCC
Source organism: Mycobacterium liflandii (assembly GCF_022354805.1). Lineage (NCBI taxonomy): Bacteria > Bacillati > Actinomycetota > Actinomycetes > Mycobacteriales > Mycobacteriaceae > Mycobacterium > Mycobacterium liflandii. The sequence goes on along the minus strand of NZ_CP023138.1, from coordinate 4,203,560 downwards.
GCCGGGTGACTACCACTCGGAAGGGCGGTGTGTCCAAGCCGCCTTTCGACTCCTTCAACCTCGGTGACCACGTCGGTGATGACCCGGCCTCCGTGGCGGCCAACCGAGCCCGGCTGGCCGCCACCATCGGTATGCCCACCGAACGAGTGGTGTGGATGAACCAGGTCCACGGTGACCGGGTTGAGGTGGTCGACGCGCCGCGCGACAACGCTTTCGATGACACCGACGCGTTGGTGACCAAGGTTCCCGGCCTGGCGTTGGCGGTGCTGACCGCCGACTGCGTGCCGGTGTTGATGGCCGACGCGCGGGCGGGCGTCACCGCGGCCGTCCATGCCGGCCGGGTGGGCGCACAGCGCGGCATCGTGGCGCGCACGGTGGAGGCCATGCAGGCGCTGGGCGCGCAGCCCGGTGACATTTCGGCATTCCTGGGTCCGGCGGCCAGCGGGCGCAACTACGAAGTTCCCGCGGCGATGGCCGACGAGGTCGAGGCGGCGTTGCCGGGCAGCCGGACCACCAGTGCCGCCGGGACGGCCGCGCTGGACCTGCGCGCCGGAATTGCCCGCCAGCTGGGGGACTTGGGTGTGAAGTCCATCGATGTCGACCCCCGTTGCACGGTGGCGGACCCGACCCTTTTCAGCCATCGACGCGGTGCGCCCACGGGGCGGCTGGCGTCGCTGGTGTGGATGGAATGACCGCGATGGTCGTGGACATTTCAGCGCAAGGGGAGCGTCAGTCAGAACTGACGCACGCGTTGGCGGTGGTGCGGTCGCGACTCGCCGCGGCCGCCGAGGCGGCGGGGCGCAAGGTCAGTGAAATCGAGCTGCTGCCGATTACCAAGTTCTTCCCGGCGACCGATGTTGCCATCTTGGCGCGACTGGGTTGCCGAGCCGTGGGGGAGTCGAGGGACCAGGAGGCTTCGGCAAAGGTCGCCGAGCTGGCCCGGATGTTTTCCGCTCCCATGCGGTCGGGATCGCGGGGGATTCAGTGGCACATGGTGGGCCAGATTCAGCGGAACAAGGTGCGTTCGCTAGCAAACTGGGCACACACCGCTCACTCGATCGACACCCCCCAACTGGTGACAGCGCTGGACCGAGCGATAACCACGGCGATAGCCGATCGTCGGCGCGGCAATCCGTTGCGCGTGTATGTCCAAGTGAGCCTTGACGGCGACGTCTCCCGCGGCGGTGTCGACATGACCGACCCCGGTGCGGTGGACCGGATCTGCGCCCAGGTCAGCGATTCGCAGAGCCTCGAGCTGATCGGTTTGATGGGTGTTCCGCCCCGCGATTGGGACCAGGAAAAGGCCTTTGAGCGGCTGCAATCCGAACACAGTCGAGTGCTCGAGTCGTTCCCTACGGCGGTGCGACTTTCCGCCGGTATGTCCGATGACCTCGAGATCGCCGTGAAACATGGATCGACGTGTGTGCGTGTCGGTACCGCGCTATTGGGTTCGCGGCGGTTACGGTCACCGTGAAAAGTCACTGTAGTCACACCTTCATCACAGACAACAAATATCCCAGGGCTAGAAGGGGTCAGCGATGAGCACTCTGCACAAGGTCAAGGCCTACTTCGGTATGGCTCCGATGGAGGATTACGACGACGAGTATTACGACGACCGCGGGCCTTCCCGCGGCTATTCGCGTCCTCGAGTCGAGGATGATTACGGTCGTTATGAAGGGCGCGATTTCGAAGACCCGCGCCGCGATCCTCGTGCCGGTATGCGCGCCGATTTGCGAGGCGAGCCGGCCGACTATCCACCGCCGGGCGGCTATCGGGGTGGATACCCTGATGAAGCGCGATTCCAGCCGCGCGAGTTCGACCGGGCCGATATGGCCCGGCCGCGCTTCGGGTCGTGGTTGCGCAACCCCACCCGCGGCTCGCTGGCGATGGACCCGCGCCGGATGGCGATGATGTTCGAGGAAGGTCATCCGTTGTCGAAGATCACCACACTGCGCCCCAAGGATTACAGCGAGGCACGCACCATTGGTGAGCGGTTCCGCGACGGCACGCCGGTGATCATGGACTTGGTGTCGATGGACAACGCCGACGCCAAGCGGCTGGTCGACTTCGCGGCCGGTTTGGCCTTCGCGCTGCGCGGATCGTTCGACAAGGTTGCCACCAAGGTCTTCCTGCTCTCGCCCGCAGACGTGGACGTAACCCCGGAGGAGCGTCGTCGGATCGCCGAAACCGGCTTCTACGCTTACCAATAGACAAATCTGCTGCTGTTCAGCCCGGCAGGTCGCAGCTCGGCCTGACGGGCTGTCCGCTCGTCGGGGCCGGCTGCGGTGAACCTATGCGATGTGTGCCGTTGGGCTGGTCGGTAGGCTTGCGCTTGCCGACCGCACGGGCGGCGTCCTCGTATCCGAATCGGTAAGGTCAGGCTCTCGTTGGTGCTGTTTTTCCAGATTCTCGGGTTTGCGCTGTTCATCTTCTGGCTGCTGCTCATCGCTCGGGTTGTCGTCGAGTTCATTCGTTCGTTCAGTCGTGACTGGCGCCCCACCGGTTTCACGGTGGTGATCCTCGAGATCATCATGTCGATCACCGATCCTCCGGTGAAGCTGCTGCGCCGGCTGATCCCGCAACTGACCATCGGCGCGGTGCGCTTCGATCTCTCCATCATGGTGCTGCTGCTGGTGGCCTTCATCGGGATGCAGCTGGCATTCGGTGCCGCCGCCTGAGTGGCCCCTGCCGCCATTTGGACTTAGTTGAGAGACGGTTCGGCCACGATTTGGCGACAAGTTTGGCCGGCATGATTTTCAAATCTAAGGAATGTGATTTATTTGCCTGAGAGTTTGAAATTGGTCCTTATTTATTTAGTCCAATCGGCAACCGCCGAGTCTGGTGTGACAGGATGGACGGCAGTTGAGCGACTGCTGCCAGTTCGTTCTACACTTTCCAGATCGTTTGACCGTCCAGGAACTTGAGGGGACAAACAATGCCGCTTACACCTGCCGACGTCCACAATGTGGCGTTCAGTAAGCCGCCTATCGGCAAGCGCGGGTACAACGAAGATGAGGTCGACGCCTTCCTTGACCTGGTGGAGAACGAGCTCACTCGACTGATCGAAGAGAATTCGGATCTGCGTCAACGGATCGCTGAGCTGGACCAGGAGCTGGCCGCGGGTGCTGGCGGCGGGGCTGCTGTGACCGCTCAGCCCACCCAAGCCATGCCCGTGTACGAGCCGGAGCCCGAGCCGGCAAAGCCCGCTGCGCCTGTGGCCTCGGCGGCAACCAACGAGGAACAGGCCATGAAGGCGGCCCGGGTGCTGAGCCTGGCGCAAGACACCGCCGACCGCCTCACCAGCACAGCTAAGGCCGAATCGGACAAGATGCTGTCCGACGCCCGCGCCAACGCCGACCAAATCCTCAGCGAGGCCCGGCACACGGCCAAGACAACGGTCACCGAAGCCCGGCAGCGCGCCGATGGGATGCTCGCGGATGCGCAGGCCCGGTCGGAGAGCCAGTTGCGGCAGGCCCAGGAGAAGGCGGACGCCCTGCAGGCCGATGCCGAGCGCAAGCACTCCGAGATCATGGGCACCATCAACCAGCAGCGCACCGTGCTGGAAGGCCGCCTCGAGCAACTGCGGACATTCGAACGCGAATACCGGACCCGTCTCAAGACCTACCTGGAGTCCCAGCTCGAGGAACTCGGTCAGCGCGGATCGGCCGCGCCGGTCGATTCGAGCGCGGACGCCGGCGGGTTCGAGCAATTCAACCGGGGCAACAACTAGCCGGGACACGGGCCGGGCTGGCCGGCTGGCGCGCAAACCCTGGTAGGTTTTGGCAGTCGCTGCCCGCCGGCCGGAGGATGACCGATGCTGATCATTGCCCTCGTTTTAGCCCTCATTGGGCTCGTTGCGCTGGTGTTCGCGGTGGTCACCAGCAATCAGCTGGTGGCGTGGGTGTGCATCGGCGCCAGTGCACTGGGTGTGGTTTTGCTGATCGTTGACGCCCTCAGGGAGCGTCAGCAACGTGAGGCGGCCAGCAAAGACCAGGATGAGGCCGAACAGCCAGCCGATGCCGACGGCGAGGCCGACTACGTCGAATACCCTGACGATGACGCCGAGGCGGAACCGGCCGCCGAAGATGTCGAGGACGTCGAAGAGGGCTCCGAGGACACCGAGGGCCAAGAGGACGCAGAGGGCACAGACGCGGGCTCCGATACTGCGGAAGAATCGACGGTGTCCGCCGACGCTAAGCGTGACGACAGCGCCGAATAGCGCGCCATGCCGTGGCTCGAGCCCGATCTTGTTGGCTAGCGCGGCTTATTGGCTCGGATTGAGCCTGTCCGACTACCTCGAGAAGCTGATGCTGTTGTCGCGAACCTGAACTGCGACACGGGTCGAGACCTGGCGAATCGGTACCTGATCGTCGTCCGTGCTGGGGTTGACTCACTCCGATATCGGGGCGGTGGGCTAGGGGTCGAGTTGGGCGGGGGCTACTCGGCACCTGGCGGCTTGGGCTCCGGTGTGCAGGCGTCGGTCCCATGCGGCGATGATCAGGCCTGGGGCGCCGACTGCCAACGCGCTGGCCAGATGGACAGCCTGGGCTCCGCGTAACGCGTGGGCGCGGGCGAGGTGGTCGGCGTGGTGTTCAACCGTCGTGGTGTGTTCTACGGGGCGGGTGGCGGTCCAGAAGTCCTCCCAGTCACGCTCGGCTTCGGCGAGCTCGGATTCGGTTAGGTCGTGATTGCGGGCTGCTGCGGCGAGTGCGGCGCGGACTTCTGGGTAGGCCAGGCGGGCGGACAATGCGGCGTCGCAGCCGGCCCATGGCACGGACGCCAGCGAACCCCCTGTCTCGGTGGTGAGAAGTTTGACGAAGGTGCTGGCGTCGAAGTAGACGAGTGGCACCGGTCAGCGACCGGCCGTTGCGCGGTGGCCTTGCCGATCACGCCTTCGGCCGTGAGTCGCTCCAAGATGCCTGCGTTGTCCAGCGCAGTGAGTCGCGCGACCGTAATCCCGCGGTCGGTGATGACGACCTCACCACCAGCCCGAACTCGATCGAGCGGAGGTGGGGTGGCAGCGGGCCGATTCGCCGATTCGTCCGCGGCCAAGACGCCGTCGCCCATATGTGCGCGGTCATCGTCATCCTGATGAGGGGGCCCGCACTGCACACAACGTCGCCGCTGTGTAACCGCCGACCGCGACCAACTACCGGATCGTGTGCGCCGACTGTGCATCAGCACGGCATTCACACAGCCTGACAACGCCGCCCCGACGACCAGCGATAACCCCGATCGGGCAGGGTCCCCCGGCATGCTTAAACCGGTGCGGGACCGATGAATTCGACGCCCGCACGAATCGCGGGGCTGTGCCTCAGGATCCGGAAATGCGCCAGGCGGCCGAGTCCCCGTGTCGTCATCAAACGCGCGCCTGGCCAGGACGCAACAATCTTTTCGCTCGTCGCATATGGAGTCTCGGGGTCATCGGGGTCGTGGATGAGCAGCATCGGCGGATAGTCGGTCCGAGCGGCCACCCGGACCATGTTGGTGTCCTCTAAAGGCATGCCGATACGGCGTTCAAGACGGCGCTGCAGGCCGGCGCGTATCCGTCGGCCGAAGCCGTGGCGCGCGGCGAAGAGATCCAGATAGATCGGGCACTCTCCCATTGGCGCGAGAAACACCAAACGCCCGACCGTCGTGCCCCATGCCGCCGCGAATACGGTCGCGTTGGCCCCGAGCGAGTGGGCGACGACAGCGCGGGCCGGCCCGTGCTCTCGGATGATCGCGGCAACCGCTTCGGCGCACTCGATGGCGGTGGTGCGACCCGGTGCCAGTGCGCCCGGATCGGACTCGTTATGGCTGGGCAGATCGAACGCGATGACGCGATGACCGGACTTGACGAGAGGTTTGATGAACATGCCGAGGTGCGGGCGACGCCCGCCCCAGCCGTGCACGAGATAGACCGGTGGCCCCTCGCCCCAGGCTTCCCCGACGATGCGATGCCCGTTCCAGTGCGCTTCCAGTGGCTGGCCGGGCGGAACGCCGGGCGGCATGCGCAAACTTGACTCCAGGACCGGCGGGGTGCACCACAGCTCGGTCGCCCACCGCGACCCCAATGCGGGGGCGAAGCGCTCCAGCAGCCAGAACGCCCGGCGGACTCGAGTGGCCACCGGCGGTTGGACACCGGAACCCTGCACGTCGAGAACGGTCGGGCTCGAAGAATCGCTGCCGATCTCGTCCGTGCTCTCCCGATTGATCATCTATCGCCTGCCTTTCAGATCGTCGACTCACGGCTGCAAAGCAGCTGAGCCGCCGCTGGTGGTGCAAGGTACCAAGGGCGTCCTGGCCTGGCAACGCGCCGGTGTTGTCGGGAGGGTAAGCATGTGTCCAGGGCTCCGGCGTTGTTGATTAGCAGGCTTGTGAGCTGGGGAATTGTGGATTGAGGAGGTCTAGGCGGCGGTTGGCGGTCAAAGCGGTGATCCGGCAGGCTTCGGCGATGTTGTCGGCGCCGTTGAGGCGGTGCAGATTGATCGCGGTGTTGCGTAGCGTTGCTAGGACCTGTGCGCCGTTTCCGGTATGTGCCCTTTGACGGTCTTCGTCGAAGGTGACGTCGCGTATCCAGTGCAGGCTGTTCTCGATTCCCCAGTGTTGACGCATCCAGGTCATGATCGCGGTAGGGCGGGCGTGCTCGAACGGCAGGCTGTAGATGGCATAGACCACCTCCACGCTGCGCTGGTCGGTGGCGGTGATCAAGCGTTCACGAGTGATCCGGATGATTTGTTTTGCGTAGGGGAAGCCGATTCCTCGTGCAGCGGTGATGATTTGCAGGGTGCGGGTCTCGACACGGCCGTGGCCGCGGGAGTCGTCGGTAGCGGCTGCGGGCACCTCGGCCCAGGGCAGCGCGGTGATACGCGCAAGTATTTTGGCTTGGTTGGACTTGACGATCATCAGGTAGTGCGACTTCAAGGTGGCGCAGATCAACTTCGCGGTGACGACCTGGGTATGCATCGCATCCACGGTGACCAGCCACCGCAAGCTACCCGGCAGCAGCGTGAGCAGGGCACGTACGCAGGGAATTTCATTGCTTTTCTCGGCGACAGCGAGTTGACCGAGCACCAATCGGGCACGGTGGGCGAACACCGACACGAGATGCGTGGCTGTCGCTTTGGCGCGTAAAGGCACCACGCAGCATCTTGCCGTCCAACGCGATCGGCACCAATCCACTGGGGTCGCTGCTGGCCACGTGTGCAGTGAAGTAACTGCCCATCCTGGCGTTGAGGTCGGCGGGGTCTAGCCGAGACAAAACAGCGCGGAAGGTCTTCTCACTGGGCCGCCGGAACCGGACCCCTAATTAGGCCAACACATCATCGGGAGCGGTGGCCGCCCATGTGGCAAAACCAGCATAGCCGCGCATCCCCGCGGCAGTGGCCAGAACCGCGATCGCCAACAAAGCCATCAGCGAATACCTCCGACCGCGTGGGTCCCTCGGGTCTGGCACCGAGGCCAACACATCGAGAAACTCCGATCCGATGAGCTCACTGCGCTCACCAGGACTCCAGCGGTCGAACACCTCTGGAACCGACGACACAGGCAATACTGAAACGGTAGGCACGGGCAACTCCAGACCAACGACGAACAGTAACCAACTCGATCGTTCTCCAGATAGCCCGTGCCTACACTCCGGCCCCAATAGCGCGGCACCAAAGATCATCAACCCAGCTCACAAGCCTGCTAATCAACAACGCCGGAGCCCTGCCCTGTCCCCGAATCGACGGAGCTGCTGTCCACAAACCGGGTCGGCGGCAGCCGAATACTGACTAGAGCGCGGCAAGGTGGGTCCCAGTCATCGTCGCAACACATGATGGCCTGGCGAGTCTAGCAAGAGGGCGAAAAGCTCGGCGGGACTTCGGTTGACGGGGCCCCAGCTTCCGGGCCGACTTCTATGAGAGCTTTTGGTTGGTGGTTTCCCGGTGCATTTCGGAAGGCCTTGGCGGTGAGGTCGTTCAATGCGCTGTGAGGTCGGTCGGTGGTGTATTCGGTGCACCAGTCCTCGGCGAGAACCTGGGCTTCGAGCAGACTACCGAAGGTTTCGGTGGTCAGGAATTCGTCGCGAAAGCGCCCGTTGAAGGATTCGCAAATGCCCGTTTTCCCACGGTGCGCCGGATTCGATAAGAATGGTGCCTACCGCGCCGAAGCGAGCCCAATCAGCCAGGGTGTGACTGGTCAGTTCGGGTCCGTTGGCCATCCGGATGTGTTCGGGCTTGCGGCCCGTGGTCAGGATCAGCCCATCAGAATGATCGGCGTTCCAGGATCGTCGTGGCCGGATGGCCAACGCCTCGCGGGTGAACTCGTCAATGACGTTGCAGAAGCGCAGCTGAAGGCCATCGACGGTCAGGTCGTGCTGATAGTCCAGCGCCCACACATGATCGGGGCGGGCCGCGGCCCTGGCGCTGTGGCCCCCGCGCCAGGGCCCAGGCGCATGCACTTGCGGGTCTTCGGCCGACGTTGCAGCCGTTCGTCTTTCCACAATCGGTGCGTGCGTTTCGGATTGACTACCAAGCCTGGTGGTTTCCAGGGACGATCGCAACACTTCTCTAGATTCTGGAGGTTGTGTTGGCATTGTCGCGTCGGGTGAAGAAGGGGCCAGGGCGTCGCCCATCGCCGCGCCACCGTGCGGAGAGCACGTCAGCATCGGCGCCGAGTGGACACGAACAGTGAGCTCGGCGCCGTGATCGGCGAGCTGCTTGCTCAGCGGTGGAGCCCGCAACAGATCAGCCGTCATCTCCGGCTGCGCTTCCCCGACGACCCCTAGATGCGGCTGTGCCACGAAAGCATCTACCAAGCTGTGCATCAACCGAATTCGCGGTTCCTGCGCCCCTCGCGTTTGGCACCGCACCGACGCTCACCGTTGCGCACCGGTCGAGATCACCGCCGAGCACACCACCGCCAACAGCGCCGGCGCGGCCGTTTCCAACAGCCGATGCTGACCATCCACGACCGGCTGTTCCCGCCCGTCGACCGATCAGAGGCAGGGCACCGGGAGGGTGACCTCATCATCGGTGACAACCACCACTCAGCGATCGGCACGCTAGTCGAGCGTCAGAACCGAATGCTACGACTGCTACACCTGCCCCGCGCCGACTCCGACTCGCTACACGGAGCCCTGGTAGCCCGCATACAGGATCTGCCGACGGCTCTCATGCGGTCTATCACCTGGGACCAGGGCACCGAGATGGCACGCCATCTGGCACCACGAAGGAGCGTGGAGCGCCGGTGTACTTCTGCGATTCCCGATCACCCTGGCAACGGGGTAGCAACGAGAACACCAACGGACTGCTGCGCGACTACTTCCCGAAGGGCGTGACGCCTATCAGTCACCCGCCAGCGCACCTGCAGGCCGTCGAGGACGACCTCAATCACCGTCCGCTTCGAGACCGTTGTCCCGCCGACCTATTCGCCGCCCAGTTAGCCTCGCAGAATCCGCCGGTGTTGCGACGTTGACTTGAAACCACCCCGTCGTCAACAGGAACTCTGCGTTCCACACGGACACATGCTCAGGGCTCCGGCGTTGTTGATTAGCAGGCTTGTGAGCTGGGTTGATGATCTTTGGTGCCGCGCTATTGGGGCCGGAGTGTAGGCACGGGCTATCTGGAGAACGATCGAGTTGGTTACTGTTCGTCGTTGGTCTGGAGTTGCCCGTGCCTACCGTTTCAGTATTGCCTGTGTCGTCGGTTCCAGAGGTGTTCGACCGCTGGAGTCCTGGTGAGCGCAGTGAGCTCATCGGATCGGAGTTTCTCGGTGTGTTGGTCTCGGTGCCAGACCCGAGGGACCCACGCGGTCGGAGGTATTCGCTGATGGCTTTGTTGGCGATCGCGGTTCTGGCCACTGCCGCGGGGATGCGCGGCTATGCTGGTTTTGCCACATGGGCGGCCACCGCTCCCGATGATGTGTTGGCCTAATTAGGGGTCCGGTTCCGGCGGCCCAGTGAGAAGACCTTCCGCGATGTTTTGTCTCGGCTAGACCCCGCCGACCTCAACGCCAGGATGGGCAGTTACTTCACTGCACACGTGGCCAGCAGCGACCCCAGTGGATTGGTGCCGATCGCGTTGGACGGCAAGATGCTGCGTGGTGCTTTACGCGCCAAAGCGACAGCCACGCATCTCGTGTCGGTGTTCGCCCACCGTGCCCGATTGGTGCTCGGTCAACTCGCTGTCGCCGAGAAAAGCAATGAAATTCCCTGCGTACGTGCCCTGCTCACGCTGCTGCCGGGTAGCTTGCGGTGGCTGGTCACCGTGGATGCGATGCATACCCAGGTCGTCACCGCGAAGTTGATCTGCGCCACCTTGAAGTCGCACTACCTGATGATCGTCAAGTCCAACCAAGCCAAAATACTTGCGCGTATCACCGCGCTGCCCTGGGCCGAGGTGCCCGCAGCCGCTACCGACGACTCCCGCGGCCACGGCCGTGTCGAGACCCGCACCCTGCAAATCATCACCGCTGTACGAGGAATCGGCTTCCCCTACGCAAAACAAATCATCCGGATCACTCGTGAACGCTTGATCACCGCCACCGACCAGCGCAGCGTGGAGGTGGTCTATGCCATCTGCAGCCTGCCGTTCGAGCACGCCCGCCCTACCGCGATCATGACCTGGATGCGTCAACACTGGGGAATCGAGAACAGCCTGCACTGGATACGCGACGTCACCTTCGACGAAGACCGTCAAAGGGCACATACCGGAAACGGCGCACAGGTCCTAGCAACGCTACGCAACACCGCGATCAATCTGCACCGCCTCAACGGCGCCGACAACATCGCCGAAGCCTGCCGGATCACCGCTTTGACCGCCAACCGCCGCCTAGACCTCCTCAATCCACAATTCCCCAGCTCACAAGCCTGCTAATCAACAACGCCGGAGCCCTGGGGGGTGTACTGAGATCGTCACCGTTCTGAAACGAGCGCGGTTGCCGCTGGTGCTGGCGGTGGTGTTTGCCGTCGGTGGTTTCGCGGTGTCGCGGGTTCGCGGGATGTTCGGCTCGCAGCAGCTGCCGACCTACGCTGATAGCACGCCCGCGGGTAGCGTCAGCAGCTCGGGCCCCAAGCGCGTGCGATACGAGATCTTCGGCGCACCAGGCACCATCGCCGACATCAACTACATGGACCCGGCCGGCGAAGCTCAGCAGCTCAACGACGTCGCACTGCCCTGGTCGATTGACGTCGAAACGGACGCACCGTCGATGGTGGCCAACATCATCGCGCAGGGAAACAGCGATTTCCTCGGCTGCCGTATCTCGTCTGACGGCGAGGTCAAGGATGAACGGACCTCCAGCGCCGTGAGTGCATACGTGTATTGCATTGCGAAGTCCGCGTGACCACCCGGGTGTTTCGCCCATCGTCGCGAGAGGTGCGCACCGAGCACGCATTGCTGGCGCGCTGGATCCGTCGCCTGGCGATCCCGATCATGTTGGGTTGGCTGGCGATCATCGTCCTCATCAACATCCTGGTTCCTTCGCTTCAACAAGTCGCGGCCGATAACTCGGTGTCGATGAATCCCGCCGGCGCCCCGTCACTGCAGGCGATAAAGGAGATGGGCCGGGTGTTCGGCGAGTCCAGGTCCGACAGCGTCGCGCTGATCCTCCTGGAGGGTCGACAACCGCTGGGGGCCGATGCTCACGAGTACTACGACGACCTGGTGACGCGACTGCGGGCCGATACCGCCCACGTCCAGAATGTCCAGGACTTCTGGGGTGATCCGCTGACCGAAGGCAGCGCTCAGAGCCCGGACGGCAAGGCCGCCTACCTTCAGCTGTACCTCTCCGGGAACATCGGCGACACACTGGCCAACGAGTCGGTCGGGGCGGTGTGGGCGGCTGTGGATGCGCGCCCGCCGCCGCCCGGTGTGAAGGTGTATGTCACCGGTCCGGCGGCACTGCAGGCGGACCTGATCCACTCTGCTGAACGCACGGTCAGAACGATCAAGATTGCTACGTTCACGGTGATCATCGTGCTGATGTTGTTCTTCTTCCGTTCGGTCCCAACCGTTCTGGTGCTGCTCGGTGTGGTCGGTATTCAGCTGTCGGCGGCGACCGGTGTCGCCGCCGTGATCGGCTATCTCGGGGTCGTCGAGCTGTCAACGTTCGCGGTCAACCTCGTGGTCGCCATGGCTATCGCGACCGGGACCGACTACGCGATCTTTTTGATCGGCCGCTACCAGGAAGCGCGCGCCGCGGGGGTCGACCGCGAATCGGCGTACTACGAGATGTGGCACGGCACTGCGCACGTTGTGTTGGCTTCGGGGCTGACGATCGCCGGCGCCGCGTTGTGTATGAGCCTGACCCGAATGCCGTATTTGCAGAGCCTCGGCGTGCCGACCGCAGTAGCCATGCTGGTGGCCTTGAGTGTTGCGTTGACCCTGGGCCCGGCTGCGGTCACCGTCGCCAGTCGGTTCGGCCTGCTGGAGCCCAAGCGTGCCATACGAATTCGCTTCTGGCGTCGCATCGGAACCGCGGTGGTGCGGTGGCCCGCACCGATTCTGCTCGCGTCACTGGCGGCGGCCCTGGTCGGACTGATAGCACTGCCGTTCTACCAACCCAGCTACAACGATCGCCGATACATCCCCGGCGACATCGAGGCCAATGCGGGCTATGCGGCCGCCGAGCAGCACTTCTCGGCGGCCCGGATGAATCCTGAGGTTCTGCTGGTGGAGGCCGACCACGACCTGCGCAACCCGGCTGACTTCTTGGTGATCGACAAGCTCGCCAAAGCCATTTTCCGCGTGCCAGGTGTTGCGCGGGTGCAGGCGATCACCCGGCCGGATGGTGCACCGATCCAGCACACCTCGATACCCTTCATGATGAGTATGCAGGGCGTCGGTCTACAACAGAACATGAAGTTGATGTTTGACCGCATCGACGATATGAAAGCTCAGGCCGAGTCGTTGGGCAACACGGTGGCGATCATGAAGCGGATGCAGGCTTCGATGTCCCGAATGGCCGGAGTGGGCGACGGTCTCGTCGTCGACATGGATGACATGCAGACCGCCGTTCGCGACGCGCGGGACAGTTTGGCGGATTTCGAGGATTTCTTCCGACCGATCCGCAACTACTTCCACTGGGAGCCGCACTGCTTCGACATCCCGGTGTGCTGGGCTCTGCGGTCGGTGTCCGATTCCGTCGACGGGATCGACGCGATGACCGACCAGATGGATCGGATGATCAAGGGTATGACCGACTTGAACGCCCTGATACCGGAGATGATCGCGCAGTTCCCCCCCATGATCGCAACCATGGAGAGCATGCAGCAGATGATGCTGACGATGCACAGCACCATGTCCGGCATGTACCGCCAGATGGACGAATTGAGCCACGGCGCAGCCGAAATGGGTAAGGCTTTCGACGCGGCGCGCAACGACGACTCTTTCTACCTGCCGTCTGAGGTCTTCGACAATCCCGACTTCCGGCGCGCGATGGATCTGTTCATCTCGCCGGACGGCAAGTCGTTGCGGATGATCATCTCGCACCGCGGTGATCCGGCGTCGGCAGAAGGGATATCGCGGGTGGATCCGATCAAATTGGCGGCGATCGAGGCGCTCAAGGGAACCCCGCTGGAGAATGCCAAGGTGTCACTGGGCGGAACTGCCTCGGTCTACCACGACCTGTCGGAAGGTACTCGATACGATCTTGTAATCGCGGTGATCGCCACGGTCTGCCTGATTTTCGCGATCATGCTGTTGATCACGAGGAGTCTGGTCGCCGCGATGGTGATCGTGGGCACGGTGCTGCTATCGCTGGGCGCATCCGTTGGACTCTCGGTTCTACTGTGGCAGTACATCGTGGGTCTGCCGCTGCAGTGGATGGTGATGTCGATGGCTGTCATCATCCTGTTGGCGGTCGGCGCGGACTACAACCTGATGATGGTGGCCAGGTTCAAAGAGGAGATTCCGGCCGGGCTGAAGACGGGGATCATCCGCGCGATGGGTGGAGCAGGCAGTGTAGTGACGGCGGCAGGTCTGGTATTCGCCTTTACGATGACTTCGATGGTGGTCAGTGATCTGCGCACCATCGGTCAGATCGGGATGTTCATCGGGCTCGGCCTGCTGTTTGACACGCTGATCGTGCGGTCGTTCATGGTGCCCTCCATCGCGGCGCTGCTCGGCCGGTGGTTCTGGTGGCCGATCAATGTACGGACCCGACCCGCTCGGGCACGGCCAGTGCGGCCGCAAGCCTGATCCGATAATGGAGGCCGAATCATATGGCGGACTGGCTAGTTCGATAATCGGCCCATACGTGCGCCGCACCCCGATTGACCCCTCTGTGCGAACGCGTAGTGGTGTCCATGTCGTCAGGGACTACCGGAAAAAGCTCGGTGAAGTACCGAACACGGATACAATGTGCTGCGGAAGCTTGCATAACGCCAACTACGACACGCACATCAGCCGAGCCGGACCGGCCACTCGGCGCTGGCTGGTCTGAACGCAATTTTCGAGTTGAAGTAGCGAGAAATGGGGGATGGAAGCACCGTGAGCGTCAATCCATTCGACGACGAGAACGGCACCTTCTTCGTCGTGGTTAACGACGAGGAACAACACAGCCTGTGGCCAGTCTTCGCTGAGGTGCCGGCGGGCTGGCGGGTGGTCTTCGGTGAGGCAGCGCGCGCTGCGTGTCTGGACTACGTGGAACAGAACTGGCCCGATATCCGGCCGAAGAGTCTGCGCGAGCGGTTAGCTCAGGACCGGCCCGTTGAAGCGTAAGTCATCGGGTCCGCGCCGGTCGGATGGATATTGGTGAGCGCGCCCTTCCGCTGACGCGGGGCGGCTGGATATTTGGCTTGCGCATCTACACGACGATCGTTGACCCGCGGCGCGTGCGCCTTGGCCGCGCCCGCCGCGGTCAGCACCTCGCGCTCCTGGTGATAGCCGTTGCGCACCACCAGGCGGTGGCCGTCTCGTCGAGTTGGTCGGCGAACCGGGCTGCGTAGGCGGCGACCTCGGCCTGCAGTACGGCGGTCAGCATCGGCCGAGCACCGTCGCGGACGATCTCATCGAGCAACGACCGATGATCGGCGGCCATGTCGTTGGCCTCCGCGGCATCGTGATCTGTGGTGAGCACGGGCGTAACTTCCCAACCAGCGCGCCAACGTCGTTCTTGATCAGAGTTTCTGGACTTTCAGATCATCAACGGGAGGGTGCGCCCACTTTCACGCCCCCTCACCAAAGCTCATGTCGGGTAGTCCTGGCGCATTGGTGCGCCGGGGCTGGCCAGGTCCTCCCACCCGGTTTCCCATCCCGTCTGCCCGAGCTTCAAATAACCAGGTGTCATCAAGGGGGGCAATCACGTTCGCCCGTCCGGCCCTCCCCTCCTGGTCGCTCCTCCGGATGGAAACGGAGGCCCTTAGGTTCCTTCCCTGAGCTTCGCACCAGGCAGGACCAGTCGACGCACGTCAGAGCGGGGATCGGTCACGAACACCAACCGAGAACTACGCGACCGGCACCACCGACCTCCTACTCACGAGTTCACTCACACACACGACATCGCTTCGCACGCAAAGGTTCTAATCATTGCTCATGGCATCGCCCAGGACGACCATTGCTGATTTCTGTAGGAATGTTGAAGCGCGAATGCCGGAATTACTGCGACATCAGCGGTTTCCGGCGCGCGCTGTCGAAAACAGCTGGCCTGACCCCGATTGGGATCCATGGCTTATGAGAGCCTTGCAGCAGCCCACGCTGTGGGCAGGAAGGCTCGACAAGATCATGGCAACGAGGAAGCGGCATAGCACCGGCGATGACCTCATCGACGAACTCGACCGCATCGCCGCCCAGCGCGGCACCTACCCGGCCGTACTCTGATGCGACAACGGACCCGAATTAGCCTGTGCAGCAATGGCCGACTGGGCCAACGAACATGTCGGCCTGCACTTCATCCCACCCGGTGAGCCCTGGCGAAACGGCTACGTCGAATCATTCAACTCCCGCATCCGTGACGAATGCCTCAACATCAATAACTTCTGGTCCCTGCCCTAGGCCCGCGTGGTCATCAGCGACTGGAAACACGACTAGAACCGACACCGCCGCCGCTCAGCCCTGGGATACTAAGCCCCCGCCGACTACGCTGCCACCTGTACACACCAATGAACGACTCTCGTTCTCCGTGGACCAATTCATGGGGTCCGGTCACAGCGCTTACCGCGGCGACCCGGCGCGGCAGAACCGAGTGGTTCTCAATTTCCGCACGTCGGCATTCGATCGAGACTTTGATCGGCGCTTCGGAATCGGCGGCTTTTACCACCTCCGGCCTCGCAGGCCGGTTTGGGATGTATTCGAGCGTTTTCATGTCTGGTGTCTGCCATACTTTCTGCCTATGGCCTTCAGCCCCGCCCACCGCCTCCTCGCCCGCTTGGGAAGCACCTCGATCTACAAGAGGGTTTGGCGGTACTGGTACCCGTTGATGACGCGCGGGCTCGGTACCGACGAAATTGCATTCCTCAATTGGGCCTATGAGCAGGGCTCCGGCGTTGTTGATTAGCAGGCTTGTGAGCTGGGGAATTGTGGATTGAGGAGGTCTAGGCGGCGGTTGGCGGTCAAAGCGGTGATCCGGCAGGCTTCGGCGATGTTGTCGGCGCCGTTGAGGCGGTGCAGATTGATCGCGGTGTTGCGTAGCGTTGCTAGGACCTGTGCGCCGTTTCCGGTATGTGCCCTTTGACGGTCTTCGTCGAAGGTGACGTCGCGTATCCAGTGCAGGCTGTTCTCGATTCCCCAGTGTTGACGCATCCAGGTCATGATCGCGGTAGGGCGGGCGTGCTCGAACGGCAGGCTGCAGATGGCATAGACCACCTCCACGCTGCGCTGGTCGGTGGCGGTGATCAAGCGTTCACGAGTGATCCGGATGATTTGTTTTGCGTAGGGGAAGCCGATTCCTCGTGCAGCGGTGATGATTTGCAGGGTGCGGGTCTCGACACGGCCGTGGCCGCGGGAGTCGTCGGTAGCGGCTGTGGGCACCTCGGCCCAGGGCAGCGCGGTGATACGCGCAAGTATTTTGGCTTGGTTGGACTTGACGATCATCAGGTAGTGCGACTTCAAGGTGGCGCAGATCAACTTCGCGGTGACGACCTGGGTATGCATCGCATCCACGGTGACCAGCCACCGCAAGCTACCCGGCAGCAGCGTGAGCAGGGCACGTACGCAGGGAATTTCATTGCTTTTCTCGGCGACAGCGAGTTGACCGAGCACCAATCGGGCACGGTGGGCGAACACCGACACGAGATGCGTGGCTGTCGCTTTGGCGCGTAAAGGCACCACGCAGCATCTTGCCGTCCAACGCGATCGGCACCAATCCACTGGGGTCGCTGCTGGCCACGTGTGCAGTGAAGTAACTGCCCATCCTGGCGTTGAGGTCGGCGGGGTCTAGCCGAGACAAAACAGCGCGGAAGGTCTTCTCACTGGGCCGCCGGAACCGGACCCCTAATTGGGCCAACACATCATCGGGAGCGGTGGCCGCCCATGTGGCAAAACCAGCATAGCCGCGCATCCCCGCGGCAGTGGCCAGAACCGCGATCGCCAACAAAGCCATCAGCGAATACCTCCGACCGCGTGGGTCCCTCGGGTCTGGCACCGAGGCCAACACATCGAGAAACTCCGATCCGATGAGCTCGCTGCGCTCACCAGGACTCCAGCGGTCGAACACCTCTGGAACCGACGACACAGGCAATACTGAAACGGTAGGCACGGGCAACTCCAGACCAACGACGAACAGTAACCAACTCGATCGTTCTCCAGATAGCCCGTGCCTACACTCCGGCCCCAATAGCGCGGCACCAAAGATCATCAACCCAGCTCACAAGCCTGCTAATCAACAACGCCGGAGCCCTGGGCCTATGAGGAAGATCCGCCGATAGACCTGACGTTGGAGGTATCCGACGAGCCCAACCGAGACCACATCAACATGTACCACCGCACGGCCACCCACGTGGAGCTGAGCGGCAAACGGGTCTTGGAGGTCAGTTGCGGCCACGGCGGCGGAGCCTCCTACCTCACGCGCACCCTGCATCCGGCCTCCTACACGGGGCTGGACTTGAACCGGGCCGGCATCAAGCTGTGCCAGCGACGACACAACCTCCCTGGTTTGGATTTCGTGCGGGGCGACGCCGAAAACCTGCCCTTCGAGGACGAATCCTTCGACGTGGTACTCAATGTCGAAGCCTCGCATTGCTACCCGCACTTTAGTCGTTTCCTCGCCGAGGTAGTGCGCGTCCTGCGCCCGGGAGGATATCTCCTGTACACCGACCTGCGCCCTAGCAATGAGATCGCCGAATGGGAGGCTGACCTTGCCGGCAGCCCGCTGCGGCAACTCTCGCAACGGGAAATCAATGCGGAGGTGGTGCGCGGTATCGAGAAGAATTCACACACGTCACGGGTGCTGGTCGATCGCAATCTGCCAGCCTTCCTGCGTTTCGCGGACCGCGCGGTAGGTAGGCAGCTGTCCCGCTACCTGGAAGGCGGGGAACTCTCGTACCGGATGTACTGCTTCACTAAGGATTTCGCGGCGTCCCGATGAACCCAGCTGAGCGCGAGTTCGGCATTGTCGTATACGGTGCCACCGGCTTCTCCGGTACGTTGACCGCCGAACGCCTCGCCCAGAGCGGGTCGGCGCACGGATGTCCCGGCCGGCCGCTCTAGTGAACGGCTGCGGGCTACGCGAGAGACGTTGTGCTCGATTTCGGCTCTGCCGATGGCGATGAGCTGGTGGCGTGGGAGTTTGACCATGCCGGCCCCACCAGCCCCGGCGACCGCACCCTCATTTACGCCGCTGCCCTGCAACGCATTCATACCCGCCGCGTAGGCCTGGTGGAAGCCCGTCGCCAAAGCCCCAGCCAACAGACAGATCCGCCCAACGGCGGCGATGGCTGACAATTCCCGAGCAGCGGGTGCTAGCACCGATTGTGACAGTCGAATCGACGCATCGGCCGTGTCGAACGGAGGTGTTGAAATGGTTGTACCCGAGAACTATTGCCTTCCGCAGGACGCCGACCGTGCGCTGATGCAGGTCATACTGGCTGTACGGGACCGGATGCTTGGATCAGCGAGGGGAGTGGCGTGAGTCGGAGGTTCGCCTTCTACGGCCGAGTGAGCACGGAGGACGCTCAAGCCCCAGAAGCGAGTCGAATCTGGCAGAAACGGCGGGCCATCGACCTGATCACTCCGCATGGCGGGGTCCTCATCGGTGATTACTTCGATGTGGGACAAAGCCGTTCGCTGCCGTGGAAGCGGAGGCCCGAAGCGTCGTGTCTCCAAGTTGTCGTGATCCGGGAGGTTGTTAACGGCGTGCTGCTTGAAAGTGGGAGGGCCTCCTGACGGGGTGGATGTGTCTGCATGCACCCGTAGGAGGTCCTTGTGTCTCACGCTAACGCTCGTACCAATGTGTTCGCTGGTCAGTTGATCGTTCGTGAAGACGAGGTGACTGCGCGACTTGATGAATGGATCGCCATCTTGGCCAATCCGGAAGACCTCGCCGCGGGCAGGACGTCGACCCGGCAGCCGGTACTGGCTACGCCGGCATGCAACGCCAGCTTCGCGAGGCGAATGCCCAGGTTGCTGCTTTGGTTACCGCCGTGGAGTCTGGCGTGGCCGTGGAGGACTTGACCGCCGCATTGCATCGCCGCACCGCCGAGCGTGACGAGCTGAAGGCCCGTCTTGAGCAAGTGGAGCGGCCCCGTGTCATGTCCGCCGCACAGATCAGCGAATTAGTCGAGGAACTGGGTGGGCTGTCAGCCGTGCTCGGTGCCGCGACCGGGGCGGAACGCGCACAGGTGTAGGCAAGCCTAGGTTTGCGTCTTTGACTACGACCCCTACCTGGGACGGGTCAAGGCGACGGCCGACTTGAGTCGTGTCGCCGGATGTGTCCGAGGGGGGACTTGAACCCCCACGCCCATTAGTAGGGCACTAGCACCTCAAGCTAGCGCGTCTGCCATTCCGCCACTCGGACAAACCAACCGCATCGGTCGGCAGCTAAGGCTATCGGATGGGTGCGGCTGGACCCAACTTGGCCGGACGTCGGCCCGTTGGTGGGGTTGCGGCAACCTGAATGTGCGGGCGGCGTCAGCGGCTGGGCCGAGGGTGGTAGGAAAGGTGACTGTGACCCAAAAGAATGGGGAGACCGGGACTTCAACCGACTCGCGCGATGACGTTGCCGAGGTTGTCAGCAGATTGATTCGGTTCGACACCACCAACACCGGCGAACCTGAGACCACCAAGGGCGAGGCGGAGTGTGCCCGCTGGGTAGCCGAACAACTCGCAGAGGTCGGGTACCAGACCGAATACGTGGAGTCCGGTGCACCGGGCCGGGGCAACGTGTTCGCTCGCCTTCGGGGCGCGGACAGCTCCCGGGGCGCCTTGCTGATCCACGGCCATCTGGACGTGGTGCCGGCCGAGGCCGCCGATTGGAGCGTGCACCCGTTTTCCGGCGCGATCGAAGACGGTTATGTCTGGGGCCGCGGCGCGGTCGACATGAAGGACATGGTCGGGATGATGATCGTGGTTGCCCGGCACTTCCGCCGAGCCGGGATCGTGCCACCTCGCGACCTGGTTTTTGCCTTCCTCGCCGACGAGGAGCACGGTGGCCACTTCGGTGCGCACTGGCTCGTCGATAACCGCCCAGATCTATTCGACGGTGTCACCGAGGCGGTCGGCGAGGTTGGCGGCTTTTCCCTGACCGTCCCGCGCCGGGACGGGGGTGAACGCCGGCTGTACCTGGTCGAGACCGCCGAAAAGGGAATCCTGTGGATGCGCTTGACGGCCCAGGGGAGGGCGGGCCACGGCTCCATGGTGCACGACCACAACGCAGTCACCACGGTCGCCGAGGCGGTAGCCCGGCTGGGCCGTCACCAGTTTCCGCTCGTGATCACCGACACCGTCGCCCAGTTTCTCCACGCGGTGAGCGAGGAGACCGGGCTCGAACTCGACCCCGACTCACCGGACCTGGAAGGGACTCTGGACAAACTCGGCCCGATCGCTCGCATGCTCAAGGCGGTGCTGCGCGATACCGCGAATCCGACCATGCTCAAAGCCGGGTACAAGGCGAACGTCATCCCGGCGACGGCGGAGGCGGTGGTGGACTGTCGCGTCCTGCCAGGCCGTCAGGCGGCATTCGAGGCCGAAGTCGACGAGCTGATCGGCCCCGATGTGAGCCGGGAGTGGATAAGCGAGTTGGCGTCCTATGAGACCAGCTTTGACGGGGACCTTGTCGATGCCATGAATGCCGCGGTGCTGTCGGTCGATCCCGACGGCCGAACGGTTCCCTACATGCTGTCCGGTGGGACCGATGCGAAAGCCTTCGCTCGCTTGGGTATTCGCTGCTTTGGCTTCAGCCCGCTGCGGTTGCCGCCGGAACTGGATTTCGCCGCGCTGTTCCACGGTGTCGATGAGCGGGTGCCCATCGACGCGCTCAGGTTCGGCACCGAGGTACTGACACACTTCCTGACACACTGCTAGTCGGAAAGCACAGGAGAGGACTGACCATGACATCGCCAGACCCGTACGACGCGCTACCCAAACTGCCTTCATTCAGCCTGACCTCGGCTTCGATCACCGACGGGCAGCCGCTTGCCACACCACAAGTCAGCGGAATCATGGGAGCGGGCGGGGAGGATGTCAGCCCGCAACTGAGCTGGTCGGGATTCCCCGAAGGGACGCGCAGCTTCGCGGTCACCGTCTATGACCCCGATGCCCCCACCCTGTCCGGGTTCTGGCATTGGGCGGTGGCCAACCTGCCCGCCGACGTCACCGAATTGCCTGCCGGGGCCGGCGACGGCCGCGAACTACCGGGGGGTGCGCTCGCCCTGGTCAACGACGCGGGCATGCGGCGCTACATCGGCGCCGCGCCGCCAGCCGGGCACGGTGTGCACCGCTACTACGTCGCGGTGCATGCGGTCGACGTCGACAAGCTCGAACTCAGCGAGGGCGCCAGCCCTGCTTTCCTGGGGTTCAACCTGTTCCAGCACGCAATCGCGCGCGCGGTCATCCACGGGACCTACGAACAGACATAGCC
This sequence comes from Mycobacterium liflandii, assembly GCF_022354805.1. NCBI lineage: Bacteria > Bacillati > Actinomycetota > Actinomycetes > Mycobacteriales > Mycobacteriaceae > Mycobacterium > Mycobacterium liflandii. The sequence continues at coordinate 4,181,582 of NZ_CP023138.1, read as the reverse complement.
GTCACGGCCCGCGCGGGCACGGCGGTTTCGGGTCGGGTAGACCACGCCGTCCTTGATCCGGCCGCCTGATCGGCATGAATGCCGGTGTGGCAGTTCTGTCGGTGTGCGCCGATAGTATTCGAACATGCATTCGAATGGATGTTCGGATCGGGAGTCGGTGGTCGCGACGCTGGACCGGCTCGGTCGTGCGGTCGATGCGTTGGTTGAGGTGTCGTTCGAGGCGTTGACCACTCCGGAGCGGTTGCGGGTGTTGGAGCGGTTGGAGGTGGTGGCGCGTCGGTTGCCGGCGGCCCAGTATGCGTTGCTCAACCAGCTTGATGAGCAGGCTGGTGAGGCGGAGTTGGGTGGGCGACTGGCGGCGGTGGTGGCCAGTCGGTTGCGGATCACCCGCAGCGAGGCGGGTCGCCGGGTGGCTGAGGCTGCCGAGGTGGGGCCGCGGCGCGCGTTGAGCGGTCAGCCGGTGGGGCCGGTGTTGACGGCCACGGCCGCGGCTTTGCGGCAGGGGGTCGTGGGGGAGGGTCACGTCCGGGTGATTCGTGACTTCTTTCGGCAGCTACCTGCTGGCGTCGACGTGGGGACCCGGGACAGGGCCGAGGCTCATCTGGCGAAGCTGGCTACCCAGTTTCGTCCTGATCAGTTGGCCAGGTTGGCGGGGCGGTTGATGGATTGCCTCAATCCTGATGGTCGCCATAGCGATGAGGACCGGGCGCGGCGGCGTGGTCTGAGCCTGGGTAGGCAGGGGTTGGACGGGATGTCGCGCATTAGCGGGTGGCTGACCCCGGAGGCGCGCGCTGGGTTGGAGGCGGTGTGGGCCAAGCTGGCCGCACCGGGGATGTGTAACCCCGAGGACGAGGCCGCGGTGGTGGATGGGCCGGTGTCGCGCGACGCCGCTGATCGTGACAGTCGCAGTGTGAGTCAACGTCAACATGACGGGTTCAATGCGGCGTTGCGGGCGGTGTTGGCGTCGGGAGAGCTGGGGCAGCATAACGGGTTGCCGGCGTCGATCATCGTGTCGACCACGCTGAAGGAGTTGGAGGCCGCCGCGGGCAGGGGGCTGACCGGTGGGGGCACGTTGCTGCCGATGTCGGATGTGATCCGGTTGGCTCGTCACGCGCATCACTATCTGGCGGTGTTTGATCGGGGTGAGGCGATCGGGCTCTATCACGCCAAACGGTTGGCCACACCGGGGCAGCGGATCGTTCTTTACGCCAAAGATCGCGGTTGCACCCGCCCGGGCTGTGACGTGGCGGGCTATCAGTGCGAGGTGCATCATGTCGCCGCATGGGCCATCAGCGGGCGCACCGATATCAACCAACTCACCCTGGCCTGCGGCCCGGATCACAAATTGCTCGAGCAAGGCTGGCGCACCCGCAAGAACGCTCACGGCGATACCGAATGGCTCCCACCGCCGCACCTCGACCACGGACAGCCAAGAACCAACAGCTACCACCACCCGGAAAAACTGCTCCGCGACAGCGCCGACGATGACGACGAGGGTCACGGGGCGGCGTAAGCCTGTCGCTCCTAACTGGGCGGACGTCCCCGCTCGGCGGCGTTGGAGCCGACCGCTTCGTGCAGTGAGCCGAAACCGCCCTGGTGCAGCCGGCGGGCGATGCCGTCGTGAATGTGCTTGGACCACAGGCCCCCGCCGTAGATGAAGCCGGTATAGCCCTGCAGCAACGATGCACCGGCGGTAATTCGGTCCCAGGCATCCTCGGCGGTTTCGATGCCGCCCACACTGATCAGGGTCAGTCGATCGCCGACGCGCTGATAGAGCCGGCGCAACACCTCGAGTGAGCGCTCTGCCACCGGCGGCCCGGAAATGCCGCCCGCGCCGAGTTGGCCGACGCCAGGGGTCAGCAACCCATCGCGCGACACGGTGGTGTTGGTCGCAACGATGCCGGCCAGGCCAAGCTCGACGGCCAAGTCGGCGACCTCGTCGACGTCGGAATCGGAGAGGTCGGGCGCAATCTTCACCAGTACCGGTGTCGACGTTTCGGCCAGCACGGCGGCCAGGATGGGCCGTAGTGACTCCACCGCCTGCAAATCCCGCAATCCCGGTGTGTTCGGGGAGCTGACGTTGACCACCAGGTAGGACGCCAGCGGGCCGACCAGTCTGGCGCTGGCCCGGTAATCGTCAACCGCCTGGTCGGCCGGGGTGGTCTTGGTCTTGCCGATGTTGACCCCGACGGGTACTTCGGGATGGTGGCGGGCCAGCCGGATTGCGAGTGCGCCCGCGCCGTGGTTGTTGAATCCCATCCGGTTGAGCAGCGCTAGGTCCTCGGGCAACCGGAACAGCCGTGGGGCCGGGTTACCGGGCTGCGGGTGCGCGGTGACCGTGCCGACTTCGGCATAGCCGAAGCCCATCGCGGCCCAGGTGTCCAGTCCGGTGCCGTCCTTGTCGAACCCCGCGGCCAGTCCGAGCGGGCCGGGAAATCGCACCCCAAACACGGTAGAAGCCAGCACCGGGTCGGTCGGGCCCAGCCATCGCGTCAACATCCGCCGTACCGGTGTGGCCGCGGTGGCACCGCGCAGCACGGCAAAAACCAACTTGTGCACCCGCTCGGGCGGCAGCAGGAACAGCAGCCTACGCAGCAAGCAGTACATTCGAGACCCGTCCTGGTGCGGGTTGGCCACCGTCACAGTTCCGACTGGTCGGGCATCGGGCTATCCAGACGAGACTTCTTGCGACGCAACAACACACGTCTGCTGCCGTCGGTGTAGAGGCGCACCCGGGTCAGCTCCCAGCCGCGATACTCGGCCTCGATGGACAGCCGGGTGGATGCGCTGAGCCTGGTCACTTCCGGCGGCAGGCGCAGTGGCGCCCACTCATACTCGTCCGACATGTCGGTGGCCCAGCCGGCGGGCAACTGGCCCCGCCGCGACACGGAACTGCTGGTCAAGGGACACCTGCCGCATGCTCGATGACCTGTACCCCAGCGCCTGACCCGGACACGACGAATAAGGTGCCTGACGCTTCGTCAAAGGCCAACGAGTTGGGTTGCTGCACGGTTGGGTAACGCACCTTTTCCACGGGTATTCCGGTGCTGAGATCGTAACCAATAACGAGGTTCGCCGCGGTCTGGGACACCCAGGCCAGTTGATTCGACCCCGCTAGCCCGTACGGGTCCTGTGGCACCGGGTAGGCCTGGCGCAGGATCAGCGGGTCAACGCCATACACCAGCAATTGGCCGCCACGGGTATCTGCGACCAGCACTCGCCCCAGCGAGTCGGCGGCCGTGGTGGTCGCCCCCTCACCGGCGCGTAGTGCCTGTTCGGCGCGCCCGTCGGCGTCGATCGTCGTCACCGAAGTCTGTCCGCGGTCCAACACGACGGCTGTGTTTCCTTGCGTAACGACCGCATCGACGCGGGCGAAGATCTTGATCCGGCTGAGGACCTGGGCGGTGCCGGCGGAGGCGGGGGTTTGCGGTGAGGCCAGGGTGTACAGGGCGCCGTCGGCGGTGCCCAAAACTAGCTTCCCGTCCATCCGGCGTGCGATCGCGGTGAATTCGGTGTCTGCCGAATCGGCCACGTTGACCTGCGATACGCCCCCACTGGGCAGGTCCACCACGAAGTAGCCGCCACGGGCAGACGCGTAGGCCTTGCCGTGGCCGTCACCGGTCAACCCGGTTGCGGGCCCGGGAAGTGTGATTGGTCGAGCTGGGGTTTGCTCCTGAGCGAACACGCTGATGCTGGCCGGCGCCGATGCGTCCGAACCCGGGCTCAGAACGGCCAACCTGCCGGAGTCGACGTCATACACCGCCGCCTGCGGATGCCCGCCCAGCGGCCGAACCACACCTGCCGGAGGCTGAGAAATCGGCGGAGACACGGCCGGCCGCGCGGGCTCGATCGTGGGCGGCGTGGATTGCAGCGGGCCCGAAGAACAGCCCGTCAACAGGGTCAGCAGGGTCAGCAAAATGACTGGTGCGTAAAAATAGCGCTGAAGTGGTTTTCTATGATTTCGCAGCAACGTCTACCCTCTGAATGTCGGCCATGGACTCGAAAATTTAAGGAACGTTGTCGCATCCAATCTCGTCATGTTGCCCACGGAAAGTATTTCTGACGAGGTATTGTCTGGGCATGACCGTCGCTGCTGACCGGCATACCGCAGACAAAGGGTTTGCGATCGAAGACATGTTGACGGGCATTTTCGCCAGTGGGTACGGGCAAGTCGGAGATGGCCACAGTTTCTCCTTCCGCATCGAACACCGCTCGCTCGTTGTCGAAATTTACCGACCCCGTCTGACCGGGCCGGTTCCGCAGGCCGAAGACGTCGTCGCACGGTCGGTCCGCGGCTTGGTCGATATCGACCTCACCGACGAGCGCAGCCTGGCGGCGGCGGTGCGTGATTCTGTCACGCATGCCCTGCCTGCGTCGCACTAGTCACATCTCATAACGGGCTCTCGCACCAGGTACGGTCGTCGTCGTGTCTGCAGTTGCGGCGATGTCCTGGTGGCAAGTCATCTCGTTGGCTGTCGTGCAGGGTCTGACCGAATTCTTGCCGGTTTCCTCATCGGGACACCTGGCAGTGGTGTCGCGGGTTTTCTTCAGCGACGATGCCGGTGCTTCTTTCACTGCGGTCACCCAGCTGGGCACCGAAGCCGCCGTACTGGTCTACTTCGCCCGCGACATCGTGCGCATCCTGCGGGCCTGGTTCGACGGTCTGGTGGTTAAGTCGCATCGCAACGCGGACTATCGCCTTGGCTGGTACGTCATCATCGGAACCATCCCAATCTGTGTGTTGGGGCTGCTGTTCAAGGACGAGATTCGGTCGGGCGTGCGAAACCTGTGGGTGGTGGCCACGGCGCTGGTGGTGTTCTCTGGGGTAATCGCGCTTGCCGAATACCTGGGCCGCCAGAGCCGTCACGTCGAACAGCTCACCTGGCGCGATGGCCTGGTGGTCGGGGTTGCCCAGACCCTGGCGCTGGTTCCTGGGGTTTCTCGGTCCGGCTCGACCATCAGCGCCGGCCTGTTTCTAGGGCTAGACCGTGAGTTGGCCGCCCGGTTCGGCTTCCTGCTCGCCATACCGGCGGTGTTCGCGTCCGGGTTGTTCTCCCTGCCCGATGCCTTCCACCCCGTGACGGAGGGCATGAGCGCTACCGGTCCGCAGCTATTGGTGGCCACCCTCATCGCTTTTGTGGTCGGCCTCGCCGCGGTGTCATGGTTCTTGCGGTTTCTGCTGCGCCACAGCATGTATTGGTTCGTCGGCTACCGGGTGGTGGTTGGCGTGGTAGTGCTGATTCTGCTGGCTACCGGTACGGTCGCGGCGACATGACCGTCATCCTGTTGCGCCACGGCCGGTCCACTTCGAACACCGCAGGCATTCTGGCCGGTCGTTCCGAGGGGGTCGACCTTGACGACAAAGGGCGCCAGCAGGCCTCGGGGCTGATCGACCGGATCGGCGATCTGCCGGTCCGTGCGGTGGTGTCCTCCCCGCTACTGAGGTGCCGCACCACCGTCGAGCCGCTGGCCGATGCGCTGTGTCTGGAGCCGCTGGTCGAAGAGCGACTCGCCGAGGTGGACTACGGGGACTGGACCGGCCGCAAGATCGCTGAGCTGGTCAACGAGCCGCTGTGGCGAGTGGTCCAGGCGCACCCCAGTGCCGCGGTGTTCCCGGGCGGCGAGGGTTTGGCGCAGGTGCAGGCGCGGGCGGTGGCCGCCGTTCGCGAACACGATCGACGGCTGGCCGAGAAGTATGGGGGCGATGCGCTCTGGCTGGCGTGTACCCATGGCGACGTCATCAAAGCGGTGGTGGCCGATGCCTACGGTATGCACCTGGATAGCTTCCAGCGAGTGACCGCCGACCCCGCATCGGCGAGCGTGATCCGCTACACCCAGCTGCGGCCGTTCGTGCTGCATGTCAACCACACCGGTGCGCGGCTGTCCGCAGGACTGCGCGCGGGCCTTCCCCCGAAGGCGGCGCCGGACAAGCCAGACGAAGAGCCCGACAAGGTTCAGACTGAGTCAGTCGGTGGCGTGCCGTCCGGAGACGCGGTGGTCGGCGGCTCGACCGACTAGGGGAGCGGTCCCCACCGCTGTGGTTTAGCGGTGCGGACCCCCTGCGAATCCCACGACAACGCCATCTGCACGGTATTTTGGAGGTGCCATGGCCCGCGCAATTCACGTATTCCGTACACCCGACCGATTCGTGGCCGGGACTGTTGGTCAGCCCGGAAATCGCACGTTCTACATCCAGGCGGTGCACGACAAACGAGTCGTGTCGGTGGTCTTGGAGAAGCAGCAGGTCGCGGTCCTCGCCGAGCGCATCGGCGCGTTGTTGCTCGAGGTCAACCGCAGGTTCGGCACACCGGTTCCCCCGGAACCCGCCGAGGTTGACGATCTAAATCCGCTGATCATGCCGGTGGACGCCGAATTTCGGGTCGGGACCATGGGGTTGGGCTGGGACTCGGAAGCCCAGACCGTGGTCGTCGAATTGTTGGCGGTCACCGACGCGGAGTTCGACGCTTCGGTGGTGCTCGATGACACCGACGAGGGTCCCGACGCGGTGCGGGTCTTCCTGACGCCGGAGTCGGCGCGGCAGTTCGCCACCCGGTCCAACCGGGTCATCTCGGCGGGGCGCCCGCCGTGTCCGCTCTGCGACGAGCCGCTGGACCCCGAGGGACATATTTGTGCGCGCACCAATGGCTATCGGCGCGACGTGTTGCTCGGGTCCAGCGATGACCCCGAGGAATGACGAACGCGAGGTAGTGCGGGACGGCGAGCTGACGGTCCTCGGACGTATTCGTTCGGCCAGCAACGCCACTTTCCTGTGCGAATCCACCCTCGGCGACAACACCGTGCACTGCGTCTACAAGCCGGTTTCGGGTGAACAGCCGCTATGGGACTTTCCCGATGGCACCCTGGCCGGCCGCGAACTCAGCGCATATCACGTTTCGGCCCAGTTGGGCTGGAACATCGTGCCCTACACCGTGATTCGAGACGGACCCGCCGGGCCCGGGATGCTGCAGCTGCGGGTACAGCAACCCGGTGACGCGGTAGGCACCGATCCCCGGCCCGGGCCCGACCTGGTCGACCTGTTTCCCTGCGGCAAGCCGCAACCGGGTTACCTGCCGGTCCTTCGCGCGTACGACTACTCCGGCGACGAGGTCATCCTGATGCACGCCGACGATGTCCGGTTGCGGCGGATGGCGGTGTTCGACGTCCTGATCAACAATGCCGACCGCAAAGGCGGGCACATCCTCTGTGGCGTCGACGACCGGGTGTACGGGGTCGACCACGGCGTGAGCATGCATGTCCAGGACAAGCTACGGACAGTGCTGTGGGGCTGGGCGGGCAAGCCGATCGATGATCAGACCCTGCAGAAGGTTGCCGGGCTCATCGATGATCTGCGTGGGAAGCTGGGCGAGACGCTGGCGGGCTTGATCACCCATGCCGAGATTGTCGCTCTGGGCAGGCGGGCGGAGATGTTGCTGGACAATCCCGTGATGCCTGGACCGGACCGCCACCGCCCAATACCGTGGCCGGCCTTCTAGAAGGTTGTCGCGAGTCCGATCCGGCGCGTTTGACCGTTCCTGATCGCCGTTGTGGGTGCGACGTGTTTGGTCCGGCATGAGCGCGCGTGCCAACTCGGCGATACTTGTGCGGTGAGCCACCCGCCCGCGCGCCACCTGACCGATGCGGAGCTGGCTGCCGACCTCGCGGTGGACGCTGGGAAATTGCTGCTGGCCGTGCGGGAAGAGGTTGGTTTCGACCATCCATGGGCGCTTGGTGACGCCGGTGACTTCCAGGCGAACTCCCTGCTGCTACGGCGGCTACGGGCGGAGCGGCCCGGTGACGCGGTGCTCAGTGAGGAAGCTCACGACGACCTGGTGCGGCTGAAGTCTGATCGGGTGTGGATCATCGATCCGCTGGACGGCACCCGCGAGTTCTCCACGCGTGGCCGGGACGACTGGGCGGTTCATGTCGCGTTGTGGCAGCGTCGCGCCAACGGCAGGCCCGAGATCACCGATGCTGCCGTGTCACTGCCGGCCCGCGGCAACATCGTTTTCCGCAGCGACACGGTGACCGCCGACGCCGCACCGGTCGGGGTGCCGGATGTCATTCGGGTGGCGGTCAGCACCACCCGTCCGCCGGCAATCCTCTATCACGTCAGTCGGACGCTGGCCATCCAACCAGTCGCCATTGGTTCGGCCGGTGCCAAGGCGATGGCCCTCATCGAGGGCAAAGCCGATGCCTATCTGCACGCCGGAGGCCAATGGGAATGGGACTCGGCGGCGCCGGCCGGCGTGGTGATGGCCGCCGGCATGCACGCATCCCGATTGGATGGGTCGCCGCTTCGGTACAACCAGCTGGACCCCTACCTGCCCGATTTCGTGATGTGTCGCCCCGAGCTGGCGCCTGTGCTGCTCGATGCCATCCGGCAGGTGTGGCGGTAAAACCGCTACCGGTTGGATCGGCCCCGTCCTACCGACCTAGTCGACGCCGCCAGTCTCTGGCCGACAGCATTCTGACCACCTTCTCCGCGAAGCTGCCCTTCTTGCGGCTATAGGGGTACCAGAGCAACTCCTTTTTCATCGCGACCCGCTCAGCGACGATGCTCTTGGGGTGGCAGTACTTGCGGATGCCTTCGGCGCCGCCGGAGCGGGTGCCCAACCCCGACTCCTTCCAGCCGGCCATCGGAACCCCAATTTGAAAGATGCCGGTGATCACATTGTTGATGTTCACGGTGCCGGTATTCAGGCGCCGGGCAATGTCAATTGCCTTTGCTTTGTCGCGTGTCCAGACGCTGCCGGACAACCCGAATCGGCAATCGTTGGCTTTCTCGATCGCCTCCGCAACGTCGCGCACCTTCATCACCGGCAAGGTCGGGCCGAATGTCTCCTCACGCATGCAGTCCATGTCATGGTCGACATCGACCAGCACCGTCGGTTCGTAGAACAACCCGTCCCCGCCGGGATCACGCGTTTTGCCGCCGATGAGAACCTTCGCGCCCTTGCAGACCGCGTCGTCGACGTGTCGAGACACTATCTCGAGTTGTTGCGCGGTAGTCATCGAGCCTATTTCGCACGAATAGTCATGCCCGGCATCCATGCCCTGACGCAGCTGCGCTGTCCTGGCCACCAATTTGCTCACGAACGTGTCAAATACCGGGGCCTCGACATAGATCCGTTCCACCGAAATGCAGACTTGGCCGGTGTAGGCGAATCCGCCCCAAACCGCGCCGTCGACCGCCCTGTCGATGTCGGCGTCCGCGCAGACGATCATCGCGTCTTTGCCGCCAAGTTCCAGCCCGCACGGGATCAACCGTTCGGCCGCGGCGACGGCGATCCGGCGCCCGGTGCCCACCGAACCGGTGAACATCACGTAATCAACGACGTCGACGAGGGCCGCACCGGTTTCTCCGAAACCGAAGACCACGTCGAGCACGTCCGGTGCACCGATCTGCTTCCACCCCTCCACCGCGTGCTGCCAGGCCAATGGCGTGAATTCCGAGGGCTTGGACAGCACGGCGCATCCGGCCAACAGGGCGGCGGGAACGTCGAGCAGCGGTACCGACAACGGACCGTTCCACGGGGTGATGACGCCGACCAGGGGATAAGGCTCGTAGACAATGGTCAGCTTCTTGGCCGCGTTGGCTGCGCCGTATGGGCGCACCGGCTGGTCGGCCAAAAACTCTGCGGCGTTGTCGATCCAGTAGTTGATGACCTGCACGGTGGCGATCTCGATACCCGCGTCACCCCAGGACTTGCCCGTTTCCAGCTGCAGCGGCGTCAGCAGATCATCGCGGTGGTCGAGCATCCAGTCGCGCCATCTGCCCAGCCAGCACGCGCGGCCGGACACACCCAATCGCTGCCACTCGGGTTGTGCGGCCCGTAGCCGTGCCGCCGCCGCCGCAACGCCATCGACCGTTGTGACTGGGACGGTTCCGACGATCTCGCCGGTGGCCGGACATTTGACCACCACTTCATCGCGGGTGTCGGCTTCGGCCGGGTTTGCCTGATTTGTCGTATCCATCATCACTGCCACCGCCTTTGCCGCCGGCGCCAACCGGAGCTGTTCGTACGGTACCCAGCAGACCACAAATTTCCGGGTTTGCAGAGCCCATTTTGAACAAGCGCGGAACCCCTCGGCAATGCCCAGCGGCCAGAATCTCCGCGTTTGCCCGGCTGCGCGTGATCGCCGGGCCGCGCTGGAACGCGGGTCACCCAGCGTGAGCCCGATGGCCGGGCTCCTCCTCGGCCCGCACCCAGGGCTCCGGCGTTGTTGATTAGCAGGCTTGTGAGCTGGGTTGATGATCTTTGGTGCCGCGCTATTGGGGCCGGAGTGTAGGCACGGGCTATCTGGAGAACGATCGAGTTGGTTACTGTTCGTCGTTGGTCTGGAGTTGCCCGTGCCTACCGTTTCAGTATTGCCTGTGTCGTCGGTTCCAGAGGTGTTCGACCGCTGGAGTCCTGGTGAGCGTAGCGAGCTCATCGGATCGGAGTTTCTCGGTGTGTTGGCCTCGGTGCTAGACCCGAGGGACCCACGCGGTCGGAGGTATTCGCTGATGGCTTTGTTGGCGATCGCGGTTCTGGCCACTGCCGCGGGGATGCGCGGCTATGCTGGTTTTGCCACATGGGCGGCCACCGCTCCCGATGATGTGTTGGCCTAATTAGGGGTCCGGTTCCGGCGGCCCAGTGAGAAGACCTTCCGCGCTGTTTTGTCTCGGCTAGACCCCGCCGACCTCAACGCCAGGATGGGCAGTTACTTCACTGCACACGTGGCCAGCAGCGACCCCAGTGGATTGGTGCCGATCGCGTTGGACGGCAAGATGCTGCGTGGTGCCTTTACGCGCCAAAGCGACAGCCACGCATCTCGTGTCGGTGTTCGCCCACCGTGCCCGATTGGTGCTCGGTCAACTCGCTGTCGCCGAGAAAAGCAATGAAATTCCCTGCGTACGTGCCCTGCTCACGCTGCTGCCGGGTAGCTTGCGGTGGCTGGTCACCGTGGATGCGATGCATACCCAGGTCGTCACCGCGAAGTTGATCTGCGCCACCTTGAAGTCGCACTACCTGATGATCGTCAAGTCCAACCAAGCCAAAATACTTGCGCGTATCACCGCGCTGCCCTGGGCCGAGGTGCCCGCAGCCGCTACCGACGACTCCCGCGGCCACGGCCGTGTCGAGACCCGCACCCTGCAAATCATCACCGCTGCACGAGGAATCGGCTTCCCCTACGCAAAACAAATCATCCGGATCACTCGTGAACGCTTGATCACCGCCACCGACCAGCGCAGCGTGGAGGTGGTCTATGCCATCTGCAGCCTGCCGTTCGAGCACGCCCGCCCTACCGCGATCATGACCTGGATGCGTCAACACTGGGGAATCGAGAACAGCCTGCACTGGATACGCGACGTCACCTTCGACGAAGACCGTCAAAGGGCACATACCGGAAACGGCGCACAGGTCCTAGCAACGCTACGCAACACCGCGATCAATCTGCACCGCCTCAACGGCGCCGACAACATCGCCGAAGCCTGCCGGATCACCGCTTTGACCGCCAACCGCCGCCTAGACCTCCTCAATCCACAATTCCCCAGCTCACAAGCCTGCTAATCAACAACGCCGGAGCCCTGGGCCCGCACCGCGGGCCGCGGGTGGGTTTGGGTCGCCCGCGTGAGCCCGATGGCCGGGCTCCTCCTCGGCCCGCACCGCGGGCCACATCGTCGCCCAGCCTAGAGTCGAGGCATGCAATCTTGGTCGTCTGCACCGGTTCCCATCGTGCCGGGGCGTGGGCCGGAACTCCGGCTCTACGACACCGCTGACCGGCAAGTGCGTCCGGTGGCGCCGGGAAACACGGCCACCATGTACGTCTGCGGGATCACGCCCTATGACGCGACGCATCTGGGCCACGCCGCGACTTATCTGGCGTTCGACTTGATCCATCGTCTGTGGCTGGATCTCGGCCATGAGGTGCGCTACGTGCAGAACGTCACCGACGTCGACGATCCGTTGTTCGAGCGAGCCGACCGTGACGGCGTCGACTGGCGTGACCTGGCCGCCCAGGAGGTAGCGCTCTTCCGCGAGGACATGCCGGCGCTGCGGGTCCTCACGCCCCACGACTACGTCGGGGCTACCGAGGCGGTTGCCGAAATCATCGAGCTCGTTGAGAAACTGCTCGCTTCCGGCGCCGCCTATGTCCTGGACGGCGAACATCCCGACGTCTACTACCGCTCCGATGCCACACTGCAATTCGGCTACGAGTCCGGCTACGACCGCGACACCATGCTCGGCCTGTTCGAGCAGCGTGGCGGTGACCCGGGCAGACCAGGCAAGAACGATGCGCTCGACGCTCTGCTCTGGCGCGCGGCGAGACCCGGGGAGCCCAGTTGGCCGTCACCGTTCGGCCCCGGCCGGCCGGGCTGGCACATCGAATGCGCGGCCATTGCGCTCAGCCGCGTGGGCAGCGGTCTGGACGTTCAGGGCGGCGGCAGCGACCTGATCTTCCCGCACCACGAATTCACCGCCGCGCACGCCGAATGCGTCACGGGTGAGCGGCGATTCGCGCGGCACTACGTACACGCCGGCATGATTGGCTGGGACGGACACAAGATGTCCAAGAGCCGCGGCAACCTGGTGCTGGTATCGGGGTTGCGTGCCGAGGGAGTCAACCCGGCGGCGGTCCGGCTGGGGCTGCTGGCCGGGCACTACCGGGCCGACCGGTTCTGGTCCCAGCAGGTGCTCGATGAGGCGGTCGGTCGATTGCAGCGCTGGCGCGCCGCGACGACATTGCCGGCCGGTCCAGACGCGGCGGCGGTTGTGGCCCGGGTGCGCCAGTATCTGGCCGACGATCTGAACACGCCCAAAGCGATTGCGGCACTCGATGGTTGGGCGACCGATGCGCTCGACTACGGAGGCCATGACGAGGTAGCGCCAAGGTTGGTGGCCAGCACCATCGATGCGTTGCTGGGGGTAGACCTGTAGCCCACGGTGGTACGTTTTCGGCCATGACATCGGTGCAGGACAAAGTCGTCTTCATCACGGGCGGTGCTCGCGGCATTGGGGCAGAGGTCGCCCGTCGCCTCCACAACATGGGCGCCAAACTGGTGCTGACGGATCTGAGCGAGGCCGAGCTGGCGACGATTGCGGCCGAACTCGGTGGAGACGACCGAGTGCTCACCGTGGTTGCCGACGTACGCGATCTGCCCGCCATGGAGGCGGCCGCCGATCAGGCCGTCGAGAAATTCGGCGGCATCGACATCGTGATGGCCAACGCCGGCATCGCCAGCTACGGTTCGGTGCTGCAGGTGGATCCGGAGGCGTTCAAGCGGGTGCTCGACGTCAACGTTATGGGTGTCTTTCACACCGTGCGTGCCACCTTGCCGGCGGTCATCGAACGCCGCGGCTACGTGCTGATCGTCTCTTCGCTGGCCGCCTACGCGGCATCTCCCGGGCTGGCGCCTTACAACGCGTCGAAGGCCGCGGTCGAGATCTTCGCCAACGCGCTTCGACTGGAAGTCGCAGACCGTGGCGTCAGCGTCGGGTCGGCGCACATGTCGTGGATCGACACCGCTTTGGTTCGTGACACCAAGGGCGACCTGCCCGCGTTTGCTGAGCTGCTGTCCAGGCTGCCCTGGCCATTGAACAAGACCACCTCGGTGAACAAGTGCGCGGCCGCCTTCATCAAGGGCATCGAAGGTCGCAAGACCCGTATCTACTGCCCGGATTGGGTGGGACTGTTCCGCTGGCTCAAGCCAGCGCTCTCCACGCCGCTGGGTGAGCTGCCCGTCCGTAAGGCCACAGCCGAGCTACTGCCCAAGATGGACGCTGAGGTGGCGGCGCTCGGGCGCTCCACCAGTGCCTACAACCAGGGCTTGGAAAAGCCGTAGCCGCGGGCTGCGCAGAAGGAAGTCGGTGACGCCGTGAGGGTGGCTGTTTGCGGCGCCGGCATCGCGGGGCTGGCACTGGCGGAGCGGATGTCGGCGCTGGGTGCCGAGGTCGTGCTCGTGGAGCGCTCACCCGGTCCGCCGAATCAGGGCGCCATGATCGACCTGTTCGGAGCTGGATACGAGGCGGCCGATGCGATTGGCATCCTGGACGCGATTCGAGACGTCTCCTATCCCATCGGTGACACCGGCCTGGTCGATGAGCTGGGCCGACGTCGGGCCGGTCTGCCCTACGGGCGCATCGCCAAGGCACTCGAAGACAGGCTGTGCCGGATAACCCGAACCGATCTGCACAAGGTCCTCCTGGACAACCTTCCGACCAATGTCGACCTGCGGTTCGGTACCTCGGTGTCGGAGGTGACGCACGGCGACGATCGCGCGGTGGTGACCCTGGACGACGGTGCGCGCCTCGATGTCGATCTACTGGTCGGCGCCGACGGGATCCACTCCACGGTGCGGGCACTGGCGTTCGGCGCCGAAGCGCAATATCTGCGCTACCTGGGCTTTCATTTCGCGGCCTTCGTCTTCGACGCCTCTGACATGGACGACACGGCCGGCGATCACGTCGTCATCACCGACACCGTCGACCGGCAACTGGGTCTCTACGCCCTGCGCAATGGCCAGACGGCGGTCTTTGCGGCCTATCGCGCTGCCGATCCCGAACCGCCTCCCGACGCCCGTGCGGCGCTACGGGACCGATTTGCGGGCATGGGCTGGCTGGTGCCCGAGGTGCTCGAGAGATGTCCGCCATCGGGGGACATCTACTTCGGGCAGGTTGCACAGGTCGAGATGCCGCGCTGGAGCACCAACCGTGTGGTCCTGGTCGGCGACGCGTGCTCGGCGGTCTCGCCGCTGACCGGGCCGGGTGCCTCGCTGGCGCTGGCCGGCGCATACGTGCTGTCCGAGCAGCTGCGCAGAACGTCATCGGTGGAGCGCGCGCTGGACTTCTACGAGCGGCTTTGGCGTCCGACGGTCGAGGAGAAGCAGGAAAGCGCGCGCGGTCTCCGGCTGGATGCTGTCGCCGTCGTCCTCACAGCTCTCGATTCGCCGCGCCGGGCTGCGCTTCACCTGGCGCCCGCTGATCAACCGATTCGTTGAGACAACTTTGGCCGGTGAGCCCACCGCCGTCATAGCCATGCTGCGCCAGGGGATGTCAGACTCCGACAGCCCGATTGCGTCCAACTAGGTTTGCCACAGCGGCGCTGCCTGGGACAGACCGGCGAGAGCTCGGCGGGCTAGAGTCCAAAACCTGGCCGGCGGCGCCGCAGATAGCGCTCGAATTCGGCGGCCAGTGCGTCCCCGTCGATCTTGCCCAGCGCGTCGTTCATTTCGACCGCTTCATCGCCGTGCTTCTCCAGCGTCTGCACGTACTCGGCCAGCTCGTCGTCATCAGAGGTCATCTCGGTGATCTCTTGCTCCCACACCTCGGCTTGGGCGGGCAGGCTCGACAGCGGTACCTCGATGTCGAGCACGTCCTCGACGCGGCGTAACAGCGCCACCGTGGCCTTGGGGTTCGGCGGGTGCGATACGTAGTGCGGCACCGCCGCCCAGAACGTCACCGCCGGGATCCCGGCCGCCACACACGCGTACTGAAACACTCCCGCAATGCCGGTTGGGCCCTCGTAGCGCGTTTCTTCCAGACCGAAGACCCGCGCCGACTCGGCCGAGTAGGCCGCGCCCGATACCGGGACCGGGCGGGTATGCGGCGTATCGGCCAGCAAGGCCCCGAGGATCACGACGGTGTCGACGTTGAGTTTCTCGATGATCGCCAGCAGCTCCGCACAAAATGTGCGCCAGCGCATGTTGGGTTCCAACCCGCACATCAATACGACATCGCGGCCACTGTCGGGTGGGCGGCAGTGCGAGATCCGCATCGCTGGCCACTCCAGCTCCCGGGTAACCCCGTCGATCTGTCGGATGACCGGCCGATTCACCTGATAATCGTAGTAGGCCTCGTCGTCGATCTCCACGATGGGAGTCGCGTTCCAGATGGCGGCAAGGTGTCCGACCGCGTCGCTGGCGGCGTCGCCCGCGTCGTTCCAGCCCTCAAACGCCGCCACAACCACGGTCTTGTGTAGTTCAGGCAGCTCTCGGCTGGCATCGGACGGGGTCATCTGGTCAGCCTAAGGCCTCGAGTGGGTTAGCTGAGCGCATGCCTCCTGACCGGCCGGATATCGCGGGCGCAATCGGTCGGTCGCTGTCAACGGCTGAGGGAATTGCATAGCGCCACTATGTTTGCTGTGTGTGACTGCCGCTGGCAGGCCCCCTTACGACACTGATCTCCTCGTGCTGCAGCGAGATCCTCAACGAAACCCGCCCTGACGTGCTGGAAACCATCCACCGGAACTAATTCGAGTCCGGTGCCGACGCGGTAGAGACCAACACCTTCAGCTGCAACCTGTCCAACCTCGGCGACTACGACATCGCCGACGAGATCAGGGACCTCTCGGAGAAAGGCACGGCGAGGACAACTTCAAGCTCGGCTATCGAGGTGCCCGCTTCGCCTTCGGCTACGGCGCCTGCCCCGATCCGGAGGATCGCGCCAAGATGATGAAGCTGCTGGAGCCCGAACGCATCGGCGTGACCTTGTCCGAAGAACTGCAGTTGCACCCCGAGCAGTCGACGGACGCCTTTGTGCTGTACCACCATGAGGCGAAGTACTTCAATGTCTAGCAGGGGTCGGCGTCGGTCCAGGTGCGTGGCAGCATGGGTAGCGTTGTGGTTTCGGCGAATCTGGTTTCCCTGCCCGCGGTGAGCCTATCCGGTTGTCCAGCAATTGTTTTGGAGATTTCTCGGGAAAATTCAGACGCATTCGCGCCGTGTTCGCTGACGGCGCTTGGCTCCGCTGCTGGTGGGTCCACTGTGGTCGGGTATCCGTCGGCGTCAAGGAATTCATAGCGGTACTGGCGTAGGCGTTTTGTGCCGTCCGGGCTCTGCGGGAGGCGGCTCGGGCCTGGTCGTCGGGCAGTCTGGCGGCCGGTGCCACGGCGTCGGCGGTGGCACCGGCAAGCGCTTTGCCGTTTGTCGTCGGAGTGTGGCCGCCGCCGTCGGGGCCGAGGACGGCGTAAAAGCTCTGGGCGGCAACGGGTCCAGCGGAGGAGGGGCCCGATGGTGCGGCGGCCGCGTGCGCAGTGGGAGTCGACCCGGCAACGGTAGCGCCGCTGCTAACGTCGGCAACGGCGACGCCGGTGGTCGCGGGTGAGATCTGATGGTTCGGGGGTGCGGACTGTGCAACGTCGGGCAGGGGCGGCGCCGTTTGTGGTGGGGTGCTGATGCCGGCAAGCCCGGCCAGCCCTACAGTCACGGCCGGTAGCCCGAGCGGACTGATTGCCGGGGTGAAAGGGCCGAAGTAGATCATCGGGTCTAGCACCGCGTATGCGACGAACTTGAAAACCGACCCGGACGCGAACGAGATGAATGAGTCCAGAACGTGGACAACGAATTTCTCCAACGGCCCCGAGAGCGTCTCGGCTGCCAGGTTGCGCAGGAAATTCAGGAAGCCCTGAAGCGCTTGGAGGATGATTTTCACGGGATCGGGCATGGAGCTAGTCGCGGCGGGGCGGCATCGGCCGTCATGATCTGGGGTGCGGGCGAAGTCCGGGGCGTCGCCGTCACGCTATGTTGGCTGACAGCCTGATAGCCGGTCATGGTGATGGCGGCCTGGACCCACATCCGCATGTAGTCGGATTCGTTGAACGCGATCGGGATGGTGTTGATCCCGAAGAAGTTGGTGGCCACCAATGCGCCGTGCACCGCATGGTTGGTGGCCAGCTCGGCGAGGGTGGGCATGGCCGCCAAGGCCGAGGTGTATCCGGCGGCCGCGGATTCGTGGGCGGTGGCCGCTGCGTTGGCTACCGCGGCGGCCTGGGCCAGCCAGTCGAGAAACGGTTGGTGCGCCGCAACAAATCGCTCGGCCGTCGGCCCGTCCCAGGAACCGGCCCGCACGGTCGCGAGCAGCTGGGTGAGTTCGTCCGAAATGTCGGTGTATTGCGTGGCGAGGGCCCGCCATGCTGCCGCCGCGGACCACAGTGCGCTGGGGCCCGGGCCGGTGGAGAGCAGGGTCGAATGCACCTCAGGGGGAAGCGCGAACCAGATCGGGAAGGTCATGAGCCGCCTCCTCCATCACAGAATAAAGTTAGGCTAACCTATCTTAGGTTGGCCTAATGTGGCCAGGGGGCTGGCGCGGGTTGGGGTGTGGTCGGCGTTGGCGCGCCCCGGTCGAGGGGGGGTCAGTTGGCTTGCCCGGTTTGGGCGGGGTCGCCGCGCGCCTCGGGTCGGGTTGGCTGAAGTCCCCTCTCCAAGGGGGCGCTGCCCGGGTATTCGACCGCGGTTGAATATTGCCGCTTGCGGAAATATTTGTGGGACATATTTGAAAGTTCTATGAGCGCCAGGGAAAGCTCTAAAAGTTGCCGATGGAAATGGTAGTCGTAGACGACCGTGTGAGTGGTTAGTTTGCCGAGTGCTCGACAAATGTTGCGCGATGAGTGGGTGACGTAGCGATGTGGTACTTATCGGTGGCCCCGGACGAGTTGGCGGCGGCGGCAACGGAACTGCGCGGCGTCGGCTCGATTGTCAGCACGGTCAATGCGGCTGCCGCGGTTCCGACCACCGCGCTTTGGCCCGCCGCTGCCGATG
Source organism: Mycobacterium liflandii (assembly GCF_022354805.1). Lineage (NCBI taxonomy): Bacteria > Bacillati > Actinomycetota > Actinomycetes > Mycobacteriales > Mycobacteriaceae > Mycobacterium > Mycobacterium liflandii. The sequence continues at coordinate 4,163,062 of NZ_CP023138.1, read as the reverse complement.
AGGTCTCGGCCGCCATAGCGGCGCTGTTTTCCAGCCACGCCCAGCAATATCAATCGCTCAGCGTCCAGGTGGCGGCGTATCACGACCAATTCGTTCGAGCCCTCGCCGCCGGTGGTGCGTCTTATTCGCTCGCCGAGGCCGCCAGCGCGTCACCGCTGGAGCAGCTGCTTGACCTGATCAACCTGCTCAGCCAGACGCTGCTCGGCCGCCCGCTGATCGGTGACGGCGCTGACGGCACCGCATCGGCCCCCAACGGAGGTGCCGGGGGGATTGCTCTACGGCAACGGGGGCAACGGCTACGACAACAGCGCAAGCGCCGGGGTTGCCGGCGGTGCCGGCGGATCTGCCGGATTGGTCGGTAACGGTGGCATCGGTGGTGCCGGTGGGGCACTCGCGGCGGGAGGCGCAGGCGGGACCGGCGGGCTGCTGTTCGGCAACGGCGGGTCCAGTGGGGCCGGTGGACTGGGTGCAGTGGGCGGCCAGGGGGGTGGCGCAGGGACGCTGTCACTGGTCGGAAGCGGTGGCGACGGTGGGCACGGCGGCGAGGGAACGCCAGGCGGATCCGGCGGCACCGGCGGCGGCGGCAGTGCGGGACTGTTCGGGCGCGGCGGTTTCGGTGGGAGCGGCGGGACGGGCGGCGATGGTGTCGTGGGTAGCCCGGCCGCGCTAGACGGCGGCGCCGGTGGGACCGGGGGATCGGGTGGCTGCGGCGGACTGTTCGCGGTGGGCGGCGATGGTGGCCACGGCGGGATCGGCGGCAACGGAGCTCGTGGCGCCGACAGGGTCGGCGATGGTGAGTCGGGCACCGCGGGCGGCAACGGCGGTGCAGGTGGTGCTGGTGGCGTGGGCGGCACCGGGATCTTGTCGGGTTCTGATGGCGGCGGCGGCGGTGGCGGTAACGGTGGTCGTGGCGGTGATGGTATTCGGGGTGCGGATGGGGTGCTCGACTGTGAGTCGGGTTACTTGGGCGGCAGCGGCGGGGCTGGCGGTGCCGGTGGTGCGGGTGGCGGCGGGAGCCAGGTGGGTTCTGATGGTGTCGGCGGCGCCGGCGGCACCGGGGGCGCCGGTGGTCACGGGGCCCGGGGCGCCGACGGCCTTCTCGATGGTGAGGCGGGCTCCAAGGGCGGTGCCGGCGGGGGTGGTGGCGCAGGCGGTGCGGGTGGCGCCGGGAGTCAGGCCGGATCCGACGGTGTCGGTGGTGCGGGTGGCGACGGCGGGGACGGCGGTCACGGCGCCTACGGCGACGGCAAAGCTGGTGGCGGCGGCGGGGCCGGTGGTCGCGGGGGCGACGGGGGTGACGGGGACACCGGTGGTGCTGCCGGCAACGGTGGCGACGGGGGCGCGGGCGGGAATGCTGTGGCCAATTCAGGGCGGGGAGGCGGGACCGGTGGAGCCGGCGGTGTCGGTGGGGACGGCGGCAACGGTACAAACGGCGTCGGGGGGGCCGGCGGTCACGGCGGGATTGGCGGCAATGCCGGCAGTAGCGACGCCGCAAATGGTGCAGTCGGGAGCCGCGGCGGTGACGGCGGTGCCGGCGGTAAGGGCGGGCAGGGCACCACCGGTGGCGACGGCGGTAACGGTGGATCCGCCGGCAAAGGCGGGACAGGGGGTGCCGCAGCTCAGACCAACGACGCGGGTGATGGCGGTGACGGCGGCGCCGGCGGCGACGGTGGCATCGGCACGCTCGGGCCCGGCGGTGACGGCGGTGCCGGCGGTAATGGCGGATCCGGCGGTGACGGCAATACCGAGCCCGTCGGCCACTCGCTCGGCGGTGGCGGTGGCGTCGGCGGCAACGGCGGACAAGGGGGTGCCGGCGGCCAGGGCATCACCGGCGGGGACGACACCGAAAACGCCGAGCCCAGCGCCGGCGGCGCCGGCGGCGAGGGCGGTATGGGCGGCGGCGGCGGTGACGGAGTCGTCGGGACCGGCGGTATGGGCGGCGGCGGTGGTCAAGGCGGCGCAGGTGGCGATGCCATCGACAGCTTCGGCGGCATCGGCGGTAAGGGTGGCGGCGGTGCTGACGGCGGTGGCGGCGGCGCCAGCTCGACCAGCACTGGCGGCGCCCCAGGCGGCGTCGGCGGCGATGGTGACGACGGCGATCCCCCGACCGGCCAGACCGGCGGCGGCGGCGGTACCGGCGGTGGTGGCGGCGCGCCGGGTGTTGTCTGAGCAAGCCGGCGGCTGGGCTGCGGCAGCACCAGGTGGTCAAAGTGGCCGACGGTGGGCATGCCACTGATGGGGTAACTCGGCCGCCAGGTGAAACCGCCGTGACTTTGCCTGGTGAGGCATGAAACAATCGCTGGCCGTGAAGACCTTCGAGGATCTGTTCGCCGAACTCGGTGACCGCGCCCGCACGCGGCCGCCCGGCAGCGCCACGGTGGCGGCGCTGGATGCCGGGGTGCATACCTTGGGTAAGAAGGTTCTGGAGGAAGCCGGCGAAGTCTGGCTGGCCGCCGAGCATGAATCCAACGAGGCGCTGGCCGAGGAGATCAGCCAGTTGCTGTACTGGACCCAGGTGTTGATGATTTCGCGCGGAGTGTCTCTCGACGAGGTGTACCGGAAGCTGTGAGCATGTTGCGGGTGGCGGTTCCCAACAAGGGCGCCCTGAGCGAACCGGCCACGGAGATTCTGGCGGAAGCCGGCTACCGGCGGCGCACCGATCCAAAAGACCTGACGGTCATCGACCCGGCGAATAACGTCGAGTTCTTCTTCCTGCGGCCCAAAGACATCGCCATCTACGTCGGCTCGGGACAGCTCGACTTCGGGATCACCGGACGTGATCTGGTCCACGATTCCGATGCGCAGGTGCGCGAGCGCTTGGCGCTGGGATTCGGGTCGTCGAGTTTCCGCTACGCCGGCCCCGCCCAGCGAGATTGGACGATGGCCGATCTCGCTGGCAAGCGGATCGCCACCGCGTATCCGAATCTGGTCAGAAAGGATCTGGCCGCCAAGGGTATTGAAGCAACGGTGATCAGACTCGACGGGGCGGTGGAAATCTCCGTGCAGCTGGGTGTGGCCGATGCCATTGCCGATGTGGTGGGCTCGGGCCGCACCCTGCGGTTGCACAATCTCGTCGCATTCGGTGAGTCGCTGTGTGACTCGGAGGCGGTGCTGATCGAGGGGAACGGCCGCGACGGCGCCGCCCAGGTCGAGGCCCGCGATCAGCTGGTCGCCAGGGTGCAAGGCGTGGTCTTCGGCCAGCAATACCTGATGCTGGACTACGACTGCCCGCGCGCGGTGCTGGACAAGGCCACCTTGATCACCCCTGGCCTGGAGTCGCCGACCATCGCCCCACTCGCCGACCCGGAATGGGTTGCAGTGCGGGCATTGGTGCCGCGCCGCGATGTCAACGGCACCATGGACGAACTTGCCGCCATCGGGGCCAAAGCCATTCTGGCTTCCGATATCAGGTTCTGTCGGTTCTGAGCATGTGCTATGGGGCGTTGCTGTGTTAGCGTCCCGCTAGGGCCGATTGCCCGCTAGTTGCATGGGCATTCCCCTTCACGTCGCCAGGCTGTTCGTCTGTCCCAGGAGGGATCGTTGTGACGCACTTTGTTCTTCTGCTGCTGGCTCTGCTCATCGGCGTTGTCGCTGGCCTGAGGTCGATGACGGCTCCAGCCGTGGTCTCCTGGGCCGCGTTCTTGAGCTGGATCAATCTTCATGGAACATGGGCGTCCTGGGTGGGCAACCTCATCACGGTCGTCATCCTGTCGGTCCTCGCGGTTGGCGAGCTGGTCAACGACAAGCTCCCCAAGACCCCACCGCGCACCGCGCCACCGGTGTTCGCGGTTCGAATCATCTTGGGTGCCTTCGCCGGTGCAGTCATCGGCACGGCGTGGGGTTATCGGTGGGGCGGGCTCGGGGCAGGAATCATCGGCGCCGTCCTGGGCACCCTGGGTGGCTACCAGGCGCGCACCAAGTTGGTGGCCGCGCGCGGCGGCCACGATCTGCCCATCGCACTGCTGGAGGATTCGATCGCTGTCCTGGGTGGTTTTGCCATCGTTGCGACAGTGGCCGCCCTGTGACACAGCATTACGACGCGATAGTCGTCGGTGCCGGCCAGGCCGGCCCGCCATTAGTGGGTCGGCTGACCGCCGCGGGCGAGCGCGTTGCGATCGTGGAGCGCAAGCATGTCGGCGGTACCTGCGTGAACTCCGGGTGTATCCCGACCAAGACGCTGGTCGCCAGTGCGCACGCCGCGCAATTGGCCCGCCGTGGCGCCGAATACGGTGTCGGTACCGGCCCCATCAGCGTGGACATGGCCAAAGTCAAGGCACGCAAAGACGGCATCATGCTCGCCGACCGTAAGGGTGTCGAGGATTGGCTGGACGGCATGAACGGCTGCACCGTGTTCCGCGGGCACGCCAGATTCGAGGATCCGCACACCCTGCGGGTCGGTGACGACCTGTTGAGTGCGGACCGGATATTCCTCAACGTCGGTGGCCGCGCGGTGGCTCCGAACATCCCGGGGCTTGCCGACATCGATTTCCTGACCAACGTGTCCATCCTCGAACTCGACACGCTGCCAGAGCATTTGGTCATCGTCGGCGGCAGCTATATCGCGCTGGAGTTCGCCCAGATGTACCGTCGTTTCGGTGCTCCGGTCACCGTCGTCGAGCGGGGACCGAGGCTGGCTTCCCGCGAGGACGAGGACGTCTCGGCCACCATCCGAGAGATCCTGGAGGCCGAAGGCATCAACGTTGTAGTTGGTGCCGACGACGTGCGAATCACTAAGCGCGACAGTAGCGTTGGCGGCTTCGAGCTGACTCCCTGCGCGGGCGCGGCCCCCATTGCGGGCAGCCATCTATTGCTGGCGGTGGGGCGTCGGCCCAACACCGATGACCTGGGGCTGGAGGCCGCCGGGGTGCAGACCGACGCCCGCGGCTACATCGTGGTGGACGACCAGCTCAAGACCAGCGTCGACCACATCTGGGCGATGGGCGACTGCAACGGCAAGGGCGCCTTCACTCACACGTCGTACAACGATTTCGAGATCGTTGCGGCCAATCTGCTCGATGACGACCCACGCCGGGTCAGCGATCGCATCACCACCTACGCCCTCTACATCGACCCGCCGCTGGGGCGGGCCGGGATGAGTGTTGCTCAGGCCCAGGCGACCGGGCGCAAGCTGCTGGTCGGAAAGCGGCCGATGACCAGGGTCGGTAGGGCCGTGGAAAAGGGTGAGACGCAAGGCTTCATGAAGGTGGTCGTCGACGCGGACACCGACGAGATCCTGGGAGCGACGATCTTTGGCGTGGGCGGTGACGAAGCCATTCACGCGATCCTCGACGTGATGTCGGCCAAAGCGCCCTACACCACGTTGTCACGAACGATGCATATCCACCCCACGGTCAGCGAACTCGTTCCCACGATGTTGCAGGAGATGGCGCCGCTGGTCTAGCGGCGATCATCAGCGCAGCGGGATGGGGCACAGCGGGTTTCACCCCGGGACATCGACATCTCCTGGCGCAATCGTTGTTGGCTTTGCCGGTAGGAACGCCGCGGGAAAATACGCCAGCGCCCCCAGGACGGCCGCCACCGCGAACGTCAGCGTGTAGGCATGCGAAAGGTCATGCTGCAACTCGACCAAAAAATCGGGGCCAACCGCTCGCGCCGGTACCGCCGAGGGGGCAATCGGCACGACGTGGCGCTCGGCGTTCTCGCGCAACACCGCCATGTTGTTTGCTGTCGAGATGGTGTGGCTCCGGCAGAACTGGTTGGTCAGGATCATCGACATCAGTGCCGCACCTATCGAGCCGGATATCTGCTGATTGACGCTGATCAGCGCCGATCCGCGGGCGATCTGATGCGGGGCCAGGACTCGCATTACCGACGCGGCGAGCAGCAGTCCGGTGCAGCCCAAGCCCATACCGGCGACGGTCAGGCCGGCCAGCAGCGTGGGCAGATAATCTGCCTCGTTGGCGACTCCGAAGACGAATGTGCCCGTTCCGGTGGCAATCAGAGTGAGTCCGATCAGCACCACCTTGCGTGGACCGCGGCTGTCCATGAAGGCGCCGGTAAGCGGCATGGTCAGCATGGCTCCGAATCCGATAGGGACCATCATCAGCCCGGACCGCATTGGAGTCTGGTGTAGCAGTTGCTGAAAGTAGCTCGGCAGTAACAGGCTGGCATCCGCCGCCCCGGCGACGTACAACAGCAGCGCCAGGTTGGCCAGCCGGACCACTCGGTCGGTAAACAACCGCAGATCGATTAGCGGGTGATCCGTTCGATACCAGACGTGCAGGGCGAACGCGGTAATCAACACCGCACCGCTGATCGCCGGTACCCACACGCGGTGATCGGTTACCGTGCCCGACCCTGGGATTGCTGATACTCCCAACAAGAGCATCGCGATGCCGGGCAACAGCAGTAGCATGCCGATGAAGTCGAAGCGTTCGGACGGTTTCGGTGGATCCTCCGGGACGAGGATCGTGGCAAGGCCGAATGCCAACAGGCCGGCCGGCACGTTGATCAGAAAAATCCATTGCCAGCCGTACGAGTCGATCAGCCAACCACCCAGAATCGGTCCCAACATCGGGCAGTCAGCATGGGAATGGCCCCTACCGCGAGCAGGCGGCCGAGCCGCCTTGGTCCCGCCTGGTGGGTCACGATGGCAAGGACCAGCGGCCCCAGCACGCCCCCACCGATACCCTGCACCACGCGAAATATGATCAGTAGCCCAATGTTCGGGGCGCTCGCACACAGCATTGAGCCGAGCGTGAACGTCGCAACCGCGCCCATGAACAGCCGTTTGGCGCCCAATCGGTCGGCCGCCCACCCTGTCATTGGCGTAGCGGTGGCCATTCCAAGCATGTAGCCGGCCACAGTCCAGGCGACAGTGGCCTGGGTGGAATGGAATGCCACGGTGAAGGTGCGTTGCGCGACGGTGACGATGCTGATGTCGAGGTTCGCCATGATCGCGGCTATCAGGCACACGCCCGCAATTCGGATGGTCGGCCAGTCGAGCCGGTCGGGATAGTTGTCTTGAGTCGGGCCCAGCTGCGTCGCAGTGGCGCGTGCATCGGCCCCGCAGGGCTCCATCGCGAGACACCTTGTACGGCACGGGTTGCTTTCGCAGCCCCGATCAGTTCGAAAATTGTTATTCATGCTCTGGTGAATTCACTGAGAGTTGTCTTATCCGCGAAAATACTTCTCAAAAGGCAACGATTTCCCACGCCCTGGCTGCATCGGGTTCCCGCGGTTCGCGCGTGAAATCGATGACGATCCGCCAGCCAGTCGACAGTATCAAAACGGCGTCAAAGACGCAGCCTAAATCCGAAGTGGCCCAAGGATCAATTAACCCGGTGATGAATTTCTCGCTGGGGTGACGGGTCAGGGCTCCGGCGTTGTTGATTAGCAGGCTTGTGAGCTGGGGAATTGTGGATTGAGGAGGTCTAGGCGGCGGTTGGCGGTCAAAGCGGTGATCCGGCAGGCTTCGGCGATGTTGTCGGCGCCGTTGAGGCGGTGCAGATTGATCGCGGTGTTGCGTAGCGTTGCTAGGACCTGTGCGCCGTTTCCGGTATGTGCCCTTTGATGGTCTTCGTCGAAGGTGACGTCGCGTATCCAGTGCAGGCTGTTCTCGATTCCCCAGTGTTGACGCATCCAGGTCATGATCGCGGTAGGGCGGGCGTGCTCGAACGGCAGGCTGCAGATGGCATAGACCACCTCCACGCTGCGCTGGTCGGTGGCGGTGATCAAGCGTTCACGAGTGATCCGGATGATTTGTTTTGCGTAGGGGAAGCCGATTCCTCGTGCAGCGGTGATGATTTGCAGGGTGCGGGTCTCGACACGGCCGTGGCCGCGGGAGTCGTCGGTAGCGGCTGTGGGCACCTCGGCCCAGGGCAGCGCGGTGATACGCGCAAGTATTTTGGCTTGGTTGGACTTGACGATCATCAGGTAGTGCGACTTCAAGGTGGCGCAGATCAACTTCGCGGTGACGACCTGGGTATGCATCGCATCCACGGTGACCAGCCACCGCAAGCTACCCGGCAGCAGCGTGAGCAGGGCACGTACGCAGGGAATTTCATTGCTTTTCTCGGCGACAGCGAGTTGACCGAGCACCAATCGGGCACGGTGGGCGAACACCGACACGAGATGCGTGGCTGTCGCTTTGGCGCGTAAAGGCACCACGCAGCATCTTGCCGTCCAACGCGATCGGCACCAATCCACTGGGGTCGCTGCTGGCCACGTGTGCAGTGAAGTAACTGCCCATCCTGGCGTTGAGGTCGGCGGGGTCTAGCCGAGACAAAACAGCGCGGAAGGTCTTCTCACTGGGCCGCCGGAACCGGACCCCTAATTAGGCCAACACATCATCGGGAGCGGTGGCCGCCCATGTGGCAAAACCAGCATAGCCGCGCATCCCCGCGGCAGTGGCCAGAACCGCGATCGCCAACAAAGCCATCAGCGAATACCTCCGACCGCGTGGGTCCCTCGGGTCTGGCACCGAGGCCAACACACCGAGAAACTCCGATCCGATGAGCTCGCTGCGCTCACCAGGACTCCAGCGGTCGAACACCTCTGGAACCGACGACACAGGCAATACTGAAACGGTAGGCACGGGCAACTCCAGACCAACGACGAACAGTAACCAACTCGATCGTTCTCCAGATAGCCCGTGCCTACACTCCGGCCCCAATAGCGCGGCACCAAAGATCATCAACCCAGCTCACAAGCCTGCTAATCAACAACGCCGGAGCCCTGCATCCCGGGGAGCCAACTAGCGGGTTGGAGGTAGCGCGCTTACTAGGCCGGGTAGCGCTGTGCGCCCAGCAGGATGGGGTCAGCGGCCGGGACTTTTGTCACCAATCCTTGGCCGAAGTGCTCCGATGGGTGCGAAGACGTTCATTTCGCTGCGGGTGCGCGCGACCATGGGGCGACAACACACTCGGGCTAGGGGATCGCCAAGATGAAGTCGTTCACGATCGATCCGCGTCGCCACGATGGAGTGATCTTCGTCCTCGACGGGGACGGACACGAACAGTCGATCTGGGAGCCGACCGTCGCACTGGCCCGAAAGCTCTGGCAGGTCGGAGTGGGAACCGCCGTCTATTCGCCCGCGGATGAGAGCGTGCGAGTGCTCGATGCGGCAGGGTTGTTCGAGCCAGAGCAAGTCAGTGCACCGCCACAAGCCTCGCGGGCGAAGCCCTACTGCGTCGGCCTCTCGGCTGCCGCCGCCAAGTTGGGGGCCGCTGTCCAACGGTTGGCAGTCGTGGCCGGCATGGATGGCGGGGTGGAGGCTGCCCGCGAGTGCGGCTTCGCCTTCGTCATCGGATTTGACCGGGACGGGCGGGCCGAGGAACTCCTGCGCCGCGGCGCGGACGTCGTCGCTGCCGATCTTGCCGAAGTCACCGTGCGTACCGGCGACGAACGCCTATCTCAGTGCCCCAACGCGCTGGATTCCTACGGTCAGGTGATCGGGATGGTCGCCGGTCGGCAATTGTTCGTCTGTATGGACTACGACGGCACGCTGTCCGAAATCGTGTCGGAGCCCGATGCCGCCACCCTGGTCGATGGCGCCGCCGAGGCGCTGGCGCACTTGTCGACCCAATGCCCGGTCGCGATTCTGTCCGGCCGCGATTTGACCGACATCCGCGACCAGGTAGGGGTACCGGGCATCTGGTACGCGGGCAGCCACGGCTTCGAGCTGATCGCGCCTGACGGTACTCACCACCAGCATGAGGCGGCCGCCGCCGCGGTTGACGTGCTGGCGAGTGCGGCCAAGGACCTTCGTCACGAGCTGGCCCAGATCCCGGGCGTGAGTGTCGAACACAAGCGTTTTGGCGTCGCGGTGCACTATCGCAATGTCGCCCGTGAGCACGTGGCCCAGGTGATCGCGACCACCCACCGATACCGCCGCGAATATGGCCTTCGGGTGACCAGTGGCCGCAAGGTCGTCGAGCTGCGACCCGACATCGACTGGGACAAGGGTGCCGCGCTGGCCTGGATTCGCTCGCTCATCTTCGAAGACTCGCGGGTGCTGCCGATGTACGTGGGTGATGACCTCACCGATGAGGACGCGTTCGATGCGCTGCGGTTCAGCGGCGTGGGGATCGTGGTCCGTCACGACGAGGACGGTGACCGACCCACCGCCGCCAACTTCACGCTGCGCAACCCAAACGAAGTCCGTGACTTCGTTCGACGCGGCGCCGGGTGGCTGGCGCATGCGCACGAGACGCATTCGCGCGGTTGGACTTTCACATTCGAAGGCTACGATCCGCCCAACGAGAAGCTGCGCGAAGCGCTGTGCACCGTCGGCAACGGTTACTTCGCCACCCGCGGTGCCGCACCCGAATCGAAGGCGGGGCAGGTCCACTATCCGGGAACATATGCCGGCGGCGTGTTCAACCGGCTGGACGACCTGATCGGGGGTACCAGGACAGCTCACGAAAGCCTGGTGAACCTGCCCAACTGGCTGCCACTGACCTTCCGGATCGACGGCGGCGACTGGTTTGACGTCGACGCGGTGACGTTGTTGTCCTACCGTCAGACGCTTGACCTGCGCGGTGCGGTGCTGACCCGGGAGCTGACCTTCCGTGACGACGCCGGGCGCACCAGTTCGGTAACCCAGCACCGCTTCGTTTCGATGAACCAGGCGCATGTGGCGGCGCTGCAAACCACCATCGTCGGCCACGACTGGTCGGGGACGATCGAAATCCGGTCCACCATCGACGGCAACGTCCGCAATTCCGGGGTGGAGCGGTACCGAAATCTGGCCAGCAATCATCTGCAGGGTCTGCAAAAGGCTGTGCTGTCTGAGAATTCGGTGTCGATGGCCGTGGAGACCACGCAGTCGAAGATCCCGGTCGCGGTGGCGGCCAGGACCAGCCTGTGGCGCGCGGACGAGCCGGTCGCGGCAACGTACCGGTTGCTCGACGAGGAATTCGAAATCGGCCACGAGATCTTCACCGAGGCCAAACTGGGCCAGCCGTTGACCGTGGAGAAGATCGTCACCTTGGTGAGCGGGCTTGATGTGGCCACCTCACACCCGGCCATCGGAGCCGAGCGCCGACTCGGTCGCCAGGGACGGTTTGCCGAGATTTGTGACGCCCACCGGATTGCCTGGTCGCATCTATGGGAACGGTTGTCGATCGAATTCTCCAACCACACCGAAGAACTGCGCGTATTGCGCCTGCACCTGCTGCACCTGCTGCAGACGGTGTCCTACAACAGTGCGGATCTCGATGTCGGAGTCCCAGCCCGCGGGCTGCACGGTGAGGCCTACCGGGGACACATTTTCTGGGACGAGCTGTTCATCTTCCCGGTGCTGAACCTGCGCCTTCCCGCGGTGACCCGATCGCTGCTGCTGTATCGCTACCGGCGCCTGCTCGAGGCCCAGCGCGCGGCCAAACTGGCCGGCTACCGCGGTGCGATGTATCCGTGGCAGTCCGGCAGCGACGGGCGAGAGGAAAGCCCCGAGCAGCACCTGAACCCGCGGTCGGGCCGATGGATACCCGATGCCAGCCACCGTGCGCACCATATCGGCATCGCCGTCGCATACAACGTCTGGCAGTTCTACCAAGTCACCGGCGATCTCGCGTTCATGATCGATTACGGGACCGAGATGATGGCCGAGATAGCCCGATTCTGGGTGAGTAGGGCGACCTATGACGCCGAGCGCGATCGGTACCACATCAAGGGCGTCATCGGACCCGATGAATTCCATTCCGGTTACCCCGACCGGCCCTACGACGGCGTGGACGACAACGCGTACACCAATGTGATGGCGGCCTGGGTGATCCTGCGGGCGATCGACGCGCTGCTGCTGATGCCGCTGCCGAACCGGTTGGATTTGTACGAAAAGCTGGCACTGACCGAAGAGGAGCTGGCGCAGTGGGACCACGTGAGCCGGCGCATGTTCGTCCCGTTCCACGACGGCGTGATCAGCCAGTTTGACGGATATGAGCAGTTGGCGGAACTGGATTGGGACGCCTACCGGCAGCGATACGGCAACATCCAGCGGCTCGACCGCATCCTTGAAGCCGAGGACGACGATGTCAATCGCTATCGGGCGTCCAAGCAGGCCGACGCGCTGATGCTGCTCTATCTGTTGTCCGCGGACGAACTGGGGGAGTTGCTGGACCGGCTCGGCTACCACATGGAACGGGACCAGATCCCGGAGATGGTGGACTATTACATGGCGCGTACTTCCCATGGGTCGACGCTGAGCGCCGCGGTTCACGGATGGGTGCTGGCCCGCGCCAATCGGGATCGCGCCCTAGAGTTCTTTCAGCAGGTGCTCGAGTCCGACGTTGCCGACATCCAGGGCGGCACCACCGCGGAGGGCGTCCACCTGGCCGCGATGGCCGGCAGCGTGGACTTCGTGCAACGCTGCTTCACCGGACTGGAGATCCGTGCCGATCGCATTGTGTTGTCCCCGCACTGGCCGGAATACCTTGGTGCACTTGGATTTCCGATTCACTACCGTGGTAACCACCTACATCTGAGGGTAAGTGGGAAGGGTGCGGAGATCAGCGTCGAGCCGCGTGATGTGCCGCCGGTCGAAGTGGAATGCCATGGACGGGTGGAGCGGCTGTTGCCGGGAAGCACCGTTCGATTCAGCTAGCGGGCCGTCAACCCCGGCAGCGCCGTAACTCGTTGTTCCACTGGCGCCGTCGCGCCGGTGTCCCGCGAGCTGCTCTATGCAGTACAAAGAGCCGATGAATTTGGCCCAAGTGACTTAATATCGTCCTGTGAAGTCACGCGAGTTATCGCCGCGGGTGCGTGACCTGATCCGTGAAGCGGCGCGGGTTGCGCTCAACCCCAGTCAACAATGGCTCGAAGAATTCGACCGTGCGACGCTGGCCGCAGCGCCGCCAATCGCCGAGAACCCGGATTTGGCGACCGTCATCAGCCGGGCGAATCGCGCCAACCTACGCCACTTCGCGGCGTCCAACCTGCGAAATCCGGGCGACCCGGTACCGGCGAACCTGGGTGCCGAGCCGCTGCGGATGGCCAGGGATTTGGTACGCCTCGGCCTTGACACGCTGGCTCTCGATGTCTACCGCGTCGGGCAAAACGTGGCTTGGCAGCGGTGGACCGACATTGTGTTCGGCCTCACCACCGACCCCCAGGAGCTGCGCGAACTGCTCGATGTGCCGTTTCGGTCGGCGGCGGCGTTCATCGACACCACGCTTGCGGGCATCGCCGCGCAAATGGAGCTCGAGCACCACGAGCTGTCGCGCAATATCTGCGCCGAGCGCCGCCGCATTGTCGAGCTGCTTCTCAATGGCGCACCCATCAGCCGCGATTCCGCCGAATCCCGGTTGGGTTACCCCCTGGATCGGTCGCATACCGCCGCCACCATTTGGAGTGACCGCCCCAACGGTGACCACCGCGACCTGGACCGAGCCGTGGACGCGTTCTGCAATGCCGTCGGGTGCGCAAGCTCGCTGGCCATCATGTCTGCCGCCACGACACGCTGGGTCTGGGTGCGTGACGTAGATGTCTTCGACTGCAGTCAGATTCGTCAGGTGATGCGCGAATTGCCGCACGTGCGCATCGCCATCGGAACCACCGAACCGGGAGTTGACGGGTTCCGTCGTAGCCGCCGCGATGCGCTTACCGCCGCACGCATGTTGATCCGGCTGCGCTCACCCCAGCAAGTTGCCTTCTTCGGCGACGTCGAGATGATTGCCCTGCTCACCGAGAACCCGGACGGTGCGGATGAATTCATCAAGAACACGCTCGGCGACTTCGAGGAAGCCTCCCCGGCTCTGCAACACACCCTGCTGACCTTTATCAGCCAACAGTGCAATGCATCTCGTGCCGCGCGGCTGCTGTACACCCATCGCAACACGTTGATGCACCGACTCGAAACCGCGCAGCGCCTGCTTCCCAAGCCTCTCGAGGACACCACGGTTCGCGTTGCCGTCGCTCTAGAGGTTTTGCAGTGGCGCAGCAAGCAACCCGGCAATCCCGCCGCGAGTGGGGCAGGCAAACCAGACGACCGCACCCCGCCGGAACAGCGGCCCTGAGTCTGGGGGCGTCCGGCGCTTCGGCAGTTGCTGCCCGAGTTGCCCCGAAATGGCTAGGGCAACAACACGACCGACCCAATAGTCTTGCGGGCTTCCAGATCTTGATGGGCCTTCATCGCATCGGCCAGCCGATACCGCCCGCCAACCTCGATGGTGATTACCCCGCTGCTGATCGCGTCGAAAAGTTCGCTGGCCCGCCAGCTGAATTCCTCGGCGGTGCGGATGAAGTGGAACAGCGACGGACGGGTGAGATACACCGAGCCGGCCGCATTGAGCCGTTGCGGTTCGACTGGAGGAACGGGACCACTGGCGGCGCCGAACAATGCGAGCGTCCCGCGTACGGCCAGGCTGGCCAGGCTGGCGTCGAACGTCGTTGCCCCGACTCCGTCGTAGACGGCGGCCACACCGGCACCATCAGTCAGGGCGCGCACCTGTCCGCCGAACTGCCAAGCGTCGGTAGGGTAGTCCAGCACTTCGGCCGCGCCGGCATCCCTGGGGAGCTTGGCCTTTTCCGGAGTTGAGACGGTGCTGATCACCCGTGCCCCCAGGTGAGTAGCCCATTGCGTCAGAATCAGCCCGACGCCGCCGGCGCCGGCATGCACCAAGATGGCGTCGCCGTCGGCAACCGGGTACACCGACTTCAGGAGATAGTGCGCGGTGAGGCCCTTCAGCAGTGCCGATGCGGCCACTTCGGCGCTGACACCGTCGGGCACCTTGGCGGTCAGAGCCGCCGGTGCAGTGCAGAATTCAGCGTAGCCGCCGTTCGTGGAGGCGCTGACCACGCGGTCGCCCACAGCAATCCCGCCGGCATCGGCCGCCGTGGCGCCCGGGCCGAGGGCTACCACGGTTCCGCATACCTCCGAGCCGATGACGAACGGGAGCTCCCGTGGATAACTTCCCGACCGGAAGTAGGTGTCGATGAAGTTGACACCGATCGCCTCGGCCTTGATCACCAGCTCGCCATGACCGGGCTCGGGTTGCGGCCGCTCGACGTAGCTGAGGACTTCGGGACCGCCTGTTTGGCTGACTTCAATTGCGTGCACGCCGCTATCATGCCCGACCATGAAGTTGGCCCGGCCGGACGTCTTCCATCCGCGCGTCGTCTTGGCGGGTTGGCCGCACCAACCAGCCGGTGATGGCGACGACGCCGGGCTGGTTGCGGCCCTGCGCCGCCGCGGTCTGCACGCGCATTGGTTGTCGTGGGACGATCCCGACATCAGTGGCGCGGACCTGGTGATCCTGCGGGCCACCCGCGACTACGCCCGTCGGCTCGACGAGTTTGTGGCCTGGACCGGCGGCGTCCGCAATCTGCTCAACCCGCCCGCGGTGGTGGCCTGGAATGCACACCGGCGCTACTTGGACGACCTGGCGAACAGGGGCGTGCCGATGCTACCCAGCCAGATGTGCCGGCCGGGGGAGCGGTTGCGGTCGCTGCCAGCACCTCAGGTGTTCATCGGCCCCGGCGTAGGCACCGGCACGCGGCGTTTCAGTGATCACGCCAAGGCCGCGGAATATGTCGATGAACTCCACGCGGCAGGACAATCGGCGCTGGTGCACGTCGGTGATCCGGTTCCCGAGGCGGTGCTGATTTTTGTGGGTGGGCGGCCCTCGCACGCGTTCACCACCCAGGAAAACGCGCTACGTCAGGGCGAGCCGGACTTCGAGATCTGGGATATCGGTGCTGCGGCGTTGCGGGCCGCGGCCGCCGCGGCCGGCGTGCAGGCGGGGGAGCTGCTCTGCGCCCGGGCCCACCTGGTCGGTACTCGGCTACTGGAACTGCAATTGATCGACCCGTCGTTGGGCTGGCGGCGCTTGGACACAGCCACCCGAGACCGGGCCCAGCGTGAGTTCGCGCTGAGCGTCCAGTCAGCCCTGGGAGGCCTCGGCCTGGGTCCGTTCTCGCATCGACGCCCATAGCGCCGCGGTCGCTGCGGTACAGGCCGCGGCCCCCGCCACGTGGACGGCAACCAGAGCGGCGGGCACTCCCGTGTAGTACTGCACGGTGCCCACACCGGCTTGGGCGAAAACCAACACCACCAGGACGGTCAGCCGCCGCAGGATCGCGTGGGTGGCGCCGACGGCCAGGAGCCCGAACCCCAGCCCAACCAGCAACGCGAGGTAGGAAACCAGCAGCGATGAGTGCAGGTGCACCAGATCGGTGATCTCGATTTTCAGTCGCGGCACCGTCCGGCTGGGGCTCTTGTCGCCCGCATGCGGGCCGGCCGCCGTCACCAACGTGCCCGTTACCAGGACCGCGGCCAGATTCACCGCGCTGAGCACGGCGAGGGCGCGCAGCGGCTTGACCACCAGTTCGTGCGCAACGCCTTCGTCGGGCTGGCCGACTTTGGCATAGAGCAACACCGACAACCAGACCATCGTCATCGATGCCAGCAGATGGATGGCTACCGTCCACCACAGCAGCCCGGTGCGCACCGTGATGCCACCGATCACGGCCTGCACCACCGTGGAGGCCGGCATCAGCCACGCATAGACCAGCACCTCGGTGCGCCGCCGTGCCCGGGTGACGGCCAACACGGCCAGCGCCGCGGTGATGACCACCGCGAAGGTGATCATCCGATTCCCGAACTCGACGGCCTGATGGATTCGGGGCACCTCGGCGACCGCCACCGGGGTGAAGCTGCCGGGAAAACACTGTGGCCAGGTCGGACAACCCAGGCCCGAGGCCGTGACGCGGACGATTGCGCCGGTGACGGCGATGCCGCCCTGGGTCAGGATGACGGCCGCGGCGATGATCCGCTGAACGCGCAGGCTCGGGTCGGGGAGCAGGTCAACCAACCGCAGCAAGACTCGTCCGAGGGCCACCGCCCGATCGTAGCGACAACTACGTCACGTAGTAGAACGGGTATCAGGTGAAGCGGAACCAGCGCCGCGCCGCCAGCGCCGCCAGTGTTCCCCACACGGCCAGCACAACCACGCCGAACCAGTCCACCGACAGGACCATCGCCCGCGACAGCGCCTCGGTGAGCGCACCCGACGGAGTGAGCCGCGCCGCCCACTTGACCGCGGTGGGAATCACATCGGTTTCGACCGTCAGCGCGCCGAAGCCGGCGAACACGAACCACATCAGGTTGGCGACCGCCAGCACGATCTCGGCCCGTAACGTGCCGCCGAGCAGCAGGCCGAGAGCCGCGAAACCGGCGGTACCCAGGGCAATCACCGCGCCACCCAGCGCCAGCGCGGCCAGCGCCGGGCGCCAGCCCAGGGCGAAGCCGATGGCGCCCAGCACGATTGCCTGCAGGAACACCACGGCGACGACGGCCAGCGACTTGCCGGCGATGATCCCCCAGACGGGCAGCGGGGTTGCTCCGAGCCGTTTGAGTGCCCCGTATCGGCGGTCGAATGCCACCGCGATGGCCTGCCCGGTGAATGCGGTGGAGATCACGGCCAGCGCCATGATCACCGGCACAAAGGTGGCGGCTCGGTGCTGGCCGAAAGAGCCGAGGGGCAGCAGTGTCAGACCAATCAGCAGGGTGATCGGGATGAACATGGTCAGTAGCAGCTGCTCACCGTTGCGCAGCAGCAGCTTCAGCTCCAGACCGAACTGAGCGGCCAGCATCCGGGGCACGGCACTCGGCCGCGGGTCCGGGGTGAAGGTGCCTACGGGAAAGGTGCCTTCGCCGTTGGTCTGCGTCACGATCGCAACTTCCTACCGGTGAGATCGAGGAACACGTCCTCGAGGCTGCGTTGCTCGACCCGCATGTCGGTGGCCAGGACGTCGATGCGCGCGCACCACGCCGTGACCGCCGCCAGCACCTGCGGATCGACGCTGCCTTCGACCAGGTATTCGCCCGGAGTCACCTCGGTGACCCGGTAATCCTCCGGCAGCGCCGACACCAACAACGACAGGTCAAGCCGCGGTGGCGCGGTGAATCTCAATTGGTCTTTGGCGCCGCTGCGCATCAATTCGCTCGGGGTTCCCTCAGCCACCGTGACGCCATGATCGATGATGACCAGCCGGTCGGCGAGCTCCTCGGCCTCCTTGAGTTGGTGGGTGGTCAGCACCACCGTCACCCCGTCGCGGCGCAGGGCGTCGATCAATTCCCACACCAACAGGCGGGCATGAGCGTCCATCCCGGCGGTGGGCTCGTCCAGAAACACCAGCTCGGGACGCCCCACCAGGGCGCAGGCCAGGGCGAGGCGCTGCTGTTGTCCCCCGGACAGGCGCCGGTAGGTGGTCCGTGCCGCATCGGTCAGTCCGAGGGTGTCCAACAACCAGCGCGGATCTAGCGGGTCGGCGGCGTAGGAAGCGACCAGGTCGAGCATCTCGCCGGCGCGTGCCGCCGGATAGCCGCCCCCGCCCTGCAGCATCACACCGATGCGGGGCCGCAGGCGTGCGTTATCGGCGATCGGGTCCAGCCCCAGCACCTCGATGCTGCCGGCGTCCGGGCGCACGAAGCCCTCACACATCTCGACGGTTGTGGTCTTCCCGGCTCCGTTAGGCCCCAGCAGGGCCATCACCTCTGCGGCGCGCACCTCCAAATCGAGGTTGGAGACCGCCGTCACAGAGCCGTACTGTTTGCCGACCCCGCGCAGCCTCACCACGATTTCGGTGCCCCGGCCTGCTGCGGGGTATTTGGGGTCCGAGCTCACGTCGAGTCAGCGTAGGCGTCGGTTGTCGACGTCGGTCGCCGGGTCGCCGGAGGCTTGGCGGCCGGGTCCGCGGTCTCCGGCTGATTCGATTCGCCCTGTTGGTTTGGTTCGGCCTGCTGACTCGCTTCCGCCGGTTGGGTCACCTCGGCCGGAGGGGGCGACTCGACCGGCAGCGCCCTCCAAGGCAACCGGTGGTAGGTGAGGGCCATCAGCACCAACACGATGATCGCGCTGGCCAGGGTGGCATCAACGATTTGGAATAGCGCGAACCGATCGCCATTGGCGGTAGGGCCGAAGATGCCGACGATGAGGGTGATGATGATGGTTGCCACCCGGAATCCGGTGCGGGTGGCCCAGGCGGCCATCGGAATGATCGCCCAGAGCAGATACCAGGGCTGCACAACCGGAAACAACAGCACCGTGAGGCCCAGCGCGACGCCAAGCCCTCCGATCGGGTGCAGGCGGCCGCGGAACACGGCGAGCAGCAGCCAGCTGACCATCACCATGATGATCAAGACGCCCATGGCGCGGGTCAGCGACAGCACCGCGGTGGTGTGATCACCCAGGCGCAGCAGGATCCCGACCTGCCCGGTGCCCAGCGCCAGCAGCGTTGGCGGCGACATCCAGCTGCGCACCACGTTGGCGGTTCCCAGGGTGAACATCCAGCCGAACCCCAGCCCGCTGGCCCAGCCGACCACGGCCATCACCGACAGCGCCAGCGCGGACATCGCGCTGCCGCACACCAGCAGCGCCTTGATCGTGCCGCCATAGCGGTACGCCAATGCCATCGTGATAAAGCCCAGCGCCAGCAGCGACGGCAACTTCACCTGCGACGACAGCGCGATCAGGATCGCCCCGCCCGCCAGCATGCCCAGCGGTTCCCAGGCGGCGGCACGAGCCTTGATTGCCCGGCTGCGCTCCGCGCTACTGGCGCGCCTGGGCGCCGGACGGGGCCGCCCGGAAAGCGGTATGAGCCGCGGCGCGTCAAGACCTCGCAGCGCGAACTCGGCGCCGGTCAGCATCAGTCCGAGCATCAGTGCCTCGTTGTGGATGCCGGCAACCAGGTGCATGAACAGCAGCGGATTGGCCGCGCCCAGCCATAGCGCGCTGACCTCGGCCACCCCGCAGCGTTGGGCCAGGCGTGGGGTTGCCCACACGATCAACGCCACGCCGATCAACACCACCAGTCGGTGGAAGAGCACCGCGGCGACGATGTTCTCGCCGGTCAAATCCGAGATTCCGCGGCCGATCCACAAGAACAGGGGGCCGTAGGGTGCCGGCGTTTCCCGCCACAAGCTGGGGACCGACAGCGTGAAGACGTGGCCCAGTCCCAGACCCGATGCCGGTCCCACCCGGTAGGGGTCCAGCCCGTCCCTCGAGATCTGGCTTTGGGCCAGGTAGGAGTAGACGTCCTTGCTGTACATCGGTGGTGCGATCAGCAGCGGCAGCATCCACAACACCAGCGTGCGGTCCAGTTCCCCGCGCGACATCCGCTGCTTGCCCAGCGCGAACCGGCCGAGCATCAGCCAAGCCAGCGCCATCATGACCGCACCGGTGGTCGTCATGGTCAATGACACCGTCTGTATTCGCGACGGAAGGTTGAGTAACCGCACTCCGAACGTGGGGTCCTGGACTACTGGCCTGGCGCCGGCACCCAGCGCGCCGATGCTCATCAGGACGGTTCCGGTGGCCCCGAACAGGCGAGTTCGTGCCAGTGCGGCGAGTTCGGCGGCGTTCAGCGGCGAGCCCACCGCCTGCTCGTCGCCGTGCAAGCTGGCGATCGATGAGCTCAGCGTGTGGTGGCGGGCTGCCATCAGAGCAGCGTAGCGGCACACCACGCGGTGCCGTCGCGTCGCTCGGGTGTGACCAGCGCAACCCCCTAGCCAGGGCATCCTTGCTAGACCGATGCCCGGAATTGCGTCACACTGGTGTTGTGAAAATCCAACCGGAGTTCAGTGCTGCCCACAGTGCAGCTCTGGTGGCCGGGTCGGATGGCCACACCCGCAGGGCCATCGTGCGGTTGCTCCTGGAATCCGGATCCATCACCGCCGGCGAGATCGGGGACCGGCTCGGGCTCTCGGCTGCCGGTGTACGTCGCCATCTCGATGCCTTGATCGACGCGGGCGACGCCGAATCCGCGCCTGCCGCCCCGTGGCAGCAGGCGGGACGTGGACGGCCCGCCAAGCGCTACCGGCTGACGCCGGGAGGCCGGGCCAAGCTCGAGCACTCCTACGACGACCTGGCGGCGGCGGCGATGCGCCAACTCCGTGAAATCGGTGGTGATGACGCGGTGCGCACGTTCGCCCGGCGCCGGATCGATGCCATCCTGGCCGGTGTGCCGGCCGCTGCCAGCCCTGACGACGCCGCGGTCGAAGCGGCGGCCGAGCGTGTCGCCAGTGCACTGACCAAGGCGGGCTACGTCGCCACAACCACCCGGGTGGGTGGGCCGATCCACGGTGTGCAAATCTGCCAGCACCACTGCCCGGTGTCCCATGTGGCCGAGGAATTCCCGGAGTTGTGTGAAGCCGAGCAGCAGGCCATCGCGGAGGTGCTCGGCACTCACGTACAGCGGTTGGCGACCATCGTCAACGGAGACTGTGCCTGCACCACCCACGTGCCCCTAACCCCGGCGCCCAGCCCGCGCCAACACCTGACGAGCACCGGAGGAGCGTCCGCATGACACTCACACCAGAAGCCAAGACCGCGGCCGAACCGCTGACCCAGGATGAGGCCATCGCCTCACTGGGCAACTATGGCTACGGCTGGTCGGACTCCGACGCGGCCGGCGCGGCCGCGCAGCGCGGGTTGTCCGAGGCCGTGGTCCGCGATATCTCCGCCAAGAAGAACGAGCCCGAATGGATGCTGCAAACTCGGCTCAAGGCGCTGCGCATCTTCGAGCGCAAGCCCATGCCGAATTGGGGCTCCAACCTCGCGGGCATCGACTTCGACAACATCAAGTACTTCGTGCGCTCCACCGAGAAGCAGGCTGCCAGCTGGGACGATCTGCCCGAAGACATCCGCAACACCTACGATCGCCTGGGCATTCCGGAAGCCGAGAAGCAGCGCCTGGTCGCCGGTGTGGCGGCCCAGTATGAGTCAGAGGTGGTCTACCACCAGATCCGCGAGGATCTGGAGGCCCAGGGCGTCATCTTCTTGGACACCGACACCGGTCTGCGCGAACACCCGGAGATCTTCAAGCAGTACTTCGGCACCGTGATCCCGGCCGGGGACAACAAGTTCTCCGCGCTGAATACCGCGGTGTGGTCGGGCGGAAGTTTCATCTACGTCCCGCCGGGCGTGCACGTCGACATCCCGCTGCAGGCCTACTTCCGGATCAACACCGAGAACATGGGTCAGTTCGAGCGGACGCTGATCATCGCCGACGAGGGTTCCTACGTGCACTACGTCGAGGGCTGCACCGCGCCGATCTACAAGTCGGACTCGCTGCACTCGGCCGTCGTCGAGATCATCGTGAAACCGCATGCGCGGGTGCGCTACACCACCATTCAGAACTGGTCGAACAACGTCTACAACCTGGTCACCAAGCGGGCCCGCGCCGAGGCCGGCGCCACCATGGAGTGGATCGACGGCAACATCGGATCCAAGGTCACCATGAAGTACCCGGCGGTGTGGATGACCGGCGAACACGCCAAGGGCGAAGTGCTGTCGGTGGCGTTCGCGGGCGAGGACCAGCACCAGGACACCGGCGCCAAGATGCTGCACCTGGCGCCCAACACGTCGAGCAACATCGTGTCCAAGTCGGTCGCGCGCGGTGGCGGCCGCACCTCCTACCGGGGCCTGGTTCAGGTCAACAAGGGTGCACACGGGTCGCGGTCCAGTGTGAAATGTGATGCGCTGCTGGTCGATACGATCAGCCGCAGTGACACCTACCCCTACGTTGACATCCGCGAGGACGACGTCACGATGGGCCACGAGGCCACCGTGTCCAAGGTCAGTGAAAACCAGCTGTTCTACCTGATGAGCCGTGGGTTGACCGAAGACGAGGCGATGGCGATGGTGGTGCGCGGCTTTGTCGAGCCGATCGCCAAGGAACTGCCTATGGAGTACGCGCTCGAGCTCAACCGGCTAATCGAGCTGCAGATGGAGGGTGCGGTCGGATGACCGTTGACAATCTGACGACGGCCGCCGCACTGAACAAAGGTGAGCTCTTCGCATCTTTCGACGTCGACGCCTTCGAGGTTCCGCACGGCCGCGACGAGCTTTGGCGGTTCACTCCGCTGAAGCGGTTGCGCGGTCTGCACGACGGCTCCGCAGCTGCCTCGGGCAGTGCCCAGCTCACCGTCGGTGAACAGGCCGGTCTGCGGGTAGAGACGGTACGCCGCGGCGACGAGCGGTTGGGCCAGGGCGGTGTTCCCGCCGATCGTGTTGCCGCGCAGGCTTTCTCATCGTTCAACTCGGCAACGTTGGTCACCGTCGGGCGGGACACCCAGCTGGGCGAGCCGGTAAACATCACCATCACCGGCCCCGGTGAAGGCGCGGTTGCCTACGGGCACCTGCAGATCAGGGTCGAGGAGCTGGGTGAAGCCGTCGTGGTGGTCGACCACCGCGGCAGTGGAACCTACGCCGACAACGTCGAGTTCGTGGTCGGCGACTGTGCCCGGCTCACCGTGGTGTGGATCGCGGACTGGGCTGATGACACCGTTCACCTGAGCGCACATCACGCCAAGCTGGGCAAGGACGCGGTATTGCGCCACGTGACCGTGACATTGGGCGGCGAAGTGGTGCGGATGTCGGCCAACGTGCGCTTCACCGCACCCGGGGGCGATGCCGACCTGCTGGGCCTGTACTTCGCTGACGACGGCCAGCACCTGGAGTCGCGGCTGCTGGTCGATCACGCTCAGCCGGACTGCAAGTCCAACGTGCTGTACAAGGGTGCACTGCAAGGCGATCCGGGGTCGGCCCTGCCGGACGCGCACACCGTGTGGGTGGGTGACGTGCTGATCCGTGCCGCCGCCACCGGCACCGACACCTTCGAAGTGAACCGCAACCTGGTGCTCACCGACGGGGCTCGTGCGGACTCGGTGCCCAATCTGGAGATCGAGACCGGCGAGATTGCCGGCGCCGGCCACGCCAGTGCGACCGGGCGTTTCGACGATGAGCAACTGTTCTACCTGCGCTCTCGGGGCATCCCCGAAGAGCAGGCCCGCCGGTTGGTGATCCGTGGTTTCTTCGGCGAGATCATCTCCAAAATCGCGGTTCCCGAGGTGCGGGAACGCTTGACCGGCGCCATTGAACACGAACTGGAAATCACCGAATCACAGGCAACAGAGAAGACGGAAAATACAGCAGCCTCATGACCACATTGATTATCAAGGACCTGCACGTCAGCGTCGAGAATCCCAACGCCGCCGAGGGCGAGCGCGAGATTCCCATCCTCAAGGGCGTCGATCTCACCGTGAAATCCGGTGAGACACACGCTTTGATGGGCCCCAACGGCTCCGGCAAGTCCACGTTGTCCTACGCCATCGCCTGTCACCCCAAGTACCAGGTGACATCGGGTTCCATCACGCTAGACGGCGCCGACGTGCTGGAGATGAGTGTCGACGAGCGCGCCCGAGCCGGACTGTTTCTGGCCATGCAGTACCCCGTCGAGGTGCCCGGTGTCTCGGTGTCGAACTTCCTGCGTTCGGCCGCGACGGCCATCCGCGGCGAGGCGCCGAAGCTGCGGCACTGGGTCAAAGAGGTCAAGGCCGCGATGGCCGCCCTCGAGATCGACCCCGTGTTCGCCGAGCGCAGCGTCAACGAGGGCTTTTCCGGCGGCGAGAAGAAGCGCCATGAGATTCTGCAGCTGGAACTACTCAAGCCCAAGATCGCCATTCTCGACGAGACCGACTCCGGCCTCGACGTCGACGCGTTGCGCGTGGTCAGCGAGGGGGTAAACCGCTACGCGGAGGCAGAACACGGCGGCATCTTGTTGATCACCCACTACACCCGCATTCTGCGTTACATCCGTCCAGAGTTTGTCCACGTGTTCGTCGGCGGCCGCATCGCCGAGTCCGGTGGGCCCGAGCTGGCCGACGAACTCGAGCAGAACGGGTACGTCCGCTTTACCCAAGCGGCGGCCGCAGGGGCCTGAAAGTGACTGTCTCGGTGGCGCGTCTGGACCTCGCGGCGATCCGGGCCGACTTCCCGATCCTGCAGCGCGTCATGTGTAGCGGAAATCAGTTGGCCTACCTGGATTCCGGTGCCACATCGCAGCGCCCGCTGCAGGTGCTCGATGCCGAGCGGGAATTTCTCACCACGTGCAACGGCGCGGTGCATCGCGGTGCCCATCAGCTGATGGAAGAGGCCACCGACGCCTACGAGCAGGGCCGAGCCGACATCGCGGCCTTCGTCGGTGCCGAGCCCGACGAACTGGTGTTCACCAAGAATGCCACCGAGTCACTCAATCTGGTGTCATACGTGCTGGGGGACAGCCGGTTCGACCGAGCCATCGGCCCGGGCGACGTCATCGTCACCACTGAACTCGAACACCACGCCAACCTGATTCCGTGGCAGGAACTCGCCCGGCGCACCGGGGCAACGTTGCGTTGGTACTCGGTGACCGACGAGGGGCGTATCGACCTCGATTCACTGCAGCTCGATGAGCGCGTCAAAGTTGTTACTTTCACCCATCATTCGAACGTGACCGGTGCGTTGGCGCCGGTGGCCGAATTGGTGTCTCGCGCCAAAGCGGTGGGGGCGCTGACGGTTTTGGATGCCTGCCAGTCGGTGCCGCATCAGCCGGTCGACTTTCACAAACTTGATGTGGATTTCGCCGCCTTCTCGGGACACAAAATGCTGGGTCCCAACGGAATCGGTGTGCTCTATGGCCGTCGTGAGCTGTTGGCGGCGATGCCGCCGTTCCTCACCGGCGGTTCGATGATCGAAACGGTGACCATGGAGGCCAGCACGTACGCGCCCGCGCCCCAGCGCTTCGAGGCGGGCACCCCGATGACCTCCCAGGTGGTCGGATTGGCGGCAGCGTCGCGCTATCTGGACGCCATCGGTATGGATGTCATCGAAGCCCACGAGCGTGACCTGGTTGCCGCGGCCATCGAGGGGCTCTCGGCCATCGAGGGCGTCCGTATCATCGGACCCACGTCGATGGAGAACCGCGGGTCGCCGGTGTCGTTCGTCGTTGATGGGGTGCACGCCCACGATGTCGGTCAGGTGCTCGATGACGAAGGCGTCGCGGTCCGGGTCGGGCATCACTGCGCATTGCCGCTGCACCGCAAGTTCGGCGTAGCCGCAACCGCGCGCGCGTCGTTCGCGGTGTACAACACCCGCGACGAGGTGAACCGGCTGTTGGCCGGTGTGCAGCGGTCGCTGAATTTCTTTGGGAGAGGCTGAAGTTGCGACTGGAGCAGATGTATCAAGACGTGATCCTCGATCACTACAAGCACCCGCAGCATCGTGGATTGCGGGAGCCGTTCGCCACCCAGGTCAGCCACGTCAACCCGGTCTGCGGCGACGAAGTCACCCTGCGGGTCACACTGTCCAATGACGGGGCGACGATTGCAGACGTTTCCTATGACGGGCAAGGTTGTTCCATCAGCCAAGCCGCTACCTCGGTGCTGACCCAGCAGGTGATCGGGCAAACGGTGCCAGAGGCGCTCGAGACCGTCGACGCCTTCAGCCAAATGGTGTCCTCGCGCGGAACCGTGCAGGGCGACGAGGATGTCCTGGGCGACGGAGTTGCGTTTGCCGGCGTCGCGAAGTATCCGGCTCGGGTGAAGTGTGCCTTGCTTGGCTGGATGGCCTTCAAAGACGCACTGGCCCAGGCTATTACCGCAAATGCGCTAGCCGAAGGCGGCGAACACGTGGAGGGGGTCAGCGATGAGTGAAACCACCGCTCCCAATGAAGAGATGCTCGCCGACATCGAGGAGGCGATGCGCGACGTCGTCGACCCCGAACTGGGCATCAATGTCGTCGATCTGGGGCTGGTCTACGGACTGAACCTGGCCGAAGGAGAGGACGGTACCGTCGCGCTGATCGACATGACGTTGACCTCGCCGGCCTGTCCGCTGACCGATGTCATCGAGGATCAGTCGCGCAGCGCGTTGGTCGGCAGCGGCCTGGTCAACGAGATGCAGATCAACTGGGTGTGGAACCCGCCGTGGGGGCCGGACAAGATCACCGAGGACGGGCGGGAGCAGCTGCGCGCCCTTGGTTTTACCGTCTGACTCGACGCTCCGTCGGCCCGCGCCGGCCGACAATCTGTCGCCATACAGTTGGTCATTAACCTGTATTGTTTCTGGCCTATGCTCGGCCGTGGCCAACATCTAGACTGTGACTTCGACCACACTGTTCCAAGTCGACTTACCGGCTAGGTGTGGCATCCGTCGCTGGCGAGTGAGGGGGCTTATGTGTCTCTTCTGGTGGTGGCGCCCGAGCTGGTGACTTCGGCGGCGGCCGACTTGCAGGGCATCGGTTCTTCGGTCAACGCGGCAAACGCGGCGGCGGCGATTTCGACCACCGAACTTACCGCCGCGGCCGCCGATGAGGTCTCTGCGGCCGCGGCAACACTGCTGGGAGGCTTCGGTCAGCAGTACCAAGCGCTGGCAGGTCAGTTGGCAACCGCCTATGACCAGTTGGCCAGCAAGCTGGCGGCCGACGCGGCTGCATATCTCGGTGCCGAGTCCGCCAACGCAAATCAGCTGCTCTCGAACGCGGTCAACGCATCGACCGCCCTGGTCAACGGGCCATTTCTGGAGTTGACTGGACGTCCGCTGATCGGCAACGGGGCCAACGGCTATACCAACGCCCAAGGCATAGGGACACCCGGCGGAGCCGGTGGGTGGTTGTATGGCAACGGCGGAAGCGGTGGCAACAGCACGCATGCCGGCGTGGCTGGGGGCGCGGGCGGAAACGCAGGTCTGATCGGCAACGGCGGAATGGGCGGGGCCGGCCTGCGCGGCGGGGATGGTGGCACCGGTGGCCTGGGGGGCTGGCTGTGGGGCCAAGCCGGGGCCGCGGGCACCGGCACCCCGCTACCCGCGAACGAAATCCTGATGCGGGTGGACCAATACGGCAACCCAGTGGTGACCATCTCGGTCGGCGGGGGCCCCGGCATCGCCGTGACGGTCGATACCGGAGCCAGTGGCCTGTTGGTCCGGCCTCAAGACGTCAATCTGCAGTCTCTGGGCACCCCCACCGGTTCGGGCGCCGTCACCTACGGCAATAGCAGCTACGCGTTCAACACCGTGCAATATCAGACATATCAGACAACGGTCAGGGCTCCGGCGTTGTTGATTAGCAGGCTTGTGAGCTGGGTTGATGATCTTTGGTGCCGCGCTATTGGGGCCGGAGTGTAGGCACGGGCTATCTGGAGAACGATCGAGTTGGTTACTGTTCGTCGTTGGTCTGGAGTTGCCCGTGCCTACCGTTTCAGTATTGCCTGTGTCGTCGGTTCCAGAGGTGTTCGACCGCTGGAGTCCTGGTGAGCGTAGCGAGCTCATCGGATCGGAGTTTCTCGATGTGTTGGCCTCGGTGCCGGACCCGAGGGACCCACGCGGTCGGAGGTATTCGCTGATGGCTTTGTTGGCGATCGCGGTTCTGGCCACTGCCGCGGGGATGCGCGGCTATGCTGTTTTTGCTACATGGGCGGCCACCGCTCCCGATGATGTGTTGGCCTAATTAGGGGTCCGGTTCCGGCGGCCCAGTGAGAAGACCTTCCGCGCTGTTTTGTCTCGGCTAGACCCCGCCGACCTCAACGCCAGGATGGGCAGTTACTTCACTGCACACGTGGCCAGCAGCGACCCCAGTGGATTGGTGCCGATCGCGTTGGACGGCAAGATGCTGCGTGGTGCCTTTACGCGCCAAAGCGACAGCCACGCATCTCGTGTCGGTGTTCGCCTACCGTGCCCGATTGGTGCTCGGTCAACTCGCTGTCGCCGAGAAAAGCAATGAAATTCCCTGCGTACGTGCCCTGCTCACGCTGCTGCCGGGTAGCTTGCGGTGGCTGGTCACTGTGGATGCGATGCATACCCAGGTCGTCACCGCGAAGTTGATCTGCGCCACCTTGAAGTCGCACTACCTGATGATCGTCAAGTCCAACCAAGCCAAAATACTTGCGCGTATCACCGCGCTGCCCTGGGCCGAGGTGCCCGCAGCCGCTACCGACGACTCCCGCGGCCACGGCCGTGTCGAGACCCGCACCCTGCAAATCATCACCGCTGTACGAGGAATCGGCTTCCCCTACGCAAAACAAATCATCCGGATCACTCGTGAACGCTTGATCACCGCCACCGACCAGCGCAGCGTGGAGGTGGTCTATGCCATCTGCAGCCTGCCGTTCGAGCACGCCCGCCCTACCGCGATCATGACCTGGATGCGTCAACACTGGGGAATCGAGAACAGCCTGCACTGGATACGCGACGTCACCTTCGACGAAGACCGTCAAAGGGCACATACCGGAAACGGCGCACAGGTCCTAGCAACGCTACGCAACACCGCGATCAATCTGCACCGCCTCAACGGCGCCGACAACATCGCCGAAGCCTGCCGGATCACCGCTTTGACCGCCAACCGCCGCCTAGACCTCCTCAATCCACAATTCCCCAGCTCACAAGCCTGCTAATCAACAACGCCGGAGCCCTGAGACAACGGTGAATTCCGGGAATGGCATCGTCACCAATCCGACCAATGTTGCGGTCGCTACGTCGGCAACCCAGACAATCAATGGCGTCACCACTTCTATTCCGCTCTCGTCGCTGCCCCTATATTTGAGAATTGGGCCAAAAAACGATTTCCCGCTGCCTGACCAGGTGACCGCCGAGCTGCCGGGTGACCTCAATCAAGGTGTGCTGATAAACACGAATCTGGGTTACCTGCAGTTTGGTGCCAACCCGCTGACCCCGGTCGCATCGGTCACCGGCTCTCCGGTCACTGACCTGCAGATACAGATCAACAACGGCCCACTGCAGCCCGCTACCGGCTCGTTCATCGATTCGGGCGGGTTATACGGCACCATTCCTTCAAGCCTCATTCCCGGCGTTCCGGTTGGCTATTCGGTGCCGGTGGGAACCACCATTACGGTCTATACCACCGACGGTGTGCAGTTGTACTCCCAGACGGTTACTGGTAGCACCAACGCGCCATTAGTTGTGCCGTCGAACAACCCATTCAATACCGGCAATTATCCCTTCCTGCTGGGGCCGATATACATCTCGAACGGCCCAACCGGGGGTGGGCAGACAATTTTTGACTTCTGACGTCAGGGGCCTCAGAAGGCTTCTTCGGAAATGCGCATGATCTCGTCGTCGATGGATTCGATGACGGCCCGCACTCCGGTCAGCTTCGGCAGCATGTTCTTGGCGAAAAAGGTCGCCACGGCGATCTTGCCTTTGTAGAAGGCCTCGTCGTCCTTGCTGGGGGAGTCGGCCAGCGCAGCGTGTGCGACGCCGGCCTGCACCAGCAGCCGCCAACCGATGATCAAGTCTCCGACCGCGAGCAGGTAGCGCACCGACCCGAGCCCCACCTTGTAGATGTCGGTCGGATGCTGGGCGGCCGACATCAGGTAGGTGGTCAGTGTGCCCGTCATCGCGGTGACGTCGTCGAGCGCGGTCTGTAGCAGCTCGGCTTGCGGTTTCAGCGACGGATCGACGTTGTCGATGGTCTGCGTGATCTGAGCCGTCACGAACTGCAGCGCCTGACCGTGGTCACGGACGATCTTGCGGAAGAAGAAGTCCAGTGACTGGATGGCGGTGGTGCCTTCGTAGAGGGAATCGATCTTGGCGTCGCGGATGTACTGCTCGATCGGATAGTCGGACAGGAAGCCGGAACCGCCCAGGGTCTGCAGCGACTCGGTGAGGATTTCGTAGGCCCGTTCCGACCCGACACCCTTGACCACCGGCAGCAGCAGATCGTCGACGCGGTGCGCCATGTCGTGGTCCGCGCCCGAAACCCGTTGCGCAACAGCGTCGTCCTGGTGCGCTGCGGCATACAGATACAGCGCCCGCAGCCCCTCGGCGTAGGCCTTCTGGGTCATCAGGCTACGGCGCACATCGGGGTGATGCATGATCGTGACCCGTGGCGCGGTCTTATCGGTCATCTGGGTCAGATCCGCGCCCTGCACCCGCTCCTTGGCATAGGCGAGTGCGTTGAGGTAGCCGGTGGACAGCGTCCCGGAGGACTTCACCCCGATCGTCATTCGCGCGTGCTCGATCACGGTGAACATCTGAGCGATCCCGTTGTGCACCCCGCCGACCAGGTAACCCACCGCGGGTACGTCGGTGGCGCCGAACGTCACCTCGCAGGTCGGGGAGGACTTCAGGCCCATCTTGTGCTCCAGGCCGGTCACGTAGACGCCGTTGCGCGGCCCGAGTTCCCCGGTGTCGGGGTCGAACAAGTAGTTCGGGACGTAGAACAGACTCAGCCCTTTGGTGCCTGGACCGGCGCCTTCGGGACGGGCCAACACCAGATGGAAGATGTTCTCGCTCGTGTCGCCTACGTCGCCACCGGAAATGAACCGCTTGACGCCTTCGATGTGCCAGGTGCCATCGGGTTGTTCGATGGCCTTGGCGCGGCCGGCGCCGACGTCAGAGCCCGCATCGGGCTCGGTGAGCACCATGGTGGCCTGCCACCCGCGCTCGATTCCCATTGCCGCCCATCGCCGTTGCTCCTCGTTGCCCTCGGCGTAGAGCGATTGCGCCATCGTCGGGCCCAGGATGAAGAAGCCCGCAGACGGGTTGGCGCAGAAGATCATTTCGTTGACGGCCCAGGTCAGTGGCGGAGGGGCGGGCATTCCGCCGATCTCCTCGGCCAAGCCCAGGCGCCACCACTCGGCGTCTTTGATGGCCTGGACGGTCTTGACTAGCTCATCGGGCACGCTGATGGAGTGGGTGGCCGGGTCAAATACCGGTGGGTTGCGGTCCGCGGCGGCAAAGGTTTCGGCGACCGGGCCCTCGGCCAAGCGCGCCGCTTCGGACAGGATCGTACGAACGGTGTCGGCATCGAGTTCGCTGTACTTTCCGGTGCCGAGGACGGCGCCGACATCGAGAACCTCGAATAGGTTGAACTCGAGATCACGGACGTTGGCGATGTAGTGCCCCAATGCAGTTCCCTTCGACTCGGCTGATCGGCGCTTTCCGGGGCTTAGTCTCTCCGAGCGGGCAAAACGTACGCAACCGTAACCAGCCGCGGGCGGACTGACCTGCCACTAGCCGTTGGTGCCGTCCTGGCCGAACAGCAGCCCACGGGTTCCGCCGAGACCGTCGGTGCCGGTGCCACCGCCGGTGCCACCGTCGCCGCCATTGCCGATCAGCAGCGCGTTGCCACCGTTGCCGCCGTTGCCGCTGACTCCGCCGCCATCGCCACCGGCCCCACCGTTGCCGATGAGCCCGGCCTGGCCGCCCACCCCGCCGTTGGCGTTCGAGCCGCCGGTGCCGCCAATACCGCCGTTGCCGACGAAGAAGCCGGCGTTGCCGCCATTGCCGGAGTTGCCCATGGAACTCGAGTCCCCGCCCGCGCCCCCGTTGCCCAGCAGCCAGGCCCTGCCACCGTTACCACCGCCGAAGACGCCGCTGCCGCCATCACCGGCGTTGCCGAACAGCAGCCCGCCATTGCCGCCGAGGCCACCGATCCCAGCCAGACCGCTGGTACCGCCGGCGCCGCCCATACCGATCAGCAGGGCAGAGCCGCCGGCTCCGGCGGTACTACCGGTGCCGCCCATACCGCCGGCCCCGCCGTTGCCGAGCAGCAGCCCTCCCGTGCCGCCGTTGCCGCCGAGCGCGCCCCCTCCGCCGGTTCCGCCGGCGCCACCACTGCCGAACAGGCCCGCGGATCCACCGGATCCACCGGCCACCCCGGCGGTAGCTGACGAGAAGCCCTTGCCCCCATCGCCGATGAGCAGTCCGCCGGCCCCGCCGTTCGGGTTGGCCGCTGTCCCATCGGTGCCGTTACCGATCAGGGGGCGGTTCAACAGCAACTGGGTGGGTGCGTTGATCACATCGAGCAGCGGCTGCAGCGGATTGACGCTGGCAGCCTCCGCGGCGGTGTACGCCGCCGCGCCGCCGAACAGTGTTTGCACGAATCGCTCATGAAACGCCGCAGCTTGCAGGCTCACGGCCTGGAAGCTCTGGCCGTGCGAACCGAACAAAGACGCGACCGCGGCTGAGACCTCATCGGCCGTCACGGCGGTGGTCTGAGTCGCCGCCGCCGAGTTCGCCGTCTCGATCAGTGATCCGATGCGAGCCAGGCTCCCGGCTGCCTCCGACACCCAGGGCTCCGGCGTTGTTGATTAGCAGGCTTGTGAGCTGGGTTGATGATCTTTGGTGCCGCGCTATTGGGGCCGGAGTGTAGGCACGGGCTATCTGGAGAACGATCGAGTTGGTTACTGTTCGTCGTTGGTCTGGAGTTGCCCGTGCCTACCGTTTCAGTATTGCCTGTGTCGTCGGTTCCAGAGGTGTTCGACCGCTGGAGTCCTGGTGAGCGTAGCGAGCTCATCGGATCGGAGTTTCTCGATGTGTTGGCCTCGGTGCCAGACCCGAGGGACCCACGCGGTCGGAGGTATTCGCTGATGGCTTTGTTGGCGATCGCGGTTCTGGCCACTGCCGCGGGGATGCGCGGCTATGCTGGTTTTGCTACATGGGCGGCCACCGCTCCCGATGATGTGTTGGCCTAATTAGGGGTCCGGTTCCGGCGGCCCAGTGAGAAGACCTTTCGCGCTGTTTTGTCTCGGCTAGACCCCGCCGACCTCAACGCCAGGATGGGCAGTTACTTCACTGCACACGTGGCCAGCAGCGACCCCAGTGGATTGGTGCCGATCGCGTTGGACGGCAAGATGCTGCGTGGTGCTTTACGCGCCAAAGCGACAGCCACGCATCTCGTGTCGGTGTTCGCCTACCGTGCCCGATTGGTGCTCGGTCAACTCGCTGTCGCCGAGAAAAGCAATGAAATTCCCTGCGTACGTGCCCTGCTCACGCTGCTGCCGGGTAGCTTGCGGTGGCTGGTCACTGTGGATGCGATGCATACCCAGGTCGTCACCGCGAAGTTGATCTGCGCCACCTTGAAGTCGCACTACCTGATGATCGTCAAGTCCAACCAAGCCAAAATACTTGCGCGTATCACCGCGCTGCCCTGGGCCGAGGTGCCCGCAGCCGCTACCGACGACTCCCGCGGCCACGGCCGTGTCGAGACCCGCACCCTGCAAATCATCACCGCTGTACGAGGAATCGGCTTCCCCTACGCAAAACAAATCATCCGGATCACTCGTGAACGTTTGATCACCGCCACCGACCAGCGCAGCGTGGAGGTGGTCTATGCCATCTGCAGCCTGCCGTTCGAGCACGCCCGCCCTACCGCGATCATGACCTGGATGCGTCAACACTGGGGAATCGAGAACAGCCTGCACTGGATACGCGACGTCACCTTCGACGAAGACCGTCAAAGGGCACATACCGGAAACGGCGCACAGGTCCTAGCAACGCTACGCAACACCGCGATCAATCTGCACCGCCTCAACGGCGCCGACAACATCGCCGAAGCCTGCCGGATCACCGCTTTGACCGCCAACCGCCGCCTAGACCTCCTCAATCCACAATTCCCCAGCTCACAAGCCTGCTAATCAACAACGCCGGAGCCCTGCTCCGACACCCACTGCGTATCTGCAATCACGAATGACATCGCGCACCTCCAGTATGAAGCGTCAGCGGCCGAAGAATTTTACCGCAGTTCTGCCGGATCTGTTTGCCCATTGCGCATCCTTTCCCGGCTGAAATTGCATGAACAAGGATGCAATTCAGGCGGCATCTGAGGCCAAGAAGATGGGTGCGGGAGGTTGCCCTGAGTCCCCGGTTTAGGGCTCACGAAGGATGCCGGACATAAGCCGGCTTCGTTTACATTGCGGCTTGCCTTGTCGCAGTGACCAATTCAATCGCATACCGCAATGCAATCGAGATTTTCCCGGGTTCTTGGCGTCCCTAGACTCGGTTCATCCTGACGAACTCCCACCCCTCTGTGAGGCCGCCGGAATGACTTTGACCGCGTTTGAAGTGAGTGCTGCCGAGGCTTCGTCAGATCGGTCGGATCGCATTCCAAGCACCAGCGTTCGACCGTTGACTTGGCGTGCCGCGCTGTGGTCGGTCATGTCGGTGCGTTGGGCGGGAATCGCGCTGGCGCTGTTCTTGACCGGGCTGGTGGCCCAGCTCAACGGCGCTGCGGAGCCGGTGTGGTGGACGCTGTATCTGGCCTGCTATCTGGCCGGTGGATGGGGTTCGGCCTGGGCCGGCGCCCAGGCGCTGCGGAATCGGGCCCTGTACGTGGATCTGCTGATGATCGTGGCCGCAATCGGAGCCGTGGCAATCGGGCAGATCTTCGATGGGGCGCTGTTGATCGTGATCTTTGCGACCGCCGGCGCACTCGATGATGTCGCGACCAAGCACACCGCTGACTCGGTCAAAGGGTTATTAGACCTGGCGCCGGAGCAGGCGACGGTCTTCGATGTCGATGGCAACGAGCAGGTGGTGGCGGCCAGTGAGCTGGTGGTCGGCGATCGGGTCGTGGTGCGCCCGGGCGAGCGCATACCGGCCGACGGTGCGGTGCTGTCGGGATGCTCCGAAGTCGACCAATGCTCTATCACCGGCGAGTCCATGCCGGCTGCCAAGGGCCGTGGTGATGAGGTGTTCGCCGGCACCGTCAACGGCTCAGGGGTCTTGCAGTTGCTGGTCACCCGCGACCCGTCGCAAACGGTAGTGGCCCGCATCGTCGAGCTGGTTTCCGAAGCGTCGGCGACCAAGGCCAAAACTCAACTGTTCATTGAAAAGATCGAACAGCGCTACTCCATCGGTGTAGTCATCGCCACGCTTGCGTTGATCGCCATTCCGCTGATGTTGGGTACCCCGGTGCAGGTGGTTTTGTTGCGCGCGATGACATTTATGATCGTTGCCTCCCCGTGCGCAGTTGTACTGGCGACCATGCCGCCGTTGCTTTCGGCGATTGCTAATGCCGGTCGGCACGGAGTACTGGTCAAATCCGCGATTGTCGTGGAGCACCTTGCCGACACCGGCGTGGTCGCTTTGGACAAGACCGGAACATTGACATTCGGGCTACCGCAATTGGCCATCGTCGAGCCGCTTAGTGCCGATGTCGGTAGCAAGAAATTGCTTCAATTAGCTGCTGCCGCAGAACAATCCAGCGAGCACCCGTTGGGCCGGGCGATCGTGGAGGAGGTGCGTCGGCGTGGTATCACCATCCCGGGGGCCGAGGACTTCCGCGCCCTGCCCGGTCGCGGAGTCCGGGCCAGCGTCGGCCGTGAGTTTGTCGAGGTGTGCAGCCCGCACAGCTATCGGGGCGCCCCGCTGCCCGAACTAGCCCCGATCCTGGAGGCCGGTGCCACCGCGGCCATCGTCTTGCGTAACGGCGTCGCCATCGGGGTGCTCGGACTCACCGACCAGGTTCGTGCGGATGCGGCACCGTCGGTTGCGGCCCTGACCGCCTTGACCTCAGCCCCGCCGGTGCTACTCACCGGCGACAACCCGTGCGCGGCCCAACGAGTCGCACAGCACGCCGGGATCACCGACGTACGCGCCGCACTGCTGCCCGAGCAGAAGGTGGAAGCCGTTCAGGCGCTGCAGGCCAGCGGTCATCGGGTGCTCGTTGTCGGCGACGGTGTCAACGACGCGCCCGCCATGGCTGCGGCGCACACATCGGTCGCCATGGGTGCCGGCGCGGATCTGACGTTGCAGACGGCCGACGGCGTCACGGTGCGCGACGAACTGCACACCATTCCGACCCTGATCGGACTGGCTCGTCAGGCCCGTCGTGTGGTCACCGCCAATCTGTTCATCGCGGGAACCTTCATCAGTGTGCTGGTGTTGTGGGATCTGTTCGGGCAGTTGCCGCTACCGCTGGGGGTAGCGGGTCACGAAGGGTCCACCGTGCTGGTGGCGCTGAACGGCATGCGGGTGCTGACCAACCGGTCCTGGCGAGCCGCGGCATCGCCGGTGCGCTAGGCGCTGGTGAGCCAAGCGGTCAAAGCGGACAACTCTGCGGTTGCCCTCGACGTAGGCTCGATGCCGGACCGACGCGCGATGGGTGAGGAAACCAGTGGCCACCGAAGATCTGACGGCAGCGAACTTCAAGCAAACCGTCCACGGAAACGACAGTGTGTTGGTCTACGTGTGGGCGCCGTTGTGCGCACCGTGTGACGTTTTCGCTCCCACCTACGAGGGGTCCTCGGACAAGCACCCCGACATCGTGCACGGCAAGGTCAACTTTGAGACCGAGCAGGAGCTGGTCTCCGCCGCGGCGGTCAAACACCTGCCCACATTGATGGCGTTCAAGAAGGGCAAGCTGGTGTTAAAACAAGCCGGCATCGCCAACCCCGCGGTCATGGACGATCTGGTGCGGCACCTACGGGAGTACCGGATCGAGCCGGCGGTAGCCCAGAAGGGCCTGCTCTAGCCCCCGCTTGCGTTCGCCGCAGGCTCGACCGGAACAAACCCGCCCCGCCGCGGCGTTATGGCTGACATGGCTACCCAAGACTTAACAGCTGCAAAGTTCAGCGAAACCGTCAACGACAACGACATGGTGCTGGTCGACTTCTGGGCCTCCTGGTGCGGCCCGTGTCGCGCGTTCGCGCCTACGTTCCAGGCGTCCTCGGAGGCTCACCCCGACGTCGTGTACGCCAAGGTTGACACCGAGGCCGAGCAGGAGCTGGCTGCGGCCGCCCAGATCCGGTCCATTCCTACGCTGATGGCCTTCAAGAAGGGCAAGCTGCTGTTCAACCAACCCGGCGCGCTGCCCGCGGCGGCTCTCGAGGACCTGGTAGGACAGCTCAAGTCCTACGAAGTCGTCTGACGGCTGGCAGCGTGCCAGCAGCCCCGGTGCGCTGATGGTGGCATTACGCGCGGTGCTGTGGCCCTACGCGATACCGTTCACGGGTGTCTTTGGTCCTGTTAGAGCACCCGCGTCCAGACATTGCGCTGGTCACCCTCAACCGGCCCGAGCGGATGAACTCCATGGCCTTCGACGTCATGGTGCCGCTCAAGGAGGTGCTCGAGGAGGTCAGCTACGACAACTCGGTGCGGGTGGTGGTGCTGACCGGGGCTGGCCGGGGCTTCTCGTCTGGCGCTGATCACAAGTCAGCGGGCGCCGTTCCGAACGTTGGGGGATTGACCCGGCCGACATACGCGCTGCGTTCGATGGAGCTGCTCGACGAAGTGATCCTGATGCTGCGGCGTTTGCATCAGCCGGTGATCGCCGCGGTCAACGGGCCGGCCATCGGTGGGGGACTATGCCTGGCGTT
Source organism: Mycobacterium liflandii (assembly GCF_022354805.1). Classification (NCBI taxonomy): domain Bacteria; kingdom Bacillati; phylum Actinomycetota; class Actinomycetes; order Mycobacteriales; family Mycobacteriaceae; genus Mycobacterium; species Mycobacterium liflandii. The sequence goes on along the minus strand of NZ_CP023138.1, from coordinate 4,125,228 downwards.
GGCCGCCGATGTCCGGGTGGCCGCGGCCAGCGCGTACTTCCGGGCCGCCGGCATCAACAATGGGCTGACCGCCAGCGAGCTGGGCCTGAGTTACCTGTTGCCCAGGGCCATCGGGTCCTCGCGCGCCTTCGAGATCATGTTGACCGGCCGCGATGTCACCGCGGAGGAAGCCGAGCGGATTGGTCTGGTGTCCTGCCGGGTGCCCGATGGTCAGCTACTGGACACCTGTTACGCGATCGCGGCACGAATGGCGGCCTTCTCCAGGCCGGGAATTGAGTTGACCAAACGCACACTGTGGAGTGGACTAGACGCCGCTAGCCTGGAGGGGCACATGCAGGCCGAGGGGCTGGGCCAGCTCTTCGTCCGCCTGCTGACCGCAAACTTCGAAGAAGCGGTGGCCGCACGCGCCGAGAAGCGGCCGGCGGTTTTCACCGATGACAAGTAACACCACAACGCAGGGAGAGAGATCGTGATCACGGCCACGGACCTGGAGGTCCGCGCTGGCGCGCGTATCCTGCTCTCGCCTGACTGCCCGGACTTGCGGGTGCAACCTGGCGATCGGATCGGTCTGGTCGGCCGCAACGGAGCGGGCAAGACGACAACCTTGCGCATCCTGGCGGGGGAGAGCGAACCGTACGCTGGTTCGGTCACCCGAGCCGGTGAAATCGGATACCTGCCACAGGATCCGAAAGAGGGCGACCTCGAAGTGCTGGCTCGCGATCGGGTGCTGTCGGCCCGCGGCCTGGACGTGTTGCTCACCGACCTGGAGAAACAGCAGGCACTGATGGCCGAGGTGGCCGATGACGCTGCCCGCGACCGCGCCATCCGCCGCTACGGCCAGCTCGAGGAGCGGTTCGTGGCGCTGGGCGGTTACGGCGCCGAAAGCGAAGCCAGCCGCATCTGCGCCAGTCTCGGCCTGCCCGAACGGGTGCTCACCCAGCAGCTACGTACCTTGTCCGGGGGCCAGCGCCGCCGGGTGGAGCTGGCCCGCATCCTGTTCGCGGCATCGGACACCGGCGCGGGTTCGTCCACCGTTTTGCTGCTCGATGAGCCGACCAACCATCTCGACGCGGATTCGGTTGGCTGGCTCCGCGATTTCCTGCGAGCGCATACCGGTGGGCTGATCATCATCAGCCACAATGTGGAGCTGCTCGCCGATGTCGTCAACCGGGTGTGGTTCCTGGACGCCGTTCGGGGCGAGGTCGACGTCTACAACATGGGCTGGCACAAGTACCTCGATGCCCGGGCTACCGACGAGCAACGTCGCCGCCGGGAACGCGCTAACGCCGAACGTAAGGCCACCGCGCTGCGGACCCAGGCTGCCAAGATGGGCGCTAAGGCGACCAAAGCTGTTGCCGCCCAGAACATGTTGCGCCGGGCGGACCGGATGATGGCCGCGCTCGATGAGGAACGTGTGGCCGACAAGGTGGCCCGAATCAAGTTCCCCACTCCGGCCGCCTGCGGCCGGGTGCCGCTGGTAGTCAAGGGGCTGAGCAAGACCTACGGGTCGCTGGAAGTGTTCACCGGCGTCGACTTGGCGATCGACCGGGGGTCGCGGGTGGTCGTGCTCGGTCTCAACGGTGCCGGTAAGACCACGCTGCTGCGTTTGTTGGCCGGTGTGGAGCACCCCGATACCGGCGGGCTGGAACCTGGACACGGTTTGCGGATCGGCTATTTCGCGCAGGAGCATGACACGCTCGACAACGACGCGACCGTTTGGGAGAACATTCGCCACGCCGCACCCGAATCCGGCGAGCAGGAGTTGCGCGGGCTATTGGGTGCGTTCATGTTTACCGGTCCGCAGCTCGACCAACCGGCCGGCACGCTCTCCGGTGGGGAAAAGACCCGGTTGGCGCTGGCCGGCCTGGTGGCCTCCACCGCGAACGTCCTGCTGCTCGACGAACCGACCAACAATCTCGATCCCGCCTCGCGCGAGCAGGTCCTCGATGCGCTGCGCAGCTATCAGGGCGCGGTGGTGCTGGTGACACACGACCCTGGTGCGGCCGAGGCGCTCGACCCCCAGCGCGTGGTGCTGCTGCCCGACGCGACCGAGGACTACTGGTCCGACGAGTACCGGGACCTCATCGAGCTGGCCTGAATAGCGCCAGGCGATTTCGTCCAAAGTGGCCCTTTGGCGGCAGCGGGTTTCTACGCTAGGTGCCGGGGAGCGATGGAGGTGCCCATGCGAAAGTCAAAGAAGACGCGCGATCAGCTGCTGGATGAGTTGCGCCACGCCTACGAAGCCGGTGCCAGCATTCGCAATCTGGCTGCCAACACCGGCCGCTCGTACGGATCCGTTCACAGCATGCTGCGGGAATCCGGTACCACGATGCGTAGCCGCGGCGGGCCCAATCACCGTTCCCGGCCGCGCTAAATCAGCTGCGGCGCAACGAGTTCTCCACCAAGTCGAGAACGTCGGTGAGCCGTTGCGGATCCTCCCCGGATGCCAGTCGTGCAACCAGCCCGTCAAGAACCAGGTCCAGGTAGCACTGCAACACTTCGTTGGGAACGTCGTCGCGCACCCTGTTGGCCTGCTTCTGGCGACGTAGCCGATCGGTGGTCGCGGCCGCCAGCTCGGCGGAGCGCTCCGCCCACCCGCGGCTGAACTCCGGGTCGTTGCGCAGCTTGCGGGCGATCTCTAGCCGGGTGGCCAGCCAGTCGAACTGCTCTGGCGCGGCCAGCATGTCACGCATCACCTGGATGAGGCCTTCGCGGGATGCGACATCGGCCATCCGCTCGGCATCCTCATGTGCCAGCGCGAAAAACAGTGCGTCCTTGTCCCGGAAGTGGTGGAAGATCGCACCGCGCGACATGCCGATCGCCTGTTCCAGACGCCGGACCGTGGCCTTGTCGTAGCCGTACTCGGCAAAGCAACGGCGAGCGCCGTCGAGGATCTGGCGGCGGCGGGCCGCCAGATGGTCCTCGCTGACCTTGGGCACGGTTCGGGGCTAGCCCGACTTCAGCATGTTGCGCAGCACGTACTGCAGGATGCCGCCGTTGCGGTAGTAGTCGGCCTCACCCGGAGTGTCAATGCGCACCACCGCGTCGAACTCGATCGGGTCGGCACCGTCCTTGGTGGCCTTCACATGCACCGTCTTGGGAGTCTTGCCGGAGTTGAGCTCTTCAATACCGGTGACGTCGAAGGTCTCGGTGCCATCCAGGCCGAGTGACGATGCCGACTGCCCCGTGGGGAACTGCAGCGGAATGACGCCCATGCCGATCAAGTTGGAGCGGTGGATACGCTCGAACGACTCGGCGATCACCACCCGCACGCCCAGCAGCAGCGTTCCCTTGGCCGCCCAGTCGCGAGACGAACCGGAACCATATTCCTTGCCGCCCAGCACCACCAGCGGAATGTTCTGTGCCGCATAGTTTTGCGCCGCGTCGTAGATGAAGGCCTGCGGCGCGCCATCCTGGGTGAAGTCGCGGGTGTAGCCGCCGGAGACATCGTCGAGCAACTGGTTGCGCAACCGGATGTTGGCGAACGTGCCGCGAATCATCACCTCGTGGTTTCCGCGTCGCGACCCGAAGGAGTTGTAGTCCTTGCGTGCCACGCCGTGCTCGTCGAGGTACTGGGCGGCCGGGGTGCCCGGCTTGATTGCGCCGGCGGGGGAAATGTGGTCGGTGGTCACCGAGTCGCCAAGCAGCGCGAGCACCCGCGCGCCGGTGATGTCACTGACCGGAGCGGGGGCAGCGGCCATCCCCTCGAAGTACGGTGGCTTGCGCACGTAGGTCGAGCTCTGGTCCCAGTCAAAGGTGTTGCCGCTGGGGGTGGGCAGGTTGCGCCAGCGCTCGTCACCCTTGAACACGTCGGCGTAGTTCTTGGTGAACATCTCCTGGTTGATCGCCGAGGCGATGGTGTCGGCGACGTCTTGCTGCGACGGCCAGATGTCACGCAAGAAGACGTCTTTGCCTTCCTTGTCGGTGCCCAGCGGCTGGTTCTCGAAGTCGAAGTCCATGGTGCCGGCCAGCGCATAGGCGACGACCAACGGCGGCGAGGCCAGGTAGTTCATCTTGACGTCGGGGTTGATCCGGCCCTCGAAGTTCCGGTTGCCCGACAGCACCGCGGCCACCGAGAGGTCGTTGTCGTTGACGGCCTTCGAGATCTCTTCGGGCAGCGGCCCGGAGTTGCCGATGCACGTGGTGCAGCCGTAGCCGACCAGGAAGAAGCCCAACTTCTCCAGGTACGGCCACAACCCGGCCTTGTCGTAGTAGTCGTTGACCACCTGAGACCCGGGCGCCATGGTGGTCTTCACCCATGGCTTGGAGGTCAGCCCCTTGTCGACGGCGTTGCGGGCCAGCAGCGCGGCGCCCAGCATCACCTCGGGATTGGAGGTGTTGGTGCAGGAGGTGATCGCGGCGATCACCACCGCGCCGTGGTCGAGCACGAACTCGCCGAGTTCATCGGAGCGCACCCGCACGGGCTTGCTCACCCGGCCATCGGCGTGCGCGGCCGCGGAGTGGACGGCGGCGACATCGTCATTGGCGAAGGTCAGTTGCCCGGGGTCGCTGGCCGGGAAGGTTTCCTCCACTACCTCGTCCAGTTTCGAGTGCTGGTCGTGTGCGGAGGAGTCGTCGCTGACGTAGTGGGTGATCTGTTCGCGGAAGGTGCCTTTGGCCTCGGACAAGACGATTCGGTCCTGCGGGCGCTTGGGCCCGGCGATGGACGGCACCACGTCGGACAGGTTGAGTTCGAGGTACTCGGAGAACACCGGCTCGTGCTTGGGGTCGTGCCACATGCCCTGTTCCTTGGCATAGGCCGCAACCAGCGCCACCTGCTCAGCGGAGCGACCGGTCAACTCGAGGTACTTGATGGTCTCCTCGTCGATCGGGAAAATTGCTGCGGTGGAACCGAATTCGGGGCTCATGTTGCCCAGCGTGGCGCGGTTGGCCAATGGCACCTCGGCCACGCCCTCGCCGTAGAACTCGACGAACTTGCCGACGACGCCGTGCTTGCGCAGCATTTCGGTGACGGTGAGCACCACGTCGGTGGCTGTGACGCCGGGTTGGATCTCGCCGGTCAGCTTGAACCCGACCACCCGCGGGATCAGCATCGACACCGGCTGGCCGAGCATCGCCGCCTCGGCTTCGATGCCGCCCACGCCCCAGCCCAGCACGCCGAGGCCGTTGACCATGGTGGTGTGCGAGTCGGTGCCCACGCAGGTGTCGGGATATGCCACGCCGTCACGGTCCATCACCACGCTGGCCAAGTATTCGATGTTGACCTGGTGCACGATGCCGGTGCCGGGAGGCACCACTTTGAAGTCGTCGAAAGCGCCTTGCCCCCAGCGCAAGAACTGGTAGCGCTCACCGTTGCGCTGGTATTCGATCTCGACGTTGCGCTCGAAGGCGTCGGCCCGACCGAACAGGTCGGCGATCACCGAGTGGTCGATCACCAGGTCGGCGGGGGCCAGCGGGTTGACCTTGTCGGGCTGGCCGCCGAGATCTCCGATGGCTTCACGCATGGTTGCCAGGTCGACGATGCACGGCACCCCGGTGAAGTCCTGCATCACAACGCGGGCGGGAGTGTACTGGATTTCGATGCTGGGTTCCGCTTGCGGGTCCCAGTTCGCAATGGCCTCGATGTGATCCTTGGTGATGTTGCTGCCGTCCTCGTTGCGCAGCAGGTTCTCGGCGAGCACTTTGAGGCTGTAGGGAAGCTTCTTGGTGTTTGGGACGGCGTCGAGACGATAGATCTGGTAACTCTTGTCGCCGACCTCGAGGGTGTTGCGGGCTCCGAACGAGTTCACAGAATCTTTGCTGGTCACATCAACTCCCAAGGATTAAATTCTCCCGCCAACGGGCCGTGTCGACGGGGCTTCAAATGCGCAAAGCAACATTAACAGTACGCTTGTCCTGCATTGCGTTGGCACTCGCACTGTCAGTCTTGTCGCGCGGGGCGCGTGGTGGAACCCCATTTTTCGACTCGACCGCGGGAGGTGGCCCCACGACCTGCCTACTGTCAGGCTAGGGTGGCCGCGGTAGCCGGAATTCACCCGGGTGGGACGGCATCATCCGGCCGTCCGGCGCGCGAGCCGAACCCGTGGGCCAACGCGGCAGAAAGGACGTCATGAGCGGACCAGAAACTATCCCGTTCCTGCCGGCCTACATCCCGCAGGACGTCGACATGGCGGCGGTCAAGGCCGAGGTCGCCGCGATCGGCGTCAGCGCTCCACCCGAGGCACTGCCCGGACTGGTAGAGGTGGTCAGCCAAGCGCAGCACGATGGAATCAATCTCAAGATCGTGCTGATCGACCACAACCCTCCCAACGACACCCCCCTGCGGGACATCGCGACCGTCGTCGGCGCCGACTACCCGGATGTGACGGTGCTAGCGCTGAGCCCGAGCTATGTCGGCAGCTACAGCAAGGAGTTCCCACGCGTCACCCTGGAGGCGGGGGAGGACCATTCCAAGACGGGCAACGCCGTCCAGTCCGCACAGAACTTTTTGAACGAGCTCGATACACCCGAGTTTCCCTGGACCGGGTTGACAATCTTTTTGTTGATTGGGGTGCTCGCGGCAGCGGTCGGAACCCGGTTCATGCAGCTGCGCGCCAGGCGATCAGCAACCTCTCCCGAGGTTGCCCAGGCGGTGGCCGAGCTGGCTGACCCAGGGGTTTAGCCAGCTAGAAGGGCATTTCTGGCATTTGCGCGGATCTACTCCGTCTGCCGGTGGCAAACGCGCTAGATAACCGTTCGGTCACATTAAACGCACGTAGCGGGCGCACTTTGTGACATACGTTTCCTTTGCGTCAAGTGTGACGTACGGTGCGAATGGTGATTGTGATGTTTTTGGCGCTTTCCGTACCAACAGGCGCCGTCCGTCCGGTTTAAGCCATAGGAGACCTGACCAATGAGACGGACCCGCCGTAGCTCAGCTTCGAGATCGGCAGCAAGACTTGTCCGACCGGCCATTCCCTCGGTGGTCAGTGTTGCCCTGCTGGTAACGGTTCCAGCGGTGGCCAATGCTGATTCCCGAACCGACTCCATCGCCGCGCTGATCGCCGACGTCGCACGGGCGAACCAGCGGCTGGACGACCTGAGCGCCGCCGTTGAGCTCGAGCAGGAGGGCGTCAACAAGGCGATGGTCGCCGTGGAGACGGCCCGGGATGAGGCCGCCGCCGCCGAGCACGAACTCGAGGCCAGCCAGCAAGCGGTCAAAGATGCCAATGCGGCCATCGCCGCGGCCCAACACCGGTTCGATACGTTCGCGGCCGCCACCTATATGAATGGCCCGTCGGACAGCTACCTGACCGCGACCAGTCCCGACGAGATCATCGCGGCGGCGACCGCCGCCAAGACCCTGGCCGCGAGTGCGCAGACCGTCATGGCGAATCTGGAGCGGGCGCGGACCCGGCAGGTCAACAAGGAATCGGCCTCGCGGCTGGCCAAGCAGAAGGCCGACAAGGCCGCCGAAGACGCCAAGACCAGCCAGGACGCGGCCGTGACGGCGCTCACCGATACCCAACGCAAGTTCGACCAACAGCGCGAGGAAGTCAATCGCCTGGCCGCCGAACGCGATGAAGCGGAAGCCAAGCTGCAGGCCGCCAGGCTGGTTGCCTGGTCCTCGGCTGGTGCAGAAGGTCCGCCGCCGGGGGCGATGTGGGATCCCGGGGCGAGACCGGGCAACGGGCGCCGGTGGGACGGCTGGGACCCCACGCTGCCTCAGATGCCCAGTGCCAACATCCCCGGCGACCCGATCGCCGTGGTTAACCAGGTGTTGGGCATCTCGGCAACATCTGCGCAGGTCACGGCCAACATGGGGCGAAACTTCCTGCAGCAGTTGGGCATCCTCAAGCCCACCGACACCGGAATCACCAACGCCGCAACGGGCGCTACCCGGATTCCGCGGGTCTATGGGCGACAGGCCTCCGAATACGTGATACGTCGCGGAATGGCGCAGATCGGAGTGCCCTACTCCTGGGGCGGCGGTAATGCTGCGGGACCCAGTAAAGGAATCGACTCCGGGGCGGGTATCACCGGCTTCGACTGTTCGGGCCTGGTGCTCTACTCGTTCGCCGGGGTGGGAATCAAGCTGCCGCACTACTCGGGTTCGCAGTACAACCTGGGCCGCAAGATCCCAACCTCGCAGATGCGCCGCGGCGACGTCATCTTCTACGGACCCGGCGGCAGCCAGCACGTCACCCTTTATCTGGGCAACGGTCAGATGCTCGAAGCCCCCGACATCGGGTTGAAAGTACGGGTTGCGCCGGTGCGCACCAGCGGCATGACGCCCTTCGTGGTCCGCTACATCGAGTACTAGCACGATGAGTAGTTATCGAGGTCCCATGCGATACAAGCGATTTCGCCTACTCGGTCTGGCCTGGATAACCCTGGCGGTGGCAGCTCTGATGGTCGTGGTGTCAGCGCCGGCTGACGCCGATCCGGGCGGATGGGATCCCACCTTGCCGGCAACCGCCAGCGCGGGTGCACCCGGGGACGCGCTTGCCATGGCAAATGCTTCGCTGCAGGCCACCGCCCAGGCCACCCAGACCACTTTGGACTTGGGCCGGCAGTTTCTCGGCGGGCTCGGGATCAATCTGGGCGGTAGTCCCGCGCCCAGTGCGGCCAATACCGGAGCAAACCGGATCCCGCGGGTTTACGGCCGGCAGGCGCTCGAGTACGTGATCCGTCGGGGCGGATCGCAGATGGGGGTCCCGTATTCCTGGGGCGGCGGCAGCCTGCAGGGCCCCAGCAAGGGCGTCGACTCCGGTGCCAACACCGTCGGTTTCGACTGCTCGGGGTTGATGCGTTACGCCTTCGCCGGGGTGGGCGTGCTGATCCCACGCTATTCCGGTGACCAGTACAACGCCGGCCGGCATATTTCTCCTGATCAGGCGCGGCGCGGCGACCTGATCTTCTACGGCCCGGGGGGCAGCCAGCACGTGACCATGTATCTGGGCAACGGCCAAATGCTGGAGGCATCCGGAAGCGCGGGCAAAGTCACGGTGAGCCCGGTGCGCAAGGCCGGCATGACCCCCTTCGTGACTAGGATCATCGAGTACTGAGTCAGGTGTGCCGCCCGGTTAGCGGGCCCGGGCGCCTGAGGCGGAGCGGGGCGTGGTGCGCCGGTTACGGTTGCCGGTCGGCAACCGCGGCGTCGACGGAATCCAGGAGGCCTGGAATAGTTGAACGCGGGCACGTCGCTGCCCCGCGAATTTAGTCGTGTCAGCAGTCGTGTCTGATCGAGCGGTGGAGGGTTGTTGATGACATCAGCAGGTGGCGGTTACTCGGGTCCGGGTGGGCATTCGGCCCCACCGGCCCATGAGGCGCCTTCGGGTGGCCCGGACGGGCTGGCCGCCGAGGTACACACCCTCGAGCGGGCAATTTTCGAGGTCAAGCGGATCATCGTCGGCCAGGACCAGCTGGTGGAGCGGATGCTGGTCGGCCTGCTGGCCAAAGGGCATGTGCTGCTCGAGGGTGTTCCCGGGGTAGCCAAGACGCTGGCGGTGGAGACCTTCGCCCGAGTGGTCGGCGGGTCGTTCGCGCGTATCCAGTTCACGCCCGACCTGGTGCCGACCGACATCGTCGGTACCCGTATCTACCGGCAGGGCAAGGAGGAGTTCGACACCGAACTGGGCCCCGTGGTGGCCAACTTCCTGCTTGCCGACGAGATCAACCGGGCGCCGGCAAAGGTCCAGTCGGCTCTGCTGGAGGTCATGGCCGAGCGGCACGTGTCGATCGGCGGGAAGACCTTCCCGATGCCCAACCCTTTCCTGGTGATGGCGACCCAGAACCCGATCGAGCAGGAGGGTGTCTACCCGCTGCCCGAGGCGCAGCGCGACCGCTTCCTGTTCAAGATCAACGTCGGTTACCCGACACCCGAGGAAGAGCGGGAGATCATTTACCGGATGGGCGTCACCCCGCCGCAGCCCAAGCAAATCCTGGGCACCGGTGACCTATTGCGGCTCCAGGACATCGCCGCCAACAACTTCGTACACCACGCTTTGGTCGACTACGTCGTCCGCGTGGTGATGGCAACGCGCCAGCCCGAGCAGCTGGGCATGAACGATGTCAAGACCTGGATCGCGTTCGGTGCTTCACCGCGCGCGTCGCTGGGCATCATCGCCGCGTCCCGGGCGCTGGCGCTGGTCCGGGGCCGCGATTACGTGATCCCGCAAGACATTATCGAGGTGGTTCCCGACGTGCTGCGGCACCGCCTGGTGCTGACCTACGACGCACTGGCCGACGAGATTTCGCCTGAGATCGTGATCAACCGGGTCCTGCAGACGGTTGCCCTGCCGCAGGTGAATGCGGTACCGCAGCAAGGTCATTCGGTGCCGCCGGTGATGCAGGCCGCCGCGGCGGCTGGCGGTCGGTGAGCGATTCGGTCCCGGTGGCTCAAGAGGCGGTTGGGCCACGTGTCGTCAACCCGCCGTCGATGCAGCGCGGGGACATCAATGACCCCAAGCTGGCGGCGGCGCTGAAAACGCTCGAGCTGGCCGTCCGCCACAAGCTGGACGGCGTGCTGCATGGCGACTACCTGGGCCTGCTCCCGGGGCCGGGGAGCGAGCCGGGCGAATCCCGCATCTACCAGCCCGGCGACGACGTACGGCGGATGGACTGGTCGGTTACCGCCCGTACCACCACACCGCACGTACGGCAGATGATTGCCGACCGGGAGTTGGAGACCTGGTTGGTGGTCGACATGTCGGCCAGCCTGGACTTCGGTACCGCCGTGTGCGAGAAGCGTGACCTTGCGGTAGCGGCGGCCGCGGCCATCTCGTTCCTCAACAGCGGTGGCGGCAACCGGCTTGGCGCCCTGATTTCCAACGGCGCCACGCTCACTCGGGTGCCGGCGCGATCCGGGCGCCAGCATCTGCAGACGATGTTGCGCACCATCGCGACCACACCCAAGGCGCCGGTCGGGGTGCGCGGCGACTTGGCCGTCGTCATCGATGCGCTGCGCCGTCCGGAGCGCCGTCGCGGGATGGCGGTGATCATCAGCGACTTCCTGGGGCCGATCAATTGGATGCGCCCGCTGCGGGCGATTTCAGCTCGGCACGAGGTGCTGGCCATCGAAGTGCTCGATCCACGCGATGTCGAACTGCCCGACATCGGCGACGTGGTGCTGCAAGACGCCGAAACCGGGGTGACCCGTGAGTTCACCATCGATGCCCAGCTGCAGAACGACTTCGCCCGGGCGGCCGCGGCGCACCGGGCCGACGTGGTCCGCACCATCCGCGGTTGCGGGGCACCGGTCATGTCGCTTCGCACCGACCGCGATTGGATCGCCGACATCGTCCGTTTCGTCACCTCCCGCCGGCGTGGGGCAATCGCGGGGCGCCGGTGACACCAACGCTCATGCACGTTGAGACAGGTCTGTTATGACATTGCCGTTGCTGGGGCCGATGACGCTGTCCGGCTTTGCACACTCTTGGTTCTTCCTATTCCTCTTGGTCGTCGCCGGGTTGATCGCGGTCTACGTCGTGCTGCAACTGGCGCGCCAGAAGCGGATGCTGCGGTTCGCCAACATGGAGCTGCTGGAGAGCGTGGCCCCCAGCGACCCTCGCGCTACCGTCACATTCCGGCGATGCTGCTGGCTCTATCGTTGGTGCTGTTCACCGTCGCCATGGCCGGGCCGACGCACGACGTCCGGATTCCACGCAACCGCGCGGTGGTCATGCTGGTGATCGACGTATCGCAGTCGATGCGGGCCACCGACGTCGAGCCCAACCGCATGGTCGCGGCCCAAGAGGCCGCCAAACAGTTCGCCGACGAGCTGACCCCCGGGATCAACCTTGGGCTGATCGCATACGCCGGCACCGCGACGGTCCTGGTCTCGCCGACGACCAATCGGGAGGCGACCAAGGCCGCGCTCGACAAGCTGCAGTTCGCCGACCGCACCGCCACCGGGGAAGCGATCTTCACGGCCCTGCAGGCCATCGCCACCGTCGGAGCGGTGATCGGTGGTGGCGACACACCACCGCCGGCTCGCATCGTGCTGTTCTCCGACGGCAAGGAGACGATGCCGACCAATCCGGACAACCCCAAGGGCGCCTATACCGCCGCACGCACGGCCAAGGACCAGGGTGTTCCGATCTCGACGATCTCCTTCGGCACCCCCTACGGCTTTGTCGAGATCAACGATCAGCGCCAGCCGGTGCCCGTCGACGACGAGACGATGAAGAAAGTCGCCCAGCTCTCCGGCGGAAACTCCTACAACGCCGCGACCCTGGCCGAGTTGAACTCGGTCTACGCCTCGCTGCAGCAGCAGATCGGGTACGAGACGATCAGAGGCGACGCCAGCATGGGTTGGCTGCGTCTGGGCGCGCTCGTCTTGGTGGCAGCGGCGCTGGCCGCGCTGCTCATCAACCGCCGGTTGCCGACCTAGCTCTGGCGCGCGAACGTAGCGCAGGGCACAATCCGGGGCAGAAAATGCGCCGGGGCGTCTCGTTGGCGACCAGCCGGTTACAGGCTTGCGGTGGTGAGGCGCTAGGTTGGCGGGGTGACTGATACGGCCACCGAGCAAAACACCGAAAGTGCCGCCGACGGCGGCAAACCCGCATTCGTATCCCGCTCAGTCCTGGTGACGGGCGGAAACCGGGGGATAGGTCTGGCGATCGCGCAGCGACTGGCCACCGATGGTCACAGGGTGGCCGTCACGCACCGCGGATCCGGGGCTCCCGAGGGGCTGTTCGGCGTCGAGTGTGACGTCACCGACAACGACGCCGTCGACCGTGCGTTCAAAGAGGTCGAGGAGCACCAGGGCCCGGTCGAGGTGCTGGTGTCCAACGCCGGCCTGTCCGCGGACGCCTTTCTCATTCGGATGACCGAGGAGAGGTTCGAAAAGGTTATCGATGCCAACCTCACCGGGGCATTCCGGGTGGCTCAGCGCGCATCTCGCAGCATGCAGCGCAAGAAGTTCGGCCGGCTGATCTTCATCGGTTCGGTCTCCGGTAGCTGGGGGATTGGCAACCAGGCCAATTACGCCGCCTCCAAGGCAGGCGTGATCGGGATGGCGCGCTCGATCGCCCGCGAGCTGTCGAAGGTCAATGTGACCGCCAATGTGGTGGCGCCGGGCTACATCGACACCGATATGACCCGCGCGCTGGATGAGCGGATTCAGGAGGGGGCGCTGCAGTTCATCCCGGCCAAGCGGGTCGGCACCGCCGCCGAGGTCGCCGGGGTGGTCAGCTTTCTGGCCTCCGAGGATGCGAGCTACATCTCCGGTGCGGTCATCCCCGTCGATGGCGGCATGGGTATGGGCCACTGAGTCCACCCATGAGGCGAAGGCTTCGGCCACGACCTGAAGGAATCACGACCTAACCGAACCACAACACGAAGGACGGACATGGCAGGACTGCTGGAAGGCAAACGGATCCTGGTCTCCGGGATCATCACCGACTCCTCGATCGCGTTTCACATCGCCCGGGTGGCCCAGGAACAGGGTGCCCAACTGGTGTTGACCGGTTTCGACCGGATGCGGCTGATCCAGCGCATCGTGGACCGGTTGCCGCAGAAGGCTCCGCTGATCGAACTCGACGTGCAAAACGAAGATCATCTGGCCAGCCTGGCGGGTCGGGTCACCGAGGTGATCGGGGAGGGCAACAACCTCGACGGCGTGGTGCACTCGATCGGCTTCATGCCGCAAAGCGGAATGGGCATCAACCCGTTCTTTGATGCGCCCTACGAGGACGTCTCCAAGGGCATCCACATCTCCGCGTATTCCTATGCTTCGCTGGCCAAGGCGCTGCTGCCGATCATGAATCCCGGCGGTTCCATCGTCGGTATGGACTTCGATCCCACTCGGGCGATGCCGGCCTATAACTGGATGACGGTTGCCAAGAGTGCGCTGGAGTCGGTCAACCGCTTTGTCGCGCGCGAGGCTGGCAAGTATGGCGTTCGTTCGAATCTGGTTGCAGCAGGACCGATCCGGACCCTGGCAATGAGCGCGATCGTCGGCGGTGCGCTCGGCGAGGAAGCCGGCGCACAGATTCAGCTGCTCGAAGATGGCTGGGATCAACGAGCTCCGGTCGGATGGAACATGAAGGACCCCACGCCGGTCGCCAAGACGGTGTGTGCGGTGCTGTCCGAATGGCTCCCGGCGACCACGGGCGACATCATCTTCGCCGATGGTGGCGCACACACTCAATTGCTGTAGCGGGCAATGGAATTTGATGCCATCCTGCTGCTGTCCTTCGGCGGGCCGGAAGGTCCGGAGCAGGTGCGGCCGTTCCTGGAGAACGTGACCCGCGGCCGCGGAGTGCCGCCCGAGCGGCTCGACGCGGTGGCGGAGCACTATATGTATTTCGGCGGGGTGTCGCCGATCAACGGCATCAACCGGGCGCTAGTCACCGAGCTGCGCGCCGAAGTTGGCCTGCCAGTGTATTTCGGCAACCGCAACTGGGAGCCCTACGTCGAGGACACCGTTATGGCGATGCGTGACAACGGTGTTAAACGAGCGGCGGTTTTCGCCACCTCGGCCTGGAGCGGGTATTCCGGCTGCACTCAGTACGTCGAGGACATTGCCCGAGCGCGTCGGGCCGCCGGGCCGGATGCGCCCGAACTGGTGAAGCTCAGAAGCTATTTCGATCATCCGTTGTTTGTCGAGATGTTCGCCGATGCCATTGCGGCTGCTGCGGCAACGGTGCCGAAAGGCGCCCGCTTGGTGTTTACCGCGCACTCGATTCCGGTGGCCGCGGATCGGCGCTGTGGGCCCGGGCTCTACAGTCGCCAAGTTGCCTATGCCGCAAGCCTGGTCGCCGCGGCGGCGGGATATGACGACTACGATCTGGCCTGGCAGTCGAGATCAGGACCGCCCCAGGTTCCGTGGCTCGAGCCCGATGTCGCTGACCATCTCGAGATGCTGCGCGCCGGCGGGGTCAAAGCCGTGATCGTCTGTCCCATTGGATTTGTCGCCGATCACATCGAAGTGGTGTGGGATCTCGACGCTGAGTTGCGGGCTCAGGCGCAGGATGCCGGGATCGCACTTGCCCGGGCCGCCACGCCGAATGCCGATCGCCGATTCGCGCGGCTGGCCCGGGGCTTGATCGAGGAACTTCGCAGCGGTGGTGAGCCGGCGCGAGTCGGCGGCCCGGATCCCGTGTCCGGATGTCTGGCCGGCGTCAACGGCGAGCCGTGCCGCCCACCACATTGCGCCGCGCGGGAAACAGCACCTCAGGGGGCCTGATTGCGGTCAGTCAGACCAGGCTGAGTGCAGGATCGCGCTGATCGCGGCCATCCGTGCCGAACGCACCACGGCGTTGAGCGGCCGCAGCGCGTCGGTGGCGATCTGAACCTCCGACGACGATTGCGTTCCCACCGGCTCCAGCCCGGCCACCATCCGGTGTGCCATGTGTTCCGGGGCGGAGTCGGGCAGTCGGCTGAGCCCGGAACTGACTGCGATGATCGCGTCGACATGGGCGGCGTTCTCCAGCACCCGCAGCGCTCTCGACGGTGCGTGGTCGGGGATGCGGTGTTGCCGTGATGATTCCAGCATCTGCTCAACCAAACCGCGTGGATTGGCCACGTCGCTGGCTGCCGATCCCAATCCGATGGCACTCAATGCTTCGGCAGCTGAACGCACAGCCGAACGCAGTGCATATTCGGCGTCGGCGAGTTCGTAGTGATCGAAGGCCGGGGCTCCCGGTAGCGAGTACACCGTCCAGGCCAGTGCAGACAATTCGGGTGTCCCCGTCTCGTCATCTGCGGCTTCATCCGCATCGCTGTAAGAGAACTCAGGGACCAGTCCGATAGCGGTGCCGGGATCATCGGGATTGCTGACGATCAGCGCTTCGCCGGAGGCCAGCGCGCCACGCGCGAATTGCGTTCCAGCCGAAAGTCCCCGTACATCACCCGGTACCGGCAGCACCACGTTGATGGTCCCGAACAACCCGTCGGGCGTCGGCGGCGCCGCCGCCGTCGACCTGCCCACCGCGGCACGCAGTGTCTGCAGCAGCGACACCGTACCCACATTGTGCACGTCCGGCCACGGCAATCCGGTATGGCCCGCCGCGACGGCATCATACGCGGTAACCGATTGTGTTGGCGCCCAGAGTGATAACGCGTCCAAAAGATCGTCGGGCGCGGCCTTGCCCGCGAGCCAGGCATTGGCCCACATCGACAGCGAAATACTCGGACACCACATGGTCTCGCAGTGTAGTTGTTCGCCGCGGCTAAGGCGGATCACGCGTATCCTGTGGCCATGCCTGTCGCGCTGATCTGGCTGATTGCAGCGTTGGTGCTCGCCGGAGCCGAGGCGTTGACCGGCGACATGTTTTTGCTGATGCTCAGTGGTGGCGCTTTGGCTGCTTCGGGAATCAGCTGGCTGACGGACTGGCCGCTGTGGGCGCGCGGTTCGATCATCGGTCGCTAAATGTACGTTTACGATTGTAAACAATTGTTTATCAGTTGGTGCGCCGGGGGTACTACGACGAACCCCGCCCCGGTCGCAGATGTCGTGCATCGCGACCGGGGCGGGGACACCGGTTTGCGGCCAATGATCACCCGCTAGGATGTCGTTGTCCCGCCACCCTCAGGCATGCGCACCTGGTGTTGCGGGTGCTGGTGTCGGCGCAGGCGATTGCGGGCCGCCCGGCAACTGCCCGGGCGCGGGTGGTTTTGGTGCCCCGGGGAGTTGCCCGGGCCCCGGTGCCCCCGGCGGCGGACCGCCCCGGAAGGCGTGGCCCGCCGGCGGCACCGGCATCGGGGGCGGTCCCCCGGGCATCGGACCCCGCAGCGCGCCCGGTCCGGGCGGAGGCGCTTGGTGCCATCTCATGGACGGGCCCCCGCCGCCTGGCCCCGGAGGCGGGGGAGGTCCGAAGGCAAACGCCCAAAGAAACAGCGCCGCGCCCGCGGTTCCCATCGCACCAACGAGTAGGCCCAGCAGGCCCGAGCCCACCAGCATCCCCGTCGAGAAGCGGCGCTGCTGATGTCCGGGCGGGGCGGGCGGCACCGGCGCGGCCGGGGCGGGCGGTGCGGGTGGCGGGGCGGCGCCCTGGCCTGGCGCCTGGGCGCCGATGTTTGGGGTCGTGTTGCTGTCTTGTGCACTCATGGCGATCTCCACTCCGTCGTTGTCGGTGATCGCGACGCTAATTTCCGAACTTGAAGTGGAACTGAAGAATGCCGAGCGCGCCGCACCGCCGAGACCGGACCGGGTGGTTGCGGCGGTCGGATCGGCACCCAGATTGTCGGTTATCGCAAGAAACGTGCGGCGCTTCAGATTGATCTCAGGACCACGCGTTAACAATGGGGCCATGACCGATCGTTCACGAACCGACCACACCGGCAATCGCCAGGTTGCGAGCCGCACGGACCAATTCAGTGTCGGCGCGCCGAGAGTGCTGGTGGTCGAGGATTCCGTGACCATCCGCGAAATGGTCAACGAGGCCCTGGCCGACGTCGGCTACCACACCGACACCCGCTCCGATGGAGAAGGACTGGAAGAAGTTCTGCAGGGCCTACGGCCCGACCTGGTGGTACTCGACGTGATGCTGCCGGGTCGGGACGGATTTGCCCTCATCGACGTCATCCGCGAGTGGGGCGATATCGGCATCGTCTTGATCACCGCCCGCGACGGTCTGCCCGACCGGCTGCGCGGTCTCGACGGAGGTGCCGACGACTATGTGGTCAAACCGTTCGAGCTCGCCGAACTCGTGTCGCGGGTGGGCGCGGTTCTGCGCCGCCGGGGTCGGCTGCCCCGGGTGGTTCAGGTCGGCGATCTGATGCTGGACAGCGAGGCTGGGGTCGCTGCACGCGACGGCCACCAGCTGGACCTGACCGCCACCGAACTCCGACTGCTCGACTTCCTGGTACAACAACGCGGCCGCATCGTGAGCGCCACGCAGATCCTCAATGCCGTGTGGGGCTACGACGCCTACGACGCCAACCTGGTGCAGGTGCATGTCAGCAGCTTGCGCCGCAAGCTCGAAGCGCATGGCCCACGAATTGTGCAGACCGTCCGAGGCATCGGCTACCGGTTGCAGCCGCCGAGGTCATGATGGCCGAGGAGCTCGAATCCCCGGGCGATCCCGAAACCCCCACCCCGTCGCTGCAGCGACGGGTGATTCTGCTGGTGGTGGCCTTGCTGGCGGTGCTATTGGTGGTGCTGGGTGTGACCATCGACGTCAGCCTGGGCTTGCAGGCTCGGCGGAATCTGCACGATCTGCTGCTGGCGGCCACCTCGCGCGCCGACGCGCTGGCCTCGGTGGGCACCTCTCCGGAACTGATCGCCGCCGAGATCAACGGCGGCAGCGTGCGCGCGCTGCTGGTGACAGCCGACGGTGCTACCTACGGGGACCCCAACATCAGCCCGGACACCACCGCGGGCCCCGCCGTCCCGGCGCTGCCCGGCCCTCCGCCCCTGATTCCGCCCGGGGGGCACCAGGGTCCTCATGGCCCCCCGCCGCCGCCTCCCCCTCCACCTGGGGGACCGCCGCCCGGACCGCGGCCGGATGCGACCGCCACGGCGGCGGTACACACCTTGCCGGATGGTTCGCGACTGATCCTGGTCGCCGACACCACGCAGACCACTCAAGTGACCCGCCAGCTGCGCCAGCTGATGATCGGTGCCGGGCTGGTGACCCTGGTAGTGGCGGCACTGCTACTGGTACTGGTCAGCCGGGCGGCATTGGCGCCGCTGGATCGGCTCGCGGCGTTGGCCAAGGACATCACCACCGGAGATCGCGGTCGCCGGCTGCGCCCCAGCCGCGGCGATACCGAACTCGGCCGGGCCGCGAGCGCTTTCGACGGAATGCTGGATGCGCTGGAAGACTCAGAGCTGCGTGCCCAGCAGGCCGCTACGGCCGCGCAGCGCGCCGAGAACGCGACGCGGCAGTTTCTCGTGGATGCCGCCCACGAACTGCGCACTCCGATCGCGGGGATGCAGGTCGCCGCCGAACAACTCGCCAGCAGCGCCGGGCAGCAGCAGGAAGATCCCGCAGCGCGCGGCCAGTACCGCCGCGCCAGCCTGCTGCTCTCTGATGCGCGTCGCGCGGGACGGCTCGTCGCCGACATGCTGGATCTGAGCCGTATCGACGCGGGGCTGCCGCTGGATCGCCACGACACCGACCTGGCCGAGATCGTCGACGCCGAAAGCCAGCGAACCACGATGCTGGCGCCGCAGATCACCGTGACCCGGTCCGGGCTTGGCACGCTTACCGTTGCGGCCGACCCGACTCGGGTGGCGCAGATCCTGTCCAACTTGCTCGACAACGCGCGCAGATACACCCCGGCCGGGGGAGCCATCGCCATCGATCTGCGGGCCGGCCAAGGAGTGGCCACGGTTACCGTCACCGACACCGGCCCCGGTATCCCCGACGACGCGCGCAACCGCATCTTCGAGCGCTTGGTGCGACTCGATGCCGCGCGCACCCGCGACCATGGTGGTGCGGGCCTGGGTTTGCCGATCGCGCGGGCGCTGGCCCGGGCACACGGGGGCGAGCTGGTTTGTCTACCGCACCAGGGTGGTGCACGATTCCGGCTCACTTTGCCGCTGGCGGTGGCCGGTGGCGTTGAGTGAACGCTCAGGGGGAACCCGGTTCGGTAATGGCGGTCAGGCTCCACCGGTCCAGCCAGGGGCGCACCAGCTCGGCGATTGAGAATGTGGCCGGTGTCGAGCATCCGGGATGTGGGTCGTTGGCATGGCCGGCCCGAATGAGAATGCCGACCGCCACCGCGGTGCCATCGTCGTCCAGGCGGTAGACCGGGCCCCCGGAATCGCCGCATTCGCTGGCCGCCAGAAATGCCACCTTGCTCGCACTGATATCGGTGACTTGCCCACATTCCGCTCGGCCCGTCTTCATCCCGAACTTGCAGAGCAGTTGCCCCACCTTCAGATCGGTGGCTATGCCGGTGACCGGAACAGCCGCCTTGATCGCCGGGGACTGCGGGATCTTTCCGGAATCCAGCGTGATCAGTCCGATGTCGTGGGCTTCCCCGTTGAGGCCCTCGCTGATCGACTGGCTGAAGGTACCGATGTTCACGTATCCGCCGCCCGCGGAGTAGTTGATGCTGACCTTGCTCGCTTCGCCTTCTTTGTTGCAGTGGCCGGCGGTGAGTATCCCGGTCCGGCCGGCGTTGGTGCGCACCAAGAACCCAGCGGTGCAGCCCATTCCTCCTGACCCGTCGGCGTAGGTGACGGCGATGCCGGTGCCCGGGGCAATGGCACTGGCGCCTGGCAGGGCAACCAGGGGTCGCGCCGGCATCGTGCTCTTGCTTGGCAGCCAGATAGCCGCGACGAATCCGGCCGCGCAGATCAGCGCGGCAATCGTCAGTCGCCCACCGTCGGACTGCCGCCGCTGCGGTGGCGCGGCGTAGGGCACATTCGTGCCGCCGAACATCTGCTCTTGTGTCTCGGGGTGCTGCCTGCGGCGCTGGCTCAGCACCGGCCAGGCTGCCACCGACAGGCACAGCAGCGCTCCGGCCAACAACAACGCGGTGCGAGCCAGGGACGACGGCGAGCCCAGATTCGCGAGCGCGTGCGCACTGACGCCGACCATTGGGTAGATCTTTCAGGCAAAACGGTTTGAGATTCAATACCGGTCTACGACCGGCAGCTGACGGTCAGACGCCCAGCGGCTCGCAAGCCGGCTCGAGAACGGGTCCGTGGTCCGATGGCGCCTGGTGGCGATGGTGCCGTCGATATTGGCGGACCTCGAAGACCAGCCCGCTCATGCCCAGGGCCGCCGTGCATACCGACACCAGAACCAGCAATGGGCTGCCGTCACCGGCGAGCGCACTGCCCAGAATCACCACCGCGACGGTGCCGGGGAGCAAGCCCGCCAGCGTGGACAGCGTGTAGGGGACCACCCGCACCGCCGATGCGCCGGCGCCATAGTTGAGCGCCGCAAACGGCACGGCGGGGATCAGCCGCAGCGACAAGATCGCCAGCCAGCCCCGTTCCCGCAGACGCTCATCGAGCCGGTCGACCGCACCGTGCGGCACCAGCCGGTTCAGCCGCCACCCGGCCGCGCGCACCAGCAGCAGCGCAATCACCGCGCTCGCCGTACTGGCCGTCACCGCAATCACGATGCCCAAGACCGGTCCGAACAGCAGGCCGCCGGCAACGGTGAATGCGGTACGGGGAAAGGGTGGCACCGTGACGACGATGTGGACCAGCAGAAACACCAGGGGTAACCATGGCCCCACCGATGATGCCCAGTCCCGCATCTGCACCGCGGTAGGCAGCGGAACCAGCAATGCCACCGCCACCAGTAGTGTGATTCCTGCCATGGTGCTGACCTTGGGCAGTCGTGACATCTGCCGTGCGGCCGTCCGGAGCGTGAGAGCGATGCCGCGCACCGTATCGGTGGTTTTGCACAGGACAGAGGCTGTCACAATCACCCAGAGTACGGGGCGAAGGTGAATATATCGTTTCTCCCGGCTGGCGTTTCTGGTCACACTGTGAGCGGCAAGGCTGCACCTGGTCACCTAGCCCCCGGCTCCAATCAACTAGCCTTATTAGTCTAGCCTTATTAGTTTAGTGGCAGGCCAAGAGCAACCGGAAACAAAGTTGTCAATTGCTGCGTAAATAGGAGCAGTCGGTGTCCATTGATGTACCCGAGCTCGCCGAGCTAGAACAGGTTCGCGAGCGTTGGCGCAGTGCGGTCGCCGGTGTTCTTTCCAAGACCGCGCGGCCGGATTCTGCCGGGTTCGGCGATCAACCCGAACGGCTGCTGAACACTCCCACCTACGACGGAATCGCCATCCGGGCGCTCTACAGTGCCTTCGACGAGTTGCCGGAACCACCGCTGCCGGGCGAGTGGCCCTACGTCCGGGGCGGCGACGCGTTGCGCGACGTCAACTCGGGCTGGAAGGTCGTCGAGGCGGTACCGCAGCCGGATGCGTCCGTGGTGGACGCCAACCAGGCGCTGCTGGGCATGTTGGGTGACGGCGTCAGCGCGCTGCTGGTCCGGGTGGGGGACCACGGCGTGGCGCCTGACCAGCTCGAAGGGCTGCTCGCGGGTGTGTATCTGAACCTGGCGCCGGTGATTGTGGATGCCGGTGCCCAGTACCGGGCGGCCAGCGAGGCGATGCTGCGGTTGGCGGCTGGGCTGGATACCGACCAGCGCGCGACGATGTCGATCGATCTGGGCGCCGATCCGTTGACCGCGACGCTGAGCGGGCGTCCCGCCCCCTCGATTGACGATGTACTCGCGATCGCGGGACGGGTGGCCGGTGATCGAGGCGTGCGGACGATCACCGTCGACGGGCCGGCGTTTCACAATCTGGGCGCGACTGCGGCCTGGGAACTCGCGGCCACCATTGGCGCGGCGGTGGCCTATCTCCGGCTGCTCACCGAATCCGGTCTCTCGATCGGCGACGCGCTGGCACAGATCGGCCTCCGGCTGGCCGCCGATGACGACCAGTTCATGACACTGGCCAAGATGCGAGCCGCGCGCCGGTTGTGGGCCCGGGTCGCCGAGGTCGCCGGTGACCCGGATGGCGGGGCGGCGACGTTGCACGCGGAGACTTCGCTGCCGATGATGACCCAACGCGACCCGTGGGTGAACATGCTGCGTTGCACCCTGGCCGCCTTCGGCGCGGGTGTCGGCGGTGCGGACACCGTGCTGGTTCATCCCTTCGATGTCGCGATTGCGGGTGGCTTTCCGGGTACGGCCACCAGCTTTGCGCGCCGGATCGCCCGCAATACCCAACTGTTGCTGTTGGAGGAGTCCCACGTGGGGCGCGTGTTGGACCCGGCCGGTGGGTCGTGGTTCGTCGAGGACCTCACCGAAGAACTGGCCCAACACGCCTGGCAGCATTTCCAGGCCATCGAGGCGCGTGGCGGATTTGTCAACGCCCATGACTACGTCGCCGGGCAGATCGCCGAGCTCGCCGCACGCCGCGCCGACGACATCGCGCATCGGCGGATCGCGATCACCGGGGTCAACGAATTTCCCAACCTCGACGAACCTGCTCTGCCGCAACCGGATCGCGGTTTCTCGCCCGACGGCTGCGGAAAGCTGTTGCGCTACGGCGCCGAATTCGAGACATTGCGCGATCGATCGGATGCCTACTTGTCCGACACCGGAGCGCGACCGCGGGTGCTGTTGCTGCCACTGGGTCCGCTGGCTGAACACAACATTCGGGCGACTTTCGCATCGAATCTCTTGGCCTCGGGTGGCGTCGAGGCGCTCAATCCGGGAACCGTCGACGCGCAAGGCGTCGCAACGGCGGTAGCTGAGGCGGGTTCGCCGACGGTCGCGGTCATCTGCGGCACCGACCGCCGTTATCGGGACGAGGCGCCCGCCGTGGTCGAGGCGGCAAGATCGGCCGGCATCTCCCGGGTCTACCTGGCCGGACCGCCGGGCGCACTGGACGAGGCGGTTGACGTCGCGAGTCGGCCCGACGAATTCTTGACCGCGAAAATCAATGCGGTGCAAGCCCTGTCCGATCTGCTCACGCGGTTGGGAGCGTAGCCACGATGACTACCACTGCATCGGCCATCGGCAGTTTCGCTGACGTACCACTTCATGGCGAGCGCGCTGTGGCGTCGGCCACCGAAGCGTCGGTGGAGAAACAAGTAGCAGCGACCGCTGCTGCGCACGGGTACGCAACCGATCAACTTCGATGGCAGACGCCGGAAGGTATTGAGGTCAAACCCGTTTACATCGGTGCCGACCGCAGGGCAGCGCAGGCCGACGGCTATCCGGTGAACAGCTTTCCTGGGGAGCCGCCCTATGTGCGGGGCCCGTATCCGACGATGTACGTCAACCAGCCATGGACCATTCGCCAGTACGCCGGCTTCTCCACCGCTGCCGACTCCAATGCGTTCTACCGTCGCAATCTGGCCGCTGGCCAGAAGGGGCTGTCCGTCGCCTTTGATCTGGCGACCCACCGCGGCTACGACTCCGATCACCCCCGTGTTCAGGGCGACGTTGGAATGGCGGGCGTAGCAATCGATTCCATTCTCGACATGAGGCAATTATTCGACGGTATCGACCAATCGTCGGTCTCGGTGTCGATGACCATGAACGGCGCCGTGCTGCCGATCTTGGCGTTGTACGTGGTCGCGGCCGAGGAACAGGGCGTGCCGCCGGAGAAACTGGCCGGCACCATCCAAAACGACATCCTCAAAGAGTTCATGGTGCGCAACACCTACATCTATCCGCCCAAGCCGTCCATGCGGATCATCTCCGACATCTTCGCCTACACCAGCGTGAAAATGCCCAAGTTCAACTCCATCTCGATCTCCGGCTATCACATCCAAGAAGCCGGAGCCACAGCGGATTTGGAGCTGGCATATACCCTTGCCGACGGTGTCGATTACATCAAAGCGGGCCTGGATGCGGGCCTGGACATCGATAAGTTCGCGCCCCGGCTGTCCTTCTTCTGGGGCATCGGGATGAACTTCTTCATGGAGGTCGCCAAACTGCGTGCCGGCCGGTTGTTGTGGAGTGAGCTGGTGGCGAAGTTCGAGCCGAAGAACTCCAAATCGCGGTCGCTGCGTACCCATTCGCAGACCTCAGGCTGGTCGCTGACGGCGCAGGACGTCTTCAACAACGTCGCCCGCACTTGTATCGAGGCGATGGCCGCCACCCAGGGGCACACCCAGTCGTTGCACACCAACGCACTTGACGAGGCGCTGGCGCTGCCCACCGACTTCTCCGCACGCATCGCGCGCAACACTCAGCTGCTGCTGCAGCAGGAGTCGGGTACCACGCGCCCGATTGACCCCTGGGCGGGCTCGTACTACGTGGAGTGGCTGACGCACCAGCTTGCGCAGCGGGCACGTGCTCAAATCAACGAGGTTGCCGAACTCGGCGGCATGGCGGCGGCCATCGGCGAGGGGATTCCCAAGCTGCGCATCGAAGAGGCGGCCGCGCGCACCCAGGCGCGCATCGACTCCGGCCAGCAGCCGGTCATCGGGGTGAACAAGTACCAAGTCGACGAGGACCAGCAAATCGAGGTACTCAAGGTCGAAAACAGCCGGGTACGTGCCGAGCAGCTGGCCAAACTGCAAGAACTGCGAGCCGGCCGCGACCAGGCGGCGGTCGATGCCGCCCTGGCCGAGCTCACCCGCGCCGCCGCCGCCCACGGTCGGGCCGGCGATGACGGGTTGGGTAATAATCTGCTCGCGCTGGCCATCGACGCGGCCCGCGCCAAGGCCACCGTCGGAGAGATCTCCGATGCGCTGGAACAGGTGTATGGCCGCCATCAGGCGGAGATCCGCACCATCGCCGGCGTCTACCGGGACGAAGTTCAAGGAGGCGGCAACATCACCCCGCTTTCCAAAGCGACCGAGCTTGTCGAGAAGTTCGCCGAGGCGGACGGCCGTCGCCCCCGCATCCTGGTCGCCAAAATGGGCCAGGACGGCCACGACCGCGGCCAGAAGGTGATCGCGACGGCGTTTGCCGACATCGGGTTCGACGTGGACGTCGGCTCACTGTTCTCCACGCCCGAGGAGGTGGCCCGCGAGGCCGCCGACAACGACGTGCACGTCGTGGGCGTGTCGTCGCTGGCCGCTGGCCACCTGACGTTGGTGCCGGCCTTGCGGGACGCGCTGGCCAAGGTGGGACGGCCGGACATCATGATCGTGGTCGGTGGTGTCATCCCACCGGGCGACTTCGACGAGTTGTACGCCGCCGGGGCCACGGCCATCTATCCGCCCGGCACCGTGATCGCCGACGCCGCCATCGGCCTGTTGCACAAGCTGGCCGAGCGGCTGGGATACCCGCTGGACTAGTGGCCGGTAAAACTACTCGCGTGAGTGTGACGCCATCGCGCATTCCGCCGCGCATCTGCATCAGGGCGTGTCCGATGAGGTGGGGCCGGTGACCTCCCCGGACGACGCCAAGGTCGAGCAACTGGCCGCCGCCGTGCGCAATGGCGACCGTGCCGCGCTGCCACGGGCGATCACGCTGCTGGAGTCCACCCGCGCCGACCATCGGCGGCAGGCCCAAGAGCTGTTGCTGGCACTGCTCCCCGAATCCGGGAAGGCCCATCGGGTGGGTATTACCGGCGTCCCGGGAGTGGGGAAGTCCACCACGATCGAGGCCCTGGGCATGTACCTCATCGAGCAGGGCCACAAGGTGGCCGTGCTGGCGGTGGACCCCTCGTCGACGCGTACCGGCGGATCGATTCTGGGCGACAAGACGCGGATGGCGCGGTTGGCAATGCACCCGGATGCCTACGTCCGGCCCTCTCCGACGTCGGGAACTCTGGGCGGCGTAGCAAAGGCAACGCGGGAATCGGTAGTGCTCTTGGAAGCCGCCGGCTTCGACGTGGTTCTGATCGAAACGGTCGGCGTCGGCCAGTCCGAAGTGGCCGTCGCAAACATGGTCGACACCTTCGTCTTGCTGACTTTGGCGCGCACCGGCGACCAACTACAGGGCATCAAGAAAGGTGTGTTGGAGCTGGCCGACATCGTGGTCGTGAACAAGGCCGATGGGGAACATCTGCGCGATGCGCGTTTGGCCGCCAGGGAGCTGTCCGGCGCTATCAGGCTGATCTACCCACGCGAAACAATCTGGCGGCCACCGGTTCTCACGATGAGCGCGGTGGAAGGAACCGGTCTGACACAGCTGTGGGAAGCTGTCGAGCGCCATCGCCAAGTGCTCACCGAGGCCGGTGAGTTCGAAGCGCGCCGACGCGAACAGCAAGTGGACTGGACATGGCAGATGGTGCGAGATGCGGTGCTGGACCGAGTGCTGTCCAACCCGGACGTGCGCAAGATCCGAGCCGACGTCGAGCGCCGGGTTCGGGCGGGGGAGCTGACTCCCGCTCTGGCCGCCCAGCAAATTTTGGATACCGCGCAGTCCTAACGGAATGGTAAATTAATTCCGGGTTTGACACTGGGCTCTATGAAATCCAAGTAAATTCAAGATGTGACGATAGACATCGGAGTCAATCGCCGCGCGGTTTCTTCCCACGGTGACCCTGACGCAGGCCATCGTGTATCCGGCGCTGCGGACTCTCAATTTGCGTGCGTCGTTCGAATGTTCTCCAGCATGTTTCCCGCTCGCCGGTTTGGTGGGGGAGCGTTGGCGGTCTACCTGGACGGCCAGCCTGTCGTGGACGTGTGGAAAGGGTGGGCGGACCGCAAGGGCGAGGTCCCGTGGTCAGCGGACTCGGCCCCGATGGTGTTCTCGGCCACCAAGGGCATGGCCGCCACCGTGATCCACCGGCTCGCCGATCGGGGGCTGATCGATTACGAGGCGCCGGTCGCGCAGTACTGGCCGGAGTTCGCGGCCAACGGCAAGGAGAAGCTCACCGTCCGCGAGGTGATGCGGCACGCGGCGGGCTTGTCGGGACTGCGCGGTGCCAGCCAGGAAGACCTGCTGGATCACGTCGTGATGGAGGAGCGGCTGGCGGCGGCGGCTCCGGGAAGGCTGCTCGGCAAACCGGCCTATCACGCGCTTACCTTCGGTTGGTTGATGTCCGGCCTGGCCAGGGCCGTGACCGGCAAGGACATGCGCGTCCTGTTCCGCGAGGAGCTCGCCGAGCCACTGGACACCGACGGTTTTCATCTGGGCCGGCCGCCGGCGGGCTCGCCCACGCAGGTCGCCCAGATCATCATGCCGCAGGACATCGCCGCCAACCCGCTGGTCACCTTTGCGGCGCATAAGATCGCCAACCAGTTCTCCAGCGGATTCCGTTCGATGTACTTTCCGGGCGTCATCGCGACGGTTCAGGGCGAAACCCCCATGCTGGACGCCGAGATTCCGGCCGCCAACGGAGTCGTCACCGCCCGCGCGCTGGCGCGGATGTACGGCGCGATCGCCAACGGCGGCGAGATTGACGGCACCCAGTTCCTGTCGCGGGAGCTGGTGGCGGGGCTGACCGGCGAGCGGCGGCTGCAGCCGGATCGCAATTTCTTCATGCCGATGGCTTTTCACCTGGGCTACCACAGTCTGCCCATCGGCAACGTGATGCCGGGGTTCGGTCACGTCGGGATGGGCGGGTCCGTCGGATGGACAGATCCGGAGACCGGCGTGGCGTTTGCGCTGGTGCACAATCGGCTGTTGACTCCGCTGGTGGCCACCGACCACGCCGGTTTCGTCGCCATCTATGCCCTGATCCGGCAGGCGGCCGCCAAGGCCCGCGAGCGTGGCTACCAGCCGGTCACGGGCATCGGGGCGCCGTACTCGGAGCCGGGAGCCGTCGCGGGCTGAGCCCAGGGGCGTTCTAGCGCTAAGAATCTTCGAGCCGGAAGCCCACCTTCATGGTCACCTGAAAGTGGCCGACGGCGCCGTCAACCAGATGGCCGCGCACTGATTCGACTTCGAACCAGTCCAGGGCGCGCATAGTCTGGGCGGCCCGGGTCAAACCGTTGCGGATTGCCGCGTCGACTCCGTCGGCCGAGCTTCCGACGATCTCGATTACCCGGTAGGTGTGATCGCTCATTTCGTCCCCTTATCTTTGAGTGTTGACGTCCCAAGAGGGTCCGAAGAGTCATCTTGCGCCGGTGGTCGGCGCCGGATGAGGCCCGACACGCAGCTGGCTCGGTGCAAATGACCAAGCGCGTCCAGCGTCAGGGGCTGAGGTGCATCTCGTAAAAGCGCAGCCGCGCCGTGGGCTTGCCCTGGCCCAGCGACCGGCTCCGGTCAACACCGATTGTGCGGGAGTCGATCTCGAGATTGGTGGCGCTGACGGAATCGGGCGTCTTGATCAGAAACGGCTCCGCGGCGTTGCCGGCGATGAGGCGATAGCTGACGCCGTCCAGGTTCACCGTGAAAGAGGTCAGGGGAACGAGCGATCCCATGAAAAGCCGGTCGATGAAGGTTGGCTCCAGATCAACGCCGACCAGGACGGCCACGTCCGGTCCGCTTGGTTTGGGCACCGGGACGGGCTTGCCGTCGTGGACAACGACTTCTGAGATCGGGGTGAGCGGTCCGCACAGGGGCTGGGTATGGGTGAACAGCGCCCAATGGTCTTCCACCGCGCTGCGGCGGAAAACGCACAGCAGTGCGCGCGAATACAGCGGGTTCTCCTGCACGCCGAGCCGTCCGTTGATACCGGTGGCGGGCGAGGTCGCCGATCGCAGCGACAGGACGAACTGCGGCCCGGCCGCGAGGGTGTCGCGGTTTAGCTTGTCCAGCGCCGGTGTGTAGACCGAGTAGGTCTGGAATATCGGCGCCGGGTGCCAGGCGAAGTCGTAGGCCCACACGGCTGAGGTTTCATCCGGGTCGATGTGAACCGGATCCGGCCCGATCGTCTTGACGAAGCGGCTGGGAATGTCATAGAGCCGACGCTGGCGTGCCTTGGCCTCCTCGATATGGCTGCGGGCGTGACCTGGTACGGCGACGGTTGCCAATCGGTCGAGTGCGCGCACTGGTGCCTGTATCACCCCGAGGGGGCGCAGTTCGATCGCCACCACGCCGGCAACAAAGATCACGACGACGGCGACGACGACGAACTTGGCTGCCCGAGGAAGTATTTCGAACACACCCCCCACCGCCATCGCAACGACCATCAGTCCGAGCAGGGCGGCGAAGTGAATCGTGTCGTAGCGTCCGAACGCACTCTTGGCGACAAGCACGGTTGTCACCCCGACCAGCACCACATACTTGCGTGGGATCTGCGGGCTGCCGCGAAAGAACATGACGAAAAGCGCAACGAACCAGACCAGGGTCAAGGTGACGGCGCCGCCGGCATCCAAGGGGATCGGCACTGACTGCGCATCGATGTATCCGGACACGATCTCGGAGCTGAGCCGCAGCCACGTTGGCAGGTTGCCCAGTGGTTGCCCCATGAGCGGCCAGCAGACCGGAACGGTGGCGGCGAACGCGGCGACAGTAGCGCAGTGCCGCCACCGTGCTTTCCAATCCAGCAGCAGCGACATGCCCAGGGCGATGGCCAAGACCACTGGGCCGGTGTTGAACTTGACCAGCAGCTCAAATCCCGCCACCACGCCGAGCGCGGTGGCGGTGATGAAGACCGTCGACCGTTGCGGGTCGGACCGCAACAGGGGAACACTGGCCCACGCCAAGGCCGCCAGCACGACCATTTCGGGGTACATGGTCCCCATCGCGATGGCGGTGACGCCGGTGGTCACGAACGCCAATGCGAGCGATGTCATCGGTGGGTGTCGTTGGCGCAGCGCCGCGGCGATACCCAGGAACAGCGCTGCCACGACGATTACCTGATAGATCGTCGACAGCACGGCCTGAAGCGGTGAGTAGTAGGAACTGTCCTGCAGAAAGGCCAGCGGTCCGTAGGTGAAGACGATTTGGGGTCCCCACGCGAGGTGGCGGATTTGGCCCAGCGCCACCGCGGCCTGCCAGGACGGGTCTACCCCGGTTGGGGCTTCGACGGGTACCTGAGGCCAGAAAAAGACCACGGCAACAAGTGCGGCCAGGCAACGCTGCCAGCGTGCGGAGCCCCATGTCGTCTCCGAAAACCAGGAGCTGGCGCGCTCCGACTGCGTTGAAAGCATGCGTGCAAGTTATCCCGGATCAGGCCCGCATCTCGCTGAAGACCAGGTGGGTGTGTCCGGCCGGACGTTGGTCGAGCCTGAAGAGCCACCTGTCCAGGAGTAAGAAGCGGCCGACCCATACGACACCGAAGCCAAGCACCTGGGCGAAGAATACGGCGAGGCCATGCACCGGCGTTGGCTCAGCGGCCATCGCGCGGTCGACGAGGTAGGTGAAGCTGGTGGCCAGAACGACGGCAAGCATCACCATCGTCCAGAACAACAGCACCTGCTTGTGCAGATCGCCCCCCGACGTTGCCCGCCAAACGAAGTGCTTGTTGGCGAAGAAGTTGGGAATGGTGGCCACGCCCGCGGCCAGCAGCGAGGCGATGGTGTAGTTGTGCAGCCACGGGCCCAGCACCTGGATGAGGCCCTGTCCGATGGGCAGAAACACCAGCGCTACCGCGCCATAACGCAGCTTTCTGCGCGCTGCTTCGCTGCTGGTGTGCATGATCCAGCCCCCCGCCGGCCCCATGGTCAGCCAAGTTACCTGCAACCAAGTAGGCACGGGCCAGAACTCGAGAATCCGGGCGGGCCGGCGCGGCCGGAATCCGGATCTTCACCATTCAAGAGACAAGCTCGCGGCGCGCGTGAAATGTTGTAGCGAAAGGCTGCCGCCGTCAACGGAGCCGCGGGGAGTACCGGCCTTGTTGGTTCGCGAGAAATGCCGCAGGCTCTGGCGGTGATCTCGTAGGCTCCAACACCATCCATATAGACCTATCTAGACAAACGACCGGCCCTTGTTATGGTCCAACCCCTTAACGAGGCCGAGAGCATGAAGGGGAGGCGGCGGTTCGCGTGACAACTCAACCGTCCGAACGGATCTGTATTGTCGGGGGCGCCGGCCACGTCGGGCTTCCGCTGGCGCTGGTGCTTGCCGACGAGGGGTACAACGTTGACATCCTCGACACCAACGCCGAAGCCTTGGAAACCATCATGGCCGGGCGGATGCCCTTCATCGAGACCGGAGCCGAGGATCTCCTCAAGCGGCTGCTGCCAACCGGGCGAATCAGCGGTAGCACCGATTCGCAGGTGGTCCGCAACTCCGACAACGTGATCTGTGTGGTGGGGACTCCGGTCGACGAATACCTAACGCCTCAGGCGCACAAGTTCTTTCGGGTGATCGATGAGATCAGCCCGTACTTCCACGATGGGCAGACCCTGATCCTGCGAAGCACCGTCTACCCGGGACTGAGCCAGCGGGTCCACGACATGTTCTCCGAACGTGGGATTGGCGTTCACGTCACCTTCTGTCCGGAGCGCATCGCCCAAGGACATTCGATCCGGGAATTGCGGATCATCCCGCAGATCATCAGCGGATTCGACGCCGAGGGACTTCGGGTGGTCCGCGAGCTCTTCTCCGGGATAGCCAGTGAGATCATCAAGGTCGAGCCGCAAGAAGCTGAGCTGGCCAAGCTCTTCTGCAACAGCTACCGCTATATCCAGTTCGCGGTCGCCAACCAGTTTTACCTGCTCAGTCGCGAGGCGGGGCTCGATTTCGACCGAGTTCACCATGCCGCGACCTACAAGAACAGCCGCGTCGACAGCCTGCCGAGGGCCGGACTCGCGGCCGGCCCGTGCTTGTTCAAGGACACCATGCAGCTCGCCGCGTTCAGCAACAACAACTTCATGCTCGGGCATTCGGCCATGCTGATCAACGAAGGCCAGCCGCAGTTCATCGTCAACATGCTCAAGCGCCGGGTTAATCTGCGTGACAAGACGGTTGGCATACTCGGTATGACGTTCAAGGCCGACTGCGACGACACGCGCGACTCGCTCAGCTTTAAACTCAGGCACCTGCTGATGCTGGAAGCAAAGGAAGTGATCTTGCACGACCCATTCCTCGAGGGCAAGGATTACCACCCGCTGCAGACCGTGGTGGACCGGTCCGACGTCATTGTTGTAGGCGTGCCCCACTCCGCCTATCGGGGCCTTCGGGTCCCGCGCGGCAAAGTGGTTGAGGATGTCTGGGGGTGTCTGGACGTCACCGAGCTCGACGTTGACCCGTGCAACGGGGCGAACCTGGCGGACCTGGGGACGGCGGCGGCCCGGTGAAGGTACTGGTAACCGGCAGTGCAGGATTCATCAACGGGTACGTCGTCCAAGAGCTGTTGCAGGCTGGGCACGAAGTGGTCGGCATCGACAACTATTCCAAGTACGGCAAGGTAACGAAGAGCTACGACGACCACCCCAACTACCACTTCGTCGAGGGCGACGTCAAAGACGTTGACCTGATGTTCGAGCTGGTCGAGGGTTGCGAGCAGATGGTGGCCAGCGCCGCCCGCATCGGTGGCATCACCTATTTTCACGAGTACGCCTACGACTTGCTGGCCGAGAACGAGCGAATTGCGGCTGCCCACTTTGACACGGCGATCTATGCATACCGCAAGGGTTGGCTGAAGAAGATCAACGTGATCAGTTCTTCCATGGTGTTCGAGAACGCCAGCATTTTCCCGACGCCGGAAAAGCACATCACCGAATGCCCGCCTCCAACAAGCACTTACGGCTTCCAGAAGCTGGCCTGCGAGTACTTCGCCCATGGTGCCTACGAGCAGTACGGGCTGCCGTACACCATCATTCGGCCCTTCAACTGTGTCGGAACCGGTGAACAACGCGCGCTTGGTGGCCGTGAAATCCCAAGCGGAAATGTCAAACTCGCGATGAGCCACGTCGTGCCAGACCTGGTCCAGAAGGTCGTCAAGGGCCAAGATCCGCTGCACATCCTGGGGGACGGTAGCCAGGTACGCCACTACACCTACGGTGGGGACCTGGCCCGGGGGATTCGCACCTGCATGGAGCACCCCGCGGCACTCAACGGCGACTTCAACCTGTCGACCCCGGAAGCCACCACCGTGCTGGAACTGGCAGAAGTGATCTGGCGCAAGATGCGCCCTGACACTCCCTTCCGTTACGAAAGTGATCCGCCATTCGAGCACGACGTGCAGCTGCGCTCTCCCGACGTTCACAAAGCGACCCAGGTACTCGGCTTCGAGGCGACGACTACGCTTGACGCCATGCTCGACGAAGTCATCCCGTGGATCGTGAACGCGGTTGAGGCCGGGACGATCTGACGTGTATTGGTGCTACCCACGAGGACGCCATGCGCATCGCAGGTGAACCCGACCTGCAGCAGCTCTATCGCAATCGCTTTGGCCACGCCCGCGAATCGCGTGCCGCCATTTGGGCCGTACTAGTTCGCGATTTCTTTCAAGCGTGGGTCAGGCGCAGCGACACGGTGCTCGATCTCGGCTGTGGTTACGGCGAGTTCCTCAATCATGTCTGCGCCGCACGTCGGATCGGTGTCGATCTGAATCCCGACAGCGCCGACATGCTCGAGCCCGGCATCGAGTTCCACGGCGGGCGGGCCGATGATCTCAGCTTCTTGGCCGACGAGTCGGTGGATGTGGTTTTCACCAGCAACCTGCTCGAGCACCTGCAGAGCAAGGCCGAGGTGGAGCGCACCACCGCTGAGGCACACCGTGTGCTCAAGCCCGGGGGGCACCTCATAGCGATGGGGCCCAATATTCGCTTTCTCAGTGGCGACTATTGGGATTTCTGGGACCACACGGTGCCGATCAGCGACCGTTCGCTCATTGAGGTGCTCGAATCCCAGCATCTGAGGATCGTCGACGACTACGACCGGTTCTTGCCCTATACGACGAGGTCGCCCTGGCCGCAGGCGCCAATCTTGGTGCGGCAGTACCTGCGTTCCCGGGCGGCGTGGCCGATTTTCGGCAAGCAGTTCGTGATTCGTGCCCGCAAAGAACGAACCGACCTCGACGACGAGCGCCTGATCAGCGTGGTGATCCCGGTCTACAACGAGGGCGAGAACATTCAAGTCTGCGTCCGCAGATTGACCGAGGCGTTGTCGGACGTGCCCCACGAATTACTCGTCTGCTACGACTTCGACGAGGACACGACGTTACCGGCGCTCGCGGCGATGCCAGACAAGCCGGGGACGCTGCGGTTGGTCCGCAACTCCATCGGCAAGGGCGTGGCCAATGCCCTGATCGCCGGCTTTGCGGCGGCCCGTGGGGACGTCGTCGTGACCAGCATGGCCGACCTGTCTGATCCGCCGTCGGTGATTCCGTTGATGGCAGCCAAGATTCGCGACGAGGGAGCCGACATCGTCAGCGGTTCGCGGTACATGCCCGGCGGCTCGCAGACCGGCGGGCCCCGGTTGAAGACGCTGATGTCGAGGACGGCCGGGCTCAGCCTGCATTACGTGGGCAGGGTGCCCACCCATGATGCGACGACCAACTTCCGCGGATACAGCCGGCGTTTCCTCGATGAAGTTCCAGTGGAGAGCATCAAGGGGTTTGAGGTGGGTTTGGAACTCACCACGAAGGCGCACTTGATGGGCTTTCGCGTCGATGAGGTGCCCAGCAGCTGGGAAGACCGGACCGCCGGCACCAGCAAGTTCGACCTGGTCGGCTGGTTGCCCTCGTATCTGCACTGGTACGGGTTGGCGATGCGGGGTCCGGTGTTGCGCGGGACCACCGGCTCGCTGGCCGCGCTCGGGGCCATGTGGCTCGCGCGCCGGCGCCGCTGTGTTGATGCTCAGCAGAGCCGAAAGACATTGCCGTCGAAGTGAATCGGAGTACGCAGGAATGCCGGCCCGCGCGGCCGCAGGCTCCTGGCCGTGCGCACCTGAACTGCTCCACGGGTGGACTTGCTCCGTGACGACATTGGTGAATGCGAGCGCGCGCGCACTGGCGGCGCGGGCGCTTGGCGAGGACCGAGTGCTTGTCACCGGCGCATCGGGCTGGCTCGGGCGCACCGCACTGGATCTGCTGGCCCCGCTGGGCCTGCCCACGCTGGCCCTGGCCAGCCGGGCCCGGACCATTCGGGTCGGGGATCGCGACATCGATTGCCGGGTATGGGACGAGCGGGAAGTGGCCTCCTTTGCGCCCACGGTCGTGCTGGACTGTGCGTTTCTTACGCGCGACCTAGTCGCCGGCATGCCGCTGGGCGAATATGTTGGCGCCAACCGTGCCCTCACCGAGCGCCTGGTCTACGCGACACAGCTACCCGACGTCCGGCTCGCGCTCACGGTCTCCAGCGGTGCGGCGGTCTATCCGCGGGACGCGCTGATGGACCCGATCGAGGACAACCCGTATGGCTACCTCAAGCGCGAGGCCGAGCAGCGCCTGGCGCAGGCCGCTGCCGAGGCCGGGACGGTGCCCGCGGTCCTGCGGGCCTGGAGTATCTCGGGTGCTCACGTGCAGAAGCCGGAGGCCTACGCGCTGGGGTCGATGATCCGGGCAGCCAGTTCGGGGGCGATCCGGATCACCGCCCGCCGCCCGGTATTCCGTCGGTATTCCCTAGCTGAAGAGCTGCTGGCGGTGGCGATCGCCGAGGGCGGGATTGGCCCGGTCACCATCGACAGCGGCGGCGAGCTGGTGGAGATGGCCGAGCTTGCCGCGCGGGTCGCCGCGGTGGTGCGCCCCGATGCGGTGATCAGCCGCGACGAGATCGATCCCCGCAATCCGGATCAATACCATTCTGACGGCCGGGATTGGCAGCGGCTGTGCCAGAAGTGGGATTTGGCTAGCGCACCCCTTGATCGTCAGATCGAGATCACCGCCCGCGGAGTGCTTGGTATGGCCTAAGCAGTTTCGGCGCAGAGTTGGCGAGATTGCCGGGGATGGTCACTTTTTCGATTATGCAATGTGTGGCGTGTTCGATTGCCTGAGCCGGCGGCGAGGAGCTGAAATATCTTCAGCGGGGGCGTTTTTCGGGTAATCCGCCAATGGTCGATATCGAGACCGGCAAATGCGAACAGTCAAAGTGATCATCGAGTTCTCGATCGGCGAATCCAACGAGTCCAAAACCGCCGCCATGCCCGTGTGCCCTCGGTATGATCCCAGGGCTCCGGCGTTGTTGATTAGCAGGCTTGTGAGCTGGGTTGATGATCTTTGGTGCCGCGCTATTGGGGCCGGAGTGTAGGCACGGGCTATCTGGAGAACGATCGAGTTGGTTACTGTTCGTCGTTGGTCTGGAGTTGCCCGTGCCTACCGTTTCAGTATTGCCTGTGTCGTCGGTTCCAGAGGTGTTCGACCGCTGGAGTCCTGGTGAGCGCAGCGAGCTCATCGGATCGGAGTTTCTCGGTGTGTTGGCCTCGGTGCCAGACCCGAGGGACCCACGCGGTCGGAGGTATTCGCTGATGGCTTTGTTGGCGATCGCGGTTCTGGCCACTGCCGCGGGGATGCGCGGCTATGCTGGTTTTGCCACATGGGCGGCCACCGCTCCCGATGATGTGTTGGCCTAATTAGGGGTCCGGTTCCGGCGGCCCAGTGAGAAGACCTTCCGCGCTGTTTTGTCTCGGCTAGACCCCGCCGACCTCAACGCCAGGATGGGCAGTTACTTCACTGCACACGTGGCCAGCAGCGACCCCAGTGGATTGGTGCCGATCGCGTTGGACGGCAAGATGCTGCGTGGTGCCTTTACGCGCCAAAGCGACAGCCACGCATCTCGTGTCGGTGTTCGCCCACCGTGCCCGATTGGTGCTCGGTCAA
This sequence comes from Mycobacterium liflandii, assembly GCF_022354805.1. NCBI lineage: Bacteria > Bacillati > Actinomycetota > Actinomycetes > Mycobacteriales > Mycobacteriaceae > Mycobacterium > Mycobacterium liflandii. Next base: position 4,088,352 of record NZ_CP023138.1, on the reverse strand, counting down.
CTCGCTGTCGCCGAGAAAAGCAATGAAATTCCCTGCGTACGTGCCCTGCTCACGCTGCTGCCGGGTAGCTTGCGGTGGCTGGTCACCGTGGATGCGATGCATACCCAGGTCGTCACCGCGAAGTTGATCTGCGCCACCTTGAAGTCGCACTACCTGATGATCGTCAAGTCCAACCAAGCCAAAATACTTGCGCGTATCACCGCGCTGCCCTGGGCCGAGGTGCCCACAGCCGCTACCGACGACTCCCGCGGCCACGGCCGTGTCGAGACCCGCACCCTGCAAATCATCACCGCTGCACGAGGAATCGGCTTCCCCTACGCAAAACAAATCATCCGGATCACTCGTGAACGCTTGATCACCGCCACCGACCAGCGCAGCGTGGAGGTGGTCTATGCCATCTACAGCCTGCCGTTCGAGCACGCCCGCCCTACCGCGATCATGACCTGGATGCGTCAACACTGGGGAATCGAGAACAGCCTGCACTGGATACGCGACGTCACCTTCGACGAAGACCATCAAAGGGCACATACCGGAAACGGCGCACAGGTCCTAGCAACGCTACGCAACACCGCGATCAATCTGCACCGCCTCAACGGCGCCGACAACATCGCCGAAGCCTGCCGGATCACCGCTTTGACCGCCAACCGCCGCCTAGACCTCCTCAATCCACAATTCCCCAGCTCACAAGCCTGCTAATCAACAACGCCGGAGCCCTGGGGGAAAGGCTACCGACTCCCAAAATTTCGGAAAAATTTTACCACCGAATCATGCCTTCTACAATGCGGGGTGCGAAAAGTGGTGATGTGGTTCGTCTTTTCGGCGCCCGACCATGAAGCTTTGTGTTACGTCATTCGCCACTTTTCTGCACCCATTTGGGAAGTGCTGTATACCCGGGTTCCGGATCGAATTTTCCTGGATTTTCCGCGGTGGGCGGCTCGGCGCCCACCGGTGGCGGTGCGTCGTGTTCCTCGGGGTGCGCTGTTTGGGGCGGTATCGCATCGCCATTGCGGCGGCATTGCACCGGCGTTGCACGCCGATTGCACCGTCGACGTGCACGACATCGTCGGAGCGGTGACTGCCAACATGGCTGCTACACCGCAACAAGATTTGCCCAATCCTCCGCGGCAGCACAACGTGCGCACTAGTCTACCGATTAGGGGGGTGCGTTGGGCACCCGCTCTTGCGGAGTTTTCGGATCCGAATGGAGAGCACACGTGAGTCGACCTGTGGAGGTTCCGCGGGACCTGATCACGGCGTTCCGGCAGCAGATCCACGGACTGACGGAGCAGTCTGAGCGCACGCTCCTGCTCGGCATCGTGCTGTGGACATCGGTGGTGTCGCTGGTGACGGGGTTCATCTACGTCGAGTACTTCTCTATCGACGTGTTCAGCTCGCTGCTCTATGTTCCGCAGGACTGCTGGCTTCATTGGGACATGAACGTCGGCCGGCACTGCTTCAGTGATTATGCGTGGCAAGCGACCGCTGCGCTCCGGCCGGACCCTTGGGAACATCTGGGGCCACCGAACTGGCCGGGCAACCCCTACCAGCCAGCGGCCATGGTGCCATTCCTGATTTTCGGGCTCCTCGGTAAGTGGTTGCACTGGCCGCAGCTGGGACTGTTCTGCTACCTGATGACTTTGGTGGTCGCGGTTCTCACCCCAGCCCTGTGGGCCGTCCGGGGCGCGCGTGGTCTCGAGCGCCTGGTGACGTTCTTGGCGTTGGGTGTGGCCGCGATCCCGGCATGGGTCGCCGTCGATCGGGGCAACTCCACCGGGTTCCTGGCGCCTATCGCACTGGTTTTCCTGGTGGCGCTATGCCGCCAGCGCTGGGGCCTGGTCACTGGGATGGTGATTCTGGCCGCCCTGCTCAAACCGCAGCTCGTTGTGCTCGCCGTCGTGCTGTTCGCGGCACGAAAGTGGCGGTTGGGTGGGATCGCGGTGGTCGGTGCCGTGGTAGCGAACCTGAGCGCGTATCTGCTGTGGCCGAGTAACTTCCCGGGGACGATCACACAGTCGATCCACAATGCCCTGGGCTACGGCGCCTTTAGCGAGGCAATCAGCGTCGGAAATGTGTCCTTCGGCAAGGCCCTGTTGTGGATCCCCGACGGGTTGAAGGTTCTCGAGACCGGCGGCACCTTGCCGGATGGCTACCTTGGCGGTCTGCGTGGCCTGATCGGGTATGGCGTTCTGGCGCTGGTCGTCGGGGCGGTGATGGTCCTCGGGCGGCGCATTCCGCCGGTCATGGTGGGCATCGTGCTGTTGGCCGCCGCCTCACTTTTCCCAGCCGTGACGTACCGCTACTACCTGGTGTTCGTCTTGGCGGTCGCAGCGCTGATCGTCCGGGACCCCGAGGGGCCGCCTGGGGCGGGAATTTTCGATCGCATCGGCCACGGTCGTCGGGCCGTCGGTGTCAGCGTCAGCGTCGCTACGGCCTTCAGCATTGCCCACATCGCCGTCCCCGGCCCATCTTTCCCAGTGCCGGTTGCGGGCGAGCCCGGAGTGCTCACAGCGTTTGGCACAAGTCCGGTCATCACGACCACGGCGGTGGTCACGCCGGCTTTGTGGTTGCTCGCGTGCGCGGTGATCATTGTGTCGTACGCGCGCAGACCGGTTCGCGACGTCTCCGAAGATCCGTCCCCCGTATCGGTATCGGAGGAAATCGGGCCGGTGGTATCGGCCCGAGAAGCGGCGGAAAATGCGAATGAGACTGTGAGCGACGCTCAAAAGCTTTCTGCCATCGCCAGAAATCTTCAATCCGCTTCGGAGGCTAGGCAACTGCGGTAGCTACCGTGGGCGCGCCGGGGCGTTTGCCGGGCGTGCCGATATTTCCGGATCCCTAGATTCGACCGGCAAGTACGGCCAACCCACGCAGGGCCATGTCACCTTCGGGGGCAACCCGCGCCGGCAGTTGCAGGGACGTCTGAATTGCCGTGCGCAGGGGAGCGAAACGTTGCGCTACTCCGCCGCAGAACAGAAGCTCATCAGTCGGTTGGAATCCGACATCGACTGCCCCTCGACGTATGGCGAGGCGACCGCGGCGACGAGTGCCCGGACCAGGTCCTCGGGGCTGGTTGCGTCAGTGATACCCGACCAGCCGCCCCCGGCGACGGTATGGAACGAGGGGTGAGCGCGGGGAAGTTCGGTTCGGGCCGGCGCGGCGGCGGTGTTGGCGGCCCAACGCCAGGCCTCGTCGTCCGCACGACCGCGTGACAGCAACGCAATACCGTGGGTCAACGCACGCCCGGCCGGCAGATGTGTCCTCGTGTGCAGCAACATTCCGCCGAAGTAGGGCCTGGTCTGGCACCGGTCACCGGCATGTGCGCAGGCAAGCCGGGCGACCTGCCCCCCAGTCGCAATATTGCAGGCTGTGACGCCGGCGCGCAGTCCTGCCCCCAGGAACGCGGCCTGCTGGTCACCCACCGGGGTGTAGACGGTGGCACCCGAACGTTCGTGGACGCCGACCGCTGCCAATGACGATGACACGCGAGGTAAGGCCATGCGTGAGCCGCCGACGGACGTAGTGAGCCGCTCCGACCACGATCCGGAGGTCAGGTCGAACATTCCGGACGCGGCGGCATCGGTGACATGCGCTACGAAGTCCGGCTTCTTGGTCAGCGCTGCGGCCACCCAGGACAGCAGGCTATGCACGCGGACACGACCGTCGAAAGCCGAAAGATCGGTTGCGAAAATGCCCGCCACGGGCAGGCCGGAGCGTAGTTCGTTGCCGACCGCATGCCAGACGTCCGGCGCAAAGCTTTGCCGCAACCGATCCAGCTGCGCAATCCCGTTGTGGACACGTAGTGCTCGGTTGTCCTGCCAGGTGATCAGCGGAAGGTGTGGGACGTTGTGTTCATCAGTCAACGTCCAACCGTGCATCTGGCCGCTTAGCAGGATCCGTTGCGGGGTGGCGGCCGGCGGCAACCCTGAGGCGATCGCCGCCTCGACCGCGGCAAGGACCTCTGCGGGGTCGACGGTGCGGTACGGCCCGTCGAGCGACGTGAACGGGGGAAACGGGTACCTGCGCTCCGCGACGACGCCCTCGTCGGGGCGCAGCACCGCGACCTTGACGTAGGTGGCGCCGAGGTCAACGAGCAGCGAAAAGGGGGTCGCCATCCAGGTATTCCACGACCTCGGCGACAAGTGCCTCGTCGAGCGGCTTCGGCACGATCCGCAGATCGCCCTCGTCGTGCAACACGGCGAAATACATGACGCCCTTGCGCACCTTCTTGTCGCGTTTGAGCGTGTCGACCAACTCGCGGGCCGACGGGATGGCGCCAATCGCGTAGTCGGTGTTGGCGTCAAGGACAGTGCGCACCCGGGCTGCAGTCGCGGGACTGGTCAATCCCCATTTCACTCCGAGAAAGTTGATCAGATCCATGCCCCACATCACCGCGAGTCCGTGCGGAACCTCGTTGTGGGTGAGCGCTTCGAGTGCATGGCCGAAGCTGTGGCCGTAGTTGAGCACCCGTCGCAGATCGGACTCATGCTCGTCCTGTTCGATGACGAGCCGCTTGCTTTCCAGGGCGTTGCGGATCATTTCCAGCACCCGCGGGTTGCGGTGGCCGCCATGGGTCAGGGCCTCGGCGAGCTGGTCGAAGAAGGCGCCCTCATTGGTGAGCGCGAGCTTGTAGATCTCTCCGTAGCCGGAGTCGACCTCGATCTGCGGCAGGCTCGTCAAGAACTCTGAGCAAACAATCACGTGGCTGGGGGAGTGGAACACCCCGAGCTGGTTCTTCAGGGGGAGCACGTTGATGCTGGATTTGGCTCCGATGCAACTGTCCGCCTGGCTGAGCAGGGTGGTCGGAACGAATGTCCATCCCACACCGCGGTAGTAGATGTGGCAGGCGAAGGTAGCGATGTCCTGGATGACGCCACCACCGATCGCGACGACGTGGGCGGACCGGGTTGCCTTGTTCTCCAGCAGCCAGTCGACGAAAAGGCTTACGCCAGAAAGGGTTTTGCTCTCCTCGTCGGCTGCCACTCGATAGGTCGGGCGTTCCGGCAACGGCCCCAAAGCGTCGCCGTAGAGGTCCACCAGCGCTTCGTCGATGATCACCAGGGTTTCCGGGCCGACATCGATGAGCTCGGGAACCAGCTTGACTTCCCCGACGAAATCCACAGGATAATCACCCTGCTCGGACTTGATGATCATCCGATCCTGGGTCACACGCACAAGAAACCTCCGTCAATCGGTATCGACTGGCCAGTGATGTAGGAGTTCTCCGCGGACACCAGCCAGGAAATGAAAACAGCAATCTCCTCGGGTTCGGCTAACCGGCCCACCGGAACACGTTCGGCCAGGGCTTGGAGTTGTTTGGCGTCGTTGTTCTGGTAGGTGAGGTCGGTGAGCACGAAGCCCGGAGCGACACAGTTGGCCAGCACTCCGTAGGGGCCGTACTCGACCGCAACCGACCGCACCACTTCCTCGATCGCGGCCTTGGAGGCGCTGTAGGCGACCCGGCCGGTGCGGGCCCGATGTGCATAGACGCTCGACACGGCGACGACTCTGCCGAACCCGGCGGCCGCCATCCGGGGGAGCAGCCCCTGCAGGAGCAGCAGATTGGCGGTGACGTTGACCTGCTGCGTGCTCGACCAGTTGTCGGCCGACAGGGTCTGCAATGGTTCGGGATTGTTGATGCCGGCGTTGAGCACCAGGATGTCGACCACTTGGTCCAGGCCGGTGAGGTAGTCGGCAACCGATTCCGGTATCGACAGATCGAGTTCCTGACGGCCAGGCCTGAGGACCGTGATTCCTTTGGACTCGAGGGTGTCGGCAACGCTGCGGCCGATTCCCCGCGCGGCGCCGGTAACCAGGGCCCTGGACGGACCCCCGGCAGGGGACCTAGAAATCATGCGTTGTCGCAATCCGCGGGCACGAAAAGGAAAGCGCAGCCGGGCCGGACTCGGTCACGCTCGCTTTCCCCTTCTGGCACGCGCCCAAAACCGTTGGCCGCCCGTTGCCTGCCAATCGTGGTCGCTGCAAGGGTGCCTCAGTGGTGATTGAGGACCTTCCAGCGCGCGTCGAGCATCTCGATGCGCTTGGCGTCCTCATCGGTGATGTGACCGTAGTAGTCGCGCTTGTTGAGCAGCCACAGCAACTCGAAGTGGACCGCGTTGAGCAGGCCGTCGGATATCGATGCGAGCGTGCCGGCCGAGCCGTCGAACACGACCTTGCGGGTTTCGAACCGGGTCAGGTGCACGTTGGCGACCTCGCGGATGGTGTCCAGGGTGTCGCTGGATATCGCGCCGCCCAGGACCAGGTCCAGACCCGCCTGCTTCGCCTTCTCGGCAACGGTGGTCACATACTTGGTGATCTCGGGTGAGTTGATGGTCTCGCGGGTCTGTCCGAGCGATCCGGTGAAGTCCACCCGGCCGAAGACGATGCCATGCACGCCACGGCCCTTGTTGGCCAGCGCAAGCATCTCGTCGAGGTTGTTGTAACCCGTGATCGTTTCCAGGTTGAACAAGAAGTCGGTGTCGAGTTCCTCGTCCTCGTCATAGACGGCGTTCTTGGCGGCGATGTATTTCGACAGCGCATAGGCGGACTCCACCATGGGCGCGACGATGTAGCGCACACCGATCTGCTTGGCCTCCAACAGGTCACGCATGGCTTCGCAACCGCCGACCTTGACCGTCAGCGGCAGACCCGCCGAGCGGGCGATGTCGACCAGACGAAGCAACTCGTCGATGCGAGTGCCTTCGGCCTCGAACTCCGCCTTGACGCTCACTACGCCGTGTTTTTCCTTACCCACGCGCAGAATTTCGGCCATCTGCCGTTCGGTCTTGTTCACCATGCCTCCCCTGGTAAAGCCTCGCGTTGAGTGTGCAGAGTATAACTGCCGGTCACGCAGCCTCGTGGGCATTTGCGCAGTAAAACCCGCCTCGGAGCGGGCAATTGAGCTCAGTTTTGTGCGGCGGCGGATACAAGTATTTACCCTTCGGTCGCATGCGGTGGTGGTTCAGGCTTGCGGTAGCACCGCGCCCAGGTACACGGTTACCCGCTCCTCGACGTCAGTGGGAAGGTCCGGGCTCATCCGGTGCAGTGGGTTCGACTTCATCGAGCCGTCCGCCTGCACGGCCGAACTGATCTTGGGATAGTAGGTCTGATCGGGGTCGATCGGAACTTCGATGAGCGCCGGACCGTCCGCGTCCAGCAGCGATCGGATGGACGGATCATCGAGTCCGCCGGCGGCATCGACTCGTGCGAACGGAATCCGGTATGCCCGCGCCAGGTCCGCCCAGTCCGGCAGGCCCAACCCGGTTTGCCCATCGCAGCCGATCCAGGCGCCGCCGAAGTAGTTCCGTTGCGTCATCCGGATCGACGCGTACCCGTTGTTGTTGAGTACGAAGACCTTGACCTTGGCGCCCGTTGCCGCAAGCGTGCCCAGTTCTTGGAGGTTCTGCGCGAACCCGCCGTCTCCCTCGGTCAACAACACCTGGCGGCCCGGGTTGGCCAGGGCCGCCCCGAGCGCCCCGGACAGCCCGTAGCCCATGGCCGCTATCGACTTGTTCGAGACCAGCTTTTGGTTGGCCCGCTGCTGTAGCGCCTGCATGGCGACGGTGAACGAGCCGCCACTACTGCAGGGCAGCACGATGGCATCCGGTTCGGCGACTTCGGCGAGCCGCATCGCGAATTCGTAGGGCTTGACGTATCCGGGTGCCGTGACGTTCTGCGGGTCGTTCAGCGGCAACTGGGCGCGCACCGACGCGATGAATTCCCGCCACGGCTGCCACCGGTCGGGATCACCCAGATCGGCGGAGTACAGGGCGTCCAGGAACCGGTCGGCGTCGCCATGCAACGCAAGGTCGACTCGTGGATGTCCTTTGGTCAGTTCGGCGGCGTCGATGTCAACCTGCACCAGCCGCCCGATCGGCACGAATTCTTCCCAGGCGAATCCGGTCTGCTGTAGCCCCAATCGGGTGCCGATGGCGATCACCAGATCGGCTTGCTGCACGAGAAGATTGGCGGCGCGCTGTCCCCAGGTGTTCGGGCGTCCGGAATACCTGGGGTGTTCGCTGGGAACCCTGTCCGCCCCATGCCATGTGGTCATGATGGGGATGCCGGCGGCCGCCGTGCGTTCACCCAGTGTGAGGACCGCATCACGGCTCACGCCGCCGCCGACCAAGACGACGGGGCGCTGCGACTCGCGCACCAACTCGACGACGTGTTCGACGTCGGTCGCGGGAACCTCTGGTACGGCGTCCGCCTCCGGGACGGCAATCGGATCCTGCCCAGCCAAGGGGAGCGCCGCCTGGGTGTCCAGGCAGACTTCGAGGAAGACCGGGCCCTGTCGCGGCGTGCGCCCGTCGAGCACGGCGTCCAAGATGACATCGCGGCCAACCGGGCGCTCGATCCGCAGCGCACGCTTGGTGACGCTGCTAACCAGTTCCACGCCGTCGATTTCCTGGATGCCGCGCTGGCGCACCGCGCCACGGCTCAGGTCGCTGCTCTTGACCTGCCCGCCCAACACCAACAGCTCGCGACTCTCCTGCCAGGCACCGGCAATGCCGGTCACTGCATTGGTGAGGCCGGGGCCAGCCGTCACCAGGGCCAGGGCGCGGCCGCTTCCCTCGTCGCGAGAGGCGTTGAAGTACTCCACGGCGATCGCGGCGGCCACCTCGTGCACGAACGGTACGCACACCATTCGGGTGCGTACCGAGTTCAGTAGGTGCATGATGTTGCCGCCCGCGACAAAGAAGCAGTGCGTGTAGCCGGCACCCACCAGCCAGTCGACCAGCTGGTCGGAATACTTGGCGGGTTCCGCGGGGGCTGGGCTCACATGCCCACCTTTCGAGTGACGACGAAGTTGGGGCGCTGCTTGACCTCCTCGTAGATGAGCGCGAGGTACTCGCCGACAACCCCTAAGAGCAGGGTAATCACCCCGAAGCCGACCAGCATCAGACTTACCAGCGAACCGAAGCCGGGGAAGGGGACGCCGTAGAAGACGAAGCGCACCGCGAGCACGAACACCGCGATAGCGGCAACGGCCCTCAAGAGGAAACCGGTAAGGGTGATGAGTCTCAGCGGCACGTAGGAGTGCGCGAGAATTCCCTTGCCGGCCAGGTCCATCACTTTGAAGGTGTAGGCCTTGGACTCGCCGGCGAAGCGGGGCGCCCGCTTCATCGGCAGCCCAATCGATTTGAAGCCGACCCACGAGAAAAGCCCCCGGACGAACCGGTTGCGCTCGTCCATTAACCGGACCGCCTCGTACACTTTCCGGTCAACGAGGCGAAAATCGCTGGCGTTACTGGTAATTCGATCGTCGGTGAGTCTGCCGGCCAGCCAGTAGAACAGCTGGGAGTTCATCCGGCGGATGGGGCCGACACCACCGCGCTCGGTGACCACGCCGTAGACGTTCTCGTAACCCTGCTCCCACGCCCGGATCATGTCCGGGATGAAGTCGGGTGGGTCCTGCAGGTCGGCGGTCATCAGGACAACCGCGTCGGCGTCAACCACGTTGAGGCCAGCGGTCAATCCGCCGTCCATCCGGAAGTTGCGCGCCAGTTGCAGGATCTTGAACCGAGGGTCGGCCGCGTTGATGGCGAGCAGCTTTTCCATCGTGTCGTCGGTCGAGCCGTTTTCGACGATGATCGCCTCGAAATCGTATGCGGGCTCGGAATCGAACATGGCGGCCAGTTGGCGCGCCAGCTCCTCGACGCATTCGCTCTCGTTGTAAGCAGGGGCTATGACGGCGATCTTTTTCTTCGTTCCCGCACCCACTCCCACGCTCACTCCCATACTTTCCACGGCGGATTCCCGCTGTTCCAGAGGTTGTTCAGCAGTTGTGACTCCCTAAAGGTATCCATCGGCTGCCAGAAGCCGTGGTGCGGGAACGCGGCGATCTGGCGGTCTTCGGCCAGGCGCCGCAACGGCTGGTCCTCGAGTACGGTTTCGTCGCCTTCGAGGTAGTCGAAGACTCCGCGCTCGAAAATGAAGTAGCCGATATTGATCCAGTCTTCGGTCTTGGGCTTCTCCCGGAACTTGGCCACCGCGCCGTCCTGCTCCAGGTCGATGACCCCGAACCGACTCATCGGCTGGGTGGCTGTCACCGTGGCGATCTTGCCGTGTGAGCGGTGGAACTTCAGCAGTGCGGGGATGTCGACGTCGGCGATACCGTCTCCGTAGGTGCACAGGAACGGCTCATCGCCAACGTACTTGTGTATCCGTTTGATTCGGCCGCCGGTCATCGTGCTCAAGCCGGTGTCGGCCACCGTCACGCGCCAGTTGAATTCGTCGTGCGAGCCGTGATACTTGATGCTCGACTGGTCGCCGAGGGTGATGGTGAAGTCCAGATTGGACACCCCATAGTTGGAGAAGTAGTCCTTGATGTACTCGCTCTTGTAGCCGGTGCAGACAACAAAGTCGGAGATTCCGTGGTGCCCCAGGACTTTCATGATGTGCCACAGCACTGGCCGGCCACCTACCTCGACCATGGGCTTGGGCCGGAACTCGGTCTCCTCACGCATACGAGTTCCGAGACCACCCGCGAGGAGCACGGCTTTCATGATGGATCTTCCAATCTCAAAGTAAGCATTCCCCCGAAGCGGTTTCGCTGACGCAGCGTCGCGCAGGTGACACACTAGCAATGTCGCGAGACGCAGGGTGGCGTTTCGAGGTCGCGACGTACGGTATGAATTCCAAACGCTTGAGGAGATCTCATTTCAAGACTCGATACCGATGGGTTGGGGGACAACGGGCTCGAGGAGGATCGTGCCGATATCCTCGCGGCCGTTCGTGGCTACGCAAAGCGCAAGCTCGCGACGTCGGAGTTCGTGGCAGGGACCACGCCGGTCCCCGTGTCGGGCAAGGTGCTCGACCCCGAGGACTTCGCTGCACTTGTTGACGCGTCCCTGGACGGCTGGCTGACCGCGGGCCGGTTCCATCCGCTCTTCGAACGGGCGCTGTCCCGCTACGTCGGCGCCCGTGACGCCGTCTTCGTCAATAGTGGCTCAAGCGCCAACCTGTGTGCCCTGAGCGCCCTGACCAGCCCAAAGCTGGGGAAGAACAAGAAGCGGTTCGGAAAGCGGCCGCTGGAGCCCGGCGACGAGGTGCTGACGGTGGCCTCCGGATTTCCCACCACGGTCAACCCGATCATCCAGAACGGGCTGCGGCCCGTTGTTGTCGACATTGAGCTGGGCACCTACGACGCTATCCCGGAGCGCCTGCGCGAAGCGGTCGGGCCGAAGACTCGGGCGATCATGATGGCCCACACGCTGGGTAATCCGTTCGATCTGGACACCGTCCAAGAGCTGTGCGACAAGCACGGTCTGTGGCTGGTCGAGGATTCCTGCGACGCGCTCGGCTCGACCTATGACGGCAAACGCACCGGAAGCTTCGGCGACACGGCGACCGTGAGCTTCTATCCCGCACACCACATCACCACCGGCGAGGGCGGTGCGGTGTTCGTCAAGTCGGCGTTGGTCCGCAAGCAGGTCGAGTCCTTCCGCGACTGGGGGCGCGACTGTTACTGCGCGCCGGGAAACGACAACACCTGCCAGAAGCGGTTCGAATGGCAGCTTGGCGATCTGCCCAAGGGCTACGACCACAAATACATCTACAGCCATATCGGGTACAACCTGAAAGCCACCGACATGCAGGCCGCGCTGGGGCTGTCTCAGCTAGCAAAGCTCGACGGATTCGTGCAGGCGCGTAAGGAGAACTTCGATTACCTGAGCGCGCGACTGTCCGGCGTCGAAGGTCTGATCCTGCCAGTGGCCACGCCGAATTCGGATCCGTCGTGGTTCGGTTTCCCGATTACTCTCGATCCCGCGCACCCGGTGGAACGCACCAAGTTCATGCGCTTCCTCGATGAGCGCAAGATCGGTTTCCGTCAGCTGTTCGCCGGCAACCTCGTGAAGCAGCCGGCGTATCGCAATGTTGACTTCAGGATCGTCGGCGACCTGACCAACACCGACATCGTGATGAATCGGACCTTCTGGGTGGGCACTTTCCCGGGTCTGACCAAGCCGATGCTGGATTTTGTGGCGGACTCGATCCGCGAGTACATGGCCGAGGCCGCGCGATAGCCGTGCATTACCTGATTACTGGCCATACCGGGTTCAAGGGACCCTGGCTGGCGTTGCTCCTTCTGAGTCGCGGCCACCAGGTGTCCGGTCTGGCACTCGATTCCGAGCAGGCCGGCCTGTTCAAGCGCGCGGGCCTTGCCGACCAGCTTGTCTCCGATTTGCGTGTGGACATTCGCGAGTCGGAGGCCACCACGGCAGCGTTGCAGGCGGTCGCGCCGGACGTCGTGATCCACCTGGCCGCCCAGTCGCTGGTCCGTGAGTCCTACCGCAACCCGCGCTACACCTATGAGACCAACGCCATGGGCACTCTCAACGTGCTCGAGGCCGTGGGCGCCACCCCTTCGGTGCGTGCGCATGTCGTCATCACCACCGACAAGGTCTACCGCAACGTCAACCAGGAGGCCGGCTATGTCGAAACCGACCCTCTGGGTGGAGACGATCCCTACAGCGCGTCGAAAGCCATGGCGGATCTGCTGACCCAGTCTTGGGTTCGTAGTTTCCCCAATTGCCCCACAGCCATTGCGCGTGCCGGCAATGTGATCGGTGGGGGCGACATCAGTCGCGACCGCCTGTTCCCAGACCTGGTGGACGCTTACGCGCGGGGCCAGGCTCCGCGCCTGAGATTCCCCCGCGCCGTGCGGCCATGGCAGCACGTACTCGACTGCCTCAATGGCTACCTGACCCTCGCCGACGCGCTGCTGGCCGGATCCGGTCTGGGCCAATGGAATTTTGGGCCGGGCCGCGACAGCTTCGTAGAGGTAGGCCAGGTGGCCTCGTTGGCTGCCGAACTATGGGGCGGCGGCGCACACTGGGATCTCGACGACGGAGATCACCCACACGAGGCGAATCTGCTGGCCCTCGATGCCGCCAAGGCGCAGGCGGAGCTGGGCTGGCGCAATCGGCTAGGTTTCCGCGATGCGGTGGCCTGGACAATCGATTGGGAGCGCCAGGTGCATGGCGGTGCCGATCCGCTCGCCGTCACCCGAGACCAGATCGCCGCATTCGAAAGCCTGGAATGACCGAATTCGACCTGCCACCGGAACCGGCGCCGCCCGGGCCGCTGATCCGGCTCTTCCGCGACCAGCGAGTGGCCTTCCTGGTGGTGGGCGGAATCAACACGGTCGTCGGATTTGCGATCTTCGTCGCCTGCTCGGAGAGCGTGGGCCAATTCGTCGACCACAGGTTCGGCAAGGTCGCGGGCTCGTTGGTGACACTTGGCATTACGCATGTCTTGAGCGTGCTGTTCGCCTTCGTGATGCATCGGCGATTCGTGTTCCACGTGCGCGGACATGTGCTGCGCGATCTGGCGCGTTTCGAAAGCGTGTATCTCACGTCGCTGGGCATGAACGCTGTGGCCCTACCGGTGCTGGTCGCGATGGGCATCCCACGCATCACGGCGCAGGCAGTCATCATCGCGGTGAGCACCTTCCTCAGCTATTTCGGCCACCGGCACTTCTCGTTTCGCCGCAGTGCCGCCGACACTCAGGACGACGCCTCGAATGCGGAGCGCACATAGAACGTGCACCCGTCACAGCCATCGATGATGGGGACGGTGTGAAACTGTTGGCGCACCAGTTCGGATAGTTGCGGATAGATTCGCGCCAGCGTCACCGTCGGCGGAAGGCAGTAACCCAGCGGGTGCTCGGAGCGCAGGGGTGGGCATTGGGGGCGTTTGACGTTGGTGGCGTCGACGACGCAACTTGCCTGCTCGATTCCGGCGCGCATGATCGGCTCGGCGGACTCGCGAATGGCGGGGTTGATCGCCATCCCGAGCACGTTGGGATAGGGGACGGTGTTCTGCCAGTCCTGTTCGACGAAAATCTCGGGCGCCCAGCCCCAAACCAGGGCGGACGAGCCGGGCGGGCAGGCACGGGCCATGCTGGAATTGCGGTGGACCGAATTCGTGGAGAACGCGGCGGCCGCCTGTTGCGGCGACAGCGGTCGCCACCGATTCATGGCATAGCCGACCACGAGCATGACGACCGTGACCGCGGCCACCGCGCTGGCCACTAGAGCTGGTGACAAACGCTGGGGAACCAGTTGTGCGCCAGGCTTGATTGGCATTGTTGTGGCCAGGCCGAGGGCTCCGAAAAGCAGAATCAGGTAGTGGGGGAAGCCCATGCCGCCGATCAGAGTGCACACCAGTCCGCCCCCGATCACGACGACGCGGGCCAGTTTCGACCGCCTGTCGCTGTGCCGGCCCAGCCAGATCACTACGGCGAGCAGCACCAGCATGTAGCCCGCCGGCCAGGTGAACGTGTCCCAGGTGTGCAGAAGTTTCTGCATCGCGGTGGGGCCGCCCGCATAGGACCCCAAAAACGACAGGGTCTGATCGACGAGGACCCAATTGGTCGCGGGAGAAACCACGATCGTCAGTACGATCGCCGCAAGTGGTAACACCGCGCCCGCCGCCCACCAAACCATCGATACGACCGTGCGCTTGGTGTGGGTGTGCAGCACCATCATTTGTGCCGCGGCGAATGCGACGGCTAAGGGCGCGACCTGGAACTGTGAGCCGACCGTGACGCCGGCTAGCGCGCCGACAACGGCGAACAGCCAGGGCCGCGCCGCTAATTGTTCGCGTCTCACCAGTGCCGATGTCACGACGAGCGATGTCGGTAGGTATTCGGTGGCGAGCGCGCCGAAGTCCAATGGGTCGCCCACCGGGAAAATCACGGCGAAGGGAAACCACCACAAGGCAGTGACCACCCACGCGGGACCGAATCCGATGACGCGGGAAGCGGCGACGAGAAGGGCGGCGGCGGTGAGCCCCAGCAATGCTGCGGCCAAGAAATGGGCGAAGGTGAGGGTCAACGGTGCACCGAAGACAGCAAGACCGGTGAGGAACAACGTCCAATACGGGCCGGTGGTCCCGGTTATCCAGGTACTGAACGGAACTGGTGAGTGACGTGCTGCGCGTGCCTGAACCAACAGCTCGGCCTCATCGGGGTTGAGGTAATTCCATTCGCTGATCTGCTGGCCACGCAGGACCGCTGTGGCTAGTACGAACCCCACCGCAATGGCGATGTACAAGAGGGCTGACCGTACGCGGACGCTGCTGATGATCTGCTCCTTCGGGAGGTGGTCGTCGGTGCCTGCCATGGCGTCGGATCCGCAGCGACGTTGCGCCTAGACCACGGTCACGCGAAATGCTTCGCTAGGAACTCTGACAGCGCCGGCAAAACCGGCTCGACACCGACGGATTCGGTGCGCCTGAACCGGGAGCTGGTCATGCCGCTACGCCGGCCCGATGACGTGCGTACCGAACGAGTTCATCGGTTCATCTGTGTCGTCGCTGGGCGGCACAGCGTGATTCATGGTCCGAGCATACGTTTTTGAGCGCGGAGTCGGATGCGATCTTGCTGTGCTTGGAGCAAACCATCTCCCGGACAACACCGTCCGGCGCGTACACATCGGCCCAGTCGAAAATCTCATCCACACTCAAGAGGCTGGAGTAGCCACACACGCGTACTGCAGAAAGACCCCATCGACGAAGTGCCCCAGACTCAAAGCGACGAACAACGCACCAAAAGGCCTCAGGAAAGGATTGATGCCTTTGATGCGTTGCATCGAAAACCCAGCGTCCTCAAACATTCGCACCATGCTGCTGCGGGTGAAGAAGCGCAGGTGCGTGCGGTCGAAGATGCCAAAATCCTCCTGCGGGAAGTCCCTTCGGAAAACTACTTTGCCCAGCGCGGGCAAGTAGCGGATGTTCGGGATCGAGGCGACAACGACGCCATCGGGCTTGAGTTTGGTTCTGAGCCGCTTGAGCGTGTCCAGCGGATCCACCAGGTGCTCCAACACGTCGTTACAGACGACCGCGTCAAAGTAGTTGTCGGGTAGCTCGGCAATTCGGGTGCTGGCGTCGCCGGCAAGGACATGGTCGAGCAGTTCGCCGGCACGCTGGGCTGCCTCTTCGTTGTACTCGAGGCCCCATACTTCCGCGCCGGTGCTCTGCTTCACGATGGCACCGAACACGCCCTCACCACAACCGAGTTCGAGCACGCATTGCGCGTCGACCGGTAGGAATCGCAACATCTCCGGCCGCTTGTGACCGTAGTACTCGGTGACGCTCGTTGTCTCCGGCAAGATACGCATGACTTATCCGTCCCGAAGGGCGAATAGCCCTGATTCGCATCTACTTTCAGTGCTCATTGTGACGATGCTGCGGCTTCTTCCGGCGCCAACTGGGCAAACAGGTGGTCCGCTAGGCCTCGTACGGTGGTGATGTCGGTGGAGCTGATCCGTATTCCGGTCTCGGACTGCACCCGGGTGCGCAGCTCGAGGTTGCCTAGGGAGTCGAGCCCGTACTCGGAGAGCGGACGGTCCGGATCGATGGTGCGGCGCAGGATCAGGCTGACCTGCTCAGCCACCATTCGCCGCAGCTGCCCGGGCCACTCATCCAACGGCAGCGCGTCCAACTCGCTACGGAATTTGCTGGACCCCGAACGGCCTTGCTCCAAGGCCTTGAACGCTTCGGCGAACTTGCTGCGTTCGGCAAAGGCGGTCACCCACGGTGCACCAATGATCGGAGCGTATCCGGTGTAGGTGCGGTTGTGGCGGAGCAGGGTTTGGAAGGCGTAGGCGCCTTCGTCGGGGGCGATGGCGGCGTCGCTGCTTTCGGCCAGGGCGATGGCGCGGCCGATTTCGGCCCAGGGGCCCCAGGCGATGGCGGTGGCGGGCTGGTTTTGGTTGTGGCGCCAGTGGGTGAAGGCGTCGAGCCAGCTGTTGGCGGCGGCGTAGGCGCCTTGGCCTGGTGAGCCGAGCATGGCTGCTGCGGAGGAGAAGGAGCAGAACCAGTCCAGGGGTTGGTCGGTGGTGGCTTGGTGGAGGTGCCAGGCGCCGTAGACCTTGGGGGCCCAGTCGCGGTCGAGGAGTTCGTCGGTGATGTTGGCCAAGGTGGCGTCTTCGACGACCGCGGCGGCGTGGAGCACTCCGCGTAGGGGCAGGTTGGTGGCGGTGGCGTTGGCGACCAGCCGTGCTGCGGTGGCGGGTTGGGCGATGTCGCCGCATTCGACCACGACATCGGAGCCGATCGAGCGGATCAGTTCGATGGTTTTGAGGGCTTTTTGGCTCGGTGCTGAGCGGGAACTGAGCACGATGCGTCCGGCCCCGGCGGTGGCCATTTTTTCGGCCAGGAACAGTCCCAGCCCGCCCAGGCCGCCGGTGATGATGTAGGAGCCATCGGCGCGCAAGACCGGTACCTGTTCGGGGGGGCAGGACCACCGCACTGCGTCCGCTGCTGGGGATGTCGAGCAGCAGTTTGCCGGTGTGGTCGGCGGCGCCCATCACCCGGATCGCGGTGGCCGCCTCGGCCAGCGGGTAGTGGGTGTCTTGGGGCATGGGTAACACGCCCTCGGCGGTGTGCTGATAGACCGTGGTCAACAGCTCGCGGATCAGTCGGGGATGGGTGATCGAGAGCATCCCCAGATCGACACCGTAAAACGACAGGTTGCGCCGGAACGGGAACAGGCCCATCTTGGTGTCGCCGTAGATGTCGCGTTTGCCGATCTCGACGAACCGCCCGCCCCAGGCCAGCAACTCCAGCCCGGCGCGCTGGGCGGCGCCGGTCAGCGAGTTGAGCACGATATCGACCCCGTAGCCGTCGGTGTCGGCGCGGATGGCCTCGGCGAACTCGATACTGCGTGAGTCATAGACATGCTCAATGCCCATGTCGCGTAACACTTGGCGACGCTTGGGGCTGCCCGCGGTGGCATAGATTTCGGCTCCGGCCGCGCGCGATCGCGATCGCGGCCTGGCCCACCCCACCGGTTCCGGAATGGATGAGCACCTTGTCACCAGCACGGATACGGCCCAGATCATGCAAGCCATACCAGGCGGTCGCGTGCGCGGTGGTCACCGCGGCCGCTTGCGCGTCGGTCAGACCCGCCGGGATCGGGGTAGCCAGCGCGCCATCACAGGTGACAAAAGTGGCCCAACAACCATGCGAGGACATCCCACCGACTCGATCACCAACCTGATGATCGGTGACATCGGGACCCACCGCGGTCACCACATCGGCGAAATCGGTACCCAACTGCGGCATCTGCCCATCGGGGGAGTTATACCGACCGAAACTGACCAACACATCCGCGAAGTTGATACTGGAGGTGGTGACCGCGACCTCGATCTGACCCGGCCCCGGCGCGACCCGATCAAAAGCCACAAACTCCATCGTCTGCAAATCCCCAGGCGTGCGGATCTGCAACCGCATCCCCTCAGTGTCATGCTCCACCACCGTGGTCTTGCGCTCTTCGGGACGCAACGGCATCGGCGACAACCGCGCCGTATACCACTGGCCACAACGCCACGCCGTCTCGTCTTCCTCAGAGCCCGACAACAACTGACGCGCAACCACCTCAGAACCACTGTGCTCATCAACATCAACATGAGTGGTATGCAAATGCGGATACTCAGCACCAATCACCCGCAACAAACCACGCAACCCAGCCTGCTCCAAATTGGCACTTTCACCACCCAACACCGTCTGCGCACCCCGCGTCACCACAAACAACCGCGGCGCCTCACCCATAATCTCGGGCAACTCCCGAACAACACGCACCACATGCCGAACGTAATCGCTGGTCACGGGGCTGCTGCAGCCCGTCCCGGTCATGACGACCACGCCCGCGAACCGG
Source organism: Mycobacterium liflandii (assembly GCF_022354805.1). Taxonomy (NCBI): domain Bacteria; kingdom Bacillati; phylum Actinomycetota; class Actinomycetes; order Mycobacteriales; family Mycobacteriaceae; genus Mycobacterium; species Mycobacterium liflandii. Next base: position 4,069,688 of record NZ_CP023138.1, on the reverse strand, counting down.
TGCTCGCGCAGCTGATCGCGGAACCGCTCAGCGTCGGTGATGTGGTCGGCCTGCAGGTGCCAGCTCGTCGTGATGCAGTCGGTGCCAAGCGACTTCAGCGCCTCGGCGAGCCGCGTCGTGAGTCGATCGACGGTTTCTGAAATCCCGACCAGCAGCCAGCTTTCGGGGTTTGGCGCTTGGGGCTGGGGCAGCTCGCGCTGCTGCCATTCCGTGCCCAGCAGGTGCCGACTCATCAAGCGATCCTGGTCGGCCAGCTCCGATAGCCCGGTACCCATCAGCAGGCCGCGCACCGCCAGTAGCACGGTCCCATGCTCGTCCAAGACGTCGATGTCGGCTTCGGCGTCATGGCCGCAGGCGGTCACTCGCGTGTAGCAGAAGCGTGCGTCGCGGGTCGATGCATGGGAACGCAGCCGACGCACACCCAACGGCAACAGCAAGCCGTCGTTGCCCATTTCCCGCACAACCGGGTGCGCGAGAACCGACTGGAAGCAGGCGTCCAACAATGCCGGGTGGACCAGATAGCCGGCCTGTTGGGTGCGCATCGAACCCGGCAAGCTGATCTCGGCGAGCACCGCATCGCTGCCGCGTTCACAGACATGCGCCGCGACCAGGCCCGTGAACGCGGGGCCATAGTGAATTCCGTTCTTGCCGAACCATTCCCGCAGTTCGTCTCCGTCCAGACGGCAGGCATGGGCGGCTAGCAGCGCCTCGATGTCATAGCCCGCCGGTTGCGAGTCGCGCTCGACCGCACGCAGTAGTGCGGTACTGCGGCGCACCTTTTCGCCGCCGCGAACTGTGTCCACAGCGAAGCTGGCGATCCCGGGTGCCTCGAGCAAAGCGACAGCGCCTGCCGCGGTTTCATCGTCGAGTAGCAGCATCTCGTGGAAGCCGATGTCGCCGACCTCCGACAGATCGCCGAATACCGTATTGGCAGCCGTGAGCGCCATTTCGCAGTATGCGGCCCCCGGCAGCGCGGCCACACTGTTCACCTGGTGATCGCCCAACCAGGGGAGCGTGGCGGTGCCGATTTCGGACTGCCACGCGTGCCGCACCGGTTCCTCCAGCAGATCGACGTGCGCCCCTAAAAGAGGTTGCGCTGCAACGCTGTTGGCGCATCCGTGTCGCCTGGTATCCGCCGCTGTGAGCAGGAGACGACGATTCGCCCACACGGGTAGCGGAGCATCCACCAATTGCCCGTCGGGGCATAGCGTTGCGAAGTCCACCGCGGCGCCCGCGCTGTGCAGGTCGGCCACCAAGCCACGCAACCCGTGGGGCAGCGGCTGGTTGCGTCGCATCGCCGGCAGGGCTGCGGCGGGGATATCCAGGCTTGCCGCGGTCTGCTCGACAGCGCGGGTCAGCAGCGGGTGCGGTGACAACTCGCTGAAAACCCGGTAGCCGTCGTCAAGTGCCGCGCGCACCGCTGCCGAAAAACGCACCGCATGACGCAGGTTGTCGACCCAGTAGCGGGCGTCGCAGCGCGGCCGTTCGCGCGGGTCGAAGGAGGTCGCCGAGTAGTACGGGACCTGCGGCGCCAGCGGCTCGACATCCGCCAGTAGTTCGGAAAGTTCGCCGAGGATCGGCTCGACCTGCGGGGTGTGAGATGCCACGTCGACGGCCACCTCACGAGCCATCACCTCGCGCTCTTCCCAGGCTGCGACCAGCTCGCGCACGGTGTCGGTGGCCCCGCCGATCACGGTGGACTGCGGCGAAGCCACCACCGCAACCACAACGTCCTTGGCCCGATGACGGACCAGGTCTTCGCGTACTCGTGCGGCGGGCAGCTCCACCGACGTCATCGCGCCGCTACCCGCGAGCCGGGTGCACAGCCGGGAGCGGCGACAAATGACCTTCACCCCATCGGCCAGCGATAACGCCCCGGCCACGACGGCAGCCGCCACCTCGCCGAGGGAGTGGCCGATGACCGCCCCGGGATGGACCCCGTATGACCTCATTGCCTGTGCCAGCGCTACCTGTATGGCAAATAGCGTTGGTTGCACCCGGTCGATGCCGGTCACCGTCTCCATCGCCGTCATCGCCTCGGTCACCGAAAAGCCGGACTCGGCGGCGATCAGCGGCTCGAGCTCGGCCACGGTAGCGGCGAAAACCGGTTCATTGGCCAGCAAGCTCGCACCCATGGTCGCCCACTGCGAACCCTGCCCGGAGAACACCCACACCGGGCCGAGATCGTCGCGGCCGACGGCGGCCGGATAGGGGGTATCGCCGGCGGCTGCCTCGCGTAATCGGTGGGCCAACTCGGTTCGGTCGCCGGCGATGAGTCCGGCTCGCACCGGTTGATGGGACCGTCGGCGTGCCAGGGTGTAGGCCAAATCCGACGGCGATACTTCGTGATTGTCGATCCAGTCGGCGAGCCGTTCGGCGGTCTGCCGCAACGCCTCTGTCGAGCTGGCGGACACCGTGAACAGCAACGCATCGCCCAACCCGGCTGTGCCGTTGCGGTAAACGGCCGGCTCGGGGGCTTGCTCGAGGATGACATGAACGTTGCTGCCCGACATGCCATACGACGACACCGCCGCCCGCCGAGGGGTCCGGCCGTTGCCTTCCGGCCAAGGCGTAATCGCTTGTGGCACAAACAGTGCGCTGTCGATTTCGGCTAGCTCATCGGGGAGCCGGGTGTGATGCACCATCGGCGGTACCAGGCCATGTTGGAGGGAAAGGACGGCCTTGATGATCCCCACCGCCCCGGCGGCGGCCTCGGTGTGGCCCACACTGCTCTTGGCCGATCCGACCGCGCACGGGTTCCCGTTGCTGCCGTAGACCTGTGCCAGGCTGCTGAATTCGATCGGATCACCAACCGGCGTTCCGGTGCCATGCGCCTCGACCATGCCAACGGTATCGGCGTCGACGCCGGCGACAGCCAGCGCCGCTCGGTAGGCCGCGACCTGGGCGTCGGGCGAGGGGGTCGAGATGTTGTCGGTGCGTCCGTCTTGGTTGGTTGCCGTGCCGCGCAGCACGGCAAGGACTCGATCGCCGTCGCGCACGGCATCGGGAAGCCGCTTGAGCACCAACACTGCGCAGCCCTCGGAGCGGACAAACCCATCGGCGGAGGCATCGAAGGTGCGGCAACGGCCGGTCGGAGAGAGCATGCCTTGCGCGGATGCCGAGCTGAACACATCCGGTTCGAGCATGAGCATGCAGCCACCCGCCAGAGCAAGGTCACTCTCACCCCCGTCCAGACTGCGACAGGCCATATGCACCGCAAGCAAACTCGACGAACAGGCCGTATCCACCGTCATGGCTGGACCGCGCAGGCCCAGGGCATAGGACACCCGACCGGAAGCCATGCTGAACGCGGTTCCCGTGAACGCGTAGGCATCACCCAGCGCGCCGGCATCGTCGGTGACAAATGCGTAGTCGTCATGACACATCCCGACGAACACCCCGGTCAGCGAGCCGCTCAGCGACATCGGTGGCATGCCGGCATGCTCGACGGCTTCCCATGACGTCTGCAACAGCAAGCGGTGCTGGGGATCTATCGCGATGGCTTCACGCTCGCTGATCCCGAAGAACTCCGGATCAAAACCGGCCACATCGTCGAGGAATCCGCCCCAGCGCGACACCGAGTGGTCCGGCACGCCCGGTTCGGGGTCGTAGTACTCATCGGCGTCCCAGCGGTCGGCGGGAATCTCGGTGATCAGGTCGTCCCCGCGCAGCAACGCCGTCCAGAACTTCTCCGGAGAGTCGATGCCCTTGGGGAGCCGGCACCCCATTCCGATCACCGCTACGGGGGTGACATGTGATTTAGCCACAGACCGATCTCTACATCTATTGAAGTAAGTCTCTTGACGTCTATTGGAGTTGGCAGCATCCGCAGCGTAGCCGGTTCGGCCGCCCAGCCACGCAAAGCGAGCGTCTTGGGAAATGCGTGTCGCGGGACCTGTCCAATGCCGCGGCAGCGCGCAGTTTGTCATGTGATGGCCGTTTTGTGCTGCGCCGCAACGAGTCTGCAATTGACTCGCGAGTTGATAGTTCATAGTGTGCTGGTAGTCGGCGAGCCCAACGGAGTGATAGACTATGACTATTCCCCGCGTGCCACTACTGTCGGTCAACGAGGCCAAGGCCGCCGCCGACGAAGCGGGCGTGCCCAACTACATGGCTGAGCTCAGCATCTTTCAGGCGTTACTGAACCATCCGCGGCTGGCCCGGACCTTCAACGACCTGCTCGCGACCATGCTCTGGCATGGCGCCCTCGACCCTCGGCTGCGCGAATTGGTGATCATGCGGATCGGGTGGCTTACCGCGTGCGACTACGAATGGACCCAGCACTGGCGCGTTGCCTCCGGCCTGGGGGTCTCCGCCCAGAACCTACTCGGGGTGCGTGATTGGCGCCAATACAACGGATTCGGTCCGACCGAGCGTGCTGTGTTGGCGGCGACCGACGACATCGTGCGCGACGGCGCGGTGAGTGCCTCGAGCTGGGCGGAGTGTGAGCGCGAATTGCATGGGGACGTAACGGTTCTTACCGAACTCGTCACCGCGATCAGTGCGTGGCGCATGGTTGCCTCGATCCTGCACAGCCTCAAGGTTCCGTTGGAGGATGGCGTGGCGAGCTGGCCGCCCGATGGCTGTTCGCCCTAGCGGCAACGTCGCCGCAGTTGCGGAACAGCACGGGTGAATTCTTCGGCCGAGTTCGCGAAGGCTGAACACGTAACGCGTTGAGTGTCATGCGATTCGATTGACATATCGGTCTGGGATTCTTAGCGTCGGGAAATGCGAACCAGAGTGGCCGAAATGCTCGGCGTCGAGTTTCCCATCTGCGCTTTTAGCCACTGCCGAGACGTGGTCGCCGCGGTGACCAACGCGGGCGGTTTCGGGATTCTGGGTGCCACCGCTCACAGCCCGAAACGGCTGGAGAGCGAGCTGACCTGGATCGAGGAGCAAACGCGCGGAAAGCCCTACGGAGTTGACCTGTTGTTGCCGCCCAAATACGTCGGGGCGGAGCAGGGAGGAATCGACCCGGTGCAGGCTCGCGAGTTGGTGCCCAAAGCGCATCGGGCGTTCGTCGAGGAACTGCTGGCCCGCTACGGCATCGCACCGTCCCCGGAAGCCGGAGCGGAGCGGATTTCGCGATCCGGGGGAGGGCTCAACATCTCGCCGAAAGGCTACGAGCCGCTGTTGGACGTGGCCTTCAGCCACGACATCCGCCTGATTGCCAGTGCGCTGGGGCCGCCGCCGAGCGATCTCGTCGAGCGGGCTCACAAGAAGGAAGTGCTGGTAGCGGCCCTGGCCGGGACCACCCAACACGCGCGACGACACGCGGCGGCCGGTGTCGACCTGATCGTCGCGCAGGGCACCGAGGCCGGCGGTCATACCGGCGAGGTGGCCACGATGGTGCTGGTTCCCGAGGTGGTGGATGCGGTTGCGCCGACACCCGTACTGGCCGCCGGCGGCATCGCCCGCGGCCGCCAGATCGCCGCCGCACTGGCCCTTGGAGCCGAAGGCGTGTGGTGCGGGTCGGTTTGGTTGACCACCGAGGAAGCCGAGACGGTCCCGGCGGTCAAGGACAAGTTCTTGGCGGCGACCTCCTCGGATACCGTGCGTTCGCGGTCGATGACGGGCAAACCGGCACGGATGCTGCGCACCGCCTGGACCGACGAATGGGCCCGCCCCGATACCCCCGAACCCCTTGGTATGCCGCTGCAGACCACGCTGATCACCGATTCGCAGATCCGAATCAACCAGGCTGCCGTCCAACCCGGAGCCAAGGCACGGGAACTGGCCACCTATTTCGTGGGTCAGGTTGTCGGTTCGCTTGACCGTGTGCGGCCGACTCGGTCGGTGGTGCTGGAGATGGTCGAGGAGTTCATCGACACCATCGGGCGGCTGGAGCGACTCGCCGATTGATCGTCGACACCTGATTCAAAGCCATCTCAAATACATCGACTTCGGTATCAAAAGCCCAGGTCAGAAGCGTCTAACCTGGCGAAAAGCTGTCAGCGTGCCGGGGGAAAGCGTAAAGAATCGGACACGGGCACCGGTTCACGTTGACCCGCGCAGCCCGGTCATGCATGATCGGTCAGGCAAGCACCTCGTTAGGTGAGGCGGCTACACGAACATAGGCCACTGACCCCGAACGTCGAAAGACGCCCCGGGTCAGGACAGCTCCTCCCGGCTTAAGGGTTGAGCCCAGGTGGCTTCCGGTTTACCGGACACGTCGTGTGGTGCCAAAGCTTTGACGAGTGGGGTGTGGATTCTCCGACGTTCGTCGGGCATCTGTACTCCTTTGCGCATGGAAATCGTGCGGTTATCCGCACGCGTCGTGGTTGTGAGGAGGTGAGGGACGCATGAGTTCCAGTGGCAGTCCGGGTCGATATCCGGGCTATGTTTCGTCCCGATCCGGCCCCAAGCGCGACGTCCTCAGCTGAATCTGCCCACGCAGATGGTCTGCGGACCAAACGCTCTTGGATCGGAATCGCTACGGGACGGGACATATCAGTCCAATTCATTCTCGTTTCGAACCTGTCCGGGAGGGCATCATGACCGTAGCTGTTTTCGACGAAGTGGTAACCGTATCGCCCGCGCCGCGGCTGACGGTAGTACGCGATGGAACGCCACCTCCGGCTCCGGCTGCCAAGAAGAAGTCGGCCAACCGCAGCGACTTCGTCGGGGGCGACCCGCTGGTCGCCGGCGCGGCTCGGTTGCTGAGCGTTCCGGTGCGCCACGTCTACGCCGCACTCTGGCGCGTTGGATTGCTCGAAGTCCAGGCGTGAGCCATGGATTGCGAGCATCGCAGCCTTACGAGCGAGTCCGTAGCTGACGCACGGTTCCAAGGGGTTGCCACGCCACAGACGTAGGCGTCTGTGTTCTGTGGCTTGGCAACCCCTTGGAACTATTGGCGCGCAACAACCGCGTCCGCGCGCCGGGTTGATGCAGTCGGCGTTGGGCGGCGGCCCCGCCCTTGGCGTCGACTGCGGCGCTGGTTCCGGAATGGACTTGGGCGCCGACCCGGTCAGTGTACGGTCAACTCATGTCCGTACTGATTATTGTCCCGGTGTTCGGGCAGCATGAGTACACGCATGCATTGGTCGGTGACTTGGAGCGCGAGAGCGCGGAGTATCTGATCGTCGACAACCGGGGCGACTACCCCAAGATCGGCAATGAACGCGTTGTCACGCCGCGTGAAAACCTGGGCTGGGCGGGGGGGAGTGATCTCGGATTCCGAATTGCGTTCTCGGAAGGGCACTCCTACGCGATGACACTCAACAACGACACCCGGATCTCAAAGGGATTCGTCGCCGGCCTGCTCGATCCGCGCCTGCCCGCCGATACCGGAATCGTTGGGCCGATGATCGATCACGGGTTCCCGTGCGCGGAAGATGACCAGAAACCCGAGGCCGCGAACTACATTCCCCGACCGCGATATCGGGCGGTAAGTGCGGTCGAGGGAACCGCACTTGCGTTGTCTCGAGAATGCTGGCGGTCGGTCGGAGGCATGGACCTGCGCACCTTCGGCCGCTACGGGTGGGGCGTGGACCTTGATCTAGCCCTGCGTGCTCGCGATGCTGAGTTCGGTTTGTACACAACCGAGATGGCGTACATCAACCATTTCGGCCGCGGAACGGCCAACAAGCATTTCGGGAAGTTTCGGTACTTGATCGGCGCCAACTCCGCCATGGAGCGGGCAATGCGGCGTGTTCATGGCCGTAAGTGGCGCAAGCTATTTCCCCCGGGACGCTGCCGCAAGCGGCGCCGGGAAGCCCGATCACGTACACGGCCCACCAGCTCGAGCAGTGACTTCGGCCGCTTCCTCAATCTGACGACAACCTCTCGGGATAACTCTCAGGAGGTGGGCTTTGAAGCTGATGGTGACGCGATGCAGGCGTATTGCAGGTATCGGCCATCGGCGAAGTATCCGAGGGTCAGTACGGCCAGCGCTACGCCAATGGCCCCGTTCCAGGCGTTGATTCCCGCGATCCGGCGTACCCCGAAGCCTGACGTCTTGAACAACCGCACCAGGCTCCTGCGGGTAAAGAAGCGAATGTAGGTGCGGTCGAAGGTGCCAAAATCCTCCTGCGGGAAATCCTTTCGAAACAGCACCTTGCTCAGAGCCGGTAGGAAACGGATGTTAGGGACCGCCGCGACGACGACGCCCTCGGACGTGAGCTTGCACCGAAGCTGTTTCAGCGTCGCAGTCGGGTCGACCAGGCGCTCCAAGACGTCGTTACAGACGATCACGTCAAAGTGGTTGTCCGGCAGCTCCGCGATCCGCTCGGCTACGGTGCCGACGAGTACCCGGTCGATAGCCGCGCTGGCCTGTTGGGCCGCTTGTGAGTCGGACTCGATGCCCCAGACCTCTGCGCCAGTACGCTCCTTGAGCGTTGCCCCGAGCGTGCCCTGCCCGCAGTGGAGGTCAAGGATCCGTTGTGCGGTTGTTGGAACGAACCGCAATATCTCCGTCTGCGTCGGGCGGTAATACTCAGTAACACTTTTCGATTCTCTGGCGATGTGCATGGCTGCTATTCCGTCCTGTAAAGCGAAGCGCCCCCGAGCATAGCCCCGTCGCGCCGGTCGTTATCGGGGTTCCAGCAACCAGATCCTGCTAGGATCGCTTCGTGTTGGGTGAGGCCTCAACCGGGGGGAATACCGATATGGCCGGCTCTCGGGAGCTGCGTTTCTCTATCGTCATTCCCGCACACAATGAAGAGGAATACATCGCTTCCACCCTCGAACACGCCAGTAGCCTTTCATATCCCACCGAGTCCTTTGAAGTAATCGTGGTGGAGAACGGCTCCTCGGACCGCACCCTCGATGTCGCAAGACAGTTCGAGGGCCGCAACGTCCGCGTTTTCACCAGCGACACGGCCGGAGTATCGGCAGCAAAGAACTTCGGTATCGACCGGCTGTCACCGCACAGCGACTGGGTGGTCTTCTTGGATGCGGACACGATCCTGAAGCCCAATTTCCTCCTCGATCTCGATGCGCAGTTGCGGGCATCACGCAAGACGCTCTCCGTGGGTACCACGAAGGTTCTGCCGCTCGGTGGCGGCCGGCACGCGCGCGCCTGGTTCGCCTGTTATGACCTACTGCACCGGTTGGGTGGCTCATATGCCATCCAGATAGCCAAGCGTTCGCTGTTTCCGGAGCTCAGATTCGACGAGCATCTCATCATGGGGGAGGACCTGCTGCTGATCAAGCAGGCCCGCAAGCTCGGCAAGTTCTTCTATGTGCCAACGGACACGGTCTATACCTCGACCCGCCGGTTCGACACCGTCGGGTACTGGCGGCTCTATTTCCAGTGGGCCTCGTTCGAAATATTGCCGCGGCGGCTACAAAAGCGCCGTGGCTACAAAGTCATCCGATAGATCGCTTTCCTACCGGGGAGTATTGGCCGCCCGGACGCCGGCGGCACAGTCTTGGACTGTTAGTCGACCATCGGGTCCGAAAGCATCCTGAATGGAACCACGCCGTGCGGGCCGTGCTCAGATGGTGCCCATACCGTTTGTGACCAGGGCAATACCTGCCAAGCCGACAGCAACGGCGATGATCTGGCGCCGGTGGGCTCGCAACCAGTTGCGCAGCCACCGCATGGTTGCCTCGGTGCGGCCGGGGTGCACCAGGTAGCTGATCAGCGGGATCTCGATGATCGCAAGCATTACCAGCAGATAGACGAAGGTCGCGCTGAGCTGCGTGCCCATTGCGGCCCCTGAGGCCCCGATGGCCGTGAGCGCCACCAGGTATTCGACCGGCGGTGGGCCGGCCGAGCTGAGGCCAACCACGAAGGCGGCCCAGGGAAACCCACCTTCGAGAGCGCCCTGAGCGCTCGCCATCAACCGGGAGAAGCGGGTCGGGGTCTCCGCGACCATCAGCGTCGACGAGTCTCCGGCGCCGGAAGCGACCAGCGCCGGTGAGCGCACCGAGAACCCCGTCGCGACCAGGGCAGCGACCAGCAGCGCGACGACGCCCAAGCCGACTTGTAGGTGCCCGACAACCGACGTTGCCGCCAGCGACGAGACGTTGTCGACAATGGCGTTGGCGAGGTCACCCAGCAGCAGTAGAACGGCCAGCGCGACGCCGATCCCGGTCGCCATACCGCCGAACCAGAATGCGAGCAGGTTCACCATCGGACGCGGCTTGGAGACCAGGAAGATGGCAACCCCGAGACGCACCGGCTCGGTCGCCGTCATCACCGCCAGGATCAGTACCGTGGTCCACATCTTCCCCTCCTTCCCCTCGCCGACTCAGCTAACCGACACCTCATTTTCCAGAAGATCTGCTGCCCGCGTGGCGCTTTCGCCAGGTTTGCTCATCTCATTTGCAATCGTGCGGGCGCGGGCGACGTAATCGGGACCCAAAATGCAGCGGAGATCGCTGACCAATGTCTCTTTTGTGGTCGACGCCAAACGACGTCCAGAGCCAATTTTTAGCCGTTTGATCTGCGCCAACCAGATCGGTTGTTCTATCCAGATCCAAAGGATCAGGGTCGGGATGCCAGCCCGCATACCCGCTGCGGTTGTTCCGGCCCCGCCGTGGTGCACGACTGCGCGACACGCCGGAAATACCGCGGCGTGCGATACCCTGGAGACCAACTTCACGTTTTCGGGGGCCTGCAAGCCGCCCAGATCATTCGAACCGGTGCAAATCAATGCACGTTCGCCCAACTCCGCACACGCCGCGCTGATCATGGCGATTGTTGCGGCGGGCGATTCCACCGGCATGCTGCCGAAGCCGAAGTAGATCGGCGGCGTTCCGGAAGCGATCCACGACAGCACCTCGTTGTCGGATTCTGTCGGCATTTCCAGGGTCAGGGCACCGACAAACGGTCGGCGATCGCCCCATTCCGCCCACTCGGCGGCCAGCCCGGGAAAGCAAAGCTCGTCATAGGCTTGGATCTCGAGTGAGCGGCCTTTCAGAATTCGCGAAGTCGAGGATGAGGACGCCTTGGCCATACCAAGCTCGCGTCGTTGCGCTTCCTCGGGATTTTTGGTCACGCGCCAATGCACCCACCACAGCGCTGAGATGACCGAGCGGTTCAAGCGCGGCGACAAGATCGGAATGACCCGGCTGTTCACCCGCGACGGGAGGAAGTGCATCGTTGCTAGCGGAATCCCGTAATACTCCGCGGCGTTCAAGGCGATGCCCTGGTGGATCATGCCGGTCAGGACCAGGTCGGCGCCGTCTGCCAGCGTTTTCAGGGTTCCCGCCATGTCGGACCAGGCCTGGCGCAGATCCGATATGCCCTCGCGCACCAACTTGATCGAAGTTTGCGGCTTCCAGAATTCCTGGAGGTTGTCCTCGTCGTTGAGCAGCTCGTCGGTGTCGGGGCCGTAGGGCACCGCCTCCAAGCCCGCTGCCGCGGCCACGCCGGTCAGGTTGGGGGGTACTGCGACGCGTACTTCGTGGCCTCGGCGCGATAGTTCCCGCCCGAGTGCAGCGCACGGTTCGACATCGCCTCGCGTGCCGTTTATCGCCAGTGCAAATTTCATCAGCGGCCCCCAACCACTTCTTCCGTCCTTAAAACCCCAATCGACCCAGCTACCCGGCCCCAGTCATCCGAGTAACTCCGCCTTGAGCGAATAGTCGGCAAGTGTTTTCTCCACCAGTCCTCTGAGGTACTGGTTCGAGTTCTCGGCGCCGGGTTGGTAAGCCGATACGCTGATGAATACCGAGTTTTCGAGCCGCCCGGAAAACAGATATAGCTCGCCGCTTTCCCGTTCAGAGCGTTGTCTGATGGCTCCCCGGTTGAACATGCGCGCGGAGGAATACCGGGCCCCGGTTCCGTCGACCCGGGTCAGAGCCTGACTGAGCTCGCCAAGATTGGAACAACCCACCGGCAGATCCGACGTTCCCATGGCCAGCACTTCCATTTTCCGGGCCAACCATTTCGGTGTGTAGGGCACCAGTGGAAGAGGCTTGAGCAGCTCGTTAGGGGCGTCTTTCAGCGCGGACAGGCTTTGTTTCGTCTCGTTGCGGATGAACTGCAAATCGGTTCGCGCGCGATCGGGGTCGAGATCGAAGGTGATCGCCGTGACAGCATTCGCCCGAGTGTCATCGTTGGTGCGTTCGCTGACCGGCATGATTATCGTGACGGCGCCATCTGTCGCCCGCACCCGGCCCATGAGTTGGGCAAGTCGGGTAGCAAAGGACACGAACAGCGAACCACTGGACCCGCTCAGATCGAGAGCACAGGAATCCCAGGTCTCCAGATCGCAGAACGCCGTCACCGATGGAGTCACGATCGGTTCATCGGCGCCGTCCGACACGGTCGGCGGCTTGCCGGTTTGGCCTGCTGCTCCGGTATCGCGTCTGAGCACGATGAGGATCAACGCGAGCAGGGCCCGGAAGACCTCTGGCAATCCACGAAGGGCATCCCATAGATCGACGAGCAGGCCTTCCATCCGGCCGCGCGATCCCGGCGGCGGATATCCGAAGTCCCGGGTGATGCCGTTGATGGCCTCGAAGACGGCGAGGCCACCGGCGACACCGTCCACCACCGAGTGGGTGATGACCACGCTGACCGCCGTGCCGCCGTCCTGCAGCGGAAGGACCCCCAAATGCCAGCAGGGCCCATACTCGGGGTCAACTGGAATCTGTGCGCGTTCGTCCAACCACGCCGTAATTTCGCTTCGCGGCCGGGGCGTCGCGGCGACGTCGATGTCAGGCGCTTCGTGGTAGGCGACCCATCGAGGACGACCGAAAGGCAACGGAGAGCGCTCGATCCGGCGCCCCAGTAGCCCATAGCCAAGGTTCTCGTTGAACCGCCGCAACCCGTCCATGTCCGCTTCGCGGTCATAAATCCACAAAGTCTGACCGACCGTTTCGAAACCGGTAGCCCGCAGCCTCAGGAAAGCCGCCTGGTCGAGAAAGGCGATCCTGTTATCCGTCATGGCCGACGAGCTGCGGGTCCGAGACGCGTTGAGCACCCGTTGTTTTCCGCCTAGCCGGTACGCCATGACGTCAAAGGGGACACCGTCGCAGGGGGTTCGTAGGTACGCCGGCTGTAGGCGAGGTGCAGCTGACTGCCGGTGCGCGAGGGCGCCGGTATCACGTCGCGTCCTTCGGCCACCCGAACAAACGCGGACTTCAGCGCCTCGACGTAGCGGGTAACCGACTCACGGGCCACCGGGTTGTTCGGGAACAACACCGTCAGCTGGGTCTCTTTCTCGAGCCGGTTCACCCGGATGTCAATCTGACCCATCATGCCGCCATCGTGGCAGAGGCGGGCGCGCAAACCTTCCACATGGGAGTTCGCCATAGCGGACAGCGGCGGAATGCCGGCGTCCAAGTAGAACAGCAAGGGTGCTCCCCACTGCCCCTCACGCAGCCACGGCACCAGCTCCATCACGCAGTCCAAGGGCACCTCCGCCAGGTCGCGACCGGAGTCGAAGGATCCCTGGGCTGCCTTGACGATCTCTCCGAACGACGATCCCACGGTCGGAACGGTGATCGGCACGAAGCCGGTGAACCATCCGGTCGTCATGAAGTCTTCTTCGGTGCGGCGGATGTCGATTGGGACAATCGCGTAGTACTCGTCGGCTCCGGTCAATTCGTGCTGGACCACGGCCGAGATTGCGAACACGCCCCCGCAGAACCGGGCCCCCGCCGACATACAGGCGGCTTCGAAAGCCAGGGTCTGGCGCTCGTCCATTAGACGGACGCCCATCATTTCGCACTGCGCGGAGGTATCGCCAAGCGGCAGTGGGAATTTGGGAAGGGAGCCGTCGTTGTTGTCGAAGAATTCGGTCCACTTGCTCATGACCGGGGAATCCAGGGTGAGACCGGAGATGTGCTCACGCTGCCGGTTGCAGTAGTTGTCGTAGCTGCCCGGTGCGGCCAACCGCAGCGGAGCTCCGCCGCTGACGAGGGCCAGGTACATCAGGTGAATCTCGGCAAACACCACGCCGACGAACATCGCGTCACAGTGAAGGTGGTCAATGGCCACGCAGAAGGTGAAGTGGTCCGCACGCTGAATGATCGAGAAGCGCACGCACCCCCACTCCAGCGGACTCGGGGTGGCCAACAGATGCTCGCGCCATTGACTCTGGGTGGTCAGCTCACCGTGTTCGACGGCGACGAACTGAATGTCGTTGGGCCGCTCGAGGGTCCGGCGCACGAAGTGATCGCCCTCGGTGTGCTCGAACCAGCTGCGGAAGGTGTCGTGACGGCGCATGTGTGCGTTGACGACGTGCGTCATGGTGCGGATGTCGCAAATTCCGGGGATGTCCCAGGAGGAAATGAGCAACCGCGACATTTCCAGTCCGCGCTCGCGGTAGGACCGGAAGTTGCGAAGGTGATGGGCCTGCATGTAGCTGGGCGGCATCGGGCTTATCGGCGCTTTGGCGGCCTTGGCGAGCGAGCCACGCGATGGCTGCCACGACACCAACGTGCCCGGCTCAGGATGCCAGTCGCTGATTGTCCCAGCTTCGACCTTCCCTACTCTGACCATTTCTCCTCCAAGTCGCCCAGCAGGTTGCGGTGCACCGGAGAGCTGCAGGTGGTCCACAAAACCTGAAACGGTTGTGATGTTTGCAGGGGCCCCGTTGAGCCGGGCTTCAGATAGCGGCTTTGGTCGCTTGGGCTCGAGTCGGTGTTGCCACGCTGCAACATCACCCGCGACGTGTCGGTTTGGCCGGCCCCCAATACCGGCCAACCGACTGGGGTGGTGACGGCACTCGACGTGCCAGGTAATGTGTGTGTTCACATGCCCCCTCTTAGTTGGCTGCGCCTTTGCAAAGGCACGACCACTCTGCCGTCGGTATAACTACGCCGACGCTGTGAGGACCCTTCATCTGGGTATTTACTTGTTAAACGCTGGTAGAGCAGAGCCTAGTTGATAGGCGGGCGTTAGATTTCGGTTTTCGCTGCATTGGGATTGAACTGGGTGCCAAGTGCGGGGATTTATGCGTCGGGCCCAGCATCGGCGCGCCTGCGACCAGGTAGTATTGCCGCAACAGCGTTGATCCGGCTATCACCGGTTAGCTTTCGGAAGAACAGCCTAAAAGCCCAGTAGAACCGAACGGTTGGGTCCGTTACAGCCCAAATTGAGCGGCCGCACTCAGGTGCGGCAAGCGGGGTGGTACCGCGGCGCTCGCGCACTGAGCGCGTCGTCGTCCCCGTGCCGTGTGATTTCTGGCACAGGAGACCGATGACTGACAGCACTTATCCGCGCAGCAACCTGGGCGCCGACCACCGTGGCGGCTCTCCGGACTTTCCGGAACTGGAAACCCAGGTGCTTGATTACTGGGCACGTGACGAAACTTTCCGGGCCAGTATCGAGCGCCGCGACGGCGCGCCCGAGTATGTCGTCTACGACGGGCCCCCATTTGCTAACGGCCTGCCCCATTACGGTCACCTGCTCACCGGTTACGTCAAGGACATCGTTCCGAGGTACCGAACCATGCGTGGATTCAAAGTGGAGCGCCGTTTCGGCTGGGACACCCACGGGCTGCCGGCCGAACTCGAGGTCGAGCGTCAGCTGGGAATTACCGACAAATCCCAGATCGACGCGATGGGGATTGCCGCGTTCAACGATGCCTGCCGCGCGTCGGTTTTGCGCTATACCGACGAATGGCAGCAGTACGTTACTCGCCAGGCTCGGTGGGTCGACTTCGACAACGACTACAAAACGCTCGATCTCGGCTACATGGAGTCGGTGATCTGGGCGTTCCGGCAACTTTGGGACAAGGGGCTGGCCTACGAGGGCTACCGGGTGTTGCCCTACTGCTGGCGTGACGAAACCCCGTTGTCCAATCACGAGCTCCGGATGGATGACGACGTCTACCAAAGCCGCCAGGATCCGGCGCTTACGGTTGGATTCAAGGTGGTTGACGGCGAACCGCAGGGGGAGCTGGCCGGGGCCTACCTGCTGGTGTGGACGACCACGCCGTGGACTCTGCCGTCGAACCTCGCCGTGGCCGTGCACCCGGATGTGACGTATCTGCAGGTAAGCGTGGGGGATCGCCGCCTTGTGCTGGCCGAGGCGCGTCTAGCGGCCTACACGCGCGAACTCGGCGAAGAGCCGGAGGTGATTGGCAGCTATCGTGGCGCCGACCTCTTGGGCATACGCTATCTGCCGCCGTTTGCGTATTTCATGGATTCGCCAAACGCGTTTGCGGTGTTGGCGGGCGAATTCGTGACCACCGAAGACGGTACGGGCATCGTGCACATGGCACCCGCCTATGGTGAGGACGACATGGCGGTTACCAGCCCGGTCGGCATCGAGCCGGTGACACCTGTGGATGCCAAGGGCCGCTTCGACTCCTCAGTGCCCGACTACCAAGGGCAACACGTTTTTGATGCCAACGCCCAGATCATCCGTGACCTGAAGAATCAGAGCGGTCCGGCGGCGGCCAACGGTGCGGTGCTGATCCGCCATGAGACCTACGAGCACCCGTATCCGCATTGCTGGCGGTGTCGCAACCCGCTGATCTATCGCGCCGTGTCCTCGTGGTTCGTCACAGTGACTAAATTCCGGGAGCGGATGGTTGAACTCAACCAGCAGATCACCTGGTACCCCGAGCACGTCAAAGACGGTCAGTTCGGTAAGTGGTTGCAGGGTGCCCGGGACTGGTCCATTTCACGAAACCGGTATTGGGGCACTCCGATCCCGGTCTGGAAGTCCGATGATCCCGCGTATCCAAGGATCGATGTATACGGCAGCTTGGATGAGTTGGAGCGCGACTTCGGCGTCCGGCCCACCAACTTGCACCGGCCCTACATCGACGAACTCACCCGTCCCAATCCCGACGATCCCACCGGGCAGAGCACGATGCGACGCATTCCTGACGTGCTCGACGTGTGGTTCGACTCGGGATCGATGCCGTACGCACAGGTGCACTACCCGTTCGAGAATGGGGACTGGTTCTTGGGCGGGGCGGCCGGCGACGCCGGCGCCCACTACCCGGGCGATTTCATCGTCGAGTACATCGGACAGACGCGCGGCTGGTTCTACACCCTGCACGTGCTGGCCACCGCGTTGTTTGATCGACCGGCGTTCAAAACCTGTGTAGCGCATGGCATTGTGCTGGGTTCTGACGGCCAAAAGATGAGCAAGTCGTTGCGCAACTACCCGCACGTCGCCGAAGTGTTCCACCGGGATGGTTCCGACGCCATGCGGTGGTTCCTGATGGCATCGCCGATTCTGCGCGGCGGCAATCTGATCGTCACCGAACAGGGCATCCGCGAGGGCGTACGGCAAGTGCTGCTGCCATTCTGGAATGCCTATAGCTTCTTGGCTCTGTACGCACCGAAAGTCGGTACCTGGCGCACCGATTCGGATCATGTGCTGGATCGCTACATCCTGGCCAAGCTCGCGGTGCTGCGCGATGACCTCACCCAGGCCATGGAGGTCTGCGATATTTCGGGGGCTTGTGAACAGCTGCGCCAGTTCACCGAGGCTTTGACGAATTGGTATGTCCGAAGGTCGCGTTCGCGGTTCTGGCAGGAAGATGTCGATGCCATCGACACACTGCACACCGTGCTGGAGATCACCGCGAGGTTGGCGGCACCACTGCTGCCGCTGGTCACCGAGGTGATCTGGCGTGGGCTAACCGGCGAGCGCTCAGTGCATTTGACGGACTGGCCGCAGGCTGGCGAGGTCCCCGCGGACGCAGAACTGGTGGCCGCGATGGACCAGGTCCGTGAAGTGTGCTCGGCCGCGTCTTCGCTGCGCAAGGCCAAGAAGCTGCGGGTACGTTTGCCGCTGCTGAAATTGACCGTGGCAGTCGAGAATCCACAAGCGCTAAAGCCGTTCACCGACCTGATCGCCGACGAACTCAACGTCAAGCAGATCGAGTTGACAGATGCGATCGGCACCTACGGCCGGTTCGAACTGACCGTCAACGCTCGGGTTGCCGGTCCCCGGCTGGGCAAGGACGTGCAAGCTGCCATCAAGGCGGTCAAAGCCGGCGAAGGGGTTGTCAACTCCGACGGCACCCTGACGGCGGGTCCGGCGGTGTTGCAGCCCGAGGAGTACAGCTCCCGGCTGGTGGCCGCCGACCCGGAATTCACGGCGGCCTTGCCGGGCGGTGCGGGCCTAGTGGTGCTGGACGGAACCGTCACACCCGAACTCGAGGCCGAGGGCTGGGCCAAGGACCGCATCCGGGAATTGCAGGAGCTGCGCAAGTCCACCGGGCTCGACGTTTCCGACCGCATCCAGGTGCTGATCTCGGTACCGGGGGAGCGCGCCGAGTGGGCGCGCACTCACCGCGATCTGATTGCCGGCGAAATCCTGGCCACCACTTTCGAATTCGGTGAACCCGACGATGGCGTCGAGATCGGAGACGGGGTGCGGGTGGCAATCGCGAAATCTGGCGGAGCAGGGGTGTCCGGGCGCGAGCAGGCCTAAGACGTCAGCCGGCGCTGGTTGGGCCGCGCCCTGTGATCGCTACCCGATCCATCAGGGCGCGGGCGGACCGGATCGTCGAGCGGACCTCCTGCAGCAGTTTGGCCGGATGCTGTTGGTCCAGGTTGCTGAGCCGGTTGTAGCGGTCGATGCCGAACCCCGCTGACTCCAGGTGAATCCGCAACGGTAGAGCCAGCGTGCGGAGCCCCTCGAAGTGCAGGTAGGGCACCACCGGCTGGCCGGTCACCAGCAGGCAGGTCGACTGGTGCATGCGCGCCGTCTGGGCGGCGAAGGTGTAGGTATCGGCGGAGTTGGCTCGACGGTTGTCCGGGTCGGGCGACGGGGTTTCCAACAACATGACCGGCACGCCGAGGCCGTTGCCCTCCGGTGGAAAACTCCACACCGCCCGGTCGCGTTGCGGGTTATCCACCCGTTGTCGTATGTGCGCGGTCACCTCACCGGTGTCCAGCCCCAGTACGTCCTTTGCTGCTGCCACCAGGAGCTCGAACTCCG
The DNA here is from genome assembly GCF_022354805.1 of Mycobacterium liflandii. Classification (NCBI taxonomy): domain Bacteria; kingdom Bacillati; phylum Actinomycetota; class Actinomycetes; order Mycobacteriales; family Mycobacteriaceae; genus Mycobacterium; species Mycobacterium liflandii. The sequence continues at coordinate 4,050,877 of NZ_CP023138.1, read as the reverse complement.
TGCGTGCCCCCGGCGCGCAGACGGCTACCGCATCCAGTTCGGATTCCAGTAGCTGGCGTGATGCTGCCGCCAGCACCACCTGGCCGATGCGCCGGCCGGTAGCCATCTCTCGTGCGTAGCCCACCCGCAGCTGGTTGGTATAGCGTCCACCGCCGATCACCAAGAGGTGATCGAAGTCCGCGCCCTCGGGCGTGGTGGCTGTGACCAGACCCAGTTCGCTGGCCAACGCCGTGATCTGTTCCAGTTGGGTGGCGGGCAGGTCCAGGCGCGGGATCAGCCATCTGACCGCGCCGGCCGCGTCCTGACTGTGTAACCGGCCGGTGGCGGAGGCCCGGGCCCGCCCCGGTAGTCCCACACCTTGCTGAATTCGTCGAGCACCGCAAGTCGAGTCGGGAGGTCGCCGGCGGGTGGGGAGCCGCCGAACATTTCGACCAATTCCGTCAGAGCGGGCTGAGTGCTCCAGGCCTGGACCTGCTGACAGATTCCTGCCACGAAGTCATCACCGGACCGGCCGAAGGTAGTTGACTCGCTATCGGACGGACACACCGTGGTTCCTTACCGTTTCTCAATACCCTTATTTGACATATCTTTTCGATATAAGTCAGGCTTTGGGTTTCTGTGCACGCCAGCGTTGCCTGCCGGCCTGAACCTCAACTTCGACATCGTGAAATCCCGCTGCGCGCAGGCGATCCGGGAGGTCCGTCGGTGGAATAGGATTGCAGGTGTCGCGAAAGTGCAAGATGCTGAACAGTAATGAAGGAATCCCGTCGCTCCCGGCGAAGACACCACCGGGGCGCAGCACACGATAGGCCTCGGCGAACAGTTCATCCTGCAGTTCAGTGGTAGGGACGTGATGCAGCATGGTGAAAGACACCACCGAGCTGAACTCTTCGGCGGGCAGCCCGGTGTCGGTGCCGTCGCCGTTGATGATGCGTGCCTGCTCCCCATAGCGCTCTTGTAGACGCCGCGCCATGGCTGGGTCGATTTCGACCGCTGTGAGCTTTGGCGTCTTGTCCACCAGCACCCGAAGAAAGGCTCCGTAGCCCGGCCCGATCTCGAGGGCGTTGTCACCGAGGTCCACATCGGCGAGAACCCAGGGCAATACCTGGCCCTTGACCTCATTTGCCCAGCGGTCAGAGTCGCAGCACAACCTATGCACAAGGTTCATTGCCATACTGACCGACGTTAGTCGAGATCGCCTCCGGCGGGCCCCGACTAGTCCCGAATAGTATTGCCGGTTGTGGAGTCCCGTTGGGTGCTGCACCTGGACATGGACGCGTTCTTCGCCTCGGTTGAGCAGCTCACCCGACCAACCTTGATGGGCCGGCCGGTGCTGGTGGGTGGTATGGGTGGGCGCGGTGTGGTCGCCGGCGCCAGCTATGAGGCGCGCGTTTTCGGGGCCCGTTCGGCCATGCCGATGCACCAGGCTCGGCGGTTGATCGGTGTGACCGCAGTGGTGTTGCCGCCGCGCGGCGCCGTGTACGGGGTGGCCAGTCGCCGGGTGTTCGACACCGTGCGAGGCCTGGTTCCCGTCGTCGAGCAGCTGTCGTTCGACGAGGCCTTCGGGGAACCACCACAACTCGGTGGGGCCGCTACGGCGGAGGTGGAACAGTTCTGCGAAGACCTGCGGCGACGGGTGCGCGACGAAACCGGCCTGATCGCCTCGGTGGGTGCCGGCTCGGGTAAGCAAATTGCCAAGATCGCCTCTGGACTGGCCAAGCCCGACGGCATCCGGGTCGTCGCCCGTAAGGAAGAACAGCTGCTGCTGGGCGGCTTGCCGGTGCGCCGGTTGTGGGGCATCGGTCCAGTTGCCGAGGAGAAGCTGCATCGCCTCGGGATCGAGACGGTCGGACAGTTGGCGGCGCTGGCCGACGCTGAAGTGGCCAACATCCTTGGCGCGACCGTCGGGCCCGCGCTGCACCGGCTGGCGCGCGGCATCGACGACCGGCCGGTTGCCGAGCGCGCGGAAGCCAAGCAGATCAGCGCGGAGTCGACCTTTGCCATCGATCTGACCACCCTCGATCAGCTCCGCGACGCGCTTGATCCGATTGCCGAGCACGCTCATCAGCGGTTGCTGCGCGACGGTCGCGGGTCTCGCACCGTCACGGTGAAGCTGAAGAAGGCCGACATGAGCACGTTGACTCGCTCGGCGACCTTGCCCTATGCGACAACCGATGTGGGAGCACTGTTGGCGCTGGCCCGCCGGCTGCTGCTGGATCCGGTCCAGATCGGGCCCATTCGCCTGCTGGGCGTGGGTTTCTCGGGGCTGAGCGAGGTACGCCAGGAATCGCTGTTCCCGGATCTGGACCTGGCGGCGGAGACGTCAGAAGAAGCCCATCAGGACTTTCACCCCTCGCATGGTGCGTTGTCGAGCACCCCAGCCGGTGCCGTGTGGCGAATCGGCGACGACGTCACCCACCGGGAGCTTGGTCACGGCTGGGTACAAGGAGCGGGTCACGGAGTGGTCACCGTGAGGTTCGAGACTTGTGGTTCAGGCCCCGGGCCAGCGCGGACCTTTCCCATCGAGACCAGCGACATCACCGCCGCCAACCCGGTGGACAGCCTGGATTGGCCGGATTTTGTCGGCCAGTTGCGGGTCGAGAATGCCGCTGACACCTCAACCCCAGCGGTCGATGACCTCGACGATGGGTAGCTCGGCTGTCAGCGCTGCCATCAGCAGCACCCGCGCCTGCGACGGCGGCAGCCGTGGCACCATCACCGCGCCCGCGGCCACCAGATCATGGCCAGGGCCGTAGCCGGCGCCGACCCGAGCGCCGGCAACACGGGTGGAGACCGCTATCACCACCCCGTTGCCGCAATGCCGCCGCACCCCGTCGATCACGGCCGCGCCGGCATTGCCCGACCCCAGGGCCTCCAGCACGATGGCGCGCGCGCCGGCGGCCACACATGCGTCCAGTGCTACAGCGTCGCTTCCGGGGTAGACCGCGACGATATCGACCCGGGGTGCATCGGCGGCCAGAACGTCGCCGAGATATGGCCGCGATTTCGCGCGCCGCAGCGTCACCTCGTCGGTGACGGTGCCCAGAAGTTCGCCGGCGAATCCGCTCAGGTCATCGGTTGCCGCCTTGCGAAGTCCTAGCGGCTCGAGCACCCGACCTGCAAAACACACCAATACCCCACAGTCGCGTACCGCGGGATCGCCGGCCACGATAAGCGCGTCACGCAGGTTGGCTGGACCATCGGCATCGGCGGCATCGGAGCTGCGCATGGCCCCGGTCAACACCACCGGGGTGCTGCCGGAATAGGTGAGGTCCAACCACAGCGCGGTCTCTTCAAGCGTGTCTGTGCCGTGGGTGATAACCACCCCATCGGGCCCATTGGGGCGGTCGGCGCCGCGCCCGGTGATGGCGTGCAGGGCGGCGCGGATGCGATCCCAGTCCGCCGGCACCAGCTGCGAGCTGTCCAGCGCCATCAAGTCGACGATTTCGACATCCAGATCCCCGCTCACGGCAGCGGTGAGCTGCGCACCGTTACGAGACGGTCGGCGCACTCCGTCGGTGCCCGTGCTGGTCGAGATCGTTCCTCCGGTGGTGATAACGGTGAGGCGGGCCATGGTGGGATCATCTCGCACCCATGTCATCGGCATCCGCATGTGGGTACCGGTACAAAGCTGAGGGATGATGGGGGAGTGTCTGACGAACCAACCGGATCAGCCGATCCACTGACGACAGCGGGAGAGACCGGGGTGACTGAGGAACCCAAGGTTTCCGCGCCGGAGCCGCCGCCACGGCGGCTGCGGCTATTGCTGTCGGTCGCGGCGGTGGTGCTGGCGCTGGACGTTGTGACGAAGGTGCTGGCCGTCAAGCTGCTGCCTCCCGGCCAACCGGTATCGATCATCGGTGACACGGTGACCTGGACATTGGTGCGCAATTCGGGTGCCGCTTTCTCGATGGCGACCGGCTACACCTGGGTTTTGACCTTGATCGCGACGGGCGTGGTGGTCGGAATCTTCTGGATGGGCCGGCGGCTGGTGTCGCCCTGGTGGGCCGTGGGGCTCGGGATGATCCTGGGCGGCGCAATGGGCAACCTGGTCGACCGCTTCTTCCGGGCACCCGGGCCGCTGCGCGGGCACGTCGTCGATTTCTTTTCGGTCGGTTGGTGGCCGGTGTTCAACGTCGCTGATCCGTCGGTGGTCGGTGGCGCCATCCTGCTGGTAATCCTGTCGATCTTCGGCTTCGACTTCGACACCGTGGGCCGGCGAAAGGCCGATGAGCGTTGACGGGCGATCGCTCGATGCCGGTTCCGGAGGGATTGGCAGGAATGCGTGTTGATGCGGGGCTGGCCCGTCTGCTGGGTCTGTCCCGCAGCGCGGTGGCCGTCATCGCCGAGAACGGTGGTGTCGAACTCGACGGTGTGCCGGCGGGCAAATCCGATCGGCTGACCGCGGGGGCCTGGCTGCACGTCCAGCTGCCGGAGGCGCCGCCGCCGCCGGAGAACACCCCCGTCGAGATCGAGGGCATGACGATCCTGTACTCCGACGACGACATTGTCGCCGTCGACAAGCCGGCCGCGGTGGCAGCACATGCGTCGGTGGGCTGGACGGGGCCCACGGTGCTCGGTGGCCTGGCGGCGGCCGGCTACCGGATCAGCACGTCCGGCGTACATGAGCGGCAGGGCATTGTCCATCGCCTCGACGTCGGGACGTCCGGGGTGATGGTGGTCGCGCTGTCCGAACGCGCCTACACGGTTCTCAAGCGGGCCTTCAAACAACGCATCGTCGACAAGCGCTATCACGCTCTGGTGCAAGGACATCCAGATCCATCCATCGGAACCATCGACGCACCGATCGGTCGGCATCCCGGCGGCGAGTGGAAGTTTGCGGTCACCAAGAACGGCCGGCATAGCCTCACCCACTACGACACCGTCGAGGCCTTCGTGGCGGCCAGCCTGCTTGACGTGCATTTGGAAACCGGGCGCACTCATCAGATCCGGGTGCATTTCGCGGCATTGCATCATCCGTGCTGTGGTGACCTCGTTTATGGGGCCGACCCGAAACTGGCCAAACGGTTGGGTCTGCAACGTCAATGGCTGCATGCGAGATCGCTGGCCTTCGCGCATCCCGCCGATGGCCGGCGCGTGGAGATTGTCAGTCCGTATCCGCCAGATCTGCAGCACGCCCTGGATGTGCTCCGCGACGAGGGGTGAGCGATGCTCACTCGGTCGGCTTTCGCGCTTCCACCAACACCCGCGTCGGGTGGGTGACGAAGCGTCCGTCGACCTGGATGCGTTCATGCAACTCGACCAGTCGCTGAAAGTACGGCTCTGCCGTGAAATCCGGCACCGTCCAAATCAGCTTGCGCAGGAAGTACACCACCGCGCCGATGTCGAAGAATTCAGCCCTGAGCCGCTCCATGCGCAGCTCCACGATCTGTAACCCGGCCGCCTGGGCCTGGGCACGCTGAGCCGCGGGCTCTAGCCGCTCCCACAGCTGGGGCTGCGGTCCGATGACGTGTCCCACGAGTTCGGCTACCGTCGCCGGCCCGGGGTGCTGCGCGAGGTAGGTGCCGCCGGGAAGCAACACCCGGGCAATCTCACTCCACCACACGGTGATGGGATGGCGACTGATCACCAGGTCGAACGCTTCATCGGCGAACGGCAGCGGCGGCTCATCGCGCGTTGCGACCACCACCACGCCGCGCGGGCGCAACCGCTGGGTGGCTAGCGCCGCATTCGGCGGCCACGATTCGGTCGCGGCCATGGTCGGTGGAAACTTCGGCGCGCCGGACAGCACCTCGCCGCCACCGGTATGGATGTCCAGGGCGGCCGACGCGCGGGCCAATCGCTGGCTCATCAGCCGCTGGTACCCCCACGACGGTCGTTCTTCTGTCGCTCGGCCTTCTAGCCAGGAGAAATCCCATCCCACGACCGGCGCCGCCATGGCTTCGGCCACGAGTTCCTCAAATGAGCGTTGGGCGGCCGTCACCGGGGCCGCCGTTGCGGCATGCGGGCCTCGACGAGCGTGCCGCGCGGATGCCGGCGTCTGGATGCCAGCGCGGCATGCGGTGGCCACGATTCGACGGCGGCGCACGGGCGTCCGTGCGGGCGGGAGAAATCCCGGTCGGGCACGGGGGCCCGCCCGGCCTCTGCCGCCGGGACTTTGAATGCACGGCGCATGCGAGGCATTTTCGCCGCAAGCAACCCGTGCCGTCGACCACGAGCGGTGATCCGGATCGGGCGCCCGGCCCGCCCGCGGCCTAGCGCCGGGCGTGAGGGGCCTCAGGTCGTGGTGCAGACAAATTTGGTGCCGTGGAAATCGAGCTGCACTTCGCCCTGGTGCTCCCAGTACTCGACGCCTTGACGGCCGTACCGGGCACCACTGCCCGATAGCTGCACGAACAGGATGTACTGGTCGCCTCGCCAGGTCAGCACCGCCGTCTTGGGATCGAGTTCGTTGTAGAACTGTGCAGTCAATGGGCCGTCCTCCGCGGGGCACCGGTAGCTGATCACGGGCGGAGCCGCGGTGGCCGGGTCCGCGATGGCCAACTGCGCCAACCGGGTCTGGTAGGACTCCTGCAGACAGGTGCGCATGTCAGGGTTCTGCGCACATTGGTCACGCGTCTCCGCCCAGTGACCTTGGGCCAGCGTCAGCGCCGCTTTGTCGGTGCCGGGACGGTCCAGCGCCTGCTGGTAGGCGGTGTCGAGCCGGCGATCGAGTTCGGTCAACTGGGGGTCGTTGCAGACCAGTCGCTGGGTGTCATCTTCGGGGTTGGTGCAGTCGAGCAGCGGTGCGGCCGTCGATGTCGGCTGCGAGCCGCTCGTGGTGCCGGCCGGCGAATCGGGAGTCGAATGCGTTGTTGCTGAACTGCAGGCGCTCAACGCCAAGGCGGCCCCGATGAGGGCGATAAGTCTCATATGTGCTGACTACCGGCTTGCGGAGGGCGTGCAAAGCGCGATACGCCAGACCGGGCGCAATTCCTGCGGGCTCCGGCGGGGGATCAGACTCCCGCGGTCGTGGTCTCGCCCGAGGCGATGTCTGTGGCCAACGGTGCCACGAGCTTGAGAATGTTGGTGACGGTCTCAGAAGGGACCCCTGCTGCGGTCAGTGAGTCGCCCAGATGCCCGGCTACCAAGCTGAAGTGCGCCATGGTGATTCCGCGGCCCTGGTGGACCTGTTTCATCGGTGCGCCGGTGTAGGGCTCGGGTCCGCCGAGGGCTGCCGCAAAGAACTCGGCCTGTTTGCCTTTGAGGCGGTTCATATTCGTTCCGGTGAAGAAGCCGCCGAGTTGATCGTCGGCGAGCACACGTACATAGAAGTCTTCGACGACGGCTTCGATCGCCTCATACCCGCCGATCTTGTCGTAGATGCTGACCGGCGCACGTTTACGAAAGCGTGACAGTAGTCCCATGTTGCAAGGGCAGCATGGGGCAGTTGCGCATCGATTAGAGTGCCGTCACGCGCGCATTGCCTCGGGTAACAAGCAGATTGCTCATCGACCGCGGATCCAGGCGTTTGCTGGGTCTCGGCCGGCCGGCCCGTGGCGGCGCTCGCGTCACGGCAAGTCGTATCTATTCGAGGATGGATGTCCTAGGTTTGCTTTATGACCCACGTCACACTATCCACACCGCCCTCAGGAGCAACTTCACATGAAGCTAGGTGACCTCACCAACCTGGTCGAGAAGCCGTTCGCGGCGATGTCGAACATCGTCAACACGCCCAACTCGGCGGGGCGCTATCGGCCCTTCTATTTAAGGAATTTGCTCGACGTCGTCCAGGGCCGCAAACTCAGCGACGCGGTAGAGGGCAAGGTCGTGCTCATCACCGGTGGGTCATCGGGGATCGGCGAGGCGGCCGCGCACAAGATCGCCGAAGCGGGCGGCACGGTGGTGCTGGTCGCGCGCACCAGGGAAAACCTGGAAAAGGTGGCCGATGACGTTCGGGCCGGTGGCGGTGCGGCGCATGTCTACCCGTGCGATCTGTCCGACATGGACGCCATCGCGGCGATGGCCGATCAGGTGCTGGCCGATCTGGGCGGTGTAGACATCCTGATCAACAACGCGGGCCGCTCGATTCGACGCTCGCTGGAGCTGTCCTACGACCGGATTCACGACTATCAGCGGACCATGCAGCTGAACTACCTCGGTGCGGTGCAGCTCATTCTCAAGTTCATCCCCGGGATGCGGGAACGCGGGTTTGGGCACATCATCAACGTCTCCTCGGTCGGTGTGCAGACCCGCGCACCGCGCTTTGGCGCCTACATCGCGAGCAAGGCGGCATTGGACAGCCTCTGCGACGCGCTGCAGGCCGAGACCATCAATGAAGGGGTTCGCTTCACCACCGTGCACATGGCGCTGGTGCGGACGCCGATGATCAGCTCGACGACGATCTACGACAAATTCCCGACCCTGACGCCCGAGCAGGCCGCCGGGGTCATCACCGACGCGATCGTGCATCGGCCGCGGCGGGCCAGCTCGCCGTTCGGGCAATTCGCGGCCGTGGCAGACGCCGTCAACCTGGCCGTCATGGACCGGGTGCGCAACCGCGCGTTCGGCATGTTCAGTGACTCCTCTGCCGCCAAGGGCAGTGAATCGCAGTCTAGTACAACAGAACTCGATAAGAGAAGCGAAACATTCGTCCAGGCGACCCGAGGGATACATTGGTGAGACTATGAGCCTTCCGAAACCAAACAAACAGGCCACTGTCGTAATAACCGGCGCCTCATCCGGCATCGGTGTCGAGTTGGCCCGCGGCCTTGCCGGCCGGGGCTTTCCGCTAATGCTGGTCGCGCGGCGCCGTGAGCGCCTCGAGGAACTGGCCGACGATCTACGGGACAAGTTCTCGATCGCCGTTGAGGTGTTGCCCCTCGATCTGTCCGATGCGCAAGCCAGAACTCAGCTCGCTGACCGGCTCCGCAGCGATTCGATCGCCGGTTTGTGTAACAGCGCCGGCTTCGGCACCAGCGGCCGTTTCTGCGAGCTGCCACCCGAACGCGAAAGCGAGCAGGTCACGCTCAACGCGCTGGCCCTCATGGAGTTCACCCGCGCGGCGTTACCCGGCATGGTGGAGCGCGGTGCCGGTGCGGTGCTCAACATCGCATCCATTGCCGGCTTCCAGCCCATTCCCTTCATGGCGGTGTATTCGGCCTCCAAGGCCTTCGTGCTCACCTTCTCCGAAGCCGTTCAGGAGGAGTTGCACGGTACGGGAGTTTCGGTCACCGCGCTGTGCCCGGGACCGGTGCCCACCGAGTGGGCCGAGATCGCCAGTGCCGAGCGGTTCAGCATTCCCTTGGCGCAGGTGTCTCCGCACGACGTCGCCGAAGCCGCGATCGAGGGGATGCTGACCGGCAAGCGCACCGTCGTGCCCGGCGTGGTGCCCAAGTTCGTCAGCACCAGCGGCAGGTACCTACCACGCAGCGTGCTGCTGCCCGCGATCCGGATCGGGAACAAACTGCGCGGCGGTCCCAGCCACTGACCGCCGTGTCGACGGCCCCGCGGTGTTGGTTGCGGCACGCCAATGCCCGGGGCGCCGGCGTGCTTTGCGCGGGTGGTGCTTCGCGCGGCCGTGCCTTGCCGCACGGCTAGGCTCATGCGATGGCTTCCGTTGAGATGACCGCCGATGCCCCGATCCCTCCGCAGGACACCTGGGACCATGTTTCGGATCTGTCGGAGTTGGGCGAATGGCTCGTGATCCACGAGGGGTGGCGCAGCGAGCTACCCGAGTAGCTCAGTGAGGGCGTCGAGATCGAGGGTGTGGCCCGTGCCAAGGGCATGCGCAACCGGGTGACGTGGACGGTGACGAAGTGGGATTCGCCGCGCGAGGTCACGATGTCAGGATCGGGCAAGGGCGGAGCCAAGTACGGCGTAAGCCTCACCGTCGAGCCAAACGCGGACGGGTCCACCCTCGGGTTGCGCCTCGAGCTGGGCGGGGGCGCGTTGTTCGGTCCGCTCGGGTCGGCTGCGGCGCGCGCCGTCAAGGGGGATGTCGAGCAGTCGCTGAAGCAGTTTGTCGAGCTGTATGGATAGCTGCCACACGACACGTTGGCGACACGCCCGAACGCTGTCGGTGGTCGGTCCTAGACTGGCGTGCCTATGAGCGGTTCTTCTTCGCGGTCCTTTGTGCACCTGCACAACCACACCGAGTACTCGATGCTGGATGGTGCGGCGAAGATCACCCCCATGCTGGCCGAGGTGGAACGGCTGGACATGCCTGCGATCGGGATGACCGACCACGGAAACATGTTCGGCGCCAGCGAGTTCTACAACTCGGCAACCAAGGCCGGGGTGAAGCCGATCATCGGCGTCGAGGCGTATGTAGCTCCCGGCTCTCGTTTCGATACCCGTCGCATCACCTGGGGTGATCCCAGCCAGAAGGGCGACGACGTATCCGGTAGCGGCTCTTACACTCACCTGACGATGGTGGCCGAGAACGCGACCGGCCTGCGCAACCTGTTCAAGCTGTCGTCACTGGCCTCGTTCGAGGGTCAGCTCGGTAAGTGGTCGCGCATGGATGCCGAACTTGTCGCCGAGCACGCCGAGGGCATCATCGCCACCACCGGCTGCCCCTCCGGTGAGGTGCAGACCCGGCTGCGGCTGGGCCATGACCGCGAAGCGCTGGAATCGGCCGCCAAGTGGCGGGAGATTTTCGGCGCCGACAACTACTTCCTCGAGTTGATGGATCACGGACTGTCCATCGAACGCCGCGTCCGTGAGGGTCTGATCGAGATAGGCCGCAAGCTCGACATTCCGCCGCTGGCCACCAACGACTGCCATTACGTCACTCGCGACGCCGCGCACAACCACGAGGCGCTGCTGTGTGTTCAGACCGGCAAGACGCTCTCGGACCCCAACCGGTTCAAGTTCGACGGTGACGGGTACTACCTCAAGTCCGCCGCCGAGATGCGCCAACTCTGGGACGACGACATCCCGGGCGCCTGCGACTCCACCCTGCTGATCGCGGAGCGAGTGCAGTCCTATGCCGACATATGGACCCCGCGTGACCGGATGCCGATCTTCCCGGTGCCCGAGGGGCACGATCCGGCGTCGTGGCTGCATCACGAGGTGATGGCGGGCCTGCGGCGACGTTTCCCGTCCGGTCTCGGCCAGGACTACATCGACCGGGCTGAGTACGAGATCAAGGTGATCTGTGACAAGGGTTTCCCGTCGTACTTCCTGATCGTGGCCGACCTGATCAACTATGCGCGGTCGGTCGACATTCGAGTGGGACCGGGGCGTGGTTCGGCGGCCGGCTCGCTGGTGGCCTACGCGATGGGCATCACCAACATCGACCCGATACCGCACGGTCTGCTGTTTGAGCGGTTCCTCAACCCGGAGCGCCCGTCAGCGCCCGATATCGATATCGACTTCGACGACCGCCGTCGCGGCGAGATGGTGCGCTACGCCGCCGACAAGTGGGGCCAGGATCGAGTCGCCCAGGTCATCACCTTCGGCACCATTAAGACCAAGGCGGCGCTGAAGGATTCCGCGCGTATCCACTATGGCCAGCCCGGGTTCGCGATCGCCGACCGAATCACCAAAGCGTTGCCGCCGCCGATCATGGCCAAGGACATTCCGCTGTCCGGCATCACCGACCCGGCCCACGAGCGGTTCAAGGAGGCCGCGGAGGTTCGCGGCCTCATCGAGACCGACCCCGACGTCCGCACCATCTACCAGACCGCGCGCGGGCTGGAAGGCCTGATCCGTAATGCGGGCGTGCACGCGTGTGCGGTGATCATGAGCAGCGAACCCCTGACGGAGGCCATTCCGCTGTGGAAGCGGCCTCAAGACGGGGCCATCATCACCGGCTGGGACTACCCGTCGTGTGAGGCGATCGGCCTGTTGAAGATGGACTTCTTGGGCCTGCGAAACCTGACGATCATCGGCGACGCGATCGAGAACATCAAGGCCAACCGGGGAATCGACCTCGACCTGGAATCGCTGCCGCTCGACGACAAGCCCACCTACGAGCTGTTGGGACGCGGTGAGACGCTGGGCGTTTTCCAGCTCGACGGCGGGCCGATGCGCGACCTGCTGCGTCGCATGCAACCCACCGAGTTCAATGACATCGTCGCTGTCCTGGCGCTGTACCGGCCAGGCCCGATGGGCATGAACGCCCACAACGACTATGCCGACCGGAAGAACAATCGCCAGGCGGTCAAGCCGATCCACCCCGAGCTGGAGGAGCCGCTGCGCGAAATCCTCTCGGAGACCTACGGTCTGATCGTCTATCAAGAGCAGATCATGTTCATCGCCCAAAAGGTCGCCTCCTACACGATGGGTAAGGCCGACGCGCTGCGCAAGGCGATGGGCAAGAAGAAGCTCGAGGTGCTCGAGGCGGAATACAAGGGCTTTTACGAAGGCATGACCGCCAACGGATTCTCCGAAAAAGCGGTCAAGGCGCTGTGGGACACCATCCTGCCGTTCGCCGGATACGCCTTCAACAAGTCGCACGCCGCGGGCTACGGTCTGGTCTCGTATTGGACCGCCTATCTGAAGGCCAACTACCCGGCCGAGTACATGGCAGGGTTGCTGACCTCGGTCGGTGACGACAAGGACAAGGCCGCGGTCTACCTGGCCGATTGCCGCAAGCTCGGCATCACCGTGCTACCGCCCGATGTCAACGAGTCATTGGTGAACTTCGCCTCGGTCGGGCAGGACATCCGCTTCGGGTTGGGTGCGGTGCGCAATGTCGGGGCCAACGTCGTCGGTTCGTTGATCGGTACCCGCAGCGGCAAAGGCAAATTCACCGACTTCTCCGACTACCTGAACAAGATCGACATCTCGGCCTGCAACAAGAAAGTCACCGAGTCGCTGATCAAGGCGGGGGCGTTCGACTCGCTCGGGCACCCGCGCAAAGGCCTCTTCCTGGTGCACACCGACGCCGTGGACTCGGTGCTGGGTACCAAGAAGGCCGAGGCGATGGGACAGTTCGATCTCTTCGGCGGCAGCGACTCGGGTGCCGACGCGGTGTTCACCATCAAGGTTCCCGAGGACGAGTGGGAAGACAAACACAAACTCGCACTGGAACGCGAGATGCTGGGCCTGTACGTGTCGGGGCATCCACTCAACGGGGTGGCACATCTGTTGGCCGCCCAGGTTGATACCGCGATCCCGGCAATCCTGGATGGTGATGTCTCCAACGATGCCCAGGTGCGGGTGGGTGGCATCCTGGCGGCCGTGAACCGGCGGGTCAACAAGAACGGGATGCCTTGGGCATCAGCTCAATTGGAAGATCTCACCGGTGGTATCGAGGTGATGTTCTTCCCGCACACCTACTCCAACTATGGCGCCGATATCGCCGACGACGCCGTGGTGCTGGTCAACGCCAAGGTCGCGATTCGCGACGACCGCATCAGCTTGATCGCCAACGAGCTCGTGGTGCCCGACTTTTCCAATGCCCAGGCGGATCGGCCGCTGGCCGTGAGCCTGCCCACCCGGCAGTGCACCATCGACAAGGTCACCGCACTCAAACAGGTGCTGGCTCGGCACCCGGGTACGTCTCAGGTGCATCTGCGGCTGATCAGTGGGGATCGGATCACCACGCTGGAGCTCGACCAGTCACTACGGGTCACGCCATCGCCGGCGTTGATGGGCGATCTGAAAGAGCTGCTCGGTCCCGGCTGCCTGGGCAGCTGACGGCGGGCTGGCGCCCAGCGTCAGGCTAGCGTGACGCTCGTTTTTGGGCGCAACACCAGCGTGACGCTTGGTGTGTCGCGGACGTAGGCTCAGCGATGGAGCGCCGGTCGATCAAGGAGGACGGAAATGACCCCAACCGAGCGTTCGACCACCATGTGCGAGGCGTTCCAGCGCAGCGCCGCGATCGATCCGGATGCCATCGCACTCCGGACGCCGGGGGGCGCCCAGACGCTGACCTGGAGAGAGTATGCCGACCAGGTGCGGCAGGTAGCCGGCGGCCTCGCGGGGCTGGGGGTGGGACGCGGGGACACCGTTTCGCTGATGATGGCCAACCGGGTCGAGTTCTACCCACTCGAAGTCGGCGCGCAACACGTTGGCGCCACGTCGTTCTCGGTGTACAACACGTTGCCCGCCGAACAGTTGACCTATGTGTTCGACAACGCTGGCACCAAGGTCGTGATCTGCGAGGAGCAATACGTCGACCGCATCCGTGCTAGCGGCGCATCCATCGAGCACATCGTCTGCATCGACGGCGCGCCGGAGGGCACCATGTCGGTGCAGGAGCTGTACGCGGCCGCGCCGGACGACTTCGATTTCGAGGCGACATGGGCAGCAGTGCAGCCCGATGACGTGGTGACCCTGATCTACACGTCCGGTACCACCGGGAACCCCAAAGGGGTCGAGATGACCCACGCCAACCTGCTGTTCGAGGGGTTCGCCATCGAGGAGGTGTTCGGCATTCAGTTCGGTGACCGGGTTACCTCCTTCCTCCCGACCGCGCACATCGCCGACCGGATGACCGGCCTGTATCTGCAGGAGATGTTCGGCACCCAGGTCACCGCGGTGGCCGACGGACGGGCGATCGTCTCCGCCCTGCCCGATGTGCGACCCACCGTGTGGTGCGCGGTGCCGCGGGTCTGGGAGAAGCTCAAGGCCGGCATCGAATTCACGATCAGCCACGAGACCGATGAGATGAAGAAACAGGCCCTGATCTGGGCGATGTCAGTGGCCGCCAAGCGCGCAGAGGCCATGCTTGCCGATGAACCGATGTCAGCCGAGGTGGTCGACGAATGGACCAAGGCCGACGAGTTGGTGCTGTCGAAGTTGCGCGAACGGCTGGGATTCGGCGAACTCCGGTGGGCGGTCTCAGGAGCGGCGCCGATCCCCAAGGAGACTTTGGGATTCTTCTGCGGTATCGGCATTCCGATAACGGAGATCTGGGGAATGTCCGAGCTGAGTTGCGTTGCCACCGCCAGCCATCCGCGCGATGCGCGACTGGGTAGCGTCGGCAAGCTGCTGCCCGGATTGGAAGGCAAGATCGCCGATGACGGCGAGTACCTGGTTCGCGGTCCGCTAGTGATGAAGGGCTACCGCAAAGAAGCCGCCAAGACCGCGGAGGCCATCGACGAGGATGGCTGGTTGCACACCGGTGACATCTTCGATGTCGATGCGGACGGCTACCTGCGGGTGGTGGATCGCAAGAAGGAGCTGATCATCAACGCGGCCGGAAAGAACATGTCGCCGGCAAACATTGAGAACACCATCTTGGCGGCCTGTCCGATGGTGGGCGTGCTGATCGCGATCGGTGACGGTCGTCCGTACAACACTGCGCTGCTGGTCTTCGATGCCGACTCGGTGGGGCCCTACGCGGCCCAGCACGGGATTTCGGATGCGTCGCCGGCCGCGCTTGCCGCTGACCCAGCAGTGATTGCCCGGATCGCCGCGGGCGTGGTCGAAGGCAACGCCAAACTATCGCGGGTGGAACAGATCAAGCGCTTCCGCATATTGCCGACACTGTGGGAACCCGGGGAGACGAGATAACGCTGACCATGAAGCTCAAGCGCCGGCCGATCGTGACGAAATACGCGGCCGAGATCGAAGAACTCTATGCGGCCAAGCCGGGACCTCACGTCCACGAACCCGCGTCCGCGGCAACGGTACAACCGGCGTGATGAAGGGGCCACTGATGACTGCGCG
This sequence comes from Mycobacterium liflandii, assembly GCF_022354805.1. Classification (NCBI taxonomy): domain Bacteria; kingdom Bacillati; phylum Actinomycetota; class Actinomycetes; order Mycobacteriales; family Mycobacteriaceae; genus Mycobacterium; species Mycobacterium liflandii. The sequence continues at coordinate 4,035,310 of NZ_CP023138.1, read as the reverse complement.
CGAGGTTGGTCGGGTCGGAGCGCGAAAGCTGTTGCAGCGCAGTGGGATTATCGATGAATCGATATCGCCGCTGTCGACTGACGCGGCCGAGGTCGCTGAGCTGATGAGTGCCCCATGGTATGACGAGCGGCTTGCCAAGCTGGCCGCCGAACTCGGGCGCGATCCCGACGGGGTGCGTGCGGAGGCCGCGGGGTATCTCCGCGAGATGGCGGCCACGCTCGATGAGCGCGCAGTGCAGGCCTGGCGCGGTTTCAGTCGTTGGCTGATGCGGGCCTACGACGTGCTGGTCGACGAAGATCAGATCGCCCAGCTGCGCAAGCTGGACCGCAAGGCGACGTTGGCGTTCGCCTTCTCGCATCGCTCCTACCTGGACGGCATGCTGCTTCCGGAAGTGATTCAGGCCAATCGGCTCTCGCCGGCGCTGACGTTCGGTGGTGCGAATCTGAACTTCTTTCCAATGGGTGCCTGGGCCAAGCGGACCGGTGCGATTTTCATCCGGCGCCAAACCAAAGACATTCCGGTTTATCGCTTTGTGCTGCGGGCCTACGCCGCACAGTTGGTGCAGAACCATGCGAATCTGACCTGGTCGATCGAGGGTGGGCGGACCAGGACGGGCAAGTTGCGGCCGCCGGTATTCGGCATCCTGCGCTACATCGCCGACGCGGTCGATGAAATCGACGGTCCCGAGGTGTATTTGGTGCCCACGTCCATCGTGTACGACCAGTTGCACGAGGTTGAGGCCATGACGACCGAGGCCTACGGTGCGGTGAAGCGGCCCGAAGACCTGCGATTCCTGGTCCGGTTGGCTCGCCAGCAGGGGGAGCGCGTCGGACGTGCGTACCTGGACTTCGGTGAGCCATTGCCGCTGCGCAAGCGGCTGGAAGAACTGCGTACCGACGAATCGGGGACCGGGACCGAAATAGAACGCATTGCCCTGGATGTGGAGCACCGGATCAACCGGGCCACCCCGGTGACACCCACCGCGGTGGTAAGTCTCGCGCTGTTGGGCGCGGATCGGTCATTGTCGATCAGCGAAGTGCTGGCCACGGTGCGCCCGCTGGCGAGCTACATCGCCGCCCGCAACTGGGCGGTGGCCGGTGCGGCCGACCTGACCAACCGTTCGACGATCCGATGGACCTTGCACCAGATGGTGGCCTCCGGGGTCGTGCGGGTTTATGACGCTGGTACCGAAGCCGTGTGGGGTATCGGCGAAGATCAACACCTCGTCGCCGCGTTCTATCGCAACACCGCGATCCACATTCTGGTTGATCGCGCCATCGCTGAGATGGCGTTGCTTGCCGCCGCCGAGATATCGGTGATGTCGGCGGATAGCTCGGTTGCACCGGCGACGGTGCGCGACGAGGCGTTGCGGCTGCGTGAGTTGCTGAAGTTCGAGTTCTTATTCTCGGCGCGCGCGCAGTTCGAGAAGGACCTGGCCGACGAGGTGCGCCTGATCGGGCCGGTGGAAGACATCACCAAGGCCGTCAACACGGCCGATGTCCGCGAACTGCTGGAATCGGCCGACTTGCTGCTGGCGCATTTGGTGTTGCGTCCGTTCCTGGACGCCTATCACATCGTCGCCGATCGACTGGCCGCCCTCGAGGATGAGTCGTTCGACGAAGAGGCCTTCCTGGCCGAATGTCTGGATGTCGGTAAGCAGTGGGAGTTGCAGCGCCGCATCGCCAACGCCGAGTCGAGGTCGATGGAACTTTTCAAGACCGCGCTGCGGCTTGCTCGCCATCGCGAGCTGGTGGATGGGGCCGATTTTGCGGACATTTCTCGGCGCCGGCGACAGTTCGCGGACGAGGTCGCTACGGCGACACGACGGGTTAACACGATCGCCGAGTTGGCCAGGACGCGCTGAACCGCGACTAGTCGATGTCCTTGGCGATCATCTTGAGCGCCACCGCAACGACGACCCCGACGGCGGTCGCACCCAGAACGGACGGTGCCGCGCTGCTGGTGATCGCGCCGACAAGCACGACGGTGACCAGCCCGGCTATCACGGCAAACAGCTTGTGCCGAGGCCAGGGCACGCCCGCGATCAGCACATCGCCTCGGTTCGCGGCGGCGAACGTCGAGAATCGTTCTGCCGTGGTCATGGTTTCAGCCTACCCCACTCTGATTTTCGGGTCACCGAAAATTTGGTGTCGGCGGCGCTGATCGCGGCGGGGTGCGGGGGCGCACGGCCTAGAGTGGTGCGTATGCCGCTAGAAGGTGAATACGCACCCAGCCCACTCGACTGGTCTCGTGAACAGGCCGACAAATACTTGGAATCGGGTGGTACCGAGGGCACACAGTTACAAGGGAAACCGGTAGTGCTACTGACCACCGTCGGGGCCAAGAGCGGCAAACTGCGCAAGACCCCGCTGATGCGCGTCGAGCACAACGGGGAGTATGCGATCGTCGCATCGCTGGGTGGGGCCCCCAAAAACCCGGTTTGGTGCTACAACGTCGTGCAGAATCCTCGAGTCGAGCTTCAGGACGGCACTGTCATCCGCGACTATGACGCTCGTGAGGTGTTCGATCACGAGAAGTCGATTTGGTGGGAACGGGCTGTAGGGGTGTGGCCGGACTACGCCGAATACCAGAAAAAGACCGACCGTCAGATTCCAGTTTTTGTGCTGACGCCGGTGAGCTGAGTTGCTTATTGGTCGGCATGGCACCATTGACCGGTGTCCGCCGAACTGAGTCAGACTCCAAGCAGGTCGCCGCTGTCTGCGGCTGATATCGACAACGCTGCTGAGCGGATCGCCCCCGTCATTACCCCCACCCCGCTGCAGCTGTGCGAGCGGTTGTCCGACATCACCGGCGCGACGGTCTACCTCAAGCGCGAGGACTTGCAGATCGTACGGTCCTACAAGTTGCGCGGCGCCTATAACCTGCTGGTTCAGCTAACGGCCGAGGAGCTGGCCGCGGGCGTGGTGTGCTCTTCGGCGGGCAACCACGCACAAGGCTTCGCTTTCGCCTGCAAAACCCTGGGTGTGCGCGGTCGGGTTTATGTACCGGCCAAGACGCCCAAACAGAAGCGGGATCGCATCCGCTACCACGGTGGAGAGTTCATCGACCTGATCGTTGGTGGGGAGACCTACGATCTTGCCGCCGCCGCGGCTCGTGAGGATGTCGAACGTACCGGTGCGACTCTCGTGCCGCCCTACGATGACCTGCGCACGATGGCCGGACAGGGCACCATCGCCGTCGAACTGCTCGCCGAACTCGATGCGGAGCCCGACCTGGTGGTGGTCCCGGTCGGTGGTGGCGGCTGCATCGCCGGCATCACCTCCTACCTGGCGGAGCGGACGACCAAGACGGCGGTGCTGGGCATCGAGCCCGCTGGGGCCGCCGCAATGATGGCTGCGCTGGCAGCGGGTGAACCGGTCACGCTGGACCATGTTGACCAATTCGTCGACGGCGCGGCGGTGAATCGGGCGGGGGCGCTGCCCTATGCGGCATTGTCCGCGGCCTGCGACATGGTGTCGATCACCACCGTTGACGAAGGTGCGGTCTGCACGGCGATGCTTGACCTCTATCAGCACGAGGGCATCATCGCCGAACCCGCGGGAGCATTGTCGGTCGCGGGATTGCTGGAAGCCGATATCGAACCCGGATCGACCGTGGTGTGCCTGATCTCGGGGGGCAACAACGACGTCTCCCGCTACGGGGAGATCCTGGAGCGTTCGCTGGTGCACCTGGGCCTCAAGCACTACTTCTTGGTGGACTTCCCACAAGAACCCGGCGCGTTGCGACGATTCCTCGACGAGGTGCTTGGTCCCAACGACGACATCACCTTGTTCGAGTACGTCAAGCGCAACAACCGGGAAACCGGTGAGGCGCTGGTCGGTGTCGAGCTGGGGTCTGCGGCGAATCTCGATGGCCTGCTGGCTCGGATGCGTGAGACCGAAGTTCACGTGGAACCCCTTGCCCCGGGTTCGCCGGCATACCGGTACCTCCTGTAACCGCAGCCCGGCGCGGGGGCGGCGCGGTCACCGCAGATAGGCCGGCAGTGGGGTAGCGGGGTCTAGATCCGCGGCGGGCTCCGGGGTTCCGGCCCTGAGCGCTGTGGTGGCGGCTAGTTCACGCGGGTTCGGGCCCCGGCAGTCCGCGGCGCGCCCGGCTTGGATGTGGTCGAGTAGCGCATGCAAGGCCAGCAGCTTCTCGTCCGGGTCTTCCACCACACGCGCGGTGCCCAACACCATCACCGAGCGGTAGTTCAGGGAATGGTGCATTGCCGAGCGGGCCAGCACCAGCCCGTCCACGAGGGTGACGGTGATGCAGAGGGGCAGTTCGGCGACCCTTGCCGCGAGCATTGGGCCGCTGCCGGTGGACCCATGGATGTAGAGCGTTTCGCCGCGGCGTGTGTGGGTGGTTGGCAAGACCACCGGCTCGCCGTCCCGGATGTATCCCAAGTGGCAGATCAAGGCCTCATCGAGGATTCGATGGACGGTCTCGCTGTCGTAGCGTGCTCGCTCCCGGTAGCGGGTGGGAGTGGTGCGTGCCGTCGGGCCGTAGGAAGTGGTCATGTGGTTGCCTGTTCAATATGTACTAGTACATATTAGTAACTATGCCAGTACAATATAGGAGAGCGGGTGGTGGCGCCGAGTCCATAGCGGCCAGCATTGAATCGGCCATCTCCCAGGGCGGCTTGGCGCCCGGCGACGCTCTGCCGTCGATCCGCGAAGTCGCCGGTCAGCTGGGTGTGAATCCCAACACCGTGGCCGCGGCCTACCGCCTGTTGCGTGATCGCGGGACGGTCGAAACCGCGGGACGGCGCGGGACCAGGGTGCGCGACCGGCCGGCATCCACGCCCCGGTCCTCGCTTGACCTTGGGGTGCCTGCCGGCGCGCGAGATCTCTCGACCGGCAACCCGGCCCCCGAGCTATTGCCGCTGGCCGCCGTCGGATGGCCGGACGGTTCGGTGCTGCCGTTGCTCTACGGTGCTCCGGCAATGTCAGCGGAGCTGGTCGACTACGCTCGAGCCGCTTTGGCGGCCGACGGTGTAGCGGCCGACCATCTCGCGGTGACCAACGGTGCGCTGGACGGTATCGAGCGAGCGCTGAGCGCGAATCTGCGCCCGGGGGACCGGGTTGCCGTCGAGGACCCGGGCTGGGCAAACCTCCTGGATCTCCTTGCCGCACTTGGGCTTCCCGTTGAGCCGATGGGCGTCGACGACGACGGTCCGCTGGTTGCTGACCTGCAGCGGGCGCTGGGCCGCGGGGTGAGGGCGGTCGTGGTCACCAGTCGCGCGCAAAACCCAACCGGAGCGGCGCTGTCGGCGGCCCGGGCCGAGGAGCTGCGTGAGGTGTTGAGCCAGGGTGCTGAGGAGGTGCTGCTGGTTGAGGACGATTATTGCGCCGGCATCGCCGGCGTACCCCTGCACACCCTGGCCGGGGCGACGCAGCACTGGGCCTTCGTCCGGTCGGCGGCCAAGGCCTATGGGCCGGATCTACGGCTTGCCGTGTTGGCCGGGGACCAGCGCACGGTCGAGCGGGTGCACGGGCGGCTGCGCCTAGGGCCGGGCTGGGTGAGCCACATTCTGCAGGATCTCGCCGTGCGGCTCTTCGCTGACGATGCCGCTACCGGGCTGGTTCGCCAGGCGCAGGAGCGCTACGCAGACGCCCGCGGCCGGTTGTGCGCCGCGCTGTCCGCCCGCGGTGTCGCCGCACATGGCCGGTCTGGGCTCAATGTCTGGATTCCCGTCCCCGACGAAACCGCGGCGATTACCCGCCTGCTGAACCGGGGTTGGGCCGCTGCGCCGGGCGCGCGGTTCCGGATCCGTAGCGCGCCGGGGATACGGGTCACCATTGCGGGTCTAAGCGCCGAAGAGATCGAGCCTCTTGCCGATGCGATTGCCGAGGCGATACAGCGCACCGGGCGCCCCACCGTCTAGCGGCGACGACGCTCAGGCGGGCTCGGCGGGCGCCGTCGATTGGTCACAGCGCAGCACCGCAACCGAATGCCCGGCTAGTTCGGTGCCGGAGTCGCTGGTGTTCGGCTCACCCCAACCCAGCACCAGCGCACCGGATAGCGGCACCGTCGTCGCCTCGGTACCGAGATTGCACGCAATGCCAAACCGGCTGCGGCGCATGATGATCCAGCTCTGCTGCTCGTCATAGTCGATCACCAGGTGGTCCAGCCACGGATCGGCCAGGTCGGTCTCGTGGTGTCGCAACGCGATCAGATCGCGGTAGAAGCGCAGTAGCTGGGCATGCTCGCCTGAATCGCCTTCGCCCCAAACCAGTTTGGAGCGCAGAAAAGTCTGCGGATCTTGGGGATCGGGGATCTCGTCGGCATCCCATCCGTGCTCGGCGAACTCCGCTTTGCGTCCCTGCGCGGTGGCAACCGCCAACTCGGGCTCGGGGTGCGAGCTGAAGAACTGAAAAGGACTGCTGGCCCCCCATTCCTCGCCCATGAACAGCATCGCCGTGTAGGGCGAACCGAGTACCAATGCGGCTTTGATGGCCAGCTGGCCGCTGGTCAGGTTTTGTGAAGGGCGGTCGCCAAGCGCACGATTGCCGACCTGATCATGGGTGCAGGTGTAGGCGAGCAGACGGGTGGCCGGAATCGTGGCCGTGTCCAGCGGACGTCCGTGGCGGCGGCGCCGGAACGACGAATAGGTACCGGCGTGGAAGAAGCCCCGACGAAGTGTGTGTGCCAGCGTGGCCATCGAATCGGAATTGGCGCCGAAGTCCGCATAGTAACCCTGGCGTTCCCCGGAAACCGCTGTGTGAATCGCGTGATGGATGTCGTCGTCCCATTGCGCGGTGATCCCGTAGCCACCACCATCGCGCGGGGTGATCAGCCGCGGATCGTTGAGGTCGCTCTCGGCGACCAGCGACAGCGGGCGACCGACTTGCTTTGACAGCCAGTCGGTCTCGGTGGCCAGTTCTTCGAGGATGGGTACTGCGGTGGTGTCCACCAACGCGTGGACGGCGTCCAGCCGCAGACCGTCGGCATGGAATTCGCGCATCCAGCGCAGCGCGGCGCCGATGATGTAGCGGCGAACCTCGTCCGAGTCGGCGTCGGCGATATTGATGCCTTCCCCCCACGGGTTGCTCGCCGAGGACAGGTAAGGCCCGAATCGGGGCAGATAGTTTCCCGAAGGCCCGAGATGGTTGAACACCGCATCGATCAGCACTCCCAGACCGCGCGCATGGCAAGCGTCGACGAACCGGACCAGTCCGGCGGGGCCGCCGTAGGGCTCGTGGACGCTGTACCAGAGCACACCGTCATATCCCCAGCCGTGAGTGCCGGCAAAGGAGTTCACCGGCATCAGCTCGACGAAGTCGATCCCGAGATCGACTAGGTAGTCCAGCTTCTCGATGGCGGAGTCAAATGTGCCCGCGGCGGTGAAGGTGCCGACATGCAGCTCGTAGATCACCGCGCCGGTCACGGAGCGACCGGTCCAGGCGCCGTCGGTCCAGGTGGCCGCGGCGGGGTTCCACAGCTGGGAGCAGGCGTGCACCCCATCGGGCTGGCGGGCAGATCTGGGGTCGGGCAGCACCTTGGGGTCATCGTCGAGCAGAAATCCGTAGCGGGCAGCTGGCGCAGTCTCGATCGCGGTGTGCCACCAGCCGTCGTCGGTGCGCCTCATCGGGTACACGCCGCCCTCGACATCTAGCCGCACCAATTCGGGCTTGGGCGCCCACACCCGGAATTCAGTCATGCTTGGCGCTCCAACAGGACGACGGGCAGCTCAGAGAACAGTTCGGCGGCAGGTGCCGGCCCGCTTGCCAAGGCGCCGGTGAGAGTGTCGGTCCAGGACCCCTCGGGCAACGGCAATACCGTGTCATCCCAGCCATTTTCTTGCAGTCCTACCGTCCAGCGGGTCACCGCGACCAGGATGTCCTCGCCACGGCGAAACGCCACGATGTGATCTTCGGCGGTGCCACTGGCAAGCACCGGAATGTAGGCGCCGCGCAGGAAGCACTCCGGGTGGGAACGCCGCATTCGAAGGGCCGTGCTTACGACCCGGATCTTGGGATGCCGCAACTCTCGCAGCGCGGCTCGGCGGGCGGCGTAGTCGACGGGGCGCCGGTTGTCCGGATCGACCAGGCTGTCCTCCCACAGCTCGGTGCCTTGATAAACGTCGGGTATCCCGGGCACGGTCAGCGCGAGCAGCTTCTGGCCCAGCGCGTCACTGGCGGCATGGGGATTGAGGCGATCCACGAGTTGGGTCAGCTGCCCGGCCACCGGACCATCCAGGACAGCGTCCAGCCACCGGTGTACCGCGTCTTCGAAAGTGGAGTCCGGGTCGTTCCAGCTGGTGTGCCAAGCCGCTTCCCGAATCGCTTTCTCCGCGTAGCTGTGCAGCCGGTCGCGCAGCTGCTCGCTGACTTCCCCGGTGACCGGCCAGACGCCGAAGATGTTCTGCCACAGGAACTGTCCCGTTGCTCGGTCAGGGGAGGGGGCTTGGCTTTCGGCGCGGGCGACGAATTCGGCCCATAGTGACGGAACCTGGGACAACACGCTGATTCTCGCTCGCACGTCTTCGCCGCGTTTGGTGTCGTGGGTGGTCAACGTCGTCATGGTCTGCGGCCACATCCGGGTGCGGGTGGCCGCACTGTGATGAAACTCTGCGGCGCTGACTCCAAACCGGTGCGGCTCGCCACCCACCTCGTTGAGTGACACCAGCCGGGCGTCTCGGTAGAACAAGCAGTCCTCGACGGCCTTGGCGGTCACCGCGCCGCACAGTTGCTGCAGCCGGTTGGCGGGTTCGCCGCCGTGGGCCAAAGCCATCGCCACCAGCTGCAGCGGCGGGCCTAATTCGGGTGCCGCAATACAGGTTTCGGCGATCGCGGTCGGCATGATCGAGGCCAGCCCGGGGTAGTCGCAGCGGTAGACGCCGATATGGGTAAGCAACGCGGCCACCGCCTCACCCAGCAGCGGATGATCCCGGCCGGCCGTTGCGGCAATGCTTCGTCTCAACCGGCTCAATTCGCTGGACAGGGTGTCGGTTGTCGCCCGGATCTTGAGATCGGCCAACAGTGCCGCCATGGCCTGGTAGTCCACGTCGGCGGACTCGACCAGCGCGGTGAGCTCTGCCGCTCCGGCCGGGTCGGCGAAGAGTCCGCCGAGTTCTCGTAGCACGTCATAGCCCGTTGTGCCGTCCACCGGCAGCGTGGGCTTCAACGCCTCGTCGGCGGCCAGGATCTTCTCGATCACAATCCAGGCCTGCTGGCCGACCAGTTCGCGCAGCCATTGCAGATAGCCGCAGGGATCGGACAGCCCATCGGGGTGGTCGATACGAAGACCATCGACGAGTCCGTCGGCGAACCAACGTGCGATCTCGACATGGCTGGCATCGAAAACCGCGCGATCCTCTTGGCGTAGCCCGGCCAACGAGGTGATCGAGAAAAACCGGCGATAACCGCACAGGCCGCGTCGCCAGCCCACCAATCGGTAGTGCTGGCGCTCATGCACCTCGGCTCCGGTGCCGGTACCGGTACCCGCAGCGATGGGGAATGCCAGCGAGCCCAGCCGCAGCAGGTCCCCGTCGACCAACAGGTCGGCCACGTCTGCGTCAGAACCCAGCACCGGCAGCACGATTCGACCGTGCTCGTCGAGATCCCAGTCGATGTCGAAATACCCCGCATACTCGGAGTTGCGGCCGTGACGCAGCACATCCCACCACCACATGTTCTGTTGCGGCCGATCGACACCCACGTGGTTGGGCACGATGTCCACAATCAGGCCCATGCCGCGAGCCCGCGCCGCCGCGGATAGCCGCGCCAAGCCGTCGAGGCCGCCGAGCTCGGCTGACACCGTGGTCGGGTCGGTGACGTCATAGCCGTGGGAGGACCCCGCTACGGCGGTCAGGATAGGGGACAGGTAAAGATGGGAAACACCAAGCTCGCTGAGGTAATCCAGCACATTCTCGGCGTCTGCGAAAGTAAATCCGAATCCGCTTGATGGGCCGCGCAGCTGTAGTCGGTAGGTGGACAGGACGGGAAAGCCCATGGGCTACGCGGTCTTACGCAGCAAGATCAGCGAACGGCCGGGCACAGATACGGTGTCTTCGGCCTTCACCACCGCGTCGGCATCGCCGGCTGGATGGTTGGTGTCCAGCTCCACCGTCCATTCGTTGGCATAGTCATCGTGCGGCATGACGAACTCCACCGTTTCGTCATGGGCGTTGAAGCACAACAGAAATGAGTTGTCAACGACTCGTTCACCGCGGGCGTTGGGTGCGGTGATCGCCTCACCGTTGAGGAACACCGCAACGCACTTGTGGAAGCTGCGGTTCCAATCGTCGTGCAACATCTCCTGGCCGCTCGGGGTCAGCCAGGCGATGTCTCGCACCTCGTCGCCGGTTCGGATCGGCTCACCCTCGAAAAACCGTCGCCGACGAAAGACCGGATGGTTTCTGCGCAACGTGGTCACCTTGCGGGCGAATGCCAGCAGGTCGGCATTCGCTTCAACCAATGACCAGTCCATCCACGATATTTCGGAGTCCTGGCAGTAGACATTGTTGTTGCCCTGTTGGGTGCGCCCGATTTCGTCGCCATGGGCAATCATCGGTGTGCCCTGGCTGACCATCAAGGTGGCCCAGAAGTTGCGCATTTGGCGGTAGCGCAGCGCCACGATGTCGGGATCGTCGGTGGGGCCCTCGATGCCGCAGTTCCAAGAGCGGTTGTGACTTTCCCCGTCACGATTGTCTTCGCCGTTGGCGCTGTTGTGCTTTTCGTTGTAAGAGACCAGGTCGTTGAGGGTGAACCCATCATGAGCGGTGACGAAGTTGATGCTGGCGCTCGGCCGTCGACCGGTCGCCTCATAGAGATCCGACGACCCGGTCAGCCGGGAAGCGAATTCGCCAAGGGTTGCGGGCTCGCCCCGCCAGTAGTCACGCACAGTATCGCGGTATTTCCCGTTCCACTCCGTCCACAAACCGGGAAAGTTGCCGACCTGGTAGCCACCTTCGCCGACGTCCCACGGCTCGGCAATCAACTTGACCTGGCTGACCACCGGATCCTGCTGCACCAGGTCGAAAAACGCGCTCAGTCGGTCTACGTCGTGCAACTCGCGGGCCAAAGTCGCGGCCAGGTCGAAGCGGAATCCGTCGACGTGCATCTCGATCACCCAGTAGCGCAGCGAGTCCATGATCAGCTGCAGCACGTGGGGGTGGCGGGCGTTGAGGCTGTTGCCGGTGCCGGTGTAGTCCTTGTACCAGCGCAGGTCGGAGTCAACCAGCCGGTAGTACGCGGAGTTGTCGATACCGCGGAAGTTGATCGTTGGGCCGAGGCGATTGCCTTCGGCGGTGTGGTTGTACACGACGTCGAGGATGACCTCGATGCCTGCTTCGTGCAGGCTGCGCACCATGGACTTGAACTCTCCCACCGCGCTGCCGGCTTGGCGGTTGGCTGCGTATTGGTTGTGCGGGGCGAAGAATCCAAAGGTGTTGTAGCCCCAGTAGTTCCGTAGGCCTAGGTCCAGCAGTCGCGAGTCGTGCATGAATTGGTGCACCGGCATCAGTTCGATGGTGGTGACATTGAGGGACTTCAGGTGGTCGATGATCGCCGGGTGGGCCAGCCCAGCGTAGGTGCTGCGAAGTTCCTCGGGGATGTCCGGATGGGTCTGGGTCATGCCTTTGACGTGGGCTTCGTAGATGACGGTCTCGTGGTAGGGAATCATCGGAGCCCGGTCATAACCCCAGTCGAAGAACGGGTTGATCACCACACTTGTCATGGTGGAGCCCAGGGAGTCGACCATGGGAGGGATACCGGGGTCGGCCGAGCCCAGGTCGACAGTCTTCATGTCATAGGAGAACAGCGCCTGCCCGAAGGTGAAATCGCCGTCGAACGCCTTCCCGTACGGGTCGAGCAGCAGCTTGCTCGGGTCACAGCGGTGCCCGGCCGCGGGGTCGAATGGCCCGTAGACCCGAAAGCCGTAGCGCTGGCCGGGGCTGATGTTGGGGAGATAGGCGTGCCAGACGTATCCGTCGACCTCCTCGAGAGAGATCCGCGATTCGCTATCGTCGTCGGCGATCAGGCAGAGGTCGACCCGGTCGGCGATTTCGGAAAAGAGCGAAAAGTTGGTGCCGGCGCCGTCATAGGTGGCTCCCAGTGGATACGCGCTGCCCGGCCATACGGTGGGCAGCGGAGGTGGCGTTACGCCAGAGTCCACGGCGTTGTTCGGCGACATCGTATGACCTTATCCGCGTTGGGGGTTGGTCCGCGTATTTCGCGCTGACAAGCCCGGCGCCCTGTCGGGCCGGCGCGGCCGGACAGGCGAGGGCGGATCTCACCACCAGCCGGTGATTGCTGCGATCTGCCGCCCGAGTTCGGGGGCCATGGTGCGGGCATAGGTGGGTGTCATGTGGTGAGCGTCACGGTAGATCAGCACATTTCCCTCGACCGCGCGACAGTAGTCGGGCCGACATATCGCGTCTGACATGTCGATCGGTTTGAGGTTCGGGAACCGGTCTACGAAAGCCAACGTGGTGTTGTAGTCCGACAGCAGTTCAGAGCGCTTGATTCCGCAGGACTGCGCATCGCCCCCCTTGGCCAGGCAGTCCGCCGGTTTGAACGGCTGGCCGTCCTTGACCATCCAGGGGGTGTCCCGAACCGCGAGGACGGGAATGTTGTTGTCGGCAAATGTTTGCCAGATACCGATGTAGGTGGCCGGCATGACGTCGCCCGGCTTGATGTTCCACGGCCGTGTCGACGTGGTGAACACATAGTCGGGACGGTCGGTGACCAGTTTCTCCATCGTCTTCTGCACCCACTCGCGGCACTGCGGGTACGGGGCGTTGTTGCCCATGATCAGCGGGACTTCTTCGGTGGACAGCGGGCAGCCCATCTTGAGGTACGTCACCACCTTGAAGTGATGCAGACGCCCGAGTAGATCCAGTGCCGGAAGCCAATGTTCGGCGTGCGAACCTCCGGCGAGCGCGATGGTCCGGGAAGCGTCCACATCGCCGTAGGTGCAATTGACCAGCGCCGGATTGACGAAGTCACTGATGCAGCCGTCTCGAGTGGAAGCGGGAAAGTCGCCTTTGGCTTCGAACACGGTGGGGCGCATCCGCAGTTTGGGCACCCGGACATGGTCGGTCAGGGCACGTGCTCCGGGATAGTCGTTGGCGCTGAGTCCCCGGAGCTCTTTGCCGGAGGCGCGTTCGACGATCACGTGCTCTCGCCAGGTGAACGACGTAGCGGTCAGGGTGACGCCCAGCAACACCACGACCGACCCCATCGCGATGGTCGGCCGGCGCAACCGGAGCTGCCAGGGAATCGCTTGCGTCTTGACTGCGGCGGCGGTGCCCGACGGCGCGCGATACCGCAATGGGTCTTCGACGTGGCGAGTGGTCAGAAATGCCAGTACTCCCGATACCAGCAGTATCGCTGCACCCTCGATGAAGTTTGCGTGCCGGTGGCCGGTGTAGGAGAGCCAGAAGATCAGCAGCGGCCAGTGCCATAGGTACAGCGAGTAGGCCATCGCGCCGAGCGTCACCAGTGGCCCGGCGGCCAGCAGTCGATTGGGTAGCGGAAGACGGTCGCGGGTGCTCGGATGGGCCTGCCGGTTGGCCCCAGCCATGATCATCAGCATCGCGGCGCCGACTGGTACCAACGCCCATGGGCCAGGAAATTCTTTGACGCCGTTGATCAGGGCGCCGCACGACAGGACTATCGCCAACCCCACGGTGGCCGCGATGGTGCGCAGCCACATCGGCCAGCGAATGTAGGGCACCAGCGCACCCACCAGCGCCCCCAGGAGCAGCTCCCAGGCCCGCGCAAAGCTGTTGTAGTACGCGGTCGGCTGGTAGGCCTGGTGGGCGATGATCGCATAAACAAAGGACGCGATCGTGAGCGCGCTGAGCAGCACCACGAACATGGTCCGCAGATGGGTGCCGAGCAGACGCCGGAACAAAAAGGTGCACCCGGTGATCAAAAGCAGGAAGGCCAGATAGAACTGGCCCTGCACCGACATCGACCAGATGTGCTGTAGCGGGCTGACCGCTTCGCCGGCGCGCAGGTAGTCCGCGGCAGAGTTGGCCAGTTCCCAGTTCTGGTAGTAGCCCAGACTGGCCAGGCTCTGGTCGGCGAACGCTTCCCATCGGGTCTGCGGTTGAACCAGGATGGTGAGCAACGCACAGGCGGCTAGGACCACGACCATGGCCGGCAGCAGCCGGCGGATCAGCCGGATCAGCTCAGTTATCGGTGAGAGCTTCAGACTCGGATTCAGGGCGGTGCGCAGAATCTTGCCGCCGAAAAAGAACCCCGATAGCGCCAAGAAGACGTCCACTCCGCCGGAAACCCGGCCGAACCAAACGTGGAATATGGCTACGAGGGCGATCGCGATACCGCGCAAACCGTCCAGATCATGGCGGTAAAAGCCGGTTTTTCGGGTCCCCATAGCGACCGGCGCCGCGGCGGCGGTCGGTGATGTGGGCGGTGTCAGCGTCTGCATGGTCGACTGACAATTTACCGAAAAGCCACCTGCTTCCCTCGCTGAGCAGCGATGTCAGCGAGAGATGCAGGTGGCGTGGGTTGGGAACTACCCAGGTTGACGGTCGGTTACCGCGCGGTGGTGGCCGGAGCCGGCTGCAGCGGCACCAACTGTGTCGGTGCCTGCTGAACTGGGGATTGCTGGGTCGGCAGCTGTTGCAGGGGGACTTGTTGGGTCGGCGCCTGGCGGGTCGGTGCCTGCAGCGGTGCCTGCTGAGTCGGCAACTGTTGGGCGGGTGCCTGTTGCAGCGGTGCCTGCTGAGTCGGCACCTGCTGCAGCGGTGCCTGTCGAAGCGGGGTCTGCGGCAGCGGTGTCTGCTGCAACGGCGCTTGCGAAGCGCCGATGATCCGGACTAGGTAAGGCATCATGTCGGTGGTGCGTACCGGCGAGACCTGCACGACGTCGCCCACCTCCAACATCTGCCCGTTTCCGAGGTACATCGCCACGCTCTGGGTGCCCTCGGGGCCGTAGAAGAGCAGGTCGGCCTTGCGGGCCTGCTGCGGCAGGACCTTCTGGCCGACTTTGTACATCTCACCGGAGGAGCGCGGCAGCTTGATCCCAGCGCCGGCGTAGGCGTATTGGATCAACCCCGACGCGTCGAATCCGACGGTGTAGATGCCCGTCCCCTTGCCGCGGGACGGACCCGTGATACCGCCGCCGGCCCAGGAGAACGGCACGCCGCGCTGCGAAAGTCCGCGCGCGACCACGACGTCGGTTGCCTGCTGGTAGTCCACCGGCCGGACACTGGGGTCGGCGGCCGCGATGCCCGGGGCGGCCGCCATCGGGGCCGCCATCATCACCAAACCGATCGCGAAGGCGTAGATGCGTTTCATCGGGATTCCAATCTCCTAGGCTCTCCCAGGCCCTCTTGTGGGCCTCCTGTGCCTCAGCGCGGTGACTTCGCGCGTCCGCCGCTGTTCCATGACTCACGCGATGGCCGCTACGTCGAGACCTAACGCCGTTGCATGACAGTTGGAAACGTGAACCAGTCGGTTAGGTCGCTGTATTCACATCAGTCACTACAGCCACTTTGACAACGGATGTGTTCGCTCGCCAGGTCCCCAGGTCATTTTTTGTCTTAACGTGACCGGACGGTGACTGTGCTGGTCAGTGGCCTATCGGCGGTTGTGATTTCGGTCTCAGCAGCCTTGCTGGCCGCGCTCGGGGAACCGTGTCGGTCAGTGCCAGTAGGTTTCACTGAAGCCGGTCAGCGCGTACCCGATCACCGAAGTGACCGTGATGACGGCGATGGCGATGATCGGCCAGAAGGACATGTACCAGCCCTTCACCATGGAAACCAGCGGGCCGATCACGGCTGCGGCCACGGCCGCGCCGATGCCGCCCCACATGACCGGATAGATGTAGTAGTTGACGGCGAATGGCACAGGGGGGCAGTCCTCGGAAATGCACACGTTCTGGGAGAAGGCGAATAGCTGCGACGGCCAACTGGTCGTGGTCACCACAACCAGTAGCGCGCCCAAGAACGCGACCGTGAGGATCACATCCAGTGGAGCAATGCGCAGCGTGAGGATCTGCGGTGGCCGATCCTCGGTGTGGTCGGGGATCGGCGTTGCGTCGGTATCTGAACCGGTCGTGTGGTCGTGCTGGTTCGGCAAAGCCATGTCATGCATGCTTCCCGATGTCCGGGCTTTGTGCGACCCGCAGCCGCGTGGGCCCCGGTGCGGCCGCGTTCGGCTCGGTTACCCTCGGATTCCATGTCTGCCGCCGACACATCGAGGGGCGGTTTGACGCCCGAGCAAATCGGTGCGATCGATGCCGCCAACGTGTGGCACCCCTACAGCACCATTGGCACCACGGCCGCACCCAACCTGGTAGTGGTCTCGGCTCGCGGCGCCTGGCTGACCTTGATCCACGACGGCCAGCCGATCGAGGTGCTCGACGCGATGAGCTCCTGGTGGACCTCGGTCCACGGGCATGGGCACCCAGTGCTGGACGCGGCCGTGAGCGCCCAGGTGGGCACGATGAGCCACGTCATGTTCGGTGGGTTGACCCACGAACCGGCGGCCAGGCTGGCCAAACTGCTCGTCGATATCACCCCGGCCGGTTTGGAAACGGTCTTTTTCAGCGACTCCGGATCGGTGGCGGTAGAAGTCGCGGTGAAGATGGCGTTGCAGTATTGGCGCAGTCGTGGCCGGCCGGGAAAGCACCGCCTGATGACCTGGCGCGGCGGCTACCACGGCGACACTTTCACGCCGATGAGCGTCTGCGACCCCGAGGGCGGGATGCACTCGCTATGGACCGACATCCTGGCCCGGCAAGTGTTCGCGCCGCACGTGCCTCACGATTACGACCCCGCCTACAGTGCGGCGTTCGAAGCGCAACTGGCACAGCATGCCGCCGAATTGGCGGCCGTCGTCGTCGAACCGGTGGTGCAAGGAGCGGGCGGGATGCGCTTCCACGACCCGCGCTATCTGGCTGACCTGCGAGATTTCTGTCGGCGCCATGAGGTGCTCTTGATCTTCGACGAGATCGCCACCGGCTTCGGCCGCACCGGCGAACTCTTCGCTGCCGACCATGCCGGGGTGAGCCCGGACATCATGTGCGTCGGCAAGGCGCTCACCGGTGGTTATCTCAGTCTGGCCGCCACGTTGTGCACGACGGACATCGCGCACACCATCAGCGCCGGTGCGGCCGGCGCGCTGATGCACGGACCGACCTTCATGGCGAATCCGCTGGCCTGCGCGGTGTCGGTGGCCAGCGTCGAGCTGCTGCTCGAACAGGACTGGCGAGGCACGGTCGCCGGGATCGCTTCCGGTTTGACCACCGGACTCGAACCCGCTCGGGCATTGCCAGGGGTGACCGACGTGCGGGTACGCGGCGCGATCGGCGTGATCGAATGCGACCGACCGGTCAATTTGTCTGTCGCCACCCCAGTTGCCCTAGAGCACGGTGTCTGGCTGCGTCCGTTTCGCAACCTGGTCTACGCGATGCCGCCATACATCTGCGCCCCGGATGAGATCGCGCAGATCAGCTCCGCGATGGTCGAGGTCGCGCGTCTCGTAGGCTGAAGACTCATGGGCGCCCCCACACAGATTCCGATTGAGACGTCGCCACTGGCCTGGCTGGACGCTGTCGAACGGCAGCGCCGCGATGCTGGGCTGCGTCGCTCGCTGCGCCCGCGTCCTCCCGTCGGTACCGAGTTGGACCTTGCGTCCAACGATTACCTGGGGCTGTCCCAGCACCCCGACGTGATTGAAGGCGGTGTCCAGGCACTGCGCATCTGGGGCGCAGGCGCCACCGGTTCGCGCCTGGTCACCGGCGACACCGAGCTGCACCAGCAGTTGGAAGCCGAACTCGCCGAATACGTCGGCGCTGCCGCGGGCCTGTTGTTTTCGTCGGGCTACACGGCGAACTTGGGAGCCGTCGTCGGTCTGTCCGGGCCGGGTTCGCTTTTGGTCTCCGATGCGTACTCGCACGCGTCCCTGGTGGACGCCTGCCGCCTTTCGCGCGCTCGGGTGGTCGTGACGCCGCACCGCGACGTTGCTGCGGTGGACGCGGCGCTGGCCTCGCGCGACGAGCAACGGGCCATGGTCATCACCGACTCGGTGTTCAGCGCCGACGGCACCTTGGCCCCGCTTCGTGAGTTGCTCGCCGCCTGCCGCCGGCACCGGGCCCTGCTCGTCATCGACGAGGCGCACGGACTGGGCGTTCGCGGTGGCGGGCGCGGGCTGTTGCACGAGCTGGGGCTGGCGGGTGCGCCCGATGTGGTGCTGACCACGACGCTGTCGAAAGCTCTCGGCAGCCAGGGTGGTGCCGTTCTGGGGCCGGCCGCGGTGCGTGCGCACCTCATCGATGCGGCCCGGCCGTTCATCTTCGACACCGGTTTGGCGCCGGCCGCAGTGGGCGCGGCGCGGGCCGCGCTGGGTGTGCTCAAGGCCGAGCAGTGGCGGCCCGACGCGGTGTTGCAGAACGCCCGTGAACTCGCGGACATCTGCGACGTGCCCGAGACGCCGCAGTCCGCGGTGGTGTCCGTGTTGCTGGGCGACCCGGAGGTGGCGCTGGCCGCCGCGGCGGCCTGTCTGGACGCCGGTGTCAAGGTGGGGTGCTTCCGGCCCCCGACGGTGCCCGCCGGGACATCACGGCTGAGACTGACGGCGCGCGCGTCGTTGAGTCCTGACGAGATGGAGCTGGCCCGGCGGGTGCTGACCGACGTTCTTCTCGGCCCTGCCGCGGCATGCCGTTGACCGTCCTGTGCGTCACCGGCACCTGCACCGGGGTCGGCAAGACGGTCGTCACCGCGGCGCTGGCGTCCCAGGCGAACCAAGCGGGTATCGACGTGGTTGTGTGCAAACCCGTTCAGACTGGCACCGGCAACGGCGACGACGATCTGGCCGAGATAGGTCGGCTATCCGGGGTAACCGAGCTGGTCGGCTTGGCGCGTTACCCGTTGCCGATGGCGCCTGCCGCGGCGGCGGAGCAGGCCGGGCAGCCGCTGCCCAGCCGCGATCAGTTGGTGCAGCACATTCGGGGTCTGGACCGTCCGGGCCGGTTGACGCTCGTCGAAGGTGCAGGCGGATTGCTCGTCGAGCTCGCCGACTCCGGCGGCACGCTGCGGGACCTCGCCGTCGATCTGGGTGCCGCCATGCTGGTGGTGGTCGCCGCGGGACTGGGCACGCTCAATCACACTGCATTGACCCTGGAAGCGCTTGCGGCGCAGAAGGTTTCATGCGCCGGTCTGGTGCTCGGCAGTTGGCCGGCGCATCCCGGATTGGTGGAATCCTCGAATCGGGACGCCCTGGCTCGCTTGGCTCCCATGCGGGCCGTGCTTTCCGCCGGAGCCGCGCAGCTCAGCGTTGCGGACTTCGCGGTCATGAGTGCGGGCGCGTTCGACCGCGAATGGGTAGCCACGTTGGTCGGTTGAGATGGTGCATTCGATCGAGCTGGTCTTTGACCGCGACACCGAGGCCGCGGTCCGCCGCATCTGGGAGGAGCTGGCCGGTGCCGGGATCCCCAGCCAGGCGCCGGCGAGCCGTCCGCACGTGACAATGGCCGTCGCCGATCGGATCAGCTCCGAGGTGGACGAGCTGCTGAGCCCGGTTGCCGCAACACTTCCCCTGAGTTGTGCGATCGGTGCGCCGGTCTTGTTCGGCCGGGCAAGTGTGGTCTTCGCACGCCTGGTGGTGCCAACAGTCGAGCTGTTGGCACTGCACTCCGAGGTACACCGGTTGTGTGCGCCCTATCTGGACCCGGCGCCGATGCCGAATAGCCTGCCCGGGCATTGGACCGGCCATGTCACCCTGGCCCGGCGGGTCGGTGGGGCCCAGCTGGGGCGGGCATTGCGGATTGCCGGCCGCCCCGCACAAATCAATGGCAGTTTCGCCGGCCTGCGCCGCTGGGACGGGAACAAACGCGCTGAGCAACCGATCACATGACGGTGCTCAGCACGGTGAAATCACAGCACAGCGCGCGGTGGGCTACCGCGTCAGGTTTGTGCAGCCGTGCACGGCTACCCTAAGTTGGCAGTTCTGTGCTCGACAGGCTCGGGCCAGACCACAGATTTTGACGAAGACCAGGGGAGTACTTGGTGACTCAGGCGGCTACTCGACCCAGCAATGACGCCGGCCAGGATGGCGTGACCGAACCAGACATTCTGGCCGTGGCGCGGCAGCAGGTGCTGGAGCGTGGGGCGGGCTTGAATCAGGAGCAGGTCCTGCAGGTCCTGCAGCTATCGGAGGACCGCCTGGAAGAACTGCTGGTGCTGGCCCATGACGTCCGGATGCGCTGGTGCGGCCCCGAGGTCGAGGTCGAGGGCATCATCAGCCTAAAGACCGGTGGCTGCCCGGAGGATTGCCACTTCTGCTCGCAATCGGGCCTGTTCAGCTCGCCGGTACGCAGCGCCTGGTTGGACATCCCCAGCCTGGTCGAGGCGGCCAAGCAGACGGCCAAGTCCGGCGCTACCGAATTTTGCATCGTGGCGGCGGTCCGCGGTCCCGATGCCAGGCTGCTGTCCCAGGTCGCCGCGGGCATCGAGGCGATTCGAAACGAAGTTGAAATCAACGTCGCCTGCTCGCTGGGCATGCTGACCGCCGAGCAGGTGGAACAGCTCGCGGCGATGGGTGTGCATCGCTACAACCACAACCTGGAGACCGCTCGCTCGTACTTCACCAACGTCGTTACGACGCACACGTGGGAGGAGCGCTGGCAGACGCTCACGATGGTGCGCGACGCCGGCATGGAGGTGTGCTGCGGCGGCATCCTCGGTATGGGGGAGACGCTGGAGCAGCGCGCCGAATTCGCCGCCAACCTGGCCGAGCTGGACCCCGACGAGGTCCCGTTGAACTTCCTCAACCCCCGCCCCGGCACCCCCTTCGGTGACCTCGAGGTGCTGCCGGCCGGCGAAGCGCTCAAGGCGGTTGGTGCGTTCCGATTGGCGCTACCGCGCACGATGCTGCGCTTTGCCGGTGGCCGCGAGATCACCCTCGGCGACCTGGGCGCCAAGCGTGGGATCCTGGGCGGCATCAACGCGGTGATCGTCGGAAACTACCTGACCACGCTCGGCCGTCCGGCCGAAGCTGACCTGGAACTGTTGGAAGACCTACAGATGCCGTTGAAGGCGCTCAACGCAAGTTTGTAGGAAATCAAGGACATTGTGGTGGGAAGTCTCGGTGCTCCGGTCACTGCCGGCGTCTACAACGTCTACACCGGCGAACTGTCGGGTACGACCACGCCCACAGCGGCCCAGTTAGGTCTGGAGCCGCCGCGGTTCTGTGCCGAATGCGGACGGCGGATGATCGTGCAGATTCGTCCCGATGGTTGGTGGGCACGATGCTCGCGGCACGGGCAGGTGGACTCTTCGGAGTTGGAGACGCGTCGGTGACCGAGGAATCGGTGCCTGCTGTTCCCACCACGTCCCACGAGCCGCAGCCGCCCGTCGACGCGGTGGGGTTGCCGGATTCCGGTGGCCCTCGAACGTCGCGAACCCGCGCAATCACCACCGTGATGCTCGGTCTTACCGCGGTTGGCCTCTTGGTTGGCGGACTTTGGGCCTGGGTGGCGCCGGCCGTTCATGCCGTGGTCGCCGTCACCCGGACGGGCGAGCGTGTGCACGATTACTTGGGTAGCGAGTCAGAGAATTTCTTTGTCGCACCGTTCTTGATGCTCGGGCTGTTGGGTGTGGTGGCCGTGGTGGCGGCGGTGCTGATCTGGCAGTGGCGTGAACACAGAGGGCCCGCGATGGTGGCCGCCTTTGCGGCCGGGCTGGTGGGCGCCGCGGCGGCGGCAACCGCCGTCGGTGCGTTGCTGGTGTACTGGCGCTATGGCGCGTTGGATTTCGACACGGTGCCGCTGGCCAGCGGCGATCACTCGTTGACATACGTGATCGAGGCGCCGCCGGTGTTTTTCGCCCGCCACGCGTCTTTGGTAGCGGCCACCCTGTTGTTGCCCGCGGCCGTCGGGTCACTGGTGTACGCACTGATGGCGGCCGGAACCGTGCGTGATGATCTGGGCGGTTACCCGCCGGTCGAGCCCCGGCCGGCCGCACCCGCAAAAGCCCCCGAAGCGCCCGTGCCGTAACGGATTTCGGTGCGGCTCAAAGTGGACAATCCACGGTGGGCGGCCTTACAGCGGGCGGCGATGAATCTTGCGTCCGGTGATCATCTTGGCGGCGATGACGGCCAATCGTGCCATGCTCGCATAGGTCATCGGGTTGAACATCGTCGGCCACGTGGTTCGAATGACGTGTTCGGTCAGCGGCAGGCCTGCGAATCGGTCGGTGAGCCAGCGCAGCGTCATCGGGGCGGACAGCGGGTGCAACATCATGTGCTCGTTGAAGGCATCCCGGTGGTAGGTAACCCTGGCACCACCCGTCGAATAGGACTCGGCCAGCGTGTCGATGTCATCGACGGAGATGAGATAGTCGTGGACGGCCTGCACGATCAACACCGGGGGTGCCGGCACGGCGGCGCCCAGTTTGATGTCGTCGAAGACGTGCACAACTTCTGGTGTGGACAGAACATCTTCGAGCGGCTCGTCCAGGTAGTGGCCCAAGTCGTTGTTGGCCATCCGGATGACCGCTTCGGCGGTGGTCATCTGCTCGAGCCGCTCGAGCAACTCGATCCCATCTTCGTTGGCATGTTGTTTGATCACCCGGTCCAGCCCCGGGTAGGCGTGTCCGAGGGCGGCCACCACCATTGCGGGCAGGCCCGTAAGCAGGGTTCCGTTGAGCCGACGGAAGGTATTACCCAGGTCGCCGACCGGCGAACCCAGCACGGCTCCGACGATGTTGAGCTCAGGCGCGTACTCGCCGCACATTTCGGCAGCCCATGCGCTGGCCAGGCCCCCGCCCGAGTAGCCCCACAATCCGATCGGCGCCGATTGCGGCAGCGCCAGACGTTCGGCGCTCAGGGCCGCCCGGATACCGTCCAGGACCCGGTAGCCCGGCTCGTAGGGCGTTCCCCAAAGCCCCCGGACACCCTCGTGGTCAGGTACTGAGACCGCCCACCCCTCGGCAACGGCGGCGGTGATCAGCAGCAGCTCCAACTGGGTCAATGAGCCGATCGCTTTGGCTCCGCGGCGCAGCGCGTAGGAGGGAAAGCAGCGCGAGGACATGGCGTCGATCGCGCACTGGTAGGAGAGCAGCGGGTAGGTCTGTCCGGGCGCAACTTCGGCGGGAAGAATCACCGTGGTCACGGTGGCCTCGGGATTGCCGTACATGTCCGTGGTCCGGTACAGCAGTTGAGTGGCGGTGATGGACTGCGGGATCAAGCCCAGAAACGCCAGCTCGACCTCGCGCGAGCGCAGCACGGTACCCGGTTCGGCATGGTGGTAGCCGGCGGGCGGGTCATAAAACGGATCGTCACTCGGCAGCAGGGGACGTACCTTGCGCTGCAGTTCCTCATGCGGCGGCCGGCCGATCCATTCGGCGGCGCGCGCGTCTGCCAGACTGCCGAGCTTCACCATTAAGGCTCCCTTCATGGCCTTCGGCATTCTCGCGCACGATCCATCCCGAACCAGATGGGATGGCAGCGCAGTAAGCCAGTTACGGTTCTGTGCCGGCAGCCGAACGGCGCCAGCATCTCTTAACGAACTCTTAGTAGTCTCATACAAGCTACAGGATTCAACCGCGAAATTGACATTGACATGGCGTGGTCCCGGTCACAATTTGCACCGGGCTTGGATCGGCAATGTCGGTTGTTTCGTAACGGCACCCTGGGGCCCGCCAAAATGCCACTACAGGCTGGGTATTTGGAATCGGGCTCGGGTATTTGGCGGTGGCGAAAAAATGGTGGTTGATGCCGGTCTCAAGCCGGCCGGCCTCAGCCTGGAGGGCGCAGCGCCGCGAACTCGTCGGTGACTCTGAGCTGGGAATCGGTAAACCTGTACATCGCTGCGGGGCGGCCGCCGCTGCGGCCGGACTGCGCGAAGGTACCGGTCTGGGTGATCACCTTTCGGCGGGCCAAGACTCGTTGCAGATTCGTCGTATCGACCTGATAGCCCAGTGTCGCGCCGTAGATGTCGCGCAACGTGGAGAGTGCGAATTCTTTAGGTGTCAAGGCAAATCCGATATTGGTATACGACATTTTCGCCACCAGTCGAGCGTGGGCGTGGGTCACCATCGGGCCGTGGTCGAATGCCATCGGGGGCAGTGCATTCACCGGATGCCAGCGCGTGTCGGCCGGCAGCTCGGGGGTGGCCGGGGAGGGGACCAGGCCGAGGAATGTCGACGCGATGACGCGGGTGTCGCCCGGCACCCGGTGCGGATCCGAGAACACCGCGAGTTGCTCTAGGTGGGACAATTCGCGCAGGTCAACTTTCTCCGCGAGCTGGCGACGCACCGAGGTGGTCAAGTCCTCGTCGCTGCGCAGCCGCCCGCCAGGTAGTGACCAGGCGCCTTTCTGTGGATCTTGCGCACGTTGCCATAGCAGCACGTTAAGCTGCGGTTTCCCCCCTCGAGATGCCGCTGTGATCTGGCGAACCTGAAAGACCGCAGCCAGAACTTCATGAGCGGTGTTACTATTGGGCATGTTTTCAATTGTAAGTCGAAAACCTCCTGGGCGTGAAAGGAGCCGCCGTGACGGTCTTGAATCGCATGGACACGCTCGCTTGTGACGTGAGTGGTATGACCGACCGCATCAGCGATTCGCCGCTGGGCTACGTCGGGGTCGACGGTGACCAACAGTGGGCCGCAGAAGTTCGCCGGTTGGCGCGGTTACGAGGAGCTACGCTGCTGGCGCACAACTACCAGCTGCCGGCCATCCAAGACGTAGCCGACCATGTGGGGGACTCGCTGGCGCTGTCGCGCATCGCCGCCGAGGTGCCCGAAGGCACCATCGTGTTCTGCGGGGTGCACTTCATGGCCGAGACCGCGAAAATCCTGAGCCCGAACAAGACGGTATTGATTCCCGATCAACGAGCCGGCTGTTCATTGGCCGACTCCATTAGTCCCGACGAATTGCGGGCCTGGAAAGCCGAGCACCCGGGTGCTGTCGTTGTCTCTTACGTCAATACCACCGCGGAAGTGAAAGCGCTCACCGACATTTGCTGCACCTCGTCGAACGCCGTCGACGTGGTCGCGTCTATCGATCCGGACCGCGAGGTGCTGTTCTGCCCCGACCAGTTCCTGGGCGCCCACGTGCGTCGCGAGACCGGCCGCGAAAACCTGCACGTCTGGGCCGGTGAATGTCATGTGCACGCCGGGATCAACGGCGATGAACTCAGTGAGCAAGCTCGCGCCAACCCCGATGCTGAACTCTTTGTGCACCCCGAGTGTGGGTGCGCCACCTCTGCGCTCTACCTGGCCGGAGAAGGTGCCGTCCCCGCGGAGCGGGTAAAGATCCTGTCCACCGGCGGGATGCTCGACGCGGCGCACGAGACCCGCGCGCGCAAGGTGCTGGTGGCCACCGAGGTCGGGATGCTCCATCAACTGCGCCGGGCCGCACCGCAGGTCGGCTTCCAAGCGGTTAACGACCGGGCGTCATGCAAGTACATGAAGATGATCACTCCCGCAGCCCTGCTGCGTTGCCTGGGCGAAGGGGCCGACGAAGTTCATGTCGATCCCGACGTGGCGGCAGCGGGCCGGCTCAGTGTCCAGCGGATGATCGAAATCGGCCAGCCCGGTGGTGGCGAATGAGGACGAGTCCCACTTGGCGGGATGCGGCCGACGTCGTCGTAATCGGCACCGGTGTGGCCGGTCTGGCCGCCGCACTGTCCGCTCATCGTGCTGGCCGTAGCGTCGTCCTGCTCAACAAGGCCGCCGACACCGTTGGAGCCACCGCAACCCACTACGCGCAGGGCGGCATAGCGGTGGTACTGCCGGGCGGCGACGATTCGGTCGATGCGCACGTGGCTGACACCGTGACCGCGGGTGCCGGGCTGTGCGATCTCGAAGCCGTGTACTCGATCGTCGCTGACGGGTTCCGCGCGGTGATCGACCTGGTCGGCGATGGTGCGAAGTTCGACGAAACATCAACCGGTCGTTGGGCTCTCACGCGTGAAGGTGGGCACTCGCGGCGGCGCATCGTGCATGCCGGAGGCGACGCGACCGGTGCCGAAGTCCAGCGCGCACTCGATCAAGCCGCTGGTTTGCTGGACATCCGCGCCAGCCACGTGGCGCTGCGAATACTGCACGACGACACCGCGGTAACGGGAGTGTTGGTGCTCAACCCGAACGGTGTGGGCATCATCAGCGCGCCGTCGGTGATCTTGGCCACCGGTGGGCTGGGGCAGTTGTACAGCGCGACCACCAACCCCGATGGCGCCACCGGTGACGGAATCGCGCTGGCGCTATGGGCCGGCGTCACGGTCAGCGATCTCGAATTCATCCAATTCCACCCGACCATGCTGTTCGACGGGAGCAGTGGTGGCCGTCGTCCGCTGATCACCGAGGCAATTCGCGGCGAAGGCGCGATATTGCTTGACCGGCAGGGCCGGTCGATTACCGCCGGTGTTCACCCGCTGGGAGACTTGGCGCCTCGTGATGTGGTGGCGGCGGCCATTGACGCGCGGATGAAGGCCAACGGAGATCCATGCGCCTACCTGGACGCGCGCAGCATCAAGGGTTTCGAGTCGCGGTTCCCGACCGTCACCGCATCGTGTCGGGCGGCTGGCATCGATCCCGTTCGGCAGCCGATACCGGTGGTCCCGGGAGCCCATTACAGCTGCGGCGGCGTCATTACCGATGTGTACGGAAACACCGAGCTGCCAGGCTTGTTCGCGGCAGGTGAGGTGGCCCGCACCGGCATGCACGGTGCCAACCGGCTGGCGTCCAACAGCTTGCTCGAAGGGCTGGTGGTCGGTGGCCGGGCCGGCAAGGGCGCGGCCGCGCATGCGGCGGCCGCCGGGCTTGCGCACGCGACGATGCCCGAGCCGATTGCGCATACCGCGCCCCGCCGTGATGACCTGCAGCGGGCGATGAGTCGGGACGCGTCGGTGGTTCGCGATGCGGCGGGGTTGCACCGGCTGGCCGAGATGCTGGACGGGCCGACTCGTGGCATTGCCGACCGCAATGATTTCGAAGACGTGGCCCTGGCGCTCGCCGCCCGCGTCGTGGGTGCTGGCGCCCTGGCGCGCAACGAAAGTCGCGGTTGCCACCACCGCGCCGAGTACCCGGACGTGGTGCCCGAGCAGGGACGCGGCATCGTGGTCCGATTGGCTGGCGACCAGGACACGGTTTGTGTGGAGGCGTTGGCGGCGGTGGGTTGATGACGCTTACCGATCAAGAACGCGACGCGGCGCGCGAGACCATTCGGCGCGGCCTCGACGAGGACCTCCGCTACGGGCCCGATGTCACCACGATCGCGACGGTGCCGGCTGATGCGACCGCGACGGCGTCAATGGTTCCCCGGGAGGCCGGAGTGATCGCCGGGGTGGACGTCGCGCTGATGGTGCTCGATGAGGTCATCGGTAAAGACGGCTATCAGGTGCTCGGCCGTGTCGACGATGGCGCCCGGTTGCAGACCGGCGAGCCGGTGCTGACGATCCGGGCGCAAACGCGAGGTCTGCTGACCGCCGAACGCACCATGTTGAACCTGGTCTGCCACTTGTCGGGGATCGCGACGGCAACGGCAGCCTGGGTAGAGGCGGTGGACGGAACGAAGGCCAAGATTCGCGACACCCGCAAAACCCTGCCCGGCCTACGGGCCTTGCAGAAGTACGCGGTTCGCGTTGGCGGCGGAGTCAACCACCGGCTCGGTCTCGGCGATGTCGCGCTGATCAAAGACAATCATGTCGCCGCCGCCGGATCGGTGCTTGAAGCATTGCGGGCCGTGCGGGCTGCGGCGCCCGATCTGCCCTGTGAAGTCGAGGTTGACTCCCTCGAACAGCTTGACGAGGTACTGCCCGAGAAGCCCGAACTGATCCTGCTGGACAATTTCCCGGTTTGGCAGACCCAGACGGCGGTGCAGCGGCGGGATTCGCGAGCACCCACCGTCTTGCTCGAGTCCTCGGGCGGGCTCAGCCTTGACACCGCGGCGACCTATGCGGCGACAGGTGTGGACTACCTCGCAGTCGGTGCGCTGACCCATTCGGTGCGGGTGCTCGACATCGGTTTGGACATGTGAGCCCTGGCTGACGGGATCATCCGCGCGCCGACGCTGCCGTTGCTGTGGCAGCGTGCGGGCCTCAGGCGATATCCCAGGGCTCCGGCGTTGTTGATTAGCAGGCTTGTGAGCTGGGGAATTGTGGATTGAGGAGGTCTAGGCGGCGGTTGGCGGTCAAAGCGGTGATCCGGCAGGCTTCGGTGATGTTGTCGGCGCCGTTGAGGCGGTGCAGATTGATCGCGGTGTTGCGTAGCGTTGCTAGGACCTGTGCGCCGTTTCCGGTATGTGCCCTTTGACGGTCTTCGTCGAAGGTGACGTCGCGTATCCAGTGCAGGCTGTTCTCGATTCCCCAGTGTTGACGCATCCAGGTCATGATCGCGGTAGGGCGGGCGTGCTCGAACGGCAGGCTGCAGATGGCATAGACCACCTCCACGCTGCGCTGGTCGGTGGCGGTGATCAAGCGTTCACGAGTGATCCGGATGATTTGTTTTGCGTAGGGGAAGCCGATTCCTCGTACAGCGGTGATGATTTGCAGGGTGCGGGTCTCGACACGGCCGTGGCCGCGGGAGTCGTCGGTAGCGGCTGTGGGCACCTCGGCCCAGGGCAGCGCGGTGATACGCGCAAGTATTTTGGCTTGGTTGGACTTGACGATCATCAGGTAGTGCGACTTCAAGGTGGCGCAGATCAACTTCGCGGTGACGACCTGGGTATGCATCGCATCCACGGTGACCAGCCACCGCAAGCTACCCGGCAGCAGCGTGAGCAGGGCACGTACGCAGGGAATTTCATTGCTTTTCTCGGCGACAGCGAGTTGACCGAGCACCAATCGGGCACGGTGGGCGAACACCGACACGAGATGCGTGGCTGTCGCTTTGGCGCGTAAAGCACCACGCAGCATCTTGCCGTCCAACGCGATCGGCACCAATCCACTGGGGTCGCTGCTGGCCACGTGTGCAGTGAAGTAACTGCCCATCCTGGCGTTGAGGTCGGCGGGGTCTAGCCGAGACAAAACAGCGCGGAAGGTCTTCTCACTGGGCCGCCGGAACCGGACCCCTAATTGGGCCAACACATCATCGGGAGCGGTGGCCGCCCATGTGGCAAAACCAGCATAGCCGCGCATCCCCGCGGCAGTGGCCAGAACCGCGATCGCCAACAAAGCCATCAGCGAATACCTCCGACCGCGTGGGTCCCTCGGGTCTGGCACCGAGGCCAACACATCGAGAAACTCCGATCCGATGAGCTCGCTGCGCTCACCAGGACTCCAGCGGTCGAACACCTCTGGAACCGACGACACAGGCAATACTGAAACGGTAGGCACGGGCAACTCCAGACCAACGACGAACAGTAACCAACTCGATCGTTCTCCAGATAGCCCGTGCCTACACTCCGGCCCCAATAGCGCGGCGCCAAAGATCATCAACCCAGCTCACAAGCCTGCTAATCAACAACGCCGGAGCCCTGGTTCGGCGTCAAGCGCGGACTGCTCGGCAAATTGATGCCGGTCAAACGCACGACGTTTGTCATCGACACCGATCGCAAAGTTCTCAACGTGATCTCCAGCGAATTCAGCATGGACACCCACGCGGACAAGGCTCTAGAGACCCTCCGCGCCCGCGCATAACGCCCCGGCGACGCGCCCACGCTCTCAGGGGCTGACCGCAAGAAAGATGTATGCGGCCAACACCACCAGATGCAGTTCGCCCTGTAGCCGCGTCGCCCGACCAGGCAAGACGGTGAGCGCACTGACGACAACGGTCAGCACCAACAGCACCAGCTGCAGAGCTCCCAGGCCCAGCAAGAGCGGGCCGCTAAGCCAGATGGAAGCCAGCGCGATGGTCGGAATGGTGAGACCGATGCTGGCCATTGCAGAGCCGTACGCCAGGTTCAGGCTGATCTGGAGCCTCCCCTGCCGCGCCGCGCGCCCGGCGGCAAGCGTCTCCGGCAGCAGCACCAGCGTTGCGATGATCACGCCGACGAAGGACTGCGGAAAACCAGCCGCCACCACCATCCGCTCGATGATGGGCGACTCCATTTTGGCCAGTCCGACCACGGCGACCAAGGCAACCACCAAAAGCGCAAGACTCGTCATCGCCGCCCGGGTACTCGGCGGATCGGCGTGCTGGTCATCGTCGACGGCGCCTTTTTGCGCCACCGGCAGGAAGAAGTCCCTATGGCGGACGGTTTGGGTGAAAACAAACAGCAGATAAAGCGCCAGCGAGGCGACCGCGGCAAAACCGAGCTGGCCAGGTGAAAACTCGGGACCCGGCTGACTAGTGGTGAACGTGGGCAGCACCAGGCTCAGGGTCGCCAAGGTAGTCACCGTGGCGAGCGCGGTGCCGCTGCCATGGGCGTTGAACAACGTCACGCCGTACCGCTGCGAACCAAGCAGCAATGACAGCCCAGCAATCCCATTAGTAGTGATCATCACCGCAGCAAACACGGTGTCGCGTGCCAGCGTGGCCGCCTGGTGCCCGCCAGAAGCCATCAGGGTGACAATCAGAGCCACTTCAATGACCGTTACCGCGACCGCGAGCACCAGTGAACCGAATGGCTCACCGACCCGGTGCGCGACAACCTCGGCGTGATGCACGGCGGCCAGCACCGCCCCTGCGAGCAGCACTGCTTCCAGCAGACCCACCACGGGGCCGATGTGCTGGCCCCAGGAAAGTACCAACGCGACAAGCGCAAGCAGCGGGGCCATCACGGTCCACGACAGGCGTTTCCACATCAACTGCCATTGTTGCTGAGGGCTCCAAACAGCCGAGCACCCCCCAAGGCCGCTGGTCAACTCCGCAGCCTGTGTATTGTGCTGCGACGCGACACCCCCCGAGCATCGGGGCACCAACGTGATTGGTGAACTTCGAGATTGCTATCCGGCTTCTGTCCGGCAGCCACAGCCCCGGCCTGGGAGTCACCACTGCTCTGGGTAGTTTCCCGATGGCCCCCTCGGCGCGATCAGTAGCATGCTCACATGCCGACAAGCGCTGGCCACAGCGAAGGCCTCCAAGAAGGTGAGCTGTTCGCCGGGTACACCATCGTGCGCCGGTTAGGTGCGGGCGGAATGGGTGATGTGTACCTGGCGCAGCACCCCCGACTGCCCCGGCGCGACGCACTCAAGATCCTGCCCGCCGAGTTCACCTCCAGCCAGGAGTTCCGTCAGCGCTTCAACCGTGAGGCCGACCTCGCCGCAACCTTGTACAACCAGCACATAGTCGGCATCCACGATCGCGGCGAATTCCACGGACAACTCTGGATCTCCATGGACTACGTGGAGGGAACCGACGCCGCTCGACTACTGAACACCCAGTACCCGACCGGAATGCCATATGCCTAGGTGGTGGAAATCATCGCGGCGGTGGCCGACGCGCTTGATTACGCCCATTCACAGGGCTTGCTCCACCGCGACGTAAAGCCGGCCAACATTCTGCTGGGCGAAGCCAATCACCGACGCCGAATCGTGCTTGCCGATTTTGGGATCGCTCGCGAAGTCGGCACGATCAGTGGGCTGACCGCGACCAATATGTTGATGGGAACCACCGCATACTGCGCCCCCGAACAATTGCAGGGCGCGCCTCTGGATGGACGCGCCGATCAGTATGCACTCGGCTGCACCGCGTTTCACCTGCTGGCCGGTTCTGCCCCATTCCAACACACCAATCCGGCGGTGATCATCACCCAGCATCTGTCCGCACCACCGCCACTAATCAGTGCGCGCCGCCCCGAATTGGCGCATCTCGATGGCGTCATTGCCAGAGCTCTGGCCAAGAACCCCGCAGAGCGTTATCCCACGTGCTCGGATTTCGCGGCCGCGCTGGCGGGTCAGCACCCTTTAGCCCCACCAATCGCGCTGAACCCCGTCGCATTCGGGTCCGCGCCGACACAGGTGATCGCGACACCACCTGCAGCGGCACCGACCGCACACGGGAGGCGAATCAAGCCCGCGACCCTGATTGCCGGGCTGGTCGCCGTCGCATTGGTCGCGGTCGCGGCGGTACTCGGTATTCAGCTGTTGAGCGACCGATCCAGCAGTGCGGATCGCGGTGCCGCATCCTCATCGGCACCCCCGGGCGTCGGCGCGACACCGCCGTCAAAGCCAACCCTTCAGTTGTCTGACCACGTCACCGACCAGTCGGCGGTATTGACTCCGGCCGAGCGCGTGGTCATCGCGCGAGCGGTCACCAAGCTCTACAACCAGCGCGGCATCGGCCTCTGGGTGGTCTACGTCAAGGATTTCGGCGACCTCACGCCGGCGAAGTGGGTCGAGAACACCATGCGCGCCAACGGCTTTGCCGACACTGAGGCGATGCTCGCGGTGGCCACCGAGACGCCGGAATTCTCCTTCCGGGTCCCGGCCGCGGTCAGTTCCGGACGGGTGGTTGCTATCGAGGTGATCCGCCGTCAGCGCATCGAACCGGCCGTGTCCCAGCGCGAATGGACTCGCGCGGCGCTGGCCGCAGCCGAAGGCCTCGCCAACCTTTCCCCCTAGCTACTTCAGCCGAAAAAGCGCGCGCGTGTGGGTTGCGGGCTTCGGCCGACGTTTTCCAGCCGAGTGTCTTTCTGGGCCTGATGTTGTGGGCGTGAGCGACTGCTTCGATGTCTTCAGCGGACCATCGGGATAGATCGGAGCCTTCGGGAAGTACTGGCGCAGTGCGCCATTGGTGTTCGGTTAGCGCCACACCCTCACCGTCGTCAGTGATCCCGCTGCGCCAGAACGTCACTGTCGCCGGCATCGGCTGGCATGGCACCGATCACGCCGTCACTGCCATCGTTCAACGCACTGTGATGGCGGCCCCACACGAAGTAGAACACCAGCACCACCGAGACCCCATATGGAGAACGCCAACCAGGTGTACCAGGGCAGGCTGAACAGGATGTACCCACACGCCAGGACCGACAACACCGGTGTCACGGGGTAGAGGGGCACTTTGAATCCACGCGGGAGATCGGGTTCACGCACCCGCAGGATGACGACGCCGACGGACACGACGATGAACGCGACCAGGGTGCCGATGGACACCACGTCCGCCAGATAGCTCAGCGGGACGAAGCCGGCAAGAATGCAGATCACCACCGCGACGATGATGGTGTTGTACACCGGTGTCATGTTGGGTGGGCGAACCTTGGCGAACACTGGGGGCAGAAGACCGTCCCGGCCCATGGCGAACAGGATTCGAGTCTGGCCGTACAGGACCACAAGTGTGACCGAGAATATGGAGATCACTGCGCCGGCCGCCAAGACCGAGCCCCAGTAGTGGCCTGAGACGACTCTGTCGAGGACGGTGGCCAGGCCAGCTTGCTGGCCCTCGAAATCCCGCCAGGGCTGCGCGCCCAGTGCGGCCACGGTAACCACCACGTAGACCGTTGTCACGGTCACCAACGCGGCCATGATCGCCAAAGGCATGGTCTTCTGCGGATTCTTGACTTCGTCACCGGCGGTGGACACCGCATTCAGGCCGATGTACGAGAAGAAGATCGTGCCTGCCGCCGCGCCGATTCCGGCGACACCGAAGGGCGCGAACTCAGCGAACCGATCGGCGTCGAAGGCCGTTAAGGCGATGACGGCGAACATCACCAGAACGCTCAGCTTGATCAGCACCATGATGGTGTTGACCTTCGCCGACTCGCTGGCTCCGCGGATGAGAAGGACGGCGCACAACCCGACCAATACGACAGCGGGAAGGTTGATGATTCCCGGGGATGCGTCACCCCACGGCGCAGCGGAAAGCGCCTGGGGCAGATGATGGCCGAAGAAATTGTCAAGCAGCTTGTTGACGTACTGGCTCCAACCCACCGCAACCGCGGCGGTGGACACGCCGTATTCGAGCAGCAGGCAGGCCGCCACACCCATTGCGACCAGCTCGCCGAGAGTGGTGTAGGCGTAGGAGTAGGTTGACCCCGAAACCGGTACGGCTGAGGCGAGTTCGGCATAACAGACCGCGGCAAGTCCTGCCGCGATTCCGGCGATCACAAATGAGGCAACAACCCCAGGACCGGCTTCTGGAACCGCCTCGGACAGCACGAAGAAGATGCCTGTGCCGACGGTGGCACCTACCCCGAACAGCGTGAGTTGGAACGTGCCGATACTGCGTTTCAGTTGATCGGAGGCGCCGTGAGCCACGGGCGCCCCGATCACGGGCCGTCGGCGCAGCATCTGCTGGATCAGGCCGATTGTCGGGGCCGCCATGCGCTCCTCCTTGATTGGGTCCAAGCTGATTGTCGGCCCTAACCGCTACGCTTGCCTGTCGAACGATTGCGCTCAACCCACCCGCGAAGGCCCGACTAATTGAAACAGTCGAATGGAATGGTTCGTGGGCTAACCCAGTTAAGCCGCGCAGCAGGACCGGCGGTTCCTGCGATAAAATCTGCCGCCGCCATGCCGATGGCAAGACTCGCGCAGGCAATACACAAGAATGCGCGGGGGCCACGATGTCGGGATTTCCGAGCGAAAACTAGCGAGCACGTTTGATCGGCGTTATCGATCCAGATACCGCAATAACCGCTGTAGCGGCCTGCCAGTGGTAGCGCGGGAATACCGCCACACTGTGCCCCAGACTCTCCGGGCGGCGACCACCGGGCCAACACTCGGCCCCGGTCCGGTCGGGTTGCCGGCGTTGGCCGGTCACCCTCTCCCCTCACCCATAAGGAGCCAGGTTCCTCGTGATGCTCCGGTTCTGCGGATGAGCGTTCCGCATGTTGGACTATGCTCCACTGCGTTGCGCGGCTCTGTCTGACCGCGTTCTCGTGTGCAGACACCCGACGCTTGATGAGGATGCCCCATTGAATATCGATTCCATTTCGGTCTAAGTCGGTCCGAACGTTCATGCGCTGGAGGCGGTAATCCGGCTCCAAGTGGACGTCAAGCCGAGCTATGCGGAAACCCTCAGGGGCCTGGGGGCGGGCGTGATCGACAAACTGGCAGCGGTGTTGCCGGGGCTTGCGCTCGAACATTCCGAGTGGGTTGCCGCATTGCACGCCGGCGCGGGGCTTTCCATCGGCGATCTGGTCGCAAGGCTGGCTTTGGCGCTCGAGCATGCCGCTGGCATTGACGGCACACTGGCGTGGTCGAGATCGACGGACGATCCCGATATCGTCGAGGTGTTCTACAGCTATGGCAATGAAGACATCGGTATCGAGGCCGGCGAGGTTGCCTGCGACATGCTCGCGGCCATTGCCCGCGCCGACTCCGATGATCAAGAGGCTCCCGACCTCGACAAGAACGTCGAGGATTTCCTGACCTATGCCGACAGGCGTTCGCTGGGGCCCTCGGCCATGAAATTGGTGCGTACGGCCCAGGCCCGCGACATTCCGGTCTACCGGCTCAACGACGCCAGCCTGATCCAGATCGGCCAGGGCAAGTACCAGCAGCGGATTGAGGCGGCGCTGACGTCGAAAACCTCGCATATCGCCGTCGAAATCGCCTCTGACAAGAATCTCGCCAATAACCTCCTTGCCGATCTCGGTCTGCCCGCCCCGAGGCAGAAGCTGGTCTACAGCGTGGACGAGGCAGTGGGGGGCGGCCGAACGCATCGGCTATCCCGTGGTTATCAAGCCGCTCGACGGCAATCATGGCCGGGGCGTCACCGTCAACATCACGTCCGAGGACGGCATCGCCGAGGCCTTCGAGACCGCCGATGCCGAGGGATCGGCGGTGTTGGTGGAGACCATGCTGCGCGGCGACGACCACCGGCTTCTGGTGGTCAATGGCCAGCTCGCCGCCGCCGCGCGCCGGGTGCCGGGTCATGTGAAGGGCGACGGGCGCCACACCATTGCCGAGCTGGTGAATATCGTCAATCAGGACCCTCGCCGTGGCGTCGGGCATGAAAACGTGCTGACCCGGCTCGAACTCGATGACCAGGCGACGCGCTTGCTCGAGGAAAAGGGCTACACCGCAGAGACGGTCCCCGCCGAGGGCGAGGAAGTGTATCTGCGCAAGACCGCAAATATTTCGACGGGCGGCACGGCGGTGGATGTCACCGACACGATCCATCCCGACAACAAGCTGATGGCCGAGCGGGTGATCCGGGCGATCGGGCTCGATGTCGGCGCCGTAGATTTCCTGACCACCGATATCACCAAGAGCTATCGCGAGACCGGCGGCGGCATCTGCGAGATCAATGCGGGACCAGGCCTGCGCATGCACATCGCGCCCTCCGAGGGCACGCCGCGCGACGTGGGCGGAGCGATCATGGACATGCTCTTCCCGCCCGGAACCCAGGCGCGCGTTCCCATCGCCGCCTTGACCGGAACGAACGGCAAGACCACGTGCTCGCGCATGCTGGCGCACATCCTGAAAATGGCGGGTCATGTCGTGGGGCAGACCTCGACCGACGCCGTGCTGATCGACGGCAACGTGACCGTCAAAGGCGACATGACCGGGCCCGTCTCCGCCAAGATGGTGCTGCGGGATCCCTCGGTCGACATCGCAGTCCTGGAGACGGCGCGCGGCGGCATCGTCCGCTCCGGCCTGGGCTACAACTTTTGCGATGTAGGCGCGGTGCTGAACGTCGCGTCCGATCATCTGGGGCTTGGCGGCGTCGACACGCTGGATGACCTTGCCCGGGTGAAACGCGTCGTCGCCGAAGTCACGCGCGGCACGGTGGTGCGGAACGCCGACGACGAGCAGACACTGAAAATGGCGGCCTTCTCGCCCGCCAGGCAGGTCATGTATGTGACGCGCAACCCGGAACATGAACTGGTGCGCGAACATATCCGGCTCGGCAAGCTTGCGGTCGTACTCGAGCAGGGCGTGAACGGCGACCAGATCGTGATCTACGACAACGGCACCCAAATGCCGCTGATGTGGACCCAGCTCATCCCGGCGACTCTGGAGGGCAAGGCACTACACAACGTCGAAAACGCCATGTTCGCCACCGGCATGGCCTATGCGCTCGGCAAGACACTGGATCAGATCAGCGCCGGATTGCGCACCTTCGACAACAGCTTCTTCCAGAGTCCAGGCCGGATGAATGTCTTCGATGAACACGGATTCCGGGTGATCCTCGACTACGGGCACAACGAGGCGGCGGTGGGGGCCATGGTCGACCTGGTCGACCGGCTCAAGCCGCGCGGGCGCCGGATCGTCGGCCTCACCTGCCCGGGCGACCGGCGCGACGAGGACGCGACGGCGATTGCGGCGAAGGTCGCCGGCCATTTCGACACCTATATCTGCCACCGCGACGACAATCTGCGCGATCGCGAGCCAGACGAAGTGCCCGAGCTGTTGCGCGACGCCCTGATCGCCGAGGGCGTCGCGCCCGACGCGATCAGCATCATCGGAGAGGAAGAAAAGGCCCTCGACGCGGCGCTCGAGCAGGCGCAGCCCGACGATTTGGTGCTGTACTTCTGCGAGGCGATAACGCGCTGTTGGAAGCAGATCATCCACTTCACCCCGAAATTCACCGCGCCCGAACCGGAGTCCGTCGCAAAGCGTCTGGCAACGTCCATATTCGACGTTCCCGATGGCTTCGCTCTCACGTCGGATGATCGAGGTGTGCTGATCGTTCCGGCGAAATGACACGGCAGCTCAGCAGAATCTCACTCACTGACCGTGGGAGCGCAACCCCGAAACTGGCGATCATCGGCGGCCGACTGGAGGACGACAATGCCGCCGTCTATCACGAGATGCACCGTCTGGCAGGCGGAAGGATCGTCGTCTTCCCGACGGCTTCGTCGGTGCCTGATGAGGTCGGAGCCGAAGCGGTCGGTGTGTTTCGCGCCTATGGTTTCGATGCCGCCCTGGCCGGGGTTTACGGCGCCGGGGCGGCGGCGGCCGCGCAGGACACGGCGATCGCCGATCTCGTCGAGGACTATGGCAGCGTCTATTTCACCGGCGGCGACCAGGCCCTGATCACCGGGGCGCTGGCGCCGAAGGGCACGGAAAGCCGGGTGCTGAAGGCGATCCGCACAGCGCAGCTCAACGGTGCGATGGTCGCCGGGTCGAGTGCTGGGGCCGCCATGATGTCCGATGTGATGATTTCCGGCGGCACATCGCTGGAAGCTGCGACCTACGGTGTCGTCGATGACCCGGACGAGCCCGGAATGCTGCTGGAGCCGGGGCTCGGCTTCTTTCCCTGGGGCATGGTCGACCAGCATTTCATCAAACGCGGCCGATTCGGCCGGTTGGTCGTCGGCATGCAGGCGTCCGGCGCCAAGCGCGGCTTCGGCATAGACGAAAACACCGCGTTGTTCATCGAGGGCACGAGTGCGCGGGTGATCGGCGAATATGGCGCCTTCGTGCTCCATCTCCAGGAGGCGAAAGTCGATCGCCGCCGCAAGCTGATCGAAAGCATCGGTTTCAGCTATGCCGACGACGGTGACAGCTATGACCTGGAAACGGGTGAGGTCCTCCCCGGTCCGAGCAAGCGGCCGGTGACCCAGCGCGACATCACCTACCGGGCCCCCGCCCGCTCGCTTCGCAACGTCTTCGCCGCCTATACCCTCTACGACCTCACGGCGCGGCTGGTGTTGGGGGACCCCGAGGCCTATCCGGCGGATCGGGCGCGCGCGATAGAGCCCAAGGCGGGTGCCGCCACCAGCGTCGAAATATCCCGCCAGGGCGGCCGTGCGGCCGCCTACATTCCCGGAGCCGGGCGTGATTTCCGCATGACGGCGGTGGATTTTCGGGCCAGCAGGCGCACCCGCCAGCTCAATGCGGCGCAACTGGCGGAGAACCGGTGGGCGGCGCTGTCCCGCGACTACGGTATGAAGTCGGGGCAGCAGGCGCGCATGATGATGCTGGGCTCGGCGCCACTCGACCGCGGCAGTCCGCTGCTTGCGGAACTGGCGGCGCAGTGTGAGGGGCCGGTCGGTGTGCTTGCCGCCGCGTCCGCCGAGCCCAACGCGGCCGCGCGCGAGTACATCGGCGCCTTGCGCGGCCACGGCGTCGAGGCCACCGATCTGCGCGTCACCATCGACAATGTTGATCGCCGGATGCGCGAGGAAGCGTTGGTCGAGCAGATCGCCGCCCTGCGCACCATCATCCTGACCGGCGGTAACCAGATCAGGCTGGTGGAATCCTTGCTCTACCGTGGCGATGTCACGCCGCTGCTGACCGCCATTGCGCGGGCGCGGGCCGCCGGCGCCATGATCGTCGGGGTCGGCGGTGCCGCCTCGGCGCTGTCCGGTTTCATGATCGGAGGCGGCACGTCCTACGAGGCGCTGCGCTTCGGCATCGCCTCGGATATGGGACGGCACGGATTGGTGATCCAGGAAGGGTTGGGGTTTTTCGGCGCCGCCATCGTCGACCAGAAACTGTCGTCCTCGCTTCGTCTCGGCCGCCTCGCCGTCGCCTGCGCCGAGGAAAGCGTGCGCTTCGGACTCGGTCTTCTCGAAGACAGCGGGGTCATCGCCAACCACGACAACACCCAACTCACCGCGATCGGCGCGCGCGGCGCCGTCCTGGTCGAGCTCGATCCGCTCAAGACCGAGCTGGCTGGGGACGATTTCATCGCACCCGACACCAAGCTGTGTTTTGCCGGTCCAGGGGATGTCATCGATATGGTGACCGGGACCGTCACCCGGGCGGCGCCGGCCACCGCGTCCGCCGCCGCGCTGGACACGCTGGTGGACGCACTGATCAAGGATTGCGTTGGCGATGCCGGCCCGGTAACCACGCCCGGTGCCACACACGAAGCGCATATTGCCTTGCGCTATCGCTCACACGATGATGGCACCGGCCATCTCGATATCGAAAGCATCCGTGATCGGCACGGATGAAAATCAATAGAAAGGACAGACATGTATTTCGATGGGACCACCCTGACCACACTGCTTTCCGATACGGAGAAAGCGGCTGCAAACGCCCCCGTCATTGCCGCCGCAGGGCCGCGCTACACCTCGGCGCTCGCCGTCATCGAGGCCGCCATGGAGCTGCCGGAATTGGGTGAGGCCGGCGTGACGAACTTTCTCGATGTGCAGGGAATCGAACTGCGCGACATGCCCCCCGGTCATCGTTTGATCGCAGGGGCGCTGGCGACGGAAGGCAAGCTGAACGATCGCCTGCATGCCGCCTGCGCGGCCTATTTCGAGACAGAGGTGTTCGTGCTTCCGACCGGTGAGCCGGCTGCTCCGCCGACGGAGTGAGAACGTGCTGCGCCAGACCCACGAACTGCCGGGCTCGCCACATCGACTGACTGTGCTCAGCTTCGGTGCGGCGGGTACGGGCAGGAAAGCCTATTTGCAGGCCGGCCTGCATGCCGACGAGTTGCCCGGCATGCTGGTCTTGCGCATTCTGGCCGGGCATCTGGCCGAAGCGGAAGCTCGCGGCGCGGTCCATGGTGAAATCCTGCTGGTGCCGCAGGCAAACCCGATCGGCCTGACACAGACCGAAACCAGCTTCCTGTTCGGTCGGCTCGAAAGCGGCACCGGGGAAAACTTCAACCGGAACTATGCCGATCTGTCAGACCTTCCAAGCCTGTCGCTGGGACCGGATGCGGCGGCGAACGTCGAAACGATCCGGGCCGCGATGTCCGCGCGGCTTGCGGCGATCCCCCCGGATGGAGCCTTGGCGCAGCTGCGCCACAGATTGCTGACGCTCGCCCATGACGCCGACCTCGTGCTCGATCTTCACGCCGACAACGAGGCTGAGCCGCACATGTATGTCGGCCCGGCGCTATGGCCGGCGGCCAAGGACATCGCCGCCGCGATCGATGCGCGAGCAGTGCTTCTGGCAGAGGTGTCGGGCGGTCGCCCCTTCGATGAGGCCTGCGCCGGTCCGTGGTGGGCGCTGGCCGCGAACCATCCCGGTCTGCCCATTCCGCCGGCCTGCCTGGCCGCCACGCTGGAAATGGGCTGCAATGACGATGTCGATCCCGAACGTGCCGCCGATCAAGCCATGGCGCTGCTGCGCATGTTGGCCGGACGCGGCTTTGTCGATGGGCCGGGCGGGCAGCCGGCTTTGTCCTGCCGCGCCACGGCGTTGACGGCCATGGCGCAGCTGCGCTCGCCGGTCACGGGGCTCGTCGCCTATCGCCGCCGGCTGGGAGATCTGGTCCGCAAGGGCGATCTCGTCGCCACGGTGATCGATCCGCTTGGCGAGGAGACGGAATTGCGGGCCGAGACCGACGGGCGGCTCTTTGCTCGCCATAGCCAGCCTTATGCCTGGCCGGGACGGGTGATCGGCAAGATCGCGGGCGAGATTCCGCTGGAGGGTAGAAAGGGCAATTTACTTTCGGATTGATGCAGGTCGCGCGGAATGTGTCGCGGCAGCCCGATCCGGCGGTCCTTCACTTCCCGTGCGTCACTTCACTGTTCGTCGGAAGGCTGGCCGCTGCTGTTTCGGCTCGGCGGCACCTTCCCCGTTCAAAGCAGCACGGTGGCGTCGAAGCAGGTGTGGTCACCCGTGTGGCAGGCCCCACCCACCTGATCAACGGTGAGCAGCACCGTGTCACCGTCGCAGTCCAACCGCACGGAGTGCACATACTGGGTGTGTCCAGAGGTCGCTCCCTTGACCCACTGTTCGCCGCGAGATCGCGAATAGTAGGTTGCTTCACGGGTTTTCAAGGTCCGATCCAAAGCATCGTCATCCATCCAGGCGACCATCAACACGTCCCCGCTGCCACGCTCCTGGACCACGGCGGTGAACAATCCGTCGGCGTTGCGCTTCAGGCGGGCGGCGAGGTTTGGGTCAAGAGTCATCGCACGGTGATCCCTTCTGCGGCCATCGCGGCCTTGACCTGGCCGATCGTCAGCTCCCGGAAGTGAAAGACACTGGCCGCCAATACCGCGTCAGCGCCGGCGGCAACAGCGGGAGCAAAATGGTCCACGTTCCCGGCGCCGCCGCTGGCGATCACCGGAACCGTGACCGCCGCGCGAACCGCGCGCAACATTGCCAGGTCGAATCCCGCCTTTGTGCCGTCAGCATCCATGGAATTCAACAAGACCTCCCCTACTCCAAGGTCGGCGCCGCGGGCGGCCCATTCCACGGCATCGATACCGGTGCCGCGGCGGCCGCCGTGAGTAGTGACCTCCCAGCCCGAAGGTGTCGGGGCTGAGCCAACCGGCACCTTGCGCGCATCCACGGACAACACGATGCATTGGGACCCGAATTGCGTTGCCATGTCGGCCAGCAGGTCAGGGCGAGCGATCGCGGCCGTGTTCACCGAAACCTTGTCGGCCCCCGCACGTAGCAATAGATCGACATCAGCCACGGTACGCACCCCGCCGCCAACCGTGAGCGGAATGAACACTTGCTCCGCGGTGTGGCGCACCACTTCCAACATGGTGGCCCTGCCCGACGACGACGCGGTGACGTCGAGAAAGGTAAGTTCGTCGGCTCCCTCGGCGTCATATGCGGCCGCAAGCTCCACAGGATCGCCCGCATCCCGCAGATTCTCGAAATTGACCCCCTTGACCACCCGTCCGGCGTCAACATCCAGGCACGGGATGACGCGCACCGCAAGGCCGGTATCCGTGTACATATCAGTCAGTAGT
This sequence comes from Mycobacterium liflandii, assembly GCF_022354805.1. Lineage (NCBI taxonomy): Bacteria > Bacillati > Actinomycetota > Actinomycetes > Mycobacteriales > Mycobacteriaceae > Mycobacterium > Mycobacterium liflandii. Next base: position 3,992,942 of record NZ_CP023138.1, on the reverse strand, counting down.
CCTCCGGGTCGCCTGTCTTACGCACGATCTCAAGGATCTCTTCGTGGACTCCCGGCGCCGCGGCCAGCACCGAACGCGAGGTTGGGGTCCACGGATCACCGGTCAAGGTCGTGACGGTACCTCCCGCGGCCCGCACCTGCGCGACTCCCGCAGCATGATCCCAAACCTGACCACCGAAACTAATTGCACCGCCTAGGATCCCGTCGGCTACATAAACAAGGTCGATGCCGGTGGACCCATGGATACGCAACCGCGACGACACCCGGCTGAGGTTCTCCAGCACCGCAAGCCGATAACGCCCCGGAAAACGGCCCCGGGAGTCGGCGCTGAATGTGCCTACACCCATGAGGCTCTCCGACAACTTCGCGGGAGCCAGCGATGCCTGCGGGAGGCCATTTCTCAGCAACGGGCCACCTGCCACCGCGGTGTAGCGCTCGCCGATGAACGGTAACCAGGTCAGGCCGGCCACCGGTTCACCCTCGTGCAGCAGGCCCAGCAATATGGCGGCCATCGGCGAGCCGGCGGCATAGTTGAAAGTGCCGTCGACCGGGTCGAGCACCCAAACCCAGGGCGAATCCACATCGGTACCACCGAATTCTTCGCCGTGTACCCCGATTCCGGTAGCAGCTTCCAGCGCCGCAACGACTTGTCGCTCAATCGCGAGATCCACCTCTGTGGCAAAGTCGTTGCCCTTCTTGGGAACTGCCGAATCGGCACGGTGGCCGCCGAGGAACCTCGGCACCGCGGCATCCAAAATTGCCGACGCCTGCTCAACCAAGGTGACCAACCGTGCAGCCAAATCCATTGCGGTCTACTCCCGTACCGCGGTCAGCGCCTGCGGCAAGGTGAACCTTCCGGCGTAGAGCGCTTTACCCACGATGGCACCCTCGACCCCCTGGCCCGTCAGGGTTGCGATCGCACGTAAGTCATCCAGGCTGGAAACACCGCCGGATGCGATCACCGGCGCCTCGGTACGACCGGCCACACCTGCCAGCAGTTCGAGATTGGGGCCTGCCAACGTGCCATCTTTGGTCACGTCGGTGACGACGTAGCGTGAACATCCTTCGCTATCCAGGCGCTGCAGCACCTCCCACAGATCACCGCCGTCGGTTTCCCACCCCCGGCCGCGCAGTCGATGCTTGCCGTCCACGATTTGGACGTCGAGTCCGACCGCCACCTTCTCACCATGCTCGGCGATCATCCGGGCGCACCATTGTGGGTTTTCCAGCGCCGCGGTACCCAGGTTCACCCTGGCGCAACCGGTTGCCAGTGCCGCGGCCAGCGAGTCGTCGTCGCGAATACCCCCGGATAGCTCTACCGCAACGTCGAGTTTGCCCACCACCTCCGCGAGTAGTTCGCGGTTTCTCCCTCTGCCGAATGCGGCGTCGAGGTCGACCAGGTGAATCCACTCCGCGCCGTCGCGCTGCCAACCCAGCGCGGCATCCAGCGCCGAACCGTATTCCGTTTCACTGCCGGCCTTGCCTTGGACCAATCGCACGGCGCGACCCTCGACCACGTCGACAGCGGGCAACAATATCAATGGCACAGTCTCTTCCTTCACAAGTTTTCTACCCAGTTGCTCAGTACGGCCGCACCGGCGTCCCCGCTCTTCTCCGGGTGGAACTGGGTTGCGGCCAGCGGGCCATCCTCGACCGCGGCCAGGAAAGGTACCTGATGGGTGGCCCATGTCAATCGGGCTCCGGACGACCCTTCCCAGCGCTGCGCGGCATAGGAGTGCACGAAATAAAACCGGGCCTTGGGCTCCAGGCCTTTGAACAGCACACTGTCCGCGGGAGCGGTCACGACGTTCCAGCCCATGTGCGGGATCACCGGGGCGTCCAGCCGGGTAACGGCACCCGGCCACAGGCCACACCCCTGAGTTTCCACCCCGAACTCCACCCCGCGGGCGAACAGAATCTGCATGCCGACGCAGACTCCGAGCACCGGGCGCCCCGCGGCAACCCGCGCGGCGATGATGCGTTCACCGCCGATCTTGCGCAGACCGGTCATACAAGCCTCGAACGCGCCAACCCCCGGCACCACCAGTCCGTCCGCGGCCATCGCAGCCTTCTCGTCGGCGGTCACGACGGTGTCGGCACCAACCCGCTGCAAGGCGCGCTGCGCCGACCGCAGATTACCGGAACCGTAGTCGAGCACGACCACCGATTTTGGCCGCGGCGTGCCACTCATAGAACGCCTTTGGTGGACGGCACGCCCGATACCCGAGGATCCGGCTCGACGGCTTGGCGCAACGCCCGGGCAACAGCCTTGTACTGCGCTTCAGTGATGTGGTGTGGATCGCGACCGTAGAGCACCCGAACGTGCAGCGCGATCCGGGCATTCATGGCCAGCGACTCGAACACGTGCCGGTTGATCACGGTGTGGTAAGGCACCGAATTCCCGGCAATAGTGGTGTGCTGCAGGTGATCCGGCTCTCCGGTGTGCACACAGTACGGGCGCCCGGACACGTCCACCGCGGCGTGGGCCAGTGTCTCGTCCATCGGAATGAAGGCGTCTCCGAACCGCCGGATGCCTTTCTTGTCACCCAGGGCCTGCCCGAGCGCCTGGCCCAGCGCAATCGCGGTGTCCTCGACGGTGTGATGCGCCTCGATCTCAACATCGCCCTTGGTACGCACCGTCAGATCAAAGCTGGCGTGACTGCCCAGCGCCGTGAGCATGTGGTCGAAGAACGGCACACCGGTGTCGACGTCGACTTGTCCGGTGCCATCCAGATCCAGGTCGATGACGATGTCGGATTCGCGGGTGCGCCGCTCGATGCGCGCCCGACGGACGGCGGTGCCTGTTTCGGTGGCTGTCATGGTGCTCCTACGAGGCTTGCTGCAGCTGGGGCCAGGTCGGTGGCAGCAATCCGCGCACTCGCCCGCAGAAACGCATCGTTTTCGTCGGCCAGCCCGGTAGTTGCCCGCAAGTAGCCGGGTATCCCAACGTCACGGATCAAGACACCCTGGTCGAGGTATCGCTGCCAGGCGGCCGGGGCATCGGCGAATTCGCCGAACAACACAAAGTTGGCATCGCTTGGTATCACCCTAAAGCCCATGCCGGCCAACTTTTTTGACACACGCTCACGCTCGGCGATCAACGTCGCGACACTGCCCAGGGTGTCCTGGGCGTGCCGTAGCGCGGCTCGCGCTGCCACCTGAGTTACCGACGACAAGTGGTAAGGCAGCCTCACCAGTAGTAAGGCATCAATAAATGCCGGCGTAGCCACCAGGTAGCCGAGCCGCCCGCCGGCGAACGCGAACGCCTTGCTCATGGTGCGGGTGACGACCAGCCGGGTCGGGTACTCCTCGATCAATCCCACCGCGCTGGGCTGCGAGGAAAACTCGCCGTAGGCCTCGTCGACAATCAGAATGCCCGGGACCACGTCGAGCAGCCTGCGCAGTTCCGTCAGCGAAACGCTCTGTCCAGTGGGGTTGTTGGGACTGGTAATGAATACGACATCCGGTCTGCGGTCGGACACGACGGCGATGGCAGCGTCGATGTCAAGGCCAAAGCCATCGGCCCTGGCTGTCTCGACCCATTCCGTGTGAGTGCCGTCGGAGATGATCGGGTGCATCGAGTACGAGGGGACGAAACCGATGGCGGTGCGGCCCGGCCCGCCGAATGCCTGCAGAAGTTGCTGCAGAATCTCGTTGGAACCGTTTGCGGCCCAGACGTTCTCGAAGCCGATGCGGGTACCGGTCTGGGCGGTCAGGTAATTAGCGAGGTCGGTACGCAGGGCCACGGCGTCGCGGTCGGGATAACGGTGCAAGTCGACCGCCGCCTCCCCCACCGAACGCACCACATCGTCAACGAGCGCCTGAGTGGGCGGGTGCGGGTTCTCGTTGGTGTTCAGACGTACCGGAACCGCCAGTTGTGGCGCTCCGTAAGGCGATTTGCCACGCAGATCCTCACGCAAGGGCAGATCGTCCAGGGTGGGCCGTGGCCGGGGCGCGCTGGTCATCGTTCGAACCTCCGCCTTACCGCTTCCCCGTGCGCCGGCAGATCTTCGGCCTTGGCGAGGGTAAGCACATGCCCCGACACGTCTTTGAGAGCCGCCTCGGTGTAGTCGACAACGTGGATGCCACGCAGGAAGGTCTGCACCGACAGGCCGCTGGAATGCCGCGCAAATCCCGCGGTCGGCAACACATGGTTGGACCCCGCGCAGTAGTCACCGAGGCTCACCGGCGCCCACGCCCCAACGAAGATGGCGCCAGCCGAACGTATCCTGCTGGCGACTTGTGGCGCGTCTGCGGTCTGGATCTCGAGGTGCTCAGCCGCATAGGCATTCACCACCTTGACGCCGGCATCGAGATCGTCGACCAAGATGATCGCCGACTGGCGACCCCCCAACGCGGTTGTCACTCGCTCGTGATGCACCGTCGTCGACAACTGAGCAGCCAGTTCGGCATCGGTGGCATCGGCGAGGTGCTCACTCGGGGTAACCAGCACACTGGCAGCCATCTCATCGTGCTCGGCCTGACTGATCAGATCCGCGGCAACGTGTGCGGGGTCGGCTGTGTGGTCGGCCAGGATCGCGATTTCGGTCGGCCCCGCTTCGGCGTCAATGCCTACCTGCGAACGGCACAGCCGCTTTGCGGCCGTGACGTAGATGTTGCCCGGCCCGGTGATCATGTCGACCGGCGCCAACTCGTGACCGTCGACGTCGGTGCCGCCATAGGCCAGCAAGGCAACCGCCTGTGCCCCTCCGACCGCCCATACCTCGTCGACTCCCAACAGGCGGGCCGCGGCCAGAATGGTCGGATGCGGCAGCCCGCCATGGCTGGCCTGGGGCGGGCTGGCGACCACGAGCGAATCCACCCCCGCCGCCTGCGCGGGCACCACGTTCATCACCACACTGGACGGGTAGACCGCGTTGCCCCCCGGCACGTACAAACCGACTCGCTCGACGGGGATCCAACGCTCGGTCACGGTAGCTCCCGGGCCGAGCGTCGTGACGACATCGGTTCGGCGCTGATCGGCGTGCACCGCCCGGGTCCGCTCGATCATCACCTGCAGCGCGTCGCGAACGTCTGGGCTGAGCTCGTCCAGCGCCGCTGCCAGCGCGGCCTGGGGCACCCGGACGGCCGCGGGCCGCACCCCGTCGAACGACTCACAGAATTCCAGCGCGGCCTGCGCCCCGCGTTCGGCCACCGCCGCCACAATCGGCCGGACCTTCGGCAAGACCGCCTCCACGTCGGCTCCGCCACGCGGTAGAGCGGCCCGCAACCCGGCGGCAGTCAACTCTGCTCCCCGTAGGTCAACACGGGCCAACAGTGAACGCGGTGTACTCACGCCAACCATTGTCCCATAGCAACTCAAGTCGAATTCCGACCGGTACAGTGCCGGTAGAGCCGCCCAGGTACGCACTTGCGAAAGGGAGCCAACATGTCGGCAAAGGACCACCCGAACAACGCTCCCGGCGTGCCGATGGTGTTCCCGCCCTGGTTCGAGCGTTTCCAGATCAAATACATCAATCCCGCACTCAAACCCATTGCGCGCTACCTTCCGGGTACGGCCACTATCACCCACCAGGGCCGCAAATCCGGCAAACCGTACAAGACAATGGTGACGGTGTACCGCAAGGGCAATGTGTTGGCCATTGCGCTGGGTCACGGAAAAACCGACTGGGTGAAAAACGTTCTGGCCGCGGGCGAAGCCGATGTTTTCTTTGCCCGCCGTCAGGTGAACATCGTCAATCCGCGAATTCTGCCGGCCGGCTCCCAAAGCGATGAGCTGCCGATGATGGCGCGTGTGCAATTGCGCCGCATCGGAGTATTCGTCGCGGATATCGCCCAGGGCTCCGGCGTTGTTGATTAGCAGGCTTGTGAGCTGGGTTGATGATCTTTGGTGCCGCGCTATTGGGGCCGGAGTGTAGGCACGGGCTATCTGGAGAACGATCGAGTTGGTTACTGTTCGTCGTTGGTCTGGAGTTGCCCGTGCCTACCGTTTCAGTATTGCCTGTGTCGTCGGTTCCAGAGGTGTTCGACCGCTGGAGTCCTGGTGAGCGCAGTGAGCTCATCGGATCGGAGTTTCTCGATGTGTTGGCCTCGGTGCCAGACCCGAGGGACCCACGCGGTCGGAGGTATTCGCTGATGGCTTTGTTGGCGATCGCGGTTCTGGCCACTGCCGCGGGGATGCGCGGCTATGCTGGTTTTGCCACATGGGCGGCCACCGCTCCCGATGATGTGTTGGCCTAATTAGGGGTCCGGTTCCGGCGGCCCAGTGAGAAGACCTTCCGCGCTGTTTTGTCTCGGCTAGACCCCGCCGACCTCAACGCCAGGATGGGCAGTTACTTCACTGCACACGTGGCCAGCAGCGACCCCAGTGGATTGGTGCCGATCGCGTTGGACGGCAAGATGCTGCGTGGTGCCTTTACGCGCCAAAGCGACAGCCACGCATCTCGTGTCGGTGTTCGCCCACCGTGCCCGATTGGTGCTCGGTCAACTCGCTGTCGCCGAGAAAAGCAATGAAATTCCCTGCGTACGTGCCCTGCTCACGCTGCTGCCGGGTAGCTTGCGGTGGCTGGTCACCGTGGATGCGATGCATACCCAGGTCGTCACCGCGAAGTTGATCTGCGCCACCTTGAAGTCGCACTACCTGATGATCGTCAAGTCCAACCAAGCCAAAATACTTGCGCGTATCACCGCGCTGCCCTGGGCCGAGGTGCCCGCAGCCGCTACCGACGACTCCCGCGGCCACGGCCGTGTCGAGACCCGCACCCTGCAAATCATCACCGCTGCACGAGGAATCGGCTTCCCCTACGCAAAACAAATCATCCGGATCACTCGTGAACGTTTGATCACCGCCACCGACCAGCGCAGCGTGGAGGTGGTCTATGCCATCTGCAGCCTGCCGTTCGAGCACGCCCGCCCTACCGCGATCATGACCTGGATGCGTCAACACTGGGGAATCGAGAACAGCCTGCACTGGATACGCGACGTCACCTTCGACGAAGACCGTCAAAGGGCACATACCGGAAACGGCGCACAGGTCCTAGCAACGCTACGCAACACCGCGATCAATCTGCACCGCCTCAACGGCGCCGACAACATCGCCGAAGCCTGCCGGATCACCGCTTTGACCGCCAACCGCCGCCTAGACCTCCTCAATCCACAATTCCCCAGCTCACAAGCCTGCTAATCAACAACGCCGGAGCCCTGGACGCCGAACTGGCCGGCGACGGTGCCTTCGGCATCTGACAGCAGGGGATAGTCGAAATGCTGCATGTCGGCGAACTTGGCCTGCTTTTGCACGGAGTCAGCGCTGATACCGACGCGGCTCGCGCCGACTGCGGTGAATTCGGCGGCCAAATCGCGGAAATGACAGGCTTCCTTAGTGCACCCCGGGGTCATCGCCGCGGGGTAGAAGAATAGAACCACCGGCCCGTCGGAAAGTAGAGCGCTGAGCTTGCGTTGTTTTCCCGTCTGATCGGGAAGCTCGAAGTCGGCCACGGTGTCACCAATTTTCATGGCCGTCAGGCTACGCTCGGGCCGGATGGCGCGTCTGATTGGATAGGCCGATGCGCGCAGACCTTGCAACCACGATTACTCGTGAAAATTTCCGCTCATTGGCCGCGGAACATCGGGTGGTTCCCGTCACGCGCAAGGTGTTGGCCGACAGTGAAACTCCGCTGTCGGCGTACCGGAAGCTGGCTGACGGCCGGCCGGGAACTTTCTTACTCGAGTCGGCGGAGAATGGCCGGTCGTGGTCGCGGTGGTCGTTCATCGGTGCCGGGGCGCCAACAGCATTGACCGTGCGGGACGGCGAAGCGGTGTGGCTGGGTACCGCGCCCGAGGGCGCTCCGACCGGTGGGGACCCGCTGCGCGCCTTGCAGTCCACCTTGGAGGTGCTTGCCACGGGCGTGATGCCGGGGCTTCCGCCGCTGTCCGGCGGCATGGTCGGCTTCTTCGCCTACGACATGGTGCGCCGGCTCGAGCGTCTGCCGAACCTGGCCGTGGATGATTTGCATCTTCCCGAGATGCTGTTGTTGCTGGCCACAGATTTGGCGGCGGTCGACCACCACGAAGGCACGATCACCCTGATCGCCAATGCGGTGAATTGGGATGGCACCGACGAGCGAGTCGATTGGGCCTATGACGATGCCATCGCCCGGCTGGATGTGATGACCGCTGCCCTGAGTCAGCCTTTGCCGTCGTCGGTGGCCACTTTTAGCCGACCGGAGCCCCACTACCGTGCTCAGCGCACCGTCGAGGAGTACGGCGCGATCGTCGAGCACCTGGTGGAAGAGATTGCTGCCGGCGAAGCTTTTCAGGTGGTGCCGTCGCAGCGTTTTGAGATGGACACCACGGTGGACCCGATCGACGTCTACCGAATCCTGCGGGTCACCAATCCGAGTCCCTACATGTACTTGATTCAGGTTCCGAATGACCATGGCTCGGTTGAGTTTTCGATTGTTGGGTCAAGCCCGGAGGCGTTGGTCACCGTTCATGACGGCTGCGCAACGACTCACCCGATCGCCGGAACCCGCTGGCGTGGTGAGACCGACGAAGAGGATCAGCTCCTGGAGAAGGAGTTGCTGGCCGACCAGAAAGAACTGGCTGAGCACCTGATGCTGGTCGATCTGGGGCGCAACGACCTTGGACGGGTGTGTATACCGGGCACGGTTCGCGTTGAGGACTACAGCCACATCGAGCGTTATAGCCACGTCATGCACCTGGTCTCCACCGTGACAGGTCTGCTCGACGCGGGCCACAGCGCTTTGGATGCGGTGACCGCGTGCTTCCCGGCCGGGACGCTGTCTGGTGCTCCCAAAGTCCGGGCCATGGAGCTGATCGAAGAGATGGAGAAAACTCGCCGTGGTTTGTACGGCGGTGTGGTCGGCTACCTCGATTTCGCCGGGAATGCTGATTTCGCAATCGCTATCCGCACCGCGCTGATGCGTAACGGCACGGCGTACGTCCAAGCCGGTGGTGGTGTCGTGGCCGACTCCAACGGGCCCTACGAATACAACGAAGCGCGAAACAAAGCGCGGGCGGTACTGAATGCGATTGCGGCCGCTGAGACCCTGGCCCGTCCGGATGCGGCGTGCAGTGACTGATACTGGGAATGACCGCCGGGCGCGGCGGAACAGCCGACTAATGATCGGGATCGCCCAGTTGTTGCTGGTGATCTCGGCCGGCGTGCTGTGGATTGCTTCGCGGTTGGGGTGGGTTGTCATCCGGTCATTCGACGGACTCGGCCCGCCCAAGGAGGTGACCCTGTCGGGCGCGACGTGGTCCACCGCGCTGCTGCCCATGGCGCTTCTGATGTTGGCCGCCGCGGTCGCGGCGCTGGCAGTGCGTGGCTGGCCACTGCGGGGGCTAGCGGCCTTGCTGGCGATGGTGAGCCTCGCGGTCGGATATCTCGGTGTCAGTCTGTGGGTGATTCCCGATGTCGCACTGCGTGGGGCCGAGCTCGCTCAAGTCTCGGTGATCACGTTGGTGGGTAGCGGGAGGCACTACGTGGGGGCGGGACTCGCGGTGGGCGCTGCCGTGTGCACGCTGGCCGCCGCGGCGTTGTTGATGCGCTCGACATCGATCGTCGAATCACTCGGCGACAACGCCACAAAGTACGCGTCGCCCGCTTCCCGTCGTTCCGTGGCGCGTGCCCAGGACGCGGCTATAGCCACGGAAAAGGCGTCGAAGAGCGCGGAATTGGACATGTCGGAGCGCACGATCTGGGATGCTCTGGACGAGGGCCGGGACCCTACCGATCGGCCGCCTGAGCCAGACACCGAGGGTCGGTGAACAAGGGTGCGCCGACGGTCGCTACCCTTCATGGACGTCGTCGTAAATCGGCTGTAGAGCCTGGTTTAAATCGGAAGGAAACGACAGGCATGAGTCCGGCAACAGTGCTTGACTCGATTCTCGAGGGAGTCCGGGCCGACGTTGCCGCGCGCGAGGCGCTTGTCGGCATGACCGAGATCAAGGCCGCCGCCGCGGCGGCGCCGCCGCCACTGGACGTGATGGCCGCCCTGCGTCAGCCGGGTATTGGTGTCATCGCCGAGGTGAAGCGTGCCAGCCCATCTGCTGGCTCGTTGGCGCCCATCACCGACCCCGCCAAGCTGGCGCGTGCCTATGAGGATGGCGGCGCGCGCATCATCAGTGTGTTGACCGAGGGCCGGCGTTTTCAGGGTTCGCTCGACGATCTCGATGCGGTGCGCGCGGCAGTCTCTATTCCGCTATTGCGCAAAGACTTTGTGGTTCAGCCCTATCAGATCCATGAGGCGCGGGCGCACGGTGCGGACATGCTGCTGCTCATTGTCGCCGCATTGGACCAGTCAGCGCTGGTGTCCATGCTGGACCGGACCGAATCGCTGGGGATGACCGCGCTTGTCGAGGTGCACACCGAGCAGGAGGCGGACCGGGCATTGAAGGCTGGGGCCAAGGTCATCGGCGTCAATGCGCGCGATCTCACCACCTTGGAGGTGGACCGGGACTGCTTCGCGCGAATCGCTCCGGGATTACCCAGCAACGTGATCAGGATTGCCGAGTCCGGCGTGCGCGGCACCAATGATCTGCTGGCGTATGCCGGTGCTGGCGCAGACGCCGTGTTGGTCGGCGAAGGGCTGGTCAAGAGTGGTGACCCACGGGCGACGGTTGCTGATCTGGTCACCGCAGGCACCCATCCGTCCTGCCCAAAACCAGCCCGCTAACCGGGGATGACAACCGTGCCCGTTGAGCTTCGGTGATGGCTGACCTATCTCGCCCGGACCTGCCGCGGACCAGTTCCGCGATTGCAGAACGGACCTCCCACGATCCCGATTCAGGCGGGCATTTCGGCGCCTACGGTGGCCGTTACGTCCCAGAGGCGCTCATGGCGGTGATCGAAGAGGTCACCGTCGCGTACGAGAAAGAGCGGGTAAACCAGGACTTCCTGGACACGCTCGATCGGCTGCAAACGCACTACGCCGGTCGGCCGTCGCCGCTGTACGAAGCCACCAGGCTCAGCGAGCACGCTGGCTCAGCTCGAATCTTCCTGAAGCGAGAAGACCTAAACCACACCGGCTCTCACAAAATCAACAATGTGCTCGGTCAGGCATTGCTGGCCCGCCGGATGGGGAAGACCCGGGTGATCGCCGAGACCGGCGCCGGACAGCATGGTGTGGCTACGGCCACCGCGTGTGCGCTGCTGGGCCTGGAATGTGTCATCTACATGGGGGCCGTTGACACCGTGCGTCAGGCGCTCAACGTAGCCAGGATGCGGTTGCTCGGCGCTGAGGTCGTCGCCGTGGAAACCGGTTCAAAAACCCTCAAAGACGCCATTAATGAGGCATTCCGGGATTGGGTCACCAACGCCGATCGCACCTACTACTGCTTTGGTACCGCGGCTGGGCCCCATCCCTTCCCGACCATGGTTCGCGATTTTCAGCGGATCATCGGCATGGAGGCTCGTGTGCAAATCCAAGGTCAGGCGGGCAAGCTGCCTGATGCGGTCGTGGCATGCGTCGGTGGAGGATCCAATGCAATCGGGATCTTTCATGCATTTCTCGACGATCCCGATGTTCGATTGGTGGGATTTGAGGCGGCAGGCGACGGCGTCGAGACGGGTCGGCACGCGGCGACGTTTGCCGGTGGTTCGCCCGGAGCGTTCCAGGGCTCCTTCTCCTACTTGCTGCAGGACGAAGACGGTCAAACCATCGAATCCCATTCGATCTCAGCGGGTCTGGACTATCCCGGGGTCGGCCCCGAACATGCCTGGCTCAAGGACATCGGGCGCGTCACTTACCAGCCGATTACCGACTCCGAGGCGATGGAGGCATTCGGCCTGCTATGCCGGATGGAAGGCATCATCCCCGCCATCGAATCCGCCCATGCGGTGGCCGGTGCTCTCAAGCTGGGTCGTGAGCTGGGAAAGGGTGCGGTGATTGTGGTGAATTTGTCGGGGCGGGGCGACAAGGATGTCGAAACGGCCGCCAAATGGTTCGGTCTGCTGACGCCTGGCGGCAGCGCGAACAAGTCGGTTTGATCATGACTGTTGAACAACGGGAAGCCAGCAGGCTGGGACCGCTTTTCGATTCGTGCCGCGCAGAAAATCGCGCGGCGTTGATCGGATATCTGCCCACCGGTTACCCCGACGTGAACACATCGGTGCGAGCGATGACTGAGCTCGTCGAATCAGGTTGCGACATAGTCGAAGTCGGCGTTCCCTACTCGGATCCGGGCATGGATGGCCCGACTATCCAGCGGGCTACCGAGGCGGCGCTGAGCGGGGGAGTGCGAGTCCGGGACGCGTTGACCGCGGTCGAATCGATAAGCAAGGCCGGCGGGCGTGCCGTTGTGATGACGTACTGGAACCCGGTGCTGCGGTACGGGGTCGATGCATTCGCACGGGATCTGGCGGCCGCCGGCGGGCACGGGCTGATCACTCCCGACCTCATCCCCGACGAGGCCCAACAGTGGCTTGCCGCCTCCGATGAACACGGGCTGGACCGCATCTTTCTGGTGGCGCCGTCGTCAACACCCGAACGCCTGGCCAACACCGTCGCGGCGTCACGCGGGTTTGTATATGCCGCGTCGACCATGGGGGTGACCGGCGCGCGCGACGCTGTGTCGAACGCTGCGCCCGATCTGGTGGCGAGGGTCAAGGCGGTGTCTGACATACCCGTCGGTGTTGGTTTGGGGGTGCGGTCGCGGGAACAGGCCGCCGAGATCGGCCGCTACGCCGACGGTGTCATCGTGGGATCGGCGTTGGTATCGGCGTTGGGCGACGGATTGCCGAGTTTGCGCTCACTGACGGAGGAACTTGCCGCTGGCGTTCGCCAGAGGAACTCGCCATGACGGCGACCGTACTTGCGTATTTCCCCAGTCCGCCGCGTGGCGTCTGGCATCTCGGGCCACTGCCGATTCGCGCGTACGCATTCTTCATCATCATCGGGATCGTTATGGGCCTGATGATCGGTGACCGGCGTTTCGCCGCACGCGGCGGTGAGCGCGGGGTGATCTACGACATCGCTTTGTGGATGGTCCCGTTTGGTTTGATCGGCGGGCGTCTGTACCACCTGAGCACCGACTGGCAGACATACTTTGGCGAAGGCGGCGCCGGGTTGGGCGCGGCGCTGCGCATCTGGGATGGCGGCCTCGGTATCTGGGGTGCAGTGACGCTGGGCACCGTTGGAGCCTGGATCGGCTGTCGTCGTCGCGGAATTCCACTACCTGCCTTCTTGGACGCGGTCGCACCAGGCGTGGTGATGGGCCAAGCGATCGGTCGGCTCGGGAATTACTTCAACCAGGAGCTGTACGGCCGCGAGACCACGGTGCCGTGGGGCCTGGAGATTTTCTATCGTCGGGATCCCTCCGGATTCGTCGACGTTCATTCGCTCGACGGCGTCTCGACCGGGCAGGTCGCGGTCGTGGTGCAACCGACGTTCCTCTACGAGTTGATTTGGAACCTGCTGGTATTCGCCGCGTTGATCTATCTGGACCGCCGCTTCACAATCGGTCACGGTCGATTGTTCGCGTCCTATGTGGCCTTGTATTGCGTCGGGCGGTTCTGCGTCGAGTTGTTGCGCGACGACACCGCTACACACATCGCTGGCATCCGAATCAACTCTTTCACGTCGACGTTCGTGTTCATTGGCGCAGTTGTCTACATCATCTTGGCGCCCAAAGGCCGCGAGGATCCGGCAAGCGTGCGTGGTACGGCCGCCGCTGCTGACGAAGTGCCCGAACCCGAACCTGCCGGCGAGGTCGCGACCGCCGCAGCGCCAGCTGGCGATACGGAAGGCGACGAGCCAACCGGACTGGCAGAAACGGCCAAGGCGGCCGAAGTCGCCGAACCAGAAACCGTTGGTTCGGCGGTCGCCGGAGATGAGTCGACAGCCGATACGAAGCGTCCGACGCGGTCGAGGGTGAGGTTGGCGAGGCTGCTGAGGCTGAGGCGCCTGAGGCTGAGGTGGGTGAGGTAGAGGTTGCTGAGGCGGTCGCGGGTGAGGTTGAGGAGGCTGAAGAGGCTGAGCCGGGTGAGGTAGAGGTTGCTGAGGCGGTCGAGGGTGAGGTTGAGGAGGCTGAAGAGGCTGAGCCGGGTGAGGTAGAGGTTGCTGAGGCGGTCGAGGGTGAGGTTGAGGCGGCTGCTGAGGCTGAAGAGGCTGAGGTGGGTGAGGTAGAGGCGGTTGACGAGGCGGCTGAGGCTGAGGCACCCGAGGTGGGTGAGATAGAGGCTGCCGAGGCGGTCGAGGGTGAGGTCGAAGTGGCCGCTGAGGCCGAAGAGGCTGAGGCGGGCGAGGACGAGCCAAAAGAGGCAGAAGAGGTCGCTGAGGCCGAGGGGTCTGAGGCCGAGGACAAGACAGCGCAGGCCATAGATGGTGGCCAAACGGGGGTTGACGAGGCAGGCGAGGCCGATGCTGAGCCAGACGACGACTCCACCGCGGCAGAACCCGAGGTCGTGGTCGAGCAAGCAGATATCGAAGAGATCGAACCCCAAGAGCCCGAAGCGGAGGCGGTGGCGGCCGCTGAAGCGACGGACGCCGACGAGGGTGATGGCGAGCCCGCCGAGCCGGCGAGCGACGATCTCGACGCTGTCGCGGCCGAGGACGCTGACGTTGACGGTGACGCCACGGCAACCGAAGCCGAAGAATCCGGCGATGAGTCGCCCGAGCCCGCCGCAGACTCCGAGGAGCCCGAAGCCGACGAGTCCGCACCGGAGGACTCGGCCGAGGACACTTCGTCCGGTGAATCCGACACCCAAAGTGAGTTGGAGCAGAGCCAAACTATCGAGCAGGGCTCCGACCAAACCTCGGCTGGCGACGGCGAGGGCCCGCCTCCGAGCGCGGCGGTGGACGGCGATACCGGCCCAACCCGGCAAGGTTGGCGTGGCCGGCTGAGGAACCGGATGCGTCGTTCGGGCCGGTAGCCGTCAGGCCGCCAAGTTCGGCGAGCGGCTCGGGCACCAGCTCATCGGATCTGGCATGCTGAAATGGTGACTGACCAGTCGTGGGCCGGCGGCGGCGCTGGTCCCGGACAGCAACCGGGATACCCACCGCCATTTCCGCCGCCGTACTATCCGGACTACTCGGCGCCCCGCAGTTACTACGACCCAGCGGCGCCTTTTGGCCGGCATCCCGTTACCGGCCAGCCGTTTTCAGATAAGTCGAAGACGGTTGCGGGGTTGCTGCAGCTACTGGGGCTGTTCGGAATCGCGGGCATCGGCCGGATCTACATGGGTCACACCGGGATGGGTATCGCGCAATTACTTGTGGGCTGGTTGACGTGTGGCCTAGGCGCCTTGGTCTGGGGTGTCATTGACGCGGTGCTGATCTTGACCGACAAAGTCAGCGACCCGTGGGGTCGCCCGTTGCGTGATGGAACCTAGTCAGGGCTGCGCCGAGCCGGGGCGGCGCGATGTACATAGCCAGCGCCCCGGCCGCTATGGCGCCGTAGCGTCGGCCGGATTGTTGGCCGCGGCCCTTGGCTACATCGGTTTGGTCGACCCGCACGGCGCGAATTCGGCCTACCCAGCGTGTCCGTTCAAGTGGCTCACCGGTTGGGATTGTCCCGCCTGCGGCGGCCTACGGATGGTGCATGACCTGTTGCACGGTGACCTGGTGGCCAGCATCAACGACAACATCTTCCTGCTTGTCGGGATCCCTGTGCTGGGAGCGTGGGCCCTGCTGCGCCGACGCCGGGGCCGCACATCGCTGCCGCTAGCGGCGATGATCGTGGTCGGGGTAGCGATGATCGTATGGACGGTGCTGCGCAACCTGCCCGGATTTCCGCTGGTGCCCGCCGTCTATGGTCCTTGACCGCGGTCGAGGGCACCGTCCTCAGTTGCCGAAACCGGACGACGGAGCCGGCACCGGCCCGCCTGGGTCTCCACCGAGTCGGCTGGCGGCAAACGCCACCCCCTGATCGACCACGGCCCCGTCGTCGGCGTAGGCATTATGCGCGGCGAAATTGAGGCCGTCGGAACAAACCGGATCCTCGGGGACGCAGACTTTGATGGTCTTCGCCTGGTAGGCAGGGCCGATTTCAACGGCGGGTTCACCCAGAAAGTCCATGGCCCGCACATTCGGCATGCCGAACAGGACCACCGCAGCGACGTGCTCAGCCACATCCGGTTGCAGCGGCTTGGGGACGGTCGCGGGATCGACTCCGGCTGGCACCGCAGCAGAGGTGACAAAGCCCATCACCGCTGCGCCCTGTGAGTAGCCGCCCAGCACCATCTTGGTCTGGGGGCATTGTCCCGCCATCGAAACGACATGAGTGCCCGCATCTCTGATGCCGTCCAGGCCGGTGTCCCAGTTGTCGCTGGCCGGATAGTTGACCGGGTACACGTCGAGTGATCGCCCGCCGATGTGCGAACGCAGAGAGTTGACGAATGCCTGGCCGGTGGGGCCAAGGCCGGGCGGTTCGCCGGTGCCGCGGGCAAACACCACCTCGACATCGGGGCATGGCTCGGCGGATGCAGACGGAATGGCGACGGCAGAAAACACGGAAGCGCTGAGGCCGCAAGCCGTTATCACCGCCGGCCCTAGGAAACGGACGACGTGAGATGCATTCATGCCGCTGTAGTTGCCCATGTGACCAGTTTCTCAAACTGGGAATTGTTCGGCACCTTTTGCAAGAGGCGTGTCCGGCATCTCCGCCGGACCCGCGCACGCCCTTGCCCGCGGGGCTGTTGAGCTGAAACTCGCGTTCGGCTGGCGGCGGGCCCGCGCGTGCGTCGACCCGCGCCGCGCTGGCCCGGATCCCAAAGTTGCCCGGGCAGCGCAGACTTCCAGCGCCGGATCCAGCCCCGCATCCGAGGTTGGCGGCGGTGGACGCGGGTGACGATGTGCCTTGGTCACCGCGGGTTTTGGTGCCCCGCCAGAGGACTCCGTTGCACTAACGGTGAGCGAAGCCGCGGTTGATGATCCGCGGATCCAATCCGGGCCGATATCAGTGCGAAACACCGGCGACTCACAACCACGACTATGCTTTGACGGCGTGACTAGACGCGGAAAGATCGTCTGCACCCTCGGGCCGGCTACGCAACAGGACGACTTGGTCAAAGAGCTGGTCGAAGCCGGAATGGACGTCGCCCGAATGAACTTCAGCCACGGCGACTACGCGGATCACGAAGCCGCATATGAACGCGTGCGTGCTGCCTCTGACGCCACGGGGCGTGCGGTCGGCGTGCTCGCCGATCTGCAAGGCCCGAAGATCAGGTTGGGCCGCTTCGCTGATGGGCCGACCTATTGGGCTGACGGGGACACGGTCCGGATCACGGTCGAGGAGTGTGAAGGGTGCCGTGACCGGGTATCCACCACCTACAAGAGGCTGGCCCAGGATGCGGTAGCCGGTGACCGAGTGCTCGTTGATGACGGCAAGGTCGGATTGATCGTCGATCACATCGACGGCAACGACGTGGTCTGCACAGTCGTAGAAGGCGGCCCGGTCAGCAACAACAAGGGAATCTCCCTGCCGGGGATGAATGTATCTGCGCCGGCGCTATCGGAGAAGGACATCGACGACCTCACGTTCGCGCTCAACCTGGGTGTCGACATGGTCGCGCTGTCCTTCGTGCGGTCGCCTTCGGACGTGGAACTCGTGCATGAGGTGATGGACCGGATCGGCCGGCGAGTTCCGGTGATCGCGAAGCTGGAAAAGCCCGAAGCGATCGACAATCTCGAAGCCATCGTGTTGGCATTCGACGCCGTCATGGTGGCCCGCGGCGACCTGGGGGTAGAGCTGCCGCTGGAAGAGGTCCCGCTGGTACAGAAGCGGGCCATCCAGATCGCCCGGGAGAACGCCAAACCGGTGATCGTGGCGACCCAGATGCTCGACTCGATGATCGAGAACTCGCGGCCCACCCGTGCCGAGGCCTCTGACGTCGCCAACGCCGTGCTTGACGGCGCCGATGCCCTGATGCTGTCCGGTGAGACCTCGATGGGCAAGTACCCACTTGCTGCGGTCCGGACGATGTCGCGCATCGTCTGCGCGGTTGAAGAGAACTCGACGGCGGCCCCGCCGTTGACCCATGTGCCGCGCACCAAGCGGGGAGTGATCTCCTATGCGGCCCGCGACATCGGTGAACGACTCGACGCCAAGGCGTTGGTCGCCTTCACTCAGTCCGGCGATACCGTGCGACGGCTTGCTCGGCTGCATACCCCATTGCCGCTGCTGGCCTTCACCGCTTGGCCCGAGGTGCGCAGTCAGCTCGCGATGACCTGGGGCACCGAGGCTTTCATCGTCCCGGAGATGGACTCGACTGACGGCATGATTCGGCAGGTCGACAAATCGCTGCTAGAACTCGGCCGCTACAAGCGTGGTGATCTGGTGGTCATCGTCGCGGGTGCACCGCCGGGGACCGTGGGTTCGACCAATCTGATTCACGTGCACCGGATCGGTGAGGACGACGTCTAACCTGGCCCAGGAGCCGGGGAATTGAGTCCCACCCAGGAATCCGCGCGACCGCGAAGCGCCGCCTGAGCTGGGCCGCCGAATCTGGAGGAGAGCGAGCCCATGCCGGCCGGCGATGAGCCCAACGTGCGAGACGAAGCCAAGTCGGACTTCGAGGAACTGCTCGCGGTCCTAGACCTCAAACGCGTCGCGGATGATCGGTTCATCGGGGCCCATCCCAGCAAGAACCCGATGCGAACATTCGGTGGGCTGCTGATGGCTCAGTCATTTGTTGCCAGCAGCCGCACGTTGCTTCGAGACGATCTACCGCCCAGCGCGCTCTCGGTGCACTTCATCAACGGTGGCGACACGACGAAAGACATCGAATTCCAGGTGGTGCGGCTGCGCGACGAGCGTCGTTTCGCCAATCGACGGATCGACGCGGTGCAGAATGGGACGCTGCTGTCCTCGGCGATGATCTCCTACATGTCGGGCGGGCGTGGGCTCGAGCATGGTGTCGAGCCGCCGCCGGTGGCCGATCCAGAAACTCGCCCGCCCATTGGCGAGCTGCTGCGCGGCTACGAGGAGACCGTTCCGCACTTCGTCAACGCGCTGCAGCCGATCGAATGGCGCTACACCAACGATCCGTCCTGGGTGATGCGTGACAAAGGGGAGCGGCTGCACTACAACCGGGTCTGGGTAAAGGCTTTGGGTAAACTGCCCGACGATCCGATCCTGCACACCGCGACGATGCTGCATTCCTCGGATACCACCGTGCTGGACTCGGTGATCACCACCCACGGCCTGTCCTGGGGGTTTGACCGCATTTTCGCCGCCTCGGCCAACCATTCGGTGTGGTTTCACCGGCAGGTCGACTTCAACGATTGGGTGCTGTATTCCACATCGTCACCGGTGGCGGCAGACTCACGCGGCCTGGGCACTGGGCACTTCTTCAATCGCACCGGCCAGCCGGTGGCGACGGTGGTGCAGGAAGGCGTGCTGAAGTATTTCCCCGCCGCACGACGATAGACCCCGCGCGAGGATGCGCGCAGCGGCGACGACAAGCACCTGAACTTGGGCCGGTCCGGCTCTGCTCAGGCGTAACGTTCCTGGTAGTAGGCGCACCGCCCAGCTGAGAATCGCGCTGTCGGGAGGTGAGTGTGGACGGATCGTCGGTCGAGGTTGTGCCGCGCGTTCGGGCACGCGAACGCGTTGTCGTCAACGTCGACTCTGTCACCGCCCGCTGCGTTGGGGCACTGGCGGTGTTCTGCGCGGCCTGCTGGCTCATTGCGTTGCTGGCCCGAAACTACCGGCACGAGGATTGGCAGGCCGCTGGCCGGCTGAGCTGGTCGTTGACGGTGCTGGCCGCGGTGGCGCTGATCGCGCGAGGCATCTTCCTGGGGCGCCCGGTGACTGCGATGCATGCGATTGTGGCCGCCTTGATCCTGGTCCTTGGCTTGGGCGCGCATGTGTTGTCTTTTAGTCTGGCCGGTGAACTATTGATCGCCGGATCGGGACTGGTGCTGATGTGGCCAACGTCGGCGCATCCGCGGCCCGAGGAACTACCGCGAGTGTGGGCCTTGATCAACGCCACCAGTGCGGATCCGTTGGCGCCGTTCGCGATGCAGGCGGGCAAGTGCTATCACTTCAACGCGGCCGGCACCGCGGCGCTGGCATATCGGACGCGGATGGGTTTTGCGGTCGTCGCCGGCGACCCCATTGGTGCGGAATCGCAGTTTCCGCAACTGATCGCCGACTTCGCCGCCATGTGTCACACCCACGGCTGGCGGATCGCGGTCTTGGCTTGCAGCGAGCGGCGGCTTGACCTATGGGCCGACCGTGCGGTGGTCGGCCAATCCCTGCGCGCGGTTCCCATCGGTTGCGATGTCGTCATCGACGTGCGGAGCTTCGCCATGGTGGGCCGAAAGTTCCGCAACCTGCGTCAGGCCGTCAAGCGCACCCGCAACGCGGGCATCACCACCGAAATCGTGGCCGAGCAGGAGCTCGACGACACACGGCGGGCAGAGCTGGCCGAGATGCTGCTGGCATCACCCAAAGGGGCCCGAAACGACCGTGGCTTCTGCATGAGTCTGGACGGCGTGCTCGAAGGTACATACCCCGGGGTGCAGCTGATCATTGCTCGCGATGTTTCCGGGCGGGTACAGGGATTTGACCGGTTCACGACGGCCGGGCGCGGTAGCGACTACTCCCTGGATGTGCCGTGGCGTCGGAGTGGGGCCCCGAACGGGATCGACGAACGGCTCAGCGTCGACATGATCATTGCTGCCAAAGACGCGGGGGCGCAGCGACTGTCACTGGCATTCGCGGCGTTTCCGGAAATCTTCGACGAGTGTCACCGTAGCCGGCCGCAGCGCCTGTTCTACCTGTTGATCCACTTGCTTGACCCCTTGATCTCCCTCGAGTCGCTGTACCGCTACCTGTGCAAGTTCCACGCGCTCGACCAGCGGCGGTATGCGTTGATCACCGTGACTCAGGTCATTCCGCTGCTGGTCGTACTGCTCTCACTGGAGTTCATGCCGCGCCGGCGTCACCTTCGGTGAAACCTCTTGCCGGGAAGGGATGTTCATTCGGTCACACCGAATGTTTTCGGAGAGGTGGTGGGTGGCCACCACGATGGTCTTGGCGACGGGTAGCAGACCGGTCTCCGAGGATAGGAGGTCACGAAGAATGCGATCGGCGTCGATTGCGTCGAGGTGCTCGGTGGGTTCGTCGAGGAGCACGATCTGGGCAGGCGAAAGCGCTGCGCGGGCGAGCAGGAGCCGTCGGCGCTGGCCCGCGGAGACCGCCTGCGCGCCACCGATCAAGACCGTCGACAGGCCGTGGGGAAGACCGGCGAGCCACGCGCCGAGGCCGACCCTATCCAGGGTGGTCACCAGCTCGTCATCGGTGCAATCTCCGCGGACAACCAGCAAGTTGTCGCGCACGGTAGTCGCGAAGATGTGCGCGTCTTCAGCGAAAAACCCAATGGTGCTGCGTAATTCGGCGTCATCGAACCGGGTCAGACTGATTCCGTTCAATAGCACCTGCCCCTGTAGCGGCGATAGCAGCCCGGCCAGGGTCATTAGTAGGGTCGTCTTTCCGGAGCCGCTGGGGCCCGTGACGGCCAGCGGAGCCCCCGGTGACAGCTCGATCGTGGTCCGGGTGGCGTGGGCCCGTGAATGGCCGGAATAGATATCCGCTGACAGCTGGCCGAGCGTGGGGGATTCCAGCGTTGCGATCGCGGTATCGGTCGGCGGGTTGACGTCGCGCCCAGCGAGTTCGATCAACCGGTGCAACGCGATTCGGGACCGGGTCAGCTGAACCGCAGCGGCCGGGAGAGCGTTCGTGGCCTCGAAGGCAGACAGGGGCAACAACATCAGGACCGCCAGGGTGGTGGGCGCGACGGTGGGGGCCATGAGGATTCCGGCCACCACCGCTCCGAGCACGCTTGTTCCGATTGCCGCTGTCGGTACGGCTTCGGCGATCGCGGCGGGACGCGCCGCCGCATCCATGGCCTCGCCCCAGGCATGTTGTTGCCGTTGTGATTTCGCGATCACTGCAGGTAGCACGCCGCCGACCCGGAGCTCGGGGGCATGTTCGAGGGCGACCATCGCCGACTCATCCCGGCCGGCATGATGCTGGCGGGCCAGCGCTTCCTGTGATTGCGCCGCTCTGCGGGCAAGCGACGGCGCAATTATCCCGGCCACGATGAAGCACATCGTCAACACGGCAGCTGCCGGCAGTGATATGACCGCGACCGCCCCGATCGCAGCCGGTGCCAGCACCGCCGCCACGCCCACCGGAACCAGGGCGCGCACCAGCACGTCAGCCAAGGTGTCAACGTCGCTACCGACGCGCGCCACCAGGTCGCCGCTGGATAACCGGAATGCCGCTGCTACCGGTCCTTCGGCTAGTCGCTGATAGATCCGGGCACGCGCGGTGCCTGCCGCGCGTAGCGCGATGTCGTGGGTGGCCAGTCGTTCGCAATAGTGCAGAACGCCCCGCGAGATCGCGAACGTCCGCACCGCGACGACGGCGATCGATAGGTCAAGCACCGGCGGCATCTGCGATGCCCGGGTTATCAGCCAGGCCGACACGCCGGCCAGTGCCAGGGCGCTGCCCAGGGACAACACCCCCAGGGCGATCGCGGCGAGCACCCGGGGCAGCCTCGGACGCAACAGGTCGTATGCGGCCGATAGGGAATCAGACCGGGACATAGCCGGCCTGAGTATCGAGTCCGTCGCGGGTTACCTCGACTACCTGGTCGCCGATGGCAACCACCGGTTCGCGATGTCCGACCACCACCACGGTCGCACCGGTGCGGGCCCGTTCGGCGATGGCCTGCAGCACTTGCTCCTCGGTGCGCGAGTCCAGGTGTGCGGTGGGCTCGTCGAGTAGCAGCACCGGGGAAGGCGATCCCAGGACGCGGGCCAGGGCCAAACGTTGTCGCTGCCCCAGCGACAAACCGACGCCGTCTCGGCCCAGCACCGTGTCCAATCCGTCCGGGAGCTCAGCCAGGACCGCGTCGAAGCCCGACGCCGCGCAGGCGCTGTCCAAATCGGCCGGCTCACCAAGTAGCACCAGGTTGTCACGGACCGTTCCGGGGATCAGCACCGAACGCTGCGGCAACCAGGACAACTGGCGCCACCAGTCGACGGGATCCAGCTCGCTGATGTCGATTCCAGCGACGGTAAGCCGCCCGTTTGACGGCGTGGTGAGCCCCGCGATCAGCTGCAATGTGGTGCTCTTGCCCGCGCCGTTTTGTCCGGTCAGCACCGTCACCTGGCCGGGTTCGATGGTGGCGGTCAAGTTGTGTGGTGATCGGCCGTCGCGTCCGGTGACGCTGAGATTTTGGAGGTGGATCGTCGCCCCACGGGCGGTTACCGCTCGTCGAGCCGGTGGGGTGCAAGCCGTTTCGCCGATGAGCGTGAATGCCTGGTCGGCCGCGGATTTCCCGTCCTGGGCGGCGTGAAACTCCACGCCAATGCGGCGCAGCGGCCAGTACACGTCCGGGGCCAGCAGTAACACCGTGAGACCGGCGGTCAGTGTCATTTCACCGAACACCAAGCGCAGTCCGATGCTGACGGCAATCACAGCCACGCCCAGAGTCGCCAGCAGTTCGAGCACCAGAGCTGACAAGAAGGCAATTCGCAGTGTCGCCAGGGCCGAGCGCCGATGCGCGGCGCTGAGCTCGGCGATGCGTTGTTCAGGGCCGGAGGCTCGGCCCAGCGCCCGCAGGGTGGGGATTCCGGCGATCAGATCCAGCAATCGGGCCTGCAAGGTGGCCATTGCGGCCAGAGCCGCCGCTGACCGCTCAGCGGTAGCCAACCCGATCAAGACCATGAAGACCGGGATCAGTGGAAGGGTGATCACCGCGATCAGCGCCGACTTCACGTCGTAGACCGCGATCATGACCACGGTGGCCGGGGTCAGGATCGCCGCAAGAAACAGCGTGGGCAGGTAACCGGTGAAATAGGGTCGCAAGCCGTCCAGTCCGCGGGTTACCACCACCGCGGCGGCATCGCGTTGTGCCGCCAATTCGTTGGGCTGGTGGGCCGTCACCGACTCCAGCACCTGCCCACTGAGCTCGGCGATCACCGCGCTGGCCCCGCGCTGGCCCAGGCGCGCCTGTAGCCAGTGCGTCACCGCGCGCAACGCCCACAGCGCCGACAACATCAACAGCGAGCCCAGCCAGCAGCGTAGACACCGTGCCGAGGGGTCGCTGGCGACGCGCGCGACCATGCTCGCCAGCACGATCGCCGACGCAATGGCACAGCCCGAGATGACCACTCCGCAGGTCACCGAGGCGATCAGATAGCACCGCAACGCGGCCGACGCCCGCCACAGCCGCGGGTCCAGCGGCGCGCGGGTGGTCGAGGCCCTTGCGGTCAGGAGGGGCGCCTAGCCAGACCTATCGACGGCGGTATCCGCTCGGCCGAAATCCGCTGCCGGAAGGCCCAGTACGTCCAGGCCTGGTAGACCACCGTCAGCGGGGCGAACAACGCGGTAACCCAGGTCATGATCTTGAGCGTGTAGGGCGTCGAGGAGGCGTTGTAGATCGTTACGTTCCATCGCTCGTTGAGCGTCGACGGCACCAGATTCGGGTATAGGGCACCGAACAGCAGGAGCACCACGGCCGCCACTACCACCGCGATGCAGAGGAACGCCCAGCCATCGGATACGCGTCGCCAGACCAGCAGCACCGCCGCCAGCTGCGCAACCACGGCCACCCCCAGCAAGGCCCAGGTCCACTGCTTGCCATAAGCCAACTGGGTCCAAACCCCAAATCCGGCGACCAGGACCGTGACGGGAAGCGACAACACGACGGCAAACCGGTATGCGTCGTCGCGAATCGGGCCCGCCGTCTTCAAGGCGACAAACACCGCCCCGTAGAACAGAAACAGGCCGGCGGTGGCCAATCCGCCCAACAGGGTGTACGCGTTGAGCACATCGCCGATCGACAGGGCCACGCGACCGTTGGCATCGACGGGCAGGCCTCGCACCAGGATGGCGAATGCGACGCCCCAGAGTATGGCCGGCAACCAGGACCCGGCTGCAATGCCGAAGTCGGCCAGCGCCCGCCACTTTGGGTCATCGACCTTGCCGCGCCACTCGATGGCCACCGAGCGCACGATCATGCCGAACAAGATGGCCAGCAGCGGCAAGTACAGCGTGGAGAACACCGTGGCGTACCAGCCGGGAAATGCGGCGAACATGGCCGCGCCGCTGGTGATCAGCCACACCTCGTTGCCGTCCCAAACCGGTCCAATGGTGTTGAGAGCGGTGCGCCGGTGGATCTCCGGATCACCCGTGCCGAAATGTGCGAAGGGTGCCATCAGCATGCCTACGCCGAAGTCGAATCCCTCGAGGATGAAGAATCCAAGGAACAGCACCGCGATGACAGCGAACCACAACTCTTGGAGTCCCAACGGTCAGCTCCCTTCTCTTGAGTTGGTGGCTTGGGCCTTGCCCGGTCTCAATAGGCGAACGACAGAGGTGCTACCTCGTCGTCGTCGGGTGCGCGTGGTGGAGCAGGCTCGGCGTCGTGTTCCAGCGGGCCCTCGACTATGTAGCGTTTGAGCAGCCAAAACCAGATGACCGCGAGCACCGCGTAGACAAGCGTGAATGTCACCAGGGAGGTGACGACCGTGGCGGTGGTCAGGTTGGACACCGCGGTTGCGACGGTGAGCCGAACGTTGGGGTCACCGGTTGGGTTCGGGGCCACGATCCAGGGCTGGCGGCCCATCTCGGTGAACACCCACCCGGAGATGTTGGCCAGGAACGGAGTCGGAATCGTCAGCAGCGCAAACCATCCGAACCAACGCTTGTCCGGGATGCGTCCACCGCGAGTCAGCCACAGCGCAAGCAACGCGAACAGGACTGGGATTGCCAGGAATCCGATCATGGCGCGAAACGACCAGTAGGTGACGAAGAGATTGGGGCGGTAGTCATTTGGACCGAATCGCTGTTGGTAGTCCCGTTGCAGGTCACGCACGCCTTGCAGGGTGACGTTGGTCGGCCTGCCCTGCGCCAGGATCGGTAATACATAGGGCACCTCGATGACTCGGGTGAGGCCATCGCAGTTGTTCTGCCGGCCCACCGTGAGGATGGAGAAGTTCGGATCGGTTTGGGTGTCGCACAATGACTCTGCCGAAGCCATCTTCATCGGCTGCTGCTGAAACATCAGCTTGCCTTGGTAGTCGCCGCTGAAGAACAGGCCGACCGTGGCGATCAACGCTACCCAACACCCCAGGATGGTCGCCGGACGGTACATGGCCCGGGTACCCGGCGGTACGGGGGAATTCTTGGAACGCACCAGCCACCAGGCGCTCACGGCGGCGACGAACGTCCCGGCGGTGAGGAATGCGCCCGTGACCGTGTGGGCAAATGCGGTTCGCCCGGTGTTGTTGGTGAGCAAGGCCACGATGCTGTTCAGTTCGGCACGGTGGGTTTCGGGGTTGTAGTGCGCACCGACCGGGTGTTGCATGAACGAATTGGCCGTGATGATGAAGAACGCGGACACGTTCACGCTGATCGCGACTATCCAGATGCAGGCCAGGTGGACAAGGCGGGGCAACCTGCTCCAGCCGAAGATCCACAATCCGATGAAGGTGGATTCGAAGAAGAAGGCCATCAGGCCCTCCATGGCCAGGGGGGCGCCGAAGATGTCGCCGACGAACCGTGAGTACTCGCTCCAGTTCATTCCGAACTGGAATTCTTGGACGATCCCCGTCGCCACGCCGATGGCGAAGTTGATCAGGAACAATTTCCCGAAGAACTTGGTCAGTCGGTACCACGCGGGGTTGTCGGTGATCACCCAGGCCGTCTGCATGATGGCCAGCAGGGGAGCAAGGCCGATCGTGAGCGGTACGAAAATAAAGTGGTAGACGGTGGTGATACCGAACTGCCAACGCGAAACATCGACGACATTCATGTGCCATCTCCCGGGCCTGCGGGTGGTCTTACCGTGCTACGACGAAGTGTAGTAGGCCGGGCGGCTCCGACGCTAGCGTCAATTGAGCCACCCGGCCCGAGGGTCAGAGCCCTAGCGACTTAGATGCCTTGCGGATACCGAAGGACGACACGACTTCGAACGCGCCGATGACCACCAGCCACACGCCCACGACGATGGCCAGGGTGATGATCGACTCGAACGGCGCGCCCATCACCACCACGCCGGCGATCAGGCTGATGACACCGATGAAAATCGACCATCCGCGACCCGGCAGGGTGGGGTCGCTGATTGCCGACACCGTGGTGGCGACGCCGCGGAAGATGAATCCGATGCCGATCCAGATAGCCAGCAGCAAGACCGCATTGCCGAAGTGGCGGAAGGCCAGCACGGCCAGGATCAGCGAAGCCGCGCCGCTGATGAACAGCAGGATTCGACTGCCCGCCGACACATGCAGGCTGAACGCGAACATGACCTGCGCGATCCCGGTCAGGATGAGGTAGACGCCGAAGGCGACGGCAGCAACCAAGACCGAAATTCCTGGCCAGGCCAGGATTAGCGCGCCAAGGATCAGCGACAGGATTCCCGATGTCAGCGTTGACTTCCACAGATGCGGTAACAAGCTTGGGACAGGTGAGGTTTCCATGGCCGCAGTGTGACACATGTGACGGTCCTGGCAAAGGGGCAAAGGGTTGTGTCTAGTGGGCCGACCGGACGTGCCGAAAACTAGACGCGCGCGGCGTTCGGCTCATCGGCGGGCACGGCGGTGGGTTCGTCGATCGGCTTGCGGCCGATCAGATACCAGGTGCGCATCACACCTTTTCCTTTGACATTGATGTGTCCGCGCTCCTGGAGCACAAAGTCTTTGTTGAGCCGCTCGTAGACCTCATCCGGCACCTGGATCTTGCCCACCGAGTCGGTGGATTCCATCCGGGACGCAACGTTGACGGCGTCGCCCCAAACGTCATAGAAGAACCTGCGTGAGCCCCACCACACCCGCGACGACGGGGCCGGTGGCCAGGCCGACCCGTAGCGGCACTGAACGGTTGTGCGGATCTTTCATGCCGGCGGCGACATCAACCATGTCGAGCGCAAAATCTGCCAACGCCTGCACATGATCGGGCCGTGGCCGTGGCACTCCGCTGACCACCATGTAGGAGTCGCCGCTGACCTTGATCTTTTCCAGCCCGTATTTGTCCACCAGGGCGTCGAAAGCGCTGTAGAGACGGTCTAGGAATCGAACCAGATCGGCCGGCGCGGTCGAGCTCGCGCGCTCGGTGAAGCCGACGATGTCGGCGAACAGCACGGAGGCCTCTTCGTATTTGTCGGCGATGATGTTTCGCTCGGGCTCCTTGAGCCGGTCCGCCACACTCACCG
Organism: Mycobacterium liflandii; assembly: GCF_022354805.1. NCBI lineage: Bacteria > Bacillati > Actinomycetota > Actinomycetes > Mycobacteriales > Mycobacteriaceae > Mycobacterium > Mycobacterium liflandii. The sequence continues at coordinate 3,964,793 of NZ_CP023138.1, read as the reverse complement.
GCAGCATGTTGGCCAGCAGCGCCTCTGAACGGTCGTACTGCGCCTCCATGACGGCCTCGGTACGCGCGGTGTCTCGAAGGGCAAACCACACCGTGACGAACACCAGGAGGCACGCGGAGACGGTGGTGATGATGAAGCCGAGGGATTGGAGCCATGCCGACTGGGCGCCGGTGTTACGCGGAACCACGAATTCCACGGTGATGATCAGGGCGGCGGCGAGCGCCGCGAGGCCGCTCGCAAGCACCACGTGTTCAATGCCCAGCACCAGCACGACCAGGCAGGCACCCACCAGGAAGAACATCTGAGCTCCCGACCCGGTGCCCACATTCCAGCAGCTGGCGAAAACCGAGACATAGGCTGCGCCGACAAACGTCAGCGGCGCCACCAGCTCCCCGAAGCGGTGCAGCATCGGGACGGTCGCAAAGACCAACGTTGCGGCGATGTTGATCAGGGTGATCTGCCAGATCCACGCCTGTGTGAGGAATTGCACCAGGATGAAGCTGCTGCTGATCAGCACCGCCAACAAGGCGGCGATGCTCAGGACCCGGGCACGGCGCGCCGCACTGTGGGCGTAGTGCTGATTGAGGTCACGGGTTTGCTCGCGGACGGCCGCGACCGAGTCCGGGCGGGGCAAGCCGTCAGACGATCGCCGTGCGGTACGACACTTCTTAGCCGATTTCTTGGCCGGCACGGCTCAAAGCCTACCGGTGCGCCCGTTGTCTACCCAGTCGAACGACCACGTCCCGGCGCGTTTTGGCTGCTTGCTGCGCCGGTAGTTCGCTGCTGAGCTGGTGCCCTCGGTGAGATTCGAACTCACACTGGACGGGTTTTGAATCCGTTTCCTCTGCCAGTTGGGATACGAGGGCCTGTCGCTTGTCCGTTGCGGCTTACTACCTTAGATGAGCCTCAAACCATAGTGGATTTGACTCCTCGTCCCGACTCACCGCCCCCCAAGGTTCCTGATTCCAGCCGCTCACGTCACAATGTCCGTCATGACCGGCCCCACCACCGATGCCGATGCCGCGAAGACACGCCGAGTCCTGATCGCGGAAGATGAAGCGCTCATCCGCATGGACTTGGCCGAAATGCTGCGAGAGGAGGGGTACGACATCGTCGGCGAGGCCGGCGACGGCCAGGAGGCCGTCGAGCTTGCCGAGCTGCACAAGCCCGATCTGGTGATCATGGATGTGAAGATGCCGCGCCGCGACGGCATCGACGCCGCGTCGGAGATCGCCACTAAGCGCATTGCGCCGATCGTGGTGCTGACCGCGTTCAGTCAGCGCGATCTGGTCGAACGCGCTCGCGATGCCGGGGCGATGGCGTACCTGGTGAAGCCTTTCACCGTCAGTGACCTGGTTCCGGCGATTGAACTGGCGGTGAGCCGGTTCAGCGAGATCAGTGCGCTGGAAAACGAAGTCGCCACACTGTCGGACCGTCTGGAAACGCGCAAGCTCGTTGAGCGTGCCAAAGGCTTGCTGCAGGCCAAACAAGGGATGACCGAGCCAGAGGCTTTCAAGTGGATCCAGCGGGCCGCCATGGACCGGCGGACCACCATGAAGCGGGTGGCTGAGGTGGTCCTGGAAACCCTGGATACCCCCGACGAGGCCTAGTCCCGGGCGCGCCGACCCGTCACGCCAGACACAGCGCGTCGCCGCTAGCGCGCCACGATCACCGAGGAACCGTGCCCGAACAGGCCCTGGTTCGCCGTCACGCCCACCCTGGCGTTCTCCACTTGCCGGCCGGTGGCCTGACCGCGCAGCTGCCAGTTCAACTCGCAGACTTGGGCAATGGCCTGAGCGGGGATTGCCTCGCCGAAGCAGGCCAGCCCACCGGACGGGTTGACCGGCACCCTGCCGCCGATGGTCGTCGCTCCGCTGCGCAGCAGCGCCTCTGCTTCACCTTTCGGGCACAGACCCAGGTGCTCGTACCAGTCAAGTTCTAGCGCGGTGGACAGGTCGTACACCTCAGCCAGGCTCAGGTCCTCGGGGCCTATGCCGGCTTCGGTATAGGCCGCATCGAGGATCTGATCCTTGAACACTCGCTCCGGTGCGGGGACTACCGCCGTGGAATCCGTTGCGATGTCCGGCAATTCGGGCAGATGTTGTGGGTAGCGCGGGGTCACGGTGCTGACCGCGCGCACCGATGGCACCCCGTCGAGCGAGCCCAGGTGTTCGCGAGCGAACTTTGCGCTGGCCACGATCAAGGCCGCCGCGCCGTCGGAGGTGGCGCAGATATCCAGCAACCGCAACGGTTCAGCCACTACCTGGCTGGCCAGCACGTCCTCGACCGAGACTTCCTTGCGGTAGCGGGCGTTGGGGTTTTGCAGGCCGTGCCGGGAGTTCTTGACTTTCACCTGGGCGAAATCCTCGAGGGTGGCCCCGTACAGGTCCATCCGGCGCCGCGCGAGCAAGGCGAAGTAGACCGGGTTGGTAGCCCCGATCAGGTGGAATCGCTGCCAATCGGGATCGTTTTTGCGCTCACCGCCGACCGGGGCGAAAAACCCTTTCGGGGTGGTGTCGGCGCCGACCACCAACGCAACATCGCAGAATCCGGCCAGAATCTGGGCCCGCGCGCTTTGCAGCGCCTGGGAGCCGCTGGCGCACGCGGCGTAGCTCGAACTGACCGGCACGCCGTTCCAGCCGAGCTTCTGCGCGAAGGTGGCGCCGGCCACAAAGCCCGGGTATCCGTTGCGGATGGTGTCCGCGCCGGCCACCAGCTGGATCTGGCGCCATTCCAAACCGGCTTCGCGCAGGGCGGCGCGGGCGGCAGCGACCCCGTATTCGGTGAAGTCGTTGCCCCACTTGCCCCACGGGTGCATTCCGGCGCCAAGGATGTAAAGGGGTTCGGGGGCACTCATCAGGCGATCCTCCAGGCGTACACGATGCGTTCGACGCCGTCCTCGTCGGTGAACAGCGGCATGGTCGTCAGCTCCATCTCCATGCCGATCTTCAAGTCGGCGGCCAGCGTGCCTTCGACAACTTTGCCTAGCACGATCAGCCCCTCGTCGGCGAGCTCCACCGCGGCGACGGCGAACGGCTCAAAGGGGTCGGGGGACGGGTAGGGCGGGGGCGGAGCGTAACGGTTCTCGGTGTAGCTCCACAGCTTTCCCCGACGGGATAAAGCAACGGACTCTAGTTTGTCGTTGGCGCAAGCCGGATTGGGGCAGTTGTTCTCGCGAGGGGGGAAAACATAAGTACCGCACGGGGGGCACTTACTGCCGATCAGATGGGGGCTTCCGGCTTCATCGGTGGTGAACCAACCCGCGACCGCCGGTTGTTGACTGGTGACCTCTGGCACCGGGCCAGCCTACCCAGCACGAGCACAAAACTGAAACGTGTTGCAGTTCTGCCGGTGGTTGGGCTCGGTCGGCGCGTCGCACCGGATGCCTAGAGTGTGAGCCGTGAGTGTCGCGACCGAGCAATCCACAAAGCCGACGCTGATGTTGCTAGACGGCAATTCGCTAGCCTTTCGCGCGTTCTATGCGCTGCCCGCGGAGAACTTCAAGACCCGCGGCGGGCTAACCACCAATGCCGTCTACGGCTTCACCGCCATGTTGATCAATCTCCTGCGCGACGAAGCGCCCACGCATATCGCGGCGGCATTTGACGTGTCACGGCAGACTTTCCGCTCCGAGCGCTATCCGGAGTACAAGGCCAATCGAAGCTCGACCCCCGACGAGTTCCACGGTCAGATCGACATCACCAAGGAAGTTCTCAACGCGCTGGGGATCACGGTGCTGGCCGCACCGGGATTTGAGGCCGACGACATCATCGCGACGTTGGCCACCCAGGCTGAAGGGGAGGGGTACCGGGTGCTGGTCGTCACCGGCGACCGAGACTCCCTGCAACTGGTCAGCGATGACGTGACCGTGCTCTACCCGCGCAAGGGCGTCAGCGAACTCACCCGCTTCACCCCGGAGGCCGTCGTGGAGAAGTACGGGCTCACCCCAGTGCAGTATCCCGACTTCGCCGCCTTGCGCGGTGATCCCAGCGACAACCTGCCCGGCATTCCCGGAGTGGGGGAGAAGACCGCGTCCAAGTGGATTGTCGAATACGGTTCGTTGCAGGGGCTGGTCGACCAGGTTGACTCGGTGCGCGGCAAGGTTGGCGACTCGCTGCGGGCGAATCTGGCCAGCGTGGTGCGCAACCGGGAACTCACCGATCTGGTGCGCGACGTGCCGTTGGCGCAGACCCCAGAGGCCTTGCGGCTGCAGCCCTGGGACCGCGACCAGATTCACCGGCTGTTCGACGACCTCGAGTTCCGGGTGTTGCGCGACCGGCTCTTCGATACGCTGGCCGCCGTCGAACCCGAGGTCGACCAGGGGTTTGATGTTCGCGGAGGTGCGGTGTCGCCCGGCGCAGTGGCGCAGTGGCTGGCCGAGCATGTCGTGGACGGGCGTCGCTGCGGCCTGACGGTCGTGGGTACCCATCTGCCCCATGGTGGCGACGCCACCGCACTGGCCATCGCCGCCGCCGACGGCGAGGGCGGCTACATCGACACCGCGACGCTGACCCCCGATGACGACGCGGCGCTGGGTGAGTGGCTGGCCGACCCCGCCAAACCCAAGGCACTGCATGAGGCGAAGCTGGCTATCCACGATCTGCGGGGCCGAGGCTGGACGCTCAACGGTGTCACTTCCGACACCGCGCTGGCCGCCTATCTGGTTCGTCCGGGCCAGCGCAGCTTCACTCTCGACGATCTCTCACTGCGCTACCTGCGCCGCGAATTGCGGGCAGAAACACCTGAGCAGCAGCAACTTTCGCTGCTCGATGATGACGACACCGACGTCGCGGCCGCCCAGACCGCAATCCTGCGGGCGCGCGCCGTCATAGACCTCGCCGATGCGCTGGACGCCGAGCTGGACAGGATCGACTCCACCGGGTTGCTGGCCGACATGGAGTTGCCGGTGCAACACGTGCTCGCGGAAATGGAAACGGCCGGCATCGCGGTCGATCTGACGATGCTCGGCGGGCTGCAAAGCCACTTCGCCGACCAGATCCGCGATGCCGCTGAAGCCGCCTACGCCGTGATCGGCAAGCAGATCAACCTGGGCTCACCCAAGCAACTGCAGGTCGTGCTGTTCGACGAGCTGGGAATGCCGAAGACCAAGCGGACCAAGACGGGTTACACCACCGACGCGGACGCGCTGCAGTCGTTGTTCGACAAGACCGGACATCCTTTTCTGCAGCATTTGTTGGCGCACCGCGATGTCACCCGCCTGAAGGTGACTGTGGACGGGTTGTTGAACTCGGTCGCCGACAACGGCCGGATTCACACCACCTTCAATCAGACCATCGCCGCAACGGGCCGGTTGTCGTCGACGGAGCCCAACCTGCAGAACATCCCGATCCGTACCGACGCCGGCCGCCAGATCCGCGACGCTTTCGTGGTCGGCGACGGATACAGCGAGCTGATGACCGCCGACTACAGCCAGATCGAGATGCGGATCATGGCTCACCTGTCGCGCGATGAGGGTCTTATCGAAGCCTTCAACACCGGCGAGGATCTGCACTCGTTTGTGGCCTCGAGGGCCTTCGGTGTGCCCATCGACGAAGTAACCGGTGAGTTGCGCCGCAGGGTGAAGGCGATGTCCTACGGGTTGGCATACGGGCTGAGCGCCTACGGGCTGTCCAGCCAGCTCAAGATCTCCGCCGAGGACGCCAAGGTCCAGATGGATCAGTACTTCTCTCGATTCGGTGGGGTGCGTGACTACCTGATGGCCGTCGTCGAGCAGGCTCGCAAAGACGGCTACACCTCCACGGTGTTGGGGCGTCGGCGCTACCTTCCCGAGCTGGACAGCAGTAATCGACAGGTACGGGAGGCAGCGGAGCGCGCCGCGCTCAACGCACCGATCCAGGGCAGCGCCGCCGACATCATCAAGGTGGCGATGATCGAGGTCGACAAGGCGTTGAAAGAACACGCCCTCAAGTCGCGCATGTTGTTGCAGGTACACGACGAATTGCTATTCGAAGTAGCGGCCGGTGAGCGCGAACAGATCGAGGCGCTGGTACGCGACAAGATGGGCAGCGCTTATCCGCTCGATGTGCCCCTGGAGGTGTCGGTCGGCTTCGGCCGCAGCTGGGACTCGGCCGCGCACTGATCGGTGCCGCGCGGCCCGAGCTGGCTCTGCAACGCCGCACTGCTTGTCGCCCGTTCGGCCCCGCTGTCGAGCATCGTCATCGCCAATGATGTGTTCATTTCAACCGACGCTCGGGGCCTGGCTACCCGGTTGCGCCGCTGGTACAGGTGCCGCTGATGCTGCTGAAACGGTCGCGCTGCTTTGGCGGACACCCGCCCTGGGCCGGCGGGGCGCCGCAGGGTAGGCTGATCCCGATTCACCGGCTGGGCAGGCCGAGTTTGTCCAGCATGCACGCCGTCGAGTAGCCTCGACGCATACCCGCTGGTGCTCGATGGCGGGTTACACCAAAAACAATTGTCCTAAGTCCCTACGATCGACCCTGTCCGGAGCAACCCAACAATATGCCGAGTCCCACCGTCACCTCGCCGCAAGTAGCCGTCAACGACATTGGCTCCGCCGAGGACTTTCTCGCCGCAATAGACCAAACGATCAAGTACTTCAACGATGGTGACATCGTCGAAGGCACCATCGTCAAAGTGGACCGGGACGAGGTGCTCCTCGACATCGGCTACAAGACCGAAGGGGTAATCCCCGCCCGCGAGCTCTCGATCAAACACGACGTCGACCCCAATGAGGTCGTTACCGTGGGCGACGAGGTCGAGGCCCTGGTTCTCACCAAAGAGGACAAAGAGGGCCGGCTCATCCTCTCCAAGAAGCGCGCACAGTACGAGCGCGCTTGGGGCACCATCGAGGCGCTCAAGGAGAAGGACGAGGCCGTCAAGGGCACCGTCATCGAGGTGGTCAAGGGTGGTCTGATCCTCGACATCGGGCTTCGTGGCTTCCTGCCTGCCTCGCTGGTCGAGATGCGCCGGGTTCGTGATCTGCAGCCGTACATCGGCAAGGAGATCGAAGCCAAGATCATCGAGCTGGACAAGAACCGCAACAACGTTGTCTTGTCGCGGCGGGCCTGGCTGGAGCAGACCCAGTCCGAGGTGCGCAGCGAATTCCTCAACCAGCTGCAGAAGGGCACCATCCGCAAGGGTGTGGTTTCCTCCATCGTCAACTTCGGCGCGTTCGTCGATCTCGGCGGTGTTGACGGTCTGGTGCACGTCTCCGAGCTGTCCTGGAAGCACATCGACCACCCGTCCGAGGTGGTTCAGGTGGGCGACGAGGTCACCGTCGAGGTGCTCGACGTCGACATGGACCGCGAGCGGGTTTCGTTGTCGCTGAAGGCGACTCAGGAAGACCCGTGGCGCCACTTCGCCCGCACCCACGCCATCGGCCAGATCGTGCCGGGCAAGGTCACCAAGCTGGTGCCCTTCGGTGCGTTCGTCCGCGTCGAGGAGGGCATCGAGGGTCTGGTGCACATCTCCGAGCTGGCTGAGCGCCACGTCGAGGTGCCCGACCAGGTGGTCGCCGTCGGCGACGACGCGATGGTCAAGGTCATCGACATCGACCTGGAGCGTCGCCGGATCTCGTTGTCGCTCAAGCAGGCCAACGAGGACTACACCGACGAGTTCGACCCGGCCAAGTACGGCATGGCCGACAGCTACGACGACCAGGGCAACTACATCTTCCCCGAGGGCTTCGATCCCGAAACCAACGAATGGATGGAAGGATTCGACACCCAGCGTGCCGAATGGGAAGCCCGCTACGCCGAGGCCGAGCGCCGGCACAAGATGCACACCACGCAGATGGAGAAGTTCGCTGCTGCGGAGGCGGCCGGACATGGCGACAACGGTGGTGGCTCGTCGAGCAGCAGCTCCTCGGAGAAGTCCGCGGGTGGATCGCTGGCTAGTGATGCCCAACTGGCCGCGCTGCGCGAAAAGCTCGCAGGTAACGGGTAGTCGCGTTCACGGATGCTGCGCATCGGGCTTACCGGTGGCATCGGTGCCGGAAAGTCGGCGCTGTCTGCGACATTCGCACAATGTGGCGGCATCATCGTCGACGGCGATGTGCTGGCTCGCGAAGTAGTTGAGCCGGGTACCGAAGGACTGGCCGCGCTGGTCGATGCCTTCGGCCATGACATCCTGCTGCCCGATGGGGCACTGGATCGGCCGGGGCTGGCTGCCAAGGCGTTTCGGGATGAGGCGTCACGCTCGAAGCTCAACGGCATCGTGCACCCGCTGGTGGCCCGCCGTCGCGCCGAGATCATCGCGGCAGTATCCGATGACGCGGTTGTCGTAGAGGACATTCCGCTGCTGGTGGAATCGGGGATGGCTCCGCTGTTCCCGCTCGTGGTTGTCGTGCATGCCGACATGGAGGTACGGCTTCGACGACTGGTCCACCAGCGCGGCATGTCCGAAGACGATGCCCGCGCCAGGATTGCCGCACAGGCTAGCGATGAGCAGCGTCGTGCCGTCGCCGATGTCTGGCTAGACAATTCCGGCAGCCTCGATGCGTTGGTCGAGCGTGCGCGGGACGTGTGGAACAACAGGATCCTGCCTTTCGCCCACAACCTGAGCGTGGGTCAGATTGCGCGGTTTCCTGCCCGTGTGGTGCCGGCAGACCCAAGTTGGCCAGAGCAGGCGCAGCGCATCGTTGCGCGCCTCAAGACCACATGCGGTCACAAGGCGTCGCGGGTCGACCACATCGGCTCGACCGCTGTCGCGGGATTCGATGCCAAGGACGTCATCGACATCCAGGTCACCGTCGAATCACTTGCGGTAGCAGACGAACTGGCCGAGGGGCTGCGCTCGGCCGGTTATCCGCGCCTTGAGCACATCACCCAGGACAACCCCAAAGAAGACCCGCGCAGCCTCATCGACCACTACGACCACGGTCGTGACCCTGCGTTGTGGCATAAGCGTTTTCATGCCTCCGCGGACCCAGGCCGACCGACGAATGTGCACATTCGGGTGGATGGCTGGCCCAATCAGCAGTTCGCCCTGTTGTTCGTGGACTGGCTGCGGGCCAATCCCGGGGCCCGCGCCGATTATCTGACCATCAAGCGCGACGCAGAAAAGCAGGCGGCGCTCGCTGGCGGCGGCGGCGGCGTGGAGCATTACGTCACCACAAAGGAGCCCTGGTTTCTCGACGCCTACCGGCGGGCATGGGAGTGGGCCGACTCGACCGGATGGCGGCCGTAGCCGGTCCGGTGGTGCGCCGCGCGGTTTCGCAGTTTGGGATGCGCTGTTGCGATTCCATGCCACCGGTTGGCGGCCCAGCCCCATGTGGTGCCGATCGGTCGGTGGGCGCGAGTAACGTCACGGCGATTCGGGTTCGTTTCCCATCGCTTGGCTGGGTGCAACGGCATGATCGTCGCTGCGTTTGACCAGTAGCCAGGCCTCTTCGCTGCCCTCCCGAATCCGGGTGAGGGCGTAGCCGCCCCTAAACTTCTGGCCGTGCAAGTGAAACGACAGATGACCTCGATCGAGCCCTTTGGTCATTTCATGTTGGGTTCTGTTGGCGTAGGTGCCCTGGTCCCAGACGACGACAGCGCCGGCACCGCATGCGGCGTCGGGAATCACTCCCTTGGATGAGGCCCATTTGACGGGGTGATTCTCGGTGCGACGGGCCATCCGCTTGTACTCGGGGTTGGTCGACGGACCGCTGGGGATCGCCCAGGATACGAGGACACCGCCGATCTCGAGGCGGAAGTCATAATGATCGCTGCCTGCCGCGTGATGCTGGACGACAAAACGCGGCCCTTCGTCGGGTTTGCGCTTCTTCCAGCGGCGCCGTCCCCGATGTCGGACGCCTTGGTCGGATTGCCAGTTGTGGCGGTTGTCGCGGAGGGGCATACGACAGGATTACCCACTAGCCAATTCTGGAAACGACCCAGAAAGGGCGTCGGGTGATGCGCTCACGTGGGCCGCCATGTGAGCGCCATGCCCTTGGATGCCAGCCACCGCACCAGGTCGTAATCGTGGTGGGCCAGCCCATCGACAGCGGACACCGCCCTGTGCACCGCTTGCTCGGCCGCCTCGGGGGTCAGCAGGCCGTGGTGGAAGGCGCCCAGCAACTCGTCGACGTCAGCCAGTTTCGCCCCCTGACCAGTGCGAACTTCGATGTCGATGTAGTGGTCCTCGGAGTGCCATTTCGCGGGACCCGCGGTGTATTCGCCCACGTCGAGGTAATAGTCGAAATCGCGCTCATGCCCCGGATTGAAGTGGAAGACCGTGGCGCGCAACCCCAACGACGGCAACAGCCACGACTCGAGGTAGTGGAACTGGGCGCGGCCCGGAGTGGGCCGGGCCAGGTAGAGCCCCCACGGGTGCACCGCATACTCATCGACCGCCCGCACGATGCCTTTGGGATCGGTATTGGTGCGGGAGGCCACGTCGAAGGATTCGTGCTTGGGCGGATGAATGATGACACCCTACCGACCGCTCAGACCCGTGGTTGTCTCCCTCCGGCATCAGGGTGCCGGCGGGCATTGCGGGTACGCTCGCCGGGCTTCTTGTCGGTGTCTGCCTTTACCCTGGTGGCATGGCTTTTGCCACTGAGCATCCTGCCGACCACGTGCCGGTCGCGCATTCGGAATACCGTGCCGTCGATGACGTGGTGCGTACCGGCGCCAGTTTCGAGGTAATCAGCCCGCACGCTCCAGCCGGCGATCAGCCGGCCGCGATCAACGAACTGGAACGCAGAATCCGAGCCGGCGAGCGTGACGTGGTGCTGCTCGGCGCCACCGGAACCGGAAAGTCGGCTACCACGGCGTGGCTGATCGAACGATTGCAGCGGCCCACCCTGGTGATGGCGCCGAACAAGACCCTGGCTGCGCAGCTGGCCAATGAGCTGCGAGAGATGCTGCCGCACAACGCTGTCGAGTACTTCGTGTCGTACTACGACTACTACCAGCCCGAGGCGTATATCGCCCAGACCGACACCTACATCGAAAAGGACAGTTCCATCAACGATGACGTGGAGCGGCTGCGGCACTCCGCGACCTCCGCGCTGCTGTCGCGGCGTGACGTGGTGGTGGTGGCCTCGGTGTCCTGTATCTATGGTCTGGGCACCCCACAGTCCTACCTGGATCGTTCGGTCGAACTGCAGGTCGGCACCGACGTCCCACGCGACGGCCTGCTGCGGCTGCTGGTGGACGTGCAGTACACCCGCAACGACCTGTCTTTCACTCGCGGTTCCTTCCGGGTGCGCGGTGACACCGTGGAAATCATCCCGTCCTATGAGGAGCTGGCGGTCCGCATCGAGTTCTTCGGCGACGAAATCGAGGCGCTCTATTACCTTCACCCGCTGACCGGCGACGTGGTCCGGCAGGTCGATTCGCTACGCATCTTCCCGGCCACCCACTATGTGGCCGGGCCGGAGCGGATGGCACAGGCGATCTCCACGATCGAGGAGGAGCTTGCCGAGCGCCTCGCCGAACTGGAGGGCCACGGCAAGCTGCTGGAGGCGCAGCGGCTGCGGATGCGCACCAACTACGACATCGAGATGATGCGGCAGGTCGGGTTCTGCTCGGGCATCGAGAACTACTCGCGCCACATCGACGGACGGCCCGCCGGCTCAGCTCCTGCAACGCTGTTGGACTACTTCCCGGAGGATTTCCTGCTGGTCATCGACGAGTCACACGTCACCGTTCCGCAGATCGGCGGCATGTATGAGGGCGACATTTCGCGCAAGCGTAACTTGGTGGAGTTCGGATTCCGGTTGCCCTCGGCGGTGGACAATCGTCCGTTGCAGTGGGAGGAGTTCGCCGATCGGATTGGGCAGACGGTGTACCTGTCGGCCACGCCGGGGCCCTACGAACTGAGCCAGTCCGGCGGTGAATTTGTCGAGCAGGTGATTCGTCCGACCGGCTTGGTGGATCCCAAGGTGGTGGTCAAACCGACCAAGGGACAGATTGACGATCTCATCGGCGAGATCCGGCAGCGGGCCGAGGCCGACCAGCGGGTGCTGGTGACGACGCTGACCAAGAAGATGGCCGAAGACCTCACCGATTACCTGCTCGAGATGGGTATCCGGGTTCGCTACCTGCACTCCGAGGTCGACACGTTGCGCCGGGTCGAGCTGCTGCGCCAGCTGCGCCTTGGTGAGTATGACGTGCTGGTCGGCATCAACCTGCTTCGTGAGGGCCTGGACCTGCCGGAAGTGTCGCTGGTGGCCATCTTGGACGCCGACAAGGAGGGCTTCCTGCGGTCGGCGCGCAGCCTGATCCAGACGATCGGCCGCGCCGCCCGCAACGTATCCGGTGAAGTGCACATGTACGCCGACAAGATCACCGACTCGATGAAGGAAGCGATCGACGAAACCGAGCGGCGGCGGGCAAAACAGGTCGCCTACAACGAGGCCAACGGGATCGACCCCCAGCCACTGCGCAAGAAGATCGCCGACATCCTCGACCAGGTCTACCGGGAGGCGGACGACACCGAAGCCGCGGAGTCAGTTCCGATCGGTGGGTCGGGTCGCAACTCATCCCGGGGCCGGCGGGCCCAGGGTGAACCCGGCCGGGCCGTCAGCGCCGGGGTATTCGAGGGTCGCGATACCTCGGCTATGCCCCGCGCCGAGCTGGCCGACCTGATCAAAGACCTGACCTCGCAGATGATGGTCGCGGCGCGCGACCTCCAATTCGAGTTGGCCGCCCGGTTCCGCGACGAGATCGCCGATCTCAAGAAGGAATTGCGCGGTATGGATGCCGCCGGGTTGAAATAGCGCAGGCGGCGATTCCTCACCTCCTACGGTGTAGAGGTGACCGAGACCGCGAGGGAGACCGGTAGCTGGCGAGAGCTACTTCGCGGGCATCTGGGGACAGCCTCCCTGCTGGCCGGCGGTGTCGCGATGTACGCGACCAACGAGTTTCTCACCGTCAGCCTGCTGCCAAGCACCATCGCCGAAATCGGGGGCAGCCGGCTTTATGCCTGGGTGACGACCCTGTATCTGGTTGGCTCGGTCGTCTCGGCCACCACGGTCAACGCGATGCTGCTGAAGGTCGGCGCTCGCATGTCGTATCTGATGGGGCTGACCGTGTTCAGCTTCGCCAGCCTGGTCTGTGCGGCCGCGCAGAACATGGAAATGCTGGTCGCCGGGCGGACCCTGCAGGGGGTGGCCGGTGGATTGCTGGCAGGGCTGGGTTATGCGCTCATCAATGCGGCTTTGCCGCACAACCTATGGACCCGCGGGTCGCCGCTGGTCTCGGCGATGCGGGGCGTCGCGACCTTGATCGGGCCCGCCACGGGCGGATTGTTCGCGCAGTTCGGATTGTGGCGGTGGGCGTTTGGCGTGATGGCGACGATGGCCGGGTTGATGACGCTCTTGGTCCTGGTCGTGCTGTCCAACGGGGTGGCAGTGGGCGGCGAGAAACCGGTGGCCCCGGCGCACAAGGTGCCGGTGTGGTCGCTGTTGCTGATGGGCGCGGACGCGCTGGCCGTCAGCGTCGCCGAAATCCCGCAGTATCTGGTGGCGACCGCCGGGCTGCTTGTCGCTGGCGCCTTGCTAGTCGGCATCTTCGTGATTGTCGACTGGCGCATGCATGTCGCGGTCCTGCCGCACAGCGTGTTTGGTAGCGGACCATTGAAATGGATCTATCTGACTATGTCGGTGCAGATGGTTGCCGCGATGGTCACGACGTATGTGCCGCTGTTTGGTCAGGGGTTAGGGCACCTGACGCCGGTGGCTGCCGGATTCCTCGGTGCGGCTTTGGCATTCGGTTGGACGGCCGGCGAGATCGTCAGCGCTTCACTGACCAACCCCAGACTCATTGGCTACATCATTGCGGTAGCGCCGCTGGTGATGGCGTCGGGTCTGGCGCTGGGTGCCGTCACGCAGCGCGCGGATGCGTCGCTGCCGACCGTGGCGCTTTGGGCGCTTGCGCTGTTGATCACCGGGGCCGGTATCAGTATCGCGTGGCCGCATCTCACGGTGCGCGCAATGGATTGCGTCGACGACCCGGCCGAGAGCAGCTCGGCGGCCGCGGCGATCAACATTGTGCAGTTGGTCTCGGCGGCGTTTGGCGCCGGACTGGCCGGGGTGGTGGTCAATACCGCGACCGGTGGAGAGGTGGCCGCTGCCCGGTGGCTCTATACCGTCTTCACTGTGCTGGCCGCGGTCGGCTTCATCGCGTCCTACCAGGCGACCCACCACGATCGTCGCTCACCGGGTTGACTTGATGACCTGCGAGTAGTGGAACTGCCATCGCTCGACGATGTGGAATCCCAGGTAGTGGGGGAATAGGTAGACCGGGGTTTTGCCGAACGCCGTCCCCGGCGACAACGCCGGCCCGACTTCATGGTCAGGAAGTGCGTTGTCGCGATTGGAGATCGTCCACAACGTCGAGCACTTGTTGATCTTCTCCGTGGTCAGCCACACGGCAACATGGCCGTCCCACAAGGTGCCGACCTTGGGCCCGTAGGCGCCGCGCTCCACGTCGATCAGCGACCGGAACGCGGCCGGCCGGATGGCCAGTAGCGCGCGGACCGGCCCCGGCTTCCAGGGCACGGTGTTGTCCACCAGCAGACAGTCTCCCGGTGCGGCATGGGCGCTGATGACATCGGCCACTTGGCTGTAGTCCCAACCCTCCTTGGCGTATGGGCCGCGTTGGGTGAAGAAATAGTTCGGGAACGCCGCGACGGCCAGCAGCACCACGACACCGGTGATGAGCCAGGGTTTGCGGGCAAGCGTGACGATGCACACCGCCAGGATGACGGCGGCCGCCGGGGCGGTGAGGATCAGATAGCGGGGGTAGTAGATCGGTTCAACGATCGCCGAGTACAGCAGAACGATGCCAGTGGGTATGACAACCCAAGCGATGCTGGCCAGCAGTAGCGGGCGCGTCCCCTCGCCCGGCCTCGCTATGCCGGTCAGCCGCACGGCGATGGCGGCGACGACAAGCACGCCGGCCAGGATGGCGAACGCGACACTGTGGTCGAAGTATTGGCGGTGCACCACGTCCAGGAACAGATTGCGGTTCAGCCCCGAGATCCATCCGACCTGCCAAACCTGCCCGTGCGCGAACAGCACGAACGGCGTCATTGCCCCAATCGCGACCACCGAGGTGACGGCCCACCAGATGCCGGGAGATTTTCGAGATTTCTTGGGGGCCAGCAGCGGTAGCAGCGCGCCATAGACGGGCACCAACAACCCCAGGTTGATGTTGATCAGGATCGACACCATCAACACCAGCGCGTAGAGCAGCCATAGCCATGGCCGGTTACGCCGCACCGCGGCGACCAGCAGCACGGTCAGCCAGACCGCGGCCGCCACCGACAAGGCCGAGGAGCGGGCCTCGATTCCCGCCCACGTCACCCGCGGCAGGATGGCAAAGACGGCACCCGCGCACAACGCGGTGGAGCGTCCGGAGAACTGCTTGGTGAACACGACTACACCCGCGGCGGCACCGCCGATGGCCAAGCTGCTGGGCACCCGCGACCAGAATTCCGTCGGCGGAAAGATCGCATACCAGCCGTGCATCAGCAGGTAGTAGAAGCCATGCACGGCATCGATGTGGCCCAGCAGTTTCCACAGCTCCGGCAACGTCCGGTTCGCGGCCGCCGAAATCGTTGCGCCCTCGTCGAACCACAGAGAGGGCCTACCGGCCCAGGCGACGCTGATCAGCGTTGCCAGCAAAGCCATCAACCACGGGTCGAGCCGCCGGCCACGTGGGCGTACGCGCTCGGCCTTGTCGGTAGCCGTCGCGCCCTGCTCGAGCGTCGGTGTGGACATGATGCTTGTCACTGTAAGGGCCCAGCGATGATCCTGGTCACGCGTCATCTTTCGGGGGTTGGACGGCCGTTGACCGCGAGGTTTGGGGGGCCCGCCCGGCTGGGCGGCCCATAATCGCGAAAAGTGTTGTGCTGCTTGAAATTTCAAAGCCGGCGTTGAGGTTTGGGGGCGTTGTCATTGGCAATAGTGTCCGATGAACCCCGCTGGTCAGGCAAATAGATGCTTGCGCCACGCCGTTCCGTTGTGGTTAATCTGAGCCATCTACATCAGGCAAAGAGATACTGTCTGGGGTTGGCGTAGCAACCGACACTGGGAGGTTTAATGGGCGCCTATGGGACCGTGGTGGTAGGAACCGACGGTTCGGACTCGTCGTTGCGTGCGGTGGACCGCGCCGCGCAGATCGCCGGTGCCGATGCCAAGTTGATCATCGCGTCGGCGTACCTGCCTCAGCACGAAGACGCGCGGGCGGCTGACGTGCTCAGGGAAGAAAGCTACAAGGTCACGGGAACCGCCCCGATCTACGAGATCCTGCACGATGCCAAGGAGCGGGCGCACAACGCCGGTGCCAAGAACGTCGAGGAGCGCCCGGTGGTCGGCGCTCCCGTCGATGCGCTGGTGAACCTGGCCGGGGAAGTGAAGGCCGACCTGCTGGTTGTCGGCAATGTCGGGCTCAGCACGATCGCGGGCCGGTTGCTGGGATCGGTGCCGGCCAACGTCTCGCGGCGGGCCAAGGTCGACGTGCTGATCGTGCACACCACCTAGCGGTCAAACTTTGCTGCCGGGTTTCCGGCTTCGCTTACGTCATTCGTTGACGTGATGGACGTCCGGTCCATCTGGTAACGGTTCGTCGTAGCTGGGCTTGCCGCTGTCGAGGTGATGACGGCCGCTCGCGCCGTTGTTTCATGCCTGCGGCCATCGAAGATTGAGCGCAGCGGCGGCGGATGATATCAGAAAGACTGTCGCAGCCTGGGAAATTCTGTGTTTAGTATCTGTGATTTCCCTGTGTGTGGGCGTAGATTTGAGCCGGCGGCGAATGGTCTGACTGATCCGAGGGCCGACCGAGACCGACTCCCGTGACCTTGCCAAGCCTGTCGTGGCCGAAATGTCGGGTCGCACGAAGGGAATCGACGATGTCGGAACAAGAAGAAAACATCGAGCGGATCAGGCAGGGATACGCGGCGTTTGCTGCCGGTGACATCGAGAAGGTGATGAGCCTGTTCGATGACAACATCGAGTGGGTCCAGCCCGGTGAGAGTGAAATCAGCGGCACCTACCACGGCAAAGGTGAATTCGGCCAGTTCCTGGCTCGGCTGGCGGAGAAGTCGACGACGGCCACACCCCACAAGTTCCTTGCCGACGGTGACATGGTTGTCGCGCTCACCGATGTCAGTGTTGGCCAGGAGAGAGGTCAGGACGCTGACGTCTACACGCTTCGCGACGGCAAAGTGGTGCGGGTGCAGGTGCACACCGATACCGCGTTGATGGAGCGCGTCTACGGGCGCAAGCAGGTCGCGGCAAGCTAGCAGCGTGGACCGCGATCGTCCGTCTTAGTTCCTACTGTTGAATCATCAGAAAGGCTCGGCCCGTCATCCCGGTTCGGGGGACGGGCCGACTGCTGCTCGGAGTCCGACCGCGATCGGGGCTACCAACCCCGCTCGCGCCATTCGTGGAGATGAGGACGTTCGACGCCCAGCGCGGTGTCATCACCATGGCCGGGGTACACGACCGTGGAATCCGGGTAGACGTCGAACACGCGGCTGCTGACGTCCTCCACTAGCTGGGTGAAGTCACCCGGCTGCCAGGTCTTGCCGACCCCGCCCGGGAATAGACAGTCACCGGTGAACAGTTGGGTGACTCCGCCCGTGGCAGCCCCGTCCAGGGCCAGCGCGATGGATCCGGGGGTGTGTCCGCGCAGGTGGATCACGTCGAAGCTGAGCTCGCCGATTTGTACTCGGTCCCCGTTGGCCAACAATCTGTCCGGTTTGACTGGTAGGGGTTCGGCGTCGATCTCGTGTGCGGCCGTTGGGGCGCCGGTGGCTTCGGCCACCGCCTGCAGCGCCTGCCAATGGTCAAAGTGTTGATGGCTGGTGACGATCAGCGCGATCTTGGGGGCGTACCGCCGGATCAGGTCGATCAGCACCTCGGCGTCATTGGCGGCATCGACCAGCAGCGTCTGCCCGGTCGCCGAACAGGTCACCAGGTAGGCGTTGTTGTCCATGGGGCCGACCGACGCCTTGAGGATGGTGGCACCAGGCAAAGTGCGCCGAGCCACGGTCCCGGGGTCGACGTGTCCGGTGTAGTTGTCATCGACGACGGTCATAGGCGTCAGGTTACTGCGGCGCCCGAGCTGGCCTGACCAAACCCCAACCGTCCCGCCTTGTTCAGCCCTTGTCATAGGGGCCACCTAGCATGGAATGCGGCCCATGCCGTGCCGCGTTCGTATTGGCTGATATGGGGTCACAAGTCGGAAGCCCGACCGGCATTCCGGCAAACGAACTTCTGTGAAAGGGACAGCGTGGCTGACCGCCTGATCGTCAAGGGTGCGCGCGAGCATAACCTCCGCGGTGTCGACCTCGACTTGCCCCGTGATGCGCTGATCGTGTTCACCGGTTTATCCGGATCGGGCAAGTCCTCGCTGGCCTTCGACACGATCTTCGCTGAAGGCCAGCGCCGCTATGTGGAATCACTGTCGGCCTATGCCCGCCAGTTCCTGGGACAGATGGACAAGCCGGACGTCGATTTCATCGAGGGACTTTCCCCGGCGGTGTCCATTGACCAAAAGTCGACCAACCGCAACCCGCGTTCGACCGTTGGCACCATCACCGAGGTGTACGACTACCTGCGCCTGTTGTACGCACGGGCGGGCACTCCGCACTGTCCGACCTGCGGTGAACGGATCGCGCGTCAGACCCCGCAGCAAATCGTCGATCAGGTGCTGGCCATGGCGGAGGGCACGCGATTCCTGGTGCTGGCCCCGGTGGTCCGCACCCGCAAGGGTGAGTTTGCGGACCTGTTCGACAAGCTCAACGCCCAGGGCTATAGCCGGGTACGGGTCGACGGGGTGGTTCACCCGTTGACGGATCCGCCGAAGCTGAAGAAGCAGGAAAAGCACGACATCGAAGTGGTGGTGGACCGGCTCACCGTCAAAGCGGCCGCCAAGCAGCGGCTGACCGACTCGGTGGAGACGGCGTTGAATCTGGCCGATGGCATTGTCGTGCTGGAATTTCCCGACGATCACGATGAGCACGATCATCCTCGCGAACAGCGATTCTCCGAGAAACTGGCCTGTCCCAACGGGCATCCGCTGGCCGTTGACGACCTGGAACCACGGTCGTTTTCGTTCAACTCGCCTTACGGCGCCTGCCCCGAATGCAGCGGTCTGGGGATTCGCAAGGAGGTCGATCCCGACCTGGTGGTGCCCGACCCGGATCGCACACTGGCCGAGGGCGCGGTAGCGCCGTGGTCTACCGGCCACACCGCCGAATACTTCACGCGCATGCTCGCCGGGCTGGGGGACGCACTCGGCTTCGATGTCGACACCCCCTGGCGCAAGCTGCCCGCCAAGGCTCGCAAGGCAATTCTGGAAGGTGCCGACGAGCAGGTACACGTGCGCTATCGCAACCGGTACGGACGCACCCGGTCCTACTACGCCGACTTCGAAGGCGTTCTGGCATTTCTGCAACGCAAGATGGCGCAGACCGAGTCCGAGCAGATGAAGGAACGCTACGAGGGCTTCATGCGCGACGTGCCCTGCCCGGTGTGTGACGGGGCCCGGCTCAAGCCGGAAATCCTGTCGGTCACGTTGGCCGCGGGGGAGCAGGATGCAAAGTCGATCGCCGAGGTCTGTGAGCTGTCCATCTCAGACTGCGCAGATTTTCTGAACGCGCTCACCCTGGGTGCGCGCGAGCAGGCGATCGCCGGTCAGGTGCTCAAGGAGATCCAGTCGCGACTCGGCTTCCTGCTCGATGTCGGGCTGGAGTACCTGTCTTTGTCGCGTGCGGCGGCCACGCTGTCCGGAGGCGAGGCACAGCGCATCCGGCTGGCCACACAGATTGGGTCTGGTCTGGTCGGCGTCCTGTATGTGCTTGACGAGCCGTCGATCGGGCTACACCAGCGCGACAACCGTCGGCTGATTGAAACTCTCACCCGCCTGCGGGATTTGGGCAACACGCTGATCGTGGTCGAGCACGACGAGGACACCATCGAGCATGCCGACTGGGTCGTCGACATCGGGCCGGGGGCCGGCGAGCACGGCGGCAGCATCGTGCACAGCGGGCCGTATCAGGAGTTGCTCCGTAACCAGAGTTCCATCACCGGTGCCTTCCTGTCCGGGCGGGAAGGGATAGAAATTCCGACCAGCCGTCGGTCCGTCGACTCCCGCCGACAACTCACCGTGGTTGGTGCCCGCGAGCACAACCTGCGCGGTATCGATGTGGCGTTTCCGCTCGGGGTGCTGACCTCGGTGACGGGAGTTTCGGGTTCGGGAAAGTCAACACTGGTCAACGACATCCTGGCCGCGGTGTTGGCGAATCGGCTCAACGGCGCCCGCCAGGTGCCGGGCCGGCACACCCGCATCACCGGGCTTGACCACCTGGACAAGCTGGTGCGTGTGGACCAATCGCCGATTGGCCGTACGCCGCGATCCAACCCGGCCACCTATACGGGGGTGTTCGACAAGATCCGCACCTTGTTCGCAGCCACCACCGAGGCCAAGGTCCGCGGCTATCAGCCGGGACGTTTCTCCTTCAACGTCAAGGGCGGCCGGTGTGAGGCCTGCACCGGCGACGGGACCATCAAGATCGAGATGAACTTCCTGCCCGACGTGTACGTGCCGTGCGAGGTCTGCCAGGGCGCGCGCTACAACCGGGAAACCCTCGAAGTGCACTACAATGGCAAAACCATCTCCGAGGTGCTGGACATGTCGATCGAGGAAGCCGCGGACTTCTTCGAGCCCATCTCCGGCATTCACCGCTATCTGCGCACCCTGGTCGACGTCGGCCTGGGCTACGTGCGGCTCGGCCAGCCCGCGCCGACACTGTCCGGGGGTGAGGCGCAACGGGTCAAGCTGGCATCCGAGCTGCAAAAGCGCTCGACCGGCCGCACGATCTACATCCTCGACGAGCCCACCACCGGTTTGCATTTCGATGACATCCGAAAGCTGTTGAACGTCATCAGCGGCCTGGTGGACAAAGGCAACACCGTGGTCGTGATCGAACACAACCTCGACGTCATCAAGACCTCGGATTGGATCATCGACATGGGACCGGAGGGGGGTGCCGGCGGCGGCACCGTCGTCGCTCAGGGCGCGCCGGAGGATATCGCCGCGGTGCCGGAAAGCTACACCGGGAAGTTTCTGGCCGAAGTCTTGGCCGCCCGGCGCCCATCGACTACTGCGCGCCGGACGAACCGGCGGCGAAAAGTCAGCGCCTGAGTCCGCCGCGTCGGTTGGGCACGGCGGCGGCGCACCGATCGGGTGTCCTCACGTCGGTACCTTGGCGGCCATGGTGTCGGCGATCTCGCTGGCTTGGTCGGTGACATTGGGCGCGCACACGTTGACGTCCAGGACGATGTTGGACACCGCGCTGAGCACGTGTTGGCAGACCACGACGCTGTCGGCCAAATCGCGCTGCAGCGAGATCTTGGGTGGGGCGCCGCTGACGTCCCGGAAGGTCCATCGGGATGTCTTGCCATTGTTGAGTTGGGTCACGTCTTTCCCGGCGCAGCTGCGCCACTGATCGGCCTGAGTCGCCACAAATCCGACGGCCTGGTCTGCGGATGCGAAGATCACGGCGCCCTGAACCACAACGTATCCGGGTGTGCTGCGCGGCTTTTGCATCAGCTGGGCAAGCATGCCGGTGTACCCGCTGCTCTTGTACGTCCGGGTCTGGTAGCCGATGAGTGCGCCAAGGCATTGCTCGGTTGACAGCGAGTTTTCCGGACCGGGATCGGTCATCTCGGTCGCGTTGTGGTCAATGACGATGCCCGTTGTGCCGACAATGGTGTTGATCTGTTCGGGACTGAGCAGAAACGATTCCAATTGCGTGGGCGCCACGGTCGGGCCGGCTGTCGCAGTGGTGCCCGACGGGGCCCCAGCAGTCGTGCTGACGCCACCGGTGGGACCGCTAGCGGGCTCCTTGCGGGCCAAGAAGATGCCGGTGCCGACGACCACGATGACAACAACCAGGACTGCGACCGCCAGGAGCCACGGTGTGCGGGTGCGCCGCGCCGGTGAGGTCCACGGTGGCGGGGCCCACGGCATCGGACCCCTAGGTGGCGCGGCGAGCTGGTGGGTACCGGCGATCAGGGTCGCCGCGCGTTCTTGGTCCCCAGCGCTCAATGCCTGCCGGGCGGCACGCGCCAGCTCACCGGCGGTGGGCTAGCGCAAAGCGGGGTCTTTGGCCATGCCCCGGGCGATCACCTCGTCAAAGGCGGTCGGGATGTCGGGGCGGTGCCGGCTGGGGCGGGGGATCGGCTGCATCAGGTGTGCGCCCATCAGCGTGCTCAGGTTCTGGGTCTGGTAAGGCGGTGTGCCAGTGAGGCATTCGTAGAGCACACAGGCCAGCGCGTAGATGTCCGAACGGTAGGTGACTTCGTCGTCGCCGAATCGTTCTGGCGCCATGTAGCTCCAGCTGCCCACCGCGGTTCCGGTCTTGGTGAGGTGTTGGTCGGTGGCTGCCGCCGCGATCCCGAAGTCGACCAGGTAGGCGAAGTCGTTGCCGGTGATCAGGATGTTTTCGGGTTTGATGTCGCGGTGCACGACTCCGCCCCGGTGCGCGGCATCGAGCGCTTCAGCCACCTGGCTGACGATGGCCACGGCGCGTGGTGCGGGTAGCGCGCCGCGCTTGAGCACCGAACCCAGGTCAGTGCCTTCGATGAAGCGCATGTCGATGAACAGTTGGCCGTCGATCTCACCGAAGTCGTGAATGGGCACGATGTGCGGTTCTTGCAGGCGGCCGGCGGTATGGGCCTCCCGCTGCATGCGACGGCGAAATGTGCTGTCTGAGTTGAACTGTTGGGACATGAGTTTGAGCGCCACGGTGCGGTCTTTGACGGTGTCGTGGGCTTCGTAGACTTCGCCCATCCCGCCGCGGCCGAGCAATCGCCGTAGCCGGTAGGGCCCGAATTGGGTGCCTACCCGCGAGGTGGGGACAGTGTCACTCATGCTCGCGCATCGACTCGCGGATCTGTGCCAACCGCTCAGCCGCGGCCCGCTGGCGTTGCTCGTACTGTTCCTCGACGGTGCGTCCTTCGGATGTCTCCGCGTCGAGTTCCGCCGCGCCCAGCGCCGTCGCGTAGCGGGACTCGATCTTTTCGCGGACCGACTCGAAGGTCGGCGTGCCGGCGTCGTCGTACCCCGGGTCGGGGGGTGCAGACGGCGTCTCGGCGGGAGGCTCTGGTTGGTCGGGCATCCCGCCACGTTACTGCGGGCGGCGATCGAACTAGTGCCGTCTGTTCCACGACCAACGCCGGAACCAACGCCATCAGCACCAGCTGTGGCGATGTTGGGCCGCGGGTTGCTTCAGCCGTTCGAGGGGGACAACGAAATCACCGGCCGGCAGGAACCACCTGAGTCGCCGGAGACGCCGTGCCTGGCAGCGGAATACGAGGCACTCCCGGGGTCCCCAGCTGACCGGCCAGCCACGGCAGCGCCCGGGCGAACACCTGGTCGGCGAAGGGCCAGTCGTGCCGTCCCGGCTGGGGGACCACCGCGCAGTCGATGCCGTTGGCGCGACCCAGTGCGCACAAGGAGTTGGCCGCGGCGGTCTGGTTGCTCGGATTGGCGGCGGCTTCGCGTCCGGCCAGCCGCATCACGGCGGGGTCGGTGATCGCGACGTCACGCGCGGCTCCCGGCCCCGCCGGTACCGAAATGCTGAACCAGCCCGAAATTCCGGTGTACTGCCCATGTCGGTTGATCACCGTTGTCGGGTCGAACGCGGCCCAGGCGTCAGCATTGCCGCCGAAAAGCCTGGTGATGGTTTCCGCCTTGTTTCCCGCGTTTGGGTAAAAGTCGCCCGCAACATCAACAAAGGCGCTGAACAGGGAAGGGTGCATGACGGTCAGATCTACCGCGCAGGTCCCGCCCATCGACCAGCCCACAATGCCCCAGTTTGATGGTTCGGGGCTGACATCAAACGCCGAGATCATATAGGGCACAACATCTTTAGTTAGATGGTCGGCTGCGTTGCCGCGCCGCCCGTTGACGCATTCGGTGTCGTTGTTGAAGGCGCCCCCGGAATCCACGAACACCAGCACCGGTGCATTGCCGTTGTGGGCGAGCGCAAAATCGTCGATCGTGCGCACGGCGTTACCGGCGCGCGCCCAGTCGGCGGGCGTGTTGAACTGGCCGCCGATCATCATCACCGCCGGCAGCCGCGGCGGCGGCGGATAGCTGGCGAACCAGGCGGGAGGCAGATAGACGAGTTCACCCCGGTGTTTGAAGTGCGACGCGTTGGACGGGATCGCCACCGGAACCATGCTGCCGTGCGCTGGGCGCACTCCCTTGCCGGCCATCGCGACAACCGCGGCCGGGTCCGCCTGATCCGGCAACGGGCCAGAGCTCAGCTGATTCCACGCGGCCTGCACGGTCGGGAAGTAGCCGACCCAGATGTTGAGCCCCAGCGCCGCGCAAAGCGCACAGAGTGGAACTGCGACCAGGGAGGCGGTGCGGCGTCGCCAGCGGGCCCCGCGCCAGCCCACGACCAGCATCGCCGCGGCCACCGCGGTCAACCCGACCCACACCCACAACGCCGCCGGGACGGGCTCATTGGCCAGTGTGCCCAGGTACCAACGGGTTGCCCAGGCCGCTATGGCGCCAAAAATCACGGCCGCGGGTAGTCGCCGCCGAGATCGCCAACCGATGGCAAGCAGCAGCACGATCGCGGTCACGACCTGCACGGTGTCCGGCACCCAACCATGCATCAAAGAGGTGTGAGTACTGGCCAACACGCGCGCCAGGGCAGGCGGCGACGTTGTCACGGTCTCATTGTCAAACATCACCGGCCCCCAACCGCGGGGAATAGCTGTGAGCTGGCTGGGATTAGTGCGGCTTGGCCAGCGGAAATGGGAGCGTTTCACGGATGCTGCGCCCGGTGATCAGCATGACGACCCGGTCGACGCCCATGCCGAGGCCCCCGGTGGGCGGCATCGCGTATTCCATGGCCTGCAGGAAGTCTTCGTCGAGCTGCATCGCTTCGGGATCCCCGCCGGCGGCGAGCAAAGACTGCTCCTCCAAGCGGAGCCGCTGTTCGACGGGGTCGGTGAGCTCGCTGTAGGCGGTACCAAGCTCGACGCCCCAGGCCACCAGGTCCCAACGTTCGGCGATTCCGGGCTTGCTGCGATGCGGCCGGGTCAGCGGGGACACCGAGGTCGGGAAGTCGAGGTAGAACGTCGGCTGCTCGGTGCGGCTCTCCACCAGGTGTTCGTAGAGCTCCAGCACCACCGCGCCGGCATCCCACTGCGCCCGATAGGGGATGCGTGCGGCGTCGGCCAGCCTGCGCAGGGTGGCCAAGTCGGTAGCGGCGTCGATCTGCTCACCGAGGGCCTCTGACACCGCGTCGTGCACGGTCTTGACCGCCCAGACCCCCGAGATGTCCACCGGTTCGAGGCGGCCGCCGCCGGCCGGGCGCATCGCGACGGGTGCACCGTTGACGGCCTGGGCGGCGTTTTGGATCAGCTCGCGGCAGCTGTCGATCCATACCCGGTAGTCGGCGTGCGCTTGATAGGCCTCCAACAGGGTGAACTCCGGGTTGTGGCTGAAGTCGACGCCCTCATTCCGAAAGGCCCGGCCGAGTTCGAAGACCCGTTCCACCCCGCCGACGCACAGTCGCTTGAGATACAGCTCCGGCGCGATGCGCAAGAACAGGTCCATGGAGTAGGTGTTGATGTGGGTGATGAACGGGCGGGCCGTTGCGCCGCCGTGTACCTGTTGCAGGATGGGTGTCTCGACCTCGATGAACCCCTTGGCGGACAGGGTTTCTCGGACGGAGCGCAGCACCGCGCTGCGGGCCGTGATGAGGGCGCGCGACTCGGCGTTGACAGCGAGGTCTACGTAGCGGGTCCGCACTCGGGCTTCGGGATCGGTCAACCCCTTCCACTTGTTGGGCAAGGGGCGCAGGCACTTACCGATCAGACGCCAGCGGCGCACGATCAGTGATCGCGTTCCGGTCTTGCTCGAACCCATCTGCCCGGTCATCTCGACCAGGTCACCAAGGTCTATGGCCGCGTTGAAATCCGCGGCGCGGCCCTGCTCGAGTCGCGAGTTGTCCAGCAGCACCTGAATCTCGCCGCTCCAGTCGCGCAAGTGCGCGAACAGCACTCCACCGTAGTTGCGTACCCGCAAGATCCGCCCGGATACCGACACGCTCGCCTGGTCGTCGGCGTCCATCGCTTGCGCGACTGTATGAGTGGGCGGTTCGCCCACCGGATAGGCGTCAATGCCGCTGCTGCGCAATTTCTTCAACTTGTTCAGCCGCACCCGGACTTGCTCGGGCAGCCGACGTTGGGGGTCGTCGCCGTCGGCAATTGCCGATTGCCGCAGCCCGCTGACGTCGGGCGCCGATCCGTCATGGTGCAACAAACCGGTGGCCGCCAGCCGTTCGGGGACCGCGGGATGGTGACCGGTGTGCACCTTGTTGCGCCGGCTGAATGGCAATACCAGGAACCCCTCGGCGATCACGGAGGCGACACCCACCTTGGGGATCACCCGCGCGTCCTCATAGCAGGCGTAGCGGGGCACCCATTGCGGCTGATACTTCTGGTTGGATCGGTACAGCGTCTCGATCTGCCACCACCGGGAAAAGAAGACCAGCAGCCAACGCCACAAGCGGGCCACCGGCCCGGCGCCCAATTGGGCGCCTTGCTCGAAAGCCGACCGGAACATCGCGAAGTTCAGCGAGATGCGGCTGATGCCGAGGCCTTCGGCGCGCAGCGCCAGTTCGCTGACCATCAGCTCGATGGTGCCGTTGGGCGATTGCGGAGAACGTCTCATCAGGTCCAGGGAGACCCCGCTGGTACCCCAAGGCACCAGCGACAACATCGCCACTACCAGGTCGTCGGGGTCAAGCGCCTCGACCAACAAGCAGTCGGTGTCGGCCGGGTCGCCGAGGCGGCCGAGCGCCATCGAGAAGCCGCGCTCGGATTCGGTGTCGCGCCAGCCGTCGGCGCGATCGATCGTCTGTTCCATTTCGGCGTCGGAGATATCCCGGTGACGCCGGATGCGCACCGTCAGACCGGCGCGACGTGCCCTGGTCACGGCTTGGCGCACGCCGCGCATGTCGGGGCCGGACAGCGTGAAATCGGCGGGCACCAAGATCGCCTCGTCGCCGAGTTCAAGCGCGTTCAAACCCGCCTCGCGATATGCCTTGGCCCCTTGTGAACTGGCCCCCATCACACCGGGCGACCAACCATAGGTCTGGCACAGCCGTAGCCATGCGTCGATCGCTTGCGGCCACGACCGCGGGTCGCCTACCGGATCGCCACTGGCCAGGCAGACACCGATTTCGACCCGATAGGTGATGGCGGCACGGCCGCTGGAGGCGAATATCACCGACTTGTCGCGACGGGTCGCGAAGTAGCCCAGCGAGTCGCTGTTGCCGTACAGCTCGAGCAACCCCCGGATGGCCGACTCGTCCTCGCCGGTCAACGCGTTGTCGGCACGCTGGGACTGAAACAGCACGATGGTGGCCGCAATTAGGGCGAGAGCGCCGAACAAGCCGAACATGGCGTTGAGGAAGACGTGTGGCCGGCCGGTGAACAGGTCGGGATCGGCCAGGGCGAAGCCGATCACCCGGTTGGCCACGTAGGGCAAACGGTCGTGCGGCGCGAGGGATCCCGGAAACAGCTCGACCAGGCCCCAGGACACCAGGATTCCGATCGCACCACCGGCCACCAGCACCGCGGCCGCCTTGAACAGTGCACCCCTGCGGACCTTGGCCCAGAACTGCCGATATCCCAGCACCAGCACGACGATCGCCACCACGTGTACTGCGAACCCGAGGTTTTCGCCGAAGTTCTGGGCCGCGGTGTTGCCGCCCGCGGCGATGTCGGCGGCGTTGAGGAAAGCCGCCAAGACGACGTTGGTCAGCAGCAGTAGCCAGGCGATCCGTTTACGCGCGGCCAGGGCCGCCGCCAGCAGTGCCAGCACAAAAGACCAGGCGAAGCTGGTGTCGGGAAAATTGAACAGATAACTGTTGATGAATTCTCGGGGAACCTTGATGATCCACCGAACCAGCGGCGAAATGCTGGCCAGCAGTGACAGGGTCGCGATGACCCCGACGGCCCAGCCAGCGGCGGCCGGAACCCAGTCATACCGAGAGATGTGCCTACCCTGCACCGAGCGAGGCTTTGTGACGGTCACAGACCGCGAGGATATTCCTTATGAACCGGAAAATCCCGGCGAAGTGGCAGCCGAGTCCTACCGCCCTGGTGCGCGCGGGTCGGCGGCTGGGTGAGCACATTGTCCGGGTAGAGCGTCGTGGCTGCTAGACTGACGGTCGCGACCATCCCGGCGAAGGCCAGGGACAGTTAAGTGGAGTCCCACTCCCACCGCTAGCCACGAGAACTTTCTCGGTTTTCAAGGTTGTGCGGTCCGGTAACAGGCATCACGAAATTGCCTGTTCTGCGTGTGACGCAGGCGGCTGCAGTAGTCACTACTGGGCCCGCGATCGGTCGGCATTGGGCCCTGCTAGCGCAGGGCTTTTTGCTGATGGCTTGGCATTCCACCGCGCTGATTCCCGCCCGTCCGGGCTCTGACCGCCGTGGAATAAGACCAACCAGGGAGGCCCCATCAGCACTGAGACCCGCGTCAACGAGCGCATTCGGGTACCTGAAGTCCGATTGATCGGCCCAGGAGGGGAGCAGGTAGGCATAGTGCGTATCGAAGACGCACTCCGCGTCGCCGCGGATGCCGACCTCGACCTTGTCGAAGTTGCCCCGAACGCCAGACCACCGGTCTGCAAGATCATGGACTACGGCAAGTACAAGTACGAGGCGGCGCAAAAGGCGCGTGAATCCCGCCGCAACCAGCAGCAGACCGTTGTCAAAGAACAGAAGCTGCGGCCGAAGATCGACGACCATGATTACGAGACCAAAAAGGGCCACGTGATCCGCTTCCTGGAGGCGGGATCGAAGGTCAAGGTCACCATCATGTTCCGCGGGCGCGAGCAGTCCAGGCCGGAGTTGGGCTACCGACTGCTGCAGCGGCTGGGTGCCGATGTCGCCGAGTACGGGTTCGTCGAAACCTCCGCCAAGCAGGACGGGCGCAACATGACGATGGTGCTGGCACCGCACCGCGGCGCAAAGACACGTGCCAGGGCCCGGCATCCTGACGACCCCGCGGCCCATTCGGCCGACGGTGACAACCAACCGAACTAACTCGTTAGCGAATACCAGAACTGAGGAAAAATGCCCAAGGCTAAGACCCACAGCGGGGCCTCGAAGCGCTTCCGGCGTACCGGTACCGGAAAGATTGTCCGGCAGAAGGCCAACCGTCGGCACCTGCTCGAGCACAAGTCGAGCAAGCGAACCCGGCGCCTGGATGGCCGCACCACGGTGGCCGCCAACGACACCAAGCGAGTCAAATCGCTGCTGAATGGCTAACCCGCCGTCTCAAAGACCGGCCGGCGCCAGCACCTGACCAACCACGTCCGAATGAGAGTAGGAACAACCCATGGCACGCGTTAAGCGGGCAGTTAATGCCCACAAGAAGCGGCGCTCAGTCCTAAAAGCCTCGAAAGGCTATCGCGGCCAGCGGTCGCGGCTCTACCGCAAAGCCAAAGAGCAGCAGCTGCATTCACTGAACTACGCCTACCGTGACCGTCGCGCGCGCAAGGGCGAGTTCCGGAAATTGTGGATCTCGCGCATCAATGCGGCCGCGCGTGCCAACGACATCACCTACAACCGGCTGATTCAGGGGCTCAAGGCCGCTGGCGTCGAGGTGGACCGCAAGAACCTGGCTGACATCGCGATCACCGATCCGGCGGCGTTCACCGCGCTGGTCGATGTTGCCCGCGCTGCGTTGCCGGAGGATGTCAACGCCCCCTCCGGAGAGGCTGCTTAACCTGGCGACGATGCGGGCTGTGCCCGGCCCGACGAGGAGCCGGGCACTTTCGTCGCTATCCGGCGACCGCGTATGCCGTGCACGAATCTGAGCGGAGCCGGCCCACCGGCCCCGCTCAGATTCTCACCGAGCGCTCGGCCAGGGTTTCGGCAGCGGCAAAATTGCAGCGCCACGTGGGGCGTCGCCGCACGAGCCGCTTTCTCGCCGAAGGGCCTAACCTCGTCGAGGCCGCGGCGGCGCGCGGGCTGATCCGCGAGCTGTATGTCACCGAGGCCGCCGAGCAACGGCACGAGCCGCTGCTAGCCCGGCAGGATGCGCCGGTCTATGTGGTGACAGAGCGTGCCGCAAAGGCTTTGTCCGACACCGTTACCCCAAGCGGCCTCGTTGCCGTCTGCGAAATGCCGACGACCGGATTGGCGGAGGTACTCAGCGGTGCGCCGCGGCTGGTTGCGGTGGCCGTCGAGATCGGCGAGCCGGGCAACGCGGGCACACTCATCCGCATTGCCGATGCCATGGGGGCCAACGCGGTGGTTCTGGCCGGCAACAGTGTCGATCCCTATAACGGGAAGTGTTTGCGCGCATCGGCCGGCAGCATCTTTGCGATTCCCGTCATCGTCGCGCCTGACACCAGCGCAGCGCTTGGTGCGTTACGTGGGGCCGGTCTACAGGTGCTGGCCAGCGTGCTAGACGGTGAGAAGTCCCTCGACGACATCGACCAACTGCTCGAAGCTCCCACCGCGTGGCTGTTCGGCCCGGAAGCACACGGATTGTCGGCCGAGGTCGCTGCTGCGGCGCATCACCGCGTCCGCATTCCGATGTCTGGGGGAGCGGAGAGCCTCAACGTGGCCGCGGCCGCGGCCATTTGTCTGTATCAGAGCGCCCGGGCATTGAGCAGCGATCGCTGATTCCTAGGCCGCGGTCGTGGTGCGACTCCGACCGCGAGCGGGCCGCAGCCCGGCGATCGAGAGGGTGCTGTGGACCAGCGATCCCGCCCGTTCGAGCAATACCTTGGCCGGGTGGGCGCGTGGCGGGAAGTAATGCATGGGCAGGCCACGGCGATCCGATAGAGGCGCCATGAAACTGGGCGCCTCGACCAGTGGAGCGTCACGTTTGACTCGTCCCTCAGCCCGTCGGTAGGCGGCCAGCGCCCGGGGGTGTAGCCGGATCTCATCGGGCACCGCCAGAAACGCCAGCTCGACGGCCTTGCCGAACAATCGCAACAACACCTCGTAGCCCTGGGTCCAGTGCATGCCCGCCTTCTCACGGACGGCCGGCTCGAACAGGCCGGCGGCAATCCAGCGCTGACCGGCCACCAGCGGTCGGAACAGCTGGTCCCAGATGCCTGTGGGCATGAGTACGAACTTCGGCTTGGGGATGCGCATATTGAAAATGTCGAGGGTGGCCTGATTGATCTCGAGTTCGTCGCGGCCCACCCGCTCCCAGAAATCCTGAAAGTCTTCCCACGTCTCGGGTACCGGGCGCATGCTCATCCCATACATCCGGTACCACTGCACGTGCTCGTCGAACAACTTGCGCTTCTCGGCCTCGGTCAAGCCACCGCAGAAGTATTCGGCCACCTTGACCACCAGCATGAAGAACGTGGCATGTGCCCAGTAGAAGGTTTCCGGATTGAGTGCGTGGTAGCGACGTCCATCGGCGTCCACGCCCTTGATGGTTCGGTGATAACCCTTGATCTGCTGTCCGGTCTGAGCGGCGCGGTCGCCGTCGTAGACAACACCCATGATGGGGTAGACCGACCGGGCCACCCGCTGCAGTGGCTCGCGGAGCAGGATCGAGTGTTCCGTGACGCCAGCGCCCAGCTCGGGATACATGTTTTGGATCGCGCCGATCCACACGCCCATCATCCCGGTGCGCAGGTCGCTGAAGTACTTCCAGGTCAGCGAGTCTGGCCCGAGCGGGTTGGCCGCTGGCGGAGAGGTGGCTGTCATCACGGCCTCCATGCGTTCAATTTGCGCTCACGATAGGCGGTGACAACGCACGTTGTCTACGGTTTCGGCGGATATCCGGCGATGGTGTTACCGAGTGTCCACAGTGGTGTAGCAACGGCGTGATCAGCCTGTTTGTTGTCCAGAAATTCGGTCCCGGCCGCTCCCGTGAGGGCCGCTGACTGGCGGTTGGGGCGGCACCTGAACCGTGGCTGGCCGACATCGCGGGTAGCGGAAATCCGGCCTCGGGGAGAGCTCCCAAGAAATTGTTATAAACAGGACGTTTGCTCGGCTGTACACTAACTTTCGCGGGGTTTAGCTGGTGAATCTTTTGGTCAATCAAGGGAGACAGAGCTATGTCGTTTCTGAACGTGGCGCCCGAAATGGTGGCCGCAGCGGCCGACAATGTGGAAAGCATTGGCTCGGCCCTAACTGCGGCCCAGGCTGCTGCCGCGGCACCGACGATCGAGCTTGTCGCACCCGCGGCCGATGGAGTTTCGATAGCCGTCACCGCTGCATTTGGGTCGGCCGCCGAGGAGTTCCAGGAGCTGGGCGCCCAGGCAGCCGCGTTTCATGAGCAGATCGTCGCCCTGTTGAACACCGCCGCAGCCGCGTATGCCGGCGCCGAAGTCACTGCCAAGCAGGCGTTACTCGGTGTGGTCAATGGGCCAGCCCAGGCGCTACTGGGGCACTCATTGGTTGGGCCGACCGCAGGCGGCTACACCGCCGCCGCGGCCGACGGGACCAGCGGTGGCGTTGTCGGCGCGTTGCTCGGTGACCCACTGTTGGGCGTGCCGTTCAGCGCTCCCTACAGCTTCGATACTCCATTCGGTCCGGTGGCCCGGACGCTGAACGGGACAGCCTCGCCACTGGGAGAAGTCGTCATCGACTCGGGATCGCTCAACGTCCCCCTCCCGCTCCGGCTCGGGGTGAACGCGCTCGGCCCGGCGATCACCACGGCGGCTGCGCTGCAGGCCAGCGGCACGGCATTTTCGGGCGCGGTGCAAAGTGGGGACCTGCTAGGGGCGGCCGGTGCCCTGCTGACAGCTCCCGGCAGCGCGGTGAACGGCTTCCTGTTCGGCCAAACCGCAATATCGCAGATGGTTCCCGCGCCGGACGGGTCTGGATACACGTCGGTGGATGTCAGTGTCCCGGTTGGGGTCTGCTGGCTCCCACCAGCGTCGCTACGCTCACGTTGACACCGACTAGTGGTGCGCGCCGACCGCCATTCTCTTGGACGGAAGCAAGTTTGGTGGCCTGATCACGGGCCTCTTGGATGACTTCGTGCCCGGTTTCTAGACGTGTCCAACGCCTCAGATCCACGGTGATCTGGGCGTTTGTTCGGAGGGTGTGGCACACCCGCTTGGCCGTCGTTGCCTGGGTCAGCCACCACCACCTACCCTTGCGAGGTGGAAGTCGGCGCTGACAACGGGGATCCCGGCGTGCCCGATGAGACGGCGATCACGCTGGCTGCGACTGCCCCGCGTCGACGCTCTCCGGTCGAGTGGCTGAGATCCACGAACCACAGTCCTGGTGTGGTGGCTTTCGTCCGACGAGCGCGGCGATTATTGCCCGGCGATCCTGAGTTCGGTGATCCGCTATCCACCGCCGGTGACGGCGGTCCCCGTGCCGCGGCGCGGGCCGCCGACCGGCTGCTGGGGGATCGCGATGCCGCATCGCGGGAGGTCAGCCTGAGTGTGCTTCAGGTGTGGCAGGCGTTCACCGAGGCGGTTTCGCGCCGGCCGGCGAATGCGGAGGTGACGCTGGTCTTCACCGATTTGGTGGGTTTCTCGACGTGGTCGCTGCAAGCCGGCGACGACGCGGCCCTGAAATTGCTGCGGCAGGTGGCGCGGGCCGTCGAGCCGCCGTTATTGGATGCCGGTGGACATATCGTCAAGCGCTTGGGTGACGGGATCATGGCGGTGTTCCGCAACCCCACCGTCGCGGTGCGTGCCGTCCTGATTGCTCAAGATGCCGTGAAAGCTGTTGAAGTGGAGGGCTATACGCCGCGAATGCGAGTCGGTATCCACACCGGCCGACCGCAGCGGCTGGCGGCTGACTGGCTCGGAGTCGACGTCAACATCGCAGCTCGGGTGATGGAACGCGCTACCAAGGGCGGCGTCATGATCTCGAGCCCCACCCTGGACTTGATCCCACAAAGCGAGTTGGATGCCATGCGCGTCGTCGCCAAGCGGGCACGCAGGCCGATGTTTGCCAGCAAGCTAACCGGGATTCCGCCGGACTTGGCGATTTATCGCCTCACCACTCGTAAAGACCTGACAACTATTGGTGACACCGCGGACACAGATTTGCAGGCATAGTAGAAGGCAATGACTTACGCGATTCAGTGGATTTTCGCCATCGTGTGCCGGCTCGCGCGGGTCCGCTTCACGGTCAGCTACCTAGCGGCGCTCGCCTCGGTGAGCATCGCAATGCTGATGCTTGGTCCGCAGGCTCACGAGCGAGTGATTCGCCATGCCAGCACCAACCTGCACAATCTGGCGCATGGCCGCTTGGCAACCCTGTGGAACAGCGCCTTCGTCATCGACGAGGGTCCGCTCTACTTCTGGCTCCCGTGCCTGGCCTGTCTGCTCGCCCTTGCCGAGCTCCACTTGCGCACCGCGCGGCTTACCGTCGCGTTTTTCGTCGGCCATCTAGGGGCGACGCTACTAGTAGCGGCGACGCTTGCCGGTGCGGTCGAGTTCGGTTGGTTGCCCGTTTCGATCGCCCACGTCAGCGACGTCGGTATGAGCTACGGCGCGCTGGCGGTGTTGGGGGCGCTTACCGCGGCAATTTCGCGACGGTGGCGGCCGGCGTGGATTGGCTGGTGGGTTGCCCTGGGCTTGGCGGCTGCGGTCGCCGGCGGCGATTTCACCGACTCGGGTCATGCCGTTTCGTTGTTGCTTGGCATGCTGGTGACCGCGCGCTTCAGGCACCCGATTCGCTGGACTCCCGCGCGCTACGCGTTACTGATGGTCTCGTCGGGGTTCGGTTTCCTGCTATTGGCACATACCCGCTGGACATCGGCGAGTGGGGTGGCGCTGGGGGCGGTGGGTGCGTTGGTCGCATACGGCTTGGCGCGCTGGACAACGATGCGGGTCGCGTCGGCTTAGGCGCAGCGCCGACCGGTAGTGAATGTCTGGGTACAGTGGGGTTCGCTGAAGCGAACCGATCATGACTTATGATCGGCATCTGCGTCGTACCCGTGCCGTGACCCCACCCCGCGATGACGTGGGTCCTTTGAGGACCCACTTGTTGGACGGGGGACGGACTGAGGTGGGTGGCCCCCTGCGGGGTACAAGCACCACTCCCGTGCGGGGGGAAGCCAGGCAGCTATACCCAACCTCGTCAGCAAGGAGAGTGTCGCCGCGTGGGTGATCAACCCGTCGACCTTTCGCCGCAAGGATTGGCGAACGTAGTCAAACTTGCCCATCAGGCCTTTGCTTCGGCCGACAACCTGGAGGCATTGGCACGCGCCAAGACCGAGCACCTCGGCGACCGCTCGCCGCTGGCGCTGGCCCGCCAATCCTTGGGCACGCTTCCCAAAGAACAGCGCGCGGACGCCGGTAAGGCGGTGAACCTCGCTCGCGGTGACGCGCAGTGCAGCTATGACGAACGGTTGGCGGTCCTGCGGGCCGAACGTGACGCGGCCGTGTTGGTGGCCGAGCGCATTGACGTCACATTGCCGTCGACCCGGCAGCCGACCGGCGCGCGGCACCCGATCACGATATTGGCCGAGCACATCGCCGACACCTTCATCGCGATGGGATGGGAGCTGGCGGAAGGGCCGGAGGTCGAGACCGAGCAGTTCAACTTCGATGCTCTGAACTTTCCGCCTGATCACCCCGCGCGCAGCGAACAAGACACCTTCTACATCGCGCCGGAGGATTCTCGGCAGTTGCTGCGGACCCATACCTCGCCGGTGCAGGTACGGACCTTGCTGGAGCGCGAGTTGCCGGTCTACATCATTTCAATCGGCCGGACATTCCGAACCGACGAGCTCGATGCCACCCACACGCCGGTGTTCCATCAGGTAGAGGGTCTTGCCGTGGACCGTGGGCTGACCATGGCGCACCTACGCGGAACGCTGGATGCCTTTGCCCGCTCGGAATTCGGGCCACTGGCGCGCACCCGAATTCGGCCGCACTTTTTCCCATTCACCGAACCCTCCGCCGAGGTCGATGTATGGTTTGCCAACAAGAAGGGCGGAGCTGACTGGGTGGAATGGGGCGGCTGCGGAATGGTGCATCCAAACGTGTTGCGGGCCGCGGGAATTGATCCAGAAGTGTATTCAGGATTTGCATTCGGTATGGGTCTTGAGCGAACGCTGCAGTTCCGCAATGGAATTCCAGACATGAGGGACATGGTTGAAGGCGACGTCCGGTTCTCGTTGCCGTTCGGGGTTGGTGCCTGATGCGTGTCCCTTATAGCTGGCTGCGTGAGGTTGTTGCGGCCGGTGCGCCGGGGTGGGATGTCTCGCCGGAGGAGCTCGAGCAGGCGCTGGTGCGCATCGGCCACGAAGTCGAAGCGGTGACTTCGGTGGGACCTGTGACCGGGCCGTTGACCGTTGGCCGCGTGATCGAGATTGAAGAGCTCTCCGGGTTCAAGAAGCCGATCCGTGCCTGTAGTGTCGACTTCGGTGAGGGCGAGGGCCGCGAGATTGTTTGTGGCGCAACCAACTTTGCGGTTGGTGACCTGGTCGTAGGGGCCCTGCCCGGCACCATCTTGCCCAGTGGATTCGAGATCGTCGTCCGCAAGACCTATGGCCGCAAATCAAAGGGGATGATGTGCTCGGCGGCCGAACTCGGTCTGGGGGCTGAGCATTCCGGGATCCTGGTGTTGCCGCCCGGAACCGCCCAGCCTGGGGCAGCGGCCGCCGACATCCTGGGTTTTGATGACGTGGTCTTCCATCTGGCCATCACCCCCGACCGTGGTTATTGCATGTCGATCCGCGGTTTGGCCCGTGAGATCGCGTGCGCATTCGACCTGGACTTTGTCGATCCCGCCGATGTCGCACCGTTACCGGCCGAGGGCGAAGCATGGCCGTTGAACGTGCACCCCGAGACCGGCGTGCGCCGGTTTGCGCTGCGTCCCGTCACCGGCATCGACCCGGGTGCTGTGTCGCCATGGTGGCTGCAACGCCGGCTGTTGATGTGCGGTATGCGCGTGACCTCGCCGGCAGTGGATGTGACCAACTACGTGATGCTGGAACTGGGTCACCCGATGCATGCGCACGACCGCAACCGGATCAGCGGGGCGTTCAGTGTGCGCTTTGCCTGGCCCGGGGAAACCGTGGTCACTCTCGACGATGTGGAACGCCGGCTCGATCCCACCGACGTGCTGATCGTCGACGAGGTCGCGACCACCGCGATCGGGGGCGTCATGGGCGCGGCCAGCACCGAGGTGCGCGGCGATTCCACCGATGTGCTGCTCGAGGCGGCGATATGGGACGCCGCCGCGGTATCACGCACGCAGCGGCGACTGCACTTGCCCAGTGAGGCGGCGCGCCGGTACGAACGGTCGGTTGACCCCGCAGTTTCGGTGGCCGCTCTGGATCGCTGTGCGGCGCTGCTCGCCGACATCGCCGGGGGAGCGGTGTCGCCGACGCTGACTGACTGGCGGGGTGACCCGCCGCGCGATGACTGGTCGCCACCACCGATCCGGATCGACGCTGACCTGCCGGATCGGTTTGCGGGAGTGGTCTACGGCCCGGGCACAACAGCCCGGCGGCTGGCCCAGATCGGTGCTGAGGTGCTTGTCGATGACCAGGCGGCGTTGACCGTGACACCGCCAAGTTGGCGACCGGACCTTCAGCAGCCCGCTGACCTCGTTGAGGAAGTGATGCGGTTGGAGGGGCTCGAGGCTATTCCCTCGGTGCTGCCCTCCGCGCCAGCGGGTCGCGGGCTGACCGCTGGCCAGCGGCGCCGCCGCGCGATCGGAAAGTCGCTGGCACTGTCCGGATTCACCGAGATCCTGCCGACGCCTTTTCTGCCCGCCGGCGTATTTGACCTGTGGGGGCTGGCCGCCGACGATCCGCGACGGGCGACGACAAATGTTGTCAATCCATTGGAGGCCGACCGTCCCCAGCTGGCCACGACATTGCTTCCCGCGCTGCTTGAGGCACTGGGGCGCAACGTCTCCCGGGGTCTGGCAGATGTCGCGCTCTACGCCGTGGCGCAGGTGGTCCAGCCAACTGATCAGACTCGCGGCATCGAGCTAATTCCCGTGCACCGCCGGCCCACCGACGGGGAGATTGCCGCGCTGGATGCGTCCCTGCCCCGCCAACCACAGCACGTCGCTGCGGTGCTGACTGGCCTACGTGAACCGCGGGGACCGTGGGGCCCGGGTCGCGCCGTCGAGGCCGCCGACGCCTTCGAAGCGGTGCGTATCATCGCGCGCGCCAGCGCCGTCGACGTGATGCTGCGGGCCACGCAACACCTGCCGTGGCATCCGGGGCGATGCGCGGAGGTGCTCGTCGGTGAAGCCGTCGTCGGTCACGCCGGCCAGCTGCATCCCGCGGTGATCGAACGGGCCGGCCTGCCGAAGGGCACCTGCGCGCTCCAGCTAAATCTCGACGCGATACCCATTGTCGAAACGCTGCCAGCACCGCGGGTTTCACCCTTTCCCGCGGTGTTCCAGGATCTCAGCCTGGTGGTGGCCGCCGACGTCTCGGCACAGATGGTCGCCGATGCCGTCCGAGACGGTGCCGGAGATCTGCTGGAGGATCTGCAGCTGTTCGACGTCTTTACCGGCCCGCAAATCGGGGACGACCGAAAATCGTTGACCTTCGCGCTGCGGTTCCGCGCACCGGATCGCACGCTGACCGAAGACGACGCGAGCGCGGCACGCGACGCCGCGGTGCAATGCGCTGCCCAGCGAGTCGGCGCCGTGTTGCGCAGCTGAACGATTGACCAGGCGTCGGGTGACCCGGCCACATCCACCCGAGCCGGGGGCACTTTCGTGCCGATTCGCCACGGCCCCCGCACCGGTGCCTTCTGATTCCGCACGCTCCTGTCCGGTTCCGTAGTGAATGCTGTCAGTTCGCTTCGACTTTCGCGCACGTCGCCGTTGCCGCACTAGTTTTGTTCCTGCCTGGTGACCAGCGGTCATCGTCGCAGCGGAGCGAGAGGCAAGCGATATGTCGTTTGTGAATGTGGTGCCAAACACGGTGGCGGCCGCGGCGGGCGATTTGGCGAGCATTCGCTCGGCGCTCAGTGAGGCCACTGCGGCGGCGGGGCCGACGACTGACGTGCTGGCCTGCCGGCGGCGACGAGGTATCGACGGCGATCTCGCAGCTATTTGGCGCCCACGGCCAGGAATTCCAGGTCGTGAGCGCCCAACTGAGGGGATTTCACGACCAGCTGGTGAGGTTGATGCGGGCTGGTGCGGCTGCCTATGCCAGCGTCGAGGCCACCGCGCAACAAGACTTGTCCATGGCCGAGCAGGGGCTGGTGAACGCGGTCAACGCGCCTGCCCAGGCGCTGTTGGGGCACCCGATAATCGGCACCGGCGGATCCGGCAGTCAGTCCGCGACCACGGGAACATCGACCTCGGGCGTGACGAGCGGTTCGGTCGCGTCCGGCTCGGCAGCCGGTTCTGTTTCGTCCGGTGCGACCGCTGGCACTGTCTCGGCCGGTGCGACGGATGGTGCGGTTACCTCCGGCACTACCGCCTCGTCGTCCGACGGGACGACTGTGTCCGCGGGTGGCGTCGCTGCAACTGACCCCGGCTCCGATGGTGGTGTCGCGGTGAGTGACCCCGGCTCGGATGGCGGTGTCGCGGTGAGTGGGTCTGGTTCCGGCAGCGGCGTTGCGGTGGGCGGCACAGACACGCCAGGGACATCCGCGCCGGCTCCTGTCACCCCAAACACATTCGGCGACGTCGTCGCCGCGCCGTATCAGACGCTGATCTCCAATACGGTCACCAACCTGCAAAGTCTCGACGGCGCCTGGGCGGCCAATCCGGCGCCGTTCCTACATCAGCTGATCGCCAACCAGATGGGCTACGCGCAGACTGCCGCGACTGCGCTGCAAAGCTCAGTCAGCAATTTGCCCGCGGCGTTGGCGCACTTGCCGGCCGATATCCAGCTCGGTACCCACTCCCTAATGGCCGCTGACCCGGGCGCGTTCCTACACTCGCTGGTCACCAATCAGCTCGGCTACGCCCAGACGATCAGCACGGCACTGCAAAGCGCTGCCCATGACTTTGGTACCGGAGCGGCGGCATTGCCGGCGGGTTATCAGGCGGCCTTCCAAGACTTCATGGCCGGCAACGTCAGTGGCGCGGCCGACCATCTCGAATCGGGTTTGGCAAACCTGTTCATCACGGGTCTTGACGTG
Organism: Mycobacterium liflandii; assembly: GCF_022354805.1. Lineage (NCBI taxonomy): Bacteria > Bacillati > Actinomycetota > Actinomycetes > Mycobacteriales > Mycobacteriaceae > Mycobacterium > Mycobacterium liflandii. The sequence continues at coordinate 3,924,755 of NZ_CP023138.1, read as the reverse complement.
ACTGCCGGTTCGGATGCCGTCCTGAGCATCACTCCGACGGGGACAGTTGGAGACCTCTTGCCGATCTTGGGCATTCCTGGGCAGATGGCGCAGAACTTCACCAACCTGCTGCCAGCCGGATCGGTACCGGAACTGGTATCGCAGAACTTCACCAACATCGTCAACGCCGCCACAAACACGGCCGTTACCTCAACGCTGACCCTCGTCGTAGATCCGAGCAGCCCCACCGGTATCGGGGTGGCCATCGACGCCACTATGGGTTTGCCGTTGGCGTTAGGAGTTGAAGCCCTCGGCGGACCTGTCGATGCGATTGATGCGTTTGGTACCAGCGCGACAGCGTTCGTCACTGCGGCGCAAAGCGGAAACGTCTTGGCGGCGACCGCCGCAGTGCTGGATGCTCCTGCTGTCGTTGCGAATGGCTTGCTCAACGGTCAGTCCACATTCCCGTTGACGATCGACGCATTGGGCATCCCAACGACGCTGAATCTGCCGATGGACGGAATTCTTGTGCCGGCCGGCCCCTACACCGCGACCATTCCGGATCTTGGCGTCACGGCCACCGTCAATGGAACACCGCTTGGCGGCGTTGCACCGGGGCTCCTGACCTTGCTGCCCGAACAGCTTGCCGAGGCGATCGGCGCAAGCCCAGTCACTGACTGAGCTTGCCGCGACGCCCGATCATCGGCGGTGCCGCCAATCTGTCCTTCGTCCTCGCGGGCGCGCCGACCAGCCGTTGAGGTGTTCGCCGTTTGCTTTGACGTGAGTGGGTTCACCTCGCCCCATTTCGTGGGTATCGGACTCCCACAGGATCTGGCCCGGAGCGGAGGGGTCATATCTTAGGGCGCGAGAACAAATTCATCAGTTTTCCAGCGGGTTAATACAGTGCCCTATTAGTCTCGACCTGCCTTGGTGATTATCGGGAGGTCGCCACGGCGGGGCGAGAGGAGCCAAGGATGTCGTTTCTACTTGTGCAGCCGGAGATGGTCAGGGCGGCCACGGAAAGCCTTACGGCAATCCGCTCCGCGTTAGGCGAAGTCAGTGCGGCAGTCGCGGGTCCCACGACCGCGGTGGTGGCCGCCGCCGGTGACGAGGTGTCGGCGGCGATCTCTCAAGTGTTCGGTGCCTATGGGCAGGAATTTCAAGCGCTCAATGCCCAAGCGGCGGCGTTTCAAGCCGAGTTCGAGGGTTTGCTGAGTGGCGGCGCTGCGGCATATGTCAGCGCCGAGGCGTTGAACTCTTCGGTCTTCGGGCCGCCGATGCAGGAATTGCTCAAGGTGGTCAATGCGCCGACGCAAATGCTGCTGGGACGGTCGCTGATCGCCGACGGGGCCAACGCGACGGTGGCCGGCGGCGATGGCAGGCCCGGTGGAATCTTGATGGGCAAGGGCGGCGACGGGGCGCCCGGCGGCCCCGGTCAGCCCGGCGGTAACGGCGGGGCCGCTGGCTTGATCGGTACCGGCGGTGCCGGAGGCAAGGGAGCGCCGTCTATGCCCGGCGGGCTCGGGGGCCGCGGCGGGTTGCTGTGGGGCGACGGCGGCAAGGGCGGCGATGGCGGTGCTCCGGTGTATGATAGCCTGGGGCTATTTGCTTGCTGAAGCCGGTACTGGCGGCGCGGGCGGCTTGCCGGGAATATTCGGTGGGCTGCCGGGAGTTGCGGGCGCCTGGGGCGGTGAGGTGCCTACCGCGCCTGCGGCCCCGATGGCTCTGTCGGCGGCGGCGAGCAGCCCCGCTGCAGTCGGCGGTGCCTACCAGACCCTATTCGACAACACGTGGACCAACCTGCAAGCCATCGGCGCCACCTGGAATGCCGATCCGGCGCCCTTCCTGAGTCAATTCATCGCCAACCAACAGACCTACGCCAATACGGTGTTTACGTCCTTGTCGAACTCGGTCCAAGACTTCGGGGCGGGATTGGTGGCGTTGCCGGCGGCCTACCAGGGGGCCTTCCAAGCACTCATGACCGGCAATGTCAGTGGAGCGGTCGAGATCCTGGGGAAGGGCTACCTCGGTTTGGTCTTTAACGGCTTCGATTACACCAATGTGCCAGTTGTTACCGCGCAGGGCGCCTTGGGCGATCTCCTGCCCATGACCACCATCCCCGGTCAGATTTCGCAGAACATGACCAACGTGCTGCAGACGGTTACCGACACATCGATCATGGCCAACATCTCCTTGTTGAACCCATCGTTCACCACTGGTTTTCCTCTGACGCTTGCTCTTGATGCGCTGGGGGCGCCGATCGTCACCGGTCAGGCAGCTTTGCAAAGTGCGACGACCTTTATTGATGCGGTCCAGGCTGGCGATGTCGCGGGGGCATTCGGTGCCATTGTTGATGCGCCTGCCGTCATCGCCAACGGGTTCCTCAATGGCGAAGGGACGATAACGCTGGATCTGCCGACCTACCTGTCGCCCATTTCTGGAACAGAGTCGTTGACGTCAGCGATCCCGATTGGTGGGATTTTGACTCCGCTGCAGCCTGTGGAGTCGACCATAGTGTTCCGGGTGCTCCCGCATACGCCGCCGGTCACTCAACATATAACCCTCGGTGGTACGGAGTTTGGAGGCCTCATCCCTGGCCTGCAGAGCGCGTCCGCGCAGCTAGCGGATGCGATCAAGCTCAGCTAGTAGATGACGCGAACCTGTCCGTGTGGGCCTCGATGCACGGTCAGGCGCGACGTGGTGGTCGGCTCCGGCGGTGACGGTGTCGCGTTGACTGAGAGCCGCAACCACGGCCATCCGGTTGTCTTGGCATGCCTCGAACAGATTCGTGGCTCCAATCTCCTGCGGCCAATTCTTCGCCTAACAGGTTTGGGGCTGACACCCTCTGGGTACCCGCGCCCTGCGCCGTGCGTCACGCGTTGGGCAACGAGGGGAGCTGACTATGTCGTTCGTGATCGCTGATCCGGAGATGGTGACGGCAGCGGCGGCAGATTTGGCGGGCATCCGCTCGACGCTCGGGGCGGCCGCAGAGGCGGCCGCAGGGCCAACAACCGGCGTGGCGGCTGCGGCCGCCGATGAGGTATCGGCGGCCATCGCGCACCTCTTCGGTGCGTATGGGCAGGAATTTCAGGCTCTCAACGGCCGAGCGGCAGCGTTTCATGCCGAGCTCGTGCGCTTGTTGAACGGTGGCGCTGCAAGCTATCTGAGTGCCGAGGTCGTCAACGTCGAAGCATTGCTCGGCCAATCGCTGAACGGCGGTGCGGCCGCTGCCGCCGATCCTCTCAGCGGGCTTCTGGGATCGATCCTCGGCACTAGCTCAGGAGGTAGCGGAAGCGTTGGCGGGATCCTCGGTGGTAGCGGGGGGCTGTTGGACCCGATCCTGTTCGGGGGCACTGGTGGGCTCCTTGGCCCGCTGGTGGGGGGCAATGGCGTGCTGACTTCGCTCGTCGGCTCCGGACCTTTGGGCCCGTTCTTCAACGGTGTCGGAGGGGAGATCGGCGTCGTCACATCCGCTCTGATCGGCGGCGACGGCGCCGTGTTGCTGTCTGATCAGATCGGCGGCATCACGGGCGCCCTCACTAGTCTGCCCGGATTGAGCGGCCTGCAGACATTGCTACCGGGTCTGTTCCCGTCCTCCGGGGACACAACCACAACACCTGCGCCTGGCGGTGCCTGGCAGCAACTCTTTGAGCACACCAGCTCGAACCTGAATGCCCTCGGCACAGCATGGTCTGAAGACCCATTCCCGTTGCTGCGTCAGGTGATCGCCAATCAGCAGGGCTATGCGTACACGCTCGGGCAGGATCTCAGCCTCGCGATCCAGAACCTACCCACTGAGCTGGCACACCTGCCGGAAAATATCGAGACCGGGATCCAGGGATTTCTAGCTTTCAACCCCGGCCTCTACGCTCAGCAGTTCGTCGCCGGCACGATGAACGACTTCCACACGATCGGCACGTCGCTCTCGGAAGCGGGTCAGGACCTTCAGATCGGGCTGGCCGGCTTCCCGGCCGACATGCAGCCAGCCTACGAGGCGTTCGCGGCCGGCAACTACAACCTGGCGGTCAACGACGCGACGAAGGCCTTGCTCAATGTCTTCATCACCGGATTCGATACCAGCAACTTGAACGACATCAGATTGCTGGGGCCGGTAGCGGACCTGTTCCCGATCCTGGCCCTCCCCGGGCAGGATGTTCAGGGCTTCAGCAACCTGTTGCCTGCCGGCTCGATTCCCGCGCAGATGACTCACAACCTCGCCAACGTGCTCAATGCGCTTACCGATACCAGCATTTCGACGACGATCTCCGGAACCTTGGATCCGCCCGCACTTGTACTCGACGCCAACTTCGGTCTGCCGTTGTCGATCCTCTTCGGTGTCGCGGGCGCGCCGGTTGCGGGTCTCGACGGACTGGCCACCGCCGGGACAACGATTGGCACTGGCGTAGCAACCGGGAACCCGTTCATGGTGGTCGGTGGCCTAATCGACGCGCCGGCGGTCGTCTTGGACGGCTTCCTCAATGGCGAAACGATTGTCGACATGTCGTTGCCGGTGACCTTCGATGTGCCAGTCCTCGGGCCGCTAAACATACCGGTCGTCATTCACCTTCCCTTCCAAGGGCTTTTGGTTCCGCCGCATCCGATTACAGCGACGGTGCCGCTGGAGATTCTTGGGGTCGACATCCCAATCAACCTGACGCTCGGTGGCACCCAATTCGGGGGGCTGGTGCCCACGCTGGTGAACTACACGTCCCGGCACCTGGCCAACGCAATAACGCCCGCCGCGTAGTGCCCCCGGCGCCGCCGAAACCTGCAGGTGCTTGCCGGTGATCGTCACTGGCGCGTAAGTCGCTCGGAGCAAATGATTCTGCTCATTCCAATCTCACAGGGTGTGCAGTCGTGGGTCACTTGGCAATGGCTTGATGTGTCCCAGCGAACCTGGGTGACCTGCCTGCTTTGCGCGCAATTGTGGGATAGCGGCCGATCATTTGGGGCCACAGAAATCGTGGGTCGTTTTGGCGTGTCCCGCGCCGCTGCAAGCCGGGAAAAGATGCATAATTTTCGCCGCCGATTCATCGGGTTGCCGAAGGGCTGGCTAGCGGATTGATGCCCGCCTTCGTCATGTGTGGAATAACGGCCTTGCGGTGCAAATCCGAAGGAGGATTGGGCAGGGCTCCGGCGTTGTTGATTAGCAGGCTTGTGAGCTGGGTTGATGATCTTTGGTGCCGCGCTATTGGGGCCTGAGTGTAGGCACGGGCTATCTGGAGAACGATCGAGTTGGTTACTGTTCGTCGTTGGTCTGGAGTTGCCCGTGCCTACCGTTTCAGTATTGCCTGTGTCGTCGGTTCCAGAGGTGTTCGACCGCTGGAGTCCTGGTGAGCGTAGCGAGCTCATCGGATCGGAGTTTCTCGGTGTGTTGGTCTCGGTGCCGGACCCGAGGGACCCACGCGGTCGGAGGTATTCGCTGATGGCTTTGTTGGCGATCGCGGTTCTGGCCACTGCCGCGGGGATGCGCGGCTATGCTGTTTTTGCCACATGGGCGGCCACCGCTCCCGATGATGTGTTGGCCTAATTAGGGGTCCGGTTCCGGCGGCCCAGTGAGAAGACCTTCCGCGCTGTTTTGTCTCGGCTAGACCCCGCCGACCTCAACGCCAGGATGGGCAGTTACTTCACTGCACACGTGGCCAGCAGCGACCCCAGTGGATTGGTGCCGATCGCGTTGGACGGCAAGATGCTGCGTGGTGCCTTTACGCGCCAAAGCGACAGCCACGCATCTCGTGTCGGTGTTCGCCTACCGTGCCCGATTGGTGCTCGGTCAACTCGCTGTCGCCGAGAAAAGCAATGAAATTCCCTGCGTACGTGCCCTGCTCACGCTGCTGCTGGGTAGCTTGCGGTGGCTGGTCACTGTGGATGCGATGCATACCCAGGTCGTCACCGCGAAGTTGATCTGCGCCACCTTGAAGTCGCACTACCTGATGATCGTCAAGTCCAACCAAGCCAAAATACTTGCGCGTATCACCGCGCTGCCCTGGGCCGAGGTGCCCGCAGCCGCTACCGACGACTCCCGCGGCCACGGCCGTGTCGAGACCCGCACCCTGCAAATCATCACCGCTGTACGAGGAATCGGCTTCCCCTACGCAAAACAAATCATCCGGATCACTCGTGAACGCTTGATCACCGCCACCGACCAGCGCAGCGTGGAGGTGGTCTATGCCATCTGCAGCCTGCCGTTCGAGCACGCCCGCCCTACCGCGATCATGACCTGGATGCGTCAACACTGGGGAATCGAGAACAGCCTGCACTGGATACGCGACGTCACCTTCGACGAAGACCGTCAAAGGGCACATACCGGAAACGGCGCACAGGTCCTAGCAACGCTACGCAACACCGCGATCAATCTGCACCGCCTCAACGGCGCCGACAACATCACCGAAGCCTGCCGGATCACCGCTTTGACCGCCAACCGCCGCCTAGACCTCCTCAATCCACAATTCCCCAGCTCACAAGCCTGCTAATCAACAACGCCGGAGCCCTGGAGGATTGGGGAACTTGCGGAAAGGGTATTCCCCATAGACTTTTCGACCTTCGGGGTGATCTTCCGTGGCAACGGCCAAGGCCTCGTGACGGCCGCTTGTTGGTACGAGGGCTCCGTTGGGGCGCCCAAAAGTGTTCCGCTGCAACGGTAGAACATCTGACATGGGCGTGGTCGGGAGCCCTGGACGGCGGGGTAGGCGTCCGGGTGGGCGGCTTACGAACTCATCGCCTGGTCGCCCGGTGAAGGCTTTGTCGGGTGAAGTCGGTGTCGCTGAACATTCGCGAAATTTACTCTGCTGCAATTAATTAGCGGCGGCCAAACTATGTGTTGGGGCTGCGGCATCCAGATCTTGATAAAACTCCTGACGGCAGGCAACAGAAGTCGATACCCGGCTTCCGGTGAAATCTGGCCCGGGGTGAAGTCGTTTCGTCAATCAGATTGCCTGGGGTTGGATTCGGACAGGTGAAAACGATGGTTTTCTTGTGTAGTTCTGCCACAGCGGATTACGTTTCTTCTGCCGATGAGATCGGGCCTCTTCGGATCACAGACCGTTCATTCTGCGTGGGGATGATGAACATGTCTTTTGTGACCGCTGTGCCCGAGCTCGTCGAGTCGGCAGCCCAGGACTTGGCAGGAATCCGTTCAGCACTGGTGGAGGCCGCTCAGGCAGTAGCAGTGCCGCCCACCGCACTGGCGGCCGCGGGAGAAGATGAGGTATCCGCTGCAATAGCAGCGCTATTCGGCACTTTTGGCCAGGAATATCAAGCAGTCAGTGCACAAGCGGCGTCGTTCCACGAGTCTTTCGTCAGGGTGTTGAGCGGTGCTGCGGCCTCGTACGTGGAAGCTGAGGTAGCCAACGGTGCTGCCCTGCTCGCGGGCGAAAGTGCCGCCGCTGCAGTCAGCGGCGGATTTAGCGGTGGGCTGACGGCCGGACTTAGCGCGGAGTTGGCTCTTCAAGCGGCGAACTCCCTCGCGACAGCTTTCGGCTCCGGAGTTTCCGGTCTTGCGCTGCAGACCGGTGGTGCGCTTGTGTCCGGTCTTGGGACCGGTCTGGTTCAAACCGGCGAGGTCATCGTGTCGGCTGGCCCGGCCTTGCAGAACCTCGGTTCGTTCATGGCGGGCGCTGGTGCTGGGTTGAGCGCTCAAGCCAGGGCGGCCCTCACCCAGGCAATGAATTTGGGTGGCTCACTGAGCGCACAGCTTGGGGCTTCCCTGTCGGGCAACTTCAACCTCGCTCTGCCGGAACTGATCGCGGGATTCAATAATGGGCTGACTGGGCTGATTCAAACCGGCCAGACCATCACGACCAGCCTGATCGGTAGCGCCGGCAGCGGCCTTGGTGCGCTTTTCCAAACCGGCGGAACCGTGCTTACCAACTTCGGGAGCGCCTTGCCCGAATTCGCCGCTCAGCTAAGCGGTGCGATCTCGGCGACCGTTGGCAGCAGCCTGCCCGGCCTCGTCGGTGCGTTCGATAGCGGATTCACCGGCCTGGTCCAGGCGGGCCAGTCCTTGGCGACAAACCTGGCCGGCAGTGTGGGCGGCGGTCTGGATGCGCTCATCCAGACCGGAGAGACCCTGGCAGGCGGCTTGACGGCCAGCCTTAGCGCTCCCGTATTGGCGGCCCAGTTGTCGGCGGCGTTGCAGGCTAGCTTCGGTACGTCGCTGCCAGAGTTGGTTGCTGCATTTACCGGTGGATTGAACGGGCTGGTGCAGGCGGGTCGAACGTTGGCCGCGAATGTGGCGGGCAACTTTGGTGGCGGCCTGAGTGGGTTGTTGGAGGCCGGGCAGGTGTTGATGGCCAACCTGGCAGGTGGGTTTAGTCTGCCGGCGTTGGCGGCCCAGATTAGTGCGGCGTTGCAGGCTAGCTTCGGTGCGTCGTTGCCGGAGGCGGTGGCGGCGTTCACGGGTGGGTTGAACGGGTTGGTGCAGGCGGGGCAAACGTTGGCGGCCAACTTGGTTGGCGGGTTTAGCTTGCCGACGCTGGCCGCTGAGTTGTCGGCGGCGTTGCAGGCGAGCTTCGGTGCGTCGTTGCCGGAGGTGGTGGCGGCGTTTACCGGTGGGTTGAACGGGCTGGTGCAGGCGGGCCAAAGCCTGGCGGCGAATCTGGCGGGCAGCCTTGGTGGCGGGTTTAACGCGTTGGTCGAAGTTGGTCAGGCGTTGGCTGCCAACCTGGTTGGTGGGTTTAGTCTGCCGGCGTTGGCGGCCCAGATTAGTGCGGCGTTGCAGGCTAGCTTCGGTGCGTCGTTGCCGGAGGTGGTGGCGGCGTTTACCGGTGGGTTGAACGGGCTGGTGCAGGCGGGCCAAAGCCTGGCGGCGAATCTGGCGGGCAGCCTTGGTGGCGGGTTTAACGCGTTGATTGAAGTTGGTCAGGCGTTGGCTGCCAACCTGGTTGGTGGGTTTAGTCTGCCGGCGTTGGCGGCCCAGATTAGTGCGGCGTTGCAGGCTAGCTTCGGTGCGTCGTTGCCGGAGGTGGTGGCGGCGTTTACCGGTGGGTTGAACGGGCTGGTGCAGGCGGGCCAAAGCCTGGCGGCGAATCTGGCGGGCAGCCTTGGTGGCGGGTTTAACGCGTTGATTGAAGTTGGTCAGGCGTTGGCTGCCAACCTGGTTGGCGGGTTCAGTCTCCCGACACTGGCGGCCCAGATTAGCGCGGCGTTGCAGGCTAGCTTCGGTGCGTCGTTCCCGGAGGCGGTGGCGGCGTTTACCGGTGGGTTGAACGGGCTGGTGCAGGCGGGCCAAACGTTGGCGGCCAACCTGGCGGGCAGTTTTGGCGGTGGCCTGAGTGGGTTGTTGGAGGCCGGGCAGGTGTTGATGGCCAACCTGGTTGGCGGGTTCAGTCTGCCGACGCTGGCCGCTGAGTTGTCGGCGGCGTTGCAGGCGAGCTTCGGTGCGTCGTTCCCGGAGGTGGTGGCGGCGTTTACCGGTGGGTTGAACGGGCTGGTGCAGGCGGGCCAAACGTTGGCGGCCAACCTGGCGGGCAGCCTTGGTGGCGGGTTTAACGCGTTGATTGAAGTGGGTCAGGCGTTGGCTGCCAACCTGGTTGGCGGGTTCAGTCTCCCGACGCTGGCCGCTGAGTTGTCGGCGGCGTTGCAGGCGAGCTTCGGTGCGTCGTTCCCGGAGGTGGTGGCGGCGTTTACCGGTGGGTTGAACGGGCTGGTGCAGGCGGGCCAAACGTTAGCGGCCAACCTGGCGGGCAGCCTTGGTGGCGGGTTTAACGCGTTGATTGAAGTGGGTCAGGCGTTGGCTGCCAACCTGGTTGGCGGTTTCAGCTTGCCGACGCTGGCGGCCCAGATCAGCGCGGCGTTGCAGGCCAGTCTTGGCACCTCATTCCCCGAGCTGATGGCCGGATTCACCGGTGGCTTCACCGGCTTGCTCCAAACTGGACAATCTCTGGCGGGAAACCTCGTGGATAGCTTTGGCGGCGGACTGGATGCGCTAATCCAGACAGGTCAGAACGTCGCGGCCAATCTTGTCGGCGCCTTCAACGCACCGGCACTGCTAGCCGGATTGAATAGCGGGTTGAACGGATTAGTCCAGACCGGCGCGTCGCTGGCTGGGAACCTGGCGGGAGCCTTTGGTGCAGGCCTGCCGGAGCTTGCTACCCAGCTGTCGGCTGCGTTGTCGGCCAGCCTAAGCGGTGACCTGTCGGCGGAGTTGAGCGCCGCGCTGACGGCGAGCCTTGCCAACACGGCGTCGGGGCTGTTGTCAGGCCTGGCGCAGACCGGTGCAAACCTGGCAGGGGGGATCGGGGGAGGACTGTTAGGTCTGATTGGCACCGGCGAAACCTTGGCGAGCAGCCTCGCAGGAGGTGTTTCCGGCTTGCTGGGCACGGGCGAATCGCTGCTGATGATCTGGCAAAACGCCACGGCAGAGGTGACCGGTGCGCTCAGCGATGCTGTGGTTGCCAGCATCGGTGTTGGTCTGCCCGGGCTGTCACAGGCCGCGGTCACCCTGTCGACAGGCATCGCCAACGCCAGCGTTGGCCTGACCCAGACCGGAGGCGTCATCGTGAGTGCCCTGGATAACGCAGCTCTTGGAATCACCGGAGACATCAGTGCTGCATTGGCCAATCTTCAACTCGCCATCCAGGCGGCGTTGAACGCGAGTTTCGGAGTTCAGGTCGCTGCCTAGCTGGTGCTGACTACCCTTGAGCTAAGTCGTGGTCGCGACACAGGCCAGAATGGATTTGCGAAATATTGCATAACCATGCAAAATCCTCGAAATGGCCCACGCGACCGATGCAATCAGGGTGGCCGTAGCGGGTGCCAGCGGCTATGCAGGCGGTGAGATCCTTCGCCTTCTGCTGGGGCATCCCGCCTACACCTCGGGACGGCTGACGATCGGGGCGGTGACCGCAGCGGCCAGCGCGGGAAGCGTCCTCGCGGAGCACCATCCGCATCTGTTGCCGCTGGCCCAGCGGATCCTCGAGCCCACCGAGCTCGAGGTGCTCCGCGGACATGACGTGGTATTCCTCGCTTTGCCGCACGGGCATTCGGCGGCGCTGGCCGATCAACTCGGCCCAGAAACTCTGATCATCGACTGTGGGGCCGATTTTCGGCTCACCGATGCGGCGGCTTGGGAGCGGTTCTATGGGTCAGCGCATTCCGGCAGCTGGCCCTACGGACTACCCGAATTGCCGGGTGCTCGGGAGCGGTTGCGTGACACCCGCCGCATAGCGGTTCCGGGTTGCTACCCGACCGCGGCGCTGCTCGCACTGCTGCCCGCGGTGGCCGAGGGCCTCATCGATCCGGCCGTGACGGTGGTCGCCGTTAGCGGTACCTCGGGGGCTGGCCGGGCCGCCAAGACCGACCTGCTCGGCTCGGAAGTCATCGGGTCGGCCCGGGCCTACAACATCGCGGGTGCGCACCGGCATACTCCCGAGATCGCACAAGGCTTGCGCGCGGTCACCGACCGAGACGTCACCGTTTCGTTTACACCGGTTCTTATCCCGACCTCACGTGGCATTCTGGCAACCTGTACCGCGCGTACCCGCTCGCCGATCGCTCGGTTACGGTCAGCCTACGAAAAAGCCTATGAGGCAGAACCTTTTATCTATTTGATGCCGGAGGGTCAGTTGCCCCGCACTGGTGCCGTGATTGGCAGCAACGCGGCGCACATAGCGGTCGCTGTGGATGAAGAAGCCGAGACCTTTGTTGCGATTGCCGCAATCGACAACCTGGTCAAGGGCACTGCCGGGGCCGCCGTGCAGTCGATGAACCTGGCGCTGGGCTGGCCGGAGACAGAAGGGCTCTCAGTGGTCGGGGTGGCGCCATGAACGGCTTCGACGACCAGTTGCCGAGTGACCGGGAGCAAGGACTACCGCCTGGCAGCGGGGAGAGTGACACACATGACTGAAGTTGTCAGCGCCGGGCGGCTGTTGCGTAGTCAAGGCATTACTGCCCCGGCGGGTTTCCGGGCTGCAGGCATCGCGGCTGGGATCAAGGCGTCGGGTGCTCGTGACCTCGCGCTGGTATTCAATGAAGGCCCCGACTACTCAGCCGCCGGCGTGTTCACCCGGAACCAGGTCAAGGCCGCACCGGTGTTATGGACGCAGCAGGCGCTAACGACTGGGCAGCTACGTGCGGTGATCCTCAATTCCGGTGGTGCAAACGCCTGTACTGGCCCCGGCGGCTTCCAGGACACGCACGCCACGGCAGAGGCCGTCGCGGCCGCGTTGTCGGACTGGGGAACAGAGACCGGCGCAGTTGAGGTCGCGGTCTGCTCGACCGGGCTGATCGGCGACCGCCTGCCGATGGACAAGGTGCTTGCCGGTGTCGAACACATCGTGCATGAGCTGCATGGCGGCCTGCACGGCGGCGACGACGCTGCCCACGCCATCATGACCACTGACACCGTCGCCAAACAAGTTGCGCTACATCATCAGAGCAAATGGACTGTCGGTGGGATGGTCAAAGGAGCGGGCATGCTGGCCCCCTCGCTTGCGACCATGCTTTGTGTGCTCACCACCGACGCGGTCGCGAGTTCGGCGGCACTCGAGCAGGCGCTGCGTAGGGCAACCGCGCGTACGTTCGACCGGCTCGACATCGACGGCAGCTGCTCGACCAATGACACGGTGCTCTTGCTGGCATCGGGTGCCAGCGAAATAGCGCCGTCGCAAGCAGATCTCGATGAGGCGGTACTACGAGTTTGCGATGACCTCTGTGCTCAACTGCAGGCTGATGCCGAAGGCGTCACCAAGCGCGTCACCGTCACCGTGAAGGGCGCCGCCACAGAAGAGGACGCACTGATCGCCGCGCGGGTGATCGCTCGTGACAGCTTGGTCAAGACCGCGCTGTTCGGATCCGACCCGAACTGGGGGAGAGTTCTGGCAGCGGTCGGGATGGCCCCCATCACCCTCGACCCCAATCGAATCAGCTTGCTATTCAATGGCTCTGCCGTCTGCATCGACGGCGTTGGTGCCCCGGGCGCGCGTGAGGTGGACCTCTCGGCCACCGATACCTATGTCACCGTCGAACTTGGCGTCGGCGATGCTCACGCGGCAATCCGAACCACCGATCTGTCCCACGCCTACGTTGAAGAGAATTCGGCATACAGCTCATGACGATTGAAACGTTGTCCACCCAGGCCAAGGCCCAAGTGCTGGCCGAAGCGTTGCCCTGGCTCAAGCAGTTGCACGGCAGGGTTGTCGTTATCAAGTACGGCGGCAACGCGATGACCGACGACACATTGCGGCAAGCATTCGCTGCCGACATGGCTTTCCTGCGAAACTGCGGAATTCATCCGGTGGTGGTGCACGGTGGTGGGCCACAGATCACCGCCATGCTTGGCAAGCTCGGGATCGAGGGTGACTTCAAAGGCGGATTCCGGGTCACCACACCGGAAGTCCTCGACGTGGCGCGGATGGTGTTGTTCGGACAGGTCGGTCGCGAATTGGTCAACTTGATCAACGCGCACGGGCCCTATGCGGTGGGGGTCACCGGTGAAGACGCACAGCTGTTCACCGCAGTGCGGCGCAGTGTGAACGTCGACGGTGTCGCTACCGACATCGGCCTGGTCGGTGACGTCGACCATGTCAATGCCGCGGCGCTGATGGATCTCATCGCCGCACATAGGATTCCGGTCATTTCAACACTGGCTCCGGACGCCGAAGGCGTGGTGCACAACATCAACGCGGACACCGCCGCCGCCGCCCTCGCGGAAGCCCTTGGAGCCGAGAAACTTCTGATGCTTACCGATGTGGAAGGCCTCTATACCAGCTGGCCCGACCGGGATTCATTGGTCAGAGAAATCGACACGGCGGCTTTGGAGCAGTTATTGCCCAGGCTGGAGGCGGGCATGATCCCCAAGGTCGAAGCATGTCTGCGGGCGGTCACCGGTGGGGTGCCCAGCGCGCACGTCATCGACGGGCGTGTTGAACATTGCGTGCTGGTCGAGCTGTTCACCAATGCGGGGACCGGCACCAAGGTGGTGTCCGCATGACGCATACCGAAGACACGCGGGCCCGATGGGAAGCCGTGATGATGAACAACTACGGCACCCCGCCCGTGGCATTGGCCAGTGGCGAAGGCGCGGTAGTTACCGACGTCGACGGTAAGAACTACGTCGACCTGCTGGGCGGCATCGCGGTCAACATACTCGGCCATCGCCACCCCGCCGTCATTGAGGCGGTGACTCAGCAGATGTCGACGTTGGGCCACACCTCCAACTTGTATGCCATCGAGCCCACCATCGCGCTCGCCGAAGAATTGGTCACGCTGCTGGGCGCTGAAGCGCCGGCGCGGGTGTTCTTCTGCAACTCTGGGACCGAGGCCAACGAGGCTGCGTTCAAGCTGTCTCGGCTTACCGGTCGTACGAAACTTGTTGCTGCGCAAGAGGGTTTTCACGGCAGGACGATGGGATCGTTGGCGCTCACCGGACAGCCGGCCAAGCAAGCGCCGTTCGAGCCGTTGCCCGGCTACGTTACTCACGTCCCCTATGGGGATATCGACGCGTTGGCCGCCGCCGTCGACGACGAGACTGCCGCCGTGTTCCTCGAGCCCATCATGGGGGAGAGTGGTGTCGTCGTGCCGCCGGAGGGCTACCTGCTGGCGGCTCGCGAGATCACCGCACGCCACGGCGCGCTGTTGGTGCTCGACGAGGTGCAGACCGGAATCGGCCGCACCGGAGCCTTCTACGCGCACCAGCATGACGGCATTACTCCCGATGTCGTGACACTGGCCAAGGGGCTAGGGGAGGATTGCCCATTGGGGCGTGTCTGGCCATTGGCCCAGCGGCGGAGTTGCTGACACCGGGGTTGCACGGCAGTACGTTCGGCGGCAACCCGGTTTGTGCCGCGGCGGCGTTGGCGGTGCTGCGGGTAGTGGCCTCCGAAGGTCTGGTGCGCCGCGCCGAAACGCTAGGCAAAACATTCAAACAGGGCGTCGAGTCGTTGAGCCATCCGTTGATCGACCATGTGCGCGGGCGCGGATTGCTCTTGGGCATTGTGCTGGCAGGCCCGCACGCCAAGGCGGCGGAGGTGGCCGCGCGCGAAGTCGGCTACCTGGTAAATGGCGCTGCGCCCAACGTTGTCCGGCTCGCGCCACCATTGGTCATTACCGAACCCCAGCTCGAAGGCTTTGTCGCCGCGCTGCCGGGAATCTTGGACAACGCGGGAGCATCAGCATGATCCGACACTTTCTGCGTGATGACGACTTGTCGCCTGCCGAGCAGGCCGAAGTTCTGCAGCTGGCGGCCGAATTGAAGCGGGAACCGTTCAGCCGCCGTCCCCTGGACGGGCCGCGGGGAGTGGCGGTGATCTTCGACAAGAATTCCACCCGCACCCGCTTCTCCTTTGAGATGGGTATCGCCCAGTTGGGTGGGCATGCAGTGGTTGTCGACGGTCGCAGCACCCAGCTGGGCCGCGAGGAGACCCTGCCAGACACCGCAAAAGTGTTGTCTCGCTTTGTTGATGCCATTGTTTGGCGCACCTTCGGCCAGGATCGCCTGCAGGCTATGGCTTCCACCGCGACGGTGCCCGTGGTCAATGCGCTGTCCGACGAGTTCCACCCCTGCCAGGTGCTGGCCGATTTGCAGACCATCACGGAACGTCGGGGCTCCTTGAAAGGCTTGCGGTTGTCCTACTTTGGTGACGGCGCCAACAACATGGCGCATTCACTGATGTTGGGCGGGGTCACCGCGGGCATGCATGTGACAGTTGCCGCTCCCGACGGATTTCACCCCGACCCGTCGGTCGTTGGCGCCGCGGAGCAGCGTGCCGAGACGACCGGTGCCTCGGTGCGGCTCACCGCTGACGCCCACGTGGCCGCGGCCGGCGCCGATGTCCTGGTCACCGATACCTGGACGTCGATGGGCCAGGAAGACGACGGGCTCGACCGCGTCAAGCCCTTCCGTCCATTCCAGGTGAACGAGCAGCTGCTGGCGGCGGCCGATTCCGAAGTCGTTGTGCTGCACTGTCTTCCGGCGCATCGAGGCGACGAGATCACCGACCAGGTGATGGACGGTCCGGCCAGCGCGGTGTGGGACGAGGCGGAGAATCGGCTGCATGCGCAGAAGGCGCTGCTGGTGTGGTTGTTGGAGCGGGGGCGATGAACGGCGCCAAACAAGCACCCGAGATCAGTGTCAATCGCGCTGGTCGGCAGGCCCGAATCGTGGCGATTTTGTCCACGGAGTCGGTGAGCAGTCAAAGTGAATTGGCCGCGTTGCTAGCGGTCCAGGGGATCGAGGCGACCCAGGCTACGTTGTCTCGTGATCTCGAAGAGCTCGGCGCGGTGAAGCTGCGCGGCGCCGATGGCGGGGTGGGTGTCTACGTGGTGCCAGAAGACGGTAGCCCGGTGCGCGGGGTGACTGGGGGCACCGGACGGCTGGCGCGGCTGCTGGGTGAGCTGCTGGTGTCCTCCGATGCCAGCGCCAACCTCGCGGTGCTGCGCACCCCGCCCGGCGGGGCGCACTACTTGGCCAGCGCAATCGATCGTGCGGCGCTACCGTACGTGGTCGGCACCATTGCCGGCGATGACACTGTGTTCGTGGCTGCTCGTGAGCCGATGGCCGGGGCCGAGTTGGCAATCGCCTTGGAAAAATTGAAGTAGGACCTGAAATACACTGCTGCCGGTTCGGCGAAATGAAGGAGTTGGTTCATGTCAGAACGCGTCATCCTGGCGTATTCCGGCGGTCTGGACACCTCGGTGGCCATCAGCTGGATAGGCAAGGAGACCGGCCGTGAGGTCGTGGCTGTTGCGATTGACCTCGGCCAGGGTGGCGAGGACATGGAGGTCGTGCGTCAGCGAGCGCTCGATTGCGGTGCCGTCGAGGCGGTCGTGGTCGATGCTCGCGACGAGTTCGCGGAGGGCTACTGCCTGCCCACCATCTTGAACAATGCCCTCTACATGGACCGCTATCCGCTGGTGTCGGCCATCAGCCGGCCGCTGATCGTCAAGCATCTGGTGGAGGCGGCACGCGAGCACGGCGGTGGGATCGTCGCGCACGGGTGCACGGGCAAGGGCAATGACCAGGTGCGATTTGAGGTCGGGTTCGCGTCGCTGGCTCCCGATCTAGAGGTGTTGGCACCGGTTCGCGACTACGCCTGGACCCGGGAGAAGGCGATCGCATTCGCCGAAGAGAACGCGATCCCGATCAACGTCACCAAGCGCTCGCCGTTCTCGATCGACCAAAACGTGTGGGGCCGAGCTGTCGAAACCGGCTTCCTCGAGCACCTGTGGAACGCGCCCACCAAGGACGTCTACTCCTACACCGAAGATCCGACCGTCAACTGGAACACCCCCGATGAGGTGATCGTCGGCTTCGAACGCGGCATGCCGGTGTCGATCGACGGCAACGCGGTCACGATGCTGCAGGCCATCGAGGAGCTCAACCGCCGGGCCGGGGCCCAGGGTGTCGGGCGCCTCGATGTCGTCGAGGACCGCTTGGTGGGCATCAAGAGCCGGGAGATCTACGAGGCGCCCGGGGCCATGGTGCTCATCACGGCCCACGCCGAGCTCGAGCACGTCACCCTCGAGCGTGAGCTGGCCCGATTCAAGCGGCACACCGATCAGCGCTGGGCCGAGCTGGTGTACGACGGACTGTGGTATTCGCCGTTGAAGACCGCGCTGGAGAGCTTTGTTGCCAAGACCCAGGAGCACGTGTCTGGTGAGATCCGGCTGGTGTTGCACGGCGGTCACATCGCCGTCAACGGCCGGCGCAGCGCGGAGTCGCTCTACGACTTCAACCTGGCCACCTACGACGAGGGCGACACCTTCGACCAGTCGGCTGCCAAGGGGTTCGTCTACGTGCACGGCTTGTCGTCCAAACTCTCCGCCCGCCGGGATCTGCAGTGAGCCGCTACTGCCGAGCAGACGCGAAATCGCAGATGCACCGGCGCGTTGGTGCGATTCTGTGTCTGCTCGCGGAGGAAAAGCTCGCGGAGGAAAAGTGAGTACCAATCAGGGATCGCTGTGGGGTGGGCGGTTCGCCGGCGGGCCTTCCGACGCGCTGGCGGCGCTGAGCAAATCCACCCATTTCGACTGGGCCCTGGCCCCCTACGACGTCACCGCATCGCGGGCCCACGCTGTGGTGCTCTTCCGCGCTGGGCTGCTCACCGAGGAGCAGCGCGACGGTCTATTGGCTGGCCTGGACAGCCTGGCCAGCGACGTCGCCGACGGCAGCTTCGGCCCCCTGGTCTCCGATGAGGACGTGCATGCCGCGCTGGAACGCGGATTGATCGAGCGGGTCGGCCCGGACCTCGGCGGCCGCCTGCGGGCCGGCCGATCCCGCAACGATCAAGTCGCCACCCTGTTCCGGATGTGGCTGCGCGACGCGGTGCGCCGGGTGGCCACGGGTGTACTCGAGGTGGTGGCGGCGCTCGGCGATCAGGCGGCCGCGCACCCGACGGCCATCATGCCCGGCAAGACGCACCTGCAGTCCGCCCAACCCATCTTGCTGGCGCACCATCTGCTCGCCCACGCCCATCCGCTGCTGCGCGACGTGGAGCGGATCGTGGACTTCGACAAACGAGCGGCGGTTTCCCCATACGGCTCGGGTGCGCTGGCCGGATCCTCGCTCGGCTTGGACCCCGATGCGATCGCGGCGGATCTGGGTTTCACCACCGCCGCCGACAACTCCGTCGATGCGACCGCCTCGCGCGATTTCGCGGCCGAGGCGGCGTTCGTATTCGCCATGATCGCCGTCGACCTGTCCCGGCTGGCCGAGGACATCATCATCTGGAGCTCGACCGAGTTCGGCTATGTCACCTTGCACGACTCGTGGTCCACCGGCAGCTCGATCATGCCGCAGAAGAAAAACCCGGATATCGCGGAGCTGGCCCGCGGCAAGTCCGGGCGGCTGATCGGCAACCTCACCGGGTTGCTGGCGACCCTGAAAGCCCAGCCCCTGGCCTACAACCGCGACCTGCAGGAAGACAAGGAGCCGGTGTTTGACTCGGTGGTTCAGCTCGAGCTGCTGCTGCCGGCGATGGCGGGCCTGGTGGGGAGCCTGACCTTCGATGTCGAGCGGATGGCCGCGCTGGCGCCTGCGGGCTACACGTTGGCCACCGATGTCGCAGAGTGGTTGGTACGACAAGGCGTCCCCTTTAGGTCCGCGCATGAGGCCGCCGGTGCCGCCGTGCGCACCGCCGAGGAACGCAGCGTCGGCCTCGAGGAGTTGACCGACGACGAACTTGCCGCCATCAGCCCGGAGCTGACACCGCAGGTACGCGACGTATTGACGATTGAGGGATCGGTGTCCGCACGTGATTCCCGCGGAGGCACGGCGCCTAAGCGGGTCGCCGAGCAGCTTCAAATTGTGCGGGAAATCACTGCTCGGCTGGGCCATGAGCTGATGCGCTGAGCGGATTTTGCCGCTGCGGCCCTCGATCGCGAACTAAACTTCGTGTCCTAGGGAATGTATTGAACGTTTCGGCGTTGATGTTCGTGTTGAAGGGGTGGGACCGATGAGCGTCATCGCAGGTGTGTTTGGTGCGTTGCCCCCGCATCGCTACAGTCAGCGCGAACTCACCGAGACGTTCGTCAACATCCCGGACTTTGAGGGCTACGAAGAACTCGTCCGGCAGATACACGCAAACGCAAAGGTCAACAGCCGCCATTTGGTGCTGCCGCTGGAGACGTACCCCAAGCTGAATGACTTCGGTGAGGCCAATCGGATTTTCATCGACAAGGCCGTGGACCTCGGCGTCGAAGCCTTGATGGGGGCACTCGACGAGGCCGGCCTGCAGCCCGAAGACCTCGATGTCCTCATCACCACCACGGTCACCGGCCTGGCGGTGCCATCGTTGGATGCCCGCATCGCCGGACGCGTTGGACTGCGGCTGGACGTGCGACGGGTACCGCTGTTCGGGCTGGGATGTGTGGCCGGTGCCGCCGGTGTGGCCCGTCTCCACGACTATCTGCGCGGTGCTCCCAACGGCATCGCCGCCTTGATCTCCGTCGAGCTGTGTTCACTGACTTTCCCGGGATACAAGCCTTCGGCTGCGGGTCTGGTCGGCAGTGCACTGTTTGCAGACGGTGCCGCCGCGGTGGTGGCGGTCGGAGACGGACGGGCCGAAGAGGTTGGCGCCAGCGGACCCGACATCCTGGATTCGTGCAGCCACCTGTATCCCGATTCGTTGCGCACCATGGGCTACGACGTGGGCTCCGCCGGGTTCGAGCTGGTGCTGTCCAAGGACATCGCGGATGTGGTCGAGGAATATGTGGCCGAGGACGTCACCACCTTCCTGGCCGGCCACGGCCTCAGCGTCACCGACATCGGCGCCTGGGTCACCCATCCCGGTGGCCCCAAGATCATCAACGCGATCACCGAGAGCCTCAACCTGCCTCCGGAGGCGCTGGAGCTGACCTGGCGTTCGCTCGGCGAGATCGGCAATCTTTCGTCGGCATCGGTGTTGCATGTGCTGCGGGACACCATTGCCAAACCGCCGCCCAGCGGGAGTCCCGGCCTGATGATGGCGATGGGCCCTGGGTTCTGTTCCGAACTAGTACTGCTGCGTTGGCACTGAACAAACGTGAATTTCTGCTCGATCGGGGATCTAGGACGGGGCTACCGGTGCTTGGCCAGGAGCCGGAAAGGAACAACGCCAGCCGCCGCGCGCCCCTCGCGCCGATTCGCTGAGTAGCTGGAAAGGCGCGTTGTATGGACAGCACCCCAGACGAACTCATCACGGCACTGCGCAAGACACTCAAAGAGAACGAGCGGCTCAAGCGGGAAAACCGTGACCACCTTGCCCAAGCCACAGAGCCCGTCGCGGTGGTCGGGATGGGATGTCGTTACCCGGGTGGCATCGCGACTCCCGAGGGCTTGTGGGAGATGGTGGCCGCCGGACGTGACGTGGTGTCGGATTTCCCGACGGATCGCGGCTGGGATGGGGCGAGTCTGTTCGACCCCGATCCGGACGCGGTGGGTAAGTCATACACCCGCAGCGGTGGATTCCTGACCGACGTCGCTGGTTTTGACGCCGAATTCTTCGGGATAGCGCCCAGCGAAGTGATGGCGATGGATCCCCAGCAGCGACTGTTGCTGGAAGTGTCCTGGGAGGCGTTGGAGCGCACCGGAATCGACCCGACCACGTTGCGCGGATCGCCGACCGGTGTGTTCGTCGGGGTCTTCCACGGCTCGTATGGGGGACAGGGCCGGGTGCCCGGCGACCTCGAGAGATATGGGCTGCGCGGGTCGACGTTGAGTGTGGCGTCGGGCCGAGTGGCCTATGTGCTGGGGTTGGAGGGCCCGGCGGTGTCGGTGGATACCGCGTGTTCGTCCTCACTGGTCGCCTTGCACCTGGCGGTGCAGTCACTGCGGTCGCGAGAGTGCGATTTGGCCCTGGTGGGTGGGGTAACCGTGATGGCCACCCCGGCGATGTTCATCGAATTCAGCCGGCAACGGGCGCTATCGGCCGACGGGCGGTGCAAGGCGTACGCGGGTGCCGCCGACGGGACCGCGTTCTCCGAGGGCGCCGGGGCGCTGGTGCTGGAGCGGCTGACCGATGCACAGCGGTTGGGACATCCGGTGTTGGCCGTGGTGCGGGGTTCGGCGGTCAACCAGGATGGTGCCTCCAACGGGCTCGCGACCCCGAATGGGCCCTCACAGCAGCGAGTGATTCGCGCGGCGCTGGCCAGTGCCCGGCTGGGCGTGGCCGATGTGGATGTGGTCGAAGGCCACGGCACCGGGACCACCTTGGGCGATCCCATTGAGGCCCAGGCGATTTTGGCCACCTATGGGCAGGACCGTACCGGGCCCGGCAAAGAGCCCCTGTGGCTGGGCTCGATCAAATCGAACATGGGGCATACCTCTGCCGCGGCCGGGGTAGCCGGAGTCATCAAGATGACGCTGGCGATGCAGCATGGGGTGCTGCCCCAGACGCTGCATGTGGATGTGCCGACGCCGCATGTGGACTGGTCAGCGGGGTCAGTGTCGTTGCTGACCGAGGCGCGTCCGTGGCCGGAAACCGGGCGTGCGCGTAGGGCAGGGATATCTTCGTTCGGGATCAGCGGCACCAACGCTCACGTCATTCTCGAGCAGGCGCCGGCAGCAGAAGAGGTTGCCGCACAGCACAGAACCGATCTCACCCCGTGGATACTGGCTGCGCGGTCAGCTCCGGCGTTAGTCAACCAGGCACGGCGCCTGGCGCAGTGGGTGAGTGATCGCCCGGATCTCGATGTAGCCGATGTGGGCTGGTCGTTGGCTACCACCAGGTCGGTGTTCGAACATCGGGCGGTGGTGGTGGGCGCCGACCGGACGCAGCTGATTCAGGGGCTCGCTGGCTTTGTCGACGGTGAGCCAGGCGCCGGTGTTGTCGTGGGTCGTGCCCGGCCAGTAGGCAAGACGGTGTTCGTGTTTCCCGGCCAGGGGTCGCAGTGGGTCGGGATGGGCGTCGATCTGCTGGACACCTCGACGGTGTTCGCCGATCAGATGCATCCGTGCGAGAAGGCTCTTGCCGAGTACGTGTCCTGGTCGCTGCTCGATGTCGTGCGGGCGGTGCCGGGTGCTCCGGGGCTGAATCGGGTGGACGTCGTGCAGCCGGTGTTGTGGGCGATCATGGTGTCGCTCGCCGAATTATGGCGTTCCGCAGGGGTGCTTCCCGACGCGGTGATTGGCCATTCGCAAGGCGAGATTGCGGCCGCCTACGTGGCGGGGGCGCTGTCCCTCGAGGATGCGGCGCGGGTGGTCGCGCGGCGCAGCCAGCTGCTGGTGCAGCTCTCCGGTGCCGGCGGGATGGTGTCGCTCGCGTGCGGACTGGAACGCGCCCGCCAGCTAGTGGCGTCGTGGAGCGACCGCTTGAGTATTGCTGCGGTAAACGGCGTTTCAGCGATCGTGGTGTCCGGCGAGGTGGATGCTCTCGATGCCCTGATTGGGCGCTGTGAGGCGGACGATATTCGGGCCCGCAGAATCGACGTCGACTACGCGTCCCATTCCGCTCAGGTGGAGGCGATCCGTGCCGAGTTGGCCGAGGCGCTGGACGGTATCGCGCCCCAATCGACATCGACGGCCTTCATCTCCACGGTCACCGGCGAATTCACCGATACCGCGGGCTTGGACGCCGACTACTGGTATCGCAGCATCCGCCAGACGGTGCAGTTCGAACGGGCTATCCGTACCGCCTTCAACAGCGGGTGCCAAGTCTTCATCGAGTCCAGCCCGCACCCGGTTTTGATGGCCGGCATCGAAGAAACCCTGGCTGGCCAGCAAGACTCCGGCGAAGCGATCGTCATTCCATCGCTGGGGCGCGACGACGGCGGGCTGCAAAGATTCTGGCTATCGGTCGCTCAAGCCCATGTCGCGGGGGTGCGGGTGGACTGGGCCTCGATCATCGGCGCCGGCCGCCGGGTGGCCCTGCCCACCTACGGGTTCCAGCATCGCCGCTTCTGGCTGGGGCAGCTCGATGCCGGTCGTACCGACGTGGGCGGTCTGGGGCAGGCCGGTGCCGCGCATGGCCTACTGGGCGCGGTGGTGGAGCGACCCGATTCGGGTGGGGTGGTCTTGACTGGTCAGCTATCGGTGGCATTGCAGCCATGGCTGGCGGGTCATGCGGTGGCCGGCACGGTGTTGTTCCCGGGTGCGGGCTTTGTCGAGTTGGCGATCCGCGCCGGCGATGAGGTCGGATGCGCGGCAGTGGAAGAACTGACCCTGTCAGCGCCGTTGGTTCTGCCGACCGTCGGCGGAGTGCAACTACAGGTGGTGGTGGGCCCCGCCGACCAGTCGGATCGCCGGACAGTAGAAGTGTATTCCCGCGGCGACCAGTCACTTTCGGAATGGTCATTACATGCCGAAGGCGTACTGGCGCCGGCGGCGGTTGCTTCAGTGGGGCAGTTGACGGCATGGCCACCGGAGGGCGCGACGGCGCTGGACCTCGGCGGTGTGTACGACCGGCTGGCAGCCCGGGGCTACGAATACGGTCCGGCGTTTCGCGGTCTGCAGGCCGTGTGGGAGTCGGGGGACGAAATCTTCGCTGAGGTGGCCCTCCCCGAAGACGCCGGCGCGCAGATCGGCGGTTTCGGCATCCACCCAGCGCTTCTCGATGCGGCACTGCATGCGTTGGTGCTGACCGCGGAGCAGAACCAAACGGTGTTGCCGTTCGCGTGGCAAGGGGTGTCGTTGCACGCTGCCGGAGCCTCGCGCTGTCGAGTCCGGATAGCGCAATCTCGGTCCGGCTCGGTGGTCATGGAACTCGCCGACTCGGCAGGTCTGCCGGTTTTGACGGTGCGGGACCTAGCGTTTCGTCCGGTGTCCGACCAGACGTCATCGGCGGGCACGGCCGGTGGCGGTGGCTTGCTAGAGGTCGTGTGGTCACCGCTGGGCAGGCCCGGCGACGACACCGCCGATATACCGGTGACGTTGTGGGACTTGGCCTCCCAGGTCGAGCTGTCCGCGGGTGCGGTGGAGTCGACATATGTGGCCACCGATGGCGCGTTGGGCGCGTTGCAGTCGTGGCTGGCCAGCGATCCACCCGGGGTCTTGGCGGTGGTGACGCACGGCGCGGTAGGACTGGCGGACGAAGACGTGACCGATCTGGCGGGTTCGGCGGTGTGGGGGCTGGTGCGTTCGGCGCAGGCCGAGCATCCTGGTCGCGTCGTACTGGTCGATACCGATGGTTCGGTCGAACTGGGCGCGGTGCTGAATTCCGGTGAGCCGCAGCTGGTGGTGCGTGCGGGCGTGGCCTACCAGGCGCGGTTGAAGCCGGCCGAGTCACTGCTGCGGTTGCCGCCACCGGGCGAGAATTGGCGATTGGTCACCGGCGGCGGTGGCACGTTGGATGACGTGAGGGTGGGCGGCTGTGCGCCGTCGGGGCTGATGACCGGACAGCTGCGGGTCGCAGTGGCCGCCGTGGGCGTCAATTTCCGGGATGTGCTGGTGGCGTTGGGTATGTATCCCGGTGGAGGCGAGCTAGGGGTTGAGGGCGCCGGGATTGTCACCGAGGTCGGGCCCGGCGTTTCCGGGGTGGCCGTCGGCGATGCGGTCATGGGGCTGCTCGGCGTGGTGGGGCCCGAGGCGGTGGTGGATCACCGCTTGGTGACCGCAGTTCCGCCGGGCTGGTCGCTGCAGACGGCCGCCAGTGTCCCGGTGGTGTTCTTGACGGCGTTCTACGGCTTGCGTGTCCTGGCCGAGGTGCGGTCTGGGCAGAAGCTGTTGGTGCACGCGGCCACCGGCGGGGTGGGCATGGCCGCGGTGCAGCTGGCTCAGCTTTGGGGCCTGGAAGTGTTCGCAACGGCCAGCCCAGGAAAATGGGATACGTTGCGGGCAATGGGTTTTGATGATGACCACATCGCCAACTCGCGCACTCTGGAGTTCGAAGAGAAGTTCCGTGCCGGCACCGGTGGAGCCGGAGTGGACGCGGTGCTCAACTCGCTGGCCGGCGAATTTGTCGACGCATCGCTTCGGCTGTTGGTCCCCGGCGGTCGCTTCATCGAGATGGGTAAGACCGATCTTCGTGACCCACAGACGATGGCCGAACAGCATCGCGGCGTTGGGTATCGGGCATTTGATCTCATCGAGGCCGGCCCGGACCTGATCGCGCGGATGCTGGCCGAGCTGAGCCGACTGCTTTGCGCCGAAACCCTGACACCGTTGCCGATCAAGACTTTCGACGTGCGGCTGGCTCGGCAGGCGTATCGCTTTGTCAGCCAGGCTCGTCACATCGGCACGGTGGTGTTGACACTTCCCGACGAAACCGGTGCGGTACCCGCTGGTGCCCTGGCCGGAGGCACGGTGATCATCACCGGCGGGACGGGCATGGCCGGGACGGCCTTGGCCCGCCATGTTGTGTCCCGTCATCGGGTGGCCAACGTCATCCTGGTCAGTCGGTCCGGCGCGCAGGCCGAAGGGACCAGCGAGCTGCTCGGCCAATTGCAGGATGCCGGAGCAGAGGCGGCGGTGGTGGCTTGCGATGTCTCCGATCGGGACGCGGTCGCGGAGCTACTAGCGCAAGTGCCGGCACGCTATCCGCTGCGGGGCGTGATTCACGCGGCGGGAGTGCTCGACGACGGGTTGATCGCTTCACTGACCCCGCAGCGGGTCGATACGGTGCTGCGGGCCAAGATCGACGGCGCCTGGAATCTGCATGAGCTGACCCGCGGCCTCAACTTGTCGGCCTTTGTGCTGTTCTCCTCGATGGCCGGGATCATCGGCACCGCCGGACAAGGTAACTATGCGGCGGCCAACAGCTTCCTGGACGGGCTGGCCGTTCACCGGCGCGCGCTCGGCCTGCCGGGTGTGTCGGTGGCTTGGGGCCTTTGGGAACAAGCCAGCGCGATGACTCGCCATCTTGGTGAGCGCGACAAAGCGCGCATGAGCCGGGTGGGGCTGGCAACGTGTCAACCGAACATGCCCTCGAGCTTTTCGACGCCGCGGTGGTGGCCGACCGCGCCGTTGTGGTGGCCACCCGGCTGGACGCCAACGCGCTCAAGTCCAACAGCGCTGCACTACCGCCGCTGTTGGGCGAGTTGGCCGCTCGCCCCAAGAGACGAGTGATCAGCGACGCCGATGCCGGCGATAACATCGCGGCGGCAACGGGCCTGGTGGCCAGACTGCACGGGCTCAGTGCCGAGCAGCGTCAACGCGAACTCGTCGATGTCGTGTGCAGCAACGCCGCTACCGTGCTGGGGCGCTCCAGCACCGCCGACATCAACGCCCACCGCGCCTTCCAGGAGTTGGGTTTTGACTCACTGACGGCCGTCGAGCTGCGCAACCGGCTCAAAACCGCGACCGGGCTGACTCTTTCGCCCACGCTGATCTTCGACTACCCAAGTCCCGCAGCCCTGGCCGAACATCTCGGCATCCGTTTGGCCACCGCCACGGCGCAACCCGATCTGATGCGCCGATTCGACGACCTCGCCCGCGAACTCGACAAGCTGATCAACCGACCCGACTGGACCCACGAGGACAAGGGCAAGTTGTCCGGCCGCCTACACGACATCCTGGCCGACCTGTCCGCCGATGACGACATCACCACTGCCAGCGAAAGCCAGCTCTTCGCCATTCTCGACGAAGAACTCGGCTCCTGAAGCCTCTACGAGGAGCAATCTTGACGGAAACCACCAAGCATGTTGATTACCTCAAACGCCTGACCGCGGATCTGCGGCGCACCCGCCGGCGGGTCGCGGAGTTGGAGGACAAGCTCTCCGAGCCGGTGGCGCTGGTTGGCATGGGCTGCCGGTATCCCGGGGGAGCGGATTCTCCGGAATCGTTGTGGGAGATGCTGACCCAAGGCCGCGATGCCGTCTCGGAGTTTCCCTCCGATCGGGGCTGGGATATCGACGCAATGTTCGATCCGGACCCGGACGCGCGTGGCAAGACCTACACACGGCGGGGCGGATTCCTGGCGGATGCCGGAGACTTCGACGCCGGCTTTTTCGGCGTTGGTCCCAACGAGGCCTTGGCGATGGATCCGCAGCAGCGGCTGATGCTGGAAGTCTCGTGGGAGGCTTTGGAGCGCAGCGGGATTGATCCGACCACGTTGCGTGGCTCCGCGACCGGGGTATTCGTGGGAGTGATTCACGCCGGTTATGGCGGCGAAGTCAAAGGTGAGCTGGAAGGATACGGGCTCACCGGTTCGACATTGAGTGTCGCCTCGGGCCGGGTGGCGTATGTGCTGGGGTTGGAGGGGCTGGCGGTGTCGGTGGATACCGCGTGTTCCTCGTCCTTGGTGGCGCTGCATCTGGCGGCGCAGTCATTGCGTTCGCGAGAGTGCGATCTCGCGCTGGTCGGCGGGGTGACAGTGATGGCGACCCCCGCGGCATTTGTGGAGTTCAGCCGGCAGCGAGCGCTGGCCGCCGACGGGTTGTGTAAGGCGTATGCGGGTGCCGCCGACGGCACCACCTGGTCGGAGGGGGCCGGGGTGCTGGTGGTGGAGCGACTGGCCGACGCACAGCGGTTGGGTCACCCGGTGCTGGCAGTCGTGCGGGGCTCGGCGGTCAATCAGGACGGCGCCTCCAACGGTTTGACAGCACCGAATGGGCCGTCACAGCAACGGGTGATTAGGGCGGCGCTGGCCAGCGCTCGGCTGGGGGTGGCCGACGTGGACGTGGTCGAAGGCCACGGCACCGGAACCGTTCTGGGGGATCCGATTGAGGCCCAGGCGATTTTGGCCACCTATGGACAGGACCGCACCGAGCCCCTGTGGCTGGGCTCGATCAAATCCAATATCGGGCACACCTCCGCGGCGGCGGGCGTGGCCGGGCTGATCAAGATGGTGTTGGCGATGCAGCATGGTGTGCTGCCCCAGACGCTGCACGTGGATGTGCCGACGCCGCAGGTGGATTGGTCGGCGGGGGCGGTTTCACTGCTGACCGAGTCACGGCCGTGGCCGGATCTGGGGCGCCCCAGGCGCGCGGGGGTTTCCTCCTTCGGGATCAGCGGAACCAATGCGCATGTGATCCTCGAACAAGCCCCCACCGCCGAACACGATCTCGCCGAGCCTGATCGCGGCGCCCCAACCGTGCCGTGGGTGTTGTCGGCGCGTTCAGCACCGGCGTTGGCGAACCAAGCGCAACGGTTGCTGTCCTGGGCCGAAGAGCATCCAGATCTCGACCCGGTGGATGTGGGCTGGTCGCTGGCCGCAACCCGCTCGCTGTTCGAGCATCGGGCGGTGGTGGTGGGCACCGACCGCACGCAGTTGATGGACGGGCTTGCCGGTGTGGTCGCCGGCGAGCACGGCGCGGGCGCCGTGGTGGGCCGCGCGCGATCGACCGGCAAGACGGTGTTCGTGTTCCCCGGCCAAGGCGCCCAATACCTGGGCATGGGACGCGTTCTGTATGAGCGGTTTTCGGCGTTCCGCACGGCATTCGACGCGGTCGCGGCGGAGTTGGATGCGCACCTGCGGCTACCGCTACGGCAGGTCATGTGGGGCACCGATGAGGGGTTGCTGGAAAGTACAGAGTTCGCGCAGCCTGCGCTGTTCGCGGTGGAGGTCGCGCTCGCTGCCTTGCTGTCACAGCTGGGAGTCGTGCCCGATCTAGTGCTCGGGCATTCGGTTGGCGAGATCTCGGCGGCCCATGTTGCGGGTGTCCTGTCCCTACCCGATGCGGCACGGCTGGTGGCGGCCAGGGGCCGGCTGATGGCTGGGCTAGCGGCGGGTGGGGCAATGGTCGCGGTTGCCGCGTCCGAACAGGAGGTGACGCCGCTGCTGGGGTCCGGGGTTGCGGTGGCGGCGGTCAATGGGCCTGACTCGGTGGTGATTTCAGGCCCGGAAGGCGCCGTCGGCGAGGTGGTGGATCGGATTGCGGCACTGGGACGACGGACGCATCGGCTGGCCGTCTCGCACGCGTTTCACTCGGAGTTGATGGACCCGATGCTGCCGGACTTCGCCGAGGTGTTGAAGGGTGTCTCGGCGAGCCAGCCGCGGATCAGCCTGGTATCCAACGTTACAGGCCAGCTGGCCGAGGCAGGCTACGGATCGGCAGCGTACTGGGTAGAGCATGTACGCAAGCCGGTGCGCTTCGCAGACAGTGTGGCGTTGGCCGAGTCATTGGGAGCCGCCGCCTTCGTCGAGGTGGGGCCTAGCGGCGGCTTGACGGCGTTGGTCGAGCAGTCGTTGACTCGTGAGACGCCAGCGGTCCCGCTGCTGATCAAGGACCGCCCCGAGAACGACGCGCTGCTCCTCGGGCTAGGTCAATTGTTCGCCGATGGTCGAGCTTTGGACTGGCGTGAGGCGTTTGCGGGCTTGGGCGCACAGCGCACGGACCTACCCACCTATGGCTTTGTGCGGCGTCGCTACTGGCTCAAGGAGCTGGGCGTTGACCAGACCAAGCTCACCGGCGCTGGTCTGACAGGTGTCGGTCACCCGCTACTGGGGGCGGTGGTGGAGCGTCCCGATGTGGGGGGACTGGTGCTGACTGGCGTGTTGTCACCAGAACTGCACCCGTGGCTACGCGATCACACGGTGGACGGGGTGGTGCTGTTTCCGGGCGCCGGATTCGTGGAGCTGGCGCTGCGGGCGGGCGATGAGGTCGGCTGCCCGCTGGTACAGGAGTTGACCTTGCTGGCACCGCTGGCGCTGCCGCAGACCGGCACGGTGCGGATGCAGTTGGTCGTCGGCGGCGCCGATGAATCGGGCCGGCGGACCGTGTCGGTGTTTTCGTCGACTGCGGATGGCGATTCGTGGGTGCTGCATGCCGAAGGCGTGCTGCGCGCCAGCGGCGTCGGCCATGGTGTCGACCTGTCGGTGTGGCCGCCGGTGGGCGCATCCGCTGTGGATGTGAGTGACGTCTACGACCGATTCGCTGCCCGTGGTTATGGCTACGGACCGGCATTTCGCGGGTTGCGCTCGGTGTGGCGGCGGGGGCGCGAAATCTATGCGGAGGTGGTCGCTCCCGAGGATGCGACGGTGCAGGGCTTCGGGATCCATCCGGCGGTCCTGGATGCCGCCCTGCATGCCTGGGGGTTCGCCACCGCGACCGATCAATTGATGCTGCCGTTCTCCTGGCAGGGGGTGTCGCTGCATGCGGCGGGGGCGGCGCGGCTGCGGGTACGCATCACCCCGGCGGATGCGGGGTCGGTGTCGGTGGAGCTGGCCGACCCGCGCGGACTGCCGGTGCTATCGGTCAAACAGTTGGTAGTTCGCGCCGTTTCTGGTGAGGCGTTGTCGGCGGCCGTGATTGCGGCCGGAGGCACCATCAGCGGCCGGCTGCTCGAGGTTGCGTGGTCTCCGACATCACC
Source organism: Mycobacterium liflandii (assembly GCF_022354805.1). NCBI lineage: Bacteria > Bacillati > Actinomycetota > Actinomycetes > Mycobacteriales > Mycobacteriaceae > Mycobacterium > Mycobacterium liflandii. The sequence goes on along the minus strand of NZ_CP023138.1, from coordinate 3,894,175 downwards.
GGAACTCAGCGCGAGCGACTCGGCTCGGGATGTGGTGTTGTGGGAGTCCGGCTCTGCCGACGGTGACGTCGCGGTCGGCCAGCGGGTGAACGAGGCGCTGGCGAAGCTGCAGTCGTGGTTGGCAGGCGATGATCCCGGTGTTCTGGTTGTGCTGACCCGGGGCGCGGTGGGCCTGGCCGGCGAAGGTGTTACCGATTTGGCGGGCGCGGCGGTGTGGGGTCTGACGCGCTCGGCGCAGGCGGAGCATCCGGGGCGCGTGGTACTGGTGGACACCGATGATTCGGTGGACATTGCCGATGCCGTCGCTTGTGGGGAGCCGCAATTGGTGGTGCGCTCCGGTGTCGTACATGGGGCCCGGTTGAGATTCATCGATTCCGGATCAGGGCTGGAACTGCCGGAAGGGCCGTGGCGGTTGGCCGTTGGCGGTGGGGGAACGCTCGAGGATGTGCTGGTGCAGCCGTGTCCTCGAGTGGACCTGGCCGCCGGCCAGGTGCGGGTCGCGGTCGGTGCGGCCGGGGTGAATTTCCGGGACGTGCTGGTGGCGTTGGGGATGTATCCCGGCGGTGGGGCGTTGGGTGCCGAGGGCGCCGGCGTGGTCGTCGAGGTTGGCCCCGGAGTGGAGGGCCTGGCCGTTGGCGATGCGGTGATGGGTTTGGTGGGTGTCGTGGGCTCTGAAGCGGTGGTGGATGAGCGGTTGGTGACGACGGTTCCTGCTGGATGGTCGTTGGCCCAGGCCGCAGGTGTACCGGTGGTGTTCCTCACAGCGTTCTACGGGTTGTCGGTGTTGGCCGGTCTCAAAGCCGGCGAGCGGGTACTGATACACGCAGGCGCCGGCGGAGTCGGTATGGCCGCGGTGGCGCTGGCAAAATATTGGGGCGCCGAGATTTTCGTGACTGCTAGCTGTGGCAAATGGGATACGTTGCGGGCAATGGGCTTTGATGACGAACACATTGGTGATTCACGCTCGCTGGAGTTCGAGGAGAAGTTCCGCAAGACCAGCGGCGGCGCCGGGGTGGATGTGGTGCTCAACTCGCTGGCCGGTGAGTTCACCGACGCGTCACTGCGATTGTTGGTTTCCGGCGGGCGATTCATCGAGATGGGCAAGACCGACCTGCGCGACCCACAAGCCGTTGCCGACGAGTACCCGGGGGTGAGCTACCGGGCGTTCGACCTGATGGAGGCGGGCCCGGACGCGATCGCGCGGATGCTTTCCGAGGTCGTCGGACTGCTTCAGGAAGGAATTCTAAAAGCACCGCCGCTCAAGCTGTTTGATGTTCGGTCGGCACAGCAGGCCTACCGCTACGTCAGTCAGGCCCGCCACATCGGAAAGGTGGTCTTGACCCTGCCGCAGGGACCGGCCGCGCAATCGGTGTTGTCCGGAGGGACCGTGTTGATCACCGGCGGCACCGGGATGGCCGGGGCAGCAGTGGCCCGGCATCTGGTGCAGCGCTATGGCGTGGGCCACGTCGTGCTGGTCAGCCGGGCTGGAACGCAGGCGCCGGGAATCGCGGATCTGGTTGCCGAACTGCAGCAGGGCGGCGCCCAGGTGTCGGTGACCGCCTGCGATGTGGCTGACCGCGATGCGGTCGCGGCGCTGCTGGCGCAGCTGCCGGACCGCTACCCGCTCAAGGGGATATTCCATGCGGCGGGTGTGCTCGACGACGCGGTGCTCGCCTCCTTAACACCGGATCGGGTGGAGCCGGTGCTGCGGGCCAAGGCAGCCGGAGCCTGGAATCTGCATGAACTGACCCACGGCATGGATCTGGTGGCATTTGTCATGTTCTCGTCGCTGGCCGGCATCGCAGGGGCCCCGGGTCAGGGCAACTACGCCGCCGCCAACGCGTTCTTGGACGGTCTCGCCGCCTACCGGCGCGGCCAGGACCTACCCGCTGTCTCGATCGCTTGGGGACTGTGGGAACAACCCAGCACCATGACGCAACACCTGGGGGATCGGGACCTGGCCCGGATGAGGCAGGTCGGACTCGATCCGCTGAGCACCGAACATGCCTTGCACCTGCTGGATGCCGCGCTGCTCGGCGAGCGCCCCGGCGTGGTGGCTGCCCAGCTCAATGTCGCTGCGCTGAGCGCCAACCCGGAGGTTCCCCCGATCTGGCGTGACTTGGTCACTCGCTCGGTGCGCCGCGTCGTCGACGCCAACGACAACAGTGCCTCGATGACGGCTCTGATCAGCCGCCTGCACATCCTGAGCCCCGAACAACGTAGCCGCGAACTTGTCGACATGATCTGCACCAACGCCGCCACCGTTCTCGGGAACGCCAGCGTCGATATCGATGCCAACAAGCCGTTCCAGGACCTTGGCTTCGACTCGCTGACTGCCGTGGAGCTACGGAACCGCCTCAAAAGCTCGACCGGACTGACACTTTCGCCCACGTCGATCTTCGACTACCCAACCCCGGCGGCACTGGCCGAACACCTCAGCACCCAACTCAGCTCGCTGTCACCCGCTGCCGCCGATGAACAGCCGAACCGGCTGGCTCGGTTCGATGCGGTGGCCCGCGAACTCGACAGCATGATCAACGAGCCCGACTGGACTGCCGAAGACAGGGAACGGGTGTCGAATCGGCTCCACGGCCTGCTGGCCGACTTGACATCCCCGCAGTCGAGGGGGGAAGACCACAGCCACGATGATGACATCAGCTCCGCCAGCGAAAGCGAACTCTTTGCCATCCTGGACGAGGAACTAGGACCGTAGGCGTTATGTCGCGGGCGACGAGTCTGCGCCGGCAGCATGGCGACGGCGATCAAGAGTTCGCATCGGCTGTGGCGATCATCGGAGTGGCATGCAGGTTTCCCGGTGCGGCCAACCCCGGTGAGTTCTGGGAACTGGTGTCTGAGGGGCACGAAGTCGCCAAACCCATTGACCATGTCGGCGACTTCGATGCCGAATTTTTCAATGTGTCAACGCGCGAGGCGGCGGCGATGGACCCACGGCAGCGACTCGCCCTGGAACTGGCATGGGAACTATTCGAAGACGCCCGCATCGTTGCGGAATCCGTGCGCGGCGAGCCCATCGCCGTCTACCTCGGGGCAATGAACGACGACTATGCGTTGCTGACGCTGGACCAGGCCCCGGACAAGCTCGATCACTACTCGTTCGCCGGGGCCAGTCGGGGGATGATCGCCAACCGGGTTTCCTACGGTTTCGCCCTGCACGGTCCCAGCATGACCGTCGATTGTGGCCAATCGTCCTCGCTGGTCGCGGTGCACCTGGCCCGCGAATACCTGCGCGGCGCAGGTGATGCCACGATGGCGATCGCGGGCGGCATTCACCTCAACTTGGCGAGCGAAACCGGCCGGCTGGAAACAGAGTTCGGAGCTGTGTCGGCCTCTGGCCGCACCTACGCATTCGACGCACGAGCCGACGGCTACGTGCGCAGCGAGGGTGGCGGCCTGGTGCTGCTCAAGCCATTGCGCGCCGCGCTCGAGGACGGAAACAGTATCCGCGCAGTAATTCTGGGCGCCGCCGTGGGCAGCGCTGGGCGCACGGCGGGTGGACTGGCAGCTCCCTCGGCCGCCGCGGAAGCCGACGTGATGCGGCGGGCGATGGCCAGCGCCGGCGTCGATCCCAACCAGATCGACTACATCGAGGCACATGGAACCGGCACGCGAATCGGCGACACCACAGAGGCCCAGGCGCTGAGCGAGGTCTTTGCCACACGCGAGACCCCGGTGTGGCTGGGTTCGGTGAAGTCCAATATCGGCTACACCGGCGCTGCCGCCGGAGCCGCGGGCCTGATCAAGACGGTGCTCTCGCTAGAGAATGGCGCAATACCGGCCAGTCTCAACTACGTTGGCGACAGCGCCGGGACAGACATGGAAAGCCATGGCCTGCATGTCAGTACCACACTCACACCCTGGCCGCGCGGAGCCGGGCCCCGCCGGGCCGGGGTGTCGTCGTTCGGCATGGGCGGCACCAATGCGCATGTGATCGTGCAACAGGCTCCGATCCCGCAAGAGGCCGTGGCGGACCCCGACGGTACGGAAGCGACCGTGCCGTGGCTGGTTTCGGCGCGTTCTCGGGCGGCGTTGGCGGGGCAGGCGCAGCGGTTGGCTGCGTGGGTGGCCGAGCTGCCCTCGATCGATGTGGCCGATGTCGGCTGGTCGCTGCTGTCGACGCGGTCCGTGTTCGAGCATCGGGCGGTGCTGGTGGGCGGTGATCGCGGTGGGTTCATGGCGGGGTTAGCGGCCTTAGCCTCAGGCGAACCGGGGGTCAACCTGGTTGCCGGACCAGGGCTCCGGCGTTGTTGATTAGCAGGCTTGTGAGCTGGGTTGATGATCTTTGGTGCCGCGCTATTGGGGCCGGAGTGTAGGCACGGGCTATCTGGAGAACGATCGAGTTGGTTACTGTTCGTCGTTGGTCTGGAGTTGCCCGTGCCTACCGTTTCAGTATTGCCTGTGTCGTCGGTTCCAGAGGTGTTCGACCGCTGGAGTCCTGGTGAGCGCAGTGAGCTCATCGGATCGGAGTTTCTCGATGTGTTGGCCTCGGTGCCAGACCCGAGGGACCCACGCGGTCGGAGGTATTCGCTGATGGCTTTGTTGGCGATCGCGGTTCTGGCCACTGCCGCGGGGATGCGCGGCTATGCTGTTTTTGCCACATGGGCGGCCACCGCTCCCGATGATGTGTTGGCCTAATTAGGGGTCCGGTTCCGGCGGCCCAGTGAGAAGACCTTCCGCGCTGTTTTGTCTCGGCTAGACCCCGCCGACCTCAACGCCAGGATGGGCAGTTACTTCACTGCACACGTGGCCAGCAGCGACCCCAGTGGATTGGTGCCGATCGCGTTGGACGGCAAGATGCTGCGTGGTGCCTTTACGCGCCAAAGCGACAGCCACGCATCTCGTGTCGGTGTTCGCCCACCGTGCCCGATTGGTGCTCGGTCAACTCGCTGTCGCCGAGAAAAGCAATGAAATTCCCTGCGTACGTGCCCTGCTCACGCTGCTGCCGGGTAGCTTGCGGTGGCTGGTCACCGTGGATGCGATGCATACCCAGGTCGTCACCGCGAAGTTGATCTGCGCCACCTTGAAGTCGCACTACCTGATGATCGTCAAGTCCAACCAAGCCAAAATACTTGCGCGTATCACCGCGCTGCCCTGGGCCGAGGTGCCCGCAGCCGCTACCGACGACTCCCGCGGCCACGGCCGTGTCGAGACCCGCACCCTGCAAATCATCACCGCTGCACGAGGAATCGGCTTCCCCTACGCAAAACAAATCATCCGGATCACTCGTGAACGCTTGATCACCGCCACCGACCAGCGCAGCGTGGAGGTGGTCTATGCCATCTGCAGCCTGCCGTTCGAGCACGCCCGCCCTACCGCGATCATGACCTGGATGCGTCAACACTGGGGAATCGAGAACAGCCTGCACTGGATACGCGACGTCACCTTCGACGAAGACCATCAAAGGGCACATACCGGAAACGGCGCACAGGTCCTAGCAACGCTACGCAACACCGCCATCAATCTACACCGCCTCAACGGCGCCGACAACATCGCCGAAGCCTGCCGGATCACCGCTTTGACCGCCAACCGCCGCCTAGACCTCCTCAATCCACAATTCCCCAGCTCACAAGCCTGCTAATCAACAACGCCGGAGCCCTGGTTGCCGGACGTGCCGGCTCGGGGGGCAAAACCGTTCTGGTCTTCCCGGGACAGGGGGCGCAGTGGTTGGGCATGGGACGGGATCTCTATGGCCGGTTCCCCGCGTTCGCCAAGGCTTTTGACACGGTGGCTGACGCGTTGGACGAACACCTTCGCCTTCCGTTGCGAGAAGTGATCTGGGGTGCGGATGCGTCGCTGCTCGAGGGCACCGAATTCGCTCAACCCGCGCTATTCGCCCTGGAAGTCGCGTTGGCTGCGTTGTTGCAGGCCTGCGGCGTGGTCGCCGATCTCGTCATGGGCCATTTGGTCGGAGAGATCTCGGCGGCTCACGTGGCCGGGGTGCTATCGCTGACGGACGCGGCGCGACTGGTGTCGGCGCGGGGTCGGTTGATGGCGCAGCTGCCGCCCGGCGGGGTGATGGTGGCGGTAGCGGCCAGCGCGGCACAGGTGGCGCCGATGCTGGAGGAAGGCGTCAGCATCGCCGCGGTCAACGGGTCGGATTCGGTGGTGATTTCGGGCCCGGAGGCCGCGACAGCCGTGGTAGCGGATCGGCTGACGGGTCAGGGTTGTCGGGCGCACCGGTTGGCGGTCTCACATGCATTCCATTCGGCATTGATGGAGCCGATGATGGCGCAGTTCGGCGCCACGATCAGCGGTATCGTCGCCCACGAGCCGCGGATTGCCCTGGTGTCCAACATGACTGGGCAGCTGGCTGCGGCGGGATACGGAACCGCCAGCTACTGGGTCGAGCATGTGCGCAAACCCGTCCGGTTCGCCGACGGCGTGGCCTTGGCCGAATCATTGGGCGCCGCGACATTCCTCGAAACCGGGCCGAGCGCCGGCCTGGGCACATCAGTTGCGTTGCTGGCCAAGGGTCGTCCGGAAGTCGAATCACTACTCACCGCGATGGGCCAGTTGTACGTCGACGGTGCGGACCTGGACTGGCGGGCGGCGTTCGCCGGTCTGCGCGCCCGGACGGTTACTCTGCCCACATATAGCTTCGCGCGGCAGCGGTTTTGGCTAGGTGAAGGCGCTGGCAGGAAGGCCGATAGCAGCGACGAGTCAGGGCTGCGGCCGCGTTTGGACAGTGTGGATTCCAAGGAGCGCTTTCGTCAACTGGTTGATCTGGTGTGCCTACACGCGGCGATCGCCACCGGCCACTCGAACAGCCACCAGATCGACGCGGAACGTGCCTTCCAAGATCTTGGGTTTGAGTCGATGACCGGGGTGGAACTGCGCAATCGGTTGCGTGCCGTAACCGGCTTAGCGCTGTCGCGAACCATCATTTTTGACTATCCGACGCCAATGCCGCTGGCCCGGCACCTTGATGAACAGCTGTCCGGTGGCAATCACGAAGAATCAGACGACGACAAGATCTGGTCGGTCCTGCGAACCATTCCCGTTCGTGAGCTCAGGCGAAGCGGAATGCTGGACAAGTTATTGCTGTTGGCCGGCCAGGACGAAAGCCCGGCACCCGATGCAGCTGTCAGCGACGATGTCATCGACTCGCTGAGTCCTGAGGCGCTTGTTGCGATGGCGCTCGACTCCGAAGAGGACGACCCTGACTGACGAATTTGCGCTGCACAGCACAAATTACGCCGGCATTACTGGTCGCATATGTGACATGTGTTGAATACGTGCGACTTTGCGAGACCCCGCAGATCCGCCTAAACTTCAGTATCGCTACGGGTGGGCTGGCCGATAAGTAATTGAGGGCAGAGCAATGAGCGTTATCGCAGGTGTGTTTGGTGCGTTACCACCGCATCGTTATAGCCAAAGTGAGATCACCGAGTCGTTTCTCGAGTTCCCCGGTCTGCAGGAACATGAAGAGATTGTTCGGCGCATGCATGCCGCGGCGAAGGTCAACAGCCGCCAATTTGTTTTGCCGATCGAGCAATACCCGGCGCTGACCGACTTCGGCGATGCAAACGAGATCTTCATCGAAAAAGCCGTGGATCTTGGCATTGAGGCCCTGATGGGCGCGCTTGACGAGGCGGGATTGACGCCTCAGGACATCGACCTGATCATCACCACGACGGTCACCGGAGTCGCGGTCCCGTCGCTGGATGCCCGGATTGCCGGCCGCCTCGGACTTCGCCCCGACGTACGCCGGATGCCGCTTTTCGGCCTGGGGTGTGTGGCGGGTGCGGCCGGGGTGGCGCGCCTGCATGACTACCTGCGGGGTGCGCCCGACGGCGTCGCGGTGTTGATCGCTGTCGAGTTGTGCTCGCTCACTTATCCGGCCGTCAAACCCACCGTATCGGGCATCGTGGGGACGGCGTTGTTTGGCGACGGCGCGGCGGCCGTGGTCGCCGTCGGCGACCGGCGTGCGGAACAGATTCGTGCCGGCGGCCCTGACATCCTCGACTCGCGCAGCCGCCTGTACCCGGAGTCGCTGGACATCATGGGCTGGGATGTTGGGTCTCACGGGCTGCAGCTGAGGCTGGCTCCGGAATTGACGAATCTGATCGAGGAATACCTGCCAGACGACGTTGATGCCTTCTTGGCCATGCACGATCTGTCCAAGAACGACATCGGTGCATGGGTGAGTCACCCGGGCGGCCCCAAGGTCCTCGACACGATCGCCAACAGCCTCGGGTTGCCCTCGGATGCCCTCGAGCTGACGTGGCGCTCATTGGGCGAAATCGGCAACCTTTCCTCGGCGTCGGTGTTGCACATTCTGCGCGACACCATCGCCAAAGTTCCGCCCAGCGGCAGCCCGGGTCTGATGCTGGCCATGGGCCCCGGATTCTGCGCGGAGCTGGTGTTACTGCGCTGGCACTGAGTCGACGAATTCGACTCTCAAGCCCGGTTTGGGGGCCAGCGCCGCAAAATTGGCCGCGCGGATGCGTTGAGCGGGCAACCTAAGCCTGGTGCGCGCGACTAGCCGGGCGAGCAGCACCACCAGCTCGGTGGTGGCCATCACCGCCCCGATACAGCGGTGCAGTCCGCCGCTGAACGGGATGAACTCATGAGGTGCGGGCTTGCGGTAGTCCGGTGCGGCGGGATCCCAGCGCTGTGGGAGAAACTGTGTGGGATTCGGCCATACTTCGGGGATTCGATGGGTTACGTATGCGCTGAAGATCAGCAGCCGTCCCGAGTTGATCCGGTGCCCGTCGAACCAGAGGTCGCGGATCAGCCGGCGCGCCGAGACCACTCCCGGTGAGTAGAGCCGAAGCGTTTCGTGCACAACGCCATTGAGGTAGGTGAGAGCGCCGAGGGTCTCGGCGCTGGGCGCGGTGCCGCCGAGCACCCGGGCAACCTCGTGGGCCGCCGTCTCCCAGGCGCCGGGCAACGTGAGCAAGGTGTAGGTGGCCCACGCCAGCGCTCCGCTGGTGGTCTCGTAGCCGGCCGCGATGAGCGAAACGATGGAGTCGCGAATCTCGTTGTCGCTCAACGCGCAGCCTTCTTCGGAACGGCCGTTGATCAGTGCGGTCAGCATGCGGTCGTCGGGGCTGGGCTCCGCGCGAGCGTTGGCGATTTCGGCATCGATCAGTTCGTCGATGCGGGTGCGCGCGGCCATCGCCCGCCGCCAACCCGGTGAGTTGAGCCGCTGCTGTAGTTGCATCACCTGGGGCAACCGGTGGGTCAGGTCGATCATAGGCTGCAGTTGTCGGCCCAGATAGTCCGAATGGGAGGCCAGCCGTGGGCCGAACAGGCTCTCGGTCGTGCTGCGGCGCACCGCGCAACGAAACTCCTGGTAAATGTCCAGTGGTTGCCCTGGCCGCCAGCTGTCGATGACGTTGTCGATGGTGGACACCATGGTGGCGACATAGTCCTGCACGCTTCGGTGCCGCAGTCCGGGCGCCACGATGCTGCGGCGACGGCGGTGATCCTCGCCGTCGCTGACGATCAGTGCGGTCGGTCCATCGACGGGCACCAGGCTCTCGAACGTCTCGCGCCAGCTGAACGCGTCGGCATTGGCGAACACGAACCTGTTCGCCTCGGGGCCCAGCAGATAGACGAAACCGTGGCGCCCGACTCCCGCGTCGATGAATGCGCCACGGCGCCGATATAGCGCCAACAGTGCCTCCCCGGGACGGTAAGGCACCGTCCGGTAGGTGCTCATTCAAGTGTCTCGGAGAGTTTGAGCCAACGCTCCTCGGTCGCGACAACCTCGTCTTCGAGCGCCCGCAACTGCTGGGTCAGCTCGGTGATCCCGACGTGATCGGACTGGTCGTATTCGGCGAGCTCGGTGTGCTTTGCCGCGATGCGTTCGGCCAGACGGGCGAGTTGGCGGTCGAGTGCGGTCAACTCTTTCTCGGCGGCCCGGCGCTGAGCGCCCGACATCGCCTGTGCTGGCGCGGCCGGTTCCTGGCTGGCCTTGGCCGCCGGACGTGCCGCGAGTTGCAGGTATTCGTCGATGCCGCCCGGCAGATGGCGCAGCTGGCCGTCCAGGATCGCGTACTGCTGATCGGTGACTCGTTCGAGCAGATAGCGGTCGTGCGAGACGACGATCATGGTGCCGGCCCAGGAGTCGAGTAGGTCCTCGGCGGCGGTCAGCATGTCGGTGTCGACGTCGTTGGTCGGCTCGTCGAGAAGTAGCACGTTGGGTTCCGACAGCAGGGTGAGCATCAGCTGCAACCGCCGCCGCTGCCCGCCGGAGAGTTCGCTGACTCGCGCGGACAGTTGCCCCTTGGCGAAGCCCAGGCGCTCCAGCAACTGTGTCGGGGTGACTTCGCGCCCGTCGACCTGGTAGTCGGCGCGCAGCCGGCCCAACACATCGGCGATCCGGTCTTCGGCGGCCGAGGCCAGCGCGTCGCCCTGCTGATCAAGCACGGCGAGCCGGACGGTCTTGCCGCGCTTGACGCGACCCGAGTCGGGTTGGATGGTCCCGGCGATCAGCCCCAGCAGGGTGGACTTTCCGGCGCCGTTGGCGCCGACGATGCCGGTGCGCTCACCCGGGCCGATCCGCCACTCGACCTCACGCAGCACCGGGCGGTCACCGTAGGATACCGACACGTCGAGTAGATCGATGACGTCCTTGCCCAGCCTGGCGGTGGCGAGCTTGGCCAGTTCGACGGTGTTGCGCAGCGGCGGCACGTCGGCGATCAGTTGATTTGCGGCCTCGATCCGGAACTTCGGTTTAGAGGTTCGCGCTGGCGGGCCGCGCCGCAACCAGGCCAACTCTTTGCGCATCAGGTTCTGCCGCTTGGCTTCGGCCGTGGCCGCCAGCCGGTCGCGTTCCACTCGCTGCAGCACGTAGGCCGCGTAACCGCCTTCAAAGGGCTCCACGATTCCGTCGTGAACTTCCCAGGTGGTGGTGGCGATCTCGTCGAGAAACCAGCGGTCGTGGGTGACCAGTAGCAGTCCGCCGGTGTTGCGCGCCCAGCGTTGTTGGAGGTGGCTGGCCAGCCAGGTGATTCCTTCGATGTCGAGGTGGTTGGTGGGCTCGTCCAGGGCGATCACATCCCAGTCGCCGATCAGGAGGCGGGCCAGCTGCACACGCCGGCGCTGGCCGCCGCTGAGCGTGCCAACCTTGGCGTGCCAGCCAATGTCGGATACCAGGCCGCTGACCACCTCGCGGATGCGCGCATTGCCGGCCCACTGGTGTTCGGGCTGGTCCCCGACAAGTGTCCAACCGACGGTATGGCTCGGGTCCAGGGTGTCGCTTTGGCTGACCGCGCCGATACGCAAGCCACTGCGGCGGGTCACCCGGCCGGAGTCCGGTTGCAGCTCTCCAGTGAGCAGCCCCAGCAGACTGGACTTGCCGTCCCCATTTCGACCGACGATCCCGATGCGTGCGCCATCGTTGACGCCCAATGTCACCGAGTCGAATATCACATGAGTCGGATATGCCAGGTGTACGGACTCGGCCCCGAGTAGGTGTGCCACCGGCCCAAAACTACCGGCGAGGATGCCGGTGGCGTGCGTTCGGTCGCCGACCCAACATCGGTCTCCCCGCCGACCGGGGGATGTGCTCGCCGAGAAGGCGGTCGTCGGAGATTTGCCGGGTGGGTCTTGCGCGACACGCCGACCGATGGGTGTGGGTGGGGGAGTGAACGTCGCTTCTTCGCCGAGACGGCGACCTGTTGCGTCGGGGTGGTTGGGTGACTAGGTCGAAGGGATGCTCGGCGGTGGCGACGGGGGAGCGGCCGCCTTCCCGTTATACCCAGTACGGGTACTTGGTATAGTTGAGTTGTGGCGCCGCGCCGTGGCGCCTCCGGTGTTCGCTCGAAAGAACCACGTCAACAGCTCGTATTCGGGGCATGCTGCCGCGCTAGTCCGGGCTGGCCGATTTCGTGCTGGGATATACCCCCTAGGGGTGCTAGTCTGATCGCTGCCATGTGCTTTGAGAGGACTCTCCTGAAACCGTGGCCGCGTTACCTGATCGCCGCGGTCGCCGTCGTTTGGTTGCTCGGGAGCCTCATTGCGCGCCACGGGCGACAGGCCGAGAGTGCCGCTGGTCGGGCACTGCCAAACCTGATCGCCGCGTCCGGTCAACTGTTTGCTGGATCGCCCGGTGTGCGGGCCGCCCGCGATTGCCACTGCGTGCGGCAGGCGCAAGCTTGCCCCGACGCGATACAGCACGGCTGGATAACCGGCGCGGTTGGACCGGGCGTCCTGGTGACCGAGGTCGCGCTGGTCGCTTGGCTGGCTGTAACGGTGTTCTCGGCCACCCGAGGGCCGCCGGGATCGCCTGGGTCCATTCGCCTTGTCATGACCGTTACGGGCCGGAGCATCCTGGCCCGGAACTGCATCTCTCGCCGCTGACCGGTCAGCGTTCGCCGCTGTCCAGGTCCGACGCCGCGTGTTCGCGGCACTTGATGCAGGAAAGAGAATGTCGTGAATCGTGTTGTGGACCGAAGGTGCCACCAGACAAATGCCGGCCCCACTGGGTCGGTGCGTTGTGCCAACGCGAAGCGGGTGTGGTCATGACGCCCGGGGACCGGCCACGGGTCGTGGTCATCGGGGCCGGTGTGAGCGGATGGACCACCGCGATGGTGCTGGCCAAGCGGGGTTGGCAGGTCGTCGTCGCGGCCGACGGGTTCGGCATTGACGCGGTGTCCTCGGCGTCCGGGGCGATGTGGGAGTGGCCGCCGTCGCGGTGCGGCCGCTACCACGACCAGGCGGTATTGGCTCGATACGCGGGTTGGGCGATGCGTTCCTACCTGCGCTTCGCCCAGCTCGCCTCGGATCCGGGTACCGGGGTGGGCCTGAGGCCGGCGGTGTACTACTTCGGCCGCCGCATCGAGGACGACCCGATCGAGTTCGCGAAGATGTCCGAGGTGAAGCGATTTGTCCCCGGGTTCGTCCACGACCCGGCGCTGATCGATAGGCACGGCGTCAACCGGGACTCCGGTGTGATCGACGCCTATTCCTACCTGGCACCCACCATTGATACCGACTGGTATCTGGCCTGGCTTGCTCGCGAGGCCAAGAATGCGGGCGTCTGCGTCGACCGCCGACGGATCTTCGGCCCGCTGATCAATCAGGAAAATCGGCTGCTGACCGAATATCGTGCCGAATTGATCATCAACTGCGCGGGACTGGGCGCGCGAGAGCTGGCCGAGGACACGACCGTGGTTCCGCACCGCGGCGCGCTGCTGCGGGTGCTGCAGGAACGTACCGCGACCTCGCGGGTAACCGCAGCTCACGTGGTGGCAAACGATGCCGCTACCGACCAGCAGAACCTGATCTCGATCGCGCCTCGCGGATCGGATCAGCTGGTGCTGGGCGGGCTCGTCGAGCCGGACCGATACCACACCGAATTGAACCTGGCTGACTATCCGCCGTTGCGCATGATGTTCGATCGCTGCGTCGAGTTCTTGCCGGCATTGCGCAGCGCTGCACCAGACGTGATTCATCCGGTACGGGTCGGGTTGCGCCCCTTCCGCCGCGACGGAGTGCGGCTGGAAGCCCAGCGCGGCACTCGGATCGTGCACAACTACGGTCATGGTGGCGCCGGCATCAGCCTCTCCTGGGGATGTGCCCAGGAGGTTGCCGATCTGGCCTACCGAATATTCGCCAGACAGGGCGTTGCCTGACCCGGATCCGCGCACGTGTGTCCGGCACTGCCGGGACGGGGTCTGCGGGGTCTTTCGGCCGACAAACAGCGTGACCAAAACCGCGCAGCGCGCGTATGTGCCATGATGGCCACGCCTAAGGCCTATGCAGGGAGCACTCAGGAGCAGTGGTGGATCTCAATTTGTCGATGGTCACACGTCCGGTCGAGCGTCTGGTGGCCACCGCCCAGAATGGTTTGGAAGTGCTACGGCTGGGAGGCCTGGAAACGGGCAGCGTCCCATCGCCTTCGCAGATCGTCGAGAGCGTACCCATGTACAAGCTGCGACGATACTTTCCGCCGGACAACCGGCCGGGTCAGCCGCCGGTCGGACCGCCGGTGTTGATGGTGCACCCGATGATGATGTCGGCCGACATGTGGGACGTCACCCGAGAAGAAGGCGCCGTCGGAATCTTGCATGCCCGGGGACTGGACCCCTGGGTCATCGACTTCGGCTCACCCGACAAAGTCGAGGGCGGCATGCGCCGCAACCTCGCCGACCATATCGTGGCGCTCAGTGAAGTCATCGACACGGTCAAGGACACCACCGGCAGCGACGTGCACATCGTCGGGTATTCGCAAGGGGGCATGTTCTGCTATCAGGCCGCCGCGTATCGGCGTTCCAAGAACATCGCCAGCATCGTGGCGTTCGGCTCCCCGGTGGACACCTTGGCGGCTCTGCCGATGGGCATTCCGGCCAACTATGGGGCCGCCATCGCAGACTTCATGGCCGATCACGTCTTCAACCGGCTGGATATCCCAAGTTGGATGGCGCGCGCCGGTTTTCAGATGATGGACCCGCTCAAGACCGCCAAGGCCCGGGTGGATTTCGTGCGTCAGCTGCACGACCGTGAAGCGCTGCTGCCGCGCGAGCAGCAGCGCAGATTCCTCGAGCGCGAGGGGTGGATCGCCTGGTCGGGTCCGGCGATCTCGGAGCTGCTCAAGCAGTTCATTGCGCACAACCGAATGATGACCGGTGGTTTCGCCATCAACGGGCAGATGGTGACACTCACCGATATCACCTGCCCGGTACTGGCGTTCGTCGGCGAAGTCGACGACATCGGGCAGCCGGCGTCGGTGCGCGGTATCCGGCGCGCGGCACCCAACACCGATGTCTACGAATGCCTGATCCGGACGGGTCATTTCGGCCTCGTCGTGGGATCCAGGGCTGCCCAGCAGAGCTGGCCGACCGTCGCTGACTGGGTGAATTGGCTGTCTCGCGACGCAGACAAGCCGGCCAACATCAGCCTGATGGTCGAGCAGCCGGCCGAACACACCGACAGCGGTGTCGCGTTCAGCTCCCGCGTCGCGCACGGCCTCGGGGAGGTCTCGGAGGCGGCGCTGGCCGTGGCTCGCGGTGCGGCTGAGGCGGTCTTTGCGGCCAATAGATCGGTACGCACCCTGGCCGTCGAAACGGTCCGCACGCTGCCGCGCCTGGCTCGACTGGGTCAACTCAATGACCACACCCGAATTTCGCTGGGCCGCATCATCGATGAGCAAGCACGTGACGCACCGCAGGGCGAATTCCTGTTGTTCGACGATCGCGTGCACACCTACGAGGCCGTGAACCGGCGCATCAACAACGTCGTTCGGGGGCTGATCGAAGTCGGTGTGCGACAAGGTGACCGGGTGGGCGTGCTGATGGAGACACGGCCCAGCGCCCTGGTCGCGATCGCGGCGCTGTCCCGGTTGGGGGCGGTGGCGGTGCTGATGCGCCAGGACGTCGACCTGGCCGCCCAGGTTCGGCTCGGGGGAGCGACCGAGATCTTGGCTGACCCAACCAATCTCGCTGCTGCGCGGCAACTGCCGGGGCAGATATTGGTGCTGGGCGGTGGCGAGGCGCGCGATCTGGACCTGCCCGAGGACGCCGACGTCATCGACATGGAACAGATCGACCCGGACGCCGTCGAACTGCCCGCCTGGTATCGGCAGAACCCCGGTCTAGCAAGGGATCTGGCCTTTATCGCGTTCAGCGGAATCGGCGGTGAGCTGGTGGCGAAGCAGATCACCAACTATCGCTGGGCGGTGTCGGCTTTTGGAACCGCTTCCACGGCCTCGCTGGACCGCAAGGACACGGTCTATGCGTTGACGCCGCTGCACCACGAGTCCGCGCTGCTGGTCAGCTTGGGCGGTGCGGTTGTTGGAGGCGCCCGCATTGCACTGTCCCGCGGATTGCGGCCCGATCGATTCCTCAGCGAAGTGCGGCGATACGGCGTGACGGTGGTGTCCTACACCTGGGCGATGCTGCGTGACGTGGTCGACAATCCCGAGTTTGCGTTGCACGGTAACCATCCGGTGCGGCTGTTCATCGGCTCTGGGATGCCGACCGGACTCTGGGAGCGCGTCGTCGAGACGTTCGCACCCGCTCACGTCGTCGAATTCTTCGCTACTACCGACGGACAGGCGGTGCTGGCCAACGTGTCCGGCGCCAAGATCGGCAGCAAAGGTCGGCCGTTGCCCGGGGCCGGACGTGTTGAGCTCGGTGCCTACGATGCCGAACACGACCTGATTCTGGAGAACGAGCGTGGCTTCGTGCAGATCGCCGAGGCAAACCAGGTCGGGGTGCTGCTGGCCCAATCCAGAGGGCCCATCGATCCGACGGCCTCGGTCAAACGCGGGGTTTTTGCCCCCGCCGACACCTGGATATCCACCGAATACCTGTTCCGCCGCGACGAGGACGGAGACTTCTGGCTGGTGGGCCGGCGCGGCTCGGTGGCGCGCACCGCGCGCGGGATGATCTATGCCGAACCCGTCACCGACGCGCTCGGCCTCATCGACGCCGTCGACCTTGCGGTCACCTACGAAGTCTCGGTCGGCGAGCATCAGCTCGCGGTATCGGCAGTGACACTGCGCCCGGGCGCGACCATCACGGGAGCCGATCTGACCGATGCCGTGGCCGGCATGCCGATCGGCCTGGGCCCCGACCTCGTGCACGTGGTGCCGACGCTCTCGCTCAGCGCGACTTACCGTCCAACGGTCAGCGCCCTGCGGGCGGCCGGGCTTCCCAAGCCGGGACGCCAGGCGTGGTATTTCGATGCCGACACCAGCGAGTTCCGGCGGTTGACGCCGGCGGTACGTGCCGAACTCAGCGGCGAGGCGCCCGCCGATGCTTGACGAGAAGCTACTCAAGATCCTGGTATGCCCGGCCGACCGGGGTCCGCTGCTGCTCGTCGAGGACGGCGAACGGGGCCGGCTGCTCTACAACCGGCGGCTACGGCGCGCATATCGGATCGACGACGACATTCCGGTCTTGCTGATCGATCAGGCCCGCGACGTCACCGACGATGAGCACGCTCGCTTCACGGCAGCGGGCTTACCGACAGATTCGCCGGCGGGCTGACGTCGCAACCCGACAATGCGGCGGGGCGTGACTATCGGAGAACGTCCCTACGGCCACAACGAACGCGACGAGGATTCGTGGCTGGGTCCGGCCCGGTAGCGTGCCACGCATGGCCATCAAAATCGAGAATGTCGGCATCGCCGTTCGCGACCTCGAAGCAACGATCTCCTTCTTCACCGACCTCGGTCTCACGGTCGTCGGTCGTGACACGGTCAGTGGTGAATGGGCCGACACTGCCGTCGGCCTTGATGGCAACCACGCCAACATTGCGATGCTCCAGACGCCAGACGGGCACGGTCGTCTCGAGCTCTTCGAGTACATCCACCCACCGGTGATCGAGTCGAAGCCCATGCTGCCCAACGAGATTGGAATGCATCGGGTTGCCTTCTCGGTCGACGATATCGACCAGGCTCTCGAGATTGCCGCGAGGCACGGATGCCGTCCACTACGCGGCGTGGCGACCTATCAGGACATCTATAAGCTCACTTACTTACGCGGTCCCAGCGGCATCATTGTGATGCTCGCCGAGGAGCTGACGGCGCGCTGACATCCGAAATCGGCCCACTTTGGCTGTGCCGCTTACCCACTCGGGGCTCTGAGTTCGTCCAGTAGGGGATCGACTGTCGCGCCGTTGCCGGCCGCACCGCACCGATCGTCTGGCAGCCGGGAGTGTCAGACACGCACTAGGCATCGGCGACAACGCTGCGACCTATCGTCGGCCTATCCAGTCGGCTACCCATCCTGACCGGCGGTGCCGGGTGCGCCCTGGTTACCGTCGGCACCGTCGCTGCCATTCACGCCAAAGGTTCCCGCCGCGACACCACCGTCGCCGCCGGCGCCGGCGCTACCGCCGTTGCCGGCCGCGCCCCCGGCACCGCCAACACCGGAGCCGCCAGCGCTACCAGCGCTGCCGAGAAAACCTCCCTGCCCCCGCGCCGCCGGCAGCGCCCGCGGCCCCGCCATCGCCGCCGTCGCCGCCGTCGCCACCGTTGCCTCCGACAGCGCCGATATTGCCGCTGACGCTGGAGGTTCCGCCGGCACCTCCAGCCCCGCCGGCACCTCCGGCCCCGCCGGCACCTCCGGCCCCGCCGGCACCTCCGGCGCCACCGGTACCGGCGGCGCCACCGTTGCCGCCGAATCCGAATACCGAGCTGGCATTACCGCCGTTGCCGCCGACGCCACCGGTGCCGCCATTGCCGCCAACGGCAGTGGTATCGCCGCCGTCGCCGCCGAGCCCACCCTCGGCAGCGATGCCCAAATTGGTCGCAGTGCCGATGCCGCCCCCGCCGCCGCCACCTCCGATGCCGCCCGGTGCGCCGGCTCCGCCGGACCCTCCCGTGCCACCGATACCGCCGGCACCCCCGTTGCCGATCAGCAGCCCACCGTGGCCGCCGGTACCGCCCGCACCGCCGTTGCCGCCATCACCGCCGCCGTTGGAGGCCGAGTTTCCGTTGCCGCCGATACCACCATTGCCGCCGTGGCCCACACCGTCGGCGGACGTGCCGTTGCCGCCGGCCCCGCCAGTGCCACCGGCGCCGCCACCGATGTGGCCATCATGACCGGCGCCTCCATTACCGCCTGTCGCGGAGGGGCCGGTCACGGTGGAGTAGTCGTTTAGCGCATCGCCCCCGCGCCCACCGTCGCCCCCGTTGCCACCGATGGCGAAGAGGCCGGCGGCACCCCCGTCACCCCCGTTGCCGCCGATTGCGTTCTGGGTGTTGTGCACCGTCGCGCTCCCGCCGGCACCGCCGGTGCCGCCGTTGAGACTGTCGAGGCTGCCGCCACCGCCCGGACCTCCCGCACCGCCATAGATCTCGGTCGGGGGCGGCGCGGTCGAATGTTCCACATTGGTTCCGGCAGCGCCGGTGGATGCCGTCCCCGAGCCGTGGGAACTGACGCCGTCGATCCCGGCCAGACCGGTACCGCCTTGCCCGCCTGCGCCTCCGGAGCCCAATAGCCCAACCGCGTTGCCGCCGCTACCACCGTGGCCGGCGGAGCCCCCGTTTATGCCCGTTATTCCGGTGCCGCCTTGCCCGCCTGCGCCGCCGTTGCCCCACAGCAGGGCACCATCGCCGCCGGTACCGCCGGCCGCGCCGGCACCGCCGAATCCGCCGGTGCCTCCGCTGCCGAATCCCACCCCACCGGCGCCGCCGGAACCGCCGGTGGCGCCGGCGCCACCGGTCCCACCGATGCCCCCGTCCCCGAATAGCCACCCGCCGGCGCCGCCGGTGCCACCGGCCGCGCCGGTGCCGCCCGCCCCTCCGGTGCCACCGGTGCCGATCAGCCCGGCCGCTCCGCCGGAACCGCCGACCTGCCCGGTCGCGCCGGACCCGCCGTTGCCGCCGTTGCCCCACAGCAGCCCGCCATCTCCGCCGTTCGCTCCGGTACCGGCAGCTCCGTCGGTACCGTTGCCGATCAGGTCGCGTCCGAACAGCGTTTGGGTGGGTGCATTCACGGCGTCCAGCAGGAACTCCAACGGTGATGCATTGGCGGCCTCGGCGGTCGCATAGGAGAAGCCGCCGGCGGCAAGGGAGCGAACGAGTTGCTCATGGAACGTCGCCGCTTGCACGCTGAATGCCTGATATTGCTTGGCGTGCGCGCTGAACAGGCCAGCGATCGCTAGCGAGACCTCGTCGGCGGCGGCCGCCAGCACCGAGGTCGTGGGGGCGGCCGCTATGGCATCGGCGGCGCTGATCGTCGACCCTATCGTCGCGATGTCCGCTGCCGCCGCCGTAAGCATTTCGGGTGCTGCGATCAAAAATGACATTGGTTGGCTCCTCTACGCTCGCGAGCGGCGGCCACCCAGTGGTACTCGTCCTGGCCATCGGCAGCCACATCTGCATACCAGATGGTATAGGAATGCATACCGAAAGGTATGAAAGTAGCGGCAACGGGTAAGCACCGCGCCGAGAAGCGGCGCGGTGTTCGGTCTCGAGTCCAGCCTCGGCCCGGCACACCGAGCGCCCAGAAGAAGTGCTGAGAGTCTTGGTGTGCCGGGCTGGCCGGTGTCGGCTGTCGCATCTGGGTGGCGGTAGGTTTTGCCTGGCCGCCCATGGCTAAGCGGTGCCTACTGCAGCGCGGGCGAGGGCCCGGTGTTGTTGGTCGAGCGGTCCCACAGCCTCATCGCTGTCGTCGGCGTCATCGGTGACGAGTGCGCTCGTTTCATGACGCAATCTCCTCTGGCAGCTCACCGGTGAGGTGGCGCTGCAGGGTGGGAGCGATGGCCTGTGCGACCTGGTCGGCCGGCAGTGAGGCGAAGGGCTCGATCTTGACGATGTGGCGAGCCATCACCACTCCCAGCAGCTGAGAGGCCACGAACTGGGCGCGGATCCTGCCGGTTCCGGTGGGGGAGTCGACTCGCGAACCTACTTCGCTTGTCACCACCTCCTGCAGGAAAGAACGCGCCAGATTCGACTCGGTGCCTGCCATCAACGCCCGCAGGGTCGCGATGAGCCCGGTGCCCAGCTCCGAATCCCACAGTGGCAGTAACACGGACGGCAGCTTGAGCCCGAGTTCGTCAACGGGGGTTTCGACAATCTGCTCGAGCACCACGGTCGGATCGATGGGGATTTGGATGGCGGCAGCGAACAGCTGTTGTTTGGTGCCGTAGTAGTGATGCACAAGAGCGGCATCCACGCCGGCGGCCGCAGCCACCGACCGGACCGAGGTTCGGTCAAGACCATTGAGCGCAAAGAGTTCTCGCGCACAGGTCAGGATGTGTTCCCTGGTGTTTGAGGTGCCGGTGGGGCGTCCAGGTCGCCGGCGTCCGGTGTTTGTCGTTTCCACGCTAGGGTGTCCGTCGGCGTAGGGTTGCGGCGGCCAGGCAAAGGGATGCGACCGCGAAAACCACCACGACGACGATGTCGCGAAGAGCGATGTAGGTGAGCTCGGGATGAGCTCCCACCTGCTGCAAGGCTTCCAGAGCATAGCTTGCGGGCATGGCGTTGCTGACCCACTCGAGCCAGGTAGGCATGACCGCACGAGGGACGATGATGCCGGCCAGCAGCAACTGCGGCACCATCACCAAGGGGATGAACTGCACGGCCTGAAACTCCTTGCGGGCGAAGGCACTGAACAACAATCCCAAACCGACTCCCAGAATGGCGTTGACGACTGCGATTACGAAGACCCACACGGGACTGCCCGCGGTGTCGAACCCGAGCAGCCAAAACGACACGATGCAAGCCACCGTGGCCTGTGCCGCGGCCGCGAGCGAAAATGCTGTGCCGTAACCGGCCAGCATGTCCAGCCGCCGCAGCGGCGTGGTCAGTACCCGCTCCAACGTCCCGGATGCCCGCTCTCGCTGCATCGTGATCGAGGTGATGATGAACATCACGAATAGCGGGAACAGGCCCAACAGGATCAAACACGCGTTGTTGAACGGCGTTTGCGTGCCGGGGCGGTGCGGGGCATTTTCGAACATGAAATACATCAGCGTGATCACCAGCACCGGCACCAGCAGGATCATCGCAACGCTGCGGTGATCGGCGGCGAGCTGACGCAGGATTCGCGTGGTGGTAGCGGTGTAGGCGCGCAGGCCTATTCGGCCTGGTGCGTGGTGGTGTGGCGGCGGATCATGGAGAGAAACGCCTCCTCCAGCGACATGCATCCGGTGTCCTTCCGTAGTTGGGTCGGGGTGGTCTGCGCCACTAGGCGGCCGGCACGCATCAGCAGCAGATCGCCGCAGTGCTCGGCTTCATTCATGACATGACTGGAAATCAGCAATGTCGTTCGGGCGCGGGCTAGCTCGGCAAACTGCTGCCAAAGATCTACGCGCAAAACGGGATCCAGGCCCACCGTAGGTTCGTCGAGGACAAGCAAGGTGGGGTGGCACACCAGCGCGCACGCCAGCGACACCCGGGTTCGCTGTCCGTCGGACAGGTTGGCGCAGTAGTCGGTGCGGTGATCGGTCAGGCCCACTCGCGCGATCGCATCATCGGCGGCTTGCCTGTTGTAGCCGTAGAGGGCGGCGAAGTAACGGACGTTGTCAATGATTCGCAGGTCGTGGTAGATCGCTGGATCTTGTGGCAGATATCCGACCTGGCGGCGCAGCACGGCAGAACCGGCCGGATGACCCAGCACGGTGACGGTTCCCGACGTCACGATCTGGGTGCCGACGATGCTGCGCATCAGGGTGGTCTTACCGCACCCGGATGGCCCGAGCAGGCCGGTGATGGTGCCGCGCGCAATGTCGACCGAGAAGTCGTGCAGCGCGGAGTGTTTGCCGCGGATGACCCGTAGGTGCTTGATGCTGACAGCCGGCTGTGACCCACCTGTTAGCGATTCAACGAGTGTTGAAGTCACCATGCGATGATTAGTCGACCTAGAAGTGGGGGTTTGTCAAGAGGAAGGGCACAATCGCTGCGATGAGCGCTGAGCAACTGCTGGTCGACCCGGTACCTGCCGCACATCGACTGCTCGGGGCGACCATCGCCGCGCGGGGGTGTGCGGCGTCATCGTCGAGGTCGAGGCCTACGGCGGGGTTCCCGACGGCCCGTGGCCCGACGCGGCGGCCCATTCCTATCGCGGACCCAGTGCGCGCAACCGCGTCATGTTCGGTCCACCCGGTCGGCTCTACACTTACCGCAGCCACGGAATCCACGTATGCGCCAACGTCGCGTGTGGTCCCGACGGTACGGCCGCGGCGGTGCTGCTCAGGGCGTGCGCCATTGGTCGCGGTACCGATGTCGCCCGGTCCCGCCGGGGTGGGCTGGTTGCCACCGCCGCGCTCGGGCGTGGTCCGGGAAACCTGTGTTCGGCGCTAGGGATCACCATGGATGACAACGGGATTGATTTGTTTGACCCGGCCAGTCCGGTGACGCTCCAGCTGCACGAACCGATCGCGGCGGTCTCGGGGCCGCGGGTGGGAGTCAGCCGCGCCGCCGACCGGCCCTGGCGGTTGTGGTCGGCCGACCGTCCGGAGGTGTCGGCGTATCGACGAAGTCCACGAGCACCCGCCCTCGGGGCCAGCGACTAGAGTCTTGCGCGATGTCTTCAAACTCTTCTGGGTCAGCTGGGATCCTCGACGAGCTGGGCTGGCGCGGCTTGATCGCCCAGTCCACCGACCTTGACGCGCTGGCCGCCGACGCACAGCGCCCGCCGCTGACGGTTTATGCCGGTTTCGACCCCACCGCGGCAAGCCTTCACGCCGGACACCTGGTGCCGCTATTGGCGTTGCGGCGATTTCAGCGAGCGGGCCATCGTCCCATCGTGTTGGCGGGTGGGGCCACCGGGATGATCGGCGACCCTCGCGACATCGGTGAGCGCAGTCTCAACGACGCCGATACCGTGGCCAACTGGACCGAGCGGATCCGCGGCCAGCTGGAACGCTTCGTCGACTTCGACGGATCTCCCACCGGCGCGATCGTCGAGAACAACCTCGAATGGACCGCCACCATGTCGACCGTCGAGTTTCTGCGTGACGTCGGCAAACACTTCTCGGTGAACGTGATGCTGGATCGGGACACGATCCGGCGGCGGCTGGAGGGCGAGGGGATCTCCTACACCGAGTTCAGCTACATGCTGCTGCAGGCCAACGACTACGTCGAACTGCACCGGCGCCACGGCTGCACGCTGCAGATCGGCGGATCGGATCAGTGGGGCAACATCATCGCCGGAGTCCGCCTGGTGCGCCAAAAGTCGGGTGCGGCGGTGCACGCCCTCACGGTCCCGCTGGTGACCGCCGCCGATGGCACCAAGTTCGGCAAATCGACCGGCGGCGGCAGCCTTTGGCTGGACCCCGAGATGACCAGCCCGTACGCCTGGTACCAGTACTTCGTAAACACCGCCGACGCGGATGTGATCCGCTACCTGCGGTGGTTCACGTTCCTGGTTGCCGAGGAACTGACCGAGCTGGAGCAGGCCACCGCCGAGCGGCCCCACCAGCGCGCCGCCCAACGCCGGCTGGCGGCCGAACTCACCACCCTGGTGCATGGGGAGGCGGCCACCGAGGCCGTCGAGCACGCCAGCCGAGCGCTTTTCGGCCATGGCGAGTTGAGCCGGCTCGACGAGGCGACTCTGGGGGCGGCACTGCGCGAGACGAGCATCGCCGAACTCGAACCGGGCACCCCGGACGGCATCGTGGATTTGCTGGTGGCCACCGGGCTTTCGGCCAGCAAGGGCGCGGCGCGGCGCACCATCGGCGAAGGTGGGGTGTCGGTCAACAACATTCGGGTCGAGACCGATGAGTGGGTACCGCAGACATCGGACTTCCTGCACGGCCGCTGGCTGGTGCTGCGCCGTGGCAAGCGGAATATCGCCGGAGTGGAACGCGTCGGCTGAGCCGCTCTTTCCCGGTGAGTGAAATGCATAGTCCAGCATTTCTCAAAGCACTGGGCGCTGCGGCTCGGCTATTCGCGGCTTACCGTGAATGCAAACTGGAATTGATTGGAGAGCGGCTTGGTGGGGGACCAGGGCTCCGGCGTTGTTGATTAGCAGGCTTGTGAGCTGGGGAATTGTGGATTGAGGAGGTCTAGGCGGCGGTTGGCGGTCAAAGCGGTGATCCGGCAGGCTTCGGCGATGTTGTCGGCGCCGTTGAGGCGGTGCAGATTGATCGTGGTGTTGCGTAGCGTTGCTAGGACCTGTGCGCCGTTTCCGGTATGTGCCCTTTGACGGTCTTCGTCGAAGGTGACGTCGGGTATCCAGTGCAGGCTGTTCTCGATTCCCCAGTGTTGACGCATCCAGGTCATGATCGCGGTAGGGCGGGCGTGCTCGAACGGCAGGCTGCAGATGGCATAGACCACCTCCACGCTGCGCTGGTCGGTGGCGGTGATCAAGCGTTCACGAGTGATCCGGATGATTTGTTTTGCGTAGGGGAAGCCGATTCCTCGTGCAGCGGTGATGATTTGCAGGGTGCGGGTCTCGACACGGCCGTGGCCGCGGGAGTCGTCGGTAGCGGCTGCGGGCACCTCGGCCCAGGGCAGCGCGGTGATACGCGCAAGTATTTTGGCTTGGTTGGACTTGACGATCATCAGGTAGTGCGACTTCAAGGTGGCGCAGATCAACTTCGCGGTGACGACCTGGGTATGCATCGCATCCACGGTGACCAGCCACCGCAAGCTACCCGGCAGCAGCGTGAGCAGGGCACGTACGCAGGGAATTTCATTGCTTTTCTCGGCGACAGCGAGTTGACCGAGCACCAATCGGGCACGGTGGGCGAACACCGACACGAGATGCGTGGCTGTCGCTTTGGCGCGTAAAGGCACCACGCAGCATCTTGCCGTCCAACGCGATCGGCACCAATCCACTGGGGTCGCTGCTGGCCACGTGTGCAGTGAAGTAACTGCCCATCCTGGCGTTGAGGTCGGCGGGGTCTAGCCGAGACAAAACAGCGCGGAAGGTCTTCTCACTGGGCCGCCGGAACCGGACCCCTAATTGGGCCAACACATCATCGGGAGCGGTGGCCGCCCATGTGGCAAAACCAGCATAGCCGCGCATCCCCGCGGCAGTGGCCAGAACCGCGATCGCCAACAAAGCCATCAGCGAATACCTCCGACCGCGTGGGTCCCTCGGGTCTGGCACCGAGGCCAACACATCGAGAAACTCCGATCCGATGAGCTCGCTGCGCTCACCAGGACTCCAGCGGTCGAACACCTCTGGAACCGACGACACAGGCAATACTGAAACGGTAGGCACGGGCAACTCCAGACCAACGACGAACAGTAACCAACTCGATCGTTCTCCAGATAGCCCGTGCCTACACTCCGGCCCCAATAGCGCGGCACCAAAGATCATCAACCCAGCTCACAAGCCTGCTAATCAACAACGCCGGAGCCCTGGGCGGGCCGGAATCAACCCGGCTGGCCCGGCGCCCCATCGAGACCGGTGTGGCCGTTTGCGCCCGTACCCCCGCTGGCCCCGGATCCTTGGGCGGTACCTCCGGCACCTCCGGCGCCGCCCGCACCGCCGGCGCCTCCCGCCCCGGCTGCGCCGCCGGCCCCGATCGAGCCGGTCCCGCCAGCCGCACCGATCAAACCACCGCGACCGCCCGCACCGGCAACCGCGCCGGCCGCGCCGCCATTACCGCCGTCGCCGCCGTCGCCGCCGTGACCACCCTCGCCGGCAACGGATGCCGTCGAGGACGATGAGGTGTTGCCGCCAATCCCGCCAATCCCGCCGGCGCCGCCGGCACCGCCGGTGCCGCCGACCCCGCCGGTGCCCGAGACTCCACCCGCGCCACCGGAACCGATCAACCACCCGCCGTTTCCGCCGTTACCGCCAGTGCCGCCGGCCCCGCCCGTTCCGCCGACCGCGGTCGAGTCTGCTCCATAGCCGCCATCGCCGCCTTGCTGTCCGGTGGCGGTGCCATCGCTACCGTCGATGGCGAATCCGGCGTTACCCCCATCGCCTCCGGTTCGGCCGGCGGCGCCGGCGCCACCCATGCCTCCGGTGCCCCCGACGCCTCCGGTACCACCGTTGCCGAACAGTAGGCCGCCATTGCCGCCCTGGCCGCCGGTCCCTCCCGTGCCGCCGGCGCCGCCGGTGGCACTGCTGGCGAATCCGGCGCCGCCGCGCCCGCCGACCCCACCGACGGCGTCACTCTGGTTGGCATGTCCGTCGCCACCCCAGCCGCCCGCGCCGCCGGCACCACCGGCAACCTGGGCATCGCCCCCGTTGCCGCCATTTCCGCCGGTGGCCGACGGCTGCGGCGCATCGGTCTGACCGGAGGTGTCCCCGCTGCCGCCGTTGCCGCCCATGCCGCCATTGGCGCCGTCGCCGCCCTTGCCGCCCTCTCCGCCCAAGGCGCTGTTCTGGTTGGTGGAGGTTGCGCCGCCACCCTGCCCGCCAACGCCGCCGTTTTGGATGGTGCTGCCCGCGGCGCTTTCCGACCCGTTGCCCCCGGTGAGGGGGTTGGCGGCGGGATCGTCGGTGGTGGTCACATCTTGGCCGGCTGCGCCCGAGTTTGCGGTGTCGAAGACCAGGGGGTTGGAGCCGTTCGTTCCGGCCACACCGGTGCCGCCTTGTCCGCCGGCGCCGCCGCTGCCGAACAGCAAGGCGCTACCACCGTTGCCTCCAGCTCCGGCCATGCCGCCGTTGAAGCCGAGTGTGGCGGTGCCGCCCATTCCGCCGTTGCCGCCGTTGCCGAACAGCAGCCCGCCGGTGCCGCCATTGCCCCCGGCCGAACCGGCGCCGCCGGTTCCACCGTTACCGCCATCGCCGAATAGCCCCGCGGACCCACCGCCGCCGCCGGCTTGGCCGAAATCGCCGGCCGCGCCGTTGCCGCCGTTGCCGATCAAGAGTCCGCCGTCTCGGCCGTCTTGTCCGGGGTAGGTGCCGTTGGAGCCGTTGCCGATCAGCGGACGCCCAAGGATGGCCTGGGTGGGCGCATTGATGAGGTCGAGCAGTGGTTGCAGTGGCGAGGCATTGGTGGCTTCGGCCGTCGCGTACAGGTTTGAACCGCTGGCCAGAATCCGCACGAAGTCGTCGTGAAATGCGGCCATCTGGGAACCCAGCGATTGGTATTGCTGGGCGTGTGCCCCGAACAACGTGGCCACGGCGGTCGACACTTCGTCGGCGGCCGCGGCGGCGACCGCGGTGGTCGACGCCGACGCCGCCGCATTGGCGGCGCTGATCGTCGAACCGATCCCGGCCAGATCGGTTGCTGCCGCCGAAATCAGCTCCGGCGCTGTGATGACAAACGACACAGTGCGCTCCCATCGGTTCATGACGCCCCAGGAAAAAAATTGCCGACGGCGCCTTCGAGAATGGCCACGACAGCCGACTGCAACACGATATAAAGATACGCGCTCTATTGCTGCGATTTCAGCGCAATGGTCAATTTAGACGAACCGGGCGGGCCTCTCGAATTCACCCTATGATGAATTGCTCACGGCCTTTTCTTGTGTTCATGTGCACACATTTTCTAAAACCACCATCTGATGAATTTGTTTTTTTGGTTATCGCGCGCACATCGCGGCGTGTTTCCGGGCATGGCCGGTCATTGGCACTGCGTCGCACTTCGACAGTCTGGGTTGCCTTCGCGCGTTCAGAGCATGGAGTCAATCATCATCTGGGCCGCACCCACATAGCTGGCGCTCACGTCGCTGGTCTCCCGGTAGTCGATGAACGCCGACTGATGGTTCGAGGTGTTCAACAACTCCATGAACACTCCGATGAGGTGGGTAATGCCCAGCTGTGCCGAGAAATCCGCGGTGTAGTTCATCGACGCTGCCTGCTGGAATTTCTCACTCTGCAGGGTCTTGGTCGTGGGTGCCCCCATCACGTTCACGTTGGTCAAACCGGTCGAGGGCGCGCTGATCAACTGATTGACATCGCCCTGCAATACCGCGGCGGCATCGGTGCCGTCGGCTGGTTTGACCGTGACGTGTATCGCCGCCGTGTTGTTGGGGTCGAACAGTGTCACCCAGTTCGGACCCCGGTCGGTCAGCGTCCAGCCCGGCGCGGGTGTGATGGAGATGCCGTCCGCGATGGCGATCGCATTCGCCGAGGTCAGCGTGAGTCGTGCACCCCGCACCGCAGGCGGGAGAGCCGTTGGCGGGTTGACGGGTTGGGAGAGGCCGGACCCCGCCGGCGCTGTCGCCTCAGCATGGCCACCGGGCAGCATCGGCGGCAGTTTGGTCCGGCCGGTGGTGCCGCTCAAGACGATCAATGCGGTCACCGCCGCGGCGATCAGGACGATCACCACGATGACCGCGGCGACCGTGACCGGTCGCAGCCGGTGCCCTACCTGCACTCCGTTGCCGGGGAACTGCAGCGGCGGGGGAGTGCGCGGCGGGGTCGCGGGCATCACGGCTGCTGGTTCGGCAGCGGTTGTTGCCCCCACATCGACAGTGGTGTTGCCATCGTCGGGGGCGGGGTGGCGGGCCAGCGCGGCCGTGGCTATCCCGCAGACCTGGCAGAAGGCGGCCTCGGCCTCGATCATTGCGCCGCAGTGGGCACAGACCTGGCGGGTGCCAGGGGCACGCGCCAACGTGGCGGCACCAGTGAGGGCCGCTTGGGCTTCGGCCAACAGCGAGACATGCAGCGCGTAACGCACGCCGAGCAGTCCGGCCGCGCCCAGCACCAGCGCTGCCAAGGTGGTCAGCACGATGCCACGGGTGCCGTAGGGGGCCAGCAGGACGGTGGCCAAACCGTAAAGCACCAGCAGCGCCAAACCTTTGGCCAGTCCCGAGACGGTATTGACGCCGACCCCGCGCAGCGGCACCAGCGCCATCGCGGCGGCGGTAGCGAAGATGATCGGCTGCAAAAAGCCGAGTGTCAGGGCGATGAACGCGACGTGAGCTGGATCCCCGGCGGTAGCCCCGAGGTGGGAGAAGGCGCCGCGTTGTATGGCCACGCTCAGGCCTAGAGAGAACGCGGCCCCGCTTAGCGAGCAGATGGCTACGGCATCGACAGAGTGCCGGAAGGCGCTGCGGGCGGTCACCAGCACAGGCGGAATCAGCACCGCGACAAAGGTCACCGCCGGGACGAGGATGCCCAGTTCCAGGACCTGGGCCATGGTCGGCATCCGATGTCGCGGCGCGGCCAGCAGCACCGGCTTGGTGAGGTGGTGTTCGAGCATCCCGACCCCGACACCGAGTGCCAGAGACGTCAGCAGGGCCAAGCCGAGAACGCTGATCGGCTCGCCACGCCATAAGTCGTGGTCGTGCATATAGGTCAGTACCGCCGCGGGCAGCGCAATGGCGGCCAGTATCAGTGCGACTGAGAGCATTCCGAATGCGGCGGCGATCAACGCCGCCACCAGCGCCAGCCCGATAGCGCCCCGGTAGATGTGGTGGCGTCCCCCGGCCAGGTGCGGCATCAGGGTGCTCACCACCGCCAGCGAACGCACCGGTTCTTCGGGGTGGGCAGCGAAGTGCCGGGACCTCTGAATGGCGGGATGCAAAGGGTGCCGCAACGAGAGCAGAAGCGTGCCGCCTCAGGGTGTGGTGTCGAGCAATTCGGGCAGTCCATGTCTCTCCTCCCGGCCATCCAGCGACTGGTTGGGTCGAGGCGGCGCTGGCGTCAGCTGACCCGGTCCCCGCCGCGCAGAGAGCAGCGAAGGTGCGCACGGGGGCTCACTGTTTTGCGGCGACTCGAGAAGATCCGTTGCGTCAATTTTGACCGCCGAGTTGGGTGGCCACCGCGGCCTACCGGGGGGCGCGGCATCCATCCTGATGCCGTGATCAAGCCCGATTGCTGGACCCACCTCAACCATCGAACCAGTTAGCCGAGGTAACGGATAGGGGCGGAAGCCCCTAGCGGCGGGCGGCCGCGCGCTACCCGCCGGTTCTCGGCGATCTTGGTCGCGCCGGGCGCGGTGTCGTGCAGTGACGCGCCGATCCGGTTCTAGCTGCGATCCCGCACGTCCGAGATGGCGGCCCCCGGTGGTAGTCGCAGCTGGACCGTTAGGTCTAGCCGTGTTGGCCGGCGTTGCCGGAGGTGCCTGCCACACCGTTGAGCCCAGCGTCACCGTCGACGTGGATCAGACCCTCGGCGATGCCACCGGTGCCGCCGACCCCGAGGGCGCCACCGGCCCCACCGGCACCGGCTCGGCCGCCGATTCCGGCCGCGCCGTCCACTCCCGAAACCCCGATCAACCCGCCCTGGCCGCCATTTCCGCCGCTGAGCCCGGCAGCACCACCATCGCCGCCGTCCGCGCCGTTGCCGCCGCCGCCGCCGTTGCCGCCGTTGCCGCCCTGACTCAGCTGACCGCTGGTCGCGTTGCCGCCATGGCCACCGGCGCCGCCGGTACCCCCGACACCGCCATTGCCGGCGTCGCCGCCGGCACCGCCCAGGCCGAGTAGCCGCCCGCCGTTGCCGCCGTTACCGCCCACGCCGCCGTTGCCGCCGTTGCCGCCGATTCCCGTCGAGTCGGCGCCGGAGCCGCCGTCCCCACCCTCTTGTCCCTGGGCGGCGGTACCGGTGGGGTCGAAGTTTCCAGTCGCGGTGCCGCCGTCTCCGCCAGCGCCTCCGGCGCCGCCCGCGGCACCCGTGCCGCCGGAGCCGCCAACACCCCCGGTTCCCCCTGCGCCGCCATTGCCGACGAGCAGCCCGGCGTTCCCGCCGTTGCCACCGGCGCCGGCCGCGCCGCCATTGCCGCCGGATAGGTCGCTGGCGGCGCCGTTGCCGCCATGGCCGCCCTTGCCGCCGGTGGCCGCTCCGCCCGCCGTCGAGGCGCCCCCGTCCCCGCCAGCGCCACCCGCGCCGCCGGGGCCACTGCCGTTGGCTCCGTTGCCGCCGTTGCCGCCTTGGTTGTTGTCGAAGCCAAATGTGTCCGTCGCCGCTCCGCCGACCCCACCATCGCCGCCGTTGGCGCCTCCGGAGCCCGCGGCACCGCCGTTACCCCCGGTGCCGCCGATTCCCCCGGCGCCGGTCGCTTCGCCGCCGGTTCCTCCGGTGCCGCCGTTCTCACCTGGTGCGCCGTTATCGCCCGTGTGGCCGGAACCGGCGTGACCGTCTCCGGAGAAAGGAGTACCCGAGGCCCCGGTTCCCGCGGTCCCGGTCGGGGTGGGGTTGGTCCCGTCGGTTCCGGCCATGCCGGTGCCGCCCTGCCCGCCGGCGCCGCCATTGCCCAACAGCACCGCGTGGCCGCCGCTGCCGCCCTGCCCCGCGACACCGCCGTTGACGCCAGCCATCCCCACGCCGCCCATCCCGCCGGCACCACCATCGCCCAATAGCAGGCCGCCGGTGCCGCCGCTGCCTCCGGCGGCGCCCGCTCCGCCCACGCCATCCACGCCACCGCCGCCGAACAGCCCGGCGGCGCCTCCCATGCCACCCGCCGCGCCGATGCCGCCGGCGCCACCGTTGCCGGCGGTGCCGATGAGACCGGCGACACCACCGTCGCCGCCGGTTTGACCGGCGGCTCCCGAGCCGCCGTTGCCGCCGTTGCCCCACAGCAATCCGCCGGCCCCGCCGTCGGCGCCGGTTCCGGGAGCACCATCGGTGCCGTTGCCGATCAATGGGCGGCCCAGGAGTGCCTGGGTGGGGGCGTTGACCGCGTTGAGTAGTTCCTGCAGCGGTGATGCGTTCGCGGCCTCGGCGCCGGTATACGCGAGCGCGCCGGTTTTGAGGGTCTGGACGAACTGGTCGTGAAATGCCGCCATGTGGGCACCGAAGGTTTGGTATTCCTGCGCGTAGGTGTCAAATACGTGTGCGACGGCGGTGGATACTTCGTCTGCGGCCGCCGCCGCCACCGAGGTAGTCAGGGCGGACGCGGCGGCATTGGCGGTATTGATAGTCGAGCCGATGCTGGCAAGATCGGTTGCCGCCGCTGCCACCATGTCCGGGGCCGCGATCAAAAATGACACGCTTTACTCCCATCAATTCACTACTCGGTGAATATTTCGCGCCGATTTTCACGCAATCCGAATTATCGGAAGTGAATGATTGTATAGCGAGACTCCGTGGGATATCTGGATTTTTCGAATACGGATCGGCGTCCCGCTGGACGCCAATTCGGTAGCAGATTCCGCCCGAGAGTCGCTAGTGGGCCGGAGGTGACTGGCGTGACTGAACGGGCCCCAGACAGCCGACCTCGATGGCTGGCAACTGGCCGTCGGCAGCGGCTACCGCGTAGACAGTGGCGGCGGTGTAGAAGGCGTCCTCGGTCATCAAGCCACGTTGGGCCAACTCGACCCGATCCACCGGGGTGCCCCATATCGTGCCGAACAGCTGCTTGAGCAGTGCGGGATCCGGGCGACGCAGGTTCAAATGTGGTTTTTGACGAGCCAGCTCATCGCGGCGGGCCACCGCGCGTGCGGCCATGAGGCGCCATTCCGGCAGCCGGGGGTCGCCGCGCAGCAGGTCCAGGAAATGCGCGACGGCAGGCAGGGATCGGGCGAAAAACAAGGTGCGGGTAGTCAGCCGCGCGGACACCGCAACTGCGTCGTCGCCAAGGGCGGAATTTTCTTCGGCGGTCAGCCAATGCGCCCTGACGTGCTCGGGAAAACCTGCGTCGTCGATGATGCCGGTTGCCAATGCGTAGTGGTGGGCGACCGTCTCCAGCGAGAGTTGATAACTGTCGCAGGGGACTTCGGCGGCAGCTAGCGCGGCCCGGTCACCGACGTTGCCGCTGGCGTCGGGGTGGTTCAAACTCCAGTGCCAGGCGGCCACCTGCTCCAATGCGGGCAGGTAGGCCCACCGATCGCTGGCGCACAAGCTCAGCAGCGAAAGTACGTCGATATCGGCAACGTCAATGGCGTCGATCGCGGGCTCGGCGCTCTCCGCGGCGTCCAAAGCCACCGGCGTCGGCGGTGACCAGCGTTGCCGCCAGCGCTCCGACCACACGGTCGGGGGTGGGCCGGGCCGCACGGCGGTACTGGCTTGACCGCGGAGCACTTCTTGAAGCGCGAGCACCGCATCGGCGTGTTTGATGTCCACTCGCAGAGACCTCAACTGCTTTGCCAGATTCTGGCTCTCGCCGGCGCCAACGGTGTCCAGCAGGCGATTCCAGGTCCGCTGGGTAAACGGTGTACTGCGGGCCGTGTCGATCAGCTGATCCGCTAAAGCTGCTGGTAGCAAACCGGATTCGACGGCGTGCGCCAAGGTTTGCCGAATGTTGACCAGCGCATCGACGAAGATGGGATAACCGTCTTCGGGATCGCCGTGCACCATCCCCACCTCGTCGTCTGCTTCCAGCAGCCCGTCCCGATATCCTTCGAAAACCCAGCCGTAACCCTCCATACCGAACGGGTGCAGCTCGGCGGCTCGCAATGCTCCCATGCTGGACGAACCGACGACCCGAATGCCGTCGGAGATCAGGGTCAGCAGTTCCTTGTGACGCACCGATGCCTGCTGGAAGAACAAGCCGTCGACAATGAGCAGCGCATCGCCGGGCCGCAGCCCGTAACCAAGAGCGTGGCCGAACGCGATCGGCGGCACCACCTCAGCGTGGGGCACCACGGCGTGCACGTCGTCGGCGCTGATCGTGGGCCCGGCCGTGACGACGATCCGTCCGCCGGTTGTCGTGAATGTCACTGGTGCTCCTGCAGCGGGGTTCGCATCGGCGAGGCTATCGAAGCGGACAAACCGGGGGCTATCACCTTCACCACCGGAACGCAGGCGTCGGCGAATTCGCAGACGACCGCGAGCGGCTCGGTGCCAGAACGTTTGGTCACCGCGGTCGCTGCGGTGGCCAGCAGCTCGCCCAGCGAGTTGGTGTAGTCGATGTGCCACGCGGTGGGTTCGGCGTCGGGCATCGATTGCATGGATCGGTGCACCGCCGCATAACTGTGAACCCGGGCGAACCGGTGGTAGATCGCTGAGGGCAGGTCCTCGCGGGCTCCGCTGATGGCGGTCAAGCGCGATTGTGCGGCTTCGGTGATCGCCCTGGACAGGGCGACATTGGGGTCATGGTGAAGTCCGCTGCCGCTGAACGGAACTTCCAACATCGGCGACGTCAGCTCGGCGGCGAAGCAATAGAAGCCGTCCCACGTGTCGATGCGAGCGACCTGCACTTCGCTTCCAGCTTGGTGGATCATTTCGACCAATTCGGCGCAGTCGGAGCGGGCGACGTCCTCGAGGGGGACATGGAAAAGGGTCGATCCGGGCTCGGCGGTGGCCATGCCGTGGCGCTCCATAATCTCGTAGAGCGCGTGCACTGTCGCTTCGTGGTAGCTGTTGCCCGAAGCCAATCCGGTGGTGTCCATGCCGAACATCGGAGGTCCCCAGGAATCGTTGACAGCGACATTCACCACGGTGGACAGCCACGGCACGAAGGTCCGTCGGCCGCTCAACAAAGTTGTCGCGACCATCCAGTCGAGCTTGGCCGAAGGGTGATACAGACTGCCTGCCGGCCGGTTGAGGTCGGCTGGGTCGTAGGTCAGCTCCGCCGTGAGATCCCTTGCCGGCGTTGCCAACATGGTGGGCGTGACGTTTTCAGCGTGCCAGTTTTCCAGGGACTCCATCACGGCCGACACCTGAGCGGCCCGGTAAGTGGTGGCTTTTCCCTGGCTCACCGACAAGGTCAGGGAGGCGGGGCGCACCGCCTGCACGGTGGGAATCCCGAGATCGTCGAGCCAGGTCAGGTCGGCGACTCGGGTGATTCCGGCTTGCGCCAGCAGCGGTTGGACCGCCTGCCAGGTTTGATCGGGAGAAATGGTCCGGTGAGTACCGGCTCGATGCCCGATCGTGGTGGGGTCGGCGTGCCCGAGGACTCGAACCGGCCAGTGCGACCAATCCGGACCGTTCGGCTTTTGGGGCAACTGCCGCGTACCAAGCCGGGGAGGTTTGGACATTGCTTCACGCTACTCAGTTGGAGCCGGCACAGGGGCCATGAAAAGTCGCTGAAAAAGATCCAGCGGGATCTCATCGCGGGGGGGGGGGGGGGGGGGGGGGGGAGGGAGGCGGCGATGAGACCCCGCTGGCAGTCGGGGATCAGATGAGCGCTGAGCTCTCTCTGTCTGCTGTGCGAAGTGGTGTTCGGCGGGGATCTCAGTACTTGGGGGGGCGTATGAGATCCCCGCCGATGGTCTATTTAGTTGATGCCCTTCGGGTGAAGGGGGGGTTCGGCGGGGGCCTCAATACTTGGGGGGGGATGGGGGCGAAAGAGGCCCCCGCCGATTGGTCTATTTAGTTGCGGTGCTGGTAGCGGGTTCGTTCTCTTGTTTCGTTCCCGCGCTGAAAACCATTCTGCGGGGGGCGCGACGCCGCTGCTATCCCACAACCAGCTGATTGGAAGGGGAAATTCGGCTCCCCCAACCGCCCGATACTCCTTGTCCCCCGATTGGGGGACAAGGAGCGGCTGTCCTAGCGCCTGGCCCCCTCACCACCTGCGGCAAAACGCGTTAGTGTGCAAACCTTTACCCCACCGAGGCGTGAATGTGACTGTCGTTGAGCACTGTTGTCACACGGTGATTTGTGCGTCCGGAGCTCCACGACTGACAGGTGAAAACGGGTGATGACACAGCAGTCAGACGGTGCACCACGGACCTGCCGCGCGGGCGGACCGGCGCTGGCCCTTCGATTCCTGGCGTTGACCGCCGGGGTGTTCGGGGTGTCGGCGGCCGTGGCGGCTCCGATACACGCAGACATGATGGGCAATGCCTTCCTGACGGCTCTGAACAACGCCGGCATCTCCTACAGTCAGCCCGCCGCAGCCATGGCAATGGGCAGGTCGGTGTGCCCGATGGCGGTGGAGCCAAACGGGACGTTCGAGTCCGTGGTGGCCAGGATGGTCGACAAGAACGGGATGCCCCGCGAGACCGCGGCCGCGTTCACCGTGGTCGCGATAGCGACCTATTGCCCAGCGGTGATCTACCCCCTGCTGCCCAACCGGCTGCAGGCCTGACCCACTGGGCCCATCCGGGCTGATTGTGAGCCTGCCCGGCGTGCCCGTAACCTCTAGCGAGTGGTCGACGACAGGCACGGTCGCGGTGGGCAGCGACGACTGCGATCGGCGTCGGGCGATGCACCACGGCGCGGTCCACGGCGGGATCGTGACGGTTCGTGGTCGGGCCCGGGCCGAGCGCGTCCGGCTCAGCCTCAAAACGCATCCGGTGACGGGACCCGCGCGCGGCCGGAAGGTCCGGCGGTGCCGCCCGGCGTGGACGCCAAGCAACTGGCACCCGAGATCCGGCGTGAATTGAGCACCCTGGATCGGGCGACCGCTGATGCAGTCGCCCGCCACCTGGTGGCAGCCGGAGAGCTGCTCGATGAGGACCCGCAGGCCGCGTTGGCGCACGCGCGTGCGGCTCGGGCGCGCTCCAGCAGGATCGCCGTGATTCGTGAAGCCGTCAGCATCGCGGCCTATCACTGCGGTGATTGGGGTCAGGCCCTGGCCGAGTTGCGAGCGGCGCGCAGGATGGGCAGCAAGTCCGCGTTGCTGGCGCTGATGGCTGACTGCGAGCGTGGCCTCGGGCGCCCGCAACGGGCCATCGATCTGGCCCGCGGTCCCGAAGCGACGCAGCTCAGCGGTGACGACGCCGACGAGTTGCGGATTGTCGCCGCGGGGGCCCGGGCAGATCTTGGACAGCTGGAGCAGGCGCTGACCCTGTTGTCCACACCGCAGCTGGATCCGGACCGGACCGGCTCGACCGCGGCTCGGCTTTTCTATGCCTACGCCGACACGTTGCTGGCGCTCGGCCGTCGCGACGAGGCGTTGCATTGGTTTCTGCGTTCGGCGGCCGCCGATAGCGAAGGCGTCACCGACGCCGAGGACCGAGTCGACGAACTGGCCGAGTAGCGGTGAAAAACATTGCGCAGGAATATGACTGCCTGCTGATCGACCTGGACGGGACGGTGTTCCGCGGCAGCCAGCCCACCGAAGGCGCGGTTGAGTCGCTGGATGAGGTCACGGCGCGCAAGCTGTTCGTCACCAACAATGCGTCGCGCAGCGCCGGCGAGGTCGCGGTGCACTTGCGCGAGCTCGGCTTCACGGCCACCAGCGAAGACGTTGTCACCAGCGCTCAGAGTGCCGCTCATCTGCTGGCCGTCGCCCTGCCACCGGGTTCGAAGGTACTGGTCGTGGGCACCGACGCGTTGGCCGACGAAATCAGCGCGGCCGGTCTGCGTCCGGTGCGCCGTTTCGAGGACCAACCCGATGCGGTCGTCCAGGGGCTTTCCCTGACCATCGGGTGGCCCGAGCTTGCCGAGGCGGCGCTGGCCATCCGGGCCGGCGCGTTGTGGGTGGCCGCCAATGTCGACAAAACGCTGCCCACCGAGCGCGGTCTGCTGCCGGGCAACGGATCGTTGGTGGCCGCGCTGCGAACCGCCACCGGCGCACAGCCCCAGGTGGCGGGCAAGCCCGGGCCACAACTGATGAAAGACGCCGTGGGGCGTGGCGACTTCCGTGCTCCGCTGGTGATCGGCGACCGGCTGGACACCGATAGCGAGGGGGCCAACGCCGCCGGGTTGCCCAGTCTCATGGTTCTCACCGGGGTCAGCAGCGCACGGGATGCGGTGCATGCCGATCCCGTTTGCCGGCCCACATATATCGGCCATGACCTGCGCTCGCTGCGCCAGGACCGCGCCACGTTGGCGGTAGCACCGCAGGCCGGCTGGCGAGTGCAGGTCGACGGCGCGGCGGTGACGGTCAGTGCCAACGGCGAGCAGGCGGGCGACGATCTGTCGATCGTCCGTGCCGTCGCGTGCGCGGTGTGGGATGCCCAGTTCGACGGCCGGCCGTTCACCGTGAACGGCGGTGACGACCACGCGTGGGAGGGCCTGCACCGCTGGTCCCTGGTGCACAGCGAGTAGCGGCCAACTAGCGTAGGGAGTCCGATGACTATTCATCCTGACCAAATTCGCACAGAAATCGAATCGCTACTCGCTCAATTGCCCGAGGTCGCGGATGGTGCAAACGGGCCGTCTCTGGCTGAGCTGGAAGACATTGCCCGTCGCCTTTCAGAGGCACACGACGTGTTGTTGCAGGCCTTGGAGTCGGCGGAGAAAGGTTGAGTGCGGCGTGGCACGGCGTACCCGCGTTGACGCCGAGCTGGTGCGCAGGGGACTCGCACGTTCCCGCCAACAGGCCGCGGAATTGATCAGCGCCGGCAAAGTGCGTATCGATGGCCTGCCGGCGGTGAAGCCGGCCACCGCCGTGGCGGCTACGGCCGCGCTGACGGTTGCTGCCGACAGCGAACGCGGCTGGGTATCACGCGGAGCCCACAAGCTGATCGGTGCCTTGGACGCTTTCGGCATTGACGTGCACGGCCGTCGCTGTCTTGATGCGGGCGCGTCGACCGGGGGGTTCACCGAGGTGCTGTTGGACCGCGGCGCCGCCGAGGTGGTCGCCGCCGACGTCGGGTACGGCCAGCTTGCGTGGTCACTGCGAACGGATCCGCGGGTGATTGTCATCGAGCGGACCAACGTTCGCGATCTTTCCCCGGCGGCCATAGGCGGGCAGGTCGACCTGGTGGTGGCCGATTTGTCGTTCATCTCGCTGACCACGGTGTTGCCCGCGCTGGCTGCGTGTGCTTTGCCGCACGCCGATATCGTTCCGATGGTGAAGCCACAGTTTGAGGTCGGCAAGGGCCAGGTCGGTGCTGGCGGAGTGGTGCAAGATCCCGCCCTGCGCGCCGGGGCGGTGCTGTCGGTCGCGCGGCGCGCCGGGGAGCTGGGCTGGCACACCGTCGGTGTCACGGCAAGCCCCCTGCCCGGTCCGTCGGGAAACGTCGAATACTTCCTGTGGCTGCGCGCCCAGACCGATCGGCCGTTGTCCGATGACACGCTCTCGGATGCGATCCAAACTGCCGTGGCCGAAGGTCCGGGCCGAGAACCGGCCGGGCACGCGGAACGAGGCCCGCAGTGACCGCCACCCGTACCGTCCTGCTGGTGGTCCACACCGGGCGCGACGAAGCCACTGAAACCGCACGACGGGTTGAGAAGGTCCTGGGTGACAACGGTATTGCCCTTCGGGTGCTCTCGGCGGAGGCGGTAGACCGGGGGTCGCTGCATCTGGCGCCCGACGACATGCGGGCCTTGGGCATCGATATCGAAGTGGTTGACGCGGATCCGCGCGCCGCCGACGGCTGCGAGTTGGTCTTGGTGCTCGGCGGCGACGGCACCTTCCTGCGGGCCGCTGAGCTGGCCCGCAACGCGCAGATTCCGGTGCTCGGCGTCAACCTGGGGCGGATCGGCTTCCTGGCCGAAGCCGAGGCCGAGGCCATCGACCGGGTGCTCGACCATGTGGTGGCGCGCGACTACCGGGTAGAGGAACGCCTGACGCTGGACGTCGTCGTGCGCAAGGCCGGCTGCGACCTCGAAAAGGGATGGGCGCTCAACGAGGTCAGCCTGGAAAAGGGACCCCGGCTGGGAGTGCTGGGGGTGGTCGTCGAAATAGATGGGCGATCCGTGTCGGCGTTCGGATGTGACGGGGTGTTGGTGTCGACTCCGACCGGATCCACCGCCTATGCCTTCTCGGCGGGTGGTCCGGTGCTCTGGCCGGATCTGGAAGCGATTCTGGTGGTGCCCAACAACGCCCACGCCCTGTTCGGGAGGCCGATGGTGACCAGCCCCGAAGCCACGATCGCCGTCGAGATCGAGCCGGACGGGCACGACGCCATGGTGTTCTGCGACGGTCGCCGCGAGATGTTGATGCCGGCCGGCAGCCGGCTGGAGGTGACCCGTTGCGATACCCCGGTGAAGTGGGCCCGCCTGGACAGCGCGCCGTTCACCGATCGCCTGGTTCACAAGTTCCGCCTGCCGGTAACCGGCTGGCGCGGGAAATAGCGGCTCGCACCTGTGCTGACCGAGATACGAATTGAATCGCTTGGCGCCATCAGCGCCGCGACCGCGGAGTTCGATCGTGGCCTGACCGTGCTGACCGGCGAGACAGGCACCGGCAAGACGATGGTGGTCACCGGACTGCACCTGCTCGGCGGTGCCCGCGCCGACGCCAACCGGGTTCGCTCGGGTGCTGACCGCGCGGTCGTCGAGGGCCGTTTCACCACCGTCGATCTCGACCAGAGCGCGACCGCACACCTGGATCACATGCTCGACGCGTCGGGGGCAGATCGTGACGAGGACGGCAGCGTGATCGCGCTGCGGTCGGTCAGCAGCTCCGGTTCCTCGCGGGCGTATCTGGGCGGGCGCAGCGTGCCGGCCAAGTCGTTAAGCAATTTCACCAACGAACTCCTCGCCCTGCATGGGCAGAACGACCAGCTGCGGCTGATGAGGCCCGAGGAACAGCGCGGGGCGTTGGACCGCTTTGCGACCAGCGCCAGCGCACTACAGCGCTACCGCAAGCTGCGTGACACCTGGCTGTCGGCACGACGCGATCTGCTGGACCGCCGCAACCGGGCCCGAGAGCTGGCCCAGGAGGCGGATCGGCTGCAGTTTGCGCTCGACGAGATCGACACCGTCGACCCGCAGCCCGGGGAAGACGACGCGTTGGTGGCCGACATCGCGCGGCTCTCCGAGCTGGACACCCTGCGCGAGGCCGCGTCGGCGGCGCGCGCCGCGTTGTCGGGCGCATCGGAAGAAGCATTCGGGACCGGTGCCGCCGAGTGTCTGGGCCGGGCCCGAGCGGCCCTGGAATCCAGCGACGACGCCACCCTGCAGGCCCTGGCCAAGCAGGTCAGCGACGCGCTGGCGGTGGTCTCCGATGCGGCCGGGGAACTCGGCTCCTATGTGGATGCCCTACCGGCCGACGCCAGCGCTTTGGACACCAAGCTGGCTCGCCAAGCGCAATTGCGCACGCTGACCCGCAAGTATGCCGCCGACATCGACGGGGTCTTGGCGTGGGCGCAGGACTCACGCGCCCGGCTGGCCGCACTCGACGTGTCCGAGGAAGGTCTGGCAGCGCTGCAACGCCGTGCCGGCGAGCTGGAGCATGAAGTCGCGCAGGCGGCGGCCGAGCTCAGCAAGACGCGGGCCAAGGCGGCCAAGCGGCTGGCCAAGGAGGTCACCGCCGAGCTGTCCGCTTTGGCGATGGCCGATGCCGAATTCACCATCGCCGTCGGCGTCGAGGTGGCTGACGAGGACGATGCCGCCGCGTTGACCTTGCCGACCGGTGAGCGGGTGCGCGCCGGTGGTGACGGCGTCGACCTGGTCGAATTCGGCTTCGCGGCGCACCGTGGAATGACGGTGCTGCCGCTGGCCAAGAGCGCGTCCGGCGGCGAGCTGTCCCGGGTGATGCTGGCGCTCGAGGTCGTGCTGGCGGCATCGGCGGCCGGCACCACGATGGTTTTCGACGAGGTCGACGCCGGCGTCGGCGGCTGGGCGGCAGTCCAGATCGGGCGCCGCCTGGCGCGGCTGGCGCGCACTCATCAGGTCATCGTCGTCACGCACCTGCCGCAGGTCGCCGCGTACGCCGACGTGCATCTGATGGTGCACTGCACCAAGGGCGGTGCCAGCGAGGTGCGGCGGCTCTCCGACGATGAGCGCGTCGGCGAGCTGGCCCGGATGCTGGCCGGGCTCGGGGAGTCCGACAGCGGTCGTGCGCATGCCCGTGAGCTGCTCGATACCGCGCGGAACGACAAGGATTAGCCGGCGATTAGTCAGCGCGCGTCGCTGTCTTGTTGAAGTACGGCAACAATTCGGCGAACAACCCCGCAATGGGGTTGTGACAGGTGTGACGACATATAACTTATGGGGCTGATGTTACGGCGCGCCTCCCCGCCTAGGCCGCGCTTCACCGACAGAATCGCCCCCATGAAGATGTCTGCGCTTCTGTCCCGTAACACCGCTCGGCCCGGCTTGATCGGCACCGCCCGGGTTGATCGGAATATCGACCGACTGCTGCGCAGGGTGTGTCCCGGTGACATCGTGGTCCTCGATGCGCTGGACCTGGACCGCATTACCGCAGACGCGCTGGTGGAATCCGGTGTGGCCGCCGTCGTCAACGCTTCGTCGTCGGTCTCGGGCCGCTATCCCAACCTGGGCCCCGAGGTGTTGGTCAACAACGGCGTCACCCTCATCGACGAGACCGGGCCGGAGATCTTCAAGAAGGTCAAGGACGGGTCCAAGGTCCGCCTCTACGAGGGCGGCGTGTACTCGGGTGACCGGCGGCTGATCCGCGGCACCGAGCGCACCGATCATGACATTGCCGATCTGATGCGGGAGGCCAAGAGCGGACTGGCTGCCCACCTGGAGGCGTTCGCCGGCAACACAATTGAGTTCATCCGCAGCGAAAGCCTGTTGTTGATCGACGGAATCGGCATTCCCGATATCGACGTCGACATGCGCCGCCGGCACGTGGTGATCGTCGCCGAAGAGCCGAGCGCCGCCGATGATCTGAAGTCTTTGAAGCCGTTCATCAAGGAGTACCAGCCTGTTCTGGTCGGTGTCGGCACCGGCGCTGACGTGTTGCGCAAGGCGGGCTACCGGCCGCAGCTCATCGTCGGCGACCCCGACCAGATCAGCACCGAGGTGCTCAAGTGCGGTGCCCAGGTGGTGTTGCCCGCCGATGCGGACGGCCACGCCCCGGGGCTCGAGCGGATCCAGGATCTCGGGGTCGGTGCGATGACATTTCCCGCCGCCGGCTCGGCCACCGATCTGGCGCTGCTGCTAGCCGATCACCACGGCGCGGCGCTGCTGGTCACCGCCGGTCACAACGCCAACATCGAGACGTTCTTCGACCGCACCCGGGTGCAGAGCAACCCGTCGACCTTCCTGACCCGGCTGCGGGTGGGGGAGAAGCTGGTTGACGCCAAAGCCGTCGCAACGCTGTACCGCAACCACATTTCGGCCGGGGCGATTGCGTTGTTGGCCCTGACGATGCTGATCGCCATCATCGTTGTCTTGTGGGTGTCACGCACCGATGGGGTGGTGGTGCACTGGATCGTCGACTACTGGAACCGCTTCTCCCTTTGGGTGCAGCACCTGGTCACCTAACTTTTCGAGGACGGTGCTTCTATGATCTCGTTACGCCAACACGCGATCTCGCTGGCGGCTGTCTTTCTGGCACTGGCGATCGGGGTGGTGCTGGGTTCGGGCTTCTTCTCGGACACCTTGCTGTCGAGTCTGCGTAACGAGAAGCGCGATCTCTATACGCAGATCGGCACTCTCAATGATCAGTGCAACGCTCTCAACGAGAAACTTAGCGCAGCAAACGATTTCGATAATCAGATGCTGGGCCGCATCGTCCATGACGCTCTTGCCGGGAAATCGGTGATCATCTTCCGGACTCCGGATGCCAGTGACGACGACGTCGCCGCGGTGACAAAGATCGTCGCGCAGGCCGGGGGCTCGGTGCCCGGAACCGTGTCGCTGACCCAGGAGTTCGTCGAATCCAACTCCGCGGAGAAGCTGCGCTCGGTGGTGGACTCGACCGTCCTGCCGCCCGGCACGCAACTGAGCACCAAGCTCGTCGACCAGGGATCGCAGGCCGGGGACTTGCTCGGGATCGCCCTGCTGACCAGTGCCAAACCGGACCCGGCGGCGGGCCCGGGAGTGGACGACGCCCAGCGCGACACCGTGCTGGGCGCCCTGCGGGAAACCGGCTTCATCACCTATCAGCCCAGCGATCACATCGGCGCAGCAAACGCCGCCATCGTGATCACCGGCGGCGCGCTGCCCGCCGATGCCGGCAACCAGGGCGCCAGCGTGGCGCGATTCGCCGCGGCGCTGGCGCCGCACGGGTCCGGCACCGTGCTCGCCGGTCGGGACGGCTCCTCGACCGGCGCCGCGGCCGTCGCGGTGGCCCGGGCCGATGCCGGGATGGCGGCCACCATCAGCACGGTCGACGATGTAGACGCTGCCCCCGGGCGGATCACCACGATCCTTGCCCTGCACGATCTCATCAACGGCGGTCATCCGGGGCAGTACGGCACCGGCCACGGTGCGACGTCGGTCACGGTCGCTCAGTAACTCCACTCGGGCGTGTTATCCGCGGGCTGGCGATGCGGATGTTAGGGTGGGTTTCCGTGGGTCGGCAGGCCTAGCTGGTTGCGGCTAGGAATGTCCGAAGAATTCAAACCCTGCCCGTCTTCACGGAGGTCGCTCACTTGCGTAGGCATCCGCAAACCGCTACTAAGC
The DNA here is from genome assembly GCF_022354805.1 of Mycobacterium liflandii. Lineage (NCBI taxonomy): Bacteria > Bacillati > Actinomycetota > Actinomycetes > Mycobacteriales > Mycobacteriaceae > Mycobacterium > Mycobacterium liflandii. The sequence goes on along the minus strand of NZ_CP023138.1, from coordinate 3,849,857 downwards.
ACCTCTTCGTCAGCGGTGGTGTCGCTTCTTCACTCGGCAAAGGACTGACGGCAAGCAGCCTCGGTCAGTTGCTGACCGCCCGCGGTCTGCGGGTGACCATGCAGAAGCTCGACCCGTATCTCAATGTCGATCCGGGCACCATGAACCCGTTCCAGCACGGTGAAGTCTTCGTCACCGAAGACGGCGCCGAAACCGACCTCGACGTCGGCCACTATGAGCGATTCCTGGATCGAGACCTGTCCGGGTCGGCGAATGTCACCACCGGGCAGGTCTATTCGACGGTGATCGCCAAGGAGCGCCGTGGCGAGTACCTCGGCGACACGGTTCAGGTGATCCCGCACATCACCGACGAGATCAAGCGGCGCATCATGGCGATGGCCGAGCCCAACGCGGACGGCCGCCGCCCCGATGTCGTCATCACCGAAATCGGCGGCACGGTAGGCGATATCGAATCTCAGCCATTCCTCGAGGCCGCCCGCCAGGTGCGCCACGACCTGGGGCGCGAGAACGTCTTCTTTCTCCATGTGTCGTTGGTCCCGTACCTGGCCCCCTCGGGGGAGCTCAAGACCAAGCCGACCCAGCACTCGGTGGCCGCACTGCGCAGCATCGGTATCACTCCGGACGCACTCATCCTGCGCTGTGACCGTGATGTTCCCGAAGCGCTTAAGAACAAGATCGCCCTGATGTGCGACGTGGACATCGACGGCATCATCTCCACCCCGGACGCGCCCTCGATCTACGACATCCCCAAGGTGTTGCATCGCGAGGAACTCGACGCGTTCGTGGTGCGCCGGCTCAACCTGCCCTTCCGCGACGTCGACTGGACCGAGTGGGACGACTTGCTGCGCCGGGTGCACGAACCAAAGGAAACGGTTCGAATTGCTCTGGTGGGTAAATACGTTGAGCTTTCCGACGCTTACCTGTCGGTCATCGAGGCAATACGGGCCGGCGGATTCAAACATCGGGCCAAGGTCGAAATCAGCTGGGTGGGCTCCGACGACTGCCAGACCGACGGCGGCGTCGCCAGCGCCTTGGGCGACGTCCACGGGGTACTGATTCCCGGCGGGTTCGGTATCCGGGGCATCGAGGGCAAGATCAGCGCCATCAGCTACGCGCGGTCGCGCGGTTTGCCGGTGTTCGGGCTCTGCCTGGGGCTGCAGTGCATTGTGATCGAAGCCGCCCGCTCGGTGGGGCTGACCGAGGCCAATTCGGCCGAGTTCGAACCCGGTACACCCGACCCGGTGATCTCCACGATGGCCGATCAGGAACACATCGTGTCCGGCCAGGCCGATCTGGGCGGCACCATGCGGCTCGGTGCCTATCCCGCCGTATTGGAATCGGGTTCCATTGTGGCCGAGGCATATCAATCGACCAAGGTGTCCGAACGGCACCGGCACCGCTACGAGGTCAACAATGCCTACCGGGAGCGGATTGCCGAAAGTGGGCTGCGCTTCTCGGGGACCTCACCTGACGGCCACTTGGTGGAGTTCGTCGAATATCCGCCCGAGCAACACCCGTTCGTGGTGGGCACCCAGGCTCACCCCGAGCTGAAGAGCCGGCCTACCCGGCCGCATCCGCTGTTCGCCGCGTTCGTCAAGGCGGCTATTGACTACAAAGAGGGCGAGCTGCTGCCGGTGGAGATGCCCGAGCGGGTTTCCAACGGCGCTGAGGGGCGCGATCAGGTCGGGCAGTCGATACCTGAGCCCGCAAACCGTGGCTGAGCACGACTTCGAGACGATCTCGTCCGAAACCTTATATACGGGGGCCATTTTCGCGCTGCGTCGAGATCGGGTGCGGATGCCCGGTGACACCACTGCCGTGCGTGAAGTCATCGAGCATTACGGAGCGGTTGCCATCGTCGCGATGGATGACAACGGCAATATCCCGATGGTCTACCAGTACCGCCACGCGTTCGGGCGGCGGCTGCTGGAACTTCCCGCCGGGCTGCGCGATGCCGCGGGAGAACCCTCCCATGTCACCGCGGCGCGCGAACTGCATGAGGAGGCGGGTCTGCAGGCCGAGCACTGGCAGGTGCTCATCGACCTGGACTCCGCGCCCGGATTCAGCGACGAGTCGGTGCGGGTCTATCTGGCCACCGGGCTCAGCGAAGTCGAGCAGCCCGAGGGGCATCACGAAGAAGCCGATATGACGGTGCGGTGGTTTCCCCTCACCGAGGCGGTGAGCAAGGTGTTCACCGGCGAGATCGTCAACGCCATCGCGGTGGCCGGCGTTTTGGCCGCCCACTCCATCTCCACCGGGCTGGCCCAGCCGCGCCCGCTGGACAGTCCCTGGATCGACAGACCGACGGCGTTCATGGCGCGGAAGAACTCGCGGTGAGCACCCTGACCCTGGACACGCAGTTGCAGGGTTATCTCGACCATTTAGCGATCGAACGTGGCGTTGCCGCCAACACGTTGAGCTCCTACCGGCGGGACCTGCGCCGCTACTCCAAGCACCTCGAAGATCGGGGGATCACCGATTTAGCCAAGGTGGGCGAGGACGATGTGAGCGAGTTCCTGGTCGCCCTGCGACGGGGAGATCCCGAATCCGGAGTGCTCGGGCTGTCGGCGGTGTCGGCGGCCCGAGCGCTGATTGCGGTGCGCGGGTTGCATCGGTTCGCGGCCGCGGAGGGACTGGCCGCGCTGGATGTGGCGCGCGCCGTGCGTCCGCCCACACCGGGCCGAAGGCTGCCCAAGAGTCTGACCATCGATGAGGTGCTGGCCCTGCTCGAAGGTGCCGGTGGCGACAATCCGGCGGACGGCCCGCTGACGCTGCGCAACCGGGCATTGCTGGAGCTGTTGTATTCCACCGGGTCTCGGATCTCCGAGGCGGTCGGACTCGATGTCGACGATATCGATACGCAGGCCAGGACGGTGTTGTTACAGGGCAAGGGCGGTAAGCAGCGGCTGGTGCCGGTGGGGCGTCCCGCGGTACAAGCCTTGGACGCCTATCTGGTGCGCGGACGTCCGGAGCTCGCCCGCCGCGGCCGCGGCACCCCGGCGATTTTCCTCAACGCGCGCGGCGGTCGCCTGTCGCGCCAAAGCGCTTGGAAGGTGTTGCAGGATGCGGCCGAACGTGCCGGCATCACCTCGGGGGTATCGCCGCACATGCTGCGCCATTCGTTTGCGACTCATCTGCTGGAAGGCGGCGCGGATGTCCGGGTGGTGCAGGAGCTTCTGGGTCATGCCTCGGTGACAACGACGCAGATCTACACGCTGGTCACCGTGCACGCGCTGCGCGAAGTGTGGGCGGGCGCGCACCCCCGGGCCACCTAGCGCCAGTCACCCCAAGTAGTCGGATTCGAGCACCAGATCCGATACCAGGGTCTGGTACTCGAGGTGGGTCTTGTGCTCGGTGGTGTCCCATAGCGTGCCCTGATGGTGCCGCATGTATTCGTGGTACTCGGGAGCGCCGGGCACCTTGACGTTGTCGGCCACCACGATCGAGCCCCGATGCAGCCACTCCCGGTCCAGGATGCTTTGCAGGTCGTCGAGGTAGGCCTTCTTGTCGTGATCGACAAAGACGAAATCGAGCGCACCGGGGGCGAATCCGTGCTCGGTCGCGAGTGCGTCCAGGGTGCGTCCGCCGTCGCCAATGGTGCCCACGACACATGTCACGCGATCGGCAACGCCGGCATGACCCCAGATCTGCCGGGCGTTGGCGGCGTTGGCTTCGGCGAGTTCGACGGAGTACACCTTGGCCTGCGGTGCGGCCCGCGCGATCCGCAGCGCGCCATACCCGCAGTAAGTACCCAGCTCCAGCGCCAGTGCCGGATCGGCGCGCCGCACCGCGGCATCGAGTAGTAGTCCCTTCTCGTCGCCGACGTTGACCAGGATGGACTTTTCGTAGGCGAACTTGTCGCTTTTCGTAGGCGAACTTGTCGATGGTGGCCAGCACGTCGTCGATATCGCCGGCGCGGGCATGCGCGAGCACATAGTCGACAGCCGCGGCCGTCGCCGACCTGGCCCGTTCTGAGCAGGGTGCGAAATGCCAGCGCCAGGCGCAATACCGACCACCGCAACGGAGCGAAGCGTGCGTTGAGCCTCATCGAGTCCACGCTACCGCTTTCGTGGGCCAGTTGATTTCGTCACATCGCGCGCCATTTGACCATGCACTTTCGACCTGTTCAAGGTTAGCATCAATTGTTTGGAAAAGCTAGTTTGACACGCCAAATTTTCAAGAAATTGTCGAACAAGTGAGCACGGCTATGAATCGCGATCGCGCCAGATCCGAGGCAACCGCAGGCCAGCGCTGCGGTCTGTGGCTCAGCGGCGCCCGGGGGTCGGTGGCAACTACGTCGATCGTCGGTTTGTATGCGCTGAGCGCGGGTCTGGTATCTGAAACCGGTTGTGTGACTTCGAATGCCGACTTTGCCGACGTGCCGCTGCCGAACTACTCCGATTTTGTGGTGGGCGGACGAGACCTGTCCACCACCTCGTTGGTCAAACGCGCGGAAACCCTGGTTGAAGCCGGACTTCTGCCGCACCAGGTGGTGGCCACACTCTCCGATCGGCTGGCAGCCACCGACGACGAGATCGTGGGTCCTTCTTGTGTGGCCACGCCGGATCCCTGCAGTGCGGGTGCGAGCACCCAAGCCGAACTGATCGACCGGCTCTGCGATGCGATGGCCTCGTTCGTTTCGCGTCATGGTTTGGATGGTTTGGTTGTCATCGATGTCGCGTCGACCCAGCCGCCGGTTGCCGATCTACCGGAGTATCGCGACCCGCAACTGTTGCGTCTGGCGCTGGGCGAGAAGAACCGAGCGCTGCTGCCGGCGAGTGCGCTGACGGCGCTGGCCGCGATACGTACCGGTGCCGCCTATGCCTGTTTCACGCCGTCGCCGTCTTTGGGTATCCCCGCGCTGCGCCAACTCGCTGCCGAGGCTGACATCAGCTACGCGGGTCAGGATGCCAAAACAGGCCAGACCTTGCTGCGCACGGTGTTGGCGCCGATGTTTGCCAGCCGCGCGATGAACGTTCACTCATGGGCCGGGTCGAACTTGCTGGGGGGCGGTGACGGCGCCACCTTGGCCGACCCGGTCGCGGTGCAGTCCAAGCTCGCCAGCAAGCAGCGCGGCATCCAGCAGATGCTCGGCGGCCATGTCACCGCTCCGCTGCACATCGACTACGTGCCCGATCTGGGGGAAACCAAGGTTGCGTGGGACTTCATCCATGCAACGGGATTTCTGGGCGGCCAGATCACGCTGCAAACTACCTGTTCTGCACCGGATTCCGCGTTGGCTGCGCCGCTGGTTCTCGACGTGGCACGACTTCTGTCGATGGCCCGAATGCGAGGCGCGCAGGGCGTGGTGGGGGAGCTCGGCTTCTTTTTCAAGGAGCCGTGGGGATCCTCGACGCACTCCCTGGCGGCGCAGTACGAAGCACTGCACCAGTGGGCCAACTCCTTCTCGACACCGGATTCAGCTGAGCTGTGAAACCCAAGGCGTACCTCGACCTGATGAGGGCGCCTGCTGCACTTACCGTTCTCGGTGACAGCGTCGTTGGCGCGATGTGGTCAGGACGCCCGTTGGGAGGACGGCGCCTGGCGCTACCGCTGGCATCCGCCCTGTTGTATTGGAGCGGGATGGTGCTCAACGACTGGGCCGACCGCAAGCGTGACGCCGTTGAGCGTCCCGAGCGTCCGATTCCCTCCGGCGACGTGTCACCCGCGGCGGCGCTGTCGGCGGCCACCATCTTGGCCGCCGCCGGAGTCGCCGCAGCGGCGGCGGGAGGCCGCCGGGGCCTGGCCGCCGCGGGCCGCATCACGCTGTGTGTGGTGGCCTACGACGTGGCTGCCAAGGACACCGCGGCCGGGCCCCTGGTGATGTCGGGCTGCCGGTTCTTCGATGTCATGCTTGGCGCCGCCCCACATTATCGCCGCGCCCTGATTCCCGCCTCGGTCATCGGCCTACACACCACCGCGATCACGGTGCTATCCCGCAGCGAGGTAACGGGATCCGACCGCCGCATGCCGGCTCTGGTAGGAGGTGCCGCTGCGGCGGTGGCGACATCGGCCGTTGCCGCCACAGCCGATGGGCCAGCTGGATACCGCGTGGCGCTGCCGGTTGCGGTCTACTCCTGGGCATTCGGGCCCGGGTTGTGGAACGCGTGGCAGCAACCCACCGCTGAGGCGATTCGCAGCGCGGTACGTAGCGGAATCGCCTCGATGATCGCGGTACAGGCCATGCTGGCCGCGCGCTCACCGCGGTCGCGCACCATGCTTGCGCTGTGCGGTCTTGCTATTGGCCTGCGGCTGAAAGTTTCTGCGCCGAAACCCACCGAGGTGACCTGATGCACGTTGGCTACAACACCAATAGCTTGGCTGATCATCCGATTGCTGAAGCGCTTGCTTTGATCGCCGAAGAGGGTTACAGCGCCGTCGCCTTGACCGTTGGCTATCCGCACGTGCGGCCTATGGACTCCGATCTCGGCGCGCAACTCGATGCACTGGGTTGCCTGCTGGACACATACGGATTGACGGTGGCAATCGAGACGGGCGCCCGCTATCTGCTGGATCCGCACAACAAACACAAACCGTCACTGGTCGATGTCGCCGCGCAGCCGCGCATTGAGTTCTTGCAGCGGGCAATCGATATCGCTGCCGAACTGGGGGCAACCTGCGTATCGCTATGGTCAGGATATTCGGTCAGCTACAGTGACGCCGCCACCACGCGTGACCTCTTGCTCAGCAGGCTCTCTCGCCTGGTGGAGTACGCAGACCGCAAGTCGGTCATGCTGGGCTTCGAGCCCGAACCGGGCATGTTTGTGGAAACCGTCCAACAGGCGCTGGGGCTGTGCAGCGAGTTGGGTGATCCTGCGCGACTTGGCATCACGCTCGACGTCGGACACTGCGTGATGACCGAGCCCGCCGGGGCCGAGGCGGCAATCGCGGAACTGGGGGACAAGCTGGTCAACGTCCACCTGGACGACATGACACCGCTCAAACATGAACACCTCGAATTCGGTTACGGCGCAGTGGATCTAGGTGCGGTGATGGACGCTCTGCAGGTCGCGGGCTTCGCCGGGGTGGCTTCCGTCGAGCTGCCCCGACACGCCCATGACGCACCCAAGGTGGCGCGCCGCAGCATGAATTCGATCAAGCTTGCCCAGCTGCCCCTGCAGGTTCGCACGTGGATCGCGGAGGCCGCCGTGGTGCTACGGCGGGACCCCGAGAAGGTTCTGGAGCTCTTCTCCGGCGCGCAGTGCCAGATGCCGGCCTCCTCGGATGAGGCTACTGTCTTGGCGCGCGGGCGACTGGTTGCCACTCTGGTGGCCGAAACCCCGGACGTCACCGCGGGCCCGCTGATCGACAAGTTATACCGGTGGGGCGATAGCGACGAGCGCCTCGGCGTCTTCTGCGGTCTCGAGACTGCGGCATCGGAGGAGACGCTGGGGCCCGACGCGACCAGGGTCGGTGTGGGCCTCGCCGAAGATGCCCTGCGGTGCAACGATCCGCGCCTGGTCGCCGCGGCGCTCGGCGGGTTCGGCGCCCGATTCCTGGCCCAGCACAGGTGGCGTGACGGAGTGATGAAGTTGGTCTTCATGGGTGTCCCACTGCGCGGCGTATCGGGCTTGCGCAGTCGCGCTGACACCGAGTTGGGTCGCATGGCTACGGATTACGCAAGTGAACGCGCTGCGGCCGGCCGAATGATCCCGGCCGATGCCCAGCTGCTGCAACGATTGTGTGCTACCGAAGCGGAGGCTTTGAAGTGAGGATCTTCGACCCGCACATCCACATGACATCACGCACCACAGACGACTATGAAGCGATGCATCGAGCGGGTGTGCGCGCGGTCGTCGAACCGGCCTTCTGGCTGGGGCAACCTCGCACCGGCCCGTCCTCATTCATCGACTATTTCGACAGCCTCATCGGCTGGGAACGCTACCGGGCATCACAGTTCGGGATTGCCCACAACTGCACCATCGCGCTCAATCCCAAGGAAGCCAACGACAGTCGATGTCGGGAGGTGCTTGATCAGATCCCGCGGTACCTGTCGAAGAGTGGGGTTGTTGCCGTCGGTGAGATCGGCTACGACTCGATGACCCCGGAGGAAACGGCGGTATTCGAGACACAGTTGGAGATGGCGGCCGAACGTGGTCTTCCTGCGCTCGTTCACACTCCTCACCGCGACAAGCTCGGCGGCACTTTGGCCAGCATCGAAGTGGCCGATCGGGTAGGGATCGACCCTGGCCTGGTACTGCTGGACCACCTCAATGAGGTGACCATTGAACCCGCGCGCGACAGCGGTTGTTGGATGGGCTTCTCCATCTATCCGGATACCAAGATGGACGAAGCACGGATGGTCGTGCTGATGCAGCGGTTTGGACTGGACCGGATGATCGTCAACTCAGCCGCGGATTGGGGGCGATCCGATCCGCTCAAGACGGCCAAGACCGCGCAGGCGATGCTGACCGCGGGCTTCACCGACGACGACGTCGACCGGGTGCTGTGGCGCAATCCCGTCGAGTTCTACAGCCAGAGCGGACAGCTTCGCTTGCTCAGTGATGAGCAGGAGGCGGCGTTTGCCGGCAACACCATCAATCGTGGGGAAAAGCCGTGATGTTGTCCTACTGCAGCAATGTTGTTGCAGCGGAGAACATGTCAGCACTAGAACAGCGGCTGGCAACGGTGTTTGCGCCGGCACGCGAACTCGCCGGCGTCGAAACGCTGGGCGTGGGGCTATGGTTACCCGCCCGCACCATGGCCGGCCTGGCCGATGACCCCGCCGCGCGCCGTCGGCTGGCGGCGATTCTGGCGCACCATGGGCTCGCTGTGGTGACCATGAATGCCTTTCCCTATGGCTCCTTCCACGGAACCTCGGTGAAGCACGCCGTGTATCGGCCGGATTGGACGACGCCAGAACGCATTGCCTACACGCGCTGCTGTGCCGAGGTGCTCAGCGAGCTACTCGGCGACACGGACCATGGCACCATTTCGACGCTGCCGTTGGGCTGGGCTGAGCAGTGGAGCGATGAGTCCGAAGCGGCGGCGCTGCGCAACTTGTCGGCGCTCGGCGATGAGCTGCGGCAAATCGAAGAGCACACCGGGCGCCGGATCCGGTTGGCTATCGAACCAGAGCCGGGCTGCGTCATCGGATCTTGTCGGGACGCAATCGAGTGGTTTGGCCGGGCCAACCTGGACCCCCGATACCTGGGTCTGTGCTTGGACACCTGCCACCTGGCCGTGATGCACGAGACCCCGGGCGAGGTAGTGAGCGGGCTGGCCGGAATCGGAGTCGAGGTGGTAAAGATCCAGGCATCCAACGCAATCCAGATTGATGACCTCGCAGACGAGCGTGTGGGGCAAGCCTTTGCCGAGTTGTCGGGGTCGCCGTACCTGCACCAGGTCAACGGTGTCACCGGTGATGGGCAACCGTGGTTTCGTGATGACCTTTCGTTCGCGGACCCGTCGATACCAAGATCGGGTAGTGCCAGGGTGCACTACCACGTTCCGCTTCATCTCGACCCGCCCGCGCCGCTGCGCACCACCTCACACATCCTGGCCGAGGTGATGACCATGTTCAGTAACGGGACGCTGTCAGGGAGGGCCGACGTGGAGGTCGAGACCTATACCTGGGAGGTGCTTCCGGCGTCGCTTCGCAAAGCCAGCCTGGCCGAAGACATCGCCGGCGAGATCGGCTGGCTTGACCAGCTTTTGCGGGTAGGGGATCCGGCGTGACTCAACGGGTGCTGCTGATCAACGTGGTGGGGCTCACCGAGCCGCTGTTGCCGAACATGCCCAATCTCGCCGCGTTGGCGGCTCGGGGTGCGATGCGCCATCTGGACCCGGTGTTTCCGGCGGTCACCTGTTCGGTGCAGTCGTCGATGGTCACCGGCTTGATGCCCAATCAGCATGGAATTGTCGGCAACGGCTGGTACTTCCGTGAACTGGGCGAAGTTCTGCTGTGGCGCCAGAGCAGTAAGCTGGTTGCGGGGGGAGAAGATTTGGGAGACCGCGGCCAGTCGTTTCACTGGATACACTTCGGCGAACGTCGGGTGGTGGTATGCGATGAATGCCAGCAACGATGTGATCGTGACGCCGCGGCCGGTGTATCACCAGGATGGACGCAAGTCCCCGGATTGCTATGTCGTCCCGTCGGACCTGCGCGACATCTTGACCGACAAGCTGGGGATGTTTCCGCTGTTCCAGTATTGGGGTCCGACCGCCAACATCACGTCGTCACGCTGGCTGGTGGATGCGTCGATAGAGATTCTGCAGCGCTATTCACCCACCTTGTTCACCGCCTATATTCCGCATCTGGACTACGACTTTCAACGCTACGGCCCGCACTCGGCCGCCGCGAGCACAGCGGCAGCCGATGTCGACACGGCGTTGGGGCCATTGCTGGGCTACGCCGCGGAGCATGACCTGACGACCATCGTCGTCTCCGAGTACGGGATCTCTGCGGCGCAACGGCCGGTGGACATCAATCGGATGCTCAGGACCGAGGGGTATCTGAGGGTCTACACCCAGCAGGGCCGCGAGTACCTGGATCCTTGGACCTCGCGAGCTTTTGCGGTGGCCGACCATCAAGCGGCGCACGTGTATGTGCGCGATGAGTCCGATATCGCCACAGTGGCCAGCCTGATCAAACGGCTGGACGGGGTGGACGACGTGCTGGATCGAAGCAAGCAGCAGGCGTGGTCGATTGATCACCCCCGGGCCGGAGAGTTGGTGGCTGTCGCCGAACCTGCGGCGTGGTTTACCTACTACTACTGGCTCGATGATGATCGGGCCCCGGAGTTCGCGCCCTGCGTGGACATTCACCGCAAGCCTGGCTATGACCCCGTCGAGCTGTTGATGAACCCCGATGATCGGGCCGCCAAGGCCAAGGCTGCCGCCGCACTCGCCAAGAAGTGGCTGGGGCTTCGCTACACCATGAACGTCATCGCCCTCAACGGTGCCGCGGTGGGAGGCACCCACGGAACAGGGCTCCGGCGTTGTTGATTAGCAGGCTTGTGAGCTGGGTTGATGATCTTTGGTGCCGCGCTATTGGGGCCGGAGTGTAGGCACGGGCTATCTGGAGAACGATCGAGTTGGTTACTGTTCGTCGTTGGTCTGGAGTTGCCCGTGCCTACCGTTTCAGTATTGCCTGTGTCGTCGGTTCCAGAGGTGTTCGACCGCTGGAGTCCTGGTGAGCGCAGTGAGCTCATCGGATCGGAGTTTCTCGATGTGTTGGCCTCGGTGCCAGACCCGAGGGACCCACGCGGTCGGAGGTATTCGCTGATGGCTTTGTTGGCGATCGCGGTTCTGGCCACTGCCGCGGGGATGCGCGGCTATGCTGGTTTTGCTACATGGGCGGCCACCGCTCCCGATGATGTGTTGGCCTAATTAGGGGTCCGGTTCCGGCGGCCCAGTGAGAAGACCTTCCGCGCTGTTTTGTCTCGGCTAGACCCCGCCGACCTCAACGCCAGGATGGGCAGTTACTTCACTGCACACGTGGCCAGCAGCGACCCCAGTGGATTGGTGCCGATCGCGTTGGACGGCAAGATGCTGCGTGGTGCTTTACGCGCCAAAGCGACAGCCACGCATCTCGTGTCGGTGTTCGCCCACCGTGCCCGATTGGTGCTCGGTCAACTCGCTGTCGCCGAGAAAAGCAATGAAATTCCCTGCGTACGTGCCCTGCTCACGCTGCTGCCGGGTAGCTTGCGGTGGCTGGTCACCGTGGATGCGATGCATACCCAGGTCGTCACCGCGAAGTTGATCTGCGCCACCTTGAAGTCGCACTACCTGATGATCGTCAAGTCCAACCAAGCCAAAATACTTGCGCGTATCACCGCGCTGCCCTGGGCCGAGGTGCCCGCAGCCGCTACCGATGACTCCCGCGGCCACGGCCGTGTCGAGACCCGCACCTTGCAAATCATCACCGCTGTACGAGGAATCGGCTTCCCCTACGCAAAACAAATCATCCGGATCACTCGTGAACGCTTGATCACCGCCACCGACCAGCGCAGCGTGGAGGTGGTCTATGCCATCTGCAGCCTGCCGTTCGAGCACGCCCGCCCTACCGCGATCATGACCTGGATGCGTCAACACTGGGGAATCGAGAACAGCCTGCACTGGATACGCGACGTCACCTTCGACGAAGACCGTCAAAGGGCACATACCGGAAACGGCGCACAGGTCCTAGCAACGCTACGCAACACCGCGATCAATCTGCACCGCCTCAACGGCGCCGACAACATCGCCGAAGCCTGCCGGATCACCGCTTTGACCGCCAACCGCCGCCTAGACCTCCTCAATCCACAATTCCCCAGCTCACAAGCCTGCTAATCAACAACGCCGGAGCCCTGCCAAGGCGGCGCACCGGCGACGCCGGTGGTCACTTCGGGTTGGGCATGCACACGACACGATCGCGACAGTCCGCCCGGTCGACATCAGCGGAAATCGGGTGGGCGCTCGGCAACCTGCGTGTCAGTTGTGAAAGATGGTGGTCCCGACGCCGCTGGGGCTGTTCGAGATGTATATCGCCTGCTGCCCGAAGGGGAGATATCCGGTATTCATCCAGGGCTCCGGCGTTGTTGATTAGCAGGCTTGTGAGCTGGGTTGATGATCTTTGGTGCCGCGCTATTGGGGCCGGAGTGTAGGCACGGGCTATCTGGAGAACGATCGAGTTGGTTACTGTTCGTCGTTGGTCTGGAGTTGCCCGTGCCTACCGTTTCAGTATTGCCTGTGTCGTCGGTTCCAGAGGTGTTCGACCGCTGGAGTCCTGGTGAGCGCAGCGAGCTCATCGGATCGGAGTTTCTCGATGTGTTGGCCTCGGTGCCAGACCCGAGGGACCCACGCGGTCGGAGGTATTCGCTGATGGCTTTGTTGGCGATCGCGGTTCTGGCCACTGCCGCGGGGATGCGCGGCTATGCTGGTTTTGCTACATGGGCGGCCACCGCTCCCGATGATGTGTTGGCCTAATTAGGGGTCCGGTTCCGGCGGCCCAGTGAGAAGACCTTCCGCGCTGTTTTGTCTCGGCTAGACCCCGCCGACCTCAACGCCAGGATGGGCAGTTACTTCACTGCACACGTGGCCAGCAGCGACCCCAGTGGATTGGTGCCGATCGCGTTGGACGGCAAGATGCTGCGTGGTGCTTTACGCGCCAAAGCGACAGCCACGCATCTCGTGTCGGTGTTCGCCCACCGTGCCCGATTGGTGCTCGGTCAACTCGCTGTCGCCGAGAAAAGCAATGAAATTCCCTGCGTACGTGCCCTGCTCACGCTGCTGCCGGGTAGCTTGCGGTGGCTGGTCACCGTGGATGCGATGCATACCCAGGTCGTCACCGCGAAGTTGATCTGCGCCACCTTGAAGTCGCACTACCTGATGATCGTCAAGTCCAACCAAGCCAAAATACTTGCGCGTATCACCGCGCTGCCCTGGGCCGAGGTGCCCGCAGCCGCTACCGACGACTCCCGCGGCCACGGCCGTGTCGAGACCCGCACCCTGCAAATCATCACCGCTGTACGAGGAATCGGCTTCCCCTACGCAAAACAAATCATCCGGATCACTCGTGAACGCTTGATCACCGCCACCGACCAGCGCAGCGTGGAGGTGGTCTATGCCATCTGCAGCCTGCCGTTCGAGCACGCCCGCCCTACCGCGATCATGACCTGGATGCGTCAACACTGGGGAATCGAGAACAGCCTGCACTGGATACGCGACGTCACCTTCGACGAAGACCGTCAAAGGGCACATACCGGAAACGGCGCACAGGTCCTAGCAACGCTACGCAACACCGCGATCAATCTGCACCGCCTCAACGGCGCCGACAACATCGCCGAAGCCTGCCGGATCACCGCTTTGACCGCCAACCGCCGCCTAGACCTCCTCAATCCACAATTCCCCAGCTCACAAGCCTGCTAATCAACAACGCCGGAGCCCTGGTCGAGACCCGCACCTTCCAAATCATCACCGCTGTACGAGGAATCGGCTTCCCCTACGCAAAACAAATCATCCGGATCACTCGTGAACGTTTGATCACCGCCACCGACCAGCGCAGCGTGGAGGTGGTCTATGCCATCTGCAGCCTGCCGTTCGAGCACGCCCGCCCTACCGCGATCATGACCTGGATGCGTCAACACTGGGGAATCGAGAACAGCCTGCACTGGATACGCGACGTCACCTTCGACGAAGACCGTCAAAGGGCACATACCGGAAACGGCGCACAGGTCCTAGCAACGCTACGCAACACCGCGATCAATCTGCACCGCCTCAACGGCGCCGACAACATCGCCGAAGCCTGCCGGATCACCGCTTTGACCGCCAACCGCCGCCTAGACCTCCTCAATCCACAATTCCCCAGCTCACAAGCCTGCTAATCAACAACGCCGGAGCCCTGCACCTATACCGAAGTGTTGTGAAGGCCGCTGGGCCAGCCGCGCTACCGATTGACTTCGGTGTCGGAGTGCTCTGCTGGTTGTGGCGGCGGATTCCTCCGGACGGCCGGCGGCTTTTTCGGCAGGAATGCCACCGGGACGAACATCAGCGCGACTAGTCCGACGGCCACCACGAACACCACCGCGTAAGCGTGCGAAAGGTCGTGCATCAGGACGAGGGGGAAGTCTGGGGTGCTGGCTCGTTCGGGCATCAGCGACTGGTCGACCGGGACGCCGCTGCGGGCAGCGTCGGCGCGCAGGCTGTCGATCCGGTGCGCCGCGGAGATGTTTGCGCTGCGGTTGAACTGGCTGGTGAGGATCACCGACATGAGGGCCGTTCCAATGGATGCGGCCACTTGCTGATTGACGTTGATCAGGGTTGAACCCCGAGCGATCTGATGCGGTGTCAGCGTCTGCACCGCCACCGCCGATAGGGGCATCATCGTGGCGCCCATGCCCAGGCCCATGATCGTCAGCCCGGTGACCAGGGTCGGCAGATAGGCGGCATTGAGGGAGACCCCGATGGCGAAGAGGCCCATCCCCGCCGCGATCAGCCCCACGCCGACCATCAGGATCTTTCCGGCCCCACGCTTGTCCATCAATGCGCCGGCGATCGGCATCGTCACCATCGCCCCCAGTCCGCGCGGGACCATGCTCATTCCGGCCTGCATCGGCGTCTGGCCCAGCAGCTCCTGGAAGTAGCTCGGGAATAGCAGCCCCGCGCCGAAGAACGACGCCGCGAACAGAAACATCGCCACGTTGGCGAGCGTGACCACGCGATTGTCGAACAGGCGTAGATCGATCAGCGGATGGTCGGCCCGGTAGAGGGCATGCAACACGAATCCACCGATGAGCACCAGGCCGACGGCTGCGGGGAGCCAGACATGGCGATCGGCAATGGTGCCGCTTGCGGGCAGGGCCGAGACACCATAGAGGAAGGTCGCCAACCCCGGTGATAGCAGCAGCATCCCGATGACATCGAAAGATTCCGAAGGTTCAGGGCGGTCCTTGGGAAAGACGACGGCGGCAAGACCCACCGTGATCAGCCCGATCGGGAGGTTGATCCAGAAGATCCACTCCCAGCCGAAACGATCGATCAGCCAGCCGCCCAGCACCGGACCGAAGACCGGTCCCAGCAACATGGGAATTCCGAGCACGGCCAATACCCGGCGGAGCCGCGCCGGACCGGCTTCTCGGGTCAGCATGGTCAAAACCGGCGGCATCAGCATCCCGCCGCCGAGACCCTGTATCACTCGAAAAGCGATGAGAGCGGAGATGTTTGGGGCCAACGCACACAGCAGGGACCCGGCGCTGAATGCCAGCAGCGAGGCGATGAAGGGGCGCTTGGTGCCGAACCGATCGGCTACCCAGCCGGCCAGTGGGATCACCGCGGCCAGCGCCAGCGTGTAGCCGGTCATCGTCCAGGCGACGATGGCCTGCGGGGAGTCGAAGGTGGAGACGAAAGTGCGCTGCGCGACGGTGACGACCGTGGTGTCTACGATCGCCATCATCGAGCCAAGGACACAGACTCCGGCGATCTTCAGCAGCCTGGCGTCGAGCTGGTCGGAACTGCCCTGCTGGCCGGTGTCTGGCACGGTTGTGGCTCCTAGCAACTCGCCATCGGCGGACAAGGCCCGTCGCCTCGATGCCGCCTCGAACTCACGGTCATCGGTGGGCGCCGGCCAACGCCGCCGAAGCGACGACGAGCTGGTACCGATGACATGGCGCGGAAAGTGTCAGCCCGCGAACGGTGGCCGTGCCATCACGGTGACCCGGAACCCGTAGCGGGGACCGGCTCCGGCCGCGGCACCGCCAGGGCCGCCGGCCAGCGGCATTCCGCCCAGCAGGCTTCCGGGTGCGGAGGCCTCTGGCGGGTTGACGATGTCGCTGGCCAGGGGGCCGCCCGCACTCACGCTTGGGGGCACGTCGAGGCCCGATCCCGGCCAGGAAGGCGGCACCGACAACTTGCCCAGGGCGGACGCGTTGCCCAGCCCGGCACCGATTGGCCCCGCGCCGCCCAAGGCTGCGGGTGCGGCGCCGGCGGCGGCCTCCGCTGCGCCGGCACCGGCGGCGGCGGCTTCGGCTTCGGCTTCGGGGCCGATCAACCCGAGCGCCCGCTCGGAGGTGATGAGGCTGCTAACGATACCAATCGCGAAGTACGGCAGACCCACCGTGTTGTAGAACAGCTGGGAAATCGGTAGATACCAGTTGACCAACCAGTCGATCCACGTCGCCGGTGAGGCGGCCGACGTCAGCGCCGAGGCGATCGGCGACGTCAGGCTCGTCAGTGCGTTCGGCAGCTGCGAAATGACTCCGGCCAGCGTGCTCTGCGCCGCGCCCGCCGCGGTGGCCGCGGCGGTGGAGGTGGCATTGGACTGCAGCGCCGAGGCGGCGGGATTGGCGGTTTCCGGCGGCGGGGTGAACGCGGTGATCTTTGTGGCGCTCGCGGAGGACCCCGCGTAGGTGTACATCGCCCTGGCGTCCTGCGCCCACATCTCGGCGTACTGCGCTTCCAGGGAAGCGATCTCGGCGGTGTACTGCCCGTAGATGTTCCGCGCCATCAGGGTCATCAGCTGCATGCGATTGGACGCGATCAGGGGCGGGGGCACCACGCCGGTGAACGCGGCCTCAAACGCGGCGACCGCGGCTTCTGCCTGCTTGGCCGCCTGTTCGGCTTGCACCGCGGTGGAGCGCATCCACGTCACATAGGGCGTGATCGCTTCCAGCATCATCGCGGAGGCCGGTCCGAACCACTCTTCGCCGGATAGCGCCTTGATCACTCGCTCGTAGCCGTCGGCGGTGAACGAGAGCTCGGAAGCCAACCGGTTCCAGGCGGAGGCGGCGGAGACCATCGGCGTCGAGCCCGGCCCGGTGTACATGCGCCCGGAGTTCACCTCCGGTGGCAAAGCCCCAAAATCCATCGCTACGAACTCCTTGCCTTGTCGCGGCCCGCCGTCGAGGCGCTCATGTCCGAACTGATATCGCGCCAATAAATCAGGGATGCCGATCGCAACTCTGATTCACCTATTATTGTCGCCATATCACTTCCTCTTTGCTGCTTTCAAAAATCTTTCGACCGCTATTTGAATTACCTGGCAGTCAAGCCTGAGTCGTTTTTCAATTGTGTGTGCGCGCTCTGTGCACTCTGTGTGCTATCCGGCGTTCGGGGGGCGGCACATCACCCGGAGCCGGGCCCCGTAGCGGCGGCCGAAATTGCGACCCGCCTGACCTTGGTTGCGCGGTGGTACGCCGGTGATCAGGCCCAATAGCCCGATCGTGTCGACCTCCGAATTGGCAGCCGAAAACGCCGTCGACGCTGCCGACGAACCGGGCCAGGTCGGCGGCACCGACATCGGCCCGACCTTGGAGGCCAAAGCGGCGGTGGCAATCGGCGGGGCCCCGCCAAATTGGGCCAACCCGCCCGAGAAGGCGGCAAATCCACCCATGCCGGCGGCACCGGCTACGCCCTCGGCCGCGGCTTCTCCGCTCTTCCACGCCAACGATCCGAATATCGACAGGGCAATCAGAGTGAAGCCGCCGCTGTCGTAGACGAACCCCTCGGCGGTGGTGAACGAGCTCATCAGTTCGATCCAGAGTTCCTGCCACGTCGGCGTCGTCGTCGCTGCGGCACTGGAAGCCTGTTGCCCGAGTCGCGCGGCCGCGCTGGACCTGCCCGCCAGGCTGGCGCTGGACCTCGACACCGTCGTTCCGGAGTTGTTTGCTGTTGCTGCGGCCTGCCTGGCCAACCCGCTTGGATCGCTGGTCTGCGGCGGCAGCGAGAACGGCGCCAAAAGCGAGGCGGCCGCGGAGCTACCTGCGTATTCGTACATCGCCCCGGCGTCTTGCGCCCACATCTCGGCGTAGTGAAGTTCGGTGGCGGCGATCGCCGCCGAATTTTGCCCGAACCAGTTCGTCGCGATCAGTGCGGCCAGCAATGCCCGGTTGCTCGCGATCACCGGCGGCGGCACCGTCAGCGCAAAGGCCATCTCATAGGCCGCGGCCGCGGCGCGGGCTTGAATCCCCGCCTGCTCGGCCACCGATGCGGTCGCACTGAGCCAGCTGGCGAACGGCAGGACGGCGGCCACCATCGACTCCGCGGCCGGACCAAACCACCAGATGCCGGTCAGCTCCGAGATCGCCGAATCGTAGCCGGCCGCGGTGACGTGCAACTCGGCGGCGAGGCTGTCCCATGCGCACGCGGCGGCCAGCAACGACCCGGCTCCCGGGCCGGCATACATGCGACCTGAATTGACCTCTGGAGGCAGTGCGCCATAGTCCAGCACGACTGGTGGGGCGATGTCGCCGACAACACCGGCGGTGGCGGGCGCCGTAGCCAACTCCCGTAGCTCCGCGACCTCGATCGCCCGGTCGGCGGCGAGAAGCAAC
Organism: Mycobacterium liflandii; assembly: GCF_022354805.1. Taxonomy (NCBI): domain Bacteria; kingdom Bacillati; phylum Actinomycetota; class Actinomycetes; order Mycobacteriales; family Mycobacteriaceae; genus Mycobacterium; species Mycobacterium liflandii. The sequence continues at coordinate 3,831,108 of NZ_CP023138.1, read as the reverse complement.
TCTTCGGCGCCGGTCTCGATCTGCGGCAGCGCAGCGCTACCCCATAGGGCGTTTAACCCGATGGAGAGGTCTAGGGTCATCCAAAACCGCCTAGCGCTTGGGCCGGGTGCTCAGACGCGACATCGTCGTCGCTATGCAGTTAACGAGTAAAACTATGCCCTACTGCAACTAATATGCCGGGCGGCGTGTTGCTAAAGAATTTCGACTATGTAACAAGTATGTTAATTAGGCTCGAAAATAAGCGCTTTGTCCACCGAATGTTTATGTCGTGTCCACCGGATAGCGAGGACGTGTCCCCCGAACGGGGGACACGTAGATGTCGGTGATGTTAACGACGGTCGGTCTGGCTCAGGATCGGGAGCTGCGGGCAGTCCCGTGTCGCGCCCGGAATTCTAGAATGCGATTCGCTTTTTGTTGTGGATTGGCGCCCGCGTGGCGCCCGGAGAGTCCGTCGATGAGGGCGTCGCCGTTCAACGAAAATGGCTGGCTCGATCGATCGGTAGACCTTCACGGCTGGTCCAGGGCCGCTCGGATCAGGTCACCGAACGTTTTGAGGGCGGCGGGGTTGAGCAGTTCTTCGTGTGTGCAGTTGACGGGGTATTCGGTGACTTCGCCGGCAACATATTGCCGCCAGCATTGCTGAAGGTCGGCGCCGCTGCGGACCGGTTGTGCCGAGAACAGGACCATGCGGCCGGCGAAGAGGCCGGGCTGGTGTTGGGCATTGAGTTGTAGGTTGGTGTTCGCGTTGGCAACCATGATCTGCACAAGTCGGCGCGACGGCAGCGCGAATTCCGCGTCTACCTCCTGCTGAATCAACGTCTGTGCTTGGGAGTACGTCAGCAGGCGGCAGTACTGTTCGGCAGCCACTCCGACCGCTTGCAGGATTGCCTCCAAGACGTCGGATTCGCTGACCACCGTGGCGGTGGATGCATCCCGGATGAGGATCGGGTCGAGCGCTATCAGGCGCACCACAACGGCGCCGCGCTGTTGCAGCTCAACGGCAACCTGGTGGGCAGTGACCCCGCCGAACGACCAGCCGAGAAGCTGATAGGGGCCTTCGGGATCGTGAGTTTGGATGGCGTCGGCGTAGGCACTCGCGAGTTCACGAACCGATTCCGGGCCGTCGTGGATCTGCTGCAGACCGACGATCGGGCAATCCAGGTAAGGGCTGAGGTTCCGGTAAGCCCAGCTGATGCCGCCGCCGGGAGGCAAGCAGAAAAGCGGCAGACCGCAACCGTCTTGGAGCACCTCCACGGGCACGATCTCAACCGAACTCTCGGGTGCCCTTAGCTTTTGGGCCAGGGCGCAGACGGTGGGTGCGTCAAATAAGACTCGCACCGCCACATCGGTGTTCAGCGTGGTGTTGATCGCCGAGACCACTCGCATGGCGGATAGGGAGTCGCCGCCGAGGTCGAAGAAGGAGTCGTCGACGCTTACCCGGTCGAGTCCTAGGACCTGGGCATATATTGCGGCCAGGGTTTGTTCGGCGGGGGTGTCGGGGGCTCGGTAGCGTTGGGTGTGGCCGTATTGGACGGCGGGTAGGGCGCGTGTGTCGAGTTTGCCGTTGACGGTCAGTGGCAGTTCGGCGATGGGGATCAGGGCTGTGGGCACCATGTAGTGGGGCAGTTGGGTGGCTAGTGCGGCGCGTAGTTCGGTGGGGTCGGCGTTGCCGGTGAAGTAGCCGACCAGGCGGGGGTCTCCGGGGTGGTCGTGGCGGGCGATGACCACGGCTTGGTCGACTCCGGCCATTCGGCTCAGGGCCGCGCCGACTTCGCCGGGCTCGATGCGGAATCCGCGGATTTTCACTTGGTTGTCGGCGCGACCGAGGTAGCGCAGTTGTCCGTCGGTGCCCCACCACACCAGGTCTCCGGTGCGATACATCCGGGTGCCCGGTGTCTGGCCGAATGGGCAGGCGACAAATCGTGTGCCGGTCAGATCTGCCCGACGCCAATACCCAAGGCCGACACCGCCACCGGCGACATACAACTCGCCGACCACCCCGACGGGCACCGGCCGCAACCACCCATCCAAGACGAATAGCGAGGCGCCGGCTACCGGCGAGCCGATCGGTGTGGCTCCAGACCCCGGCACCAGCGGTGAGCTCATCGCCGCGTAGATCGTGGCTTCGGTGGGGCCGTAGGCATTGATCATCGTCCGCCCGGGCGCCCACTGGTCCACCAGGCCCGCCGGGCATGCCTCACCACCGACCACCAGCGTGACCGACTCCAATCCCTGCGGCGACAACGCCGCCGCCGCCGAGGGAGTCTGGGTCAACACTTCGACATGCTCGGCTACCAGCAGGGCGTGCAGTTCGTCGGGGGATTTTGCGGTGTGTTCGGGTACGACGACCAGTCGTGCGCCGGATAGCAGTGCTCCCCAGATTTCCCAGACCGAGACGTCGAAGGAGTAGGAGTGCCATTGGGTCCATACTCGGTTGGGGGAGAACAGGATTGCGGTTGATTGGGGGTCGAAGGAGTTCAGTAGTTGGGTGACGTTGTGGTGGGTGATGCCGACGCCTTTGGGGGTGCCGGTGCTGCCGGAGGTGTAGATGATGTAGGCGAGGTCGTGGGGTGTGGGGGTGGGCGGGTTGGTGGCGGGGGTGGTGTCGGTCGGGGGGGGCGATGTCGATGACGGGTAGGTCGTAGTCGTTGAGGCGGGGGTGTAGTGCGCCGGTGGTGATCGCGGCGATTGGTGTTGAGTCGTTGAGCATGAATGCGATGCGGGTGTCGGGGTGCATCGGGTCGATGGGTAGGTAGCCGGCTCCGGTTTTGAGGACGGCCAGGATGGCGATGATCCCGCGGTGTGTTCGTGGTAGTAGCAGTGCGATCAGTTCGCCGGGGCGTGCTCCGAGTGCGGTTAACGCCTGTGCCAGTTGGGTGCTTTGGGCGTCGAGTTGGGCATAGGTTAGGGATACGTCGCCGTCGGTTATGGCGGTTGCCTCTGGTGTGCGTGCGACTTGGGCGGCAAACAACGCCGGCAGTGATCCCGGGGTCGGGACCGCCTTGGTGAGGGCGGCCCGGTTGCCCCAGTCATCAAGACGTTCGTGCTCGTTGGGATCGAGCAGATCAATCAACGACAACCGCCGCCCCGGCTCGGCAGCCATCACCGTCAACACGGCCTGCAACCGGGCAGCGAGGTCTGAGACGTCAAGATCAGCAAATGGCCCGCCGCTTCCCACGGTATGCAGGAAGAGCCGGCCACCATCTTTGGTGAAGACCATGCCGAACTGCTCGCCCTGGGCAAAGCTGAGGATCGTTACTGTGCTGGCAGCGCCGCCGAACGGCGCCAGGGTTACCGACGGCATGAAATTGACACTGACCGCACCGGCCGAATTCTCATTAAACTGCTGGTAGGCGCCGCTTTCCAGGATGTGCATGGGGAAGCGTTGATGCCGCACGGCTTGCTTGATCTGGGACTCCACATGCTGGCAGAAGGCGTTGACCTCGGCATCGGGTGGCACCGTCAACACCAACGGCACAGTGCCGGAAAGCATCCCCGGAATCGTCATCAGTTGTGGGCTTGTCCGCCTGCTGACCGGGAAATCGAGGACTACCTTTGGGCCGCCTTGCCTTTGACGCACCATCAGTGCACATGCCGCGGTGATCACCGACGATCGACGAACACCGGCCAGCTGGGCAAGCTGCTCGGCTCGGTCCACGACCGCAGGGTCAATCTCGACCGACACCGAGGTCGCCGAGGGGCCGCGGTCACCGTCGGCGTGAGCCAGGCTGTGATCCGTTACGCCATCCAGAGTCTCTTTCCAGTAGGCCAGGTCCGCTCGGTAGTCATCGGACTGTTCGTATTCCGCCTCGGCGGCAACCAGGGTCTGCAACGACCCGAAGAACGTTGGTGAAACCGGTGCGCCAGAACTCAACTCGGAATAGACCAGGGCGATCCGATTGACAAGGAGGGCATAGCCGAATCCGTCGACGGCCACATGGTGGATGGACACGAAAAGATAGAACTCTTCGGAGGCCACCTGAAAAAGCGCGAACTTGAACAGCGGACCGTTCCACGGCATCGGCTCTCGATGCATCGCCAACCCGCGCCGATTGGCTTCCGCAACGGGATCGGCACAGCTTCTCAGGTCGTGGAATGGAACCTCCAGATTCGGGTAGTCGACCACCTTCTGAACGACATGCCCGTCAGCCATCGATGATGGCGGCCCTTAGCGGTTCGGCCTCACCCACCACCTGCCGAATCGCCTGGCTCAGCAGATCGGGCGTCACCGATCCGGCAATGACTGCGAATCCGCTGTTGTACCACTCCTGCGGCGAACGGCCGATCTCCTGGGAAAACCAGATATCAAGCTGTCCCCGCGTCAGCGCAAACCCCGTCTCGGCCGGCTCGAGAGCGCGCCCCGAATCGCGAAGTATTTGGTGGTGATCCACGGTCATCTCTACGTCGTGCCTACCGAAGACCTGTCCGGATCGAAATGTCCGCCATTACGCCGGCTGGTCCCGGGCCAGTCTGTCCCGCAAGCTCTTTGGTCGGATGTCGGGCCAGTTCTGCTCGATGTAGTCCAGACACTCGGCACGCGTGCCCTCGCCATGGACCACCCGCCAGCCTGCTGGCACATCAGCGAAGGTCGGCCACAAGCTGTGCTGCTCTTCGTGGTTGACCAAAACCAAGAAGGTCCCAGCCTCATCGTCGAACGGATTGATACTCACCGGCATTCCCTCTCATGGATTTGACGCTAGGCCCCTACGCCGCGGACCCGTTCCCACTGCCGCAGGGATGCGACATTGCTTGATCCCTCGTCGGCGCGGCTCTCCTGCAACGGTTTCGACGATCGCTCGTGATGGCTCTTGGCTAGTTCACGCGCAATCACGAGCCGCATCGCCTCCTCGGTACCGCCCGCCACGGAGCCGCAGAGAAAGTCGAGCGCACATTGGTAAAGGCGTGCTTCTTCCTGAATCCCGTAACTGCCGCACAACTTCATCGCGTCAATGCAGCCGTCCAAGCCCGCCTGCATCCCGTACAGCTTGAGCGCCGCGGACTCGAGATCGATGGATTCGTCGCGCAGGTAGCGGTCAAGAGTCGAATGAGCCAACGCGATGGTCATCTGCCTGCTCACCGCCACATCGGAGATACGGCGCTGGATGTGCTGGTGGGTCGCTATCGGCTTGCCGCGAACCTGACGGTTGATCGAGAAGGCGAGCATCTGGTCGAGTACCTGGTCCAAGATGCCGATCGTGCCGAAACCGCTGAGCAGCCGTTCGGGGCCGATGACCCCATGAAGAATTTCGTTACCACGGCCAGCGCCGAGCACATGAGTCTTGGGTATCGCGACGCTATCGAATCTGATCGAACCTACCGGCGAGGTGCGCATGCCGGCGGGGGCTAGCGGAGGCGAGCAGTTCACACCGGGCCACGACGATTCCACCAGCACCGCGGACATACCGCCCGTGGCCTCGTCAGCGCACCAGACGAGGATTACGTCGGCGATCGGTGCGTTGGTGATGTGCCATTTGGCGCCGTCGAGGTAGAGACCGCCAGGACCTCGGCGCAGGCGAGTCTCGGGATGAAAGGCGTCGCTACCGCCGTGGGGCTCCGTTGTCGCGAATGCCGGGATGATCTTCCCTGAAACCGCGGGCGCCAAGTATGCCTCCCGCACCTCCTGGCTGGCGTATTGATCGAGGATGGGAATCGTCAAGATCGCTTGGACGCCCGTGGAGATGTTGAACCCCAGGTGGCACGATCCGCTCGTCAGGCCATGTGTCGCCGCGGCGTAGGTCAATACCTGCCGCTTCATCTGTCCGCCGAGCGCGGCGCGGAACAAGCCGGCGCCAGCAACATCGCACCATAGATCGTGCGGGAATTGCCGCTGTGCCCAGCGTTCTGCCAGCGCGGCACGATGTCGCACCCCGATGGCGTGATACTGATCTCTGATTTGTTCGTACTCGGCCAGCCACTCCACTTGACTTCAACCTCCTTGGTTTTCGCCCGCACGCGGGGGCGCGTCATGGGTACTGCATTCACGCTTCTCATCGACTGAACGCTCGAACACACCGGCGTCGATGAGGGGGAACGCGTGAGCTGTGGTGCTGGTCAGGGTGCCGTGGTCGCTTGCCGTGGGCACCGTGACTTCGGAACTCATGGGTGCCGGCGCCGCATGATGCGCAGCGAGCTGCTTGCCGCCGCCGGCATGTCTTGAAGGCGCAGGGCTCCGGCGTTGTTGATTAGCAGGCTTGTGAGCTGGGTTGATGATCTTTGGTGCCGCGCTATTGGGGCCGGAGTGTAGGCACGGGCTATCTGGAGAACGATCGAGTTGGTTACTGTTCGTCGTTGGTCTGGAGTTGCCCGTGCCTACCGTTTCAGTATTGCCTGTGTCGTCGGTTCCAGAGGTGTTCGACCGCTGGAGTCCTGGTGAGCGCAGCGAGCTCATCGGATCGGAGTTTCTCGATGTGTTGGCCTCGGTGCCAGACCCGAGGGACCCACGCGGTCGGAGGTATTCGCTGATGGCTTTGTTGGCGATCGCGGTTCTGGCCACTGCCGCGGCAGGGCTCCGGCGTTGTTGATTAGCAGGCTTGTGAGCTGGGGAATTGTGGATTGAGGAGGTCTAGGCGGCGGTTGGCGGTCAAAGCGGTGATCCGGCAGGCTTCGGCGATGTTGTCGGCGCCGTTGAGGCGGTGCAGATTGATCGCGGTGTTGCGTAGCGTTGCTAGGACCTGTGCGCCGTTTCCGGTATGTGCCCTTTGACGGTCTTCGTCGAAGGTGACGTCGCGTATCCAGTGCAGGCTGTTCTCGATTCCCCAGTGTTGACGCATCCAGGTCATGATCGCGGTAGGGCGGGCGTGCTCGAACGGCAGGCTGCAGATGGCATAGACCACCTCCACGCTGCGCTGGTCGGTGGCGGTGATCAAGCGTTCACGAGTGATCCGGATGATTTGTTTTGCGTAGGGGAAGCCGATTCCTCGTGCAGCGGTGATGATTTGCAGGGTGCGGGTCTCGACACGGCCGTGGCCGCGGGAGTCGTCGGTAGCGGCTGCGGGCACCTCGGCCCAGGGCAGCGCGGTGATACGCGCAAGTATTTTGGCTTGGTTGGACTTGACGATCATCAGGTAGTGCGACTTCAAGGTGGCGCAGATCAACTTCGCGGTGACGACCTGGGTATGCATCGCATCCACGGTGACCAGCCACCGCAAGCTACCCGGCAGCAGCGTGAGCAGGGCACGTACGCAGGGAATTTCATTGCTTTTCTCGGCGACAGCGAGTTGACCGAGCACCAATCGGGCACGGTGGGCGAACACCGACACGAGATGCGTGGCTGTCGCTTTGGCGCGTAAAGCACCACGCAGCATCTTGCCGTCCAACGCGATCGGCACCAATCCACTGGGGTCGCTGCTGGCCACGTGTGCAGTGAAGTAACTGCCCATCCTGGCGTTGAGGTCGGCGGGGTCTAGCCGAGACAAAACAGCGCGGAAGGTCTTCTCACTGGGCCGGCGGAACCGGACCCCTAATTAGGCCAACACATCATCGGGAGCGGTGGCCGCCCATGTGGCAAAACCAGCATAGCCGCGCATCCCCGCGGCAGTGGCCAGAACCGCGATCGCCAACAAAGCCATCAGCGAATACCTCCGACCGCGTGGGTCCCTCGGGTCTGGCACCGAGGCCAACACATCGAGAAACTCCGATCCGATGAGCTCACTGCGCTCACCAGGACTCCAGCGGTCGAACACCTCTGGAACCGACGACACAGGCAATACTGAAACGGTAGGCACGGGCAACTCCAGACCAACGACGAACAGTAACCAACTCGATCGTTCTCCAGATAGCCCGTGCCTACACTCCGGCCCCAATAGCGCGGCACCAAAGATCATCAACCCAGCTCACAAGCCTGCTAATCAACAACGCCGGAGCCCTGGGTGCGGGGATTAGGTTTTGGTATCGAAAACGGAATCTATCGGGTTTCGACGGTCGGCCGGAACGGATTTCTCCGGTACCCGCCATTAACAATCTGCGGTACAGGGGATTTCAGTTTGTCGCGACTGCCAATTGCGCCGGATCGTGGGTGCGGCGATAGCTGGAGTGCGGCGTGTTTGGTCCGGTCGGGCGTTGGAGAAGGGCTTGCGGGGCAACCGAATTTCCCCGACGCGCGCACGCTGTTGGGCGAATATCCATTGTGTTATTCGTGACGGGGATAGGATTTGATGCTGCCCAGCGCTCGATCATCGCTTGTCCTGTATGGGAGGTTGGCAGATGTCGTTTGTGATTGCTGTTCCGGACGCGGTGACGGCCGCGGTCTCGGATCTGGCGAACATCGGATCGGTGCTCACAACGGCCAATGCCGCTGCGGCGCTGCCGACAACGACCGTCGTGGCAGCAGCGGGTGATGAAATATCGGCGGCCGTCGCGGCGCTGTTCGGGTCCTACGCCCAGGGCTACCAGAGCCTGAGCGCCCAGGCGGCCGCGTTTCACGAGCGCTTCCTCCAAACACTTTCGGGCGGCGCCGGCGCCTACGCGGCCGCTGAGGCCGCGAATGCCTCGCCGCTGGATCAACTGATGGGTGTGGTCAACGCCCCCGCACAGGCCCTATTGGGGCGCCCTTTGATCGGCAATGGCGCCAACGGTGCCGATGGCACCGGCGCTGCCGGAGGCGACGGCGGGATCCTGCTTGGCAATGGGGGCAATGGCGGCTCGGGTGCGGCGGGCCAGGTCGGCGGGACGGGCGGCGCGGCAGGACTATTCGGCAATGGCGGCACCGGGGGTACCGGTGGCGAGGGCGCCGCCGGCGGCCTGGGCGGACGGGGCGGGCTGCTGCTGGGCAACGGCGGGGCGGGCGGAGTGGGCGGGGTTGGCGCCACCGGGTTGGCCGGCGGTACCGGCGGGGCTGTCGGATTCTTGGGCAACGGCGGGACCGGGGGCGCGGGCGGGGCCTCGAACATGGGTGGTGACGGCGGCATGGGCGGCACCGGTGGCACCGGTGGCTTCTTCGGCAACGGCGGGTTCGGTGGCGATGGTGGCGACGGTGCCGTCGGCGGCGCGGGCGGTGCCGGCAGCTTCCTCGGCGGCGGCGGTGTCGGCGGTACCGGAGGGGTCGGGGCGGCCGGGGGCATGGGCGGCGCGGGCCCGCTGATCGGCAACGGCGGCAATGGCGGGATGGGCGGGGCCGGGGCGGCCGGTGGCGACGGCGGTGCCGGCGGAACGCTCCTGGGTGACGGCGGTAACGGCGGGCAAGGCGGAGCGGCCTGACCGGCATCCTCGGCGGTTTGCCCGGCCAGGGCGGCAACGGCGGAAACGCGAATTGGTTCGGCTCGGGTGGTGCCGGTGGCCAGGGCGGCACCGGTCTGGCGGGGACAGACGGGACTAATCCGACCCCGGGTGCCACAGCCGGTACCGGTGGCGCCGGTGCTGACCAAAGCAACAACGGCAACGTAACGGGAGGCAACGGGGATCCCGGTGACGCCGGCACGGGCGACGAAATCGGCGGCACCGGCGGTGCGGGTGGGCTCGGCGAGTCGACCGACGGTAACTCGGGCACCGGCGGTATGGGCGGGGGCGGCGGTACCGCTGGCCCCAACGGTGGCAACGGCGGTGAAGGCGGGATGGGCGGTGAGGGCAGAACCGACGGTAGTTCCGGCGGCACGGCGACCGGCGGCGACGGTGGTGCTGGTGCCGACGGTGGAACCGGCGGCGGCGACGGCGGTGCCGGCGGTGACGGCGGCTTCGGGAACAACACCATCAGCGGTGCTGCGATAGGTGGTAACGGCGGGATCGGTGGTGCCGGTAGCACGCTGCAGGGGGCAACTGGCGGTAATGGCGACACCGGCGGTGCCGGCGGCAACGGTGGGCGTGGCGGGATGTTCATCGGCAACGGCGGCACCGGAGCGGCCGGCTATGCGGGCGGTATCGGTGGCGACGGTGGGGCAGCCTTCAGCGATGCCGCCGCGGCGACCGGAGGCGACGGCGCTGTCGGAGGCGTCGGAGGGCTCGGTGGCAACGGCGGGACCGGTGGTGCTGGAGGTGCCGGCGGCACCGGCGGCGCGGCCGGGTTCATCGGGATCGGGGGCAACGGAGGCGCCGGCGGTATCGGCGGCGTCGGGGGAATCGGAGGCATCGGCGGGGCCGGTGGGGACGGCGGTATCGGCGGCGCGGCCACCACCACTTCGGGAACGACGACCGGTGGCATCGGTGCCAATGGCGTGCTCGGCGGCGACGGCGGCACCGGTGGCGACGGCGGCGCCGGCGGCACTACCGGCGGCAGCGGTGGCGCCGGCGGCGTGATCGGGTGGGCTGGTTCGACCGGCGCTACCGGCGCCGGCGGTACCGGCGGGCAGGGCGGCCAGGGTGGTGCCGGCGGCAGTGGTGGCAACGGCGGCACGGCCCAGACCGGTGGTACCGGCGGCGCCGGTGGTGACTTGGCACTGGGTGGTCAGGGCGGCGCCGGCGGTGCGGCCGGTGGTACGGGCGGCGACACCGGTCTCGACGGCCTTCTCGGGGTGCCCGGCAGCAACGGCCAGACCGGAGAGATTGTTCCGTGATGGTCGCTGGACATCCCGGCGTCTCGTGACCTTTGCCCCTACTGCCGGTGGGTTCGGTGGTGGTGGCATCGAATGTGTCTGCAAGACAAAGGAGACGGCGATGACAGGAAACACCACCAACGCCAAGTCCTGCCACGTGGATGTGCTGATCGAAGAGCGCGACGAGCGCACCCGGGCAAAGGCGCGACTGGTCTGGGGCGACCAGACTCTGGTTGGTATCGGGTTGGCCAGGCTTGACCCGGCCGATGAGCCGGTGGCTCAGATCGGCGATGAACTCGCGATCGCCCGAGCGTTATCCGACTTGGCCAATCAGCTGTTTGCGGCGACGTCGGCCGACATCCAAGCCAGCACGCACGAGCCGGTTTCCGGCCTCCACCACTGAATCGCCGGCTATCGCAGCGCGTGCGAGCGCTGACTAGTGATGGCGCAGGTAGCCGAGGAACCAATCACGCGCCAGTGTCGCCACTTGCTCGAGGGCGCCAGGTTCTTCGAAGAGGTGAGTGGCACCGGGAACCACCACAAGCTCACACGGCGCCGGGATCGCCGCTTGCGCTTGCCGGTTCAACTCCAGGACGGCCTCGTCACGACCACCGACGATCAGCAGCGTGGGAGCGTGCACTTCGCGCAGCGCATCGCCCGCGAGATCGGGCCGCCCGCCGCGGGACACCACCGCCTGCACCTTGACGCCGGGGTGCGCGGCCGCGACCAGAGCCGCGCCGCCGCCAGTGCTGGCCCCGAAGAATCCCACCGGCAGCGCCGTGGTGTCCGGTTGTGCCGCCAGCTACCCGGTGACGTCGACCAATCTCCGGGCGAGTAATCCGATGTCAAACACGTTGGCGCGGTTGTGTTCTTCCTCGGGCGTCAGCAAATCCAGCAGCAGAGTCGCCAGGCCGGCCTGGTTGAGTACCTCGGCCACGTAGCGGTTGCGCGGGCTGTGGCGGCTGCTGCCGCTGCCGTGGGCGAAGACGACGATTCCGGTGGGGCGGTCGGGAATGGTGAGGCGCCCGATCACCGAGACCGGGCCCGCCAATACCCGAACCTCATCGTCTCGCCGCGCAGGAACTGGCGGCTGATGGCCCGCACCGAATTCGCTACGGGCCCGATCCAGTAGCGTCACCACCGCCTGATCGGAGGTCTGGGTGAAGTTGTCGTATCCCTGTCCGACGGCAAAGTAGGGCGTGGGCGTTTCCAGGCACACCACCTCGTCGGCGTATTCAGTGAATCGTGGTGCGGTATCGGTAGCACCGATGGGAACGGCCAGGATGACCCGGCTGGCGCCCTGGGCGCGCGCAACCTGGCAAGCGGCCGCGGCGGTGGCTCCGGTCGCGACGCCATCATCGACGATCACCGCGATCCGGCCCCGCAGCGGGATCGGATGGCGATCGCCACGGTAGCGCTGCACCCGGCGCTGCAACTCGGCCCACTGCGCGGTCTCGACCGCGGCCATCTCCTGTTCTCCGAGCCCGGCCTCGTGCACCACGGCACTGTTGATCACCTGCACGCCGCCCTCGCCGATGGCGCCGAAGGCCAGCTCGGAATGCAGCGGCACACCGAGCTTGCGCACCAGCAGCACATCAAGTGGCGCGTGCAAGGCTTTGGCTACCTCGAAGGCCACCGGGACACCGCCTCGCGGCAGACCCAGCACCACAATGTCTTGACCACGTAGGAATTCCAGCCGGCGGCCCAATTTGCGGCCGGCGTCGATGCGATCGCTGAACTGCCTCATACCTCGGGTGTCCTTCAACCAACGCGAGCGTAACGCCAGGGCCGAATGTCACGCCAGAGTTCGCCACGGCGTTACGCCCGCGAGATCGCCCGTCAGGCCTTACGAACTCTGGCTGGCCAATCTGTCGCTTGCCGGATACCGCAGCAGCGCGCCCACCCCGTCGGCGGGCGCCATCTGACCATCGGCTCGAACCAGCGAGGCGTCGGCCGCGATCGCGGTGAATGGCAACGCTTCATCGGCACGGGCAATCCGCACCACGGGCTCGCCGAGCTCGGACAGCACGTCGGCGTTGGGGGCGATCGTGGTGAGCGCGGCCCCGGTTACCACCGTGGCGTCGCGCAGCTCACCGACGATCAGGGTGTCGACCTCGCCGTTGCGCAGGGCCGCGCAGACCGCTGACAGTCCCTCGGTTGCCAGCCCCGAACGCCGCCCCAGCTCCGCTTCGAACCGCTGTGTCACCTCGGCCATTTCGGTGTCTCGCCGGCGAGCAAACTCGGCAAGGGTGAGCTCGTTGATCTCGTCCTCACCGATGCTGCTGTTGCGTGCGCCGCCATGTAGTTGCCACACTCGCTGGGCCGCCCGGTGCGGCAGTGCCGCAACCAGGTCGGAGCGGGATCGGATCTCACCGGAGACGAACACCACCTCGGGGTCGGCCTCGTCCACCAGCTGGGTGAGGTGGTCGGCGACGGCACGGTAGTTCATCCGGGCGGCCTCCTCGGCGGTGTGCTGAAAGTCGCCATAGCCCTTCCAGCCGGCGGTGGCCGGTTTGTGGATGGGGTGGCCGCCGCCGTCGATGCTGGTGCAGCTGAACGTGTCACCGCGATACAACCGGACGTCGGCGCCGGCGTGATCCACCGCCGCGAACACGTAGGTCGGTCGCCGAATCTCGCGGTCGATCAGCGGCACCAGGTACGGGTACTCGGACAGCCGCACCACGGTTACCGGCGGTGGGCTGATGAGCTGATCGTTGACCAGCACCTTGTCGCTGGTCGCCACCACCGCCCGGCCCCGCCGCCCGACGGCCGGGCGGTGGTTGCACACCGCCTCTTCGAGCCGGCCGATGAGCTGATCGTCGGCCTTCAGACCGTCGAGGTGACGCCGGATGTCGCGCCATGTCGCTTCCAGCCGCTCGGCGGCATCGGCGGTGTTGTGTGAGTCATCGAAATACACCGAGGCGAATGGACCAGCCGCAGTTGTTAGCCAATGGAGGCGATCTGATTGCATGCCAAACTTCTCCGCTGTGTCGTTTATGTTGTTGTGATATTTGCTGTCTCGTCGCGCGAGCTCAGCCGCTCTTGGGTGCCTGGCCCGCTGGTTGCTGGTAGAGAGCCGAGATCTCGTCGGCGGACTTGTCCAGAACCACCTTGCGGCGCAGCTTCATGCTCGGTGTCAGGTCACCGGATTCGATGGACAGCTCGCGGTCGAGCACGGCGAATTTCTTGATCTGCTCCCACCGGTTGAGCTCGGCGTTGAGCGTGTCGATGTAGCCCGCGATCAACTCGCGTGTCTTGGGGTCGCGGGTTAGCTCGGCGAAGGACTTGCCGGCCAATTCATGCCCCGCGGCCCACTCGGTGATCGCTTCACTGTCCAGACTGACCAGGGCCACGCAATAGGGCTTGGCTTCACCGACGACGATCAGCTCGCCCGCGTAGGGGCACAGGCCTTTGAACCTCACCTGGATCGCGGCAGGTGCGACGTACTTACCTTGTGAGGTCTTGAACATGTCCTTCTTGCGGTCGGTGATCCGCAGGTAGCCGTCGGCGTCGATCTCCCCGATGTCGCCGGTGTGAAACCACCCGTCGTGGTCGAGTGCCTCCTCGGTGGCCTCGGGCAAGTCGTGGTAGGACGTCATCAAGCCAGGGCCCCGCAGCAGGATCTCGCCATCCGTGGCGATCTTCGCCTCGGTAGCGGGAAACGGCCAGCCGACCGTGCCGAACCGATAGGCGTTGGGGCGGTTGATGAACGACGCCGCGGCGGTCTCGGTCAGCCCGTAGCCTTCGAGCACGGTGATACCGATCGCGTCGAACCACTGCGCGACGTTGCGGTCCAGGGCCGCGGCTGCGGAGACGAAGAAGCGGATCCGGCCGCCGAAGCGCTCGCGAATGGTGGAGAACACCAACCGGTCGGCCAGCTGGTAGGCCAGCCTGGACAGCAGTGCGGGCTGGCGGCCGGCTTGCCGGGAGGCCGAGACTTTCAAGCCCACACCGATCGACCAGTCGAACACCGCTTTCTTGAGCCCGCCCTGCTCGGCGACCATCTGCTCGATCCGGGCGTGAGCCTTTTCGAAGATGCGCGGCGCCGCCCCCATGACGGTGGGATGCAGCTCCGCCAGATTGTCGACGATCCGGTCGACCCGCCCGTCGATCGCGGTGGGGAACCCGATGAGCAGCGGCAGCGAAAGCATCACCTTGCCGAATGCGTGGGCCAGCGGCAGCCACAGAAAGTTCAGGTCGGCCGGGCCGAGCACGTTGAGGGCATCGATCGCCGAGGCGGTGTACGTCCAAGCCCCGTGGGTCAACCGCACACCCTTGGGCCGTCCGGTGGTTCCGGAGGTGTAGATGAGGCTGGCGAGCTGGTCGGGGCCGATCGCGGCGACCCGCTGGTCCACGGCGGCGGGGGAGTCGGCAAGCAGCTGCTTGCCCAGTTGTTCGAGTTCGGCGAGCGTGATCACCCAGCCGCCATCACCCTTGCCGTCGATCACCACCACCCTGGCCACCTCGGGCAGTTCGGCGCGGTGTTCGACCAGTTTGTCGACCTACGTCTGGTCCTCGGCGACCACGACTCGACTTCCGGAGTTCGCCACGATGTAGGCGACGTCGGCGGCGATGGTCGTCGGATACACCGTGGTTGTCGCCGCTCCGGCGCACATCACGGCGAAATCGACGAGCACCCATTCGTATCGGGTCGACGATGCCAGCGCGACCCGATCCTGCGGGGCGATGCCCAACGAGATCAGGCCGGCCGCCAGGCGGCCTACCCGCTCGCCAACCTGCTCCCAGGTGACGCTCTCCCAGTCGTCACCGTGGGGATAGCGGAACGCTTCGGCGCTCGGGGAGGCGGCCACGCGGTCTAGGAACATCCGCGCCACCGATGGTGGCCGGTTGTCGATCTTGGCGATGTCGGGCCGCTCGTGGGCCAGCGTGGGATGCATCACGCAAACCACCTCTCACCAGTGCAAACATCGCCGACGAGCGGGATCTCTGGTGGGCCTGGCAAGCAGTGCATAACGCATCTCTTCTGTCGCTAGATGACACTTTCGATGTTTCTGCGGTTGCCTGGGCCGGGGTAGGGCCCAAAGTCATCCAGGCGATTGGCAATTGTCCTTTGGTGTCCGTTGGTGCCCGTGACCTGCTCGGGACGTAAGACCCTAACCGGCGTTTTGGGCGACCTGTTAGCTTTGGCGCCATGGCGAAACCGGCCGGCGATGACGCACAGGAAAGCCCAGGGGCCCGGCAAGTCAACCCGATTGGCCTCGGGGGCTTGGGCAGCGTGGTCACGCCCTTCGTGCACACCGGTCGTTACTTCGCCGAGTCGTGGCGCGACTACCTCGATCAAGACTCCGACGGGCTCCCGATCGCCCGGCCCACCATCGCCCTGGCGGCCCAGGCGTTTCGGGACGAGATCGCGCTGATGGGGCTCAAGGCGCGTCGCCCGGTCAGCGATCCACACGTGTTCGAGCGAATCGATGACGAAGTGGCGCTGGCCCTGCAGTTCTACGGCGATCAGGGCTGGCTGCAGCGCCCGCGGACATTCTTCGCCGACCCCCCGCCCCCCTCCGAGGTCACGGTCCGCAAGGTCAAGGGGCGCAAACGCTCCTTCTACCGGATGTTCTTCGACAGCGGGTACACCCCGCTGCCGGGGGAGCCGGGTGGCCAACGGTGGCTGGGGTACACCGCGAACAATCGCGAGTACGCGCTGTTGCTGCGCCACCGGGAACCGCGCCCCTGGCTGGTCTGCGTACACGGCACCGAGATGGGCCGTGCCCCGCTCGATCTGGCGCTGTTCCGGTCCTGGAAGCTGCATCGCGAGTTGGGCCTGAACATCGTCATGCCGGTGCTGCCGATGCACGGTCCCCGGGCGCGTGACCTGCCCAAGGGCGCGGTATATCCGGGCGAAGATGTTCTCGACAACGTCCATGCCACCGCTCAGGCCGTATGGGACATCCGTCGGCTGATCTCCTGGATCCGGATGCAGGAGCCCGAATCGCTGATCGGAATCAACGGTCTGTCGCTCGGCGGCTACATCGCGTCCTTGGTGGCCAGCCTGGAAGACGACCTGACCTGCGCGATCCTCGGTGTGCCGGTCGCGGATCTGGTCGATTTGCTGGGCCGCCACTCGGGTTTTAGTCGCGATGACCCCCGCCGCGAGACGGTGGCGCTGGCCGAACCCATCGGCCACATGATCTCGCCGCTCGCCCTGACTCCGCTGGTGCCCAGGGCCGGGCGCTTCATCTATGCCGGCGTCGCCGACCAGCTGGTGCATCCGCGGCGGCAGGTAGCCCGGCTTTGGGAACACTGGGGTAAGCCCGACATCGTCTGGTATCCGGGCGGACATACCGGGTTCTTCCGATCTCGGCCGGTGCAGCAGTTCGTCGAGGATGCGCTGCAGCAGTCGGGCCTGCTCGACGATCCCTCGGAGCAGCGCGACCGCCCTGCCTAGTTGCGGAGGAACCGGATGCATCCGCTGGATCCGCTGGACGCATTGATGTTGACCGCGGAGTTGGTATCCAACCCCATGCATGTCGGTGCGCTGCTGATCCTGTCACCGCCACCCGGTTCCGGGGCCGACTACGTCGACCAGCTTCACCGCGAAACACTGGCTGGTGGTGAACCGATAGATCCGAGGCTGCGCCGATACCCACATCGTGGCGTGGACACCGAGGGTGTCTGGGTCTGGAGAGATGCGCAAGCCGTCGACATCGGGTACCACTGCCAGCGGCGCAGCGTCGATGCCGGCCGCGACGCGTTCTGGCGGCTGATCGCCGAGCTGGACGCGCAGCGGCTCGAACTGTCCCGCCCGATGTGGATGTCGTATCTGATCGATGGTCTCGAGGATGGCCGGTTCGCGTTCTACATCAAGGTGCATCACACCGTCGTCGATGGTGTGGCGGGTTTTCAAATGATCGCCGAGGCGCTGAGCACCGATCCCGAATGCCGGTCGATGCCGCCCTTCTATGCCGACCGCCACCTGGACCACCCGCCGTCGTCTACCTCGACCGGGCTGCTGGCGCGCCTTTTTGCGCCGCTGCGTTCGCTGGCCGGTGCCGCGGCATCGGGCATCGGGCTGATCAATCACGTCGTCGCCGGGGAGGCATCCACGGTCTGGGACAGCTTGATCGGGCACACAACGGTGCTGCCGTTCACCGCACCCTACACGCGGTTCAACGGCCGCTTGGGCGCTCAGCGCGCCGTCGCGGCGGGCAGTTGGTCGCGGCACCGCATCGAGGCGATACAACGGGCGGCCGACGTCACGGCCAACGACGTGGTCACCGCGGTGATCGCCGGCGCGCTGCGCCGCTGGTTGCTCGCCCATTCCGAACTGCCCGATCACTCCCTGGTCGCCATCTGCCCGATCACCGTGCGTGATCGCGAGCATCCTTCGGCACCCGACGAGCACGCCAACATGTTCGGTCTTTGGTTGTGCCCCTTGGGCACCGATCTACCAGATCCGCACCGGCGCCTGGATCTGATTCACCGGTCGATGTCGGAGGGCAAGCACTGGGTGAGCGCGCGGGGATCGGCGGCATCGTTGCTCACCACGGCGGCCAGCATCGCTGCCACCGTTGTCTTTCCGCTGCTGCCGTTCACCCCGAAAATCCGCACCGGATACAACCTTCCGATTTCCCACGTTGGGGACCCACGCGCCGAAAGGTATTGGAACGGAGCACACGTCGACGAGATGTATCCGGTGTCGACCGTCTACGACGGTCAGGCGCTCAACGTCACCACGTGTTCCTACGCTGACCGGATCGGGTTCGGCTACGTCGCGGGCCGCGAGGTGATGCCCGATATCGACACCCTCATCCCGCTGACCGAGGAATGCCTGACCGAGCTGGAATCTTGTGTGGGCGTGCCACCCCGACTGTCGGGGCACATCGGTTAGCGCATGGGGGACCATTGGCCCTGGTCAATGAGCATGCCGTGCTCGCAGACTGGGGATATGGGCACGACGACGAAACGGATTGCTGAAGCCACAGCCTCGTTGGCGCTGCTTTACGCCGCGCGACGCTACTACCGCAACTGGGGCGCGACCAAGCAAGAGGCTCAGATGCTGTTGCCCGGTGACAGTTTGGTGGGGGATCCGGCGACTCAGACCACCGAGGCGTTGTGCATCGACGCGCCCGTGTCGGCCGTGTGGCCCTGGCTACTGCAGATGGGGCAGGACCGGGGTGGCTGGTACGGCGGCGAGCGACTGAAAAACCTTGCCGGCCTTGGCTACGACGCCGATCGCATCCATCCGGAATGGCAACACCTTGCGGTAGGCGATGTGGTTCGACTGGCTCCGCCGGGGTGGCTGGGATTGCCGGACGGACTGACGTTGCGTGTCGCTGCGATCGAGCCCGAAAAGTACCTGGTGCTCAACGCGACCCAGCCGGACCAACGCTGGAACGCGGTCTGGTCATTTCACGTTCAGCCGCACTGGGAGGATCGTGTGCGTCTGCTGACGCGCGCCAGGATCGCCCTGCGCCACCCGGGGGAGATCTTTGCCCTGGAGCTGGCCAGGCCGCTGATCTCGCTGGGCACCCGGGGTCTGCTGCTGGGAATCAAGCACCGAGTTGAACGTCTGGCCCCGGCCCAGCCGCAGCCGGCCGGCGATCGGAAGGCCGAACGGCCCTAGCGCAGTCCGCCGGCTCGCCCTACGTTCGGGAGTAGGTGGATCGCGTTGGTGAGCGTTGCAGGGCAATCCGCCAGGTTGGAGGTAGCGCGGTGAGCGACGAGATCCCATTGGGACGAATCGCCGGCTTTGCGGTGAAGGTTCACTGGAGCGTTCTGGTCATTCTTTGGCTATTCACCTGGAGTCTGGCCACAACATTGCCGGAAACGGCCAAAGGCTATGGCGCGGTGGTCTATTGGATAGCCGGCGGGTGCGGGGCACTGGTGCTGCTGGCCTCGTTGTTGGCCCACGAGCTCGCGCACGCCATCGCGGCGCGGCGGGCCGGGGTACCCGTGGGAAACGTCACGCTCTGGCTGTTCGGGGGAGTGACCACCCTGGGCGGGGAAGCCAAAACTCCAAAGGCGGCTTTTCGGATCGCATTCGCGGGCCCAGCCACCAGCCTGGCCCTGTCCGCGATGTTCACCGCGGTGGCCGTCGCCCTGGCGATGGTGCGAACGCCGGATCTGGTGGTCAGCGTCGTCTGGTGGCTGGCCGCGGTCAATTTGATGCTGGGCCTGTTCAATCTGCTGCCGGGGGCGCCGCTGGACGGAGGTCGGCTGGTGCGGGCCTACCTGTGGCGACGCCACGGCGATATCGTGCGCGCCGGAATCGGTGCGGCGCGGGCCGGACGGGTGGTCGCGCTGATCTTGATCATCTTGGGGTTGGCGGAGTTTGTGGCCGGCGGCCTGGTCGGCGGTATGTGGTTGGCCTTCATCGGCTGGTTCATCTTCGCCGCCGCCCGCGAGGAGGAAACCCGGATCTCGACTCAGCAGCTTTTTACCGGCCTGCGGGTCGCGGACGCGATGACCGCGCATCCACATACCGCTCCCGGCTGGATCGACGTCGACGAGTTCATTGCGCGCTATGTGCTTGGCGACCGGCACTCGGCCTACCCGGTCACCGAGCGGGATGGATCGATCACGGGTCTGGTCACCCTGCGGCAGCTGCGCGAGCTGGCGCCCGAGCGGCGAGGCAGCACAACGGTCCGCGAAATCGCCCTACCCCTGCATGACGTGCCCACCGCAACGCCGCAGGAGCCGCTGACGACGCTGCTCGAGCGGATGGCGCCGGCGGGCCGGGGTAGCCGCGCGCTGGTCCTCGACGGCGGTGCGGTGGTCGGCATCGTCGCCGCCAGCGACATCGCACGGCTGATCAACGTCTACCGGCTTGCCGGGCCGGGGGCCACGGCGGACTCCGCTGATCAGCACGAAAAGTATTCCAACGCGGGTTGATTGGCCATCTGGTGGATTACCGAACGTGAGCAGTGCCGGAGAGGGGCAATGACATGAAACCGGTCATCGTTGGCATCGATGGTTCACCGGCGGGTATCACGGCAGTGCTGTGGGCCACCGCGGAGGCGGTCAGCGCCGGCGTGCCGTTGCGGCTGATATCGGTGCTCAAGACGGCTCATTCGTCCCCCGAAGAGTACGAGCATGATCTCGCGCATGCCGAGACATCGCTGCGTGCAGCGCAATCCGCGATCGAAGCCACCGCAGCGCCGGTCAAAGTGGAGACCGACACCCCGCGCGGGCCGGCGGGTGCCGTGCTCGTCGAGGCGTCTCGCGATGCGGAGCTGGTCTGCGTGGGCTCAGTAGGGATCGGCCGCTACGCGCGAGCCATTCTGGGGTCGACGGCCACCGAGCTCGCCGAAAAGGCGCACTGCCCGGTGGCGGTCATCCGTTCGAACTCGGATCAGCCGCCGCCGGACATCAACTGGATCGTGGTGCGGGTGACCGACGCGCCCGACAACGACGCGGTGATCGAATACGCCGCCCACGAGGCGAAACTGCGCCAAGCACCGATCCTCGCACTCGGTGGGCGCCCCGAGGAGCTCACCGACGCCGCGGACGGGGAATTTGAACGTCGAGTACAGCAATGGGGCCAGCACCATACCGATGTGCACGTCTATCCGATCACCACCCAGGCGGGCATCGCACGATTTCTGGCCGATCACGATGAGCGGGTTCAGTTGGCGGTGATCGGCGCCGACGAGGCCGATCAGGTTGCGCGGCTGGTGGGGCCATCCGGACACCCGATCTTTCGGCACGCCGAGTGCTCGGTGCTCGTGGTCCGCGGCTAGGCCGGCGACTCGCGCGCCACGATCACCGGCACGCGGGCCAGTTGGGCAACGGATTCGGCCACCGAACCCACCACCATTCCGGCGAATCCACCGCGTCCGCGGCTACCGACGACGACCAGCTGGGCTTCGCCGGAACGGTGCACGAGCTGGCGGGCCGGCTGATCACGCGCGACCACGCGGCTGACGCTCACATCGGGATATTGCTCTTGCCATCCCGCCAAGCGCTCGGCCAATACCTGTTCTGCCATCGACTGCGTTGCCGGCCAATCGATTCCCGGCCATTCCGAGACATCGACGTCACTCCAGGAATGCGCCGCCACCAGCCCGGTATGGCGGCGCGATGCCTCATCGAAGGCCAAGCCGGTGGCGAATTCCGATGCCCGGGAGCCGTCGATGCCCACCAGCACCGGCGCCGCGGCGCGATCCGGCGCCGAGGCGTCCTCGTCGTGGACGATGGCCACCGGACAGTGCGCGTAGCGCAGCAGCCCGGAACTGACTGAGCCCAGCGGCCGGCCCGGCCAGCGCCCGCTGCCGTGGCAACCGGTTACCACCATCTCCGCGTCCTTGGACATGTCGACCAAGGCGGGAACGGCGGCGGAAGGCACGATTTCGCTACCCAGCCCCGCGGGACCGCCGCGCTCGGCGGCCTCCTCGATGACCTTGAGCGCGTCCTCGACCAGTTGGTGGCCGTGATCGCGCTGCCAGCGGGCCAGGCCGGGCGGCAATGGCTTGTTCAACCACGTCGCGACGTCGGGAGAGATCGCGTGAACGAGCGTCAGCGGGGCGTTTCGCAGCTCAGCTTCACGCGTTGCCCACTGGATGGCCACCTTCGCGGCCGGTGAATCGTCGATACCGACGATGATTCCCAATCGTTGGTTCTGGGAGGACATGGCGTGTCCTTTGTTGGCGGGTCAGCCGGCTCGGCCGAATTGGCGGGCCGCTACCCACGACTCTAACGACGAACGGTCACCACGGTCAGAGCCGTTTGTCACTCGCACGGGGGGCCGGCGCTACGGCCGTCAACTGCCCGATGCCGAGGGCTTGTAGGCCACGATGGCTACCGCCGCCATGCGGTCCCGGTGTTTGCGGAATGTGCTGCGCATCATCAGTACTCGTTTGCGCGCGGCCGGCTGGGTGAGCAGGTTCTTGGCAAAACGCAGGGCCCCCAACAGGCCCTCATCGGCGATGATCCGCCGTGGCTGCAACAGCGCCATCGGCGCGGTTGCCACGTGGCTGACGACCAGCCCGTGTCCGGCCAGTAGCTGGGACCATTCGGCCACCGTCAACGGCCGGGCGTTGACTTTGATGGACCGGGCCAGCGCCTGGCGGACCTCGGTGCTGATTTCTTCGGGCACGTCGTCGGGCGTCAGCGCCAGCTCGTGGATGGCGTAGCGCCCGTGGGGGCGAAGCACCCGCGCCGCCTCGGCGACGATCGCGTGTTTGGCCGCATCGCCCTGCATGGTCAGCATCGCCTCGCCGATGACGACATCAGCGCTGGAGTCCGGCAATCCGGTGTCGGCCGCGTCGGCGACTCGCACGTCACCGTGCCCGGCCACAATTGTGCGCACCAGGTTCGCCGCATCGGGATCGGCTTCGGCTCCGACGTAGGACCGCGGATGGCGGGCCAGGATCTCGCTCGCGGTGCGGCCCAGGCCGGGCGCCAGTTCGAGCACGTCGGCATGGTTGACGTCGGCGCGGGCCAGCAGGGTGCGGGTGAGTTCGACACCGCCGGGGCGCAGTACCCGTTTGCCCAGCCGCGCCAGCAGCCAGTGCCCCTGCAGATGGTCGTCGCTGCGATTCGACAGCGGGAGGGGCTGTCCGGATTCGCCCTGAGTGCCGGCCATCAGGCGGTGGGTCGGGTCGGTAGGCCCACAACCAGCGGGCGCCGTGGATGGGCGGTGCAATGCCAGAGCGCGGAGGCGGAATACGGGTCGATGATGCCCTCCTTGTTACTCGGCCGGCCGATCCCGGACAGCGCGGATCAAGACCTGCAGGTCGGGTCCAGTATGCATGCCGAGGTATCCACCGTGCGCCTAGGCAGCAGCACCGGAGAGCTGCGGATCCTCGTTAGGTTTGCGGGGCGCCGAGGCAACCGGGCTGCGTGGGCGCACGTACCGTGCCCAGGTCAGCGCGGCCGCGCAGAGGTAACACACCAGGAACGCCCAGAAGGCCGGCGTCTCGGTGCCGCTGTGCACATATGACTGGCGCAGAGCCAGGTTGATCCCAACGCCGCCCAGTGCGCCCACCGAGCCGGCGAACCCGATCAGTGCCCCCGACATGATGCGTGCCCATTGGCGGCGTTGCATATCGCTGATGTCCAGGTGCTGACTACGCTCCGCGAATATCGACGGGATCAGCTTGAACACGGTTCCCTTGCCCATCCCGCAGAAGATGAACAACGCGATGAAGCCGCTCACATAGCCGATCAGCGTCGCAGCTGTCATGCGCCCGCCGGCGCCGTGGTTGAGGTCGGCGTGTGTGCTGACTGCGACCAGCAGTGCGGCACTGAGGATCATGGCGACGAAGACCCCCAGGGTGACGCGGCCGCCACCGAAGCGGTCGCCCAATTTGCCGCCGACTATGCGCGCCAGCGACCCCAGCAGCGGACCGACGAAGGCGATCTCGGCGGCGTGCAGCGACGCCTGTGCGGTGCTCTGCCCGCCGGCCAGCAGGTTGAACTGCAGCACCTGACCGAAGACGAAGGCGAAGCCGATGAACGAGCCGGAGGCGCACATGTAGAGAAACGAGACGCCCCAGGTATCGGGCACCGCGAGAACGGATCGCACGTGCCCGACCTCGATCACGTGGGTCAAGTTGTCCATGAACAGGGCCGCGCCGAGGCCGGCGATGGCGATCAGCACCAGGTAGACGGCGCACACCCAATATGGAGCTTCATGGCCCGCGGTCGCCAGCACCAACAGCCCGACCGCCTGGATGGCGGCCACCCCCAGATTGCCGATCCCTCCGGTGAGGCCTAGAGCTACGCCCTTGAGCCGTTGTGGGTAGAAGGCTTCGACGTTGGCCAGCGATGCGGAGTAGTTGCCGCCGCCCAGGCCGCTCAGGGCGGCACAGACCAGGTATGGCCACAGCGGCAGTCCGGGGTTGGCCAGCAGCACGATTGCTCCGACGGTGGGCACCAGCAGTACCAACGACGAGAACGTCGCCCAGTTGCGGCCACCGAATCGGGCGGTGGCCATCACGTAGGGGATCCGCACGCAGCCGCCAACCAGCGTCGCGGTGGCGCCCAGCAGCAACTTGTCTGCGGCCGAGATGCCGTAGACGGACTGCGGCATGAACAGCACCATTACCGACCAAAGGGTCCAGATCGAGAAACCGACATGCATGGTGGCGATGGAGAAGACGAGATTGCGCCGGGCGATGGCCTTGTTGCCGGCTTCCCACGCCTGGACATCCTCGGGGTCCCAGTGCACGATGTGACGTGAGCGTCCCATGCAATCCCTTCCACTCCGTGTCGTGGAGACTGGGCCCAGGGCTTTTAATCGTAGCGGTTGAGGTGGCGCGCCGTCACTGCGCCGATCCGGACGTCAAGTACGTTGTCGGACAGAACTTTTGCCGCCTCGCTAGTTTTTACAAATCATATTGTATAAACTCCGGAACCATGACGTATGTGATCGGAAAACCCTGCATCGATGTGACGGATCGGGCCTGTGTGGAGGAGTGTCCGGTCGATTGCATATACGAGGGTGGGCGCTCGCTGTACATCCACCCCGACGAATGCGTGGACTGTGGCGCCTGCGAGCCCGTGTGTCCGGTCGAAGCGATCTACTACGAGGACGACCTGCCGCAGGAGCTGCACCCGCATCTCGCCGACAACGTGGCGTTTTTCACCGAAACCCTGCCCGGCCGGGACGGGCCGCTGGGTTCGCCGGGCGGGGCTGCCAAGATTGGCCGACTGGGTGTTGATACGCCACTCGTGGCGGGTCATCCTCAAGCCGCAGATGCTTAAGATTCTTAAATGGGAGAGGGTCGGATCGCCAGAATGGGCGGGGAGCCGGCGGGGCGTCGCCGCGCGGTGTTGCGGGTATTGCGTGCCCTCGGCCATCCGCTGAGCATTGTCGCGATCGCCGAGCACCTGGGAGTGCACCCCAACACCGTGCGCTTCCACCTCGACGGCTTGGTCGATGACGGTCAGGTGGAGCGCGTGCAGCCCAGCCGTCGCGGCCCCGGACGCCCGCCGCTGATGTTCCGGGCGGTCCAGCAGATGGACCGCGGTGGCGCTCGCCACTACCAGCTCCTCGCCGAGATCCTCAGCAACGGCCTTGCCGCCGAGAGCGATTCGGTTGACAAGGCGCTGGCCGCCGGCCGCGCCTGGGGCGAACGTCTGCAAGCCCCGACGACCGCGCACAGCGCCGAGAAATCGATCGATCACTTGGTCGGCGTCCTCGACGGACTCGGGTTCGCTCCCGAGCGCCGAGTCTCCGACGGCCAGCAACAGGTTGCCCTGCGACACTGCCCGTTTCTGGAACTTGCCGAGAACCGGTCGGGCGTGGTGTGTCCAATTCACTTGGGCCTCATGCGCGGGGCGCTGGAAAGTTGGGGGGCGCCCGTCACCGTCGAGCGGCTCGACCCGTTTGTCGAACCGGATCTTTGCTTGGCCCACCTTTCGCCGGAAGGAGCCCTCAGTTGAGCACCGCAGCGGCGACCCAAATCGCCGTCACCTTCATATGGCTCGGCATGGTGCTGGCCATCTCGTTTCTGGAAGCTCCGCTGAAGTTCCGGGCGCCGCACGTGACGCTGCAGATCGGGCTTGGCATCGGCCGGTTGGTCTTCCGCGCGCTCAATATCGTTGAGGTCGTCTTCGCGCTGGTCCTGGCGGCAATAGCGGTGTCGGGCCCGGCGCCGCTGCGGATTATCGTGGCGTTCGGTGTCGTGGTCGCAGCGCTAGCGGTGCAGTTGCTCGCGGTGCGTCCCCGTCTGACCCGCCGGTCCGATCAGGTGCTGGCCGGGTTGGATGCGCCCCGCTCCCGTGCGCACTACGTGTACGTCGGTTTGGAAGTGGTCAAGGTGGTCGCCTTGATCGTTGCGGGAATACTGCTACTGAACGGCTGAAAGGACTCACCGATGGAATCGCTTTCGCTGACCGCGCTCGCCTCCGAAAAGCTGGCCGAGGCAAAACAGTCACACAGCGGACGGGCCGCCCACACGATCCACGGCGGACACGCCCACGAATTGCGCCAGACCGTGCTGGCACTGCTGGCCGACCACAATCTCGGCGAACACGACAGCCCGGGTGAGGCGACCCTGCAGGTGCTACAGGGACATGTGCGCCTCACCACCGGCGATGACGCCTGGGACGGCAAGACGGGCGACTATGTCGCGATTCCGCCGCAGCGGCACGCGTTGCACGCCATCGAGGATTCGGTGGTGGTGTTGACCGTGCTCAAGTCCCAGCCCGGCGCCCACTAGGGGTGCTCGCTACCGGCTGGTCACGGGGCTTCGGCCTGCGGGTTCCCATCGTCAACGCCCCAATGGGCGGAGTCGCCGGTGGCCGGCTCGCCGCCGCTGTCACCGCGGCCGGTGGACTGGGCATGATCGGCATGGGAAGCCGGGCCACCCGGGCTGCCTTGGCCGAACAATTGCGGCAGGTCAGCGGCAGGTTCGGGATCGGGCTGGTGGACTGGGTGATGCGCAGTGAGGCGGGGCTGCTCGAGGATGCGCTTGCCGCCGGGCCCGCCCTGTTGTCGGTCAGTTTCGGCACCGACTGGTCATGGGTCGGCCCGGCCCGTGACGCCGGAATCCACACCGTCACACAGGTTTACGACGCTGTGGGGGCCCGGCGTGCCGCCGATGCGGGGGTGGACATCGTGGTGGCGCGCGGAGCCGAGGGGGGTGGCCATGGCGAGGTGCGGCTGGGAACGCTGCCGTTGCTCGACGCGGTCCTGGCCGCGGTCTCGGTGCCGGTATTGGCCGGCGGCGGCATCGCCTCGCCCCGAAGCCTGGCCGCGGTGCTGGCCGCCGGTGCCGCGGGGGCCTGGGTAGGCACGCGTCTGGCGGCGTGCCCCGAGGCGCTGACGGGGGAGCCGAGCCGTCAGGCTCTGATCGCGGCGCGCGAAACCGACACCGGCACTACCCGGGTCTTCGACGTCGCCGACGGCCTGCCCTGGCCTCAGCGGTTCCCATCGCGGGTGTTGACCAACGACTTCGTCGCGCGCTGGAACGGCAATGAGACGGCACTGGCCGCCGATGCGGATGCTCGTGCCGAGCTGGCCGCTGCCAGCGCGGCCGAAGACCTGCGGGTGGCGCCGGTCGACGCGGGCCAGGGAGTTGGGATGATCCCCGACGGCGCGCCGGCCGGCGAGGTGATCGAGCAGATGTGCTCGGGTGCGCGGGAGCTGTTGGCGCGATGGGCGTGACCGCGCGTTGTCGCCGGCTCGGCTGACGCCGCCTACACCCCGCGCAAGTAGCGCTTGGCGATGATGCGTTGAGTCAGTGCCACAAGCGGGCCACCGGCCTTGCTCCACCAGGTCGCCGGCCGGGAGAACGACGACACCTCCGCAAAAACCCCGGAAGTGTCCGGGTCGTAGCGAATGGCAAACCGTTCCTCGCCGCATTCCGGGTGCCCCGGCAGCGTGCCATAGGCAAATCCGCGGATATCGGGTTCGTCGATGACGTAGACCACGCGGCACGGCGCGCGCAACACACCCATCATCTGGATCACCGCCACCGTCGAAACAGCGACCGTATCCGAGGTGGCCCGCACCGCCAGCCCGGCGCCACGCTGCATGCCCCAATGCATCACCGCGTGGGCGGCCTCCTCAAAACGCTTCCGGCCGGTGCCGATCTGGTCGGACACACTGAGGTGGGCGTATCCCGGGGGCAACTGTCCGGCCGCGGTGGCGCCCACTTCCGGGTAGGTCAGTTGTTGCCCGGAAAGCGCGCGAAGGTCCACACCCCCCAGCTTGCCACGCCGGATCGGGTGTGCCCCGTGGCGTACGGTCGGAAAAATGAGTGCTCACAGCGCGAAAGCCATGGCCGCAGCATCCGCAACGTTGACCCTGGGTGGCGACCTGACCGTCAACCGGCTCGGGTTCGGCGCGATGCGCCTTACCGGCGACGGCGTCTGGGGCCCGCCCGCCGACCGTGCCGAAGCCGTACGGGTGCTGCGCCGGGCCGCCGAACTGGGCGTCAACTTCATCGACACCGCCGACTCTTACGGCCCCTACGTGTCCGAGGAGATCATTCACGAGGCGTTGCACCCCTACACCGGGCTGGTAATCGCCACCAAGGCCGGGCTGCTGCGTACCGGCCCAGGCGTGTGGGTGCCGCTGGGCAATCCGAGCTATCTGCGCCAGGAATGCGAGATGAGCCTGCGGCGTCTGGGCGTGGACACCATCGACCTGTTCCAGCTGCACCGCATCGATCGCAACTATCCACTGGCCGACCAGGTGGGCGAGCTGCTCGCCCTGAAGAACGAAGGCAAGATCCGCCACATCGGGCTGTCCGAGATCGACGTCGACCAACTCGAGGCGGCCCAACAGATCACCGAGATCGTGTCGGTACAGAACATGTACAACCTGGCCGCGCGTGGCGCCGAACCATTGCTGGAGGCGGCCACCAGCCAGGGGATCGCATTCATCCCATGGTTCCCGCTGGCCTCGGGCCCGCTGGCGGCGCCGGACGGTCCGTTGCGCAAGATCGCCGACGATCATCACGCGACGCCGTCGCAGCTCGCCCTGGCGTGGCTACTCAAGCGGTCGCCGGTGATGCTGCCGATTCCCGGCACCTCGCGGGTAGCGCACCTGCAGGAGAACGTCGCCGCTGCCGAGATTGTGCTCTCTGACCAGGAGTTCTAAGCATTGTCGGTGGCCGGAGCCGCCCACGGCGGGTAGGGGCGGGCGGCGACCCGTGAGCCCGGCTAGCCAGTCTCAGCCGCGGTGTCGCCCATTTGGCTGGCGGCAGGCAATACGGTGGTTGGGTGACCCGCGAACAGTCGCAACACCCTGGCGGCGGCTTCAATCCGCCGCAGCCAACCGACAAGGGCGGACCGGACTACGGCAGGTTCATTGATGCGGTGCGCAAGGTGCAGGACCACGCGCGTGCCGCCGACGCGCCTGACGAGGTGATCACCCAGGCCGCCGACCTGCTCGAACGGGTCTCCATACTGCTTGCGCCATTCGACGCCGACGAATGGGAGTCACCATCGGGGCGCCGAATGGACTTGCCGATGCGGGGCAACGTCACGACCATCCCGATGTCGGCGCGCAAGACGCAAGACGGCCGGATCGGTGGCTGGGCCCGCTTCGCCCGGTTCCACCTCGGACGCAATGGCGCGGTCCATGGTGGTGCGTTGGGCATGTTGTTCGACACGCTCCTGGGCTTGACGGCGTCGGTGCTCACCGGCAGTCGGCGCCAGCGCACCGCCTACCTCAAGATCGACTATCGCAACATCGTGCCCATCGAAAAGGAGCTGCAAATCGACGCCGGAGTGGACCGGGTGGACGGGCGCAAGATCTTCGTGTCCGGCCGGTTGCGCGATGGCCAGACCCTGCTGACCGAGGCGGATGCGTTGTTTGTGCGGCTCAAGCCCGGCCAGCCTTGAGCCGGTTTCGGCCAAGACGCCGACGCGGACCTAGCACGCGGCTTGGGTTCGACCAGCTCCGCCCCGATAGCATGGTCGCGTTCGATTCGACATGCCCATTCACTCGCGAACCTTGGAGACCACCCCGATGAGCGTCCCCGCACAACCCGCCCCAGGAGCCGACGGCGGTGACCCGCGGCAGCCGATCCGGGTTCCTGCCGGGACCACGGCGGCCGCCGCAATCGGTGAGGCGGGGCTGCCCAGACGCGGCGCGCCGGACGCGATCGTCGTGGTGCGAGACGCAGAAGGCAAGCTGCGCGACCTGAGCTGGGTGCCCGACGCTGACGCGGAGGTCACCCCGATCGCGGCCAATACCGACGACGGTCGCAGCGTTATCCGGCACTCGACCGCGCATGTGCTGGCCCAAGCGGTTCAAGACCTCTTCCCACAAGCCAAACTGGGTATCGGACCGCCCATCACCGACGGCTTCTACTACGATTTCGAAGTGCTCGAGCCGTTCACCCCTGATGATCTTCAGGCGCTTGAGAAGCGGATGCGCCAGATCGTCAAGGAAGGGCAGCTCTTCGACCGCAGGGTCTTCGAATCCAAGGATCAGGCGCGCGAGGAGTTGGCCAACGAGCCCTACAAGCTCGAACTCGTCGATGACAAGTCCGGGGATCCCGATGTCATGGAGGTCGGTGGCGATGAGCTCACCGCCTACGACAACCTCAATCCCCTTACCCGCGAACGGGTCTGGGGTGACCTGTGCCGCGGACCGCACATCCCGACTACCAAGCACATCCCGGCGTTCAAACTGACCAGAAGCTCGGCGGCCTACTGGCGGGGCGACCAGAAGAACGCCAGCCTGCAGCGGATCTACGGGACGGCATGGGAGTCGCAAGAAGCGCTTGATACGCACATCGAGCTCATCGAAGAGGCACAGCGCCGCGACCATCGCAAGCTCGGTGTGGAGCTGGATCTGTTCAGTTTCCCCGACGAAATAGGCTCTGGCCTAGCTGTTTTCCATCCCAAGGGTGGGATTGTGCGGCGCGAGCTCGAGGACTATTCGCGTCGCAAGCACACCGAAGCCGGCTACCAGTTCGTCAACAGTCCGCACATCACCAAGGCCCAGCTGTTTCACACCTCGGGGCACTTGGACTGGTACGCCGACGGCATGTTCCCGCCGATGCAGATCGACGCGGAGTACAACGCGGACGGTACGGTGCGCAAACCCGGCCAGGACTATTACCTCAAGCCGATGAACTGCCCGATGCATTGCTTGATCTTCCGGGCGCGCGGTAGGTCCTATCGCGAACTACCGCTGCGGCTCTTCGAGTTCGGCACCGTCTACCGCTACGAGAAGTCCGGTGTGGTGCATGGGCTGACCCGGGTGCGCGGATTGACCATGGACGACGCGCATATCTTCTGCACCCGCGAACAGATGCGTGACGAGCTGCGTTCGCTGCTGCGGTTCGTGCTCGATCTGCTCAGCGACTACGGACTGACCGACTTCTATCTGGAACTGTCCACCAAGGATCCGGACAAGTTCGTCGGCTCCGATGAGGTCTGGGAGGAAGCCACCAACGTGCTCGCCGAGGTGGGCGCGGAATCGGGTCTGGAGCTGGTACCCGATCCCGGTGGCGCGGCTTTCTACGGGCCCAAGATCTCGGTGCAGGTCAAGGACGCCCTGGGCCGTACCTGGCAGATGTCGACCATCCAGCTCGACTTCAACTTCCCGGAGCGATTCGGGCTCGAATACACCGCCGCCGACGGGACTCGCCAGCGCCCGGTCATGATCCACCGTGCCCTGTTCGGGTCGATAGAGCGGTTTTTCGGCATCCTCACCGAGCACTACGCGGGTGCCTTCCCGGCGTGGCTGGCGCCCGTTCAGGCGGTCGGCATCCCGGTTGCCGACGAACACATCGCCTACCTGGAACAGGTTGCCGCACAGTTGAAGTCACATGGGGTGCGGGTCGAGGTGGACACCAGCGATGGCCGCATGGCCAAGAAGATCGTGCACCACACCAACCAGAAGGTGCCGTTCATGCTGCTGGCCGGCGACCGCGATGTGCAGGCCGACGCGGTGAGCTTCCGGTTCGGCGACCGCACGCAGATCAACGGCGTGCCACGCGAGGCTGCGGTAGCTGCGATCGTGGACTGGATATCCCGGCGCGAAAACGCCACTCCCACAGCTGAACTGGTCAAGGTGGATAGCGGTGAGTAACGGTGACTAACGAGGAAAGCGCGCAGCCGCAGGACAGCACCATCCTGGACCGCGGCGTCGGCGAGCGCGACCACCTGGAGCGGCTCTGGACGCCGTACCGGATGAACTACCTCGCCGAGTCTCCGCTCAAGCGGGAGGACTCCGCGCGCTCGCAGCCGTTCACCGAGATCCCGCGGCTGTCTGATGAAGAAGGTCTGGTGGTTGCCCGCGGCGAGTTGGTCTACGCCGTGCTCAACCTGTACCCCTACAACCCCGGCCACCTGATGGTGGTGCCGTATCGGCGGGTATCGGAGCTCGAAGACCTCACCGAGCCGGAGAGCGGCGAGCTGATGGCGTTCACCCAGAAAGCGATTCGCGTCGTCAAGAACGTCTCGCGGCCACACGGCTTCAACGTCGGCATGAACCTGGGGACATCGGCGGGCGGATCGCTGGCCGAGCACCTGCATGTGCACGTTGTTCCGCGCTGGGGCGGGGACGCGAACTTCATCACCATCATCGGCGGATCCAAGGTCATCCCACAGTTGCTGCGCGACACCCGGCGGCTGCTGGCGACCGAATGGGCTCGGCAATCATGAGGCAACGATGAGCAAGGCGCCCTTCTTGTCCCGGGCGGCATTTGCGCGGGTCACCAATCCGCTGGCCAGGGGCTTGCTCCGGATCGGTCTGACCCCCGATGCCGTCACCATCATCGGCACCACCGCTTCGGTGGCCGGCGCGCTCGTACTTTTTCCGATGGGCAAGCTGTTTCCCGGCGCGTGCGTGGTCTGGTTCTTCGTGCTCTTCGACATGCTCGACGGAGCCATGGCACGGGAACGGGGCGGCGGCACCCGATTTGGCGCGGTGCTGGATGCGGCCTGCGATCGCATCAGCGACGGCGCGGTGTTCAGTGGGCTGCTGTGGTGGGTCGCGTTCGGCATGCGAGACCGATTGCTGGTGGTGGCGACGTTGATCTGCCTGGTCACCTCGCAAGTGATCTCCTACATCAAGGCCCGGGCGGAAGCCAGCGGGTTGCGTGGTGACGGCGGCATCATTGAACGACCGGAGCGGCTGATCATCGTGCTGGCCGGTGCGGGGGTGTCCGATTTTCCGTTCATCGCCTGGCCGCCGGCGCTGCCGGTGGCGATGTGGCTGCTGGCGGTGACCAGCGTGATCACCTGCGGACAACGGTTGTACACCGTGTGGACCTCACCGGGGGCCACCGATCTGCTGGTTCCCAGTGCGCCGGTGCGCGACGACGACGCGCAGGGCCATCCGAGGTCGGGTGACCCCGGAAAGACCCAGCGGTGATCTCCACCCCGGCCGGCCTGCGATGGGTCAGGGCTCCGCGGCAGCTCTTGGTCGGCAACGCGACGGACTTGGCGTATGCGGCGGGATGGCGGATGGTGCGGGCGCTGCCCGAGTTCGCCGCGCGCAACGCCTTCGACGCCGGGGCGCACTACGCGGCCCGCCACGGCGGGCCCGAGCAACTTCGCAAGAACCTGGCCCGGGTAACCGGGGTGCGGGCCGGCGCGGTCCCGGACTCCCTGATGCGCGCGTCGCTGGAGTCCTACGCCCGCTACTGGCGGGAGGCGTTTCGGCTTCCGTCGATGAACCTGCGTAAGGTCGCCGCCCAGATTGACAGTTCCATCGGGGGCAAAGATCACCTCAATGCCGGGCTGGCCGCGGGACGCGGTGTGGTGCTGGCATTGCCACACAGCGGCAACTGGGACATGGCCGGGGTGTGGCTGGCGCAGCGGCACGGCACCTTCACTACCGTCGCCGAGCGGCTCAAGCCCGAGTCGTTGTACCGGCGATTCATCGACTATCGGGAAACCCTTGGCTTCGAAGTACTTCCGTTGTCGGGCGGTGCGGAGCCGCCCTTCGAGGTGCTATGTGAGCGACTGCGGGACAACCGGGTGGTATGCCTGATGGCTGAGCGTGATCTGACCCGCACCGGTGTTGAAGTCGATTTCTTTGGCGAGCCCACCCGGATGCCGGCGGGCCCGGCCAAACTCGCGATCCAAACGGGAGCCGCCCTGCTGCCGACCCACTGCTGGTTTGAGCCCAAGGGCTGGGGTTTTCAAGT
This sequence comes from Mycobacterium liflandii, assembly GCF_022354805.1. Taxonomy (NCBI): domain Bacteria; kingdom Bacillati; phylum Actinomycetota; class Actinomycetes; order Mycobacteriales; family Mycobacteriaceae; genus Mycobacterium; species Mycobacterium liflandii. The sequence continues at coordinate 3,797,117 of NZ_CP023138.1, read as the reverse complement.
CTATCCGGCTCTGGATTGCAGCAGCGGTGATGTGGAAGCGATCACCCAGGCGCTCGCCGATAGGTTCGCAGCCAACATCGCGGACCATCCCGAGGATTGGCACATGTTTCAGCCACAATGGTTGGCCGACTTGTCCGATGCCCGCCGCGCGCGGCTGCGGGAGCCCTGATGCGGATTGGAATGGTGTGTCCCTACTCGTTCGACGTGGCGGGTGGGGTGCAGTCACACGTCTTACAGCTCGCCGAGGTGATGCGGGCCCGTGGGCATGAGGTCAGCGTGCTGGCACCGGCGTCGCCGCACGCGGCCCTGCCGGACTATGTCGTCTCCGGCGGCAAGGCCGTTCCCATTCCCTACAATGGGTCGGTGGCGCGGCTGCGCTTCGGCCCCGCCACCCATCGCAAGGTCAAAAAGTGGCTTTCCGAGGGCGATTTCGACGTCCTGCACCTGCACGAGCCCAACGCGCCGAGTCTGTCGATGCTGGCCCTCAACATTGCCGAGGGCCCCATCGTGGCAACGTTTCACACCTCGACCACCAAGTCGCTGACGTTGACCGTCTTCCAGAGCATCTTGCGGCCCATGCACGAGAAGATCGTCGGTCGCATCGCGGTGTCCGATCTGGCCAGGCGTTGGCAGATGGAGGCGCTCGGCTCGGACGCGGTCGAAATTCCCAACGGTGTCGACGTCGGTTCTTTCGCGTCCTCGTCGTGTCTGGACGGATACCCCCGCCCCGGCAAGACGGTGCTGTTCTTGGGCCGATACGACGAGCCCCGCAAGGGGATGAGTGTCCTGCTCGAGGCGCTGCCCAAGTTGGTGGAGCGCTTCAGCGACGTGCAGCTGCTGATCGTGGGCCGCGGTGACGAAGACGAACTACGCGATGAGGCGGGTGAGCTGGCCGAGCACATGCGTTTTCTCGGTCAGGTCGACGACGCGGGCAAGGCATCGGCGATGCGCAGTGCGGACGTCTACTGCGCACCCAATACCGGCGGCGAGAGCTTTGGCATCGTGCTGGTTGAGGCCATGGCCGCCGGCACCCCGGTGGTGGCCAGCGACTTGGATGCCTTCCGGCGCGTACTGCGCGATGGCGAGATCGGGCGCCTGGTTCCAGTCGATGACAGCGACGCGCTGGCGGCCGCGCTGATCGAGGTGCTTGATAGCCAGGAGCTGCGAGAGCGCTATGTGGCGGCGGGCACCGAAGCGGTCCGCCGCTACGACTGGTCGGTGGTGGCCAGCCAGATCATGCGGGTCTACGAGACCGTCGCCGGGGCCGGGGTCAAGGTGCAGGTGGCGAGCTGATGACGTGGTTGGTTGTCGCCGGCATCGTGCTGCTCGTCGTGCTGGTCGTGTTCGGGGCCTGGGGATACCAGCGCGCCAACCGGCTGGATCGATTGCACGTGCGCTACGACTTGTCCTGGCAGGCGCTCGACGGTGCTCTGGCGCGCCGGGCCGTGGTGGCGCGCGCCGTCGCGATCGATGCCTACGGCGGCGCGCCCCAGGGCAGCCGGTTGGCGCGGCTGGCCGACGCCGCCGAGCAGGCGCCGCGACACGAACGAGAGAATGCGGAAAACGAACTGTCCGCCGCGCTGGCGATGGTTGATCCGGCGTCGTTGCCGTCGGCGCTGGTGGCCGAACTCGCCGATGCCGAGGCCCGGGTATTGCTGGCCCGCAGATTCCACAACGACGCCGTGCGCGACACCCTGGTGCTGGCCGAGCGGCGCATGGTGCGCGCCTTCCGTCTTGGTGGGCGAGCTCCGCTGCCGGCCTATTTCGAGATCGCCGAGCGGCCGCAGGCGCAGGTGCACAGCGACGACGGCGATATCGGCCGGCGTACCTCGGCGCGGGTGGTGCTGCTCGATGACCGCGGCGCGGTGCTGCTGCTATGCGGTTCGGACCCGGCCGCCGCGGCGTTCGACGAGGGCGGCGCGCCTCGGTGGTGGTTCACCGTGGGCGGCGAGGTGGGCAAGGGGGAGCGGCTGGCCCAGGCCGCGGCGCGTGAGCTCGCCGAAGAGACGGGTTTGCGGGTCGACCCCGCCGACCTGGTGGGACCCATCTGGCGACGTAACGAGGTCTTTGAGTTCAACGGTTCCAAGCTCGACAGCGAGGAGTTCTATCTGGTGCACCGCACCAGTCGGTTCGAGCCGTCCCTGGATGGCCGGACCGAGCTGGAACGGCGTTATGTTCACGGGTCCCGCTGGTGTGATGCCAGCGACATCGCCGCGCTCAACGCCTCCGGTGAGCAGGTCTACCCGCGCCAACTCGGGGAGCTATTGGCCGAGGCCAATCGCATTGTCGACGCCGCTTGCGGCGGCGCGGGAGGCGACCAGACCGTCCGCACCGCATATGTTCCCCGGTCGATTCGCTAGTCCGAATATCGGGCGGGACTGCGGTCCCGCAAACTTGCTTGTGGTTCCCATTAAAGTAAGACTCCAACAGTTGAAGGAGAAAGACAGTGGACAGCGCTACCCAGCCCAGTGGGGACCGGCCAGATCCGGCATCGTCCAAGCAGGCTCAGTCGGGTTCAAGCCAGACCGGAACGGCGAGGGTCAAGCGTGGCATGGCCGAGATGCTCAAGGGCGGCGTCATCATGGACGTCGTCACCCCCGAGCAGGCACGCATCGCTGAAGGGGCCGGCGCCGTCGCGGTCATGGCCCTAGAGCGGGTGCCCGCCGACATCCGCGCCCAGGGCGGGGTGTCGAGGATGAGCGACCCCGACATGATCGAGGGCATCATCGAGGCGGTCACCATTCCGGTAATGGCTAAAGCGCGTATCGGACATTTCGTCGAGGCGCAGATCCTGCAAAGCCTCGGGGTGGACTACATCGACGAATCCGAGGTCCTCACGCCCGCGGACTACACCCACCACATCGACAAGTGGAAGTTCACCGTGCCGTTCGTGTGCGGGGCGACGAATCTGGGTGAGGCGCTGCGGCGCATCGGCGAGGGGGCGGCGATGATCCGCTCCAAGGGTGAGGCCGGCACCGGTGACGTTTCCAACGCGACGACGCACATGCGCTCCATCGCCGGCGAGATTCGCCGGCTGACGTCGATGTCCGAGGACGAGTTGTTCGTCGCGGCAAAGGAATTGCAGGCGCCCTACGAACTGGTCGTGGAGGTGGCCAGGGCGGGCAAGTTGCCGGTCACCCTGTTCACGGCCGGCGGTATCGCCACTCCTGCCGATGTCGCGATGATGATGCAGCTGGGCGCCGAAGGCGTCTTCGTGGGCTCGGGCATCTTCAAGTCCGGCGCCCCGGAACACCGGGCCGCCGCGATCGTCAAGGCCACCACGTTCTACGACGACCCCGACGTGCTGGCCAAGGTGTCACGCGGGCTGGGCGAGGCAATGGTGGGCATCAACGTGGAGGAGATCGCGCAGCCGCATCGCCTGGCGCAGCGCGGGTGGTAAGAATCTTTCGTGGCAATCGAGGAGATTCTTGATCTCGAGCAACTCGAGGTCAACATCTATCGCGGTAGTGTCTTCAGCCCGGAATCAGGCTTTCTGCAGCGCACATTCGGCGGCCATGTGGCCGGGCAGTCACTGGTGTCGGCGGTGCGCACGGTCGACCCGCGCTATCAGGTCCACTCGTTGCACGGGTACTTTCTGCGCTCCGGGGACGCCCAGGAGCCCACGGTTTTTCTGGTCGAGCGCACTCGCGATGGCGGATCGTTTGTGACCAGGCGGGTCAACGCCGTTCAGCACGGCGAGGTCATCTTCAGCATGGGGGCTTCGTTTCAGACCGCGCAGAACGGCATCAGCCACCAGGACGCGATGCCGGCGGCGCCACCGCCCGACGATCTACCCGGATTGAGGTCGGTGCGGGTCTTCGACGACGCCGGGTTCCGGCAGTTCGAGGAGTGGGATGTGCGCATCGTGCCGCGGGACCTGCTCGCGCCGCTACCGGGTAAGGCATCCCAGCAGCAGGTGTGGTTTCGCCATCGCGACCCGCTGCCCGATGACCCGGTGCTGCACATCTGTGCCTTGGCCTATATGAGCGATCTGACCCTGCTGGGTTCGGCGCAGGTCACCCACCTGGCGGAGCGTGAGCATCTGCAGGTGGCGTCCCTGGACCACGCGATGTGGTTCATGCGGGGGTTTCGGGCCGACGAGTGGCTGCTCTACGACCAGTCATCGCCGTCGGCAGGCGGGGGTCGCGCACTTACGCACGGTAAGATCTTCACCCAGGGAGGCGAGTTGGTGGCCGCGGTCATGCAGGAAGGGCTGACCCGCTACCCAAGCGGATATCAGCCGGGCGAAAAGTGAGCGGGTTGTGAGTATTCCGAGGGTTGGGGTGCTGGCGCTGCAGGGCGATACCCGCGAGCACCTGGCGGCGCTGGGCGAAGCCGGCGCCGAGCCGATGACCGTGCGCCGCCGCAGCGAACTCGACGCGGTGGATGGATTGGTGATTCCGGGTGGCGAATCCACCACCATCAGCCACCTGCTGTGCGGGTTCGATCTGCTCGAGCCGTTGCGTGCCCGATTGGCTGCCGGGCTTCCGGCCTATGGCGCGTGCGCGGGCATGATCATGCTGGCCAGCGAGATCCTGGACGCCGGTGTCCGAGGACGCCAGGCGCTGCCACTGCGCGGGATCGATATGACGGTGCGGCGCAACGCTTTCGGGCGCCAAGTCGACTCTTTTGAAGGCGATATCGCGTTCACGGGTCTTGATCATCCGGTGCGCGCGGTGTTTATCCGGGCGCCCTGGGTCGAGCGCGTGGGTGCTGGGGTGACGGTGCTGGCCCGGGCCGGCGACCATATCGTCGCGGTTCGGGAGGGTTCGGTGCTGGCAACCGCGTTTCACCCGGAGGTGACCGGCGACCGCAGCATCCATCGGTTGTTCGTCGATATCGTCAACGGCAAGGCCTAGCCAACAAGTTCGGCCCCAACCGCCGGCTACGTCGACCCGTCGGTCCCACTCACGCCGATCAGTTGTCCGCCGGTGCCGCCGGTGCCGCCGGTGCCTTCGTTGCCCGCGGTAGCGCCGGCCCCGGCGTTGCCGCCGTTACCGCCGTTACCGATTTCCCGAGCGTCGCCGCCGTCACCGCCGTCGCCGCCGGTGCCGCCGCTGACCAGGGCGTCGCCTCCGGTGCCGCCGTCACCGCCGTTACCGATCGTCCCGGCCGCGCCGCCGTCCCCGCCATGACCGCCCTGGCCACCGCTGCCCGAATCGTCGTAGCCGCCGTGGCCGCCGGCGCCGCCGGACCCGAAGTACGTGCCGCCGTGGCCGCCGTCGCCGCCGTCGCCACTGTTACCTTGGGAGCCGGCGACTCGGTCGCCGCCGGCCCCGCCGGCACCGGCGTTTCCGCTGAATCGGACACCGCCGTTACCGCCGGCCCCGCCGTTGCCGGCCAACAAGCCGGCGTTGCCGCCCGCGCCGCCTTGCCCGCCGGTAAAGAGGTTTCCACCAACCCCGACGCCGCCGGCGCCGCCGGCCCCGCCATTGCCGCCGTAGATGCCGGCGTTGCCGCCGGCGCCGCCGTCTCCGCCGTCTCCGTGGGCATCGAAGCCGCCGATTCCGCCCGCGCCGCCGTTGCCGAACCACAATCCGCCGCCGCCGGCCCCGCCGTTGCCGCCCGTGGCGTTTGCCGCGGCGCCACCGGCGCCTCCGGTGCCGCCGGTGCCGAACAGCCCGCTGGTACCGCCAATACCGCCGTCGCCACCGCTGCCGGTACTCGATGACGGGCTGGTGGCACCGCCTTCGCCGCCGCCACCGCCGGTACCGAACAGCAACCCCGCCGGCCCCGCCGTTCCCACCAGCGCCGCCGTCGGCACCGCTGAAGCCGGCTCCACCGTCGCCGCCGGCGCCGCCGGGGCTGAACAACAGCCCGCCCGCCCCGCCGCTGCCACCGGTCGCGCCGGTACCACTTGCCGAGGTGCCGTCGGTGCCGCCGTGGCCGCCGGCACCGACGAGCAGCCCGCCGGCTCCGCCGGCACCCCCGACGCCCGCGGTGGTTGCCGAATTCCCGCCTTCGCCACCGGCGCCGCCGATGCCGAAAAGCCCGGCGTGGCCGCCGGCGCCGCCAGGCAGTCCGACCCCGGAGGCCAGGTCGCCGGCGGCCCCGCCGGTGCCGCCGTTGCCGAACAGTAGCCCCCCGTTGCCGCCGGTGTCGCCGAACAGGCCGAGGGCCGCGCCGCTGCCGCCCGCCCCGCCGTTGCCGATCAACCCGGCATTGCCGCCGGCACCGCCGGGCCCGCCGGCGCCGCCGTTGCCATACAACAGACCGCCGTCGCCGCCGGCTTGCTCCGGAGCCGTCCCGTCAGCGCCGTTGCCGATCAGCGGTCGCCCCAACAATGCCTCGGTGGGTCCATTGACCGCATTCAGCATGTCTTGCGATATGCCCAGCAACGGCGAGGCATTGGCCGCCTCGGCGGCCGCATACGCGTTGCCGGCACCGGTCACGGCCTCCACGAATTGTGTGTGAAACGCCGCCACCTGGGTGCTCAGCGCCTGATAGTCCAGGGCATGGCCAGAAAACAGCGCTGCCACCGCAGCCGACACCTGGTCCGCCCCGGCGGCCAGCACCCCGGTGGTCGGGGCCGCTGCCGCCGCAGTGGCCGCGTTGAGTGTCGAGCCGATACCGGCCAAATCGGCGGCCGCCGCCACCGTGTCGGGTACCGCGAACATGTACGACATCGGCCGCCTCACACATACATCGCGGTGACCGGCCAAGACGGTCCGCTCACGGGGCCATCGGAATCCGAACATCCGCCAGAAAGCTCAACCTAGCGCGTTCGAGGGCCCAACGGCGCTGTTTCGAGTGAGGATGGTGTCTCCGGATGCACCAGATTGGGCAGGGCGACGGCACAGCGCGGCCACCGCCGCATTGCGTCTCCCGGCCGGGTCAGCGGATCGGCCGTCCACGTAGACTCGGCTAGCCATCATTCAAAGGATTTGAGATAGGACGGCGATGAGCGGCCATTCCAAGTGGGCCACCACCAAGCACAAGAAGGCCGTCATCGACGCCCGCCGCGGCAAGATGTTCGCACGGCTGATCAAGAACATCGAGGTCGCGGCTCGCGTCGGTGGCGGTGACCCGGCGGGAAACCCCACCCTCTACGACGCCATCCAAAAGGCCAAGAAAAGCTCGGTGCCCAACGAGAACATCGAGCGGGCCCGCAAGCGCGGTGCCGGTGAAGAGGCCGGTGGGGCGGACTGGCAGACCATCATGTACGAGGGTTACGCGCCCAACGGTGTGGCCGTACTGATCGAGTGTCTGACCGACAACCGCAACCGCGCTGCCAGCGAGGTGCGGGTGGCGATGACGCGCAATGGCGGCGCCATGGCTGATCCGGGGTCGGTGTCCTACCTGTTTTCCCGCAAGGGCGTGGTGACCCTGGAGAAGAACGGTCTGACCGAAGACGACGTGCTGGCGGCCGTGTTGGAAGCCGGCGCCGAGGACGTCAACGACCTCGGGGACAGCTTCGAGGTGATCTCCGAACCGGGTGAACTGGTCGCGGTACGCTCCGCGCTGCAGGATGCCGGCATCGACTACGAATCGGCCGAGGCGGGCTTTCAGTCGTCGGTGACCGTGCCGGTGGACGTCGACGGGGCCCGCAAGGTTTTCAAGCTGGTCGACGCGCTGGAAGAAAGCGACGACGTTCAGAACGTGTGGACCAACGTGGACGTGTCCGATGAGGTGCTGGCGGAGCTCGACGAGGAGTAGTCCCGGTGCCCGGGCTTAGGTGATGGCCCGAAGGGAATCGCCATCCCGATCGCTGCGCCACTGTAGGACTTCCAGTGCCACGGCGATGTGAACGATGTTCGCCTCGACCGGCTGGGGCAGGAGTCGGTGCGCGGTCTCGAGCCGGTGCACCAGCGTATTGCGGTGGATGTAGAGGGCCTTTGCGGTGCGTGCGGCATTGCATTGCTGGTTGATGTAGGTCAGCAAGGTGGCGTGCAGTACCGGGCTGGCCGACTGGAATTCCCCGAGCGTGCATTCGATGAACTCGTCGACACCCTCTAGGTCTTGGGTGAGCAACTCGACCATTTGGGTGTCCGCAAAGTGGGCGGTGCGCTGGGGTGCGCCGAGCCGGGTCAGCATGCGCTGCGTCGTCTGTGCGTCGCGGTGACTGCGTCGGAACCCCTCGATACCTCGCCTGGTGTTGCCGACGGCAAGCCGTACCGTTGGCGCGTCGGTGAGCACCTGTTGGATACGGTCTCCGACCGGGGTGGCGGCGTCGTTCACCCATACCCAACGAGTCGCGGAATTGGTGACCACGATCAATGGTGCCCGACAGCCGAGCGCCGTGCAGAACGCGTCGGCCGCCTGGTCCAGTTGGCCGTGGTCGCCGTCGGGCTCGTCGGACCAAACGATGGCGGCGGTATGGGCGCGATCCAGGAGATAGCCCAACTGCGCTTCGGCGCGTTCCCGGTTGACGGGGGCGCCGCCGAGGATCTGTTCGACGACTTTGCGGCGCTGGGCGCTGACTTCGCGGGTCAGCGCATCGTATTCCAGGGGTAGCTGTGCGGGGATGCCCGCAATGGTGGCGTCGATGAAGTCGTTGGAAGAGCGGAACGCCACATCGAGGAGGTCGCGCAGTTCTTGGGGGTTGGACGTCAGGCCGAACGCGATGTCGGTCCAGCGCTCCCATGCCACGTTGTGCGCGATTCGGTAGATGTCGGCGGCGAGCGCCTCCAGGCCGCGGTTGAGCAGCTCTTGGGCCATCCGCAGCGGTTCGGGCCCGAAGTTTGCTGGCACCGGGCCGCCGGGATCGCGCAAGATGGCAATGGCGAAATGGATCAGGTTGGCACGGTTTGCGCGGCTGATGATTTCGACCAGGGCGGGATCATCGGAAAGGGCCGGATTGGCGGCCAAGGTGGTGCGGTCGAGTTCATCGAGCCATTGCTGGGTGGGGTTGAGAGCGATGCGCGCGGTGTGGCGGATCAGCTCGCGCATGCGTGGGGAGAGTGATGGATTGCTTGGGCTCGCCACGGTCCCGATGGTAGGGGAGAGCGGGGCTTGGCACAGTCGCAGCGATCCGTGGCTGACGGTGCCCGCCGGGTGCTGCCGCCGCATCCGAGGTTGTTTAGCTGCGCGTTTGTTGTTTGCGGGACGGCCGCAGATATCCACGCCGGTAATTCGTGCCGGGCGAGGCTCGTTGAACTCGGGTGCGCCATTAGCACGTACCGGCGTGAATTGGTAGGTGCACTTCTGCCGGTCTTCTAAGGCGGGTTCGGAGTTTTTGTCCATTGGGCTGCACTTGAGCAACCGGGATCGTTGGGGGCGCAGCTCGTAGGTCGCCAGCTCTACAGGGGCTTGAACTGGCGGTATAGCTTTCGCACTTCCCTTTGTCGGCAACCGCTGGCAAAGGGTTGATCGTCGTGGGCACTGGTGGGTTAACGGGAGGGTGGGGCAAATGTCATTTGTGAGTGTGACGCCGGAGATGGTCGTTGCGGCGGCTTCGGATTTGTCGGGAATCAATTCGGCGATAGCCCAGGCGAATTCGGTTGCTGCGGCAGCGACAACAACGGTATTGCCCGCCGCCGCCGATGATGTGTCGGCGGCGATCGCGGCCTTGTTCGGCACCCACGCACAGCAATACCAGGCGATCAGTGCAGAGTTGGCGGCTTTCCATGACCGATTCGTGCAAAGCCTGAACACCGGCGCCGGTTCGTATCTGCGGGCCGAGGCGGCCAATGCCGAGCAGGGTTTGCTGGGGTTGGTGAATGCCCCCACCCAGGCGCTGTTTGGACGTCCGCTGATCGGAGACGGCGCCAACGGGGCGCCCGGTAGTGGCCAAGCCGGTGGAGCCGGTGGGTTGCTGTACGGAAACGGTGGTGCCGGTGGCTCAGGCGGGGTGGGTCAAGCCGGCGGGGCCGGTGGAGCCGCGGGGTTGATCGGCTCCGGCGGGGCGGGCGGCGCGGGTGGCGCGGGCGGTGCTGGTGGAGCTGGCGGTGCCGGCGCGGTCGGTGGGGCCGGTGGGGCCGGTGGCAACACCTGGCTCTGGGGTAATGGGGGTGCCGGCGGAAGCGGTGGTGTGGGCAGCGGCTCTGGCGGTGCCGGTGGTTCCGGTGGCTTGCTGTATGGCAACGGCGGCGCGGGTGGGACCGGTGGGGTCGCTGACGGCGTGGGTGAGGGCGGCGGCCACGGCGGCGCCGGTGGTAATGCCCGGCTGTTGGGCACTGGCGGTGCCGGCGGTGACGGCGGGGCCGGGTTGGCTGGCGCCGCCGGCATTTCGGGCATCGCTGCCGGCGAGGCAGGCACCGGCGGCGGTATTGGCGGTGACGGCGGTGTCGGTGGTGTCGGCGGTGTCGGCGGTGTCGGCGGTGACGGCGGGGCCGGTGGGTGGCTGTTCGGCAATGGTGGCGCCGGTGGGATCGGCGGCGCGGGCGGTGCGGGTGGTGCTGGTGGCTTCGGTGCCTCGGGTGACCTCGTCATCAACCAGGGTTCCGGCGCCGACGGCGGGTCCGGCGGTGCCGGTGGAGCGGGCGGTGCCGGCGGCAATGGCGGGGCCGGCGGCACCGGCGGGACTCCCGGTGATGGAGGCGGCGGCGCGCACGGCTCCATGGCGGTGAACCCGGGTGCTGGATTTGGGACCGGCGGCAACGGCGGAAACGGCGGTGACCCCGGCGCCGGCGGCGCGGGCGGGACCGGCGGTTCCGGCGCTGGCGGCAGTCGCGCCGCGACGGGCGCGACCGGATCCACCCCGAGCAGCGGTGGCAACGGCGGCGCCGGCGGTGCTGGTGCGGACTCGATCACTACCGGCGGCGCCGGTGCGGCCGGCGGCACCGGTGGCGATGGCGGTCTGGTCGGTGATGGTGGCGCGGGTGGTGACGGTGGTGCCGGCCTGGGTGGAGCTCCGGGAACGTCGGTGATCTTCCCGGGCGGACAGCCCGGGAGCTCGGGCGGTGACGGCGGTGCCGGTGGCGCCGGCGGCGCTGGCGGTGACGGCGGATTGGTCGCTGGAAACGGCGGGGCCGGCGGCGCCGGCGGAATTGGGGGAGTCGGTGGGACCGGCGGTGATGGTTCGGTCGGTGTCGATGCCGCTGGCGCGGGCCAGGATGGCGGTGTCGGCGGAGCCGGTGGTGCCGGTGGCGCCGGCGGCGCCGGCGGTGAGGGTGGTGCCGGCGGTCACGCGTTGGCGGCCGGCTATGCCGACGGTAGCCAGGGGGCGGGCGGGGCCGGCGGTGCCGGCGGGATTGGTGGTGACGGTGCGGCCGGAGGCAAAGGCGCCGAGGGCGCGGCGGCCGCCGGTGCTGGCGCGGATGGCAATGATGGCGGCAATGGTGGCCGAGGTGGAGCCGGCGGTCGTGGCGGTGATGGTGGTGTAGGCGGGGCCGGACCGGAGGGCCAGACCGGGATGCAAGGCGTCGGTGGCGCCGGCGGCGATGGAGGTCTGGGCGGACAGGCCGGCAACGGTAGCGACGGGGCCGACGCCATTGTCGGCGGTGGCAAGGGCGGCGACGGTGGTGACGGCGGCGACCCAGGTCTTGGAGGCGCTGGCGGGCAGGGCGGCGCCGGCTCGACCGCGGGGATGGAAGGTCTCACCGCCGGCGATGACGGGCCGGGTCACGGCGGCGACGGCGGTCTGGTCGGTGACGGTGGTGTCGGCGGGAACGGGGGGACCGGCGCAGACGGTAGCCCCGGCATCACGTTCATCAGCCCGGGTGGGCTCTCCGGCACCGATGGCGGTGCCGGGAGCATCGGCGGAACTGGCGGTGCCGTTGGTGCCGGCGGCCTGCACGCCGGTGATGGTGGTGCCGGTGGTATCGGTGGAACCGGAGGCGACGGAGGCCACGGCGGCAGCGGGTCGGCGGGCGCCGATGCCACCGTAGCTGGCGCGGCCGGTCAAACCGGTGGTGACGGCGGAGATGGCGGGGCCGGCGGTTCCGGCGGTGCCGGCGGGCAGGCAGGCAACGCCGGAGACGGCGGCGACGGTGCCGATGCCACCGTTGCCGGTGGCAAGGGCGGAGCCGGCGGCAACGGCGGTGACGCAGGCGTTGGAGGCAGTGGCGGCCTCGGCGGCGACAGCGGCAATGGCACCCACGCCGCCAACGGTGCATCTGCGGGCGCATACGGAACCGGAGGTAACGGTGGTGCTGGCGGCGACGGCGCCGACGCCACCGCTGCGGGTCAGGCCGGCGGCGCCGGCGGTGACGGCGGGGTGGTCGGCGATGGTGGTGTTGGCGGTAACGGTGGTGATGGCAAGGCCGGCGTTGACGGCACCTCGGCCGTGACTTTCGGGGCCTCGGGTGCTGACGGTGGTGACGGCGGTGCTGGTGGCGCCGGCGGTGCTGGTGGTGATGGCGGGGCCGTTGCCGGTGACGGTGGCCGCAGCGGTGCTGGTGGCGACGGCGCGATGGGCGGGAACGGCGGTAACGGCTTCGACGGACTTCACGGCACCACCCCAGGTGCGAATGGCCAATACGGCGGGGATGGCGGTGAGGGCGGTCGCGGCGGGGTCGGCGGGGCCGGCGGGGCGGGCGGGGCCGCGGCTGCGGGCCAGGCGGGTAGCCAAGGTGACGGTGGCAACGGCGGTGACGGAGGTGACGGCGGTACCCCCGGCAATGGTGGTAGCGGTGCCGATGGCGCAAATTCCGCTATCGGCGTCAGTGCCGGGGACGGCGGGTACGGCGGAGCTGGCGGCAATGCCGGCGCAGGCGGGCTCGGTGGGGAAGGCGGTGCCGGCTCAACCTCGGGCGCATCGGGACTTGACGGCAGCCAGGCCGCGGGCGGCGACGGCGGCAACGGTGGCTTCGGTGGAACCGGTGGCCTCTTCGAGGCCGCAGGGTCCGGCGGCGCGGGTGGCGTGGGCGGAGATGGCTCCCAAGGTGGCGACGGCGGGAACGGCGGGGCCGGCGGGTTTGGCCAGAATGGAGGTCCCGGCGGCAGGGGCGGTGGCGGCGGCCACAGTCTGGTCGGCCCCGGCGGGGATGGCGGGTTGGGCGGCACCGGAGGCAACGGTGGGAACGGCTCCCAACCGCCTTTCGGTTCCACTCCGGCCGGCAGCGGCGGTGACGGCGGAAATGGCGGTGACGGCGGGTCGAGCGGGTTCGTTAGCGGCCAGTCGGGAACCGACGGCCAAGACGGCGGCGACCCCAGCGGACAGTTTGGTGGAACCGGCGGAGCCGGCGGAAGCGGCGGTGCCGGCGCCGGCACGTGATCACCACGCGCGTCGGCATCAACCACTTCAGTATCTTTGACCCCACCTAGCGGGTCTGTGCATCCGGGACGACGGCACGATCGCGCTCGGTTTGGTCGGCCTGCCATCGAGGCACCTCAGCACGCCATGAGGACATTGCGCCGGAAACCCGCAGCAGGCACACGGAGTGAGGAAGGTAGACATGTTCACGATTGCCGCAGTTCTCGTTGCGGTGGTCGGCGGCTTCGTCCAAAGCTGGCGCAGCAAGGACCGACTGGCCGCCGACGTTCACATGGTGTGGTGGATGGTGGCAGTAGTGGGGTTCAACTCACTGTTGGGAGCCGGCTTTCACGTCCTTGATGGCCCGCACATCGCCACATTGATCGGATACACCCGCGGCGACGGCGGCTTCCAGTGGGAGAACGCCATGGGTGACCTGGCGATCGGCGTGGTGGGGATCATGGCGTACTGGTTTCGAGGCCACTTCTGGCTGGCAACGATCGTGGTGCTCAGCGTGCAATACCTCGGCGATGCCGCCGGCCACATCTATTTCTGGATAGCTGAGCACAACGTCGAGCCGGACAACATCGGGGTTCCGCTGTGGATCGACGTTGTGCCACCCACCATCGTGTGGGCGCTGTATGTCGGGTCGCGGCGACACGGTGGTGACGCGGTGCCCGACCGGGGCCGGTAGTCCGGTAGGCCGGTAGGTCGCACCCAACCTTTTCCGGCAAGCCCCGCGTGGGCAATTGTGCACATTGCAATTGGTGGGCGCATTGGTTGGGGGGATTTTGCCCTTGGCCGCCCGTAACCCGAGCAGCAACCATGGCGCGGTGTTGTGTCGCCTGACACGGCTTTGACGTATCGGTGACCGCTGGCCAGGGGCGGGTTGCGGGAAGGTGCGAGATGTCTTTTGTGGGTGTGGCTCCCGAAATGGTGGCGGTCGCGGCATCGGATTTGGAGCGGTTGGGGTCGACGATCAGCTCGGCCAATGTGGCGGCGGCGGGGTCGACCACGACCATATTGGCCGCCGGCGCCGACGAGGTATCTGCGGTGATCGCGGCGTTGTTCGGTACGCACGCGCTGGAGTACCAGGCGATCAGCACGCAGCTTTCGGTCTTTCATGAGCAGTTTGTGCAGACGCTGACCAACGGCGTCGGCGCCTATTCGGCCGCCGAACTGGTCAACGTGTTGCCGCTGCAGAACGTCGAGCAAGACCTGCTGAACCTGGTCAATGCTCCCACTCAGGCATTGTTCGGGCGGCCGCTGATCGGCAATGGCGCTGACGGGGCCGCAGGGACCGGGCAGGCCGGTGCGGCCGGCGGCATCTTGTGGGGCAATGGCGGCAGCGGCGGCTCGGGTGCGGCGGGCCAGGCCGGCGGTGCCGGTGGCGCGGCGGGCTTGATCGGCGCCGGCGGCGCCGGCGGCGCCGGCGGGCAAGGCATGTTCAACGGCGGTTCCGGCGGTGCCGGCGGGTGGGCCGGGCTGATCGGGGCGGGCGGGGCCGGCGGAGTCGGTGGCACCGGAGTCGCCCTCGATGGGGGTGCGGGCGGTGCCGGTGGCAATGCCGGTGTGTTGTTCGGCCCGGGCGGAATTGGGGGATCCGGAGGGCAGGGCATGGCCAGTGGCGGCGCCGGCGGCGCCGGTGGTGCCAGTGGGTTGGTCGGCAACGGGGCGGTCGGTGGTGCCGGTGGTATCGGCACCACCGATGGCGGGGCCGGCGGACAGGGCGGCAACGCCCGGCTATTTGGCACCGGTGGTGTCGGAGGCCACGGCGGTACCGGTGCGGGGTCCGGCAGCGGCGGGGCCGGTGGCGATGGTGGCCTCGGCGGTCTGGTGTACGGCAACGGTGGAGGTGGCGGTGCCGGTGGCGTCGGCGGTGCTGGCGGTGCTGGCGGTGCTGGCATTGTGAGCGTCGCCGCGGGTAGCGGTGGCCATGGCGGCACGGGAGGGGCGGCCGGCCTGTGGGGTGTCGGTGGCCACGGTGGTGACGGAGCCCACGGTGGCGCCGGTGCTTCGGGTGGGGCCGGTGACGCCGGCAGCGGCGGCGGTGACGCCGGTGACGGCGGGGCCGGTGGGCGCGGTGGCTGGTTGGTCGGCGGTGGTGGGGCCGGCGGCTCTGCGGGCTCTGGCGGTAGCGGCGGTGCCGGTGGTTCTGGTGCCAACGCGGTGACTTTGGGCAGTGCGGGCGGCAACGGCGGTAATGGTGGCGACGGAGGCGCCGGTGGGGTTGGTGGCGCCGGCGGCCGGGGCGGGTGGATCAGCTTCTTGAGTGGGCAGGGCGCGGGTGGAGCCGGCGGCGACGGGGGAGCCGGTGGCGGGGCCGGCAACGGTGGAGACGGCGCCGCCGGCACGTTCTTTGGCGGCACCGGTGCGGGCGGGAACGGCGGTCACGGGGGTGATCCGGGCAGCGGCGGCGCCGGCGGAGCCGGGGGTGCCGGATCCAGCGCCGGGGCGGCCGGCGCGGGCGGGCTGAGCCCGACCACCGGCGGCAACGGCGGTAATGGCGGTCGTGGTGCGGATGGCTATGGCACCGGCATTTCCGGTGCTTCTGGTGGGGCGGGGGGTGACGGCGGAAGGTATGGCAACGGCGGCGCCGGTGGCGCCGGCGGCGATGGGATGGGGGTGCGAGCGGGTTCTCGATCGTCTTTCCACCCGGACAAGACGGTGGTGGCGGCGGCATCGGCGGGTCCGGCGGCGAAGGCGGCGCCGGTGGGATGGGCGGCGCCATGGCGGGTCACGGCGGAGACGGTGGTGCCGGCGGTCATGGTGGCCAGGGGGGCTCGGGAGGTAGCGGTTCGCGCGGGGCGGACGGGGTCACCGGCCCGAACCCCAACGGTGGCGGCGGCGGTGACGGCGGGGCCGGAGGTGCCGGCGGCCAGGGCGGTAACGGTGGGCTGGCCGGTCATGCGCAGGCGGCCGGATATTCCGACGGTGTCCAAGGCGTGGGCGGGGCCGGCGGGAAAGGTGGTGCCGGAGGGCTCGCGGGTGATGGCGGCACCGGCGCGGCCGGCACGTTTGCCAATGGCGGCAATGGCATCGGTAGCACCGGCGGGGACGGCGGCGACAACGGCGCCGGCGGCGCGGGCGGGACCGGCGGTAGTGGCTCCACCACCGGTACGGACGGCGCATCCGGGACCACGACCACATCCGGCGGCAACGGCGGCAACGGCGGGCGCGGCGCCGATTCCGTCATGATCGGCGGCAAGGGCGCTGCCGGCGGAGACGGTGGTGACGGCGGTTCGGGTGGAGCCATGGCCGGCAGGGCGGCGATGGTGGTGACGGCGGCATGGGCGGTGGCGGTGGTGTCGGTGGTAACGGCAGCAACGGCGACCACGGAGTCTCGGGCGGCAACGTCAACGGGGGAACCGGCGGCGATGGCGGCAAAGGCGGGTCCGGCGGGCAGGGCGGTAATGGCGGAGCCGCCGGCAAAGCGTTAGCGGCCTCGTACGCGGATGGAGCCGAGGGTGCGGGGGGAGCCGGCGGCATGGGCAGCACCGGCGGTCTCGCCGGTAACGGCGGTGATGGTGCAGACGCGGCCGCGGGCTCCGCAGGCACTGGCGGCAACGGTGGCCACGGCGGCAATAACGGCGCCGGCGGGGCGGGCGGCAAAGGCGGCACCGGCTTGACTACCGGTGCTGACGGCGCGACCGGGTCCCGCCTGACCGCGGGTGGTAACGGAGGCGACGGCGGAGATGGCGGCAGTGCGGCAACCGCCGGCGCCAAGGGTGGGGCCGGCGGTGTCGGCGGTGACGGCGGACTCTATGGCAACGGCGGCAAGGGCGGAAACGGTGGTGCCGGCGGGAACGGCGCCGCCGGCAGCAATGCCAGCGGCGCAGGGGCAACCGGCGGCACCGGCCTGATGGGGGGCACCGGTGGTAGCGGTGGTGCCGGTGGCGAGGGAGGAGCACTTGCCGGCAATGGTGGCCAGGGCGGTAGCGGCGGCTCCGGTGGTATTGGGGGCACCGGCGGGCAGGGCGGCGGTGGTTCGGCGGGCGGCGCCGGTGTCGCTGGCGTTCAGGACGGTGCGGGTGGCGCGGGCGGCGGGGGCGGCCTGGGCGGTAGCGGTGGCGCCGGTGGCGCCGGCGGCGTCGGTGGGATTGGTGGTCAGGCCCACGCTGGCGGAGCATTCCACGACGGCGATGCCGGCGCCGGCGGCCTTGGCGGCAAGGGCGGAACCGGCGGCACCGGAGGCAAGGGTGGCACCGGCGGCGGCGGAGCCGATGCCACCGTGTTTGAACCCTTCGCCGGCAACGGGGGCCACGGTGGCGCTGGCGGTGGTGGTGGGACCGGTGGTGCCGGTGGGGCCGGCGGTACCAGCGGTGATGGGGTCACTGTGGCCGGGGCAGGCCCCACTGGCGGTACCGGCGCCGGTGGCGCCGGGGGCAATGGCGGCGCGGGTGGCAATGCCGACGGCGGTGGCATCGTCAACCCCGAGTACGGCGACGGAGGCGCCGGCGGTAACGGCGGTAACGGCTCCAGCGGTGGCGACGGCGGCTCCGGCGGCCGCTCCGGCGCCGGCATTTACAACAAGGGTGGTACCGGCGGCGTCGGCGGTGACGGCGGCAACGGCACCAATGGTGCGGGCGGCAAGGGCGGCTCCGGGGGCAACGGCGGCCGCGGGGCTGACGCGTCCCTGTTTGCTGACGCCGGCGATGGTGGTACCGGCGGCGATGGCGGTGACGGCGGTACCGGAACCACGGGGGCCGGACGCGGTGGCACCGGAGGCGCCGGCGGTGGCGGTGGCACCGGGACAGGAACTCCGCCGCCTTTCGGCACGGGTGCCCCCGGCGGAAGTGGCGGCACCGGCGGCCATGGCGGCGATAGCGGCTTTGGATGGTCCGGCCAGGTCGGCTCTGCGGGCTCCGGTCCCAACGGGGTCATCGGCGGCAGCGGTGGCGACGGCGGAACCGGGGGCGGCTGAACACATTGCGGCAGCAGCGAATTCGTATGTGATGCGATGCCGGTTGCGTGCCATGCCGCGTCGGCCGCCTGAATCTAGTACTCGGAAACGCGCCGAAAAAGTGCAATTATGAGCTGGGTCACAGCTGCCGATGGTTGCGGGCTTGCCGAGTTGGAGGGCCAACATGTCGTATCTGATCGCTGCACCGGACCTATTGATGACAGCGGCGGCAGATGCGGAGGGCATCGCTTCTTCGATCATGGCGGCGAACCTGGCCGCGTTTGCTCCGACCAGTACGTTGATGGCCGCTGCCGGAGACGAAGTGTCGACGGCGATCGCCTCGTTGTTTGCTGGCCACGCTCAGTAGTACCAGCTGCTCAGTGCGCGCGCGGCGGTGTTCTACGAGCAATTTGTGCAGGCGCTGAGTACGGCCAGCGGGGCGTATGCGGCCGCGGAGGCCGCCAATGCCAACCCACTGCAGATCCTCATCGATGACGTTCTGGGTGTGGTCAACGCGCCCACGAACCTGCTGTTGGGGCGTCCGTTGATCGGCGAAGGAGCCAATGGCGCGCCCGGCACCGGCCAAGCCGGTGGGGCCGGCGGCATTCTGTGGGGCAATGGCGGGGCGGGTGGCTCGGGGGCACCGGGCCAGCAGGGAGGGTCTGGCGGAAACGCCGGGCTGATCGGTAACGGCGGCGTCGGCGGCGTCGGGGGCATCGGCGGTGGCGTCGGCGGCGTCGGCGGCACGGGCGGATGGTTGCTGGGCAATGGTGGGACCGGCGGTACGGGAGGGGTGGGAACGGGAAACATTGCCGGCGGGGCGGGAGGGTTCGGCGGCAGTGCGCTGTCCTTGTTAGGCAACCCGGGTGCCACCGGTACCCCTGGGGGACACGCCGACGTGCTGTACCTGTCTCAACAACAGGCCCTGGCTCTTTTTCTGTCCGCACCAGATGCGAATTTCCTGTTGATCGGCACCGACGGCACGAACCTGGCCAGCATTCTGGCCGATCCCGCCGGCACCCCGAACTTCCACGCGCTGATGCTGCATAGCGTCACCGCCGCGTCGACGATCTCCGGGCACACCAGCATCTCCAACCCCTCGTGGACGACCATCCAGACCGGAGTGTGGAGCGAGACGGCGGGCGTGTCCAACAACGTCTTCACTCCCTGGACATACGACACCTGGTCGACCGTGTACAACCAGCTCGAGGCCACCTATGGCGACCAGGTCAACACCACCGTCATCGCAAACTGGCCGGTCATTGCCGACATAGCCGGGGCCGGCTCGCACCCGGCCGACAACATCGAGTTCGTCCCGCAGGTCGCCGGTGATACGAACTGGATCGCGACGCAGAACCTGGTCGGCACGAAGACCCAGGCCGCGATTATGGCCGCCGATCCACAACAGGGAAACCTCATCTTCTCGTACTTTGTCGGTGTCGATAACAACGCACATATGTACGGTGGTGATTCGCCGCAATACCAGCTGGCCATTCGGAACATGGACTACAACCTTGGTTCCCAAACCCAAGACGGCGGTGGGATATTGGGAGCGGTATACAACTGGGAGCAAATGCACCACGAAGAATTCTCCACGCTTGTGCTCACCGGCCATGGTGAAACGGGGGCCCAACAGTTCAGTCTCACTCACGGCTTCCAATCGCCGCGTGAGACCGCAACCTTCCTGATCTTCGATCAGGCCTACAACGACGCCCACGATGGATTTATCAACAATTCATGGCAAATCGTCAGCACCACACCAACAATCCTGGACCAATTCCACATTCCTCCGCTGCCATACATGCAGGGTGCGCCGCTGACGGATCCCAGTTTCGACAGCACCTACGTTGACCCCGGCAACAACCTTTTCAGTGTGCTCAGCGCCGATTTCGCCGCGCAGGGGTATCCGGATATTCCGACCAGCCTGAGGCTGGCGTCACGCACGCTCGCGACCACGATTCCGTTCGTGGTATACGAGCAGGTAGAAAACCTCGTCAATGCGGTGCCCAGCTTCCTGCAGGTACCGGTCTCATGGCTCGGAGCCGGCGTCTACCAGTTGGTGAATATCCCCGCGCAGATTTGGATCCGGCTCACCGGCGTGACCGGCAACGAAATCATTCCGCCGGTTTTCAACCCATTCCTGCCCTAGAGCCGGCCGCGATCACCTATATCCTCGGCGCATATCCTCGACGATGCGCGGATTGTCCAGGGTGGACGGCTCGAGCATGGTGGGTCCGACGTCGCTGGAGAACACGGTGGCGGCGTTGAGCACCGGCTGGTTGAGGAAGCGCAGCGACGGTGCGTCGGCCGGTACGGCGGGGATGGGCGCGGTGCCACCCCGCCTGGCCAGGGCGAATCCCCAGTCGCCGAAGGTGGGCACGTGGACGTGGTAGGGCGTGACCGCATATCCGGCGGCCTTGATGGTTGAGACGGTGCGCCAGAACGCGGTCGGGGTGGAAAACGGGCTGCCGGCCTGCACCACCATCAAGCCATCGGGGGCCAGGGCGTGGGCGGCAAGCGCATAGAACTCGGCGGAATACAGCCGCCCCAACGCCGGAGTATCCGGATCGGGCAGGTCGACGATGACCGCGTCGAAGCGGCGGGACTGGCCCGAGTCAGTCCCGCGCAGCCATTTCATCGCGTCGCCGATCACCACCTGCACGCGCGGGTCATCCAGCGCACCACCGTTGGCCTCGCGCATGGTGGTGCGCGCCAGCTCGATGACCGCGGGGTCCAGTTCCACCTGCACGATCCGCTCGATGCGGGGCAGGCGCAGCAGTTCACGGGCCGCCAGTCCGTCACCGCCGCCCAGCACCAGCACCGAGCGGGCGCCGTCACCCAGCGCCGGGTAGACCAGGCTTTCGGTGTAGCGGTACTCGTCTCGGGTGGAGAACTGTAGCCCGCCATCGAGGTACAGACGCAGGTCGTTGCCGCGCCGGGTCACCACGATCTCCTGGTAGGAGGTGTGGCGGTAGGCGATGATCGGGTCGGCGTAAAGCTCTTGGCGGCTGGTGGTCTCGATGTCGCGGGCATGGACCAGCAGCGTGACCAGCAGCCCGAGCGCGGCAAGCAGAGAGCACAGCGCCATCGCCAGCTGCCGGGTGGAAACGACCTGACGGAGCAGGAAGATCGACACGACGGCCGCCGCCACCAGGTTGACGATGCCGGTGGCGGCCGCACCGCGGATCATGCCCAGATGCGGCAGCAGGACGAAAGGCCAGACCAGTCCACCGATCAGGGCCCCCAGATAGTCGGCGGCGTTGAGGTTGGCCAGGGTGCGGCCGGTGTCGGCCGCCTCGGCCAACCGGCCGCGCTGCAGGAGCGTCATCAGCAGTGGGACCTCGGCACCGACCAGTCCGCCGATCAGGGCGGTGCCCAGCGCAAGCACCCAGGTCGACCCATCGATGAAGGCGAACGCCACGTAAAGCGCCGCCGCGGATAGCCCACCGATGATGCCCAGCAGGACTTCGACCGCGATGAAGGCGATGGCCGCGTGCGCCAGCAGCGGTTTGACTAGCAGGGCACCGGCACCCAGCGCGGCGATGTAGCCGGCCACGATCAACGAGGTGGCCACGATGCCGCCACCATCCAGGCTGGTCGACAGCGTGAGCAGTGCGAGTTCGTAGATGATGCCGCACGCCGCACAGGCCGCGACGGCCGCCAGCAGCAGTGCCCGCCAGCGTCCCGAGGCCGTCACGGTCCCGACGGTGTCGGGTGCCAGTGCGTGATCAGTCGCGGTCATGACAGCGCGGCAGCGATCACACCTCCCACCGACAGCAGCATCACCGCGGTGGCAAAGGCTGCCGGATGCAGTTGGGTCGCCTCGATGTGATCCCGAAAGCGGCCCGGCACTGCAATTTCGAAGACTACCAGCGCCGCCCCTTGCAGGGCGACGCCGACGAGCCCGTAGAGCGCGACCCCGAGCAGGCCCTTGCCGAGCTGGTTGGAGCTGGTGAAGATGGCGCTGATGATGACCAGGGCCAGCGCGGCGTACATGGAGCAGGCCAGCACGACCGCGTTGGGGCGACGTTCGACGAACACCAGGGTGCGCAGATTTCCCGGGGTCAGCAGGTTGACCATCACGAAGCCGACGATCAGGATGGCGAAGGCGACCAGGAAGTACAGAACGCTGGCGACCACGCCCCGCAGGAGCGGATCGACGCTGAGGGTGCCGAACTGGACTCCGGCCTGGTTGATGGCCTGGTACATGGCTGTCTCCTTTGCGTGTGCGCCAAGTGGGTCTTACTTGCTGCCGCCCGGGCCGCCGGGGTTGCCGCCCGAACCACCCGACGGAGATCCGGGATAGAACCCGGGGCCGAGAAAGATGTACGAGCCGTGGTTGTATCCGGCGCTGAGGTTTTCGACTTTGATGATGCACGGATGGGTGCCAGCGGGACCGACGCTGACAATGTTGTGCCGGTAGCGCAGGTACTCGGTTTCGCCATAAGACGCACGCGCGGCCGGTGACTTGTATTTGGACAGTGTGTTGGCCACCTGCTTGGGCGATCCTTCGCAGAGGTAGCGCGTTGCGTTGACGTCACGTGATTCTTGCTGATAGTGCGAGGCGATATAGGAGCCGATGTTGCGGTTCAACAGGGATACTCCGAAAACCATGGCCACCAAGGCGGCGACGGCCAGCGCGCTGGCGATGACGAACAACCGGTTGCGGCTCACGGATGCCACCAACTCGTAGTGTGCACGACGGTCCCGCCGGATCCGCCGGGGTGCAGCGGGTACAGATGCCAGGTATGCCAGCGCCAGCCCCTGCCCTCGGGTTCGGCGCTCAGTGCGGTCAACGCGGCCTCGTCGCCGGGAAACACGCCGCCCAGCCAACCGTTGTCGCGGCTGCAACGCTGTCGCAGGTCGTGCGCAAGGCTGCGGAAGCTCGATTCATCGTGCGTCTCGATGCGCGATTGGAGGCGATAGCCGGGCGCTTCGGTGCGCTCGGGAAGGCTTTCACCGTGGCCGCCAACCGCGCAGGAGACCTGTTCGGAAAAGTCGCCGTCGCGGTGCGCCACGGTGATGACGTGTGATGCGCCCAGCACACCGAGCAGCAACGTACCCCCATCGGGGTGGTCCATCCGGCAGGTGGCCAGCGGCGGCGGCGCGGGCGCGTTGAGCGCAAGCCCAAGGCGCGCCCCGGAAACGTCGGCCGGAACCACGGCGAGCTGATGAAGCGGCACCGATAATCCCTAGCCGGCGGCCGGGGGCGCGGGGTAGACGGTCAGCTCGCCGGTCAGCACGGTCTTACCCGTGGAGATCTCCCACGGCATGTCCGGCGCCCAGCGCTCGAAACCCAGCAGCGCGGACTCGTCGGCACTGACGTAGTCGACATAGTCCATGTCCCCGCCGGCCGGCAGCCCTGTCGTTCCCTCGGTGGTGTAGCCGGCACGTCCCCGCTCCTCTTCCCGGAACGTGACGCCGTCGACCACGTGAACGCCGCTGGGCTGCAACGCAAGATCGGTGCGCTTGGTCCACATCGCGAGCTCCAGCCGCCCCTCATCCTCTTCGACACTGAACCAGATCGGCTCGTCGCCGCCTTCGAGCAGATGCTCCCACCACACGAAGGGGCCCTCGCGGAACGTCACCGATCCGCGCACCACATAGTCGACGCCGCCGTAACTGACGATCGCACCCGGGCCCAGTTGCCGTGGGCCGAACTGCGGCATCGCGTTGAAGGCGAGCGGATCTTGGCGCTGGCCGGGTCTGGCTGGTGTCTTGAGCCGCCGCAGCGCCACCGTGAGAACGATGATGGAGGCGATGAATAGCATCACGGCCAGCAGAACCAGCAGAGTTCCCACGCATACCCTCCAGTACCGCGCTGCCGCGCAGTGGTTTGCCAATCACGGCGCATCGATGGTGCTCAAACGTAACAGCTTCGCCGGGGCCGGGTGCAGCCAAACCGCATTGATTGGGTGAGCAACTCGCGCGTGTCCTGCCGGCCGGTGTGGCGGCCAGCCGCTAGGCTATCGAACAATTGTTCGGACCCGGCAGGGCTGAAGGTGGGAGCATGCAGTGCGGGTGATGGGTGTCGACCCCGGGTTGACGCGGTGTGGGCTGTCTCTGATCGAGAGCGGCCAGGGTCGGCAGCTCACTGCGCTGGACGTCGACGTGGTGCGCACGCCGTCAGATGCCCCGTTGTCGAGTCGGCTGCTGGCCATCAACGAGGCCGTTGAACACTGGCTGGAGACGCATCGTCCGGATGTGGTTGCGATCGAGCGGGTGTTCTCCCAGCAAAATGTGAAGACCGTGATGGGCACCGCGCAGGCCGGCGGCGTGGTCGCACTGGCGGCGGCCAAGCGTGGTGTGGAGGTGCACTTTCATACCCCGAGCGAGGTGAAGGCGGCGGTCACCGGCAACGGTACCGCCGACAAGGCACAGGTCACCGCGATGGTCACCAGAATTCTTGCGCTGCAGACCAAACCGACGCCGGCCGACGCCGCCGACGCACTGGCGTTGGCAATCTGTCATTGTTGGAGGGCGCCTATGATCGCCCAGATGGCCAAAGCACATGCGCTGGCCGAACAACAACGGCGCAGCTATACTGCCAAACTCAAGGCCGCCCGATGATCTCGTCGCTGCGCGGTGAGGTACTCGAGGTGGCACTCGATCACGTGGTCATCGAGGCCGCCGGTGTCGGCTATCGGGTGAACGCGACGCCGTCGACTCTGGCGACGCTGCGGCAGGGGACCGATGCCCGCCTGATCACCGCGATGATCGTGCGCGAGGATTCGATGACCCTGTACGGCTTCGTTGACGGGGAGACCCGCGATCTGTTCCTGACACTGCTGTCGGTGTCTGGAGTGGGGCCCCGGTTGGCGATGGCGACGCTGTCGGTGCACGACGCCAACGGGCTTCGGCAGGCGTTGGCCGACGGCGATGTCACCGCGCTGACCCGGGTACCCGGAATTGGCAAACGCGGCGCCGAGCGAATGGTGGTGGAGCTGCGCGACAAAGTCGGTCCAGCGGGTTCGGCCGCCACCGCGCCCGCGGTAAACGGTCACACCGTGCGCGCTCCGGTGGTCGAAGCCCTGGTCGGCCTCGGGTTCGCCGCCAAGCAGGCCGAGGAAGCCACCGACAAGGTGTTGGCCGGCGACGGCGAGGCGACGACATCGAGCGCGCTGCGTGCCGCCCTGTCGTTGTTGGGGAAGGCCCGATAGTCGATGAGCACCGATCCCGATGAGCGCGAGGTCTCACCGGCGCTGACCGTTGGCGATGGCGATGTCGACGTCAGCCTGCGGCCGCGCTCATTGCGTGAGTTCATCGGCCAGCCACGGGTGCGCGAACAACTTCAGCTGGTGATTCAGGGCGCCAAGAATCGCGGCGGCACACCGGATCACATTCTGTTGTCCGGTCCGCCCGGGCTCGGGAAGACCTCGCTGGCGATGATCATCGCCGCCGAGCTTGGTTCCTCCCTGCGGATGACATCGGGTCCCGCGCTCGAGCGGGCCGGCGATCTGGCCGCGATGTTGTCCAACCTGGTCGAGCATGACGTGCTGTTCATCGACGAGATTCACCGCATCGCCCGGCCCGCCGAGGAGATGCTCTATCTGGCCATGGAGGATTTCCGGGTCGACGTGGTGGTCGGCAAAGGGCCGGGGGCGACATCGATTCCGCTGGACGTCGCGCCGTTCACCCTGGTCGGGGCCACCACCCGATCCGGCGCGTTGACGGGGCCGCTGCGTGACCGGTTCGGTTTCACCGCACACATGGATTTTTATGACCCCGCTGAGCTGGAGCGAGTGCTGGTCCGTTCCGCCGGAATTCTGGGCATCCAACTCGGTGCGGACGCGGGGGCCGAGATCGCCCGCCGGTCACGCGGGACTCCGCGGATCGCCAACCGGCTGTTGCGCCGCGTCCGTGACTTTGCCGAGGTTCGTGCCGACGGGGTGATCACCCGTGATGTCGCCAAGGCGGCGCTGGCGGTTTACGACGTCGACGAGCTGGGCCTGGATCGGCTGGACCGTGCCGTGCTTTCCGCCCTGACCCGCAGTTTCAGTGGCGGTCCGGTAGGTGTGTCGACGCTGGCGGTGGCGGTAGGGGAGGAGGCCAGCACCGTGGAGGAGGTGTGTGAGCCGTTCCTGGTCCGTGCCGGCATGGTCGCGCGCACTCCACGCGGCCGGGTGGCCACCGCACTGGCCTGGACTCACCTGGGCATGACGCCACCGGCGGGAGCGAATCAGCCGGGGCTGTTCGAGTAGCGAGTGGGCCGGGCGGCGGTGCTGGCTAGGGAGAGCCGTTCGTCCCATCGGTGCCGATCAGCGTGCCGCCGCTGCCGCCGGTGCCGCCGGTTCCCCCATTGACGCCGTTGCCTCCGTTGCCCCCGTAGCCCACGGGTGTCGGGGTGAACGAGCCGTCGGAAATCACCCCGACGCTGCCGCCGTTGGCCGCCCCTACGCCACTGCCGGCGTTGCCACCGTGTCCACCGGCGCCGATGCCGAACAACGCGCCCGCGTTGCCGCCGTCGCCGCCATTGCCCACGGCGTTGACGGTTGCCGAGCCGCCGTCGCCGCCCGCACCGCCGAAGCCCGCGCCGATGAGCACGGCGCCCTGACCGCCCTGGCCACCGGCGCCGCCGAAGTCGTTGGCGAATCCGCCGATGCTGCCGGCGCCGCCGACGCCCAAGCCCATCACGGCCGCGCCGGAACCACCCGCGCCCCCGGCGCCGCCGACGCCGACGAGTGCGACGCCCTCACCGCCGTCGCCGCCGGCACCCGCGGTGGAGTTGGCGGCGCCGCCGATGCTGCCGGCGCCGCCGACGCCCAAGCCCATCACGGCCGCGCCGGAACCACCCGCGCCCCCGGCGCCGCTGGTGCCGTTTGCGAAGCCACCGATACCACCGATACCGCCGACGCCGACACCGACGAGTGCGGCTCCTGCGCCGCCCGCACCGCCCGCGCTGGCGGCGGCGTTGCCGGCGCCGCCGATGCTGCCGGCGCCGCCGATGCTGCCGGCGCCGCCAACTCCGACACCAAGCAGCGCTGTGGCGTCACCGCCCTGGCCGCCCAGTCCGCCGGTGTCGTTGGCGAAACCGCCGATGCCGCCGGTGCCGCCCTGGGCGTAGCCGAACACGGCGCCGCCCTCACCGCCCACACCGCTGGTACCTCCGGTGTGGGGGGTAACGGCGGTGGCTGAACCGCCCATGCCGCCGGCGCCGCCCAGGCCATAGAACAGACCGCGCCCGGCACCGCCGGCGCCGCCGTCCCCTCCGGCCACGCCGCCGCTCCCGCCGGTTCCGCCGGTGCCGCCGACGGCCGAGAGCGCGCCGCCGGCCCCGCCGATACCGCCGGTGCCCTGAGGAGCGTTGCCGCCGACCCCGCCGTTGCCGCCCCAGCCCAGCAAGGGCGCGTTGCCGCCGGCCCCGCCTGCACCCGCGATCTCGCCGATGCCGCTCACCGAACCTCCGGCACCCCCGTTGCCGCCGCTGCCGGCGAGCCAGCCGCCGCTGCCACCGGCTCCGCCGGTCCCGCCGAGGAAGCCGTTGCCGCCGTTGCCGCCGTTGCCGATCAGTCCGGCCGAGCCGCCGCTGCCGCCGTTTTGGAGGCCCCCGCTGGTGAAGCTGTAGCCGTTGCCGCCGTTGCCGTACAGGATGCCGCCGGCACCGCCGTTGGGGCTTGTCGCGGTTCCGTTGGCGCCGTTGCCGATCAGCGGGCGTCCGAACAGCGCCTGGGTGGGTGTGTTCACCGCGTCCAGCACGGTGGATTCCAGGGTCTGCAGTGGGGAGGCGTTGGCGGCCTCTGCGCTTGCGTAGGCTCCGCTGGCCGAGTTGAGCAGCTGGACAATGCGCTGGTGTACCTGGGCGCCCTGGGCGCTGAGCGCTTGGTATTGCGCTCCGTGATTCCTCAGCATTGTGGCGATGGCGTGCGACACCTCATCGCCACCCGCTGCCAGCACGCTGGTGGTCGGTGCTGCGACGGCGGCGTTGGCCGCGCCCAACGATGTGCCGATGTTTGCCACATCTTGCGCCGCCGCGCTCACTAGCTCCGGAGTCGCGAACACAAACGCCATCGAGGCCTCCACCCAAGTCAGGTCACCCGCACCAACAAGCGAAAGAAGCCATTCTTACTGAACTTGGTTGGGGTTGCCTTCGTTTGGTGAGACTATTTGTCTCAGGTTTTGTGCCGCCCCGGCCGACCTGGGTCAACCGGCGCTTTTGTCCGCCAAATGGGTGTGACGAGTGGCCGCAGCGGGGTGGCGCGTGTGTCCGCGCGCCGCGGCCAGCCCGATATCAGGATCCGTTCGTCCCGTCGGCGCCGATCAATATGCCGCCGCTGCCGCCGGTGCCGCCGGTGCCAGGGGTGCCGCCGGTGCCGCCGGTGCCGCCGTTGCCGCCGTTGCCGCCGTCACCGAAAAGCGTTTGGGTGAAGGTGCCGTTGGCAACTACCCCGATGTTGCCGCCGTTGCCGCCGTTGCCGCCGTTGCCACCGATGGCACCGGCATTGCCGCCGTTGCCGCCGTCCCCGCCGCGCCCGATGTTGAACAGGCCGCCGCCGTTGCCGCCGTCACCGCCGTTGCCGCCTGCTCCGACGAAACTGTTGCCACCGACAGCACCATCGCCGCCGAAGCCCGCGCCCCACAGCGCGGCGCCTTGGCCGCCCGCGCCGCCGTCCCCGCCGGTGGCAGTGCCGAATCCGCCAACGCCGCCGATGCCACCGACGCCCAGTCCCGTGAGTGTGACGCCCTGGCCGCCGACACCGCCCGCGCCACCGGTTGTGCCGGCGCCGCCCATGCCGCCGAACCCTCCGACACCCGCGCCGACGAACACACCGGCCACGCCGCCGGCGCCGCCGGTGCCACCGATGTCGCCGATGCCGGTGGCATCGGTGGCAACGCCGCCGGCCCCACCGGAGCCGCACAGGCCGAACAGCAGGCCGCCGCCCGCACCGCCGTCGCCGCCGACACCGCCGGAGGTTGTGCCGGTTCCGCCGGCGCCGCCGGCGCCACCTAGACCAAACAAACGACCGGATCCTTCGCCGCCGACTCCGAGGTCCCCTCCGGCAGTAGCGCCGGTCCCGCCGGCGCCGCCGGCCCCGCCGATGGCCGCGAGCGCGCCGCCGGCCCCACCGGCGCCGCCCATCCCACCGGCGCCCTGAGTGGAGTCACCGCCAGCCCCGCCATTGCCGCCCCAGCCCAGCAAGGGAGCGCTGTCGCCAGCCCCGCCTGCGCCGCCGACCTCGCCGACGCCGGTCACCGAGCCCCCGGCACCTCCGTTGCCGCCGCTACCGGCGAGCCAGCCGCCGCTGCCCGCGGCTCCGCCGGCCCCGCCGAGGAAGCCGTTGCCGCCGTTGCCGCCGTTGCCGATCAGTCCGGCCGAGCCGCCGGTGCCGCCACTCTGGGTGCCCCCGCTGGTGAAGCTGTAGCCGTTGCCGCCGTTGCCGTACAAGAATCCGCCGGCACCGCCGTTGGGGCTCGTCGCGGTTCCGTTGGCGCCGTCGCCGATCAGTGGCCGTCCGAAGATCGCCTGGGTGGGTGTGTTCAGTGCGCCCACCACGTTGGATTCCAAGGTCTGCAGTGGGGAGACGTTGGCGGCTTCTGCGCCGGCGTAGGCTCCGCCGGCAGAGTTGAGTAGCTGCATGAAGCCCTGGTGGAACTGCGCGGCCTGAGCGCTGAGCGCTTGATATTGCGCGCCGTGACTACTCAGTAGTGCGGCGATGGCCTGCGACACGTCATCGACGCCCGCCGAGAGCACGCTGGTGGTCGACGCCGCGACGGCGGCGTTGGCCGCGCCCAACGAAGTGCCGATACTCGCCACGTTCTCGGCTGCCGCGCTCACCAGCTCCGGGGCCGCGATCACAAACGCCATTTCAACCTCCACCTGTGTGATGTGCCTTACACATACTAGGAATGCGTGGGGCTTTTGGGGCGCCGTTTCCCGATCTGCTCCCAACCTGGCGTTTCGAGCCAGGTCCGGGCCGGTATGGTCGCGCATACCCGACTCCACCCGCCGGGTGAACCGAGCCGGTGCCGTTCGAGTAGTTCGAGTGGAAGGCCGTGATGATGATCATCGCCGGGTTGATATTTGCCGCGCTGGCGGGACTGCTGCACGTCTATATCTTCACCATGGAGTCGCTGACCTGGACCTCGCCGCGCACCCGCGCGACGTTTGGCACGACGGCGGAGGAAGCTGAAACCACCAAGCTGCTGGCCTTCAATCAGGGCTTCTACAACCTGTTTCTGGCGATTGTCGGCGGATTGGGCATCGCCGGTGTGGCCATGGGCCACAACGGGATCGGAGCCGCACTCATCTTCGCCGGCGTCGGATCGATGGCCGCGGCGGCGGTCGTGTTGTTGATCTCGGCGCCGGACAAGGCGCGAGCCGCGGTGACGCAGGGCCTGTTTCCGGTGATCAGCCTGGTCCTGCTCGGGCTCGGGCTCGCGTCGTAGGGCGATTCGCTGCTGCCTTGATCCTGTGACGGGCGTTACATCGCCTCAGCTTTCGGGTACCCGAAAAGGTATCGGAAGAGGAGATTGCGATGACGCACACAGAAGATCGCCCCGCCCGGTTGGGCATGCCACGCTCGCGCGGCGCGGTGACCGGGATACTTCTAGTGGTTCTGGGCGCCTGGGGAGCGCTGATCCCATTTGTCGGGCCTAGCTTCGATTTCGGCTATACCCCCGGCCACGCGTGGACCGCCGCCCGCGGCTGGCTGGAGGTGTTGCCTGGCATCGTGACCGTGGTCGCTGGTCTGCTATTGATCATTTCCACAAACCGCGCCAGTGCGGTGTTCGGTGGCTGGCTGGCCGGTCTTGCCGGAGCCTGGTTTGTGGTCGGAGTTTCGCTCGCCCCACTGTTGAGGATCGGCTCCGTTGGCGACCCGGTCGCGGCCACGAACTTCAAACGCGCCCTCATCGAGGTCTCGTACTTTTCGGGCCTGGGTGTGGTGATCGTGTTCTTGGCCGGTGCCGTCTTGGTAAGGCTGGTGGCGCGATTGGCGCGCGATGTCCAACCGGTACCCGCGCCGGCCTATGCGGCCTACGCGCCCGAGGCGGACCAGACAGCCGAGGAGGAGCCGCAGGACGAGCCCGAGTCCAAGGATCCCAAGTCAAAGGACGAGGCAACGGAAGAGGAAGCGCCGAAGGAACCCGAGGAGAGCGAGGCCGAGGCCGAGACCGAGCATCACGGCCTGGCGTTTCACCCGTTCCGCCGACACCGCGCCGGCGTGTAGCCGGGTAGAGCGACCTGGCCGCCGGCCGGCGCCGGTACTAACCGGACTGCCCGGCGCCGCCCGCGGCGCTGGGCACAAATTGGAAGGAATTGCCGCCCTGGCCGCCCGCGCCCCCACCCGTGCCGCCCGAGCCGCCGCTGGTGGTGCCCGTTCCTCCGGTGCCGCCGTTGACTCCATCGGCGCCGTTACCAGCGTCAAGGCTCAAGGTGGAGGCCAGGGGACCGCCGCCGCCCCCGCCGCCGGTGCCCCCGGGAGCCCCGGTGCCTCCGGAGCCGCCGAAGGCGCTGCTGAAGGTGGTGCTGCCGGCGAACGCTATGGCGTTGCCTCCCGCGCCTCCATTTCCGGCGGTGCCACCGGCGCCGCCGGCGGCGCCGCCTCCACCGCCGCCCCCGCCGACGGCACCCGTCCCGGCGGCGGCACCCGCGCCTCCTCCGCCACCGCCTCCGCCGGTACCGGCGCTGGGGGTCGGGCCGGTGTTGCTACTGGATGCGGTGCCGCCGGTGCCGCCGGTGCCGCCTTGGCCGCCGAGGGCACCGTTGCCTCCGCCGTTGCCGCCGTGGCCGCCCGCGCCACCTCCTCCGCCACCGCCGGCATATCCGACGGCGGTATCGATGCCAGAGGTGTTGTTGCCGCCATTTCCGCCATTTCCGCCAATACCGCCTTGGCCGCCCTGACCGCCGATGGCGTTGGCGGCGCCGGGCGCCCCGCCATTGCCGCCGGCACCGCCATTGCCGCCGGTACCGCCGCTCGCGCTGGCGGTGCCGCCGGTGCCGGTGTTGATACCGCCGTTGCCGCCGGCGCCGCCGGCGCCGCCGTTGCCGCCGAGACCGCCGTTGCCGCCGGTACCGATGCCGCCGTCGGAGCCGGCATGCGCCAAGAAATTGACTGGCACGGTCACGGCGCCGGCGCCGCCCATTGCGCCGTCGCCACCGGTCATGCCAAAGCCCGTTGCGTCGCCGCCGTTGCCGCCTAGGCCGCCGGCCCCGCCCAGGCCGCCGGCCCCGCCGCCACCACTGGACCCGCCGATCAGCGACTGGTCGGCCCCGCCGGCCCCGCCGGTCCCGCCGGCCCCGCCGAAACCACCGATTTGTCCGGTCACGCCGGCCGAGCCCAACGTTCCCGCGGCTCCGTCCGCGCCGGCCCCGCCGGCCCCGCCAGCCCCGCCGGCCCCGAACAACGACACCAGTTGCCTATTGGCCCCACCGGCCCCGCCGTCACCGCCAGTCCCACCCGCTTGCGCGGTGCTGCCGACCGCACCGGCTCCACCGGCCGCACCCGCTCCACAGGCGCCACCGACCCCGCCGTTGCCGCCGCCGATGAGCCCGTTGGCGCCGCCGGTCCCGCCGGCTCCGCCAGCCCCGCCGGGAGTGGTCGCGCTGCCGCCGGCGCCGCCGGCCCCGCCGGCACCCCACAGGCCCGCTGATCCGCCCGCGCCACCAGCCTGCCCGGGCGCGCCCGACCCGCCGTTGCCGCCGTTGCCTACCAGCCACCCGCCGTCCCCACCGGCCGCCCCGGTGCCGTCCACCCCATTGGCGCCGTTGCCGATCAGCGGGCGCCCGGTCAGCATTTGGCTGGGGGCGTTGATGCCCGCCAGCAGGTCCTGCTCCAGGGTTTGCAGCGGCGAGGCGTTGGCGGCCTCAGCCCCCGAATAGGCTCCTGCGCCGGTAAGTAGTGCCCGCACAAAGTCGGTATGGAACTGCTCCATGCGCGCGCTGAGCGTTTGAAATTCTTGCGCGTAGGTGCCAAACATTCGGGTGACAGCCGCTGATACCTCGTCGCCGGCCAGCGGGGCTATCGCCGTGGTCGACGGCGCCGCTGCCCCGGTAGCCGCCCGCACGGCATCCCCGATCCCACTCAAATCGTTTGCTGCCGCGGTCAAGAACTCAGGTGTTGCGATTACAAAAGACGACATCGTTGGCGCTCCTGCGGTAGGGCGGTCAGTCTCCTATAAGAATGTGACACCCACCTCACGCGCAGCGCATAGAAAATTCACATTGTTAGCAAAAAATTTGCAAACACCGCCCAGCTCCACGATGGGTTCGGGCCGTTGGACTTGTCCCCGTCCTCAGAGCAGGCCGAGTAGGCGCAGGTCGCTGACGTACTTCACGATGATCGGCGCGCCGACGTGCGGAATGTCTTTGTCGGGGCCGATCTTGGCCTCTTGCACCGCTGCCCGGAAGCGATCGGTAGGGGCGATCGACCCGCGGACGGGCCGCTCCGGCTGCCGATAGTTGTGCAACAGCGGCAGCAGTGAGCTGTGCCGCTGCCGATCGGGCAGTGCGCGCAGTGCGGTTTCGAAGCGCTGCAGCCAGTCGCCATAGTCAGCGATGCGCTGGATGGGGCAACCGGACTCGTTGAGCCAGTCGACGAACTCGTCGAGTCCGATGCCGTCGTCGTAAGGGTTCATCACGTGATACGTGTGGAACCCATCCTGGCTCTGCGCACCCAAAGTCGAAATCGCCTCGGCGATGAACTCGACGGGCAGACCGTCATAGTGGGCGCGTTGCCGGGCGCCGTCGGCCGCAAGCTCATAGAACGAACCCGGCGCGATACCGGTGGCCGCCAGGCTCAGGATCATCCGGGTGAACATGTCCGGCACGTTGAGCTGTCCCGCCCATGTGGTGTCGGCCAGGATCATGTCGCAGCGGAACACCGCAACCGGCAGGCCACACAGGACATGCGCCTCGCGCAACAGCACCTCGCCGGCCCACTTGCTGTTCGAATAGCCATTGGCGTAGCTGTCGTCGACCGCGCGGGTGGCGCTGATGACCCGGATGTCGGCGTCCTCGGTGAACGCCGACGGCGGGATCTGGTCGGCGACACCGATTGTCGAGGTGTAGCTGTAGGGCTTGATCTTGGAGGTGAGCGCCAGCCGCAGCAGCTCGGCGGTGCCCAGCGCGTTGGGCCCGAACAGCTGGCTGTATGGCAGTACGTGGTTGACCAGGGCCGCGGGGTCGACGATCAGGTCGACCGTGTCGGCCAGGCGTTGCCAGGTCTGCCGGTCCAGTCCGAGGTCGGCTTCGCCCTTGTCACCGGCGAGCACCTCGAGGTGGTCGCCGGCCAGTGCGCGGTAGTGGGCCAGCAGTTCGGGGGCGCCGCTGTCGAACGTCTTGTCCAGCCGCGCCCGTGCTTCGGTGTCGGACTTGGCCCGGACCAGGCAGATCAGTTTGCCGTCGACCAGGTCCATCCGCTCCAGCCATTCCAGGGCCAGGTAGCGCCCGAGGAAGCCGGTGGCGCCGGTCAGCAGCACGGTGCGCACTTGGGTGTTTGCGGCGGGCAGCCGGGGAGCTTCGGCCAGGGTTGCGGCATCGATGAATTTGTCCAGGGACAGGTCACCGGCATGCACCTCGGTGACCTGCTCATTCGAGGCGTCGTGGACCGAGGCGAAGGTCGGCCGTGACGAGCCGGGTTTGCGAGCCGCCTCGACGTAGTCGGCCAGGGCCTGCAAGTCGTTGGCGGGGCTGACGATGACGCCCACCGGCACTTCGATGTCGAAGATCTCGTGCAGCAGGTTGGTGAACGACAGCGCCGACAGCGAGTCGCCGCCCAAATCGGTGAAGTGCGCATCGGGCTGGACGTCAGAGGCGCTGCCGCCCAACAGCGCGGCCGCCGCGCGGCACACCGTCACCAGCACCGGCGCATCGGCACCGCTTTGGCGCAGCGAGCGCAGTTCGTCGGCCTGGCCGTGTGCCAGGTCCGTGTAGATCTGCTCGAGAAGCTCGCCGTAATGCTTTTTCAGCTGCGGCCTGGCCAACTTGCGGATGCCGGTGAGCAGGCCGTTCTCCAGCGTCCATGGTGTTGTTTCGATGATGAAGTCGCGCGGGATCTCGTAGGACTGCAGGCCGGCGGCCTTTGCGACCTCTTGCAGCGAGTCGCCCAGCCGCGCCTTGAGCTCCTCGACAGGCACGGCGTCCAGCGCCTCCTGGGTGGGGACGATCACCGCCAACAGGTAGGCACGGGCGCTGTTGCCGTAGATGTAGATATACCGTACCAGTGGGCTGTCGCCAAACACCGCTTCGAGTTTGGAGACGGTGACGAACTCGCCCTGCGACAGCTTCAACACGTTGTTGCGGCGGTCGAGGTACACGAACTGTTCGGGGCCGACCTCGGCCATGATGTCGCCGGTCCGGTAGAAGCCGTCAGCATCGAACACGTCGGCGGTGACTTCGGCTCGCTGGTAGTAGCCCGGGAACAAACTATCGGTCTTGACCAGCAACTCGCCCCGCGGATGTGGCCGGTCGGTCAGGAAGTAACCCAGGTCGGGAACATCGACCAGCTTGTAGTCGAGTACCGCCGGGCGCCGAATGGCTCCGTCGATCAGGATCATCCCGGCCTCGGTGGAGCCGTAGCCCTCGACCAGATGCATGTCGAGCAGCTCCTCGACCCACGCCTTCATCTCGTCGGAGATCGGGGCGGAGCCGGTCAGTGCGCTGGTATACCGTCCACCGAGCACGTCGTTGCGTATCTCGGCCTTGACCTGGGCTTCGAGCGCGACCCGGTCGGCGCCGTCGACCAGGCGGCGGTCGACCTCACTCTGAAACTCGTCGAACACCATGTCCCACACGCGCGGCACGAAGGTCAGCTCGGTGGGCCGCACCAGCGCCAGGTCTTCGAACAAGGTGGAGAGATCGCTTTTCGCCACGAAGTAGGCGGTGCCGCCATTGCACAGCGTGCCGTACAGGATTTGGCGGCCCATGACGTGGCTCATTGGCATGAAGTTCAGCGTGATCGACGGCTCGTAGCCGCCTTCGAACCAGGTGCGCTTGCGCCAGAAGGCCGCAACGTTGCGTCGGGGGTACATCGCGCCCTTGGGCGCACCGGTGCTGCCCGAGGTGTAGATCAGTAGCGCGAGCGAGTCGTCGGACACATCGGTGCCGGGCGCCGAGCCGGCGGACGCACCGCGGGGCACGTCGCCGCGCGCGATGGCCTCGGCCAGGGTTTCGACGACCGCCGAGCCAGCCAGGCGCTCCCGGGCGGATTCGACCGCTGCGCGGTGTGCGTCAACCTGCCGGTGGTGGTCGAACACCAGGACTCGGGTAGCGGTCTGACCGGACAGAGCCAATTCGGTGGCGTCAGCGAGTGCGTCGACGCTGGCCGCGATCATGGTGGGCTGGGTCTCGGCGA
This sequence comes from Mycobacterium liflandii, assembly GCF_022354805.1. Taxonomy (NCBI): domain Bacteria; kingdom Bacillati; phylum Actinomycetota; class Actinomycetes; order Mycobacteriales; family Mycobacteriaceae; genus Mycobacterium; species Mycobacterium liflandii. The sequence continues at coordinate 3,760,849 of NZ_CP023138.1, read as the reverse complement.
CGATCGGCTGCAGCTGGGTTATCGCCGCGCTGGTCTGCAATGGTACGGCCACCGCGCCCAGCCGCGCCAAAGTCATGTCGATCGTGGCGTAGTCGACGCTGTTGAAGCCCAACAAGCAGACCCGGTCGCCCGGTTTCACCGTCTGTTCGGTGCTGAGCACGTCGGCCAGTGCGCTGATGCGGTCCCAAAGCTCGCCGTAGCTGATGGTTTCGAAGTGGGGGAGCAGTCGCAGCGTGGTGTGGCCGGTGCCGGCATCGGTCACGAATTCGACCGAGCGCTGAGCGAGAGCCGGCCGATCGGCGTATCCGGTCATGACGGTCTCGATGATCTGGGGTAGCGGTAGACCCGGCCGCTCGATTGCTGCGGTGATCGCCGTGGCGGGTTTCGCGGCGGCGAACTGCGGGTCGTTGGCGTAGAGGTCCTGGATGCGGCGCTCGAGCCGCTCTTCACGCGTGATTGGCGACATGGCAGATCCTTGCAATAGCTCGGAAAATCGAGAATTTGACCGCGCGACGTTGCGCTAGACAACTAGAACGTTAGCTAAAGTAAATAACTTTCTCAATGCCTCGGCCGGGCCAAGTGTCGCCAAAGGGTGTGATCTACCCCACCGCCGAGTCCGGGTGTCGACGGATGGGGGACGGGCCGGCTAGAGGTCGGCCAGGATCTGGCACAGGATGTCGAGGCCTTCGGACAGCAGCTCGTCGCTGATCGTCAGTGGTGGCAGCAGCCGGATCACGTTGCCGAACATTCCGCACGTCAAGACAATTACGCCGGCAGCATGGGCGGCGGCGGCCAGCTTTTGGGTGAGCGCAGCGTCGGGTTCGGCAGTGCCCGATTTCACCAGCTCCATGGCGATCATGGCGCCGCGGCCGCGCACATCGCCGAGACGGTCATCGGCGGCTTGCAGGCGCAGCAATCGGTCCATCACCAGTCGTTCGATCTGGCGGGCCCGTTCGACCATGCCGTCGCGTTCGATCGTTTCGATGGTGGCCAGGGCCGCCGCACACGCGACCGGGTTGCCGCCGAAGGTGCCGCCCAAGCCGCTGGTGTGCGGGGCGTCCATGATCTCGGCCCGGCCGGTGACCGCCGACAAGGGGAATCCGTCGGCGATGCCTTTGGCGGTGACGATCAGGTCGGGCTCGACGTTCTCGTGGTCGCACGCGAACATGGCGCCGGTGCGGGCAAATCCGGTCTGCACCTCGTCGGCGATGAACACCACGTCGTTGTCGCGGCACCACCGCTGCAGCGCGGGCAGGAAACCGTCGGCCGGAACGATGAAGCCGCCCTCGCCCGCGATCGGTTCGATGATGACCGCGGCCAGGTTGGCGGCGCCGATCTGCTTGTCGATGAGGTTGATGGCGCGTTCGGCGGCAAGCTCACCGTCGGTGGCGATGTCTTTGTCGAGCAGGTTGTCCCGGTAGGGGTAGGACACCGGTGCGCGGTAGATCTCCGGCGCAAAGGGGCCGAAGCCGCTCTTGTACGGCATGGACTTGGCGGTCAGCGCCATCGTCAGGTTGGTGCGGCCGTGGTAGGCGTAGTCGAACGCGACCACGGCCTGCTTACGGGTGTGCGCGGGGGCGACCTTGATGGAGTTCTCCACCGCCTCGGCGCCGGAGTTGAACAGCACCGTCCGCTTCTCGCCGGAGCCCGGGGTGATCCGATTGAGCTGTTCGGCGACGGCCACGTAATGCTCGTAGGGGGTCACCATGAAGCAGGTGTGGGTGAACTGCTCCACCTGGTCCCGTACCGCGTCCACCACGCGGGGCGCCGAATTGCCGATAGTCGTGACGGCGATGCCGGAGCCGAGGTCGATCAGCCGGTTGCCGTCGGCGTCCTCCACGATTCCGCCACCCGCGCGAACCACGAACACCGGCAGGGTGACCCCGACGCCACCCGACACCGCCGCGGCCCGGCGCTTGTTGAGCTCCAACGACGCGGGGCCGGGGATTTCGGTGACCAAGAGACGACTTTGATCGAGGCTGGCCACGGGTGTTCTCCTCTCGCGCGGCGCGGGGGTCGCGTCGCGGGTAAAAGCGTATCTGCTCACCCCAGCCCGGCGATCCCTGTGGGGCGGGACGGCAATGGGGGCGGGTGCCCGTCGGGGTACGACCTGCGGGAATGGCAGACTGGACAGTTACGAGGCGCGCGAGCCCGGTGTCACGCTCGGCGCCGTCCTCGAATGCCGAGGGAATGCCGATTCGAAAGACAGGCGTGTTGATGGAGAGTTTCGTCCTATTTTTGCCGTTCCTGCTCATCATGGGCGGCTTCATGTACTTCGCCTCGCGACGGCAGCGCAAGGCCATGCAGGCCACCATTGACCTGCACGAGTCGCTCGAGCCTGGCGACCGGGTGCACACTACTTCTGGCCTACAGGCCACCGTCGTCGGCATCACCGAGGACACCGTCGACCTCGAGATCGCCCCCGGTGTGGTCACGACCTGGATGAAGCTGGCCGTACGCGACCGGATCCTGCCCGATGACGACTCCGACGGCGACCTCGATGCAGAAAGCCCAGAAATCTCGGAAAGCCACACAGCCAAGGAGCTGTGATCGGGGTTCGGGGTCCGAACATGGCAAGCCGCGTGCGTGACGCACGCGCCCCGCAGCGCCACGTAGGCTCTGTCGGGGGTAAGAACGGAATTTCAAGGAGATAAACGGAACGTGGCGTCGTCTTCTGCGCCGGTGCATCCTGCCCGCTACCTGTCGGTGTTTCTGGTCCTGTTGATCGGCGTCTACCTGCTGGTTTTCCTCACCGGGGACAAGAAGGCGGCCCCCAAACTGGGTATTGACCTGCAGGGCGGCACCCGGGTCACGCTGACCGCGCGGACCCCGGACGGCTCGGCCCCCAGCCGCGAGGCGCTGGCCCAGGCCCAGCAGATCATCAGCGCCCGGGTCAACGGGCTCGGTGTGTCTGGCTCCGAGGTCGTTGTGGACGGGGACAACCTGGTCATTACGGTTCCCGGAAACGACGGCAACGAAGCTCGCAACCTCGGGCAGACCGCACGGCTGTACATCCGGCCGGTGATGAACTCGATGCCTGCCCAGCCCGCTGCCCAAGAACCGCAGCAGGAACCGCAGCAGCCGGGCGGCACTGCGCCCGCCCCAGGCGGACCGGCGCCGAATGCGGGGCAACCGCCCGAATCCGGTGCTCCCGCTTCGCCGCAATCCGGCGCCCCGGCTGCCCCGCAATCGGGAATTCCGGGCCGCCCGGGGGCGCAGCCGCGGCCCTATCCGCAGGACCCACCGCCGTCGCCGGCTCCCGCTCCCAGCCCGGCCCCGACGGGCAGCCCCGCGCCACCCGCCACCGGGGCCCAGCAGCCGGCGGACTTGCCGCCGGGCGAAGAGCCCGCGCTGCCGGATCCGCGCAAGGATCTCGCTGAGCGGATTGCGCAGGAGAAGAAGTGGCGGCAGAGCACCAACCAGTACATCCAGATGGTCGCTCTGCAATTCGAGGCCACCCAGTGCGGCAAGGACGACATCCTGGCCGGGAACGATGACCCGAAGTTGCCCCTGGTGACCTGCTCCACCGACCACAAGACCGCCTACCTGCTGGCGCCGTCGATCATCAGCGGCGATCAGATTCAAAACGCCACCTCCGGAATGGATCAGCGCAGCATCGGCTACGTGGTGGATCTGCAGTTCAAGAGCCAGGCGGCCAACACCTGGGCTGACTACACGGCCGCTCACATCGGTACTCAGACCGCCTTCACCTTGGACTCGCAGGTCGTGAGCGCACCGCAGATTCTGGAGGCGATACCCGGCGGCCGGACCCAGATCAGTGGGGGAGAGCCACCATTTAACGCATCGACCGCACGCCAGCTGGCCAACGTCCTGAAATATGGTTCGCTGCCGCTGTCTTTCGAGTCGTCTGAGGCACAAACGGTTTCGGCGACACTGGGTTTGACGTCGCTGCGAGCGGGCCTGATCGCGGGCGCGATCGGTCTGGCGTTGGTGCTGCTCTACTCCCTGCTGTATTACCGGGTGCTAGGGTTGCTCACGGCGCTATCGCTAATCGCCTCTGGTGCAATGGTTTTCGCGATTCTGGTGTTGTTGGGTCGCTATATCAACTACACCCTTGACCTGGCGGGTATCGCGGGTCTGATCATCGGTATCGGCACCACCGCCGACTCGTTCGTGGTGTTCTTCGAACGAATCAAGGACGAGATCCGTGAGGGTCGTTCGTTCCGCTCGGCGGTGCCACGAGGTTGGGCGCGCGCCCGCAAGACGATCGTGTCGGGTAACGCGGTCACCTTCCTGGCCGCCGCGGTGCTGTACTTCCTGGCAATCGGGCAGGTGAAGGGTTTCGCATTCACGCTGGGCCTTACCACGATTCTGGACATCGTCGTGGTCTTCCTGGTGACCTGGCCGCTGGTCTACTTGGCCTCTAAGTCGCCACGGTTGGCGAAGCCGGCTTACAACGGCTTGGGTGCGGTTCAGCAGGTTGCTCGCGAACGGCGTGCCTCCGACTCGAGGACTCGATCGGGCATCGCGAAGACGGGACGGGGATAACGCCATGGCGTCGGAGACCAAGGCCGAAACCACAGCCAAAAACGACAAGAAGGGCGCTTCGGCGGTCGAACTCACCGAAGCCTCCGAGGGCTCGGCCGAACTGAGCGGCTCGGGCAGCGAGAAGGCCACTGGGCTGCCGCACCACAACCTGCTCTCCCGGCTCTACACCGGTACCGGGGCCTTCGAGGTGGTGGGACGGCGCAAGCTCTGGTACGGCATCAGCGGGGCGATCATGGCGATCGCGATCCTGAGCATCATCGTGCGCGGCTTCACGTTCGGGATCGATTTCAAGGGCGGCACCACGGTGTCGTTCCCGCGAGGCGACAGCCAGGTCACTCAGGTCGAAGAGGTTTTCCACAACGTCGTGGGCAGCGATCTCGAATCGGTCGTCACCGTGGGTAGCGGCGCTTCGGCGACCGTGCAGATCCGGTCCGAGACGCTGTCCAACGAACAGACGGAAAAGCTGCGCGACGCCCTGTTCGACGCGTTCCACCCCAAGGGGGCCGACGGCAAGCCCAGCAAGAAAGCCATCAGCGACGCCGCGGTATCGGAGACCTGGGGTGGGCAGATCACCAAGAAGGCGGTGATCGCCCTGGTGGTGTTCCTGGTGCTGGTCGCCATCTACATCACCGTGCGCTATGAGCGGTACATGACGATCTCGGCGATCGCGGCGATGATTTTCGACCTGACCGTCACCGCAGGGGTGTACTCCCTGGTGGGCTTCGAAGTCACCCCAGCCACCGTCATCGGACTGCTGACAATCCTCGGGTTCTCGCTCTATGACACCGTGATCGTGTTCGACAAGGTCGAAGAAAACACGCACGGCTTTCAGCACACCACTCGGCGCACCTTCGCCGAGCAGGCCAACCTGGCGGTGAACCAGACATTCATGCGCTCGATCAATACCAGCCTGATCTCCGTATTGCCGGTGCTGTCACTGATGGTGGTGGCGGTCTGGCTGCTGGGCGTCGGGACGTTGAAGGACCTGGCGCTGGTGCAGTTGATCGGCATCATTGTGGGCACCTACTCATCGATCTTCTTCGCCACTCCGTTGCTGGTGACCCTGCGTGAGCGCACCGAGCTGGTGCGGTCCCACACCCGCAAGGTGATCAAGCGTCGCACTCCGGCTTCGCGTGCGGCCGGCGAGCGCGCAGAAGCCGATGCCGAGTCGGGGCAGGAGCTCACCGAGACCACCGCCGCCGAGACATCGACAGAGACTGCGCGCCCGAATGAGAAGGCTGACGCGAAGCCGGCCGCATCGAACAAGCCGGCGCCAGGTGCGCGCCCGGTGCGCCCCACCGCTACCAAACGTCCGACCGGCAAGCGCAACGCCGGCCGTCGGTAGTCGCGATGGCCAGCTGTCGTCGTGAACGCAACTTCAGCCGGTGGTCGGGATTGCGCAACGTCCTGCGGCGCGGTTTCGGGGGCAATGGGCACAAGATCGCCGCTGTCGGCGTCGCCGCGCTGGCTGCGGCATCCTCGCTGAGCGCGTGCTCGGGTAGTGCGGCGGGGCAGATCGACTATGTGGTTGATGGTCCGCTGCCCACCTACAACACCAACACCGTCACCGGAGCCGCATCCGCCGGAGCGCAGGCATTTGCCCGAGTGCTGACGGGGTTCGGGTACCACGGACCCGACGGCCAGGTGGTGGCCGACCACGACTTCGGAACGATCTTGGTAGTGGGCGGCGCGCCCTTGGTGCTCGATTATCAAATCGCCGACGACGCCGTCTATTCCGATGGCAAGCAGGTGACTTGTGACGACCTGGTGCTGGCCTGGGCCGCAGAATCCGGGCGTTACGCGGGTTTCGATGCCGCAACGCAGGCCGGTTACGTCGACATCGCCAACATCGAATGCACGCCCGGGCAGAAGAAGGCCCGAGTGTCCTTCATCCCGGATCGCGCGGTCGTCGACTACGCCCAGCTGTTCACCGCGACATCATTGATGCCGTCGCACGTCCTGGCCGATGAGCTTGGCATCGACGTCACCGCGGCGCTGCTGGACAACAAGGCTCCCCAGGTGGAGCAGATCGCGCGACTGTGGAATACCACCTGGGATCTCAAGCGGGGTGTGGATCTCAAACACTTCCCGTCTTCGGGGCCGTACAAGATCGAGTCGATTCTCGACGATGGTGGCGTGGTGCTCGTCGCCAACGACCGTTGGTGGGGCGCCAAGGCGATCACCAAGCGGGTCATCGTCCGGCCGCAGGGGGCCGACATCCAAGACCGGGTCAACAATCGTGACGTCGACGTCGTCGACGTCGCGGCCGGGTCCTCGGGGACCTTGACCACCCCCGACAATTACCAGCGCACGGATTCGCCATCGGAGGGAATCCAACAGCTGATCTTCTCGCCGAAGGGGCCGCTGGCCGATGTTCGGAATCGTCGCGCCGTCGCGTTGTGTACGCCACGGGACGCGATTTCGCGCGACGCCGGAGTTCCGATCGCCAACTCGCGGCTCAATCCGGCCACCGAGGACGCCATCGCCGGGGCCGACGGCACCGCGGAGGGGGGCAAGTTCACCAAGGGTGATCCGGGCGCCGCACGCGATGCGCTCGGCGGTGCGCCGCTGACCCTGCGCATCGGCTACCACGGGCCCAATGCACGGCTGGCGGCCATCATCGGCGCCATCGCCAAATCGTGCGGGCCGGCCGGCATCTCGGTTTCTGATGTGACGCTGGACACAGCGGGGCCCGGGGCGCTTCGGGACGGCAAGATCGATGTTTTGCTGGCCAGTACCGGTGGGGCCTCCGGTAGCGGGTCCACGGGTTCGTCGTCGATGGATGCATATGACCTGCACAGCGGTAACGGAAACAACCTGTCGGGCTACGCAAATCCGCAAATTGACGGCATCATCAGTGCACTTGCGGTGTCCGCTGATCCGGCAGAGCGTGTCAGGTTGCTCGCCGAGGGGGCGCCGGTACTCTGGGATGAGATGCCAACGTTGCCGTTGTATCGGCAGGAGCGCACGTTGCTGATGTCAAAAAAGATGTATGCTGTGAGCAGGAATCCGACTCGCTGGGGGGCAGGCTGGAACATGGACCGATGGGCGTTGATGCAGTGACAGATTTAGTGGTAACTGGGCGGGGGGCGCCCCCGTCGCGGATCTGATCTCGTCGCTTACCAGGGACGTGGCAGATTTCCCCAAGCCTGGCATTCAGTTCAAGGATCTGACTCCGCTGTTTGCCGACCGTGAGGCGATGGCTGCGGTGATCGACGCGCTGGCCGACATTGCGGCCGGCACCGACCTGGTGGCCGGTATCGAGTCGCGTGGGTCGCTGGTTGCCGCGGCCCTGGCCGCACGCCTGGGCACCGGCGTGCTGTCCATTCGCAAGAGCGGCAAGCTGCCACCGCCGGTGCTCACCGAGGAATACGACAGGGAATATGGCGCTGCCAGCATGGAGATTCCCGCCGACAGCCTCGAGCTGCGGGGCCGCAGCGTGATGATCATCGATGATGTGTTGGCCACGGGTGGGACCCTCGGGGCGGCAACGCGCTTGCTGGAGCGCGCTGGCGCCAGGGTGACCTGGGCGGCGGTGGTGGTCGAACTGACGGCGCTGCGCGGTCGCGAGGCGATCGCGCCGTTGCGGGTGCACAGTCTGAGCCGGGCCTAGTCTGCGCCGGCAGCGGCCGAGAACTAGCGGGGCAAGTCCAACTTTGGAGATATCCTCTAGGTCGGAGGTGACGACGGTGGCCGATGACCAAAGCACGACGCAGGCAGTCGTGCCGTCCGTCGAGTCGCCACCGGTGGTAGAGGCGCCCGAGGCGGCGCCGGCTGAGACCCTCAAGACAACCAGCAGCGCCTCCCGTCGGGTGCGTGCCCGGCTGGCCCGCCGGATAACCGCTCAGCGCAGCGCCATCAACCCGGTTCTCGAGCCATTGGTGGCGGTGCACCGCGAGGTGTACCCCAAGGCCGACCTTTCGCTGCTGCAGCGGGCTTACGAGGTCGCCGACCAGCGCCACGCCGGCCAGTTCCGGCATTCCGGTGATCCTTACATCACCCACCCGCTGGCGGTTGCCAACATCCTGGCCGAGTTGGGCATGGACAGCACCACCCTGGTGGCGGCGCTGCTGCACGACACCGTCGAAGACACCGGATACACCCTCGAGGCGCTTTCCGAAGAGTTCGGCGAGGAGGTGGGCCATCTTGTCGACGGGGTGACCAAGCTGGACCGGGTCGTGCTCGGTAGCGCCGCCGAAGGCGAGACCATCCGCAAAATGATCACCGCCATGGCTCGCGATCCGCGGGTGCTGGTGATCAAGGTGGCCGACCGGTTGCACAACATGCGCACCATGCGCTTTCTGCCCCCGGAGAAGCAGGCACGCAAGGCCCGCGAGACATTGGAAGTCATTGCCCCCCTGGCGCATCGACTGGGGATGGCCAGCGTCAAGTGGGAGCTCGAAGACCTGTCGTTCGCCATCCTGCATCCCAAGAAGTATGACGAGATCGTGCGCCTGGTGGCCGGCCGAGCGCCGTCGCGCGACACCTACCTGGCCAAGGTCCGTGCCGAGATCATCGCCACGCTGAGTGCATCGAAGATCAAGGCCACCGTGGAGGGGCGCCCCAAGCACTATTGGTCGATCTACCAGAAGATGATCGTCAAGGGCCGCGACTTCGACGACATCCACGACCTGGTCGGCATCCGCATCCTGTGCGACGAGATCCGGGACTGCTATGCCGCTGTGGGCGTGGTGCATTCGCTGTGGCAGCCGATGGCGGGGCGGTTCAAGGACTACATCGCCCAGCCCAGATACGGTGTGTACCAGTCGTTGCACACCACCGTGGTCGGCCCGGAGGGCAAGCCGCTGGAGGTGCAGATCCGCACCCGCGACATGCACCGCACCGCCGAATACGGCATCGCCGCGCACTGGCGCTACAAAGAGGCCAAGGGCCGCAACGGTGTTCCCCATCCACATGCGGCAGCCGAGATCGACGACATGGCGTGGATGCGTCAACTGCTCGACTGGCAGCGGGAGGCCGCCGACCCGGGCGAGTTCCTGGAGTCGTTGCGTTACGACCTTGCCGTACAAGAGATTTTTGTGTTCACACCCAAGGGTGATGTCATCACCTTGCCCACCGGATCGACACCGGTGGACTTCGCCTATGCGGTGCACACCGAGGTTGGCCACCGCTGCATCGGCGCCAGGGTCAACGGGCGGCTGGTGGCACTGGAACGCCAGCTGGAAAACGGCGAAGTGGTAGAGGTTTTCACCTCCAAGGCGCCCAATGCCGGGCCATCGCGGGACTGGCAGCAGTTCGTCGTCTCGCCACGCGCCGAGACCAAGATCCGGCAGTGGTTCGCCAAAGAGCGGCGTGAGGAGGCGCTGGAGGCGGGTAAGGAGGCGATTGCGCGCGAAGTGCGCCGCGGTGGGCTTCCGTTGCAGCGCTTGGTCAATGGCGAGTCCATGGGGGCGGTTGCCCGTGAGCTGCACTACACCGATGTGTCGGCGCTCTACACCGCCATTGGCGAGGGGCACGTGTCTGCCCGCCATGCCATGCAACGGCTGCTGGCCGAGCTTGGCGGCATCGACCAGGCCGAGGAGGAGCTCGCCGAGCGGGCCACGCCGACCACCATCCCGCGCCGTCCGCGCAGCTCCGACGATGTCGGGGTCTCGGTGCCCGGTGCCCCGGGCGTAATGACCAAGCTGGCTAAGTGCTGCACACCGGTTCCCGGCGACAACATCATGGGTTTTGTGACCCGCGGTGGCGGAGTCAGCGTGCATCGCACCGACTGCACCAACGCGGAGTCGCTCAAACAGCAGTCCGAGCGCATTATCGAGGTGCATTGGGCGCCGTCGCCGTCGTCGGTGTTCCTGGTCGCCATTCAGGTGGAGGCACTGGACCGGCATCGGTTGCTGTCGGATGTGACCCGAGTGCTGGCCGACGAGAAGGTCAACATCCTGTCGGCGTCGGTGACCACCTCGGGTGACCGGGTGGCGATCAGCCGGTTCACCTTCGAAATGGGCGACCCCAAGCACCTGGGGCATCTACTCAACGTCGTGCGCAACGTGGAGGGCGTGTACGACGTCTACCGGGTGACTTCGGCCGCCTAGAGACGGCCTGGAGCCGCCTAGCGGCGGCTACCGAGGCCGTTCACGGCGCTTTCCGGCTAGTCGAGGAACACCGACTTGATGGTCACATCAAGTGCTGGCGGTCCTTCCTCGCCGCCACCGGCGACACCGGCCTTGGCGATCTTGTCCAGCGTTTCCAGCCCGTCGGCTTGGATGGTGCCGAACACGGTGTACTGCGGCGGTAGCTGCGAGTCGCGATAGACCATGAAGAACTGGCTGCTGTTGGTATCCGGGCCGGCATTGGCCATGGCCAGGGTGCCGCGCGGATAGATCACCGGCTGGCGCAGTGCCGGGTCGTTGGGCGGGTACTGGTCGGTGGGGTACTCGTTGGCGAATTGGTAACCCGGACCGCCCGTTCCGTCGCCCTTCGGGTCGCCGCACTGCAGCACCGACAGCGTCGGCGAGGTGGTCAGCCGATGGCACTTGGTGTCCTTGAAGAAGCCCTGCTGCGCCAGGCTGGCGAAACTGTTTACCGTACAAGGTGATTCGTTGTTGGCCAGCATGAGGCCGACCTTTCCTTGGCTGGTCATCATGCTCGCGCTCACCTGGGCCGGTTCGGTCGGCACCTTGCCCGACCGCGGCGGCTTGGCCGGCTTGGCGGCCTTGTCCGGGGATGCCGGGTATTGGCAGTTGGCACCGAGGTTGGCCGAAGGCTTGAACGCCGGCAGCGGCGGTACCGAGTCGTCGGCGGGTGCAGCGGCGGAGCTGGTCGGCTCGGAACTGCTGGGGCTCGCGGAGGCGGTGGTCTTGTGATCGCCCTTGTTGATCACCACAACGACCACTACGGCGGCGATCACGGCGACCGCGGCCACTGCGCTACCCACGATCATCAGGATCCGCCGGCGCTTGGCCTGCTTGGCGCGGCGCTCCAGCTGCCGCTCTAGTTTGCGCTTGGCTGTGGCACGTCGCTGCTGGTTGGTCGGCACGGCCGATGGCCTCCCTGCTTGTCCGGTGAATCGGGCCGAGTGGCCAGCCCAGGCTAATGTCAGCGCCGAAACCCTTGTCAAGCACCCCACGGTGTTGGCCCATATCGTCGCCGGTCCGCGGGAATGGGAAACTGGGAATCGTGTTGATCACCGGATTTCCCGCCGGCGTGTTGCAGTGCAATTGTTACGTGCTGGCCGAGCGGCCTGGAACGGACGCTATCATCGTCGACCCCGGCCAGCGTGCGATGGGCCAACTGCGTCGCATTCTGGACAAGAACCGGCTGACTCCGGTCGCGGTGTTGATCACCCACGGGCACATCGACCACATGTGGTCCGCTCAGAAGGTCTCGGATACGTTCGGCTGCCCGACCTACATCCATCCCGAGGACCGATTCATGCTCAAAGACCCCATCTACGGCCTGGGGCCGCGGGTGGCACAGCTGTTCGCCGGTGCCTTCTTCCGTGAGCCCAAACAGGTCGTCGAACTGGACCGCGACGGCGACAAGATCGACCTCGGCAACATCTGCGTCAACGTGGATCACACACCCGGGCACACCCGCGGATCGGTGTGCTTTCGGGTGCCGCAGGCGGCCAAAGATGACCGCGACGTCGTATTCACCGGCGACACGCTGTTCGAGCGCTCCATCGGCCGCTCCGATCTGTTCGGAGGCAGCGGCCGTGACCTGCTGCGTTCGATCGTCGACAAGCTGCTGGTGCTCGACGACAAGACCGTGGTGCTTCCCGGGCACGGCAACTCCACCAGCATCGGTGCCGAACGGCGCTTCAACCCGTTCCTGGAAGGGTTGAGCACGTGACGGAATTCTGTGCTCCCAAAGGCGTGCCGGACTACGTGCCACCGGACTCGGCGCAGTTTGTGGCGGTGCGCGACGGCCTGCTGACGGCCGCCCGCCGGGCCGGCTACGGCCACATCGAACTGCCGATCTTCGAGGACACCGCGCTGTTTGCCCGTGGCGTGGGTGAATCAACCGACGTGGTGTCCAAAGAGATGTACACGTTTGCCGACCGTGGTGACCGTTCGGTGACGCTGCGGCCCGAGGGCACCGCTGGGGTGGTGCGGGCGGTGATCGAACACGGCCTGGACCGTGGGGCGCTGCCGGTCAAGCTGTGTTACGCGGGTCCGTTCTTCCGCTACGAGCGTCCGCAGGCCGGCCGGTATCGCCAGTTGCAGCAGGTTGGCGTGGAGGCGATTGGGGTGGACGATCCGGCGCTGGACGCCGAGGTGATCGCCATCGCCGACGCGGGCTTCCGTTCGCTGGGGCTGGACGGGTTCCGGTTGGAAATCACTTCGCTCGGTGATGAGACCTGTCGGCCGCAGTACCGAGAACTGTTGCAGGAGTTTCTGTTCGGTTTGGACCTCGACGATGAGACCCGCCGGCGCGCTGCACTCAACCCATTGCGGGTGCTCGACGACAAGCGCCCGGAGGTGCGGGCGATGACCGCCGAGGCCCCGGTGCTGCTCGACCACCTCTCCGATGTCGCCAAGCAGCACTTTGACACGGTGCTGGCGCATCTGGACGCGCTCAGGGTGCCCTATGTCATCAACCCGCGCATGGTGCGCGGGCTCGACTACTACACCAAGACCACCTTCGAATTCGTGCACGACGGGTTGGGCGCACAGTCCGGCATCGGTGGCGGGGGCCGCTACGACGGCCTGATGAAGCAGTTGGGCGGGCAGGACCTGTCGGGCATCGGGTTCGGGCTGGGTGTCGATCGGACGATGCTGGCGTTGCGCGCCGAAGGCAAGAGCGTGGGGGAGAGCGCCCGCTGCGACGTGTTCGGGGTGCCATTGAGCGAGCAGGCGAAGCTGACGCTGGCGGTGCTGGCCGGGCAGCTCCGGGCCTCGGGTGTTCGCGTCGACCTCGCCTACGGTGACCGTGGGCTCAAGGGCGCGATGCGTGCGGCTGACCGCTCCGGTGCGCGCGTTGCGCTGGTCGCCGGGGATCGCGACATCGAGGCGGGCACGGTCGGGGTGAAGGACCTCGGTACCGGCGAGCAGGTATCGGTGTCGACGGATTCGGTTGTCGACGACGTGATTTCCAAGCTCGGACGCTAGCCCGGCCGCGCCCCCGTCGGGGCGATCGCCGTTCGTGTCGCACCCCCGTGGCAGTATCGAATGTATGTTCGAATCCTGGTACGCCAGTCGTGCGACATCCGAGTCGGCGGCGTTGCTGGATCGGGTGGGTGAGGCCGCGCGGTCAGAGGCGCAGTCAGCGGCCGGGCGCCTGGTGGAGATCGGGGAGTTGTTCGTACTGCGGTGCCGCGAGTCGGGGGAGCGGGCCCAGTGGGCAACCGATACCTGGGAGGCGGTCGCCGCCCAGGTCGCGGCCAGGTTGCGCTGCAGCGTGGCGATGGGGGCGAGCTATCTGCGCTATGCGATGGCGATGCGGGATCGGCTGCCGCTGGTCGGCAAGGTGTTCGAGTCCGGTGACATCGACTATCGGAGCTTTCAGACAATTGTGTTTCGCACCGATCTGATCGCCGATGCCGACGTGTTGGCCAAGGTGGATGCCCAGGTGGCGGCGCTGGTATCGCGTCGCCCCTCGCTGACGCGCGGTGGGCTGGGCGCGGCGGTCGACCAGATTGTCACCAAGGTCGATCATGACGCGGTGCGCCAGGCGCACAAGGCGGCCTCGGACCGGTACGTCGACGTCATTGGGAATGGTTCGGGAATGGCCTGGGTGGAGGGCAGTGTGGTTGCCACCGCTGGGCAAGCCCTTGATCGGCGACTCGATGAGTTGGCGGCCACCGTGTGTGCGGCCGATCCGCGCACGCGCAAGCAGCGGCGCGCCGACGCGTTGGGGGCGCTGGCCGCCGGTATCGAGCGGCTGGTGTGCGGTTGTGGGTCGGCTCAGTGCGCGGTGTCGGAACCGGAGCGTTCGAGCAACATCGTGATACATGTCATTGCCGAGCGGGCCAGCGTCGAGGGCGCGGGGACCGCGCCGGGCGTGCTGGCGGGGTCGGAGTGGCTTGTCCCGGCCGAGTTGGTCGCCGAGCTAGCCAAGTCCGCCAGGCTGGTGCCCGTGATCCGGCCGGCCGAGATTGCCGAACCGAGATACACCCCATCGGCGCAACTGGCTGACTTTGTGCGCTGTCGCGACCTCACTTGCCGGGCTCCCGGGTGTGACCGCCCGGCCGCCGACTGCGACGTCGACCACACGGTGCCCTACGCGGCTGGCGGCCTCACGCACCCCTCGAACCTGAAATGCCTATGCCGCAAACGCCATCTGCTGAAGACGTTCTGGGGTTGGCGCGACCAGCAGTTGCCCGATGGAACCGTGATCTGGGGTCTGCCCGACGGGCATGTCTATGTCACCACCCCGGGTAGCGCGTGGTTGTTCCCCTCGCTGTGTGCACCCACCGGCCGCGTGCCCACGAGGTCGGCCGCGCAGGGCGCTTGTGGCGACGGTCGGGGCGCGATGATGCCCCAACGGCGTCGCACTCGGGCTCAGCAACGGGCCCATCTGATCGCTACCGAACGCCGTCGCAACCGGCAGGCGCGCCAACCCCGCACCGTGTTCGCGCAGGGTTCGGACTTGCAGACCCGCACCTGCGCCGCTGCCGAGGAACCGCCGCCCTTCTAGCTGGCTCGTTGCGCCGTCAAAGATGCGTGCAAGCGATGTACTTCGTTCTGTGTTGTCGAGCTCAGACGACTATCGCTGCGACCAGAATTCCGGTAGCAAGCCACCTTTCGCGAACTTCATCGAGTTCATGGGCGGGTCGGCGCCGGCTTCATTGCAAACGCCACCGCCGAGACCCGCCTGATGCGCGCTCGACGGGCAGGTCTAGGTGACTATCCTGGGCGGCAAAAGCGAGTTAGTCGGGCGCTTGACTAGAAATCGAACTAGTGTTCGAATATGTGGTATGCGCTGGTGTGCCCAGGCCCTGGCGATCAACGGGGAGCCCGTCGATGACGGAGCGCTACCCGGGCTGCAGCGCATCGGGTTGGTTCGAAGCGTCCGCTCGCCGCACTTCGAGGGCATGACGTTTCATGAAGTGCTCTGCAAGTCCGCGCTGAACAAGGTGCCCAACGCCGCCGCGTTGCCTTTCCGCTACACCGTCAACGGCTACCGCGGCTGCATGCATGCCTGTCGTTACTGTTTCGCCCGTCCCACCCATGAGTACCTCGACTCCGACTCGGGTGCGGATTTCGATACCCAGATCGTGGTCAAGACCAATGTCGCCGAAGTGCTGCGCCGCGAGTTGCGCTGGCCATCGTGGCGGCGCGAGACCGTCGCGCTCGGCACCAACACCGATCCCTACCAGCGCGCGGAGGGCCGTTACGCGCTGATGCCGGGAATCATTGGCGCGCTCGCCGGATCGGGAACCCCGCTGTCCATCCTGACCAAGGGCGGCACTGCTGCGCCGGGATCTGCCACTGCTGGCCGAGGTGTCCGGGCAGGTGCCGGTGTCGGTGGCCGTGTCGCTGGCCATCGCCGACCCGGACCTGCACAAGGAGATCGAGCCCGGCACGCCGGCCCCGCAGGCCCGGCTGGGTCTGATCGCCGCAATCCGCGACGCCGGTCTGGATTGTCATGTGATGGTTGCCCCGGTACTACCGCACCTCACCGACTCCGCTGCGCACCTCGATCTCTTGCTCGGCCAGATCGCGGCGGCCGGTGCTACCGGTGTCACGGCTTTCGGGCTGCATCTGCGCGGAGCGACGCGCGGTTGGTTCATGTCCTGGCTGGCCCGGGCGCACCCGGACCTCGTCGGCACCTATCGGGAGCTGTACCGGCGCGGCGCCTACTTGCCGCCGTACTACCGCGACATGCTCAGGCAACGCGTGGCGCCACTGGTCGCCAAGCATCGGCTGGGCGGTACCCCGCGCCCGTCCTCGCCGGTCGCCGAAGCGGAGGTCATGCCCGTTCCCGAGCAGGCGACCCTATTTTGACGCGGCGTTAATCACCACGCGGCTTGGTCAGCGTGAATTCGTCGACAACCGTGGTCGCCCCGAACAACCCGGTCACCGCGTAGTGCGTCGCCTTGATCGATGTGTGGCCGCCGGGTTGGCCGGGATCGACATCGAAGGCCGCAAAGCCGTAGGGGTTGTCGTGGTCACGGAACGCCGACCATGGTGCGTCCTCGAGCACGTAGATCGATGGCCGGGACCGCTCGCCGGGATCGTATGGGCCGACCGCGGTCACGACCCGGCAGCGGGGTTCGGGGAAGAACAACTGGTTGCTGGTCAGCGACCGCCCCCCGCAACCGATGACCAGGTGCACCGTTCCCCGGGTCGCGTCGATCACGTCACCGCGGGTGTCCACGGGGATCGGCGTTCGGGTCTGGGTGTCCATCGCGCCGCGCAGCGGATGTGACCGCTCGTAGTGGTGCTCATGGCCGCACAACACGAGATCGACCTCGTATTGGTCGAACAACGGCAGCCACTCCTGTCGGATGCCCAGGTCGGCGCCGTTGAAATGATCGGCGGTCGAGATGGCCGTCTGGTGCATGCACACGATCACCCAGTCGACCGCCGGGTCGCGGCGCGCCGCGGCGAGTTCGGTTTGCAGCCAACGTCTTTGCTCACCACCCGAATAGCCGTGTACGTAGGAGCTGCCGGCGTCCTGAAAACACACATCATCGTTGCTCAGGCTGATCACCCGCACCGAGCCGGCGGTGAAGGAGTACCACAGCCCGCGCAACTCCTGGCTGGCCCCAGAGTCGGGCACCGAGAAATAGGTTTGGTAGGCGCCGTAACCGATTGGCCCATTGCCCAATTCATTTTCGTGATTGCCGGCCGCGGGCATCCATGGCCGGTAACGCGCTGAACGGCCGTTGGTTTCCAGCCAGTCCGACCAGGTGCGAATGCGGTCGTGTGCCATGTTTGCGTAGCACAGGTCGCCGTTGACTAGGTTGAACAACGGGGCCATGCGCTCGATCGCGATGGTGATGTCGCCCGCGGCAGGCGTTCCGCCGTTGTCGCTCACATATCGACCGTCGGAGAACCTGCCCAGTGTTGGCGTGCCCTGATCCCCGAAGCTGGTGAAGCGCAGCGGTTTTCGCCCCAATGGCGCGGTTCGCACGGTGCCCAGTTGTGGATCCGCGCCGTCGTGGACCGCGGCGTATACGTAGTCGCTATCTGGTGTGAGGTTGGTTAGCCGGGCGTGGTTGACGCGAACCTCGGTATTGGACTTCGCATCCCGATAGGTTCGGGTCTCGGCGCTGACGACGCGGCCGAACCCGGACGCGGGGGTTTCCAGCATGACTCGCGGATTCTGGACCGCGTCAACGCTGTGCCACGACACGACGACCTCGGTGGCGGCGTTCTTGCCATATTGCAGATGCAGACCGCCAACCGGTTGCGCGCTGGTGCGATCGGGCTGATACCAGACACTGGGACCGCGCCCGGGCCGCAGCAGTGCCGCCCCGCCCAGGCCGATGCCCGCTCCGACGGCGGCCGACGCAAGACCCGTCGTCAGCAACTTGCGGCGGCTGGGTCCCACGGGTTGCGGGTCATCGGGTTGATCCAGATCGTCGGGCATTACTGCCTTCATACCCCAGTCGGGTTAACACCGGTTGGCTAGTGCAGGTGCGGCTTGAGTAGTGCGGCCTGTCCGATGCGCGCCGGATTCGTCGCCAGCCACTCGCGGGTGGCCTGGTGCGAGCGCGGGATAAGGGTTGCCGATTGCGAGAAGTCGGCTCCGGATATGGATACCGGACAAAGCGGCCGAATGACGCGCAGATCGACGGTCTGCTCGAAGCGCTCGATATCGACGGCGAGGCGGTGGTTGACCGCCAGCGTCATCGCGTGCAGGACCATTGTGACCGCCGAGGCTGGCAAGGTCTGCAGATCGCACGAATAGCCGGTCGGCAATACCCAGATCTTGTCGGCCCCCAGCGCCACCGCGTGCGACACCGGGGTGTTGTTCACCACACCGCCGTCGATGAGCTCACGCCCGTTGATGCTGACCGGGGGGAATATCCCGGGAATGGCTGCGCTGGCTGCGATCGCATCGACGGCGTTGCCGGAGGACAGCAATACGTCGGTGCCGGAGATGACGTCGGTGGCCACCACGTGCAGCGGGATCGGTGCATCCTCGAGATTGGTGAATTCAAATTCCCTGCTGAGGATGCGCCGCAGACCCGTGTTGGGGACCAAGTGCTGGCGCCGCCGAGGAAGCCCATCACCCCGGTGACCGGTTGAGTGGGAAATACCTCTTTTCGGGTGAGGGACCGCCACAATCCGGCCAGAGCCCGAATCCCGGCAGCATCGGGCCGCGACGCGATCCACCCACCGTTGAGCGTGCCGACCGAGGTGCCGATGATCAGGTCTGGTGTGATGCCTTCGTCGGCCAAGGCTTGCAGCATCCCGACCTGTATCGCTCCGAGGCTTGCGCCGCCGGACAAGACGAATGCGGTGGTCACGCTTGCACCGTAGGGACGATTACCCGCCATGTCGGACGAATTGCGGACCGCGGCCATCGGTAACGAATCCGGTAGCGTTTTCGATATGACGAACGTGCGAAAGAGGGCGAGCGCGGTCTCAGTGACGGGGGCGGTGGTCGCGATTGCCGCGGTGGTAGCTACGCCCGCGATCGCTCATGCAGATCCAGCTGGGCATCAGGTGACTTACACGGTCACGACCACCAGCGATCTGGCCGCCAACATTCAGTACATGAATGTCGATCCGCCCAGCCAGTCGGCGTTTGATGCCGATTCCTCGAAATACCTGACCTCCGTGCACACCCCGATCACCGGCGGCCAACCGTTGGTCTACACGGCCACACTGCAGAACCCGAGTCAGTGGGCCATCGTCACGGCCAGCGGTGGCCTTCGGATCAATCCCGAATTCCACTGCGAGATCGCCGTCGACGGACAGGTGGTGGTGTCGCAGAACGGTGGCAGCGGAGTCACCTGCTCGACCCGGCCGTGGTAACGCTCCGTTAGTCACCGGCCGCCGAGTTCGGCCCCCGCGACCACCACGACTTCGGCCCGTTCGGTGCCGACCGCCCTTAGCTTGTGGCCGACCGAGGCGTCGAAGTAGGCGCTGTCGCCGGTACCGAGCGTGATGGTCTGGTCGCCGTAGTCGAGTTCGACGCTGCCCGTGTGCACAAAGACGAACTCCTGGCCGGTGTGCTCCGGATGCGGACCGTCGGAGGCGCAGTCCTGCCCGGCGGTCGGCCGAACAACAAACGGCGACATGGTTTTTCCAAGTTGCGTCGACGCCAGCACGTGGTAGCGCCCGGATTGGGGCCCTAGGCGGTCGTGGGCGCGGTCGACGGTGATCGTCTCGTGGGCGGACTCGTCTGAGAAGAGCCGCCCGACGTCGACGTCGAGTGCCCGCGCGACCTTGAGCGCCACCGCGATCGAGGGCGTGCTCTGTCCCCGCTCGATCTTGGACAGGTAGCTCTTGGTGAGCCCGGCCCGCTGGGCGAGTTGTTCCAGGGTGAGCCCGCGCTGCCGGCGGACCGCGCGCAGCAGTGCTGTCACTGTCCAGCTCCTAACCCGCCAAAATTCGAGGACACAAAGTTTCCTATAGTGCTACTATCGTGTCATATCAACGCTATGCAAGGGAGCCTCGGATGGCAACCACTTTCTCCGATTCCAAGTCCGAATTGATGCGACGGGCCCAGGAACGCCTCGATGCCCAGACGCCCGAATCTCAGCTGACCACCCGGCAAAAGGTCGCGTTGACCTGCCGGGCATTGTTCGACGCCGGCCACGATTCCGGTCTGGCCGGGCAGATCACCGCGCGTGCGCAGCGGCCCGGCACCTATTACACCCAACAACTCGGCTTGGGATTCGACGAGATCACCGAAGACAACTTGCTGTTGGTCGACGAGGACCTCAATGTTCTCGAGGGCTCCGCAATGGCCAACCCGGCAAATCGATTTCACAGCTGGATCTACCGCGAACGGCCGGACGTGCAGTGCATCGTTCATACCCATGGGTTCCACACCGCGGCGTTGTCGATGCTGAAGGTGCCGCTGGTCGTTTCGCACATGGACACCACGCCGCTCTATGACGACTGCGCTTTCCTCGCCGACTGGCCAGGCGTGCCGGTGGGTAACGAGGAAGGCGAGATCATCAGCGCCGCATTGGGAAACAAGAAGGCGATCCTTCTTGCGTACCACGGGCAGTTGATAGCCGGCGTCAGCATCGAGGAGGCCTGCACGCTGGCGGTCCTGATCGAACGCGCCGCCAAACTGCAACTGGCGGCCATGAGTGCGGGAACAATCGCCGAACTACCGGACCAACTGGCCCGCGAGGCTCACGATTGGACCCTGACACCTTCCCGCAGCCGGGCGAACTTTGCCTACTACGCGCGTCGCGCACTGGCCCGTCACCCCGATGCGCTGAGCAGCTGATTGGTCAATCCGTTCACCAAAGCCAAAGGAGCCAGCTATGGCAGAACCTGGTGCGCCCACGATTCACGGGATCATCGCTTACCCGGTCACGCCCTTTACCGCCGAGGGCGACGTCGATGCGCGCCGGCTGGCGGCACTTGTCGATCGGCTGGTGTGCTCGGGAGTCCATGCGATCGCCGCGCTGGGCAGCACCGGGGAACTGGCCTACCTCGACGAGGCCGAGTTCGATACCGCGGTTGACACCGCGGTCGCGGCGGTCAGCGGCCGGCTACCCGTTGTCGTGGGCGTCTCGGATGTCACTACTGCCAAGACCATTCGGCGCGCGCGCTACGCGCAACACGTCGGTGCTGACGCGGTGATGATCCTGCCGGTGTCCTACTGGAAGCTCAACGAACACGAGATCTTCCAGCACTACCGCAGCGTTGGCGACGCCATCACCATCCCGATCATGGCTTACAACAACCCGGCCACCAGCGGTGTGGACATGCGCCCCGAACTGTTGGTCAGGATGTTTGAAAGCATCGACAACCTCACCATGGTCAAGGAGTCCACCGGCGACCTGTCCCGGATGCGGCGCATCGCCGAACTCAGTGGCGGCCGGCTGCCGTTCTACAACGGCTCCAACCCGCTGGTGCTCGACGCGTTGAAAGTTGGTGCCGCCGGATGGTGCACGGCCGCACCCAACTTGTGGCCCCAGCCATGCATCGATCTGTACGAAGCGGTGTGCGCCGGGGATCTGGAGAAGGCCCAGATTCTCTACGACGACCTCAAGCCGCTGCTGGAGTTCATCGTCGCGGGCAGGCTGGCCACCACGGTGAAAGCCGGTCTGGGGCTGCTCGGATTCCCGGTCGGGGATCCGCGCCCGCCGTTGCTGCCGCTCGACGAGCACGGACGGGCCAAGCTGGGCCGCCTACTAGCCGGCTGCTGAGCCGCGAAGCGATTGGTCGGCGTCGGTTGCGTTATTGGGCAACCGATCTCTAGCCCAGGTTGGTGGCGCTGAAGGTGTCACATTTGTTGGGGTCGCCGGTCTGATACCCGACGGTGAACCACTTCTGCCGTTGCGCCGAGGAGCCGTGCGTCCACGTCTCGGGGTTGCTGCGTCCGGCCACCTGCTGCTGGATGCGATCGTCGCCCACCGATGCCGCGGCTGAGAGCGCGTCTTGGATATCCTTGTCGCTCAACGGCTCCAGGAAGGGGACGCCGGTACTTTCTTGCCGGACGGTAGACGCATAGTGTGCCCAGACCCCCGCGTAACAGTCGGCCTGCAACTCGGTGCGCACGCCATTGCCCCCGGCGCCTTTGGCTCCCTGTTGGGCGCGGCCCAGCACGCCCAGCAGGTTCTGCACGTGATGGCCGTATTCATGGGCCACCACGTATTCCTGCGCGAACGGCCCACCACTGGAACCGAATTCGGTGACAAGCAGCTGAAAGAAGTCGGTGTCGAAATATGCCGTCTGGTCCACCGGGCAGTAGAACGGGCCGACTTCGCTGCTGGCCGGCCCGCACCCGGTGCTGACCTGGCCGCTGAATAGGCGCAGATGCGGGCGCGTGTACCGATCGGGCATTAGCTGCGTCCATACCGCGTCCAGAGAGTTTCCGGTGGCCACCACCCGGCACTGCACGTACTTGTTGGCGTCGGCGCCCGTCTTGCACTGGCTCAGGTCGAATCCGGGAGCCACCACGTCGCGGTCGTCCATGGGTTGCTGGCTCAGCACGCCACCCGGATCGACACCGAGAAACATCGCGACCACGACGATCAACAGGCCGCCGATGCCGCCGCCGATGGCCATCCGGCCAAACCCGCCACCGCCCGAGGATGACGTGGCGCTGGTGTCGATCTGCATACCCTCGTTAAAGGTCATCGCACGCTCCAAATCTGGCCCGCCGTCGGGCTGGGCGCTGGGCTACCCGGGCGGCACCAGCCTAACGTTGCTGCGGCACCTCGAACCGGGCGTCGGTGTAACTGCGCAGTTTGCGTAAGAAGCGCCGTAATCCCAGGTTGAGCAGCGGACCGAACAACATCATGCCCAGCCGCGCCGGGCCGGCGGGCTTTTGCGCCATGGTCCAGGTCAGTCGGCAACCGCCCGGGATGACCTCGACCCGGTAATCCTCGGCGAACGCCGCGACGGCCTGCGTCGAGCATTCATTGAACCGAAACGCCATGTGGCTGAACGGCTCCCAGGCGATGAACTCCTCGTTGCCGACCATGCCCCCGCGCATCTCGACGGTACGTGTGGTGCCGACGCGGAAGGGCGGGGGACTGGTCCAGGTCACCTTGGTGATCACCGGTGCCCAGCTCGGCCAGGACTCCGCGTCGGAAAGCACCTCAAACAGCTGCTCGGGGGTGATGGCGAGGTCGACGCTGTTGCGGTAGAGAAAGGGCGCTTGACCGGAATCCGGGTCGACAAAGCTCAGGTCGACGCGCTCGCACGGGAACATGAACTAGACCCTAACCAGCTATCCGGGTCCGTCGCTGGCTGCGGCCAATAATGGCACCAGCACCTGGCTGATCGGGGTCGCCAGGCCGTGGGCGCGGGCCTTGCGGATGATCACACCGTTGCGCAGGTCCCATTCCAACCGCCGGTGGGCTTCTCGATCGGCCAGGATCGAGGTGCCCATGTCCTCGGGTGCGGATGCGAACAGATCAACCATCTCATCGATCACGTCGTCATCGAGTCGCGCGCCCTCGGCGCGTGCCACCGCCAGACATTCGGCGACGTAGTGACGAGACAGTTCGGCGATGTCGTCGCGCCGGAACATTCCGGAGCGCCGCCCGGACAGCGCCATCAGTCCGGCCAGCGCATTGAGTACGAGTTTGCGCCAGATGACGGTGGTGAAGTCGGGATCGCAGTCCACCCGGCAACCGGCGGCACGCAGCAACCCGGCCAGCGTCTCCGCCGCAGCCCCGGTGGGCAACACCAACGCGGCATCTCCGCGCAACCGTACCCAGCCGCCCGGCTGAGTCTCGGCCGCAAACCACACACTGCCCGCGACAATGGATGAGGACGGACAGTGCGGCTGCACCTGCTCGACTTGTTCGACACCGTTTTGCAGGACGGCTACCATGGTGTGCTCACCACACAAGCGGGCCAGCCATTCGCGCGCGGCGCCGGTCTGAGTGGCTTTGACCGCGAATATCAGCACATCGACCGGTCCGGACAGCTGCTGCGGGTCGGTGTGTACCGGACCGGGCACCACGATCGGAGATGCCCCGTCGGGCCGCAGCTCGATGCTGTCGCGAGCCGTGTGGCCGCACAGCAGCACCGGGTTCCCCGCGGCATGCAGCAGCGCGGCGACCGTCGTGCCGACGGCGCCGGGGCCTACGAGTGCGATTCTGGGTGCGATGCAGCCAAAAGTACCGGGTTGGGTGGGCCAGTGGCCCGGTCCTCTAGACTGAGCAGTCGTTTTAGGTCGTTCCAAAGCCGGGTGAAGGGGAGTGTTTGTGCTGCGTAGCCACGCCGCTGGGGCATTACGGGATAGCGATGCCGGGCGACAGGTGACGCTGGCCGGTTGGGTGGCCCGCCGCCGCGACCATGGCGGCGTCATCTTCATCGACCTGCGCGACGCCTCCGGCATTGCCCAGGTCGTATTCCGCGAAGCCGACGTGTTGGCCCAGGCGCATCGGCTGCGTGCCGAGTTCTGCGTCGCGGTCACCGGTGTCGTCGAGATCCGTCCCGAAGGCAACGCCAACCCCGAGATCGCGACCGGCGACATCGAGGTCAACGCCTCTTCATTGACGGTGCTCGGCGAATGCGCGCCACTTCCGTTCCAGCTCGACGAGCCCGCAGGGGAGGAGTTGCGGCTGAAATACCGCTACCTCGACCTGCGCCGCGACGGTCCGGCATCGGCGATTCGGTTGCGTTCCAAGGTCAATGCCGCCGCCCGCGCGGTGCTGGCCGGACACGACTTCGTCGAGATCGAAACACCGACGATCACCCGCTCCACCCCGGAGGGCGCCCGCGACTTTCTGGTGCCCGCCCGGCTGCACCCGGGCATGTTCTACGCGCTGCCGCAAAGCCCGCAGCTGTTCAAACAGCTGCTCATGGTGGCCGGGATGGAGCGCTATTACCAGATCGCCCGGTGCTACCGCGACGAGGACTTCCGGGCCGATCGCCAGCCCGAGTTCACCCAGCTCGACATGGAATTGAGCTTTGTCGACGTCGAGGACATCATCGCGGTCTCCGAGGAGATCCTGACCGCGCTGTGGGCGCTGATCGGCTACCGGATTCCGACCCCCATCCCACGGATCAGCTACGCCGACGCGATGCGCCGGTTCGGGTCCGACAAACCCGACCTGCGGTTCGGCCTCGAACTCGTGGAGTGCGCAGAGTTCTTCAAAGACACCACATTCCGGGTGTTCCAAGCGCCCTACGTCGGCGCGGTGGTGATGCCCGGCGGAGCCTCGCAGCCGCGGCGCACGCTGGATGGCTGGCAAGAGTGGGCCAAACAGCGCGGTCACCGCGGGCTGGCCTACGTGCTGGTCGGCGAGGACGGGACGCTGGGCGGCCCGGTGGCCAAGAACCTGACCGATGCCGAGCGTGACGGACTGGCCGCTCACGTGGGCGCCAGTCCGGGGGACTGCATCTTCTTCTCGGCGGGACCGGTGAAGGCGTCGCGGGCGCTGCTGGGGGCGGCGCGCATCGAGATCGCCGAGCGGCTCAACCTGATCGACCCCAGCGCCTGGGAGTTCGTTTGGGTGGTTGATCCGCCCCTGTTCGAGCCCGCCGAGGACGCCACCGCCTCCGGCGACGTGGCCGTTGGATCCGGCGCGTGGACGGCGGTGCATCACGCGTTTACCGCGCCCAAGCCAGAGCTCGAAGACCGTATCGAATCGGACCCCGGCAGCGTGTTGGCCGATGCCTACGACATCGTTTGCAATGGCCACGAGATCGGGGGTGGATCGATCCGTATCCATCGTCGCGACATTCAGGAGCGGGTGTTCGCGGTCATGGGTCTGAGCAAGGCTGAGGCCGAAGAGAAGTTCGGCTTCCTGCTGGAGGCTTTCACCTTCGGCGCCCCGCCGCATGGCGGCATCGCGTTCGGGTGGGACCGGGTCAGCACGTTGCTGGCCGGAGCCGATTCGATCCGCGATGTGATCGCGTTCCCCAAAACCGGTGGCGGTGTCGACCCGCTTACCGAGGCCCCCGCGCCGATCACCGCCCAGCAGCGCAAGGAGGCTGGAATAGACGCCAAGCCCAAACAAGTTGAGGGGACATGACGCGAGGGATCCCCGACGCCGAGACGATCAAGGCGTTCAACAGCAACATCGTCAATGAGTTCCGGGCCAATGGGGGCAAGGTGGGCGGCCCGTTCGCCGGCTCGGATCTGTTGCTGCTCACAACCACCGGGGCCAAGTCCGGGCGGCCTCGGCTGGCGCCGCTGGTGTACCTGCGCATCGACGGCAAGATGTTCATCGTCGGTTCCTTCCGCCGGTGCCGATGTCGACCCGGCCTGGGTGCATAACCTCAGGTCCGACGCGCGTGCACACGTCGAGGTGGGTACCGACGCGTTCGACGTGACCGCCCGCGAACTGCCCCCGGCAGAGCGTGACGAGCTTTTTCCGAAGGTGGCCGCCGCCGCCGCGGGGTTCGGCGACTATCAAGCGAAAACCAGCCGGGTAATCCCCCTGTTCGAGCTGCAGCGGGCCTGACCGGGGTACCCGACACGACGTGGAGATTTCGCTACTGACCAGGGCGGCCGACGGAAGTCTCGCGGCCGTCCGGCAGCTGCGCACCGCCTTGTGGCCGATCACGCAGGCGTCGGTGACCGCCGGCCTGGCCTGGTTTCTCACCCACGATGTGCTCGACCACCCGCAGCCGTTCTTCGCACCGATCTCGGCCGCGGTGTGCATGTCGGCGACCAACGGTGCTGCGCGCGCGACGCGCCGTCCAGATGGTTGGCGGGGTGGCGCTGGGCATCGTTGTGGGTGCCGGCGTGCAAGCCGTCCTGGGCACCGGCTCAACCGCGATGGGCGTGGCGGTGTTCGCCGCATTGTCGGTCGCGGTCCTGGCCGTGCGCGGCTTCGTCGCCCAGGGCCTGATGTTCGTGAACCAGACCGCAGTTTCCGCGGTGCTGGTCCTGGTGTTCGCCCCCACCGGCGATGTGGTGGCCGAGCGCCTCTTCGACGCGCTGATCGGCGGGGGATTGGCGCTGGTGGTCGCGATGTTGCTGTTCCCGGCCGATCCGGTGCGGATACTGCGCGACGCGCGTACCGGCGCGCTGGCCGCCCTGCACGACACCCTGGTCGAGGTGATCAAGTTCATCGACAATCCCGGCGGCGCCGCTCCGGACTGGCTGCTGGCCACCTTCGACCGGTTGCACAACCAGCTTGGTGGGCTGATCGAGGCCCGCGCCACGGCGGTCTTGGTGTCGCGGCGGGCGCCCCGGCGGTGGGCCGCCCGCGACGCCATTGCCGACATCGAGCGGCAATCGGCGCGACTGGGGATGCTGGTCAGCGGCGTCTTGAATCTGGTCCGCGCCATCACCCGACTTCCTGAGCAACAGGTACCGCGCCCGGTGCGCATCGCGCTGGCCGAACTGGCCGCCGCGCTGGCCGTCGCCGACGACGAACCAGCGGCCGCGATCGCCCATGCCGCCGCTGCCCGCGATCGGGCCCAAGAATTGCTATCGCAGGCTCGCGACCGCACCGAGGTGGTGCTCGCCGACATCGTGGACGCATGCGGAGTCGATTTACAGCGGGTCATCAACGTACCCGGCGGCGACCATTGAGGAACGTCAACAGGACTTGGCTGACCCCGTCAGAAACTCCTTTGCCAGCCTTTTCGGCGCCTGCGTCAGCCAGGCCTCGGTGAGCAGCTCCTCGAGGCCTATCGCCTCTATCTCGGATAACACCACCAGCACCGCCGGATACCCGTCGAAATGTGGGGTGGTGAAGTACACCGTCGGCTCGTCGGCGACCAGGGCGAACTCCACGCCTTCGTCGGCCACCCGGACGCCGAGAATATCGCCGTCTGGTGGTTGCCTGCCGGAGGCCGCCAAGGCCGCCAAGTCGGACTTGCGCAGCGGTCGCTCCCACGCCAACGGTTTCTTGCCGACCCGCCAGTTGTGCGCAGATCGCTCTTCTGTGAGCGGCAGCTCACTGACGATGCGCGCGACATCGCTCCAGGTCGCCATATGCTGATTGTGCTCCGGATGAGGTGCGCTCGGTGGCGCATTCGCCTGCACCGGACCCAGATGTGTTGTGATCAGCCTTGCTATTACCGGTGTGGTGGCCGTGGTTGACGGTCGAGAAGTCAGGAGTCAGCTCTTGTCGTTGCTTTCCGACGCGTTGTTCGGCTCCCCGGACACCAAGCGCTATCGCGTCACGCACCGCACCGAATACCGCTACTCGGACATCGTGACCAGCTCCTACGGACGCGGGTTTCTGACCCCACGCGATTCGCTGCGGCAGCGTTGCGTCACACACCAAATCACCATTGATCCGACGCCGGCGGACAGCTCCACCAGCCGCGACACCTACGGCAACATCAGCTCCTATTTCCATGTCACCGAACCGCACCGGGTGCTGGGCATCACCAGCGACTCCATCGTCGACGTGGCACCGCCGGATTCCGGCCTCTACACCAGCGGGCCGGCATTGCTGCCCTGGGAAGCGGCCCGGCCCAGCGGCATGCAAGGGGCGCTGGCCGTCGACTTCGCGCTGGACCTGGATCCCGCCGAGATCACCGCCGAGGTACGTGAGTACGCGGCCGTCAGTTTCCTGCCGGAACGTCCGTTGGTGGAGGCGCTGCGCGATCTCACCACGCGGATCTACAACGACTTCACCTACCGATCCGGGTCGACCACGGTTTCCACCCGAGTCAATGAGGTTCTGCAGGCGCGCGAAGGGGTATGCCAAGACTTTGCGCGGCTGGCGATCGCCTGCCTGCGAGCCAACGGGTTGGCGGCCTGCTACGTGTCCGGGTATCTGGCCACCGACCCACCGCCGGGAAAGGATCGGATGATCGGTATTGACGCCACCCACGCCTGGGCAGCGGTGTGGACACCCCAACAACCAGGCCAGTTCGAGTGGATGGGGCTGGACCCCACCAATGACCAGCTGGTCGATGAGCGCTACATCGTGGTAGGCCGGGGCCGGGACTATGCGGATGTGCCGCCGGTGCGCGGCATCATCTACACCAATTCGGAACACAGCGTGATCGACGTCGGTGTGGACGTGGTGCCGTTCGAAGGTGATGTGCTCGATGCGTGATTTCCACTGTCCCAACTGTGGCCAGCGCCTGACCTTCGAGAACTCCGCGTGCCTGTCGTGCGGCAGCGCGCTGGGCTTCTCCCTGGACCAGATGGCGCTGATGGTCATCACCGGGCGCGACCAAAGCGAACACGCCGGCGCGGTGGCCGCCGACGATTACCAGCTGTGCAAGAACCTGCACCTGGCCGAATGCAACTGGCTGGTTCCAGTCGGTCAGCGCGACGGTCTGTGCGAGTCCTGCGTACTGACCGTGCTGCGGCCCCACGACGGCGACACCGTGGGACTCACGGAGTTCGCCCGCGCCGAGGCGGCCAAGCGGCGGCTGATCGCCGAACTGCACGAGCTGAAGTTGCCCATCATCGGACGTGACGAGGATCCCGCCTACGGACTGGCATTCCGGCTGCTGTCCAGTGCCCACGAGAATGTGATCACCGGGCACGAAGACGGAGTCATCACCCTGGATCTGGCCGAGGGCGACGACGTGCACCGCGAACAACTCCGCGTCGAGATGGAGGAGCCCTACCGCACCCTGCTGGGCCACTTCCGCCACGAGATCGGGCACTACTACTTCTATCGGCTGATTGCCCCCTCCGATGACCATCTGGCGCGATTCAGGGAGTTGTTCGGGGACCTGGACGCCGACTACCAGGCTGCGCTAGACCGGCACTACAGCGACGGCGCCCCGGAGAATTGGCAGGAACGGTATGTGTCGTCGTATGCCACCATGCATCCCGCCGAGGACTGGGCGGAGACGTTCGCGCATTACCTGCACATCCGCGACACCCTGGACACGGCGGCCTGGTGCGGTTTCGCGCCGGCATCGGCAACCTTTGATCGGCCGGCGTTGGGCCCCAGCGCCTTTCCCACCATCATCGACATGTGGCTGCCGCTGTCGTGGTCGTTGAACATGGTCAACCGGTCCATGGGGCACGATGACCTGTATCCATTTGTGCTACCGGTCGCGGTCCTGGAGAAGATGCGATTCGTCCATACGGTCGTCGACCAGGTGACGCAAGCTCCGTGCGGTCCCGCCGCACTCAGCGGTTAGGGGAGGGCCTCGTGTCCGCCTGCTTAGGCGGGCATCGTCCGTCGTTCCTCGGGCCCCCACAGCGGCTGCATGCCGCCGGGCAGGGCCAGCTGGGTGTCGGTGATGACTTCGGCCAGCTCGCGCAGCGAAACGTGGATGCCGTTCAACAGTTCGGCCAACTCGGTGCGCCGCCCGTCGGTGATTTCTTCCAGCTCGGCCGGATGCGACCGGCGTAGCCGGGCGCTGATCTCATCCACCATTCGCTCGGGGCGCGAGGAGCCCGAGGTGCCGGGCAGATCCTTGAGATTGGCCCGCAGCCGCTCCAACTGGTAGATGAGCGAACGCGGATTGTGCGCGTCGAAAAGCATCAATTCATTGACGGCGGTAACGCTGAACTTTCCGACGGTGCGGCGCCGGTAGATCACCGACGACTCACAGACTTCCAGCGTCGACTCGATGATGGTCTGCTCGGCGACGACGCCGCGCACCGTGGTTAGGGTGTCCGCCAGCAGCGCGGTCAGCCACAGGCCCCGTTCGATGCGCTTGCCGATGTCCATCATGGTCCAGCCCACGTCGCGCACCATCGATTCGCTGGCCACCCCGGAGAGGGTGAGCATCCCGGCCAGCGTTTGCGCCTGGGCCTCGGCCAGTAGCCCATCGGCTTCGGCCAGCGACTGTGGCGGATCCGACCTGAGTGTGACGGCGCGTTCCACGTCGGCCAGCACTATCCAGGTGTCGTTGGACAACTGGTCGCGCACCGCCCGTGCGGCCAGCGCCAGTCCCTCCACCGACTGAACCAGCGAGCCCGGCCACTCCAGGTCCACCGTCATCGACCACAGCATCGAGGGAGCGACGGCGATCATTTCGGCGTGGTCGTTGGCGGCCCCGGTATCGGTCCCGGTGATGTTGCCGAGCGCGGCCATCAGCACCGGCACGCATTCGGATTCCTCGGTGTCCTGATGGTGTCGGAACAGGTGATAGCGCTCGCGGGCGACCATCAGCAGGCGGGCCATGTTCTCGGCGCGCTCGCCATAGCGGCCCATCCAGAACAGGTCGGAGAGCACGCGAGGGGAACTGACCCCCAGGGTGCCCGCACCGGTCTTGATCGGCACCAGCGCCGACGGCTCCAATATCGGCTGCACAATCGGGCCGGTGACCGGCGCCGCAACGGTCTCGACGATGGCGCGTTCGGTCGGGCGGACCCAAATATCTTTTGCTGCAACCGATCTCAGCGTGTACGCGGCCGGTCCGGGTGCCAGGACATAGCCCAGGCCACCGATCATCGGCGAGTAACCGCTGCGCTGTGCGACGGTGAACAACCGCATGCCAACCCCGGCTGAAGACAGAACACCCGCGTGATCGGTGGGCGCCGAGGAGAAGGCCGGGAGCTCCTGTCCCACCCACTGCCAGGGCATCGCTTCGATTCGCGCGGCCAACTCGGCCAGCTGCGCGGATGAGAGCGTCGGCCCGACCCGGGTCTTCCCCCGACGGTGGACTTGATCAGCAGCGACGACAGATTCGCCAAAAGGTGGGAACGCTCGGTGGCGATGCCACCCCAGTACATGGGCGCGCTCTGCAGCATCGGTTCCTCACCCAGCAGGCGCTCGGCCAGCCCCGGCAGGAAACGCATCAGGCCGGGGCTCTCCAGGATGCCGCTGCCCAGCGTGTTGACCACGGTCACGGCACCGCGGTGTTGCGCCTCGACCAGACCCACCACGCCGAGCCGGGAATCGGCACGAAGATCCAACGGGTCCGCGTAGGCGGCGTCGACCCGGCGCAGCACCACGTCGACGCGTTTGAGCGTCCCCAGCGAGCGCATCCAAAGCTTGCCGTCGCGGACCACCAGATCCGCGCTCTCTACCAGCGGGAAACCCAGCAGTGTAGCCAGGTAGGCCTGGTCGAACGCGGTCTCCGAATAGATGCCCGGGCTGAGCACCACGACCACCGGGTCCTGGGCGACGTCGGGCGCCGCATCGATCAGCGCCAGACGCAACGCCTGCGCGAACGGCGTGGTCGGCCGGGGCGCGATGTTCTCGTACAGATCGGGGATGGCGTGGGCGACCACGCGCCGGTCGGCCAGCGCATAGCCGGCTCCCGAAGGCGCCTGGGTCCAGTCGGCGTTGACCTGGTAGCTGCCGTCGGGTATCCGGCTGATGTCGCAGCCGTGCAGGAAAAGTTGATGATGCCCAGGCACCTCGATGCCATTGGCGCCGCGCACATAGGCGGGATGGCCGAAGACCAGTTCGGATGGCAGCAGACCCTCGGTGAGTAACCTGCGCGGGCCATACAGGTCCGCGAGCACCGCATCGAGCAGGCGCGACCGTTGCACGAGTCCGGCTTCGAGAACTTCCCAGTCCTGAGCGGACACCACCAGCGGCAGCGTGTCCAGACGCCACGGTCCGGGCTCCAGCCCGTGCACGCCGTGATCCTCGCGCCCGGAATCGACTCCGGTGTAGGTGATGCCGTCGTGGTCGATCAGGCTGTGCACCACCGAACGCAGCCGGTCCAGGCCGGTTCGCCCGCGTTCGGCGACCGCGTCGGCCAGCTCGGTCCAGGCCGGCCGCACATTGCCGTCGGCGTCGACGAACTCGTCGTAACCGATGCCCGGGCTGTCGCGCACATCGAACAGTGCTTCCTGAGCACGCGCGGTGCGGTAGCCGGCCAGCAGCCGGTCGACGTCGTAGGGTTCGGCGGCGGCAACAGCCGCCGGCCTACTCATGCCAAGTACCATCACGCGTCAATTCGATGCCGGATTGCAGGACCATTACTGTTGCACGGTACGCACGCGTCGCAGGTCGAGAATGCCAGGCGCGCCGATATCGGTGAACATCCGAGCCTGCTTCTCTCGGATGTCGGACAAGTCGAGTTTGCCCGGAGTGAAGCCGGTTGCCTCGAAACGCCGGGCGCGGCGCGACTCCGCTGTGACAGCGTTGACGGGTGGCTCATCGTAGGAGAGCCCGCCGGGATGGGTGACGTGATAGGTGCACCCGCCGCGAGAGGTTCCGGCGGTCAGGTCGATGAGCTCGAACTGCAACGGCCCGTCGGCGGAGATGGTCGGGTGCAGCGCGCTGGGCGGTTGCCAGGCCTTGAATCGCACGCCACCGACGTGGATATCAGGGTTGTCGGTGGCCAGCAGGGGCACCGGGTAGCCGTTGCAGGTGACCACGTAGCGGTGGCGGTCGGCCCCGATCACGCGGATCTGGAGGCGCTCGACCGATGAGTCGACGTAACGGGCAGTGCCGCTGGCGGTCGACTCCTCGCCAAGGGTGTTCCAGGGCTCGATCGCCCCGCGCAGCTCGATCTCGACACCGTCGAACACGGCGGTGCCGATGCGCGGGAAGCGGTATTCGGTGAATGGGTCCAGCCAGCTGGTCTCGAAGTCGATGCCGTTGGCTCGCAAGTCTGCGGCCACATCGGCGATGTCGTGGATCAAAAAATGCGGCAGCAGATATCGCCCATGCAGGTTGGCGCCGTGGCGGATCAGTGGAGCGCGCAGCGGTTGCTCCCAGAACCACGCCACCAGCGAACGCACCAGCAGCGACTGCACCATTGCCATGCGCAGATGTGGCGGCATCTCGAAACCGCGCAGCTCTAGCAGTCCGAGCCTGCCGCGGGTGCCTTCGGGACTGTAGAGCTTGTCAATGCAGAACTCGGCGCGATGGGTGTTGCCGGTGATGTCGGTCAGCAGATGGCGCAGCGCACGATCGGTCACCCAGGGCTTGGCCGCACCGCCAGCCGACAGCCGAGCGATTTCGGCGAATGCGATCTCTAGCTCGTACAGTGCCTCGGCGCGGCCCTCGTCGACTCGCGGCGCCTGGGAGGTGGTGCCGACAAAGCGCCCGGCGAACACGTAGGACAGAGAGGGGTGCCGCTGCCAGTAGGTCAGCAAGGACACCAGTAAATCCGGGCGGCGCAACAGTGGCGAGTCCGCGGGCGTGACGCCGCCCAGCGTGATGTGATTGCCGCCACCGGTGCCGCCGTGGGATCCGTCCACGTCGAACGACTCGGTGGAGAGCCGGGCGAGCCGGGCTTCTTCGTACAGCGTTTCCAGTTGCTGGCGCTGTTCTTCGAAGCTGGCGGTCGGTGCGACGTTGACCTCGATGACGCCCGGGTCGGGGGTGATCGTCGTCGATTCCAGCCGCGGGTCCGGTGGCGGGCCGTAACCCTCGAGCACCAGCGGGCAGTTGGCCTTCGCCGCCGCGGCCTCGATGCGGGTGACGAGGTCCACGAAGTCTTCAAGCGCTTCGGTGGGCGGGATGAAGATGTACAGCAGCCCCTCGCGAACCTCGGCGACGATCGCGGTCGGCGGCGCATTTTCGGAGTCGTCAAGCACCGCATCCACGGCCTCGGCGGTGGCGGGTTCCGGCAGTGCGTACCCCACCGTCACCGGGTCGACGTCAAAGGATGTCCGCGGCGGTTGCCAGCTGATGGAGTTCAGGGGCAGCCGCAGCCCGGCCGGTGAATCCCCTTCGATCAAGACCAGCCGGCCGCGGCGCAGCCGCCAGTCCGCGCTGGCCCAGCCCGAGCCGTCCTCGCGGCGGTGTAGCGGGAGCACGTGGGCGGCCGCGGACGTGACCGAGGCGTCGAGGCGGGCCAATAGCTCGGCGCGGCCGACAGGGGTGTCGGAGTCGGTTTCGGGGTCGAGGTCGTCGATCGGGTCGACGGGGTCGCCGGACGGCAGTCGCACCGTGGCCGCCAGCCGCGCCAGCGGGTCCTCGTAGGCCGGGCGTACCTGCGACAGGGGCAGTCCCATTCCCTCGGCAAATGCGCTGAGCACCTGGTGGGCGGCGTCGGAATCGACCGGAGTCGGCGGGTCCAGCCAGGGATCGGCCAGCAGCGTGGGGTCGGTCCACAGCGGACGTCCATCGGTGCGCCGATACAGCGCAATCTGCCAGCGCGGCAATGGCTCCCCGGGATACCACCTGCCCTGGCTGCGTTGGACCAACCCCTCAGGAGCCCACCGGGCCTTGAGGCGCGCGGCCAGATCGGATGCCCGTGATCGCTTGTGCGGACCGTCGGCGGCGGTGCGCCACTCCTTATCGGTCTGGTTGTCCACCGACACGAAGGTGGGCTCGCCGCCCATGGTCAGCCGGACATCACCGGCCGCCAGGCGTTCGTCCACACGGCGGCCTACATCGCAGATCGTCTGCCACGCCTCATCGGTGTAGGGCAGGGTGACCCGCGGGTCTTCATGCACCCGGGTGACGGTGTTGGAGAATTCCAGCACCGTGTTGCACACGCCGGTGCCCCCGCTGATGGGAGCCGCGCTGGCGGGGTGGGGCGTGGCCGCGAGCGGAATGTGGCCCTCACCGGCGAACAGCCCCGAGGTCGGGTCCAGCCCGATCCAGCCCGCACCGGGAATGTAGACCTCGGTCCAGGCATGCAGGTCGGTGAAGTCTGCCGTGGGGCCCGAGGGTCCGTCGAGGGCCTCGATGTCGGAGGCCAGCTGGACCAGGTAGCCCGACACAAACCGGGCGGCCAACCCGAATTGGCGCAGGATCGACACCAACAACCACGCCGAGTCGCGGCACGATCCGATGCCGGTGCGCAGCGTGAAATCCGGTGTCTGGACACCGGGTTCCATCCGCACGCTGTACCCGACGTCGGCGTTGACCGCGTGGTTGATCGCGACCAGGAAGTCGATGGTGCGGGTGCCCTCGGGCACGCTGAAGTTGGCGACCCAAGCCCGAATCAGGTCCCCGGGGCCGGACTCCTCGCCGGTCTCGTCGACCGGCCGCAAGTACGGCTTGAGGTCATCGGCCAGTGCCTTGGGGTAGGTCAGGCCTTCGGCCGGCCAGGTTTCGGCCCATTCTTCGATGAAGAAGTCGAACGGGTTGATCACCTTCAGGTCGGCGATCAGCCCGACGGTGATGGTCAGGTGCTGCATTGGTTTGGGAAAGACCAACCGGGCCATGAAGTTTCCCAGCGCGTCCTGCTGCCAGTTGACGAAGTGCTCGGTTGGCTCAACCCGCAACGAATAAGCCTCGATGGGGGTGCGAGAGTGCGGTGCTGGGCGCAGCCGCACAACGTGCGGATAAACCTGCACCAGCTTGTCAAAGGTGTAACTGGTGCGGTGCTCCAGCGCAACTTTGATGCTCATAGAAGCTGATCCCATCATAAGACTCTGCTGCCCGCAGCGCTTCGAAATTCGGTGTCGCCGTGGGCTTGACGGCCATGGGCAGCGTCACGCCGTCGCGTGTAACAACGGCGTTTCGGTGGCTTTACGGTTGGTGTT
Source organism: Mycobacterium liflandii (assembly GCF_022354805.1). Taxonomy (NCBI): domain Bacteria; kingdom Bacillati; phylum Actinomycetota; class Actinomycetes; order Mycobacteriales; family Mycobacteriaceae; genus Mycobacterium; species Mycobacterium liflandii. The sequence continues at coordinate 3,724,540 of NZ_CP023138.1, read as the reverse complement.
GCGGGGTGGACCGGGGTCCTACCCGAACTGCGGTCCCGGCGGCGCCCCTGGGGGCGGACCGGGCGGCAGACCCGCCGGAGGCCCGGGCTGGCTCAGCTCGACAACCTGGCCACCGGACAGCTTGCGCCAGGTGTAGGTCTGGATGAGCGAGGCAACCGGAACGCCGACGAGCATGCCGACAAAACATAGCAGCTCACCGGCGAGCACCACCGCGTACTGCACCAGCCAGGACAACGCGGTGTTACCGAGTTCGGCACGGACCGTCGCGAAACTGGACTTGATGGAATCGATCGGCGACAGCGATCGGTCCACGGCAGCGATGATCGCGAACTGCGCCAGGAAGCCGAAAATCAGGCCAGGAACGATGCACAGCACCGAGCCGATCGCGGTCAAGACGATCACCAGCAGGCCGGTGAGGATCACCATGCCGAGGTTGCGCGGTTTGAAGAACGATCCGATGGTCACCGGCTTTCCGTCGGCGATGTCCAGGCAGCCCGTGGTGATGCCGGCGTGCATGAACAGCACCACCGCGAACACGGCCAGGTAGCCGATGAACATCACGATGCTCGCCAGCGGGCTCATGGTCATGTTCACGGTTTCCGACGTGTTGCCGTAAGCGTCGGTATAGGTCGTGCTGGTGCGGTCGGAGAAAGCGAAGAAGAGCCCGACCATCACGCCGCCGACAGCGCTCAGGATCAAGCCGTAGATGACGATCGGAACCACCAGGGCCATTGCGTTCTGGGTGAACCGGTTCCACGCCCAGCTGATGGCTTCGCCCACGCTGAAGGGCGGCTTGGCCGGGCCGCCGAATCCCGGCTGGGCCGGGTAGCCGGCCGGCGGTGGGCCGTAGCCGGGGGGCGGGGGTGGCGGCGGGTTGTACCCCGGGGGCGCATACCCGCCGGGCGCCTGGCCGTAACCGGGAGGCGGAGGCGGTGGTGGGGTGCCGTAACCAGGAGGCGGTGGTGGGGTGCCGTAACCAGGAGGCGGGGGCGGGGCGCCGTAGCCGGGAGGCCCGGCCGGTGGTGCGCCGTAACCCGGTGGGGGAGGCGGTGGAGGCGTGCCGTAGTTCGGTGGTGGCGGGTAGCCCGGAGTGCTCTGATCGCCGCCCTGGGGGTCGGCCTGATTGCCCGGATTTTCTGGCGGCTGGCTCATCGCTTTCCTAAGTGCTTTCGTAGTTCGCCCGCGCGGTGCGCACGGGCGAATCAAGCAAACCGGAACTTAGCAAATATGTGTGGCAGGCGCGCGCATTGGTCGCGCGGCGCCTGTAATCGGCGCCGGCGCATCCCCTCGGATGTGCTGCTCAACCGGTGATGCGGCGCAACTGGCGATATTGCGAAGTGGTATGTCTGAACCCGTGTCCGACGGTCTGTTCGACCTGCCCGGCGCACCGCAACACAGCGATCATGGTCTGGAAGTGTCGGCCGGCGCGCCGCTGGCGGTGCGGATGCGCCCGGAGTCGCTGGACGAAGTGGTGGGGCAGGGCCACTTGCTTGCTCCGGGGGCGCCGCTGCGCCGGCTGGTGGAGGGCTCCGGCGTCGCCTCGGTGATCCTCTATGGCCCGCCAGGTAGCGGGAAGACGACGCTGGCGGCGTTGATCTCGCACGCCACCGGACGAAGGTTCGAGGCGCTGTCGGCGTTGTCGGCCGGAGTCAAGGATGTGCGGGCGGTGATAGAGACTGCCCGGCAGGTGCTCCGTCGCGGCGAGCAGACGGTGCTGTTCATCGACGAAGTGCACCGGTTCTCCAAGACCCAGCAGGACGCCCTGCTGTCGGCCGTCGAGAACCGGGTGGTGTTGCTGGTGGCCGCGACCACCGAGAACCCGTCCTTCTCGGTGGTGGCCCCGTTGCTGTCGCGATCGCTGATTCTGCAGTTGCACCCGCTGGGCGCCGACGACATTCGCGCGGTCGTGCAGCGCGCGGCACAGGATCCACGCGGGCTTGGTGGGCGAGCCGCGATCGCCCCCGATGCCACCGACCTGCTGGTGCAATTGTCCGCCGGTGACGCGCGCCGCGCGCTGACCGCGCTGGAGGTGGCGGCCGAGGCGGCCCAGGCGGCCGGGTCGCAGGTAAGCGTCGAGATCATCGAGCAGTCGCTGGACAAAGCCGCGGTCCGCTATGACCGTGACGGTGACCAGCACTACGACGTGGTCAGCGCCTTCATCAAGTCGGTGCGGGGCTCCGATGTCGACGCCGCGCTGCATTACCTGGCTCGGATGCTGGTGGCCGGTGAAGACCCCAGGTTCGTCGCCCGCCGCCTGATGATCCTGGCCAGCGAGGACATCGGCCTGGCGGATCCGACGGCGCTTCCGACCGCGGTGGCCGCCGCGCAGACGGTCGCCCTGATCGGCCTGCCCGAGGCGCAGCTCACGCTGGCGCACGCCACCATCCATCTGGCGACCGCGCCGAAGTCGAATGCGGTCACCACCGCGCTGGCCGCGGCGATGGCCGATATCAAGGCGGGCAAGGCCGGCCTGGTGCCGCCACACCTACGCGATGGGCACTACTCCGGGGCGGCCGCGCTGGGCCACGCACAGGGCTACAAGTACTCCCATGACGACCCGGACGGGGTGGTGGCCCAACAGTATCCGCCCGACGAATTGGTGGGCACCAACTATTACCGGCCGACCGGCCGCGGCGGCGAACGCGAGATCGGCGGCCGCCTGGAGCGGCTGCGGGCCATCATCCGCCGAAAGCGTGCCTGACCGGTTGGCGGGCGTTGCCCTGCCGCAATAGCGGCCTCAGCCCACTCAGACCAGCTCGGGCACCCGCAGGTGAGCGATCGCCAGCTCGAACTCGGCCACGTCGAGCACCTCGGCGCCCAATTCACGGACCCGCCTGCTGCGCAGTTCGGAAGCCTGATCGCGGTTTCGCGCCATCGCCTCCATGGTGTCGAAGGTGGCGCACGAGACCGCACGCCGGCAGGCCGGGTGATCGACCATCAGGCTGGCGCTGCAGAACCCGTCCAGGCCCTCCAGCTCGGGCAACACGTACATCCCGTAGAAGTCCAGGGATCGCTCGATCTGATCCGGCACCACCTTGAGCCAGGTGGCCCGCACGCATGCACCCTGCCGGGAACGGTGGTCACGGTGCAGCATGGCGATGTCCCATTCCTCGACCCGCGCATTGTCGGAGAACATCATCGCGGCCCGGTCCCGGATGGGAGCCACCGCCGGTGCGCGCGAGCGCATGGCCTGCAAGGTCTCCCACGCGCTGGTCGCGATGCAGGTGCCGGACTGGCGGTCGACCAGCAGTGACAACCCGACGTAACCGTCGATCGCCTGCAGAGCGGGCATGACGACATCGCGAACATGGGCAATTCCGATGTCGACCGACAAGGGTTGCGCCTGGATGGTGGTGGAGCGTGCGTACACGATCGGCCCCTCCTCTGTCGGGGCGGCGCCCCGGTGGCGCCACCGGTCCCACCAATTACCTTCCTCCTGCCGATTCGGCCTGGCAATGACCTGAGGGGATCTCGGGAGATCTCGGGGGGATCCGCCCACCAGCTCACGGGTGATCGTGGCGATGGTGCGGCGGGAGGGAACGGATTGGCAGGTCGCCGAGCGCCCACCGTAGGCTGGTCTGGATGGATACCGATGTCCTCGACGTTGACACATCGCGTCGCCGCACCGTCGATCTCACCGACGCGGTGCGGGCCTTCTGCGCCAACCATGGTGATGGGCTGTGCAACGTTTTCGTCCCGCACGCGACGGCGGGTGTCGCCATCATCGAGACGGGCGCCGGTTCCGACCACGACCTGGTCGACACCCTGCAGACATTGCTGCCGCGCGACGACCGCTACCGCCACGCGCATGGGTCGCGCGGGCACGGTGCCGATCACGTGTTGCCGGCCCTGGTGTCGCCGTCGGTGACGGTGCCGGTGTCGTCGGGCGAGCCGCTGTTGGGTATCTGGCAAAGCGTCGTTCTGGTCGACCTGAATCAGGACAACCCGCGGCGGTCGGTCCGCCTGAGCTTCCTGGAAGGCTAGGTGGAAGGCTGAGCGGACCCGGAATGCGTCTTTGGACAGCCTTCTAATAGTCCGGCGAATAGGCTGGCAATCGATCTCTGCTAGAGAAAAACCAAGGAAACTTAAGGAAACAACGACGGTGCAAACACACGAGATCAGGAAGCGGTTCCTTGATCATTTCGTGAAGGCGGGTCACACCGAGGTGCCCAGCGCTTCGGTGATACTCGATGACCCCAACCTGTTGTTCGTCAACGCGGGCATGGTGCAGTTCGTGCCGTTCTTCCTCGGACAGCGCACCCCGCCGTATGCGACGGCCACCAGCATCCAGAAGTGCATACGTACCCCCGATATCGACGAGGTGGGCATCACCACCCGGCACAACACGTTCTTTCAAATGGCCGGCAATTTCTCGTTCGGTGACTACTTCAAACGCGGGGCGATCGAACTTGCCTGGGCGCTGCTGACCAACAGCGTCGCCGACGGAGGTTACGGGCTGGACCCGGAGAAGCTCTGGGCCACCGTCTACCTCGACGACGACGAGGCCGCCGGCTTGTGGCGTGAAGTGGCCGGTCTACCGGCCGATCGGATCCAGCGCCGCGGCATGGCCGACAACTACTGGTCGATGGGCATTCCCGGTCCCTGCGGGCCGTCGTCGGAGATCTACTACGACCGGGGCCCGGACTACGGGCCCGAGGGCGGCCCCGTCGTCAACGAGGACCGCTACCTCGAGATCTGGAACCTCGTGTTCATGCAGAACGAGCGGGGCGAGGGAACCACCAAAGAGGACTACGAGATCCTCGGCCCGTTGCCTCGCAAGAACATCGACACCGGGATGGGTGTGGAGCGCGTCGCGCTGATCCTGCAGGGGGTGCCCAACGTCTACGAGACCGATCTGCTGCGCCCGATCATCGACTTGGTTGCCGCCCGCGCGCCCCGCGGTTATGACCAGAGCAATCACGCTGACGATGTGCGCTACCGGATCATCGCCGACCACAGCCGCACCGCCGCGATCCTGATCGCCGACGGGGTGAGCCCCGGCAACGACGGCCGCGGCTACGTGTTGCGCAGACTGCTGCGCCGCGTCATCCGGTCGGCCAAGCTGCTCAACATCGACACCGCGATCGTCGGAGATCTGATGGCCACCGTGCGCGATGCGATGGGGCCCTCCTATCCCGAATTGGCCAGCGACTCCGACCGGATCAACCGCATCGCCGTTGCCGAAGAGACCGCGTTCAACCGCACGCTGGCGTCGGGCTCGCGGCTGTTCGACGAGGTGGCCGGCGCCACCAGGTCCTCCGGTGTCAGCGTGGTGTCCGGTTCGGACGCGTTCACCCTGCATGACACCTACGGATTCCCGATCGAGCTGACCCTGGAGATGGCCTCCGAAGCCGGCTTGACGGTGGACGAGGGCGGCTTCCGCGAACTGATGGCGCAGCAGCGCCGGCGGGCCAAGGCCGACGCGGCCGCGCGCAAACATGCCCACGCCGACCTGACGGCCTACCGGGAACTGGTCGATGCCGGACCTACCGAGTTCACCGGGTTCGATGAGCTCACCTCCGAAGCGCGGATCCTGGGCATCTTCGTCGACGGCAAGCGGGTTCCGGTGGTGGCCCACGGCCAGGCCGTTGACGCCGATCGGGTGGAGCTGGTGCTGGACCGCACCCCGCTGTACGCCGAGTCGGGCGGCCAGATCGCCGACGTCGGAACCATCAGCGGAACGGGGTCGGGCAGCAGCGCCCGCGCGGCGGTGACCGATGTCCAGAAGATCGCCAAGACCCTCTGGCTACACCGGGTCAACGTCGAATCCGGGGAATTCGTCGAGGGCGACGGTGTCGTCGCGGCCGCGGACGCGGGCTGGCGCAAGGGCGCTACCCAGGGCCATTCGGGCACCCACATGGTGCATGCCGCCCTGCGGCAGGTGCTGGGGCCCAACGCGGTACAGGCCGGGTCCCTGAACCGTCCCGGTTACCTGCGATTCGACTTCAACTGGCAGGGTCCGCTCACCGAAGAGCAGCGGGGCCAAATCGAAGAAGTCACCAATCAAGCGGTGCAAGCCGATTTCGCCGTGCACACCTTCACCGAGCAGCTGGAGAAGGCCAAGGCCATGGGCGCGATGGCGCTGTTCGGCGAAAGCTATCCGGACGAAGTCCGGGTGGTCGAGATCGGCGGGCCGTTCTCGATCGAGCTCTGCGGCGGTACCCACGTAGCCACCTCGGCGCAGATCGGTCCGGTGACGATCCTGGGCGAGTCCTCGATTGGCTCGGGGGTGCGGCGGGTGGAGGCCTACGTCGGCCTGGACTCCTTCCGCCACCTGGCCAAGGAGCGCGCCCTGATGGCCGGGCTCGCCTCGTCACTGAAGGTGCCCTCCGAAGAGGTCCCGGCCCGGGTGGCCAGCCTGGTCGAGCGGCTCAAGGCCGCCGAGAAGGAACTCGAGCGTGCCCGGCTCGCCAGTGTGCGGGCGGCCGCGGTCAACGCCGCCGCCGGCGCCGAGCGCATCTGCAACGTCCGGCTGGTGGCGCAGCGCATGTCCAGCGAGATGACGCCGGCGGACCTGCGCACCCTGGTCGGCGACATCCGCGGCAAGCTGGGCAGCGACCCCGCGGTGGTGGCGCTGATCGCCGCCCCGGCCGGGGGAGAGTCCTCCACCGTGCCCTATGTGGTCGCGGCCAACCAGGCCGCCCAGGGACTCGGCCTCGGTGCCAATGAACTGATCAAACACCTAGCCGCGGCAGTCGACGGCCGCGGTGGCGGCAAAGCGGACCTGGCCCAGGGGTCGGGAAAGAAACCGGCTGGCATCGACGCCGCGCTCGAAGCATTACGTGCAGAGATAGCGCGGGTCGGTTGAGTGGTCGCCGCATCGCACCGCTCGCCCGACCGGCCCGGTGATCCAGAGGGCCTCGAACCCGGGACGGGCCGAGGCCGACGCTTGGGTATCGATGTGGGAACGGTGCGCATCGGGGTGGCGTCCAGCGATCCGGATGGCATCCTGGCGACTCCGCTGGAAACGGTGCGGCGCGAGCGCTCCGGCAAGCACCTGCGTCGGCTGGCCACGCTGGTCGGTGAAACGGAGGCGGTCGAGGTCATCGTCGGCCTGCCGCGGACCCTGGCCGACCGCATCGGCTCCTCGGCGCAGGACGCGATCGACCTGGCTGATGAGCTGGCGGCGCGGGTGGCTCCGATACCGGTGCGGCTTGCCGACGAACGGCTGACCACCGTCAGTGCGCAGCGATCGCTGCGCGAGGCGGGTGTCCGGGCCAAGAATCAGCGTGCGGTGATCGACCAGGCCGCGGCGGTCGCGATCCTGCAGGCCTGGCTGGACCAGCGGCGCACCCTGGCCGGGGGCCGCGCCGATGGCTGAGGATGTGTATCGGTCTCGGGCTGAGCCGGTCGCGGTGGGGCCCAACCGGCACCGGATGAGCCGGGTTGACCGGCTCAAGCGCAATCGCGAACAACACAACCGACGCCGGCGGCGGCGCGTCCTCGGGGGATTCGTCTTCGGACTGCTGGTCGTGTTCGTGGTGGTGGTCGTCGTCTTCGGCACCAAGCTATGGAATGTCATGCTCGGCACCGGCGGTGACTACGCCGGTCCGGGCAAGCGCGACGTCGTCATCCACATCAGCCCGGGCGACTCCACCACCGCGGTCGGCGAAACGTTGTACAACAACCACGTGGTCGCCACGGTGCGGGCATTCGTGGACGCGGCCCACGGCAACGCCGTGATCGCGGCGATCCAGCCGGGCTTCTACCTGGTGCGTACCGAGATCCCGGCGGCCGATGCGGTCGCCCGGCTCGCGGACCCCAAGAACCGCGTCGGCAAGCTGGTCATCCCGGAGGGCCGTCAGCTCGACGACACCACCGACATGAAGACCAATGTGGTGACGCCCGGCATTCTGACCTTGATTTCGCGTGCCACGTGCGTGGACCTGGACGGCAAGAAGCACTGCATCTCGATGGCTGACTTGCATACGGCGGCGACCAAGAGCACGCCCGCCACGTTGGCGGTGCCGTCGTGGGCCGTCGAACCGGTGCTCGAACTCGGCGCTGACCATCGCCGGATCGAGGGCCTGATCGCCCCGGGGACCTTCAACATCGATCCCGCGGGATCGGCGGACAAGATCCTGGCCTCGCTGATCAGCGCCGGTGCCGTGGAGTACTTGAAATCCGGTTTGGTGGACAACGCCAAGTCGCTGGGCCTGTCGCCCTACGACATCCTGGTGGTGGCGTCGTTGGTGCAGCAGGAGTCCAACGCCCAAGATTTCCCGAAAGTCGCGCGGGTCATCTACAACCGCCTCAACGAGCACCGCGCCCTCGAGTTCGACTCCACGGTGAACTACTCGCTGGATCGTCGCGAGGTGGCCACCAGCGACGCCGACCGCGCGATGCGGACTCCGTGGAACACCTACATGTCCGAAGGGTTGCCGGCCACCGCGATCTGCTCGCCCGGGGTCGAAGCGCTGCACGCGGCCGAGCATCCGCAACCCGGGGACTGGTTGTACTTCGTCACCATCGATAGTCAAGGCACGACGCTGTTCACCAGGGATTACCAGCAACACCTGGCGAATATCGAGCTGGCCAAACGTAACGGTGTCCTCGATAGCGCGCGATGAGCAGCGGCCAGGAGCACAATCAACCACCGCGCGGTAGGAAAGCGGCCGTCCTCGGTTCGCCGATCGCTCATTCGCGGTCCCCGCAGCTGCATCTGGCTGCCTACCGGGCGCTGGGCCTGACCGACTGGACATACCAGCGGATCGAGTGCGACGCCGCGCAATTGCCCGCGGTGGTGGGTGGTTTCGGGCCGGAGTGGGTCGGCGTATCGGTGACCATGCCGGGCAAGTTCGCCGCGTTGCAGTTTGCCGACGAGCGCACCGCCCGCGCCGAGCTGGTTGGATCGGCCAACACCCTGGTCCGCACCCCACGCGGGTGGCGGGCAGACAACACCGACATCGACGGTGTCGCGGGGGCGCTGGGGCAGGCATCCGGACCGGCCATTGTCTGCGGTTCGGGCGGCACCGCACCGGCAGCCGTGGTGGGGCTGGCCGAACTCGGCGTCACAGAGATCACGATCGCGGCGCGCAACGCGGACAAAGCCGCCCGATTGGTCGACCTGGGCGCCCGGCTCGGGGTGGCCAGCCGGTTCTGCGGACTGGATGACCCCGAGCTGGGCGAGCGGGCCGCATCCGCGGCGGCGCTGGTCAGCACCATTCCGGCCGAGGTGGCGTCACGTTACGCGGCCATCTTCGCCACGGTCCCGGTGGTGCTGGATGCGATCTACAACCCGTGGCCGACACCGCTGGCGGCCGCCGTGGCCGCCGCGGGTGGCCGGGTGATCAGTGGCCTGCACATGCTTTTGCATCAGGCATTTGCCCAGGTGGAGCAATTCACCGGGTTACCCGCCCCCCGTGCGGCGATGACTTGCGCATTGGAGGCGCTGGACTAGCCTGCCTGGGAATGTGGCTGGTGATCCGAACCCCGGTAGTGGCCGTCGTGGTGGCCTGGCTGCTGGTGTTGAGCTACACCGACATTCGACATCGGCGGCTGCCCAACCGTTTCACGCTGCCCGGCGCGGGCGCGATGCTGCTCGGTGCCCTGGTGGCCGGGCGGGGGACGGCGGCACTGGCCGGGGCGGCCGCGCTGACAAGTGTCTACCTGCTGGTGCATCTGCTGGCTCCAGCCGCGCTGGGTGCCGGCGACGTGAAACTGGCGATCGGTCTGGGTGCTCTGGCCGGCTCGCTCGGGGTCGAGGTGTGGTTCCTGGCGGCGTTGGCGGCCCCGCTGATGACTGCGCTGTGGGCGGTCGGCGCACGGCTGCGCACCGGTGCCCTGGCCGTCCCGCACGGTCCGTCGATGTGCCTGGCGACCGCCGTGGCCGCCGGGCTGGCGCTGCTCGGGTAGTTGGGCCCGGCCGGTTCGGGCGGCCGGCAGCCGAGCCATGGCCGGGCGTGCACGGCCATCGTGGGAAGATGTTCGGGTGTTGCGCTGGATAACTGCGGGGGAATCCCATGGCCGTGCGTTGGTGGCCCTGGTCGACGGAATGGTTGCCGGGGTAGAGGTCACCTCGACGGAGATCGCCGATCAGTTGGCCCGCCGCCGGCTCGGCTACGGACGTGGCGCCCGGATGGCGTTCGAGCGTGACGCGGTGACCGTGCTCTCCGGAATACGCCACGGCAGCACGCTGGGCGGCCCGATCGCGATCGAGATCGGTAACACCGAATGGCCGAAGTGGGAAGCGGTGATGGCGGCCGACCCGCTGGACCCGGCCGCCGCGGCCGAGCTGGAGAATTCCGCCCGCAACGCGCCGCTGACCCGGCCGCGGCCGGGGCATGCCGACTATGCGGGCATGCTCAAGTACGGCTTCGACGACGCCCGGCCGGTGCTGGAACGGGCTAGTGCCCGCGAGACCGCCGCCCGAGTCGCCGCGGGCACCGTAGCGCGGGCCTTCCTGCGTCAGGCCCTGGGCGTGGAAGTGCTGTCGCACGTCGTCTCGATCGGCGCGTCGGCGCCCTACGACGGCCCGCCGCCGCAGCCCGAGGACCTGCCCGCCATCGACGCCAGCCCGGTGCGCGCGTTCGACGGGCAAGCCGAAAAATCCATGATCGCCGAGATCGAGGCGGCCAAGAAGGACGGCGACACCCTCGGCGGCGTCGTCGAGGTGGTAGCGCTGGGGCTGCCGGTGGGGCTGGGGTCGTTCACCAGCGGTGAGAACCGGCTGGACAGCCAGCTCGCCGCGGCGGTGATGGGCATCCAGGCCATCAAGGGCGTGGAGATCGGTGACGGGTTCGAGACCGCGCGTCGCCGCGGTAGTCGCGCCCACGACGAGATGTACCCCGGCACCGACGGTGTGGTGCGCTCCACCAACCGGGCCGGGGGTCTGGAAGGCGGGATGACCAATGGCCAGCCGCTGCGGGTGCGTGCGGCGATGAAGCCCATCTCCACCGTCCCCAAGGCGCTGGCCACCGTTGACCTGGCCACCGGCGATGAAGCCGTCGCCATCCATCAGCGTTCCGACGTGTGCGCCGTGCCGGCCGCGGCAGTGGTGGTCGAGACCATGGTGGCGCTGGTGCTGGCCCGAGTGACGCTGGAGAAATTCGGTGGCGATTCGCTGGCCGAGACCCGCCGCAACATCGAGGCGTATCAGCGCAGCGTTGCCGACCGGGAAGCACCGGCCGCCCGGGCCCGGGCCATCCGGGGTTAGGCGCCACGATGGCACCCAAAGCGGTATTGGTGGGATTGCCGGGTTCCGGCAAGTCGACCATCGGGCGTCGGCTGGCCAAGGCGCTCGGAGTGAGTCTGCTCGACACCGATGCGGCGATTGAGCAGCAGGCCGGGCGCAGCATTGCCGAGATCTTCGCCACCGACGGGGAAGAGGAGTTCCGACGTATCGAGGAGGAAGTGGTGCGCGCGGCTTTAGCCGATCATGACGGAGTGCTGTCGCTGGGCGGCGGCGCGGTCACCAGCCCCGGGGTTCGCTCGGCGCTGGACGGCCACACCGTCGTCTACCTGGAGATCAGTGCCGCCGAAGGGGTGCGCCGCACCGGCGGCAGCAACGTACGGCCGCTGTTGGCCGGGCCCGATCGGGCGGAGAAGTTCCGCGCGCTGATGTCCCAGCGGATTCCGTTGTATCGGCGGGTGTCGACCATTCGTGTCGACACCAATCGCCGCAATCCCGGTGCGGTGGTGCGCTACATCATGTCGCGCCTGGACGACCCCACACCGAACACGAGTCCCTCCTCCACCGCCAGCGGGGCCGCCACATGAGCGACAACAAAGAACCGGTCACCGTGCAGGTGGCCGTCGACCCGCCGTACCCGGTGGTGATCGGTACCGGGTTGCTGACCGAGCTGGAGGAACTGCTCGCCGGCCGGCACAAGGTCGCCATCCTGCATCAGCCGGTGCTGACCGAGACTGCCGAGGCCATCCGTAACCACCTTGCCGACAAGGGGATCGACGCGCACCGCATCGAGATCCCCGACGCCGAGGCCGGTAAGGAGCTACCGGTCGTGGGATTCATCTGGGAAGTGCTGGGGCGCATCGGGATCGGGCGAAAGGACGCTCTGGTGAGCCTGGGCGGCGGCGCGGCCACCGACGTCGCCGGGTTCGCGGCCGCCACCTGGCTGCGTGGTGTCTCGATCGTGCACGTGCCAACCACGTTGCTGGGCATGGTCGATGCGGCCGTCGGAGGCAAGACCGGTATCAACACCGACGCCGGCAAGAACCTGGTCGGAGCCTTCCACCAGCCGCTCGCGGTGCTCGCCGACCTGGCCACGCTGCAGACCTTGCCGCAAAACGAAATCGTCTGTGGGATGGCCGAAGTGGTCAAGGCGGGCTTCATCGCCGATCCGGTTATCCTGGACCTCATCGAAGCCGATCCGCAGGCCGTATTGGATCCGTCCGGTGATGTGATGCCGGAATTGATCCGGCGTTCGATTGCGGTCAAGGCGGAGGTTGTCGCGGCCGACGAGAAAGAATCCGAGCTGCGCGAAATCCTCAACTACGGACACACTTTGGCTCATGCGATCGAGCGCCGGGAGCGTTATCAGTGGCGACACGGTGCCGCGGTGTCGGTGGGTCTGGTCTTCGCGGCCGAACTCGCCCGGCTTTCCGGGCGCCTCGACGACGCCACGGCGCTGCGTCATCGCACCATCCTGTCGGCGCTGGGCCTGCCGGTCAGCTACGACGCCGATGCGCTGCCGCAGTTGCTGGAATTCATGACCGGCGACAAGAAGACCCGGGCCGGAGTGCTGCGGTTCGTGGTGCTCGACGGGCTGGCCAAGCCGGGACGGATGGTGGGTCCGGATCCGGGGTTGCTGGTGACCGCCTACGCGGGAATCTGTGCCCCATGAGCGAGCCGATGACCGTCGTCAACGTTCTCAATGGTCCCAACCTGGGCCGGCTGGGCCGGCGTGAGCCCGACGTCTACGGCAGCACCACGCACGCCGAACTCGCCGCCCTGATCGAGCGGGAGGCCGCCGGGCTGGGACTGCAGGCGGTTGTTCGGCAAAGTGATAGCGAGGCAGAACTGCTGGACTGGATTCATCGGGCCGCCGACGCCGGCCAGCCCGTGATCCTCAATGCCGGCGGGTTGACGCACACCTCGGTGGCGCTGCGCGACGCCTGTGCGGAGTTGAGCGCGCCGCTGATCGAGGTGCACATCTCAAATGTCCACGCCCGCGAGGAGTTCCGGCGCCACTCTTACCTGAGCCCGGTCGCAACCGGGGTGATCGTCGGGCTGGGCATCCAGGGTTACCTGCTGGCCCTGCGCTACCTGGCCAGCTACTAGTCCTTCTTCTTTTTCGGCACTTCGTCCGTCTTGGTCTCGTCCTCGTCGAGCTGGATCACCTCGGTGCTCGCCTCACTTTCGGTGGTGGCGATCGTCTCGGTTTTTGCCTCCGGCTCGGCCGTGCGGATCACCTCGGTCGGTGACTCTTGCTCGGTGGTGGCGATCACCTCGGTCGGGGCATCGCGTTCGACGGTGGCAACCGCGGTGGGAGCCGTTGCCTGCGCCTGGTTGGAGGCCACCGGCATCTCCCCGGTAGGACTGTCGTCGGCGCGCACCGCGGCGAACACATCAGTGTCGGCGCGGCCGCCGGTTCCGTCGTGGGTGGGCACCGGGGGAGCATTGCGGTCCACCCGCGACCTGCCCACGGCCACACCGGAAATTCCCGGCAGGAAGATGATCAACGCGGTGAAGGCGGCAAACGTCGTAACCTCGTTGATCAGCCCGCCGACATAGATGCCCTTGTAGAACAACGCGATGATCCAGGCGACCGCGCCGCTGAGGATACCGGCCACCAGGCCGGCCACCAGCCAGGTCATGGCCAGATCTGCGCGGCGATCCGGGTCCGGATTCGCCTTGGCGTCGGCACGGCCGTCGAGTGTGCCCCACACAATGACGGCGATGACGTACAGCAGCAGCAACACCAGGCTTATCAGTCCGGCTTGCGTCTGCCATGCGTTGATCAAGGCCCCCTGGAAGAGGCGGAGAACGACCATCGCGGCGGCGAACGCTAGTCCACGCAGCATCCAGTTAGTCATGAATGGTCAGCGTAGCGAGTACCGTCAAGGGTCGTGACACATTCCCAGCGTCGACACAACCTCAAATCCAAAATCAGTGCCGCCGGACTGGACGCGATGCTGGTCACCGATTTGATCAATGTGCGATATCTCTCCGGGTTCAGCGGATCCAACGGTGCGTTGCTGGTATTCGCCGACGAGCGTGAAGCCGTGCTGGCCACCGACGGTCGATACCGCACGCAGGCCGCCCATCAGGCGCCGGACCTCGAGGTGGCCATCGAACGCGCCATCGGGCGACACCTGAGCTGCCGGGCTGCCGATGACGGTGTTGGCCGGCTGGGCTTCGAAAGCCATGTGGTCACGGTGGACGGCTTTGATGCGCTCACGGGTGCGCTGGCGGACACCAACACCGAGTTGGTCCGCGCCTCCGGCACCGTGGAGGCACTGCGCGAGATCAAAGATGCCGGTGAGCTTGCGTTATTGCGGCTGGCGTGCGAGGCGGCCGACGCCGCGCTGTCGGACTTGATCAAGCGCGGCGGGCTGCGGCCGGGCCGCACCGAGCGCGAGGTGGCCCGCGATCTTGAGGGCCTGATGCTCGACCATGGTGCCGACGCGGTGTCGTTCGAGACGATTGTGGCTGCCGGGCCGAACTCGGCCATCCCACACCACCGGCCCACCGACGCGGTGCTGGCCAAGGGTGATTTCGTCAAGATCGACTTCGGTGCGCTGGTTGCCGGCTATCACTCGGACATGACCCGCACCTTCGTGCTGGACAAGGCGGCCGACTGGCAGTTGGAGATCTATGAGCTGGTCGCCGCGGCGCAAAAGGCCGGTCGAGAGGCGTTGTCTGCGGGCGCCGAGTTGCGCGACGTGGATGGCGCCGCGCGACAGATGATCGTCGACGCGGGGCATGGAGATAACTTCGGTCACGGTCTGGGACACGGTGTTGGCCTGCAGATACACGAAGCACCGGGCATCGGGGCCACATCCGTCGGTACACTACTGGCGGGCTCCGTGGTTACCGTGGAGCCCGGCGTTTATTTGCCCGGCCGCGGCGGTGTCCGCATCGAGGACACGTTGGTAGTGCCCAATGGGGGCCCGAAGACACCGAGAAGCGCCGCGCAGACCCCGGAATTGTTGACCCGGTTCCCGAAGGAACTGACCATCTTGTAGGAGATTTACCGATCGTGGCGAGCACTGCTGACTTCAAGAACGGACTTGTTCTGCAGATCGATGGACAGCTGTGGTCCATCGTGGAATTCCAGCACGTTAAGCCCGGTAAGGGTCCGGCCTTCGTGCGTACCAAGCTCAAGAACGTGCTCTCGGGCAAGGTTGTCGACAAGACCTACAACGCCGGCGTGAAGGTGGAGACCGCCACCGTCGACCGGCGCGACACCACCTACCTCTACCGCGATGGCTCCGACTTCGTGTTCATGGACAGCCAGGACTACGAGCAGCACCCATTGCCGGAGTCGCTGGTGGGAGATGCCGCCCGATTCCTGCTGGAGGGCATGCCGGTGCAGGTGGCGTTTCACGACGGAGCGCCGCTGTACATCGAGCTGCCGGTGACCGTCGAGATCGTGGTCACCCATACCGAGCCGGGTTTGCAGGGCGACCGCTCCAGCGCCGGCACCAAGCCGGCCACCCTGGAGACGGGCGCCCAGATCAACGTGCCGCTGTTCATCAACACCGGGGACAAGCTGAAGGTGGATTCGCGTGACGGCGGCTACCTGGGCAGGGCCAACGCCTGAGTATGCCTGAGGGAAGGCCGGGCAAACCGGTTAAAGGACGTCACCAGGCCCGCAAGCGTGCGGTGGACCTGATGTTCGAGGCTGAGGCGCGGGGCCTGGGCCCGGGCGAGATCGCGGACCTGCGCACCGAGCTGGCCGAGACGAAGCCGGACGTGGCGCCGCTGCACCCGTACACGGCGGCGGTGGCGCGCGGGATTGGCGAGCACGCCGCTCACATCGACGACCTGATCACGTCGCAACTGCAGGGCTGGACGCTGGACCGGTTGCCGGCCGTGGATCGTGCCATCCTGCGAGTCGCGGTGTGGGAACTGTTGTATGCCGACGACGTGCCCGAACCGGTCGCCGTCGATGAAGCCGTCGAGCTGGCCAAGGAATTGTCCACCGACGACTCGCCGAGCTTCGTCAACGGTGTGCTGGGACAGGTCATGCTGGTGAGGCCGCAGATTCGGGCGGCTGCCGCGGCGGTCCGGCAGGCGGTCCCGGATGAATCGTCGCGCCTGCCGGAAAACCAGGGATCGTGCTGATGAGCAGGCTCGAGTTGCGTGTCGTGGTCGCGGCCTGGATGGCAGCGGCGGTGATCCTCGGCGCGGTCATATGCGCCGCCTACGGGTGGGCCATCGTCGCCTCCGCACTGTCGATCTACGCCCTGGGCGTGGGTGCCTGGCTGTACCACTCGGTCGAGCGGCTGATTCTGGCCCGCCGGATCAGTACGGTGCGTACCGCGGCCAGGCCGTTACAGCCGTTGCTTCCCGTGATGGCCGCCATCATGGGTCTGACCCAGGCGGTGGTGCGCTCGTTGGGCGATGTCACGGACTTGCCCGCGCGCCGCTGGGAGCTTCCCCAGTTCCCGCAGCTTCCGGTGCTGCGCTGGGTGGACAGCGGCCGGGGAAACCGGCGGGTCGTCGACAGCGACGACGAGTTCGAAGCCTGACCGAACGGATCGCACCCTCAAGCGTCGCGGTCAGGGCGAACATTCGGTGCCGGATTGGGGCTAGATCCGGCCCCATGACTCGATAACCTGCAAGGGTGAGTTTTCGGGTATGAAAGGTACGCCGCGGGCGATACCTAAGCCGCCCGCCGGCGCGTCCCGCACCACTAGAACAGGTGACGACATGAAGCGATACAGCACCCGCCCGCGACGACTTCGTGTCTCCGCTCTGGCTGCGGTAGCCAACCCGTCATACGCACGTGTTGATACGTGGAACCTGCTCGACGACGCGTGCTGTCACCTCGCCGAGGTCGACCTGGCCGGGATGGACATCACCCACGACATGGCGAAAGTGCGGCGGCTGATGGACCGCATCGGCGCCTACGAACGGTATTGGCTTTATCCGGGCGCACAGAACCTGGCAAATTTTCGCGCACACCTGGAAAGCAAGTCCACGGTGCGGCTCAAAGAAGAGGTCTCCCTGGCGGTCCGTCTGCTGGGTGAATATGGTGACCGCACAGCACTTTTCGATACTTCGGCGCCGCTGGCCGAGCAGGAACTGGTGGCCCAGGCCAAGCAGCAGCAGTTCTACACCGTGCTGGTCGCCGATGATGCGCCCACATCGGCGCCCGACTCGTTGGCCGAGCACCTTCGGGCATTGCACAATCCGTCTGACGACGTCCAGTTCGAAGTCCTGCTCGCCCCGAGTGTCGAGGACGCGATCACCGCGGTCGCACTCAACGGCGAGATACAGGCCGCAATCATCCGGCACGACCTGCCACTTCGGTCCCGGGACCGGCTGCCGCTGATGAACGCACTGCTGGGGGCCAACGATGACGTGGTTGCCCCCGATAGCCCGCACGACTGGATCGAATGTGGGGAATGGATCAGGGAGCTGCGCCCGCACATCGACCTCTACCTGCTCACCGACGAGTCGATCGCAGCCGGGGCCGAGGACGATCCGGACGTATACGACCGGACTTTCTACCGGCTCAACGATGTCACCGATCTGCACAGTACGGTGCTGGCCGGACTACGGAACCGGTTCGCCACACCGTTTTTCGATGCTCTGCGGGCCTACGCCGCGGCTCCGGTAGGCCAGTTCCACGCGCTTCCGGTCGCGCGCGGCGCCAGCATCTTCAACTCCAAGTCGCTGCAGGACATGGGGGAGTTCTACGGCCGCAACATCTTCATGGCCGAGACGTCGACCACGTCGGGCGGTCTGGATTCGCTGCTGGACCCGCACGGCAACATCAAGAAGGCCATGGACAAGGCCGCCAGTACCTGGAACGCCGACCACACCTATTTCGTCACCAACGGCACCTCGACCGCGAACAAGATTGTCGTGCAGTCCCTCACCCGACCGGGCGACATCGTGCTGATCGACCGCAACTGTCACAAGTCGCACCACTACGGCCTGGTGCTCGCCGGTGCCTACCCGCTGTATCTGGACGCCTATCCGCTGCCCCCGTTCGCCATCTATGGGGCGGTATTGCTGCACACGATCAAGCAGGTGCTGCTCGACCTGGAGGCGGCCGGACAGCTGCACAAGGTGCGCATGCTGCTGTTGACCAACTGCACCTTCGACGGCGTCGTCTACAACCCGCGGCTGGTCATGGAGGAGGTGCTGGCGATCAAGCCGGATATCTGTTTCCTCTGGGACGAGGCCTGGTACGCGTTTGCCACCGCGGTCCCATGGGCCCGGCAGCGCACCGCGATGGTGTCCGCGGAGTACCTCGAATCAATGTTGGCCTCTGACGAATACGGCGCCGTATACGAGAAGTGGCGCGCCTCCATGCAAGGGATTCCGCGGTCGCAGTGGGCCGAGCACCGATTGCTGCCGGATCCGAAACGGGCACGGGTGCGCGTCTACGCCACGCACTCCACCCACAAGTCGCTCTCGGCGCTGCGGCAGGCATCGATGATCCACGTCCGTGACCAGGACTTCAACGCCCTGACCCGCGACGCGTTCGGCGAGGCGTTTTTGACTCACACCTCGACCTCGCCCAACCAGCAACTGCTGGCCTCGCTGGACCTGGCGCGCCGCCAGGTCGATATCGAGGGATTCCAATTGGTCCGGCAGGTCTACGACATGGCGCTGGTGTTTCGGCACCGTGTTCGTAAAGACCGCCTGATCAGTAAGTGGTTCCGCATTCTCGACGAAGCCGATCTGGTTCCCGAGGAGTTCCGGGCCTCATCGGTCAGCTCCTACCGCCAAGTCAGACAGGGAGCTCTGGCCGAGTGGAACGAGGCATGGCGATCGGATCAGTTCGTGCTGGACGCCACCCGGGTCACCCTGTTCATCGGGAGCACCGGGATGAACGGATACGACTTCCGCGAGAAGATCTTGATGGAGCGATTCGGGATCCAGATCAACAAGACGTCGATCAACAGCGTGCTGCTGATCTTCACCATCGGAGTGACCTGGTCGAGCGTTCACTACCTGCTCGACGTGTTGCGCCGGATCGCCACGGACTTCGATCGGAGCCAGCGGGCGGCCAGCGCGGCCGACTGGGCGCTGCATGAGCGTCGCGTTGAGGAGATCACCCAGGACTTGCCGCATCTGCCCGACTTCAGCGAGTTCGACATTGCGTTCCGCCCCGATGATGCGAGCAGTTTCGGCGACATGCGGTCGGCCTTCTACGCCGGCTATGACGAATCCGACCGCGAGTACGTCCAGATCAGCATGGCCGGGCGCCGCCTGGCCGAGGGCAGAACATTGGTCTCCACCACATTCGTCGTGCCTTACCCTCCGGGCTTCCCGGTGCTGGTCCCGGGCCAGGTGGTGTCCAAAGAGATCGTCTACTTCCTGACTCAGCTCGACGTCAAAGAAATCCATGGGTACAACCACGAACTCGGGTTGTCGGTGTTCACCGACGTCGCG
This sequence comes from Mycobacterium liflandii, assembly GCF_022354805.1. NCBI lineage: Bacteria > Bacillati > Actinomycetota > Actinomycetes > Mycobacteriales > Mycobacteriaceae > Mycobacterium > Mycobacterium liflandii. Next base: position 3,705,003 of record NZ_CP023138.1, on the reverse strand, counting down.
CTGAAACGGATGGAGGCGGCTCGCAATGTGATCGCCTCGGCGGGCGCGGAGCTGCCGGCCTTCGAGCTTGCGCCGGCTTCTTCGGTTGTCAACGGTGACGGTGTGCTTCAGGCCGTCGCCGACGACGCCTGACGCAGCTAGGGCAGCCGCGGATACCGGGGCAGCTCGATGGACTCGGCGATGGTGAACCACTTTTTTTCGGCGAAGAAGCGAAACGGCCAGCGCTGCATGTACTTCATCGCCGCAGCGTTTGACCGGATCTCGGACTCCGACATCGGCAGAAAGCGATCGATGCTGTTCGGCAGGTCCTGACAGTTGGCTACATACGGCCGCAGCACGGTCTCGTAGCGGGCCAACGCGGCCGCCAGCGCGGCCTCGTCGATGCCGTCGCCGTGGGCCGGGCCCAACTCGCCGGCCAGCACATATGCACCTACCAGCGCCAGGCTGGTGCCCATGCCGCTCAGCGGCGATGCGCAGTAGCCGGCGTCGCCGACCAGCGTGACCCGTCCGCGTGACCACGCGTCCAGATGAATCTGGACGATCGCGTCCAGGTAGAAGTCATCGGCCTCGCGCGCCGCGGCGATCAGCGCGTCGGATTGCCAGCCAGCACCGGCGAAGCGGGCGGCGAGCAGATCGCGTTGGGCGTCCAGGTCGGCACGGTCGTAGCGGATCGGAGCGGAGCGAAATGCCAGTCCGGCCTTGGCTGTCGCGGGATCGTGCGACGGGCGCATCGACGCGTTGAGCCCTCCGGGGGCCTGGTACATCAGGTACCAGCCGTTGAGGCCGACCGTGTCGGGTGCGCTGAACCAGGCGTTGTAGCCGCCCAGCGGCCGGGCGAACTGCTCTTCGGGGCCAAAGGCCAGCCGTCGGACACCCGAGTGTGGACCGTCGGCGCCGACCACCAGATCCGCCCGCACCGTCGTCCCGTCGGACAGCCTCGCCTGGACCGCGTCGCCCGACGGTGCCAGATCGGTGATGCGGGTACCGAATCGGTAGTCGGTGCCGGCGGCGGTGGCCCGGTAGAGCACCGCGGCCAGGTCACCGCGCAGAATCTCGAGCTCGCTGACCGGTCCGTTGCCGTGGAAGGCCTCAACCGGCATCTCGGCGCGGCGCCGGCCGTCCGCCCGTATCCAGGCGATGCCGCGCTGGCGCAGGCTGCGCTGGCGCATCTGCTCCAGGAGTCCCATCCGTTCGATGACCAGCCGTCCGGCCCCCCGCAAGTCGACGGTCTGACCGCCCGGGCGGATGTCGTCGGCGAGTTCGGTCACCACCACCTGGTATCCGCTGTGGGTGAGCCAGAATGCCAGCGCCGGGCCGGCGATCCCCGCGCCGCTGATCAGGACGATCGGCTTCGCCATGGGGCTCAGCCTAGGGCAGCGGTTCCAGTGGGTGCGAAGCTGTGCTCAGGGGCAAACCGTGGCATCGGGGCGCGGTTGAGCCGCAGGATCCTGGTGTACAGCAGACTGTCGTTGGGTTCGGGACCCATGGTCGGATAGACGGCGTGACGGCAGAGTCTGGCCTCCAGGACGAACCCGGCGCGCTGCAGCAGCCGCGCCGACCGGGCGTTGTCGACGTGGCATGTTGCCCAGACGCGGCATCCGGCGGCGTCGGCCGGCAGCCCGGCCAGCAACAGGCTCAGCGCCTCGGACATGAAACCCATGTCCCACCATTGCCGGCCCAGACAGTAGCCAACCTCGATCGAGCGGGGCGCGTCGCTTCGGCAGCTGATCAGGCCGACGATCTCGCCGCTGCCGTGTAGCGAGATCACCCAATTGCGTTCGTAGCGGCTCCGGCTGAGCTGGTTGATCAGCACTCGGCGGGTTTCCGCCACGTTGCGGTGTGCTCTCCACAGCAGGAAGCGGGTGACTTCGGGATCTTTGGCGATCTTCTTGTATATCGGGCCGGCGTCGTCGAGTTTGGGTGGCCGCAGCAGCAGACGCCGGCTGTCCAGGTATCGAGGGGGGAAGTGGGCCATCTCGACCTCGCGCCGCTACAGTCCGAGCGCGCGGTAGGTGCGCCGGACGAACCGGGGTTGTGCCGTGCGCAGCTTGGCCAGCCCCGGGTTGCCCGCGACCGCAGCCGCCGCGTTCACGGACAAGTCGGGACAATGCTGAATCAGATACAGCAGGATCAGGTCGGCGCCAGGATCGGCCTGCCACCAGGTCCCGTAGGCACCGGGCCAGCTGAAGGTGCCAAGCCCGCCCGGGCCGAACAGTGGAGTGGACTGAACCGGGTCGGTCACCACCGACAGGTTCAGCCCGAACCCGCGGCCCACCCCGAAGGGCGCCCCGAGAAAGTTGTGTCGCTTGTGCTCGTCGCTGAGCCGGTCGGTGCGCATCAGCCGCACCGACTCCGGTGAGAGAACCCGAACGCCGTCGATCGTCCCGTCGCCGAGCAGTAGCCGGACAAATCTCAGGTAGTCGTCGGCGGTTGACCACAATCCGCCGCCGGCGTTGCAGAACGACGGAGGCCGCACGTGCGGCGGGCCCATGACGTCGTGCCGTAGCTGGTCCAGCTCGTCGAGGCGGTACATGGTTGCGGCGCGGCGCTGGGCCTGTGTCGACACGAAGAAGCCGGTGTCGGTCATGCCGGCCGGGCCCAGTATTCGCTCGTCGAGCACCTGGTAGAAAGGCTTGTCGTCGATGCGGGACATGATGACGCCGAGCAGATCGATGGCGTGGCTGTAGGTGACCCGCTCGCCGGGCTGGTGCACCAGTGGCAGCGCGGCGAGTTCGGCCAGCCAGGCGTCGGAACCATGACCAAATGGCAATCGCATGTACGCCCGCGAAATGTCCCCGGACACCGAAAAACTGTAGGCCAGCCCGCTGGTGTGGGTCAGCAGGTCCTCGATGAGGATCGGCCGTCGGGTGGGGTGCGTGCGGTCCAACGGGCCGTGCGGGTCGTCAAGCACCCGGATGTCGCGCAACTCGGGCGCCCAGCGTGTGATCGGGTCACGCAGGGCTATTTTGCCCTCGTCGACCATGCTCATGGCCGCGGCAACGGTGACGGGTTTGGTCATGGACGCGATGCGAAACAGCGTGTCGCGCTGCATCGGCAGGCCCGCCTCGACGTCTCGGTAGCCGATTTCGTTGACCTGCAGTACTTCTCCGTGCTGCCAAACCACGGTCACTGCGCCGGAGAGCAATCCGGCATCGCAGACCTCGCGGATATCAGCCTGGTTGGCGTCGAGATTCACCGGATTGAGGTTAGCCGCTGGCGGTCGGCGGGTCAGGCGGCGGCCGTCCGATGGTTTGCGGGCGCCGGCGAACCACGCCGCGCGTGGACCGCGCCAACGAGGTCGGGCAACGCCCACGGCTTCGCGGTGGTGCCGGATTGATTGCTAGTTCTGCGAAAGGCCTTCTCGGTCAGTGGTCGCGTGTTACTGTCGCGCTCTCCGGCAAATGTGATCTGGGGAACATGCTGTGAGGGCAATGGCGCGCGAATGACTGCAGTGTTGTTGCTGGTGAACCAGGGTGCGGGGTGCAGTCACCAAGACCCGCCACCATGGACGGGGCCGAACTGGCTGGCGCTGTCCATGTGCTACGACGAGGGTAGCGACCCGCTGCTCATTACCACCGGTCGGATAACTCAGCAAAGGTTGGCCATGAATGGCTTGATCTCCCAAGCGCACACCTCCCACCGACTTCTCTCCCGTCCCTGCCGTCGATTCTCGACCCCGACGTCTGTCGCAATCCTGTTTGCGACGGCACTTGTCGCAACGGTCATGACCGGGTGCGGGCACAAATCCACAACGGCAACCTCGCAAACCCCAGGGGCGTCGGGAACCTCTGCCACCACGGCGACATCCGGGGCCACGGGCGCCCCATCACCACAAGCCCAGCAGATCTTGCAAGACAGTTCCAAGGCGACCAAGGGCCTGCATTCGGTTCACATCGCGGTGAACGTCACCGATCTACCGAAGCTGCCGTTCGAAAGCGTGAATGCCGACGTGACCAATCAGCCGCAGGGCAACGGCCAGGCCGGTAGGCAATGCCAAGGTCCGGATGCAGCCGGATGCTCCGGCCGTCGCGACCGACTTCCTGGTCACGAACAAGATCATGTACACCAAGAACGGCGAGACCTACACGTCGGTCGGTCCGGCCCAGAGGATCTACGACCCGGGCATCATCCTGGACAAGGACCGTGGCCTGGGTGCGGTGATCGCACAGGTGCAGAACCCGAAGATCGAAGGAAACGAAACGGTCGACGGCATGGCAACCGTCAAGGTGTCGGGCACCATCGACGGCGCGGTGATCGATCCGATCGTGCCTCAGTTGGGTAAGGACGGGAGGACGATGCCGATCACCCTGTGGATCGTTGACACCAGTGCCCAGGCTCCGGCGAGTTCGACCGCCGAGTCGCCGGCACCGGAGCCGCCGGCGGCAAACCTGGTCCGGATGGTGGTCGACAAAGGCCAGGGCAACGTCGAGATAACCCTGTCCAACTGGGGTGTCCCGGTGACCATCCCCAACCCGACGGGGTAACACGGTAGCGGTGGACTTCGGATTGAGAACCGGCCCGGAAACGCAGCATGGGGGAAAGGGCTGCCGGTAGTTTCCGGGCCGGCTCTCGTCGGTGGTTCGCCGTGCGGGCGCAACAGATCTGGTGCCGCGTCGTTGCAGACACCCCAGTTCCGCGATCCGGAATTCCGTTGAGAATCCTCCAAGGTCGTCGCTCCAGTATTGGGGCCACTTCGCCGGAAATGGCGATTAGCAACCGATCTCACCCGACCACACCTGGAGGAATACGAATGCCGAACGACCTCTCAGAAGTTCAGGAGCGCCCTGGGCTACGTCCTGCTCCTCCGCCCGGAGGGCCGCCGATGGCCGACGTATGGGTCTACAACGGAAGGGCCTACGACCTCAGCGATTGGATTTCCAAACACCCCGGCGGCGCCTTCTTCATCGGGCGGACCAAGAACCGCGACATCACCGCCATCATCGCCGCCTACCATCGCGACCCGGCCAAGATCGAGCGGATGCTGCAACGATATGCGTTGGGGCGCGACGCGACTCCCAGAGATATCCATCCCAAGCACAACGCGCCGGCGTTCTTGTTCAAAGACGATTTCAACAGTTGGCGCGATACCCCCAAGTACCGCTTTGACGACCGGAACGACCTGATGCACCGCGTCAAAGCCCGGCTGAACGAGCCCGCGCTGGCCGCCCGGATCAAGCGCATGGATCGACTTTTCAACATCGTTGTGGCGCTGCTGGCGGTTGCCTATTTCGCCGTGCAGGGTCTGCGATTGCTCGACACCCGATGGATGCCGTTGCCGGCCTTCGCGATCGCGATGGTGTTGTTGCGCAGCTCGCTTGCCGGCTTCGGTCACTACGCCTTGCACCGCGCCCAACGGGGCGTCAACAGGGTGCTCGGGAATAGCTTCGATATGAACTATGTGGCACTGGCTTTGGTGACCGCTGACGGACATACCCTGCTGCACCACCCGTACACGCAAAGCGATGTGGACATCAAGAAGAACGTGTTCACCATGATGATGGGACTGCCCCGGTTGTATCGGATCCCGGTGCATACCATTCACAAGTTCGGCCACATGTTCACCGGCATGGCCATTCGGATTGCCGACGTATGGAAAATCACCCGCAAGGTAGGTGTACAAGAGTCCTACGGAAGCTGGCGTGCGGCGCTGCCGCACTTCCTCGGCTCGTCGGGAGTGCGGCTGCTGTTGGTCACCGAGCTGGTGGTGTTCACCCTGGCGGGCGATTTTTGGGCCTGGGCCCTGCAATTCATCGTGACGCTGTGGGTCAGCACCTTCTTGGTGGTCGCCAGCCACGAGTTCGAGGACGACTCGGCGGAGGGTGTCGAGCAGGGCGAGGACTGGGGTGTGGACCAAGTCGTGCACGCCAACGACCTCACGGTGATCGGGAATCGCTACGTTGACTGCTTTTTGTCCGCGGGGTTGAGTTCGCACCGCGTTCATCACGTGCTGCCGTTCCAGCGCAGCGGATTTGCCAACATTGTCACCGAGGACGTGTTGCGGGAAGAGGCTGCAAGGTTCGGTGTCGAGTGGCTTGCGCCGAAGAGCTTCGTCGCGGACCGACTGCCCAAGCTCTGCCGCTCATATCTGTTGGCACCGTTCCGGCAGGCCAGGGAGCAAGGTTGGGGCCTGATCCGTGAGCATTGCTCACCCGCAGCCTGGAAAGCCAGCGCCAGCTACGTGGTCGCCGGCTTCGTCGGAATCGGGTCGGTATGAGCACCGCAGCCGAGGGCGGCGCAATCCGCCGGGCCGGCCACGAGCCGCGTTACGACCTCGCGCAATTGCCGCCGGCACCGCCCACCACGGTGGCCGTTATCGAAGGCATGGCCACCGGCGCCCCGCAACGGGTGGTTGCTCAGGCCGACGCCGCCGCTCGTGTTTCTGAGTTGTTTGTTGATCCGCAACAGCGGGAACGAATTTCGCGGATATATGACAAGACCCGGATTGATACCCGCAGGATGGCAGTGGATCCGCTCGACGACGAGTTCGACGAGTTCCGGCGCGAGCCGGCAACGATCCGGGACCGGATGAACCTGTTCTATCAGCACGCCGTACCGCTGGCGGTCGACGTGGCCGCCCGTGCCCTCGACGGCCTCCCATACGCCCCCGACGAGATCGGCCAGCTGGTGTTCGTCACCAGCACCGGTTTCATTGCACCGGGCGTGGATGCAGAGATCGTCAAGCAGCTCGGTCTGCCCCGGTCGATATCGCGGGTGGTGGTCAACTTCATGGGTTGTGCTGCCGCAATGAACGCCATTCGCACCGCGACGAACTACGTCCGAGCCCACCCGAGCATGAAGGCATTGGTGGTGTGCATCGAATTGTCCTCGGTGAATGCGGTTTTCGCCGATGACATCAACGACGTCGTAATCCACAGTTTGTTCGGAGATGGCTGCGGCGCATTGGTCATTGGAGCCAGCCAGGTCCAGCAGCCGCTGCCCGCTGGCAACGTGGTGATCCGCAGCAGCTTCAGCCAGCTGCTCGACGACTCCGAGGACGGGATCGTGCTTGGGGTCAATCACGACGGCATCACGTGTGAGCTGTCGGAGAATCTGCCCAGCTACATCTACCGTTCGGTCGACCCGGTGGTCGCAGAGATGTTGCGGGACAACGGGTTGAGCAAGGCCGATATCGATCTGTGGGCGATACATCCGGGTGGGCCGAAGATCATCGAGCAGTCGGCACGCTTGTTGGGGATTCCCGTCGGGCGAGCCGTGCAGAGCTGGGATGTACTAGCCCAGTTCGGCAACATGTTGAGCGTATCGCTGATCTTCGTGCTGGAAATGATGGTTGCGCAGGCCGAGTCGGACAAACCCATCTCAACGGGTGTGGCGTTCGCCTTCGCCCCGGGTGTCACGGTCGAAGGTATGCTGTTCGACATCATCCGCCGCTGATGGCCGCTGCCCAGCCGAGAACCCAACCAGCCGAGACCATGCTGAGCAGGAGAAGTGTCGTGCCAATCGCATCTGATGAAATGGGCAACAATCACCCGCCTCCGGCGCCGTCATCCGGTCAGTTCCGGACCGATGACCGGGTTGCCTACCGCTCCTGGATGAGCGACAACCTGCGCTGGGATAGCTTGACGTTGCGGGGCGGCGACATCGTGATCTCGGCACCGCCGAAGTGCGGCACCACCTGGACGCAACGCCTGATTTCCCTGGTCATCTTCGATGGGCCGCAGCTGCCGGCGCCGATGCACTTGGTGTCGCCGTGGCTGGACTTGACCGCCCGGCCGGTGCAGGAGGTCGCCGCCGCACTCGACGCCCAGCCCCATCGCCGGTTCATCAAGACCCACACGCCGCTGGACGGCTTGGTGCTCGAGGATCGGGTCACCTATATCGGGGTGGGGCGCGATCCCCGCGATGCCGCGGTCTCGATGCTGATGGACCAGCACCGGATGCGGGCGCTGCACGAGGTGCTGGGGCCGCCAGGTGAGCGATTCGCGCCCCCGGGTTTGGACTTCGACGGCGAGTTCAGCCCGCTCGATGTGATGCGGCGCTGGCTGGAAGGGCCCAACGTACCCACCGAGGGGGTCGCTTCGTTGGCCACCATCCTGCATCACTTCGCCACGTTCTGGGACCGGCGCAGGCAGCCCAACGTCGCGATGTTCCACTACGCGGACTACCGGGCGGACCTCGTCGGTGAACTGTTGCGCCTCGGCTCGGTCCTGGGTATCGAGCTGGGTCCCGATCGCGCCGCGGAGTTGGCCGAACACGCCACCCTCGACGCCATGCGCGCGCACGCCGATGCGCTTGCTCCCGCGGCCACCCGCGGCGTCTTACCCGGGCACCAGCCGCGTACCGAAGCCCCCTTCTTCCGGGCCGGTGGACGTGGCCAGTGGCACGACATTTTCACCGCCGCCGAGCATCGGCGTTACGGCGAACGCGCGGCCGAATTGGCCGGGAATCTGGGCGGCCCGGAGTTCCTCGACTGGGCTCACCGGGGTCGCGGGGACCGCCGTGGCCCCGTCGGGCGGGGGGAGTCCTGATGGCCACCCGAGTTGGGTATCGCTCGTGGATCAGCGACAACCGGCGTTGGGACGCGCTGGAGCTGCGCGAGGGCGACATCGTGATTTCGGCACCGTCGAAGTGCGGCGTCACGTTGACCCAGCGCCTGGTGTCGCTGCTGGTCTTCGATGGACCGCAGTTGCCGGGGCCGCTGGCCGAGGTTTCGCCATGGCTGGATAGGACGGTCCGGCCGGTGAACGAGGTTGTTGCCGCCCTCAACGCGCAGGGCCACCGCCGATTCATCAAGACCCACACGCCGCTGGACGGCCTGGTGCTCGATGACCGGGTCACCTACATCGGTGTGGGCCGCGACCCGCGCGACGCCGCGATGTCGGAGCTTTTCCAGTGGGACAACATGAACCACGCCAACCTCAACCGGAGGGGGTCCGCCGCCGGCGATCGACAGGATGATCCCACGCCCATCCAGGCCTTCCGGGCCTGGATGGAAGGGCCGATCATGCCCCCGGAAGGCCCGGTTGCACCCCCACCTTCGGCGATCGCGCCGCCCCCCGGCCCCGGATTCCCGCCTCCGCACGGGGGACCGGGCCCGATGCCGCCCATGGCCAAACACATCGGCTCGCTGTCCAACATCCTGCATCACTTCAACACGGTCTGGTCGCGACGTCAGCTGCCCAACGTGTCGATGTTCCATTACACCGACTACCGCGCCGACCTCGTGGGTGAGCTGATCCGCCTGGCGGGGGTCCTGGGCTGCTCCCTTGGCCGCGATCGTGCCGAGGAGCTCGCGCAGCATGCCAAGCTGAACTCGATGCGTGCGCGCGCCGCCGAACTCGCCCCCGAGTCCACCGAAGGCATTTGGCGCAGCAACGAGCGCTTTTTCCGGGCCGGTGGTAGCGGCGAATGGCAGGAGTTCTTCGACGAGCGCGTCTATCGCCGCTACTACGATCGCATCAACCAGCTGGCCGCGCCGGATCTGCTGGCCTGGGCGCATGAGGGTCGCCGGGGCTGTGATCCCGCCGGGCCGGTGGGCTGAGCTGCGCTAGTTTTGCCGCCGCGCGCGGACGTACCAGAAGGCCAGCTCGATGGGCTGCCCGTCGGATCCACCGAGTTGGCGGTTCACCGTGACCGGATCCAGCGCCGCGATCTCCCAGCCCGCACCGCCTAGCACGTCGCGCAGCGTCTGCTCGGGCACCGCCGGGCGCGGCTGTTGTTCGTTGGGCGGGTTGGCATCGCAGAAGCAACTCATCAGCAGGGTGGCGCCAGGTCTGGTGGCGCGGTGCACCGCGGCCGCATAGCTGCGCTTGCCCTCGTCGTCGAGGCAGTGGAACATGCCGCTGTCGATCACGGTGTCGAAGGCGTCGGTGTAACCGTCGAGCTTGGTGGCGTCGGCCACCGCAAACGTGACGTGCACGCCCGCGTCATCGGCTCGGCGCGCCGCGGTGATCAGCGCGGTCGGGGAAATGTCCAGGCCGGTCACCGGGTGTCCGTGCGCAGCCAGGTAGATCGCGTTGTCGCCCAGCCCACAACCGATGTCCAGCACGTCGCCGTGCACCCAGCCGCCGGCTTGCCAGGCGATGACATTTTCTTTGGGAGCCTTGGTATCCCACGGGGGCGTCGTCATCGGCGCAACGCCCGGGCGCGGGCTCTCGCCGCGGTACAGCGCATCAAAATCCATCTGTTGCAGCCCGGCGGGAAAACCGGTGGAATCCCCAGAAGCGGTGGAGTCCCTCACCTATGCCAGGGTATCCCCACGGCGGGCCCCGCATCGTGGCCGCGGGCGCGCAATGCTACGGTGTCGGGCAGTCGACATCCTTTAACGACCCGTCCGGAGAGGCGGAGAAGGAGGTCAGGTTCTCGCATGGGTGCCGCCAATGATGCCGTGGATGGCAGGGAGTTGATGTCCGCGGCCGACGTCGGTCGAACTATTTCCCGCATTGCGCACCAGATCATCGAAAAGACCGCGCTGGATAGCCCGGACTCGCCACGCGTCGTGTTGCTCGGGATCCCGACTCGCGGTGTGATCCTGGCGTCGCGGTTGGCGGCCAACATCGGTGAATACAGTGGCATCGAGGTCGACCATGGTGCGCTGGACATCACGCTGTATCGCGATGATCTGATGAGCAAACCGCCGCGGCCGCTGGAGGAGACCGAGATCCCGGCCGGCGGCGTCGACGACGCCTTGGTGATTCTGGTCGATGACGTGCTCTACTCCGGGCGCTCGGTGCGCTCGGCGCTGGACGCGTTGCGCGATGTCGGGCGGCCGCGATCGGTCCAGCTGGCCGTGTTGGTCGACCGCGGGCACCGGGAACTGCCGGTGCGCGCGGACTACGTGGGCAAGAACGTGCCCACCGCCCGCAGCGAAAGCGTGCATGTCCAATTCAGCGAACACGACGGCCACGATGGGGTGGTGATCTCTCGATGACACCCAGGCATCTGCTGGCGGCGGGCGACTTGAGCCGCGACTACGCCATTGCGATCCTTGACGACGCCGACCGCTTCGCGCAGGCCCTGGTTGGCCGTGAGGTCAAGAAGTTGCCGACGCTGCGCGGTCGCACCGTGGTGACGATGTTTTACGAGAACTCGACACGAACCCGGGTGTCCTTCGAGGTGGCCGGTAAGTGGATGAGCGCGGACGTGATCAATGTCAGCGCGAGCGGGTCCTCGGTCAGTAAGGGCGAGTCGCTGCGCGACACCGCGCTGACCCTGCGTGCGGCTGGCGCCGACGCCCTGATCATCCGGCACCCCGCGTCCGGGGCGGCGCGGCTGCTCGCCGATTGGACCGCCGGCCAATCCGACGGTGGCCCTTCGGTGATCAACGCCGGCGACGGCACTCACGAGCACCCGACGCAGGCGCTGCTGGACGCCCTGACCATCCGGCAGCGGCTCGGTGGCATCGAGGGCCGGCGCGTCGTCATCGTCGGCGACATCCTGCACAGCCGGGTGGCCCGCTCCAACGTCATGCTGCTGCACACGCTGGGTGCCGAGGTGGTGCTGGTGGCGCCGCCCACCTTGCTGCCGGTGGGTGTCGCGGATTGGCCGGTCACCGTATCCCATGACCTTGACGCCGAGCTTCCCGCCGCCGACGCGGTGCTGATGCTGCGGGTGCAGGCCGAGCGGATGAACGGCGGATTCTTCCCCTCGGTGCGGGAGTACTCGACCTTGTACGGTCTGTCCGACCGTCGGCAGGCGATGCTGGGCGGTCACGCGGTGGTGCTGCATCCCGGGCCGATGCTGCGCGGCATGGAGATCGCCTCATCGGTTGCCGACTCGTCACAGTCGGCTGTGTTGCAACAGGTTTCCAACGGAGTCCACATACGCATGGCGGTGCTGTTCCATGTCCTGGTTGGACTCGAGTCGGCTGGGGAAGAGGGTGCGGCGTGAGCGTTCTGCTGCGCGGAGTGCGGTTGTACGGCGAGGGCGAACGGGTCGACGTGCTCGTCGACGACAACCAGATCGCTGACATCGGGACCGGACTGGCCATCCCCGATACGGCGGATGTCATCGATGCCACCGATCACGTGCTGCTGCCGGGGCTGGTCGACCTGCACACCCACCTGCGCGAGCCGGGCCGCGAATATGCCGAGGACATCGAGACCGGTTCGGCGGCAGCAGCGCTGGGTGGCTACACGGCGGTGTTCGCGATGGCCAACACCCATCCGGTGGCCGACAGTCCGGTGGTCACCGACCACGTCTGGCACCGGGGACAGCAGGTCGGTTTGGTCGACGTACATCCCGTCGGCGCCGTCACGATCGGGCTCGCCGGAACTGAACTCACCGAGATGGGCATGATGAATGCCGGTGTCGCCGCGGTGCGGATGTTCTCCGACGACGGGATCTGCGTGCACGACCCGCTGATCATGCGCCGCGCTCTCGAATACGCCACCGGCCTGGGTGTGCTGATCGCCCAGCACGCCGAGGAGCCCAGGCTGACCGTCGGTGCGGTCGCCCACGAAGGCCCGAATGCCGCGCAGTTGGGCCTGGCGGGTTGGCCCAGGGCGGCTGAGGAATCGATTGTGGCCCGCGACGCGCTGCTGGCCCGAGACGCGGGCGCGCGGGTGCACATCTGCCACGCCTCCACCGTGGGAACCGTCGAAATATTGAAATGGGCTAAATCACAAGGTATTTCGATCACAGCGGAGGTTACTCCGCATCACCTGCTGCTCGATGACCGCAGACTGTCCGGCTACGACGGGGTGAATCGGGTCAATCCACCGCTGCGCGAGGCGTCTGATGCGATGGCGCTGCGACAGGCGCTGGCCGACGGGATCATCGATTGTGTGGCCACCGATCACGCGCCGCACGCCGAGCACGAGAAATGCGTCGAGTTCTCCGCGGCGCGCCCGGGCATGCTCGGGCTGCAGACCGCGCTGTCGGTGGTGGTGCAGACGATGGTGCAGCCGGGTCTGCTGAGCTGGCGCGATGTCGCGCGGGTGATGAGCGAGAACCCGGCGGGAATCGTGGGGCTGCCCGATCATGGCCGGCCGCTCGAGGTAGGGGAGCCGGCCAACCTGACCGTGATTGATCCCGACGCCACCTGGACTGTCACCGGGGCCGACCTGGCCAGCCGCTCGGCCAACACCCCGTACGAGTCGATGACCTTGCGCGCCCGGGTCACGGCGACGCTGTTGCGTGGAAAGATCACCGCCAGGGACGGAAAGAGCCCGGCATGAACTCAGGCACGCTGATCGGCTCCCTGATCTTTGCGGCCGTGCTGGCGGTGTTGATCGCGATGGTGATCGCGCTGATGATCAGGGGCTGGCGGCGTCGCGCGCGACTGCAAAGCGAGCTGATCGGTGCGTTGCCCGACCTGCCCGCCGCGGTGGGTCCCGCGTCGGTCATCACTTGCGGCATGTACGTCGGTTGCACCCTGGCGCCGGCGTCCAACCACCGGGTTGTGGTCGGCGACCTCGGGTACCGCAGCCGGGCGGAACTGACCCGTCATCCGGACGGAATTCTGGTGAAACGTGCGCGGGCGCAGCCGATTTGGATCCCACAGGATTCGATCACCGCGGTACGCACCGAGCGCGGAATCGCCGGCAAGATCGCGGCGCGCGACGGGATACTGGCAATCCGGTGGCGACTGCCATCAGGTACTGAGATCGACACCGGGTTCCGGGCAGACAATCGTGACGAGTACGACGGCTGGCTAGCAGGCTGGCTTCAGCCCCGAACGGAGGGAATCGTGTGAGCAAAGCCTTGCTCGTACTTGAAGATGGCCGAGTCTTCACCGGAATGTCATTCGGTGCGGTTGGCCAAGCACTGGGGGAAGCCGTTTTCAGCACCGGCATGTCCGGCTATCAGGAGACGCTGACCGATCCCAGTTACCACCGCCAGATCGTGGTGGCCACCGCCCCGCAGATCGGTAACACCGGCTGGAACGACGAGGACGGCGAGAGCCGCGGCGACAAGATCTGGGTCGCGGGCTACGCGGTACGTGACCCGTCGCCGCGCGCCTCCAACTGGCGCTCATCGACGACACTGGAAGACGAGCTCATCCGCCAGCGCATCGTGGGGATCGCCGGCATCGACACCCGCGCAGTGGTGCGTCATCTACGCAGCCGCGGCTCGATGAAGGCCGGTGTGTTCTCCGGTGCGGCCCTGACCGCCGGCACGCAAGTAGCCGAGCTGGTCGAGCGGGTGGCTGCCCAACCCCCGATGCTGGGTGCCGATCTCGCCGGAGAGGTCAGCACCCCCGAGGCGTACATCGTCGAACCAGAAGGGCCGCAGCGTTTTACCGTGGTTGCCTTGGACCTCGGTATCAAGACCAACACGCCGCGCAACTTCGCCCGGCGCGGCGTTCGCAGCCATGTGCTGCCCTCGTCGGTGACCTTCGATCAGATCGCCGATATCAAGCCAGACGGCGTGTTCTTGTCCAACGGACCCGGCGATCCGGCGACCGCAGACCATGTCGTGTCGCTGACCCGTGAGGTGCTCGGTGCCGGAATCCCGCTGTTCGGTATCTGCTTCGGCAACCAGATCCTCGGCCGAGCGCTGGGATTATCGACCTACAAGATGGTGTTCGGGCACCGGGGCATCAACATTCCGGTCATCGACCACGCCACCGGGAGAGTCGCGGTAACCGCGCAGAACCACGGTTTCGCGCTGGAAGGGGAGGCCGGGCAGTCTTTCGAGACGCCGTTCGGCCGGGCCGCTGTCAGCCACACCTGCGCCAATGACGGTGTGGTCGAGGGGGTCAGACTGGTTGACGGCCGCGCATTCTCGGTGCAGTACCACCCCGAGGCCGCGGCGGGCCCACACGATGCCGAGTACCTGTTCGATCAGTTTGTTGACCTGATGGCGGGGGACCGCTGATGCTCATCGCCGCGAGCGGGTGCCCCCAGCTGACACGCTGGGTTCGGCGCAAGACCGCGCACCTTCGCGTCCAAACCTTAGGGGGCTGCTAGTGCCGCGCCGCACCGATTTACACCACATTCTGGTCATCGGCTCGGGGCCGATCGTCATCGGCCAGGCTTGCGAGTTCGACTACTCCGGAACCCAGGCGTGCCGGGTACTGCGCGCCGAGGGCCTACAGGTCAGTCTGGTCAACTCCAATCCGGCGACGATCATGACCGACCCCGAGTATGCCGACTTCACCTACGTCGAGCCAATTACCCCAGAGTTCGTCGACCGGGTCATCGCTCAGCAAGCCGAGCGCGGCAACAAGATTGACGCCGTGCTGGCCACCCTGGGTGGGCAGACCGCCCTGAACACCGCCGTCGCTCTACACGAGAACGGGGCGCTGGAACGCTACGGCGTCGAGCTGATCGGTGCCGATTTCGAAGCCATTCAGCGCGGCGAGGACCGGCAGCGGTTCAAGGACATCGTTGCCAAGGTCGGGGGTGAATCCGCCCGCAGCCGAGTGTGTTTCACCATGGACGAGGTTCGCGAGACCGTTGCCGAGCTGGGCCTTCCAGTGGTGGTGCGGCCCAGCTTCACCATGGGCGGGTTGGGCTCGGGTATGGCTTACTCCGCCGACGAGGTGGATCGGATGGCCGGCGCCGGGCTGGCCGCCTCGCCCAGCGCCAATGTGCTCATCGAGGAATCGATCTACGGCTGGAAAGAATTCGAACTCGAGCTGATGCGCGATGGCCACGACAACGTGGTGGTGGTGTGCTCGATCGAGAACCTCGACCCGATGGGCGTGCACACCGGCGACTCGGTCACCGTTGCGCCGGCCATGACGCTGACCGATCGGGAATACCAGCGGCTGCGTGACTTGGGGATTGCGATCCTGCGCGAGGTCGGGGTGGACACCGGCGGCTGCAACATTCAGTTTGCGGTCAACCCCCGAGACGGCCGGCTGATCGTCATCGAGATGAACCCGCGAGTATCGCGGTCAAGTGCGTTGGCGTCCAAGGCGACCGGGTTTCCGATCGCCAAGATCGCCGCGAAACTGGCCATCGGATACACGCTCGACGAGATCGTCAACGACATCACCAAAGAAACGCCGGCCTGCTTCGAACCCACCCTGGACTACGTCGTGGTCAAGGCGCCGCGGTTCGCCTTCGAGAAGTTCCCGGGTGCCGATGCCACGCTTACCACCACCATGAAATCGGTGGGCGAGGCGATGTTGTTGGGCCGCAACTTCGTCGAGGCGCTCGGCAAGGTGATGCGTTCGCTGGAAACCAGCCGGGCCGGGTTCTGGACCGCCACCGATCCCGAAGGCGGCCTCGACGACGTCCTGACCAGGCTGCAAACCCCGACCGAAGGTCGGCTCTACGACCTGGAACTGGCGCTGCGGCTGGGGGCCTCGGTCGATCGGGTGGCCGAGGCCAGCGGCGTGGACCCGTGGTTCGTCGCGCAGATCGACGAGCTGGTCGGTTTGCGTGCCGAATTGGTCGACGCGCCGGTGCTCGACGCGGATCTGCTGCGCCACGCCAAACACAGTGGGCTATCCGATCGGCAGATCGCCTCGCTGCGACCCGAACTGGCCGGGGAAGACGGTGTGCGCTCACTGCGCGAGCGGCTGGGCATCCACCCGGTGTACAAGACGGTGGACACCTGTGCCGCCGAGTTCGAGGCCAAGACTCCGTACCACTACAGCAGCTACGAGCTGGATCCGGCGGCCGAGACCGAAGTGGCTCCGCAGATCGACAAACCGAAGGTTCTGATCCTCGGGTCCGGGCCTAACCGCATCGGCCAGGGGATCGAGTTCGACTACAGCTGCGTGCATGCGGCAACCACGTTGAGCCAGGCCGGTTTCGAGACGGTGATGATCAACTGCAATCCGGAGACGGTATCCACCGACTATGACACCGCGGATCGGCTGTACTTCGAGCCGCTGACGTTCGAGGACGTGCTCGAGGTATTTCATGCCGAGGAGCAGTCGGCCGCCGGTGGGGCCGGCGTGGTGGGAGTCATCGTGCAACTCGGCGGCCAGACGCCGCTCGGGCTGGCAGAACGGCTGGCCAACGCGGGGGTGCCGATCGTCGGCACCCCGCCCGCCGCCATCGACCTGGCCGAAGACCGCGGGGCGTTCGGCGATGTGCTGACCGCGGCGGGACTGCCCGCGCCACGCTATGGCACCGCAACCACCTTCGCGCAAGCCCGCCGTATCGCCGAAGACATCGGCTATCCGGTGCTGGTGCGGCCGTCGTACGTGCTGGGTGGCCGGGGGATGGAGATCGTCTACGACGAGGAGACGCTGCGCGGCTACATCACCCGCGCGACCGAACTCTCGCCGGCACATCCGGTGCTGGTCGACCGCTTCCTCGAAGACGCTGTCGAGATCGACGTGGACGCGTTGTGCGACGGGACCGAGGTCTACATCGGCGGGGTCATGGAGCACATCGAGGAGGCCGGGATCCACTCCGGTGACTCGGCGTGTGCCCTGCCGCCGGTGACCTTGGGCCGCAGCGACATTGAAAAGGTTCGCAAAGCCACGGAAGCCATCGCGCATGGCATCGGTGTGGTGGGTCTGCTCAATGTGCAGTATGCGCTCAAAGACGACATCTTGTATGTCTTGGAGGCCAATCCGCGCGCCAGCCGCACCGTGCCCTTCGTGTCCAAGGCCACCGCCGTCCCGCTGGCCAAGGCATGTGCCCGGGTCATGTTGGGCGCCAGTATTTCCCAGTTGCGCGCCGAAGGGATGCTGGCGCGTACCGGGGACGGCGCCAACGCCGACCCGCGTGCCCCGATAGCCGTCAAAGAGGCTGTGCTGCCTTTCCACCGCTTCCGGCGCGCGGACGGCGCGGCCATCGATTCGCTGCTTGGACCGGAGATGAAGTCGACGGGCGAGGTGATGGGGATCGACCGGGACTTCGGCAG
Source organism: Mycobacterium liflandii (assembly GCF_022354805.1). NCBI lineage: Bacteria > Bacillati > Actinomycetota > Actinomycetes > Mycobacteriales > Mycobacteriaceae > Mycobacterium > Mycobacterium liflandii. Next base: position 3,687,270 of record NZ_CP023138.1, on the reverse strand, counting down.
CGCCTTTGCCAAGAGCCAGACCGCCGCGTACGGTTCGTTGCCCGCGGCGGGGACCGTGTTCGTTTCGGCCGCCAACCGGGACAAACGCTCACTCGTGTTCCCCGTCAAGCGGCTCGCCGACCTGGGCTTTCGGGTGCTCGCTACCGAGGGCACGGCAGAGATGCTGCGACGCAATGGGATTCCCTGCGACGAGGTTCGCAAGCATTTCGAGGCGCCACAACCCGGACGCCCGGCGATATCCGCCGTCGACGCGATCCGGGCCGGCGAGGTCGACATGGTGATCAATACCCCATACGGGAACTCTGGCCCGCGTGTCGACGGCTACGAAATCCGCTCGGTTGCCGTGTCCGTCAACATCCCGTGCATCACCACCGTGCAGGGCGCGTCGGCCGCGGTGCAGGGCATCGAAGCCGGGATCCGCGGCGATATCGGGGTCAGGTCGCTGCAAGAGCTGCACCGCGCCATCGAACAACAGAGCGCGGCCGACGGCGGGGCCCGGTGACCGGATTCGGCGCACGCTTGGCAGAGGCCAAGGCACACCGCGGGCCGCTGTGTTTGGGGATCGATCCCCACCCCGAGTTACTTCGGGCCTGGGATCTGCCGGCCACCGCCGACGGATTGGCCGCGTTCTGCGATATCTGCGTGGCGGCCTTCGCGGGATTTGCGGTGGTCAAGCCGCAGGTGGCGTTTTTCGAAGCGTACGGTGCCGCGGGATTTGCGGTGCTGGAAGGCACGATGGCCGCGCTACGGGCCAATGGTGTGCTGGTCCTGGCGGACGCCAAGCGTGGCGACATCGGGTCGACGATGGCGGCCTACGCGGCGGCCTGGGCGGGCGACTCGCCGCTGGCGGCCGATGCCGTGACTGTCTCGCCCTTTCTGGGGTTCGGCTCGCTGCGGCCCCTGCTCGAGGTTGCGACGGCCAATGATCGGGGTGTGTTCGTGCTCGCGGCTACCTCCAATCCGGAGGGCGCCACCATTCAACGCGCCGACGCGGATGGCCGCACGGTGGCCCAACTGATCGTCGATCAAGTCGGACTCTTCAATAGTGAAGTTGGCGAAGTGACGGGGCCGGAGCCCGGATCGGTTGGTGTGGTCGTCGGCGCAACGGTGCTGAATCCGCCGGATGTGAGCGGGCTGGGCGGACCCGTATTGGTTCCCGGCGTCGGGGTGCAGGGCGGCCGGCCGGAGGCGCTGGGCGGCCTCGGCGGCGCGGCGCCACAACAGCTGTTGCCCGCGGTGTCGCGCGAGGTCCTGCGCGCCGGCCCCAGCATTTCTGAAGTCCGGGCGGCGGCCGAGCGGATGCTGGACTCCGTCGCGTACCTTTCAGCGGTCTAGGTCTTCGGGTCAAGCACGCTCGGCGCCCGTTGCTGTTGGAGTTTCTGTAGCCGCTGACGCCCGGGGTCGATCTGCGTCTGAGCGCCGCCGGAATCCCAGCCCGCTTGCCACCTCACACGTCGGCGCTCGGCAACCGTGCGCGGCAGCCGGGCTCCATGCTTGCCGGAATCCACTCTGAAAAGGCTTGCAGTAAAAGGAAAATCGTCAGATTTCCGTGGTCACCGGGGCTTCGTCGCGGCCCGCCAAACTGCCCGAGTCGGCGTCGGCACGTTCGCATTGGTGCCGGCGCGATCAACTGCGTGTGGCCGTTTGGGCGCCCGCGCCGCGCTGTTGTTCGGGAAACCCCGACGTTGCTGGCCGCATTCGGCTGGACATCCGTACCAGATTTGCTGGGCAGTCGAAATGGACCGATGTTCGTCCGTCGGTGAATGCGGCGCGACGCCCGAGTCGTGAGTCGGCGTGGTGGGGTCTCGGGTCCGCCCCGTTCCGGCAACGTGGACGGGCCCACCGCACGGTTCGAGCATGCGCTGGCCTGCTGATTCGCTCCATTTGCCCCGAACCGCCCGACACGCGCGACACGCCACCGAAATGCGTGATCCATGGCACGTTGGTCGCGGGGGTTGCTCGGGGTGGCCCGGGGCGGCCCAAACCGGCCGGCGGGCGGTGCGATCGTCGGGCGGCGCCGCCCGCAGATTCCAGTCAAATCGCAAATAACCGCAGCTAGGCATCAATATCTGGGGGTGTGGCCGGACCATCCCGCTGGGCGCTCGACCCCGTGGTTTGTGGCCGCTCGGGCGTGGCGGCGGAGCGCTGATTCGTCTCGCGGCCGGGGCCCACGCTGGGGATTTGTCACCCAAACCAGGGGGTCGGGTTAGATTTCGTCAGGAACCGTGAGTACGGTCGTCTCCGCTGGCTGTAGTACCAGCCAAGACAAACAAATGATCGATTGATATCGATGAGAGACGGAGGAATCGTGGCCCTTCCCCAGTTGACCGACGAGCAGCGCGCGGCCGCGTTGGAGAAGGCTGCTGCCGCACGTCGAGCGCGAGCAGAGCTCAAGGACCGGCTGAAGCGCGGCGGCACCAACCTCACCCAGGTGCTCAAGGACGCCGAGACCGACGAAGTCTTGGGCAAGATGAAGGTGTCTGCGCTGCTCGAGGCTTTGCCGAAGGTGGGCAAGGTCAAGGCGCAGGAAATCATGACCGAGCTCGAAATCGCCCCGACCCGGCGGCTGCGTGGTCTTGGTGACCGTCAGCGCAAGGCCCTGCTGGAAAAGTTCGGCTCCGCCTAGCCCGCTGCCGACGATGCAGGCCGCTGGGCCTGAGGTGGGGTATCACCCGCTAGCAGGGGTGGTGCGGGCAATCAGCGCCCAAGGATCCAGGCTGCAGTGCCTGGTGGGGGTGCCGACTCAGGAGCGCCGATGAGCGCCGGCGGAGGACCTGGCACAGGACATGTGGTCGTGCTGTCCGGTCCTTCCGCTGTCGGCAAGTCGACGGTGGTCCGCTGCTTGCGTGAGCGGATCCCAAACCTGCACTTCAGCGTCTCGGCCACCACCCGGGCGCCGCGGCCGGGGGAGGTGGACGGCGTGGACTACCACTTCGTCACCCCGGAGAGCTTCCAGCAGATGATCGACCAGGGCGAGTTGCTGGAGTGGGCCGAGATTCACGGGGGATTGCACCGATCGGGCACCCCGGCTCAACCGGTGCGGGAGGCCACGGCCTCCGGAGTTCCGGTGCTGATCGAGGTCGATCTGGCCGGGGCCAGGGCTGTCAAGAAGGCGATGCCCGAGGCCATCAGCGTGTTTTTGGCGCCGCCCAGTTGGGAGGACCTCAAGGCCAGGCTGGTCGGTCGGGGCACTGAGACGCCGGACGTTATTCGTCGCCGGTTACAGACCGCGCAGACCGAACTGGCAGCCCAACCCGACTTCGACAAGGTCGTGGTAAACGGTCGATTGGAATCCGCATGCGCTGAATTGGTATCATTGCTGGTGAGAACTGTGCCCGGCTCTGGGTGAGTCATCAGCCAGGCAAAGAGCCAGAATTCAGAATTGAGATCTTTAACGTCTTCGCAACGATTTACGCCGCCAGGAGAAAGTCTTAAGTGAGTATTCCGCAGTCCGATGCGCCGTTGGCCGCCGTTTCCGCCGTGGATCAATTCGATCCTTCCTCTGGCGGGGTCGGTGCCTACGACACCCCGCTGGGCATCACCAATCCGCCCATTGACGAGTTGCTGGATCGCGTCTCGAGCAAATACGCCCTGGTGATTTATGCGGCGAAGCGGGCTCGGCAGATCAACGACTACTACAACCAGCTCGGCGAGGGCATCCTGGAATACGTCGGGCCGTTGGTGGAGCCGGGCCTGCAGGAAAAGCCGCTATCGATCGCGATGCGTGAGATCCACGCCGATCTGCTCGAGCACACTGAGGGCGAGTAACAGGGCAGGCCCCGGATGGACCGTAAGCGGATCGTCGTCGGCGTCTCTGGGGGTATCGCCGCGTACAAGGCGTGCACGGTCGTCCGTCAACTGACTGAGGCCGGTCATCACGTCCGGGTCATCCCCACCGAATCTGCGCTCCGTTTTATCGGGGCGGCCACCTTCGAGGCGCTCTCCGGTCAGCCCGTGCACACCGGGGTGTTCGACGACGTGCCGGCGGTGCCGCATGTTCAAATCGGTCAGCAGGCTGACCTGGTCGTGGTCGCCCCGGCGACGGCTGATCTGCTGGCCCGGGCGGTAGCCGGGCGCGGAGACGACCTGCTGACAGCAACTCTGCTCACGGCCCGGTGTCCGGTGATGTTCGCTCCAGCGATGCACACCGAGATGTGGCTGCATCCGGCCACCGTCGACAATGTGGCCACGCTGCGCCGTCGTGGCGCGGTGGTGCTCGAACCCGCATCCGGGCGGCTGACCGGCAGTGACACCGGCGCCGGACGCTTGCCCGAGGCCGAGGAGATCACCACCCTGGCCCAGCTGCTGCTGGAACGCCATTATGCGTTGCCCTACGACCTGGCCGGCCGCAAGGTGTTGGTGACCGCCGGTGGCACCCGGGAGCCGATCGATCCGGTGCGCTTCGTGGGCAACCGCAGCTCCGGTAAGCAGGGTTACGCCGTCGCGCGCGTCGCTGCCCAGCGGGGCGCCGAGGTGACGTTGATCGCGGGGCACACCACCGGGTTGATCGACCCGGCCGGTGTCGAGGTGGTGCACGTCAGCACCGCGCAGCAACTCGATGACGCCGTCTCCAAGCACGCACCCACCGCGGACGTGCTGGTGATGGCCGCCGCCGTTGCCGACTTTCGGCCGGCGCAAGTTTCCACCGCCAAGATCAAAAAGACTGCCGACAGTCCACCGGTGATCGAACTCCTGCGCAACGACGATGTGTTGGCCGGTGCGGTGCGTGCGCGCGAGGATGGGCAGCTGCCCAAGATGCGTGCCATCGTTGGTTTTGCCGCCGAGACCGGTGACGCCAACGGGGATGTGCTGTTTCACGCCCGACAGAAGCTGCGGCGAAAAGGCTGCGACTTGCTGGTCGTCAACGCCGTGGGCGGTGACAGGGCCTTTGAGGTGGACAACAACGACGGCTGGCTATTGGCCGCCGATGGAACCGAGGCGGCGCTGCAGCACGGGTCGAAGACGCTGATGGCAAGCCGTATCGTTGACGCAATAGTTACGTTCCTGGATAGCTGTCGCGGGTAGTCGATCCACGGGCTCGGTGCTGTACAGCGGCTGGACAGGTCCTGAACGATGCCTTGCTCGAGTGGACGAGCGCAAATTGATGCCTGAGGATATAATTCGGCTAACTAATTATCGGAAGGATGCAGATAGTGAGTGAAAAGGGTCGCCTTTTTACCAGTGAGTCGGTGACGGAAGGACATCCCGACAAGATCTGTGACGCGGTCAGCGACTCGGTCCTCGACGCGCTTCTGGCGGCGGACCCCCGCTCGCGTGTTGCAGTTGAGACCCTGGTGACCACCGGGCAGGTGCACGTGGTGGGTGAGGTCACGACGACCGCCAAGGAGGCGTTCGCTGACATCACCAATATCGTTCGCGAACGCATCCTCGACATCGGCTACGACTCGTCGGACAAGGGCTTCGACGGGGCATCCTGCGGAGTGAACATCGGTATCGGAGCCCAGTCGCCCGACATCGCACAAGGTGTTGATACCGCCCATGAGGCCCGCGTCGAGGGCGCTGCGGATCCGTTGGACGCGCAAGGCGCCGGCGACCAGGGCCTGATGTTCGGTTACGCGATCAACGACACCCCGGAGCTGATGCCGCTGCCGATCGCGCTGGCTCACCGGTTGTCGCGGCGACTGACCGAGGTCCGCAAGAACGGTGTGCTGCCCTACTTGCGCCCGGATGGCAAGACTCAGGTCACCATCGCCTACGAGGACCGGGTGCCGGTGCGGCTGGACACGGTGGTCATTTCGACCCAGCATGCGGACGACATCGACCTGGTGAAGACGCTGGATCCCGACATTCGCGAGCAGGTGCTCAAGACCGTGCTCGACGACCTGGCCCACGACACCCTGGATGCCTCGGCGGTGCGGGTGCTGGTCAACCCGACCGGAAAGTTCGTCCTTGGCGGACCGATGGGCGATGCGGGCCTCACCGGCCGCAAGATCATCGTCGACACCTACGGCGGGTGGGCCCGGCACGGTGGTGGCGCATTCTCCGGCAAGGATCCGTCCAAGGTGGACCGCTCGGCGGCGTACGCGATGCGCTGGGTGGCCAAAAACGTGGTCGCAGCAGGACTGGCCGAGCGGGTCGAGGTACAGGTGGCCTACGCTATCGGCAAAGCCGCCCCGGTCGGCCTGTTCGTGGAGACATTCGGCTCCGAGGCTGTCGACCCGGTCAAGATCGAGAAGGCCATCGGTGAGGTGTTCGACCTGCGGCCTGGCGCGATCATTCGCGACCTGAACCTGCTGCGGCCCATCTATGCGCCCACCGCCGCTTACGGGCACTTCGGTCGCACCGATGTCGACCTGCCGTGGGAGCGGCTCGACAAGGTCGACGACCTCAAGCGCGCCATCTAGGTTTCCGGCACGAGCAGACGCGGAATCGCGCGCGGGATCCCCGCGCAATGCGATTCCGCGTCTGCTCGCGCGTGTGGTGGCTCAGTTTTGCGCGCTGGGCGGCAGGGGATGGTCGGAGTCCAACGCCGGCAGGCCATCGATGCTGTGCTGGTTGCGATCGATGACACCAGAGAAGGTTTCCTCGGTCGCTTTGCGGAAGTGGGCGTCCAGCACCGGTCGTTCATCGACGAGGTCGTAATAGGGAACCGCGAATCCGCACGCATCCGCGATGCGGTCGACGTCGATCACGACGGCGGAGCGCGTGCCCGGATGAAGAGTCTTGAAATGTTCTCTCAGGGTTTGGAATTCGCCGTCATCGGGGCGCACCACTCGTCCGGTCCCATAGAGCCGCAGGATCCGCGAGTTGCGGGTGAACGAGCAGAACATGATCGTGATCCGGCCGTTGTCGCGCAGGTGCGCAATGGTTTCGGCGCCGCTGCCGAATAGGTCGATGTAGACGACCGTGTGGTCGTCCAGCACCGCGAAAGTGTCGCGATAACCCTTGGGGGAGAGGTTGACTCGGCCTCCGTCGGACGGCGCGGTGGCAACGAAGAACATGGCCTGGTTGCCGATGAACTCGCGGATCGACTCGTCGATGTGCGAGAACTCTTTGGCCACCGAAATCTCCTTTTGCTCATTCGAAGCCGCACGTTCGAGCCTAACGCCGGCCAGCGAGGTCGGCGACGTGAGTTTTGTCTCGGGGGAGCTCTCAGCGTCCGAAGCGGTAGTCGTCGAGATCGAAATGCCTGCCACGCCAGTAGGCTTCCACGGTGGTGGTGGGACGCAGCGGCACGTCGCCGTTCTTGTCGAAGTAGTAGCTGTTGGCCCGGCGGCAACTGTCCTGCCAGAACACTTGGCGGTACCGGCGCCGCATCATCTCGGCGAAGTAGCGGGCGTTGGCTTCCTCGGTCACCTCGACCCGGGTCGCGCCGTCGCGTCGGGCCCGCTTCAGGCAGCGCAGGATGTGGTGGGTCTGCGTCTCGATGAGCGCGAAATACGACGAACCCACGTAGCCATACGGGCCGAACACGGCGAAGAAATTGGGGTATCCGGGAACGCTGACGCCTTGGTAGGCCTGCGCGCGATGCTCTTCCCAGAACTGGCTCAGTGATCGACCTGCGCGTCCGATGACCGGATAGGTCAGCACATCGTCGGTGTCGAGCACCTTGAAGCCGGTGGCCAGGATCAGCACGTCTATCTCGTGGTCGGTGCCGTCATCGGTGGCCACCGATGTCGGGGTGATCTTCTCGATCGGCTCGGTGACCAGCTGCACGTTGTCGCGGTTGAAGGTGGACAGGTAGCCGTTGTGGAATCCGGGTCGCTTGCAGCCGACCGCATAGCGTGGGGTGAGTTGGTCGCGCACCACCGGATCGTCGACCCGCTGTCGCAAATAGCGCCGTCCCAGCACCGCGCTCCAGCGCGCCAACGGAAACACCGTGAAGTAGTGCGCCGAGATTGGGAAGGTCGCCTCCACATAGGCCTGGCTGAGTAGCCGCTGCAGCGCTTTTCCGCCCGGGATGCGCATTGCCCAGCGCAGCGCTGCCGGCAACGGAAAGTCGAATTTCGGAAAACACCAGATCGGAGTTCGCTGAAACACCGTGAGGTGTTTCACGATTGGTGCGATTTCCGGGATGACCTGGACCGCCGACGCGCCGGTGCCGATGATCCCGACGCGTTTGCCGGTCAGCTCCTGGCTGTGATCCCAGCGCGCGGTGTGCATGGTGACGCCGGCGAAGGAGTCGACGCCGGCAATGTCAGGAAGCTTTGGCACGGTCAAAACGCCGCTGGCATTGATGATGAATCGGGTGGTCAGTTCGCCGCCGGGATCCGTCTGCAGACGCCACAGACTGCGCTCGTCATCGAACTCGGCACCAAGGACCTTGGTGTTGAACCTGATTCGGGGCCTGATGCCGTACTTGTCGGCGCAGTGCTCGGCGTAGGCCCTGAGCTCGCGGCCGGGTGCGTAGCTGCGCGACCAGTCCGGGCTCTGCTCGAACGAGAACTGGTAGGAGAACGACGGAATATCCACGGCTATGCCGGGATAGGTATTCCAGAACCAGGTTCCGCCGACGCCGTCGCCGGCTTCGATCACGAGGTAGTCGCCGAATCCCGCCTTGTCGAGGCTGATCGCGGCACCGATGCCGGAGAATCCGGCGCCGACGATCACGATCTGGTAGTCTGGTTCGATGCTCACTAGCGTTCCCCTCCGATGCCGAGAACTCCGTGCTCGGGCCGCAGGATCAGCGCCGCCTCGAGGGCCATGGCACCACTGTATGGCTGACGGCGGTGGCCGGTAAGGGCCGGACTCCCGGGTCTTTCGAGTCCCTGCTAGTTCTTGTTAGTAATGCAGCACTTTGCGCAGTGCCGCCAAGCCGCGGCTGGTTGCTTCGGCGGCTGAGGGCACCACCACGGCGAAGCTGACGTAGCCATGCACCAGGTTGGGCTCGTTGCACCACTCGGCCGCTATCCCCGCGGCAGTGAGCAACTCGGCATAACGGGCCCCGTCGTCACGCAGCGGGTCGTGTTCGGCGGTGCCGATGAAGGCCGGAGGTAGCCCGGTCAGGTCGCCGTTGCCCGGCGCGAGCGTGGCAGGCAGCGCCGTGTGGTCGCTGACGTCAAGGTCGGGCACATACCACGACAGGAACGCGTCGATGACCTCGAGATCCAGGATGGGCGCGGTGGCGTTTTCGCTGAAGGACGGCAGGGCCAGGTCGCCGACGCACGACGGGTACCACAGCAACTGGAAGACCAGGTTCGGAGCGCCATTACCGGCATGGTCACGGGCCAGCTGCGCCATGATCGCCGAGATGTTGCCGCCAGCGGAGTCGCCGGCTACGGCGATCCGGTTCGGGTCCCCGCCCAACTCGTGAGCGTGCTCACCGACCCACCGCAACGCCGCCCAGCTGTCTTCGATCCCGGCCGGGTAGGGATGCTCCGGAGCGAGCCGGTAGTCGACGGAGACCACGATGGCCTCCGCGCCCACCGCATGCGCCCGCGCGACGTGGTCGTGGGTATCCAAGCTGCCCAGCGCCCAGCCGCCGCCGTGGTAGTACACGACGACCGGAAGGACCCGGTCGGGCTCCACGGTGGGCCAATAGATTCGGACGGGGATGTCGGTAAGCTCGCCATAGCCGATCTTGCGGTCCTCGGTCCGCAAATCGGGGAGCAGTTCCGGTGGTGCTTTGAGCGCGGCGAGCCGTTCGCGGGCCAATTCGACGCCGTCTGCGGCGCAAAAGGTCATCGGAACCGCGTCGAGCAGCATCTTCAGGATGGGATCGATGCCGGGGCGGGTGCTGATCTGCTCCGTCATGGTCCTACACGGTACGCACTTGTGGCCTATCCGTGCAGCGCAACGCGCAATGCCGCCAGCCCGCGCTCCATGGCGGTGGTGGCCGCGGGCACCACGCCGGCATAGCCGATGTAGCCGTGTACCAGGGATCCGGCGTTGTGAACTTCAACCGAGACGCCGGCAGCGGCCAGCAATTCGCCGTACCGGATGCCGTCGTCACGTAGCGGGTCGTGGCCGGCCACCGCGATGTAGGCGGCCGGTAGATTCGCCAGGTTCTCGGCGCGGCCCGGAGCCATGCCCGCTGGTGGGTTAGACAGGTCGGTATCGCCTGCATACCAGCGGGAAAAGTCGGCGATGGCCTTGACGTCGAGAACCTCGCCGGTGGCGTTTTCGGTGAACGACGGCAATGTCTGATCCCACATCGTGGACGGATACCACAGCAGTTGAAAGGCGATCGGCGGTATGGGGCCATCGGCATTGTCCCGGGCCTGTTGTGCGATCACCGCAGCGATGGTTCCACCTGCTGAATCACCGGCCACGGCTACCCGGTTGAGGTCAGCGCCGATAGTGGATCCGTGGTCGGCGACCCATCGCGTTGCGGCCCAAGCATCTTGGATGGCCGCGGGGTAGGGGTGCTCTGGGGCCAAGCGGTAATCGACTGAAACGACCAGCGTGTCGGCCCCGACGGCATGCTGACGACAGGTTCCGTCGTGAGTGTCCAGGTCGCCCATGACAAAGCCGCCGCCGTGAAAGAACAGCACCACCGGTAGTGGATCGGTGGCATCGGGACTGATTGGTGGCCAATAGATCCGAATGGGGATGGATCCACCCGGTCCGTCGATGGCCCGGTCCTCGACGCGAAGCTCGGGGTGCACGGGCCGGCGTGGCAAGTCCCGCAGCCGCTGACGTACCGCATCGATTCCTTCCTCGGTGGATAGCCGAAACGGAACCGCATCCAGTACCTTCTGCATGATGGGGTCGATAGCGGGTTTCTCGTCTGCGGTTTTGTCCAAACTGGGCATGGACGTACCGTACGCACCTCGGTTGGTGACCGGCGGCTGGGTGCTCGCCGGATGGGCCGGCCTCGGCTACGGCGTGTACCTGACCATCATCGCGATGCGCCGCCCGCAGGGTATGGAACTGACCGGGCATTGGATCCTGCAGCCGCCGTTCAAGGCATCGATGGCGGTGCTGCTCGCGCTAGCGGCGGCCGCCCACCCGATCGCGCGCGAGCGACGGTGGCTGATAGCGGCGTTGCTGTTTTCCGCCGCCGGTGACTGGTTGTTGGCAATCCCGTGGTGGACCCAGTCATTTGTGCTGGGGCTTGGTTCGTTCTTGTTGGCCCACTTGTGCTTTCTCGGAGCCATGCTGCCGATGGCCTGGGGGCGGTTCCATCGCGTCCACGGATCGCTGCGGCGGCGTTGATGTGCGTGGTCTCAGTGGGGCTGTTGATTTGGTTTTGGCCGCACCTCGGTCAGGAAAATCTGACGATTCCGGTGACGGTCTACATCCTGGTGCTGACCGCCATGGTGTGCACGGCTTTCGTCACCAGGCTTCCGACGATATGGACAGCGGTGGGGGCGTTGAGTTTCGCGGTATCGGACTCGATGATCGCGATCAGCCGGTTCATCCTCGGTAACGAGGCCCTGGCGGTGCCGATCTGGTGGGCATATGCCGCCGCGGAGATCTTGATTACCGCCGGGTTCTTCTTCGGCCGGGATATTTCGGATAACGGGCCGGCCGCTGTCGACGGCTGAGGCGCCGCGTCCGCTGTTGCGAAAAAGCAAGAAAAAGATTGTCTAGCAAATCATCTCGAGGCTGCGAGTGCGTACCGATCGAGGTAGAGCCGATCGCGAGGGTACTACCGATGCTTTCGGTGCCCCACCTCGATCGTGAATTCGACTACTTGGTGTCCGCCGAGCAGTCCGACGATGCCCAGCCCGGGGTGCGGGTCCGGGTGCGGTTCCACGGCCGATTGGTCGACGGGTTTGTGCTCGAGCGCCGCAACGACACCGACCACCAGGGCAAGCTGGGCTGGCTGGATCGGGTGGTATCGGCCGAACAGGTGCTCACGCCGGAGATCCGCCGATTGGTCGACGCCGTGGCCGCTCGCTATGCAGGCACCCGGCCGGACGTCTTGCGGCTGGCGGTGCCGGCCCGGCATGCGCGGGTGGAGCGCGAAGTCGCAACGCGGCCGGACCTGCCGGAGGTGGCTCCGGTCGATGGGGCCGGCTGGGCGGGGTACGGCAGGGGCGGCCAATTCTTGGACGCCCTCGGCGAGGCGCGGGCGGCGCGTGCCGTCTGGCAGGCGCTACCCGGCGAGCCGTGGGCCGATCGATTCGCCGAGGCCGCCGCGCAGACGGTGCGCACCGGCCGGGCGGTGCTGGCGATCGTTCCCGACCAGCGGGACCTCGACGAGCTGTGGCGAGCGGCGACAACCCGCATCGATGAGCGCAGCGTGGCGGCATTGTCGGCCGGATTGGGTCCGGCCGCCCGCTACCGACGCTGGTTGGCCGCGCTGCGGGGTGGTGCACGACTGGTGATCGGTACCCGCAGCGCCGTGTTCGCGCCGCTGAGCGACCTGGGGTTGGTCATGGTCTGGGCGGACGGCGACGACACCCTGGCCGAGCCGCGGGCGCCCTACCCGCACGCCCGGGAGGTGGCGATGCTGCGGGCACATCAAGCCCGGTGCGCGGCGTTGATCGGCGGCTACGCCCGAACCGCCGAGGCCCACGCCCTGGTGCGAAGCGGGTGGGCGCATGACATCGTCGCGGCCCGGCAGGTGGTTCGGGCGCGCACCCCGCGCGTCATTGCCCTCGATGACAGCGGCTACGCCGACGAACGCGACCCGGCCGCACGGACCGCGCGTCTGCCATCGATCGCCCTGCACGCCGCCCGCTCGTCGTTGCAGGCGGGGGCGCCCGTACTGGTCCAGGTGCCACGGCGCGGGTACGTGCCCTCCCTGGCTTGTGGGCGCTGCCGGGCAATCGCGCGGTGCCGACATTGCACGGGGCCGCTGTCCCTGCTGGAACGCGGCGCGCCCGGCGCGGTCTGTCGATGGTGCGGGCATGGGGAACCGCTGCTGCGCTGCACGCGCTGTGGGTCGGACACCGTGCGGGCCGTCGTCGTTGGAGCCCGGCGCACCGCCGAAGAGCTGGGACGCGCCTTCCCCGGTACGTCGGTGATCACCTCGGCGGGCGATGCGATCGTGCCCGACGTCGATGCTCGCCCGGCGCTGGTCGTGGCCACCCCGGGCGCTGAGCCCCGGGCAGCCGGGGGATACGGGGCCGCCCTGTTGCTGGATACCTGGGCGTTGTTGGGCCGTCAAGATCTGCGCGCGGCCGAGGAAGCGCTCTGCCGTTGGATGGCTGCAGCGGCCCTGGTGCGCTCGCGTGCCGACGGAGGCGTGGTGGCGGTGGTCGCCGAATCGTCTATCCCGACGGTGCAATCGCTGATCCGCTGGGACCCGGTGGGGCACGCCGAAGCCGAGCTGGAGGCCCGTAGCGAAGTCGGGCTGCCGCCGAGCGTGCACATCGCCGCCATCGATGGCACCGCGGAGGCGGTCCTGGCCTTGCTGGATCAGGCCCGGTTGCCCGAAGACGCAGACATGCTCGGCCCGGTCGACCTGCCGCCGGGGGTACGCCGCCCGGCAGGCACCCCCGACGGCGTGCCCGTGACCAGGATGCTGGTGCGGGTACGCCGGGAACAGGGTCTGGAACTAGCCGGGTGTCTGCGCCGCGGAGTCGGTGTGCTCAGCGCACGCCAGACTCATGAACCGGTCCGGGTACAGATCGACCCGCTGCACATCGGCTAACCCGCATTGATCCATCGTCAGCGCTTGCGCGCGGTGAAAATCAGGTACTCCCACTCCATCACGCCGTCGGTGAGGTATTCGCGGCTGAGTTCGATGAGTTCGGCGTCGAGCTGGGCAACTCGTTGGGGGTCGTCGTTGATATTGCGGTAGGCGTTGATCGTCGGTCCGTAGTAATCCTTGAAGTAATCGACGCATTCTTCGGGTTGCCCGAACCGCTTTACCCGCAACGAGCCCCGCTGCGTCCGGACATCGCACACGTGGTCGCTGAACAGGTCGCCGATGTACTCTTCGCGCCCCCACCACACCTCATGCGGGGCGCCCATCGGCAGCGTCGGCCGGTACGGCCGGAGGGTGGAGAGCAACTGGCCGTAGAACCCCTCCGGCGTCCAACTCAGCACACTGATCTTGCCGCCCCTGCGACACACCCGGGCCAGCTCGTCGGCCGTGCGCTGATGACGCGGAGCGAACATCGCCCCGATCGTCGAAAGCACCGCGTCGAACTCGTTGAACCCGAAGGGCAGGGTCTCGGCATTGGCTTCCCGCCAGCTGAGGTGTACTCCCGCTGCCGCGGCGCGTCGCTGAGCGCTGCGCAGCAGTTCCGGCGTGAGGTCACAGGCGACGACATGAGCACCCGCAACCGCCGCGGCGATCGACGCATTCCCCGAACCCGCGGCAACGTCGAGGACGCGATCTCCGGGGCGAATGCCGCTGGTGGAGAACAGGATTGGCCCCAGCGGGGCCAGTACTTCATCGGCCAGTACCGCATAGTCGCCCAACGCCCACATGGCCCGATGCGTGGTTGCCGGGGCCCGCCGATCGCTGATTGGTGTGTCAAGAGCCATTGCCCCTCCTGACCGAATTCGGGAAATTTGCTGCGACACCATCGTCGGCGCAAGGCAGGCGCAGGGAAACCACTTCCGATCGTTGCCCGGCGGCAATTGTATACGTGATCAATAATCGCTGTCTACGAATGTAGGGCGCTGCTAGACTCTTCCCTTGCTGCAGCCTGTTTTGTGCGACAACGAACTTGAAAAGCCCAGCGAAATCCGGGGAAGGGGGCCATTAATGTCCACCGAGAACGCGACGGCAGCTGAAGAGTCGCTGGACATGATTACCGATGCGCTGCTAACGGCGTCTCGGCTGTTGGTAGGCATCTCGGCGCATTCGATCGCGCAGGTCGATGAGAACATCACCATCCCGCAATTTAGGACCCTGGTCATTCTGTCCAATCGGGGACCGGTCAATCTGGCCACGCTGGCGAACCTGCTTGGGGTGCAGCCGTCGGCGACCGGCCGGATGGTCGACCGTCTCGTCAGCGCCGGGATGATCGACCGACAGCCGCACCCGACCTCGCGTCGTGAACTACTCGCGGTGTTGACCAAGCGTGGTCGTGATCTCGTCCGCCGGGTCACCGCGCACCGGCGCGACGAAATCGCTCGTATCGTCGAGCAGATGCCGCCGGCCGAACGGCAGGGGTTGGTTCGCGCGCTGACCGCGTTCACCGCGGCCGGCGGTGAGCCGGACGCAAATGTCGAGATGGATCTATAGGCTCAGCCTTTTGGTGCCCATTTGGGCTTTGGGTCTTTGGGGTCCTCTCGAAGACGTCGGGATTCAGCCGTTCCAGGCCGCCCGCCGAATTGGCGGGCGGCCCGGCCCGGTTGCGGAGCGGCTTACTTCTTGGTGCCGGTCAGAACCAGGTACTCCCATTCCATGACGCCGTCGGTCAGGTATTGGTCGGCGAGTTCAACCAGCTGGGCGTCGAGTTCGGCCGCCAGCACCGCGTTGTCGCCGATGTTCGCGTAGGCCTCGATCGTCGGGCCGTAGTGATTCTTGAAGTAGTCGTGCACGGCCTGCGCCGTTTGGAAGCGTGTGACCTCCAACTGTCCGCGCTGCGTTTGGATGTCGGAGACGTGGTTCCCAAACAGGCCGCGGGCGTAGGCTTCCCGTCCCCATAGCGCAGACGGGGGCAGGGCCGCCGACAGGCTCGGGCGGTAGGGCCGGATGGTGGCCAGCATGCGGCCGAAGAAACCTTCTGGCGTCCAGCTGATCACGCCGATGGTTCCGCCGGTCTTGCAGACGCGGGCCAGTTCGTTGGCTGAGCACTGGTGATCCGGGGCGAACATCACGCCGATCGCCGAGATCACGGTGTCGAACTCGCTGTCGCCGAACGGCAGTGCCTGTGCGTTGGCCTCCTGGTAGTCAAGGGTCAATCCCTGGGCTGCGGCGCGCGCCTTGGACCGTTGCAGCAGTTCGGGTGTCAGGTCCGTCGATACCACCGTGGCGCCCGACTTGGCCGCCGGAAGCGAGATGTTGCCGGAGCCGGCCGCAACGTCGAGCACGCGCACGCCGGGCCCAATGCCGGCGGCAGCGACCAGGATCGGGCCGAGCGGAGCCATCACCTCTTCGGCCATCAATGCGTAGTCGCCCAGTGCCCACATCGCCCGGTGTGTAGCCGCGAGCGATACGTCCTCGCGGATGGGTGTGTCGATAGTCATTCAGAGCTCCTCAAAAGGAAAAGGAAAGGGAAAGGGCTGCGTTACTTCGACATCGTCGTCGCAGGCGCGGCGGAAAAACTCGACTGCTTGCTCGCAGAACGTTTCCGCCGGACACAGTATGCAATAGCAAGTTTATAAACGGCTGAGAATCTGGCCATTGAAGATTGTGGTCCACGCCACTTCACAGGCACTTCCTAGACTGTCCCGGTGCGTCTCGTTTTTGCCGGTACCCCCGAAACTGCGCTGCCAGCGCTCCATCAGCTCATCGATTCGCCGCGACACGACGTGATCGCGGTGTTGACCAGGCCCGATGCCGCTTCGGGTCGGCGCGGTAAGCCAGAACCGTCGCCCGTGGCGCGTGCGGCGCTGGAACGGGGCATCCCGGTGCTGCGGCCGTCACGGCCGAACTCGGCGGAGTTTGTCGCTGAACTATCCGAATTGGCGCCACAGTGCTGTGCGGTGGTCGCCTACGGCGCGCTCCTGGGTGACGCGCTGCTCGGGGTGCCGCCACAGGGCTGGGTCAACCTGCATTTTTCGCTGCTGCCGGCATGGCGTGGTGCGGCGCCGGTGCAAGCCGCCATTGCCGCGGGTGACGCGGTCACTGGGGCCACGACCTTCCAGATCGAGCCCAGTCTGGACTCCGGACCGGTGTACGGGGTGGTCACCGAGACCATCCGGCCCACCGATACCGCTGGCGATCTGCTTGGGCGACTTGCGGTTTCGGGTGCCGAGCTGCTCTCGGCCACCCTGGACGGGATCGCCGAGGGGGCTTTGACAGCGCGCCCGCAACCTGCGGACGGCGTCACGCTGGCGCCGAAAATCTCCGTCGAGCAGGCCAGGGTGCGGTGGGAGTTGCCGGTGCCCATCATCGAGCGTCGGATCCGGGCCGTTACTCCCAATCCGGGCGCCTGGACGCTCATCGGTGACCTGCGGGTCAAGTTGGGGCCGGTGTATCTCGATGCCGCGGTCGAACCTCCCGGCCCCTTGCCCCCAGGTGCGATTCAGGTGGATCGCAAGCACGTGTGGGTCGGCACTGGCTCGGAACCTTTGCGATTGGGCCAGGTCCAGCCGCCGGGCAAGAAGCTGATGAACGCCGCCGACTGGGCACGCGGTGCCCGCCTGGACCCCAGCGTGCGTGCATCATGAGCCCCGGCCAGGACAAACGACAGCGAAATCGGCCGGACCGAAAGCCGCGACGCTCCGAGGGCACGGGCGTGCCGAACCAGCGCAGGGGCCCGCGCCGGCGGCCGCTGGACCCGGCGCGCGGCGCCGCGTTCAACGCCTTGCGGGCGGTGAGTGAGCGCAACGCCTACGCCAACCTGGTGCTACCCGCGCTGCTGAGGGAGCGCGGCATCACCGGCCGCGACGCCGCCTTCGCCACCGAGTTGACCTATGGCGCCTGCCGGGCCAGGGGACTGCTCGACGCCATCATCGGAGCGGCGGCCGGACGTTCGCCCGAGGCGATCGACCCCTTCCTGCTGGACTTGTTGCGGCTAGGTGCCTATCAGCTGTTGCGCACCCGGGTGGACGCCCACGCCGCGGTGTCCACCACGGTCGAACAAGCCGGCATCGAATTCGATTCGGCGCGGGCGGGTTTTGTCAACGCAGTGCTGCGCACGATCGCTGATCGCGATGAGCAATCCTGGGTCCAGGAGCTGGCGCCAGACCCGCGCCGCGACCCCGTCGGGCACGCGGCCTTCGTCCATGCTCACCCACGCTGGATCGCGCAGGCCTTCGCTGACGCGCTGGGCCCGTCGGCGGCGGAACTCGATGCGGTGCTGGCCAGCAATGACGAGCGTCCACAAGTGCACCTGGCGGCTCGTCCGGGGGTGCTGACGGCCGCCGCATTGGCCGATGAGGTGCGCGGCACCGTGGGCAGGTATTCGCCGTACGCCGTGTACCTGCTCGGTGGTGACCCGGGGCTGCTGGCGCCCGTGCGCGACGGTCAGGCGCTGGTGCAGGACGAGGGCAGTCAATTGGTGGCGCGGGCGTTGACGCTGGCCCCGGTCGAGGGCGACTCGGGCCGGTGGCTGGACCTGTGCGCGGGGCCGGGCGGCAAGACGGCGCTGCTGGCCGCGCTGGGCGTGGCAACGGGGGCCCGGGTGACCGCCGTGGAGCCGTCGTCGCATCGCGCCGACCTGGTGGCGGACAACACCGGCGGGCTGCCGGTGGATCTCGTCCGTGGTGACGGGCGCTACACCGACCTGGAACCGGTTTTCGACCGGGTGCTCGTCGATGCGCCCTGCACCGGCCTGGGCGCCTTGCGCCGGCGGCCGGAAGCCCGCTGGCGCCGGCAACCGTCGGACGTGCCCACCCTGGTCAAGCTGCAGCGTGAGCTGCTGGCCGCGGCGATCAACCTGACTCGTCCGGGCGGGGTGGTGCTCTATGCCACCTGTTCGCCGCACCTGGCCGAAACCGTCGGGGTCGTCGCCGACGCGCTACGCCGGCACCCGGTGGATGCGCTGGATACCCGAGCACTCTTCGAGCCCATCACCGAGGGCCTGGGGGAGGGGCCGTACGTGCAGCTGTGGCCGCACCGGCACGGCACCGACGCCATGTTCGCCGCGGCGCTGCGCAGGCGGGCATGAGGCAGCGGGAGCGAATCGCCGACGTGCGTCGCGCGTCGCGCCGCGCGGCTCAGTAGTGTGTCGCTCATGCCTAACAGCATCGGGGGTCCCATGATCGCGCCGTCGATCCTGTCAGCTGACTTTGCCCGGCTAGCCGACGAAGCCGCTGCGGTGCGCGGTGCCGATTGGTTGCACGTCGACGTGATGGATGGTCACTTCGTGCCCAATCTGACGCTCGGGCTTCCCGTGGTGGAGAGTCTGCTGGCGGCCAGCGACATTCCAATGGATTGCCATCTCATGATCGACAACCCGGATCGGTGGGCTCCGCCCTACGCCGAGGCCGGGGCTTACAACGTCACGTTTCACGCCGAGGCCACCGACAACCCGATCGCGGTGGCCCGCGACATTCGCGCGGCCGGTGCGAAAGCCGGGTTCAGTGTGAAACCGGGAACCCCGCTGGATCCCTACCTCGAGATCCTGCCGCACTTCGACACCCTGCTGGTGATGTCGGTGGAGCCCGGCTTCGGCGGACAGAGTTTCATTCCCGAGGTGCTCAGCAAGGTGCGGACGGTACGCAAGCTGGTCGATTCGGGTGAGTTGACGATCCTGATCGAGATCGACGGCGGCATCAACGCAGACACCATCGAGCAAGCGGCGGAGGCCGGCGTGGACTGCTTCGTCGCCGGGTCGGCGGTGTATGGAGCCCAGGATCCCGCTGCCGCGGTGGAGGCACTTCGGCGACAGGCCGGGGCCGTTTCCAGCCATCACGGCCGGTGAGCGCCAGATGACAGTCGAACAGGTCAAGAGCCTCGAAGAGTCGATGCGTCTGGCGATCGAGCAGTCGATGCTGGTCAAAGGCACGACGTACCCGAACCCGCCGGTCGGCGCTGTCATTGTCGACCAGGAAGGCCGGGTCGTCGGCATCGGCGGCACCCAGCCCTCCGGTGGTGATCATGCCGAGGTGGTGGCGCTGCGCAAGGCGGGTGGTTTGGCGGCCGGCGCCATAGCGGTGGTCACCATGGAGCCCTGTAACCACTTCGGCAAGACTCCGCCATGTGTGAACGCTTTGATCGAAGCCAGGGTCGGAACGGTGATATACGGCGTCGCCGACCCCAATGGGATCGCAGGTGGGGGCGCGGGGCGGCTGTCGGCCGCCGGCCTGCAGGTGCGATCCGGCGTGCTGGCCGATCATGTGGCGGCCGGACCGTTGCGGGAGTGGCTGCACAAGCAGCGCACCGGGTTGCCGCATGTGACCTGGAAGTACGCCACGAGTATCGATGGCCGTAGCGCTGCCGCCGACGGTTCCAGCCAGTGGATTTCCAGCGAGGCGGCCCGTGCGGATCTGCATCGGCGCCGCGCCATTTCCGATGCGATCGTGGTCGGTACCGGCACCGTGCTGGTTGACGATCCAACCCTGACCGCCCGGCTGTCGGATGGTTCCTTGGCGGCCGAGCAGCCGCTGCGCGTGGTGGTGGGCAAGCGTGACATTCCGCCCGAAGCCAAGGTGCTCAACGACGATGCGCGAACGATGATGATCAAGACCCACGAGCCGGTGGAGGTCCTGCGAGCCCTCTCCGACCGCACCGACGTGTTGCTAGAAGGGGGTCCGACCCTGGCCGGGGCCTTCTTACGGGCCGGAGCCATCAACCGCATCCTGGCCTACGTGGCGCCGATCCTGCTCGGCGGCCCGGTCACCGCCGTTGACGACGTGGGCGTGTCCAGCATCGCGCACGCATTGCGCTGGCAGTTCGACGGCGTCGAGCGGTGCGGCCCCGACCTGTTGCTCAGCCTGGTGTCGCGCTAGTGACTCACGGCCGGGGCGCTACGGCCGGTTCCTCCGAGATCTCCGGTTCTTCCGCGTGCTCCTTGCGTCCGCTGACCAGCAGACCCAGCACCGCACCAAAGACGCACACAAACGCGGTGATCGTGAAGATTTCGCCGTACATCAAGGCGAATGCCTGTTGGTATTGGGCTCCGATCGCGGCCGCGCGCTCGAGCAAGGTCGCGTCGGGCGGTACGGCCGCCGACAATCCCGCCAGGATCTGGTTGAACCGGTACAGACCCCAGGCGCTCAGCGCGGCCACACCGATCAACATGCCGGTCATCCGCGCGACCACCACCGCCGCCGAGGCGATGCCATGTTGGGCGGCCGGTACAACTCGCAGCGTGGCCGACGACAGCGGCCCAATCACCAGGCCAAGCCCTAGGCCGGCCACCAGCAGGTCGGCGTGCATGGCGGGCACGGTGAACAAGCCGAAGATGCTGTGCCGATAATCCGGCAGATCGACGGGCCAATGCGAAATCAGCAAATAGCCGCCGGCGGCGATCAGTAGCCCGACAAACGTCACCGCCCGGTCGCCGACTCTGGTGGCAATCCACCCGCCGGTCACCGCGCCGATCGGAAGGGCGATCAGGAACCACAGCAGCATCCCCGCCGCCTGGGTCTGGTCCATGCTCAGCACGCCCTGGCCGAACAACTCCACGTTCACCAGAGTCACCATCAGCGCGGCACCCGCGGCCACCGATGAACCCAGGGCGGCCAAGAACGGCCGGAAGTGCACCCCATTCGGGTCGATCAGCCGGGTTCGAGCGAACCGCTCCCAGGCGAAGAACGCCACCGCGGCCACGATCGCGCCGGTCAGCACCGGTAGTCCGTAGCTCGGCAACACCTCTTTGCCGTCCGGGTTGGGGTTGTACAGCCCTATGACGGCGAGCCCCAACGCGATTGCCAGCAGCGCACCGCCAACCAGGTCGATCTTCTCCGGCTCTGCGTTCTTGTCGTGCGCCGGCAGGCTGAATTGGATCATCAGCATGGCGATCGCGGTCAGGGGGACGTTGATCCAGAAGACGTCTCGCCAGTCATGGAACAACCAGACGATGAAAATCCCGTAGAGCGGCCCCAGCACGCTGCCGAGTTCCTGGGCGGCTCCGATACCGCCGAGGACGCCGGCGCGGTTTCGTTGTGCCCACAGATCCGCACCCAGCGCCAAGGTGATCGGCAGCAGCGCACCGCTGGCCACACCTTGAAGTGCCCGGCCGGCGAGCAGCATATGGAAATCGCCGAAATGCCCCGCCAGCGCGGTGACCACCGAGCCGGCGGCGAAGCCGAGCAAGCTGACCTGCAGCATCAGCTTGCGGCCGAACCGGTCGGAAGCCCGTCCCAGCAGCGGCATCGCGGCGATGTAGCCGAGCAGATACCAGGTGACAATCCAGGTGATCCGCTGCAATTGGTTAACCGGGATGCCGACGCTGCCCATGATGTCGCGCATGATGGTGACCACGACGTAGGTGTCGAGGGCGCCCAACAATACCGCCAGGCTGCCGGCGCTGATGGCGACGCGGCGCCCTGTCTGCGTGCTCATCAGCTCACCGGGGGCTTGCTGACGCTGACCTGCTCGCCCCACTTGGACAA
The DNA here is from genome assembly GCF_022354805.1 of Mycobacterium liflandii. Taxonomy (NCBI): domain Bacteria; kingdom Bacillati; phylum Actinomycetota; class Actinomycetes; order Mycobacteriales; family Mycobacteriaceae; genus Mycobacterium; species Mycobacterium liflandii. Next base: position 3,665,289 of record NZ_CP023138.1, on the reverse strand, counting down.
GGTCATCTCGACGGAATTGCCCGACCAGCGATCCAGTTTGGCTTGCACCAGCTGATGGTCACCGTTCTCCTGAATCCACACGGTGCCCGGCACGGGTTCTGTTGCATTGAACGGGGGCGCGATCTGGTTCACCGCCTCGGCAGTGACCTTTCCGGTGATCCGGATCGTGGTCTGTCCGTCGATGGTGTCGCGACCGTCGGCCTTGGCGTCCTGGAGATTGGCCAGCACATTGGCCAGGCCAACTTGCGGGTTCAGGATCTGCGACGGGTCGTAGATGTCGGCAGCCGGGCCGAAATCACTCCACTTGTTCGGGGTGAGGGTGGCATACAGGGTTCCGTCCACCACCACGAAATCGGCGTCGATCGCAGATCCGCCGAGCGTGAGCTCGACGTTTCCCTTCGCGGCGGTCGGGTTGGTGGTCAGATCGCCGGAGAGCGTCTTCATCGACAGGCCGGGGATCTTGCCGTTCACGGTGAGGACCAGGTGCGCGCTCTTGAGGTTGCTGGTGAGCTCGGTTGCTTGCTTCACCAACGGTGTCGCATCGGGTAGTGGTCCGCCGCTGTCCTTCGTGCCCGACGAGCAGCCGGCAACCAGGGCGGTGGCGGTGCCGAGGGCGGCGAGGACAGCGAATAGACGGCGGCGGGTCTGCATACCCTGCATCGTAGAGGGTGCCGCCGACCGGGTCGGGCAACGCGGGGTGTGCAGCGCGCTACAGAACGGCGTTTGTCGCGGCCCGCCGAGGGCCAATTAGCCTGGTGCAATGTTCACCGGAATACTGGTGCAATGTTCACCGGAATAGTCGAGGAACTCGGCGAAATCACCGACCGGAGCACCCTCACCGATGCGGCACGCTTGACCATTCGTGGCCCGATCGTTACCGCCGACGCCGGCCATGGTGATTCGATCGCAGTCAACGGTGTCTGCCTGACGGTGGTGGAGGTGCTCGCCGACGGCCAGTTCACCGCCGATGTGATGGCCGAGACGCTGAACCGGTCCAACCTGGGGGAACTACAGGTCGGTAGCCAGGTCAATTTGGAGCGTGCCGCGGCCGTCAACAGCCGCCTCGGTGGGCACATCGTCCAGGGCCATGTCGACGGGACCGGCGAGATCATCGCCCGGAGCCCGTCGAAGCACTGGGAAGTGGTGCGCATTCAGGTCCCAGCGACGGTGGCCCGCTATGTCGTGGAGAAGGGATCGATCACCGTCGACGGCATTTCCCTGACCGTCTCCGATCTAGGTGCGCAGCCTCGGGACTGGTTCGAGGTTTCGCTGATTCCGACCACCCGAGAGCTCACCACGCTGGGACAAGCGCCGGTGGGTACGCAGGTAAACCTGGAGGTGGACGTGATCGCCAAATATGTCGAACGACTGATGCAATCCGGACCGACAGCCGACCCGGCGCACTAGCGCGGTAGGAAACCGGTCAGAATCAGCGGGCAGGGACCTCAAAGCCGCAAGACAGTAACTGTGGCGGTGCGGTAGTCCATACTGATTGCAGCACGTGAAACATCTCGTGTGAGTAGGTCTGACAGCAAGGTAGCAAAGATGACGAGGTTGGACTCCGTCGAGCGAGCGGTTGCCGACATTGGTGCGGGCAAGGCTGTCATCGTCATCGATGACGAGGACCGCGAGAACGAGGGCGACCTGATCTTCGCCGCTGAGAAGGCAACACCGGAGCTGGTGGCGTTCATGGTGCGCTACACCTCTGGGTACCTGTGCGTCCCGCTGGATGGAGCGGTGTGTGACCGGCTGGGACTGCTGCCAATGTACGCGGTCAACCAGGACAAGCACGGTACCGCCTACACCGTTACGGTGGATGCGAAAAATGGCGTGGGAACTGGTATTTCAGCTTCCGACCGAGCGACCACGATGCGGCTGCTTGCGGATCCGGCGAGTGTGGCCGAAGACTTCACCCGTCCCGGTCACGTCGTTCCGTTGCGCGCCAAGGACGGCGGGGTGTTACGCCGCCCGGGCCATACCGAGGCCGCGGTGGACCTGGCCAGGATGGCTGGCCTGCAGCCCGCGGGCGCGATCTGTGAGATCGTCAGCCAAAAAGATGAAGGGTCGATGGCCCAGACCGACGAGCTGCGGGTCTTCGCCGACGAACACGGGCTGGCACTGATTACCATCGCCGACCTGATCGAATGGCGGCGTAAGCACGAGAAACACATCGAGCGCGTTGCCGAGGCCCGGATTCCGACCCGGCACGGGGAGTTTCGCGCCATCGGATACACCAGCATCTATGAAGACGTCGAGCACGTTGCACTGGTGCGCGGCGAGATCGCCGGGCCGAACAGCTACGGCGACGACGTATTGGTGCGGGTGCACTCGGAGTGTCTGACCGGCGACGTTTTCGGGTCACGTCGTTGTGACTGCGGGTCCCAGCTCGACGCGGCCATGGCCATGGTCGCCAGGGAGGGGCGTGGGGTGGTGCTGTACATGCGCGGACACGAGGGCCGCGGCATCGGGTTGTTGCACAAGCTGCAGGCCTATCAACTCCAGGACGCCGGGGATGACACCGTCGACGCCAACCTCAAGCTCGGTCTGCCCGCTGATGCACGCGACTATGGGATCGGGGCCCAGATTCTGGTTGATCTAGGGGTCCGTTCGATGCGGCTGCTGACCAACAACCCGGCAAAGCGGGTAGGGCTGGACGGTTACGGTTTGCACATCATCGAGCGGGTCCCGTTGCCGGTGCGGGCCAATGCGGAGAACATCCGCTATCTGATGACCAAGCGCGACCGGATGGGACATGACTTGACCGGATTAGACGACTTTCACGAATCGGTGCACCTGCCAGGGGAATTCGGTGGTGCTTTGTGAGCGGTGGCGCCGGCATTCCGGACGTGCCGGCGTTCGACGCTTCCGGCGTTCGGCTGGCTATCGTCGCCAGCACCTGGCACACCAAGATTTGTGATGCCCTGCTCGCCGGTGCGCGCAACACGGCTGCCGATTCCGGAATCGACAACCCGACGGTGGTGCGCGTCCTGGGGGCGATCGAAATTCCGGTGGTGGCACAGGAACTGACTCGAAATCACGACGCTGTGGTCGCGTTGGGTGTGGTAATACGTGGTGAGACACCGCATTTCGACTACGTTTGTGATGCGGTGACCCAGGGTCTGACCCGGGTCTCGCTGGACTCCTCCACGCCGGTGGCCAATGGGGTTTTGACCACCAACTCCGAGGAACAGGCGCTCAACCGGGCTGGCCTGCCAACCTCAGATGAGGACAAGGGCGCGCAGGCGACCGCGGCGGCGTTGACCACCGCGTTGACCCTGCGCGAGCTGCGTGCTGAGTCATGACCGACGAAGCACAACGCGCCGAGTGGGACGTCGTCTTGCGTCCCTACTGGACACCGGTTGTCGCGTACACCGCGGCGATCCTGATCGTGGCGGCGCATGTAGCCGGTGGATTGTTCCTCAAGGTGGGCTCGAGCGGGATGATATTTCAGACCGGTGATCAAGTGGCGATGGGCGCCCTCGGGCTCATTCTCGCCGGTGCTGTGCTGCTGTTCACCCGACCGCGGCTAAGGATCGGTGCTGCGGGCATCTCGGTGCGTAATCTGTTGGGCTATAAGCTGATTCCTTGGAAAGACGTGGTCGGTGTGTCGTTTCCTGGGGGGAGTCGCTGGGCGCGAATCGACTTGCCCGATGACGAGTACATCCCGGTGATGGCGATTCAGGCCGTGGACAAGGAGCGTGCGGTGGCGTCAATGGACGCGGTGCGCTCCCTGCTGACCCAATATCGCCCGGACCTGCCCACTCGCTGAGCCGCGCTACGATCTGCCGATGACGCGTCTTGGGCGTAGCTGCGCGGCGGTGGTGTTGCTCGTCGTGGTGGTGGCGATGGCCGCGTGCACCAATTCCGTTGCCGGTCGCGCGATTCGGGCCTCCGTTCAGCCGCGTGCCCACATCTCGGCTCGTGACTTGTTGTTGCAGGATGGGGACAACACGCCGCTGGGGCCGGCGTCTTCGACTCGGGTGGGCGAAACCTATTTCACCAGCGCCCGGCCACCCGAATGCACGGCCGCGGTGTTGTTCAAAGGTTCGCCGCTACGGCCACCGGGCTCGGCGGACTTCGCCGAGTCCGCATACCGAGTGCAGGCTACGGCGATGTATGCCGAATCGGTCGATGTCTACAACAGCCCGTTGAATCCTCACGACGTGGTGCAGAACGGATTCCGCGCGGTGTCGCAATGCCATGGCGATGCATTTGCCGGGTATCCGGCGGGGGAGTTCGGGCCGATCACGCTCAAGTCCTTCGGCACTCCGGCTGAGGGTGTGCTGGTGTGGAGCATGGGCCGTTCGGATTGGAACTGCGACTACGGACTGGCGGTGGTGCCGCGGGCCGCTCTGGTCATATCCGCGTGTGACCAAAATTCCGGATTTCCGATGGCGGAGTGGGCGGTCACCCGACGGGCGCAGCTCGACGACCGGGTCTGACACGAGTCGGGGGAAGTGTCGCCATCGGCTGCTATGGTCGAACGTATGTTCGAGTATTGGTATGCCTCCCGTCCGACGGCGGAGTCGAATGCGCTGTTGGAGAGGGCGCGAGAGGCATCTCGCCGGGAGGCTGCGGCCGCGGCCGAACGGCTGGACGTGGTCGGTGCATTGTTCGTGCTAAGGTGCCGGGAGTCCGGCGACCGTGCCGAATGGGCGACGGATACTTGGGAGGCGGTCGCCGCGCAGGTGGCTGCCGCATTGCGAACCAGCGTGGTGATAGGCTCGAGCTATTTGCGTTATGCGATGGCGATGCGCAACCGATTGCCGAAGGTGGGGCAGGCCTTCCGCGCCGGAGATATCGATTACCGGGCATTCCAGACGATCGTGTTTCGCACCGACCTCATCACCGACGCCGAGGTGCTGGCGAAGGTGGACGCACAGCTCGCCGCGCTGTTGGCGCGATGTCCTGCGGTAACTCGAGGTCGGCTGTCCGTTGCGGTCGATCAAGTGGTGGCCGATGTCGATCGCGATGCCGTGCGCCGCGTTGCCGAGGCGGCCGACGGTCGATTCGTCGATGTGGATGTGATCGCCGACGGTTCGGGCTTGGCCGCGCTGGCCGGAAGCGTGCTCGCGACCGCGGGGCGAGCCTTTGACCGGCGCCTCGACGAGCTTGCGAACACGGTGTGCGCCGCCGACCCGCGCACCCGTGAGCAGCGCCGTGCCGACGCGGTGGGGGCGCTGGTGGCGGGCAGTGATCGGTTGGCGTGCGGCTGCACGTCCGCCGATTGCACTGCCGCAGCGCGGTCAGCTCCGAGCAAGGTGGTGATTCACGTCGTTGCCGATCAATCGACTGTCGACGGAACCGGTCACACGCCCGCTGTGTTGCTCGGCGCCGAAGGGCTGATCCCGGCCTCGTTGATCGCCGAGCTGGCCAAGGTCGCCACACTGCGGCCGCTGATGCGACCGTCAGGGCGCCCCGAGTCCGGATACGCGCCATCAGCGGGGCTCGCCGAATTCGTGCGGTGCCGTGATCTGACGTGTCGAGCACCCGGCTGCGACCAGCCGGCAGTTTGCTGTGATCTGGACCATACCGTTGCATACGGTGACGGCGGGCACACGCACGCGTCGAACCTGAAGTGCCTGTGCCGCAAACACCATCTGCTGAAAACGTTCTGGGGCTGGCGCGACCTGCAGCTACCCGACGGCACGGTGATCTGGCTGCTGCCCGACGGGCACACCTACGTGACCACCCCGGGTAGCGCGCTGCTGTTTCGGAACCTATGCGTGCCGACCGGGGAGCTACCGCCAATCGTGGGCACGGCCGGCAGCCCCCGCGCTGGCCGAGCGGCGAGGATGCCGACCCGTGCCCGAACCCGCGCACAAAACCGGGCGAATCGCATCGACACCGAGCGCCGATGCAATCGCAGGGCACTGGAAGCCGTCGGCGGCGTCCACGCCGACCGGTACGACACCCCGGAGCCGACAATCGGTCCCGACGAGCCGCCGCCCTTCTAGCGGCTACTAGCCTGGGTACGTGCCAGATCCCGCGACGTATCGCCCCGCGCCCGGGTCCATCCCGGTCGAGCCGGGGGTGTACCGATTCCGGGACCCGCATGTGCGAGTCATCTATGTCGGCAAGGCCAAGAGCCTGCGCAGCAGGCTGACGTCGTATTTTGCCGACATCGCGCACTTGCAGCCGAGGACCCGCCAGATGGTGACCACCGCCGCAAAGGTCGAGTGGACGGTGGTCAACACAGAAGTCGAGGCGCTGCAGCTCGAGTACAACTGGATCAAGGAATTCGATCCTCGCTTCAACGTTCGCTACCGCGATGACAAGTCATATCCGGTGCTGGCCGTCACGCTCAACGAAGATTTTCCCCGGCTCATGGTCTATCGCGGTCCACGGCGCAAAGGGGTCCGCTATTTCGGGCCCTACTCGCACGCGTGGGCGATCCGCGAGACAGTGGATCTGCTTACCCGGGTGTTTCCGGCGCGCACCTGCTCGATGGGAGTGTTCAAGCGGCACAAGCAGATAGACAGGCCATGCCTGCTCGGCTATATCGACAAGTGCTCGGCTCCCTGTATCGGCAGGGTCAGCAAAGAGCAGCATCGCCAGATTGTCGATGATTTCTGCGACTTTCTCTCCGGTAAGACCGACCGATACGCCCGCGAGCTGGAACAGCAGATGAACGCCGCTGCGGAGAACCTCGACTTCGAGCGCGCCGCACGGCTGCGAGATGACCGGTCTGCATTGAAGCGCGCGATGGAAAAGCAAGCGGTGGTGCTGGGGGACGGCACCGACGCGGACGTGGTGGCATTTGCCGACGACGAACTCGAGGCGGCGGTGCAGGTGTTCCATGTCCGCGGCGGTCGGGTCCGCGGTCAGCGCGGCTGGGTGGTCGAAAAGCCCAGTGCACCAGATGTTTCGGTCGAGGAACAGTTGGTGGAGCAATTCCTGGCTCAGTTCTATGGCGACCAGGCGGAGTTGGGCGGTGCCGCCGATGAGTCGGTCAACCCGGTTCCCCGCGAGGTACTGGTGCCGTGCCTGCCCTCCAACGCCGACCAACTGTCCAGCTGGTTGTCCGGCTTGCGCGGCTCGCGGGTCACGCTGCGCGTGCCGCGCCGCGGAGACAAGCGCGCGCTGGCCGAAACCGTGCAGCGAAATGCGAAAGAGGCGCTGCAGCAGCACAAGCTGAAGCGGGCCGGTGACTTCAACGCCAGATCTGCTGCACTGCAGAATATTCAGGAGGCGCTCGGGATAGCCGATGCGCCGTTGCGCATCGAGTGCGTCGACATCAGCCACGTGCAGGGCACCGATGTGGTCGCCTCGCTGGTGGTTTTTGAGGACGGCCTACCGCGCAAGTCCGACTACCGCCACTTCGCCATCCGGGAAGCGGCTGGGCAGGGCCGCTCCGACGACGTCGCATCCATTGCCGAAGTGACTCGACGCCGGTTCCAGCGCCACCTGAGTGAACAGAACGATCCGAATCTGCTTTCCCCGGAAGGAAAATCTCGCCGATTCGCCTATCCGCCCAATCTCTATGTCGTTGACGGCGGTGCGCCGCAGGTCAACGCCACCAGCGCCGTTCTCGAGGAGCTGGGTATCGGCGACGTCGCGGTGATCGGCCTGGCCAAGCGGCTGGAAGAAGTATGGGTGCCCTCCGAGCCGGATCCGATCATCATGCCGCGTAACAGCGAGGGCCTTTACTTGCTGCAGCGGGTGCGCGACGAGGCGCACCGATTCGGCATCACCTACCATCGGAGCAAGCGATCCAAGCGGATGACGGCGTCGGCGCTGGATGCGGTGCCCGGATTGGGAGAGCACCGTCGCAAGGCGCTCGTCACCCATTTCGGATCGATAGCCCGCCTCAAGGAGGCCACCGTCGACCAGATCACCGCGGTACCGGGTATTGGCGTAGCAACGGCAACTGCCGTGCTCGAGGCGTTGCGTCCCGACCAGCCGGGGGGTGCCCAATGACCAACCATATTGCGGGTGGCGGAAATCTGCCCGGTCCAGAAGGCGACGCCTCGGCCGGTATCGACGTGGTGCTGGTGACCGGGCTGTCCGGGGCGGGCCGCGGCACGGCGGCCAAGGTACTAGAGGACCTGGGCTGGTATGTCGCGGATAACCTGCCTCCGCAGCTGATCACCCGAATGGTGGATTTCGGGCTGGCGGCCGGATCGCGCATCACCCAACTCGCCGTGGTGATGGACGTTCGGTCACGGGGCTTCACCGGCGACCTGGATTCGGTGCGCAACGAACTGGCCACCCGCAACATCACCCCCGAGTGGTGTTCATGGAGGCGTCCGACGACATGTTGGTGCGCCGCTACGAACAGAATCGCCATAGCCACCCGCTGCAGGGCGGGCACACACTTGCCGAGGGGATCGCCGCCGAGCGCAAGATGCTCGAGCCGGTGCGCGCCACCGCTGACCTCATCATCGACACGTCCACGCTCTCGGTGCGCGGGCTGCGGGAGAACATCGAACGAGCTTTCGGCGGCGACGCCGCGGCGATCACCAGCGTCACCGTGGAGTCCTTCGGCTTCAAGTACGGACTGCCGATGGACGCGGACATGGTCATGGACGTGCGGTTTTTGCCCAACCCGCACTGGGTCGACGAGCTGCGCCCACTGACCGGCCAACACCAGGCGGTCAGCGACTACGTCCTGGGCCGGCCTGGTGCGTCCGAGTTTCTGCAGACCTACCATGAGCTGCTATCCCTGGTCGTGGAGGGCTATCGCCGGGAGGGCAAGCGCTACATGACGGTCGCGATCGGCTGCACCGGTGGCAAGCATCGCAGCGTCGCCATCGCCGAAGCACTGGTGGGGCTGCTGCGGTCGAATTCGCGACTTTCGGTGCGGGTACTGCACCGGGATCTGGGCCGCGAATGAATTCACCGGCGAGCCACAGCATCGTTGCTTTGGGTGGCGGACACGGGCTATACGCGACGCTGTCGGCGGCTCGTCGGCTCACTCCCTACGTCACCGCGATCGTGACCGTTGCCGACGACGGTGGATCCTCGGGTCGGCTACGTAGCGAACTCGACGTGATACCGCCGGGTGATTTGCGAATGGCGCTGGCGGCCTTGGCATCCGACAGTCCGTACGGCCGACTTTGGGCGACCATTCTGCAGCACCGGTTCGGTGGCAGCGGCGCGCTGGCCGGGCATCCGATCGGCAACCTGTTGCTGGCCGGCCTGTCCGAGGTGCTGGCCGATCCGGTAGCCGCGCTCGACGAACTCGGACGCATCCTCGGTGTCAAGGGCCGGGTGCTGCCGATGTGTCCGATTGCGCTGCAGATCGAAGCCGACGTTTCCGGGCTGGAGTCTGATCCGCGGATGTTCCGGCTGATCCGCGGCCAGGTGGCGGTGGCCACCACCCCGGGAAAGGTGAGACGGGTGCGGTTGCGGCCGGCCGACCCACCGGCGACCCGCCAGGCCGTCGACGCCATCATGGCTGCCGATCTCATCGTCTTAGGTCCCGGGTCGTGGTTTACCAGTGTGATTCCGCATGTGCTGGTGCCGGGGCTGTTCGCGGCGTTGCAGGCCACGTCGGCGCGTCGCGCGCTGGTGCTCAACCTGGTGGCCGAGCCGGGGGAGACGGCCGGTTTCTCGGTTGAGCGTCACCTGCACGTCCTGGCCCAGCATGCCCCGGGGTTCACGGTCCACGACATAATCATCGACGCGGACCGGGTGCCTAGCGATCGAGAGAAGGAGCAACTTCGCCGCACGGCAACAATGCTTCAGGCCGAGGTCCACTTCGCCGACGTTGCCCGACCTGGTACACCTTTACATGACCCGGGCAAGCTAGCGGCCGTCCTGGGTGCAGTGCGGGTCCGTGACAGGGACCTCACGACGCCTCCGGTGACGAGTCCGCAGGAGATACCGATCGAGGGCGGACGTCAACAGACCGGCGGGCCCGGGGCGGGTGGCAACAAACCGAAGGGTGACGACGCGTGGCGATGACGACTGAAGTCAAGGACGAACTGAGTCGCCTAGTAGTCAAATCGGTCAGCGCCCGGCGCGCTGAGGTCACTTCGCTGCTCAGATTCGCCGGGGGCCTGCACATAGTGGCTGGGCGCGTCGTCGTCGAGGCCGAGGTGGATCTGGGCAGCATCGCGCGGCGGCTGCGCAAAGACATCTTCGACCTCTATGGCTACAGCGCGGTGGTGCACGTGCTGTCGGCCAGCGGGATCCGCAAGAACACCCGGTACGTGCTGCGGGTCGCCAACGACGGCGAAGCGCTGGCGCGTCAGACCGGACTGCTCGACATGCGGGGCCGTCCGGTGCGTGGCCTGCCGGCCCAGGTGGTCGGCGGCAGTATCGGCGACGCGGAAGCCGCGTGGCGGGGCGCCTTTCTGGCGCATGGGTCACTGACCGAACCCGGGCGCTCGTCGGCCCTCGAGGTCAGCTGCCCGGGCCCGGAAGCTGCCCTGGCGCTGGTGGGGGCCGCCCGCAGGCTCGGGGTGGGTGCCAAGGCCCGTGAGGTCCGCGGAGCCGATCGCGTGGTGGTGCGCGACGGCGAGGCGATCGGTGCCCTGCTGACCCGAATGGGGGCGCAGGACACCAGGCTGGTCTGGGAAGAGCGCCGGATGCGTCGCGAGGTGCGCGCGACGGCCAACCGGCTGGCCAATTTCGATGATGCCAATCTGCGCCGCTCGGCGCGCGCGGCGGTGGCGGCGGCCGCCAGGGTGGAACGAGCGCTGGAGATCCTCGGTGACACGGTGCCCGATCATCTGGCCTCGGCCGGCAAACTGCGTGTCGAGCATCGCCAGGCGTCGCTGGAGGAGCTGGGCCGCCTCGCCGATCCACCGATGACGAAAGATGCTGTGGCGGGTCGGATTCGGCGGCTGCTGTCGATGGCCGATCGCAAGGCGAAGGTGGAAGGAATTCCCGACACCGAATCGGCGGTGACGCCCGACTTGCTCGAGGATGCGTAGTCCGCGCAAGCACTGCTTGCGGGTCCGTCGCACGACGACGGCGCGTTGTGAGATTTCTGGGAGTGCTGGCCCTAGCAGCTCACGGGAGGTTATGGTCGCCCAATGAGGCGGCTCTCGAGTGTTGATGCGGCGTTCTGGTCTGCGGAGACCGCAGGCTGGCACATGCATGTTGGTGCGCTGGCGATTTGCGATCCGACCGATGCGCCCGACTACAGCTTTCAGCGGTTGCGCGAACTACTCATCGAACGGCTCCCGGAGATCCCACAGCTGCGCTGGAGAGTCACCGGGGCCCCGCTGGGGCTGGACCGGCCCTGGTTCGTCGAAGACCAGGATCTGGACGTCGACTTTCACGTGCGGCGAATCGGAGTCCCCGCGCCGGGCGGCCGGCGCGAGCTCGAGGAACTCGTCGGTCGGCTCATGTCCTACAAGCTTGATCGCTCTCGACCGCTGTGGGAACTCTGGGTCATCGAGGGTGTCGAAGGCGGGCGCATCGCCACCCTGACCAAGATGCACCACGCCATTGTCGACGGTGTCTCGGGTGCCGGGTTAGGTGAGATCCTGCTGGATGTCACGCCCGAACCTCGGCCGCCGCAAGAGGAAACAGTTGGATTCGTCGGATTCCAGATCCCCAGGCTGGAGCGCCGCGCGGTGGGTGCCCTGATCAACGTGGGAATCATGACCCCGTTCCGCATCGCACGGCTGGTGGAGCAAACCGTGCGCCAGCAGATCGCGGCGCTGGGCGTGAGCGCCAGGCCACCCCGCTACTTCGATGCACCCAAGACCCGGTTCAACGCACATGTGTCGCCGCACCGGCGGGTCAGTGGGTGCCGCATTGAACTGGCAAGAGCCAAGGCGGTCAAGGATGCCTTCGGCGTCAAACTCAACGACGTTGTGCTGGCGACGGTGGCCGGGGCGGCGCGGGAATACCTGAAGAAGCGCGACGAGCTGCCCGCCAAGCCGCTCATCGCGCAGATCCCGGTGTCCACCCGCACCGATCAAACCAAGGAGGACGTCGGCAACCAGATCAGCTCGATGACGGCGTCGCTGGCGACCCACATCAATGATCCGGCCGAGCGTCTCAAGGCCATTCACGAGAGCACCCAGAACGCCAAAGAGATGGCCAAGGCGCTCTCGGCGCATCAGATCATGGGGCTTACCGAGACCACCCCGCCAGGTCTGCTCCATCTGGCCGCCCGCGCGTACACCGCTACCGGGCTTTCCCATAACCTGGCCCCGATCAACCTCGTCGTATCTAACGTCCCCGGCCCGCAATTCCCCCTCTATATGGCGGGTGCGCGGCTGGACTCCTTGGTGCCGCTAGGGCCGCCGGTGATGGACGTGGCGTTGAACATCACCTGCTTCTCGTATCAGGAGCATCTGGACTTCGGGTTCGTGACGACACCCGAGGTAGCCAATGACATCGACGAGATGGCCGACCTCATCGAACCGGCGCTGGCCGAGCTCGAACGCGCGGCTGGTCTCTAGCTAGCGTGGGCCCGGGCCGTTGGTGACGTACACCCAGGACAGGAACCGGGCCACGGCTTCGGAAGTCTTATGCGCGCGTGGGGAACCGAAGATGTCGAAGGCATGCTGGGCGTTGGGCAATTCGGCGTAGGCGACCGGGGACTTCGACACCGCCCGTAGTTCTTCGACGAACTCTCGAGCTTCGACGACCGGGATGAGGGAGTCGTCTTGGCCGTGTAGCACGAAGAACGGTGGTGCGTCGGCCCGTACATGGTGGATTGGCGAAGCATCGACGAAGACCTCGCGGTGGTCGCGGAATTTCCGTTTCACCACGAAACGCGCTAGCAATTCGACGAATTCAGGTCGCCCCTCGGCCTCGGTCGAATACCAGTCGTAGCGGCCATAGATGGGAACCGCTGCCGCCACAGAGGTGTCGGCTTCCTCGAAGCCGGGTTGAAACCTGGGTTCGTTGGGGGTCAGAGCCGCCAGCGCGGACAGGTGGCCGCCCGCTGAACCGCCGCTGATCGCCACGAAGTCCGGGTCGCCGCCGTAGTCGGCGATGTTTTCTTTCACCCAGGCCAGCGCGCGCTTGACGTCGACGATATGCGCCGGCCAGGTGTGTAGGGGAGAGACCCGATAGTTCAGCGACACACAGACCCAGCCACGCGAAACCAGGTTGCTCATCAGGGGATACGCCTGGGGGCGGCGCCATCCGAGGACCCAGGCGCCACCGGGCACCTGCACCAGCACCGGGGCCTTGCCGTCGCGCGGCAGATCGCGTCGCCGCCAGATGTCGGCCAGGTTGGCACGGCGGTGTGGGCCGTAGGCCACGATGTTGGTCTTCTCCACATAGAGTCGGCGTGCCACGGTCGTGCGCAGGGGGAGGTTGCGTCGTCCCCGCCGCGTCGGCTCGGTCGGCAGGGTGGCCAACTCCTGGGCGTAGTCAGCCCCCAGTCCTTCGGTCAACCCCTCCTCGAGGACCGGGCCGGGGGTGGTGATGCCGCGGCAGCGGATCACGCCCAGCGTTGCCCAGGCCGCGGCGGTAAGGGCCAACGCGACTTTGCCCTTCGGCCCGGCGAAATCACCGCGTCGTCCGCGGCGCAGCGCGTCCACCACTGACGCGGTCAGGTAAAGACCAGGCACCTCCGAGGTCGGCCAGCCAAGCCAGAACACGAAAAAGGCGGCATAGGGGTTGCGGCTGATGGGCCGTAATCCGTTGGCGGCGTTGACGAGTTCGGCCGTCGCCCGGGTCAGGGGCCGGGGCCGGCGGGCCAGCTTGCGCAGTCGATCGCCCCTCATGTGCCGCAGACCTTTGCCTGCAGTTCGGCACGCAATATCTTGCCGGTACTACCGCGGGGCAACTCGTCGAGAACCGCGATTTCGCGGGGCACCTTGTAGTTGGCCAGGTTGTCGCGCACATGTTGTTTGAGGGTTTCGGGGGCGGCATTCTCACTCATCAAGATCAGCGTCGGGTTCGAGCACCACGAATGCGGCCAGCCGCTGTCCGTACTGTTCATCGTCGACGCCGATCACCGCGGCCTCCGCGACTTCGGGATGGGTAGCAAGGGTCTTTTCCACCTCGATCGGGTAGACGTTCTCTCCTCCGGAGACGATCATTTCGTCGTCGCGCCCGACCACGAACAGCCGTCCGTTGCGGTCCAGGTAGCCCACGTCGCCCGACGACATGAAGCCGGCCTGGAAATCCTTGGTGGTGCCCGATGTGTATCCGTCGAACTGGCTGTCGTTGCAGACAAAGATGCTGCCGACCTCGCCCTCCGGCACTTCGTTGAATTCCTGGTCCAGGATCCGGATTTCGGTTCCTTCGGCGGGGCGGCCCGCGGTGTCGGGTGCGGCACGCAGGTCTGCCGGCGTCGCGGTGGCGATCATCCCGGCCTCGGTCGCGTTGTAGTTGTTGTAGATCACGTCGCCGAATCGGTTCATGAACGCGACGACGACGTCGGGGCGCATCCGGGAACCGGACGCCGCGGCAAACCGCAATGTGCGGCCGCTGTAGCGGTTGAGCACCTTGGTGGGCAGTTCCATGATGCGGTCGAACATCACCGGCACCACCACCAGGCCGGTCGCCCGATGGCGGTCGATGAGGTCCAGCGTCGCTTCCGGGTCGAACTTGCGGCGGGTGACGATCGTGCATGCCAGTGATGCGGCCAGTACCAGCTGTGAGAAGCCCCAGGCGTGGAACATCGGCGCCACGATCACGATGGGCTGTTCGGCTCGCCACGGTGTGCGGTCCAGAATCGCTTTCAGGGTGCCGATTCCGCCGCTACCTCCAGAATGCTTGGCGCCCTTAGGCGTTCCGGTGGTGCCTGAAGTCAGCAGGATCAGCCGCCCGGTGCGGCCGGTGCGCTCGGGCTGGTCACCCAGGTGGGCGTTGACGAGCTGTTCGGCGGTCAGGTCGTGCTGTCCATCAGACCACGCGACGATTCGAGTGGCCTGTGGCCGGCCATCAAATGCGCGGTCGACCGTGGCGGTGAATTCTTCGTCGTAGATGACGGTGTCGAGGCCTTCGCGGGCCACCACATCGGCCAGCGCCGGACCCGCGAATGCGGTATTGAGCAGCAGAATGTCGGCACCGATCCGGTTGGCCGCCACCAGCGCTTCGACGAACCCGCGATGGTTGCGGCACATGATTCCGACGATCTTGGGCGAGCCGGCCGGCAGTGCCTGCAGCGCTGCGGCCAGCGCGTTGCTGCGCTCGTCGAGCTGCCGCCAGGTCAGCGTGCCCAACTCGTCGACCAGGCCCGGCCGATCTGGGCAGCGCTGGGCGGCTGCCGCGAATCCCGCAGTGAATCCCATCCCCTCGCGACGCATGGCGGCGGCGATCTTCAGGTACCGGTCCGGCCGCATCGGGGCGATCAGACCGGACCGCGCCAACGTGGTGATCAGACCCAGGATCTGGTCGATGCGAGGCGCCATGGCTCAGCCCAGAATCGGGAATCGACGAGTGGCGGCCAGCCTGGTGAGAGCCTCCTGCATCACCGAACGAACATGTTGGTCGACCTGGTCCACGTCGGGATCCTCGCCGAATTGGGCGATGACGTCGATCGGATCCAGCACCTCGGTGACGATCTTGGTCGGCAGCGGCAGGTTGGGCGGGATAGCCGCGCTGAATCCGAACGGGAAGCCGAACGAGAGGGGCAGAATATCGCTGCGCAGCAACCGCTTTAGCCCAAGCCGTTCGGCGAGCCAGGTGCCCCGGGACAGGTAGAGCTGGGTTTCCTGTCCGCCGATGGACACCGCGGGCACGATGGGGACACCGGCTTCGATCGCGGTGCTGACGTACCCCTTGCGGCCGTTGAAGTCGATGACGTTTTCCGAAAGCGTGGGCCGGTGCGCGTCGTAGTCGCCACCGGGAAACACGATCACCACCCCGCCGGAGCGCAATGCCTTTGCCGCATTGTCTCGGCTGGCCCGGATGTAGCCGGTGCGCCGAAAGAACGACCCGGTCGCGCCCATGAACAGGATGTCGTGGCTGAGCGTGTAGACCGGCCGGTCATAACCGAACTTGTCGTAGAAGTCGACGCTGAAGATCGGGACGTCCATCGGGAACATGCCACCGGAGTGGTTGCCCACCACCAGCGCCCCGCCCGGCGGAAACGAGTCCAAGCCGTGGACCTCGGAGCGGAAGTACGTCTTCACCACCGGCCGCATCACACCGATCATGCGCCGGGTCAGGCCCGGGTCGAACTTCTCGATGTCTTTGTCGTTGTCGGTATCGCTCACGAAGATCCCCTGACCATGGGCGCTGTGGGTCAACCGATGGTACCGATCGCCAATTGGTCCCGCGGCCGGCGGCCCCACCGGGTGGGCGGCAGTGATCTCGGCGAATCACCCACCAGAGTTCGCCGGATCGCGATAGCATCCGCCCTGCTAGATGTGCTGGGCGGCTGACCTTGCCAGAGCTGCCTGGGTCAGGCGGCGGAGGGGGGTGGGATGTCGTTCGTGGTCACCGCGCCGGAGACGGTGGTCGCCGCGGCGTCCCAACTAACGGGCATCGGATCGGCAATCGAGGCGGCCAACGCGGCGGCCGCGGCCCTGACCACGCGGCTTCTTCCCGCGGCTGCTGACGAGGTATCGGCGGGGATCGCGGCGTTGATGAGCACCCACGCCCAGGAATATCAGCTCCTGGGCGGCCAGCTGGCCACCTACCACGACCAATTGGTGCAGGCCCTCGATCGGACCGCGGGTTGGTACGCGGACGCGGAAACCGGCAACGCGGCGCTGTTGCGCAACGTGCAGCAGGAGTTACTCACCGGGTTGACGGCGCCGGGCAGGGCATGGTCTGGGGCCGGCGCCGCCTCCGCGGGAGCGTCCGGCGTTGACGCGCTGATGAGTTCGGCCTTGCTGTCCGGCGGGCGCTCGGTCTTGGTCGTGGGCTCCACCGGAACCCCGCGACCGTCGTATCGCTTCATGCGGGAGGTCTACGACCTGTTCGTCGCACCGCACTATTTTGGCGATTCGCTTTTCGGCGTACAGACACCCGCGCAGTTCCAGCCGTTCACCGGGATTCCCAACCTGACCTTCGATGAATCGGCCGCTACGGGAGCCAGCTACTTGCACGCCGCGATCACGCAACAACTCGCCGACGGGAATCGCGTTGTCGTTGCCGGCTTTTCGCAGGGCGCTTCGGTGGCGACCCTGGAGATGCGGCATCTGCAGAGCCTGCCCATCGATAGCAGGCCGAGCCCCGAGGACCTCTCGTTCGTATTGCTCGGCAATCCGAACAATCCGAACGGCGGGATCCTGGCGCGTTTTCCAGGTCTGTATATCCAATCAGTGGGTCTGACATTCAATGGCGCGACGCCGGTCACCGAGTACCCGACGACGGTCTACACGACCCAATATGACGGCTTTGCCGATTTCCCGCAGTACCCGCTCAATGTCGTCGCGGACGTCAATGCGCTGTTGGGTATCTCCTATTCGCACAGCCTCTACTACGGGCTCACGCCTGATCAAGTGGCGGCGGGCGTGGTGCTGCCGGTGTCCTCGCCGGACGTCAACACCACCTATATCTTGATCCCGAACGAGCACTTGCCTTTGTTGCAACCACTGCGCGGCATTGTGCCCGATTCGGTGCTCGATGGCATTGAGCCCGGTCTGCGCGACGTCGTTGAGTTGGGCTACGACCCAGGGCTCCGGCGTTGTTGATTAGCAGGCTTGTGAGCTGGGTTGATGATCTTTGGTGCCGCGCTATTGGGACCGGAGTGTAGGCACGGGCTATCTGGAGAACGATCGAGTTGGTTACTGTTCGTCGTTGGTCTGGAGTTGCCCGTGCCTACCGTTTCAGTATTGCCTGTGTCGTCGGTTCCAGAGGTGTTCGACCGCTGGAGTCCTGGTGAGCGCAGCGAGCTCATCGGATCGGAGTTTCTCGCAGGGCTCCGGCGTTGTTGATTAGCAGGCTTGTGAGCTGGGGAATTGTGGATTGAGGAGGTCTAGGCGGCGGTTGGCGGTCAAAGCGGTGATCCGGCAGGCTTCGGCGATGTTGTCGGCGCCGTTGAGGCGGTGCAGATTGATCGCGGTGTTGCGTAGCGTTGCTAGGACCTGTGCGCCGTTTCCGGTATGTGCCCTTTGACGGTCTTCGTCGAAGGTGACGTCGCGTATCCAGTGCAGGCTGTTCTCGATTCCCCAGTGTTGACGCATCCAGGTCATGATCGCGGTAGGGCGGGCGTGCTCGAACGGCAGGCTGCAGATGGCATAGACCACCTCCACGCTGCGCTGGTCGGTGGCGGTGATCAAGCGTTCACGAGTGATCCGGATGATTTGTTTTGCGTAGGGGAAGCCGATTCCTCGTGCAGCGGTGATGATTTGCAGGGTGCGGGTCTCGACACGGCCGTGGCCGCGGGAGTCGTCGGTAGCGGCTGCGGGCACCTCGGCCCAGGGCAGCGCGGTGATACGCGCAAGTATTTTGGCTTGGTTGGACTTGACGATCATCAGGTAGTGCGACTTCAAAGTGGCGCAGATCAACTTCGCGGTGACGACCTGGGTATGCATCGCATCCACGGTGACCAGCCACCGCAAGCTACCCGGCAGCAGCGTGAGCAGGGCATGTACGCAGGGAATTTCATTGCTTTTCTCGGCGACAGCGAGTTGACCGAGCACCAATCGGGCACGGTGGGCGAACACCGACACGAGATGCGTGGCTGTCGCTTTGGCGCGTAAAGCACCACGCAGCATCTTGCCGTCCAACGCGATCGGCACCAATCCACTGGGGCCGCTGCTGGCCACGTGTGCAGTGAAGTAACTGCCCATCCTGGCGTTGAGGTCGGCGGGGTCTAGCCGAGACAAAACAGCGCGGAAGGTCTTCTCACTGGGCCGCCGGAACCGGACCCCTAATTAGGCCAACACATCATCGGGAGCGGTGGCCGCCCATGTAGCAAAAACAGCATAGCCGCGCATCCCCGCGGCAGTGGCCAGAACCGCGATCGCCAACAAAGCCATCAGCGAATACCTCCGACCGCGTGGGTCCCTCGGGTCCGGCACCGAGGCCAACACATCGAGAAACTCCGATCCGATGAGCTCGCTGCGCTCACCAGGACTCCAGCGGTCGAACACCTCTGGAACCGACGACACAGGCAATACTGAAACGGTAGGCACGGGCAACTCCAGACCAACGACGAACAGTAACCAACTCGATCGTTCTCCAGATAGCCCGTGCCTACACTCCGGCCCCAATAGCGCGGCACCAAAGATCATCAACCCAGCTCACAAGCCTGCTAATCAACAACGCCGGAGCCCTGCACCTGAGGGCAGTTCGCCGCATCGGTTGACGGCGCCGCACCGGGCGTTCCCGGCGGCAGCACCGCTGCGGCGATCGTTAGGGCCGCAGCTACCGCGACCGCCCCAACTCCAAATTGGACCGACCTACGGGCAAACAAAGCGCGCACAGGAAGATGTTAGCCACTTCGGCACCTGTTGGCAGGCTTTGAAGAATTGGCCCCCACGCCATGCACCGCACTGCACTTTGATACTCAATGACCGCGCCGCACACACACCGCAACGGCCTAAATATCGCCGCATGCGGATATCGGTCGAGTTCCACCTGAGCTTCGAATACTCCGCACTGCAGCAGTTGCGGCAGGCCGCGGATCGCCCTAGCTTCGAAGGGATTTGGGACTGGGACCACTCTTGTGGGCCGGCGGAACTCGCCGAGCCGACGTTCGAGAGCTGGACGACGCTGGCCGCCATGGCAGCTGTTACCCAACGGACGAGGATCGACCCGCTGGTAACCGGTGTGATCTTTGGCCATCCGGCGATCCTGGCGAAAATGGCAGTGACCGTCGACCACATCTGCGTCGGTCGACTGCACGTCGGCATCGGCGCCGGGTGGCACGAGGCACCCGGCACTCGAGAACCAGGTTGACCGCCAACTTGCCCTGTTACCCGAGTTCAGCAGGCTTGGCTGCGAACACATGGTCCTGGCGTTCCGGCAGCCACCATCGCTAGGCCTACTCGAACGGTGCGCCGCCCTCGGTTGACCAGCATGGCCTTCGGGCGCGGATGACGCATCAGCGGTTGGCCGGTCGGTAGCCTCACCAAGCATGACCGACATCGTCGTCGTCCGGGTCAAGCCGGGTAGTCGCAAAGGCCCCCTGGTCGAGACGGGTTCCGATGCCGAGCTAACCATCTATGTACGCGAGCGGGCGGTCGACGGTAAGGCCAACGAAGCCGCAGCCCGGTTGCTCGCCGCCCACCTTCAACTGCCGAGAAGCCGAGTTGAATTGGTGGCGGGGGCCACGTCGCGGTTGAAGCGCTTCCGCGTCGAGCGCTGATCGCCTTCGGGGGTCCGCCCACGCCGGGGACCACCGCGTTCACATGGTGGCCAAGGCGTATCTGCCCCGTGATCTCGCCGCGACGGCGGACAACGATGCTCAGTTCATGCCAGCGCTTGCCGTCACCTCAGTGCTGGTCATGGCGGCACTTTGCATCGGCTACCTATGCGGCCGCCGGGCCGGCTCAACCCGCTCGGGCCGGATCAGGCGCAGGCGCAGGACGGCACTGGCTGGCATGGCGTTCACGGTCATTGCGCTGGTTGTTGTCCGCCGCGCCCGGCGCAGCTTGCGGCGCCGACGCAATTCCATTTCCATACAGGTAGCGAAACATGTTGCTCCGCTGGGGTTTTGGGAAGCGCCGACGCGCGCCCTCAAACAACTGCGCGGCTGCTAGCCCGCCCGAGCGCTCGACGCCGGAGCTTGGGCACCAATCCCGGGATGTGACACCCGCCCTAGCGCGACCTCAATTCAGCGGGATTGGTTATCCCCGTACGGCAGAACACACGTCAGTCCTACCCCCATTACCCGTCGACATAGGATGTTCCTATGGGGCGGTACGTTGAAAATCTGGGCGTCAGAATCTGGACGCAGAGTTTTGGGAGCCGTGCCGACAGGGCAATCCTTCTCATATCCGGCGCGATGGCTCCAGCTATCTTCTGGAACAGCAACTTCTGCGAGCGTCTCGCCGATCTAGGATATTTTGTCTTACGCTTCGACAGCCGTGACATCGGTGATTCAACGCATTTCCCCCCGGCAAGGGATGTCGACGCTGATCCGCCATACACCATCGATGAAATGGTTGACGATGTTCGAGCCATACTAGCCGACCATGATCTGAATACCGTTGTACTCATCGGACATTCACTCGGCAGCACCGTGGCTCAACTGTTCGCGGTCAAATACCCGGAACGGGTCGAGAAGCTGTTCTTGATGTCATCGCCGATAATCGCCACGGGTAACAACATATACGCCGAGACGGATAGCGAGACGCTCGCCGCCATTTGGCAAGTGCTGATGTCCAACAAGATGTACCCAGATTACAAACGTGGCAAAGAAGAATTTTTCAAAGTCTGGCGATACCTCAACGGCAGCTTTGAATTGGACACCGACTTAGCCGATGAATACACCAAGCGCCTCTATGAAACGGAAGTCATCGAGCCAGCATATAATCACACCAAGGTTCAGGTGGGCATCGACGACACCTGGACCGAGCTAAGCGAACTCGAAATCCCGATACACTTCATTTACGGCGAAAAGGACCAGTTGGCGTCGAACGTCGGGAATATACAGATCCTGGCCAACTCCCTGCCGAACGCTCATCTGACCGTTCTCAAAGGTGCCGGCCACATGTACTTCCATAGACGCATATGGCAGCAAATACTGTCGGTCCTCACCGAGGCCCTGGCCTAATACCGTTCGGCCCCGTCCCGTATCACCTGCCCTTTCGTTGCGACGACCAGGTGATATCGCGCGGCGACACCGGCAGTATCGATTGCGTTGCAAAACCACTCGGGGGTGTGATAGCCGCATCGGTAATTTCACCTGCACCCGACAACCTCCGGCCATCTCGGTAATATCAGCCCGGCAGAGTTCAAACTCTGAACAGGGCTCCGGCGTTGTTGATTAGCAGGCTTGTGAGCTGGGGAATTGTGGATTGAGGAGGTCTAGGCGGCGGTTGGCGGTCAAAGCGGTGATCCGGCAGGCTTCGGCGATGTTGTCGGCGCCGTTGAGGCGGTGCAGATTGATCGCGGTGTTGCGTAGCGTTGCTAGGACCTGTGCGCCGTTTCCGGTATGTGCCCTTTGACGGTCTTCGTCGAAGGTGACGTCGCGTATCCAGTGCAGGCTGTTCTCGATTCCCCAGTGTTGACGCATCCAGGTCATGATCGCGGTAGGGCGGGCGTGCTCGAACGGCAGGCTGCAGATGGCATAGACCACCTCCACGCTGCGCTGGTCGGTGGCGGTGATCAAGCGTTCACGAGTGATCCGGATGATTTGTTTTGCGTAGGGGAAGCCGATTCCTCGTGCAGCGGTGATGATTTGCAGGGTGCGGGTCTCGACACGGCCGTGGCCGCGGGAGTCATCGGTAGCGGCTGCGGGCACCTCGGCCCAGGGCAGCGCGGTGATACGCGCAAGTATTTTGGCTTGGTTGGACTTGACGATCATCAGGTAGTGCGACTTCAAGGTGGCGCAGATCAACTTCGCGGTGACGACCTGGGTATGCATCGCATCCACGGTGACCAGCCACCGCAAGCTACCCGGCAGCAGCGTGAGCAGGGCACGTACGCAGGGAATTTCATTGCTTTTCTCGGCGACAGCGAGTTGACCGAGCACCAATCGGGCACGGTGGGCGAACACCGACACGAGATGCGTGGCTGTCGCTTTGGCGCGTAAAGGCACCACGCAGCATCTTGCCGTCCAACGCGATCGGCACCAATCCACTGGGGTCGCTGCTGGCCACGTGTGCAGTGAAGTAACTGCCCATCCTGGCGTTGAGGTCGGCGGGGTCTAGCCGAGACAAAACAGCGCGGAAGGTCTTCTCACTGGGCCGCCGGAACCGGACCCCTAATTAGGCCAACACATCATCGGGAGCGGTGGCCGCCCATGTGGCAAAACCAGCATAGCCGCGCATCCCCGCGGCAGTGGCCAGAACCGCGATCGCCAACAAAGCCATCAGCGAATACCTCCGACCGCGTGGGTCCCTCGGGTCTGGCACCGAGGCCAACACATCGAGAAACTCCGATCCGATGAGCTCGCTGCGCTCACCAGGACTCCAGCGGTCGAACACCTCTGGAACCGACGACACAGGCAATACTGAAACGGTAGGCACGGGCAACTCCAGACCAACGACGAACAGTAACCAACTCGATCGTTCTCCAGATAGCCCGTGCCTACACTCAGGCCCCAATAGCGCGGCACCAAAGATCATCAACCCAGCTCACAAGCCTGCTAATCAACAACGCCGGAGCCCTGAAACTCTGAAGGTTCACCAAGAGGGTCTCCCTACTCGCGTGGCCGCTCGAACGGCGGTGACAGATCAGGCTCGCGAGCTCCGGCCGGAGGCCACTCGACACGCACGTTCGTCACGGTCGTTCGCGTTAGCCGCGAAGCGACGTCGGTGACCAGGACGTGCCTAGAAGGGAGTGTGATGGCGTTGCCCGACCTGCCCGATAGCGATCCGGGTCGCCCGAATGTGGTTGCCGAGGCTTGGCGAAGTATCAAACCCTCGGTCTTCGTTCCAGGGCTCCGGCGTTGTTGATTAGCAGGCTTGTGAGCTGGGGAATTGTGGATTGAGGAGGTCTAGGCGGCGGTTGGCGGTCAAAGCGGTGATCCGGCAGGCTTCGGCGATGTTGTCGGCGCCGTTGAGGCGGTGCAGATTGATCGCGGTGTTGCGTAGCGTTGCTAGGACCTGTGCGCCGTTTCCGGTATGTGCCCTTTGACGGTCTTCGTCGAAGGTGACGTCGCGTATCCAGTGCAGGCTGTTCTCGATTCCCCAGTGTTGACGCATCCAGGTCATGATCGCGGTAGGGCGGGCGTGCTCGAACGGCAGGCTGCAGATGGCATAGACCACCTCCACGCTGCGCTGGTCGGTGGCGGTGATCAAGCGTTCACGAGTGATCCGGATGATTTGTTTTGCGTAGGGGAAGCCGATTCCTCGTGCAGCGGTGATGATTTGCAGGGTGCGGGTCTCGACACGGCCGTGGCCGCGGGAGTCGTCGGTAGCGGCTGTGGGCACCTCGGCCCAGGGCAGCGCGGTGATACGCGCAAGTATTTTGGCTTGGTTGGACTTGACGATCATCAGGTAGTGCGACTTCAAGGTGGCGCAGATCAACTTCGCGGTGACGACCTGGGTATGCATCGCATCCACGGTGACCAGCCACCGCAAGCTACCCGGCAGCAGCGTGAGCAGGGCACGTACGCAGGGAATTTCATTGCTTTTCTCGGCGACAGCGAGTTGACCGAGCACCAATCGGGCACGGTGGGCGAACACCGACACGAGATGCGTGGCTGTCGCTTTGGCGCGTAAAGCACCACGCAGCATCTTGCCGTCCAACGCGATCGGCACCAATCCACTGGGGTCGCTGCTGGCCACGTGTGCAGTGAAGTAACTGCCCATCCTGGCGTTGAGGTCGGCGGGGTCTAGCCGAGACAAAACAGCGCGGAAGGTCTTCTCACTGGGCCGCCGGAACCGGACCCCTAATTAGGCCAACACATCATCGGGAGCGGTGGCCGCCCATGTGGCAAAACCAGCATAGCCGCGCATCCCCGCGGCAGTGGCCAGAACCGCGATCGCCAACAAAGCCATCAGCGAATACCTCCGACCGCGTGGGTCCCTCGGGTCCGGCACCGAGGCCAACACATCGAGAAACTCCGATCCGATGAGCTCGCTGCGCTCACCAGGACTCCAGCGGTCGAACACCTCTGGAACCGACGACACAGGCAATACTGAAACGGTAGGCACGGGCAACTCCAGACCAACGACGAACAGTAACCAACTCGATCGTTCTCCAGATAGCCCGTGCCTACACTCCGGCCCCAATAGCGCGGCACCAAAGATCATCAACCCAGCTCACAAGCCTGCTAATCAACAACGCCGGAGCCCTGGTCTTCGTTCCGGCGTCATTGGTGATCGTGACCATGATCGTTGTTTTAGTCGTCTACGCGCAGACCGCCGCCAATGCATTCGTGAAGCTCAACGCCGCAATCACCGCTGGGGTCGGGTGGTGGTACATCCTGGTCGCCACGGCTTTTGTCGTGTTCGCGCTCTACTGCGGTATCTCGCAGATCGGCACCATCCGGCTCGGCAGCGACGACGAGGTACCCGAGTACGGCTTTTGGGCATGGCTGGCGATGCTGTTCAGCGCGGGTATGGGCATCGGTTTGGTGTTCTACGGTGTGGCCGAGCCGCTCAGCCACTACGCCCATCCACCTCAGTCCCGCGGCGTGCCCGCACTCACCGATGCGGCGGCCAACCAGGCGATGGCACTGACCCTGTTCCACTGGGATCTGCACGCGTGGGCGATCTACGTGGTGGTTGGCCTCGGCATGGCCTACATGACCTATCGGCGGGGACGCCCCTTGTCGGTGCGGTGGCTGCTGGAGCCGGTCTTGGGGCGGCGCCGAGTCGAAGGCGTGCTGGGACACGCGGTCGATGTCGTTGCCATCGTGGGAACACTGTTCGGTGTCGCCACATCACTGGGCTTTGGCATCACCCAGATTGCCTCCGGCCTGGAGTATCTCGGCTGGATCAAGACGAACAACTGGTGGATCATCGCCATGATCGGCGCGATCACCGCCGCCGCGACGGCATCGGTGGTCAGCGGTGTCAGCAAGGGTTTGAAGTGGCTGTCAAACATCAACATGGCATTGGCGGCCCTATTGGCCCTGTTCGTGCTGTTACTCGGACCGACACTTTTCTTGCTGCAGTCGTGGGTGCAGAACTTGGGCGGCTACGCCCAGTCCCTGCCACAGTTCATGCTGCGCACCGCGCCGTTCTCGCACGACAGCTGGCTCGGCAACTGGACCATTTTCTACTGGGGCTGGTGGATCAGCTGGGCGTCGTTTGTCGGGATGTTCATCGCGCGGATATCGCGCGGGCGCACGATCCGAGAGTTCATTGGAGCGGTGCTGCTGGTACCCACCGTGATTGCCTCGCTGTGGTTCACCATCTTTGGTGACGCCGCGCTGTTGCGCCAGCGAAACGACGGCGACATGCTGGTCAACGGCGCCGTGGACACCAACACGTCGCTGTTCCGATTGCTCGGCGATCTGCCCATCGGCGTCATCACCAGCGTTCTTGCGGTGCTAGTGATCGTGTTCTTCTTCATCACGTCGTCGGACTCGGGTTCGCTCGTGATCGACATCTTGTCCGCGGGTGGCGAGCTGGATCCGCCCAAGCTGACCGGGGTGTACTGGGCGGTGCTCGAGGGGACCGCCGCCGCGATATTGCTGCTGGTTGGCGGCTCCGGGTCGCTGACCGCGTTGCAGACCGCTTCCATTGCCACCGCCCTGCCGTTCTCCATCGTCATGGTGGTGGCGTGTTACGCCATGCTAAAAGCGTTCCGCTTCGATCTACTCACCACGCCCAGGCTGCTGCATGTCACCGTGCCCGACGTGGTATCGGACGGCAACCGGCAGCGCCGCGACATCTCCGCGACCCTGGCCGGGCTTATCGCGGTTCGCGACGTCGATAGCGGTACCTGCAGCGTGCACCCCGACACCGGCGCGCTAACCGTCATAACTCCACCAGATCCGTTGGGCGGGCACATGTTTGACACCAGCGAGCAAGACGGCCAAAGAAATCCAACATCGTCGGCGTAGGCCGCGAAGCCAACCGGCCGACGCCGCCCCTCGCAGTGGCCCCGCGAGCTATTGGTTCACGGGGGTCACTACGAGTCAGCAATCGATACCGGACTACTCGAGATCGAACCGGTCGTTGTTCATGACCTTGGCCCACGCCGCGGCGAAGTCCTCAGCGAACTTCTGCTTGGCGTCGCTTTGGGCATAGACCTCGGCCAGTGCGCGCAGCACCGAGTTCGAACCGAACACCAGATCGTTGGCGGTGGCCGTCCACTTGAGCTGCCCCGAGGAGCGGTCGCACCCTTCGTAGACGTTCTCCGCCGCGTCCGAGGCCTTCCACTCCGTGCCCATATCGAGCAGGTTCACGAAGAAATCATTGGACAGCACGCCCGGCTTGTCGGTGAACACGCCATGCTTGGAGCCGCCGTGATTGGCGCCCAGCGCACGCAACCCACCAACCAGCACCGTCATCTCCGGAGCCGTCACCCCGAGCCGATACGCCCGTTCGATCAGCAGGTGCTCCAGCGGAGCCTTCTCACCGACCCGGACATAGTTGCGGAATCCGTCCGCGCGCGGTTCGAGCACCGCGAACGACTCCACGTCGGTGTTCTCCTGCGATGCGTCGGTGCGCCCGGGGGAGAACGGCACCGAGACCTCGTGACCGCCATCCTTGGCCGCCTTCTCGACCGCTGCCGAGCCAGCCAACACGATCAGGTCGGCAAGCGAAATCTTCTTGCCGCCGGCCGCCGAGCTGTTGAAGTCCTGCTGGATTCCCTCCAGCACAGACAGCACCTGGTCGAGGTCTGCGGGCTCGTTGGATTCCCAGCTCTTCTGCGGTTCCAGACGCAACCGCCCTCCATTGGCACCGCCGCGCTTGTCGGTGCGCCGGAAGCTGCTCGCCGCCGACCATGCCGTCTTGACCAGCTGCGCAACCGTCAGGCCGGACGCGAGCACCTTGCTCTTCAGCGCCGCAACGTCCTTGGCGTCAACCAGCTCGTGGTCAACGTCGGGCACCGGGTCTTGCCAGAGCTGCGGCTCGGCAACCCAGGGTCCGAGGTAGCGGCTGACCGGTCCCATGTCCCGGTGCAACAGCTTGTACCAGGCCTTGGCGAACGCCTCGGTCAGCTCCTCCGGATGTTCCAGCCAGCGCTGGGTGATCCGCCGATAGATCGGGTCCTCGCGCATCGATATGTCGGTGACCAGCATCGTCGGGGCGCGCCCCGGCCCGCCGAACGGATCGGGGATCGTGCCTGCGCCGGCACCATCCTTGGCCGTGAACTGCCACGCGCCGGCCGGACTCTTGGTGAGCTCCCACTCGTAGCCGTAGAGCAGCTCCAGGAATCCGTTACCCCACTGGGTGGGGGTCGGGGTCCAGACCACTTCGAGACCGCTGGTGATCGCGTCCTTGCCCTTGCCGCTACCAAACGAGCTCTTCCAGCCAAACCCCTGCTGTTCGATCGGGGCGGCCTCCGGCTCGGGACCGACCAGGTCGGCGTCGCCGGCACCGTGGGTCTTGCCGAAGCTGTGGCCGCCGACGATCAGTGCGGCGGTCTCCTCGTCGTTCATCGCCATGCGGGCGAAGGTTTCCCGAATGTCGTGCGCGGCGGCAACCGGATCGGGCTTGCCCTCGGGCCCCTCGGGGTTGACGTAGATCAAACCCATGGTGGTCGCGCCGTAGGGTTGGGCGAGGTCGCGCTTGCCCGAGTAGCGCTTATCGGTGCCCAGCCAGACGTCCTCTTCGCCCCACATGACCTCTTCGGGCTGCCAGACGTCCTCACGACCGAACCCAAAGCCGAAGGTCTTGAATCCCATCGAATCCAAGGCACAGTTCCCGGCGAAGATAATCAGGTCCGCCCAGGAGATCTTGCTGCCGTACTTCTGCTTGACCGGCCACAGCAGTCGGCGTGCCTTGTCCAGGCTGACGTTGTCCGGCCAGCTGTTGAGCGGAGCGAATCGCTGCATGCCCTGGCCACCGCCGCCGCGACCATCTTGGATGCGGTAGGTACCGGCGGCGTGCCAGCTCATCCGGATGAACAGGCCACCGTAGTGGCCATAGTCGGCGGGCCACCAGTCCTGCGAGGTGGTCATCACCGACATGACGTCGGCCTTGAGCGCATCGACGTCGAGCTTGGCGAACTCTTTCGGGTAGTCGAAATCAGCACCGAGCGGGCTGGCCTGAGACGGGTGCGGGTGCAGCATCGACACGTCGATCTGGTTGGGCCACCAGTCCCGGTTGGTCATCGGCGCGTGATCCTGCGGGGTGGGGGAGGAGATTGCGGGGCTTTCGCTTTCGCTATTGCTCTGGGTCGAGGTGTCGGGTTGAGGTGGGCGGCTATCGGATGACACAGCATTCCTTCCAGGGGTGGGTGAATCGGGCTGCGATCACGGCTGTGACCGGGGCATTGCGGTTGAACAATCGGGGCACATGCCCCAAAAAATGACTTCGGCCTCGTCGACAACGAAGCCATCCAGCACATTGCTGTCGTCCGAGGGGGCCAGACACGGAGCCTCACCGACGGCACAATCGATGTCGGCAATCGCTCCGCAGGATCGGCAGACGACATGGTGGTGGTTATCGCCGACGCGGGATTCATAGCGGGCGACCGATCCCGACGGCTGGATGCGACGGACCAGGCCCACCGAGGTAAGTGCGCCGAGCACGTCATATACGGCCTGCCGGGACACGTCGGGCAGGATTTCGCGAACCGCCGAGTAGATCGTTTCGGTGTCGGCGTGTGGGTGATCGCCCACGGCCTCGAGCACAGCAAGCCTCGGCCGGGTGACGCGCAGATCGGCCATACGCAGCTTCTCTGTGTAGTCCGCCGTTGACCCCACTTCGCCACTATGACTCGCTATCTTGAATCGGTCAAGAGTTTCCGCTCGCCATCAACGCACAATTGGGCCGGCGCGCTCAGCCCCTTGCTCCGACACCTTCGGGCCCGCATCACATCGCGCCCTGCGACGGTCGCGCCCGCGGCCGTTTGCCAGTTGAAAAAGATTGTACAACAAGCACACTCAGACACCGGTGCCGCCACGCGGTCGCGCGCCGGCAGGGTTGACGACAACACCGTCAAGCCACTCCGAACACCGGCCATCTATCAGGTAGATTGATATCAGACACCCTGATATAGCTGGGGCCGCAATGTTCAGAGATGGGATCTGAAATGTCCAATCCGAAGCCACCGGCTTGGCTCAAGCCGATGAACAAAGCCATGGTGACCCTGCAGAAGATCGGCGTCGTCGCGGGCCCGGTACGGGTACTCACCGTGACCGGCCGCAAGACGGGGCTGCCGCGCAGCACCCCGGCAACCCCGTTCGTACTCGATGACTGCGTGTATGTGGTCGGCGGATATCCAGGTGCGGACTGGGTGCGCAACGCTCGCGCGGCCGGCAGCGGAACCGTTACCCGGGGACGCAAGAAGCAACAGGTGGTCTTCACCGAACTCACCGCAGCCCAGGCGGTTCCCGTGCTGGCCGCGTTTCCGCACAAAGTTCCTCGGGGCGTCGGCTTCTTCAAGCGCTCCGGCTTGGTGCGGCAAGGAACGGCCGAAGAGTTTGCCGCACTGGCCGGGCAGTGCGCCGTCTTCCGGCTCGACCCCACCGCGCAGAACTAGCCCGATCCACGAGCCTCGTCGCCGCCACCGTGGTGCCGGCTTCGGGCGATGTCGACCAAGATCCGCCCGGAAGTCCGCGCAGCGGGTCTCGCTTCCCGTACGAAATATTCTGGACTGATTAACCTTTCGATCCAGTTCGACTGCCCCGGCAAATGCACCCGAACGGAATGCGGTCGCCGCGGCACGACACCGAGGGAACCGGAATTTGGTACCATCGCGCGGTGCACAAGCCGGCTGCACCGAGTAGCCGCATCGGAGCGCAATCGGTGTCCCGGCGCGACGTCCTCAAGGTCTGCAAGTTTGCCTTGGCACCGGCTTTGTTCGGCCTCGGGACACTCGCCGAAAGCGTCGACGCACCCCGGGCCGGCGCCACCAGCGTGAGGTTGATCGACTTTGCCAAGCAGCGCATCTCACCAGAGCTGATCAGGTCGGCAAGCTATGACGGCGTCGTGAACTACGTATCCGAATCGCGCCCGGGAGCGACCTTCCAAGCAAAACCCATCACCCGCGAATACGCCGACGAATTGCGAGCGGCGGACCTGCACATCGTCAGCAACTACCAGTACGGCAAGCCCGGTGGCTCAGCGCCGTCGGATTTCACCCGCGGCCGTTCCGGTGGTGTGCAAGACGCCCAGACTGCCCTACGCCTGCACAGCGCGGCAGGGGGCACAGCGTCGGCCCCGATCTTCTTCAGTGTCGATGAAGACATCGACCCGCACACCTGGGACACCGCTGCCGTGGAGTGGTTCCGGGGAATCAACTCGGTACTCGGCGTCGAGCGCACCGGTATCTATGGACATTCCCGGGCCTGCGCGTGGGCGGTCAGAGACGGGGTGATCGGAAGCTCGACCACGCCGGAGCATCGGTGGGCATGGCAGACCAGGTCCTGGTCGCATGGTCAGCGCGAGCCCGCCGCGGTGCTGTATCAAGAGGTCGTCAACAGTCCCACACACCCAAGTCCGCTGTTAGGCGAGATACGTGTGGACGTGAACGAGGTCCTCGCCGCCGACTTCGGGCAGTGGGATCTGGCGCGGTGATCGGCTAGCGGAACCTGCGGGGTGGCCGTGGGTTCATTCGGTGCTGCGTTCCACGGGACGATTGGGATCCGAACACCACTCCGACCATGAACCCGGGTACAGCGCCGCGTCGCCGCCCGCGGCGACCAAGGCCGCCACGGTGACTGCGGCGGTGATGCCCGAGCCGCAGTAGGCGCCCATGGCGCCGTCCCGATCAATGCCACATCCGGACAGGAGTTCGTCGAGCGCGCCGGTGTCCACAAACGTTCCGTCCGCGGTCAGGACGGCGCCGCTGGGAAGGTTCTTCGCGCCGGGAATGTGGCCGCCGACCGGGTCGATCGGCTCGACATCACCACGGAAGCGCTCGGGCGCGCGGGCATCGAGCAGTGTCGTGACTCCTGCGCCAACTTGGCTCGCCGTCAATGTCGGACGGCTTCCGACGTACAAATCCTCATGCAGCACAGACACATTGCCGGCGCGGGGGTGAACGGCTCCCGTCTGCAAGTGCCCACCGGCGCGGCGCCACGCGCCCAGACCTCCATCCAGGATGCGCACATTCGCTACCCCTGCCGTGGTCAACAGCCACCATGCTCGGGCCGAACCGGTCCGGTTCCAGTCGTCGTAGACCACGACCAATTCGTCCTGCTGCACTCCCCATCGGCGCGCGGCGATCTCGAGATTGCGCCCCGACGGTAGCGGGTGCCGGCCGCGCCCGGCGACGGTGTGGTCGCTGAGTTCCGCCTCGAGCGACACATACACCGCTCCCGGTAGGTGGCCGCGCAGGTAGGACGGGTGCCCGTCGGGTTCGCCGAGCTGCCATCGCACGTCCAATATCGTCACCGGCAAGCCGGCCCGGATGTGGTCGGTCAACTCAGCCACAGAGATCAGCACCTGCCCTCTAGCCTGCACCTGTCCACCTCTTCTTCAGGAGTCTTCTGCGAGCTGGCGACACGCACCGATGAGCCTACGGATACCTCCCGAGTACCCGTCGCCGGTGCGACGAACGCACCGCGACGGCCTTTCCCGGCCCCGCGACCAGTGGCTAGGGGCCAGCAGTGTCGCCGGGGCCGTAGGCCAAGGCGATCTCGCGTGAGCCCAGCCAGCCCGAGTAGGTCGGTCGGGACGGCCATCCGGCGGGCGAATCCTGCCATTGCTCCTGGCGCCCCCACGGCAGCAGGTCGATCAGCCCAAACATGTAGCTGAGTTGCTCGGTGCCTCGACCGGTCGTATGCCAAGTGCGGTAGACGGTGTCACCATCACGCAGTAACACATTGACCGCAAAGCCTCCGCCGGCCGGCGCATCCAGGTCAGCGGCGAACGAGCTCTCCGAGGACGAATACCACGGCATCCTGTTGCCCACCTTGTGCTTGTAGGCGAGCGCGTCGTTGATCGGCCCGGTCGTGACGATCACAAAACGCGCGTCATAGTGAGCCAGGAACTCCAGCCGGGTGAACTGCGACGTGAAGCCGGTACACCCGCCGCACTGCCACTCGGCGCCATCGGTCCACATGTGGTGGTAGACGATCAGCTGCGCGCGGCCATCGAACACATCGACCAGCCGGACCGGCCCGTCCGCACCGATCAGCGTGTAGTCGGCCAGCCGCACCATCGGCAACCGGCGCCGCTGCGCGGCAATCGCATCCAGTTCGCGAGTGGCAGCCTTCTCGCGCTCGCGCAGCTCGCCGAGCGCGGCGCGCCAGGTCAGGTGATCAACGCTTGCTGGCAGG
Source organism: Mycobacterium liflandii (assembly GCF_022354805.1). Lineage (NCBI taxonomy): Bacteria > Bacillati > Actinomycetota > Actinomycetes > Mycobacteriales > Mycobacteriaceae > Mycobacterium > Mycobacterium liflandii. The sequence goes on along the minus strand of NZ_CP023138.1, from coordinate 3,632,501 downwards.
GCCTTTGCCATGGAATCCGCCTTTGAGGTCGATGTTTGGTGATCACTTGTTATGACCGCCGCGGCGGCCGGAAGTCATCGCGCCAGGGCCGTCGATGCCCCTACGGTGGCCTTTCACCGCGCGGTTCTGACGGATAAGTGCAGGCCAGCACCGCATCGGAGGTGGCAGTGTTTGCCGTTCTCGGCTGGCGGGAAACCCTGCAGGGGTTGGGGGACGGGAAATCTTGGGGGGCCGGTGGGCCCGGAAAGGCACACAACCATGGCTCAACGGCTGGTACCGCATTTCGACGACGTCCAGGCGCATTACGACCTATCCGACGATTTCTTCCGGCTATTTCTGGACCCCACCCAGACCTACAGCTGCGCCTACTTCGAGCGCGACGACATGACACTGGAAGAGGCACAGATCGCCAAGATCGACCTGGCGCTGGGCAAACTGGGCTTGGAGCCCGGCATGACACTGCTCGATATCGGCTGCGGCTGGGGCGCCACCATGCGCCGCTCGATCGAGAAACACGACGTCAACGTCGTCGGCCTCACCCTGTCCAACAACCAGGCCGCCCACGTGCAGAAATCGTTCGACCAGCTGGACACCGCACGCACCCGGCGGGTGCTGCTGAAGGGCTGGGAGCAGTTCGACGAGCCCGTCGACCGCATCGTCTCGATCGGCGCGTTCGAACACTTCGGTCACGACCGCTACGACGACTTCTTTGCGATGGCGCATCGGGTCTTACCGCGCGGCGGGGTGATGCTGCTGCACACGATCACCGGCTTAACCCGAGAGCAGATCAGCGATCGGGGAATACCGATCTCGATTGACATGATCCGATTCGTCAAATTCATTGTGACCGAGATCTTCCCGGGCGGCCGGTTGCCGTCGATCGACATGGTGCAGCAGCACGCGGGCAGGGCGGGCTTCACGCTGACCCGTCGCCAGTCGCTGCAGCCGCACTATGCCAGAACCCTGGCTCTGTGGGCCCAAGCCCTGTACGCCTACCGGGACGAGGCCATCGAGATTCAATCCGAAGAAGTCTATGAGCGCTACCTGAAATACCTGACCGGCTGCGCAGATGCCTTCCGCCGCGGTCACATTGACGTCAATCAGTTCACCCTGCAGAACTAGCCCGCGATCGGCGTTCCGGGCGCTGCATCTTCTCGAGGTCGGCGCGCCATCGCAGCTTGGACTACAACGACACGGTCAACGAACGGCCACAATTCATCACGATTTGCACACCGCACTGGCATCGCCTGACCACGGGTGCGACGGTGTTGCGGTGAGTGTTGACGTCGGCCGTTTCGAGCACGGCTCCCGCACCCAGTGGATGGACGCCCCGCCCCGGCGGTGTAAGCGTGGCCACTGGCTGCTTCCGGGGCACATGATCGTTGCGGTCATCCGATGCTCGTGTGGTCGGCACACCTGCTGGGAATGCGAATGCGGCGCTACCACGTATCGACCGGCGCTGACCCACTCTTGCACCATTGTCCGGGACGTGCATGCACCGCTAGATCCTTCTCAACTGGTCAGCTGAGGCAGTCTCCGAACCCGCACCGCGGCGCCGACGCCAGTAGCTTGCTAGGGATTAGTCGAACCGAGCGTTTGCGACTGCGGCGTTTGGTCTATATATAACGCATACCCCGAATTGAGGAAGGGCGACAATGCGGCTCATTGTGCCAACCACCGTAGCGACCGCAGCGCTGCTGTTCACCGGATGCTCTGCCTCCGAGATCGTCAACACCGGCGGTGACACCAAGTGCGAGGACTTCACCACGCAAGACGAGAAGAAACAGAGCGAAGAAGTCGGCAAGATGCTCAAGGACAAGAGCGGCAAAGACCCGACGAACCTCGAGATCTCGGCCACTCGTCTGTCCGCAATGACTTACTGCCAAACGTTGGGCAAGCCCGACACCAAGATCTCCGAAGCGCCACACGGCTAGCACCATCTTCGCCGGACGCCTGTCCAGGACGGGACGTATTGGCTATCACCCAGCAACCTGCGGGACCACGGTGTCACCAGAATTGGCGTGACGCTAGATTTTGGTGATGAGCAGCGACATCCCCAGTGCGGTGCAGCGAATCTTCGCGCTGGCCGACCAGGTGCCTGGATTCATGCCGGCCGATGAGGGGGAGGCCCTGTTCAACGCCGCGCTGCGGTACTTCAATGGCGGGCTCGGTGTGGAAATCGGGACCTACTGCGGCAAGTCCACCCTGTTGCTCGGCGCCGCGGCGCAACAATGCTCCAGCGTCCTCTACACCGTCGACCATCATCACGGCTCTGAGGAACACCAGCCCGGTTGGGAATACCACGACGATTCACTGGTCGATGAGATCACTGGACTGTTCGACACCCTTCCAACCTTCCGGCGCACGCTGGACTCTTCCGGCCTGGACGACCATGTGGTGACCGTCGTGGGCAAATCGCCGATCGTGGCCCGGGGGTGGCGATCACCGCTGCAGTTGCTGTTCATCGATGGAGGTCACACCGAGGCTGCCGCCGCGCAGGACTTCGAGGGCTGGGCCAGATGGGTGAGCCCAGGGGGAGCGCTCATCATCCACGATGTGTTCCCCAACCCCGCAGACGGTGGCAGGGCGCCGTACCACATCTACCGCCGTGCCATCGATTCCAGTCAATTTCAGGAGATTTCGGCGACCGGGTCACTACGGCTTCTCGAGCGCACTAGCGGGGGCCCCGGCGACCAGATCGAGGTTAGCGGCCGGGCCTGCTGACGACGCACTCGCAATCGAAGTCGGTTTGCAGGCCCGTGGGCAGCGCATGCCCACGGAAGATGCCGGCACCCCGAGTGGTATTCGATAGCGCATCCGCGGCGAGGATCATCGCCGCAGCGGTCCAGGTGGTGCGTTCCTCGGGCCAACGCTTCCCGTCTGCGAAGACCAATCCCGTCCAGTAGGACCCGTCGTCTTCGCGCAGGTGCTGCATCGCCGCGAACTGTTCATGCGCCGCGGCGCGGTGACCGATGGCGTCGAGCGCCAGCACCAATTCGCATGTTTCGGCTCCCGTCACCCACGGCCGGTCGTCGACGCAGCGAATACCGAGGCCGCCGACAACAAAGTCATTCCAGCGGTGGTCAATTCTGGCGGCCGCTGCCGGCCCGCGTAGCGCACCGCCGAGGATGGGGTAGTACCAGTCCATCGAGTAGCGCTCCTTTTCAGCGAACGCCTCCGGGTGCGCGACGATGGCGTGGCCAAGCCGACCGAGCGCCAGTTCCCACTCCGGCTGGGGCTCCCCGACAAAATCCGCCAGCGCCAGCGCACACCTCATGGCGTGAAAGATGCTGGCGCACCCGGTCATCAGGGCCTCCGTCAGTGGCCCGGACTCACTTCGAGCCCAACATATTTCGCCATTACCCACCTGCAGGTCGATGACGAAGTCGATCGCCTTGCGCACCACCGGCCACATCGTGACGGCGAATGACTTGTCGCCGGTCACGAGCACATGGTGCCAGATTCCGGTCGCGATGTAGGCACAGAAGTTACTGTCACTGTTTTCATCTTCGACAGTGCCCGTGCGGATTTGAATCGGCCATGACCCGTCGGCCCGCTGCGCGCGGCGACTCCAGTCGAATGCGGCGCGCGCCTGCTCGAGAAGTCCGGCAGCGGTGAGCGCCATCGCACACTCCACATGATCCCACGGGTCGGTGTGGCCACCCACAAACCACGGGATGGCGCCCGAGGGTTCTTGTGCGGAAGCAATGGATTGGGCCGTCTGCCGACATTGATCGCGAGTCAGGGCACCCGGCACCGCCGGCGGATTAGGCCGATGCAACTGAATGTCCCAAATCTGCTGGGCTTTGCGCCGATTCCCGCTTGTCGAAATACATCGCGACACTCTTACCCACCAGCGGATTGAGAACCGACTCGGCCATCCGCGTTACCCTGGGCCGCCGCATCAGATCCCACACCAGCAGCTTGTGATACGCGGCCACCAAGGGGTGGTCCGCATTCGACACACCGACAGCGCATTTCAGCCACCAGAATGGCGAGTGCAGCGCATGGGCGTGATGGGCGTGGGTCAAGGCCATTGGGTGGCGAGTGATCTTTTCGCGCAACTCGCTGGCCCGGTAGACCCGCACGTGGCCACCTTCGTTGCTGTGGTACTCGTCCGAGAGCAGCCAGCACACTCGCTCGGGAAGCCATCGCGGCACGCTAACCGCAAGGGTGCCACCGACTTTGAGCACCCTGACCAGTTCAGCGATTGCTGCGTCGTCTTGTGGCACATGCTCCAGAATCTCGGACGCGATGACGCAGTCGAATGTTTCGTCCGGATACGGCAACGCAAGCGCGTCACCGAGAACCACTTTCGCCGATGCCGCGGCCGGCGCCTCACCCGTCTGCGCCATTGCAGCCAACATGGTGTCCACCGCACGCAGTTCTGCCGCATCCCGGTCGAAGGCGACGACATCGGCACCGCGTCGGTACGCTTCGAACGCGTGCCGGCCAGCACCGCAGCCTACGTCGATGACCGTGGCGCCAGGACCGATACCTAGGCGGTCGAAATCAACTGTCAGCATTGAGCATTGCTTTCAGGTGCGGTCGTTGTTCGCTCGATCGCAGCGGCATAGACTCGCACGGTTTGCGCGGCCACCGCTTCCCAGCTGAACACACCGAGGGCCCGCTGCCGCCCGGCTTCGCCGAGGCTGCGACGCTTGTCCGGAGAATCGAGAAGCTCGCCCAGCGCGTGGGTCAGCGCGCCGACATCGGCGGCCGGAACCAGCTGCGCGCAGGCACCGTCAGTGCCCAACACTTCGGGCAATGCTCCTACCCGGCTGGCGACTATCGGAGTTCCGCTCGCCATCGCTTCTACCGCGGGAAGCGAAAATCCCTCGTAGAGAGAAGGAATGCAGGCGACCTCAGCCGAAGCGAACAAGGCCGCTAGCTGCGCATCCGAGAGCCCGTTGCTGATGTGAACGATGTCGGAGACCCCCAGTTCGGCGATGAGTTTTTCGGTGGGGCCATTGGGTTCCACCTTCGCCACCAGCCGTAACTCAATCTCGCGGTTCACCCGCAGCTTGGCGACTGCGTGAAGCAGTGTGCTGACCCCTTTGAGGGGCGTATCGGCACTTGCGATCGCCATGACGCGGCCCGGTTTCCGTGGGCCGACTCCGGGCTCGAACAATTCGGTGTCGACGCCGAGTGGCACCACATTTAGCTGATCGGGCGAAACTCCGAAATCAGTGACGATGTCCGCGGCCGATGACGAGGAGACGGTCAGCAGGTGCGGCAGCTGGCGCGCCACCTGCTTCTGCATGGCAGAGAATCCATACCAGCGGTGCACCAACGGTTTTCGCCACCATCGCGCGGCCGCGAGATCAAGCACTCTGTCCCGCGTGATGGGGTGGTGGACGGTGGCCACCACCGGTAGCCCCATGGCGGCGATGCGCAGCAGGCCGGTTCCCAGGCTCTGATTGTCGTGCACGAGGTCGAAGTCGCCAATGCGATCGGCCAGCAGTCGGGCGACGCGCAGCGAGAAGGTTCGCGGCTCGGGAAAGCCCGCTGTCCACATGGTGAAGAGTTCCAGCAGGTCTATTGAATCGCGGATCTCGCTCGGATGCGGGACCCGAAACGGATCCGGCTCGCGGTAGAGATCAAGACTTGGCACTTCGGTCAGCCGCACCCGCGGATCAAGCAGCTCCGGATAGGGCTGCCCGGAAAAAACTTCGACGTCATGGCCGAGGTCCACCAACCCGCGGCTGAGATGACGCACATAGACACCCTGTCCGCCACAATGAGTCTTACTGCGATAGGACAACAGGGCAATTCGCATACTTAACTCTTCTCCACTGGTGAGCGGCCAGGGAAGCGCGCCAAGCCCAGGGCGGTCAACGAAGCCTCGGACACCGCGACAGCAAACTGGACATTTGTCCAGACTATAGTTCGATGAACTAATCGACGCAACGCGTGCAGACGCTGGCTCATGCCCGCCGGCCGCTACTGCGGGCTTCGCGAACCCAGCTGTGCCTCGGGCCGCAAGTCGTCGAACAGGTGGTCACCACCGGCGGCCGCGGCCAGCTCGCTGCCCAGCGCCTGTGCGTGCTTGAAGAGGTTGTGCCCGGCGATGAAGAAGATCCCGTCGCACTGCCAGACCCCCACGCCGTCGGAACCCCACGGTAGCTCGGTGACCCAGCAATGCCGGATGTCGACGGGAGCGGGATCAAGCCCCGGCAAAGCGCGCTCAACGTAGGCATTGGCCCGCTCGCCTAGCCGGGCAAGCGCGGCGGGCGCCAGCAGGCCACCGCCGGGAGCGTCAACGTATTCGTTGAGTCCGACGGCGTAGCGCCGGTTGCCAGCCTCCGCGGCCGCATAGATGCCGGTCTCACCGAAACCGGTGGCACCGTCCTGCAGGCACGCCAGCCGAGGTGGCGGCTCGCCGCGAACGCGATAGGTGAGACGCACGTGGGCGCCCTCGCGCACGGGTAGCGCTAGACCGACACCGCGAGCCAGCGCAGCGGTCCCGCGCCCGGCGCACACGGCCAGGCGGCCATGCTCGGCAACCGCGCCGCCGGTGCGAACTTCGACCGTGCCGGCGGAGGTGGTGCGGACCAGCGGGACCTCGTCGGTGACCAACCGGTCAGCCAGCGCGGCCGTGAGCGCCGAGATCGCCCGCGTGGTGCGAATCGCCCCACCGCGCTCGTCGAGCACCGCGACGCCGTCGAAGTCCGCGTAGATCGGTAGCCGACGGTGCAGTTCGTCGGTGCCGATCCGCCGCGCAGGGCAGTCGCCGACAGCCTCGAGCACACCCAACCGACGCTCGGCCACCGGGCCAATAGCCACTACTCCATCACTGCAGAGCAGTTCCACACCCAGGCGCCGCCCCCATTCGTCCCAGATCAGCCGGCTCCTTTTGGCGAGGGCAACCATGCGGGCATCGTCGTGGGCATGCCGAAAGATGCGCGACTCACCGCCTGATTGCCCGTGACCGGGCACCCCACGCTCGTAGACGGTCACCGAGATGCCGCCCAGGGACAGGGCGTAGGCGGTAGCCAGACCGACGATCCCGGCCCCGACAACCCCAACATCGGTGCAACGCACACTCCCAATCAACCACGACTGTCGATGTTTGTCAGTCGGGCGACACCCGCCTCACCCAGGTGCCGACGACCTGGCAACGAATACGGCTGGCACTGAAAAAACTTTCAGTGCCCGCGTTTTCGCCTCCGACGGCAGTCCGGCACGCTGCGCGCGAGGCCGATTGGTCACTCGTAGTACCGGGCTTCGACCACATTGCCGTCCGGGTCTGCGAAGTAATATCCCTGCGGCGCCCATCCCCGGGCGCCATAGCTGCGGTTAAGCCGCGCACTGGTGTCCACACCGGCCGCCTGCAAGCGCTGATCGAGCGCGTCGTATTCGGCTTTCGTCATAGCCAGGCAGACGTGGTTGACCCGATGGCCGGCGCTGCCCGGGCCTCCGGTGAGGGTTTCGGTGTCGGCAACGCTATCCGGCGGCAGCAGGTCGATGATGGAGTCGGCAGAAACCCGCACACTCGGAAACGGTGCGTCTCCAGCCTCGAACTCGCTGACCCGTACCGGCGCAAGCCCCACTACTTGGGTGTAGAAATCCACGGAGGCACGGGGATCTGTCGTCCACAAAACGATGTGGTCCAGCCGCATCACCCTTGTCTACCCGGTCTATACCGCGATGACAAAGCACCGCGGATCCAGGCCATTCGGAAAGCGCACCGGACCCCGGGGTTGACCGACCTGTCGTGTTTCAAGGACGTGTCATGTTCCTGGGAGGGCGGCCGTTAGCCGACTTGGTAGTGGCCGAGCAACCTAGGATGCCGTCACCGACGCCGCCAACACGCTGGCGTTCGCTAGACCGATCGGAGTGACACGAGATGGATTTCGCACTACTACCGCCAGAGATCAACTCTGCCCGGATGTATGCCGGTCCCGGGTCCGGGCCGATGCTGGCCGCCGCGGCGGCGTGGGACGGGTTGGCGGCCGAATTGCATTCGACAGCAAGCTCGTATCAGTTGGTGGTCGCGGGGTTGACTACCGGCCCTTGGGTCGGTCCGTCATCGGTGTCGATGGCTGCTGCCGCCGCCTCGTACGTGGCATGGACCAGAATCACTGCCACCCAAGCCGAACAGGCGGCCAGTCAGGCCGCGGCGGCAGTGGCCGCCTATGAGGCAGCGTTCGCGGAGACGGTGCCACCGCCAGAGGTGGCGGCCAACCGCGCTCTGCTGATGATGTTGGTGGCAACCAACCTCTTCGGTCAGAACACCCCGGCAATCGCCAGTACCGAGGCGCAGTACGCCGAAATGTGGGCCCAGGATTCCGCGGCGATGTATGGCTACGCCGGCTCGTCGGCGTCCGCGACGCAGTTGACGCCTTTCGACTCACCGCCGTCGGACACCGCTCCCAGTGGGCTAGCGACGCAAGCGGCGGCAGTCGCCCAAGTCGCCGAGACGTCGGCGGGCAACGTGCAGTCCACCGTGGCGCGCACGCCGCAGGCGTTGGCCGCCGTCCCCAATACGCTCAACAGCCTGGCCGCACCGGCGGCGCTCCCAACGCTGACGCCGCTGGAGCTGCTGGATCTGTTGTCTGACCTCAGCGGGCTGTTCATCGACCCGGAAATTGGCGCAGCGGGACTTGGTGTCGACTCATTTGTCGGGATCACGGCCCTGCCTTACGATATCGTCGGCTATCTGATCGGTGTACACACCGACGACATCGTCAGTGGGTGGGCTGGGCTCGAGACCTGGCCGGGGCTGGCTTCGGTGCCACCAACCCCATTCCCGGCAGCGATCACCAACCTGGGCGGGTCGGCGATATCGGCGGGTTTGGGTGAGGCGAATTCCATCAGTGGGCTCTCGGTACCGTCAGCCTGGACCGTGTCGGCGCCGGCAATACGCACGCTTGCCCTGGAATTGCCCGGCACCAGCGTCGCGGCCGCCGCCGAAGCCTCCAGCGGAGGCCTATTGGGACAGATGGCATTGGCCAGTGTCGCGGGCCGGGCGATCGCCGGCACCGGCGGCCTGGGACGGCGAGACCGGCCCGGCGGCGCTACCACCCGTGATCAGGCAGCGCCGCAGACCGGTGCGCCAACCGGGCCGATCACCAGCATTGCCGCTGAGCTACGTGAGCTGGCGGCCCTGCGCGATTCGGGAATCCTCACCGAGGAGGAGTTCACCGAGCAGAAGCAACGCCTGTTGCAGGGCTCCGGCGTTGTTGATTAGCAGGCTTGTGAGCTGGGTTGATGATCTTTGGTGCCGCGCTATTGGGGCCGGAGTGTAGGCACGGGCTATCTGGAGAACGATCGAGTTGGTTACTGTTCGTCGTTGGTCTGGAGTTGCCCGTGCCTACCGTTTCAGTATTGCCTGTGTCGTCGGTTCCAGAGGTGTTCGACCGCTGGAGTCCTGGTGAGCGTAGCGAGCTCATCGGATCGGAGTTTCTCGATGTGTTGGTCTCGGTGCCAGACCCGAGGGACCCACGCGGTCGGAGGTATTCGCTGATGGCTTTGTTGGCGATCGCGGTTCTGGCCACTGCCGCGGGGATGCGCGGCTATGCTGGTTTTGCTACATGGGCGGCCACCGCTCCCGATGATGTGTTGGCCTAATTAGGGGTCCGGTTCCGGCGGCCCAGTGAGAAGACCTTCCGCGCTGTTTTGTCTCGGCTAGACCCCGCCGACCTCAACGCCAGGATGGGCAGTTACTTCACTGCACACGTGGCCAGCAGCGACCCCAGTGGATTGGTGCCGATCGCGTTGGACGGCAAGATGCTGCGTGGTGCTTTACGCGCCAAAGCGACAGCCACGCATCTCGTGTCGGTGTTCGCCCACCGTGCCCGATTGGTGCTCGGTCAACTCGCTGTCGCCGAGAAAAGCAATGAAATTCCCTGCGTACGTGCCCTGCTCACGCTGCTGCCGGGTAGCTTGCGGTGGCTGGTCACCGTGGATGCGATGCATACCCAGGTCGTCACCGCGAAGTTGATCTGCGCCACCTTGAAGTCGCACTACCTGATGATCGTCAAGTCCAACCAAGCCAAAATACTTGCGCGTATCACCGCGCTGCCCTGGGCCGAGGTGCCCGCAGCCGCTACCGACGACTCCCGCGGCCACGGCCGTGTCGAGACCCGCACCCTGCAAATCATCACCGCTGCACGAGGAATCGGCTTCCCCTACGCAAAACAAATCATCCGGATCACTCGTGAACGCTTGATCACCGCCACCGACCAGCGCAGCGTGGAGGTGGTCTATGCCATCTGCAGCCTGCCGTTCGAGCACGCCCGCCCTACCGCGATCATGACCTGGATGCGTCAACACTGGGGAATCGAGAACAGCCTGCACTGGATACGCGACGTCACCTTCGACGAAGACCGTCAAAGGGCACATACCGGAAACGGCGCACAGGTCCTAGCAACGCTACGCAACACCGCGATCAATCTGCACCGCCTCAACGGCGCCGACAACATCGCCGAAGCCTGCCGGATCACCGCTTTGACCGCCAACCGCCGCCTAGACCTCCTCAATCCACAATTCCCCAGCTCACAAGCCTGCTAATCAACAACGCCGGAGCCCTGACGCCTGTTGCCACACTGATCCCGGCAAGCCGAAAGCCGGTGTTGATCGCTGCGCCGAAACCTCTTGCGGCCCAGCATGATTGCAGGTCGCAGCGGCCGAGAACGAACCGCAGGAAGTTCGGGTAAATGGCCGGCATTTCCCCGCGCCGAAATATGCAATTTTCGAGCGCCCGCCGCGTTCTGGACCAGCAATAGAACAATGCAGTGGCGAAATATATCCCAGGTTAACCCTGGAAATTTGGATAAGTATTAATGGGCAATAGTTTTGGATCTAGCGTAGCTAAGCCGGCGGGCTTAATCTGTTTCACGTACTGCGCACACTCGCTGACTCCACATCGGATCTTTATCCCAGAAAAAAAGGACGGGCATGACATGTCTGCACGTCACTGGCTAGCCGCCTGCACTGCCCCTGTCGCGGTTGGTGCCGCGCTAGTATTCGGCACCGCTGTCGCCACGGCCGACGCGACCGATGACGCGTTCCTCGCCCAGATGCACAAGCTGGGATTTACCTGGCCAGCGGGCGACGATTCCGACATCGTCTCCATGGGTCACCAGATCTGCGCTGACCGCATGAGCGGCAAGACGCCGGACGCGATAGCCCAGGACATTCACACGACCTTGGGCGAAAAAGGCATTACGTTCGCGGACGTGACATCCATGGTTAGCGCCGCGGAATCAACGTATTGCTCGGATTAGCAAATTGCGGCCACCGCCAACTGTGGCCGTAAGATACAAATAACCTAGTTGTCCTTTTTCCTGGCACGCCCCGGCTCCCTCGAGGCGCGCAACCGCTCACTGAGTCGTGCAATTTATTCGGTGATCGCTGCGAAATCCACCCACAAGTGGCGGGGCCCGCGAAATATCTGATTGTGCCGATACGGAGGCGGGTCGACCACCAGCTTGGGGGACTGCACCCGCCGCAGGAAGATCTCCAAGGCGAGGTTGACCTCCAACCGAGCTAGCGGGCCACCCATGCACGTGTGGATCCCGCTGCCCCAACCGAAATGCTCGTTGTCCTCGCGCAGCGGGTCGAACCGATTCGGTTTGTCGAATCGCCGCGGATCCCGGTTGGCCGCGGCGTAAATCAGATGCACCGCCGAACCCGCGGGAATCACCGTTCCGCCGATCTCGATTTCATCGGTGGCGCTGCGGCTGGGGAAGAACTGCACCGCCGACTGCAGTCGCTGCACCTCTTCGATGGTGCGCGGAATCAACTCCGGGCGCTGGCGCACCAGATCCCACGAGCCGGGGTTTCGCAGCAGCGTCATCACACAGTTGGTGATGGTGTTGACCGTCGAGTCATGGCCGGCGACCAGCAACAGCAGGGCGTTGGCGGTTGTCTCTGGCACCGACATCGGACCATGGGGTCCGTCGTCGTGCAGGAGCTTGGGCAACAAGCCCTCGCCGGGGGTCTTTGCATAGCTGCGCACCAGGTCGCCCAAATAGTCCGTCAATGCCGCGGTGCTGACCCGGCCTTTCTCGGCCAGCACCTGTCCCTCCTCGGTGTCCCCCTCGGGGCCGAGGTCGGTGCCCGCCATGAAATCGAAGATCCAGGCGTGGAATTTCGGCTCGTCCTCGATCGGCACGCCGAGGATTTTGCAGATCACGGCGACGGGTATGGGGTACGCAAAGTCCTCGACGACGTCTAGGCGGGTGCTACCGCGCGCGCTGGCCTGGTCCAGGAGGTCGTTGGCCAGCCGCACCACGAACGGCTCCATGCTTGGAATCAGATCGGGGGAGTGGGGCGGGGCGAAATGACGCATCACCTGCCGGCGGGCCCGGTCATGATCGGGCGGGTCGGAGACGATGATGCTGGCATCTTGTCCGTAGGCCTGCACGTGTTCGCTGCCCGGTTCGGGCTGGGGGGCTTCACCACCGAAACCCGAAGGGCTTCGGGTGATGTCGGAGCTGATCCGCGGGTCATGAGCCAGGGCGAGCAGTTCGCGGTAGCCCGTGACGACATAGGTCTTCTCGGCAACCTTGGCCACCGGCGTCTTGCGCAACTCGTCGAAATAGGGATAGGGGTTGGGGCGGTTCTCGAACTTCATCGCCTCGGCCCAAGCGGTTTCGGCATTCATCGCCATCTCCTCACATCCTCATGTCACCAGTTGCGCAGCAAGTCAGCCTCGGCGGGGCCGGAATTCGGCACCCCGCGAGGTCGGATCGTGTCCGGTCAGCACCACATCGGGCATTGCGGTCGGTTCGCGTGGGTCCGGGAACCGGGCCGGCATCGGCTCGCAACTGACGGGGCAGTCATAGCCCGGCGGGGGCGGCGGGAAGGGGGCAGACTGCTCGATCAGGCTCGCGTAGTAGGGCAGCCACTTGCCGTGATCGAACGTGACCGCGCCGACGATGCGGCCGCGGTAGCCGTATGCGGCCGCGAAGCGACGTTGTTCGATCGATCCCTGGGTGAATACGATCTCGTCGCCGAATGAGCACACGCCGACACTCTTGATGTTGACGCCGAACTGCCCCGACCAGAAAGAGGGCAGCGGCAGGTGCGGGCGCCGACCCATTTCCAGGCTGATCATGTTGTTGGCTGCCACCTCGGCACCGAAAACAGCGTTGTCCCAATGCTCTTGAGACATGAATTCGTACTCGTAGAGCACATGCGGGGCCCGCGCTACGTCTCCGGCGACGAAGATGTTGTCGGTCACCACTCCGTTGATGTCGAATGCGCGGCAGCCCGCATCGCAGGCCACCCCCCAGAACCCGCTTGCCAGTTGCGCGCCTTCGAGCCATTCGACGTTGCGGATCGAGCCCAGCGAGGCGACCACCACGTCCACGTCGAGCACGGTTCCATCGGAAAGGCGGGCCGCCCGGACGTGTCCTTCCGCGTCGCCCTCGAGGCCTTCTACGGCCACGCCGGTCCGCAGGTCGACTCCGGCTTCCAACTGCATCTTTGCCGCGATATCGCCGATCACGCCGCCAAGCGCACCGACCAGTGGCGCCTTGCCACGCTCGGCCACCGTCACCGGGAGATCGAGATCCCGGCACACCGAAGCGATCTCCGACCCGACAAAACCCGAGCCGACGATGAGCACCCGGCGTGGCCGCCGTTTCAAGGCCGCGGCCAGCTTCTCGGCGTCATCGCAAGTGCGCACCGTGAACAGACCCTCGAGCGCAGCCTCCTGCGGGTTGAACCAGGGGCGCGCCCGGGTTCCGGTAGCGATCAGCAACCGGTCGTACTCCACCCGTTCACCGTTGGCCAACAGCACCTGGCGGGTGGACCGGTCCAGACCCACCGCCGCCACGCCCAACCGCCACTGCGCGTCAACCGGACGCAGCCGGGGCAGCTTCGTGTGGTGTGCCGGCACCCAACCCTTGAGCACCTGCTTGGACAGCGGAGGCCGGTCGTAGGGTTCGTATTGCTCGTCTCCGATGATAGTGAGATGCCCCGCAAAACCCCTGTCCCGCAATGCTTCCGCAGCGCGCAGGCCAGCCAGCGAAGCGCCCACGATGACCACGCGTCCCTGGGCTTTGAAGGTGTCGACGAGTTGGCCGACCAACGACCCCGGGTTCATTTGGTGTCCCGATCTGCCGGCGGGTCCACCTCGAGGATGATCGCCTGCACCGGACACGACGCCGCCGCACGTAACACCCGCTGCCGCTGGGAGTCGTCGGGGTTGGGGTCATATGCCAGCGCTTCCTCGCCAACCAGCTTGAATACCTCGGGCGCCAGCGGGACGCACTGGGCGTAGCCCTGGCACTTGTTGAGATCGACCACCAATCGCATATCCCGACCCTTCGTCTCCGCCGCCTGGTGCCCTCGCGCGCAGAGACTACTGCGTCGCGGCCAACAAGCGCAGAAATAATCGCGATCGGTCCGCTTTACCTCGCACAAGCGGGTGGCCGGAGCGAGTCGATCGCGGCCCCAGACCGGTGCGGGAAGGCGAATCGCGGTGTGACCTGTGCGTAAAACCGGGGTGGGGAAGCGGGTATCTGGATAGTCTTACTCGCAACAACATCAAGGGTTGATGCGGAGGGGAGCGGCGTGTCGCTTCTGGTGGTGGCGCCCGAGTGGCTGACATCAGCGGCTGCAGAATTGCAGAGCATCGAATCGGCGCTGAGCGCGGCGAATGCGGCAGCCGCCGTTCCGACCACGGGCCTGGCCGCCGCAGCGGCCGACGAGGTATCGACCGCGGTCGCGACGTTGTTTGCCGGATTCGGCCAGGAATACCAGGCGATCAGCACGCAGCTCAGCGCATTTCAACAGCAGTTTGCCCTGACCCTGAACTCATCGGCCGGGTCATACGCGGCCGCCGAGGCCCAGTCCGTGTCGGTACTGGACACGCTGGGACGCGACGTGTTCGGGGCAATCAATGCGCCCACCGAAGCGTTGCTCGGGCGTCCCCTGATCGGCAACGGAGCGAATGGGACCGCCACCAGCCCCAACGGGGAAGCCGGCGGGCTGCTCTTCGGCAACGGCGGCATTGGCTACTCCCAGACTGGGTCGGGGATAGTCGGCGGGGCCGGTGGTTCGGCCGGGCTGATCGGCAACGGTGGCGCTGGGGGCACCGGCGGTGCCGGCGCGACCGGTGGTGCCGGCGGCAACGGCGGATGGCTCTTCGGTAGCGGTGGAATCGGCGGGACGGGTGGCGCCAACGCCGGGGGCACCGGTGGGACAGGTGGACTCGGCGGCTCGGCGGGCCTGTTCGGTGGGGGCGGCAACGGCGGCGCCGGCGGCCTCGGCATCAGCGGAGATCTCGGAACGGGCGGTGCGGGCGGCACCGGTGGCTTCTTGCTGGGTGACTACGGGGTCAGCGGTGCGGGCGGTGACGGTCGTACCGTGCCGCTGGAGGTTGTCAACGTCACTGAACCGGTGGTCAACGTCAACGTCAACGGCGGACACAGCACCCCGGTTCTGATTGACACCGGATCCGCCGGACTGGTGATGCAAGTCAAGGATGTCGGCGGCCCACTGGGGCTACTGCGCATGGGGCTACCCAGCGGAATCAGCATGAGCGCCTACAGCGGGGGACTGACCTACCTATTCGCCACGTACCCCACCACGGTGGATTTCGGCAATGGAATCGTCACCTCGACCACCGGTGTCGACGTTGTCCTGTTCTCCATCCCGACGTCGCCGTACGCCTTGACGACTTGGCTCAACGCCTTGTGGAGCAATCCGTTGACCACCCCGTTCGACGCATACTTCCAGTCCGCCGGTGTCGACGGCGTGCTCGGGGTCGGCCCCAACGCGGTGGGCCCGGGCCCCAGCATCCCGACTCAGGCGCTGGGCGGAGGCCTGGGTCAGGGGTTGCTCATCGACATGCAGGGCGGCGAGCTCGTGTTCGGCCCCAACCCGCTGACACCCAATTTCTCGGTGAGCGGAGCGCCGATATCCACCCTGTGGGTGTCGGTCAATGGCGGCGCGCCGGTCGCGGTTCCCTCGATCATCGATTCCGGCGGCGTGATGGGAACCATCCCATCCTCGGTGATCGGCGGCTCGACCCTGCCTGCCAACACCAACATCACCGTCTATACCGACTCCACGATGACCAACGAGGTCTACCACTACAGCACGAACGACTACCAGCCGACGGTGATTTCGTCGGGCCTGATGAACACCGGGTTCCTGCCCTTCTGGATGCAGCCGGTGTATATCGACTACAGCCCGGCCGGTACCGGGACGACGGTCTTCAACAACCCGTAGTGGCCTCAGACGATCAACGCGGCCCCGTGCCGCGGCGGCAAGTTCAGTTGAGCTTGCCGGCCGCGAATGAGGCCGCTTGGTCGGTCATCCCGGCCTGAATGTAGGAGACGTGCGCCATGATGTTGCCGCCGCCGGTACAGATCGGGTCATCGGCGGCACACAAGTTGATCGTCTTGGCGCCATAGAGCGGGTTGATCGTCGGCAGCGGTTGACCGCCCCACAACATGCTCGAGAATCCACTCGACGGCTCACCGAACAGGGCGACCGCCGCGACGTGATCGGCCACCGTCGACGGCATCGCGGTGCTGGCCAGATCGATTACCGTCGCCCCCTGCGAGTACCCGCCGAGCACGATCTTGGTGTTCGGGCAGTTGGCGACGGTGCCCTGGATGTGCGCGCTGGCATCGTCGGAACCGAGCGACGCGCTGGTGTGGTAGTCGTCGTTGGCCGGGTAGTTGACCGCGTACACGTCCACTGAGCGCCCGCCGACCTGCGAGGTCAGCGAATCGACGAAAGCCTGCCCGATGTTGCCGAGACCGGGTTCCTGGTGGGTGCCCCGGGCGAAAACCACCGCGACGTCGGAGCACGGGTCGGCAGTGGCGGACGGACTGTAGATGGGTGCGCTCAGCACTCCCAAAGCCACCACCGCGGCACCAAGGATGCGAGCAAAACTGCGTGCGATCATTCCCAAATGCTTACATATCGGCGGCGGGGGTGCCGGTGGGGTCGGAGCTTCCGCACGTCAGGGCCCTAACTGCCGGTGCTGATGCCAGCGCCGTCAATGCGTTGTCAGCGCAGTCCGATGGCGGCCAGGCCCCGTTGGCCGGGGACCACGGCCGCGTCGGTGATCAGGTGGAAGTGTTCCAGGCCGGGGATATGGGTGTGGACTGCGGTGACCCCGTTGGAGCTGGTGTGTAGGTGCCGGAAGTAGGCAGTGAAGCCGCGCGAGTGCAACATCTGCAGCAACTGCTGTAGGTGCTCGTCTGGGGTGGACGCCACGAGGGTGTCGATAAATCCCGTCGCGGACATGGAGGTGGCGAACCTGCTGAGATCGAGCGCCATGGCGGCCTGTAACCCCGGATAGTCAGCCAGTTGACTTATCGCCAGCACACGTTTGGCGGCCTGGCCGGCTCCGGCCCGCTCTTGTTCGAGCTGGACTTGAACCAGCTCGGTTAGGGCCCGATAGACCGAATAGTGCCGGCGACAGCGAGGCTCCGCTGCCCAGCAAATACCGGACTCGGGAACCGGGGGAGTACGCCAAGGTGCTGGGTACTCCCAAGTCGGTGGTGATGTCGATGAGCCAGACCTGGCGGCCGATTCGGTTTTGAACCCGGCGCAGCAGCTCCAGCAGCTCGTTCGGCAGAGTTTCGGTTGCCAGCGCGACCGGCGCATCGGGTTCCTCGGCAAGAAACGTTTTGGCCAGAAACAACGACAATGCGTCGCGCTCGATGGCCTCGTTTATCGCGTGCACGGTGGCTTCGGTGCGGCTCGTGCCGATCGCCGAACCGTTGTTGGACGAATAGCGCGCCACCGCTGTGTAGTCCGCGGTGTCGCCCACCTCGGCACGCCGTTCGGCGGTGGCCGCCTCCGCCCACCATGGATTGGACAGGAACTGCGGTATAGCCAAAGTGTCGCTGCCGTCGATGGTTTGATATCGCCGGCAGGCGATGTGGTTGTCGGGCTGGTCGGCGAGGATGGCCGCGTACGCTTCGCCGGATAGCGCCGAGTGCGCGATTTGCCCGCAGGGCAGTAACTCGATATTGAACGGGGTCAAGCTCTCTCGATGGATCAGGTAGTGCTCGAGCGCTTCGTAGAGGGCACCGACGCGCGCTTCGGCGACTTGGCCCTTGCCGAACCCGATGCCCTGCCGGGCTTGGCTATTGGTGTCGAACAACTCGCAGTGCCACGCGGTGGGGTCACCCCCGTAGTAGCGGAACTGCGCCGTCAGGCCTAGCTCTTCGAGCAAACCCATCCCGTGGGCCTCGGACTCGGTAAGCGGTAGCTGTCGCTCACCGTGCTGGTGTCGGACGCTGCGATGGTCAACACTTGTCTTGCCCCAATGCATCGTGTTCACAGGAGATCTCCGACCTCCGAAGGGAGGCGCCTTTCCGGGCCCAGGTGTGCGAGCCCCTGAAATTCCGCCCGGAAAGGCGCGGTACGCGCTTTGAAACTTAGGTGCACAGCAACTTCAGCACGGCCTGCTCAGCCGGCGTCAGCTTCGCCTCCGCGTCATCTACGGGCCGGAGCCAAGGCGATCGGGTTGGCCGAACTTTCATCCTCATCATCAATCTCCCTTCGGGGTATACCATACCCCCTAGGGTAGTAGTAGGGGCCTGCCACTTATCCGGGTCAACCTCCACGGGAGGTGAAGTTTGTTGTCAATTACCTGTGTGGATACCCGTGCACAGCGGAGCGCTCGTCGCATCGAGCAACTTTACTACACCGATGCGCAATTCGCCGCCGCCCGGCCCAGTACGACGGTCGGTATCGCAATCAGCAAGTCCGGGTTGGGATTACGACAGATCATTCAAACGGTGATGGACGGATACCCGCAACGTCCGGCACTTGGGCAGCGGGCGACGCGCGTTGTTACCGATCCGAATACCGGGCGTAGCTCGGCGCAGCTGTTGGCGGAGTTCGAGACCATCACCTATCGGGAGTTGTGGAACCGCACCAATGCATTGACCAACGCATTCGCCGCCGAGGCACTTGCGGATCGCGGTCAGCGGGTCTGTGTGCTGGGATTCGCGAGCATCGACTACGCCACCATCGACTTGGCGCTGACGTTGCTCGGCGCGGTATCGGTTCCGTTGCCGACGAATGCGGCCCGCGCCCAGCTGTGCCATATCGTCTCCGAGACCCAGCCCAGCCTGATCGCCTCGAGTACCGAAAACCTGCCCGATGCAATCTCTTTGGTGCTGTCGCACCGCGCACCACACCGGGTGGTGGTGTTCGACTACCGCCCCGAACTCGACGCACACCGCGAAGCCCTCGAAGCCGCTCGCGCGCGCCTGGCCGCCATCCCGGTGACCGTCGAAAAGCTCACCGCCATCATCGCGCGCGGTCGAACGGTGCGGCCGGCCGAGGCCGATTGCGGCGCCCAGTCCGCTGATGCACCGGCGCTTTTGATCTATACCTCCGGAAGCACCGGGGCACCCAAGGGCGTCGTCTACACCCGCAACCGGGTGGCGGACTTCTGGCGTACCTCGAAAGCCGAGGTCGAACCGACCGAACAACGAACCGCTCCTTCGATCACCCTCAACTTCATGCCGATGAGCCACGCGAACGGCCGCCAGGTGCTCTACGGGACGCTGTCCAACGGCGGCACCGCGTATTTCACGGCCCGCAGCGACCTCTCGACGCTCTTCGATGATCTCGCGTTGGTCCGGCCCACCGAATTGGGCTTTCCACCGCGCATTTGGGACATGCTGTTGGAGAGGTTTGGGCGCGAAGTCGACCGTCGGCTCGGGGACGGCACAGCCGAGGGCGCCGACCCGGGCGCGCTGAAGGCTCGCGTGGCGGCCGACCTACGCCAGGTGCTGCTCGGCGGACGGTATGCGCTGGCGATGATGGGCTCCGCGCCAATCTCCGAGCAGATGAAAGCATCCGTCGAATCCCTGCTCGATCTGGACGTCATGGAGGGCTATGGCTCCACGGAAGCCGGAACGGTCATCATCAACAACGAGGTTCAGCGTCCCCAGGTGATCGACTACAAGCTGGTCGACGTTGCGGAACTGGGCTATTTCCTTACCGACCGGCCATATCCGCGAGGCGAACTGCTGGTCAAAACGCGGACACTGTTTTCCGGCTACTACCGGGACCCCGAAGACGGCGCCCAGGTCTTCGACCCGGACGGCTTCTACCGGACCGGTGACATCATGGCCCAAGTCGGCCCCGATCGGCTCGCCTACCTCGACCGGCGCAACAACGTGCTGAAGCTGTCGCAGGGGGAGTTCGTCGCGGTCTCGCGACTAGAAGCAATATTTGCCAATAGCCCGTTGGTCCGGCAGATCTTCGTCTATGCAAACGGTGCTCGCGCCTACCCACTGGCGGTAGTCGTGCCCACCGAGGACGCACAGTCGCGCCACGGTCGCGCCGAACTCAAGGCCGAGCTCCATACATCGCTGCACCGCGTTGCCATGTCGGCCGGTCTGGCACCCTACGAGATCCCACGCGACTTCATTGTCGAGACAACCCCCTTCACACCGCAGAACGGCCCGCTCACCGCAATCCACAAGCTGGCCCGGCCGCACCTCACGCAGCGCTATGGCGCACGTCTGGAGCTGCTGTACGCCGAGCTGGCCGACAGCCAGACCCGCCGGCTGCACCGATTGCGCCAAACCGGTGGGCGGCTGCCGGCGCTCGAGACCATCAGGCGTGCCGCCGGGGCGCTGTTGGGCACGGCGACCACCGAGCCGCGGCCCGAGGCCCACTTCAAAGATCTGGGCGGGGATTCGGTATCGGCGGTGACGTTCTCCAACCTGCTATACGACATCTACGGTTTCGATGTTCCGGTCGGTGTGATCCTCGGCCCGGCAACCGATTTGCGGGCGCTGGCCAGCCACGTCGAGAGCCGGCGCGGTGCCGGATGGTCGGGGCCCAGCTTCGCGTCGGTGCACGCGCCGCGGGCGACCTCGGTACACGCCGGCGACCTGAAACTGGCCAAGTTCCTGGACACCAAGACGCTCGCAGCTGCCACGAGCCTGCCCGCTGCCGATGCCCGGGCACGGACGGTGCTACTCACCGGCGCAACCGGATTCCTGGGACGCTACCTGGTGCTGGAATGGCTGCGCCGGTTGCGGGCCGTCGGCGGCAAGCTGATCTGTCTGGTGCGAGCCGCGTCCGACGAACAAGCCCGGGTTCGGCTGGATACGGCCTTCGATAGCGGCGATCCGCGGCTGCCCGAGCACTTTCGGCAGCTCGCTGTCGACCGCCTGGAGGTCATCGCCGGCGATAAGAGCGAACCAGGTCTCGGTCTGGACGGCCCAACCTGGCAGCGACTGGCCGACACGGTCGACCTGATCGTCGACCCCGCCACGCTGGTCAACCACGTGCTGTCGTACCGGCAGCTGTTCGCCTCCAACGTGGCGGGCACCGCCGAGTTGCTCCGCCTCGCACTCACCACCAAACGCAAGCCCTATGCCTACGTCTCGACCGTCAGCGTGGCCAACCAGATCGAACCGTCCGCATTCACCGAAGACGCCGACATCCGGGAGATCAGCCGCACCCGAACCATCGATGATAGCTATGCCAACGGCTACACCACCAGCAAGTGGGCCAGCGAGGTGTTGTTACGTGAGGCTCACAATCTGTGCGGACTGCCGGTCACGGTCTTTCGTTGCGACATGATCCTGGCGGACACCAGCTACGCCGGCCAGCTCAACCTCGCCGATACCTTCACCCGGCTGATGCTCAGTGTGGCGGCCACCGGGATCGCGCCCGCCTCGTTCTACCGGCTGGGCCCCGACGGCAAACGCCAGCCCGCCCACTTCGACGGATTGCCCGTCGAATTCATCGCCGAGGCGGTGGCCACCCTGGGGGCGCGGCGCCACGACGGGTTCCAGGTCCACCATGTGGCGAATCCGCACCACGACGGCGTTGGGTTGGACGAGTACGTCGACTGGCTAGTCGATGCCGGTTGCCCCATCCGGCGCATTCCCGACTATGGCGAGTGGCTGAGTCGATTCGAGACGGCGCTGCACGCGCTGCCGGATCGCAAGCGTCGTCATTCACTGCTTCCGCTGCTGCAGAACTATCGAGAACCCGCCGAGCCGATCCGGGGCGGCATCGCGCCCGCACCACGGTTTCGCGGTGCGGTACGGCAGGCGAAAATCGGCCGCGACAACGACATTCCCCATGTCGGCCCGGCGATCATCGCCAAGTACGCCAGCGACCTGCAGCTTCTCGGCCTGGCTTGAGCGGCGAGCGCCGGGGCGAACCGGCAAATGGCGCCGTGCTCAGCGCCACTTGATGCCGCAGCCGATCGACGGCCGCTGATCGGGCTGCACCGCACGCCCCGCCAAGATGGCATCGACGGCGGCCCGGATGTCGGCGGCCGTCACCGGCAGGTCGTTGCGTGGGCGTGAGTCATCGAGTTGGCCACGGTAGACGAGTCGGCGCTCGCCATCGAACACGAAGGTGTCGGGTGTGCAGGCCGCGGAGAAGGCGCGGGCGACGTCCTGGCTTTCGTCGTAGAGGTAGGGAAACGTCCACCCGTGCCGGCGAGCCTCGGCGGCCATCTGGTCCGGCCCGTCCTGGGGGTAGGTGACCGCGTCGTTGCTGGAGATGCCGACCATCGGCACACCCTGATCCGCCAGATCACGACCGAGCTGCGCGAGCCCGGCGGCGACGTGCTGGACATAGGGGCAGTGGTTGCAGATGAAGGTGGCGACAAGCGCAGGACCGGTCAGCTCCTCGAGACTGACCGTGGCTCCGGTGGCCGGGTTGGGCAGTGAGAAGTGCGGTGCGGGGTGCCCAGGGCAAGCATGGTGGATTCGATAGCCATGTCCGCCAGCGTAGGGCCAAGGGCGTAGCGCGCCACAGGGTTGCCGCGCCGCGGGTTCACGGATCCGATGCCCGGCGGATGGTCGCAATTCGGGTCCGGCGACCGGTTCCTACCGGAACGCTCGATTGCCGTATCTGTCCAGCGAAACGATCTCTGCGACGGGCCGGCGCGTGGTGGGCCCGTACTTACCGATCGGCCATCCAAGCGGCACCACCGCGCATGGCGTCACGTTCCACGGAAGGCCCAACGCACGCCGCGCCAGCACCGTGCTTCACAGCGGCACGGTGATCAGCCCCGCGCCCAGTCCCGCCGCACGCGCGGCCAGTAAGAGGTTCTGCACGGCGGGATAGATGGAACCGTAGGCGCTGCTGGTCGATATCCGCGGCCAGGGCGCGATGACGCCCCTGAGGCAGGCCACCACGACAACCGGGATTTCTTCGAAGTGGTCCGCCTGCCATTGCACGGCCTTCTGCAGCCGCAGCATCTTCTCGTCGCCTCGGCGCGCGATGGAACGCCGGTAGATCGGGCCGAACAGTTGCATGGCGCGGCGATTGAGGCGGCCCAGTTTGGCGACCACCTCGCGGTCCTTGACGACGATGAACTCCCAATTCTGCGCGTTGGAACCGGTCGGCGCCTTCATGGCCAGCTCCAGTAGATGCAGTACCAGCGAGTCGTCTACCGGGTCGCTCTTGAGCCGTCGAATCGACCGTTGTGTGCGCATCGCGTCTTCCAGCGGCATGGTCAAAGGCTCTGCCTGCGTCATAACCCCGATTCCAGCACAACCAAGCCCCGGTAGCCGAGCATGCCGGAGCGATTGGGTGCGGTCTCGACGCCGCGCCCAATAATGATTAGGCTCCTAACTATGTCCGGGACGCGCAAGGTTCCTCAGCTGCCGCAGCCGATCGAGACCACCAGGCAAGAGACGCTGAAATGGGTCGCCGCGTCCGCACCCGGACTCGCCGTCGACGACGCGGAACTGGGCACCGCGTTGTTTGCCGGTTCGGTTCGGCTGGTGCGGACCGTCGAAAGCCACCTGCAGCGGTACGGCCTGTCGTCCGGCCGGTTCGCGGTGCTCATCACATTGGGCGCGGCGCCAGAGGGCCGCCATACGCCCTCGGCGATCGCCGAACGCATCGCCGTACGACGACCCACCGTGACCGGGATCGTGAACGGATTGGAAAGCGCCGGACTGGTGCGCAGGAGCGCCGATCCGACAAGCCGGCGCAATCAGCTGGTGGAACTGACCGAGCGGGGGCGCCGGCTCGTCGCAGAAATCGCGCCCGACCATTTTGGGCGGTTAGCCGCGGCGATGGGGGAGTTCACGCCGGCCGAACGGGACACTCTGCGCGCCGCGATGGGCCTGCTGGACCGATTCGGTGAAGTCCTGCTCGACGAAAGGGATGCATGATGCTCGCGCTGCTCTACGTTCTGGCCCTGGTCGCACTCGTCGTCAGCACCGGCGCGTTCTATCTGACGCTCATCCCGGCTTTTCCCGCCCCCTGGGTCTACTACCACTACCGGGTGCGTAAGCCTGCGGTGTGGACTTTGTTCGCCGTGGGCGTTCTCGTCGTCGGGTGGGCGGCCCTTCGGCAGGGGACGTTTCCACTCGCCGCGCTGTGGCCTCTGCTGCTATTGGCGCTGGCAACGGTGTTCACCTACCGCCTGCACCAGGAGGTGGTGTTCCCCGCGGTGGACTTCCCACCGATGGCACCGGATGCGCTGCGGCTGCCCCTGCACGACGACATGCAACTGGCCCTGATCGAGTACCAGGGAGTCAGCAAGGCGTACCCGCTCGACTATGTGATCCACCACCACATCGTCAACGACCGCTTCGGCGAGGCCACCGTTTCGCTGACGTACTGCGCCATGTGTCGCAGCATCATTCCGTTCGACGTCACCGACATCGGACCGCTGTTCGTCGGCTCCTTCAAGAACGCCAACATGATCGTCGCGGACCGGCGCACCAAGACGTTCTTCCAACAGGGCACCTTCAGCTCGATCGTCGGCCCGCTGCATCCGCACACGCTGAACATGATTTCGTTTCAGATCCTTTCCTGGGCCGATGTGAAACAGCTCGAGCCGCTCCCACAGGTTGTCGACGTCACCGAGAAGGATCTGCGGCCGTTCGAGCTGCCCATCCACGGAGTGTGGCGGCGGATCCTCGCCAGCCAGGCCACACCGGGATTGCGGCGCGAGGACCGCGATCAGTCGATGCCAGCCCGCACCCGGGTCGTCGGCGTTCTGGAGTCCGCAGGCCGCCCGAGCCCGGTCTATGTCAAGGACAAGCTGCTCGAGCATGGCGTGGTGAAGGACCCGGAGACGGGCTGCTACCTAGTCGCGGTGCACGGTGCCGTCAACGGTTTCCGGGCCCGCGTCGATGGACACGACGTCGCTCTGAGCCTCGGTGCGGACCTGCTGCTGCACGACAAGACCAGCGCAACAACCTGGGACCTCACCGGACACCGTGCTCGCGGTCGGCTCAATGCGAACCTCACGCCCATCGCGGTCTCCGACGAGTACTGGTTTTCCTGGAAGTACGTTCACCCCGATGCCCGGGTGATCGACGTCTGAGCGCTCCGCGCGGGGCCCGCCGCACGGAGAACCCCACCCCGGCGGTCGAGATTGGGTCGTCCGTCGATGTCGCACCGGACCTGCCCGCGGGCCAATGACAGGCCACGGGCCGCGGCAGCCACCCGGCTAGGCTTTCGAATATGCCGCTGAACGAAGGTGACATTTTCGCCGGATACGTCATTCAGCGGCTGCTCGGCACCGGCGGCATGGGTGAGGTCTACCTCGCCCAGCATCCCCGTCTGCCCCGTCTGGACGCCCTCAAGATCCTGTCCCTCGACGCCACCGACGACGACGAGTTCCGCGCCAGATTCACCCGTGAAGCCGAGCTCGCGGCCACACTGTGGCATCCGCACATCGTCGGCGTGCATGACCGCGGCGAGTTCGACGGCCGGCTGTGGATCTCGATGGACTATGTGGACGGTACCGACGCCCGCCACCTGGTGGAACAGCGCTACCGGTCCGGAATGCCGCTGGAAGACGTCATCGAGATCGTGACCGCGGTGGCCGAAGCGCTGGACTTTGCGCATGAGCGTCGCCTGCTGCACCGAGACGTCAAACCGGCGAATATCCTGGTCACAGAGCCATCCGAGAGCGCCCGGCGCCGGGTACTGCTGACCGATTTCGGTATCGCCCGCGAAATCGATGACAAGCACCGTCTGACCGAGGCCCAAATGGCCATCGGCACCGTGGCCTACGCAGCACCCGAACAGCTTACCGGTAAGCCGCTTGACGGTCGCGCCGACCAATACGCGCTGGCGGCGACGGCCTTCCACCTGCTGGCCGGTGTGCCACCCTTCGATCACTCGAATCGCGCCGTGGTGGTCGGCCAACACCTCAACATGCCTCCGCCCCGGATCTCCAAGCGCCACCCCAAACTCGCGCACCTTGATGCCGCGTTCGCCAAGGCGCTGGCCAAGGATCCCGATGATCGGTATCCCCGGTGCATCGATTTCGCCAAGGCTCTTGCCGCGGGGCCCGGCAGCATCGCCGAGCACCAGGCCCGCCGCGGCGCCACATCCACGGAGCCGTTCGACGTCAACGCGGAGATGTCGGCCGAAGCGTTAGAACCCGCACGTCCGTCCGGCACGGCCCCGTCGGCGCAAGCTCAGCCACACCCGTCAGAGGCAGGCGTGTCCACCGCTTCACTCGGTGCTGCCGACCAGCCCGGTGCCGGCAAGGCGCGTCACACCAAGCGGCTGGAGCGCATGACGGTGGACGGCACCGCCGTCTCGGTCCAGAAGCGACCGGCCGGACCCGAGCAGGATGAAGAAGTCTGGTTGTTCTGCGTGCAGCGCTACGAGTCGACCGGCGAACCACACACCGTCATTCCGGTCGAATTGCGCGGCACGTCAATCACCGGGCAACTCGCCAACGGCGACGCGGTCGGGGTCAGCGGAATCTGGGATGGCAGCACGCTGTTCGCCGATGCGGTCGTCAACTACACCGCCGCAAATCAATGCCGACGGCGATCGTCGGCATTGAAGGTCGAGGGGGGCCTGAAAGAGGGCGAGGCCAGCGCACCGGCCAGACCCCCCGGTTCGAAGTCACGCAAAGGCCGGGCCTTCGCAATCGTCGCGGCGCTGCTGGCGCTCGCGGCGATTGCGGTGGCCGCTGTCTTAACCCACGGGTTCGGGTTGTGGTCGACCAGCGAACCGGGTCCGGTGGTGAAAGCGCAGCAGGCCACCGTGTTCTCTCCGGGTGGTACACTCGATCATCCCGGGCAGGCCGGCCTCGCCATCGACGGCGACCCGAACTCGGCGTGGCCAACCGACACCTATGTCGATGCGACCCCGTTCCCCGCCTTCAAGCAGGGGGTGGGTCTGATACTGCGGCTTGCCAAGCCGACCGCGCTGAGCGAGGTGACCATCGACGTGCCCAGCACCGGGACCGAAGTGCAGATCCGTGCGGCCGGCAGCGCGACTCCGGCCAGCCTGTCCGACACCACTGCGCTGACGCCCAACGTGGCACTTCATCCGGGGCACAACCGCATCCGGGTGGACAGCACGACGAAAACGGCCAATGTGCTGGTGTGGATCAGCAAGCTGGGCACAACCAAGGGGGAGAGCCGTACCGCGATCTCCGACATCACGCTGCGCGCACGCTAATCCAGCACTCTCGCCCATGGCGGACCCGCCATGGCTATCTCGCCGATGAGCGCCCGCCGGCAGGACGGTTGAGAGCTGACCGGCGCTACTCGGCCTCGTCCGCCGGGCGCAGCACCGACGACAGTTGCAGTCTTCAGGTTGGTTTCAGATCGCCTGTGTATCAACACACATATGACAGGATTCGCGCACTTCACCGCAACGACTGCCCTAGTAATCGCCGGCTTCGGGGTAGTCGGTTCGGGTATGGCCACCGCTACCCAAGCCGGGGCAGCCATCGCCCAAGACAGCCCGAAAATTGAACTGTCCGGTCTTGCGGAGTTCGGTCCCCAAGGACCCAACCCGCGCGACCCCGGCCCAGGTTGGCCAGGCGGTCCGGGCGGACCCGGCGGACCCGGCATGGGCGAGCTTGGGCCCGGTGGCCCCGGCGGCCCCGGCGGACCGGGTGGACCCGGCATGGGCGAGCTTGGGCCCGGTGGCCCCGGCGGCCCCGGCGGACCGGGTGGACCGGGTGGCCCCCCTGATCCAGCCGGACCGGGCGGACCCGGCGGTCCCGGTATTGGCGGATTCGGTCCCGGCGGACCGGGCGGGCCCCCTGATCCAGCCGGACCGGGCGGCCCCGGCGGACCGGGCGGACCCGGTGGACCCGGCGGACCCGGTATTGCCGGATTCGGCCCCGGCGGCCCAGGCGGACCGGGCGGCCCCGGCGGACCGGGCGGACCCGACGGACCGCCCCCCGCTGGTCCCGCTGTCAACGGTCACGGGCTTGGCGGGCAGTCGCAGTCCCCAACCGCGGTGTAGGCGGTCCACCAACGAACGGATCCGTCGCGCACCGGAGCGGGCCGGGATCGTCGGCATGCCACCTGCAAAAATTCGTCCTCGTCTCGGGGCAAAACCCGCGTAGGCTCCACGATGTCAAGGACACATCGCAGGTCAGGGGCGCAGCATGGATGTCGACATCGAGAGCAACGCCGAAGATGCCCGTCGGCTACGCGAATTCTCCGCTTTCGACGTCTTCTCCGATGCTGAGCTGGAGCGTGTCGTGGAGGCGGCACAGCGCATTTCGCAGTCCGTGCCGTGGCCTTTGATCCGCGAACAGACTCCATCAGATGCCTGCTACATCCTGCTCAGAGGGGAGGCCGGCGTTTACGTCGGCCGGGACCGCATCGCCGTACTAAGGCCCGGCGAAGTGATCGGTGAATCTGCGCTTCGCCGTGGGAAACTGCGGTCTGCGACAGTAACGACAACCGGCCCGGCCGAGGTATTGCGAATCGGCCGCGACGATCTCGCCCGCCTGCTTGATGAGATTCCCGCACTGCGCGAGACCATGGAGGCCACTACCGCTCGGCATGTGCCGGTAGCCCAGCCGCCGAAGCCAAAACCCGAACGCTCACCGCTGAATGCCTCGGCGCCGACGGAAGCGGTCGAACGTTTCGAGCAGGCAGCCGCCGCTGCCGGGGTGAGCGTCGGGGCCGCGCTCGAGGATGCGCTCACCCAGTGGATCGACCGGAACCAGTAGGCGTAGGCGGTCATCGACCCAGGTCTGAGGGCTAGTCCGGCGAGGGCGCCGGGTCGCCATCCCAGGTGCTCGGCATCGCAGGTGTTCGCGGGCCGTCGTCGTACCCGTCACCGGCCAACTTGATCAACCCGGCTGCGGTGCGGTCGCCGGATTTGCCGGCGACACCGGAGAACCCGAAAGTCCCCGCACTACCTGCCAAGCCGGACGCGGTGGTGATCCGCTCGCTGCCCGTCATCGAGTCGGGAGCCGTCTCCGATTCCAAATCCATGTACTCAAAGCCGCGGCCGAGCTGGCCGACCTTCGTGCGCCGGCGGCGCTGCGAGCGAGCCGGCTCCGATTGGGCCGGCGCGACGACCGGCACCTCGGCACCATCGGGCCGCGGGGCCTTCTTGCGGGCGCTGGCACGTGCGGCGCTCTTGGCATCCGCGCCCAGGCCACCCACCATGTAGCCGAAATTCTCCATCCCCACTCCCAGACCAGCACCGCTTACCGGCGGTGGTGCGGTCGACGGCGGTGGCGGCGGGGCCTGCGTGAGGGTAAGGGTGCTCGCGTCCACGGGTGCTGGCGCCGGGGGAGTGGGCGGGACGTTGGGGGTTAGCGCGACCGGCGGAGCGGCGGGCGCGGCGACCGGTAGCGCCGGTGGCGGCACGGCGACCAGCGCCGCCAACCCCTTGGCACCAAGCGGCACCAGCACCGCGCCGGCCGCCAACGGCACCAGCGGAGCGGCCAACATCGGTGCCAGGGCCGCGAGAAGCACAGCGGTCTGCTCCAGCAGGGTCTTCAGCAGCGCGATCATATCGGTGATGATCGTGCCAATGGCTTCCACGCTGGTGAACAAGATGGTGAGGCCAATGGTCATGGGATTGCCCGACGCGAACGCGGCGGCAAGGTCGGCACCGATGAATGCGAACGTTTGTGACAGGAGGGTGACATACGTAGCAAAGTCCATCGGGTAGCCGAGGGCGAAGGCGATGTTGAGCGGGCTGAGGTAGGTGAGCGGATTGCCGAGGGTGAGCAGATACGGGTCAAATCCGGAGAACAGCGCCTGCAGGAAGGGGATGTTCGCCAGCCAATCGACGAACGGCTTGATCAGCTTGTTGTAGAGGTCGACATACCCGATGTCCTTGAGCCATTGCAGAAACTGGCTTTGCCGGTCGGGAGGTAGCTCCGCTGCCTGTGCGGCGGCAGCCGCCGGCTCGGCGGCGTTCATGATCGGCGGGGCCGGGGCGGGCTGCGGCGCGGCAGCCACCGCCGTGGCCGAGACGTCCTGGTAGCCGCCCATGACCGCGGCGGCCTGAATCCACATCCGCACGTAATCGGCTTCGTTGACCGCGATTGGGATGGTGTTGATGCCGAAAAAATTTGTGACTACCAGCCCCGTATGGATCGTGTGGTTGGCCCCCAGCTCCGCCAATGTCGGCATCGCCGCCAGGGCGGCGGTGTAGGCGGCGGCAGCGGTTTGCTGCTGACCGGCCATTGCAGCGCTGTTGGCGCTGGCCTGTATCAGCCACATCAGATATGGCACGTGGGCCGCCACGTAGATTTCGGCGGTCGGACCGTCCCACGCTCCGGCCTGTACGGCGGCTAGCAGAGCGGCAAGTTCCTCCGCCGCCTCGGCGTAGGTGATGCTCAGCGAAGTCCACTCGCCCGCGGCCACCAGCAACGAACCGGGGCCCGGGCCGCTGCTCAACAGGGCCGAATGCACCTCTGGCGGCGCCGCCATCCAGATCGGCGCGGTCATCGATCACCGCCAGCGAACCGATGCTCACCGATGTGAGGCGCGGCCGACATCCTGACGGTGTGGGCACGTGGGGCCATCAATAGTCCTCCGGTACGACGGGATGTCCGCGCCTGGTGAACCGTGTTAGCCGCTAGAGCCGATGAATGGCGCCGTCTGCCCGGCACCGTGTCTGCATACCTACGACCATCCGCCCAATCCACGAGGCGACGCGCGCCGAACACAACGTGCCCGGCGCAACTGGCAGGTCTTCGGACTCGCAGGCCCGCACCGACGATGGTGCTCCTACTAACCGTCGCTTCCCAGTCCCAGGCTGTGGGGCCAGTGCCGATGACGGTGTTCGTTCCTGCATACCGCTGCGGGACAGTCCCGGATTCCCACCGGGTTCCCTCTCACGACGAAGCTGCGAAAGCCTCCGCCGCTTGATGCCGACAACACTCAGAATGCCGCCAGCAAACCAGCTGCGCGGCTTAGATTACTCGACGCGCACGCTTTGGGCCCAACGCTCACACCTAAATCACAGCGGGAAGCCAGGCGGATAGGCGACGCTGTTGCGGATTGAGATCCAAATGTAGGTGGGGTGCCCCCCTCGGCGGCAGCACCAAATCCGTTCGAGGGGGAGCGGCTGGAACAGCCATGTTGGCGACGAGTTTGCTGAGGTTGGGTCACAACTGCCGTGACCGGGCTTCATATTCGCCGCCGCCGCGCTGGCATAGGTGATAATGGCCGAAGTGTGGACGTCCAATGATGCTGATGCTCGACCGGCCCAGAGGTGGCTGTTCGCGAGGTCACGGATGCGAGGCTCCCTAGGCCCGGTAGCCGCGTGAACGCCTACCTGCATCAGCGATTCCCCGAGCTGCGCACCACCCTCGAGCGCGTCACCCTCGGCGACGGTCCCACACCCGTGCGCCCCCTGTCCCATCTGATCAGCGCTTGCCCGTCGATCTGGATCAAAGACGACGGCGCCTACGGCAACGGGGGCTGGGGCGGCAACAAAGTCCGCAAACTGGAATGGCTGCTGCCCGAAGTAAGGCGCCAACGGCGAAGCACGATCCTGACCTTCGGTGGGCTGGGCACCAACTGGGGACTCGCGGCCACGCTCTACGCCGCCGAGCTGGGCATTCATACCGCTCTGGCACTCATCGACCAGCCGGTAGACGAGCATGTCGAAGCCCAGCTCGACCGCCTTCGGGCATCCGGTGCCGACATCTATCTGACGCGCTCCAAGGCCCGAACGGTGGCCGCCGCCCCGTACCTATACCTGCGCCACCGACGTCCCTACCTGCTACCGGCCGGCGGGTCCTCACCCCTGGGAGTCATCGGCTATGTCGAGGCAGCATTCGAACTCGCCGCGCAGCTTAGAGACGGTGCGCTGCCGACGCCATCGTCGATCGTCACCGCGGTCGGGTCTGGGGGTACGGTGGCCGGCCTGCACCTGGGCCTCACGCTCGCCGGCCTGACCGATATTCAGGTGATCGGCGTCGTTGTCAACGACAAGCTCCGACTCGACCATCGATCGATCACATCGCTGGCTCGACGGGCCGCACGTCTGCTGCAAGATCGCGGCGCCAAGCTACCGTCCATCGACCTGCCTGCCGAACGGCTGACCCTGCTGCGCGACTGGCTGGGGCCCGGTTACGGCCACCCGACCAGCCAGGGGACTCTGGCACTGAAACTCGCGCGCGAATCCGAGCATCTCGATCTCGAACCCGTCTACACGGCCAAAGCGATGGCCGCCCTGCTCGACCTGACCACCAGCGGCCGGCTGCCAGTGGGACCGACGCTCTACCTGCACACCAACGGGCCGCGGTAGCGCGCACCGGGGTGCCGCGCCCGCACTGCTACGCCAAGGTGGGTGCCCCTTACCCGCCCTCGCCATCACGGATCTGCACGTGGTGATGTGCTGTGTGCTGTGCCCTATCACCGGTGCGCAATGCTGGGCTGCGATGTCAAGGAGGGAATCGAACCCTCTGCGCTGCCCTCCGCGCGCCAGCAGAGACCGGACTTTGCCCGCCGATCTTGGGCTTGTGCACGCCTCCGCGACAACTACCTGCTCCACCTCGGCCCGCTAATCCAGCAGCTCGACCTCCCAGTTGGACTGTTGGATCCGAACATCGAGCTCACGAAGTTCGCGGGCGAGCTCGTCGGCCTGGGCGCGCAGTTCGGCAACGGGCAGGGCCGGCAGCATCTTGAGCTCGGACCGCAGTTGGCGCGAGTAGGTGGGCTGGTTGCTACCGGCGGCCGCGTCCGCGGCGGCGGTGAGCACGTAGTGACGCAGACGCAGGGCGTCTCGGCGGGCCAGCGCGTCGGTCAGCGTGCCGTCCGCGCCGATCGCCGTGGCGGCGTTGGTGCGGTTGATGCGCCGGATCAGCGTCTCGTACTCATCCAGCGTCTCGCCGGCTTCGGCGAGCAGAGCCGCGGCATCCTCGGCCGGTTCCTCGCCTTCTTGATAGCGGGCGTTGCCCACGATGCGCGTGCGCAGCTGCTCGACCCGCCGCGCCGCGTTCGCGCGCAGCGATAACGCCTCTGGCAGCTTCACAATCCCTGCTCCTCAGTTCGTCACCCCAAGCGCCGGCTCTCGCCAAGGCCCGGCTGCAAGCCCTTAGCATGATGGCTCCAAATCAGGTAGCTGGCAACGTATTTTCGGTGCCCGGTCAGATCCGCGGACCGCGCTATCGAGGGGCAACGCGGCACCGCCTATCCTGACCGGAGTGGCCGATCTGTCCGTTGCGCAGCTGCGCAGCCGTCTCGACGGTCTGAGCACCCGTGACGCCGTGCGTCTGGGCAGGCGCTTGAAGGGGGCTTCGCGGCGCCAAGCCGGAGAGGCTGCAGCAGCTGACCGAGCAGATCGCTGTCCAGATTTCTGCGGCCGAGGCGCTGATTGCGACGCGACAAGCCGCCGTTCCGACGATCACCTACCCCGACCTGCCGGTCAGCGAGCGTCGCCAGGAGATCGCCGAGGCGATACGGGCGAACCAGGTGGTCGTCGTCGCGGGGGAGACCGGGTCGGGCAAGACCACCCAGCTACCGAAAATCTGCCTGGACATCGGCCGCGGGGTCCGCGGGACGATCGGACACACCCAACCTCGGCGGCTAGCCGCCCGCACGGTCGCGCAACGCATCGCCGACGAGCTGCAAACCCCGCTGGGCGACGCGGTCGGATACGCCGTCCGGTTCACCGACCAGGTCAGCGAGCGCACCCTGGTCAAGTTGATGACCGACGGGATTCTGCTCGCCGAGATCCAGCGCGATCGACGCTTGCTGCGCTACGACACGCTGATTCTGGATGAGGCCCACGAGCGCAGCCTCAACATCGATTTCTTGCTCGGATACCTGCGCGAGCTGCTGCCGCGCCGCCCGGACCTGAAGCTGATCGTGACGTCGGCGACGATCGAGCCGCAACGCTTCGCCGCCCACTTCGGTGGGGCGCCGATCATCGAGGTGTCCGGACGGACCTACCCGGTCGCGATTCGGTACCGGCCGTTGGAGGTTCCCGTTTCGACGGGGTCCCCGGAAGACTCCAGCGACCCGGACGACCCGGACCACGAAATCGTCCGCACCGAGACCCGCGACGAGGTGGAGGCGATCGTCGACGCGGTCCACGAACTGCAAAACGAAGCCCCCGGAGACGTCCTGGTTTTCCTGTCCGGGGAGCGTGAGATCCGCGATACGGCCGAGGCACTCAGCGGCCTCGAACACACCGAGGTGCTTCCGCTGTATGCCCGGCTGCCGACCGCCGAGCAGCAGAAGGTGTTCGCGCCGCACACCGGGCGCCGCGTCGTGCTGGCAACCAACGTGGCCGAGACATCGCTGACCGTGCCGGGCATCCGCTACGTCGTCGACCCGGGCAATGCCCGCATCTCGCGCTACAGCCGCCGCCTCAAGGTGCAGCGGCTACCGATCGAACCGATCTCCCAGGCGTCCGCCGCGCAGCGGGCCGGCCGATGTGGTCGGGTTGCCCCCGGCATCTGCATCCGCCTCTACTCCGAGGACGACTTCGCCGCCCGACCGCAATACACCGACCCGGAGATACTGCGGACCAACCTGGCCGCGGTGATCCTGCAGATGGCGGCGCTGCAGCTGGGCGAGATCGAGAACTTCGGATTTCTCGACCCGCCGGATCGGCGCAGCGTTCGCGACGGCGTACAGCTGTTGCAGGAACTCGGCGCCTTCGACCCAACCGGCGCGATCACCGATCTCGGCCGTCGCTTGGCGAGGCTGCCGGTTGACCCCAGGCTGGGCCGGATGATTCTGCAGGCCGGGGTGGAGGGGTGTCTGCGTGAGGTCCTGGTCCTAGCCGCGGCGCTGACGATCCCTGATCCGCGGGAAAGACCAACCGACCGCGAAGAGGCAGCCCGCCAAAAGCATGCCCGATTCGCCGACGAGGACTCGGACTTCATGTCCTACCTCAACCTCTGGAGGTACCTCGGCGAGCAGCGAAGGGCTCTGTCACGCAGCGCTTTCCGGCGGATGTGCCGCAACGAGTTCCTGCACTACCTGCGCATCCGGGAGTGGCAGGACTTGGTCGGACAGCTGCGCAGCATCTGTCGCGACCTCGGCCTAGCCGAGTCAGGACCGCAATCGGATGATCCGGCCGAGCCCGCCCGGGTGCACGCGGCGCTGCTGGCCGGGCTGCTCTCGCATGTTGGGATGCGCCGTGAAGACGGCCGGGAGTATCTGGGTGCGCGCAACTCGAGGTTCGTTCTGGCGCCCGGATCGGTGCTCACCAAGCGACCGCCACGCTGGGTCGTGGTGGCCGAGCTGGTCGAGACCAGTCGCCTCTACGGGCGCATCGCCGCCCGCATCCAGCCGGAAGTGGTCGAGCGAGTTGCGGGGGAGTTGGCCCAACGCAGCTACAGCGAACCGCACTGGGACGCCAAGCGCGGCGAGGTGATGGCCTACGAACGGGTGACGCTGTACGGTTTGCCGCTGGCCGCGCGCCGACGCGTGGGGTACTCGCGGGTCGAGCCCACGGTGGCACGGCAGCTGTTCATCCGCCATGCGCTCGTGGAGGGCGACTGGCAGACCCGTCATCACTTCTTTGCCGACAACGCGCGGTTGCGCACGCAACTTGAAGAACTGGAGGAGCGGGCCCGCCGACGCGGCCTGCTGGTCGATGACGATGACGTCTATGAGCTCTACGACGCCCGCATCCCCGCCGAGGTCGTCTCCGCACGGCACTTCGACACGTGGTGGAAAAAGCAGCGCCACCAGACGCCGGATCTGCTCACCTTTACCCGAAATGAGCTGCTGCGCAGCGATGATCCTGCCGACACCGATCGGCCGGACGACTGGCAGACCGACGACGCGGCACTGCCCCTGACCTACCGGTTCGAGCCCGGCGCCGCCGATGACGGCGTCACGGTGCACGTGCCGGTCGACGTGCTTGCCCGCTTGGGGGACGACCAGTTCGCCTGGCAGGTGCCGGCGTTTCGCGAAGAACTGGTCACCGAGCTCATCCGCTCACTCCCGAAAGACTTGCGCCGCAACTTCGTTCCGGCCCCCGATGCCGCCCGGGCGGTGTTGGCCGGGATCGACCCGGCCAAAGAGCCGCTAATGCAGGCGTTGCAGCGCGAACTACGGCGTCGCAGCGGCGTCTTGGTACCCATCGATGCCTTCGACCTGACCAAGCTGCCACCGCACCTGCGGGTGAATTTCGCCGTGGAATCCGCCGATGGCACCGAGGTCGCCCGCGGCAAGGACCTCAAGGCGCTGCAAGCCGAGCTGGCGGCCCCCGCCCAGCGGGCGGGGGCCGACGCGGTTGCCGGCGATCTGGAACGAAAAGGGTTGCGCGCCTGGCCCGATGACGTGGACGAACTGGCGCGCGTCGTCGAGCGCAGCGTCGGCGGGCGGGCCGTGCGAGGGTTCCCGGGGTTCGTCGATCAAGGCTCGCACGTGGACTTGCGGGTGTTCGCGACATCAGCCGAACGTGACCATGCGATGGCACCCGGCACCCGGCGGCTGGTGCGGCTCGGTGTGGCCGCACCGCTGAAAGCCGTCGAACGCCAGCTGGACCCACGCACCCGCCTGCTGCTCGGGACCAACCCGGATGGTTCGCTGACCGCGCTGCTCGACGACTGCGCCGACGCGGCGACCGACGCACTGACACCGGGGCCGGTATGGACGCGGGCCGAGTTCGTCGCCTTGTGCGCCGACGTGGCGAAAGCGCTGGTCCCGATGACCATCGACATCGTGGGGCGCGTCGCGAAGGTGCTCGCCGCCGCGCAGGAGGTGCAGCTCGCCTTGCCCGCGAAGCCACCGTCGGCGCAGACCGACGCGATCGCCGATATCCGCGCCCAGCTGGACCGGTTGGTTCCACCGGGCTTCGTGGCCGCAACCGGGCGGGCACATCTCGGCGACCTCGCCCGCTACCTGATCGCGATCCGTCGACGCCTTGACCGGTTGCCGCATGCCGTTGCGGCCGACCGGGACCGGATGGAGTGGGTACAAGCCGTTGTGGAGGCCTACGACGAACTTGTGCACGCGCTGCCGCTGGCACGGGCCAGCGCCGCCGACGTCCGCGACATCGGCCGCCAAATCGAGGAGTTGCGGGTGAGCCTGTGGGCCCAGCAGCTCGACACCCCGCGTCCGGTCAGTGAACAGCGGATCTACCGGGCGATCGACGCCGTGCACCACAGCGACACGGAGCGCTGAGTTCGCGCCGGAATCCGAAGCGAAAGTGGCCCGCATCACAATAGGCTGTTGCTGACCCGAGCTCGTCGAAACCAGCCGGGAACCCCCCGGCTGGTTGTGAGCTTTATGGAGGTTCGACATGACCGCGCTGACGGCGGTTCCGGAAATCGTGGTACACGCGGCCACCTAGCTAAGGGACATAGGTTCTTCGGTCAACACCGCCAACGCCATGGCGACGACGCAGACCACAACCATCGTCGCCGCGGCCCAAGACGAAGTATCAGCGGCGATCGCGGCGCTGTTTTCTGTTCACGGTTAGACCTATCAGCAGTTGAGCGCGCAGGCGATAACTTTTCACGAGCAGTTTGTGCGGGCGCTGAGCAGCGCCGGAGGCGCCTACGCAGCTGCGGAGGCCGCCAACACCGGACCGCTTCAGCAGCTGCTGGAGGCGATCAATTCGCCGGTACAGGCGTTGACCGGGCGGCCGCTGATCGGCAATGGCGCCAACGGTGCGCCGGGCACCGGCGCCAATGGTGGCGATGGCGGCTGGCTGCTCGGCGATGGCGGCGCCGGCGGGTCGGGCGCCACCGGCCAAGTGGGAGGTAACGGCGGGGCGGCCGGGCTGCTGGGATCGGGAGGTGCGGGCGGGGCCGGGGGCGACTCCACGGTCGGTAACGGTGGTGCCGGAGGGGTTGGGGGACCGGGGGCTGGTTGTCGGGTAGTGGCGGAGTCGGCGGGGCAGGTGGGGCGACCAGCGACGTTGGCGCGGTCGGCGGGGCCGGCGGCGATGGCGGGGCCGGGGGTCTGCTGGGTGCCGGCGGAACCGGCGGGGCAGGCGGAGCGGGCCGTCTCGGGAGTGGCGCGACCGGTGGGGCCGGAGGAGCCGGGGGAGCCGGGGGGCCGTGGGCCGGACTGGTCGGTGCGGGCGGAGGCGATGGCGGCATCGGCGGGATGGGACAACACAATGGCGGAGCCGGCGGGACGGGTGGCAGCGCTGGGGTGCTCGGTGGCCCAGGCGGGGCCGGCGGCACCGGCGGATACGGCGGTGTGACAGGCGGCGGCGGTGGTTCCGGCGGTGACGCCGGCGGAATGTTCGGCGTGCGGGGGCTATTCGGCACCGGTGGGGCGGGCGGGACCGGAGGATTCGGCAGTACATCCGGGGCGGCCGGGGGGACCGGCGGTGACGGTGGGTTGTTCTTCTCCAGCGGCGGGGC
Source organism: Mycobacterium liflandii (assembly GCF_022354805.1). NCBI lineage: Bacteria > Bacillati > Actinomycetota > Actinomycetes > Mycobacteriales > Mycobacteriaceae > Mycobacterium > Mycobacterium liflandii. The sequence continues at coordinate 3,594,028 of NZ_CP023138.1, read as the reverse complement.
CGGCGGGGAAGGCGGTGCCGGCGCGACCGCCGGCCCGGGTGGGGCGGCGGGGCCGGCGGATTGCTGTTCTCCGACGGCGGCGTCGGCGGAGTCGGCGGCTCCAGCACCGGCGGTGTTGGGGGCCAGGGGGGAACGGGAGGCCGGGCGGGCCTGCTGATCGGCAACGCAGGCGCCGGTGGCGCGGGTGGCGAAGGTACGGCGGCTGGAGGCGACGGCGGTAACGGCGGCAACGGAGTGCTGATCGGTAACGGTGGCAACGCCGGTACCGGCGGAGCGGGTCCGAGCAACGGTGGCAATGGTGTCGGCGGTACCGGTGGTGTGCTGCTGGGATTCGACGCCCCGGCGAGCAGCTCACCGCTGCACAGTTTGCAGCAACAAGCGCTGACCGCGGTCAATGCCCCCATTCAGGCGGCCACCGGGCGCCCGCTGATCGGCAATGGAGCCCCGGGGGCTACCGGCAGCGGCGCGAGTGGGTCGCCCGGGGGTTGGTTGCTTGGTGACGGCGGGGCCGGCGGCTCCGGAGCTGCCGGCTCGGGTATCGCCGGTGGTGACGGCGGGGCAGCCGGGCTCATCGGTACCGGCGGCACCGGCGGCGCCGGCGCTGGCTCGGCCTCCGATGACGGCGGCGGCGGCGGCTCCGGTGGGGCGGGCGGGTGGCTATCCGGTGCCGGCGGGAGCGGCGGGGTCGGCGGATTCTCACTGACCGGCGGTACCGGCGGGAGCGGCGGTGCCGGCGGCCTACTGGGTGGGCTGGTCGGCGCCGGTGGCGGCGACGGCGGGGCGGGGGGAGCCAGCGAGTCGGCAAACGGTGGCGCCGGCGGGGCCGGGGGCGATGCCGGAGCGTTCGGCGGGCCCGGCGGTGCGGGCGGGAGCGGCGGATTTGGCGATGTGGCTGGGGGGATTGGTGGCACCGGCGGCAATGCCGGGATGCTGTTCGGCAGCGGCGGGGCCGGCGGTGACGGTGGATTTGGCCTGGGTGTCGTGGGTGGGCACGGCGGGGACGGCGGCAACGCCGGCCTGTTGTTCTCCAGTGCGGGATCTGGAGGATTTGGCGGTTCCAGCACGAAAACCGCTGGTGACGGCGGGATGGGCGGGGCAGCCGGGTGGCTGGGCTTCGGTGGGGCCGGTGGAGCCGGCGGGTTCGGTGGCGTGGTCGGTGCAGGCGACGGGGGCTCGGGCGGCAACGGCGGTGCCGGCGGTCAATTGTTGGGAATCGGCGGGGCCGGCGGGGCCGGCGGACAGTCGCTATCGAGCGGCGTTGGAGGCGACGGCGGCACTGGCGGCAACGCCGTGCTGATCGGCAACGGCGGCAACGGCGGCAACGTTGGAACCGGCACCCCCGGCGCCGGTGGGTCAGGTGGGGTCCTGCTGGGCGACGAAGGGCTCAACGGCTCGCCCTAGTCGAGGCAACCAAACGACGGGGACCGCCAACTCAGGTCGCACGGCCCGCAGGTCGCGAATCAGTTCGAGGCGCTGAGGACCTTGATCGCGAAGACCAGTGTGTCGCCCGGACGGATGCCAGCGCTGGGCTGGCCGTCGGGGTAACCATCGGCGGAGGTCATTGCGACGGCAACCGTGGAGCTGACTTTTTGTCCCGCGATGGCCTTTTGGAAGCCCGGCACCACCCCATTGAGCGGGAAGACGACCGGGGCGCCCCGTTCGTAGCTGCTGTCGAAGACCGACCCGTCGCGCCCATTGACGCCCATGTAGCAGACGGAAACCCTCGCCGTACCCGGGACCACGGGGCCGTCGCCGGCTTGCAGCGTGTGCACCTGGGTTTGATTCACGCTGAACGGGGTCGACACCTTCACGACTGGAGCCGCCGTCTCGGTGGATCCGGTGACGGCAACGCTGCCGGTGGCCCCGTTGAGCGTCCACTCCGGCGTCGTGCCACTGGACGGCGCCGCGGTTGGACACGAAGCGGCGGCGGTTGCCGTTCCCGATGCGGCGAGCGGAACGCCGAATGCCGCGACGCAGGCGGCAAGTACAGCGGAGGAATAAACCCGGAAGGACTTCACGGCGCTCAGGCTACAGCCACTGGTCACCGCCCCAATTGGTAGCCCTGCCGTAGCCGACCAGGCGAAGCGGCGGCGCCACGCGGCGCATTGAGCTGTGTCCTTTGGAACCGCTCAGAAATGGCTGGGATTAGCGGGGTTCATCGGGCTCATCGGATTTGCCGGGTTCATCGGATTTGCCGGATTTGCCGGGTTCATCGGGTTTACCGGATCCATCGGGCTCGCGGGGTTGAGAGGACTGTTCGGCCCATACGCAGGGCTCCGGCGTTGTTGATTAGCAGGCTTGTGAGCTGGGTTGATGATCTTTGGTGCCGCGCTATTGGGGCCGGAGTGTAGGCACGGGCTATCTGGAGAACGATCGAGTTGGTTACTGTTCGTCGTTGGTCTGGAGTTGCCCGTGCCTACCGTTTCAGTATTGCCTGTGTCGTCGGTTCCAGAGGTGTTCGACCGCTGGAGTCCTGGTGAGCGCAGCGAGCTCATCGGATCGGAGTTTCTCGATGTGTTGGCCTCGGTGCCAGACCTGAGGGACCCACGCGGTCGGAGGTATTCGCTGATGGCTTTGTTGGCGATCGCGGTTCTGGCCACTGCCGCGGGGATGCGCGGCTATGCTGTTTTTGCCACATGGGCGGCCACCGCTCCCGATGATGTGTTGGCCTAATTAGGGGTCCGGTTCCGGCGGCCCAGTGAGAAGACCTTCCGCGCTGTTTTGTCTCGGCTAGACCCCGCCGACCTCAACGCCAGGATGGGCAGTTACTTCACTGCACACGTGGCCAGCAGCGACCCCAGTGGATTGGTGCCGATCGCGTTGGACGGCAAGATGCTGCGTGGTGCTTTACGCGCCAAAGCGACAGCCACGCATCTCGTGTCGGTGTTCGCCCACCGTGCCCGATTGGTGCTCGGTCAACTCGCTGTCGCCGAGAAAAGCAATGAAATTCCCTGCGTACGTGCCCTGCTCACGCTGCTGCCGGGTAGCTTGCGGTGGCTGGTCACCGTGGATGCGATGCATACCCAGGTCGTCACCGCGAAGTTGATCTGCGCCACCTTGAAGTCGCACTACCTGATGATCGTCAAGTCCAACCAAGCCAAAATACTTGCGCGTATCACCGCGCTGCCCTGGGCCGAGGTGCCCACAGCCGCTACCGACGACTCCCGCGGCCACGGCCGTGTCGAGACCCGCACCCTGCAAATCATCACCGCTGCACGAGGAATCGGCTTCCCCTACGCAAAACAAATCATCCGGATCACTCGTGAACGCTTGATCACCGCCACCGACCAGCGCAGCGTGGAGGTGGTCTATGCCATCTGCAGCCTGCCGTTCGAGCACGCCCGCCCTACCCAGGGCCCATACGGGCCGAGGTTGCATAGGGCATCCGCATTCGCCATGCAATCCGCAGGGTCAAACGGGTTGACCGGGTCCGCGCCGGCGGGGGCGGCAGCAATGAGGGCAGATGCGGCGCAAAAAGCGCCTATTGCCAATACTTTTCCAAAGCCACGGCGGGCACCAGAAAACGTCGTCAACCTCATCGAAATAATCCTTCTTTCTCTAGCGCCATCAAATAATCCTTCTTTCTCTAGCGCCATCAATGGTACCGAGGAAATCGATGCATATCGCACGGCGATCTTCCATGCCGTAAGTCCCGCCGGCGCCTGACCGACCCGAGACCCGGGGACCGGTCCGGTGTCACCGGTAGGGAACCCGTTTCACTAGCCTCTGGGGCATGAAGGCCATGGCGCAGCGAACGTGGAATCCGGCAGAACCGCTAGAACTCATCGAGCTACCCACGCCCGAACCGAAAGCCGGCGAAGTCCGGGTACAGGTCCAGGCGATCGGGGTCAACCCGGTCGACTGGAAGTCGACTGGAAGATGCGCAGCTCGGGCCCCCTGCGGCTGGCGGCACGCCTGATCGGACCAAAGCCACCGGTGGTGGTGGGGGTGGACTTCGCCGGAGTGGTCGAGGCGGTCGGTCCGGGCGTGACGCGCGCCGCCCCGGGAGACCGGGTGGTGGGCGGCACCAACTTCTCCCGTGGTCAGCGGGGTTCATACGCCGACACCGTGCTGGTGCGCGAGGACCAGCTCTGCCGCGTCCCGGACACGGTCGACATCGCAGTGGCCGCCGCCTTGCCCGTGGGCGGTGTCACCGCCTGGATGGCGGTCGTGGAGCTGGGCCGAATCCGGCAAGTGCCGCCCGCCGACCGGCGGGTGCTGGTGCTGGGTGCCTCCGGGGGCGTGGGCCAGCTGGCCGTGCAGATCGCCAAGCTGCAGGAGGCCTTCGTGGTCGGCGTGTGCTCGACAAAAAACGTCGAGATGGTCAAGGACCTAGGGGCCGACCTCGTTCTGGACTACAACCAGGGCGACGCACTGGCGCAGGCCAAGCCGCATGCCCCATTTCACGTCGTGATCGACTGCGTGGGCAGCTACTCCGGCGCCGGGTGTCGGGCACTGCTGTCTTCGCGCGGTCGCCACATCATGGTGGCCGGTGACGAGCCCAGCTCCGCCGTGCAAGTGGTGGTGCCCCCGTTCAAATCCAAGGCAATCCTGGGCAGACCCAACGGCGCGCGGCTGGAACCGCTGGTGGATGCTGTGGCCGCCGGCAAGCTGCGGGTGAGCATCGCCCAGAAGCTCCCACTCACCAGCGCCGAGGAGGCCCACCGGCTCAGCCAGACCAGCCGCATGACCGGGAAACTGATCCTCGAACCCTGAGATCGTCTGCCGGGCGCTTTGACTGTGCCGACGGTCAGTTGCGCGACAGTGCGGGGCCAATGCGGGGCACCCCGGGGCCCGACGAGTGCGGCGATGCCAACATCTCATGACGGTTTCGGTTGCGCAAAGGTACTGCAGCCCACCCGCGACGCAACGGCCAATATCGCTTTGATGTCTCTAGTGTTGGCTGTCATGGCCAGACTGGACAGCTTCGTGAAGCGCTGGCATACAGCGCTTCACGTCACTCTGTTGGCGTTGATGGTCGCCATCCCCGGACTCGCCATTAGCCCCGAGGCTCACGCAGCCGCGGCCACGGCAACGTTGACGGTGGAACATACGTGGCAGACCGGATTCATCGCGCGCTTCGCGATCACCAATGCGAGCCTGGTACCGATGAGCGACTGGCGGCTTGAATTCGACTTGCCGGCGGGAGAATCCATCTCGCACGCGTGGAATAGCACCGTCGCGCAATCCGGCACGCACTATGTTGTGAGCCCCGCGAACTGGAATCGCGTCATTGCACCTGGCGGTTCAGCTACCGGTGGATTCCGAGGAGTGTTGCTCGGCACGTACTCGCCACCGACCAATTGCATGCTCAACCGACAATATCGTTGCTCCTAGGAGCACTCCGAGGTCCAGAAGTCATCAGCCCTCGCGATGCGCCGGTGCAGCATCGGCGCTGGATGTGCCATGTCCTGCCTGGGCGTCCGACAGGAGTCGCCAAGTTGAGCTCGATGATCGGCTGTGCAGAATTCCGGCAACCTATAGGCTAACTACCGCGCGCGATGTCTGGCCATAGCGCGAACGTGACGGAGGGATGTAGCGCAGGTGAGTCAGGCACTCGGCGGAGGCACGCAGTGGTAGCCGTGTCGGCGCTGGTGCTTTCCGGCAAGGGCGGAACAGCGAAAACGCTTTGGCAGATGATGCTGGCAGGGGAAGCGTCGCGAGCCGGGATCTCGACCTTGCTGGTCGACGCAGACCCAGAGCGGAATCTGTCTAATCACTTTGGGGTGTCGCAGCATTCAACCGGCTTGGGTTCCGTCCTAGAAGATGCCGGAATCGACTTTTGAGGCAAGCCCGACCAGGGCGCCAAGCGGATACCCGAAGAGATTATTGAAACCACATGGCCCTCGGTGGATTTGGTGCCCGCCGGCGCTTCGTTAGGCCGCGTCGCGGGCATAGGCGTATCGGACACCGGGTTGTTGCGACGCATCTTTACAGTTGCGGGGATATTCGACCGCTATGAACTTCTGCTGATCGACACCGGCGGTCGCACCGGCTCTTTGGAAGCGCTGGCAATGCATCTAGGTGATGTGGCATACGCGCCGATCACCCCAACCCTCGATGCGGTACGGAAGGCCAAGGAGGCGCGGAACAGGGTGGAAAGTGTCCAACGAACACATCCACTCAGATGGTGCGGTGTTGGCTTGTCCGCCTTCGACAGTCGGATCGGCATCGAGCGGTCGATCCGGGAAAAGGCGTACCGCGAGTTTGGCGACGAAGTCCGCGCCGAGGTGCCGAGGCGTGCCGTCATAAATGAGGCTTTCCAAGGCGGCACGCGGCTCGGTGATTGCCACGACACCATCGCGACCAATCTCGCGCGAGTCTTCCAAGGCTTCCTGGAACGCGACCTGTTGGGTCGACCCGCTAGTACGCCCCCGAACGTGCAGCCCTGACGAATCGGTGGTTGGCGCAATAACACCGGTGAGGCTCTTGGGGTCTGTATGTCGCACGCGATGATGCCGAGCTCAGCGAACGCCAGCAGCGGCTATCGCGCATCGCCATTCCGATGCCCTTGATGGAGGTTCCACTGTCCGCAGTCCGGTGCCAGAACGTCGTTGACGTCGACTTCGAATCCGCCGACCCGCGGGCCAGGACTGGACTTGGTGCTCACGACGCGCTGGTAGAGAACGGCGGCCGGGTAGATCCGATGGCCGGACCAGGCTCGAGTTTGCCAGGCCCACCGGCGGCCGGGTGTGCCCGAAGATCCGATAACACCATCGGCCGCGGCCCACTGACACACATCGATTCCTCCGTAAACCCCGGTACGTTGAACCCCAAGAACCGAGTTGATTCCGCGAAACCATTGCAGCGCAACGCGGTTCCAGGTATCGCGATTGATGTCCTCATCGACCGTGAAGAAGACCGGCGCACCTTGGCCGCCGCCCGCGGCGGTGTGCAGCTGCCAGGCGGTGCGCGCATCCGCGACGCCGCCGGCATAGCCCCGCGTGAAGTCCGACGGCGCTGACCCACCCGGTTTGCCGTATTGGTAGTTACTGACTATCACCAAGCCCGCGGCCGTCAGTGAATCGGCGTAGCGCCGGGTAATCGGCTTAGCGCCAAACGATGAGCCGGGACGCGACAGCGAAACGTAGTTGACCACACCGCTGTAGCCGGCAGCTCGGATCTGCTGCGCCGGAATCTGATGCGCGGCGAAGTCGATCAGTCGAGGGGGAGCGGCGGCGGCCGCGGTGGGCATGCCGCAGGCCGCCGATGCGGCACCGAGCCCGGCCAACGCAGTCGTGTAGCGCAGCGCGTCGCGCCGGGAAATCGCTCGCGATCGAACAGCGCTGGGCGGCAGGGGCAAATTGTGCATCGCGCGATGTTAACGATGTGACTGCTGTTGCCGATAGACCTGCGCCAGCCGAAACGCGGGTGCGTTCCCAAATGGATACCAAGCGGTGACCGTTCGGCAATGGCCACGCCGAATGAGAACGCCTCGGCGTGTCGTTGGTGGGGCCGTCGACGTACGCTTCAGGTGGCGGCTACTGGTAACCCGCCATCTTCGGTTCTCTGCATAGTCATTCGGCCCAAGTGTCCGAACAGTCTCGAGTGTGCGTCCAAAGTGTGTCCAACGCCCGCGACTCCGAGCTGCCAAGTAATGCTTGGGCGTGGCGGTTGGGGACCACTCGGTATTGACCGACTCATCCCAGGATCGCCCGCGCTGCGCGCTCTGCGACCAGCATGACTGGCGCGTTGGTGTTCCCGGAAGTGATGGTGGGCATCGCCGACGCATCGGCCACTCGAAGACCGGCGACGCGGTACACGCGACAGTCGGTGTCGAGCACCGTGGCGGCCGACCTCGGCCTACCGCGTGCGTCAAAGGCTCCCATCGCGCAGGTGCCCACCGGATGAAAGATAGTTGTGCCGAGTTCGCGGGCCGCCTTCTGCAGGTCTTCGTCGCTCACCAGTTGCGGGCCGGGAAGCAACTCTTCTGGGCAGTAGCGAGCCAGCGACGGTGCCGCCATGATCTGCCGGGTCATCCGGAGGCCGCGCACGGCTAGTTGACGATCCTGGTCGGTGGACAGGTAATTGCAGAGGATCTTTGGCTTGGTCAGCGGATCTCCACTGGTTATGCGCACGTGGCCACGCGAGCTGGGTCGCAGATTGCACACCGAGGGAGTGATCGCTCCGAAACGGTGCAGGGGTTCGCCGAATTTCGGCAACGACAAGGGCTGCACATGCCACTCCAAATCGGGACTGGCCAGCGCGGGGTCGCTTCTGGCGAAGGCGCCCAGCGTGGAGGGCGGCATGGTCAAGGGCCCCGATCGCAGCAGTAGGTACTGAAGTCCCATGCCTGCCCGGCTGATCCAATTCCGGTACAGCGTGTTGACGGTCCGGGCGCCCCGGACCCGGTAGATCGTTCGCAGCTGCAGGTGGTCCTGGAGGTTTTCACCCACTCCCGGCAGGTCGACGGCCACCGGCACTTGATGCTCGGCAAGCAGCCCGGCCGGGCCCAGACCCGAGGCCTGCATCAGCTGCGGCGACCCGATCGCTCCGGCGCTCAGGATCACCTCTCGACGGGCTTGGACGTCGACGATTTGGCCATCTTTGAGCAGCCGCACGCCGGTGGCGCGGTGCTGAGCTGTGGTCCAGGCGCCGCGACGCTGATCGTCGTGAACCCGGTTGTCCACCAGTAGCTTTAAGGCCTGGGTCTGGGTGTAGATGGTGAGATTAGGCCGGTGGGCGACGGGATGCAGGAAAGCATCGGCCATCGACCAGCGCCGGCCACGCCGTTGGTTGACATGAAAGTACGCACTACCGGCGTTGTCTCCCCGGTTGAACTCGTCGATCGGAGCAATGCCCACCTGGGCAGCGGCGGCCTGCCAGGCGTCGAGGATCTTCCAATGCACCCTTGGCCGCTCAACGCGAATCTCGCCACCGGCGCCGTGCCAGTCGTCGGCTCCGCCGAAGTAGTTTTCCAACTTCTTGTAGATCGCCAGTGTCTCGCCGGAGCTGTCCGGGCCGCCCCAAAGCCATCGCTGGTCGCCGGTGGCCTGCGCCCATAGGTCGTAATCGCTGGCCTGTCCGCGCATGTGGATCATGGCGTTGATCGATGAGCAGCCGCCGATCACGCGGCCCCGTGCGTAGTGAATGCTGCGGCCGGCCAGACCCGGGTCAGCCTCGGTCGTGAAGCACCAGTCGGTGCGGGGGTTGGCAATTGTGTACAGGTAGCCCACCGGCACCTTGATTCAGAACCAGTTGTCCTTGCCGCCGGCCTCGATCAAGAGCACACGGTGATCAGGGTTGGCGCTGAGCCGGTTGGCGAGCAGGCAGCCCGCACTGCCTGCTCCTACGATGATGAAGTCGAATTCGGCGACCGGGCTCATTGCGGCATCGGTCTTCCATCTCATGCGTGTTCTGGTGTCACGCGAAGACAGCCCTATCCGCCGAGAGCGGGGTACGGCTGTCGGGTATCCGTCTTGTCAACCGGCAACTGCAGAATGCCATCTTCAGAGACATGGTCGTAGCGCGACTGTCTCAACGGTGTCCTCGTCTCCGTTGCAGCGGACGTGACCGATCGGAGTTCGCGGCCCTCAATGGCCCCCAGGTAGAGCCGAATGGATTCATCGTTGCCGCGGCCGGGGAGAGAAACCGCTCATGTGGCCCCCAACGATCGTCTTACAAAATGTCGTACACTGTTGCGATGGCTAACACCATCACCTTCAGGCCCGACGAAGACACAACGAAGGCGCTGGAGGTCTTGACCAAAGATGGAACTGCCGTGTCCGTAGCCGTTCGATCTGCTCTTATCGATGCCGCACGACGGAAGGCCAGCGCGGCGATTCGTGCCGAGGCGGAAAGGCTTGCTGAAGACGAGTCCGACCGCGCTGAGGCCATGCAGGTGCTCCGCGACATGGAGACGTTGCGTGCGTGGTGAGGTCTTTCAGTTGCGCGCCCCGCGGGGGAGTCGCGGCCACGAGCAGTCCAGTTCCCGCTACGCCGTCGTAGTCCAGTCAGATCAACTGCCCTTGTCGACCTGGCTGGTTGCACCAACATCCACGTCGGCTCGCGCCGCGAGCTTTCGTCCCGAAGTTGAAATCGCCGGCGTGAACACACGAGTGCTTGCCGAACAGGCCGCCGCGGTCGACCCAGGCCAGCTCGGCACGAGCGTCGGGTTCCTGAGCTTCGATGAGATGCGCCGCGTTGATGCGGCACTGCGCATCGTCCTCGATCTATGAGTATCCGGCAGCCTCTCTATAGCCAATGGATGCGAGGCCTTTTGGCCGACGCGGCGGGTGACGGCCGCTCACCACCGGTATGGCGGGCGAAAAGTCCTGCAACACAGCCGAAACGACGGGAGGAGCGGTGGCGAGAAACAGGTCAGGCGTTGATTCATCTGATGCAATATGCAGTGGTTAACTTGACATAATGTCACTTATCGGCACATTGGGTGGCATAGGGATCGCCACACACGTCTTGGTGACCGTCGCTTGTTGACACAGCCAGGTCTCCGACGTCGCCTGCCAACACCGCCACGACGACATCGACGCCGATGTGCTGCGCACGCACACCCCTGGGCACACGTTGACCCGGCGATGAATGACATGCCATTCCTTGACCACTCGGCCGCCTATGCCTACCGACCAACCGAAGTGGGCGCCCGACCTTCCCCGCGCCATGCGCACACGTTTTCGTCACGTGACAATAGCCAACGAGCGCATCTCCACAAACTATCGAGGCGATCATCGCGACGAGTCATCCCGAACGGACCGGCCGCGGATCCACACAACACACGGGACCGACCCGATTGCATGACCCCGCTTTGACCATCCGACCCGATTGCATGACCCCGCTTTGACCATCCGCGGATCTACCCCCCGTGCGTACCCCCCACCACCCAAAGAGCCCGCACCCGAGCCCCAGATCGAGGCCTAGCGCAGCACAGTTACGTCACATGACGTAATGGCAATCGATGGGCGAGATCCCCGAGCTCAATGGCCAGACGCGTCGAGTACGAAGATCGGCTTATGCCCGGCCTGCTTTGAGGTGAGCACCTCCGGCATCTCGTCCCATCCGTAGATCCCGGAGGTGACGAATTGGGGATGCAGCACATTCGCGGCAACCGCGTCGAGTGTCGGCGTCATGCTGGGCCGAGCGTGACCTTTGCCGTTGTGAAAATGGACTCCACGCATATATAGCTGCAGCATCGGCAACGCGACATCCTGGAAGTAGATGCCCACACTGTTGACATGTCCTTCCGGCACCACCGACCGCAGCGCCATCTTGAGCCGTTCGGGATCGGCAGAGGCATCCACCGCAAGATCGAAGTTTTTCTCCCGCTTGCCGTTGATGTCGGCGACTTCGGCTCCAAGTTGCTCAGCGACCGCCATCCGCACCGGGTCGTCGTCGTAGTAGACCGTGTGCGCACCAGCACAGTGCACCGCGGCGTCAACGCAGTAGAGCCCGATCGAACCCGTACCCCCGAAGACCGCCACCCGCGGGTCGGCGATCTCAGCGACCGTGGGCACCACCACTTCCCATCCCAGAGCTAGGTTGTCGCCGATGGAGGCCAGGTGCACGGGATCCACGCCGGCCGGCAGTGGCGCCAAGTTGTAGTCCGCGAACGGCACCCGAATCAATTCGGAGAACGTGCCACCCCACAGGCCGTTTACGGGCAGGCCATATTGCGCATCTCCGTAACGCAGGCATCGGGCGGGATGGTTGATACGGCACTGCGCGCACGTTCCGCAGGCGATATGCCACGCCACTCCCACTACATCGCCGATCGCGAAATCGGTACATTCGCTGCCGACCTCGACGACGGTACCCACGCATTCATGACCGAGGGCGAACGGTGCAGCCATGAGCGCGTCGCCCGGATCCAGGATGGTCGGAGCGTCGACCTCATCGAATCGCAACGTGCCGGGTGCAACGAAAGTCAGGCTCCTCATGGACACTCCTATAACGACCGTTATAACCTGGTGCCGACGCTAGACTATAACGATCGTCATAGCAAGGAGTACCGTCGTGGCCGAAGATTCCGGAAGACAGCGCATGGTCGCCGGTGCCGTAGAGATGATCAGCCGTCGTGGGCTCAACGCGACCAGCGTTCGCGAACTGGCCAAACACACTCAAGCGCCCCTGGGCTCGACCTATCACTACTTCCCCGGCGGCAAATACGACCTCGCGACCGAAGCCGTCCGGTGGGCCGACGACCTCACCGTTGGTGTCCTCGCCCGAGAGCTGGCGGCAGGACCACAGGCCGGTTTGTCGGCCTTCCTGGCGATGTGGCGAAAAATCGTGATTGACAGCAATTTTCATGCTGGATGCCCAGTCCTGGCGGTGTCAGTGGAGGACCTCCCCGAGGAGCATCACGCGCCCCGGAGTGCTGCAACCACCGCGTTCCAGCGCTGGACGTCAATGCTGGCCGATTCCCTGCGCGACGCCGGCGCTGCGGAGCAAGACGCACAACAGGTCGCAACTCTCATCGTGGCCTCCGTCGAGGGCACCGTCGCGATGTGCCGCGCCCAACAAAGCATCGCGCCGCTGGACCTCGTGACCGCTCAGCTCGGCCGTGCCATCGATGCCGTATTGCCCGGGGCCACGTCACCGGACGCCCACAGCTAGATCTCGTAGGGTCAGCCACCATGGTTGTGCGTTCAATACTGCTGTTCATTGTCGCCGCGGTCGCCGAAATCGGCGGCGCCTGGCTGGTCTGGCAAGGGGTACGTGAGCAACGCGGCTTGGCCTGGATCGGCGCCGGAGTCATCGCCCTGGGCCTCTACGGATTCGTGGCCACCCTGCAGCCGGATGCCCACTTCGGCCGGATCCTGGCCGCTTACGGCGGCATCTTCGTCGCCGGCTCACTGCTGTGGGGCATGGCCTTCGACGGCTTCCGGCCCGACCGCGCCGATATTGTCGGCGCCCTCATCTGCCTGGCCGGAGTGGGCGTCATCATGTACGCCCCACGCGCACACTAGATCGCGCCTAAACAAGCCGGAATGTCACTGCCCGGTAGCGCAATTCCTAGGAATGCTGCGCCGCTTGCTGAGCGAGTTGGACGCGGGAGTTGAAGCCGAGTTTGGTGTAGACGTGGGTGAGGTGCGTCTGCACCGTGCGCGGCGAGAGAAACAGCCGCTGGGCGATCTCCTTGTTGGAAAGGCCTTGCCCCACAAGACGTACCACGTTGAGTTCGGCTCGGGTCAGGGCCGCCCAGCCGCTTGTCGCCCGCTTTCTTTCGCCGCGGCGGTGTTGGAGGTAGTCGATCGCTTCCTCGGCGGAGAATGCGGCGCCGTGGGCCCAGGCGGTGTCGAATTCGTCAGTGCTCATCGTGGCGTGCAAGGCGGCTACCGACTTCTGATAGCCGGCGTCATAGATCTTGAACCGCATCGCGCCGATGCGCTGTCGGATGCCCTCGGCCGCGCCGTACACGCGAGCCGCCTCGCGATCTCTGCCCTGATCGGCGGCGAGCGCGCCGAGGCACTCGAGGATATCCGGCAGGCAGGTGCGCCCCCCGACGTCAGCCGCGCACGTGAGCGCTTCGTAAGCCGCACGTTCGGCTTGTTCCGGCTCGCCCTCGGCCATCGCCACCCGAGCGCGGGTGGTCAGCGCCAGCGCACGGTGCCACCCCGTCGTCACCGAGACGGCCTCATCGGCGCAGCGCTTGGCCCCGGCCACGTTTCCACAGGCAAGGGCGATCTCGGCCCGGAAGCTGTGCCAGAACATCGCCGCGTAGGGCTGCACACTCAGCTTGTGCCAGGCTAGGTCGCTTGCGTTGCGCGCCGTTTCGACGTCACCACCGGCCAGCGCCGCCAGCGCCACCGTCGAATAGCCCAGTCCCAGAGCATATTCGCTCGACTCGGCGGCACGCTCCAGCGCCGCCTCGGCCGCCGTCCTGGCTGCGTCGACGTCGCCGCGATAGGCCAGCGCGTCGCCGAGCCCCTTAGAGCTCAAAGAAGCAAGGTTTTCCGCTTCGGACAGCGCACCGAATTGCGTGGTGGCACCGGTCAAGTCGCCCTGCCAGAGTTGCGCGTATCCCAAGCTGAGCCGACACAGCCACGAATTGAACCGGTCCCCGATCGCATCGGCAAGATCGCGTCCTTCGGTACCGATTCGCCGTGCCGCAATCGCGTCACCGGCCACCACCGCCGCATTGCTCTGCCAGCTCAGAATCTGGCTCAGGCCCTACTGATCGTCCAATTCCTCAGCCAGGCTGGCCGCCTCGGCGAAATACTGCCCCACCGCTTCGGTGTGATGGCTGAAGCTCGCGGTCAATCCGCAGGCGGTCAGTGCCCGGACCAACGAGGCCGGGTCATCGAGCTCACGTGCGATCGCCAACGCCGCGGCGGCGCTTTCCAGACTTGTTGCGACGTCGACGAACATCGTCAGAACGGCCGCGTCGGCAAGCGCCCGGGCCCGCACCGTCGGGCTGACCTCGAGCACGCTCGCGCCGGCCAGGGCCGCATCAAACCAGCTGCGTCCCTCGCTGATCCGGCCCCGGACCAACCACAGCGGCTGCAGCCGCGACGCCAGCATCAGCGCCGATTCACCATCGGAGCTCTCCAACAACCACGCCGACGCGGCGCGCAGATTCTCTAGTTCGCCCTCGACCCGCGCCAGCAGGAAATCATAGTCGGCTCGCGCGGGTAGATCCAACGGGGCGACCACAGCCGTGTAATGGTCACAATGACGCGCACGCGCGATATCGGCCTCGCCGGCCTCACGCAGCTTCTCCAAGGCCAGCTGGCCTACCCCCTCGAACCGCCGATAGCGCGTTCTGCCGTTCGAGCTGTCGGCTACCACCAGCGATTTATCGACCAGCTGCGACAAATCGCCCAGCACGTCGCGGGGGTGCACGTCGCCGAAGGCGGCCACCGCTTGCGCCGCTTGCAGGTCGAATCCGCCAACGAACACACCGAGGCGGCGAAACAACACTCGTTCGGTATCGGTGAGCAGACCGTGGGACCACTCGAGTGATGCCCGCAGGGTCTGCTGGCGCGGGACGGCGGTACGCGCGCCGCCGGTGAGCAGCCGAATCTTGTCGTCCAGGCCCGCAGAGATCTCGGCCAATGACAGCGTCCGTACCCGCGCCGCCGCCAGCTCGATGCCCAGCGGCTGGGTATCCAGCCGTCGGCAGATCTGGCTCACGGTCCCCGCGTTGTCATCGGTGAGGGCGAAATCGGGTTGGGCCAGGCGGGCGCGATCGGTGAACAATGCGATCGCGTCGCCAACGGCCAACGGCGGCACCCGCCAGGTCACCTCGCCGGCGACCTTGATCGGCTCGCGGCTGGTGACCAGCAGCCTCAAGCCGGGGCAGTCGCGCAGCATGGCGCCCAGACGCGGGGCGCTGGCATCGAGTAGATGCTCACAGTTGTCGACCAGCAGCAGCATCTGGCGATCACCGAGGTGGTGCAGCAGCGTGTCCATCGCCGAGCGGCCGGGCTGGTTCGGCAGGCCCAGCGCGCGAGCCATCGTGATCGGCGCGACGGCGGGATCGGTGATCGAGCCCAGATCGACGTAGCGCACACCATCGACGAACTGCGCCGCCAGTTGGGCAACGACCTGTTCGGCTAGTCGGCTCTTGCCCACCCCACCGGACCCGATCAATGTCACCAGTCGGTTCTCCACCACCAGCCCGTGGACCTCGGCCAGCTCGCGGCCGCGGCCCACAAAACTTGTCAGGTGCACCGGAAGACCGGACGCGGCAGGGCTTTTCGTCACACAGAGCGGCGGGAACTCGTTGCGAAGGTTGGGATGGCACAGCTGCGCTACGCGTTCGAAGTGAATGAGATCGCGCAGCGGCACCAATCCGCGGTCGGTTAACCAGGCCTGCTCCGGAAGCTGGTTGATAACAATGTCCTTGGTCGCGGCCGACAGCAGCGTCTGGCCGCCGCGCGCCAGGTCCCGCAGCCGCGCCGTGCGGTCGATCGTCGGGCCGACGTAGGTGCCGTCGTCACGCGGCTGTGCCACCTCACCGGTGTGTATTCCGATACACAACCGAATGGGCGCCAGCGGCGCCTGCTGCAGCTGCAACGCGCACTCCACCGCGTCCTGCGCACGTCCGAACGCGACCACCAGGCTCTCACCGGGGGGCTGCTCGACAGCTCGAACACCGCCGTATGCCGACACGGCATCGGTCAGGATCTGATCCAGCCGTTCCAGCGCCGCACTGAGTTCGGTGGGTTGTGTCTGCCGCAGCCGCGCAGAATCCTCGATATCGGCCGATAGCAGTGTCACCGTGTCCGTCAGCAGCAACTCGTCCACGCTCCAGTCAATGACGGCCGGTCTGCAACGTCATCATCTTAACCAGCAGCTCAACGGCGATAGCCCAAATATCGGTCGAAGTACGTATGCACGGACGACGGCGCTCGCAAAGCTACGACCCCCGACCGACCGAGTTACGCGTTCCGACCGATTCCTTCGGGCAGCGCGCATGGGACCGTCGGATCATCCGCAATTTCCAGTACCAGCCCTGAAGGAATTCTGTCGTGCGTCACCCCGAAAAATCGCCAATCCCGCACGTGGTCATTGCCGGAGCAGGAATTGCCGGGATGGCTGCCGCGATGATCCTGGCAGAAGCCGGGGTTCGGGTCACGGTGTGCGAGGCGGCACCCGAAGCCGGTGGGAAAGCAAAGAGTCTGCGCCGCCCGGATGGTCACCCCACCGAACACAGTCTTCGGGTCTACCTGGACTACTACCAAACTCTGCTGACGCTGTTCTTGCGCATACCCACCGAAAGCGGCAAAACCGTTCTCGACAATCTCGTCGGGGTCAATGCGGTTCGCGTATACCGTCACCGCACCTTCGGTCGGGCCGCCGCCCCCGCTCCGGCGCGACGCCGGCGGACGACCTTCGCGTTGCTCGCCAGAGTGTTTGAGCCACTTGCACAATTCAGCCGGATGGTGGTGCGCAGCGCACTGGTCATCGTCGGCATGGCCTCCAGGGGAGTGTCACCCATCGATGCCATCCGCTACCTGCATGCACACGTGCGGCTGCTCTGGATGTGCCCAGAGCGACTGGCTGCGGAGCTGGCCGATGTCGCGTATGAGGATTATCTGCAACTCGGCAAGAAGGCCCCTCGCGCGCAGGCGTTCTTTTCAGCGTTGCCACGCATTTTCGTCGCAGCGCGACCTAATGCCGAGGCAGCCGCGATTGCACCGATCATCCTCAAGGGCCTGTTCCACTTCACCAGCCGACCGGCGGCCCTCAACGGCATTACCGCGCCGTCAATCATGATGATGAACGGCCCGACCAGCGAGCGCATGGTCGATCCCTGGATTCGGCACCTGCAGACCCTCGGTGTCGACCTTAAGTTCGACACGCGCATAGACGATCTCGAGTTTCGAGACGGCCGCGTCACCGCGTTGGTGTCGGCTGATGGGCGTCGGTTTGGCTGCGACTTCGCCGTTCTTGCCCTGCCCTATCTCACGCTGCGCCGGCTAGCCGAACGAGATTGTGTCAGCCGACATCTCCCTCACCTCACCCAGCAGCACGCGATCGCGCTCGAGTCATCGAACGGATTGCAGGTCTTCTTGCGCGACATTCCCCCAACATGGCCTGCGCATGTGCGACCGGGAGTCGTCGGTACGCACTTCGAAAGCGAGTGGGCGCTGGTTTCGGTTCTGCAGGGCGAAGGGTTTTGGGCAGATGTCGCGCTGCCCGCGGGCACCAAATACGTTCTGTCGATCACCTGGAGTGACGTCGACACGCCTGGCCCGGTTTTCGGTCGGCCGGCAAGCGAGTGCACGCCGGATGAAATCGCGACCGAATGTCTGGCCCAATGCGGCCTTGATCGCTCGCACATAGCGGGTTGGCACATTGATGATGAGCTGAAACACCTGAGCGAGAACGACTATCAAAGCCTGGCCAGTGATTTGCCTCCGCATCTGGCCAGCGCGCCGGCCCGCGGACAGCGCATGGTCAATCTGTCACCGCTCACCATTTTGCTGCCCGGTGCGCGCGACCGATCGCCACGCATTCGCACCGAGGTAGGCAACCTCTTTCTGGCCGGCGAGGCCAGCTATTCACCGGAGTTGACTTTTCTGGTCCCCACCATGGAGAAGGCCGCAAGCTCAGGCTATTTGGCGGCCCACAACATCCTCGGTGTCGGCGCTGCCGACGCCGCACCCGAATTACGGATCGACTTCAACGATCCCGTCCCATTCGCGGTTCTGCGACGGGTGGATCGATGGTTTTGGAACCGTCGCCGCCCTCCCGAATCACCCTGCGATCCACCCGGCGCAGCCTGCCCATCAGAGAACGGAGTCCCCCATGGCTGTCCAACCCCTGTCCCCCACCCGGAAAGCGCCCCCCGTCGGTGACGCGGAGCCCGATAGACCCGGGCGCCTTGGCGGCCCTCATTTCCGGCTTGGCCGGCGACGCCAGCCTTCCCCGGCCACGGTGTTGCTGGTAGCGGCCTTCGGCGCCTTCCTGGCGTTTCTCGACTCCACAATCGTCAACGTCGCGTTCCCCGATATCCAGCGGTACTTCCACAGCGGCATCAGCGATTTATCGTGGGTACTCAACGCCTACAACATCGTCTTCGCCGCATTCCTGGTGGCCGCGGGCAAGCTCGCTGACTTGCTGGGGCGCAAGCGGCTCTTCGTCTACGGCGTCGTGTTGTTCACCATCGCGTCCGGGCTCTGTGCGGCCGCCGACAGCGTCGAGCAGCTGGTTGCATTCCGGGTGCTGCAGGGCATCGGCGCGGCGGTGCTGGTTCCGGCGTCACTCGGCCTCGTCGTGGAGAGCTTTCCCGCCGAGCGGCGAGCCCACGGGGTGAACCTGTGGGGTGCCGCCGGGGCGATCGCGGCCGGTCTCGGCCCACCCATTGGGGGCGCGCTCGTCGAGGCGCTGAACTGGCGCTGGGTCTTCTTGGTGAATCTGCCGCTGGGCATCGTGGCAGTGCTGGCCGCGCGCCGGGCGCTGGTGGAGAGCCGGGCTTGCGGGCGTCGACGGGTGCCCGACGTTCGAGGCGCGGCGATGCTGGCCACTGCGCTGGGACTGCTGACCCTGGGCTTGATCAAGGGCCCGGACTGGGGCTGGTCCAGCCTGCCCGCAATCGGGTCCTTGGTGGCCGCGGCGCTGGCGATGATCGGATTTGTCATGAGCTCGCGAAACCACCCGACGCCGCTGGTGGAGCCGGCGCTGTTGCGCATCCGCTCGTTCGTGGCCGGCAGCGCACTCACCGCCATCGCGAGCGCCGGCTTCTACGCCTATCTGCTTACCCATGTCCTGTTCCTGAGTTACGTGTGGGGTTACACGCTGCTACAGGCCGGCCTGGCGGTGTGTCCGGCCGCGATCATCGCGGCCGTCACCGCGGGGCTGCTGGGCCGGGTTGCCGACCGGCACGGCTACCGCGTCATCATCGGCGTCGGCGCGCTGATCTGGGCCGGCAGCCTGCTGTGGTACCTGACCTGCGTCGGGACCACCCCCAACTTCCTCGGCGAATGGCTTCCCGGCCAGATATTGCAGGGCATCGGTGTGGGCGCCGCGTTCCCGCTGTTGGGCAGCGCCGCCCTGGCCGGGCTGGCCTCGGGCAGCAGCTATGCCACCGCTTCGGCGGTGACCGGAACCATCCGCCAGGTCGGGGCCGTAATCGGCGTCGCGCTGCTGGTGATTCTGGTGGGTACACCGGCGCCTGGTGCGGCTGAAGAGTCTCTGCGCCGCGGCTGGACGATGGCGGCGATCTGCTTCGTCGCCGTCGCGCTCGGCGCGGTTTGGCTGGGCCGCATCCGCCCTGCCCCCGCAGAGGCCGTCACGCCCGAATCCGTACCGCCGGCGCAGGCGCCCCTACCGCAGCCGAGCGTGGCCCCGGTTGTGTCGACTTCCCCCGATATCGACGTGCTGCAGGCCGTGCCCGACCTGCATCGCCACGCCGAACACGTTGAGCTGCAAGCGGGTTCGTACCTGTTCCGGGCCGGCGACGTATCGGACTCGCTCTACGTGGTGCGCAGCGGGCGCCTGCAGGTGATCGACGAACACGGCTTGGTGGCCGAACTGGGTCGCGGCCAGCTGGTGGGCGAAGTCGGGGTGCTGCGCGACGCGCCCCGCAGCGCGTCGGTCCTGGCGGTGCGCGACTCGTCCCTGCTGCGCGTGCCCAAGTCCGAATTCGCCAAGATCGCCGACGCGCGGCTGCTCGGTGTGTTGGCCTCGGTACTGGCCAATCGTCAGGTGCCGACATCGCGCACGGCTAGCCGGCCGCCGGCACGCGAGGTCGTCGTCGCGGTCATCGGTGTCGACGCCGGCGCGCCCGCGACGGTGGTGGCCACCGAACTGTGCGCTGCCCTGTCCCAGCGGCTGCGGGCGGTGGCCCCCGGCCGGGTCAACGCCGACGGGCTGGAGCGTGCCGAGCGGTCCGCCGACCGGGTGGTGTTGCAGGCGACGGTCGGTGACGGACCGTGGCTGGACTTCTGCGTGCGCGTCGCCGATCGGGTGGTGCTGGTGGCCCGGGACTTCTTGGCGCCTCCTCGGCGACTAACGGCCAAAGCACCGGGCGTCGACCTGGTCCTCACCGGCCCCTCGGCGGCTCCCGTGTACCGGCGGGAGTGGGAGGAGTTGATCACCCCGCGGTCGGTGCATACGGTTCACCCCGCAACGATTGCCGACGACCTGCGCCCTCTGGCCGCGCGCATCGCCGGCCGTTCGTTCGGGCTGGTCCTTGGCGGCGGCGGTGCGTTGGCGTGTGCCCACCTAGGCGTGTTGGAGGAGCTGGAGGCGGCCGGGATCACCGTCGACCGCTACGCCGGCACCAGTATGGGCGCGCTCATGGCGGCGCTGGCCGCCGACGGCGTGGACGCGGCCGGAGTGGACGCCTACATCTACGAGTACTTCGTGCGCAAGAACCACAGCGACTTCACCCTCCCGAGTAAGGGATTCCTGCGGGGGAAGCGCACCGAGGTCGCCCTGCGCAGTGCCTTCGGGGACCGGCTGGTCGAGGAGTTGCCGAAGCAATTCCGCTGCGTCAGTGTCGATCTACTGGCCCGCCAGTCGGTCGTGCACCGCAGCGGTCTACTCACCGACGTGATCAGCTGCTCGATGCGGCTGCCGGTGATGTACCCGCCGATGGCCCATGCGGGGTCCCTGCACGTCGACGGCGGCATCCTCGACAACGTGCCCGTGACCGCGCTCGCCGGGCCGGAAGGCCCGGTGATTGCGGTGAACGTGGCCGGCGGCAATCGGGACAGCGCTCCAGACAGTCGGCATGGTAAGCGGCTACAGGTGCCAGGGATCACCGATACCCTGTTGCGCGCGTTGACGATTGGCAGCGCTATGACCTCCTCCGAGGTACTAGCGCACGCCGACGTGGTGATTCAGCCCAATCCCAGCGGCATTGGGTTTCTCGAGTTCCACCAGATCGACCGCGCCCGTGAGGCGGGACGGATGGCTGCTCGCCAAGCGCTGCCGCAGATCATGAAGCTGGTGTTCCCGTGAACCGACAGGCCGCCAACAAATCCCCCCTGCCTGACGCACCAGGACGCCAGCGGGGTTGGGCGTGAACCACCCACCGCCGGTGGCACCGCCAGCAAACTGAGTGGTCCCCCGTTTTCGACGCCCGCCCAATCTTTTGAATGCTGCGCAGAAACTTGCCGCACCGTCAGAGATCGGCGTTTATCCTGGTGACCATCATGTTCTACCCCACGGTGGTGTCCTACGGGCTACGCGAGACTGCGCGCAGGCGCTGGGCGACGAGATAGTGCGGCGATGACGCAGATCTTCGGCGGCTACCCGCGGATGAGAGGCGTCACACGGCAGTTGCTCGGGCGCACCGTCGGGGAGGCGCCGACGGTTGGATCCGATCGGCCCAGCGGTAGGCCCGGAAGCCCCGTCACCGCGGGAGCACCCTCGTGACTCACGGCATGGTGCTCGGGAGGTTCCTGCCACCCCATGCCGGACACGTCTATCTCGGCGAGTTCGCAAGCCGATGGGTGGATGATCTGACCATCGTGATCTCGGTACAGGACGAAGACCCGATTTCGGGTACCCAACGATTTGCCTGGATGCGTGAGCTGTTTCCCTTCGACCACGTGGTTACCGTTGCCGTGGAAAACCCACAGCATCCGCCGGAGCATCCGTCGTACTGGGACATCTGGAAGCAGCGCCTCGAGCGGGTACTCCCCCGGCGCCCCGACTTCGTCTTTGCTTCCGAGCCTTACGGCGAGGACCTCGCCAAGGTTCTCGGAGCGCGTTTCGTGGCGGTCGATCAAGCCCGCAACATCGTTCCGGTGAGCGGAACGCGCATCAGAGCGGACCCGCTTGCCTACTGGCGCTACATCCCACGGTGCGTGCGGCCTGCCTTCGCGAAGCGCATCAGCATCATCGGCCCCGCATCCACCGGTAAGACCACCCTCGCACGAGCCCTCGCCGAAAAGCTCGGAACGACGTGGGTGCCGGAGTGGGCAAGGACACCGCGGGGGCTCAATCCCGACTCGCTAGAGGATTGGACCGAGATCGTTCGCGGACAAATCGCGTCGGAAGAGGCGCTGGCCCGCAATGCCGATCGCATCCTGATTTGCGACACCGGTCCCCTCGCGACCACCGTATGGGCCGAGTTCCTGCTTGGGCACAGCCCGCGCGAACTCGACTGTTGTGCCCGGCGTCCTTACGATCTCACGCTGCTCACCAAACCCGATCTGCCCTGCAACGCAGACCAGAGGGGTGGCCGGCCCGGCGATCGCGGCGAGTTCTTCGCGCGCTGCCAACACGCCCTGAAGACGGCCAGACGCCCGTTCGTGGTGGTCAATGGCGACTGGGACGAAAGGACGTCGACGGCTCTGCGCGCCATCGAAGAGCTCACTCCTGCGGTCCGCGTGAAGGACAGCGGTGTGGACCGCGCGGAACGCCAAGTTGGGGCGTCGCGCTCCCCGTGACAAATTCCATCACCCCCAGTCGGCGCCAACGGCCGGCTCTAGCTCCAGCGGCGGACGCGTCCCCGACCCCAACTTCCGGCGTGGCCCAAGGGTTCCGGATCCTATGGTGATGCGCCGCGCGGGCACCCCGCGCCGACCGAGATTACCGGACACTCATCCGGACAACCGAGACCAACACAGCTATCCGGACCGGCTGGACGCCGGACTGTGGCGGATTGCCGGCGTGTGCGTTCTGGGCTCGATCATGACCATGGTGGACACCAGCGTCGTCACCGTCGCACAGCGCACATTCGTCGACACCTTCGGTTCGACCCAGGCCGTCGTTGCCTGGACGATCACCGGCTACACGCTTGCGTTGGCTGCTGTGGTCCCCCTGGCAGGCTGGGCGGCCGACCGATTCGGTACCAAACGAATGTTCATGGGTTCGATATTGGTGTTCACCCTGAGCTCACTTCTGTGCGCGATTGCGCCAAACATCGCCCTGCTGATCGCTTCTCGAGTGGTGCAGGGTCTCGGTGGCGGCATGCTGGCGCCGCTGGCCCTGACCATCGTCAACCGCGAGGCGGGCCCCAAACGGGTTGGCCGTGTGATGGCCGTGCTGGGGATTCCGGGTGTGCTCGCTCCGGCTTTTGGTCCCGCCTTGGGCGGCTGGCTCATCGACAGCTATAGCTGGCAGTGGATCTTCTGGGTCAACTTGCCGGTCGGGGTGGTCGCGGTGGGTCTGGCCGCGGTCGTGTTCCCTCGAGATACGCCCGCACCGTCGGAAACCTTCGACGTCGTCGGGATGCTGCTGCTGTCGCCGGGCCTGCCGGCGTTTTTGTACGGGATGTCGGAAATCCCCATCTATGGCACCGTGGCCGATCGCCACGTGTGGGTACCGGCGGGAATCGGTATCGCCTTGATAGTCGGGTTTGTGTTTCATGCCCTCTACCGCGCGGACAAGCCCCTCATCGATCTGCGCCTGCTCACCAACCGCGCGCTCACCTTGGCCAACGTGGCGATGTTTCTCTACATCGTCTCGACTTTCGGCGCCGGGGTGCTCTTTCCCAGCTACTTCCAACAGCTGCTCGACCACACCCCGCTGCAAGCCGGGATGAGCTTGCTGCCCCGCGGAATCGGCGCCGCGCTGGCAGTGCCGTTGGCGGGAGCGTTGGTGGACAGACGCGGTGCTCGCGGGGTACTCGTCATCGGCGTCACGCTGATTGCCACCGGTATGGGCGTCTTCGCCTTCGGGGTCGCCACCCAGCGCGACTACCTTCCGATGCTGTTGATCGGTCTGACGATCCTGGGCATGGGCATGGGCATGGGCTGCACCAGGATGCCGCTTGTCGCGGTGGCAATGCAGAGCCTGGCCCCCAACCAGATCGCGAGGGGTTCAACGCTGATCAAAGTCAATCAGCAGATGGCAGCCGCGGTAGGCACCGCGCTAATGTCGGTGATCCTGACCAGCCAGCTCAACAATGGCGAAAATGCCTCCGGTGCCAGCAAGGCCGAGATCTTGCGTGAGCACCGACCCGGCGTCCCCCTTGACCAGCCCGTGTTGCACGAACTTTCGCGCGCGTACAGCGTGGTGTTTGTGGTGGCAGTCGTCCTGGCGGTGTTGGCCTTCATACCGTTGGCTTTCTTGCCGAAATGGTCGGCGCTGACCGCACTGAGCCAAACGTCGTCGCTCGAGCGCACGCCCGAACCCGACGCTGCACCCCATGGCCGGCAGTCGCCACCAGAAGACACCCGGCCCGGCGCCGGCCGCAACAGCTCATCGAACGACCTGACGCCGTCCGGGCCGGATGGCTGAATCATGCAGCGCACTGGGTACCCGGTGTCGGAAGCTCGTGGTTGGCTGGTTGCATGCGAAGAATCGAAGTCGGTGACGTTCTCGCCGCGCATCAACTCAGCGGCATCCATGACCAGACGGTGCCAGTGCCCGACCCGGATCACCTGGTACATCTACAGTTCCGCCGCTTCGCCGGCTGCCCGATCTGCAACCTTCATCTCCGGTCGATCAGCGGACGACACGATGAGATCGTCGCCGCCGGAATCCGAGAGGTCGCGGTGTTTCACTCCAGCGCTTCGGCGATGCGTGAGTATCAGGCGGAACTGCCCTTCGCGACGATCGCCGACCCCGCCAAAGAGCTCTACCGCGAGTTCGGTGTCGAGTCCTCGCCGAAAGCCGTGCTAAGCCCACGGGCCTGGATGGCCGCGAGCCGGGGAATGAAGGGCCAATCGTGGCGCGGCGCCGCGGGGATCGGTGAGGGACACTTGGGACTTCCGGCCGACTTCCTCATCGGTTCAGACGGCCGGGTGCTGGCCACCAAATATGGAAACCACGCCGACGATCAGTGGTCGGTAGACGAACTATTGGACCTGGCCGCCTCCTCCCGCTGAGGCGGCTGGTCACGAGAGGTGCGATCGTGATCGATGAGCCACACCGGCCCCTGAGCCGCCGTCGCCTCTTCGGAATCGCGATGCCCGTAACCGGTGCGATCGCCCTGTCGGCTTGCACCGGTTCACCGCGCAAGCCAGCCGACGCGGGCGCATCCTCATCCGAGCAGGTGACCGTCACCGCTCCCGAAGACCTGATGCGCGAGCACGGGGTCCTCAAACGAATCTTGCTGATCTACCGAGAAGGGATCCACCGCCTGCAAGT
Organism: Mycobacterium liflandii; assembly: GCF_022354805.1. Lineage (NCBI taxonomy): Bacteria > Bacillati > Actinomycetota > Actinomycetes > Mycobacteriales > Mycobacteriaceae > Mycobacterium > Mycobacterium liflandii. The sequence continues at coordinate 3,568,576 of NZ_CP023138.1, read as the reverse complement.
TGGCGATCCGGCTCCCACACAAGAACTCAACGCCAGCGCTCAGATAATCCGAGCGTTCGTCGAGAACTATGACGAAGCCCTCGAAGAACGATATGTCTTTCCCATGCTGGAGCAGGCCGGAAAATTCACCGACACCACTTCCGTACTGCGCACCCAGCACCAACGAGGCCGGGGAGTCACCGACCGGATTCTCGCCGCTACCGCCGCAGCGGGTAGCGCGCCCGGCCAGCCAGGGCGAGACGCCCTGGTCCGGGATATGACGGCGTTCATCCGAATGTACGAGCCGCACGAGGCACGCGAAGACACCGTCATCTTTCCGGCGTTGCGGGACGTGATGCCGGCCGGAGAGTTCCGCGACCTGGCCGAGGTGTTCGAAGACGAGGAGCACCGGCAGTTCGGCCAGGCCGGTTTTCAAGGGGTGGTCGACCAGGTCGCCGATGTCGAGAAAGCCCTCGGCATCTACGAGCTGGGCCAATTCACGGCCAGCTAGCCCCGCCTGCGCAACGCCTGCCGCCCTGCACCGAAATCGCCCTCTCCGAACTGACGAAATGCATTGCTAGGCAACATTTCCCGTTCAATCACACCGTTTGCACCGAATAGTTTTCCAATGCCATACATACTGTTTGGCATTGGCAGGCATCCAACGAGCGGCTAGCGACGGCACCTAACTAGACGGGGGCCGAGCGAGGCCCCGAGTTGTGGCCTGAACTAGAACGCAAACCGGTTGAGCACGTCGAAGTTTCGCACCGGTGTGGCATAGACCAGCCGCCATAGCAGTCGTATCGGCGCCGAGGGTATGCGTGCACAAAGCGCCCCAACATGGGTCTGCTCGAGGAAGCGCAGCCGCGGGTTCCATTGCTGGAGGTCCCGCACGTCACTGATACCCCACTTGGTGATGCCCTTGGTAAAGGCCTTGGACAGCCGCGGCCCCAACGGCGACGTTGTGTCAAAGGCAAGCTCCCCGGCACCAAACCGATCCGTCACACGCTGCAGCAACATCCGGACCTCCGGCTCGGTGAGATACATGAGCAGGCCCTCTGCGACCAGCAGCGTTGGGCGATCGGTGGGTATCTCGTCCAGCCACGCCTCATCGGTCACCGACGACCCGATCATCCGGTAGCCGGCGCAGTCGTCGTAGAGCTTGCGCCGCAACGCGATCACATCCGGTTGATCGACGTCGTACCATTGCGCGCTCTGTGGCGGGTGCAGCCGGAAGGCTCGGGTATCCATGCCGCACCCCAGGTGCAGAACCACGGCGTTGCGATGGCGCCCCAGGAAGTCCGTGCACCAGTCATCGAACTGCTTGGCCCGCATGGTGACCATGTATTGGCTGGTTGCGGGCCACATGGTGCGGTCCATGCGGCCCCAGTCGTATTCGATGCGCTGCACCGCCTCCGCTGCCGCCGTGTCGCCCAGAATTGGCGCCGGCGAGCGGCTCTCGCATGCCCGCAAGTACAGCGTGCAGAGATTTGTCCACTCCACCGACCCCCACCGCACATCGCTGAAGTCGACCTTGTGCGTCTCGGTCATTGCTGCCTCCGTTTGCCCGATTACGACTGCCGCTACGAACGCCGCCTTACCCCGAATTGTGCAGTGCCACTCAAGTATCAGAATCCTCCCCACCAGGGTGATCTCCACGATGCCACCGATACGAACTACCCGACAGGCCTGGGCCTGCGATCAAGGCCCCGTTTCGCATTGATAGGCGCCGATTGTTGAACCATTCGAGATCAGTCTTGGACGGTCACTCGCCGGCGCTGCGACGATCCGAGGTATGGCAAAGGCATCGACCCAAGCCGGTTGCCGCTACCGGAGAGGAACCTTCAATGACCACGACGTCCGACCGCCTCACCACCCACGCCATCTCCCTGTGGGATGGCGAAATCGTTGAGGAAAGCGACCTGGGTTCGATCCGCCGAGTCACCGCTGACACCTTCCCGATCCTGCGAGGCATGTCGATCAAGCGAGTGCTGATCAACCCGGGCGCGATGCGTACCCCCCACTGGCATGCCAACGCCAACGAGCTGACCTACTGCGTGTCCGGAACCTCACTGGTGTCAGTGCTCGACAGCGGAAGCCAGTTCTCGTCATTCACCGTCAGCGCCGGCGAGATGTTCCACATCGACTCGGGGTCGCTGCACCACATCGAGAACATCGGCGAGGACGTCGCCGAGTTCATCATCGCCTTCCGCCACGAACGCCCCGAAGACTTCGGCTTGGGCGCTGCGTTTGGCGCGATGACCGATGCCGTGCTGGGCAACACCTACGACCTGGACGCCGCCGCGTTCGGCACGATCCGTCGTCGCGCCTCCGACCGAGCGCTGGCGGCCCGATCCGGCCCTGCGGTGGCCCCCGGCACTGCCTGGTACAACGACCCGCACAAGTTTGCGGTGGAGGCTCAGCAACCGCCCATCAGCGTCGCGGTCGGTTCGGCGCGCCTCGCGCGGGTGCAGTACTGGCCGGCGTTGAAGGACTTGTCGATGTACTCACTGCGGATCAAGGAGGATGGCATGCGCGAACCGCATTGGCACCCCGTCACGGCCGAAATGGGTTATGTACAACAGGGTTCGGCCCGGATGACAGTCATGGACCCCGATGGCACCCTGGACACTTGGCACCTGAACGCGGGAGACGTCTACTTCATCCCGCGCGCCTATCCGCACCACATCGAGGTGATCGACTGCGACGAGTGGCACTTCACCATCTTTTTCGACCAACCCACACCCGGCGACATCGGCTACCGCGCTTCGGTGAGCGCCTACTCGCGCGAGGTGCTGGCCGCCACCTTCAACACCCACATCGACGACCTGCCGGACTTCCCGTTCACCCGGACTGACCCCCTGGTCGTCAATCGCATCAATCCCGTCGACCGGCACCTGGTAGGTGAGTGACCGCAAGCCGGCCGAAACCGGACAGCTGCGAATGTGAGCGCGGGCCCCGACCAGGTAACGACGAAAGTCCCTAGTGGAGCTGGCAAGGTGCTGCGATCGTTTCTGCCATGCCAATGGGTCGATGATGACCGGGCAGGAGGTAGACATGTCATTTCTCACCGTGCTGCCGGACATGGTGGCCACGTCCGCGGAAAATCTGGTGGATGTTTGTTCGACGCTGGGGGTGGCGAACGCGGCGGCCGCGGTCCCCACGACGGGGATAGCAGCCGCAGCCTCCGATGAGGTATCCACCGCCATTGCAACGCTATTCGGCTCCTACGCTCAGGGTACCAAACCCTCAGCGCCCGGGCGGCAGCATTTCATGACGAGTTCGTGAGCGTGTTGAAAGGCAGCGGGGCCGCATACCTAAGCGCCGAAGTCGCCAACGCCGAGCAGAATCTGATCAAGACGGTGAACGCGCCCGCTCGAGCATTGCTCGGGCACCCGTTGATCCCCACCGATGGTTCCGCAACCGCTGGCCCCGGCACTGGCGTCATCGGGACCGCAGGCCTGCGAACCGTCGATGCCGTAGCGACTGCGGTGCGTAGCGGCGCGAACGCCACACTTGGCCGGGTCACTGCGGCCGAGTCCGTGGTTGCCGCCTCGGCCACCCGGGTCGCCAGCGCGGCCACGCTCCTTCCCGGGCACGTCGCGGCCAGCGTGGAATCCGTTTCCGCATCGTTGCCTGCCTCGCTCGCGTCGCTGTCGCTGCTCGGCTCCACCGCGGCACCGGCGGCACAGGCGACGGTGGACATTGCCGCCCCGTACCAGGAACTGATCGAGAACACGGCCGCCAACCTGCAAAGCCTGGGCAGCACGTGGGCCGCCAATCCGGCGCCCTTCTTGAGTCAGATCCTCGCCAACCAGCTTGGTTACGGGCAAACGATCGCCACGTCGCTGCAGAACGCAGCCCAGGACCTCGGTGCCGTGCTGTATGACCCGTCGGCGCTGAATCGGGCGTTGGCTGACCTATCCCCGATCTCGGCCATTGGGGGACAGATCCAGCAAAACCTCATCAATCTCGGTGGCACAGCACTCACCGACGTGGCACCCGCGGTGGCGTTCGTGGCAGCAGGTCCCGCGCTCAGCACACTGCAGGGGTTCGGAATTAGCTTGAACGCCTTCACCACCGCGGTGCAGAGCGGGGACATTGCGGGGGCATTGGGCGCCCTCGTCGATGCTCCTGCTGTCTTGGCCAACGGCTTCCTCAATGGTGGGGTGACGCTGCCGTTGTTGCTGCCGATCGGTCTGGGATTCGTGGTCCTCGATGTCCCGTTCGACGGGATTCTCGTTGCTCCACATGCCACCACAGCGACCGTGACCTGGTTCCTGCCGTATTTTCAGGAGGTTGTCTCGGGTCCCACCGTTGGCGGCATCGTTAGCACGCTATTGACCTCTGTGCCACAAGAATTAGCGACGGCGATCACTCCCGCCTAGCCGTCCAAGCTGCCGCCCTTCACCGACATCTGTCGGCACGGGGTAGCCGCGGTTGTCACGGTTGCTCCCGATGATCGGGTGCGGGCAACGGTTTCCACGCCGACGACACCGACGCGCTCCAACGTGGGGCGCGGTGCTGCAGGAACGCCTCGACTCCCTCGCGTGCATCGGCACTGCCCATGACCCGCCGATGCAGTTGTGTCTCCAGCTCGGCGACCTGACGCGGTGTGTAGCCGTTGATCAGGGTGTCCCACAGCAGCCGCTTGCTCAGCGCGACCGACATCGGTGCGGTGTTGGCCGCGATGTCGCGCGCCACCGCCATTGCGTGTCCGAGCACGTGCGGACCCGGCAGTGTTCGGGTGGCGATTCCCATGGCCAATGCCTCCGCGCCGTCGAACGTGCGCCCGGTCAACAGGATGTCCGCTGCCGCCGCACTGCCCACCAGATGCGGCAGGGTCCAATGCGACATGCAGTCGGCAATGACTCCGCGACGGACCTGCACGACCGCGTATTTGGCGAACTCCGCCATGATCCGGATGTCGGCTTGCAAGGCGATGGTCAGACCGATCCCGATGGCGTGGCCGTTGACTGCGGCGATGACGGGCGTGCGCAACTCGAATGCCGCGGGATCTATCGGTGCTGCGGTAAACCCGCCGCCACCGTCGGGCGCGTCAAAAGGATTTGTGTCCCCGGAGAAATCGGCGCCGGCGCAAAACGCATCACCGGCTCCGGTGACCACGATCGCGCGCACCGCATCATCGTCATCGCACTGCCGGTAGGCCGAGCTGAGCGACAGTCCCATCTCGGCGGTGTAGGCGTTGCGGCGCTGCGGACGGTTCAGGGTCAATATCGCGATGCCGTCGGTGACGCTCACGGTGAGATCGGTCATGTCGAGGTACCGATCGCCGGTGACCACCGCCGATCCATCGCCGCACGAACTTCGCCGGCGAGTGCATCGAGCTGAGCGCTCACGCTGGCATCGAAGCCCTGTTCGGCGATGGCCTGCTGAACGCGGACGAGCCGGCCGGCGACGGCACGTCGATGCACCGGCAGCCGCGCCGTCCAGGCTAGTTCGCGAAGCAGCGACAGCAGTCTGGCCAGCACCACCGGATCTCTGGAGCCATACTGCTGCACCTGCGTGCACACGACATCAAGTAGCGCGGCCAGGTCCGGCGCGGCGACGACTACCCGGGGCGCCCCGTCGTCGTCGCGCAGCACCCGATAGCCCAGCCGGTAGTTGACGAGGTCACACAAAACGGCCGCACAAGAACTCAAGCCGTGCACCGCGGTGGTCGGGTCGTTGATGCCCGGGGAAAGTGCCCGGATCACGACATCGGTGAGCTGTCGCAGCCCGTAGCTGATGTCTTGGGTGCTGGTGCGCTCCATACCGGTGCACATCGCAGCGCAGACGCGTTTGCGCAGCGACGCCAGTCTTTCCGCATCAAGCGGACACGACGGATCCGCCGACCAGCAGAATGCGGCCGGCACGCCCGCGATCAGCGAAGATCCGACTTGACGGTCGAGCCAGACGACGGCGTCGGCGTCCACCGCTGCGGCCAGGACGGCGCGCTCATCGACTTCCACCAGGAAACCCGACGCTTGGGTCACGATCATCGAATGCGCCGTCGGAGGTGATGGAATGCGGTCGTCGGGCTCGTCGTCATCGAGCGGATCCAGCACGCGGTGGGCGGTCGCGGTCGCCTCAGCCGAGACGTGGCCGAGCATCATCTCGATCCGGATCTGACGCACCAGATGGCCCAGAAACAAGACCAGGGCCAGCACACTCACCATGGCCAACAGATAGGACAGCGTTACCGCGATCTGGGGAACGAACTCGGCGCCTTCACCGCGCTTGTTGCGGACGCTGCGCAGGACCGTCAGCGCATAGGCGAACGTGGCGAGGAACACCGCCAGCGTGCGCTGAACGAAATGATCGGCGGCGAAGGTGCGGAGCAGTCTGGGCGTGTACTGACTGCTGGCCAGCTGCAGGGTGATCAGGGTCAACGAGAACGTCAACGACGTCACCGTCACCAACGAGGTCGCGATCGCGCTCAGCAGTTCCCGCGCCGCATCGGCGCCACCACCGAATATGTAGCTGGTCAGCGCGGGCGGCATGTGCGGATCGACGGCGCTGTCGACTTCGGGTAGCGCCAGCCCAACCGCGATCGCCATCACTACGCCCAGTGCCGGCGTTGGCCACAATCGGCTGCGCAGGCCTTCGGCGATCGCGACTCGACGCTGGGTGAGAGCCTGCAGAAAGCCCCGCAGGCCCGAATTCCGCTCACCCCCGCGCGACACCCGGCTACCCGCCGCCCGAGCCTGATCGATAGGTGCGTTCTCGGGTGTTCGGGTCCGTCATGGGGCCTCCTCAAACATGCAGCCCAACCAGTCATACACCCGGAGGTGCTCCGCAGACACCCCTGCGGGCTCCCGCGCGTCGCTTGCCGCGGCCCATCCACGGTCGGTCCAGTGGCGCGCGGGCTTAGACTCCATTCGGCGCGGCGGTAGCAAAGGAGCGCTTCGCCAGGGCGACGGTGGGTCGCGTACCGTCAGCGGCTTCAGTGTCGCCCCATACCGATGCGCGAAGGAGAGCATGTGCAGGCGCCAGCAAAAGCCATTGAAGCCGATTACCTCGTGGTGGGAGCCGGTGCAATGGGAATGGCGTTCACCGACACGCTCATCACCGAATCCGATGCGCGGGTGGTTATCGTCGACCGCGCGCATGCGCCGGGTGGGCACTGGACCACGGCTTACCCCTTCGTACGGCTGCATCAACCGTCGGCGTACTACGGCGTCAACTCACGGCCATTGGGCAACAACACCATTGACGCCGTCGGCTGGAACCAGGGGCTGAACGAACTCGCACCCGTCGGCGAGATCTGCGCCTACTTCGACGCCGTCATGCAGCAGCAGTTTCTTCCCACCGGCCGGGTCGAGTACTTCCCGATGACCGAATACCTCGGTGATGGCCGGTTCCGGACCCTGGGTGGAGCAGAACACCAGGTCACCGTCAGCCGTCGCATCGTCGATGCCACCTACCTGCGTGCCGTCGTGCCGTCCATGCGGCCGACGCCTTACCCGGTGGCGCCCGGGATCGACTGCATTGCGCCCAACGATCTGCCCAAGTTCACCGGAAAAGACCGGTACGTGATCGTCGGCGCGGGCAAGACCGCCATGGATGTCTGCCTTTGGTTGCTACGCAATAGCGTCGATCCCGGCCAGCTGACCTGGATCAAGCCCCGAGACGCGTGGCTGATCGACCGCGCCACGCTGCAGCCCGGGCCGACATTCATCAAGCAGTTCCGCGATAGTTACGGCATCACTCTCGAGGCAATCGGTAGAGCAACATCGATCCGGGATCTGTTTGACCGGCTCGAAAAGGCCGGAACATTGCTTCGGCTCGACCCTGCGGTACGGCCAACCATGTATCGGTGCGCGACGGTGTCACAGCCCGAATTCGACCAACTGCGCCGCATCGAGGACGTGGTGAGGCTGGGCCACGTCCAGCGCATCGACTCCACCGAGATCGTGGTCGACGGCGGATCGGTCCCCTGCTCAGGGTCGGCCCTCTATGTCGACTGCACCGCCGACGGCGCACCGCAGCGCCCGGCCAAACCCGTCTTCGACGGCGATCACCTCACCCTGCAGGCGGTACGCGGATGCCAGCAGGTATTCAGTGCCGCCTTTACCGCGCACGTGGAACTCGCCTACGACGGGGACTCGGTGAAAAACCAGGGCTCCGGCGTTGTTGATTAGCAGGCTTGTGAGCTGGGGAATTGTGGATTGAGGAGGTCTAGGCGGCGGTTGGCGGTCAAAGCGGTGATCCGGCAGGCTTCGGCGATGTTGTCGGCGCCGTTGAGGCGGTGCAGATTGATCGCGGTGTTGCGTAGCGTTGCTAGGACCTGTGCGCCGTTTCCGGTATGTGCCCTTTGACGGTCTTCGTCGAAGGTGACGTCGCGTATCCAGTGCAGGCTGTTCTCGATTCCCCAGTGTTGACGCATCCAGGTCATGATCGCGGTAGGGCGGACGTGCTCGAACGGCAGGCTGCAGATGGCATAGACCACCTCCACGCTGCGCTGGTCGGTGGCGGTGATCAAGCGTTCACGAGTGATCCGGATGATTTGTTTTGCGTAGGGGAAGCCGATTCCTCGTACAGCGGTGATGATTTGCAGGGTGCGGGTCTCGACACGGCCGTGGCCGCGGGAGTCGTCGGTAGCGGCTGTGGGCACCTCGGCCCAGGGCAGCGCGGTGATACGCGCAAGTATTTTGGCTTGGTTGGACTTGACGATCATCAGGTAGTGCGACTTCAAGGTGGCGCAGATCAACTTCGCGGTGACGACCTGGGTATGCATCGCATCCACGGTGACCAGCCACCGCAAGCTACCCGGCAGCAGCGTGAGCAGGGCACGTACGCAGGGAATTTCATTGCTTTTCTCGGCGACAGCGAGTTGACCGAGCACCAATCGGGCACGGTGGGCGAACACCGACACGAGATGCGTGGCTGTCGCTTTGGCGCGTAAAGCACCACGCAGCATCTTGCCGTCCAACGCGATCGGCACCAATCCACTGGGGTCGCTGCTGGCCACGTGTGCAGTGAAGTAACTGCCCATCCTGGCGTTGAGGTCGGCGGGGTCTAGCCGAGACAAAACAGCGCGGAAGGTCTTCTCACTGGGCCGCCGGAACCGGACCCCTAATTAGGCCAACACATCATCGGGAGCGGTGGCCGCCCATGTAGCAAAAACAGCATAGCCGCGCATCCCCGCGGCAGTGGCCAGAACCGCGATCGCCAACAAAGCCATCAGCGAATACCTCCGACCGCGTGGGTCCCTCGGGTCCGGCACCGAGGCCAACACATCGAGAAACTCCGATCCGATGAGCTCGCTGCGCTCACCAGGACTCCAGCGGTCGAACACCTCTGGAACCGACGACACAGGCAATACTGAAACGGTAGGCACGGGCAACTCCAGACCAACGACGAACAGTAACCAACTCGATCGTTCTCCAGATAGCCCGTGCCTACACTCCGGCCCCAATAGCGCGGCACCAAAGATCATCAACCCAGCTCACAAGCCTGCTAATCAACAACGCCGGAGCCCTGGGTGAAAAACGAGCTCTGTACCCCGATTCCACATCCGGATACCGATCTGGACTGGATGCGGCTGACACACTCCGACCTTCGAAACTTTCAGCGCTGGCTCGACGATGTCGAGCTCACCGACTGGCTGAGTTCGGCGCGGTTGAACCTGCTAGCCGACTTGCTCCCGCCCCTGTAGCACAAGCCGAGGGTGCGCGACCGGGTGGTATCGATGTTCCGATCGAAGTTGAACATCGCCAGCGAGCAGCTGGAGAAGCTGCTCAGCGATCATGGTCACGACGGCGCAAGTCAACAACAGTGAGGACAGGACGTGCCGGACAACACTGACGCCCAAGCGCCGTTGGTCGCCCTCCCCGGTGCTGGATACGTATACCGAACAAGCTGGCGACTGGCCACCACCGATATCGACGAACACATGCGGCTACGCCTCGATGGTGTCGCGCGCTACATCCAAGAAGTTGGCGCCGAGCATCTCGCCGATGCCGAATTGGCCGAGGTCCACCCCCATTGGATCGTCCTGCGCACCGTGATCGACGTTATCGAGCCGATCGAGCTACCCAGCGAGATCACCTTCCGTCGTTGGTGCGCAGCCCTTTCCACCAGATGGTGCAACATGCGCGTTCAGTTGGAGGGCTCGCACGGTGGACGGATCGAAACCGAAGGCTTCTGGCTGTGCGTCAACAAGGACACCTTGACTCCGTCACGACTCACCGATGCTTTCCTGACCCGCTTCGGCAGCACCACCGACGACCACCGGCTCAAGTGGCGGCCTTGGCTCACCGAGCCGATCACGGCCGGTGTGGACACACCATTTCCGTTGCGTCGCACAGATATTGATCCGTTTGAGCATGTCAACAACACCATCTACTGGCACGGCATACACGAGATACTCAGCCAACAGACGACCTTGACGGCCCCCTACCGCGCCGTGCTCGAGTACCGCAGCCCGATCAAGTTTGGCGAAACGGTCACCATCCGCTCCGAGCAACGCGACGGGGTGACACACCTCCAGTTCACCGTCGGTGACGACGTTCGCGCGGCGGCCCTGTTGCGCAAGCTTTAGCGCGGTTATCTCCCGTGCCCGATCCCCAGCGGCGATCGGCCGCTCTGGACCGAAACGCCGATCGAGATCGTCCACCCGGATACTTGTGGACCCCCCAAATATCCTTGCGCTAATTCTATTGATGAATTCTAGTTCTAAATTCTAATTGTGAATTCTAGTTACGCATTCTAGTCATGAATCCAGTATTGGTTGCACGGTGTCGCGAGCTTTGGTAATTTGACACCGACGACGTCAGAAAAATTGTCCGATTTGCAGACGGCAGAATTTGCATGAGTCTTCAACAGCAACAGTCTCCGCAGGTAATGCCTACGTAGCGTTAAGGTTTCGATGTTTGAAGCATTGAAACCAATGGCATCTACGCCAAAATAACGGCAATTGACCGCATAGTCGACTTTTATAAAAGCACGAGCCATAGGATTTGCCAGTGCCCCATAATAATTCTGGCGTTCTGCCGCCAGGGCCACCATTTTCTCGGTCACTACAAGCCGCATTGATGTTGCTGCGCGGGCCGCAATTTCTGGCCGCCTGCCGGCGCCGGTACGGCGACGTATTCACACTGCGGACCGCGAGGATGGGCACGCAGGTATACCTGGCCGATCCTGGCGACATCAAGACGGTGTTTACCGGCGATACCCACATCTTCCACGCGGGCGACGCGAATGCGCTGTTGAGCGGCTTGATCGGGGACAGCTCGTTGATGGTGCTGGATGAAGAAGCGCATCGATGCCGGCGACGCACCATGCTGGCCCCCTTCCACCGCGACGCCGTTGCCCGCCAAGCCGGGCTGATGGCTGAGATCGCCGCGGACAATGTCGCTGGGTGGCCGGCGGGAAGAACGTTCCCGGTCACCGTGAGGATGTCTGAGATCACTTTGGAAGTGATCCTGCGGACGGTAATCGGCGCCACCGACCCGGCTCGCCTCGCGGCGCTGCGCACGGCCGTGCCGCGGCTGCTGAGCATGGGCCCTTGGGGCACCTTGGCGCTCGCCAATCCGAAGCTTCTCAGCCACCGTCCGTGGCGAGGGCTGCGAAAGCGAATTGCCGATGTGGATAACCTCCTGTACGCGGAGATCACCGACCGTCGCAACGACGCTGAACTAGGCAAACGCGCCGATGTGCTGGCGATGCTGATCCGCACTGAAGGCAACGACAATGCAATGACGGACCGCGAACTACGTGACCAACTCGTCACGTTGCTAGTGGCCGGGTATGACACCAGCGCGACAGGCTTGGCCTGGGCGCTAGAGCGCCTGACCCGCCACCCAACGATCTTGACGAGGGCGGTGGCGGCGGCCCACGCCAGCGCGGCAGGCGATGCCGCCGGCGACGAATACCTCGACGCGGTAGTAAAGGAAACGTTGCGGATCCGCCCGCTGGCATTCGCGGTGGGCCGGGTGCTTGCAGCGCCCGTCGAGGTGGCCGGCTACCAGCTACCGGCTGGGGCATGGGCGCTGCCGGGAATCGGGCTGGTGCATGCCAGCGCCGCGCTCTATCCCGATCCCGACCGATTCGACCCAGATCGGATGATAGGCGTATCTCCGGGGCCGACCACCTGGCTACCGTTCGGAGGCGGCGCTCGCCGCTGCCTCGGGGCCACCTTCGCCCTCGTCGAAATGAGAGTTGTCTTACGTGAGGTCCTGCGGCGGGCCGAATTGATAACCACAACGGCGGCCGATGAGACGCCGACGCTAAAGTACGTCACCTTGATACCAAGCCGCGGCGCGCGCATCAGCGTCCGGACAATCAAGAACATCCCGCCGGCGTCGCCGGTGGGAGCGGAAAAGCCGGCAACAACTCCGGGGTGCCCCGCCACGGAGAATGTTGGCGCTACCCGGCCGGCGTTTTAGCCGGAGACGTCCTGCGCACTAATCATTCGCGCTTGATTCCGGTGGTATCTAGGTCGCCGCTGTCCAAGCACGATGAAAGATGCGGATCAAAAGATCTGGGGGGGGGGGGGACGGATATCAAGGACGAGCAGCCCATTCGACCATAGCGACAGCGCAGGGTGCGGATCGCGCATGTTCGGAGTCCGGACGAACGTCGGCATCGGACGGCCGCATCCACGAGTCGGGGTAAATGGGTCCGGGCCGCCGTTCTGCCTCTCGACAGTGCCGCACCATTGTCTCGCGGTGTGAATTACATTACGATCCGATCGTAATGGAGTCAACGGCATGGACTGACCAGCCCGAACCTCGAGTTCGATCGCAGGGACGACCGAGGGATGCCCGCATCGATGCCGCGGTGTTGCGTGCGACGACCGAGCTCCTCGAGGAGATCGGGTATGCCCGGCTCACCATTCCCCTGGTCGCGGCGCGGGCCGGCGCCACTCCCCCGGCCGTCTACCGCCGGTTCCCCACCAAGATCGAGTTGGTATACGAGGCGGTCTTTCCCAACCCGACCAGTACCGAGCTGCCGTTGACCGATGGACTCGAATCGGGCATCCGCGCACTACTGCGTGCCGCCATCGATCTGTTCAGCAGACCGGCGGTGCATTCCGCGTTGTCCGGGCTGATGGCCGAATTGCCCTCCGAGCCCGGCCTTTCGGCCCGGCTACTCAGCCGGCTACAGAGCAGCAGCTACGGTCAACTGCAGCGCTTCCTCGACCACGCCGCGGCCAGCGGGCAAGCCACCCCCGACGTCGACGCCCGGATCTTGCTGGACATGATCGGCGGAACCGTGATGATGGCCCTGGCAAACGAACGCGATCTCGATGCCGCTTGGATGGACCACACCACCACACTGCTGTTGGGCGGGCTGGCCCGGTGAGCGAGTCAACGCGGCGCGCCATGCAGATGATCGCGTCCTGGCCGCCACGAATGGACCTCAAGGACGTCGCCGCTTGGGCACAGCGGGTGGAGCGGCTGGGCTTCGACGTGATCCATGTTCCGGAAACCATTCATGACGCGTTCACCGTGGCAACGCTGGCGCTGACTCATACCCAGCGAATCATCGTCCGCACCAGCATGATCGTGGCCTTTCCGCGCAGTCCGATGCTTACCGCCTACGCCGCATGGGATCTGGCGAAGTATTCCGATGGCCGCTTTGAGCTCGGGATCGCCTCGCAGGTGCGCGGCAACATCGTCGGCCGATTCTCCACCGAGTGGTCGGACCCGGTGTCGCGCCTGGGCGACTACGTGAATTCGCTACGCGCGATTTTCGATTCGTTCCAGACCGGCGCGCCCCTGCATCACAGCGGACCGCACTACCGATTCGAGCGGCTGCAGCCCTACTTCAACCCGGGCCCGATAGCTCATCGGGCGCCGCGGATCTGGACCGGTGGGGTGAACCGGCGCATGTGCAACCTGGCCGGCGAGTTGTCGGACGGCTTCGTGTGTCACCCCACCAACTCACACCCGCGCGTGCTGCGGGCGAGCACGCTTCCCGCTCTGGCGCAGGGGGCCGCGACCGCCCAGCGAGCCGACGGCGGTCCCGCCGTGGTGACCAATCCCCAGCCCATGATGGCCGCGACCCACGATGGCGTCGAACGCCTCCGCGAGCCCCGTCGCGCCGAGTTGGCGTTCCTGTACAGCACCCCCGCGTATCGCCGACAGCTGGAGTACTTCGGCCTCGAAGATGTCGGGCTGGCCCTCTCCGAGATGGCCCATCGGGCGGACTGGACGGATCTCGCCGGCCACCTCACCGACGAAGTAATGGATCTCGTTGTGCCCCAGGGCAGCTACCCGGAGATCCCCCACATCCTGGCCGAGTGGTATTCGGGCGTGTGCTCGGGGATCAGCTTGTCGGTTCCGGGCGATGCCGAGGACGACGCCAGCCTCGCTGAGCTCGTCGGACGGTGCAAGCACATCGAGCCCGCGGCCGCACTGGCGCCACCGGAGGTGGACGAATCGGCGGAATCCCGACCAATATGAACCTAGGTTCGGCAACGCAACGAAGCGACGAGGAGAGGCTATGGCTGGGCGGTTGACCGGAAAGGTCGCATTGGTCAGTGGCGGCGCACGCGGCATGGGCGCATCGCATGTTCGGGCGCTGGTGGCCGAAGGCGCTCACGTGGTCCTCGGCGACATCCTCGACGACGAGGGCAGGGCCGTCGCCGCCGAACTGGGCGACGCGGCCCGCTACGTCCACCTCGACGTCACCCAGCCCGAGCAGTGGACGGCCGCGGTGGACACCGCGGTCAACGAGTTCGGTGGACTGCATGTTCTGGTCAACAACGCCGGCATCCTGAACATCGGGACCATCGAGGACTATGCGCTGTCGGAATGGCAGCGGATCCTCGACATCAACGTCACCGGTGTCTTTTTGGGGATCCGCGCCGCGGTCAAGCCCATGAAGGAGGCCGGCCGCGGATCGATCATCAACATCTCATCGATCGAAGGGCTGGCCGGCACCATCGCCAGCCACGGCTACACGGTCAGCAAGTTCGCTGTGCGCGGGCTGACGAAATCCACCGCACTCGAGTTGGGGCCCAGCGGCATTCGAGTGAACTCGATCCACCCCGGGCTGGTCAAGACGCCAATGACCGAGTGGGTCCCCGAGGACCTGTTCCAGACCGCACTGGGCCGTGCCGCCGAACCCATGGAAGTCTCCAATCTGGTCGTCTACCTGGCCAGCGACGAGTCGAGTTACTCGACTGGCGCGGAATTCGTGGTCGACGGCGGCACCGTGGCCGGCCTCGCGCACAAGGACTTCAGTGCCGTCGATGTCGCGGCTCAGCCGGAGTGGGTGACGTAATCGGCAAGCGAAGGGGCGACCGAGCCCGCCAGGTCGATCATCAGGCAACGCCAACCGAAACGCGGCCCAACACAGGCGCCAAGAAACCGGTGCGCGACCTTGCGGTGGACTACTACCGCGTCTCCGGTGTGGTGCTCATCGTCGCAGGGCATTGGCTGGCCGGATCCGTCACCTATCACGATGGGCGGTTCGGTCGGCAGAACCCACTGGTGGAGTTGCCCTGGACGCAGTGGCTGACCTGGCCATTCCAGGCGGTGCCGGTGTTTTTTCTGGTCGCCGGCTATGCCGGTGCGGTGTCGTGGCGACACCACTACGACGGCGACCGTGCCTCGCGCGAGGCTTGGGTGCGGCATCGGCTGGCCCGAGTGCTCGGCCCCACGGCGGTGTATGTCGGGCTGATCTCGGCAATAGTGGTCACGCTGCGCGGTTTCGGCGTGCCCGGCTCGGTGCTGGATTATGCGGGTTGGGCGGTGGCGATGCACCTGTGGTTTCTCGCCGTCTATGTGGTGCTCGCGGCCCTCACCCCCATTGCCATTGCCGCACATGATCGCTGGGGCTTGGTCGTACCGCTGGCACTGGCGGCGGCCGTGGTGGCGGTAGACGCGGTTTCCCTGGGGGGCCATCTCCCCCAGCTGGGCTGGCTGAACTACTTGTTCTGCTGGGGCATGCTCTACCAGCTCGGAATCGCTTGGCAAACAGGGCTGTTGACGGGCAGCCGACCCGCGGTGCTAGCTGCCGTGTCAGCGATTGCGCTGACCCTGTTGATTTGGATCGGCCACTATCCGATCAGCATGATCGGCGTTCCCGGCCAAGCCGTACAGAACACCACACCGCCCACGGCTGCCATGCTGGCGTTCGGATGCCTGCAAGCCGGAATCGCGGTGATGGCCGCGCCTGCGCTCAATCGCGCACCGCGATCCGGACGGGTTCATCGGGTGCTGTCGTTCGCCAACAACAACGTGATGGCGCTCTATCTGTGGCACATGGTGCCGGTCGTGATCGTGGCCGTCGTCGCCTATCCGGCTGGGCTGTTGCCGCAACCGGAGCTCGGAACAACGGCTTGGTGGTTGGCCCGCCTGGAGTGGGAGGTGGTGCTGATGCTGGTCACCGCGGTCGAGATGGTGATGCTGTGGTGGCTTCGGCGCCTCTTCGAGGCTCCGCTGCCCACGGTCGGTGTGGCGCTGCCGGCGCGGTGGGCCGAGTCGGTCATGCTGACCGGCGCCGCCATGTCAGCGTACTTCCTGTGGTTCATCGCCACCGAGGGCTTCGCACCGTCCGGCAGATTTCCATGGGTAGCCGCGATCGTTTTCGCCTTCGGGTTGGTGCTAGTGGCCTGCCGCCCGGCTAGGGCCGAGTGAACTCCCCCACACCGCGACGCCAACACCTGACGGGCGAGGGCCGGCCGCGCACCGAAAAGGACCGGCCGTGCCGGAAACCCGCGACGGCAACCACAGTCACTGATTCGCCCGCCAACCCCACGGCGCACCGATAGCATCCAAGGGCAGGGGGAACGAGGCAAACCAATGTCCAGGTTCGGCAAACATCCCGGGATTGTGGTCGGCGTCGACGGTTCGCCCGGTTCCAAGATCGCGATCCGCTGGGCTGCGCGCGACGCCGAGTTGCGCAACGTTGCACTGACTTTGGCTCATGTGCTGCCCACCACCGCGGGGACCCGGCTGAGTTCCTCGTTAGCTCCGCAACACACCGGCAAACTGCGAGAACGCGGCCAACAACTGCTCGACGAGGCCCTGCAGATCGCCAACGAAAGCTGTCAGCGCGGCCCGAACCAGATCAACCTGGAAATGCCCAGCGGGACGGCGGTGTCTGCGTTGGTCGACATGTCCAAAAACGCCGACTTGCTGGTGGTCGGATACCTCGGTACCGGCACCCTGCGGGGACGCCACCTGGGCTCGGTGAGCGCCGGCCTCATCTATCACTCGCACTGTCCCGTGGTCGTCATCCACGATGACGTCGACTTGAATCCCGACAGGGAGCGGTCCACGGTACTGGTCGGCATCGATGGCTCCCCGACTTCGGAACTGGCGATCGCGCTCGCATTCGACGAGGCCTCACGTCGCAAGGTCGATCTGACCGTGGTGCACACGTGGCAACCGCCGAATGTGTTTGATCCGATCGTCGGCTTTCCCGGTCCGGGCTGGCGGACGCTGCGTTCCCGAGAGGACCAGATCGTGGCCGAGCGACTGGCCGGCTGGACCGAGAGGTACCCCGACGTCGCCGTTCACCGCATCATCGCGCGCAACAACGCCGCACCTGAGCTTGTCGACAGCTCGACGCAAGCCCAGCTGGTGGTGATCGGCAGCCATGGCAGCGGCGGATTTGCCGCAATGCTGTTCGGTTCGGTCAGCGCCGCGGTGGTGCTACTGACCCATGTTCCGGTCATGATTGCGCGACGATCGCCGCCGACGCCCGGCTAACTCTGCCCGTAAAGCGCTGTGCGACAGCGACTCTGACGAGAACCAAGCCACCGGCCAGGCGGCCGGCAAGCCATTCGGGTTGCGCTGCCCATATGGGTAGCCTACCCTAACTTCCAGCGACAGAAAGGCTGGTTGCACGCCCATGCTGCCCATCGATCCACACGCCGATGCCTCCCGATGGGCTTGGCTACCGTGCCCACGCTGCCCGTGGGGCCGCGACACATGCCAGGACTGCCGTAGCGGCCGCAACTGCGGCACCCATTGGCAATATCTACTGAGCAATCGCGCGACCGAGTTGCACCTGCAGTGCCCGAGTTGTGCGGCCCTGTGGTCGACGGATACGCGAAATCGTCCGCGGACCCACGCCGTCGGCCAACACTAGGGCTACCTGCGCGAAAAGCGGCAAACACGCCGCCCCAGGGCGGCCATCACGCGGCCGAGTCGGGTTGATCCCAGCCGTCCAGGTCCGGCAGTGGGCGTCGACAGATGGCGCGAGCCTGCTCGGCATCGAGTCCGAATAAGCGCAATAGGTCTTCGGTCACCGCGTCGGCGGCCGCACAGCCGTCCCGTTGCGGGTCGGCCCGCAACAAGGTGCCCAGGCCCAGCAGCGCCCCGCCGGCCATGGCCAGCGCTAGTTCCGGGTCCTCTACCCGAAACCGACCCGCATCGGAAGCGGCCTTGATGTCACGCAGGGCCCGAGGAGCCAGTCCCCGGTCCGAGGACAGCAGGGCCGCGCCATTGGCCAACAGGATCTCGCTCTCTTGCGGGCGGCGCCGGAAGAGTCTGCCAGTCAGCCGAAAACTGGCAGCAAACGTTTCGGCGGGGTCTTCGATCGACGCGGTACACCGGTCCAGCAGCGCCCCGTGTGCGTCCAGCACATCGGCGACAGCGGCCTCGAACAACTGCTCCTTGCTATCGAAGTGGTTGTAGAACGAGCCCATGCCGACGTCGGCAGCTTGGGCGATTTCCAGCACCGGCACATTGAGTTTGCCTTCGGCGATCAATCGTTGCGCAGCCCTGAGAAGGGCCGTGCGGGTGCGCCGCTTACGCCGCTCCGAGCGGTTCGCCTGGGCGGGCGCGCCCCGATCCGATGTCGTCACCAAAGCAGTATGCATCACTTGTGATGATTTCGTCAGAAATGTTGACCGAGTGGCGCCTCGTATGTGACGATTTCGTCAGTTAGTGACCAGGAAGTGGCGGTGGACGCGATGGTCGACATCGGCGGTGACCTGAAGAAGGGCGTACATCAGGACATGCACAGCGAACAGGGCGCCCGGCCTGACGAACACCCCGGCAGGTCCGGTAATCCGATCATCAAAGTTGTCGACCTGGCGTGGCTCGAGTTCGAGAAGCCGGATCTGGTTCGTACCGAGGCGTTCGCGCGCGCCTTCGGCCTACAGACCGCATGACGCAGCCCCGACGAGCTTCGGTTGCGTGGCACCGATGCGGGCGCGGCCTGTGTGATCGTGCGCCGTGCGCCACGGACCCGATTCGCCGGCGTGGCCTACCGGGCCTGCGATGAGGTCGACGTCCTGCGTCTTGCCGATAAATGCGGGGCAACCGCACGACCGCTGCCGGAGACCATCGGCGGGCTTACGGTCGATCTGGTCGACCCCAGTGGAATGGCGGTACGCGTGGTTGCGGGCATGGATGAACTGCCCACGCTTCCAACGCAGCAACCAAGCGTTCTGAATTTCTGACATGATCTGTCACGCGCCAACCTTCCCCAGCGCCCCCGCGGGTACCCGCCCGGATACAGCGGCTAGGCCATGTGGTGGTGCAGTCTACCAGGTACGCCGAAGCGCTGAACTGGTACCTGGACCACTTGGGGATGATCGTCAGCGACTTCCAGTTCTTCCCCGGTCAGCGCGACCGCGGCCCCACCATGAGCTTCATCCGCTGCGATCGCGGCTCGACACCGGCAGATCACCACACCTTGGCGATGGCACTGGGTCCGGCCAACCGCTACCTGCACTCGGCCTATCAGGTAAGTGACCTCGACGCCCTCGCCGCCGGTGGCGAATACCTCAAGGAGCGCGGCTACTTTCGCTCGTGGGGCATCGGCAGACATATTCAAGGCAGTCAGATCTTCGACTACTGGCGCGATCCCGACGGCTTCCTTGTCGAACACTTCACCGATGGCGACATGTTCGACAACAGCCTCGAACCCGGCTGGGCCCCGTTGACCGCTTCAGGCTTGGCCCAGTGGGGGCCGCCGGCGACCAAAGACTTTCTCGGAACCGGCCCGAAATCCGCTCGCCACGAGCTAGTTTCGATGATCACCGCATTGCGGGCAACCAATGAGTTCGACTTCAACCGCCTCATCGGCCTACTGAAAGTTCCCTCCCTATGACCATATCCGTACTGCACACCGCCGACGGCTGGTGGGTAAAGACCGCGAGTGGAGCCGCGCAGGTGGCCACCGCCGCGGTTACCACCGCCGAGTTGCTTACCGACCGGGCCGCGATCGACCTGGCTGCAAACAGCGGCGACCGTACACCCATCGACGGCCTCCAGCTGATCTCACCGGTGACCCGACCCTGCCGGGTCGTGGCTCAGATGACCAATTTCGAATCGCACGTCAAGGATGCGGGGATGGACCCGACCGCGGTTCCGTTGACCTTCTTCCGCAAAGCGTCGGCATCGATCACCGGCCCGTTTGACGACATCGTCAAGCCCGCACACGTCCAACTCCTCGACTATGAGGTGGAGATAGGGCTGGTGATCGGTCGGGCAATTCCCTTGGGAACCAATCTCTCCGATGCGAATCTGGCCGACTTCATCGCCGGCTTGGTCGTCGCCAACGATGTGTCGGCACGCGACATTCAGCTTCCGCAGACACAATTCTATGAAGCCAAGTCCTACCCGACCTTCACACCAATCGGACCGCAGCTTGTGTTGCTCGACGCCGACGAACTCCGGCGCTTCGGCGAGCTGCGACTGCGACTGCGACTGCGACTGCGACTGAGCGTGAATGGTGACGAGCGACAGAACAGCCTTGTCGAGGGCGACATGCTGTACCGGCCCCTGCAGGCCCTGCAATCACTCAACCAGTTTCAGGAACTCGCGCCCGGCGACTTGGTGCTCACCAGCACGCCGGTGGGCACCGCACTCAGCGCGCCGCCCAAGCCGGTCGAGATCATCGGAAACCTGTTGCCGCCGGCCCTCAAATGGAAAGCGTTCTTCAAGCGTCAGGCCAGCAACCCGAAATACCTTCAAGACGGTGACATCGTCGAAGCCTCGGTGCGCACCGACGATGATCTCATCGACCTCGGAACCCAACACACCGCTGTGCGATACGCGTGAGTGACAAGCCATTCCAGACGATCCGGCAGGTACCTGTCGTCATCGTCGGCGCCGGGCCAACCGGCATCACCGCCGCGACCTTACTGGCCCAATACGGCGTCGAATCCATGGTTCTGGAACGTTGGACCGACGTGTACCCACAGCCCCGGGCCGTACACCTCGACGACGAAATCTACCGGGTGATCGCTCGTCTGGGCATCGCCGACGAATTTGCGGCAATCTCTCGGCCGACGCAGGGTTTGCGGCTGCTCGACAACCGATTCAACGTGCTCACCGAATTCCATCGCGACCCCGCACGCAGCCTCCATGGCTTCCCGCAAGCCAACATGTTCGACCAGCCGGAGTTGGAGACCTTGCTGCGGGCAAACCTCAAGCGCTACGCACACGCGCAATTGCGTGGCGGCGCGGAGGTCATCGAGATCTGCGATACCAACGAACTGCTGCGCGTTACGTTTACCGATCGATCCGACGGCAGGGTCCACCATGTCGACGCCGAATACGTACTGGGCTGCGACGGCGCCAACAGCATGGTCCGCAGCCACATCGGATCCACGATGGCGGATCTGAACTTCCAGCAACGCTGGCTGGTCGTGGATGTGGCCACCGAGTGCGACCTGGCGCAGTGGGACGGCGTGTACCAAGTGTGCGATCCGTTTCGCGCCGCCACCTACATGCGCATCGGGCAATCTCGCTATCGGTGGGAGTTTCAGCTACGCCCCGGTGAACGTACCGAGGATTTCAACTCGATAAGCGCGTTGCGTCCGCTGATCGCACCGTGGACTACCGACATCGCGGAGGGAGACCCACCCTGTTGCGCGTCGCCGAATACACGTTCCGCGCTCAAATCGCCGACCAGTGGCGCCGCGGCAACATCTTCATCCTGGGGGACGCAGCGCACCTCACTCCCCCGTTCATCGGCCAGGGCATGGGAGCCGGACTGCGCGACGCGATGAACCTCAGTTGGAAGATTGCCGCCGTCCGATGCGGCACTCTGACCGCAGATGCCCTTGACACCTACCAGCAGGAACGCAAACCGCACACCCGCCAGCTGATCCGACTGGCGCTGGCCATCGGTCAGTTCATGACCGGCGGCGGCCGGTTGGGCAACGTTGTTCGCCGCGCCCTACTACCCCGAGTCCGTTTCGTTCCCGGCCTGCGCGACAAGATCAGCGACTCGACCACGCCCGCACTGCATGCTTCGGCGTTGGTGCACAAGACACATCGGCTCGGCCGATCACGACAGCTCGCCGGCTCGCTATGCCCTAATCCACTACTGCCCGAAGGCCAACGACTCGACGCTGTGATCGGGACGCGGTTTGCCGTCATCACCTCGACGTCACTGGGCGAGGCCCAGGAACTGCTCTTGCGCCGGCGCGATGTGTTGGTGGTGGTCACCCCGCCCGCGAGTAGCCTTGCCGATTGGCTGCGCCGCGGCGGAGTCAAGGCGGTGCTGGTGCGGCCGGACCGGACGGTGATGCGGGCAGCACGTGACACGGTCGCCCCGTGCTCATGGGCCGACCGCGCGCTGCAAGCCAGTTAGTGCCGATGTCCACCGCCGGACCCGCGCTGTTAGGCACGAGCCGCGGCTGACCTAGCCTGGTCGGATGAATGCGCCCAACGAGTTTTTGCTGCGGCCGTGTCGTGGGCAGGCTGAATGGCCTGCGCTGGTGCAAATCTGGCGCGGCGCGGTCGAGGCGACTCACCACTTCTTGACCGCCGACGATATCGACTTCTACGAGACGAAGCTGGCCAATGAGTACCTGGGACTGGTTGCGCTGACGGTCGCGGTCGCCGAGAATTTACCGGTGGGGTTCTCCGGAATCGCCGACGGGAAGTTGGAAATGCTGTTTATTGATCAGCAGTTTCGCGGACGCGGCGCCGGTTCTGCCTTGCTGCGCGCTGCGTTGGCCGCAATTCCGGACCTGTTGGTCGATGTGAACGAGCAGAATCCGCAAGCCGTCGGCTTCTATCATCGCCACAGTTTCGTGACGTTCGGGCGCTCGGAAACCGATGGCGACGGGCGTCCGTTTCCGCTCCTGCATCTGCGGCGCGGGTCGGCTCCACCGCGCCCCAGCTGACCACGGCCCAACCAGCCGCGGGTGACTGCCTGGGCCGCTCGAGGTGACTCAGGCCACACGTTTGAGCCTGAAGCCTTCTGGAAACCCCTCTTCGTGCAGGGGAATTCCGGATCCAGACGTGAAGAAGACGCGCTAGTGCTCCGGACTCTGCTGGCTGAGCGCACCGATCGAACTGCGCGGTAGCCGTTTGACAACAAGCATCAAGGAGGAATCCATGGCGGACAAGAGTGGCCCCCAAGAAGCTGTCGAGGGCGTCGTTGAAGGCGCCAAGGGCAAGGCAAAGGAAGTCTTTGGAGCCGTGACCGGTCGCGATGACGTCAAGCGCGAGGGTCAGGCCCAGCAGGACAAGGCCGACGCTCAGCGTGACGCGGCCAAGAAGGAAGCCGAGGCAGAAGCTGCTCGCCGCGGCGCCGACGTCGCCGAAGAGCGCCAGAAGGCCAATCAGTAGTCAGCACCCTCCGATGGGCTCAGTCCGAATGGCGGACTGGGCCCATCGGCTTGCAAACGGGTCACGGTACCGGCCCCACAGCGCGCGAGTCTAGGTAATGGACTGCAGCTAAACGGTTTTCGACCGCATTGCGCGGACCTGTCAAGAAGTGTCGCCGCCCTCACCGTTCTCGGCGGACCGCCCATGGTTCATCAATCTCACGGCCGCCCTCGCGGCATCGCGCAGGGAGCGATTGCTGGCCAGCAGGTCGCAATTCGCCGCAGCCAGAGCGGCATTGTCGTCTTCGAGGTTAAGAATGCGTGAGATTCCGGCCAGATTGATGCCGGCCTCGATGAGGACGCTGACGCGCTGCAGCCGGACCAGATCATCGGCACTGTAACGGCGGGTACCACCTTCGCTACGCGCGGGGGTCACCAGCCCATGGCGCTCATACAGACGAAGCGACTGCACCGCGATACCCGAAAGCTCCGCCGTCACCGAGATGCCGTACACGCCGACATCGGGGGCCGGCCCTCCGGCGTGGCCGGGACGATCGGCCATGGCCACCTCCTCGACTACCCCTCGCGCAGAAAACCTGTCTATCACACTTGCGCTGTGCTACCGATAGTGTTATACATAAATCTATGTCGTCTGACATAGATAAATTGAACTACCAATTACAGGATTGGAGTGAGAGGTGGCCGCAATGTTGATGCGTACCGACCCGTTCCGCGACCTGGACCGCTTCGCCCAGCAAGTGCTTGGCACGTCGGCCCGACCAGCGGTAATGCCGATGGACGCGTGGCGAGAGGGTGACAAATTCGTCGTCGAGTTCGATCTGCCGGGCATAGACGCCGACTCCCTGGACATCGACATCGAACGCAATGTGGTGACCGTTCGCGCCGAACGGCCGGCCGTGGACCCGAATCGAGAGATGCTGGCCAGCGAACGACCCCGTGGAGTATTCAGCCGCCAGCTAGTACTTGGCGAGAACCTCGACACCGCCAGGATCGCGGCCTCCTACACGGAAGGTGTGCTGAAGCTGCAGATCCCGGTGGCCGAAAAGGCCAAGCCGCGTAAGATTTCGATCACCAGAGGTGCTGGCGACAAAACCATCAGCGAAAACGGTGCGCATCCTGAGGTGATAGAAGCCTGATCCACTACTGGGCGAAGCGCGGCCGTCCCGCCGGACGCTAAACCTTGCCGGAGTTGACAACAGCCGCGCTTCGCCCAGACACATCCGCAGTTGGACGCCACACAACAGCAGCGCTTAGTCGCCAAATTACTTGCACGCTTTGGGTTTTAGCTGATGACACGGGGCTGTCGGCGTATCGCTTGGCGGCAAGCATCTGGAAGGTATCCGCGAGTACCTGGCCCGCTTCCCTCAATCGGGGGACATCTCTTTCACCCCCATTCATGACTGATCAGCCGACAGACAACGGCGCGCCGCGGCGGCACCATGACAGTGGAGCAGTGACCAAGTCGCGCGCTCTTGGCTGACACCCCCGCAAGCAAGAGGGTTCCAACGTGAACATCGTGACCATCGCCGCCTGCCAGATGATTCGGGCGGTGGGATAAGCGCCATGCCATCGGCACCCCACCAGGGGCGCTACCAGATGCCGCCGTTGCGGCCCAGCGCCTGGCAAATGACAAATGACGGCGTCGCGTACGGGGCGGCGTCCTACCACCCGAATTCGGGCTACCCGCATTCGGGCCGGCGCCCGATGAATTCACCGGCGTGGTACGACAACAACCCAGACCTGGCCGTCGAATGCGCCGTCCAGCAGTTACTCGACGCACTGGGCGTGGACGACGGAGAGCACACCGCCGGGACGCCCGCGCGCGTCGCACGAGCGTGGCGAGAGATCACGAGCGTGGCGAGAGATGTTGTGGGGATATCACGAGGTACCGGAGGACCAGCTCGCTACCGACTTTCCCGCTCCCGATGACCCGGGACTGATCGTCATGCACGGCATTTCGTTCTCCTCCACCTGCGCACACCATCTCTTGCCGTTCACCGGCACCGCCACGATCGCCTACCGCCCGCATCCGGGCCAGCGCATCGTCGGCTTGTCCAAACTGGCCCGGCTGGTGGACGGTTACGCCGCACGGCTGCAGGTACAAGAGCGCATCGGACAGCAAGCGGTGGACGGAATAATGCGCAGGCTCAACCCCTCCGGAGCCATGTGCATCATCACCGCCAGACACGATTGCATGCGACTGCGCGGGGTACGCGATCCGGCCGCCGAGGCGACTACCGAAGCGCGAAAAGGTATTTGGTCAGATCATGAAATGGCGTTGATTCATCGCCTGCACGGCGGAGCCCGCTGAAATCGGCGCCGTCATCGGATGTAGCGAAACCGAATCACGATGACCGCGCCACTATCACCGGCATCCGCACGGCATGCACGACCGCGTTGCTCACCGAGCCGAGCAGCACACCGGTGATGCCGCCACGGCCGTGACTGCCGACAACCACCAGTTGAACGGTTTGCGACATTTCGACCAGCTGATGAGCGGGTTTGTCGCATACGACCACCCGCCGGACGGTCACATCGGGATAGCGTTCCTCCCAGCCTGCCAGCCGCTCAGCGAGGCTCAGCCGGGCTTCGGCTTCCATCGTCGACCAGTTCAGGCCCGGTAGTTCGACCACATCCTGGTCACTCCACGCGTGCACCGCGATCAGCTCGACGCCGCGGCGTGATGCCTCATCGAACGCGACCGCGGTAGCCAGCTCCGAAGCCGGGGAGCCGTCGATCCCCACCAGGACCGGCGCATGCAGCGGATCCGGGATCATCGGATCTTCGTCGCGAATGACCGCCACTGGACAGCTGGCACGTCGCACCAGGCTCGAGCTGACCGAACCCAGTAGCACCCGGGCCAGCGCTCCGTGCCCAGAGCTGCCCACGACCATCAGTTCTGCCTCGGCGGACATCTCGACCATGGTCGGTACCGGCAAGGAGAAGACGATCTCACTTTTGATGGTGAGCTCGCGGTCCCCCGCCACCGACTCCTCGGCGATCTTGACCGCACCGGCAATGACCTTGCGCCCCTCGTCTTCCTGCCACACGGCCCAGGTATCGGGATAAGGCATCGGCGGCCACGTCGCCACATCGGTGTTGACCACGTGGACCACGGTCAGTAGCAGATTCCGCATCGCCGCGTCCCGGGCTGCCCAGCAAACGGCGGCATTCGATGCCGGTGAACCGTCGACTCCAACGACAACGCCGAGACGCTTTCCGAGTGTGGACATGTCCGTGCTCCTCCGATTACAAGCCGCTTGGCGGCATGGCAGCGATCAAAGGTGTGTCGACACCGATGCGCCCCACTGTATCCGCACCGCCCGGCGAGCCGAGCGGTGCGTCGCGGCCCGGCAGGATCTCGCGGAAAAAAGCCGCATTGTCGGCGAGGTGGTGTCGCTGCTCGTCCGGAAGGTCCTCTTCCCAGTAGATCGCGCCCACCCGGCAGGTCGTCTTGCAGGCACCACAATCAACGCACTCATCGGGGTTGATGTACATCGTGCGAGCGCCCTCATAGATGCAATCAACAGGGCATTCCTGAGTACACGACTTTTCGGCGACGTCCACGCATTCTCGGCCGATCACATAGGTCATGGCCACAAGTTACAAAACACCTGGCGATACCCGCGTCTATCGAAAGGCCTGACGAGCAGGGACCAAAGACCTTTGTCGGGCGGCTGCCACTAGGCGGGACGGACGACGATCACCGGAACTTTCGCCGAGTGGGCCACCGTCGAGCTGACCGAACCCAGGAGCATGCCGGGGAACCCTCCGCGGCCCCGATTTCCGACGATCACCAACTGTGCGTGCTGAGCTTCCTCGAGCAGCCAATGCGCGGGCTTGTCGCAGACCAACGAACGCTTGACGTGCACATCGGGGTACTGCTCCTGCCAGCCCGCCAGGCGCTCAGCCAGGATCTCCTCTCCTTGACTCTCACGCTCGCGCCAATCCATACCGAGGATGGGAAACACGCCAACGTCGCTCCATGCATGCAGGGCTACCAGGTCCACGCCCCGGCGGGACGCCTCTTCGAACGCCATAGCGGTGGCGGCTTCCGCGGCCGGTGATCCATCGATACCCACGACCACGGCCGCGCCTGGGTCCGGAGCCGCGCCGCTATCGGAGTGAACCACCGCGACCGGACAATGGGCATGGTGAAGCAGCGCCGAGCAGACCGAGCCCAACAGCATGCGGCCCAGTGCGCCCATCCCCTGGCTGCCCACTACCACCATCGAGGCCTGCGTTGAGGCTTCGATAAGCGCGGCCACCACATTGGAATAGACGACCTCTGTGCGCACGTCTGGCGACTCCGAATCACCCAGCGCCTCCGAGAGGACCTTACGGGCCCGCTCCATCACGCTGTTGGCTTCGTCCCGCTGCCAATCAGGCATTTCCGCATACAGCTGGCCAACAGGCCAACCGACGACCACGGGGGCCACCCCGTGCATCAAGGTGATGGGTGTGCGATGAAGACCCGCCTCGCGGGCGGCCCAGGCTACCGCGGCATCCGACTGCGCGGAGCCGTCAACAGCGACCAAGATTCCATATTTCTTTGCACCACTCGACATTCCATACTCCTCGCGTCGGGCCCAGGTACCTGGCGAGCGATAGGCCAACCGGGATCCCGGCACCAGATCGCCCTGGTTTGAGTCCCGACCTGACCGTATACGACAGACCGCGTTGAGCAGCAGAGTCCATGGACCCCACATTGCCGCCCAGGCTGACCCGCGAACACCTCACTGCTCGCTGGCGCGAAACGCGTTGATCGCGTTGATGACCCCCGCGATCTGCTCGTTGCTGAGCTTCTCCCCGTCGAAGGCGACGTTGAGCAGGATCTTCAGATCGAGCATTTGTTGCAGGTAGACGAGACACGGAGGACAGTCCTGCAGGTGTTTTTCCACAATCGCTCCCCACTGCTGCGGATCCGCATCAACCAGGTCATCAACGAGGTGGACGAACTCGACGCAGTCAATCGCAGGAACTGTGTTGTCGTAGACGGTCATCGTTGGTAGCGCTTCTCCAGTTCGGCGCGAAGGTTTCCTCGCCCCCGGTAAAGCAAAGCGCGTTGCGCTTCGGCGGACAGCTCAAGAGTATGGGCTGCCTCCTCGGCAGATATCCCTAACAGATCGCGCAGGATGACCAGTCGTCGCTGGCATGGTGGCAGCGCATCCAGCGCCGCCCTTACGAAACCGACGGTTTCCTCCGCCACAGTTTGATCTTCTGGGATGAACCGCCTCGACGGCGGCACGCTCCAGTGCCCGGCATCCGGATGGCCGGCGGGATGCATGCGCCCAGAGAGCGGATCGATTTCTTCGGTGGCCAGCACCTCGTGCGCACGGATCCGTGAGTCACGGCGCCGGTACCGCGATGCGGTGTTCTTAACGATGCCGAATAGCCAGGTTGCCACCGACGATCGCCCCTCGAAGGAGTCCGAAGACTGGATGACCTGCACCCACGCTTCCTGTACCGCTTCTTCGGCTATCGTCGGCGGACTCACCATGGTGCGAGCGAAATTCACCATCTGCCTGTGGTAGTCCCGAACCAAGCTGGCCAGCGGGATGCCGCCGACCATGTGCTCGGATGTGGGCTCGGGGGGTACCGCGGTCGGGGTCATCGTTGACCCACACGGTCACTCAACGGCATCTATCCAGTTCCCAGCGCAGCTGGGCCTCAGATGGCGACTGCACCGGAAGGAAGGCAGCCTCACGGTAGCGGCGGTTCGTCGGCGTCCTACTCGCATAGCCTTTGCCTCCGGCCACTCGTATCTCCAGGTCAGCACTAGCACAGGCGATCTTCGCGGAACTGAGTCGCAGCGAGAGCAACTCGCGCCGGCCCGCAGGCCGCTGTGTGCCGACCGACGCGGCCGCACCGGACAACGTGGACTCGGCCAGGGCAAGCCGTTCCGCGATGAGGTCGAGATCGGGAGCATAGACCGAGTTCACCCCGGCCAGAGCGATCCTGCTCTGCGCCAATGCGGTTCTGGCCAGGCCGATGCACATGGCCGACTGCAGCACCAAGAATGTCGGGCGGACCGCGTCGAGGAATCCCCCGCAGTCGGTGGACAGAACTTGTTCCGACGCGACGTACACATCCTGAAGTTCCAGCTGCGACGACGCCGTGCTGCCCATCGCCAACAGCTCGAAGTGATCCCCGACGGCAACGCCTGGGGTGGCCAACGGCAGAGCCACGATCAGCTTCTCGCCTCGCTCGGTGCGTGCCGCCGTCACCAACACAGAGTCCTGGTAGAGGTTGCTGGCCCACCGGATCGACCCACTGAGCTGGTAGCCGCCCGTGACCGGTCTGGCGGTCAGCTCCAGGTCGCCACAACCGGCCGCCTCTTTGAATGCTGCTGCCATGCCGCTAATCCCCAGTGCAGCGCCGGCTAGCAGGGGGCCGACGACGGCGAGGCTGTATTCCGTTGCGGCGTTGAGCAGGTACTCGACAGCCATGCGACTGGCCAGACACTAAATCCGGTGCTCATACACTCCCCCGAGATGACGGAGATCGCCTCCGCCATCTGGGGCAGGCACCCGTCGGAGTTACCCGGTGCGCCCAGCCCGAGCACTCCGACAGCGCCAAGGCCCGGAAAGCTCCGACGTGCGGTTCCGTCCCCGCGGTCCAACGCACTGGCATGAGCGCGAATTTCAGCTAGCAGCTCCGAATGCAGCAAATCAGTCGCGGCATCCACGGTTGCGGTCACAGCGGGACCTCCTGTTCAGTGCTGTTGCAGGGGTAGCCGAGAAAAAACCTGCCGCGAAAGATCACCCGATCACCGAGGGGCCCGCGACGATGCTCGACCCGTACGGAGCCGGGGTGGAATAGTTCCGCGGCCGGGCACGACCTGCTCGCGTTATGGCTCATGACGAACCGCCTAGCCGATCTTCAGTGTCGAGTAGACAGTTGCCGGCCGGCGGAAGGTACTCACCACGGGCGACCACGCGATCGCGTTGTCGTGGATCTCGTTGAGCGTCGCTTCGTCGGCATCGCCGGCGAGGCTGACTTTGCACCGTACCGCGGTGAAACCAAGGAGCTTGTCGGCCGGGGTGTCACCTACGCCCCACACGGCGGAGATGTCGATGTCGGCTTCCATCTCGACCTCGATTTTGGTCAAGGCGACGCCACGGTGGGTCGCGTTGGCCAGCAGGCCCACCGAGATACATGACCCCACGGCGGCCAGCGTGGTCTCGGAGGGGTTTGGTGCCGAGTCATAGCCGAGCAGCGACGGCGGTTCGCCGACGAGCACCGGCGCCAGGTCCCGCACGTAGGTCATGTTGCGAAAGCCGGCTTCACACACTGTCTTGGCCTTGAGCGTCTTCTTACCCGCGCTGGGGTCCGCCTTGGCGCCACAGGACAGCCGGTCGAGCCCCTCGGCGTCGATCGCAAGCACGTCGGTCATTCGGATTCTCCTTCTCGCAAGGCGAATATTTCTGGGTTGCAGCCGTTTAGTGCTTGGCGAGAAGCGAAACGTGACGAAAATGCACTGTGATCTACGTATCCGAACCGCCGATCACATCCCTGAAACATTCCAGACGTTGTCCTGTTCGATGTCGGGCATTGCACCGAGACAGCGCCGTCAAGGCGAGAGAAGCTCTGTTCACCAACAGTTTTGGGAGGGCGTCTCACAACGCAAGTAACCCAAAGGCCAAGCTGAGCCGGTGCCGACAGCACCATCCACAGCGCGCTGGCCGCGAAACCACCGCGCTGGTAATCGATGCTGCCGACCGTCCGGCAATCACTAACTGCTAGAGCATATTCCGACGTACGTGCCGGCCTAGGCCGGCGAACTTTACCGACGAGCGCACTAGGCGCCCCATTTAGCCGCTTCGGCTTGGTCACGAGCGCTCATGGCCAGGGTATTGGATTCATGGGTGCTTGCCATCGACTGATAGGCGCGCACCAAGTCCTCCATGGCCTGATTCCACTGGGTCTGCCAACCTTGGTAGGTCACACCGGTATCGCCCTGCCAGGCATTGGACAGCGCGGCCTGCTCGGCGGCGATATCAGCACCCAGGCCGTGCAGCGAGCCGGCATAGCCCGACATGTCGCCGGCATGAGCCGGCATCGCCGGGTAGTTGTACATGATCTGTGACATATGGATCCTTTCCTCGAGGCAACGTGTTGGAAAACTCAGAAGCCGGGATAGCTCGATGCGGCGGCGGCATCGGTAGCCACATACGTGCCCGCGGCATCCCCGAGGTTTGCCTGCGCCACGTCCAGCAGGGTGTTGACTTTTCCGGCGGCCTCCACAAAGCGGGCATGCGCGGCCTGAAAGGCCGTCGCGGACTCGCCGATGTGGAAGGCCTGCGCCGACAGCGCCGATTGCTCCGCCTGACCGATGGTGTGACGCATCAGCCCGACTTTGCCGGCAAACGCCGACTGCGAGGCCACCAACTGGCCGATGTGGGCATCCAACAGACTCATAAATGTCCTTTCTATCGATATGTTTCGGCGTACTACCTATGACAACGCCAGCTCCACCATCCTGTTCTCGCCCACCGGGGCGAAACAGTTTGTTTGCCAGAGACTGGGCAACAGCGGACTGGCTGCACCGCGCCCGTATTCATCACCGCCGAAGAGCGCCAGCCCGGCCGGTTGCACCACCGCCTTGCTGACAGTAGTTCCGGCAAAGCCCGACGTGCCCGCGTGCTGGCTGCCGGTCTCGAGCGGCATCGGCTCTACGCCGGAAGTGTCGTGTACCGATGAAGGCCGCGCAGCCTGGCCCACCCCCGACACCTCATCCGGCCCGCGCAGCACATCACGGTAAGACCCTTGATCCCCAACGGAAATCGGCACGTCTCCGAGATGCTGGGTGATTGCCAGCGGCAAACTGGCCGACAACGAAGCCCCGGCTCCCACCGCCAGCGAGATGGTGGCCGGCGCCACAGCACCGGCCGCGGCGGCCTGAACCATGGACAGGAGACCGACCGCTAGGGAGGGGTTTTCGTTGAGCAGAGCACCGAACTGCGGCAGAAACTGGTACTGCCAATAGTGGACGTAGTACGCAGCACCGATGTGATGGGCATCAACGGTAACGCAATCCACACCGATGCTCGATTGATCGAACATGGATCCGAAAGCGGTTGAGTAGGAGGCGTCCGAGAGCACGGATGCCGTGTCGATGAAGCTTCCGAATCCGGCGTGTCCCGAGTCGTCGTTGTCAGCAAGCATGTCCAAGTGGCTGACCGCGACGGCTGGCGCGTCGATACCGGGATTCACCAGCACCGGTGCCGGAGCCGCTGGCGGCACTGCCGCCAACGCAGCGGTCGAGCAGGCCTGATACACGCCCATCACGCCAGCGGCCTGAATCCACATCCGCACATAGTCGGCTTCGTTTAGAGCGATGGGAGCCACGTTGACGCCAAAGAAGTTCATTGCGACCAACACCTCGTGCACGGTGTGGTTTTCGGCCAACTCCGTCAACGTTGGCATCTCGGCCAACGCGCCGCTGTATGCCGCTGCGGCGGCCTCAAGAGCTGCGGCAGCTTCGGCACACACCAGGGCCGCCTCGGCCAGCCATGCCTTATACCGAATGTTTTCGGCTACATAGCTTTCCGCGCCTGCGCCTTCCCATTGCCAGCTGACTTCACCAAGCACAAAGCTGATGTCAACCGCCGCCAGCGCGAACTTCTCGCCGAGGCCCGCCCAGGCGGCCGCGGCCGCCTGCAGCGGTCCGAGCCCGGGGCCGCTGCTCAGCAACGCTGAATGCACTTCAGGCGGAGCAGCCATCCAAATGGGCGACGTCATCTCGAGTAGCTCACATGAACAACCCATAGGTCAACGCTGCAGCGGCGTCACCACTGGCATAGCTCAGACCCGATTCACCCACACCAACACCGGAACGGCCTAGTTCCTCAATGCCTTCCGTAGTGACGGCGACATGCTCGACACCGTGCGCGCTGAACCCGATCGCCGCCTCCAGCGACACCGGATCAGCCGCCGGCGGTACCACCGCAGTAATCAGCGGCGCCAATGCAACATTGGCAGCTGCCAGCCGAGCGGTCAACGCCTCCACGGCCGCGCTGGTCGCGACCAGACCTTCAGGAACTACCCGCAATACCACTACCTTCCCCCTTCTGACTCATCAACGAAATTCGATTGCTTTCCACCGCGTCTCGCACGGAATGCGAGCCCAAGAAACTGAACTTCAATAGACCTACAGCACAGTGCATTCCATACATTCCGCCGTCGTGACTCCGCCGAGAGCAACAATGCGCCGCCCGGCGGCCTCGCCTGCACCATCCACTCCTCGCATTCCTCGGCCCGTAGCGAGGCATCAGCCCGTCGTAGCCAGTTCAGCCGTGCCCGTGGTGCCGCCACAGCGACACCACGACCGGTCATCGTCAGGACAGCGCCGTGACGGCGGATGCCCACGCCACCTACGGTGCCGCAACACGGCGACCGTCTCTTGACATTCCAAGACATTGTTTTGACTTTTCAGGACTTCGGCGTGTTGCGTACCCCACAGGCCACGCCCACGTGAGAGTCGCGTTACGCCTGGTTACCAGGTCGCCGGCAGCATCGGCTCCCGCAAGCCGCCCTCAAACTCGCTGCCGCCCAACATCATCAACCCCGCCGGGCGCACAGTGGACCCTTTGGCGGAGGTGCCGGCAAAATTCGACATGTCGGCACCCCGCTCAGAAGCCACCGCCGAAGCCGGGTTGCTTGCCGGCACCGCCGATCCAGCCGAGGCCAGTCCCGCCGCCGGCGCCGGCGCGGTTGACTCCGCCAACGACGGCGCCATCCCCCCGCGCGCGCCCACGAACACCACCTGGTCCTGGCCGGCATCGCCCAACTCACCCCTGCGCGACTGGTCCGCCAGGTACGCGGGAATGCCAATCGGCAATGCCGTCGCCAATGAGACCGGCACCCCCGTCGACAACCCGATCACAGCGCCGTTGAGGAGCAATGGCGCGGCGATCGTAAGAAGCGGGGGCCCGAATAGCAGCCCCAGGAACCCCACGAAGATCGAGAACATGAGCCCCAGAATCGTGAAGACAAACCCCTCCACAAGGATCAGAAAAGGCAGGACAAAGGCCAAGATGATCGTGTAGGCGACGATGGCATACAGGATCTCGAGCAATATCAGAATGATCTGAACCAGGATCCACAGGATGGACGGGCCGTCGGCCGGCGCGGCGGGCAGAGCGGCCGCAGAAACACCCTCCGCCGCAACCGCTTTGAGCACCACCGGGGCCGGCATGCCGCGCGGCGCGGCAGCCAGCGCCGCAGTCGAGCCCGCCTGATAGACACTCATCACCGTGGCCGCCTGGACCCACATCCGCGCATAGTCGGCCTCATTAAGCGCAATCGGAATGGTGTTGATCCCGAAGAAGTTCGTCCCAAGCAACACCGCATGAGTGGCATGATTGCCGGCCAGCTCCGCCAAAGTAGGCATCGCCGCCAGCGCCGCAACATATTCCGCAGCAACCACCTCTTGCTCAGCAGCCATCACCGCATAGTCGGCACTGGCCTTGGTCAGCCACGCCGCATAAGGCAGATGAGCCGCCACATAGCTGGCCGCGCTCGGCCCTTGCCACGCCTGAGCCTGCACCCCGCCAAGAACACCAGCAAGGTCCTCGGCCACCGACGCATACTCAACACTCAACGACGCCCACGCCGTTGCAGCCTCCTGCAACGGCCCCGGCCCCGGACCCGCACTCAACAAAGCCGAATGCACCTCAGGCGGTACAGCCATCCAAAAAGCCGCCGTCATGCACTCACTCCTTCAGGCACAGCGAACAAATATGCGGTCACACGCCTTTAGTGCTTGGCGCGCAGCCACACGTGACGCCATTGGGCAGCGATTTACACGATCGACATGAACGTCATATGCCCGAAATGTCAGTGAGGCGCATTGTGAGCCGAGGACAAATGAGATGTTCGCCAACGGTTTTGGTCACTTGTGGCGCGCGCCACAAATTGTGAGCCGGATCAGCGCGGCCTGGACGACCAAGTGCGACTAGGTGACGTTCGGCAATAATCGGCGGCCCAGTACGGCCAGCGCACGGGCCGTCGTGAATGGTATCGGGCAGGCTGGCAGCGGACGCCCCCCGAGCAGCCGACAGCGGGATGCTAGATATTGCCCAGACACGTTGTTGACGCCGCGGTATTGCCCTCGCGGGTGCGTTGACCGTCCCCAGAATCAGGGAGACACATCACCCGACACAACGTGTCAGTTGGCCACGCCCACCAACGCCGACCCTCACGTCGCCGGCAGCATCGGCTCCCGCGATCCGCCCTCAAACTCGCTGCCGCCCAACGCGGTCAGGCCCGCTGGCTGCCCAACGGACCCTTTGGTGGAGGTGCCGGCAAAGCTCGACATGTCGGCACCCCGCTCAGAAGCCACCGTTGAGACCGAGTTGCTCGCCGGCACCGCCGATCCAGCCGAGGCCAGTCCCGCTGCCGGCGCCGGTGCGGTTGACGCAGTCAGCAATGGCGCCATCCCCGCGCGCGCGCCCACGAACACTACGTGCTCCTGGTCGGTGTCATTCAACTCGTCCCTGCGCGACTGGTCGGCCAGGTACGCGGGAATGCCAATCGGCAGTGCCGTCGCCAACGACACCGGCACCCCAGCCGTCAACCCGATCAAGGAGAGCCAGTCAACAGGAATGGCGACGAGACCAACAGAATCGGAGTGCCCAAGATAACCGCCACGACCGACAGGACAAACGCCTCTACGACGACGATAATCGGCAAGATGATGCTCAAGATGATCGTGTAGGCGACGATCGCATACAGGATCTCGAGCAATACCAGAATGATCTGGATCAAAATCACAATGATGATCGGCAATTCCGCCGCCGCGGCGGGCAGAGCGGCCGCAGAAACACCCTCCGCCGCAACGGCTTTGAGCACCACCGGGGCCGGCACGCCGCGCGGCGCGGCAGCCAGCGCCGCAGTCGAGCCCGCCTCATAAACACTCATCACCGTGG
Organism: Mycobacterium liflandii; assembly: GCF_022354805.1. Lineage (NCBI taxonomy): Bacteria > Bacillati > Actinomycetota > Actinomycetes > Mycobacteriales > Mycobacteriaceae > Mycobacterium > Mycobacterium liflandii. The sequence goes on along the minus strand of NZ_CP023138.1, from coordinate 3,532,162 downwards.
CCGCCTGGACCCACATCCGCGCATAGTCGGCCTCATTAAGCGCAATCGGAATGGTGTTGATCCCAAAGAAATTCGTCCCAAGCAACACCGCGTGAGCGGCATGGTTGATGGCCAGCTCCGCCAAGGTAGGCATCGCCGCCAGTGCCGCAACATATTCCGCAGCCGCCGCCTCATGCTCAGCAGCCATCACCGCATAGTCGGCACTGGCCTTGGTCAGCCACGCCGCATAAGGCAGATGAGCCGCCACGTAGCTGGCCGCGCTCGGCCCCTGCCACGCCTGAGCCTGCACCCCGCCAAGAACACCAGCGAGCTCCTCGGCCACCGACGCGTACTCAGCACTCAACGACGCCCACGCGGCCGCAGCGTTCTGCAACAGCCCCGGTCCCGGCCCCGTACTCAACGAAGCCGCATGCACCTCAGGCGGTGCAGCCATCCAAATAGCCGCCGTCATGCGCGCACACCCGCGCCGGGCGCCACATCACGCGCCCGCCTCACGTGGAAAGACTCGACTAAAAGCAAGCCGGTCATGCACTCACTCCTTCCGGCACGGCGGACAAATATGCGGCCACAGGCATCTGGCGCATGGCGCGCAGCCATACGTGACGCCACTCCGCAGTGATCTACACCATAGACACGAGCATCACCACGCCCGACAGCGCAGGGGTGTGTTGGATGTTGGCGGCTGCGCATGCCTGCGCCCACGAGCAGCAACGCACCCCCCAGCCCGATCTCGCCGTCGATAGCTGCTTAGGTTTGCTAATCGCTTCCCTAAAGACTGTGGCGCAGAACACAATGCCGGTGGAATCCGCTGCGGGCGGATCTAGCGGGAGCCAGCGTGCGAGATCGCCGGCGTCGCGCTGCGGTTTTGCCATCGTGCGTGACGGACCGTCACCGGCCGGATGCTGGGCCAGACCCAACGGCTCGAGCACGAATGCGCAGCCTGCCCTCGCACCGGAGCGCGAAATGAAATCACGGCGATCATTTTTCCCGCGGCGTGCCATCAATGCGCGAGCTGCCAGAGGATGGCCAGCTCGTGCCACCAGCTCCGCGGCACGCACCCGGTCCGTCCTCGGCGTGACGGACAATGGCGCCGCGGTGGGCGGTGGTCACACGCCAGGCGCGGTCACGAAGTCGATGAGTTCTTCCACCCGACCGATCAACGCCGGTTCCAGATCGTTCCAGTCCCGCACCTTGGAGCGGATGCGCTGCCAGGCGCGGGCGATGTCCGCCTGATCGGCATGCGGCCAGCCGAGCGCCTCACAGATGCCGTGCTTCCACTCGATGTGTCGCGGCACATTCGGCCACTGCTTCAGACCGAGCCGCTGCGGCTTCACGGCTTGCCAGATATCGACATAGGGATGACCAACGACCAGGGTATCGCAACCACCCGGTCCCTGGCGTACCGCCTCGGCTATCCGTGCCTCTTTCGAGCCGGCCACCAGGTGGTCCACCAGAACACCCAGCCGACAGTCCGGACCGGGTCTGAAGTCGGCAACGATTTGGACCAGGTCGTCAACGCCGCCGAGATACTCGACGACGACGCCTTCGATGCGCAAGTCTTCGCCCCAAACCTGGGATATCAGTTCGGAATCGTGGCGGCCCTCGACATAGATCCGGCTCGCGCGGGCAACTCGGGCACGCGTCCCCACGACCGCGACGGAGCCCGATCGCGTCCGGCCCGGACCGGACGGAGCGGGCCGCTTCGGCGCGGTGAGAATCACCGGGCGACCGTCAATCAGATAGCCCGGGCCGAGTGGAAATCCGCGGGTCTTGCCGTGCCGGTCTTCGAGATCGATGCGGCCGTATTCGACGCGGACCACCGCCCCCACGTAGCCCGACTGTGCGTCCTCGACCACCATGCCGAGCTCCACCGGGTGCTCAACGGATCGGGGTTTGCGTCGCGCTCCCGCGGCCAGCACATCGGTTCCATAGCGATCCACCACGCGGCAATAGTAGGAAACCGGACGGGCGATCGTCGCTGCGGCGCGCCGGTTAGACCTCGAAAATCACTGCGCTGGAAACATTTTGCACGATGTCGGACAGCTGATGACGGGCGCGCAAGCTAGCTCCTGGAAAAACGGGATCCGCGCCGGTGGCCGCTGGTCCGGGCACAACCGGTTTGAGGCAGCGCACCCGCAGTCGCCTACCCCTACCCGTTCTGCCCGGCCGAGCCGATCAGTCCTCCCCTGCCACCGGAGCCGCCGGACGCCGGCGGGACACCGGCTCCGCCGTTGCCGCCCGTACCGATCAGGAGCGCGGCATTGCCACCGTTGCCGCCGGCACCGCCGGTGCCCGCACTGCCGCCGGTTCCGCCGGCCCCGCCGTCGCCACCGTCACCGCCGTTGCCGAATAACAGTCCGCTTGACCCGCCCTGGCCGCCGACACCACCGTCACCACCGTCGAAGCCGGTTCCACCGACGCCGCCGTGACCGATCAACCCCACGCCATCGACGCCGATCGGTCCGAGCGTTATGTTGCCAACCCAGCCGCCCTCGCCGCCAAGGCCGCCGAAGCCCGCGAAACCGTTGGCGCCGGCGTCGCCGCCCTGACCCCCATTACCACCAGCGCCACCATTGCCCAATACCAAACCACCCGCACCGCCATCCCCGCGGAGCCGCCATTGCCGCCGCTACCGCCGAAGATGCTTGCACCCCCTAGCGTGGACCCGGCGGCTCCCTTTCCGCCGCTACCGCCGGCTCCGCCGTTGCCGATGACCCCCGCGTCGCCGCCCCCACTGGCGAGTCCGGCACTGCCACCGGTGGCACCGTTCATCACACCGGTTTGGGTTTCGTCGCTGCCGCCACCGCTGCCACTGTCCCCGCCATTTCCGGCGTTACCGATCAGCCAGCCACCGTGGGCACCGGAGCCGCCATTGCCGCCAGCGCCTCCGACACCGCCCAAATCCGAGCTTGTTGTGGCGCCGGTCGCTTGTCCACCCACGCCGCCGAGGCCCCCGCTACCGCCGTTACCGAACAAGAGCCCGGCGTGACCGCCCGAACCCCCGGCACCGCCGGCGCCGCCGTCCAGGCCCGCTGCGACCGATCCCGATGCCGTGGCGTTGCCCCCGGCACCGCCGATGCCACCGTCTCCACCGTGGCCATAGATCCATCCACCGGCGCCGCCGTTGCCGCCGGCACCGCCCGCGCTGCCGGCTTGACCGCTCGCGCCGTCGGCACCGGTGCCGCCCAGGCCGCCGTTGCCACCGCGGCCCCACAGCCCGGCCGAACCGCCGCTACCGCCATTCTGGCCGACCCCTCCGGACCCGCCGTTGCCCCCGTTGCCGATGAGCCAGCCGCCATCGCCGCCGTTTTCGCCGGTCCCCGCCGCCCCGTCGGCGCCATTGCCAATCAGTGGACGCCCGGTCAGCGCCACCGCGGGGGAATTGATCAGGTCGAGCACAGCTTGCTCGACCGTCTGCAACGGTGACGCGTTGGCCGCCTCAGCGGCGGCATATTGCGCGGCCCCACCACTCATCAGCTTGACGAACTGCTCGTGCAATGCCAGCGTCTGAGCGCCGAGCGTCTGATATGCGTTCCCGTGCGCTTCGAACAACGCCGCAATGCCCGCCGAAACTTCGTCGGTGCCCGCCGGCAGTAGCCCCGTTATCGGAGCCAACGCGGCCGCATTGGCCTGGCTGATCGTCGAACCAATAGTTGCCAGATCGTTGGCCGCCATCTCAACTACCGCGAGCACCACGGTGACCTGCAAGATCGACACCTCCCAGTGACTCTTCGCCGCCGGTCGCGACAAAGTGATCCACGACACACTCGGAATTGGTGCAAATGGTACGTTCGTCCGAGGCAAGTTGGGCGGCATTGACCAAAATCACTCCGCCGATATCCGCTGAGCCCTCTTGGCCAAGCGCGCCGGGGCAAGACGCTAGGGCGAGGGCGCGGCAGGACTCCCGCACTCAGTCAGGTAGTCGGCGTAATTCCAACTCTGCAAAAACTTGCGGCCCGCCTGTAATCCGCGCCGGTAGAGCGCATCCCGTTGTTCGGACGTGATGTCGAAGTCGATCGGGCTCACGCCGTCAGCCGGTACGAAGATGGTGCGTTGCACGGTACATGGATCGTCAATGTAGGCGTTGTCCTGATTGCTCACCAGCGTCTCAATCGCGGCGATTCCCAGTGACACTGGACCGTGCACCGGACGGGTGGGAGGAATTCCCGGGCGCGCCGACAGCCGGATTCCGAAGGTCGGCCACCGCGGTTCGCCGTCGGCACGATCGAACAGTGCCACAGGAAAATTGGACAGCAAACCACCGTCAACCCAGGTAGCTCCGCGCACCCGAACGGGTTCGAAGACGAAGGGGATGGCCGAGGAGGCGTGCACCGCCCGCGCCACCGAAAATTCTTCCGGGTCAAGGCCATAGGAGTCCAGATCCCACGGGATGCGGACCAGCCGGCGCCGGGACAGATCACTGGCGGTGACCACCAGCGACCAGGCGAACTGCTCGGGCTGCTCGCCGGTGCGCAGATCGCCAAAAGTGTGCACGCCAAGATCGGCGAGTAAGCCGGCGAGCAGCTGTTCGAGGTACGCGCCTCGATAGACCCCGTCGGACACCAGCAGCGAGAGCCCGCCACCGATCAACGGGATATGCCCGATCAGGTTACGGTCAAGGAACTTCCGGTAATCGAGGGTGCGCATGATCTCCGCGAGCCGCGACAGCGGTTCACCGGCGGTCTGCAAAGCGGCGACCATCGCAGCGACAATGGCACCCGCACTGCTGCCCGCGACACGCGGAAACTCGTAACCAGCCTCGGCCAAGGCATCCACCGCACCGACCAACCCGATGCCGCGGACCCCGCCTCCTTCGCACACCAGATCGACACGCGCTGCGCTCACGGGCGCCAGGGTAGCCCGATCGAGTCGATTTGCCGGTAGGCGGCGCGCCGGACGACGGAGGGTTCCGGCGCCGGGGCATGAACCCGATCGGAACGCTGCGGCTCAAGCGATACGGCGGCCGTCGACGGTGAAGAAGTGCAATTGCGCCGGTTGTGGATACAGCCGCACCCGACTACCCCGCTCGGGCGGGTTGCTGCCATCCGCTCTAGCCACAACGGATTGGTCGATCATCGTGCCGCCGTTGCTGATCCGACCGTAAAGGTAGGCGTCGGCGCCGAGCTCTTCGACCACGTCAATTTCCATTTCGACTCCGAGGTTGCCCACTTCGAAGTGCTCGGGCCGGACTCCGACAACGACCTCGGGTGCCGGCACGGTCACCTCCCTGGGTAGCTGAATCAACCAATCCCCCAGCAACACTGAGGAATCGACGATCGGCAGGATGAACATGTTCATGGCCGGCGATCCGATGAATCCGGCGACAAACACATTGTCGGGCCGGCGGTAGAGTTCACGCGGGGCCGCGCATTGTTGTAGTATGCCGTCGCACAGCACCGCAACACGATCGCCCATGGTCATGGCCTCTACCTGATCGTGGGTCACGTAGACGGTGGTGGTACCCAACTGCCGTTGCAGTCCGGCGATCTGGTTGCGGGTTTGCACCCGCAGCTTGGCATCAAGATTCGATAGCGGCTCGTCCATCAGGAACACCTGGGGGCGGCGCACGATAGCGCGCCCCATCGCTACTCGCTGGCGCTGGCCGCCCGAGAGGTCTTTGGGCTTGCGATCGAGATAAGCCTCGAGATCGAGCAGTTTGGCTGCCTGAAGGACCCGGTCGCGGATCTCAGCCTTGGGGTCTTGGCGACCTTCAGTGCAAATCCCATGTTTTGTGCCACGGTCATGTGCGGGTACAGGGCATAGTTCTGGAACACCATCGCCACGTCGCGACTCTTCGGATCGACATTGGTGACGTCGCGCTCAGCGATCCGGATCCGCCCGGCATCTACCTTTTCCAATCCGGCCAGCATCCGCAGCGACGTCGTCTTGCCGCAGCCGGACGGACCGACCAGCACCACGAATTCGCCGTCGTCGACCACGAGATCAAGGCTGTCGACGGCCGGACGGTCCGCACCCGGGTATCGACGTGTTGCCCCCTCGAAACTCACCGAAGCCATCCGGGTCACCCGCCCAGTCCAGTCACGGCGATACCACGGATGAAGGCGCGCTGCGCGACGGCGTAGACGGCCACCAGTGGCAACAGAATCAGCATCGATGTTGCCATCAGTACCGGCCACCGAGCCACGTACTCTCCCTGCATCCGCACCAGACCGAGGGTTAACGTGGCGATGCTGTCGCGCTGGACCATCAACAGGGGCCATAGGAAGTCGTTCCACACATTGACCCAGGTGAGCACACCGAGCACCATCACCGCTGGCCGCGCGTGCGGCAGCAGGATTCGCCAGTAGATCTGCCACGGCGAGCAACCATCGAGAGTCGCGGCCTCCTCCAAGTCGCTGGGCAGCGTCCGGAAGAACTGGCGCATCAGATAGGTCCCGAACGCGCTACCAAACAGTCCCGGCACGATCATCGCCCAGGGCGTGTCCACCAAGCCCACCGTTCGCATCAGGATGAACTGCGGAATCACCGTCACGGTGAGCGGCACCATCAAAGTGCCCAGGTAGAGGACGAAAAGTGTGTCGCGGCCTCGAAACTCGAGTCGCGCAAACGCATATCCGGCCAGTGAGCAGAAGAAGATCTGCCCGGCGGTGACGCAACCGGCATAGAGCACGGTGTTGAAGAACATTCGCCAGAAGGGCATCAAGGTGAATACCTCAGCGTAGTTGGACCACTGTGGGTCCGACGGCAACAATCTCGGTTCGCTGACCTCACCGCCCTTCTTCAGTGAGCCGGACAGGGCCCACAGAATCGGAAACAGAGCACACCAGGCGATCGCGATCAGCGCCGCATAGAGGGCGACAGCACGCACAATGTTGCGCTGCACCACCCGGTCAGCTGAGCCCACTGGACGCCTCCCACGACCGTCGCCGGGTGATCCGGAGCTGCAGCACGGTCAACACCAGCAAGATGGCAAAGATCACCCAGGCCAGCGCGGACGCATATCCGAACTCCAGGAACGAAAAGGCGTGCTGAAAGAGCATGATGCCCAGCACATAGGTTCCCGTTTCCGGTCCGCCGTTGGGACCGGTGAGGACGTAGACGAGGTCGAATGCCTGGAAGGCGTGAATGATCGAGATGACAACGACGAACGACATTGCGCCACGAATCAGCGGGACCGTGATGGACACAAACTGCCTGATCTCGCCCGCGCCATCGATTTTGGCGGCCTCGTAAACGGTCTCGGGGACGCCCTGCATCGCGGCCAGCAAGACGACGGTGGCGAACGGGACACTTCGCCACACGCTGACCAGACACAGCGAGACCATGGCCCATCTGGGCTCGATCAACCACGGGACGGGACCGACTCCGATCCAGCCGAGGATGATGTTGAGTAGCCCGTTGTTGGTATCGAAGACGAACTGCCACACGACCGCCATCACCACGGACGAGATGGCCAACGGCAGGAAGACGATTGTCCGAAAGACACCGATTCCGGGCACTTTTCGGTTCAGCACAGCAGCCACCACGAGGCTGATCAGAACGGTCGGCACGACGGTTCCAGCGGTGTAGACCACCGAGTTCCGCAGGGCGATCAGAAACAACGGGTCAGACGTGAACAGCTTGGCAAAGTTCTGCAAACCGACAAAGGTGGGGGCGCGGAACAGATCCCAGTTCTGAAAGCTCATGTAGAGCGAGAATCCCAGCGGGAACAACAGGAACACCGCAACGGCGGCGAGATTTGGAGCCACGAACATGCGGCCGGCCCACGAGCGGCGTTGCCAGCGGCGCGACCGGCCCGTTTCGGCGCCAGGTTCTGGCGTGCTGCGCGTGTCGATGGACGTCATGGGCTGCGCAGCACTTCGTCAAGGGCCCGCGACATGCCGATCAACGATGTCGCGGGCCGAGATCCGCGCAGAACCGGGCCGAAGTTGCGATCCATCAAGGCGTGGACCTTCGGCCACGCCGGTGTGATCGGTAGCCCCTGTGAGTGGCCCGGCCCCGCGGTGAGCACAGCCAGATTGCCAACCCTGCGGTGGGCTTTGGCGAACCCGGCCGAGTTGAGCGCGGACCCCAGCACAGGGACGAACAGATCGGTCTCGCCGATCAACGCCTGCCCGGCCGGACCGGTGGCGAACTTGACAAACTCCCAGGCTTGTTCTTTGCGTGCACTGCTGGCCGCAATCGCCAGACCGGTGGCGCCGATGTTGGAGCACGCAGCGCGCCCGTTGGGACCCAACGGCAACGCGGTGACGTCGAACTCCAACCCGTCGGCGCGGTCGAAGGTCTGGTATCGCCAATGGCCGCCCAGTGCCATCGCCGCCTTGCCCAACGAGAAGAGGTCGGTGGTGGCTATCGACTGCAGCTCCGATGCGGTGGGGGCCACCTGGTGCTTGGCGGACAGGTCCGCGTAGAACTGCACGGCCTGGATGAAGGCGTCGTCGTCAAAATTGAGGTGGGTCGGATTCATCCGCGGAGTCGACCGCGGTACGCCGTTGTTCAACGCGAACAGCCCGGCCGAAAGCGGCGGCACAAACGTGTCGACAAATCCCCACTGTGTGACCCGGCCCGCGCCGTCGCGCTTGGTGAGCGCGCGGGCCGTGTCCAGAAACTCGGCGAAGCTCCAGGGCTGGTCCCAGCTGGTCGGCGGAGGTGGCACACCGCCGTCCGCGAAGAGCCCTCTGTTGTAGAACAGGAAGTTTCCCGACCACTGCTCGGGAAACGCGTACTGGCCCCCGTTGTAGGCGAAGGTGTCATACAGTGCCCCGATGCTGTCCGCGGCCAGCTCGTCGGCGAACTTCTGGTCCCGCGCCAGCATGGTGTTCAGATCCAGGAACACGCCTCGATCGGCCAGTTCGGCGTAACTCAATTCCCACGCCATCAATACATCTGGACACTTGCCGCCGGCACAAAACGTCGATATCTGCTGCAAGGCCCCCGGACCTGACAACAACGTCCGCACCTTGATGTCGGGATGACTGCGCCCGAACGCCTCGACAACCCGGATCCGGGCGTCCGCTTCCTCAGGATTCGCCGCGAAAAAGAACGTCAGGGCGTCATCGTCGGAAGCGCAACCGGCCGCCACCGGTGCCAGGGCCGCCGCGGTGAGTAGTCCAGCACCCCGCAGCAGCTCCCGGCGCCGCAGCGGCTTGTCGAACATTTCGCTCCCGATGGTGGCCCCGGCTCCAACGCCGACGGTATCTAGGTCCTTAGTACCCGCGTTGCGCCGGATTGGCCGCGATCAGCTCGGGAAGTAGCGGACTCGGTGGATTTCATTGCCTCGCCAGGGCAACTCGGCGAACATGATGCCCCGCCCGTGATCAGTGACAACTGACACCGTGACGGTGGACCCGGATCCGATCATCTTCGACCAGGTGGCCCGACGAAGCTGCTCGATGAGTTCAGCCAGCTCCAGCACATCGTCGTCGCCCAAAGTTATTGTGGCCGTGTCCGAGAGGGTCCGCGTTGCGGCCTGGCTGTCGCCACGAACGACGGCGTCGAGGAAGGTCGACACCAGCGCTTGGTGACGCGCACCCGACCGCCGGAATCCGGTCATGAAACCCGCGGTCCCGCGCAACCCCTGATTGCCCAGTAAACCCCGGGAGAGCATGAGTGCGGGCTTGGCTACCTGCGCTCCCCCGCGCAGGAACTGCAGCATCATCGCCGGCAGGTCCCAATACGCCCGCAGCACGGCGATCTTCCATTCGTCGCTGGCCTTTCGCAGGTCGTAGCGAAGAAAGGCGGGGACGAACATCGTGACGCCCGCAGCCATTGCCACCTCGAGTTCGACATCGCGCAGTACCACCGTGCCGCAGACGATGTCGAGGTCCCGGTGGAACTTGATGTCTCGTGGACCGATGAACGTGTCGAAGAACCGGCCGATCTGTTCATGCCCCACGTGTGGCATCGACCCCACTGGGTCTTCGACGCGGCCGTCGCTGGTGAACAGACTCACCCAGCCGGCGCGATCGTGGGCCGCGGCGGCCCGTGGCGACCGCTCGACGGCGGCCAGGAGATCGTCGCGCTTGGGTAGGGCCATTACCGGCTCCCGACCAACGCGACCCCGGCGGTGCGCATCCCGGCCAGCGCCACCTCGGTTGTCTCGGCCGAAATGCCCGCGGTCAGGTCCAGCAGCACCCGGGTAGCGAAGCCGGCCCGAGCCGCGCCTTCGGCGGTCTGACGCACGCAGTGGTCGGTGGCAACACCAACCACGTCGACCGCATCGATACTTCGCTGTCGCAGCCAGTCCTCCAGCGTCGTGCCGTGGTGATCCACACCCTCGAATCCGCTGTAGGCAGCGCAGTAGGCGCCCTTTCGGAACACCGCCTCAATCGGGGCGACGTCCAGATCCGGACAGAACTGGGCGCCGGTACTGCCGGCACGACAGTGCGGCGGCCATGACGACGAGTAATCCGGGCAATCCGAGAAGTGAGCACCAGGATCGATGTGAAAGTCCTGGGTGGCCACCACGCGGTCATATCCGGGGCTACCAGCCAGATAGTCGTTGATCGCGCGTGCCACGAGGTCAGCGTTTTGCACTGGCAGCGCGCCGCCGGCGCAGAAATCGTTCTGCAGATCGACGATGATCAACGCTCGCACAGCGTCCACCATATCGCCAGCGGGACGTGGTCACCGTGCGGCGGGACAAACCGGCCGTGGGTTTGTTCGCCGGCACAGCGGGTAATACGAGAATCATGTTGATCCGCAGAATCGCACGACCCATGCTGTCGGCGGCGTTCATCGGCCAGGGCGTCGAGTCGCTGCTGAACCCCAAGCCGGCGGCGCAGGCCGCCGCACCCGCGGTGGCGGGTTTGCGCACCCTGCCGGAACCGATGGGCAGCCGCGTCCCGGCGGATCCCGAAACCGTCGCCCAGATCAACGCCGCCGTTCAGATCGGCGGTGGCCTGCTCCTGGCCACGGGCCGGTTGCCGCGCCTGGTCTCCGCTGCGCTGGCCTTGACGGTGGTACCGGGAAACCTTGGCGCCCAAATGTTTTGGAACGAGCCAGACCCGGACCGCAAAGCCCAGAAGCGACGGGAATTCCTCACTGACGTAAGCCTGCTCGGCGGACTGATCATCGCGTCCGCCGACACCGCGGGCAAGCCGTCATTGGCCTGGCGGGGCCGGCGGGCCGCCGAGAAGTTGTCCGGCGCGGTGTCTTCGGCTCTGCCGGGATCCGACGACATGCGGCTGGAGTCCGAGTTGGGCGACAAGATCGTGCATGGCATACAGGCGGGAGCCGAGCGCGGCCGCGAGCTGGCCAGCACCGCAGCGGAGAAGAGCGCCCCCTATGCGGAAGCCGCGCTGGAACGCGGCAGGGAGCTGGCAAGCACCGCAGCGGAGAAAGGTGCCCCGCTGGCCGAGGCGGCACGCAGGCGGGGCGAGCGCCTAGCCCACAGCGCCCGCGTTCGCGGGGCTGAACTTGCCGAGACCGCACGCCACCAAGGCACCCAGCTCGCCGACACCGCGCGTGCGCGGGTCGAGGCCCCGGTTAGGGGCCGTCGGCACTAGCCACTAGCCAGGAACGCCTCGACGATCGAATCGACATCGCCGCCCACACCGTCGATGTCCACGGTTACACCTCGCTCGTCGTCACCGAGCGGCTCCAATGTGTCCAGTTGGGAGCGCAGCAGGGTGGCCGGCATGAAGTGATCCGACCTGGCGGCCAAACGGCGGCCGATCAGTTCTGCGGAGCCGCTCAGATGGAGAAACTCAACCTGCGGACAGTTCTCCCGCAACGCGTCGCGGTACCGGCGCGCCAGCGCCGAACAGCTGATCACGCCCCCGCCGGGATGGTCGGCCAACCACCGCCCGACCCGCCGCAACCAGGGGCGGCGATCATCGTCGTCAAGGGGCTTGCCGGCGGCCATCTTCGTGACGTTGGCCTGCGAATGCAGCGTGTCAGCCTCCGTGAACGGCACCCCCAAACGCTGTGCCAGCGCCGCCCCTACCGTCGACTTGCCTGCCCCGCAAACACCCATCACCACGATCGGTGACGGTTTCGGCGACCGGTGGACGCTCACACCTGGTTGCGGTTCCATTCCATCCATCCGACGCCGCTGCGACCATCCGTGGTGGCCACAGCGACCCACGCGCGCGGGAAATGGCTCACGCGCCCGTCGGAGGCACTCAGGCGTACCGGCGCGTGGGCACGTACGTCGACTTTCGCCGTGATATCACCCGGTTTCAGACTCAACGTCGTGTTCTGCGGTAAGCCGTTGCCGCCGAACGCTTCCCGAAAGTTCACGGCCTGCAGCTCGGTGAGGTTCCCGCCGGAATCCTGAACGTAGCCAACGCTGAAGGCGGGAGTGCCCGGCAGCTGGATGTTCACCCCGTGCAGGTGGGTTCCGTCGTCGAGATGCAGCGCACTCCACATCCAGTCCATGCTCCACCAGTCGCGCACACCCCAGGAATGGTCACGCTGTCCGGGGACCGCATCGACGCGATAGTGCGTCCTGTCGACGGTCACGGTACCCGCTACCGTGCAAGGGATCTCGTAACGCGACGTCAGCCGGTATTGGTAGGGGACTCCGTTGGTTGTCCAGACCAGGTTCATCGTTACCTCGACCGGATCCCCGGGCTCCCCGCGCAGCAACGCTGACGGGTCCTCGTATGCCTGGCCTCGCGCCCGCAACTCCACCGCATAGGTCTGCAGCGGTGCCGTGGCATGGTGGCGCAGCTCAATATCACCGGTTCGCACCGCCCACGGGTCATCGGGTAGCGCGACCTCGATGTCGGCAACCGCCACGGTCGCCATGTCGGGCCCGCACAGCAACGCGTGTACCCACGCCTTCTGCTGGTTCGCTATTCGGCCGAGACGAAACCAGCCGCCCAAACCCTGTGCGGCATCGCCGAAATCGGCGTACCAGCTTTCACTCCAGAGCGGCTCATCGGTGGGCTCGTGCGCCATTTCGTCTTGCTCACCCGGGCACAACGGTTCCGGCGGTGCCGCATCCGGCAGCGTGGCCAGGGCGTCGGTGTCCAGAACGTCTTCGCAGTGGCGGTGCAGCATCGTCATGAACAGCCGATCGCCCCGGTCGGTCCGTTCCACCAGCATCGATGACACGATCGCCATCATCACGCCGAAAAAGCTCTGCCGCCGTACCTCGTCGGCGACTTGCTCGAGCGTGATCGGCGCTTCCGGGCCCAACGCATCGTGATAGGTCCGCAGCAGGTCGTCGTAGTGCGCGCGCCGCTCATTCGGTTGCAGGGCACAGCCCAGGAAGTAGGCCAGATCTGTCAGAGCCGGGCCCCAAGATACGGTCTGCCAGTCCACCACTGTCAACGGCCGCTCGGCACCGGCGGCACCGAAAAGCAGGTTGTCCAAACGGTAGTCACCGTGCACCAAGCCCTGGATTGCGCCTCGGGAGGACTCCTGAGCCAGGTAGCCGTCGAACGCCGCCACCAACCGTTCACACACCATGCGACTGCGTGGGTCGATCTGCTCGCCGTAGCGGTCGAGGAACCCCGCGTACAGCCCGCTGACCATGGCTTGGTTCAGCGGCGAATCACGGTTGAGCCATGGCGCTTCGGCCAGTGCCGCGTCACCGAGCAGCGGACCGTGCAGCCGCCCCAGCTGACTGACCGCGAGCTGTGCCTGTGCGACCGTGGCACCGGCAATATCGTCGCCGACCAGCGCTGGCCCCGCATCACCGAACAACAGGTCGAATGCGCCCGTTTGGGCGTCGACGGCGGCGTGATAGCACGGCGCTATCGGCCCACCCAGACGCGGCGCCACTTCGGCGTAGAAGCGAACTTCGCGTTCGTAGAGCCCCAGCGCCTGGCCGTTCTGGCGGCTCATCGGATCGGTGGCCGCGACCTTGAGCACCACCGACGACGGACCGCCGGGCACCGCGTAGGTGAGCTGGACGCGGTAGCACTCGCTCATCTGGCCGGTGCCGATCCGCTCGACGGTGAATTCGGTGACGTCCCCGGCGCCGATCTTTTCGGTCAGCCACGACGCGGTGAGGTCGCCGGGTTCTTCGATGATGCCCGCGTTCTGGTGGCCCTCGTCGTTCATGACGTTCACCGCGCCAGCGAGAAGCCGTCCCACGCCAGCCTGCGGTGCTGGTGCGGATCGATCTCGACGCGACTCTTGCGGTCGATCACCATGACAGCACGGCGGGTGTGCGTGTAAGCCGGCCAGTCCTCGCCGGGCGTACCGGTCTGGCTGAACGAGCGCCAGCGCCGGATCACCTCGTCGCTGACCCGCAACGCGTGTCTGCGGTCGGCGGCGGCGGTCAGAAGCGCGCCGAACCTGGTTCGATAGATGTCGAAGACGGCGAACAACTCGGTCGCATGCGTGGCCCCGAACCCGGACCAGCGCAATGTCCGTGGCGCGTAGTCATAGCGATAGAGGTACGTGGGAGCGTGCGCTCCTTGGGCTTCGGCGATCTGCCAGGCCGCGGCGTTGAATGCGAAATCACCGCCCAGCTGTATGCAGGCAGCGGACTCCGGATAGTTCGGGTAGGCCGCGGTGATGCGTTCACGGGTAGCCGGTTCGGTGTCGGCGAGCAACTCGTCGATCATCGCCTTGTTGGTCGGCAGCATTTTGAGGAACCGGGTGAACAGGCGGCCCTCGTCGGCGTTGGTGCCGACGATGAGCGGCACTTTGTGTGATTGCCCGGCGCGCATGGCCTCGACGGGGTCCAGCGGCAGGCAGTCATCACCGAAGGTTGGGCCGATTGGGAAGGCGCCCAAGCGTTTCTGCATGCCCTGATCGATCAGCCGGTGCTGGGTTTGCACCAGTTGAGCCGCGGTTGCCCGCATCAGCGCGCTGGCGGCGTCGTGCTTGCGCGCACCGAGCAGTCGGGCAAAGCGTGTCGCGAATTCGGCCGCGATTTCCCGCGGACGCACCATACCGGCGGCCGGACTCTCCGAGATCGCGCGGGCGAAAAGACCTTTGGCCGCCGGAACCGCCAGCAGCGTGGCGGTGATATGCGCGCCCGCGCTTTCCCCGAAGATGGTGACGTTGTCCGGATCACCACCGAACTCCGCGATGTTGTCCTGGATCCACTGCAATGCCATCACCAGGTCGCGCAGGTACAGGTTACCGTCGATGGCGATGTCCGGTGTCGACAGCGAAGACAGATCCAGACACCCGAGCGCGCCCAGCCGATAGTTGACCGAAACATAGACGCAGCCTCGCCTCGCCAGTGCCGCGCCGTCATATATCGGAGTCGCCGAGCTGCCCAGGATGTAGCCCCCACCGTGGATGAAGACCATGACCGGCAGCGGTCGATGCGTGGGGGCTTCGGGTGCGACGACGTTGAGGGTCAGGCAGTCTTCGCTCATCGGCTGGTATTTGCCCAGGCCGAGCATGGTGTAGCGGCGCTGCTGAGGCGAGCAGTGAGTGAACCCATGACAGTGGCGGACACCCGACCAGGGCTGCGGGGGCCGCGGCGCGCGGAACCGGAGCGGGCCGATCGGAGCCCGCGCGTAGGGGATGGACCGCCAGCGGTGCACGCCGTCGCGAGTGAAGCCTTCAACGACGCCGGTGGCCGTGCGGGCGCGGACGGTGCGCTCATGCATAACCCGACGTTAGCGGACCCGAAACGCACACGGCGTGCGTACCACTTAAAATCCCCTCAGGGCGGCTAGCCTGACGGGATGCGAATCGCCGCGCTAGTCGCAGTACCGTTGCTGGTTGCCGGGTGCGCACATGACGTCGACAGCGACTCGGGTCGTTCGCAGACCAGCACCCCGGCGACGCCGAGCAGTAGCGTTTCTTCCTCGACAAGCAAACTTCCCACAGCGTCGAAGGTGCCGTCGGCCGGGGCGCCGATCTCCGAGGTCATTGCCTGGATAGAGGCTGGTCACGCCGCTGATCCGGCGCGCTATCACAGTGTGACGCGAGAGGATGTCACCACCGAGCTCGGCGACGATATCGCATTCAGCGCCCAAGGCGGCAAAGTGTCCTGCCTGACCGACACCAAGCACACCGGTGACGCGATGGCCTGCCTGGTCAGCCTGACCAACCCGTCTCCCCCACCCCCCACCGCCTACGGCGAATGGAAGGGCGGCTGGGTCGATTTTGACGGCACCAACTTGCGGGTCGGGGCCTCCCGAGGCGACCCGGGACCGTTCACCAACGGCAACGGGCCCGAGTTGGCCAACGGCGACTCGCTGTCGTTCGGCGACTACCGTTGCCGAGCCGATCAGGCCGGCGTTTTTTGCGTCAACTACGCCCATCAGTCCGCCATTGGGCTCAGCAGCGCCGGCGTCGAGCCGTTCGGCTGCCTGCGGTCGGTACCGCCACCCGACGGTGTGGGCGCCGCGTTCAGCTGCTGAGGCGTGCCCGTCGGCTGCTATGCCTCGGTGATATCCAGTGCAATGGGAAGGCAGCCCCCCTTTGGCGGGCCACGCGGTGGGGCCGATGACTTGCCCGACTGTGGCGGGTTTGTAGAGATGTCAACAGATTTCACCTCGCGGTCTGGCCCGCATCGGCCAGCTACGGTTGACGTCGTCAGCTACTCTGCGCAGTCCGGGTGCCGGGGCGTGATTATCGAGGATGCTTCACCGGCGGCGGGCAGGCAGCCGCTCAGGTACTCGACTTCGGCTGCCGCCGGTGGATGAACTACTGACGCACCCACCATGGCCATGACACCATCACGCCCGTCATGGGCGTTACATTCCACAAGCTGGCGCCGTTGGTCGGCACCCGCACCCGGGGCAGGCTGGTGGGCATCCTCGGATTTCCGCTGCTAAGGATGGCGGTTCGCTCACCGCTGCCAATCTCGCCTTGCGCAACACGTCCGGCGCCGCTGACCTGGAAGCAAAGTGTTGCGCCAGACATCGAAATCTGGAAGCATCCGGCGGCGGTGCGGCAGGGGCATGATCCGCAGTTGGAGCGCGCCGCAACCGTCGCCATGGAAGCCCTCACCAAGAACCCAGCGCCCGCGCCTGCAGAGCCCGTCTATCCCAACTACGCGAAGTAGATCATGATCGAATACGACTCGCACAAATGGCTGGACCACTTTTTTGACATCCGCGGCTCGCTGGTCCGGGAGATCAGCGGTCGCGTCTCCCTATGCGTCGCGTGGTCGGCGGCGGTTGTCACCTTTCACAACTATGTCGCGCCGGTCGGCATGCCGTTCCAGCTGCACACCCTGATGGGCCTCGCTCTCGGTCTCCTTCTGGTTTTCCGCACCAACTCCAGCTACGACCGTTTCTGGGAGGGGCGCAAGCTATGGGGAGGCATCGTGAATGCAACACGCAACCTCGTCCGGAGCGCCAGCGTATACATCACCGGAGATCCCGCGCTGGTGGCCCGACTTACCCGATGGACAGCCGTCTTTCCCTGGGCGGCCATGCACAGCCTGCGCGGTACCAAAGGCCTCGGGCCACAAATCGCCGAACTTCCGCCCGCCGAGGCGCAGGAGGTGATCGACGCCCAGCATCCGCCTCTCGCTGTCGCCGGCAACATGTCCGATTGCCTCCGGGAGGCGCGCGAGCGCGGCCTGATCTCCGACATCATGCTCACCTCGATGGACCAGAACATTCAGCTCCTGGTCGACTACCTCGGCGGCTGCGAACGAATTCGCAAGACGCCGATGCCCTTCGCCTACGCCGTGCACCTGCGCCGGGCGCTTGTACTCTATTGCTTCACCCTCCCCTTCGCCATGGTCGAGACCTTCGGCTGGACGACCATTGTCGACGTCCTCATCATCGCCTACACATTCTTCGGCATCGAGGAAATCGCCGTCGAGATCGAAAGCCCCTTCGCGAATGACGCGAACGACCTCCCGCTCGAGGACATCTGCGAAACCATCCACAAGAACGTCTACGCCCAGGCGGGCATCTAGCAGCTCGCGTGCCCGAGGGGCTTCAACGCATGGCCCGCCGGGCCCGCTGGCAGGTCAACAACGAGCGCATCCGCCAGCTCGGGCGCGAGGAGGGGCTACGGGTTAGCGCCCGGGTGATTTCTGTGGCTACTAACTCGCCGACTAGGCCAAATCAGCGGGATCGCTCTGCGTAACCGATGAATCGCCTTCGGCCGCCAGCTCGAGCACTTGGATCTCCCCGGTGGTGCCGTCGACCTCGATGAGCGCGCCCGGCGGCAAGAACCGGGTGGCGCCCTGGGCGTCCACCACACAGGGGAACCCGAACTCGCGGGCCACCACAGCCGCATGCGACATGGGGCCACCCAGTTCGGTGACGACGGCCGCCGCGTAGCAGAAGGCAGCCGTGTAGCCGACGTCGGTGACCTCGGCGACCAGAATTTCGCCCGGCTCTAGTTCATCGATGGTCTCCGGACGCACGATCCGCACCCGGCCACGCACCCGCCCGCCGCAGACGCCGACTCCGCGCAAGGTGCCCCCGGCCGTTAGCGCCGCCGCCGAGGCGGTCGACGGCTCCCACTTCCCACTGAACACCGTGGGTGGGACGACGGCGGTCAGCCTGCGTTGTTCTGCGCGGCGCCGGGCCACCAACTCGGCCACGTCCGCGGGCAGTGCGTCGAGTTCGTCGACCAAGAGGTAGAAGACATCGTCGGAGGCGTGCAGCACGCCGGCTTCGGCCAGCCGGCGCCCATGCTCGCGCAGCAGGGCGCGCAGCACCCAGATCGCGCGAACCATCTTGTCTCGGCGCGCTTCCCGGTCACGCAGTTGGCGTGCGGCCAGCACCGCGATCGGCTTGGCCTGCAATGGTATCGACGGCTGCGGCGATTGCGGCACCGAGGAGGTGCTCAATGTCTTGGCCACCATGCCGACCAACAATTCCGGGTTGTCGGCGTAGCTGGTCGACATCATCTCGACTTCCGCCGGCCCACGGTGCCCAATCAGCGAAAGCTCTTGGCGCACTGCATCGTAGAAGTGCGGCGCCGCCACCGCCAGCTTGCCGAGGCGGTCCCCGGGTTCGGACAGCAGCCGAATCACGGCTTCGTCGTGGCGCGCCGCGTCCACCAGGCGCTGTACCGCTTCCACCGAACGGGCGCTGACCAGTTCGGGCCCCGCGGCCGGGGCGGTGTCGCGGCCGCTCACGGCGCGCAACAGCACGTTGAATGCGGCACAGAGCATGAAGGAACCCGAAGCCAGCACCCAGCCGTGCACCACGTGGTCGCGGGCCAGCAGAATCAGGCTCAGCAGGCGCCGATCGTCAAGCGTGGTGACATCGCCCCCGACAAGCTGCTCCAGGCGGTCGACATCGGCGATGAAATCGTTGGTGTCCAAGGCCGAACCGGCGCTCAGGCCGACCAGGTTGACGCCGAATACGCCGATATTGCGGACGGTGCGCAGTTGCCGGCGCACGAAGCTGGATTCTGCCGGTGGGAGTTCCTCGCCGAAAATGGGCAGCGAGCCCATGCTCGGGCCGAAGAACCCGCTGTTGCTGACGATCATCGCCGGCTTGGCGAATGGCACTGTTTCGGCCATGAAGTGCGCCGATGTGATGGCCCCGTAAAGCCGATGGGCGAACACCGCGACGGTGCGCATTGCGATCTCGCGCTGAATCACTCCACCTGGCCGCAACCGTTCGGCAATACCGACGCCGCCCGCACGCAGGCCACGCACGGTGACCGATGCCGATGAAGGCGAGAACGGACCGGGCAACGCTTCGGACAGATTGGTGGCCAGAAACGTCGGGAAACGCGGATCGATAGGTGTGTCGAACTCCCCGTTGACACCTTCCGGGCCTGCCAGCCGGGGAACCACACCGTCTTGCGCGGGAGCGTCAACGGCGGGCAGGTCCTGGATGTTGGCGAGTCGCCAGGGCAGCGATACCACCCGTCTGCCCAACGAGACTCGGCCACGCACGGCCAGCGCGAAGTCCTCGACGGACCCCTCGGCGGTGAAGGCCGGCTGGAACTTCCATTCATCGTGCAACCGCGCGGTGTCCATCACGGGAACGCCTTGCACCAATTGGAATTCGGCGACCGACCCAATACGGCGAAGCGCCGCGCCGACCGGCAGGATGGGGCGTCGCAGTGCCGTGGCGATCTCGCGCAACGTGGGTAGCCCCGGGGCGGCGAGATTGACCGGACCGGTGCCCGCACCGACGTCCGATACCGCGCGCGTCAGCAGCCGAAGTACGTCGTCGAGGTGCACCACCTGCAGTACGTCATCTGCCGAACCGTCGGGGAACGCCGGCAGAGCAAACAACCGGCGCACCCAGTTGTCGATGTTGCGCCCGACGATGAGCGCCGAACGCACGGCAACCCATTGCGCGCCGGACTCCTGCAGCATCTGCTCGACGCCCGCCTTGTGCCGCCCCTCGGCCGAAGCTGGCGCCACCGCACCGTGTTCGGTGGCCGGCATCGGCAGACCCGGCCGGTAGACGTGGGGGGAGCTGGGGAACACGATGCGGCCGGTACCGCAGGCTGCCATCGCATCCAAGACGTTGCGGGTTCCGCCGATGTTGATCTGCTGGCTGATCCGGCCGTCCGGACCCGGGTTCCGGGCCCATGCGCAGTGGGCGACCACGTCCGCGCCCGTGATTGCGCGCCGGACCGCGGCCGCGTCGCGGATATCGCCGGCAACGAAGTCGGCCTGACTCGGCCAGCTGTCGGGCCGCCGGCGCGACATCCCGACGACTTCGTGGCCCTGGCTGAGCAATCGGGAGGCCAGGCCACGGCCCAGCACCCCACCGGCCCCGGTGACCGCGACCCTCACTGAGTTTCCTCGCTAGTGAGCACCGCTCCTCCTCATTGCTTTACTCTGCACCCCTGCGGGTGCGGCTCATGTCTACTCGTCGTCGTTCATGAACGCCGCGTTGACCAGGGCGTCGAGGTCCATGTCCGCTAGATCTTCCTCGCTGGTCTCCGCGGTCACCGCGGCCTGCCCATTGCCGCCGGTCTCATTTGCCAACGCGAGCAACAGTTCCAGCACCCCGGCTTGGCGCAGGCGCTTGACCGGAATCGAGGCGACCACCCGCTGCAGTTCGGCTTCCCCGGGTGCCTCGGCCGTGGTGTCGCTTTGCGGCGACGCGCCGACCAGTTCCCGGTGCATGTAACCGGCCAACGCGGCGGAGTTGGGGTAGTCGAAGATGAGCGTGGGCGAAAGCGCCAGCCCCGTCGCCGACTTGAGTCGGTTGCGCATCTCGACCGCGGTCAGCGAATCGAAGCCAAGTTCCTGGAAGGCACGGTCCGGGTCGATCGCGTCCGGGCTGGAGTTGCCCAGCACTGTCGCGATGTGGGAGCGCACCAAGTTCAGCAAGATGGCGTGCTGCTCATCTTCGGGCAGTCCTTCGAGGCGTTGCAGCAGAGCCGATTTCGACTTCGCCGCGGCCAGGGAATCATCGACCTGACGTCGAGTGGGCGCGTTGATCAGATCAACGAACATCGGCGGCAGGGTCCCGCCGTCGAACTTCACCCGCAATGCGGCAAAGTCGATGTGGGCGGGCAACATGAATGGTTCGCCGAGGACCATTGCGGCGTCGAGCAATCCGAGCGCTTCATCGGAGGACATGGCCACGATGCCGTCTCGGGCGAACCGCTTGAAGTCGACCGCTGCCAATCCGCCGGTCATGTTGCTGGCCTGATCCCACAGACCCCACCCCAGCGAAATCGCCGGCAGGCCGTGCGCTTGCCGGTGTACGGCCAGCCCATCCAGGAACGAGTTGGCGGCCGCGTAGTTGCCCTGGCCCGACGAACCCACCAGGCCGGCCATCGACGAAAACATCACAAACGCGGACAAATCCATGTCGCGGGTGAGCTCATGCAGGTTCCACGCCGCATCCACCTTTGCCCGCAGCACCATTTCCATGCGCTCGGGCGTCAGCGAGGTGACCACCGCGTCATCCAGCGCCCCAGCGGTGTGAATCACGGCGGACAGCGGGTGCTGCACCGGAATCTCGGCAATCAGCTTGGCCAGCGCCGCCCGGTCGGCGGCGTCACAGGCGACCACCTGGACTTGGGCGCCAAAGGCGCTCAACTCCTCGGCCAGCTCTGCGGCCCCCGGAGCGTCCGGACCACGCCGACTGACCAGGACCAACTGACGCACCCCGTGGTGAGCCACCACATGGCGGGCCAGCGCCGAGCCGGCCATCCCGGTGCCACCGGTGATGAGTACCGTGCCTGCCGCCCACGCGTCGGGCATGGTCAACACGACCTTGCCGACATGGCGGGCCTGGCTCAGGTAGCGCAAGGCCGCCGGCGCGCGCCGCACGTCAAATGTCGTCACCGGAAGAGGCCGCAGCACATCCTCGCTGAACAGCGCGGCGTGCTCGGCGAGGATCTGCGCGATGTGATCCGGCCCCGCCTCGAAGAGGTCGAAGGCCCGGTATCGCACACCGGTGTGCTGCTGGGCGACCACCGCGGCCTCGCGGATGTCGGTCTTGCCCATCTCCAAGAAGACACCGCCGGGGGCAACCAGCCGTAGCGACGCGTCGACGAATTCGCCCGCCAACGAGTCGAGCACCACGTCCATGCCGCGCCCGCCGGTGGCCGCCCGGAACTTGTCCTCGAATTCCAGGCTGCGTGAGTCACCGATGTGGTCCTCGTCAAAGCCCATGGCCCGCAACGTATCCCACTTGCCCTTGCTGGCCGTGGCGAATACCTCGAGACCCCAGTGCCGGGCCAGCTGCACGGCCGCCATGCCGACGCCACCGGTGGCCGCGTGCACCAGGATCCGCTGTCCGGGCTGCACCGAGGCCAAGTCCCGCAGCGCGTAGAAGGCGGTGGCGAACACGACCGAGGTGGTGGCGGCCGCGGTGTCAGACCAACCCGCGGGGATCTTGACCAGCAGTCGGTGGTCGGTAATGGCGATTGTCCCGGTGCCCTCCGGGAACAGACCCACGACCCGGTCGCCCACCGCGAAACGCCAGTCTGGCGAGGCGGTTTCGACGACGACGCCGGCGCCTTCCACGCCCATCGCCGCGTCCGGGTCGGGGTAGAGACCCAGCGCGATCATGACGTCGCGGAAGTTTGCGGCCATCGCCGACAAGGCGACCCGAACGTGCCCCGGTTGCAGCGCGGCATCAGCATCGGGAATCGTTTCCAGGCGCAGGTTTTCGAACGTGCCCGCGGTGCTCATACCCAAGCGCCACGGGCCATCACCCGGTGGCACCAGCAGGCCGGCAACCGCGCGGCTGCCGTGTACCCGCGCGGTGTACACCTCGCCGTTGCGCCACAGCACCTGCGGCTCGCCGGCGGCCAACACCGCCGCTACAGCATGTTCGTCAAGTTGCGCATCGGTGTCGACCAACACGATTCGACCGGGGTGCTCGGTCTGTGCCGAGCGCACCAATCCCCATACCGCCGAGCCTGCCAGATCGGTGACATCCTCGTCCGGCAGCGCCACCGCGCCGCGCGTGGTGATGACCAATTGCCCTACCCCATCACGGGACAGCCAGGATCGCAGCACCTCGAGCACGGCGGCGGTGGCCGCATACACACCCGCCACCACCTCACCGGCCTGAGGCACGGACTCGAACACCACCGAGGCCCCGGGGTCGTCATCGCCTTCGGACTCCACTGCGCCCCAGATACGTACCGGCACAGGCTGCAATTCGGCCGAGGGCTGCGCCGTCCAATCCACCCCGAACAGGCGATCGGGTCCGGCCCCTGATACCGCAGCCCGCAGCTGCTGATCGGTCACTGGCCTTGCCAGCATCGACGCAACCGAGAGCACCGGTAGTCCTAGCCCATCGGACAATTCGATCGAGACCGCGGATGGCCCCGCGGGCGCAATGCGCGCCCGAACCGCCGAGGCTCCCGCGGCATGCAGCGTCACGCCCTGCCAGGCGAACGGAACCAGGACCGAACCCTCGGGGACCCCGAAATCGTCGGCGCCATCGGAAGCCAGTATCACGGCGTGCAACGCGGCGTCCAGCATCACCGGATGAATACCGAAGCCGGACACCGATACCCCGGCGTCGGCGGACAAGGCAACCTCGGCGAACACTTCGTCGCCGCGACGCCACATCGCATTCAGGCCACGGAACGCCGGGCCGTAGCCGTACCCGCGTTCGGCCAACTGCTGGTATCCGTCGGCGTTTTCCACCTCGACGGCGCCGACCGGCGGCCACGTCGACAGATCGGTGGCCGGCTCCGGCGAACCAGAACCCAGCGAGCCCTCGGCGTGCAGTACCCAGTCCGAGCCGGCGTCGCCACGCGAGTACACCGACACCGCGCGGGCACCGGAGTCATCGGGGCTACCGACTACCACCTGTACCGCGACCGAGCCCCCGGACGGCAGTACCAGCGGTGCGGCCAGCGTCAGTTCGTCGACCACTCGACAGCCCACCTCGTCGCCGGCGCGAATGGCCAGCTCGACGAAGCCGGCACCCGGGAAGATCACCACACCGCCGACGGCGTGGTCGGCCAGCCAGCCCTGCGCCGCAAGCGACAAGCGGCCGGTGAGCACCACTCCGCCCGATGCGGGGAGCTCCACCACCGCGCCCAGCAGTGCGTGTTCGCCGGCCTGCAGCCCCAAGCCGGCCGCGTCGGCGGCAACTGCATCCCCCGAGAGCCAGAACCGTCGCCGCTCGAAGGCATAGGTCGGCAACTCCACAAAGTGGGACTGCCCCACCACGGCTCGCCAGTCCACGGCGGTGCCGGCGACAAATACCCCTGCCACGGCGCTCACCAGGCTCACCGGCTCCGGTCGATCCTTGCGCAGCGCGGAGGCCGTGGCCACCGGGTTGGTCACCGCAGCATCGGAGAGCACCTCTTCGATCAATGCGGTAAGACCGCTGCTGGGACCCACTTCCAGGAATCGGGCGGCACCGGCTGACTGCGCGAAGCGGATGCTGTCGGCGAATCGCACCGCATCCCGGACGTGACGCTTCCAGTAGGCCGCCGAGCCGAAGTCCTCTCCGGCCAGCTGCCCGGTCAGGTTGGAAATGATCCCGATGGTGGGCGCATTGACCGTGAGTTCACCGGCCACCGTTGCGAATTCGTCGATCATCGGATCCATCAGCGGCGAGTGGAAGGCATGCGAGACGGCTAGCCGGTGCACCCTGCGGCCGTCGGCTCGAAGCTGCTCGGCCACGGCGCTCACCGCGTCCTGGGCGCCCGAAATCACCACCGACGCCGGTCCGTTGATGGCCGCGATGCTGACCTGGGCACCGAGTAGGGGCAGCACTTCCTGTTCGGTTGCCTGCACGGCAATCATCGCGCCACCGTCGGGCAGCGCCTGCATGAGCCGGCCGCGCGCGGCTACCAGCACCGCCGCATTCTCCAGCGACAAGACACCGGCGACGTGGGCGGCCGACAATTCACCGACCGAGTGCCCCATCACGAAATCGGGTCGCACACCCCAGGACTCCAGCAGCCGGTACAACGCGACTTCCACGGCGAACAGCGCCGGCTGGGCGAACTCCGTTGTGTTGAGCAGATTTTCGTCGTGGCCCCAGATGACCTCACGCAGTGGGCGCAACAGATGGCGGTCCAGCTCACCGACAACGGTGTTGAACGCCTCGGCGAAGACCGGGTATCCGGCGTGCAGTCCCATGCCCATTCCCAGCAGCTGGGAGCCTTGGCCGGGGAAGACGAACACCGTCTTACCCGCGGCAGCAGCCACACCCCGAATCACCGAAGCCCCACCGAACTCGTCACCGGCCAACTCATCCAGCCCGGCCAGCAACCCATCCCGATCAGCCCCCAGCACCACCGCACGATGCTCAAAGGTCGACCGACCCGCCAACGACCACCCCACATCAGCAACATCAAGCTCATCGTGAGACCGCACATGCGCCGCCAACCGCGCCGCCTGCGCCCCAACGCCGAACCCGACTTCGCCGACACCACCCACGGCACCACCGGCACCGCACCACCAGAGGACCCACCAACCTCAACCCGAGGAGCAGCCTCCACAATCACATGCGCATTAGTGCCACTGATCCCAAACGACGACACCCCCGCACGCCGAACCCGATCCCCCGCCGACTCAGCCGGCCACGGCTGCGCCTCGGTCAACAACTCCACCGCACCCGCCGACCAATCCACATGCGGAGACGGCACATCCACATGCAACGTCGCAGGCAACACCTCATGGCGCATCGCCTGCACCATCTTGATCACACCCGCAACCCCCGCCGCGGCCTGAGTATGACCCATATTCGATTTGATCGACCCCAACCACAACGCTTTTCCAGCCGCCCCAGCCGACCCACGATCCTGCCCATAGGTCGCCAACAACGCCTGCGCCTCAATCGGATCACCCAACGTGGTCCCAGTCCCATGACCCTCGACCACATCAACCTCAGCCGCACTCAACCCCGCATTGGCCAACGCCGCACGCACCACCCGCTGCTGCGACGGACCATTGGGAGCCGTCAACCCATTGGAGGCCCCATCCTGATTCACCGCCGAACCACGCACCAACGCCAACACCGGATGCCCCAACCGCTGCGCATCCGAAAGCCGCTCCACCACCAACATGCCGCCGCCCTCGGAGAACCCGGTGCCGTCGGCCGCGCCCGCGAAGGCTTTGCAGCGTCCATCCGCTGACAATCCACGCCAACGACTGAATTCAACGAAGATGTCTGGGGTGGCATTGATGGTGACGCCGCCGGCCAGCGCCAGATCACACTCACCGGACCGCAGCGACTGCACCGCCATATGCAACGCCACCAACGACGACGAACACGCCGTATCCACCGACACCGCCGGGCCCTCCAACCCCAGCACATAAGCCACCCGACCCGAAGCCACGCTGGAGAGCTGCCCGGTCAGACGGAAGCCTTCGACGGGTTCGGCAGCGAACATGCCGTAGCCCTGCGTCATCACCCCGGCGAACACACCGGTGGCGCTGCCACGCAAACCGCCCGGCTCAATCCCGGCGCGCTCCAAGGCTTCCCAAGACAGCTCCAGGAACATCCGCTGTTGCGGGTCCATCGCCAGCGCCTCACTGGGCCCAACACCGAAGAAGGCGGGTTCGAAATCACCGACTCGGTCTACGAAACCGCCGGTGCGGGTGTAGCAAGCGCCGGGCACGTCAGGATCCGGGTTGAACAGGCCGGCCAGATCCCAGCCTCGGTCGGCCGGGAAGTCAGACAGCACGTCGCGACGGGCCATCAGCATGTCCCACAGGTCGTCCGGCGACTCGATGCCACCGGGGTAGCGGCATGACATGCCGACGATCGCGATCGGATCGTCACCGGTGACGCGTACGGCCGGGGTGTGCTTGACCTCTTGCGGGGCACCAGCGAGTTCGGCACGAATGTAGTTGGCCAAACCGTTGGGGGTTGGGTAGTCGAAGATCAACGTTGGCGAAAGCGAAAGTCCGGTAACCGTTTTGATCCGGTTACGCATTTCGACGGCGGTCAGCGAGTCAAAGCCCAGCTCCTGGAACGCCTTGTCCGGGTCGATGGCCTCGGGCGTGATGGTGCCCAGCACGGTGGCGATGTGCGACCGCACCAAGTCCAGCACCACGGCGTGCTGCTCGGGCTCCGGCAGTCCGTGCAGGCGATGTGCCAGAGCGGATTTCGATTTCGCCGCGGCCAATGCGTCGTCGACCTGACGCCGGGTCGGAGCGCTGACCAGATCACTGAACATCGGCGGTACCGCCACCGCGTGAGCGCGCAGTGCGGCCAGATCTATCCGGGCCGGAGCCAGGAACGCCTGGTTGACGATGAGGGCGGTGTCGAACAGTTCCATTGCCTCATCGGAGGACAGCGCCAAGACACCCTCACGACCCAGCCGGGCCCGGTCGGCGGCATCCATTCCACCGGTCATATCGCTGGCCTGATCCCACAGGCCCCAGCCCAGCGAAATGGCCGGCAAGCCGTGCGCCCGTCGGTGTGCGGCCAGGCCGTCGACGAACGTGTTGGCCGCCGCATAGTTGGCCTGGCCCGAGGATCCGACCACGCCGGCCATTGACGAAAACATCACGAACGCAGAAAGATCCAGATCACGAGTCAACTCGTGCAGGTTCCACGCGGCATCGACTTTGGCCCGCAGCACCGTGTCGACACGTTCGGGGGTCAGCGAGGAAATCACCGCGTCATCAAGCACACCACCGGCGTGGACCACGGCGGACAGCGGCCGCTGCGCGGGAATTTCGGCGATCACCTTGGCCAGCGCCGGACGGTCGGCCGCGTCACAGGCCACCACCTCGACCTGTGCTCCGGCAGCGCTCAACTCGGCTACCAGCTCGGTAGCCCCCGGTGCGGCGGGGCCCCGCCGGCTGATGAGCACCAGATGGGCCACGCCGTGGTGGGCCACCAGGTGCCGCGCGAGCGCCGAACCCGCCATGCCGGTTCCACCGGTGAACAATACCGTTCCGCCACCAAGCGCACCACCTTGGTCGGCAGGCATGGTCATCACGACCTTGCCGACATGGCGGGCCTGGCTCAGGTAGCGCAACGCCGCCGGCGCGCGCCGCACGTCGAAGGCCGTGACCGGCAGTGGCCGCAGCACGCCGGCGTCAAACAGCCCGGCCAGGTCGAGCATGTACTGGTGCATGCGCGGGCGACCGGGTTCGAACAGGTCGAATGCGCGATAGCGCACACCCGGATATTCCTGGGCGATGACGCCGGGGTCGCGGATGTCGGTCTTGCCCATCTCCAGGAACACCCCGCCAGGGCCCAGCAGGCGCAGCGAAGCATCCACGAATTCGCCGGCCAGCGAGTCCAGCACCACATCCACGCCACGGCCACCGGTGACCTCGCGGAATTTCTCCTCGAATTCCAGGCTGCGCGAATCCGAGATGTGGTCTTCGTCAAAGCCCATGGCCCGCAAGATGTCCCATTTGCCCTTGCTGGCGGTGGCGTACACCTCCAGACCCAGGTTCCGGGCCAACTGCACGGCCGCCATGCCCACCCCGCCGGTGGCGGCGTGGACCAGTACCCGTTGGCCTGGCTGGACATTGGCCAGGTGCACGAACGCGTAGTAAGCGGTGGTGAAAACGGCTGAGATTGCGGCCGCTTCGGCGTAGGACCAGTCGGCGGGCTTGGGCAGCAACAGCCTGACGTCGCCGGCCACCAACGTGCCGCTGCCGTCCGGGAAGAATCCGTATACCGCATCGCCGACCGCGAATTCGGTTACTTCCGGGCCGATTTCGACGACAAAGCCGGCACCTTCGCCGCCGATCAAGGCGTCGTGGGTGAACATGCCCAGCGTGATCATGATGTCGCGGAAGTTGGCGGCGATGGCGCGCATGGCCACCCGCACCTGGCCCGGGCCCAGCGGCGCGCCGGCGTTGGGAACCGGCTCCAGCTGCAGATTCTCGAAGGTGCCCGCGCTGCTCAGCCCCAACCGCCACGGCCCGTCGACAGGCGGCACCAGGATGCCGTCTGCGGCGCGGCTGGCGTGCACCCGCGCCGTGTAGGGCTGCCCGTTGCGCAGCACTACTTGTGGCTCACCGACCGCCAGGGCCGTCGCTACCGCCGCAGCGTCGACCGCAGCGTCGGAATCAACCAGGACCAGCCGGCCTGGGTTCTCGGTCTGCGCCGAGCGCACCAATCCCCATACCGCCGCGCCGGCCAGATCGGTGACGTCCTCGCCGGCCAGCGCCATGGCGCCCCGGGTGGCCACCACCAGCACGCCCGAATCATGTTCGGTCAGCCACGACTGCACAGCCGCCAGCGCCTGATGGGTGCGCTGATAGGTCCCGCTGAGCGGATCGCCTTCAGCCGCAACGGATTCAAAGAGTTCATAGGCGGGTGCCGCATCGGTGGCGGCAACCGTCATCGGCGTCCAGACCACCTCGAACAGCCGGTCTGGACCGGATGCGGACACCACGGCGCGCATCTGCTGCTCGCTTACCGGGCGGGCCGCCATCGCCTTGACCGAAAGCACCGGCAGACCAAGGTCGTCGGCGAGTTCCACCGAGACCGACGAGGGGCCAACCGGCGCGATCCGTACCCGCACCGACGCGGCCCCCGCCGCGTGCAGAGACACGCCCTGCCAGGAGAACGGCAACACCAGGTCCGCGTCGGGATTGGCGATCACCGCGGTGTGCAGCGCGGCATCCAGCAGCGCCGGGTGCACGCCGAAACCTCTGGTAGATCCGGCCGCCTCGGGCAACCGGGCTTCGGCGAACAGCTCCTCGCCACGCGCCCACATCGCAGTCAGTCCACGGAACGCGGGCCCATACCCGTACCCACGTGCATCCAGCCGCTCGTACCCGTCAGCCACGTCGACCGCGATGGCTCCAGCGGGAGGCCAGGCCGACAGGTCGGCCGCGGGCTGGGCGGAGTCGGCGCCCAGGGTTCCCTCGGCGTGGCAGACCCACACCGAGCCGGCGTCGGTGTCGGTGCGGGAGTAGATCGACACGCTGCGCTCCGCCGAATCGGCGGCGGCACCGACGACCACCTGTACCGCAACCGAACCCGATGCCGGGAGTACCAGCGGCGTGCGCAGTGTGAGTTCGTTGACCACCGAGCAGCCGACTTCGTCGCCGGCCCGGATTGCCAGCTCGACAAACCCGGTGCCGGGAAACACCACTACCCCCGACACCGCGTGATCGGCCA
This sequence comes from Mycobacterium liflandii, assembly GCF_022354805.1. NCBI lineage: Bacteria > Bacillati > Actinomycetota > Actinomycetes > Mycobacteriales > Mycobacteriaceae > Mycobacterium > Mycobacterium liflandii. Next base: position 3,501,854 of record NZ_CP023138.1, on the reverse strand, counting down.
GCCAGCCGTGCGCGCCGAGCGCCAAGCGGCCGGTCAACACGACACCGCCCGATTCCGGAAGCTCCACGACAGCGCCCAGCAGCGCATGCCCGCCGGCGCTCAACCTCAGTCCGGATGCGTCGACGCTGACGCCCTCTCCGGAGAGCCAAAAGCGCCGCTTCTCAAAGGCATACGTGGGAAGCTCGACCAGGCCGGCACCGTCGAGCGGGCCGCGCCAGTCCACATTCACGCCGGCAACGAAGGCCGCGGCGGCCGACGCCAGGAATCGCTGCAGCCCACCGTCTTCCCGACCCAAGGTGGGCACGACGATGGGGTCGGCACCGGAATCGGCCGCGCAGTTGCGATAGATGTCCTCGATACCGGCGATCAGCGCGGGGTGCGGGCTGGATTCGATGAAGGTGCGGTATCCGTGGCCACACGCGCTGCGCACGGCCTGGTCGAACTGCACCGTCTGCCGGATGTTGCGGTACCAGTACTCGGCATCCAACTCTGCTGTGTCCAAACGACTTCCGGTCACCGACGAGAAGAACGCGGTCCGCGACGAAAGCGGCTCGATCCCAGCCAGAACTTCGGTCAGCTGGCCTTCGATCGCCTCCACCTCGACCGAGTGCGACGCATAGTCCACATCGATGCGACGGGTACGCAGCTCCCGGTCCGCGCACTGCGCGATCAGCTCCTCGAGCGCTGCCACCTCGCCGGAGACCACTACGGCAGAAGGGCCGTTGATGGCGGCGATGCTGACCCGATCGCCAAAGGGCTCCAACAACTCCCGCGCCTGTTGCTCGCCACAGGCCACCGACACCATGCCGCCCGGTCCGGCCAGTCCGACAAGCAGCTTGCTGCGCAGGGTGACCACCTTGGCGGCATCGCGCAACGACAGCGCACCAGCCACATATGCGGCAGCGATCTCGCCCTGAGAGTGCCCGATGACGGCATCCGGGCGCACCCCGACCGACTTCCACAGTTCGGCCAGCGACACCATCACCGCAAACAGCACCGGCTGCACGACGTCGACCCGGTCAAGCCCGGGTGCCCCCGCAGCGCCGCGGAGCACGTCGAGCAGCGACCAGTCGACGAATTCCGCGAAGGCCTGACCGCATGACTCGATGTGGCGCGCGAATACCGGTGCGGTGTCGAGCAATTCGATACCCATGCCGATCCACTGGGAGCCTTGGCCGGGGAAGACGAACACCGTCTTACCCGCGGCACCAGCCACACCCCGAATCACCGAAGCCCCACCGAACTCGTCACCGGCCAACTCATCCAGCCCGGCCAGCAACCCATCCCGATCAGCCCCCAGCACCACCGCACGATGCTCAAAGGTCGACCGACCCGCCAACGACCACCCCACATCAGCAACATCAAGCTCATCGTGAGACCGCACATGCGCCGCCAACCGCGCCGCCTGCGCCCCCAACGCCGAACCCGACTTCGCCGACACCACCCACGGCACCACCGGCACCGCACCACCAGAGGACCCACCAACCTCAACCCGAGGAGCAGCCTCCACAATCACATGCGCATTAGTGCCACTGATCCCAAACGACGACACCCCCGCACGCCGAACCCGATCCCCCGCCGACTCAGCCGGCCACGGCTGCGCCTCGGTCAACAACTCCACCGCACCCGCCGACCAATCCACATGCGGAGACGGCACATCCACATGCAACGTCGCAGGCAACACCTCATGGCGCATCGCCTGCACCATCTTGATCACACCCGCAACCCCCGCCGCGGCCTGAGTATGACCCATATTCGATTTGATCGACCCCAACCACAACGCTTTTCCAGCCGCCCCAGCCGACCCACGATCCTGCCCATAGGTCGCCAACAACGCCTGCGCCTCAATCGGATCACCCAACGTGGTCCCAGTCCCATGACCCTCGACCACATCAACCTCAGCCGCACTCAACCCCGCATTGGCCAACGCCGCACGCACCACCCGCTGCTGCGACGGACCATTGGGAGCCGTCAACCCATTGGAGGCCCCATCCTGATTCACCGCCGAACCACGCACCAACGCCAACACCGGATGCCCCAACCGCTGCGCATCCGAAAGCCGCTCCACCACCAACATGCCGCCGCCCTCGGACCAGCCGACCCCGTCGGCCGCGCCCGCATAGGCTTTGCTGCGCCCGTCCGGCGCCAGCCCACGATGCCGGCTGAACTCCACGAAGACGGTCGGGGTGGCATTGACGGTGGCACCGCCGGCCAGCGCCAGATCACACTCACCGGACCGCAGCGACTGCACTGCCATATGCAACGCCACCAACGACGACGAACACGCCGTATCCACCGACACCGCCGGGCCCTCCAACCCCAGCACATAAGCCACCCGACCCGAAGCCACGCTGGAGGTCATGCCCGTCAGGCGGTAGCCCTCGATCTCCTCGGCGAACATGCCGTAGCCCTGGACGATCAGTCCGGCGAACACACCGGTGGCGCTGCCGCGCAAGCCGGTCGGATCGATGCCGGAGCGCTCCAGTGCCTCCCAGGACAGCTCCAGCAGCATCCGGTGCTGCGGGTCCATCGCCAGCGCCTCGCTGGGGGCGATACCGAAAAAGCCGGGATCGAAGTCGGCCACGCCGTCGACGAAGCCGCCGGTGCTCGCGTAGGACTTGTGCGGCGTGTCCGGATCCGGGTCGAATAGGTCGGCCAGATCCCACCCGCGGTCGGTGGGAAAGTCCGACATCACGTCGCGGCCCTCGGCCACCATCTGCCACAGGCCTTCGGGGGAATCCACCCCGCCCGGGAAACGGCATGACATTCCGACGATCGCGATCGGCTCACTCGACCGCTCCAGCAGCGCACGATTGGTGCGCTTGAGGCGCTCAACCTGGACCAGCGCTTTGCGCAACGCTTCGGTCGCATGCTGAAGTTGATCAACCATTACTGACCTCGCCTAACCCTCATCTAGCAATTGGTCGTCGACCGCCGGCCCTCGCCGGATCACGGAAGTTGCTGCACGAAGCGATGTCGCTGCATTTTCGACCACCGTCGTGCTGCGTTCCGACCGAAGAATGTCGCTGGTGAGTATCGCCAACTCCGGCAAGATTTCAAAACGTCCAATACTCCCAGCTATTTGCGAAACGGGCGGGCGCCAATGCGGCCGGATAACCCGTGGGCTGGATTTCCGTTGCACTGTGGTCCCGTATACCCCTGCGTACACCAGGCCCGCCGTCCATGGCGCGACTTTACCCGGCGCGCCGAGGCCAAACGGTCAGACACCCACTCGGTGCCAGCCGTCGGCGGCCCTGGCGGCCCGCAGCAGCTCGTCGCACAACTCACGCAGCTCGTCGACGCCGGCTCCCTCGTCAAGCGCGGTGGCGACGTCCTCGGCTGCGCATCGCACCTGGTAAACGCGATCCGACAGGTCGGCCGCCTCGTCCGCCGACAACACCACGGCATCGGCCGGCAGCGCCAATGCGGCCCCCGCATCGCCCCGGGTCATCATGGCCCGTTGCTCGTAGGCCCGCTGCCGGCATGACTGCCGGCAGTACTGACGACGACGGCCCATACCCGCGTCGGTGACGTCACGGCCGCACCAGCGGCATGGTTGAGGGCGAGGACGATTCACGCCTGCCGACTTTAGTCGGCCTCGCTCGACGCACTCAGTATCATTAATGGTCGCGTCGTGCGCCCGGGAACTATGTAGCCGGTCGCGACGTTTGGCAATCGGAAAGAATCACCAGTACGGAGCCCACCAGCTCGATGATCCGGAGGAGTAGCGGCGATGGCTGATCGTGTCCTTAGAGGCAGTCGATTGGGGGCCGTAAGTTACGAAACCGACCGCAACCACGACCTCGCCCCGCGTCAGATTGCTCGATACCGCACCGAGAACGGCGAAGAGTTCCAGGTGCCGTTCGCCGACGATGCCGAGATTCCCGGCACCTGGCTGTGCAAGAACGGCATGGAAGGCACCCTGATCGAGGGTGATCTGCCGGAGCCGAAGAAGGTCAAGCCGCCGCGCACGCACTGGGACATGCTGCTCGAGCGTCGCTCGGTCGAAGAACTCGAAGAGCTGCTCAAGGAACGTCTTGACCTGATCCGGTCGCGTCGCCGCGGCTGATGCCGCGGCCGGACCGCCGGCTAGCTGTGGTCGTGGGTGTGGGCGCGGTCGCCCCCACCCTCAGAACCCGCCCTCAGAACCCGCGAACCTGCCCTTGACGCCCCACCGGGTGACTTTGAACAGCGCCTCGCGGATGTTGGACCCGCTCATCTTCGATACGCCGATCTCGCGTTCGGTGAAGGTAATGGGAACCTCGGCGACGACGAAGCCGCTGTTCACGCTGCGCCAGGTCATCTCGATCTGGAAGCAGTAGCCCTTGGAGTCGACGCTGGCGAGGTCGATCTTCTCCAGCACCTCACGGCGGTAAGCCCGGTAGCCGGCGGTGATGTCGTGCACCCCAATACCGAGCGCGAGCCGCGAATAGGTGTTGGCCGTCTTGGACAAGGCCAGGCGCCGCCACGGCCAGTTTCGTACCGTGCCCCCGGGGACATAGCGCGAACCGATGGACAGGTCCGCACCGGCGTCGACGGCGTCCAGCAGGCGGTGTAGCTGTTCGGGCGCGTGGCTGCCGTCGGCGTCCATCTCGACCAGCACCGAGTACCCCCGGCTCAAGCCCCAGGCGAACCCTTCCAGGTAGGCAGCACCCAGGCCGTTCTTGGCCGTGCGATGCAGGACATGAATGCGATCGGGATCGGCGGCGACCAGCTCGTCGGCAAGCCGCCCGGTGCCGTCGGGGCTGTTGTCATCGACGATCAGCACGTGTACGTGCGGGCACGCGTCGACCACCCGCCGATGGATCAGGGGCAGGTTCTCCCGCTCGTTGTAGGTGGGAATGATCACCAGGGTGCGCTCGCTGGGACGAGGTCCCGGGCTCTGGGGCGCAGGTTGGCCGGTGGTCATGTAGCTCCTTATATGTCGCCCGAAATCAGGTTGAGTGGTGGCCGCCCGCCTCAGGCGGGGTGCCGGTTGCTGTCTGCAGGTCGTCCTCGGATTCGTTCCGGGACGCCGCGCCCGAGTCGTCAGCTTCGTCCTGGGGCGCATCGGACTGATCAGCTTCGCCCGCGGGCCCGGACCGCCGACGCGTCGGACGCGGGAACCACCCATTGTGCCGCATCGCGACCAGAATCAGCACGCCAGCCGCCCCCACCATCAGCCATTGCAGGATCGGAGCCCAGCGTGTTGCCGGGGTGAGTCTGGTCTTGAGACGGACCTGTATGTCCAGATACGCGGGCTCGAAGAAATCGGTCCGAACCAGCTCGCGGCCGTCTGGCGCTATCACCGCGCTGATTCCGGTGGTGCCGGCGACCACCACATATCGGTCGTGTTCGACGGCCCTCACCTTCGCAAAGGCCAACTGCTGCTCGCTCATCGTCTTGTTGAACGTGGCGTTGTTGCTGGGCACGGCCAGCAGTTGGGCCCCGTTTCGGACGGCCTTTCGCGGAGCCCTGTCAAAGATCACTTCCCAACAGGTCGACACGCCCACCGGTACGCCTGCGATGTTCACCACATCCGAACCCGGCCGGGGTACGAAGTGCCCGGCCCGGTCGGCATACCCGGAAAGATGCCGGAACAGCCACGGCATGGGCAGATATTCGCCGAATGGCTGCACGATTTCCTTGTCGTGGCGGTCGCCCGGTCCGGTGGTGGGATTCCAGACCAGCACGGTGTTGGTGTACTCCGCGTTCTCCAGGTTCTTCTGGCTGCTGCCCGGAGCGTCGAGCACCGTACCGACCAGGATCGGCGCTCCGATCGCCACGGCGGCCTTCGAGATCTGCTGCGCAGCGTCGGGGTTGATCAGTGGATCGATGTCCGAAGAGTCCTCCGGCCAGATGACGAACTGCGGCTGCGGAGCTAGGCCGGCTCGGACGTCCTCGGCCAGCTCGAGTGTCTCGCGGACGTGGTTGTCCAGGACCGCGCGACGCTGCGCATTGAAGTCCAGACCCAGCCGGGGCACGTTGCCCTGCACCACCGCGACGGTGATGGTGGGTTCTCCGCCGGATCCCGCACCGGCGTGGCGCACCTGCGGCCACACAATGACCGCGGCGAACAACACCAGACAGACGGCGATACCCGGCAGCAGGACCGCGGGGGGCTTGGCCGGCTCAACCGGCTGGGCCGCCTCGGGGTCGGCCTGCGGAGCGGCCGGGCTGCCGGTGCGCCACCACTTCTCGATCTCCAGGGCGATAGCGGCAAAGCTGGAGCCCACCAGCACTACCCCGGTGGACAACAGCGGCACACCGCCGAGCTGCGCCAACGGCAGCAGCGGCCCGTCAACCTGGCCGAACGCCACCGATCCCCAGGGGAAACCGCCGAACGGAACGATCGACTTCAGCCATTCTTGTGCGCCCCACAGCACCGCGAACCAGATCGGCCAGCCCGGCAATCGGCGCACCACGACCGCCGACAGGCCGAACAAACCCGGGAACAGCGCCGAGGTGGTGGCCAGCACCAGCCAGGGCACCGGCCCCACCAACGTCCCGATCCACGGCAACAGCGGCACGAAACAGGCCAACCCGAACACGAATCCATAGCCCAGCCCGCCCACAGGGGTGCTGGCTGGGTGCATCAGCACCCAGGTCAGCAGCGCCACCGAGACGATGGCAGCCCACCACCAGTTGGTGGGCGGGAAGCTGGCATACATCAGGAATCCGGCGACAAGCGACACCACCAACCGCACCAGCCGCGGGCGAGTTGCGGCCCACAGGCCGGGCAGTCGAGCCGCCGCTCCGGCGCCAAATGCCACCAGCCCCTGGCGCGCGGCAGTTCCGAGCCGAACGGCAGCGCTCGGCCCGGCGCTCACCTGCGTGGTCTCGGCCTCGGTCTCGGAATCCTGCGCCTCGTCCTGCGCCTCGTCCTGCTCGTCGGCGAGATCATCGGCGATCGCGGCGTCATCGCCCGGGTCAGCGGTATCCGCGTCGGGCTCTCGTTCATCGCCAAGCGGACCTGTTTGGTCAACGCCGGGCTCAGGTTGCACAACCTCCGGATTGTCCTCTTGAGCATCCACAGGCAGCCTTTCGCGACCGAGCCAGTCCCTAGCCATAAATGACCGCACCTCGATGCACGGTTTGACGACACCGCGGCAGCGGATCCGCCGGATCCAGCCGCGGCAGCGCGGGCACGCGCGACCGCGGGTCGGTAGACCAACGCTGGACGGCATCGCGGGGTGCGCTGACGGTCAGAGCGCCGGCGTCCCACACGGCATACGAAGCGGGCGCCCCGGGAACCAGGGTTCCGGTCTTTCCGTCCCGCACGCCCGCGGCCCGCCAGCCGCCGCGCGTTGCTGCCGCGAACGCCGCCCGCGCTGACACCGCGCTGCCCGCGGTGTGGTGGTTGACCGCCGCACGCACGCTCGCCCAGGGGTCAAACCCGGTGACGGGTGCGTCGGAACCAAACGCGAGGGGCACGCCTTGGGATGCTAACAGCGCAAGCGGATTGAGCAGGCGCGCTCGCTTCGGACCAAGGCGCCGGGCGTACATGCCCTCAGCGCCTCCCCACAGCGCGTCAAAGTTTGGCTGCACGCTGGCGATGATGCCCCACGCGCCCAGCTTCGCCGCCTGTTCAGCGGTGACCATCTCGGCGTGTTCCAGGCGGTGGCCGCAACGAGCCACGGCGACCACCCCGAGGTCGGCCACGACCCGCTCGAACGCGTCGACCACTGTCGCGACGGCGGCATCACCGATGACGTGAAATCCCGCGGTGACTTCCGCCTCGGTGCAGGCTCGCGCGTGTGCTTCCACCGCTGGCCCGTCCAGGTGGCAGGTTCCGACGCAGCCGGGCTGATCGGCATAGGGCTCATGCAGCCAGGCGGTACGCGACCCGAGCGCCCCGTCCACGAAGAGATCACCGGCCAGGCCGCGCGCGCCCGTTTCGGCCATCAGCGTGCGCGCCTGGGCGGCAGTGGTAACCGCCTCACCCCAGTAGCCGATCACCTCGACACCGTGCGGCAGGGCGGAGAGCTGCAGCCAGTCGTCGAGGCCACCGATTTCGGGGCCGCCGCACTCATGCACCGCGACGATGCCGGCGGCCGCCAGCGACCCCAGCGCCGCGGTCCGCGCCTCGGCGAGCTGTGGTTGAGTCAGCAGATCGCGGGCGCGGGCGCGGACCAGGTGGTGGGCTTCGCCGGTCAGGGGCCCCTGCTCGGTGAACCCGGCGGCCTCCGACAGGTGCGGGACCAGCCGGCGCAGGCCCGAGGAGGCCAGCGCGGAATGGACGTCGACTCGAGCCAGGTATGCGGGCCGTTCACCGAGCACCGCGTCGAGTTGAGCGGTGCTGGGGGCTATGTGCTGCGGCCATGCCGACTCATCCCAGCCATGGCCCCACAGCGGCTGGCCCGGGTGCGCCGCGGCGTGGTCGGCAGCCAACTGCAGGCACCCCCCAGTGAGCTCGCGGGCCGCAGGTCCAGCCCACTGATCGTCAGACCGGTCGCGGTCAGGTGGATGTGGCTGTCCACGAACCCCGGCGCAACCAATCCGCCGTCGAGATCCTCTACCTGCGCATCGGGGAACTGGTTGCGGCCGACGTCGTCGCTGCCCAGCCAGGCAACGGTATCGCCGCGCACCGCCATGGCGGTGGCGTCAGGATGCGTCGGGCTGTAAACCCGGCCGTTGACCAGCAGCTTGGTGGAAATCCGCGTCACACCGCAAAACTACGTGGGCGGGCCGGCCAGCTACCTGGCACCCGGCGCCGAGCGGTGGCGCGTCGAGGTACGCACGTTTCCGAAACTGTCGAAGCGAGTAAAGCCGTTGAATCGATCGAAACCATCGAAATCATCGAATTCGTCCAATTCGTCGACCTCGACCACCGCCTGCGGCAAGGTCGGCGGCTCACCATCGATGACGTCGATAACCTCGCCGTCGATGAAGTCGCGCTGCTCACGGGCGTTGCGGCGGTTGAACGCATCAGCCATGCTCGCCGCCGCGGCGCCGGTCAGCGGCACCCGTCGCAGCAAACCTGGCACCGCGATAGCGGTCAGGCCGGGACGGGCTGCGGCCCGGATCGGCGGGGCCAGCAGCAAGAACCCGAACACGGTGGTGACCAGGCCGGGAACCAGCACGAGCCCGGTGGCCACAGCAACCAGCGCGCCGTCGCTGAGCACGCTTCGCGGTTCCTGCAGGCCGGAGCGCAACTGCCCGAGCTGACGGCTCAGCTGCCAGCCGCCCATTGGGGCCCAGAACACCAACCCCAGGACAAAGCTGGCCAACAGCACCAGAACTGCCCAGGCGAACCCGATCGCTGCCGTAAGCCCAATCAGTGCCATGAGCTCGACAACGGCGTAGATGAGAATTAGCCAACCTACCATGTGACGCCAACGTATGGGAACTGCGCCCGAGTTCCGCGTACGGTCGCAACACGGCTGCAGTTAGATGACGCTATGACGACGATTGATATCGACACCCCCGCCGGACCAATCGACGCACTGCTGGGCGTTCCCACCGGAGAAGGTCCGTGGCCGGGGGTGGTCGTGGTCCACGACGCGATCGGTTATGCCCCCGACAACGAGGCGATTTCCGAGCGCATCGCCGCGGCAGGCTACCTCGCGCTGACTCCCAACATGTATGCGCGCGGCGGCCGCGCTCGTTGCATTACCCGCGTCTTCCGCGAGCTCTTGACCAAGCGGGGCCGCGCGCTCGATGACATCTTGGCCGCCCGCGACCACCTATTGGCCATGGCCGAATGCTCCGGCCAGGTCGGCATCGCGGGCTTCTGTATGGGCGGTCAATTCGCCTTGATCCTGTCACCCAGAGGCTTTGGCGCATCGGCACCGTTTTATGGCACCCCGCTGCCGCGCCACCTCAGCGAGACGCTCGACGGCGCGTGTCCGATCGTGGCGAGCTTTGGCAACCGCGACCCGCTGGGCCTGGGCGCACCCAGCCGGTTACGCGAAGTGACCCAGGCCAAACAGATCCCCGCCGACATCAAGGGCTATCCGGGTGCCGGGCACAGCTTCGCCAACAAGCTTCCCCGACAACCGCTGCTGCGCATCACCGGCTTCGGCTACAACGAAGCCGCGACCGAAGACGCGTGGGGCCGGGTCTTCGCGTTCTTCGGCGAGCACCTGGCCGCCGGGACTTCGGGTAGCTGAGCACCGCCAGAGCGGTTGGCATTCGGCCCGCGGACGTCGGTGCGAAATCGCCAGCGCGAGGTTGCATTACGGCAAACGCCGCGGCGTGTCGCTGCCCGAAAAGCCGGCAAATTGTCACACTGCCGGTAAGTTTCGTCCCTCAACAGACGATCACCGCCAGCAAAGTGGCTGGTGCAGAATGAGATCCGCACCCCGACCGCGATAGGCGACCCGACTGATGACGGTGGAGCTGCCCCCCAAACCGATGCTGACCGAAATTCCCGGCCGCAGCGCCGTGGGCGAGTCCGATGACCGGGCCACAACCGACCCAACCGACCCGAAGGGCAGGGCGGTTCCCTGGCGACCAAAGTTATTGCCGGTCGAGGACCGTCGCTCGATCATGGACACGCTGATGGTGACGCTGTCCGGCGGGGCGCTGTGGCGCTTCGCGGCCCTGATGGTCCTGTCCAGCATGGTCGCCTCGATCGGCCTGCTACAGAATTCCGCGGCCGTCGTCATCGGTGCGATGATGATCGCCCCCTTGATGGCCCCGATCATGGGGATAGCCGCCTGCCTGATCATGGGATGGGGACACCGGCTGCTGCGTGGACTGGCGCTGGTAGCGGTATCGGCCATGGTTGCCGTCGGGGTCGGATGGATCACCGCCACGTTGCTGCCCGCGACCGGCACCGGTCTGCCCAGCGAGGTTGTCGCCCGCTCCAGCCCGGACATCCGCGACCTTCTGGTCGCGATGGGTGCCGGCGCGGTCGGAGCGCTGGCCACGGTGCACAAGAAAATCTCTGCGGCCCTGCCGGGCGTCGCGGTCGCCGTCGCGGTCGTTCCCCCGCTGGGCGCGGCCGGCGTCCTGCTCGGGCGCGGACAGCCACAGTTGGCCCGCGGTGCCGTCATCCTGTTTTCGACGAACCTCGTCGGCATCGTGGTGATGGCGGCGGTGGTCTTCCTGCTGAGCGGACTGGTCCCGCTCCACAAGTTCCGCACCCACCGCCGCCAGATCGTCGCGTCGCTGGGTTTGGCGGCGGTCAGCGCCGTGGCGGTTGCCATGATCCTCACCCCGCGGTTCATCGCGCTTACCGGCCATGCCCGTGATCTCGAGATCGCCACCCAAACGCTGACCGACATGCTCAGTCCGGGCAGCGTGCTCAGCCACATCACCGCCACGGGCAGCACGGTCCGAGCCGACATCACCAGCCCCACCTCGCCCCCACCGGTGCAGACCGTGGCCGCCAGTCTCAGCCGGGCCCTGGGGCACCCGGTCACCGTGGAGTTGAGCTGGATTCCGGTGCGCGATCCCGAGCACAGTCGCCCGGACACACCCCAGGGCTCCGGCGTTGTTGATTAGCAGGCTTGTGAGCTGGGGAATTGTGGATTGAGGAGGTCTAGGCGGCGGTTGGCGGTCAAAGCGGTGATCCGGCAGGCTTCGGCGATGTTGTCGGCGCCGTTGAGGCGGTGCAGATTGATCGCGGTGTTGCGTAGCGTTGCTAGGACCTGTGCGCCGTTTCCGGTATGTGCCCTTTGACGGTCTTCGTCGAAGGTGACGTCGCGTATCCAGTGCAGGCTGTTCTCGATTCCCCAGTGTTGACGCATCCAGGTCATGATCGCGGTAGGGCGGGCGTGCTCGAACGGCAGGCTGCAGATGGCATAGACCACCTCCACGCTGCGCTGGTCGGTGGCGGTGATCAAACGTTCACGAGTAATCCGGATGATTTGTTTTGCGTAGGGGAAGCCGATTCCTCGTACAGCGGTGATGATTTGCAGGGTGCGGGTCTCGACACGGCCGTGGCCGCGGGAGTCGTCGGTAGCGGCTGCGGGCACCTCGGCCCAGGGCAGCGCGGTGATACGCGCAAGTATTTTGGCTTGGTTGGACTTGACGATCATCAGGTAGTGCGACTTCAAGGTGGCGCAGATCAACTTCGCGGTGACGACCTGGGTATGCATCGCATCCACGGTGACCAGCCACCACAAGCTACCCGGCAGCAGCGTGAGCAGGGCACGTACGCAGGGAATTTCATTGCTTTTCTCGGCGACAGCGAGTTGACCGAGCACCAATCGGGCACGGTGGGCGAACACCGACACGAAATGCGTGGCTGTCGCTTTGGCGCGTAAAGCACCACGCAGCATCTTGCCGTCCAACGCGATCGGCACCAATCCACTGGGGTCGCTGCTGGCCACGTGTGCAGTGAAGTAACTGCCCATCCTGGCGTTGAGGTCGGCGGGGTCTAGCCGAGACAAAACAGCGCGGAAGGTCTTCTCACTGGGCCGCCGGAACCGGACCCCTAATTAGGCCAACACATCATCGGGAGCGGTGGCCGCCCATGTAGCAAAACCAGCATAGCCGCACATCCCCGCGGCAGTGGCCAGAACCGCGATCGCCAACAAAGCCATCAGCGAATACCTCCGACCGCGTGGGTCCCTCGGGTCTAGCACCGAGACCAACACACCGAGAAACTCCGATCCGATGACCTCGCTACGCTCACCAGGACTCCAGCGGTCGAACACCTCTGGAACCGACGACACAGGCAATACTGAAACGGTAGGCACGGGCAACTCCAGACCAACGACGAACAGTAACCAACTCGATCGTTCTCCAGATAGCCCGTGCCTACACTCCGGCCCCAATAGCGCGGCACCAAAGATCATCAACCCAGCTCACAAGCCTGCTAATCAACAACGCCGGAGCCCTGGGACACACCCCAGCCACCGCTGAACGAACTGGGCCCGGTGATCCGAAGCTGGCTGGGTGCTCAGTCGTTGACCCTGCAAGGGCTCAGCTACGAGTCGGGGACGCTGGTGGTTTCCACCGCCGGGCCATTTCCACCGAAACGGGCCGAGGAGCTGACGTCGCTGATCGACTCGCGGTTCAACTACCGCATCCCGGTCAGCCTGGCCTGGACTCGCACCTTAGGCCCAGCCAAGTCCGATGGCACTCAGGCCGCGCTGGATACCGCGCGCACAACCGCGACCGCCTGGGCCGCCAAGAGACCGGACGTCGCGGTGTTGAGCACCAATGGCACCGCCAGCGCCATCACCATCACCCTGATCGGCCAAACCCAACCGGAAGTCGACTCGCTGGAAGCCGACCTGCAGACCGCCCTGCCGCAGTCCACCATCACCATCCAATGGATTTCCGGCGGCGTGCTGGTCGTCGCCACGCCCACCCCCGAACCCACGCCGGCTCCGGCACCAGAGCCCGAACCGACGCCCGCAAAGGTGTCCACCTCGACGCGCTGACCGAGACGGCCGGCGAGGACGGCTAGGACTCGTCCCGGTGACCACCGTGACCGCCGTGACCGCCGTGCCCCCCGGTTCGGTCGTTGTCCTCGGCGGCGTCGGAGTGGTCGGTCGACGCCGGCTCGAGCGCGACACTTCGCGATTGTTGGCCTCGGGTGTTGGTCGACTGCGCGTTCTTGGTCGGTTCCAGGCGCACCACTCGGCCGACGGCCCGACGTAGTCCGGGCGGACCCTCGATCCGCAACAAATGACCGATCCGTCCGGCGCGATACCGCAGTGGTGAGCCGACGAACTCACCCAGCACCACCCCACTGCCCAAGGCGAGCGCGGTCGCCGCCGCCGACAACAACTGGCTTTGCGCCTCATCGAAATGCGAGTCGGCAGCGAAGTAGAAGACAGCGCGGAAAACCGCCAGACCGGGCAGCATCGGCACGATGCCCGCTGTGGCGGTCACCAGCGCGAGGGCTTGACGGCGAATGGAGATCAGGGTCGCCAGAAAACCGACCCCGACCGCAGCGATCCCGGTGGCGATCACCTGACCGAAACCGGCGGTGCCAAGACCGATCAAGACCAGGTCGGCGAGTCCGGCCGCGAACCCGGCGGTGACGGCCGACCGCAGCGGCGCGTAACTCGCCACGGTCAGGCATGCCCCGGCCAGCATGGCTCCGAGCACCGTGAGCAGGATCGGCAGCGGCCCCTGCGGAACAACGAACCCGCCACTCCCATGGACACGCAGCTCGATCTCGACGCCCGCGGTCTTGGCGATCTGCAGGCCGGCAAGGATGCCGACGACGATTCCCGACGTCAGGAACAATGCCTCGCCGATCCGGGCAACCGCGGTGACCATATAGCCGGTTATCGCGTCCTGCATCGCACCGACCAGCGTCAATCCGGATAGCAGCATCACGATCCCGGTGGCCACCAGGGCCGCCAGCCCCTCACCGGTGAACAGATAGGCCGCCACCGCGACCAAGGTCGCGACGGCCGCTCCGGTCACCCGCTGGAAGAAGTACGGGGTCCCGATCCGGTTCAGCACCCGGCCCAGTCGATCGATCGTCGCGGCGGTCAGCGCGGCGATGGCGCAGGTCCGCCAGTTGGCTCCCAGCATCATGGCGATGCCGAGGGAAAAGCCCGCCCAGCAGACGGTCGCCAGCCAGCGCGGGTATGGATGCGGCCGTTGGGTCAACTCGTCCATGGCTTCGTGTGCCTCATCGACGGTGACCCCACCGGCGGTGATCTCCTGGACCAGCCGGTCCAGTTCGGCCAGCCGGGTGAAGTTGGTGGAGCGGGTCCGCACCGAGCGCACGATGGTGACCGGCGCACTCTCCGCGGTCGGCAGGGCCGACACGATGATCGTGGTGACCGTGATGTCGACGACGCAGTCGGTGATCTGATACGCCTGAGCCACGTCGTTGGCGGTGGCGACGACGTCGGCGGTACCCGAGCCGGAGGACAACATCACCTCGGCTAGTCGAATGGTGAGGTCCAAAACCTTGCGGACGTGCTGATCACCCATACCGCTCGAGGTCCGGCTGCGCTGTCCGGCGACAGGCACTGGGTCGCGCCGTCCGCGCAGCGCGATCCGCAGCCCGCGCCGCGAGCCGGCCACGCCATCCAATCGATCCTGCACCCCAGGCAGGATACTGATTTTTGAGGGTGAACCTCGGACCGCGAGCACAACCGCCACGACCGTCAGCGGAGCCAGCCCGCCCATGGTGGCCGTCGATAGCTCGAGTCCGCCGCGCTAGCGCAGGTCAAGACCCCGCATCGGGATGCCGCGAGCTCAATTTCCACGACAACACCTGCGCAAACGTGTGCGTATCACCTGGCCAGCGCGCTGACACGTAGCCGCCGTCGTCGACCACAAACGCCGGCCGCGAGTCGGTCGCGGTGTCACGCACCATGCCGGAAGTCTTGAGCCATCGGTGCGGGGCAGTGCGAGCAACATCACAGAAGTCGGTGGGATCTTCAAGCGCTCGGGTGACTTCCGCCTGCACCGACATGTATCCGCGGGCCTGGCCCGGCTCCTCGGTATAGGTGCGGTAGTAATCGGGATCCCAGCGGCGGGTGCGGCGGGTGAGCTGCCACGCCCGCCGCTCCAACGCCCAGGTCAGTGCGGTCGTCCGGCGCCCGTAGAGCACCGATCTGCCGGTAGCCGGATCGATGCTACGAGCGGCGAGCAAGACGCCATGACAGATCGCGGCCACGATCAGCCCACCCGCAAAGGCCTCTACCACCAGCCCCTGCAGTGTCTGGCTGTCGATGTAGCTGCGCATTCCGCGGGCCCGGTGCCCGCCCGGAAGCAGCAGTGCGTCGACCCCGGCCAGAGTGGCTTGTGCCCAGCTGAGGGGGTGCTGGAACTCGACCGACTGCCGCATCAGTGCATAGCAGCGGCGACCGTCTTTGTTGGCTCGAAGCATCCGACCGATGAGCGAGACGGAACCCAAGACGGGAAGCGCCGACCAGATGTCCAAACCTCGGCCGCTCACCATGATGTCGTCGGCGATCCCCGTAGCACCGCTTTCGGTGGCAAAAATGACCCGATGGCCGTCTTGGGTCAGCACGCGCCAGCTGACCGCAACCTCGGTGGGGTCGAAATCACGGTCCGGGATCGGAATCAGGACGGTGCCCATGCGATCGGCCCTAGGCCACCCTGAGCTCGAGTCCGACGTTCTTGTCCATGCCGCCGCGCAGTTTGCTGAATAGGTTGAAGACCTTGTCCACGATGCCGTAGCGCTTGCCGATCGCGTCGTACACGGCCGCCGTTTGCGACTTGTCCAGGATGGCGGCGGTGCCTTCGACGGCCTCGCTCTTCGGACGACCGCGCATGTCGCAGATGGCCAGCGTGACACGCGGTGTGTTGCGGATCCGCTTGACCTTCCACGACTTTCCCTCGGTGATCACCAGCAGGCGGTCACCGTGGTCACCGTCCAAAGCGGCCCAGACCGGCACCGGCTTGGGTCGGCCGTCCTTGGTGAAGGTGGTGAGCAGGATGTATTGCGCCTTGGCCAGATCAGCGAACGTGGGTGTCACGCTGTCAACCTACCGCGGGCCGGTTCCCCTAGCTCGCGAGCAGACACAGAATCGCACTCGGAGGGCTATCCGAGTGCGATTCTGTGTCTGCTCGCGCCGGGGGGGCTACCCCTCCAGATCACCCTCGGTTTCCAGCAGCGCCTGGCGCAGAGCGTCGAGCGTCTCGGGCTGCGGCTGAGCCCACATCCCGCGCCCGGCCGCCTCCAGCAGTCGCTCGGCCATGCCGTGCAGCGCCCAGGGGTTGGACTCCGTCATGAACTTGCGGTTCTCCGGGTCCAGCACATAGCGCTCGGTGAGCTGCTCATACATCCAGTCGGCCATCACCCCGGCAGTCGCGTCGTAGCCGAACAGGTAATCGACCGTCGCCGCCATCTCGAAGGCGCCCTTGTAGCCATGCCGGCGCATGGCGGCCATCCAGCGGGGATTGACCACCCGCGCCCGGAACACCCGGGTGGTCTCCTCCGACAGTGTTCGGGTGCGGATCGCGTCGGGGCGAGTGTTGTCGCCGATGTAGGCGGCCGGCGCTTGGCCGGTCAGGGCACGCACGGTGGCCACCATGCCGCCGTGATACTGGAAGTAATCGTCGGAATCGGCGATGTCATGTTCTCGGGTGTCGGTGTTCTTGGCGGCCACGGCGATGCGCCGGTATTGGCGGTTCATGTCGTCGACCGCTTCGCGGCCCTCCAGGTCGCGTCCGTACGCGAATCCGCCCCAGGCGGTGTACACCTGCGCCAAGTCGGCGTCGTCGCGCCAGTTGCGGCTGTCGATCAGCTGCAACAGCCCGGCGCCATAGGTTCCCGGTTTGGAGCCGAAAATCCTTGTGGTGGCTCGCCGTTGGTCGCCGTGCTGAGCCAGGTCGGCCTGGGCGTGCGCGCGTACGTAATTGTCTTCGGCCGGCTCATCGAGTTCGGCCACCAGCCGCACGGCATCGTCGAGCATCGTCACCACGTGCGGGAACGCGTCGCGGAAGAACCCGGAGATCCGGACCGTCACGTCGATGCGCGGCCGGCCCAGCTCGGCCAGTGCAATGGGAGTCAGGTCCACCACGCGCCGGGACGCCTCATCCCACACCGGCCGAACGCCCAGCAGCGCGAGCACTTCGGCGATGTCGTCACCGGCGGTGCGCATCGCCGAAGTGCCCCACACCGACAGCCCCACCGACTGCGGCCACCGCCCGTGGTCATTGCGGTATCGAGTCAACAGTGAATCCGCTAGCGCCGCACCGGCTTCCCAGGCTAGCCGGGATGGTACGGCCTTGGGGTCCACCGAGTAGAAGTTACGTCCGGTCGGCAAGACGTTGACCAGACCGCGCAACGGCGACCCCGACGGACCCGCGGCAATGAAGTGTCCGTCCAGGGCACGTAGCACCTGGTCGATCTCGGCTTCCGTCCCGGCCAGCCGCGGCACCACTTCGGTAGCGGCGAACCGCAGCACCGCCGCCGCCTCGGGATTGTCGGTGATCTGTTCGACGGCAGCGCAATCCCAGTCCGCGGCCTGCAGCGCGGCCACCAGACCACGGGCGGCCGCCTCGATCCGGTCCACTGCCGCACGCTCGTCCGTGCCGTCCTCGGCCAGGCCGAGTGCCTGGCGCAAACCGGGTAGCGCCTGCGCACCGGCGAACAGCTGGCGGGCCCGCAGAATGGCCAGCACTAGATCGAGTTCGGTCTCCCCCGTTGGCTTTTGCCCGAGGATGTGCAGGCCGTCGCGGATCTGGACATCCTTGATCTCGCAGAGCCAACCATCGACATGCAGCAGCATGTCATCGAAGCAGTCCTCTTCCGGGCGCTCGGTCAGCCCTAGGTCGTGGTCCATCTTGGCGGCCCGGATCAGCGTCCAGATCTGCTGACGGATGGCCGGCAGCTTGGCCGGGTCCAGCGCCGCGACGTTGGCGTGCTCATCGAGCAACTGCTCCAGCCGGGCGATGTCACCGTAGGTTTCGGCGCGGGCCATCGGCGGGATGAGGTGATCGACCAGAACCGCGTGTGCCCGCCGTTTTGCCTGGGTCCCCTCACCGGGGTCGTTGACCAGGAACGGATAGATCAACGGCAGATTGCCCAGCGCGGCATCGGATCCACACGCCGCCGACATGCCCAGCGTCTTGCCCGGCAACCATTCCAGATTGCCGTGCTTGCCCAGGTGCACCACCGCATGAGCCCCGAAGCCCGCATCCAGCCAGTGGTAGGCGGCCAGATAGTGATGACTCGGCGGCAGGTCCGGGTCGTGGTAGATCGCCACCGGGTTTTCCCCGAAGCCGCGTGGCGGCTGCACCATCAACACCAGGTTGCCCGACTGCATCGCGGCGATGACGATTTCGCCATCCGGATCATTGCTGCGGTCGACGAACAGCTCCCCCGGCGGCGGACCCCAATGCTGGGTCACCGCATCGGTCAGCTCGGATGGGAGCGTGGCAAACCAGCGCCGATAGTCCTTGGCGGATACCCGGATCGGGTTACCGGAAAGCTGACCTTCGGTGAGCCAGTCCGGATCCTGGCCGCCGCGCTCGATCAGCGCGTGGATCAGCGCGTCGCCATCGGCCGCTTCGACACCGGGCAGCTCGCCCACCTGGTACCCACGTTCGCCCATAGCCCGCAGCAGCGCCACCGCACTGGCGGGGGTGTCCAAGCCGACCGCGTTGCCGATGCGCGCATGCTTGGTCGGGTAAGCCGAGAACACCAACGCCACCCGTTTGTCGGCGGGGTCAACGCCGCGCAGTCGCGCGTGCCGCAGCGCCAGGCCCGCGACCCGGTCGCAGCGCTCCGGATCGGCGACATAGGCGATCAGGCCGTCGTCGTCGATCTCCTTGAACGAGAACGGAACTGTGATGATGCGGCCGTCGAACTCCGGTACCGCGACCTGAGTCGCGACGTCGAGCGGGGACAGTCCGTCGTCGTTGACGCACCATTGCGCCCGCGGGCTGGTCAGGCACAGCCCCTGAAGAATCGGAATATCCAGGGCCGCGAGGTGTTCCACGTTCCAGCTGTCGTCATCACCGCCGGCGGATGCGGTTGCCGGCTTGACCCCACCGGCGGCCAGCACGGTGACCACCATGGCATCGGCACTACCCAGCGTTGTCAGCAGCTCCGGCTCGGCGGTGCGCAACGAGGCGCAGTACGCCGGAAGCGCACGTCCGCCCGCGGCTTCGATCGCCGCGCACAACGCCTCCACATAGGCGGTGTTGCCGGCCAAGTGTTGCGCGCGGTAGTACAGCACGGCAATGGTGGGACCGGCGCTGCCGGCATCCGGTCGCCGCAGCACCCCCCAGGACGGGATGGCAACCGGCGGACCGAAACCAACGCCCGTCATCAGCACGGTGTCGCAAAGGAACGAGTGCAACTGGCGCAAGTTGTCCACGCCCCCTGCGCCAGGTAGATGTGAGCCTGCAGCGCGATACCCGCCGGGACCGAGGAACGGTCCATCAACTCCGCGTCAGCGGCCTGCTCGCCGCTGACCATGACCGCGGGGACGCCGGCGGCCAACACGGCCTCGATGCCGTCCTCCCAGGCCCGGTAGCCGCCGAGAATCCGCACCACCACGATCGCGGCGTCGGTTAGCAGGTCCGCCAGCTCCAGATCGGACAGCCGCGCCGGGTTGGCCCACCGATAGGCCCTGCCGCTGGATCGGGCACAGATCAGGTCGGTATCCGACGTCGACAACAGCAGGATGGTCGGCTCAGCCACCAGTCATTCGTACCGCAGCGCCCTCATGGCGACGAATCGGCACGTAGGGTTCCCATATGAGCAGGGGTTTCGTCGTTACCTTCGCGGTCGGGCTGATCATCGCGCTATTCGGGTCGATCTGGGCGCTGCAGGGATTCGGAGTGCTCGGCGGCAGCCCGATGAGCAACACCACCACCTGGTCTGTCATCGGGCCGATCACTGCGCTGGTCGGCATAGTGATCGCGGTGATCAGTTGGCGCAGGATGTCGTCTAAATAGACCTCACTTGTCCACCACGGTGAAGGTCACCGTGTGCCAGCCGGTAGCGCCATCGGGAACCGGATCGGCCCGATCTTCGGTTTGCACCGCCCCGGTGTTGTCGATGGCCCGCACAGTAATGGTGTGAGTCCCGGGGCTTTTGGCCTGCCAAGGCAAACTCCACAACCGCCACGTCGCATTGGAATAACTCGCGCCCAGTTCAGCGCGCTGCCACCCGCCGTCCCCGATACGGACCTCCACGGCCCGCACGCCACGATTCTGCGCCCATGCGACACCGCCGAACACCACGGGCCCCACCGGCACCTTCTGACCTCTTTTCGGCACATCGATCCGCGACTCGGTCTTGATCGGCGCCCGCGCGGCCCAGCCCTGCCGCGTCCAGTACGCCTTGGCCCTGTCGAACCGGGTCAGCTCCAGCTCGACCACCCATTTGGTTGCCGACACGTAGCCGTAAAATCCGGGCACCACCAGGCGGGCGGGGTAGCCATGCTCGACCGGCAGGGGCTGGCCGTTGAGGCCCAGCGCTAGCAGCGCTTCACGGCCGTCGGTGAGGGCCTGCACCGGAGTACCGGCGGTGAACCCGTCGATTGAAGTCGAGAGCACCATATCGGCGGTTTTGTGCACACCGGCGGCCGACAACAGATCCGCGACCCGGTATCCCGTCCAGATGCCCGTTGAAATGAGGTTTCCACCAACCGGATTGGATACGCAGGTCAGTGTGGCCACCGTTTCGACCACGTCGAATTGGGTGAGGTCGTCGAACGTGTAGCTGATTTCGCGGTCCACCATGCCGTGAATGCGCAGCCGCCAGTCACCGCGGCTGAGTTGCGGCACAACAAGTGCGGTGTCGATCCGGTAGAAGTCGGCGCTAGGTGTGATGAAGTCCGGGAGCGCAACACCTTTCGGTTGCACATCGGCCGGTATTGGCGGCGCCGTTGTTCCTGGCTGGGGAAGGGTGAATGCCTTGCGGTCGGCCGCCACCGAATGCGCCAGGCGCACGAGGACCGCACCCGTTACCCCGGTTACGACTCCGAATCCCAGCAAGCCCAACATGATCAACCTGCGCCGGCCGGCGTCCGACTGGTCGCCGCTGCCGTTCGGATCCTCTGCGTCGGGCCAGAACCGGCGCATCAGCACGCGCAGCAGCAGCACACCGCAGGCGGCGCCCGCGATGGTGGGAATCGTGTCCAGGAGGGTCCCACCCTGGCGCGACAGCACGGCGGCGCAGCCGAGAACACCCGCCGCGGCGATCACGGCGCTGCCGAGCGGGCGGCGCTGGGTCTCGAGGGTCCCGGCCAGCGCCGCCAATGTCGCGATCACTACGAGCACCACGATGGCTAGGAAGGGTTTGTCCAGTGGACCGAGGGCCTGGATCGCCCACTCTTTGATCGGCCCCGGGGTGATATCGATGACCGCAGAGCCGACCGCCGTGCGTGCGTCGGCGCGCGTCCCAAACGGGATGCTGACCACCTGGGCGACACCGAGCGCGACGGACGCAGCGGCAACCCCGGCAAGCATCCGCTCGTTCGCCGAGGGCCCCGCCATCCCAGCGACTCTACTCGCGCCGCTCTCTGCCAGCGCAAAAGTTCCGCCGCACAAGCAAACCAGCGCATTCGGCACGGTTGCGTCTGCCACTGGCGGAGCCGGTGCGGATCCCTCCGTTGATGTGGGTTCCTGGGGACAGTCGCCAAGTCGTACCGTGTAGCGATGACATCTTCGGTTGCCGGAAAAGTCGTCGCCATCACCGGTGGGGCTCGCGGAATCGGTCTGGCTATCGCCACGGCGCTACACGGCTTGGGCACCAAAGTCGCGATCGGCGACATCGATGTGTCCACGGCCAAATCATCCGGCGACCGGCTCGGGCTGCCGCTGGCCTGCGGATTGGATGTGACAAAACGGCAGTCGTTCACCGCTTTCCTCGACACCGTCGAGGACAAGTTGGGGCCACTGGATGTCCTGGTGAACAACGCCGGTTTGATCTCGGTGGGCAGCGCGGTCGATGAGCCTGACGATGCCACTCACCGCCTGTTCGACGTGAACGTCCACGGCGTCATCCTCGGCACCAAATTGGCCATGCAGCGGATGCTGCCCCGACGCCGCGGGCACGTCATCAACATCGGCTCGGTGGGCAGCATGCTGCCCACCGAAGGCATCGCAACCTACTGCGCCACCAAGCATGCCGTGCTCGGCTACACCGACGCGGTCCGAATGGAAACCCGCGGCAAGGGAGTCCATTTTTCGGTGATCATGCCGACGCTGACCAATACCGAAATGGTCGCCGGTGTCGGACATGCGAAGGGCTTCAAGAATGCCGAGCCGGAAGACGTCGCGCGGGCGGTCGTCGGCGTGATTGCGAAGCCGGAACCCCATGTGGCCGTGCCTCGTTCGCTGGGTGTGACGCTGTGGGCGCAGCGTCTGATGCCGTTGGGCCTGGCGGAGGCGCTTGGCCGCGCGCTGGGGTCCGGGCGCGTTTTCACCACCGATCTGCGACGCGACCAGCACGACGTCTACACCCGGCGGACCGGCATTTCGTGACCCCGGTGAACACTCGCGTCGACCTGGGGCCCGAGTCGCTGCTCTGGCGCTGGGCGGGCGACATGCGAATCGCTTTCGAGGGCGGTACGGCGGGTCTGATGCAGACGATGCATCCCGCGATCGGCCAAGGGCTCATCGACCACTCGAACTTTTTCGACGATCCGGTAGACCGGGTATTCCGTTCACTGCCCGGCATTCTCGGCACCATCTACGACGGACCCGATGCGGACGCGACCGGGATCAGGGTGCGCGACTTCCACCGCGACATCAAGGGCCAACTGCCCGACGGGCAGCGCTACCACACACTCAAACCCGAGACGTACTGGTGGGCACACGCCACCTTCCAGATGATGGTGCACCGGCTCGCCGAGCACTGGGATGTCCACCGGTTGACCGATCGCGAACGCGAACGCCTTTACCTCGAGGGCTGCGAATGGTACCGGCGATACGACATGACCGACTCGGTGCTGCCCCCGACGTTGGCTGATTTCAACCGTGAATACGAGCGCTACTGCACCGAAGTGCTGCAGCCCAACGCTGCTTCGGATTTTCTGATCGAGTTCATCCAGCGCACGGCGATCCCCGACATGAGCACCTCGCCGGATTATCCGAGCACTCCGCTGCTGCGCCCGATCATGGACGCCCTGCTGCCCACGATGCCGGTTCGCACCGCGCTGGCAACGCCGATGCGCCTGGTCATCTTTGGCGGTCTGCCTCCGGTTGTGCGGGAGCGCTTCGGGATTGGGTGGTCCGGCGTCGACGAGGCAAGCTATCGCGCGTTGCGGACCACCATCAAACAGGGTTGGCGCACCGTGCCCGCGTCGCTGAAGTGGCACGACACCGCGCGCCGGAGCTGGCTTCGTGAGCTGGGCCGCATTCCACGCCGGTTCTAGCCGGGGGCAGCACAGCACCGTGCTTCGCGGGGACTGACCGCCCGCGACAACCGCTAGTTGCCGATCTGGGCTCGGTAGTTCCGATTTACCCGGTCCGCTCCCCCAGCACTCGAAAGTGGGTGATCGGCGCATCGATTTCCGCCATGGCCACAGCTGCGCACCCCTCCAAGTCGAAATGGTCACGTACCAGGGCCGCAACGGTGTGCGAGACCACCGCGGCGCCCGGCGGCGCCTGGCCGGACACCCGGGTAGCAACGTTGGCGGCCAGCCCGTAAACGTCGTCTCGAGTGATGTCGGAGTACACCAGCCCGCGATGCACCCCGGCTCGCACGGCGATCCCCACGCTGAATCGGCGTTGCGCGTAGTCGCTGAGCTTGCTGACCTCTCGGGTGATCTCCAAGCTCGCCCGCACGGCACGGTGCGCGTCGTTGTGCTGCCCCGCCCGATGCCCGAAAACCACCAGCAGCCCATCCCCCTTGGTCGAGGCGATGCGCCCGTCATGGCGGTCCACGATTCGCTGGACCAGATCGCGGTAGCCGCCCACCAGTAGCCGATACGGTTCGGGATCCAGCCGGGTCGACAGCACCGTGGAGTCGACCAGGTCGGCGAACACGATCGTCAAGCGCCGGATCTTGCCCCCGTCGCCCGGGGCCGCCGCCAGCACGCCCCGGGCCTCGATGTTTCCCTGTTCGACCGCCAGCACCTGCTGCGCGAGAGCATCAGCCACACCACGGTCGCCCCGGTTGAGGGCCAGCACGGCGCGGTCCAGCAGCTCGTCGAGCGACCCAGCGGCGCGGTTGGGTTGCTCGGGGCGCGGCTGACCCTCGCTCACGTCAATATCGTGTCACCTACCCGCATCGGCGTGAAGTGGCGCGATCGGGCACCCGGCGTCGGAGCAGCGCGGCCCGGGGCATTTTCCTTCCCCGATCACCCGCCGACGGTGACACGATTGTTGGCGATGCCCGACTCCAGGCCGCGCGGTGCGGCGAACGACGACGTTGACCATCCAGCTGGGACGTCGATCGATGAATTGCTGGATCAGGCGGTAGCGGCGATCAACCGTGGTGATCGAGGTGCCGCCAGTGAGCTGGCCGGGCAGGTGCTTGCCGTCGACTTAGGCAACGCCGATGCCGAGGATCTGCTGACGCTGCGCAGCACCGGCGGTGAGATCCGCCGCTTGACCATCCTGTTCGCCGACCTGGTCGACGCCACCATTCTTTCGACCCGACTGGAGCCCTGTAGCTACGGGCTGTTGGTGGGCCGCTATCGAGACCTGGTGCTGGAGATCGCGAACCGGTTTGGCGGCCACATCGGCTCGCCGAAGGGCGAGGGGCTGCTGGCGGTATTCGGCTACCCCCAAGCCCATGAGGATGATGCGCGCCGCGCCGTGTGGGCGGGTTTGGAAATCAGCCACCAGGTGGCCCGCCTCGGTGAACAGCTGCGCCGCCGCGTCGGGAGTCAGCTTGCGGCCCGGGTGGGGATTCATCGCGGGCTCGTCTATCTGGACACCGGCCAAGACGACGTCTACGGACTCGGTGCCAACCTGGCCGCGCGCGTGGCGGGCCTGGCCCCGCCCGGAGCGGTCGTGGTCTCCGACGTCGTTGCGCCGTTGCTTCAGGGCGCCTTCGAGCTGCAGGAGTGCCCGGCTGCGGCGGTCAAGGGAGTCGTGGAGCCGATCGTGCATCACCGGGTACTGGGCGAGCGGGAGACTGCTGCCAGATCCGCGCGGGGGCCCCTGGTGGGGCGCGACCGCGAGGTCGCGCGGCTGCAAGACAACTGGGCAGATGTTCAGGCCGGCACTCGCGCCACTGCCGGGCTGGTGTTGTGGGGCGAGCCGGGGATCGGGAAGTCCCGGTTGGCGGCCGCGGCCGCCGGGATCGCCGAGAACTCGGGGGCGGTGGTGCTGGAGTTGGCTGGATCGTCGCTGCACGCCGACGCCGGTCTGCACCCCATCCGCACCTTGCTGGAACATCGCAGCGGCATCAGCCGGCTCACCCCGCAGGACGAGCGGCTACGGCTGCTGGAAGCCGAGGTCAGCGCTCGTGGTCTGGATCCGCTGACCACGGTGCCGCTGTTGGCGCCGGTACTGAGCATCGCACCCGAGTATGGATATCAGCCGGCGCCGGCCGAAGGCCGCCGGCTCTACGAACTGATCAAGCAAGCGGTGCAGGACTATGTGCTGGCCAGTGTGGGTGATCGCGCCGGACTGGTGATTGCCGAAGACGCGCACTGGTTCGACCCGTCGACCATCGAGATGCTCGGCTCATTGCTGGCCAACGGAACCGGTCGACTACTGCTGGTAATCACCGGACGCCCCGGCGACTGGCTTCCGCGGCAGTGGCCGGTCGAAGTGATCGAGTTGAAGCCGTTGACCCAGGAACAGACCGATACCCTGATCGACGCTCTGGATCCCGGCCTGTCCTCGGACGATCGCGCGGCGATAGCTGGCCGTTGCGACGGCGTGCCGTTCTACATCGAGCAGGTCGTCACCGGCCTGCGCACCAGCGGAGTTCCGGAGGGCCTCTACGAGCCCCTGCTGGCCCGGCTGCGCGCGAGCGCCAACGTCGTCCCGGTCGTGGAGGCCGCCGCGCTCATCGGCCGCCACCTGGATCGTGGCTTGTTGACCTCGGTGGTCGACCTGAGTGACGACGCGCTCGACGATGTCCTGGGCGAACTCGAGGATGCGCAGGTGTTCGAGCCGTGGGGTACCAACGGCTGGCGATTCCGCCACGAGTTGCTTCGCGAGGTAGCCGCGGAGTTGGCACCGCCCAGCGTCCGCCGCGAACTGCATTCCAAGGTGGCCAACGCCTTGATCGGCGGGGCGGGCGGCGAACCCGACTGGCAGCTGGTAGCCGCACACTACGAGCGGGCCGAGAACCACGGCGAGGCCGTAGCGGCGTACCAGCGGGCATCCACCGCCGCCAGACGCCGCGGCGCCGTCGGCGAGGCCCGCGGCTACCTGACAAACGCACTCACGCAGATCGATCGACAGGGGGCCGAGCGCGCCCGCGATCTGCGGGAGATGGCGGTGCGGCTGGAACGGGGGTTTCTCGCCAGCGTTGCCGAGGGCCCGCTCAATCGCGCCACCGCGACCGACTTCGAGTGCTGCCTGCGGTTGGGCGGGGCCGAGGTCCGTGATGACGAGGTCTTCGAGACGTTGCTCGCCCTGGCCGGGTATTACTTCGCGGTGGGCGACCTGGCCCGCTCTACCGGAGTATTCGAGGCGTTACGCGCTGGCCTCACCGACGGGCGGGAGTTCTTCGGGTTGTTGATCAGGATCTGTCTCGGCATCGCAGCGTGGCTGCGCGGTGCGTTTGCCACCGCGGGCCCGCAGATACAGTGCGCCGTCGAGGAGTTGCTGGCCGCAGACCAGCACACAATCGAGGCCATGTGGTTCGCGCCGACAGATCCGCTGACCATGGCACACGGTGTGCTGGCTCTCGATCGGATCGCCCACGGCGATCTGCGCGCGGCACAGGCCCAGGTTGCTCAGGCCGCCCGGCGGGCCGACGGACTCAGCTTCCCGCACGGTCCCTTCAGCGTCGGCTTTGCGCGGTTCTTCGAGATTTGGGTGGACGTCTAAGCCCACCGGTTCGACCACGCCGCGGCGGCGGCCTCCGGCCTGATCGACCACGCCCAGCGGCACGGGTTCGAGGTGTGGGCACTGTGGGGTACGGCGCTGCGGGCCACGGTCGACGCGCTGGCATCGATTGGGTCGGATGACCCGGCCGTGATCGGCGCGAGCATCGCGCGCGCAACCGAACTGGTGCAGACCGTTCGCGCGGCCGGTTTAACGGTGTACGTCACCCTGTTCGAGGGTGCCCTCGGGCAGGCGCTGGCCGCCGCTGGGCATCGCGAGCAGGCCCGCGCCCGCTTGGAGGAGGCGATCGCGTTGGGCCGTAGCACCGAAATGTGCTTCTACGAAGCCGAATTGTTGCGGCTGCGCGCACATACCCAGGACGACCCCGCCACCCGTAGTTCGGAGCTGGCCGCCGCCCTGGACCTTGCCCGCCGACAGGGCACCCCGCTCTACGAATTGCGCGCCGCACTCGATGATTTCGAACTACGCGGGGGCCCGCCCGCCAGGCGCTCGTGGAAGCTTTCAACCGGATGCCCACCGATAGCCCGCTGCCCGAACTGGCGCGTGCTCGCCGCATGCTGGCCTGAGCCGCTGCGTGGGTCACCCCACTTTCGGGGCCGCACCCGGAGTCGGTTGATACGGCGCGCTTGCTGCGTCCCGTACCGTGAGCAGGTGACCCGTGCGCGTGATGCCGACGCCTGTCCGGGTGCGCTGCAAGTGCATCAGGCCGCCGACGGCGCTCTGGTGCGGGTTCGGTTGCCCGGCGGCCGGCTCACCGCCGACCAGTTGGCGGCGCTTGCCCGCGCCTCCAACGAGTTGGCATCGGCAACGCTGGAGCTGACCGCCCGCGGCAACCTGCAACTGCGCGCGATCACCGACGTGATGGCGGTGGCCGACGCCATTGCCAATGCCGGGCTGTTGCCGTCACCCACCCATGAGCGGGTCCGCAATATCGTGGCCTCGCCACTGTCTGGCCGCGTCGGCGGGCTGGCCGACCTGCAGTCGTGGGTCGGCGAGCTGGATGCCGCGATTTGCGCCGAACCCCTGCTGGCGCAATTGGGCGGCCGGTTCTGGTTCAGCATCGACGACGGGCGTGCCGATGTGTCCGGGCTGGGTGCCGATGTGGGTGTGCACGTGTTGGCAGACGGATGCGCGGTGCTGCTGGACGGGCGTGACACCGGTGTCCGGCTGGCCCCCGACGACGTGGTGCCAACCCTCACGGAGCTGGCCGTGAGATTCACCCAGATGCGCGGAAACTTCTGGCGGGTAAACGAATTGATCGATCCGAGCGTCCTGGTTCCCGGCGCCGCGCCGGGCTCGCGATTTCCGGCCGTCACCAAGGCTCCGGTGGGCTGGATACCGCAACGGGACGGCCGCGTCACGCTGGGCGCTGCGGTGCCGCTGGGGATTCTGCCCGCCCGCGTCGCGGAGTTCCTCGCCGCGATCGAGGCTCCGATAGCGATCACCCCGTGGCGATCGGTGCTGGTATTTGATCTCGATGAAGCCATCGCCGACACCGCACTGCGGGTGCTCGCACCGCTGGGGTTGGTGTTCGACGAGAACTCTCCCTGGCTCAACGTCAGCGCGTGCACCGGCAGCCCCGGCTGCGCCAGCTCGGCCGCCGATGTTCGGGCGGATGCGGCGCTGTCGGTGCGTACCGAAGCCGCAGCTTCCGGGGTGCACCGGCACTTCGTCGGCTGTGAGCGGGCGTGTGGGAGCCCGCTGGCGGGTGAGGTATTGGTAGCCACCGCGCAGGGCTACCGGCTGCTGCGAAAAGCCTGACGTCTTAGGGTGAGCGAGTGCTCGACTACATCCGTGACGCCGCGGAGATCTATCGACAGTCGTTCGCGACCATCCGCGCCGAGGCCGATCTGAGTCGGTTTCCCGCCGATATCGCACGGGTGGTGGTACGGCTGATCCATACCTGCGGACAGGTCGATGTCGCCGAGCACGTGGCCTACACCGCTGATGTGGTCACCCGGGCCGGGACCGCGCTACGCGATGGTGCCCCGGTGTTGTGTGATTCCTCGATGGTGGCGGCCGGGATAACCGTCGCACGGCTGCCCGCCGACAATCAGGTGGTGTCGCTGGTCGCCGATCCCAGGGCGGCCGGGCTGGCCGCGCGACGCGAGACGACCCGCTCGGCGGCCGGGGTGGAGCTGTGGGCGGATCGGCTGGCCGGCGCGGTGCTGGCGATCGGCAACGCACCCACCGCCCTGTTCCGGCTACTCGAGTTGATCGACGAGGGGGCGCCAGCACCGGCCGCGGTGCTGGGCGGTCCGGTGGGCTTCGTCGGCTCGGCCCAGTCCAAGCAGGAACTCATCGACAGACCGCGCGGCATGTCCTATCTGGTGGTAGGTGGCCGCCGCGGCGGTAGCGCCATGGCCGCGGCCGCCGTCAACGCGATTGCGAACGACAGCGAATGACCGATCGGGGCACACTGTGGGGTGTCGGGCTGGGGCCCGGTGATCCAGAGCTGGTGACGGTCAAGGCCGCCCGGGTGATCGGCGAGGCGGATGTGGTGGCTTACCACAGCGCCCGGCACGGCCGCAGCATTGCCCGCGGCATCGCGGAACGGTATCTGCGGCCCCGCCAGATCGAGGAGCATCTGATCTATCCGGTGACCACCGAAACCACCGATCATCCCGGCGGTTACGCCGGCGCGCTCGAGGACTTCTATGAGCAGGCCACCGAGCGCATTGCCGCGCACCTCGATGCCGGGCGCAACGTGGCGCTGCTCGCCGAGGGAGACCCGCTGTTCTACAGCTCATACATGCACCTGCACACCCGGTTGACCCAGCGGTTCGACGCCGTCATCGTGCCGGGGGTGACCTCGGTGAGCGCCGCCTCCGCGGCCATCGCCACCCCGCTGGTGGCCGGCGACGAGGTGCTGTCGGTGCTGCCCGGCACCCTGCCGGTTGCCGAGCTGACCCGTCGCCTCGCCGACGTCGACGCGGCCGTGGTGCTCAAGCTGGGACGTTCGTATCACAATGTCCGCGAAGCACTTTCGACTTCCGGCCAGCTCGATGACACGTTCTACGTGGAGCGAGCCAGCACGCCGGGGCAGCGCGTGTTGCCAGCCGCCGACGTCGACGAAGCCAGCGTGCCCTATTTTTCGCTGGCCATGCTGCCTGGCGGCCGTCGGAGCACGGTGGTCGCCGGCACCGTTGCCGTGGTCGGATTGGGCCCCGGCGACACGGACTGGATGACGCCACAGAGCCGCCGGGAGCTGGCACGGGCGACCGACCTGATCGGCTATGGCCCCTACCTGGACCGGATTTCGGTCCGTGACGGCCAGCGGCGTCATCCCAGCGACAACACCGACGAACCCGCCCGAGCCCGGCTGGCCTGCTCGCTGGCCGAGCAGGGGCGCGCGGTGGCGGTGGTGTCTTCTGGCGACCCGGGCGTGTTCGCAATGGCCACTGCCGTGCTCGAGGAGGCCAAACAGTGGCCCGGGGTGCCGGTTCGGGTCATTCCCGCGATGACGGCGGCCCAGGCCGTGGCCAGTCGGGTCGGCGCCCCGCTGGGACATGACTACGCGGTGATCTCGCTGTCGGACCGGCTCAAGCCGTGGGAGGTGATCGCGGCACGCCTTGGCGCTGCCGCCGCGGCGGACCTGGTGCTGGCGATCTACAACCCGGCGTCGAAGACTCGGACGTGGCAGGTCGGCGCGATGCGAGAGCTGCTGCTGCAACACCGGGACCCAGGCACTCCGGTGGTGATCGGCCGCAATGTGTCCGGACCCGATGAGGATGTCCGCGTGGTGCGCCTGGCCGACCTGAACCCAGCCGACGTCGACATGCGCTGCCTGCTGATCATCGGCTCGTCCCAAACCCAGTGGTATGCCGTTGATTCGACCGACCGGGTGTTCACGCCCCGCCACTACCCCTAGCCGGCTGGGCCGGTATTGAGCGCCACCGCAATGAAATCCAGCCGCCACAGCGACTTGAAGAGGTGGCGGCCGAACTCCTCGAGTTCGGCGATGCCGCCCCCGGGGCCCTCGCCGCTTTGCGCGACACCGGCCACGATTTCTCCAATGGTGCGACGGCCGTCGACCTTGCGTAAGAAGGCCAGCTGCTCTGGCTTGGGCGTCATCTGGAAACCGGGCCAGATCATTTCGTTGCCCGACACCACACAGCGCGTCCGCAGCACCGGAACGTAGTCCAACGCGTCTGCGGCCGAAAAGTCAATCGTGTAAGACTCTTTGGGCCGATCCGGGTGACAGGCCATGAACAGATGGACGCCGTTCAATGTTTCCACGCGCTCCATCACCGACCACAGTTTCGGCTCCGGCAACGCGTTCACCGCCGCATAGAACTTGCTGTTGGGCACGAAGAAATCGTGCGGATAGTACGGTGTCTTCTGAAACCAGCCCTGGAATACCAATCCGGCGTCCGCGACGAGGTCGACGCACTCCTCCACGGTGTAGCTGCGTTGGCGGCCGTGCAGAAAGGTATCGACCAAGGCAGCATCGGAGGTCAGGTCCCGAGCCTTTTTCAGATAGTTCTGAACCGGATGGTAGGGCGGCATCAGAGCGATGGCTTCCTTGACCATCGTCACCGAAACGTCGTCCTGGCCCAGACCCAGGTCGCGGAAAACCGAATCCAGCAGATCGACGCCGATGCGACCGTACTTGCCGTACAGCATCGCCGCGACCACGCCATCGGGGCGCAGGCAACCGGCCAGCGCCTTCATTCCGGTCAGCGGATCTGCCATGTGGTGCAGGACGCCGCTGGATACCACGAGATCGAAGTCACGCCCCAGCGTGTGCAGGTCTTCGATTGGCAGCAAATGCAACTCGAGGTTGGTCAGCCCGTACTTGTCTTTCAGATACTGCTGATGATCCAGTGAAGTCTGACTGACATCGACGGCGACGACCTTCGCCGATCGATTCGTGAACGCGAAAATCGCTGCCTGGTTGGTTCCGCAGCCGGCGATCAAGATATCGAGATCGGGCTGGTATGCCCGGTCCGGCCACAGAATCCGGTGGGAGTACACCGGATCGAACCACTCCCAGTTGGCTGAGGTCCATGCCGGCAAATCCTCGATGGGATGCGGGTAGACCCACCGCTGGTACTGACGAGAGACGATGTCGGCACGCGGATCGTCGTTCACTTCGGCGCTGGCTCCTTCGGTTGTCGGGCCAGCTAACGAGCGCTCCCGCCAGCACCGCCCGTCTCCGGCGCCGGAGCAGCTGCTGGGACAGTGGCCGGATCGCCGTTAGAACGTTCAGGCGAACCACCGTATCCAGCCGGCTGGGAAGTCGCCACATCTGTGGGCTCGCCCAGCAGCAGGGAACGAACCAGCCGGCGCGGCCCGAAGGGGCCCAGCATGTAGCTGGCCGGGCGCGGCCGCACTCGCAGCGGCCACCAGAACCAGCGTCCGAGCAGCGCGGCCACCGATGGCGTCATCAGCGAGCGCACGATCAGGGTGTCGAACAACAGGCCGAGACCAATCGTGCTGCCGGCCTGGCCAATCGAGCGCAGGTCGCTGGCAACCATGGACAACATGGTGAAGGCGAACACCAGTCCGGCCGCGGTCACCACACCGCCCGTTTCACCCATCGAGCGAATGATGCCGGTCTTCAGTCCTGCGCCGATCTCTTCCTGGAAGCGCGAAACGAGCAGCAGGTTGTAGTCGGATCCGACCGCCAACAGAATGATCACCCCGAACACCGGCGCGATCCAGTTCAAGTCCAGGCCCAGGATGTGCTGCCAGACCAACACGGACAGCCCGAATGCGGCGCCCAACGACAGCAACACCGTTCCGACGATCACCAGTGAAGCCACCAAGGCCCGGGTGATGATCACCATGACCACGAAGATCAACGTCAGCGCCGCGATTCCCACGATCAGGATGTCGTACTTGGAACCGGTTTGGATGTCGTTGTAGATCGCCGCTGTCCCGGTGAGATAGAACTTGGCGTCGGCCAGCGGCGTCCCCTTCACCGCTTGGCGCGCGGCATTGAGTTCCGGCTTGACCGCCGCGATACCTTTCGGAGTTGCCGGGTCGGAGTCGTGGGTGATGATGAAGCGCGCGGCCTTACCGTCCGATGACAAGAACAGTTTCAGACCCCGCTGGAAGTCAGGGTTGTCGAACGCTTCCGGCGGCAGATAGAAGTAGTCGTCGGCCTTGGAAGCGTCAAACGCCTGGCCCATCGCGCTAGCGGTGTCGGTCATCCGCGACATCTGTGTGACAAGCCCCGAGAAGCTGCTGTGCAGGGTGAGCAGCGTGCCTCGCATGGAGGTTGCCACCGCGATCATCGACGGGAACTCGGCCTGCATCCGGGGCAGTATCGAGTCGACGTCGTTCATATCGCCGATCAGCGCGTCCATGTTCTCGCTGAACTTGTCGACGCCGTCGATGGCGTCAAAGACCGATCGCGACGCCCAACAGACCGGGATGTTGAAGCAGTGCTGTTCCCAGTACAGGTAGCCGCGGAACGGTCGCGCGAAATCATCGAAATCGGCCAGATGATCCCGCATTTCGTTGAGCGTGACCCGCATTTCGCCCATGTCGCCGACCATCCGGTGCGTCGTGCCGCTCATCTGACCCAGCAGACCCTGCATGCGCTCCATCGAGGCGATCATGGCGCCCAGGTCGTCGCTCATCTTGAGCATGTCGGCCGTGCGCTCTTTCATGAACTTCAGATTCTGTTGTATCGGCAGCGCTTGCATGCTGACCTGGAACGGAATCGACGAGTGCTCGATGGGGCTGCCCAGGGGCCTGGTGATGCTTTGCACCTGCGCGATACCCGGTGCCCGGAACACCTCCTTAGCGATCCGGTCCAGCAGAATCATGTCCGAGGAATTACGCATGTCATGATCGCCCTCGATCATGAGGATGTCGGGGTTCAGTCTCGCCGCACTGAAATGCTGCTCCGCGGCGACGTACCCAACGTTGGACGGCAAGTTACGCGGGATGTAGTAGCGATCGTTGTAGCTGATCTTCATGCCCGGCACGACCATCATCCCGACCAGGGCAATCAGCAGTGACGCCACGAACACCGGCCCAGGCCAGCGGACGGTCGCGGTACCGATGCGCCGCCAGCCGCGGACCTTGATCATCCGTCGCGGATCGAGCAGGCCGAACCGGGTGGCCACCGCGACGATGGCCGGCGCCGCCGTCAGCGCACCGGCAATGACAACCAACAACCCCAACGCAGAGGGGATGCCCAGTGCCTTGAAGTAGGACAGCCGAGCCAAGTGCAGACAGAACCTTGCGCCGGCGATCGTCAGCCCCGAGCCCAAGATGACGTGATAGGTGCCGCGGAACATCGAATAGTAGGCCGTCTCGCGATCTTCACCGGCCTGGCGTGCCTCTTGGTAACGGCCGATGAGAAATATCGCGTAGTAGGTGCCCGCCGCGATTGCCAGCGATGACAACATGGCCACGACGAACGTCGAGAACCCCAGCAAATGGTGGTGCCCGAGCAGGGCGATGACTCCCCTGGCGGTGCCCATCTCGAAACCGACCATCGCCAACACCAGCAGCACCGTGCTGACCGAGCGATAGACGATGAACAGCATGATCATGATGACCACGCCGGTCACGCCCATCATCTTGAACATGCTCTTGTCGGCGGCCTCGTTCATGTCGGTGGTCAAAGCCCCCGGACCGGTGATGTAGACCCGCATTCCGTCAGGTGGCGGTGACCGGTCCACGATGGCGCGCACCGCGTCGACAGACTCGTTACCCAGGGTGCTGCCTTGGTTTCCCGCGATGTTCAGTTGCACGTAGGCGGCTTTGCCGTCGCCACTTTGAACACCCGCGGCCGTGATTCGGTCCGCCCACAGGTTGTGGACGTGCTGGACGTGTTCGGTGTCGGCCTCCAGCTTTTGCACCAGGCCGTCGTAGTAGCGGTGTGCGGCGTCGCCGAGTTCCTTGTCGCTCTCGAGAACGATCATCACGATGCTGTCCGAGTCGGACTCGTGGAACGTCTTGCCGATGCGCTTGGCGGCGATCATCGCGGGCGCATCTTGCGGCGACATCGTCACCGCGTTATCCCTTGCGACAAACTCGATTTGCGGCACGAAGACATTGACCGCGATGGTCAGCAACAGCCAGATCAGGATGATCGGTATCGCGAACGCGCGCACCATCCGCATGAATCGGGGGCGGTCGTTGCCGCTCTTGCCGCTCATGCTGCTTTCACCAAGCAGAAGGTCTGGGCGTGGTGTCCCTGCGCGGATTGCTCGTCCTTGACGTCACCGTTGACGGTGATGCGACAACCAATGCTGTCGCTGTTGCCCTGCGCCACGATGTTGGCGATGATCGCCGGGATTGTCGTCGTGATCGTGCGGGTCCAGGGCAGGGTGCTGAAATCCGCTTCCTCGGGCTCGGCGTTCTTGTTCAGATAACTCACGCTGCCAGCCGTACCACTTGGCCCAAAAACCTCGTAGGTCAATTGTTTTGGGTTGAACGGCACGATGGTCTCCACGCTGCTGCCGGTCGACGAGAAGATCTCGTCGGAGCCGAACACACCCCGAAGACGATCGACCGCTGTGCCCCCGATGGCGACCGCGATAACAACAACGATCGGCACCCACGCCCGCTTCAGAAAGGTGAACACTTACGTTTCCCTTCGCTCATGGCCCCTAGCCACCGAATTAGTCTGGCTCGCCCGCTGTCGCGTGGAATAGGGCCATTTGCCCCTGCGAGCGGTGGTCATCAGGCCCAAAGAACGCCCCGCCCTGACCACGTCAACACCACTTTCACCGCCCCACGCATGCCGGCACGACACGGGACGACCAGTTGCTGACATGCGCCAACTCACCCGTCCCCTCCTTCGCTCACGACATCCTCCCGACGACCATTTATACCATACCCCGTAGGGTATATATGAAGGCCGGCGGAGCGAACCAAGACGATGCCGATACATGTGGCTAGCGCACGCCGCCGGCCAATTCAGGCAAATGCAGGCTCAGGCAGACCACTGTGCGAGAACGTCGGCCACGCACTTGGCCGCGTCGGCTACCAGCGGATCACACCAGGGGGCCTCGGGGCCGCCGCCGACTCGATCGGTCATGATCGCCACCACGTAGGGCGTGCCACCCGGTGACCACACCACCGCAACGTCATTGGCCCGTCCGTATTCGCCCGAGCCGGTCTTGTCGATCACCCGCCAGTCAGCCGGGAATCCGGCCCTGATTCGCTTGGCACCGGTGGTGCTGCGCCCCAACCAGTCGATCAGCTTGTCGCGCTTCTCGGGGAGCAACGCGTCACCGAGAACCACCTGTTGATAGTCCATAGCGATGGCATGGGGGGGTCGCGCACGTCTCCGGGCGGATTGCGGTTCAGCTCTGGTTCCATCTGATCAAGCCGGCTTACCGAGTCACCCAGGCTCCGCAGGTACTCGTTGAAGGCCGCGATACCGCCGATGTCCTGGAGCAACAGATTGGCCGCGGTGCCGTCGCTGTAGCGAATCGTCGCATCGCACAGCCCGCCGATGCTCATCCCGGTCGCCAGATGCTGCTCGGTGATCGGCGACGTCGACCGGATATCGGCACTGTTGTAGGTGATCACCGTGCCGAGATGGGCAATCGAATACCGGTACAGGACCGCGGCACCGAGCAACCCCTTGAACGTGGAGCAGAAGGCGAATCGTTCATCGCCGCGATGCTCGACCGCCGCCGTCGCGTCGGTTCCCGGCACGTACACCCCCAGTCGTGCCTCGTACTTCTGCTCGAGTTCAGCAAAGCGGCTTTCGAGGTCCGGGCTGGGCACCGCCATCGTCGAGGCCAAGTGTTGATCACTGGCCGCTTTGGAGCATGCCGAAAGCGGGACCAACGCAGCCATCGCCGCTAGCAACTGACGCCGGTTTACCGCCGACCGCGGGTTTGAGGGACGCATATCGCGAACGAGTGTCCCACGATCCCGGTTTCAGCGTGTCGCTTCCCCGGCGCTGCGGCGTGGGGCGGCCCCGCCGCGGCGCTCTACGACGGCCGGTCGTAGGGCGCCGCACCTGCCCGGTTAAGGTATTTGCCCATGACCACGTCACCGGACGACGAGGCCGTCACAGCATTGGCTCTGGCGGCCGCGGATGGTGACGCGCGGGCATTCGAAGCGTTCATCAAAGCCACCCAGCAAGACGTGTGGCGTTTTGTGGCCTACCTGTCGGACGCGGGCAGCGCCGACGATCTGACCCAGGAGACCTTCCTGCGCGCCATCGGCGCCATCCGGCGGTTCGGCGGGCGGTCCAGTGCTCGAACCTGGCTACTGGCGATCGCACGGCGGGTGGTGGCCGATCACATCCGCCACCTGCAAGCACGGCCGCGCGCCGCACACGGGGTGGACCCCGAGCTGCTCCTTGACCGTGGACGGCGCGCTCGCGGCTTCGAAGACCTGGTGGAAGTGACCACGATGATCGCCCAGCTGACCTCCGATCAGCGGGAGGCGCTGCTGTTGACCCAGCTGCTGGGCCTGTCCTACACCGACGCCGCCGCCGTGTGCGGCTGCCCGGTGGGGACCATCCGGTCCCGTGTCGCCCGGGCGCGCGACGCGCTGCTCGCCGACAACGAGCGCGACGATCTAACCGGCTGACGTAGCTAGCGCAGGAGCGCGACCCAAGCGGCGGCCTCCTCGACCGTGCCGACACTGCTCACGCCCGCCGGTAGCCGCGGTCGCGCCACCATCACCACCGGGACATCGAGTGCGCCAGCGGCATCCAGTTTGGCGCGGGTCATGGCGCCGCCGCTGTTCTTGGTGACCAGTGCGTCGATCCGGTGTTCGCGCAGCAGCCTCACCTCGTCGTCGTAGTGGTATGGCCCCCGGGAGAGCACCAGCTGGTGACGACGCGGCAACAAGGCGCCGTCAGGCGCGGTGACCGCGCGAATCAGAAACCATGCGTCGCTGTCGATGAAGGCCGCCGTGCCGGATCGGCCGGTGGTCAGAAATATCCGCGAGAACCGTTGTTGTGCTACCGATTCCGCCGCTTCGATGTCGGATCTCACCACCAGGGCCGCCCCCGGATCCCATGGTGGGCGAGCCAAGACGATGTGGGGTAAGGCCAGTTCGGCACAGACTTGGGCGGCGTGGGCGGTCATGGTCGCCGCGAACGGATGAGTGGCGTCCACCACGGCGTCGATGCGCTCGTCAACGAGCCAGCGTCGCAGCCCGTCGACACCGCCGAACCCGCCGATGCGCACCGGGCCAACCGGCAGCGCGGGGTCGGGCACCCGCCCGGCCAGCGAGCTGACCAGGTCGACCTGCGGATGTAGCCGGGCGGCCAGGGCGCGCCCCTCGCTGGTGCCGCCGAGCAGCAATAGCCGCGTCAATGCGCCCCCCGGCGGGCCACCGAGTACAGGTAGCTGTCGGTGAAGCCGTCGGCCGCCAGCACGTCGCCCACGACGATGACCGCGGTCTTGGTGATGTTGGCGTTGTGCATCTGTGCCGCGATGTCGGACAGCGTGCCGCGCAGCACGGCCTGTTGCGGCCAACTGGCGAAAGCGACTACCGCGGCGGGTGTTTCGGGTCGGTAGCCTCCGGCCAGCAGTTGCGGGATGATGGCATCGATCTGCGCGGCGGCCAGGTGTAGCACCAGCGTGGCGCCGGGCTTGGCCAGGGCAGCCAGGTCCTCCCCCGGCGGCATCGGCGTGGACAGGGTGGAAATCCTGGTCAACGTGACGGTCTGCGACACCCCGGGCACGGTGAACTCGCGCTTGAGTGCGGCCGCGGCAGCGGCGAACGCCGGTACGCCCGGAACGATTTCGTAGCCGATGCCCAGCGCGTCGAGTCGGCGGCACTGCTCGGCCAGCGCGCTGTACAGCGACGGGTCACCCGAGTGCAGCCGGGCCACGTCGTGGCCGGCGGCGTGAGCGGCGGCGAGTTCGGTGATGATCTGCTCGAGGGTGAGCGGACCGGTGTCGACGACTTTCGCCTCAACCGGACAGTAAGCGAGTAGGTCATCGGGCATGATCGAGCCTGCGTACAGGCACACCGGGCAGCTTTGGAGCAGCCGTTGACCGCGCAGCGTGATCAGATCCGCTGCCCCCGGCCCGGCGCCGATGAAATAGACCGTCATCGCTTGGTCACCGCCCATTGGGTGACCGGCATCTGCGGGCGCCAGCCGGTGAAGCCCCCCAGCGGCTCGCCCTGATAGTGCTGGAATCGTCGCAGCTGGCCGCCGAGGCGCGAGTGCGCGTGCACCAACGCGGCTTCCGACTCCGCGGTGACCACGTTGGCGACCAGGCGCCCGCCCGTGGGCAGGTGGCCCAGGCAGCTGTCGAGCAAACCGGGCTGGGTCAGGCCACCGCCGAGGAAGATCGCCGATGGTTCGGCGGTGCCCTCGAACGCCAGCGGCGCTTCGCCGCGCGCATCGACGCTTACCCCGAAGGACACCGCGTTGGATTCGATGTTGGCCCGGCGCCGCTCGTCACGCTCGAAAGCCACCGCGGTGCAGCCCGGCCAGCTGCGGCACCACTGGACGGCGATGCTGCCCGAGCCCGAGCCGACGTCCCATAGTCGCTCACCCGGCCGCGGCGCCAGGGCCGCCACGGTCAGCGCGCGGATGCCGTGTTTGGTGATCTGGCCGTCGTGAGCGAAGGCGTCGTCGGGCGGCGCCAGTACCCGCGCCTCGGGCAGATAGCGGATGGCGATGACGTTGAGGTCGTCGACGTCGACGGGGGCCTCGGCGGCCCACTTTCTGGCGGTGCCGTGGCGGTGGCGCTCGACCGGACCGCCGAGCTGTTCGAGCACGCTGAATTCGGAGTCACCGCTGCCGTGCGCATGCAGGAGCGCCGCCAGCTGCGAGGGCGTGGCCTTGCTGTTGGACAAGATGATCGCCTGCCCGCCGCGGCGTAGCGCGGTGTGCGGCGGCGCGGTGACCAGGCTGATCACCTCGGTGTCATGCACGTTCCAGCCCATTCGGGCGCACGCGAGCGTCACCGCGGAAACGTGCGGCACGACCCTGACGTGTTCGGGGCCGAACAGCCGGATGAGGGTGCCGCCGATGCCGTGCATCAGTGGATCGCCGCTGGCGACAACGTGGATGTCGGGTCCATCGGCGGGCAGTTGTTGCAGCGCCGGCAGCATCGGCGACGGCCACTCACGACGACTGGCGGTGACCGTCTCATCGAGCAGGTCAAGCTGCCGTTTGGAGCCGTAAATTATTGTGGCTCTTTGCAGTTCGCAGCGCGACGCATCGGATAGCCCGGGTATGCCGTCGGCGCCGATACCGACCACGACAATCATCGCGGCATCTTTCGCCACACGAATTGCGGCAGTAGCCGCAGCACGAAGAACATCGGCCGCAGTGCCCACGGAATCCAGACGGTGCGCCACCCTTTGGCCAGTGCCCGCGTGGTGGCGGCGGCCACCTGGTCCGGGGTGCTCGATAGGGGTGCGGGGGCCATGCCCTCGGTCATCCGCCCGATGACGAAACCGGGCCGCACGATCAGCAACCGCACCCCGGTGCCGTGCAGCGCGTCGGCCAATCCGCTGGCGAAGCCGTCCAGGCCGGCCTTGGCCGATCCGTAGACATAGTTGGCGCGACGTACCCGCGCCCCGGCCACCGAGGAGAACACCACCAGCGCCCCGCGGCCGGCGGTGCGCATCGCCGCCGCCAGGTGGGTGAGCAGACTGATCTGAGCGACGTAGTCGGTGTGCACAATGGCGATGGCATGCTCGGCGTCGCGCTCCGCACGGGCCTGGTCGCCCAGGATCCCGAAAGCCAGCACCGCGGTACCAATCGGCCCGTGATCGGCGACGATCGAGGCAACCAACGGGCCGTGGCCGGCCACGTCGTCGGCGTCGAACTCGCGGGTGTGCACCGCCGCCGCGCCGGCGGTCTTCAGGGCGGCGACCTGCACGTCAAGCTGGTCGGCGCCCCGCGCCGCCAGTATCACCGTCGCCCCCGGAGCCAGCCGGCGCGCGAGTTCACTGCCGATCTCGCTGCGACCGCCGAAAATTACCACCGGACCTGCGCTCGTGTCGTCCACGGCTGCGATTATCGCCTGCGCTAGCGTGGGTAGCGATGGCCAAGACGACTACCCGGCTTACCAATGACGCGCTGGCGTTTCTCTCCGAGCGCCATTTGGCCATGTTGACCACGCTACGGGCCGACAACTCACCTCACGTGGTGGCGGTGGGGTTCACCTTCGATCCCCACACCCACATCGCACGCGTCATCACCACCGGCGGTTCCCAGAAGGCGGTCAACGCCGACCGGGGCGGGATCGCGGTGCTCAGCCAAGTGGATGGTGCGCGGTGGCTGTCACTGGAAGGCAATGCCCTGGTGAACAACGACCTCGACGCCGTGCGTGACGCGGAATTGCGTTACGCACAGCGCTATCGCACCCCCCGGCCCAACCCGCGACGGGTGGTCATCGAAGTCGAGATCCAGCGGGTGCTGGGGTCCTCGTCGCTACTTGACCGCGGCGACTAGCCCGCTCCCCCGGCGACGTCGTCATGACGCGGGGGTCACTCAGAAACCACCGGCGACTGTCAGACGCAGTTCGTGAGCGGATCAGCCCGGATTTCGGAAACCAAGTTTCTGCCCCTGCGGCAAATGGGCTTTCGTGATCGCCGAATTGGCGACTCGCATCGGTGTGCACGGGGGAAGGCTTCACTGGGAATGAATTACGTTATGCGGGCGCCTGAGATCAATTCATTGTTGATCTATTCCGGCGCGGGTTCGGGACCGATGTTGCAGGCGTCGGCGGCCTGGGCTGGGTTGTCCGATGAATTGGGCGCGGCGGCGCAGTCTTTCCGCTCATCGATCGCGAACCTGGTGTCGGCG
Organism: Mycobacterium liflandii; assembly: GCF_022354805.1. Lineage (NCBI taxonomy): Bacteria > Bacillati > Actinomycetota > Actinomycetes > Mycobacteriales > Mycobacteriaceae > Mycobacterium > Mycobacterium liflandii. The sequence goes on along the minus strand of NZ_CP023138.1, from coordinate 3,459,823 downwards.
GCGTGGCGGGGTCCGGCGTGGGCGCTGGCGGCGGCGGTTCCAACGTTGGCTTCTTCAACTCGGGTAGCGGTGGCTACAACTCCGGTTTCATGAACTCCGGCAAGTACGATTCCGGCGCCATCAACACCCGCACGGAGCAATCGGGATTCTTTGGCCGTTAGGGCCGCTGACCACCCTGCGCGCGTCAGGTTCCCGGCGAGAGGGTGTATCGCACCCACGCACCCCCGACCAAGCTGGACACGGCGTGCAACCGGGCGTTCTGATCACCGGATCGGGGCAGTGCAAAATCGGCCCCAGCGGCGGTGCAGGCCAACGGAGCACCCGCGAACGTGACGGCCGTCGAGGTCACCGCCCATGTTCCCGCCGCGGTCACGCAGGCCGCGGGGTGCGCGTCGGTACACGGCGCCGACACCCAACGTCCGTCCCGGTCCTGCAAGGTGCACTCGCCGGCGCCGGCGCGAGGTTCATCTGGTGCCCAACTCCACAGCGACGCCTGGATCCGTCCGTCCTCTGGCAGCAGCTGGTCGAAGCCAAACAGATTGACGCCGCAGTCGATCATGGCTTTGGCTTTCGCCGGTGCGAGTGCTTCCGGATCCGTCGGCGGCCGGGTCGGTTTGACCAGGGCGGAGACCAAAGTGGAGTCCTCGTAGTAGCGGACCAGTCTGGAGGCGTAGGTGCCCGCGCCGTAGGTGGCGTCGCAAGCCGGATAGGCCCGGTAGCCGGAGGTGGAGCCCTTCTCCACCTCGACACCGTCCCAGTTGAAAACATCCGACGCCCACCCGGATGCACACGAGCCGACCACCACAACCTGTGCACCAGATGCGCGAACGTCATTGCGCGACAGGTTAAGCGGCAGCCGCACGCAGCCGTCTGCGGCGCGCTGGGCCGGGTTGGGTCGGTAGATGAGGCTGCTGCCGTCCGGACGACGCAAGACACCGTCAAGGGTGCCAACCGCCGAGGCGTACGCGCGCGCGTCCTTCAACTCGTCTTCGAGGTAGAGCAGGATGACCTGATCGGAATGTGCCGGCGTGCCGAGCCAGTTGGCGATTTCGGGTAACACGTTGCCAAAGGCCGGTTCGGTGGTGCAGCCCAGGTTGGCCTTGTCCGGTCCGAGCCCGTGACACACCGTCACCCCACGTCCGCCGACGAGGTCGAGCCGCCGGATGTAGTGCAGGTCCAACTCCAGCGCACGGACGTCGATATCGAGCTGCTGGGCCAGCGAAAGCTGTTGGTTCGAGTCGGCATGCGAGGGCGTGAAAGACTCGCTGAGGCTGTTGAACGAGTTGTGGGTGCCCAGCCACTGGGCCTGCCGTAGCGGCAACTCGTCCTGCAGCGCGTACTGGAACTGCGCCACGCGGTGGACCCAAGATTGCAGGTAGGCGTCCCGCGTAGCCTGAGTTACCTTGTGCGCCAATGGCAGAACACAGTGCGCGTCGGCTATGCCGACCCGGCGGCATTCGGCGCCGAACGCATCGGTGGCCTTGCCGAGCGCAACACACGGGACCGCGATGGGGCTGATGGCGTCGCACGGCGCGGTTGGCGAGGGCGGAGCCACCACCCCGGAGGTGTCGGCGGCCACCGGCGGGATGGTCGTCAACACCACCCCGAACACGCCGATGACGACGGCGCCCTTCATCCATCGGCTGCCGGGCATGCGCTACCTTGACACGCCAGCGCGCCGACATCGAGAGATGTTGTCGAAGTGTTGCAAGGACGGTTGGAAGGTGTAAGCGGAGTTCTGAGCCGACCTCGGTAGTCCCGGAACTGTCTTCTCCGCCTTGGGCGCCACCGTCCCGTCGTCTCAGCTCAGTGGCCCTACCTCAACCGAACCGGACTCATCGGTGCACACGCACGCCACCACAACGGGCCAAGCGGTCACGTCGATACCGGGTTCAGCCGTCCACACCAGGGTGAAATCGTCCAGCGCCGCAGGCCAACCCGCGGCGGCGCCGCAGGCGTACTCGTCGAACCTTCACCCCAAAAACGCTGCGAGGCTTGACCTTCTCATGCATTCGCGCTCGTTGACGGCCAGCCGGGAGACGCCGGCAGGGTCGGAAACAACGACCGGTCATATTCCTCGCCGGGCACAAGGTCGGGGTGCGGGGGCGCCTTCGCGAGACAGGTGTCTCTGTCTTCGGCAGCACCCGGCCAGTCCGACCCCACTCCAGCTGCGACGAACCACCCACCCTGGCGGCTGGTGATCCTCCAACCGGCGAAAACATCGATCGACGGCGCGCGCGCCGGTCCCTGCTGGGCGGGCAGCGGCGCAACAGGCTTGACAGGAGCGGTCATGGTGATCCGCATCTTATCGATACCCGAATACGGTTCTGGCCCTACAACATGCGCGCGCCACCATCCTCCACGCAAATAGCTTTCACTGGCGACGCCGAACGTGTATTCGCAGACTATTACCGTCACGTCGCGGCCGGATGTCGTCACCGACAGAATGTGATCGCGCTGGGTGCCCACCCACCGAGGCTCCCGCGGGTCGTCGGTCTTGGGCCACAGAAACTGTGTGCTGATCGGATCGTGGATGGATTTGTTGGGATCAACCGACTGCGCAAAACCCGGATAAAGATACTTGTCATCACGGGTGATGGAGGCCAGCAGGAACGACTCGGTGTAGGCACGCACCACCACCGCGGGCCACGCGGTCACGTCGATACCGGGTTCGGCCGTCCACACCATAGTGAAATCGTCCAGCGCCGCAGGCCAGCCCGCCGGCGCCACCGCAGACGTACTGGCCGGACCCTCACCCGAGCGCCCACCCGAACCGCATCCGCCGACCAACAGCACAGCAACCGCCAAAAACGCTGCGATGGTTCGCAACTCGGGTCGGATTCGCATCACTTCCTGCCCTGATCGGGGTGCGGGACACCAACGATATCGTCGTAGCGGCTGACCAACGCCGCATCCGGGGACAAGCTCTCGCTGGGAGGCCTGGGTTCGAGCGACTGCGACAAAGCGGGACCAATGACGTTGCTGTATTGACCGGGGGTAATGCCTTGCGGCTCAAGTTCTTCCAGCGTCGCGATGCGCCCGTTGGGGTGGTCGTCGTCGTAGACGATGTAACCGGGCGGCAACCCGGTGACGGTATGTCCCGTTCCGAGCATGGCGTTGAGGATCTCCTGGTCGGCCATGCCCAAAGACATGGGCTGTATCGGATTTTCGGTCGGCGCGGTCGGTGCTGGCCCGAGGATGCCATTTTCCAGGTTCTGGCCCAGGACGCCGATGGTAGGACCAGCGATGCGGCCGACCCCGGGGACAAAGCCACCAGCTGCGGTGAGACCTTGTAAGCCCGTTTCATATGCCGATTTCTTGGACTGGTATTCCGAGACATCCTGGTGATAACCATTGTCCTCGTTGGCTTGAAACCCGTTGTGGGCCCCGACGTCGACCAGCGCCCGCAACGTCGCGGCGTCGTACAGATGCTGGTTGTAACCCGAATGCGTGGGATCAGCGGCAAAGGCGCCCTCGTGAAGCACGGCCTGCGCGTATGCCTGGCCGTTGAAGTACTGGGCCGCCTCGTTGTCGCTGCTCAGCACCGAGAAGACACCCTTGGCCACCGGCAGCGCACCAGACAGGGTTTTGCCGTCCAGCGGATCACCGAATCCCGGTAATCCCCCAGATGTCTCGGCGATGTTGTTGACGTAGGGCCCCAGCCCGTGGGCCATATCGCGGACCAGGTTCGGGTTCACCTGGCCAAGGGTGTGGTTCCCCGGAAGGTGCAGCAACTCCTGCTGGTTGTTGCCGATGTATGAACTGTAGGCGTGGGCGGTGTCGGCGGCGATCCCTTCCTGCGGACCTTGCACCACCGCAGGGTCTCCCGTCCAGGAAAACAGCGACCCAACACCTTGGCCGTTGTCCTTCCAGTAATGGTGGGTGATGTTTTCCAGGAACTTGTCGTGGTCGGCTCCGGTGATGGTGTCATGCACCACCTGGTGATCCGGCGAGACCGCCGAGAGGGCATTGGAGACCGCCGGGTCTAGAACGGGATCGCGTTCGACGTCTTGGCCTTGGCTGGCAGGGTCGGCATGCCAGATCGGCGTGTCCAACATGACCGATGCCTTGTGAATCATTGCGCGATCCAGCTCGGTATTCGTCTGAAAGCCCTTGTCCCCGTCCTTGACGATACCGGCGATGTCGTTCATTTGATGTGTGAAGAGTGCTCCCGGCGAATTCAACGCCTGCTGGACGCTTTCAGGCAATTGCGTAACACCACCTTTTACCGTGTCGGAACCCTGCTTGGCCCCGACGGTCAGCGGAGTCTTGGGGAAGCTCATATTCGGGTTGCTCATCAGCTGCCAAGAATCGGCGATCATGCCCCTTTGTGCGCCCAGGCGCTGCTCTGCGGCCGCGAGCGCCTCAACGGACATGCCGTGTTCTTGAGCTTGCAACTGGCTCAACACCGAGGCCTGCTCGGCGGTCAACGGAACCTTGCCCGCCAACTGATCGGGGGTGATAGAACCCAGTACAGCATTGACTCGTCCAGCCGCACCCTGGTCACCAGCGAGTGCATCATGGACGTCTTGTTCAGCTTGTTCAGCCGACTCCGGCTCGTGATTGTCGGCGCCCCAAATCCGAGCGGGGTCGAACCCGTCGACAGCCAGACTTTTCTCCGCGGTTCTCAGGAAATTTGAATACCCGTCGCGGATCGAATTCAGCTCAGCCAGGGCAGCCTGGGTGTCGCGAATCGCGTCGTCTTCGCACGCGTGCATGAAAGCATCCAGTGCTGCCTTGTCCTCAGCGGTGAGCTGGTGGTTTCTCTCAAGCATCACTGCCTGGCCGATCTCATCATCGAGTTGCCGCAGCTGACCCTCGAGTCCAGCGATCTTCCCACTCGAGGATCGCTGCACCTCGGCCAAAGCGGCGGCGATGTTTTCCAGATCCACCCCGATCTTGGGTAATTCCAGGGACTGGGCGCCCAGCGACTGGGCAACTCGCTGCACCTCAGCGGAGTCGTTGATCGGGTGCTCGCCGTTCTGCCGATTCCAGGCTTCCTCGAAGCGGCGCCGGGCCTGATCAAACGCGGCGTCCGCCTCCGCGGTGCACCGGCCGGCAGCATGAAACGCCCCCCCAGGTCCGAAATCTGCGCCGGGCGACCCGCTTGGAGGCTTTGATCTATCGCCCACGGATCACCACCGGCTTCGGCGATCAGCAGAGGGATACTTATGTAGCGAAGCTGCACTGCACCCTCCGGGGTTTTGGGTCATCCATATCGGCGAAAACGTACCGGCTCCTGCCTCGTAGCGCCGCTGATGACGACTCTTCGGCAGCCACCCGGGCCACCCGCGGTGGACATCCTACGGAGTCGACGCCGAAGGAGCCACGCGCGAATTCTGCCTTACGGCATGAGTTGTCGCCATTCACTCGATGCTCCTGCACTCCGGAGAAGGGACTGCGGAAGCATCGGGCCCCTCCCGCACTCCTGGAGGTGTGGCAACCACATCTGTCCTCGACATCGTCGCCAGCCCAACAGCCACGAGAGTGGGAATCGGCCGCGACAGGAATGGCCTCACCCAGGCCACGACGACCACCCGCTACCCGAACGGCAGGCCCCACCTCGCTCCGAGACATGGCCGGAAGGTGCCCTGTCGGCCGTTGCCGTCTTACTCGGCGTCCCTCTGGATTCACCGTCAGCGGAGCAACGCGCGGAATTCTCACGTGCGGCGCTAGAACCGGTATTCCCCCCGGTCTCAAACGGCGACAAAAGGGGCGCCACGGCCGCGTTGCCAGCACAATCAACCGATCCACGGGGGTAGCCACCATCGCAGCAATACATTCGTCCACGCTCTGGCCCGCCACGACATGGTCGGCACGGTCGGCGCCATGGGTCGCGTCCAGGCCGCCGGCGACAACGCCGCTATGGCGTCGTTTTTCAGCCTCCTGCGAAAGAACGTGCTCGGTCGCCGCCGCTGGGAAACCCGCGAGCACCTGCGCATCGCGATCGCTACCTGGACCGAAACGCACCTACGACCGCCGCCGTCGGCAAGTCGCTCTCGGCCGGTTGCCCCCGTCAGATTCGAAGCAATCATGATCAGTCGCGCCACCCAGGCCGCGTAGCCGAAACTGTCGCCTATCAGTGCGGCAGACCCACCCGCCGATATCTCCACACGGGCAGGTGAGTTGCCCGATGCGCCTATCCAATCCACGATTGGACCGCAAGGTCAGCGCCAGCGACGGGAGGCTCATATCATGGCTGACGACATATCAGCTCGATTCTGGCTACCACCACCGCCGACGCATCCTCGCGAAGGTCATCAACGATGACCCATGCTCCACTCACGGCAACACATTTACGGCAACGAATAGCCTTGTGGCGTGACTACTAACCCCTCACCCGCCGCGCAATGGGTACCGAACTATCCTCCCCAGCCGGTAGCAAGCCCGCGCACGTGGCCACTCGTCGCCCTGGCCATCATCGCCATAGTGGGTGTTGTGCTCGGGGCCGCAGCACTAGTTGTGGCACTCACGCGCCCAGGGAACGCAGGATCCGCCGCGGCCCCAACAACGACAGCCTCGCCGACATATACAGCTGAGGAGACGCCGCAGCGCATCAGAAGTTGTGTGAGGTGTACAAGCTGGCTGCGCGTTCTGTGCAGATTGACACCAATGGCGGCGATCCAGCGCTCGCCCGCGTAACTGGTGTGAATGGCGCGGTGATGTTGGAGCAAGCACTGCGTACGGCCCCAGCGCTGGCTCCCGACGAGCGCGACGCCGCCTTTGCACTGGCCGAGGCCTACACCAATGCAAATGCCGTAGCGAGCTTTTCGACTGGACGTGGCGATCCTGCATGGCGGGCAGCGGCCGACGACGTCATCGCCAAGGATGCGGAAATGAGGGCGACCTGTGGTGGGGGCTGACCTACCACCCGGCAAGTGGTCTGCATGGCTGGTCGGCGCTTGGTGGCCCGCATTGCCAGACGCACCCGCGACCGGTGCTACTTACTGGCGCGGGGCGGGGGCAATCAAGCATAACGAGGCGCGCGATCTCCAGAACGAACGATCGCAATTAGCAGTAAATCAGGGCCGCACCGCCGACGACCTAATGGACCGTTACTGGCGGGGCGAACAACGTCTCACCGCTATCGGCGACCAGTGCGATACTAAGAGTGTCCAGAGCGGCCGTGTAGTCGATGCAGTCAACAACCTGCGTGATCGGCTGCGCGACATCGCTCATTCGGGCAATGATGAGACTGACCGAATTCTGTCCGGCAAAGGGCCAACAGAAGCAAAAGTTGCTGCGGTGAACGCCGTTATCGCTGAGAGAAACAGCGAAGCCGCCAACGCGGCAGCAACGACGATGTCCAACATCATAGACGCGACGCAGCGGGTACTCGATGCAACCATCGGCGGCAATGCGCGAACCTGGCTGAGTCAGCTTGGCGCGGACATCGACGGCCCACCACCGACACTCCCAATCACCCAAAACGACCTGGATTCCCCACCGCACACCCCGCCCGAATCATCAACGTTAGGTTTGGCTCTGCAGGACGCATCGGCCCCTAACGAGATTGCGCCAGAGCCACCGCCATCGTCAACTGTCGGCGGAGCCCTTGCGTCCCACGGTTCTTCGACTTCTGCTGTGGTAGCGCCTACGCCTTCACCAGGAGACACAACGTTTGGTGGAGCTATTCGGGGACTGCCAGGCGCACCAGCGTCGCCGACTGGCTTCACCCCCGCCCCCTCGCCCCTCCAGCCCGGTGCCCCCGCAGTCGGCTTCGGAGGCCCATCAATCCCCGGCGTCTCGACACCTGCAGCGTCTGCTCCCCCCTTATCGCCACAGTCCCTGGCTCAGTCTTTTACGAATGGAATGTCGACGGGCGCCCCGGCGGCAGCCGGTGCGAACTCCATATCTGCCGGCGCAATGACCGCGGCCACTGAGCCCCCGCCCCCGACGACCGCTCCTCCGGCGGCGCCGCTCATACCCCCCTCGACCGTCCCAGCCACTGGTGCGGGTTTCACCCATGTTCCAGACGCAGGCCTTGGTGCGGCCCCCACAAGCCCTCCGCCTGTGGCACCACCGACCAGCGACATGACCGGCGGCGTGACGACCGTAGCCCCGATGATGGCCGGCGGCCCTGTCACTGGATCGGTAGCACCGGCGGTCGGGGCGCCCGCGGGGCCGCTGCCCGCCTACGGCTCTGATCTGCGTCCACCGACCGTTGCGCCGCCAGCCGTCCCTTCAGCACCGACCGGCCCAGTGTCAGGCGCGCCGGTGGCCTCACCCTCATCGTCACCGTCCGCCGGTGGGTCGATGGTGTCACCGGTCGCAAAATCCGCCGCCCACGATGCCGCCCAGGCTCAAACTACGAGCGGGCCGACGTCGATGGCCGGCGCGACAGCCGCTGCCACCACCGGGGCGGTGACTGGCGACTCAGCGAAACGATCTGCCGAGCAGCAACGCTTGCGTCGCATCGTCGATGCGGTGGCCCGTCAAGAACCGGGACTATCGTGGGCCGCCGGACTACGCGACGACGGACGAACCACGCTGCTGGTCACCGACCTTGCTGGCGGCTGGATTCCACCCCATGTTCGGCTGCCCTCGCACGTGACCCTGCTGGAACCGGCCACGCGGCGCAGTGATATCGGCGCGGCCGACTTGCTGGGTGCGGTCACCATCTCGGCAGTGCACCAACCGCACGGCTACATTGGCGAGCCGGGAAGAGACGCGCCGAAACTGGCCGGGGACCGCGCGGCGCGGATCGCTCCCGAGATCGACGAACTCGGGCCAACGCTGGCCGAGCACGTGCGTCGCCGCGACGGCTTGCCCCGGGTTGCGCAGGTGGTGGCGGTGGCCGCCGCACGCAATTACGGGGTGCCGGACAACGAGGCGGAGTTGCTGCGCGACAGGGCCAGCGACATTCACCGTTCGGTTCTTGCGGCATACCCGCACCATGATTTGGCCGAGGCCACCGATTGGATGCTGCTGGCAGCCATTGACGCCCTGATCGACGGCAACCGCACGGCAGCGAACTATCACCTAGCCTGGGCAATGGCGGCGATGTCAATGAGGAGACCCACATGACCATCAACTCCGTTCCGGAAAGCTATGGCCACGCGACAGGCATGCCGGCGCCGATACCGCTGGCACCCGGACCTGTCCACCCTGGCGGAACGTCACCGGTTGATGCTGCGATGGCGGGATTTGGCATGGCCACCAACGCCGATCTGGGACCCATAAACGGCGAGATCGCCGCCGATGATGCCGATCGCCGAGCCCACGCGGCCGATGCCGCGGCGAAGTTCCCGGCGAATGAGGCCGATGCCGCCCAACAGTTCCAAGGCGTGGGCGCCGACGGAATGGCCCAAATGATCCCGCAGATGGCATCGGGTATCGGCGGTGCGCTCAGCGGTGCGCTCGGCGGTGTGCTCGGCCCGCTGACGCAAATACCCCAGCAGGCGCTGCAGGCCGGGCAGGGCGCGCTGCAGCCGCTGATGGGCGCGCTTCAGCAATCCGCCAGCGTTGAGGGCTTGGAGGCCGCGGACGGGGCCAGGCTGGTCGACAGTCTTGAAAGCGAACCCGGTCTTGGCGGCGGCGGAGCTGGTGAGCTCGGCACAGGCGGCGGAGGCGGTGGCGGTGGCACCATCCCGACGGGCTATCTGGGCCCGCCGCCGGTGCCGACGTCATCGCCGCCCACTACTCCTGCCGGGGCGCCGACCAAGCCCGCATCAATGATGTCCACGAGTGGCACACCGTCGAGCTCCACACCGATGGGGGCGACCGGCATGCCCATGATGCCGCCGGGTGCAATGGGTGCCGGCGGCACCGGGGGCAGCAAGGAAAAGCCGGCCGAAAAGCGGGTGACCGCCCCGGGCGTGCCCAATGGCCAGCCGGTCAAAGGCCGCTTGACGGTTCCGCCGAGCGTCCCGGTCAAATCCGTTGACGGCAAACCACCCGTGGTCACCCGATCGACGCGGCGAATCCTGCTCCCTGATCGCAACGAAATCGGACGCAATATCTCCGATGAGAAGACGGACGGCAACGAGTAACGACGCGGCGTCAGCGTTCGACCCGGTTTGCGCGCAGACCGATGCGTGAAGATCCGCGGAGCGCCACAACCAGCCACCGAACCAGTCCGGTGTGCCTCACACCCCGGCTGGTACTCGTTCCGCCGTCTTGCGCATCTCTTGTCGCAGCGACGTGAACTCCGAGATCGTCCTGGTCGCCACCGACGCCACCGGTCGCGCGTTGCCGCCGGTGGGTTCGGTTTTGGACACCATCACCACGCTGTCGATGTAGGGCTCGATGGTGGTGGCGTTCTGCACCGTCGCGACGATCACCAGCTGGAAGCCGAACTTGCGGAATGCGTGCAGCGCCTGCTGCGCGAATTGGGGGTCGGACTTCGAGAACGCCTCGTCGAGCATCAGCTGCGCGAAAACCGGCTTGTTGTTGTCACTTTCGGGGCTGGCCAGGTTGAAGCTCAGCGCGCCGGCGAGGCAGAACGCCATCAACTTCTCCTGCTCGCCACCGGAGTTGTCGCCGGCGTTGCTGTGCGTGCGGATCAGTTCCTCGGTGTCGACGTCCCATTCGGCGCAGTCGAACGTGAACCGGTTGCGCACGTCGAGCGCGTCGCGCGTCCACGCCTTGTCCTCCGGCGCCGTGGAGGCCAGCCGGTTGCGTAGTCGGAGGATCTCGGCGTACTGGTCGAGGATCGCCTGCTTGTCGCCCAGCCCGACCTCGGCGATGCGCCGCGAGATGGACCGCACGATCTGGGTCAGCTCATCCACCGCTACCAGGTGCCGCGGGGTCGCCCGCAACGTCAGCCTGGTGCCACGGTTGAACTCCACCGCCGCCAAACCCGTGTTGACGCGGTCGATCTGGCCGCTGATCCGTCGCGCCTCCTGCTCGGCGACACGGTGCAGCGTGAGGATCGCATCGGGCGCCTGCTCGGTGACCAGCCGCATCATCCGCTCGTAGGCTTCGGGAAGTTCGCGTTCGTCAATGTGGCGGCACAGCGCGACGTAATCGTGCACACGCTCGTCAAAATCGTCGGAGTCATTCGGAATCGCATCGGGAAACGACGTGTCGAACGTGTTCAGGATACGGGCCAATTCGTCATAGGAACGACGGCGGCTTTCACGCAGTTGTTCACGTTCCTTCTTGATCGCGGCGAACAGCGCATCGCGGTGAGGTTCCGGGTCAAGCAGCTCTAGCGCGACGGGCAGCTGCGCGGCGTAGCGCTGCAGCAGCTCTGTCAACGGCTCGGACACGAACGCCGGGGACAGCCGCTCCTGGAGCTCCAGCAGCCGGGTGCGCCGCTCGTCGAGGCTGTCGCGGCGCGTGTGGATCGCGCCGCGGCGCGTCATCAGTTTCTGAATCTGCGACCAGCATTCGTCGGCGCGGGCGTTGAGCGCCTCGATGTCGGGATTGTCGGCCATCAGCAGTTCGTACTGCTCGCGCAGCCGCTCGGCATGCCCGTCGGCGGTCTCGGTGTCGATCTGACTCCACTGCGGGTATTGCTCGCAGATCGCCTTGCACGCCGCCGCCCGGTCGCGCCACTGCTGGCGCTGGGCGGCGATGTCGTCGGCGGTGCGGCGGGCCTTCTGATAGGCCTCCTCGGCGGCCGCCAGCTCGACGGTCAGCGCGTTGATCTTCGCGGTGACGTCGCCCTGGTAGAGGTACTCGGACAGCTTGACCGGTCGCCGGTCATCCTTGACGGCCAGCCGGTCGGAGTCCTTGTACAGCCCCGTGTCGGTGACCGCGCGGCGGAACCGCGAGAATACGTCGGGAGTATCAACGCACACATGGTCGCCGGCTCCGGTGATGACGTCGACAGCTTCGGCGGCACAAAGATGCTTCGGATCGACGGGGAAAAGCTTGCCCGCCAACGTGTTCGGCTCGGGCGCAGCAGGTTCGGCGCCGAGGAACTTCGCCCGCACGTGGTGCAGCTGCAGTCGGCCCCGCATGTCGGTCTCGTTGACGAACCGCAGCACCTTCTCCCAATGCTGGTCGGGCACCAGTAGCCGCAGGCCCACCCCGCGCAGCACCTTCTCGACAGCGAGGCGCCAGCGGGTCTGGCCGGGCCTGAGATCCAGCAGTTCGGCGATGTAGGGCAGCTCGGCGGCGTCGACTTTGATTGCAGCGCAGATGTGGTCGCGCATCGCGAGCGCGAACTCCGGCAGCGCCGAACCGACGTGTTCGACGCGCTTGAGCTCCTTGGCGACATCGTCGCGGGCGATGCGGGCAGCCTTCTGCGCGTACTCGGCGTCGGTGGATGCCTCTCGGTTTCGTTCGACCTTGGCGAGCAGTTCGGTGGCCTGCGCGAGCAGTTCCTCGCGAAGGTTCCAGAACTCGTCTGCGGTGTCGGGTATTTCGATACCCTGGGCGGCCAGCATGTCCTCGTAGGTCGTTCGGCGGCGCTCCACCTGCTCGGCCTGGGTCTCGGCGGCGGTGACCTGCGATTGCAGCGGAGCGATGTTCGCGCTGGAACCGCTGATCTGCGCGTTGAGCGAATCCGCCTCGGCCTTGGCCAGATTGAGGCTGCGGGTAACGTCCTCGTATTCGTTTTCGAGCTGGTCGACGGTGCCGTCGAGCGTGGCGATCTGGGCGGGACATTGCGCAAGCCGGGCGTGGTCGGTGTAGGCGCGCACCATCGGCGCGTCGACGAGGTCGATGATGCCGAGGTCGGAGGACTCCGAGGCGTAGCGCTGCTGGATCTGTTCGATGTCGCCCAGGATCTTGCGTTTCTTCTGCGCAACGGCCAGCAGTTCGCGAGCCTCGACCAGGGGGTCGATCTGCTTGAGCGCCTCGGGCAGCCGGGCCAGGCTGTCGGGTTCGTCGAGCATGAATTCGCGGACGAATTGCTCTATCCCACCAACGCTTTTCAGCGACTTGGCCTTACCGAGCAGCTGCTGGGCGGCGTCGGACGCGCGAATCCCGATCGCCGCGTAGAGCTGGGCGAGGTACTGCGATTCGACCTTGGTGGAAAACCGCCAGTCTTCTTTGAAGACTCCTGCGTCGAAACGGCCGGAGGCCCAGCGGTTGCAGACTTCCTCGATGTCGAGGTCACCGTCACCGAGTACGAAGCGGCTCGACGAGTCGTTGCGGGACTCGCCTGTCAGCCATTTGAGCACCAGGCCGGTGACGGTGCGGCCGGAGTCACTGGCGTAGGTGACGGCCACGGCCGACCAGGCGGTGCCGTCGCCGCGCAGATACATCACCCGGCTGGTGCCGCCGTCGCTGCGCTGGCCCCAGGCGCCGCGGACGTACTTGTCGACAGTGCGGCGCCCGGCGCTGGACCCGGCGGCGGTGTTGTCTCCGGACGCGTTGAAGTTGCGGCGGTTGAACGGCAGGAATCCCAGCGAAATCGCATCCAGCAGTGACGATTTGCCGCTGCCGGAGGCTCCAGCGATGAGTGCGCCGCCTACGCTGAACGGGATCGAGTGGTAGCCGTCGAACACGCCCCAGTTGATGACCTGCAGCCGAGACAGGTGGAACTGTTCAGTCACCTTCGGGTTCTTCTTCCTCTGCTGGCGCACCGCCGTTGAGCAGCTGCTCGAACTGCTGCTGCAGCTCGGTGATCACCGAGGCAGTCATCACGGCGGTGATGACGGGGCTGATCGTGTAGCTGTCCTCGTCGTCGCGGGTCTTGCGCAGGATCTCTAGGCCGGTCAGCCGGGCGATGGCGCCGTCGATGCGGCCGGCGAACGAGACCGCGTCGCGGTCGGTGTCGTTGAGCACCCCGGAGAATAGGCCGTGCATCTCCTCACGGCTGATCAGGACGGTCTGCCCACCGGAGGCACGCATCATCTGGGCCAGGTGCAGGGCAAGGATCGAGTCATAGGTGCCGAGCGGCTCGCGGCGTAAAAGCTTGATTCCCCTCGCAGACTCGTAGCGGGCCTGTTCGACAAAAGCGACATCGGCGGCGTCGACGATGCGCAGCAGCAAGTCGAGTTCGGAGAGCCGGACGGCCAGGTCCTTGCGGTATTCGAGCACCCAACTGTAGACGTCGGCGTCGGCTTCGGCGCTGATGTAGCGGCGGGTAAGCAGGTGCTGCAGGGCCCAACAGGCCCGGTCGGGCAGTTCGGAGACGTCGCCGTCGAAGCGCGGCCGGCGCTGAACCGGTGGGCGGGCATTCTGGTCGACCTGAGGGAGTGAGGAGAAGTCGATGTCGACTTCATCGTCTTGGAGGGTCACGTGCTGGCTCCGGCGATGGTGTTGATGGGCTCGGTAAATGTCAAACGAGGTACCGCGATTTCGAGGTCACGGCCGTCCAGGGAGCGGAAGCGGACGGCGGTCGACTCGGCGGTGTCGGGGTTGGGCTGTTTGAGGGCCCAGGACCACAGCACGATGACGTGGCCCAGGTAGGCGGTGTCGAGCATGGCGACGGCGTCGGGTAGCGCGACAAGCCCCGCGGTGATCGCGTGGTTGAGCATGTCGGACATCGCGGGCGCGTCGACCTGGGTGGTGAAGGCGGCGAAGCTGGTGAGGTCGACCTCGGTGTCGCCGGGTTTGGCGGGCTTGGGGTTGGACAGGTCGCCGATCCGGAAGCCGAGGGCACCGACGGAACTGATCGCGTGCCGCGCCAGCGGGACCTCGATGTCCAGGCGTGAGTCGGTGAACGACGACTTGAGCAGGGCGCGGGCTGCAGCGATGGCTTCGTTGAGTTGGCGGGCGACACCGCGGCTCTGTTCCATGGTGCCGAACGCGGTGAAGCGTTTGACGCGCTGGGCGCAGCGCTGCTGGATGCGCTCGACTTCGTCGATCTGATGGCCCACGAGCTCGAAGAAGCCGGCCATGACCTTGCGCAGGGCCGGGTCGAGGCTGGGCAGGGCTTCGGCGACGGCGGCGACGTCGGCCTCGAACTCGGCGCGTTGGTCGGGGTCGTTGATCATGCGCAGGAAGGCGCGGTGGGAGTCGCGGCCCTGGGAGTCCCATGCGGCCTGGTAGTCGCTGTACATCTGGCGTTGGCGGTCGCGGTACTCAGCGTTGGAATCGATGGGTTCATCGAGGGCGGAGGTAGCCCGCTCGATCATCGTGCCGTACTGGCCGATATCGGTGATCAGGCGTTCCATCTGCAGGGCGATCGCGCGGGCCTCGTCGTAGCAGTCGGTGACATCGGTTTGGGGACGCTGGCCAGCATCGAGCTGGTCAAGCTCCTCGTGGAGCGCGGCGATTTCGGCTTCGATGTGTTTGCGGATCCGGGCGGGGTCGTTATCCACTTTGACGGCCACTTGCTTGAGGCGCGCGGCGATGCCCGTAATCGAGCCGCCGGTGGCGATGGTGTCCTGGCGACGCAAGCCGCGGAGAAAGTCCAGCGCCCGGCGAGCGTCCTGGGTCAGATAGCAGACATTCTGGCCGTGGCGCTCGTCGACGATGCGGTGCAGCCAGCCCTGCGCGGCCCAGGACTTGATCAGGGCGAGCCCGGGCTGCGGATCGTTGACGTCTTCGAGGTCGCGCTCGAGCTGTACGACGAGCTCGGTCTCAGGCAGCGCCCCGTCGCTGAGGTGGCGCTCCATGAGCGTCGCGTAAAGGCTGAGGTTGGTGGTGGCGAGCAGGCGAATGGCGCGAGAGCCCTGCAAGTCGCGATTGAGATCGAGCAGCTCGGTCGCCGACAGTCCCGCGTTGTCGTCGTGCATCTGCGTCCTCGATCTGTAGTTGGTCGGACGCCTCAACATAGGGCAAGACGGCGACATCTCTGGTGTCGGCCCAGTCCGTGTCGGGCGGGATTTTCGTCACCGCGCATGTTTACCGACGTCAGCGGAATGTTCGCTCTCCCAAGGCTTGCGCCGACTCGGCGAACTTGTGGTGCTTCTGTGGATTGTGAGGCCTGTGGTGCTTTCGGGGTGTGCACGCCAGCGCACACCAAGCCCGGCGTTCGTCGGCACACCAGCTGAGCGTCACCGTGACGAACCTCCCGGTATGCCCGGCGGCGCGCGTTGATCGATGGCAACAGAGATGGACCCGTGTTGTTGGACGGCGGGTTAGGTGGCGCCGGCGCAGGCGTCGGGGGCCAGGAACGCAGCACGCTTTGCCTCGGCGCCAGGGCTCCGGCGTTGTTGATTAGCAGGCTTGTGAGCTGGGTTGATGATCTTTGGTGCCGCGCTATTGGGGCCGGAGTGTAGGCACGGGCTATCTGGAGAACGATCGAGTTGGTTACTGTTCGTCGTTGGTCTGGAGTTGCCCGTGCCTACCGTTTCAGTATTGCCTGTGTCGTCGGTTCCAGAGGTGTTCGACCGCTGGAGTCCTGGTGAGCGCAGCGAGCTCATCGGATCGGAGTTTCTCGGTGTGTTGGCCTCGGTGCCAGACCCGAGGGACCCACGCGGTCGGAGGTATTCGCTGATGGCTTTGTTGGCGATCGCGGTTCTGGCCACTGCCGCGGGGATGCGCGGCTATGCTGGTTTTGCCACATGGGCGGCCACCGCTCCCGATGATGTGTTGGCCTAATTAGGGGTCCGGTTCCGGCGGCCCAGTGAGAAGACCTTCCGCGCTGTTTTGTCTCGGCTAGACCCCGCCGACCTCAACGCCAGGATGGGCAGTTACTTCACTGCACACGTGGCCAGCAGCGACCCCAGTGGATTGGTGCCGATCGCGTTGGACGGCAAGATGCTGCGTGGTGCTTTACGCGCCAAAGCGACAGCCACGCATCTCGTGTCGGTGTTCGCCCACCGTGCCCGATTGGTGCTCGGTCAACTCGCTGTCGCCGAGAAAAGCAATGAAATTCCCTGCGTACGTGCCCTGCTCACGCTGCTGCCGGGTAGCTTGCGGTGGCTGGTCACCGTGGATGCGATGCATACCCAGGTCGTCACCGCGAAGTTGATCTGCGCCACCTTGAAGTCGCACTACCTGATGATCGTCAAGTCCAACCAAGCCAAAATACTTGCGCGTATCACCGCGCTGCCCTGGGCCGAGGTGCCCGCAGCCGCTACCGACGACTCCCGCGGCCACGGCCGTGTCGAGACCCGCACCCTGCAAATCATCACCGCTGCACGAGGAATCGGCTTCCCCTACGCAAAACAAATCATCCGGATCACTCGTGAACGCTTGATCACCGCCACCGACCAGCGCAGCGTGGAGGTGGTCTATGCCATCTGCAGCCTGCCGTTCGAGCACGCCCGCCCTACCGCGATCATGACCTGGATGCGTCAACACTGGGGAATCGAGAACAGCCTGCACTGGATACGCGACGTCACCTTCGACGAAGACCGTCAAAGGGCACATACCGGAAACGGCGCACAGGTCCTAGCAACGCTACGCAACACCGCGATCAATCTGCACCGCCTCAACGGCGCCGATAACATCACCGAAGCCTGCCGGATCACCCCTTTGACCGCCAACCGCCGCCTAGACCTCCTCAATCCACAATTCCCCAGCTCACAAGCCTGCTAATCAACAACGCCGGAGCCCTGGCTTCTCCGCGCTCAATCCGTGACCTGACACATCGTCCCCGTGGGCATCACCTCCATCTGCAGTCCCATGAGCCGTGCCGTCGCGCGGTGGTTCAGCGTGGCGAGCGCCGTGGGACGCGTCGCCCGGTCCATGTGGACCACCGCCGTGCGGGGCAATCCGTGCGGATGTCCCCCGGACGGACCGGCGTCGCCAAGCCCGTGTGGAACACCGCCGTGCGGCGCTGATAGCTCAGCCGGGCGACCCGCGCCGGTCATCACGTGGGCCCCGGGCGCGGCCGGTATTGCGGCCGGTGCCGAATGCGCGCCAGCAGGTACCGGCCCAGCGGCAGCGCCGACGGGAACACCCGGCGCTCGTGCCGGTTCACCCACGTGCGGGGTGACCGGCGACACCCGCTCACCCGGCGTCACCGCCGTTGCTGCTGGATGAGATCCGGCCACTGGCGCCGATGCCGGGTCATGCGGGCCGAACGCAGGTTCGGACCTGCCAGGGACGACCGAACCGGGCGCCCCGGAAGGCGCCTCGAGGGCCGGCTTGCCGGGTGGCACCGATTCCACTGGACGCGGCGTCGGCTCGATCGGGGCACCTGCCGGCTTCGGGGGCGGCAGGGCCACCGGGCGACCGCCGACGGGGGATCAGCCTTGGGTAGATCACCGCCCAGATTTGCCAGATCCTCGGTCAGACCACGACCGGTCTTGCCGATGTCGCCCAGTGTCCGGCCGGCGCCCGCGAGGTCACCAACCTCACCGGCCAGTCGACCACCCCGACCGGCTGCCGCAGCGGCATCGGCCGCCTCGCCACCAACCTCGGCTGCCCGCGCGGCTCCCGCAGCGCCCTTGGCACCCGCGCCGGCTCCCCCGGCTCCCGGAACAAATAGTGTCGCGACGTCGAACAGGTTTCCCCCGAAACCCAGTCCCGGCCGATCGCGGCGCCAATCCTCAAGGTGCAGAAGCCCTTTGACCATCTCTTTGTCCGCGGCGACTGCCTCCTCGGGGTTGAGCAAGTGGTTGATCAATCCCGTCTTGGTCATGGCTTTCCAGGTTTCCGCCGCCCCCTGCGGGTCGATCAGGAAACGTTGCGGGTTGAGTTGCTCGATGCCTTCCACCATCCCGACAGCGGCTTTGAAAACTCCTTCCTGCGTATTGGTGTAGGCGTCGAACACGGTCGCCAGTGGATTGCCGACATCTTGACCGAGGAACTGGGTGAGCTGACCGCGCACGTAGCGCTGCATTCCCACCACCAAGCCGTCGATGGCCTGCATCCCTTGCTGCATCAGCTGCTGTTGAGCGCGGGCCTGACGCCCCAGGTTGCTCAGCACGGCCCGGATGTCCTCGGCGATCTCTTTGATCTCGTCGAGCGCATCACCCTCGAAAATGGCCACCACCTGATTCCACAGCCCCGAGACGGACCCGAATCGATCCAACAGATCCCGGATCGCGTCCTGGGTGTCGGCCACCTCATCGGCGAAGTCGTCGAGTGCACCGGCCAGTTTCCGGCACTGTGCCCCCACGCCGGCCAGATCGGAGCCGATTGCCGATAGGACCTGCTGAATCTGTACGCCTTCGGGAATGTCTTGTCCGGCCACCACCGATTTCGGAGAGTTCAGTGCGCCCTGCACGCCGTTGAGGGCCGCCGCGAAGTCGCGCCAGTGCCCCGCGGCCGCGTGCAAGCCCGCGACATCCCCGTTGGGCCACAGGTCACCGACGAAGGCCTCGACCACCGACCACAACGCCGGAGCAAGCACCCCGGAACCTAGCGTCCCCGGCGCTCCGGGAGCCGTGAACTGCGCCGGTTCCGACGGCGCAGGCAAGACGCCGGCTCCCCCGCCCAGCGTCGAGGCCGCCTCGGCAGCCGAGTAGTTCGACGCGGAGAGCTGAATCTTGGCGCCGTTGTGGCGCAAAGCGTTGATCCCGGCCCCCGCCGCTTTCACCAACGACTCCGCCGCGTCCTGATAAGCCAGCCCGAACACCTCGCCGGCCGTATCCTGACCGGTGTTGGCCGAAAAGCCCGTGGTCAGCGAGCTCAATGCCGCCGCCAAGGCATCGCCCGCGGCGGCCACGGCACTGCCGGCACCCGACAGCGCCTCGGGATCAACCGACAACGGAGCCACGCCCGGATTTTTGCCCAAAGCGCCGCGTCGCGGTATTCACCCTGTTTTTGCGCGCTAAATCTAGCGACGACTGGTGGGGAGCACCAGCCACCAGTCCACAGCCCCTAGCAAGGGGTGCGCAGACAACGCGTGGCCGATGACGTCAACGCCAAGGACGCCACAATGAAGGCCCGCTGCGCCGGCGGCTAGCCGACCCATCAGCGGCCGCGACGCGTCAGCTACGCGTCAACGTAATACTGTGCCGCCCAATAGGAACCGACACCGTCGTACCTACTGGCTGATCATCCAGCTTCACCTCCACCCCGGCGGGCAACGCGCCAAGCGTGATCTGTGCGGCGGTGTCGGTAGCCACCTGAATCGTCGATGACGGCAGCGAGGCCAACCCCGCGCGCTTGACGTCGACGGTCAGGCTGGCCACCCCGGTGAGCCGCAGGGTGAGATACGGCAGCTCGTCCACGGGCCCTCCCACCTGCCAATCCAGCTCGGTGTAGAGCCCGGGTGTGGGATCGAAATGCGGAACGAAACCGCGATGGCGCCGAATGCTGTGCATCGGGTCAGGTCGGGCATAGGAACGGGCATCGACCTCGGCGGTGGCCCCGCGGCGCGCCGTCACCGCGGGGTCGGCGGTCAGCTCCGACAACCACCACACCTGGTGCGGCCCGATCCCCAAATCGGCCCGCACCAACTGCGGATACCACGCAAAGGTGATGTGCCCCGGATCCGCTTGGCGCAGGCCGGTTCCCATGTGCGCGATCGGATCGTTGAACTTGTCCTGCAGGATCCAGGCGATGTGGTCTTCGAACGGATAGACGGTAAATCGGTGCCGGTAGCCGAGGCGGTCCAGCTCGAGCACCTGCTCGGCCACCGACGGGAACGGCACCAGCTCGTCGAGCAGGCCATGGGCGATCACAAGCGGCAGCCAGCGCGCGTTGCCCAGTAGCTCCCAGCTATCGCCCTCCCGGGCGCAGGGCGAGTCCAGGTTGAAATCGGCCGGGATGTCGACGTTGGGCACCAGGCGCACCCCACACGTCGGCGGCCCGGCCAGCACAACTGCCTGGGCAAACACCTCGGGATAGGTCAAGCCCAGCTTGTAAGCGCCGTAGCCGCCCATCGAATAGCCAGAAACCACCGTGCGGTTGGGATCGGTCCCCAACTGCTCGGCCACCCGCGCCCAGACCTCCCACGCGTCGAGTTCACCGGCGCCGAAGTACCAAGTAGACGGACCACGCGCCAGCGGGGTGACCACCACCGAGCCTCGGGTTTCGCAAACCTCGTGCAGCAGGTGCGGATCGATCGAAGCGAACTGGTTTTGCCCCAGCGCAAGCGAATGCAGCAGCAAGGTAAGCGGCATCGCGCGGCTGGGAGCATAGGTCGAGGGCAAGCACACCGAGTACGGCTGCACCCGGCCCAGAAACTGCGGATCGGTGTCCAGAACGTTTCCCGCAGCCACACCCTGCCCGAGCTCCACCGAGGACACATACCAGCGCGTCGAGGGACCGGTGATCACCGGTTCGGGTGCGGTTTCTCGGCCTGCCAACTGGTCCCACGCCACGGCTACCGCGAATTCCGAAACGTCACCGCTGGTCAGCGCGGCGGCTTGGGCCTCGTCAGACCAGAAGTTCAGATGCGGCTGCTCCTGATTGTGGGTGCGAAACGCCACGTTGTAGACGTTGGGCTGGCCCGGCAGGGCACCCCGTTCGGCGGGCATGTCGGCGAACCCGTCCCCCGCCGAGTTGGCCAATCCGGCGGCCAGCCGAACGGTCCAAGTCCCTGACGGCTCCACTACCGACCGCGGCACCCGCGCCAGAAACGACCGTGCCGGCAGGTCGACGCTGTGTTCGACGGGAGTCTGCACGTGCGTGACCAGATCGATCAGCCGGGCGCTGCGCCCCGAGATCAGCAGCGCCATGTCGATGCCCTCCGAGCGCACACCGGCCCCAGCCGGCCAGTCCGCTGACGCGCTACGGCTGCGATCGGTGTCGAAGGTGAACAGCGCGATTGGCACGGTGGCGTCCTGCAGCGTGTTCCAGTCGACGCGCCACCAGGTGTGCGTCTCGGTGAGCCCGATCGCCACGCGAAAGATGTCGGCGCCGTTGCCGGCCGCGGGACCATCGGGATAGACGTAAGTGCCCCGCGGCGGCGCCTGGATCTTCAGATCGCCGACCGGCAGACCCGTCGCGCCATGATCATCGTAGATGAAGTCGGTCCAAAACAGCGCCCCGCCGGCCAGGCGAGCGGCGCCACACGTACGCGGGAATTCCTCGCCGAACGGCCATCCCGCCGGTACCGGAAGCGTCGGCTCAGGCCGTCGCGCGGCCGGTGGCACCCCCTCGGGCATCCCGTCGACCACGATGAGTTCGGCCGGGGGTGTCGGCGAACGTTGCCCCACGGGCACCACGGCCTCGGCAACGCTACGCGCGATACGAAAAGGAAGCAGCGCTAGATCCACCAATGACACCCCGCCAACCTACTTGGCGCAGCCGACATCTGGACGCTAAGACACCGGCACCACCATCAGCTCGTGCGGCCGATTGTTGACCGATAACGCACCGTTTTCGGTAACCACCACAATGTCCTCGATGCGGGCTCCCCACCGGCCCGGAAAGTAGATGCCCGGCTCGACCGAGAACGCCATGCCCGCGACCAGCGGCAACTCGTTGCCGGCGACGATATAGGGCTCCTCATGCACACACAGCCCGATGCCGTGTCCGGTGCGGTGCACAAAGTACTCGGCCAATCCGGCGTCGGCCAGCACGTCACGGGCGGCAGCGTCGACCTGTGCCGCCGTAACCCCCGGACGGACCGCATCAACGGCCGCACGCTGAGCCCGCTGCAGGGCCGAATACTGTTGTGCCACATCAGGACTAGGATCGCCGATGCTGTAGGTTCGGGTCGAGTCCGAGTAGTATCCGGGCTCGTATGTCCCCCCGATATCGACCACGACGATGTCGCCGACCTGCAACTTTCGGTCCGAATATCCGTGGTGCGGATCGGCGCCATGTGGACCGGATCCGACGATGACGAATGCCACTGCCGAATGCCCCTCGGCAACAATCGCTTCGGCAATGTCGGCGGCAACCTGCGCCTCGGTGCGGCCGGGCACCAGAAACGCCGGTACCCGGGCATGCACCCGATCAATGGCGGCTCCGGCCTTGGCCAGCGCGTCCACCTCGGCCGCCTCCTTGACCATCCGCAGCTGACGCAGCACATCGGTAGCCAATACCGGCAGCACCCCCAGCGCATCGGCCAGCGGCAACAAGTGCAGGGCCGGCATCGAATCGGTAACCGCGGTAGCTGCGGGCGCACCCCCCAACGCCTCGGCCACCAGCTGGTACGGGTCATCGCCGTCGACCCAATCGCGCACGCACACTCCCAAATCCGATGCGGCCGACTCCTTGAGCGACGCGAGCTCCAAGCGCGGCAAGACGATGGTCGGCACCCCAGAAGCGGGCAGCACCAGCGCGGTGAGCCGCTCGAACGTATCGGCGCGCGAGCCGATGAGATAGCGCAGGTCATAGCCCGGAGTGATGACCAGACCGGCAAGGCCGGCCTGCTCGGTCGCGGCCGCCGCCGCGGCCAAACGTCGCGCGTACACCGCGGTGTCGAATCGCCCAGAATCCATGCCAGCCAGGCTAATGCCCGGCGACTAGCGGATGCGCGGTTGCCCGGCTCCTCCTCACCCGCTGCGCGCCCACATCGTCGCCAGGGGGACCGCCCCCGCACCGGCGCTGGCAGGATAGCCCGCATGCCTGCACCCCTGCTGTTGCTGGATGGAGCCAGCATGTGGTTCCGCTTCTACTTCGGCGTTCCTTCGTCGATCACCGCTCCGGATGGCCGGCCGATCAACGCCGTCCGCGGATTCATCGACTCGATGGCGGTGGTGATCACCCAGCATCGGCCCAGCCGGCTGGCGGTCTGCCTGGACCTGGATTGGCGCCCGCAATTCCGGGTGGACCTCATCCCGTCCTACAAGGCGCACCGGGTCGCCGAGCCCGAGCCCGCCGGACAGCCCGACGTCGAGGAAGTGCCAGACGAGCTGACTCCGCAGGTCGACATGATCATGGAACTGCTTGACGCCTTCGGAATCCCGGTCGCGGGCGCAGCAGGTTTTGAAGCCGACGATGTGCTGGGAACGCTGGCAGCCCAGGAACAGCGGGACCCGGTGGTCGTGGTCAGCGGGGACCGCGACTTACTGCAGGTCGTGGCCGACGACCCGGTCCCGGTTCGGGTGCTCTACCTGGGCCGCGGGCTGCCCAAAGCCACGCTGTTCGGGCCCTCCGAGGTCGCCGAACGGTACGGGTTGCCCGCGGAGCGGGCCGGGGCGGCCTATGCCGAGCTGGCCTTGCTGCGCGGCGACCCCTCCGATGGCCTGCCCGGGGTGCCCGGGGTCGGTGAAAAGACCGCGGCTACCTTGCTGGCCCAGCATGGCGCACTGGATCGGATTGTGGCCGCCGCGCACGACCCCAAGTCCACGATGGCCAAGGGTGTGCGGACGAAACTGCTTGCGGCCTCGGCCTATATCGATGCCGCCCGCTCGGTAGTACGGGTGGCCACCGATGCGCCGGTCACCTTCACGACGCCCACCGACGCGCTGCCGCTGGTTGCCGCCGACCCTCAGCGCACCGCCGAGCTGGCTACCGAATATGGCGTCGGATCGTCGATCGCGCGACTACAGAAGGCTCTGGACGCGTTGCCTTCGTGACGCTTCCGACCGCTATTGCGGTCGGCCAACCTCGTAGGTGCCCTTGTTGTCCTGGAAAGTCACGGTCACGTGCTTAGATGCGCCGTCGATGCTGACGGTGCAATCGAAGGTGGCACCCTTCTTGACGGTGGGGTCGGTGCCGTCGTTGCACTTGACGTCTTTGACGTTCTTGGCGCCGTAGCCATTGGTCTCATCGGTCAGAACCTGCTGCACACCGGCATTGGCCTTGCTGACGTCGAGCTTGGTAGTCACGAAGAATCCCGGCACCCAGAACCCGAGCACCAGAATGACGACCACGAAGAGCAGCGCAATTCCGCCGACCACCCCGCCGATGAGCGCCATCGAGCGCTTGGATCCCTGACCCGACTGGTCGTACGGGCTGAATTGGCCCGGGTACTGACCCGGCTGACCGTATTGCCCCGGTTGCCCTGGCTGCCCCGGCTGGCCATATTGGCCGGGCTGGCCGAACTGTGGAGGCGCCCCGAACTGGGTGGGCTGGGAACCGAAGTCGGACTGCCCATAGCCGGGTGCGGCCGGGTACTGCTGCGGATAAGCCGGCTCGACAGGTTGCTGGTACTGCTGGTAGTCAGCGGCCGGATACGACGGCGGTTGCCACGACCCTTCCTGGCCTGGCTGCTGCCAAGGCGATCCGGCAGCCATGGTCGGGTCTGAGGAATGGTCACCGCCCTGGCCGGGTGGTTGCCACGACTGTCTAGGATCTGGTCCCTGCGGTCCGCTCATCGTTTCTCCTCAGTTCGTTCGTCTGTCCTGGCCACGAACTGGCCCCAAGTGTCCTCTGGTGGTCCTGCGATCACATTTCCGGATCTAACCGTAGCTGCGGCCCAGCCTACCCGGCGTCAACTGCGACGACGCCGCGCCGGACGTCATTGATCGCGCGCTTTGCGGCGGCCCGCACTTCGGGGTCCGGGGCGGCGTTGCGCACCTGGTCAAGCAGGTCGAGCACCTGGCGGCACCAGCGCACGAAATCCCCCGCTGACAAGGGAGAACCGGGGCCCTCGATGTCCGCGGCGGCCAATGCCGCCGACAGGTCCCCGGTGCGCGCCCAGCGATAAACGACGTTAACAAAACCATCGTCGGGTTCGCGGCTTTGGCCGATCCGGTGCACTTGTTCGTCGGCACGCAGCGCCACCGACAGCCGCGACGTCTGGATGAGCGCCTGACGCAACCGCGGCGTCGGCGCCTCGACCCCGGGACGGCCACCGCCACCGTCACTGCCGCGCGTTTCGTAGAGCACGCAGGACACCACCGCCGCCAGCTCCGGCGGCTTCAACCCCGCCCACGCGCCGGTGCGCAAGCACTCGGCCACCAACAGATCACTCTCGCTGTAGATCCGCGCCAACAAGCGGCCATCATCGGTGACCCGAGGATCATCGGCTGGGCCGTGGATGTACTCACGCTCGGTGAGCAGGCCGACGATCCGGTCGAACGTGCGAGCCAACGAATTGGTGGCGGCGGCGACCTTGTTCTCCAGCTGCGCGTTGTCCCGTTCGATGCGCAGGTAGCGCTCGGCTTGACGGATCCGGCTTTCGACTCCGGGCGCGTTGTGGCAGGGATGCCGGCGCAGTTTTTCGCGGAGCGACGCCAGATCGGGATCGTGCGGCGCTCGCGTCTTCTCGCGGCGGGCCGCCGGCGCCGTCATACCCGCGGCGGCCGACCGCAGTGCCGAGGCCAGATCGCGGCGGACCCGCGGCTGGCGATGTTCGACACGCTTGGGCAGTGTCATCGATCCGACCGGCGGCGACTCGCCGGTGTAGTCGGCCGACGAAATCCGCCCAGCCCACCGGTTTTCGGTCAGCACCAACGGCCTCGGGTCGGAGCTGTCGCGGGCGGATTCCAGCACCACTGCCAGCCCGCCACGGCGTCCGTGCGTGATGGTGATGATGTCTCCCTTGCGCAGCGCGGCCAGCGCTTCGCTGGCCTCCTGCCGACGCTGCAGCCGGGATGCACGGGCCTGGGATCGCTCCATCTCGGTCACCCGCGCACGCATCCGGGCATAGTCCAGGATCGGCGCGTCGGGCCCACCGAGCTCGGCGGCCAGCTCGTCGAGCATCTCCCTGCCCCGCTCAATGCCGCGGACCAGGCCCACCACGGATCGGTCGGCCTGGTACTGGGCGAACGATTGTTCCAACAGCCGATGCGCCTGCTCCGGGCCCATGTGCTGCACCAGGTTGATCGTCATGTTGTACGACGGGGCAAACGAACTGCGCAGCGGGAAGGTGCGGGTCGAGGCCAGCCCGGCCACCGCCGACGGATCGGCGTTTTCGTCGGTGGGATGCCAGAGCACGACGGCGTGGCCCTCGACATCGATACCGCGACGACCGGCGCGCCCGGTCAGCTGCGTGTACTCCCCCGGCGTCAGCGGGACGTGCTGCTCACCGTTGAACTTCACCAACCGTTCCAGCACCACGGTGCGCGCGGGCATATTGATGCCCAGCGCCAAGGTCTCGGTGGCGAAAACGGCTTTGACCAAGCCGGCGGTGAACAGTTCCTCAACGGTGTGCCGAAACGCCGGCAGCATCCCGGCATGGTGGGCGGCCAGGCCGCGCAGCAGCCCCTCGCGCCACTCGTAGTAGCCCAGTACCGCCAGGTCGTCGTCCTCAAGATCGCCGCACCGGTGATCGATCACCTCGGCGATTTGGGCGCGTCCCTCCTCGCTGGTCAACCGCAGCGGTGAACGCAGGCACTGCTGGACCGCCGCATCACAACCAGCCCGGGAGAATACGAAAGTGATCGCCGGCAACAAACCCGCCGAATCCAGGGTCGCGATGACGTCCGGACGTGGCGGCGGGCGGTAAAACCGCGGCCGGCCCCCTCTGCCGTATTCGCCGCGTCCAGACCGACGCGGCTCCCAGTCCGACATCCGATCCGCCTCGCGGCGATGCGCGATGTGACGCAACAGGTCCGGGTTGACGCGCGCCTGACGGCTCGAACCCGCCGGTTTGTCAGCCTGGTAGTCGAACAGGTCGAACAGGCGCTTGCCCACCAAAACGTGCTGCCACAGCGGTACCGGCCGATGCTCATCGACCACCACGGCCGTGTCGCCCCGAACGGTTTGGATCCAACCGCCGAACTCCTCGGCGTTGCTCACGGTCGCGGACAGGCTGACCACCCGCACCTCGTCGGGCAGATGCAGGATCACCTCCTCCCACACCGGGCCCCTCATCCGGTCGGCGAGAAAATGCACCTCGTCCATCACCACATAGGACAGCCCCGGTAGCGCGGGAGAATCCGCGTAAAGCATGTTGCGCAGCACCTCGGTGGTCATCACGACCACGGGCGCGTTTGCGTTGACCGCCAGATCACCGGTCAACAACCCGATCTTGTCGCGGCCGTAGCGCGCCGTCAGATCGGTGTGTTTCTGGTTGCTCAGCGCCTTGAGCGGCGTGGTGTAAAAGCACTTGCCTCCCGAAGCCAGCGCCAGGTGCACCGCGAATTCGCCGACCACCGTCTTTCCCGCGCCCGTCGGGGCGCACACCAGCACGCCGTGCCCACCTTCCAGGGCAGCACAGGCGCGCCGTTGGAAGTCATCGAGCGCGAAGGGTAAGTCGGCGGTGAACCGGGCTAGCTCGACCAGCTCTGTCACGCGGCCGCCCGAGGGCGCGAGGGTGCGCAGTTGCACGGCCAGTGCGGCGTGTCGCTGTCGCGACACGCACGCTCGCGGCGAGGTGGCCTAGGTGATGTCGTCATGGGATCCGCCGGGGGCCGACGGCGTCGGTATCGGCTCGGGCTCCTCGATTGACGATGCTTCGTCATCGGCAAGCAACACCTCGCGCTTGGCTTTGCGCTTGTCGTGCAGCCGGGCGATCTGGATGGCGAACTCGAGTAGCACCGTCAGGGCCACGCCCAGTGCCGTCATCGAGAACGGATCCGACCCGGGCGTGAACACCGCCGCGAACACGAACATGGCAAAGATCAGACCGCGCCGCCAGGACTTGAGCCGCTGGTAGGTCAACAGACCAGCCATGTTGAGCATGACGATCAGCAGGGGGAATTCGAAGCTGACCCCGAACACCACCAGCAGATTGATCAAGAAGCCGAAATATCGGTCGCCAGACAGCGCCGTCACCTGCACGTCGCTACCGACGGTGAGCAGGAAGCTCAACGCTTTGGACAGCACCAGGTAGGCCAGCACGGCGCCGGCCACAAACAGCAGCGCCGCGGGGATGACGAACGCCACCGCGAACCGGCGTTCCTTCTGGTAGAGCCCAGGGGTGATGAACGCCCACAGCTCGTAGAACCAGATCGGGCACGCCAGCACAATCCCGGCCGCCATCCCGACCTTGAGCCGCAACATGAACTGGTCGAACGGCGCGGTGGCCAACAACCGGCACTGCCCGTCCGCGCTGATGTCCGCTCGCGCCGACTGCGGCAACGAGCAGTAAGGCTGACGCAGCCACTCGCCCAGACTTTCTAGTCCGAAGACCGGATGCGAGTACCAGATGTACCCGAAAATCGTCGTGAGCAGGATCGCGGCCAACGAGATCAGCAACCGGGTACGCAGCTCGGTCAGATGATCGACCAGCGACATCGTGCCGTCAGGATTGACGCGGCTACGCCGCATCCGAGGATTGAGTCGTTTGAAGAGAGCCCCGGCGCGTGCTGAGGCCCGGAAACCGTTCACCACGGTAGGTCAGTAAAGCTCAGGCAACCCGACGGTGCTGCCGGCCTAGGCAGGCCTCGCCTCGGTCTGGTCCTGACCTGTGGCCGCTGCAGGGTCGATCCGCTGCGACTGCACCGGCGTGGGGTTTGCCGTGCTGGTCTCGATAGCAGAGGGTTCCGCTTTGGTCTCGCTCTGCATTTCCCGCATCTCCGACTTGAAGATTCGCATCGACTTGCCCAACGAGCGCGCCGCATCGGGAAGCTTCTTGGCACCGAACAGCACGATCACCACAACAGCGAGGATCGCCCAATGCCACGGACTAAGACTGCCCACTTTGATTACCTCCAGACGTCAACCCCCGATGCTACCGCAGTAGGGGCTGCTCGCCCGGCTAGGCAAACAACACTCCGTGCCGCGCGCCGCGGGTACGGGCCGCACATCGACGGCTTGAATTCGGCCTTAGGCCAGCTCGGCGGCCTGATACGCGTTTAGGGCAGTCGCCGCGGCGGCCCGCACACGCTGCGCTAGCGACTCGGGCTCCAGCACTTGCACCGTCGACCCGAAGCCCAGCATCAGACGGGTCATCCAATCCTCAGAGGCGTAGGTCATGGCAACCTCGCAGGATCCATCGGCGAGCTGGCGCAGCTCCCGGATCGGGTAGTACTCGAACATCCACGACGCCGAGGGCGCCACCCGCAGCGTCGCCGACGGCAGTGCCGGGTCGCCGTCGAACAGCGACGTGTCGGGGGGCGCCTGCACCGCGGGCTCCGGCGGCATCGCGGGTTCACCGAGTTCGACGGCGTCCACGATCCGGTCGAAACGAAACAGTCTGACCCCTTCGGACTCGCGTGACCAGGCCTCCAGATAGCTGTGGCCGCCGATCAACAACACCCGGATGGGATCGACGGTCCGGGTGGTCAACGTGTCGTGCGATGCGGAGTAGTAGTCGATGGTCAACGCGCGCTTGTCGAGCACGGCGGAGCGCACCGCGGCAGCGGCGGGGCTCTCCAACGGAGCGGGCTCGTCGACCGCCGACAGGGTGCTGCTATGCCTGGCCGCGCCGGCCGCCGCCGCGATCTTGGCGATCGCGCTGCGCGCGGCCTGCGGGTCGACCACGCCTGGGATGTCCGCCAGCGCCCGCAGCGCCACGAGCAGGCCGGTGGCCTCCGGTGACGTGAGTTTGAGTGGACGGTCGATGCCGGCCGAGAACGTCACCTCGATGGTGTCGCCGGAGAACTCGAAATCGATCAGATCTCCAGGGAAATAGCCGGGCAGGCCACACATCCACAGCTGGTTGAGGTCCTCCTCCAGCTGTTTGGCCGACACGCCTAGCTCGGCGGCGGCCTCAACGCGGGTGATCCGCGGGTTGGCTTGGAAGTACGGCACCATGTTGAGCAGCCGCACCAGCCGAGTGGATACGGGACTCATCAGCGCCGCTCCTTCTCATCGCTTCGCCGCGCATCGTCGTCGGCGGGGTTCACGCAAGCGCCTCTTCGACCCCGGCCAGCGCCCGCAGCCGGGCCAGCACATCCTCGCGCAGCGCGGGCGGCTCGAGCACGATGGCGTCGGCACCGTGACCGGTGATGTCGCGGGCCAGCCGATCGCTGGATCCGATTTCGAGTTCTATGACTTCGCCGTCGCGGCCGGCCAGTCGCCGTGGCCCCATCGACCGTCCGGCACGCCGCAGTGCGGTGGCACGCCCGTCGGCGACCCATACCGTGGCCTGCATGCCGGTCGGTGACTCAGCGACGGTCCGGGCGACAATCTGTCGCAGATCCACGTCCTCGGGTACCTTCGATTCCCCGAGCGCACCGACCGGTGCGACGTCGGCGCCGATCCGCGACAGCCGGAACGTGCGGGTCGCTCCCCGGTCGCGGTCGTGGCCCACGAGATACCAGCGCCCCTTCTCGGTCACTACCCCCCAAGGCTCGACGGTGCGGGCGACGTAGGGCTCGTGGCGGGACGCCCGGTGCGGGAACCGCACCGCCTGACCGGAGTCAATGGCCGCCAACAAAATTCCGAGGACGTCCTCGGAGCCGCGCAAACCCGGCACCCCGGCCGGCGAGGCAATGGCCACCGGCGCGTCGGGATCGACGTCGACCCCGGCGGCCCGCAGCTTGAGCAGCGCGCCCTGGGTGGCGGTGATCAGCTCAGGGGACTCCCACAGTTGGGTGGCCACCGCGACAGCCGCCGTTTCATCGGGAGTCAACTCGACCGGCGGCAGCGCGTACGCGTCGCGGTTGATCCGGTAGCCCTCGGTGGGATCGGTACTCGATACCCTGCCAACCTCGAGCGGGATACCCAGGTCACGCAACTCGTTCTTGTCGCGCTCGAACATCCGCGAAAACGCCTCAGCGGTCGGGCTGTCCGAATAGCCCGCCACGCTAGACCTGACCTTCTCAGCGGTGATGTAGCCACGAGTGGACAGCAAAGCGATGACCAGATTCACCATCCGCTCGACTTTGGAAGTCGCCATTTACACCAACCTAGATTTGCCCAGCTTCACCGATCACCCGCGCGCGGGCTCGGCTACATGCTCGCGATCAGCCGCTTGACCCGCTCGTCGACCGCCCGGAATGGGTCCTTGCAGAGCACCGTGCGCTGCGCCTGGTCATTGAGCTTGAGGTGCACCCAGTCGACGGTGAAATCACGACCGGCCGCCTGTGCGGCGCTGATGAACTCACCGCGCAGCCTGGCGCGGGTGGTTTGTGGTGGGTTGTCGACGGCGTCGGCGATTTCCTCGTCGGTGGTGACGCGTGTCGCCAGGCCCTTGCGCTGTAGCAGATCGAAGACGCCGCGCCCGCGCTTGATGTCGTGGTAGGCCAGATCGAGCTGGGCGATCTTGGGGTCCGACAGCTCCGTGTTGTAGCGGTCCTGGTAACGCTGGAACAGCTTGCGCTTGATCACCCAGTCGATCTCGGTGTCGACCTTCGCGAAATCCTGACTTTCGACGGCGTCAAGCTGGCGGCCCCACAGATCAACGACCTGCTCGACCTGTGCGTTGGGCTCCCGGGTTTGCAGATGCTCGACGGCGCGGGAGTAGTACTCCCGCTGAATGTCGAGCGCACTGGCCTGACGCCCGCCGGCCAGCCGAACCGGACGCCTACCGGTGACGTCGTGGCTGACTTCACGGATCGCACGGATGGGGTTGTCCAGCGAGAAGTCGCGGAACGGCACTCCCGCTTCGATCATCTCCAGCACCAGCGACGCGGTGCCCACCTTGAGCATGGTGGTCGTCTCGCACATGTTGGAGTCGCCGACGATCACGTGCAGACGCCGGTACTTCTCCGCGTCGGCGTGCGGCTCGTCGCGGGTGTTGATGATCGGACGTGAGCGGGTGGTCGCGCTCGAGACGCCCTCCCAGATATGTTCGGCGCGTTGGGACAGACAAAATGTTGCGGCCTTGGGGGTCTGCAACACTTTTCCCGCCCCACAGATCAGCTGACGAGTGACCAGGAACGGCAGCAACACGTCGGAGATCCGGGAAAACTCGCCGGCCCGCACGATCAGGTAGTTCTCGTGGCAACCGTAGGAGTTGCCGGCCGAGTCGGTGTTGTTCTTGAACAGGTAGATGTCGCCGCCGATGCCCTCGTCGGCCAACCGCTGCTCGGCGTCGACCAGCAGGTCTTCGAGCACCCATTCGCCAGCCCGGTCGTGGGTAACCAGCTGCACCAGGCTGTCGCATTCGGCGGTGGCGTATTCCGGATGGCTGCCCACGTCGAGGTAGAGACGCGCGCCATTGCGCAGGAATACGTTGGAGCTGCGCCCCCAGGACACCACCCTGCGGAACAGGTACCGGGCAACCTCGTCAGGGCTCAGCCGGCGATGACCGTGGAAGGTGCAGGTGACGCCGAACTCTGTCTCGATGCCCATGATTCGTCGCTGCACGTAATCGAGCGTACTGGTTGTCGCACCGCAGCGGTGCGCAGCCGCACCGGCGGGGCGCTAATCAGACGAATCGGCGTCGGATTTTTTGCCCGTTTTCTTGCCCTCTTCGGACTCTATGGGCTCTTCTGACTCGGCAGATTCCTTGGAATCCCGCTCCTGCAGCAGTGTTTCGAGGGTCGAGCGAGTCAGCCGGCGAAACGCGCGCCGCGGCTTGTTGGCGTCCAGGATGGCGGCTTCGAGGCTGGCCACACCGAGTACGGGCTGGTCATTGCTGGAATTCTCCGCGCTACCGGCGCGTAGCGCCTCCACCGCGATATCCAGCGCGTCCGGCAAATCGGCGTTTTCGGTGTAGGTGTTCTTGAGCGCCGTCGTGATCGGCTCGGTGGTCCCGCCCATCACCACGAAATGCGGCTCATCGGCGATCGACCCGTCGTAGGTGATTCGGTAGAGCTCGGGCGCCTTCGTTTCCCCGTAGTGCGCCACCTCAGCGACGCATAGCTCGACCTCGTAGGGCTTGGCCTGCTCGGTGAAGATGGTGCCCAGCGTCTGTGCATACACGTTGGCCAACTGGCGTCCCGTGACGTCACGACGGTCGTAGGCATAACCGCGGGTGTCGGCGAACTGAATCCCGCCCCGGCGCAAGTTGTCGAATTCGTTGAACTTGCCGGCGGCCGCAAAACCCACCCGGTCGTAGAGTTCGCTGATCTTCTGCAGCGACCGCGACGGATTCTCGGCAACGAACAGCACACCGCCGGCGAAGGCCAGCGCCACCACGCTCTTGCCGCGCGCAATACCCTTTCGCGCGAGCTCGCTGCGCTCGCGCATCGCCTGTTCCGGCGAGATGAAGTAAGGGAAGCTCACTTCTCACCACCGTCAGGGCCGAAAGTGTCAGCGCGTGAACGACTTCCGATGACTTCACGAGCCAGTTCGGCGATGCGGACCTCGGGTACGTCAACCGCACCGTCGGCATTGATGGTGACCGCTGTCGGGTATATCCCGCGGACCAGATCCGGGCCGCCGGTGGCCGAATCGTCGTCGGCTGCGTCGTAGAGCGCTTCGACGGCCACCCGCAGCGCGGAATCGGCGTCGGTGACTTGCGCGTACAACTTCTTGATCGACGATTTGGCGAAGATCGATCCAGAACCCACCGCTTGGTAGCCCTCTTCCTCGATGTTCCAGCCGCCGGCAGCGTCGAACGAGACGATGCGACCAGCGGACCTCGGGTCAGACGCGTGGATGTCATAGCTTGCCAGCAGCGGCAGGGCCACTAATCCCTGCATTGCGGCCGCCAGGTTGCCACGCACCATGATGGCCAGCCGGTTGACCTTGCCGGCGAATGTCAGCGGCACGCCCTCGAGCTTTTCGTAGTGTTCGAGTTCCACGGCGTAAAGACGCGCGAACTCAACGGCGATCGCGGCGGTGCCGGCGATGCCGGTGGCGGTGTAGTCGTCGGTGGTGTAGACCTTGCGCACATCGCGCCCGGCGATCATGTTGCCCTGCGTCGAACGCCGGTCCCCGGCGATCAGGACACCACCGGGATACTTCAAGGCGACGATGGTGGTGGCGTGCGGCAACTGGTCACCCACGGCACCCCCACCGTGTTTGATGCTCGCAGGTAATAACTCCGGCGCCTGGCGGCGGAGGAATTCAGCGAACGATGATAGGTCTACAGCGGATCCGGAAATGGCCGAATTTATGGACAGGCGATCAGGCAACGGCCAGGTCACTGGCCGCCCTTTTGGACGTACGCGCGAACGAAGTCCTCGGCATTCTCCTCAAGGACGTCGTCGATCTCGTCAAGCAGATCGTCGGTGTCTTGAGCTAACTTCTCGCGGCGCTCCTGGCCCGCGGCGGTGGTGCCGGTGACGTCTTCGTCATCGCCGCCACCACCGCCACGTTTGGTCTGTTCCTGAGCCATCGCCGCCTCCTGCTTCGTCATGGCCGATTAGATGCCGGGGGGTCGTGACTCACGCCCCCGCCGGTCTTTCCCTAACAGTACCGGCCAGCCCCGACGTTTCCCGGCTGAAGCCCCATTTGTCGGGCTATGCCGTCACCATCTCGCCTCACGCGCCTGCCCCATCAAGGGCCCTCAGCTGGTGAGTTGTTCCACCAGTTCGACCGCGCTGTCCACCGAATCCAGCAGCGCTCCGACATGGGCCTTGCTGCCGCGCAGCGGTTCGAGCGTGGGAATACGCACCAGCGAATCCCCACCCAGATCGAAGATCACTGAATCCCAGCTCGCCGCGGCGATGTCGGCGCCAAACCGGCGCAGGCATTCGCCGCGGAAGTACGCGCGGGTGTCGGTGGGCGGGTTCTCCACGGCCTCGAGCACCTGGTGTTCGCTGACCAACCGCTTCATCGATCCGCGCGCCACCAGCCGGTTGTAGAGCCCCTTGTCCAGCCGGACATCGGAATACTGCAGATCGACCAGGTGCAGGCGGGGCGCCGACCAGTTCAAGTTCTCCCGCTGCCGGAAACCTTCGAGCAATCGCAGTTTGGCCGGCCAGTCCAAGACCTCGGCACAATCCATCGGGTCACGCTCGAGCCGGTCGAGCACGTCTGCCCAGGTTTCCACGACGTGTGAAGCCCGGGGATCGGGGTCACGGCCATCGACCAGTTTCGCCACCCGTTCGAGGTAAATCCGTTGTAATGCAAGACCGGTCAGTTCACGGCCGTCGAGAAGCGCCACTGCCGTCCGCAGCGAGGGATCACGACTGATGGCGTGCACCGCGTGTACCGGGCGGGCCAGCGCCAAGTCGGTCAGGTCGATGCCGTGCGCCGGACCTTCCTCGATCAGGTCGAGCACCAGCGCAGTGGTGCCGAGCTTCAGGTAGGTCGACGTCTCAGACAGGTTGGCGTCGCCGATGATGACGTGCAGCCGGCGGTATCTATCGGCGTCGGCGTGCGGTTCGTCGCGGGTGTTGATGATGCCGCGCTTGAGCGTGGTCTCCAAGCCGACCTCGACCTCGATGTAGTCGGATCGCTGGGACAGCTGGAAGCCCGGCTCATCACCGGAGGGCCCGATGCCGACACGGCCGGAGCCCGTGACCACCTGCCGAGACACCAGAAAGGGCGTCAGACCGGCAATGATGGCCGAAAACGGGGTTTGCCGGCTCATCAGGTAGTTCTCGTGCGATCCGTAGGACGCGCCCTTGCCGTCGACGTTGTTCTTGTACAGCTGCAGCTTCGCGGCACCGGGGACGCTGGCGACATGGCGGGCCGCGGCCTCCATCACCCGCTCCCCGGCTTTGTCCCAGATCACCGCGTCGAGCGGATCGGTGCATTCGGGTGCGGAGTACTCGGGGTGTGCATGGTCGACGTACAGCCGCGCCCCGTTGGTCAGGATCATGTTTGCCGCGCCGACCTCGTCAGCATCCACCACCGGCGGTGGACCCGCGGAGCGGCTCAGGTCGAAACCCCGAGCGTCGCGCAGCGGTGATTCCACCTCGTAATCCCACCGGGTCCGTTTGGCGCGCTGGATGCCGGCGGCCGCGGCATAGGCCAGTACCGCCTGCGTCGAAGTGAGGATCGGGTTGGCTGTCGGGTCCGACGGCGACGAGATGCCGTACTCGACCTCCGTTCCGATAATCCGTTGCATGCCTAGAGCCTAGGCCCGCCGACCCAGAACATCTCAGCGGCCCGTGCCGCGGGCGAGGTGGGCGTCCCCGGGCTGGCATGCCGCGCTGGGACAGCAACCTCCGCAATTCGCGATACAAGTTGCCCGCACGCCTAGTGGTGCGGACCGCGCGGGGTTGATACGGTCTCGGCTGACCGTCGTATCGAGCCCCTCGGAGAATCTACGTTGACGTTAAAAATCTTGCAGCCGTTGCTATTTCCGATGAGTTTGCCGACTTCTCCTCGCACCGCCGGCACGGCTACCCGGGGCGGCCAACGGTGAGCCCGAACCCTTTTCAGCAAGGGCAGGACGTCACCGACCTGATTCCGGCCGGGCCGCTGCTCGACGGCGGGATTGCCTTCACATTCGCGATCTATTACCTGCCCATGCCTGCCGCAGACCCCTTCGACACCCTGGATGAACTGCTGGCGAACACATCCGCCGGATTTCACCAGGTGGAGTCCATCAACGGTGACGAGACGGAGCCGACGGTATGTGCCTTCGCCAACATCGATCCGCGAAACGACTATCCCCCGCCGGATCCGGAATTTGTTGAACTCTTCAACTACGGCGTCAGCCCGCAGCTGGCCGTCGCTCTACAGTCCACCCAGGGCTCCGGGCAGGTGGTAGTGGTCGCGTAGTCCACCGTCTTTGATTACAAGCACAAACGCAGTGACGGCACGATCGACGGGAATGAAACCGAAAGACACATCATCAGCACGTTGAACTAGCACAGCAGCAACGGTGGGCCGCCGCTAGGGTTGAGCCGGCATGAACCCTTCCCCGCACCGCGCTCCGGCACGCCGAGACCCGTCGAGTGCCGCGGCGGAAAGCTGGTTTCTGGAACGGGGCTTGCCCGCGGTGCTGACCAGGCGGGCCCGTTGGCGGCGGCTGTGGTCACGGTCTGCCCCGGTGCTGGCCGCGTACGCGACACTGCACTGTTGGACACTCCCGATTCTGCTGATCACCCACGGCGACGAGGTCGTCATCGATGGGCAACCGACACCCCGCGAATGGGTGCTGGTGACCCTGGTCGCGATCGCACCGGTCTTGATCACGTTCGTCGGCTGGCTGGTGTCGCGACTGTCCGACAGCCGGAAGCGTTCGGTGGCGGCGACCGTGGCGGTCAGCCTGGTGGCAATCGTCCTGATCGTTGAGACCTCGGTGTCTCATCTGCCGGACGCGGCCCTGGCCGCGGTGATGGTGCTGTTGCTCACCGGTAGCGGTATCGGATCGGTCACCGGGTGGTCGGTCCGAATGACGCTGTCGCACCTGGCGACGATCGGCGCCCTGGCGGTTCGAGCCTTGCCCGTCGTTCTGCTGACCACGTTGGTCTTCTTCAACAGCAACATCTGGCTGATGGCCTCCACAATCAGCGCGGAGCGGCTGGCCCTGGCCATCGCATTTTTGGTCGGTATCGCGAGCGTATTCGTCATCTCCACCACCGCGGAGCGAGTCAAACCCATGCTGCAGGCACCGACCGTGCAGCCCAAGAACTGCCAGGAACTGGCCGACACCCCGTTTGCGGCGATGCCGGATCCGCCGAGCAGCCGGCCGCTAACCCGAGCCGAGCGGGCCAATGTGGTCTTCGTGCTCACCGCCCACCAGTTGGTGCAGATCATGGTGGTGGCGATGCTGACCGCCACCATCTACGTCATCCTCGGGCTGATCGTGCTCAGCCCAGCCCTGCTCCAGGAATGGAGCCACAACGTGTCCAGCAACGCGACCGTGCTCGGGCTGACCGTGCCGGTGCCGGATTCGTTGATCCATCTCTGTCTGTTCATTGGCGCGTTGACCTTCATGTACATCAGCGCCCGCGCAGTTGGTGACGCCGAATACCGTGCAACATTCGTCGACCCGCTCATCGAGAACCTGCACATCACCTTGATCGCACGCGGCCGCTACCGCGCCAACATCGATGACACCGATGTTGACGCCAGTCCCGGCGGTGATTAACTTCACGCTGGTGTCCGTACCCGAGCAGGTAGAAGACTTATCCGGGAAACGCTACGGCGAGGTGCTTCTCGTCGAAATCGGTGAATCCGGTCCACAAGCCACCGTCTACAACAGCTTTCCGCTCAACGATTGCCCCGCGGAACTGTGGTCCGCCCTGGACGCGCAAGCCCTGGCCGCCGAAAACGGGGTGGCCGCAGCCCTGCTCAACGGGCCCCGCTACTGGCTGATGAACAGCATTGAGAAGGAGCCCCAGGGGCTGCCGGAGAGCAAGTCATTCGGCGGAATCGAAATGCTCAAGCAGGCAACCGTGCAGATGTCGTCGATGAGCCCCGCCCCCTACACCGTCAATCGGGTGAACCGTCACACGGTGTTTGTCTTCAACGCCGGCGCAGAGATCTACGAACTCATCGACCCGGGTGGACAACGCTGGGTGATGCAGACCTGGAGCCAGGTGGTGGACCCCAACCTTGCCCGCGCCGACCTACCCGGCCTGGCCGCACGACTGGACCTGCCGGAAGGATGGTCCTATGAGCCGCGCGTGCTGGCCGAGACGCTGCGCGTCGACACCACCGACCGCCCCGCTCACGTGACGCAGGACGACCTGTCCAACAGCTACTCGCTCGAGGTCGACTGACCCTCTTCCAGGTAGCGCCCCTTACAGGTACTGGCCGAGGTTGGACTCGGTGTCGATCGCCCGGCTGGCACTCGACGACTTGCCGGTCACCAGGGTGCGGATGTAGACGATCCGCTCGCCCTTCTTGCCCGAGATCCGTGCCCAGTCATCGGGGTTGGTGGTGTTGGGCAGGTCCTCGTTCTCGGCGAACTCGTCGACGATCGAGTCGAGCAAATGCTGAATGCGCAGGCCTGGCTGGCCGGTCTCGAGCACCGACTTGATCGCATTCTTCTTGGCTCGGTCGACAACGTTCTGGATCATCGCCCCGGAGTTGAAGTCCTTGAAGTACATGACTTCCTTGTCACCGTTGGCGTAGGTGACCTCCAGGAACCGGTTGTCGTCGATCTCGGCGTACATCCGATCGACGATCTTTTCGATCATCGCCTTGATGCACGCCGGACGTTCGCCCTCGAACTCGGCAAGGTCGTCGGCGTGAACAGGCAGCGTCTCGGTGAGGTACTTCGAGTAGATGTCCTGTGCCGCTTCGGCGTCGGGCCGCTCGATCTTGATCTTCACGTCCAGTCGCCCTGGCCGCAGAATGGCCGGATCGATCATGTCCTCGCGGTTGGAAGCACCGATGACGATGACGTTCTCGAGTCCCTCCACCCCGTCGATCTCACTGAGTAGCTGCGGAACCACCGTGGTCTCGACATCGGAGGAAACCCCGGTGCCGCGAGTACGGAAGATCGAGTCCATCTCGTCGAAGAACACGATCACCGGTGTGCCCTCGGAGGCCTTCTCCCTGGCCCGCTGGAAGATCAGCCGGATGTGACGCTCGGTTTCACCGACGAACTTGTTCAGCAGCTCGGGGCCTTTGATGTTGAGGAAGTACGACTTCGCCTCGCGAGAGTCATCACCGCGGACCTCGGCCATCTTCTTGGCCAGCGAGTTCGCCACGGCCTTGGCGATCAGTGTCTTGCCGCAACCAGGCGGGCCGTAGAGCAGCACGCCTTTCGGCGGGCGCAGCGCGTACTCCCGGTACAACTCCTTGTGCAGGAACGGCAGCTCGACCGCGTCACGAATCTGTTCGATCTGGCGCGTCAGGCCACCGATGTCCTCGTAGCTGACGTCGGGCACCTCTTCGAGCACCAGATCCTCGACCTCGGCCTTGGGGATGCGCTCAAAGGCGTAGCCCGCCTTGGTGTCGACGAGAAGTGAGTCACCCGGACGCAGCTTGCGTGGCTTCGTGTCGTCGTTGAGCGCGTCGGGAAAACCATCCGGCAGGTCCTCGGCAACCAGCGGCTCAGCCAACCAGACGATGCGTTCCTCGTCCGCGTGGCCGACGACCAGCGCCCGATGACCATCAGCGAGCACCTCTCGCAAGGTCGAGATCTCGCCGACCGATTCGAACGTGCCGGCCTCTACGACGGTCAGGGCCTCATTGAGCCGAACCGTCTGGCCCTTCCGCAGCAACGAGATTTCGATGTTGGGCGAGCAGGTCAGGCGCATCTTGCGGCCGGAGGTGAACACGTCGACCGTGTCGTCGTCGTGCGTCGACAGCAGAACGCCATAACCGCTGGGCGGTTGACCCAACCGGTCGACCTCTTCGCGCAGCGCCAGCAACTGCTGCCGGGCTTCTTTAAGAGTTTCCATTAATTTGGAGTTGCGGGCGGCAAGCGAGTCGATGCGGGCTTCGAGCTGATGCACATCGCGGGCAGACCGCGCCGTGCCTTGCGGCCCAACTGCGCTCTCGAGTTGCTCACGCAGCACCGCGGCTTCACGCCGCAGCTGTTCTAATTCGGCAGCATCTTTGCTGGACAAGGGGGTGTCGTCGGGTGTCCCGAATGCTTCAGAACGCTCTGAATCAGCCATGTTGCGCTCCTTTCCCACACCAGGAATGGTGCAGCGGATACCCCAACGCTACCGGCGATCGCGGCTTCATGTGCGGAACCAAATGCCGTTGAAAAGTTACAAGTTGAAGTCCACTGGTAATCTCGGCTACCACTTGGGCCGACAGAAAGGAGCGCCGCGACGTGAAATCCCTAGCCACAGCCGCCGCGGTCCTGATGCCGATGGGCGCCGCGCCCGAGGGTGTGATTTGCACTCCATCTTCGCGAGTGTCGTCTTCGCGAACTTCCCTGAAACGCCGATAGCCGACCCCGCCGCTGGATGCACCGAAACCGCCGCTTGGCCATCACCGCCATCACTGCCGTGGCGACGTTGGGGGTCGCGGGGTGTTCACCGTCACCGGACAACGCCGAGAGCTCGACGTCGGCCGTCGCACCCGCGCCACCGGCCGCACCCAGTGCCCTGCCGGTCCCACCGTCCGCTCCCCTGCCACCCCCCGAAGCCCTAGTCGATGTGCTGTCCCGGCTCGCCGATCCGAACATTCCGGGAGACAAGAAACTGGACCTGGTTGAGGGGTCAACCCCTGACACCGCTGCGGCCCTGGACCGGTTCACCACCGCCGCCCGAGATGGCGGGTACCTGCCGATGAACTTCGCTGCCAACGACCTCGCGTGGTCGGCGACCAATCCGTCCGATGTGGTGGCCACCGTCGTCGTCACCACCGCCCAACCGGAGAATCGCGAGTTCACGTTCCCGATGGAGTTCACGCCGATCCACGGCGGCTGGCAGCTATCCCAGCGAACCTCGGAGATGCTGTTGGCTCTCGGCAATTCCCGGGGATCCCAGACGGCTACGCCAGAGCCCAGTCCTGGCCCTGCCCCCAACCCAGAACCTGCCCCGGTCGAGCCGGCCCCCGAAGAAAGCCCACCAGCGACTGGGTCTGTCGCCCCGTCTTCGGGTCCTCCCGGCTGAGTCTGCGGATGTGGATCGGCTGGCTGGAGTTCGATGTGTTGCTGGGCGACGTGCGATCACTCAAACAAAAGCGGTCGGTGGTTCGCCCGGTTGTCGCCGAGCTCAGGCGCAAGTTCGCCGTGTCGGCCGCCGAGACCGGATCACTCGAGCTGCACCGACGGGCCGGAATTGGGGTGGCCGTGGTTTCCAGCGAGCGCAGCCATGCCGTTGATGTCCTCGACGCGGCCGAACGCCTGGTAGCCGCGCACCCCGAGTTCGAACTGTTGTCGGCGCACCGCGTCCTGCACCGCAGCGAG
Organism: Mycobacterium liflandii; assembly: GCF_022354805.1. Lineage (NCBI taxonomy): Bacteria > Bacillati > Actinomycetota > Actinomycetes > Mycobacteriales > Mycobacteriaceae > Mycobacterium > Mycobacterium liflandii. The sequence goes on along the minus strand of NZ_CP023138.1, from coordinate 3,417,852 downwards.
GACTGGCTCGGTTAGGCCTGTTCCCAGGGCTCCGGCGTTGTTGATTAGCAGGCTTGTGAGCTGGGGAATTGTGGATTGAGGAGGTCTAGGCGGCGGTTGGCGGTCAAAGCGGTGATCCGGCAGGCTTCGGCGATGTTGTCGGCGCCGTTGAGGCGGTGCAGATTGATCGCGGTGTTGCGTAGCGTTGCTAGGACCTGTGCGCCGTTTCCGGTATGTGCCCTTTGACGGTCTTCGTCGAAGGTGACGTCGCGTATCCAGTGCAGGCTGTTCTCGATTCCCCAGTGTTGACGCATCCAGGTCATGATCGCGGTAGGGCGGGCGTGCTCGAACGGCAGGCTGCAGATGGCATAGACCACCTCCACGCTGCGCTGGTCGGTGGCGGTGATCAAGCGTTCACGAGTGATCCGGATGATTTGTTTTGCGTAGGGGAAGCCGATTCCTCGTGCAGCGGTGATGATTTGCAGGGTGCGGGTCTCGACACGGCCGTGGCCGCGGGAGTCGTCGGTAGCGGCTGTGGGCACCTCGGCCCAGGGCAGCGCGGTGATACGCGCAAGTATTTTGGCTTGGTTGGACTTGACGATCATCAGGTAGTGCGACTTCAAGGTGGCGCAGATCAACTTCGCGGTGACGACCTGGGTATGCATCGCATCCACGGTGACCAGCCACCGCAAGCTACCCGGCAGCAGCGTGAGCAGGGCACGTACGCAGGGAATTTCATTGCTTTTCTCGGCGACAGCGAGTTGACCGAGCACCAATCGGGCACGGTGGGCGAACACCGACACGAGATGCGTGGCTGTCGCTTTGGCGCGTAAAGGCACCACGCAGCATCTTGCCGTCCAACGCGATCGGCACCAATCCACTGGGGTCGCTGCTGGCCACGTGTGCAGTGAAGTAACTGCCCATCCTGGCGTTGAGGTCGGCGGGGTCTAGCCGAGACAAAACAGCGCGGAAGGTCTTCTCACTGGGCCGCCGGAACCGGACCCCTAATTAGGCCAACACATCATCGGGAGCGGTGGCCGCCCATGTGGCAAAACCAGCATAGCCGCGCATCCCCGCGGCAGTGGCCAGAACCGCGATCGCCAACAAAGCCATCAGCGAATACCTCCGACCGCGTGGGTCCCTCGGGTCTGGCACCGAGGCCAACACATCGAGAAACTCCGATCCGATGAGCTCGCTACGCTCACCAGGACTCCAGCGGTCGAACACCTCTGGAACCGACGACACAGGCAATACTGAAACGGTAGGCACGGGCAACTCCAGACCAACGACGAACAGTAACCAACTCGATCGTTCTCCAGATAGCCCGTGCCTACACTCCGGCCCCAATAGCGCGGCACCAAAGATCATCAACCCAGCTCACAAGCCTGCTAATCAACAACGCCGGAGCCCTGGGCCTGTTCCCGGCTAGCCATCGCGCCCCTCGCGTTTGCGCCCCAGTGGCGCGGGGGCTACCGCACCCGGCGCCAGCCGGCGTGCGGCGACCAGAAACGCGGTGTGTCCGCGCATGGAATGCTGCGGCCGTACGGCCAGCCCGACAACGTTCCAGCCCCGCTGCAGGGTCTCCCACGATCTCGGCTCTGTCCAGCACTGCTGGGTCCGCACGGCCTCGACAACCTTGGACAGCTGGGTCACCGTGGCCACGTAGATCATCAACACGCCACCGGCGACCACCAGCCTGGAGACCGAGTCGAGCACCTCCCACGGCGCCAACATGTCCAGCACTACCCGGTCGATCGAGCCGTCGGGCAGCTCCGAGTCGGCGATATCGCTGATGATCAATTGCCAGTTTTCGGGCGCCTCGCCGTAGAAGTTGGTCACGTTGCGACGAGCATGCTCGGCATGATCGGCGCGCTGCTCATAGGAGATCACCTGCCCCTGCGGCCCGACCGCTCGCAGTAGTGACAGGGTGAGTGCCCCGGATCCGGCGCCCGCCTCGAGCACCCGGGCACCGGGAAAGATGTCGCCCTCATGCACGATCTGCGCGGCGTCCTTGGGGTAGATCACCTGGGGCCCGCGGGGCATCGACATCACATAGTCGACCAGCAACGGGCGCAGCACCAGAAACAGCGCGCCATTGCTGGACTTGACCACGCTGCCTTGCTCCAGGCCGATGATCACGTCGTGCGCGATGCGGCCACGATGGGTGTGGAACTCCGCGCCCGGAGTGAGGGTGATGGTGTAGTGACGCTCCTTGGCGTCGGTGAGCTGAACACGTTCGCCGACGTGAAACGGACCGGTCGCTGACACGTCGTCTAGGGTGCCAGCTGACGCGCCGTAGCCGGTGTCCGGGGTTGTCGGTGCCCAGTCATAGGCTGCGAATATGACGGACCAGCCGGGCTCCGTGGCGAGCGTGTATATCCGACCGGCGCTGTCGCCGTCACGGGCCGCCGATTTCAAACAGTGCCCACTGCTGTACCGGTTTCGGGCGATCGATCGATTGCCCGAGAAACCGTCAACGGCGCAGCTGCGAGGCTCTGTGGTACATGCCGCCCTCGAGCAGCTCTACGCTCTACCCGCGGTGCAACGCGGACCGGACACCGCCCGGTCACTGGTGGAATCCGCCTGGGAGCAGGTGATCGCCGGTGAGCTAAACCTGGCCGGAGAGCTGGCAGCCGACCAGCAAGCCCAATTGCTCGAGGATGCCCGTGCACTGTTGTCGGGCTACTACCGGCTGGAAGATCCGAGGCGATTCGACCCGCAGAGCTGCGAGCAGCGCGTCGAGGTGGAGCTGGCAGACGGCACGCTGTTGCGCGGCTATATCGACCGGATCGACGTCGCCGCTACCGGTGAGTTACGGGTGGTCGACTACAAGACGGGCAAGGCCCCGCCCGCCGCCCGGGCGCTGGCGGAGTTCAAAGCCATGTTCCAGATGAAGTTCTACGGAGTAGCGCTGTTTCGGTCGCGGGGCGTGTTGCCCTCCCGATTGCGGTTGATCTATCTGGCTGACGGGCAGGTGCTGGACTATTCGCCGGATCGTGACGAGCTGCTTCGCTTTGAGAAGACCCTGATGGCCATCTGGCGTGCCATCCAATCGGCGGGACAGTCGGGCGACTTCCGCCCCAATGCATCGCGGCTATGCAATTGGTGCCCGCACCAGCAGCACTGTCCGGCTTATGGCGGGACACCACCGCCGTATCCCGGGTGGCCGGATCGGCCGCCCGCCGAAGCGGTTTCGTGCTCCGCAATCGAGCCGACGGCATGAACGGTTGCTACTACCGCCGCCTGCCCGGGGCCGACGGCGATTACCAGATGTTCGACTCGACCGACTTCACCCGCAGCAATTGGGATCCCGACATTCAGCACGGATCTCCCCCGTTGGCGCTGCTGACCAAACTGATCGAAGAACTGTCGGCGGGATCGGGTTTGCGGATCGGCCGGCTCAGCCTGGACATCCTCGGGGCCATTCCGGTGGCTCCGGTCCGGGCCCGGGCTTGGGTGCAGCGCCCGGGGTCGCGGGTCGCCATGATGGTTGCGGAGATGGTGGCCGATCGCGTGCTGGCCCGGGTGACCGCGTGGCTACTGGCGGTCAGCGACACCACCGACGTCGCATCCGATCGGTATCCCCCGCTGGTGGAGGGACCGGCGCAACCCCGTCCAGCCGCTTTTGCCGGGGTCGGTGGCTACTTCGACGCACTCAGCTGGCGCCCGCAGGACACTGAAGGACAACCCGCCGCGGTGTCCTGGTTCAGGCCGACGGCTCACATCGTCGACACCGATCCGGCGTCACCGCTGCAACAGCTGGCCGCCGTGGTCGACTGCGCCAACGGCGTCGGCGCGATCCTGGATCCCAACCGGTTTCTCTTCATGAACACCGATACGGTCGTTCATCTGCACCGACTTCCGACCGGCACCGATTTCGCGTTGCGCGCTCGCGCCTCCGTCGGGCCAGATGGCCTGGGAGTGACGACGGCTGAGATTTTCGATACGACCGGATTTGTGGGGACGTCGGCGCAGACGCTGCTGGTGCGGCGCCGGTAGTCCGGCGGCGCAACGTCGGCTCAAGCTTCTAATAGTTTCTTGAGTTGTTCGCCGTACATGCTGAGCGATTCGGCGGTCAGCATCTCATGGTGTGTGCAGTCGACGGAGTACGTTGTAATGTCGCCGGCAATATACTTTCGCCAATTTTGCAGTTGGGACGAATGCTCATTTGTCCACTTCGCCCAGCGAGAAATATGGTCATATCTCCGTCGAACACGTCGGCCTTGTGTTCCAGAAGATACGACTGGACCGCCTTGGCATTTCGGGCTGCGAAGTCAAAGATTCCAATGGGTAGAGCGGTAAAGTCCACCACTTCTCGCAGTTGGTTAATCAGCTGCTCCGCTTGCTCTCGAATAGCCGCGTGGTTAGGCCGCGAGCCGCCGTCCACGATCTGATCTTCTTCAACCCCAAGGCTTCTCAATGTGCTGCCGGGCAGTTGTGGCGGATCCAACAGGATCAACCGTTGCACCACACATCCGCGTCGGTGAAGTTCGATGGCAAGCTCGTGAGCCACGACGCCACCAAAAGACCAGCCGAGGAGGTTATAGGGTCCGGCCGGGTAGGCCGCTTGAAGCCTGTCCGCGTAGTTTGCCGCCATGCTGCGAATCGATTCGGGTTCAGCTTCGCCATTTTCCGCGATTTGGTTGATGCCGATTATCGGGCAGTCCAAATAATTTCCCAGAGCCCGATATGACCAGCTGAGCCCGAGGCCATCATGTATACAGCACAACGGAACACCCGCGTCCTCCTTCAGGATCTCGACAGGGACTACTTCCATTCCGTTGTCACTTGTGTGCAGTCGCTGACTCAAGATTCTCACTGAGGGCGCGTCGCGCAAGGTGCGCGCCGGAAGTTCAAGACCGAGGGCTTTGTTGACCTTGGCGATCACCCGCAGCGCAGAGAGTGAGTCTCCACCCAGTTCAGAAAACGAGTCCTCAACCCCCCACCCAGGGCTCCGGCGTTGTTGATTAGCAGGCTTGTGAGCTGGGGAATTGTGGATTGAGGAGGTCTAGGTGGCGGTTGGCGGTCAAAGCGGTGATCCGGCAGGCTTCGGCGATGTTGTCGGCGCCGTTGAGGCGGTGCAGATTGATCGCGGTGTTGCGTAGCGTTGCTAGGACCTGTGCGCCGTTTCCGGTATGTGCCCTTTGACGGTCTTCGTCGAAGGTGACGTCGCGTATCCAGTGCAGGCTGTTCTCGATTCCCCAGTGTTGACGCATCCAGGTCATGATCGCGGTAGGGCGGGCGTGCTCGAACGGCAGGCTGCAGATGGCATAGACCACCTCCACGCTGCGCTGGTCGGTGGCGGTGATCAAGCGTTCACGAGTGATCCGGATGATTTGTTTTGCGTAGGAGAAGCCGATTCCTCGTACAGCGGTGATGATTTGCAAGGTGCGGGTCTCGACACGGCCGTGGCCGCGGGAGTCATCGGTAGCGGTTGCGGGCACCTCGGCCCAGGGCAGCGCGGTGATACGCGCAAGTATTTTGGCTTGGTTGGACTTGACGATCATCAGGTAGTGCAACTTCAAGGTGGCGCAGATCAACTTCGCGGTGACGACCTGGGTATGCATCGCATCCACGGTGACCAGCCACCGCAAGCTACCCGGCAGCAGCGTGAGCAGGGCACGTACGCAGGGAATTTCATTGCTTTTCTCGGCGACAGCGAGTTGACCGAGCACCAATCGGGCACGGTGGGCGAACACCGACACGAAATGCGTGGCTGTCGCTTTGGCGCGTAAAGCACCACGCAGCATCTTGCCGTCCAACGCGATCGGCACCAATCCACTGGGGTCGCTGCTGGCCACGTGTGCAGTGAAATAACTGCCCATCCTGGCGTTGAGGTCGGCGGGGTCTAGCCGAGACAAAACAGCGCGGAAGGTCTTCTCACTGGGCCGCCGGAACCGGACCCCTAATTAGGCCAACACATCATCGGGAGCGGTGGCCGCCCATGTGGCAAAACCAGCATAGCCGCGCATCCCCGCGGCAGTGGCCAGAACCCCGATCGCCAACAAAGCCATCAGCGAATACCTCCGACCGCGTGGGTCCCTCGGGTCTAGCACCGAGACCAACACACCGAGAAACTCCGATCCGATGAGCTCGCTGCGCTCACCAGGACTCCAGCGGTCGAACACCTCTGGAACCGACGACACAGGCAATACTGAAACGGTAGGCACGGGCAACTCCAGACCAACGACGAACAGTAACCAACTCGATCGTTCTCCAGATAGCCCGTGCCTACACTCCGGCCCCAATAGCGCGGCACCAAAGATCATCAACCCAGCTCACAAGCCTGCTAATCAACAACGCCGGAGCCCTGAACCCCCACCCGCTCCAACCCCAACACCTCGGCATAAATACCCGCCAAAATCTCCTGCACCGGACCCACCAGAGCCCGATAACGATCACCATCGCCATACTCCGGCGCCGGCAAAGCCCGCCTATCCAACTTCCCATTAACCGTCAACGGCAACCCCGCCACCACCACCACCGCGGCCGGCACCATATACCCTGGCAACCGCTGCCCCAACACCCCACGCACCACCACCGGATCCACCGCCCCCGTCACATACCCCACCAACCGCCGATCACCACCACGATCCTCACGAACAACCACCACCGCCTGACCCACCCCATCAACAGCACCCAACGCCGCCTGAACCTCACCCAACTCAATCCGATACCCACGAACCTTCACCTGATCATCAACACGCCCCCGATACTGCAACTGCCCATCCCGACCCCAACACACCAAATCCCCCGTCCGATACATCCGCTCACCAACACCCCCAAACGGACACGCCACAAACCGCGACCCCGTCAACGACCCCCGCCCCCAATACCCCACACCCACCCCAACACCAGCCACATACAACTCCCCCACCACACCCACCGGCACCGGCCGCAACCACCCATCCAGCACAAAAAAGCCCAGATGCCCCAACGGCACCCCAATCGGACTCACCGCACTCTCAACGTCAGCGCCAACAATCTCACGCACCGAGGCATGCACCGTCGTCTCAGTCGTGCCATACAAATTGATCAACCGCGCCAACCCCGAACGCCGCGCCAACCACACCCCCGCACACTGAGGCTCAAACGCCTCCCCCGCCAAAAGCACCGCCTCAACCCGCAACTCACGCCCCAAACCAGACCGGACCGCAACAGCACCCTGCAACGCATAAAACGCCGACGGCGTCTGACTCAACACACTGACCCGCTCAGCCACCAACAACGCGAGGAAATCCTCAGGCGAACCCACCACCTGCTCGGGCACCACCACCAACCGCCCACCACTTAACAACGCCCCCCCAAATCTCACACACCGAAACATCAAAGGCATACGAATGCCACTGCGACCACACCCCCGCCACCGGCACACTCGAGGCCAACGACTCCACCAACGCGACCACATTGCGATGACTAACCGCCACACCCTTAGGAATGCCGGTGGTCCCGGAGGTATAGATCAGATACGCGATGTCATCAGCAGCCGGTGCCACCAAACCCGTACCCGCACAAGCCTCAACACCCGCATCAGCAACATCGACCACCACACAACCGCACCCATCCAACCCCGCACCCCACCCACCGGTAGTCACCACCGCCACCGGCCCAGCATCAGCAACCATGAACTGCACCCGCGCCGCCGGCAACCCCGGATCAATCGGCACATACGCCGCCCCCGTCTTTAACACCGCCAAAATCGCGGTCACCGCCTGAGCACAACGACCAAACACCAACGCCACCCGCTGCCCCGGACCCGCACCCAAACCCACCAAAAAACGCGCCAACCGATTCGAGGCCTCATCAAGCTCGCCATAAGTCAGGCTCTGACCCTCAAAACTGAGCGCCACCGCATCCCGACCACGGACAGCCTGAGCATCAAACAACGCCGGAATCGACACCCCCACCGGCACCGACGCACCCAACACCGACCGATTACCCCACCCATCCAACCGAACACGCTCCACCGAATCCAACACATCCAACGACGAAACCCGCACCTCCACATCACCAGTCATCGCCACCAACACCCGACCCAACCGCTGCACGAGGTCGGCGACCCCAAGGCCCGTCTCGGGAGTGAGCACGCTGAGCGCGTCGCCCGTGGCCGCGATCATCAGCGTCAGCTGGTCCCTCGCAAATTCGGCGGTCACGGTCACCGGGAAATGCGTCGGACTGTGCGCAGCCACCCGGCGGAAGGTCGCCGCCCCGACGGGAACATCCTTGCCGACGGCCAAGCCACCGGTCGGGAAGTTTTCGAATACCAGCAACGTGTCGAACATCTCACCGACACCAGCCGCCTGACGCAGCCACGCATGACTGAAGTAGGCATATTCACGCACCAGTGCGGTATCTCGCCGCACCGCCGCGCACACGTCGGCGATGACTGCTTGCGGATCGAGTCGGACGCGCAACGGCACGGTGTTGATAAACAGACCGACCATTGACTGCACGCCGGCCAGCTCAGAAGGCCGCCCCGACACCGCAATCCCGAAAACCACATCGTCACGACCGGTCAGCGCCCCTAACACCAACGCCCACGCCACCTGCACCAGCGAATTCACGGTGACGCCACGACTGCGAGCACCATCAACCAGCCGAGCCGTCACTTCCGCACCCAGACATAACTCAATACGCTGGGGCTCCTCGGCCACCTGCCCACCCTGGCCACCGGCCAGCGCCCGCGACAACATGGTGGGCGCCGACAGCCCAGCCAGGTAGTCACGCCAAAACTGTTCACCCGACTGCGAATCCCAGCCGTCCAGCCAGCCGAGGTAGTCGCGAAATGGCCGCGGCGGCGCCGCAAGCACATCGATGGCCCCACCCGCCCGATACAAAGCGAAGAGCTCGTTGACAAACACCGCCAGCGACCAACCATCGATCACAATGTGATGGGCGGTGATGACGAATCGCCAACGCTCGTTTGGCAACTCGACAAGCAGAAACCGCATCGTCAGGCCACGTTCGAGATCGAATCCCGACCGTTGCTCATCGGCCTCCAGCGAGGCCACCTCTTCGGGCATCGCGACCACCTGCCGCCACGACAGATCCACGTCACTGGGCACAACCTGCACCGGATACGGCAAGTCACCGTATATGAATCGGGCTCGCAGATTCGGATGGCGATACAACATCGCTGTAGCGCAGTTGCGAAGCAATACGGTGTCCAGCTGCCCGAGCACATCAAAGGTTGTCGCGATCGTGTACGGGTCATCGACCGGGGACTCGCTGAACATGGCCAGCGCGAACAGCCCCTGCTGCAGCGGAGTCAGCGCCATCACGTCCTCGACGCCGACCAGCCCACCGGCTGCCTGGTCTCTATCGCGCTGATCACCGGTTCTCGCCAGAATGTCGGATAGCTCGGCTAATTCGGCTGCCGACAAACCCGACATACCCATCGGCGGGCAAGACAGGCCCGCGTCTCGAAGATCAGCGATCGGAATGGTTTCTAGAGTATTTCGCAGTTCGTCGTCGGGATCAGCAGGTGACGGCCTCGATCCGCCATCTGTTGGGACAACATTGTTTTCGCCCAGTCGCTGGCTCAGATACCCCGCTAGTAGCTGGGGAGTGGGATAGTCGACGATCAAGGTGGGTGGCAACGCCAGCCCAGAGATGATCTTGAGTCTGTTGCGCAACTCCAGATCCGTCAGTGAGTCCAGTCCCAGGTCCCGGAACGTGTGCTCGGGGTCGACGTCGTCCCCGTTGGGGCGACCCAACACCGCGGCCGCCTGCTCACAGACCATCTCGATGAACGCAACTCTGTGGCGCTCCGGGGCCAGGTCGTTGAGGCGTTGGGCCAAAATCGATTTGGCGGCCATGGTGTCGTTGTCGACGCGGCGCCGCACTGGACGGCGAATCAGATCGTTGAACAGCGGCGGCAGCTGGGAACTGATGGTGGGGTTGGCCAACGCGGCCTCGTCGAGTCGGGAGGTCACCACGGTGGGGTGATCAAGAACTAGTGCGGCATCGAAGAGTTCGATGGCCTGCTCCGCCGAGATCGCCCGCATCCCGATACGGGTCATCCGGTCCACATCGCGACCACGCAAATGCGCGGTCATCGTGCTGGATTGTTCCCACAACCCCCATGCCAGCGAGATGCCGGCCAGCCCGGTAGCGTGCCGATGCGCTGCCAGCGCATCGAGGAATGCGTTGCCAGCGGCATAGTTGGCCTGTCCTGGGGCCCCCAAGGTCGCCGCGATCGACGAGCACAACACAAAAGCCGACAGCCCCAAATCACGGGTGGCCTCGTGCAGATTCCAAGCGCCATCCACCTTGGCCCGCAACACCGCATCCACCCGCTGCGGCGTCAGCGAAGTGATCAACGCGTCGTCGAGTGTCCCTGCGGCGTGTATCACCGCGCTCAGCGGCGGACACTGCTCGGGTAGCTGATTCATCAGCCGTGACACCGCGGCTGGATCTCCGACATCACAAGCGACCACCCGCACCGTGGCCCCCGCCGCGGTCAGTTCGTCGACCAACTTGCTGGCCCCCGCGGCCGCATCACCGCGCCGGCTCACCAACACCAGATGCCTCACCCCATGGCTGCTGACCAGATGGCGAGCCAAAGCCGCTGCGACCATCCCAGTCCCCCGGTGATCAAAACCGTGCCCGCCGCCAGCGCATCGGGCAACAAGGTGGGCATGGTCAATATCACCTTGCCGATATGACGCGCCTGGCTGACAAACCGGTACGCGGCCGGAGTGCAGCGCACATCCCAGGTCTTGATCGGCAGCGGATGCAACGCCCGAGCCTGAAACAACTCCAGCAGCGCACCCAACATCGCCTGGATACGCGCGGGGCCAGACTCCAGCAAGTCAAACGCGCGATAGGTCACACGGGGATGGTTCTGGGCAATCGTGTGTGGGTCCCGGATATCAGTTTTGCCCATCTCGATAAAGCGTCCGCCACGGGCCAGCAACCGCAACGAGGCATCGATGAACTCCCCGGCCAGCGAGTTGAGCACCACGTCGACCCCGCGGCCGTCGGTGACCGCCAAGAACTTGTCTGCGAAGTCCACCGTGCGCGAATCACCGATGTGGTCATCGTCAAACCCCATGCGCCGCAGGATGTCCCACTTACCGCGGCTGGCCGTGACAAACACTTCCAGTCCCCCAATGCCGGGCCAGCTGCACCGCGGCCATGCCCACCCCGCCGGTCGCGGCATGCACCAATACCGACTCCCCAGACCGCACACCCGCCAGATCCGACAACCCGTACCAAGCCGTCAAGAACGCCACCGGCACTCCTGCGGCTTGCGCCAACGACCACCCGCTCGGCAACTTGACCAGTAGGCGCTGATCGACGACGGCCTCAGGCCCGGCCACCCCTACCAGTCCCATCACCTGGTCACCAACACTCAACCTGCGCACGTGGTGGCCGACCTCGACCACCACGCCCGCGCCCTCCCCGCCCAGCGGCGGGGCCTGCCCGGGGTACATCCCCAACACCACGAGTACATCCCGGAAATTGACCCCCGCCGCGGCCACCGCCACCCGCACCTGCCCCGGCCCGAGCGGCGCCTGCGCCTGTGGGTTCGGCTCCATCACCACGCCGGCGAGTGTGCCTTCGCCGCCTGCGGCCAGCCGCCACTGCTGGTGGGTGGGGAGGACGAGGGTTTCCTCCACCGCGGCAAGACGCGCCGCGTGCACCCGTCCGGCACGCACCATGAGTTGGGGTTCTTTGGTGGCCAGCAACCCCGCCAGGTCGACCACGGCAGTATCGGTGTCGATCAGGACGATCCGGCCGGGGTGTTCGGTTTGTGCTGAACGGACCAAACCCCAGACGGCCGCTCCGGCCAGATCGGTGATGTCGTGTTCCGCCGATCCCACGGCGCCATGAGTCGCGATCACCAGCGTCGCCGACCGATCCCGGGCCAGCCAGCGCTGTAACACCTCGAGCGCGGCGTGGGTGGCGCGATAAGCCTAATCGAGCACCCTTCCGCCGGCCGGCTCGCAACGCCACAGCACCACATCGGCTTGACCGGCGGCGTGATCATCATCGGCCGCCACATAGTCCGCCCACTCCAACACCACCGGTCGATGACCACCGCTCGTGGACTCCACCGTGATCGGTGACCACGCCAGCTCCAACAACCCTTGATCGGTCTCGCGCGCTGCCGCGCTCAACGCGGCACGTAGTTCCGCGGTGCCGACCGGGCGCACTGCCAACGAGCCTGCCGATAGCACCGGGCCTCCCGCGCTATCGGCAAGCTCTATCGAGACCGTCCCAGAGGCGCTGGGAGTGATCCGCACCCGCAACCGCTCGGCACCACCCGCATACAAAGACACGCGCTGCCAGGAATACGGCAACACCGCTTCAGCGTTGCCGGCGCGCGACCCGCCGAAATCCAAGGCGCCATACAACCCCGCGTGCAGCGCCGCATCCAACAAAGCCGGATGAATCCCGAACCGGCCCGCTTGAGCGCTGACTTGCTCGGGAAGGGCGACTTCCGCGAACAGCTCCTGGTCGCGCCGCCACAACGCGGTGCACCCGCGAAACGCCTGACCATACTCAAAGCCACGCGCCGCGAGCTGCTCATATGCATCGGAGATTTCCACCCTCACGGCACCGGCCGGAGGCCACTCCGACACCTCCGCCGGCGGCTGCACGACGTCAACGTCCAGCACACCCTGGGCATTGAGCAGCCACCCGGAATCGGGGCGATCGGCATGCGAATACACCGTCACCGAGCGGCTCCCGTCACCACCGTCGGGGGCGACCACCACCTGCACCTGTACCGGTACGTCGCGGCTCAACACCAACGGAGCAACCATCGTCAACTCCCGCACCAACGTGCAGCCCACCACGTCACCGGCACGGATCACCAACTCCAAAAACCCTGTGCCTGGGAACAACATCACCCCCAGCACCGCATGGTCGGCCAGCCAAGGTTGAGCACTCAGCGATAGGCGTCCGGTGAGAATCACCTCCCCCGAATCGGGATGCTCGACTGCGGCGCACAACAAACCGTGCCCAGCCTCACCCAACCCCAAGCCCGCAGGATCGACCGATCCTGTTGGGGCCGGCGGCAACCAGAACCGCTGCCGCTGGAACGCATAGGTTGGCAGTTCCACCAACCGCGCACCCCAGCCGGCGTACACCGCCCGCCAGTCCATCCCCACCCCAGCAACATGGGCCTGGCCGGCAGACATCCAAAACCGCCCCAACCCGCCATCGTCGCGTCCCAGCGTGGGCACCACCACCACGTTCTTCGCGGCGTCTCCCGTCTCCTCTGCCAAGGTCTCCTCAATTGCATTGAGCAACAACGGATGCGCACTGGCCTCCACAAACACCCCGTAGCCCTGCGCGCCCGCGGCCCGTACTGCCTCCGCAAACTGCACCGTCTGGCGAATGCTGCGAAACCAATACCCGCCATCCAGTTCCACGGTACCCATCAACCCGCCGGTGACCGTCGAGAAGAACGACGTCGAACTCGGCCGCGGCTCGATGCCTGCCAATGCCTCCATCAAAGGCCCAGCGATCGCATCGACCTGAGCCGAATGCGACGCATAGTCGACCTCGATGCGGCGAGCCCGAACACCCTGGGTCTCAGCGAGGTCCATCAGCTCCAACACCGCATCGACCCGACCCGAGATCACCACCGCAGAAACTCCATTGATGGCGGCAAGGTCGAGCCGATCACCGAAGCCGGCCAGCAACTGCTCTGCCCGCGCCACCCCACAGGCCAGCGACGCCATCGCCCCGGCACCGGCCAAATCCACCAACAGCCGGCTACGCAGTGCCACCACCGCCGCGCCATCTCGCAGCGACAACGCCCCGGCCACACATGCCGCCGCGATCTCCCCTGCGAATGACCGATCACCGCATCCGGTGTCACCCCCACCGAACGCCACAACTCGGCCAGTGACACCATGATCGCCCACGACAGCGGCTGCACCACATCGACTCGATCCAGCCCCGGCGCCCCCGCTACCCCGGCTACCCCGGCTACCACATCCAATAGCGACCACGAGACAAACTCCGCTAGCGCCTCATCGCAGCGGCGCATCCGCTCGGCGAACACCGGTGATTCGTCAAGTAACTGGCGGCCCACCCCGGTCCACTGGGCGCCTTGGCCGGGGAACACCAGCACCGTTTTGCCCACCGCCGCGGCCTGACCCACCACCACACCAGCACCCGGCTCACCGCGCGCCAGCCCGGTCAACCCCGCCAGCAACGCCTCCCGATCCCGACCAACGACCACCGCGCGATGCTCAAAGACGCAACGCTGCGCCAGCGACAACCCCACATCAACGGGATCGAGGCCATCATCACCACCGACACGACCCAACAACCGACTCGCCTGAGCCACCAACGCCTGCCTCGACTGAGCCGACAACACCCACGGCACCACAGACGCCCGCACCACCGACTCGACCGAGCCCACACCCTGCCCGCAAACCCCTGACACACCGCCACTTTCGGCCACCTCAGGCAACGCCTGCTCAACAATGACATGCGCATTAGTGCCACTAATCCCAAACGAAGACACCCCAGCCCGACGCGGACGCCCCGGCACACCCGGCCACGACCTCGCCCGACTCAACACCTCAACCGCCCCCGCCGACCAATCCACCTGCCCCGAGGGCTCATCAACATGCAACGTCTCAGGCAGCAACCCATGACGCATCGCCTGCACCATCTTGATCACCCCGGCCACCCCCGCCGCCGCCTGAGCATGACCCATATTCGACTTGATCGAACCCACCCACAACGGCCGACCCGGCTCACGATCTTGCCCATAAACCGCCAACAACGCCTGAGCCTCAATCGGATCCCCCAACCTGGTACCCGTCCCATGAGCCTCAACCACATCCACATCCGCAGGCCCCAACCCCGCACCTGCCAACGCCGCCCGAATCACCCGCTGCTGCGCCGGCCCATTCGGAGCCGTCAACCCATGAGAAGCCCCATCCTGATTCACCGCAGACCCACGCACCACCCCCAACACCACACGACCCTGCCGACGCGCATCCGAGAGCCGCTGCAAGACAAGCACTCCCGCACCCTCACCCCACCCCACCCCATCCGCAGCCTCCGCAAACGCCTTACACCGCCCATCCGGAGCCAACCCCCGCTGCCGAGAAAACCCCACAAACACCGACGGCGTCGCCATCACCGTCACCCCACCAGCCAACGCCAGATCACACTCCCCCAACCGCAACGACTGCACAGCCTGATGCACCGCCACCAACGACGAAGAACACGCGGTATCCACCGACACCGCCGGCCCCTCCAACCCCAACACATACGCCACCCGCCCCGAAGCCACACTGGTGGCGGTGCCAGTCATGGCATATCCATCCGCGCTGTCTGAACCGCCATCCCCATAGGGCTGAGCCCAGGTGCCCACGAATACCCCGGTAGCGCTTCCCCGCAGCGCCTTTGGGTCAATCCCGGCGTCTTCCAATGCCTCCCACGACACCTCTAGCAAGACTCGCTGTTGGGGATCCATCGCCAGCGCCTCGCGCGGGGCGATCCCGAAGAACCCGGCATCAAAGCCGGCCGCATCCTCCAAGAACCCGCCCACCTGGCAATACGTCCTACCCAGTGCATCCGGATCCGGATCAAACAACCTCCCCGCATCCCAGCCCCGATCACCCGGAAAATCCGAAATCACATCCCGGGCCGACACCACCATGTCCCACAAGGAGTCCGCCGAATCCACCCCACCCGGAAACCGGCACCCGATACCGACGATGGCCACCGGGTCTGCCGGAAGCGCCACTGCGCCAGCGTCACTCGCCGCATGATGCCCCAACCGTTCTCGCACTCCACGCTGGTGACGTGTCTTTTCACCGAGGCTCAGGATCTGGACCAGATCTCCAACCGTGGGATGGTTGAAGATGTCTACGGGTTGCACGTCTTGGCCCAGCACCTGAGTTAGCCGCGACGCCAACTCGGTGACTCCGATCGAGTTGAGGCCCTGATCCCCCAGCGATCGATCGATATCCACACTGGCCGCGCCGATACCCAAGACCTCGGCCGCCTGCCCGCACACCACCGATAGCAGCTGCTCGGTCGTGGGCGCGGCGCCAACGGGTTCATCGTCTGTGCGGCGGTCCACCAGCAGCGCTTGGGCTTGCAGGGTGCCGTCGAGAAAGCGGGCGCGGCACCGCGAGCGCTGCACTTTGCCGCTGGTCGTCTTGCTCACGCTCCCCGGCGGCCCCAGCACTACCACCCCACAGCGCAGCTGGTGGTCTTTCAACACCGCCGCCCGGATCGCTGCCACTACCCCTGCGAGCAGGTCGGGCGACCCGTCGGTGCGCACCTCGACCAGCACCGCCAGCGTCTCGCTGTTGCCGTCCGCTACGGCGAAAGCCGCGAACCCGCCCGGCCTGATCGCGGGGTGGCAATCTCGCAGGCTGTCCTCAATAATGTCTTGCGGATAGATGTTGCGCCCCGCCAGGATCAGCAGATCCTTGATTCGCCCACACACATACAGCTCACCGTCGTGCAGAACGCCCAAATCCCCCGTTCGCAGGTAGCCGCGGCCACCCTCGACCCCGGCTAACGCAGCCTGAAACGTGGCACGGCTTTTCGCTGACAATCCCCAGTAGCCGGCGGCTTTGCTCGGCGAGTCCGCCCAGATCTCCCCCACCTGTCCGTCGCCGAGTGGAACACATAGCTCGGGGTCCACGATGCGCACATCCACGTCATCGGTTGGCTGCCCGCAGCCCATCAGGACCTGGGCATCGGGAGCGTCGCTAGGAACCGCTAGCTGCCGCGTTTCCAGCTGGCAGCGATCCACCCGCAGGCTCGAGCGCCCGGACACGGTGATGCCGACGGTGTGTTCCGCAAGCCCGTAGCACGGACAGAAGGCTTCCCGGCGGATCCCTGAGGCGGCAAAGGCTTCAAAGAAGCGGCGGGTGGTGTCCTCGCGCACCGGTTCCGCGGCACTCACTATCACCTGCAACGGGCTCAGATCCCAGCCAGCGCGCTGCTCGGCAGTGGTCTTGCGCATCGCCAACTCGAATCCGAAGTTGGGTGCGACAGTGACGGTGGCGCGAACCCGGTCCATGACCTCAAACCACAAGGCAGGGCGCTGGATAAAGCTCATCGGCGACATCATGGTGAGGTCGAAATTGCCGGCCACGCGCTCAGAATGCCGCTGATGAGGCCGAAGTCGTGGTACGGCGGCACCCAGAAGACAGCCCGATGGCCCGGGCCGAGTCCGATGAAGCGGCGGTTGAACTCGGCCTGATGCACCACGTTGCCATGGGTGATGACCACACCCTTGGGGTCCGATGTTGAACCCGAGGTGTACTGCAGTAGGGCAGGCGTCTGCGGGCTGGGGGCCCACTCTGAGATCGCCTCACTCACGGCCCGCGGGGCGCTCTTTCCGCGCCCACTGGCCCCCCGCGATGTCACGTGCCAGGGAAGGGCATTCGGCCAGTCCTCATCGAAGGCGGTCCCCACCGGAGCGGCCACGTCTAGCTGCCGAGCGTCGGCATAGTGGTGGCTGGTCAGGACCGCTGTTGCGCCCCAGTCGAGTGCCACCCGCCGGAAGGCTTCGCCGGACTTTTGTGGGTTGATCGGGTCCGGGGGGGGAACACCGGCACCGCGATTACCCCGGCCGCCATGCACCCAGCAATCCACACACGAAGTCCAGACCGGGCGGATACACCAAGACCGCCCGATCTCCGGGCGCCAAGCCGCAATCCTGCCGCACGGACTGGGCAACCTTATTCATTTCGGTCACCACACCGGCGCGACTCATCGATTCGGTGACCAGGCCTCGATCATTCACAAAAGAGAGGGCAGCGGCGTCTGGGATTTGCGTTCCCAGTTCCCGAACCCGGTCCAATATCAATGACATGATCGCCCCCTACAGTGGCGTGAAAAACCCGGTCGACCAAGCCGACAATCTATCACCAAATATCGGACAAATTCGCCCGCATCTCCACTCGAGGAATAAATAAACAAAGGATGAATTTCTACCTTTCCAACGAACCCGTCACCCAGGGCTCCGGCGTTGTTGATTAGCAGGCTTGTGAGCTGGGGAATTGTGGATTGAGGAGGTCTAGGCGGCGGTTGGCGGTCAAAGCGGTGATCCGGCAGGCTTCGGCGATGTTGTCGGCGCCGTTGAGGCGGTGCAGATTGATCGCGGTGTTGCGTAGCGTTGCTAGGACCTGTGCGCCGTTTCCGGTATGTGCCCTTTGACGGTCTTCGTCGAAGGTGACGTCGCGTATCCAGTGCAGGCTGTTCTCGATTCCCCAGTGTTGACGCATCCAGGTCATGATCGCGGTAGGGCGGGCGTGCTCGAACGGCAGGCTGCAGATGGCATAGACCACCTCCACGCTGCGCTGGTCGGTGGCGGTGATCAAGCGTTCACGAGTGATCCGGATGATTTGTTTTGCGTAGGGGAAGCCGATTCCTCGTGCAGCGGTGATGATTTGCAGGGTGCGGGTCTCGACACGGCCGTGGCCGCGGGAGTCGTCGGTAGCGGCTGTGGGCACCTCGGCCCAGGGCAGCGCGGTGATACGCGCAAGTATTTTGGCTTGGTTGGACTTGACGATCATCAGGTAGTGCGACTTCAAGGTGGCGCAGATCAACTTCGCGGTGACGACCTGGGTATGCATCGCATCCACGGTGACCAGCCACCGCAAGCTACCCGGCAGCAGCGTGAGCAGGGCACGTACGCAGGGAATTTCATTGCTTTTCTCGGCGACAGCGAGTTGACCGAGCACCAATCGGGCACGGTGGGCGAACACCGACACGAGATGCGTGGCTGTCGCTTTGGCGCGTAAAGCACCACGCAGCATCTTGCCGTCCAACGCGATCGGCACCAATCCACTGGGGTCGCTGCTGGCCACGTGTGCAGTGAAGTAACTGCCCATCCTGGCGTTGAGGTCGGCGGGGTCTAGCCGAGACAAAACAGCGCGGAAGGTCTTCTCACTGGGCCGCCGGAACCGGACCCCTAATTGGGCCAACACATCATCGGGAGCGGTGGCCGCCCATGTGGCAAAAACAGCATAGCCGCGCATCCCCGCGGCAGTGGCCAGAACCGCGATCGCCAACAAAGCCATCAGCGAATACCTCCGACCGCGTGGGTCCCTCGGGTCTGGCACCGAGGCCAACACATCGAGAAACTCCGATCCGATGAGCTCGCTGCGCTCACCAGGACTCCAGCGGTCGAATACCTCTGGAACCGACGACACAGGCAATACTGAAACGGTAGGCACGGGCAACTCCAGACCAACGACGAACAGTAACCAACTCGATCGTTCTCCAGATAGCCCGTGCCTACACTCCGGCCCCAATAGCGCGGCACCAAAGATCATCAACCCAGCTCACAAGCCTGCTAATCAACAACGCCGGAGCCCTGCCCAGTGTTGACGCATCCAGGTCATGATCGCGGTAGGGCGGGCGTGCTCGAACGGCAGGCTGCAGATGGCATAGACCACCTCCACGCTGCGCTGGTCGGTGGCGGTGATCAAGCGTTCACGAGTGATCCGGATGATTTGTTTTGCGTAGGGGAAGCCGATTCCTCGTACAGCGGTGATGATTTGCAGGGTGCGGGTCTCGACACGGCCGTGGCCGCGGGAGTCGTCGGTAGCGGCTGCGGGCACCTCGGCCCAGGGCAGCGCGGTGATACGCGCAAGTATTTTGGCTTGGTTGGACTTGACGATCATCAGGTAGTGCGACTTCAAGGTGGCGCAGATCAACTTCGCGGTGACGACCTGGGTATGCATCGCATCCACGGTGACCAGCCACCGCAAGCTACCCGGCAGCAGCGTGAGCAGGGCACGTACGCAGGGAATTTCATTGCTTTTCTCGGCGACAGCGAGTTGACCGAGCACCAATCGGGCACGGTGGGCGAACACCGACACGAGATGCGTGGCTGTCGCTTTGGCGCGTAAAGCACCACGCAGCATCTTGCCGTCCAACGCGATCGGCACCAATCCACTGGGGTCGCTGCTGGCCACGTGTGCAGTGAAGTAACTGCCCATCCTGGCGTTGAGGTCGGCGGGGTCTAGCCGAGACAAAACAGCGCGGAAGGTCTTCTCACTGGGCCGCCGGAACCGGACCCCTAATTAGGCCAACACATCATCGGGAGCGGTGGCCGCCCATGTAGCAAAACCAGCATAGCCGCGCATCCCCGCGGCAGTGGCCAGAACCGCGATCGCCAACAAAGCCATCAGCGAATACCTCCGACCGCGTGGGTCCCTCGGGTCTGGCACCGAGACCAACACATCGAGAAACTCCGATCCGATGAGCTCACTGCGCTCACCAGGACTCCAGCGGTCGAACACCTCTGGAACCGACGACACAGGCAATACTGAAACGGTAGGCACGGGCAACTCCAGACCAACGACGAACAGTAACCAACTCGATCGTTCTCCAGATAGCCCGTGCCTACACTCCGGCCCCAATAGCGCGGCACCAAAGATCATCAACCCAGCTCACAAGCCTGCTAATCAACAACGCCGGAGCCCTGCGGGTCACCTGAACAGCCGGGATGCCAAGAAGCGGCCCTAGGTGAATTACATACCCAACTCAAAAAAGTTGGTGTGACGCTGAAGACCACCGTTCTGACGAAGGCATGGCCGAAGTTTTTCCCCCATGTGTCGCAATCCGCGATCGCGAACGGCTTCTACGACGATCTGGAGTCGCTGCAAGGCCAGGGTGACATTTTCTACCTCGGCGGCGCCCTGGGTTTCGAGAGTCTCGAGCACACGATCACCTATAGCTACGGGCTGGTCGACCAGCATTTCCCGGCAATCCGCTCGGGCAGCTAGCGATCGATCACCGAAAGGCAGCGGGAAATACCGGTTGAGATTCACCATGCCGGGCCGGTGCCACCGGTGCGCTGCACGGTTAGCCGAGCAGCGTCGGCAGCCCGATCGCCGAGTCGACGGCCAGCGCGCAGAACACCAACGCCAGGTAGTTGTTGGATTGCAGGAACAACCGCAGCGGCTTGACCGCCTCGCCGGCGCGCACTCCGGCGTAGAGCTGATGCGCCATGGTCAAGAACCACGCCCCCGCCACCGCGGCAACCGCCGCGTAAAGCCACCCAGCCGCCGGCGTCAGCGCCAACGTTGCCAACACGGTCAGCCAGGTATAGATCAGGATCTGCTTGGTTACCTGACGTTCGGTCGCCACGGCCGGCAGCATCGGCACGCCGGCCTCTTTGTAGTCGTCCTTGTACCGCATCGCCAACGCCCAGGTATGCGGCGGCGTCCAGAAGAAGATGATCGCGAACATCGCCAGCGCCGGCCAGGCGAGGGTGCCCGTGACCGCGGACCAACCGATCATCACCGGCATGCACCCGGCGGCCCCGCCCCACACCACGTTTTGCGACGTGCGGCGCTTGAGCAACAGCGTGTAGATGAACACGTAGAACGCCACGGTGGCCAGGGCCAACAGCCCGGACAACAGATTGGCACTCAACCACAGCCAGAAGAACGAAATCACGGTCAGCGCCAAACCGAAGATCAGCGCGCTTCTGGTCGGCACCGCGGCTCGTGCGAGCGGGCGGCGCGCCGTGCGCTTCATCACCTTGTCGATATCGGCGTCGGCCACACAGTTGAGCGTGTTGGCGCCGGCGGCAGCCATCATGCCGCCGATCAGCGTGTTCGCGATGATCAACGGATGAACGGCACCGCGGTCGGCCAGCAGCATCGCCGGGATCGCGGTAACCAACAACAGTTCGATGACCCGCGGCTTGGTCAACGCCAGATAGGCCAGCACCGTACCGAGCACGCGGCTCCTCCACGTGCCGGTACCCGGCTCGCTACGCTGCCGGGCGGTGCCAGCTACCTGGCCCGGCGCGACGCGCCCGTGAACGCTCACGCAATAACTCCTCGAGGATTCGCAGCCGCGCACAGCTTCTACTACGCACGATGGTAGACGGCACCACCACAGCAGCACTGCCGCAGGGTCGATTCACAGTAATTTCCCCGCCAGAACGGCACTGTCTGTAACGCCGGTGTGGCCGGCAGGATATTTTCACTGTGCTTATCCGAGCTTTTCCTGACAGGCCCGATGGGTACTCCAGATCGAGGCCTGCAACCACCTGCAATCCCACACTAGGGTGGGGTTGATCAGTTTGATGACCCTGAGAACTGAGGACTGTATTTGTGACCACTCTCGAAGAGATCTCTGCGCTCACCCAACCGCGCCATCCCGACGACTGGACCGAGATCGATTCGGCTGCGGTTGACACGGCCCGAGTGCTGGCAGCCGACGCCGTGCAAAAGGTCGGCAATGGACACCCGGGAACGGCGATGAGCCTGGCCCCGCTGGCCTACACGTTGTTTCAGCGCGCGATGCGCCACGACCCCAGCGACACCACTTGGTTGGGCCGGGACCGGTTCGTCCTGTCCTGCGGACACAGCAGCCTGACCCTCTACATACAGCTCTACCTGGGCGGCTTCGGGCTTGAATTGTCCGACATCGAGTCGCTGCGCACCTGGGGGTCCAAGACTCCCGGGCATCCCGAGTTCCGCCACACCGCCGGGGTGGAGATCACCACGGGTCCGCTGGGCCAGGGCCTGGCTTCAGCGGTGGGCATGGCCATGGCGGCACGCTATGAGCGTGGCCTGTTCGACCCCGACGCCGAACCCGGAACCAGCCCCTTCGACCATCACATTTACGTGATCGCCTCCGACGGTGACATCGAAGAGGGAGTCACCTCCGAGGCGTCGTCTCTTGCGGCCGTTCAACAGCTGGGCAACCTCATCGTCTTCTACGACCACAACAAGATCTCGATCGAGGACGACACCAACATCGCGCTGTGCGAAGACACCGCTGCTCGCTACCGCGCCTACGGCTGGCACGTGCAAGAGGTGGAGGGCGGCGAGAACGTCACCGGCATCGAGGAGGCGATCGCCAACGCGAAGGCGGTCACCAATCGGCCCTCGTTCATCTCGCTGCGCACCATCATCGGCTACCCGGCGCCGAACATGATGAACACGGGCAAGGTGCATGGTGCGGCGCTTGGTGACGAGGAAGTGGCGGCCGTCAAGACAGTCCTCGGATTCGATCCCAACAAGGCGTTCGAAGTGCGCGAAGACGTCATCACGCACACCCGCGGGTTGGTGGCGCGCGGCAAGGAGGCGCACGAAAGCTGGCAGGCCGACTTTGAGGCCTGGGCGCAGCGGGAACCGCAGCGCAAGGCCTTGCTGGACCGTCTGACGGCCCAGCAGCTGCCCGACGGCTGGGATGCCGACATGCCGCGCTGGGAGCCCGGTTCCAAAGCACTGGCCACGCGGGCAGCGTCCGGACAGGTGCTGGCCGCGATCGGTCCCAAACTCCCCGAGTTGTGGGGCGGTTCGGCTGACCTTGCCGGCAGCAACAACACCACCATCAAGGGCGCGGACTCATTCGGCCCGCCAGCGATCTCTACCGATGACTACACCGCGCACTGGTACGGCCGCACGCTGCACTTCGGTGTTCGCGAGCACGCGATGGGCGCCATCCTCTCCGGGATCGCGCTGCACGGACCCACCCGCGCCTACGGTGGCACGTTCCTGCAGTTCTCCGATTACATGCGCCCGGCAGTGCGGCTGGCGGCACTGATGGACATCGACCCCATTTACGTCTGGACCCACGATTCGATCGGACTGGGTGAAGACGGCCCGACCCACCAGCCGATCGAGCACCTTTCGGCGTTGCGCGCGATCCCCCGGCTCGCGGTGGTGCGCCCGGCCGACGCCAATGAGACGGCGTACGCCTGGAGCACGATCCTGGCCCGGGGCGCCACCAGCGGTCCGGTCGGGCTGATCCTGACCCGGCAGGGAGTGCCGGTGCTAGCGGGCACCAACGCCGAGGGCGTTGCCCGCGGTGGCTACGTGCTCAGCGATGGCGCCGATGGTGACTCGTCCGAAGACCCCGACGTCGTTTTGATCGCCACCGGTTCCGAGGTGCAGCTTGCGGTCGAAGCACGGAAGTTGTTGGCGGATAACGACATCATCGCGCGAGTGGTATCGATGCCGTGCGTGGAGTGGTTTGAGTCCCAGCCTGAGGAATACCGCGACAGTGTGTTGCCGCCGTCGGTTTCGGCCCGGGTGGCCGTCGAGGCCGGCATCGCACAGTGCTGGCACAAGCTGGTCGGTAACACCGGCAAGATCGTTTCGATCGAGCACTACGGAGAGTCCGCCGACTACAAGACATTGTTCCGCGAGTACGGCTTTACCGCCGAAGCTGTTGCCGCTGCCGCGGAACGAGCATTGGAAAATTGAGAAAGGGTGGTTCAGATGGCCAGTCAGAACCCAAACCTCGCCGCACTCAGTGCCGCGGGCGTATCAGTGTGGCTCGATGACTTGTCCCGCGACCGGTTGCGCTCAGGCAACCTGCAAGAGCTGATCGACACCAAGAGTGTCGTCGGCGTGACCACCAACCCGTCCATCTTCCAGAAGGCGTTGTCGGAAGGCCACGACTACGACGCCCAGGTTGCCGAGCTCGCCGAACGCGGCGCCGATGTCGACGCCACCATCCGCACCGTCACCACCGACGACGTGCGCAACGCCTGCGATGTGCTGGCCCCCCGGTGGGAGGCCTCCGGGGGGGTCGACGGGCGGGTGTCGATCGAGGTCGACCCGCGGCTGGCGCACGAGACCGACAAGACAATCCAGCAGGCTGTCGAGCTGTGGAAGATTGTCGACCGGCCCAACTTGCTCATCAAGATCCCGGCGACCAAGGCCGGCTTGCCGGCTATTGCCGCCGTTCTGGCCGAAGGTATCTCGGTCAACGTCACGCTCATCTTCTCCGTCGACCGCCACCGCGGGGTGATGGATGCCTACTTGACCGGTATGGAGAAGGCCGCCCAAGCCGGACACGATCTATCCAAGATTCATTCGGTGGCATCGTTTTTCGTCTCCCGCGTGGATACCGAAATCGATAACCGACTGGAACAGATCGGCTCCGCGGAGGCTCTCGCGTTGCGCGGTCAGGCCGGTGTCGCCAACGCCCGACTCGCCTACGCGGCCTATCAAGAGGTGTTCGAAGGCGATGCGCGCTACCAAGCGCTCAAGGAACGTGGTGCCCGGGTGCAGCGCCCCCTGTGGGCGTCCACAGGCGTGAAGAACCCCGACTACTCCGACACCCTCTACGTCACCGAGTTGGTTGCACCGCACACGGTCAACACGATGCCGGAGAAGACCCTCGACGCTGTCGCCGATCACGGTGTGGTCAAGGGAGACTCGATCACTGGCACTTCCGGCGATGCCCAACAGGTATTCGACAAGCTCGAGGCGATCGGCATCGATCTGTCCGACGTGTTTGACGTGCTGGAGAGCGAAGGCGTGGAGAAGTTCGAGGCGTCGTGGAAAGAGCTGCTTGATGCAACGCAGGCGCAGCTCGACGCGCTCGCCAAATGAGCCCGCCTCACTCTGAGTCCGGGGTCGCGCAGTGGCAGAACCCATTGCGCGACAAGCTGGATAAGCGTCTGCCTCGCATCGCCGGTTCTTGCGGCATGGTGATTTTCGGTGTTACCGGCGACCTGGCCCGCAAGAAGGTGATGCCGGCCATCTACGATCTGGCCAACCGCGGGCTGCTACCACCCACGTTTGCACTGGTCGGCTTCGCCCGCCGGGACTGGGATACCGAAGATTTCGGCCAGGTGGTCTACCAAGCGGTCAAGGAGCACTGCCGAACCCCGTTCCGGCAGGCGAACTGGGACCGGCTGGCCGAGGGATTCCGTTTCGTCTCAGGATCTTTCGACGACGACGAAGCGTTCGGCCGGTTGGCCGAGACATTGGAGAAGCTCGACACCGAGCGCGGCACCGGCGGCAATCATGCCTTTTACCTCGCGATTCCGCCCAAGTCCTTTCCCGTGGTCTGCGGCCAACTGCACAAATCCGGGCTGGCGCGCCCGCAGGGCGACAGGTGGAGCCGGGTCGTCATCGAAAAGCCGTTCGGCCACGATCTGCAAAGCGCGCGCGACCTGAACAGGGCGGTCAATGCGGTGTTCCCGGAGGAATCGGTCTTCCGCATCGACCACTACCTGGGCAAGGAGACGGTTCAGAACATCTTGGCGCTGCGGTTCGCCAACCAGCTGTTTGATCCGATCTGGAACGCGCACTACGTCGACCACGTGCAAATCACCATGGCCGAGGACATCGGACTGGGCGGACGCGCCGGTTATTACGACGGCATCGGCGCGGCCCGCGATGTCATTCAGAACCACCTGATGCAGTTGTTGGCGCTGACCGCAATGGAAGAACCGGTCAGCTTCAATCCGACCGCCCTGCAGACCGAGAAAATCAAGGTGCTCTCCGCCACTCAACTTGCCGAGCCGCTCGACGAGACCACCAGCCGCGGCCAGTACACGGCCGGTTGGCAGGGCGGCGAGAAAGTGGTCGGTTTGCTCGACGAGGAGGGGTTTTCCAAGACCTCGACCACCGAGACCTTCGCGGCCATCACGCTCGAGGTGAACAGTCGCCGCTGGGCCGGCGTTCCGTTCTATCTTCGCACCGGAAAACGGCTGGGCCGCAGGGTAACCGAGATCGCACTGGTGTTCAAGCGGGCTCCGCACCTTCCGTTCGATGCCACCATGACCGATGAGTTGGGCACCAACGCGCTGGTGATCCGCGTTCAGCCGGATGAGGGAATGACGCTGCGGTTCGGTTCGAAGGTGCCGGGCAGCGCGATGGAAGTCCGCGACGTCAACATGGACTTCTCGTATGGCTCAGCGTTCGCCGAGGACTCGCCGGAGGCCTATGAACGGTTGATCCTTGATGTGCTGCTCGGCGAACCGTCCCTTTTCCCGGTCAACGCGGAAGTCGAATTGGCTTGGGAGATCCTGGATCCGGCGCTGGATAATTGGGCGTCCAGCGGCAAGCCCGACCCCTACGAAGCCGGCACCTGGGGCCCGGAATCGGCATTCGAGATGCTGCGACGCACCGGCCGGGAATGGCGACGGCCGTGATCCCCGCCAGCGACGATGCAGAGCGAAGCGATGAGAAGGAGCGGCGCAGATGATCGTCGACCTGCCCGACACCACCACCACCGCGGTCAACAAGAAGCTCGATGAGCTTCGCGAAAAGATCGGTGCCGTCACGATGGGGCGGGTCTTGACGCTGATCATCGTGCCGGACAGCGAGACCATGGTCGAAGAGTCCATCGACGCGGCCAACGATGCCAGCCATGAACATCCCAGTCGCATCATCGTGACGATGAGGGGCGACCCATACGCCGACGAACCGCGTCTGGACGCACAATTGCGCGCGGGTGGGGACGCCGGGTCCGGCGAGGTCGTGGTGCTGCGGCTATCCGGGCCGCTGGCCGGCCATGCCGAAAGCGTCGTCACCCCGTTCCTGCTGCCCGACATCCCGGTGGTTGCCTGGTGGCCTGACATCGCCCCTGCCGTGCCCACGCAAGATCCACTGGGCAAGTTGGCGATTCGGCGCATCACCGATGCGACCAACGGGATCGACCCACTGTCGGCGATCAAGAGCCGGTTGCCCGGATACACCGCGGGCGACACCGATCTGGCCTGGAGTCGGATCACCTATTGGCGGGCGCTGTTGACCTCGGCCGTCGATCAGCCGCCGCACGAGCCGATCGTGTCCGCGCTGGTTTCCGGATTGCGGACCGAGCCGGCGCTCGACATCCTGGCCGGCTGGCTGGCCAGCCGGATCGACGGTCCGGTGCGCCGCGCGGTGGGCGAGCTCCGAGTGGAGTTGGAGCGCCCCAGCGAAAACATCGTGCTCAGCCGGCCGCAAGAAGGGATCACCGCAACCCTGAGCCGCACCGCCAAGCCCGATGCCCTGGTTCCGTTGGCGCGCAGGGTCGTCGGGGAATGTCTGGCCGAAGATCTGCGCCGGCTCGACGCCGACGAGATCTACTTCGCCGCCCTGGAGGGCATCAAGAAAGTGCAATACGTGTGAGCCTGGACGTCGAGATCTTCCCTGACAGCGACATGCTGATCGGAGCCGCTGGACAACGCCTGATCCAGACCATCGGCAGCGCGGTGGCCGAGCGTGGACAAGCCCTGATCGTGCTGACCGGCGGCGGCAACGGTATTGGGCTGCTGCGGTATCTGGGCAGTCAAGGCCCGCAGATCGACTGGTCCAAGGTTCATCTGTTCTGGGGCGACGACCGCTACGTTCCCGAGGATGACGACGAGCGCAACGACAAGCAGGCGCGCGAGGCATTGCTCGATCACGTTGACATACCGGCGAGCCAGGTGCACCCGATGGCCGCCAGCGACGGCGAGTTCGGCGCCGACCTGGACGCCGCGGCCCTGGCCTACGAACAGGTACTGGCGGCCAGTGCAGTCCCCGGAAACCGGGCGCCGGACTTCGATGTGCACCTTTTGGGCATGGGGCCAGAGGGCCATATCAATTCGCTTTTCCCGGGCACTCAGGCCGTGCGTGAGACCACCCGTCTGGTGGTCCCGGTCGGCGACTCCCCCAAACCACCGCCACAACGAATCACCCTGACGCTTCCGGCAATTCAGCGTTCACGCGAAGTCTGGTTGATGGTTTCCGGTGGGACCAAAGCGGAGGCGGTGGCCGCTGCCATCGGCGGTGCGGACCCGGTGTTGTTGCCGGCGGCGGGTGCCATCGGGCGCGAAAGCACGCGCTGGCTGCTGGACCGCGATGCCGCGGCCAGGCTGCCTGGCTGACATCAGGGCTGTCGCCGCACGGTGAGTTATCCCTTGTCAAGGGGTGATAATGACCGTTATGGCAGATAGAGGCGGCCGCCCGACGCCAGCTCGACAGCGGATGAAGACCCTGACCCAGGCGGCGTTGAACGCCGACAAGACGGTGGAACAGGTCGAAGACGTACTCGACGGATTGGGTAAGACCATGAACGAGCTGAACAGCTCGTTGTCGGCCCTCAACGCCACGGTCGAACGCCTGGAGGGCGGCCTGGATCACCTGGAGGGCACGCTGTCCAGCCTGGACGAGCTGGCCAAGCGCCTCATCGTGCTGGTGGAACCGGTGGAGGCCATCGTCGATCGGATCGACTACATCGTCAGCCCGGGGGAAACGGTGATGTCCCCGCTGTCGATCACCGAGCACACCGTTCGTGGATTCCTGGACAAGCTGCGGAATAGAACAGCGTACTAGAACGCCCGTCCAGTTTTGGGCCGTTCCGGCAAATTAGTGCGGACCGGTCACGACAATTCGGCATTTGGCCGGGAAAAACCGCATACACTGCGGCGATGTCGGCAGTACTAGTGGTGGCCCCGGAGGCGTTGAGCGCGGCGGCAGCGAACATAGCGGGAATCGGTTCGTCACTGGGTGCGGCCAATGCGGCCGCGGTGACCCCGACCACCACGGTGCTGGCCGCTGGCACCGACGAGGTCTCGGGGGCCATCGCAACCCTGTTCTGCGGCTACGCCCGCGACTACCAAAACCTCAGCACCCAGCTGGCCGACTTTCACCAGCAGTTCCTGCAGGCCCTGACCGGAAGCGCAAACTCCTACACGGCCGCCGAAGCCGCCAACACCAACCCATTACAAGCCCTCGAACAGCAACTACTCGCCGCGATCAACGCACCCACCCAAACCCTGCTGGGCCGCCCCCTGATCGGCAACGGCGCCAACGGGGCGCCCGGCCAAAACAGCGCCGACGGCGGACTGCTGTGGGGCAACGGCGGCACCGGCGGCACCGGCGACGCCACCCACCCGGCCGGCGGCAACGGCGGCAACGCCGGACTGATCGGCAACGGCGGCGCCGGCGGCACCGGCTACAGCCCGGCCGCCGGCACCGGCGCCGGCGGCGGAGCGGGCGGCATCGGCGGACGCGGCGGCTTCTTTTTCGGCGATGGCGGCGCCGGCGGTTCGGGCGGCTTCGGGGGTAGCGGCGCTGCGGCACCCGGGACTGGCACCGCCGGCACGGGGGGCGCGGGCGGCGACGGCGGAGCCGGCGGCTCCGCGGGCATGTGGGGCACCGGTGGCGCCGGCGGACAGGGCGGATACGGCGGCGACGGCGGAGCCGGCAAAGACGGTCCACTCCAAAGCAACGGCGGTAACGCCGGCCACGATGGCGACGGGGCGGCGGGTGGCGAGGGCGGTTGGTTCTCCGGCGACGGTGGTGCGGGTGGCAGCGGCGGCCACGGCGGCCATGGCGGCAAAGGCGGTGCTGAAGGATCCGGATTCGGTAGCGGAGGTAGCGGCGGCGACGGCGGCGATGGCGGGGTCGCGGCCATGGGCGGGTCGGGCGGTTGGTTCTCCGGCAATGGCGGGGCCGGGGGCTCCGGCGGTAGCGGAGGCGACGCCGGCAACGGCGGCAACGGCAGTGGCCCCAGCACCGGCGGGGACGGAGGCGACGGGGGCAACGGCGCAGCGGGCGGTGTGGGCGCGACGCTGATCGGCAATGGCGCAGCGGGCGGTGCCGGTGGCGGCGGCGGCACTGGCGGTACCGGCGGCCATGGTGGCGCCGGCGGCACCGACGGCGGCGGAGGCGACGGCGCCATGGGCGGCGCCGCGCAGCTGATCGGGGACGGCGGCAACGGCGGGGCCGGTGGCAGCGGGACACCCGACGGGTCCGGGGGCGCCGGTGGCACGGCCGGACGTCTGGCCGGTGCGGCCGGAACACACGGGTAGGTGTCGGTCGTGCTAGTGGTGGCCCCGGAGGCGTTGAGCGCGGCGGCAGCGAACATAGCGGGAATCGGTTCGTCACTGGGTGCGGCCAACGCGGCCGCGGCGACCCCGACCACCACGGTGCTGGCCGCCGGCACCGATGAGATCTCGACGACCATCGCAACCCTGTTCTGCGGCTACGCCCGCGACTACCAAAACCTCAGCACCCAGCTGGCCAGCTTTCACCAGCAGTTCCTGCAGGCCCTCACCGGCAGCGCAAACTCCTACACGGCCGCCGAAGCCGCCAACGCCAACCCACTACAAGCCCTCGAACAGCAACTACTCGCCGCGATCAACGCACCCACCCAAACCCTGCTGGGCCGCCCCCTGATCGGCAACGGCGTCAACGGGGCGCCCGGCCAAAACGGCGCCGACGGCGGACTGCTGTGGGGCACCGGCGGCACCGGCGACGCCACCCACCCGGCCGGCGGCAACGGCGGCAACGCCGGACTGATCGGCAACGGCGGCACCGGCTACAGCCCGGCCACCGGCACCGGCGCCGGCGGCGGAGCGGGCGGCAGCGGCGGACGCGGCGGCTTCTTTTTCGGCAGTGGCGGCGCCGGCGGGGACGGCGGTGCCGGCGCTGGCGGCACCAGCCCTGGGGGCCAAAGCGCCGGCGCGGGTGGCAACGGCGGCAGCGGCGGTGCAACGGGGCTGTGCGGCACTGGCGGCGCCGGCGGCTCCGGTGGCGTCGGCGGCAAAGGCGGGTCGTCAGGCGCTACCGCTAGCCTCGGCGGGATCGGGGGCAGCGGCGGCGCCGGTGGTGACGGCGGGTGGATGTACGGCGACGGTGGGGCGGGCGGCGCTGGCGGCAAAGGCGGCACGGGCGGTCAGGGCTTGGGCATCGGCGGCATCGGCGGCGACGGCGGCGGCGGGGGCGATGGAGGCGCGGGCGGCAATGGCGGCTGGGTGGTCGGCAACGGCGGCATTGCCGGCGCGGGCGGCCACGGCGGCACTGCGGGCTCCGGCGGCCAGTCCAGCGGCAACGCCGACGGCGGTGACGGCGGCAACGGCGGAGCCGGCGGCACCGGCGGACGGCTGCTCGGCAGTGCCGGTGACGGCGGCGGCGGCGGAGATGGCGGCTTGTCCGTTGGCCCCCACAGCGGCCGCGGCGCGGGTGGCGGTGGCGGTGGCGGCGGTAGCGCGCTGCTGATCGGGAACGGGGGCAATGGCGGGGCCGGTGGCACCGGCTTACCGGAGGGAACCGGCGGCAACGGCGGCACCGGCGGACTGCTCTTCGGCACACCCGGGATGCACGGGTAGCCGTCCAGGGCGGCCAGCCGCGATCAGCCGCTGTTTCTTAGCGCGCTGGCCAGCCCGTTCATCGTCAGCAGAATGCCGCGCAGCACGGATTCGTCGTCCTCACCGCTGCGGTAACGGCGGAGCAGTTCGACTTGAAGGTGGTTGAGCGGTTCCAAGTAGGGGAACCGGTTGAACACCGAGCGCGCCAGGGCCGGGTTGTCGGCAAGTAGGTCGTCTTGTCCGGTGATTCGCTTGTACATGGCGATGGTGCGTTGGTGCTCGTCGGCGATTTTGTCGAACACCCGGCGCCGCAGCGTTTCGTCGGCCACCAGTTCGGAGTAGCGGGCCGCCAGTTCCAGGTCGCTCTTGGCCATCACCTGCGCCATGTTGGACAGCACGCTGCGGAAAAACGGCCACCGCTGATACAGGTCGTGCAGCACCTGCAGCCGGTCGGCCTCACTTTCGGGACCCGCCGCTAGCCATTGCTCGAATGCCGAGCCAGTGCCGTACCAGCCGGGAAGCATCACCCGCGACTGGCTCCAAGCCAGCACCCACGGGATGGCCCGCAGGTCGGCGATGGAAGCGGTGGGTTTGCGCGTGGTCGGCCGGCTGCCGATGTTCAGCGCCCCGATTTCGCTGACTGGGGTGGAAGCCTTGAAGTACTCGACGAAACCCGGTGTCTCGTGCACCAATTCGGCGTAGGCACGTTGCGCCAATGCCGCCACCTCGTCGAGCACCGCATAGGCCGGCGCCGCCGTATCGCCCAACCCCTCGACGTCCAGCAGCGTCGACTCCAGGGTGGCGGCCAGCAGGCTCTCCAGATTGCGTCGGGCCATCTGCGGTTCGGCGTACTTGGCGGCGATCACTTCACCCTGTTCGGTGAGCCGCAACGATCCGCTTACCGCACCCGGCGGCTGCGCCAGGATGGCCTGGTAGCTGGGTCCGCCACCGCGGCCGACCGTGCCGCCACGGCCATGGAAGAGCCGCAGCCGGATTCCGGTCTTGCGCGCCGTCTCCACCAGCGCGAGTTCGGCTCGATACACCGCCCAGTTGGCGGCCAGATACCCGCCGTCCTTGTTCGAGTCCGAGTAGCCGAGCATCACCTCCTGGCAACCACCCCGGGCCGTCACCAAAGCGCGATAGAGCGGAAGATCCAACATCGCTTGCAGAATGGCCGCCCCGTTGTGCAGGTCCTCGATCGTCTCGAACAGCGGCGAGATACCCACCGGGCAATTGGGTTCCGACTCGGAAGCGTCCAGTAGGCCGACCTCTTTGAGCAGGACCGCGGCTTCCAGCATGTCCGATACCGACCGGCACATCGAGATGATGTAGTTGGGCACCGCGGCGGGACCAAAGGTCCAGACGGCGTGGGCGGCGGCCGCCAGAACGCCCAGTTCGCTGCGAGCCAAATCGGAAAGCTGCGCGCCATCGCGGATCAGCGGCCGGCGGGTGCTCAGTTCGGCCGCCAACAGCTCGACCCGCTCCGCTTCGGCCAGCGAGGTGTAGTCCGGGTGCACGCCCGCCCACGCGAGCAGCTCTCCGACCACCTGCTCGTGGACGTCGGAGTTCTGTCGCATGTCCAGGCCGGAGAGATGAAATCCGAAGACCCGCACCGCTTCACGCAGCCGGGCCAGCCGGTCGTCGGCCAACAACCCGGCGCCGTGGTTATGCAGTGAGGCATCGATGGTGTCCAGATCGGCCCGCAGTTCGGCCGCGGTGGCATATGGCGGCAAGCCCAACTCCAGCGTGTGCTGCGGTTGCTGGTCCAGGATTTCGGCCGCGGTGGCGCTGAGCCGGCCGCGCACGACCTGCAAGGCGCGCCGGTACGGCTCGTCGGGGCGGGCACCCGCCGGACAGGCATCGGCCAGCGTGGCCAATTCGGGGGTGACGGTGATCAGTCGCGCCGACATCGAAAGCTCCTGCGCAAGTGCCGTCAGTTCGGCCAGGTAGTGCGCCAGCGCGGTGAAAGCGGCACTGCCGGTGGCCAGCCGAACCACCTCGGCGGTGACGTTCGGGTTTCCGTCCCGGTCCCCGCCGATCCACGAGCCCGGCCGCAAAATGGGTTCGGAAAGCAGGTCGGCATCGGGCCAGCGGGCTCGCAACGCATCCCGCACCTCGGCATTCACCTGCGGAATCACCTCGAAGAGCGCCGCCGGGTAGTACCGCAACCCGACCTCGATCTCGTCGGAGATCTGTAACCGAAACAGCCGGATCAGCGCGGTCTGCCACAACCTCAAGACCTGCCGACGCAATTCGACTTCGATGCCGCGCCCGTCGTCGGTTTCGGTGTGGCCTTCCGCGTGCAACCGCATCAACTGGGTGATCCGGTGCTGGGTCTCGAAAATGGTGCGCCGCCGGGTCTCGGTCGGATGGGCGGTGATGACCGGAGACACTAGTGCGCCCTTCAGCGCTTCGGCGATGGTTGCCGAATCCAACTGGGCCGCGTCAAGTTTCATGTACGTGGCGGCCAGACTGCTGTCCTGCGGCGGCTCACCGGCGGCGACGTGAATGCTGCGACGGCGCTCCCGGTGGATGTCTTCGGCCGCATTGGCCAGCAACGCGAAGTGACTGAACGCACGGATGATCGGGATGGCGTGGTGGATGTCGATGCCCTCGAACATGCGCGCCATCGCGGCGCGGTCGATCTCGGAGTGCCGCACCCGAAAGGCCTCCACCCGCGCCCGCTCCACCAACTCGAAGACCTCGTCACCGTTTTGCTCACGGACGGTATCCCCGAGGATGGCGCCCAGCAGTCTGATGTCGGCTCGCATTGGTTCGGTAGCCTCGCGGCCAATCCGGGTCCGGTGGACGTCGCCAATGGGCTCGAGTGCGGTATCGGACACCTCAACCATGTGTCCCAGTATCAAGGACCAACTCGCCCGGCGCCTGTTGTCGATCGGTTGTTCGGTAGGCTGCTGGTCATGGAGTTGGCCCTGCAGATCACCTTGGTGATCACCAGTGTGCTGGTGGTGTTGCTGGTGCTGCTGCACCGCGCGAAGGGTGGCGGCCTGTCAACGCTGTTCGGCGGCGGTGTGCAGTCCTCGCTGTCCGGGTCCACCGTGGTGGAGAAGAATCTCGACCGGTTGACCCTGTTCATCACCGGGATCTGGCTGGTATCGATCGTCGGCGTGGCATTGCTGATCAAGTACCGCTGACGCGGCACACCTCGGTGAGCTATCCCCACCAACCGGCGCCGTACCCGCATGATCGCCCCCACATCAGGCTTATCCGCCCGCACCGCACGGCTACGTCCAGCCGAGCCCGGGTTCCGGCGGAATCGCGGTAACGACTCAGTACTTCCCGCTGGGGTTCATGTTGGCGCTGTTCAAGCCCAAGATTTTCATCAATGGCTTCGAGGTACCGGTTGCCGGTTGGGGTCGTACGGTCGTGCCCGTGCAACCGGGACGGCACCGGGTGCACGTGCATGTGCCCTACTGGTTGCCGTCGCAGATCGGGCCGGCGGACACCCTGATGGATGTCTACCCTGGGCACTTGGCCGAATTGGAGTACAAGGCGCCGGTTTGGGGGTACAGCGCCGGGTCGCTGGGCACCCCGCCGCAAAGCTACAACGGCGTCGGAATCACCATCGCCGTGCTCACGATCGTCGCGGCCTTGGTGTTCGTACTGCCGATCATCGTGGCGTTGTTTCTGGCCTGACTCAGCGGACCCGCAGCACTGCAACCGCTGCAGTCAGCTGGCGACAATCCGGATCAGGACGTCGCGGTTGATCCGAAGATGTTCGGAGATTAGCTGCGTCGAACGTTGCTCGTCGCGGTCGCGAAGCGCCTCATACATTGCTTTGTGCTCACCGAATGCCTTTGCCGCATCGGTCTTGTACTCGCCCTCGCTGGCCTCGAGAATGGCCAGCGCATAGAGCATCTCGGCCTCGATCGCCGCAAAAAAGCGATCCACGCGCGGGCTGTCGAGGAGGCCGATGATTGCCGCGTGGAAGTCAAGGTCAGACTTGACGATCAGCCCGGAATCGGTCCCCCGCGAGGCCTGCTCCAGCCGGCCAAGCGCCTCGGTCAGGCGGTGGAATCGGTACCCGGAATCCACCTCGCCTGCCCTACACCACCGTTTTGCGGCATCGAGTTCGAGGACCTCGCGCGACCGGTACATATCGGTGATGTCTTCAGCACTGAAGTCGACCACGGTCGAGCCCTTGTGCCGCTGATGGCGAACCAGCCCGTTGGACTCCAATACCCGAAGCGCATCTCGAACCGTGCGACGAGACACCTGATACCGGTCGGCAATCAATTCTTCGCGCAGCGGCGCACCGCGCTTTGCCTCGCCGGACAGGATCGACTCCTGGATCAGATCCGCGACCTGTTCGCCGATGGTGCCGCGCGCCGGTAACCGCCCGCACGTCTGATCTGGACTATCCGCCCTTGGGATCACCACCGCTTCTTCCTCGAGCATTCGTCGTTTCAAAACATTGTTACCACGACGGTTTACACCGCCAATGAGCACGCGCCCGGCGGCCGGCCGAAGTCTTCGGTTCGCGCTTACCGAGATCGGCGCGTATCGTCTACCGACGAATCGTATCATTGTGATATTGGTGATCAATCTTTCCTCGCAAATCTACACACCTCTAGGTGGGAGGCCAAGCATGCAAGACGGTTCGACGCAGTTGATCAGACCGGTGCCATCGTGAGTCAGCCCACAGGCGAACCACGGCTGCGCCGGGCGTTGGGCGTGGCCGGGCTGGTTGCATTCGGCTTGGCCTACATCGCCCCGCTCGCCATGTTCGACACATTCGGCGTCGTCAGCCAAACGACGCACGGCCACGTGCCGACCGCCTACGTCGTGACATTTGTTGCGATGCTGTTCACCGCCGCAAGCTACGCCGTGCTCGTCCACGCCTACCCCAGCGCCGGGAGCGCCTACACTTTCGCGCGCCGCTCCTTCGGCGGCAACGTCGACTTTCTGACCGGCTGGGCATTGATGCTCGACTACCTGCTGTTGCCCCTGGTCAACTACCTATTGATCGGGATCTACCTCAACGCGCAGTTCCCCGCCGTCCCGGCGCCCGTCTTCTGCTTGGCCGCAATCGCCTTGGTCACCACCGTCAACATTGTCGGCGTCGTCATCATGAACCGCCTCAACTTCGCGCTCGTCGGTTTGCAGCTGGCGTTCGTCCTGGTCTTCATCACGGTGTCGCTGCTGTACCTGCGCGACCACCCGGACGCGTCGCTGCTACAGCCGCTCTACAGCGCCGGATTCCGCGGCGGAGACATCCTCGGCGGGGCGGCCGTCGTCGCCTTGAGCTTCGTTGGGTTCGACGCGGTGTCAACGATGGCTGAGGAGGCGCGCAACCCGCGCCGCACGGTTCCGCTGGCGATCATCCTCACGGTGCTCATCGGCGGTGCGACCTTCTTGTCAGTCTCCTACTGTGCCACCCTGGTCGAGCCGGACTACCGCGCAATCACCACGCCAAACTCGGCCGCATTGCAGATTGTCGTCTCCGCCGGCGGCCATTCGCTTCAAACATTTTTTATCATCGCCTACATGTGCGCCTGCAGCGCCGCCGCGCTGTCATCGCAAGTCAGCGTCACCCGCATCCTCTACGCCATGGGACGCGACGGTGTGTTGCCCCGTGCGGTGTTTGGCCGGATCAGCCGACGATTCCGCACCCCGATCGGAGCGGCGCTGGTCGTCTCGGCAGTCTCCACGCTGGCGCTGATCGCGGACCTCGAGACGATGGCGTCGATCGTCAGTTTCGGCGCATTGGCCGCCTTCACCCTGGTACATCTCGCGGTCACCAAACACTTCCTGATCGATCAGCGCCGGCGCGGCTGGCGAAGCTGGGCGCTGTACGCGGCTATGCCTGCCGTCGGTGTGGTCCTCACGGGCTGGCTTTGGACCAGCCTGTCCGTCGGTGCCTTTGCCATCGGGTTTGCCTGGCTCGGGATCGGAACCAGCTACCTGGCCGTACTGACGCGCGGATTTCGCAAGCCAGCACCGGCGGTGGATTTCGACGCCGACGCCGCGCCCATCCAGACCGAAATTGATCTCACCAAAGAAGGGACCCTGCAGTGAAACCCGTGAAAGCCCCGACGGGCTTCGACTTCTTCGCGCACCCGGAACTGCCGGGGCCGCCGGTCAGCGAACGCGATGCCGAGAAGTTTGTCGTCGAGAACTACGAAATCAGCGCTTGCGCCAGGAGTCTGGGAAGCCAGCAGGACGCCAACTTCTTGATGACAGATCCCCACGGCAACACGGTCGGGGTGCTCAAGGTGGCCAACGCGGTGTTCAGCACCGAAGAGATCGACGCCCAGGTCGAAGCCGTTGAATGGGTGGCCGAACGCGACAGCGCACTACGACTCCCCCGCGCCATCCCGGACCGCCGGGGCCAGCGCCACGCTCCCATGTCGATCGGGCAGGAAATGCTGGGAGTGGCCCGCCTGCTGACCTTCCTACCGGGCGGCGCCATGTCGCAGTCCGGATACCTCGCACCGAAGATTCTCGCCGGGATGGGCAATGTGACGGGTCGTGTCAGCCGGGCGCTTGCCTCATTCGAGCATCCTGGGTTGGATCGCGTGCTGCAGTGGGATCCACGCTTCGCGAGCGAGTCCGTCGATGCCCTCATCGGGCATGTAGCCGAACCCGCGGAGGCTCACCGCCTAGCGGTCGCCACCGCCACGGCGGTCAACAGCCTGCAGCGCCTTGACCCACAACTGCCGCGACAGGCCGTTCATCTCGATATCGCCGACACCAACATGGTGGGGTCCCCGGGCAGCGACGGTCGCCGCCACCCCGATGGCGTCATCGACTTCGGCGACCTGACCAAGACCTGGGCGATCGCCGAGCTTGCCACCACCGTGGCCTCCTGCCTGTACCACGCGGGCGCCGAGCCGGCCACCATTCTTCCGGTCGTCGCCGCCTTCCACGCCATTCGTCCCCTCAGCGGCGACGAGATCGAAGCGCTGTGGCCCATGGTGATCGCGCGGGCTGCCGTGCTACTGGTCAGCGACCTGCAACAGATCGCCATCGACCCCGGCAACGAATACGCCGCCAACACCGTCCAACGCGAACGGGTCATCCTCGACCAGGCTCTGCTGGTGCCGGCCCCGGTGATGACCGGCCTCATCCGCGACCGGCTCGGCATCGCGCAACCGCAGCACCACCCGCTCCCCAAACCGCACCGACCGATCATCGATATCGACCCAAAGTCCATTGTGAGATTGGACTTTTCCGTGGAGTCCGACGCGGCGAACCGGGGCGCCTGGCTCGATGGCGCCCTCGCCCACGAGCTGGCAGACTCCGCACTTTCATCCAACGCACTCGCCGCAGCGACGCGCTACGCGGCCACCCGCGCGGATTACATCGCACCGTTGCACCCACGAAGCAGCCCCACCATCGCCACCGGCATCGATTTCTGGCTACGCGAAGACACGGAGCTCGTTGCCCCGTGGGCCGGGGACGTCGTCGCCAGCACCGGGGCCATCACCCTACGCACCGACTCCCATGAGCTGCAGCTCACCGGCGCAGAGCCGGTGCCGACTAGCGGCCAGCGGGTCCAAGCGGGCCAGCCCTGGGCCAAAGCCCCCTTTGGCCAACGCATTCACCTCGCGCTACGCCCGACCGACGCGCCCACCGCGCCCCACACGGTACGTCCCGAGTACGCACCTGGCTGGTTGGCCGTCACCGAAGATCCGGCCGCGCTGCTGGGCTTGGAGCCAGCCCCCTCTGATGGGCTCGACGTGCTGGAACGGCGCGCCGCCACATTCGCCGAAGTGCAGGAGCACTATTACGACGACCCGCCTCAGATCGAACGAGGCTGGCGGCACTACTTGCTGTCCACGGCGGGGCGAAGCTATCTGGACATGGTCAACAACGTCACCGTTCTGGGACATGCCCACCCAGGTGTGGCTGCGGCGGCGGCGCGCCAACTGGAGCGGCTCAACACCAACTCGCGATTCAACTACGCGGTGGTGGTCGAGTTCTGCGAACGACTTACCCAGCTGCTGCCGGATCCCCTCGACACCGTATTCCTGGTCAACTCCGGTTCGGAGGCCGGCGACCTCGCATTGCGGCTGGCGATGGCGGCCACCGGCCGGCGCGATGTCGTCGCGGTCGGCGAGGCGTATCACGGCTGGACCTACGCCACCGACGCGGTATCCACGTCGACCGCGGACAACCCCAACGCGTTGAACACCCGCCCGGACTGGGTGCACACCGTGGAGTCCCCGAACAGTTTCCGCGGAAAGTACCGCGGTGCCGGGGCGTCCCAGTACGCCCACGACGCCGTCGCCGCCATCGAGGACCTGGTGCAGTCGGGCCGTGCGCCCGCGGCATTTATCGCCGAAACCGTCTATGGCAGCGCCGGAGGGATGGCACTTCCCGATGGATATCTGGACGCGGTATACACCGCCATTCGTGCCGCGGGCGGCCTGACCATCGCCGATGAGGTCCAGGTCGGGTACGGCAGGCTCGGCAAGTGGTTCTGGGGATTCGAGCAACAAGGCGTTGTGCCCGATATCGTGGCGATCGCCAAAGCGACGGGCAACGGTCATCCCGTCGGCGCCGTCATCACCAGCAAGGCCATCGCGCAGCGATTCCGTTCGCAGGGCTACTTCTTCTCGTCCACGGGTGGCAGCCCGCTGTCGAGCGCAATCGGGATCGCGGTACTCGACGCCCTGAAAAGCGAACGGCTACAACACTATGCCCTGGCCGTCGGCAGTCACCTGATCGCCCGGATACGCAAGCTGGCCACCAAACACCAGCTGATCGGTACCGTCCACGGTTTCGGCCTCTACATCGGCGTCGAGATGGTCCGCGACCGCAAGACACTGGAGCCAGCGGCCGAAGAGACCGCTGCCATCTGCGACCGGATGCTCGAACTCGGAGTCATCATCCAACCAACCGGCGAGCGGATGAACATTCTGAAGACCAAGCCACCGCTGTGCATCGACATGACCGCGGCGGACTACTTCGCCGATACGCTGGACCGAGTGCTCACCGAGGGTTGGTGAGCACTCGGTGAGCACTCGCGGGACCGCTCGCCGTGACTGCCCGGTTACGGCAGCGGTCCCCCGGCGGCGATGGCCGCCAGCGTCGCAAACTGTTCACCGTCCAACGACGCGCCACCCACCAGGCCACCGTCGACGTCCGCCTGCGCGATCAGTTCGCCGATGTTCTTCGCGTTGACCGAGCCGCCGTAGAGCACCCGAACCGCGTCGGCGATCTGCGGCGAGGCCAGCGAACCAAGCTCGCTGCGGATTGCCGCACAGACTTCCTGGGCGTCGGCTGCGCCGGCTACCCGCCCGGTGCCGATCGCCCAGACCGGCTCGTAGGCGATGACCACCTTGCTGATCTGCTCTGCTGAAAGCCCGGACAGCGAACCGCGCAGTTGTTCGACGTTGTACGCCACGTGATTTCCCGCCTCACGCACATCGAGGTGCTCGCCGATGCAGACGATCGGAGTCAGGTCGTGCTTGAGCGCCGCGGCAGCCTTGGCGGCCACTAGAGCGTCGTCCTCGTTGTGGTAGGTGCGCCGTTCCGAATGCCCCACGACGACGAAGCTGCAGCCCAGTTTGGCCAGAAATGCCCCACTGATGTCACCGGTATAGGCACCGGAGTCGTGCTGGGACAGGTCTTGACCGCCATAGGTCAGGCGCAGCTTGTCACCGTCGACCAAGGTCTGTACACTGCGCAAGTCGGTGAACGGCGGAATGACCGTCACATCGACTTTGTCGTAGTACTTGTCCGGCAACGAGAATGCGATCTTCTGCACCAGAGCGATCGCCTCGAAGTGATTGAGGTTCATCTTCCAGTTGCCGGCGATCAACGGCTTGCGGCTCACGCGGGTCCTCCGCCCTCGGTTTGGCCGGGCTGGGGTCTACCGAGCACCTCGATGCCGGGCAGCGTCTTGCCCTCCAGGTATTCCAGCGACGCGCCGCCGCCGGTGGAAATGTGCGAGAACGATCCCTCCGAAATGCCAAGCGCGCGAACCGCGGCGGCGGAGTCACCGCCGCCGACCACGCTGAACGCACCCTTGCCGGTCGCCGCGACAATCGCCTCGGCGATGCCCCTGGTGCCCGTCGCGTACGCCGGGAATTCGAATACGCCCATCGGGCCATTCCAGAAGATGGTCTTGGCGTTGGACAGCAGCGCGGCGAACCTCTTGACCGATCCCGGCCCGATATCCAAGCCCATCGTGTCGGCCGGGATCGCATCCGCGGCAACGGTTTGAGGTGGTGAATCGGCGGCGAACTTCTCGGTCACCACCACGTCGACGGGTAGCCGCAGCACATCGTGGTAGGTGTCGAGCAGCCTTCGACAGGTGTCGATCATCTCTTTTTCCAGCAGCGACGTGCCGACCGAGTAACCTTGGGCGGCAAGGAATGTGAAACACATTCCGCCGCCGATCACGATGCTGTCGGCCTTGGTTGCCAGCGACTCGATGACACCGAGCTTGTCGGATACCTTCGACCCGCCCAGCACCACCGCGTACGGCCGCTCGGTCGAACTGGTCAACTGCTCGAGCACGCGGATTTCATCAGCCACCAGCCTGCCGGCATAGTGCGGCAGCAACGTGGCGACGTCATACACCGAAGCTTGCTTGCGGTGCACCACGCCAAAGCCATCCGAGACGAAAGCACCTCCCGGGCTGACCAGTTCGGCGAGCTGCTTGGCGAAAGCGAGGCGCTCGCCGTCGTCCTTGCTGGTTTCGCGCTTGTCGAAGCGGATGTTCTCCAGCAGCAGGACGTCGCCGTCGGTCAGCCCTTCGGCACGAGCGAGCGCATCGGTGCCGACGATGTCTCCGGCCAACTGCACGTGCCGGCCCAGTTGCTCGCCAAGAGCCGCGGCAACCGGCTCCAGAGACAGCTTCGGGTCGGGCCCATCCTTGGGACGACCCAAATGCGCTGCGACGACGACCTTGGCGCCGCCGTCGAGCAGCGCCTTCAACGTCGGTACCGACGCGGTGATACGGCCCGCGTCGGTAATGACACCGTTCTCGTCGAGCGGCACATTCAGATCGGAGCGCACCAGCACCCCGCGACCCGAAACACCTTCAGCGAGAAGGTCTTCAAGGGAATGGATGGTCACGGCTGCCGGAACCTAGAGGGACTTGCCGACCAGCGCGACCAGGTCGATGAGCCGGTTGGAGTAACCCCATTCGTTGTCGTACCAAGACACCACCTTGGCCTGGTCATCGATCACCTTGGTCAGCCCGGAATCGAAGATCGAGCTGTGCGGGTCGGTGACGATGTCGCTGGACACAATCGGGGCGTCGTAGTACTTCAGAATGCCCTTGAGTCTGCCCTCGGCCGCGGCTTTGAACGCCGCGTTGATCTCTTCGGCGGTCGCGGCCTTGGCCAATTCCGCGGTCAGGTCGGTCACCGAACCGGTCGGGATCGGCACCCGCAGCGCGTAACCGTCGAGCTTGCCCTTGAGCTCGGGCATCACCAGACCGATGGCTTTGGCGGCGCCGGTAGAAGTCGGCACGATGTTGAGCGCGGCGGCCCGGGCACGACGCAAGTCCTTGTGCGGCCCATCCTGCAGGTTCTGGTCCTGGGTGTAGGCGTGGATGGTGGTCATCAGGCCCTTGACGATGCCGAACTCGTCGTGCAGCACCTTGGCCAACGGCGCCAGGCAGTTCGTCGTGCACGACGCGTTGGAGATGATGTTCTGGCTGCCGTCATACTTGTCGTCGTTGACCCCCAGCACGATGGTGAGGTCCGGGTCGGTCGCAGGCGCCGAGATGATCACCTTCTTCGCACCCGCGTCCAGGTGGCCCTTGGCCTTGGCAGCGTTGGTGAAAAGACCGGTGGACTCGACGACGACATCGACCCCCAGGTCGCCCCAGGGCATCGCCGCCGGGCCCTCCCGCACCTCGAGGGCCTTGATCTTCACACCG
This sequence comes from Mycobacterium liflandii, assembly GCF_022354805.1. Taxonomy (NCBI): domain Bacteria; kingdom Bacillati; phylum Actinomycetota; class Actinomycetes; order Mycobacteriales; family Mycobacteriaceae; genus Mycobacterium; species Mycobacterium liflandii. The sequence continues at coordinate 3,374,230 of NZ_CP023138.1, read as the reverse complement.
CCGACGACGATGGTGTCCTCGCCCTCGAGACTCACGTCCTGGGGCAACCGGCCCAGAATCGAGTCGAATTTGAGCAGGTGGGCCAGCGTCTGGTTGTCGGTGATGTCATTGACGGCGATCACCTCGATGTCCGCGCTGCCCTGCTGTTGTTGAGCCAATAAGGCCCGGTAAAAGTTGCGGCCGATTCGACCAAAGCCGTTGATACCTACCCGGACCGTCACTTGCCTCTCCCTGCCTTCCATGTCCGCCTAAAAGCGCCTTGCCCGTCAGCCTAGATCAGTGACACGCGTCACCGCCCTGCCGGTAACAAATGCCAGAACTCTGCGGCCGCGAAAGCCCAGGCGCGGCGCGGCGGGTTCGCCGGCCCCGGCGGACAGGGCCGGAAGGGGATTCGAGGGGAAACGTCACCATTTGGAAACGGCGCGGTGCGGCGCGGCGCGTGTATCGCGGCGGCCGCTAACAATTGTGCCGGTCGGCTAGACACGAGTGCAGTAGGACCATGCGGTGTTACTGCACCAATTGATTGCAGAAGTACCGGGCGCGAATAAAGAGGAGTCGGCGTTGATGACGATCTTTGATCGGTTCAACTTCAAGGTAGTTGCCTGCGCTGGGCTGTGCGGAGCCGCTATTGCGTTGAGCCCACAAGCGGCAGCTGTCCCGCTGAAAACCGACGGCTACGCGTGCATCCAAGGGATGGCGGGCGAAGGCGGAGCACCGGCGGCGGGCGGTCCGGCTGCGGCGGGCGGTCCAGCTGCGGCCGGCGGTCCGGCAGCGGCCGGCGCGACATGCGCGGCCAGCGCTCCCATCAATGACATGGCTGGTGTTCCGATGGCGGTGCCAGGGCCCATTCCGGTGCTTCCGGCTGGTGCGCCACTGATCGATCTCGGTGGGGCCGCGGCGGCCGCACCGGTGCCGATCCCGGCCGCCGCACCGGTACCCATCCCGGCCGCCGCACCGGTACCCATCCCGGCCGGCGCACCCATCCCCATCCCGGCCGCCGCACCCGTGCCCATCCCGGCCGCCGCACCGGTGCCGATCCCGGCCGCCGCACCGGTACCCATCCCGGCCGCCGCACCGGTACCCATCCCGGCCGGCGCACCCATCCCCATCGCGGCCGGCGCACCGGTACCCATCCCGGCCGGCGTTCCGCTGATCGCGCTCGGGCCGGTGCCCGCGGGCGTTCCGGCGGCCGGAGCTCCCATCATCGATATGTCGGGAACCGGCAAGGACGGGCCAATCGGTCCGGCGCCGGCCGGCGGACCTGTGGCGGGTCAGCCGGTTCAGCCCGGCCCGTCGGGTGCGGGAGCCGGCTGAGACAGCCTCAGCGCCGCTTACGCAACCCCTGCAACGCCGATTCCGCGGCGTGGTAGCCACACAGTCCGTGGATTCCGGCGCCCGGCGGGGCGGATTGGGAACACAGATAGACACCGGGTACCCCGATCGCATACGGATCGAGGGCTATCCGCGGCCGGAAAATGACCTGGAGCCCGTCATTGGCCCCGCCGATGATGTCACCGCCGATGAAGTTGCGGTTGTAGGCCTGTAGCTCGGCGGTCGACTTGCTGACGGTCGCGGTGATGCGATCGCGGAATCCGGGCGCGAATCGTTCTATCTGGTCGATGACGGCGGCAGTGGCGTCGCCGGCATAGCCGAACGGTACGTGTGCGTAGACCCAGATCGGGTTGATGTTGCCCGCCGAACGCGACGGGTCGGCCAGGTATTGCTGCCCGATCAAGACGAACGGTCGTTGCACCATTCGACCTTGTGCGCGTTGGCGTTCGGTGTCCGCGATCTCGGCGAACGTGCCCCCGAGGTGGACGGTCCCGGCCCGCCGGCAGTCAGGATTGGTCCATGGAATGTCGCCTTCGATGGCGAAGTCGACCTTGAACGCCGACGATCCTTCCCGATAACGCCGGTAGGACCGCTTGATCCGCGCGGGCATCGCATCGCCGTACAGCGTCAGAACGTTGGCCGGGCTGAGGTCGAGCATGACGATGTCGGCATCGGGGATGTCACGGCGGCTGGTGACGGTTATCCCCGTGGCCACGACACCGCCGAGCGCGTCCAGGGCGGCTCCCAGTGCCGCGGTTATCGACCCGGAACCGCCTTGTGCGACGGGCCAGCCGTAGCGGTGGCCGCTGGCCAAGATCATCAACCCCAGCGACGCGGTCAGCGGCCGGTCCAGCCGGGTGTAGACGTGCGCGGCAGCGCCTCCGAACAGTGCGCGCGCCTGCTCGGTACGGAACCAGCGCGCCATCATGGTGGCGGGCAGCGCCGCCCGAGGCCCGAAGGCGGCCAGCCGAAGCGGGTGACGGGGAACGCCGAGCACCGGGCGGAGCAGGTCGCCCGCCAGTTCATCGAAACCGGCCGCCAGGTCCCCCACCGCACGGCGCCACCGTTTGCCGTCGGGCCCCATGCCCGCCGCCGTGCGTTCAATCGACTGGTGCAGCACCCCGGCCGTGCCGTCGTCGAGCGGATGTGCGCAGTCGACTTCGGACCAATTCCACGTCAACCCGTAGCTTTGAAGGTCGATCTCATTCCAGAACGGTGAGCCGACACCCAGTGGGTGAAACGCTGAGCAGTGATCGTGGATCACCCCGGGCACGGTCAGCTCACCCGAACGCGCTCCCCCACCGATGGTGTCGTGCGCTTCAAGCACCTGCACCTCGACCCCGTGCCTGGCCAACTGGATCGCGGCGGCCAGGCCGTTGGGCCCGGCCCCGACAACGACTGCCTTGGTCATTGGGCGGCGCGTTGAGTCGTCACGTGTACCGGAAATTCGTCGCCGGGCTCGGGCCACGGCTGCCGGGCAAGCATGTCCTCGACTGTGACGTACCCGGCTTCGATCAATCCGGTCTTGGCGTCGACGATGCGGTACCACTGCTTTTGGATGTGGATCGGTTGACCTTCAAGGATGATGACGCGCAGGTCGCCGTCGGCGAAATTGCAGCGCCGCTGCACGGCCTGTACCAGCTGCTCATTGTGCAGGTGGCCCTCGCCGAAGTTCCAGCCGACCAACGGCCCGGCCACGATTTCGCCCTCACGGACCTTGTACTCGGCTTCGTTGCCGATCGCCCGGGGCAACAACCCGTTGAGCGCCCTGCCGTGGGTATGCATGGCCCGGAACGCGGCCGTCTTGTCGGCCATGATTTCGGCCGTGTTCGCGTCGTAGAGCTTGGCCAACTGGTTGACCACCAGCGCGGAGCTCTTGACGACGCTGGCCTCGATCTTTTCCTCGGCCCCGGCACGGAAACACCACACGCTGGTGGCCCAGTTACCCGCGTAGTAGCGCATCGCCGGCAGGAACGAAATCTTCTCCGGGAAAACGAAATCTTCTCCGGGAAAAGGTTTCCCGCTACCACCACGGCGACAGCGGCGAGCACGATCGCCAGCAGCAGCGGGGATCGAAGATCTATGGCGCGGATCGAGCCGTAGTGCCCGAACAGATAGAACAGCGAAAAGATGAAGAACACATTCCACTCCAGCGGGACTCCCATGGGGAGGTTGGAGAGGATGTTGAGGTGGAAGATCACCATGAACCCGATCAGGAACCAGCGCCACGGCTGGTCACCGGCGACGAGCACCAGAACCGCCGGAACCAGGAACTCCGCCGTGGTCCCACCCACGTGGGCCATGATTTTCGGCAGCCAGGACGGGCGCAGGTCGTTGACGTGGTCGCGGTAGAGCAGATGCTTGATCGGATTGAACAGCCTGCCGCGCAGTAGCGCGTTATTGCTGGTCATCACCGCGACGACGTACGGAAAATGGTGGTTGAGCTTGGACGTGGCCGCTCCCCACCACAGGCAGAGCATGATGATCTTGAACGCCGCGATCTGATCGGTGAACGGGAAGAAGAACACGAACAGCTTCAGCCAATAGTGTTCCCCGCGCGCGGCCAAAAAGACCGTCTTGTCACGCAGACCCAGTAGCGCCAGCGCGATGATCGTCGGTACCACCAGGATCGGGTCGATCAGGCCGACGTCACCGCTGGCTGTCACCTGTCCCGCATGGCCGGGAGAAAACAGTGCCCACCCCCCGCTGATCAGGACGATGGCGTAGAGCGTCACATCCACCACGGTGCGAGTGTCCCCGTCGGTGAAGGGCACCTTTGCCGGCCAGGGTGGCAGGCGAATTGTCTTGGGTAGCAGCCAATAAAGGAATCCGCCAACCGGCGGCATGAACCGCCCGGTCAACGGTCCGGACCCGCAGCCAAATCCGAGGACCTCGAACAGCAGTGTGAAGATGATGACCTTCTGATACACGATTGGTTGCGTCCACCAGTCGGCGATATGCCCCAGCCCACCCAAACCCGGCGTCAGCGAGATGATCGCCGCGGGGGCGGCGACGTAGATCCCGATCTTGAGCAAATAGAGCAGGTACACCGCATACGGGGTCCCGAAGCCATGTTCGGCCCAGTGCCGAGTAACAACCTGCAGTCGCGTTGCACGTGGCAGGGTATGCCAGGTTTCGTGATCGACGTCTGGCAAGTCCGGTGACATGAATCCCATAGCGGCCTCATTCTCGGTGCGAAACCCTGCTGGTGTGTCCCTTGCGGTTCCAATCTATCGGCACCACGCGGCCGACGAATAGATGCTTTTGAATCCCGCCGTGCCTTCTCCGTCCGGCCGCGACGAAAAGCACTAACACACAATGTCTTCACGGCCTTCATGGCCTTCACGGCCTTCAGGTTGCTGCACCGACACGGCAACTATCAGGGAAAGTCACGACCGATGTAAGCGGAGACCCCGGCCGCGATCGGAATTGTCGCACCGAAAGTCGGTGCTAGACCCCGCCGACCTCAACGCCAGGATGGGCAGTTACTTCACTGCACACGTGGCCAGCAGCGACCCCAGTGGATTGGTGCCGATCGCGTTGGACGGCAAGATGCTGCGTGGTGCTTTACGCGCCAAAGCGACAGCCACGCATCTCGTGTCGGTGTTCGCCCACCGTGCCCGATTGGTGCTCGGTCAACTCGCTGTCGCCGAGAAAAGCAATGAAATTCCCTGCGTACGTGCCCTGCTCACGCTGCTGCCGGGTAGCTTGCGGTGGCTGGTCACCGTGGATGCGATGCATACCCAGGTCGTCACCGCGAAGTTGATCTGCGCCACCTTGAAGTCGCACTACCTGATGATCGTCAAGTCCAACCAAGCCAAAATACTTGCGCGTATCACCGCGCTGCCCTGGGCCGAGGTGCCCACAGCCGCTACCGACGACTCCCGCGGCCACGGCCGTGTCGAGACCCGCACCCTGCAAATCATCACCGCTGCACGAGGAATCGGCTTCCCCTACGCAAAACAAATCATCCGGATCACTCGTGAACGCTTGATCACCGCCACCGACCAGCGCAGCGTGGAGGTGGTCTATGCCATCTGCAGCCTGCCGTTCGAGCACGCCCGCCCTACCGCGATCATGACCTGGATGCGTCAACACTGGGGAATCGAGAACAGCCTGCACTGGATACGCGACGTCACCTTCGACGAAGACCGTCAAAGGGCACATACCGGAAACGGCGCACAGGTCCTAGCAACGCTACGCAACACCGCGATCAATCTGCACCGCCTCAACGGCGCCGACAACATCGCCGAAGCCTGCCGGATCACCGCTTTGACCGCCAACCGCCACCTAGACCTCCTCAATCCACAATTCCCCAGCTCACAAGCCTGCTAATCAACAACGCCGGAGCCCTGCCCTCAGGTGGAGGTTGTCTTCGCCCGGGGCAGATTCGAGTCGCCGGGGCCCGGGGTGCTGGGCAACGCGTTCATCAGCTCGCTGAGCTCCAAGGTCGGCGGCAGAAGCATGGGGTCCTACGCCGTGAAGTATCCGGCTGACACCGAGGTCGACATCGGTGCCAACGACATGAGCGGGCACATCCAATACATGGTCAACAGCTGCCCGGACACCCGACTGGTGCTAGGCGGATATTCCCTCGGCGCGGCGGTCACCGACGTGGTGCTTGCGGTGCCGATGTCGGCGTTCGGATTCGAGAATCCGCTGCCGCCGGGCACCGATCAGCACATCGCCGCGGTCGCGCTGTTCGGCAACGGCAGCCAGTGGGTGGGGCCCATCACGAACTTCAGTCCGCTCTACAACGACAGAACCATCGAGTTGTGCCATGGCTCCGACCCGGTCTGCAGCCCCGCTGACCCCAATACGTGGAAGCAGAACTGGCCACAGCACCTCGCCAGTGCCTACATCCAGGACGGCATGGTCAACGAGGCCGCCGACTTCGTCGCAGGCAAGCTCTAGTCCCGCTGCGGCATGGACGTCGGGCCGCTGATCACGCGCTATGCCCGCCGCTTCTGTCGGGTGCATGCGGGTCTGCACTCGGTCGCGTCACCGCTGGGTGCGTGGTTGCTCCTGGCGCTGGTGGCGCCGATCGCCCGAGGTGCCGCTCGCGAGCAGCTCGAAGAGGCCCTCGGTACTGACGCTAAGCATGCGCGCCGGGCGCTGGAGGACCTGATGGTCGCGCCACCCGAGGTGATCAATGCGGCGTTGGCCCTGTGGGGCCCAGCGGACTTGGCGGGGTTGTGGTCAGGCCGCATGCCCTCCGAAGTGGAGATCGGGCCGATCCCCAGCCAGGCCCAAGCCGACACGTGGGCACGCAACCACACCGATGGCATGATCGAGCGCTTCCCCGCCGACTTGTCGGGCATGGCGGCCGTGTTGGCCAGCGCGCTGGCCACGCGGATCAGCTGGTTGCGGCCCTTCGGCGTCACCGATGCCGGCCAGCTGCGCTCGCCCTGGAGCAAACAGGTTTGCGATGCGCTCACGGTCGCCGGGCACAGCGCCTACCTCGCCGATGCTGAGGGTGTGGGAACTGTCGGCGTGCATACCGCGGTCGGTACCGGCGAATTGCACGTCACCTCGGTTATCGCGAGTCGAGGTGCATCGTTTCAGGCCGTGTTGGCGGCGGCGCACGACATCGCCTGCCGGGAAGTGACCGGCTCCCGGGTGCGTCGCCGTGAGCTCTGCGACCTGCCGCTCGGCGACGGCGAATTCTGGACGATCACCGAGGGGGCCCGTGGCCGCGAGGACGACGTGCGGGTGGTGATGCCGGCTTGGCAGGTGTCGTCGGATCACGACCTCACCGCTGATCCGGCGTTGGGTTTCGGTGCGGCCGGGCAAGCCCTGGCGGTGGCGCTGAAGGGGACTGCGGATACGCGGGCCCGGCAGTCCACGGTGGCCCGCTACGGCCGGTATGGCTTCGAGGCCGCGGCCGTCACCGCGATCGCTGTGCGTGGCGCGATGGTTTCGCGGCTGCCGTCGCGGTCAGCGACGCTGTGCTTCGGTCATCCCTATGCGGTGGTGGCAGTGGTAGGTGGCGGGCGGCGACGCGATCCGTGGGCCGGTGTGCCGGTCTTCGCCGCCTGGGTCAGCGAACCCACCGAAGTCGGATCCGTCCAAACCGGGTAGCCGGATCCGCTATTTCGGGTTGTGCCGCCACTCGTTGATCTTGCGGCCCAACGAATCGGCCGCGCTGGTGGCGGCCCGGCCCACGCCGTCCACGATGCCGCCCAGACCGTCGCGTATGCCCTTGATCAGCGGGTCGTCGGACTGGTCGAACCCGTCCTTGTAGTGGCGGGCGGCCTCGCCGAGGTCATCGGCGATCGAGGATTGGCCATCGTCGACGCGCAGCGGATAACTGCCCGACATCACCTTTCCATAGCCGCCGGCGTCCACCCACTTGGTCAATTCGGCGACCCGCAGCACCGAGAACGGGTGGGTCTGAAGTTCGAGGTTGAGCAGCTTGAGCAGCCCGTCGCGCATGTCCCCAGATCGCTCGTACTCCGCGGCCTGGGCCAAGAACGCTTCGGAGTCCAGCTTGTCCAACCGGCTTCCGCCGGCCAGCTTCATCTCCACCCGAATCGCGGTGTCCAAGTCCTGGCAGCAGAGCAGTCCCGCCCGGTCCCCGGACAGCTCGGACTTGCGTTGCCATTCCAGCAGCGCCGCCACGATCGCGCGTAACGCCCAGCCGCCGATCGAGAGAAAGCCCAGGGAACCCGCCAGCCGCATCAGGTGCATCAGCATCGTGCGGTAGGTGGCGTGACCCGATAGCGCGTGACCGAGCTCGTGACCCACGACAAAGCGCAGCTCGTCATGGGTCATCAGGTCGTAGAGCCCGGAGGTGATCACGATGAACGGGGCGTCCATCCCGATGGTGTAAGCATTCACCACCGGCGACTGCGTGACGTAGACCTCGGGTTTGGTCGGCGCGTCCAGGACATCCACGCATTCATCGAGCAGTGCGTCGAGGTCTGCGAACTGGCGTGGGCCGACTCGTGCCGCGCTGGCCAGATACAGCAGCCGGTGTTGGCGCTCCCGCAGCATTCCGGAGAGCAGTTTCAGGATCTGGTCGAAGCCTTTGAGATGGCGCAGTGCCGATAAAGCGGTTCGGTCGGCCGGATGCTCCCACGCCCTGGAGCTGATACCGCCAAGAGTGGTGCGGGTGGTGGCCAGGGCTCCGGCGTTGTTGATTAGCAGGCTTGTGAGCTGGGTTGATGATCTTTGGTGCCGCGCTATTGGGGCCGGAGTGTAGGCACGGGCTATCTGGAGAACGATCGAGTTGGTTACTGTTCGTCGTTGGTCTGGAGTTGCCCGTGCCTACCGTTTCAGTATTGCCTGTGTCGTCGGTTCCAGAGGTGTTCGACCGCTGGAGTCCTGGTGAGCGCAGCGAGCTCATCGGATCGGAGTTTCTCGGTGTGTTGGCCTCGGTGCCAGACCCGAGGGACCCACGCGGTCGGAGGTATTCGCTGATGGCTTTGTTGGCGATCGCGGTTCTGGCCACTGCCGCGGGGATGCGCGGCTATGCTGGTTTTGCCACATGGGCGGCCACCGCTCCCGATGATGTGTTGGCCTAATTAGGGGTCCGGTTCCGGCGGCCCAGTGAGAAGACCTTCCGCGCTGTTTTGTCTCGGCTAGACCCCGCCGACCTCAACGCCAGGATGGGCAGTTACTTCACTGCACACGTGGCCAGCAGCGACCCCAGTGGATTGGTGCCGATCGCGTTGGACGGCAAGATGCTGCGTGGTGCTTTACGCGCCAAAGCGACAGCCACGCATCTCGTGTCGGTGTTCGCCCACCGTGCCCGATTGGTGCTCGGTCAACTCGCTGTCGCCGAGAAAAGCAATGAAATTCCCTGCGTACGTGCCCTGCTCACGCTGCTGCCGGGTAGCTTGCGGTGGCTGGTCACCGTGGATGCGATGCATACCCAGGTCGTCACCGCGAAGTTGATCTGCGCCACCTTGAAGTCGCACTACCTGATGATCGTCAAGTCCAACCAAGCCAAAATACTTGCGCGTATCACCGCGCTGCCCTGGGCCGAGGTGCCCGCAGCCGCTACCGACGACTCCCGCGGCCACGGCCGTGTCGAGACCCGCACCCTGCAAATCATCACCGCTGCACGAGGAATCGGCTTCCCCTACGCAAAACAAATCATCCGGATCACTCGTGAACGCTTGATCACCGCCACCGACCAGCGCAGCGTGGAGGTGGTCTATGCCATCTGCAGCCTGCCGTTCGAGCACGCCCGCCCTACCGCGATCATGACCTGGATGCGTCAACACTGGGGAATCGAGAACAGCCTGCACTGGATACGCGACGTCACCTTCGACGAAGACCATCAAAGGGCACATACCGGAAACGGCGCACAGGTCCTAGCAACGCTACGCAACACCGCGATCAATCTGCACCGCCTCAACGGCGCCGAAGCCTGCCGGATCACCGCTTTGACCGCCAACCGCCGCCTAGACCTCCTCAATCCACAATTCCCCAGCTCACAAGCCTGCTAATCAACAACGCCGGAGCCCTGGGGTGGTGGCCGGTGTCTGAGACATGACGCGAACTCCTCGGTAGTCCGTATCAGAATACGGACGCCGTGCCACCGCGATTTCGCAGTAAAGGAATTCCCAGACCGCGCCGAAGAGGGGCGCGAGAGGTCAGGCCGGCGAATCCGCGCTGGGCCATGCCCGGGCGGCGCTACCCATGCTGCTGACGTCGACTCCCATCGCGGCAGCACGCTGACGGCCCAGGTAGGCGGGGTGTCGGCGCATCTCTTCACGGCGCTGATTTTCGCGCTGCCGAGCTGCAAGCCACATCGGATGTGACTGCAGATAAATGACCTCCGCCTCTGGTGCATTCGTCACTGCTCGTCAACTCCTCTCGTTCAACCCGAGTTCGGTACATACGCCACGAACACCTGTCCGTTAAGGATTGACAGCAAACCTGTGATCAAACCGTGTCTTAATGTAAGAATTAGCCGTGAATTCCACGCATTCCTGACGGTTCCGTCAAACCGCCGGGGTCTGGGCGAGCGCCCGAAATTCTCTGGAAAACCCGAATGACCTGCTTGTTTAGGGTCGGGTAACGGTTCGGGCCGGGCAGCGGCGGATCACTGCGAAATGCACGCAGGCGTTAATTGACAGTTCTCCGAACTCAACGAGTCTCTCAGGTACTCATTGAGTAAGGAGCGTAACCGCGCTCCAGGGCCTGCGGCCCGGATGGCGCGGATTCGGCTGCGGAAGCCACCCGAGTGAGCGCATTGATATCGGCAGGCGGCGGAACCGCTGCGCGGCCGTAAACAGGGATTCCGCCTCTGCTACGTGCCAACCCAGTCCTTCAAAGAAGGCCAAACCGTTGTCGGGTGCAAACTTGAACGGCGCGTTCTGCAGCATGCCGGCCATCTTCTTGTTCATCATTTTCTTGAGGGCAGGGCCGGCTAAATCAAGCATCCACCAACCCACTTGGGGTTGTCGTATCGCCTCAGAGAGGGCAATCACATCCGGTTCGTCGAGGTACATCAGCAGGCCCTCGGTCAGGACAAGTGCCTTGGCGGCACCGGCCAGTGCCTCGGTGAAGAAGGCATCGCGAGCGGCTGGATCGGCTAGATCCACGGCGCTGCGGGTCAGCTGGCATCGCGGGGTTTCGCCGCTGAGCAGCTGTGTTTTTTCCGCCAACAGCAGCGGTAGATCCGCTTCGATCCAGGTCAATTCGGCGGGCAGATCCAGCCGGTACGGCCGGGTATCCAGGCCGGCAGCCAAGTTCAAAACCCGGTCACAACCGTTGGCGATCGCGCGGGCAATGGCGTCGTCAATGATTTTCGTCCGCGCGACGAGCCACCAACCGTTACGGGTGGTGCGCGGAACTGTGGCGACGATAGCGCGGCCATGCTCTCCGGCAAGCCGATTGGCGAGGGGGTCGCTGAACAATGCATCCGGACGCGCCGATTCGGTGGCCCGATATAGGGCCGTCCATCGGGCCGTATCGGAGACGTGGGTAATCACTTGCCCTTCGCCGGAATCCAAGCCTGCCATGTATGCGTTATAGCACCGGCAGACGAAACCACCCACCGCCCCAATCGGAATGGTGCCGATCGCGATGTCGCACTATCGGTCTGGGGTAGCGTGCGCTCATGCCCGATCGAAACCGCCGATTCCTTCTTCGCGAACGTCCCACTGGGCGCATCGGTCCGAATACTTTCGAGCTCAGCGAAGCCCCGATCCCCGAAATCGGCGATGGCGAGGCGCTGGTACGCGTCACCTGGATATCCCTGGATCCGACCAACCGCGGCTGGATCAACGACATGCCGTCGTATCTGCCCCGGTTGGCATTGGCGAGGTCATGCGCGCGGCCGGGCTCGGCGAGGTTGTCGAGTCGAGGAATCCGAATTATCCGGTGGGTTTGACCGTGCAAGGTCTGGTCGGTTGGCAGGACTACGCGGTGGTCTCGGACACGACGCCGCTCTTTCCGGTCGAGGTCGCCGACGGCGTCTCCCCCAGCGCCTACCTCGGCGCACTCGGGATGCGCGAGATCGCCAAACCACGGCCCGGCGAAACAGTCGTCGTATCCGCCGCGGCCGGCGCCGTCGGTTCGGTGGCGGGCCAGCTCGCCAAGGCGGATGATGCGCGGGTAGTCGGGATCGCCGGTGGGCCGCAAAAGTGCGCTTTGCTCACTGAGCAGCTCGGTTTCGACGCGGCCGTCGACCATCGGGCCGACGACTGGGCAGCTCAGCTTGTCGCCGCGACACCCAACGGCATCGACGTCGACTTCGAGAACGTCGGTGGCGACATCATGGACGCGATCTTCGCGCGGCTCAACGTCCGCGCGCGGGTAGCGCTGTGCGGCCTGATTTCGGGATACAACTCCGCCGATCCGCCACCCGGACCGCGAGCGTTCGGAAACCTGCTGGTCCAACGCGCCACACTGCAGGGCTTCATCATTCTTGATCACCTGGGCCGCGCGGCCGAGGCGACCGCGGAGATCGCCGGTCTGATCGCGCAGGGCAAGCTCACGCCGCTGGAAACGGTGGTGACCGGCTTCGAACAATTGCCCACGGCGATCAACATGCTCTTCGACGGCACCAACGTGGGCAAGCTCGTCGTGCGGACCTCCGAGTAGTCGGCTGAGCGGTTGACGCCGTTCGTGCTTTAGCGCAGCAGGTGCCGGGCTGCTATCGTCGCTGGCTTATGCCCGAGATGGACCGTCGTCGGATGATGCTGATGACCGGATTTGGTGTGCTCGGGGCGGCACTGCCCGTCCCGGCGGCCAGCGCCGACTCGTCTCGACGGGACATGCCTCTGGCGCCGGCGCCCAATGGCCAATCGGGCCCCTACCTGTTTCACGACGAATTCGATGGTCCGGCCGGCTCTGCCCCCGACTCGTCGAAGTGGACGTTGGCGCGAGCCCGCGAGGAGATGAAGGACCCGACGTACTGGGAACGGCCCGAGAACGTCGGCCAGTACCGCGACGACCGGCAGAACGTCTTCCTGGACGGTAAGTCGAATCTGGTCATCCGAGCCGCGAAGGACGGCGGCACCTACTACGCCGGCAAGATCCAAAGTCCGTGGCGGGGCGGCATCGGCCATACCTGGGAAGCCCGTATCAAATTCGACTGTCTGACCGCCGGCTGCTGGCCGGCCTGGTGGCTGGGTAACCAGGATCGCGGCGAAATCGACATCATCGAGTGGTACGGCAACGGGAGCTGGCCGTCGGCCACCACTGTCCACGCGAAAGCAAACGGTTCGGAGTGGAAGACCCGCAACGTCGCGTTGGACAGCGGGTGGCACACCTGGCGATGCCAATGGGACGAGACCGGTATGCGGTTCTGGCAGGACTACGCCGAGGGGGCGCAGCCCTACTTCACCGTCGCGGCGCATTCGCTACCCGACTGGCCGTTCAACGATCCCGGCTACACCGTGTTCCCCGTCCTCAACCTCGCGGTTGCCGGATCCGGCGGCGGGGATCCCAGACCGGGCAGCTATCCGGCACAGATGCTGGTCGATTGGGTACGCGTCTGGTGACCGCGCCGGGAACCTGAGTATCTTCGGGAGCCTAAAGCGGCGCGACGATCAGGACCTTGGAATGGTCCGTGGGGTCAACCCGGACCGGTAGGTCCAGACCAACCCTGAGGTGTGGAGCGCTCGACAGTTCGAGCCCGATGCGCCGAATGGCGCGGTATGGGTCCTGCTGCGGCAGTGTCACGTCCAATTCGAGCTCGTGCCAAGAACCCAACGTCGTGCTCGCGACATTGCGCCGAATGCTGACGATGGTTGCTACGCCTTCCAGCCCCTCGCGCAGCAGTCGCTCGCGCTCGGTGGTGAGTGCGCTGAGTTCGGCGGCCGCGTTATGAGCCGCGGCCTTGTCCGCGCGCGTCACCCGTTGTCCGACGCTGGCTCTGCGCACTCGCTGCAGCCAACCCATGCGGGTCAGCGTACGGCGGCCAGCCGACACCCGTCGATGGCGTCGGGCGGGTAGCGTGCCGCACATGTTTCGCATGACTGTTCAGGACGTGTTCTTCATCCGGGGCGGGGCATCGTGGCTACCGGGCGCGTGGAACACGGCGAGTTGCGGGTCGGCGACGAGGTACGAATCAACGATGGTTCAGGCGTGCGAGTCGACGCCATCGAGGCATTCCGCAAGAAGCTGGACACGGCGAAAGCCGGGGACAACGTCGGCCTGCTGTTCAAGAAGCTCACCAAGAGCGATCTGGCCGCGGGAGACGTCATCACCGCGGCGGATGCATTCCTGGCCTAGCGCCGAACCTGCGCTGCTGGGCAGCCCCGCCCCGCTCCCCTGGCCTGGGGCGATGCCCTCGCGGGCCGACGTTGTTGGGATCGGTAGCTACCCCGTCGATCTGTACTTGTGCCAACGACGACGCCACCGAGGCGGCGCCCCACGGAAGGAATAGCGCAGATGAACATCGTCCCCGCCAGCATCGAGGAGAAGATCAGCCGGGTCGATCGGCAACGAAGCCTGGCGATCGGAATCAGCTGTGGAGTCTTGGCGGCGTGGTCCTTCTTCCGGTTGGTATGGCTGCTCTACGTGTCGATGACGTTTGGTTGGTTCATGGGGGCGGTGGCCTTCCAGTTCGTGCTGTGGGCAGTCGTCGGCTCCGTGGCCACCATCGCCGCAGCCGGGTTCTTGGCCCGCTACTTCAAGGACTCTGACCCGGATCTCTGACAGCCGGGTTGGGCGAATCGTTTCGGACCGGGTTCACGCCCGTCCGGAACGCTTCCCCATTTCGGGGGCGCTGATTTTCGGGGGGTGCCGCACGCCGAGGGATTCGGCGAGTCAACGGTTTGTGATTCGTTGCAGCGTGGCCTCGAAGATCGAGTCGAAAGGTTGTTGGTGGCCAGTACTGGCCATACCGGTCAGGATCAACCCCGATGTGCGGGCGTAGGAGTAGTAGTCGGTCCGCGTCGTGTCGGTGGGCTCGCCGGGGATCGTGGTGGTGACCGAATACCGGAAGCGCTGGGGTGCCCCGGCGGGGTGGGTGTTCTGCAGAATGTTGACCGCATAGGAACCGGCAGCGGCGCTGCTGAACCGCGGGCAACGCGACACCAGGGCCATGAATTTGTCGAATCCCGACGGGTCGAACTCCCGGCCCACCATGACGCGGATGTCTCTGCGGTCGGCGACCTCCGCTGGATCGGTGGGGTCGTGGCCGAACACCTCAGCGGCATCGAAGGCCCCGGTAGAAGCCACGCCCACCACCGCGAAACATTCGACGGGATCAAAGCCGAGACCCTCGTCGTACAACTGATATCGGAAATAGCCGAAGGTACCGGAGAGCTCCTTGATGTCACTGACCGTCCACGAAGGCGGAAACTCTGCCTGCTTGGGCAGCAGCTCGGCCAGTTTCTGGTCGCTCAGACCGGCCAGTCCCGGGGCCAGTGCCTCGGGCCCGGAGCCCCGATTACCGGGCCAGGCCCGGTCCACGACTGGGGCGGTGATCACCACCCCCACGACCGCAAGCGCACCCAGCGCCGCCGCGATCGCCCATGGTCTCCGGCGTGACAAGTTGGTCATGACGCCCGTAAGTTTCGCAGCGTCTGGTCGGCGAGCCGCTGCACCAGATCCCGCTCGGCGCCCTCCATGTAGATGGTGCATTCCAGCAGCACACCCCGCACCGCGTAGTAGCTGACCTGGTAGGTCGATGCGGGGTCGCGACTGCCGATCGTGGCGAACGTCCTGGTGACAGTGACGGCGGCGTCGGCATCACGTGCTGCATGGGACTGGATCTGGGTGCTAACGGTGCGACGGTCTTTGACCTGGCCGTCGACGTAGTAGTTGGTGACCCGATAGGAGCCGCAGCGGTCCAGCCAGTGCTGGTAATTCCCAACCTGCTCCGCCGCGTCCGAGTTGACCCAGAGCGCGAAACGGGCGTTGGGCCCGTGCTCCCGTCCCTCTCCGGTCGCCGCGAAATCGGATGCGGGGGCATCCTGCACAAACAGTTGGGCGTATCGGTCGACTTGGACGTAGGCAGCCAAACTATCCCCCGAGTGATTGAGGATCTTGGGTATCGCGCCACACATGTCCGGTTCGTAGGTCGCCGCGGGCCCCGCATCGGGCTGGACACTCAGCGTCGCCGGATCGCTGGCAGCGGCACGCTGCAACCGTCCGGTCAGTGAATATCCCCAATCTGGCGGGAAGTCTGTGCTGGTTGGTAAGGCGGTCGCCAGGACCCAATCGCTGTGCGATGCCAAATCCGTGGTGTCCGACAGCGATGGCACCGCCAGCAGCATCACGCCGCAGGCACCGAGGACGGCTAGGGCGAGGGCACCCACCACCCGCGGCCAGGGCCGGCCGGGTGAAGCGACGGGCTCTGCGGCTACGGATCCCATCCGTGCTCCTCCCCGCGGGCCGGTCTGCGCGGCCTTCGCATCACCACCGGGGTTGCCGGCGTAACACTATCGCGGCAGCACGGGGGTCAAGCCGACCGACACAGCGGCACCCTTCGACCGCGATCTTCGGTGGCCCCGGGGTGGCTCCGGCGGCGGGCACTATTGCTGCCGCACGCGGTTCACAGCCCGGGTGCCTCCGGATGGAACTTGGCTACCAGCCGCCGCATTCCGTCGTGCCAGTCGACGGCGGTGTTGCCGATGAGCTCGTGCATCCGGGTGACGTCAACCGGATTTGGGCGCAATGCGCTGTCGCTCTCCTGGAAAACGGGCTCTTTGCCGATCAGTGTCCCTAGGTAGCCGCACCAGTCCTGCAGGCTGACGATCTGGTCGCCGGCCCAGTTGACCGTGGTCGCCGGAACCGACGCCGCCGCGAACAGCTTCGGGATGGTCGCGATGATGTCGTCTTCGTGAATCGGGTTGTAGCGTGCCGGCCCGCCCGGCGGAACCGGGATTGGAATTCCGGCCAGCATCATCTCCATGTGGAAGAACGGCCACCCACCGTTGTCGCCGTAGGGGACGTTGAGGCGCGCGATGGTGGCGGGTAGTTCGAGAACGCGCGCCATCGACCGAACGACCACCTCGCCGGCAATCTTGGATATCGAATAGGTGGGGAACAGGAACTTGTGGTTGTCGCCGAGAGCGGCGTTTTCGGTGCGCAGTTCATTGTCGGGCGGGTCGTACACGGCCGCGGATGAGCAGTGCAGAAAGGCCTTCGCGGCGCGGCAATGCGCCACCAGCAGTCCGACCGATTCGGCGTTTGCTGCCAGGTCCTTGTCCCAGTTGCCGCTCTTGGCCACCGCAAAGTTGAGGACGTAATCGAAGTCGGAGGGAATTTCGGTGAAGTCACCAGCGGCCAGGTTGACCGCTTGACAGCGAATGCCCACTTGCTCGAGGTCCGCCCGCGCGGTGGCATCGGTAAAGCGCGCGATGCCCCAGACCTCGTTAGCTCCCGCCAGGGCCCGGGCAACGGGACTGGCGACCTGTCCGGTCACGCCGGTGATCAGTATTTTCGAGTCGCGCATGAGGGTGATGCTAGGGCCCGCACGGGCGGCCGACGCAAGGCGCCGCGGCCGGCGGGCGTTAAGGGTCGATGGTCCCTACCGGTGCGGCTATCGGCGCGACATCATCGAAGAGATGAGCGATCCGTCGCAACCCGCATCAGGCGCGACTGAACAACCTGATCGACCCAGCCGCGTTGTTCAAGCCGCGGCTTGGGTGGGCATCGTTGCCGGCATCGTGTTCATCGTCGCCGTGGTTTTCTTCTCCGGATTCTTCGTGGCGTGGTCCACCGGTTACGGCGGTGGCGGCGATCAGGACACCGGCTCCACAGGTCAGAGCGCTCCGGGCCCGATGATGAACAAGTGCCCCATGATGGGCGGTGAAGGCGGACGCGGCCCTGGCCCGTCACCAGCAACCAGCGCGCCCGGTCCGTCGCGGCCGTAGCCCCCCGGTGGTTGGGAAATGGTGATTGGGAAATGTGGTGCGGCCGATAAACGAATCCTCGCGGCCCACTAGACCTTTATTGTCGGTGGTTGATCTCGTCGCGCGCGGATTCTGATTGCTTTGGTTCGGTACCCCCGCCCTGCACCGACCAGCGCAGCGTGGAGGTGGTCTATGCCATCTGCAGCCTGCCGTTCGAGCACGCCCGCCCTACCGCGATCATGACCTGGATGCGTCAACACTGGGGAATCGAGAACAGCCTGCACTGGATACGCGACGTCACCTTCGACGAAGACCGTCAAAGGGCACATACCGGAAACGGCGCACAGGTCCTAGCAACGCTACGCAACACCGCGATCAATCTGCACCGCCTCAACGGCGCCGACAACATCGCCGAAGCCTGCCGGATCACCGCTTTGACCGCCAACCGCCGCCTAGACCTCCTCAATCCACAATTCCCCAGCTCACAAGCCTGCTAATCAACAACGCCGGAGCCCTGGGCCATTGCCGACGGCGAGCTGGTCGGATTCGGGGCACCCGCGGGCGATGCGTGCAACGGCCATTGAGCTGGCCGCACGCTGGTCGGCAGCCGGTACCGTCCGCGCGACGTCCGCAAAGCCGGACGAGCGCAAGGCCGGTGCGACGATTTCGTCCCGGGCCGGGCGGAATGACCGCCATCGTCTCTACCACGCGAAGCCGGCATTTGATATGGGAGAGAAACTTGCAGGTTGCGAGGTTCTTGGTGGGGTCTTGGGCCACCACATATGGTTCGGTCGCACACCCGCAGCGCCTGTGAGTGGATAGTCGGAGTAAGCAGTGGCTTCCTGGTTCTGTGCATTGCGCTCACCCGCGAACTCGCCGGTGCCGGCGGCGCCGATCGTCCTCGTTGGCGAGGGCGGGCACTCGGCGGTGATTTACACGACAATTCGCCCGTAATTGCGGGAGCGGTCACACTTGGCACAGTGAATTTCCTGCATGTTCTCAGGTGTTGGCCCTGGTAATCGTCCTGATCCAGAAAACCTGCTGGCTAGTGGTCCAGTCCGTCGTAGAATTGAGCAATCGTCCAGCAAAGCTGGGACGGTGTGTGCGGCGACAGTCGCGCGACGGATCAGTTGGTCGTTGGACTGCAAGGGCACGAACGATTCGTGCAGCGCACAATTACACAGGAGCGTGCAAATGGATCCCATGTCACACGACCCGGCCGCAGGCGACATTGGCTCTCAGCTGGTCGACATCGGTACCCAGGGCATCAGTGCTGGTACCACGGCAGCGATGACTGTGCTGACCGGTTTGATCCCGGCGGGAGCTGAAGAAGTCTCGGCGCAGGCCGTCCTGGCCTTTGCTCAGGAGGCGGCCACGATGTTGGCGTCCAATGTGGCGGCTCAAGAAGAGTTGATGCGGACCGGCACGGCGCTCAGCGACATCGCGCGCATGTACGGAGACGCCGATGATGTTGCCGCGGACGCGTTGACCTTCCGTGGCGCGGCAATGTCGAACCCCGCTGCCGCGGGCAGCTCTGGTTTTGCGATTGGTGCGGGCCTGCGCGCCGGCGCGTTTGCCACCGAAGCGGGACCCGCGGCCCAGCCGCTGGTGTCCCAACTGATTGGGTCGCAGTCCTCGCCGATGGCGGCCGCGGCCGCCAACGCGGGATCATCGGCGATGAGTGGTGCCGCGCCGATGGGAAGCGGGATGGGCGCGGGCTCGTCGGCAGGCGGCGCATCCAAGCCAGGGCTGGTATCAGCCACCGGGCCCGCCGATGAGGAAGAACGTAAGGACTCCGCGGCTGCGGGCGAACAAAACGGGCTGGCGGACGTGGGCCAGCGAGAGGACGCGAGCGGCTCTCACCCGGTCGAACGCTTGATGTAGCGGGCCTTCGGCAACCAGCGCGGGGCCGGCGCACTGTTGTGCGCTGCGGTGGTGGGTTCAAGACCGTCGCCAAGCCGTCGAGAATGCTGCGCTGGCCCACAGACACTTCGGGGCGCCGGTCTCCTACGCTTGCGCTGTGACGTGCTAGTCCCGGAAGCGAAAGAGAGGCTGTTGTGACCGACCCCGACATGGCCACAGTCCTGCGGAACATGAAAGTCCCGGTGCGGATGACCGGCAGCCAGGCGCTTCGTGACTTCTTGCTCATCTACGTCGACGATGAAGAGTCGCTGGCGACCCCAGAACGGCTCAAGCAGTTGAACGGCCTGCTGATCCTGTCCCACCTCGAGGTCGTCAATGCCCTCGGTGCGATGGAAGCGGCGGCCACCGAGCAGCATGTTGAGCGATTCCGCAACGAGATCAACAGGAAGTTCCGCAAACGCAGATGGGGGTAACGGGCTCGGCGCCGCCGCGAGATCGCTAGGCGAGGATTCGGCGGACGCGTCCCACGCTCGTCGTCGTACGGTGAAGTGTGCATTGGATCATCGACGGCATGAACGTAATCGGCTCGCGGCCGGACGGATGGTGGAAGGACCGCCACGGCGCGATGGTCGCGCTTGTGCACAGACTCGAGCGTTGGGCATCGGAGCAGGACGGAGCCGGCGGAAAGGACGTCACCGTGATATTCGAGCGGCCTCCGTCAACGCCGATCTGCTCGTCGGTTCTCGAGGTAGCGCATGCGCCCAAGGCGGCGGCCAACTCGGCTGACGACGAGATCGTGCGCCGGATCGCAGCGGAACCGCAACCGCGCGACGTTCGGGTGGTGACGTCGGACAAGCTATTGGTCGAGCGGGTCACAAACCTGGGTGCATCAACCTATCGGGCGGAACGTTTTCGTGACCTCATCGATCCGCGTGGTGCCAAGCATGGGGGCGAGCGCTGAGGCCGCGTTCGCCAGCGGCCCGGGTGGTCAGCGCCAAATTGGCCTGCTAGATCCTGTTTATCCGCCGGTCGTTGCTGGATAGGATGGCAGCCATGGCGCATCGCAGTTGGCCGATTGCCTTGGCAGCCGCCACAGTTGCCCTGGGCACGATCCCCATGGGTATGGCCACGCGAGCATATGCCGCGCCGGCTCCAGAAGTGGAATACGTCTACAACGTGATGGTGTGGCGCCACTACGATTTTCCGAACAATGACGCGATCGGCTACGGACACGGGATCTGCGGCAAGGTCAGTGGCGGTCAAAGTTACGCCCAGGTGATGGGTGACGTAAAGAATGATGTGACCCCTAACGACGAGTTCGCGGCCAACTACCTGGTGTCCTACGCGGTCAATCTCCTTTGCCCCGAGCAAGTCTGGCAGCTGCGGAACTCGGCGGCGAACTACCGGCCACCGGCGGAGTAACTCGAGACCCAACGTTGGCGCCGGTACGGCAGCCGTGGGCAGAAGTGCGAGTCAACTTCTGAAGGTGTTGCACCCCTAGCCTATTCGGGTGGCATGGCGGGCGGCGGGTAGACGCCGCGCAGAATCCAGGGAAGCCAATTGATCCCGTATTCGATCTCGTCGCTGGCATCGTAGTCAGGGCTGGGGTCGATCGGAACGTTCTCGGGCAAAGCCACCGGTGGCGGCGGCTCGGTTGGCGCTGTAACCAGTGGTGTCGCCACCGGGCGGTCGAGCTGTCCGTACATAGCCACCACGACCGTGCGATCCGGGCTGTTCTCTGACCACACCCCGATTTCGGTGTTGGCGCAATCCGACATGATCGCGAAATACGCCGGGTTGTAATACCACTGGTTGAGCAACTCCACGCCGCTGATCGCCAGGGCAGGATTGATGGCCACGGTTTCGGCGACTTGGCCGTGGAAGCCGGCGGCGCTGGCGCGGTCGGAAGGTGCGGATCCGTCAGAACCAATGCCGCCACCGAGGTCGCGGTTGTTCAACACATCGAGGGTGTGCCATTGCGCGGCCAGCTGCAGCTGCGGGTTGATTCTCACGTCATTGGTGCAGCCGGCTTGATGCTGGACGGTGTAGACATTGGCGACCACTCCGTCATTGAGGCGCTTGTTGTCGGCGCGCGCTGCGGGCATGCCCAGCGCAGCGCCGGACACCATGGCGACCGATGCGGACAGAATCAGGTATCGGTGTCGCATTGTCGTCTTCCTTCCCATACTGGCCCTTCGTGACCGGTCCGCCCCCTCGTGTCTGGCCGACTCACACCGGGTCAAATCGCGAAATCAGCCACCGCCCGTCGACCTTGTCGAGGGTGACCCGAACGCTGGATGCGGTGCTGGTGGGCGGGTCCTGGCTCACGATGATGGTCTGGTTCACAAACAGCAGAACGATCGCGTGCTCGCCGGTTGCGACACCGAGGCCCCGGCTGGCACGGTGGCCACCGCCGAAATATCCTTCTGTTTGGCCCCCGGGATGACCACATCGCGGGTCAGCGATGTGTAGTCGCTCAGGAATGCGCCGGTCAATTTGGCTCGTGCGGCCTCGAGGTCACTGCGCACGGTGTCAGGCCGGTAGGACAGCAGCGCGATGGTCCCCGCGGTGGCGGCCTGGACGGATTCCGCACGTGCCTGTGCCGCATCGCGAACGGCGCAATCCTGCCACTTCGCAAACCCGGTTCCGCCTGCCAGCAGGAGCGCCAGGGCGGGCAGCAGGCCGTAGGCGATCACCGGCCACCAGCGAAGTCGACGCCGCACCACCGCCGGTGGTTCGCCGCTGCCCGCGGTGTCGGTGTCGCCGCACTCGCCCGCGCCGGGCCGGCTGACGGCGGTCACGGTACGAATCCGACCTTGGCGGCTTTGAATCCGTCGTCGACCCTCTCGAGGGTGATGCGTATCCGCCATATTCGCGGCATCGGGTCGGGTTCACCGCCATTTGAGGTCTGCACCGAAACCGCCACCAGCGCCTGGGCCGTGTCGGCTGTCTCCGACTCCAGTCCGGCCTCGGTTACGGTGCCCACCGTGGTGGCCTTGGCCTGCCGCAGAACCTCGATGAAAGGCTTTGAGCGTTCGGCGAAATCGTTGTAGAACTCCCCCGTCGCGCTGTCCAGAATGCGGTGCACGTCGGAATCGCCATGTTGCCAGTCGATGGTCGTCAGGTTCAGCGCAACCTGCCTGGCGACTCGCAGAGCTTGGCCTTGTCGGGCTTGCGCCTGACCGGCTAGATGAACGCGAAATCCAAACCACCCCAGTGGCGCTGCCAATGCAACAACCACGGCCAGGCCGAAGAGCGTGGCGCGCAGCGGCGCGGACCGGTGTTTCTCGGCGGCGGAGTCCGCGCATCGGTGTTCGAGTGCTTCGTCTGGGGGCGGTCCGGGACTGGTCACCACGCTCATGAGGCCCTCCGTTCTATCGGGGTGATCGTGTGCACCCTTGGCTTCAGGGCACCGGTGGTGGCAACAGCATCGATTGCCATGTCTGGTCTTTCGGAGCGGTTTGGGCCAGGTCGGACCGGGTGTACTGGCGGCCGTCCGGTCCCGTGTAGGTGCCGGTGGCCGGGTCGTACTCGGCGGCGGCGATGGGCGGCGGAGGAGCCTCCCCGGGCCCAGCGGCGGCAGGCGGCGGCGGGCCGGGTGGGAGTTGTGGGATGTCTTGGCCGGAAAGGGTGGAGTTGGGGTCGCCCTTCCAGTTGTAGCCGTCATTGAGCGGCACGTACTGTTCGTTGCTCTCGCACAACTTCACCGTTGGTGCACGCTTGCCGGGAACGGTTTCGCACGGGATATTGCGCGCCCCACGCACATTGAGCGGCGAATCCTGCGGCACCCGGCAGTACAGGTCGCCGGCCGGACGGTTCGGGTAGTCCTCGAAGGTGGGGACTCGCTGCTGCTGGGCTGGCAGGAATCCGGTGGAGCACGGCGGTGGCAGGTTGAGGTTGAGGTTAAAGCTCAGATACTGGCCGTGGTAGGCCTGTTTGGTGTTGACGTTGGCCAGGATTCCGGCTTGTTCGGCGCTGATGGCCATCGGGAACACCACCAGCAGCTGCTCGATGTCGTTCTGGTAGGCCAGCGCGACCTGGCCGACGCTGACGAGGTTGGCAAGCAGGATCGGCAAGGTGGGTTGCACCCGTTCGAGCAGTGAGTTCACCTCGTCCAATGCTGGGCCGCCATTGTCGATGGTTGCGGCGACGGCTTGGTCGTGGGTCTGCAGTTCGGTGGTGACCGCGGCCAGGTGCGACGCCCATCCGGCTATCGCATCCGAGCTATGGGTTTGTGAATCCAGCACCGGCGGGGTCTGGTCGATCAGTGCGATCAGTGCGATCAGCGGGTCGAGGTTCTTGCGCGCGTCGATCGCCAGGTTGGAGGTGCCCGTGATCAGACGGGAGAGTTCGGGACCGAGGCCGCCGACGGCTGTGTACGACTCATTGATGACGGTTTGCAGGTTCTCGTGCGGGATGGCTCCCAGGGCGGTGTTGGCCGCGCTGAGCAGGGTGTTGATGTCGGGCGGAACCGAGGTGTTGACCAGTCTGATCACGTCGCCGTCCTTGAGCGGGGGCGAGGTGGCGTTGCGGGGCAATAACTCGACATAGGTTTCGCCGATGGCGGTTTGGCTATGCACTTCGGCTTTGAGGTCGGACGGAATGTCGATGCCCGACTTCAGCGATAGGACGGCCACGACCCCGGTGTCGGTCAGCTGCACCGACTCCACCCGGCCCACTTCGGAGCCGCGATAGGTGACATTGCCGGAGGTGTACAGCCCACCGGACTTCGTCAGCTCCATTGTCACCGTGTAGCGGCCGACGCCGAAGAGCATGGCCGGCAGTTTGGCGAAGTGCAGGAACGTGATCGCCAGTACGCTCAGCGCGATGACGGCGAAGATGGTCAGCTGAATCATGACGCGGCGCTCTAGATGCATCTAGGGCCCCTGGTCCCAGTGGTACGGCACGGTGAGTGGATTGCCTGGGGTTCCGCGGTATCCGGCGGTGCACGGGCTCGGGAACTGACCGATGGTGCGTCCCCACTGCAGTTCGAGTTCGGTGAGGTGGCATTCCCAGCGGGTGCCGGTCAGTAGCCCTTGGTCTATTCGACTCAGCGTGAGGTCGACGATCGCCGTCAAGTTGGCGTAATCACCACGCTGGAAGTTCTGGAACGTTTCGTTCGGAAAGGGAAAGGTCGCCAGCAGTGATAGCGACCGGGTCAGGCTGGGTCCGGCGTTGGCCAACGATTCCAAAACCGGTCCGAGCTGCCGCAGTTCGCTGACCAGGTTGGCCTTGGTCTTGTTCACCGAGTCGGCGGTTAGGGCGCTGAACTTGCTGAGCTGGTCGGCTGCCGTAACGAGCTTGTCCCGCTCGTCATTGAGCACGGCTAGGGCGTCCGGAATGGTGGCCAGCGCCCGATCCAGGACGGGCTGCTGTTCGGCGAACTTTCCCACCAACCGGTTCAAGCTCTCAGTGGCTTCGATGATGTCATCGGATTGGTCGTCGAGGGTCGCGGTGAAGCTATCCAGCTGTGCGATCAGGCTGCGCACATCGTGCTCGCGCCCGCGGAATGCGGTGCTCAATGCCTCGGTGATGTCTTGGACTTGGCCCAACCCGCCCCCGTTGAGCACCAGCGACAGCGCCGCCAGGGTCTGCTCGGTGCTCGGGTAGGCTCCGCCGTGGGACAGCGGAATCAGCGATCCCTCGCGCAGCCTGCCTTGCGGTGCATCATGTTTCGGGGCAGCCAGCTCGATGTGATAAGAGCCGAGCAGGCTGGTGGTCCCGATCCGGGCGGTCGCGTTGGCCGGCAGCGCGACGCCGGCATCCAGCCGGATCGTCACCAGCGCGTGCCAGCCCTGGCGCTCGATTCTTGCCACATGGCCGACCGTCACGTCGGCAACCCGCACCCTCGAGTTCGGCTGGATGTTGTTGACGTCCGGCATCTGCGCCTGGATGACAAACGAACCCGGCCCGTTGCCCTCGGTGCCCGGCAGTGGTAGCGAATTCAGACCGCGCCAGCCGCAGCCGGATACTGCGGCCAAGGTAACCATCGTCACCAGGACTGTGGCCAGACGCGGCGCCACCCGGCGCCGGTGGCGGACGCGCATCAGCCACCTCCCGGCGGGACCATCATGCCGCGTAGCCCGGCGGCGGGGTCGGGTTCCACAGTCACATCTGCTGGCGGTTCCGCAGGCGGCATATCCGGCTGCGGCGGAAGGTAGTCCGGTCTCATCCAGTCTTCGCTGTAGGTGACTTCGTTGGGCCGGGCCTGGGCGCCGACGAACAGGTTCTCCCCGAGCGGGGGAAAGTTGTATTGGCGGTTCTTCAGGATCGGAGCCAGATATTGCACGCAGAGTTTGGCTGCCTGTTCGCCGCCCAAGCGGGAGGCGGACTGAATTGCACCGCACAGAAACGAGATTGGGTTGGCGAAGTCGTTGGCGGCCAGCGCGCCGGTGAGCGCCCCGTTGGCCGGTTCGAAGATGTTGTTGAAGTTCTGCAGCACCGTGGGCCCGATGTGCACGGTCTGCTTGATGTCGTCGAGGCTGGCCACCAGCGCGTTGCTGATCGACGCCAGCTTGTCTGAGGCGGTGCCGACCGCCTCCCGGTTCTCGGCGGCGAAGCTCTGCACATCGGCGACCACCGCGTTGATGTCTTTCACGGCCTGACCGACCTTGTTCGGATCTGTGGCCAGCAGCGAGGAAACCGCGGCGAGGTTGTGGTTGAGTTGCTCGAGCAGGTCGGCACTGTCGTGCAGTGCAGACACCAGCGTGGACAGGTTTCGTACGGTGGAGAAGATGTCATTCCGGTGATCGCTGAGAGTCGAAACCGTCTGTGAAAGTTCGACAATCGCGTCACGAATGGTGGATCCCTGGCCACGTAGATTGTCCGCGGCGGTATTGATGAGGGCACCCAACGTGCTGACGCCGCCCGGCTCGGTGGGCTTGAGCAACTCGGTCAGTCGTTGTAGCTGGTTGCGTAGGTCATCCCACTCCACCGGCACCGCGGTGCGCTGCTGCGAGATGATCGCGCCGTTGGCCATGGTGGGTCCACCTGAGTAGGGCGGGGTGAGCTGGATCGCCCGACCCGTCACCAATTGTGGCGACAGGATCGCCGCCTTGGCGTCGGCGGGAACCTTGTACTTGCGGTCGAACCAGAACGAGATCTTGGACCGCAGCGGCTGCGGCTCGATCTTGACTATCTTGCCTACTGGCACGCCCCGGATGAGGACGTCGTCACCGGCGAACACCCCGTTGCTGTTGTCGAAGTAGGCGACCACGAGCGTTCGGGTCGCGTCCCCGGCGGTGCGCATTGCCGCGATCACTCCGGCGACCAACACCAGGATGAGTGTGGTTGCCAGCACCGAGCGGGTCCGCCGCAACCTCGTGGTCATGACGCACCACCCGGCTGCGGGCCCGGCACCTGGACCGGTCCCGGGGTGGACGCCAAGCCCGGCGGTGCGACCGCGGGCGGCCCCGGTGGTGGCCCCCCGGGCGGTGGAGCCGGCGGTGGCTCCCGGTATGGGTAGCGCGGATCGCCGGGGTTGCCGGTAATCGCGTCCGGCAGCGTCAACCGCGGCTCGCCGCCCTGACCGGTGCGCGGGTAGGCCATCGGCAACGGCGGGATGCCGGGTTGCCCAGTGGGCGGATCGGTCAGCTGCGAGGGCAGCAAGGTGGCCGGGTCCAGCCCCAGATCGGAGAATGCGGCGCCGATGAACGGTTGCACGAACTGGCCCGGTAGCAGGTTGACCACGTAGGCCTTGAAGAAGGGGCCCAAGGACACCGATTCGCCGAGTGACATGACGTAGGTGTTGATCAACGGAATCGCTTGCTGCAGGCGCTCTTTGCGACTCTCGACAATGTCGAGCACCCCGTTGAGTTTGTCCAGCGCCGGCCGTAGCTCCTGGCGGTTGTCGGCGATGAAGCCCTTCAATTGCCGTGCTACCGCGGAGATGTTCGCCCAGATCTGGTCCAGGGCCGCACTTTGGGTCCGAAGCTGCACCAGCAGTGCATTGGTGTCGCGTACCAGGCCCGCGATCTGATCGGTGCGGTTGGCCAGCACGCCAGTGGCTCTGGCCGCGTTGTCCAGCAGGCTGCGCAGTTGCACGTCACGCTGGTTGAGTGTTCGTGCGAGGCGGGCCACTCCCTGTACCGCGTTGCGGAAATCGGCCGGGGTGTCGGCAAAGGTCTGCGCCAGGGTGTCCAGTGATTCGGACAGCTGACCGGTGTTCAATCCGCTGATGGTGCTGGCCAGGTCGCCCAGCGCGTCGGGCAGCTGGTAGGGCGACATGGTCCGCTCGACGGGGATCGGGCCGGTGAGATGGCCCTCTCCACGCGGCATCACCTCGACGAACTTGCTACCCAGCAGGCCTTTGGTCTTGATAGCCGCCTCGGTGCGCTCACCGAGGCGGATGTTCTTGTCGACCTTGAACGTGACCCGGGCGCCGGGCTCGTCGAGCTCGATGCTGGACACCTTCCCGACGGGATAGCCGGAGACCTCCACCGTGTTGCCGGTCCGCAACCCACCCACATCGGCGAAGTATGCGCAGACGCTGGTGCCCTGGTCGAAGAACGGGAGCTTCTGATATTGCAGGGCACCCCCCACGACGCCAGCGGCGGTAAGGATGCCCACGGTGCCGACCAGCAGCAGGTTGCGTTCAGCGAATGACTTCATTTCGGTGTGCACCGACCTGTGGCCTGACCGGCGACCTTGATGTACACCGGCTGCCCACCTTTGCCGTTGACCTTCAGCACGACGTCACACAGGTAGAAGGCGAAGAAGTCGCCGTACATGCCCTGCCGTACCAGCGCCTGGTATCTGTCCGGCAACGTGTTGAGCAGATTGTCGAGGTAGTCATGATCGGCCAGCGCGATGGTCGCGACCCGGTCGGTCTCGTGCAGCGCCTTCGAAAACGGTGCGCGGGCCTGCGAGAGCAAGTCGGCGACCGATCCGGCCGCGGCGTTGGTGTATGCCACCGCGTTGGATATGTCGGTTCGGCGTTCGGAGAGCCCCGCAATCAGCTGCGACAGCGACGCCACGGCCTTGTCCAGCCGGTCGCTTTGACCCCCCAGCGAACCAAGCACCACGTTGAGATTGGTGACCACCTGACCGATCAGCTGATCCCGATCGGCCAATGTGTTGGTCACGGCCGCAGCCTGGTCCAGAAAAGTTCCGATGGTGGGGCCCTGGCCCTGAAATGCTTGCAGCAGTTGGTCGCTCAGCGCATTGACCTGGTGGGGGTCCAGGGCGCGAAACAGTGGCCGGAAGCCGCCGATCAAGGCGTCGAGATCCAGTGCCGGTTTGGTGTTGGCCAACGGAATTGTCTGACCGGGCTTGAGGATCGTGAGCCCGCCGGCTCCTTCCTCGAGTGCCAGATAGCGGTCGCCGAAGAGATTGTCGTAGCGGATCACCGCCTGGGTCCCCTGGGTGAGGGTGACCGAATTGTCGTCGGTGAACTCGACTTTCACGGTCGCATCGGGATTGATGGAGATCTTCTCGACCTTGCCGACCTCAACCCCTGCGATGCGGACCAGCTTGCCTTCTCTGAGGTTGGAGACATTGCTGAACTCGGCGTAGTAGGTGTTGCCGTCGCCGAAGCGCACCTGACCGAAGACAGCGACCAGCAGAAAGGCGGTCAGCGCGCAGACCGTCAGGAACACGCCGAGGCGGATCACGACGCCTCTGAGGTCTTCCCGCATTGCTACTCCCCTGCTTGTCTTGACCGGCACGCACCGGCGCCGCCCTGGTGCCGTCATGGGTCTGTCATGGTGATGGAGGCCCCGTCTCCTGCTGGGGTGCAGGGGGTTCGGGTATCGATGCGGGCTCAGTGGGAGCCGGCGGGACCCCCGGCCATAGCGGCACCCCGCCAGGGCCGTACAGCGCGGCCCCATACGGCGGCCCCCCGGGGTTGGGGCCGATCGCCGGCCCCGGCAGGCAGGGGCGCACCGAAGGAGGCTGGGGCACAGCGCGGGTCACGGGCAAGTAGTCGGCCCAGCAAGGATGCCCGATTCCGGGGTTGGGCCGGATGTCGAGTCCGGTTCCCCAACCGGTGTCGGTGACGAGCTGACGCACTGGGAAGTTCTTGGTCGCATCTGGCAATGATCCGCAGCCCGGCGCTCCGCCGGGGCCGCCTTTTGCGGCGACGAGCGGCAGGTTGTCGGGAAAGACATAGGGGTCATTGCCCAGCAGCAGTGCGACATCGAGCTGCAGGGTGCGGCCGTCGGCGCCACCCCAGGCCGCATAGCCGCCATTGTCGAGGTACCACTTGGTGCCCTGTAGCAAGCAGGTGTATTCGGGGTTGTACTTGAGTAGCAGATTCGTGGTCGGCTCGAGGATATTGATCGATGTGGTCAGGTTCTCTCGGTTGTTGGCGAGCAGATTGGCCCCGGTGTCGGCCAAGCCGATCACGTTGAGCAGCAGGGAATCCAGCGACCTCGCGTGGTCCACCACGGTGGTGCTGGTGGTGCTGGCCGCATCGAGGATCGTCAAGATGTCGCGCGCGGCCGCGTCATAGGTGTTGCTGAAATCTCGCAGCGACCGCCAGTTCTGGCGCAGCGTGTCCCGACGTGCATTGAGTCCCTGCAACACCTGGTTCAGATCGGTGGTTGCCTGACCGATGCGTTCCCCCTGTCCGCGAACGCCTTCGGCCACCGCGCTCAGCACGGCGTTGAGCTTCAGCGGATCGATCATGTTGAGCAGGTCGACGACGTTCTCGAAAACGGTGTTGATCTCGGTGCTGACGTTCTTGGAATGCAATACCGCCCCGGCAGCCAGCCGAGCGCGACTCGGGGTCGGCGGTATCACCAGGTCGACGAACTTCGCGCCGAACGCGGTGGTGGCGCTGATCTGCGCCTCCACATTGGCAGGGATGTAACGGATCTGGTCGGGGTCGATTTCCAGTTCGAGACTGGCGCCATGGTTGCTGTCGATCTGACGGACCCGGCCGACCTGCACCCCACGCAACATGACCTTGGCGCCGGCGTCCATCACCAGCCCGGATCGTTCAGAAGTCAGGGTGACCGCAACATACGGTCGCAAGGTGCCGGTGAAGGACACGGTCGTCACGAGGATGGCCGCGACGATCGCCGCGAACAGGATCACGGTCCACCAAGCATCGTGCAGACGGTGTTTTCCCGGCCCGCGACCCATGCCACTAGCTCGCCAGGTGGAAGTTGGGTGACTGGCCGTAGATGGCCAGCGTCATGATGACGATTGCTATCGAGGCGACGACCATTGACGCGCGTACGGCCCGGCCGACGGCCTCGCCGACCCCGGCCGGCCCGCCGTGCGCGTTGTACCCGTAGTAGGTGCAGACCAACATGATCATGAGTGCCACCACGACGACTTCGAAGGACGACCAGAGCACGTCGGTGGGGCGCAGGAACGTATTGAAGTAATGGTCGTACACACCGGACCCCTGGCCGTAGATGGCGGTGGTGCCAGCCCGCGCGGCCAGATATGCGGTGATGAGTCCGACGCAGAACAACGGGATGGCCACCACCACTCCGGCCAGCACCCGGGTGCTGGCCAAGTAGCTGACGCTGCGGATACCGATCACCTCGAGCGCGTCGATCTCTTCGTTGATCCGCATCGCACCCAGCTGCGTGGTGGCGCCGGCGCCGACGGTTGCGGCCAGCGCGACCATGACGGTGCCCGGCTGAATTTCGCGAGTATTGAAGAAGGCCGACGCAAAGCCCGTCAGTGCTTCCACACCCACCGACGCAAACTGGTTGTAGCCCTGCACCGCCACGATTGCGCCGGTCGTCATCGCCAAGAACCCGACGATGACGACCGTCCCGCCGATCACCGCGAGCGTCCCCGCGCCAAAACCCATCTGCGCGATCACCCGCAGCAGCTCGCTGCGATAGTGCATGACCGCATCGGGGATCCCGGTCAGCGTGGTGACATAGAACCGCATCTGTGAACCCAGCCGATTCCACTCGCGCACCAGGCTTTTCGCCGTGCGTCGCAGGCGATGGCGGGAGCTTCTCGAAGCGCTGACTGTCATGGTTTCACCTCACGACACCATGAACGGGATGCCGACGGCGGTCACGACGATGTTGATGACGAACAGCACCACGAACGCGAAGACCACGGTCTCGTTGACCGCTCTGCCGACGCCCGCCGGACCGCCGCCCACCGATATGCCCTTGTAGCAGGCGATCAGCCCGGCCATCAGCCCGAAAAGGGTCGCCTTGATCATCGAGATGACGACGTCGACCGTGTGAGTGAGTGTGGTGAGTCCGGTGACCCACGCACCTGCCGAAACATGCATGAGGAACACCGAACACAAGAATGCCCCGATGAGTCCCGTCGCGATCACCAGCGAACTCAGCGCCAGGGAGACGGTGGTGGCGGCCAGCACTCGGGGAACCACCAGAGCCTGGATCGGGTTGATTCCCATCACCCGTAGCGCATCGAGTTCCTCGCGGATGGTCCGCGCACCCAGATCGGCGCACATTGCGGTGGCGCCCGCGCCCGCGACCACCAGGACGGTGACGATGGGAGCGCTCTGGTCCACGGTGAAGATCGCGCAGCCGGTGCCGGAGAAGTCCGCGGCGCCGATATCGGTGAGCAGCACGTTGAAGAGGAACCCCGAGATCACCGCCCACGGGATTGTCATCAAAACCCCGGGCAGCGTGGATACCCGCGCCACGAACCAGCATTGGAGTAGATATTCACGCCATGCGAACGGCGGCCGGAACATCGACACGAACGTGTCGAGCGTCATGGCGAAGAAGTCGCCGAGCGCTCGGACCGGCTTGGTGACCGATCCGGCCAGCGGACGTGCGACCGGGTCGGCTACCGGATCTGCTACCGGGCTGGCCGCCCGATCGGTCAGAGTCACCATGGTGTCGCGCACCATCTGGCATTGATGCCGAGGCCTCGGGTGGGGTTGCTCACGCTGACCATCCGGACAGGTCGAGTTGGACGGGTGACATCGGTGAGGGTACGCGGCGCAAGCTGCACATGTCCATAGACAATACGAGCTATTGAAGCCTCGGTATCTGTAAATATCGAAGCAAGATGCCAGTTATGGCTACTGATGTATCTTGCTAGTACCCTACTGATAGGCGCGCTTGAGGGAGATCGAGTGTGGTGGATGTCCGCGGCGTTCGCGCGCTCTGGGCCGGTGCTGACTTCGCCGTCGAATGCGGCGCCGGGCCACATCCCCTCAGTCCGACATCAGCTCGAGCGCCCCCGACGGGCACAGTTTGACCGCATTGCGCACCCGGCGTTCTTCGTCGGCGGGCACCTCATGGGCGGCCAGTACCACGATGCCGTCGGCGTCCTGATCGAAGAAGGCGTCGGCCGTCATTACGCACATGCCGGTCGCCATGCAGATCTCCCGGTCGGCGGCGACCCTCATGAGAAGGCCTGCAGGGTGAGGGCGGAATTCATGAAGTCCCGGAAGTGCAACCAGCGACCGTCGCGCAACGTGATGATGTGCGCGAACTCCGATTCCCATTCGTGTCCGGTGGCCAGCCGCCGGAACCGCTGCCGGCCCCAGGTCGCGAGATCGTCACCTTGCGCGATGAACTTCCACGGCTCCATCTCGACGATCTCGATCGCCTGGCCAACCTTGGCGAAGAATGTCATCGCCTCGTCGATGCCGCGGTAATCGCCCGCGTAGGGGATCTTTTCGGTCCCGTAGTAGGTGATGCGCACGTCGGGGTCGAGGTGGTGCAGCACGGTATCCAGGTCGCCGGCCGGCACCGCGGTATAGATGGCCTTGGTTGCCTCGATGTTGCGCGACTCCCGTGACTCGGTGGTGACCGTCATGACAGGTGCAGGGGTAGCCGGACAAATGCGTGGGTCAGCAGGCTGGCCGTCTGCTTGGTGCCGGGGTCGTCGGTCAGCGCGATCTTCTGATAGCGATCCAGCACGGCGTTGAGGACGGCGAGCACCTCCAGTCGGGCCAGTGAGGCACCGAGGCAGAAGTGCAGGCCATGCCCCAGCGAGAGCTGCTGGCGAATGTTCGGCCGGTCGATGTCCAATCGTCCCGGGTCGGGGAACACGGCGGGGTCGCGGTTGGCCGAGCCGAAGAACAACGCGACCCACTCCCCCTTGCGGATCAGCTTGTCGCCGACCTCGACGTCGCGCGTGGCGATGCGGAACAGGCGCTGTGGCGGCCCGTCGAGCCGAAGCGTCTCCTCAACGAAAATGTTCAGCAAGGTCCGATCGGCGCGGACGCGTGCCTGCACCTCGGGCTCTCGGGCCAGCGCGTGCAGCAGATTTCCGATCAGGGATGTCGTTGTTTCGCTGCCGGCTACCACCAGCGTCACACAGAACCGGACGATCTCTTCGGGGTGAGCCGCTGCCCGTCGACCTCGGCGCGCAACAGCGCCGAGATGAGGTCTTCGGCATCCTCAACGTCATCGCTGGCTTCGCGTTCGGCCAGCCGGGCAGTGTGTTCGGCGAGCCGGGTGGCGAAGGTGCCCACCATCTCCTGGTTGCTCGCCATGCGTTCTTCGGGGGTGAGCGACGAGGACAGCATGAAGGCGTTGGCCCACCGCCGGAACCGCACGTGGTCACCATCGGGCAGGCCCAGCAGTCGCACCATCGCCCGGGTGGGAATCTCGGCGGCGAAGCCCATGACTTCTACGACCCCGTCCGGTGAGCCGTCTTCGGCCCCATCCCGAGAATCCTTTTCGAGATCGTTGAGCAGCTGCGGGATCAGGTCATTGAGCCACCCCTCCAGTCGCTTGACCCGGCGCGGCGAAAACGCCTGGCTGACCAGTTTGCGTTCGACTTCGTGCTTGGGCGGATCGGTGTTGACCAGCATCAGGCTCGGCGCCGACGACGCCTCCTGCAAGGGATCGCGGGACGAGAAGGTTGCCGCGTCGCGCGCCGCGGCAAAGACCTGGTCGTAGCGGAACAGCGCCCAGGCGGTAACCGGTTCGTCGGCGCCCGGGACGGTTCCAGGGGGCCAGTCCCGATACCCCGCAACGGGCGAGAGCCCTCTGAGTTCGTCATAGAGCGGATAGGGATTGGCGATGCCTTGCGGGGTAGTCAGAAGTTCGACGGCTGGCACCGTCCCTGAAACGGTCTCTGTTGACATGTCATCCAGCCTCTGACAACCCCGGTGGCAGGTCGATCCCCCGTTGGGGAGGACTCTTGCCACCGTAGGAGGGGAGTTTGGGCTTTTCGCCGCGACGGGCCATCCCGGAGAGGACAGTGGGAGGGGTGATCGATGTGGTCGATATGCCCGATCCCCCCGCATTCCCCACGTTGGCCGACGACGAGCACCCCGGCTGGGCGTCGCGTCCGATACGGGAAAGCGATGCCACTCGTCACTATCGGGAAGCGTTCGGCGATTGCAACGTCGATCCCACCGACGACCCCATGGCGGTGGTTGCCGAGGCCATCGACGTCAACGCCGCCGCGGTGCGCCACGCCCTGGAGTCCCTCGGTGACGTGCATGCGGTCAACGCCCTCGAAACGCTGTTGGATTTGTCCTCGCTGGAACGGGAGATGATCGAGGACGGTGCCGCACGCCGCACGCTGGCGCTGTTGCAGGTGCAGGAGGCCTTGAGCAAGCTGCGCGCCGTGGACGACGTCGCGATGATTGTCGACCGGGCGCCGCGTGAACTGGTGGAGTCGTGCGGGTTCGATCGTGCTGTGCTGTTTCGAGTGCACGAAGGCCGAATGGTGATGGAATCGTCCTACTTTGGGGAAGACCGTGAAGGTGCGGAGAAGATGGTCGCCTTCGCGCAATCGGTAGCACCGCTGTTGGATCACATGCTGATCGAAACCCAGATGATTCGCCGGCACGCGCCCGCGATCGTGCGCGATGCCCGCAATGATCCGCGGGTGAATCGACCGATCGTGGACTTTTCGCTGACGCATTCCTATGTGGCGGCCCCGGTGATGCCGACCGGCAAAGTGATCGGTTTCCTGCACGCCGATCGGTTGTACTCCGGGCGCATAGTCGACGAGATCGACCGAGACACGGTGTGGGCGTTCGCCGAAGGCTTCGGATATGCCTATGAGCGAACGGTTCTGCTGGAGCGCATGCGGCGCCAGCACGCCGAGGTGCGCAGTGCGCTTGCGTCCGCGGACGAGGCGGCGCGCGCTCTGCAGGATGCCGATCTGGACCTGCGCAAGATCGAGCCGGTCGAACGTAGCCCCGCGGCAAGGTCGTTGGCCGAGGTGCAGACGCGAGTGATGGCCATGCTGACCCGCCGGGAAGTGGAGGTGCTGCGGCTGATGGCGGCCGGCCGCACCAATCAGCAGATCGCCGACGAACTGGTGATCTCGGCCGGCACGGTGAAATCTCATGTCAAAAGGGTGCTGCGGAAGCTGCATGCGACGAATCGGGCCGAGGCGGCCTCGGCGTACGTCCGGTTGGCCAGCGTTCCCGAAGTTGTTTGACGTCAACCGGTTTCGGGGTAGCCGAGTAGGACGTCGTAGGGTTTTGCTTCGCGTCCGCCGGACAGGTCCAGATGGATCGTCTTGACCTCCGTGTAAGCATCGAGCGCATCGGGGCCCAGTTCACGACCGACGCCGCTCTGCTTGTAACCGCCGAACGGGAGACGACAGTTGATCTGGTGGGCATCGTTGATCCACACGCTGCCGGATTGGATGCGTTCGGCCATCGCCAGTCCCCTGGCGTTGTCGGACGTCCAGATGCTGGCGGCCAGTCCGTAGTCACTGTCGTTGGCGATCGCGATGGCCTGTTCGTCCCCGTCGTAGCCGATGACCACCAATACCGGGCCGAAGACTTCCTCCCGGGCGATCGCCATGTCGTTGTGCACGCCGGTCAGGATCGTCGGCGCCACCCAGAACCCCTTGTCGAACATTCCGCCCGTCAGTGCCTCTCCCCCGAGCGCCACGGTCGCTCCGTCGGTCTGCGCACCACGGATGTAGTTCAGGATGCGAGTGCGTTGTGCGGCGTCGATGACCGGCCCCAGGTCGGTGTCCCAGTCCCTGGTCGGGCCTACCACGATGGTGGCGGCGCGCTTGACCAGCCGATCGACGAATTCCTGGTAGAGCGTCGTGGGGACCAGTGCGCGGGTGCCGGACTCGCAGACCTGACCCGAATAGGCGAAGCATCCGTAGAGCACACCTTCGACGGCCATCTCGAGATCGGCGTCGTCGAGGACGATCGTCGGGCCCTTACCGCCGAGTTCGAGGGTCACCTGTTTGACGGTGCCGGATGCCAGCCGCATGATCTCGCGTCCGACCGCGGTGGAGCCGGTGAACGCAATCTTGCCCACGTCGGGATGCGAGGCCAGTCTGGCGCCGGCCTCGGGCCCCTCGCCGGGGACTACGTTGATCACTCCGGGCGGTAGTCCGCTGCGTTCGGCGATACGGGCGAACTCGAGTATCGACAGCGGTGTGTGCTCGTCGGGTTTGACCACCACGCTGTTTCCCGCCGCAATCGCAGGTCCGACCTTCCACAGGGTCAGTAGTAGCGGAAAGTTCCATGGCGTGATCGCGCCGACCACCCCGATCGGCTCGCGGTGCATGACACTTTGACTGAGCACCGGGAAGGTCTCGATCGGTGCCGGACGCTGGTAGGCGTAGCTCTCGGCAAGGTCTGCAAAATAGCTGAAATGACTTAGTGCGTGACCGATATGGAATCCAGTGGCCAGCCGGATGGTCGCGCCGTTGCACGCCATCTCCAGCTCGATCAGCTCATCGGTGACCTGGTCGGCCGCGGCGACGATGCGGCGCATCACGGCGGCGCGCTCCTGTGGCGTGGCCCGCGACCAGCTACCGTCCTCGAAGCTGGCTTTTGCGGCCGCCACGGCGGCATCGACGTGCGATGCATCACCGCAGGCCACCGTGGCGACCGGGCTCTCGTCGCCGGGGTCGACCAGCGACAGCCGCCGATCGGAGTCCACCGACTCGCCGCCGATCAACATCGCATGATGCGGAACAGCCACCGTCGTCATCGGGTCAGGCCACCTCGGGACTGTTCGCGATCTTTCTCGGCGATCTTTTCGCGGTAGCTGCCGAACAGCGGTTTGGTCAACGGGATCAGCCGCAGGATCTTTCCGATCGGCCCCTTGGCCTTGACCTGGCCCTTGGCCAGGCCAATGGTGAGATTGTAGTTACCGCGCCAGAATTGGTCGGCGACATCGGCGGGCATGGTCATCGTGACGTCGGGTGTGAGATTGCTCGGGCCGCAGACGACTCGGAAATCGTCGCGCAGTGCGACGGTGAGTTCGCAGTCGGGATTTGTGTAGACCACCCGCATGACGATGTTGGCGGCGCGGAATTTCGGCCCCGACTGTGGGTGGTCGCCGGCATTGCGAAAGACCCCGCCGATGTACTTGTCGATCTCGTTGCAATCCTTGAAGAAGCCCATGATTGGTCCTGCTCCTGCGCGATGTGCGGTGCTCGATGGCACCGGATGCTGCCTGGATGGTGCGTGGATGGTGCTCACGCAATGCAATCACCGGGTCGAGGCCGTGGTCAGCCCCAAAGGAGAAGTCTTGGTGCCCCGAAGGGGGAAAGCGCGGATTGGCAGCTCTTGGCCTACACCGGTGCAAGTGGGCCGCGCAGTCCCATGGATAGCCGGCATGTCTATAACCGATACGCAATATTAGCCAAGGCGTGGACGTTAAACATCGATGTAATGTCGTTTTAGTATCGGATGATGTATCTTGATAATCCGATGTTATCTGTCGCGACCGGGGTGCTGCGGCCACGACCGGAGGAGCTATCCACATGATCGATGCCAGGCGAGCTGACAACAAGTTTGTCCTGACCCGGCGCGGGACGAAGCCCTAGGCGGTGCTTCTGGCAGGATTTGTAACCCCGATGCGCAAGAAGGGAGTTCGAGTCGATGGACTCCGTCGTCGCGCCCGTTAGGCGCCGGCCGAAGGATCGAAAGCAGCAAATTCTGGAGCAGGCCGTTGGGCTCTTCATCGACCGTGGCTTTCATTCGGTCAAGTTGGAGGACATCGCCGAGGCGGCGGGGGTCACCGCGCGTGCGCTCTATCGCCACTACGACAACAAGCAAGCGTTGCTCGCCGAAGCCATCCGGACCGGTCAGGATCAGTACCAAAGTGCGCGCCGACTCACCGAGGGCGAGCAAGAGCCGACACCTCGCCCGTTGAGTGTTGATCTTCCGGACCTGATCGCCGCGGCTGTTGCGTCGCGGTCCTTGACGGTGCTGTCGCAGCGCGAGGCGCGCTATCTCAATGACGCCGACCGTATCGAGGTCCGGCGCCGCATCAACGCGATCGTCGCCGGCATGCGCGAAAGCGTCTTGCTGGAGGTGCCCGGTCTGAGCCCGGCGCACTCGGAGTTGCGGGCATGGGCGGTGTCCAGCACGCTGACCAGCCTCGGTAGACATAGTCTGACGCTTCCCGCCGAGGAGCTCAAAGAGCGCCTGTACCAGGCGTGTATGGCCGCTGCCAGGACGCCCCCGGTGTGCGAGCTGGAGCCACTTGGAACGGCCGCTGGCGGGCGCGACGGGCAGGACGTGCTGTTCTCCCGCTATGAAACCCTGTTGGCCACGGGTGCACGGCTATTCCGTGCGCAGGGCTATCCGGCCGTTAGCACCAGTGAAATCGGCAAGGGCGCCGGAATCGCGGGACCCGGGTTGTATCGCTCGTTCTCGTCCAAGCAGGCGATCCTGGACGCGCTCATCCGCCGCCTTGATGAGTGGCGAAGCCTGGAGTGCATCCGCGCCTTACGCGCGAATTGGCAAGCGGCGCAGCGGCTACGCGGGCTGGTCGAGGGACACGTCCGGATCAGCTTGGACGCACCGGATCTGGTTGCGGTGTGCGTGACCGAGCTGAACCACGCCTCCGGCGACGTGCGGGACGGATATCTTCGGAATCAAGCCGACCGTGACACCCTCTGGATTGATCTCATCGGCGAGCTGGTTCCACAGACCAGTTCGGTCGAAGCGCGACTTTTGGTCGCGGCGGCCATCAGCTTTATCGAGGATGTGGCGCGTACCTGGCATCTCACGCGCTACGCCGCGGTGGCAGACGAAATCACCGAGATCGCACTATCAATCCTGACCAGCCGGTCCTGACTTCGAACTTGGTAGCGCACTGTTTGCGCGGTGGAACGGGAGTGTCGCGACCCTCATCGGATCGGATTCTCTTCGGGTGATGTTTTGGATTGGGTTGGGGTCCTTCGCGATCCAAGTGCACAGGTGGGATCCACACGGTCTCACGAACAATTCGGTCGGCGGGTACAGCTCGGTGCCCTGGTGCATTTCGTGCCTGCCGATCCCCTGGCCGCGCGGTAGCAACGAGAACACGAACGGGCCAGATGATTCCAGAGGGAGCCGCCCGCCGGGGCCAGACGTCGCGTTGGGTGAATGGCGAGCAGACCCCGGTCAGGCTCGAACGGAATCAGTGTGCGAGCTTGAGGCCGATCACGCTTCCAATGATCATTGCCAAGAACGTCACCTTGAGAAGCGACGCCGGCTCATCCCCGGTGGCCATCGCGTAGACCACGGTGAGAACTGCCCCAATGCCCACCCAGACGGCGTATGCGGTCCCGACCGACAGGTCCCGCATGGCGTAGGCCAACCCGGCCATGCTGACGATGAAGGCCACCAGAAACACCACGCTCGGCGCGGGCTTGCTGAACCCTTCGGACCTGCCAAGGGCCGTTGCCCACACAGCTTCTAGAACACCAGACATGACCAGCACGATCCACGACACGGCGTTTCTCCCCAGGCCGTCTTGTCGCACACCGGGTACGGCACCCATCGTCCGGAAGCCTTGATCAAGGCTCTGTCACGAACTTCTCACACCCGCGGTCGGGTGGCAATGTTAGCCCAGTCACCACAGCGGCCCGCGGAACCTGTCAACCGGAATCAGGCACCGTTTCGGGTATTGACAGGGCATCCCGCGCTGGTTGCTTGGGGGCCAGCCACTCGACCGTGAGGTGGTGAACACGCCAAAAGTCAACTCGCACAGGCGCTCCAGACTCACACCGAGAACTGCCTTGTTGTGACCTCTGAAGCCACAGTGGCACAAGGAATTACAGTGACCTGTAGGCGCGCGGCGGTAACGTTGGCCGAGCGGTCAGGGCTCCGGCGTTGTTGATTAGCAGGCTTGTGAGCTGGGTTGATGATCTTTGGTGCCGCGCTATTGGGGCCGGAGTGTAGGCACGGGCTATCTGGAGAACGATCGAGTTGGTTACTGTTCGTCGTTGGTCTGGAGTTGCCCGTGCCTACCGTTTCAGTATTGCCTGTGTCGTCGGTTCCAGAGGTGTTCGACCGCTGGAGTCCTGGTGAGCGCAGCGAGCTCATCGGATCGGAGTTTCTCGATGTGTTGGCCTCGGTGCCAGACCCGAGGGACCCACGCGGTCGGAGGTATTCGCTGATGGCTTTGTTGGCGATCGCGGTTCTGGCCACTGCCGCGGGGATGCGCGGCTATGCTGGTTTTGCCACATGGGCGGCCACCGCTCCCGATGATGTGTTGGCCCAATTAGGGGTCCGGTTCCGGCGGCCCAGTGAGAAGACCTTCCGCGCTGTTTTGTCTCGGCTAGACCCCGCCGACCTCAACGCCAGGATGGGCAGTTACTTCACTGCACACGTGGCCAGCAGCGACCCCAGTGGATTGGTGCCGATCGCGTTGGACGGCAAGATGCTGCGTGGTGCCTTTACGCGCCAAAGCGACAGCCACGCATCTCGTGTCGGTGTTCGCCCACCGTGCCCGATTGGTGCTCGGTCAACTCGCTGTCGCCGAGAAAAGCAATGAAATTCCCTGCGTACGTGCCCTGCTCACGCTGCTGCCGGGTAGCTTGCGGTGGCTGGTCACCGTGGATGCGATGCATACCCAGGTCGTCACCGCGAAGTTGATCTGCGCCACCTTGAAGTCGCACTACCTGATGATCGTCAAGTCCAACCAAGCCAAAATACTTGCGCGTATCACCGCGCTGCCCTGGGCCGAGGTGCCCACAGCCGCTACCGACGACTCCCGCGGCCACGGCCGTGTCGAGACCCGCACCCTGCAAATCATCACCGCTGCACGAGGAATCGGCTTCCCCTACGCAAAACAAATCATCCGGATCACTCGTGAACGCTTGATCACCGCCACCGACCAGCGCAGCGTGGAGGTGGTCTATGCCATCTGCAGCCTGCCGTTCGAGCACGCCCGCCCTACCGCGATCATGACCTGGATGCGTCAACACTGGGGAATCGAGAACAGCCTGCACTGGATACGCGACGTCACCTTCGACGAAGACCGTCAAAGGGCACATACCGGAAACGGCGCACAGGTCCTAGCAACGCTACGCAACACCGCGATCAATCTGCACCGCCTCAACGGCGCCGACAACATCGCCGAAGCCTGCCGGATCACCGCTTTGACCGCCAACCGCCGCCTAGACCTCC
This sequence comes from Mycobacterium liflandii, assembly GCF_022354805.1. Taxonomy (NCBI): domain Bacteria; kingdom Bacillati; phylum Actinomycetota; class Actinomycetes; order Mycobacteriales; family Mycobacteriaceae; genus Mycobacterium; species Mycobacterium liflandii. The sequence goes on along the minus strand of NZ_CP023138.1, from coordinate 3,332,512 downwards.
TCAATCCACAATTCCCCAGCTCACAAGCCTGCTAATCAACAACGCCGGAGCCCTGGCCGAGCGGTGGAGGTGCAAACGAACTATGACAACGCTTCTATGAGTTCGCCCACGGTATGGCTGGCTTCCAGGGGGCGGCGCAGTCTGCCCTTGGGATTGAGGGTGTAGACATTGCGTCTGCCGTCCTTGGACTTGATCAGGTAACCCTCATCGGTCAAGTCCGCCAGGATCGTCTGTACTGACCGCTCGGTGATGCCGATTCGCATCGAGAGTTCACGGGCGGTCAAATGTTCACTGACTGATACGCACAGCAGTACATGTCCGTGGTTGGTCAGGAATGTCCATCCGCGTTCGGAGTCGCTATTGCGCGGTCGGCTTTGCTTCCCGGCCCTGGCAGCGCTCACAATTTCGATGTTGCTACACCGAGCTTTCATGTAAATTACTTCGCTAATTCAAATAGACGAAAGATTGCGCGACTTTGCTGTCACGATCACCCTGGCGCGCCCGCGCCGTCTCGCGGCCCGCTCGGCGCCAAGGCTGAAGTCGGCGATCCCGGGTTGGCGGCGCGTCATCGGTGTGGGCGCTCTGGCCAAACTCATACGAAGAACTATTGGCGAAGATGATTTCGTCATATTACCTTCGTAGTAGTCCGATGATGCTCCAGCCCGGAAAGCGAAGCCTCATGAAACCCCACCCCGGCACACGACCGCAGTCGTTGGCCACGGGACACGACGGCCACCTCTCCTCCAAGAGGGTCCTGCTCAGCTACAGTGGCTCACTGGCCTTCATCGCAGGCTTTGTCAATGCGGTTGGCCTGCTGCTGCTGGCCTTCCCGGTCGGCAACCTCACGGGAGTGACAACCCAGCTTGGCATGAACACAGCCAATCCCTGGCTGTATGAGGGTCACATCCTGGCCGCGATCTTGATGGGGTTTTGGATTGGCGCGATCACGGCCGGAGCGATTCTCGGCAATAACCAGCATCCCCGGGGGTCGCACCACGCCATCGTGCTGACCGTGGAGGCGATATTGCTGATGCTCGCCTCGCTCGGTGTGGAGGAAACTCAGGTCAAGGCGGGCATTCAGGCGCTGGGCGTCGAGGAACCCGTCGTGCAGGCCCTGTTTATCGCGGCGGCCCTTGGAATGCAGAACGGCCTGACGCCAAGCTTCCGCGGGATGGCGGTTCGCACCACCCACTTCACCGGCACGGTGACCGATCTCGGCTTGATGCTTGGCCGCGCCCGTCGGGAAGGAATCGAGAGCTGGAAGGCCGCAGTCCTTGCGCTGACCTTGGTGCTCTTCTTGGTGGGTGGCGCCGCCGGCCTGCTGATCGGAACCTGGCTTGGCGGATATGCGCTGCTTCTTCCGGCGGCGGCGTGTGCGGTCTTTGCGGCGACGTATTTGCTGCGTAGCCGGAAGACCAAAGTGGCCACGGCGACAACGGCCGAGAACCCAGCGCGAGACGTCGGCGAAACCGCAACAGTGACCGTGTGAGTGCTGGGCGAGCGACGCTCACCACAGTGCGGCGATGGTTCCGCCGTCCGCGATCTGGGTTGTTCCGGTAATCATCGACGAATCGTCGGACAGCAGGAACGCCACGATGCTAGCCATCTCCTCGGGTCTGGCCATGCGGCCCTGCAGCCTGGCAATCATGGTGTTCGCGCCCCCCGTTCCTAGGACCTCGTCGAACATCGCCATCGCACTCTGTTGCATGGGGGTATCCACGAACGCGGGCAACAACGCATTGGAGCGCACATTGGCCGAGCGCAGTTCGGCGGCAGTGACTCGGCTGAGGTGGCTGATCCCGGCCTTCGACATGCCGTACGCCGCGGTTCCGCCCACCCCGATATGGCCCGCCAGTGACGACATGTTGACGATCGCTCCCCCGCCGCGCTCGACCATCTTGGGTGCCGCATGCTTGGTGCACAACCAGGCTCCACGCAGGTTGATGCCGATGACCCGATCAAAGTCCTCGACCGCGGTGTCGAGGATCGGGGCCAGATGAACGACTCCGGCATTGGCGACGAGCTTGTCGAGCCCGCCGAACGATGTGACGCAGGCTTCGACCATGCCGGCGACCTGTTCCTCGGCACTGACATCGACCTGATACCCGACTGCGCCGGAGCCGATTTTTGCCGCTGCTTGCTCGGCCGAAGCGCCGTCGATGTCCGCGCAGAGTACCGCGGCGCCTTCGGCGGCCAGCCGCTCGGCGATCGCGAGGCCGATCCCGGCCCCGGCCCCGGTCACGATCGTGGCTTTGCCGGCCAGGTCCGGGTACCTCACGGGCTAGCCCGCGGCCGCGAGTGGCGTGTCTGCAGGCCCGGCGGCCGCACCAGCCTCGCGAATGGCTCCGAACATCACAAGGCCAAATCCTGGCATGTCGTCGGAGAGTTTGATCGCATACACCCCAAGATCGCGCAGCATCCAGGTCACGGTCTCGGACATGAAGTCAGCGGGGGTCTCCTCGTCAGAGGCGAACAGGCCGCATGCGCGCGGCGGTCCCGGGGGCCGCAGGTATAGGACCACGCCGCTGCCCTGGGCTGACATTGCGCTGAGTGCGCCGTTGAGTTCCCCGCCGCATCGGCACCCGGTCGACCCGAAGACGTCGCCGGTCAGACACTCGATGTGGACGTGCAGTGCCACGGGCACGCCGGAGTCGGGGGCACCGATGATCACCGCCAAATGCTCGCCTCCGGGGTTGGCTGGCCCCAGATCACGAAAGCCGATGACGCGGGAATTGCCGGCCCACGTGGGTAGGGTCGTCTCGGTCAGCCGGATGACCTGCGGTTCGGTCCGTTGCCGATAAGCCAGGAGTTCGGCGATGGACACGACGGCCAATCCGTGTTCCACGGCGAATTCGACCAACTCGGCGCCGTGCGCCATCAGAGTGGGGTTACGGCGAGAGACAATCTCACACAATGCGGCGGCCGGCCGGTGTCCGGCTAGGCGGGCAAGGTCTACGGCGGCTTCGGCGGGCTCGCACTTGGCGAGCACCCCGTGCGGCTCGGCCAGTAGTGGGGCCACGTGCCCGGGCCGGAGAAAATCCGCAGCTTGCGAGCCCGCCGACGCGAGAGCCGCGATGGTGCGGGCACAGTCGCGCGCCGAGATGCCGGTGCCGGTTGCTCGCACATCGACCGATACCCGATGTGTCGGGTTGTGATGGCACATCGGCGGTAGGTTCAACCGCGCACACTCGGCGCCCGGCAGCGCGACGCGGACATATCCCGCCGTGTGCCGGACGGTGAAAGCGACCAGAGACGAGGTCGCGGCCTCGGCCGCGAAGACCAGATATCCCTGGGCGGCGTGATCGTGGGTGACAACGACGGGGCGTCCCGCCGCTATCGCGGTGATCGCCCGGCGCACCCGGACATCGGTGGTTTTCATCCAGGCTCCGTTGCAGGGTGAGCGGCCAACCGGCGGAACCGGCTGCCATGAAAAACCAGTGGCGGTGTCTCGGGATCGGCTCCCAGCGAGCAGATTTCGAGCAATGCGATGGTGCGATCCCCCGCCGGGACCTCGGAGTGCAGCCGGCACTCCAGCCAGGCGCTGGCTCCGAGAACGACCACGCGCCCGCCGGGCAGCTCGCTGTGGAACACCCCGGCGAATCGGTCACCTTCCTTGCGCGAGAGGCTGATACATGCCTCGTCGTGGCCCTCGGCAAGAACGCTGACGCCGAGGCGCGGACGGTTGCGCAACTTCGGCCACGTCGTGGAAGTGTTCTGCACGCAGATCGACACCAGCGGCGGGTCGATCGAAACGGAAGTGAACGAGCTCGCCGCCATCCCGACCGGGGCATCGCCGACCATCGCACAGACAGCAATCACACCGGAGGGGAAGCAGCCGAAGGCGTAGCGCAACGCGGCGCCGTCGAGAGGGTCGACGGTCTGCGGAATCATGTCGAAGGTGCAACTCACTGCCGCAGCCCCCCAAGGAATTCGAGTAGCAGCCGGTTGGTCTCATCGGGCGCTTCCTGCTGAATCCAGTGCCCGACGTCGGCCACCATGTGGGTGCCGCGGTAGTCGGACATGACCTCGTGTGCCCGCGCTATGGCCTCGGCTCCCCAGGTGGTGCCGACATCGTATTGACCACCGATGAACAGCGCGGGCGCAGACAGCGGCTTGCCTTCCTGGTCGGCGAGGTCGTGCCAGTCGTTGTCGATGTTGTGATAGAAACTCAGCGGTCCACCGAAGCCGGAGCGTTCGAACTCGCCAGTGTAGAAGTCAAGATCGGCATCGGTGAACCAAGCGGGCATCGTCTCCGGGTAGACGAACGCGTCCTTGAGCCGCGCCCCATCGGCCATGCACAAGGGGCCGGCCCGGATAACGTCGATCGGATCCATGGATGCCAGATCGACACCCGCATCGGCGGCCGCCTTGGTGGCCGCGATCATGCCGTCGCCGGACACCGTGTAGGTCAGCCCGAGTAGCCAGGTCCGCACATCTTCCTCGATCTCGGCGATGATGCCATCCTGAGCGGAGAAGTAGTCCTGATACCAAACCCGGCCTTCGCCCGCCAGCTCGAGGTGGTAGTCATTGGGCCGATGCTCGCCAAAGGGGCTGCCCGGCAAGCCGATCACACCACGCCCGGCGAATGGAACGCTGATCCCCACCACCCCGGCGCATCTTTGCGGATATAACCAGGCGAAGGTCCAAGCGACCGGCGCGCCCCAGTCGTGACCGATAACGAATGCCTTGTCCGCACCATAGGCATCGACGACACCAAGCACGTCACCGACTAATTCTTTGATGCGGTAGGCCTTTTGCACCCGGTACTTCGACGATCTGCCATAGCCACGCTGATCGACGGCCACCACCCGGTAACCCGCGGCGGCCAGCGCCGGAATCTGATGGCGCCACGAGTACTAGGACTCTGGAAACCCGTGCAGCAGTATCACCAGCGGTCCTTCGCCGTCTTCGACGGCATGGATGCGGGTGCCCCGGCAGTTCAAGATCCGATGAGCCTGCGCCATGGTCGCCTTCCTTATCTCAGATCACCCACGGTCACCAGCTGGTCCGCGGGTTCGGCAGGTGCGGTGTGGTTTTCGTAGTTGCGGGCGATCAACGTCTTCTGGCCGGACAGCCTGGTTCGCGCCCATTTACCGATGACGCGGCTGGCGATTCCGGGCTTCATGAGCGCCAGCGGCGGTTTGACCAGGTGGACGACGGCCAGAAACTCGCGGTAGGCGTCGAGGTCGTCGTGCACCAGCTCCAACAGCCGATCCATGTACCAGGTGAGCGCACCGAAATAGAACGGGCGTTTCTTGTCGACGTCCTTGAGCCAGTTGAAGCGCAGGTTCTGCTCGCGGATCACGAACCAGGCGGTGTCGGCCATCTTGGCGATCGTTCGGTAGTACTTGCGCGGTAGCTCCCGGTGCGTGGGACCGTATTTGGACAGCAGCAACTGCATCTCCCGAACTTCCTTGAGCTCCAGACTCATGCCCAGCCCGGAAACGGGGTCCGCACTAGTGTAGGCGTCGCCCACCGCCAACAGAGCGCGCGGCAGGTTGCGCTTCTTTTCGTAGTGCAGCCGCAGCATGTTGGGATATCCGAAGTTGTAGATCGGCGAGGCCGGCTGAAGTCCGTCGATGTTCTCTCCGATGACCGGTGACGGCATCAGATCGGCGAACTCGCGAAATTCTCGGACGGTGCGTGGCGGCGAGTAGCAGTTGTAGGCCACCAGTGAGGTGGACAGGATGGTCCGGGAGCTGTCGGTGTAGTACTGCGCGGCGTAGGTGTCTTCGTAGGGCCGGTACGCATAACAGATCACCATCACCTTGTCTTGCCACTGCCGCTCCGGCGGCACCTGGTGTTGCATGGTGGAGTAGAAGCAGTTGATGATGTCCTGCTCGACCTCGGGGGCTCCAATGCCGATGCGCTCCAAGAACTCCGGCACGTGGGTGTTCTTTCCCGAGGCATCCAGGACGAACTCCGCGGGAATCACCTCCGGTTCGCCGCCGTCACCCGGGACCGCAACCCCGATGACGGCGTTGGTGGCGCGATCGAACACCAGGTCGGTGACCTCTGACTCGTAGCGGAAGTCGATGCGCGGTTCGTCGTCGAGTCGACGGCGCACGCACCATTCCAGCAGCGGCCGCCCGGCGCACACGATCTCGATGTCGCTCGTACCGGGTTTCTTCCAGGTTCCGCCCAGCCGAATCCGGTACTGGGCTGCCATGTCGACCTTGAATGCGCCCTCGCGCACCATGTCGTCGACGATGCCGGGGAAGAAACGTTCGAGTTCGATCTGCCCGGCGGTGAGGAGGTGGTGCAGGTGCCAGCCCTGCGCAGCGCCCGGTCTGCCCTCGCGGCGGCGGTGGGGGTCGTCCTTCTCGAGCACGATGACGCGGTCAAAGGTGTCGCTGCAGACCTTGGCCGCGGTGATGCCCGCGATGCTGCCGCCGATGACCACAGCGATACCGCGACCGCTGCGCCGCACCGCGGCGAGATCCAGGGCCGAGTAGTCCAGGCGCGCCGGCGTGCGGCGGCGCGCCGCCCCGCTGGCCACGAACTTTTCGTGGTAGAGCCCAGCTCGGTGAAAGCCATTGGCCGACAACCAGGTTCGGGTAGCCTCGACCATCGCAGCGGGGCCGCACAGGTACACGTCGGCGTCGCCGCCGGCCAGCATCGCCTCGTCGAGCAAGTCGGTGACCAGCCCGGTGCGCCCGGACCAGTCGTCGTCGCGGCGCGCCACGGTGACGTGCACCTGCAAGCCCGCAACACGGTGCTCGAGCTGTTCGAGTTCGTCGAGCTTGCACAGATCTTCGGCCGAGGTCACTCCATAGAGCAGACTTACCGGTTGGCCGGGATCGGCCGGCAGACTCTGGGCCATGGCCAGGATTGCTGACAGGCCGGTACCGCCGGCGACCAGCACCACCGGCCGTACAATCGGGCGAAGATAGAAGTTTCCCTTGCTGCCCCGCAACGCAATTCGATCACCCTGTTTGGCGTGGTCCCGCAAATAGTTCGACATCGCGCCGTCGGGCAACAATCGGATGATGAACTCGAGCTCACCACCTCCGTCGGCCGGATGCGCATAAGAGTAGTTGCGCCACTGGTCGCTACCGGGAACCTGCAGCTGGGCGAACTGGCCCGCTCGATATCCGATCGTGCCGGCCATGGCCGAGACATCGACACGCAGGACGGCGGTGCCCGGTGACACCATGTCAACACCGGTCACCACGCCGTCGCCGCTTACCAGCAACGCCGCGTTGTCGTCGACGGGGTACTGCAGTTCGATCTCGCAATCGGACTCGGCAAAGGTCTGGCAGGTGAGGATCTTTCGGGCCGCTCGCTCCACATCGGAGAGGCCCTCGGTACGTCCCATGTCGTACCGGCCGGCGGTGCAGGTGGCCACGCAGGTGCCGCAGATTCCGCTTTGGCATTCGTTGACGATGGCGACACCGTGTTCTTCGGCGGCCTCCAGTATCGACTGGTCGGGCCGCACCGGCATGGTCTTGTGCGTTCCGTCCGAGTAGCCGACGGTAACGTGCCGAACTGTCATGGCGGTGCCCTTCTCGCCTTTGGTTCGCTAGACGATCGCGGCTTCGGGCTTTGGAGGTTTGTGGGGTCCCCCGGCTTCTTGGCGATGCGAGCATTGAGCCGGGGCATGACTTCCTCGGCGAGCAGCCGTAGTGACTCTTTCCATGGCCCCGGGTTCTCCCGGTAGTCGAATCCGAGAACCAACAGGTGACCGAATCCGCCGACCTGGTCGTAGGTGGCTTCGAGTTTGTCGACCACGGTGTCCACCGAGCCGACCACGAAGGTGTTTTCGGCGAGGTACTCCGGGGTCACGTCGTCGTCGGGCACCGAGGGGTTGTGCTTGTAGAACTTGGTCATGCCGAACATTCGGAAGGTCGGCAGGACGTACTCGCGCATGGCTCGCCCCATGGTCCCGTCGACGGCGTACCGGAATGCTTGCTCATCGGTCTCCGCCACCAACACCTCACGCACGAGTCGCCAGTCGCGGCGGTCGGGCGTCCGGCCGCTGCGGGCGGCGCCTTCGAGGACCGCATCCCAGTGGGTCGCGACATACTCGGTGTTCAGGTCCAGGCTCATCGGAAGGTAGCCCCGCTCGCCGGCCAGTTTGAGGGTTTCCGAGCCGGCGCTGAACCCGGTTACTCCGATCGGTGGGTGGGGTTTTTGGTAGGGCTTGATGTGGCGCCTCATCAGACCTTCGAACATCGGCGCAATACCGTTGGCGTTCCAGTACTTTCCGCGATGTTCCCAGGGTTGGTCTTCGGTCCAGATCCGCAACATGATTTCGAGGGCTTCGCGGGTCATCTCGCGATGCTCGCCATTCTTGCCGTCCACGTCATAGAGTGCCCAATCTCCTGGGATACCGCTGGCTCCGACGCCCAGCATGAAGCGGCCCTGTGCCAGGTGATCGAAATACGCTACGCGATGGGCAAGTTCGACCGGGTGATGATAGGGCAGCAGGTGCGCGCCGGGTGCGAGCTTGATCTGCTTGGTACGCAGCAGCGCCTGGGCCAACAGTAGATCCGGGGCGCAGATCGGCTCCCACGGCACGGTGAAGTGTTCGCCGACCCAGGCTTCGACGTAGCCGAGTTGGTCGGCCAGTTCGATGATGTCGAGGTCCCACTGGGTGGCGTCGTAGAGAGTGCGTTCCGGCGGATTGGCCGGCATGAGGAATATTCCGATCTCCATCATTAACCCTTCTGGTCTGTCCCCGGCCCTGATGTGTGGCGCCGTGATCGCGTCTTCTGTAGGTATACCACAGTACTAGCAAGATACTTGACTGCGCACAAGACCCAATTTGCATGCGAGTTTATGTGTCATGGATCCCCTGATAGGCCGTATTGGCTATGGACATACTGGTCCGTAGCCGCGTAACCTCGCACAGATCACCCGTTCAGCGCCCAGTGAGCAGTAAGGAGCCGCCATGAACGTCGCCGGTGTCAGTCCAGTCGATCGCTGGTCCAACGGGGAGCGTGCGGCGCCGGACTTCACATACGTCCGGTACGAAACGATCGACGACGGCCGTATCGCGACGATCACCCTGAATCGTCCGAAACAGCGCAACGCGCAAACGCGCGGAATGCTGGTGGAGTTGGGTGCCGCCTTCGAACTTGCCGAAGCTGACGACACCGTCCGGGTGGTCATCCTGCGCGGCGAGGGGCCCGCCTTTTCCGCCGGGCACGACCTGGGCTCGGCCGATGATGTCCGGGAACGCGCCCCGGGGCCCGACCAGCACCCCACCTATCAGTGCAATGGCGGCACCTATGGCGGGGTGGAGTCACGCAACCGCCAGGAGTGGCACTACTACTTCGAGAACACGAAGAGGTGGCGCAATCTGCGCAAGATCACCGTCGCCCAGGTGCACGGGACGGTGCTGTCGGCGGGTTTGATGTTGGCCTGGTGCTGTGACTTGATCGTCGCTGCCGATGACACCGTATTCGCCGATGTCGTGGGCACCCGTCTCGGCATGTGTGGAGTCGAGTACTTCGGCCACCCGTGGGAGTTCGGCCCGCGCAAGGCCAAGGAGTTCTTGCTTACCGGCGACTCGATCGGCGCGGACGAAGCCCACGCGTTGGGCATGGTGAGCAAGGTATTTCCGGGCGAGGATCTAGCCGATAGCGCGATCGAATTTGCGCGCCGCATCGCCAAGCTACCGACGATGGCTCCGCTGCTCATCAAGGAATCGGTGAACCAGACCGTGGACGCCATGGGTTTCACCACGGCGCTGGACGGGTGCTTCAAGATCCATCAGCTCAATCATGCCCACTGGGCCGAGGTCACCGGCGGAAAGCTGTGCTACGGCACCGTCGAGTATGGACTCGACGACTGGCGGGCCGCTCCGGAGATTCTGCCCGCGACCAAGCGGCGGCCCTGAGCAAGGGAGCGCCGCACGTGGACGTCGCTTACCCGCCCGAGGCGGAAGAGTTTCGCGAGCGGGTCCGCGCGTTCTTGGACGAGCACCTGCCGTGCGGCTGGTCGGGGCCCGGCGCTCTGGCGGTGCAGGACCGCAAGGCCTTCGCTGCGAGGTGGCGCCAACTCCTGGTGGCGGCCGGGTTGATCGCGGTGTCCTGGCCCAAGGAGTACGGCGGGGGCGGTTACTCCCCCGTCGAGCAGGTGGTGCTCGCCGAAGAGTTCGCCCGCGCGGGAGCACCCGAGCGCGAGGAGAACGATCTGTTCGGGGTCGATCTGCTGGGCAACACGTTGATCGCCCTGGGAACCGAAGCGCAGAAGCGGCATTTCCTGCCGCGCATCCTCACCGGCGACGATCGCTGGTGTCAGGGTTTCTCTGAGCCCGAGGCCGGCTCGGATCTGGCCTCCGTGCGGACCCGAGCCGTACTCGATGGTGACCAGTGGGTGATCAACGGTCAGAAAATCTGGACATCGGCCGGATCCACCGCCAATTGGATCTTTGTCTTGGCGCGAACGGATCCCGTTGCGCCCAAGCACCAGGGGCTGTCGTTGTTGTTGGTGCCGATGGACCAGCCCGCCGTGGTAGTTCGGCCGATCGTCAATGCCGCCGGACATTCCCTGTTCAATGAGGTCTTCTTCGCCGACGCCCGAACCGGCGTTGCCAATGTAGTGGGCGAAGTCGGCAGCGGCTGGACGGCCGCCATGAGCCTGCTGGGTTTCGAACGCGGCGCGCAGGCGACCACGGGGGCGATCGACTTCGCCCGTGACCTGTCGCGGTTGTGCGATCTGGCCCGAGCGCGGGGCCTGGACAGCGACCCGCGCATCCGAGACCGGCTGGCGTGGTGTTATTCCCGCACCCAGATCATGCGCTACCGCGGCTACCGCAGCCTTACCTGGGCACTGAACGGGGTGTTGCCAGGCGCTGAAGCGGCGATCAGCAAGGTCATCTGGAGTGAATACTTCCAGCGCTATACCGAGCTTGCCGTGGAAATCCTCGGGTTGGACGCGCTCTGCCCCAGCGGCCCGGGCAATGGTGAGGCGCGCGTTGTTCCGCAGGCCGGTACCGCCAACTCCCCTGCCTGCTGGATGGACGAGTTGTTATACGCGCGCGCCGCGACGATCTATGCCGACAGTTCGCAGATCCAGCGCAATGTGATCGGCGAGCAATTGCTCGGGCTCCCCAAGGAACCACGCCGAGAAGCCGTGCACTGACATGGATTTCCGCTATAGCACCGAGCAGGACGACTTCCGCGAGTCGTTGCGGGGCTTTCTTCGCGATCAGGCCCCACCGGCGCGGGTACGTCAGGTTGCCGCCGTGGGTGGCCATGACAAAAAACTGTGGCACCGGCTTTGCGCCGAACTGGAACTGCCCGCGCTACACGCCCCGCCGGAGTACGGCGGAGCGGGCGGCACGCTGGTGGAGACCGCGATCGCATTCGGTGAACTCGGCCGGGCACTGACCCCGGTTCCCTTCGCCGCAACGATCCTCGCGATCGAGGCGATACTGCGCATGGGTGATAGCGAGCAGCGTAAGGGCCTGCTCAGCGGTCTGCTCTCCGGCGATCGGATCGGGGCGCTGGCGGCGGCCGGACCCGACCTATCGGTGACCTCGGTGCGAGCCGGCCGGCGCGACGGTCGCCCGGTACTCACCGGCGAGTGCGCCCCGGTGTTGCATGGCCATGTCGCGGACCTGTTCGTCGTCCCGGCCGAATCCGACGGTGCGGTGATCCTCTACGTGGTGGACGCCGCTGCCCCAGGGGTCGCAGTCGTCGGACTCCCCTCGTTCGACATCACCCGTCCGGTCGCCAAGCTGCGACTGGTTCGGGCCCCGGCGGAAGCCTTGGCCGCGAGCTCAGCCGACGAGGTAGCCCGACTACTGGACGTGGCCCGGGTGCTGCTGGCCGCTGAGATGCTCGGTGGTGCCGAGGCATGCCTGGATCTGGCGATCGAATACGCCTGCAGTCGCAAGCAATTCGATCGGCTGATCGGCTCGTTTCAGGCCGTCAAGCACCGCTGCGCCGACATGATGATCGAGATTGATGCCACCCGCGCTGCGGTGATGTTTGCGCAGCTGTGCGCGGCCGGCGGGGACGAACTGCACGCCACCGCCCCGCTGGCGAAGGCGCAGGCCGCGGACACCTACGTATTGTGTGCGGGCTCGGCTATCCAGGTTCACGGCGGGATCGCCTTCACCTGGGAACACGACCTGCATCTGTATTTCCGCCGGGCCAAGACGACCGAAGCCTTGTTCGGCAGCAGTGCGCATCACCGGTCGCTGTTGGCCGATCGTGTCGGCCTCTAGCCGGTGAGCGACGGTGCCGATCTAGGTGCCGACTGCTGCCAGCGCCGCTTCGTAGTCGGGCTCTTGCGCGATTTCCGGCACCAGTTCGGTGTAGGAAACTTTGCCGTCGGCGCCGATGACCACGATGGCCCGGGCAAGGAGTCCGGCCATCGGGCCGTCGGTGATGGTGACGCCGTAGGCCTCACCGAAGCCGTCGCGGAACGCCGAGGCGTTTGTCACGTTCTCGATCCCCTCCGCCCCACAGAATCGCTTCTGCGCAAATGGCAGGTCTTTCGACACGCAGAGCACGTTCACTCCGCTGGCGGCGGCACGCTCGTTGAAGGTCCGAACACTGGTTGCGCACACCGGTGTATCGATGGACGGGAAGATATTCAGCACGACGGCCTTGCCGCGGAACTGGTCGCTGCTCACCGTTCCCAGGTCATCACCGGTAAGGGCGAATGCCGGGGCAGGAGATCCGACGGCGGGCAGTTCGCCGACAGTGTTGATCGCATTTCCACGCAGGGTTATCTGTGCCATGGGCACAGTCTGCCAAGACCGTCAAAGCGACCCACGATCAGGTCCAGACCGGGCTGACCCGCCGCTGTTGGTGCCCAAAGGACACCTTCAGCATGAATACGAAACCCGCGCTCCGAACGCCTCGACCACATGGGTCGCTGTGACCTCATGGACCATGGCGCTGAACTGTTCGTCGAAGAAGCCCCGATCCTCGAGGTAGGCCTCGATGCGCGGCAAGATATATCGATCGATCGGGCAGTCTTGCAGGATGTGGCTGTCGAAATTGCGTGCGATCGGGCTGGTGTCGCAGGCGCCGAGGAACGGGCACTGCGTGCAGACCGAATCCTTCAGTGCTGTCTCTTCCGCGACAAGGTAGCCGTAGGTGGCGCCATCCACGATGTCCTCGATGGTCGTCTCGGTGATATTGCCGAGGTCCCCATGCTCACGGTAGGCATCGCAGCTGAGTCTGCCGTCACGGTCGATGACGAGGACGTCGTTACCCAACAGCGCACGGTCTTGGCTCGGGCGCTCCAAGCCCATGCGCTTGAGGATCACGGTGCGCAGATACTGATCAAGAGGATCGACCCGCGGGGTCATACCGGCCGAGACCCACAGGTCGAAGAACACCATCAACGCGTCGAGGATGTCGGACTTGTCGACGGTGACGCCGTTCATCGGACGCGCCGCGGGACCGCTGAACAGTGGGAGCAGTCGTGTCGGCTTCTGGAGCTGGCTGATCTCCTCGAATACGCGCTGAATCTGGCTGACGGTGTGCCCAGCCAACACCGTGATGATGCTGAAGGGTAAGCCCCGGTCCTGCAGACGGCGGATGTTCGAACGTACCGCCGCCTCTGTCCGCTTGCCTCCCGCCGTCAACCGCACGCCTTCGGCGAAATCTACCGAGATATCCAGTTCAACGTCATGTTCTTCGAAGACGTCGAGGTGCTCGTCGCGAACGGAATACAGGTTCGTTTGCAGGACATTTCTGACCCGGCGGCTTTGTAGCCAGTCGCTGGGGAAAACCTCTCTCTGCAATGCGAACACTCGTTCAAAGTATTCACGCGGCAACAGTGTGGGCTCGCCCCCGTGCCAAATGATGTCCACGGGGATGTCGTAGCCGCAGCGCCGGGTCGTCAGATCGGCGTAGTCCCGGATGGCGACTAAAGCGTCCCGCCAGACCGACTCCGACATCCTTGTCGGGTCCGCCGGAGCCCTGGGGTTCACCCTTAGCAAGTAATGGCGTTGGAACGAGGGATTCCGGCTGGCGGTGCCGGCATCACGCCGGTCGCGCGCCGCTCGGCCTTCTCGCTGCCGAGCTTGCGCCGCGGTCGAGACGTAGCGGCCGCCGAGATCCTGTTTACGGTTTCGGGGTCGGGCCAGCACAATCAACAAGCGCGGATTGATGCGGCGGGTCGACTTAGCGAAGGCGGGCCAATGACGACACGGCAGGATCGAAAGGCCAAGCGGCGCAGCTTGATGCAGCACCTCACGGCGCTGTGCGTGCGCTACGTCGAACGCTTCATGCCAGATCCGTACCTGTTCGCGGTCCTGCTTACCGTCATCGTGGTTGCGTTGGTCGCGCTACTGGTCCGGGGCGCAACGCCGAGCGGCGTCCTCAACGCCTGGTACGACGGTGTCTGGGGATCGCAGAACATCTTTACCTTCGCGTTCCAGATGGTGCTGATCCTGGTGACTGGTTACACGCTCGCCGAAGCGCCACCGCTGAAGCGGGCGATCGTATTCGTCGCCAGTAAGCCAACGAACCAGATTCAAGGCGCTCTGCTGTGTTTTAGCCTGAGTGCCGCATTGTCGCTGCTGAATTGGGGGCTCGGTCTGATGGCGGGCGCCCTGGTCGCTCGCCAGGTGGCGAAGCGACTCGAGGGCGTGCATTTCGGCTACCTCATCGCAGCCTCATTCATGGGCTTTATCGTCTGGACCCAGGGCCTGTCGTCGTCGATCGCGCTGGCGAACACCGACTCCAAGAGCCCAATCAATGTGATTCACAAGATGACCGGAATCAACGTGCCGCTGCGGCTGACGATCTTCCAGCCCTACAGCTGGGTGGCCGCGGCGGCGGTACTGGTGCGGCTGGCCATCGCGATCCGGCGCATGGAGCCGGCGCGTCGCCTCGAGCCGGACCCCGCGGTCTTCGCGGACGAGGAAACGCCATCGGACCCCGCCACAGGCCACCGGACGTTTGCTGACTGGTTGGAAAACCTGTGGATTCTCAACGTGATCGTCTTTGTCGCGGGACTAACATACTTCTGGCTAAGTGGTTTTGCGCTGAACATCTCGTCGATGATCATGCTGTTCACCGTGACGGGAGCGTTGCTACATCGCACGCCAATTCGCTTCATCCGGGCGTTTTCCGGCGCGGCCAGAGTGTCGGGCCCGCTGCTGCTGCAGTATCCGCTGTACGGCGGGATCATCGGGCTTCTGGGTTATCTGCCCTCGCAAGCACCCGCGGGTTCGGGCAAGCCGCTGCAGACGGTGCTCGCCGAGGTGCTGGTCAGCGGCGCGAACCAGTACACCCTCCCTTTCCTGACCTTCGTCGGCTCGATCATCATCTCGCTGTTTGTGCCCTCCGGCGGTGGACACTGGGCGGTGCAGGGGCCAGTCGCGGTCGACTCGGCGCTCGTGCTGGGCCAACATTCGCCGGCCTACCTCGGACTGATCTCAATGTCGGTGGCAATCGGCGAGGCGGTTGCCAACATGATTCAGCCGTTCTGGCTGCTACCACTGCTGGCAATCGCGAAACTCAATGTCCGTCAGGTAATGGGATTCACCATCATCGCCTTCCTGATCGGTTCGGTGGTCTCCAGCGCCGCCGTCCTCATCGCGCCGCACATCCTATGAATCGATCAACTCCGGCGCCTACCAATGCACTGACATGTGCTCCCCTGGACTCATTACTCGGCTGCCGGTGCGGCGGGGACACGCCGGCAGCTGACGGCCTGGCCTAATTTGTGGGGTACCCGACCTAGACGACATAGCGGAACCTGAGCAGCATTGAGCCCATGGCCCGCAAGGTGGTTATCGTCGGTTTCCCCGGGGTCCAACCGCTCGACGTGGTGGGACCGTTCGAGGTGTTTGCGAGTGCATCCCTGCTGAGCGAGGGCGGTTACGACGTGGCGCTCGCATCGATCGACGAGCGTCCGGTGGCCACCGGAATCGGCTTGGAATTCATGACCACGCGGCTGCCAAACCCGAGTGCGCCGGTAGACACCGTTGTGCTCCCCGGTGGCGGTGGCGTCGATGCCGCACGCGACAACGTGGCGCTGATGGACTGGGTCAAAGCCGCTGCGGGTACTGCACGGCGCGTTGTCACCGTGTGTACCGGCACATTTTTGGCCGCCGAAGCGGGGCTGCTCGACGGTTGTCGGGCCACCACACATTGGGCCTTCGCCGACCGACTGGCTCGTGAGTTTCCCGCCGCCGACGTCGATCCTGACCCGATCTTCATCCGCAGCTCCCCGAAGGTGTGGACTGCCGCGGGAGTGACGGCGGGTATTGACCTCGCGCTCGCCTTGGTCGAGGGCGATCACGGCACCGAGATCGCCCAGACGGTTGCCCGCTGGCTGGTGTTGTATCTGCGTCGCCCCGGCGGCCAGACGCAGTTCGCGGCACCGGTGTGGATGCCACGGGCCAAGCGGCCTTCGATCCGGGACGTGCAGGAGGCGATCGAGGCCCAACCGGGTGGCCCGCACAGCATTGAAGAGCTGGCCCATCGGGCGGCGATGAGTCCCCGCCATTTCACGCGGGTATTCACTGGTGAAGTTGGCGAGGCGCCGGGCCAGTATGTCGAACGCGTCCGCACGGAGGCCGCGCGACGACAGTTGGAAGAGACCGAGGACACCGTCGTGGCAATCGCGGCCCGCTGCGGGTTCGGTACCGCTGAGACGATGCGGCGCAACTTCATTCGCAGGGTTGGCATCTCACCAGACCAATACCGCAAGGCCTTCGCCTGACCGGAAGGGAGAATACCGATGCCCCAGTTCGCTTTCGTTGCTTACCCGGGTTTTACCGCTCTGGACATGATTGGCCCGTACGAGGTATTGCGCAATCTCCCCCACGCCGAGGTGCGTTTTGTCTGGCATGATCCCGGACCGATCACCGCCGACTCGGGGGTGCTGGTGCTCGGCGCCACGCATTCGCTGGCTGAAACTCCTGCGCCTGATGTGGTCGTGGTTCCGGGTGGCCCGGCTACTCCCGTGCATGCGCGCGATGAGAAGCTACTCGACTGGCTGCGCCAAGCCCATCGGAGCGCCAGCTGGACTACTTCGGTGTGTTCGGGCTCGGTAATCCTGGCCGCGGCCGGCTTGCTCAAAGACCGGCGCGCGACTTCACACTGGCTGACCATCCCGGCGCTGAAGGCGTTTGGCGCGATTCCGGTCGCTGACAAGCGAATCGTTCAGCAGGACAACATCATTACGAGTGCTGGCGTGTCCGCGGGACTGGACTTGGGGCTGTGGCTGGCCGGGCAAATCGGTGGCGAGAGCCGGGCGAAAGCGATCCAGCTGGCCCTCGAATACGATCCTCAGCCGCCGTTCGATTCCGGTCACATGTCGAAGGCATCGGCGAGCACGAAGGTTGCCGCGACGGCGCTGTTGTCGAAAGATAGCGCCACGCCGGTCAACTTGAAGGCCGCCACCATGTTGGCGTGGCAGCAGGCGCTGGCGGCGGCTCGGGCGCGACGGCGCAAGCGCCAGCCGGTTGACTCGACGCCGTAGCGGACCCGGCCCGTCTTCGCGCGGTCGCCATTGCTCCAGCGACGCCATTTCCACCTTCACGCCTCCGGCTGGGGATAGCTGGGACAAAACAGCGGTGCATCACCGAGGAGTAAGACGGTAAGGTACAGCCCGGTTGCCCTGACGACCATGCCGGCGCCGAAAATTGCTGGCAGCCGGATCCATTCGCGGCCCCGTATGAATGTATAGCTGAGCACGAGGTAGAACCCGCCGAACAGCAGCGCCGAAACAAACCCGACGGACAGTTGCACAAAACGAGGGTTGGCCATCATCAGCGGATCGGCACCGCCTATCTGAGCGTAGAGGAGCCGTGCTGCCGGGTTGTGCGAATGCGGATTCGGGCGGCCAACCATGTTGGCGGTATCGATCACCAACGATGTACATGCGAACGTTGTGAATGCGACGACGAAGAACCAGTCATATCGTCGCTCGCGCAGCGGGATCGACAACGATGGGGCATCGTGTCGACCGGTATGGTCAGGCCCGGCGGGCCTGGTTGTCATGCTCCGAATGGTAGGCGGGTCACCCTTGGGTGTGGATGAATCCACCACGGACAGCGGCCCCGCACCGATGTTGGGGTGCGGCCGTATGGTCTGGTCTATGGGACAGATTGTGTTCGACACCGCGACGACTCTCAACGGCTGGATCGCCGACGAAAACAATTCGCCGGCTTGGCTGTTCGCGGTCGACCAAGGCGGACTGCCCGAAAGCGGACTGGTTCCGACCGAAGCGACAGTCATGGTGGAGGGCTCGACAACCTACCAGTGGGTCATTGAGACGGAGAGCATTCTCGACCACCCCGAGAAGTGGCAGCAGTTCTATGGCGACAAACCAACATTCGTCTTCACTACACGTGAGCTGCCCGTCCCCGCCGGCGCAGATGTGCGGTTCGTATCCGGCTCAGTCCTCGATGTGCTGCCGACGATAGAAGAGGCCGCGGGCGCCGGAGACATCTGGGTGGTCGGTGGCGGAGACCTTGCCGGCCAGTTTCTCGATGCCGGCGCCCTGGATGAGATCAGGTTGTCCGTTGCGCCCGTAGCCTTGGCCGGCGGAGCGCCGCTACTCCCGCGATGCATCGGGGCCGATCGGCTCCGCCTGGTTTCGGCCGCTGCTCATGGGCAGTTCGCCCGTCTTGTCTACACCGTCACCTCACCAGAGTGACCCCCTACTGCCATGAAGTCCCCGGGCAGGTCAGTCCCGACGGTCCGACCCCGTAGCTCGCGCGCCGATGATCCGCTCTGCGACCTCGGTGAACGCATCGCGCACCGCGACCGGCTGTTCGATCCAGGGGAAGTGCCCGGCCTCGGCGATGACGCGCCGGATCACGTTGTGTGCCTGGAAGCGCTCGGTTTGCCACAGCGACTGCGTAACGATGCGATCGGCCGCGCCGCTGACGATGAGCGTCGGTAGTCTGGTCGGCCACCAGGCCAACCGGTAGCTGCGATCGAAGTCCGCGTCCGACCATTGCGTCGCACCCGTGTTGTAAGGCAGCCGGGCCAGCATCCGCGCGCCCCTGGCGACGCTATGTTCAGCGAAGTTCCAGGGCGCCGACTCGACGGTAACGGCGCGAAGATTCTCCGGTGTTTGATCGGATTGGTAGCGGGCCATCGCCTGCTCGACGCCCGGCAGCCAATTGTTGCGGGTCATCTCCTCGAAGGCCGGCATCCACGAGGCATCAGGAGCGGTGCTGATTAATACCGGCCCCTCGAGCACTGCATCCAGCGCGGGCGTCGACAGCAGGTACTCGCCCCCGGTGGAATGCCCGACAAACACGGGATGCGGGACTTGTCGGGCCGCTTCCGCGACAACCCGCGGCCACAGACGATAGGGATCCTCGGAGGCACCCGGCGCATTGACGTTGGAGCCATCGCCGGGAAGATCGACCAGCCAGCAGGTGCCGGGGACATCGACCGTGTCGACCAGTTCGTGCAGGCTCTCGGAGCCGATTCCCGGGCCACCGGGCAGAAATAGCCAATTGAGGTCACCGGCGCGAGCGATCCGGCGAATCAGGCGTACCCCGGATCGGGTCCACTGGACGTGGTGCATGTGCGCGTCGGCCCAGCCGGGTTGCGGCAACCTAGGGCCCGGGCTGCAGGATCTGGTCGGAGGCGAGCTGGCCGCCGGCCAGCAGCCAGGCAGCTATCACCCGTGGCGCATCCCGGTCGGGGTTATAGATGTCTTCCTCGCTGCAGAACAGGCCGTCGCCGGCGTAGACGAGTCGAGTCCAGTTCGGGAACCAGAACGGCTCACCGTTTGGATCGGTCGGGTGGTCAAGGCTGTTCTTGATCATCAGGACAACAGCATCGTTGTCTTGGTCGTAGGCGGTCCAATCCGAGGGAAAGCGCATATGCGGGAAAGGCGCCATGACCGCAACGATCCACTCGCGCACCGCCTCGCGGCCATGGAAGACCCCATAGTGGTGTTCGGTGTAGACGACATCCTCGGTGAACAAGTCTGCGAACGGTCGCCAGTCGCCGGAGGCTGAGCACCCCTCGACGACGGTGGTGTAGTGCCTGACGGCTTGTTCTATCTCGGCCTTGGTGAACCTGCCCATACCGGACACACTAGAACGTGTTTCGGTTGGAGGTCACCGTCTGAAGGGACTGGCGAATGAGCGTGTTGGATCTGTTCGACTTGAGCGGCAAGCGCGCCCTGATCACCGGGGCGTCCACCGGCATCGGAAAGAAGGTGGCGCTGGCCTATGCCGAGGCCGGGGCCCAAGTCGCCGTTGCGGCAAGGCATTCCGATGCGCTGCAGGTGGTTGCCGACGAGATAGCTGGGGTCGGCGGCAAGGCGCTGCCTATCCGCTGTGATGTCACCCAGCCTGACCAGGTCAGGGGCATGCTCGACCAGATGACCGGCGAGCTGGGTGGGATCGACATCGCCGTCTGCAACGCCGGCATCGTCTCGGTGCAGGCGATGCTGGACATGCCACTCGAAGAGTTCCAGCGCATTCAGGATACGAACGTGACCGGTGTCTTTCTCACCGCACAAGCGGCAGCCCGGGCGATGGTCGATCAGGGCCTTGGCGGAACGATCATCACGACCGCGTCGATGTCCGGACACATCATCAACATTCCTCAGCAGGTCAGCCACTACTGCACGTCCAAGGCGGCGGTTGTTCATCTGACCAAAGCCATGGCCGTGGAGTTGGCTCCGCACCAGATCCGGGTGAACAGCGTCAGCCCGGGCTACATCCGCACCGAGCTCGTTGAGCCATTGGCGGACTACCACGCCCTATGGGAGCCAAAGATTCCGCTGGGACGAATGGGCCGGCCCGAAGAACTCACCGGCCTCTACCTCTACCTAGCCAGTGCGGCTTCCAGCTATATGACCGGCTCGGACATCGTGATCGACGGTGGGTACACCTGCCCCTGACCCCGAATCCGGATGCCGCTCGGCTCGCTTTGCAATGAACCACGCATTCAACGAACCACGCACGGGCGCCCGAAAAAGGTTCGTACTCCGGGAGAGAACAGGGCACGCAGGTGTTTGCCGGCCGGCCGCACCCCGCTGGCCGCGGTGAGCTCATCGTCGAGTTCGAGGATCTGGGCCGAGTGCAACGGCCACGATCCGTGCTCGTTGGGCATCCACCGCGTCCGTCCCCCATGGCGGGTGTGCGCTCCCCAGCGCGCGGTGAGCCAAGTCTCCAGCGGAGTCGGTTCAACCGCGTCGCCCACGCGGATCGTCAGCAGGCTGCGCAGGCCGCGGTGGGGCCAGCGCCGCACGCTTGCATAGCTCAGGCGCTGGCCCGACCATGTCATCTGCATTTTCGCCCAGGTGTAAGGAATGCCCATCCCAATCCGGGTGACGGGCACAACGGCCAGCCGGGCCGTTTCCAAGGAACGGAACAACACGCCGTGGCGCCCGGAGTCATCGATCGAGTAGAGCCGGATGTTGGTCTCCAGAAACCTGCCGAAATATGGGAGCGGGAGCGCGGTGCCGATCTTGGTGCTGGTCATCGCGAACGGAACAAAGCCCAGATATGTCAGACCGTCGGCGAAGATGTCGGGACGAGTGCCGAGCGGGTACATGTGCGCGACGCTGTCCGGCAGCACGGGCCAGTGGACGAAGGTCAGGTCACTCCAGCGCTGGTCGAAGGTGACGGGGCGCGGCAATGGCGGTGGCGTCACCGGGTATCCGGCAAGGGGGTCGCAGTGGCTGGAATCCGATTCTGGGGGCTCGGTACGACAGTCATTTCACCATCGTGGCAGGGTCGGTCCCATCCAGCGACCCCGAACCCGCAACGCGGCGATCAACGTTGCAGCGCAGGGTATTACGAGCATCAATCCGTCTAGGATCCACCCAGGATCCACTGTTGTGCTTGTTCGACTTGGCCGGCGGGAAAGTGGCGCACCTCAGCCGACACGAAATGCGATGTCAGATGCTCGGCGACATCCCCGAGGTGGGAGTCGGTAACGACGGCGATTTTCTTCACGTGCTTCTGATGGTCCCGAATGAAGCGGAAGTGATTGACCATCGCTCCGAAACTGTCCCAGCCGGGGAAGGACGGGGCGTTGAGAATCAGCCCGGCAAGATCGCCGGTCGCTTCGATATGAGGATCCACCACTTCAGCGAGCTTGACGAAATCTTCCTTGTCCAGCGCCGTTTCGGGCCGTACGTGGAGAATGGAATGTTCGGTGTCCAAAGAGAAATCGATCATGAGGGCTCCTAGGCTCCTAGGCGACAGTCGGCCGCGAACTGTCATGCCGTCATGATCGGCTACCCCGGTGCTGGCTGGTTAGAGGCCAAAGTCACCGGATTGGGCGAAGCCGGGATCAAGCTTGCAGATGGGGTTTCGGAGTGATCTTGAGGGCGTAGGCAGGCCAGACGTCCAATCGGTCGGGGAACGTCACGTTGATCCGGTCGTCGGCACATTCATGTTCGAGGGTGCCACCGCCGAGTAGCTCGACCTTGGTATCCGAAGTGCCGGTGAGTCCACGCAACCCGACCCGGGGTTCGCCGGGGGCCTGCAGGAACGTCACATACACGGCGTCCTCTTTTTGGGTGAAGCGCAGCGGGGTTCCATCTGTAGCGGTGGCTTGCGCGGTTGCCCACGGGCGGGTGTTGAAGTAGGCGTCGCCGGTCACGTCGAGCCACGCGCCGAAATCGGCGAGCAGCTTGGCCTGCAACTCGGGGATGGTGCCGTCCGGGTAGGGCCCGATACCCAGGAGCAGGTTTCCGTTCTTGCTCACCAGGTCGGCGAAGCCGCGGGCGAGGTCGGTGAGGGTCAACATCTGGTCGGGACCCTCTTGGCGGTTGTTTCCGAACGAGTTGCCCACACCGCGGGTCGATTCCCACTTGTACGGTTTGATCTCGTCGTACTGGGCGTACTCCGGGGTGCGGAAGTCGTAGTGGAAGTTGGTCGGGAAGTCCAAGACCCGAACCCGGTCGGGCAGCAACCGCCACAATGCGTTGGCCAGACCGAGCCCGCCCATGACCAGTGGCTCCATTCCGGGGACCCTGGGGAGCTGCAACTGCGCCCACCGGTCGTTGATGACACCGTCGGGCACCTGGTTGTAGTAATGCGCGAACAACTCGGCCAGGTTCGACTTGGGTGGGTAGCCGATGTCGTTCCACAGCACAGACGGCTGGTACCGGTTGATGAGCTCGCGGATGTGATTGTCGGCGTACTGCGCATACTCGTCGGTCTGTACGAGCGAGGATGCCATCCCCGGTAGGTCGGTGATGACGGTCGGGTTGAACGTCCAGTCGTAGCCACCCGAGTAATAAAGGCCCATCTTCATGCCCCGGTCGTGGACCGCGCTGGTCAGGTCTCCGACCAGATCGCGGCCGGCATGCCAGGAGTCCTTGTGCGGGTAGGGATGCCGGCTGGGCCACATGGTGAATCCGCCGTGGTGCTTGGTGGTGAGCACCACGTAGCGGGCGTTGGCCCGGACAAAGAAATCGGCCCAGGAGTCGGGATCGAACTGCTTGACCGCCTTGTTGAACATCGGCTTGAAGTCGTCGTAGGTGAAGTTGGAGCCGTAGGTCTTGAGGTGGTACTGCTGCGACGGGCTGCCGGGGATTCCGATGGTGTTCTGGTACCACTCGGCATAGGGGTTGTGCTTGAGCCAGTACGCCGGCCCCCTGGTGGCCATCAACTCTTGGGTGTCGGCCTCGAGTGGGGCCCACCCCGGCACCGAATAAAGACCCCAGTGGATGAAGATGCCAAACTTCGCGTTCTCAAACCAGTCGGGCACACGATGGGTGGCGACCGAGTCTTTGGTCGGCTGGTATTCGGGCACTCCCGCACCCTACTAGCACTATCGGCATCGTGCCTGGTCCCATCGTGGTTGTCGGCGGTCACCCCGCGCTGCGGCGCCGGCCATCAACAACCCCGATGTGTGGAAACTCGGACGGCCCGGAATATACCCCAATGGGTATTTGTTGAACGGGCTGAGATACGCGAAAGGATCATCACGATGACCATCCCCGACACCCCGGCCCCAGCCGCAGTCATGCCACGAATCGGCGATCCGGCTCCGGAGTTCACCGCTGTCACCACACAGGAGCCCATCAATTTTCCGGCCGACTATGCGGGCAAGTGGGTCATCTTCTTCTCTCATCCGGCCGACTTCACCCCCGTATGCACAAGCGAGTTCATCACGTTCGCGTCGATGCAGCAGCAGTTCGCGTCCTACAACACCGAGTTGGTCGGACTGTCCGTGGACGGGCTCTATAGCCACATCGCATGGCTGCGAACGATCAAGGACAAGATCAGTTTTCGCGACATGCACGATGTGCAGGTCAACTTCCCGCTCATCGAGGACGTCTCGATGGAGATCGCCGGCAAGTACGGGATGATCATGCCTGGTGAGGACTCGACCAAGGCCGTACGAGCGGTGTTTGTCATCGATCCCACCGGCACGATCCGGGCCATCATCTACTACCCGCTCAGCCTCGGCCGCAATTTCGACGAGCTCCTTCGCGTGATCAAGGCCCTGCAGACTGCCGATCACTACGACGTCGCGACACCGGCGGACTGGCGCCCGGGTGACCCGGTGATCGTGCCCCCCGCGGGCTCGTGCGGCACGGCGAAAGAGCGCATGGAAGGTCAGGTCGACGGCGTTGAATGCGAAGACTGGTTCTTCTGCACCAAGGAACTCAGTGCTGAGACCGTCGAGTCGGCGATCACAGCCGGTGCCCAACCGTGACGGGCGCCGGCATCGGTTCCGAAAAAGCCGCGGGCCAGATGGGTGAGACGACCATGGACGAGTCAGCGAAATGCCGAGAGCCAGCCGGCCCGCGCCGGAGCGGGAGCGCTGCGGCCCCCGCGAACGCAACGAACACGCCCCCCCGCGCCGAGTCGGCCAACATGTCGGGAAGTACCCGACGATGACCCCTATGACTTGGGGTGCCAACCCGCTGCCGAGCTGGGTCCTGCGCCGTCCGTCGCCGACTGAGCACCAAGCGGCCCTAACTCGGCATTGGCGGCGTTCCTCATTCGGCGACGGGCACGGGCTGCGGCTAGCCGGATCCCCCGGATCCCACAGCTCCCAATGGATTTGCTTCAAAAGGGATCTGAGGGCTACTGGCAGGTCCGCCGAGGGGCTCAGTGGCCGGCGCCGGCCAGGCCTAGCCGCGTTCCCGCAGAGTCACCGCGGCGTTCTTGGCGTCTGTTGCCAAGGTCTCGGTGTCGGCGGTGCGCAACTCGCCGTCTTCGACGACGGTGTTTCCACCCACCAGGAGTAGCCGCAACGGCGCAGGCGGACCATAGATCAGCGCCCATACCGGGTCTTCGACATCGGAATGGCCGAGCCCGTCCAGCTGCCAGAGTGCGATGTCGGCCAGCTTGCCGACCTCGAGGGACCCGAGGTCTTGGTCGCGGCCCAGGCACCGGGCGCCGCCAACGGTCGCCATCCACAAGGCCTCGCGCGCGTCGAGCGCCTGCGGGCCCAGTCGGAATCTGGCCGCCAGCGCGGCCTGGCGCATTTCGTTGGCCAGCCCACGGTGTTCGGCGCCGGCGCCGTCCACGCCCAATCCGACCGCGACATCGGCGGCCAGCAGTTCGGGGATCGGGGCGATCCCCGCGCCAAAGCGGTCATTGGAGGTCGGGCAGTGGGCTACCCCGGTTTCGGTAGCGGCGAGCTTGGCGATGTCGCCCTTGGACAGGTGCACGCAGTGCGCCATCCAGACGTCACTTCCCAGCCAGCCCAGCGATTCCACGTAATCAACTGGCCGGGAACCGAATTGGGCGAGACAAAACTCGTCTTCTTCGACGGTCTCCGAAAGATGAGTGTGCAGCCGCACCCCAAGGTCGCGGGCCAGCAGCGCGGACTGCTTCATCAATTCACCGGTGACCGAAAACGGTGAGCAGGGAGCAAGGGAGATCTGCACCATCGAGCCCTTCGTGTGGTCGTGGTGCTCGCGTACGGCGTCTTGGCAGGTGGTCAGGATCGTGTCGATGTCTTCGACGGTGTGCTCCGGCGGGAGTCCCCCCGATGCGACGCCGAGGTCCATCGAGCCGCGGGTCGGATGAAAGCGGACGCCGATGCGCTTTGCTGCGGCGATCTCCGCGCCCAGCATGTCTCCCCCGGCATGCGGGAAGACATAGTGATGATCCATGGTCGTGGTGCAACCGGTCAGGGCGAGCCCGGCCAGCCCCGCGCTGGCGGCAGCGAACTCCAGCTCAGCGTCCAGGCGTCCCCACACCGGATACATCTCGGTCAGCCACTGAAACAAGGTCCCCTTCTGGGTGTAACCACGGGTGATCCACTGATAGAGGTGCTCGTGGGTGTTGACCAATCCGGGAGTTGCCAGGCAACCGCGTCCATCGATGACAGTTGCGCCGGGGACCTCGGGCGCGGGTCCATCGCCAACCGCGACGATCAGATCGTCCTCGACGATGATGTGGCCTTCGGAGAACTCGGCGGCCTTGGGGTCAACGGTTGCTATGGATACGCGGTCGATCACGAGTTTGGGCACGCGACACTCTAACATCAGCGTGAGCAGAATGATTGACATGGGAGGGGTCTACGTAAAGTTGACACGACCAGCTCGAACATGCTCCAGCGGTGCACAATTGGTTCGGCCGTACCAATTTGGATTCCAATTTCGGATTGTTTTCCGGTCGGCGTGGCGCCATCGCGCTAGGGTTGAGCCGAAGTTCACCGGCCTGAACCGATTGTTGTTGGTGGGAACAGTTGTTGACGGGAACAAACGATGACACCTGAGCGGTCCGTGGCCATGGCGATTCGGCTGGGCGGTGTATCGGTTGGCGCCGGCCGGGCAGGCGGGCACAACCACGAGTTGCGATATTCCGACTCAACCCCAGGCGATGTCCGGGGCCGTAGCGCGAACGAAGGCAGCTGTTGATGGGACAGAAGGCGCCCGGCGGCGACCGGTCGGGGTCCTACCGTGCGGTCGAGCCACGTGACAACGCGGTGACCGTGATCATCGGTCAGGCAATACATTCCGGTCGCGAAGACGACTACGTCGCTTGGCAGCAGAAGCTTCACAAGGGGCTTTCGCACTATCCGGGCTACCTCGGCTCCGAGCTGCGGCCACCCGGCGGGGCGCAGTCCGAGTGGATTGCCGTCTATCGCTTCGATTCGGCTCCAAACGCGAAAAGTTGGTTGGACAGTTCCAGCCGCCAGCTCATGGTCAGTGAGGCGGCGGGGATTTTTGCGGGACCAGCCAGCTGTCAGGTGATCGCACGCAGTACCGAGGCTGATGACTCGCTGATGACCGTCGTTGTGTCGCACCGGGTTCCCGAAGAACGGGTGGATGAGTTCCTGGCTTGGCAGAAGGACATCGTGGCAGCCGAAAGCAAGTTCGCGGGCTTTCGCGGTGCCGAGATGTTCCGCCCGGTCGCTGGCATCCAAGACGAGTGGACAATCTGCTATCGATTCGACACCGCCGAGCATCTGGATGCCTGGCTGACGTCGGAGGCGCGCAAGCAGCTCATGCACCACCCGCACTTCCGGGACTACAAGATGCGCAAGATCGATCAGTCATTCGGCAGCTGGTTCGTACTCGGTGACGAGACAGCCCCGCCACCTTCGGATTTCAAGACTTCGGTGGCGGTGTGGTTAGGGCTCTACCCCACCGTGGTGTTGTTGACGATGCTGCTCAGTCCGCTGCGCATGCCACTGTGGTTGGGGATGCTGGTGGGCAACCTGTTGTCGAGCTTTGTGATGAGCTACATCACCATGCCCTACTACAGCATGCCGATCATCGGGTGGTGGCTCAGGCCGAAGGCCCGCGCTCGTCAGCCGCGTACCAACGTCGGCGGAATGCTGTTGGTGGTGCTGGTCAACGGGGCCTGGGCCGTGGTGTTCTACCTGGTTACGGTCCGGCTTTGGCACCCATAGGCTCGCTATTGCTTTAGCCGGCAACGCATTCAGGTCTCACCGATCTGCCGGTCGTGGCAAGCTGGCGCGGTGACGATGGTCGAAGCGGCGAAGATCGCCTTTCAGTTGAGCCTGTTCGTGGTGATCCTCGGCTACGGGTTGACAGCACACTTTTCCGACGTGCTTTATGTGCTGAGACGCCCGGGTCTGCTGGCCCGTTCGGTGTTGGCCGTGCTGATCGTTGCACCCGTGCTAGCAATACTGCTCGTTCGCTTGCTGGAGCTGCGTCCACAAATTGCGATTGCGCTTGTCACACTGTCGTTGTCACCGCTGCCCCCGTTGTTGCCGCGTCGCGGAGAAAAAGCGGGCGGGCACGTTCAGTACGCCCTGGGTCTGGTCATCATCCTCGCCGTCCTCGTCGTTCCCGTGCTAACCGTGGCCGCGATGTTGCTCGATGACATCTTCGGGCGCCAACTCGTCTCCAGACCCGGGGCCATCGGAGAGCTGATGGCCATATCTGTGCTGGTCCCGCTGGGCGCCGGGATGGCGATCAGAGCGCGCTGGCCGGATGCGGCAACCCGCATCGCGCCGCCCATCCAGCGCGCGCAGAAGTGGGTGCTGCCGATCGCAATGATTGCGCTGCTGATCTCAGCTGCGCCCGAGATGTGGAAGCTCATCGGTGAATCGACCTTGGTGGCCATGTTGGCATTCATCGCTGGCACCTTCGCCATTGGTCATCTCTTGGGCGGCCCCGACCGGGAATCGTCGACGGTGTTGGCGTTCGCCAGCAGCTGCCGCCATCCCGCGACCGCGTTGGCGATCGCGTCGGCCAATTTTCCCAACGCTGACGAGCACGCCGCCGTGGCGCTCTACGGTTTGCTCACCGCGGTGTTGGGGATGCTCTATACGTTGTGGACGCGCCGACGCGCGGTCACCTCACCATCGTGACTGGCCGTCCGTTGGCGCATCGCTGGGCTGCGGGATCTAGATCACCCCGAGGCCGTGCTGGGCCTTGAATCCGAACCAGATCCCAAACCCCAATCCCACCACGATCATGATCGGTCTGTCGTTGTCCTGCAGCCAGCGCTGGATCCGGTCCAGCAGGGCGCGCGACTGATCAGGGAACAGTGCGGCCATGGCTACCACGAGCAGATTTGTACTCAGGGCAAGCAACACGAAAAGCACGTAGGAAGCCATGTTGCCGACTCGTGGCAGTCCCGCGTTGCCGATCACGCTGATCGCCGCCAGCGTGAAGACCCACGATTTCACCGATACGGTCACCAGGCCCGCGCCGATGAGAAACGCCCTGGTGGGTGTCGCCGACATCAGCATCGCCATCCACTTGGGCGGTGGCGCCTCCGGGTCGTTATCGCCGAAGAACTCTCGGGCCTCGGTGACCAGAAATATCAGCGCCACGATCAGAAGGACGGTCGACACAATCCAGTGGTGCGTGTGGTTGGGTGCAGAGCGGCGAGCTCCCCAGTGCAGGATGGTGCCGAAGACCAGGCCCTGCAGCAGACGTGTGCAGCCATGGCCGGCGATCCAAGCGCCGGCGGTTCGAGTACGCGCGGGCGTGCCCAGCAGCATGATGGTTATGGCAAGTTCGATCGGTTCCAGCAGACTGCCAAGAATCAACGGCAGCAGGCTGCTTCACATGGCGGACACCGGGTGAGAATAACCAGCCGGCACGCCGATGGGGCCAAACCTGGCGCCGGTGTCCAGGTTCGGTTGTGAAACTTGAGCCACTAACGATGCGAGCGCTTCAGGCAGCACGGCAACGCGGTGGGTGCGTTGCCGCTGATCACCGACGGGTGCGGTGTAGGCCACCGACCAGCGCGATCTATTGGGAGCCCAGTGCCGCGCGCATCTCGATGTCGGAAAGGGCGGCGGCAAGGTCGGCCGGACGCGGGCTCACACTGGCATCGATCCGGTGGATACGGCCGGTGAACGGGAAACTGTGCTCGTAGGGCGCGACGGGTGAGCCGGTGTCGAGTCCAACATCGAGGGTTTCTCCGCTCATTGAAAATCGGAACGGAACCGTCTGCTCAACGCGTCCGCTGGCCACCGTGGTGCCGTCGACGAGCAAGGTGACCAACGCGCCCTTCCCCAGTCCCCCGCCGTCGTAGTCGAACGAAAGCGCCAGGGTTATCTGACCCTCGGGAAGCGGATCGGTGGCGGCGACCGTGGTGAGTTCGTGGCCCAAGTAGTTGTAGGCGAACGTAGGGATGCCGTCTTGCAGATACAGGCTCCACCCGCCCATTGACCCACCGATGCAGATGACCACCCCCTGGGCGCCGCCGCGTGGGATCTGCAGCTGCGCCCGCAGTTCGAATGAGGTGCTGGTGTAGGGCAGCGTCGAGGTCTCGGGGATCCGCACATGGCTGGGGTAATAAGTAGCCGAGGTGCGGCCGGCGAGCAGGTTCGGCCGGTTAGCGGGCAGCGCGCGGGCCAGCGTCGCGTCGCTGAGCGGGTAGACGTCGTACTTGCGCGCTTCGGTGTCGAACACGGCCTGCAGCTCGGCGAGCTTGTCCGGGTATTGCTCGGCGAGATCTACCCCCTGGCTGAAGTCGTCGGCGAGGTGATAGAGCTCCCAGCGCTCGGAGTCGCCGAAGGGGTTGGTTCGCTGGGTGCGGACCCACGGCAGCCGGCCATGGAAACAGGACGCGATCCAACCTTCGTGATAGATGGCGCGATTGCCGAAGATCTCGAAATACTGGGTCCGGCGTCGGCTGTGGGCATCGGCCTCGTCGAAGGAGTAGCGCATGCTCACACCTTCGATCGGCTTCTGCTCGATACCGTTGACGCGCTCGGGCATCTCGATTCCGGCGGCCTCCAAGATCGTCGGAACGACGTCGATGACGTGGTGAAACTGGCTGCGCTGCTCCCCCGCGCAGGTAATCCCGCGGGGCCAGGAGACGGCCATCCCGTTGCGAGTTCCGCCGAAATGGGAGATGCCACCTGTTTCATCCACTGAAACGGTGAGTCCAGCGCCCAGGCCCAGCCGACGTTGTAGTGGTTCTCGCAGCGCACCGTGCCGAAATCGGCCAAGTGGGCCAGCAGCCATTCAGGGTCCTCGGGCAACCCGTTTTGAAACGAAGGAGAGCTCCAGGCGCCGTGCACCGTTCCTT
Organism: Mycobacterium liflandii; assembly: GCF_022354805.1. Taxonomy (NCBI): domain Bacteria; kingdom Bacillati; phylum Actinomycetota; class Actinomycetes; order Mycobacteriales; family Mycobacteriaceae; genus Mycobacterium; species Mycobacterium liflandii. The sequence continues at coordinate 3,301,662 of NZ_CP023138.1, read as the reverse complement.
CGGCCGAGGCGCCGTTGTCGCCGCAGATGTAGATGAACAAGGTGTTTTCCCACTGCCCCAGGTCGTCGATCGCATCGACGACACGGCCTATCTGGGCATCGGTATGGGCCAGAAAACCTGGCATAAACCTCCATCAGGCGACGCGCCACCGGCTTGTACCGATCGTCGTAGTCCGCCCAGGCCGGAATTTGTTCGGGTCGTGGTGTTAGTTGGGTCCCGGGGGGAATGATTCCCCTCTCGAGCTGGCGGGCATACGTCTGCTCGCGCAGCGCGTCCCAGCCCTCGTCGAACTGTCCGGCGAACCGGTCCGACCATTCTGGCCAGACGTGGTGGGGACTGTGCGTTGCGCCGGGTGCCAAGTAGAGCAGGAACGGCTTGTCCGGCGCGGATGTCTGTTGCCGCTGAATCCACTCGATCGCCTTGTCGGCAAGATCCTCGGTGAGGTGGTAGTCGTCGCGCCCGACGTATGGCTCAACCGGCGTGGTTTGGTCAAATAACGCGGGCTCGTACTGTGACGTGTCGCCGCCCAGGAAACCGTAGAAGCGTTCGAATCCCAGGCCAGTGGGCCACCGGTCGAAGGGGCCCGCCGGGCCAATCTCCCAGGTGGGAGTGAAATGCGCTTTGCCGAACAGTGCGGTGTTGTATCCGTTCATGCGCAGGATCTGTGCGATGGTGGCGGTGCTCTGCGGCAGCACACTGTCGTAGCCGGGGAACCCGTAGGCGATCTCGCAGATCGTCCCCATATGCGCGCTGTGGTGATTGCGGCCGGTCAGCAACGCGGCGCGGGTGGGCGAGCAAAGTGCGGTGGTGTGGAATTGGTTGTAGCGCAAGCCGGCTTGGGCGATGCGGTCCAGGGTTGGGGTAGGCACTGGTCCGCCGAAGGTCGAAGGGGCGCCGAACCCAACGTCGTCGAGCAACACCACAACGACGTTGGGAGCCCCGTCGGGTGGATAGTCGATCGACGGGGTGACCGGGGTGGAGTCGGCCCCCACCCAGGGCTCCGGCGTTGTTGATTAGCAGGCTTGTGAGCTGGGTTGATGATCTTTGGTGCCGCGCTATTGGGGCCGGAGTGTAGGCACGGGCTATCTGGAGAACGATCGAGTTGGTTACTGTTCGTCGTTGGTCTGGAGTTGCCCGTGCCTACCGTTTCAGTATTGCCTGTGTCGTCGGTTCCAGAGGTGTTCGACCGCTGGAGTCCTGGTGAGCGTAGCGAGGTCATCGGATCGGAGTTTCTCGGTGTGTTGGTCTCGGTGCTAGACCCGAGGGACCCACGCGGTCGGAGGTATTCGCTGATGGCTTTGTTGGCGATCGCGGTTCTGGCCACTGCCGCGGGGATGTGCGGCTATGCTGGTTTTGCTACATGGGCGGCCACCGCTCCCGATGATGTGTTGGCCCAATTAGGGGTCCGGTTCCGGCGGCCCAGTGAGAAGACCTTCCGCGCTGTTTTGTCTCGGCTAGACCCCGCCGACCTCAACGCCAGGATGGGCAGTTACTTCACTGCACACGTGGCCAGCAGCGACCCCAGTGGATTGGTGCCGATCGCGTTGGACGGCAAGATGCTGCGTGGTGCTTTACGCGCCAAAGCGACAGCCACGCATCTCGTGTCGGTGTTCGCCCACCGTGCCCGATTGGTGCTCGGTCAACTCGCTGTCGCCGAGAAAAGCAATGAAATTCCCTGCGTACGTGCCCTGCTCACGCTGCTGCCGGGTAGCTTGCGGTGGCTGGTCACCGTGGATGCGATGCATACCCAGGTCGTCACCGCGAAGTTGATCTGCGCCACCTTGAAGTCGCACTACCTGATGATCGTCAAGTCCAACCAAGCCAAAATACTTGCGCGTATCACCGCGCTGCCCTGGGCCGAGGTGCCCGCAGCCGCTACCGACGACTCCCGCGGCCACGGCCGTGTCGAGACCCGCACCCTGCAAATCATCACCGCTGTACGAGGAATCGGCTTCCCCTACGCAAAACAAATCATCCGGATCACTCGTGAACGCTTGATCACCGCCACCGACCAGCGCAGCGTGGAGGTGGTCTATGCCATCTGCAGCCTGCCGTTCGAGCACGCCCGCCCTACCGCGATCATGACCTGGATGCGTCAACACTGGGGAATCGAGAACAGCCTGCACTGGATACGCGACGTCACCTTCGACGAAGACCGTCAAAGGGCACATACCGGAAACGGCGCACAGGTCCTAGCAACGCTACGCAACACCGCGATCAATCTGCACCGCCTCAACGGCGCCGACAACATCGCCGAAGCCTGCCGGATCACCGCTTTGACCGCCAACCGCCGCCTAGACCTCCTCAATCCACAATTCCCCAGCTCACAAGCCTGCTAATCAACAACGCCGGAGCCCTGGGCCCCCACCGGGTTGATAACTCCGCCGAACGGTTGCTCGTTGCGCGGCAAGTCGACCATTCGTGCTCCTGATTCCCGTGCCCGGATTGTTGTCTGCCAGAGGTCTTCTCGACGGCCACATTACAGATTCTTCGGCGTCTGTCCGCCGTACCGGCGAGGTACTTGGGCCAGGTGGGCTGTGGTGTTTGCTGCCAAATTGTGGGGAGCAATACGCCATTTAAGACTTAGAGTTAGTCATGCCGGGAAGTTTGAACGGCGTGATCGCTCCAAAAAAATAGTGGAGGAGGACCAATGAAGCTCACCACGATGATAAAGACGGCGGTGGCCGTCGTGGCAATTGCGACCATCGCGACCATCACTGCACCAATCGCATTCGCCGCATATCCGATCACCGGCAAATTCGGCAGTGAGTTGAAGATGACCGACTCCGTTGGTCAAGTTGTGCTCGGCTGGACAGTCAGCGATCTCAAATCCAGCTCAGACGTGATCCCCGGCTACCCGGTAGCCGGCCAGGTCTGGGAAGCCACTGCCACCGTTAATGCAATCAGCGGCCCGGTCACTCCGGCGATTTCTCAGTTCAACGCTCGCACCGCGGACGGGGTCAACTACCGAGTCCTGTGGCAAGCGTCGGGCCCGAACACCATTAGCGGGGCCACCATCCCACAGGGTGCATCATCGACCGGGAAGATCTACTTCGATGTCACCGGTCCGGCTCCGACCATTGTTGCGATGAACAATGGAATGGAAGATCTCATGATTTGGGGTCCCTAGAACGGTTGCTGTTTGACCGGCACGGTGCGGGCCTGCCCCAGGGCTCCGGCGTTGTTGATTAGCAGGCTTGTGAGCTGGGGAATTGTGGATTGAGGAGGTCTAGGCGGCGGTTGGCGGTCAAAGCGGTGATCCGGCAGGCTTCGGCGATGTTGTCGGCGCCGTTGAGGCGGTGCAGATTGATCGCGGTGTTGCGTAGCGTTGCTAGGACCTGTGCGCCGTTTCCGGTATGTGCCCTTTGACGGTCTTCGTCGAAGGTGACGTCGCGTATCCAGTGCAGGCTGTTCTCGATTCCCCAGTGTTGACGCATCCAGGTCATGATCGCGGTAGGGCGGGCGTGCTCGAACGGCAGGCTGCAGATGGCATAGACCACCTCCACGCTGCGCTGGTCGGTGGCGGTGATCAAGCGTTCACGAGTGATCCGGATGATTTGTTTTGCGTAGGGGAAGCCGATTCCTCGTACAGCGGTGATGATTTGCAGGGTGCGGGTCTCGACACGGCCGTGGCCGCGGGAGTCGTCGGTAGCGGCTGCGGGCACCTCGGCCCAGGGCAGCGCGGTGATACGCGCAAGTATTTTGGCTTGGTTGGACTTGACGATCATCAGGTAGTGCGACTTCAAGGTGGCGCAGATCAACTTCGCGGTGACGACCTGGGTATGCATCGCATCCACGGTGACCAGCCACCGCAAGCTACCCGGCAGCAGCGTGAGCAGGGCACGTACGCAGGGAATTTCATTGCTTTTCTCGGCGACAGCGAGTTGACCGAGCACCAATCGGGCACGGTGGGCGAACACCGACACGAGATGCGTGGCTGTCGCTTTGGCGCGTAAAGCACCACGCAGCATCTTGCCGTCCAACGCGATCGGCACCAATCCACTGGGGTCGCTGCTGGCCACGTGTGCAGTGAAGTAACTGCCCATCCTGGCGTTGAGGTCGGCGGGGTCTAGCCGAGACAAAACAGCGCGGAAGGTCTTCTCACTGGGCCGCCGGAACCGGACCCCTAATTGGGCCAACACATCATCGGGAGCGGTGGCCGCCCATGTAGCAAAACCAGCATAGCCGCACATCCCCGCGGCAGTGGCCAGAACCGCGATCGCCAACAAAGCCATCAGCGAATACCTCCGACCGCGTGGGTCCCTCGGGTCTAGCACCGAGACCAACACACCGAGAAACTCCGATCCGATGACCTCGCTACGCTCACCAGGACTCCAGCGGTCGAACACCTCTGGAACCGACGACACAGGCAATACTGAAACGGTAGGCACGGGCAACTCCAGACCAACGACGAACAGTAACCAACTCGATCGTTCTCCAGATAGCCCGTGCCTACACTCCGGCCCCAATAGCGCGGCACCAAAGATCATCAACCCAGCTCACAAGCCTGCTAGTCAACAACGCCGGAGCCCTGGGGCCTGCCCGCTCGCACCACGGCCCTATCGTGGTTGCCGTGGGCCCTTCACGGAAGCGAGGCAGGCTCGCGGCCGGTGCGGCATTGGTCGCGGTGACGGCACTGTTCGGAGCCGGCTACCCGCTGTGCGGGCGGCCATCGGCAGAGGTCGGATGCGCCGGCGGCAGGCCTGTCACCAGGCCCGTTGATGAAGGCGAGCGGGTGATCGTGGACTACTTCAACGCGGTCAACGACCGCGACTACGGCGCGGCTTGGGGGTACCTGGGCCGGCCGATGCGTGCGATCTATGGCGCAACATCGCCGGATCACGACCGAGACGGGCTGGCGCAGTTCTCATTACGCATGGACCAACGTGTGAGGTGCGTGCGGGTCACCGAGATCGTCAACGTCGGAAGCGCCGACCCGCAGATCTCTGCATCGATGGGTATCCAGTGGTATCGGGTGAAACTTGATGCCGAATACGTCGCCGCGGCCGGCGCATTGCCGGCGTTCTACAAGGCCAGCGCCGATCCGCACGCCGGGGCGCCACCGCCGCTGATCATGGGGCAGGCGACGAGTCTGTGAAAGCGCACGACCGCATGCCGGTGCGAAGTTCAGCACCGTCGGCTCGACCAGCCGGGGCCGCCTTGGGCGCGGTAATGCCACCATGGCCGTATGCGAATCAGCGGTACCGGCGTCGGGAGATGGGCAGCAATTCTGTTGTTGGCGAGCACGGCGGGGTGTGGCGATGGGCCGGGCGTTACCACCGGAGAGAGCTCTCCGGCGCCAACCGGCACCACAATTTCTACGTCCACACTGCCGACTCCCAGTAATAATCTGCAGCTGGCGAACGCGGCCGACTACTTCTTGGACACCGGCAGCGCTCGCGCGGGCTACTACTTCGAGTCGCCCAGCGGTCGCTGGCGTTGCGCGATCCTGCCCCATGTCCAGGCCGGTTGTCAGTCTGCCAGTGGTTCGGCGATCGGGATCCACGGTGCGCCAGACACGGTGACCAACTCCGATGGGACTACCGACGCGCCGAATGCGATCGTGGTCGAGGAGACCGGTGAGGCGCACTTCGCCGTGCTGAGCAAGGCACAATCCTTTGCGGCCGTTGAGCCGGCGAAGGTTCTGCCCTTCAACGAAGTCCTCGATGCGGCCGGTTTCCGGTGCAACTTTCAGGAATCCGTCGGTGTCTCCTGTGCAAGTGAAACGAGCGCACAAGGCTTCACGTTTTCCAGCGACGGCTACACCCTGCAGTACACGGACATTCGGCCGTGATATCGCTGCTGGTGCGAGATGCGTTGCGGCCCCCGGAATATTCGGTTGCCCCGGCACACGTCGGTGGCAACAATCGCTGAATGGTCGACCCACCGCTATCGGATGGCACGGTCACGCTCTCGCCGTTTCGTCCCGATGAGGTGAGTGCGCACGTCGCCGGCCAAGACGAGCTGACAGCGCGCTGGCTCAGCGGCGGGGTGGTGACCCAGCACAGCGCGGCGGCGTACTTCGAACACTGCCGTGACCAATGGGCTACCGGCGGACCACTGCGGGCCTTCGCGATCCGAGTGGGGCCGCAGCAGGTTCCGGCGGGGACGGTCGAACTGCGATTTGCCGGTGAGGGACTGGCCTTCGGCGAGGTCAACGTCGCCTACGGCCTCTACCCGGCCTGGCGCGGGCGCGGCCTGGCCACCCGCGCGGTCGACCTGGTGTGCCGCTATGCGGCACAGCTGGATGCCACCGTTGCGGTGGTCAAGGTGGAGCCGGAGAACTCGGCTTCGGCGCGGGTCGCGCTGCGGGCTGGCTTTGGCCGCACCAGCCGGATCCGCGAGCCGGACGGAAACGTCTTCGACCGCTACGAGCGCACCCTCAGCAGGGGGGTTTGGGTCAGGATCGCCGGCGAGGCCGATATCGACGCGGTGTTCGAGATCCGCACCAGTGTCACCGAGAACCATCTGTCGCTCGAGCAACTCGCCGAACTCGGCATCACCAAAGAATCGGTGCGAGAGGCCATGCGCGCCTCGCCGTGCCTGTGGGTCGCAGATGTCGACGGGGTCACCGCGGGTTTCACGATGGCCGATGCGACCGCCGGCAGCGTGTTCGCCTGCTTTGTTCGACCGCAGTTTCAGGGTCGCGGTGTGGGAAGCGCGTTGATGCGGCGCGTGGAAGCAACGCTGTTTGAACGGCACGCGGCGATCTGGCTGACTACCGACGGCTCGAGTCGTGCCGCCGGCTTTTACCGCAAACTGGGCTGGAGCGCGGCCGGGGATCTACCCGACGGCAGTATCAGGTTCGAGAAGCGGCTGAGAGCTCCCGCCGCCAAGATGCACGCCGACGAGGTGGACATCGACGCATCGCTGGTCCGGCGGCTGGTGTCCACCCAATTCCCGCACTGGGCGGACCTGCCACTGACACCGATCGACTCGGCCGGCACAGACAACGCCATGTACCGGCTCGGAACCGACATGGCGGTTCGGCTTCCGCGGATCCACTGGGCGGTGGCGAGCCTGCGAACCGAGCAGCGCTGGCTCGGTCGAATCGCCCCGCAGCTGCCCGTTGCCAGCCCGGTCCCAGTGGGGCTGGGTGCCGCGGCGCAGGGGTTCGCTTGGCCGTGGTCGATCTGCCGTTGGGTCACCGGTGAGAATCCGAAGGTCGGCCAGCTTGTCGAACCCATCGGACTTGCTCGGGACCTGGCCGACTTCATCGGCGCCCTGCGCCGCATCGACCCCGCAGGCGGGCCGGACGCGGCGCGGGGAAAGCCCTTGGCCGAGCAGGATGAGCAGGTCCGCGGCGCGTTGGCGATGCTGGACGGACGCCTCGACGTCCATGCCGTTACCGTCGCGTGGGAACGAGCGCTGCGCATCCCCGGGTACGCGGGGCCGCCGACGTGGTTCCACGGCGACCTGTCCCCGTTCAACATCCTGACCGTCGACGGCCGGTTGGCGGGGGTGATCGATTTCGGCTTGATGGGCGTGGGCGACCCCAGTGTCGACCTCATCCCCGCGTGGAATCTGCTGTCCGCGCCGGCGCGCGAGCAGTTCCGCACCATGCTGCGGGTAGACGCGGAAACCTGGGCACGCGGTTGCGGTCGGGCTTTGTCGATCGCCCTCGTTGCCCTTCCCTACTACCAGACCACCAACCCTCAGCTGGCCGGCAGTGCCCGCCATGTCATCAGCGAAATCCTCGCCGATCAGCGGCGCAGCGGCTCGCTTGGCTCGTGGTGAGTGCTAGTGCACTCCCAATACCCCGCCGAGGTATTGGCCGCGGCATGCCCGCCGAGCCAACTTGCCGCTGGTCGTGCGCGGAATGGCGCCGGCGGGAAGGAAACGCACTTCGGCCACCGCCAATCCATGGCGGTTTGCCACCGCGGCGCGGATGGCTTGGATCGCGGGCTGTGGATCGTCGCGGCTGGTTCCGGCCGCCCGTTCGGCGATGACGACCAGCTGTGGGCTGGTGTTGTGGCTATCCGAATCTTGGGCCGTAGGCAATTCGTTGGCGGGTGCCGCGAACGCTGTCACATATCCCCGCCGGACCATGGGTGAGGCCTCGGCAACGGTGGCCTCGATGTCCTGGGGATAGTGGTTGTGTCCATCGATGACGATCAGATCGGCGATTCGGCCGGTGACATACAGTTCGCCGTCGAGGTAGACGCCCAGGTCACCGGTTCTTAGCCAGGCGCCGTCGAGCGCGGCGCCGGCGGCGTGGCTAGCTTCGTCGAGCTGCGAATGCAGCTTGGCGCCAAACACCCGCTCGGTGTCTTCGGGCCGTCCCCAGTAACCGCGACCGACGTTGTTGCCTTGCAGCCAGATTTCGCCGACTTCGCCGTCACACAATTCGGTGCCGGTATCGGGATCGACGATCACGGCCCACAAGCTGCGGGCGACGCGGCCGCAGGACACCTGAAGCACCGCGTTGGGTGCCTCGGCGGCCACGCGTACGGCGTGACCGGCGCCCAGCTGTTCGCGGTCGAGGTAGACGACCGTGGGCTCAGCGGCATGGTCGATGGTTGCCACCAGCAGCGTCGCCTCTGCGATCCCGTAGGAGGGTTTGAACGCTGTGCGCGGTAGCCCGTAGGGCGCGAACGCCTTGTTGAACGTCGTGACGGCATCGATGCTGACCGGCTCTGAACCGATGATCAGTACGACATTGCTCAGATCGACGTCGTCGCCGGGTGTGAGTAGACCACGCTGGGCCGCCCATTCGTAGGCGAAGTTCGGCGCCGCGGTGACCACGCGTCCGGTGCGCGATCCAGCCGACAAGGCATGGATCCATCGTTGCGGTCTGCGGACAAACGCGGTTGGCGACATGAGCGTGGAGTGCCCGCCGTACACCGCGGGAAAGCCAATCATGGACAAACCCATGTCGTGGTACAGCGGCAACCAGCTGACGCCATGCGTGTTGCGGTTCAGCAGATCGATGGACAGGATCATCTGCACCAGGTTGGTGCCCACGGCACGGTGGGTGATCTCCACACCGACCGGTGGACGTGTCGATCCGGACGTGTACTGCAGGTGCGAAACGGCATCGATGTCGAGCTCGACCGGAACGAAAGACTCCCCCGCCGAATCCGGCACATCATCGATGGTGATGATGTGCGGCCTGCGTAGGTGGGAAAGGTTCGCCAGAAACTCCTCGATGGCAGGCTTTGCCGCGCCGGTGGTGAGCACGACCGTCGGTTCCGAGTCGCGCAGCGCGGTATCGAGACGTTCAGCGTGGCCGGGGAGTTCGGGTGCGAACAGCGGTACCGCGATCGTGCCCGCCTTGATCGCCGCATAGAACCCGGCGACGTAGTCAATGCCCTGCGGCGCGAGAATCGCAACCCGATCACCGTCGCCGGCGAACTTCTGCACATGGGCACCGATGGCCTGCAACCGGACGCCGAATTCTGACCAGGTGACCTCCAGGGCGTGCCCCTGCGCCGTCCGATTGTGGTCCAGGTAGCGATACGCCACCGAGTCGCCGACATTGGCAATGTTGCGTTCAATGAGAGAGATCAGCGTGGTGCCCGGCGGCAGCTCGATGTTGCCGCCGGCATCCAGGCAGTCCTCGATCTCTAGCAGGCCTTTTGGAGCCGCGGAGTCCTGCCGGGAACCGTCATTCATAACCGCAGTCTAAGCAACCGCGCAGGTCTGGCACCGCAAGCACCTTGTGGCCTCGGCCACCCCGGCGACGCACCGATCACCCCTTGGCTGGCCTATCGGTCCACTAAAGTCCGTGCCTAGCGGGCCCGTCGATCGGCTCGAGGCAGGGGTATCCGTGGACTCAGGCGACTGCAACCCCGCGGCCACGACTCGCGATGCGGCATTCGCGCGCGTGCTCGCCTACCGAGACCGGGCGCGGGCCAAGCCGATGGTGCTTCGCGTACTGCTCGCCGTCTTCGGTGCGGCGCTGCTGATCGCATCCGTACCTCTCATGGTGCTGCTGCCGGAGCTGGGCATTCCCGCGGTCCTGGTCGCGTTCCGTGTCCTGGCGATCGAGTCCGATTGGGCCGCGCGCGCGTATGCCTGGACCGATTGGCGGTTCGCCCAGCTGCGTGACTGGTTCCACCGGCAGTCCGCGATTGTGCGCGCGGCGATTCTGACGGCGCTGTTGTTGGTGGCAGCCGCCCTGGTGTGGGTACTGATTGTTGAGTTCTAGCGTCGGGCGATGGTGGTTGGTGCGGGGCTCAATCTCGCCCGCAGCGCCACCATACGCCGCGCCCGCTGCTGCATCCTCGTTCTTCTTGCGCGGCCTGGGAAGTCCAACTGTGTTGTGGCTCAGTGGGGTTGGTTTGTGTGTCGACCTTGGCGGAGTTGGTCGCGGTTGGACCGGCCGTGACGTCGGGGGTGGGTGGGAGCCATGCGGTTGCCGCCATCAGCGCTGGTGCGGCAAGTAGCACGCGCGGCCAGTTGCGCCTGCGGGCCCGGCTGGGCTGAGCAGCAACTGGAGATGGCAGAGCTGGCACCGACATGGTCTGGCCCAGTTTAGCTGGTGGGAGCGGATTCAGACGGTGCGTGTTGGACCTGTGTAGGTGGCTGTGCACGCGCGCGGCGCGGCGAAGTCACCCAGGACTCGCCGCGAGAGGCAAGCCTGGAATCTAGACTGAGGTCTTCAAAAAGCACCCGCCTTACCAGGCGGATACACGGTTTCACTCCCGCGCGTGGTCCAGGCCGGGTGGCAACCGGTGAGCAGGCGCGGAAGGGTGCTCTGTATGACCAGTAGCACCGAATGCCATAGACGAAGTAGAGACCAAGTGAGAGTCTGAATGGAAACCGAGCGTCTGCTGCGCGCCGCAGCTGACTTTCTCAGCACGCGGCCCAACGCCACCCTGGATGAGATCGGCGCTGCCGCGGGGGTCAGCCACTCAACGCTGTACCGCCACTTCGACGGACGTACCGCATTGCTCGAGGCGCTGGATCACGCGGCCATCGAGCAGATGCGTGATGCGCTGAAAACCTCTCACTGGCAGGAATATTCACCTACTGATGCGCTGCGGATACTGGTTGCGGCTTGCGAGCCGGTGGCGGGCTACCTGACGCTGCGCTACGTGCAAGGTCAAAGCTTTGAGACCCGGAAGTCGGTTGCCGAGTGGCGTGAAATCAACTCCGAGATCGAGGAGATTTTTCTGCGCGGCCAACGCGCCGGAGAGTTCCGCACCGACGTGACCGCAGACTGGCTGACCGAAGCGTTTTTCAGCCTCGTCTCTGGCGCAGGGTGGTCTGTCCAGCTTGGGCGGGTCGCTCGTCGCGAATTCACCCACATGATTACCGCTTTGTTGCTTGACGGAGTCAGAGCGCCGGCACAGGGGAATCTGCCGCCACCGCTTGTTGGGTTTGTCGGTCGTGAGGCCGAACTTGCCGAACTCAAAGAGTTGATCTTGAATTCGCGATTGGTGACGTTGACCGGGATCAGTGGAATCGGTAAGTCGACCTTGTCGGTGTGGGCCGCCCACGAATGTGTCGGGGAATTTCGCGATGGCGTGTGGTTGATCGAGCTGGGCGACCTGAGCAATGGTGAGCTGTTGGTTGCGGCGGCGGCCGCGGCGCTGGGCATTCGCGATCAGACCGCCAGGCCGCTGTTGGAGGTGATGGTCGAAACTCTGGCTGACCGTGAGGCACTGCTGGTGCTCGACAACTGTGAACACATCATTGACGCGGCGGTCCCGTTCATCCAGACACTGCTGGCACGCTGCCCGAGGCTGAAGATTCTGGCGACCAGCCGAGAGTTCTTTGACATCGATACCGAAGTGGTGCTGCCGGTTCCTCCGCTGTCGGTTCCCGATACCAGTCACCTGCCTGGTCTGCAGGATTTGGCCCGCTGCGATGCCGTGGCGTTGTTTGTCAAACATGCCCGTGCCAGCCAGCGCAGTTTCAAGCTCACCGAGCGCAATGCTGCGGCCGTCGCGCACATCTGTGCTCAGCTTGACGGGCTGCCATTGGCCATCGAACTGGCCGCTCCGTTGTTGCGGACGATGGCCGTCGAACAGATCGCCGCGCGGGTTTCGGACCGGGCGGGGCTCTTGACCCATGGCAAGCGCGGGGCGCCGGCTCGCCAGCGCACGTTGAACTGGTGCATCAGTTGGAGTTATGAGCGTTGTACCCCGGCCGAGCAACAACTGTGGGCACGGTTGTCGGTGTTCGCCGGTGGCTTTGAGCCAAACGCCGTTCAACGGATCTGCGCGCCAGAGATGTCCGACGATGAGCTACTCGAGGCGTTGTGTGCCCTCGAGGACAAATCGATCCTCATCCGCACCGCGGCCCAAGACGTGCTGCGTTTTCGGCAGCTGGCAACGCTGCGTGAATTTGGATACGCCAAGCTCAGCGTGCAAGAGCAAGCCGAGCTGCACCGCAGCCACCTTGATTGGTACCGCCAGCTCGCCGAGAAAGCCTGCGAGGAATGGTTTGGCGAACATCAACTCGACTGGCTTCACCGCCTGCGACGGGAGATGCCCAACCTGCAAGAAGCGCTGCAGGTTGCGCTGACCGTTGCACCCGCCGATGCCGTGGAAATGGCCACCAACCTACGCGATCCCTGGACCGCTATCGGGATGCTCCAGCAAGGGCGCCGATGGATCGAAAAGGCCCTCGACGCCGCCCCCGCCGAACCCAACGCGGCGCGACTGCAGGCGATCGTCGCAGCGGCCGAACTAGCCTTTTTGCAGGTCGATATGCCCACCATGGCCGCTCGACAGGCAGAAGCTCGTGAACTGCTCACCACCGTGACCGACCACAACTCCCTCGCCTACTTCAACGCCAACGAAGGAGCGCTCGCCCTGCTGCGCGGCGAGCTAGACCTGGCGCGGAGCTTGGCCGAGCAGTCGCTGGCCAGCGCCGACGAATTCCGGGTGCAAATCTATGCCCTCATAGTGATGATATGGACGTCGGCCGCCGCCAATGACGCCCACACCGCGGTGGCCCACGCCGAGCAGGGCCTCGCCCTGTCCAAAGCCCACGGCCAGGACATCGTCTTGCGGACCTACCTCTTGGCGGGCCTGGCGGCTAGTCGCCTGGCGCTGGGGCAACTGGACCTGGCTGAGCACGCTAACCGGGAAGGCCTGCAACTGTCGCGGACGATCAACGACACCTTCACCTGCGCGACATTTCTGGAGACGGGTTCCTGGATTGCCGCGGCCAGAAACGATCCGCGGCGCGCCGCGGTTTTGATGGCCGCCGCAGCCGCCGTGAGCCGCGCTGCCGGCGCCGGCGGCGCCGTCTCGGCACACGTGGGGCCATTCCACGAACAATGCGAACGCCAAGTCCGCAAGCAACTTTCCGAAGCCGACTATCGCACCGCCACCAACGAGGGCAGACGCCTATCCCTGGACGAGGCCGCCGCCCTCGTTCTGGGTATGGAGGTGCTGCCCGATCGAGGGTATGGCGGGTGAGGCCGGGCGGTGTAACTGGCCGGGTGCACAGCAACACGAATCAGCCATCGCCTAGCAAGTCCGCCGGGGCCCGGTGCCAACCCCAGTGACCGCGGCCAATCGACCCGCGCAAGAGCGCGATGCACTGTTTGTCATGTCAGTAGACCGTGATCGGATATGTCCATCCCCAACACGGAGCTAGCGGCTGCGGCCTGATTCTGGGAGCGGGCTTCCCGGTGCTGCCGTGGCGAGGGCTGGCGGTACCATCGCCAGGCATGGGGGTCGACTACCTGGCCGCGCTGCGGCGCGACGGCGATCGGATTGTCGCCGTGTCGGAGGCGGGCCTGGATCGTCCGGTGCCGAGCTGCGCCGGATGGACCATCGCAGACCTGATCTGGCATGTCGGTGTCGTGCACACGTTTTGGCGGCAGGTGGCTGTCGGAGCCATTACTGGACCGGAGACCTACCAGGAGCCTGCGCGGCCGCCGAACCTGGTGGACTGGTTTCGCGACGGTGTGGCCGAGACCAGTGACACGTTCGCAGGTATCGATCCCGCCGTACCGGCATGGACTTGGGGACGTCGACAAGACGTGGGATTTATCCGGCGCCGAGTTGCGCACGAAACCGCGGTGCACTGTTGGGACGCCGTAACTGCGGTAGCGCCCGAGGAACCGATCGAATCAAACTTAGCCGCCGATGGCGTGTCAGAGTTCATCGATGATGTGTTGCCGGCGATGTCGAAGGATTTGGCCGGGCCGTTTCAGACAATCTCGTTACGCGCCTGCGATACCGATACCCAATGGACGGTCCGAGTCGGGGATGGGCATTGCCATGCCATGCCGATCGAGACCGTGGCCGATGCCACGGTCAGTGCCACCGCGTCGGATCTGGTTCTGCTGCTGTGGGGGCGTCGTCGCCCAGATCGGGTTGATGTCGACGGCTCGGCCGAGGCACTGAGACGATTCTTGGCCCGGGCGACCTTCTGAGCCACACCGACCGGCTGGTTTCAGCTGGTTTCTCCGGCCGCCAGCGGTTGCTAACCAGTCTCGCGGTAGGAAGCACCGAAGTGCGGTACCTCTAGCGGGCCCTCCCGCCGGGCGGTCGAGACAGCACTGCTCAACAGCGGCGCCAGCCCGGCGAACGAACCGATGTCAAAGAGCAGCAAGGTCAGCAGCCGGTTGTGTACGTAGCCGAAGGCGCTGCCGCTCTCGGGGTCTGCCCATCCGATGGTTCCGCCCAGACCGATGTGGCCGTATCCCCCCAGCAGTCCTGGGACGGGAGAGGATTGGTAGCCCTGGTGGTAGGTAAAGGGAAGACCAAGATTGAGATCTGGCCACAGCTCGGCCTTGCCGGTCAGTCCGCTTACCGCGTCCGACGACAACAGTTGCATGCCGTCGATGACACCGTCATTGGCCAGCGCCGCATACGTCTTGGCCAGGGCGCGCGCCGTCACCACGCCGTTGACCGCTGGGATCTCGCCGTCCAGAAATGGCATGTCGTCCTGCAACATCGACAGAATTCCCGGGAAGTAGACGGCGCCAAGTAGACCAGAAAAGGACAGTCCGGCGACTTTTGGCGCGATGAAGTCCAGTAGTGGGGGATCTTGGATTGTGGTAGCAGCGTCTGTGCCGCGGTGGTCGGCGCATCGGCCGGCGGGCGGCCTAGATGGAGACCATCCGTGTCGAGCGGGCGGGCGAGTTCTTCACGGAACAGGTCACGCATACCTTTGCCGGTCACCGCGCGGGCCAGACCGGACAGCAGCCAACCGTAGGTCACTGCGTGGTACGCCATCTTGCCGTGCGTGCGATCCAGCGGTGCCGCCGCCAGCTTCTCCTCCATCCGGAGGTGATCCAGTATTTCCTTCTTACCGACACCTTTGAGGTGCGATAGCCCGGATCGATGCCGCAGCAGGTCGCTGACGGTGATTGCCGACTTGCCCTTGACACCGAACTCCGGCCAGTAGTCGGCCACGGGGGCGTCGTAATCCAGCAGCCCGCGATCCACCAGGCGGTGAATCACGGTGGCGGCCAGGCCCTTGGTGGCCGAGAACACCATTGCTCCGGTGTCAGCAGTCCAAGGGACTTCGCCGTTGCGATCGGCCCAGCCCGTCCAGACGTCGACCACTTGACGGCCCTCGATGTAAACCGATAGCGCCCCGCCGCCGAACTTGCGTCCCGGGTACAACCCCGCGAAGGCACGCACGACCCCGGAGAACCGGGAGTCGCAGGCACCCGCTACGCCGGACGGTAGGCCATCATCGGTGGTGAGGACAGAAGGTTGCGCCATACCGTGAATGATTGCAGCCCGCTCTGGCTCTGTTACATCGGAATGACGTTTTGGTCGTCGTTGGCCGGGTTTGACACCCGAATCCGGTGCTCGAGCGGCCGTCAACCTGGGGTGCCTGCGGCTACATCCACAGGCGTCCGATTGCATCGGCCAGGCTTTCGGGATCTTGTCCTTCCGTGTTGCAGCTGACGGCCACCGAAGTACGCCGGTCGCTGCTGATCCGGAATTCAGTGACAAATCCGGCCCAGCTGCCGTCGTGGTCGAGGGTGCCGTTGGCACGGGAGAAGATGCCGGCGCCATACCGGTCGCCGCTGCCGGGTTCGGTTTCCACGGCACCGGCAAGTTGCTCGTCAAGCAGCTTCTGGCCGCCCACTTTGCCGGTTCGGTAGTTGTCGGCCCAGAGCACGAGTTGGCTGGGCGTGGTCTGGATAGCGCCATCGCCGACCTGCTCCCAACCTGAGTGGAGCACCGGGAACTGCGGTGGGTTGCCGGTGTCGCCCTCGCCGTAGGAGACCGCCTCATCGGGATCTGCCGAGATCGGATCCACGACCATGGCCAGATCCAGCGGGCGGAATATCTCGATGCTCAGGAAGTCAGGTAGCGATTTGCCGGAGACCAGCCGCACGATCTCGGCGAGCAGCAGATAGTTGGAGTTCGAGTACTCGAAGCGGGTACCGGGCTTGAATTCCAGCTCAGGTGCCCCTTGTATCGCGGCCAAGGCTTGAGCTTGGGTTGTCCGGTCACTCATTTGGTACCCCTGGGCCTCGAGCAAGCCGGTGTAGTCGGGGATGCCGCTGGTGTGGTGCATCAGTTGCGCGACGGTGACGGCGGACGACCAGTCCGGAAGGTCGGGAACATAGTGGGCCAACGGGTCATCGAGCGTCAGCCTGCCCTCGTTGACCAGGAGCAGCACCGCGGTGGCGGTGAACTGCTTGGAAACCGAGCCGATGTCGAACACGGTGTCCTTGGTGACCTTCTTGTTGGTAGCCAGGTCCGCAATCCCGAGGACACCGGTCCACATGACAACGCCCTCAACGCCTACTGCGGCCGAGCAGCCCGGTTCATCGGGATTGACGGCGCCGTCGAGCACCCGCTGGCTGCGGGTCTTGAGATCGGAATTGTCCGTAGTAGGCGGCGGGGTGACGGCAGGGGGCGGGCCGCCGCAGGCGCCGAGCATCACCGCAATCACCAGAAGTGGTGCCCACTTGCTTCGCCATCCGCGCCGATGCGTCGAGGAAACCGGATTCCACCGAACCAAGCCCACCTGGTCGGGTGCAGACGACGCCTGAGCCTCAGCCTCATCACGCGCGATCACCGTTGTCGAATCCCCTTCACCACATAAAGACTCGCACACGCCCGCGTGCTGCCCGTAAACCTCGTCGGATCGGACGGTCCATCGGATAAGCGAGTCGCACAACCAGGAATCTCTCCCCCGGCTGCGCCAGCGATTGAATGCGCTAGCGAGTGGAGGTCGGCGGCGCCACGACTCAGCCAGCGTCATCGACGGACGGCCAGGCGGCCAGCGGCCGGCTCGCGGGTCCAATCACAGCGCCGAATTTTCGGGTGCGACTCGCGTATTTATCAGGCGTCCGACCGCAACAATCGGCGGACCACCGAGCGATTCGGATCGCGTTCGCGTTCGGCGAGCATCAGCTCGATACCCTCCTCGATCGCAGCCGCCGCACGCTCGCGCACCTTGCGCGCGGCGCTATCGTCGGCTTCCCGGCCGGCGAACTCCGTGGTGTCGATCGGCTCGCCGAACCAGTAGTACTGCCGCTCGGGCCGGGGCACCGGAGTCAGCCCGACGCCGCGGACCAGAGGCGGCCCTTCGCGCATGCCGAGCAGCTTGTCGGCCAGGAACTGGGTCGGTGCCATCAGCGGTGAATCTGTATCGAGCACGATGTCGATGCCGTGCTCAGCCCCGACCGAAGCGAACGGCACGATGGGATATGCATGTTGGATCGCTAAGCGTGCGAACCCCAGTCGGTTCTTCCACACCAACTTGTAGCGCTCGTTCTTGCGCTTGTTGACCTCCCGGCCGCCACCGGGGAACACCATGATCAGCTCGCCGCGCTGCATCAGCTCCGAGGTGATCTCTCTGGTTCCTTCGACGACGCCCATCCGCATCAGGGCCTCGCGCCACCCCGGAATTCTGAAGTCGCGTGATCTCCGAGGGAGCGGACCAGCCGGCCCCGCTCCCACAGCTCCGCGCCGAGCAACGGGGCATCGACCATGCCGAGTGTGTTGTGGTTGCCGACGAGCAACGCATGCTCGGTTGGCACATTCTCGATGCCATATACCTTGGGCTTGATCAGTTTTCGCAGCGGCTTGATGATCCGCAACGCCGCGTCGACGTCGGCTTGTGACGGCGGGGGCGGAACAGCGGGGGCTTCGACGTTCGACACAAGCTGAGTATGCCCTCGAGATTTGGGCAAGGGGGCCATTTTGCCTGGTCGGCGTTGGGCCGGACGGATCAGCGTCGGGCGTGCCGGTAGGGTACGCGGCAGCACCGTTGCAGGCATTCGTGAGATCGGGAGTGGGTATGTCGGGTCGCAAGTTCTCCTTCGAAGTCACCAAGACCAGTAGCGCGCCTGCCGCGACGCTGTTCCGGCTCGCGACGGACGGCGCCAACTGGGCTAACTGGGCCAAGCCAATCGTCATGCAGTCGAGCTGGGCGCGGCAAGGTGACCCGGCACCGGGCGGTGTCGGGGCGATTCGCAAGGTAGGCATGTGGCCCATGCTCGTGCAGGAGGAGACCGTCGAGTACGAGCAGGACCGCCGCCACGTTTACAAGATGGTTGGGTCTTCGACTCCGGCCAAGGACTATCACGGCGAAGTGGTCTTCACCCCGAACGCATCCGGCGGCACCGACATCCGCTGGAGCGGCTCTTTTTCCGAAGGAGTTCGCGGAACGGGGCCGGTGATGCGTGCGGCGTTGGGCAACGCGGTCAAGTTCTTTGCAGGTCGACTCGTCAAGGCGGCCGAGCGGGAGGCCTCCAGCACCGGCTAGCGCTTGCCCTAATCGGTGAGTGCTGAGCTTCAGCTGCAACGGCTTTCGGCCCCAGCGGCTACTTGCCGTCGAGTTCTTGCTGATATTTCTTGGTCATGTGGTCGATGGCCTACAGCTGCGTCTGGGCCAGACCTTCCCGCACTTCGCCGGCACGCACGGCAGCGTCGAGGGTGGGCTGGGCTTGTCCCTGAAAGTGCGGCATCACTTCGGCGGCGAACAGCTCGGCGGAACGTCTGGTCGCCGCGGGATTTGCCCATTCGTGGCCCATCTGCAGCATGCAGCCGAATCCACCAGATTGATCCCACAGTCGCTGGACCTGTGCCCGCGCCCGCTCCGGGGTACCGATCACACCGGCGCCGTTCTCGTTGATGATGTCGATCATCTCGTCAAGTTGTTCTCCAGGCATGGTCATCTGGGGGAACGCGGCAACTTTTTGGAAATATCGGAACCAAGGCTCGATGCCGAATTTCACGTCGGCACGGGCTTGCGCATCGGTCTCGGCGATGTGAAACGGCCCGACCAGGGTCCAGTTCTTGCGGTCGGCGTGGGTGCCGAACGCCGCGGCGCGCTCTTCGACGATGCCCCAGTGATAGGCCAGCGCATCGAAGCCCTCGATCGTCAGCGTCGCTCCGATCGACAGCAGGCCGATGCCATGCCTGCCGGCCAGCCGCGCACCGGTCGGCGACGCGACGGCGGCAACCGCCAGTGGGATCCCCCCTTCCGAGAAGGGCGCAAGCTGTAATCTCGCGTCGAACAGTTGATGTGTTGCGGTCTTGGCGGTCACGGTTTGCCCAGCCAACAGCCGGACGACGATGTCGAGGTTGGTTTCCAGCAGCTCGCGGGTGTCGGTGGGGGTAAGCCCGATCATCGCTGAATCGGTGGGCAGTGAACCTGGTCCCATGCCTCCGATCACCCGACCGTGAGTGAGATGATCGAGCAGCATCAGCCGGTCAGCGACCCAGAGCGGATTGTGATAGGCCAGCGATATGACCCCCGTGCCAAGGCGGATCCGCTTGGTCCGTTCGGCGGCGGCGGCGATGAAGACCTCCGGTGAACTGATGATCTCGCTGCCGGCCGAGTGATGTTCCCCGATCCAGGCCTCATCAAACCCGAGGGCATCCAGATGTTCGACGAACTCCAGATCGCGTTGCAGGGCCAGCGTTGGATTGGTGCCGGCACGGTGGAACGGGGCGATGAAATATCCGAACCTGAGCTTGGCCATGTCGAGGCTCCCTTGCGATCGGCCTTGACCGAACCATAACGCGGACCGACCGTCGCCGGAACGCATCAACTAACGCGCCTGGGCCACCAGGGCCGGGGCGAACGTCGCCGCAAAGTTCAAGAAAGTCTCAGTGACGTCTCGCGATCACGGGTAGCTGCCGCAGATGTTGCCGATGCAGCCGCCGCCACCGCCCGGCCCGCCGCCGCGCCCACCCACGCCGGGAATGGTGCCGCCGCCACCGCCTGGTCCACCGCCGCCGGTGGGCCCACCCGGGATGCTGCCGCCTCCCCCACCCGGACCGCCGCTGCCGGTGGGACCGCCGGGCACGCCGCCGCCCCCGCCCTCTGGGCCTCCAGTGCCGGACGGACCGCCCGGCGCCGGTGACGACTCTGTCGTAGGTGAGCTGGATGGGCTGGATGGGACTGTTGTTGTGGGTGTCGTGGTCGGCGTTGTGCTACTTGGCGCCTTGTTTTCGCCGCCACCGCAGGCCACCGCCAGAACAAGCATGGCGCCGCCGCCAAAAACTGCGAATGTCGTCCTGGCTTGGGATCTCATGTCACTCTCCGCTCTCGTCGCCACTGTTGGTCGGGCCTTGTTTGGTCGGGCCTTGCTGCAGGGCTCCGGCGTTGTTGATTAGCAGGCTTGTGAGCTGGGTTGATGATCTTTGGTGCCGCGCTATTGGGGCCGGAGTGTAGGCACGGGCTATCTGGAGAACGATCGAGTTGGTTACTGTTCGTCGTTGGTCTGGAGTTGCCCGTGCCTACCGTTTCAGTATTGCCTGTGTCGTCGGTTCCAGAGGTGTTCGACCGCTGGAGTCCTGGTGAGCGCAGCGAGCTCATCGGATCGGAGTTTCTCGATGTGTTGGCCTCGGTGCCAGACCTGAGGGACCCACGCGGTCGGAGGTATTCGCTGATGGCTTTGTTGGCGATCGCGGTTCTGGCCACTGCCGCGGGGATGCGCGGCTATGCTGGTTTTGCCACATGGGCGGCCACCGCTCCCGATGATGTGTTGGCCTAATTAGGGGTCCGGTTCCGGCGGCCCAGTGAGAAGACCTTCCGCGCTGTTTTGTCTCGGCTAGACCCCGCCGACCTCAACGCCAGGATGGGCAGTTACTTCACTGCACACGTGGCCAGCAGCGACCCCAGTGGATTGGTGCCGATCGCGTTGGACGGCAAGATGCTGCGTGGTGCTTTACGCGCCAAAGCGACAGCCACGCATCTCGTGTCGGTGTTCGCCCACCGTGCCCGATTGGTGCTCGGTCAACTCGCTGTCGCCGAGAAAAGCAATGAAATTCCCTGCGTACGTGCCCTGCTCACGCTGCTGCCGGGTAGCTTGCGGTGGCTGGTCACCGTGGATGCGATGCATACCCAGGTCGTCACCGCGAAGTTGATCTGCGCCACCTTGAAGTCGCACTACCTGATGATCGTCAAGTCCAACCAAGCCAAAATACTTGCGCGTATCACCGCGCTGCCCTGGGCCGAGGTGCCCACAGCCGCTACCGACGACTCCCGCGACCACGGCCGTGTCGAGACCCGCACCCTGCAAATCATCACCGCTGCACGAGGAATCGGCTTCCCCTACGCAAAACAAATCATCCGGATCACTCGTGAACGCTTGATCACCGCCACCGACCAGCGCAGCGTGGAGGTGGTCTATGCCATCTACAGCCTACCGTTCGAGCACGCCCGCCCTACCGCGATCATGACCTGGATGCGTCAACACTGGGGAATCGAGAACAGCCTGCACTGGATACGCGACGTCACCTTCGACGAAGACCATCAAAGGGCACATACCGGAAACGGCGCACAGGTCCTAGCAACGCTACGCAACACCGCGATCAATCTGCACCGCCTCAACGGCGCCGACAACATCGCCGAAGCCTGCCGGATCACCGCTTTGACCGCCAACCGCCGCCTAGACCTCCTCAATCCACAATTCCCCAGCTCACAAGCCTGCTAATCAACAACGCCGGAGCCCTGCGACTGAGCCGTTCACCATCGATCCGATTGCGGTTGGTGGGTTCACCCTCCCGCAGATCAACATTCCGCCCACGACAACAGGGGAACTCACCATCCCGCCGATAGGCCTGGCGTCTTTCACCACGCCTGCGCTCACCATCCCGAGCATTCACGTGCCGGCCGGTACGTTGGCGCAAGTTTCGATCCCCGCCGGTTCAGGTTTCCTCAACTCGAGCACTGCGCCGTCATCGGGCTTCTTCAATGCCGGAGCGGGCGGCAGTTCTGGGTTTGGCAACAACGGATCAGGGCTGTCGGGCTGGTTCAACACAAACGCCACCGGACTGATTGGTGGCTCGGGCTACCAAAACTACGGCAGCGTGTTCTCGGGCTTCTCCAACCTGGGCACCGGTGTTTCGGGCTTCGCCAACACCGGCACGTTGCCGTTAGCGATGACCAGTCTGGTGTCGGGCTTCGCCAATGTCGGCAGCAGCCTGTCGGGCTTGTTCTTCCAGAGCGTCACCCCGTAGCCGTCGTAGTTCCTGCCGGATGGCACGGTCAATCCATCGTGCCATCCGGCTGACTGGAACCTCGCTGGGTGAACTCCCGAGCGGCAGATGTACGCCTAGTCGCCCTTGGTGATCAACTGTCGCAGCGCCACCCGGTCCGCCGTCAGCAACTCCTCGATGCGCGGGCGGTTGACCTCCGCGACAATGATCTCGCCCACGTCCTGGTTGACCTCGCTGAAGATCCCATGCGACTTCATCTTTGAGGTCTGATACTGGTTGTCTTCGGTAGGCGTGACGTAGTAGACCGCGTCAGCCTTGAACCGGTGGACCAGCCAGAGGTGGATCAAGGTCATCAGCCGCTTCTGGCGAAGCTTGTGAGCGAACGTGTTCTGGTCACGCACGGTGAGAATGCTGCGGCTGTGGCGGTCCTTGATGGGATCGAACACGACGTTGGCCAACTGTTCGTCGTCGTTGCCGTAGATTCCCAGTTCCAGCACGTCGGAGCCGGCGCGGCGAGGCCGCAGCTGAACGCGCAGCTTTTCGCCCAGCTGGTAGTGATCGCTCCACAGCGCCAGCCACTCCTCCAGCAGCTTCTTGGGCACCTCGGTCTGCACGAGATGTTGGTGCTGTGTGGAGCCCTTGCCCATCGCCTTGGTAGTCGCCGTGCGTCCGGACGAGGCTTGCAGCGCAGCATCGCTGCGCGGGCCGCCGACCAGGGTCTGTGGTGTGCGATAAGGGGACTCGACGAGGCGCATCTTGCGCTGCAGCCGAGCCAGCGCCAGCATGCCGTCCTGTCGCAACGCCGTTGCGAATTCTTCGGAGGCAACACCATCGATCTGATGCCCACCGTAGGTGATGAAGTTGAAGACGAAGCCCATCTTGCCCAGCTCTTCGGGGAAGCGCTTCATCTCCTCGTCGGTCATGCCGGTGGTATCCCAGTTGAACGACGGCGAGAGGTTGTAGGCCAACATCTGGTCCGGGAACTCGGCATGGATCGCCTCGGCGAACTGCCGCGCGTCGGCGAGGTCGGCCGTCTTGGTCTCCATCCAGAGGATGTCGGCAAATGGTGCCGCCGCAAGCGACTTGGCGATTGCATACGGTATGCCGCCCCGGATTTGGTAGTAGCCTTCTGGCGTTTTTGCCAACTCGCAGTCCCAGCCGGGGTCGACGCCCATTTCCTTCGCCTTTTGCCGAGCCGCATAAAGCGATGCGCGCGCGGCGAAAGTCCGCCATTCTTCGGGGCTCATCGGCACCGGATCGCCTTCGCTTTGACCGAACGCGAGCACCTCGGCCACGGCCTCTGCATAGGTCATCAGGCCGGCGTCGTCCTCCCACGCGGCCACGAACCGGGATTCGACTTGGTCGAAAAGGTCGTCGATGGTCTGCATCCCGTCTTCGCGCCAGGAGTTAACGGCGTCGGAGATCAGGCCCATGATGCCGGAACGCTCGAGCCAGCCGTTGGCGGCGGCGTACTCGGCATCGGCGAGAGCGTAGAGCAGGTGACCGTTGAGTTCCTTGACGCCCAGTTCGTAGAAGCGCCGGAGCATGGCCAGGAAGCAGGACTTGTAGGAGGGGATATCGAGTTTGGTGGCGCCCAGCAGGAAAGGCTGGTCCCGTTCGTCGGCGCGGCTGTCGATCAGATTGGCTGCTTCGGCATCGGTGCGCGCGACGATGATGCCCGGGACTCGCATCACGTCGAGCTGGAAACGAGCGGCGTTGAGACGCTTGATCTGTTCGTCGGACGGCACCAGAACCTTGCCGCCTTGGTGGCCGCACTTCTTGGTGCCCGGGCGCTGGTCCTCGATGTGGTAGCCAGGCACTCCAACCTCGACGAAGCGGCGGATGAGGTTGCGCACGTGTGGATCACCGCCGTGGCCGGTGTCGGCGTCGGCGATGATGAAGGGCCGAAAATCGTAGGCCGTGGTGGTGGCGCGCTGCTGGTCGGTCATCTGCAGGCGCAGGTACTCCTGATTACGGTCGGCGGTAAGCAGGGCGCGTACCAGTACCGCCGCATCGTCGGGCACCTGACTCAGCGGGTAGCTGGCCAGGTCGGGTCCGGGATCCTCGGTCGTGGAACCCTTGGCCGAGGTCGCCCATCCGCCTAGGTAGATCGCCTCGATGCCCATGCGCTTCATGCTCACGGCCTGGCCCGGCGAGTACGGGCCGAAGGTGGTTACGCTCTTCTTCTCGGCGTAGAGCTCGCGTAGGCGCTGGTAGAAGGCGCCCGCGGCGGTTCGTGCGACGGTGTAGTCGTTCGGAATCGTGCCGCGCTGCTCTACGACTTGTCGCGCCGTATAGAGGCGAACAATCCCGGCAAAACGGGAACTGTCGAAGTATCGCTGTGTGTCGGCGACTTCTTGCTCGAACGGTGTGCGGACCTCAGTGTCCGTTTCGGCGATAGCCATGGGCTTGCGCTCCTTTGTGCGCCGGGTTACCTCAACGGACCGAGTGTATCCCCGTAGCACGCGACAAAATCATCGGCTAAGCGAGTCTCTGAAATCGCTCGCAGCCGGGCGGGCGGCGCCGGTATCGTTTTTCTGTGAAAACGCAATTGCGGTTCGAACGGTGGTTCCTGCCCCTTTCGGTGCCGCTGGGCCTGGGACCCAAAAACTGCGCGGTTCGGGTCGAGGCAGGCAACCTGCACGTGCGGATGGGTTGGGCGTTCGCCGCCGACATTCCCGTAACGTCGATCAAGAGTGCCGCGCTCACCAATGCCAGGGTGTTCGCGGCGGGGGTCCACTATTCTGGCGGCCGGTGGTTGGTCAACGGGTCCGGAAAGGGCCTGGTGGCACTGACGATCGAGCCGCCGGCGCAAGCCAAGGCGGTGTTCATGTCGGTGCGGGTGCGCTCCTTGTGGATCAGTGTCACCGATCCGGATGCGCTCATTGCCGCATGCGCTACTCCCTAGCTGCGCTCAGCGCAGGCCGGGGTGCGCCCGCTGCTTCAGCCAATCTCGCTGCCCGCGGATGAAGTCGGCGTCAACGACGCTGCCGTGACCGGGGACGTAAATGGCGTCGGGTCCGCCGATCGCCAGTAGACGCTCGAGTGTTGCGGGCCATGCCGCGACGTCAGAATCGGCGTCGATGGCGGGGTCGGCGGACTCCTCGACAAGGTCACCGGTGAAGACGACGACCGGTCCGGTCTGAGCAGCCGGCGCGGTCGCCACGACCACCAGGTCTGCGCTGGTGTGGCCACGGCCGAGATGGGTGATCCGCACGCGGCGGTCGCCGAGGTGGAGGTCGGCGTCCAAGATCGGGTGCCGAGGCGGTCGCAAGGCTGCGATTGCGGTATCGATCTCCCCAGCATCGGCGCCGTGGTGCAGCGCGTCCTCGCGCAGCTGGTGGCCAGCCGAGGAGAGGTATTCGGCGACTTCGGGCGCGCAGCATATTTCGGCGCCGACAAAAGCCGAGGAGCCCAGCACGTGGTCGAAATGCTTGTGTGTCAACGCGATGTGTGCCACACGGCGGTCGGTGAGTTGCCGGATGTCGGCCTGAATTGCGGCCGCTTCGCGCAGCGTTGAACCGGAGTCGACGAGCAGTGCGTCGTCGCGGCCGATCACCAAACCGACTGTGACGTCGCAGAACGGCAGCCGACAGCGATAGACGCTGCCGGGCAGCTGTTCCCAGTCGTAGTTCACAGCTAGCAACGTAGGCCGTCGCGGGCGTGCGCGGGCCGATTGCGGCATGCGTCTTGCCGGTCGGTCTGGCTGGGAGTCGACGATTGCAGCGCCGGGCGCCAACTTACTACGGGCGATGCGCGGCGGAGTACGGCTGTGTTATGACGGAAAAGTGTTCGAGGACGCGAGTGCCGAGCAGGCCCGGGCGATCCTGGCGGCCGCGCATTGTGTCACCCAGCAGACCATCGATCCCGCCGATCCCCGCTCCGGCCGCGGCGAGGGAGTCGTCGTCGCCGCGGGCCGGTTGTTGTTTCGCCCCGCCGTGGAGATAGAGCCGAGTGGATTGGGGCGCATCGAGCCGCAGGAACTGGCTCGCGCGGTGGGGCCGGATCGTGATCTGGCCGAACACGCCGCGGCGCTGATCGCCTGCGCCTCGCTCTCCGATGGCCGGATCGATCCTGGGCGGCTGCGCAAGGTGGTCGAGTACGCCCACGCGATGCATGTTCGGGCGGGCTGGGTGCGAGACGTGCTCCAGGTGGCTCGTGGGCATCTCGCCTGGGCGATGGCGGACATGACGCGACGCAACAGGTCGACCTTCCCCGGCTGGGCAAGCCCAGACGACACGCTCACCGAGATGATGCCCTACCGGGCGCAGACCGATGAGGACAAGAGGCTGGCCGCTCGGTTCCTGGCCTTGGAAGGATTGCCCAAAGGAACTTTCGGGCAACAGTTTTGGGCTCACTTCCGGCGGCACGGTTTCGGATTTCCCGGTGAAACGGAAGCGTTCACGGGATTGTTTGCTGTTCCTCATGACGGTCTACATGTGCTGTCCGGTTACAGCACCTCGATTCAGGGTGAACTGCTGGTGAGTACCTTCACCGGTGCAATGCACCGCCGCGATGCGCTGCGCGCGCATATCTTGCCGGTGATCTTCGAGTGGCACGTGGGCCACGAGGTCAACGGTATCGGCGCGCGCCGAGGAGCGCTGGACCCGGTCAAGTTCTTGGTCAGCTGGCAGCGCGGGGATTCGATGACCACCGATGTGCTGGCGCCGAATTGGGACTTCTGGTCGGTCGTGGATGCCGAACTCGACGAACTACGAGTCAGGTACGCCATTGCTCCGTTGCTGCCGGCCGACGCCGCGGCGGGTGACGAGGTCATCGTGGCGGATAAGGCGGACCCCTACGCGAACTAGCCGAGCATTATGTCGGAAAAAGTTGACATGTCGGAAATCTCCGACATATATTCGTCGGGTGTGTACCCCGGAACGCATTTGCGACCGCATCTTCGTCGCGCTGGCTAGTCCGGTGCGGCGCAAGCTACTTGAGATTCTGACCGGGCAGCCGCTATCGGCAGGTGAACTCAGCGACCGGTTCGAGCTGAGTCGCCCTGCCATCGCAGAACACCTCAAGGTGCTGCGCGAAGCCGGGCTGGTCAGTGACGAGGCGCAGGGGCGCCGGCGCATCTACCGGCTGACCGCCGAACCGCTGGCCGAGCTGGGTGAGTGGCTGCATCCATTCGAGAAGCTCTGGCGAGAAAAGTTGTCCGCACTTGCCGAAGCGGCCGAGGAGCAGCAGTGAGCCCGACGATTTGCGTGGACCAGTTCGTGGCTGCGCCCCCGGAGAAAGTGTGGCGGCTGCTGACCGAACCCGATCTGCTGCGGCGCTGGTGGGCCGAGGGCGAGGTGGCCGCGGTGGTTGGGCACCAGTTCGAACTCGACATGCCGGGTTTTGGAAAGCAACCCTGCAAAGTGCTCGAGGTGGACCCGCCGCGCCGCTTCGTCTACACCTTCACCGCCGCCTGGACGCTCGCCTGGACCTTGGAGCCCGAAGGCGCTGGCACCCGGGTGTTCTTGGAGCACAGTGGCTTTGATCGCAACGATAGGCGTATGGCCGATGCGTTCCTGCGCATGGGGCCCGGCTGGCGCGATGTGGTTCTCCCCCGCCTGGCGGCGGCCGTCACGGCGACTGCCGATGGGGCCGAGAAAGCAGCCATCGGCGAGTAATTCCGCAAGCTGCGGTTCGATGAGTCCTGATATGGAGGAACAATGCGTGCTGTCGTAATCACGAAACATGGTGACCCGTCGGTCCTGCAGGTGCAGCAGCGGCCCGACCCGCCGCCGCCCGGCCCGGGTCAGCTGCGGATCGCGGTTCGCGCGGCGGGGGTGAACTTCGCTGACCACCTCGCCCGCGTGGGTCTCTACCCGGATGCACCGAAGCTTCCGGCGGTGGTTGGCTACGAAGTCGCCGGGACTGTCGAGGCGGTGGGCGCCGGCGTCGACGAAAGCCGGATCGGCGAAAGAGTTTTGGCTGGGACACGGTTCGGCGGCTATTCCGAGATAGTGAACGTCACGGCGACCGACTCGGTGGTGCTCCCCGAAGGATTGAGCTTTGAACAGGGGGCCGCAGTCCCGGTGAACTACGCAACCGCGTGGGCGGCTCTGCACGGATACGGGTCGTTGCGGGCCGGAGAGCGTGTGCTGGTGCACGCCGCGGCCGGTGGTGTTGGCATCGCGGCTGTTCAATTCGCCAAGGCGGCGGGTGCTCAGGTGCACGGAACCGCATCTCCTGGGAAGCATCAGCGGCTTGCCGAATTGGGAGTCGATCGGGCCATCGACTACCGCCGGGACGGCTGGTGGAAGGGCCTGGACTCCTATGACCTCGTGCTCGACGCGCTCGGGGGCACCTCCCTGCGCCGATCGTATGAGCTGCTGCGGCCGGGAGGCAGGCTGGTCGGCTACGGGGTTTCCAACATGCAGGAGGGCGAGAAGCGCTCGCTGCGCCGGGTGGCCCCACATGCGCTATCGATGCTGCGCGGCTTCAACCTGATGAAGCAGCTCGAGGAGTCCAAAACCGTGATCGGTCTCAACATGCTGCGATTGTGGGACGACCGTGGCACGCTCGAGCCTTGGATCGCGCCCCTGAGTGAGGCGCTCGGTCAAGGTACCGCTGCGCCGATCGTTCACGCGGCGATACCGTTCGCCGAAGCGCCTGAAGCGCACCGCATTCTGGCGGCCCGGGAGAACATCGGCAAGGTTGTGCTGGTGCCATGAGCGTTCGGCGTGCATCGGTACACGTATAGCCAGTCGCCAATGCTGTTGCGCTATCCCGATGTTTGCCGTGTGGCCACATCCTCGAGCACCTGATAGGCAGCGTTGTAGCCCGGTATGAAGGTGATGCCCGGGCCGCCATGGCATCCAGCGCCGCCGAGGTAGAGGCCGTCGATGGGAATCGGAAAGTCGAGAAATCCCCTGGGGCCGGGGCGGTTAGGCCCCATCAGATCCGGATGCAACAACCCGTGGCAGAAGTCACCCGAGGGGGCCCCGAACATTGTTTGCATGTGATACGGCGCGAACGTGATGTAGCGGATCACAATGTCTTTGAAGTTGGGGGCGAATCGGGTGATCTTGTCGATAACGCGTTGGGCCATAATGCGTTTCAGATGACCATGTTGGTCGCGGTCGACCTCCACCGGAAACGCGTACGCATAAGCGCTGGCGGCGTGCTTGCCCGGCGGTGCGAGGCCGCTGTCGTGGACCGAGGGAATCTGCATCCCCATCGAGGGATTCTCCGGCACGATGCCTCGCCGGCAGGTTTCCCATTGCTGTTGCTGTTCCTCGGGCGTTCCGAAGATGCCGACCGACTGCTGCATTCCCGGCTCATTCAACAGCTCATAGGGTGGTGCGAATTCGGGTAGCGCGTCGAGGGCGAAGTGGATCTGTACGAAGGAGGCCCGATGGTCGCGCCCGGCCAACCGTGCCAGCAGATCTGCCGGGACGTGTTCCGGCCCGACGAGCTTGGCTAGGGTCACGTCCGGTGCCAGGTTGGACACCACGACCGGCGTGCCGATCACCGAGCCGTCGGGCAGTCGCACACCAGACACCGCCCCACGGTCAACGACGATCTCCACTACTTTCGAGCGGAATCGGATCTCGCCGCCGGCCGATGCGAAACGCTCCCGCAGATGATCGGTCAGGGCACCGATGCCGCCCCTGAGCTTGGTCATCATCGCGGTGCTGTCGTCGGGCACTGCAAGGGCAAACGCCAGGCAGGCGGCACTGCCAGGAGTAAATGGTCCACGGTAGGTGGAATTGACGGCCAGAAGCGCCAACATTCCGCGCATCACCGCATGTTTTTCCTTGTCCGGCAGGAATCGGTCAATCACGTCCATCGCGGAGCCGAATAGCATTTCGTGAATAGCCCTGCGCTCGGCCTGGTTGGTGGCGCAGGCATACATCTCGTCGAGGGTCCGGGGCGGCGTGCGCACCTCGAAGCGGCCGAGTGCCCGGGCCGGCCCCTGACTCCAGCCGATCAGCTCGGCCATGCCGGTGACAGCCGCCGAGCCGTGCTTTTCGCCTAGGTGTGAGATCAGTTGCAGCGGATCGCGATAGAAGATCATCGCCTCTTCGCCGGATTCGCCGATGTTGGTCGACATCACCTCGGGTGCCACGGTGGGCAAGGTGTCCAGCCCAAGCTCTTTGCTGATTTGGCTGGCCGTCGGAAATTGCACCGATCCTGCGATCTCGAAGGGGAAGCCGTCGATCAGTTCAACCGTTGCGGCCATTCCTCCGGCGTATGTGTTGGCTTCCATGCATAGGGTGCGAAGTCCCGCGCGTTGCAGAACCGCGGCGGCGGTCAACCCGTTGTGCCCAGCTCCCACCACGATCGCGTCATAGTCCGTCACGGCTATTTCCTCCCGAGTAGGCAATGCGCACGTCCCAGGTTATGTCAGTACTGACATATTTTGAAGATGTCAGCCCTGACATCTTTTGCGCCGCTGAGATAGCATCGGTGCGAGATGACCGTGCCCACCAACCGTCACGAACTGCGTCGACGATCCACCCACGAAGCGCTGCGGCGGGCTGCATTAAAGAGCTTTGCGCGTAAGGGATTTGCTCAGGTGACGGTGACCGAGCTGGCACGAGAGGCCGGTGTTACCGAACGGACGTTCTTCCGGCATTTTCCGACCAAAGAAGCGGTGCTGTTCCAGGACTATGAGAACCAGCTGGAGTGGCTCGCGCGGGCGCTTGCCCAACGCCCGGTGTCCGAGCCGCTCTTTGATGCGGTCTTGGCCAGTGTCGCCGCCTTTCCGCATGATCTGGGAGTGGTGCGCCAGGCCGCAACCGCTCGAAGCGAGTTGATCAGCGCGGATCGGATCGCTAACCATCTGCGGGTGGTGCAGTCGTCGTTCGCGCAGGTGCTGACCGCGTTCGTCAGAGACCGGTATGCGGATGTGGCCAATGTCGACCTTGTTGCGGAGGTCGCCGGCGCGACGATTGCAGCGGCTCTTGTGGTGGCGGTGGAAAATTGGGGCCGCTACGGGTGTGCCGAAGACCTCGGCGAACTGGTGGCCGCGAGCCTGGATCTGGTGCGGTCCGGTTTGGCGCCGCTGTCCTAGCGGCGGTGAAGGTGTCCGGTATTGTCAACGGCGCTGCGTTGCGCCAGTCGCGGCTTCTGGTCTACGGCGCCTTGGGGCATGGCAGGCCAGGGCAACCGAAATTCGTAGGCGGGCAGGACACGTCCAGTATTTCTGAAGTGTGAGTGTTACGCCAGGGATCGGCCATGGCGGGGCTGCCCTTGATGTGCGTGATGCATTGGAGGCGCATTGTTGTGAGCCTGCGGGTTCGTGCAGGGGTGGCGAGCGCCGGTACGGCCGCTACCGCGCTGGCCGATTACGGTGTCGCGGGGTTGGGTCGGATCGGTGAGCCTGGCTGTTGCGGAGGTAGTCGGGCATGACATCGCCGCTCTGGATGGCTTCGCCGCCTGAGGTGCATTCGTCGTTGCTGAGCACTGGACCGGGGCCCGGAGGAATCCTGGTGGCCGCCGCCGGGTGGCTATCGCTGGGTGCGCTTTTCGAGGCAACAGCGGCAGAGGTCGATCATCAAATTTGCGAAGCGATACGCCTCTGGCAGGGCCGTGCTGCCGATGATTATGTAGCAGCGCACACCCCTTACGTGGTGTGGCTCGACCACGCCGCAATCGTCTGTCAGCGGGCTGGTGCTGCGCTCCAGATGATGGTGGCGGCATATGGCGATGCCTTAGCCGAGATGCCCACGATGGCGGAATTGCAGGAAAATCATGCTGTACACGGGGTGCTGGTCGCGACGAATTTCTTTGGCCTAAACGGGGTTCCCATAGCTGTGAACGAGGCGGACTATGTGCGGATGTGGATCCAGGCCGCCGGCGTGATGGGCGTTTATGAATCCTGCACGAGTGCGGCGCTACTCGAGGTGCCGCCGACCTGCCCATCCCCGGTGTTGGTCAATCCCGGCGTCGAGGGGGTTGGCAATGCCACCAGTTGGTCCGGCTTCGCCGACAGCGACGAATTCTCCGTCTCTTCCTTCAACGACGGCGTTCTTGGGCTGGACGTTGCGGGGGAACTATGCGAGTTTGACCCGTTCGACGGCCTTGATCTTGACGGTTGCCAGTTGGTCAGCGTCTCCACGACTCAGGGATTCGGCGCAGCTATGGATGTGACCGCAGCACCGGGCTCGCCGCTTTCGGGAGCGGCGTTAGCTCCCACCGGCCACATCTGCGCTGGGGTGCCGTTGGCGACCAGCACGCCGTTGGGGGTCACCCGTCACGTTGGCGACCTTCAGATGATGGCAGCACGAGACAACTCCGATCGCGCTGTGGTGGACGCACCCCACGAAATACTCGTCAGTGATTCTCGCGGGGGCACAGCCCAGTCGGGGGCGTCAGGTTCGGTGCGTCCCGGAGTGGGATCGGCCTCCGTGGTGCAGGCAGCGTCCGATGGGAGGCCGGTGTCGGAGCTGGCAGGCGGCCGTGGTGCAGGAACGGTGGGCTTCGCGGGGGTCTCCGCCACCGGCACCAAGGTGCGGCCCGCGGGTTTGTCGGCGACCGGTGGTGGTGAATTCGGCAGTGGTGCCGGCGTGCCCGTCTTGCCGGCTACCTGGCCGCTGCAGGTTGTCGGCTCCACTAGCGGTAGCGGGGTCTCGCCGCCGGCCCTGTGAGAGCACACCACCGACAACTACCGACGACCCAGAGCGCAACAGCTGGCAGCCCTTCCCGCCGGCCAGCGCGGGGGCCATGGCTTCCCGTTCGTGGCCGCCGACCGGGATCCGATGCGCTTCGGGGTATGCCGCCGTCCTCGGCCACTATCAGATATGAGATCGCAAACCCTGCTCGGTGAGCATCGACTCGTCGACGGCTATGCGGCGTATGTCTTCGTCGACCCCGAGGCTGTCAAACATCACAAAATTGACGTGCTGTCAAGTGAATTATTAGCGCTATTCGGGCGGGCGTGCCATGACTCGCCGCTGCGATTGCTGGTTACAGCGAGGTAATTCCGTCTCTCCATATCGTGCTACATCACCGCAGGCTAACGTGCTATATGGGCGAATGCGTGTTCGGCGCTTATGCGAACTCCCCGCAGCAAAAGTTCATCGCATCATGAAATGTATATTCTAGAATGTAGTTTTGAATTCAAAATGAGCTTCATTTGTTAAACGTGTGCGAAAATTCAGCCATTTTGTGCTCACATTTCTCTGGTCGATGTCAGGATTGCCTACGTGGCCAGCTGCGCGAGGCCACGCCGAACGCAGGACCAGAGAGGAGCCATCATTTTCACGCTAAAAGCAACTCGCTCCAAGGGGTCTGCGCGGGTGTCCGCCGCGGCGACGTCTCCCCTACTTCGACCGGAATCGGCGCCTGCACCGCCGCCGCCGCCGTCTTTACCGCAGTCTGCCGAAGCCGGAAATCATCGGATCGTGAGATGTGAACGAGTTCCGTCGAGATCGCTGTCTTACGACCAACGTTCGGCGCTGCTGGACCGTCTTTATTCTGTCTACAGCGCCAGGGCTCCGGCGTTGTTGATTAGCAGGCTTGTGAGCTGGGTTGATGATCTTTGGTGCCGCGCTATTGGGGCCGGAGTGTAGGCACGGGCTATCTGGAGAACGATCGAGTTGGTTACTGTTCGTCGTTGGTCTGGAGTTGCCCGTGCCTACCGTTTCAGTATTGCCTGTGTCGTCGGTTCCAGAGGTGTTCGACCGCTGGAGTCCTGGTGAGCGCAGCGAGCTCATCGGATCGGAGTTTCTCGATGTGTTGGCCTCGGTGCCAGACCCGAGGGACCCACGCGGTCGGAGGTATTCGCTGATGGCTTTGTTGGCGATCGCGGTTCTGGCCACTGCCGCGGGGATGCGCGGCTATGCTGGTTTTGCCACATGGGCGGCCACCGCTCCCGATGATGTGTTGGCCCAATTAGGGGTCCGGTTCCGGCGGCCCAGTGAGAAGACCTTCCGCGCTGTTTTGTCTCGGCTAGACCCCGCCGACCTCAACGCCAGGATGGGCAGTTACTTCACTGCACACGTGGCCAGCAGCGACCCCAGTGGATTGGTGCCGATCGCGTTGGACGGCAAGATGCTGCGTGGTGCCTTTACGCGCCAAAGCGACAGCCACGCATCTCGTGTCGGTGTTCGCCCACCGTGCCCGATTGGTGCTCGGTCAACTCGCTGTCGCCGAGAAAAGCAATGAAATTCCCTGCGTACGTGCCCTGCTCACGCTGCTGCCGGGTAGCTTGCGGTGGCTGGTCACCGTGGATGCGATGCATACCCAGGTCGTCACCGCGAAGTTGATCTGCGCCACCTTGAAGTCGCACTACCTGATGATCGTCAAGTCCAACCAAGCCAAAATACTTGCGCGTATCACCGCGCTGCCCTGGGCCGAGGTGCCCACAGCCGCTACCGACGACTCCCGCGGCCACGGCCGTGTCGAGACCCGCACCCTGCAAATCATCACCGCTGTACGAGGAATCGGCTTCCCCTACGCAAAACAAATCATCCGGATCACTCGTGAACGCTTGATCACCGCCACCGACCAGCGCAGCGTGGAGGTGGTCTATGCCATCTGCAGCCTGCCGTTCGAGCACGCCCGCCCTACCGCGATCATGACCTGGATGCGTCAACACTGGGGAATCGAGAACAGCCTGCACTGGATACGCGACGTCACCTTCGACGAAGACCGTCAAAGGGCACATACCGGAAACGGCGCACAGGTCCTAGCAACGCTACGCAACACCGCGATCAATCTGCACCGCCTCAACGGCGCCGACAACATCGCCGAAGCCTGCCGGATCACCGCTTTGACCGCCAACCGCCGCCTAGACCTCCTCAATCCACAATTCCCCAGCTCACAAGCCTGCTAATCAACAACGCCGGAGCCCTGTCTACAGCGAGACCATGTAAGGGCACACGCGCGAACAATTCGAAGAGCACCTGTTCAGCGCTGGCGAGCTCACGTTTGCGCTTTATTACGGCACTTTTGGCGAGTTGGCCGGGTTCGCCATTAACGGTGTTCAATGCGTCACTCATGGGAAAAGTCGGATGGCGGCGTTTTCCGGCGGTGGCTTCTTCCGGCCCGGGTATAACGGATGCGGCGTGGTCGCCATGTTTTTCGGACTGCGTCAGGCGCTGCGCTTCAAACTCCGCCAGCCGGGCACCGCTTTGGGGTACCTCGCTCGCACCTCCTCACCGGTTGCCTACTGCCTGTTCACCCGGACCATGCCGCGGGTATATCCGTGTCGCACCTGCGCGACGCCGGCTGAGGTCGACAACTTGGTGCGGAGCATTGGCGAGGGCCGACACTACGTTCGGACCAACGCGGATTCCTGGGTGGTGCGCTCGGACGCGATTCCGCGCGACGCGTCTCGCATGAGCAAGCTCGACGATCACCCGGACGTGAGGTTCTACAGCCGAATCAATCCGCGATTCTGCGAGGGTGATGCTCTGTTGGTCTGGATACAGCTCAATGCCGCCAACATCTTCGGCGGGTTGTATCGCCAGGTAAGGCTGCGCGTCTTCCGATGGTCGCAGTAGTTCGCAACGGCTGGACACGCGAGGGCGCCCGCCAGGTGCTACTCGCGGTAGGTGCCGGTGTGTTGTATGGCAGCTGGGCGGCGTTTGCCAATCAGGCGGGCGGCGCCGCGGTGGCGCTGCGCGCGGCTTTGACACAGATGCTGTTGAGTATGGCCGCGACCCTGATGTTGGAGCTGCTGCTGGAGCGGCTATTTCGCTTGGGGCGCACTCCCAGACGCGGCTTTTGGCTGTCGTGGCTGGGGTCGTCGATGCTGGCCGCGACCGCATTGGTGACGGGGCACGTCCTGGTAGGTACGCCGCACGTTGCCACCACGATCGCGCCGTCACTGATGGTCGGCACCGCATTCTGCTATCTATATGCGTGCGGGATGCTCGCGCGCCGCGGACGCGGGCACCCGAGTCTGGCGGCGTAGATACCAGCAGTTCGAAATGCGCTGCTCACCCCGGTAGACTGCAGTGCTATGGGCTCGAAGGTAATGGCATCCCACGCGGCGCGCCTTGGCGCTGCGGGATTGCTGCTTGCGGGCTGGGCGGGGTCGATGGGCGTTGCCGCGGCCGATCCCCAACCAGCGCCGCCCGCGCCGAAGACGACGATGGATCACGACGGCACGTATGCCGTGGGCACCGACATCGTTCCCGGTACCTATACGTCGGCGGGGCCGGTCGGCGACGGGGCCTGTTATTGGAAGCGCATGAGCAACCCCGATGGCGCCCTCATCGACAACGCGATGACCAAGAAGCCTCAGGTAGTGCAAATCGAGCCGACCGACAAGGCGTTCAAGACGAGCGGCTGCCAACCCTGGCAGAGCACCCCTGACGCCGATGTGCCCGCCGAGCTTCCCGGCCCGGCCGCCGGGGGCCAGCTGCAGATGAATCTGGGGATACTCAACGGGCTGCTCGCTCCGAATGGTCAGCAAGTACCCCCGTCCTAATTGAGGTCGATCTTGGGCAGCGGTCGCACCGCGGCAAGTGATGCGCAACAAGTCGTCGTCATCGGTGCCGGCGTCAGCGGGCTGACGTCGGCCCTGTGCCTGGCCGAAGCGGGTTGGCCGGTGCGGGTGTGGACCGATCTGCTGCCACGGCAAACCACCTCCGCGGTGGCGGGTGCGGTGTGGCGACCGCGATTTGTGGAACCCGTCGTCAAGACCCGAAAGTGGGCCGAGCAGTCACTGCATCGGTTTCGCGAGCTGGCCGACGATCCGACCAGCGGTGTGCAGCTGATGCCCGCTATCAGTGTTGGGGAGATAGCCGAGGTGGACGTGACGGCGTCTGGGGAGGACATGATTCCCGGCCTGCGTCCGGTCGCCGACACCGACGTTCCGGACGGCTTTCCCGCGGCCACTGCAGCGACCCTGCCGATGATCGATATGCCCCGCTACCTTGATTACTTGACGACGCGGCTTGCCGCGGCGGGTTGTGAAATTGAGATACACCCGGTGCGGTCGCTGACCGAAGCCGCTCAGAGCGCACCGATCGTGATCAACTGTTCTGGTCTGGGTGCCAGGGAGTTGGCCGGCGATGACACCCTTCGGCCGCGATTTGGCCAGCATGTTGTGCTGGCCAACCCCGGCTTGGACCAACTGTTCATGCAGCTAGGTGATGGCCCGGAATGGATCTGCTACTTCCCTCACCCGCACCGGGTGGTGTGCGGCGGCATCAGCATTCTTGATCGCTGGGACACCACTGCGGATCCCCAGGTGACCGACCGTATCCTGCGAGACTGCCGGCGGATCGAACCCAGATTGGCCGACGCGCCGGTCATCGAAACAATTACCGGATTGCGGCCCGATCGGCCGTCGGTGCGTGTGGAAGTCGAACAGATTGGGGCGACGCGGTGTATTCACAACTACGGTCACGGGGGCGATGATGTGACTTTGTCGTGGGGTTGCGCGCTTGATGTTGCGCGGCTGGCCGGCCTCGATTGCTGAAGGGCAGGGCCCGCTCAGTGCCCGTTGGGAACGGGCGACAACGCGGCTTCGACCGACGAATACATCGGCAGCAGACGGCGCAGTCCACACGCGGCAATGGTGCGGGCAACGATGGGCTGGTTGCTCACCAATCGCAGATTCACGCCGCGCCGACGGCACCGCACCGACTCTTGGGCCAAAACCGCATAGGCACATGAGCCAATGAAATCCAGGTCACGAATATCGATCACAAACGGACCCGGCGCGATGGCGATGGCAGCGCTGCGATTCACCAACCGCTGCCAGACCACCTCATTGCTGGCGTCAACGTCTCCTCCGACGTGAACAACCACTGCCGAGCCGGTGCACTCGGTGACCGCCCGTAGACCGGTATGCGGATCCCCGGCGGGTGAACTCAGCCGGGTGCTCGATGAACTAGGCGATGACCCCATCGCGGCGGTGTTCACTCTTCGCACTATCCCGTCCTAGTGTGCCGTTAGGTAGCGCCGACCTGGATCCGCGAGGACAAACCATCGGTCCTCGCAATCGCAGCAGAGCTACTGTCTCCGAGCGCGTTAGCGAGCTGTGTTCGTAAGCATATGTGCAACTGTGGCTGACAACATAGGGTGTCGCGTGCGGTAATTTTGGGCGCTCTTGCCCGGCAAGTTTGTCACATCGATCGACGTAGGTGGCTGAACTTCAATTTATGGTCGTGTTCTACCTGCCCTCAGCAACCTAATCGAAGGCCAACTAATAATGGCTAGCCGCGCGCTACGCGGCGCAAATCACGAGTCAGCAACGACAGAAGCCAGCTCACGATCGACAAGAGGATGGCGGCCCAGACGGCGGTCCACCAGAAGTGGTCGATCTGCAGACCCCACCTGGTGGTGTCTTCGGTGATCCGGGCGGTGATCCACAACATGAACGCGTTGATGACGACGTGAATGAGGCCCAGCGTCAGGATGTAGAGCGGGATTGACAGAAATTGCACGATGGGCTTGATGATGGCGTTGACGAGGCCGAAGATCACCGCGACAACGAAGATGATCCCGATCTTCTCCAACGTCGTGTCGCCACCGACAAATCGGATTCCCGAGATGCAGAGCGTGACCACCCACAATGCAAATCCTGTGACGGCGGCGCGTAGCAGAAAAGGTCCCATGCGCCGATCCTGCCATTCAATTCAGCTCGTAGAAGCGCTGGGCGTTGAGTCCAGCGATCTTGTTCCGAGACTGTTCACCGATGTCGGTCCTGGTGCGCAGCTGCTTCGTGCTCTCGGGCCACTCGCCGTCCCAATGCGGGTAGTCGCTGGCGAACATGATGAAGTCATCGCCCAGCACGTCAATCACGCCAGGCAGGATTGGCTCGTCGGGCTCGCAGGTCACCCAGACGTTGCCGGCGCGCAGGTAGTCGTGCGGGTCGCGGCGCCAGCCTCCGTCGATCCAGTCACCGCGCTTCTCGTAGTGCTCGTGCAGGCGGTCGACAAAGAAGGGGACCCAGCCGACGCCCGCCTCCAGAAAGGCAACTCGCAATCGGGGATGACGGTCAAAGACACCGCCCGAGACCAGCGCGGTCATCGCCGTCATCTGGTCGAAAGGGAAGCTGATGCAGTGCACCTGGATGTAGTTGGTGAAGCGGTCCACGCCGATTTTGGGCAGGTGCATACCGGGGGCGCTGTGAATTCCCAGCGGCATCCCCTGCTCGACGGCGGCGGCGTAGAACGGATCCAGGTCGGCATGGTCAAGGTTGCGGGACTTGAGCGCGGGTGGGACCAACGTTGCGACCAGCCCCAGCTCGTTGGCCTCTTTCATGATGTCGATGGCCACTTGCCCGTGTTCGATGGGAGTGACACCGACACCGCGTAGTCGCCCGTTTGTCGGGGCACAGAAGTCCGCGATCCACTCGTTGTAGAGGCGCGCGAAACCGGCGGCGAACGCCGGGTCTTCCAGGCTGGGAACGCAGAGCCCGACGCTGGGATAGAGCACCATCGTGTCCAGGTGATCGCGATCGGCGTCGGCGAGTACCCCATCGGCTGTCGCACAGTTGATTCCGGGAGCTTTGCTGATGCCGTGTTGGGGCGGACACCCGGCCCCGGGACCGTTGTCCTGCGGGTAGTGCCGGCCCTCGATCATCAGATGCGGTCGACCGCGCGTAGTGAGTCGCACCCGGTCCGGCCAACGACGCAGCGCTTCGCCGGTCAGCGACGCGTTTTCGGCGACATGTCCATCGGCATCGATGATTCGCATATACGCCCAAGCTACTCGCGAGTGGTCGCCACCCCAGGTGCGCGGTCCGGCGTGCGGTACGCCACGATGCAGAACGTGAAAACACCGTGGCTGAACGTCGACCAGCGGAATTCGTTTATCGCGGCGTTCTTGGGCTGGACGATGGACGCGTTCGACTACTTCATCGTGGTGCTGGTCTACGCCGACATCGCCAAAACCTTTCATCACACCAAGACCGAAGTCGCGTTCGTGACCACCGCGACGCTGGCCATGCGGCCGGTGGGTGCGTTGATCTTCGGGCTGTGGGCAGATCGGGTCGGCAGGCGCGTTCCGCTCATGGTCGACGTGGCCTTGTACTCGGTGGTCGGGTTCTTGTGCGCCTTTGCCCCCAACTTCACGGTGCTGGTGATCTTGCGCCTGCTCTATGGCATCGGCATGGGTGGTGAGTGGGGATTGGGTGCGGCGCTTGCCATGGAGAAGGTTCCCGTCGGTCGGCGCGGATTTTTCTCGGGGCTGCTGCAAGAGGGCTATGCGTTCGGCTATCTGCTGGCCACGGTGTCGAGCCTGGTGGTGATGAACTGGCTGGGTCTGTCCTGGCGCTGGCTGTTCGGGTTGTCCATCATCCCCGCGTTGATCAGCCTGATCATTCGGTACCGGGTGAAGGAATCCGAGGTGTGGGAGGCCGCGCAGGACCGGATGAGGCTCACCAAGACCCGAGTCCGAGACGTGCTGCGCAACGCGGCGATCATCCGGCGGTTCGTCTACCTGGTGTTGCTGATGACCGCCTTCAACTGGATGAGCCACGGTACCCAGGACGTCTACCCGAGTTTCCTCACCGCCACCACCGACCACGGTGCCGGATTGTCGCCGGCTACCGCCCGCTGGATCGTGGTCGTCTACAACGCGGGCGCCATCATCGGCGGGCTGATGTTCGGCACCCTTTCACAGCGCTTCGGCCGGCGATACACGATTGCGTTCTGCGCGGTATTGGCGTTGCCGATCGT
Source organism: Mycobacterium liflandii (assembly GCF_022354805.1). NCBI lineage: Bacteria > Bacillati > Actinomycetota > Actinomycetes > Mycobacteriales > Mycobacteriaceae > Mycobacterium > Mycobacterium liflandii. The sequence continues at coordinate 3,260,741 of NZ_CP023138.1, read as the reverse complement.
GCCGATATTCGCTTATTCGCGTATCACCGCGATGCTGTGCCTGGGTTCCTTCTTGATGCAGCTATGCGTGCAGGGGGCCTGGGGCGTGATCCCGGCGCACTTGACCGAGATGTCGCCGGACGCCATTCGCGGCCTCTACCCCGGGGTCACCTATCAGCTCGGCAACCTGCTGGCGGCGATGAACCTGCCCATTCAGGAACATCTGGCCGAAACCCACGGGTATCCGTTTGCCTTGGCCGTGACAATCGTGCCGGTGTTGACCGTGGTCGCGGTGCTGGCGCTGATCGGCAAGGACGCGACCGGTGTCCACTTCGGCACTGCCGAGACCGCCTTTTTACCAGGGAAGACATGACGCAGACAGCGTCGGGATCGCGAAATGCGCGCTCCGGCTAGCCCGACTCGGGAGCGGTCGCCGCACGATCGACCGGCGACGAATCGTCGGCCGAGTTATTCGCTCAACGCACGCCGCAACAGGTGCATGGCAACGGTCGTTGAGCGTTCGCGGATGTCGGACCGATTTCCGGGCAGCCGCAGCGTTCGAGTGACGTTGCGACCGTCGCCGACCAACACGCAAAAACAGACTGTCCCGACCGGCTTTTGCTCGGTTCCCCCACCGGGACCGGCGATTCCGGTAATCGCGACCGCGGTGTCGGCGCCGAAGCGCTGCAATGCCCCCGCCGCCATGGCCTGCGCCACTGGTTCTGAAACTGCCCCGTGCATCTCGATCAGTGCTGGGTCGACGCCGAGCAACTCGGCCTTGGCCTCATTGGAGTAACTCACCACACCGCCCATGACATAGGCCGAAGAGCCAGGGCGGTCGGTGAGCCGAGTGGCCAGGACTCCAGCGGTGCACGATTCCGCGGTCGCGATGCGCCGGTCGGCAAGCAATCGTGCCACCAGATCGTCCACCTGCGAGCCGTCTTCGGAGTAGATTTGATCGCCATGGCGATCGCGCAGCAGTCGCGCTACTTGCGCATAGGTGTCTGCCGCGCCCGGTTCGTACCGCGTGACCATCTCGATTTCTCCGCGCCGCAGGCATGTCGTGATCTCTAGCGCGCCAAAATCGGGGATGGTCGTCTCGGCACTGCGCAAGGTCTCGGCCAACCCGGACTCCGGCAGTCCGAACATCCGTATTGTCTCTTGCCGGTAGGTCGTTCGGCCGGCGATCGCCTCCTGCGCCCCGGGCATCTGAATGGCACTGTGCCACATGGGCTGAAGCTCGCGCGGGGGTCCTGGAAGCACCATGACCGCCGGCTTTCCCGGCACCACCAGACCAGGCGCGGTACCCACCGGATTGATCACTTGCGCACCAACCGGGATCATCGCTTGCTTCTGATTGGCGGCCAGTACCGAGTCGAAGTTGCCGGGGTCGAAACCCGGGTTGCGCGCCATCAGCCTCTTGAGGATGTTGGCGATCGTGTCTTCCAGTTCCGCGTCCAGTATCAGCTCGCGTCCACAGAAACGGGCGACCACCTCGACGGTCATGTCATCGGCCGTAGGTCCTAGGCCACCGCTGGTGATGATCAGGTCGAGGTCCTGGTCTGCCATGAATCGCAGCTGCGCTTCGATGTCGGCAGGGCGGTCGCCGCAGATGGTGATGTGGGCCAGCTCGACACCCAGCTCGAGCAGCTGGTCGGCGATCCACGGGCCGTTGCGATCTTGGACACGGCCGGTGAGAACCTCAGTTCCGGTGACCACGATGCCCGCACGTGCGCTCACCGGCCTCAGCCTACGCACCGGCCGATCCGGCGACGAAAGTGCCTTCTTGGCAAGTCGATTAATGCCCAGCTGGGGTGCGACGGCCGGGGCCGCACATTCGGCGCTCAGCGCCTGCAGGTGATCTAGTGGCCCGGGGCGCCAGGTTGACCCGGTTGGCCCGGCTGACCAGGCTGGCCGGGCTGACCGGGGGTTCCGCCGGGGCCCGGTTCGCCGCCGGCGCCGCCCGGACCACCCTCGCCGGGCCGACCACCTATGCCAGGTGCACCGCCCGGTCCGCCGTCGCCGCCCCGGCCGCCTTGACCTCCAGGACCGCCGGCACCGCCGGCACCGCCCCTGCCGCCGGCACCGCCTCGCCCACCGGCACCGCCCCTGCCGCCGGCACCACCGGCTCCGCCGGCGCCACCGCGGCCACCCGCCCCGCCTTGGCCGTCTTGGCCGCCGGGCTCACCGGTATCGCTACTCATGCGATTCGCGCCGGTAGGGGTGTGCAGTGACGAGCCATCGGTGTGCCTCCTGGTGGGCCAGCCAAACTTCCTCGGTTCTGTCACGTTATCTCAGCGGCCGCCTCGACCGGCATCAGACTCCAGGCCGTGCCGTGGCAGTCCCTCCGCTTTGGTCCGCGTCGTCGCGGCTGGCTGGCCGAAGCCGGCCGGTTGATGGCGTTTCCGGCGGTGCGCGACGGACAATGGGCCCATGATCGAGCTAGAGGTAGTCCAGGCTGACGTCACGAAGCTCGAACTCGACGCGATCACCAACGCCGCCAATACCCAACTTCGCCATGCCGGTGGCGTCGCAGCGGCCATCTCCCGCGCCGGTGGGCCGGATATCCAGCGTGAATCGAATGAAAAGGCGCCGATCGGGCTCGGAGAAGCGGTCGAAACCACGGCCGGCGAGATGCCGGCGCGCTACGTGATCCACGCGGCGACAATGGAGCTGGGCGGTCCTACCTCGTCCGAGCTCATCTCTCGGGCCACCAGCTCTGCCTTGCGCAAGGCCGATGAGCTCGGTTGCCGCTCGCTGGCCTTGGTGGCATTTGGCACCGGCGTCGGCGGCTTCCCGCTCGAACGGGCGGCACGGCTGATGGTCGAAGCGGTGCGGCGACACCACCCGGGTTCGCTAAAGCGGGTGGTTTTTGCCGTGCACGGAAATGCGGCCGAGAAAGCATTTGTCACTGCAGTGCAGGCCTAAGGTGCTGGCTGATCGCTGCCGGGCTGAGCTAGGTAACGCTCTACCGACGCGACTTTGCCGGTCATTGCGTCACTGGCTTCCCGGCGCCAGTCCGCCTTGATCACGGTGCTGACTCGCGGCGCGCGGGCCGCGACGGCCTCCACCGCGCGCTGTACCACCGCCATGACCTCTTCCCAGGTTACGCCTTCGATCACGGTGAACATCGAGTCCGTCTGGTTGGGCAACCCGGAATCGCGAACCACCCGAACCGCTTCGGCCACGATCTCGCCAACGCCTTCACCAACGCCCATCGGGGTAACGGAAAACGCGACAAGCACAGACACGCTTTTCTCCTATGTCAAGCCGCTGTCGGTCGGCACGGCCGTACTCGGCACCGCGACGGCCAGGACCGCAGCCACGGCAGCAAGAATCCGGCCCTCAGCACGATACGCCCCGCAGTGGGAGAACAGCCGTCCGCAATTGGCGAGATCGGTTGCTTCCACCAGTGCCGCCGCTACCGCCAGACCAAGCGATCGGATTTCCGCCACCGCAACACGTGGCACCCGCACGCTCACAGCGACATGCGCCTACCCAGACCGGCCCCTTGGCGCTGCGACCCGACCTGGCAGCATCGAGGCCCATACGGGTTCTGGTGCAACGGGTGTGCTCGGCAGCGGTGACGGTCGACGGTGACGTGGTCGGCGCCGTCCGGCCGCCCGGCCAGGGACTGCTGGCCTTCGTCGGTGTGACTCACGGTGACGACGGCGACAAGGCCCGGCGGCTTGCCGAAAAGCTCTGGTATTTGCGTATTCTCACCGACGAGAAATCGGCTTCTGACCTTGGCGCGCCGATTCTGGTGGTCAGTCAGTTCACGCTCTACGCCGATACTGTCAAGGGACGGCGGCCATCGTGGAACGCTGCGGCGCCGAAGGCGGTGGCCGAGCCGCTGGTGGCCGCGTTCGCTGAGGCCTTGCGGGCGCTGGGCGCCCACGTGGAAGCCGGTGTCTTCGGGGCCCACATGCAGGTTGAGCTCATCAACGACGGTCCGGTGACCGTCATGCTGGAACTGTGATCGCGTGCGGCGGTAGGTTGGCGCCGTAGCGGGAGGTATCGATGACTACATCCGAATATGGATCTCGTCGTTCCGACGATGACCAGTGGGACATCGTCAGCGGCGTCGGTTACACCGCATTGCTGGTGGCGGGATGGCGCGCGCTGGACACGGTCGGGCCGCAACCGCTGGCTCCCGACGAGTATGCGAAGTACTTCATCGCGGCGTCCGGGGATGCGTATTTGAACGACCAACTCGCCCATCCGCCAACCTCCGTGGACGAAACCGCGTTCCCCCGCCTCTACGGAGTCCAGACCCGGTTTTTCGATGACTTTTTCCGCTCCGCCGCCGCCGCGGGAACCAAACAGGCGGTGATCGTCGCCGCCGGTCTTGACTCGCGGGCCTATCGGCTCGAATGGCCATCCGGAACAACGGTATTCGAAATCGACCTGCCACAAGTTCTCGAGTTCAAAGCACGGGTGCTGCAGCGCCATGGTGTCGAGCCCAAAGCGCGACGAAACGAGGTAGCGGCGGATCTGCGCACCGACTGGCCGGCGACGCTGCACGCAGCGGGGTTCGAGCCGGGTCAGCCCAGCGCCTGGTCGGTGGAAGGACTGTTGCCATATCTGACCGCTGACGCGCAAGATGCCCTATTCGCGCGGATCGATGACCTTTGTGCGCCGGGCAGCCGAATCGCCACGGGGGCCCTGGGGTCGCGGTTGGATCACGATCAGCTCGTCGCCCTGGAGCAGACGCACCCCGGGGTCAATCTGTCTGGCGACGTGAACTTCTCTGCCTTGACGTATGACGACAAGACCAATCCGGCCCAATGGCTGGCGGCGCGCGGGTGGGTCGTCGAACCTGTTCGCAACACGCTCGAGTTGGAAGCCGGCTATGGAATGACGCCCCCCGCGGTGGATGTGCGCCTCGACGCCATCATGCACTCCGAGTACATCGTCGCTACTAAACCTTGAGCAGCACCTTCACGTCATTGCCGGACCGGGAACCGGCAATCGAGTATCCCTTGGCAGCTTCGTCCAGTGGCAATGAAGTGGTGAAGATCCCGTCCACATCAAGGCGTCCCGACTCGAGCAACGGAATCAATTCTGACCAGGTGCGCTGCACGGGTGCGATGGTCAGTCGCAATGTGATGCTGCGCAGCAGGCAGGTCAGGGCGGGAAGCGGAAACGGCTGCAGATCGTGAACGCCGACAACGGACACGGTGCCGCCGGCCCGAACGGCGTTGAGCGCGTCGGTCATTGATGCGTCGGTGCCCACGGCATCAATCACCGAATCGGCGCCGCGCCCACTCGTCGCTGCGACAATGGCCTCGGCCGCCGGAGAAGCGACGGCGGTCGCTCCCCATTCGGCGGCCCGCTGCAAGCGCCCCTGCACTCGATCCACCGCGAACACGGTCGCAGCGCCTTGGGCGAGGACACTGCGCACCGCGCACAGCCCCACCGCGCCCAGGCCGATGACTGCCACCGTTGCGCCAAAGGGGATATCGGCCCGGCGTGCGGCCGCTCAGCCGGTTGCGAGGTTGTCGGTGAGCAGCAACGCCTGCTCGGTGGTGATTGCAGCGGGAATCTTGAGCACCTGGAAGTCCGCGGCCGGGACCGCGAGCAGGTCGGCCTGCGCGCCGCCCAGCGCGCCGGATCCGAAGATCTGTGGCCCGGAAACACACATCGCCGGATCGCGGGTGGCGCAACCCGCGCAGGCGCCGCATCCCGCCACCGAGGACACCATGACCTGGTCACCCACTTCGACGGTGTGGACGTCGGGTCCTTTCTCCACCACCGTGCCAACCGCCTCATGACCCAGGGCCACCGGCTCGGCCAGGGGGTATTCGCCCTCGTAGAAATGCAGGTCGGAGCCGCAGATACCCGCGGCGCTCACGACGACTATGACTCCGTCAGATCCGGGCAGTGCCGGGTCGGGACGGTTGTCGACGCGGATACTGCCCGGCCCGTCGATGACTACGGTGCGCATGTCGGCGTGCTCACTTTCTTTGTCGGAGAACGAACTTAGACCAATCGGGCTGACGTACCGCGGCCCAATACTCGTTGAGCCGCCACGGGCTGACCGTATGAATTTCCCCGTCGGCGTTCTTGAAGTAGGAATGCTTGACGGCCGGGTGCGACCACACCATCTTCTTGATCTCGGCTTGCGTCCGCTCGTGCCAGCCCGCGGCCGCTTCGTCAGTCGGTTCCAGTGAACCAATGCTATCGGCCACCAAGCGTTCCAGGCACAGGTTGATATAGCGTATTTGAAGTTCCGATTGAAAGATCAGGCTGCCGCCGTGAGCGAGATGCGTGCCGGGCCCGTAGATGAGAAAGAGATTGGGAAATCCCGGAACCGTGATCCCCAGGTAGGCGTAGGGCCGTCTCCCCCACACGCGGTGCAGGTCGATTCCATTGCGGCCGATGACCTGCAGCGTGGCCAGCCAGCTACCGTTGTCCTGCAGGGTCCGCTTGCCGGTAGCCGGATAGTCGGGCAGCACCTTGCTCAATAGCGCGTCGCCGTCGGCGACTTGGCTGCTGATCCACTGGCTGAACATCATCCGCGCCGCGGCGTTGATATCGCTGACCGCATAGTCCTGGTCGGCGTAGTTCGGATCGGTACGGGCGGCGTCGAGGCCCTTGTCGGCTCCCGGCCAGAGCAGCAGAAATCGGTACCACCTGCCGTAGAACGGCAGGTGGCGCATCGCCCAGCGCACGCCGTCTCCGACTTCGTCGTGATACATGGTGTTGGGAAACATCCATTGGGCCGTGCGCTGAAACACGGACAGCTGCGCCACATCCTCGGCGATCGCCGGTGCGATCTGGAAACCGCTGGCGCCGGCGCCGACCAGGGCGACCCGCTTACCGGTCAGGTCCACCGACCGGTCCCAGGCTGCGGAGTGAAACGATGGCCCGGCAAAGGTGTCGGCACCGTCGAATTCCGGGACATAGGGACGGTTCAGCTGATCCACGGCGGTGATGAGCGCCCGCGCGGAGAGGGTGCGCGTGGTGCCGTCGGCCGACCGCAGCCGAACGGTCCAGACTCCGTCGTCATCGTTCTACTCGGCCCCCAGGGCTTCGGTATTCCACTGGATATGCCGACCCAGATCGTGCGTGTCGATCGCCTTTGCGAAATAGTCCTGCAGCTCCCACTGTTCGGCGAAGAAATGCGTCCAATCGTTGTTGGGTTCAAAGCTGTAGCAGTAGAAATGGTTGGCTACATCAACACGCGCGCCGGGATAGCGGTTTTCCCAGGGCTCCGGCGTTGTTGATTAGCAGGCTTGTGAGCTGGGTTGATGATCTTTGGTGCCGCGCTATTGGGGCCGGAGTGTAGGCACGGGCTATCTGGAGAACGATCGAGTTGGTTACTGTTCGTCGTTGGTCTGGAGTTGCCCGTGCCTACCGTTTCAGTATTGCCTGTGTCGTCGGTTCCAGAGGTGTTCGACCGCTGGAGTCCTGGTGAGCGCAGCGAGCTCATCGGATCGGAGTTTCTCGATGTGTTGGCCTCGGTGCCAGACCCGAGGGCCCCACGCGGTCGGAGGTATTCGCTGATGGCTTTGTTGGCGATCGCGGTTCTGGCCACTGCCGCGGGGATGCGCGGCTATGCTGGTTTTGCCACATGGGCGGCCACCGCTCCCGATGATGTGTTGGCCTAATTAGGGGTCCGGTTCCGGCGGCCCAGTGAGAAGACCTTCCGCGCTGTTTTGTCTCGGCTAGACCCCGCCGACCTCAACGCCAGGATGGGCAGTTACTTCACTGCACACGTGGCCAGCAGCGACCCCAGTGGATTGGTGCCGATCGCGTTGGACGGCAAGATGCTGCGTGGTGCTTTACGCGCCAAAGCGACAGCCACGCATCTCGTGTCGGTGTTCGCCCACCGTGCCCGATTGGTGCTCGGTCAACTCGCTGTCGCCGAGAAAAGCAATGAAATTCCCTGCGTACGTGCCCTGCTCACGCTGCTGCCGGGTAGCTTGCGGTGGCTGGTCACCGTGGATGCGATGCATACCCAGGTCGTCACCGCGAAGTTGATCTGCGCCACCTTGAAGTCGCACTACCTGATGATCGTCAAGTCCAACCAAGCCAAAATACTTGCGCGTATCACCGCGCTGCCCTGGGCCGAGGTGCCCACAGCCGCTACCGACGACTCCCGCGGCCACGGCCGTGTCGAGACCCGCACCCTGCAAATCATCACCGCTGTACGAGGAATCGGCTTCCCCTACGCAAAACAAATCATCCGGATCACTCGTGAACGCTTGATCACCGCCACCGACCAGCGCAGCGTGGAGGTGGTCTATGCCATCTGCAGCCTGCCGTTCGAGCACGCCCGCCCTACCGCGATCATGACCTGGATGCGTCAACACTGGGGAATCGAGAACAGCCTGCACTGGATACGCGACGTCACCTTCGACGAAGACCGTCAAAGGGCACATACCGGAAACGGCGCACAGGTCCTAGCAACGCTACGCAACACCGCGATCAATCTGCACCGCCTCAACGGCGCCGACAACATCGCCGAAGCCTGCCGGATCACCGCTTTGACCGCCAACCGCCGCCTAGACCTCCTCAATCCACAATTCCCCAGCTCACAAGCCTGCTAATCAACAACGCCGGAGCCCTGGCGGTTTTCCCACCACGTTCCGCCCGGTCCGGCGTTCTTCTCCACAATCGTGAACGCAATGTTGGCTTGCTCGAGGCGAATTCCGGCCAGGATCCCCGATTCGCCGCAGCCGATCACGATGACCGGGAACTCCGCCGCGCTCTCCGAAGGCAGGGCTACTGGCCGGCGTGGGTCCAGCCCCTCGAGGTCCATCTCTTCAGCGAGCAGAGGCAAGTAGTCATCGGGGACGTGCTCGCACGCGGCCCAGTCCAGCATTTCCCGGATGAGCTCACCGCTCAGGGGCTTGGGCTCGGGGCAGCCCTGGTCGCGATACTCGCTGATCACCGCCAGAGCCTCAGTGCGTGCTCGGGCCTTGTCGTCCTCCGACATGAATCCCTGCACTTCGTTGAGAAATAGACCCATGGGCTTGAAGTCACGGATGAAACGGGCATCGCCGGTGATGTGCACCAGGGAGAGCAACAGCGTCGGGATGCTTACGTCCTCGAGCGCGGCGGCGATCTCTGCTGTGGTCGTGGCGAACGGCAGGCCGGCGTAACGACTTCGCATTTCGGCCTTTCTCTCGGCGGACCGCAATTACGCTACTCGACGTGTCGTAATTAGCAGCACAACGCTACCGTTGCTTGCGGTACCTGAGCAAGAGTCGCCATTTCTTGCGCACCGAGGCGCGTCATCCAGATGGTGGCAACCGCTATCAATAAGCGGCAGGCATCTCAGTCTCCGTCGGACCCATCGTGGCCGGCCAGAGATCCACCTGTGCCGCCGGCGCCACCGGTTCCGCCGGAATCCCCCCCGGCCGCCGTCGCCGCCGTCGCCGATCAACTGGGCGTTGCCGCCGCTGCCGCCGTTGCTGGGGAAGACACCGGTGGGGCTGACCCCGGCGCTGCCGCCGGCGCCGCCATTGCCGATCAGCGTTGACATTCCGCCATTGCCGCCGTCGCCGGCAGGATGAACACCCGCGGTGGAACCACCGGACCCACCTGCTCCGCCGTTGCCGAGCAGCCAGGCCCCGGTCCCGCCATTGCCGCCGTCACTTCCTAGGGCAGTGCTAAAGCCGTCCGCCCCGGTGCCGCCGGCTCCGCCGTTGCCGATCAGCCCCACCGCATTGCCACCGTTGCCGCCACCGCCCGCACCGAGGATGAACCCGCTGCTGACAATGTTGGCGCCGCCGTCGCCACCGTTGCCGATGGCTGTCCCCCCCTGAACCACCATCGCCGGCGAAGCTGTTGTAGATCGCCCAGCCACCATTGCCGCCGTTGCCGACCAGCCCGGCGTTACCGCCGTCGCCGGCGGTGCTTTGAAAGCCGGCGGACCCGCCGTCGCCGCCATCGCCGAACAGCGATCCCCCGGCGCCGCCATGGCCGCCTATGCCGTTCTGCCGAAGAACACCCGCGGAGTCGCCGTCGCCGCCGTTGCCGATCAGGCCAGCGTCACCGCCGGCTCCGGCAGCGGCTCCGCCCCAGGAGGTGCCACCATCGCCGCCGTTGCCGTACCACTGGCCGCCAGCGCCCCCGGCGCCGCCAACCCCGCTGACCGCGCCGAAGGCTTGGTTGTAACCCCCGGTTCCACCGGTACCGCCGTTGCCGAACAATCCAATCGCGGCGCCGCCGGCGCCGCCCGCGCCCCCCGAATCCCCGATGCCGATGCCGAGCCCGCCGATCCCACCATGGCCGCCATTGCCGATCAGCCACCCGCCAGCACCGCCCGCGCCGCCGGACATTCCGGTGGTACCGGGCCCGCCGATCCCGCCATTGCCACCGTTGCCAATCAGCCCCGCGGCGCCACCGGCGCCCCCGGCCTGACCGGATAGACCGTTGCCGCCGTTGCCCCCGTTGCCATACAACAACCCGCCGTCCTGACCGGATTCACCCGGCGCTCCGTCGGCGCCGTCCCCGATCAATGGGCGACCCAGCAGCGCCTCGGTAGGAGCATTGACCACGTCAAGCGGATTGCCGATCAACCCGCCCGCACCAGCCGCGCCGGCGGACCCGCCCGAGTCGCCCAGGCCGCCGCTGCCGCCGTCGCCCATGAATTGGGCGCTGCCGCCGTTGCCGCCGGTACCAGGGGCGCCGCTGAGGCTCACCCCAGCGGCACCGCCGGCACCACCGTTGCCGAACAGCGCGGCCATGCCGCCACTGCCGCCGGTTCCCCCCGACGCAAGCTGGCTTTGTCCGCCGGCCCCTCCCGCCCCGCCATTGCCGAACAGTTGAGCGCCATTGCCGCCGTTGCCGCCGATCCCGCCCGTTACGCCAGAGAGGCCGGCCGCGCCGGCACCGCCGGCGCCGCCGTTGCCGATCAGCCCGACAGCGTTGCCGCCGTCACCTCCCGGGCCAGCGCCGGGAGTAAAGCCAATCGTTGCCCCGCTGGCGCCACCATCGCCGCCGTTTCCGATCACGGTCCCCCCCGGAGCCGCCGTCGCCTCCCCGGCCATCAAAGCCGGCCCACCCGCCGTTACCGCCGCTACCGAACATTCCGGCGGCGCCGCCGTCACCGCCAGTGCTATATGAGCCGGCGGAGCCGCCGTCACCGCCGTTGCCGACGAACCAACCGCCGCTACCGCCGGCGCCAGCAGTCCCCCCGCTCAGGACACCCAGGCTGCCCTCGTAGCCGCCGCCTCCGCCGTTGCCGATCAGCCGAGCATCACCCCCGGCCCCGCCGTCCGCGCCGCCCCACGGGGCGCCGCCCCGGCCCCGCCGTTGCCGAACAACAGCCCGCCGGTACCGCCGGACCCGCCGGCCCCACCAGCGATGAAGATATCGGGGCCGTTACCGCCTGTTCCGCCGGTTCCGCCGTGACCGAACAGGCCGACGGCGTCGCCTCCGGTCCCGCCGATGCCGCCGATACCTGTGGTGCCGATGCCGCCCCGCCCGCCGGTGCCGCCGTTTCCGAACAGCCACCCACCGGACCCGCCGGCCCCGCCAGCCAAACCGGTGGTCCCAGGCCCGCCGATACCACCGCTACCGCCGTTACCGATCAACCCCGCGGCCCCGCCAGCGCCGCCGGCCTGGCCCACTCCGCCGTTGCCCCCGTTGCCGCCGTTTCCGTACAGAAGTCCGCCGTCGCCGCCGGATTGCCCGGGCGCCCCGCCAGCGCCGTCGCCGATCAGCGGGCGTCCGAACAGTGCCTGGGCAGGCGCATTCAGCACGTCGAGCGCCGCCTGCAGGGGCGAAGCATTTACGGCCTCGGCGCCGGCATAAGCCCCCGCGCCGGCGGTCATTGCCTGCACAAACTGCAGGTGAAACGCGCTGGCTTGCTCACTCAACGCCTGATAGGCCTGCGCGTGCGCACCAAAGAATGCCGCGATTGCAGCCGATACCTCATCAGCGCCGGCGGCCAGGACCTCGATCGTCGGGGCCGCCGCCGCCGCATTGGCTGTGCTGAGCGCAGAACCGATGCCGGCCAAGTCCGACGCCGCCGCTGCCACGTACTCAGGGGAGGCCACCACAAACGACATCACGTTCTCCTCGCACCGATTGCCTTCGACCAGACCGGAAGCGGTGGAGCGCGGTGCGCCCTGCAGCCAACTCCGAAACTGACAATACCATATAGGACGGTATGTCCAGTTGTCCTGCCGACACTAATAATTGGATGACTGCGGGGTGGGTCGGCGGTGATCGCGATAAGTTCTAGCGCGCACCCGACGGCCCGCGTAGCCTGCACATTGGGATGCGCGACAGATCGATGATGGGCGGCATTGTGTGCCTGGCGGGTAACTATCGTGGCGACGGTACTCACCGCTTGTAGCGGCTTTCTGCTCGCGATCTTGTGGATGGACCTGATATTCGACAGTCAGGTTGTGTTCTGGCGAAATTCCCCCGATCGACTTCCCGAGTCGGTGCTGGAATCGATCTCGAGCTATTACCGGCGCGCGACCACCACATCGCGGCCGATGGGGCATCTGATTGCTCTGGTGATGTTGATCCTGTTGGGCACCTTAGGATTTCGTGCGGCTCTGGGGCACGACGCCGGCTGGCTGCTGGTGCTATCGGCGGCGCTTGCCGGTGGCCCGATCGTCTTGGCGCTCACCCGTACCTTGCCCAACGCGGTTCGGCTCGGAAGGCGATCGGGCCCGCCGTCCGCGCAGGCACGTGTTGCACGGTCGATCCTGCGGGATCACCTGTTTTGCTTTGGCTGCATGTTGGCGTTCCTCATTCTGTGGGTGGTCAACGACATGTCGTAGCCGAATCGGGTCGGGTCATCGGTGCTCAGCGCCGGTTTGCCGGCCCGAATCCGGCCTGAACCTGGGCCGCTGGTCAGGCCGCCGGTGGGCGTACTAAACTAGAACACGTTCCAATTCCGTCATCGTCCGTTAGTTTCCGGGGAGCAGGCATGCACACCGCCATATGCGACGAACTTGGCATTGAGTTTCCAATCTTCGCGTTCACGCACTGCCGCGATGTTGTCGTCGCGGTCAGCAAGGCCGGGGGCTTCGGCGTCCTGGGGGCGGTTGGATTTACCCCTGAACAGCTAGAGATCGAGCTCAACTGGATCGACGAGCACATCGGCGATCACCCCTACGGCGTTGACATCGTCATCCCCAACAAGTACGAGGGCATGGACTCGCACCTGTCGGCGGAGGAACTGGCCAACACGTTGCGGTCAATGGTTCCGCAACAGCATCTGGACTTTGCCCGCAAGATCCTCGCTGATCACGGTGTCCCAATTGAGGACGCCGACGAGAACAGTCTGCAGTTGCTCGGCTGGACCGAGGCGACGGCCACTCCCCAGGTGGAAGTGGCACTCAAGCACTCGAAGGTGACGATGATCGCCAATGCGCTCGGCACCCCTCCGGCGGAGATGATCGCGCATATTCATGAGCGAGGCCGCAAGGTTGCCGCCTTGTGCGGCTCGCCCTCGCAGGCCCGCAAGCACGCGAACGCGGGCGTCGACATCATCATCGCCCAGGGTGGCGAGGCCGGCGGGCACTGCGGTGAGGTGGGCTCGATTGTCTTGTGGCCGCAAGTCGTCAAGGAAGTGGCACCGGTCCCCGTCCTGGCTGCCGGCGGTATCGGCAGTGGCCAGCAGATCGCCGCGGCCCTGGCGCTGGGATGCCAAGGGGCATGGACGGGTTCGCAGTGGCTGATGGTCGAGGAGGCCTCCAACACCCCAGTGCAACAAGCGGCATACGCCAAGGCATCCAGCCGCGACACGGTCCGTAGCCGCTCGTTCACCGGAAAACCGGCCCGGATGCTGCGCAACGATTGGACCGAGGCGTGGGAGCAAGCGGACAACCCGAAGCCGCTAGGCATGCCACTGCAGTACATGGTCTCCGGCATGGCGGTGCGGGCCACCAACAAGTACCCGAACGAAACCGTGGACGTCGCGTTCAATCCGGTTGGTCAGGTGGTCGGACAGTTCACCAAGGTCGAGAAGGCTGCCATCGTCATCGAGAGATGGGTGCAGGAATATCTCGAGGCAACCAACAGGCTCGACGAACTCAACGCCGCCGCCGTCTGACGGCAGTCGCGCGGCCCGCCGAGCCTGGTGTCGGTGACTGCCAGCCGGGACTAGTCCAGGTCGTCGTCCTTGTCGATGAGCACCTCTTTGACCTTGTCGACCGCGTGGGTCGCGATGTCGATCGAGTTCTGCACAATGCCGCTGGCTCCCCCGGAGACGTCGCCGCGGATGATGTCACTGGCGTTCTCGACAATGTCGGAGGCCTTCTCGACGGCATTGGTCGCGATGTCCCTGGCCGCGTTGACTGCATCTTTGGGATTGATGGCCATCGGAGGCTCCTTTTCGTTGGTGGATGCTTGATACGACTGTAGTCCCGGCGAATTCGCCTCGAACATGCCAGAGTCAGTAGTCGACCAGGGTGCGCCAGTATTGTTCCGGGATCTCGTCACCGGACCGCAACACCCGGGCCAGCCCAACCGCCATCGCTATTCCAAGCAGACCCAGCCACAGCCCGGCGAGCCCGATGATCCACCACAGGACCGCGGTAGCCGCCTGCCACGGGGACAACAAAACCAGGGCTCCGGCGTTGTTGATTAGCAGGCTTGTGAGCTGCGGAATTGTGGATTGAGGAGGTCTAGGCGGCGGTTGGCGGTCAAAGCGGTGATCCGGCAGGCTTCGGCGATGTTGTCGGCGCCGTTGAGGCGGTGCAGATTGATCGCGGTGTTGCGTAGCGTTGCTAGGACCTGTGCGCCGTTTCCGGTATGTGCCCTTTGACGGTCTTCGTCGAAGGTGACGTCGCGTATCCAGTGCAGGCTGTTCTCGATTCCCCAGTGTTGACGCATCCAGGTCATGATCGCGGTAGGGCGGGCGTGCTCGAACGGCAGGCTGCAGATGGCATAGACCACCTCCACGCTGCGCTGGTCGGTGGCGGTGATCAAGCGTTCACGAGTGATCCGGATGATTTGTTTTGCGTAGGGGAAGCCGATTCCTCGTGCAGCGGTGATGATTTGCAGGGTGCGGGTCTCGACACGGCCGTGGCCGCGGGAGTCGTCGGTAGCGGCTGCGGGCACCTCGGCCCAGGGCAGCGCGGTGATACGCGCAAGTATTTTGGCTTGGTTGGACTTGACGATCATCAGGTAGTGCGACTTCAAGGTGGCGCAGATCAACTTCGCGGTGACGACCTGGGTATGCATCGCATCCACGGTGACCAGCCACCGCAAGCTACCCGGCAGCAGCGTGAGCAGGGCACGTACGCAGGGAATTTCATTGCTTTTCTCGGCGACAGCGAGTTGACCGAGCACCAATCGGGCACGGTGGGCGAACACCGACACGAGATGCGTGGCTGTCGCTTTGGCGCGTAAAGCACCACGCAGCATCTTGCCGTCCAACGCGATCGGCACCAATCCACTGGGGTCGCTGCTGGCCACGTGTGCAGTGAAGTAACTGCCCATCCTGGCGTTGAGGTCGGCGGGGTCTAGCCGAGACAAAACAGCGCGGAAGGTCTTCTCACTGGGCCGCCGGAACCGGACCCCTAATTAGGCCAACACATCATCGGGAGCGGTGGCCGCCCATGTGGCAAAACCAGCATAGCCGCGCATCCCCGCGGCAGTGGCCAGAACCGCGATCGCCAACAAAGCCATCAGCGAATACCTCCGACCGCGTGGGTCCCTCGGGTCCGGCACCGAGACCAACACATCGAGAAACTCCGATCCGATGAGCTCGCTACGCTCACCAGGACTCCAGCGGTCGAACACCTCTGGAACCGACGACACAGGCAATACTGAAACGGTAGGCACGGGCAACTCCAGACCAACGACGAACAGTAACCAACTCGATCGTTCTCCAGATAGCCCGTGCCTACACTCCGGCCCCAATAGCGCGGCACCAAAGATCATCAACCCAGCTCACAAGCCTGCTAATCAACAACGCCGGAGCCCTGACAACAAAACCAACACTGGCGCGAAAAAGAATCCGGCCCCGATGTACCACGCCGAGCCCGCCCGATCCGACGCGAGGACAAACCGTAACCACCGCGGGATCGGCGATTCGGCTTGCTGCGCCTCGGGCGTCATCGGATCAGGTCACTGGATCACTCGGGGGGAAAGAAGCCTGCTCCGGTAAACCATCCGGCCTGCCATCCCTGGGCACCCCGACAGAGCATCGGCAAGCCGTCTTCGGTCTGGGCGGCGGAATTCGGACCCGGGCACGACGCTCCGGTCTGCTGGACCCCGTACAGAGGATAGGAGATTACCCAGTAGCCGGTGGTGGCGGCCGGGAACTGGTTGGGCGGCGGGAAATGGCACGCCTCGGCTTGGCCGCTGGTGCCGTGTCCGAAGATAAAGCGTTCGTAGTTGTCGCAGGGCGCACCCAATGAGGCGTCGTAGTTCATCCCTGGCACGTCACCCTCGTAATGCGGCTGGTCGGCCACGGCGACAGGTGCTACACCGATCGCGGCACCCGTGATTGCCGCGGCGGCGAGCAGTTCCCGAATCATCTTCCACCCCTTCGTGGCACCGGCAAGCTTTCCCAAAGCATAACGATTGTGGCCTGGCCCACAAGATTGGATAGCAAAGCCGACGGTGTGGGACAAGGCGGCGACCATCCGCCGTCACCGGCGGCGAGGCCGGGGGCTCGGGTGGCCTGCCAGACGGATTTGACCAGTGCCTTCGGTGTACTGCGGCGCCGATATCCGTCGTGTCGGGCCGGTCGGCGCTAGCCGCGGTGGGCAAGCGCGCTCGTCGCCGTGGGAGGTTCGCGCGGTGTCTCTTCGACGCCGGTCGGGACTCGTGAACTCGTTTCGGTCTCGGACGTGTCAGGAAATCCTGGCGGCTGAACGCGTTGCAATTTCTCTTCGCGGATCTGGTCGGAGTTCTTCCCAACCGCGGTGGAGCAATGGATTATGGGCAATAGACGACGACTAACAGAATTCGCATCGAGGAGTGGCCTTATGCCAGCTGCCGAGCCAACCGCCACATCGGTCCCCAATCTGCCTCCCGGATTCGATTTCACCGACCCCGACATCTACGCGGAGCGGTTACCGGTAGCCGAACTCGCCGAGATGCATCGATCCGCGCCCATCTGGTGGAACGAACAGCCGACGGGCTGCGGTGGGTTCGACGACGGCGGTTTTTGGGTGGTGACAAAGCACAAGGACGTCAAGGAGATCTCGCTGCGCAGCGATGTCTTTTCCAGCCTGCAAAAGACCGCGCTCCCCCGCTATAAGGACGGCACGGTTGATGAGCAGATCGAACGCGGCAAGTTCGTGCTGCTCAATATGGACGCACCGCAACACACCCGGCTGCGCAAGATCGTCTCGCGCGCATTCACCCCAAGGGCGGTCGAGCGGCTGCGCGACGACCTCAGAGAGCGCGCTCGGCGCATCGTCGAGGCAGCCGCGGCCGAGGGGCGGGGGGACTTTGTGGAGCAGGTGTCTTGCGAACTGCCGCTGCAAGCCATCGCTGGCTTGATGGGCGTACCGCAGGAAGACCGCAAGAAGCTTTTTCACTGGTCCAACGAGATGGTCGGCGACCAAGATCCAGAGTTCGCTACCAACGATGCTCTGACCGCTTCCGTCGAACTCATCATGTACGGCATGCAGATGGCGGCCGACCGGGCGAAGAATCCGGGCCAGGATCTGGTCACCAAGCTGGTCGAGGCCGACATTGACGGCCACAAGCTCTCCGACGACGAGTTCGGCTTCTTCGTCATCCTGCTGGCGGTGGCCGGCAACGAAACCACCCGCAACTCCATCACCCAGGGCATGATGGCCTTCACCGACTTCCCCGATCAGTGGGAGCTGTACAAACGGGAGCGTCCTGTCACCACCGCCGACGAGATCGTGCGCTGGGCGACTCCGGTGACCTCGTTCCAGCGCACCGCCCTGGAAGACTATGAACTGTCGGGGGTGCGGATCAAAAAGGGCCAGCGGGTGGTGATGTTCTACCGCTCCGCCAATTTCGATGAAGACGTATTCGATGACCCGTATACGTTCAACATCCTGCGCGACCCCAACCCACACGTGGGTTTTGGCGGTACCGGCGCGCACTATTGCATCGGGGCTAATCTGGCCCGGATGACGATCGACCTGATGTTCAATGCGATCGCCGATGTGATGCCGGATCTGGAATCGATCAGCCGGCCAGAGCGGCTACGGTCGGGCTGGCTGAATGGAATCAAACACTGGCAGGTCGACTACCACAGCGATTCATCCGGGAAATGTCCTGTCGCGCACTGACAAACGAATAGTAGAGGCGAGCTGATGGCAACCCACAAAGCTGTCCAAATTGGTGCGGCGGGCGGGCCCCTACAGCTGGTTGATGTCGATACTGCTCCGCCGGCTGATGGCGAGGTGCGTATATCAGTTTCTGCGTGTGGTATTTGCGGCACCGACCGGGCATTTGTGCACGGGGCCTTTCCAGGCCTGGGCTGGCCGCTGACGCCTGGACACGAGATCGCCGGAAGAATAGCCGAAATCGGGAATGGGGTTGAGGATTTCGCAGTTGGCGACCGCGTCGCTGTCGGTTGGTTCGGCGGAAACTGTAACCACTGCGATCCCTGCCGCAAGGGAATGTTCATCCACTGCTCCAAGATGGAGGTTCCAGGCTGGCAGTATCCCGGTGGCTATGCGGAATCGGTGACGGTGCCGGCCACCGCGCTGGCTCGCATTCCGGCAGAGCTCTCCGACGCCGAGGCGGCTCCAATGGGTTGCGCTGGCGTCACGACGTACAACGCGTTGCGTCACACCCGGGCACGGCCGAGCGATCGGGTGGCGGTGCTCGGTGTCGGAGGTCTGGGCCATCTGGGGCTACAGTTCTGTCGGGCCATGGGTTTTGAGACTGTGGCGATCGCTCGCGGTAGTGCCAAGGCCGAGGATGCACGCCAGCTGGGAGCCCCCCATTACATCGATTCCACCACGGGTGACGTAGCGGAAGGATTGCGACGGATCGGCGGTGCCGCGGTCGTGTTGGCGACCGCTGGCAATTCGGCAGCTATGGCTGAAACGGTGGGCGGACTTCTTCCCCGCGGCGAGCTGGTCGTCATCGGCGTGACGGCTGATCCGCTACCGATCAGCCCGGTCCAGCTGATCAACCCCGGCCTCAGCGTCACGGGTCACCCATCCGGTACCGCTAAAGACGTGGAGGACACCATGCATTTCGCGGCCTTGTCCGGTGTGCGGGCCTGGATCGAAGAGCGACCGCTCGCGCAGGCCGCCGATGGCTATGAGGCGATGGAGCAAGGCCGGACGCGCTATCGCACGGTCCTGGCCATGTAAGGGCCAGGCCAAGCGAATACAGTCGTGTTGTGAGCGAGGCTGTGTGGACCCTGGACGCTTCCGACGGCGAGCTACTCATCGGCACTGGTGTCGCGGGACGGGCAGCGAAAATGGGCCATCGACTGACCATTGCGATGACCCGCTGGCAAGCGACGGTGAATTGGGTAGCTGACGAGCCCAGCGCCGCAGAGCTCATTGTCGAGGTGGATTCGCTAGAGGTGCTACGCGGCGAGGGCGGAGTCAAGGGGCTTTCCGGGCCGGAGAAGGTCCTGGTGCGGTCCAATGCACTGAAATCGTTGCGCGCCGATCGGTTTCCGCGCATCGAATTCTCCGCCGATGCCATCGAGAAGACCGCGGATGGTTACCGGCTCAGTGGGGCATTGCATATTCACGGAACGTCGCATCAGCACGTAATCGACTTGCACACAGATGATCTGGGCGATTCATGGCGCATGTCCACCGAAACGGCGGTTCGCCAGTCCGACTACGGTGTCAAGCCTTACTCACTGCTGATGGGATCGCTGCAGGTTGCCGATGAGGTGACGATCTCATTCAGCGCCGTGCGGGCCAAGAATGGCTGATGAACGGTTTGCCGGCCGCCGATAAACCGCTGGAAGACAATGTGTTACCGCTCCGGTGGCCGCCGTACGGCCGCCCGCGCTGAAAGGCTTCTGGTGCTTGGTGGCTTGCTCGGCAGTAGCCTTCGTGGTGTGAAAGAGCGTGATGACCAGTACGTGTAGTCGAAGGAGCCGTCGATGACGCAACCAACTGCCTATCCGGTCCGGGTAAGGGGCAGGGCTCCGGCGTTGTTGATTAGCAGGCTTGTGAGCTGGGGAATTGTGGATTGAGGAGGTCTAGGCGGCGGTTGGCGGTCAAAGCGGTGATCCGGCAGGCTTCGGCGATGTTGTCGGCGCCGTTGAGGCGGTGCAGATTGATCGCGGTGTTGCGTAGCGTTGCTAGGACCTGTGCGCCGTTTCCGGTATGTGCCCTTTGACGGTCTTCGTCGAAGGTGACGTCGCGTATCCAGTGCAGGCTGTTCTCGATTCCCCAGTGTTGACGCATCCAGGTCATGATCGCGGTAGGGCGGGCGTGCTCGAACGGCAGGCTGCAGATGGCATAGACCACCTCCACGCTGCGCTGGTCGGTGGCGGTGATCAAACGTTCACGAGTGATCCGGATGATTTGTTTTGCGTAGGGGAAGCCGATTCCTCGTACAGCGGTGATGATTTGCAGGGTGCGGGTCTCGACACGGCCGTGGCCGCGGGAGTCGTCGGTAGCGGCTGCGGGCACCTCGGCCCAGGGCAGCGCGGTGATACGCGCAAGTATTTTGGCTTGGTTGGACTTGACGATCATCAGGTAGTGCGACTTCAAGGTGGCGCAGATCAACTTCGCGGTGACGACCTGGGTATGCATCGCATCCACGGTGACCAGCCACCGCAAGCTACCCGGCAGCAGCGTGAGCAGGGCACGTACGCAGGGAATTTCATTGCTTTTCTCGGCGACAGCGAGTTGACCGAGCACCAATCGGGCACGGTGGGCGAACACCGACACGAGATGCGTGGCTGTCGCTTTGGCGCGTAAAGCACCACGCAGCATCTTGCCGTCCAACGCGATCGGCACCAATCCACTGGGGTCGCTGCTGGCCACGTGTGCAGTGAAGTAACTGCCCATCCTGGCGTTGAGGTCGGCGGGGTCTAGCCGAGACAAAACAGCGCGGAAGGTCTTCTCACTGGGCCGCCGGAACCGGACCCCTAATTAGGCCAACACATCATCGGGAGCGGTGGCCGCCCATGTAGCAAAAACAGCATAGCCGCGCATCCCCGCGGCAGTGGCCAGAACCGCGATCGCCAACAAAGCCATCAGCGAATACCTCCGACCGCGTGGGTCCCTCGGGTCTGGCACCGAGGCCAACACATCGAGAAACTCCGATCCGATGAGCTCGCTACGCTCACCAGGACTCCAGCGGTCGAACACCTCTGGAACCGACGACACAGGCAATACTGAAACGGTAGGCACGGGCAACTCCAGACCAACGACGAACAGTAACCAACTCGATCGTTCTCCAGATAGCCCGTGCCTACACTCCGGCCCCAATAGCGCGGCACCAAAGATCATCAACCCAGCTCACAAGCCTGCTAATCAACAACGCCGGAGCCCTGGGGTAAGGGGGGATATCGATCCCGCATTGTCACGTTGGCAATGGCTGATCAAGTGGATCTTGGCGATTCCGCACTACATCGTCCTGGTTTTCCTGTATCTGGGCGCCTTCGTGGCCACCGTGATTGCCTTTTTCGCGATCCTGCTCACCGGCAGATATCCACGGCCGCTGTTTGATTTCAACGTCGGCGTCATGCGGTGGCGGTGGCGGGTCGCGTTTTACGCGCTGACGGTGTTGGGCACCGACCGCTATCCGCCATTCAGTCTGCGGGAGAACCCGCAGTACCCTGCCGATCTGGACGTTGAGTATCCGCAGCACCTACATCGCGGTCTGGTGTTGATCAAGTGGTGGCTGCTGGCCATTCCCCACTACCTGATATTGGCCGCCTTCTTTTCCGGCGGCTGGCGCGTGGTCATGCTTGGCCGGCATGAATTAGGCGGTGTAATGCTGCCGTCGCTGGTGGTGATTGTGGTGGTTAGCGCCGCGATAGCGCTGTTGTTCACCGGGCGCTACCCCGATGGCTTGTACAACCTGTTGATCGGGGTCAACCGTTGGAGCCTGCGGGTGCACGCCTATGCCGGGTTGATGCGCGACGAGTACCCGCCGTTTCGGCTCGACATGGGTCCACGCGAGCCCTTCGAGTGAGCCTGACCAAGGTGGCGGACTACTCAGGTGGGCGAGAGCCCTCTTCTTCGCCGTAGCTGCCGGGGATGTGCGTAAGCACTCGGGTCAACATCGGTGATCCATCCGCGGGCTCGGACTGCGGTGCCTCCCCGCCAGGTTGTTCGACCGGCGCGGCGTCGGTGATCTGCTCACCGGCGGTAAGACGAATGGGCTCCTGCCCCGCACCGGGGGCCGGTGCCTGATGAGGAGCGGACGGCTCTGGTTGCGCGGGCATCGGCACAACGGGGGCGACCGCTTCTACGATCTCAGGCGTTGGCTTGTGTCCCGCGTGACCGGTGGCTGTGTGATGCCTTTCCGGGGTGAGCTGCAGACCGATCGCTAGTGATAGCGACCCAACGAAGGTCACCGCGGCGGCCGCCAGGGTGGTTGCCGCTCCGGCGTAGTGCAGGGACCGCTTGGGTGCCGGGGCGGGTTCGCTGACGTCTGCGATCAGCCGGGCGTCGGTGAAATCGGTGCTCTGGGCGGCCGCCAGCGCTGCGCCGCGCGCAATTGTCACCTGGGCCATCGTCTGTGCGAAAACCGGCACTGGCAGAGCCTTTTCGAGCTGCCAAGAGAATTCTTCAACGTCGGTGTCCGAACCGACGACCACGACGGCGGCGGGGCGCCACGCACCGCGGTCGAACATTCCGGTCAGCCAGGAATTCAGGCCGTCGAATCCGCCTCGAACGTGCTTGACGGCGGTTTGAGTCTTCCCGTCTTGGGTATCAACCATCACAACGGTTGCCCAGTCGTGCTCGAGGATGCAGACCGCGGTCTGGTCATAGCCGATAACCGGTGCGATCGCTTCGGCCAGCGTCTCCACCGCGTCAAGCAGCCGAACCGGCACAACGTTGTCGAAACCCGCGTCGGTGAGTGCCTCGAGCAGCAGCGCGGCCTGCGCGGATGCCTCGTCGCTCCAGGTCACGCCGATCATGCGCAGGCGATGGCCCGCACCGCTGGCAACCTCTTTCGCGTGCCAAACCTCATCGGCGACCTGCTCGGCGGTGTGCACGATGCGCATGCCGCGAGAACCGTGCAACTGCGACTCGTGGTGATCGAGGATGGCGCCATCGGCACCGTGTCCTTCAGCGAGGACCCACCCGACGGTGGTCGGCGTTACTGATAGCCCAAGTATCGTATCCAAAACTTCGCACCTCAATCGTTTCCGGAGCCCGACGCCCTCAGCCACCGCCAGCGCGCACCAAGGGGCCCTGGTGTGCTGGTGTGGGCAGCGCCGGAAATGACCGGAATAGTGTGGTCTCCATCGGCTTGTCTTGACAGAGAGTACGCGGTCGATGCAAATTCGGCCGCCTCGGTAGGCAAACCCGCAGGTGACTCACAAGAAGTGGGCATTGCCGCTGGCGTCGGCTACGGCGCCAACGCAGGGCTCCGGCGTTGTTGATTAGCAGGCTTGTGAGCTGGGTTGATGATCTTTGGTGCCGCGCTATTGGGGCCGGAGTGTAGGCACGGGCTATCTGGAGAACGATCGAGTTGGTTACTGTTCGTCGTTGGTCTGGAGTTGCCCGTGCCTACCGTTTCAGTATTGCCTGTGTCGTCGGTTCCAGAGGTGTTCGACCGCTGGAGTCCTGGTGAGCGTAGCGAGCTCATCGGATCGGAGTTTCTCGATGTGTTGGCCTCGGTGCCAGACCCGAGGGACCCACGCGGTCGGAGGTATTCGCTGATGGCTTTGTTGGCGATCGCGGTTCTGGCCACTGCCGCGGGGATGCGCGGCTATGCTGGTTTTGCTACATGGGCGGCCACCGCTCCCGATGATGTGTTGGCCTAATTAGGGGTCCGGTTCCGGCGGCCCAGTGAGAAGACCTTCCGCGCTGTTTTGTCTCGGCTAGACCCCGCCGACCTCAACGCCAGGATGGGCAGTTATTTCACTGCACACGTGGCCAGCAGCGACCCCAGTGGATTGGTGCCGATCGCGTTGGACGGCAAGATGCTGCGTGGTGCTTTACGCGCCAAAGCGACAGCCACGCATCTCGTGTCGGTGTTCGCCCACCGTGCCCGATTGGTGCTCGGTCAACTCGCTGTCGCCGAGAAAAGCAATGAAATTCCCTGCGTACGTGCCCTGCTCACGCTGCTGCCGGGTAGCTTGCGGTGGCTGGTCACCGTGGATGCGATGCATACCCAGGTCGTCACCGCGAAGTTGATCTGCGCCACCTTGAAGTCGCACTACCTGATGATCGTCAAGTCCAACCAAGCCAAAATACTTGCGCGTATCACCGCGCTGCCCTGGGCCGAGGTGCCCACAGCCGCTACCGACGACTCCCGCGGCCACGGCCGTGTCGAGACCCGCACCCTGCAAATCATCACCGCTGCACGAGGAATCGGCTTCCCCTACGCAAAACAAATCATCCGGATCACTCGTGAACGCTTGATCACCGCCACCGACCAGCGCAGCGTGGAGGTGGTCTATGCCATCTGCAGCCTGCCGTTCGAGCACGCCCGCCCTACCGCGATCATGACCTGGATGCGTCAACACTGGGGAATCGAGAACAGCCTGCACTGGATACGCGACGTCACCTTCGACGAA
Organism: Mycobacterium liflandii; assembly: GCF_022354805.1. NCBI lineage: Bacteria > Bacillati > Actinomycetota > Actinomycetes > Mycobacteriales > Mycobacteriaceae > Mycobacterium > Mycobacterium liflandii. The sequence goes on along the minus strand of NZ_CP023138.1, from coordinate 3,236,158 downwards.
GACCGTCAAAGGGCACATACCGGAAACGGCGCACAGGTCCTAGCAACGCTACGCAACACCGCGATCAATCTGCACCGCCTCAACGGCGCCGACAACATCGCCGAAGCCTGCCGGATCACCGCTTTGACCGCCAACCGCCGCCTAGACCTCCTCAATCCACAATTCCCCAGCTCACAAGCCTGCTAATCAACAACGCCGGAGCCCTGGGCGCCAACGGAGCGCGGAATGCGTGGATTGCTCCCGCTGGCCGCCTCCCCGATATTCCGGCCGACTTTTCCGCCGATTCGTCATTTGATTCGTCTGATTCGTCAATTGAATCCGCAAGCGCTTTCTCCCCATACCGACCGATGCGACCCCATGCGGCACGCGGGCGCCGCCTGATTGGTTGCATATCGCCCCGCTCGCGGAGCGCCACCGCGCGCGGGCGATCAGCTGACTAGGTGCGGGTGCCGACTAGCCGCCAACTGTCCTGGTCACAGCTGCATCACGGCTGCTGGGGCTGGTTTATCAGGGCCGGCGGGAGGTTATTACCGAGAAGTCGGGATCGTGGCGGCTCGCGTAGCACAGGTGCTGTGTCCGTGGCGGTGGCCGATATCCAAATGAAATGAGTTCGCGTCCCGATCGACATTTTCTGTACTCACGCGGTAAGTTCTGCCGGGAGCACACGACTACATACGGACAAGGGGCACAGGTATGACAGACGTGAGCGGGAAAATCCGAACCTGGGGACGGCGGCTGCTAATCGGCGCGGCTGCCGCGATAACCCTTCCTGGCCTGGTCGGACTCGCCGGCGGCGCGCCGGCTGCGAAAGCTTTTTCGCGTCCGGGCTTGCCCGTCGAGTACCTGCAGGTGCCATCCGCGGCGATGGGGCGCAGCATCAAGGTCCAGTTCCAAAGCGGCGGGGACAACTCGCCTGCGGTCTACCTGCTCGATGGCCTGCGCGCCCAAGACGACTACAACGGCTGGGACATCAACACCCCGGCGTTCGAGTGGTACTACCAGTCAGGCCTGTCCGTCATCATGCCGGTAGGCGGCCAGTCCAGCTTCTATGCGAACTGGTACCAGCCCGCCTGCGGTAAGTCCGGCTGCTCGACCTACAAGTGGGAGACGTTCCTAACCAGCGAACTCCCCGAATGGCTGTCGGCCAATCGCAGCGTCAAGCCCACCGGTAGCGCCGCGATCGGCATCTCGATGTCCGGCTCTTCGGCGATGATCTTGGCGGTGTACCACCCCCAGCAGTTCGTGTACGCCGGTTCGCTGTCGGCGCTGCTGGATCCGTCCCAAGGGATGGGACCGTCCTTGATCGGCTTGGCAATGGGTGACGCCGGAGGCTACAAGGCCGGCGACATGTGGGGGCCGTCCAGCGATCCCGCCTGGCAGCGCAACGACCCGACGATCCAGATCCCTGCCTTGGTCTCCAACAACACCCGCCTGTGGGTTTACTGCGGCAACGGCACCCCCTCCGAACTGGGCGGCGCGAACCTGCCCGCCGAGTTCCTGGAGAACTTCGTGCGCAGCAGCAACCTGAAGTTCCAGGACGCCTACAACGCGGCCGGTGGCCACAACGCGGTGTTCAACTTCAACGACAACGGAACGCACAGCTGGGAGTACTGGGGCGCACAGCTCAACGCTATGAAGGGCGACTTGCAGGCCAGCCTCGGCGCCGCCTGATCGCCAATCAGATCGAAACTGCTGGGCTTGACGGCCCCGGTTTTCCGGGCCCGTCGAGCCCAGCGGTCGTTTCTGGCGTTGTCCTACCGGAGCGGGCCGAACTGGTCGCTGATATCGGTCCATCCCATCGTGTCGCGGCGGTGATCTGTGGTGTTGCGGCACGGACCGTAGAGCCGTAGGACTCCCATGGTGGGGTCATCGCGGTGCCGATACAGAACGGCTGTCGTGTCGTCCCTGGTCAAGGTCCTGCCGAACACGTGCTCAGCGGGTGGTCGTCCCTCGGTCCATCCGTGCTGGACCAGCGTGCCCGCCACCGCGCGAAAGTAGGTATCTGCGTGGGCGTCGACGGGCAAGGTGAAGGTCAGATAGATCACGCCCTGATAGGGCGGATCCTCGCGGTTCTTGCAGGACATCAAGAGGTAACCCGCGGCGATCGGCCGTAGCCCGGCGACGGCGACGAGTCCTCTGGCCGATTCAACGACGTGGGCTTCGGTCGCAGCGTCGGAAAGTGGGATGCCGGGATGGTCGATGGCGCCGGCAGACGACGACTTACGGCTGTCCACCAGCAGCACGGCTGCGCCGAGGAGTAAGCAGGTAGCCAGGGTGCTGGCGACGGCGAATCGAAGCTGGCTCCTGCCGAGCCACTGTCTGCTTGTGTCGTTGCGCTGGATCATCGGTGGGGCATCTGTTTCCCGTGGCGCCATGGTTGGGTGTCTGTCGCTGCGGCTGATTATCGTTGGTCGCGGTTGCGGTTGCACCCGTCAAACGGGTCTCGGTGCACCCAAGACCCCACCTTGTGACGTTGCGCTCGCCGCGAACACGCTGGTTGGCCCGGCTCCCGGCTGGCAGTGTCACCCCCGTGCCCGAATTCCGGTTCTCGTTCAACGTGTTTCGCATCGATCCGGTACACACGTTCATCGAAACGTGCCGACGCGCCGAACAATGGGGGTATGACGCCGTCTTCGCTGCCGACCACCTCGGAATCGCCGCACCCTTCATGACCCTGGTCGCCGCAGCAGCCGCCACCGATCGAATGCGGGTCGGCACCTTGGTGCTCAACGCGCCATGGTGGAACCCGGCGTTGCTGGCTCGCGATATCGCGACCACCGACGTCCTGACCGGGGGCCGGCTCGAGGTCGGTCTGGGTGCCGGGCATATGAAATGGGAGTACGACCAGGCGGACATTCCATTCCCGTCATTCACGACACGAACCGCTCGGTTGCGCCAGACCATCGAAGAACTCGCCAGCCGGTTCGCCGAGGACGGGTTCGCCCAACAAGCTGAACTACGCGAAGCCCACAACATTGCGGTACTGCGCCCGACCCAGCGGCGGGGATTCGGCGGCTACGGTCCACCCCTGCTAGTCGGCGGCACCGGTGATCAGGTGCTGCGACTTGCCGCGCAATACGCCGATACGGTCAGCATCGCGTGCCTGTACCAGGTCAAAGGACGGCCCCCAGGGACGATGCGACTGGCCACCGTAGCCGAGATCGAGCAACGGGTCGCCTACGTGCGTCGGTGTGCCGGAGCTGCCAGACACCCGGAGTTACACACGTTGATTCAAGAGGTCGTGTTGACCGATGACCGTAGGGAAGTCGCCGGCATGCTCGCCGCCAAGTATGGCAACCTGCTAACCGCCAACGAAATCCTGTAATCCCCAACGCTTCTCATCGGTACAGTTGAGCAGATAGCGCGGCAGCTGCGCGCGAATCGGGAACGATACGGCTTCACTCACTACACCATCCCCCAGCCCCATGTGGCGGCCTTCGCCCCGGTCATCACCGTGCTTGGTGACCTGAACTAGCGCCACCATTGACTTTCATGCGGGCTGCACGTAACTTACGTACTGGCAGCACGTAAGTATCCGCGAAGGGGTGGCACCGATGGCACAGGTCACGCTGAGTCAGGCGACAATCGCCTACCGAGTGCTCGGACCCGAAAACTCCCCACATCCCCCGGTGCTATTCGTCCACGGCATTCTCGTCGATGAGCGCCTGTGGTCCGCCGTAGCCGAAGGGCTTGCCGCGATGGGGTTTCGGTGCATCCTGCCCACCTGGCCGCTGGGTTCCCACACGATCCCGGCTAACGAAGGCGCTGACCTCTCCCCCGCCGGGATCGCGGAGATGATTCACGAGTTCATGGTCGCCCTTGATCTCGCCGACGTGACCTTGGTGGGCAACGACACCGGTGGCGGCCTGTGTCAGCTGGCGATCGATGCCCACCCGGATCTGGTCGGTCGGTTGGTGCTCACCAACTGCGATGCCTTCGAGACTTTTCCACCGTTTCCGTTTCCTGCCGTATTCACGCTGCTTCGGGGGCCAAGATCGATCAAGACGCTGTTTGCGGCGATGGGGTTGCGGCCGTTGCGGCACTCCCCGCTCGGGTTCGGCCTGCTGTTGAACAAGCCAGACGCCGCGCTGACGGCGTCGTGGTTGCAGCCCTGCCGCACAGACGCTCGCATCTGCGATGACCTGGCCACGCTGCTTCGACATCCACGCTGCTTCGACATGTCGCCGCCACCGATCTGACCGAGGTGTCGACGCGGTTTGCCCAGTTCACCAAGCCGGTGACGCTGGTCTGGGGCATGGGAGGCCGGTGCTTCAAGCCGACGCTGGCTCGCCGCATGGCCCAGCTCTTCCCGGACGCGTCGATCATCGAGGTACCGGGTTCGAAAACCTTTGTCGCTCTCAATGAGCCGGCGGCGGTGATCAACGCGATCAGCACTGTTGGCGCACACCACGGCTGACATGCTGTGATGAGGCGTGGTTTTTCCAGCGCGCCGATCGACTCGGCATCGGTTGGGTGTCGGGCTCGGCGGGGCGGCCGCCCTGCTTGCGGTGGCGCTGGGCGCGCCCGGGCAGGTGCGGGCCGACAGTGCCAGCCCGCTGATCACCTTGGTCGACGCGGCGGCGCAGCGGTTGGCCGTGGCAGACCCGGTGGCGGCCTTCAAGTGGCATGCTCGCGTGGCCATTGAGGACCCGGACCGCGTCCAGCAACAACTCGCCAAGCTGGGCGATGCGGCCCGCGCCGCACAGGTCGACCCCAACTACGTCACCCGGTTGTTTGGCGACCAGATCAGCGCGACCGAGGCGATCGAGTACAGCCGCTTCGCGGACTGGAAGTTCGGCTCGGCCGACGTCCCCGCGGCACCCCCCGACCTGTCCGCATCGCGCGCCGAGATCGATGCGCTAAACGATAAGATTTTATCTCAGATAACACTTAATCGCAGTTTGCTGGAGTCGGCGTCCTGCGCGGCCCAACTCGACCTCGCGAGGGCGGACACGATACGGGCTCGTCAGCTGGACAGCCTCTATCAACGTGCTCTGTTGACCGCAACGAGGTCGTACTGCCCGGCCGGGGGCCAAGCCTGAGGTAGCGGCCCGCGGGCGGTTTGCCTCCCTACTCGGTGAATTTCGGTGCGATAGATTTCCAATCTCACAAGATTCTCTAATCGGTAACGCTTTGACTACGTCCGCCGAAAAGTCGGACATGACACACATCGCGAAACCCCTCACCAAGTCCGCGCTCGCCGGTGGATTCGTCGTTGCGTCGATGTCACTGTCCACCGGTGTCGCACAGGCCGATCTGATGAACTGGGAAGCCGTCGCGCAGTGCGAGTCTGGCGGAAACTGGTCGGCCAATACCGGCAACGGCGCCTACGGCGGTCTGCAGTTCAAGCAAGCCACCTGGGAGGAATACGGTGGGGTGGGAAACCCCGCAAGTGCCTCTAAACAGCAACAAATCGCAATCGCCAACCGGGTTCTGGCAGGACAGGGACCGGCCGCCTGGCCCAAATGTTCGTCCGTCGGTGGATTGCCGCCGGTGCCCGTGGTGTTGCCCAAACCGGTACGTCAGCTCGAGCAGACGGTGACTCAGATCATCTCGATATTCACGCCCCGTTAGGGGAATATCGCTGGTTCGGTTCCATGTGTTACAGCGAGCGTGTTTGGATCGTGTCATGGAGGGTTCAGCGACAGTTCACATGGCAGCCCCGGCGGACAAGATCTGGGATTTGATCGCCGACATCCGCAATACCGGACGATTCTCGCCGGAAACCTTCGAGGCCGAATGGCTCGACGGCGCGACCGGCCCTGCGCTGGGTGCCAGGTTCCGGGGGCATGTTCGGCGTAACGAGATCGGACCGGTTTACTGGACGGTTTGCGAGGTGACGGCCTGCGAGCCAAGTCGCGAGTTCGGGTTTGCTGTGATGATGGGCGACAGACCGGTCAACAACTGGCACTATCGCCTGGCGCCCTCGGGGGGCGGGACCGATGTGACCGAGTCATTTCGGCTCGCGGAGTCTCCGCTGAGCACCGTGTACTACTGGATGTTCGGTGGCTGGCTGCGCAAGCGCCGCAACATTCGGGACATGACCAAGACGCTGAACCGGATCAAAGACGTGGTCGAGGCGGCCTAGGTCGGCGGCGCTCCATGAAATCGGTATTCATCACCGGCGCCGGCAGCGGAATGGGCCGCGAGGGGGCGAAGCTGTTTCACGCCAAAGGCTGGCGGGTCGCCGCGGTGGACCGCGACGGCGCCGGCCTTGACGCGCTGGGCGCCGAACTTGGCACCGAGCGGCTGTGGACCCGCGTTGTTGACGTGACCGACCGGGATGCGTTGGATCGCGCCCTGGCCGATTTCTGCGCCGGTACCAGCCACGGCGGACTTGACATGATGTGGAACAACGCCGGCATCGGCGAAGGCGGATGGTTCGAGGACGTACCCTACGACGCCGCGATGCGCGTCGTCGACGTGAACTTCAAGGCGGTGCTGACCGGGGCTTACGGCGCCCTCCCCTATCTGAGAAAGGCGCCGGGAAGTCTGATGTTTTCCACATCGTCGTCGTCGGCCACCTACGGCATGCCACGGCTGGCGGTCTATTCGGCAACCAAGCACGCCGTCAAGGGACTCACCGAAGCGTTGAGCACCGAATGGCGGCGCCATGGTGTGCGAGTTGCCGACGTGCTGCCCGGGTTGATCGACACCGCGATTCTCACCTCAACTCGGCAGCACTCCGACGCCTCCGCCCCGACCCTGTCCAGCGAGCAGATCCGCGCCGCCGCGCCCAAGAAGGGGATGTTTCGTCTACTGCCGGCATCCAGCGTCGCCGAGGCGGCCTGGCACGCCTACCAGCACCCGACGCGGCTGCATTGGTACGTGCCGCCAAGCATTCGCTGGATCGATCGGCTCAAGGGCGTCAGTCCGGAATTCGTTCGTAGCCGCATTCTCAAATCCCTACCCACGTTTGGAACAGGACAGCAGTAGAGTCTCGGGCACAGCGCTGGTGTCCACAATGGAGGTGGCTCGTGCAGATTCGGTTGGTCACTGTCACAGGGCTTGCAATGAGCGTGGTCGCTGCCGTCTCCGGGTGCGGGAGCGCGATGACGGTGCCCCGCCAAGCCGCGCACGTGACCATCGACGGCTCCACCCACACGGCACGCCCCGCCGCGTGCAGTCAGGAGCAGTCCTACCGGACCATCGACATCGGCGACCGGGACGGCCATGTCCAGGCGGTGGTGCTGATCAGCGGCGAGCGAGTGATTCCGCAGTGGGTGAAGATCCGCAATGTTGACGGGTTCAACGGCAGCTATTGGCAAGGCGGGGTGGGAGAGGCTCAGGTGGACTTTTCCCACGGGACATACACGATCACCGGCAGCGCCTACGGTATCGGCAGCGACAACCCGAACAAGGTGGTGACAACCGACTTCAAGATCGTCGCCGAGTGCTGACCCGTTGGGCTCTGCCTCGGGGCGCGAGCCTCGATTAGCCCTGCGTCGGCGACCTCGACGAGCTTAGTCTGGTCACAAGCGCAATGGCGAAGTCGATCGATGGAGGCGCGGTGAAGGACAAACTGCACTGGTTCGCGATGCACGGGGTAATCCGGGGCATGGCCAATATCGGTCTTCGACGAGGTGAATTGGAGGCTCGGCTGATCGCCGACCCGGCAGTTGCGGCCAACCCGGGACCGTTCCATGACGAGTTGCGCCGCCACGGGCGTATGGTGCGGACCCGCGTCAACTACCTCACCGTTGACTATCAGCTCGCGCACGATGTGCTGCGCTCCGACGACTTCCACACCATCTCGTTCGGTGAGAACCTGCCGGGACCGCTGCGCTGGCTGGAGCGCCGCACCCGCGACGAGCAGCTGCATCCGCTGCGGCCGCCGTCGCTGTTGGCCGTTGAGCCGCCCGATCACACCCGATACCGCAAGACGGTGTCGGCGGTTTTCACCTCCCGAGCGGTTGCCGCGCTACGCGATCGGGTCGAGCAGACCGCGAACAGTCTGTTGGATCAACTCGCGCAGCGGCCCGGTGTTGTCGACGTGGTGGGCCAGTACTGTTCCCAGCTCCCGATCATGGTGATCAGCGAAATCCTCGGTGTTCCAGAACAAGACCGCGGCCGAGTGCTGGAATACGGCGAATTGGCAGCGCCTAGCCTGGATATCGGGGTCCCCTACCGGCAGTACCGGCGCATACAGCAGGGCATAACGGGATTCAACTCGTGGCTGACGGCACACCTCGAGCAGTTGCGTCGAAACCCCGGCGACGACCTGATGAGTCAATTGATCCGGGTCGCTGAAAGTGGTGATGCTGGGACATATCTCGATGAATCCGAACTGCGCGCGATTGCTGGGCTGGTGTTGGTTGCGGGCTTCGAGACCACAGTCAACCTGTTGGGCAACGGAATTCGGATGCTGCTGGATGCCCCCGAGCAACTGGAGACACTGCGTCAGCGTCCGGAACTATGGCCGAACGCGGTCGAAGAGATCCTGCGGCTGGATTCACCAGTCCAGCTCACCGCCCGGGTGGCCCGCACCGATGTCGAGATAGCGAGCTGGCCAATCAATCGCGGCGAAATGGTGGTGGCCTAGCTGGCCGGAGCCAACCGCGACCCGGCGGTATTCCCGAACCCGCACCGTTTCGACGTCGAACGCGCTAATGCCGGAAGGCATCTCGCATTCTCCACGGGTCGTCATTTCTGTCTTGGTGCGGCTCTGGCCCGGGCCGAGGGAGAGGTTGGGTTGCGGACGTTCTTCGAGCGCTTCCCCGACGTTCGGGCCGCCGGCGCGGGAAGTCGCCGCGACACCCGCGTGTTGCGGGGCTGGTCGACGTTGCCGGTCACGCTCGGACCGGCCCGCGCGCTGGCCGCCTCCTAGCGGACCGCGAGGGCGTGTCCGCCGGTCGCGTTGAGGGCGCCAATTGGCATCGGCGCAGCGTGGTGGTTGACAGCCCAAGAGGGACCAAGTGTTATTGGCCGTTATGGCAGAACTTTCTTTGATTTCGGTTGGCGATACGGTGCGTGGGATGTGGCACGCGCTGTCTCGGAGGGACTGGGATGGCGTCAAGACGTTTTTGTCGCCGGACTGCCTGTATGTGGACATGCCGGTTCCCGCGCTGTCAGCGCGCGGTCCGGACGACATCGTCACGCGGCTGAAGCTCGGGTTGGAACCCCTGGCCGGCTACGAGAACCACGACGGACTGCTGCTGTCCAGCGGTTCCGATGTCATGTATGAGCACTCCGAGACCTGGACGTTCGCGACCGGTGAGCAGGGGCTGCTGAGGTTCGTTACCGTCCATCAAGTCGCCGACGGGAAAATCACCGTGTGGAAAGACTATTGGGACTTCAACAGCCTGGTGGCCTTTGCGCCGCCGCAGCATTTTGAGAACCTTGGCTCGGCAGATCAGGGCTGGATATTCGACGCGAGCAGCCTGGTCTAGCAACCGGTTGATGTCGCCGGTGACTACCGGTGGGGTCTAACGCGCCGACCACCAGCACAGCCGCCATAGGACCAGGGCAGCCGGTCGAGGTCAGACAGCGACGACAACTGCCGCCGCGGGTTGGCGGTCACCACCGTTAGGAGCCTCTCCAACCGGTCGGTAATGGCTTCGATCACCGTAGGAGTGAACATGGCGGTGCGGTATTCGACGACTCCGCTGATCCCGGCGGGCTCACCGCTCTCGGTGAACTGCTCGGTCAGGGACAACAAGAAGTTCATCCGTGCCGCCCCGGTGTGCACCGGGGCTTCGGTGATTTCCAGCTCGCCCAGTGCCAGCTCGGCCGGTTTGTTGTTTTGCCAGGCCAGCATGACTTGGGCCAAGGGGCTAGCGGGTGACGAGCGGGCGGCGTTGATCTGTTCTACCAGAACGCCATAGGGCATGTCTTGATGGTCGAGTGCTTGCAGACTGCGGGTACGCACCTGGTCGAGCAGGTGTGCGAAATCCAGGTCGGGGGCCACCGCAATGCGCAATAGCACCGTGTTGACGAACACACCGACCAACTCATCGAGCGAGGGGTGACGGCGACCGGCGACCGCTACTGCCACCACGATGTCGTTGCTGGCGGCCAGTTGTGAGAGCAGCGCGGTAAAGCCCGCCTGGACGACCATGAAGCTGGTGGCGTGCTGTGCGCACGCCAGCTCGGTTATCTGGCGGTGCAATGCCGCCGGCCAGCGCACGGCCAGCGTGTCGCCGCGAGTGTCGTACGAGGTGGCATCGGGTTGCCCGGGTGATAGCTCGAGATGCGTGGGCATGTCCGCAAGCGTCTTCTGCCAGTACCGAAGTTCCGCGGCGATCATGCTGTCGGGATCCGCCGGGTCCCCCAGGTACGCGCGTTGCCATAAGGCGTAGTCGATGTATTGGATGGGCAACGGCTCCCAGCCGGGGGCCTGCCCGTCGCATCGGCTGCGGTAGGCCACGTCGAGATCGGCCGCCAGCGGGGCCAGTGACCAGCCGTCAGCGGCAATATGGTGCAGCACGAGAACCAGCAGGTATTGATCGTCGGCCCGGCGATAGAGCTGGACCAGTAGCGGCAGCCGGCTGGCCAGGTCGAAGCTGTGGCGGGCTTGGGTCGAAACGACGTCACGCAGCTGACCCGGCGTCCAGGTGGTGGCGTCAATGACCTCCCAGCACAGGTCCACCGCTTCGGGCGCCAAGACGACTTGGTGCGGTTCACCGTCCACGGCGGGATAAACGGTGCGCAACGGTTCGTGACGACAAACAACATCGACTAGGGCCTGGCGCAGTGCCTCGGTGTGCAGGATGCCACGCAACTGCAGCACCCAGGGGATGTTGAACACAGCGGAGGGGCCCTGCAGCTGAACGACACTCCACATCCGGTGCTGGGCCGGCGATAGCGGCACCCGCTCGGGCCGCTGGACCGGTGCCAGGGGTATCGAGGCGGCCGATCCCTTGTTGATGTGCGGCACCAGCTCGGCGACGCTGGGTGCATCGAACAACACCCGCACGGACAGGTCTGCGGCCAAAGCGGTGTTGACCGCCGCGACCACGCGCATCGCCAGCAACGAGTCGCCGCCCAAATCGAAGAACGACTGGTCGGCGCCGACCCGTTCCAGCCCGAGGACCCGCGCAAAAATTCCGGCCACGATTTCCTCCACCGGCGTGGTCGGGGCTCGGTAACCGGTGATGTAGTCCGGAACGGGCAGCGCGGCAACGTCAAGTTTCCCGTTGACCGTCAACGGCAACCGCTCGAGCGACATGATGGCCGCCGGAACCATGTAGTGGGGCAGTTGGTCTTTGAGACCGGCACGAACAGCTTCGGGGTCGGCTTGGCCGGTGATGTAGCCCACCAGACGCTTGTCGCCAGGGCGGTCTTCGCGGACGATGACGACCGCACTGTTCACGCTGGGCGACCGCATTAGCGCTGTGGTGATTTCGGCGGGATCGATGCGATAGCCGCGAATCTTGACTTGGTCGTCCACCCGACCCTTGTAGTGCAGTTGACCGTCAGCACCCCAGCAGGCCAGATCGCCGGTCCGGTACATACGGCTGCCCGCGGTTCCCCGAACGGGCAGGCCACAAAACGCGATGCCGTCAACCCGGAGCGGTGCCAATATCCAAGCCCAACTTGGCTTCCCGCCACATACAGCTCCCCCACCACCCCGGGGGCAGCTGGCGCAACCACGAGTCCAATACAAATAGAGCAGTACCCGGCAGTGGTAGGCCGATGGGAGCGGTCCCGGAACCGGCAACCAGCGGTGCGCTGATGCTGACGCAGACAGTGGATTCGGTTGGGCCGTAGGCATTCACCATCACTCGCCCGGGCGCCCAACGATCCACCACCTCGGCGGTGCAGGGTTCACCGCCGACCACGAGTGTCGTGGCTTCCAGAGCATCGGTTGACAATGCGGCAACCGCCGAGGGGGTTTGGGTCAGCGCGTTGACTCGCTGTTCCAGCAGCAAGTCGTGGAAATCGGTGGGGGAACGAGTTGCGTCTTCGCCTACCACGACAAGTCGCCCGCCGTGCAGTAACGCGCTCCAGATTTCCCACACCGAGAAGTCGAATGCGTAGGAGTGGCAATGGGTTACGGCCAGACTGTTCTGGGCGTTCAGTGGGGTGGGTGCGGCCACGAGTTGGGCAATGTTGTGATGGGTGATCGCCACGCCTTTGGGCACGCCGGTGGTGCCGGATGTATACAGCACGTATGCGACGTCGTCGGCGGCTGGCGCGGGCAGCCCCGTACTGGGTCGGGCGGCAACGGCGGGATCGTCGACGTCGATGACCGCCAGGGCGTGGCCGTCCAGACCGCCGGTCAAGTCGCGGATGGTCAGGACAGCCACCGGCTTGGTGTCGTCGAGCAGGAAGGCAACGCGGGCGCGGGGGTGGTCCGGGTCGATGGGCAGGTAGGCCGCTCCCACCTTCAGCACTGCCAGGATCGCGATGATGGCTCGTCCGCTGCGTGGAAGCAGCAACGCTACGACGTCGCCACGGCCTATCTCGTGAGATGCCAACAAGGACGCGAGCCGGTTGCTGGCGGCGTCGAGTTGGCGGTAGCTCAGCACGACGTCCGCGGCTGTCACCGCGACAGCGTCCGGTCTCTGGGCGACGTGGGCGGCGAACAGCTCCGGAATCGACTGGGTAGGAGCAGCGGGGCAGGTCAGCGCGGCGTGGTTACCCCACGTATGGATCCGGCGGCGCTCGAGCTGATCGAGCAGGTCGATTGATGACAACCGCCGCGCCGGATCCGCGGCCAACACCATCAAGAGCCCAGTCAGTCGTTGCGCCAAGGCTGGGCCCTCGAAATCTGATGATGGCGCGCCAGCACCTGCCGTGCTCAAAAGCAGCCGCTGCCCCTCAATCATGACGAACATTCCAAATCGATTGCCGCGGCCAAAATTGGTATGCACCAGCGAGGCCGGCGCATCACCGAAATGTGGGATCGCCGTCGGCGGGAGCAGGTTCAGCGCGATTCCGCTGAGGGGCCCGCACAACGTGTGTACCGGAAACCGTTGATGTCGTAGGACATCGCGGACCCGCGAATCCGCCTGCGTACACAGCTCAGCAACTGAGGAAGTGGGTGATGTCGGCAACGCCAGCGGAACCACCCCGGCAACCATCCCCGGAATCGTCTTCAACTTGTCGGTGCCGCGCCGGCTCACCGCAAAATCCAGTACCACCTCCGGACCGCCACCATCCCAACCGTGTACCAGTAGCCCACACGCTGCGGTGATGATCGAGGATCGCCTGACGCCTAACACTGTGGCCAGAACATCAATGCTCTGCGCGGCGGCGGCATCCAGCACCACCGGCGCCGACGCGCCGTAGCGATCGTTCTCATTCCCGGTCTCCGCGGACTGGTATTGGAGCGCTGGGCGGTCCGGGGGCAGATTCTCCCGCCAAAACTGCAGGTCTTCTCGATACTTGCAGGACACCTCGTACTCCAGTTCGGCGCCGACCAGATCGTGCAGCGAACCAAAGGATGCTGCCGGGACTGGCGTGGCAGAGGCGAGCGCCGAGTAGATAACGGCGATTCGACTGACGAACAGCACGGAACTAAATCCGTCGACCACGATGTGATGTAGACAGAAAAACAAGAAGAATTGGTTTGGACTCGTCCGGAATAACGCAAATCGGAACAACGGCCCCGCCCATGCCATGGGCTGGCGCTGCATCGACGCGGCCAGTTGGTGCGCTTCCCGAACCGGATGTCGCGAGCCGCTCACGTCAACGAGCGGGACAGTAACGGCCGGATAGTCCCGCGGTTTCTGGCAGACCTGTGCGTCGACCTCGAATATTCCGACCCGCAACGGCTCGAATTCGGCCACCGCCCGCCGGACGGCACGCTCGATGAGGACCGGATCGACCGGGCCGCTGATCACTGCGAAAAAGCTTGTTTGCCAGGGTATTCCCGAGTCGTTGCGCTCTTGGGAGGGCCATACGTCGAGCTGCCCGCGCGTGAGTGCGAGGAACTTCCCATTTGCCGGCACTGCGCCGTGCGGGTCGGTGGGAGCAGACATCAGGTGCCGGTACGGACCCGAAGCGCGCGGTGGCGATTCCCGAGGTCACCGGCACAGACCCAGGGCTCCGGCGTTGTTGATTAGCAGGCTTGTGAGCTGGGTTGATGATCTTTGGTGCCGCGCTATTGGGGCCGGAGTGTAGGCACGGGCTATCTGGAGAACGATCGAGTTGGTTACTGTTCGTCGTTGGTCTGGAGTTGCCCGTGCCTACCGTTTCAGTATTGCCTGTGTCGTCGGTTCCAGAGGTGTTCGACCGCTGGAGTCCTGGTGAGCGCAGTGAGCTCATCGGATCGGAGTTTCTCGGTGTGTTGGCCTCGGTGCCAGACCCGAGGGACCCACGCGGTCGGAGGTATTCGCTGATGGCTTTGTTGGCGATCGCGGTTCTGGCCACTGCCGCGGGGATGCGCGGCTATGCTGTTTTTGCTACATGGGCGGCCACCGCTCCCGATGATGTGTTGGCCTAATTAGGGGTCCGGTTCCGGCGGCCCAGTGAGAAGACCTTCCGCGCTGTTTTGTCTCGGCTAGACCCCGCCGACCTCAACGCCAGGATGGGCAGTTACTTCACTGCACACGTGGCCAGCAGCGACCCCAGTGGATTGGTGCCGATCGCGTTGGACGGCAAGATGCTGCGTGGTGCTTTACGCGCCAAAGCGACAGCCACGCATCTCGTGTCGGTGTTCGCCCACCGTGCCCGATTGGTGCTCGGTCAACTCGCTGTCGCCGAGAAAAGCAATGAAATTCCCTGCGTACGTGCCCTGCTCACGCTGCTGCCGGGTAGCTTGCGGTGGCTGGTCACCGTGGATGCGATGCATACCCAGGTCGTCACCGCGAAGTTGATCTGCGCCACCTTGAAGTCGCACTACCTGATGATCGTCAAGTCCAACCAAGCCAAAATACTTGCGCGTATCACCGCGCTGCCCTGGGCCGAGGTGCCCACAGCCGCTACCGACGACTCCCGCGGCCACGGCCGTGTCGAGACCCGCACCCTGCAAATCATCACCGCTGCACGAGGAATCGGCTTCCCCTACGCAAAACAAATCATCCGGATCACTCGTGAACGTTTGATCACCGCCACCGACCAGCGCAGCGTGGAGGTGGTCTATGCCATCTGCAGCCTGCCGTTCGAGCACGCCCGCCCTACCGCGATCATGACCTGGATGCGTCAACACTGGGGAATCGAGAACAGCCTGCACTGGATACGCGACGTCACCTTCGACGAAGACCGTCAAAGGGCACATACCGGAAACGGCGCACAGGTCCTAGCAACGCTACGCAACACCGCGATCAATCTGCACCGCCTCAACGGCGCCGACAACATCACCGAAGCCTGCCGGATCACCGCTTTGACCGCCAACCGCCGCCTAGACCTCCTCAATCCACAATTCCCCAGCTCACAAGCCTGCTAATCAACAACGCCGGAGCCCTGGGCGCAGACCGAAACGGGCCGCCTAGTCTTTCGGCAAGTCGCCACGGTGGTGACGGAGCGTGGTGCCATTTTTCACCTAGGTCATCGCAACCAATGTCCGAGTTTGCTGCACATTTCGGATACAACACTGGCTGTGCACTGAAGTCGTCAATACGCCGTGGTAGAAGTTTACACGCGCAACCACTTCATCAGTATCCGCTGGCGCGCGGGATTTGTAGGGGGCGATGTCGTTTTGGCGCCGGAACGGCGCGGCCGTAGTCGCGCCGCTGGTCGTGTCCCCCGATCTGGGGACACGACTTCCCCCCGTACAGGGGGCGAGCATTCCGGTGCAATTGACACCCGTTCGGGGGATGTTGTGCTACCCAAAAACCGGAAAGCTCTGCATCAAAGTTGGCGAGCGCATCCGGCGATTCGTCTGTATCCACCAGAGGAGGCCAGTCGAATGGCGCACGAAATTCTGTTCTGCGAGGTTGAGGTTGCTCACAGCGCTCCTGCTTTCCACGTCGAGGGCATCACCGACTAAGACTCTCGGTCGCGTCGCCAATCACTATCGTGTGGTGAACTAGGCGACCGTCAGGTCACCACCAGCCCTGGGGCTTGCCATCCGCCGAATATCGCCTCGAGGTGGCTCGCTACCGCCAGCGCCGTGCCGTCGTGCCATGGCCGGGCCGCGATTTGAACGCCGATGGGCAAGCCACCTGGCGATGTTCCGCACCGGACCACCGCAGCGGGCCATCCGGTGAGGTTATGCACCATCAAATGCGAAAAATCGCTGATCTCGACCAGGCCGTGGTGGTGCGGCTTGGCCGGGGTGGGCATGGCCGGGCCGACGATTACGTCGTAGTCGGCCATAAATGCCAGCATCTGGATGCGGTAGTGGTCGATATCGACCAGGCGGCGTCGGGCTTCGGTGAGCGAGAAGTCCACTTGGCGGGCCTGCGCCGTGAACTCGGCCAGCTCTTCGGACGGCGCCGTGGTGCCGATGGCCCCCAGGTCCTCTTCAAATCCCCGGCCCCGGTCACCACCTAGGAAGATCGACGTCCACAACAGGTCTGTGGTGCGATTCAGGCAGGGCGGCACGGCGTGATCGATGACGGCGACCACCTCCCGTAACGCTTCGACCGCCGCCGTGACGACCGCCGTAACCTCTTCGGAGGGTGGCGAAATGCCGTCATCGAGATAGGCGGCCACTCGCAGAGTGCCCAGTTCCACATCGTCCGGGCTGCCCAGCGGAGCCGGCGCCGTATACGGGTCCGCGAGATCTGGGCCATTCATGATCGACAGGCCCAGAAACAGATCTCTAACCGATCGGGCCAGCGGCCCGTAGCACACGAACGGGCTGAAAACTCCTAGAGCATCGCCGAATACGCTCCCGGTGCGTGGGATCCGGCCGTGCGTGGGCTTCAGGCCGGCTATGCCGGTGTTGTGGCATGGCTGCCGGATGCTGCCACCGCCGTCGGACCCCACGCTCAACGCGGCCCCGCCGGCGGCGACGAGCGCGGCCGAACCTCCGCTGCTGCCGCCGGGAGTCCTGGTGAGGTCGTAGGGATTGTTGGTCCGCCCATACAGGTTGTTGTTCGACTCCCCGCCGCGGCTCATCTCCGGGACGTTGGTCATCCCCAACACGATCGCCCCTTGGGCCCGCAGCCGCGACACCACGGTAGCGTCGGTGTCCGCCACGGCGCGCAAGCCTGGACTGCCACCGGAGCACGCCAGCCCGGCCACTTGCATGACGTCCTTGATCACCACCGGCAGACCGTGCGCCGCGCCCAGCGGGGCGCCTCGCGCGACGCACTCGTCGGCGTGGTCGGCTTGCCGCAAGCAGCGCTCCGGATCTTCGGCCTCAACCAGCGCGTTGAGCGCGGGATTGACGGACCGAATCCGAACCAGATGCTGCTGGATGACTTCTCGGCACGATACCGAGCCGGCGCTCATCAGGGCGACCAACTCGTGGGCGCCCAGGTGGCACAACTCGGTCATGAATTCTTGCTCATCGATTGATCGCCCTTCTGCTCCAATTGGTATATGCGGGCTGCATTGTCGTGCCCAATGAGGTCGACGACGCGGATCGCGTCGGCTTCGGCCCAGTCGCCGCTTTGTACGAAGCCGTGTAGAACGCGGTGAATGCCTCTGCGCCACAAAGCCGCTCCCAGGTAGTGGAGCTCTGCGGGGCCGAAACCGTCCGAGGAATACACGATTTTTCGCAAGGGCGCCAATTCCAATAGCCGGCCGATGAATTCCGGCGCTCGCGCCCCAAGGTAGTTGACGGTCAGGCCGCCATCGACGAAGACGTTGTTGAAAGCCTGTGCAAGATATCCGGCTTCGCGTTCGTAAGGATAGCAATGCAGCAGCACAATCGGGGTTTCGCCGGACTGGCGCAGGAAATCAAGCAGATACAGCGGATTGGTCTTGTGTAGGTCGCAGTCCCGGTCGCCGAAGCCGATGTGCAGCTGTAGCGGCTTTCCCAGTCGCAGCGCCTGATGGAGCCCGAATCACAACAGAACGCGGTCACTCAACCGGGTTCCACCGCAGTCCCGCCACCGCTTTGCGGCTTGGGCAACCTGGGCCGGTGAGGGCTCGGTCAAGTCGCCGTCGAATCCGCCCCGGTACGCCAGGATTGACTTGGTGCCGATGGCCGTTGCCATACGTTGGTGTAGGAGTTCCTGGAATGCCAAGGCATAGTCGCCCGGCGCCTGCGCGGCCTGTTCGGCCACCTGCTCGAGTCGGACCACCTCGTGAGCACGGCCCCCTGACAGCGCACTCAACTCCGCCGGACCAGCTACATCGCTGTCGATGCCGGTATCTACCAGCCAGTCGGTTACCCCGGCGGCCGCCAAGAACCGCTCAGCCAGTTCGGTTTCCCCGAGCTGGCTGCGATGTTCCCAATATGTTTTCGGGTCAACGTGTTCAGGCAGGCCCAGGATGGGGCCACAGTGCTTGCGCAGCGCAAACCCCAGCTGCGAGTCGAACGCCGAGTCAAAGTCGGCAAGCGGTTGTGTGTTCGCCTCGTTGAGGGCGTTTTCGAACCGCGATCTCTCCCCCGCGGTCAACCAGCAGCCGTGCACATGTTGATCAATCAACGCCACATCGCGGATATGTCGGGCCAGCTCCGAAGTAGCGGACTCCGTCACTTGTCACAGGCTCCAGGCCATGCGGAACTTGTTGGCCAGCTGTTCGGGGTTCAGGTCGGTGTAGCGTTCCTGCATCAGTTTGCGGACCGCAACGACGGCGTCGATTGAGGCATCCCCGAGCACGCGCCGCATCGTCTGCGAATTGTCCAGCGCGGTAATAACCTCGCGCGGATCGTCGGGCAGCCGCAAGATGCCGGCGCGGTCGCGATCGGCATTGGAGAGTTTTGCCGGGTCAATCACCGTCTCCTGCGGAAGGCTGACTTTCCGCTGGATGCCGTCGAGTGCCAGCCCAAGAATCGCGGCCGATGCAAGGTACGGGTTGGCAGAGGGGTCAACGATTTTCACTTCACCGTTGCCGCCATAGGCGGCGCCGGGGACGTGCTTGACGAATCGAACTGCCGCCTCCCGGTTTTCGGTACCCCAGCAGGCATAGGCGCCAGCCCAGTTACCGGGGCGCATGCGTAAGCCGGAGACGATCGATCCGCACAGAATCCCCTGGGCCTCCGGCAGACCGCGCAGTACACCGGCGACCGCGCTTTCGCCCGCCGTTGTCATCCCGGCCGCGCCGGCGCCCTCTGAGAACATCGGGCCCTCGGCGGTGCTTAACGAAAAGTGCTGGTGCGCGCCGCAACCAACATTGTCGGCAAAGGGTGTTGGGGACAGGCTGACGCGTAGTCCGTGCCGACGGGCGGCGCGGCCGATGATGATCCGCGCCAACACCAGCTGGTCGGCGGCGGTGACCGGGGAATGCGGTGTTAGGGAGATTTCGAATTGGTTGGCGTAATACTCCGGGTGAAACTGCTCGATCCCGACACCGGCGGCGGTTGCCGAAGCGTTGACGTCCCGCACGAAATGCTCATACTCGAGCACCCCGGCAAGACCGTACTGCGCCCACATTGTCGACGGCCGCTGAGTACCGTCCGGGTTGACCACGAGGAATTCGATTTCGTGGCCCACCATCGCCTCGATGCCCGCTTCCTCGAGCGCGGCCTCGATCCGTGCGAGCGTGCCGCGGGTGCACGCGGCAACGGGGGCGCCATCTTGCTCGAAGAAAGCGGCAGGCGCCCACGCTAATCCGTCTCCTATTGCCCGTAGGGCGGACAGGTCGATACGCAGGCGTTGGTCGCCGATGACGCCCACTTCATCACTGAACGCGATACCGCTTTGGTCCACGGCGAAGCCGTGCCACGTCGGACTGGCACCGAGGCCGGGATAGGCGAATGTGTTGGTCCGGCGCACCGGCACGGTCTTGGCCAGCGCGAGGCCGGCGGGGTTAATCACGGTGCCGATGACCGTGTCGACGCCCTCGGCCTCCAGCTGAGCGATCGCCGCGGCGGCAAGCGGTGTTGCTGTCATGGAAGTCATTGTGCAGCGCCTTGCCGCCCGGACCGCGTGGACGCGCGGCTAGGCGCGGCTGGGCAGGGTGAGCATGCACGCTTGGCCGATGTCCAAGATGCGTAGGACCCGCCCCATGCCCACCCACAGCGCACACGACAAGGCCAGGTCGGCAAGCAGGTCTTCGGAGAAGTGTTCGGTGGCGCGGCGCCAGAAGTCTTCGTCATCGCGCAATACCGTGTGCTCGGTGGCAAACCGGTAAGCGAATTCGGCTGCCAGCCGCTCCTGTTCGCTGTAGCCGGGCCAGGTACGCGATTCGGCGACATGATCATAGAGTTCCTCGTCGACTCCGGCCGCCGGGCCGTCGGCATCGCGGGTATTGGCGCATACGACGCATTCGTTGTTGTCGGCAATCACAGCACGCGCGAGTTCCCGAGTTCGCAGTGGCAATCGGTTGCTGGTGTACACGGCGCGGCTGAAGGCAGCAAGCGCACCACCGAGCTCGGGTGATTTCTGAATCCAGCCGGCGACGTCATCGTCGGCGAATGTTCCGATGCGGCTCATGGCGCGATGCTACGCCCGCGCTGGCCGGTTTGGTCAGTGCGTTCCGGGCTCAGGGTCCCGTCTTTCGAGATGGCCGTCGATGGCGCAGCGGTTGCCTAAACGCGCTGATCCAGAACTCGACAAGCCCCACGTACGCCGGTGGCCTCCCCGTTCAGACGTATTACCCACCGGGATGCCATCGGCGGTGCGCGCAGTATCCCGGCGCGGCAGCGCCCGACTGCGGCTGCGACGAAATCGCCTCGGCCAAAGGGCTTTCGCATTCACGTCGGGCGGTGGCCGGGCGCACCGGTACGGGGCGATGAACAGGCGCATCGCCGCGACCCGGTTCCGGCAGACGAGGCGGTCAAGCTGGCCGAGAGGTCAGCCAGCCGCACGGGCATGTCATCGGATGGATGTTCGACTAGCCCCGCGCTGCGCCTGGGGACGGACCCACGGCCGAGATCAACTCGGCGGGCGCGAGACGCACTGTGCGGAGTACAGCTCCTCGCCGAGCTTGTTCATCAGCTCCAGCTGGGTCTCCAGGTAGTCGATGTGCTTTTCCTCGTCGGCCACGATGCTCTCGAAAAGCACCGCGCTGGTGCTGTCCTGCTTTTCGCGGCACATGATGATTCCGGGCTTGAGCCGGTTCACCACTTCGTATTCAATCGCGAGATCGGCCTCGAACTGCTCGCGCAGCGTTTGGCCGACTCGCAAGGAGCCGATGCGCTGGTAGTTGGGCAATCCGTCCAGCAACAAGATTCGATCGGTGATCGCCTCGGCGTGGCGCATCTCGTCGAAGGACTCGTCGCGGGTGTGGGCCGCCAACTCGGTAAACCCCCAGTTCTCCTGCATCTTCGAGTGCAAGAAGTACTGGTTGATAGCGGTGAGCTCGCTGGTCAATTGCTCATTGAGCAGGCGCAAAACATCGGGATCACCTTGCATGATCACTCCTAGGGGGTAGCAGGCTGTCATGTCTTACCGCAGCAGGTGAGCTGGGCTGGAGCGTCACCATGCTGTGTTCTGGCTGTGCCTTTCGGGTGCCAAACTCAAATCTAGTTCAGCAGGCGAGGCTAGCAGCGGATTTTTTGGACGCGATCGGCGCGTCGTCTGCCTTGAGCTTCAGGATTCTTAGGTTAGACTCAACTAACCTAGTCTAGGTTAGACTCCACTAATATGCGGTGCGTTCGTCCGGCAGTTTGTGAAGACACGTCATTCGGTGGCGTGAGCGAGCATCTGATGGGGGTTTGCTGATGTACGTGTGCCTTTGCGTCGGCGCCACCAATCAGACCGTCTGTGATGCCGTCGCCCGCGGTGCGGCAACCTCCAAGGAGATCGCCGCCGCATGCGGTGCCGGCAGCGACTGCGGGCGTTGCCGCCGCACGCTGCGGGCCATTATCGCGGCCGCAGCCCAACCCGCGGCAGTCTGAGCGTGCCCCGATAGTGGGTTTTTCGTCGGTTTACGGTCGCCGGCGATCGGTGAAATCGGCAAGGGCAGCGGCGTTGGCTTGAGCGCCCATCAGCTCCGCGAAGTGCGCGTTCTCTCGTGCGCTGGCCGCCGCGATCTGGGCACGGTTGGGTTCGACCATCGTGTGCTTGACCGCCATCAAGCTGGAAATCGGCTTGGCAGCAAGTATTTCGGCATGACGACGCGCCTCTGGTAGCAGTTCCTCAGGACTGCAGATTCGCCAGACCAGGCCCATCCGCAGTGCCTCTTCGGCGTCAATCCATTCCGAGGACATCAGCAACCAAGCCGCGTTCTGGCGGCCCACCAGTTGCGGCAGAAGATAGGACGAGGCCGCTTCGGGAGCCACGCCGAGGCTGGTGAAGGGGCACTTCAGGCGCGCTGTCGAGGACATGAAAGCCAGATCATCGGCATAGCCCAGAATGGTGGCGCCGATCCCGACGCCAAGCCCGTTGACGGCGCAAATCAGGGGCTTTGGGAACCCGGCGAGTGCTTCGATGAGACCGAGGAAGCCAAATTTCCCCTCGGAGAAATTTGGATCGTTGATGCGAGCCTGCATTTCGGCAAGATCGGTGCCAGCGCTGAAGCCGCGACCCGAGCCGGTCAGCAAGACCACGGCAACCTGCGGATCGTCGGCCGCGTCCAAGAGGGCCTGGGCGGTCGCGTCGTAGAGGGCTTCGTTAAATGCGTTGAGCGCCTCGGGACGGTTCAGCGTGAGCGTGCGTACGCGGTTGTCATCATCGATCTGCAGCGTCACTGCTGCAGCCTAGCCGTTGCCGTAAATGCGGGTCGGCTCGATGAGCACCACGGTTCGTCGTTCCTCGGCCATCACCCGGTCGTATTCGTCCCAGTTGTCGTGGGTGCCACCGGCCGAAATGAAGACATCGCGAAGCAGCAGTCGCAGCTGTTCGCGGTCGGCCAGCCATGGCTGGGAGTCGTCCGGACCGGCCAGCTCCGCGCCGCCCTCCACCGTCGCCCACCGCCATCCGTTGCGAAATGTGACGGCCAATTGAGGTCGAGCCCGCAGGTTGGCGAGTTTGACCTTGCCGTAGGTGGCAAAGCCCAGGGCCGGTCTGCCGTGGTCGGGGTGCATCAGCAGGCCGACATTGACCAACGAAGCCTGAACGGTGCCGTCAGCGCGAACGGTGGAGACAACGGCGAGGCCGCGATCCGCGGTCGCCAGGCCGACTGCGTCGTTGAGTGTTGTCATTGACGCTCCTCGCATGTAAACGGTGTCTTGAACACATAGCGGCTGGTGGGAACGGTGTCGATATTCTCGTTGGCGCCGAATGCGGCCGTGCTGGCCACCATCCTGCCGAGCCGGTGCTGCAGGTCGCCGTCATCGCTGGCGCCGAAGAATGCCTTCAGATCGGTGATTGCCGCCATCGGGAACAGTTCCTCGATGATGGCCGCGACCTCTGGTGCCCCTGGGGTGAGGGTCCGTACCACCCAGTTCTGCGTGTAGCCAAAGGTCGACTGGGTCTCAATCGCCACCGGCGTGTGGTCATGCTGCCAGCGGGCCAGCCAGGTTGGTTCATCTAACGCGGCGGGCCGACGCAGCAACGCGATGTTGGCTAATCCAGGTGTGCGACTGCCGGGTTGGACTCTCGGCGCGACCAGTGGCACCGACTCGGTCACCAGGTAGGCACCCAGCGATTGGCATTCGGCACCGAGCAATCGCAGCGCTTCGGCTACCTGGTCGCCGTAGCACTGCTGGGTCCACACGCTCACTACCGCGGCGACCGGTGGGTCCAGTGTGGTCAGAGTCATCAGCGACTCGCATACCGCGCCGTCGCGGACATTGACCGACAGTCCGGGCAGGCCCAGCGCCAACAACGACTCGGCAACGGGACCGCGTTGGCGAGCGCACCACCGCTCGCTGGGGTCCGTGTGCATGAGGACGGCGATTATCTTCTCCATAGGTCCTCCATAGGCCGAACCTACCCCCGCAGGCTCAGTTGACCAGGCGCACCTGCTGTTCGTTGCTGATCGATTCGCCCATGATTGCCGCAAGCTGCCGATAGGCCTCGTCGCGACCGCTGGACGCGCGGTAGACCAGACCGATGCGTCGCCCCGGAGTGGGCGCGGCAAAGTGCGCGAGGCCGACGCGGCTACGCGCAGCCTCGACGGACACCGCGCTCTGTGGGATCAGTGTTACGCCCAGGCCGCCGTTTACGCATTGGACGGCGGTCGCCAGCGAAGCTGCCCGGGTATCGGCAAGCTCAGCCCGGACGCCGGCGTTCTGGCAGACATCCAGAGCCTGGTCGCGCAGGCAGTGCCCCTCATCGAGCAACAGCAGCGGCAGCTCGGACAGTGCCGCGACAGGGACTCCGTGCCGGTCCGCCATCGGATGCCCAGGCGGTAGCGCCAGCACGAAATCCTCTTCATAGATCGGTATTTCCGTGAGACCGCCATAGTCGGCGGGCAGCGCGATCAGGGCCGTATCGAGTGAACCTTCGCGCAGGGCGGTCAGCAGACGCTCGGTCTGGTCTTCAATCACTCGTACCGTCAGGGTGGGCAGACGCCGGGTCAGCCCGGCTAGCACCGTGGGCAGCACATACGGAGCAACGGTGGGGATGATGCCGAACCGGATGCTGCCGTTGAGCGGATCCGCCTCTCCCGCAGCGGCTGTGGTGAAGGCTTCCACGGCTTCCACCGCGGCCTGGGCGTGAGGTAGCAGCGATCTGCCCTCGGTCGTCAAGAAAACCCGCCTGGTCGATCGTTCGACGAGGTGAAGGTCGAGTCCGGCCTCCAGTGCCGCCAACGCCTGCGACAACGTCGACTGACTGACGCCGAGAGCATTTGCCGCGCTGCCGAAATGCTGCTTTTCCGCTACCGCGACGAACGCGCGCAACCCGGCCAAGGTGGGCTGATAGCTCTTATCGGTCATGCCGATCAATATAGTGGCAAGCATCACCTTTACCTAACAGTCTTCTGCAGGCAACATGGTGTGGGCTCCAAAAGCCATGTGCGGAATACCGAAAAGCGAAAAATCGAAAATGAGGAGAGTTATGTCCCTGCTGACCATCGGCCAACAGTTTCCCGCCTACAGCCTGACTGCGTTGATCGGTGGCGATCTGTCCAAGGTCGACGCCAAGCAGCCCGGTGACTACTTCAAGACCGTGACCAGTGACGACCACGCGGGCAAGTGGCGGGTCGTGTTCTTCTGGCCCAAGGACTTCACCTTCGTGTGCCCGACCGAGATTGCCGCCTTCGGCAAGCTCAACGACGAGTTCGAGGACCGCGACGCGCAGGTCCTGGGTGTCTCGATCGACAGCGAGTTCGTGCACTTCCAGTGGCGTGCGCAGCACGACGACCTCAAGAACCTGCCCTTCCCGATGCTTGCCGACATCAAGCGCGAGCTGGTGGCGGCGACCGGTGTGCTCAACGCCGATGGTGTCGCGGACCGGGTGACCTTCATCGTCGACCCCAACAACGAGATTCAGTTCGTCTCGGCCACCGCTGGATCTGTCGGCCGCAACGTCGACGAGGTGCTCCGTGTGCTCGACGCCCTGCAGTCCGACGAGCTGTGTGCCTGCAACTGGCGCAAGGGTGACCCGACGCTGGACGCCGGCGAGCTGCTGAAGGCTTCGGCGTAGTCGGGGCTTGGTCAGAGACTGAGGACCGGACGGAGAAGACATGAGTATCGAAAACCTCAAGGCAGCGTTGCCTGAGTACGCCAAAGATCTCAAGCTGAACCTGGGCTCGATCAGCCGCACTACGGTGCTGGACGAAGAGCAGCTCTGGGGCACGCTTTTGGCGAGCGCCGCAGCGACTCGCAATGCGCAGGTGCTGGCCGAGATCGGTGCGGAGGCGGCTGACAATCTGTCTGCGCAGGCGTACCAGGCGGCGCTGGGAGCCGTGTCGATCATGGGCATGAACAACGTGTTCTATCGGGGGCGCGGCTTCCTCGAGGGCCAGTACGACGATCTGCGTGCCGGATTGCGGATGAACATCATCGCCAACCCGGGCGTGGACAAGGCGAATTTCGAGCTCTGGTCCTTTGCCGTGTCGTCGGTCAATGGGTGCTCCCATTGTGTCGTGGCCCACGAGCACACGCTGCGTGAGGCGGGTGTGGGCCGCGAGGCGGTGTTGGAGGCGCTGAAGGCGGCGGCTATCGTCTGCGGTGTGGCACAAGCGCTCACCGCTGCACAGACGCTGGCGGCCGTCGGCTGATCGTTGCGCCGTGAGTAAGCCCACCTGGGTGCAGCACGCGATCTGGTGGCAGGACTATCCCCTGGGCTTCGTCGGTGCTTTTCCCGCCAATCAGCCACCTGATCCGGGAGAGCACCGACTACGGCGCCTCGTTGGCTGGTTTGATCACGCCGTCGAGTTGGGCGCATCCGGGGTTGCCCTGGGCCCGATTTTCGACTCGCGTACCCATGGTTACGACACCACCGACCATTTCCGCATCGATCCTCGCCTCGGCGACGAGGGTGATTTCGACCACCTCGTCGCCGAGGCGCATCGGCGTGGACTGCGGGTGCTGCTCGACGGCGTTTTCAACCACGTCGGTGTGGATTTCCACAGCTATCGCCACGCCGCTGACGACCCGTCCTCCGCAGGCTGGTTTTGTGGCCGAGCAGGCAATTTCCGTACCTTCGAAGGACATTCGGGGCTCATCACACTCAACCATGCCAACCCGGAGGTGGCCGACTACGTCGTCGATGTCATGGCGCACTGGCTGCAACGCGGTGCCGATGGCTGGCGCCTGGATGCGGCCTACGCGGTGCCACAACAGTTCTGGGCGAAGGTCCTGCCCCGAGTGCGGGACCGATATCCGCAGGCCTGGTTTGTCGGCGAGATAATTCACGGCGACTATGCCGCCGCGGTTATGCCGCCGCGGTGCAGGGCGCCGGTTTCGACTCGGTGACTCAGTACGAACTTTGGAAGGCGATCTGGAGCGGTCTCAACGACGGCAACTTCTTCGAGCTGGACTGGGCGCTACAGCGGCACAACGAGTTTGTCGCCAGCTTTGCCCCGCTGACCTTCATCGGCAATCACGACGTCACCCGGATCGCCAGCCGCCTCGAACGTCCCGAGCACCTAGCCCATGCGCTGGTGATTCTGATGACTGTCGGTGGAATTCCGAGCATCTACGCCGGTGACGAATTCGGCTGGCGTGCCGTCAAGGAAGAGCGCTACGGCGGTGACGACGCGATACGCCCGGAATTCGGCTCTCCCCCATTCGAATTGACTCACGACCAGGCGTCGGTCTGGGCGTTGCACCAGTACCTGGTCGGGCTACGCCGCCGCTATCCATGGCTACACACGGCCTCCACCAGCGCACTACGATTGCGCAACCGTCAGTACGTCTACCAGACCCGCAGCGCCGACAACGCACTAGTGGTCATACTCAACGCAGACGATGAGCCGCTTCGGATGAGTCTGCCGGATCTTGGCATCCCTCGCGCCGAGGTGCTTGCCGGATCTGCCGCGCCGCCCCAGGAGGTCACCGACGAGGTGCTCGTCGAGGGGTACGGCTGGCGGATCCTGCAACCCGCCTAGCGATTCAGCTGCGCGAGCGTCAGCGGGTCGAGCCGGCGGGCGTAGCAGCGGGTGCCTCGACGAATCGCTTCAGGTCAAAGGGATGTCTTGTCGAGTCCATGCGACCACGTTGATACACTGGTTAGATGACGCGAATGAGCACGGATGAGCGCAGGCGCTGATGGCTGTCGATCGCAGGCTTCCGAGGGTGGGTGACCTGGCACCCCTGATGCAGTTCAAGAGGCCCCAGTTCAACCGCACCAAGCGCCGTCTGGAAACCGCCCTAACCATCGAGGACCTGCGCCGTGTCGCGAAACGGCGTACCCCCAGAGCGGCGTTCGACTACACCGACGGTGCAGCCGAGGACGAACTGTCGATCGAGCGTGTCCGGCAGGCCTTCCGCGATATCGAATTTCACCCGACGATCCTGCGCGATGTCACGAGTGTGCGTACCGGCTGGGACGTCTTTGGCAAGCCGGTCGCGTTGCCCTTCGGTATCGCGCCGACCGGGTTCACTCGATTGATGCACACCGAGGGCGAGATCGCCGGTGCGAGGGCGGCCGCCGAGGCCGGGAT
Source organism: Mycobacterium liflandii (assembly GCF_022354805.1). NCBI lineage: Bacteria > Bacillati > Actinomycetota > Actinomycetes > Mycobacteriales > Mycobacteriaceae > Mycobacterium > Mycobacterium liflandii. The sequence continues at coordinate 3,208,273 of NZ_CP023138.1, read as the reverse complement.
CCCGTTTTCCATGTCGACTCTGGCCACCTGCGCAATAGAGGATCTGCAGGCGGCTGTTCCCCAGGGCCGCAAATGGTTTCAGCTCTACATGTGGCGGGACCGGGACCGTTCGATGGCGTTGGTCAAACGCGCAGCGGACGCGGGATTCGACACCATGCTGGTCACCGTGGACGTTCCGGTCGCGGGTGCGCGGCTACGCGATGTCCGCAACGGCATGTCGATACCGCCGGCCTTGACGCTACGAACGGTGCTTGACGCACTGCCGCACCCACATTGGTGGTTCGACCTGCTGACCACCGAGCCGCTGGCCTTCGCATCACTGGATCGCTGGTCGGGCACCGTCGGCGAGTATCTGAACACCATGTTCGATCCCAGCGTCACCTTCGACGACCTGGAGTGGATGAAGGCCCAATGGCCAGGCAAGCTGGTCGTCAAGGGGATCCAGACCCTCGACGATGCCCGCGCGGTGGTGGAACGCGGGGCCGACGGCATCGTGTTGTCCAATCATGGCGGTCGCCAACTCGATCGTGCGCCGGTGCCGTTCCACCTGTTGCCCCTGGTTGCCCGCGAGCTGGGCAAGGACACCGAGATCGTGGTGGACACCGGCATCATGTCCGGTGCCGATATCGTCGCCGCGATCGCGCTCGGTGCGCGGTGCACGCTGATTGGGCGGGCGTACCTGTATGGGCTGATGGCTGGTGGCGAAGCGGGGGTCAAACGCGCGATCGAGATCCTGTCCGCCGGCGTCTCCCGGACCATGCGGCTGCTGGGGGTGACCTGCCTGGAAGAACTCTCGGCCAAGCATGTGACGCAGTTGCAGCGACTGGGTCCCATACCTCTGCCGACGTGAGGCTGCGCGCTCGAGTTCGGCGGAATCAGCCATCGGCCTGCGCCGGGGAACAAAACGCCCGACAGCTGGGTTAAGCGCAATAGACCTAGCTATTGGAGGATTGATACCCCAAGCCATATCAGTGCCGGTGCTGTTCGTCAGTGACACCATCGTGCTACCCGGAATGGTCGTGCCGATCACGCTCGACGATGCCGCACAAGCGGCGATCGACGCCGCGCGGGCCAGCGAGTCTGGGCAGTTGCTGATCGCTCCTCGGCTCGATGACCGATACCCCACCTACGGCGTCTTGGCAAAGATTCTGCAGGTTGGGCGAATCGCTGGCGGTGGCGCCGCCGCTGTCGTGCGAGGTGAGGCGACCGAGGAAGCCAAGACGCTTGCCGCCGAGTACAAGAAGCTGTTAGTGGCCATGCTGCAACGACGCGAGGCCTGGCAGATCATCGACCACGTCAATAGCCTCACCGATCCGTCTGCGCTCGCGGACACCGCCGGGTACGCGTCGTATCTGGCGGATATGCAGAAGCGCCAGTTGCTCGAGACGGCCGACGTTTCCCAGCGTCTGCGGTTGCTGATCGATTGGACCGGCGACCATCTCGCCGAAGTCGAGGTCAACGACAAGATCGCCGACGATGTGCGGGCGGGCATGGAAAAGACGCAGAAGGAGTTCCTGCTGCGCCAACAGCTGGCTGCGATTCGTAAGGAACTGGGTGAGGGTGATCCCGACGGCGCCGGAGATCCAGAGGACTACCGGGCCCGTATCGAGGCCGCTGAACTGCCCGACAAGGTGCGCGAAGCGGCGCTGCGTGAGGTTAGCAAGCTGGAACGGGCCAGCGACCAAAGCCCGGACAGCGGCTGGATTCGCACCTGGCTGGACACCGTGCTCGAGCTGCCGTGGAATATCACGACCGAGGACTCGGTCGACTTGAGCGCGGCCCGCGAGACCCTCGATGCCGATCACCACGGCCTCGACGATGTCAAAGACCGCATCATCGAGTATCTGGCGGTGCGTGCCCGACGCGCGCAGCGTGGACTGCAGGTCGTCGGCGGGCGTGGTTCGGGCGCGGTGATGGTGCTCGCCGGTCCTCCCGGGGTCGGCAAGACGTCCTTGGGCGAAAGCGTGGCCCGAGCCCTGGGGCGCCGCTTCGTGCGCGTCGCCCTGGGTGGTGTCCGCGACGAGGCCGAGATCCGCGGCCACCGGCGTACCTATGTGGGCGCGCTGCCAGGCCGGATCGTCCGTGCGATCAGCGAGGCGGGATCGATGAATCCCGTTGTGCTGCTGGATGAAATCGACAAGGTCGGTTCCGACTATCGGGGCGACCCAAGCGCTGCCCTGCTGGAGGTGCTTGGCCCTGCCCAGAACCACACCTTCCGCGATCACTACCTGGATCTGGACTTGGACCTGTCCGATGTGGTGTTTCTGGCTACGGCCAACGTGATCGAGAACATTCCCTCGGCCCTGCTGGACCGGATGGAGCTGGTCGAGATCGACGGCTACACCGAGGACGACAAGGTTGCCATCGCCCGCGACTACCTGCTGCCCCGGCAGCGAGACCGGGCAGCGCTGAGCGACGACGAGGTCATGATCACCGAGGCCGCGTTGCGCAAGATCGCTGCCGACTACACCCGTGAACCGGGTGTGCGGCAGTTCGAAAGGCTGCTGGCCAAAGTGCTGCGCAAGGTGACCACAAAGTTGGCCGCAGATCCCGGACCCGCGACGATCGACGAGCCCGATCTGGTTGGCTACCTGGGCCGCCCGCGGTTTACCCCCGAGGCCGCTGAACGCACCGCGGTGCCGGGTGTGGCCACCGGACTGGCCGTTACGGGCCTGGGCGGTGACGTGCTCTACATCGAGGCCGGTGCCGCTGGACCGCCACGGCCGGGCGAAGGTTCGCTGCAACTGACCGGGCAGTTGGGTGATGTGATGAAGGAGTCGGCGCAGATCGCTCTGTCCTACGTGCGCTCTCACGCTGGGCAGTTCGGTGTGGATCCCACGACGCTGGATCGCAGCATCCACGTGCATGTGCCCGCAGGCGCGGTACCCAAAGACGGCCCGTCCGCCGGTGTCACCATGGTGACCGCGCTGGTCTCGATGGCCACCGGGCGTCAGGTCCGCGCCGATGTCGGCATGACCGGGGAAGTCACGCTCAACGGCCGAGTGCTGCCGATCGGCGGCGTCAAACAGAAGTTGCTCGCAGCGCAACGTGCCGGGCTGTCAACGGTTTTCATTCCGGCTCGCAATGAACCCGACCTCGACGACGTTCCTGCCGAGGTGCTGGGCGCACTAGTGGTCAAACCGATGACCGATGTCGCCGAGATCGTTGCGCAAGCGCTGGAACCGGCGGCTGAGGCCGCTGGGGTCGCCGCCTGACACCGTCGCCAATGCCACGCTGGGGTGACCGTCGACACTGAGCGTCACCCCAGCGCGGCGCTCGGTGCTAGCGGTGCCGTGCGGTCTGCTGCACAATCAGGGACATGGCCGAGCTTCGGGATCTCAAACGCCGAGTAGTCCATCGCATGCAAAAACTTGTGGTCAATCCGATCGGCAGACAATTGCCGGTGACCATGCTGGAAACCATCGGTCGCAAGAGCGGACAACCCCGCCACACCGCGGTGGGCGGCAAGTTGGTGGACAACCAGTTCTGGATGGTCTCCGAACACGGCGAGCATTCGGATTACGTTCGCAATATCAAGGCTAACCCAGCGGTTCGGGTGCGCCTTGACGGCGAGTGGCGAAGCGGAACCGCTCACCTATTGCCCGACGACGACCCGCTACAGCGGCTGGGCAACCTGCCCCGGCTCAACAGCGCGGTCGTTCGGGCGATCGGTAGCGAGTTGCTGAGCATCCGGGTGGATTTGGACTGACCATGGCCTATGACACCGGCCTGGCCGACCGGATCCGTGAGTTGCTGGCTCGACAGCCCGGCGTGGATGAAATGCGCATGTTCGGCGGGCTTGCATTTCTCATCGGCGGGCACATGGCCGTTGCCGTCAGCGGGCAGGGCGGACTATTGGTCAGAGTGCCGCCGGAAGACGCCGACAAGCTGCTCGAGCGTGATCACGTCAGCCCCATGGTCATGGCCGGACGCGAAACCCGCCGCTGGCTGCAAGTGGCCAGCCAAGGCGTCAAAACCAAACGTCAGCTTCAGAGTTGGGTGGACCGCGCCGTGGCCTACGTGCGCACGATGCCGCCCAAGTAACGAGCGCGGAACCCACGCCCTGGCCTCCGTTGCCGCGAAGCGCCGCCGGCGGTGAGCCCCTAGTGTTGCCGTGAGGAATCATACGACCGAGGGCAGCCGAGTAGTGCAGTGGTTAGGAGAGTTATGAGTGCAGGCTGGATTATCCCGTTCATCATCCTGGGCGGAGCTCTACAGACATGTGGAGCTGCGATGAATGGGCAACTGTACAAACACATGATCAACCCATGGCTGGCATCAGCGATTTCGTTTGCGCTGATCACGATATTTTTCGTGGGCGCATTCCTCATCATGCCCAACCCGCTACCCACCACCAAGGACATCGCCTCGATGCCGTGGTGGGCCGTGGTCGGCGGCCTCGTCGGAGCGGTGCAGGTCTATGCGGGCCTGACATTGGTCAACAAGGTGGGCGCGGGCACGTTCATTGGGGTCACGGTCACAGCAGCACTCATCATGTCGTTACTGATCGATCATTTCGGCTGGCTCCGGGTGGACGCTCATCCGCTCACCCTGTGGCGGGCCCTCGACGGTGCGTTCCTGGTTTGCGGGGTGGTATTGGTTGCCAAGTTCTAGCGGGCGACCGTCCTGGTGGCCGTGGGCGCGCCAAGGGCCCACCGTTGCGATCGCCGGATTGATGGATCACCCGGGCGGTGTCTGGAATGTCCGCGACGATGTCAAAGCGCGGGATTCCAGTTGCCGTCAATCACTTCGGGTGGGTGCTGAGCCTGTAACCGTTCCCGTTCGGTGCGTCGGCGCTTGATTCGTAGCCGCGCATCGGCCGGCATGGTTACCAACTCGTCGGCGGTCAAATAGTAGACATCATCGATGGTGTCCATCAGATCGGCCGTTACCCGACGAGATGCCAGTTCGCGCAAAGTCATCCGGAGGTCGTGGGTGAACCGGATGGTGGTGTCATGGGCGAGTTCGCGCGAACCGCGGGCACTGGCGGCCAAGCGCTGGGACAAGGTCGGCGCCGCCGCCGGTGTCGCGGGTGCTGCTGCGGCTTTGGCCGCCGCTGTCAGCAGCAGCGCCGGATCGTCACCGAAAGACGGGTTGGCCAGCTCCGCTTCGCCGCAACCCCGATGCGCGAGCCGGGCAACCGTAGCGTCAAGTGCGGCGGCCGCTGATGCCGATAGGGCTAGGATGCTGTCGACGTTGCCGTCGCGGGCCAGCGCACACAACGGAGCATCGGCGCGCAGGATTTCGGTCAGCGCCGCGGTCTCCGCGGCGATACGGCCGCTTTCCATGATCACGCCGACACCGGAGACGCTGGTTCCGGCCCGGGTGTGCTCGAGCGTTGCGGCGGTAACACCTGTATCGATGACCCATAGCGCCGTGAGGATCCAGCCTTGGTGAATCCGGTCCCGTAACAATCGAATCCGAACTTCCAGGCTGGCGTCGGGCAGCGTAGAGAGCTGCTCGGCGCCAACGTGTTCGTCAGCCGCCGCGGTCACGTAAGCCTGCGTATCAGCACGGATATGACGTAACAGGGAAAGCGACCGCGCCGTCACCAGCACCTTGGCCGCCGACCGCAGGGGTCCACCGGTCAGCTGGGGCCGGCCGAACGGCAGCAGCTCGGTGACCTGGGTGTTACCCCCCAATGCTTGCTGGGTGACTGCTCGCTCATTCCAGCCGGGCAATTGGGTCGCGGCGACGAGATTGGCCGACACCCCAACATAGGGGCGATGACCGAACACCGCGATAGCCCGGCTCCCCCACTCCTCGGCGACCACGTCGCCAACGGCGAGCACTTGGCCCATCGCTCGCCCCGCAGCGCGCAACCCGCTCATCTGGACGTCCAGGGTCATCGGGGTCAGCGGCCCGGGCAGCGCCTCGGCGAGACTGGCCGCGCTGAAGACTGGGAACCGCGGGTCGATCCGGTCGTCGAACTCGCCCTCCAGCCCGTCTGGTGCCGCGGAATCCAGGGCGGTCCCGTCGGCGGGCGTCAGTCGCGGTGTCGGCTCCACCGGTAGCGCCAACTGGGCCGAACCGATGGTCGCACCGGCGGGATCTAGTCTGCGCCCGACCAGGCCACGGCCGGTATCGACGATCGCATCGGTGGCCTGCCACCCGTACTGAAAGTTCCAATCTTCCTGTGCTGCAGCGATATCCATCTCAGGGATCAACTGTGACCAGCCTTGAACCCGGTGCGGCCGCAACCGCGGGTCGACTGATCCGAGCAGCCGCCACGCGGTGACCACGTTTGTGGTGTCGGGCGTGGCCAGGTCGACGACACCATTGCGGTCGGTGTCCAGCGCCAGAACCAGGAACCGGACCAGATCGTCGAGGTGCAGTACCCGCATCGGCCGGGCGGAGACCTTGGAGCGCATCAGGGTCGCGACCGTGCGACACACCATCCAGTCGAGCTGGCGGCCGACCGGCGGTGCAATGCGGATGACCAAACTCGGTGCCCAACCGGTCGACACCAGTGTCTCGGCTTGTTGATAAAGCTCCGGTGAGCCCGCGGCCTGGGACACGAACAGCAACCGGGCGCCGGCGCGGGCCGCAGCGTTGCTCACGTGTGCCAAGCCGGTGATGCCCGCGGCACCCGGCGCGCCCTTCTCGACAGGGGCGAGGTGAATCACCGCGTCCGCTTCGCTGGCTAACTCCAATAGCACTGGGTTGCGCAGCGATGCGCAAACAAAATCGACGTTGGGATCCAGGTAGTCGTGTGGGTGGGAAGATATACCGCTTACGGTGTGTCCCGCAGCGATCAGCTGACGTGTGACCAGCCGCCCGATCGCTCCCGCGGCGTCGGTAACCAGGACGTGCACCTTACTCACCTCCCCCAACGCTTTCCATGACAATAGGCATGTTGGCCCCATTTGCGCGACACTTGAGTCTCGACCGTGACACTTCGGTGCTGGATGCGCCCGCTATTACCGGTGGGGCCGGTTACCGCAATGTCGCGTTGCCATCGGCAGCGATGGCAACCTTTGCCCCGGCGATGTCCTCATGCACGGTGGCATTGGCCGATGCGGGATCGGTGATCACGCCTAAGGTACGCGCCCCGGTGGGCGTGCGCACGGCGACGAAGGCCTTCTCGGGTTGCCCGTCTCTGGTGAAGGGCGTTGTCCAGGCCTCGACGGCGCCGACGCCGTCCCATCCGACCAGGGCGGCCCGGGTGGGCTCGCGGTCCACCAGCGGTTGCACGTCTTCCCAGCGGAACTCCGCGGGTGGCTCGGTGCCGTACACGCCGATGCTGTGCTTGGTCAGGTAGCCGCCGTTGGCGGTGATCAGCCCGCGCCGGCCGGGGTTGGCCGCCAATAACTCGGCCATGGTGGCAATCGAATGTGTGACGTAGTTGTTCCACGGGCCCCCGGCAAAGGTCAGTCCGCCGGTGACGGTCAACGGCCGGTCGGCATCGTCGACAGGCAGCCCGAGTTCGTGTGCGGCAACCTGCACCGCGGACGGGAAACACGAGTACAGGTCGACGTAGTCGGCATCGTTGATGCCCAGACCGGCGAGTTCCAACGCGCGTGCCCCGGCAATTCGGATGGCCGGCGACTGGTGCAGCTCGGCGCGCTCGGCAATCGAGAAGGTGTCGTGCGCCTCGGTCCCGGTCTGCGGGTAGACCCAGCGTTCGGTGGGCACCCGCAGCCGTGTCGCCTGCTCGACCGACGTGAGGATCAGGGCGGCGCCCTGGTCAACCATGTTGTTGGAGTTCATCAGCTTGGTGTAGGGCCAGCTGATCATCCGGTTCTGCGGGCCGGGCCGACAAATCTGTTCGGCAGTCATCGGGGTGCGGATCCAGGCGTGCGGGTTATCCACCGCGACCGCGTTGAACCCCGCCCACAGTCGGCCGACTCTGCTGCGGTGGTCCTCGATTGACTCGCCGTTGGCGATGCGTAGCGCCTGCTCGAACATCGGATAGACGTAGGCGGGCCGATCCAGCTTGATTCTGATTTCGCTCTCGCCGGCCATCGGCACATCCTGGCCGGCGACCCGCGGCAGCGGAACGGATTCGTCCTGAAGCGTCCAGGTCAGTCGGGCGCCCTTGGACTTCAGACCGGTCCTGGTCCGCCACGTCTCGGCGCCAGCGATCAACACCACCCCGGCTCGACCCCGCTGTACGTCCAGGCACGCCTGGCTGACCAGAGACTGCGGTGTGTTGCCGCCGACGCTGCTGTAGCTGGTGGCGAAACCACTGGCCTGCAGCCGCTCGCCGAGCAACTGGCCGGGATTGCGGTAGTGCGCCGAGAGCACGCGGACCACGCGAATGGAGTCAACGGCCGCGAGCACCCGGGAATCGGCCGCCTGCTGCGCCGCGGCGAGCATCAGATCGACAGGCTCGACCGACGGCATGGTGGGGTCGATTTCATCGCGGTAGTTGACCTGGCCGTAGCCGATCAGCACCGGCGTGCGGGGGTCTACGGCCATGAATCGAACCTAGCGCCGCCCCTCGCCGGCCACCGCACGTCGCGCTCGACCTCGGGCCGGCGGCGCAATCGAGCGAGCGAAGGCGTCACCGGCTTTCCCCGGAGCCCTGCTGTTCGGTGGCCAGCTGCTCGGAGTTAGCCGACGGGGCGAACAGCACGCCTTCGGTGATCAGGAACTCGATTTCTTCCGGGCTCATGTCCAGCAGCTCAGTGCAGATCTCTCGGGTGTCCTGACCCGGCTGCGGCGCGGGTCGTTGTGGTGACTGCGGGATATGGCGAAACGGCGCCGGGCCGGTCTCCGCGGGCAGCGGGCGTGCGATGAGCGGATGGGTCATGTCGCGGAACAGGTTTCGCGCGATTAGTTGCGGGTCCTCCAGAAGGTCCGGCGGGCGGTTCATCGGGCCCGCTGCAATCCCTGCCGCTTGCAGCGCCTGGGCCGCCTCGAATGGGGTGTGGTCGGCGGTCCAGGCCGACACGACTGCGACCAATTCGGCGCGATTGGCCATGCGCGACTCGGCCGAGGCGAAGCGCGGGTCATCGGCCAGTTCGGGTTGGTCGATCAGTTTCGCCGCACAGCGCCATTCGTTGTCCGAGCAGATGGTGACGACGCACCACTCGTCGTCACCGGCGCAGGGGCATACCGCGTGCACACTGAGGTCATTGCGGACTTCGGCGATGCCGGCGGCCAGTGCGGCCTCGGTGACGAACAGGGTGTCGAGCTGATTGACCACAACTTCGGCTTGCGAGATGTGTACGTGGGCTCCGGTACCGGTGCGGTGACGGTGGATCAGCGCGGCCAGCGCCAGGACGGCAACGATTCGCCCGACAACGTGGTCGGGGAAAATTGTCGTGGCGTCCTAGAAGGCATGCCGGGAACCGTCGGTAGCGGCGTCTTCGGATGTCCACACCCGGGTCACGCCGGTGGTGGCTCGCACCAGCGGGCCGTATCCCAGCCGGGTACTCCAGGGGCCGCGATTACCGAACGCGCTGCTGCCGGCGAGCACGATGTGCGGGTTGAGGGCATGGAGGTTGGCGTAATTGAAGCCCAGCGAGGTCAGGGTGCCCGGCTTGAAGTTGGCGAACACGGCGTCGGCCGCGGCGACCAGGCGACCGAAAATTTGCTTGCCCTCGGGGCTGCGCAGGTCGAGGCCGAGCGCACGATGATTACGGTGCGTCCAGGCAAACGACTCACTCATCGCGTCACCGGCACGGGCCTGTCGTAGCCCGTCGGGGTAGTCGGCGCTTTCGACCTTGATGACCTCGGCGCCCAGGTCGCCGAACAGCCGGCTCAGCTCGCCCCCCGCGACGATGATGCCCAGATCGAGAATCCGCAGCCCTTCGAGCGGGTAGCCCCCCACGCTGGCCGTGCTCGCAAGCTCCGGAGCCGGGTCGGCCAGCCAGCGCGGCTGGTCTTGGCCCACGGCGGGTGCGGGAGTGTGAAACCCCGCCCGCTGCTCGTTGACCACGAAGTATCCGGTGGGGACCTTGGTATGCACCCCGGGGACCAGTTCGGCCTCGGTGATGGCTCCCACCGCCTGGAAGTGTTCGGAGGCCAGAATCCGCGACGGTGTGAGGACGGCCGCAATCGGGACCCCGTGGGCTTGGCCGGCAGCCACCAGCTCCTTCATCGTCTGGGGGGCAAACAGCGCCGCAACCAACTCACTGATCTGCGGCCAGGCCGCGAAACGAGCACCGATCACGTCGTACTTGGGATCCTGAAAGTCTGGTGGTTCCCCCAGCCAGCGGCGTAGGCCGCGCCACTGGCGCGGCGCCATCACGCACAATCGCACGTACCCGTCCTGGCACGGGTAGATCGGGTAGGCGTCCTGGTTTTTCGGGCGTCCCCGCCACCGCGCACTGCTTCGGATGCCGGCCGCGACCTGCCCGTGTGCCCCGAATGCGGGATCAAGAGCCATCACCACCGCATCGAAGCGCGAGAAGTCGATGTAATCGCCGGTACCGCAACGCAATTTGTTGTAGTAGGCGGCCAGCACCGACCAGGTCGCCTGGACCGCGGCTGTCGCCGAAGCGATGCCATCTGGCGGCAATACCGGGGTGCCGGTGGTGGGCCCTGACCGTGATAGCGATCCCGACATCGCGTAGAGCACCGCGTCGGTTGCCCGCCACGACGATCGCGGACCCGATGCACCGAAGTCGGTGAACGACAGCACCACCAGGTGGGGGCAGCGATCGGCTAGCTCCACACACGATGTCCCGTAGCTGCTGGCCTGCCCCGGCAGACCGCTGTCGACGAGGATGTCGGCGCCGGCGGCCAGCTCGAGCAGCCGTGCCCGGTCGGCTGCGTCGTTGGGGTCCAGCACCACGCTGCGCTTGTTGGCGTTGTGCACGGCGAACGGAATGCTGGCGCCCGCCAGCGTGGGCGCTTGGTTACGTCCGGGGCTCCCGCCGGGCGGCTCCACCTTGAGGACGTCGGCGCCGAGGTCGGCGAGCAAGCGCGCGACCGTGTCGGCGGTACCGCCGGACAAGTCCAGGACGCGCACCGCGGCGAGCAGCTGGTCGGCCATTTGCATACCGTAGCCGCCGGGTGGCAGCGGGCTCCGCATCAAACGGGCCGCCGACCGGCCAAGCGCATCGGTGCGGCCTCGGCCAGTCGATGATTCCGCGCCGGGCGGCTAGGTCAGTGAGCAGCGGTAGCGCATTTGGTCGACCGGGGTGTCGCCGATGATCTCGGTGCGACGCGTGCCGTCGAAATTCCATCCATCGCGTTCATAGAAGCGCCGAGCGCGGGCATTGCCATCCAGGACCCATAACACGGCTGCGGTGACGCCAACCCGCCGCAGCCGTTCCCGGGCGGCAGTCATGAGCAACCGTCCGACGCCGGTGCAGACATGCTCGGGATCGACATAGATCGCCCGGAGCTCACCGAAGTTCGACAGCTCCGTGTCGCGGGATAGACCGGTGGTGGCCAGGCCGCGGATCGCCGAACCGTCGACCGCCACCTGGATGGAGGGTAGTCGCAACCCCATCCGGCCAACGGTGTAGCGGTCGACCCAGTCTTGCGGGCTGAGATTGTCGAGGTAATCCTGGGAAATCAGTCCCCGGAATGCCCACTGCCACGAACGCACATGCACCCGGGCCACGTCATAGGCATCCTCCGGGGTGGCTGCGCGGACCTCGATCATGGTTGCAGTATCGAGACTGTCTGCCGCTATGGCCATTCAATCGGCGTGCGCGCCCATCACCAGGGCCATTTGCGCAGCGGAGCCGTCAGTGCTGTGCTTGGCGGGTCGACTAGTTGACACCCGTCAAAGTCGGGGAGGGCGAAATGGCAGATTCGACAACCATCGGCGTCAGGGTCCGGGACAAAGTCATCGTGATCACCGGCGGTGCACGGGGAATCGGGCTGGCAACCGCGACCGCGCTGCACAAGCTGGGTGCCAAAGTCGCGATCAGCGACGTTGACGAACCCGCTGTGAAGGAGGCCGGCGCCGACCTCGGCCTCGAGGTGTACGGCAAACTCGATGTCACCGACCCAAATTCCTTCTCGGACTTCCTCGATCAAGTCGAGCGCCAACTCGGCCCGCTCGACGTGCTGGTGAACAATGCCGGCATCATGCCTGTCGGGCGGATTGTCGACGAGCCGGATTCGGTGACCCGGCGCATTCTGGACATCAATGTCTACGGCGTCATGGTGGGCAGCAAGCTGGCGGCTCAGCGAATGGTTCCCCGCGGGCGGGGCCACGTCATCAACGTCGCATCGCTGGCCGGCGAGATCTACGTGGTGGGCCTGGCCACCTATTGCGCAAGCAAGCACGCGGTGATCGCATTCACCGATGCCGCCAGGATCGAATACCGCACCACCGGGGTGAAGTTCTCCATGGTGTTGCCGACCTTCGTCAACACCGAACTCGCGTCGGGGACGCCGGGGATGAAAGGGTTCAAGAACGCTGAGCCCTCTGACATCGCCGACGCAATCGTCGCGCTGGTGGCCAATCCCAAGCCTCGCGTGCGGGTCACCAAAGCGGCCGGCGCCATGATCGCCTCGCAGAAGTACCTCCCCCGCTGGCTGTCCGAAGGCCTCAACCGACTCCTCGGGGGTGAGCATGTCTTCACCGACGACGTCGACGCCGCCAAGCGCGAGGCCTACGAGGCCCGCGCCCGCGGCGAAACCGGAGAAAGCTGAGCGCCGTCAACGGGTTGTTCATCGACGGCACGCACAATCGATGAGATGAGCCCAGAAAATCGTGCCACCAGCGAACCCGCTCCCCTGTCCGACGACGACCTGGCCCTCATTGACGCCTATTGGCGCGCCGCCAACTACCTGTCGGTCGGTCAGATCTATCTGCTGGACAATCCACTGTTGGCCGAACCGCTGGTGCCCACGCACGTCAAACCCCGGCTGCTGGGGCACTGGGGCACCACCCCCGGCCTCAATCTGATCTACGCGCACCTGAACCGGATAATTCGCGAGCGCGACGCCAACGTCATCTACGTCACCGGGCCCGGCCACGGGGGCCCGGACTGGTAGCCAATGCGTACTTGGAAGGCACCTACAGCGAGGTGTACAGCGCCATCGCGGAGAACACCGACGGAATGCGGCGGCTGTTTCGCCAGTTTTCCTTTCCGGGCGGGATTCCCAGCCATGTCGCGGCGCAGACGCCCGGGTCCATTCATGAGGGCGGCGAGCTCGGCTACGCGCTGGTGCATGCTTACGGCGCGGCCTTCGACAACCCCGACCTGGTGGTCGCCTGCGTGGTCGGTGACGGTGAAGCCGAGACCGGTCCACTGGCGACAAGCTGGCATTCGAACAAGTTCCTCAACCCCGCCATCGACGGGGCGGTGCTGCCGATCTTGCATCTCAACGGCTACAAGATCGCCAATCCGACCGTGCTGGCCCGCATTCCGCATGACGAGCTCGAATCGCTGTTGCGCGGCTACGGCTACCGGCCCATCACGGTGGCCGGCGATGATCCGCCCCGTGTGCACCAGCAGCTGGCCGGCGCGCTCGACGAGGCGTTCGACGAGATCGCCGCGATTCAGCTCGCCGCCCGCACCGGCGGCGATATCAAGCGGCCGGTATGGCCAATGATCGTGCTACGCACCCCCAAGGGCTGGACGGGGCCAAAAGTCGTCGACGGCAAGAAGGTCGAGGGCACCTGGCGATCCCATCAGGTTCCGCTAGCTGACACCCACGACAACGCGCAGCACCGTGACCAGCTTGAAGAATGGCTGCGCAGCTACCGGCCCCACGAGCTGTTCGACGATCACGGCAAGCTGCGAGCGCAGCTGCGGGCGATGGCTCCCAGCGGCAATCGACGGATGAGCGCCAACCCGCACGCCAACGGCGGGCTCTTGTTGCGTGACCTCGATCTGCCCGACTTCCGCGACTACGCGGTGCAGGTCAACAGCCCGGGCACCGAAATCCACGAAGCCACTCGGGTACTCGGGACATTTCTGCGCGATGTGATCAGGCGAAACCCGGATCGATTCCGTCTGATGGGTCCGGATGAGACGGCGTCGAATCGGCTCAGCGCCGTATTCGAGGCAACCGGCCGAACCTGGCTGTCGGAGACCACGGCCGATGACGACCACCTTTCGGCCGAAGGCCGCGTGATGGAGGTGCTGTCAGAACATCTGTGTCAGGGCTGGCTGGAAGGTTATCTACTGACCGGCCGCCACGGCATGTTCGATTGCTACGAGGCCTTCGTGCATATCGTCGACTCGATGTTCAATCAGCACACGAAATGGCTTTCCACCAGCCGGGAGCTGCCGTGGCGGCGGCCGATCGCATCGCTGAACTACCTGCTGAGTTCCCACGTGTGGCGGCAGGACCACAACGGCGCTTCCCATCAGGATCCCGGGTTCATCGACCTGGTCGCCAACAAGCGTCCGGAGGTGGTCCGCGTCTACTTGCCGCCGGACGGGAACACCTTGCTTTCGGTTGCCGACCACTGCCTGCGTAGCCGCAACTACGTCAACGTCATCGTCGCCGGCAAGCAGCCCGCGCTGGCTTATCTGGATATGGACGAGGCCATCGCGCACTGCACCCGGGGACTGGGCATCTGGCAGTGGGCGAGTACGGCCAGCGGCGAGCCCGACGTGGTGCTGGCCTGCGCGGGAGACATTCCGACGTTGGAGACACTGGCGGCCGCCGATATCCTGCGTCGCGAACTGCCCGACCTGGGTGTCCGGGTGGTCAACGTCGTCGACATCATGCGTTTGCAGCCGGAGTCCGAGCACCCCCACGGCTTGCCGGACCGCGAGTTCGATGCGCTGTTCACCCGCGACAAGCCGGTCATTTTCGCCTACCACGGCTATCCATGGCTGATCCACCGCCTTGCTTACCGTCGTGCCAACCATGCCCGCATCCATGTGCGCGGGTTCAAGGAGCGAGGCACCACGACTACGCCGTTCGACATGGTGATGCTCAATGACCTGGATCGCTTCCACCTGGTGATCGACGTCATCGACCGGGTGGTGGGCCTGTCCAGCCGGGCTGCGGTGCTGCGGCAGCGGATGGCCGATGCGCGCCTGGCAGCGCGCCAGTACACGCGTGAGCATGGTGAGGACGACCCGCGAATTGCGGATTGGGCCTGGGAGCCGAGCGAGCAGAGCGAGCTTGGCGAGTGATGGGAGCGAGGCGACCCATGCTTCGGCGCTAGCCTGTGTAGGTGGCGCATGTGTTGACGGTCAACTTGGCTCGTACCCGGGCGAATCCCGACGTGCGTTCGACGTCGGAATTGACGGGTATCGACAAAGTGGCGGCGGATGAGGCGGTAATGGTCCGTGCCCCCGGCCCATGCAAGGGGGCCTGGGGAGCGGTCTGGTCGGGGACACCATCGGCAATCACAACTTCCATGGGGGTGACGATCAGGCGGTGTACGCCTACTCGCGAGAAGACCTTGACGCGTGGGAGGCGCAACTGCAGCGCACCCTCACCAACGGAATCTTCGGCGAAAATCTGACGACCTCGGGCCTCGACGTCACTGGCGCGCGGATCGGGGAACACTGGCGTATCGGCGCCGACGGCTTGGTGCTGGAAGTCTCCGCGCCGCGGGTCCCGTGCCGCACGTTCGCGGCGTTCTTGAATCTGAAGCAATGGATCAAGACCTTCACCCAGGCCGGCAAGCCCGGCGCCTACTTACGGGTGATCTCGCCGGGAACGGTGCGCGCCGGCGACACGATCACCGTCGACCACCGGCCTGATCACGACGTGACCATTGGGCTGGTATTTCGTGCTCGGATGGCTGAACCCGACCTGCTTCCCAAGCTGCTGGCGGCAGATGCGCTGCCGGCGGAAATCAAGGCGGATGTGCGCCGTCGGCTGGCGTCCAACACTGGCTGAGCGCGTCGGCCTCGGCGACTGTGAGCAAGTAGACACTCGACGTGCGTCGGTGCGCATACGACAGCAAGGAATCACCGGTGAGCACGGCGCCGCGGGGCGGCCCGATCCTTTCGAGCTGCTGTTGGCCCCGCCGAGTTTGTAAGGGTTGTCTGCCCTTTCGGTGATGTGGGCCGAGGAGACGAGCGGGCGGCCGCATCTCGCGGCCGCCCCGGTTGCCCTTGCCTGCAGTTAGCCGGTACCGCTGGCGCCGACGAAAAACGGAGGTGGACGACCGCCCCGCAGGTAGAATCGGTCGGCATGCGTGACCATGCGACGACGGCCCCTCACCCGGATGCGCTAGTGACGCAGCTTTCCGCGCTGCACAGGTTGCGTATCCACCTTGATGTCGCGGTTGTTGTGGTGGTGTTGGTGCTGACAAATCTTATTGCGCACTTCACCACGCCGTGGGCGAGCATCGCGACCGTCCCGGCGGCCGCGGTCGGGCTGGTCATCCTGGTGCGTAGCAGGGGTCTGGGCTGGGCCGAGTTGGGGTTGGGGCGGGATCACTGGAGATCTGGGATGCTCTACGCGCTGGCCGCGGTTGGCCTGGTGGTCCTGGTGATCTCGGTAGGTGTGCTGTTGCCGATGACTCGGCCGATGTTCATGAACAACCACTACGCGACGGTTTCTGGCGCCGTGATTGCCTCTATGGTCATCATCCCGCTGCAAACGGTCATCCCCGAGGAGCTCGCCTTCCGCGGGGTGCTGCATGGGGCGCTGAATCGGGCTTGGGGATTTCGCGGGGTGGCGCTGGCGGGATCATTGTTGTTCGGACTTTGGCACGTCGCGACGTCGCTGGGACTGACCAGTAGCAACGTCGGTTTCACCCGGTTGTTCGGTGGCGGGATAGTCGGGATGGTCGCCGGCGTCGTCTTGGCGGTCCTGGCCACCGGGGCCGCCGGCTTCGTCTTCAGCTGGTTGCGCCGCCGCAGCGGAAGCTTGATCGCGCCGATCGCCCTGCATTGGTCGCTGAACGGCGTGGGTGCCCTGGCGGCCGCTGTGGTCTGGCACCTGTCGAGCTGAACCTCGTTACACGATCAACACCGCGGCGCCGGCGATGCGGCCCGCGCTGAGGTCGCTGAGCGCGCGGTCAGCCTGCCCGAGCGGGTATTCGGGCGTGGTGACCTCGATATGATGCTGGCCCGCAAAGTTGAGGAAAGCCCGGGCATCACCGCGGGTGTTGGACGTCACCGACCTGATCTGACGTTCCTGGAACAAGTGACGCTGATAGTTCAGCGGCGGGATGTCGCTGAGATGAATCCCGGCGACCGCCAGGGTGCCACCACGGTCGAGGCCCGCCAGAGCCGGCAACACCAGCTCCCCTACCGGGGCGAACAGGATCGCGGCATCCAACGGTACCGGTGGTGGGTCGGCGGCCCCCTGAGCCGATGCGGCGCCAAGCTCGAGTGCCAACTCACGCGCCTCGGCTCCACGGGTCATCACATGCACCTCGGCTCCCTGGGCCAACGCGACCTGTGCGGTGATGTGCGCGCTGCCGCCGAACCCATACAGGCCCAACCTGCCGCCGGGTGGTAGTTCGGCCCGCAGCAGGGAGCGGTAACCGATGATGCCGGCGCACAGCAGTGGGGCCAGCTCGCTATCGCTGTAGCCGCTGGGCAGATGGTGGGCAAACGCCGCGGGAACGGTGGTGAATTCTGCGTATCCCCCGTCAGCGTCCCATCCGGTGTAGAGGGACTTCGGGCACAGGTTCTCATCGCCACGGCGGCAGTACTTGCACACCCCGCAGGTGTGGCGCAGCCAGGCGATGCCCACCCGGTCGCCGACGGCGAACTCGTCGCCGGCCTCGGCCCCTACTTCTACGACCTCTCCGACCACCTCATGTCCCGGCGTCACCCGCTCCCGGTGCACCGCCAGATCGCCCTCGGTGACGTGGAGGTCGGTGCGGCACACGCCGCATGCTCGCACCGCCACGAGCAGTTCGGAGGGCGCCGGTCTTGGTACTTCGACGTTCACCCGCTCCAGCGGGCCGGTGTCGATGGGACCGGGCCGGCGCACCTGCCATGCGCTCATCGTCGGGGTACTCGCGGGTGCGGCCATCAGTCCATGATGACGCTATCGCCAGGGACGGCTCGACCCGCCACGGTCAGCAGGGATCCAACGCGCTAGTGGCGGGCCTTGCCCGCGATCCAGAGCAGGATCACCGAGCCCAGGATCGCGGTGAACAAGGTGAACCACCAGCCGCCGGCGGCGGTGTCGACAAAGAAGCTCAGCAAGAAGCCACCGATCAGCGCGCCGATGACGCCGATCACGATATTCATCAGAATGCCGGATCCGGCGCCTTTGACGATCTTGCCGGCAATCCACCCGGCGAGCGCTCCGATGATGATGTAGCCGAGCCAGCCGACACTGGTCAAGGTGCTGGAGCGAGCCAGGAATTCGGTAGCTGCCATGACGTCCATCGGGATCTCCTTGCAATCACTGGCAAGGTCCAACTGCGGTGTCGGACCGTGACTTCGGTATACCCCGTTCGGGTAACGATGGGGATGCGATTCTGCGAAGCAGAGAATATCCCCGCCTAGTTGGCGGGGACTATCTTGTCAGGGGCAGTACGGCCTCAGGTCGGTTGTGTTCGCGGTGCTGGGGCGACGGTCGGAGCCACCCCAGCGGCCGGCGCGGGAGCCGGTGCGGGGACGGGTTCCGGCGCGCCCGGTTGCGGCGCGGGCTCACCCGGCGCAGGCGCCGGTGCCGGTGCCGGTGGTGGCATCCACGGCCGGATCGACTCCGCCAGTACCTTCGCCGCACCCTTGTCGACGGGGTCATTCGAGGTTCCCAGCCAGACCACAAACCAGCGCTGCGGCGGTCCTTCGTTGGGCGTGCTGCCCGCGGGAGTGCCGACTACGCCGGTCCAGATCTGTCCGTTGGGCTTGGACTCATCGCTGAACTTCACTTCGTAGTGCGACGCGCTTCCGGTTATCCCGTTGGCGTTGAGCGGAATGGTTTCCTGATTGATCCGGGTGCCGGGATAAGGCATGAAGAACTCACCCATATCCGATCCCAGCCGGACGGCGGCCTTGGGATTGGTGGCCTCCGCGCTGGCGTAGAGCTTCTGGTCCAACCGCCCCAACACGACTCGCGTGTCGTTGGCAATCGGCGGGGCCTGTCCTGGCATGGGTGGCTCGCCCGTCATCTTGCTCAGCAGCGCCGACCCGTAGTCGAGGTGCGAAGCGTCGGACTCGACCCAGCCCGCCGGAACGACGAAGCTGAAACCACCGACCGCATTGTTGACCCGCCCGGGCTCCGGTGCATTCGGGTCAACCACCGGTGGTGGTGGGGCGTTGGGGTCAGCTGGTGGTGGTGGGGCG
Organism: Mycobacterium liflandii; assembly: GCF_022354805.1. Classification (NCBI taxonomy): domain Bacteria; kingdom Bacillati; phylum Actinomycetota; class Actinomycetes; order Mycobacteriales; family Mycobacteriaceae; genus Mycobacterium; species Mycobacterium liflandii. Next base: position 3,189,185 of record NZ_CP023138.1, on the reverse strand, counting down.
TTGGGGTCAGCTGGTGGTGGTGGGGCGTTGGGGTCTGCCGGTGGTGGTGGGGCGTTGGGGTCCGCTGGTGGCGGTGCGGCATTGGGATCCGCCGGTGGCGCCGCGGTGGTCGACGGTGCCGGCGCAGGCGCCGGGTCGGCGCTGGCGGTCGCCGGAAGGGCAATGGAGACAACGCTGGCACTGCTCACCGCTGCGAGCGCTAGCGTTGTCCAGAGTCCGTGGCGACGTCGCTTGTTGGGGTCCACCTCATGCATGGCGACGAACCTACCGTGTTATGGCCGCGAAGCAAGGATGGCCTGCCCATGTCTTCGCTGATCGTGACGGACCCGGTGGCAATCCCCTAGCGGGCTACCTGGCGGCGCAATGCTTGATGTAACGCCACCTCATGAGCCTTGACGCTGAACCACACTCGCGCCCCGGGCGTCAGCTTCAACTCGGCGGCAGCGTCGACGGTGATGCTCGCGGCCAGGCCGGGCAAGCCGTCGGGCTGGTCCTCACTGCGCACCAACACGGCCGGCCCACGAGTCTGTAGATCTGCCACGGTCACCTCGGCCGTATTGCGTGGGCTGCCGTGCGGCGGTTCGAGGTGCACTGCCACCGCGGTCGGCGGGAACACGGCGATGGCGTCTTGCCCAAAATCGAGCGCTTCATCGAGGTCTCGGGCCGGTGTTCCCCTCCATTGGCTACCGAAGCGGGTGTGCAGGGACCCGTCACGGCCGATGGTGCCGCTGACCAGGTTGACCCCCGCGATGCGAGCTCCGAAATTGCTGCGCGGCGCGGCCAGTACGTCGGCGGCCGCGCCGATTTCGGAGATCCGGCCGGCCTCGAGAATCAGCACCCGATCGGCCAGTGTGCATACATCGAGCAGGTCATGAGATATCAAAATTACGGCGCATCCGCTGTCGACCACCATGGCGCGCAGCACCGCCCGGATGGCCGCGGCCGCGGCGACATCGAGTCCGGTCAGCGGCTCATCGAGCAGCAGCACATCTGGTTCGGCCGCCAGCGCCCGGGCGATGGCGACGCGCTGGACTTGGCCGCCGGACAGCTGTCGCGGCCGGCGATCTACCAACTGCTCGGCGCCCACCTTGGCTAGCCACCGTAGTGCCGATTCGCGTTGCTGGCGGCGACCGGAGCGCAACGTGCCGCGACGGTGATGTGGACCGAACGCCACGTTGGCGCCCACGCTCATGTGCGGGAACAGCAGCGGGTCCTGCAGCAGTAAACCGACTTTGCGGTCGTGGGTTGCCACGTCGATGCCCGCGGCGGTATCGGTCAGCACCCGCTCGCCTAGACGAACCACTCCGTTGTCAGGGCGAACCAGCCCGGCGATGACGTGTAAGACGGAAGACTTTCCGGCGCCGTTGGGCCCCAGGATCGCCAGCACCTCGCCCGCCGCCACCGAGAACTCGACGTCTAGACGACGGTCCGCAACGACCGCGCGAAGCTCTAGCGCGCTCACACCGCGCCGTCCCGTGTCGGCGGCACCGTGCACGCCTGAATTCTGCGAATTGCGCCTGACGTCACGACCCGCGAAATCCGCGCCATACTGTCGGCACTGGGCACCCGATTTGCCCACCACTACGACGCATGCTCACACCCTAAGTGACGGCGAGCATGACCGATGGCCGGTCGCCGCGAGCGGCTAGTGGTGTCCGCTGAAGATGATTCGCATCATCTTCAGATTGATGCGGACGAATCGCCACATCTGCACCGGAAGATTCTGCCGCATGCGCAGTTTGGCTCCGGTGGGTAGTGGGGCGTCGGCAATGCGTTCGGCGGTCCGGACATCCACGTCTGAGCCGCTTTTGTCCGCGTCTGTAAGGTCCATGGAAGCGCCTTTCATTCAGGGATCAGCCACCAGAACGGCCTGGCCTTGGCCTTGTAGATGAACAGGTAGTGCAGCAGCACCTTGATCCAGTGCCCCGCCAGGCCAAGCTCACCGGAGGTGCCGCTGATGTCGCGGCCGGTCTGCGGGTAGCGCACCGGGTCGGGCACGACCGGAAACATGGTCATCGCGGCCGTCGAACCCTCACGCAGGCCGGTTCCGGCCGAGGCGATGCATGCGGCGCCCATGGTCGCCATCGAGGCTTGGTGGGCCGGACTCGCGGCGTTGTTGGTGATGCGATCGCGAATGGTCTCGGCCACGGTCTTGGCCATGATGCCCGACGGCATGCCGGTTCGGGGTGGGCTGGGGGTGATCACCGTCCCGGTAACGCTCTTGCGCGGTTTGGAGATTGGGTGCGGCGGCGCGAACGCGATGCCGGGCGCGAAGATGTTCGGATAGGCCACGGATTCGTAGGTGTGTGGCCAGTCCTCGGCGGTCCACTCGTCGTAGGGCTTGCCCGAATAGTCGGCGTCGACCTTGAGGAAGCCCGATGGCGCGAACAACGTGGACGTGATGTCGTTGCCGTCCCGGTCGTAGGCGGCCAGGCTGGCGCCCCTAAATGGTGGCAGCAGCATCGCAAAGTCAAAGTCCAGATCGTGTTCTTTGCCGTCGAGCTGTTCGTAGCGCAGCTTGCCGTCCATCACCTCGTGCACGTGGGCCTGCGTGATCGCCTTGACGCCACGTTCGCGGAATAGCGATTCGGTCCACAGCCGGCTGGACTGCATGAATCCCTTGTCGACGAATCTCATGCCGTCGACCCCGAAATCACCCAGCTCGTACTCATTGGTCAGATAGATGACCTCGGCCAAGTCGCGCACACCGGCGGCGCGCAGTCGATGTTCGACGTTGAAGGTGTACTCGAACGCTGCCCCTTCGCAGGTGCAGGTGCCATGCCCGACACCGATAACGAGGCGCTGCCGCTGGCCGGCCCGCAACTTGGCGATGACCCCGTCGAGCGCCTTGGCGGCCTCGGTGGCGTGGTCGGCAGTACACACCGAATACGAGTGCCCCTCGGGACCGAGGCCCGGCGTCGCCGCGAAATTCAGCTGAGGGCCCGTCGCATTGATCAAATAGTCGTAGCTAAGGCTGCCGGTCTCGCCGCGTCGCCCTTCCTCGGTGTACGTGAAGTCCACCGACGGTGTCTGCTGTTCACCGGTGCCCTCGGCACCGGATAGCAGTTGCCAGCGCCTGGTGAAAGACGATGCCTTTGCGCTGGTAGATCGGTTTGAGGGGAATCAACACCTTCGTCGGTTCCATCCGCCCCACGCCGACCCAGATATTGGATGGAATCCAGTTCCAGTCGGCGTTCGGAGAGATAACGACGATCTCGTGTGCGCGGGGAAGCCATCGGCGCAGGTGCAGCGCGGCGGCATGGCCCGCGATGCCGGCGCCGAGGATAACGACTCGTGCCATTGGTCGCTCCTTGATTGAACTCAACTACAGCTGAGGTAGCTAGCCGATCATCATTCTATACCCCCTAGGGTATTTTGTTAAGTGGTATCGACGATCGGATGTCCAGTTGCGGCCGCCGACGCAATCTGGGGCTACCCGCATTGCGCGCGCGGCATGGAGTCCTCCGGCGCGGCTTGGATAAGTTGTGTAGGTGGGTCATTCAGATAACAACGTGAACGCCGGAATGCTGGGCGGTGTCTCTGAAACCGCATTGCTGACCCTCAACGGCAGGGCTCACCAAGCCGCCAAGCCGAACCCGATCATCGATGACCCGATGGCGATCAAACTTGTTGAATCCATCGATTTCGACTTCGAGAAGTTTGGACGCCGCGGCCAAGAGATGGCGTTGCGATCGCTGGCCGTTGATCGGTGTGAGATCGCATACCTCACCAAGCATCCGGGGGCTACCGTGGTGGCGCTCGCGGAGGGCTTTCAGACCGGGTTCTGGCGGGTGAGCAATGCGCTACCAGATACGCAATTTCGTTGGGTATCGCTCGATCTGGAGCCCGTAATGGAACTGCGGCGGCGCCTGCTGCCGGATTCTGCGCGCGTCACCAACCTCGCACAGTCCGCCTTGGACTACACGTGGATGGACAAGGTCGACTCGCGCGCCGGCGTCTTCATCACCGCCGAAGGTCTACTGATGTATCTGCAGCCCAATCAGGCAATGGAGCTGATCAGTCAGTGCGCCAAGCGCTTTGCCGGTGGACAGATGTTCTTCGACCTGCCACCCACCATCGTCAAGCGGGTTGCCCCCAAGGGTATGCGTGCCTCCAGGCGCTACCGCGTTCCGCCGATGCCATTCAGCCTGTCGGTGAACCAGCTCGCGAGGCTGGTCGACACCGTGCCCGGAATCCGCGCGGTGCACGATGTGCCGATGCCCGAAGGCCGCGGGCTGTTCTTCAGGACCCTCTACCCCGCCCTGTGGCGTTTCCGCCGATCAAGCCATTCCGCGGCGCCTACGTCCTGCTCGAGTTCGACTGACCCACCCGAAGCTACCCCGCCTGGCCGCCGGTCAATCGGCGCGCCCCCAGGCTCAGAACCACCAGCGCGGCCACCGCGACCAGCAGCAGTGACAATGCGATCGCCGCGTCGGGATCATTCACCCGCTGCAGGTAGATCTCGAGCGGCAGCGTGCGGGTGACACCTTGGCGGGATCCGGCGAAAGTCAAGGTTGCGCCGAACTCCCCCAGCGACCGGGCGAAGGCGAGTACAGCACCGGACACCAGACCCGGCATCAGTAGCGGCAGCGTGACCTTCCACCAGACCGCGCTGGGCCGCGCTCCCAGCGTCGCCGCGACAACTTCATAGTCCGCGCCCGCGGTGCGCGCCGCTCCCTCGAGCGATACCACCAGGAATGGCAGCGAGACGAACGTCTGCGCCAGCACCACGGCCGTCGTGCTGAACGCGATCGTGATACCGCCCGCCTCTAGGTAACGCCCGATCAGGCCAAGTCGGCCGAATGCGTAGAGCAGCGCGATACCCCCCACTACCGGTGGCAGCACCAGCGGCAGCAGGATCAGCGGCCGCATCAGCCGCATGAGCCGCGCCCGGCTACGGGCCAGGACCAGCGCCATCGGCACGCCCAGGAGTACGCATATCGCGGTGCTCGCCGAGGCGGTCTTCAAGCTCAGCACGAGTGCCGTCCGAGACGACGTGCTGGTGATCAGGGACCAGAAATTCGGCCAATCGACCTTGGCCGCCATCGCGACCAGCGGCAGAATCACCAAACCCATCCCCGCGGTAGCGGGTAGGTAAACCCAGCGGGGCAGCTCCGGTGGTCCGTGCATATCGGCTCGTCAGGGCTTGGCGAAACCAGACTGATCCAGGATGCGGCGTCCTGTCTCGGCCGTGACCATGTCGACGAATTTACGCGCCAGCCCCGGTTGGGGGACGTTGCTGAGCACCGCGATGGGATAGACGTTCACCGCGGGTGCGGCCTGGGGAAACTTGATAGTGCTCACGGTGCTTCCCGCGCTCATCGCATCGGTGAGGTAGACCAGCGCGGCGTCGGCTTGTCCGGTCGTGACCTTGTTGAGGACATCGGTAACGCTGAGTTCTTCACTAACCGGGTTGAGGTGGACCCCGGTGCCGTCTTCGATGCGCTGCGTGGCCGCGCCACAGGGCACCTGCTGCTGGCAGACCACAACGGTTAGATCCGATCGAGAGAGGTCGGCGAACGATCCGACGTGCTTCGGATTGCCCAGCGCGGTGACGATGACCAGTGTGTTGGAGGCGAAGTTCGTCGGATCTGCGGCGAGCAGACCGGCTTTGGCGACCGTGTCCATCTGAGCGGTGTCCGCTGAGGCGAAGACGTCCGCGGTGGCGCCCTGGGTGAGTTGGGTGGCCAACTCGGAGGAACCGGCGAAATCGAGCTCGACACCGACGCCCGGGTTGGCGGTCTTGAACCGTTCACCTATCTGGGTGAAGGCGGTCTTCAGCGATGCCGCGGCAAAGATCGTGATCGAGCGAGCACCTTCGGCCAGCCGTGACGGCGAACCGCAGCCCACCACCCAGACCAGCAGCGCCGACACCATGCCGGCCAGCATCCCGACCCGAGTCACCGGTCAAACCTAGCAGCGACCTCGGAGGCTTCTGCCAGCGAGAACGGGCGGGTCCGTTGCTGACGAATCGTTACCCAAATCATCTGCTCGGCGCGACCGCGCGGAGTTTCGTCAAATTGCTACTGTCCAGTAACATGGGTGCGGATTGATGCCATAACATGCTGAGATCCCAGGCAACAATCCTGTCGTGTGTGACCATCGGGACGATGTTTTCAACGCGCCGAGTGGAAACATAAACGCTGGTGAAGTGCCAGGGTCTGGGTTCAACGGTGAACACGAGGAGGTCATGGCAGTGGAGGTGCTGGTCACCGGCGGCGACACCGATCTGGGACGCACAGTAGCCGAGGGCTTTCGCGACGACGGTCACAAAGTGACTCTTGTCGGCGCCCGGCGCGACGATCTCGAGGTGGTCGCCAAGGAACTCGACGCAGACGCGATCGCCTGCGACATCACCAATCCGGCCAGCCTGGCAGAGGTGCGCGGGTTGTTCCCCCACCATCTGGACACCATCGTCAACGTGCCGGCGCCGACCTGGGATGCCGGCGATCCGCGCACCTACTCGCTGGCGGACACCGCCACGGCGTGGCGCAATGCACTGGACACCACCGTGCTCTCGGCGGTGTTGACCGTGCAGTGTGTCGGCGACCATCTGCGATCTGGCGGTTCGATCATCAGCGTGGTGGCGGAGAACCCACCAGCGGGCAGCGTCGATGCGGCGATCAAGGGTGCCCTGTCGAATTGGGTCGCCGGGCAAGCCGAGATCTACGGCACCCGCGGCATCACGGTCAACGCCGTGGCTTGCGGACGCAGTGTGCAGGCGGGTTATGAAGGGTTGTCGCGCACGCCGGCTCCGGTGGCCGCGGAGATCGCCCGGCTGGCGCTGTTTCTCACCACCCCGGCGGCTCGGCACATCACCGGCCAGACGCTTCATGTGAGCCACGGCGCGCTCGCTCACTTCGCCTGAGGCAATTCGGTTCTCTTGGCTTTTCGGAGCCGATCGCTACGGTAGAGCCCGTGGCTATCCGGCTTGGTTTCCAGATCCCGAGTTTCTCCTACGGTACCGGCGTCGACAAGCTTTTTCCGTCAGTCATCGCGCAGGCGCGCGAGGCCGAGGCGGCCGGCTTCGACTCGCTTTTCTTGATGGACCATTTCTATCAACTGCCGATGTTGGGGACACCGGACCAGCCCATGCTGGAGGCCTACACCGCCCTGGGCGCGCTGGCCACCGCTACCGAGCGGCTGCAACTGGGCACTCTGGTGACCGGCAATACGTACCGTAACCCCGCGTTGTTGGCAAAGATCATCACGACGCTGGATGTGGTCAGTGCCGGACGTGCGGTCCTCGGCATCGGCGCTGGATGGTTCGAACTCGAACACCGCCAGCTCGGCTACGAGTTCGGCACCTTCACCGACCGATTCAATCGGCTCGAGGAGGCGTTGCAGATTCTTGATCCGATGATCAAGGGTGAGCATCCGACCTTCTCCGGGAGTTGGTACCAAGCCGAATCGGCGATGGCCGAACCCCGTTACCGTGACCGCATCCCGATCTTGATCGGCGGCGGGGGTGAGAAGAAGACCTTCCGCATCGCCGCCCACTGGGCCGATCATCTCAACATCGTCGCGGCGCTGGATGAATTGCCTCGCAAGATGGATGCCGTCGCCGCCCGATGCGAGGAAGCGGGGCGGGATCCATCAACACTGGAAACCAGTGTGATGCTCACGGTGGTGGTCGACGAGAAGGCCAAGGTGGAGCGCCTTCCCGCAGAGACGAGCAGGCGCATGGTGACCGGCAGCCCGGCACAGATCGCCGATCAGGTGCAAACCAAAGTGCTCGACACCGGCATTGACGGCGTGATCATGAACCTCTCCGCGCACGGCCACTCCCCCGGCCTGATCACCACCGTTGCCGAGGCACTGCGCCCGCTGTTGACCGGGTAGGCCGCTCAGGGTTTGTGCGATGAGCCGCCGGTGGGAGGGCGGATCCGGTTGCGCCGGTGTGGCTAATTACACATGCTCACGAGTTGGGCTTGCGGGCCTGGTATGACTAGCGTGTAGCTAACTGCAATGCGCCCGTCAGGAGATCCGTCAGGAGCAGCGTCACATGAGCCCCCAGCCAGAAACCACAGAACAAGCACGTCCGCGCCATCGTGTTGTCATCATCGGATCTGGCTTCGGCGGACTCAACGCGGCAAAGAAGCTCAAGCGTGCCGACGTCGATATCAAGCTGATTGCTCGCACCACCCACCACCTGTTCCAGCCGCTGCTCTACCAAGTGGCTACCGGAATCATCTCCGAAGGTGACATCGCGCCGCCGACACGCGTGGTCCTGCGCCGGCAACGCAACGCGCAGGTGCTGCTGGGCAACGTGACCCACATCGACCTGGCCAAGCAATCCGTCGTGTCGGACTTGCTCGGTCACACCTACGAAACCCCATACGACACCCTGATCGTCGCCGCGGGCGCGGGCCAGTCCTACTTCGGCAACGACCACTTCGCCGAGTTCGCACCTGGCATGAAGTCGATCGATGACGCGCTGGAACTACGCGGACGGATCCTGAGCGCCTTCGAACAAGCCGAACGGTCGCGTGATGCGGAACGACGGGCCAAACTGCTGACGTTCACAGTCGTCGGGGCCGGACCCACCGGTGTCGAAATGGCCGGGCAGATAGCCGAATTGGCCGAGCACACGTTGAAGGGCGCGTTCCGCCACATCGACTCCACCCGGGCGCGGGTTATTCTGCTCGATGCCGCTCCGGCGGTGCTGCCGCCGTTTGGCGACAAGTTGGGTGAGCGGGCGGCGGCACGGCTGCAGAAGCTGGGGGTGGAAATCCAGCTCGGCGCGATGGTCACCAACGTCGACCGCAACGGCATTACCGTGAAGGATTCCGACGGCACCATCCGGCGCATCGAATCCGCGTGCAAAGTGTGGTCCGCCGGTGTCCAGGCCAGCCGGTTGGGCCGGGACCTTGCCGAGCAGTCCGAGGTTGAGCTCGATCGAGCCGGCCGGGTCCAGGTGCTGCCCGACTTGTCGGTCCCGGGACACCCCAACGTGTTCGTCATCGGCGACATGGCTGCGGTCGAGGGCGTGCCCGGGGTAGCCCAGGGCGCCATCCAGGGCGCGAAGTACGTCGCCACCACGATCAAGTCCGAGCTGGCCGGTGCCAACGCTGCGGAACGCGAGCCGTTCCAGTACTTCGACAAGGGCTCCATGGCCACGGTGTCGCGTTTTTCCGCGGTGGCCAAGATCGGTCCAGTGGAGATCAGCGGCTTCATCGCTTGGCTGGCCTGGCTGGTCCTGCACCTGGTGTACCTGGTCGGGTTCAAGACCAAGGTCAGCACGCTGTTGTCGTGGACGGTGACCTTCCTGAGCACCCGGCGTGGTCAACTGACCATCACCGAACAGCAGGCTTTCGCCCGGACGCGGCTGGAGCAGCTGGCCGAGTTGGCTTCCGAGGCGCAGAGCACCGAGGCGCGACAAGCCAGCTAGGCCGGTGTGGTCGCGGCCGACTCGCAGCGTGACTATCCGACTCCGCGGCGCCCGGTGACCGCAATGACCTCTAGCCGATCAACCGTTCCGCTTGCCACGTACTAAGAGTTCCGCCCTCGGCGAGCTGCAGCACTGTCGAACCGGCCTCGATTGCATCAGTGAACTCCCCTGTGGGGTAGCGTAATTCGCTGACCGTCGCGCGGGGAGCGCAAATCACGTCATCGGCCAGTGATCCAGCGCCCAGTTCCATCCGGTGTCGCAGCATCGGACGACCGTCCAGGTCCGCATGCAGCGATCCCGACCAGAATCCTTCCCGCTCACCATATCTGCCGATCTGGATGCGCTCGCGCAGACGGACCCGGCTAGCGCCATCCAACTGCACCGTGACAGACGACAGATGCCGGGCGGCAGCGGCGACGATTGTCGGCTCGAGGTCCACATCCAGCTCCCCGGCAACCTCGATTTTCCAGCGGGCTCGGGAAGTCATGGTCTGTGCGCCGGGCAACACCACGGCCGCGGCCGCACTTCGCAATCGCAGCGACGCCCCCTCCTCAACGATGATCTGGAGGTCGAAGCTGTCGCCCCCTAGCGGCGTTGCCGCAGCCGACACCAGAAAAACGGTGTCGGCTGCGGTGCAACGGGCCGCAATGCCGCCCCGGCATCGGATGCGCGGCAGCCGGTTTCGCGACGCGACCAGCAGAACCTCGGAGTGCATCAGCCTGCGGCGGCCAACTGACTGCGCACCCAGTCCAGTACCTTCGTCGCGGCGGGGTCCTCGGTCAACGACTGCAACACGGTCGGACGTCCGTCGCGTACCGCTTCGGCGTCGCGAGCCATCACCTTCAGATCGGCGCCCACCAACGGGGCCAGATCGGTCTTGTTGACCACCAACAAGTCTGAAAAGGTCACACCGGGCCCGCCCTTGCGGGGAACCTTGTCGCCGCCGGCTACATCGATGACGAAGATCTGCACATCCACCAGGCCCGACGAGAAGGTGGCGGTGAGGTTGTCACCACCGGATTCGACCAAGATCAAGTCCAGCGCGTCGTGTGCGGCGATCAAGTCGTCGATCGCATCCAGGTTGGCGGTGATGTCGTCGCGGATCGCGGTGTGCGGACAGCCACCGGTTTGCACCGCGGTTATCCGGCTGTCTGGCAATACCGCATGCTTGCGCAGAAAGTCGGCGTCCTCGGTGGTGTAGATGTCATTGGTCAGCACCGAGAGCGACAGCTCGTCTCGCAACTGCCGACATATCGCCGCCACCAGTGCGGTCTTGCCGGATCCAACTGGGCCCCCGACCCCGATCCGCAACGGCTCCCCCGGCTTTCGAACCCGCCGTGGCCGGTCGTGATGGTCGTGGGTGTGATCATGGGAATGCTTGGCCATGCAATACCTTTCATGAGGCGAACAAGGGCCGCTCGCGTTCGGCGTGATGTTGCGCCAGCGTATCGAGCAGTGGGTCGGACAAATCGGCCAGTCCGATTGCCGCTTCAGCGGCGGTAGTCGTGCACAGCTCAGAGAGCTGGAACGTGAGCACGGCCACGTCGGTGGGATCCAGCGCGAGCAGCCGCTGGGCAGCGGTAGCCGAGCCGGTCATCGTGGTGTAGACAAGTTGCAGGGCAAGGTGTTCGGGGGTTAGCCCCGCCAGCGCTCCCACTCGGCCTGCAGCCACCGCCAGATGGGGTTTTGCGCCGAGGGCGTCCCAGTCCGCTTCCGGCCAGATCGCCCGAGCCAGCCGCACCAGCCCTCGTCCCTGGCTACGTGAGGCATCCCGCGCCGCGGGCGAAGGTGTGCGGGCGTCGGTTTCCCGATCTGCGCCATCGGGGGCCAGATCGCCTCGCTGCACAGCGGCAGCGATGGACGCGGTAACCAGGCCGTGGCTGCGGATGCGTCGCTTGAGAAACGCCTCCAGGCTTGACAGGTTGGTCACCAAGCCGGCGGTGATGGCCTCCTCGACGCCGCCGGAGTGCACGTGGGCACCGGTGGGTAGCCGAGAATCGGCCAGGGTCAGGAGCATCGCGAGCGTGGTCACTAGAACAAGAAATACCGTTGCGCCATAGGGAGTTCGGTGGCCGGCTGCTGCTCCCATACCTCGCCATCGATACGCACGGTGAACGTATCGGGGTCGACCTCGATGCGCGGCTGTGCGTCGTTGAGTGGCATGTCGGCCTTACCGACGGCCCGGACATCGGCCACCGGAACTAGTCGGCGGTCGACGGCGATCTGATCTGCCAGACCGGCCTCGATGGACTGTGCTGCGACGAAATGCACGGAGGTCGCCGCTGCCACGGCCGGCGACGCGCCGAACATCGGGCGCGGAAGCACCGGCTGAGGCGTGGGTATCGAGGCGTTCGCATCGCCCATCGCGGCCCAGGCGATGGCGCCACCCTTGACCACCGCGTGCGGGCGTACCCCGAAAAAGGCCGGCTCCCACAACACCAGATCGGCGAGCTTTCCCACCTCCACCGAGCCGACCTCGTGGTCGAGACCGTGCGCGACGGCCGGGCAGATGGTGTATTTGGCGACATAGCGCCGTGCTCGATTGTTATCGGCCGAATAGCGGCCCGACGGGTCGCCCTCCAAGGCGCCGCGGCGCTGCTTCATGACGTGCGCGGTCTGCCAGGTCCGCATCACCACCTCGCCGACCCGGCCCATCGCCTGGGAGTCACTGCCGATCATCGAGATCGCTCCGATGTCGTGCAGCAGGTCTTCGGCGGCGATGGTGGATGGCCGAATCCGACTCTCCGCAAATGCCAGATCTTCAGGAATCCGTGGGTTGAGGTGATGGCACACCATCAACATGTCGAGGTGCTCGTCGAGGGTGTTGACGGTGTACGGGCGAGTCGGATTGGTGGAGCTGGGCAGCACGTTGGGATGTGCCGCAACGGTGATGATGTCGGGGGCGTGCCCGCCTCCGGCTCCCTCGGTGTGGTAGGTGTGAATGGATCGCCCGGCGATCGCGGCCAGCGTGTCCTCGACGAAGCCCATCTCGTTGAGAGTGTCGGAGTGTAACGCGACTTGAACACCGGCGGCATCGGCGACGGTCAGGCACGCATCGATCGCCGCCGGTGACGAACCCCAGTCTTCGTGAAGTTTGAAACCTGATGCCCCACCACGCAATTGCTCCCACAACGCGTCGGGATTGACGGTGTTGCCCTTGCCCAGCAGCGCGATGTTGACCGGCCAGGAATCGAGGGCTTCCAGCATCCTGGCCAGATGCCATCCCCCGGGCGTGACGGTGGTGGACTTGCTGCCTTCCGCTGGGCCGGTGCCGCCGCCGATGATGGTGGTGATACCCGAACCGAGGGCCTCGGCGATGACCTGAGGACAGATCAAGTGCACATGGCAGTCGATGGCACCCGCGGTGACGATGCGCCCGTTTCCGCCAATGATCTCGGTGGACGGTCCGACCACTAAGTCGGGATGAATACCCGACATGATGTTGGGGTTGCCGGCCTTGCCAATTGCGACGATGCGCCCGTCACGAATGCCGATATCCGCCTTGATGATTCCCCAGTAGTCAATGATTACCGCGCCGGTGATCATGGTGTCGGGCGCGCCCTCGGCCCGCGTGACACGCCCCTGGCCCATGGACTCGCGCAGCACCTTGCCGCCGCCGAACACCGCCTCGTCCCCCGCCAGTCCGGGCCCCCCGCAACGGTCTTCGGTGATTTCGACCAGCAGATCGGTATCTGCGAGCCGGATCCTATCGCCAGTGGTCGGACCGTAGAGCTGTGCGTAGCGCTCCCTGGACAGCCGCGCCATCAGTCGTCCAATCTTCCAGGTGGATTCAGCGTCAGCCCGTACACCGCGCGTCTGCCCTCTAGCGGCACCAGGCTGACGGTGTGGGCAACGCCCGGCTCGAAGCGGACCGCGGTGGCGGCCGGAATGTCGAGACGGTAGCCGTGGGCGGCAGCGCGGTCGAACGACAGCGCCGCATTGGCCTGCGGAAAATGGACGTGACTTCCGACCTGTACCGGGCGGTCGCCGGTGTTGACGACATTCATCTCGATGCGCTGGGCAGTCGTGTTGATTTCGATATCGCCTCTGCCGTAGTGGATTTCACCGGGGATCATCGGATCGGATGATGGACGGTGACCAATTTGGTGCCGTCCGGGAAGGTCGCCTCAACCTGCACGTCCGCGATCATCTCGGGCACTCCTTCCATCACATCGTCTTGACCCAGGACCTCACAACCGCTGGCCATCAGCTCGGCCACCGTGCGGCCGTCGCGTGCACCTTCAAGGACGTGGTCGGTGATGAGCGCTACGGCCTCGGGGTGATTGAGACGCAAGCCGCGAGCCTGTCGGCGGCGGGCCACCTCGGCGGCGTAAGACAGCAGCAATCGCTCCTGTTCGTGCGGCGTCAAGCGCATGCTTTGGGATCCTGCCACGCCGTGACGGTTCTGGCCTTTCGAGGCGAGAGTGACTGAGGTCACCCGTCGCTGGGCGGCGCCTCGAGATTCTGCAGCCGCACCTGCCCGCGAGCGATCACATGATCGGCGTCGTCGGTGATCACGACCAGCCACAGCTGCTGGCGTCGGCCGCGGTGTAGTGGCTCGGCGGTGCCGTAGACGGTCCCCGAGCTGATCGCGCGCAGAAAGTCGGTGCTGTTGTTGACGCCCACCACACCGCCGCCGCCGCGGGTGCTCAGCCAGGTGAACGCGGCCATGCTGGCCATGCTTTCGACCATCGAGCAGTAGACACCCCCGTGGACTAGGCCCATTGGCTGCAGGTGCTTGGGCTTGACCTCGAGCTGCGCACGGGCGCCATCGGCGGTGAGTTCGGTGAACTCCAGGCCCAGTTCAACATCGAAAGGTGGAGAAACTGTGGGCGGGATGGCTACGGTGGGGTCCGCCTCCGGCGACGATCGCACGTTCTTGTGTCTACACCATCGGCGTCTGACCAGCGTTGCGGATCTACCAGACGCCTGCGGACCGCTCCGGGCGCGGCTATTCCGGCCGCAAAAACGGGCGAGCCCCGTGCACTAGGCACGGGGCTCGCCGATCGAGTAGACCGGGGGTCACTGCAGCCCTCAGGACTCCGGCACGGTCATTGTTGCTCGACCAGAACTACAATAGGCAAGGCTGCCCTAATTTCGCAAGCATCGACTGCGTAACATTGTCGACGTGTCGTCCCTACGCATCCCGGGTACCTGTCCTGGGTCGGCTGTCTCCCGATTGCTCGGACCGCGGATGTCTCCGGATTTGCCTGGAACTAATCGCGGTTGGTTACGACAGCCGGTAGTAAGCCGGAGTACTCTGGATTCAAAGCTGATGGAGCCGATGGAACTAAACGAACTATGGCCAAGCTGACGCGCCTGGGGGATCTGGAACGCGCGGTCATGGATCACCTGTGGTCCACCCCCGAACCCCAGACAGTTCGACAGGTCCACCAAGCGCTCTCGGCGCGGCGAGACCTCGCCTACACAACCGTGATGACGGTGCTGCAGCGGTTGGCTAAAAAGAACCTGGTTTCTCAGATCCGCGACGACCGGGCGCACCGGTATGCACCGGTGCACGGCCGTGACGAGCTGGTCGCCGGGCTGATGGTGGATGCGCTGGCCCAAGCCGAGGACTCGGGTGGCCGGCAGGCCGCGCTGGTGCACTTCGTCGAGCGTGTCGGAGCCGACGAGGCGGACGCGCTTCGCCGAGCGCTCGCCGAATTGGAAGCAAGTCATCGCATTCCGCCATCTGCTGGCGCTCCGGTGGACAGCTGAGGGAGACTAGCAGCGTGTCCGCGCTGGCCTTCACCATCCTCGCGGTGCTGCTGGCCGGCCCGACACCGGCCTTGCTGGCACGCGCCACGTGGCCGTTGCGCGCACCTCGCGCCGCAATGGTGCTCTGGCAAGCGATCTCCCTGGCCGCCGTACTTTCCGCCTTCAGTGCCGGAATCGCGATTGCGACCCGATTGCTCATGCCCGGTCCCGACGGGCGGCCCACGGCCGGCATCATCGACGCCGAAGGCCGGCTCGGTTGGCCGCTGTGGGCGGCCTACGTTTCCGTCTTCGCGCTCACCGTCCTCGTGGGGGTACGGCTGGTGGTCGCGGTGGTGCGTGTTGCCATCGCCACCCGGCGACGGCGGGCCCGTCACCGCATGGTCGTCGACCTGGTCGGAGTGGGGCACGAAGCGACCTTGGCCCAGCCTTGCGCGCGGACTCGCGATCTGCGCGTGTTACACGTCGCGCAACCACTCGCCTACTGCCTGCCCGGGGTACGTAGCCGGGTGGTGGTCAGCGAGGGGGCGCTCACCACGCTCAGCGACGAAGAAGTCGCGGCAATACTTACCCACGAACGGGCCCATCTACGGGCCCGCCATGACCTTGTGCTGGAGGCGTTTACCGCCTTCCACGAGTCCTTTCCGCGGCTGGTTCGCAGCGCCAACGCATTGCGCGCGGCGCAGCTACTGGTTGAACTGTTGGCCGACGACGCGGCAGTGCGCGCCGCGGGGCGAACCCCACTGGCCCGGGCCCTGGTCGCCTGCGCGTCCGGGCGGGCACCGTTGGGCGCCCTAGCCGCGGGCGGTCCCAGCACGCTGGTGCGGGTGCAGCGGTTGTCGGGGCGAGGCAACAGCCTGGCGCTGGCCGCGGCCGCCTACGCGGCCGCTGCGGTGGTGCTGGTGGTGCCCACCGTGGCGCTGGCCGTACCGTGGCTCACGGAATTGCAGCGGTTGTTCGACCTCTGACGCGCCGCGACACGCCTCGGAGTTTCTATGCCACAGTGGGTCGGATTAGCGTTCGGAAGAGCTTTGGCATGAGTTCTCTAATCTGAGTGGCCTCACCGAAAGGCAAGATATGAGTTCGTCGGAATCGAGCACCGCTACCGCGCAGATCGGTGTTACCGGCCTGGCCGTGATGGGTTCGAACATCGCCCGCAACTTTGCCCGACATGGCTACACGGTGGCCTTGCACAACCGCTCGATCGCCAAGACCGACGCGTTGCTCAAAGAGCATGGAGCTGAAGGCAAGTTCGTCCGAAGCGAGACGATCAGCGAGTTCCTCGCCGCGCTCGAGACGCCGCGCCGGGTGCTGATCATGGTCAAGGCGGGCGAGCCCACCGATGCCGTGATCAACGAACTCGCAGATGCCATGGAGCCCGGCGACATCATCATCGATGGCGGGAATGCGCTCTACACCGACACCATTCGCCGTGAGAAGGCGGTGCGTGAGCGCGGACTGCATTTCGTCGGCGCGGGGATCTCCGGCGGCGAGAAGGGCGCGCTCAACGGGCCATCGATCATGCCCGGCGGCCCCGCCGAGTCCTACACCTCGCTGGGCCCGCTGCTAGAGGAGATCTCGGCACACGTCGACGGCGTTCCGTGCTGCACTCACATCGGGCCGGACGGGTCCGGGCATTTCGTGAAGATGGTGCACAACGGCATCGAGTACTCCGACATGCAGCTCATCGGCGAGGCCTACCAGCTGCTCCGTGACGGGCTGGGGATGAGCGCCCCGCAGATCGCCGACGTGTTCAGCGAGTGGAACAAGTGCGATCTGGACAGCTATCTGGTGGAAATCACTGCCGAGGTGCTGCGCCAAACCGATGCGAAGACCGGAAAACCCCTCGTCGACGTCATTCCGGACCCAGGGCTCCGGCGTTGTTGATTAGCAGGCTTGTGAGCTGGGGAATTGTGGATTGAGGAGGTCTAGGCGGCGGTTGGCGGTCAAAGCGGTGATCCGGCAGGCTTCGGCGATGTTGTCGGCGCCGTTGAGGCGGTGCAGATTGATCGCGGTGTTGCGTAGCGTTGCTAGGACCTGTGCGCCGTTTCCGGTATGTGCCCTTTGACGGTCTTCGTCGAAGGTGACGTCGCGTATCCAGTGCAGGCTGTTCTCGATTCCCCAGTGTTGACGCATCCAGGTCATGATCGCGGTAGGGCGGGCGTGCTCGAACGGCAGGCTGCAGATGGCATAGACCACCTCCACGCTGCGCTGGTCGGTGGCGGTGATCAAGCGTTCACGAGTGATCCGGATGATTTGTTTTGCGTAGGGGAAGCCGATTCCTCGTACAGCGGTGATGATTTGCAGGGTGCGGGTCTCGACACGGCCGTGGCCGCGGGAGTCGTCGGTAGCGGCTGCGGGCACCTTGGCCCAGGGCAGCGCGGTGATACGCGCAAGTATTTTGGCTTGGTTGGACTTGACGATCATCAGGTAGTGCGACTTCAAGGTGGCGCAGATCAACTTCGCGGTGACGACCTGGGTATGCATCGCATCCACGGTGACCAGCCACCGCAAGCTACCCGGCAGCAGCGTGAGCAGGGCACGTACGCAGGGAATTTCATTGCTTTTCTCGGCGACAGCGAGTTGACCGAGCACCAATCGGGCACGGTGGGCGAACACCGACACGAGATGCGTGGCTGTCGCTTTGGCGCGTAAAGGCACCACGCAGCATCTTGCCGTCCAACGCGATCGGCACCAATCCACTGGGGTCGCTGCTGGCCACGTGTGCAGTGAAGTAACTGCCCATCCTGGCGTTGAGGTCGGCGGGGTCTAGCCGAGACAAAACAGCGCGGAAGGTCTTCTCACTGGGCCGCCGGAACCGGACCCCTAATTAGGCCAACACATCATCGGGAGCGGTGGCCGCCCATGTGGCAAAACCAGCATAGCCGCGCATCCCCGCGGCAGTGGCCAGAACCGCGATCGCCAACAAAGCCATCAGCGAATACCTCCGACCGCGTGGGTCCCTCGGGTCTGGCACCGAGGCCAACACATCGAGAAACTCCGATCCGATGAGCTCGCTGCGCTCACCAGGACTCCAGCGGTCGAACACCTCTGGAACCGACGACACAGGCAATACTGAAACGGTAGGCACGGGCAACTCCAGACCAACGACGAACAGTAACCAACTCGATCGTTCTCCAGATAGCCCGTGCCTACACTCCGGCCCCAATAGCGCGGCACCAAAGATCATCAACCCAGCTCACAAGCCTGCTAATCAACAACGCCGGAGCCCTGATTCTGGACCAGGCCGAGCAGAAGGGCACCGGTCGCTGGACCGTGAAATCCGCCCTCGACCTCGGGGTGCCGGTGACCGGCATCGCCGAAGCCGTCTTCGCGCGAGCGCTGTCGGGGTCGGTGCAGCAGCGCGCGGCCGCGGTTGGGCTGCCTTCGGGGCGGCTGGGCGACAAGCCCGCCGATCCGGACACCTTCACCGAGAACGTCCGGCGGGCCCTGCATGCCTCGAAGATCGTGGCCTACGCGCAGGGGTTCAACCAGATCCAGGCCGGCAGTGCCGAATTTGGCTGGGACATCACTCCGGGCGACTTGGCCACCATTTGGCGTGGCGGCTGCATCATTCGGGCCAAGTTCCTCAACCGGATCAAAGAGGCGTTCGACGCGGAGCCGGCCCTGGCCAGCTTGCTGGTCGCGCCCTATTTCCGCAGCGCCATCGAATCGGCCGTCGACAGCTGGCGCCGCGTGGTGTCCACGGCGGCTCAATTGGGTATACCGACCCCCGGGTTCTCGTCGGCCCTCGCCTACTATGACGCGCTGCGCACCGAACGGTTACCCGCCGCACTCACCCAGGCCCAGCGCGATTTCTTCGGCGCGCACACCTACGGGCGGATCGACGCGGCGGGCAAGTTTCACACGCTGTGGAGCGCAGATCGCAGCGAGGTGCCGGCCTAGCCCGGCGAGAACGGCTCAGCGAAGGGCAACCATGAGGTTCTTGGACGGGCATCGGCCCGGGTACGACCTGACGTACAACGACGTATTCATCATGCCGAATCGCTCCCTGGTGGCGTCCCGGTTCGACGTGGATCTGTCGACCGCCGACGGTTCGGGTACCACCATTCCCGTGGTGGTGGCCAACATGACCGCGGTGGCCGGGCGGCGGATGGCCGAGACCGTGGCCCGCCGCGGTGGCATCGTGGTTCTGCCGCAGGATCTGCCCATCCCGGCGGTGCACCAAACCGTGGAGTTCATCAAGAGCCGCGACCTGGTGCTAGACACGCCGGTGACGCTGGCCCCCGAGGATTCGGTATCCGATGCGATCGCGTTGATCCACAAACGTGCCCATGGGGTCGCCGTTGTGGTCTCCGAGGGCCGCCCAATCGGCTTGGTGACCGAAGCGTCCTGCGTGGGCGTGGACCGCTTCGCCCGGGTGCGCGATATCGCCGCCCTGGACTTTGTCAGCGCTCCGGTGGGCACCGAGCCGCGAAAGGTCTTCGATCTGCTCGAGCACTCGCCCATCGAGGTTGCGGTGCTGACCCGGCCCGATGGCACGCTCGCCGGCGTGCTGAGCCGAACCGGGGCGATCCGCGCCGGGATCTACACGCCGGCCACCGACGCGGCCGGCCGGCTGCGCATCGCGGCGGCCGTCGGTATCAATGGCGACGTGGCCGCCAAAGCGGGCGCCCTGGCCGAGTCAGGGGTGGACCTGCTGGTCATCGACACCGCCCACGGGCACCAGGTCAAGACACTGGATGCGATCAGTGCGGTCGCATCGCTGGATCTGGGCCTTCCGTTGGCGGCGGGCAACGTGGTGTCTGCCGAGGGCACGCGGGACCTTCTGGGCGCCGGTGCCGACATCGTCAAGGTGGGCGTTGGTCCCGGCGCCATGTGCACGACCCGGATGATGACCGGTGTCGGGCGGCCGCAGTTTTCCGCCGTGCTCGAATGCTCCGCTGCGGCAAGGGAGCTTGGCGGGCACGTATGGGCCGACGGCGGGATCCGTCATCCTCGCGATGTCGCACTGGCGCTGGCAGCAGGCGCGTCCAACGTGATGATCGGATCCTGGTTCGCGGGCACCTATGAGTCCCCCGGCGATCTGATGCGCGACCGCGAAGACCAGCCCTACAAGGAGAGCTACGGCATGGCTTCCAAGCGTGCGGTAGTCGCTCGGACCACCACCGACAGCGCGTTCGATCGGGCCCGAAAGTCGCTGTTCGAGGAAGGCATTTCGACGTCGCGGATGGGGCTCGACCCCGATCGCGGCGGAGTGGAGGACTTGATCGACCACATCACATCCGGCGTGCGCAGCACTTGCACCTACGTCGGCGCGTCGAATCTGGCCGAACTTCATGAACAGGTGGTCATCGGCGTGCAGTCAGCGGCCGGCTTTGCCGAGGGGCATCCCCTACCCGCCGGCTGGTGAGCAGCGCCACACGGCGCGGGCTGATCTGTGCGGGATGGTTTCGTTACCATATGGACTTCAATCCTGCGATGCCCTACCGCGGGATCTAGCGAAAGGGATGACGTGCCGCAGGCACCCGCCGAGGCCGCTGGCTTCCAGGGCGGGCGGTCCCCCGCATCCGCGCCGGGCGCTGCGGCCGCGCCACTGAGCCGCACATGATGTTCACCGCCACCACCGTGAGCATCGTGGCCATCCTGGTGCTCACCCTAGGCACCGCGGTTTTCGTCGGCGCCGAATTCTCGCTGACCGCGCTGGACCGCAGCACCGTCGAAGCCAACGCCCGCGGCGGAGACAGCCGTGACCGCTTCATCCGGCGCGCCCAGCACCGGCTGTCGTTCCACCTCTCGGGTGCGCAACTGGGCATCTCCATCACCACCCTGGCCACTGGGTATCTGACCGAACCCCTGGTCGACGCGTTGCCGCATCCGGCGCTGACCGCAATCGGAATATCCGACCAAATGTCGGACGCCATCACGGTGTTCTTGGCGCTGGTGGTCGTGACGTCGGTATCGATGGTGTTTGGCGAGCTGGTCCCCAAATATCTTGCGGTGGCCCGTCCCCTGCCGACTGCTCGAGCGGTGGTCCTTCCCCAGTGGCTGTTTTCGGTGCTGCTCACCCCGGCGATCCGACTGACCAACGGCGCCGCGAACTGGATCGTGCGCCAGCTCGGCATCGAGCCGGCCGAGGAGCTGCGCTCCGCCCGTACCCCGCAGGAGCTGGTGTCGTTGGTGCGCAGCTCCGCCCGAAGCGGGTCACTCGATGATGTCACCGCGTCGCTGATGCGCAGGTCGCTGCAGTTCGGGACCCTGACCGCCGAGGAGCTGATGACGCCGCGCTCAAAAGTCGTGGCGTTGCAGACCGATGACACCATCGCCGACCTGGTCGCCGCGGTGGCTGCGTCGGGATACTCGCGATTCCCGGTTGTCCAGGGGGATCTGGACGAGACCTTCGGCATCGTCCATGTCAAGCAGGTGTTCCAGGTTCCGGCCGCCAAGCGCGCGCACACGTTGCTGAGCAGCATCGCCAAGCCGGTTCCGGTGGTGCCCTCGACGTTGGACGGCGACGCGCTGATGGCCCAGATCAGGGCCAATTCGCTGCAGACCGCCATGGTGGTGGATGAATACGGTGGCACCGCGGGCATGGTCACCGTCGAGGACCTGGTCGAAGAGATCGTGGGCGATGTCCGAGATGAACACGATGACGCGACGCCGGACGTGGTGGCGGCCGGCAACGGATGGCGGGTATCGGGGCTGCTTCGCATCGACGAGGTGGCCATCGCCATCGGCTATCAGGCCCCGGAGGGACCCTACGAAACGATCGGCGGTTTGGTGTTGCGCCAGCTCGGACATATCCCGGTGGCCGGCGAAACGGTCGAACTTCCGGCGCTGGACGAAGACCGGGTGCCCGATCAATCGGTACGCTGGCGCGCCACCGTCGTACAGATGGATGGTCGCCGGATCGACCTGCTGGAGCTCACCGAGCTGGCCGGTGCCGAGGACGGCCAGGATGATTCCGACCCGGAGCGGGGCGGCCGATGAACCCGGTGCTGGCTGTGGCCCTTGCGGTGTTGCTGATTGCGGCCAACGCGTTCTTCGTCGGCGCGGAGTTCGCCCTGATTTCGGCCCGGCGCGATCGCCTCGAAGCACTGGCCGAACAGGGCAGGACCAGTGCGGTCACCGTGATCCGGGCGGCCGAGCAACTTCCGTCGATGTTGGCGGGGGCGCAGTTTGGGGTCACGGTGTCTTCGATCCTTCTCGGACGGATCGCGGAGCCAGCAGCGGCCCAGACCCTGCAGAGATGGTTCGGCTTGGCCGGTTTGGATCCGAGGTTGCTGCACACCTTGTCGTTCGTGGTCGCGCTGGCCATCGTGGTGACGCTGCACGTGCTGCTCGGCGAGATGGTGCCGAAGAACATCGCACTTGCTGGTCCGGAACGCACCGCGATGCTGCTGGTCCCGGCATACCTGCCGTATGTGCGCGCCGCCCGCCCAATCATCTTCTTGTACAACAAGTGCGCCAACGCGATCCTGCGCATCTTTGGGGTGCAGCCCAAAGATGAACTCGACATCACCGTCTCCACGGTGGAGCTCTCCGAGATGATCGCCGAATCGGTATCGGAGGGTCTGCTCGATCCTGAGGAACACACCCGATTGACGCGGGCACTACGGATTCGTACCCGGGTGGTGGACGATGTCGCGGTCCCCTTGCCCAATATTCGAGCGGTGCCCGTTGCTGCCGCAGGGTCCGGACCCACGATCGGTGCGGTGGAGCAAGCCTTGGCCGAGACCGGGTATTCGCGCTTCCCGGTGCTCGGTCTCGACCACCATTTCATTGGGTACCTGCACATCAAGGACGTGTTGGCACTTGGTGACGACCCAGCAACGGTTATCGACCTGGCCTTGGTCCGCCCGCTGCCCCAGCTGGCGAAGTCACTGCCGCTACCCGATGCGCTATCCCGGATGCGTCGCAGCAACAGCCATCTGGCACTGGTCACCTCCGACGACGGCGCTGTGGCCGGCATGGTCGCGCTAGAGGACCTAGTGGAAGACCTGGTCGGCACCCTCAGCGATGGGAAACACCGGAACTGACGGGCGGGACGCCCTATGGCTGCGGCCGCCCCTGATCACCATTTCTGAACCAGTTGGCCAAACGGCGCAAGCCGCAGTCGGATGACGATACGTTGTGGCTGCGAGGACTTTGTCGCTTTTTCGCGATTGGTGTGGCGCGCATATTGGGTCGTCCGGGAGAAGTGGGTCGTTAGCGGTGGTGTGAGGAGCACGTGATGTCGTTTGTGGTGGCGGCCCCGGACGCGGTGACCGCGGCGGTGCAGGACTTGGCCAGCATCGGCTCGGCGATCAACGTGGCCAACGCGGCGGCCGCGACGCCCACGACGGGGGCGCTGGCCGCGGCCGCTGATGAGGTGTCGGCGGCGGTTGCGGCATTGTTCGACGGACACGCCCAGGCCTATCAGCTGATCGGTGCGCAGGCGGCGGAATTTCATGAGCGGTTTGTGCGGGCCATGGCTGCGGGTGCGGCGTCCTACGCCACCGCGGAGGCCGCGAATGCTTCGCCGCTGCAGGCCGCGCTCGACGCGGTGAATGCGCCCGCCCAGGCGCTATTGGGACGCCCCCTGATCGGCGACGGTGCCGATGGAGCCCCGGGGCAGCCCGGCGGCGCCGGCGGATTGCTTTACGGCAACGGTGGTAGCGGCGGCAACGGTGGGATCGGCCAAGCCGGCGGGGCCGGCAGGGACGCGGGTTTGATCGGTAACGGCGGTAGCGGCGGCATCGGCGGGCCCGATTCCACCGGTCTGCCCGGTGGCGCCGGTGGGGCCGGCGGATGGCTGTTGGGTGACGGTGGCAACGGCGGCATCGGCGGGGCTGGGACTGGCGTCGGCGGCGCGGGAGGCTCCGGAGGTCAGGGCGGCGCCGCCGCCGGGCTGTTCGGCAGCGGTGGCACCGGTGGGGCAGGTGGGTTTGGCAATTCCGGGACCGGCGGGCCTGGCGGCGCCGGCGGCACCGGTGGGCTGCTGATCGGCAACGGCGGAAACGGCGGCTACGACATCCAGGGCGGTGCTTTCGGCGGAGACGGGGGCAACGCTCGGCTGATCGGCAATGGCGGGGACGGCGGCGTCGAAGCCGGTGGCCCCGGAACTACCGGCGGCGATGGCGGCAATGGCGGCAACGGTGCCGCTGACGGTGGTGGCGCCGGAAGCGCTGCCGGGGCCGGAGGCAACGCCGGGCTGATTGGCAACGGCGGTCACGGCGGCTTGGAACACATTGACGGCAACGGCGGCGCCGGCGGCAATGGTGGGCTGCTGTTCGGCAACGGCGGTCACGGCGGCGCCGTCGCATTCGGCGGCGCCGGCAGTATCGCCGGGGCCGGTGGTGATGCCGGACTGTTCGGCAGCGGCGGCAACGGCGGCTTCAACGGGTACCAGGGCGTCGGCGGTGCCGGCGGCGCAGGCGGGAAGCTGTTCGGCGACGGTGGTGACGGTGGCGACTGCGCGGAGAGCAACGGCGGCATCGGCAGTGGCGGTCGCGGCGGCAGCGCCGTCGGGCTGATCGGCAACGGTGGCGCCGGCGGCGTCGGCGGGGTGGGCCACAATGCCAATGCCGGGGGCAGCGGCGGGAGCGGCGGCAACGCCGCCTGGCTGTTCGGTGATGGTGGGGCGGGCGGTTCGGGTGGATCCAGCGATACCGCTGCCAGCGGCGGCAACGCCGCCTGGCTGTTCGGTGATGGTGGGGCGGGCGGTTCGGGTGGATCCAGCGATACCGCTGCCAGCGGCGCCGGAGGCAACGGCGGCACGGCCGCTCTGATCGGCAACGGCGGTGCCGGCGGGGACGCCGGCGTCAGCTTTGCCGGTATGGCGGGACCAGGTGGAAACGGCGGTGACGCCAGGTTGATCGGCGACGGCGGCGACGGCGGGCGCGGCGCCCCGGGCGGCGCCGGCGGTATGGGTGGGTCGCTATTCGGGCAGGACGGATCCAACGGGGCTTAGTCGGAAGCGCGGCCCGGCCCGTATGATCTCAGCGGCTACGGCAACACGCACGGATCGCCAATTGAGCTCAACGAGTTGCCAGAGCGCAATCGTGCAGCGCCATGCGCCGCGGTGGGCAACTTGGCTAGGCCATTGTGACCTGGTGCTGCGCGCCGCCGGATGCGGCAGTCGCGCTGTCGGCCGGTAGTCTGACCTAATTGCCAGTAAGGGAGGAAGCAATGACGGATCGCGTGTCGGCGGGGAATTTGCGCGTCGCTCGGGTGCTCTACGACTTCGTAAACAACGAGGCCCTGCCCGGCACCGACATCGACCAGGACAGCTTCTGGGCGGGCGTGGACAAGGTGGTCACCGACCTCACCCCGCAGAACCAGGATTTGCTGAAGACTCGCGATGATCTGCAGGCCCAGATCGACAAGTGGCATCGCCACCGGGTGATCGAGCCGTTGGACCCGCAGGCCTACCGCGAGTTCCTCACCGAGATCGGGTACCTGCTGCCGGCACCCGAGGACTTCACCATCACCACCTCCGGGGTTGACGACGAGATCACCACGACCGCCGGCCCGCAGCTGGTGGTGCCGATCCTCAACGCGCGGTTCGCCCTCAACGCTGCCAACGCCCGCTGGGGCTCGCTCTACGACGCCTTGTACGGCACCGACGTCATCTCCGAAAGCGACGGCGCCGAAAAGGGCCGGGGCTACAACAAGGTCCGTGGTGACAAGGTAATCGCCTACGCGCGCCAGTTCCTCGACGGCAGCGTGCCGCTGGCGGGGGCCTCCTACACCGATGCCACAGGCTTCAAGGTGGAAGACGGACAGCTGGTGGTGTCGCTGGCGGACACGTCCGCAGCGCTGGCCGATCCCGGCCAGTTCGCCGGCTACACCGGCACCGCCGAGAACCCTAAGTCGATCCTGCTGGCCAATCACGGGCTGCACATCGAGATCCTGATCGACCCCGAGTCGCAGATCGGTGCCACCGACGGCGCCGGCGTCAAGGACGTGATCCTGGAGTCCGCCATCACCACGATCATGGACTTCGAGGACTCGGTGGCCGCGGTCGACGCTGACGACAAGGCGCTGGGCTATCGGAACTGGCTCGGACTGAACCGGGGCGATCTGTCCGAGGACGTCACCAAGGACGACAAGACCTTCACCCGGGTGCTCAACACCGACCGCACCTACACCGCCCCGCACGGTGGTGAGCTGACCTTGCCCGGCCGCAGCCTGTTGTTCGTCCGCAACGTGGGCCACCTGATGACCAACGACGCCATCGTTTCGGACGCGGAAGGCGCCGAGGGCGCCCCGGTGTTCGAGGGCATCATGGATGCGCTGTTCACCGGCCTGATCGCCATCCACGGTCTGCGAAGCACCGATGCCAACGGGCTGTTGACCAACAGCCGCACGGGCTCCATCTACATCGTCAAGCCCAAGATGCACGGTCCCGCCGAGGTGGCGTTCACCTGTGAATTGTTCAGCCGCGTCGAGGACGTGCTGGGGTTGCCGCAGGGGACCATGAAGGTCGGCATCATGGACGAAGAGCGACGTACCACGCTCAACTTGAAGGCATGCATCAAGGCGGCCGCCGACCGGGTGGTGTTTATCAACACCGGCTTCCTGGACCGCACCGGTGATGAGATCCACACCTCGATGGAAGCCGGCCCGATGATCCGCAAGGGCGCGATGAAGAACACGGCGTGGATCAAGGCCTACGAGGACGCCAACGTCGACACCGGGCTCGCCGCCGGCTTCTCCGGTAAGGCGCAGATCGGCAAGGGCATGTGGGCGATGACCGAACTGATGGCCGACATGGTGGAGCAGAAGATTGCCCAGCCGAAGGCCGGCGCGACCACCGCGTGGGTGCCATCACCCACCGCGGCCACCCTGCACGCGATGCACTATCACAAGGTGGATGTCTTTGCCGTGCAGAAGGAGCTGCAGGGCAAGACCCGCACCAGCGTTGACGAATTGCTGACCATTCCGTTGGCCAAGGAACTGGCCTGGGCGCCCGAGGAGATCCGCGAAGAGGTCGACAACAACTGCCAGTCCATCCTCGGTTACGTGGTGCGTTGGATCGACCAGGGCGTCGGCTGTTCGAAGGTTCCCGACATCCACAACGTGGCCCTCATGGAGGACCGCGCCACCCTGCGGATTTCCAGCCAGTTGCTGGCCAACTGGCTACGGCATGGTGTGATCACCAGCGAGGATGTGCGGGCTAGCCTCGAGCGCATGGCACCGCTGGTGGACAAGCAGAACGCCGGAGATCCCGAATACCACGCGATGGCACCCAATTTCGACGACAGCATCGCATTCCTGGCGGCCCAGGATCTGATCTTGTCGGGGGCACAACAGCCCAACGGATACACGGAGCCGATCCTGCACCGCCGTCGTCGTGAATTGAAGGCACGCGCTGGTGCCTGATTCTCGCTGGCCATCGGTCAATCTTCGACGGAGAGGACGCTGATACCGGTATGGGTAGGCACAGTTTGCCCGACCCCGAGGACTCCGCCGACGAACCGTCCGATGATCACGATGCGGAGAATCAGGATTGGGACGATGAGCTAACCGGGCAGCCTGGTGGGGGTGCGGATTCGGCGGCCGCTGATCCGGGGGCCTTCGCGCACCCCCAGACTGCCGATTCGGCCGGCGGCTATCCCTACCCCGGGTGGGAGCAGCCGGGTGACACCGTTGGGCATTTCGGTGATCAGGAGGCTGACGAAGACTCCGCAGACGAGGACGGCTACTGGGCCGACGAACAGGTCTTCGACGAGAGCCAGTACCTCGAACAGGATCCCTACGGCGCCGACGATCGGCATCCGGAGCTGGGGGCCGAGGAATACCCGGACTTCGGGACGCACCCGGATGGCCCGGAGCCCAGTGACCCCAAACCGGCGGCAACTCCCCCGCCGCCGCTATTTCGTGTTGCCGGCCATCGTGGATTGCGCGGCTGGCAGGGCGGCCACCGCAGCGCCGACGGGCGGCGCGGAGTCAGCGTCGGCGTGATCGTGGCCTTGGTGGCCGTCGTGGTGGTGGTCGTCGGAGTGATCGGGTGGCGCTTCTTCGGTGACGTGTTGTCCAACCGCTCGCAGACCGCCGCGGCTCGTTGTGTGGGTGGAAACGATACCGTCGCCGTCATCGCCGACCCGTCGATCGCCGATCAGGTCAACGATTTTGCCGACAGCTACAACGCATCGTCGGGACCCATTGGTGACCGGTGCGTGTCGGTGGCTGTTAAGGCCGCCGACGCCGACGCCGTCATCACCGGCTTCATTGGCAAGTGGCCATCCGAGCTGGGTGCTCAGCCCGGATTGTGGATTCCCGGCAGCTCCGTCTCGGCGGCGCGGCTGGTCCAAGCCGCAGGTAAGGAAGCCATCAGCGACAGTCGGTCGTTGGTGACCTCGCCGGTGTTGTTGGCGATCCGGCCCGAGCTGCAGCAGGTGCTTGGCAACCAGAACTGGGCCGCGTTGCCCGGTCTGCAGTCGGATCCCAATTCGATGGCCGGCCTGAAATTGCCGTCTTGGGGTTCGCTGCGCCTGGCGCTGCCGGTCGGGGGTAACGGGGACGCCACCTTCCTGGCCGGTGAAGCCGTGGCGGCGTCGGCCCCCGCTGATGCGCCGCCGACCGCCGGCATCGGTGCGGTGCGCACGCTGATGGCCACCCAGCCCAAGTTGGCGGACGGGTCGCTCAGCGAAGCGATGGACGCCCTGCTCAAGGCCGACGACGTGGCCGCGGCGCCGGTGCACGCGGTGATCACCACCGAGCAACAGCTGTTCTTGCGAGCACAATCGTTGTCCGACGCGAAGAAGAAGTTGAGTTCATGGTTGCCGCCCGGCCCGGTCGCGGTCGCCGACTACCCGGCGGTCCTGCTCAATGGGTCATGGTTGTCGCAGGAGCAGACCACGGCGGCCAGCGCCTTTGCCCGGTACGTGCACAAGCCGGAACAACTCGCGAAGTTGGCGAAAGCGGGATTCCGGGTCGACGATGTCAAGCCGCCCAGCAGCCCTGTCACGAGTTTTCCGGCCTTGCCCGCTCCCCTTTCCGTTGGTGACGAGGGAATTCGCGCCACACTGGCCGATGCCGTGGCCGCACCGTCGATGGGAGTTGCCGCGACCATCATGCTTGACCAGTCGTTGTCCACCGACGACGGCGGCAAGACTCGCCTAACCAATATCGTTGCGGCGCTGCAGAACCGAATCAAGACGCTGCCGCCCACCTCGGCTGTTGGGTTGTGGACGTTTGACAGGCGCGAGGGCCGAACCGAGGTGCCCACCGGGCCACTCGCCGACCCGGTAAACGGGCAGCCCCGCTCGGCGGCGCTCAACGCCGCGCTGGACAAGCAATATTCGTCAAACGGTGGCGCGGTGTCGTTCACCACGCTGCGGATGATCTATGAGGACGTGCAGGCGCATTTCCGTGCCGACCAGGCCAACTCGATCTTGGTGATCACCGGGGGACCCCATACCGACCAAAGCCTCGATGGCCCTGGCCTGGAGAATTTCATCCGGACCAGCGCGGACCCGGCCAAGCCAATCGCGGTCAACGTCATCGACTTTGGTGCCGATCCGGACCGCAAGACGTGGGAAGCCGTTGCTCAGCTCAGCGGTGGTAGCTACCAGAACCTGGCGACCTCGACGGGCCCGAACCTGGCCGCCGCGGTCGACACCTTCTTGAGCTGACCCGGCTACCCGCGAGGATCGATACGGGCCTAGCCGACCAGCAGATCGAGTGCGGCTTGCGTATACGCTTTGGGATCCTCCACCTGCGGGTAGTGGCCCAAACCGGGTAATTCGATGACCCCGGCGTTCGGGCGCAGTTCACGCAACCCATTGAGCACGTTCGTTGTGGCCACCGGGTCATCGAGGCCCCAGACGAACCCCAGCGGCTTGGGCCAGTCCCGTACCGCGTTGTGCCAGCGCTGCGCGTACCGCTCCCGCTCTTCGAGGTAGCTGATCAGAAGATGCGCGATGCGATGACCGTTGTTGTGGGTCAACAGTTCCCACTGCGCCTCAGCTTCTTGGGCCGACAACGGGTGCTGCGCCGAAAACAGTTTGCCGAAACCCCGCGTGAACCCGCCCCGGTTGACCAAACGAGCCGCGATCGGCCCCAGCGGACCACGCAACACCTTCTGAATGGGACGTAGGCTGGCGCGTTCGAGGATCACGCTGCCGTTGCTGAGGACCACGCGTTGCAGCTCGAATGGGAGCCGGCCCTCGAGGTCGCGGGCAAGCAACTCGGTCGTCACCGAGGTACCCATGTCATGAGCCAGCACCACCACCGGTCCGGTGACGTTCTGGGCTACTACGTTTTGCGCCAAATCGGCCTGTTCCAGCAGGCTGTAGCGGTGCGGACGGGGCTTGTCCGACAGACCGAAACCAAGAAAGTCCATGGTCAGCCAGGCCTGACCCGCCAGGTACGGAATCACCGACCGGAAGTCGAACGAACTGGATGGGAATCCGTGCAGGAGCAGGACCGTGGGCGCAATGCCCTCACCAGATCGCACCAGGGCTCCGGCGTTGTTGATTAGCAGGCTTGTGAGCTGGGGAATTGTGGATTGAGGAGGTCTAGGCGGCGGTTGGCGGTCAAAGCGGTGATCCGGCAGGCTTCGGCGATGTTGTCGGCGCCGTTGAGGCGGTGCAGATTGATCGCGGTGTTGCGTAGCGTTGCTAGGACCTGTGCGCCGTTTCCGGTATGTGCCCTTTGACGGTCTTCGTCGAAGGTGACGTCGCGTATCCAGTGCAGGCTGTTCTCGATTCCCCAGTGTTGACGCATCCAGGTCATGATCGCGGTAGGGCGGGCGTGCTCGAACGGCAGGCTGTAGATGGCATAGACCACCTCCACGCTGCGCTGGTCGGTGGCGGTGATCAAGCGTTCACGAGTGATCCGGATGATTTGTTTTGCGTAGGGGAAGCCGATTCCTCGTGCAGCGGTGATGATTTGCAGGGTGCGGGTCTCGACACGGCCGTGGCCGCGGGAGTCGTCGGTAGCGGCTGCGGGCACCTCGGCCCAGGGCAGCGCGGTGATACGCGCAAGTATTTTGGCTTGGTTGGACTTGACGATCATCAGGTAGTGCGACTTCAAGGTGGCGCAGATCAACTTCGCGGTGACGACCTGGGTATGCATCGCATCCACGGTGACCAGCCACCGCAAGCTACCCGGCAGCAGCGTGAGCAGGGCACGTACGCAGGGAATTTCATTGCTTTTCTCGGCGACAGCGAGTTGACCGAGCACCAATCGGGCACGGTGGGCGAACACCGACACGAGATGCGTGGCTGTCGCTTTGGCGCGTAAAGCACCACGCAGCATCTTGCCGTCCAACGCGATCGGCACCAATCCACTGGGGTCGCTGCTGGCCACGTGTGCAGTGAAGTAACTGCCCATCCTGGCGTTGAGGTCGGCGGGGTCTAGCCGAGACAAAACAGCGCGGAAGGTCTTCTCACTGGGCCGCCGGAACCGGACCCCTAATTGGGCCAACACATCATCGGGAGCGGTGGCCGCCCATGTGGCAAAACCAGCATAGCCGCGCATCCCCGCGGCAGTGGCCAGAACCGCGATCGCCAACAAAGCCATCAGCGAATACCTCCGACCGCGTGGGTCCCTCGGGTCTGGCACCGAGGCCAACACATCGAGAAACTCCGATCCGATGAGCTCGCTGCGCTCACCAGGACTCCAGCGGTCGAACACCTCTGGAACCGACGACACAGGCAATACTGAAACGGTAGGCACGGGCAACTCCAGACCAACGACGAACAGTAACCAACTCGATCGTTCTCCAGATAGCCCGTGCCTACACTCCGGCCCCAATAGCGCGGCACCAAAGATCATCAACCCAGCTCACAAGCCTGCTAATCAACAACGCCGGAGCCCTGGCTCGACGATCAACATGGCGAATGTGGCGGCAACCGCGCCCACCACTGCGGTGTTAGCGGCCGGTGCGGATGAGGTGTCCGCGGTCATCGCCGCCTTGTTCGCCGCGCACGGCCAGGCCTACCAAACCTTGAGCGCTCAGGCGGCCCAATTTCATGACCAGTTCGTTGCGGCGATGACCTCGGCCGCGGGGGCCTACTCGGGCGCCGAAGCCGCCAACATCTCGCCGCTGCAATCGCTGCTTGACGCGGCCAACGGGGAGACGATGGCGATGTTGGGGCGCCCGCTGATCGGCAATGGAGCCGACGGGGCACCGGGCCAGGCCGGTGCGGACGGTGGCTTGTTGTTCGGCAACGGCGGCAACGGCGGCAGCGGGCTGGCCGGCCAGGCGGGTGGGGTCGGTGGGGCCGCCGGCCTGATCGGTAACGGCGGCAATGGCGGCGCCGGCGGTGCGGGGTCGAACGGATTGGCCGGCGGCAGCGGCGGCGCCGGTGGGTGGCTGATCGGCAACGGCGGCAATGGCGGCGTCGGTGGGATCGGCTCGGCGGCCGTCGGTAACGGCGGGTCCGGGGGTGCCGGCGGGGCGGCCGTCGGGCTGTTCGGAAACGGGGGCATCGGCGGGGCCGGCGGGGGCGCCGAAGGACTCACCGGCGGCGCCGGCGGCGCCGGTGGATCCGCTGTCGGGTGGTTCGGCGATGGCGGGGCGGGCGGCGCCGGCGGCCCTGTGGTGCCCACGGCGGCCCTGGGCGGGTTGGGCGGGGCCGGTGGTGCCGGCGGTAATGGCGGACAACTGTGGGGCGACGGCGGGGCCGGCGGGCTCGGTGCGTTCGGTCAGCACGGCGGCGGGGCCGGCGGTGCCGGGGGCAATGCCGGAATGGTCGGCAACGGTGGCGACGGCGGCACCGCTCTCGGTCTCGCCCACGGCGGCGACGGGGGCACCGGCGGGACGCTGATCGGTAACGGCGGTGCGGGCGGCGGCGCGACGATGTCAGACGCCGGGGACGGCGGTGATGCGGTCGGCCTGATCGGCAGCGGCGGGGCCGGTGGCATCGGTGGGGCCGCCCTGGCTGGCGGCACCGGTGGGACTGGCGGGGATGGCGGCCATGGCGCCAAGCTGCTGGGCAACGGCGGCGCCGGCGGGGCCGGCGGAGCGGCCGGGGGCGGACTCGGCAACGGCGGCAACGGTGGAAACGGCGGCGAGGCCGCGCTCATCGGCAACGGTGGTGCTGGTGGTGACGCGGGCACGTCCGGGAGCAGTCGCAACTTCGGGGACGGCGGCAACGGCGGCGATGCACAGTTGATCGGCAACGGCGGCAACGGCGGGACGGTGGCCGGGGCAAACGGGACCGACGGGCCCTAGCCGGAAACCCGCGGCCGACCGGGTCGGCCCTAGGCGAAAGCCTCCACCGGCGGGCAGGAGCAGACCAGGTTGCGGTCGCCATAGGCGCCGTCGATACGGCGCGCCGCCGGCCAGACTTTCGGCCGAAACGCGGTGCCGAGCGGGTAGGCCGCTTCCTCGCGGGTGTACGGGTGGTCCCACTCGCCCACCAGCAAACACTGCGCCGTGTGTGGCGCGCCCCGTAGCGGATTGTCGTCAACGGGCCACTGTCCGGACCCGACCCGGTCGATCTCGGCGCGGATGCTGATCATCGCGTCGCAGAACGCGTCGACCTCGGCCAGGCTCTCGCTTTCGGTCGGCTCCACCATCAGCGTGCCGGCCACCGGAAAGCTCATGGTAGGTGCGTGAAATCCATAGTCTGCCAACCGCTTTGCGACATCGTCGACAGTCACTCCGGTTGCCTTGGTGATGCCGCGCAGGTCCAGGATGCACTCGTGGGCGACCATGCCGTTCTCGCCGGTGTAGAGCACCGGGAAATACTCGTCCAGACGCCGCGCGATGTAGTTGGCCGAGGCGATCGCGGTCAGCGACGCCGCGCGCAGACCGTCGGCGCCCATCATGCGGATGTAGGCCCAGGTGATGGGCAGGATCGAGGCAGACCCGTAGGGCGCCGCCGACACCGGATCCCCTTGGGGTAGTCCCGGCGCGAACGGATGGCCCGGCAGAAACGGAGCCAGATGCGACCGCACCGCCACCGGACCCACTCCCGGACCACCGCCCCCGTGCGGGATGCAGAAGGTCTTGTGCAGGTTCAGGTGGCTGACATCGCCGCCGAATTTGCCCGGTCGGGCCAGGCCCACCAGCGCGTTGAGGTTGGCGCCGTCGACGTACACCTGGCCGCCGGCGTCGTGCACCGCCGCACAGATGTCGGCAATGTCGTGCTCGTAAACGCCGTGCGTGGAGGGGTAGGTGATCATCAGCGCCGCCAACCGGTCGGCGTGCTCGCCGACCTTGGCACGCAGATCGTCGAGGTCGACATCGCCGTTGTCGTGGCAACCCACCACGTCAACCCGCATCCCGGCCAGGGCGGCCGAAGCCGCATTGGTGCCGTGTGCGCTGGACGGGATCAGGCAGATATCGCGGTGCGGCTCCCCCCGGCTGGCGTGGTATTCGTGGATGGCCAATAGGCCGGAGTACTCCCCCTGTGAGCCCGCGTTGGGCTGCAAGGAGACCTCGTCGTAGCCGGTGATGGCCGCCAACCAGCCCTGCAGCTCAGTGATGAGCCGACGCAGGCCCGGGGTATCCGAGGCCGGGGCAAACGGATGCTGACGTCCGAGCTCAGGCCAGGTAATCGACTCCATCTCGGTTGCGGCATTGAGCTTCATCGTGCATGAGCCGAGCGGAATCATGCTGCGGTCCAGCGCAATATCTTTGTCCGCGAGTTCGCGCAGGTAGCGCATCATCGAAGTCTCGGTGCGGTAATTGGTGAATGCGGGATGGGTCAAGAACTCTGAGGTGCGCGTCGCGATCTCGGCGCGTGCTGCCTTGGCGGCCGACACCCCGAACGCGTCCAGGACCGCGGTCACGTGCGCGGCGGTGGTTACTTCGTCGCAGGCCACCGACACGTGGTCAGCGTCGACGCGCCATAGGTTGACTCCGCTCGCCTTGGCCGCGGCCACCACCTCATCGGCACGGTCGGGTACCCGCGCCAGCACGGTGTCGAAGAACGTGTCGTGCACCAGCGCGTCGCCCAGCGCACCGGCGATGGTCTCGGCATGCCCGTGCACCCGCCGGGCGATGCCGGTCAGCCCATCGGCGCCGTGATAGCTCGCATACATTGCGGCCATCACCGCCAGCAGCACCTGAGCGGTACAGATATTGCTGGTCGCCTTGTCGCGGCGAATGTGCTGCTCGCGGGTCTGCAGCGCGAGACGATAGGCCGGGTTGCCGTCACTGTCGACCGATACGCCGACCAACCGGCCGGGCAACTGCCGGGCGTGCTTAGCGTGCACCGACAGATATCCGGCGTGCGGGCCGCCGAATCCCATTGGAACCCCGAAACGTTGGGTGGTGCCGAACGCGATGTCAGCACCGATCTCGCCGGGCGGCGTGAGAAGTGTCAGCGCCAACAGATCGGCGCCGATGGACACCAGCGCGCCGCGGTCATGGGCCTGCTGGATCAGGGCGGTCCAGTCGGTGATGCGCCCACTCGCCCCGGGCAGCTGGGCGATCACCCCGAAGAATTCGCCGTCAGGCAACCCGTCGCGCAGGTCGGTGGTGACGATCTCGATACCCAACGGCTTGGCGCGCGTGGCCAGCACTGCGGCGGTTTGGGTGAACAGGTCGGCGTCCACCGCGAGATGCTTGGTGGAACTGCGCGTTACACGGTGCATGAGCGTCATGGCTTCCGCCGCCGCGGTGCCCTCGTCGAGCATCGAAGCATTCGCGATCTCGAGGCCGGTGAGATCGGTGACCATCGTCTGAAAGTTGAGCAACGCCTCGAGCCGCCCCTGGCTGATCTCGGGCTGGTACGGCGTGTAGGCGGTGTACCAGGCCGGGTTCTCCATGATGTTGCGTAACAGAACCTGCGGCGTGAATGTGTCGTAGTAGCCCTGTCCGATCATCGACACGGCCGTGGTGTTGGTGTCAGCCAGCGCACGTAGCTCGGCCAGGGCCTCGGCCTCGCTGGCGGCCGGCGGCAGCTGATCTAGGCCCGGCGCGAGGCCGCTGTCGGTGGGCGTATCGAAAATCCGCGTCGGCACCGCCTTGGCGGCCAAGTCGTCGAGCGAGTCGACGCCGATCACCGCGAGCATGGTCGCGATGGCCTGGTTGTCCAGCCCGATGTGGCGGTCTGCGAAGGTCGACTCGAACATGGAGTGGTCGGACACGGTGACTCCTGACTGGGCAGCGGACGGGCCTTACCCAAGGCCACGTGCGGGCAGAGGACTAGCGGGCCCTCTCCCTCTGTCTTCACCCGTGCACCAGGCGCCTGAGAGATTCAGCGCCCAGCCCAAGCGGGCGCCTTTCCCCATCGGCGGGCGAGGACCGCTACGGGTCACCACCGCTTTCCAGAGGCATCGTCATCCAGCGCGGTCCGGGGGCCTGAGAGATTGACGGAGAGGTGTTGCTCCTTCGGCGTCCGTAGCTGGCGGCCACAGAACTCTCCCGCACGAGAACGATGCGTCGCCCAGTTTACTCGGCCAGCCGCAGCGACGGCGCGCTGCACGCCGATGCGTGGTGCCGAAGGCGGTCAGCCGATCTTGCGGTCTCGATGCTTGCGGCGCGACGCCAACTCGTCTTCAGGGGCGGCAATGGATTCTCCGCCGTCGGCCCGCTCGCCGTGGAAGTCGGCGATGACTCCGGTCAGCTCCCGCATCGCGCCCGAAACCGCGATGCCGAACACACCCTGGCCGCCTTGCAGCAGGTCTACGACCTCCTCGGCCGACGTGCAATCATAGACGGTTGTCCCGTCGGAGAACAGGGTGATGTTGGCCAGATCCTGGACCCCGCGCTGACGCAGGTGATCGACCGCAACCCGGATGTTGTGCAGCGAGATGCCGGTGTCGAGCAATCGCTTGACGATCTTGAGCACCAGAATGTCTTTGAAGGAGTACAGGCGCTGACTGCCCGATCCTGCCGCGCCGCGGATCGAGGGCACAACCAACGAGGTGCGTGCCCAGTAGTCGAGTTGGCGGTAGGTGATACCCGCAATCTGACAAGCGCTTGGTCCGCGGTAGCCGACCAGCTCGTCGGGTACCGAATCGTCGGGGAACAGTCCCTGCTGCACGGGTTCGCCTGCTGCAGAGCCATCGTAAGAACCGTTGGTCCCAGCGGTTGGGTTGGCTGCAAGATCCAGCTGTTCTTGACGTGGCTGGTCGCTCACGGTGTTTCCTCTCGCCGATCGCGCTGTTGTGTCACTAGCTGCGTCACTGGCTGCCTCGGCAACCGCGTTTGCTCAGGGCCGAGTTCTGAAGAGCATACGCTGTTGGACCGTTGCGGTCCGCGGGTTGATCATCAAGTCGCCTTCAAAGTATGGACGCTGCGCGGGCCCGTGAGCGCCATCCCCTAGGCGTGTCGAGATGGCATGTTGCGAGATGAGACGGATCCGTGACGTTGTTGATCCTCCCTCACGATTGCTTTTTTCCTGCACCTTTGTTGGGTCAGGTGGCCTTGAAGTCGTCGGGCGAAACGCTGTCGAGAAACTCTTTGAATTTCTCGACCTCGTCCTCTCGAACGGCGCTTCCGGCCTCCTCGTCACCCTCGTCGGGTATCAACAGGCCGGCCTGGGCCAGCACCGCCTCCTCGACATAAATCGGAACACCGACGCGCAGCGCAATCGCCACCGAGTCGGAGGGGCGAGCCGAGACCGTGATGTTGCGGTCGAAGATCAAATCCGCATAGAACGTGCCCTCTTGCAGATCGACGATGCGCACTTCCTTGAGGGAATGCCCGAGCGCGGCAATGAGATCCCTGATCAAGTCGTGCGTCAACGGCCGGGGCGGCTCCACGCCTTGTTGCTCAAGCGCGATGGCAGCGGCCTCGGACTGGCCGATCCAAATCGGTAGGTACCGGTCACCGTCGGCTTCGCGCAGCAACAGCACCGGCTGGTTCTGCGGTTGCTCGACGCGAATGCCGACAACACGAACTTCACCCATCTGTGTCTGCCCTCCACACATCCCGCCGTGACCGACCATTGCTCAGCGTGACGACGCGGTGAACACCCATCCCATTGCCACTGTCTGCCATTGTCGGGCCTTTGTCGCCGAACACCGAGCTGTCGAGGAAAGTCTAATCCTCAGCGGTGCAGAACGTCGCGTACAGCGGATTTGATTAACGAGGTGTGCAAGGTGATCGCCAGTGCGGCCACCTCACGCGCCAAGTCGTCGGCACGGTCGCGCGCGCCGGCCTTGTCGGCCTTGACCAACGGCCCGGCGATCTGTGCGATCAGGTCCGACTGCCGGTCGGCCGCCGAGCGGAAAGCGCGCAGGTGCCGTGGCTCCACGCCGTATTCCGACAGCGCGCGGGCGCACTGCAGGATTACCACGGCGTGTTCGTCGAAAAACCCACCCGGCCCGGTTGTGATCACGCCAGCCTTCAACACCGCACTGAGCAGTTCGTCGTCGACGCCCGAGCGCTCGATCAGGTCTTCGCGACTGAGCCGAACTCGCGCCGGCGCGACCGCCCCGGTGTCAGATCCCCCATCAGGTCCGGCGGTGCCGGCACTGTTACCCGCCACCGACACCAATTTCGGTACCCCGTAAGGGGATCCAATCGCCGGCAACTGGCCGTCGGGCTGGGCGTCCAGCTCCGACCTGATTACTTTGAGCGGTAGGTAATGATCACGCTGAGCGGTGAGTATGAAGCGCAGCCGCGCACAGTCGTACGCGGTGAACCTCCGATACCCCGATGCCGCGCGCTGCGGCGTCACCAGCCCTTCGGCCTCCAGGAAACGGATCTTGGAGATGGTGACATCTGGGAAGTCCGGTCGGAGCAGTTCCAACACCGCCCCGATGGACATCCCGGCGAGCGCGGGGCTATCGGGCGCGCTCACTGGCCTCCGGTGCCCCCGTCGTCGTCACCTTGCTTGGGGCCGGTCAGGAAGACCAGGCGGAACTTGCCGATTTGAACCTCGTCGCCGTTTGCCAACACGGCCGAATCAACCGGCTCCCGGTTGACGTAGGTGCCGTTGAGGCTCCCGACGTCCACGACGCTGAACTCGTTGCCTTCCAAGCGGAATTCGGCGTGACGACGGCTCACCGTTACGTCATCGAGGAAGATGTCGCTGTCGGGATGCCGACCAGCCGAGGTGATGGGTTGATCGAGCAGGAAGCGCGACCCGGCGTTGGGCCCCCGCTTCACGACCAGCAACGCCGAGCCGGCCGGCAGTCCCTCTACCCCTGAAACTGAGCTTTCGGTGCCCGACTGGGTGGGGGCGTCCAGTTCGTTGAGGAAGTCAGCGCGGAAGACCGATGTCGTCTCCACGGTAACTTCGTCAGAAGTCTGGTCCCTATCTCTTGCTGCGTCCATGTCCGTCACCCGCTGCTCCTCACTGGCCGCTATCGCCTTGACCGCCGAGCCGGTCCACCGGCTTCTCCCTCGGATATACCGCTTGAACTACCTTTTACTGCCTTCAAACGCTTCCAACGCTGATCTATCGACCGTACCGCGCGAGGGTCCGCCCCGCGGCGGCGACGTGCCCGCCACTGCGGATCGTATGCCCGAAAGGCTGGTTCCTCATAGGTCAGTCACGGGTCCAACGCGCCCCCAACGCTGGCAGGGACCTTAGCAACCGATCATTCGGTCACCGTGTCGCGGTAGGTCTGGACGTCAAGCAAAGCCGCCAACGCCGATTCCAGCGCGGCGACGTCGGAACCCTCGACCTGGACGTCCAGCAACCAGCCGGCGCCATACGGATCGGTGTTCACCAGCTGTGGCGTCGCTTCCAGATCAGCGTTCACCGCGGCCACCTTGCCCGAGATCGGGGCAAACAGATCAGACACCGACTTGGTCGATTCGACCTCGCCGAAGGTCTCCCCGGCGGTCACTTCGGCACCCACGTCGGGCAGCTGCACGAAGACCACATCACCGAGCGCAGACTGCGCGAAGTCGGTGATCCCGACCCGCACGGTGTCCTCCGCGGTCCGGCGAATCCACTCGTGCTCGGCGGTGTAGTGCAGGTCGGCGGGGATATCGCTCACGGTAATCCTGTTCTGGTCGGTTTTCGGTGTTAGTTCATTTGACGGGCTGAGCGTATTGGTGAGGTTTTGGTTGCCGCAAGGCGGTCACGTCTACGCGGTCGGACTGCTGTACCGACATCCGCCCGCCGACACGTTTGATGCTGTCCTCTGCGCCACCCGGAATGTTCATCGCCGCGGCCAGTGTAGGTGGATCACCAATCGCCAGAATCGAATACGGCGGTGAGAGGTTCTTGTTGTCGATTGTCAACGCACCGGGAGCACCAACGACCCAGGTATCCACACCGACCCGAACCGACTGCTGAGCGTCACTGACTTGGATCGCCTCGGCTCCGGCGGCACGCAATTCGTTGATCACATCGAGCATCGCTTCCGGCGCCACCCCCGGCCCCGGATCGTCGATTCGCACCGTGACCCCGGGCCCGGTGGCGCCCACCGCACCGACCAGGATGGACAACGTGGCCAGCCTGGCCTGAGCGCTCTCGATCGCGGTCTGGTCGTTGTTGCCGGAAGCCTCCAGCGCGTTGAGAGTGTTCTGCAGGTCGGTCACTTCGGCATTGAGCGTTCCCTCGCGTTGCCGCAGCGAGTCCAGCAACACCAACAGGTCCGCGGGCCGGGCCGTTTCCAGCGAGTCGCCGGACTCCGTCTGGCGCACCTGGGTCACGATGGCCACCCCCA
This sequence comes from Mycobacterium liflandii, assembly GCF_022354805.1. Taxonomy (NCBI): domain Bacteria; kingdom Bacillati; phylum Actinomycetota; class Actinomycetes; order Mycobacteriales; family Mycobacteriaceae; genus Mycobacterium; species Mycobacterium liflandii. Next base: position 3,148,597 of record NZ_CP023138.1, on the reverse strand, counting down.
AAACCAGGCACAACAGGATCGCCAGCGCCCCAAACAACAACCGGGAACGGCCGCGGCGCGCGCCGGTGGAGTCTTGAGTCTCGCGCGGTCCACGGTCGGGCCGGGAACGGTCGGCAGGCATCTCGTGACGACCGTGCTTGGCGGTTGCGTGACTTTTCGGGGTCGTCTTGGAGTGACCGTGTTGGGTTGCCGTGCCACGGTTTTCGTCACGGCTTTCGTCGCCGCCGGCGGCGCAACGATCCTGACTCACAGTGACCTCATCTCCGTATCTCCGTCATGCTCCGAACAGCCGGCGCCGCAGCGCCGCCGCGTTGCCGAAGATGCGAATTCCCAGCACGACGATGATCGCGGTGGACAACTGCGTCCCAACGCCCAATTGGTCGCCCACATAGACGATCAGGGCGGCTACCAAGACGTTGAACACGAACGACACCACGAAGACCTTTGGGTCGAAGATTCGCTCGAGATAGGCGCGAAGTCCGCCGAACACCGCGTCGAGCGCGGCCACCACCGCGATCGGCAGATACGGCTGGATGGCCTCGGGCACGCTGGGGTGGAAAACCAGGCCCAGCACGATGCCCACGGCAAGTGCCGCAATTCCGATCATGCTGGCTGATTTCCCGTCGGCTTCTCTCCCCCGCACACCACTAATACCAGAGCTTCTCTCACTAGGGCCCAATCTGCTTGGCGAACTTGACATCTCGAATGGATCCGGCGGGCAGTGCCAGACCGTCGCCGACGTTGACGCTAACGCCGACACCGTAGGAGATCTCCAGCAGCTTAAGACGGCGCATGCCGGGGCTTCGGTCGAAGGCGTCTCGCATCGCGTGAGGCGGTCCGACAGCGAGGATGGTGTACGGGCTACTGGTGGGATTGTTGTCGACCAGAATCGCTCCACCGGCCTGGCGGATGGTGACATTCGGTCCGATCCGGACACCGTCGACCGAGACAGCCTCGGCCCCACTTGCCCACAGCGAGTTGAGCACGAGCTGCAGATCGCGGTCCAAGATGATTTGCTGGCTGCCGCTGACGCGCTGCTTGGATGCGTCGGAAAGATTGGGCCCGACACCGGGGTCGGTCACCGTCACCGTCAAGCCAGGGCCGATGACCGGTGTGCTGGCAGCCGCCAGATTGAGGGCGTCGAGCTGGGTCAGCAGCCGTTGTCCTTCGACGTCGTCGGCCAACGCCAGCCGCTGCACGTCGTCGACCTTCGCCGAGAGTGCGCTGCGCCGCTGGGCCAGTTCGGCGGCAGCGGCCTGAGTGGAACGCACACTGGTCACCAGCAGCTGCTGTGCCGCGTGCACGCCGGGGGCAACCAGGCGCGCTTGCGCGACCGCGGCAGCGAAAACCGCGGCGACCAACGTGGCCGCCAGGGCCTGCCACAGCCAGCCGAAAGCGCGGGCTCGAACAGTTCGCTGGGCGCCGGAACTCTCGCGTTTGGCGGCTGCCGCGGCGTAACCGGGATCGAGGTGGTCGGAAAGCAGGGCACGAAGCAGCGACGGCACCGGGTTCCGTTTAGGCCGCGCGGCGTGGGCACTGTAGCCGGCGTTGGGGTCATAGCCACCGAGCAGCCGGCCCACCTCAGCCATCCCCGCCCGCATTTCGGCCGACCGGCTGGAAAGTCCGGTGCTTGATCTTGGGAATCCGGCGCACCACCATCGTCATCTGCACGATGTAGAGCACAAATGCCCAGAGGTATGCATACAGACCCCAGATCAGAAACGCCCAGCCGCATGCCTTGAGCGCTCGGCTCCACAACGCATCCCACTGGCCCAGCAACAGCACCGGAAACCCGGCCATCAAAGCAAACGTGGCGGCCTTGCCGACGTAGGTGACCGGCAGCGCCGACACCCCCCGGCCCCACAGCGCCGGCAGAGTCAGGGCCAGCGCCGCGTCGCGGGCCAGCAGTGCCGCGATGAACCACCACGGCACGATCCCGCTCAGCCCCAGCACGATGGGCACCGTGATCATGTAGAGCCGATCAACGGCGGGGTCCAGCAGCACGCCCAGCCGGGACGACTGGTTGAGGAGCCGGGCGATCTTGCCGTCGGCCCAATCCGAGGCCCCGCTGAACATCAGAATCGCCACCGCCCAGCCATGGGCGGGCGCGATCAGCATTACGTAGACGAACACTGGGATCAGGGCCAGGCGGATGGCGCTCAGCAAGTTCGGTACCGTCAGCACCCGATTCTGTGCGAGCACTGGCTTCATGAGCGGTGACCTTAGCTGGGTGACGAGAGAGCCCGCATCACGGGCGCCGAACGCCCGAACGGGAACCTGGCCCCACGGTAGGGCACGAACATGAATCCGGCTGCACGGTTGCCGCCCCGGCTCACCGGAAAACGCCGGGCAGGCTCAGCGTAGAGAGAGTGTCGTCGGACAGTGGGTTGTCGTTGACCATGTAGGTCCATGTCGACGTGGGCCTGGCCAATTTGGACAGATCCAGCCCGGGCTCGTCTTCGAGAACGTTGGCGGTTTCGAAGGTCTGCTGTGCCGCCTCGATCGCGTCCGCGGCCAGCGAGGCAAACGCGTCCACCGCCATCCGGTGAAACTCGTCAAGCGGATTCTGCCGACCGAGCGCCCGCAGGTGAATGCTTTCCCGGATGTCGGCCAGGTATGCCAGGTGATCTGCCCAGCCCCGGTCGAGGTGATAGAGCATGATCATCCGACAGATCTTCTCGAGGCGGTCCTCGGACGCTGTCTCGGATAGCTCCTTGTACCGCTTGGGCGCCAAGTCCGCGAGTTCCTCGCGTGCGGTTGCGGTGCGCAGCAACGTGTTGCGCCGGTCGACGATGATGGCGCGCTGCTGGGCGATCAGTTGGTTGTAGCGCCAGGTGTTTGCGTGCACGTCGAGCATGCGGCCCTCGGCAACTCGCTGGGCGTGGTCGAGCAGCCCGGCCGCTTTGGCGCTGACGATCTGGCCGTCTTCGTCGGTTTCCATCGGAAGCTTGTTGCCGTCCAGGTTGGCCGCGACAACGTCGTCTTCCCAGCTCGAGAAGAACACCGATGATCCGGGATCGCCCTGGCGCCCGGCGCGGCCGCGCAGCTGGTTGTCCAGCCGTTGGGTGTGGTGGCGGCCGGTGCCCACCACGTGCAGCCCGCCCAGTTCGGCGACCTGGTCGTGGTCGGCTTCATCGGATCCGCCCAACCGGATATCGGTTCCACGCCCGGCCATCTGGGTCGAGACGGTGACCCTGCTCAGAGTGCCGGCCTCGGCGATGACCGCAGCCTCTTCGGCATCGTTTTTGGCGTTGAGCACCACCGCGGGAATGTCGCGGCGCAACAGCCGCTCGTGCAGATCTTCGGACTCGGCAACGTCGCGGGTGCCGACCAGGACCGGCTGTCCCGTGTCATGTACCTCGGCGATGTGTTCAACGATCGCGTCGTTCTTGGCCGCAGCGGTGATGTACACCCGGTCGGATTCGTCCTCACGAATGTTGGGGGTGTTCGGCGGTATCGGCGACACGCCCAACTTGTAGAATTGGCGCAGCTGCTCACCGGCCGCCAACGCGGTTCCGGTCATGCCGCACACGGTCACGTACCGATTGATCAGTGCCTGCACCGTGATGGTGCCGAGCACCTCTCCGGTCTCGGTGGTTTCGATACCTTCCTTCGCCTCCACCGCCGCCTGCAGCCCGTCGGGCCAGCGCTGCAGTTGTGCGATGCGACCGCGCGACGCGTTGATCAGGTGAACCGCGTCGTCTCGCACGATGTAGTGCACGTCGCGCTGCAGCAGCACATGGGCGTGCAGGGCCACATTGACTTCGGTCAGCGTGGTCCCGACATGCTCTTCGGAGTACAGATCGATGCCGCCCAGCGCCTTTTCGACCTTGCGCGCTCCGGCCTCGGTCAGGTGGACGTTGCGGCTGTCGGCGTCGGTGGCGAAGTACTCGTCGGCGTCCTTGTCTTTGACGAGTTGGCCCACCAGCTTGATGATCTCCAGCCGCGGTGTCTCGCGGTGAGTCGTCCCGGCCAGCACCAGCGGGACCAGTGCCTCGTCGACCAGCACCGAGTCGGCCTCGTCAATGAGCGCAACATCCGGATTGGGTGAGACCAGGTCGGCGACATCGGTCACCAACTGGTCGCGCAACACATCGAAGCCGATCTCGTTGACCGAGGCATATGTCACGTCGCATTCGTATGCGGCTCTGCGGTCTGCTCCGGTTGATTCGGCGGTGATCCAGCCGACCGTCAGGTCCATCGCTTCCAGCAGTGGCGCCATCCACTCCGCGTCGCGGCGGGCCAGGTAGTCGTTGATGGTCACGACGTGGACATGGCGACCGCCCAACGCGTAGCCAGCGGCCGCGATCGCGCCGGCCAAAGTCTTGCCCTCACCGGTAGCCATCTCAATCACGTCGCCGGCGAGCATGCGCAGGGCGCCAAGCAACTGCACGTCGAACGGTCGCAGCCCGGTCGCCCGCTCGCCCGCTTCCCGCGCGATCGCGAGGAACTGGGGAATGTCGGCGGAGTCGGCGAGGTCTTCCAGATTGAGCAGCCCGGCCGCCTTGCGCAGCTTTTCGTCGTTGAGGTCGGCGGCTTCTTTGTCGAACTCAGCTGAAGCGGTCACCTGGGCGAGCGACCGGTTTTGATTCTTTTCCGTTGTGGCGCCGAGCAGCCGCCAGAATCGGCTGCTCAGGCGGCCCGACTGGGCGCGCGTGGTCTTGGACACAGCCCAACGGTACGCGACGCCCAAACCGCGGCGAGCGTGCGTGTTTGTGCGCGACACGCCGGGCGCCGCTGTACAACTGCGCACGCTCGCTGCCCGCGACGCGCGGCGAGCCGCCTAGGCCAGGTTTGATCGGCGCGGGTAGGCGACGCTCGGGTCGGTGAGAACGTTGACGACGGCCGGAAGCCCGCTGGCGAAGGCGCGTTCCAGCGCGGGACGAAGTTCAGCGGGCGCGGCCACCAGCTCTCCGTGGCCGCCCAGGGCGCGTACCACTTCGTCGTAGCGGGTTCCCGGGCGCAGCTCGGCCACCACCGAATAGCCATAGAGCGCTTCCATCGGGTGCTTCTCCAGACCCCAGATGCCGTTGTTGCCGACCACCGACACGACCGGCACGTTGTGGCGGACCAACGTGTCCCATTCCATTCCGCTGAACCCGAATGCGCCGTCGCCTTGCAGCAGCACCACCTGACGCTCCGGCCGGGCCAGCTTGGCGGCCAGGGCGTAGCCGGGCCCCGATCCCAGGCAGCCGAACGGGCCGCTGTCGAGCCAGCAGCCCGGCTGGTAGCTGTCGATGACACGCCCGGCATAGGACCCGAAATCGCCCGCATCGATGACCACGATCGCATCGCGATCCAGCAGCGGCGCCAATTCCGCGTACACCCGCATGGGGTGCAGCGGGATCCGATCTTCAGCGAGTTCGGTCTTCTCCCGTTCGCGTGCCTCGGTCTCGGTGTCGCGCAGTTCGCGGATCCAGCTCTGATGGTCACCAGCATCAGGTCCGGTCAGCGCCGCCAGGATCTGACTCAAGTCCCCGTAGAGGCCGGCGGCAATGGGTCGTGGATGCTGGCGTTCGGGCTCGGCGCGGTCCACCACGATGAGCTGGGTCTGCGGCCCGAAGACTCCGCCGAAGCCCAGACGAAAGTCCATCGGCACGCCGACAATCAGCGCGACGTCGGCCTCGCCCAGCGCCTTTGATCGGGCCCGCGAAAAGGCAAGTGGATGGTCGGCGGGCACGACGCCACGCGCCATCCCGTTCATCAGCACCGGAATCTGCCGTTCTTCGGCAAGGCGCAGCAGCGCGCGCTCCCCGTGGCCCCACCAGACATTCGTTCCGGCCATGATGACCGGGCGCTGGGCCCGCGAGAGCAACTCGGCGGCCCGATCGATTTCCCGGCCGTTCGGGGCCGGGTGTTGTGCGGCTGCCGGTTGCTCGGTCAGAACGCCCGGCCGACCGTCATCTTGTGCCATGGAAAACACGTGGTCCATCGGGAAATCGACGAAGGCGACCCCGGAGTGGGAGCCCACCGCGGCCCGCAGCGCTTGGTCGACCAGGAGACCGGCATCCTCGGCGGACTGGGCGGTGGCGGCAAAGCGGGTCAACGGCGCCACAAACGGCACGTGGTCGATTTCCTGCAGCGAGCCCATCCCCCATCGCCCTGCCGGTGCCCGGCCCCCCAGGACCACCAGTGGCGACTGGTTCTGTTGGGCGGCGGCCATTGCGCTCATGCCATTGGTGACCCCGGGGCCGGCCGTCAGCGCCGCCACGCCCGGCACCCTGGTGACCTTCGACCAGCCTTCGGCGGCGAACGCCGCGGTCTGTTCGTGGCGGGTATCGACCAACCGGACGCCCTCGTCGCGGCAGCCGTCATAGAGCGAAAACAGATGGCCGCCCGATAGGGTGAACACGGTGTCGACACCGCTGGCGCGCAGCCTACGGGCGACAAGCCGGCCGGCATGAACGGTTTGGACTGGGGCGGCGTCGGTGCTCATGTCCGTCATATTTGGGAAGCCTAGCCACCTCCTTCGGGTACCTTCCAGGGCTCCGGCGTTGTTGATTAGCAGGCTTGTGAGCTGGGTTGATGATCTTTGGCGCCGCGCTATTGGGGCCGGAGTGTAGGCACGGGCTATCTGGAGAACGATCGAGTTGGTTACTGTTCGTCGTTGGTCTGGAGTTGCCCGTGCCTACCGTTTCAGTATTGCCTGTGTCGTCGGTTCCAGAGGTGTTCGACCGCTGGAGTCCTGGTGAGCGCAGCGAGCTCATCGGATCGGAGTTTCTCGATGTGTTGGCCTCGGTGCCAGACCCGAGGGACCCACGCGGTCGGAGGTATTCGCTGATGGCTTTGTTGGCGATCGCGGTTCTGGCCACTGCCGCGGGGATGCGCGGCTATGCTGGTTTTGCCACATGGGCGGCCACCGCTCCCGATGATGTGTTGGCCTAATTAGGGGTCCGGTTCCGGCGGCCCAGTGAGAAGACCTTCCGCGCTGTTTTGTCTCGGCTAGACCCCGCCGACCTCAACGCCAGGATGGGCAGTTACTTCACTGCACACGTGGCCAGCAGCGACCCCAGTGGATTGGTGCCGATCGCGTTGGACGGCAAGATGCTGCGTGGTGCTTTACGCGCCAAAGCGACAGCCACGCATCTCGTGTCGGTGTTCGCCCACCGTGCCCGATTGGTGCTCGGTCAACTCGCTGTCGCCGAGAAAAGCAATGAAATTCCCTGCGTACGTGCCCTGCTCACGCTGCTGCCGGGTAGCTTGCGGTGGCTGGTCACCGTGGATGCGATGCATACCCAGGTCGTCACCGCGAAGTTGATCTGCGCCACCTTGAAGTCGCACTACCTGATGATCGTCAAGTCCAACCAAGCCAAAATACTTGCGCGTATCACCGCGCTGCCCTGGGCCGAGGTGCCCGCAGCCGCTACCGATGACTCCCGCGGCCACGGCCGTGTCGAGACCCGCACCCTGCAAATCATCACCGCTGTACGAGGAATCGGCTTCCCCTACGCAAAACAAATCATCCGGATCACTCGTGAACGCTTGATCACCGCCACCGACCAGCGCAGCGTGGAGGTGGTCTATGCCATCTGCAGCCTGCCGTTCGAGCACGCCCGCCCTACCGCGATCATGACCTGGATGCGTCAACACTGGGGAATCGAGAACAGCCTGCACTGGATACGCGACGTCACCTTCGACGAAGACCGTCAAAGGGCACATACCGGAAACGGCGCACAGGTCCTAGCAACGCTACGCAACACCGCGATCAATCTGCACCGCCTCAACGGCGCCGACAACATCGCCGAAGCCTGCCGGATCACCGCTTTGACCGCCAACCGCCGCCTAGACCTCCTCAATCCACAATTCCCCAGCTCACAAGCCTGCTAATCAACAACGCCGGAGCCCTGGGGTACCTTCGCCGAAGGATTTGTATTGAGCAATCACCTCAACACCTCGACCGTGAGGAGTACCGATCTTGGGCCCGAAGCCGTTTACGCCCTCCATCGACTGGTCCAGTGCATTCGTAGATTCGGTGTTTTGGGTGGCTAAAGCGTGGGCGATCAGCGCCGTCTGCGTGATCGCCGCGTTGGCCCTCTTCAAGTTCTTCACGCCGTGGGGCCGGCAGTTCTGGCGAATCACCTCCGAGTACTTCATCGGCCCCAAAAGCATTCGCGTGTGGTTGATGCTCGGTGTGCTGTTGTTTTCGGTAGTGCTGGCGGTGCGACTGAATGTGCTGTTCAGCTACCAGGGCAATGACATGTACACCGCATTGCAGAAGGCCTTCCAGGGCACCGCCGCCAGTGACGAAGCGGTGAAACGCTCAGGCGTGCGAGGATTCTGGATGTCCATCGGGGTCTTCAGCGTCATGGCAGTAATACACGTGGCCCGCGTCATGGCCGACATATACCTGACCCAGCGCTTCATCATCGCGTGGCGGGTGTGGCTCACCGACCATCTCACCAAGGACTGGCTCAAAGGTCGGGCTTACTACCGGGATCTGTTCATCGACGAAACGATCGACAACCCCGACCAGCGTATTCAGCAAGACATTGACGTCTTCACCGCGGGCGCCGGGGGAACACCTAATCAGCCGTCCAATGGGACCGCCAGCACGCTGCTGTTCGGGGCCGTGCAGTCGATCATCTCGGTGATTTCCTTTACCGCGATTCTGTGGAACCTGTCCGGCACGCTGAATATCTTCGGCTTGTCATTCCCGCGGGCGATGTTCTGGACCGTGCTGATTTACGTCTTGGTGGCAACGATCATCTCGTTCGTCATCGGGCGGCCGCTGATCTGGCTCAGCTTCCGTAACGAAAAGCTCAATGCCGCTTTCCGTTACGCGCTGGTGCGATTGCGGGATGCGGCCGAGGCCGTGGGCTTCTACCGCGGCGAGCGGGTGGAAGGCGCACAGTTGGAGCGCCGCTTTCTACCGGTCATCCGCAACTATCGCCGATATGTCCGCCGCAGCATCGCGTTCAACGGCTGGAACTTGTCCGTGAGCCAGACCATCGTGCCGTTGCCCTGGGTGATCCAGGCGCCGCGATTGTTTGCGGGGCAGATCGACTTCGGCGACGTCGGCCAGACGGCCACGGCCTTCGGCAACATTCACGACTCGCTGTCGTTCTTCCGTAACAACTATGACGCATTTGCCTCTTTCCGGGCGGCGATCATCCGTCTGCACGGCTTGGTCGATGCCAACGAGAAGGGGCGCGCACTGCCTGCGGTATTGACCAAGCCAAGCAGCGACGAGTCCGTCGAACTCACCGATGTTGAGGTTCGCACCCCCGCTGGAGATCGATTGATCGACCCGTTGGATGTCCGGCTCGACCGCGGCGACTCACTGGTGATCACCGGCCGGTCGGGCTCTGGCAAAACGACGTTGCTGCGCAGCCTGGCCGAGCTGTGGCCGTTCGCCTCGGGAACTCTGAGCCGCCCAGACGGTGCCAACGACACGATGTTCTTGTCGCAGCTGCCCTATGTGCCGTTGGGCTCGCTGCGAGTCGTGGTGTGCTACCCGAATTCCCCTTACGACATCCCGGACGAGGCTGTGCGCGACACGCTGACCAAGGTCGCCCTGGCTCCGCTGTGCGACCGCCTCGACGAAGAACGCGACTGGGCGAAAGTCCTCTCTCCCGGTGAGCAACAGCGGGCGGCGTTTGCCCGGATTCTGCTGACCAAACCCAAAGCCGTCTTCCTTGACGAAAGCACGTCGGCGCTGGACACCGGTCTCGAGTTCGCGCTCTACGAGTTACTGCGCAACGAGCTACCGGACTGCATTGTGGTCAGCGTCAGCCATCGACCCGCGCTGGAGCGACTGCATAACCAGCAGCTCGAACTGCTCGGCGGCGGCCCTTGGCGGCTGGGTCCGGTGAACCAGGAGCCGGCACCGGCCTAACGACGCCCCGCTCCCGGCGGAAGCGGCAGCCTTTTCGCCAGAGCCGACGAGCGGTCCCATTCATCAGAGCTATTGCATGGCGAATTCATGGCCCGCCACCGACCTCGGCGTCAATTGCGGATATCATCCGGCAATAAATCTACGGCTCACCATCCGGTGAATCAATCGGCATCTTCGGGGTGCTAATTCAACCGGTCAGGAATTGTTTATCTTCTCGTCATCGCCCACCATGGCAGGCCGCCGCGATACTACTGGAACCCACTCTCCCGCAGCCTGACTGGACCACCCGCGGCCGGGCGCATGGCGCACCGACACTGACCCGGGCGATATTCCGAGTGTGATGAATATTCGGGCATCAACTTGCCTCGATCGATCCGCCTATTGCGCTATATCGCTGAAAGTCATTCGTGTCTCAACAATTCATCGAACCCGCAATTAAAATGGTTTCCAATTAGGACATTTTTGGCATGCCGTCGCGTAATGTCCCGACCCAACCTCGTTAGCGGCAGGTTTTTCTGGCCGATCCAGCGAGATTCATTGGTATTTGGTTCTGGGAGGAGAACGTGATGGCGTTTGTGCTGGCGGTGCCGGACATGGTGGCGGAGGCTGCGGCCGATCTGGCTGGTGTCGGGTCGGTGATCGATGCCGCGAATACGGCCGCGGCCGGGTCGACGACGGGGATCGTGGCTGCCGCTGAGGATGAGGTTTCGGCGGCGATCGCGGCGTTGTTTTCCGGCCACGGTCAGGCGTATCAACAGATCAGCGCTCGAGTCGCGGAGTTTCACGCCCAGTTCGAGCGGGTCTTCGCCGCCGGTGCGCAAGCCTATTCCGGCGCCGAAGCGGCCAACGCATCGTTCCTGCAAGACCCGCTGCAAACTGCGCTCAACGCCATCAACACACCAGTGCAGGACTTGACCGGGCGGCCGTTGGTTGGCAACGGCGCCAACGGTGTGCCCGGGACCGGCGCAAACGGGGCGGCCGGCGGCTGGTTACTCGGCAACGGTGGTGCGGGCGGCTCGGGTGCGGCCGGCCAGGCCGGCGGCGACGGCGGGGCCGGTGGGCTGTTGTTCGGCCCCGGCGGGGTGGGCGGAGCCGGTGGGGCGAGCTTCCTGACCGGCGGAACCGGTGGTGACGGTGGGGCCGGCGGCATGGGCGCAACCGGCGGTCACTCGGGTGGTGACGGCGGCGCCGGCGGGGACGCAGGCCTGCTTTTCGGCACCGGGGGCGCCGGTGGGGCAGGCGGTCACGCCTTTGACGGTGACGGGGGCGCCGGAGGGGCCGGGGGCAACGCGGGACTCATGTTCTCCAGCGGCGGGTCCGGCGGGGTCGGTGGTGCCGGCTCGATCGACGGCGGAGCGGGCGGCGCCGGCGGGGACGCGGGCTGGCTGGGCGGCGGCGGGGCCGGCGGCGCCGGCGGCTTCGGCACGATCAGCGATGGAGGCGCCGGCGGCCGGGGCGGCGGCGGTGGACAGCTATTGGGTAACGGCGGAGCAGGCGGCGCCGGCGGGCAGGGCGGCAATGATGGTGGCGCCGGTGGCCTCGGGGGCAATGGCGTCCTGATCGGCAATGGCGGCAACGGCGGAGTCGGCGGAGTAGGAGAAACGCCGGGTGGTGATGGCGGCGGCGGAATCAGCGGGCTACTGCTGGGCGCAGACGGATTCAACGCCCCGGCGGGTAGTTCCCCCGTGCACGCCCTGCAACAGCAGGCGCTGGCTGCAATCAACGCACCCGTGCAGGAGCTGACCGGGCGCCCGCTGATCGGCAACGGCCTGCCCGGTTCCGCGGGTAGCGGGGCGGCTGGCGCGCCGGGCGGTTGGCTGCTCGGCGACGGCGGAGCTGGGGGGTCTGCCGCTGCGACCCCGGGAGCCGCCGGCGGTGCCGGCGGTGCGGCCGGGCTGGTGGGTGCCGGCGGTGCGGGCGGTGCCGGCGCGAATACGGGGATCAGCAACCCCGGATTCGGCGGGGCCGGTGGATTCCTGCTTGGCGACGGCGGGGCTGGTGGAGCCGGTGGGGCCGGGGCCGGCGCCGGCGGCGGTGTGGGCGGGGCTGGTGGTGCCGGCGGACTGTTGGGCGCCGGTGGGACCGGCGGAGGCGGCGGAGTCGCCCCCTCATTGGTTGACGGCGGCACCGGAGGCGCTGGGGGTGCCGGCGGCGCTGGTGGTCTGTTCGGCGGGATTTTCGGCGCCGGCGGCGGTGACGGCGGGGCCGGTGGATTCACCGGCGGCATTGATGGTGCCGGCGGGGCCGGCGGGAATGCCGGCCTGCTGGGCGGCCCGGGCGGATCGGGCGGCAGCGGCGGCGACGGGATTGCGAAACTGGGATTCAACGCCGACGGAGGCGCGGGCGGTGCCGGCGGCAACGGCGGGTTCTTGTTCGGCAGCGGCGGGACCGGCGGGTTCGGCGGGGTGGGCGGAGTCGGCACCAGCACGGGTATTGGTGGTGCCGGCGGACGCGGCGGCAATGCCGGTTTGCTGTTCTCCGACGCCGGGTTCGGCGGGTTCGGCGGCACCGGCGGCGGAACCGGCGGAACCGGTGGGAATGCCGGGTGGCTCGGGTCGGGCGGGTCCGGTGGCGCCGGCGGCGGTTCCAGCGGCGATGGTGGCGCCGGCGGAACCGGTGGCTCCGGCGGACAAATAGTCGGTGATGGCGGCGCGGGCGGCGCCGGCGGGCAAGGCGACCTTCTTTCGGCCGGCGGCAGCGGCGGAGACGGCGGCCAGGGCGGCGACGCCGTGTTGATCGGCACCGGCGGCAACGGCGGCAACGGCGCTTCCGGAGTGCTCGCGGGTATCGGCGGCGACGGGGGCAGCCGTGGATTGCTGCTCGGCGAAGACGGCATCAACGGCGAAGCCGCCCCTCCGATGACGCACATCGTGTTGCTCGGCGGGGATTTCCCGGCGGCGGCTAGCTAGCGGTGCCGGACGGCCGCGGCGATCGACACGATGTGCCGTGATGACTTAGGGGGCCACGCGGGCGCCCGCGTGCGCCGCGGCATGGGCTCCGGCACGGCGCCCGAAGAATGATCCCTCCCCCAGCTGCGTACCGCTCGCGTAGCCCTTGCCATCCTGGGCGATGTTGGAGGCGCACGCGCCGGCCGCATATAGGCCCGCCACCACCGACCCGTCGCTTCGCAGCACCTCGCCGTCGACCGATGTGGCCAGTCCACCGAGGGTGAAGCCGGCATACATCGCCTTGCCCAGCGAGATGTCGAATGCTCCCCATGGCCCCTTGTCCTGGGGGGCAAGGAATTCCGGCTGTTTGTGAAAGTCGGGATCCTCGCCGCGCGCGGCATAGGTGTTGTAGCGATCCAGCGCCGCAACCAAATTGCAGTCCGGAATGCCAAGTGCGGCTTCCATTTCGGCGACGCTCTCCCACCCGTCGATCAACGGAACCAGCGGCATCTTGGGATGCTGCAGGTGTGCCTCGTCGACGATCAGATAGGCCGCGCTGTCGGGTTGATCCATGATGAACCCCGCCGTGCGGGAATGATATGAGTCCTCGGCGACGAAACGCCGTCCGAGCTTGTTGACGATGACGCCGGTCAGCAGGATCGATGGCGGGTACGGCGGAGCGGTAACGAAGATCTGATCCATGTGTTCGGTGGCGCCGCCGGCCGACACCCCCATCCGAATGCCCAGCCCGTCGTCGTAGGTGTTGCCGAGCACGAACGGCTTCTCGGCCAGTTTCGGGGTGTACTTGGCGACCATCTCGGGGTTCATCACAAATCCCCCGGCAGCAATAATCACCGACTTCGCCTTGATCGCGCCGGTTTCGGTGAACCGCTTCCACATCACTCCGGCTACCCGGGCCGCCGTTCCCGAGCCGGCCACGATGAGTTCGGTGGCGCCCGTCTCGTAGCGGATCTGCACCCCCAGGCTCGCGGCTCGTTTGAGCAGCAGGTCGATCACCATCGACGCGCCGCCGGTGTCACCCGGAACCGGCACCTTGTGGCCGCGTGGCGCCGGCACCGCCTTTTCGAAGAAGGGCCAAACCTTCTCATTGCCGGTGAACATCAATCCCTCGGTGTTGGGCTGGATCACCGCCTTCCCGGGAAAGTAACTACGCTCGAACTGAAAGCCGAGGTCTTCGAGCCAGTTGAAGTGCTCGACGCTACCGTCGCAGTAAGCGCGAATCTTGGCGTGATCGGGCTGGCGCGACACCGCAGCCAAGTACTTGTACATCTCATCGGGTGTGTCCGAGTGACCGGTCGCCTGCTGGACCGCCGTTCCGCCGCCCAGATAGAAATGCCCTCCGGCCAGCGATGTGGTTCCGCCCGCCGCGGCGGCACGTTCGAGCACCAGCACCCGGGCGCCGGCGGCGGCCGCCGCGACTGCTGCGCATCCCCCGGCGATACCGAAGCCGATTACCACCACATCGACGTCATCCGTCCATGAGGTCACCGTGTCTGAGCTAACCGTCGCTGGTATCTCGGTGTTCAACGCTGCTCCCGTTTGATGTAGTCATAAAACGCCTTGATTTCCGGCGAGAAGTACGCAATTTCCACAAACGGCACCCCCGCCTGTGGTGCCGCGACGTAGGCGAACTGAATTCCCCCCGGCATCGAGCCGCGCTGGACCACGCTGGCGCCGTGGTCAGCGGCCTCGGCCAGTGCGATCTCAAGCTGCTCGGGGCCCTCGACCTCCAGACAGATGTGATGCAGGCCCGGCCCGCAATCGCGCAGAAAGTCACTATAGATATTCTCTCCGCGGACCGGAGAGATCAGCTCCAGCTGAATGTCGCCGAGATAGCTCAGGGAGATACTCGCGACAAAGTCGGCGGGCTTGCCGCGATAGCTGCAGCTGTCCGGAGCAAAGTGCACATCGGGTATCCGCACCCACTTGCGAGCGCCCAATAAGCCTGTGAGCGCTGCTTCTGTAGCATCCAGATCCGGGGTGACCCACGCAATCTGTGTCGGCGACCGGACAGAAAGGTTCATCGTCTCGCAGGATAGCTCAGCCCGCTGAGCCCAGAAAGAGCGCAGAGGAACTTTGCCATCGTCACTAGTGGCGGTAACGCCGGGCCCAGGTGAACACGTTCTAATTCGGCGAGCGGCGCGGGTAGGTGGTCGGTCGGACGCAGCGGTGTCAGCGACTCCGGGATTCCGGCCGAATCGCGACCGCGGGCGTTTTAGCCGGCAAACGGCACTCCGAGATCCTGGCGCATCTCGTCAGAGGTGCGCTGCCAGGAGACCGCGGCGGGAAAATCGCCCCAGATGCTGTTAAAGATCCCCACCAGCTGCCCTGGCCCTGCGCCGGCAACGTAGACGGGTCCGCCGGAGTCACCCCGCTGACTTTCGACGCCACCGGTCATGGTGAACCACCCATTGTTGACGCTCTCGACGGTCCCGCACGTTTCCCCGGTGGTGATGCCGAAATGGCAGACCGCTTGGCCAGGTTGCAGCGCGAGACCCGGGTTTGAGGTCAAGGGGCGTCCCCCCGGCATGATGTTGCTGATCCGCACCCCATCAACCAGCATGATCGCTTCGTAGTCTTCGATCGTCTGATCGGTGGCCACCGTGGTACCGCTGGGTGTGTTGTCGCGGAAGGCCCGCAGCTGCCCGATGATGGCGTTGCCCCGGTCGGTGACTGGTCCGTCGCCTCGGCAGTGCCCCGCGGTAAAGGCCATGTGCATCGCGGGATCGACCCAGGCCAGGGTGCAGACGTGGTTGTCCTGGTGGATCTCCATGCCGGGGAACACCAGCGGCGGTTCGGCACGTGCGGCCGGCGCCCACGCGAACGCGAGGGCCGCGGTCGTGGCTGATACGGCGAAAGCACGCAATGCCAGGCGGCGAACCATGGAATCTACCCTTCGGGGCCGGCGCAATGCCGACCACAGTTAGACGTTACGGCGTATCTCGACTTGACGAATAACTTTTCGTAAACGGCCCCCCGGCCGTTACATCGGCTAAGTCGGACGCTAGCCAGACGTGGTCACAGTGGCTGCATCCTCGGCCCGAGGTGTTGCCGTCGTCGACGGTTGCCACCCCGGCGGCCCAAACGCGTAGCCTAGCCGGTCACGCAGCCTTGTCGCCGATCGCCAATCGCGAGCAATCGCCACATACTCACGCGTCTGCAGCTTCCAGATGTTGAACGTGTCGACCGGTTTGGTCAGTCCGTAGTGCGGCCGAGCGGTCTCCGCCTGGAAGCTGCGGAACAGCCGGTCCCAGATGATCAGGATGCCCCCGTAGTTCTTGTCCAGGTACATCTGGTCCATCCCATGGTGCACCCGGTGATGCGACGGAGTGTTGAAAATGAACTCGAACCAGCGTGGCAGCTTGTTCATTCGCTCGGTGTGCACCCAGAACTGGTAGATCAAGCTCACCGAAAACCCGAAGAACACCATCCAGGGCGGTAACCCCAACAGCGGCAACGGAACCCACATGAGCACCTCGCCGCTGTTGTTCCATTTCTGCCGCAACGCGGTGGCAAAGTTGAAATATTCGCTGGAGTGATGTGCCTGGTGAGTGGCCCAGATCAACCGGACTCGGTGAGCGATGCGGTGATAGGTGTAATACAGCAGGTCGACGCCCACGATCGCAATGACCCAGGTGTACCAGCGCCCCGGCGAAAGATGCCACGGGGCGACATAGGTGTAGATGGCCGCGTAACCCAGCAAGGCCAGCGTCTTCCAGAAAGCGATGGTGACCAGTGATACCAGGCCCATCGAGATGCTCGCGACGGAATCGCGGGTGTGGTAGGAGCCCGATACCGGCCGCGGTGTTTCGGTGGCGCCTGCCTCGAGTTTTTCCAGCTTGCGAGCGGCCGCCCATTCGACCGTCAACAGGAACAGAAAAAATGGGATGGCGAACAACACCGGATCGCGCATTTCGCCGGGCAAGACGGCGAGGAAGCCTGGTAGAGCACTCACGTTAGACAGACTACTGATATCCGGTTTGCCGCCCCAGGGCCAAAAGGCCCGGCAATCGTGGAGGTAGCGCCATGGACGGCCCGCCGCGCAAGCCCAGCATGCCCTACCGGCTCTGTTACGCGCCTCCGGTCAGCGCTGCCGACTGTTTCCGGTTGCCGAGCTGGACCGCTGGGCCGCCCACCCACGGTCTATGAGGTCAGCCCGCGACTGTCCGGGGACGCGGGATCGAACCTCACCTGCTATGTCTGCACGGCGGCGGGTACGTGCCGGATCTGTTGCCTCATTTCCACTGGCCCGCGATTGCAAGATTCGCCAACACCCTGCGCCGCACCATGACGGTGCCGATCTACCCAGGGCTCCGGCGTTGTTGATTAGCAGGCTTGTGAGCTGGGGAATTGTGGATTGAGGAGGTCTAGGTGGCGGTTGGCGGTCAAAGCGGTGATCCGGCAGGCTTCGGCGATGTTGTCGGCGCCGTTGAGGCGGTGCAGATTGATCGCGGTGTTGCGTAGCGTTGCTAGGACCTGTGCGCCGTTTCCGGTATGTGCCCTTTGACGGTCTTCGTCGAAGGTGACGTCGCGTATCCAGTGCAGGCTGTTCTCGATTCCCCAGTGTTGACGCATCCAGGTCATGATCGCGGTAGGGCGGGCGTGCTCGAACGGCAGGCTGCAGATGGCATAGACCACCTCCACGCTGCGCTGGTCGGTGGCGGTGATCAAACGTTCACGAGTGATCCGGATGATTTGTTTTGCGTAGGGGAAGCCGATTCCTCGTACAGCGGTGATGATTTGCAGGGTGCGGGTCTCGACACGGCCGTGGCCGCGGGAGTCGTCGGTAGCGGCTGCGGGCACCTCGGCCCAGGGCAGCGCGGTGATACGCGCAAGTATTTTGGCTTGGTTGGACTTGACGATCATCAGGTAGTGCGACTTCAAGGTGGCGCAGATCAACTTCGCGGTGACGACCTGGGTATGCATCGCATCCACGGTGACCAGCCACCGCAAGCTACCCGGCAGCAGCGTGAGCAGGGCACGTACGCAGGGAATTTCATTGCTTTTCTCGGCGACAGCGAGTTGACCGAGCACCAATCGGGCACGGTGGGCGAACACCGACACGAGATGCGTGGCTGTCGCTTTGGCGCGTAAAGCACCACGCAGCATCTTGCCGTCCAACGCGATCGGCACCAATCCACTGGGGTCGCTGCTGGCCACGTGTGCAGTGAAGTAACTGCCCATCCTGGCGTTGAGGTCGGCGGGGTCTAGCCGAGACAAAACAGCGCGGAAGGTCTTCTCACTGGGCCGCCGGAACCGGACCCCTAATTGGGCCAACACATCATCGGGAGCGGTGGCCGCCCATGTAGCAAAAACAGCATAGCCGCGCATCCCCGCGGCAGTGGCCAGAACCGCGATCGCCAACAAAGCCATCAGCGAATACCTCCGACCGCGTGGGTCCCTCGGGTCTGGCACCGAGGCCAACACATCGAGAAACTCCGATCCGATGAGCTCGCTGCGCTCACCAGGACTCCAGCGGTCGAACACCTCTGGAACCGACGACACAGGCAATACTGAAACGGTAGGCACGGGCAACTCCAGACCAACGACGAACAGTAACCAACTCGATCGTTCTCCAGATAGCCCGTGCCTACACTCCGGCCCCAATAGCGCGGCACCAAAGATCATCAACCCAGCTCACAAGCCTGCTAATCAACAACGCCGGAGCCCTGCCGATCTACCCCATCGCCCCCGAACTCACCTACCGCAAGGTGTTCCCGTTCCTCTTGCGGCTCTATCACCGGATTTTGCAGACCAGTGACCCGAATTCGGTTGCGTTCAGAGGTGATCCGGCCGGGGGCGGGATGGCGTTCGCGCTGTGCCATGCGCTGCGCGACGCGGGACTGCGGTACGCGGGACTGCGGTACGCGGGCGGAGATCCGCTGGGCACTCCCCTGCTGAGCCCGAGCGTCGGCCCGCTGATCGGCTTGCCCCGGCTGACGATATTCACTGGGACTCATGACGTGCTCAATCCCGATGCGCGCGCGTTGCGGGAGCGCGCCGCTGACGAGGGGCTCGACATCGGATGGTATGAACGCGACAGAGGTTTACACGTGTGGATGCTGATGCCGGGCCATGATGCGGCCGCGGCGCTGGCCCGGATGAGCGAGGGGCTGAGCGGTTGAACCGGGTACTGGTGATTGGTTCTGGTTTCGCGGGACTGTGGGCGGCCCTGGGCGCCGCGCGGCGAGTCGAGGAGCTCGCCGTACCGCCCGGGTCCGTCGACATTACGGTGTTGAGCGCCAAACCGTTTCACGATATCCGGGTTCGCAACTACGAAACCGATCTGAGTACCTGTCGGATCCCGCTCGCCGACCTCCTCGATCCAGCCGGGGTCTCACATATTCCCGCGGTGGTGGTTGGGATCGACGCCGCGGCACGCCGAGTGCGCACCGCCGACGGCCAGACGTACGAATACGACCGCTTGGTGCTCGCCTCGGGTAGTCAGGTGGCCAAGCCCGACCTTCCTGGCCTGCAGGAGTTCGGATTCGATGTGGACACCTATGAGGGTGCCGTCCGGCTGCAATGTCACCTGCAACAACTGGCCGATCGGCCGCCAGCGGCCGCCGCGGCCACGGTCGTGGTGGTGGGAGCCGGGTTGACCGGGATCGAAACCGCTTGCGAGCTGCCCGCTCGGCTCGCAAAGTTGTTCGCCCACAGTGCCGTCGTCCCCCGAGTGGTACTGGTGGACCACAACCCCGTGGTCGGCTCGGATATGGGTGCGTCAGCGCGGCCGGTGATCGAGGAAGCGTTGTCCGAGGTCGGTGTTGAGACCAGGACCGCGGTCGGTGTTACCGCGGTCACCGAGGCTGGCGTGGCGCTGTCATCGGGTGAGCTGCTCGAGGCAGCCACCGTGGTGTGATGCGCCGGCATGCGCGCAAATTCGCTGGCCGAACAACTGCCGGTACACCGTGATCGGCTGGGGCGTGTCGAGGTGGACGACTACCTGCGGGTGGTTGGGGTTCCCGAGATATTCGCCGCGGGCGATGTGGCCGCCGCCCAGATGGACGACGACCACGTGTCGGTGATGTCGTGTCAGCACGGGCGGCCGATGGGACGGTATGCGGGCTACAACGTGATCAGCGACCTGTTCGGCGAGCCACTGCTGGCCCTGCGGATTCCCTGGTATGTAACGGTTCTCGATCTGGGACCGGCCGGCGCGGTCTACACCGAGGGGTGGGACCGGATGGTGGTGTCGCGTGGCGCGAAGGCCAAGGCCACCAAGCAGACCATCAACACTGAGCGGATCTACCCGCCGCTGACCCGAGATCGCGCGGACCTGTTGGCAGCCGCCGCTCCGGACCTACAGGACCGGCCGTAGGTCAGTCCGGCTCGGTGCCGGGCAGCACGGGATTGGACTGCTCACCTGCGTACCAATGCACTGCGTAGATGCCTGGTTGTAGGGACAGCTCGGCCACCAGCCGCTCTAGCTTGGCGGGCGTGTGACCGTCCAAAAGGATGTGGGCGGTCAACGCGATGTTGTCGTCGTTGGCCTGGCCAGTGTGAATGCCACGGAGAATGATGTCGTTTCTGGCGATGTGTTGGACGATCTGGGCGCGCGCGTACTTCGCCGTCTTGGGGCGGCAGAGAACCTGTAGGCGATAGGGCTGCAGGCCTTCATCCTCTTCGACCCCGTTGTCGTGGTCGATCAGTCGGCCCAGTGGGCGTCCCAGCAAGTGAACGCTGACGATGGTGCCGGTAGCGATCAGCGCAAAGATCAAGTGTCCGGAGGCCGCCAGCACGCCCACCGCTGCCGAGCACCACAGGGTGGCGGCGGTGTTGAGGCCGCGGACGTTGAATCCCTCCCGCAGGATTACTCCACCGCCGAGAAACCCGATACCGGACACGACGTAGGACGCGACCCTGGTGGGGCTGCTGTCCTCGGTCGCGACGGCGTACAAGACGAATAGCGTGGCTCCGGTGGCCACCAGGGCATTGGTGCGCAACCCGGCCATGCGCGCGCGCCATTGCCGCTCGATGCCGATGAGGGCGCCACAGCCGAGTCCGACCGCCAATCGAAGTGTGAACTCAGCAACGCTCAGGTTCTGCACTGGCGTCGCACTCCCTTCCTGACCGACACGATGGCGACGGCAGCTAAGCACGCCTGGGTTAACGACAGGTGGAGTCAAGGCGAACCGGCCGCATCGTAGTGGTACTCAGCGACGACCTACCGGCGGCTCAGGGGCGATCCATTCGGTGCGATTTGGGCAATTTCGTTTTCGGCCGCATGGTTGAGCCGAAAGCCGCGACCTGCTAGATCAGGCGTGGCTGAGGTGATGCGGACAGTAGTAGGTCGCCGCCAGCACAGCGAACTGCGATGCCGCCTCCATATTGAATCCGGGATTGTGGGTCTTCATATCATGAACCAGTTCCAGGCCGGATTCGCCGCCGTCCAGACACCAGCACACCGCCTTGGCCGATCCGATGGCTTGGTCCGGGTTGGAATAAGTGATACCGGCATTTTGCAGTGCGGCAAGAAAGCCGACATCGTCCCCCCCGCCTTCGTCAGGGTGTGCGTGCGCGGGCGCGGCCAGCCAAATCATGGCAGACAGCCCGAGGAGAGCAAATAGCGTTTTCATTGTTAGCCATTCTCCGATCCCACAGCAGTTGCCTATTGCCAATTATTCCAGCTCGAGCTGGGGCATAGCTGTTAAATGTGTGTGGTCTAGCCACTGCCGCAGCGGAATGCGGCACTGGCATCGATGATGCCCACCGTTGCGAGTCGAAATTCCCCGAATGCTGTTCCAATCTTCTTGGCGCGCAGGTTATTTGGCGCTCTAGTGACGCGATTGTGGCAGCGCAGCGCGGGTAAGACGCTTCGAGATCCCGGCATCGGGGCCCATCATTGGGCAGCTCCAACGTCGAACTGCACTTCCCCACTAGCCTGGCTGCGCATCGGTGGGCACGACTTTGGCTTTGTCGCCTTTGGACAGGTGCACAGCATGGATACCGGGTTTCTTCGCCAGCTGCTCCAAGAGACTGTCAAGACCTTCCTGATCGACAGTATGGTGCTGGACACTTTCGGGCTTCTCCGATATTTGCGCGACCAGACGTTTCAACTTTTCCGGTGAAGTGGCGTCTTTGAGGTCTTTGAGCGGAGTGAGGCGACTGCGGACGCCGGCGCGTTTGTACGCGTCCGGGGCCCCGGCACCAAAGGCACTTCCGAGCATGCCCGCCACTGCCATGGAGCTGAGCAGCCCTCCCTCGCCGAGTGCCGCTGCCGGGACGGCCTCGGGTCCGGCGGCCGACAGCGCGGCGGCTACGGTCCTGATGGTCGGCGTGGCCGCGGCCCAGCTCGGTGGAACCGTCAATTTTCCGACCAGGGTGCCGCGCCCCCAGTGCGGCGTCATCGCCTCCGGCTGTATCGCGCTGAACAGCGTGCCCTGGTTCCAGTGCGGAGCCAGCCCGAGGCCGCCTCCCAACGCGTCCTTGGGAAGCGGGCCGAGCCCGGGGTGCGGGGCGAACTTGAGGAACTGCGAGGCGGGGAAGTTGATCAGCAGGCCGATGTCGTTAAACCCGGTGGTGAAGTTCAGCGGAGTCTTGATGGCGTTGTACAGCGTTAAATAGGTCGTCGCGCCGGATGGCCCGAAAAGGCCGTTCAGCAGCGCGGTGACCGCTGCGGTATAGCCGGTGCTGAGGTCGGCACCCAACTGCAGTAACCAGGAGATGGGGCCAGTTGCCAGCAGGTCCTGCACGGTGGCGGCCGGGGAGGCAGCGGCAGCTTGGCCCACCACTGCGGCTTGACTGGCCAACCCGGCAGCATTGACGACTTGCGGTGGTTCGGCAAATGGCGTGACTTCGCTGGCGGCCGCCGACGAGCTGGCGTAGCCGTCCATCGCGGTGGCGTCTTGTGCCCACATTTCAGCGTATTGCGACTCGGCCGCGGCGATGGCCGCAGTGTTCTGGCCGAATAGGTTGGTGGCCACCAGCATTGCCAATTGCGCGCGATTGGCCGCGATCTCGACCGGTGGCACGTGTGCGGCAAACGCGGTCTCGTAGGCGGTCGCCGCGGCGGTGGCCTGTGTCGCCGCCTGCGCGGCTTGTGCGGCGGTGGCGCCCATCCACGTCACGTAGGGTGCGACCGCGGCCGCCATCGCCAGCGAGGACGGACCTATCCATGGCCCGCTGGTCAGGCTTGCGATCACCGAGGAAAACGCGGCGGCCGTGGACTGCAATTCCGCGGCAACCGCGTCCCAGGCTGCCGCGGCGGCCAGCAACGGCCCCGATCCAGGACCGGTGTACATCCGGCCCGAGTTGATCTCCGGCGGAAACGCTGCATAGAACATGCGGTACCCCTTACCTGGACTTCTGTGCCTGGATCGCCCGGGCCGGGCTGCTGTAGGAGTTCTCGTGATTCATGGCAGTCGGCGTCCTATTCGTCGAGCGCCGGGATCACGATGATGGTGGCGGCGGCTGGGTCGGCCTCGGCAACAACCCCGCCGAGCGAGTTCGCCACGACACCCCCACTGGACGAACCAAACGTGCTGGCCCCCATGGCACGTCCGGCGAGGCTGGACAGCGCCATCTGGCCGAAGACCCCCGCCTCGCCCGGTAGCCCAGCGGTCGGCGCGGCCGCCAGGTTGGTGGATAGCACCGATGAGACCAGTCGCATCGCGGGTGCGGCCTGAGTCCAGCCTTGCGGCACCGACATGCTGCCCACCAGGGCGGCGCGCCCCATCGTCCCCGATACCGAGTTCGATACCGACGCCGAAGTCAATCCGACGCCGCCGGGACTGATCTCCGGAACCAGCGGCGCCAGCGTCCCGGTGATCGCTTTCGGACTGTAGAAGGCGTTGAGCCCCTGAGCGTTTTGCACGTAGGCGTAGACCTGCCCGAAAGACAGGAACGGGCCACCCGGTATCGAACTGATCCCCTGCAGTGAGAATGGCCCGGTCAAGGTTGCCATGATGGTATTCCAGTTCGCCAGGTTGGTGGCGAGCCATGGAGGCAGGGACACCTCGGGCAGGATGGACGCCGCGGTCGGTGCGGCGCTCGTTGTCGCGAGGGTTTGCAGCGCATTCGGTACCGAGGTGATCAGTCCGGCCAGCTGGGACACTACGTCTGAGCTGGCGGCGGTACTGCTGGCCTGGGCCACGGCGACGGATTGAGCGGCCCCCGCCACCGGATTCGTGGTTTGCGGCGGCTCGGTAAATGGCGTCAGCGCCGAGGCCGCGGCCGCAGTGCCGGCATAGGCGTACATTGCCGCCGCGTCTTGGGCCCACATCTCCAGGTATTGGGCTTCGGCGGCCGCGATAGCGGGAGTGTTTTGTCCGAAGATGTTGGTCGCGATCAGCGCCATCAGTAACGCGCGATTGGCCGCGATCACCGGCGGTGGCACCGTGGCCGCAAATGCCGTCTCATACGCGCCGGCGGCCAGCTTCGCCTGGGTGGCGGCCTGCTCGGCTTGAACGCCCGTGGTATTGATCCAGGTCACGTAGGGTGCGGCCGCTGCCGCCATCGTGATCGACGACGCACCGGTCCACGGTGCCACGGTCAAGCCTTGGACCGTTGAGCCATACGAAGCTGCCATGGATTGCAGCTCGGCGGCCAGCTCGTCCCACGCCGCGGCCGCAGCTATCAGCGGCGCCGCGCCTGGCCCCACATACATCCGCCCCGAGTTGATCTCCGGCGGAAGCGCCCCAAAGTCAATCATCTGCTACCTCCGGTTCTTAGCTGAACGCCAGGGTAATCACGAAGCTGTAGTCCCGCACGATGCTGGCCTCGGCTCTTATCGAACTCATTAACCACCCCCTGAACTCTCCAATGATTGATCCACCGAGCCACAACAAAAACTATCTCATATCCCCGCGGAAAAAATCCCAAATCGTCCTTTGGCTAGCCACTATTCGCGCCCCCATGGCCGCATACGACGTTGATCTTGAATGAGGCATATTTGCACCGCGTTCCCGCCGCGTGATCTCGATGTTAAAAATCGATCTCACCACCCCAGCGGCGCGTGTGAAGCTTCCGCTCAGCGATGCACTGCCGCCACTACCTATGCACCTAGACACAGTTATAACCCAACTCATGGCAAACCACCGCCCAGGCGGAGCCGCGTTCACCATCAACGCAGAGGACAAACACGATCGATGGGCGATTATTGACACACAAGTCCATATTTGTATTTTGCAGGCGAAATCGCACGGCGCCATTCTCGAACGAGCGGAAATGTCCCACTAAGAACAGCATTACAGTTTCACTAATATGAATTCATGTAGTAATTTCACGCTACCCACCGTAATGACCGACGGTGCGACGCTACCAACGGATAAGGCTGCCGCATGGCCTCCCGGATTTGATGCGTGATGGCGAGGAGTTTGATTGCTGAACACGTGGGTGCGAACGTCGCCAACTGCCAGGGGGAACGATGTCCACTCCCGTGGCGCAGGCAGTTACCGGCGCAGTACCGGATCAGCCGGAGCCGGGGCTCCAGACGACCGGGTAAGCATCGACTTCACCGAACTGACGGCTGCTCGTCATGGGGCGTTCTCCTTGCGTCGGAGGAAGGTTACGCACCTCGCGGGCAACCAGGTTCACAATCGGCTGTTACTCGGCTGGCTGGTTGCTGCAGGTTTGCTGGCAGGCCATCGCCCGGCGTGCCATGACGGTCCCGCGGCCGGGCGTGAAGCTTGTGCGCTGCAAATACCGCAGCCCACGGAGCAACATGACTACCGGACGTGGTCGACGATGTCCTTTGCGTGATCCGACTTCGCCTCGGCCGCAGATTTCCCCGCAGCTATCCCGCCGCGGGAGGGCGGGCGACAAAGATGGGGCGGAAGCCGTATTGGGGCAAAGCCCGCCCAAACGGCTGCCCAGCCATATTCCCGAACGGCATGCCGGGCATGCCGGCCGCCGCCGTCGGCGGAGGCGCGACCATCGGTGTGCCGCCCAGGGCTGAACCCAGCGGGCTGGCCAGTGGAGCTGCCCCCGTCCAACTCGGCGGCACCGACAACTTGCCGACGATGGCGGCGTTGCCCGCGGCCGCCAGCCCGGCCTGGCCACCGACGGACCCGAGCGGCGCGGAAAGCGCACCGCCGAGCGCGCCAGAACCCGTGGTTCCGAGCGCGTCCTCGGCCGCATCCGCCACCGCTGCGGTGCCCAGCATGCCGAGAAAGGGGGTGACCATATTGCTCGGCAGCAGAAAGCCGGTCGAGGCGATGGTGTTCCAGATATTGGCGTTGGGCCCGAACTCCGACCACAGCGTGGCTAGCCAGGACTGGCCATTGCCGGACAGCAACGTGCTCAGCAGCCCGGACGGCGCGGATGCCGAAGTGTTGGAAGACGCCAGTCCCTGCAACACGTTGGGAACTGCCGACATCAGCTGGGCCAGCGTTGACTGCTGTGCCAGCAGCCCAGCCGGATTGGTGTTGTGCTGCGGCTCGAGGAACTCGCTTAGCCGCGTGGCGGCGGCCGACGAGCCGGCATAGCCGTACATGGCCATGGCGTCCTGGGCCCACATCTCGCAGTATTGGGCCTCTACGGCTGCGATTGCCGGAGTATTCTGCCCCAGCACATTGGTCGCGACCAGCACCATCAATTGAGCCCGATTAGCTGTAATCACCGTGGGCGCCACGGTGGCCGAGAAGGCAGCTTCGTAGGCTGCCGCAGCGGCTGCCGCCTGTACCGCACTCTCCTCAGCCTGCGCGGCGGTGGTGCTCATCCATGCCACGTACGGCGCTGCCGCAGCCGCCATCGAGGCCGACGCCGGGCCGTACCATTCCTCGCCGGTCAACGCCCTGAGCACTGAGTCGTAGGACAACACGGTGACGCGAAGCTCCGCAGCCAGGCCCTTCCAGGCTGAGGCTGCGGCAAGCATCGGGGCGGAGCCTGGCCCCGAATACATACGTGCGGAATTGATTTCGGGTGGCAGTGTGGCGAAATCCAGACTGGCGGTCATCGCTGGCTTCTTTCTCTACCTGGCCGTGATGGCGTTGGCGGCCGTTACGGCCGAGTGGGACGCGGGGCGGGCATCGGGTTGCGTAGCCCTAGCGCCCGATTGCGCTCCGGTGCACGCTCGGTGCCCTATACATGGGCGCTATCCACCGAATTATGTTGTGGCCCAGCTTTATATCGGTCCAGGGGCCACATGGCATCGGGCTTCTCCTGACGCACAACGACACAGCGCCGATACCGCAACTTCGCGCGCTTCAGCTACACGTCCGCAGCACAGGCTAAGGCGTGCCGATCAAACAAACGTGGATGAAACCGTGTCAGATAACGAAAAGGGCGCCGGGATCGGATCGAAACGAAATGGCCGTTGGTCTCGAATACGGTCTATCACCGGGACTCACTTCGCACTCACCTCCTCGGGGCCGGGGCACGCGGGGTGCCAGTCACACAGCACATAGAGGCGAGTGCCCAGCACGACGACTGAGCGCGGCACCCCTCTCGTCAGAGCTTTGGCACCACACGGCGTATCCGACGCTTTCAAGCCGGAAGTCACTTGGGCTCAACCCTTAAGCCGGGAAGAGCTGTCCTGACCCGGGGCGTCTTTCGACGTTCGAGGTCAGTGGCCTGTATCCGTGCAGACGCCTCACCTAGCGAAGTGCTTGCAGAGGTCATAGTTTCACTCGAAGCGGTGACCGTCAACCCAACGCGCCCGTGGCTGCCCGATCATGCCGGTAAGGCGATGCGCCATCGTGTGCCGGGTTTTGTTTCATCGCAGCGCTTTTCGCTGTCTTCAGGTCACACACGCGGAGCGGCGCAACTCCGCCGGCTTCGGTGCAAGCGCGTTGTTCAGCCGCCCGAGAGCGGGCGCGGCATTATCGTCAGCCGGAATCCGTACCGGGGTCCGGTGCCGTAGCTGCGCGCGTAGGCGCCCGGAGCAGGTACCCCGGGTACGCCAGGCATCGCCGCACTCGCCTCCGGGGCGGTAGCGGTGCCAGCGCCCGGGAGCGCGGTGGCGACATGATCTGTCACTTCGGTGGTCCCCGCCCAGCTCGGCGGGACCGACAGTCGACCCACCATGGTCGCCTGGTTGGTTCCCGCGGCGACTCCCCCCAGGCCCGATTGCGGAACTGTCATTCTTGTCCAAACGGCATCGCCGGAATCGGATCCCGTAATTGGCAACGCAATCCCTGGTAAGCCGTCTAGGGCCAACGCATTGACGTCGGCCATTGCCGATATCACGGCGGGCACGACGATCCCCGGAGCCGTGTATCCGGCCGAGATGACTCCATTTGCCAATGAGGAGTTCAAGAAGGTCCCGAAGGCGTTTCCATCGTTGCCGTCCAGAAAGTTCAGGATGTCAGCAAGCAGACCCGACCCTGCAATGGTGTCCAGCGGTGCCGCCGCCGGTGCGGCGAGTCCTTGCAGACTTGCCGGTACCGCGGACATGAGTTGGGGCAGTTCGGTCTGCGTGAGGCCGCCCATAGCGGTACTCGCCGCCTGGGCAACCGCCGCGGTCTGACCCGCCAGCCCGGAGCGGCTGGCGGTGTGTGCTGGTTCCGAAAATGGTTCCAACGTGGATGCCACCGCGGAACCGGCCGCATACCCGTACATGGCTGTCGCATCCTGCGCCCACATCTCGGCGTATTCGGCCTCGGTAGCCGCGATCGCCGGTGTGTTGATGCCCAGAAAATTGGTAGCCACCAGCGTCAGCAACTGCACCCGGTTCGCCGCAACCACACTCGGCGGCACCGTCATGGCGAACGCGGCCTCGAACGCCGCCGCGGCCGCCGCCGCCTGACCGGCCGTCTGCGCGGCCTGTAGCCCGGTGGCGCTCAGCCACGTCACATACGGGGCCGCCGCTGCCGCCATAGCCGCCGAAGCTGGCCCCAGCCAGCCGTCGCTGAGCAAAGCCGAGAGCACCGACTCGTATGCCGCTGCCGTCAAAAGCATTTCCGCGGAAACGTCATCCCACGCCGCCATAGCGGCGAGCATGGGCGCTGACCCTGGGCCCGAATACATGCACAGGGAGTTGACTTCCGGTGGCAGGGCCCCGAAATCCATTGCCGGCAAGACCATTACCCGAGCCTCAACGCGAGGGAGTCATGCTGGCAGATTCGGTAGCCGCGGCAGTCCCGGAACCGATCGTCGATGTCACGGTGACTTCCGTCTCGTCATCCAGCAGCTGGCGGGCGCCCCATGATCGTTGGGCGGAATCCGTACCGGGGGCATTGCCGAGGCTGTGCCCGTAAATGCCCGCGGGCATACCTGGAATGCCGGGCATCCCGACTGCCGCTTCGGGGACAACGGCCGTACTGGTCCAGCCGCCGCCCGGGGCTGCCGCACCGGCGTGATTGGCCACCGCTGTTGCCACGCCCAGCTTTGGGGAACAGACATTCGCCCGACCAGCTCAGCCTGGTTCATACCCGCCGAGATTCCTCCAGTCCCCAGCGTGGCTGCCGTCTCCTCACCCAGAACCGGCAAACTTTCCGGGCTTGCCGATGATGCCGCGGGTATCCACGACGGATTTCCTTCGCCGGACCCCATGGGCGGTACCGCGGCCGATTCCTGGGCACCCAGTGCCACTGCATTGATATCGGCCATTGCGGCCCAGATTGCGGGTCCGACGACGGCACGGCTGACGTATCCGGCTGAGACGAACCCGTTCACCAATGACGAGTTCAAAAAGACCCCGTACGGGTTCCAGTCGTTGCCATCCAGGAAGTTCAGCAGTGCGGCAAGCAGCCCGGATCCGGGAATGGCGTCTATCGGCGATGCGGCCGCTGGTGAGGCCAGCCCCTACAGGCTCGCCGGCACCGCGGACATCAGTTGTGGCAGCTCCGTCTGAGTGAGGTTGCCGACTGTGCTGCCTACTGCCTGAGTGACCGCCGCCGACTGACTGGCCAGCCCGCTTGGATCGGTGGTCTGCGCCGGCTGGGTGAACTGTGTCAGCGTCGATGCGGCTGCAGAGCCGACCGCGTAGCCATACATCGCCGCCGCGTCCTGAGCCCACATCTCGCCGTACGCGGCTTCGGTAGCGGCGATGGCGGGCGTGTTCTGCCCCAGAAGATTGGTGGCAACCAGCGTCTGCAACTGAGTGCGGTTGGCGGCCACCTGCGCCGGGGGCACCGTCATCGCGAACGCGGCCTCAAACGCGCCCGCCGCCGCTGCCGCTTGGCGGGCGGTTTGCTCAGCCTGCATTCCGGTGATGTTCATCCACGCCAGGTACGGAAACACGGCGGCTTCCATCGACTCCGAGGCCGGCCCCAGCCAGCCGTCACCGGTTAGCACGGCGATCACCGTCTCGTATGCGGCGGCCGTCGAGCGCAACTCGGCAGCGAGCCCATCCCAGGCTGTTACCACAGCGAGCATCGGAGCTGAGCCCGGCCCCGAATACATGCGTATCGAATTGATCTCTGGTGGCAGTGCTGCGAAATCCATCTCCAACGCCCCCTACCCGGCCGCACTCGACGCGGCCATCATCGGCGCAAGCGATCCAAGCCCGCGCGCCGAGAGGGTGTCGGTACGCCGTCGATGATCAGGTTCAGGCTGCCGCCGCGCGCTTCCAAAACCCGGGGCGGGAAGAGCTACTTCTATTGCAGCCAAAAACAATTCGCCCCGGACAGGGGCAGGGCCTTGGTTGGCTAGCCTGCCGGCCGGCAGTGCCGGGACTGGCGGTCTCGTCATGACAAGAGACATCGGACTTTCTCCTCTTTGGGATAGCCCGACCCGGCTATTGGCTCGGCCGCTGTGGTGGTGTCGGGATGTTGCCGATGGCACGTGCACAATCAGTTCGCGCGTGCCTTCGGGCACTCGGCGCCAGTCGATTCAGACGGCGGAATTTCTGCCCGGACCGGATCGGATGGAAACGGTCACCAACTTCGCACAACCACTGTCAACTGGTTCAGTCCCGCCCACCTCCCGTCGCAATCCGGCGCCCACGGGAGTGCGCGGTGGTTGCGCAACTCGGGTTCAAGCCGCCAGCAGTGTTTGCTGGACCGGGCGGCCGGTGTTGCGCAAGCTTTGGCATGACATAGCGTATCCGCCCAACGGTGCGCGATGAGCCGAGTTGATCTCAATCCATCCACGGGGCGAACCAGCGCGCCCCGGAGCATCCCCCGACCACTGATGCCAATTCCGATTTCGAGGCCCCGTTTTCGTGCAAAGACTTCGGCTGGTGAGGCAGAACCAGCGTCATGGTGTCACCGGGGTCAACCCAGCGTGAACGCGACTCGCGGTGGTTGCGCCGGGCGAATACGGCGCCCCGCGTCTGGGCCCGTGTAGGTTCGTCCTCCCGGGCGACTGCGGGTTAGCTGGGCTTGGTGCTTGCCGCGCCGAGGCCTAGTTCGTCTTCTTCTCTGCCACCGCGGCACTGAGACCTTCGGCCAGGTCTTCTTTCGTCAGCTCTCTGAACCTACGCATCTGCAGCTCGCTGAATTCCGTCAGATCACTGTTGAGCACCGCATCGAGATCTTCATCGTCGAGGCGGAAACTGCGGTGGTCACGGGCCTTCTCCACGACATTGCGCACGAAGCCGGCGTTGCCGAGCATGTCGATGCCGCGAATCAGGTCGCCGTCCTCGGAGTAGTTCTGGTCGTTGTAGAACCTGGTGTACGACGGCAACAACACCTGAGCTTCTTCCTCAGTGATGACGTCTTCGTTCTCCTGGCCCATCAGTTTGGTGAGCGCAATCAGCTCTTCGGGCGTGTAGCTGAAAAACTCGATCACGGTCGAAAAGCGCCGTCGCAGACCCTGGTTCACCTCGAGCATCTTTTCCATGGCCTTGGCATAGCCCGCACCGAATACGACCAACTCGTCGCGGTGGTTCTCCATGTACAGCAGCAGGGTGTTGATGATCGCGTTGCCGTAGGGGTCGCCCTGGGAGTAGCCCTTCTCATGAAGGGTATGCATCTCGTCGAAGAAGACTGCGCCGCCCAGTGAACCCTCGAGCATCTCCTCGGTGTTCTTCTCCGCGTCGGCCATGTAGCGACCCAACAGCTTGGTGCGGCTGGTCTCTACCACCAGCGGCTTGCGCAGCACCGTCAGCCCGCACAGCTGTTTGGTGAATGCCCTTGCCACCGAGGTCTTTCCAGTACCAGGAGGACCGAATAACAGGGTGTGGCGTGAGGTCACCGGAACGGGAAGCCCCATCTTGGCGCGCGCCAGATTCACCTTGGTGGTCGACTTGATGAGCTTGATTTCTTTCTTGGCCTGCTCCATGCCGAGCATCGCATTGAGCTCGGCGTCCCCCTCGGCGAGATACTTGGCAGCCATCTCCGCATGCCGGGCGGCTTCGGTTTGGGCACGGGTAGGCGCACTGTCCGGATCCCATGGATCCTTGCGCGCCTCAATCGTTTCGGGGTCGGTCAATACCAGTCGGTAGTTGGGGTTATCCAAGGCTTCGCGGGCTGGGCTGAACTTTGCGTCGCGCGAATACACGCGACGCAACAGCTCGACGGCTTCCTCCTCGCGCCCCACGTGGCGCAGGCACATGCCCTGGGTGTAGAGGGCGATATTGGCCGCGCCGGGAACCCGGTCCCCTTCGATGGCCTCCTGCGCACGCCGGAAGGCCTCCTCGAAGACCCCCAGTGATGCCAAGGCCGTTGTCGCCATCGCCGCACCGGCCGCCTTCAGCTCCGGGTGCCGCCAGGGCGTTGCCTCGGGGAACTGGGCCAGCACGTCGGGCCAGCGCTTGGTGCGAAAGTACAAGACACCTCGCACATAGCTCACCAACTCGGCATCGAAGGGATGCTTGGGATCGGTGGTGTCGAGCAGGTCCGAGGCCTCCTGGTAACGCTTGTTCTCGGCCAGAACGGCAGCGTAGGCGCAGGCCAACGAATCGACACTGGTAACAGCCAGCCGCAGGAACAGCCCGTCGGACACCTCGGGGCGGAACTGCAAGTCGGTAACGCCGAGACGGCGGGTTTCCCAACCGAAGGTTCTTACCGCCGCCCATGCGCCGGCGAGAACGTCCATGGTCTGGTCGCCGGCGAGCAACCGTGCCAGCCAGGCGTCACACATCGCTGGATCGAGCTTGGTTGCGGTGGTGAACATCTTAGCCGCAACCTGCGGGTTATGGCTTGGCTGTAGCCCGTTGACCGAGATGCCCGACGCCAGAAGACCGGCGACCATGGCGTTGCGGGCATCGTCTGCAGCTGATTGTGCGCGGGTCATTGCCCTGTGGTCGCGCTTGTCGCGTGCTCCTGTGTTTGCCCCACAGGCAGTTCCAGCTCGTCGTGGTCTAGCAACTCGCGACTGGAAACAACCAGCTGAGCCCGGGTGGACGGCACCGGCAGGCTCGCTCGCACTGCCGCCAGTTGGCGGCCGGTCAACCGGTTGAGGCCCACCGATAGCTCCTTGGGCAGGCGTTCATCGCTGTGGTAGCGGACCCACGCCGACAACCGAGGTTCTCCCGCGCGCATCACCAGACGAAGCGTGAGCACCGTGGCGCCTACCTCGGGGGCGTCCGAGAGCCAGACCTCATCGAGGGTCTCGGCGTTGATGTCGGCCGGCGTTACCCAAAAACTGGTCGCATAGCCGTTGAAGTGCTTGAGATGACGCCAGCCCGGACGGCTCCAGGTCGGCTCCAGCTCGGCCAATATCGCGCTGTCAACCTCGGCCAGCTCGTCGGCCGCCAATGGGCGCGCGGCACAACTCTGGCCATCGAGCACCTGGGCAAGCCGCTCGGTGGCTGTCACCAACGTCGAGGCCAGCGAATCACGACTCGCTATCGCCGCAACGTTGCGCTGGGGATTCATCCGCAAGATCAACCACGTACGGCGACGGTTCGCGGCGGGACTCTCCCCCACCATTCCCCACTCTTCCGGGCCCCACTCATCCAATGAAGCCGACGCCCGGGCCGCCTCGGCACCACCGCGGACCTCAACGGTCACGATGTCGACGCCATCGAGCTGAACATCGAACTGTCGCAAGTTCTCGGCTACAGTCGCCACCGGTACCACCGCCGACTGCGTGGTGCGATGCCGATGCCGACCCGCGGCATCTCCCTCGCCATCGTCGACGGTGATCACGGTGACCAATCGGCCATGATGCTCGCGCACTCCGACGGTGTCGCGCCCGAAACGACGCTGGTGATCCACGGCCGGTGTGCAGCCGGCACCCAGTGCCGTGCCCGGGTCAGCGGACCAATCCCAAAGCCAGGCAGTGATACCCGAGGTGACCGTGATCCGGCGATAGGTGACGACCGACAACAAGGTGGCCAGCACGGCAATGCCGACGCCAACCCACCACGCGATGCGGTTCTCGCCCTGCCACGAGTCTGGGCAATGGCTGGCCACGATCAGAATGAGCAGGTCGATCACGAACACTGTCGTCAACCGCGCCCACGACAAAGCTAAACCGAACCTGCGCTGAGCCTTCATCGCCGCTTCCGTGATCGCCGCATTAACGTCGCCGTACCGAACACCGCACCGCCTATCAGTAATGCACCGGTCAATCCGCCGGCAGCCACCCATACTGGCACCATATTGCGCTCTGCGGGCGGCTTCGGCAGCTCCAGCGGTGCCGATAGCTGCTTAGGCGGCTTGACCGGCCCTTCGGGCACGTCCCAGGTGAGGGCAGCCACCGGATCCACCACACCGTAGCCGACCTGGTTGTCCACTCCACGAGCGGGCGGGCGGGCGGTGTGAATGAGCCGATTGCTGATTTGGTACGCCGACAGCTCCGGATACTTCGCCCGGACCAGGGCAACCACGCCAGACACGATCGCCGTCGCAAAACTCGTGCCAGCCGGAACCAGCAACGAGTTGTCCGGACCGTCGATCGCGTTGATCAAGCCGTCGTCACGGGGCGAGAGTCCGATGACATCGGTCCCGGGCGCCGCGATCGACACCCATGGTCCGGCGATGCTCATCTTTGTCATCGGCTGACCGTTGGTGTCGACTGCGCCAACCGTCAAGACATAGTCACTGAACCAAGAGGGCGTCACCACCGTGGTGACCGCGTTCCAGTCACGTGGGTCGTCTGGCTGCAACGGATCAAAGATCGGGTTCTGCTTGCAGTCCTTCTTGCTGCCGTCGCCGGCCGCGGCCACTATGACCACGTTCTTGTCGACGGCCGCGTAGTGGACTGCGGCCCCCAGCGCGTTCTGATCGATGACGTTGCGGGCGCTCATGCAGGTCACATCGGAGATGTTGATCACCGACGCTCCCATGTTGGCGGCATGGACGATCGCTCGCGCCATTGTCTCAACGTCGTCGATCTTCTGTTGCGTCTGCGGATCCTCATCCCCGGTGTAGGGGTCCTTGAGGCCGAACGCCTGGCTCGATTGGCGGATCGAGATCAGCTCGACCTCCGGCGCAATCCCGCTGAATGCATCCGGTGCCGGCGGCGGCGGGTCGAGCGGACGCGGGCCGCCCGCGTGGTCGACCCCCGTCACCCACGCACCACCTGAGTAGCTGGGGATCGTCACCGTTCCGCCACCATGGTTGCTTGCCGGCGGTTGGCCGGGAGCTGGCGGGGGCACCGGCCCGGGTCCGGGCTCACCCTGGGGAGCCCCTTCCTCCGGCGGCAGCCCCGGAATCACTGTCACCGTTTGAGGAGGCACAGGTGACAACGTCACGGTCTGCGGCGGTGGCGGCTTCTCGGTGGTGGGGATAGTGACCGGCCGGCGTGGGACTGCCGGAGGCGGTAGCGCCCCGTTGGCCGGCGCCGCACCGATCATCGACGCCACGATGGTGCCGTGGGCGTCGCAATCCTGCAGCCCGTCACCGCCCATCACGTAGTCCCCGCCCGGGATCAAGTGGGGAAACCGCGGGTGCGGTGTCACACCGGTGTCGATGACAGCGACCTTTACCCCGGCGCCACGGCCGAATTGCCATGCCTCGTTGATGTTCAGCATCTCCATGTACTTCGGCTGCAACTTGAAGTCGGTGCCAGGCAGCACCCCAACCTCAGTGCAGTAGGAGTTCTGTTTCATCGGGGCCGGCGGTCCCGGCGTACCGTCGGGCGGCAAAGCTCCCAGATCAATGGTCGGAGGATTGATTGCGTACGCCGGTGGCAGGCCGGCCAACGCACCCGAGGCAAGCAGAAGTGCGGCGATGGTCGCGGTTGATCCGCGACCAGGCCGCAACCTGCCGCTAACGGTACCGAATCGCTGCATAGACATTCATCAACCAGAATGCCAGCGGGAAGATTGGCATCAGGCAGAGGTACTCCGTCCATTCCACGAACTTGCGGAACAACGGACTGTAGATGGTGTTGGGGACAACGGCCGCGGCCGTCATTCCGGCTGCGGGCAGCAACACCAACAGCGACGCCACGATCGACACCGACAACGGCGAAGACAAGACCAGCGCGTATCGGACCGACACCGCAGCAACCACGATCACGGCGGTGACGGCCAGGGTGATCGACTGCCAGCGGTCGACGTAGGAGCGCCCGCGCAGCATCAGGAAGCCCGAGGTGAATCCGGCGAGCATCAGTGGCAGCCAACGCTCCGAGGTGTGCGGATTGCACAGCGAGGTCAGCGACACCACCATCAGCACGCCCAACCCGACCAGCAGACCGCTCAGGAAGGACCGGGCCCGTTCGGCCTGCAACACCACGTCGCGCACCGAGGCGGGGCCCTCCAACACGGGGGGACCGCCAGCGGCGACCGCCACGGTGGTGGGCAGATCGGGACGTGCCTCAAATACCCATCGGCTGGTTGCGGACGGGAAGACCGGCAGCCGGATACCCGACAGTCTCCGCGACAGCGCGGGCGAGGCGTGGTACATCACGACGCAGATCAACAACATGGTCGCGAACAGCGTCACCGCGCTGGTCGCGGCGACCATCCGCGACAAGCTCGCCAATGTCGTCAGGCCACAGATCGTGACGATGGCGGTATAGATCGCCAGTCGTCGACCAGTGAATCGCAGGGCCAGCGCCGCGGCGATGGACAGGACCCCGAAGCCGAGCACGGCCTGCGGAGAACCGACGGAACCAGGCGGTGCCGAAGCCGCCGCCACGGTCAGCGGCGCAAGACCGCTGACCAGCATGATGTCTGCAACGCGCCGATCCGCATCAGTGGTGGCACGCATCAGCAGCATCATGGCGACCATCAGCACAAGCACGGCAATCACCGAGGCGAAGATTGTGGTCAGCCACGTGTTGTGGTGCCAGCGCCACCAGCCCAAGACGCCCGAGGCAAGGATCACACCGGTCCCCACCATCCCCGCGCCGACCTGCACCGCGACAACTGGGTCGATCGAGGCGAATCGCTTGCTGAGATTCGACGCAACCGCAGTGGAGATGTGCTCGATGACCTGCGACCGGTGTTCGGTGTCCGGGATGAACCGGATCCACAGCCGGTCGCCGTCATAGACGTCTTGTTCGGTCAGCGACTGGGTAGCACGCAACGGCGAGCCGTCGATCAGGCACAACGCCCATCTACCGCGCCCAGCGGCCTCCAACGTCGACTCGCCGAGCTCCCGCAGCCGACTGTTGACCACCTTCAGCAACGGGTCGGTCATCACCGAAACGGGAGCATTGGCGTCGAGCAGAACCCCGATCTGGACGCCCTCGCCAGCCATGATGCCAACTACGACCGCCCGAGGCGAAGATACGCCCTCAAGTTCGGCCTGTGGAGCATCAGCTACTGCGGTCATCGTTCTGTACCCCCTGCTGTGGCGAACGTGTTACTCCGTGACTTCAGCCGCGCCCGGGGCTCTGTCGGTACATACACCGTCGGTACATACACCGAAGCGCCGTAGCCCGCTTTCATTTGCGGCTCGACTAACTCCAATTTCATTTGCCTCGCCTTGCGACTAATAGTTGTAGTTGCCGTTGCTTTTCAGTTTTACTGCGGATTCTAGAGCAGTATGCCGTGTTGCCGTCTCAATCGCATTTTATGCTTAAAAAGCTTGCTGCACGCGCAATTTCGTCGCTTCCTATCAAACTCTGCTATGCGTTTTCCACTCGCCGTATGGCAGCGTGTCGAGCACCGTCTTCACGCCGACTTGCACCAGCTGAGGGGTGGCGGGACAGATAGCCAACCAGGCCTCACCGGAACCGGCGGTCCGCGCTTGCTGATACAGCGCGATACGCCCACCGGATCCGTCTTTGAGAGACAGCACCGAGGCACTCGGGCCTTTGGCGTCATCCCGGTACTGCCGCGCGTAGACCGCCACTTCGGCTGCGGGGTCCGATAGCGCTTGCCCCAATGCCGCAACCGTGGACGCGCTGATGCCCATCCGGCGCAGATCCCCCCCGGAAAAGACGTTGAAGCCGGACTCCTGCCAGGATTTGGTGGCTTCCAGCATTTCCTCCAGCGGCACGTTGACCGCGTTGATCGCGGCCGGGTCCGCGTGGTGGATGGACTCCAGGCCGTCAATCACCAACGCGGCGATTGACGCGCTGTCGGAAACGGATACGTCGTCGACGGTGATGTCATTGCCAACGCGAACGGCCGACACCCAGTGCTGGCCACGACGGGCCAACACCACCCGAAATTCGTTGTCGGGAATGTCGCGCGAACCGGGCGGCTGGTCCTCGTTGTCGACGACTCCATACAGCAGTTTGCCCCGCGAAAGCAGGGCGACAACTTCGAGGTCAGGTGCGGCTAGCACCCTCATCCGGGCGGCTACCTGCTCGTTCACCGTGTCCCCGACGACGATGCCCTGCTCGCGCATGACCGCCATGCCCGGGTGTTCATTGAGCCAGTCGTTCGAGTCGGTGGATACGTACGGCCGGCACCGTAGTTCAGGCGCAACGTGCCGGATATCCAGCAACGCCTGAAGCATCCAGAAGCCGTCCACGTTGACGGTGATATCGGTGCGCGTACTTTGTTGATCCATCCCTACCTCAGATATCGACGTGGCTGTTGACTGCAAGACACGGCAGCACACCGGTTGGTTGGTGTGCTGCCGCGCCTGAAGTTAGGTTTTAGGCCCAGCTAGAGCCGACGGCGCTGTCGGTCTGCGCCATGTTGTTGCCGGCAGCCTGAACCTTCTGGCCGTGCGAGTTGGCCTGCTCGTAGATCACCTGGAAGTTGCGACCCAACTGGGTGATGAACTCCTGGCAAGCCACCGAACCGGCGCCACCCCAGAAGTCACCGGCAGCCAGCACATCGCGAACGATGGCCTGGTGCTCGGCCTCCAACGAGGCGGCCTGCGCGCGGATGAGGGCGCCGTGGGCGTCAACATCCCCGAACTGGTAATTGATGGTCATATTGGTGTTCTCCTAACCTGAGAAAAGCGTACGCAGCTGTGGCTTTGCGCGCTAGCCGCGGAGGACCTGCTGGGAAGCCTGCTCTTGCTGCTCGTAGTTGTTCGCGTCGCGAACGAGACCGTCGCGCACGCTGTGCAGCATGTTGACGATGTTGCGGAAAGCGGTGTTCATCTGGCCCATGGTGTCCAGCGAGGTGGCCGAGGCCATACCGCTCCAGCCCGCGCCGGCGATGTTCTGCGAGGACGCCCACATCTTGCGGGCCTCGTCCTCAACCGTCTGGGCGTGCATTTCGAAACGGCCCGCCATGTCCCGCATAGCGTGCGGGTCGGTCATAAAGCGTGCAGTCACCTGAATTTCTCCTTGTGTATTGGCTGGTTGGTTGTCAGTTAGATCGTGTATTCGGTTGTGGTGAGCGCGATGGCCGATCAGCTACGCGCTCACGCAACCGCCGGCCCAAAAGTTACGGATGCCCCCCTCCTTTCGGTCAGCCAGCGGTCACCGAGCATTTCAGCGCGGTGCGACATACATCGCCCCCGAACCTCGATGTCCGATTCGACGAAGCACTTCACAACTGCCGGGAGCGTCGTCGCAGCCGAGCGATCAGAGCCAGAATTCACCCACCGATGGGAGGTTTGTGTTGCGCTCACCGCAGCGCCTGATCCCTCCCCCGGTCTGAGACCGACAGTGCGGTCAGCCGGCAGCGGCCGCGTTGGCGGCTTCGGTGGCCGCATACGAACCGGAGCTTGTTGCAAGCGTGTTAACGAACATTTCGTGAATGGCCGCGGCTTGGGCGCTAACGGCTTGGTACATCTGCGCGTGGGCGGCGAACTGAGCGGCGGTCAGCGCTGACACCTCGTCGGCGGCCGCGGGTACCACTCCGGTCGTCGGCGCCGCCGCTGCCGCGTTCTGCGCGCTCATCGTGGTGCCTATACCCTGCAGGTTTGCGGCTGCAGCAGCCAGCGCCTCCGGCTGTGTGGTCACAAACGACATGCTGTATTCCTCCCTCGATTATCCCCGGCGCCCATCTAGTGCAGAGACTAGATGACTGTGTGACGCCAGGTTGCCTTCTACGGGGCCTGTTTACATTTGTTCACGCGATAGCACCGTGAATTCACCTGTAGTAACGACACAGTAACAGCGCTCGATGCACCTAGCATCCCACTCAGCAAACTCACAGTCAAGGATGTGCGGCTGCTGGCCGAAGAGCGCGCGACGGGGCATTTTGCGGCGTCTAGCTGCCAGCGCGACAGCCATCCGGTCGGCCGCGAGGCTCGTTCGGCGCTGCCGTGACGGTGCTACAGCAATACGGTGGGGCAGTTTCGGTGGGCCGGCTCGATGAGCGCCGGCCGTCTTGATCCACCGCGGATTCGCGCAACTAGTCAACGACTCTGAGTCCGAAACTCGCGACCACGGTCGGTCATGGGCGCTCGGGGCCCGGACAGCCCCAAACGAAGACGTTGTCGTCATACTCACTTCCCCCCTCCTCCCCTGGCATATCAGGGCTCCGGCGTTGTTGATTAGCAGGCTTGTGAGCTGGGTTGATGATCTTTGGTGCCGCGCTATTGGGGCCGGAGTGTAGGCACGGGCTATCTGGAGAACGATCGAGTTGGTTACTGTTCGTCGTTGGTCTGGAGTTGCCCGTGCCTACCGTTTCAGTATTGCCTGTGTCGTCGGTTCCAGAGGTGTTCGACCGCTGGAGTCCTGGTGAGCGCAGCGAGCTCATCGGATCGGAGTTTCTCGGTGTGTTGGCCTCGGTGCCAGACCCGAGGGACCCACGCGGTCGGAGGTATTCGCTGATGGCTTTGTTGGCGATCGCGGTTCTGGCCACTGCCGCGGGGATGCGCGGCTATGCTGGTTTTGCCACATGGGCGGCCACCGCTCCCGATGATGTGTTGGCCCAATTAGGGGTCCGGTTCCGGCGGCCCAGTGAGAAGACCTTCCGCGCTGTTTTGTCTCGGCTAGACCCCGCCGACCTCAACGCCAGGATGGGCAGTTACTTCACTGCACACGTGGCCAGCAGCGACCCCAGTGGATTGGTGCCGATCGCGTTGGACGGCAAGATGCTGCGTGGTGCTTTACGCGCCAAAGCGACAGCCACGCATCTCGTGTCGGTGTTCGCCCACCGTGCCCGATTGGTGCTCGGTCAACTCGCTGTCGCCGAGAAAAGCAATGAAATTCCCTGCGTACGTGCCCTGCTCACGCTGCTGCCGGGTAGCTTGCGGTGGCTGGTCACCGTGGATGCGATGCATACCCAGGTCGTCACCGCGAAGTTGATCTGCGCCACCTTGAAGTCGCACTACCTGATGATCGTCAAGTCCAACCAAGCCAAAATACTTGCGCGTATCACCGCGCTGCCCTGGGCCGAGGTGCCCGCAGCCGCTACCGACGACTCCCGCGGCCACGGCCGTGTCGAGACCCGCACCCTGCAAATCATCACCGCTGTACGAGGAATCGGCTTCCCCTACGCAAAACAAATCATCCGGATCACTCGTGAACGTTTGATCACCGCCACCGACCAGCGCAGCGTGGAGGTGGTCTATGCCATCTGCAGCCTGCCGTTCGAGCACGCCCGCCCTACCGCGATCATGACCTGGATGCGTCAACACTGGGGAATCGAGAACAGCCTGCACTGGATACGCGACGTCACCTTCGACGAAGACCGTCAAAGGGCACATACCGGAAACGGCGCACAGGTCCTAGCAACGCTACGCAACACCGCGATCAATCTGCACCGCCTCAACGGCGCCGACAACATCACCGAAGCCTGCCGGATCACCGCTTTGACCGCCAACCGCCGCCTAGACCTCCTCAATCCACAATTCCCCAGCTCACAAGCCTGCTAATCAACAACGCCGGAGCCCTGCCTGGCATATCCAATCAGTCCCGCCGCCCTATTACTAGGGTCGCCATCCGGCGGGTGCGCCGTGGCCCTAGAGCGATCCCTCCTCGGGCCGATACTGCGGGCAATACGCGTCAATAGCCGCGCCGACAAAGTAGCCGGAGTGATATCCGGGCATGGAACTGCTGTTGAGCACGTCGTAAGCGACCTCTGTTGGCGTCATGCCGCTGTCAAGCTTCTGGCACACAATGTGGGCGGCCAAGATCGCGTGCGAGGGCGAAATGTGGTCTGTGATGCCCTCGGACTGCAATTCCGAGAGAAATCTGTCGTCATTATTGTCCGCGTGAGCGGTTGCCACAGTTCCCAATGGTCCAAGTAACGCGATTGCGACAACTAGAAGGCGTTTTAACATTTTCGGTGCTCCCTTTGAGCTGAGGCTCCTTGCTGACGATGTGGTCCGGCAGGGGGCGATCTGCGTTGCCTGGCTAGCCAGCGGGAAGTGGGCGCGCCATGACCGTCGGTTTGAACCCGTATCGGTGACCTGAACCGACCCCACGTCCGGCACCCGTGGCGCCCACGGGCATGCCGCCGACCACGTTCGCCGCCTCGGGCGAGGTGATTGGCTCACTGACCGCCTGGACCGTTGGGCGCACGGCCTCTGCAACCGATGCACCCGGCCAGGATGCCGGGACCGCCAAGTGTCCGACGTGGGCGCCGCTGCCCAATCCGGCCGCCACCTGGCTGCCTGCACTGCCGATCGCACCGAGCGCGCCACCCAGCCCCGGGACCTTCGGCAGGGCTGCTGCCGCGGCGGCAGCCGGCTGAGTTATCAACCCCAGCGTCTTGGCCATCTGAACACCGAAGTTGCCCATACCGACGCTGAAGTACGGAAGACCTTCGGTGTTGTAGAAGAAGCTGGCGTAGTTGGAGTAGCCCTGCATGAACGTTCCCAGGTTGTTGGGCAGCACGGTCTGCCCGGTCAACAGGAACCAAATCTCGGTCAGGATCGGATTACTCGCCCCCAGCTGCGACACGAAGCTCTGCGTTCCGCTCGGCGAGGCGAGCTGTCCAAGCTGGCTGGTGATCTGGCTGAGGAAACTCTGGACCGTGCTTTGGGT
Source organism: Mycobacterium liflandii (assembly GCF_022354805.1). NCBI lineage: Bacteria > Bacillati > Actinomycetota > Actinomycetes > Mycobacteriales > Mycobacteriaceae > Mycobacterium > Mycobacterium liflandii. The sequence continues at coordinate 3,105,838 of NZ_CP023138.1, read as the reverse complement.
GGAGGCCGCCGACGTCGCTTGCGCCGCACTGACCGCGGCACCCTGAGTGGTACTGGCCGCCGGATTGGCTATCGTCGGAGCCTCGGTAAACGACTCGATCTTCGTGGCAAGTGCAGATGAGGCGGCATAGTTGTACATCGCCGACGCATCTTGAGCCCACATTTCCGCATACTGGGCTTCCAATTGGGCGATCACACCGTTGTTCAAGCCGAACATGTTGGTCTGCAGCGCCTGAGTCAGTTCGGCGCAGTTGGTGGCGATTAACGGCGGAGGCACCACGGCGGCGAACGCCGTCTCGAAGGCCGCCGCGGCCGACTGAGCCTGCGTGGCCGCGTGCTCGGCCTGGCCGGCGGTGACCGACATCCAGGTCATGTAGGGCTCGACGGCCTGTGCCATCGTTGCGGAGGCAGGCCCCATCCACTCTTCGCTGGACAGCTGGGTGATCACCGTGAGGTAGCCCTGGGCTGTCGAATTCAGTTCGGCGGCCAGCGCGTTCCAGGCTGAGGCCGCCGCAACCATCGATGATGATCCCGGCCCCGCATACATCAGCGCCGAGGTGACCTCGGGCGGAAGCATCCCATAATCCATCGCCATTTCCGGACCCCCTAGCCGGCCGCGGCCGCGTTGGCCGCTTCGGTCGCCGCGTACGACCCTGAGCTGATGCCCAGGGTATTGACGAACATTTCGTGAATCGCCGAGGCTTGAGCGCTCACGGCTTGATACATCTGGGCATGTGCGGCGAACTGAGCCGCGGTCAGCGCCGAAACCTCATCGGCTGCCGCGGGCACCACACCCGTAGTGGGTGCTGCCGCGGCGGCATTCTGGGAGCTCAGCGTCGAGCCGATGCCCTGCAAGGTGCTGGCTGCCGCCGCCAGGGCCTCCGGCTGTGTGGTCACGTATGACATAGGAGTTCCTCCTCATCACCCGCGGGCCCGAAGACCGTCGGGATTTGATTGCTATCAACGCTAATTGGAACCGGCTTCGCGGCGCCCCTTCGCTGCGAAATACTCATCGTCGAACAGTCACTCTTCATCCGCTCTTCATTTACTGGCAACCTTTGAATCCGATGACGGTCACACGCAGTGGTTGTTGCGGCCATGACATCAACCTGCCGACGGCGGTCTGGTCAGGACGGGGTAGCGGAATCCGTAGCGCACGCCCAGGTTGCCGGTGCGCTGGGCGCCGCGCGATCCAACCGGGAATCCGCGCAGCGCGGCGTTCAATCCGTTCGCAGGGTTCGCTTCGCCCGGTAAGGTAGTGAAATTGGTGCTCACGAGCTTCGTGGATGCTTGTTCCACCGCACCGGGAGTGGTGCCCCAGCTGGCCGGAACCGATAGGCCGCCGACCTTGCTGGACGACGCAAAGCTCGCCATCGGGTGCCAATGCCAGGTATCAGCGCCCAAGGCGGCGAATTCGGGTGTCGGGTACCAGGCACCACCGGCACCGGCCGTGGTTCCCCCGGGGCCGAAGGTCAACTGCTGGGCTATCGACCAGCCGGAGTTGCCTATTCCCACACCGAAGTAGGCCTGCAGTGTTTGCCTCAGCGCGTTGTACATGCCGGGATAGAGGCCAGCATAGTTGTTGTCCGGCGTCGGCAGCCCGTAGGTCAGGAAGTTCTGTACTTGCGTCTGAATGATCTGCCACACGGTTGGCGATGACGCCGCCGACGGCGACATCGACGACACTGAAGACAATGAAAGCTGCTGCAGTCCGGGCACTCCGGCGGACGACAGCAGCTGCGGGATGGTGGCCGTGATGGTCTGCGCGGAGTCTCCAGCCGGCGTGGCAGCGGCTTGGGCAACGACAGCGGACTGACCTCCGGCCGCGTTCACCGAGGTGGTATCCGGTGGTGGCGCGAACCGCGGCAACTCCGTGGCCAGCGCCGACGAGCCGGCGTAGCTGTACATGGCGGCGGCGTCTTGCGCCCACATCTCCATGTATTGAGCTTCTGTGGCCGCGATAGCCGGGGTGTTCTGGCCAAAGACATTGGTCGCCACCAATGTCATCAACAAGACCCGGTTGGCCGCAATCACAGGCGGCGGCACCGTCATCACAAATGCGGTCTCGTAGGCCGCCGCCGCCGCGCGGGCCTGGCTGGCCGCGGTCTCGGTCTGGGCGGCCGCCGCGCTGAGCCAAGTCACATAAGGAGCAACGGCCGACATCATCGAGCGCGATGCCGGGCCGAGCCATGGTGAGCTAGTCAGCTCTGCAATCACCGAACTGTAACCAGATGCCGCAGAGCTCAATTCGGCCGCCAGAGCATCCCAGGCCGACGCAGCAGCCATCATTGGCCCCGATCCAGGGCCGGTATACATTCGGCCTGAATTTATCTCGGGAGGCAACGCCCCGAAATCAAACACCCACCCCTCCTAAAGCCGCCCACGATCGCAATCGCGATCCGGACACAGCAATGCCACCCCAGCATCGGCCAGCGAGGCCGCGACCGTTCGTGTAATCACCACCTTCTGCCCCCCGGCCCAGCTGATTGAAGCCGTCTCGCCAAACGGCCTCAGCACTGCGAACGGGCGTTACTCGTTGATCCGGCATGGTCTTCGAGACACGTCGCGGTGCGAAAGATGCGCGCCAGGAATTTTTCGGGCGAGGCGTTGTCGAGAGCATCTGCAGCTACCGTCACGGCCAACTTGTGGTCATCAGCGCATGAGCTTTCAGCCTCGAGAAGACCGCATCTTAGCACCATCATGCAACAGCTGTCACGTTGCAGAACTATTGCATATGGAACATATTAGATGACCCGACCGGCCTCCGGCGCCGAAGACGCCAACTATTCATTCCCCGTAAACCATAGTTAAACTGCTGTTAACCTAAATACAACTATCCGTTAATGTTTAGTTTAGAAAGACAGCGGCCGCCCGAGGTCCGTCAGGCGGCCACTTTTGTCACTCCTCGTCGAGGATGAGCGCCATTTCGGGGCAGCTAGCCACACCATCGCGGGCCACTTGCTCGTCCTCGGGTCGCACCTCGTGCTCTTCGAGAATCGAGTAGCCGGATTCGTCGATCGGAAACAGGTCTGGATCCACCGCGTAGCACTGGGCGTGGCCGACACACTTGGAGCTTTCGAGGCGAATCTTCACCGGACTTCCTCTCTCGAGTCTCAACCCAGCTTGGAGCAGGTCAGCTCGGACCACACCGATCAATAGGTAGATTAGCTTGTCGATTGATGGTCACGAGTCCCTCGTGGCCTCGGCTCCGCGGCCAATCCGTCGGATATGAACTCGGATGTGATCGATGTCGGATTGTTGGGTGTTTGCCGCCCGTGCGATATTGACCGTATCATCAAGAGTTTGGCGGCCCCGATGACCTCCGACTAGAACGGAAAACGGAAGACTTGAGCGAATGAGTACCCCCGGCGAAGGTTCGGCCAGCTCGTTTTATCTACCGCGCCTTGAATATTCGACATTGCCGCTAGCCGCCGACCGCGCGGTCGGGTGGAATACGCTGCGGGACGCCGGGCCCGTGGTCTTCATGAATGGCCACTACTACCTGACCCGGCGCGAGGACGTGCTCGCGGCGCTGCGAAATCCCAAGATCTTCTCGTCGCGGATCCTGCAGCCACCGGGCAATCCGCTGCCCGTAGTGCCCCTGGCGTTCGACCCGCCCGAGCACACCCGCTACCGCAAGGCGCTGCAGCCTTACTTCAGCCCGCATGCCCTGGGCAAGTCGCGGCCGGTACTGGAGCGCCGCGCGGCAGAGATGATCGCGGGCTTCGCCGGGCGCGGTGAATGCGATGCGATGGCAGAGTTCGCACGGCTATACCCATTCCAGGTATTCCTGGACCTCTATGGCCTGCCGCTGCAGGATCGCGACCGAGTGATCGCGTGGAAAGACGCAATTATCGGCGACAAGCTCTATCTCACCCGCGAAGAGCTCGAAGTCGGCCAACTAGAGCTGCTCGAGTACCTCAACAACGCGATCCAACAACGTCGCCAGAACCCCGGCTCAGACATGTTGTCACAGGTGATGACCGGCCCCGGCGAGTTCACTGATCTCGAACTTCTGGGCATGAGCCACCTGTTGATCCTTGCTGGTCTGGATACCGTGACCGCCGCGATCGGATTCTCGTTGCTCGAGTTGGCACGCCGGCCGCAGCTACGCACCCAGCTTCGCGATAACCCGAAGGAAATAAGGGTTTTCATCGAGGAGATCGTTCGGCTGGAGCCGTCAGCGCCGGTTGCTCCACGAATCACCACGGATTTTGTCAACGTGGGCGGCATGACGCTACCACCAGGCTCACAAATGCGGCTGTGCATGGCCGCCGTCAACCGCGACGGTAGCGACGCCATGTCCACCAATGAACTGGTCATGGACGGAAAGGTGCACCGGCACTGGGGATTCGGAGGTGGACCACACCGTTGCCTGGGCTCACACTTGGCGCGGATAGAACTGACCGTGATCGTTGCCGAATGGCTCAAGCAACTGCCCGACTTCGAACTGGCGCCCGACTACAGTCCCGAGATCGCTTTCCCGTCAAAGACGTTCGCACTCAAGTCATTGCCGCTGCGCTGGGCCTGACACGGTCAGGCCCAGCGCAGCGGGCCCGGTCTTACTTTCGCACCTCGGTCAGGGCAACCTGAACGAATACGCCGGTGTCCTCGGCCATCAGCAGGCCTCGGCCGCGAGGCAGCGGGCCACCCTTCATCTTGCCGCGAATGAAGCCCTCGTCAGGATCGGCATCCATCACCAGCAACGGCGCATTCGCCTGATGCAACGCCCGCAACATCGGGTCGCTACCTGCCGACGACCAACCACCGAAGGACCTCGTCACGATGACGTGCAAACCGACGTCAGCGGCCCGGTTGACCCAGGGAGCGGCCTTGTGCAGCGGCGAATCGAAGCCCGGTGGCAGCTGCTGGATGTCGTCGACGATCAGGAAGATCTCCGGACCACTCCACCACGACCGGGACAGCAGCTCCTCGGCTGACAGCCCAGGTGGTGGCTCCCGGCCGGCCAACACGGCGGCCAACTCGCCCATCTTCGCCTGGACGCCATCGAGGTTGTAGGCGAACCGCTCCACATAGTTGGAGCCCAGCGCGGTCAGCAGCTGACGGCGCGGGTCGATCAGCCAAACCTGCGCCGAAGGTTGCCCGGGTGGCGGAGCGGGAACGCTGGTGGCGCCCGGCGCATACAACCGCCCGATCTCGGACATGATCGTGGCCAACGTTGTGGTACGCCCACATTCGCGCCGGCCCGTCACCATCAAGTGCGAGTTCTCGGCGAAGTTAAGGTACACCGGCTGCAGATCCAATTCCGATATCGCCCAGGCAATTCCGCCGACACCAACACCTTGACGGGTATCCCGGGCGGCGAGCTGGCGCACCTGATCCACACCGAAACTCGCCGGCAGGCGACGCACCGGCGGCGCCTGGGAGGTCGTGAGCCGACTGACCGCCGCAACGACACTGTCACACTCGAAGACGTTGGTGGGGGTGCTGCCCATCGCCGGCCTCGCCACCAATGTGTGCAGGCCTGCCTGGGGATCGCTGTCCAGCCGGACGTAGTTGACCGCGACCATGCCGCGGCCGGGCTTGACCGGGACATCTTTGGCGAACCGAGAACGCACCAGCTTGGCGTCCTCCACCGCCGCCAAGCGCAGTTCAACGCGGGAACCGAACCCGCTGCGCACCGGGGGCCGCAGCTCAGATTCACGATCGGCAGTGACCACCACGTGCACGCCGAACGAGGGTCCCTGGTTGATGATCAGGTTCACCTGCTCGATCAGCACCTCGTTTTCCTCGGCGAGAGCGCGGTAGTTGTCGATCACCAGGTACACATCGCCGAAGCCATCGTTGGGCACCGGACCGGCTTCCCCACCGAATTTGCGCCGACGGAACATCTCCATCGAGGCAATTCCGTATTCCAGGAAGCTGCGCTTGCGCTCACGCACCAAGGCCAGCAGCTCGGCCACCGTCCGACGCACGCCATACGGGTCCGTCGGGCCAGCCACCTCACCCACGTGAGGCAGCTTGGAAACCGTGGTCAACGCGGTGCTGCTGTACGCCAGGCAGTAGAACTGAACTTGATCGGGCGTGTGAGTCAGCGCCGCCGAGGAAATCAGTGTCTGCAGCGCGGTCGTCTTGCCCGATCCACCCGCGCCCAAGATCAGCACGTTGGACCCGGGACCAGAGGTGTCCACGGTCCACGGCGGCTGGTCATGCTTGAACGGGCGGTCAATGACACCGATCGGGAACACCAGGTTCCGAGCGGACCCATACTCCTTCTGCCACGGGTGCCCGAGGAACCGGTTGACCAGGTCGTCGATCGCGACGGGCTGGGTCAGCGGCGGTTGCCACAGCCGGTAGGGCTCGAAGTTGATCCTGCGCAACTGATCGATGATCACGGTACCCACCTTGGGCACTCGGATGCCTTCTTCCTCGGCCTCGGCCTCGGCCTCCTCGACCACTTCGCCGTTGGCGTGCGCGACCACCTTGTCGATCTCGGGTCCGCCCACCGTTACCTCGAGTGGGGTGAATGAGTTGGTGAACAACTGCGGGCGAATGTAGTCGATGCTGTGCACCAACACCGGCGCTTCCTCGCCGTCGACGGTGATGCCGGGCTGGAAGTAGTCCCGCCAGAGGAATTCGGCCTGGAACCGGATGATGTCTTCGAGGCTCTTCCGGAAGTAGCCCAGACCTGCCTGCGCCGGCAGATTCACCGCGTTGGGCACACCCGCCGCCTGGGCGGCCCCGGCAGTACGTGCCTTCAGCACCAGGCGGTAACCCATGTTCTCCATGAGCTTTTCGGCACGGCTCTCAATGGTCTGCGAGGCCATCATCAAGTGGATCCAATAGGCACGACCCTGCCGGCCGATCGAGTCGAGCACGTCGACCGCCGTCGGCATGATGCGGAACCACTCGTAGAACTCGTCGATGACCACCACGAGCATCGGCAGCGGCGCCATGTCCTGGCCGCGTGCGCGCATCCTGCCGCGAACCGAGTTGTACTCCTTGGCGTCGTCCACACCCGCGCTGTCACAGATCGCCTTGCGCCGGGCGATCTCGCCCCACAAGGCGTCCAGGAAGCGTTCCATCAGCGCCTGGTCTTCTTCCAGGTCGGTGATGATTCGCGAGACGTGTGGCACGCCGGCGAACGGCTTCACCGCGGAACCACCCTTGAGGTCGGCCAGCACGAACTGCAGCTCCTCGGGCGGATGTCCGAGCATCAGCGATTCGATCACGGTCCGCACCAGCGTCGACTTACCGGAACCCGTGGTACCCGACATGACCCCGTGCGGGCCGTCACCACCTTCGTCGAGGGACTTCATGTCCAAGAACAGCAGCTCACCGTTGTCGGATCGGTTGCCGAACGGCGCCCGCAACCGCGACCGGCCCATGCTGTCAGTGCGGCTCCCCCACAAATAGTCGAAGTCGATGTTGCCCGGGTCGTCGATGCCGTAGTAGGCCAAGATGTCCCGAGCGCCAATGTGGGCAACCCGCTGACCGATCTCTTCGTATGCCTCGGCCAGCCGCCACTGGGCCAACTTCTGACCGAACTCCTCCGCCTCCGCGATGCTCACGTGGTCGGTCAGGGCGAAGAACCAGGCGTTGTCGTCGATCACCATCCAGGTGTCGCGGTCGCGGGGCAGCGCCTCGATCACACCAGTCTTGTCGAACTCCAACTTCCGCTCCGGGACGTTCGTCCACATCGGGGAACCGGTCAGGTCGAAGAACGTCACCCCGTCGACGCCCTCTGCGCTGATCACGTACTCCCACTGCGGGTCATCGACATCACAGATGATCACGGTGTGCGGTGTCGGCGTCTGCGCCGAGGAACTGGCGTGCCGTGGCGTGAAGGACCCTCGTCCGGCGAACAGCTCGCCTTGCTCGGCGGCGAACTCACGCACCGAGCTGTAAACCATCCGCGCGTTACCCGCCGCGTCGTAGCGCCGTGAGTCACCGAAGTGCGGAAGCCACTTCACCCATTCCCACTCGGCCAGATCGGAACTGACGACGATGAACTGCACGTGGTCAGGGCCGTGCGAAAAGGTGAGCTGGCAGATGATTGCACGCATCAGTCCCAACGCCTGCTCGCGCTCTCCGACCAGGGCATACCAGGGTTCGACAAGCAGCGAAATCATCTTGGGCAGGTTGTAGACGACGCTTTGATAGCGCCCGAATTCCTGCAACGCCTTACCGGTCACCGGCTCGAGTTCGATGTCGGTCGGCATGTTCTGCGGCTCACCCCAGGTCACCTCGGGGCGGGTCATGCCGACACCGACGCGCACGACCCCGAAGTTGAGGTCTTTGCCGTCGGGTTTGCGTTCCCACATTCGCGGCGAACCGACAGCCGCTGCCAGGGTGCTAGGCGCCGGATGGAACCAGCGATAGTTGGAGTCCATGCTGTCCGCAGACTCCTGAGCCGTCTCGCGCAGCATGTCCAGCATCAGCATGAACTGGGCCCGCATCGCATCGAGCTTGGGGCGGCTCATCTGCTGCTGTCCGCCCGCGCCGACGCTGCGGAACATCATCATCATGATTCCGACCATCATGAAGATGGGGAAAATCGAGCCGACGCCGCCGAAAACGTGCGAACCGCTGGCAAACACCATGGCCACCATGCCGCCAAGCAGGCCGACCACGACGACGCCAACGACAATCAACCACCAGGGCTTCCCCTCTGGCGGGGGGATGCTCAACGGTGTTGGCAGAACGATGTTTTCGGGCTTGATTACCGGCGCCTTCTCGGGCGTCGGCCGGGCGAATCCACGTTTCACTTCGGTACCACCAACTCTGCTGGGCTCATATCCATCGGTAGCGTGTCGTGCTCCACCAACGCATCCGCACGTGACAACGTCGGGCCTTGTGGCAATAGCCGCAGCACCACCCAGGGTGCCGGGCTGGGCGTCAACCCCAATCCCAACGCTTCACGCGCTTCTTTGGTGTCCTCAACCCCGAATCGCGCACCGGCTTCGGTAAGCCACCACAGCGATTCAGTTGTCTGGGCGGCCGGGTTGTTTCCGGTAACGGCGACGAAGTTCGCAAAGTTGGGGCCGAAATAGACCTGGTCAGCCTCGCGGCCGGACATGTCCGCCTTCGCCAAGTCGACCACCTTGTTCATCTCGTGTGGCGCGACTGGAATGTTGGGTCCGGAAATCACCTGAACCCGGGACCGGTTCTCACCGGCGGTCCGTTCCCACCACCAGCAGGTTGAGGGATTGTCCCGAATGTCCATCACATTCAGCGGGTCGTCGGGGTAGGCGGACAGATCCAGCCTGTTGACCACCGGCATCTTGGCCAGCGAGGAGGGCTGCACCGTGACCGGCTTGGTGTTGCCCGGGCGTCCCGCGTTTTGCAGGATCTGGGCCACCAGTGGCGGGAGAGTCTGCACACCGTCGGTCAAGACCAGCGAATACTGCTGCGGTCCACTGATCTGAGGCGTGACGATCACCGTCCCGACGGGCCCGGGAGCACCCGGGAACGTCGCCGCCGCACCGTCATCGGGCACCTCCGGAACTACCAACTCCGGTCCAACCGGCAGCGCATCATAGAGCGCATGGCTCATCGGACGTGCCTGAGTGACTTGTTCGGGCGTCAGCCCCAACGGCAGCAGTACCGACCGGTCTGTGGCGTCGATGCGGGAGCGACGTCCTTCGCGGATCACCCAGGCATCACCCCCGTAGCGCAAGACCACCGCGTCGGAGCCCTTCAGCACCCGCCGGTGACCAGTTAGGTCGGGTGTGCCGTCGATAACGGTCACCGTTACGCCGTGCGGCGACTGCGGCATGGTCGACGGACCCGCTACGGTGTCGCACACTAGCCAGGACGACGTGGCAGGACTTGCTGGATTGAAGTCCGACGGCGCGCCAGGGATACCCACCAGCGGCCCATGCGGCATCGAGTCGATCTGGCTTCCCCGAACCAGATGCGGGTTGGAAGCCCGCCCGGTGATCAGTCGTGCCGACGCCAGGTTGAGCGCTGGGTACAACCGGTCCCCTACCCGAACATAGAGAGCGCCGGAATCGCGGTCGGCGATGATCGGGGAATCGTTGATCTGGCCAGAGGGGCTGATGAACGACCAGAGCAGCGATCCCAGGCAGATCACCAACGCCGCCGACACCGATGCAACGACGGCAAGCGTCTGACGACGGCCCGGCTCGATTTCCATCCGCACGCGCCAGCGGGTTAATGCCATCGCGGTTCGACGGGCCAGGAACTGATAACCCGTTACCTGCGTCCGCGTCGACAACCCGAGGCCGTAGCCTGACCCCCGCTGTCCGCGGTCTTGTTCAGCCACGTTAGATCACCTTTCGCTCTGTTTCAGAACGCCTGGATGCTGGCCTGGATACCCGGCGTAACGCTGATCACGTTGACAACCGTAGGGCACCGGGCCAGAAGTCGCCATGCGACGCTGACCGTGCTGGACCCCCCCAAGGATTCGCTGTGTCTCCTGTGCATGTTAGCGGCGAATCGCCGGCGTGGCGCGCCAAGTGGCAAACACCCGGCCGCAGGTCGCTGACCTGCGGCGCAGTGCGACGATGCGGTCGATGTCGGGTGGGTGGGCCCCGTCAAGGTCGCCCTGCGCGCGACGCGTCCTCAGGGTTGGACGCAAGATGGGCGACATGACGGAGCTTGCGCCCTCGCTGGTCGAACTCGCCCGCCGGTACGGCATCGCCACCGAGTTCCAGGACTGGAGCGGCCAGTGCATACTCGTCTCTCAGGACACTTTGGTGGCCGTGCTGGCTGCCCTCGGCGTTCGGGCGGACACCGAACAGCGGCGCAACGCCGCCCTGACCGAGAACCTGCGGTCGTATTGGACGCGCTCGTTGCCGGCGACCATCGTCTCGCGTGCTGGCGCGCAAACGCGTTTTTGGGCGCATGTCACTCACGGCGCTCCGGCCGACGTCTGGCTGCAGCTCGAGGATGGCACGCTGCGTGGCGAGGTGGCGCAGATCGACAACTTCGCTGCGCCGTTCGAGCTGGACGGTCGCTGGATCGGCGAAGCCAGCTTCGTGCTGCCTACCGATCTGCCGATCGGCTACCACCGGGTGTATCTGCGATCCCACGACTACGAGACCAGCACGGCCCTCATCATCACCCCGGATTGGCTGGGGCTGTCGGAAAAGCTCGGAAACCGTCGAGCCTGGGGCCTGGCCACGCAGCTCTATAGCGTTCGATCGCGGCGGTCCTGGGGTATCGGAGACCTGACGGACCTGACTGATTTGGCGCTCTGGTCGGCCTACCGCCATGGCGCCGACTATGTATTGGTCAACCCGCTGCATGCGGCGGCACCGACCGCGCCCATGGAGCCCTCGCCCTACCTGCCGACATCCCGGCGATTCTTCAATCCGATCTACCTTCGTGTCGAGGCGATTCCGGAATACGCCGATCTACCCAAGCGAGGGCGGGTACGCCAACTGCGTGAGAACGTGCAACGGGGGGCGGACCAGGTCGCCGTCATCGACCGCGACGGGATATGGGCGGCCAAGCGCGCAGCCCTCACCCTGGTCCACCGGGTACCCCGCTCGGCGGGGCGTGAGCTGGCCTATACCGCGTTCTGCGACCGGCAGGGCCGAGCTTTGGATGACTTCGCCACCTGGTGCGCGCTGGCCGAGCGGTACGGCGATGACTGGCACCGTTGGCCGAAGCCGCTGCAGCATCCCGATGCCTCTGGCATCGCGGCTTTCGCGACCAAGCACGCGGATGCCATCGACTTCCACCGGTGGTTGCAGTGGCAACTCGACGAGCAGCTAGCCGCGGCGCAGTCGGAAGCGACCGGTGCCGGCATGTCGCTGGGGATCATGCATGACCTCGCCGTGGGCGTTCACCCCAACGGGGCCGACGCGTGGGCCCTACAGGACGTGCTGGCCTTGGGCGTCACCGCGGGCGCACCCCCGGATGAGTTCAATCAGCTCGGGCAGGACTGGTCGCAACCGCCATGGCGGCCGGACCGACTCGAGCAGCAGGAGTACCAGCCGTTTCGCGCGCTCATCCAGGCTGTGCTGCGGCACTCAGGCGGGGTCCGGATCGACCACATCATCGGGCTGTTCCGGCTCTGGTGGATTCCCGAGGGAGCCGCCCCAACCGAGGGTACTTATGTGCGCTATGACCACGAGGCCATGATCGGCATCGTCGCGCTGGAAGCGCATCGCGCCGGAGCTGTGGTCGTCGGCGAGGATCTCGGCACCGTCGAACCTTGGGTGCGTGACTACTTACTCCTGCGCGGCTTGCTGGGCACCTCGATCTTGTGGTTTGAGCTCGACCGGGACGGAAACGGTGACCCGCTTCCGGCCGAACGCTGGCGGGAGTACTGCTTGTCGTCGGTAACCACGCACGATCTTCCGCCGACAGCCGGGTACCTGGCCGGCGACCACGTGCGATTGCGCGAAACGCTGGGGCTGTTGACCCGACCGGTGGAGGTCGAATTGGAGGCATACCGGGCGGAACGAGCCGCCTGGCTAGCGGAATTGCGCCGCGTTGGCCTACTCGACGAAGCGGCCGGAGCCGGCGTAACAGCCGGGCCGGAAGACGACCCCGAACAGGTCGTGCTCGCGTTGTATCGCTACCTGGGGCGGACACCGTCACGGCTGCTGGGGGTGGCACTGACCGACGCGGTTGGCGATCGGCAGACCCAAAATCAGCCGGGAACCACAGACGAGTATCCGAACTGGCGAGTTCCGCTGGCCGGCCCCGACGGCCGCCAGGTGCTGCTGGAAGACATCTTCAGCAATGCCAGGGCCGCCAGGCTGGCCAACGCCGTTCGCGATCAGACGACGCCAGAAAGTATCCGGTAGTCCGGTCGGCTTCGGCGGCGACGGGCGTGGCGCCAAGTTGGCCGCTGCCAGCTGTCTCGCTAAAACCGTTGCGTGACTGCAGATTCAAGCCAGGCCATCGCTCTGGGCTACCGCAACTGCGCCAGGTTGCGCACCGAGGTGTGCACCTCGGATCGGAGGATTCTGGCTACCAGCCGCCCAATCGGCCCACCTAGCGGACCCCCCGGTCATATCGGCGGTCAGGTGAAATACCGATCCCGGGTGACCCGCCGCGACGGTCATCGCCACCGCGAGCCGCACTCCGCCCCGCCCACGCCCCCGCAGCTCTATGTACTTCGGCTGGTCGTATTCGGTAACCGTCCAGCCGATGACGTTGCGGAAGCTCATCGAACCGGTCTAGATCCGAAGCGACCGTCCAGGCGGTAGCGGGCTCGAGATCCGATGACGTCGAAACCTCCACGCGAGCCATGAGCCAGCCCCACTCCCCCTGTTGCCCCTCTTGCCGGCGACACCGGCTCGTCCCCAAACAGGACCGGGGGCGTCGTTCGGGTTCGCATACCCAGCCCCGGCCGGCAGCTAAACGAGAAACGACCCCAGCGGGGCGGCGCCCTAAGCAGTTGTCAGCGGTTGCCCCATCAGGCCAGCAGCCCCGGCGATAGCTATTGATCGCACTGTCGGACAACGGGATTGATGACGATCGGCTAGCCGGACCAAGGGGATCTGGCTAGATTCCGGTCCAGGCGTCGTCCAACTGGGTCGCCACATCGATGATCTGCGCGGCTTGTGAATGCGGTGCGTCGATCTCGTCCGCGACGTACTGGGCGATGAAACGCCGAATCTCACCGTCAACGCCCGCAAGAATGCGCAGGACCTCTCCCCTGATGGATTTCGAGGACACATTGACCGTGATGTCCGACGGACGCGGTTTCGATACGTCGACTATCAGCAGTAGCGGCTCGGCGGCGCGCGCGGTCGCGCGCAACGCGATGTCACCGGTCACCGAGAATCGCTGCTTGTCGAGGCGCAGATCCAACAGAAGATCGATCGACAAGGGAATGTGGATGACGAAGGTGATCAGATCACCCAGCTTTCGGGTCACCCGCGGATCCTGGATTTTGACTTTCGCACTGACTTTGGCGATGCCTCCGGGGCCCTGAGCGATCGGTTCCATCGCGAACTCGCTGCCCGCGATGTCGGCGAACGCCGCCGCGACGCGGTCCGGGGTGACGGCAACCTCAAAAAACCTGCGGCCGAAGTCCTCGTAGGAGACGTAGTGGTGATTTTGCATAGGTTTATACCGTCTCATGTCGCCTGCTGAAATGGACACTGATCCGCTCGCGTCGCACAAATATGCCACCTGGGCGCAGGACAGCAAGTACCGGTGGGGTATCGACCTGTGTGATCTGCAACATGAGCTGGTGACTTGTGAACAACCCCACATGCGGCCGCCTCGATTCGGTGTGTCGGGCGCCGGCCTGCCACCCTTGAACTAATTGGAGGTGTTTGGAGTCTGATGTGCGCCCAGAAATATCCTGAGCAGCGCTCGACCACCTCGCGGATCGAGGGGCTGCTCACCTGGCTTGGTGGCGGGCACTGGCGTGAACTCGGTGAGCGCCATGAGAGGTCCACGCACGCCGTCGCGGGCGCTGTTGTGGCCTTCGGAGCCGTGTTGGCCTGGCTCGTCGCCGGGCTGGCGGTGAGCGAATCGGTGAGCTGGCCCGGCTGGGCCGTGGTTGGCGTGACACTGGTGTTCGGCTTGCTGATTGGAGCGGTTACCCGCGGCACCGCTAGTGCTCTCACTCGACGCTGGCCCAGCATCGTGTGACGCGCCGCGGTCGCGGTCGCCGTCGGCGTGGTGGTGGGCGAGCTCGCCGCGCTTGTCGCATTCTCCGGTTCGATTGACCGATACCTCGACGAACATGCCCTGCGCAACGCGCAGACAGCCCCGGCCGTGGCAGCGGCTTCGGAGTCGCTACGGCAATCGCGCACGGCGCGCCGCTCGCTGGACAACGCGGTCGAAGAAGCTCGCGTCCATCTGGATAGCGCCCTGGTGGTTGCCCGGTGCGAGTACCACCCCACGGCAGACTGCCCACAGACCAGGATCACCGGCGTTCCCGGTCGCGGACCCGAAACACGAACGGCGAATCAGCTTCTCGCGGACTCGCAACGCGAGTTGGACAACGCGCTGGCGGCCCGGGCTCGCCAAGCATCCAACCTGGACGCCAAGGTGGCTCGTGATGAGCAAGCGCTGGCCGAAGCCCAACGCGCGGTGGTCGCCAACGCTGGTGGCGGGCTGGGCACGCGCTGGGTGGCGATGAACGCGCTGACATTCGCCAGCAAGGGCGCGTTGGCGTTGCGGCTGCTGACGATCGCGTTCTTTGCGCTTGTGTACTTGTTGCCGCTGATCCTGTGGCTCTGGCGGGGCGAGACGACTCACGACCGCCATGCGGCGGCGCGCGCGCAGCGCGAGCGTGCCGAGCTCGACGCGGACACCGCTATCGCGGTCAAACGGGCCGAAGTGCGCCAGGCCGCCGAAATCATGTGGGCCGAGCACCAACTCAATCAGACCCGTATGGCCATCGAGGCCCAGGCCGAAATCGACCGTGCGCAACAACGCCGCCGCGTCATCGAAGCACTGGAGCTTCCGATGCACGCTTCGTCGCAACGTACCGACGAGCCAGTGGAGGAAGACATGTATCTGCCGATCGCAGCCGAAGCAGAAGCCGCCGCCAGCCGGGCAGTCGCAGAATTGCCGGCCGGGGCAGCGAAAGCCGATACTGACACGACCCATCACCTTCCGGCGCAGGTCGAGTCGAGCCCGACGGTAGAGCGGCACGAGCAGGACCGCGCGGCGCCGCTGATCCCGTCGATTCCTGACGCCACAAAAGCCGCGGCGCGCTGGATTCGCCCGTTGGTGCCCCCGTTCGTCGCGCGTGTCATCGACAACACCACCCAGCCGATCCGCAGCGCGCGTCAGGTGTTCGAAGAAGTTGAGGAGATCGCTTTTTCGTTCAAGCGCACGCGCAAGGTAACGGTGAACACCGAGAGTTCCGACGACCATCGCGAGCAGCCCGCACCCCAATCCGCCGGTGCCGATGCTCCAGCCCCCGTCAATCGCATCGCTTCGTCGCGCGGAGACGCCGAATCGGGCAGTTGGGCCGAAGACGGCGAAGGACTGGAAACCCACCAGGGGCAGCCCTCGCTGGGGCAGGTGCCTGCCGCAGATGTGGTGGGACTGCCGGTCGGGACGACAAAGCAGCACGGCCGGCGCGAATTGGCCGAACGGGAGGGCCCACGCGAGCTGCGGTCGCCCGACGGTCCGCGCCAGCTCCCGCCCGGCAAATAGTCGTGCGACTTGCGACAGCGGTCGCACCACAGCGGCGGCGTATTATCCTGCCGACGCGTGGAATCGGTGCCGACAGCAGTGACACCCACCGTTGTATCTGGCCGGATTTCATACGGATTGGGAGCAGGACAGAATCTCGTGGATCTCATCACGGCGGTAAACGCAGGGTCCAGCCCAAAGGAGTTCCCCGCACGAGCGATCGGGATGCGGGTCCGCGCATGAAGGTCAGCGTCTTTCTTGCCGATGCCGCCCATGCCGACGTTCAGTCCGGAAAGATCCACACCCTCGGCCTGGGTTGGCGACAGTGCCAAACACCCACGCCCCCTTTTGCTTTAGTGCTTTTCGTAGACATTGACTGGAATGAGACCAACAAGCAGCACAAGCTGAAGTGCCAGCTGTTGACTACCGATGGTGACTTGGTCGTGGTGCCGGGGCCGAACGGACCGCAGCGTGTGCTCTTCGAAGCCTCCGCCGAGGCAGGGCGACCGCCCGGCGCTATCCACGGTACGTCGGTTCGGATGCCGCTCACCCTCAACATTCCTGCCGGCATTCCGCTGGAACCGGGCATATATGAGTGGCGAGTGGAGGTCGAAGGCTATGCCAGAGCCACGGCGGTCGAGTCGTTCGTGGTGACCGGCCCCGGTGTTCCACCGGCGCCTTCGGAGTGATGGCTTGCGCCGGAATGCCCACCGCGGAAGACACTTTCGTGGTGGCGTTGCACCGGACGGCGTGATATCGATTGCAGCAGGAGAGCGGTTCAATGAGCACTGAGGATCAAGTCACCGTCGATGCCGACCCGTACATCTGGCCTTTCGATGGCGACATTGCCATCGGGCGGACAGCGCTAGTCAACATCGACTGACAAGTCGACTTCGCCGGTCAAGGCGGCTATGTCGACACCATGGGCTACGACCTGTCTTTGGTACGTGTTCCCCTGGGCCCGGCGCAGACCGTGCTCGAAACCGCGCGGAAGCTGGGCCTGCTGATTGTGCACACCCGCGAGGCCTCACCCGAGGTGAGCCGGGATGGGAGATCATCCCGGAGATGGCGCCGTTGCCAGGAGAAATGGTCGTGGACAAACTTGGCAAGGGAAGCTTCTACGCCACCGATCTGGAGTTGATCCTCACCACCCGCCGTATCACCCATCTGATCTTCACCGGCATCGCCACTGATGTCTGTGTCCACACCACGATGCGCGAAGCGCGAAGCCAACGACCGAGGGTACGAGTGCCTACTGCTCTCTGACTGCACCGGCGCGACCGACTACGCTAATCACCTTGCCGCCCTGAAGATGATCACCATGCAGGGCGGTGTGTTCGGCGCCCATGCCACCGGCGCGGCGCTCCTCGAGGCGTTCGACAAAATCCGCGACAGGCAGGCCCACGCGGAACTGGGCGGCACCCACGCCGACACCCCGCGAGCGGTCCTGGCAAGACGCTAGTTGGAGGGATCGCCGCCGGCACCACCGGACCCGCCGGACCCGGTGTCGCCGTTGGGCGGATTGCCCCCTGAGCCAGCGTCGCCGAGTTTGCCGCCTTCCCCGATACCACCGATGACGCCGCTGCCACCCGTGCCGCCGTGGCCGCCGGTACCTCCGTAGGCACCCCCGCTGCCGAACGGTGCGGGCGCCCCAGTACCGCCGGCACCACCGGTGCCGCCGTCACCACCGGCCCCGCCGGCGCCGTTGAAGCCGTTGCCGCCGTTCCCGCCGTCACCGCCAGTGCCACCCACCTTTGCCTCGATGCCAACGCTCGCATCGTATCCGGGGCCGCCCCTGCCGCCGTTCCCGCCGTTCCCGCCGATGGTGCCGTTGCCACCGTCACCGCCATCAGCGCCCTCGTAGGCAGCCGAACTGTAACTTACGGGTTGCTGGTTCGGGGCGTCTCCGCCGTCCCCGCCATCCCCGCCAGGCCCGATCGCACCGTCGCCCCCATTACCACCTCTGCCTCCCCAGATTTCGGCGAGACCGTTGCCGCCGTCACCACCGTCCCCACCGGTGCCCCCGTCTCCGCCGGAACCGCCTCGACCGCCCTCCCCTGGGTTCCAGAGACCGAAGCCGTCGCCGCCGTCGCCACCCGAGCCGCCGTTACCGCCGGCTCTCCAGGCGCCGGTGGTGCCGGTGCTGCCCTGAGTGGACCCAGTCCCGCCAGCGCCGCCGGCCCCGCCGGCAAAGGCCTCGCCGCCACTACCACCGTCCCCGCCGTTGCCTGCGCGATTCGTCAAGGTGGCGTCGAGTCCATCCCAAGACCGCCGGTGCCGGCGAATCCGCCGTCTCCACCGTCACCACCGGCTCCTCGGGTGCCACCGCCACCAGCGCCCGCGGCGCCGCCGTTGCCGCCAGCCCCGCCATCGCCACCACCCTGGCCGTCGCCGCCGTCTCGGTCGGTCCCGCCGCTCGGAACGCTGCCGTTGTTGCCGTTGTGCCCGTTGCCGCCGTTGCCGCCGTCACCAGCGGCACCGCCGTTACCCCCGGCCCCTTGGCTGCCGTTCTGGCCCACACCGGACACAGCCTTGCCACCGGCACCGCCAGCGCCTCCGGCACCGCCATCACCACCATCGCCGCCGGCCCCACCGGCCGTACCGTCAGCACCACCGTCCTTGCCGGCTTCTCCTGACGCGGCACCCGAGGAGCCTGCCGTGCCGGCGGCACCGTTGCCGCCCTTGCCGCCGACCCCGTTGTTGACTGCCCAGGTGCCGTTGCCGCCGTTGCCGCCGTTGCCGGCCGTACCACCAGTTCCGCCGGCCCCGCCGTCACCGCCGACACCCTGGCTGCCGTCGCTGTAGCCCACCGCCTGCGCGGTACCGCCGGCGCCACCATTACCGCCGCGGCCGCCGGTACCGCCCTTGCCGCCGTCACCGCCCTCACCGCCCGCGCCACCTGCCGGGCCCGTGGTACCGACCTGGCCGGCCCCGCCAGTTCCGCCGACACCGCCGTCGCCGCCACTGCCACCGGTGCCACCATTGCCGGCATTGGCCCCGCCCTTGCCACCTGCTCCACCCACGCCGCCGTCGCCGGCCTGTCCGCCGGCTTCACCGTTGCTACCAGCTGAGACACCTGCGGCCCCAGCCTTGCCCGCGCCACCATTGCCGCCGGTACCGCCGTCGCCCCCGTCGCCGTAGAGCCCGCCGTCACCGCCGGCACCTCCCGCCCCGCCGGCGACACCGATTGCACCGCTGCCGCCGTTGCCGCCTTTGCCGCCGTTGCCGCCTTTGCCGCCGTTGCCGCCGGTGGTGGGGCTGAGCCCGTCTGCGCCATGAGCGCCGGTGGTGGCGCCGGCTCCACCAGCCCCACCGCCCCCGCCCAGGCCCGGATCGCCACCGTCGCCGCCCTTGCCGCCGACGGCACCCGAGCCGGCGGCCGCGTTTGCTCCGCTGCCGCCGGTGCCGCCCTCTCCGCCGGCCCCACCATCACCACCGGCTCCACCGCCCCCCTGGATGCCGTCGGAGAATCCCGCGGCCTGTGACAAACCACCCGCACCGCCGTTGCCGCCGGCCCCACCGACGCCGCCAGCGCCCCCGTCACCCGCGTCGCCACCGTTAAGGCCGGCCTTAGACGAGCCGTTGAACCCGTTGCCGCCTCGGCCGCCGGTTCCGCCAGTGCCGCCACTGCCACCGTCACCGCCATCGCCACCGTGACCGGCCAGGGTGCCACCCACGCCTCCGGCGCCTCCGTCGCCACCTGCCCAACCGGAACCACCGGCACCGCCGTTGGCACCCACCACATCGCTCGACCCGGCCGTGCCGATCGATCCGGTACCTCCGGTGCCGCCATTGCCGTAGCGCCCGCCGTCGCCGCCCGCACCGCCAGCGCCCCCGGTGCTGCCGGTGGGACCCGTCGTACCGCTGCCGCCGTTACCGCCGTCACCGCCGTTGCCGCCAATGGTCTGGGTCAGCCCATCCGCGCCGTGGGCACCGGTAACCGAGCCGGTTCCACCAGCCCCTCCATCCCCGCCGTCGCCGCTATCGCCACCGTGGCCACCATTGCCCCCAGCTAGCCCCGAGCCGGCGGCCGCGTTCGCGCCATCGCCACCATCACCGGCGCCTCCACCGGCCCCACCATCACCACCGGCTCCCCCGACACCTCGGATGCCATCGGAAAATCCCGCAGCCTGCGCCAGCCCACCCGCACCACCGTTGCCACCGGCCCCACCAACACCACCCATACCGCCACTGCCACCAGCGGTGCCGTCCAGGCTCAGCTCGGTACCGTCAGCACCACGGCCACCGTCGCCACCAATACCCCCGGTACCACCGTCTCCACCAGCACCACCAACACCACCGTTGCCGTACCGGCCACCATCACCACCAGCCCCACCAGCACCACCGCTGGCACCCACGGTGCTGGCATTGGCCCCATCCCCACCGTCACCGCCGTCGCCGCCAGTGGTCGGGCTCTGCCCGGCGACGCCGTGGTCACCCACGACCGAGCCGCGACCGCCGGCTCCACCAGCACCACCCACACCCGGGTCACCGCCCTGCCCGCCGGCACCACCGGCGCGCCACTTCCAGTCAGGAATGAACCCGCGGCCCCATCACCGCCATCACCCGCGGCCCCGCCAGCACCACCAGACCCGCCGGCACCCCGACCGCCCAAGAACCTGATCAGGCCGCCCTTGCCGCCATCTCCGCCAACCCCACCGACTCCGCCGCTGCCACCGCTTCCACCACCGTCGCCAGCACTACCCGCGATAATCCCGTTGGCACCTGCACCGCCCGCTCCGCCAAGCCCCCCGACGCCGCCCAAGCCTCCCGCGCCGCCGGCACCGATCAACCAGCCACCCCGCCCGCCGGCACCACCGTTGCCGGCGCTGC
This sequence comes from Mycobacterium liflandii, assembly GCF_022354805.1. Classification (NCBI taxonomy): domain Bacteria; kingdom Bacillati; phylum Actinomycetota; class Actinomycetes; order Mycobacteriales; family Mycobacteriaceae; genus Mycobacterium; species Mycobacterium liflandii. Next base: position 3,084,956 of record NZ_CP023138.1, on the reverse strand, counting down.
CGCCGTCGCCGCCGGACTCACCAATCCCGCCCGATATCCCGTCGGCGCCGTTTCCGCCGGCACCCCCACTGCCTCCGGCACCCCACAACCCGGCGGCAGCGCCACCGGAACCGCCGTCACCGCCAGTTCCGACCACGCCGCCCGCTCCGCCAGAGCCACCGACCCCACCGCTGCCAAACAAGCGCCCACCGACGCCGCCGGCCCCACCGTTGCCGAAGCCGTCGCTGGCACCGCCCACACCACCTGCGCCGCCACGCCCCAGCAGCGGGGCGTTGCCGCCGCCGCCGGCCCCGCCGTCTTGGCCGCCAACACCGCCAGCGCCACCCAGACCGCCGGTGCCGATCAGACCCGCATTTCCACCGGCACCACCGCCACCACCAGCACTAGCGAGGCCCCCGCCACCGGATCCACCGGCTCCGCCGGCACCCCACAACCAGGCCCCTCCGCCGGCACCGCCGGCACCGCCACTCAACGCACCCTGTCCGCCAGCACCGCCGACGCCGCCGTTGCCGTACACCAACCCGCCACGCCCGCCGACACCGCCACTACCGCCGTTGCCCGCCGCGTTGATTCCACCCGCTCCGCCGGCGCCGCCATTGCCAAACAACCCGGCCGACCCGCCGGCCCCACCAGCCTGGCCGGACCCTGGCGTTGCATCCACGCCATTGCCGATCAACGGACGTCCCAACCACGACTGTGTGGGCGCATTAATCGCGTTCAGCGCATTCTGTTCCGCGAGTTGCAAGGCCGATATGAGCGATGCATTAGCCGTCTCCGTGCTGACATAAATTCCGGTGCCCGAAGTCAGCGTCTGCACAAATTGTTCGTGAAACGCCGCCATCCGGGTGCTGAGCGATTGATATTCGGCCGCGTGAGTACCGAACAACGTCGCAATCGCCACCGACACCTCATCGGCCGCAGCGGACAGCACCGTCGTGGTCGGTCCCGCTGCCGCGGCATTGGCCGCCCCGATCGAAGACCCAGGGCTCCGGCGAACTGATCTACGACGCAGCCGCCGAGTTGATCGCAAGCGACGGACTCAGCGCGTTCGACATCGACAAGCCGCCGCCCGAGTGCACTGCTCGCGCGCGACCATCTATCGCTACGCCGGGGGCAAAGCCAAGATCCGCGATGTTGTCATCGCGCGGGCCGCGGCGCGCATCGTCGAATCCGTTCGCACACAGGCCGAAAGCCTCACTGGCGCTGAGCGAGTGGTCGCCTCGGTCGAGTTTGCGCTTGCCGGCGTCCGTTCCGACCCATTGGGCCGGCATCTTGTCGGATCGTTCCCAAAGAGCGCAAACGGGGCCGAGTGGTTCGTGGGTTCCCAGCTGGTAGCCAACTTCGCGGCCGATCTCGCCGGAATCACCGGCGGTGACCACCAGGCCGGGGGGTGGCTGGTTCGAGTGGTGCTGTCGCTGATCCTTTGGCCCGCCGAGGACGAGGAGATTGAACGCCAACTCGTGCACCGGTTTATCGGCCCGGCGTTTGGCCACGAATCGGGATTTGATGCAAACAACTCACGCGTCGCCGAAGCCGCCTCATAGCTTCGGCCCAAACCCGTGTCGGTTCCCAATGGTGTTGCACCGCTGTAGAGCGGCTTTACCTCACGGCCAGTTCGAGATTCTCCAGCCGGCGAACCAGCATGCTGGGCAACCATCGCCCGACATCAGCGGCCTCGATCACAGTGGTTCGTTCCAGCAGCAGGCGCAGCACGATCTGTGCCTCCAGGCGTGCCAGTGCGACGCCGACGCAGAAGTGCGCCCCTTTGCCGAAACTGATGTGGCCCTTGCCGCCCGGCCGATCGAGGCGGAACTCTTCGGGCGCATCGAACTGGACCGGGTCCCGATTGGCCGCCCCCCACATCAACAGCAGGTGCGAGTCGGCAGGCAGAGTCAGGCCGCCCAGCGTGGTGTCATTTCGTACGTGCCGGTAGTGGCCCCGGAAGGGGGCTTCGTAGCGCAGCGTTTCTTCAACGAACGCGCCGAGCAGCTGCGGATTGTCGCGCACCTGCTGCTGGATGTCAGGACGCGTTGCCAGTATCCACACCGCGCTACCCAGCAGTGATGCCGTGGACTCACCCCCGGCGGCGAACAGCATCACCATCATCAGGTTGGCGGTCAGGCTGTCCAGCTCCCCGGTCGCACACGCGGTAGCCAGCTCGCCCAACAGATTCTCCTGCGGGTCGGCTGCGGCTCGGGCGAATTGCTCGGTGATATAGCCACTGAGCTGCATCACAGCGATGCCTGCGTCGGCGAGCTGGTCTTGGTCGACGAGCCCCTCTAGCAGCTGGGTTGCGCCGTAGCCCCACTGGACCAACTGGGCAATGTCCGCGTCAGGCAGACCGATGAGCTCGGCGACGACCATCATCGGCAAACGGTTGGCGATGGCGTCCATCCATTCGATACGCCCGCCCTGCAATCCATCGAACCAAAGCCGTTCTGCAGTCTCGGAGACGAACCGTTCCAAGCTGCGGATGCGCCTGGCCGCCAGATGGCGCACCAACAGCTTGCGGTGTACCGCGTGGGCGGGATCGTCCGCGATGGCCAACACATGAGTGGGCCCGCCCAGCTGATCCATCTCGAACGCCGCGACCTTTCCGTCCGGCGAATACGTCATGGTCGCGGTCAGGTTGGAAGAGAAGTCTTCGGGGCGGCTGATGGCGTCGTTGACCGCGTCCCAGCCGCACACGGCGTAGAACTCCGAGTCCGCAATGCGATGCACCGGCCCCTCCGCGCGCATGCGCTCGTACAGCGGGTACGGATTCTGCAGAGATTCGGTGCCAAAAAATGTCATGGCATCGCTCGCGACTTTCATTGCTCCAGCCTGGGGGCAGAAAACGGCACGTCAACGGCGCGACAACAAGTCTAGAACGGCCCCCCGGCACCATGATCTCAGTCATTCTCAGCGCGGGCGTCATACCTGCGCATACTGAGGCCAACATGGCGAGGTTTGTCTCACGCTGAGAGATCCGGGCCCACCCGTTGCAACCGGTTCTCACCCGAGCCAGCCCTCCACCGACTCGATAGCGTTGCCCGGCTCCCGGCCTAGCCTCCGCCACCGAAGCCCCCTGACCGCCGTTACCGCCAGAGCCGCCATTGATGCCTGAGGGTGCCCCGCCGGTGGCCCCGCCGGAGCCGTTTTGGCCGGGGTAGGGGCTGCCATCGACAACTCCCACCCCACCGGTGCCGCCGGCCCCGCCGTTTCCGCCCGCGCCCCCAGGTTCGGTCACACTGAAGGGTGGGACTCCCGTATCGGTGCCCAGGCCCCCCGCTCCGCCGGCCCCGCCATGGCCGCCGTCACCGCCTGAACCATTGAGCCCGATACCGCCGAATCCGCCGGCTCCACCGTTACCTCCATCACCTGCACTGCTCAGCCCGCCCGATGCATCGCCTCCGTCGCCGCCGTCACCGCCCGAGCCACCATCTCCGCCCTGCGAGGTACCAGTGCCACCGGTGCCGCCGGTTCCGCCGGCACCGCCATTGGCCCCGAAGTAGGAATCGCCTCCGTACCCGCCGCTACCCCCGGTGCCGCCAGTCGCTCCGGTGCCGCCCGCGCCTCCCAAGCCGCCCTGACCGCTCTTGCCGCTGTTCGAGTCGCCGCCGTCACCGCCGACGCCGCCCGTACCACCGGTTCCGGCACCGCCCGATGCCCCCGTTGCGCCGATGCTCGATCCGTCGCCGCTGAGGCCGCCACCGCCCCCACTGCCGCCCTGGCCGGCCGTACCGCCGGTACCCCCGGTTCCGCCGGTACCAAACCCCGTGGCATAGCTACCGGTGCCGCCAGCACCGCCGGTTCCGCCGGTCCCACCGATTCCGCCTTGGCCACCGGCGCCCCCGGCGCCGTCGACGCCGTCCTGGAACCCGCCAGCCTGGGCCTGGCCACCGAGTCCTCCCGTCCCGCCGGTTCCGCCGGTGCCGCCCAAACCACCGGTAGACCCGCTACCACCTTGCACGCCCGAGCCCGTGGGCATCGACAAACCCGTGGCGCCGGTGCCGCCCTGGCCGCCGACTCCGCCCGTGCCGCCGGCACCGCCAGCGCCACCGTCGCCGGCTTGGGCTCCGCCGAGACCCCCGGCCCCGCCGTCACCACCGGTTCCTCCGGTAGCACCGGCGTCACCGAGCAGACCCGGCGTCGTGCCGCCGGCACCCGTGGCGCCTTTGCCGCCGGTGCCGCCCGTGCCACCATCGCCGCCGTTGCCGTAGAGCCCACCGGCGCCACCGGCCCCACCGGTCCCCCCTTTGGATCCGGTAGCGCCGCTGCCACCGGTGCCCCCGTCGCCGCCGTCGCCACCACTGGTGGGACTGGTCCCCGCCTTGCCGGTGCTCCCCGTGGTCAAACCGGTCCCGCCTTTGCCGCCAGCTCCCCCAGCACCGGGATCACCGCCGTCCCCGCCATTTCCACCGGTCGCACCGGAACCCGCCGCCGCATTCGCGCCGTCGCCGCCATCGCCCGGATTCCCTCCCTCGCCACCGTTGCCGCCGTCACCACCGGCTCCTTGGGTGCCGTCGGAGTATCCAGCCGCCTGCGCCTGACCGGCGTCGCCGCCGTTGCCGCCGGCGCCCCCATCACCCCCGGCGCCGCCGTCCCCGCCGTCCCCAGCGTTGGGGTTGCCCCCGGCGACTCCGTTGGCGCCGTTGCTGGCGTCACCCCCCTTACCTCCGGTGCTGCCGTTACCGCCATCGCCGCCGTCGCCACCGTCCTGTCCGGGCGTGAGGCCTCCGAAGCTATTTGTGCCGGAGGCTCCGTTACCGCCGTCGCCCCCGTCGCCGCCATTGCCGTAGAGCCCACCATCGCCACCCGCTCCGCCGGCCCCACCGCTGGCGCCGTTGAGGGTGGCATTGGCGCCGTTGCCGCCGTTGCCTGCGCTGGTCGGGCTGACGCCGTCGGCGCCTTCGGCACCCGTCGTGGAGCCACTACCGCCGCTACCGCCGGCCCCACCGACTCCAGGGTCGCCACCGTGACCACCGTCGCCCCCGGCCTGACCAGAACCCGCGGCCGCGTTTGCTCCGTCACCGCCGCTACCGGCGCCGCCCCCAGCCCCGCCGGTGCCGCCGTCGCCTCCGACACCCTGCGTGCCATCGGCGAAGCCGGTGGCCTGGGCCTGGCCAGCCGCACCGCCATTGCCACCGGAGCCGCCGGCTCCGCCGTTGCCACCGTCGCTGCCGTCGAGCGACAAACTGGTGCCGTCGAATCCTTGACCGCCGTCTCCGCCCTGTCCACCAGCGCCGCCGGTGCCGCCGGCACCACCATCACCACCGTCGCCGCCCAGGGCTTCGCCCATGCCGCCGGCACCACCATTGCCGCCGGACCCACCGGTGCCGCCGCCGGTGCCATTACCACCTACGACCGACGAAATGCCCCCTGAGCCGGTGTATCCGTCCCCACCGGCACCACCGTCCCCGCCGTTGCCGTACAACCCACCGTCACCACCGGCGCCACCGCCACCGCCGTCGCCACCGGTCGCTGCGAACGCGGCACCATCGCCGCCGTCACCGCCGTTGCCGCCAGTCGTGGGCGCGGCCCCGTCGGCCCCGTGTGCGCCCGTCGTGGAACCGCTTCCGCCGGCTCCACCGCTTCCCCCGGCACCGTTATCCCCGCCGTTACCGCCGTCACCCCCGGCCATGCCAGAACCCGCCACCGCGTCCGCGCCATTGCCACCGTCACCGGCAGTCCCGCCCGCGCCGCCACCGCCGCCGGCCCCACCCATTCCCTGGACGCCGTCAGAAGACCCCACGGCCTGGGCCTGACCGGCCGCGCCACCCGCACCGCCGGCCCCACCGACACCACCGGCGCCACCGTCGGTGCCATCGAGGCTGGCGCCAGTAACACCATCAGCCCCACCCGCGCCGAGCCCACCACCTCCACCGGTAGCCCCAGCCCCACCGACACCGCCGTCACCACCATGGCCTGCCAGCGCACCCCCCATGCCCCCGGCACCACCGGCGCCCCCGGCACCACCGACATCACCGGAGGCACCCGCCACGGTGGCATCCTGACCGTTGGCACCGGCATACCCATCCCCACCGGCACCACCGTCACCGCCGTTGCCATACAGCCCGCCATCACCACCGGCGCCGCCGACACCACCGCCGCCTCCGGCGCTGACGGCGTCGGCTCCACGGCCACCACTGCCGCCGTTGCCGCCGGTCGTGGCAATGGCCCCGTCCGCGCCGCGGTCGCCCGTAGTCAATCCGGACCCGCCGGCGCCGCCAGCGCCACCCAGGCCCGAGTCGCCGCCGCGCCCACCGGCTCCACCGGTGCCATCGCCCCCGCCCGCGAACGTGCCCGTGGCGCCGGCGCCACCATCACCAGCGGCCCCACCGGTACCGCCCTGGCCGCCGGTCCCACCGGCACCCTCACCGCCCAGGAAGCGGATCAGGCCGCCCTTGCCTCCAGCGCCGCCGATGCCCCCGGCGCCGCCACTGCCGCCGTTGCCGCCCGTGCCACCGGCGCTAGCCGGCACGAGCCCGTCGGCTCCGGTACCACCGGCGCCACCGGTGCCCCCGATACCGCCCGCGCCTCCCGCCCCACCGGCACCGATCAACCAGCCACCGCTACCACCGGCGCCGCCGTTACCCGCGTCACCGCCGGCTCCACCGGACTCACCGGCGCCGCCCGCCAAACCGGTGCCGCCCTCGCCGCCGGCGCCACCGACCCCGCCGTCGCCCGAACCAGCACCACCACCGACCCCACCGGCACCACCGGCGCCCCAGAGCCCGGACCAACCACCGGAGCCTCCCGCACCTCCGACCATTCCCTGTCCACCGGCGCCGCCAATTCCGCCGTTGCCGTAGAGAATCCCGCCGCTGCCACCGGCCCCGCCAGCAGCACCGGTGCCCGACGCGCCGGCAGCGCCGCCCGCGCCCCCGGCACCGCCATTACCGAATAATCCCGCCGCCCCACCAGCGCCGCCGGTCTGGCCGGTGCCTCCCGAGCCGCCATTGCCGCCATTGCCCCACAAAATGCCGCCGGCCCCGCCTGCTTGCCCGGTGCCGGCAGCTCCATCGGCACCGTTGCCGATCAACGGACGCCCGAACCAGGATTGCGTGGGCGCATTGATCAGTTGCAGCGCAGCCTGTTCCACGGCCTGCAGGGGTGCAGCATTGCCCACCTCGGCGGCCGCGTAGGACCCCACTCCCGCGCGCATTGTCTGCACGAAGTCGTCGTGAAAGGCCGCCATCCGCGTACTGATGGACTGATACTCGACAGCGTGTGCGCCGAACAGCTCCGCAATCGCCTCCGACACCTCATCGCCACCAGCGGCGAGCACGCTGGTAGTGGCCCCCGCGGCCTGTGCATTGGCGGTGCCGACCAAAGACCCGATCCGCGCTAGGTCTGACGCAGCCGCGGCCACATACTCCGGCAACACATTCACAAACGACATTCCCACCCCTACCCACTCGTTGACGAGAGCTCCGTGGGCCAGCCTTGCCAGCCCAGATTTCGAGGTCAACGGCGTCGCACACACTTGATACACAGGCCCGCTAGCGGCACCCGACGTCGTCTCAGGCCGGGGCTTGGACCTGTGATAGCAGCCAGATAGATGGACGAGTCCGTCTCACATTGAGAAGTTATGAATTTCTCAAAACGGGGGGCGGCTTTCAGTACGCAAAGGTAAGAATGTGGCTCACACGAGGTGATCACCGACCCGCCCGGAACTCTCAGATCAAGCCCTGATCGATCCCATCTCGAACACCGGAGTGGATGCCCTTGACATCGACATGCTGGCACCAAGATCAGCTGCGGGGGACCAAACCTTGCGCCACACCCTGATTCGCCACCTCTGTGCGGAAGAATGTTATTTACTTTGAACAACTTGCCACTTGGTATTTCGAGCGGGGAGGACACTGACCAGTGCCCAACGACGACTGGCTCGTCGGAGGCGATCGGCGCCGCGCCGCCGCCGATCGAATTTATGACGCCGCCACCGACCTCATCGCCCACGAGGGAATCAACCAACTCGACATCGACAGGCTTGCGACCCTCGTCCATTGTTCGCGCGCGACCGTCTATCGCTACGTCGGCGGTAAGAACGACATCCGCAACGTTGTCGTCAAACGCGCTGCCGCACGCATCGCCGACTCGGTCCGCTCGGCGGTGGAGAATCTTAGCGGCCGAGAACGCGTCGTCGCCGCGATCATCTTGTCGGTCCAACGCATTCGAGCCGACCCGCTCGGCCAACTCATGATCAGCTCGATTCATGGCGGCACTCAGGAAGTCGCCTGGCTTGCCGACTCGCCGCTGCTTGCGGGTGTGGCCAGCGACCTCACCGGACTTGCCGGCGGTGATCCCCACGCCGCGAGATGGGTGGTCCGCGTAGTGCTATCGCTGATGTACTGGCCGGCCGAAAGCGAAGACGTCGAACGCCTCATGGTCGAGAAGTTCGTCGCACCGGTATTCGCCGAGTAGCGGTGGCCGCGAGGGATACCCGTGAGTGGGTCCCGGTGCCGCGCGGCCTGGGGCTGCAGTCTCCCACCGTCGGCGGTGCCGTCGAACTGGAAGTCCATCGCCCGAAACAGCGTTGCGACGCATCGCTGATATCCCCGCTACGGCGGGTGATCGTGTTATCTCGAGATGGGATATTGGTACCGGCGCTGGGCGCGGCACCCACCTGGCCACAGCCGATGCGGCCGCATTTCCGCATTGTCGGATCAATTCAGATGTCCGGCAGTCACTTCCCGGACCAGTGTCGGCTTGCTCGCCACCGAAGCTGGACTGGTAGTCAGCCATACCGCACCTGAAGGACCTCATCCGGGGAGATCATTGCTGGCCGGCCCCGACGGCACTCGTGGCCCACGTTGACGGGACCATCGGGATACCTGAAGCAGTTGACGTCGACCAACCCCTAGCCGAAGCCGTCGCTGGGGAGCCAGCAGTATCGGCAAAGCCCGCCACCGTAGCCACTTCGCGAGACGGCTGCGCCACCTCCGCAGGTATGTGCCTCGGTGCCATCATCTCGACGGGGTTCGCGTCGACCGAGTCATCAGTGGTCGCGGAATCCGAATCGAGGGGGTGGGACGTGATCCGATCAGTGCCGGTATCGGATTCGGCGCCGGAGAAATCGGGCGCCGACTGCTCCCGATAGTTGACGTAGCCGCCAATGCCAAGCGGCAACGCGACTGGCAAGGTAATCGCGGCCGCGGCACCGAGGCCAAGTGGGACGAGAGCACTTGAACCCAGCACCAATAGCAACGTCGCCAGCGGATAGTTCCACAACAACGCCACAACGGCCCCCAAGAGAAACGGAACCCAGTCGGCAAGGAACCCGCCGATAGCTGAAAGTAGCCCTCCAATTAGCCCAAGGAGACCCTGCAGCAATGACAACAGCAGAGGTATGAAGAACTCCCAAAACAAAAATGCGACCGTTATGCCCAAATAGGCCACTTCGAGAATCCCCTGCCAGACCCATACAAGCATCCCGACGATCCACGACCAGATGCTGCCGATGACCTCGGCGCCGCCCAGGGCCGCGGTGCTCCCCGCACTACCGGCCGGTCCCATTTCACGATCTTTGAGGATCACTGGCGCGGGCGAGTTGTGTGGCGCTGAGCCCAGCGCCACAGCCGAGATCGCGTCATAGACGCCCATCGTGGTGGCGGCCTGCACCCACATGCGGACGTAGTCGGCCTCATTGAGGGCAATTGGAATAGTGTTGATACCGAAGAAGTTCGTCCCCAACAACACCGCGTGAGTGGTGTGGTTGGCCGCCAGCTCGGTCAGGGTCGGCATCGCCGCTAACGCACTGATATATGCCGTTGCCACGATTTCGAGCTGGGCCGCCGATTCACCGCAGACAGTGCTGTTCTGAGCTAACCACTGCAGGTAGGGCAGATATGCGGCCATGCAACTCTCGGCACCAGGGCCCTGCCACGCCCCGACCTGCATCCCCGCCAGTTCTGCAGCCAACTCCTCTGCCGCCGTGGCGTATTCAGCCCCCAGCGAACCCCACGCCGCGGCGGCGGTGAACAGCGGACCAGGGCCCGAGCCACTCCACAATGCACTCGAAAGTACCTCCGGCGGCCAGGCTATCCATACGGACGCCGTCATTACAGACCTCTTGAAGTTGCACGCGAAGCCGCTGTCGCGATATCGCCACCGGCGTCCCCGAGCCCGGCCAGGGTTCGACTGGAAAACCCCGCCCCGCTTTGCCAATTCGCCAGATTTGATACCGGAAGCATCGTCTTGCTGGCCGTTGCCGAACCCTCGGAAGTTAATCGCGTCACGACCATAAGCCCCTTTCGACCTCGCCCTGCCCCGATAGAGGCTGCGGGGTGACCGCCAATACCCACCACCAATCGAGGTATCGATCAACCGCGTTCCGTCCTAGCAACTCCCGTGAACGCGTCATCGCGACCGGAATGTGCGGCATACGGTAGTGAGCGTATGGGGGCTCGTCAGTACTTCGGCGGCACTGGGACTTCCAATGAGGACGCCTTCTGACCATTTCTCATGGTCATGGAACCTCGGGGCTGGCTAGCGCACATTAATTCCATGTGAGTCTAGCCAAAACCATTTTCTGTCAACAGGATTGACACTGAACCTGCCGCGGGAGTCAACGTGAATCGCGACCATGGCATCAAAGACCCAGTCCCCGGTGTGGAAATCACGCACTGCACACCGGGTTATTTGACCGGGGTCCACGCGGCATCGCCGATGGCTGGATAGCCCGGCCGATCGCAGTGTTGCCGGTCATCACCGGATCATGGTCGTGGTTGCCTTACCCGTCTTCATTCTTGGCAGGCGGCACAGTTCAGCGATGCCGGCGCGGCAAGCGTTACAACCGAAGCCGCTCGGTCAGGTTGCCGCCGCGGGATCTTGTGCTTCCCGCCCGGAGTCGCGAAACACACAGATGCCACCCTCGGGTGGTCCCGGATCCGACTTCTTGCGGCGAATCAGACCGCCAGCGCTAAGACTTCGTCAAAGCCAGCGACCAGAGCGCTATAGAACACGTCGTAGTCGGGGATTGCCCCAGTATCGACATTGATGCCGAGCGTGCAGCTATCCACGTAGGACAGCAGGGTGACGTTGACCGCCGCACCGATCGTTGGACCAAATGCGTATTGGGTGCGCACTGCGGCACCGCCCAGAAACACCGGCCCGGGCACCCCGGGCACATCGCTGGTCAGAAAATCAACATGCCGCAGAACCGAACCTATGTACCACCGCGGCATCAGGTTCAAAAAGCCGGCGATGGCTTGCGTATGCGGCAGCGACTTTTCCTGTCGCACCGCGCTGACCCGCTCGTGTATGGCCTTGATTCGCTGTGCCGGGTCGGCTTCGCCGACCGGAATATCGAAGCGCATGATGGTGATACGGTTGCCGCCCATACCATCGTCATCGGTTCGCAGACTGATCGGCATCGTCAGGTGTAGGTCACCAACGCCGACACCGTGTTTCTCATGATAAAGGCGTAGTCCACCGGCCACTCCGGCCACGAATGCCTCGTTGAGTGCACCCCCGCATCGGTGGGCGGCCTCGCGCAACTGCAGCCGAGGCACCTCGAGGACGCCGAGGTGCCGGATCAAACTGCGTTCCTTGATCAGCGGAGAACCGGTGTGGTTCAGTGGCCGAACGGTTCGGTAAACCGAGGCGGCGTTGGCTGCGGCCGATCGCGCTGTCACTACGGGCCGCCGCAGGCTGTTGTACAGCAACAGCGGACCCCCCTTGATCGCTCCGGTTAACGCTCTGGCCAGCATGGACACGCCGTAGCGCCAGGAGTCGCGGTACCCGTCGAGCCACGAATGCCGGGGCAGTTCCGCAACCGCCGGCAGCGACGGGTGTGCACCCACCTCTGCGGACAGGTCAAACAGGTGCATGGCGATCTGGACGCCACCGACACCATCGGTGAGCGCGTGGTGGAACTTGCAGATCACGGCGGCACCACCATCTTGGAGGCCCTCGATCAGCGTCGTCTCCCACAGCGCCCTGGCCCGGTCGAAGTCTTGCATCTCGGCCAACCGGGCCATCTCGAGCACATCCTCGAACGTCCCGGCTCCGGACACCGTCACCCGCCGCATGTGGTAGTCCAACTCGAAGTCGGCGTCCGGCTCCCATCGAGGCGGAGCGGGTGGCGGGGATTCCACCACCCGCTGCCGAAACATCGGCATCTCACGGCTGATCAGGTCGAACCGCTGGCCAGGGCTCCGGCGTTGTTGATTAGCAGGCTTGTGAGCTGGGTTGATGATCTTTGGTGCCGCGCTATTGGGGCCGGAGTGTAGGCACGGGCTATCTGGAGAACGATCGAGTTGGTTACTGTTCGTCGTTGGTCTGGAGTTGCCCGTGCCTACCGTTTCAGTATTGCCTGTGTCGTCGGTTCCAGAGGTGTTCGACCGCTGGAGTCCTGGTGAGCGCAGCGAGCTCATCGGATCGGAGTTTCTCGATGTGTTGGCCTCGGTGCCAGACCCGAGGGACCCACGCGGTCGGAGGTATTCGCTGATGGCTTTGTTGGCGATCGCGGTTCTGGCCACTGCCGCGGGGATGCGCGGCTATGCTGGTTTTGCCACATGGGCGGCCACCGCTCCCGATGATGTGTTGGCCTAATTAGGGGTCCGGTTCCGGCGGCCCAGTGAGAAGACCTTCCGCGATGTTTTGTCTCGGCTAGACCCCTCCGACCTCAACGCCAGGATGGGCAGTTACTTCACTGCACACGTGGCCAGCAGCGACCCCAGTGGATTGGTGCCGATCGCGTTGGACGGCAAGATGCTGCGTGGTGCCTTTACGCGCCAAAGCGACAGCCACGCATCTCGTGTCGGTGTTCGCCCACCGTGCCCGATTGGTGCTCGGTCAACTCGCTGTCGCCGAGAAAAGCAATGAAATTCCCTGCGTACGTGCCCTGCTCACGCTGCTGCCGGGTAGCTTGCGGTGGCTGGTCACCGTGGATGCGATGCATACCCAGGTCGTCACCGCGAAGTTGATCTGCGCCACCTTGAAGTCGCACTACCTGATGATCGTCAAGTCCAACCAAGCCAAAATACTTGCGCGTATCACCGCGCTGCCCTGGGCCGAGGTGCCCGCAGCCGCTACCGACGACTCCCGCGGCCACGGCCGTGTCGAGACCCGCACCCTGCAAATCATCACCGCTGCACGAGGAATCGGCTTCCCCTACGCAAAACAAATCATCCGGATCACTCGTGAACGCTTGATCACCGCCACCGACCAGCGCAGCGTGGAGGTGGTCTATACCATCTACAGCCTGCCGTTCGAGCACGCCCACCCTACCGCGATCATGACCTGGATGCGTCAACACTGGGGAATCGAGAACAGCCTGCACTGGATACGCGACGTCACCTTCGACGAAGACCATCAAAGGGCACATACCGGAAACGGCGCACAGGTCCTAGCAACGCTACGCAACACCGCGATCAATCTGCACCGCCTCAACGGCGCCGACAACATCACCGAAGCCTGCCGGATCACCGCTTTGACCGCCAACCGCCGCCTAGACCTCCTCAATCCACAATTCCCCAGCTCACAAGCCTGCTAATCAACAACGCCGGAGCCCTGAACCGCTGGCGAACCTCATCCCAATCCGGAGATCGATCCAGCAACAAGACCGTGACGACGGTGGATCGAAGGCGCGGATCGCTTTCCATCGACCAGGTAAACGCGTCGCTTTTGCGCATGAATTCGGTCATGTTGACTCCACGCACAAAACGTACGCCAGTCCGTGACCGGGGTCACTAGCGTGTTGGCCGCCAATGACTTTGGTCCCCATGAATTGGGGCCGTTAGTCGACCCCCGGGTCAGGCGCCCAGCACCCGCCGGGTGTAGTCATTGAGAAAGACGCGGTTGGGATCCAGCCGGTCGCGGACCGCGGTGAAGCGGTCCCAGGCCGGATAGCGCTCCCGCAGGCTGGCAGCCCGTTGATAGTGACGCTTGCCCCAGTGTGGCCGGCCGCCGTACTCATCCATGATCGCTTCGACCGCCCGGAAGTAGGTCTCGAATTCCATCCCGGTGTACTGATGCACCGCGATGTAGCAGGTGTCCCGCTCGTAGGCGGTGGACAGAAACGCATCGTCGGGAGCGCTGAAGCGGACCTCGAGGGGGTACATGATCGGCAAGTCGCGACGGCGCACGACCTCGATGACGCGGCGAACCGCCTCCCGCGCATTCTCACGCGGAATCGCGTACTCCATCTCGGTGAATTTGACGTTGCGCGGACTCGGGTAGACCTTCCAACCACGATCTTGCACGCTCGAGGGCGACATCAAACTCGTCAACAGACGATTCAGTTTCGGTGCTGTGCTGGGGAACTGCCGACCGGTCCGGCAGACAAGGCCTAATCCAACGTTTTCGAATTGGTCCCCCACCCGACGCCTCCACTCGGGTACGGGCATGGGGGGCTCTTCGCTGCGGCGCGTGGTCCGTGTCAGCGCCGTCTCGGCATAGGGAAACACGAAAAACTCGAAGTGGTCGTTGTTGTCGACATGCTCATCGAGCCGCTCGAGCGTTTCAGCGAGGGGCTTGAGCTCGTCGTCACGATGCAACGTGAACAGCGGCACTACCTTGAGCGTGAGCTGCGAAATCACCCCGAGAGCGCCGATAGACACCCGTGCTGCCAGATAGTCATCACCCTCGGATAACTCTAGCACCTCACCGCTGGCGGTGACCAGTCGTAGCGCAACGATTTGCGCTGACACGTTGGCAAAGCGGGCTCCGGTCCCATGCGTCGCGGTCGCGGTCGCACCGGTGATGGACTGCTTGTCGATGTCGCCCTGGTTTTCCAGCGCCAGACCGTGCTCTGCGAGCTGCGAAAAGAGTGGACGCAGTTTGGCCCCGCCCTCGACAGTGGCCAGACCGGCCTCGGGATCCACGTTGACGATCCGCTGCATCCCGGCCATGTCGACCATCACGCCGTCAGTGCATGCGCAGTCGGTGAACGAGTGCCCGCTGCCGACCGCGCGCACTCGCTCGCCGCGCTGGCCGGCTTTTGCGACAAGCTCTGCCAATTCGGCTTCCGAAGCTGGCCGGACAATCTCCGACGGCGCACAGTACTGCTCGCCGGCCCAATTTCTCCACACAGTTTTCACCGCGCCAACTCCCTCACTACCGACTCGGCCACGGTGACCGCGTGTGCCACCGTCTCATAATTGACGTTGTCCGGCGTATCGGACATCTGATGGTAATTCGACAGCGCTTTGTGGCGGTCGATCGACGAGAAGCACGCCGTCGGGTAACCCGCCCGGCTCATGATCACGGCGTCGGTGCTGTTGCGAGAGCGCATGCCGCGCCGCAGCGGCGCCTCGGCCCGGTCGGCGGCACGCGCCACCAGGTCACGGAATGGCCGGTGGTAGTAATCCTCCATAACCGTGGTGCCTTCACCTTCGAGCATGATGAGTTCGGGCGAGCCGATGGTGTCGAAATTGGGGAAATACGTGTGATCCCGGTCCAGTTCGGGCTTGTGGCGGGCGACAAATCCGTAAACGCCACCCTGCAGTTGTTCTTCGGCGCCCAGCGACACCAGTAGCACCCGCACGCCCGGCACCGGTCGCTCGCGTAGCCGCTCGGCGAGGGCAACAAGCAACGCGACGGCCGAGAGGTTGTCGTTGGCCCCGGGCACGATTGGACTGCGAGCGATGTCGGTGAACGCCGCTACTCCGATCGCGCTCATGGCTGCGCCCGCGATCATCGTTTTCCGGCTACCGCGCCAAGCACCGACACCGGCGACGATCGGCGCCAAGATTGACGGCCACCAGTTCGGTAGCGAGGTGTCGATGCGCTCGACGATCCCCGGGAACCGCTCGACAAAGAAGCGTTGATAGCCCGGCTCAAAGAACTTTCCGCTGTGGGCGGCGTCATGGTGGGCGCACACCACAACCGTCTCCTGCCCGTCTAGGTCTCCGGCCTCGGCCACAACATTCCAAGTCGTTCGCCGCTGTTGGAGCGACTTGCGTGCGATGCGCACCCCGTTCGAGCAGTCATCGGCGATCGCCAGTCCGGCTCCCACGCCAGCCAGCGCGGCAATGCCGCGCAGCCGCCGACTGATCAGCCCGGCGGCGGCCGCGCCGACCCCAACCGCCGACAATCTGGCGTGTAGCTGCGGATAGCCGTCGTAGAACTGCTCCTCTTCGATCCGTGCATGTTGGGCCCCAGCCGCATCAAGCCAGTCCACGATGCGCAGTGCCGCCTCGTGCTCACCCGGGTCACCGGCCGCTCGCTCGATCGGTGCCAGCGTCTCGATGATCGTGCGCATCGTGGCAAGCTCGGTAGGCAGTACCGTGATCGGACTCATTGCAGCTCCTTATCGCGCAATTCGTAAGCGAGGCAAGCCTTTTCCGCCGCCGAAGGCTATTGGCTCTTTAGAGAAATGTGCGTCCCTCACCCCGGTAGGTCGGGACGACGTCGACGACCTGCGCGCCACGAACCAGATACAAGCGATCGAATCGCTCACAGAGTTCGCCGGCCTTGGTGTGGCGGAAGTAGACCTTGTCGCCAACCTTGAGCCGTCGCGCCGCGCGGCCCGACAGCGGTGTCTGCACCTCGCCGGTGCCCTCCATCGGGTCGAGCTTCAACCCGCTGGGCAGATAGGGGCTGGGCATCCGGTCTTTTGCTCCGACTCCGCTGGCCAGGTAGCCGCCGCCGAGCGCGGTGACGGTCTTGGCTCCGGGTCGGCGGCATATCGGCAACGCAAACATCGCCGCTGGCTGCAGGGAGAACGCCGAGTAGGAGTCAAACAATGTCGGCGCGTAGAACCCGGAGCCGGCGGTCGCTTCGGTGACCGCGGACTCGTGGGCGACCAGTTGAAGGTCTCCGGTGCCGCCGGCATTGACGATCTCGAGTTCAGCGACCTCGCTGACCAGTTCAACGGCGCGAGCGCGGCGTTCGCGCAGCTCTGCGAAGGATTCGCGCTGCATCCAGCGCACGATCGCGTTTTGGGCGAATTTGCCTGCCACCTGGTCCCCGAACCCGGCGATGTGGCCTTCGTAGGACATGAGTGCGACCAGTCGCAGCCGTGGCCGCCGGGCGATCTCCAGCGCAAGCTCGCGTGCTTGTTCGGGGGTGTGCAACGGGGAGCGCTTCGGGCCGACCTTGACCCGTCCTCCCGCTCGCCAATAGCCGGCGTCGAGGTCCAGGCACAGCCGAACCGGCCTGTCGGTTGCTCGGTCGATCAGGTCGAGGTGTTCGACGCTATCGACCATGACGATCGGCGCCCGCGCGGGGTTTTCGGCGGTTAGCTCGCCCAGCTCACGCAGCCCGGTGCGATCGGTTGTCGGATAGGCAAGCAACAGGTTGTCGAAGCCCTGTCCGGCCAGCCAGAGGGTCTCGGCCAGCGTGAAGGTCATCAGACCTTCGAATCGTGGGTTCGAGTCCAGGATTTCGCGCTGCAGCGGCCTGCATCGCAATGACTTGGACGCTGCCCTGATGGGCTTGTCGCCCGCGCGCGAAAGCATTTGGCCGGCATTGCTCCACATCGCGTCGAGGTCGACGAACGCAAACGGCGCATCTTGGTCGGCAAACGCTTCCTCGTACCGCTGCAACCGATTCTGCTCATCTAGCCTGGCCATCTCGTCCGAGCGTTGCTCGCGACCCACCTCGTGCACGCCGCCACCCTACTGAACGTGGCCCACGCAGGGACAGAGGATCGGCCATGTTGCGCCCAGGGATCACCGGATATGCCACATTGTGTGCGGATCGCCTGCGAATTTGCGCAGCCATGTGCAAATTTCCCTTGAATTGCTGCCGGCGGCGTCCGTGCGCGCTAGGGAAGTCCGTTCGACCCGTTCTGGCCGAAGATGAAACCGCCGCTACCGCCGGCGCCACCGGCCGCGCCTCCGGTACCGTCGCCGCCGTCGCCCCCGTTGCCGATGAGCACCGCACTGCCGCCGGTACCACCGACGCCCGTGCCCCCTGGCGCACCGTTGCCCCCGGCACCGCCGTTGCCGAAGAACAGCGCACCCGAGCCGCCGGCACCGCCCGCTCCCTGGCCGCCCGCGCCGCCATCGCCGCCGGCTCCGCCATTGCCGAAGAACGCCGAGGCCGCGCCACCCTGGCCGCCCGCGCCGACGCTGGTGCCCCCGCCCGCGCCACCGTTTCCGCCGGTACCGCCGGTACCGAAGATCAGGCCGCCGCCACCGCCGTTGCCGCCGGTGGCATACAGCGCCCCGTTGGTGCTGGTGGCCCCACCGTTGCCCCCGGTACCGCCGACCCCGAAGAACAGCCCGGCTCGCCCACCATTGCCGCCAGTCCCGCCCACCGGCTGGGTTGTCAACGGCACCGCTGCGGTTTCACCGGCACCGATACCACCACCGCTGCCGCCGGTGCCGCCGAAACCAAGGAACTGAGCGTCACCGCCGGCCCCACCAAAGCCCCCTGAGCCGGCAAAACCGTTGGTGACGACGCCCGTGCCTCCGGAACCACCGAGGCCACCGTTACCGCCGGCCCCGCCCGTGCCGAAGATCCAGCCTCCCGGGCCGCCTACGCCACCGAGGCCACCCACCCCGCCGTTGCCCCCGTCATTGCCACCGCTGGCGCCATCGCCCCCGATACCGCCGTCGCCGCCGGCCGCTCCGTTGCTGAACAAACCAATTGCGCCGGCATCGCCGCCGGAGCCGCCATGTCCACCGGGGCTCGCGAACGTCCCGACGCCGGCACCTCCGGCGCCACCGGCCCCACCCGCACCGGGCGTGCCGAACAGGACCCCGCTCTGACCACCGAGCCCGCCCATGCCGCCATATCCGCCGATGGTCTCGGTCGTCGTGTCGCTGAGCCCACCGGTGCCACCGGCACCACCGAAGCCGATCAGAGCCGCACCACCGCCGCCGGCACCCCCGGTCCCGCCAACGCCGCCCGCCGACAGAATGGTCTGCCCGACGCCGGTGGGCGGCGCCACCCCGCCGGCACCGCCGTTGCCCCACAGCAGCCCGCCGCTGCCGCCGGCCCCCCCGTTGAATCCGTTGACACCCGCGACGGTGGAGTCTCCCCCGGCTCCGCCGGCACCGCCGTTGCCCCAGAGCCCGGCACTCCCGCCGTTGCCCCCACCCTGATTGTTGGCGCCGGACCCGCCGTTGCCGCCGTTGCCGTACAGAAACCCGCCATTACCACCGCTTTGCCCGGTTCCCGGCGCCCCGTCGGCGCCATTGCCGATCAGCGCCCGGCCGAACAGCGCCTGGGTCGGTGCATTGATCAAGTTCAGCGCGTCCTGCAGGGGTGAGACGCTGGCCGCCTCGGCCAGAGCGTAGGAACCCGCTCCCGCATTGAGCGCCTGCACAAACTGCTCATGAAACAGCGCGGCCTGCGCACTCAGGGACTGATAGGCCTGGGCATGTGCGTCGAACAACGCCGCGACCACAGCCGATACCTCGTCAGCGCCAGCGGCGCGCACCGACATCGTTGGGGCAGCGGCGGCGGCATTGGCCGCGCTTATCGATGAGCCAACGCTCGCCAGATCGGTAGCCGCCGCAGCCACCATCTCTGGCGCTGCGATGAGATACGACATCAGTGACCTCCCACCACGTCACACAGACCCGGCAGCCGCCCGGTCGCCATCGAACCCTCGGCAAGGGTATCGCTATCAAGTCAGCACACCCCGCATTTGCGGGTGACCTATCAAGCGTTTCGCTCGATGGCGCCGGAACGTTTCAGCCGGCCGCACTTCCGACGCTTCCGGGAACGCTGCGCAGCAGCTGAGACCATCAGGTGGCGTTGGTTTGGGCCTCCGCGAATTCGCAAAACGCGGTGTAGGCCCGCGCGCCGTAAATCGTGGCCGGTCCGCCGTGCATCAAGATGGTGACGCCGATCGCCTCAGCGGCTTCCTCCGGAGTGGCCCCGGCGCGTGCGGCAGCCTGGGCGTGGGAGGCAATGCAGCCGTCACACCCTTCCACTACACCGATCGCCATCGCCATGAGCTCCTTGACCTTGCGGCTGAGGGAGCCGTCGCCGAAGGCGGCACCACTGAGCGCCGCGAATCCCTTGTAGACCTCCGGGATCTGCTGACGTAGCGCCCGGTGTTGGGGCCGCAATTCCTCGAGAACCTCGTGATGGTGCTGGTCTGACATAGCTGTATTACCCCCCTTGGGTGTTAGGCGGAATGGGTGGACTCGGATCGACGGTCACACTTGCGACGGATTGGCGACGCTGGAATTCTCCAATTCGCCGATGAACGCCTTCAGCTTGCCCGAAACCTCTTCGGCGATCGGCACCAGCATCGGTTCGCCGGTCACGTCCGCCATCATCTGGGGATTCATCGCCTCGATGATGATGGTTCCGTCCCGCTCGGGGTCGGCCCGCACCACGACGTTGCACGGCAACAGCGTGCCGATCTGACGATTGACCCCGATAGCGCGGTGGGCCAGGGGTGGGTTGCAGGCGCCGAGGATCAGGTAGTCCTCCATGTCTTCGCCAAGTTTGGCTTTCAGCGTTTCCTTCACATTGATCTCGGTCAGAACGCCAAAGCCTTGCCCGGCCAGCGCCCCGCGGGTGAGTTTGACTGCCTCGTCAAAGCTCATGTGCAGCGTGGTCGACAACGCAAGATTCATTACCAGTGCCTCCCTATCCTTCGTTAACGCTGTTCAGGCCAGCGCCAGAAACAGCTTTTCCAATTCGGCTTCAGTCAGTGGCGGTGCGCCGTCGGCCGTGGCGCCCAGCGCGCATTCCCGCAGCCCGGTCGCGACGATCTTGAACCCGGCGCGGTCCAGGGCGCGTGATACCGCGGCAAGCTGGGTAACCACGTCTTTGCAGTCGCGGCCCTGTTCGATCATTGAGATCACTCCGGCAAGCTGCCCCTGGGCACGGCGCAACCTGTTCAGCACGGCAGCCATGCTGTCCTGATCACCAATCACGATGAGTCCTCTCTCGTTGAGCGTTACCGCCATAGTACCCCGGGGGGTATAAAACAGCCAGTGGCTCGATACAGGGAATATACCCCTATGGGTATCAGTTGTCCGAGTGGGTATCCCCGAAAGAAAGGACACACAATGCCTACCGTCAGCCTCAACCACGACACCTTCGAGTCGACCGTCACCGATAATTCTCTTGTTCTGGTTGACTTTTGGGCCTCCTACTGCCGCCCCTGCCACGCTTTCGCGCCAACCTATGAACGATCGGCGCAGACTCACCCCGACGTCGTACACGCCAAGGTTGATACACAAGCGGAGCCAGCGCTGGCGGCCGCGGCGGGCGTGCGCTCAATTCCGACGGTAATGGCGTTTCGGGACGGCGTGCTGGTCTATAACCAGCCCGGTGCCATGCCCTCGGCCGTCCTCGAAGACCTGATCGGCCAGATGAAGTCACTGGACATGGACAAGGTGCACGCCACGATCGCCGCCCGCAAAGCCGCCACGGCGGGGTAGCCGATTCGGCCGCGACCATAGACCATGTACGCCCGGGGCGGTCGCGGGCTTGCCGGTCGGCACGCGTTACGCGCGCGCCAGCAGCCAAGCCCGCCCGTCACCTTCACCCGCGGCGATCGGGTCGAGTTCGGCAAACGCGGTGGACAACTCACCGGGGGCGGCCCGGTAAGTCCCCGCAGCGGCGCCAACCTCGCTCAAAGCGACCAGGGCGACCAGCCCGCCCGGGGCCAGACGCTCGATAATGGCCGCGTCGAGGCGGCGGTCACGAAAGTTGTGACACACGATCAGGTCGACAGGCGGTCCATCCGGCAGGCCGTCGTCGAGGTCGACAACGTCGAAGCGGCATCGCGCGCTAACCCCACTGCGCTCAGCCAAGTCTCGCGCCTGGGCGATTGCCACAGGGGAAATGTCGAGCCCCAAGACATCCAGACCCCGGCGGGCCAACCAGACCGCCCCGAGCCCTTGTCCACACCCCAGATCGAGAGCCCTGCCCGCGGCGGGAACCAACTTCAGGTGAGCCTGTAGCAGGGCCGGCGGACGCACCGCGCTCACCGCTGCGGGCCCTAGGCTCGCGTAGCGCCGGTCCCAGCGACGGCGGTCGGACTCGGCCACACGCGCCACCATACGACGACCGCGACAACACCGGTGAACCTGAGCGGTGGCCGAACACCCCGGGTAACGAATGCTCAGGCGGTCCGCCCGCTCCGCAGTTCTGGACATATGTCTACTTATGGACTGGGCGTTGACGCCCCTGTCGCCACGGATCAGGACCGGCACGTCCAATTAATCACTTGGCAATAGCCTGAATAGCCGATCCGCTCAAGTTTCGGGGTGACATTGTCGGGCGAGCCCGGGTATTCCTACACTGGACTCGTGTCTAGCGATAACGCCGATCCACCCGATGCCGGCACCGGCGCACCCGTGCCGGCGGGGCGCCGATCGGATCGGCGGCCGGCGCAGACCATCCGCAAGGTGCTTGAAGCCGGATTGGACGAACTCCGCGCAACATCATTCGCCAACCTGACGATGCGCGCGGTTGCGGCTCGCGCCGGGGTGTCGCCGGCCAGTGCCTACACCTACTTTCCTTCGAAGAGCGCTCTGGTGGCGGCGGTCTACCTCCGGCTGCTGCGCGACCTGCCACTGCATACGGATGTCAACGACACCACCAAGACCCGGGTGAGCGCGACCATGCGGGATATGGCGATGGTGGTGGCCGACGAACCCGAACTGACCGCCGCCTGCGGCACCGCGTTGATGGCCGACGATCCGGCAGTGCAACCGCTGCGCGCGCAGATCGGCGAGGAAGTAGCGAGGCGGATCGGCGCCGCGCTGGGACCGGGTTGGCCACGCTCGGTCAAGTCGACCCTGCAGATGACGTTTTCCGGCGCCCTGATGACCGCGAGATTCCTCAGTTACGAGGAGATAGCCGGACAACTTGACGAGGCGGTGAACCTCATCCTCGGCGCGGCCGTTGCCTGAAAATTACTCGGGCGCAGCGCAATCCGATCGTGGCTTCCGATCACAGATGTGGCAGCGGATCGTGCCGTCGACGGGCATTCGAAACCCGGCCTCCGCGGGCGAGAATGAAAACCTCAGCGGGCGCCGGAGTTCTCTAGGTAGGCGACAATGGCGTTGGTCAGCCCGCGGCGCGCCTCATCGAGGTCTGAGTATGTCCCCAGCTGCTTCTCGGAGGTGATCCCACGCATCGCACCCGGGATGAAGGCGGCCACTTCTCGTACCCGATTGGGGTCGACCTCCAAGCCGGCGAATGCCTTCTGGCAGGCCAAGGCCCAGCTGCGCTGCCACGACGACAGTTCGGCGGCCGTGCGCGGATAGTTTCGTTCGAGTTCGTCACGATTGTTGGGCAGTGCCCTGCGCAATGTCTCGATGGCCCGGGAGTGAGTGGACGTCAGCCCCTCGTACAAGGTGTCGATGATGGCGGCGACTCGCTCCGGTAGTGGGCCGCCGGAGACGGCATTCGACGGCAACTCCCCACGCCGCTCGGCCGTGCGATGCAGCACCGCTGCCCAGAACCCGTCGATGTCGCCAAACTGGTACTTCACCGCGCCCCACGTGGCTCCGCATTCCTTGGCGATGCGATTCGCCGAAGCCGCGCCCGGGTCACCAGAGGCCAGCGAGCGTAGCGCCGCCTCCAACATGCTCTCGCGCGTCGCATGTCCGCGTCGGTTTGTACGCCGTCCCTGCACGCCCAGATCTGTCATTCCCGGCATGCTAGTGCTCGCATTCTGCCGCCACGCGGGCGCCACACAGCAGCCACGAAATCCAGCCAACAGATTCGCTCAGCGACCTTCGTGTGCCAGGATCCGCACGGATACCCGAAATTCGCCGAACACCGGTTTGCCAATGATTACGACGAAATTCCCCACCAAACCGTGCGTAGCCGTATCCGGGCACTACCAGCACGAACCCGGCTTATTTGCGCTCGCGGTTTGATCGATCGGCCGAGTTCGGAGATCCTCTACGAGCTGAGGTTGAGCACCACGCTGATGAGGAGTCGCTATGGTGGGTCTGGCGGAGATTGCGCTGAACACGGCGCCCATATTCGGTGGCGCACTGCTTGCCGTTTCGGCCGGTCAATTCAAGCGCCCCGACTACCGGGCAATAATCAAGCAAGACATGGACCTGCTGGATCGGCTTCCACCGGATGCCACCGAGCGGCGCGCGGATCTGCAGCGCACGATCGATTCACGCATCGATGACCTCGTGAACATATCCCAGCGCAACCGCGCGCTGCGTCAGGCTGCCGCGTCCTACCAGGGCAATTGGCGAGATCTGGTGCTCCTGCTGTGTGTGGTGCTCTTCACCTTCGTCTGGTGGGGCGTTAGTCATAGTCGAGCCAATTGGCTGCCGACATTCATCGCGCTGATCGTGCTTTCCTGTGTAGCGGCCGTCTACGCGGGACGCGGTGTGCTTCGGGCCATAACCTCGCTGCTGGCACGTGGGCAAGACCAAGCCTGACGAGCGGGCGCATCGCCACCGGTCACCGCGATGGAGCCTTCAGTACCCGCGGCCGCCAAAGGTTTCCAGCATCTCGAGCGCCGCGTCGATCCCGGGCTGGATCGTCGGCCCGTAGTGGCTGACCAGTTGTGCGAGCGCGCGGGCGATGTGCGGACCGACCGCCCCCGCGGCCAGCACCTGCTCGGCCAACACGATGCCGTTGACCAGATGAGAAGCGCTTAGCCGGCCATCTGAGGTGACCTCGTAGCGCCAGTCGCCGATCAGGATTCGTTCCGGTTCCGATCGAAAGAATCCGCGCCGGGCCGGGGTGAGAACGACCCCCGGAACTGCGCAAAAGACCTTGACCACCATCCCGACTCCCCCGGGCCGGCCAACGCTGCCCCCACGGCATCGCTGACCCGTTGCTGGTCGTACCCGGTCATCAACCACTCATCGGCAGAACGAATGACGGCGTGATGCTCTGCGGTTCGCCGCTGCGACGCACTGCCGTTCCGGCCACATAGAACTCCACCGTGTGATGTCCCCACGCATAGTTGGAGATGGCGAAGTGCACACCCACGACTCCGGAGGCGCCGTCCCGTTCCGCCTCGGCCTGCATCCGAGACATCGCAAGTTCGCGGGCCTGGTAGCTGCCCTGAGTCCATTGCGGCATCTCGACGTTGCGCCCAACCTGGCTCAGCGTCTTCAAGAATCCTTGGACCGCAATGTGGAACACGCAATTGCCCATCACGAATGCCACGGGCGCGAATCCCGAACGCAGCAGGGTCGTCAGGTCCTGGCCGGACAGGTGGCTGGTAAACGCTTGTCCGTTGGGGCGCCGAAAGGCCCCGGGCTTGGCGGTGTAGCGGACAGCGGTGCCGACGGCGATGAATTCGAGATGTTGTCCTTCACCCTGATGGCGCCAGTCCAGTCGGACCCCGACAATTCCGTCCGCGCCCAACGCATCGGCTTCGGCCTGCATCCGCGACATTGCGTTCCAGCGGGCGCGATAGGTCGCGTCGGTCAGCACCGGCAGCTCCGACTGCTGTCTGATGCCGGTGAACTGGTAGCCAACGTGGTAGACCGAAACCCCCATCACGAGTTCGATCGGTTCAAACCCCGCCCCGTGCAGGAGGGCGAACTCGTTGATCGACAAATCAGAGGTGAAGACCTTTGCAGCGTGGGACAGCCGCTCCTTGGCGACTGGGTCGAGCTGGTTGGGTTGCATGGTCAAATACCCTCCTGCGGTCCCGGACAGCGTAGCCGCAGCGGCGCATCGCAGACGCGTTATCTGCGACTTGGACGAGGGTGTCGGTGAGTGCTTGTCGCCACCGGCCGGATGCAGGCCGATCAGCTATCGAATCGGCGACCGATCAGACGTCGACAAGGTCGATATCTGCGCACCGGACGTCGCGACATTCGAGCAGTTCTTTCAACGCATCCGGGAATCCGTCGGCAAGACCCCACAGGTCAGGGACCAGGTCCGGGCAGGAGATGAGGCCAATGCCCAGTTCACCGTTGAGCGACATGACGGTGATGTTGAGTCCAGCACCCCCCAGGATCGGGCCGAGCGGACACATCGCGTCGACCCGGCAACCCAAGAAGTACAACTGACTCTGCGGACCTGGCACATTCGACAGGATCAAGTTGTAGGCGGGACTGCGGGATATCGGAATGCGAGGCAGGATCGAGAACATGGTCGGGCCGCCGAACTGAGTCCAATCGTGCAGGAGGGTGGGGCCCACCGCTGCGGTGTGATCTTTGGCGGCGGCGTTCCCTTTGGCGATGGCACGAATGCGTTCCGCAGGATCGCTAATCTGGCTTGCCACCCGGCAGAACATCCACGTGGTTTGGTTACGTCCGGGCCGGTCGGACTTCTCGTGCATCGATACCGGCACGGTCGCGACCAGCGGCGTATCGGGCAGTTCACCGCGCTCCAGCAGGAACCGGCGCAAGACCCCCGCACACAGCGCCACCACCACGTCGTTGACGGTCACCCCGAAACGCTGCTTTACCCGCTTCACGTCGCGCATGTCGAGCTGGGTGAACGCGACGTTGCGATGCCGAGTGACGTTGCCGTTGAACGGCGTCGGTGGGGCCGAGAACGGTGCGGCCATGGTGCGGCCTTCGCGAGCGCGTAGCACCGTCTGAGCCAGCGTCCGGATCGTTGCCGGCACCACCGTGGCCAGCCGTAGCGGGCGCAGCGCAAACCCCATCAGTCCGCTCGTGGCGATCTGCAACGGATGCCCAGGGCCGGCACCGCGGGCCGGCAGGGGTACCGGCCCGTCGGCCTGAAAGCTGCACAAGTGGGCCAGCAGGTTGGCTCCGGCAACCCCATCGACTACCGCGTGGTGAACCTTGAGCATCACCGTCACCGAGTCATTCCGGGCTCCGCCTTCGATCACCCACATCTCCCACAGGGGACGATCCCGGTCCAGCGCAAGTCCCGCGATATGGCCACACATCTCGGCTAGTTCGCGACGGCCTCCGGGCGCTGGCAGCCCGACCCTGTGTACATGGCGGCGCAGCTGAAAGCCTTCGTCGTCCACCCATACCAGGTGATCGAGGTTGAGCTGGGTATCGGCGAGCTTCATCCGAAACTCCGGCACCGCTTGTAGGTGTCTGGCCAGGGCGGCATGAAACCGCTTGTACCGGTAGCCGCCCGGCATGGTCGAAGTGTCCAGCTCCAGCACGCAACACACGTTCATTGGTTGCGCTGGAGTCTCCAGATAAAGGAAAAACGCATCAAGTCCGCTCAATCGTTCCATGGCCGCCCCGCCCGACTAGAGTGATTCACATCTTCCGCCCCGGAAATGCTCGTACGCGCAGACGCTGGGAAGCGTGCAACTACGCTCCCGTACAAGACATTTGGAGTTGATCTCGTATCGGTGCGCGCCACACTGCGCGCCCCGTTTGGTGAGCACGACATGACGATCTTGCGGTGGCGCCCACCCATCCCGCTCATGCCCGCTCATTGGTCTTTCCCACACTGAGCGCGTAATAAACATCGTCTTTGGGTCTTTGGCCGAAACCACCGGCGAGGCTCGGTGGGTGCAACCTTCGCCGGTGGCCGCTCCCGCGCGGACAACGCCCGCTAGTCCGTGTCGAGCAGCCGGGCGTTGATCATGGTGTGCAGGTCCTCGACCGGCCACGGCGGATCGGCCCGATGATCGCGCCAGCCCAGGACCCGTGGCGTCGGACGGTCGAAGGTGCCAACGAATCCTCCTGAAGCAACGAAGATCTGACCCGTGATCCCGCTGGCCAGATCGCTGGCCAAATAAGCATACAGCGGCGCGACGAAATCAGCCGGCGGCGCATCGAGGGAGGCCTGCCTAGTCATCTCGTCGAGCAGTCCACGGCGATGGAGTTCGTTGATATGCGCTTCATAGTCCGGGCCGCTGGACAGCCGCGTACGCGCCCCGGGGCAGATGACGTTGGCACGTACACCGCGCGCTTTCAGTTCTGCCGATATTGCCAGGGTCAGCCCGTTGACGGCCGCTTTGCCCGCGGGATATCCGCTGCCCCCGTAGTCGCCGAGGAACGCAACCGAACCCGTGTTGATGATCGATCCGTGTCCCTGAGCGGCCAGCACCGGCGCGGCGACCCGGCAGGTGTGGAATACGGTGCCCAGATGGGCTCGAAGCAGACCATCGAATTGAGCCGGACTGATGTTGAGGATCGAGGAGCCGGGCGGCTCGGCGATGCCCGCACAGTTGATCAAGGCGTCTAGTCGTCCGAAGCTGGTCATGCACCGATCGACCAGTGCATTTGCCGTGTCTTCGTGGTCCGCCGCGCCGGCGATGCCGGCGGCGCGACCGCCCGCGGAGATAACCGCCTCGGTTGCGTCACGTACCGCGTCCGGCTCGCGTCCACTGATCACCACGCCGGCACCGAGTCGGGCCAGCAGTTCGGCGACGGCGCGTCCGATGCCGCGGCTGCCGCCGACCACGACAACGCCCCGTCCGGCCAGGAGGTCTCGGTCGGTCATCGGTTCCCCGCAATCCGCTCAGTCCAGCGCCGGGCTGTCCATCCTCGAGATGACGACTCGAGGGGTCGCCTGCTTCGCGTCGTGACTCGCGCTGAACCGGCAACGACGGTTCTCGGCCACGTAGCAGGAATACTAAGAGCCCGACGGAAGCGCCTTGCCCGGGCTAGCTTGGGACCGGCGCGGCACGCTGCCGTCGTCTCACACCTGAGCCTGGCGAACGGAGCTTGCCTTGAAGAACACCTGCACGTTGGCCGCCACCTTGACTGCGACGGTGACGCTGGCCGCAGCCGCGCTGGTCGGCTGTAGCAGCAATACGGAGTCATCGCCGTCATCGTCGAGCCAGTCGAGCCCCTCGAATGCGAGCAGCGCAAGTTCGGCGGCCACCGCCGCGCCGACGGATCCGGCCGATTATGCCCGGCTGCTGATCCAGGCTTCAGAGATCGACGCGCCCTAGGCATTCACCGCTAGCCCGCCCGTGCGAAACCCGGATGGGCGACCCGGCGTCTCCACGAGCTTCAGCAACGACGACCGTAGCCACGTCATCAATGACACCATCTGGGTCCTGCCGGATCCTGCCGCCGCGACCAGTGCGCTCGATCAGCGCAAGAACGCTCTGGACGGCATCGTCACAGGAACCCCCGATCCGTTCGACGTCGGCGTTGGCGTTGGCGGGATCGCAATCACCGGGCTCTCACCGGACGGGACAAAGGGGGGGACGGTGCTGCTGTTCACCCAAGGTCGGGCGTTGGCCGAGCTGGAATTCGATGGGCCGGCCGAAATCCCGGCGCCACCCGAGTTCGTCACCGACGTGGGCCGCAAGCAAGATGCGGCGATCAAGAAGGGCCTCACCGGCTGAGCGGTCCCAATACCGCTCAGCGCGGGGCGGACACGGACCAACGAGCGCGCCCACCAACACCGCCGCCGTGCTCCCCCGCTCCCGATGGCGCGCTTTCGGCGTCGGCCCGAAAATCGTGAATTGCACTATCAAGGCGGCCATCCCGGGGTGAAGATATCCCTATGAGCGCACCGCGCGACGAACGGGACATCCCTCACTTTGTCTACGCGGAGCTGCCGATGGCTACCGACCGGGGACGCGGATGGGCGACCTTGCGCGACGCCGGCCCGGTGGTGATCGGCGATGGCTTCTATTACCTGACCAGACGCGACGATGTGCTCGATGCGCTGCGCCATCCCGAGGTCTTCTCGTCCAAGCGTGCCTTCGACATATTGGGCAGTCCATTGCCGCTGGTACCACTTGCGTTCGATCCACCCGAGCACACTCGATTCCGGAAAGTCCTGCAACCGTTCTTCAGTCCACATGCACTGGCCGCCATGCTGCCGTCACTGCAAGCGCAGGCGATCGAGATCATCGACGCAATCACCGCCGGAAGCCAGTGCGAGGTGATCACGGAGCTGGCGATCCCGTATCCATCACAGGTGTTCCTGACGTTGTTCGGCCTTTCGCTGGCAGACCGGGACCGCTTGATCCGCTGGAAAGACGCCATCATCGCCCTGGGCCTGCTCGCCAGCCTGGACGACGCTGACCTGACTCCCGCACTCGAGCTCACGAGCTACCTTGTCGACGCCATTGCCGCCCACCGCCGGCATCCGGGTACCGACATTCTGTCTCAGGTGCTCCTCGGCGATGACCCACTCGATGACAGCGAGGCACTCGGGCTCAGTTACGTCTTCGTCCTTGCCGGCCTGGACACCGTGACCTCCGCGATCGGGGCAGCGCTGCTCGAGCTGGCTCGGCGCCCGCAATTGCGCCAGCTACTTCGCGAAAACCACGGTCAAATAGCAGTTTTCGTTGATGAGATCGTCCGACTCGAACCTCCCGCGCCGGTTGTTCCGCGCGTCACGACCCGAGAAGTCAACATCGCCGGCGCGAAGATCCCAGCGGGTTCGAGGGTGTGGTTGTGCCTGGGTGCGATCAATCGCGATGGCAGCGACGCCACCTCGGTCAATGATGTCGTCATGGACGGCAAGGTGCACAAGCACTGGGGCTTCGGTGGCGGCACCCACCGCTGTTTGGGCTCGCACCTGGCGCGGATGGAGCTGAGCCTGGTGATAAGTGAATGGCTGCGCCGGATACCCCAGTTTGAATTGACGTGCGGGTACACGCCCGAGATCGATTGGCCATCGGCAACTCTCGGCCTGTCGACGCTGCCGCTGCAGTTCACCTCATAGCTGAATCCGCCGATGTCGACCCAGCGGGTGGTGTCGAAGAAGGAGAGCATCGATGAGTAGGCCGCTCACTGTCATGGCTGCGATCGCGGCCCTGCTCCTGTCGGCCGGCTGCGGCGGATCCAACTCGCCATCGGCTGACGATGCAGCCTCGACCGGGTCCGAGAGCCAGGCCGCGACGCCGGCCAGTTCCACCGAAGCCGCCGCAGCGGGCAAGGTCAATACCCGCTATGACGACGCCCAGACACCGGATGCGGAGCAAGGTCGAGGGCTCATGATGGACGCAAAGCTCTTGGAAGCGGTGGCGGCACAGGTCAACGACACCTTGAACCTGCCCTACGACATCACCGTGGTCGGCAAGCAATGCGGTGAACCCAACGACTATTGGGATCCCAGTGTCAATGAGATACAACTCTGCTACGAAGACATCCAGCAAAGCGAGCAGCGGTTCGCCGGAAGCGGCAACCCGGACTCGACGACCGCCGCGGTGGACGCGACGACTTCGGGTTTCTATCACGAGCTGGGCCACGCCACGCTCTCCATCTACGAGCTGGCATTCACCGGTCGTGAGGAGGATGTCGCCGACCAGCTCTCGGCTTTCATGTTGCTGGCCCCCGGGGCAGACGGAACGCCCTATCGCAATGGCGTCCGCATCGCGACCAACACGGCGCAAGATTGGCGGCTGAGCGCAAAAGAGGACGGCGATGCCAACGATCTCCCGTTCTGGGATGGGCATTCGATGGACATCACGCGGATGTACAACTGGGAGTGCTGGATCTACGGCTCGGATACGACAGCCAATGCCGGCATCGTCACTTCCGGCGATTTGCCGGAAGACCGCGCCGGCAATTGCGAGGACGAGTTCCAGAACATGTCGAAAGCGTGGCATCAGATGCTGGGCCCGCACCTGAAGAAGCCCAGCTGATCCGTAGTCCCCGGCACGACCCGAGTAGATTTCACGGACAATTCAGATGGCCGTCGGCTCCGCATCGTTGATCGCACACAAGGGCCGGTTTTTCTCACGGGTATGCGTGTGGTTCAGGTCGCCAACTTCTACGGACCACGTTCGGGTGGCCTGCGAACGGCGGTCGATCGGTTGGGCGCCGAATACTGCGCCAGCGGGCACGAGGTGTTTCTCATCGTGCCGGGGGCGCACACCGGGCAACGCCGCTTGGGCACCGGTGCAGGGCTCCGGCGTTGTTGATTAGCAGGCTTGTGAGCTGGGGAATTGTGGATTGAGGAGGTCTAGGCGGCGGTTGGCGGTCAAAGCGGTGATCCGGCAGGCTTCGGTGATGTTGTCGGCGCCGTTGAGGCGGTGCAGATTGATCGCGGTGTTGCGTAGCGTTGCTAGGACCTGTGCGCCGTTTCCGGTATGTGCCCTTTGATGGTCTTCGTCGAAGGTGACGTCGCGTATCCAGTGCAGGCTGTTCTCGATTCCCCAGTGTTGACGCATCCAGGTCATGATCGCGGTAGGGCGGGCGTGCTCGAACGGCAGGCTGTAGATGGCATAGACCACCTCCACGCTGCGCTGGTCGGTGGCGGTGATCAAGCGTTCACGAGTGATCCGGATGATTTGTTTTGCGTAGGGGAAGCCGATTCCTCGTGCAGCGGTGATGATTTGCAGGGTGCGGGTCTCGACACGGCCGTGGCCGCGGGAGTCGTCGGTAGCGGCTGTGGGCACCTCGGCCCAGGGCAGCGCGGTGATACGCGCAAGTATTTTGGCTTGGTTGGACTTGACGATCATCAGGTAGTGCGACTTCAAGGTGGCGCAGATCAACTTCGCGGTGACGACCTGGGTATGCATCGCATCCACGGTGACCAGCCACCGCAAGCTACCCGGCAGCAGCGTGAGCAGGGCACGTACGCAGGGAATTTCATTGCTTTTCTCGGCGACAGCGAGTTGACCGAGCACCAATCGGGCACGGTGGGCGAACACCGACACGAGATGCGTGGCTGTCGCTTTGGCGCGTAAAGCACCACGCAGCATCTTGCCGTCTAACGCGATCGGCACCAATCCACTGGGGTCGCTGCTGGCCACGTGTGCAGTGAAGTAACTGCCCATCCTGGCGTTGAGGTCGGCGGGGTCTAGCCGAGACAAAACAGCGCGGAAGGTCTTCTCACTGGGCCGCCGGAACCGGACCCCTAATTAGGCCAACACATCATCGGGAGCGGTGGCCGCCCATGTGGCAAAACCAGCATAGCCGCGCATCCCCGCGGCAGTGGCCAGAACCGCGATCGCCAACAAAGCCATCAGCGAATACCTCCGACCGCGTGGGTCCCTCGGGTCTGGCACCGAGGCCAACACACCGAGAAACTCCGATCCGATGAGCTCGCTGCGCTCACCAGGACTCCAGCGGTCGAACACCTCTGGAACCGACGACACAGGCAATACTGAAACGGTAGGCACGGGCAACTCCAGACCAACGACGAACAGTAACCAACTCGATCGTTCTCCAGATAGCCCGTGCCTACACTCCGGCCCCAATAGCGCGGCACCAAAGATCATCAACACAGCTCACAAGCCTGCTAATCAACAACGCCGGAGCCCTGGGCACCAGTGTCGTACGAATCAGCTTGCCCGCCAAGCTGATTCCGCTTACTGGCGGCTACCGCGCGGTGATGCCGGGACGGGTGCGGGAGCTGTTGGGCGCGCTTGATCCCGACGCCGTGGAGGTCTCCGACCCGCTCACGCTGCGATCGCTGGGATGCTGGGGTCGCGAGCGTGGGATCACGACGGTCATGATTTCCCATGAGCGCCTAGATCGGTTGGTGGGTCAGGTGCTTCCGCACCGCGCCGCGCAGCGGCTCGCCGACTTCGCAAACCGGCGTACTGCCGCCAACTACGACACCGTGGTGTGCACCACGGCGTTCGCCCGCGAAGAATTCGATCGCATCGGCGCGACCAACACCCTCACCGTGCCCCTGGGCGTGGACCTGCAGACCTTTCACCCGCGTCGGCGCTGCCCGCTGGTGCGCCAGCGTTTCGCCACACCCCGGCAGCTGCTGTTGATCCATTGCGGCCGGTTGTCAGTGGAAAAGCACGTCGATCGCAGCATCGGGGCACTGGCCGCGCTGTGTGGTGCGGGCGTCGATGCACGGTTGGTCATCGTTGGAGAGGGCCCGCTTCGGGCCAGGCTGCAGCGCCAGGCGGCAGGGCTGCCCGTCGACTTCACCGGATTTGTCACCCACCGCGACACCGTCGCCCAGCTCCTGGCCTCCGCCGATATCGCGTTGGCGCCCGGCCCGCACGAAACATTCGGGCTTGCCGCACTCGAGTCCTTGGCTTGTGGCACACCGGCCGTGGTGTCGCGCACCTCGGCCCTCAGCGAGATCATCACCACCGACAGCGGGGCATCGGCGGACAACGACCCCGCGGCGATCGCAGCCGCGGTTCGCACCATCGTCGGTTGGCCTGAGCGGCAACGCCGCAGCTCCGCCAGGCGCCGCGCCGAGATGTTCACTTGGCAGGTGGCCGCCGCCGGGATGCTAACCGCCCTGGACGCCGACGCACCAGGGTGCTGTGGCGGCGGGGACGCTGCCAGCCGCGCGTGCTGATGCCCGCCGCCCGTGGCTGTGCCGAAATCAAACAGACGCACATCGCAGACAGCAAATGGGCGCCTAGCCCATTGCTAGGCGCCCATTTGCGAAAATTGAAGCGTTGGTTGATCAGGTGCAGGGAATGCCGTGCGGTCCCCCAACCCAGTGGCCAGGAGGTGACTGCCACGGGCACACCTTCTTGATCTGGCCGGGCGGTACCTGGTGCCAGTTCGCCCAGTCGTCAACGTGCGGTCCCGGCGGGCCCGGTATCCGCGGTCCCGGGTTGGCCGAGGCCATACCCGCGCCGAACCCGAGCGTGGTGGCGCCGAGCGCACCCGCAAGAACAACTGTTCCAGCAAACTTCTTCACGTTCATTTCATAGCCTCCTTCCGGCCGGACTGTCGTGAATCCGGCCGGACTGTCGTGAATCATCCGATCGATTCACTCACGCGTCTGGTATCCAGCGGCTGCGTGTCGATTGGATCCGGCCTCAGAACCTGCGCAAGTATGCATATACCCGCGGTTTTGGGGCTCAAACCTCACCGTTTCACCGGGACCGGGGTTTGTGGGCTCAGTCACAAACCACAGCAGTCCCAGCAACCGCAGATACCACATGACCGGGCGCAAGATCCGTGCTGCGACCGCGCTCCAGGTTCAGCTCGGATTGCGCAGCGGAAGGCCTGCGGCGCGGTAGATGGCATCGATGACAGTCATGTTCTGCACCGCGTCCTGCGGTGTCGTCTTGACCGCTTCGCCGCGCAGTATTGCCCCGGTAAAGGCGTCGAGTTGATACGCATACGAGGCCCGGCGGGGAAAGCGTTCCACCCTCGTGCCAATGGCCGACTGGACGGTGAGCCGATGGAAGAGCTGGGGCACAACGGGGTTCAGCACCCGGAGCTCGCCGCGGTCACCAACCACCCGCGCGCTCATGTTCAACAGGTGCGACGAGCACATCGAGCACTGGATTCGACCGGAATGTCCTGCCGGAAAACGCAACTCGGCTGTCATCGCACGGTCCACTTCCGAGTCACGCCGTTTTGCTTGCGCTGAAACCACTTCCGGAGTGCCGCCGCCGAAGGTACGAGCCATGTGCACCGCGTAGCAGCCGGCGTCCATCGTCGCGCCTCCGGCCAGGGCGTAGTTGTAACGGATGTCGGAGAACTTTGGCAGCGGAAAACACATCGACGTCTCCACCCGCTGCAGCGTGCCCAGCTCCCCGGAGGCGATGATCTGCTCGATCCGCAGAGTCAGCGGATGGTAGCGGTAGTGGAAAGCCTCCATCACCACGCGATCGGTGGTCGCGGCCAACTGGGCGATCTCGTCGGCCTCGGCGGCATTGGCGGTGAACGGCTTCTCACACAGCACATGCTTGCCGGCGGTCAGCGCGGCTTGGGTCCACCTGCCATGCAGGCCGTTGGGCAGGGGGATGTAGACGGCATCGAGGGTTGGATCGGCGATGAGCGCCTCGTAGCTGCTGTGCACCCGGCTGATGCCGTGTTTGGCGGCAAAGGCCTGTGCGCGTGCGCCATCGCGTGCGGCGACCGCGGCCACCACGGCTTCGACGTTGCCCTGAGCTGGTTTGACGAGCGCCTGCGGCGCTATCCGCGCCGCGCCCAGGATGCCGATCCGCAGTGGGCTCCCGTGTCCTGTCACGGACCGACGCTAGCACTTGCGCCGGCACCGCCGGTGACGCGTGATCAGTCGGTGCGGCCGCCCCGGCGAGCAAAGGCGGGTGCGTGCTCGGGCCGGACCCCGACCCCGACAAAGTAGGCCGGGATCACCGACAGCCACGGCACCCGCTCGACCAAGCCGAGCAGAGCCGCCGGCGGGGTCGCGTCCTGACCGCGCAGCAGCGGTCCCAGCAGCCGCCGGTGCAGTAACCGTTGCACGGCCTGGGTTATCACGGTCGGGATGACGCGACGGCGGCGCACTGCCGCCAGGTCCCGACCGGTGACTCGGTGTCCTAGCAGTGGTTCGGCCAAGATGGTCGCTGCCGCGACCGCGTCCTGAACGGCAAGATTGATACCCACCCCACCCAGCGGCGACATCGCATGCGCGGCATCACCGATACACAGCAGCCCATCGATGTGCCAGCGTCGCAGCCTGTTCACCTTCACGTTGAGATGCTTGACATCGTCCATGGAGGCCAGCCCGGCCACGGACTCGGCCGCTTCGGGTAGCAGTGCGCCGATGTCGTGCCGGAATTCCTCGATCCCGCGCTCACGCAGCTTGGCGTCTGTCCCCTTGGGCCCGATGTAGGCGATCTGGAAATAGCCCTCACGTGGGATAACGCCCAGCCCCTTGCCCGGCCCGAAACGCGGCAGGAACGAAAAGTCCGCATCACCTTCGCGCGGCAGCTTGAACCACCACACGTCGAAGTTCACCGGGTAGTCGCGCGCCTTGAGCCCGGCCGCCTGGCGGGCAATGGACCACCGCCCATCGCACGCCACGGTCAGCTCCGCCCGCAATTCACCGGGTCCCTCGGCGCCCTGATAGCGCACTCCGGTGACGCGGCCGCCTTCCTGCAGCAAACCGGTCACCTCGGTATTCATCCGAAGTGTGAAGCTCGGCTCGGCTTGGGCGGCCTCGGCCAGCAGGTTCAACAGGTCCCACTGCGGCACCATCGCGACGTAGGGGTGCGGTTGGTTCAGCCGCCCGAAGTCGATATAGGTGACCGAACGCCCGTTCGTATCCAGCGTCGCTTTGCGAACTTCGCTGAAGGGCAGCTCAGCAAAGCGTTCCCACAAGCCCAACTCGTCGAGCAGCCGCATCGTGGTCGGATGCACTGTGTCACCGCGAAAGTCGCGCAGAAAGTCGCCGTGCTTTTCCAGCAACGTGACTTCTACACCCGCCCGGGCAGCAGAAGCCCGAGAACCATCCCGGCTGGGCCGCCGCCGATTATCGCGCACGTGGTTTTCTCACCCATTTGCGGACAAGCATAAGGGGCGTCCAATGGCACGCCGGACCGGGCGGAGTTCATCGGCGCACTACGGTCGAGCCAATGCTCGAGTCCAAGACACCGTGCACGCCCGCGACGGCGGCCCTGTCTGGTACCCGACGGCCGCCCGCAGCGGCGACATCCTCGATACTGCCTAACGCGAAATCGTCTTGGCGGCATGCGATCTGGCCGCTGGGCCACAAAAGGACGACACGCTGGGAACGCCCGCCACCCCGGCGACACCGTCAAGCTGATCACCGCCGAGCTCGAACATACCTGCCCCACAAGCCAACCCCAACAGACCCGCTCACAGCCCCGCAAGGAGAGGTCGGCGCCCACGATCACCAACAGAACCTGCACCCAATTCCGGTGCTGGGCCGGCGCTGGGGAGCACGCACGTGACCAGGCCCCAGGTTCGCCGCAGATGAAGTCCTAGTCGGCGGGTAGCTCGAGGCCGGCAGGCGGCAACCTGCCCGAGACGAAGAAATCGTTGACGATTGTGCCTAGTGGCTCGCCGGCGCGGCCGTAGGCGACGTGGCCGGCGCCAGCCCATTGCAGATATTGGCCGTGTACGAGCGTCGCAGCCAGCTCGCGGCCCCAGTGCGGCGGTGTCGCTGGGTCACCAGCGACACCGATCACCAGCGTCGGCCCGGAGCCCGCAGCCGTCATCCGGTGCGGCGGCGCGGCGGCCCGCGTGGGCCAGACGGTGCAGGGCAGTACGGACCACGCGCGGCTGGCCCCGGTCAATGGGGCTTCACGTGTCCAGGCGCGGGCTAACGCCGCAACGTCACCGACCTGGGTGGGCGTGGACAGGTCATGACACGCTACCGAGAGATAGGGCAGGTCAGCGGGGTTAACCAGAAGTGCCGGTCCGTGCACGGCGTCGATGACCGGAGCCCAGTTCCCCCGACTGGCCTCGGCGAGTACTTCTCGCAGTACCAGCACCGACGTCTCCGGTTCGTAGGCTGCTGATTCGACGTAGTTGAGCAACCGCAAACCCGACAGCACACGTCCGTCTTCGCCCACGATGGGGCTTTCATCCAGTCTCTCGATCAACGCCTGGATGCGTTGGATTTCTGGGGCGTCGAACTGAGCCCGGATAGCGCGGTCAAAAGCAACAGCCTGATCGTGGCGCAGTGTGGCGTAGTCGTTGGCGGGATTCATGGCCGAATCGAGCACGATGCGGTGAGTGCGGCCGGGGAACATGTCGGCATACACCACCCCCAGGTAGGTACCGTAGGAAAATCCGAAGTAGTCGATGCTCTCCACGTTCATCGCGACGCGCAGCGCCTCAAGGTCGCGTGCAACCTCTTGCGTCCCAACTAAACCCAGAACGCCTCCTCGCTGCGCGGCATCCACCAGCCGAGTTGTCCCCTCCAGACGACTCCGGCGCTGAGCCTCGGTGCGCGGAATGCTGGGTTGATTGCGGACAGCGGCGACAAGCTCATCGCCGGCCAACGCGATGGCCGGCCGGCTCGCGCCTACCCCGCGCGGATCGAAGGTGACGATGTCGAAATCTTGTCGTAGCCGGTCCCAAAAATTGCCGCTGTAAGCCATATCATCGATGCCCGATATGCCGGGACCGCCCGGGTTGGTGACGATTACACCCAGCTTGTGCGCTCCGGTTGCGGGCAGCCGAGCCACGGCCACCTGTGCCATGGCAGATTCAGCTAGGTTCCAATCCAGCGGCACGTTGAGGATGGCGCATTGCATTCCGGCAGCGCCGTTGGCAGCGGCGCATGGAGACCATTCCGACAGTGCGGCCGACTGGTCAGATCCGCCCGCCCAAGCGGCGGCCCAGCAGGTGCCCGCGGCAACAGACAGAACCGTCGCAGCCACACCAAACCAGCGGCGCCAAGTTGTTCTGCGTGGGCCAGCTCGGAGGCGGCGGAAAACCCATCGCGGCCGGGAACTGCCAGGGACTGCCGTCCCCGCGGCTTGCGGCTGGCCGGTGCCCTGCTCGCGAGCCCAATCGATGCCAGCGCCTTCGATGCCGCCGCTCATCGCGATCGACGCGCCCCCCGCACCGCGCCCTCCATCGTTGTTGTTACCGCCGCCGGTGGCAGCAATTGCGTAGGTCCCTGCGGTGCTCTGCACAGTCGAGCCGCACCCGCCGGCCACACCCTGATCACGGTCGCCGCACCGAGCCTCGGACGACATCGCTTGAGCTGTGCGACCGCCGTTGCCACAATATAGGCCTCGGTCCACGCGTGTCCGGCATCCAAGACGCCGTTGCCGACCAACAGGTCAGGGCTTGCTCGATTGGCCGCCGGCACCTCGGTACTCCAACGTCAGGGCGCCTGTCCGCGGTCGCGACCATGTGGCAAGCTGGTCTCGGTTCGACTGGTCACCACGAAGCGAAGTGTCGTGCGTTGCCTGAATAGGTGCGCCCTGGGAAATCTACCGGGACCATCCTGGCGATGGAGAAGAAGCGTCTGTGCCCGCTGCAGATCCGTTCGATTCACAGCAGTGGGATCGCGAACACCTGCTGACCGCCCTGCGCGGGATGATTGCAGCCCAGCTGATCATCGGTAAGCGACACGCCCGCCAGTTGCCCCAACCCACAACGAATACGGATCCTGATCAATGACAGAGACGATTCAGGCCCTGCTGCAACAGCGCATGTCCGACTCCAGCATTGCCGTGAAATATCATGATCTGCAATGGACTTGGCGCGAGTATCTGGCGGAGGCCGCCGCGCGCGCGGCCGGATTGATCGCCGCCGCCGACCCGGACCGCCCGCTACATATCGGGTCCTTGCTGGGCAACACGCCCGAAATGCTGGCCCAGATGGCCGCGGCCGGGCTGGGTGGCTATGTGCTCTGCGGCCTGAACACCACCAGGCGCGGCGAGGCGCTGGCCGCGGACATCAGGCGCGCCGAATGCCAGATCATCGTGACCGATGCCGAGAATCGCTCGCTGTTGGATGGTTTGGACCTCGCGGATGTAGAGATCTTCGATACCTCGACACCTCGGTGGGCAGAGCTGGTTGGCGGTGCCGGTTCGCTGGTCCCCCATCGCAAAGTCGAAATGATGGATCCGTTCATGATGATCTTCACGTCGGGTACCAGCGGCAACCCTAAGGCGGTACAGGTTTTACACCTGATGCCCACATTCGCCGGCCGCAGCCTGACCGAACGGTTCGGGCTGTCGGCTCACGACACCTGCTATGTGTCCATGCCCCTT
The DNA here is from genome assembly GCF_022354805.1 of Mycobacterium liflandii. Lineage (NCBI taxonomy): Bacteria > Bacillati > Actinomycetota > Actinomycetes > Mycobacteriales > Mycobacteriaceae > Mycobacterium > Mycobacterium liflandii. Next base: position 3,044,875 of record NZ_CP023138.1, on the reverse strand, counting down.
TTTCATTCCAATGCGGTGGTCGCTGGATGGGCACCCGCGGTGGTCTCGGGCGCGGCGATCGCCCCGGCGAAGTTCTCAGCGACCGGGTTCCTGGATGACATTCGCCGCTATCAGGCCACCTATATGAACTATGTCGGCAAGCCACTGGCCTACATCCTTGCCACGCCCGAACGCGACGACGACGCCGAGAATCCGCTGCGCGTGGCTTTTGGCAACGAGGCCAATGAGAAAGATATCGAAGAGTTCTCGCGACGTTTCGCAGTCCAGGTCGAGGACGGCTTCGGCTCGACCGAGAATGCCGTCATCGTGATCCGTGAACCGGGCACGCCGCCGGGCTCGATCGGCAAGGGTGTCGACGGTGTCGCCGTGTACAACAGCGACTCCGTCACCGAGTGCGCCGTGGCACGCTTCGATGAGCACGGAGCGCTGGCCAACGCCGACGAAGCGGTGGGCGAATTGGTCAACACCATGGGATCGGGCTTTTTCACCGGTTATTACAACGACCCCGGCGCCAACGCCGAGCGTATGCGCCATGGCATGTACTGGTCCGGAGACCTCGCCTACCGAGACTCACAGGGCTGGATCTATCTCGCCAGCCGCACCGCCGACTGGATGCGGGTAGACGGCGAAAACCTTGCGGCAGCCCCGATCGAACGAATTCTGTTGCGGGACAATTCGGTAAACCGAGTCGCGGTATATGCGGTCCCAGATGCCCGGGTTGGCGATCAGGTGATGGCCGCCGTCGTGCCGCACCGGGACCAGCGGTTCACTCCCGAATCGCTTGAAGCGTTTCTGCGCGCGCAACCCGACCTGTCCGCCAAAGCCTGGCCGCGATACGTCCGGATCGCCGCAGATCTGCCCAGCACCGCCACCCACAAGGTGCTCAAGCGACAGCTGGTCGCCGAAGGGACAGCCATCGGCCCGGACGAGGCGCTGTGGGTGCGGGAGCAGCGCGGCACCCGTTACCGAATAGCCTCCGACGAGAGCCGCTAGCGCGGCGCCCGGGCCGGCCGGTAGCTAGCCATCTATCTCCCCGGCGATGCCGCGTTCGATGCTGGCTCTGGTAGTGCCAGGCAAGACCATGAGACCGTCGAGTTCATTGCAGGCCAAGTCGTATGCCCGCGAGCGTTCTTGGGCGGTGGCGGAGCTATCCGCGGCCACCCGCAGCAGGCTCTGGGCACGAGCCAGCCGCTGTTGACCTTCTCGGGAGAAATCACTTCTACGCCGGCGCATCGCCTCGGCTTCGGCGGCGTTGAACGCGGTGACGTAGTTCTGCACCGCATCGAAATACTCTTTGGCCGCATCGCGGTCGTCCAGCAGATCTTCGGCCCGCATAGGACGGTGAAAGTCCGCCGCCAACTTCGCCTTGTGAAAACGGGTCGTGATCGGGTCCCGCATGTCGGTCATCACCGGGAAATCAAGGAGCTTGGCCACGTCGAGTTCATAGTCCAACCAGCGCGTGTTCGTTTCCGTCGTGGGCGTCGATCGCGCGTCGTATCGCCCGCCATTGGGCCGGTTTGCTGCCGGGCAGGGCGTCGTCGGGCTGGCCAGCCGCGCGATCCTGCGGGGCGTGGTCGACCGCTCCATCCCCCGACCTCCTGTTGAGCGACGAGATCGCCCGGATGCCCGCATAGATCAGCCCAACGATGGGCGCAATCAGCACCAGCAACTCGACCAACCGAAACAGCAGCCCCACCCAAGCCAGGATGCCATCACCGGCGGGGATAGTCAGCGCCGCCGCGCGCCCCCTTCGGGCTAGCGCTTGTGCAGCTGGCCGGCGGCGATCTCGTCGGCCGCCTTGGCCGCGATCCCCCCACCCAGCCGCGAGGCGATCTCGGGGGCATTGGCGGCAAATCGCGCCAGCGCCCGCTGGCGTAGCGGCGCCACGGTGACCTCGCCGCGATTGCGCTCGATCGCGGTGACCACGGCGGCACCGACCTGATCGGGCCTGCCGGTACCGATCAGCGGCGGAGCGGTCGCACCGGAGTCCGCGAACATGCCCGCGCCACTGATCGCCCCGGGACTCACCACCGAGACGCCGACCCCAGCCGGGCGCAGATCGTCACGCAGGCACAGCGCGAAACCGCGGATGCCGAATTTCGTCGCCGCGTACAGCGACGCACGCGCGGTGGCCGTCTTGCCGGAAATGGACGACACGAAGACGAAATGCCCGGACCCTCGTTGAGTGAACGCCGGGATCAGTTCGCGGGTCATCTGGACCGGTATCTCGAGGTTGACCCGCAACGCGCGATCCACCTGCTCGGCGGTGAAGGTTTCCAGTTTCCCGGATGCTGGCAGGGCTGCGTTGGCGACCAAAACGTCGATCTCCCCCGCCTCGGCGAGCAGGGCCAGCGCGGCACCCGGTTCGGCGAGGTCGCTGACGATCGAGCGATGGTTGCGTCCCGGAAGCGATGCCGCGAGCTGGTCGAGCTCCGCGGGCTTGCGCGAGCTCAGGATCAGCTCCGCACCGCGGTCGGCCAGTGACGAGGCGATCGCCCGTCCGAGACCGCCCGTGGCGCCGGTAACCAGAACAGTCTTGCCGGATAGTTCCATGGGGACGACGGTAGCCGACGCTGCCCGTTGCCTTCGATCCGACGTGACACCGCCGCACCGGTGCCCGAGCTCAGCCACCGCGCACCGGGGCATCGACCGGCGCTTTGAGACCAGCCGAGAACCACACTGCGGGAGTAGGTTTGGGGCGCGCGGGGGCGCCGGCGCGCGCACTCACCGATCGGGCATTGGACCGCACCCCCGCCCGGGGCTGGCCATGGATGACTGGCCGTACGTATCTTGATGTCAATGGCCTTCTCCGATTGTAGCCACGCACCGTCCGCCGTACCCGCGGGGCCCGCGCGGTTGACCGGCATGCCGTTCCACGATTCCGACGATGTCATTCGGGCCGCCCTCGCCGAGGCCAGCGCTCCGGCGCTGCTGATGTCGATGGTGCACATGACCGGCAATTTGGGCTTGCTCGACGAACTTCCGGGCCCGTCGATGCTGATCGCCATGGACATCCAGGGCGGCATGAGCGAAGAGGACAAACAGACCGTCCGCGAGCGTGCCTTCGAGGTGGTGCGCGACTACCGCGACCGTGGCTGCCCGGCGCCGTTCCTCCCGAACCGGGTCCAGCTGCAGACCATGCTCGACGTGGCGTCGGCCGGTCAGGTTACCGACGAGTTCATCGACTACATTGCCGCGGATCTACGGATCTCAGACGCGGACCAGGATGGCCCGCCGCTGCGATCCACTCCAAGTCAACGCAGTGGTTTCCCAGTCTTGGTCATCGGTTGTGGCGAAGCGGAGCTACTGGCCGGAATTAAACTCAAGCAAGCCGGTCTGCCGTTTGTGATCATCGAGAAGCAGGCTGGGGTCGGGGGCACGTGGCGGGCCAACCGATATCCGGGCTGCCGCGTGGACATCGCGAACCATTACTACGCGTACTCGTTCGAGCCCAACGACCATTGGTCGCATTCCTACTCCGAGCAGCCCGAGATCCTGAACTACCTCAATAACGTGGCCCAGCGCTACGAGATCACCCCGCATGTCAGATTCAACACCGAAGTTGTCGGCGCCGCTTGGCAAGACGAATCGGATAGCTGGGCGGTGCGGATCCGCGGCCACGACGGCAGCGCCGAGGTGCTCAGCGCACGCGCGGTCATCTGCGCGGTCGGCCAGTTCAGCAAGCCGGTGATCCCGGACATCAAGGGCGGCAAGGATTTCGCCGGTCCGTCGTTCCACACCGCCGATTGGGACGAGCGCGTTGAGCTCGCCGGCAAGCGGGTCGCGGTGATCGGAGCCGGCGCCAGCGGTTTTCAGCTGGTGCCCGCCAGCGCCGACATGACCGAACGGGTCGACGTCTACCAGCGCACCGCGCAATGGATGGCGCCCAACATCAACTACCACGCGGCCGTCAGCGATCCGGCCAAATGGGCGGTGCGCCATCTCCCCTACTACGGCAGGTGGCTGCGATTCGTGACCTGGTGGCCGATCGCCGACGGTGCAGCCCACCTGACGGTTATCGACCCGGACTGGGAGAACGGCGGCTTGTCGGTCAGTGCCGCCAATCACCAAGTCCGCGAGCTGTTTATCGCCTGGATGCGGGCCTTCACCGATGATGAACAGCTGCTGGCGAAGGTCACGCCGAACTATCCGCCGATGGGCAAACGCACCCTGCAGGACAACGGAGCATGGCTCAAAACCCTGCAGCGTGACGATGTCGAACTCATCCGCGAGGGCGTTGCCGAGATCACCGCCCACGGGGTGATCACCCGCGACGGTGTGTACCGGCCGGCCGACGTCTTGATCTGGGCCACCGGATTCGACGTCAACCATCAACTGGGGCCCATCCGCGTTCGGGGCTTGGACGGCGTTGAGCTCAACGACCTGTGGGGCGACGCCGCCTACGCCTATCTCGGCATCAGCGTGCCCGGCTTCCCCAACTTCCATTGCATGTACGGCCCGGGTACCAACGCCGTCAACGGCGCCAGCATCATCTACAACTCCGAGTGCCAAATGCGCTACATCCTGGGCTGTATCGACATGGTGCTGTCCGAGGGGGCTCGCTACGCGGTGCTGCGAGACGGGGTGTGTAGTGACTACAACCAGCGCAGCCAGCGGCAGCTCGAGACCATGGTCTATACCCACCCTGCGGTGTGCAGCAGCTACTACAAGAACGCGGCGGGTGATGTGCCCACCCTGTTCGCCTGGCGCATCCTGGACTATTGGAACTGGACCAACCGCCCCGACCGCAACCACTACGAGTTTCGGCGCTAGGGGGCCTGAGGCTGGTCGCTGACGGCGGCGTGCAGGTGCGTTCGCAGGAACTGGCACTGACTGGCGAAGAACCCCAATGACACCTGCGCATTCGGCGCCAACAGATCGAATGCGTGGAAGGCACCGTCGGCGATCTGCTCATGGACCTCGACACCCGCGTCGCGCAGGCGCGCGGCATAGTCGAGGCATTCCTGATGAAACAGGTCCAGCGTTCCGACGCCGATCCAGGCCGGCGGCAGATTCGACAGGTCGGCACGTCGCGCCGGTGCGGCCGTGCTGGGGTCTGCCCCGGCCAGATACAACTGCCACGCCTGTTGGTTGTCCCGCTCGCTCCACATGATGCGCTTGTGGCCGTTCGGACCGGAGCCGGTGCGGTCGTCGAGCATGGGGTACACCAACATCTGCAGCACCGGTTCCACATCATCACGGTCGCAGGCCAGCTGAACCAGCGTGGCCGCGAAAAGATCGCCGGCACTGGCACCGGCCACCGCGATCCGCGACGGATCGACCCACTGCTGCTGGCGCAGCCACAGCAACGCCGCATAACAGCCCTCGACGGGGGTCGGATAGGGGTGCTCGGGCGCCAACCGGTAGTCCACCGCGGCCACCGCGACGCCCGCCAGATGAGACAACTTGCGGCAGTACTGATCCTCCTGAGCGGCGCTGCCCATGACCGTTCCGCCGCCGTGGATCCAGAGCAGGGCCGGGCCCGGATCCGGCAATCCGGCTGGCCGGTGTAATCGCACGCTGACCGCGTCGTTGACGGCCACCACCGGCACATCGCGCAGACGTCCAGTAATCCCAGCCAGCTTCATCAGCGCACGTGGCAGCTTGAGGCCGCGATGCAACCCATAGCCTCGCGGCAGGATCCGGGAGATCGCCCGCAAGGCGGGGTCGATTGCGTCGGGCTTGGTGAAGGCCGGCGGACCATCGGAACGGGCTTGCATGCACCATACGATTGCACATCGAGGTGTCCGCATGGGCCTACACCGGTACCGGCGGCGGCCCGGGCGACCCTAGCGGCCATCGGCGGACATGCCCGCTACCCAAGGCCATCTGAATTAATGACTCAAGTCACTTGAGTGTGCATACGAGGCTAGGTGAGCATAGGTGGGTGACTACCCTTCCTAGTGCCGGATCGCTGTCGATCTCCACCGTTACCGGCGACCCCGTCGCGCGAGTTGTCGCTGACGCCACGGTCGCCGACGTCGCCAACGCGATGATCGCCGACAACGTCGGAGCGATCGTGATCGGGGACGACGACCGGCCTGCCGCCCTGGTGAGCGAACGCGATGTGGTTCGCGTAGTAGCGACCGGCAAGGATCCGAATACGGTGCCCGCCCTCGACGTTGCCAGCACCAAACTGGTGTGGTGCGACTCCGACGCCACCGTCGATCAGGTAGCGAACCAGATGATGGAACACTACATTCGCCACGTTCTGGTGGAACACGATGGCATACCGGCGGGGATCGTCTCGGCTCGTGACCTGCTCGGCGTCTACTGCTCCGATGCCGTTTTGGACTCGGACTAGGGCGGTGCGCGGCGGCTCTGCGTCGTTCTCGGCCGGCCCGGATCGGCCGTGACAATCCTCAGAATGCCTCTGGATTCTGCGCGATGGCGACCGGTACCGGGTGCTGGTAGAGCCGCGCCGCATTCTCCCAAGTGATCTTGCGAATCACGTCGGCGGGCAGTCCGTCGAGTTGTTCATGCATGGTCTGCTGGGTGTGCGGCCAGGTCGAATCGCAGTGCGGATAGTCGGATTCCACCATGATGTTTTCCGTACCGATTCGGTGATGCTGCACGAACGAGGACTTGTCCTCCACCGCGCAGAACCAGAAGTTTCGCGTGAAAACCTCTGCCGGCGTCAAGCTTTCGCCCATGGCCCGCCAAGTGCCATACATCTCGTGATAGCTCAGCATGTGGTCGAGACGATCGAGCAGTCCGGCAACCCAACCGATTCCCCCCTCGGACAGGCAGATCTTGAGATCCGGAAATCTGCTGGGCAGGCCGGAATACAGCCAGTCCACGGCCGCGGAGATGGCGTAGGCGAAGAACAGCACGCCCGGGACATCCGCAGGTGCGCCATCGGTGGTCGACGGGGACGAACCCGACGATCCGATATGTAGGTTCACCACCGTGCCGGTCTCGGCGCACGCCGCCATCATCGGGTCCCAGTGGCCCGAGTGAATGCTCGGCAGTCCGAGCATCGCGGGGTTCTCGCTGAAGCTGACGGCGCGAAATCCGCGCTCGGCGTTCTCATGGATCAGCTGCGCGCCCGCACTGGGATCCAGCAGCCAGGGCAGCTGGCAGGGAATGATCCGCTCCGGATATGGTCCAGCCCAAGCTTCCAGGTGCCAGTCATTCCAGGCCCGCACCGCGGCCCAGGCGAGTTCGGGATCCTTGGTCACCTGCTGCAGCCGCTGGCCGGCAAACCCCGGCAGAAACGACGGGAAGTTCAGCGATGCGTAGACACCATTGAGATCCATGTCCTTGATGCGCTCATGAATATCCCACGCACCCCTTCGCATTTCGTCAAAGCGCACCGGCTCGAAGCCATATTCCGAGACGGGTCGCCCTACCACCGCGTTGAACCCGACGTTGGGCAGTACCTGTCCGTCGTAGACCCACACCTGTCCGCCGTCGTCGGTCTCGACGACTCGCGGTGCGCGGTCGGCGAACCTCTGCGGCAGACGTCCGGTGAAGGTGTCGGGCGGTTCGACGATGTGATCGTCCACCGAAATCACCGTGTAGCGGCGCCGCGCCCTGGGCGGATCCGTCAAGAAAGTGACGCTGCGATCTGCGCCGGTCTTCGCCGTGGTGAAGCTGAGGTCGCTGGCCAGTTCGTCGATCGATTTCATCGTCGGCAATCTCTCTGCAGTGCTGGGTGATTCGCGGTCATCGGGGCTCAGCTCAGTACGGCCGGGTCGGCCTTGATGGTCATCCGTGCCGCCCCCGCCCAATAGACGTCGGCAGCCCGTTCGATCAGCGATGAACGCATGCCGGCCATATCGGACCATTTCATCTGTGTGGGTTCTGCACCGGTGAGCATCACGTCGTAGGCCAGCTTGCATACTCGTTCGATCGACGCGGCGCGATAGACGGCTTGGGCGAGATTGCGGCCGGTGGCGATGACGCCGTGGTTGGCCAGAATCGTCAGGTTCGCGCTTCCGATATGTGCCGCGAAGTCGGCCGCACGTGCGGCGCTGTCGATTTCGCCGTCATAGCTTTCGACCAGGCACATGTCGTCGAGGAAGAGCGATCCGGTCTGGTGCACCAGGTCCGGCAGCCGGCCCAGGGCCGCCAGGACGCACACGTAGTACGGGTGGTTGTGGATGACCACGCGAGCATCGTCGCGAACTCGGTGCAACTGAGTGTGGATATGGATCGCGGGGGTGACGTCCCACCGCCCTTGACCACCCGCGCGTCGGCGTCCACCGTGCAGATATCCGAGGCGGTGAGTTCCTGCCACCACAGCCCCCATGGATTGACCAGCATGTCGGTTTGGCCGTCGGGCTGCCAGGTGATGTGACCGGCCATGTTCTCTGCGAACCCGATGCCCGCGAGGTGGCGGAAGGCAACGGCGAGCGCCTGCGCATCGGATAGCTCCACACCGATCGGCGGAATCACCGATGGCGCCCATACCTGCAGGCCACCTTGGCGTGCGTCAGGAGCGTTCATGCTCGGCCTCCATCCTGGCTCGAATATCGTCGCGAAGCTGCCCTTTGGCAATCTTGCCGCCGGAGGATCGAGGCAGTTCGTCGACCACGACGAGTCGTTCGGGCAGTAGTTCTTTGGAATACCCCAGCGCCAAGAGGTGCTCGACGAGTTCGGTTCGATCGAGGCGCTGCGAGTCGGCGAGCTCGACGTAGAGGCAGACCTTCTCCCCGAAAACCGGATCGGGCATCGACACCGCCGCAGCGATCGCGACGGCCGGGTGGGTCAGCGCCGCATCCTCGACCTGACCGGCGCTGATGTTCTTTCCGCCGCGCAAGATGAAGTCCGAGGTCCGGCCGGTGACGGTCAGATAGCCGTCCGGATCGATCTCGCAGATATCACCCATGCGCATCCACCCGTCCCGGGTGAACAACTTCTCGTGATCGGTTCCGCCCAGATAGCCGAGGCTGGTCGCCTGTCCGCGGCACCCAGGCTGGCCCCGGCCCGACGCGGTGACGTCACGGTCCCCGTCGAAAAGCCGCACCGACATTTCCGGAACAACCCGCCCACCCGTCCTGAGGCGACGCTCCCGCGAGTCGCGCAAGGTGGTCGCACTGAGCAATCCGGTCTCGTTGGAGCCATAGAACTGCAGAATGGCTGCGCCGGTGAGATCCTCGAACTCAGTGGCGCGCCGGTACGGCAACGCCTCGCCGCCGGCGAAGACGACCCGCAGCGAACTCAGATCATAGGCCCGGCACCAGTGGTCGGCCATGAGCATCGTCAATTGAGTATTGACACAGCACAACACCGTGACCCGGTGCCGAGCGATTGCCTCACATGCGGCCAGCGTCGTGAACCGATCCAGAATCACCGCGCTGGCCCCCAGGTAAATGGGTGTGGTGTGGCTGGTCCAGATGCCGAATCCGAAGGGCATGGGAATCACCGGCAGGACTACGTCCTGCGGCGTCAACATGCCATTGGCGACCGCGTGCTGATGAAAGTAGTGCCAACGGTTCTGGGTATGCACCACACATTTGGGTGCCCCCGTGGTGCCCGAGGTGGAGTTGATCAGGAACACATCATCGGGACCGAGGCGTCGCTCGTTTCCGAGCTCGCTTTCGAGCCCATTTTCGGGCGCCACCGGCACCGGCTTACCGTCGAAGCGCAGCGTTTTACCCTCGCGCACCAAGACACCCGAGGGCACCGGAAGCTGTGCGCTCACCTCGGTCGCGGCGGCGCTGCGCGGGGCGTCGCTGACCAGGAGCTTGACCTGCGCGGCGCGCAATATCTGGGTGGCTTCCCGGACACCGGCGCGTGCACCGATGCCCACCACCACGGCGCCACAGCGCTCGATGGCGATGAACAACGCATGTAGCGCGGCGCAGTCGCCGTGCCATACCGCCACCCGGTCGCCGGGCAGCACGCCAGCTCCGGCCAGCTGTTCGGCTAGACTTGTTGCCGCACAGTCGAATTCACTCCACGTTAGCAGTGACGCCGGGTAGTCGATATAGGCGGCATGATGCGGCGAGCCTTCGGCGTTTCGTCTTACCGCGTCCGATAGCGTCGAGTCGGACCACCAGCCTGCGGCGTGGTAGCGGATCGCCTCCTGGGTGCTGAATGCCGGAGATCCCGCCATATCGCGCCGACCGACAGCCATAACCAAATGATAGGAAAATAACGTGCCGCTCCACACCGACCCGCGACGGTTGGTGTCGGCCCCGCACCCAGTAGACAATCGAGATACCCCGTTCGCCAGGTGTCCCTCGGACGCTGCGCTACTCTCCCCCAAACCCGTAATCGTGCAACTGCGCGCGAAAGTCGGGTCGAAGACTGTAGCGGGCAGTATTGTCCGTGGCTCAGACAAACCATGGGAGCAAGCGTGACGGAGATGCCCGACGGTATCTCGATCCGGCAAGCTGAGCCGGCGGACTACCACAACGTCGCGCAGATGCACTATCCGAGCTGGCGGCTTTCCTACCGCGGCATCATGACGCCCGAAACCCTCGATCTGTTCGATTGGCAGGAGTGGATCGACGAGGAGTACCCGCGCAGGCTCGCCAGAGCCGGCTGGTCCATGTGGCTAGCCGAGTCGGGCGGCCAGATCGTCGGGATGAGCATTTTCGGGCCGGAGCCCGACAATCCGGATCAGCTGGAGATCGACTCGCTCTACGTCGCCGCCGGCAATGATCGCCGGGGCATCGGCGGCCTGCTGCTTGCCAATGCGCTCAACTCGGCGCCGTCACATGACGCGGTCTTGTGGTGTGCCGAGAAGAACTATCGAGCGCGACGGTTCTATCAGAAGAACGGCTTCCAGCTCGATGGCCGTTCATTCGCCTGGACGCTGGTACCCGGGGTCCTGGTCATACCGCAGATTGGCTTCACGCTGCACCGCTCGAGATCCCAGAGCTGAATCCTGACCTCACCGTGGCGGTCGCCCGGTGGCTGATCTGCGGTTTCGTGTCGCCAAGGAGTTACCAAGAATCCTCCAAGGACCGAGCGGCAAGGTGCAGTCGACCAGAACCGATCGACCACAGCGAGGAGCCCGAGACCACCCATGGCCATTGTGGAATCGCCGCCAGGCCACCCCTACCCGCACTTGCCCGCCTCGTTCTACGGCACCCCATCGGGATCGCCCCCGGGTCCCACCGGGTACCTGGAGCACCCCAGACGCCACCCGTGGGAAATCGGGCTACTGGTGCTGGTCATCGTGTCCAGCGTGCTGCTCTACCTGGTCGCGGCCGCCGTGGTGCTGTCGGGCAAGTCCAGCCTGCTCTGGATTTCCATCGTGGCCACGCCGATCGTGCTGTTCGCGCTGCGCGGGCTGACCTACGGCAAGCAGCGCGCCAACGGCGTCAAGATGTCACCGACCCAGTTCGCCGAAGGCTACTGGCTCGTCGTCGAGGCGGCCCGCCGGTTCGGGCTCAGCGAGGTTCCCGACGCCTACGTGGTGCTGGGCAACGGGCTGATCAACGCCTTCTCCAGCGGGCACGGCTTTCGCCGCTACGTCGTGGTGTACAGCGACCTGTTCGAAATCGGCGGTCAAGCCCGCGACCCCGAGGCGCTCGCCTTCATCATCGGCCATGAGGTCGGCCATCTCGCGGCCGGGCATGCCTCGTACTGGCGCCAGCTGATGCAACTTGCGATGCGCGTTCCGCTGTTGGGGCCGACGCTGTCACGGTCGATGGAGTACACCGCCGACAACTACGGCTACGCGTTCCGTCCCGCAGGTGCCCGCAAGGCCATCGGTGTGCTCAGTGCCGGAAAGTATCTGCTCCGGTCGGTGGATTTCGACGGCATGGCCGACCGGGCCGGGTCCGAGACCGGGTTCTTCGTCTGGCTGGCCAACATGGTGTCCTCGCATCCGGTGAACACCTGGCGCGCAGCCGCGCTGCGCAACCGCATGGTTGCGGGTTCGCTGTTCTTCCGGCCCAAACAGCCGGCCCCGGTGCCGCCGACGGCCTGGGCGGTCCCCGGCGACGGCGGATGGGCCAGGTAGTCCCCCAGCCTCGCGTTCAATAGCCTGGGCACGGGAATCATCCGGTCCGGCGACGCAGGAGGCAGCGGCAGTGCGATCCATATCGATGGGCCAGGTGGGGGCGGGACTGGCCAGCGGAGCGATCGCCGGCGCCGCCGGCACCACCGCGCTCAATGTGATCGCCTACCTGGACATCGCGGTGCGGGGCCGCTCCACCAGTACGACCCCGGAAGACACCGTCAATGCCATGGCGCGATTGCTGCACCTGACGGTTCCGGGTACTGGGGACGTGCTGGCCAACCGCGTCGCCGGTCTCGGCGCGCTGACCGGCTACGCGGCCGGGATTGGGATGGGCCTGGTTCTTGGGCTTGCCTACGGCCTGGGTTGGCGGCCGCGGTTGCTGGTGGCCATGCTGGTCGCAACAGCCCTCGCCCTGGTGGGTACCAACGGACCGATGACCCTGCTCGGGGTGACCGACCCCAGGACCTGGGGCCTCGTCGGCTGGATCAGTGATCTGGTCCCGCACCTCGGATATGGCGTGGTCACCGCGCTGGTCTTGCATTACACGGCGTTGTGCAAGCGCCACCAACCACTGGATCCACGCTAGGCGGGTTCGCCAGGAACCCGACCCCGCGGCCGATCACCCGCCCTTGAGGCGAATCTTCCACCGCACGAAGCTGACGTAGCACAAGCTGATGAACGCGAGCATGGCCATGTCAAACCACCAGGCACCAGCCGTGTGATGCCAGTGCGAATCCTTCGGAGTCAGCGGACCGGGCACGAGTTTGATCAGGTCGACGGTCGAGGCCGAGGTGGCAAATCCCCATCGTGCCGGTGTGGCCCAGGACATCTGGTCCAACCCCAGGCGGTCGGTGACGGGAATCATGCCGCCGGAGAACACCAGCTGCGACATCACCGCGACCACCAGCAGCGGCATGATCTGTTCGTTCGACTTGGCCACCGCCGATAGCGCCAGTCCGAGCATCGCTGAAGCGACGCAGGTGGCGGCGACGTCGGCGAACAGTTCGAGCCCAGGTTTGCCCAGCGCCACGGCGCCCTGGGTGGGACCGCCCTTGCCGATCAGCACGATGATGGTGACAATCGCCGATTGAACGACCGCAAACACCGTGTAGACGCAGATCTTCGCCAGCAGGTACGCGGTGGTGGACAGGCCGACTGCCTGTTCGCGCCGGAAGATGGCCCGCTCGCCGATGAGATCTCGGATTGTCAGCGCGGTCCCCATGAAGACCGCACCGACATTGAGCAACACCAGAATCTGGCCCGGCTCGTTGGGTGCGTTCCCCATCGGATTGGGCATGCCGAAGCCGACGTCCCCGGGTACCGACATCGACAGCGAGCCCATGACGAACGGCAATATCGCCAGGAAGATGAAATAGCCCCGGTCCGAGATGATCAGCCGCATCTGGCGTCTGGCGATGGTGGAGAACTGGCGGAACAGGCTGGTGTGCGACGGGTCGCCACCCAGCTCCCCTGGACGCTCCACCGGCGGCGCTGGCGGGGGTGGCCCCGTTTGCGCCAAGTAGCGCGCCTGGGCCCCCTCCGGGTCGTCGGCGACCGTGCTGAAGATGTCGGCCCAGTTGGTCGTCCCCATGGCCGGACCGATCTGGCTGGGCGGCCCGCAGAACGCTGTCTTGCCGCCCGGTGCCAGCAACAGAACCTGATCGCAGACATCGAGGTAGGTCAGTGAGTGAGTGACAACCAGCACCACACGACCGGCGTCGGCCAACTGCCGCAGCATGGTCATGACCTGCCGGTCCAACGCCGGATCCAGACCGGATGTGGGCTCATCCAGGATCAGCAGCGACGGTCCCGTCAGCAGTTCGAGGGCCACCGATGCACGTTTGCGCTGACCTCCCGACAGTTTGTCGACCCGCGTCTCGAGGTGCTTGGACATCTCCAGCTCTTCGAGGACCCGGGCGACCACCTGTTCGCGGTCCTCCTTGGTGGTGTCCGGCGGCAGCCGCAGTTCGGCCGCATACATCAACGCCTGCCGGACCGTCAGTTGACCGTGGACCACGTCGTCTTGCGGCACCATGCCGATCCTGCTGCGCAGGGAGGCGTATTCGGCATGAATGTTGTGGCCTTCAAAAGTCACCGTGCCGTTGGTCGGGTGCGTGTACCCGGCGACCAGCCTGGCGAAAGTTGATTTGCCAGCACCGGACGGGCCGATGACCGCGGTGAGCATCCCCGGGCGTGCCGCCAACGAGATGTTGTCCAGCAGTGTCTTGTTGCCCTCGATCGTCCACGTCACCCCGTGCACGTCAAGGCCCCCGGTGCGCGTCTCGAGCAGGCTCTCTTCGCGGCGGGCCAGCGCACCATTGGCGAAAATGAGGTCGATGTTGCCGATCGTGACGACGTCGCCGTCGTGCAGCAGTGCCGCCTCGACCCTGGCACCGTTGACGAATGTGCCGTTGATGCTGCGGTTGTCCCGGATCTCGGTGCCCTGCGGTGTCGGGATCAGGGTGGCGTGGTGACGCGACGCCAGCACCTCGGGAATGACGATGTCGTTGTCGTCGGCGCGGCCGATCGTCACCGCGCCCGGCGGTAATTCGCCCGCCGCCCTGCCCGGACGCAGAATCTTCATCATCGAGGTGGCGATGTTGCCGGTTTCGCCGGGCGCGCGCCCGACCACGAGGGGGGCCGGGGGCGCCGGGCTCGCGGCCGGCGGCCGGTATATCTGCGGGGCCGGCTGAGCGCCGGTTTGCGACCGCGACGTCTGCGGGCCGCTGGGGTATTGCGGTTGCTGGGCCGACGGCTGCACGTGCTGCGGTCCGCTGGGAGGTTGAGCCGGCATCCGCGTGGTCGGCGGGGCCGGCTGCGGCGGAACGGGCCGGTGCGAGCCGGTTTGCGGGGGTGCCTGGCTGGGCCATGCCCCGCTGGGCATGGGCGGGGGCACCTGCATGACCGCGGTTGGCGGTGGGCGCCCGACCGAACCTTGCTGACGGCGGCCGACTCCGAAGTCCAGCGCCGGACCATCCGGGTTGCCGATGCTGACCCGCTGGCCATCTTGGATGTCGACAACCGGTACTCGCCGGTTGTTGATGTAGAGCCCGTTGAGACTGCCATTGTCAATGGCGATCCATCGGCCTTGATCGAAGCGCAGCAGCAGATGCACCCGTGAGATCAGCGGGTCCGCGACGCGGACGTCTGCCCGCAAATCACGGCCAATGACTACGTCGTGGCCTGCGGCGAAGGTGCGCTCAGCTCCGTTGTACCGCACGGTCAGCACCGGCGGGGCGGCTGTTTGGGTCATCGGGACCAACTGTACTGGCACCGGCGCTCCGGGCAGAACAGGGCGCGGATATGTGTTAGCCGCGCCGATCCGCCGCGGCCACTGACATTTCACACGGCACGTCATATGGTCGGTCTACGGAGCCTCCCGGAGGAGAGATCGTGAGCACCTTGTCCAGTGGCCTGCGAACGCTCAGCTACGAAGCATTCATCTACTTCTATCCGTTGGTCATGATGGATGTGACGCGACTGCAGGCCCTCAACGCGGCACCCGGCACCGGCACCGGCGCCGGCCCGCCCAATCACTTCTCGCACATGCGGGCGTTCCCGTCGGCCGACTTCCGCGCGGTGGTGCGGCCCAACTTCGACACGCTGTACTCCTCGGCCTGGCTGGACCTGCGCAACGGTCCGGTCCGCCTGGCAAGCGCACCAGCGGGACGGGTCCACTTGATCTCGTGATCGCCGGCCCTGGCTACCAGGGCGAAAGCGGCGAAAGCGGCGAACAACCGCGCCCAACCACGGTCGTGGCCGCGCCGACACCGTTTGTCTGGATCATCGGCCGCACCCAGACCAACGGGCCGGCCGACTACCCGGCCGTTCACCGGGTACAGGACGGCTACTCCCTCACTGAGCTCGGCAGCGGTGCGCAGGCCAGTGCGGGAGACAAGCGACCAGACTTTGACCTGACTACCGAGCCGCCCAGAATCGTCAACGGCATGGCCGCGCTGGACTACCTCTCCTATGCGGCCGATCTGCTGTGCGTCAATCCACCACACCCGACCGACTACTCCGTGCTGGCCCGGCTGGCCAACCTCGGCATCGAAGCGGGAAGCCCGTTCGATGCGAGCCGGTTCGACGCGGACCAAGTGGCAGAGCTCGAGCGCGGCAGAAGCGATGCGCTCAACGACATCCTCAAGAGCGCCACCAAGCTTGGGGCCAACGTCGACGGCTGGATCAGCCTGACCGAGAGCATGGGCGTCTACGGCAACAACTACCTACGGCGCGCGGTGGTGGCCCTCATCGGTCTGGGAGCCAACCCCGCCGAGGACGCCGTATATCCGTTCCTCGCCACCGACGAGCACGGAGATCCGCTGGCCGGCGAACACGACTACGTCATCCACTTCGACGCGGACAAGCTGCCCCCGGTGGACGCATTCTGGTCGGTCACGATGTATGACGCCGAAGGCTTTCAAGTGGCCAACGAGCTGAACCGATTCGCCATCGGCGACCGTGACGAGCTGCGCTACAACGACGACGGCTCATTGGACCTCTATCTCGCGCACACCGACCCCGGTCCCGAGCGCCAGTCGAACTGGCTCCCGGCCCCGTTGGGCCCGCTGGGCGTGACCATGCGGCTGTACGCGCCGAGGCCCGAGGTGGTCGCCGGCGAATGGTCGCCACCCCCGGTGCGCAAGGCCTGACTCAAACATCGGCCGTGGCCTTGGCGCCCGGAGGTGCCGCCGCGGCTGCGGCGGTGTCTAGCCCTCGAATCCGTGATAGTGCATCACGTGCTTGATCCGGGTGTAGTCCTCGAACCCGTACATGGACAGGTCCTTGCCGTAGCCGGAGTGCTTGAAACCGCCGTGCGGCATCTCGGCAACCAGCGGAATATGGGTGTTGATCCACACACACCCGAAGTCCAGCCGTGCTCCCATGCGTACGGCGGTGTCGACGTCCTTGGTCCACACCGAGGATGCGAGACCGTATTCGGTGCCGTTGGCGAAAGACAGGGCCTGCTGCTCGTCGCTGAAACGCTGCGCGGTGACGACCGGGCCGAAGATCTCGGTCTGAATCAATTCGTCGTCCTGTTGCAGGTCGACAATCAACGTGGGCTCGTAGAAGAAGCCCGCGCAGTCTTTCTGCTTGCCGCCGGCAAGAATTCGAGCGTGCGCCGGCGCACGGGACACCAGGCCATCGATGTGGCGCATCTGGTTGCTGTTGTTGATGGGACCAAACAAGATGTCCTCATCCGCGGGGTCATAGCCCGTCCTGGTGCCGGCCACCGACTCGGCCATCGCCGACAGGAACTCGTCGTAGATGCCGTCCTGGATGATCAGCCGAGTGGCGGCGGTGCAATCCTGGCCCGCGTTGAAATAGCCTGCCGCGGTAAGTCCCTCCACCGCCGCCGCGATGTCGGCGTCATTGAAGATGACTACCGGCGCCTTGCCGCCCAGCTCGAGATGCGCACGTTTGAGGTCGTTGGCCGCGCTGGCCGCCACCGCCATACCTGCCCTGGTGGAGCCGGTGATCGACACCAGCTGTGGCACCGCGTGCGCCACCAGTGCCGCACCAGTGTCGCGGTCGCCGCACACCAGGTTGCACACCCCGGGCGGGAAGATCTCCTGCATCTTCTCGACCATCCAGTAGGACGACGCGGGCGTGGTGTCCGAAGGCTTGAGTACCACGGTGCAGCCGGCGGCCAGCGCCGGGGCAAACTTCCACACCGCCATCATCATCGGGTAATTCCAGGGCGCTACCTGGGCAACCGGGCCCACCGGCTCCCGTCGAATCGACGACGTGTGCCCACGCATGTATTCGCCCTGTGAGCGGCCTTCCAGAACCCGCGCCGCGCCGGCGAAGAACCGGATCTGATCAACCATCGGCGGAATTTCCTCCGACATGGTCAACGAGATTGGCTTGCCCGTGTTCTCGCACTCGAGCGCGACAAGTTCCTCGGCGTTGTCCTCGATGAGGTCGGCGAGCCGCAGCAGCGCACGCTGCCGTTCGCTGGGGGTGGACCAACGCCACGACTCGAACGCCTTGGCCGCCGCGGTAAACGCGTCATCGACATCTTTGCCAGAGGAATTCGGCGCCGATGCATAGACTTCGCCCGTCGACGGGTTGACGATATCCATCGTGTTTCCGTCCGGCGTTGCCTGAATTTCTCCGCCAATGATGTTGTGAAAAACCTTCTTTTCCACCATGGTGTCCCGTTCTACGAGTAGCGCTCAATGATGTTGGTCCGGACCGGCGTCCGGATGGCTAGCGGTGGCGATGGCGGCGTCGTCGGTGAGGGCAGGGGTTGACGGCGTCAGCGTGTGACCCAAAAAGAAGCCGGGTTGGCGCACTCGCATGACCACCATCAGCACCGCACCGAGCGACAGGATGCCGAAGCCAAGGTAGAAGACTAGCCCGACGCCTGCGATCGACGCGCCGCTGCCATGTCGCGGGTCCATGCTTTCGCGGACCGAAACAACAAAGACCAGCAACAGCATCATCCCGCCGAGCAGCGGACAAAGGAATTTGAAAACGACGTTGCGCAAAGACGTGAAGAGTTCCTTGCGGAAATACCACATGCAGGCGAAGGCGGTAATTCCGTAATGCCAGCAAACCAGCATGCCGAGGGCCGCAATGGTGTCCAACAGGGTTCGCTCCGATAGCAGGGCTCCGGCGTTGTTGATTAGCAGGCTTGTGAGCTGGGGAATTGTGGATTGAGGAGGTCTAGGCGGCGGTTGGCGGTCAAAGCGGTGATCCGGCAGGCTTCGGCGATGTTGTCGGCGCCGTTGAGGCGGTGCAGATTGATCGCGGTGTTGCGTAGCGTTGCTAGGACCTGTGCGCCGTTTCCGGTATGTGCCCTTTGACGGTCTTCGTCGAAGGTGACGTCGCGTATCCAGTGCAGGCTGTTCTCGATTCCCCAGTGTTGACGCATCCAGGTCATGATCGCGGTAGGGCGGGCGTGCTCGAACGGCAGGCTGCAGATGGCATAGACCACCTCCACGCTGCGCTGGTCGGTGGCGGTGATCAAGCGTTCACGAGTGATCCGGATGATTTGTTTTGCGTAGGGGAAGCCGATTCCTCGTGCAGCGGTGATGATTTGCAGGGTGCGGGTCTCGACACGGCCGTGGCCGCGGGAGTCGTCGGTAGCGGCTGCGGGCACCTCGGCCCAGGGCAGCGCGGTGATACGCGCAAGTATTTTGGCTTGGTTGGACTTGACGATCATCAGGTAGTGCGACTTCAAGGTGGCGCAGATCAACTTCGCGGTGACGACCTGGGTATGCATCGCATCCACGGTGACCAGCCACCGCAAGCTACCCGGCAGCAGCGTGAGCAGGGCACGTACGCAGGGAATTTCATTGCTTTTCTCGGCGACAGCGAGTTGACCGAGCACCAATCGGGCACGGTGGGCGAACACCGACACGAGATGCGTGGCTGTCGCTTTGGCGCGTAAAGCACCACGCAGCATCTTGCCGTCCAACGCGATCGGCACCAATCCACTGGGGTCGCTGCTGGCCACGTGTGCAGTGAAGTAACTGCCCATCCTGGCGTTGAGGTCGGCGGGGTCTAGCCGAGACAAAACAGCGCGGAAGGTCTTCTCACTGGGCCGCCGGAACCGGACCCCTAATTAGGCCAACACATCATCGGGAGCGGTGGCCGCCCATGTAGCAAAACCAGCATAGCCGCGCATCCCCGCGGCAGTGGCCAGAACCGCGATCGCCAACAAAGCCATCAGCGAATACCTCCGACCGCGTGGGTCCCTCGGGTCTGGCACCGAGGCCAACACACCGAGAAACTCCGATCCGATGAGCTCGCTACGCTCACCAGGACTCCAGCGGTCGAACACCTCTGGAACCGACGACACAGGCAATACTGAAACGGTAGGCACGGGCAACTCCAGA
This sequence comes from Mycobacterium liflandii, assembly GCF_022354805.1. Taxonomy (NCBI): domain Bacteria; kingdom Bacillati; phylum Actinomycetota; class Actinomycetes; order Mycobacteriales; family Mycobacteriaceae; genus Mycobacterium; species Mycobacterium liflandii. The sequence continues at coordinate 3,025,105 of NZ_CP023138.1, read as the reverse complement.
CCAACGACGAACAGTAACCAACTCGATCGTTCTCCAGATAGCCCGTGCCTACACTCCGGCCCCAATAGCGCGGCACCAAAGATCATCAACCCAGCTCACAAGCCTGCTAATCAACAACGCCGGAGCCCTGGGACCAGCCCGCTCAGTAGCCGTTGCTGCGGCGAATGTCCTCTCGGCATTCGTGGCGGGTCTGGCCGGTCTGCTGCATGCAGATGCGTATCGGCGAATCCTGATCGATGGGTAACGGCGGCTCGGTCGGATCGGGCGTGGCGCTCACCGTCGGACTGGCCACCGTGCCTTCGGTGAGCGACCAGATTGTCGTGTTGGTGCCCTGCAGGGTCGAACAGTAGGCGGTGGCGCCTGTTTTTGTGGTTCCGGTGCTGCCGAGCGGGGAACACATGGCGCCAATGACGACCGCGGGCGCGGGAGTCACCGATTCCGTCGTCGCGGCCGCCGTACTGGTAGACGTGCTCGTCGGCGCGGTCGTGGTGGCCGTGGTTGTCGAGGTCTTGGCGGCCGTGGGGCTGGGCCGGCTGGAACTGGTCGCCGCAGGCGGTGCGACGCGCTCATCGTCGGCGCGCTCGAACTCGCGCAGCGCCACGGCGATCGCTACGACCAGCAGGATCGCCAGCACGGCGGGGACGATGACCGAGGCTCGCGCCAGGGACTTCTTGGCCGCAGGCACCGCCACCGCCACCGGCCGGGAGATGCGCGTGTCGTCGGGATCGCCGACTCCGCCCAGCCGATGGCTCAATGCCCGCGCGAAATCGATGCAGCGTTGGTAACGGTCCTTGGGGTCTTTGGCCAGCGTCTTGGCGAAAACCGGGTCCAGCTCTGCCAATGCCGGCAGGCGCTGGCCGATCGCCGGGGGTGCGGCGCTGAGATGCTGGCTGATCACCACGGCGGGATTGGAGTGCTGAAACGGCGGTGAGCCCGTCAGCAGGTGGTATGCCGTCGCCGCCAGGGCGTACTGATCGGCCTTTCCGTCCAGGTCGTGGCCCATCAGCTGCTCGGGCGGCGCGTAAGACACGGTGCCGACGGTCATGTTCGTCGCTGTGAGCCCACTGGCTTCGCCGACCCAGCCGGCGATCCCGAAGTCGGCCAACATGATCCGCTTGGCCTGCGAGGCCGGCGCCGCGATGAGAATGTTGGCGGGCTTGACGTCGCGGTGCAGCAGCTTGTGGTCGTGCGCGTAGTCGAGCGCCTCGGCTACCGCGGTGATGATCTCGCTGACCTCCGAGCCGGGCATCCCGTTGGGGTACCGATCGCGAAGCAGCGTCACAGCATCGGTGCCGTCGACGTAGTCCATGTCGATCCACAGCTGGCCGTCGGTTTCCCCGCGGTCATGCACGGCAACGATGTGCGGATGCCACAGGGCTGCGGCGGCGTCTGCCTCGCGGTGGAAGCGTTGGCGGTACTCGTGGTCTGCGGACACCTCGGGCCGAAGGACTTTGAGCGCGTCTTGCCGGGGCAATCGGGGATGCTGGGCCAGATAGACCTCGCCCATCCCGCCGGTACCCAGCTGTCGGACGATGGTGTAGCCGGCGAACGTCGAACCTGCGGCGAGCGGCATGGCCGCATCGTAGCCCGCCCGGGCGCAACAGGTCGAAGAGCGGGTTGGCCGCTCAGCCCGACGCGACTGTCGATTGGGTCTGCACCGGGCGAGCCGCGTTGCCCATCTGGCGGGCCCTGCCGATGAGGTCGGGGCGTCAGCTCACGGTCACCGGGATGCCGTTGAGGACACCGTTGCCGGAGGGCTCGTCGAGCAAGGTGGGCGGGACAGCACGTTGGTGTTGACTCCAGGTGCGCTGTTGGCCACCGCCAGCCGGGTGCCCGGTTTGCCGTGCCCCCAACCGTGGGGCATCGAGACCACGCCCGGTTTGATCGCCGAGGTGAGTTCGACGGGCACCGTGATCTCGCCGGCCGACGATCTCACCGTCACGGTGTCGTTGTCGGTGATGCCGTTACGGGCTGCGTCGTCCGGATGCATCAGCAGCGTGCAGCGATCCTTGCCCTTCATCAGCGCCGGCACGTTGTGCAGCCACGAGTTGTTCAATCGCAGGTGTCTGCGATTGACCAGGACCAACTGCTCGGCCGGCCGATCCATTCTGGATGCCAGCCGGGGCAGATCGTCCAGGAGGTACTGCGGGGCCAGCCGGATCTTTTTCTCCGGGGTCCCCAAAATGTCCGGTAACTGCGACACCATGGGTCCGAAGTCGATGCCGTTCGGATTGGCCTTGAGCATGTCCAGCGTCAGTCCGCCGGGATTCTGGCCGTAGCGATCGCCGAACGGACCGGTCCGCAACGTCAGATCCAAAATCCGCTCTGGCCCGCCCGCCCAGCCGTCATGCTCGTAGCGTTTGCGGATCGCCGCACCGTCAAATCCCTTGGTAAAAGCCAGATAATCAAAGAATCCGTCATCGATCGCGGCGACGTCGACGTCCTCGGCCGGCGTGCCGGTGCACAGCCCGGTCAGCCGAATCAGGATCTCCCACTCGTGCGGGCGATCGCCCGGATCGAAGAGCGGCGCGGAGTAGTTCGCAAAGCTGCGGATCGCGAATTGCAGCACCAGATCATCGTGATGGGGCTGTTCGAGCGGCGACAGCCCGGGCAGAATCACATCCGCGTGCCGCGTCGTCTCATTGAGCCAAAGGTCAACGGAGATCATCGCTTCCAGCGAAGACAGCGCTTCGTCGAGCTTGTCACCGCCGGGTGTGGACAGCACCGGGTTGCCGGCGATCGTGATGAGCGCCCGGAGCTGCCCATCTCCCGGGGTGGCGATCTCTTCGGCTAGACAGGACACCGGCGCCTGGCCCAGGACTTCCTTCGCACCGCGCACCCGGGTATGCCAGCGACCGAATTCGGCGACGCCACCTTCTAGACCCGGCAACGGTTGCGTGGTGATAGACCAGGCAGCCGGCCGGGGGGAACATGGCGCCGCCGGGGGTGTCGAAGTGGCCCGTCAAGATGTTGATCACGTCGACCAGCCAGCTCGCCAGACTGCCGAACTCCTGATTGCACAGGCCGATTCGGCCGTACACCACCGACTTGTGGGTGCCGGCGAGCTCGCGAGCCAGCCGCCGGATGCGCTCCTCCTCGATGCCCGTGACCGCGCTCACCCGGGCCGGCGGCCAGTCCGCGGCAACCCGGCGCATCGTGTCGACGCCGTCGACCTGCGGCCCGGGGTTGACCAGGTCCTCGTCAAACAGCTTGTGTGCGACCGCCAGTAGAAGCGCCGCATCGGTGCCGGGCACGATGGGCAGCCACTCATCGGCACGCGCGGCGGTGACCGTGCGGACCGGGTCGATCACGATGACCTTGCCTCGTTGACGAATCGCGTCGATCAGGCCCATTACGTCGGGCGCGGCCAGCAGCGAGCCCTGGGATGCGGCGGGGTTGGCGCCCATGATGACCAGGAGGTCGGTGCGTTCGATGTCGGGTACCGGAAACGTCCACCAGCCCCCGTACATCAGGTGCGACGAGAGGTTTTTCGGCCACTGGTCGACCGTGCCCGGCGAATAGGTGACCGGCATGCCGGACATGCCCAGCAGCACACCGGCATAGCGAGCCAGGGAGAAAGAGTGCGCCAATGGATTACCGGTGTAGGCGGTGACCGCGCCGATGCCGTAGGTGTCGATCACCGGAGCCAGCAATTCGGTGCAGCGGCGAAATGCCGCGTCCCAGCTCACCTCGTGCCATTGTCCGTCGATCTTGATCATCGGGTGCCGGATGCGGTCCGGGTCGTCATGCAAGGCGCCCAACGACGCGCCTTTGGGGCAGATGTGTCCGCGGCTCCACACGTCGTCGCGGTTGCCCCGGATGCCGACCACCCGACCGCCGCACAGGCCGTCGGCTACCCGAATCTCCAAGCCGCACATGGCTTCACAAAACGGGCACGTGTGCAGGTGCCTGCCATCATCGACCGTGGCCATGCACCCACCTTATTCCGCTACGCGCAGTCGCGGAAGTGGCTCCGGCCGATCGGCGAGGTCAAGCACCGCGGCCTTGGCGCCCTGCTGCGAGCGCCGATGCCGCTCGGTAGCCTCCTCGGAGGCCAGCGCGGTAGCCACGTCACGCGGGTAGCTGCGCCGGGCCACCGTCAGGATCAGGGTGCCCGCCAGGAACAGCGCGGTGAGCATGATCAGAAACGTCTGCGTCAGCCCGGTCGATGCGGTTGCCACCTGACCGGGCGCGCGCCGCTGCGGCGCCAACTGCATGGATACCAGGGCGAAAACCAGCGGGGCTGCCGCCGTGAAGCCGGACCGTAGGGCGGTGCGGATCGCCTCGGCCCTCCCCACAACCTGGAGTGCATGATGTCCAGTCGCGCCGCGTCCAGTGGCGGATTGACCCCGCCCAGCCCGATCGCCGCGAGAAAGGCCGCCACCACGGCGATCACGACGTTGTCGGTGAGCAGCGCGGGTACGAAGAACCCGCCCGCAACCAGAAATGCCGCACCGGCGACGCCCAACCGGGCGCCGAGGTAACCGCGGCCGATCAACCAATCCGCGAGGCGCCCGGCACACAGCGTTCCGATCAGCGCGCCCACTCCGATGATCACGATCAACGAAATCGCCAGTGTCTGGCTGATCCGGAATCGGCTGCGCAGCAGCGCGACCGCGAAGGTGCCCAGCCCCGTGTAGAAGAAGTATCCGAACGCCGACGCGACTATCAGGGCCACGTTGGTCCGAATTTTCAGTACATAGCCCACCGCCCAGCGCAGGGACCGGCCTTCCGGGCTCTCCTGCAGAATGAGGTGTGGGTGCGCGCTGACGCGTTGGGCGATCACCGCTGCCGCCAGGGTGTCGTTCGAGCAGTCCCGGCGATCGCTGCCCGCACTCGCGCCGAATGTGTCGCCGCCACGCGCGGGTTCGGGCACCGTCCTGGCCAAGGCGAGCGTGAGCAGCAATCCGGCCACCGCCAGCCACAGCAAACTCAACCGCCATGTGATGGCGGCCAACCAGCCCGAAACCAGCACCCCCAGTGCGGTGCAGATTCCCTCACCCGCCAGGACGAAGCCGTAGATTCGCCCCCGCTCATGCTGAGCGAAGAAATCGCCCATCAGGGACGCGACAACCGGGCCGCCAACCGCCACGACCACCCCAAGTGCGACCCGGCTGGCCAGCAGCCAGCCGTACCCGGCGCTGATACCGCCGAGGGCCATGGCCACCGACCAGATCAAGACGGTGATCCACAGCACGCGGGTGCGGTTGACCCGGTCGGCCAGCGTTCCCGACACCAGCATGACGACGATCCCGATCGCGGTCGACGCCGTCACCAGCAGGCCGACCTGCAAGTTGGTGATCCCGAAGGCCTGTTTCAAGGCCACGGCGAGGGCGCCGATGGTGCCGTTGCTGGCGCCTTCCAACCCGACCACCAAGGCCAGCAGCACGATCACCCGCATCCGGGCCGGACCGCCGACTGCATCGGCAAGCCCGCCCCTGATGGCGCGACCGTTGGTGGTCATCTCAGCGCATTCGCCCCGAGTCCCTCCGGCTCGGGAGCCACGCCCTGGCGATGGTGAGCCCTCACTACACCAGGATGCCCCGATAGTCGCGCGAGAAACAGCTGCGGTCACGAGCCGGTCGGCGATGTGGCCAGGGCCCGCCGGGCGGCCTTCCGGTCAGATTTGCACCCAGGGGTCGGTGGCCACCAGATGAGTGCTCTGCAATGCCGCCGCGCGGTGCACGTGCGCGTTCTCGTGATATGCCGGGTTGGTCACCATGGACACGAACGCCGCCCGCGATGGGTAGCGCACCACGACGATGGCGTCCCAGAAGGGGCGGTCGATATCGCCGGCGACAACGTGGCTGGCTTCGCCCGCGTACTCGATGGTGGCGCCCACCGCTTCCAGAAACGGCATGACCTCTTTGGCGTAGCGCTGGTAGTTGGCTACCCCGTCCGGTTTGAACTGCAGCAGGTTGATCATGACCACGGGCGTGTCGAGATCGGCGGCTGCCGCCATCAGGGTGGCTAGCTGGTTCTCGTTGGGTTCGATGGCGGTCATGGGTCACCCACCCCAGCTGGTCAGGTCACGCGAGGCGATCCCGTTGGCGGCGCAGTAGCTGGTGTAACGCTCGATGGAGGTCTTGTGGTTCTCCTGCCACAGGATCTTGTTGTCTGCGTCGAGAAAAAGCAGCTCGCCGACCAGGAAGAAGAACACCTCAGTGTCTTCCAGGCTTTCCGGGGTGTGCGATGAGCCGGCCACCTCGTAGACGGTGTCGCCCGCGCGGGAAATCCAGTTGTTCTCCTGGTACCGCCACGCCCCGCTGACGGTGTGGCCTACCACGATGCCGGTGTGGTAATGGGGTGGAAGTTCCAGTCCGGCAGGAAATTTCATCGACACGATGATTTCGGCGCGCACCGGATCGACCTTCCAGTACTTCAGGAAGACCTGGTCGGTGAGCGGGGTGAACGGAATCCATGGGTTGTCGATGCCGCTCATGTAGTTGACGTCGAGTTCTTGCAGGGTCTGCATTTCTCGTGCTCCTTCATGGTGCCTGTTTGCCGCCGCGGTGCGGCTGAGGCAAAACGTAGGAGCAAGAGCCAGCCCCGCGCTCGGTGCGCGGCGACAACCACGCCGACCCTGATTGTGCTCAGATCACAATTCCCCGGAGCGGCCCTGCGCGAGCCCGGGCAGCACCGGCAATAACGCCAGCGCCACCGACAGCTCGAGGACGTCGGCATCCACGGCACGGCCCAGGATCGCCTCGGCTTGATTCACCCGGTAGCTGACGGTGTTGGGGTGCACGTTGAGTCGCTTGGCCGCCCGCGTTCGGCTGCGATTTTCGGCCAGAAAGACCGCTAGGGTCGTGGCGATCCGATAGGTGTCTTCGTCGGCGGCCGCCAGCCCGCCCAGGACCCGGGTGGCGAAAAAGACGGCATGGTCGCGATCCGCACTGGCCAGGGCGGCAACCGCGACGCCGCGGTACAGCGTCACGGCGTCGGCGCGTCGCCCCATCAGCGACGCGACGCGATGCGCATACGTCGCCTCGAGATAGCTGCGCCTAAAACCCTTGAGTCCCCGCGCCGGATCGCCAACGGCCAGCCGTACGCCTGCCGGGGCCCCGGCAACACCGTCTTGGGCGTCACGCACGCTCAGCGAGCCTCGACCACTCACCCATCCGGCGACCGCCAGCGATCCCAGCGTGTGCACCAGCGTGCTCTGCGCGGCGGTGGCGCGCGCTAGGTCGGCGACCACCCGGCCCAGCAGCGGCTGAGCATCGCCGTCCTCGGGCAACCTGTCGATCCAGGCGATGACCGCGAGGTGCTGGGTGCTGACGTCATAGCGCAACCGTTTTGATGCCCGTTGCGGGTCGCGCTCGCGCTCGGCGACGATGTCGTCGATCGCGCTGGCGCGCGCGACGGTCGCCCCCCGCAGCCAGGCCTCTCGCTCAACGTCATAGGCCCGCTCGGCCCGCATCAACGCCGCGTCGACGTAGCCGAATATCCATCCCGTAGCCAGCTCTACCGCTTTGGCCTGCTCGGCAGCGTCTCGGGAATCGGCGTTAATGCGGCCGAACATCCACTGCCACAGCAGTTCCTGAGCCAGCCGGTAAAACCGCAACAAGTCCGCCAGCGCAACTTGGCGCGGCACCGCCGCGCGCGATGGCCTGGGTCGACGGCGGCAACTCCACTTGGCGTGGGTCAGCGCCGGCCTCGATCACCTGGGCCAGCTGGCGAAGGCTGGCTTCGGTGCTGACCAGGTTCTCTTTGACGGTCTGTTCGTCGGGGAACAATTGCGGCACTTCGGCTTGCATCCGGGCGACCGCGCGCTGGGCCAAGTCGGCGGCCTGAGTACCCATCTCGGCCGCGAGTGGCACCAGAACCCGCTGCCAGACCCGCTGCGCCTCGGCATCGCACGCCGGCGGCCACTGTAGCTCCATGGCCGGAATCTAGTCCCGCTGTCGCGACGTCACAATCACCCCAGCCAACGTTGGCATTTGCGTACGAGACGGCCGCATCGGGCCGACCGTACTTTGCTCACCATGTTCAAACTCAACTCAGGAACCAACACCTCAGATCTCGCTGGCCGAGTGGTGGCGATAACCGGTGCCGGCAGCGGCATCGGCCGCGAACTGGCCCTGCTGTGCGCGCAACGCGGAGCCGATCTCGCGCTCTGCGACAGCAACGACACCGCGGTGGCCGATACCGCACAAACCGCCCGCGGGTTCGGACATGACGTCATCACCCGCCGGGTGGACGTGTCCGATCCCGAGCAGATGACCGCCTTCGCCGACGCCACCCTCGGCCACTTCGGCGGGGTGGACCTCCTGGTCAACAATGCCGGAGTTGGCCTCATCGGGGGTTCCTGGACACCAGCCGTAAAGACTGGGACTGGCTGGTGTCGATCAACGTGATGGGTGTCGTCCATGGCTGTGAGGCCTTTCTCCCGGCCATGATCGAGTCGGGTCGGGGCGGACACGTCGTCAACCTTTCCTCGGCCGCGGGTCTGCTTGCCAATCCCGCACTCTCGGCGTATAGCGCAACGAAGTTCGCCGTGTTGGGGCTATCGGAAGCGTTGCGTATCGAGCTCGAGCCCCACCGCATCGGCGTCACCGCGATCTGCCCCGGTGTCATCAACACCGCAATCACCAAGGCCAGCCCGATCCGCGGAGCCGGCGACACCGAGGGGCGCCGGCAGCGCCTGACCGTGACGTATCAGAGGCGCGGATACACGCCAGCGCGTGCGGCCCGCAACATCTTGCGAGCGGTCGAGCGCAACAAGGCGGTCGCGCCGGTCGCCGCCGAGGCGCACGTCATGTACGTGTTGTCACGCATCATGCCACCGCTGGCCCGCTGGGTGTCCGCACAGATGGCGAAGGCCGCGAAATGACCGCGCCGATCAAAGGTGTCACGCGACCCCAACGGCTCAGCGGCGCGGACGCGTTCATGCTCGGGATGGAGACTCCGCGCGCCTACATGCACACGTTCAAGGTCGCGATCATCGATCCGTCCACCGATGCGCAGGGCTGGTCATTCGACAGGTTCTACGCCGAGGCGGCGCGGCGGATACATCTACTGCCGATGTTGCGGTGGAAGTGCGTCGAGTCGCCACTAGGCCTGAATCACCCCTATTGGGTGGAAGATCCGGACTTCGAGCTGCACAACCACATTCACCGCGTCGCGTGCCCGGCGCCGGGCGACCACAAGAGCCTCTGTGCGGTGATGACAACGATCTATTCGGCGCAACTCGAGCGTGATCGCCCGTTGTGGCTGATGTGGGTGGTCGAGGGACTCGCCGAGGGCAAGGTAGCGCTGGTCATGTTGGTCCATCATGCCTATGTCGACGGCGTCGGAGCCGCGTGGCTGATGCAGCAGTTCTACCAGCCCCATCGTGGTGTCGGAGCCGCCGAGGCGCCGGACTATCGCCCCGCCCCACTCCCCTCCTGGCCGACCCGGCTGGGCTGGGCCGTCCGGGACTGGCCGGAGACCGTGATCGGCAACGTACCGAAGGTGGCCACCGGACTATGGCGAAAATTCCTGTTTGACCACAAGCGCAAGTCGGCCGGCTTGCCACCGCACCCGTCGGCCCGGCAGATGCAACGAACGCCGATCAACGTCAACCTGAGTGCCGCGCGCACATTTGTCTGTGACAGCGTCCCGCTGCAGCACTTCTCGGCCGTGGCCAAGGCACTTGGTGTCACCATCAACGACGTCTTCAGCAGCTGCGCGGCCGGTGCCCTGCGACGTCTGCTTGTCGACCTGGACTACGACCCGGACACCCACCCGCTGATCGGCGCTACCCCGTTCGCGGGCGAACGGCCCTTGGGTATGCAGGGTTTGGGTAACTACGCAACCGTGGACTACTGCTGGCTGCGCAGCGACATCGCCGACCCGAGCGCACGGCTGCAAGCCAGCCGCGAGGCGAACACGCAGATGAAAGAGCACATCAAGGCGGTCAAGGAGGCCGGTGCCGATTTCAACTCCGTGATGCAGGTGCTGCCACCGTGGGGCATCAAGATCATCCGCAAGGCCATACACCGCAGCCGAGGACGCTTCGGATTCTTCGGCAACGTGGTGTTATCGAATGTCCCCGGCCCCAAAGAAACTCTCTACCTGGATCATTGGAAGGTATCGAACTGGTTCTCCACCGGTCAGATCGCTGACGGCACGGCGCTCAACATCACCATGTGGAGCTACTGCGGACAGGCCAACATCTGCATTCTGGCCGACCGCGCGGTGCTCGACGACGGCTGGCGAATGTTCGACTACCTCGTCGATGAACTCAATTCCCTTACCGCATTAGCGAGCACAAAGGAAGCCGCATGAACACCAACCGAATCAGTCCGATCGATCTGTCCTTCTTGTTACTCGAGCGGCCCAACCGGCCGTTTCACATGACGGCCTTCACGATCTTCCAGAAGCCAAAAGGACAACATTCGTCGTTCGGCTCACGCCTGTTCGACGCGTATCGGCACAGTAGGGCGATCGAACCCTTCAACTACAGGCTCAGCTGGCTGGGCAGGAATGTCGCACGGTGGGAAATCGTCGAGCCGGACATGCGAAACCATTTCCAGCACATCGTGTTACCGGGACCCGGTTCGATGGCCCAGTTCTACGAGACGGTGTCATTCCTGAACACCGGGCTGCTCGACCGGGGGCACCCGCTGTGGGAGTGCTACATCATCGATGGGATTGAGGGCGGTCGCATCGCCATCATGCTCAAGGTGCACCACGCGCTCATCGACGGTGAGGGCGGGTTGCGTGCAATGCGCGGTTTCCTGAGCACTTCCCCGCACGACAAGACGCTGGCCGGTCCATGGATGCCGGCACCGAGCGCTCGTGCGCCGCGCCGGCCGCAGCCGCGCGTTTCGCGCCGGCAGTGGCTGCAACGCGGCCTCACCGGCATCGCCAAGCTGCCGTCGGATCTGGCCGACATGGTCGGTGACGCGGTAGACCTCGGCGCGCAAGCACTGCAGCTCAAGCCGCAGCGGGGGGCCCTGCCCTTCGCCGCAAGCCCTACCCTGTTGAACCACACCGCGAAATCGGCGGCACGCGCCTACGCGAATATGGAGTTGCCGCTCGCCGAGGTAAAGGCCGTCGCCAAGGCCACCGATACCTCCATCAACGATGTCGTCATGACCATCGTCGACGACGCCTTGCATCACTACCTCGACGAACACCGGGCGCCGGCCGACCGGCCGCTGGTGGCCTTGATGCCGATGTCGATGCGGTCCCAAGCCGGGGCGGGCAACCAGGTGAGCGCCGAACTCATCGCGATGGGTGCGCCCAAGGCAAACCTCAGGCAGCGCCTCAAGCAGGTCAGCCAGGCCACAACAGCTGCCAAGGACAAAGGGAACGGCATGAAATCGCCGTCACGTCAGGCATATACGCTCTCGCTGTTTGCCAGTCTGGCCATGTCGGATGTGCTGCCCGGGTTCGGCAAGGCGCCCAGCGCCAACCTGGTGATATCGAACATGAAAGGCCCTGCCGAACAACTGTATTTGGCCGGTGCACCGATGGTCTCATTCGGTGGTTTGCCCATCTTGCCGCCGGGAGCCAGGCTGAACGTCACCGTCGCAAGCGTGAACGAGCAACTGTGCCTGGGCATCGGCGCTGCACCCGAGGCCGTACGCGAGCCCGCCCGGCTTGCCCAACTGATTGAGCAGGCCTTCGGCCAACTACAAGCCGACATCGGCAGGTCAGCACCGGCAATCGCTGGTCACCAGGCCGATTCCGCATAAGTCACATCGTCAACCCGCTGGACCGGACAGGAACCACCATGAAGAACATCGGCGCCATGCTCAAACAACGCGCGCATATCTCTCCTCGGCTGCAGGCCTACGTAGAGCCCTCGACCAACGTGCGGATGGACTACACCGAGCTGAATATGCTGACCAACCGATGCGCCAGCGTGCTGAGGGCGCTCGGGGTCGGCAAGGGCGATCGCGTCGCGCTGTTGATGCCGAACAGTGTTGCGTTCTGCTGCCTGTTCTACGGCGCAGCCAAGCTCGGGGCGGTGGCCGTGCCGCTCAACACCCGCCTGGCCGCACCCGAACTGGGATTCATCCTTGCCGACAGCGGCAGCACCGTCCTGATCTATCACCAGTCATTGGAGCCGGTGGTCACCGCGATCAAAACCGCAACCGAGCGGTCCCACAACGTCATCAGCTGGGTGCCGTTGTCGGACGGCGAAGGCTCCCTGGCGCAACGCCTCGAAACCGCCGATGCCGGCGAGCCGGTCTGCGACAGCGGCGGGTCGGACAACCTGTTCATCATGTACACCTCGGGCACCACCGGAAACCCCAAAGCGGTTGTGCATACTCATGACTCGGTGCACACGGCGGCCAGCTCATGGTCACTGACCGTAGACGTGCGCTACCAGGACCGCCTATTGCTGCCGTTGCCGATGTTCCACGTCGCGGCGCTGACGACGGTCATCATGTGCGCCATGCGCGGCGTCACCCTTGTCTCGATGCCACAGTTCGACCCGGCCAAGGCCTGGTCGCTGATCGTCGACGAGCGTGTTTCGCTGGCCGGCGCCGTACCGGCGATTTTGAACTTCATGCGTTTGGTACCCGAATTCACCGAGCTCGATGCACCCGAGTTCCGTTGCTTCATCACCGGCGGTGCGCCCATGCCCGAGGCGCTGATCAGGATGTATGACGCCAAGAACATGCAGGTCGTTCAGGGCTACGCACTCACCGAATCATGCGGCGGCGGCACCCTGCTGCTCGGGGAAGACGCCCTGGCCAAGGTCGGCTCGGCCGGACGCGCCACCATGTTCGCCGACGTTCGCGTACGCACCGACGACGGCATGATCGCCGAACGCGGGCAGGGCGAGGTGGTGATCAAGTCCGACTTCCTGCTCAAGGAATACTGGAACCGCCCGGACGCCACCCGCGACGCTTTCCACGGCGACTGGTTCCGTACCGGCGATGTCGGCGAGATCGACAGTGACGGCTATCTCTACATCAAAGACCGCATCAAAGACATGATCATCTCCGGTGGTGAGAACATCTACCCGGCCGAGATCGAGAACGTCATCACCGGCATCCCCGGCGTCGCCGAAGTGGCCGTCATCGGGCTGCCCGACCAGAAATGGGGCGAGATCGCCTGCGCCATCGTGGTGTCCGACCAGGGTGCGGTGAGCGAAGCGGGCATCGTGGAGTTCTGCGCCGCCCGGCTGGCGCGCTACAAGTTGCCGAAAAGGTTGATCTTCACCGCGACGCTGCCCCGCAATCCGGCAGGCAAGGTGCTCAAGCGAGAGCTGCGCGAACTGTATCGGTGAGAGCCCCGGCGCGGTGTCGCGGCTAGCCCGACATGCCGGGCGTTCCATAAAGCCCGCCACCTGCACCGCCGCGCCCGCCGGCTCCGTCGGTGACGCCACTGCCGCCGGCCCCGCCATTGCCACCGTTGCCACCGCTGCCCCACAGCCAGCCACCGTCCCCACCGCTGGCCCCGGCACCGCCACCGCCGCCGTCTCCGCCATCCCCCGGGTTGCCAACGCCATTACCGCCGTTGCCGCCCATGCCCCCGCGCCGCCGGCGCCGCCCCCGATCTCGCTGCCTCGGCCGGCGCCACCTTGCCCGCCCGCTCCGCCGGCGCCACCGGACCCACCGTCACCGAACAACCAATCCCCATCGCCCCCGGCGGCACCGGTCCCGCCAGCACCGCCAGTGCCACCGCCGCCGATGGAAGCACCGGTGCCACCCATGCCGCCCATCCCCCCGGCACCGCCGGCCCCACCCGCACCGCCGTTGCCGGCAACCCAGCCACCCGCCCCGCCGGAACCGCCTATCCCGCCCACCCCGCCATGCCCGCCGGTACCGCCCGAAGAGGCTCCGCCGGCCGCGCCTACCCGACCCGCACCGCCTTGCCCCCGGCCCCACCGGCACCGCCGTCGCCCCACAGCCCGGCAGCTCCGCCCACGCCACCGGCGCCACCGTCACCACCGGTCGGCACGGCGGGCACCCCTGCCCCGCCGGTGCCGCCTACGCCGCCAACGCCCCCGTTGCCGTAAAGCCAGCCGCCATGCCCGCCGGCGCCACCGGCCCCACCCGCAGCGCCGTTGCCGGCATTAAAGCCGGCTCCACCGGCCCCGCCGTTACCGATCAGGCCGGCATCCCCGCCGTTACCACCCGCGGTGTGTGTCGCGGTGCCGGCCCCGCCGGCTCCGCCGTTACCCCACAAAAGCCCACCGGCCGCGCCGTTTTGTCCAGGCGCCCCATCGGCACCGTTGCCGATGAGAGGTCGGCCCAACAGTGTCTGGGTGGGCGCGTTGATGGCCGCGAGCAGCTGTTGCTCGATGGCCTGAAGCGGGGATACATTGGCCGCCTCGGCGAGTGCATACGAACGGTTTGCGGCGCTCAGTGCTTGGGCGAATTGCCGGTGAAATTGCGCCATTTGAGCGCTGATCGCCTGATATTGCAGGGCTCCGGCGTTGTTGATTAGCAGGCTTGTGAGCTGGGTTGATGATCTTTGGTGCCGCGCTATTGGGGCCTGAGTGTAGGCACGGGCTATCTGGAGAACGATCGAGTTGGTTACTGTTCGTCGTTGGTCTGGAGTTGCCCGTGCCTACCGTTTCAGTATTGCCTGTGTCGTCGGTTCCAGAGGTGTTCGACCGCTGGAGTCCTGGTGAGCGCAGCGAGCTCATCGGATCGGAGTTTCTCGATGTGTTGGCCTCGGTGCCAGACCCGAGGGACCCACGCGGTCGGAGGTATTCGCTGATGGCTTTGTTGGCGATCGCGGTTCTGGCCACTGCCGCGGGGATGCGCGGCTATGCTGTTTTTGCCACATGGGCGGCCACCGCTCCCGATGATGTGTTGGCCCAATTAGGGGTCCGGTTCCGGCGGCCCAGTGAGAAGACCTTCCGCGCTGTTTTGTCTCGGCTAGACCCCGCCGACCTCAACGCCAGGATGGGCAGTTACTTCACTGCACACGTGGCCAGCAGCGACCCCAGTGGATTGGTGCCGATCGCGTTGGACGGCAAGATGCTGCGTGGTGCTTTACGCGCCAAAGCGACAGCCACGCATCTCGTGTCGGTGTTCGCCCACCGTGCCCGATTGGTGCTCGGTCAACTCGCTGTCGCCGAGAAAAGCAATGAAATTCCCTGCGTACGTGCCCTGCTCACGCTGCTGCCGGGTAGCTTGCGGTGGCTGGTCACCGTGGATGCGATGCATACCCAGGTCGTCACCGCGAAGTTGATCTGCGCCACCTTGAAGTCGCACTACCTGATGATCGTCAAGTCCAACCAAGCCAAAATACTTGCGCGTATCACCGCGCTGCCCTGGGCCGAGGTGCCCACAGCCGCTACCGACGACTCCCGCGGCCACGGCCGTGTCGAGACCCGCACCCTGCAAATCATCACCGCTGCACGAGGAATCGGCTTCCCCTACGCAAAACAAATCATCCGGATCACTCGTGAACGCTTGATCACCGCCACCGACCAGCGCAGCGTGGAGGTGGTCTATGCCATCTACAGCCTGCCGTTCGAGCACGCCCGCCCTACCGCGATCATGACCTGGATGCGTCAACACTGGGGAATCGAGAACAGCCTGCACTGGATACGCGACGTCACCTTCGACGAAGACCGTCAAAGGGCACATACCGGAAACGGCGCACAGGTCCTAGCAACGCTACGCAACACCGCGATCAATCTGCACCGCCTCAACGGCGCCGACAACATCGCCGAAGCCTGCCGGATCACCGCTTTGACCGCCAACCGCCGCCTAGACCTCCTCAATCCACAATTCCCCAGCTCACAAGCCTGCTAATCAACAACGCCGGAGCCCTGCCTGATATTGGACCCCGTGCGCGGAGAACACCGCCGCGATGGCCGCCGACACCTCGTCGCCACCGGCGGACAGCAGCCGCGCCGTACGCGCTGCCGCTGCCGCGTTGGCCGCGGCCAGCGCCGACCCGATCTCGGCCGCATCGCTGGTCGCCGCCGACAGCGCCTCTGGCGCAACCGTCAGGTATGACATGGCCACACTCCCAACGTGACCCGGACGAGCGCCGCGGATCGTGGCGCGAGTCAGGGCGGGGTAATCGAACCCGGCCAATGCGGGCGCATCGGTGCCCAACTGTAGCGCGATGGGCGGCGCTGACCTGGTAGTTTCACCGATCGGGTGGGGGCAATGGGCAACCTGAGCCAGCCCGCCGTCCCCGCGGCTCCCGACGTGCCAGCCCCCATCCCGACCATGCGGTCGGCACGCACCGTCTTGCCGCAGCGACAGCAGGCACGGTCACGACCAAAATAATCTGAACACGCCTTGTAAGCGGTTTGGAAAAGATCTGTATTAGATATGAGATCTGTCGCTATCCTTGGGCAATTATGGACTGCGCGAATTGTTCGACCCCACACGCGGATGCCGCCCGTTTCTGCTCCCGGTGCGGTAGTCCACTGAATCCGGCCATCGATCGGTCCCGACATTTCGCCGCACATCCCGAAGAGCCGGTGCGGGCGCTCGCGGTGATGAGCACGCTGATGCCACACCTGGCGGGCGGGCGCCACCACATCTACCGAGCGATGGTCGCGTTGGCGCTATTGGCGTCGCTGATCGCCGCGGCGTTCGGGATGCTTTCTATCGCATTGGTATTGGCGGCGATTGCGCTGCCTGCGGCCGTCCTGACCTATGTCCACGACCACGATGTGTGGCGACAGGAACCGTTCACCGTCATCGGGGTGGCGTTTGCGCTTTCCCTGCTGCTCGGTGTCGGCGTGGGGATGGTCGAACAGCACTTCACCAAGCCGGTGCTATTGGCCGCACCGGATCGCCAGTTACCACCGCTGTCCCAGATCTTCGAATTGGGCGTGCTCATCCCGGTTGTGGCTTTCGCCGCGGCATTGATTGCGCCGCTGCTGGTGACGGCGCGCAGCGCGTTTCGGCACCCGGTCGATGCCACCGTCGCCTGCTCGCTCAGCGGTTCGGCGCTGTCTTTGGGGCTGAGCGTGGTGGTAGAGCGTGGCGCGTTCACCCATCTCCCGACGACCCATATCGACCCGGCACACGTCGCTTTCATCGCGCTGACACTCGGGTTTTTGCAGCCGATCATCTTGGCCTGCGCTGCCGCCCTGGTCGTGGTGCCGTTGCGCGGCACCGGCGGCAACACGGCCCTGGGGCTGCTGGAGGGCGTGGCGTTGGTACTGCTGTACGAACTGGCGACCACCATGCTCACCCCCTACGGGACTCGCGGCATTGTGCTGACCGCGTTGGCCGCATTGGTGCTGGCCGCAGCCGGGCTGGTCGCAACCCGCGCCAGTTTGCATACCGCGCTGCTCGCCGAAGCCCAGGCCGCCCTCACCGGGGACGCCACCTTGACCCGCGCCCCCGATACCCACCAGGTCTGCGCTCACTGCGGCGCGGCAATCGGCAGCGGGAGCGCGTTCTGCCAAGTCTGCGGAACAGCCACGGCCGCACTAGCCAGCCATCCTGCCCTGAACCGCCCCATCAACGGATAACCGAACCGCGGTACCGCCGGCCTGAAACCACGGCAAAACAAGGAGCCACGATGTCAGCAGCACCGCCACCGGATACTCCCCCGCCACCGCACTACCCGCACGGCGGCGGCCGGGTCGGACACCGATTGCACTCGGCCATCATCATCGCCATCATCGGCGTAGTCATCCTGATCGCCGCAGCCGTGACCGCGGCGATTGTGCTGAGCGGCAAGGCCGAGCGATCCAAGCCGCCGTCGATTCTGCCCGGTGGCCATGCTGCCATGGCCGCAGCCGCTGGGCCCGGCACTGCCCGATTGCCTGACCCGGAAGCGCCGGTACGCACCCCCGTGACGATGCGGTTGAGGCTGGCCTCGGCCGAGTCAATCAACATCGCCGAGGGCATATCGGTCACGGCCGCGCCGGGCTGGACCCTGGTGAACCGGGGGCCGAATTGGGTGACGCTGCAAAACGGCGACACCAGCGCCCAGATGTACGTCGCCGTCAAGACCACTGATGAGACAGATGTCGTCGCCGCGCTGCGGACCGACATCGCCAGGTTGACCGATCCTTCGTCGGGCGATCTCGCCAACCCGGTGTTGTTCAAGGCCACTACCAAGACCCTGGAAAGCGCCAAGTTCCAGCAGGCCGCGCTGATGGACTACTTCGCCGACGTGTTCACCGAACAAGGCGAGCTTTCGGTCAGCGGCGCCTTCGCCGAATTGCTGAACACCTCCACCCACCAGTCGGCCTTCATCGACTTCCGGCGCACCGCCGATGCACCGAGCCAGGCTCCCGATGACGCCCGAGCCATGATCGACTCCATGCTCTAGTGTTCGGCCAGCTGGTCAAAGCCAGCCGAGGGCTTGGGGAACCATGTAGAGCCCGAAGGCGATGACAAATAGGCACAGGGTCCGAGTGATGTACTTGCGCACTCCGCGCATGCGCCATTCTTCGGGCAGCGTGTGGGCTTCCAGCACCAGCAGCAGCCCCAGCACGATCGGCAGCAAGAGTGCGTTCATCACTTCGACATCGACGGCCAGATTGACCAGGTCGACGCTGCCCAGGACGAGGACGGCGCCGATGATGTGGGCAAGCGCATAAGTGGTGTAGAACTTGGCGGTGGCCCGGTTGGGCCGCTGGTTGAGAGTGTGTCGCCAGCCGAAGACCTCGGATAGTCCCCACGCTCCAGCCAGCGACGCGACAATGGCGGCGACCAGGGCGGCACCCAACATTCCCAGTCCGAACAGCACGGTTCCACCGAGTCGGCCCAGGTATGGGGTCAGGGCATCGGCGATCTGCCCGACGGTTTGCAGCGACGCCGCACCATGGTGGGTTCCGATCGTCGCCGCAACGGTCACCACCACCGCGATCATGATCAATTGAGTCAGCACCGCACCGACGGCGGTGTCCAGGCGAGCCTGGCGGATCGTGGCCACCGACAGGTGCTTATCGACCACGGCTCCTTGCTGGTAGAAAATCATCCACGGCATGATGACCGCGCCAACGTTCGCCGCGACCAGCAACAGGTAGGACGAGTTGCCCAGCGGCATCGACCGCAAGCCCGCCAGCAGCTGGTCCAGTTGCGGGCGAGCCATGACCATGGCCACCAGGAACGCCACTTCCGCTGCGCCGACGGCCAGGCCGATGCGTTCGACGCGCCGGTAGCTGCCGGTCAGCGCCAAGGCCAGCAACATCACTGTGGCAATCGGGATGCTGACCCAGCGCGAGATCCCGAATAGCTCCCCGACCCCGGCAACCCCGACAAACTCGGTCAGCAGCGCGCCGATGGCCGATGCGAACAGGGTGAATGCCGAAAGCCACGCCCAACCGCGGCCGAATCGCTCCCGGATCAGCGCACCGTGCCCCTTGCCCGTGACGATCCCCAGCCGCACGGTCATCTCTTGGACGACATAGAGGATCGGCATCAAGATCAATTGCGGCAACACCATCCGATAGCCCCATTGCGCCCCGGACTCGGCAGCGGTGATCAGCGAGCCCGCATCGGTGTCGGCCAACATCACCACCAGGCCCGGACCCCAGACCGCCAGCAGGCCCCAGCGCAGCCAGCCGCCGCGATGGACCCGCATCGATGCCTCAGGCCCGGTCGTAGCCCGGACCTGCTCGTCGGATCTATCGGTCACGTCTCGAAAGCCCCTCAGTCGCAATAGCAGCCAAACAACGCCATGCCTTCGAAACACTGCCAGCCAGTGTGGCCCGAGGACAACCCGAAACCCTCCGGTTCGTGCGGCACTTGGTCCCGGAGGATGACCCGCCCTGGGATCCGGCCCGCGCCGTGACCCAGTATGTGACAGGTGGATGAAGCAACGCCGGCCCGGCAACTGCTGACCGACCGGGTGGCCGTGGTGACGGGCGGCGCCGGCGGTATCGGCGCGGCGACCTCGCGGCTATTCGCCCAACACGGCGCCCAGGTCGTCATCGCCAATATCGATGCGGAGCTTGCCCACCGCACCGTCGACGAAATCGGCGGTGCGGCTTGGGTAGTCGGCACCGACGTCCGCGATGCCGATCAGGTCAGCGCGCTGGCTCAGCGCGTGCTCGATCGCTACGGCCGCGTCGACATCCTGGTGAACAATGTCGGCCACTGGTTGCGCCACCCCGGCAACTTCGTCGACACCGACCCACAACTGTGGGATGAGCTGTATCGAGTGAACCTTCATCACGTCTTGCTGGCGACTCACGCCTTTCTGCCGGCGATGATCGAGCAACACGGCGGCGCGATTGTGAACGTCTCGTCGGTCGAAGGACTGCGCGGCTACCCGGAGGACCCGGTCTATGCAGCCTTCAAGGCCGCCGTCATCCATTTCACCCGCAGCCTTGCCGTCCAGGTAGCCAACCACGGGGTGCGGATCAATGCGATCGCCCCGGACGTCACCGAATCGCTACAGGTGCCCTACTCGCAGTGGCTATCCGATGCCGAACAGACGCAGTGGCCTGGTTGGGTTCCCGTTGGGCGGATGGGTGTCCCAGAAGATCAAGCCCGGGTGATCCTGTTCTTGGCCTGCGAACTCTCGGCGTTCGTCACCGGCCACACGATCCCGACCGATGGTGGCACCGCCGCGGCCGGCGGATGGTTCCGCTCGTCGCGCCGCCCCGACCGGGAATGGACGAACCGTCCCATCGCGCCCTGACGCAGCCTCGGGTGCATCGATCACCCGAAGAGCGGCTGGACATCGAAGAACGGCTGGATACTCACGTTGAAGTTGCCGGGACCCGCTGAAGCCATGACACCGTCGGTCAGACCAATGGCGAGGTTGAGGAAGCCGTTGAAGGCACTGGCCCCCGACCCACTACCGAACACGGTTGCGACATTGACGCTGGCCAGGCCGCCCGACTGGTCTCCGGCCAGGGCCGTGTTGTTGTCCCCGCCTACGGTCGCGATATTGGAGAGCCCCGTCCCGCCTGCGAAGACGTTCTGGTTGTTGCTCCCGATGACCGTGGCCACGTTGCCGATATTGGCCACACCAAAGCCGGCGGCGGCGACATCGGTGTTACCGAAACCGATGGCCGTGGAGACGATGCCCAGATTGCCGGCCTGGTGTCCGCGCGCCGCGATCCCGGTGTTGCCATCCCCGACGGCCGTGGCGACACTGCCGATGGTGAGTCCGGTGCTGCTGGCCGCGACCGTATTGCCGCCACCGATGGCAGTCGCTGCGACGCCGATGTTGCCGCCCAGGCCGCCGGCATCCGCGGTGACTTCGGTGTTGCCGTCGCCGATGGCCGTGGCCGCGATGGCGATGTTGCCGCCCGCGCCCGAAGCGGTGGCCGAGACCGCGTTATCAGCGCCGACGGCGGTGGCCAGGCTGGCAATGTTGCCCACACCGGACGCCGACGCGGTGGCCGTATTGCCGCCACCGATGAAGGCGGTGGCCACGGTGGCGGTGTTGCCGAAGCCGTTCGCTGTGGCCGAGACCGCGTTGCCGTCGGAGAGCGCGGTGCCCAAGGTGGCGATGTTGCCCCCGATGCCCACCGCGCTGGCCTCGGTCGCCGTGTTATTGCTGCCGATCACGGTGGCCAGGGTCGCGATGTTGCCGCCGACACCACCAGACTGAGCCAACACCCCACTGTTGCCGTCGCCGTACACGCTGGCCAAGGTGGCGATGTTCTCCACGCCGAAGACGTCGGTGGTAACCGTGTTGTTGCTGCCGATCACGGTGGCAGCGCTGGGAACGTTGCCGAAGCCCACCACATTTGCCTTCACGGCGTTGCCATCACCGAACACGTTGGCCAGGGTCGCGATGTTGCCACCCACACCGCTCGCCGTGGCTTCCGCGGCGGTGTTGTCGTTGCCGAACACGTTGGCCAAGGTGGCGATATTGCCGCCCACCCCGCCGGCGTCGGCCACAACGCCGGTGTTGTTGTCACCGATCACGGTGCCCAACGTGGCGATGTTTTCCAGCCCGAACGTGCTGACCTTGACGCCGTTGCCGCCACCGAACACGGTGGCGGCGGTGGGCACATTGCCCGCACCAAACGCGGTGACGACGGCCGTGTTGCTGTCGCCGAACACGCTGGACAGGGTGGCGATATTGCCCCCGGCGCCGCCGGCCTCGGCGCTGACCTGGGAGTTGCCGCTGCCGATCGCGGTGGCGACGGTGGCGATGTTGGCGCCAAGCCCCGGGGCATTGGCGGTCAGACCGTTGTTGTCACCGATTGCGGTCGCCACCGTGGCGACATTCTCCAGACCGAACACGTTGATGTCAGCCGTGTTGTTGTTGCCGATCATGGTGGCGATGCTGGCGGTATTGCCCGCGCCAATCGCACTCGCCGAAGCCGTGTTGTTCTCACCGAACAACACCGTCGACACCGACGCGATATTGGCGCCCGCCCCACCGGACTCCGCACTGACGGTATTGCCTTGCCCCCCAAGCGCAGTGGCCACCGTGACGATGTTGGCACCGATACCCGGCGCGGTCGCAGAGACATTGTTGTTGTCCCCGTAGGACGTAGCGATCGTCGCGATGTTCTCCACACCCAACGCACTGACAGTAGACGTGTTGTTATTGCTGAACAACACCGTCGCCACGTCCGCGATATTGCCCGCACCCAGCCCACTGGCCGAAGACGTGTTGTTGTCACCGAACAACACCGTGGCCACCTGCGCGATATTCGCCCCACCAGCACCGGCCTGAGCGCTCACCGTGTTGTCCTGACCACCCAACGCCGTGGCCACCGTGGCGATATTGCCACCCAGCCCCAACGAGTTGGTCGCCGTCACAGTGTTGCCATCACCGTAGGAGGTCGCCACAGCGGCAATGTTCTCCACCCCAAACGAACTGGCATTGGACGTGTTGTTATCGCTGAACAACACCGTGGCCACGTTGGCGATATTGCCCGCACCAATCGCACTCGCCGAAGACGTGTTGTTCTCACCGAACAACACCGTCGACACCGACGCGATATTGGCGCCCGCCCCACCGGACTCCGCACTGACGGTATTGCCTTGCCCCCCAAGCGCAGTGGCCACCGTGACGATGTTGGCACCGATACCCGGCGCGGTCGCAGAGACATTGTTGTTGTCCCCGTAGGACGTAGCGATCGTCGCGATGTTCTCCACACCCAACGCACTGGCAGTAGACGTGTTGTTATTGCTGAACAACACCGTCGCCACGTCCGCGATATTGCCCGCACCCAGCCCACTGGCCGAAGACGTGTTGTTCTCACCGAACAACACCGTGGCCACCTGCGCGATATTCGCCCCACCAGCACCGGCCTGAGCGCTCACCGTGTTGTCCTGACCACCCAACGCCGTGGCCACCGTGGCGATATTGCCACCCAGCCCCAACGAGTTGGTCGCCGTCACAGTGTTGCCATCACCGTAGGAGGTCGCCACAGCGGCAATGTTCTCCACCCCAAACGAACTGGCATTGGGCGTGTTGTTATCGCTGAACAACACCGTGGCCACGTTGGCGATATTGCCCGCACCAATCGCACTCGCCGAAGACGTGTTGTTCTCACCGAACAACACCGTCGACACCGACGCGATATTGGCGCCTCCGGTGCCGGTTTCGGCACTGACGGTGTTGTTCTGGCCGCCCAAGGCGGTGGCGACGGTGGCGATGTTGCCGCCCAGACCCAACCCGTTGGTGGCCGAGACCGTGTTGTTGTCACCGATCGAGGTGGCCACGGTGCCAATGTTTTCCACTCCGATCGAGCTGGCGGAGATCGTGTTGTTATTGCTGAACAACGCGCTGGAAACGTTGCCGATATTGCCCGCGCCGAAGGCGCTGGCCGTGACGTTGTTCTCGTTGCCGAACGCGGTGGCGACGGTGCCGAGGTTGCCGCCCGCGCCGCTGGCGTCGGCGCTGACCTGACTGTTGCTGTTGCCGAAGGCCGTCGCAATGTTGCCGATATTGCCGCCCACGCCAACACCGCTGGCTCCGACTCCATTGTCGTTGCCACCCGCGGTCGCCACGGTGGCGATGTTTTCCAAGCCCACCACGTTGGCATTGATGGTGTTGTTGTTACCCAACGCGGTGGCCGCGGTCGCGAGGTTGCCCGCACCCAAGACGTTCGCCGTGACCGTGGGGTTGTTGTTGCCGAACGCGGTGGCTAAGACGGCGACGTTCTCGGCGCCGCTGGCTTCGGCCGCAACCGTGGTGTTGCCGCTGCCGCCCGCGGTGGCCACCGTCGCGATGTTGTTCAAGCCGAAGGAAGTGGCTTTGACTCCATTGTTGTCGCCGAACAACGCGCTGGCGACGGTGCCGATATGACCAGCGCCGGTGGCGTCGGCATAAAGCGTGTTGTTGTTCCCGATCAACGAAATGGCGCCGGTACCGAGAGTGCCGCCCACGCCGGTGGCGTTGGCTATGGCCGAGTTGTTGTTGCCGAGTGCCGCTGCCACCAGGATTTCATTGGCGCCCACGCCGCCGGCGTTGGCCATCACATTGCTGTTGCCAGAGCCGGCAGCGGTGGCAACTATGGCGTTGTTTTCCACACCGAACGCGTTGGCAGAAACTCCGGAATTGTCGCTGCCGAACACGGCCGACACCACACCGGTGTTTTCCACACCATTGACGATCGCCGAGACGTCGGTGTTGTTGTTGCCGAACGCGGCCGCAACGGTGGCGTTGTTCTCCACCCCGTTGGCGATCGCGGTCACCGAGTTGTTGTTGCCGAACGCCGCGGCCACCGTGCCGATATTGGCGACGCCGATGGAGCTGGCGTTGACCGTGTTGCCGTCGCCGAACGCGAGCGCACCGGTGCCGATGTTGATTCCGCCGGTCGCGCTGGCCGAGCTATTGGCGCCGCCGACCCCGGCAATGTTGAGCACGCCACCGGTGGCGGAGGCGCTGCTACCGCTTCCGAAGGCGAAGGCGATATCGGCCACGCCGGCATCGGCCGAGCTGTTCGCGCCCGAGGCGATCGCCAACCCGCCAAACGTCGTGGTCGCATTCGCGGTACCGGTCTTCACCAGTTGCAGACCAAAGATAGAAAGGCTGAAGTCGGCATCCGCGGCGGGCAGGGCCAGCGCCTGCTGCCACGGAGCCAACTGCTGCGCTATCGCCGAGACTCCTGCGTGATAGCCCGCCATCACGGCCACATCCTGGGCCCACAGCTGTTCGTAGACGGCCTCGGTCGCCGCGATCGCTGGTGCGTTCTGTCCGAAGAGGTTGGAGATCACCAGCGCCACCAGCTCGTTGCGGTTGGCTGCCACCATTGCTGGATGCACGATCGCGGCCTGTGCGGCCTCGAACACCGCCGCCGCCGCCGCCCGCCCCGCCGTGCCCGGCGGCTTGGGCCGCCGCCGCGCTCAACCAGCTCGCGTACGGTGCGGCTACGGCTGACATCGCTGCCGACGCCGGCCCCTCCCATGCCCCACTCGCCAGCCCGGCGGTGACCGACGACAACGAAGACGCCGCGACCTGCAGCTCGTCAGCCAGGCTCCCCCACGCTGCTGCCGCCTCTAGCATCGATGTGGACCCGGCGCCGGAAAACAGTCGTAGTGAGTTGATCTCTGGCGGCAACACTGAAAAATTCATTGCATCCGTCCGTTCCCGTCCACAGCACCTGCGCTGTCGCCCACCACCACGTACCTACGACCGCTATCGCCCGATCCACCCGGCCAACCGTGCACACCTAGCCGGAGCCCGCCTCACGTGCCAACCCACGGCTTCACCCACACCGGCGTCATATCGCCGATGGGCCGCTGAGCGTGACCCCGCATCATTGCGTGCCTCCGCCCGCGACAGGCAGGCCGCTGATCCGGTCGAATCAAGCAACTTGGCAGCAAAAACATATCTGGCAACAGCGGAAAAATATGCCTGTTTGGAAGAAATCCCCGTATCAATTCTGAATGACGAGAGAACTCCGCATACCGTAATCCGGATGGCACCCGGCCAGGAAATGCGCTTGGACGCTGCCCCGCAACGCGAAAATTACTCGCATTCAGCACCTTTCGATATGGTCAGAGGCCCTCCCGGGGCCCTGGTGGGAATTTGTGCCGCCAATATCTCTCTCAAACGTCCTGGACCATGCCGGTCTGGGGCGTTGGGGCCGCGATCCGGCGGCAGCCGGCTTGATGGCGTCGCACTTCGAGGGGCACGATAACCGGATGGTCGCATTTCTCCCAGCAGCTGACTTGCCCGAGTCACAGACGACACCCGCTACATGACCGACTCCAGCACCTCCCGGGTGGCGGTCTACTTCGACTTCGACAACATCGTCATCTCGCGCTACGAGCAAGTCCACGGCCGAAACACGTTCCACCGGGACAAATCCAAGGGTCTGGAACAAGAACGATTGCAGCTGGCGACCGTCGATCTGGGTGCGATCATCGACTTCGCCTCCTCGTTCGGCACACTGGTACTCACCCGCGCCTATGCGGACTGGTCCGCCGACGTCAATGCTGGCTACCACGGCCAGTTGGTGGGCCGCGCGGTTGACCTGGTCCAATTGTTCCCAGCCGCCTCCTATGGCAAGAACGGGGCCGATATTCGACTAGCCGTCGATGCGGTCGAGGACATGTTTCGGCTACCCGATCTGACGCACGTGGTGATCGTCGGCGGCGACTCCGATTACATCGCTCTTGCCCAGCGCTGCAAGCGCTTAGGACGTTACGTCGTGGGGATCGGCGTGGCGGGTGCCAGCAGCGGGTCGTTGGCCGCCGCCTGCGACGAGTTCGTCACCTATGACGCCCTGCCCGGGATACCGACCCTGCCCCCGCCCGCGGCCAAGAAGCGCAGCCGGCGCTCGACCGCCGGCGATCGCGACGAGCCGACGCCACCGGACGCGCAAACCGCCGCCACCGGGTTGCTCGAGCGCGCCCTGCGCATCGGGCAGGAGAAGGACGACGCCGAATGGCTGCACAACTCCGCGGTCAAGGCCCAGATGAAGCGAATGGATCCATCGTTCAGCGAAAAGTCCCTCGGCTTCAAGTCATTCAGTGACTTCCTGCGCTCCCGCAGCGACCTGGTGGACCTCGATGAAAGCAGCACCACCCGACTGGTTCGACTCCATACCGAGGCCGATTCCTAACGGGTGCCCAGCGCGTACGCCTCGCGCGGGGTTCCGGGTGCAAGACCGCTCCGGCGCCGGGCATGTTGTGGCCGGGACAAGTCGCGGGGCAATCATGCCGGCGAAGAAGGGCCGAAGTTGCCAACGACAGCAATCCCACGCGTGCGTCAAATCGCTGCGCACACCGAGGTGAATGGGATCAATGCGTTGATCGCGACGGATTCCGTCATCGCCACGACGACCCGAAT
The DNA here is from genome assembly GCF_022354805.1 of Mycobacterium liflandii. Taxonomy (NCBI): domain Bacteria; kingdom Bacillati; phylum Actinomycetota; class Actinomycetes; order Mycobacteriales; family Mycobacteriaceae; genus Mycobacterium; species Mycobacterium liflandii. The sequence goes on along the minus strand of NZ_CP023138.1, from coordinate 2,998,000 downwards.
AGCACCAGGTAGACGGGGACCCGGCGAGGCTTGGACACCCGTAGATCTGGACCGACGATTGCCCGCGCGGACCGAACTTCAGTGCGCTCAATCTCGAGCGATACACCCCTGACCGCATGTTGGAAATAGGACCGGATACCGGCTCGATGTCGGCTGCTGTGTCAGATATTATCGGCCACAATCGATCGCTTGCTTCGCATGCAATTGTCGGATCCGCGGACCGGCATTCATGCAAATACCAAGGACCGCTCGGATGTGACAGCTAGACGATTTCCGCTCAATGTGGCTGTGTGTCCCGACGGCAACGGGCGTTGGGCGGCCCAGCGCGGTCTTTCTGCGATGGAAGGCCACCTAGCCGGAGGCGAGGTGGCGTTCAACCGCGTCCGCGATGCCTGCGAACTGGGTCTCACGCAGTTCTCGCTCTACGGTTTCTCTACCGAGAACTGGGGCCGTGCCTCCGCCGAGGTTTCCGGACTGATGGACATCTTCAGCACCCTGTTCGATCGTGGCATCCAGGCACTGGAACCTCTCGGCATCCGGCTAAAGGTCGTAGGCGCGCGCGTCGGCCTACCGCACAACGTGCTTGACGCGATCGATCGCGCCGAGGCCGCAACAGCCCACAACGACCGCATGACACTGTTCGTCGCGCTCAACTATGGCGGCCGCCAGGAGGTGCTAGATGCCGCGGAGCGCTACACCGGCGGTGGCCCGGAGGCGTTCCACCGGCTGCTCTACGCGCCCGAGATGCAAGATCCGGACCTCGTCATCCGTACCGGGGGCGACCGGCGCCTGTCCAACGGCTTTCTCTGGGAATCGGCCTACTCCGAACTGTTGTTCCTCGATGAACTGTGGCCGGACTTCACTCGCGAGCACCTCGAGAACGCGCTCATCGAGTTCGGACAGCGCGTCCGCACCCTAGGAACCTCACACCGCGAGCAGAGCCCGTAGCCGCCTGCCGCCTTCCGCCGCATCAAGACGTACGCCACGGCCGCGCGGGCGGAAAGCGCCCCGACGCCGATTGCTGTTCCACCGAGTGCGACTCACCGGGGCATCAATAGAACGTGTTACAGTTCGCCCAGCGGTGACGCGACGCCGGTTGGCCGGCGCAGTCCGTCACACGCCGGCAGGCGGTCGGTGAAAAGTGGAGCAGCCGAAGTGAATTGGCCATCATGCAGGCGCGCGGTGATGCGCGCCAACGGCTTCGCCCGCCAATGACCACCACCAAACGACGATCATTGACGATCATCGGCGGCGCCTACGTCGTCGCTGTCGGGGTGGGCGCCGCCTGGCTGGCGTGGGGGCCGACCACCGGACGGCTATGGCTGGACACGTTGGCGGCCGACGTGCTCGCTACCCTGGTGGTTTTCGCCTTCAGCCGCGCCTACCACAACTCGAGCTTCTATGACGCGTACTGGAGTGTCGTCCCACCGCTGCTGGCGCTGTATTGGTGGGCTCACGCTGGATCGTCGGCTGATCGATTGCGCTGCTGGCTGATCACCATCGTGATCTGGGTGTGGACGGTGCGCCTGACGGCGAACTGGGTCCGCGGATTTGCGGGGCTACACCACGAGGACTGGCGCTACCCCCTGCTGCGGGAGCGTGCTGGCCGCTGGGAATTCGCCGTCGATCTGGTGGCGATACACCTCATACCCACCGGGCAAGTGTTCGCGGGCATGTTGCCCGCCTATGTCGGCATCACCCGCGCCGGCCCCGGCGTTCGCTGGCTGACAATCGTCGCCTTCGGGGTGGGTCTGGCAGCGGTGGCCTTCGAATTCCTGGCGGACCGTCAACTGCACGCATTCGTCCGCGACCGGCGACCCGGTGCGGTCATGGACCATGGGTTGTGGAGTTGGTCGAGGCATCCCAACTACTTCGGGGAATTCGGCTTTTGGTTTGCCTTGGCCTTGTTCGGCGTGTCCGCTTCCCCATCGGACGCGTGGTGGTTGTTCGCCGGTGCGGGCGCGATGCTTGCCATGTTCCTGGGCGCCAGCATTCCGATGATGGAAACGCGCAATCTGCAACGGCGCCCGCAGTATCGCGAGGTAGTCGACCGAGTGCCGCGCTTTGTGCCCAGACCGCCCCGGCGATCGATGACATGAACCGCAAGCGCGTTGTCGTCGCCGGGCTGGGTGATGTGGGAGTGCTGATCGCCATCCGGCTGTCCCGCCATTGTGACGTGGTGGGGATCTCGGCCAAACCCGCCCTGGTGAGCGGCCAGGAGCTCGGTGTGCGGCTCACCCGCCCGCATGACTGGGCCCGCGACTACTGGATTGCGTTCGACAAGTTCCGGCGTCTGGACCGGGTACACACGATCCAGGCCGAACTGACCGGCGTCGACCTTGCCGCCAGATCCGTATTCGTCCGCTGCGATGATGGCACGACATTCGCCGAAGCCTATGACGCCCTGGTGATCTCGACCGGGGTCAGCAACGGCTTCTGGCGTCGGCCGACATTGCAGTCGCCCGCCGACATCGGCGCCGAGCTGCAGGCCGCACACCACAGGTTGGCCGCCACCGCATCGGTGATCGTCATCGGCGGCGGCGCCGCGGCGGTGAGCAGCGCCGTCAACATGGCAACCACCTGGCCAGACAAGCGGATTGACCTCTATTTCCCGGGAGAACGCCCGTTGACGGCCTATCATCCCCGGGCCTGGCAGCGCATCCGCGGCCGGCTGACCGGACTGGGAGTGGGCCTTCATCCCGGCCACCGCGCGGTGACCCCCGACGCGTTCACCGGCGATGAGATCACCAATGCACCGGTGCGGTGGACCACCGGACAACCCGCGGCCCACGCCGATGCCGTGCTGTGGGCGATCGGGAAGGTACGACCCAACACCGGCTGGCTGCCCGAGCAGCTACTCGATGATCATGGTTTCGTCCGCGTGACCCCGCAGTTGCGGGTCCCCGGCCGGCGCGACGTATTCGCGGTCGGCGACGTGGCTGCCAGCGATCCGCTGCGCAGCTCGGCACGAAATCGTGGCGATGCCTTGGTGGCGAACAACATTCGCGCCGAGTTCACCGGAAAACCGCTGCGCTCGTATCGGGCGCCGCGGCGGCGCTGGGGTTCGCTATTGGGCATCCAGCCCGACGGGCTGGAAGTCTTTCTGCCCACCGGCCATTCGCTGCGCCTTCCGTCCTGGTCGGTGCACCGGGTGGTGATGCCGGTGGTGGTCCGTTGGGGCATGTACCGGGGAGTGCGCAAGAACCACCCGTTGACCTGATCCCCCTGCTATGCCAGTTCCGTGTGCATCAACATCACGTTGTATGCCGACCACAACGACAGGTTGAAGTACACATCCTTGCCGGTGGACCACGGGTGCATCATCGGTGCGTAGATGCCGCCGGGCATCTGCCACGACGAGACCAGCATCTGCTCCGGGCTCCAGGGTCCTTGCGGAGTCGGGGCGGTGCGAGCCACCACGTCGTTGCCACCGTTGGTGTACATCACCAGGTACTGCTTGAGGTAGGTGTTGTATTGAGCCGACATTTCACCCACCGGCCCCGGGATCACCGGCGTGGCCGCACCCGGCTTTCCTGCCACCCATGAGTTCGAATCACCGTTCCAATATTGGTATTTGGTGAGATCGGGCACGAAACGCTGCGGGACGCGCGCCAGGTAGGCCGAACCGCCACGCCCCGGTGGGGTGCCAAACGAGTAGAGGTAGCCATCGTTGGCCTTGACGAATGCCCCCATCTGGAAGTTCTCATTGCCCGGGACGAACCGCACTCGTCCGCTATCGGGCCCGGACGCGCGGATGGTCCCCGGGAAAACTCCCCAGTTCTGGCCGTTGTCTTTGGAAACCGCGATGCCCGAGTAGTTCGTCGTCCACTCACCGTCGCGGCCCCAGTCCCGGATGGACATGAAGCTGACGTACTGGGTCTTGCCCACGGCAATGCCTGACGTCGGAATGATTCCCGTCTCGTCTGGCGCCCACTTGATGCTGCTGATGATCTGCTTGGAAAAGCCCGGCTGGCTGATCGGCGAACCGGAGTACCGGTTGACTGGATCGCCGGGGGTCACGTGCAGTCCGTCGGCCAGGTTACGGTCCTGACTGCGGAACAGCGTGTTGTATCGCCATTGATGCTCGCGGACAGCGCAATAGCCAAACGTGTCACCGAAGGCCATCAGCACCTGATGGTTGGCGGGATCGCCGTTATCCCACAGGATGCCCAGGTCGGTGCCGGAGATGCCGAATCGCTCGAGGGTCTTGTTGGGGCTGTCCGGTCCGGTCACCCATTCCGCCAGCGACGTCGTCGCACCGCCAAGTGCCCCACCGGCATCCGACCCATCCGGAGGTGGCGGCGGGGCCGGGGCGGGGATGGGCGCCGCATCGGGAGCGATCTGGGTGGCGTTGGGAGCCTGGTTGGCCGGGTTGGGCGGCGCCGGCGCCGGTACCGCAGCCTGCTGTTGCACCGGTGCGGAGCGCCGCGCACCCGGATTGAGCAGTCGTGACAAGGGGCCCAGCTTGGGCAGGGGCGCACGCTCGTTGGCGCCCCGCGGCCGCAGCCCTCGCGTCATCGGGCCGAGGGTCTTCGATGACGGCGCGGTCACCACCGCGTTCGCCGGTGGCGGAGCATTCGCTGCATCGCCGCTGCAGGGCACGGCGGAAGCCATGGGCGCGAGACCCACCGCACCGATGAACCCGAATGCGGCCGCCGACGCCACCGATAACGACACGAGTCGATGAATCGTCGACATGTAACACCTTCCAGCGCCCGAACATCACGTTGACGTCCGCAGTAGGCTGATGTGACGATAGTGATCGATGGGGCTTTTGTGATCATCGATCCCCCGATAGGTACCCGTCTGTGACCGTGTCGCAACGCATTTGCTCCACTCCCCGGCGCCGGCCCTGGTCGGATGCGATCACGGCCGGCCCGGCCCATCTGGTCGCGGTGGCGCCGGCGTCGCGGCTACTTCCCGAAGCCGGCGTCGCGCAATGCCTGGGCCATGGAGCTTCCGGATGAGCTGCTATCCCGGCGACCAGCACCCTTGGCATGGTGCGGATTTCGCTGGTCGCGCCGGAATTTGCTGTCAGCGCCGCCACGGGGCTTCGGGGCGCGGTCGGCGCGGTTGGCCCGGTCACGCTGGGGCTCGTCGTTCAGCCGCAGGCTCAGCCCGATGCGCTGGCGCTCCACGTCCACGTCGACGACCTTGACCCGCACCACCTGTCCGGACCGCACGACCTCGTGCGGATCGGACACGAAGCGCTCAGCCATCGCCGAGACATGCACCAAGCCATCCTGGTGCACACCGACGTCTACAAAAGCCCCGAACGCGGCGACGTTGGTCACCACACCCTCGAGAACCATGCCCACCTTGAGATCGGCCACCTTCTCGACACCGGCGGCAAATGTGGCGGTGATGAAGGCCGGTCGCGGATCGCGCCCCGGCTTTTCGAGTTCGGCGAGGATGTCGGTCACGGTCGGGACGCCAAATCGGTCATCGGCGAAATCCGCGGGCCGCAGTGATCGCAACGACCGTTCGTCGCCGATGATCTCGGCCAGCGCAACCCCGGTGCGGTCCAGAATGCGCCGGACGACGGGGTAAGCCTCGGGGTGAACCCCGGAAGCGTCGAGGGGATCTTCGCCGTCGCGGATCCGAAGAAAGCCGGCGCATTGCTCGAAGGCTTTCGGGCCCAGCCGCGGAACATCCAGCAGCGCGCGGCGGTTATGGAACGGACCGGTGTTGTCGCGGTAGGCCACGATGGCCTCGGCCAAGGATTCGGAGACACCGGACACCCGCGCCAGCAGCGGCACCGACGCCGTGTTGAGGTCGACGCCCACCGCATTGACCGCGTCCTCGACCACGGCGTCAAGGCTGCGCGCGAGAATCCCCGGCGTCACGTCGTGCTGATACTGGCCCACCCCGATCGACTTCGGCTCGATCTTCACCAATTCGGCCAGCGGGTCCTGCAGCCGCCGGGCGATCGACACCGCACCCCGCAGGGTGACATCCAGTTCGGGTAGCTCGTGAGCCGCATAGGCCGACGCCGAATACACCGACGCCCCGGCCTCACTCACCACGGCCTTGGCCGGTGGTGTCGCCCCGGCACCACGGATGTCGCTGATCAGTTCGGTCGCCAGGGCATCGGTCTCGCGCGAGGCGGTGCCGTTGCCGATGGCGATCAGGTCGACCCGGTGCCGGGCGATCAGCGCGGCCAGGGTCGCCTTGGCCGTGTCCCACTGCCGCTGCGGCTGGTGCGGATAAATGGCACAGGTGTCCACCACTTTGCCGGTCCCGTCGACGACGGCCACTTTCACGCCCGTCCGGAAGCCGGGATCAAGGCCGAGGGTCGTTCGTGCGCCAGCCGGGGCGGCGAGCAGCAGGTCCTTGAGGTTCTTCGCGAAGACCGAGACGGCGTCCACCTCGGCGCGCTGTCGCAGTCGGACCCGCGCGTCGATGGTTGCCGACGAGATCAGCCGGATGCGCCACGCGAAACTCACCGTGGCGGCCAGCCACGGGGTCGCCGCGGCCTTTGCGGATAGGTCGATGTCCAGGGTTGCCGCGACCATCGCCTCATACGGGCTGTCCTCGCCACAGTCGAAATTGAGGGAAAGGACCTTTTCCTTTTCGCCGCGTAGCACCGCGAGCACCCGGTGTGACGGCATGGTGTGTAGCGGCTCGGAAAACTCGAAGTAATCCCGAAATTTCTGGGCCGCAGCGGTCGTGACGACGTCGGCGGACCAGGGAGCCGTCTGTAGCGACGCGTCCGACCAAAACTTCTCGCGAATCGCTCCGACCAGCTCGGCGTCCTCGGCGGCCCGCTCGACCAGAATGTGCCGCGCCCCCTCCAGGGCCGCCGCGGCGTCGGCGACGTCGTCGCTGATGAACTCCGCGGCCGCGGACTCCGGGGCCAGCGTCGGGTCCGACAGCAGCCGGTCCGCCAGGGGCTCCAGACCGGCCTCCCGAGCGATCTGGGCCTTGGTCCGGCGCTTGGGCTTGTAGGGCAGGTAGATGTCCTCGACCCGCGCCTTGGTGTCGGCGGCCATCAGGGTGGCCCGCAGCTCGTCGGTCAGCTTGCCTTGTTCCTCGATGGAGGCCAGCACCGCGGCGCGGCGCTCGTCAAGCTCCCGCAGGTAGCGCAGGCGCTCCTCGAGGGTGCGCAGTTGCCCATCATCGAGGCTGCCGGTCGCCTCCTTGCGATAGCGGGCGATGAACGGGACGGTTGCGCCTTCGTCGAGCAACCGGACGGCGGCGACCACCTGGGCCTCCGCGATGGCCAGTTCCTCAGCGAGACGGGCGTTTACAGACTTGGTGGCGACGCTTGGATTCACGCGGATGGACCCTACCGAAGCCTTGCGACACCGCCCGGCAACCGGGCATGGCGCGCCGCGCGCCGACCCTCAACCGTGCCGATTGCGCAGGCCAGACGGTCGCCCCGCCAGCCCGAGCGGCGCGCGCGATGGCATCGTGCTGTACACGGCGGCCCAGACCGAGCGCTCCAGAAAGCTGTCGGCAATGAATAGCAGCTCATCGCCGGGTTCGAGCGTGTCATCGGGCTGCGGCACCCGCACCGCATCACCGCGCAGCACGCTGACCAGCGCCGTATTGCTGGGCAGTTCCAACTCCGATACCCGCTTGCCGACCAGCGGATTGTCGCTGGGCAGGGTCAGTTTGGTCAGCGCCGCCCGGCCCTCACGCAGCCCCATCATGCGAACCAGGTGGCCCACATCGATGGCACCCTCGATGCCCGCAACCATGGCACCCGGGGTCGACACCGCCACGTCGATGCCCCAGGACTGGCCGAACAACCACTCGTTGCGGAGGTCGTTGATCCGCGCCACCACTCTGGGCACTCCGAATTCGGTCTTGGCCAGCAAACCCACCACCAGATTTGCCTTGTCGTCTCCGGTGGCGGCGATCACCACGTCGCAGGTCTGCGCGCCCGCCTCCTGCAAGGTCGACAACTCACACGCATCGCCGTGGAGCCAATCCGCCGCGGGAACCGAATTCGGCTCGAAGTCGTCGCGTTCGCGTTCTATCAACAGCACCTTGTGGCCGCCGTCGAGCAGCTCCTGGGCAACCGAACGACCGACTTTTCCCGCACCCGCGATCCCGACCCGCATCCTTACAACCGGCACCTAGCCATCTTGTCGTATCCGGGCCGAGACCTTCACCCGGTACACACCGAGCGGCCTGCGGCTTCGACTAGCTGGTATCTATGTACTGGCACCACACCTGCGTCGCAGCCAGGTCGCCGCCTGCTCGCAACCCCATCGGGCGTAGTGCGCTCAGCGACGCATAACCATGCAAAAACGACGACACCGACGCAGAACCAACACGCCGCCGAGACCACATCGGGACGGGAACCAATGAGCTTGCAGCAGCTGTACCTGGCCATGCTGATCGGCGGCTTCGTGCTGCTGGCCAGCATCGTCGGTACCCGTTTGGCGACGCGGGTGGGTTTTCCCAGCATGCTGCTGTTCCTGCTGGTCGGCGTCATCGTGGGCGAGGATGGGTTCGGGCTGCGGTTCGACGATGTGGAACTCGCCCGGAACATGGGCACGGCTGCGCTGGCGGTGATCCTGGTCGAGGGCGGTTTGACCACCCGATTCAGCGATATCCGCAAAGTCCTGGCACCCGCGGCCACGCTGGCCACCGTCGGGGTGATGGTCAGCATGGTCGTGACCGCGGTCGGGGTGCACCTGGTACTGGGCGTCAGCTGGCAGGCCGCGCTGTTGTTGGGGGCCATCGTTTCCTCGACCGACGCCGCGGCGGTGTTCTCGGTCCTGCGGGTCCTGCCCCTGCCCCGGCGGGTGGCCGGCCTGCTCGAGGCCGAATCCGGCTTCAACGACGCACCCGCGGTGATTTTGGTGCTAATGTTCAGTGAGGTGCCCTTTGCGTTCCGGCCAGCGGCCGCACTCGAGGCCCTGGTCTTCGAACTACTCGTCGGCGCCGCGATCGGACTGGCGATCGGATATCTCGGCGCGTTCACGCTGCGGCGCATCGCGCTGCCCGCCTCGGGCCTGTACCCGATTGCCACGTTTGGGCTGGGGCTGGTCGCGTTCGCGGCCGCCGGTGAGAGCCATGCCAGCGGATTCATCGCCGCCTATCTGGCCGCGGTGGTGCTGGCCAACACCGGACTGCCGCACCGCGCGGCCACCCGGTCGTTCGCCGAAGGAGTGGGCTGGCTGGCGCAGATCGGTCTGTTTGTGCTGCTCGGACTGCTGGTCGAACCGATCGAGGTGATACACGACCTGATCGCGGCGATCGTGGTCGGTCTGCTGTTATTGCTGGTCGCCAGGCCACTTTCGGTCGTGCTCTCACTGTCCGGCTTTCGCATCCCGTGGCGCGACCAGGTCTTTTTATCCTGGGCCGGGCTGCGTGGCGCGGTTCCGATCGTGTTGGCCACCTTTCCGATCGTCGCGGGCGTTCCTGACAGCTACCGCCTGCTCAACATCGTGTTCATGCTGGTCGTGGTGTTCACCCTGGTACAGGGTCCGAGCCTGCGCCCGATCGCTCATCTGCTAGGGCTGATATCGCGCGAAGCCACCCGGGAGATCCAGGTCGAAGCGGCGCCGTTGGACGTGCTCGACGCGGAGCTGGTCACCATGACCGTGCAGCCGCCGTCGCGGCTGCACAACGTCACCGTGCTCGAACTGCGGCTCCCCGATCCAGCCGTGATCACGCTGATCATCCGCAAAGGACACACGTTCGTCCCGATGCCCGACACCCGGATCCAGCGTGGCGACGAACTGCTCATCGTGACGACCAGCACCACCCGTGCCGCCGCCGAATCCCGGCTTCGTGCCGTGAGCCGGCGGGGCAAGCTCGCCTACTGGTTCGACGAATACGGCGAGCCGGACTGACCGCGCACCCTAGCCGACCCGCTGCCGCACCGCCGCCGGTGCACGCTGAGCCTCGCCCGCCCCGGACGGCGGGCCCGTCATGGCCCGCGCCGCCACCAACGCCACCAGGAAACACCCCAGCGATACCCACCCGGGCGCGCCGCTGAGCCCGTTCTTGGCCACCAACAGCAGGGCGACACCGGCGCCACACACCAGTAAACCGGCGGCGCTGGCACGGGTACCGACGACAGGCACCGGTTCGTCCCACCAAGGCAGCCGACGATGTTCGAGCGGAGACAGCAGCCAAAACGTCGCCGCCATGACGAGGGTGAACACCACGGCACGCAGCGCCAGCAGGCACCAGAACCAGGGTGTGTGCACGTCGAAAGCGTCCAGCCCGACCGCATGCAACACAAAGGCGGCGACAGCGATGGCCGGGATATGCCACAAGTACAGCGTCATGGCTCCCCCATTGCCCATCGCGACCAGCTGCCAGACCCGCGGCCGTGCCGCCCAGCGCCGGATGACTGCCGCGGCCGCAACAAACGCGCAGAACATCCAGGTGCAGTGCAGCGCGAGCAGCAGTGTCGGTGGCGCCACGTTCGACATCCGGTCGGCTCCGGTCACGACCAGCGACACGTCGTAGACGCCGGTGCCTGCCAGGCGCAGCTGTGCGGCGAACGCGGCGACGGCGGCGACCAGGGCTGCGCGCGGGCCGATCAGCCGGCGCGCGTAGCCCACACCGAGCGCCACGGGGATCAGCCACACGATCAAGAAATTTGCGGCCCCCGATTCGGCGGTGCCCACCGCGAGACGAATCTGATCTACCGCGGCGGCCAGCACCAGCAGGGTCACCGAGACGGTGGCGATCCCATACCCCGTCCGCAGTCGCGTCAAGGCGGGCACGAAGGCAAGGACCACCAGATAGACACCGAGGAACCACAACAGCGCGACGCATTCTCGCCCGAGTCCGGCCGCGGACTGCGCACCCAGCGTCGCGCGCACGACAACCAGGGCACCCGTCCACGCCGCGAGATACCAGAACACCGGCCGGCACAGCCGCTGCGCCCGAGTCAATAGCCAGGCGCCCCAGGGCACAACGGGGACAACGCTGGAAGTTCGCCGAGCAGGTTGCCGATGCGCACCCCGTGCGAGTCGATGGTGGCCAGCAGCAGGGCGCGGTGCCCGAACATCACCACCACCAGGGCCCACAGGCGTGCGACGTCGACAGCGCGGTCCCGCCCGGGCGGGGTGGATCTGGGAGTGCGGCGGGGTCAGGGGTAAGCGACGTTTTTCGCATGCAACCAAGCATGCGTAGCAGTGGGCCGGCGCGAATGAGTAGGACTACGCGCTTCCCGGGGTGCTGGAACTATCCGATCAGCTTGGTCAGCCAGCTCGGATTCTGCAGGTCGATGGACTTGCTCCCGTCCCACACGAAGGGCGTGCCGCTGGCGTTCAGTTCGGACAGCGTCGCGTCAGCGGCCGCCGCCTTGGTACGGGCGGTACCCATGTCGTTTCCCGCCTTGATGCAGCTGGTCGCGGTGCCGTTGGCGCCGACGGTTTGCGCCAGATGGGCCAGTTCGGCGTCGGTGCGATCTGATGCGGCGGCCTCCTGGGGCTGAAAGTCGCTGGCGAACAGGGCGGCATAAAAGCGGTGTAGACCTTGGGATCGTCCTGAGCCGCGACGCAGTAGCTGGCCGCCACCGCCCGAGTCGAGTACGTCTTGGTGTGCGACTGTTCGTCGAGGAAGTTGAGCAGGTGATAGCGCACCGCCAGCTTCTTGTTGGCCACCGCGGCGTCGATGTCGCTGGCGTATGACCTGATGAACGCGCCGCAGGGCGGGCAGATGGGCTCATTGAAGATGTCGATGGTGGTTGTCGCGGCGGAGCTGCCGATGAACACGCCGTCATTGAGCACCCGAAGCTGCACCGCGTCGGGCGGCGGCGGAGGCGGGGCGCTTGCCGTCGGCGGACCCGGCGAGCGCCAAGGGTGCGCGATGACCACACCCAGCACACCCGCGATGACCACCACCACGGCGACGGCCGCGGCGATCCAGGGCCAGGTCTTGGCCGCGACGGTGGGCTGCGGCGGCGGTTGCCCCCAGGGCGGCGCCCCGGTGGTTCCGGTGTGTCCCACGCCCCAGCCTGGGACGCCGGCCCACGGCGTCGGCACGGGTGCGCTGGGCGCAACCGGCGCGCCGGGAACCGACGGCGCCGGCCATCCGGTGCTTGGCGCGGACCCGGGAACCGGCACCGCCGGCGAGCTGGGCGCAAAACCGCCGGGCGGGGTACTCGCGAATCCGGCCGGCAGCTGTGCCACCTGGCTGCGCTGCAAGATGTCGGTGGCCCGATCCTGGTCGGGTGTGGCCAGCGCCGAGTAGGCGGCCGCGGACAGGTCCCCGCAAGTGGCATACCGGTCCGCCGGGTCCTTGGCCATGCCACGGGCGATCACGTTGTCGAAACCCGCCGGAATACCAGGTCGCGCGGCGCTCGGCCGCGGAATCGGCTGGCTGAGGTGCGCGCCCATCACGCTGAGCTGGTCACCTCGATAGGGCGGAGAGCCCGTCAAACACTCGTACAGCACACACGCCAGCGCATAGATGTCGGCCCGGTAGGTCACGTCCCCGCTGCTGAATCGTTCGGGGGCCATGTAGTAGAGCGTTCCCACGGTGCTGCCCAGTTGGGTGAGCTTCTCGTCCGAGGTAGCGCTGGCGATGCCGAAATCCACGCGATAGGCGAAATCGTCGTGGCTGACCAGGATGTTTTCCGGCTTGACGTCACGGTGGGTCACCCCGGCGGCGTGCGCGGCGTCGAGGGCGGAACCGATCTGGCGCGTGATGGCCACCGCCCGCGGCGGGGGCAGCGGGCCGTACCGCTTCAGCATGGCCGCCAGGTCCTTGCCGTCGATCAGTCGCATGTCCACGTACAGCTGGCCATCGATCTCGCCGTAGTCGTGGATCGGCACCACGTGCGGTTCCTGCAGCCGCCCCGCGGTACGAGCCTCGCGCTGCATACGGGTACGGAATACCGGGTCGTTCGACAGCGTCTGCGACATGAGTTTGAGCGCCACAACCCGCTCGCGCACGGTGTCGTCGGCCTCGTAGACGTCGCCCATGGCACCGCGGCCGACTATCCGCCGCAACCGATACGGACCAAATTGCGAACCCTCCCGCGAATCCGCGGTCGCGTCACTCATCGCCGACTCCTCACCCCGCCTTCCACACGCCGCAAACCGATTCGAAGCGTCCTCTCGCCCCTGGGCATTGACCGCGCCGGATACGAGTACGCGGTGGTGTGTAGGCATAAGGCTAATCGTTTCGGGATTGCCGGGGCGCGGTGAATGGCGAGAAGACCGACCCCTGCGATGGCCCCCGGCACCCGCACCCACACGTCTGCGCGCTAACCGCGGTGCCCGACGCCCGAACTACTCGGTGTCGACGTGCACATCAGCCAATTGGATCGAGACCAGCGTCGGGAAGGGCAGCGAGCGATTTCGGGGGCCGATCGGGTGGACCCACCGACGCGTCGGGAACACCAGCCCGTCGGCCTCGATCGGTTCGACGCAATAGTGGGCGGCCCGTGCCCAGTGTCCGATCACCTCGGGTACATAGTCATGGCGGCGAAGCAGACCGTCACCATCGAAGTAGAAGGTCTGCCGCGGTGAGAGGGTGTCGATGGTGGCCGGGAAGCTGGCCCTGAGCCGGCGCCACGTCTGGCCCCCTTGCTGCCACGGTTGCGCCTCGCTGACCTCGACACCTTCGCGCGTCAAAAGGTAAGGGGTGGTGAGGTAGTTCCACATGGCGTAGCCGGCGAAGTAGACCGAATCCAGCGGATCCCAACGGATATTCCGCCGCAGGCCCGAGCGACCGAAGAACGCCGCGCGCGCGTTCGTTCGTGAACTCAGGACCTGCCCGTCGTCGCTTTCGATCCGCACCTGCAGGCGCTCGAAGACACCGCGTTGCCCGGCGCGCGGGAATGGGTCCAAGACCACCCGCTGCCGCGCAACGGTGATCGTGATGCGGTAATCGGCTAGCCGATTTCCGGGGACACGGGTCCGCAGCAGCAGGCCTCCCGTGCGCACCCGAGCGTGGATGGTTGCGGCGTTGCGCCACCGGGTAAGACCCCCATGCGCGTCTAGCACCTCGTCCAACAGGGCGCTCATCGCACGCGACTCCGTGCCGGGGCCTGGTCGATGCTCATCGGTGTAATCGAACACCATTTCCGGCGGCCACGGATCGGGTCAGCAAAAGACGATCAGTGCTCGGGCCGCATCGGCGGATGACTCACATGCCGCCCGCGCAATCGAACCAGGCCTTCCACGACAATCGCACCGACCAAGAACCCGCCCAGCACGCAAAGGTGAGCGGGCGTCGTCGCGGCCGCATAGACCGTCATTGCCGCGAAAGACGCGACGCAGGCCACCGCACCCGTGACGGCCAGCACGCGGGTCAGGCGCGTGATGCGCAGTCGCAGCACCGCCAGGTTGACGGCCGCGAAGATGAGCAGAAATCCGGCCGATCCCATCAGGCTAATGCCTTCGATGTCAACGGCATTCACCACGACCAGGGTGCCGGCGGTCGTGGCCAGCAGACCGCCGATGGGCCGATCCCACACCGGCTTTCCCAGGGCGGCCGGCAGTTCTCCATTGCGGGCCATCAGGTAGGTGAATTTTCCTGTGCCGTAGAGGGTTGCGTTGATGGCGCTGGCCGTGGAAATCACCGCGGCGATCCCGATCAGTTCGAAGCCGGCCGAGCCCAGGAACGGGCGTGCCGCGACGGCCAGCGCGTAGTCGCGGTCGTGATCGATTTGCGCGACATCGAGATTGCCGACCGCGACGAACGCCACGAGCACGTACAGAACGATCACCACGCCGATCGAGATGAGGTATGCCAACGGCAGACTGCGACGTGGATTCCGGGCGTCCTCGGCGGCGTTTGCGATCAGCTCAAAACCCTCGTACCCCAAGAAGATCAATGCACCGGCGTAGACGATCACCCCGAAAGAAGGATAGTGGGCGGGCGAGACACGGCTGCCGTCGACGAAGGCCAGCCCCGCCACACAGAACAGCAGCAGGATCGCGAGCTTGCCGTACACCAGAAACGACTCGGCCCGGCCCACGATCTGCGCGCCGGCCAGGTTCAACGCGGCGAACGCCACCACCACTGCGCTGGCCAGGACGCGGCGCCAGGGCCCGTCCGGGTCTGCTCCCAGCAACACCGCCCCGTAGCTGCCGAAGGCCACCGCGTACAGCCCCAACATGACGAAATAGCTCAGCCACAGCAACACGTTCAGTGGCCCACCGATCGCGGTGCCGAAGCACTTGTCCAGGAAGAACGCGGTGCCACCGCGGCTGCGAATCCGCACCGACAACAACGAATAGGACCGTCCGGTCAGAGCCGCGATCACGCCGCCGGCAACAAACGACAGGTAGGCGCCCGCGTCGGCGATCTGCACGGTCAACCCCAGAACCGAGAAGATCCCGCCACCGACCATGCCGCCGATACCGATCGACACCAGCGCGCTGACCCCAAGCTCACCCCCCTCGGGCTGTCCACCCGCGCGTTGGCGCCCCGCCGGGGAATCTCTGCTGCCCTTGGCCGGGGGCGACGCCGGCGCCGTCACTTGTCAGCGTTTCGAACAAGATTCGGGCGCCCGGGGGTTCGGTCGGGACGCACGTGGCGGTCGAGCCAGTAGTGGGTGGCCAGCTTGACCCGGTCTTCGATGAGGAACCAGAACAGCGCATATGCCCACACCAGTGCGGCCCAACGCCAGCCCAGCGGTGTCATGAGCGCACCGTAGACGGCGATCAGGGTGGCGACGGTCTGAGTGCCGATGACCGCGACCAACAGTATGGGTGCCGGCGCGGGCTTGGACCAGAACGCATGCCGGGTACGGGTGACGAACACGGTCAGATGGCCCGATACCGACAGCTTAAGGAAGATCAGCGTGCGGATCAGGTCCTGATCCAGCCCAAAGACCTGCTTGGCCAGCGCCAGGAGCAGGAAGGTTTCGGCGACCCCCATAATGCCCAGCGCGGTAGCGATGGTGAGCACGCTGCGCATGTCCCAGGCGGTGGGCCGATTCGCGCCCCGGACGTGGTCGTAGGCGATGGCCAAGATCGCGCCGTCGTTGAGCAGCGCCAGGAACACGATCATGACCGCGGTGACCGGGAAGAAGTTCATGAAGACGATCGCCAGAGTGATCAACAGCAGCACCCGGATCGTCTCGGCGATGCGGTAGGTGGCGTAGTTGGTCATCCGGGCGAAGATCTCGCGGGCTTGGCGGATCGCGTGCACGATCACCGACAGCCCTTCGGCCAGCAACACGACGTCGGCGGCGGCGCGGGCGGCGTCGGTGGCCCCGGCAACGGCGATGCCGGCGTCGGCCTGTTTGAGCGCGGGGGCGTCGTTGACACCGTCACCGGTCATGCCCACAATGTGCCCGCGCCCCTGAAGCAGACGGACGATGCGGTACTTGTGTTCGGGAAACACCTGGGCGAACCCGTCGGCGGCTTCCACCCGAACCGTCAACTCGTCGTCGTCAACGGCGCTGTCGAGCGTGCCCGCGTCCAGGATCTGCTCCCCTAGGCCCACCTGACCGGCGATTTCGCGGCCGATCGCCACCTGATCACCGGTGACCATTTTGACCTCGACACCCAGTTCCCTTGCCGCAGCGATGGTCTCGGCGGAGTCAGCACGCTGGGGGTCGGCCAACGCCAGCACTCCCAGCAGCCGCCAGGTCTGGTCGCCATCGGTGCGGGCCACGCCAAGAGAGCGGTACCCGCGGCTGGCGAATCCGTCAACCACATCGCTGACCTGGCTGCTGACCCCGTCTTGCCCGCACAACGCGGCGATGATCTGCGGTGCTCCTTTGCTCACCCGGAATCGCAGCCCGTCGGAGTCCTCGATGGCGGCTTCGGTGCGCTTGCTCACCGGGTCGAACGGGGTGAACCCCTGCACGTGCACTTCGGGCGGCGCACCCGCGGCGGCCAGCACGGCCAGATCGATGGCGTCGTTGTTCTCGGAGCGCGAAGCCATGGCGGCAACCCCGAGTAGATCGTGGTTGTCGACACCTGGTGCCGTCCACTGGGCCGTCAACGCCAGCCGGTTCTGGGTAAGAGTGCCGGTCTTGTCCGAGCACAGCAGGTCGACACCGCCGAGTTCCTCGACCGCGGGCAGATGGCTGACCACCGCCTGGTGCCGGGCCAGCTTGCGGGCACCGACCGCCATGGTCACCGACAGCACCGCCGGCAATGCCACCGGCACCGAGGCGATGGTCACCACAAGCGCGAACTCCAGTGTCTCGAGCACCGCGTTGCCGCGGATCAGCGAAACCGCCACCGTCAACACCACCAGCGCCGCGGCCAGCACGATCAGATAGTTGCCGATACGCAGCACCGCGCGCTGAAAGTGGCTGACCGTACCCGCCTCACCGACCAGCGCGGTGGTGCGCCCGAAATATGAGGCGGCGCCGGTCGCATAGACCACCGCGTCGGCTTCGCCGCGCACCAGTACCGAGCCCGAATACAAGACCTGCCCCCGCCCGCGCGACACGGCGAGCGATTCACCGGTCAGGGCCGATTGGTCCACCTCGAGCGTCACGTCATCGAGTACCCGCACGTCGGCGGGCACCACATCGCCAAGCCGGACCCGCACCACGTCGCCCGGTACCAGCTCCCGCGACGCAACGGTCACCCACGCGCGGTCCCGCAGCACCCGAGCCGAAGCGGCGAGTCGTTGCTTGAGCGCGGCGATTGCGTTGGCCGCCTGATGTTCTTCGACGAAGGCCACCCCGCCGTTCATCATCAGCAGCCCCGCGATGATCGCGGCATCGGTCCAGTGCCGGGCCGCCAGCGACAGCACCAGCGCCGCCTCGATCATCCATGGGATCGGGGCCCAGAAATATCCGAGGAAAACCAGCACCGGGTTGCGCCGCTGTTCGGCTATCTCGTTGGCGCCGTATCGCTGCAATCGCTGCGACGCCTCGGTCGCGGTCAAACCTTGTGCAGAGCTGTCCAATTCATCGAGCAGCTGTCCCAATGACAGTGTCGTCAGTTCGTCGGTGGCCTCCGTCACCCCTCGCACCTCCCACCTCGGTTTTCACACCGCCCCACGACCGCACAATCTGTTGAACCCACGTTCGCATCGCCGTTGCGCGCCGCAACAGGGCCGAATGACTCCATTCCACACCGATGTCGGCCATCCGTCACGCCGAGCCGCGCCCGCCTGGGCTTCGACACACCAAACAGCCGACCGTCGTGCCGGTTTGGCGGGATTCGAAGTCGGCCTGGAGGAAGAAAGCCTCGTCAAGTCGGCACTATTTGCTCCTGACTCGGCTACCGCGCACCGGATAGCGTCGAGGTTGCATCCACCGGCGCGCCCGGCCGGACGGGTGCGAGTCACTCGACGAGGAGGACAGCATGATTGAGGTATTGACGGATTTTCCTGACGAGGTAGCGGCATTCGTGTGTCACGGGCATGTCACCAAGGACGACTACGAGACGGTGGTCATCCCCGATATCGAGAAGCGGCTGCTCAACCACGACAAGGTGCGCATCTACTACGAAATCGGTTCGGATTTCGGCGGCTTTGACCCTGGCGCCATGTGGGAGGACACTAAGCTGGGATTCAGCCACTTCCTCCGGTGGGAGCGGTTTGCCGTGGTCACCAACATCGAATGGATCAAGCAGACAGTGAAATTCGTCGGGTTCCTGATGCCCGGCGAGCTGCGCACCTTCACCCCGACGCAAGCCGAGGAAGCCCGCGCCTGGGTCAGCGCAGAATCCGGCTAGACCCACGCTCAACGCCGTTCGGGCGCGCTGGAGCAAAGGGCCTGTGCACCCGAGCCACTGGGCGTTACGGTGGTGTTTCAGCGAGGGATGGTGACCATCGATGGCTGAGGATGCTCCGTACACAACGCAGGCACACCCTGCCCAGCGGGGTGGCATTTCGGGTATCCCCGGCGAGCTCATCGATGCCGGATTCGAGAACGTCGCCGAAGTCGGACGCGGTGGCTTCGGCATCGTCTATCGCGCCTTCCAGCCGTCCCTGGATCGCACCGTCGCGGTCAAGGTCTTGACCGCTGACCTCGATCCAGACAACCTCGATCGGTTCCTGCGTGAACAACGCGCGATGGGCCGATTGTCCGGGCACCCGCACATCGTCACCATCCTCGAAGTCGGTACCACCGCGACCGGCCGTCCGTTCCTGGTGATGCAGTATCACCAGAACGACTCGCTAGAAGCGCTGGTCCGGCGCAACGGGCCGCTGGACTGGGGCGAGGTGGTGCGGCTCGGGGTCAAGGTGGCCGGCGCCTTGGAGGCCGCGCACCGGGTAGGCACGCTGCATCGTGACGTCAAACCGGGAAACATCCTGATCTCCGATTACGGCGAGCCGCAACTCACCGACTTCGGCATCGCCAGGATCGCCGGAGGTTTCCAGACCTCGACGGGGGTGATCACGGGTTCCCCGGCCTTCACCGCCCCCGAGGTGCTCGAGGGTGCACCGCCGACGCCGCAGTCGGATGTGTATTCACTTGGTGCGACACTGTTTTCCGCCATCACCGGTCATGCCGCCTTCGAGCGCCGCCGCGGTGAAAAGGTGGTGGCCCAGTTTCTGCGGATCACCTCGCAACCGATCCCGAATCTGCGTGGGGAAGGCCTGCCGGCCGACGTGGCCTCGGTGATCGAAAAGGCGATGGCGCGCGATCCCGCGGATCGTCCCGACAGTGCCGCCGCTTTTGGTGAGCAACTTCGCCAAGTTCAGCGTGAACATGGCGTCGCCGTCGACGAGATGGCGCACCCGGTCGAGTTGGGGGCGCCCCGCAGCGATCTGGCCACCGCCCGGTCGACGTACGGACACGACACCCATGCACCCCGGCACCGCCCACCCCCGCGACCAAGTATCGTCCCCAGGTTCCCGCCCGGTCGCGGGTCAGCCGCCGGCGGCTGACCGACGCGCTCAGCGCGGCCGGCCGGCGCCGGCTCATTCTGATCTACGCGCCCTCGGGGTACGGCAAGAGCACGCTGGCCGCCCAGTGGCGCGAGGAACTGGTGCGCGCGGGCGTCGCGGTCGCGTGGCTGACGATCGACGATGGCGACAACAACCCCGTCTGGTTTCTGGCGCATCTGCTGGAGTCGATCCGGCGGGTGCATCCGGGGGTGGCCGAGTCACTGGACCACGTACTCGAGGAGCACGGCGACGACGGGAGCCGCTACCTACTGACGTCGATCATCGACGCCCTGCACGACGCCGACGAGCCGACCACCCTGATCGTCGACGATTGGCAGCGCGTGTCCGACAGCCAAACCATCGCCGCCCTGAGTTTTCTGCTCGAACACGGGTGCCATCACCTGCAGATCATCGTCACCAGCTGGTCCCGGACGGGACTGCCGTTGAGCAGACTGCGACTGGCCGATGAGCTGGTCGAGATCGACTCGGCGGCTTTGCGTTTCGACTCCGGCGAGGCGACGTCATTCTTCGACAGCCTCGGTGGGTTATCGCTGACCGGCAACGATGTGGCCGCCCTGACCGAGTCAACCGATGGCTGGGCCGCCGGGCTGCAACTGGCCGGGCTGTCCGTGCGAGGCGGCGCCGACGCGTCGACGCTGGTCGGCAAGCTCTGCGGCACCAGCGAGGTGATCGGTGAGTTCCTCGCCGAGAATGTCTTGGCCTCACTGGAACCCGAGATCGTCGATTTCGTCCTGGCCACCTCGATTCCCGAGCGAATATGCGCGGATCTGGCTTCGGCCCTGGCGCAGGTGCCCCGGGGCCAAGCGTTGCTGGAGCAGGTCGCCCAGCGTGGCCTGTTTCTGCAGCCGGTCGACGAGGAACCGGGCTGGTTTCACTACCACCAGATGTTCGCCGAGTTTCTGCGCCGCCGGCTCGAGCGCGACGATCCGCAGCGGGTCGCGCAGCTGCATCGCACCGCGGCGCTGTGGCTCAAAGAACACGACCGGCTCCACGATGCCGTCAAGCACGCGTTGGCGGCCGGCGATCCCGCTCTTGCCGTCGACTTCGTCGAGGATGACGAAACCAACCTGCTCGAACAGTCCAAGATGACGACCTTGCTCGAGATCGTCAAGAAGCTGCCGCCACGGCTGATCGTCTCCCGGGAGCGGCTGCAACTGGCCATCGCTTGGGCGAACATGCTGCTGCAACGCAAGGTGCCCGCCGCGCTCAATCTGTTCACGAAGGCGCTCGATCACGCGGACCCGGCCACCCAAGCCGACCTGCGGGTGGAAGCCGATGTGCTACAGGCGGTCGCGGACACGTTCGCCGACCGCATCGACCGGGTGGACACGCTTGTCGCCGAGGCACTCTCGAGGCCGCAAACGTTTCATCCGCGGGTGCCCGCGGTCGCCGGAAACGTATCGGCGTTCGCCGCGCTCTACCGGTTCCAGTTCGACCAAGTGCGCCGCCTCTTGGCGTGGGCAACACCCTACCGAGAGATGATGGGCCCGTTCGTCAGCGTCTACGCGCGGTGCTATCTGGGCTTGGCCGCCAAGTTTGCGCTCGATATTGCGACCGCGGTCGCCGAGTTCCGGCGAGCCGTGGAGATCGCACAGAGTTGCGGAACGAACTCCAACGCGACGCGGATCGCCGGCGCCTTCCTCGGTGAGATGCTGCACGATGTCGGCGAATTGACCGAAGCCAAGCTCCTGCTCGACGAGAGCTATCGGCTGAGCCCGGAGGGCGGCGGAGTGGACTACCTGGTGGCGCGGTTTGTGGCCGGCGCCAGAGTCAATGCGGCGCACGGGGATTGCGCCGCAGCGGCGGAGCGGCTGGAGGCTGGGATGGCGGTCGCCGACCAGCTGCACCTACCGCGACTGTCAGCGGCGATCAACCACGAGCGGGTCAGGCTGGGCATCGGCCTCTCGCCGCCGGTTTCTGCCCGGCTGCGCGATACCCGCCACAACTCGAGTGACGACGGAATCGTCACGCTCACCTACGAACTCGATGAAGCCTCCGCTATTCGGTTGCTGTCGGCCGGCGGTTCGGAGCAGGACCGCGCTGACGCCCACCGACGCGCTCGCGATCTGTTGACCGGTATTGATGCCACGCTACGACCGTGGGCGGCGTTGCGCGCTCAGCTATTGCTGGCCGAAACGCTGCGCGCAGCGGGACTGCAGCCCGATCCGGAGTCGGTCGGCCTCGCACAACGCTGCAACGAGCTGGGGCTGGTGCGCCTGGCCGTCGAAGCCGGCCTTACCTAGTTTCGGGACCTAGTTTCGGGACCTGGTTTCCGGCACCGTCCAGGTTGCTGCTCACCAGAAAAACGGCGGTTGGATATCGACGATGCCGTTGCCGCCGGTCGCGTCGGCCACCGCCTTGTACGCGCGAGCGAGCGCGAGATTGAAGTTCCCGGCACCGGCGCTGGCCTGGGCATCGGTGACCAGTGCCCAGGCATTGTTTCCGGCACCGATGGCCACACCGTCGTTGGCGGGGTTGACTTCGGCTAAGGTCGACGAGCCGATCGCCGCGGCCGTGTTGAAAACGCCGCCGCTGACGGCGGCGGTGCCCGCGGTCACCGCCGTGGCGCCATTGGCAATAGCGCTGCCACCACCGACGCCGAATACGGCGTTGAAGTCGCCGTGGGAGACGGCGGTGCCGCCGTCCATCGCCAGCGCGGGGTTGGCGGTGGCCACGTCGGCGTTCTGGATGTCGCTGATGGCCCAGGCCGAGTTGAAATTGCCGGTCACTACGCCGCTGGTGGTGTCGCCGGTGGCGGCGGAATCGGCGAAGTTGACGGTGCCCAGGCTGTTGCCGACCGCCCCGGCCACATTGAAGTCGCCCACGATGCTGGCGGTGGCGGTGCCGTTCAGGTTGGCGTTGGCGATGGCTTGGTTGACCTCGGCGTCGCTGTACTGGTCAAAGGCCCAGGCCCGGTTGAAGCTGCCGGTGGCGTCGGCGTTGGCAGCGCCGGTGAACGTCTGGGCGGTCACATCGTTGACCAGCGCGGCGCCGCCGCCGAAGGCTCCGACCGTGTTGAAGCTGCCGGTGGCCCCCGCGACGGCGTCCATACCGTCCGCGCGGGCGGTGTTGACTTCGGCGGCGCTGCCGTCGAAGGCCCAGGCGTTGTTGAAGCTGCCGTCCGCGCTCGCGGTGGCCCCGTTGTCGGAGCCCGCGGTGTTCACCGACGCGACACTGGCGCCGAAGGCTCCGGCCATGTTGAAGCCGCCGGAGGCGGCAGCGCCCCCGGTGACGTCGTTGACCGCCGCGAAACTGTCGGCCCCCATGGCGCAGGCACCGTTGAATACGCCGCCGCCGACCCGGGCGGTGCTGTTCTCGCCGACGGCGACCGCCAGCGAGCCAAAACCCGCGGTGGTGGCATTGGCACTGCCCCGCTGCAGCAGCTGCACCCCGCTGAACGACACGGCCAGATCCAGGTTCTGCGCGGCCGCGGCGTTGACGGCCTCGGCGGCGGTGTAGGCGGCCGCGCCCGAGTGCAAGCCCGCCACCAGCTGGCGGTGAAACGCCGCCATCTGGGCGCTGAGGGTCTGATAGGTCTGGGCATGCGTGCCCAACAGCGACGCGATGGCCGTCGACACCTCATCGGCAGCCGCGGCCAGCAGATCAGTTGTCGGGACGGCGGCGAGGGCATTGGCCGCCGCGATCGTTGAACCGATGCCGGCCAGATCGGTGGCCGCAGCCGACACCGCCTCGGGCACCGCGCTCACGTACGACATCACGCGCCTCTCGTCGGCCCGGTCAAGGCCTGGCTTCGCACCCGGAAAGCGCCCTTGATGCTGAAGGCAGATCAGACGCCGATCGTAACGTCCCACGGCCGGCCACCCGCGGCTTTTCGGCGGCGCCGCCTCAGCTCCCGGGGTGCTGCGCGCCCCGCGCGCCCGCCCCATCGGCCGGTTCGTCGTCGTCCTCGGCGTCGGCCACCGTCAGCGGCAGCGCCAACTCTTCCAGCGGGCGCTGTTCGGCGGCGATGCCGAGCCAGAGTTCGACCAGGCCGGCCACGGCCATCACCGCGGCACCGATGATGAACGACCAGAACACCTGGCTACGCTGCCCGGACTCGATCAGCTGACCGAACAGCAGCGGGCCGCTGATGCCGCCGATCGCGGTGCCCACCGCGTAGAAGAAGGCGATGGCCAGGGCTCGGGTCTCCATCGGGAAGATCTCGCTGACCGTCAGGTAGGCCGCGCTCGCGCCCGCCGATGCCAGGAAGAACGCCGCCGCCAACACGATGATGAACGTCCAGACACCGCCGGTCTGGTTCACAAATATCACCGCGAGCACCACGGCTATCACCGCGGATCCGATGTAGGACATCGTGATCATGGGCTTGCGGCCGACGGTATCGAAGAGCCGCCCCAGCACCAGGGGCCCGACAAAGTTGCTCAGCGCCCACACGATGAAAAACAGCGGCACGTGTCCGGATTCGACACCGTAGAAGCCGCTTAGCAACGTGCCGAGATTGAACGTGACCCCGTTGTAGAGGAACGCTTGACCGATGAACAGCGCCAGCCCAAGAAAGGCCCGCCGCGGATAGCGGGTAAACGCGACCCGGGCGATCTCCCACAAGGAAATCCTTTGACGCTGACGTATCTTGAGCGGCCGCCCCGGCGGGTCAGGTAACCGCTGGCCGGTGTCGCATTCTACTTCCTCCTCGATCTCCCGAACGATCTGCTCGGCTTCCTGCTCACGCCCATGAATGAACAGCCAGCGTGGGCTTTCCGGGACGTTGCGCCGGACCAGCAGCACAAAGATGCCGAAGATGGCACCCAAGCCGAAGGCAAGCCGCCACCCCATGTTGGGCGCGAAATTCGAGGTGTCCAACAGGACCAGCGCCCCGGCCGCTCCAGCGGCCGAACCCAGCCAATAGGTGCCGTTGATGATCAGGTCAACGCGGCCGCGCACGCGGGCGGGTATCAGTTCGTCGATCGCCGAGTTGATCGCGGCGTACTCTCCCCCGATGCCGGAGCCGGTGAAGAAACGCGCGATGAAGAAATACCAAGGTGCGAAGGCGAATGCGGTGGCCACGGTGGCCGTCAGGTACACCGCGAGGGTCAACAGAAACAGGTTGCGCCGCCCGAAGCGGTCGGTGAGGTGGCCGAAGAACAGTGCCCCCAGGCAGGCCCCGGCGATGTAGAACGACGCCGCCACGCCGATCTGCGCGGGCGTCAGGTTGATCCCGCTGCCATGCTCGGTCAGCCGCGCCGACACGTTGCCGACCATGGTGACTTCGAGCCCGTCGAGGACCCACACGCCGCCAAGCCCGATCACGACGCGCCAGTGGAATCGTCCCCACGGCAACCGGTCCAGCCGTGCAGGTACGTGCGTCGAGATGGTCCCGGTTTGCGCGCGTGCGCTCATCGCTGACTCCGTTTCTGGGTGGGCAGTCGGGTACGCACCGGCGCGTATCGACAGGCCTCGAGCGCGACGTCTTCGGTGCCGGGACATACCGCGGGCTCACCGGAACCAAAGGCGCCGTCCAGCGACATTAGCCAATCAATCGGCAAAACTCGTAGGCGACCTTCCGACCCGAGTCCGGGCGATCACGGTGCTGGCGGCCGCCGCGGGACCCGTCGGGGCGGGTGCGCTCCCGCGGGGCGCCACTAAGTGGTTAGCTTCGGGAATGCAACGCACACCCGAGTTGGCCCGGCGTTTATACGATCGCTTCGAACCCATCCACGCCGTCACATATTTTGCTCCGGAGGCCCGGGCAGCCCTGGCCAACCTTGGGTACCGCGGATTCTGGATGGGCTATTTCGCCGCCCGATCGGCCCCGCTGGGCCAGGTGGCGCCGGAGGTCGTGACAGCCGCCTTCTACAACTTCGCACCCGCACGGGTGGCCAAGGCCCTGCCCGCGGCCTGGGACATCGCCGAGCCGCGGCTGGCGCTGCAGGCTCGCCAAGATTCGGCGGTGGCTGCCCTACGGCGTTACGGGCTCACCGACGACGACAACGTGCGCAGCGCTGGCCGGCTGGCCGGCAGCGCCGCCAGCCGGGCTTCGCTGGAGGGGCGCGCATTGTTTGCCGCCAATCGCGCCCTGCCGTGGCCAGAGGATCCGGTCGCGGCGCTGTGGCACGCAACGACCCTGCTGCGCGAGCATCGCGGGGACAGCCACGTAGCGGTGCTGGTGGCCGCCGGCGTCTCCGGACGCGAGTCAAATGTGTTCCACTGCGCGGCCGACGGAGTCCCCAACGACTACATGAAACTAACCCGCCACTACGACGACGCCGAGTGGCAAGCCTGTGTCAACAGCCTGGTCGGCCGCGGCCTGCTCACCGAAGAAGGATCGTTGGCGCCCGCCGGGCGCGAATTGCATGAGCACCTGGAGAACACCACCGATGCGCTGGCGCTGCGCGCCTTTGACGGTCTCGACGACGCCGAGCTGGACGCGTTGTTCCAGGCATTGACACAGGTCGCAAAGACCGTGATTTCCGCGGGTGACCTGCGCTCGGTGACGCCGATGAGTATACGGCGCGACTTTTAGCCACTGCTCGGATCGTATGGTCGCGAGGTGACCTCGCGCGGGCGAAACAGCGGACCGCGACAAGGCCCCTGTCCTCGTTGAACTTTCGCGCCCGATGCCGAAACCCGCTGCCACGCGGCCTCGTCGGGCATCCGTTCCCGCGACGGAACTCCGTTGTACAGCAGATGATTTCGGCTCGCCCGTCAACGCTAGTTCCAAACACCGACGCGCGCAACGGCGGTACGGCCGAAGCACCCACCGATGACGCCCGCGCCGCTGTTCACCGCATGCGCAGCCTCCGGGAACCGATAAGGTGGGATGCATGGCCTGGCGTCGCTCAGCCGCCCCGATAGTGGCATACCTTGTGGTACTGATGGCGCCGGCCTGCAGTCCAGCGGCCGATTCGGGGTCACCGCCGTCAAGCAAGCGCTCCACCGCCAACACTGGAACCTCGATGCCGGCGCTGTTCTATGCCAAGGCGGGTTCGCTGTATGTGAGCGATCCCGCCGGAACCCCCGGACGCAAGCTCACCGACGGACCGGCCGACACGCAGCCGGCGCCGTCCCCCGACGGCACGCGGGTGGCCTATGTCCACAAGAACAGCGCCTCGGACTACGGCGGTGAGCTGTGGGTGCTCGACCTGGCTGAGGATGCGCCGGCGGGGGCGCCCCACCGACTCGTGGACCCCGCCGCCCTCCCGCCGCCCCCCGGGCATCGACTCGGGCAGATCGTCAACCCGCGCTGGTCACCAACCGGCAAGCAGATCGCGTTCCTGCAGAACGACAGCAACGGCACCATGGCCGGCGGCCTGCTGATCGTCGCGGCCGCCGACACCGGCTCGGTGCTGTCGCCGCCGCAGCGCCCGGCCGCGGCCGACCAATATGCGTGGGCGCCGGACGGCAACCACATCGCGTGGGCGAACGCGCGCAGCGACGTGTCCCCCATCGACGTCAATGCCCTCGAGGTCGGCGCGGCATCGGCCTCGGTCGCGATGGACACCAACGCGTATTCGGTGGCCTACGGCAGCGACGGTCGGTCGATCCTGTTCACCAACGGCGATGCCTCCGGTCCGAACTTCACCGAGATCCCGTTTGCGCTTCGCGACGGTGGCATCTATTCCGCCGCCGCACCCGGCGGCACCGGCACCGATCCGGCCGGAGCTCCCAGGACGGTGTTCGCCAGAGCCGGCTCCTACTACTCCGATCTCGCGGCGCTGTCCTCCGGCGAGCTGGCTTTCACCGAAACCCGAAGCGGCGAAGGCGAATGGTCGAAAAGCCTGCAGGTTCTCGATGTCTCGGGCGGCGCGCCGCAAACGATTGCCGCCAACGTCGCCGCCGAGGTCCAGGGGCCCCGGTGGGGAGCCGGCGACGTGGTCGCCTACCTGGAGAGCTCACCGGGCAAGCCGCTGGTCATCACCGATCTGGACAAGCGCACCCGCCAACAGATCGACACTGGGGTGGATGCGTTCGCCTGGCCACCCCAAGCCGCGACGGCAACCAGCGGCGGCTAGCGGTCACTTCCGCCCGGGCAGCTTCATCACCGTGCGCACGATCGGCAAGAGCGACTTCTGCCAGAGGGTGGGCGGGACGCCCATCGGCGGATCGAGGTTGAATACCCGCGCGGTGGCGATCGTCTGCGATTCGGTGTACTTGAGCAGCCCCTCGGGGCCGTGCCTGCGGCCGACCCCGGAGATTCCCATGCCGCCCATCGGTGCGCTCAGGCTTCCCCAGGCGAAGGCATAGCCCTCGTTGACGTTCACCGTTCCCGACCGCAACCGGGCGGCGATCTTCTCCCCCTCGGCGGTCGAGCCCGCCCATACGCTGGCGTTGAGCCCGTATTCGGTGTCGTTGGCCTTCTCAACGGCTTCCTCGACGTCGGCAACCGGGTAGATCGAGACGAGCGGCCCAAACGTTTCGTTGTCCGCGCATTCCATTTCGTGGGTGACATCGGTCAGCACGGTCGGCTCGTAGAACAGCGGCCCGACATCGGGTCGAGCCTTGCCACCCGCAATCACCTTGGCGCCCTTGGCCGTTGCGTCATCCACGTGGCCGGACACGGTCTTGAGCTGTCCCTCGGAGATCAGGCTGCCCATGTCGACCGAGAAGTCGTAGGCGGTACCGAGCTTCATGCTTCGCACCGCATCGCCGAACTTGCGGGTGAACTCGTCGGCGATGTCTTTCTCGACGTAGATCCGCTCGATCGAGATGCACAATTGGCCCGCGTTGGAGAAGCAGGCGCGGGTGGCCGCCTTGGCCACCTTGTCGAGGTTGACGCCGCGCGTCACGATCATCGCGTTCTTGCCGCCCAGTTCGGCCGAGAAACCGATGAGCCGACGGCCGGCGTGCTCGGCGAGCCGGCTGCCCGTCGCCGACGAACCGGTGAACATCAGGTAGTCGCAGTTATCGGCGATCGCGGTACCCACCACCGAGCCCGGGCCCGGCACGATCGCATACAGCGCGCGCGGCAGGCCGGCCCGGTACAGCAGCTCGGCGCACGCCAGTGCGCAGTACGGCGTCTGGCTGTCCGGCTTGAGCACCACCGCGTTACCCGCGATCAGCGCGGGAACCGAGTCCGACGCCGTGAGCGTCATGGGGTAATTCCATGGCGAAATCACCCCGACCACGCCTTTGGGCTGGTAGCCGACCGTGGTCTTGCCGATCCCGGGCAGCAGCGCCTGTACCGTGCGGGGCTTTAGCAGGCCCGCGGACACGCGTGCGTAGTAGTTGGCGTTGGCCACCAGGTCGACGACTTCCTCCTGCGCCGCCCAGCGCGCCTTGCCCGCCTCGGCCTGCAGCAGGTCCATCAGAAACTCGCGGTTCTCGATGACCAGATCGCGGTAGCGGCGGATGACCTCCGCGCGTTCGCTGACCGGACGCTTCGCCCAGTTGGCCTGTGCCGCGCGAGCTTCGGCAAACGCTGCCTCGACGTCTTCGGCGGTGCCGACCGGGATGGTGGTCAACGGTTTGCCAGTAAAGACCTCGTCGATGGTCCGGGTCGGACGAGCATCGACGTCCTTGATCGCGGCAAGGCTCAGTAGACGCTCGAAGACCGCGGATGACGGAACAGGCATATCGCTACCTCTCGAAGACGCACAGATTCGTTGGACATTTATAGGGCAAATGTAAGCCAGTTATAACAACAGACTAGCCGCCGATGAATTTGCTCAACCCAATGGCGACGAGTAGCCCGAATCCGGCCGGGCACCGCCGCCGAGTCGGGCCGCGAGGCGGCGCAGCGCTCAGCGCGGACTCGGTGCCAGGAAGTGGAACGGCGCGGCCGGCTCGAACTTCTGCGACACATCGCCGCCCTGATCGTCGGGGACACCGACGGTGAGCTTCATCGGTTGCGCGGCGGGCGTCAGATCGACCTTGTCGAGATCGACCCAGATCACCGACGGGTTGATCACCGAGTCGAAGTAATAGCGCCGAGCGTCGTGGTCGACCACCGATCGCCATAACGTGGACGCGATGTTGGGCTTGTCGGGGTCACTCATGCCCAGCGGTACTCCGATCGAGCGCATCTGCGAGAACACCGCCGCCACCGCCTGGCGCCGATCACTGAATTGCGGTGACGCCTTCAGGGCGTAGCTGGCGCGCACAAAGCGGTCCGCGGAGGTGATGGTTCCGGGCAGCATGTTGTGCCCGCCGATCAGATCCCAGTAGGTGTTGATGGCGAGCTGCTGCTCGAATACCGGCGAATTCGTCAACACCGTGTGGTCACGACTGTGGTGGATCACCAGCTTGGCGTCGAGGTACTCGAAGATCGCCGAATCGCCACCGGCGTCGGACAACGCGACATGCACCGAGGCGGCACGTCCGTTCGGCGCGTCGGCCGAGACCACCGTCATCGGATCGGCGCTCATCGCCTCGACCGCCTCAGCGACCGTGCCGAAATTGTCGAGCAGGTACTGCAGCCAGGCCCCCACCGAGATCGTCGGCTTGGACCGCGCGCCCTGGTCGCCGTAATCGGACTCGGTCAGGTAGAGCAGGTTGCCCACCATCCCCGCTTCGTTGACGCCGTCGGAGGTCGCCAGGTCGTAGATGCTCAGGATCACCGAGCCGTACTTCGAGGTCCACGTGATCGACCCCGCCCCACCCCGCCGTCGCGGCGCATGCCGCGGGGAAACACCCAGCAGTCCGTTTGCATGTCCAGGTCGTTCCAGTCCATGCCGCGTCCGGTGACGTAGGTCCCCGTGCCGGTCCTGTAGAGAATGCGTGTACACATGCGACTCCCCGTTCCTGAAGCGACTGACCGCGAAACCGGTTCTGGGTCAAGCTGATCCCGAACAAACCGCCGTCATCGACCAACCGGTGCCGATGCTTTGGCGTCGAAGCCGATTATGGACCGTCGCAGTTCTGACCAGACCGCGGGCGGCACCGGCCCGATCCGGTCGAGCATCCGCCGGCGCACAAAGCCAGAAAACCAACGACCAAAACACTGTCCCACCCGTCCCACCCGACACTAGAGTGCTGTTTCGTGGGCATTAACGTCTTCGGCAATGGCCGGGGCCGGTGGTTGGCATTCACAGCCTCGCTGGCCTTGTCGGCCGCCATGATCTACGCCCAGAACGCCAAGCCTCCCTGTTGCGTCGAGCCGCCGGCGGCCGCTCCGGTGTCCCCCGCATCCCCGGCACCCGCACCGGTCAGCGCGCCGCACACCGCCAGTCCGGTGGAGGCCCAGTCGCTGGCGGCGAACGTGCCTGCGGCAGCTCAGGAATTCCAGTTCTCCCTGCCCTCCGGTGTCGCGCCGGAAAGTGGGTTGCAGGTCAAGACCATCTGGGCGGCCCGCGCCATCAGCGTCTTGTTTCCCCAGATCACCACCATCGGCGGGTTCCGGCAGGATCCGTTGAAGTGGCATCCCAACGGGTTGGCCATCGACGTGATGATCCCCGACCACGCCAGCCCCGAGGGAATCGAGCTGGGCAACCAGATCGCCGGCTACGCGTTGGCCAACGCCAAGCGCTGGGGTGTGCTTCACGTGATCTGGAGGCAGAAGATCTACCCGGGCATCGGAGCGCCGAGCTGGACGGCGGACTACGGCTCCGAAACGCTCAACCACTACGACCACGTGCATATCGCCACCGACGGCGGCGGATACCCGACCGGCCAGGAAACCTACTTCATCGGGTCGATGAAGCCGACGCCGCGGGAATGATCGATTCGGCGCTGCCCGCCATCGCCGTGCTGCCGCGGCGGTGTCGCGGCGTCAGATATTCATGAAGCGATTCACGCTCCGGTGCGATACTCGCAGGCATCAGGACGGCTGGAAACCAATGGGGGAAGCGCGACCATGAGTGATGTCATTCTGCCCGCGGCCCAGGCGGCCACCGCAGCCACGAATGTCGGCGATGTGCGCACCGGAATGAGTTCCGATGCCCTGCGTCAGGCGATTGAAGACCACCTGCGCTATTC
This sequence comes from Mycobacterium liflandii, assembly GCF_022354805.1. Lineage (NCBI taxonomy): Bacteria > Bacillati > Actinomycetota > Actinomycetes > Mycobacteriales > Mycobacteriaceae > Mycobacterium > Mycobacterium liflandii. The sequence goes on along the minus strand of NZ_CP023138.1, from coordinate 2,966,368 downwards.
GCTCGGGCGTCCCGCGGCCCTGCTGGAGCCCAAGCATTACTACCGCGCGCTCGCGCTGGCTGTGCGCGATCGGATGCAGCAGCGCTGGATCGAGACCACCCAGACCTATCTGGATCTCTCCCGCAAAGTGGCCTGTTACCTGTCGGCGGAGTTTCTGCTCGGCCCGCACCTGGGCAACAACTTGCTCAACCTGCAGATCGAGGAGGAGGCGCGCGCCGCGCTGACCGCGCTGGGGCAAGATTTTGACGAGGTACTGGCCTGCGAGGAGGAGCCCGGCCTGGGCAATGGAGGGTTGGGCCGGCTCGCGGCCTGCTATCTGGACTCGCTGGCCACCCTGCAGCGCCCGGCGGTCGGCTACGGGATCCGCTACGAGTTCGGCATCTTCGACCAGGAGATCCGCGACGGCTGGCAGGTGGAGAAGACCGACAACTGGCTGGCCGACGGCAATCCCTGGGAGATCGTCAAACCCGAACTGAACTACCGGGTCGGCTGGGGCGGCCGCACCGAGTCCTACATCGATGAGCGGGACAGATACCGGGTGCGCTGGATTCCCCAGCGCGCGATCAAGGGCGTCTACTACGGCACGCCCATTCAGGGCTACGGAGTCAACACCTGCAACACCCTCACGCTGTGGAGCGCCCGGGCCATCCAGTCACTGGCGCTGGATGCGTTCAACGCCGGCGACTACTACCGGGCGGTCGATGACCAGGTGGTGTCCGAAACCGTCACCAAGGTGCTCTACCCCAACGATGAGCCGGAAGTCGGCAAACAACTGCGGCTGGCCCAGCAGTACTTCTTTGTGTCCTGTTCGCTGCAGGACATCCTGCACCTGCTCGAGGACTTCGCCGGCTTGCCCGTGCAGGAGCTGCCCAACCGCGTGGCGATTCAACTCAACGACACCCACCCCTCGGTCGCCGTGGCCGAGCTGATGCGGCTGCTGGTCGATGAACGTGACCTGGATTGGGAGGAGGCCTGGCGGATCACCGTGGCGTCGCTGGCCTACACCAATCACACCCTGTTGCCGGAAGCTCTCGAAACCTGGCCCCTGTCGATGTTTGAACGGTTCCTGCCGCGACATCTGGAGATCATCTACGAGATCAACCGGCGTTTCCTCGACGAGGTACGGGCACGGTTTCCCGGCGATGAGAACCGGGTCCGACGGATGTCGCTGATCGGCGAGGACGGCGACCGCAGCATCCGCATGGCGCATCTGGCGACCGTGGGCAGCCACGCGGTCAACGGTGTCGCGGCGCTGCACTCCGAGCTGCTGAAAACCACTGTGCTCAAAGACTTCTACGAGATGTGGCCGCAGCGATTCAGCAACAAGACCAACGGGGTGACCCCGCGCCGATTCGTTGCCCTGGCCAATCCCGGCCTGCGCAAACTGCTCGATGAAACACTCGGCCCTGGGTGGTTGCGCAACCTGGACCGCTTGAGCGAGCTGGCGCCGTTGGCCGGTGATCCGGCGTTTCAGCAGCGGTGGCGGGCCGTCAAACGAACCAACAAGGCCCGGCTATCGGATTATGTGCGGTCCTGCACCGGTATCGAGCTCGACCCGGACTGGCTTTTCGACATCCAGGTCAAGCGCATCCACGAATACAAGCGCCAGCATCTCAACGTGCTGCACATCATCACCGCCTACCACCGGCTCAAGCTCAATCCGGATCTGGAAACCGCTCCGCGCGCATACATTTTCGGCGGCAAGGCGGCACCCGGCTACATCATGGCCAAACTCATCATCAAACTGATCAACTCCGTCGCGGAAATCGTCAACTCCGATCCCGACGTCAACGACCGGATGAAGGTCGCGTTCATCCCGAACTTCAATGTGCAAAGCGGCCAGATGATCTATCCGGCGGCCGATCTCTCCGAGCAGATCTCCACGGCCGGCAAGGAAGCATCCGGCACGGGCAACATGAAGTTCATGATGAATGGTGCACTGACCATCGGCACCCTCGATGGGGCCAACGTCGAGATCCGCGAGCAGGTGGGCGCGCAGAATTTCTTCCTGTTCGGCCTGACCGTCCAGGACGTGCAGCGGGTTTTGGCCGCGGGCTATCGTCCCCGGGACTACATCCGCGAAAACGCGGAACTCTCGGCGGCTCTGGGGTTGATTGGTTCGGGAGCGTTCTCCGGCGGTGACCCCGAGGTGTTTGCGCCGCTGATCGCCAACCTGAGCGAGCGGGATCCGTTCTTGGTCAATGCCGACTACGCCGACTACCTGCGCGCCCAGCAGGAAGTCAGCAACACCTGGCAAGACACCGAAAGCTGGACTCGCAAGTCGATTCTCAACTCCGCCTACAGCGGGAAGTTTTCCTCAGATCGGGCGATCGCCAAATATTGCGACGATATCTGGAACATCGCCGCGGTGACCATTGGGTCCCGCCCGGACTGACTGCCCGGCTCGCCGGCGAGTGGCCGACACCTGCGCGGCGAGCACTCCCGTCCGCACTGGATGCCGCCCAAGGTACCCCCTTGAATAACCTTGGGCGGCATCACCATTAGCGACTATTGACCGCCGCGGTGCCGTCAGAGCCGGTGCAGGACTGCCGTAATCCCGGCCGTAGACGATCAGCCGGGATTACGGGTCGGCTGGCTGTCAGTGCAGCAGTCCGGAACGGCGACCGCCGGTGATGCCGGAGTGCCGCCTGCCCATCAGCGATGGCAACAGCGGCCACGATGACCTGGACCAGCAGTTCGAGCCAGTCGACGCCACTGGTCGCGGTCAGGATTCCGACAGCCTTTGCGATCGCGGTCCCGATGAACGCGGAGACGATGCCGACCAGGATGGTGACGAGCACTCCGATGGATTGTCGGCCTGGCACGACGAGTCGGCCGAGCACGCCGATTACCGTGCCGATGAGAATTGCAGTGATAACGCCGGTGATAGTCATCTGTCCTCCAAGGGGGTTTGCAGGTGCAGTTGAAATACCCCCGGCGCCGGCCACATAAACGTCGGCGCGATGTACACACCGCCCACCGCTATCCGAATCGGCCGGCACTGGCCCGGATGTGCGGTAAACGTCGGTCGCAAGAAATTCACCCGGTTGAACGAATCTCGGCCCTAGGGTCGAAGCCTATGGAATCCGCTGCGCAGCCCCACCGGATCGAAGTGGGAGAAACCGTCTGCAACGACGGCACCGTGATCGGCCACACGGCGGCCGGCGAGGGCCCGGCCTTGGTGTTGTTGCCCGGCTGGTCGCTCACCGCACAGATCTTCCGCCATCAGCTGGCTGGTTTGTCGCACACATGGCGGGTGCTGGCGATCGATCATCGCGGGCACGGTCGTTCGTCAACCCCCCAGCTCGGCTATCACATCCACCGCCTTGCCGCCGACCTGCGAACCGTATTGCAGACACACCAACTCGATCAGGTCCATCTGCTCGGACATTCGATGGGGTGCGCGGTGATCTGGTCCTACCTCGAGCTATTCGGTACCGATCGGCTCGCCTCGCTGCTGCTGGTCGACCAGATGCCCTGCGCGCTAAGAAATCCCGCGTGGACCGGTGCCCAGGCTCTCGAGGCCGGAGCGACGATGGACCCCACCGGACTGTTCGCGTTCACTGATCGGCTGCGCGCCGATGGCGATGACCCGCGTCCGGACTTCGTCACCGAGGTTGTCTCCGAAGGCATCGGAGCAGATGAATTGGCCTGGCTCGTGGAGCAAGGCCAGACGTTGGACCGCCGCTGCGCCGCCGACCTGATCTTTGACGTGGCAACCCATGACTGGCGCGGGCTGATGGCGCACATCGGCTTGCCAACGCTGGTGCTGGCCGGCGACTCGGTCAATGTGCCGATCGCTTCCCAACGATGGATGTGGCGGCAGATCCCCGGCGCGCAATTTGCCCGGGTCCCGGGACGGCGGGGTGGCACGCACTTCCCATTCCTGGAAAACCCGCAGACCTTCAACGACGTGGTGTCGCAGCATCTTTGCGCCCACCGGCCCGGCTGAGACCGGCCGGCCTCTGGCAAGCGCTTCGCGGGTACGGTGATCTAGGCCGGTGGGACCATGCGCAGCGAAACCCCGCTGTATCCGCCGGCGACCAAGTTGTATGAATTCGCGTAGTCCGAGTCGTGAAAGCTGAAGAAGTTGAGGACGAGCTTGGAAATCTCGGAACGCCCGGTGAGGTGGCGCAGACCCTGACATGCGTCGATCAGCGACCGCTCCGCCGTGCCATAGGCATGGGCAAAATAGTTCAATCGCTTGACGAAGGCCGGCGCCGCCTTGGCCACCGGCAAGGCATGTAGCGAGTCGAGAGCCAGATTGGTTTGGCGGCGCGTGAGGTCCTTCTCCAAGCGTGTGGTCATCGGGTCGTCGGCGCACACGCGGGCCAACACCTCATCGAACCTGGAATCCGTTGCCGCTGTGGCATCGGTGATCCGATTCGCCAGATCCTCACGGCCGGACTGATTCTTCAACAACTCGGGCCCGATGTCGCTCAGCAGGCAGACGAGACGATTGCACGCTGAAAGTGCGCGGAACAAGAGCAGATCGATCTCTTCCATCGGCACGTCGCGGTACTCGGGTGTGTCCAGCAGGAAGGCGATGTAGTACCCCAGGGTGGTGGAGGCCAAGATCGCATCGGCGCTGCTTTCCAGCCGCTGGCCGATTCCGCCCCTGAGTCCCGTGCCGATCATCCGATTGACGCCGGTGTAGCGCCCGAGCAGATAGCGCCGCACCGGTTCGGCGTAGCGCAGTCCCCTGATGGCGCGCAGCACCCCGCGAGCGGCGATGATGTTGCCGACGAGCAGCGGCCACAGCGCGGCGCGCACGTCAGCTCGCACATTCCGGCCGCATTATGCGTTGAAGGCCTTGACCAGCTGTGAATAGGCAGCTCCACTCGGCGTCTGAATCAAGAAGTCGATGCGACGAGCGCTCGCGCGGCTATCGGCGAGCAACATCGGCGCTGCGGGCCTTGGCCTCGATAGCGCACGGATGGCCGCGTGATTGACATCGGTCGCAAGTTTGCGCCGCAGCCGTTCGTGGGGGCCGTCGAGGCGAGGATCCATGCCGAGCCCGATGCCCAGATCGTTGGCGACAGCGTCGAAAGCCAGGTACGTGTTTAGGGCGGAGCTTTGTCCCAGCAGGTGCTCGGCGTGGGCGTCCTCCATTGAGTACAGAAGTACCTTTTCCGTCATCGCATGCGTGGCTCCGCTGCCGCTGAGACGCAGCCATTCGGGCTGCGCCGGCCTCTGCGGCGACGAGCACCACAGGAAGAAGTCGCGGCACGGCGAGTCGGCAAATGCCTCCTGCAACACGCCAGCAATGCCTTTGGTGAGGTTGTCCAGCACCTCGTCGTGGGAGTTGCGCCGAAAACTGGCGATGTCCACGGCGTTTTCCCCGGCCATCAGCGCTCCCGGCAGCAGATCAGTTGCGACAACGCGATCAGATCGCGGGATCGCACGGCATCGGGCAGTGCCGCGACAGTCGCTTGAATGCGTTGATCGGCGCATCGCTGCACGGCGTGGCGTCCCGCGGCAACGTCGACAAGGGTTGCGGCGCGATCGATGTCACCGGTTGCCATGAAACTGCCGGAGTGGCAGAGCGCCGCCGGTTCGATGGCCGCTTCGGATCGTGAGTTCAGTGCGGCCGCCACCGTCAGTGTCGCGTTACGGCGGCCAAGGTCGTTGACGCATTGGAACGCCAGACCCAATTCACGGCCGAACCGTTCCAACGCCGCAATCGTGGCATCGCCGGCATCGGCGGCCAAAGCGCCTAGACCGCAACAACAACCGATCAAGGCCGCAGTCTTGCCTGCGGCCATCCGCTCGTAACTGTCGACCGGGCCGGCTTGACCGCATTCGAATGCGCAATCCTCGAACCAGCCGATACACAAGTCCAGGCACGACGTCTCCAACCGCATGACCGCCCGGACCGCCACGCCCGGGTCAGGCAGGTCGGTCAGGGTCCGAATAGCCGCAGTCTGCAACGCATCTCCCAACAGGATCGCGTTGTCGATGCCCCAGATACTCCACACCGCGCGCCTGCCGCCGCGGGTCACCTCCCCAGCCATCACGTCGTCATGGAGCAACGTGCCGCTGTGCACCAACTCCACCGCCGCCGCAATCGGCGCCGCGTTGCCGGCATCACCGCCGCAGGCCGCGGCGGCCGCCCAGACCAGAGCGGCGCGAACGAACGTGCCCGACGATCCTGCTAGGGCGGATCTATCGATATCCCACCAGCCAAGGTGGTAGCCGGCCATCGTCGCCAACGGTTCCGGCATCGACTCGACGGCCCTGCGCAACACCGGATCACACGCGGCTCGAGCGCTGCTCAAAAACAGCTGCACAACCTCGGCGGGCACATCGCTCTCACAAGTCCCGTCCGCGGTCAACGTGCCTCCCCAACGCCACGGGAACGTCCAGATCCCAGCGTTGCCAGCAAACTCACAACCAGTGTGTCGGTTTGCCGCGAACCGGCTTTCGACTCTCGATCACCACATCGGATCCTGCCAAAATTATCCGATTGGTGCACAACACGTCTCAATTCATTCCTTGGTTCTCGACGGCGGGTTGCGGCGGCTTTAATGGCGCCTTCACCAAGCATTTTAAATCGATATCAGCCCATCCCCGCGACCAATCAGCAAACCTGACATGGGTTCCGGGCGGCGGCCGCCCTGCCGTGTCTCACGACTTCGGTCCAACCTGGGCGAACAGGCCGAATGCCCCAGCAATCCGTCTCACGCCTGCAACACAAGATCGCGTGGTCGATCCGCCCAGCACCACGTCGGACCGGTTGCGAGATACCCGACGCGGCGCCTTCCGGTGTCGGCAATTGCGTCATCGACGCATACCATCCGGTACCGGCGGCCTGTTACGCTCGGAAAAGCCCACCACAAATTGCGCGCCTTTCAAACAATTCGCAGCGGAGGCAAGGCTATGGGTATTCCTACATTCATGATGTTCGACGCGGCGCCTGACGCGTGTGCACCGTATAGCCATGTTGTCGAAAGCGACGGCTGGTTATGGATCACCGGGCAGATGCCCAACTATCCCGACGACCACGCGAAGCCGCTACCGGACGGGATCGAGGCCCAGACCCGCAATGTGATGCACAACCTCGAGATTGTGCTCGGCGAGCTGGGCATCGGTTTCGGCAACGTGGTGCAGACACGCGCCTTCCTCACCGAGTTCAAACGCGACTACGAGTCGTTCAACGGCGTCTATAAGTCCTACTTTGAACCGGGAAAGCTGCCCGCCCGCACCTGTATTGGTGTCACCGCACTCGCGCTGGACGCCTTGGTCGAGGTCGACTTCGTCGCCCGCAGGCCGTAGCGCGGTGCCCGACACCGGGTTACGCCCCGTTCGGCACGGGCTCAAGGCGGGCAGATGAGCCCTTACGGTGGCGGCGTCGTTACGACCGCCGTGGTGGCTCGCAAGGTACGCCCCGAACACGTCGAGGCCTACCGCGCTTGGCAATCCGAGATTGACGCCGCCACCAGCAGCAGTCCCGGGTTCATCGGAACCAAGACCATTCCCCCGGTGCCCGGTATCCATGATGACTGGGTCATCATCTTCCGGTTCGATTCCAAGGAAAATCTGTCGTATTGGATGCAGTCCGAACGGCGCCGCGAGTTGCTCGAACGCGGCGATCGGCTGCTGGAGACCCCCGCCGAGGAACACACCATGGTCGGCGGCCGGCCGGCCGCCCACGTGGTCACGGTGGTGGCCAGCACATCCCCGCGGCCGGGCCGGGAAACCGAGTTTCTCGCCGCGGAAAAGGCCCTCGAAACGGCGGCGCGGTGCTTCGACGGATTCACCGGCTACGAACTGCTCGAACCCGCTCACGACGGGGGCGCGTGGACCAGTTTGTATCGCTTCACCGAGCCGCGCTACGCCGACGAATGGCTCACGTCGCACACACGCGCCAAGCTGTTGGCTGAACTCAACCAACACATCGAGCGAAACGTCGTGCGCAAGGTGCCCAGTGCCTTCGGCAGTTGGTTCAGTTTCAACGAGGTCGATGGGGCGAACACGCCGAACTGGAAACAGTCGATGACCGTGTTGCTGATGCTCTACCCCACGATCATGTGCATCAGCTACCTCATGACCTACCTGCAGGACAAGGGCGTCCCGTTCTTCTTGCGGACCTTCACTTCCAACATCTTGAGCACCATCACTCTCGGTTTCCTGTTGATGCCGCTTGCCACCCGTGCCCTGAGTTTCTGGCTGAATCCGGGTGTGCCAACACGGATCACGATTCGAGGAACGATCCTCGTCATCGTGCTCTATGCGGTGCTGCTTGGCTTTTGGGCGCTGGTCACTCTCTGAGCCGATGCCTGCTCGCCTCTGCCTCGTCGAGGGGCGCGAGCACGCTGACGGTGATCGGACTGGCCAACAACGCGCTCAGTTGGGCACGGTAGTTGAGGTAATACTCGGTCGTGCGGTGGTGTTCCAGGGCGGCCTGATCGTCATAGCGCTCGATCAACACCAGCTCGCCGTCCGGCGGCGCCTCGTAGAGGTCGTAGCGTCGACAGCCCTCCTCGGATCGAGTGGGACCGACCATGCCCGCGAGCAGCACCCGCAGATCAGCACGCCTTTCCGGTAGTGGGGCGAATCGCGCGATAACGCTTACTGGGTCGGACACGGGTACCTCCTGTTGGGTGGCTGAGGTCACTTTGACACCGTTGTCACTAATCGTTTATAAACGTTACATGATGACTGCGCCTCCAGCTGCAGGGCCCAGCCGTGGCGCTGCGGCGGAGATGGCCGATGACCAGCGCATATCCCGAATCCCGAGCGAGTGCGATGTAATACGTTTTATGACGTCCGATGAGGATTCCCCCCGACACGATCTCGCCGATGCCGACCTGCGAGTCACCCGTGGCAGCGTGCCGGCGAGTGTCCAGCTTGCGGAGTTGTTGAGGACGCAGATCCTGGAGCGGGCGCTGTCCCCCGGCAGCCGGCTGCCGACCGAGCAAGAGTTGATCGCACGTTCGGGTGTTAGCAGGTCGACCGTGCGCGCCGCGGTTGGAATTCTCGAGGACGAGGGCTGGTTGGTCCGCCGTCAGGGGTTGGGGACGTTCGTCGCCGAGCCGGTGAAACAGGACTTGGAGTCCGGTGTCCGGACGATCACCGAGGTACTGCTGAGCCGGGGGGTGACGCCCCGCGTCGAGGTGTTGGCCCATGCGGTCGTCGCGGCGCCCCAGTCGGTGGGTGCCGCCCTGGGGCGTTCGGAAGTGCTGCGGATTCAGCGCCGCTATAGCGAATCCGATCAACCGCTGGCGATCGTGACCTGCTACCTACCGGCGGATTTGCCCCACGACGCCGTCGAACCGCTGCTCTCAGCCACATCGGTGACCGCGACCACCTACACGATGTGGGAACAACGACTCGGCGTGCGCATCAGCTCGGCCACCCATGAGATTCAGGCGGCCGGAGCCTCCCCGGAAATCGCAGCGGCACTGGGCTTGTCGGAAGGCGCGCCCGTTCTGGTGCTGCGGCGCACGAGTTACACCGACGGGGACAAGCCGCTGGAGGTGGTGCTCTTCCACCATCGCCCCGAGCGATACGAATTCTGCGTCACCCTGCCTCGGACGATGCCGGGACAGCGAGCCGGGATGACCGAAAGGTAGACGGTGCCATGCACGAAAACACCAGCAACCCGCCACAACACGGCGGCCCCCAGTTCGGGTTGATCCTGGCGCTGATGACCCAGGGACTGGCGATCAGCGACTATCCCGACATGGTCCGGGTATCCACCCTCGCCGAAAGCTACGGCTTCGATTCCGTTTGGCTCTGCGATCACTTTTTGACCCTGAGTCCCGACGACTACGTCACGCAGGCCGGCATCAGCGGCGAGCACGAGCGCCGCGACGGGCGAGACCGGCCCGCGACGATGCCGCTGCTCGAAGCATGGACAGCGCTTAGCGCACTGGCCCGCGATACCACCTACATCCGCCTGGGGACCAGCGTGCTGTGCAACTCCTACCGCCATCCGGCGGTGCTGGCCAAGATGGCCGCCACGCTCGACATCATCTCCGAGGGGCGCCTGGACCTCGGCCTGGGCGCCGGCTGGTTCGAGCGCGAATTCACCGCCTACGGAATCCCGTTCTTACCCGTCGGGGACCGCGTCACCGGTCTGGGCGAGGCGCTAGAGGTCATCACAGCGATCTGGACGCAGCCCGATCCGGTGTACTCCGGGCGGTTCTACACCCTCGACGGCGCGATCTGTGACCCACCGCCGGTGCAGACACCGCATCCACCGCTGTGGGTCGGGGGTGAAGGCGACCGGGTTCACCGCATCGCCGCCCGCTCTGCGCAGGGAATCAACGTGCGGTGGTGGTCGCCGCAGAAAGTCAAGCAGCGCAAAGACTTTCTGGCCCAGGCCTGCGCCACCGCGCAACGCGACCCCACCACGTTGCGGTTCTCGGTGACCGCCCTGCTCGCGCCGACCGACTCCGCCGAGCAGGAAGCCCAGATCAGGACAGAATTCTCGGCGGTTCCCTACGACGGTCTCATCGTCGGCCCCGCGGATAGGTGCATCGAGCGAATCAACGAATACTACGAGTCCGGGGTGGGCACCTTCTTGTTCACCATTCCAGATGTCGCACGGTCGGACTTGATTCATACCGTTGGCCAAGAGGTTCTTCCGGCGTTCGACTAAGCCGCTACCCGGCCTGGCAACAGTTTTCGGTTCACCGAGTAGGCAAGGATGGGTTCTGTCATGCACGCCAAGAGCGGCCGCAACACTGGTGCCGGCCCCTATCTGGAATCGACCGAGTATCTCGACGCCGACCATCCGGTAGTGGCCGAGCTCGCCGCGAGACTCACCCGCGGGGCAGGCTCCGATGTGGAGCGGATCCGGGCGATCTACTTGTATGTCCGTGATCTCCCCTACGCCATTGCCGAATCTTTCCGCTATCTGGCGGCCGGAGAGCGCACCGCCAGCGCCGTCCTCACCCACGGAGTCGCCTTCTGTATGGGCAAGGCCAGCTCGTTCGTGGCGTTGTCCCGGGCGGCGGGCGTGCCCGCGCGCGTCGCCTTCCAGACGCTGGACTCCCCCGAAAAGGAATTCCTCGCACCGCGCGTTCGCCCGCTGTGGGGCGGCAAACCGGGCCGGCCATTGGCCTGGCACTCACTGGGGGAAGCCTTGCTCAACGGCCGCTGGATCAAGCTGGATGCAACCATCGACGCGCCGACGGCCGCGCGGCTGGGCAAGCCCTACCCGCAGGAATTCGACGGGATCACCGACATCCATACCGTCGAAGGCCCGATCCTGCGCGAAAATGGCAGCTACGCCGACTATCCGCGAGAAGTCGCAGACTGGTATGAGCGCCTCGCTCGCGCGGTCGTCACGGCGCTGAACTCACCCGAAGATCGTCAGGTGATTGCCGAAGACGACGATCTTTGGTCGGGCCCCAAGCGTGCGCAGGTGATGCGTTTCGCGGTTCCCGGGGGCGTCGCCGGCGGTGCCCCACCGCGATGGGTTGGCTATTCGGCGCCGAAGCCGAAAACCGTTGTCGAATCGTAGGTCTGACCCGGGGTGAGCTCGGTGCTCGGGAAGCCGGGGTGATTCGGCGAATCCGGGTAGTGCTGGGTCTCCATCGTGAATCCCGCGCCTTGGCGGTAGATATGCCCGCTGGTGCCGGTGAACGTCGCGTTGATGAAGTTGGATGTGTAGAACTGCACGCCGGGCTCGGTGGTGGAGACGGTCAGGGTGCGCCCCGTTTGTGGATCCTGCACCCGGGCCGCCTCGATCAATTCGGTGTTGTCGGCGCGGTTGATCACCCAGTTTTGGTCATAGCCGTGGGCCAGCAACAGTTGCGGGTCATTGTCGGTGATGTGCGCGCCGATCGCGGTCGGTGAGGTGAAATCGAACGGCGTGCCCCGCACCGCGGTGATCTGCCCGGTCGGGATCAGGGTGGAGTCGATTGGCGTGTAGTTGTCGGCATGGATGGTGACCTTGTGGCCGTAGACGTCAAGTGCGTCCTCACCGGCCAGGTTGAAGTAGCTGTGATTGGTCAGGTTGATCACGGTCGGCGCGTCGGTGCTGGCGTGGTAGTTGATGCGCAGTTGATTGTTCTGATCCAGGGTGTAGGTGACCGTTGTACTCAGTGCCCCGGGAAAGCCCATTTCTCCTGCGGGACTGACATAGTGGAGCTTCAAGCCCACGCTGTCACCGCCTTTTTCCACACTGGCCTGCCACACCTTGGTATCGAATCCGGCGGTGCCGCCGTGCAGGCTGTTACCGCCGTCGTTGATGGGCAGGTGATACTCGTGGCCGTCGAGCGCGAAGACTCCCCCGGCGATCCGGTTGCCGTAGCGGCCGATGATCGCGCCGAAATAGGTCTTGGCGGATCCGGTGTTGTTCAAGTAGCCGGCCAGGGTCGGAAAGCCCAGCACCACATTGCCGATACGTCCGGTGCGATCGGGGACTTCGATCGACTGGATGATGCCGCCGTAAGTCAGGATTTGCACCCGCATTCCGCGCCCGCTGTTGAGCGTGTAGCGGCTCACCGGGGTCGCATCGACCTCACCGAACGGCTCGCTGGTGATCGACGGCGGCCCTGCCGGTGTCGATGCATTGCCGCGGCCCGTGGGCGGGTTGGTTGCCGTGTTGCTGCACGCCGCCAAGCCCGCCACCCCGGCGATGGCGATCAGTTGAAGTCCTCGTCTGCCGCGCATGGGCGCTCCTCGCACTCGTACGAGCAATGCTTGAAACCTGTCGATCGCCGGGGGAAGGCGCGTACCTTCCCGGATGACCGATTTGATGATTCCAAGCTAGACCGGCGCGCCAACGCTGGTCGGGAAGGCACGTCGGGTGCTCAGCGCAATCTCTGATTCCGGCGACCGGGACGACAGGCTGATCGGGGCCACCCGGTCGCGCTGGCGCGCGGTCAACGCACCGCATCTGGTTGCGCTGGTCCGCGCTGGGGCAAAGTTCGGCAACGGCGAACTCGTCGAACGCCCCGACGAGATCGCATGAACCCGCCGCCTCAAGGAAAGCGCTCGCTGGCGGGTCCCTCGTGGGCGACCTACCGGCAGAGCATCGGAGACAGATCCGGGCTGTTCGCAACCCTCGCAGCGGCCTGGGCGCCGGCGAAGGCACTGTATCCGGGCTGCTATCTCGACATCTCGCCCTCGACGGCGATCCCCTCGGTTACCTACGTCGACACCGACCGCCGCGCCGCACGCTACTTCGCCAGTCACGAATTCGCCGTCGCCGAATTGCGGGATCGCACCCGCCCCGGCGTCGAGCCCGATGTGAATTTCCTGCACGCCGACTACACCACCGCACTCGGCCTGGCGCAGGCCCACTTCGACCTGCTCATCTCGCTCTACGCAGGCCCACTGTGGGACCACTGCCAGCGCTACCTCAAACCCCGAGGCCTCTTCCTGGCCAACACCAGCCACGGTGACGCCAGCCTCGCTGCGCTCGACCCCCGACTCGAGCTCGTGGCCGCCGTTCACCACCGCGGTGAGCACTACCGCTTCGACACCGACGCACTCGACAGCTACCTGACCCCGAAGACGCCGACGGCGGCCGACCCCGACGCGATTCGCCGCAAGGGGCGAGGGATCGCCTACACCCGGACCGCGTTCGCCTACCTATTCCGACTGGCCTGACCGAGGCAATCCACCGGTAGTGACTACTTCTTCCACCCGGATTTCGTCGCAGTACGGGACTTTCGGCACTCCCGAGCTGCACGGTTGCCGTGTTGGACTTGCCCGAGACACAAACCGACGACGCTTTGTGCCCAGCAGTTTCCGACTGAAGTGTCGTTGGCGTAGCCACACCTCAGGTCGTTGGCGTAGCCACACCTCAGAAGGAGGTTGCCATGTCACTCTCAGCCCCAGCGGTGCACCGTGGGATCGCAGTCGGCGCATTCAGCGCCGCCCTGCTGTTCGGTAGCGCGGCTATCGCCGTTGCGGATCCGCCGGCGAACTGCACGGCCGCTGACCTGGCCCGCACCGCATCCGGTGTTTCCAACGCCACGGCGGACTACCTGTTCAACCATCCCGACGTGAACGATTTCTTCACCGGTCTCAGGGGCCAGGATCGCGATGCGATGAGCGCGAACACGCAGAATTATCTCGACGCCAACCCGTCGGTGAAAGCCGACCTGCAGGGCATCCGTCAGCCGCTGGTTGATTTCAAGGGTCGCTGCCAATAACCCCTGCGCCGAGCGGTTGGGTCTTTGATCCCGCTCGGCCCGTCGGAAGGATGACTGCCATGCGAATCGGACGGATGAGCCTCGCTGCGATTCTCGCGACCGCCCCCGCCGCCGCGGCGGCGATGCTGGGCGCCGCCAGCGCCAGCGCCGCCCCCGGCGTGGAGCGCTGTGTCGACGTGGTTCGGGTGTCCGCCTGCACCAGCGTCGACATTGGCGTACCCAATATCAACGCGGTGGAGAACATCCCCTACGTCCCGGTGCCGAACATCAACCTGCCCAAGGTCAAGGTGAACCCGGGGCACGTCGGTGCGCCGGGGCGCGGACGGTAACGCCGCAGCTTTTCGCGAGCGGCTGCCCGCACCGGTATCGAACGCCGTGGTGTTGATGGCCGCCCTGATGGCGCCGGTGCGGCATGGACCCTCGAGTGCGCCGTCAAAGGCCCGCGCCTCTGGCGGGGTCTGGGCCCCCACGCGCCGTGCCGATGCGGTGAGGTACAAGGTGTTCTTGTTGGTCCTCAGCAGCGCCAGGCGCTCTCGGAAGGAGCTCGATTGAACTGGTACACTGGCAATACGACCTATGACACCGTCTTGACGATCGCCCTGGCCGTCGCAGCGTTGGTCATCATCGGCGGCTTGTTTATGCAGAGTCCCTATGGTCGCTTCGGCGCCACCGCGGGCGGGGTGAATCTGAACCCGAAGCTGGGCTGGTGGCTGATGGAGATCCCGGCAACCGTGGTGTTCGCCATCTTCTATCTCACCGGCCCACAGCGATTCGATGCCGCGCCGCTGGTGCTTGCGGCCATCTGGCTGCTGCACTACGGCAACCGGGGCTGGTTCTTCCCCCTGTCGATCAGGCAGGTGCCGGGAAAGCGCAGCAGCTTCAACATCTCGGTGCTCGCGGCCGGAATGGTGATCACCTCGATGCACGGATATCTCAACGGGGCGTTCTTCAGCCACGACTACCGGCATCAGTACGGCACCAAGTGGCTGACCGATCCGCGGTTTCTGCTCGGGACGCTCGTGTATCTGGCCGGATTCGTCCTGCTGGTCTGGTCGGAGTCGATCGTGCGCAATCTGCGGGACAAGAAAAACCCGGGTGCCACCGAGTACCAGATCCCCTACGGCGGCGGGTTCCGGTTCGTCACCAGTCCCGCGTACTTGGGCGAGCTGATCGCCTGGGCCGGGTTCGCCCTGCTGACCTGGTCGCTGGCCGGGGTTGCCATCTTTGCGATCACGGCAGGCAATCTGGTTCCACGAGCGTTCGCCACGCAGAAGTGGTACCGCGAGAAGTTCCCCGACTACCCCGCCGAGCGAAAAGCCTTGATACCCGGGGTGATCTGAGCAGTCGGGGCTCGGTTCCGCGGCTTCGTCTCAGCACAGACCCCCGATGCCCCGGCCCCATTGGCACCGGCCTTGGGAGGCATCAGCCCCCAAGGTTGAACGACAGCTCGGTCGGCGGCCGAGAGTTGTCGAGGATCAGCACCGAACTCTGGCTGTTCACGTCGTCGAAAGGGAAGCCGTAGGCCAGGTTGTTGATGCTGTCGGAATGGAAGAACTCCGCCCAGTTGTTCCACCGCCCGCCTGTCGGGTAGTAGTCGGCGACGTTGGACCATTGGTCGGGCGAGATCGCGACACCCCGGTTGAACGCCGCATCGAGTTCGGCGAGGAACGCCCCCTGTTGGGCGGTGCCCACGAACGGGCCATTGGCGGCGAAGACTTCCGCCGTCGTCGGCTTGACCATCGTGTAGGTCGTGGAGCTGCCCCCGGTGGGGGTCACGCTGTAGACGAACTGGTCGCTGGCGTTGACGCTGCCCTGCACCGTGTACCCGGGCCCGTCGTAGTTGAACTGGTTGGTCTGGTAGGTCGTCCAGAAGTCATTGATCGATGGATCAAGCCAGGTGGACAGGCCTCCCGGCTGGGCGGTCCGCGGGGACAGGATCCGCACCGGGTCCCCGGTGGCATCGTGGACGACAAGTGACTGGAACTCCGTGGGGACCGTGGTCGCAAACTGCTGGAACACCTGAGCCCGCGACAGCGTCAGGCCGCTGGTGCCCGCAAAGCCGCTGGAGTCCTGGGTCACCGTCACCGAGAACGGGAACCCGAACTGGTCCACCTGTGTTGTGTTGCCGCCGAACGGGATTGCGCCGTTGTTGAAGGTCATCTCATACCAGTCATAGACGGTGCTGTAGTTCGGATCGGCCGGGTTGGCCGGGTCGGGACCCGCCCAGCCCATGTTGTCGGGGCTGATGGCGATGTAGAGCGGCTGCTTCATCGAGATGAATACCCGGCCGCCCTGAAATTCCGACGGCGTCGTCAGGTTGCCCGCTTGGTCGAGAGTGAACGACATGTTGGCGTAGTTCACGCCGTCCTTCGTCAGGTGGCCCGGGGCATCGGCGGCGTTGTGGTCGATGGGGTGGGCAACCCCGTTCTGGTCGATCCAAGCCCAGTGGCCGGGTGTCGTCTGGCCGATTTCGGTCACGTAGATCTGGTTGTCGGGCAGACCGGTGTTGTTGATGAAGTCCTCGCGGAATCCGAAACCGCCGCCGCCGGCAGCGCCATTGGTGCCGGTCTGCCCGCCGATGCCCGCGTGACCGGGGCTCCCAAACAGTCCGGCCGCGCCGCCCGCGCCCGCGACGCCGCCAGTGCCGCCCGGACCGCCGGCACCGACCACGCCTTCGGCGTTGACTTGGCCCCCGACGCCGCCAGTGCCGCCCGCACCGCCGGCGCCGCCGGTCCCGCCATTGCCGAACAGCAACCCGCCGTGGCCCCCGAGCCCGCCGGCCCCACCCGTGCCTCCGGTACCGCCGCTCTCGCCCGCGGCGCCAGGCGTGCCGGTAACTCCAGTTCCGCCCGCGCCACCGGTTCCGCCATTGCCGAACAAGCCCGCCGCCCCGCCGACACCGCCGGTCTGCCCGGGCGCCCCGGACCCGCCAGCACCGCCGTTACCCCACAAGATCCCGCCGGGCCCTCCGGCTTGACCGGTCCCCGGGGCACCGTTGGCGCCGTTGCCGATCAGCGGGCGTCCCAACAATGCGTTGGTGGGTGCATTGATGAGGTTCAGAGCGTCGCGCATGAGGGTCTGCAAGGACGAGGCACTGGCCGCCTCCGCGGCCGCATAGGCGCCGGCGGAGCCGTTGAGGCTTTGCACAAACTGCTGGTGATAGGTCGCCACCCGCGCACTGATCGCCTGATACTCCTGTGCGTGGGTGCCGAAGAACCCCGCAATCACCGCCGATACCTCATCGGCGCCAGCGGCCAGCACGGCCGTGGTCGAGCCCGCCGCGGCCGCGTTTGCCGCACCGACCGATGACCCGATACCCGCCAGATCCGATGCTGCCGCGGTCACCCACTCCGGCCTCACCATCGCAAATGACATTTGCGTGCCCTCCGACCAACCGCGTGCGCTTGCCCGCCACAATTGCAGAGATAGGCCACAGGTCAACGATGTTGCACAAGTTGAGATAGCCCGTTTTTGCTCTGCGCCGCGGATTCGTCTCACGCAGACGCCAGAGCAGTGACGACAAGCTGGAATCGGGGAAGACGGATCTCAGCGGTAAGAATCGATCGCACTGCGCTGCCGAGAGGAAAAGGCAGCTCAATGGCGTCCGGTGACGATTGGGCGTGGGGAAATCGTGGCGTCGCGGCCGGGCGCGTTTTCGGTGTGGTCGGCCAGACAACCGTGACGCACCGGCCAGACCTCAAGCGCGACGCATTAAACGAAAACGCTCATTCGTCGGGCCGACCGTGTCGCATTCCGCGACATCGTTGGCAGCTGTCGCGCGACATCGTCAGCATCTCTCCGTTTCGCTAGGTCAGCCAGGTCGATGGCGCAGCTGGTCATCACGGCCGTGGTGGTCGACGGACGCCCCGTCGTTTTAACCTGAGGCTTGGGCAATTCAGGTGACCGGCAAATCAGTAGGGTTTGCAGTGTTGGCCGAACTACACCTTGGAGTTAGGACACTGCTCATGCCAGCACCCACCAGCGGCAAGTGGCGGGATCGCGAAGAGCGGATGCAGCGGACGGCGGCACTGGTCGACCGCCTGCACGCGATCGTCGAGGAACTCGAGCTATTGCATCCGGGTCGGAAATTTCCCCTCGACGGACACCTCGTTGGGTCGTTGGCAGAAGCTGCGGCCGAGACGCTCTTCGATATCACGCTCATGCCGCCGTCGACACCGGGACATGATGCGATCAGCGAGGACCACCGCGCAGTCGAGATCAAGGGCACCTACGGCACCAGCGGCATCGCCATCAGGCCTACTTCCCACGACCATGCCTCGGCCCTGATTGTGCTCCGCTTGTCGCGCAAGTCCGACGAACACCCTGAGGTCGTCTACAACGGTCCGTTCGAAATCGCTGCCGCCGCTGCGGGACCCGTCGGGTCCAACGGGCAAGCACACATCAGCTTGAATCGGCTGCGCGCCCTCAACGAATCCGTCGCTGACGGAGACCGTGTCGCGCGTCGCCGCCAAGGAGGTCCCCTCATTCTGGATCCCGAATAATCCCTGAGGTCCTGTGATGTCGGGCCATGACGGGCCAAGCATTAGATCTTGCGCGGTTACGGGCCGACCTCGACGGCGCGCGGCGCGCGACGGTCTACTGGCCCGGAATGCGGCGGCGACCGTCAGGCCTCCGCCGACGCCAAGGCCGACGGAGTCAGAGCGGCAGGCGCGTCGGTGTTCGGCTGACGTTGTTCGGCAACTCGGTCCCCGACTGATCCCTCCCCCGAAAAACAAGACCCGCTCCGACGCTGGCAACCCGACGTCACACACTGGCATTTCGCCGATCACAGCGGCGCAGAAATCCTCAACATCATCGACGACCATTCCCGCCTAGCGATCGCTGCCATCGCCTGCCCCACCATCACCGGCCCAGACCTCGTCGACACCTTCCTGACCGCCTTCACCACCCGTGCAACCCCCGCAGCACTCCATCAACTCGACCGACTCATCGATGACGGCCCCCGTCGGAAGAAAGCGCAGTCAGCATGGCGACCAGGTGTTGGAACTCGTTCGATCGTCTGGACAGGTCTCGCAACTCCATTGGGCAACTACGAAACAGCTTCATGAACCCACCGGAGGACGACAACCTGACCCATTGACGGTGTTGGCCCGTCGTTGATGGTGTTGGCCCGTCGCCAGCAACGCCGCACCTAACCGGGCGGCCGACTGTCGCATTTCTTTCGTCGTGAGCGTCTCGAAAGCCGCAGCCAAAGTGCTTCCCTCAGCGGGCCAGTTCGACTCGCGCCTCGGTCTTCTGGTCTAGGCCGAAGACCTGGACAGCGGCTGTTTTCCCTTTCAGCACATGGAATCCCCGGTCGATGAGTCCAGGGGGTTGCGACACCAAAGCATCAACGCACTGTTGGGTGAGCAGGATCGTGTCACCGGTGGTCTTGGTGAGTTGCTCGACGCGGGCGGCCACGTTGACGGCATCACCAATCAGGGTGAACTCCAGCTTGCCCCCGCCGCCGATGGTTCCTGCGATGATCACGCCGGTGTTGATCCCAACGCCGATGCGAAGCTCCTGGCCGAATCGCTCAGCAACAAGACGGTGAATCTTCACGGCGGCGCGTAGTGCGGCGTCAGCGTGATCCTGAAGGTCATTTGGTGCCCCGAAAACAGCCAGTGCGCCGTCGCCCAGGAACTTGTTCACGTGCCCACCGACGTCGACGACGCCGGGCACCACGATCTCGAACAGCGCGTTGAGGCGGGCGACCGTGTCCTCGGCGATGTTGGCTTCGGCAAATGGGGTGAAGTCGCGGATGTCGATGAACATCACGGTGACTTCGCGGCGTTCACCGATGAACACATCGTCACCCTGCTCGAGCAGTCGGGCCGCCAGAGCTGGATCAACGTAAGTGCCGAACGCGGCGTGAAGTCGTCGCCGCTCGGCCAAACCGGCCTGCATGCGGTTGAACGAGGCGGCCAGCACACCGAGGTCATCGTCTTGAACCACGGGCAAGCGTTGGCTGTAGTCACCGACCGCAACACGTTTGGTGCCTTCGGCAAGGTCGCGAATCGGTTGGAGGGAAGGCGAAAACCCGGCGCCGACGGTGATCGGCAGCCCCATGCCAAACGCCAAGCTAAAGGCGATGACGACAGCGAGCAGGGGAACCTCACCGACCCGATGGAACACAGCCGCCAGCATCGCGCCCGCCAGGGCGAAGACGAAAGCGACGCCCAGCATGAACATGTTGGCCCAGGCGGCAAAAGTCGGGCGAGAGCGCGGCAGGGAATCACCGATCCCCGTATCACCGGCTAACGCGGCCCGCGCTGGCCGTAGGGATACTTCCGAGAAGCTGTGGCTCGCGGCCAGCTGGGTGGTGGCTCCGAGGACGGCACCCCATACGCCGTACTGGACGACCCGCCACCAGGTCGCTCCGGCGATCGCACCGACAACGACCGCAAGGATAGTGGCCCAAACGGCGGTGACGACCATGGCTCGGAAGAACGTTTCCCGAACGTACCTGTAGGTGTCCGCCAGAGCTGTCGCCCGATCGACCTGCTGGGCCGCCGCCCACCGCTCAACGGAGCGGAGTCGGCCTAGGCCAGGAAGAACGATGGCGTACACCAGCACTGGCACGGCCACAACGGTGAGAGCAGCCGTCTCGAAGTAATGATTGGAGTGCTCGTAAGCGGTAATGATCATCGACGCCACGAGCCAGACCGGGAGCAGCGTAAGGTTACTGATTGTAAAGATCGCCCACGAGTACCTCGCACCGTACCGATCCCACGCCCACTGCCAGATGCGGTCCATGCCGGTAGACTAAACGCCGAGCGCCTTGACCTGCGGATACTTCCAGCTATACGAAGTGGTCACCTTGGGCTAATAGAGCCGACAAAAGTCAAATTGGTTGCTCGGCAAGGCATTCGAGTCGGTCGGTGCCTTGCTCCGCGTAGTTCGTGATGGTGCCCACCTTGACCGGCCGTGAACGACCAAATCCGAGAATCCTATGAAGCTGGGCCGGGTGGTCCTTGGCGTAAAGCACCGCGGCAGCGTTCTCCACGTACGAGCGCAACAGTGTGTAGGCGACCAACGGGTTGTCGGCGCCGAGGGCATGGACCGCGCCGTCGTGTAACCCGGCCGCGCGACTCGCCAGACCCATCACAAGAAGGTGCCCGTCGCAAATCATGTCGTTCGTGCGACCAAGAACCTCCTTCGCGTCGTCAAAGAGCCACTGACAAGAGGCGCGGGCTTTCTCAATCCCGGTCGCCCGGTCAACGATGCCGCGAGCCTGCACCGGTTCGGGAGGCTCCCCGGTAGATCCGTCGCACGTCATGGGTCGATTGTCCGCCGCACAGCAAACGGGTTTAGGGGTGCCTTCCAGAGCTGGTTTGGGTCAAACATGTGGGTCAAACGACCGGAAACGGACGGTCAGACGGCCAAAAATGCACGCTGACTTGTGTCGGCCTGTTGCAAAACTATTCAAACCATGACGTAGTAGGTCTTCGTCGACTGGCTGCACTGATCGATACAACACCAAAACGCCCTCTGACCGGCACAAACCCGCCAGCACGGCCACATCGGCTTGACCGGCGACTCTCTCCCGACGCCATCACGGATCTAGTTGCCACCTATCGCTCCGGCACCTCCACCAACGAACTCTGCCGACGCTACGGCGTTTCGAAGGGCGGAGTGCTCAAGATTTTGGCCGACCATGGCATCGCCATGCGCTACCAACCAATGACGGAACGGGAGATCGACCGAGCTATCACACTCTACGTCGAAGAAGGCCTATCCATTCGCGCCATCGCGCACCAGCTTGGCAAGAGTAAGGGCAGCGTCTGGAAGGCACTTCACGAGCGCGGCATTATGATGCGCGCGGCTCACTGATCGACTTTCGGATTAATCTCCCGCTTGGCACTTGGAATACCTGTAGATCGAGACCAGCCAGCAGCAGATCTCACTCCATATTGGTAGCTTAGGCGCGCTGAGTTGGACGCTTGTCGTTGTAGCGGCTGTCGATGGCGCAATCGTTAACCCCGACGCATGAGCGAATTGGTTCCAGCCACGTCCGATCGGAAGCACGACTTTATGCGGCGAGCAGCAAGTCCGCTACGTGCATCGGCATTCGATCGATCGCCCCTGTGCCGACAGACATCCGTCTGAGGTTTCGGTAGAACTGACGCCGCACGTGCATTGGATCAGAGTCGTGGATCTCGGCGAGAAGCTTCTCAAGCTGGTCAGTGTCACCAGGCTTGCTCCCAGTACGCCTTCGAGCAACTGGGAAGTCGGTCTCCGGTAGAAGCCGGTCTAGCGGCAGAGCGGTGAGGATTTCACGGCGCATGGCTGTGTTCACTGAGAAATAGCACCCAAGCGATAGCAGCTCGTCGACCTCTTCGGGCCGGCCGGAAAACCAGTGCATGATTACACCTTGAGTCCGGCGTAGGCGGACGATCTTGGCGACCTCCGCCGTGCAGCCTGCGCTGTGTACTGACAAGAGCACTGGCTCGTCCTTGAGTCGATCGAGTAGTGCATCGAACACTTCCGCCTGATGATGCAGGTTACCGCTTCGACGGTCCATGCCGATCTCTCCGACGATGGCGAAGCCCGTTGCACAACGGTCGAACTCGTCGAGGTCGACAGCTCCGCCACGCGCGACGTATGAGGGGTGTGCTCCGCAGCCCCAGAGGATGTTGTGGTCGCGGCGTTGCGCGGCCTCGACTGCCTCCGCGGGCTCCCGGGTCATGGCAAAGACGATTGCCGTACCAAGCTGAGCGATCTGACGGTTCGTGACGCTAGGCGATACATGCGCGTGACAATCCAAGCTAGGCAGGCCCACTACC
Source organism: Mycobacterium liflandii (assembly GCF_022354805.1). Lineage (NCBI taxonomy): Bacteria > Bacillati > Actinomycetota > Actinomycetes > Mycobacteriales > Mycobacteriaceae > Mycobacterium > Mycobacterium liflandii. Next base: position 2,943,465 of record NZ_CP023138.1, on the reverse strand, counting down.
TCAGCTCCGCAAGCACTACCGCAAGCTCCGCAAATCCGCGACGGCAGAGCTCAGCGGCTGCCGAGAGGTCAAAGTCATCAGGGTACGGACCATTCTCCAGAAGCGTGAATTCGTCGATCTCGGCCTCCACCCGGCTCATAACTGCCCTGACATCGAGTCCACGTCGGGAGCGAAGCTGGTCAAGTGACGTGCCGGTCAATATCGTTGCAAGGTAAGGAGTCTTGTCCTCAAGACCCGCCGCACGAATCGAAGCCCTACGTGTAAGGCAAGCGACGCAGAGACCGCAGTTCAAGTTAGGATTCCCGCCCTTGTACGTCCGCCCGTCGAGCTTCGCGCACGACAGTGTTGTCACCAACCCTTCAGCGAATGCCGGGCAGACATCCGCCGCTGCCCGCACCAGTTCACCCTTTGTCTGCCATTCGTAAGGGTTCACGAGTTCAATATCGATCCCAGCGTCATCGAGCAGTCTTTGCATCAGGTGCATGGTCCACGGATGCGTGGATCGGGTTGACAACACGCCCCCTCTGTCGTTATCAAGCGAAAGATTCAGCCCTGTAAACCCGTTCTCAGGCACTTCGACGCGATCTATGCCACGAGCATCAGCGAGAGCCACAGCCAGGGCATAGAAGAGGAGTGCACGAGTACGTGTTGTGTTCTCACGCTTGCGACTGGCTTCATTCAGCGAGAGTCGGACACACTCGCCCTCGACCCCGTTGCTAGTCAACCAATTCCATGTGCGCCTCTGGGCGCCAGTCACCGTTGGATTGTCGGTGTGCGAGAGGAACAGTCCGGGCGCGCCCTTCAGCACAGCACCGCTGAACGAGTCGAGCCCGCCGCTGAGAAGTGAGACGGCGTCGGGCACATCATCGGGCGGGATGAACGGCTGCTGGCCCAGGACTGGTCGCGGCGCGGTGGCATCGGATGCGCTCAGTTCCCACGCATCCCCCGACACCCAATCCAGCAATCGTTCAAACTGCGCGAGTAGCGGCGTCCACGCTGCGACATCGGTGAGATGGACATGGACACGCATCGTTCGGGAGAAGCCGGCGCCACGGGGTCGAAGCCGGTCGGCAATGTACGCCGCGCCTGCAAGTCGAACAAGATCGATGACCCGGTCACTGACATCACCGAGTTGTGACAGCCACGCGTTCAGCGACGCGTCGACGTCCGAATCGGACTCCCCTGGCTCTCCCCACCCAACTTGCGTGAAGTCGTGGTGGATCGGCTGCGACTGGACCGGGCGGACCTCCAGGTTCACGGCGTGCCTCCGCCGCGTGCTCGCAGCAGCTTAATCACTTCCTTTGTCAGCTCGGCCGCTCGCGTTCGCAGATCACGCGGCTGGATGACTCCTCCGCCAGGAATAGGTAGATTCTGGACCCGCTTTTCGAGATAGACACGGATCGTGCGCTCTTTCTTCGCCACGCCGTCAGGTGAAAGAGCACCCTCGTTTACCTGTCGCTGTAGCTCCACCAGAGATAGCTCAAAGACATAGCTCACAACGAAAGCCCGCAGCGACACCATCTCATCCGGTGGTTCACCCTTCGTCAGAACATCTTTGAGAGCCTCAAGTGACGCCTTGCGTAGTGCCATTTCGTCCGGATGAGCGCCTTCTCCGAGCACCGCGTCAAGAATCTCGGCACACTGCCGTATCGGGCTAAGGCCCTGCAAACGAGTGAGGTCGAGCCCAAGCTCCTTCAAGTAGTCGGCGTCGCCCCTACGAACGGCGTATGCGGCACCGAGCGCGGCGCCGCCACGTGCAGCACTCCGAGTCACCTGCCGGCGAGAACCAGAGCCTTGGCGTCCCGCTCCCAAGCGGACCCGTCCGTTGCCTCCACCCTCGCTACCGCCATCAGAGCCGCTGGACCCTCTGCCGGGGCGGCCGAGCCATGGGATCAGCGCGGGTAACGCGATCTTCGATTCGTCGACTATCGGCCGGTGAGGCGAGGGATCGTCGGAATCAAGCGCATCACCGATCGATCCCCAAAGATCTTCCAGAGGTTTCTCGCTTGGCTGCTCGCCGCCTCCCGAATCACCACTGCCAGCGCCCGGCGGGAGGTCAAGAATCTGCTGCCGAGCGTCCTTCCAAACCTGCTTGGCACTCCCGCCATACGAGCCTCAAGTGCCCATTAATTCGTACCTCCATCGAGCACGTTAAGGGCCGCCTGCCTCACCTCTGCATCGATCACCTCGTCTTCAGCCAGTTGTCGCGCCACGGTCGCAATTTCGGGGACCTTTGAACTCGCCATCTCGACGGCATTGCCCACGTCAATCTGCTTCCAGCAGCTCTCTTTCAGTCCAGCGGCAACGTCTTGAGCGAGAGCGGGAGCCGTTCCCGCGATGTCGATAAGCGAGCTGATGGTCGACCCGCCCTCATCTTGTCGGCGCGCCTGGGCGAACAGCGCCTCAATCGCAATGCGCTGATCATCTTCCGACCGCTCGACGAGTTTGTCGACCGCCGTGCGTCGCAGAGTCTCTGAGTCACCGGTCAATTCGGCCAATAGGGCAGCAAGCTCCGCGTCAAGCGGCGTGCCGCTCTGGCGTGTAATAGCAAGCGACGCGGCAAGAGTCAGGTATGGGCCGATTTTCTCCGACGACAGGTCGGGCTCAGCCGCAGCCCATTCTCTACTATCCTCAGAAACGCCCTCGGGCTTGGCGCTGCCCTCTCCCGAAGCCCACTTCTGCCAGGTGTCCAGCAGTGTTTTTCGCTCCAGATCAGGCGTGTTGACCAGCTTCTCGAAATCTACCCTGAAGCGATCTTCGAGCAAGAGCAGCTTCGCGAGAACATCCGCACGAACGCTTACGCCGCGTGCCTGCGCGATTCGGTTTCGGACTTGAAAAGCGTTGAGAAAACGCTTGATCTCACGCGGATTGACGACCTTGTCGCTTCGCAGGCCGTGGACGAGCTGACTTGCGAGTCTGAGTGTGTCGTCATCGGGCTTGGCCGCAAGGCCGTCCATTTCAGACAGCAGCGGAACCTTGTTCGCCTTGCGACGGTCGCTCGCGTGGGCGACGAGGGCCGTGAATGCGTCGTCATCCAATCCGGCCTTCGCAAGCAGAAGCCCGAGGTACGCGTCTGCCTCATGCGCAGGCAGGAACGGCAAAGAAACCGGCAGCTGGACAATCTTGTCGAGGTAGCGCTGGGCATATCGGCTGGACTCCGGCGACCCCCCGAGGTTCATCGCGATGGCATCACGAACCATGTCCTGATCGGCTGCGATGACGAAAACCATGCCAGACACGGAGAGAAAGAGCTTGATTGCCTCCAAGGTGGCGACCGTCGCGGAGGGCATACAGCGATCCAGGTCATCAACCAAAACGACAATGCGTCGTGTATCCGGCAATGAATCGATCAGCTTGCCAAATTCTGTCTTGAAGCCAGCCATCGATTCAGGTGAGTTGCGCGACTTCGGCTTCAAGGCCTCCGCCAAGCCCGCGAAGTCCAACGTTTGGGTGAGAACTCCTTTCGCCACGACTGTGCCAACCCGTGACCAGCTGATCCGCCCGAGCAGCTCTCCGATCTTCTCGGTTAGGCCGGCATCTTGATCAAAGTGCTCGCGCAAACCGTCGAGCACTTCCGCGATAATGGTGCCCTTGACATCCTCGTGATCATCGAACTCCCACGGGTTTGTACTGACTACGCGGACACCGTCGACGTCGAAGAGCGCGTCGTCAATAAGGTTCAGCACGGTCGATTTGCCGCCGCCCCACTTCGCATGAACCCCAATCGTCAGTGGATCGAGTTCCTCCGCCACGATGGCATCTAGATGGGAGCAACGACAGCGTCGAAGCCCAGCAGATCGACTTCCGAGGGGTTGTCGTCCCAGAGCGGTGTGCGTAATACGTTGTCAGTCATGCGGCAGCAGCTCTCCCCGAAAGTTGTTTACGTGGACCAACCGCCGCGTGCGCTCCCGATGGTCACTCATTGATTCAAGCACGGCGCTGTTCCCAATCCTCCTCCGCCAGCGGAGCGTCGTTCAGCTGGTCACGCCGACTGCGCCAGTCGGGCATGAAACCGTCCATGAGTGTTGTAAAGCGTTCGCCGTGGTTGCGTTCAAGGTAGTGGGTCATCTCGTGGACGAGGATGTACTCCAAGCAGTCTGGGTGCTTCTTGGCGAGTTCGACGTTGATCCAGATATGTCGGGTCTCGCGGTTGCACGATCCCCACTTAGTCTTCATGCGGCGGATGCTCCATCGTGGCACCTTGAGATCGAGCTTTTGCTCCCATTTCGAGATCAGTGCCGGAGCCCTGGGCATGATCCCTACCCCGAAGGCGGAGAGCCTCAGGGCGATCGGAGGTGTCCTCGGTATACCGGCCATCGACTTGTTCACGATTGTTGGATGGATTGCGGCTGGCGAGTTGCCCTCGATCGGGCCGTATCTCCGTGCGAGATACCCCAAATTGCCCGAGGACGTGCTGCGGGAGATCGAGACTCACTTTGACGCAGTTGTCCACGAGTACGACCCCAGCTTTGATCTCGCACAAGGAGCTTGAACGTGACTGACCGTAATGACGCCAGCGTCCCTAGTCTCGACCTAGCAGTGACATATCTGCGGGTCTCCACCAAGAAGCAGCTCTACACGGCGATCGACATCGACCCGGACGGCAATTCCATCACTACCCAACGCGAGGTCACCGGTACCAAGGCAGACAGCATGGGGGTGAAGATCGATCGAGAGTTTATAGAGCCCGGGCATTCAGCCAAGACGCTTGACGAGCGCCCGGTGTTCAAAGAACTACTGGCGTATGTCCATCAGCGCCGAGGTATCAAGTACGTCATCGTCTATATGCGCTCGCGCGCTTTCCGCAATCACTTCGACGCAGCGATCGTCCAGACACAACTCAAGAAGCTCGGCGTCCGACTGGTCTCGGCCAAAGAGGACTTCGGCGAAGGCCCGACCGCCGTGGCCATGGAAGGGATGCTCGACATCATGAACGGCCTGCAGAACACTCTGCAGGGTCTGGACGTCCAGACGAAAATGCGCAATAAGGCCAAGGCAGGCGGCACCGTCTCACTCGCCAAATTGGGCTACAAGAACGTACGTGTCGACTACGAAGGCCGCCAGATCAACACCATCGCCCTAGACCCGGAACGAGCACCGCTCGTACGAAAAGCCTGGGAGCTGTACGCGACAGGCGAGTACTCCGTCGAACGGCTAGAAGCGACAATGGCAGACCTAGGCTTGACAGCCCGACCAAACAGGCGCTCCCCCAAGGGGACCCCAGTCTCAGCCTCGAAACTGCACCGAATGCTTAGCGATCCCTACTACGTAGGCTTTGTCACCTATAAGGGCGATATGTACCCCGGTCGCCACGAACCAATCGTCAGTCAAGCTCTCTTCGACCGCGCCCAAGACGTGGTCCATGCTCGCAGCGCCCGAGGACAACGCGATCGCGTCCACCAGCACTACCTCAAGGGAGCGCTGTTCTGCCAACGCTGCCACCACGCGGGACGGACTTCGCGAATGATCTACACGGAAGTCACAGGCAACGGCGGAAAGTACGCGTACTACGCATGCCGAGGACGTCAAGAGGGATTATGCGACCTGCCGCACCTGCGCGTCGAACTCATCGAAAAGGCAATCGCTGAGCACTACACCACGCTGCGGCTCCCTGACGATTTCATTCAGGATGTGAGGAGGCTCCTGGCGGATACAGTCAGCGACTCTCAGGCAAACACGCGGGAGTTGCACGCCAGCATGACGCGCCGGTTGAAGCAGATCGATGTGAGGGAATCACGGCTCATCGACCTCGCGGCTGACGGCGAGATGCCACGGGACAAGATTCGCGCCAAGCTCAACGCGCTGAAGATGGAGCGAGCAAACATCGAAGCCAGCCTCGCGAGCACGAGTGAAGAGCTGGCAATCGGAGCATCGGTGCTCCGCGATGCATTGCACCTGGTCGAAGATCCGCAATCGCTATACGCGAACGTACCCAACGAAGTCCGTCGTCACCTAAATCAAACCTTCTATGAGCGCTTCTACATCGATGACACGGAAGTTGCCAACGATCAAAGGACGCCGCTGTTCGCTGAGCTAGAGGAGGCAGCGCACGTGTTTGCACAGCATAGGGCGAAGGGCAACTCTGTCCCGACTCAGAGCGACGCAGTAGCCGCTATGAATGAAGAAAACCCCCGTCAAGCAGGGGCTCCTAGATCTACCGGAACGGAGTCGCTCACCTTGGCCAGTGTCTTTTCGGTCACTGGTTTGAGTAAGAACGTTCTGGTCGGGCTGACAGGATTTGAACCTGCGACCACTTGACCCCCAGTCAAGTGCGCTACCAAACTGCGCCACAGCCCGTTGCCGCCGATGTCTGCATCGGCAGCAGGTCGAAAGCCTACCTCAGTCCAACCACGCCTCCGCGCAAGGCCCGAGTGACCTGCGCGACACCTGGGCCCGAGCCCAGGTCCGCGGGCCTAGCGCCTGCCGGGGCGCTTGGCCCCCCGCTTTTCGCGGACCCGAACATTGATCCGGATGGGGCTGCCCTCGAACCCGAACGTCTCGCGCAGCCGCCGCTCCAAGAACCGCCGGTAGCCGGCTTCCAGGAAGCCGGTGGTGAACAGCACGAACGTCGGCGGGCGGGCGGTGGCCTGGGTGGCGAACAGGATCCGCGGCTGCTTGCCGCCGCGCACCGGCGGCGGGGTGGCCGCCACCACCTCTTTGATCCAGCTGTTCAACGGGCCGGTCGGGATCCTGGTGTCCCAGGATGCCAGTGCGGTCTCCATCGCCGGCACCAGTTTCTGCACGGCGCGTCCGGTCTTGGCGGAGATGTTGACCCGTTGCGCCCAGCGGATCTGCACCAGCTCGCGATCGATCTCGCGGTCGAGCAGGTCGCGCCGGTCCTCGTCGACCAGATCCCACTTGTTGTAGGCCAGCACCACGGCCCGGCCCGCTTCGATCACCATCGACAGCACCCGCAGGTCCTGTTCGGTGAGCGGTTGGGAGGCGTCGATCAGCAGCACCACCACCTCGGCGGCGTCGATGGCCCCGCGCGTGCGCACCGAGGCATAGAACTCGTGTCCGCTGGCCTGGCCGACCTTGCGGCGCAAGCCCGCGGTGTCGACGAACCGCCACACCTTGCCGCCCAGTTCGATCAGCGAGTCCACCGGATCGACGGTTGTGCCCGCGACGTCGTGCACCACCGAGCGCTCGTCGCCGGCCAGCTTGTTCAGCAGCGAGCTCTTACCCACGTTGGGCTTGCCGACCAGCGCCACCCGCCGCGGTCCCCCGCCCGCGGAGACCGACTCGGCCACCTCGGGCAGCATTTTCAACACCGTGTCGAGCAGATCTGCCACGCCGCGGCCGTGCATGGCGCTGATGGCGTGGGGCTCGCCGAGGCCCATCGACCACAAGGTCGCCGCGTCGGCTTCGGCCTTGTCGCTGTCGACCTTGTTGGCCGCCAGGAACACCGGTTTGCCCGAGCGCAGCAGGATGCGGGCTGCCGCCTCGTCGGCGGTGGTGGCACCGACGGTGGCATCGACCACCAGGACCACCGCGTCGGCGGTGCGCATCGCCACCGACGCCTGCTCGGCCACCAGCTGCTGTAGCCCCTTGGCGTCGGGCTCCCATCCCCCGGTGTCTTGGACGACGAACCGGCGTCCATTCCACAAGGCGTCGTAGGAGACGCGGTCACGCGTCACGCCCGGGATGTCCTGCACCACGGCTTCGCGCCGGCCCAGGATCCTGTTGACCAGGGTTGACTTTCCGACGTTGGGCCGGCCCACGATCGCCAACACCGGGGCAGGCGCGGCCTCGGCCAGGTCGGCCAGATCGGCGTCGTCGAGCTCCCAATCGCTTTCGTCGGACCAGGTGCCGTCTTGCGTCACCGCGCCGCACCGCTTCGCTGCGTCACCAACTCGGTCAGATGAGCGATCACCTCGGCCTCGGTCATCTCGCTGGTATCGACGACGATCGCATCCGCCGCCGCGCGCAACGGCGACACCGCCCGGGTCGAGTCGAGGTGGTCGCGCCGACGCACATCGGCCAGCACCGCCTCGTAATTGTCGGCCAGGCCGGACGCGACGTTTTGGTCGTTGCGCCGCCGTGCCCGCGTCTCGGCCGACGCGGTCAGGAAGATCTTCACCCGCGCATCGGGGAACACCACGGTGCCGATGTCGCGGCCCTCCACGACGATGCTGCCCGTCCCCTCGGCCATCGCGCGCTGCAGATTGACCAGCCGCTGGCGCACCGACGACACCGCCGACACCGCCGAGACCGCCCGCGTCACGTCGTCACCGCGGATCTCGGCGGAAACGTCTTCTCCCGAAAGGAAAAACTTGCTGGCGTCCGGGTCGTATCCCACCGACAATTGCGCGCTCGCCGCGCAATCGGCCACCGCCTGCTCGTCGGCCGGGTCGATTCCGGCGCGCAGCACGGCCAGGGTGACCATCCGGTACATCGCCCCGGTGTCCAGGAACCGTGATCCCAGACCGCGAGCCAATCCCCTTGACACCGAGGATTTTCCGGTGCCGGCCGGGCCGTCGATCGCGACGACTAACCCGACCGGCGCGGGCTCATTCGTTCCGCTCGTTCCGCTCGTTCCGGCACTCACTACGCTCGTTCCGCTCGTTCCAACACTCACTACGCTCGTCCGCTCGTTTCACTCAATACGCTCATGCCGCTCACAGCCCAACCGCCTTGTACAGCTGGCCGATTTCGTCGCGGCGTAACGCCCGGACACTGCCCGGGCGCTGTTCGCCCAGCGACACCCCACCGATATCGATGCGCACCAGCGCCTGCACCGAAAATCCCACCGCGGCCAGCATCCGGCGCACGATTCGATTCCGGCCCTCGTGCAGTGTCACCCGTACCAATGTCTTGCCGGGTATCGCATCCACCACGGCGAATCCGTCGACGCGGACCGGCCCGTCCTCCAATTCGATTCCCGCCCTGAGCTTTTTACCCAGACCCCGCGGTACCGTCCCGGCGACGGTGGCCAGATACGTCTTGGGCACCTCGTGGGAGGGATGCATCAGCCGGTGTGCCAGCTCACCGTCGTTGGTCAGCAGGATCAGCCCTTCGGTGTCGGCGTCCAACCGCCCGACGTGAAAGAGGTTCTTGTTGCCCCGGACCTTGCGCTCGATCAGGTCACCGATACACGGCCGGCCGCGGTCGTCGGACATGGTCGAGTGCATGCCGCGCGGCTTGTTGAGGGCCAGGTAGACCAGCGAATCATCGAGAATGACCCGGACTCCGTCGACCCGGATCAGCGAGGTGTCCGGGTCGACCCGGGTCCCCAGCTCGGTGACCACCTGGCCATCCACCTCGACGCGCCCGTCGATGATCAGCTTCTCCGCGGCCCGCCGCGAGGCAATCCCCGCCTGGGACAACACCTTTTGCAGGCGGATGCCGCGTTCCTGTTCGAAATCCTCGGTGTCTGTCATCAGTCTCGGTCCACATCGAAGGTCACCGACTGATCGGAGGGCTGGGTGCCGGCGAGTTTCATGAATCGCGGGTCGGTGTCCAGCGAGGCGCTCAGGTCCTCGATGCTGTCGATGTCGGGCAGCAGCGGCGCGATATCGGGCAGTTCGGTCAGCGACGTCAACCCCAACCGCTCCAGGAACAACTCGGTGGTCGCAAACGTCACCGCACCGCTGTCCTCATCGTTGCCCACCTCGGTGATCAGGCCGCGCGCCAGCAGGGTTCGCATCACGGCATCCACGTTGACCCCGCGCACCGCGCTCACCCGCGCCCGCGTGACCGGCTGACGGTAGGCCACCACCGCCAGCGTCTCCAAAGCCGCCCTGGTGAGCTTGGTTCGGGCGCCATCGAGCAACAGCTTCTCCACATAGGGCGCGAATCGGGAGCGGGTGTACAACCGCCAGCCCTCGCTGTTGTGCCGCAGGTCGATGCCGCTGTCGCGTTCGATGAGTTCGTCGGCCATCAGCCGCAGCTTGGCCGCCACCCGGTACACCGGTTGGTCGATCACCGTCGCCAGCGTCTCGGCGGTCACTGGGGTGTCGATCACCAGCAGCAGCGCCTCCAGCACCGAGCCGAGTTCTTCGGGTTCCATCTCGGCGGGCTCGGCGATGTCGGGAATGCCCGAGGACAGTTCCGAGCCCAGCTCGGGATCGGGTACTTGTTCGGTCATTATTGATCTCGCACTTCTACCAAGGCTTCGCTGGTCGGTCGTTCCCCGGTCCACGAAACCTGGAGCACGCCAAGGGGCTCTGACTGGTCGAATGCTACCGCCCTGCTCCGATACAGTTCGAGCAGCGCCAGGAAGCGGCCGACGATCTCGATTGGCGCCGTGCAGTCGGCCACCAGCTCCGAAAACGATGCCCACTGGCCGGTGCCGCGCGACTCCAGCATGGTCAGCAGGTGCTTGGCCTGCTCGGGAACCGACACCGTCTGTTCATGCAGGTGCCCGATGGCCACCGTGGGCACCGGCCGCGGAGTCAGCGCGACCGCGGCGATCTGGGCGAAGCGCTCGGCGTCAACGCCGAGCATCACCTCGGGAAGTAGCGTGGCGTAGCGATCCTCGAGCGACACACCCCGCGGGTAGCTGCGCAGCGCGGTGGCCTCCAGCTCGGCGAACATCTCGGCGACGTGCTTGAACGCGCGGTACTGCAGCAACCGGGCAAAGAGCAGGTCACGAACCTCGAGCAGGGCGAGGTCCTCTTCATCGTCCATCCGGCCGGCCGGCAGTAGCCGCGCCGCCTTGAGGTCCAGCAAGGTCGCGGCCACCACCAAGAACGCGGTGGTCTCCTCCAGGTCCAGCTGGGCGCCGATGGCTTTGGTGTAGGCGATGAAGTCGTCGGTGACCTGGTGCAACGCCACCTCGGTGACGTCGAGTCGGTGCGCAAAGATCAGCTGTAGCAGCAGGTCGAACGGCCCCTCAAAGTTGGTCAGCCGTACTCGGAAACTGTCCGGGTAGCCGTTCTGAGGTTCCGCCGCTGAGCTCTCGGTGCCGTTCACACGCCGAATCGGTCGATGAACTCACGGGCCAACGCGCGATAGGCCAAGGCGCCAGCGGACTTGGGGGCCCACGTCGTAATGGGTTCGCCGGCGACGCTGGTCTCCGGGAAACGAACCGTGCGGGTGATCACGGTATCGAACACTAGGTCACCGAATCGTTCGACGACGCGGGCCATGACCTCCCGGGAGTTGACCGTGCGCGGGTCATAGCGGGTGAGCAGGATGCCGCTGATGTCCAGCCTGGGGCTCAGCCGGTCGCGCACCTTCTCCACGGTGTCGGTCAGCAGCGCCAGGCCACGCAGCGAGAAGTACTCGCATTCGGTCGGGATGACGACACCGTCGGCGCAGGCCAGCCCATTGACGGTAAGCAGCCCCAGGGAGGGCTGGCAGTCGATCAGCACGTAGTCGTAGCGATCCAGCACCGGGTAGAGCGCCCGCCCCAGCGTCTGTTCCCGGCCCACCTCGTTGACCAGCTGAATCTCGGCGGCCGACAGGTCGATGTTGCTGGGCACCAGGTCCAGGTTCTTCACCCGGGTATGGATGAGCACGTCATCGACGGACACCCGGGGCTCCACCAGCACGTTGTGGATGGTCTTTTCCAGCTCGTAGTGGGCCACTCCCAGGCCCGCCGACAGCGCACCCTGGGGATCCATGTCCACCAGCAGCACTCGTCGGTCGTACTCGGCCAGCGCGGCGCCCAGGTTGATGGTCGACGTGGTCTTGCCCACCCCGCCCTTCTGGTTGCACATCGCAACGACCTTGGCGGGCCCGTGTGAGCTCAGCGGCTTGGGGTCTGGGATAGCCCGCGGTGGCCTACCGGTCAAGCCGACCGAGACACCGCTGTCTGGGTGATCGTTCATGCCCGATCGCGATGCGTTGTGAAGCACGTCAGGGTGGACATCGCAGGAAAGTCTAACGGCTGCGTCCGCCTGCGCCGGGAGACCCGCAGGCAACCATCAATGCCCGATCGCGCTCGCCCGGCGGTGGGAGCCGTCAGCGATGCCTTGTCAGGCAGCGATCACCGGCAAAGCGGCTAGACCGTCGACGCCTCCAGGATGTCGTCGAACATCTGCGAGTAGAAATGGATGGTCATGCGACGACCCTGGACGATTGAGTCGAAGTCGGAATCTCGGACCAGGTTGTTCACCGCCTTTTTCACATCTTCGATGTGTTTGACGTCGAATCCCGAATGCGCCCGCAGAAACGTCGTCTGTTTCGGTTCGAATCCATATTGCTCCAGGGCTCCGGCGTTGTTGATTAGCAGGCTTGTGAGCTGGGTTGATGATCTTTGGTGCCGCGCTATTGGGGCCGGAGTGTAGGCACGGGCTATCTGGAGAACGATCGAGTTGGTTACTGTTCGTCGTTGGTCTGGAGTTGCCCGTGCCTACCGTTTCAGTATTGCCTGTGTCGTCGGTTCCAGAGGTGTTCGACCGCTGGAGTCCTGGTGAGCGCAGCGAGCTCATCGGATCGGAGTTTCTCGATGTGTTGGCCTCGGTGCCAGACCCGAGGGAACCACGCGGTCGGAGGTATTCGCTGATGGCTTTGTTGGCGATCGCGGTTCTGGCCACTGCCGCGGGGATGCGCGGCTATGCTGGTTTTGCCACATGGGCGGCCACCGCTCCCGATGATGTGTTGGCCTAATTAGGGGTCCGGTTCCGGCGGCCCAGTGAGAAGACCTTCCGCGCTGTTTTGTCTCGGCTAGACCCCGCCGACCTCAACGCCAGGATGGGCAGTTACTTCACTGCACACGTGGCCAGCAGCGACCCCAGTGGATTGGTGCCGATCGCGTTGGACGGCAAGATGCTGCGTGGTGCTTTACGCGCCAAAGCGACAGCCACGCATCTCGTGTCGGTGTTCGCCCACCGTGCCCGATTGGTGCTCGGTCAACTCGCTGTCGCCGAGAAAAGCAATGAAATTCCCTGCGTACGTGCCCTGCTCACGCTGCTGCCGGGTAGCTTGCGGTGGCTGGTCACCGTGGATGCGATGCATACCCAGGTCGTCACCGCGAAGTTGATCTGCGCCACCTTGAAGTCGCACTACCTGATGATCGTCAAGTCCAACCAAGCCAAAATACTTGCGCGTATCACCGCGCTGCCCTGGGCCGAGGTGCCCGCAGCCGCTACCGATGACTCCCGCGGCCACGGCCGTGTCGAGACCCGCACCCTGCAAATCATCACCGCTGTACGAGGAATCGGCTTCCCCTACGCAAAACAAATCATCCGGATCACTCGTGAACGTTTGATCACCGCCACCGACCAGCGCAGCGTGGAGGTGGTCTATGCCATCTGCAGCCTGCCGTTCGAGCACGCCCGCCCTACCGCGATCATGACCTGGATGCGTCAACACTGGGGAATCGAGAACAGCCTGCACTGGATACGCGACGTCACCTTCGACGAAGACCGTCAAAGGGCACATACCGGAAACGGCGCACAGGTCCTAGCAACGCTACGCAACACCGCGATCAATCTGCACCGCCTCAACGGCGCCGACAACATCGCCGAAGCCTGCCGGATCACCGCTTTGACCGCCAACCGCCGCCTAGACCTCCTCAATCCACAATTCCCCAGCTCACAAGCCTGCTAATCAACAACGCCGGAGCCCTGTCCCCGCACCGAGCTTGGCCGAACTCCCAACTCGTCAAATCCCGATGAGACAATCGAAATCCTGTTCGAGCGGGGCGGAGCCGGGTTGAGCCATGAGCCCCTAGCGGGCAGCGATGCCACCGCCCGAGACCGAAAGCCATCGCAGCTAGCAAAAGCCCTGTGCCGCAAAGTCCCCCACACCATGGGCCGTCAATCCACGTCGAGCGACCGAACGCTCCGGGCAGACGGCGCGCTCGGGTCGAGCGCCGCGGCCGGCTCGAGAACGCACAACCGGTCAATATGTCGCGCCCATTTGCACACGCTCAGCCCGATTCCGGTGAGACCCTTGACTCATGCCTCATGAAGGACCGAACCAGCTGTATGGCCTCTACCTGAGCATGCTGCGCCGAATAGGCCACTACCGATGGTTCGCGGCGATCTTCAAGCGCGTCGGCACGCCGGTAGACCGGGCGCTGATACGGGTGAGCCGGGGCCGGCTCTCCATGGGTGGTTCCGAGATGCCGACGATGCTGCTTACCACGAAAGGCAGGCGCACCGGCAAAGAGCGAACGGTTCCGCTGCACTACGTGTGGGATGGCTCGAACGTGGTCGCCGTGTGTGAGAACTTCGGCTTGGATACGGCCTCGAGTTGGCCGTACAACCTGCTCGCTGACCCGAAGGCCCGCATCGAGATTGACGGCGCTGCTGCTGACTATCTGTCGCGACCCGCCACGGCGCAAGAGGTGGACCGCAACATGCCGAGGCTGATCGCGCTGTGGCCTGCGCATGACACCTATGTCAAGCGCACCGGCACCCGCAAGGTGTTCGTCTTCGAGCCCGTGAGCGCGCGGCGCTGACGGACTGACGGGCTGAGGGGCTGAGGGGCTGAGGCCAAAGCGGCTACCCGTCGCCGCCGTTGCCGCCGAGCGCGAAGTCACCGCCGGTGCCGGCGGTGCTGGCGCCGTTCCCACTGGCTGCGCCGCCGCTCCCGCCGTTGCCACCCGCACCGCCCTGACCGCCCGGACCGCCCGTGCCGCCAACCCCGGTGCCACCGGCAGCCCCCCGCCCAACATATCGAGCACTCGGTGGCTACCGATCCTAGGCCGCGGGTAACTCCCCGACAGGCATTCTGGAAAAGGTTGTATTCAGATCATCACAAGCCTGACCTCCGCGCGAAATCCGTCGTTGCGCTCATTCGGAAACTAAAGCGCAGCCACGCCCGCCACCCGCGTGATTGGCGATTTGCCCAGCAAATCTGGCTCGCAAACGGGCCCAACGCGTGAGCAGCTGCGATAGCCTCATGCCGCTATGACAGAAATGGCAAAGGGCAAGCTCATCCTCCTTAACGGCGGATCCAGCGCGGGAAAAACTTCGCTCGCGCTGGCATTCCAGGATTTGGCTGCCGAATGTTGGATGCACCTGGGTATCGACGTGTTTTGGAAGGCGCTGCCGCCCAAGCAACTTGACCTCGCGCGAGTGTGGCCGCAGTACTACACCTGGGAAAGCGTGGTCGAGGCCGACGGGCTGGACTGGTTCACCGTGCACCCGGGGCCCATCCTGGACCAGGCCATGCATGCGCGCTACCACGCAATCAGGGCCTACCTGGACAACGGCATGAACGTCGTCGCCGATGACGTGATCTGGAAACGGGAGTGGCTCATCGATGCACTCCAGATTTTCGAAGGTGCTCAGGTCTGGATGGTCGGGGTTCACGTCTCCGATGAAGAAGGCGCCCGTCGGGAAGAAGAGCGCGGCGACCGCTATGCGGGATGGAACCGCGGCAGCGCGCGCGCTGCCCACCGCGATGCCGAGTACGACTTCGAACTCGATACCACCGCGAGCCCGGTTCGGGAGCTGGCGCGCGAACTCTACGAGTCCTACCAGGCCTGCCCGCAACCCACGGCTTTCGACCGATTGCGCAAGCGCTTCCTGCCCTGAGCCGCAGCCTCAATCTTGCGGGGCGACGGTAGCTTTGGCCCACCGGTAATCCGGCTTGCCGGCCGGCGAACGTTGCACCTTGGGGCAGAAGACAATCTCCTTCGGCAGCTTGTAGCGGGCGATGTGTCGCGCGGCCTCCCCGATGATGCTGTCGGGGTCGGGGGCCGCGCCCTCGGCCAGCTGCACGATCGCGACGACTTCGTTTCCCCAGCGCGGGCTGGGCCGCCCCGTCACCACGACGTCATAGACGGCAGGATGCTCGGCGATCGCGGCCTCCACCTCCTCGACAAAGATCTTCTCGCCACCGGAATTGATGGTGACCGAATCCCGGCCCAGCAGCTCGATCGTGCCGTCGGCGTCCCAGCGCGCCCGGTCGCCGGGAACCGAATGCCGGATTCCTTCGATGACGGGAAAGGTCCGCGCGGTCTTGGCTTTGGCACCGAGGTAGCCCAGCGGTATCACGCCCTGCTGGGCAAGCCAGCCGATCTCGCTGTCCCCCGGCGTGAGGATTCTGGTCAAATCCTCGCTGACCACCACCGCACCCGGGATCGGGTCGAAGCGTCCGCTTGCGGGAAGCACCCGACTGGACACCTGGACCATTTGTGATCCCGATTCTGATGACCCGCCCGCGTCCAGGATCGTCAACTGCGGCAACAGATCGACGAAACGCTGCTTGACCCCGGCGCTGAGCGCGGCGCCACCCGAAAACAGCACCGACAGGGCGGACAGGTCGTAGTCGCCGGACTCGAGTTCGTCGAGCAATGGCCGGCCGAAGGCGTCGCCGACAATCGACAGCGACATCACCCGTTCCCGAGCGGCCATCGCCCACGCCGCGGCTGGATCGAAGCGGGTGGCCATTTGCGGCATCACAAACGGCCGGCCGCCGCACAGGCTGATGAACGCCGCCCACTGCGCAGCGCCGTGCATGAGCGGAGCGACCGTCATCGAGCCCGGTCCTCCTTGCCGGGATCGCTCGACGATGTCGTCGAGCCCGGTCACCAGCTCGCCGGTGCCGAACGTTCGCCCACCCATCGAGTTCATAAAGATGTCGTGCTGACGCCACAGCACCGCCTTCGGCATCCCGGTGGTGCCGCCGGTGTAGAGCATGTACAGGTCGTCTGGCGACAACTCGACGTCTAGCGGCTCGTCGGATACCGACGCCAGTAGCTCCTCATAGCGCACCGCGCCGGGCAGCGGATCATTTCCGGACTCATCGTCCACGTGGATCAGCTGCGGTTCACCGCCGGCCTTCTCCAACGTCTCGGCCAACGTCGGACCGAACCGAGCGTGGTAGATGACCGCATCCGCGCCGGCATTGCGCAGCAGGTACGCGAGTTCGTCAGCAACGTAGCGATAGTTGATGTTGAACGGGGCGACCCGCGCCTGGTACGCGCCGACCATCCCTTCGAGGAACTCGTTGCAGTTGGTCATATACAGGCCGAGGTGACTTTGACCCGACTCGTAGGGCGCCAATTGCGACCGTTCCCGGCTGGCGCCGAAACCCCACTGGTGCAGCGCCCGAGCCAAGCGGCGGGCACGCCGTTCGGTTTGAGCGAAGGTGAATCGCCGATCCCCGTAGACGATGCAGTCTCGGTCCGGGTTGGCAGCGGCCACCGCCGAGAATACCTGGGCGATGTTGTATTCCACCGGCTCTCCTCAGCTCGTTCAAGCCAACGTCTGGGCCCCTAGCAACGCTATAACGCCGACCCCGATCTGCATGGCGAGTTGCGGCTGAACTTGGCGCCAGTTGCGCGAATTCGCCGAACCGCCGGCGAGTCGACCGTAATTGGCTGGATGCGACCGAGGCGCGGACGCGCCGATACATTGCTCGGCTGCGTTTCGGACGCACATCTCGCGTCCGTCAGGCATCCTTTAGCCATGGATGTGGAAGCCCTGCTGCACACGATTCCGCCACTAGCGGTCTACATCCTGGTCGGCGCCGTCGTCGGGGTCGAGAGCCTGGGCATTCCCCTTCCCGGGGAGATCGTGTTGGTCAGCGCCGCCCTCCTGTCATCGCATCACGAGCTGGCCGTGAATCCGGTCGGGGTTGGGGCGGCGGCCGTGATCGGCGCGGTGATCGGCGACTCGATCGGTTACACGATCGGACGCCGGTTCGGCATGCCGCTGTTCGACCGGCTCGGGCGGCGTTTTCCCAAGCACTTCGGCCCGGGGCACGTCGCGCTCGCCGAACGGTTGTTCAGTCGCTGGGGCTCTCGGGCGGTCTTCTTCGGTCGTTTTATCGCGCTGCTACGGATCCTGGCCGGCCCGCTGGCCGGTGCCCTGAAGATGCACTACCCGCGATTTCTGACCGCCAACGTGTCCGGGGCGATCTGCTGGGCGGGCGGTACCACCGCGCTGGTGTACTACGCAGGCATGGCGGCCGAACACTGGCTGCAGCGGTTCTCCTGGGTCGGGCTGGTGATCGCCGTCGTGGGCGGCCTCATCGCGGCGATCCTGCTGCGCGAACGCACCGCCCGGGCCATCGCCGAATTGGAGGAAGAACACCACCGCAAGGCGCAGACCGCCGAGGCTTGACCTGGCCTGACTAGCAGGCCGCCGCACCGGCCGCGCGGTGCTGTTCGATGAGCACCTGGGCCATGCGCTGGGCGCGGCGGGCCGAATCCGGGTCACCCACCGCTGCCAAGATAATGGCGCCCTTCATCAGGATGTGCCAGGACCAGGCAAAATCCTCGACGTCGTGCAGCCCTGCGGCCACCGCTCGTTCACGCACGATGCCGCGGACGTGGTCGATGTGGCCGATGCACGCCCGCCCGGCGGGGTGATCGGCCCCCAGTTCGAGCAACACGTTGATGAATGAGCAGCCTTCGTAGCCGTCGCGGCTTTGGAACCACTCGTGCAGGACGTCGAAGATCGCCAGCAACTGTTCCGCGGGCGTGTTGCCGCGCGCCCGTGACTTCTGCTCGATCAGACCGAAAGTCCAGAGTTCTTCGCGACGCTGCAGCACCGCCAGCACCAGGTCGTCCTTCGTGGCGAAGTGCCGATAGAGCGTGGCTCTGGCCACCCCGGCACGATCGATTACCTCATCGGTGCCGACGGCCCGGATGCCGCGCCGACTGAACAGATCGTATGCGGCCCCCAAAATGCGCTCGCGAGCCGACACAGCCGGCGTGGTGGCCTCCGGGATTGCCATAGCGAGGATTAACCATACTCTCAGGCCGAAGAGGTAGACAGACCGCCCTGTCTTGTTATACGAATGAGATTCGAGCGACGAAAGTCTGTCTTCAGACGCGCAGGACGGGCATCCATCGCGGCGTTACGACGCCAGTCGATTAGGAGCGCACCATGAGCGTGGATATCGCAGAACCCTTTACCCCTCACCCAATGCTCAGCATCCGGCTGCTCCGCGAGTTGGGCGCCCCGCACAGCACACTGCGGGCCGCCACCGACTTCCGCAGCACCGCGGTGTTGATCCACGCGGGCGGCGAGGTGGACGCGGCCAACGAACACACCTGGCGCCAGCTGATCGCCGAGACGGCCGCCAGTGCCCCGTCGCCGGGATTGTTCGTCGTCGACGTGAGCGGCCTTGATTTCATGGGCTGCTGCGCGTTCGAGGTTCTGGCCGAGCAGGCCGGCCGATGTCGCGCCCGCGGCGTCGAGCTGCGCATCGCCAGTGCCGCCCACACCCGCGTGACTCGCATCGTGGCGGCGTGCGGGCTCAGCGACGCACTGCCCGTCTACCGGTCGGTGGACGCCGCCCTAGCGTTGCCCGCCCCATCGGATTGAGCACCCGGCCCCGTTGGGTTCAAGCGGGGTCAGGCGGGGCCTGCGGGCCGCGATCCACACCGGTACGCAACTTGACCGACGCCGAGTACGCGAGTGTGCGAAAGCGAAGCACCGGGTCATCAGAGGCTTCGATGCCGTCGGTCACCCGCATCGGGTCGAACACGACGATATCGCCGTCGTGTTCGCGTTCGGTGTCAACGCCAGTGACGTCAAGGGTGCCGACGGTGACCATCTCCGAACCCTGCCAAGGCACCGACGGATCGACGATCGAATCCCCCGGGCCGGCGATTTGGACGCGAAAATAGAACCGCACCGGCCCGGCGGCGAGGCGGGTTTGCAGTTCGTCGGTGAGGAAGTCGGCGCCCTGGTTGCGGGCCGCCAGCGGCGACAGGAATTTCTCCCCGACCGCGGGAATCATGTGGTAGCGAACGAATCTCGCACTGCCGTCAGCGGCTACCCAGCGAAAAGCGTGCAGCCCGTGATATTCGCAGGTGGCGTAACTGGCCGGAATTCTGTTCGCCGCGCCCAGGATCGGCAGCGCGGCCAGCACGCGCGGGTGGGTGACCAGATACTTCGCAATGCGCGCCGGGGTGGTCAGGCTCGGCCGCAGCGCTTTGAGCAGATCTACGAACCCCTCCGGCGTGCTCGAGGTGAACAGCCGCGCGGTCTGCATCGACACATCGGTGGTGGACTTGTCGGGCAGTGTGAATTTCACTGCCATGCCGCGCACTCCGGGCGCGCCGTCGCGCTGGGTGGGCTTGCCCGATCCATTGGAAAACCGGATCAGCGCCGCGACGGTGGCGCCGTCGAAGTGTTTGGCGCGAGAAAGCCCGGCCGCCTCGGGGGTCGCGGTGAACGTGCCGCGATACAGGGTTCCCTTGGCGTGCAACGCCCGGTAACCGGGACACGCTCCCCCGGTCCCCCGGATCGCTTCGATCGCCTCGTCAGGAGTGACTGAACCGCCCATTGGCGAATCCTAAGTCCTGCCGTCGCCCCGCCGGGGCGGTGGCTACAGGTACGGGACCGTCGCGGTTGCGTACATCTGGGCGGGGTCGGCGAGCAATTCGTTGTATTTGTTCTGCAGCGTCGCGATGGAGTCCCCCACGGGTTTGTCGCAATAGCGGCAGTGCGCTTTGAACTGGCCCTGCCCGTCTTCGTCCGGCCAGAATCGGCGTGGCCCGACCTGTGCACCGGGGTCGAATTGGACCGACTGATGCGCGGCCTCTTTGAGGATCCTGCCCACCGGATGACCTTGCGGGCATTCGAGTTTCAACACGCCCAGCCCGTCGGAAAAGCTCATCGTCTGCCATCCTCCGTGTTGTTTTGGACAACCTGCCAAGGCTGACGGTATGCCATCGCGCCGGGTAGCGCCTCGCCGTGCGGCGACCGCGGCCGGCTCAGGTGCAGCAGTCGGGACTGAGCACCGCGCACAACGCCTGCAGGGCCTCGGTGTGCACTCGGTGAAAGACGTGCATGCCGCGCCGCTCGGAGACCACCAGGCCCGCCTTGCGCAGCTGGGTCAGGTGATGGCTGACGGTGCCATCGCTGAGGTTGAGCGCGGTGGCGAGGGTGCCACTGATCTCCTCCCCGGCCGGGGAACCGAAGAGCAGCGACATGATCTTGACCCGCGCCGGGTCCGCCAGGGCCTTGAGCCGCAGGGCCACCGCCAAGGCGTCGTCGTCGCCGATCGGTCCGGCGGCCACCGGGGCACAGCAAACGGGTGCGGAGATGTCGATCACGGGCAGGGCCTTGGGCACAAGTTCACTCTGCCAGATACCTTGACATATATCAAAAAGGTGACGACACTGGGCAGCGGCGCCACTTTGATATATGTCTAACCAGCCGGAGGTTTCACCCGATGTCCCGTGTTCAGCTTGCCCTCAATGTCGATGACCTTGACGCGGCAATCACGTTCTATTCCAAGCTGTTTAACGCCGAACCGGCCAAACGCAAACCCGGATACGCCAACTTTGCGGTGGCCGATCCCCCACTGAAGCTGGTGCTGCTGGAAAACCCCGGCGCTGGCGGCACCCTCAACCATCTCGGCGTGGAAGTCGGCGATAGCGACACCGTGCATGCCGAGATCGCCCGCTTGGCCGAGACCGGAATGTTCACCGAGGAAGAGATGGGCACGACGTGTTGTTTTGCCACCCAAGACAAGGTGTGGATGACCGGCCCCGGCGGTGAGCGCTGGGAGGTATACACCGTGCTGGCCGACTCCGAAACCTTCGGCACCAGTCCGCAACACCCCGCCGACCAGGAGAGCGACGCGGCCGAGGCGGGTGGGTGCTGCGGCGCGCAGACCGCGGCCGCGACATCCTGCTGCTAGGTGATGACCCGAGGCGGGTGGGGCGGCTGGGCCGAGCGCCCCACTTGCCATCGGATTCGATATCCATCAATATCGATGCATGTCGAATCGTGTCGAAATGGATGCGCCGTGCTGTGTGACAGCGCCGCTGCTGCGTGAGCCGCTCGAGGCCAGCTCAGCGGTCGAAATGGCGGCCCGATTCAAGGCATTGGCCGATCCGGTGCGGTTGCAGCTGCTGAGCTCGGTAGCAAGTCATGCCGGAGGCGAAGCCTGCGTCTGTGACATCTCCGCCGGAGTCGAGGTGGGCCAGCCCACGATTTCCCACCATCTCAAGGTGCTGCGGGACGCGGGTTTGCTCACTTCACAACGGCGCGCCTCGTGGGTGTACTACGCCGTGGTCCCGGAAGCACTCAACGCGCTGTCGCGGCTGTTGAGCGTTCACGCGGGCAGCGCAACCGAGCTGGAGACATCGGCATGACCGGCACCGTCGACCACCAGCCCGCGCCCGCGGTGGTGGGCAAGCTTTCCACCCTGGACCGGTTCTTGCCGGTATGGATCGGGCTGGCGATGGCCGCCGGGTTGCTGCTCGGGCGCTGGATTCCAGGCCTGAACACGGCATTGGAAAAGGTTCAGGTCGACGGGATCTCGCTCCCGATCGCCCTGGGCCTGCTGATCATGATGTATCCGGTACTGGCCAAGGTGCGCTACGACCGCCTCGATAGCGTCACCGGCGATCGCAAGCTGTTGATCAGTTCCCTGCTGCTGAATTGGGTGGCCGGCCCGGCGCTGATGTTCGCACTGGCCTGGCTGCTGCTGCCGGATCTGCCGGAGTACCGAACCGGCCTGATCATCGTCGGACTGGCCCGCTGCATCGCCATGGTGATCATCTGGAACGACCTGGCCCGCGGGGATCGCGAGGCGGCCGCGGTGCTGGTCGCGCTGAACTCGATTTTCCAGGTGGCGATGTTCGCGGTGCTGGGCTGGTTCTACCTGTCGGTACTTCCGGGTTGGCTGCATCTGACACAGACCACCATCTCCACCTCGCCGTGGCAGATCGCCAAATCGGTGCTGATCTTCCTTGGTATCCCGCTGCTGGCCGGATACCTGTCCCGGCGGTTGGGCGAGCGGGCGAAAGGCCGCGGCTGGTATGAATCCCGGTTTCGGCCCAAGGTCGGGCCGTGGGCGCTCTATGGCCTGCTGTTCACCATCGTGATCCTGTTTGCGCTGCAAGGCGATCAGATCACCAATCGCCCCCAGGATGTCGCGCGCATCGCGCTGCCGCTACTGGTCTACTTCGCCGTCATGTGGGGCGGCGGCTACCTGCTGGGCGCGGCGCTGCACCTGGGCTACCAACGCACCACGACCATGGCGTTCACCGCCGCGGGCAACAACTTCGAACTGGCCATCGCCGTGGCCATCGCCACCTACGGCGCAACCTCGGGTCAGGCGCTGGCCGGAGTCGTCGGCCCGCTGATCGAAGTGCCGGTTCTGGTGGGACTGGTCTATGTGTCCCTGGCGCTGCGCAACCGCTACTACGGTCCGGCCCCCACCGGCGCAAGCACGACATGATCAAGCCCAGCGTCTTGTTCGTCTGCGTACACAACGCCGGACGTTCGCAGATGGCTGCCGGATGGCTGCGCCACCTCGCCGGTGATCGCATCGAAGTTCGCTCGGCCGGTACCGAGCCCGCTGACCGCATCAATCCCGTCGCGGTAGCAGCGATGGCCGAACTGGGCATCGACATCACCGCCAACACACCCGAGGTGCTCACCGGGGCGTGGGTACAGACCAGCGACGTCGTCATCACCATGGGCTGCGGCGACGCCTGCCCGTACTTCCCCGGCGTCAGCTACCGCGACTGGACCCTGGCCGACCCGGCCGGCCAGCCCCTCGACGTCGTGCGGCCGATCCGGGACGACATCGGCGAACGAGTGCGAGCCCTGATCGCCGAGTTGCTCAACGAGCATCCCGATACCGCGCAGATTTGCCGGGGATAGCCATTTCGGCCTCTTCCGAGGCGAGGTTTGCTAGGTTTTGTCGGGATCGTTACTGCCGGTGCGAAATCGCCCGCCGAGGAGACCTGTCAAATGAGCCAGCTCACGAGCCAGCCCGCCGGCGATCCATATGCGTGAGGCCGGTACTACTCCCGGGCCGGGGCAAATACTGCGGGTCGCCGTTCCCAGCTTCCTGTTGTTGTTCCTCGTCGCCTGTGGCGGGTCCGGACGGGTGAGCCACCCGGCGGCTCATGGCTCGTCGTCAGCGCAGGAAACCACCACTGCGCCAGAATTGAGCGCCGAACCGTTGCCCTTCAATGCCGGCGGCCTGCTTGCCGGTTCGGCGCACCCCAGCTTCCCCGAGGGGGAGCCGAACAAGATGTCCGTCGTTCAAGTCGGTCCGCTGACCGTGCATGAGGGCGGATCAGCCCAGGGCTCCGGCGTTGTTGATTAGCAGGCTTGTGAGCTGGGTTGATGATCTTTGGTGCCGCGCTATTGGGGCCGGAGTGTAGGCACGGGCTATCTGGAGAACGATCGAGTTGGTTACTGTTCGTCGTTGGTCTGGAGTTGCCCGTGCCTACCGTTTCAGTATTGCCTGTGTCGTCGGTTCCAGAGGTGTTCGACCGCTGGAGTCCTGGTGAGCGTAGCGAGCTCATCGGATCGGAGTTTCTCGATGTGTTGGCCTCGGTGCCAGACCCGAGGGACCCACGCGGTCGGAGGTATTCGCTGATGGCTTTGTTGGCGATCGCGGTTCTGGCCACTGCCGCGGGGATGCGCGGCTATGCTGGTTTTGCTACATGGGCGGCCACCGCTCCCGATGATGTGTTGGCCCAATTAGGGGTCCGGTTCCGGCGGCCCAGTGAGAAGACCTTCCGCGCTGTTTTGTCTCGGCTAGACCCCGCCGACCTCAACGCCAGGATGGGCAGTTACTTCACTGCACACGTGGCCAGCAGCGACCCCAGTGGATTGGTGCCGATCGCGTTGGACGGCAAGATGCTGCGTGGTGCTTTACGCGCCAAAGCGACAGCCACGCATCTCGTGTCGGTGTTCGCCCACCGTGCCCGATTGGTGCTCGGTCAACTCGCTGTCGCCGAGAAAAGCAATGAAATTCCCTGCGTACGTGCCCTGCTCACGCTGCTGCCGGGTAGCTTGCGGTGGCTGGTCACCGTGGATGCGATGCATACCCAGGTCGTCACCGCGAAGTTGATCTGCGCCACCTTGAAGTCGCACTACCTGATGATCGTCAAGTCCAACCAAGCCAAAATACTTGCGCGTATCACCGCGCTGCCCTGGGCCGAGGTGCCCACAGCCGCTACCGACGACTCCCGCGGCCACGGCCGTGTCGAGACCCGCACCCTGCAAATCATCACCGCTGCACGAGGAATCGGCTTCCCCTACGCAAAACAAATCATCCGGATCACTCGTGAACGCTTGATCACCGCCACCGACCAGCGCAGCGTGGAGGTGGTCTATGCCATCTGCAGCCTGCCGTTCGAGCACGCCCGCCCTACCGCGATCATGACCTGGATGCGTCAACACTGGGGAATCGAGAACAGCCTGCACTGGATACGCGACGTCACCTTCGACGAAGACCGTCAAAGGGCACATACCGGAAACGGCGCACAGGTCCTAGCAACGCTACGCAACACCGCGATCAATCTGCACCGCCTCAACGGCGCCGACAACATCGCCGAAGCCTGCCGGATCACCGCTTTGACCGCCAACCGCCACCTAGACCTCCTCAATCCACAATTCCCCAGCTCACAAGCCTGCTAATCAACAACGCCGGAGCCCTGCCCCGGAGCCGGGATCGAACGGAATTTGTTTGCCGAATCGGCATGCCATTGACCAGCGTTACCCCCTGGCCCGCAAGGCTTTTAGCCGTTAACTCAGCAACAGCAGACGTCAACACGCAGCGCTTGTGATCGCACACGAACCCTGGCCGATCAGCAAACAAACACCTGAGGCACCGAGACGCGGCCGACGCGCCGCTAAGCAGGCAGATAGATCAATCGCACCCGAGCGGAGTCGCAGCTAGCAAATTTTGCTATCCGAATAATTGGAATGGCATTCCACAATAGTAATTTCCTTTCTCGACGGTCACGAATTGCGGCAATGTACCGGCTCATCAAATGGCGGTTAAATACTCTGCAGATACCGTCAAAACCCTGAATTCGCGAATGGTCGTGCCTAACATTGACGGTTGCGACTATTCGCCAACGAAACAGTGCCCCTCTGGCACGGCCAGGGGCTGGGAGGACACCGATGTCGTATGTGATCGCGGCCCCGGAAATGCTGGCGGGCGCAGCCACGGACCTGGCCGGCATCGGCGCTGCACTGCAGAGTGCCAACGGCGCCGCTGCGGCCCCGATCACCGGCGTGCTGGCCGCCGGCGCCGACGAAATCTCCGCGGCGGTGGCCGCACTGTTTTCCGGCCACGCCCTGGACTACCAGGCCCTGAGCACCCAGATGGCCGGGTTCCACCAGCAGTTCGTCACAGCCCTCAACAGCGCCGGGGCCTCCTATGCGGCCGCCGAGGCGGCCAGCGCCAACCCGCTGCAAGCTGTCGAACAACAACTGCTCGGGGTGATCAACGCGCCCACCCAAGCCCTGTTGGGGCGGCCCCTGATCGGTGACGGCACCGCGGGCGCGCCCGGGCAGAACGGCGGCGACGGCGGACTTCTGTGGGGCAACGGCGGGGCGGGTGGCGTCGGGACCGCCGCGCATCCCACCGGCGGCAGCGGCGGATCGGCCGGACTCATCGGCACCGGCGGGGCCGGCGGCGCCGGCTACGGCCCGGCCGCCCAAACCGGCGCGACCGGCGGCAGCGGCGGGGTTGGCGGAACCGGGGGCTGGCTGTACGGCAATGGCGGGGCCGGCGGAATCGGCGGCACCGGCGGCAGCGGGCTGGATGGGCCCGACAGCGGCGCGGCGGGTGGCGCCGGCGGTAGCGGCGGCAGCGGCGGTGCGGCCCGGCTATTCGGCAATGGCGGCGCCGGCGGTAGCGGCGGGCAAGGCGGCAACGGCGGCAGCGCCATCGAGACGGGCAACGGCGGTGCCGCCGTTGCCGGCGGCACCGGTGGCGCCGGCGGACACGGCGGCTGGCTAGTCGGCAACGGAGGAATCGGCGGCGATGGGGGCAGCGGCGGCGTAGGCGGCGACGCGGGCGCCTATGGACCCCCCGCAAACGGTGGCGCTGGGGGCCACGGCGGCATGGGCGGCGTAGGCGGCGACGCCGGGTTGCTGTTCGGCAGCGGCGGCGCCGGCGGGGTGGGCGGCAATGGCGCCATCGGTGGGACCGGTGTGATGAGCGGCGCCGGCGGCGCCGGCGGTGACGGCGGCAACGGCGGATACGCCCAGCTGATCGGTGACGGCGGCGGCGGCGGCGCCGGCTACAGCGCGAGTGGCGTGCCCCCGCAGGGATCGGCGCACCCGGCGGCGCCGGCGGGGCCGGGGGAAGCGGCGGCTGGCTGGTCGGTAACGGCGGAGCCGGCGGAATCGGCGGAATCGGCGCCAGCGGCAGCTTCGGTGCGCCCAGCGGTCAGGGCGGCAACGGCGGCATCGGCGGAGCCGCGGGGCTGTCCGGCCAGGGCGGCGCCGGCGGCAACGGCGGGCAGGGCGGCGGCGACGACTTCGCCCTGTCGGCTGGAGCGGGCGGGGCGGGCGGTGCCGGCGGGCACGGCGGCCAGCTCTACGGCGATGGCGGCGGCGGCGCCGGTGGCATGGGCGGCAGCGTTGACATCGCGGAGAGCGGGGTAACCGGTGGTCGCGGTGGCAGCGGCGGCGTGGGCGGCGGCGCCGGGCTGTGGGGCGCCGGCGGGCAGGGCGGCGACGGCGCGCAGGGCGGGGACGGCGGGGCGGGCGTCGACACCACCACCGGCGCGGGCGGCGACGGCGGCGCCGGCGCTGGTGGCGGAACCAGTGGGTTCCTGTACGGCAACGGCGGAGCCGGCGGTGCGGGCGGGCATGGCGGCGGTGGGCCAGGCATGGGCGGTGATGGCGGGGACGGCGGCGACGGCGGCAGGGCCCAGCTGATCGGCACCGGTGGCAACGGCGGAGCGGGCGGCACCGCCGCCCCTGGCGGGACCGACGGGACCGCTGGCGCCGCCGGCAAAGGTGGAGTGCTGTTCGGAACCGACGGGGCAACCGGGTAACCACCACCAACCGCTGCCCGACGGCCGCTCGCGGCGCCTACGCCGGTGCTTGACTGCGAGTTCGCATCGGGAATGGGTGAAGAAAACCCATAAACAAACCTTGTGGTCCCGGCTGGGATCGAACCAGCGACCTTCCGCGTGTGAAGCGGACGCTCTCCCACTGAGCCACGGGACCGGCGCCGAACGGCAACGAGGAGGAAGACTAGCACGATCCACGGCGTCAATGAACGCGCCGTCTGAGCCGGCGACCACCAAAGCGCCCCAAAGGACCTCGCGATTTGTGCCCGTCCGCTCAAGTGGACTAGTGTCTTGCTTCGCACCGGACGACGATCTCGCCCGTTGCGCGCGGATGTAGCGCAGTTGGTAGCGCATCACCTTGCCAAGGTGAGGGTCGCGGGTTCGAATCCCGTCATCCGCTCGAAGGTGCAAGTGGCATCAATCCCCAGCGGTGGAGTGGCCGAGTGGTGAGGCAACGGCCTGCAAAGCCGTGCACACGGGTTCGATTCCCGTCTCCACCTCCAGATTTGATCTCCCCAGCGCGATTAGCTCAGCGGGAGAGCGCTTCCCTGACACGGAAGAGGTCACTGGTTCAATCCCAGTATCGCGCACCAGAGTCAGCTCAGTTCGCAGGTGCTACTTAGCACTGCTCATCAATTCTCGTGGTCGAATTCGGCTACACCGTCGCCTACCGTTCGAACCGCAGAGACGGTCGTCTCCGCTGCGGAGGTGTACGTAGTACTCATGTCTGAAGGGCCACAGCGGCGGGCCGAGGCCGCGCCGGCAACTCTTGCGGCATCGGCGCTACGGCCACGCAACGTGCTGGCGATCGCGGTCTCCGCGATTTCCCCGACGACGTCGGTGTTCTTGATCTACGGCGACGGGCTGCAGATCGCCGGAACCGGCGTCGTGTGGGCGTTTGTCATTGGCTCCGCCATCGCGGTGTGTATGGCGCTGTGTTACGCCGAGGTCGGCTCGGTCTTTCCCTCCGCCGGCGGCGCCTACACGATCGTGCGCCGCGCCATCGGCCCCGTAGCGGGTGGCGTCACCAGCGTGCTGTTCCTGCTGCTCGGAGTGGTCTCGACGGCCGCCATCCTGGTCGCCGCGGCGACGTATCTGTCGTCGCTGATCGGCGCCGCCGTACCGGTGCAGTGGCTGGCGCTGGGGATGATGGCGCTCATCACGGCGCTATCGATCGGGAAGATCGCCCCGGCCAGCTGGGTTGTCGCCGCCATGCTGGCCCTCGAACTGGCCGTGATCATCGTCTTCACCGTCGTGGCCTTCGCGCACGCTTCCGCGGTTACCAAGCCGTTCACCCAGCCGGTGACGGCCGGGCCCGGCGGCGCCCTCGTTGGTGTCGGCATCGCCGGTATTTTCGCTGCGGTCGGTCCGGCGCTGTTTGCCTTCAATGGCTACGACTGGCCGCTGTATTTCTCCGAGGAGACGGCGGGATCACGACGCGCGATTCCGCACGCCGTGGTCTTGTCCGCGGTCCTGGCCGTCGTGGTCGAGTGCGTCGCGGTGATCGCCGCGACCCTGGCCATCCGCGACATTCCCGCCGCCATCACCGATGGTTCTGCGGTCGAGTTTCTTGCCCGCCAAATGATGGGTCCGGCCGGCGCGACGGTTCTGGTCGCCGGCGTGGTGGTGGCGATGTTCGATACCGGCCTGGCGGCAAACCTCGGGTATGCGCGCGTCTACTACGCCGCGGCCAGGGATGGGATGCTGCCGCGACGGCTGCAACCTCTGTTCGGTCGACTGTCAGCCCGGTCGCGGGTCCCGGTGCACGGATTCCTCTTCCTCGGCAACGGCCTGCTGTGCGTCTTCATGTCGCTGCCCAAGCTCATCACGTTCACCGGCGTGGTCATCGCCATCGTGTATCTGCTGGTGGCGTTGTCGGCGATCGTCTGTCGTGTTCGGGACCGCGACTTGGTGCGGCCCTTTCGGATGCCGCTGTGGCCGCTGCCGCCGCTGCTGGCAGTCGTGGGCGTCGTCGTGACGCTGGCCACCCAGGAAGTCAAGGACCTCGCTATCGGCGCCGGCCTCGCCGCCGCCGCGGCCCTGGGTTATCGGATACCCCGGCGAAGGTTGCCCGCGCGCCTGGGCGGCGACCCCGTCACTGGTCGCAGCACGCCGTAACTCGGCATGCACACGAGGCGCGGATCGGCACGTCGGCACGCGCGGCGGCCAGCGCGAGCTGCTGGCCGATGATGGCGGCCTCAGCGGTTCGACCGAGCCGCTGCAGGCACTCGTGATACCCGTGCAGGCTCCAAACGTTTCCGGGATGCTGACACGGCCGGGCCAGGGTGGGGTCCAGTCCCAGGTCGGCGGCATACACCGCGGCCGCCTCCTCGACATGGCCCTGTTCGAGCAGCAGCGCCCCATACGCATGCCGGGTGGGCTGCATCCAGCCCCAGGGCTCGTCGTAGGGCAGCGTGTCATCGAGTGTCACCGCGCGCCGTAGGTGCGCGAAGGCCTCGTCGAAACGCCCGTCGCGGTAGGCGATCTCACCGTCGAGCATGGCGGCGGCCACCGCGAGGATGTCGCGGCTGGTGTTGTTGAA
The DNA here is from genome assembly GCF_022354805.1 of Mycobacterium liflandii. Classification (NCBI taxonomy): domain Bacteria; kingdom Bacillati; phylum Actinomycetota; class Actinomycetes; order Mycobacteriales; family Mycobacteriaceae; genus Mycobacterium; species Mycobacterium liflandii. The sequence goes on along the minus strand of NZ_CP023138.1, from coordinate 2,913,271 downwards.
CAGGTACCGCGACTCCGGCACCCGCGCGCAGGCCTCGACGAACGCGGCGCGCTCGGCATGGGCCTGAGCGAGTTGGCCGGTGGCCGCCAGGGCGACACCACGGCCATAGTGAATCGTGGCCGTCGTGTCGCAGTAGAGGTCCCGGTCCATGGCAGTGGTTGTGCGATCAGCTCCTGCCATCTGCCGAACCGCACCAGCACGTGGGTCCGCAGCGGCACGAACGCCTCGAGCCAGTCGGCCATCGGCGGAGATTCGATCGATAGCAGCTCGGCCCCCAGCTGGCCGGCCAGCTCGTCGGCGGCCCGCAGCGCGATCTGCGATTGCCCTTCGAACATCGCCGAGTACACGATGAAGTGCAGGTCGTGCGCGCGGTAGAGCGAGTAGAAGTTCAGCGGGCCCTCGCGACTGACGAACCGCCGATCCGCCCGCACCGCGGCAAGATTGGCCAGCACCGAGCTGCGGTAGTCGCCGCACAACACGTCGATATGGCTAGGCATGTGCTGCAGATGCCCGGCGTCGGGCACCAAGCCGCGCAACAGGTCGGCCGCCGGCAGGGCAACCTCGGGGTCGCCGACATCTCCATGGCGTGCAGGTACAGGTGCAGGATTCCCGGATGGGCCCGGCCCGCGGGGGTGGCCAGTGCCTGGTCCAGGAGGCGCTTGGCCTCGAGCACCCGCGAGCCGGCGGCCGGCTCCCCGGTCGCCGTGTCCCACAGGGCCCAGGCGGTGACGTTGAGCAGCGCGTCGGCGGCCAGGGCCTGCACGTCGACATCGGCCGGATAGGCGGCGGCCAGCTCTGCCATTGCGTCGGCGTAGGCGCCCAGGCCGGCGCGCAGCGCCTCCGCGTCGTCGGGGTCGTCGGTCGGGAAGCGGGCTTGCAGCGCCGCGACCAGGCCTTGGTCGACCGGACTGGCCCGTCCCTGGGCGGCCAGGGACAGCTCCATGCGTGCGCGGGCCAGTGACGTGGTCATATCGACGGGGTCGAACGCCACCCACGGCTTGTTGTAGTTCGGGCCCACCGCGTAGGCGATCCCCCACCGCGCAATGGCCAAGCCGGGATCAAGGTCCAGCGCCCGTTCAAAGCAGCGGATCGACTCTTCGTGATTGAACGCGTACGCCCACACCATCGCCCGGTCGAACCAGACCTGCGCCTGGGCGGAGGGGGTCTGGACGGGCCGGTGGTAGCTGCCGAGGTCGAAGTATTGCTCGCCGGCGGTCATCGCCACACCCCGCCGCGTGGCCCCGCATCATCACCGCTGCGCCGCAAAGGATTCGACGACTTCGGCCAGCTCGTCGACCGCCTCCCAGCTCAGCAGGTGTCCCGCGCCGGGCACGGTGACCAGCCGAGCACCCGGGATTCCGGCGGCCAGCCGGTGCGAGTGGCTGGGCGGGGTGGTGCGATCCGTGGAGCCTACCATCACCACCGCCGGCACCGAGATCTCGGCCAGCCGTGGATAGCGATCCTCGCGCGAGAACGCCCGCACGATGGGTAGGTGCGGTCCGTGCCGGTCGAGATGTTGATGGAACCACTCGAGGAATACCGAGATCATCGCCGGTGACGGACGCGCCCCGCACTGTGCCGCCCCGAACAGCACCGCGATGGTCCTGCTGCGCAGCAGCCGTTGCAGGATCCCGCGTTCCAGCAGCGGGATCTGTAGGCGGTTCTGCGGAGCCCCGTCCAGCACCCGGCCCGCCCAGGTGGCGAACAGCACCACCGCGCGCAGCCGCTGCGCCAGGGCGCCATGGTCGAGCAGGGCGCGGATGCTGACGAAGCCCCCCATCGAATGTCCGACCAGCACGCCGTCGCGGATGTCGAAGTGTTGCAGCACCGCGGCAAGATCGTCGGCCATGGGCTCCGATCCGATTCCCTCGGCGCCCAGTGTCGACCGGCCATGGCCGCGCTGATCAAAGGCAATCACCCGCAGGCCCCCGGCCAGCAGTTCGTCCCAGACGAAATTCCACTCGGTGAGGCTGGCGCAGTAGCCATGGACCAAAATCACCGGCGTCCCCCGGCCTGCCACCAACGCATGCAGCACGGCCCCGTCGGGGCGGGTGATCGCGACCCGCTCACCTTGTGGTTCGGCCAGCAACCGTTCCCTGGGAAACGGGTCGGGATTGCGCTCGATTCGGCGGGCCAGGGCCCGGGCACCACCCCAGCCGACCAGACCGCTGGCACCGGCTAGGGCCGCGGCGGCCAGCGTCGGTCTCATCCGTCCAGCTTGCCTGATTTGCCCGGCTCAGAGCACGCAATGGCCTAGCGGGCTCAGCCGGGAGGGTTTGCGCCGTGGCCGGAAAGGATCGCGGGGCAATAGGCATTGGCCGCGATCGCGGTGAACTTGGCTGCGCCATCTTCTTGGAGCCCGGAATTGGAGCTCTGTACCTGCTTGACAACGTCGACCGTCTGAGTCCCGTTGTTCACTTGCTGACATATCCATTTGGCGGCCGCGATCGCTCGTGCCGCGTCCGGATAGGTGATGCCGGCCTTTCCCAGCGCAACCAGGAATGCGTCATCGTTGGCATCGGCGTGTGCGGGTGCGGCCAGGCCGACCATGACGGCCAACCCTGTCACCCCAACCAAGAGCTTCATATCCCCCTGATGGTCCCAGACCGGCGCCATCCCTGCATCCCGGAGAACACGCCAAGATCGTCAACCTAGCGTTGACGAAACCGCTATCGTCAACCGATCGTTGACGACGTGGCCGATCCGACCAAAATCACCTATCCCGTCCGCCTCGACGAACTGATCGACGCGATCAAACAGGTCCACACCAACGCGCTGGACCAGCCTGACCGACGCGGTCCTGGCCGCCGAACACCTCGGCGAGATCGCCGACCATCTGATCGGACACTTCGTCGACCAGGCGCGTCGTTCCGGAGCCTCATGGACCGACATCGGCAAGAGCATGGGAGTGACCAAACAGGCCGCGCAGAAGCGATTCGTCCCCCGAGCCGAAGCCACCACGCTGGACCCGGAGCAAGGCTTCGGACGCTTCACGCCGCGCGCTCGCAGCGCGGTGGTCGCCGCCCAGAACGCCGCCCACCAAGGCGCCAACGACGAGATCACCCCCGACCACCTGCTGCTGGGAGTGCTGGCCGACCCCGCCGCGCTGGCCACCGCGCTGCTGCGGATGCAAGCGATCGACACCGAGGCCCTGCGCGCGTCGGTGCGCCTACCCGCGGCCACCGGCGAAACCCCCGCCCTCATCCCGTTCAGTGGACCGGCGCGCAAGGTGCTGGAACTGACCTTCCGTGAGGCCCTTCGGCTCGGCCACAACTACATCGGCACCGAGCACATGCTGCTCGCGTTGCTCGAACTCGAGGACGGAGCCGGACCGCTACACCGATCCGGTGTCGAGAAGTCACGTGCGGAGGCCGATCTGAGCAGCGCGCTCGAGTCATTGACCGGCCACGGACCGGACGGCCGCCCCGGCAAGTCCTGAAGACTCAACCCCTCCCCTTCGCATTGCCGCATGTGTAATCATGCGAAGGTCCCAGAACAGGGCGCCGAGGAGGCAAACATGCACCGCTGGCCGAAGGTTGTTCGCTCCGCCCTCGTCGTTCTCGTGGCCCCCGTCTTTGCCGTCTTGCTCGCCGCCGGTGCCGGGGTGCTGGCATTGAACTCGGCCGCTCCCCGCGCCTGGGCCGGCGATGCGCCGATCGGACACATCGGTGACACGCTTCGAGTCGATACCGGCACCTATGTCGCCGACGTCACCGTGAGCAACGTGGTACCGGTCGATCCGCCGCCGGGATTCGGCTACACCCGCACCGGCGTGCCGGTGAAGAGCTTCCCCGGCAGCTCGGTGAACCGCGACGACGTGACGGTCCGTGCGGTCCGGGTGCCCAATTCCTTCATCATGGCCACCAATTTCAGCTTCGACGGCGTCACCCAATTCGCCGACGCCTACAAGCCGCGCCCCTGCGACGCACCGGATTGGCTGGACGCCGCACTGGGCAACGCACCACAAGGCTCGATCGTGCGCGGCGGGGTGTACTGGGACGCCTATCGCGATCCGGTCTCCGTCGTCGTGCTGCTGGACCGCAAGACCGGCCAGCACCTCGCACAGTGGAACCTCTGAACTGAACGTCCAGATCGCCGCGGCGGGCCCCGTCGACGCCGCCGAGTTGGGTGCGGTGGCCGCGCGCACCTTCCCGCTGGCTTGTCCGCCCTCGGCACCGGCCGAACACGTCGCGTCGTTCATCGAGACCAACTTGTCGGGCGACCGGTTCGCCGAATATCTCAACGATCCGCAGCGCACCATTCTTGCCGCTCGCGCTGGCGGCCGAATTGTGGGCTACGCCATGCTTGTTCGCGCCGATACCGACGACTGCGATGTCGAGTTGTCCAAGCTGTACCTATTGCCCGACCAGCACGGCACCGGAACCGCCAAGGCGCTGATGGACAATGCGATCACTACCGCCCAAGACTGGGGAGCCCGCCGGGTATGGCTCGGGGTGAACCAGGAAAACCAACGGGCACAACGCTTCTACGCCAAACGCGGGTTCACGGTGAGTGGCACCAGAACATTTCAGTTGGGCCCCCACCAAGAGAACGACTACATCATGGTTCGCGAGCTTCGCTGACCGGGGCCGTCAAAGCCAACAGTCGCGAGGTGGCACGTAGATACTTCTTGCGGTAACCGCCCGCCAGCATCTCCTCACTGAAAATGGTGTCCAGCTTGGCCCCGGATGCCACCACCGGGACGCCGGCGTCATAGAGCCGATCGGTGAGCGCCACCAGCCGCAGCGCAACATGTTGGTCCTCGATGGGGTGCACACCGGTCAGAAACACCGCGCTCACACCGTCGATCAGGGTCAGATACCGCGATGGATGCATGGTAGCCAGGTGGGCACACAGGGCGTCGAAGTCATCGAGGGTCGCGCCGCGCACCGTCGCAGCGCGCTGGGCGACCTGATCATCGGACAACGGCTGCGGCGCCGGCGGCAGGCCACGGTGGCGATAGTCCGGACCCTCGATCCGCACCGTGGTGAAAATACTTGCCAGCGTGTTGATCTCGCGCAGAAAGTCCTGGGCGGCAAAGCGCCCCTCGCCCAGCTGTTCGGGCAGCGTATTGGAGGTGGCGGCCACCGACACGCCCCGCTGCACCAACGCCGAGAGCATCCGGGAGATCAGCGTGGTGTTACCGGGGTCATCAAGCTCGAACTCGTCGATGCACACGGCCGTGTGGTTGGCCAGCAGGTCGATGCATTCGGCGAAGCCGAAAACGCCCGCCAACTGGGTCAGCTCACCAAAGGTCGCGAACGCCTTGGGCTGTTCGGGTGCGTCCGGCCCCAAGCCGGGCAGCTGGTAGTAGGACGAGGCCAGCAAGTGCGTCTTGCCCACACCGAATCCGCCATCGAGGTACAGCCCGACCCCGGGCAACACCTCACGCCTGCCCAACAGCTTCTTGCGGCCAGCCCGGCGCTGCACCGCCTCCTGGCAGAAGTCCCGGCAGGCCACCAGGGCGGCGGCCTGGGTCGGTTCCGCGGGATCCGGCCGATACGTCGAGAAGCTCACCTCGGCGAAGGTTGGGGGCGGGCGCAATTGGGCAATCAGCCGCTCTGGCGACACCGACGGATGACGGTCCACCAGATGCGCCACCCCTCCCCAAGCACCCGCAGAAGTGGACCCGTGCATGCTGGCACTGTAGCGGCGTGTTGCAATCAACTTCATAGCCGACGTGGAGGTCTGCCCATGCCTGACCCAACCTCAGGCCGGTCCGCCGATGCACAGCTGACGCTGCTCGGAACCGACCGCCAACTCACCGACGAGGACCTGCCCGAGTTCTACGGCTATCCGGCGAAGCTGAGCGGCACCTGGTTGCGGGCCAATTTCATCACCAGCCTCGACGGCGGCGCGACCGTCGGGGGCACTAGCGGCGGCCTAGCGGGGCCGGGCGACCGAGCCGTGTTTGTCCTGCTGCGTGAGCTGGCCGACGTCATCTTGGTCGGCGCGGGCACGGTGCGCATCGAGGGCTACTCCGGCGCGCAACTGGGCGTCGCGGAACGCCAGCAGCGGCAGGCCCGCGGACAAAGCGAAGTCCCGCAACTGGCGATCGCCACCAACTCCGGTCAGCTGGACCGGGATCTGCCCGTGTTCACCCGCACCGAGGTACCACCGCTGGTTCTGACCGCCGCGGCGGCCGTCTACGACACCCGCCGGAGGCTGACCGGCCTCGCCGAAGTGGTCGACTGCTCCGGCAAGGACCCCCACCGGGTCGACGAGGGCCTGCTGCTGGCCAGACTCGCCGGGCGGGGCATGCGCCGCATCCTCACCGAGGGCGGGCCAACGCTGTTCGGATCGCTGATCGAGCAGGATCTGCTCGACGAGTTGTGTCTGACCATCGCCCCCGTTGTGGTGGGTGGTCTGCCCCGGCGCATTGCGTCCGGCCCGGGCCAGCTGCAAACCCGGATGCACTGCGCTCACGTCATCACCGACGATGCCGGGTACCTCTACACCCGCTACGTTCGAGCCTGAACTGCACGTCGCGCAGCATCGCTGAGCGGAGTGGTTAGTGTTGTCGGCATGAGTCGGCGCCTCCCGTCCACCCCGATTCTCGTCGCGGTGGCCTTCTCGGTGACCACAGTGCTGGCTGCCTGCGTTCCGGTACTGGGCGCTGACCCGCGCTTTGCCACCAACACCGGCGCGCGCCCGCAGGGCGCCGCCACCACCACACCACCGCCCAGCGGCCCGCCGCCGATCTCCGCGCCCAAGAACGATCTGTCCTGGACCGACTGCACCTCACAGGTCTATTCCGATGCCGGCGTTCAGGGCGCCCCCGGCACCCGGCTGGAGTGCGCGACCTTCGACAACGACCTGGATCCGGTCAACGGCGGATCCGGGTCGGTCAGTATCGGCGTGGTGCGCGCCCGCTCCGGCCAGACGCCACGCGACGCCGGCCCGCTGGTCTTCACCACCGGCTCCGATCTGCCGTCGTCGACTCAGTTGCCGGTCTGGCTGTCTCATGCCGGCGCCGACGTGCTGCGCACCCACCCGATCGTTGCCATCGACCGCCGCGGGATGGGCATGTCGAGCCCGATCGACTGCCGGGACCACTACGAGCGCACCGAGATGCGTGATCAGTCGCAGTTCCAAACCGGCGATGACCCGGTGGCCAACCTTTCGACGATCTCCAACGAAGCCACCACCGATTGCACCGACGCCATCGCCCCCGGCGCATCCGCCTACGACAACGGACACGCCGCATCCGACATCGAGCGGCTGCGCAATCTGTGGGATGTGCCGGCACTGGCGCTGGTCGGCATCGGCAACGGCGCCCAGGTGGCCCTCACCTACGCCGGATCACGACCCGACAAGGTCGCCCGGCTGATCCTCGACTCCCCGGTGGCTTTGGGGGTCAGCGCCGAAGCCGCCGCTGAACAACAGGTCAAGGGTCAGCAAGCGGCGCTGGATGCGTTCGCCGCACAGTGTGTCGCGGTGCACTGCGCGCTCGGATCCGATCCCAAGGGCGCCGTCGCCGCACTGCTGAACGACGCCCGTTCCGACAACGGCCCCGGCGGCGAGTCGGTGGCCTCGATCGCCACCGCCATCACCACCGCCCTGGGCTTTCCCACCGGGGACCGCATCCGCACCACAACCAACCTGGCGGACGCGCTGGTGGCCGCCCGCGCGGGTGACATGAACCAGCTGTCCAACCTGATCAACCGGGCCGATGCCCTGCAGCACACCGACGGCCAGTTCGTCAGCTCGTGCAGCGACGCGGTGAATCGCCCCACCCCGGACCGGGTTCGCGAACTGGTGGTCGCCTGGGGCAAGCTCTATCCACAATTCGGCACGGTCGCCGCACTCAACCTGGTCAAGTGCGTGCACTGGCCCAGCGGCTCGACAACCGATGCCCCCAAGAGCCTCAAGGTCAACGTCCTGTTGCTGGGGGTGCAAAACGACCCGATCGTGGGCAACGAAGGCGTCGCCCAGACCGCGGCCACGATCATCAACGCCAACGCCGCCAGCAAGCGAGTGATGTGGCAGGGCATCGGACACGGTGCCAGCATCTATTCGTCCTGCGCGGTACCACCGCTGATCGGCTATCTCAACGACGGCAAACTGCCGGGCACCGACACCTACTGTCCCGCCTGAAACCGGCTCGGCCGCCCCGGTGTACGGTGCGCTGGTGACCGCGGCTGACTCGACCCGAACCGGCTTGCGTGAATGCATGCAAGCCGCATTCCGTCCCCGTACCGGCCCACCGAGCGCGTCGGCGATATTGAGCTCGGTGCTGTGGCCGGCGGCCATTTTGTCGGTACTGCATCGCGCCATCGTGCTGACGACCAACGGGAACATCACTGACGACTTCAAGCCGGTGTATCGGGCGGTGCTCAACTTCCGCCGCGGCTGGGACATCTATAACGAGCATTTCGACTACGTCGACCCGCACTATCTCTACCCGCCGGGCGGCACGCTGCTGATGGCCCCGTTCGGGTACCTGCCCTTCGCGCCGTCGCGCTACCTGTTCATCTCGATCAACACCGCGGCCATTCTGCTGGCGGCGTACCTGTTGCTGCGGCTGTTCAACTTCACGCTGACCTCGGTCGCCGCCCCCGCCCTGGTATTGGCCATGTTCACCACCGAGACCGTGACCAACACCCTGGTCTTCACCAACATCAACGGCTGCATTCTGCTGCTCGAGGTGCTGTTCCTGCGGTGGCTGTTGGACGGCCGGGTCAGTCATCAATGGTGGGCCGGGATAGCTATCGGATTCACGCTGGTGCTCAAACCACTACTCGGCCCGCTGCTGCTGCTGCCCCTGCTCAACCGCCAGTGGCGCACGCTGGTGACCGCCATCGTGATCCCCATCGTCATCAACCTGGCCGCCCTGCCGCTGATCAATCATCCGATGGACTTCTTCACGCGGACATTGCCCTACATCCTGGGCACCCGCGACTACTTCAACAGTTCGATCCAGGGCAATGGCATCTACTTCGGCCTGCCGACCTGGTTGATCCTGTTCCTGCGGCTGCTGTTCACCGCAATCGCGATCGCCAGCTTGTGGCTGCTGTACCGCTACTACCGCACCCGCGATCCCCTGTTCTGGTTCACCACATCCTCGGGTGTGCTGCTGCTGTGGTCGTGGCTGGCGATGTCGCTGGCCCAGGGCTACTACTCGATGATGCTGTTCCCGTTCCTGATGACGATCACGCTGTGTAACTCGGTGATCCGGAACTGGCCGGCGTGGCTGGGGATCTACGGCTTCATGACGCTGGATCGCTGGCTGCTGTTCAACTGGATGAGGTGGGGCCGCGCCCTCGAGTATCTGAAGATCACCTACGGGTGGTCGCTGCTGTTGATCGTGACGTTCACCGTGCTGTATTTCCGCTACCTCGACGCCAAGGCCGAAGACCGGTTGGACAGCGGGATCGATCCGGCGTGGCTGACGGCCGAGCGAGAGCGCGCTAGCGTGGACGCATGACCTCCTCCGACGCCGGCTCGCAGCGTCCGAAACTGCAACTCAGCGAAGACGAGTGGCGCAAGAGGCTCAGCCAGCGGGAGTACGACGTGCTGCGTCTGGCCGGCACCGAACGGCCGTTCACCGGCGAGTACACCGACACCAAGACGCAGGGCATCTACCAATGCCGGGCCTGTGGCGCGGAGTTGTTCCGCAGTACCGAGAAGTTCGAATCCCATTGCGGCTGGCCGTCATTCTTTGACCCGTCGGCCAGCGAAGCGGTGATCCTGCGTCCCGACCACTCACTGGGCCAGCTGCGTACCGAGGTGCTATGCGCGAACTGCCACAGCCACCTGGGCCATGTGTTCGCCGGCGAGGGGTATCCGACACCGACGGATCTGCGTTACTGCATCAACTCGATCTCGCTGCGCCTGGTTCCCACGGACTCAGCAGCGCAATAGCAGGGGGGTTAGTCCAGCCGGGTGGCGTGGACTTCCCAGAACGGGACGTGCGCGATGCCGTCGGTCAGCCAGGGCTGGATCGTCTTGAACCGCTCCACCAAGGGCCCGACCTGGTCAGCCACCTCGGGGTTTCGCGCGGCCATGGTTTCCAGCGTCTCCATGCTCACCGTGGTGCGGTAGGTGGTCGGCCCCAGATAGGTGATCTCCCAACCGCCAAGTGGCAGCATCTCGCGGAAGTTTTCCTCCGGCAGCGACCGGATCGCGGTCAATCCGTTGACCTGGTGGGCGCCGAACTCGTACATGTAAAGTCGTGCGCCCGGCTTGGTCGCCCGCCACAACGCCTGCACGTAGGACCTCTGCAGCTCGGGCGCGGTACCGAACGTGTGATAGAAGGCGCAGTCGACGACGGTGTCGAATCGGTTGTCCAAGCCTTCCAGCCTCGTGGCATCGGCCACCTGGAAGTTCACCGACACCCCGGCCTTAGCCGCGTTGTCCCGGGCCCGCTCGATGGCGGTCGCCGATCCGTCGATGCCGGTCGCCAAGTAACCCTTGGACGCGTAATAGATCGCGTGGTGGCCGGGCCCGGTGCCCGGGTCGAGCACCTCCCCCTTGACCGCGCCCAGCGCGACCAGCTGCTCAACCACCGGTTGCGGGCCGCCGATGTCCCACGGTGTGGCCGCCGGCAAGCCGTGTGCCACCCGCTGGTCGCGATACATCTCCTCGAAGCGGGTGGGGTCGGTCGGATCCGGGGCGGTCATGGCAGCGAGGTCACCAGCTGCTCGACGGGCACCCGCGGCCCGCTGTAGAACGGCGTCTCCGCACGGGTGTGCCGTCGGGCGTCGGTGGCCCGCAGGTCACGCATCAAATCGACGATGCGGTCCAACTCGGGGGCCTCAAACGCCAGGATCCACTCGTAGTCCCCCAGCGCGAACGCCGGCACCGTGTTGGCCCGAACGTCCTTGTAGCCACGCGCGGCCATGCCGTGCTCGGCGAGCATGCGACGTCGCTCCTCGTCGGGCAGCAGATACCACTCGTAGGAGCGCACGAACGGATACACGCAGATGTAGGCGCCGGGCTCCTCGCCGGCTAGAAATGCCGGGATGTGGCTCTTGTTGAACTCGGCCGGACGATGCAGCCCGACGCTGCTCCACACCGGAGTGCAGGCCCGCCCCAAGGTGGTGGTGCGCCGAAAGTCCGAATAGGTCGCCTGCAACGTTTCGATGCGCTCGGCGTGGGTCCAGATCATGAAATCCGCGTCCGCCCGCAGGCCCGCGACGTCGTAGAGGCCGCGCACCACGACGCCGCGTTCCTCCTGCTGCTTGAAAAACGTCGCAGCGTCGTCGATCACGGCTTCGCGGTGGTCACCGAGTTCGCCCGGCCGCACAGAGAACACCGAGAACATCAGGTACCGAATGGTTGCGTTCAGGACGTCGTAGTCGAGGCGTGCCATGGCACCTATCGTGCCACTTGCGGGTTGAGCGCCCCAACGACGCCGTCCACCGCGCGGCTTGCCGCCCCGACACAGGCCGGCACCCCGATTCCGTCCAGATAGCTGCCGGCCACGGCCAATGTCGGGGGCAGCCCGGCCCGCACTTGCGCGACCAGCACCCCGTGACCGGGACCGTATTGCGGCATCGCCTCGATCCACCGCTGCACACGTGAATCGACGGGATCCACCGTCACACCGAACACCGTGGCCAGGTCGTCGCGCGCCCACGAAAGCAGCTGATGGTCGGACACGCGCTCGGCCAGGTCGTCGCCGAACCGCCCGAACGAAATCCGCAGCTGCTGGACGTCGCCCTGGATACCCCATTTCCGCGACGACAACGTGATTGCCTTGGCCCGCAACGGCTCACCGTTGGCCACCAGCACCCCGGAACACTGCGGGAAGGGGGTATCTGCCGGCACCGCCAGCGCCACCACAGCCGAGGAGGCACTGCGCACCCGGCTCGCGGCCGCGACGCTGCGCGGATCCACCCCGTCGACACCGTCGAGGATCCGCACCAGGCGCGGGGCCGGGATGGCCAGGATGACGGCGTCGGCGTGCCAGCGCCGGCCGGCATCGTCGTGCAGTGCCCAACCGGGTTCGATCTTGCTGACCGCGGCCTGCACCCACTGCACCCCACTGCGTGCGACCAGCTCCTCGACCAGCACCTGATAGCCGCCCGTCAAGGCACCGAACACCGGACCGGCACTGGCCGGTGGCAAGCTCTGCCGAACCGCCTCGGTCAGGCTGGTGGCGCCGCGGTCCAGCTCCGCCGCCACCGCCGGGATGGCCGCGCGCACACCGATCGTGGCGGCCGAGCCCGCATAGACGCCGCACAGCAGCGGATCGACCGACCTGGTCACGGTCTGCTCGCCGAACCGCTCGGCCACCAGTTCGGCCACCGCGGGATCGCCGCCCGGGCGCCAGTGCAGCGGCCGGTCCGGTTCGGCCTCGATCTGGGCAATCGTGGCGTCGTCAACCAGGCCGGCAAGCGAGCGCGCCGAAGCCGGGATCCCCATCACGGTGCCCGTTGGCAGCGGGTGCAGCTCTTGGCAGCTGTAGATCAGCGGCCGGGCGCCCGTGGTGGAGCGCTGCAGCCCGGACAGACCGAGTTCGGCGAGCAGGGCGGGCATCTCCGGACGGCGCACCACGAACGCTTCGGCACCCAGATCCATCGGCTGTCCGCCGACCCGCTCGGTGCGCAAGATTCCGCCCAGCCGATCGCTGGGGTCCAACAGGGTGATCAAGGCGTCTTCACCGACCGCCAGCCGCAACCGGAAGGCCGCGGTCAGGCCCGAGATTCCACCGCCCACAACACAATACGAGCCCGGTGTCATAGCGAGTGAACCAGTGACACCAGGTCGGTCAGCACCCCCGGATCGGTCTGCGGCAGTACCCCGTGCCCCAGATTGAAGACGTACCCGGCCGCACCCGCGTCGACGGCCCGACGTCCATCGTCGACGACGGCGCGTGCGGCCCGTTCCACCGCGGGCCAGCCCGCCAGCAGCACCACCGGATCCAGGTTGCCCTGCAGCGCGGTGCCGGGTTGCACCCGGGCGGCGGCATCGGCCAGCGCGGTGCGCCAGTCCACCCCGACCACCTTCGCCGTCCCCGGCTTGACCGCCTCCGACATCGCACCCAGCAGTTCAGCGGTGCCGACCCCGAAGTGCGTCATCGGAACACCATGCTCGGCTAGCGTGGCGAACACCCGTGCGCTGTGCGGCAACGCGTACTGGCGGTAGTCGGCCAACGACAACATTCCCGCCCACGAGTCGAACACCTGGATGGCATCCACGCCGGCACGGATCTGACCGAGCAGAAATTCGATGGTGAGGTCGGTCAACTTGGTCATCAACGCATGCCAGGTCGCGGGCTCGGCCAACATCATCGCCTTGGTCCGGGCATGGTGGCGGCTGGGTCCGCCCTCGACCAGGTAGGAGGCCAACGTGAAGGGCGCTCCGGCGAATCCGATCAGCGGAGTGTCACCCAGCTCGGCGACCAACAGCTCAACCGCGTCGAGCACCGGCGCAATCGACTGGGGGTCAATGGGTTTGATGGCGTCGACATCGGCAACCGTACGCACCGGCGCAGCGATGACGGGTCCGACATCGGCCACGATGTCCAAGTCCACACCGGCCGCGCGCAGCGGTACCACGATGTCGGAGAACAGGATCGCGGCATCGACGTGGTAGCGGCTGATCGGTTGCATGGTGACCTCGCAGGCCACCTCGGGTTCGAAGCAGGCGGCCAGCATGCTGTGCTGGCGGCGCAGCGCCCGGTATTCCGGCAGTGAGCGGCCGGCCTGCCGCATGAACCACACCGGTACTCGGCTGGGTTTGCGGCCGGCCACCGCGGCCAGATAGGGCGACTGCGGAAGGTCGCGACGGGTACTCATCGGCCTCAATGCTGCCATGAGGGCTGCCATGAGGCGGTTTGGGCGGCCCCGCAGGCCATCGGGCCGCTGCGTAACATCACGGCGGCAACCAGCTGGCAACCAGCAACGGTCAGGAGCGCCGCATGCCACTCACCTACCAAGATTTCCCCAGCCTTCGCTTCGAGCCGGGTGAGCACGGCGTGCTGAATCTGGTGCTGGACTCCCCCGGGCTGAATTCGGTCGGACCGCAGATGCACCGCGACCTCGCTGACGTCTGGCCGGTGATCGACCGTGACCCCGACGTGCGGGTGGTGCTGGTTCGTGGTGAGGGCAAAGCGTTTTCGTCCGGGGGCAGTTTTGAGCTCATCGACGAAACGATCGGCGACTACGAAGGCCGAATCCGCATCATGCGCGAGGCCCGTGACCTGGTGCTCAACCTGGTCAACCTCGACAAGCCGGTGGTTTCGGCGATTCGCGGCCCGGCCGTTGGCGCCGGTCTGGTGGTAGCGCTGCTCGCCGATATCTCGGTGGCAAGCGCAACCGCGAAAATCATCGACGGCCACACCAAGCTCGGGGTGGCGGCCGGTGACCACGCCGCGATCTGCTGGCCGCTGCTGGTCGGCATGGCCAAGGCCAAGTACTACCTACTCACCTGCGAGACACTGTCCGGCGAAGAAGCTGAACGCATCGGCCTGGTCTCGACGTGCGTCGATGACGATGAGGTGCTGCCCACCGCAACCCGGCTGGCCGAGAATCTGGCGCAGGGGGCGCAAAACGCGATCCGCTGGACCAAGCGCAGCCTCAATCACTGGTACCGGATGTTCGGGCCGACCTTCGAAACGTCGCTTGGCCTGGAGTTTCTCGGGTTCACCGGCCCCGATGTGCAGGAAGGCCTGGCCGCGCACCGGCAGAAGCGTCCCGCCCGGTTTACCGACCGCACCGAGGGGCCCTAGCCGGCGACGAAACGGCGCGCCTGTCCCCGCGTGTCGACCGATGGGTCTACCGTCGAATTCTGTGAACCGCGCCGACGATAAGACGGGGCGCAGCGATTGGGGGGCACCTCCCGCTTGCGGGGAGAGGAGCGGCGCTTGTGACCTCAGCCGAACCGACCCCTTTCCGCGAGGCGGTAGCGGCGATGAACGCTGTCACCGTGCGGCCCGAGATTGAACTCGGCCCCATCCGCCCGCCACAGCGGCTGGCCCCGTACAGCTATGCCCTGGGGGCCGAAGTCAAGCATCCCGAGCTCGACATCGTGCCCGAACGATCCGAAGGCGACGCTTTCGGACGGCTGATTCTGCTCTATGACCCTGATGGTTCTGACGCGTGGGACGGCACCATTCGCCTGGTTGCCTACATTGAGGCCGATCTGGACTCGCAAGAGGCGATCGATCCGCTGCTACCGGAAGTGGCGTGGAGTTGGCTGGTGGAGGCGCTGGAATCACGCACCGAACACGTGACCGCGCTCGGTGGCACCGTCACCGCCACCACATCGGTGCGCTACGGCGACATCTCCGGACCGCCGCGCGCCCATCAGCTCGAGCTACGAGCGTCGTGGACGGCGACCACACCCGATCTAGGCAGCCACGTCGAGGCGTTCTGCGCTGTCCTCGAGCACGCCGCGGGCCTGCCGCCGGCCGGGGTCGTCGACCTGGGCTCGAGGTCGCGCGCCTGATATGTGCTCAGCCCTATCTCCTGAGGGGAACGAACCGCCGGAGGGCACAGCACCCGAAGCCACTCCCCTGCTGAGCCCGGCGAGCGGGGTTCCGGAACTCTCCGTGACCGCCGGCCAGATCGAGGCGGCCGCGACACTCCTGGACCGCGGCAGCGGGCCCTTTGCCGTCGACGCCGAGCGCGCATCGGGCTTTCGTTACTCCAATCGGGCCTATCTGATCCAGATCCGGCGGGCCGGCGCCGGAACGGTGCTGATCGACCCGGTCAGCCACGGCGGTGACCCGCTGACCGTGCTGCAACCGCTGGCCGAAGTGCTGGCCAAAGACGAGTGGATCCTGCACTCGGCCGACCAGGACCTGCCCTGTCTGGCCGAGGTTGGGATGCGTCCGTCGGCGTTGTACGACACCGAACTGGCGGGGCGATTGGCCGGGTACGACCGGGTGAACCTGGCGACCATGGTCGAGCGGCTACTCGGCATGGGCCTGGTCAAAGGTCACGGCGCCGCCGACTGGTCCAAGCGTCCGCTGCCGTCGGACTGGCTCAACTACGCCGCGTTGGATGTGGAGTTGCTCATCGAGCTGCGCTCGGCGATCTCGGGGGTGCTGGCCGAGCAAGGTAAATCCGACTGGGCCGCGCAAGAATTCGAGTATCTGCGGACGTTCGAATCACGGTGGGTGCCGGCGACCGCCAAACCGGACCGCTGGCGGCGAACCTCGGGGATCCACAAAGTGCGTGACCGGCGAGGTCTGGCCGCCGTTCGCGAGTTGTGGATAACCAGAGATCGCATCGCCGAGCGTCGTGACATCGCGCCCCGCCGGATTCTGCCGGACTCGGCGATCATCGATGCCGCCCTCTCCGACCCGAAGTCGGTCGAAGACCTGGTGTCATTGCCGGTGTTCGGCGGGCGCAACCAGCGCCGTAACGCGACGATGTGGCTCGGGGCCCTCGACGTCGCGCGCAAGAGCCAGCATCCGCCGGAAGTGGCCGAACCCTCCAATGGGCCGCCCGTTCCGGCGCGGTGGAGCCGACGCAAACCCGAAGCTGCCGCGCGCCTGGAGGCCGCCCGCGCGGCGTTGTCCGAGGTGTCGGATTCGGTGGGAGTGCCGACGGAGAACCTGGTCACGCCCGAGCTGGTGCGGCGCCTGTGCTGGGACTGGGCACCGGTGGCCGCCGCCGAGATAACCAGCACCATCGATGAATTCTTGGCCACCGGGCAAGCCCGGGTCTGGCAGCGTGAGCTGGTGGTAACCGCCCTGGCCGCAGCGCTGGCCAATGCCGCCGAACCCGAGACCGAACCGGGCGCCCGCTAGTCGAGCTGTTCGGTGATCTCGGTTTCGGCAACGCTGGAACCCAGCGCGACAACCCAGCCGGTGATGCGGCGGGCGACATCCTGGTCGGTGAGACCCAAGTCGGCCAACACCTCGCCACGCGACGCGTGATCGAAGAAATCCTGCGGCAGGCCCACATCGCGACACGGCAGGTCGATCTCGGCACGCCGCAGCGCTGCCGACACCGCTGACCCGGTCCCCCGGTTGACCCCGTTGCCTTCGAGGGTCACCAGCAGCTTGTGCGCCACCGCCAATTCGAGCACCGCGTCGGGGACGGGCAACACCCAGCGTGGGTCGACCACCGTCACCCCGATGCCCTGGTTGTGTAGCCGCTTGGCCACCGCCACCGCCAGCGCCATCGACGTCTCCGCGCCGCTCCAAAGCCGGAATATCGTCACCGACGTCACCTCTGGGGAATCATAAAGCCGTCGGACCATCACTGAACTCGAGCGCATCCCCCAGTTCCTCGCGCAACCGGGTGGCATCCCTGGGCGCGGCTACCCGCATTCCGGGGACGATGCCCAGCATCGACAAATCCCGCATGCCGTTGTGGGCCGGACCATCCGAACCGGTGATCCCTGCCCGGTCGAGCACCATGGTGACGGGCAGCTGGTGCAGCGCCACATCCATCCTCAACTGGTCGAATGCCCGGTTGAGGAACGTCGAATAGATCGCCACTACCGGGTGCATCCCACCCATCGCCAGCCCAGCTGCCGACGTGATCGCATGTTGCTCGGCAATGCCGACATCGAACAGGCGGTCCGGAAAGCGCTGCCCGAACGCCGTCAGCCCGGTCGGCCCCGGCATGGCCGCGGTGATGGCCACAAGGTGGCAACGGCGGTTCCGGCGTCGGCGCGGGCCTGGCCGGCGGAAACGGCGGCGCCGGAGCGGGCGGCACCAGCGCCGGAAGCCTAGGGCTGCCATCCCCAGCAGGGCCAGGGGACGTCGAGGCGCGGGTGAGCGAAGCCGTAGGACGGTGCGGCACATTTCGAATGTCGATAGACAAAGCGATTTATTTAGACGTGGTGAATTACAACTGCAGCAACCGCATCCGAATTAACTCCATAGAGAATTAATTTCCTGCCAGAAATTCAGCAGTGAATGACTTAAGAAAAGTGCTCAAATTAGTGGAAATAGCTACACATTGGCGTACATTCGTCCAATCTAATTCCCACCACATTCCATGTGAATGGCAAGCGAGGCAGATGTGTGGTTCCACGCCGAGAACTCCCTGCTGCTACGCAGTAGCGCTGGTCGACAGCAGCGCAACCAGTCGCTGCGAGAGTCTGCCGAAGGGCCGGAAAAGAACTCTTTCTCATGTAATGGACGGCACGGTTCACAGCGAATTTCCGGTAGCCCGAGACATTGCCGACAACGAACCTTCGGTTCGAGACCGGGTGCGATCGCTGTCGCCCGACCGTGCGGAAACCATTCGGCCGTCCGGTGTTTTTCAGGGCGCGGTCAGCATTTGTCGACCGCGCTGCCTGAAGCCTGCGTTGTTGTTTGAGTTCGGAGGAGAAACCTGATGTCCTACCTAGCGATTGCACCGGAGATCGTGGCCGCCGCGGCCGCGGATATGGACGGGATCGGCTCGGCCATCACCGCCGCCAATGCCGCCGCGGCGATCCCAACCAGCGCCATCGCGGCCGCGGCCGCCGATGAGATTTCGGCGGCCATCGCCGAACTGTTCGGCAACCACGCCCAGCAATATCAGGCCCTGAGCGCCCAAATGGCGCGGTTCCACGACCAGTTCGTGCGCAGCCTGTCCGGCGCAGCACAGACGTACGCCAGCGCCGAGGCCACCGGAGCCGCACCCCTGCAACCGGTGCTAGACCTCATCAACGGGCCCACCCAAGCACTGTTGGGACGCCCGCTGATCGGCAACGGCGCCAGCGGGGCCCTAGGCACCGGGCAGGCCGGCGGTGACGGGGGCCTGCTGATCGGCAACGGCGGCGCCGGCGGTTCCGGCGCAGCAGGCCAGGCCGGCGGCGCCGGCGGGGCCGCCGGACTGATCGGCTCCGGCGGCGCCGACGGCATCGGCGGAACCGGCGCGGCCGGCGGAAAAGGCGGCAACGCCGTCCTCTTCGGCGCCGGAAGCAACGGCGGCATCGGCGGGACCGGAGCCGTTGGCGGGACCGGGGCGGCCGGCGGAGCCGGCGGCAACGGCGGGTTCCTCTTCGGCGCCGGAGGCAACGGCGGCATCGGCGGGACCGGAGCCGTTGGCGGGACCGGGGCGGCCGGCGGAGCCGGCGGCAACGGCGGGTTCCTCTTCGGCCACGGCGGTGACGGCGGCACCGGCGGCACCGGCGCCAGCGGCGTTGCTGGCGCCAACGGCGGTGCGGGCCAAACCGGACTAGCCGGAACCGACGGCGGTACCGGCGGCGTCGGCGGGGCCGGCGGCAAAGGCGGGCTGCTGTTCGGCGCCGGCGGCGAGGGCGGGGCCGGCGGCACCGGCGGGGCCGGCGGCGCCGGCGGCACCGGTGGCGACGGGCTGGCCGCCACGACCGCTGGCGGCACTGGCGGCAACGCGGGCGACGGCGGCGAGGGCGGCGCTGGCGGTAACGCTGGAGCCGGCGGCGCGGGAGGCCAAGGCGGCCTGTTCGGCAATGCGGGTACCACCGGCGCCGGCGGCGATGGCGGTAATGGCGGCAACGGCGGACTCGCGGGCAACGGCGGGGCCGGCGGCAACGGCGACGCTAGCAACCCCAACGGCGGGACCGGCGGCAACGGCGCCAACCCGGGAGCCGGCGGGGCCGGCGGCGCCGGCGGCAACGGGTCGCGCACCGGTGCACCCGGTACCACTGGCAACACCCCCACCACCGCGGCCGGCCACGGCGGCAAGGGCGGAGACGGCTTTAGTCCCGCCACCTCCGGTCAAGACGGCGGGTCTGGCGGCAAGGGCGGAGACGCCGGCCAATTCGGCAACGGCGGCAACGGCGGCAACGGAGCCGCCGGTGACGCGGCGGGCAGCGGCCACACCGGCGGCAACGGGGGCGCCGGCGGGGCCGGTGGCAACGCTGGCGCGGGAGGCCTGAGCGGCACCGGCGACAGCACCGGCAACGCCGGCACCGGCGGCAACGGCGGTGCCGGCGGCAACAGCGGAACCGGCGGCGATGGCAGCGATGGCGGCACCGGCGGCAACGGCGGAACCGGCGACACAGGCGCCGAAGGCGCCACCAGCTTTGCAGGCGGCACCGGCGGCAACGGCGGTACCGGCGGCAACAGCGGCCCCGGCGGCACCAACGGCACCGGCGGCAAGGGCGGCATCGGCGGCATCGGTGGCGACGGCCGCAACGGCAGTACCGGCGCCATCGGCGGCAACGGCGGGACAGGCGGCACTGGCGGAATCGGGGGTACCGCCGGGAGCGGCGGCACCGGGGGTAGCGCCGGCAACGCCGGCACCGGCGGCACCGGCGGCAATGGTGGCGCTGGTGACAGCGGCGCCTCTGGCGGCGCTGGCGGCGAAGGCGGCGCCGGAATCGGCGGTAAAGACGGCGGTACCGGGGGCACTGGAGGCACTGGAGGTGCGGGCGTCGTCAGCGGCTTATCCGCCTTCCCCAGCGGCATCGGTGGCACCGGCGGAGCCGGCGGGCAGGGCGGCCAAGCAACCGGCGGCGGCAATGCCGGCGACGGCGGCACCGGCGGGCAGGGCGGAACAGGCGGGCAGGGCGCAGCAGCCCCCTCAGCCGCCAAGGCCGCCGGCAACGGCGGGGCCGGCGGCGTCGGCGGCGACGGCGGGAACGGCGCCGACGCCAGCGGCGGTGGCAACGGCGGCGACGGCGGAAAGTCCGGCGGGGGCGGAACCGGCGGAACCGGCGGCAAGAGCTTAGGCAATCTACCCTCAGGTGACGGCGGAGTTGGAGGCAACGCCGGCACCGGCGGCAACGGTGGCAACGCAACCGATGGCGGTGCCGGCGGCAAAGGCGGAGACGGGGCCCCCGGCGGCACGGGCGGCAACGCCGGCGAGTTCCAGTTACTCCTCGGCATCGGCAAAGGCGGCACCGGCGGCAACGGCGGCACCGGCACACCCGTCGGGGCAGGCGGCCTGGCCGGTACCGGCGGTGCCGGCGGGTTTGGCATTTTCCCCGGCGGCCAGACCGGCCAGAATGGCACCGACGGCAAGGCCGGATGAACCCGTCCAGCCAACCGGGGCGGCAGCTAAGTCAGCGGAACCCTAGTCGAGATGTTCTTTGATCTCGGCTTCCGAAACGCAAGCACCCAGCGCGGCAACCCAACCGGTGACCCGGCGGGCCACGTCCTGATCGGTCAACCCCAGGTCGGCCAGCAGTTCACCGCGCGAGGCGTGCTCGAAGAACTGCTGCGGCAACCCCACATCGCGACAGGGCACGTCAATCTCGGCACGCCGCAGCGCAGCGGACACCGCTGACCCGACGCCACCGTTGACGCCGTTGTCCTCCAGCGTCACCACCAGCTTGTGCGCCACCGCCAGGTCGCCGATCCCATCGGCCACCGGCAACACCCAGCGAGGGTCGATCACCGTCACCCCGATCCCCTGGTTGTGCAGCCGTTTGGCCACCGCCAGCGCCATCGACGCCAATGCACCTACCGCTATCAGCAGCACGTCGTGGTTCAAGCCGCTAGCCGGCACAGCCAGCACATCCATGCCATCGCGCCGTTCCAGTGCCGGAATATCTTCGCCCACATCGCCTTTGGGGAACCGCAACGCCGTCGGTCCGTCATCGACGTCGAGCGCCTCGCCCAGTTCCTCGCGCAACCGGGTGGCATCCCTGGGTGCGGCTACCCGAATTCCGGGAACGATGCCCAGCATCGACAAATCCCACATGCCGTTGTGGCTCGGACCATCCGAACCGGTGATCCCGGCCCGGTCGAGCACCATGGTGACCGGCAGCTGGTGCAGCGCCACATCCATCATGATCTGGTCGAATGCGCGGTTCAGGAACGTCGAGTAGATCGCGACGACCGGATGCATTCCGCCCATCGCCAGCCCGGCCGCCGACGTCATCGCGTGTTGCTCGGCGATACCGACGTCGAACAGGCGGTCCGGGAACTGCTGGCCGAACGCGGTCAAACCGGTGGGGCCCGGCATGGCCGCGGTGATGGCCACGATGTCGCGGCGCTTGCCGGCGTATTCGATCAAGGCATCGGCGAACGTCGTCGTCCAGCCCGGGCCCGCCAGCTTGGTGGCCTGTCCGGTGGCCGGGTCGATCGGAACCGTGGAGTGCATCTGCTCGGCCACGTCGGCCTCGGCCGGGCCGTAACCCATGCCCTTGCGGGTGACCACGTGCACGATCACCGGGCCGCCGAAACCGCGGGCACTGCGCAACGCGACCTCTACCGCCCGCTCGTCGTGTCCGTCGACCGGGCCGACGTACTTCAACCCGAGGTCGGTGAACAGCAACTGCGGCGACAGGGAGTCCTTGATACCGGCCTTGACGCTGTGCATGAAGTGGTAACAGACTTCGCCGACCAGCGGCACCGCCCGCACCACGTCTCGGCCCTTCTCCAGCACCTGTTCGTAGGCCGGCTGCAACCGCAGCTTGGCCAGGTGGTCGGCGACCCCGCCGATGGTCGGCGCGTAGCTGCGGCCGTTGTCGTTGACGACGATGACCACCGGCCGGTGCGAGGCGGCGATGTTGTTCAGCGCTTCCCAACACATGCCGCCGGTGAGCGCGCCGTCGCCGACCACCGCAACCACATGCCGATTACGGAGCCCGCTCAGCTCGAACGCCTTGGACAGACCGTCGGCGTAGGACAGCGCCGCGCTGGCGTGGCTGGATTCCACCCAGTCGTGTTCGCTCTCGGCCCGGCACGGATAACCCGACAACCCGCCCTTCTTGCGCAGGCTCTCGAAGTCCTGGGCGCGGCCGGTCAGCATCTTGTGCACGTAGGCCTGGTGCCCGGTGTCGAAGATGATCGGATCGTGCGGCGAGTCGAACACCCGGTGCAAAGCCAGCGTCAGCTCCACGACCCCAAGATTCGGTCCCAGGTGTCCCCCGGTGGCGGCGACTTTGTGGACCAGAAACTCTCGGATTTCCTGAGCCAGCTCACGCAGCTGCGCCTGCGACAGGTGCTGCAGATCAGCGGGACCACGGATCTGTTGCAGCATCTCGCCAGTGTACGCAGCGCCTGCGCATCGGAGCCATCAATGACCTCCGCCGCCCATCGACCGGACGGCTTGATAGCGTCGGAGACCGGTGAGCCGGGAAGCCTGGTCGGCGTCTGATTGTCCTGCAAGCACTTACGACGCGAAAAAACACGATGGGTGCAAATGAGCTAACCCTGACCACACCGGCAACGTATGGTCACCATATGCGCGCCGAGGACATCGCCGAGGAGTATCCCGTAATCAGCATCGACTCAGACGCACTCGAGGCGGCACGCACGCTGGCCGAACACCGCCTGCCCGGGTTGCTGGTTACCAAGAAAACCGGCAGCCCTTACGCGGTGTTGCCGGCGTCGCAGGTGGTCCGATTCATCGTTCCCCGCTATGTCCAGGACGACCCATCGCTGGCCGGTGTGCTCAACGAATCGATGGCAGACCGCTGCGCGGAAAAACTGCGCGGCAAGAAGGTCAGCGATGTGTTGCCCGATCACCTCAATGACGTTCCGCCGGTCAATGCCGACGACACCATCATCGAGGTGGCCGCGCTGATGGCTCGGTTGCGCAGCCCGCTGCTCGCGGTGGTCAAGAACGGCAAGTTGCACGGGGTGATCACGGCATCGCGCCTTCTGGGAGCGGCGCTAAGGCCTTGATCTCAACGGATTCAGCGATAGACGGTCTGCGGGCAAAGACACAGGTAGCGACTCGATGAGCATTGTCGCGGTCGCCATCTTTGTGGTGGCCTATGCGCTGATCGCCAGCGAACGCGTCAACAAGACCCTGGTGGCGTTGGCCGGTGCCGCGATCGTGGTGATGCTGCCGGTCATCAATTCCGAGGACGTCTTCTATTCCCACGAGACCGGGGTCGACTGGGACGTCATCTTCTTGCTGCTCGGCATGATGATCATCGTCAGCGTGCTGCGTCAGACCGGTGTGTTCGAATACGTCGCGATCTGGGCGGCCAAGCGGGCCCGCGGCAAACCACTGCGGATCATGATCCTGTTGGTGATCGTCACCGCGGTCGCATCGGCGCTGCTGGACAACGTCACCACGGTGCTGCTGATCGCCCCGGTCACCCTGCTGGTGTGTGACCGGCTGGTGATCAACCCGGCGCCGTATCTGATGGCCGAAGCGTTCGCCTCCAACATCGGCGGCACCGCGACACTGGTCGGTGACCCGCCCAACATCGTCATCGCCAGCAAGGGCGGGCTGACGTTCAACGACTTCCTGGTCCACCTGGCTCCGATCGTGGTCATCGTGATGGCGGTGTTCATCCTGATGCTGCCGCGCCTGTTCCCCGGCTCATTCGAGGCCGACCCCGAGCGAGTCGCCGACGTGATGTCGCTGGAAGAGAAGGAGGCCATCCGCGACCACGGCCTGCTGATCAAGTGCGGCATCGTCCTGCTCCTGGTGTTCACGGCATTCGTCGCGAACTCCGCGCTGCACGTGAAGCCGTCCATGGTGGCGCTGATCGGTGCCGGCATCCTGGTGGTCGTCTCCCGGCTGGACCACTCCGACTATCTGTCCAGCGTCGAGTGGGACACGCTGCTGTTCTTCGTGGGTCTGTTCATCATGGTCGGTGCCCTGGTGAAAACCGGTGTGGTCACGCAGGTCGCGCAAATGGCGGTGACCGCGACCGGCGGCAACACCCTGCTGGCGACCATGGTGATCCTGGCCGCCTCGCTGGTGATCAGCGGCATCGTCAACAACGTTCCCTACGCGGCCACCATGACGCCGATCGTCGCCGAGTTGGTGCCGGTCCTGGTCGACAAGGGCAACCCGGACGTGTTGTGGTGGGCCCTTGCGCTGGGCACCGACTTCGGTGGCAACCTCACCGCGATCGGCGCCAGCGCCAACGTCATCGTCCTGGGCATCGCCAAGCGGGCCGACAATCCCATCTCCTTCTGGGAATTCACCCGTAAGGGCATCGTGGTCACCACGATGTCGCTGGTGCTGGCCGCCATCTACCTCTGGGTTCGCTACTTCGTACTGAGTTGACCCGTGCACACACCAGATAACGATTCATCGGAGACCCCGTGAGCGTCATTGCGATCGGGGTGTTCGTCGTCACCTACGCGCTCATCGCCAGCGACCGGGTCAGCAAGACCCGTGCGGCGCTGGTGGGTGCGGCGATCATGCTCGCGGTGGGCATCGTCGACTCCCACGACGTGTTCTACTCCCACGACACCGGAATCGACTGGGACGTCATCTTTCTGCTGCTGGGCATGATGATCATCGTCAGCGTGCTGCGCCAGACCGGCGTCTTTGAATACATCGCCATCTGGGCCGTCAAACGCGCCAATGGCTCCCCCACCCGCATCATGATTCTGCTGGTCCTGGTGATGGCGTTCGGTTCGGCCTTGTTGGACAACGTCACCACGGCGCTGCTGATCGCCCCCGTCACCCTGCTGGTGTGCGACCGGTTGGCGATCAACCCATCGCCGTTCTTGATGGCCGAGGTTTTCGCCGCCAACATCGGTGGCGCGGCAACACTGGTCGGCGACCCACCCAACATCATCATCGCCAGCCGAGCCGGACTGTCGTTCAACGACTTCCTGCTGAACATGGCCCCGGTCGTGCTCATCGTGCTGGTCATCTTCGTCGCACTGCTGCCCCGCTTGTTCGGCTCGGTCACCGTCGAGCCCGAACGGGTCTCCGACGTTATGTCGCTCAATGAGCGCGAAGCGATCAGTGACCGCAAATTGCTGATCAAGTGCGGCGTGGTGCTGCTGGCGGTGTTCGCGACCTTCATCGCCCATCCGGTGCTGCACATCCAGCCCTCGGTGGTGGCCCTGCTGGGCGCCGGCGTGCTGATCATCATCTCCGGACTGGGCGGCCGCGATTATCTGGCCAGCGTCGAGTGGGAAACGCTGCTGTTCTTCGCTGGGCTGTTCATCATGGTCGGGGCGCTGGTGAAGACCGGCGTCGTGGACAAACTCGCGCGCGCCTCGATCGAACTGACCGGCGGTAACGAACTATTCACCGTCTTGTTGATCATCGGGGTGTCGGCTCCGGTGTCGGGCATCATCGACAACATCCCCTACGTCGCCACCATGACGCCTATCGTCACCGAACTGGTCGCGGTGATGCCCGGTCAGGTCAACCCGGACGCGCTGTGGTGGGCGCTGGCCCTGGGTGCCGACTTCGGTGGCAACCTCACCGCCGTCGGAGCCAGCGCCAACGTCGTGATGCTGGGAATCGCCCGCCGGGCAGGCACTCCCATCTCATTCTGGGAATTCACCCGCAAAGGCATCGTGGTCACCACCATCTCACTGCTGGTGGCGGCGGCCTACCTGTGGCTGCGCTACTTCGTTTGGAGTTGACCCGGCTAGACCGAGGCCACGTGTTTGGCGTGGAAACGGCGGAACAGCGCCCAGGCCAGCGCCAGGTTGTAGGCGCTTCCCGCCACCAGGTACGGCCACCAGGTGGCGTGATCGCTGGCCAGCCAGAACGCTTTGGCCGGCCAGTACGGGGGCAACACCGCGAACACGAAGTTCCAGTTGGAGTGGATGAACCAGGGCAGGCAGGGCAATCCCGCGATCAGCATCCCCAGCGCGCGGACGGCGGCCAGCCCCTGAATCTTGTTGTTGGCCACGGCCAGAATCAACAGCAGGGTCACCACCGCCGACAGTCCCGCGAGCAGGCCGATCGGGATCAGCGAGGGCAACAGCCGCAGCTCGAGTATGCCGCTGAGCGACAACGTTGCCACCACATAGATGGTGGTGACCACCATGACGGTGGCAGCACGATAGACAAAGAAGGTCGACAGCGGCACCGGGGTGACCCGCAGCGCGGCCAGCGTGCCGGCGTCCACCTCGTCGAGAACGAGAAACGCCACCAAACCACCGACGATGATGATGCTGGTCAGCAGCAGGAATGCGGTCAAGATCAGCGGATAGTAGGGCCTCAGGTCGAACCCGTTGCGATCGGCCAGCATCGTGGTCACCCGCGGCGTCAGCAGCGCGACTGCGCTGGTCCAGATGACGGGTGCGACCACGATCATGACCAACAGCGGCTCACGATAGGTACCGCGGATGTCGTTGCGCCCAAACGCGATCAGTGCGCGTATCGACGCGCCGGCCGGGGCGCTCACCAGCTACCCGCCGCTGCGACGACGTAACGGGCGAAGCTTGCCTCAGCCACTCGATACAGCACCCCGACACACACCGACGGATACAACAGCGCGTATCCGATTTGCCAGGGCGCCAGGGTCAGCTGACCGAAGGCCGCGCCGAGCAGCAACAGCGGCCCCTGGGTGGGAATGGCATACAGCACCGGGTGCGGCCACACCCCGGAGTAGTACAGCACCGGCAGATTCATTACCGCCAGCGGGATCGTCGCCACCAGGAACCAGTCGCTTATCGAGGCGAATGGCAACGAGCTGATGAACCCCACCAGCAGCATCAACAACGTCCCCAGCGCCACCGCGACGATCATCGGCGCGGCCGAGTAGGAAAACCGATGCGCGATGGTGGCCACCACCACCGCCACCCCGACCGAAACCATCAGCAGGACGGCCAGTTTGGCCGCCAGATATTCCCCGAACCGCAGCGGGGTGGCGATCACCGCGCTCAGCGTGCGCTCCTGCTTTTCGAAGAAGACCGTGCCGGCGACAAAGAAGAACCCGATGATGGTGATGTCACCGGAGAGCACGTAAGGTTCGGCAACCGAACGCAAGTCGGCCGGCATCGGCAGCAGCACCGCCAGCCAGATCAAGCCCGAAAACACCGCGGCATGCAGGAACCGCTGACGGTTTTGCAGCGTCAGCTCCAGCCGCAGCGCCGTGCTCAAGCGGCTCACGACAACCGCCGGCCGGTGACTTCGACGAATACGTCCTCGAGGCTGGCTTCCCTGCTGTGGATCGTCTCGACCTGATGTTCGCGCAGCACCGCGTGAAATGCCGGGTCGTCGGCCAGCGTGTCCAGCGAAAACTCCGCGGCGCTCAAACCACCGCCGTTGCCGCGATATTCGACCGTGACCAGGCGCTGGCTGCGGGCGATCTTCAGCTCGGCGGGCCGGTCAGACGCGACGATGCTCCCGTCGACGACAAAGGCCACCCGGTCACACAGCTCGTCCGCCGTCGCCATGTCGTGTGTGGTGAGAAACACCGTGCGCCCGCGTGCCTTCAGATCCATGATCATGTTCTTCACGCTGCGGGCGTTCACCGGATCCATCCCCGAAGTCGGTTCGTCCAGGAAGAGTAACTCGGGGTCGTTGAGTAGCGCCCTGGCGAACGTCAGGCGCATCTGCATGCCTTTGGAGTACTTGCCCGCCCGGGTATCTGCGTGGTCGGCCAATCCGACCGCCTCGAGTAGCTGCATCGGATCCAGCGTCGGCGCGCTGTAGAGCGAGGCGAAGAACTGCAGGTTCTCCAGCCCGGTGAGTTTCTGATAGTGATTGGGCAACTCGAACGACACGCCAATGCGCTCGTAGTATTCGGAGCCCCAGCTCGCCGGGTCTTTGCCCTACACCGCCACTTCACCGCCGTGGCCACGCAGTAGCCCGATAAGAATTCGTTGCGTCGTCGACTTGCCCGCACCGCTGGGACCGAGAAAGCCGAAGATTTCACCTCGGCCGACACTGAAATCCATGCCGCGCACCGCGGGTGTCGACGCTTTCGGATACGCGAAGGTGAGTCCACGGACCCGGATCACCTCGCCCACGGCGCCGGACACGGCCGGCTCGGGGTCGCGCATGCGCGCTCCTTTCGTCCAGTTCCGACCAGACTTCCCGGAGCGCCCTCGCCAGCATAATCAAGTTCGCGGCGCTTCGGGCCTCGGCGCGCGCGCATTCGGCCCCGACGCCCAACGGGCTAGCGGGTTAGCAGGGCAACGCACTCCACGTGATGGGTCAACGGGAAGGCATCGAACACCTTGATGGCGTCGACGCCGTACCCGTGGCCCCGATACAGGCCGAGGTCGCGAGCGAAAGACGCTGCTTCACAACCAATGTGAACCACACGGCGCACTCCGGCATCGGCCAGCAGATCAATGACCTCACGCCCGGCGCCCGATCGGGGCGGGTCCAGCACCGCAATATCGGCGCCACCGTCCTGAGCCGCCAGCACCCGTCGCACCGAATCGGTGACCACCTCGACCTGGGGCAGATCAGCCAGGGCGACGCGGGCCGCGGCCGAGGCCGCGCGCGCGGTGTCCACGCTCAAGACCCGTCCCGACTCCCCCACCGCGTCACCGAGCACCGCCGCGAAAACACCCGCTCCCCCGTAGAGATCCCAGGCGGTCATGCCGGCACCGGGTTGGGCCCAGTCCGCGACCAGGCCGCTGTACACCTTCGCTGCGTCGCGGTGTGACTGCCAGAACGCCGTCGCCGGAATGCGCCAGCTGCGCTCACCCACCCGCTGCAGCACACGCGGGTCGCCCTCGACCACCTTGGCGTCGGTTCGCCGGCCCCGGCGCACCGTGAGCACCACGTGGCGTGCCCCGTCGTCACCGAGCGCCACATGCAGTTGCGCCCCGGCCGGCCAACCGGCCTTGGCCGACCGCTGCGCCAGCCCGTCCAGCATTCCGTCGGGCAGCTGCCCACAGCTCAGATCGGTGACCAGTTCGTTGCTGTGGTAGCGGTGGAAACCCACGCAATGGTCCGCTCCCACCTCGAGCCGAACCCGGGTACGCCACCCCGTCGGGCCGGCATCCGAGAGCGGCTCAGCCGCGCCGGACCAGCTGAAGCCGCCAAGGCGTTGCAGCTGTTCGCCAACCACGCTCGACTTGATCGACCGGGCCGCGTCCGGGGCCGCAAACGCCAGATCACAACACCCGGCACCATCCACCCCGGCGATGGGGCACAACGACCCGATCCGGTCCGGCGACGGGTTGATGACCTCGATAACCTCTGCGTTCCAATAGGAACCACGTTGCGCGGTGACTCTGGCGAGCACCCGCTCCCCCGGTAGCGCATGGCGGACGAAGACCACTCGCCCCTCGTGGCGGGCCACGCAGCTACCGCCGTTGGCGGCCGCACCGGTGACCAGGTTCAGTTCAAGTGCCTGATTCGGGTTCAATCGAAAATGCCCCGCCGCATGTCGCCGGGAGCCGCATGCGGCTCCAACGTGTTGATCCGCTCCGACGACGTCAGCTGCCATGGCACCGAGGTGACCATCACCCCGGGCATGAACAGCAGCCGCGTCTTGAGCCGGAAGGCACTTTGGTTGTGCAACAGCTGCTCCCACCACCGGCCCACCACGTACTCCGGGATGAACACCGTCACCACGGTGCGTGGCGATTCCTTGCTGACCCGTTTGACGTAATCCAATACCGGACGGGTGATCTCGCGATAGGGCGAAGCAATGACCTTCAGCGGCACGCTGACGTCGCTGTCCTCCCACTGCCGCACCAGCTCGCGGGTCTCGACATCATCGACACTGACGGTGATCGCCTCGAGCACATCCGGACGGGTCGCCCGCGCGTAGGACAGGGCCCGCAGCGTGGGCAGGTGCAACTTCGAGACCAGCACCAAGGCGTGGTTGCGGCTGGGCAACACCACCTCGTTGTCATGGGCGGCGGCTTGCTCCTCCAGTTCCCGATTGACCGTGTCGTAGTGCCTTCGGATCATCTTCATCAGAATGAAGACCGAACCCATTGCCACAATGGCGATCCACGCGCCGGCAAGGAATTTGGTGACCAGGACGATCAACAGGACAGCCCCGGTGGACACCAGGCCGACCGAGTTGACCACCCGGGAGCGCACCATCTTGCGCCGGGCCGCGACATCGGTTTCGGTGCGCAGCAAGCGAGTCCAGTGCCGGACCATTCCGATCTGGCTCAGCGTGAACGAAATGAACACGCCGACGATGTAGAGCTGGATCAGCGCCGTCAGCTCAGCCCGGAACGCGACGACCGCCCCGACGGCCGCCGCGGACAAGAAGATGATGCCGTTGGAAAACGCCAGGCGATCCCCGCGGGTGTGTAGTTGGCGGGGCAGGTAACTGTGCTGAGCCAGCACCGAGCCCAGGACCGGGAAGCCGTTGAAGGCGGTGTTGGCGGCCAGCACCAAGATGAGCGCAGTCACCGCAGCGATCATCAGGAAGCCGAGGTGAAAGCTGCCGAATACGGCCTGCGCCAGCTGGGCGACCAGCGTCTTTTGCTGGTACCCGTCCGGAGCACCGGTCAACTGGGTATCCGGGTCGTCGACGACTTGGGCCCCGGTCTGCACGGCCAGCGCGACCACACCCATCAGCAGGGCCACCGCGATGGCGCCCAGCATGAGCAGCGTGGTCGCGGCGTTGCGCGACTTCGGCTTCTGGAAGGCCGGTACCCCGTTGCTGATCGCCTCCACACCGGTGAGCGCCGCACAGCCGGAGGAGAACGAGCGGGCCACCAAAAAAACCAGCGCGATGCCAACCACCTTGCCGTGCTCGGCGTGCATCACAAATCCAGCGGATTCGGCGCGTACCTGATTGCCCAGCACGTCGATCCGGAACAAGCCCCAGCCCAGCATGGCGCTGATCCCGATGATGAATGCATAAGTCGGGATGGCGAATGCCAGCCCTGATTCGCGGACGCCGCGCAGATTCAACGCCGTCACCAGCAGGATGGCGGCCACCGCGAAGAACACCTTGTGGTCATAGACGAATGGAATCGCCGAGCCGATGTTCGACATCGCCGAAGCTATCGAGACCGCAACGGTGAGAACGTAATCCACCATCAAGGCGCTGGCCACCACCAGGCCGGCGGTGGGCCCGAGGTTGGTGCTGACGACCTCGTAGTCCCCGCCGCCGGATGGGTAGGCGTGCACGTTCTGGCGGTAACTGGAGACCACGACGAGCAACACCGCTGCCACCGCCAGCGCGATCCACGGCGCCATCGAGTAGGCCGCCAGGCCCGCCACCGACAGCATCAGAAAGATCTCCTCCGGGGCGTATGCCACCGAGGACATCGCGTCGGAGGCAAACACCGGCAACGCGATCCGTTTTGGCAATAGCGTGTGGCTAAGCCGATCGCTGCGAAACGGCCGGCCGATTAGCAGCCGGCGCGCGGCCGTGGAAAGTTTGGACACGAGAGCCAAGGGTAAGCCCCATCGGCGTTGACGGTAGCGTTCCCTAGGCGAGAATTTTCCATAGGGGAATCGGCTGGCCAGTGTGGTTACCGATTGCGTTCGACGCGAGGGATACGGCCGAGAGGACGTCAAGTGCGAGTGGTAGTGATGGGCTGCGGCCGAGTCGGCTCTTCGGTGGCCGATGCACTGTCGCGAATCGGCCACGACGTGTCGGTGATCGACCGCGACGGCACTGCCTTCAACCGGCTCAGTGCCGAATTCGCCGGCGAGCGTGTTCTGGGCCAGGGATTCGACCGAGATGTGCTGCTCAGCGCGGGAATCGAGGGCGCCGACGCCTTCGCCGCGGTGTCCTCCGGAGACAACTCCAACATCATCTCGGCGCGTTTGGCCCGGGAGACCTTCGGCGTCAAACGCGTCGTCGCGCGGATCTATGACGCCAAGCGCGCCGAGGTCTACGAACGCCTCGGCATTCCCACCATCGCCACGGTGCCGTGGACAACCGACCGCCTGCTCAACGCCCTGCTCCGGGAGACCGAGACCGCCAAGTGGCGCGATCCCACCGGCACCGTCGCGGTCTGTGAAGTAGTGCTGCACGAAGACTGGGTCGGCTGCCGCGTCTCCGACCTGCAGCAGGCCACCGGTGCCCGGGTCGCGTTCCTACTCCGTTTCGGCACCGGCGTGCTGCCCGAACCGAAAACGGTGCTACAGGCCGGTGACCAGGTCTATGTCGCCGCCATCTCCGGGCGGGCGGCCGAGGCCGTCGCCATCGCGGCGCTG
The DNA here is from genome assembly GCF_022354805.1 of Mycobacterium liflandii. NCBI lineage: Bacteria > Bacillati > Actinomycetota > Actinomycetes > Mycobacteriales > Mycobacteriaceae > Mycobacterium > Mycobacterium liflandii. The sequence goes on along the minus strand of NZ_CP023138.1, from coordinate 2,880,677 downwards.
CCGCCGAGCGAGGATTTCGAGTCGGGGACCGCCAAATGAGCCGCGCTCGCGACGCACACATCGGCGCAGCCGGGGTTGAGGGGTGGGGCAAATGAAAGTCGTTGTCGCCGGCGCCGGCGCGGTCGGCCGCTCAGTCGCCCGCGAACTGATCGCAAACGCCCACGACGTGACCCTGATCGAACGCAACAGCGATCACGTCGACGACGACGCCATTCCGGCCGCGCATTGGCTGCTGGGCGATGCCTGCGAACTGAGCCTGCTGGAGTCGGTTCATCTCGAAGATTTCGATGTCGTGGTCGCCGCCACCGGCGATGACAAGGCCAACGTGGTGCTCAGCCTGCTGGCCAAGACGGAGTTCGCGGTGCCGCGGGTGGTGGCCCGGGTCAACGATCCCCGCAACGAGTGGCTTTTCACCGATGCCTGGGGCGTGGACGTGGCGGTGTCGACGCCCCGCATGTTGGCCTCACTGATCGAAGAGGCTGTCGCCGTCGGCGACCTGGTGCGGCTGATGGAATTCAGCAAGGGTCAGGCCAACCTGGTGGAAATCACCCTGCCCGACGACACGCCCTGGGGCGGTAAACCGGTGCGCAAACTGCAACTACCGCGGGATGCGGTGCTGGTCACGATCCTGCGCGGACCCCGCGTCATCGTCCCGCAAGCCGATGAACCCCTTGAAGGTGGCGACGAGTTGCTCTTCGTCGCGGTCACCGAGGCAGAGGAAGAGCTGAGCCAGCTGTTGCTGCCGTCGAGCTAGCCACCCGCGCGCTGTCGCTGCGCGAGCCAATGTGCGATTACGGCGCGCACTGTGCGCCGGTGGCGATGCAACGGGGGCAACGCCGCCCTCAGCGCGCACTCAAAGCCCTCCAAGGACACTGAACGCCCCGCCGGCGCCTCACGGCCCATGGGGAGCCCGCCGAGCACGCTCAACGCGGTACAGGGGCTCTCAGCGCCCTAAATGCGTCCGAACCGGGTCTAGAGCTCCCGGCAGGCCTCGGTGTCGACGGCAGCGACTTCTGCGGCCTCGGGCTCGTCAGCGGCCGGCATGGCCCGCCGGGCCGCCTTGATCGCCGCATAGGTCGCCAGCGCCGCCACCGCGGTCAGCGGCCAGCCCATCCCGATCCGCGCAACCCCTAGCCAGCCCGTCTTGTCGGCATCGTAGAGAAGCCGCTGGACGATGAACCGGGCCGCGAACACCAGCGTCCAACCCAGCGTTGCGACGTCAAACGCGTAGACGGCGCGGGGCACCTCACGCCAGCCCTGGTCACGCCCGCTGGTCCAGCTCCACAGAAAACCGACCACGGGCCGACGAACAACGATCGACAGGGCGAACACGACCGCCCACAGCAGCGACATCCAGATGCCGAGCAAGAAGTAGCCCTTGGACTGCCCCACCAGGTAGGCGACCAGCGCGCACCCGGCGACCCCGAAGAACCCGGAGACCGCAGGTTGGGTGGACTCGCGCCGGATCAGGCGCAGCCGCAGCACCAACCCGGCCGCGGCAAGCGCGGATCCGATGGCGGGCAAGAGTCCGCCGATACTGGATACTGCGACGAAGATCACTACCGGAACCGACGAGTAGACCAGCCCGCTCACCCCGCCGGCCTGTGCTAGCAAGCTCTCGGCGCTGACCCGGTTAGCGCTCACCGGCCGCCTCCGCCACCAAAGCGATGATCACCGCTGGATTTCGTAATGCGGGTTGTAGATGGCCTTGCTCCCGTTCTCGAGCTTGCCAAGCCGTCCCCGCACCCGCAGTGTGCGGCCCGAATCGATGCCGGGGATCCGGCGTTGACCCAACCACACCAACGTCACGGTGTCGCTCCCGTCGAACAATTCGGCCCGAACACCGCCGGAACAACCCTTGCCGTTGGTTTCCACACTGCGCAGCGTGCCTACCATCGTGACTTCCTGGCCGCGTTGGCAGTCGATAGCCCGCTGCGCTCCGGTATTGACGACTTCGTCGGACAATTCTTCGACGTCGCGCTGCTCCGGGTCCTCCGTCAACCGACGGGTGAGCCGGCGCAGATAACCTTCGGCCCCCATGGCCTCTCCTGACACTCCAACGTCGTTTGGAAGCTGTGCTAGCTAGTGGCACTAGCTAGCAGCATTCCACAATGCCAACGGTCACCGTAGACCTGTTAGTTCCCGTCCGCCACACGGATCGCCCTACCGACGTTGGAGTACCTGAAATGACCGGGCACTATCGTGGGGTGCCAGTCGATCTGCGCGGTGTACCCGTCGCATTATTGCCCGGAACCGGCTCCGACGACGACTACGTCTACCGGGCCTTTTCCGGCCCGCTGCAAAGCGTGGAAGCCATCTTGGTGACACCGCCGCCGCAGCCAGAACACCTAATCCAGGGCTATCTGGCCGCACTGGATGAGGCCGCCCAGGCCGGTCCGATCGCCGTGGGCGGCGTGTCGATCGGTGCCGCGGTGGCCGTCGCGTGGGCGCTGGCCCATCCCGACCGGTGCGTTGCCGTGCTGGCCGCGCTGCCCGCATGGACCGGGGAACCTGGGCCGGCGCCGGCCGCCCACGCGGCGCGCTACACGGCAGCGCAATTGCGTCGCGACGGCCTGGCCACCACAACAACGCAGATGCGGGCATCCAGCCCACCCTGGTTGGCCGACGAGCTGGCTCGGTCCTGGCGGGTGCAATGGCCGCAGCTTCCCGATGCGATGGAACAGGCGGCCGACTACGTGGCGCCAAGCAGCACCGAATTGGGCCGCCTTACCGTGCCGCTGGGGGTAGCCGCCGCGACCGATGACCCGATCCATCCACTGCAGGTCGGTCTCGACTGGGTGTCCGCAGCGGCACACGCCGCCTTGCGGACGGTGACGCTGGAGCAGATGGGGGCCGACACTTCGGCGCTGGGCGCCGCCTGCCTGGCCGCTCTGGCCGATATTTGAGCGCTGGGTACGCCTAGCCGCCGGTGGTGCTGCGCAGCTGCTGCATGGCAGATCCTTCGGCCCCGCGCCGCGGTGCCGGCTGGTCGGGCTCCTGCTGTCCCTGCTGTCCCTGCTCGTGCTGGGCCGCCGCAGCCTGCCGCAGTTGCTCCACCATCGACTCAGGCAACTGCACCGGCAGCGGGGTGCGCACCGGCAACGGCGTGTCGCCGCGGCGAATCACCGTGTCGGCCAGCGCCTCGCGGGCCTCATCGGTCAGCGTGTCGATGGTCTCGTGCGGACCGTTGACCACACACCGGACCATCCACCGATAGCCGTCGACGCCGATGAAGCGCACCACCCCGGAGGCGGTGCCGATCACTTCCCGACCCCACGGGCCATCCTTGATCGATACCTCGGCCGAATCCTTGCGCAGCGAGTCGGCGAGCTCCGATGCGACCTCACGCCACAGGCCGGCGGACTTGGGCGCCGCATAGGCAGCGATGGTGAAGCGACCGTTGGCCGTGACAACCCACACGGCGCTGGGAACTCCGCTCTCGGTCAGTTCGACCTGGACCTGGCCGCCTTCCGGCATGGGAACCAAGACCGATCCCAGATCGAGTCGGGCCAGCTGGGCAACCGACGGGTCGTCGAAGTCTTCGATGTCGAACGGGCCTACCAGGTCCACGTCATCTGCAGCCGGTTCGCCGACCTCGCGCCCTGCGGGCCCATCGGGTTCCACGGGGCTGCCGCTGCTGTCGCCTTTACGGGTGCGTCTACCGAATGCCATCACAAACTCGCATGTCCGCCGGAGGAACCATGACCACCATCACCACGGGATGTCGCGGCCAGCCCGGCCTCGTCGAAGGACGAAACCTCGACCAGCTCTAGCAACTCGACCCGCTGCACCAACAGCTGAGCGATACGGTCACCGCGGTTAACCACGATTGGCGTGGCCGGGTCGAGATTGATCAGCGCGACCTTGAGCTCGCCCCGGTACCCCGCGTCGATGGTGCCCGGGCTGTTGACGATCGAGAGCCCGACGCGGGAGGCCAGCCCCGAGCGGGGATGGACCAGACCCACCATGCCGAAAGGAATCGCGACCGCGACACCCGTGCGCACCAGGGCCCGCTGCCCCGGGGGCAGCACCACGTCTTCGGCGCTGTAGAGGTCTACCCCCGCGTCGCCATCGTGAGCGCGGCTGGGCAGCGGAAGCCCGGGGTCAAGACGCACAACGGCGAGACTGTTCGACACGGGGCCACAGACTACTCTTGACCGGATGTCCGAAACGCGCGTCGCGCCGCACAGCGTGCGATATCGCGAACGACTTTGGGTCCCCTGGTGGTGGTGGCCGTTGGGCTTCGCACTGGCAGGACTCATCGCGTTCGAGGTCAATCTGGGTATAGCCGCTCTCGCGGACTGGCTCCCGTACGCGATTTTGTTCACTGTGGCGGCCGCCGCATTGCTGTGGCTAGGCCGAGTCGAGATCCGAGTCATCGCCGGCGCGGATGGCGAAGTCGAGCTATGGGCCGGCGAGGCGCATCTGCCTGTCACCGTCATCGCCCGCTCCGCCGAAGTTCCACGCACGGCGAAGTCCGCGGCTTTGGGCCGTCAACTCGACCCAGCAGCGTATGTCCTGCACCGAGCGTGGGTCGGGCCCATGGTTCTGCTCGTTCTGGACGACCCAGACGACCCGACGCCGTACTGGCTGGTGAGCTGTCGCCACCCCGAGCGGGTCCTATCTGCATTGCGCAGCTGACCGATCAGGCGGCGCAGTCGGTACAGATCATCAAGCCGTTCTTCTCGCTGGCCAGGCGGCTGCGGTGTTGCACCAGGAAGCAGCTCGAGCAGGTGAACTCGTCAGCCTGCTTCGGAATGACACGCACCGACAGCTCTTCGCCGGATAAGTCAGCCCCTGGCAGCTCGAATGACTCAGCGGATTCCGATTCATCCACGTCGACCACCGACGAGGCGGCCTCGTTCCGTCGAGCCTTCAGCTCCTCCAGCGAATCCTCTGACACGTCGTCAGACTCTGTCCGCCGTGGAGCGTCATAGTCGGTAGGCATTGTTCCGTCCCCTCGCATGCCCTCATCACTTCAAGCAACGCTTTGTACCAGCGTCGAACGCATCCACCAAACGATTCGTGCCCGTATCTTGCTTGATTCAACTGTGATTTACGTCACATCTCTGAATCGGCCCTTGTAATCAGGCCTAAACGGTGCGGACAGCGTGCGGACTAGAGTGCACGTGTGGTCGCACAAATCACCGAGGGTACCGCCTTCGACAAACACGGTCGGCCATTCCGGCGACGCAACCCCCGGCCCGCCATCATCGTCGTGATTCTGCTGGTGGTCTTGACCGGTGTGGTGTGGACAGTCGCGCTGACCCGCCCACCGGACATCACCGAGGCCGCGGTGTGCAACCCGCCGCCCCAACCGGCCGACGCGACGGCAACGGTCAAACTCGGTGAGCGGGTGTCGCGCACCGAAATGACCGACGTCACACCCGCACAACTGGGCGAGACCAAAGTCCGGGTGCTCAATGCCAGCGGCCGGGGCGGTCAAGCCGCCGACGTCGCTGGTGCGCTAAAAGACCTCGGATTCACCCAGCCGACCGCAGCAAACGACCCCGTCTATGCCGACACCCGTCTGGACTGCCAAGGCCAGATCCGATTCGGCACCGCCGGACAAGCGACCGCGGCGGCGGTATGGCTGGTCGCACCGTGCACCGAATTGTTCAACGACGGCCGGGCCGACGACTCCGTCGACCTCGTCCTGGGCACCGACTTCACCACCCTGGCGCACAACGACGACATTGACGCGGTGCTGAGCAGCCTGCGCCCGGGCGCCACCCAACCGCCGGACCCAACCCTGATAGCAAAGATCCACGCCAGTAGCTGTTAGCCGACTCAGTCCAGGGGTTCGAGCGCATTGAGTCGCTTCAGGACCCCCAACAGCTCATCGGCGACCCCAGGCGCGGCGGCGACGACCAAACCGGCGCCAACGACATCCGAGGCGGGCAACACCACCCGCGCTCCGGCCTCGGCGGCGATCAGCGCTCCCGCGGCGCGATCCCACAACTGCAGCCCGTGCTCGTAGTAGGCGTCGAGACGGCCGGCCGCGACCATGCACAGGTCCAGCGCCGCCGAACCGATCCGGCGCACGTCGCGGACCATTGGCAGCATCCGGGCCAGCAGGGCGGCCTGGGTGGCCCGGCGTCCCGCCGAGTAGCCAAACCCGGTGCCCAGCAACGCCATCGACAAATCCTCCACCGCGGTGCAGCGCAGCTCGCGGGTTCCCTGCTCGTCGGTGACGTGGGCGCCCTGGCCAAGCGCCGCCGAATACACGCTGCGGCCCACCACGTCGGCGACCGCCCCGGCCACCGACACGCCACCCACCTGGGCGCCGATCGACACCGCATAGGCCGGGATGCCGTAGACAAAGTTCACGGTGCCGTCGATGGGATCCAGCACCCAGGTAACGGCATCGTCGGGCGCCGGCGCCGAATCCGCGGGACCGCCACCCTCCTCCCCCACAATCGGGTCCCCGGGCCGAAGTTGCGCCAGTCGACTGCGCAGCAACCGTTCCGCATCGGTGTCGACGACGGTCACCGGGTCGGTCGGGGTGCTCTTGGCCCGCACCGCGTCCGACTCGTCAGCCGCGGCCGGATGGGCGCCAAACAGCTCGGCGCGCCGGCTGCGCACGAATTCGGCCGCCTCGGCGGCCAGGGTCTCAGCCACCACACGCAGCCGCGCAGGGTCGTTGTCAGGTCGTGTCACCGCTCTATCGCATCACAGTCGCCCCACGCAGCCCGCTCCTCACCACGCCAAGCCTGGTTTGTCGCCGGGCTCACCCCAAACAGCCCGCTCCTCACCAGGCCAAGCCTGGTTTGTCGCCGGGCTAAGGTGATCCGGACACAAAACGTCTCGCCACGTCTCGCCGAGGAGATCCGATGACCAGCACCGACCCAATGGCCCAAACCGCCGGTGCCGCACAGCCGCATCGCGGATTCGGGATTGACGTCGGCGGCAGCGGCATCAAAGGCGCGATCGTCGACCTGGACACGGGCCAGCTAATCGGCGAGCGCATCAAGCTGGCGACCCCGCAGCCCGCAACTCCGTCAGCGGTTGCCAAGACCATCGCCGAGGTGGTCGATCGATTCGGCTGGACCGGCCCGCTCGGGGTGACCTATCCGGGCGTGGTCACCCACGGCATCGTTCAGACGGCGGCCAACGTGGACAAGTCGTGGATCGGTACCAACGCGCGCGAGGTCATCAGCGCCGAATTGAACGGCCAGGACGTGACGATCCTCAACGACGCCGATGCGGCCGGGCTCGCCGAGGAACGGTACGGCGCCGGGAACAACCAGCCCGGCCTGGTGGTGCTCCTCACCTTCGGAACCGGTATCGGGTCGGCGGTCATCAACGACGGCACGCTCATACCCAACACAGAATTTGGCCATCTCGAGGTCGGCGGCAAGGAGGCCGAGCAACGGGCCGCGTCGTCGGTCAAGGAGAAAAACGACTGGAGCTACGAGAAGTGGACCAAGCAGGTGACGCGGGTCCTGGTGGCCATCGAAAACGCGATCTGGCCTGACCTTTTCATCGTCGGCGGTGGCATCAGCCGCAAGGCCGACAAGTGGGTGCACCTGCTGGAGAACCGCACGCCGGTGGTGGCGGCGACCCTGCAGAACACCGCCGGGATTGTCGGCGCGGCAATGGCCTCCAGCACCGATGTGACGCACTGAATTCTGCCCGCTCGGGCGGTGCACGCGCGCAGTGAAGTTACAATGGTCGTCGGCGACAGCCCAACCGATAGCGCGCGAGTATTCACGCTGATATCAACGCCGACATTCGACATAACAGACACTTTCGGTTAAGCACGCCCAGCCGCAGCCGGAAGTGAGTACCACCGAAGGGGTGTATGTGGCAGCGACCAAGGCAAGCCCGGAGACCGGTGAGCCGGTGAAACGCACCGCCACCAAGTCCCCGGCCAAGGCTGGGGCCAAGCGACCGACGAAGACCGCAAACGGCGCGGCCCCCGCCAAGCGGGCCGCAAAAACACCAGGTCAAGCCGACGACGCCACTACCGGCGACGCTCCGAAGAAGACGCGTCCGTCGGCCAGAGGCACCAAGGCCGCCCGCGGAACCAAGGCGCCGGGCGAAGGCGCAACGGACCCAGACGCCAATCTGGACACCGCTGACGATCTTGATGCCGATCCGGACATCGACGTCGACTCCTCCGACGATCTCGACCTCGACTTGGATGACCTCGAAGACGAGGACGAAGCGGCCTCCGACGAGGCCGAGGGCGACGACGACTCGGACGAGGGCGACGACGCCGAGGACGGCGATGGGGCCAAGGCACCCGCGGCCGCGGCGCCGGGAACCCCTAGCGATGAAGAAGAGATCGCCGAGCCCAGCGAGAAAGACAAGGCTTCGGGGGACTTCGTCTGGGACGAGGACGAGTCGGAGGCATTGCGCCAGGCGCGCAAGGACGCCGAACTGACGGCATCCGCCGACTCGGTCCGCGCCTACCTCAAGCAGATCGGCAAGGTGGCGCTGCTCAACGCCGAGGAAGAGGTTGAGCTCGCCAAGCGCATCGAGGCCGGTCTCTACGCGACACAGCTGATGGCTGAGTTGACAGACCGCGGCGAGAAACTGCCCGCAGCCCAGCGCCGCGACATGATGTGGATCTGCCGCGACGGTGATCGTGCGAAAAACCACCTGCTGGAAGCCAACCTGCGTCTGGTGGTCTCGCTGGCCAAGCGCTACACGGGCCGCGGGATGGCGTTTCTGGACCTCATCCAGGAAGGCAACCTGGGCCTGATCCGTGCGGTCGAAAAGTTCGACTACACCAAGGGCTACAAGTTCTCCACCTACGCGACGTGGTGGATCCGCCAGGCCATCACCCGTGCCATGGCCGACCAGGCCCGCACCATCCGGATCCCGGTGCACATGGTCGAGGTGATCAACAAGCTGGGCCGCATCCAGCGCGAGCTGCTTCAGGACCTGGGCCGCGAGCCCACGCCGGAGGAGCTGGCCAAAGAAATGGACATCACCCCGGAGAAGGTGCTGGAGATCCAGCAGTACGCCCGGGAACCGATCTCGCTGGACCAGACCATCGGTGACGAAGGCGACAGCCAGCTCGGTGACTTCATCGAAGACAGCGAAGCGGTCGTCGCGGTGGATGCCGTGTCGTTCACCCTGCTGCAAGACCAGCTGCAGTCGGTGCTGGACACGCTCTCCGAGCGCGAGGCCGGCGTCGTACGTCTGCGCTTCGGTCTCACCGACGGCCAGCCGCGCACGCTCGACGAGATCGGCCAGGTCTACGGCGTCACCCGGGAACGCATCCGCCAGATCGAGTCGAAGACGATGTCCAAGCTGCGCCACCCCAGCCGCTCGCAGGTGCTGCGCGACTACCTGGACTGACATCCCGCGTAAGCGCACCGGATCAGCGGTTCTCTTGCAGCTCCGGCGCGCCCGCCGCGCGTTGTGGGGACCGTTGGCGTCGCCATCTACCTGAGGTGTCGAATAGCTGCGACCCGCCAGCGTTTGCTGACATCCGGTGCACCAGGGCATAGTGTTCGGCGTACACATCGTGTTCTTTGGCAGTACTGACGCTCCCCGGGAGGTCGCCCATGCCGTCCTATGTGTTCGCCACGCCCGAGGCTCTGACCACGGTTTCGTCGGACCTGGCCGGGATCGGCATCGCCATTCGGTCGGCGAATTTGACGGCTGCGCCCTCGACAACGCAGGTGTTAGCCGCGGCACAGGACGAGGTCTCGGCGGCGATCGCAGGGTTCTTCAGTGGCCATGCCCAGCAATTTCAGACGCTCAGTGCGCAGGCCTCGGCCTTTCATGACCAGTTTGTGGAGACACTGAGCGGCGCCAGTGGCGCCTACGCGGCAGCCGAAGCGGCCAGCACCTCGCCGCTGCAGAACCTCGAACAGAGCTTGCTGGCGGTGATCAACGCCCCTAGCCAGGCGCTGACGGGGCGCCCGCTGATCGGCGATGGAGCCAACGGATCCCCGGGCACCGGGCAAAACGGCGGTGACGGCGGATGGCTGTGGGGCAATGGAGGCAATGGCGGCTCGGGTGCGCCCGGCGGCGCCGGTGGGGCCGCGGGGGCGACGGGGGCGTCGGCGGGGACGCCACTATCGCCGGCGGGTCTGGCGGTAACGGTGGCGCCGGCGGAGCCAATGGGCTGATCGGAGGCGGTAACGGTGGCGCCGGTGGCGCCGGTGGCATCGGCGGGGCCAACCGTCAGCTTCTTTCACTAGACGGGACCGGTGGCGCCGGCGGCACCGGCGGCGGCGGCGGGTTCGGCGGCATCGGCGCTGCTGGAGGTGATGCCGGTGCCGGCGGGGCCGGCGGGGCCAACCAGGCGCTGTTGGGCGGTACCGGCGGCACTGGCGGAAACGGCGGCAACGGCGGTGCCGGCGGCGCGGGCGGCGGGCTCGGTGGCCAGGGTGGCGTGGGCGGTACCGGCGGCGTCAACCACGCGCTGCTGGGCGGCACCGGCGGTCACAATGGCCTTAACGGCAGCAACGGCAGTGACGGCATCACCGGGACGGGCTCTACCGGGGTGTACAAGCCCTACGTCGACATCACGCTGTGGCCCTACCCGGATGGATCCGGATACAACTTCTCTGACGCCGCCAACGCGGGCATCACAGACGTCACGCTCGCGTTCATCACCGCCGACACCACAAATGGCCAAGCTGCTTGGGGTGGGTATACCGCCTACGACGTCACCGGCGGCTCCCAAATCTCCTACATCGAGAACCAGATCACCAACATGACCAACGCCGGCATCAACGGGACCATCTCCTTCGGTGGCCAGGCCGGCACCCCGCTCGCTGTGTACGCCGCGAACAACTCTCTCACCGCCACCCAGTTGGCCGCGCAGTATCAAGAGGTGATGAGCACCTATGGGATCTACAACATCGACTTCGACGACGAAGGCGCCATTCTGACCAACAGCTCGGCACTGACGTTGCAGGCCCAGGCGATCGCGCTCTCCCAGGCGTGGGGCACGGCCAACGGGACCCCGGTAACGGTCTCCTACACCGTTCCGGTGGCGCCCTCGGGTCTGACCGCTGAGGGCATGGCGCCGATCAATGCCGCGATCAGCAGTGGCGTGAACGTGTCGACAGTGAACATCATGGCGATGGACTACTACGACGGCACCACCCAGATGGGCACCGCGGCAATCGACGCCGCGACCGCCACTCATGGTCAGCTGATGACGCTGTATCCCTCGCTCAGCAGCGATCAGGCGTGGGCCATGCTCGGCGTGACGCCCATGATCGGCGTCAACGACGACACCAGCGAAATCTTCACCCTCACCGACGCCCAAACGTTGACCTCGTTCGCGCAGGACAACAACATCGGCCAACTGTCGATGTGGCAGCTTCCTCGCGACCAGACCGGCGATATCGGGGTATCGAACAACAACGGCAGCGGAGTGGAACAGACGCCCTTCGAGTTCTCCGAGATCTTCGAGCAGTACGCCAGCAACTCCTGAGCCCGACCGCGGCCTGCCAACACATCTCGGCCTGCCCTCCCGCTGCATCGGCTTGAACTGCGGCTCAAGAAATTGAGCTGCACTCAGGGCCACTGAGGTCCTACTGTGACGCGCATGTCAACCAGCCGCACCATCATTTCGTCGGAATCGGATTTCGAGTCGGCCGTCGGTTACTCGCGCGCAGTTCGCATCGGCCCCCATGTCGCGGTGGCCGGAACGACCGGCAATGGCCCGGCCGGTGACATCGCCGCGCAAACCCGAGACGCCCTGCGGCGCATCGAGGTCGCACTCACCGATGCCGGGGCCAGCCTCGCCGATGTGATCCGCACCCGGATCTACGTGACCGACATTTCACGGTGGCGCGAAGTCGGCGACGTGCATGCGCAGGTCTTCGGCCACATCCGTCCGGTAGCCACCATGGTCGAGGTCTCCGCACTCATCGCGCCCGACTTGCTGGTCGAGATCGAAGCCGACGCCTACGTGCAGTCGCCAGGCGGGCAGCCAAGCCCCGAGACCGACCCGAAGGTGCCGTCGGGGCCTGGCCGGTAGGCGGTCACCCCGACCACCGCCTGCACCGGCAGCGGCCCATACAAATGCGGGAATAGCATCGAGGCCGGATCCGTTGGAACGCCTGGTTGCCACCGCACCGGTGACTGCAGCGCAGCAGGGTCGATGTGGAGCAGAACCAAGTCTGGACGGCCGTGGAACAGTCGATTCGCCGGAAGGTGCACCTGTTCGGGCGTCGACAGGTGGATGAACTCGGCACCAGGTTGTGGCGTTATGCACCCATGGTGACGAGCGTGCAACCACTCCTCGGCACCGCACATGTGCACCAGTGAACCGACCGTCGCAGACATACAGTCAGCTTGCCCGACCCGCAGGTCAAAAACTCGTGAGAAACGACACACCTCACAGCGGTCGGGGAACAAGGCGAAATCCCCATACGTCTGACAGAGTGAACTTACGCCAGGAACGGAGAAGCCATGAACGCAACTCTGACCAGTCCCGAATTGACTAGAGCAGACCGCTGCGACCGCTGCAGTGCAGCAGCGCGGGTGCGTGCGAAGCTGCCTTCTGGAGCCGTACTTCTCTTCTGCCAGCATCACGCCAACGAGCATGAGGCCAAGCTGCTCGAGCTAGCCGCAGTGCTGGAGGTCAGCGGCGACTAGATGCACCGAGCCAGCCCGGAGCCAACGTCGGCTGACCGAGCAGTCTTCGGTAATGCTGGACTGGTATGAGCGACCAAGTCCCCAGGCCGTCCCGCCATCACATCTGGCGTATTAGTTTAAGAACCCTCTCCAAAAGTTGGGACGACTCGATCTTTTCCGAGTCGGCGCAAGCGGGTTTCTGGTCGGCGCTGTCGCTGCCGCCGCTGCTGTTGGGAATGTTGGGCAGTTTGGCTTACGTGGCTCCGCTGTTCGGGCAGGACACGTTGCCCGCGATCGAAAAAACGATCATCTCGATGACCCACCGCTTCTTCTCCCCCAGCGTGGTCGACGAGATCATTGTACCCACCATCCGCGACATCACCGCCAACGCTCGTGGTGAGGTGGTATCGGTGGGTTTCCTGATCTCGCTGTGGGCAGGGTCATCGGCGATCTCGTCCTACGTCGATGCCATCGTCGAGGCCCATGACCAGACTCCCCTGCGTCATCCGGTGCGCCAGCGGTTCTTCGCACTCTTTCTCTACGTCGTGGGATTGCTGTTCATCGTCATCTCGGCGCCGGTGGCGGTGATGGGCCCGCGCAAGGTGAGCGAACACATCCCCGACAGCATGTCCAACCTCATGCACTACGGTTACTACCCGGCCCTGATCGCGGTACTGACCGTCGGGGTGATCATCTTGTACCGAGTATCGCTGCCGGTGCCGCTGCCGACCCATCGACTCATCCTGGGTGCCGTGCTGGCGATGGCGGTGTTTCTCATCGCCACGTTGGGGCTGCGGTTCTACTTGGGATGGATCACCCACACCGGCTATACCTACGGTGCACTGTCCACCCCGATCGCTTTCCTGCTGTTCGCGTTCTTCGGCGGTTTTGCGGTCATGATCGGCGCCGAACTCAACGCCGCCATCCAAGAGGAATGGCCGGCACCGGCAACCCACGCGCACCGGCTGCGCAATTGGCTGCGGGCACGCACGGCTGCGGCTACCGGGTCCGCGGATTCGGAGTCACCGCAGTCCAACACCGCGGTCGACCCGCCGTCCTGATCAGTCCCTCTTGAGCTGTTCGTAGATCTGCTTGCAATCCGGGCAGACCGGCGAGCCCGGCTTGGCCGCCCGAGTCACCGGAAAGACCTCGCCGCACAACGCCACCACGTAATTGCCCATGACCGCGCTCTCGGCGATCTTGTCTTTCTTGACGTAGTGGAAGAATTTGGGGGTGTCGCTGCCGGTCCCGTCGTCGACGCGTTCTTCGGTATCGGGACGTTCGATCGTCTGCGTCTCCATGTATGACATTGTGCCTCCTGACTCGCTCCTGCCGGAATCCACCGGATGTGGGAGAGTGGAGGTATGACGCGAGACTCGGAGTTGAGTTTCGACGACTTCGACGACAAGCACCGCCCAGTGTTGATCACCGGCGCTGCGCCGTCCTACGAGGTGCAGCACCGAGCGCGAGTGCGCAAGTACCTGACCCTGATGGCCTTTCGGATCCCGGCGCTGATCCTTGCCGCGATCGCCTACGGCCTCTGGCACAACGGTTTGATTTCACTGCTGATCGTGGCCGCCTCGGTGCCGTTGCCATGGATGGCCGTACTCATCGCCAACGACCGGCCGCCGCGTAGCTCCGATGAGCCCCGCCGCTTCGACGACGCCCGGCGGCATACCCCCCTGTTCCCCACCGCTGAGCGGTTGGCGTTGGACGCCGGGCTGGAAGACCCCGCGCCACGGTGGGACGCGCAGCGCTTCGACGAGCGGGGCTAGTCCGGGTTCCGGTCAACCGACCCGGCGACACATTTCTCAGGACATTCTCAGCTCGGCGGCACATTCCTGCACGTCACGGGGTGTGAGATGACAGCTGCGCGGGAACTCTGCGGTGGAACCTGTCGTTAATCCTCATGACAGCACAAGCCGATCGGGAGGGCGAAATGGCACAGCCCATAGCAAGGGGCATCGTAGGCCGGGTTGACAGCGATCTGGACGCTCAAAGCCCTGCAGCGGACTTGGTGCGCGTGTATCTGAACGGCATCGGCAAGACGGCGTTGCTCAACGCCGAGGGCGAGGTGGAACTCGCCAAGCGCATCGAGGCCGGGCTCTACGCGGAGCATCTGTTGGCAACCCGCAAGCGCCTCGGCGACAACCGCAAACGCGAACTCGCCGCCGTGGTGCGCGATGGCGCGGAAGCGCGCCGCCACCTATTGGAAGCGAACCTGCGGCTGGTGGTGTCGTTGGCCAAGCGCTACACGGGTCGGGGCATGCCGTTGCTGGATCTCATCCAGGAGGGCAACCTGGGCCTGATCCGCGCGATGGAGAAGTTCGACTACACAAAGGGATTCAAGTTCTCGACGTACGCCACCTGGTGGATCCGTCAAGCCATCACCCGCGGCATGGCCGACCAGAGCCGCACCATTCGGCTGCCGGTCCACCTGGTCGAACAGGTCAACAAGCTGGCCCGGATCAAGCGTGAGATACACCAGAATCTGGGCCGCGAAGCCACCGACGAGGAACTCGCCGCCGAATCCGGCATTCCCGTCGAGAAGATCAACGACCTGTTGGAGCACAGCCGCGACCCGGTGAGCCTGGACATGCCGGTCGGCTCGGAGGAAGAGGCCCCGCTGGGCGACTTCATCGAAGATGCTGAGGCCATGTCCGCGGAGAACGCGGTCATCGCCGAACTGCTGCACACCGACATCCGCAGCGTGCTGGCCACCCTCGACGAACGTGAGCATCAGGTGATCCGGCTGCGCTTTGGCCTCGATGACGGCCAGCCACGCACCCTGGACCAGATCGGCAAACTGTTCGGCCTTTCCCGCGAGCGGGTACGTCAGATCGAGCGGGACGTGATGTGCAAGCTGCGCCACGGCGAACGCGCCGACCGGCTGCGCTCATACGCCAGTTGAGTAGTCAGCCCGTTGCCCGCTAGGTTGAGAGGCTAGGTACGAGACGGTGTGCCCGCCGCTATACGCGGCGGGCATACTGCTGCGGTGGGGTGTTTTGGCAGACCATGCAAGCAGCTGGCCAAGTAGACTCGGCGGCAACGGAGGATGCTGAATGAACGACTTGGTTGATACCACCGAGATGTATCTGCGGACGATCTATGACCTCGAAGAAGAGGGTGTCACCCCATTGCGCGCCCGGATCGCCGAGCGGCTCGAGCAAAGTGGGCCCACCGTCAGCCAGACCGTGTCGCGGATGGAGCGTGACGGGTTACTGCGCGTGGCCGGCGACCGCCACCTCGAATTGACCGACAAGGGCCGGGCCCTGGCGGTCGCGGTGATGCGCAAGCACCGCTTGGCCGAACGTTTACTCGTCGATGTCATCGGGTTGCCGTGGGAAGAGGTGCACGCCGAGGCATGCCGGTGGGAGCACGTGATGAGCGAAGACGTCGAACGGCGTCTGGTCAAGGTGCTCAACAACCCCACCACCTCCCCCTTCGGCAATCCGATTCCGGGTCTGCTGGACCTCGGTGTGGGACCGGAGTCCGACTCCTACGAAGCCAACTTGGTGCGGTTGACCGAATTGCCGTCGGGATCACCGGTCGCGGTGGTCGTCCGCCAGCTCACCGAGCACGTTCAGGGCGATATCGACTTGATCAGCCGGCTCAAGGACGCCGGCGTGGTACCCAACGCGCGGGTGACCGTCGAAACCAGCCCGGCCGGCGGGGTGACCATCCTCATCCCGGGACACGAGAACGTGACCCTGCCCCACGCGATGGCACACGCGGTCAAGGTCGAGAAGGTCTGACCTAGCCGGCGCATCGACCGTAGGGGCCCGATGCCCGCCGCGGAGGTAACTGCACCCCCAGCTGCTTTGCCAGCCGATAACCGGTGACCGCGAGGTCACGGATGTGCTCGGGGCGCAGACCGGACTGCAGCGCCGTGTCCAGCATGCCGGCCATGCGATGTCCTGGCGCGCAGCGCAGCGCCGCGTCCAGGGAAACCCCGGTCAGCGGCCCATCACCGCGCACATAGGCGCTGAACGCGAGCAAGACCAGCGCTTCGGCCCGCCATGGCGCCGGGAGCGCCCACGCCAGCACGCCCCACAAGGATTCGGCCTCATCCGCGTTTTCACCGACGGCAAGGGCATACAGCGTGTCGCGGACCTGAACGTCGGTCAGCGCGCATCCCAGCCGCGCCAGCTCCACCTCCGACAGGGATTGCCCGTCGGCAACCCGCGCGGCGGCGGCCATCGCGCTCTCGACGTCGCGGCGGGCGCATCGCGACGGGTCGGCCCGGTAGGAGATCTCCCGCTCGGCCGCGTGTTCGGCGAGGGCCCCGGCCAACTCGCCGGCACGCGCCGACTCGTCCAGCTCGACGACGGCTTGCAGGTCGGCACGCCGCGGGTAGAGACGGCGCCCGTCCAACACCGCCGCAACGGCCAGCGGCGACGCCGCCGGGTCGTCGATCAGCCCGCTAGAGCCGCACCCATCGACGCAATGCCAGCGTCCGCCCACCGCGATCTGGTCCACCACATGCGCCGCCCGCAGCACCACGTTGTGTTGCGAGAGCGCCTCGGCGAGCGCCGCGCACACTCGCCGGTACACCTCATTGCACGCCGGGCACTGTGCGCCGCCCTCGTCGACGATCACCGCGATGGCGGCCTGCGGATCGGCCCCTCCCGCGACCTCGGCGAGATGCTCGACCCGGTCAACAAGCAGGGCTCCGGCGTTGTTGATTAGCAGGCTTGTGAGCTGGGGAATTGTGGATTGAGGAGGTCTAGGCGGCGGTTGGCGGTCAAAGCGGTGATCCGGCAGGCTTCGGTGATGTTGTCGGCGCCGTTGAGGCGGTGCAGATTGATCGCGGTGTTGCGTAGCGTTGCTAGGACCTGTGCGCCGTTTCCGGTATGTGCCCTTTGACGGTCTTCGTCGAAGGTGACGTCGCGTATCCAGTGCAGGCTGTTCTCGATTCCCCAGTGTTGACGCATCCAGGTCATGATCGCGGTAGGGCGGGCGTGCTCGAACGGCAGGCTGCAGATGGCATAGACCACCTCCACGCTGCGCTGGTCGGTGGCGGTGATCAAGCGTTCACGAGTGATCCGGATGATTTGTTTTGCGTAGGGGAAGCCGATTCCTCGTGCAGCGGTGATGATTTGCAGGGTGCGGGTCTCGACACGGCCGTGGCCGCGGGAGTCATCGGTAGCGGCTGCGGGCACCTCGGCCCAGGGCAGCGCGGTGATACGCGCAAGTATTTTGGCTTGGTTGGACTTGACGATCATCAGGTAGTGCGACTTCAAGGTGGCGCAGATCAACTTCGCGGTGACGACCTGGGTATGCATCGCATCCACGGTGACCAGCCACCGCAAGCTACCCGGCAGCAGCGTGAGCAGGGCACGTACGCAGGGAATTTCATTGCTTTTCTCGGCGACAGCGAGTTGACCGAGCACCAATCGGGCACGGTGGGCGAACACCGACACGAGATGCGTGGCTGTCGCTTTGGCGCGTAAAGGCACCACGCAGCATCTTGCCGTCCAACGCGATCGGCACCAATCCACTGGGGTCGCTGCTGGCCACGTGTGCAGTGAAGTAACTGCCCATCCTGGCGTTGAGGTCGGCGGGGTCTAGCCGAGACAAAACAGCGCGGAAGGTCTTCTCACTGGGCCGCCGGAACCGGACCCCTAATTAGGCCAACACATCATCGGGAGCGGTGGCCGCCCATGTGGCAAAAACAGCATAGCCGCGCATCCCCGCGGCAGTGGCCAGAACCGCGATCGCCAACAAAGCCATCAGCGAATACCTCCGACCGCGTGGGTCCCTCGGGTCTGGCACCGAGGCCAACACATCGAGAAACTCCGATCCGATGAGCTCGCTGCGCTCACCAGGACTCCAGCGGTCGAACACCTCTGGAACCGACGACACAGGCAATACTGAAACGGTAGGCACGGGCAACTCCAGACCAACGACGAACAGTAACCAACTCGATCGTTCTCCAGATAGCCCGTGCCTACACTCCGGCCCCAATAGCGCGGCACCAAAGATCATCAACCCAGCTCACAAGCCTGCTAATCAACAACGCCGGAGCCCTGGGCCAACAAGGTCCTCGGACAAGTCGGCGCGCAGCACCGAACCCAGTTCGCCGTCATCGAGAGATACCAAGACCAGAGACTTTTCCGGCACGAATCCGAGAATGGCCGGAAGTGCCGCAATAAGTGCGGCAGGACGATTCAGTTCAAATTCAGATCGATGCTTCGTCATAGGCCTCAACGCTGGCCCTGCACACCGTCAGCCGGTGCACACACCGGGCGACCCAACTGCCCTCCTGTGGACGAATTGCCCACTGTGCGTTCTACTGTCTATTCCATGGGGTCGATGCGCGAATACGACATGGTGGTTATTGGTTCTGGGCCTGGCGGCCAGAAGGCCGCCATCGCCTCGGCCAAATTGGGTAAATCCGTCGCGATCATCGAGCGCGGCCGCATGCTGGGCGGGGTATGCGTCAATACGGGCACCATCCCGTCAAAGACGTTGCGCGAGGCGGTGCTTTACCTCACCGGCATGAACCAGCGCGAACTCTACGGAGCCAGCTACCGCGTCAAGGACCGAATCACCCCCGCCGACCTGCTGGCACGGACTCAGCACGTGATCGGCAAGGAAGTCGACGTGGTGCGTAACCAGCTGATGCGCAACCGGGTCGACCTGATCGTCGGCCATGGCCGCTTCGTCGACCCGCACAGCATCGTGGTCGAAGACCAGACACACCGGGAAAAGACCACGGTGACAGGCGATTACATCGTCATTGCCACCGGCACCAGGCCGGCCCGGCCATCCGGGGTCGAGTTCGACGAAGACAAGGTCCTCGACTCCAACGGGATCCTGGATCTCAAGTCGCTGCCGGCCTCGATGGTCGTGGTGGGCGCCGGAGTGATCGGGATCGAGTACGCGTCGATGTTCGCCGCGCTGGGCACCAAGGTGACCGTCGTCGAGAAGCGGGACAACATGCTCGACTTCTGCGATCCCGAGGTCGTCGAAGCGCTGAAATTCCACCTGCGCGATCTGGCGGTGACATTCCGGTTCGGCGAAGAGGTCACCGCGGTCGACGTCGGCTCAGCGGGAACGGTCACCACCCTGGCCAGCGGCAAGCAGATCCCCGCCGAAACAGTGATGTACTCCGCCGGACGCCAAGGCCAGACCGACCACCTGGATCTGGCCAACGCCGGACTCGAGGTCGAAGGTCGCGGGCGGATCTGGGTGGATGACAAGTTCAGGACCAAGGTCGAACACATCTACGCGGTGGGCGACGTCATCGGCTTCCCGGCGCTAGCCGCAACATCGATGGAGCAGGGCCGTCTCACCGCCTACCACGCATTCGGCGAACCCACCGACGGCATCACCGAACTGCAGCCGATCGGCATCTACTCCATCCCCGAGATTTCCTACGTCGGGGCCACCGAGGTGGAGCTGACCACGAACTCGATCCCCTACGAGGTGGGCGTAGCACGCTACCGCGAGCTGGCCCGCGGTCAGATCGCCGGCGACTCCTACGGCATGCTCAAGCTGCTGGTCTCCACCGAAGATCTCACCCTGCTGGGCGTGCACATCTTCGGTACCAGCGCCACCGAGATGGTGCACATCGGGCAGGCCATCATGGGCTGCGGCGGCACAGTCGAGTACCTGGTCGAGGCGGTGTTCAACTATCCGACCTTCTCCGAGGCCTACAAGGTGGCCGCGCTCGACGTGATGAACAAGGTCCGGGCGCTCAACCAGTTCCGCCGCTGATCGGGCCTCACAAGCACGCGTCGTCGAACTCGACCGGCGGGTCGTCGCCGGGTCCGCCGGCTTCGGCACGAACCAGAAGGGCAGCGGCGTGTTCGTCCAACGGTGCCGAATACGAGACGCTCTCGGTGCAGCCACCGCCTTCTAGACCACCGATTACCCCAGTGACGGTCCCAGCACTGACCCAGGGCGCCCCGCTTGTGCCGGCCACCAGGCCGTCGCATGACAATTCCGGAAACCCGCCCTCCGTGACCTCGGTGTTCGCCGAACAGGCGATGGGCGTGTCATCCAGACCCGCCGGGTAGCCGGTGACGGTCACCGGGGCGCCCCGCGCCGGGGCTCGGCCCAACAGCAGCGCGGAGCCGACCCGTGCTTGCAGCGATCCATCGCCGCTGACGCGGGCGATCGCGTAGTCGGCGCGCGGATCCTGGTTGGCGATCCAGCGTGGATCGAAATAGACCTGGTCGATCTTCCATCTCGACGGCGGCGGGTCGGCGCGCCCGAATCCCGGGATGAAGGACCCCGCCGTGTGACCGCCCAGCAGGCAATGCGCGGCGGTCAGGACGAGGTCACCGCTGGTCGAATGCAACACCGCGCCCGTGCAGATGTGCACCGGCCCGTCATCGACGGAAGATCGCGCCACCCGCGGGTCCGGATCCACCGGGACGGCCACCGCGGCCTGGTTGCCGGGCGGGCTGGACCGCTGCCCGGGCAAGGAAGTTTGCTCAGACCGCTCACCGGCGCTGGGGGCTTGGCTGGTTGGCCGCCCGCAGCAACTCAGTAGCAGCGCCAGGCCGCCCCACAAGCAAATCACCGCAGCCAGGTTGCGCATCGACACCCATCTTGACCCATCTGGTCCCACCGCCGGGCGGCAAGCGGATGCGGATCGCTTTCACCTCGCCAATACACTTGTCAGCAACCCGCTCCACCGCATGACGCCGGCGACAGCGAATACAGCCGGGCGCTCGCGCGTTATGTATGAAACGAACAAACGAGTTTGTAATTAGATCACTGGTGCCCACTGATCTGCGAGACACTGATCAGGGCACCCTGGTCCGACCCCCGAGAGGAGGCAACACCCATGGCGCATGACCAAGACCCAGGCGAGGCGCAGGACTACCAGCCGGGCCAATCCGGCATGTATGAGCTTGAGTTCCCCGCGCCCCAGTTGTCGACGTCCTATGGCCGCGGTCCGGTGTTGGTGCATGCTTTGGAGGGCTTCTCCGACGCCGGTCATGCGATCCGGCTAGCCGCCACCCACCTCAAGGATGGTTTGGACACCGAGCTGGTCGCGTCGTTCGCGATCGACGAGTTATTGGACTATCGCTCGCGGCGACCGATGATGACGTTCAAGACCGACCACTTCACCAAGTATGACGATCCAGAGCTGAGCCTTTACGCACTGCGTGACAGTGTCGGCACACCGTTTCTGCTGTTGGCCGGGATGGAACCCGACCTGAAATGGGAGCGGTTCATCACCGCTGTTCGCCTGCTGGCCGAGCGGCTGGGGGTGCGCCAGACCATCGGATTGGGCACCGTTCCCATGGCCGTCCCGCACACGCGTCCCGTCACGATGACCGCTCACTCCAACAACCCGGAGCTCATCGCGGACTTCCAACCGTGGATTTCCGAAATCCAGGTTCCGGCGAGCGCATCCAACCTGTTGGAGTACCGGATGGCTCAGCATGGCCACGAGGTCGTCGGATTCACCGTGCACGTCCCCCACTACCTCACCCAAACCGACTACCCCGCTGCCGCGCAGGCACTGCTGGAACAGGTGGCCAAGACCGGTTCACTGGACCTTCCTCTAGCCGCACTAACAGACGCATCGGCGCAGGTCGGAGCCAAGATCGATGAGCAAGTACAGGCAAGCGCGGAAGTCGCTCAAGTGGTGGCAGCCCTCGAGCGCCAGTACGATGCGTTCATCGACGCCCAGGAAAACAGATCACTGCTAACGCGCGACGAGGATCTGCCTAGTGGCGACGAGCTGGGCGCGGAGTTCGAACGATTCTTGGCCCAGCAGGCAGAGAAGAAGTTCGACGATGACGACCAGCCATAACGCCCCCAAAAAATACGCCCCAGTCGGCCAGACAATGAGGTTGCCGAGATGACCGAGCGCAAACGCAATCTTCGCCCGGTGCGGGAAGTGACTGCGCCGTCGCTTCAGTTCCGCACCATCCACGGATACAAGCGAGCGTTCCGGATCGCCGGGTCAGGTCCCGCGATCCTGCTAATCCACGGGATTGGCGACAATTCCACCACTTGGACCGGTATTCACGCCAAGCTCGCCCAGCGGTTCACCGTCATCGCCCCCGATCTGCTGGGGCACGGAAGGTCCGACAAGCCGCGCGCCGACTACTCGATCGCGGCCTATGCCAACGGCATGCGCGACCTGCTCAGCGTGCTCGACATCGAGCGCGTGACCATCATCGGCCATTCGCTCGGCGGCGGCGTTGCCATGCAATTCGCCTACCAGTTCCCACAGTTGGTGGACCGACTCATTCTGGTCGGGGCCGGTGGAGTTACCAAGGATGTCAACGTCGTCTTCCGTTTGGCCTCGCTGCCGATGGGCGCCGAGGCGTTGGCGTTGTTGCGGCTGCCCATGGTCCTGCCAACGGTTCAGCTCGCCGGCAAGGTGTTGGGCATGGCACTCGGCTCCACCGCGCTCGGCCAAGACCTTCCCAATGTGCTGCGAATACTCGACGACCTCCCCGAACCAACGGCCTCGTCGGCTTTCACCCGCACATTGCGGGCCGTGGTCGACTGGCGCGGCCAGATCGTCACGATGCTCGATCGCTGCTACTTGACCCAGGCCATCCCGGTGCAGATCATCTGGGGCAGTCGAGATGCCGTGGTCCCGGTTCGCCACGCCGAAATGGCACACGCGGCCATGCCGGGATCCAAGCTCGAGGTCTTCGAGGGATCCGGACATTTCCCGTTCCACGACGACCCCGCTCGTTTTATCGACATCGTCCTGCGCTTCATCGACAGCACCCAGCCTCCCGAATACGATCAAGCGGCGCTTCGGGAACTGCTGCGCACCGGCGGCGGTGAACGAACCGTTTCGGGCCCGGCCGACACCCGCGTGGCGGTGCTCAGCGCCATGGGTTCTGACGAACGCAGCGCCACCTGACCAGCCCTTATGCCGACGCCTAGGACGGCGTCGTAGAGTCGGGCCATGGGCATCGACGTAACGGTGTTGCGGGTCTTCACCGATCCAATCGGCAACTTCGGGAATGCACTCGGGGTGGTCGACGCCAGCAAGGTTGAACCCCGTGACCGGCAGCATCTGGCGAGCCGATTGGCCTACAGCGAAACAGTTTTCGTCGACCTTCCGGCCACCGGCTCGCACACCGCACACGCCACCATCTACACCCCCCGCACCGACATCGCATTCGCCGGCCACCCGACCGTTGGTGCGTCCTGGTGGCTGCGCGAGCAGGGAACACCGGTCAACACCCTGCAGGTGCCGGCCGGTCTCGTGCAGGTGCATCACGACCGCGACCTCACCACGATCAGCGCCCGCGCGGAGTGGGCACCCGAATTCGCTATCCACGACTTGGATTCCCCTGATGCCCTCGCGGCCGCCGACCCCTCTGACTTTGCCGATGACACGGCGCACTACCTATGGACATGGACCGACGACGCCGCCGGTGAGCTGCGGTCGCGGATGTTCGCCTCCAACCTGGGAGTCGAGGAAGACGAAGCAACCGGTTCCGCCGCAATGCGGCTTACCGACTACCTCAGCCGCGACCTCACCATCACCCAGGGCAAGGGATCAATAATCAACACGACCTGGAGTGCCGAAGGCTGGGTCGCGGTTGCCGGACGAGTCGTCAGCGACGGCGTGACGCACGTCGACTGACCGGGCGGATCAGGACTTTCGGCGCAACCGAGCGCCCAGATGGTGTTGCAGCGGCAGTCCGACCGCTCCCATGCGCAGCCGGTAGGACAGCTCGTCTCCGACCATCCGGAAAGATCGGCTCAGCGCAGTCACCTCTTTTGCCGTGGGGGTCATGCCGATGGCCGTGGTGACCATTTCCATCTCGATCACCCCGCCGCTTGCCGAATAGGTGCCCACCTCGATTTCGGTGATGCCACTCGGATGAGCCAGGACCAGCTCGACCTGGCCTGGTTTCGGCACGCGCAGATATCCGGTCTCCGCATGCAACGGCGTCCCGTCGGCAACGGCCCTGGTCTTCTGTGCGTAAACCAGGAACGGCTTGCCTACATGAGAGAACACAACCTCTTCGAGATATTCGAACGGCTCGATCGTCGGATACTCGCCGGCACCTTGTCCCGCCCAGGTGCCCAGCAGCGGGGCCAGCGCATCAAGATCCGGGTGCAAGTCGGCAGACATGGGGCCAGCCTAACGAGGCGGCAATGGCTCAGCTCGAAGTAGGAACCTGGCGGTGTGCGCGCAACGCCTCGATTTCGCGCTCGAAATCCTCGGCCGAGGAGAACGAGCGATACACCGATGCAAATCGCAGGTAAGCCACCTCGTCGAGTTCACGCAGCGGCCCAAGGATGGCCAGGCCGACTTCGTGACTGGGGATTTCCGGCGAGCCAGCGGCGCGAACCGAGTCCTCCACCTGCTGGGCAAGCAGGTTCAGCGCGTCGTCGTCAACTTGGCGCCCCTGGCACGCCCGGCGCACCCCGCTGATGACTTTCTCCCGACTGAATGGTTCTGAGACACCGCTGCGCTTGACCACGGCAAGGACCGCGGTCTCGACAGTGGTGAATCGTCGCCCGCATTCCGGACATGACCGGCGACGCCGAATGGCCTGGCCCTCATCGGTTTCCCGCGAATCGATCACCCTGGAATCGGGATGCCGGCAGAACGGACAATGCATGGCCGCTCCTTCGGCGTCCTGACAACGCGGTACCTCGGACCTTTCCGAGAGTACCTGCGCGCTCCCCCGCACTGCCAACGCCGTCGCAATCCACCTCCGCTCGACGCCGCGGTAGCCGAGGAGCGTTGATGTGGAGCGGTTTTCGCTGTTCATCGGAGTGCGCTAGCCAACCGGCGCAATCAGCGTCTGCCCGGAAGCCGGCATCGACGAGCCCAACGCGTTCAATTCCCGGATGCGCTCGACGACCTGTCGAACCGGCGCGTCCGGAGCGACTCGAGCCGCCACGTCCTGCAGCGACTCCCCCGCGTCCACCCGGACCACCGCGAGCCGGTCCGGCACGCCCGATGAGATGGGTGACACATTGGCGGAGCCGCCATTGGCCATCTCGCTGAAGTGGGCGACCAACCCCAGCCAGAGCGTGATGATCGCGGCGAGCAGCGCCAGGCCCACCGTCGTCGCAACCGAAGCGGGACGCCGGCGATGGGCCGTGGCCGACAGCGCCACACCGGTGCCCCGGTAGCTCAGCGGGGCAACAGCCGGACGCGATGGGCGGACCCGCCGCGACGTGGCCAGCCTGCCCCGGCCGGTGACAGGCTCGTGGATGGCCCCCCGACCGGCCCTCGAATGAACCTGCGCGCCTCACGGGTGCCCAACCGGACGGGCACGGCGGGCGAGACGGGCTGGACTGCCTGCATGAGTGTCATGTTCGTTCCTCCGGCTGACGGTTTATCGCTCAAGTGTTCGATACTGTAGTCGCTCATGTGTTCGATTTACCGAACATTTGATCGAGGCGTGTCGCTCGAGCAAAACGCTAGACCAAGCCACCGACAAGACCTGCCGGTCGCAACCAACTCCCATGTGCTGCGAATACCCGGCCTCGCGCCGAGTTACACCTTTGTGATTCGCCAGTTCGCGCCGCCGCGGCGGGCACCTGAGGCATGCCACTAACCCCGCGACACACTGGTCGAACACATGTTTGATTCTTGGGCGCCGTACGGCTACATTCAGTCCCATGAGCGACAGCAGCGACACCACGGTCGACGGGGCGAGTGACGGAGCCAGTGGAGCGGACAATCGCGCGCAATTAGTAGACACGGCGTTGACGGAGCGGCAGCGCACCATTTTGAACGTCATCCGGACGTCGGTGAACGATCGCGGATACCCACCGAGCATCCGGGAGATCGGCGATGCCGTCGGCTTGACGTCGACCTCGTCGGTCGCGCACCAACTACGCACCCTGGAGCGCAAGGGCTATCTGCGCCGCGACCCCAATCGCCCCCGCGCCGTCGACGTGCGTGGCGCTGACGACACGGTGACCGCCGCCCCGGTCACCGATGTCGCGGGTTCGGACGCGCTGCCGGAAGCCACGTTTGTCCCGGTCCTGGGACGCATCGCGGCCGGCGGACCGATCCTGGCCGAGGAAGCCGTCGAAGATGTGTTCCCGCTACCGCGTGAGCTGGTTGGCCAGGGAACACTGTTTCTGCTCAAGGTTGTCGGGGAGTCCATGGTCGAAGCCGCGATCTGTGACGGCGACTGGGTGGTGGTGCGACAGCAGAACGTCGCAGACAACGGCGATATCGTTGCGGCGATGATCGACGGCGAGGCGACGGTCAAGACGTTCAAGCGCGCGGGAGGCCAGATATGGCTGATGCCGCACAACCCCGCCTTTGATCCGATCCCCGGCAATGACGCGACCGTGCTCGGCAAGGTGGTCACGGTTATCCGCAAGATATAGCGGCACCCGGGGTGCCAACCACCACGGGCAGTGCGGCCCTCTAGTCGGCCTTGATGAAACCGTTGGCTTGCGCGGCCGCTTCGGTGGCGAACCAGATCTCGGCAAGGGTGTCGTAGTACAGCGCACTGCTCGGCGTGTAGTACAGGCCGAAGCGGGCGCTGGCCTTGATGGGATATCCCTCCGGCGCCTGGTACGGGTCGTGGTCGAGCGGCATGTGGATCGTCGGTCGCGCCCCCGCGCTTGGCCCAGCTGCGGCGGCCGCTGGGGCATGGGCTTGCCGAGCATGCACGGTGACCTCGTCCTCGGAGTCATCCTCCGCCGTTTCGGCCGCGGCGTGCCGTCCGGCCCTGGGTGGACGAGGCGATCCGGCCGCTTCCGGGAGCACGCGGATCTCGGTCGTGGCGTCTGCGGTACCACCGCCGGGCATGAAGCTTTTCGGGAAATCGTCCTCGTGGACCGCGGTTTCCGGAACCGCTGCCTCCGGTGCCGCGGTCTCCGGAACGACTGGTTCCGGAACATACCGGTGCGGTAGCCCGAAGGCCTCGGTGACCGCGGTTTCCGGCACGGCGGTCTCCTGCCGCACCGCTTCGGCCAAGTCGGCGATGGAGATCACGGGGGTGGGTGTGGTGTCCACCGCGTCGGGGTCTTCGTCATCGGCCCCGAAGTCCTCGTGTTCGAAGTTTTCGTGCTCGAAGTCCTCATCTTCGAAGTCTTCATGTTCGAAGTCCTCGTGTACGAACTCGTCCCGCTCGAAATCTTCGTGGAACGAGGGCGGCATCTCCTCGCCGTAGGCAGGGCCACCACCACCACGCGGCCAGCTGACCCGGGCCCCGGTGCCGGAGTCAGACGCCGCATGCGCCAGATCGTGATCATCAGGCGGGAAGTGTTCGGAACCGAAGTCCAACTCGTCATGGGGCCACTGGCCACCGATGGCGTCGTAGCCGGATTCCGCATCTTGCTCGGCCGGCTCATAGCCGTGGGTCTCCTGGCCGGCGCGACGCCGGCGCAGGCCAACAGCCATCACCACGAGGAATACCACCAGCAGCAGCACCGGGATGGCGGCCGCCAGCCACCACCAATGCCAGGTGAACTTCTTGCTGTGCGGGGGCGCCGCCGACGTGCTGGGCTGATTCTGGCCGGACACCTGAAGGCCCGAGAGCAGCGGCGCCAGGTTCGCCGGGTCGGTGCTGAAACTATTGGTCGCCCGGTTCCACGAAATCGTGCCGCCGGTGAACTTCTGCGACACCACATCGCCGGCCTCGGTCTGATCGGCGACCGGTGCGCCCAGTTTCCCGGTGGCACCCTTGAGCTTGTCCCAGGCGACCTTCATGGCTCCGCGCACGACGAAGGCGCCGTGATCGGGCGTCCAGAAGATCACCGGCTTGTCGGCCGCCGAGAAGGCAGCGACCCAGCTCGCCGGCTCGATGCCGCCGTCAGACTCGTTGGCGGTGGGGAAACCAAGGTCGCTGCTCACCGGCCCACCCAGCGACTCGTACTTCGCCAGAATCTCGCCCTCGACCGCGTTCGCACCGGTAGCCGGGCTGAAGAAGACCTTTCCGCCCTCGAAGTCCTGGGCGATACCATCGCCGCCGATCGGGTACTGGGCGCCCTTCCTGGCGCCCAACGGGCCGGTGGCGCCGCCGGCGGCGCGCCAGGCCATATTGATGGCCGCGGTGGGGTCGATCGCCACCTGCAGGTCCTTGAGCTGATCGGCCAGTACCGTCGGGGTGGTGGTGAACTCCTTGGTCTGCCGGTTCCAGGACACCTCGCCGCCGGTGAACTTCTGCGAAGTGACCTCGCCGTCGAATGTCGCGTCCCCTATCGGGGCACCCAATACACCGCCGGAGCTGCCCAGCTTGTCCCACGCGGCGTTCATCGCGCCACGCACGACGAACGCCCCGTGGTCGGGCGTCCAGAAGATCACCGGGTTGTCGCTGGCGGAGAAGGTGCTCACCCGGCTATCGGGGCCGGCCAGACCGGGGACTTCATTAATCGTCGGAAAGCCCAGATCGCTGTCTGCCGGACCGCCTAGCTCGTCATACTTCGCCAGAATCGGGCCGTACATGTACTTGGCCCCAGTCTGCGGGGTGAAGAACATCTTTCCGCCGTCGAAGTCCAGCGCGAATCCGTCACCGACGGGATAAACGTCGCCCTTGCGGGCACCGAGTGTTGACGTATCGCCGCCGGCCTTGTCCCAAGCTTCCATCATGGCGGCTTCGGCGTCGCCGATCGGCGACGCCGTCGCGGTAGGCGCCAGCAACGTGACTGCCACCACCGAAGCCGCCAAGCTGAGCAATGCACGCCCAATCAGCCTGCTCAATTGACCTCTCTGCCCGTTCACCAAGCCTCCCAGCCGATGCCGCTGCCCCGCCTAGCGTTTCAATGGACCGCCACCCTTGGGCCGTCCTCTAGCTACGATCCGCGTCGCTGCCAGGGGCCCGCATTACTTTGCTACAACGAATGACAAATAAGAAGTCAATTCGCAGATATTACGAAACGGATACCCAGCTGATGTCGAATCGATGCGGGGCCGAGCTCCTTTCGCGATGAACCGAACTGCTACCCGCACGGCGATTAGGTTACCGTGCGCACGAGCCTAACTCGACTTACACCGCGAGAGGAAACCCAGCTGGAAATGGGTGTTCCCACTATTGTCTGGGCCCTCACGATCGTGATGGTCGCGGCTCTGATGCTGTTCGACTACGTATTTCACGTACGTCATACCCACGTGCCGACGCTGCGTGAAGCCGCGTTATGGTCAGCGATCTACATCGGGGTTGCGATCCTGTTCGGTGTCGGCGTGGTGATCTTCGGCAGCATCGGCATGGGGATCGAATACTTCGCGGGCTACTTGAGCAACGAAGCCCTTTCTGTCGACAACCTATTCGTCTTCCTGGTGGTGATCAGCAGCTTCGGGGTCCCACGGGTCGCTCAGCAGAAGGTCTTGCTGTTCGGTGTTGCATTCGCACTCATCGCACGCACCGGTTTCATCCTGCTCGGTGGCGCACTCATCGAACACTTCAACGCGGCCTTCTATGTGTTCGGTCTGACGCTGCTGATCATGGCGGGTAACCTCGCCAAACCCGCCGCAGCGGAAAGCCGCGACGCCGACAATCTCGCCATCCGCCTGGCCAATCGGTTCCTGCGTACCTCCCAGAACTACAACGGCGACCGATTTTTTATCGTGGAGAACGAAAGTCGGGTCATGACTCCGCTGCTTCTGGTAATGCTCGCGGTTGGCGGCAGCGACGTGCTGTTCGCGTTCGACTCGGTGCCGGCGCTGTTTGGCCTGACCCAGAACGTCTATCTGGTGTTCGCTGCGACCGCGTTCTCATTGTTGGGTCTGCGACAGTTGTACTTTCTGATCGACAATCTGCTGTACCCAGGGCTCCGGCGTTGTTGATTAGCAGGCTTGTGAGCTGGGGAATTGTGGATTGAGGAGGTCTAGGCGGCGGTTGGCGGTCAAAGCGGTGATCCGGCAGGCTTCGGCGATGTTGTCGGCGCCGTTGAGGCGGTGCAGATTGATCGCGGTGTTGCGTAGCGTTGCTAGGACCTGTGCGCCGTTTCCGGTATGTGCCCTTTGATGGTCTTCGTCGAAGGTGACGTCGCGTATCCAGTGCAGGCTGTTCTCGATTCCCCAGTGTTGACGCATCCAGGTCATGATCGCGGTAGGGCGGGCGTGCTCGAACGGCAGGCTGCAGATGGCATAGACCACCTCCACGCTGCGCTGGTCGGTGGCGGTGATCAAGCGTTCACGAGTGATCCGGATGATTTGTTTTGCGTAGGGGAAGCCGATTCCTCGTGCAGCGGTGATGATTTGCAGGGTGCGGGTCTCGACACGGCCGTGGCCGCGGGAGTCGTCGGTAGCGGCTGCGGGCACCTCGGCCCAGGGCAGCGCGGTGATACGCGCAAGTATTTTGGCTTGGTTGGACTTGACGATCATCAGGTAGTGCGACTTCAAGGTGGCGCAGATCAACTTCGCGGTGACGACCTGGGTATGCATCGCATCCACGGTGACCAGCCACCGCAAGCTACCCGGCAGCAGCGTGAGCAGGGCACGTACGCAGGGAATTTCATTGCTTTTCTCGGCGACAGCGAGTTGACCGAGCACCAATCGGGCACGGTGGGCGAACACCGACACGAAATGCGTGGCTGTCGCTTTGGCGCGTAAAGCACCACGCAGCATCTTGCCGTCCAACGCGATCGGCACCAATCCACTGGGGTCGCTGCTGGCCACGTGTGCAGTGAAGTAACTGCCCATCCTGGCGTTGAGGTCGGCGGGGTCTAGCCGAGACAAAACAGCGCGGAAGGTCTTCTCACTGGGCCGCCGGAACCGGACCCCTAATTAGGCCAACACATCATCGGGAGCGGTGGCCGCCCATGTAGCAAAACCAGCATAGCCGCACATCCCCGCGGCAGTGGCCAGAACCGCGATCGCCAACAAAGCCATCAGCGAATACCTCCGACCGCGTGGGTCCCTCGGGTCTAGCACCGAGACCAACACACCGAGAAACTCCGATCCGATGACCTCGCTACGCTCACCAGGACTCCAGCGGTCGAACACCTCTGGAACCGACGACACAGGCAATACTGAAACGGTAGGCACGGGCAACTCCAGACCAACGACGAACAGTAACCAACTCGATCGTTCTCCAGATAGCCCGTGCCTACACTCCGGCCCCAATAGCGCGGCACCAAAGATCATCAACCCAGCTCACAAGCCTGCTAATCAACAACGCCGGAGCCCTGCTGCTGTACCGGCTGATCTATCTGCCCTACGGCCTAGCGACGATTCTGGGCTTCATCGGCATCAAGCTGATGCTAGAAGCGTTGCATCACAACACCATTGCATTCATTAACCGGGGCAGGCCGGTCACGACCGTGGAGATGAGCACCGCGATGTCGTTGACCGTGATTGTCGTCGTCCTACTTCTCACAACGGTGGCGTCATTGGTTTCGGTACGCGGACGCAGGGAAAACGCCGCTGCCCGAGCCCGTCGACACGCCCTGGAGTATCTCGATCTGCATCACCCGGCGGATCCGGTCGAACGAGAAGGGATCTTCGCAGCGCTGCTACAGGCCGAAGACGAAATCAGCTCACTCCCATTGAAACACCGCGCCCAGGTGCAGCAGGACACGGAGCTGACAACGCTGCTGCAACAGGCCCACAACGCGCGCGAAGCGCGCGAGTGAGACCCGTCAGAGCCACACCGCGGTGCGGCTAGATACCCAGGCTGCGGCCGATGATCTCTTTCATGATTTCGGTTGTGCCACCGTAAATCGTCTGCACCCGTGAATCCAGATAGGCTCGGGCAACTGGATATTCGCGCATGTACCCGTAGCCCCCGTGGAGCTGCAGGCACCGGTCGTTCAAGGACACCTGCTTCTCGGTGGAGTACCACTTGGCCATGGCGGCCTGCTCGGCCGTCAACTTGCCGTCAAGGTGCAACTCGATGAACTCGTCGACCATGATGCGGACCATGGTGGCCTCGGTGGCCAGCTCAGCCAGGACAAAGCGACTGTTCTGAAAATTGCCGATGGACCTGCCAAATGCCTTACGTTCCTTGGTGTATTGCAGCGTCTGGTCTAGCACCGATTCCATCCCGGCGGCGGCCATGATGGCGATGGAGATGCGCTCCTGGGGCAGGTTCTGCATCAGGTAGATGAAGCCCATTCCCTCTTGGCCAAGCAAGTTTTCGACCGGCACCTGCACGTCGGAGAAGGACAGTTCCGCGGTGTCCTGGGCATCCAGGCCGATCTTGTCGAGATGACGGCCCCGTTCGAAGCCCTCCATCCCGCGTTCGACCACCAGCAGCGAAAAGCCCTGGGCGCCTTTCTCGGGATCGGTCTGAGCTACCACGATGACCAAGTCCGCGTTGATCCCGTTGGTGATGAAGGTTTTTGAACCGTTCAGCAGGTAATGATCACCCTGCTTGACGGCGCGGGTCTTGATGCCCTGCAGGTCACTGCCGGTTCCCGGCTCAGTCATCGCGATCGCCGTAATGAACTCCCCGGTACAGAACTTCGGCAGCCAACGCTGCTTTTGCTCTTCGGTTGCCAACGCCAGCAGGTAGGGGGCCACGATGTCGTTGTGCAACCCGAAACCGATGCCGCTATAGCGCCCGGCGCTGGTCTCCTCGGTGATGATCGTGTTGTACCGGAAGTCGGGGTTGCCCCCGCCGCCGTACTCTGCGGGTACCGCCATGCCGAGGAAACCTTGTTTGCCGGCTTCAAGCCACACGCCTCGATCGACGATCTTGGCCTTTTCCCATTCGTCGTGATATGGCGCTACATGGCGCTCCAGAAAGCCGCGGTAAGACTCGCGGAATAGATCGTGCTCAGGTTCGAATAGAGTGCGCTGGTACTTGATGGCACTGCCCATGAATAGACCTCCGCCGAAGATAATCTTGCTGCACACCGTATACCAACCCTACGGCTGGTAGGCCTGTTGGGGCCGTTATTGGGCATCCGGTTGCAACGAGTGGCAGGCCAACGCGAAATTTGCGGCGATAACCCGGGCGGCCGCTACTCCCCCGGCCCGGCAGGCGATGCAGCGAATTCCCGCAAAGTGGCCGCCAGTGCACCAGGCACCCGGGCCCTGATCCGGGTGCCCTCCGGCTGATGCTCCGCCTGCTGCACCCGCCCATCGGCGTGCATGCGCGCCACCAGGTCACCGCGGTCATATGGGATCACCACATCCACGGCGGTATCGGTGGGAGCGGCGAGCTCTGCCAGCTTGCGCCAGAGCACATCGATACCGTCGCCGGTGTGTGCGGAGACGAATAGCGCGCCGGGCAGAGCGTGACGCAGCTCGGCCAATGCCAGGTCACCGACGGCATCCACCTTGTTGACGACCAGCAGCTCCTGCGGCGCCTCGGCGCCGGCACTGCCGGCCCTCCCATCACTGGCCTCACCGCCGCCTGTGGCCTCGTCGGCGATGACCTCGGAGATCACCTGGCGCACCGCGTTGATCTGGGCCAACGGGTTCGGGTCGGAGCCGTCGACGACGTGTAACAGCAGATCCGCGTCGATGACCTCCTCCAGCGTGGACCGAAACGCCTCGACCAGCTGGGTGGGCAGATGGCGCACGAAACCGACGGTGTCGGTGAACAGAAAGGGCCGCGCACCATTGGAATCGGGGTCAAACTCCGCGCGCCGGGTGGTTGGATCCAGTGTCGCGAACAACGCGTCCTGCACCAGGACCCCGGCGCCGGTGAGCGCGTTGAGCAGGCTGGACTTGCCGGCGTTGGTGTAGCCGACGATCGCAATCGAGGGCACGTCGCTATGCAGCCGCCGGCTGCGCTGAGTGTCGCGGGCCTGCTTCATCGCCTTGATCTCGCGCCGTAGCTTGGCCATCCGCTCCCGGATGCGACGACGGTCGGTCTCGATCTTGGTCTCACCCGGGCCGCGCAAGCCGACCCCGCCGCCGCTGCCACCGGCTCGGCCACCGGCCTGCCGCGACATCGACTCACCCCAGCCGCGCAGCCTCGGCAGCATGTACTCCATCTGAGCCAGCGCAACCTGGGCTTTGCCCTCTCGGCTGGTCGCGTGCTGGGCAAAGATGTCCAAAATCAGCGCGGTGCGGTCGATGACTTTGACCTTGACCGCCTTCTCCAGGGCGGTCAGCTGGGCCGGTGACAATTCGCCATCACAGATGACGGTGTCGGCCCCGGTCGCCACCACCACTTCGCGTAGTTCGGCGGCCTTGCCCGAGCCGATGTAGGTGGACGGGTCGGGCCGGTCACGACGTTGGATAAGCCCTTCGAGCACCTGGGAACCGGCGGTTTCGGCCAGTGCGGCCAGCTCCGCAAGGCTCGCCTGGTTGTCGGCCGCGGTACCTTCGGTCCACACGCCGACCAACACCACACGCTCCAGTCGCAGCTGTCGGTACTCGACCTCGGAGACGTCGGCGAGCTCGGTCGACAGCCCGGCGACGCGGCGCAGCGCGGACCGGTCTTCGAGGGCGAGCTCGCCGATGCTGGGCTCGGCGGCGGGCTGAGAAGCCCGCCGAACGGAATCGGGAAATTCGGAATATGTCATAGGCAATTAGCAATAGTGCACGGTGGATGGGTGTCGCGCACCTGAATTAACGCCGTTGATCGCGCCACCATTCCTCGCTGATCTCACCGCTGGCGACCAGCACCGACGGCCCGCGCAGCAGGCTAGTCGCATCGGTGATGTTGACCGTGACATCCCCGCCGGGAATGCGGACGGTCAGCGTGCCGGTCTCCTGTCCTGCGCTCGCCAGCGCGGCGACGGCGGCGGCGACGGTGCCGGTGCCGCAGGAGCGGGTTTCACCAACGCCGCGTTCATGAACACGCATGCACACCACGCCGGCGGCCGGCGCGGTGAGAACCTCGACGTTGACGCCCTCGGGAAATTGCGCGTGATCGAAGCTCACCGGGGCCCCCACATCCAACGCTGCCAGCTGCTCCGGTGTCAGCCCCGGATCAAGGCATGCCAGGTGCGGATTACCGACGTCAACGGCCACGCCGGATAACCGCCTGCCGCCAACGACGGCCTCCCCCGGCCCCAGCTTGTTGGCCTTGCCCATGTCGACGGTGACGTCGGCGTGGGTCTGATCGGCGTGGTGCGCGGTAACCGGCCGCGGGCCGGCCAGTGACCCGACCACGAACTCATCGCGCGTCTCCAACCCGCTGGCTCGCAGGTAATGGGCGAACACTCGCACGCCGTTGCCACACATCTGAGCGGTCGACCCGTCGGCGTTGCGGTAGTCCATGTACCAGTCGCCCGGACTGACACCGTCGGGCAGACGGTGCAGAACACCGGCCGCCGCGGCCGCATCCGCGGTGGTGACCCGCAGGATGCCGTCAGCGCCCAAACCCCGGCGGCGATCGCAGAGCGCCGCAACCTGCGCGGCGGTCAGCGACAGCCGGGCCGCCACGTCAGGCAACAGCACAAAATCGTTCTGGGTGCCGTGGCCCTTGGCGAAGATCACCAGATCAGGTTACGTGCCGCCACACCCGCAGCGCCTCATCGACCATGGCGACGCGATCGGAGGGACCGGTTGCGCCGGCGTCGCACCAGTGCACTCGGTGGTCCCGGCGAAACCACGACCGCTGCCGTCGGACGTAACGGCGGGTACCGAAATAGGTCTGCTCACGTGCGTCGTCGAGTAGCTCCGCGCCGCCGCCGGCGTCGAGAGCCGCGAGCACCTGGGCATAACCCAGCGCACGCGCGGCGGTCACCCCTTCGCGCAGACCCGCGCGCAGCAACACGCGCACTTCCTCGACCAGGCCCCGCTCGAACATCGAATCGGTGCGCACCGCCAGCCGATCATCCAGAATTGTTGTGTCGCAATCCAACCCGATAATCGCGGTGCCCCATTGGGCGGCGCCGATGCGCGGCGCGGATGCGGCGAACGGCTGCCCGGTGAGCTCGATGACCTCGAGCGCGCGCACGATGCGGCGACCGTCGGTGGGCAGGATCGTGGCGGCGGCGGCCGGGTCGCGCCGAGCCAGTTCGGCGTGCAGCTCGCCGACCCCGAGTTCGGCCAGACATTCTTCCCATCTGGCCCGCACCGCCGGATCGGTTGCCGGAAACGACCAGTTGTCGAGCAGCGACTGGACGTAGAGCATGGAACCGCCCACCACGATCGGCACATGCCCGCGAGCGATGATCGCCTCGATGTCGGCCGCCGCCGCCTGCTGGTAGCGGGCGACGGTCGCCGTTTCGGCGACGTTGAGGACGTCGAGTTGATGATGCGGGATGCCACGGCGCGCTGCGACCGACAGCTTCGCGGTGCCGATGTCCATGCCGCGATAGAGCTGCATCGCGTCGGCGTTCACGATCTCCGCGGGTACCTCGCCGGCCAGCCGCTCGGCCACGTCGAGCGCCAGTTGCGACTTTCCGCTGCCCGTCGGGCCGATGATCGCCAGTGGTCTCATGGCTGCCAGACACCGACGAAGCACCCCACACCGAAGGGTGCCCCGCGATAGAGCTCCGTGGCCGATCGGGGCCCGGCACCGCAAAGGCCGGCCAGCACCTGGAACGCGGGGCGCCCGAGCACTCGTTCGGGCAACCGCGCCAGGGCGGCGACGTCACCGCCGGCCAGCGCGTCGTCAAGGAGCAGTTGGGCCGGGGCGCCGGTGGGGTCATAGCCGCCCGGCGCGCTTGGGGTCAACGTATTGACGCCGTCGGCAACGACGAGCACACCGACCGGATCGGCCGTCCGGTCGATCTCGGCGC
The DNA here is from genome assembly GCF_022354805.1 of Mycobacterium liflandii. NCBI lineage: Bacteria > Bacillati > Actinomycetota > Actinomycetes > Mycobacteriales > Mycobacteriaceae > Mycobacterium > Mycobacterium liflandii. The sequence continues at coordinate 2,843,603 of NZ_CP023138.1, read as the reverse complement.
GCAGTAGCTTGCCCTGCACCAGTGCGTCTTCGGATTCCCGGCCGTGGGCGTAGACCTGGATTTTCGCGGTGGCGGCGGGCCGTACCTGACCGCGAACCCAACCCGCCAGCAATGCGCAGAGCGGAAGGTCGGACGGCGGACCCGGTTGCTCGCCAAGCGCTGGGGCAAGGCGGACCTGCACGTCTACCCCGAAGCCCGCAAAAGTCCCGACCGCGTCGGGGCCGGCTACCTGATCTTCGGGGCCGACCCCGATGCCAACCCAGTGGTTCGGCAACGAGCTCGCCGCTGCGACCACCGCCGACCTCAGGTCGGCCACTTCGGCGCCGGCCAGTCCGGTCAGTTCGGGGACAAGCACAGGCGCGGACGGGATGATCGCGATGGCGCTCAGCACGTCACCAAACTAGTGTCTCGGCGCGCGCCGGTTCGACCGGTTGGGGCTAACCCGCCGGCGCCCTGCGCAACCGGTCGGTCTGCACGTCGTCGTCGGCGGGCCCGAAGTGCATGGTGACCGCCCGGTGGGGCATCGTTGCCGGAATATGGCCACTCTCGACCGCCTCTTCGGCCACCTTCTCGGCCTCTCCGCGGGCCAGCGCTATCGTCGCGACGAGCACCAGGACCACGCCAAAGGCCACCACGACAAGCCCGGGGCCGGTGGTATCGAGTGTTTCGCCCAGGACGACCATGCCCAGCACCGCGCCCATCAATGGTTTGGCCACCACCACCGTCGGCAACGAGGCGGTCAACGTGCCCGCGCGAAACGAGGACTGCTGGAAGATCATTCCGCCCAGCGCGGCGGCGATCCAGACATAGAACTCCGGCGCGCGAAACAGTGCGCCGGCTCCCCCGCCGACCACTTCGACGACCGCCTTGGTGAGCACGGCGAACAGCGCCAACGAACACCCCGAGACCACCGCCAGCAGCACCGCGGCCACCGATCCTGACCAGATCCGTGCACCAAGCACACAGAACACCATTACCGGGCCCAGCACCGAGGCCACCACCATCCAGGTCGCCAGTGAACCACGCGACACGCCGACATCCGGGTCGCCAACGATGACCACCACCGCCAGCGAAACGGCCAACAGCACAGCCCAGGTCCACTCCCAGCGTGTCACCCGGCGCCGAGTAACACGGGCGTATATCGGCAGCGCGAACAACAGCGCCGTCACCTGCAGCGCCGACACCAGCACCACCGATCCCAGCGTCAGGGCGGCGGCCTGCAGCAGATAGTTCGCGATCGCGCCGAGGGCTCCCAGCCACCAGCGCGAGTCGCGCAATGACAGCCAGAACAGCTCCAGGTGGCCCACCTGTTCGTCGGTGATCTCCTGAGCGGAACGCTGACGCGTCACGTTGCCCAGCGCGGATGCGAACGCGGCACCCAGCGCGAGAACAGCCGCGATCTCCGTCGTCGTCATGGCCAACCTCCTCGCCAAAACTCGCCCTCGGGAAACCGTTCGTACATCCGGTATCCACTACCCGTTTTGGTGGTGTTCTCAACCAGGCTTACCCCGCCGGGCTGGCAACTAGCTGGATTCGAACCGACCCCAAATACCCACCGTGCACCCACCTAACAGCGGCAACTCTTTAGGAAGCTATGCAGAACCTGTGTGCCAGATGTGTTTCGGTTCACACGGCTACGGCATGGCAAGCTGGCCGGCCGCGTTGAGATTGTCGGCGGGCGCCATCATGGCGGCTTCGTCGCGAGCCAGCGCCACGGTGGCCACGATCACCACGGCAACGGCAACCAGCAACACAAACACGCCCAAGTCGCCGGTCTGTAGCACCTCGTCGAGCACCGTGACCCCCAACAGCGAAGCAATCACCGGCCTGGCCACGGTGATGGTCGGCAATGACGCGGTCAACGAGCCGGCCCGCAGCGATGATTGCTGAAGCATCAGACCGATCGGCAGCACCGTCATCCAGGCGTAGAACTCGGGGGCGCGCACTAGCGGCCCGAAGCCGGTGCCGATGAGCGCGACAACGCCTTTGGTAAACACCGTGAACACGGCCAGCACAGCTGGCCGAAGAGACCGCTAGTAGCACCGCCGACAGAGCACCGGAGGTGACCCGCGCCGCTACCACGCAGACCACCAAGGCCGGAATCATCACCGCGGCAACCACCGCCCAGGTCGACAGCGGGGCGCGCGCGTGGCCAGCCGTGGGATCCCCTGCCGTCACGATGACCGCCACCGCGCCGGCCAGCAAGATCGCCCACATCCACTCTCGAGCGGTGATCCGATGCTGAGTAAGCCAAGAATCGATCGGCAGGGCGAAAAGCAGCGCGGTCGCCTGCAGCGACTGCACCAGCACCACAGACCCCATGGTCAACGCGATGGCCTGCAGGGTGAAGCTGGACAGAGCCGCGGCGCTGCCCAGCCACCACTGACCATGGCGTAGCGAGAGGTGCAGCAGCGTGAAGTGACCATCCTCGTCCTCGGTGACCTGCTGCGCTGACCGCTGCAGCACCACGTAGCCGACCCCGGCCAGCAGCGCCGCGCCCAGGGCGAGCGACGCCGAGACTTCGACATTGGCCATTTGGTGCCCTCCCACCGCATTCAGCTGCAAGCTGTCTGCGTAAACCTTCCGTTAGGCAGTTGTTCAATAATGACCCGTGTGTACTGGTTAAGCATCTCAATCGCGCGATCCCGTAGAAATGGTTGCCTCACCCGGGCATCGGGCCGCGCATTTCGCAGCCGACCGGTCGGCCGCGACACCAGCTGGACGGTCCGCACGCCAGCAGCGCGCACACCCGATCACCGCAATTCACAAAATCGATCGGGGCGCCGGCTATGCCGATCCGACCTGCCCAAATTCCCGCGCGAGCACACAGCGCAACTAACGGAACGGTTGCAGCTATAGGACGGATGCTGCAGTTTTGGTGCGTCCACAATGGTGAGCAATTACCGTCATGGTTGCTAGACCGGGGTATGCGGTCGGCAGGTCGGCCGGTGAGTGTGGCTTGCCGGTGCGATTACCCGCTGGTTTGAGGAGTAGGCGATGAGCGCCTCCGCGCGACGCTCGCGAGTAGGTACCCGCTTCGGGCCCTACTACCTCAAGCGACAGCTTGGCACCGGCGGCATGGGCGAGGTCTACGAGGCCGTGGACACCGTGAGACAGCGCGTGGTGGCACTGAAGTTGATGTCGGAGTCGCTCAGCCACGATCCCGTGTTTCGCATGCGGATGCAGCGTGAGGCCCGCAACGCGGGCAGGCTGCAAGAGCCGCACGTGGTGCCCATTCACGATTACGGTGAAATCGACGGGCAGCTCTACCTGGACATGCGCCTCATCGAGGGCACCCACCTGGCGCTGCTGCTGGAACGGTTCGGTCCGGTGACACCCCCGTGGGCGGTGGCGCTGGTGCATCAGGTCGCCTCCGCATTGGACGCCGCCCACGCGGCCGGCGTGATGCATCGGGATGTGAAACCGGAAAACATCCTGGTGACCCAGGATGACTTCGTTTACCTGGTGGACTTCGGGATCGCCAGTGCGGCGACCGACGAGAAACTGACGCAGATCGGCAGCGCGGTGGGGACCTGGAGGTACATGGCCCCGGAGCGGTTTTCCGACGCCGAAGTGAATCAGCGTGCCGACATCTATTCGCTGACCTGCGTGCTCCATGAGTGCCTGACCGGAACCCCGCCATATCGGGCGGACAGCGCCGGCATGTTGATCACCGCGCATCTGATGGCGCCCATCCCGCGTCCCAGCCAGCTGCGGCCCGGTATCCCCGCCACGTTCGACGCGGTGATCGCGCGCGGAATGGCCAAACGCCCGGAGGACCGCTTCGCAAGCGCGGGCGAACTGGCTGCGGCGGCGCACCAAGCGCTCAGCGCACCGCACCAGGCTCAAGAATTTCGCATCCTCAAACGTAGTGAGGAGGCCGGTGGCCTGCACACCGACGCCGCGGCAGAGGCCGGTATCACCTTTGCGAGCCCGTCGACGGCGTCACCATCGGCACCCACCCCGGTCGCATCGACTTCGCAGCCCGACCTGAGGATCTCCGGGCCCCTGTCGATTCCGTCATTCCCCACATCGGAAGCCAACGTCCCGTTATTCGACGCGAGCACGAGTTCTTGGGGCGATCTGACGGCCGCACCACCACCACAGGCACCCCCGGCGCCCCTGACACCCCCGACTCCCCCAGTTCCCCCGACGCCCCCGCAACCGCCGAAGCAGACGAGCGACACATCACCGTCGGGCCCGGGCCCACACTTCTTGGCCGCACGCCTGCGCAACCCGTGGATGCTGCTCGGCGCCGCCGCCCTGGTGGCCCTGATCGTCTTCGCCGCCCAGGGCATCTGGCTCAGCTTCCGGCCGAAGTCCGAGTCCGCTTCCACCAGCCCGTCGACGGCTTCGCCCAGCGCGCCCTCGCCGGCGTCGGCGGACGCGCTGGCCCGCCTACTGAGCACGCTTCCACTGGGTTACGCACCGGGCACCTGCCGGGCCTTTCTGCCGGCCAAGGACTCGCTGGCCAGGGTCACCTGCGACAAGAACGTCGACCCTGGGGGCCCGTCCCGGGGCGTGTACACGCTGTTCGGGGAAACGGCGACGCTGCGCCAGTATTTCGACGGCCTGCTGCGCACCGACATCATGGTCGACTGCCCAGGCGAGAAGAAGTCACCGACCGCCTGGCACCATCCCGATAGCCCACAGGTCGGCGGCATGATCTTCTGCGCGATCCAGGAGGGCAGTCCCTCGGTGGTGTGGACAAACGAAGCCCAGTTGATGATCAGCGTGGTCCAGGGCGATCCGCGGGGCCCCAACCTCGAAGAGCTCTACAGCTGGTGGAAAAAGCACTCGTGATAGCCGGCCTCGTTTGTGAAACTGTCCAGATGGGCAGTTAACCAACACCGACCAAGGTGTCGGTGTATGGCGGGGCAAGCTGCTTCAATACTGTTGGAACTGTTAGAACCGGTCTGTGCCCTCTGGTGAAGCCGTCGGCCCCATCAGAGCTGCAGATCGGATATTGGGTGCCGCTTCGCGCGGCAGGTGCGCGGGATACGGACCGCGCAGAGGGTGCAAAGGGTAGGTGACGAGCGCATGACGGCTGACGAACCCCGCGGCAACGATTTGCACCCGACGGTTTCGGGCCCCGGCCCACGGCCGGGACCGCGGCCGGGACCCAGGCCCGGCCCCAGGCCGTCGCCCCGACCCGTTGCCCATCCGGTGGTGGTATCCGCGCCCAGCGATCCCCACCGGTTCGGTCGTGTCGACGACGACGGCACGGTCTGGCTGATCACCACCGCCGGCGAGCGCATCGTCGGGTCCTGGCAGGCCGGGGACGCCGAGGCCGCATTTGCGCATTTCGGCAGGCGTTTCGACGACTTGAACACCGAGATCACGCTGATGGAGGAGCGGCTGGCCGCCGGCACCGGAGACGCCCACAAGATCCGCGCCAACGCCGCAGCGCTGGCCGAGACACTGCCGATCGCGTCGGTGCTCGGGGACCTCGATGCGCTGGCCACCAGGCTGGCCAGCCTGTGCGAACAGGCCGACAGCATGGCCGTCGCCGACCGCACCAAACGAGACGAACATCGGGCCGCCCAGACCTCGCGCAAAGAGGCGCTGGCCGCCGAGGCTGAGGAACTGGCCGCCAACTCGACCCAATGGAAGGCCGCCGGCGACCGGCTGCGCGCGATCCTCGACGAATGGAAGACGATCAGCGGCCTGGACCGCAAGGTCGATGACGCGTTGTGGAAGCGCTACTCGGCGGCCCGTGACACCTTCAACCGTCGACGGGGCTCCCATTTCGCCGAACTCGACCGTGAGCGATCTGGGGTCAAGCAGAGCAAAGAGCGGCTCTGCGAGCGCGCGGAGGAGTTGTCCGACTCCACGGACTGGGCCCCCACCAGCGCTGAATTCCGCAAACTACTCGCCGAATGGAAAGCGGCGGGACGCGCCAGCAAGGACGTCGACGACGCGTTATGGCGTCGTTTCAAAGCCGCCCAGGATGCCTTTTTCACCGCGCGCAACGCCGCGACCGCGGAGCGAGACGCCGAGTTCCGCGCCAATGCCACCGCCAAGGAGGCCCTGCTCGTCGAGGCGGAGAAGCTCGACACCACCAACCGCGACGCCGCGCGAGCAGCGCTTCGCACCATCACCGACAAGTGGGACGCGATCGGCCGCGTGCCCCGCGAGCGCACCGCCGAATTGGAGCGTCGGTTGCGCGCGGTCGAGAAAAAGGTGCGCGAAGCCGGCGAATCCAATTGGTCGGATCCACAGGCTCAGGCGCGCGCCGAGCAGTTCCAGGCCCGAGTCGAGCAGTTCGAACAGCAAGCCGCCAAGGCAGCCGCGGCGGGTAAGACCAAGGAAGCCGAACAGGCAAAGGCCAACGCCGAACAGTGGCGGCAGTGGGCGGCAGCCGCGGCCGACGCGCTGACCCGCAAAACCTAGTCCTGGTCTTTTTCGGCCGCGGTCCCGTCGGACTCATCGGGTGTGTTGAAGCTGTCCAACAAGGTCTGCGACTGTTGTTCGGCGACCACGCGACGACGCTGCTCTTCCGCAGCAAGCTGCACTATCGTGCGCTGCCACACCACCCGTGCCCAGTGAAACGTCAACAGGATCACCGCGATCCAAGACACGATGAGCCCGACGCCCGGACCCGGTTGACCCGCGGCCACGGTCTGGCGCGACCACACCGCCAACAGCCCGGTGCCACTGGCCAACGCCGAACCCGCCAGGGCCACCCACGCCAGCGTCCAGCGTCGTGTCATCAACGCCAGCATCGAGAAGCCCACGCCGAATACCAGTGTCAACCAGGCGAACACCTGCGACGGCAGCGTCACCGCGGCGTCGGTGGCCCCATTGCTGCTGAACAGCACATCCCATCCGCGCACGTTTCCGGTGTGCGGCAGGATGAACGACCCCAGCAGCACGAACACGAGGATCGCGACGACCAAAGCTCTGGCGCCGGGGTCGATCTCACGCGCCACCCGGCGTTCTGCCGCCTCGATTTCAGACCGGTAGGCGTCGAAATCCGCCACGTCAACCTCTCCGTTCATTGCGGGTCACCCGCGCTAGATCCAGCCCCGTCCGCCGACCCGCATCCGCCCGCCGATCCGCATGAGGTGGCTTCGGCCGCAACGGGAACCACGGGCCGCCCGATGCCGGGCATGCCCAGGCCGATGCCCCGAACGGTCTGTCCGTCGGCGTGCGCGTCACCGGCACGGGTACGGCGGTGGGCCAGAATGCCCCCGTCGGCAATCAGGTGGTGCGGAGCGGCATCGGTGACCTCCACGGTGACGATGTCGCCGGGGCGAACCGGCCCGTCACCGGCGCGGAAGTGAACCAGGCGCCCATCGCGCGCCCGGCCGCTCATGCGCGCCGTCAGGGTGTCCTTGCGTCCTTCTCCGGTGGCCACCAGCAGCTCGACGCGCTGTCCGACGATGGCCCGGTTGCCCTCCAGCGAGATCTGCTCCTGCAACTCGACGAGCCGCTCATACCGTTCCTGCACAACAGCTTTGGGCAACTGCCCGTCGAGTTCGGCCGCCGGGGTCCCGGGGCGCTTGGAGTACTGGAAGGTGAACGCGGCCGAGAACCGGGCCTGCCGCACCACATCAAGGGTGGCGGCAAAGTCCTGTTCGGTCTCACCCGGGAATCCCACGATCAGATCCGTGGTGATGGCCGCGTGCGGCATGGCGGCCCGAACCCGCTCGATGATGCCCAGATAGCGTTCGGCACGGTAGGAGCGCCGCATCGCGCGCAGCACCCGATCCGATCCGGACTGCAGGGGCATGTGCAGGGCGGGGCACACGTTGGGTGTTTGTGCCATGGCCTCGATGACGTCATCGGTGAACTCGGCCGGGTGCGGCGAGGTAAACCGGACCCGCTCCAGCCCGTCGATGTCTCCGCAAGCCCGCAGCAACTCGGCGAAAGCGCCCCGGTTGCGCGGCAGTGCGGGGTCAGCGAAGGAGACGCCGTAGGCGTTGACGTTCTGCCCCAGCAGGGTGATCTCGACTACACCGGTATCCACCAGCGACTGGACCTCGGCCAGGATGTCTGCCGGGCTGCGATCGATCTCTTTGCCGCGCAGCGACGGCACGATGCAGAAGGTGCAGGTGTTGTTGCAGCCGACCGAGATCGATACCCAAGCGGCGTACGCAGACTCACGGGCGCTCGGCAGCGACGACGGGAACTGCTGCAGCGCCTCGGCGATCTCCACCTGAGCCACCCGGTTGTGCCGGGCGCGGTCGAGCAGCGCGGGCAACGACCCGATGTTATGGGTACCGAAAACCACGTCAACCCAGGGCGCTTTGCGCAGCAGCGCGTCGCGGTCTTTCTGGGCCAAGCAACCACCGACGGCGATTTGCATGTCCGGACTGGTGCGCTTGCGCGGGGCCAGGTGGCTGAGGTTGCCGTAGAGCTTGTTGTCGGCGTTTTCCCGTACCGCGCAGGTGTTGAAGACCACTACATCGGCATCGGTGCCCTCGGCCGCACGACGGTAGCCGGCGGCTTCGAGCAGGCCCGCCATTCGTTCGGAGTCGTGGACATTCATCTGGCAGCCGTAGGTGCGGACCTGATACGTGCGCGCCGACATGGGCTCAGCATCATCGGCCGGGCCGGCAGACCCGGCGCCGTGCGCCACCGTCGAAGTCACGGGGCCATGGTACGGCGGCCGGCTGGCCGACAGCGTGTCGGCCGGTGGCCGAGCCCCTCCCGGACAGAGTCGGGCTAGACCCGCCGGCGATCTCGTTCGGCGGCCAGTTCTGCGATGACCACCTCGCACGCCACAGTCTGGCTGTAGCCACGACGCGCCAGCATCGCCACCAATCTGCGGGTCACCCGGGCGTCATCCTCGGTCAGCTTTTCGCGCCTGAGCTTGGTCCTGACGAGTTGCTCGGCCCTGCCTCGCTCGGCACCCGCGTCGAGTCCGGCCAGCGCGGTGCCGATCACATCCTGGTCGACCCCTTTGGCCTGCAGCTCAGCGGCCAGTGCGCGCCTGCTCTTTCCCGCATTGGCCCGACGGGATTGCACCCAGTCCGCGGCAAAGTCGGCGTCGTCGACCAGACCTACCGCGGTAAGCCGATCCAGCACGCGATCGCCGACGTCCTCGGGGTAGCCACGTTTCGCCAGCTGACCGGCCAACTCTGCCCGAGTCCGGGATCGCGCGGTGAGCAGGCGCAGACATAACGCCCGCGCCTGCTCTTCGCGAGATGGCTCAGAAGTCGACGGGGGCGGGAAGGACACCGTCATCAGTCACCACTGCACCGATACCGAGCTTTTCTTTGATCTTCTTCTCGATCTCGTTGGCCACTTCGCCGTTCTCCAGCAGGAAGTTGCGGGCATTCTCCTTGCCCTGCCCGAGCTGTTCGCCCTCGTAGGTGAACCACGCACCGGATTTCCGGATGAAGCCCTGATCCACACCCATATCGATCAGCGAGCCTTCCCTGCTGATACCCCTGCCGTAGAGGATGTCGAACTCGGCCTGTTTGAACGGTGGCGAGACCTTGTTCTTGACGATCTTGACCCGGGTGCGGTTACCGACCGCATTGGTGCCGTCCTTGAGCGTTTCGATCCTACGCACATCCATGCGCACCGACGCGTAGAACTTCAGCGCCTTTCCACCCGTCGTCGTCTCGGGTGAGCCGAACATCACCCCGATCTTGTCGCGGAGCTGGTTGATGAAGATCGCCGTGGTTCCCGAATTGTTCAATGCGCCAGTCATCTTCCGCAGCGCCTGGCTCATCAGCCGGGCCTGCAGGCCGACATGGCTATCCCCCATTTCGCCTTCGAGCTCCGCGCGTGGCACCAGTGCGGCCACCGAGTCGATCACCACGATGTCGAGCGCCCCCGAACGGATCAGCATGTCGGCGATCTCGAGCGCCTGTTCACCGGTGTCCGGCTGGCTGACCAGCAGGGAATCGGTATCGACACCAAGCTTTTTGGCGTACTCGGGATCCAGCGCATGCTCGGCATCGATGAATGCCGCGACGCCGCCGGCGGCCTGGGCGTTGGCCACCGCGTGCAATGCCACGGTGGTCTTACCCGAGGATTCCGGGCCGTAGATCTCGATCACCCGGCCACGTGGCAGACCGCCGATGCCCAGGGCAACATCGAGTGCGATGGATCCGGTCGGGATGATCGAAATCGGTTGCCGTACCTCGTCGCCAAGGCGCATCACCGAACCTTTGCCATAACTCTTCTCGATCTGGGCCATCGCCAGTTCGAGTGCCTTTTCGCGGTCGGGAGCTTGCGCCATCGTGCCTCTCCTATAGTCGGTGTTCGATGACCGGTATCGGTCGGTTGGCTGTGACACTAAAGAAGGCCACCGACAGATCGCGTCTTCGAGCGATGACCACAGTAGCCGAACATCTGTTCGATTCAAGTTTCGACACGCCGCGTGTGGCAATATCGGCTACCGATGGACGCATGAACATCTCCGCCGAGCTGGCCGAAATCGCCTCCTACGGAGGTTTTTTCGGGCTGACCGTGGGCGGCGACCCAACGGGATGGCATCCGGTCACCCAGGCCTATGCCAACGGGTTCTCGGACTTGATCGACGCCACCATCGAGCGCTATGGCACGCCAGAGGTGCGAATCGGCGCATCCCTGGTGCATCTCGGCCATGCCGCCCGGCTGTGGTCACCAGTGCTCGCATGCGTCTTGAGCCAGGGGGTAGTTCCCGACCTGACCAACCTGCAGCGTGCCGACAACGCCGCGCTGCTGCGGCTGCCCGAACCCATCGGCGAGCCCGCCGCACCGTCCCCGGAATTGTTGTATCGCGTCGTCATCAAGGACCACATGGAGCCGTTCGCAGCGGGCCTGCGCGCCAAGTTGGCGCCCGCGCTGCTGTCCGGCAACATCGCGTCGGCACTCGTCGGGGCGTCACGCGCGATGATCTCGGCGCGGCCGGACTTGCGCCAGTCCGTAGCCAGCACCACCGCCGAGTTGCTGAGCATGGGCCGCCTGGCCGGATCAGGGGTGATCGCAGGCGCCGATCTGAGCTTCCGGCGCAACAGTTGCTGTCTCTACTACCGCCTGCCCGGCGCGGGGAAATGCGGCGACTGCCCGCTCTAGCGGGCGCCTAGATCACCACTGCTCACGGGGAACATCGAAGTCAGCGCACAACGCCCGCCACACGTCGCGAGGCTCCACACCCGCCTCGATCGCCTGGGCGGCGGTCCGGCCATCGAAGACCGTCAAGACGTGGTCGACCAGAACCGATGCGCCGTAGGCGGCACCAAACCGCAGCGTGATCCGTTCGTGAAACTCTGTCAGCCGCACGCCAGCCAACATACTGGGCCGGCCAGCCAATCCGGTCATCCCGCAAGCGCCAGCGCTTCGTGGCAGACCTGCACCGGATCGGCCACGTCGGCAATGCTGGCGGCGGCCCGTTGCGCCGCCTCCCGGTAACCGGGCGACGACAGCACCTCATTCACCGCGGCCGCCAGCGCATCAGCGCCCAGCGGCCGGATCAGCCGAGCGCTGCCCTGGCGTACCACGCGATTGGCTATCTCCCACTGGTCCCCGCCGCCGGGAACCACCACCAGGGGCACCCCGGCCAGCAACGTCTTGGAGACCATCCCATGACCGCCCCCGCAGATCACCACGTCGGCGTGGGTCAACAGCTCGGCCTGGCTGCCCAGCCCGACCGCCGCCCACGACGGTGTCACCAGATCGTCGCCGCCGAGCCGGGAGACCACCAGCCGCGATCCCGACGGCAGCGTGTCGCCCGGAATCAGCGACTCCAGTGCGACCTCGGCCAGTCCGGCGGTTCCGGACAATGCCGTGGACGGCGCGATGACCAGCACCGGACCCGAACCGGCAGGGACTTTCAGCAGCTGATCGGTCGGTTCGAAGTGCAACGGGCCGACCACGATCGCCTCGGCAGGCCAGTCCGGACGCGGCACCTCGAGGGCGGGCAGCGTAGCGATCAATCGCCGCAGCGGGCCCGGATCATGCTCTGCCAGGCCGATCTCGGCCCGCACCGCGGCGCGCTGTCGCAGGCCCGCACGCCAGGACCGCGCCGTCAGCGCCCGCATGGTGGTGTCGCGCAGCCGGCCGCGAATTCCGGTGCCCGGCGCCAGACCGCTGCCGATCGGCGGCAGGCCTTTCGACGGCCGATACAGCGGATGCGGGTTGAGCTCGATCCAGGGGATCCCCAACCGCTCGGCCGCCATTCCCCCGCAGGCGGTGATCACGTCGGACACCACCAGGTCGGGCGCCAGGTCGGACAGCGCCGGAGCGTTGAGCAGGGCCATCTGAGCGGCCCTGCGATGAATCCTGGCGCCGGCATCCAGATCCTCGTCGGTGGCGACCAGCCCCGCCAACTCAATGGCGTCAACGCCGGCCGCCCGAGCGGTGTCCAACCACTCCACACCGGTCAGCAGCGTTGGAATATCGCCGGCCGCCAAAAAGCGCCGGCACAGCGCAATCGCGGGAAACGAATGGCCGGGATCCGGCCCGGCGACCACGGCGACACGCACCGCACCACCCTGCCACAGTGCCTGGCCGGTGCCCAGCCACCGCCCAATCGCCGACCAGCCACCGCAGTTGCCCGTACTCGCTTACCCTGGCAACCATGACCGAGCTGACTCAAACAAGCCAAACAAGCACCGACAACATCCGCACGGTCGAGGGCTTCCTGAGTGCGCTTCAGGACGCGGACTACGAAGCGGCGAACGCGGCCCTAGACGACCACCTGGTGTACCAGAACGTCGGACTGCCGACGATCCGTGGCCGGAGCCGGGCGATGCGGCTGTTCCGCCAGATGGACGGGCGCATGGGGTTCGAGGTGAAGATCCATCGCGCCGCCGCCGATGGAGCCGCCGTACTCACCGAACGCACCGATGCATTGATTCTCGGCCCGCTGCGAATTCAGTTCTGGGTCTGCGGCGTGTTCGAGGTACACGACGGGCGCATCACGCTGTGGCGCGACTACTTCGATTTCTACGACATGACCAAGGCATTGCTGCGCGGGGTGGCCGGCGCGGTGATCCCAGCGCTGAAGGCACGCATGTAGGTGCACACCTAGCGGCGCGGTAACCCACCCAGTTCGTCGAAGGCCTGCGCCCAGCCGGCCAGGCGATCGGTAGCTCCGACCAGTTCGTGGCGGTAGCGCTGCTGCGACACCGCCTCGGCCACGGTGGCACCGTTGGCCGACGAAACCAATTGCGCTGCCGCGGTCACCATCTCGTTGTACTGACGCACGCCGGCGCCTAGTTGGGCGGTAAAGGCATTGATGGTGGGCACCAGTTGGCCACGCGAGGATTCCGAATACTGCGCCGCCCGCTCCATCGATACCACCTGGGCAGCCGTGGCGGCCATCGCCGCGGCGCTGTGGTTGGCCGCATCGGTCAGGTCCTGGATTTCGGCCGCAGGTACCAGCGCGCCCCGCTCCATCACACCCAACAGCGAGAAGAATCCACGTTCGGAGGCGCCCAGGGCGGCCATCGCGGGGCGGGCGGCCGAACCCATCGGCGGCAACCGCCGGGTGGTGGTCGGCCGCTGTGACGGCAACGGCTCCGACCGCAGCCAGTAGTAGCGGAAAAACAGCAACGTCGCGGGAATCACCTGCACCACCGCGATCGCTCCTGTGATCTGCAGCAGCAACGCGAACCAGCCCCACGCTGCCAGCACCGCCGTCACCGCGGCCCAAAAGACGCAGCCGGCGCTGAAGATCAGCGCCCACCGCAGCGCACGGCGGCGGCGGCGCAGCTGGCGAGCTCGCGGATCGGTGGCAGCGCTGATCTTGCGGGCGGCGAAGTCGGACAGATCACCCACGAAGTCGAGACCCCGCTGCAGCAACGCACGCCGCTGGCCGCGCTGAGCCGACTTCACCGCCATGTGAGACTCTCCGCCCTACTGCTGACCAAAAGGTTTCTCTGCGACCGCCCCACCGGTTTCGGTGGCCCCAGTGGCACCGGGAGTGGCCGCGCCTCCCGCCGGCAGCGACTCGCCGCGCATCGAGGCCCGGATCTGTTCCAGCCGGGAATGACCGGCCATCTGCACGCCGGCCTGCTGAACTTCGAGCATGCGGCCCTGCACCGAACTTTGGGCGAGCTCGGCCTGACCGAGTGCGGTGGCATACCGGCGTTCGATCTTGTCCCGCACCTCATCGAGGCTGGGGACGTTGCCGGGGGCGGCAAGCTCACTCATCGACCGCAGCGACGAGCTGACCTGCTCTTGCATCTTTGCCTGCTCCAGCTGGCTGAGCAGCTTGGTGCGTTCGGCGATCTTCTGCTGCAGCACCATCGAGTTCTGCTCGACTGCCCGCTTGGCCTGAGCCGCGGCATTGAGGGCCTGGTCGTGCAGCGCTTTGAGGTCTTCGACGCTCTGCTCGGCGGTCACCAGCTGGGCGGCAAACGCTTCGGCGGCGTTGTTGTACTCGACCGCCTTGGCCGCGTCGCCAGCGGCGGTGGCCTGGTCGGCCAGCGTCAGCGCCTGACGCACGTTGACCTGTAGCTTTTCGATGTCGGCCAGCTGGCGGTTGAGGCGCATCTCCAGCTGGCGCTGGTTTCCGATCACCTGTGCGGCCTGTTGGGTCAGCGCCTGATGGGTGCGCTGGGCTTCCTCAATAGCCTGCTGAATCTGCACTTTGGGGTCGGCGTGCTCGTCAATCTTGGAGTTGAACAGCGCCATGAGGTACTTCCACGCTTTGACGAACGGATTGGCCATCGGTTAGCTCCGCCTTCGTTTCTTGTGGGCCGGGTGGGTCCCGGGTAGGGCCCGATTGAGCTCAGCACACTTACCCTGTCGCTCAATTTAGTGGGTCCGGGCCGATCTCCCCACCCGTGATCCCATAACTGATCGACACCAGATCGGCTGCGCCGCGCTCAGGCCACCGCCAGCGACGCTACCTGGGGAATGACCAATCTGGTGCCGGCATCGATGGTGGCTCCGGTCGGCGCGGTCTGGATCGCGCGTTCGTCACGCGCCATCCGCTCACCCGCACCGATGAGCACCTCAGACAGCGGGACCTGCAACGCGTCGCAGATTGCATTGAGCAATTCGCTGGACGGCTCCTTGCGGCCACGCTCGATCTCGGACAGATACCCCAGACTCACCCGAGCGGTGTCGGACACCTCCCGCAGCGTCCGGCCCTGTGAAGTTCGCTCCCCGCGCAACACGTCGCCAATGACCTCGCGCACCAATGACGCCATCGTGCTCTCCTCCATCTGCCTTCAACATCCATGACGGCCAAATCAAGCACCCAAATGCGGTTCAAGCGCCCGACCAGCAGCGCCCAAGAGCACTGGTTCTTAGATGAACGCGGCGTGAGCTGGTGTGGTTCCCGCTGGCTTACGACGCGCGTTTTCCGGCACGAATTTCGCGGACGGTCGATACCACGTAGTCGATCCCGGTCACCACCGTGAGCACGATTGCGGCGGCCATCACGACCACCGCCGCCATGTGCAGCGGGCCGGAAAGCGGCAGGACGAACAGCCCGATCGCCACCGCTTGGACGACGGTCTTGAGCTTGCCGCCCCAGCTGGCGGGAATGACACCGCGGCGGATGACAGCCAGCCGCAGCATGGTCACCCCGAGTTCGCGGCTCAGGATCAACACCGTGACCCACCACGGCAGGTCGTTGAGCATCGATAGCCCGATCAGCGCCGCCCCGATCAGGGCCTTGTCCGCGATCGGATCAACAAACGCCCCGAATTCGGTGGCCATGCCGTAGTTGCGGGCGAGCAGTCCGTCAAATCGATCGGTGATGCTGGCAACCGCGAATACCGCCCATGCCGCTATCCGGAAAGTCGTTTGGTGACCTCCGTCATAGAACAGGAGGTACAAGAAAATCGGGACCAGCACAAAGCGCAGGCCAGTCAGGACGTTGGCTAGGTTGGCGATCCCTGCGGTTCCCGGCACCTGACCTGTTTGCGGCTGCCCTGACACCGCAACAGAATAACGGTTGACCAGCCGCCCCGCCGCCGATGTCGATACTGTTTTCTCGTGACCGAAAGTCAACAGGATTTCCGGCCGGTGGTCCGGCGTGCCAGAACGTCCGACGTCCCGGCGATCAAAAAGCTTGTCGACACCTATGCGGGGAAGATCCTGCTGGAGAAGAACCTGGTCACCCTTTACGAAGCGGTTCAGGAATTCTGGGTTGCCGAACACCCCGAAATCCAGGGCAACGTGATCGGCTGCGGGGCCCTGCACGTGTTGTGGTCGGACCTCGGTGAGGTCCGCACCGTCGCGGTGGATCCCGCTATGACCGGGCACGGCATCGGCCACGCGATTGTCGACCGACTGCTCGAGGTGGCCCGGGAACTGCAGCTAGAGCGACTATTCGTGCTGACGTTCGAGACCGAATTCTTCACCGCGCACGGGTTCACCGAGATCGAGGGCACGCCGGTGACCGCGGAGGTGTTCGAAGAGATGTGCCGCTCCTACGACATCGGCGTCGCGGAGTTTCTGGATCTGAGCTACATCAAGCCCAACATCTTGGGCAACACCCGGATGCTGTTGGTGCTTTAAGCCGTCACCGATCAATCCTCGTCCGGCGCGTCGTCGGCCACCCCGCCCCTGATCAAGGCCAGCGTTCCGGCCAATTCATCGGGCTTGACCAGCACCTCGCGGGCCTTCGAGCCTTCGCTCGGCCCGACGATGTTGCGCGTCTCCATCAGGTCCATCAGTCGGCCGGCTTTGGCGAACCCGACCCGCAGCTTGCGCTGCAACATCGAGGTGGAGCCGAACTGACTGGACACCACCAACTCCACGGCCTGCAGCAGCACGTCCATGTCGTCACCGATGTCCGAGTCGACGTCGGTGCGCTCACCGGTGGGCTTGGCGTTGGTGACACCCTCGGTGTACTCGGGCTCCGCCTGATCCTTACACGCGGTGACAACGGCGTGGATCTCCTCGTCGGTGATGAACGCGCCCTGCAGCCGGATCGGCTTGCCGGCGCCCATCGGCAGGAATAGGCCGTCACCCATACCGATCAGCTTTTCCGCGCCCGCCTGGTCCAGGATCACCCGGCTGTCGGTCAGTGAGGATGTGGCGAACGCCAGCCGGGACGGCACGTTGGTCTTGATCAAGCCGGTGACCACGTCGACCGAGGGCCGCTGGGTGGCCAGCACCAGATGGATGCCGGCGGCGCGGGCCTTCTGGGTGATCCGCACGATGGCTTCCTCGACGTCACGCGGCGCGGTCATCATCAGGTCGGCCAACTCGTCGACGATCGCAACGACGTAGGGATAGGGCTTGTACACCCGCTGGCTGCCCAGTGGCGCGGTGATCGCTCCCGATCGCACCTTCTCGTTGAAGTCATCGATATGACGCACCCGGGACGCTTGCATGTCCTGGTAGCGCTGTTCCATCTCCTCGACCAGCCATGCGAGAGCGGCCGCCGCCTTCTTTGGCTGCGTGATGATCGGGGTGATCAGGTGCGGAATGCCTTCGTAAGGGGTCAGTTCCACCATCTTCGGGTCGATCAGGATCATCCTGACCTCTTCCGGGGTGGCCCGGGTCAGCAGGGAGACCAGCATGGAGTTGACGAAGCTGGACTTTCCGGACCCGGTGGAACCGGCGACCAGCAGGTGCGGCATCTTCGCCAGGTTGGCCGAGATGAAATCGCCCTCGATGTCTTTGCCCAGGCCGATCACCAGCGGGTGGTGGTCGCGGCGGGTCGTCGGAGCGGTGAGCACGTCGGCAAGCCGCACCATTTCGCGGTCGGTGTTGGGCACCTCGATGCCGACCGCCGACTTGCCGGGGATGGGAGCGAGCATCCGCACGCTCTCGGTGGCCACCGCGTAGGCGATGTTCTTCTGCAGCGCGGTGATCTTCTCCACCTTGACGCCGGGCCCCAGCTCGACCTCATACCGCGTGACGGTCGGACCGCGGGTGCAGCCGGTCACCGCCGCGTCGACCTTGAATTGGGTGAGCACATCCCCGATGGCGCCGGCCATGTGACTGTTGGCGGCGCTGCGCTTCTTGGGCGGATCTCCCGCCACCAACAGTTCCATCGATGGCAGTGCGTAGGGCCCCTCGACGACACGGTCGAGTACCAGGGTTTCCTGCTTCTCCGCCGGGGCGCTGCGGCCGGACTTTCCGGCCTTGCCGGCGCCGCGCGCGACGGCAGGTTCTGGAACGGTCGGCGCATCCGGCTCCCCGATTTCGCCGTCGGGCTCCGTGTTCGGCGAGGGCCAGGCCCGCAGCTCCTCGTCGGGCCGCAGCGGCACCTCGTCGTAGTAGCCGTCGGAGAAGTCCTCACGCGCGACTTCCACCGTGTCGGCATCATCACCGGCGAAATCCGAGTAGCCCTCGTAGTCATCGCCGTCGTCGAACTCGTCATCGTAGTACTCGCGCTGCAGCAGCCGGGTTCCGAACAGACCACGTAGCACATCGGGAACCTCGCGGATTGTGGTCCCGGTCAACAGCAATAGTCCGAACAGCGCCCCGATGAACAGCAACGGAGCGGCGATCCACACGGTCAGCCCGTCGGATAGCGGTCCACCGATCGTGAATCCGATGAACCCCGCGGCACGCTGGCGCAACTCCGGGGATTCCGGCGAACCCGCCCACAAGTGCCGCAAACCCAGGAAAGACAGCGCGATCAGGCTGGACCCGAGAATCAGCCGGGGCCTGGTGTCGGGGTTCGGCTCGGTGCGCATCAGCACTATCGCCGTGCCTGCAAGAACGATCGGGAGCAGCACCACCGCCGAGCCGATGAACGTTCGCAGTACCGCATCCACCCACGCGCCGACCGGGCGGGCGGCGTCGAACCATGAACTCGCGGCGACGACCACCGCAATGCCCAGCACCACCAGCGCCACGCCGTCACGGCGATGCCCGGGTTCGATGTCACGAGCGCGCCCTATCGACCGCGCCGCCCCGCCGGTGCCCTTGGCCGCCATCATCCAGGTAGCGCGCATGGCTCGGCCGCCCGCGAGCCCGGCCACCTTGAGCACGGACTGATTGCGCCGCGGGATCGGCTTGGCTACCCGCTTGGCCGGCTTGCCCGCCGGCTTTCTGGTCCCCTTCGCCGGCCTTGCCGGCCCGGCGGAGGCAGTAGCTCTCCCGCCTCGGGAAGCGCCCCCTAAAGCGGCCTTTGACCTGCTCGTTCGGGCTCCGGAGCGCGCAGCGGTCTTACTAGCCATGCCAGCAAGACTAGTCGCAATTGCATCATCTGCACCACTTGCCACACTGGTAACGCAGGCTTCACCAGCATGTGCCCGCCTCGTTATCTTCGGGCCTGAGTAGGGTGGCCAAAGGTGACCAAAGTCATGCCCGGTCACACCACCAAAAACCCGCCGCAGTCTCCCCAGGAGGTCCCAGCATGCCCGTCGTCGTCGCCACGCTGACCGTCAAGCCGGAGTCGGTCGACGCCGTCCGCGACATCCTCACCACGGCGGTCGAAGAGGTGCACGGCGAACCCGGCTGCCAGCTCTACTCGCTGCATCAAACGGGCGAAACCTTCGTTTTCATCGAACAGTGGGCCGACGCGGAGGCACTGACCGCCCATAGCACCGCGCCCGCGGTGGCCAAGATGTTCACCGCGGCCGGCGAACACCTGGCCGGGGCGCCGGACATCAAGATGCTGGCGCCGATCCCCGCGGGAGATCCCGACAAAGGTCAACTCCGTCAGTGA
Organism: Mycobacterium liflandii; assembly: GCF_022354805.1. NCBI lineage: Bacteria > Bacillati > Actinomycetota > Actinomycetes > Mycobacteriales > Mycobacteriaceae > Mycobacterium > Mycobacterium liflandii. Next base: position 2,824,072 of record NZ_CP023138.1, on the reverse strand, counting down.
TGAGCCGGCCACTGGACGGCCCACTGAGCGGCCGTGTTGCCTTCATCACCGGGGCGGCGCGCGGGCAGGGTCGCGCGCATGCGCTTCGACTGGCCCGCGACGGCGCAGATGTCATCGCGGTCGACCTGTGTGACCAGATCGCCAGCGTGCCGTATCCGCTGGGCACCGCCGAGGAATTGGCAACCACCGTCAAGCTCGTCGAGGACACCGGCGCCCGCATCGTGGCCAGCCAGGCCGACGTCCGGGATCGGGAAGCACTGGCCGCGGCGCTGCAAGCCGGGATCGACGAATTGGGCCAGGTCGACATTGTGGTGGCCAACGCCGGTATCGCACCGATGCAGTCCGGCGACGACGCCTGGCGTGACGTTATCGACGTCAACCTCAGCGGCGCCTACTACACGGTCGAGGTCGCGATACCGACCATGATCGAACAGGGCCGGGGCGGGTCGATCGTTCTGATCAGCTCGGCGGCCGGATTGGTTGGCATCAGCAGCGCGGACGCCGGCGCCATCGGCTACGCCGCCTCCAAACACGCGTTGGTCGGGTTGATGCGCGTATACGCGAACCTGCTTGCACCGCACAGCATCCGGGTCAACTCGCTACACCCATCCGGGGTGGATACCCCGATGATCAACAACGAGTTCATCCGGCGCTGGCTCGCCGACCTGGTCGCCGAGACCGGCTCCGGCCCCGGCGCGGGCAACGCGCTGCCGGTGCAGATCCTGCAAGCCGATGACATCGCCGGTGCGCTGGCCTGGCTGGTGTCCGACGAGGCCCGTTACATCACCGGCGTCGCCCTGCCGGTGGATGCCGGCTGTGTGAACAAGAGGTAGTTGATGACCCGAAATCCCGCTGCGCAGACCGCCTTCGGCCCGATGGTGCTGTCGGCTGTCGAACAGAACGAGCCCGCCGAGCACCGCCTGGTCGACGACGACCTGGCGGATCTGTTCCTGCCCAGACCGCTGCGGTGGCTGGTCAGCGCGACCCGGCCGGCCGGCATTCGGCGCCTCTTCATCCGCTGGTCGGAGTGGTCCGGCAGCGGGCTCTGGGTCAATCTGACCTGCCGCAAACGATTCATCGGCGACAAACTTGGCGAGGCGCTCGACGACGTCGATGCGGTGGCGATTCTGGGCGCCGGGCTGGACACCCGCGCCTACCGACTGACCCGCAAGGTGCGCATTCCGATCTTCGAGGTGGACCTGCCGGTCAACATCGCTCGCAAGGCCAAGACGGTGCGACGGGTGCTGGGCGAACTACCGTTGTCGGTTCGGCTGGTGGCGTTGGACTTTGAGCATGACGACCTGCTCACCGCATTGGCCGAACATGGCTACCTCACCGACTTCCGGGTGTTCTTCATCTGCGAGGGCGTCACCCAATACCTCACCGAAGAGACCGTCCGGCGGACCCTGGAGGGGCTGCGCGCGGCGGCACCGGGCAGCCGCCTGGTGTTCACCTACGTCCGCCGCGACTTCATCGACGGAACCAATCGCTACGGCACCCGGACCTTGTACCGCTCGGTGCGCCAACGGCGTCAACTGTGGCATTTCGGCTTGCTGCCCGACGAGGTCCCCGAGTTTCTTGCCGAATACGGCTGGCGGCTGGTGGAACAGGCGGGGCCCGACGAGCTCGTCCAGCGCTATGTCGAGCCGGCCGGCCGCAAGCTCAACGCATCTCAGATCGAATGGTCGGCCTACGCCGAAAAACTCTGAGCCGGGCCGGAAGCGGCCGGTCCTCAGACTTCGATGACCGTGGGCACGATCAGCGGCTGCCGACGGTAGGTCTCACCGACCCATTTTCCGACGGTGCGGCGCACCCCCTGCGCGATCCTGATCGGATCGGTGACGTTGGCGGCAACCAGAGATTCCAGCTCGGCTTCGACCTTGCGCACGGCGGGCTCCAGCGCCTTGGGGTCTTCGGAGAATCCACGCGAATGCAGATGCGGCACAGCCGCGGGACGCCCGGTGCCCCGGTGCACGACCACGGTCACCGCGATAAAACCCGACGACAGGATCAGCCGCTCGCCCAGGGTGATTTCGCCGACATCGCCGGTGATCAAACCGTCGACGAACATCTTGCCAACCGGGACCGCACCGGCGATCGAAGCCTTGCGCCCCACCAGATCGACGCTGACCCCGTTCTCCGCCAACAGGATTGACTCCGGCGCCACCCCGGCGCTGGCGGCCAGCTTGGCGTTGGCCCGAAGCATTCGCCAGGTTCCGTGCACCGGCATGACGTTGCGTGGTCGCACCCCGTTGTACAGGAACAACAGCTCACCGGCGTAGGCATGGCCGGAAACGTGCACCCGGGCTTGGGCGTTGGTGACCACCCTGGCGCCGATCTTGGAGAGCGAGTCGATGACGCCGAAAACCGCTTCCTCATTGCCGGGGATCAGCGACGACGACAAAACGATGAGATCACCGGCAGTCAGCGTGATGCTGCGGTGCTCACCGCGCGACATCCGCGACAACGCCGACATCGGTTCGCCCTGGGTGCCGGTGGTAATCAACAACACCTGTTCGGGCGGCATCATCTCGGCGGCACCGATGTCGATCACATCGGAATCGTCCACCCGCAGAAAGCCCAGTTCCCTGGCGATGCCCATGTTGCGCACCATGGAGCGCCCCACGAAGGAAACTCGCCGGCCCAGTGCCACCGCGGCGTCGATGATCTGCTGCACCCGGTCGACGTTTGAGGCGAAACACGCCACGATGACCCGACCGTCGGCACCCCTGATCAGCCGGTGCAGGGTGGGACCCACCTCACTTTCGGAGGGCCCGACACCGGGGATCTCGGAGTTGGTCGAATCACACAGGAACAGGTCAACACCGGCATCGCCGAGGCGCGACATGCCCGGTAAGTCGGTGGGGCGACCGTCGAGGGGCAGCTGATCAAGCTTGATATCACCGGTGTGCAGCACGGTTCCCGCGCCGGTGTAGACGGCGATCGCAAGGGCATCCGGCACGGAGTGGTTGACGGCGAAGTATTCGCACTCGAACACGCCGTGTCGACTGCTCTGCCCCTCCGCGACCTCGACGAACACCGGTTTGATCCGGTATTCGCGGCACTTGGCCGCAACCAGCGCCAGGGTGAACTTGGATCCGACGATGGGGATGTCCGGACGCAACCTGAGCAAGAACGGGATAGCCCCGATGTGGTCCTCGTGCGCGTGCGTGAGCACCAGCGCCTCGATATCGTCCAGGCGGTCCTCGATATGGCGCAGGTCGGGCAGGATCAAATCGACGCCCGGCTCGTCGTGGGTCGGGAACAGCACGCCGCAGTCGATGATCAGCAGCCGCCCCAGATGCTCGAACACCGTCATGTTGCGGCCGATTTCGTTGATGCCGCCCAGCGCGGTGACCCGCAACCCCCCGGAAGCCAACGGCGCTGGTGGGGGAAGTTCTTCGTTCACCGTCGACTCACCCTGGGATTCACCGAAGCACGGAGGCCGCGCGCATGTCAGCGGCCAACACGTCGATTTGCTCAGCGGTGGCGGCGACCTGCGGCAGCCTCGGGTCACCGACCTCGATACCTTGCAGCCGCAAGCCGGCCTTGGACAGCGTCACCCCGCCCAGTCGGGTCATCGCGTTGCACAGCGGACTGACCGCGACGTTGATCTTGCGGGCGGTGGCGACGTCCCCGGAACTGAATGCCGACAACATCTCCCGTAGCTGGCCAGCCGCCAGATGACCGATCACGCTGATGAAGCCGATGGCGCCCATGGCCAGCCAGGGCAGGTTGAGGGCGTCGTCGCCGGAGTAGTAGGCCAGTCCCGTGTCGGCCATGATCTGGGCACCGCTGGGCAGGTCCGCTTTGGCGTCCTTGACGCCGACGATGTTCGGGTGCTTTGCCAGGGCGCGGATTGTTTCGGACTCGATCGGCACCGCAGACCGCCCGGGGATGTCGTAGAGCAGCACGGGCAGCTCGGTCGCATCGGCCACCGCGGTGAAGTGCGCCAATAGCCCCGATTGTGGCGGCTTGGAGTAATACGGGGTCACCACCAACAGACCATGGGCGCCTTCGGCCGCAGCGGCCTTCGCCAGCCCAATGCTGTGCGCGGTGTCATTGGTGCCGGCCCCCGCAATCACCCGAGCCCGGTCGCCCACCGCTTCCAAGACGACTCTGAGCAGCTCACGCTTCTCGTCGTCGGTGGTAGTGGGCGACTCGCCGGTGGTACCGGAAACCACCAGTCCATCGCACCCCTGGTCCACCAGGTGATTCGCCAGTCGCGCCGCCGCGGCAAGATCAAGGGCGCCGTCGGAGCCGAATGGTGTCACCATCGCGGTCAGCAGTGTTCCCAGGCGTGCGGGAACGTCGAATCCGACGGTGCTCACGGTTCCCAAGATTACCTGGCGGCAGCAATCTTTTTTTGCACCGGCGCAAGCGTGCGTGTTTGTCCGCCGACACGCCGCGAAGGCTGCCCGGATACGCATCCTCGCGCCAGGGCCGGACTCAGAACTCGGTGGCCAGCGGGCTGGTGGCGACCTCGCTGCCGTCGGCCAGGGTCGTGACCTCGAAGTCGGCGAACACCGCTGGCGCCACCGCGACGAGCTGACGCAGGCACTCGATGGCCAGCCGCCGGATCTCCACATCGGCATGCTCGCTGGCCCGCATGGCTATGAAGTGCCTCCACGCTCGGTAATTACCGCTGACCACGATCCGGGTTTCGGTCGCGTTGGGGAGCACGGCACGAGCGGCCTGGCGAGCCTGTTTGCGCCGCAGGACGGCGTTGGGCTGGTCAGCGAACCTGGCTTCCAGCTTGGTCAGCAGTTCGATGTAGGTGGCACGGCTGGCGTCGGCGGCGGCGATCAGGATTTCGCGCAGCTCGGGATCGTCCTCCAACCCCGGCGGCACGACGACCCGCGAGTCACCTTCGGGCACGTAGCGCTGGGATAGCTGCGAGTAGGAGAAGTGGCGGTGCCGGATCAGCTCGTGGGTGCACGATCGCGAGATGCCGCTGATGTAGAACGACACACTGGCGTGCTCGAGCACGGCAAAGTGCCCGACGTCGATGATGTGGCGCAGGTAACCGGCGTTGGTCGCGGTCTTGGGGTTGGGCTTGGACCAGCTCTGGTAGCAGGCGCGACCGGCGAACTCGACCAGCGCCTCGCCTCCGTCGGCGTCGGTGGTCCAGGGCACGTCGGGGGCGCCAAGAACTCGGTCTTGGCGATCAGCTGTACGCGTAGCGGCGCAGTCTCGGCCACGGCGCTCACCTTAAGGCGTGCCGAGCGGCGACGCGAGGAGGAGCTCTCCCCCACTGACGGCGACCTCGCCGGTGACCAATCCCGGTAGCAGCGCGTCGCGCAGCGCGGCCAGCTGCGCGCACTGGCCACGGCGGGCATGACACAACGCGCCCAGATCGGTGATCGTCGCGGACTGGGCGGCTCCCAAGCGCCGGACGTCTGGCACCTGAAGGTCGAGCAGGTCTTTGGGCCCGATGCGCTGGTGACTTCCCGATGTTCCGGCGACCAGCTGTGCCAGCGAGGTTGAGACTTCGGGCTGACGCAGCGCCGACCACAGCACCGAGGTATCCACCCCGAGCGGGCTCAATACGACGAACTCGCAGCTGGCCAGCGCCATCTGGGGCGGCAGGCGCACCACGTTCCAGATTCGCGGTACTCGGGGGTTCAGTTTCGCGAACAGCACACAGGGTTCGGACAAGTGGAACTTGCCGCTTTTGACCGATGCCCCGGCAACCGGCCGGGCGTGCGCCCCCGCATCAAAGGCGGGAAGGCTGAAATGGGCAACAACGTCGTCAAAGTCAGCGGGATTGACCAACTTCGTCGACCGGCGCGCCAGGCCCGACAGCCCGACGCGCGCATCGACCGACCCGACCATCGCGACCATCAGGGCCTCGGCGGCCTCGATGACCCGCTCGTTGTTGGCGATCTTGTCGTCCAGGGCGCCCAGCACCTCGGCGATTCGCCGACGCTCAGGTGCTTGGGCAACGTGGACCGAGACCTCGCGAAGAGTCCGCTGATTCAGCAATGGCTGTCCGGATCCCGCCCGGTGTTCATTGAGCCGGCACGTCTGCAGTGCGTAATACCAGTACCGGGTTTCCGCAGGGTCATTGGCACGGCAAACGTAGGCGTTATCGGTGACCCAGACATCGGAGTCGCAGTAGCGCACACTGCCGCAATAGGATCCAACGCGCCCCACCACAATCAGCGGACCGCTGACGTTGTGTTCGGCCGCGAAGCCGATCGGCCCGTTCGCACCGTATACGGGAACCCGGCCCCGGGCGCGTCGCGGCGGAGAGCAACTGCCGCTGCGGAATTCGAGGTGCTCGCCGAGCCTCACCTCCACCGCACCCGCCCCAACTGCGCACGCACCGCCTCGTCAAGTTTTGTCGATTCATCCAGCGCGGCCAGCAACTGGGTGGTCAACCTTGTGAGTTTGTCGCCGATCGGTTCGCCGTCAGCACAGGACGCTCCAGTCCCCACATAGCGCCCCGGCGTGAGCACGTACCCCTCGGCGCGGATCTCATCCAACGACGCCGACCTGCAAAATCCCGGAATATCCTGGTAAACAGCACCTTTCGCGACGGCTGATGCGGATCCGAACCAGCCGTGATAGGTATCGCCGATGCGGGCTACGTCGTCATCGGTCAGGGTTCGCTCGCAGCGGTCCAACATGCTCCCGAGCCCGCGCGCGTCGATGAACAGCACCTGGCCCGAACGAGCTTTCTTGTCCTTGGCGAAGAACCACAGACACACCGGAATTCCGGTACTGCGAAACAGCTGCGTCGGCAGGGCGACCATGCATGAGACCAGGTCTGCATCAATGATTCCAGCGCGAATCCTGTCCTCTCCATTGGTTTTCGATGACATCGAGCCATTGGCCATCACCACCCCGGCCTGACCTGTCGGCGCGAGCTTGGACAGGATGTGCTGAATCCAGGCGAAGTTCGCATTTGCGGCGGGCGGAGTGCCGAACCGCCAACGCGGGTCCTGTTCGTCGCGGGCCCAATCCTTGATGTTGAAGGGCGGATTGGCCATCACGTAGTCCATCGGCACGCCGTCGTGTTGGTCGGTGGCGAAGGTGTCGCCCCAACGCGCGCCCAGGCCCGCATCATCGATCCCATGGACGGCCAGGTTCAACTTTGCCATCCGCCAGGTCTGCTCGACGCTCTCCTGACCGTAGATCGATATCTGCGCGGGGTCCCCGTCGTGGGCGCAGATGAAGCGCTCGGTTTGCACGAACATCCCGCCCGATCCGCAGCACGGGTCATAGATCCGACCGCTCGAGGGTTCGAGAATCTCCACGATCACTCGAACGACGCTGGGTGGGGTGAAGAATTCGCCGCCGCGTCGTCCCTCCGCGCGCGCGAAGTTGCCGAGGAAGTATTCGTACACCTCACCCATCAGGTCACGCGCGCGATGACTTGGCCGGCCACTGAATCGCGCCGCGCCGAGCACCTCGACCAGTTCGCCGAGCCGCCGCTGATCGACCTTGTGATACAGCTGCGGCAGGGTCGCGGCCAGCGACGGATTGGCCGTCATTACCGACAGCATCGCCGTGTCGATGAGCTGGCCGATGTCCGGTGATTTCGCATTGCCGGCCAACGCTTCCCAGCGCGCTTCGGGGGGCACCACGAATGGCTTGCGCCCGTCTCGGGCATCGGAAACGAACTTGAGAAAGACCAGGCCGAGAATGACGTCTTTGTACTGGCTGGCCGGAATGGACCCGCGCAGCTTCTCGGCGCCTTTCCAGAGCGTGTCTTTGAGCTCTTTCATCGTCGACGGTGCCATCAGCCGGTCCGCCTGACGGCGATCGCCAGCTCCCCGGCCAGATCACCCCGTCCGGACGCGCTGACCCCGCTCAATCCCAGCCACGGCGCCATCGACGCCAACTCACCGGCGAGTGCCGCGGCGACCCGCGGCCCCGATGCGTCGGGTTCGGCGAACGCGCCCACCACCAGCAGGGTGTCGGTGGAACGGTCGGCCTTGAGGTCCACCCGTCCCACCAGCTGCCCGTCCAGCAGCAGCGGCCAGACGTAGTAGCCGTATTGGCGTTGGGCGGCCGGGGTGTAGATCTCGATGCGGTAGTGAAAGTCGAACAGGCGCTGCACCCGGGGCCGGAAAAAGATCAGCGGGTCAAACGGACACAACAGTGCGGTGCCGCGATCACGTCGTGGCAGGGATCGGCCCGCCCGCAGATATGCCGGGGCCGACCAACCCTGCACCTGCACCGGCTCGACCTCACCGGCGGCTACCAGATCGGCGAGCGCGGGCTTGACCTGCTGCGCGGACAGCCGGAAGTAGTCGCGGATGTCGGCCTCGGTCCCCACCCCCAGCGCGGAGGCCGCCCACAATACGAGTTCGCGAACCGCCTCGTCATCGTCGACCTGCCGGGCCAGCACTTCGGGCGGCAACACCCTTTCCACCAGGTCGTAGTGACGAGCGAAGCCCAACCGGGTGGCGGTGGTGAGCACGCCGGACGCGAACAACGCCTCGGCAACCCATTTGGTGTCGCTGCGATTCCACCAGGGCCCCTGGCCCCCGCGCGGCTCCGCTGCCAGGTGAGCTTCGATCTGTCCCGCGCTGGACGGGCCGAGTTCGGCAACAGCGGCAAGGACGTCGTCCACCAGGCGCGGGTTGGCCTTGACGATCTCGGTGCCCCACCTGCCGTGCCGGTACTGCCGCATCCGCCAGCGCAGCAACGGCCAGTCTTCGACGGCCATCAGCGCGGCCTCGTGCGCCCAGTATTCGGCAAGCAGCCGCGACGAGGGCGGGCCCCACGCGACCCGGTCCAGCACCTCCCGGTCGTAGGGCCCGAGCCGGCTGAACACCGGCGCGTAGTGGGCGCGCACCGCCACCGACACCGAATCCAGCTGCAGCACCTGGATCCGGGAGATCAGCCGCCTCAGGTGTGCCTTGTTGATCCGGCCGGCCGGCTTGGGTTCGGCGAACCCCTGTGCGGCGACCGCCACCCGGCGGGCCTGGGCAACGGTCAAGGTGCTCATAGTCGGCGGTAGCTGTGCATCCGGTATCGCAGTCCCGAGCGGCTGACCAGCCACTCCCCGAGGTGCCAGCCCAGGTCTGGTCGAGCACGGGGGCCAGGGCGTCCTCGTCCTCGGGCGGTAAGTCGACGTCGACCTCGGTGACTTCACACCTGTTCGCCAGGGGCAGCGCCAGCGCGTAGATCTGGGCACCACCGATCACCCATGTCTCGGCATCCGGCTCGGCCGGACACAACGCCTGCTCGAGGGAACCCACCACCTGCGCTCCGTGCGCCACCAGACCAGTCTGGCGGGTCACTACGACATTTCGCCGGCCTGGCAGTGGCCGGTGGGCGGCGGGCAGGGAGTCCCAGGTCCGGCGGCCCATCACCACGGTGTGCCCCATGGTGAGCCGTTTGAAGTGCGCGAGATCCTCGGGCAGTCGCCACGGGATGCCGCCATCACGGCCGATGACCCCGGAGGTGGACTGAGCCCAGATCAGGCCCACCGACGTCATCTGCGCCTCATACAGCGACGGGAGCTTTGATCGCGGGATGGGGATCATAATCCTGCACGACGACGTCCTCGTAGGTGTAGTCGAAGATCGAATCCCGTTGCGACAAGATTAGTTTCGGATAGGGCCGAGGCTCGCGACGCAGTTGCTCGGTGACCTGTTCGACGTGGTTGTCATAGATGTGGCAATCGCCGCCGGTCCAGATGAACTCGCCGACCGAAAGACCGGCCTGAGCGGCCATCATGTGGGTGAGCAGGGCGTAGCTGGCGATGTTGAAAGGCACCCCCAGAAACAGGTCGGCACTGCGCTGATACAGCTGGCAGCTCAGGCGGCCGTCGGCGACGTAGAACTGGAAAAAGGCGTGACACGGCGGCAGCGCCATTTGCGGGATCTGGCCGACATTCCAGGCCGACACGATGATGCGCCGCGAATCGGGGTCGGTACGCAGCAGTTCCAATGCGGCACTGATCTGGTCGATGTGCTCACCCGACGGAGTCGGCCAGGATCGCCACTGAACTCCGTAGATTGGGCCGAGACCGCCTGTTTCGCTGGCCCATTCGTCCCAGATGGTCACACCGTGCTGCTGCAACCAGCCCACGTTGGAGTCGCCGCGCAGAAACCACAGCAACTCATAAACGACCGACTTGAAGTGCACCTTCTTGGTGGTCAGCAAGGGGAAACCGCAACCGAGGTCGTACCGGATCTGCTGGCCGAACAGGCTGCGGGTCCCGGTGCCGGTGCGGTCGGATTTGGCGGTGCCCGTTTCGAGCACCCTGCGCAACAGATCCTCGTAAGGCGTCGCGATCGGCACGCGGTCAGCTTAGCGGTGATCGCGAGCCCAACGAAGCCAGGCACGGCGCGACGGCGCCGCCGAAGCTGGGGCGATCTAGCAGGAGTAGAACGGGTGCCATGCCGATAATCAGTGACAGCGTCTCCACTCCCGACGGCACCTGCCCGGTCCGTTTGTTCACTCCTGCCGGCCCGGGTCCCTGGCCAGGCGTGATCATGTTTCCCGACGCCGGCGGGGTGCGCGAGACCTTCGAGCAGATGGCGGCCACATTGGCCGGCCACGGCTACGTCGTGCTGCTGCCCGATGTGTACTACCGCGAGGGCGATTGGACGCCGTTCGCCATGGAAACGGTGTTCGGCGACGCGGACGAGCGCGCTCGACTCATGTTCATGCTCGGAACCCTGACGCCGGACCGGGTCACCCGCGACGCGGGCGCATACTTCGACTACCTGGCCACTCGCCCGCAGGTGAGCGGCGAGCGTTTCGGTGTATGCGGCTACTGCATGGGTGGGCGGATCTCGGTGCTGCTGGCCGGCCGGCAGCCGGACCGGGTGGCCGCCGCGGCGTCCTTTCACGGCGGTGGCCTGGTGACCGACAATCCCGACAGCCCGCATCTGTTGGCCGACCGGATGACCGCCAGGCTGTATGTGGGCGGCGCCACAAACGACCCGTCGTTCACCACCGACCACGCCGAACAATTGGAGAAGGCGCTGACGGCTGCGGGTGTCGAGCACACCATCGAGTGGTACCCGGGCGCGCACGGGTTCGCGGTTCCCGATAAGCCGCCCTACGACGAAGCCTGCGCGCAGCGGCACTGGACCGCGATGACCGACCTGTTCGCCGCGACGCTGTCCCGCTAGGCCCCCGGCCCCGCCGCAGGATTCAGCTCACCGGGAGGTTGACCAGCTTGGCCAGTCGACCGCGGTGGCGATACGCGGTGCCGAGCGCCAACTGGTCGCTCTTGGCTCGCTTCAGGTAGAGATGGGCCGGATATTCCCAGGTCATCCCGATGCCTCCATGTAGTTGCACACACTCCTCAGCGGCGTGCACCGCGACATCACCGCAGTAGGCCGCGGCGATCGCCGCCGCAATCGCCGCGTCCTCATCACCGCGAGCACAGGTGTCAGCGCCGTAGCGGGCCGCGGCCCGCTCTGAGCCGACTTCCAGCCACAGGTCCGCCAGCCGGTGTTTGATCGCTTGATAGGAACCGATGGCACGGCCGAACTGTTTGCGCTGCTTCGTGTAAGCCAGCGTGGTGTCAAAGCACCACTGCGCAATCCCGAGCTGCTCGGAGGCCAGCAGCGCGGCACCTGTCTGCAACGCCTCAGCCAGCGCGGCCTCCGCCGAGCCGAGACCGACCGGTGCGGACGCGGCCCCCGAAAACACAACGTCGGCAAGCGGTCTGGTCATATCGAAGGCCAGCAACGGCACTATCTCGACGCCGGGCGCATTGGCGCGCACCGTATGCAGTTCCACTCCGTCGGCCCCGGCGACCGGCACCACCAGCACGTCGGCCTCCCGGGCACCCGCCACGCCGCAGACTCGCCCGGACAGCCCAGCGCTGCCACGACTCACCCCGGCAACGGGGTCACCCGGCGCCGTGTCCAACGGCACCACCAGGGCCGCGGTGAGCTCACCCTGCGCCAGCTCCGAGAGGGTCTCGGTCTCCCCGGAATGCAGCAACGCGACGGTGGCCAGTACCGCACTGGACAGGAACGGGACCGGCGCTACCGCCCGGCCGACTTCCTCCATGACTACCGCCGCCTCGCGCGCGCTGGCGCCGGCCCCACCAAGGGACTCGGGCACCAGCAAACCCGCGACCCCGAGCTCGGCGGCCATCGTGCGCCACAGCTTGGCGAAGTCCGCCGGAGGCGAGTCGTAGGCGGCCACCACCGATTCGGGCGGGCAGCGCTCGGCGAACAACTGCCCAACGCTGGCCCGCAGCGCTTCCTCGGTGTCGGAGTACAGCAAGTCCCCGGTGCTCATCGGTCCAGGTCCTTCCAGGCGAGGGTCTTGTCCACGCGGTGTTCGCCGGGCAATCCCAGGACCCGCTCGGAGATGGTGTTGCGCAGGATTTCTGAGGTGCCTCCCTCGATCGAGTTACCGCGAGCCCGCAGGTACCGGTAACCGGGCCCGCGTCCGGTGAGATCAACCGTGTCGGGTCTGCGCAGCGTCCAGTCGTCGTACTGCAGACCGGATTCGGGGTGTAATTCCAGTTCGAAACCCGAGATCTGTTGCGCGAGCCGGGCAAACGCCACCTTCATGCCCGCCCCCTCCGGCCCGGGCTGACCCGAGGCGGCCTGCTGGCGCAGCCGTTCACCGGCCAGCCGCAGCACCTCCGCCTCGACCCACAGCCGCATCATGTCGTCGTGCATCGCCGGGTTGCGCAGCGCCGGTTCGGCGCGCCACGCTTCGGTGACCTTGCCGATCATGCCGCCCTCCCGCGGGACACCGGTTCGGGAGCCGATAGCGACGCGCTCGTTGTTGAGAGTGGTGGTCGCCACCCGCCAGCCACCGCCTTCGGGACCAAGCCGGTTCGCGTCGGGCACCCGGATGTCGGTCAGGAACACCTCGTTGAACTCCGCTTCGCCGGTGATCTGGCGCAGTGGCCGGATGTCGATCCCCGGTTGGGTCATGTCGCACAGTAAATAGGTCAAACCGGCGTGTTTGGGCACGTCGGGGTCGGTTCGCGCGACCAGGATCGCCATTTGCGCATGTTGCGCCATCGACGTCCATACCTTTTGCCCGTTGACAATCCAGTCCTGGGGCCGGTGTGGATCGCGAACGGCGCGGGTTGCCGCGGCGGCCAAGTCGGATCCGGCCCCGGGCTCGCTGAACAACTGGCAGTAGAGATGCTCTCCGGTGAACAACGGGCGCAAGAACTTCTGTTTCTGCTCCGCGGTGCCGAACGCGGCAATGGTCGGTGCCGCCATGCCGATGCCGATGATGTTTCGCCCGCCGCCGGCCGGCGGTGCACCGGCGGCGGCCAGCTGCTTGTCGACCTGCGCCTGGTAGGTGTGCGGCAGGTCGAGCCCGCCGAACCCGACCGGAAAATGCACCCAGGCCAGCCCGGCGTCAAATCGTGCACCGAGAAACTCGCGCGGGTCACTCGTGGCCGGGGGGTGCGCGTCGAGCAGAGTCTGGACCCGCGATTGCAGGTCGTCGGCGGCCGTCACGAGGCGCTGCCCGGCCGGGACTGGAAACCCGCCGCGCTGCCGAGCAGCAGACCGCCGTCAATCACCATGGTCTCGCCGGTGATCCAGCTCGCCGCGTCCGACACCAAAAAGCCGACGGCTTCGGCGACATCCACCGGTTCCCCGATCCGTCCGAGCGCGATGTTGGCCGCCAGCGGGTCCTCGTGGTCTTTCCACAGCGCTTCGGCGAGCTTGGTGCGCACCACACCGGGGCAGATCGCATTGACGCGCACCCGCGGTGAAAGTTCCAGCGCGAGCTGCTTGGTCACATGGATCAGGGCGGCCTTGGTGGCGTTGTACATCCCCATGGCCGGCGATTGGTGCATTCCGCCGATCGAGGCGGTATTGATCACGACGCCGCCGTGTTCGCCCATCCAGGCCTTGACCACCAGCGAGGTCCACATCAGCGGGGCCCACAGGTTGACATCGAAAATCTTGGTGAACCGGGCATGGTCCTGCTCGATCAGCGGACCGTAGGCCGGGTTGGTTCCCGCGTTGTTGATCAGGATGTCCACGCTGCCGAAGCGCTCGAGCGCGAGGTCGACGCACCCTCGCGCAGCCTCCTCATCGACCGCGTGAGCGCCGACGCCCACCGCCCGCTCACCCACCTCAGCGGCGGCGGCGTCGGCGGACTCCTGCTTGCGCGCGGTGAGCACCACGTTGGCGCCCGCGCCGGCGAGACGTTGTGCGATGGCCAACCCGATACCCCTTGAGGCTCCGGTGATTATCGCGGTGCGGCCGGTCAGATCCAGTGAGGTCATCGTGGTGTGCCTTCGGTTGTCGGTGAGCCGGACTCAGTCAATAACATCGTTGACGGGCACCTGTTGCACTCAATCCCTGCTGCCATGTTTCGGGCAGGCGCGCGCGTGGTATGCGATAAGGATGTTAACGAAATCACACCTCATCAAACCACTGGTGGTGGCTGGGGCTGTCGCTACTGCGATCGCCGCAGCACCGGTTGTCACAGCCGATGCCGTCGCGGCGGCCGGCCCGGCAGCGGCCACCACAGCAATCACTTTCCTCGCCACCGAACAGCCCGGCGGCAGCGGCTGCGACAGCAACGGCAACTGCGGATCCGGAGGGGTCAACGGTGGCCCCGGCGGCGGACCGGGCGGCCAAGGCTGCATCCCCGGCGTCGGTTGCGGCTCCGGAGGCCAGTTCTCCGGACCCGGTGGCGTGCCGGGCGGCCAGGGCTGCATCCCCGGCGTCGGTTGCGGCTCCGGCCACGGATAACCAGCCGCGCGAACCGTCAGCGTCCCGGCAGTCTGGTGATCCAGGCCCGGGACTCTGCCAGGTCTATCACGTCATCCAGTTCGAATGTGGTGGCCGACCGTAGCGCTTTGCCGTGTTGGTAGGCGGCCTGAACAAGACGATCGAAGAGTTCTTGGCGCTCGATGTCGTCGGCGGCCGCCGCGAGTTCTTTGCTAAAGCCAAGGCGGGCCGCCCCTTCCAAGCCCATGCCGCCGATCTCCCCGGTGGGCCAGGCGATGGTGAATTCGGGGGCATGAAAGGAGCCGCCGGCCATCGCCATGGCTCCCAGCCCATATCCCTTGCGCAAGATGATCATTCCGAGCGGCACCGTCAACCGTGCGCCGGCCAGAAACATCCGGCCGAACCGGCGGACCGAGGCCTGCGTTTCCGCGTCTGGCCCAGACCATGAACCCGGGCGTGTCACACAGTGAGATCACCGGCAACCGAAACGATTCGCAGAGCATGAGGAAGTCGGTCGCCTTGTCCGATGCTTCGGCATCGATGGCACCACCGAGGTGGTGACTGCTATTGGCGATCAAACCGTAGGCAACACCCTCGATCCGAACGAGTGCGGTGACGATGCCCACCCCATA
Organism: Mycobacterium liflandii; assembly: GCF_022354805.1. Taxonomy (NCBI): domain Bacteria; kingdom Bacillati; phylum Actinomycetota; class Actinomycetes; order Mycobacteriales; family Mycobacteriaceae; genus Mycobacterium; species Mycobacterium liflandii. The sequence goes on along the minus strand of NZ_CP023138.1, from coordinate 2,808,792 downwards.
GTCGGCGCGCAACTCCAATACCGAACCGACGTCCACAATGGACTCGATCGCACGGTGAACATCGTAGGCGCGCAACCGATTCTCCGGCACCACCTGGCGGGCCAACCGCGGATCCGGCGCCTGCCAACCCTCGACCTTGCCCTGGAAGTAGCCGAGATACCGTTTGGCAAGCGACACCGCATGGGCTTCGTCGCGGGCGACCAGACTTACCACGCCGTTTCGTCGTTGAACATCGATCGGGCCGATCGCCTCCGGGGGTACACCCCGAGCCCACCGCCCTCGATCATTGCGGGACCACCCATCCCGATGTTGGCGTCCGGGGTCGCAATGATCACGTCGCATACTCCGGCGAGTGCGGCATTGCCGGCGAAGCAGCGGCCGGAAACGATCGACACCAACGGCACCCGCCCGCTGAGTCCGGCCAGCATCCGGAAGGTCGGCACATCGAGTCCGGAAATGTTGCCGAGGTCGGTGTCCCCCGGCCGGCCACCACCGCCCTCGGCAAACAGCACGACCGGAATCCGTTTTCGAGCGGCCAGTCCGAAGACACGATCGGTCTTGGCGTGGTTGCGCATGCCTTGGGTTCCGGCCAGCACGGTGTAGTCATAGGACACCACCACCGCCTCGGCGGCGTTGCTTCCGAAGCGATCCGCGCCGATGGTTGCCAGCCCGGCCACCAGGCCGTCGGCCGGAGTGCTCACGATCAGGTCTTGCTCGGAGCGCCGGCTGCGTTGCGCCGCGATCGCCAGTGCACCGTATTCGACGAAGCTTCCGGCATCCACCAGGTCGGCGATGTTCTCCCGCGCCGTGCGTCGGCCTTGCTTGTGCCGCTTGCCGACGGCGAGTTCCCTGCCCTCGTCCAGAGTCAGCCGGTGGCGCGCCCGGACCTCCTCGAGATCGGCCCGCGAGCGATCCAGATCGACGGCCGCCAACGATGATTCGACGTCTTCTCCAGCATCGGTGCGGCAGAAGACTACTAGCGGGTCGCCCGTCGCAACGACCTGACCGGGCGTCACCAGTATCCGGACCGTGTGAAGCCGATGCGGCGCCGCCAGCACATGCTGCATTTTCATCGCTTCCAGAACCACCAGTTGGTCACCGGCGCCGATATCGACGCCCTCGGGCGGAACCTCGACGACGGTGCCCGCCATTTGGGCGCGCAGCGCCTGTTCACCGGGGTACAACTCGAGGGCCACCACACGGACCTCGCGCTGCTGCGACTGCGCCGCCTCTAACAGCGCCGGGAGTATCTCGTCGAGGAAGGTCGTCGGCACCACTCCGGACACAAGACGCTCATCCGAGAGCACTTCCCGCAACAGACCGGCGTTGGTCGCGATGCCCTCGATGCTGAAATCGGACAACACGGTCCGGGCCTTGCGCAACGCTGCCGGAAACGAAGAACCGTGTACGTGGGTGATCACCTTGGCCAGCAGCGAGTCGTAGAGCGGGCTGGGGACCAGGCCTGGCCGGCCATAGGTATCGACCCGCACGCCCGGACCGCTTGGCGGCGAGAACACGTTCAGGGTGCCGGTAGCGGGCGAGACCGAGCCGTCAGCGGCGAGGGTCTCCATGTTGATCCGGGTCTGGATGGCGATCCCGCGGCGCACGGCGGGCTCGCCGATGACTTCACTGCCGTCAGAGGCGATACCGGCGGGTAGTCCGAGCTGATGACCCAGTTCATAGTAGGAGGCGCCGCCGGCGATCGCCAACTGTGCGGCCACCAGGTCCACCCCGGTGACCTCTTCGGTGATGGTGTGTTCCACCTGAATTCGCGGATTGATCTCGAGAAAGACGAACTTGTCCCCCGCAACCAAGAATTCGACCGTGGCCACCCCGCGCAGGCCTACCCTGGCACACAACCGCGCGGCGGCCTGATGCAGCTGACGCCGCAGCAGGTCCGAAAGTTGCTGGGCTGGCGCTATTTCAACCAGCTTCTGGTAGCGCCGCTGGATACTGCAGTCCCGGTCACCAAGAGCCAGGGCACGTGTTTGGTGCCCGACGGGGGCGGCGACCACCTGGACCTCGATGTGGCGCGCGTTGTGCAGCAACGCCTCAGCGAACAGCGCGGGATTGCCGAATCCGAGTTACGCTTCGGCCGCGCACTGCCGGTATGCGTTGTCGATCTGGTCACCGCACTCGACCTTGCGCATTCCGCGGCCGCCACCGCCGGCCAGCGCCTTGATCATGATGCCGCCATCCTGGTCAGCGAAGAAGGCACGGACGTCCTCGACGCTGCTCGGCCCTTCGGTCGCGGCCAACACCGGCACTCCGGCGGCAGGCGCGACGCCACGGGCAGAGGCCTTGTTGCCCACCAGGTCCAGTACGTCGGCGTCCGGCCCGACAAACGTGTAGCCCGCGGCCGTGCAAGCCCACACAAATTCGGAGTTCTCGCTGAGAAATCCGTAGCCAGGATGGATCAGGCGGGCCCCGGCCTTCGCGGCCGCCGCGAGGATCGCCGCTCGGTCCAGGTAGGCGCATGCGCCCTTGCCAGGCAAACCGATCGCCTCATCGGCAGCGTGCACGTGTGGGGTCTCGGCGTCGTCTTCGGCATACACCGCCACCGTCGCGATTCCCAATTCATTTGCCGTGCGGATGATTCGCAGCGCAATCTCACCGCGGTTCGCGATTAGCAGAGTCATGAGTCCCGTCGGTTTTTCAGGTCAGTGGGGATCACACGACAACTTGCTTGGGCATGACGGTGGGTTTGAATCCATAGCGTGGCCCGGCAAAGCCCCCGCCCTTGCCTGCTACTGCCATTCCCGGTCCACCCGGCATCGCCGCTATTGGCCCGGATTCCTCGGGTACGGCCCAGCCGCTGCCGTCCAGCGCCGTGGTGCCAGAGGTCAGCGCGGGCGCGGCGCTGGACCAACCGACCGGAACCGACAACTTGCCCACCCCGGCGGCCTGCCCCAGACCCGCCTCAACGCCGGCCCCGCCGAAGCTCAACGGCGCCACCGCATGCCTTAGGCCCGCCGCGGGCGCGAGGGCTGGGGCAAGATCGGCAGCCACGGGCGCGCCCGCGGTCTCGATGGCGTTGAGGGTGTGGCCGAGGAAGACCGAATTGGGGATGGCCGCCATGACGAACCATGCCGCGGTGTTGACCGCACCGTTGATGGCGTTCTGCAGGAAGGGTGTCCCCAGCACGCTGCTGATGTCCTGAACCAGGGTGCTCAGCCCGGTCGCATCGACCAGTGATGCCGCCGGGGATGCCAGACCCATGACCGCCCCTGGCACGTTTGTGATCAGATTGCCCAGGCCCACCTGCTCGACAGTGGTGGCCGCGGCGGCCTGGCTCACGGCGGCCGCCTGGCTTGCCAGCCCGGCCGGGTTGGCGATCTGCGCGGGCGTGGTCAAAGGATTCAGCGTGCCGGCGGCCGCCGACGAATTGGCCGTCTCTGCGGCCGCATAGGTGCCAGCGCTGACCCCGAGCGTTCTGACGAACATGTCGTAGAGGGTCGCCGCCTCGGCGCTAACCTGCTGATACAGGGTTCCGTAGGCGGTGAACAGTGACGCCTGCAGCGCCGACACCTCGTCTGCTGCCGCGGGAATGACTCCGGTCGTGGTCGGAGCCACGGCGGCCACGTTCTCCGCATCCATCGTCGCACCGATGGTCTCCAGCTTGCCCGCCGCTGCCGCCAGCTCTTCGGGCTGTGTAGTCAGAAAAGACATCTATTGCTCCTTCCTTGTGAAACATTCCGGCTCATTGCCGCGACCGAATTTCCTGTACATTTGCTGAACACTTTCTGAATATTTTCTGATTGGCTCCTGTGCACTGAGATAAGGCTAGTGATATGCACCCCCGCACTTCCGGCCCAAAGACGCAGGCGAGGAATCCATTTACGGTTTCTTAACGCCGACGCCGACAGCGCTAACACTGTCCATTCGAGCGTGTCACCTTGGCACGGCCGACCGCACCGAATTGAGCCTTGTGGCGAAAAAATTTCTGCGGGCCGTGCGCGCGCGTCAGTCACCGCAAGGCCGCGCCCCACTGGATCTGCTCGCGAAGCTTGGCCTTGAGCAGCTTGCCTCCGGCGTTGCGCGGCAACGGATTGGTCACCACGGTCACGTATTGCGGGACTTTGAAGTCCGCGAGCTGGGCCCGACAGTGTTGCAGCACCGCGGCCACATCGATCGGGTCGGCGCCCCCGAACAGCACCGCTCCGACCTTCTCCCCTATCACCTCGTCGGGCACGGCCAACACACACTCGTCGGCGATGCTGGGCGCGGACAACAACACGGATTCGACCTCGACACTCGAGACGTTCTCCCCACCCCGGTTGATGATGTCTTTGAGTCGATCGATGACGTGCACCCGGCCCGCATCGTCGACGCGGACCACGTCACCGGTATGCAACCAGCCGTCCACGATCGTCGCCGACGTGGCCTCCGGCCGATTCCAGTAGCCCGCCGTCACATTGGCGCCACGCACCACCAGCTCGCCTACCAGCTCACCTGGACCGGTCCCGCCGTCGCGCAACGGAATTACCCCCAGGTCCACCGAAGGAACCGCATATCCGACCGAATCGGCGTGCTCGACGGCCTCCGGGTCGGGCAGCACGGTCATCAGCGAGGCGGACTCCGTCATGCCGTATCCATTCAACACCGTGGCCCGCGGAAACGCTTCCTTCACCCGCCGCACCAGCGACGGCGCTATCGGCGCACCCCCGTAGCAGACCTGGCGGACTCCCGAAACATCGGCAGCGCCAAAATCCTTGTGCCGCAGCAGTAAAGAATACACCGCCGGAACGGTCACCAGGAGCGAGATCCGCTCTGCGAGAAGCGTTACGAGCGCCTGGTCAAGGTCGAGTGCAGGCAGGATCACCGCGACGCCGCCAAGCCGGGCGGCCGTCAACAGCTGTGAGTTACAGCCTGTCACATGAAACAACGGCACCGTGATCAGGGTGCGCAGTTGCTCACCGAGATCCGTTGCCAATCCGAGACATCTGAGCCCGTTCTCGGTGTTGGTCAGGAACGCCTCGTGGGTCGTTGGCACGCCCTTGGGTTTTCCGGTGGTGCCCGACGTGTAGAACAGCGCTGCGACATCACGCCGGCCGAGTTGCTCGGTCACATACGGATCGCCATCGGGCAGCGCGTCCTGTGGTGCCAGGTCGATCCGTGCCCCGCAGTCGTTTAGCACGAATTCGACCTCGGGGCGGGCCGAGCGTGTGTTGACCGCAACCGCGATCCCCCCGGCCATCAGTACCCCCCAAAATGCCAGCACCCAATTGATGCCCGCCGGGTATCGCACGGCCACCCGGTCACCCAGGGCTCCGGCGTTGTTGATTAGCAGGCTTGTGAGCTGGGTTGATGATCTTTGGTGCCGCGCTATTGGGGCCGGAGTGTAGGCACGGGCTATCTGGAGAACGATCGAGTTGGTTACTGTTCGTCGTTGGTCTGGAGTTGCCCGTGCCTACCGTTTCAGTATTGCCTGTGTCGTCGGTTCCAGAGGTGTTCGACCGCTGGAGTCCTGGTGAGCGCAGCGAGCTCATCGGATCGGAGTTTCTCGATGTGTTGGCCTCGGTGCCAGACCCGAGGGACCCACGCGGTCGGAGGTATTCGCTGATGGCTTTGTTGGCGATCGCGGTTCTGGCCACTGCCGCGGGGATGCGCGGCTATGCTGGTTTTGCCACATGGGCGGCCACCGCTCCCGATGATGTGTTGGCCCAATTAGGGGTCCGGTTCCGGCGGCCCAGTGAGAAGACCTTCCGCGATGTTTTGTCTCGGCTAGACCCCGCCGACCTCAACGCCAGGATGGGCAGTTACTTCACTGCACACGTGGCCAGCAGCGACCCCAGTGGATTGGTGCCGATCGCGTTGGACGGCAAGATGCTGCGTGGTGCCTTTACGCGCCAAAGCGACAGCCACGCATCTCGTGTCGGTGTTCGCCCACCGTGCCCGATTGGTGCTCGGTCAACTCGCTGTCGCCGAGAAAAGCAATGAAATTCCCTGCGTACGTGCCCTGCTCACGCTGCTGCCGGGTAGCTTGCGGTGGCTGGTCACCGTGGATGCGATGCATACCCAGGTCGTCACCGCGAAGTTGATCTGCGCCACCTTGAAGTCGCACTACCTGATGATCGTCAAGTCCAACCAAGCCAAAATACTTGCGCGTATCACCGCGCTGCCCTGGGCCGAGGTGCCCACAGCCGCTACCGACGACTCCCGCGGCCACGGCCGTGTCGAGACCCGCACCCTGCAAATCATCACCGCTGCACGAGGAATCGGCTTCCCCTACGCAAAACAAATCATCCGGATCACTCGTGAACGCTTGATCACCGCCACCGACCAGCGCAGCGTGGAGGTGGTCTATGCCATCTGCAGCCTGCCGTTCGAGCACGCCCACCCTACCGCGATCATGACCTGGATGCGTCAACACTGGGGAATCGAGAACAGCCTGCACTGGATACGCGACGTCACCTTCGACGAAGACCGTCAAAGGGCACATACCGGAAACGGCGCACAGGTCCTAGCAACGCTACGCAACACCGCGATCAATCTGCACCGCCTCAACGGCGCCGACAACATCGCCGAAGCCTGCCGGATCACCGCTTTGACCGCCAACCGCCGCCTAGACCTCCTCAATCCACAATTCCCCAGCTCACAAGCCTGCTAATCAACAACGCCGGAGCCCTGCCCGGTCACCTGGTTTCAGGCCGTCGGCCCGCAGCCCTCCGGCCACTCGCGATGCGCGGCACCACAACTGGCGGTAGGTCAACCGGTCGCCACCGACTTCGATCACCGCCATGGCGTCGGGACGGCTGTCGAACTGCTCGGCGAGCATTTCCAGCAGGGTGGCCGGCAGTTCGTCGTAGCGCGCGACGCCGTTGCGATCGACGCAAACCCCTACTCGCGGGAACGGGTTGTGGTCGCGGGAGATTTCGATGACCGAACTCATGTCCCAATCCTTTTGCTACTACATCAGCGCTCACCGGTGTCGTTGTTGCCCCATATCAACAAACGGTAGGAGCGGCCGGCTGCGTAGTCCAGGTTCAGGTCAGACGAGGACTTTCTTCGGCATCACCCTCGGTTTGACTCCGTACCGCGGGCCTGGCCGCGCACCAGCACCGTTGGTGCCGGCGACCATCCCCGCCGGGCTCGGCACGTCCTCGTCGGGAACCGCCCAGCCCGTGCCGTCGGAGGCGGCGCCGCCGGTCGCAGCCGGTGCCGCGGTAGTCCAGCCCACCGGCACCGACAGCGCACCGACCGAGGATGCATCGCCAACGCCCGCGGAGGTGACCGTTTGGGCCAGTGCGGATCCCGCCGCGGCCGCCGGGGCGACCCCGCCCGCGGAGGTTGCGGTATTGGCGCTGGTCTGCAAGGTCAGCAGATTGGCAGCGATCATGGTGGCATAGTCCGCGGTCGCGCCCAGGCCGTGAAACGCGGACTCTACGAACCGCGGAATATCCAGAAAGATGATGTCCTCTATGAAAGCGCCGAGTGACGTCACATGCGGTGAGGATGTCACGGGAGCCGACAGGCTCATGACCGCATCGGAGACCGTGCTGATCAGGTTCTCGAAACCCGCCTGCTGCACCGAAACAGAGGCGGCAGCGTGGCTGACCGCGACCGCCTGGCTGGCGATCCCGCCCGGATTGGTGGTCTCCGACGGCCGGGTCAGTGGATTCAGTCTTACGGCACCCGCGCAAGAGGCCGCATAGCCGTACATGGCCGACGCGTCTTGGGCCCACATCTCGCCGTAACGTGCCTCGGTAGCCGCGATAGCCGGCACATTTTGCCCAAAGATGTTGGTCGCCATCAGTGCCGCCAGCCGCGCTCGGTTCGCCGCAACCTCGGCCGGGGGCACTGTCATGGCGAATGCGGTTTCGAAGGCGGCCACCGACGCCGCGGCCTGCGCCGCAGCAAGTGCTGAGGATTCAGCGGTGTAGCTCAACCAGGCCAGCAACGGCTGTGCCGCGGCGGCCATCGACAGCGACGCGGTACCCAACCACTGATCGGAACTGAGCCGGGTGATGACCGACTCGATGGCGGACGCGGCGGTGCTCAGCTCGACAGCGATGTCGTTCCATGCCGCCGCGGCCCCCAGCAGCGGAGCCGCTCCCGCGCCGAAGTACATGCGCGCGGAGTTTATCTCCGGAGGTAGAGCTCCAAAATCCACTTGGGATTCCATTTCTCGTTCTAGCCGGGGATATTGGCGTTCTGTGCTCCAGGTGTGCCATCCATTATCCAACAGCCTGCCCGCCAATGCGGGCTCAAGCGCGCCGATTGCAGCTTCTTTATTGCAACGCACTCGAAGTTTGCCTGCACCCGAGTTCCTTGCCGGACACAATTACCGTCTCGGCGTAGGTGTCGCCGATTGTGCGAGCAGGAAGTCCGCGCAGCGCTCTCCGATCATGATCGAGGGGGCATTGGTGTTGGCGCGGGGAATGCGAGGCAGCGCCGAGGCGTGGCTCCCCATCGCGACGCTGCAAGCGGGATGGCGGGTGGTGATCGCGGTTTCTCGAATGCATGCCTTCACATCGGAACCCGGGCCTGGGAGAAGTTCAGGCCCGACAGCGGATGCGATCGGCTCGGTGGCGACGATTTCCCTTGCCCGTTCCAACGCGCACACCAGCGCATCGACGTCGTCGCGCTCGGCTCGAATGCCCCTGTCTTGGGATCGGCGCGCATCACGGCAGCACGGGACTCACTCCATCAATTGCGCGGCGACCGTCGCGCCGAGGTTCCAACACGCCTCGACATCTGCCTTGGTCGGCTTACCCATCACCACGACGGTCTCCGCGGCCTTTACCCACCCGAGTCCGGCGGTGATGCCGTCGATGGCACGTAGGGCTCCCTCGGTGCCCTCATTGCCGTGCATCCAGGCCCCGAAGGGCCGACCTCGCGTCGAGTCGAGCAATTGGTAGTAGGACTGGTCAAACGCGTGCTTGAGCGCGCCCGAGATGTAGCCAAGGTTCGCCGGGGTGCCCAGCAAGTACCCGTGCGCCTCCAGCATCTCTACCGGTGAGACGGTCAACGCGGGCCGCCGGACGACCTCCACACCCTCGATCTCAGGGTCAGTCGCCCCGGCCACCACCGCCTCGAACATCTCCTGGCAGTGCGGCGACGGCGTGTGGTGCACGATCAACAGTCGCTTGCTCACTGCCGCGCCTGCAGTTCGACAGCGGTTCTCATGGCTTCGCGGGCACGGCGGCGGTCCCCCGCGTAATCGTAGACACGGGCCAGCCGGTACCAGCGCCGCCAATTTTGCGGGTCCTCTTCCAACTCGGCGCGCATCGTGTCGAACAACGCGTCAGCCGCATCGCGCTCGATCCGGCCCGACGCCCGCCGCGGCAGCCCCTCGGCGTCGAGTTCTAGTCCCTCTTCGGCGATGAGGCGGGCCAGCTTCTGATGCGTGAATCCAGCTCGTAGCGTCGCGACCATCGCCCATAACCCGATCAGCGGCATGATCAGCAGCGCCAACCCCAGCCCCACCGCGGCCGCGCGACCCGAGCCGATCATCGCGAACGCAAGCCGGCCGAGCATGACGAAATACGCCAGTAGGGCTACGCACATGAAGGCAATCAGCACCTGAACACGCACGGTGCGCACAGTGTCACTCATTGGTCACTCACTGCAGGTTGAGCAGCGGCTCAATACCTATGGTCAGGCCGGGACGCTCCCGGACCCGACGCACCGCCAGCAGCACACCGGGCACAAACGATGTCCGGTCCAGGCTGTCGTGGCGGATTGTGAGCGTCTCCCCCTGCGTACCGAACAACACCTCCTGGTGAGCGACGAGTCCGGCCAAGCGCACCGCGTGCACCGGGATCCCGTCGACGTCGGCGCCACGAGCTCCCGGCAGGCTGGTGCTGGTGGCATCGGGGTTGGGCGCCAGGCCTTCCCGCGCCTCGGCGATCAACTTTGCGGTACGGGTGGCCGTGCCCGATGGTGCGTCCGCCTTTTGTGGATGATGCAGCTCGATGATCTCAGCGGAGTCGAAGAACGGCGCAGCCTGCTTGGCGAAATGCATGGATAACACCGCCCCGATAGCAAAATTCGGCGCGATCAACACTGCCGTGCTTGGCTTTTTGGCCAGCCATGATTGCACCTGCTCGACCCGCTCGGCGGTGAAACCTGTGGTTCCGACCACGGCGTGAATTCCATTGTCGATCAGGAACTCCAGGTTGCCCATCACCACGTCGGGGTGGGTGAAGTCGATGACGGCCTCAGTGTTTGTCTCGGTCAAGGTACTCAGTGGATCACCGGCGTCCACCTCGGCGGACAGGGTCAAGTCCGCAGCGGACTCGACCGCCGAAACCATCGTCGCACCGACTTTTCCCTTGGCTCCCAATACGCCTACTCGCATGGCCTTCACCCTAGACCCGGCACCGTCATCCACAGTCCGGCGTTCATCCACAGCGGCCGTTGACCGCCGCACCCGTGTTGCCGCACACACATAAAATTCGAACATGTATTCGATATCCGCCTTGTTGGACGCGCTGGACGCGGCGGTGGCGGCGATCGGTGAAGCCGACCTTGGCCACCTCGAGCCCGCCGCTCGGCTGCGCGCGCTGCAGCGGATGGAGAACGCGCGACGACGCCAAGCGGTGGTCAGCCACGACGTGATCGCGGGCCTGGCCACCGAAGATCCGGCCGACATCGGCGGCCCGGTCTACAAGGTGGTCGCCGACTGGCTGCGCATCAGCTGCGCCGAAGCCCGTCGCCGGGTTCACGATGCCCAACAACTATCACCGCGCATCACGCTGACCGGCCAACCGCTGCCGGCGGAACTGCCCGCCACGGCACAGGTGTGGCGCCGGGGCCTGCTGGATGGCCAGCACGTAAAGGTCATAGCGGCCTTCGTGCGCGATCTCCCCCAGGACACACCGGCCAACACGGTCAGACAAGCGGAACAATTTCTGGCCCGGCAAGCGGTGCAGCTGCGGCCCGACCAACTCGAAAAGGTCGCCAACCGCGCCGCGGTGCTGATCAATCCCGACGGAAAGTTCTCCGACGCCGACCGGGCCCGCCAGCGTGGCTTTACCTGGTGCGCTCAACGCCCCGACAGCATGAGCATCGGCAAACTCATCGCCACCCCACAACTGCGTGCCCATCTCGATGCATGGCTGGCCCGGTTCGCCGCACCCGGAATGTGCAACCCCGATGACGAAACACCCTGCGTCAAAGGCGAACCCACCGACGAGGTCACCGACAAAGATCTGCGCAGCCCCGCCCAGCGCCGCCACGACGCCCTCAACGCCCTGCTCGACGGCCGGCTAGGTGATCCAAAACTCGGTGCCCACAACGGATTGCCGGTGACGGTCATCGTGTCGACCACGCTGCGGGAACTGACTTCGGGCACGGGCCGCGCGGTGACCGGCGGTGGGACGTTTGTGCCCATGCGCGACGTGATCCGGATGGCCAGCCGCGCATATCACTACTTGGCAGTTTTCGACGAACATTCAAATCGCCCCCTGTATCTCGGACGATCTCGCCGACTAGCCTCGGCCGATCAGCGGCTGGTCCTCTACGCGCAGGACCGCGGCTGCACCCACCCCGGCTGCGACGTGCCCGGCTACTGGTGCGAAGTGCACCACACCGACGAGTGGGCGGCCGGCGGCCCAACCGACGTCGACAAACTCACCTTTGCCTGCAAGCCCGATCACAAGCTGGCCGGAAATGGCTGGCAAACAACGAAACTCCCCAACGGACGGACCGCATGGATCCCGCCCCCACAGCTCGACCGCGGCGCACGCACCAATGACTACCATCACCCCGAGCGCCTCTTCGACGACGGGGGGCCCTGACCGGGGCTAGTTCTTGAACCGCCCGGCAAACCCGCGCAATGGAAGCTCAGCGCTGGTGATCAAGCCGGGCCGTGCCGCCACCACCGACTTGATCGAGTTGAGGGCGGGCATGCCGGTGACCGTCATGCCGATGGAGGCGAAGTTGTCCGGGTTGGACAGGTCCACACCGGCTTTCGGGAAGATCATGTGCTTGTTGTAGATGCACGGGTCACCCTTGATCTGGGTGATGTAGCAGCCCTTGATGTTCCAGCTCGGGTCGGTGTGCGGCGTCATCTGCCACTCCAGGTGTGTCTCCACCCGCGGCACCCCGCCGACCATGCCCTGATACTTGAGATAATTACCGCCGAGTGAGCCCTTGGGCAGCGTATACCAGCCCAGGTCGACGTCCTTGGTGCAGGCCCCGAGTTCGTAACTGAACTTGACCTCGTCGAGCGGCAAGTCGAAACAGTCCGCCATCATCAGCACGCTGTCGGCGAAGACCCGCGTGTACTTCTCCAGCTTGGCCGGAATGTCCGGGTCATCAACCGGTTGACCGTAACCGACCTCGATCCAGGTCTCCTTGGAGTGGTGGCATGACACGTCGACGGACTCGATCGTGGTGACGTTCTCGATCTCGGCCACATCAGCTAAGCACACCACACCCAGGATCTGGTTCAGGCCGGGGTTCATGCCGGTGCCGTAGAACGTGGCGCCGCCCTTTTCACACGCCTCGGCCAACAGCTGCGTCACCGGCTTGCCCGATGGATGTGGATGGTTGTGATCGCGGTGCCACCCGGTGATCCAGTCGGCGGTGGTGACGATATTGATGCCCGCCTCGAGCACTTTGACATAGAGGTCTTCGTCGGGGAACACACCGTGAAACGTGAGCACATCCGGCTTGGCCGCGACGATGTCGGAGACGCTGCCCGTGGCCGTTACGCCGATCGGGCCGATACCGGCCAGTTCCCCGGCATCTGCGCCGACCTTGTCTGGCGAATAGCAGTGCAGCCCGATCAGCTCCAGGTCGGGCCGGGTTTGTAGCCGTTTGATCATCTCGCGACCGACGTTGCCGGTGGCGACCTGAAAGACCCGAATCGGTTGGGGCCGTGCACTCATTCGGTTCAGCCTTTCTGCAACGCTGCATACACCTCGGCGGCGCTGCCGCCGATGCCGTCGGGATAGAACTGCTTGGCCCATCGGCGAATTGCGGTGAATCCGGCGAGTTCATCAGTGGTTAGCGCTGGCGGGTCGCAGTAGCGCTGATGAGCCCAAATCTGGATGTCTTGCTTGAACTGACGGATCACTTCCCGGCCGAATTCGGCAGCTTTGAGTTCGGCTCGGGCCGGATCCTTACCCGGGGTGCGGCCGATGTAGACCATGAACCGGACATCGGAAGTGGATTCGTCGACCGGCGTGATCGCCGAAATGGTGCGATTGTCGACCATGCCCCAGCTCTTGGTGACCGCCACTCCCAGGCCGCCGTTGATCGCCTCCACGCCGCTGTTGATGTCCTCGATCTGCTGGCCGTCATCGCCTTCGAAGGTGATGGTGAAGTCGACGAAAGACACTGGGCCGTCGAAGTCGTGGCGGGTGAACACCGGCACTATCGGAGTGTTGTGCACGTACTTGAAGTGCGCGAAATCCACCCCGTTCTCGAGCACGTATTGCGGATGCAGTTCCAATGTGTGCCGGTAGAGGCGCTGCTGCGGATAGTAGTCGGCGACGCTGCTGCCATCGTTGAAGCCGGCGAACACATCCGGGGCGTCGAAGAACGGCGCACGGCCTTCGACATCGTGCCAAAGGTAGACCGACGCATTGCGCTCCACCACGGGATAGGTACGAATGCGGCGCCCTCGATTTGGCCGGTCCTGATACGGAATGCACACGTTGCGACCCAGCTGATTCCACTGCCACCCATGGAACGGACACTGCAGCACCTCGCCAACGACCTTGCCGCCGTAGCCGAGGTGGGCGCCAAGATGTTCGCAATAGGCGTTCATCACGGTGAGCTGGCCCGACTCGGCCCGCCAGGCGATCAATTCCTGGTCGAAGTACTTCATGGTGCGTACGTCACCCACGCCGATCTCGTCGGACCAGGCGACCTGGAACCATCCGGTCGGCTTCATCGACAGCGGCGGCTTGGCCATCTGAGCAGTCCTCCTTGGCGGCTTCGTACGAATGATAGGCCGCCCCGCCAAAAAATCACAGCACTTTCATTGAAAATGTGGATTTGCCCCTACTGCCATCGCGACAGCCGATACCATCGGCACATGACTCGGGCCGGAGTCACAGGCAGACGCCCCAACCGGCGCGGCAACGCCACCCGCGAGAGCATGCTCGAAGCGGCGCTGACGTCACTTGCTTCCGGGGATCCGGGCTCGGTTTCGGCCAACCGCATCGCCAAGGAGATCGGCGCCACCTGGGGTGCGGTGCAATACCAGTTTGGCGACGTCGACGGTTTCTGGGCCGCCGTACTGCACCGCACCGCCGAGCGGCGTGCGGGGTCGATGTTGGCATTGTCGAAGCCGCTGCAGTCCGGCCGGCCCCTGCAGGAGCGAGTTGCCGCCGTCATCGAGACCCTGTTTCACGGCCTGGCATCGGCCGATTCACGCGCAATAGAGAACCTGCGCGCCGCGCTGCCCCGAGACCCAGGCGAACTCGAGCGCCTCTATCCCCGCACCGCGGCCGAGCTGTTCTCCTGGGGCAGAAGCTGGCTCGAAACGTGCCAGAACGCCTTCGCCGATCTCGATGTCGACCCCAACCGGGTGCGTGAGGTCGCCGCCCTCATTCCCGGCGCGATGCGCGGGCTGGTGTCAGAGCGACAACTGGGTTCCTACGCCGACCTCGAGCTGGCACGACGCGCGCTCACCAATGCGCTGGCGGGTTACCTGAAGAATTCTCGAACACCCTGAGTCGCTCAGGCGTCGATGACGACCCGAGCGCTGTGCCCCCGCGAAACGCAGACCAGCATTTCGTCGTCCCCCTGCGCCGCCCGGCCACGGTGATCAACCTGTCCGGCAAGCACTTTGACCTTGCACGTGCCACAGAATCCCTGTTGGCAGGAGTACGCGGTCGTCGGATCGCGGTCGAGCATGACGTCCAGCGCTGTCCGATTCGCCGGGATGCTCAGCACCTCGCCAGTGCGCGCGAGCTCCAGCTCGAACGGCACCCCGTCCACGACCGGCGGCGGGCTGAATCGTTCGTAGTGCAAAGGTGCACAGGGATATTCAGCACGCGCCGCGCGTACCGCCTCCAGCATTGGGGGTGGCCCGCACACGTAGACGGCCGTCTTCGGTCCGGCGCCGGCCACCAGATCTTCCACTTGGGCAAAGCGCCCGTGTTCGTCGTCGGCCCACACCGACACCCGCTCCGGTGCCATAGCCACGAGCTCATCGAGTAGGGGCATGTACTCGCGGCTGCGACCGGCATACATCGCGCGCCAATTGACGCCGCGCTGGTGGGCCAGCGCGACCATCGGCAGAATCGGAGTCACCCCGATACCGCCGATCACAAAGAGCATGTCGTGCTCGGCAGCACCGAGATAGAACGCGTTGCGCGGCCCCTCGAAGACCAGGATGTCTCCCGGTTGGTAAGCGGCGTGCATCTCGATGGAACCGCCGCCCCCGTCGGCGATGCGGCGCACCGCGATGCGGTAGTCGGTGCGGCGCCCCGGTGGGCCGCACAGCGAATACTGGCGGCGCCGGCCAGAGGGCAGCTGCACGTCGATGTGCCCCCGGGTGACCAGGACGGAAGCAATCCGCCGTCCGGGTCTGCCAGGGTCAGCGCGACCACGTCGGGCGCGACGAGCTCGCGCTCAACCACCCTGGCGCGATGTGTCCGGCCCACCGGCGTTACCCGCGACGGATTCCACCGCGAGAACCGGGCGAATCCACCGAACATGGTGCGCACACCCCACAATGCGGTGGCAAAGCGATCCCGGTGGCTGCGACCGTACAGATCGGCGGGCCTGCTGGTCCAGCTGCTCTCCGACACCGCCATATCCCCAACTTTCTACCGCTGCCGGATGTCCAAGCGTGCGAACATCCGAATCATCGACGGGCTGATGCGCCGCATCGCGTAGCCCACCTTGGATTCCGCGGCCACCGGCAACACGGCCGGCCCGGACCTGATGGCCTTCACGATCGCCCTTGCGGTCGCTTCCGGGGTGAAATTACGACGCCGATAGGCCGCGTCCGCCTTCTGCCGGGCGCGCTCTTGTTGCTCGGTCGACATCCCGGCGTAGACAGTGCTCTTGGCGATGTTGGTGTTGACGAAGCCCGGGCACACCGCTGTGACGCTGATGCCTTCGTCGGCTAGGTCGGCGCGCAACGCTTCGCTGAACCCCAGCACCGCGGCCTTGGTGGTGCTGTAGGCGACCATCGATTTCGACGGGAGATACGCGGCGGCCGACGCGATGTTGATGATCGTTCCGCCCTGACCGCGCTCGACCATCTGGGCACCGAATGCTCGGCTCCCGCTGATGACGCCACCGACATTGATCCCCAGGATCGCGTCCCAGTGCTGCGGGGTCGTCTCCAAAAACCTGCCCGCCATCCCGATTCCGGCGTTGTTCACCAGGATGTCGACGACACCATGTTCGTCAAGGACTTGCGCGGCAAGGTCGTTCATCGCCGTTTCGTCGCTGACATCGACCTGGTACACGGCCGCCGCCGCGCCCGCGGCGCGCACCTGTGTTGCGCTCTCGTTGGCCGCGGCAAGGTCACGGTCGGCGATTATCACCATGCGGGCGCCCTGGCGCGCCAGCTCCACCGCGGTGGCTCGGCCGATGCCCGCACCCGCCCCGGTGACCAAAGCGAGCTGACCGCGCACCTCACCCGGACCCGCGCGCACCACGGTCGCCGCGGCGTCGCCCGTACCCGCAACGACCCGGTCCACCCAGTCGGCGGTCAGCCGTGCGACCACGTCCGGACGCGAGGTCACCACCCAGTGCCCGCCCTCGATCGGGACCACCCTGCCGCCGCCCGGAATCGCGCCGGTGAAACGTTGCAGAGCCGGCGTCACGAACATGTCTTTCCTGGGCACCAACACCTGAACCGGCACGCTCGTCTGCGGGAGTGACGACCCATCGGTGACAAATCCGGCGGGCATGTTGGCCCGATAGAGGTTGAGCGCGTTCACATAGTCCCCGATCGAGCGCGGCGTCTGACCACGCTGACTGCGGGTGCTCGATTGACCGATACGCTCAAACGCCCCAACGAGTTTCACCCCGATGCCGGAACGGAAGAAGAGTTCCGGCACGACCGGGCACAAGAAGAACCCGATGTATCCTGAACTGGCAAGCTGCCTGGCAACCTGGGCCGCCGAGCGGGGGGTGCGCCCCGAGCGCAGGAACGCACCCGCGTACTGCAGGTGCGGGCCCGAGATAGAGGTAAATGAGGCGACCTTTTCCATGACCGAGTCGGCGGTCACCGCGGCCCAGCCCTGAATCGAGCCCCAATCGTGTGCCAGCAGGTGCACCCGATCGACGCCCAGGCTGTCGATCACCGCGCCGGTGTCAGAAACCAGCTGTTCCAGCCGGTACCCGGAACGACTGGCAGGACAGGATGATTCGCCGGAGCCGCGCACGTCATAGGCAACCACGTTGTAGCGATCGCCGAGCAGCTCGGCCACCGGATCCCACAGGTGGTGGTTATCGGGCCAGCCGTGAATGGCCAAAATGGTCGGGCACTGCGGATCTAGCGGCGTGTAGTGATACACAGCCAGGGTGGCGCCGTCGGATGCGGTGATTCCCGTTCGCGAAGCGGTGTTCATTGGCCTCAGTGCGACGCCCGGGCGGCGGGAGAGACGGCCAGGTAGTCGACGGCCCGCTCGAGTCCACCCAACTGCGAGGGGTGAAAGCCCGGCTTGTAGTAGTCGCCTACCACCCGGATCAGTCGCCACGGGCCGGGCGTCAGACCGCGACGCCTGGACCTGACGTAGTCCCGCCACCGTGGTTTGGTGCCCGGCGCCAGCAGCGGATCCACCGTATACATGAACCGGACCCCGCGAATCCACAGCAACAGCATCACCGGCGTCACGGCCAGCTGCGCACGCACTTGCCGCCAATACCCCGCGCGCAGGTGCTTCATGGTGTCGAACGCCACCGCCTTGTGCTCGACCTCTTCTGCGCCGTGCCACCGGAGCATGTCCAGCATCACCGGGTCGGTGCCGACCACGTCGAGTTGCGGCGAGTTCAGAATCCACTCCCCCAATACGGCGGTGTAGTGCTCGATTGCCGCGATGAAGGAGACCTGCTCCAGCAGCCAGCGGTGCCGTTGTCGCGGATTGCGTCCCGGCTTCTCCGCCAGCAGCTTCCCGAACAGCCACCTGATCTGGTCGGTATAAGGCGTCACGTCCACGCCCTGGGCCTCGAAGTGGGCCAGCACACCGGAGTGTGCCTGGGAGTGCATCGCCTCCTGGCCGATGAACCCCTGCACATCCAGCCGCAGCTGATCATCCTTGATCAATGGCAACGTCTTCTTGAAGACCTCGACGAAGAATTCCTCGCCGGCGGGCAGCAGCAGGTGCAGCACGTTGAGCACATGGGTGGGCAGCGGCTCGTTGGGAACGTAATGAAACGGCAGGTTCGCCCAGTCGAACTCGACATCGCGAGCCTCGAGAACGAGACGCTCGTGGTCGGCCGCACCCGATTCTCCAGAGTGCGGCCCCACTGCGCGGTTATCGACGGTGAACATAAGGCCCCCTTGCCTTGGACGTTTACATTAACGCCTCATATGTCGCCTCAATAGACAACTCGTGCTCGCAAGTATAGTGATGCAATCCCCCGATGGTGAAGAACTCAGTCGCCAGCCTCAGCACGTTGCTTCAGGCGCTGCAGCGTGGTCGCGATGTGCTCGGCGTTTGTCGCGGCCCGATCCTTGACCCCGGTCGCCAGGCCGGCCACCTTGCGGAACCACCCAGGCCGCCGGTCCCAGGTGCTCTCGGTGACCCGGCAACCGCCATCGGCACCGACGATGTCGTACTGCCACCGCGACACCGGAATGAAGATGGAGTGGACATCGAACGCGAAGATCCGGCCCGGTTCCGCGTCGGTCACCGTGCAGGTCGTCTTCCAGCGCCGGCCACCGTTTCGGTTGTGGCCGACGAACACGGCCCCCTTACCGACTCCATCGCCTTTCTGCAGTTCCATCACCACCGCCTCCTCGGCCAGCGACGCCAGTGTCCTCAGGTCGGTGATCAGTCCGTACACCCGCTCGGGGGTGGCATCGATCTCGACAGTGGCCGCCACAGAAGGCTTGGTCATTGGGTGATCATAACCAGGGCGGACCGGCCTAAAGGGGCGCGGCCCCGCGTAGATGTTCGAAGATCAGCGACGTTTGGGTGCCCGCGACGTTGATGTCCGCGTTGAGGTTCTCCACCACAAATGAGCGCAGGTCATCGGTGTCCCGAGCGGCGACATGCAACAGAAAGTCTTCGGCACCGGCCAGGAAGTAGACATCCATCACCTGTCGCTTGCGGCAGATCTGCTGAATGAAGCTGCGAATCTTGCCACGGGCGTTGGCCTGCAGGCTGACCGAGATCATCGCCTGCAGCGGTTGGCCCACCGCGACGGGGTCGATATCGGTGTAAAACCCGCGGATCACGCCGAGATCGACCAGTCGGCGAACCCGGCCGTGGCATGTCGAAGGCGCGATCCCGACCGCCTGGGCCAGGGCATTGTTGGTGATCCTGGCATCGCCATGCAGCAGCAGCAGGATCTTGCGGTCCATGTCGTCAAGCACAGCGGGCCGAACATCCTTCGGCGAGTCTCCCTCTCGGCCGCTAGATCCCGTTAGGTCATCAGACATGCATCCACATTACAGAATTATCATCAGTGTAATTGCATAACTTCCGAAGTTTTTTCACACTTATGGAACCGCGTCACACAAGCCCGTCAAACCCCCACCAAATCGGCAGGAGCGAATATGCGAGTCGGTATTCCAACCGAAACCAAAGACAACGAATTCCGGGTTGCGATCACCCCGGCCGGCGTCGCCGCCTTGACCAAGCGCGGCCACGAGGTGCTGATCCAGGCCGGCGCCGGAGAAGGCTCCGCCATCTCCGACTCCGACTTCAAGGCCGCCGGTGCCCAGCTGATCAGCACCGCCGACCAGGTGTGGGCGGATGCGGACCTGCTGCTCAAGGTCAAGGAACCGATCGAGTCCGAGTACGGCCGGCTGCGCCGGGGCCAGACCCTGTTCACCTACCTGCACCTGGCCGCCTCGCGCCCCTGCACCGATGCCCTGCTGAAGTCCGGCACCACGTCCATCGCCTACGAGACGGTGCAGACCGCCGACGGCGCATTGCCGCTGCTGGCCCCCATGAGCGAGGTCGCCGGGCGCCTGTCCGCCCAGGCTGGGGCCTACCACCTGATGCGCACCCACGGCGGTCGCGGCGTGCTGATGGGCGGCGTCCCCGGCGTCAAGCCTGCCGACGTCGTGGTGATCGGCGCGGGCACGGCCGGCTACAACGCCGCCCGCGTCGCCAACGGCATGGGCGCGATGGTCACCGTGCTGGATGTCAACATCAACAAGCTCCGCCAGATCGACGCGGAGTTCGGCGGTCGCGTCCGGACCCGCTACTCGTCGACCCTCGACCTTGAGGATGCGGCAGTCAACGCCGACCTGCTGATCGGGGCCGTGCTGGTGCCCGGCGCCAAGGCACCCAAGTTGATTCCGAACTCGCTGGTAGCGCGGATGAAGAAGGGCGCCGTGCTGGTGGACATCTCCATCGACCAGGGCGGCTGCTTCGAGGACTCCCGGCCGACCACGCACACGTCGCCGACGTTCACCGTCCACGACACGGTGTTCTACTGCGTCGCGAACATGCCCGGCGCCGCGCCCCGCACGTCGACCTACGCGCTGACCAACGCGACCATGCCCTACGTGCTCAAGCTCGCCGACCTGGGTTGGCAAGCGGCCTGCCTCTCGGATTCCGCACTGGCTAAAGGCCTTTCGACTCACGAAGGCGCGCTGCTGGCAGATCACGTGGCCGCCGACCTCGACCTGCCGTTCACCGACCCGGCGAGCGTGCTCGGCTAACCGAATCACAACCGACGCTGGCCACCTGCCCACCATGCAGGTGGCCAGTGTCGCGTCGGGGGCCGTTGGGCCGGACCTACAGCGACCACACGTCCGGCGCCAGGGCGGCAACGATGTCGGCCGCCGGTCCCGCCTGGGCCGCCCGGTAGGCCGTCCCCGCCCACAGGTTTGTTCCGTGGGGGTCGTCCGCCTCGATCGCCGCCGCCCGGATGGGCTTGGTCATCTGATTGACCTCCGGATAGCCGAGCGGCGCGACCCGGTCAAGCAGTCGAGTGAAGTTGTTCGCCAGCCCTCGCGCATAGCGGCCGGAGAAAGCACGGGTGACTAGCGTGGAGTCGAACTCCGGGTTCTTCAGGGCAACTCGGTGCACCGAGCTGGTACCCGCTTCATCAGCAAGCAACAGCGCCGTCCCCACCTGTGCAGCAACCGCTCCCCTGCGCAGCACGGCTGCCACTTCGTCGGCGGTACCAAGACCGCCCGCCGCGATCAGCGGCACATCGTGGGTATGGCCGATGTGATCGAGTAGTTGGTGCAGGGACTCCTCGCCCGGCTCCGTATCCGGCGCGAACGTACCGCGATGCCCGCCCGCGCCGGGGCCCTGAACCACCAGGTTGTCAGCGCCGGCCGCGATGGCCACCCCGGCCTCATAAGCCGACGTCACCGTGACCGAAACCAACAAACCCAGCGCACTGAGCTGGCGGACCACATCGGGCGGCGGCGCACCGAAGGTGAACGACACCAGCTCCGGACGAATGTCGGCCACGACTTCGAGCTTGCGTTCCCACTCGTCGTCATCACCGTGAATGGGTTGTCCCACCTCGACGTGGTAGTACTCGGCGACCTCCGCGAGTTCTTCTGCGTAGTACTCCAGCTGCAACCAGTCGGCGACGCTGGGCTGGGGCACAAAGATATTGGCTCCGATCGGGCCGGTGGTGGCGGCCCGCGCAGCGGAGATGTCATCGGCGAACTGGTCGGCGGTCCGATACCCGCCAGCGACGAAGCCCAGCCCGCCCGCGTTCGACACGGCCGCGGCCAAGGCCGGGGTTCCTGGGCCGCCCGCCATCGGAGCACCCACGATGGGTACCGCGATGTCCCAGAAACCCAGTACCATCGACCTAATTTACCATCGCTCGAAGTTGTTGCGGCAGCTGTCGTTTCGAGGTATACGGGCCGAGAACCGCGGCGCCGTATCGTTTCACCAGCAGCCGGCGGGCCAGTGCGTTGACCTCGTCGACCGTGACCCGATCGATTTGCTGCAAAGTGTGTTCGATAGTGCGGTGCTTGCCGTAGTTCAATTCGCTGCGGCCGATGCGGCTCATTCGCGAGCTGGAATCCTCTAGCCCCAGCACCAGCCCGCCACGCAGCGAACCCTTGGCAATACGGCATTCGGACTCGGTGATGCCGTCGCGTGCCACCGCCTCCAGCACCTCTCTGGTCACGCGCATCACTTCGGCGAAACGTTCCGGAAGACAGGCGGCATACACCGACAGCGCTCCACTGTCAGCGAAGATGTCCAGCGCCGAATAGACCGAATAGGCAAGACCGCGGGACTCGCGGATCTCCTGGAACAGCCGCGAGCTCAATCCGCCGCCGAGCGCGGTATGCAGCACCGACAAAGCCCAGCGGTGCTCCCAGCCACGTCCGGGCGTGCGGACTCCCAACGACACGTGGGTCTGTTCGGCTTCCCGGTCCGCCAGCACCAGCTGCGGGGTGCCTTTGACCCGGCCCGTGCCCTTGCGCGGGGCGACGGGCCGGCGGCCGCGGACCAAGCGTGGCCCGAAGTGCTCGCGCACCAACCCGACCACCTGGTTGTGGTCGACATTGCCGGCTACCGCGACGACCATCCGATCCGGTGTGTAGCGGCGCATGTGAAACGAGTGCAGCTGGGCTCGCGTCATCGCCGAGACGGATTGCGTACTGCCGATCACCGGCCGGCCGACCGGATGGTCACCGTACATGGCCGTCAAGAACATGTCCGCCAGTGCGTCCTCGGGGTCATCGTCGCGCATCGCGATCTCCTCGAGAACGACGTCACGTTCCAGCTCGACATCGTCGGCGGCGCAGCGTCCGTTGAGCACCACGTCGGCCACCAGTTCCACGGCCAGCTCTAGGTCGTTGTCGAGCACGTGCGCGTAGTAGCAGGTGTGCTCCTTGGCGGTGAACGCGTTGAGCTCCCCACCGACGGCGTCCATCGCCTGAGCGATGTCCACCGCGGTGCGGGTCGGGGTCGACTTGAAGAGCAGGTGCTCGAGGAAGTGCGCGGCACCGGCCACCGTCGTGCCCTCGTCCCGCGACCCGACCCCTACCCAGACCCCGACCGACGCGGAGCGCACCGCAGGCAGGTATTCGGTGACGACCCGCAGACCGCCCGGCAGTGTGGTGCGGCGCAGTGCCGGGACGGCCGCAGGGTCAGCTGCTTGCCGTGGCGGCATCAGCCGGCGCCGGGGAATCGGCGGCCGCCGCAGCGGCTGAATCGTCGTCCTCGGCCACCAACACCAGCGAGATCTTGCCGCGCTTGTCGATGTCGGCGATCTCCACCCGCAGCTTGTCGCCGACATTGACGACGTCCTCGACCTTGGCGATGCGCTTGCCCTTGCCCAGCTTGGAGATGTGCACCAGGCCATCGCGACCGGGCAGCAGCGACACAAAGGCACCGAAGTCGGTCGTCTTGACCACCGTGCCCAGGAACCGCTCACCAACGGTAGGCAGTTGCGGGTTGGCGATGGCGTTGATCTTGTCGATGGCAGCCTGAGCCGACGGCCCGTCGGTGGCGCCGACGAACACGGTGCCATCGTCCTCGATGGAGATTTGCGCGCCGGTCTCCTCGGTGATCGAGTTGATGACCTTGCCCTTGGGCCCGATCACCTCACCGATCTTGTCCACCGGAACCTTGATGGTGGTCACCCGAGGCGCGTACGGGCTCATCTCGTCGGGCGTGTCAATGGCCTCGGCCATGACCTCGAGGATGGTCAGGCGCGCATCCTTCGCCTGGGCCAGCGCACCGGCCAGAACCTGCGACGGGATCCCATCGAGCTTGGTGTCCAGCTGCAGTGCAGTGACGAAGTCCTTGGTTCCGGCGACCTTGAAGTCCATGTCACCGAACGCGTCTTCGGCGCCCAGGATGTCGGTCAAGGTGACGAAACGGCGCTCGGTCTTGCCGTCCACCTCGACATCGTCGGACACCAGGCCCATGGCGATACCGGCCACCGGCGCCTTCAACGGCACGCCGGCGTTGAGCAGCGCCAGCGTCGAAGCGCACACCGACCCCATCGAGGTCGAGCCGTTGGAACCCAGCGCTTCGGATACCTGGCGAATGGCGTACGGGAATTCCTCAACGCTGGGCAGCACCGGCATCAGCGCCCGCTCCGCCAGCGCACCGTGCCCGATCTCCCGTCGCTTGGGCGAACCGACCCGGCCGGTCTCACCAGTGGAGAACGGCGGGAAGTTGTAGTGGTGCATGTACCGCTTGGTGGTCTCCGGCCCCAGCGAGTCGATCTGCTGCGCCATCTTGACCATGTCGAGCGTGGTCACGCCGAGAATCTGGGTCTCACCGCGCTCGAATAGCGCGCTGCCGTGGGCCCGCGGAACCAGGGCGACTTCGGCCGACAATGCGCGGATGTCGGTGATGCCGCGGCCGTCGATGCGGAAGTGATCGGTGACGATGCGCTGCCGTACCAGCTTCTTGGTCAGCGAGCGGAACGCGGCGCCGATCTCTTTTTCCCGGCCCTCGTAGGTGTCGGCCAGCCGTTCGAGCACCTCGGCCTTGATTTCCTCGGTGCGCTGGTTTCGTTCGGCCTTACCACCGATGGTCAACGCCGCGGCCAGTCCATCGGTAGCCACCGAGGACACCACGTAGTAGACGTCGTCGCCGTATTCGGGGAACACCGGATATTCGGCACCGGTCTTGGCGGTGGCCCCAGATGCGTCGGCCAGCTCCTGCTGCGCGGTGCACAGCGCCGCGATGAACGGCTTGGCCGCTTCCAGACCCTGCGCGACCACGCTCTCGGTCGGCGCCGGGGCGCCACCCTCAACCAGCTCGATGACCTTGTCGGTGGCCTCGGCCTCGACCATCATGATCGCGACGTCGGGCGTGCCGTCTTCCTCGGTGCCGACAATCCGTCCGGCAACCACCATGTCGAACACGGCGCGCTCGAGCTGCTCGACGTTGGGGAATGCGACCCACTGGCCGTCGATGAGGGCCACCCGCACGCCCCCGACGGGACCGGAGAACGGCAGCCCGGCCAGTTGGGTCGAGGCCGACGCGGCGTTGATCGCCACCACGTCGTACAGGTCGTTGGGGTCCAGGCTCAGGATCGTCACCACGACCTGGATCTCGTTGCGCAGTCCGTTGACGAACGACGGCCGCAGCGGGCGGTCGATGAGCCGGCAGGTCAGGATCGCGTCGGTGGAGGGGCGGCCCTCACGACGGAAGAACGAACCGGGGATGCGGCCGGCGGCATACATCCGCTCTTCGACATCGACGGTCAGCGGAAAGAAGTCGAAATGCTCTTTGGGGTTCTTGCTGGCGGTGGTCGCCGACAGCAACATGTTCTCGTCGTCGAGGTATGCGACCACCGAGCCGGCGGCCTGCTGGGCCAATCGGCCAGTCTCGAAACGGATGGTGCGGGTGCCGAAGCTCCCGTTGTCGATGGTGGCGGTTGCTTCGAACACGCCTTCTTCAGTTTCAGCTACAGACATAACGTCCGTGCGGCCCTCTCTGGGTTATTCAGCTGTTTCGCGGCGTCACACGCAACCCGATGAGTTTGCAGGACTCCTCGCGGACCCAGATGGGCCGGCCTGGATGCGGCTACGGCCGTCGATCGAAGCGGCCGGACTTTCCCCAGATCCGGGGTGCCCGGCAGCCACTACCGAAGACCGCCCGATACAGGCAGGGCTGCTCCCTCGGACATACGTAGCGACTCGCTGGAACGGCGCACGCGGATCTGCGTGAACCGCACCACAGTGCCTGGGCCGAATGGGCCCAGAACTTCCTCACTGTACACCGGCCAATTCGCCACGATGCCCGGCCATGATGGGAACCTGTCGACGATTATCGAGGGCTCCGGTTCTAAGCCAATTCCAGTTCCGTGAAATCGTCGGCGACCTTCTCGAGCTCGCCCAACTCGTGGTCCCAGCAGAAGACCTCGTCGCGCAATGCCGAACCATTCACACCAGGCAACAAGACGAGCCGGTCGCCGCAACCGTTGGCCCCAATGGCGACGGCGTTGACCGGAAAGCCGAACCATTCCTTGGAGCTTGCCGTCTCGCGGACAATGTCATTGCAGGTCCGCTTCAGCCGCTGTTTGTCGCTCGTGTCGAAGAAGGGGTGCAAGTCCCAGACGTCCGACGACGTCTCGACAGCCCCACCGTTATCGGCCATCATCTTCGCCCGGAACGCCGCGGGGAAGGTAACTCCGAGCTTCTCCTCGGTGTCGAGGATGTACTTCTCAGCGACCGGGAAGGGCATCAACTTCTCCTGATGGAACGATCAAACTCACCCACTACGTCTGGGAACTGCCGCCGACGTCCTCCACACAGACAACGAACCGCCGTTCGGTGTAGGTGTAGCCCACACCGCTGGCGCACTGATCCACGGTGACCGGGGATGCGACATCTTGGAGAATCTGGGTGGCCCGTTGCCGGTGCGGCGCCGACGCGTCGTTGCAGCCCACTCGAAACGGGTCGGTCTTGTGGTCCGGGTCGACACTCATACAACTGCCCAGCACCCAGTCGACGTCCAGGCACAGGGTGCTGTTTGCGTCGCCCAGCACGTTGCGGCTGGAGTACGACGAATCCACGTCGGCCGGGCACTCCGTGTGGTCGGTCCCATCCTTGGCGACGGCAACGACCTTGAAGTTGGAGTCCTCGCTGCCGCACGCGGCCTTGGTGGCCTGCGGCCGGTCCGGCGGTCCGGCAAGTTTGAGGCAGTCACCCACCGCCAGGTCGGCGGCCTTGGTGGTTGACGAGCAACCCACCAAGACGCCGGATGCCGGCACCGCCAGAACCATCAGCACGGCCAAGAACAAGGCGCGCATCGCGCCGGGGGTCAGCGACGCAGGCCCAGCCGCTCAATGAGCGAGCGATAGCGCTGCACATCGATCTGGGAGATGTACTTGATCAGCCGGCGCCGGCGCCCCACCAGGAGCAGCAGTCCACGCCGCGAGTGGTGGTCGTGCTTGTGCACCTTGAGGTGCTCGGTGAGGTCAGAGATCCGCTTGGTCAGCAGCGCAATCTGCGCCTCCGGGGATCCGGTGTCGGTCTCATGAAGACCGTAGGAATTCAGAATTTCCTTTTTCTGCTCGGCAGTCAGCGCCACGAAACATCTCCATCAATTGGTCCGCGATCAGGGATTAGCCGGCGCGGCCACCGCGAACCGCAGCACGCGCCGATGTCGTCGGGCAGTCTAGCAGCGGTGTGGCCGACAGACACAAACGCCGCGGGTCAGCCGGTCGACAGCAGGACCCGGCTCCGTTCAGTATCCGCCCCGATCTCGGCGACCAATTCGGGCACGGAAGCGAATTTCTTCTGGCCTCGGATGCGGGCAACAAAGTCCAGCGCCACGTGCTGACCGTAGAGGTCCGCGGCGGTGTCCAGGACAAACGCCTCGACCGTGCGGGTGCGTCCGGAGAACGTCGGGTTGGTCCCGACCGAGACGGCCGCCTGGTAACGCTCCCCCGGTATGACCGCGCCGGTCACCGGGCCGTGTCCCAGGACGGTGAACCAGGCGGCGTAGACCCCGTCGGCCGGTATGGCCGAATACATCGGCGGCGCAACGTTAGCGGTGGGGAACCCCAGTTCGGCGCCACGCCCGTAGCCGCGGACCACGACGCCCTCGACACGATGCGGGCGGCCCAGGGCTTCGGTGGCCGCCATGACATCACCGGCGTCCACACACGACCGGATGTAGGTGGACGAGAACGTCACGGTCTCGTTGCTGTGGTGCTCGGACACCAGCGACATGGCCTCCACGGCGAACCCGAATCGCTCGCCGGCGTGGCGCAGGGTGTCGACGCTGCCGGCCGCCTTCTTGCCGAAGGTGAAGTTCTCACCGACCACGACCTCGACCACGTGCAGGTGCTCGACCAGCAGTTCGTGGATGAAGCGATCCGGTGTGAGCTTCATGAAATCGGTGGTGAACGGCATCACCAGGAACACGTCGATGCCCAGCTCTTCGACCAATTCAGCGCGACGGGTCAGCGTCGTCAGCTGCGCCGGGTGGCTGCCGGGGTAGACCACTTCCATCGGGTGTGGATCGAAGGTCATCATCACGGTCGGCACGCCGCGCGCCCTGCCGGCCTTCACGGCGTGCGCGATCAACTCGGCATGCCCGCGGTGCACACCGTCGAATACCCCGACGGTGAGCACGCACCTGCCCCAGTCCGTGGGGATCTCGTCCTGGCCACGCCACCGCTGCACAACCGCAAGCCTACGGCGCGATGGGACCGCGGCGTACAGCATCGCTGGGGTTGGCGGGTCTTGCCGGCACTGTCCGAGCGGGTTCGGAGCGCGCTCGGACGGTCATCGGGGCCCACCGGGACACGCTCGTTTGGCGGGCTGGACCGCCGATCAGGCGTGGGTTGCCTAAACTTTCTCCTGTGAGGGCTGACGAGGAGCCTGGCGGTCTCACCACGGTTGCCCAGGACTATCTGAAAGTCATTTGGACGGCGCAGGAGTGGTCGCGGGAAAGGGTCAGCACCAAGATGCTGGCGGAGAAGATCGGCGTGTCGGCCAGCACCGCTTCGGAGTCGATACGCAAACTCGCCGAGCAGGGCTTGGTCGACCACGAAAAGTACGGTGCAGTGACCCTGACCGACTCGGGGCGGCGAGCCGCGCTGACGATGGTGCGCCGGCACCGGCTCTTGGAAACCTTCCTGGTCAATGAGCTCGGCTACGGCTGGGATGAGGTGCACGACGAGGCCGAGGTGCTCGAGCACGCGGTATCGGATCGCCTGGTGGCCCGGATCGACGCGAAGCTGGGCTTCCCGCGGCGGGATCCCCATGGTGATCCCATTCCCGCCTCCGACGGGCAAGTGCCCACCCCACCGGCCCGCCAGCTGTGGGCCTGTCGGGATGGTGACACCGCGACCGTGGCACGCATATCCGATGCCGACCCGGAGATGCTGCGGTATTTCGACAGTGTCGGGATCAACCTCGACTCGCAGCTGCGGGTCCTGACCCGGCGTGAGTTCGCCGGCATGATCTCGGTGGCGATCGAATCGGCCGACGGCGCCGCGAACACGGTCGATTTGGGGAGCCCCGCGGCGCGAGCGATCTGGGTGGTGGCCTGATCGGTCTGATCCGACCTCAGCCAAGAAGGCCCTTGGCGATGTGAGTTACCTGGACCTCATTGCTTCCGGCATAGATCATCAGCGACTTTGCATCGCACGCAAGCTGTTCCACCCGGTACTCGGCCATGTAGCCGTTGCCGCCAAATAACTGGACGGCCTCCATCGCGACGTCGGTGGCGGCTTCGGAGGAGTACAGCTTGATCGCCGACGCTTCGGCCAGTGTCGGTTCCCTGCCCGCCTTGAGCTTCTCGAGTGTCTGAAAGACCATGTTCTCGACGTTGATTCGGGCCACCTCCATCTTGGCCAGCTTGAGCTGGATCAGTTGGAACTGCCCGATGTTCTTGCCCCACAACGTACGAGTCTTTGCGTAGTCCACGCACAATCGGTGACATTCGTTGATGATGCCCAGCGCCATCAGCGCCACCCCGAGACGTTCCACGGCGAAATTGGCACGGGCGCTCTCACGTCCGTCACCGTCGCCGTGGTGTTCACTCTCGCCGAGCAGACGGTCCGGAGTCAGCCGCACGTTGTCGAAGAACAACTCACCGGTCGGCGAGGACATCATGCCCATTTTCTTGAATGGCTTGCCTTGCGTGAGGCCTGCCATACCCGATTCGAGCACAAAGATGAGTACCGGCCGGTCCCGCCGGTCCGAGGACGTGGCTCCGGCCTCGTCGAGTTTGGCGTACACCAACAACACGTCGGCGTAAGGACCGTTGGTGATGAAAGTCTTCTGACCGTTGAGGATGTAGTCGGCGCCGTCACGTTTGACGTGAGTCTTCATGCCGCCGAACGCATCCGAGTCGGAATCCGGCTCGGTGATCGCCCAAGCCGCGACCTTTTCCAGCGTCATCAACTCGGGCAACCAGCGCTGCTTCTGCGCCAGCGTGCCGCGGCTCATGATGGTCGCCGCGCCCAATCCAAGGCTCACCGCGACCGTGCTCAGCAAGCCGATGCTGACTCCGGCGAGCTCGGACACCAGCACCGCGGCCATCGACGCCTGGGGCCCCAGGCCACCCGAACCGCTGGTTCGGTGCCGCTTTTCGCCTTGGTTGGCGCGCTCGGCGTCCAATATCGACTTGACCGATTCGGCGGCCAGCACATCCAAACCGAACTGACTGAACAGCTTGCGCATGATCGGATACGGCGATAGCGCACCGGTTTCCAGTTCATCCAGATTTGGCCGAATCTCCCTGTCGATGAATTGACGAACCGCGTCGCGCATCATCAGATCTGTGTCGGACCACTCGATCATCGGAGCCGCCTCGCCGCCCGCTCGCCGCTCAGCGTTCGGCGCGCTGGTAGGCGGTGACCACGGCGGCGCCACCGAGCCCGATATTGTGCTGTAGCGCGGCCGTGACGTTGTCGACCTGCCTCCTGTCGGCGGTGCCACGAAGCTGCCAGGTGAGTTCGCAGCACTGGGCCAGACCGGTCGCACCGAGCGGATGCCCCTTGGAGATCAGCCCACCCGAAGGGTTGACCACCCAACGTCCGCCGTAGGTGGTGTCGCCGTTGTCGATCAGTTTGGGCGCCTCACCTTGGCCACACAGGCCCAGCGCTTCGTAGAGCAACAACTCGTTGGCCGAGAAGCAGTCGTGCAGCTCGATCACTTGAAAGTCTTCGGGGCCAAGTCCAGATTGTTGGTAAACGCGCTGTGCCGCTTGAATATTCATGTCGTATCCGATGAGGTTCTTGGCGCTGCCGTCGAAGGTCGACGCGAAGTCGGTGGTCATGGCCTGGCCGACGATCTCGACCGCTCGCCCGGCCAGCCCGTGGCTGTCGACGAAGGATTCCGACGCCAGGATCGCCGCCCCCGAGCCGTCTGAGGTCGGCGAACACTGCAGCTTGGTGAGTGGTTCGTAGATCATCCGCGACGCCAGGATGTCGTCGAGCGTGTAGGCCTCCTGGAACTGCGCGAACGGGTTGTTGACCGAATGCTTGTGGTTCTTGAAGCCAATCTTGGCGAAGTGCTCGGCCGTGCTGCCGTACTGCTGCATGTGTTCGCGTCCGGCGGCCCCAAACATCCAGGGAGCCACCGGAAACGCGAATTCGGCTATTTGGGCCAGCGCCTTGACGTGTTTGTCCATCGGTTGCGTGCGGTCGTCGTAGGACGAGGACAGCGAGCCCGGCTTCATCTTCTCGAAGCCCAGCGCGACGGTGCAGTCGGCGAGTCCGCCGCGGATCGCCTGTGCCGCCAGGAACAACGCGGTGGAACCGGTGGAGCAGTTGTTGTTGACGTTGACGACCGGAATGCCCGTCATACCCAGCTCGTAGACCGCCCGCTGACCCGACGTCGACTCTCCATAGACATAGCCGACGTAGGCGTGCTCGACTTCGCGGTACTCGATGCCGGCGTCATTGAGCGCGTTGGTTCCCGACTCGCGCGCCATGTCGGGATAATCCCAGCCTTCACGAAGACCCGGCTTCTCAAACTTCGTCATACCGACGCCGATGACAAAAACCCTGTTCGACCCGTTGTTAGGCATCTTTACCCCTACTACCCTTCCAGGCCCCCCTTAGCGGCTGAAAGGCCGGAACGACCCCTCTTGCACAGTGTGCAACCCGGCCGCATCGACTTTAGGGGCAGGTCCCCTACATCGTCGCCGGGCGGATCACCACCACCGACTTGGTGCGGCGCCCCTCGTCGCGCAACAGCGCAATCACCCGGCCATCGGCATCGCTGGCGGCGTAGATGCCGTCGATTCCGGCCGGTTCAAGGGGACGACCGTTGCCCACGGACTGAGATTCGTCGACGGTGAGGTCGCGGCGCGGAAACATCAGCAGGCAGGCCTGATCGAGGGTCAGGCTCAGCGCCGGCCGCTCGGCCAGCTCGTCGAGTGACGCGGCCTGGGACAGGTCGAAGTGACTAACGCGAGTGCGCCGCAGCGACGTCAAATGGCCGCCCACATCGAGCGCCGCACCAAGATCGCGCGCCAGGGCGCGGATGTAGGTCCCTGACGAG
Source organism: Mycobacterium liflandii (assembly GCF_022354805.1). Lineage (NCBI taxonomy): Bacteria > Bacillati > Actinomycetota > Actinomycetes > Mycobacteriales > Mycobacteriaceae > Mycobacterium > Mycobacterium liflandii. Next base: position 2,776,778 of record NZ_CP023138.1, on the reverse strand, counting down.
CAGTCGACTTCGACGTCGATATCGATCACATCGGCGCCGCGCCGAAGATCCATCAGCTCGAATCGGTCGATGCGCACCGGGCGCGCCGCAAGCTCGACCGTCTGGCCTTCCCGGGCCAGTTGATACGCGCGCCGGCCGTCCACCTTGATCGCGCTGACCGCCGACGGAACTTGTCTGATGTCGCCAGTCAAATCCAAGATCGCCGCCGCGATTGCCTCGGGTGCGACATGTTCGGCGGACACCGAGGCCAGCGGCTCGCCTTCGGCGTCCTCGGTGGAGGTCGTCTGGCCCAACCGGATGGTGGCGGCGTACGACTTCGACGTGGCGGTCAGCAGGCCAAGGATCTTGGTGGCACGCTCGATGCCGATCACCAGCACACCGGTGGCCATCGGGTCCAGGGTTCCCGCGTGGCCGACCCGGCGGGTGCCAAAGATCCTGCGGCAGCGCCCAACCACGTCGTGGCTGGTCATTGCGCCCGGCTTGTCGACCACAACGATGCCCGGGCAAAAGCCGGGACCGGCGTTCTGCCGGCTCATAGCACGATCGCGGTCAGCACCAGCCCGCGCTCAACCGACCATCGACCGTGAAGTGTCGTCAGGGGCGGGCCCCACAGCGCACTCGGATCGATCAAGATGCGGGAGACAAAGCGGCCGCTCCGCCCCGAGTCGTCGGCCTCGAACGTGATGTGCGCGTCCTCGAATCCCAGCCACCGATTGGTCAGCGGAAACCATACTTTGTAGGTTGCTTCCTTGGCGCAGAACAGTATGCGGTCCCAGTGCAGGCCGTCCGGCATTGCCGACGGTATCTCGTCGCGCTCTTCGGGCAGGCTGATCGCATCGAGCACGCCGTTGGGCAACACGTCATGCGGTTCGGCGTCGATGCCCACCGAACGCACCGCGGCGCTGCGACCGACCACGGCACCGCGGTAGCCCGAGCAGTGGGTGAGGCTACCCACCACGCCGTCGGGCCAGCACGGTTGCCCCTTGTCGCCCTTGAGAATCGGCACCGGCGGCACACCGAGGTCGCCCAACGCGACGCGAGCACAGTGGCGGACGGTGATGAACTCGTTGCGCCGCTTGGCAACCGACCTGGCGATCAGTGGTTCCTCTTCGGGCAGCGGCACCAGGCCGGGCGGGTCCGAGTACAGCTCCGCATACGCCAGATCATCGACCACGGTGCCGGGTAGAACCGACGAGACCAACATGCTGATTGTCACCGCTCCTGCCGCTGCCGCAGTCTTTCCCGGAACTTGGTGGCCTGCGCCCTCATCTCCGGAGTGATCACGAAATGACCGCCGAAGTCGTTGAGGTACCCCGGCGCGTACTGGGGGTCCGGCAACACCTGACGCAGCCAGCTGTAGGGCTTGCGTCGACGCCATTCCCGCGGGTAGCCCACCGACACCTCTTCAAAGCGCACGCCGTCATGCCATGTGGTGCGCGGGATGTGCAGATGGCCGTAGACCGAACACAGCGCGTTGTAGCGGGTATGCCAGTCGGCCGTCTTGGTGGTTCCACACCACATCGAGAATTCCGGGTAGAACATCGCGTCACACGGTTCGCGCAGCAGCGGGAAGTGATTCACCAGCACGGTGGGCTGCATCCAGTCGAGCTGTTCGAGACGGGCGCGGGTAGCGGCAACCCGCTCGCGGCACCAGGCATCCCGGGTGGCATAGGGCTCGGGCGAGAGCAGGAATTCGTCGGTGGCCACCACATTGCGTTGCTTGGCGATGGCCATACCCTCGGCTTTGGTGGTCGCGCCGCTGGGCAGAAACGAGTAGTCGTACAGCAAGAACATCGGCACGATGGTGGCCGGGCCACCCCGTTCGGTCCATACCGGGAAGGGGTGCTCGGGTGTCACCACGCCCATTTCGTCGCACATGTTGACCAGGTAGTCATAGCGCGCCCGGCCAAAAATCTGCATCGGATCGCGGGTGGTGGTCCAAAGCTCATGGTTTCCGGGCACCCAGATCACCTTTGCGAATCGCCGCCGCAGCAAGTCCAGCGACCAACGAATCTCGTCGGTGCGCTCGGCAACGTCGCCGGCGACGATCAGCCAGTCCTCTGGCGAGGAGGGGTACAGCGACTCGGTGACCGGCTTGTTGCCCATATGACCGGTGTGCAGATCGGAGACAGCCCACAACGTCGGCTGCGCCCCGCCGGTCGATTCGTGTCCTGTCACGACTCACCAGCCTAACGACCCGGTGAAGTGGAGACGAAATCCTTGGGTCCCGCACACCTCGGGCGCAGCGGCGGGGTTCAAGGCCCCAGGCTAAGGGGTCGGCGGTGGGCTGGGTGTGTCGGTCTCACTGATCCGGCAGTCCGACTGCGCCGTGAGCGATGAGGCCACCTGGGTGCCCAGTTTGAACTCGACGCCCCCGTGCCCAGCGAGGTAGACGTCATGGTCACCCGGCTTGTCCTTCATCACCCCAAAGGTGGTGGCACCGAACTGCTGCCCACCATCTTTGACAATCCGAACAGCCTGCGGCCACTTGTCGTCGGGAATCGGCCCGCTGAATCCGACCATGAAATACGCCGTTCTGGCCCTGGTCCACTCGTAATCGCCTCCACACCCATTCCAGCTGTCCACATCCATCGACCAGGTCAACCCCGGCACCAGGGCCGCGATCGCATCGGCCATCCGGGTCACCGCGGCGCGGTACTGATCCTTGGCCGCCTCCAACGAAGGCTTGGCCCGCAACGGGTTCTCCAGTTCAGCAACCTTCTCCGGACTCAACGGGCCCTCCTGCTCACCACCACGCCCAAGACCACCAGAACCACTGGAACCACATCCCAGCACCAGCACACAAACCAGCGCCAGCAACCCCACCAGCCGCCACCGCATCAATACCCCCCTTCACACCGCTGCGGCAAGCGCCGACAAGCACCGTCCGGCAACCGGCTACGGGGGCGGCGGTGGGCTGGGTGTGTCGGTTTCACTGATCCGGCAGTCCGACTGCGCCGTGAGCGATGAGGCCACCTGGGTGCCCAGTTTGAACTCGACGCCCCCGTGCCCAGCGAGGTAGACGTCATGGTCACCCGGCTTGTCCTTCATCACCCCAAAGGTGGTGGCGCCGAACTGCTGCCCACCATCTTTGACAATCCGAACAGCCTGCGGCCACTTGTCGTCGGGAATCGGCCCGCTGAATCCGACCATGAAATACGCCATTCTGGCGTTGGTCCAGACGTACTCGCCACCGCAATGATTCCAGCTGTCCACATCCATCGACCAGGTCAACCCCGGCACCAGAGCCGCGATCGCATCGGCCATCCGGGTCACCGCGGCGCGGTACTGATCCTTGGCCGCCTCCAACGAAGGCTTGGCCCGCAACGGGTTCTCCAGTTCAGCAACCTTCTCCGGACTCAACGGGCCCTCCTGCTCACCACCACGCCCAAGACCACCAGAACCACTGGAACCGCACCCCAGCACCAGCACACAAACCAGCGCCAACAACCCCACCAGCCGCCACCGCATCAATGCCCTCCCGCCAATACGTGGCCGGGCGCTGCCGGCATCCCGCCGCCCAGAACCGGCGGAAGCAACGGCGCGCCGACCTTATTGTCCGGCAGCCCAGCGGCGATCGCCGCCAGGTTATAGCCCGACATCCGCAGCTGTGGCTGCCCGGCGGCATCTTGGAAGACTCGCGGATAATCACCATGGGCATACACCCCGTCCCGCCAGATCCCACCGGGATCGAAACCGGCCTGTGACGACAACTCCGTCAAGCCGGGAGTCAGATACGGGTCCGGCCCCCAACCGTGCAGCGGGGCCAGCGGGGCCACCACGCCGGTGATCAAATCGTGCGGCGCCTGCATGACATAAGCATGCCCGTGCTCGAGTCACAGTTGAGCCGGGCTGTAGAGCTCCAGGCCGGGTGAACCGTAGAACACGACATCGTTGACGGGATGCGCGCCATGGGCGTTGAGGTCCTGCAGGGCCAGCGACGCCGTCAACGAGCCATAGGAGTGCCCCAACACGGTGAGGTGGCCGGAGGGGTTATTGGCGCGCACCTGCTGCAAATACCTGGACAAATCGCCGGCGCCCGCACGTGCCTGCCCATCGGTCATGGTCTGCCACAGGTCACCCGCAGTTGCGGTGTCGAGCGGGTTGGGGGGCGGCTCATAGCCCATCCAGGCGATCGCGGCGACCGACGTCGGTTTGCCGGCATTCTTCAACTGCCGCATTTCTTCGCTTTGTAGATTCCGCGCCTCTGTGACCATGCCCGGCAGGGTGCCCCGGGTGGTGGAACCGACTCCGGGCACGGTCACCGAAACATTGGCTGCGGTGTCCGGATTACCCACAGCCACCGCAGCCAGCACCTGCTGGTGCGGGTCGTCCGGAACCCGCAACTGGGCCAGGTAGGTTTCCGGGGCGTTTCGCAGTGCCTGATCAACAGCATCTAGATCGCCCAGCCGGCCCTTGGCGGCGGTCAGCTGATCGCCAAGGGCGGCGAGCTGGCCCATCGCATCGCTGTCGAGGATGCCGTTGTTGTAGTCGCTGGCGCCCCGCGCCGCCAGCTGGTCATAGCGCCCCTGCAACTGCCCAATCCGGGCTCGCAGCTTGGCGCGTTCCTCACGCAACAGCTCCTCGTTGGCATCGCTGGCCCGCTAAGTCGGTGTCAGTCCCTCGGGTCCGACCGGCGCACCGGCCTCGGCCGGGATGGGCGAATCACCGTCGGCCATGTTGACCGCTGACGCCAATTCCTCGTCGATGGTGTTCGCCTCAACCACAATCGCCCCCAGGTCAGCCTGCAGCTCGGCTTGCTTGGCAAGCACCCGCGCCCATTCGGACTCGGTGTGGCGCAAGCCCGCAATCGGCACCACCCGGCTGCTCAGCGCATCGATCTGCAGTTCGGCGGCCGCGGCGGCATTGCGCAACGCGGCCAACTCCGATTGGACCTTCACAATCCCATCAGCGGCCCGATCCGCCGCCCTCGCAACTGCCAACGCTTCATTACCGTGGGCGTCGAGATCGCGGCGAAGTCCCGCGTTCTGATGCGCGGCAGCCTCGGCGGTCTTGCCACGGGAGTTGGCAAAAATCGACAGCGTGGCCAGCTGACGCGACACCTCCAAGCTCACCTGGGCTCGGGCGGTGGCCGCGTGGAACACCTCCCGAACCGCTTGCGCGTCCCACCGATCGATATCGGCGACCGTCAGCAACATCGCTCAAAACCAACGCCCACTTGGGCGAGCGCGCGGGCCCGCTCCTCCTCCGCCGCCGCATGCGCGACGGCGGCTTGATGCAGGCCGCGTGCATGATCGCCGATTCTGCTCAACAACGCCCTCGACATTTCCAACCAGTCGTCCATGGCGGCATTGAGAGCCAGCGCCGACGCGCCCTGCCACCCGGACTGAGCGGCCTGGATCCGATGATCGGACGACAAATGTCCGGCCGCCAAGTCCTCCCCCTGCCCGGTGACATGCGCCGCTGAGCGCACCCATTGCTCCGGGTTGATCTCAAACACCCAGACATTCTTGCGCTGGGCGCCACCAAGCGCACTTCATCGCGGGTCAGGGCGAAATTCGAGCTGCGCCACGCTCGAGTTGGCCACCAAGAAATCAACCCCCCGGACTAGAACAAGTTCTCGTTTGACTGTGGCGGCGCGGAGCCGACTTGTACACTCCGGGCAAAGGGACCGCCCAAAGGCAGGGGGTGTCGTGCTTACCAAAGTGCGTCTGGCCGGAGCGCTTGGCGCACTGGTCGCAGCGGCGGTGATCGGCTGGCAGGGCGTCGCGCCGGCCCCCACCAGAGGCGAAAACATCGATCTGCGCTCAACCACCGCGCCGCTGTCGAGCACGATGAAGAGCCCGATCGTGGAGACCAACAACGTACGCCCGTTCGACGCGTGCGAAGACATCCCGTTCGACGCCGTGCAGCGACTCGGTCTGGCCTACACGCCGCCTGAACACGAGGATGGGTTGCGGTGCCACTTCGATGCGGGCAACTACCAGATGGCCGTCGAAACGATCGTCTGGCACACCTACGCTCAGACCCTGCCGCCGGATGCCATCGAGACCACTATCGCGGGCCACCGGGCGGCTCAGTACTGGGTGATGAAGCCGACCTATCACAACAGCTTCTGGTTCTCCTCCTGCATGGTCACCTTCAAAACCAGCTACGGGGTGATCCAGCAGTCGCTCTACTACTCCACCGTCTACTCCGAGCCCGATGTCGACTGCCAGGCAACCAACCTGCAGCGGGCAAATGAACTTGCCTCCTACTACGTTTTCTAGCTCCGCTAGCGAGCGTGGCTAACCTGGGGATATGACCATCACTTCAACCGACGTCGGGCAGCCCACGCTGCGCGCCTTGACCAAACGAGTCGGCGGCAGCGCGGCCGGCGGCGCTCTCGGCGGCTTATTGGGCCTACCGCGCGCGACCACTCGCTACACCGTGAGCCGCGTCGGAGTCCCGATGCGCGACGGTGTCCACCTGGTGGCCGACCACTACTGCCCCACTACGTCGCGACCTGCCGGGACCGTGCTGGTCCGCGGACCCTACGGGCGCGGATTTCCGTTCTCGTTGGTGTTCGCCCGCCTGTATGCCGCCCGCGGCTACCACGTCGTGCTGCAGAGCGTGCGGGGAACCTTCGGGTCCGCCGGGCAGTTCGAGCCAATGGTCAACGAGGCGGCCGACGGCGCGGACACCGTCGAGTGGCTGCGCCGGCAGCCCTGGTTCACCGTCCGGTTCGCCACCATCGGGGTGTCCTACCTGGGGTTCACCCAGTGGGCGTTGTTGCAGGATCCGCCTCCGGAGCTGGCCGCGGCGGTGATCACCGCGGGCCCCCACGACTTGCGGTCCTCGGTCTGGGGCACCGGCTCGTTTGCCATCAACGACTTCCTGGGCTGGAGCGAGTTGGTCGCCCGCCAGGAGGATCCGGTGCGCATCCGGACCGGAATCCGCCAACTGACCGCCCCGCGCCGGGTGGCGCGAGCGGCGGCCGAATTACCGATGGGTGAATCGGCCAGGACGCTGCTCGGTACGGGGGCGCCGTGGTTCGAATCGTGGCTCGAGCACACCGACCACAGCGATCCGTTTTGGGACCGGATGCGCTCCCCGGACGCATTGGACCGGGTGCAGGTTCCGGTACTTCTGGTCGGCGGTTGGCAAGACGTCTTTGTGCAACAAACGTTGCAACAGTATCGGCATCTGCGCGACCGCGGCGTGGACGTCGCGCTGACCATCGGCCCCTGGACTCACTCGCAGCTACTCAGCAAAGGGCTGGCCGTCAGCGCACAAGAGACGTTGGACTGGCTCGACACCCACCTGGGCGGCACGGCCGAGTTGCGCCGGCCCGACGCGGTTCGCGTCTACGTGACCGGCGAGGGCTGGCGCCACCTTTCGGACTGGCCGCCGAAAACCACTGACCATGAGCTCTACCTGCACCCCACCGGCCGCCTCAGCGAGATCGCGCCGCCCGACGCAACGACACCGGCAACGTTCCGCTACGACCCCACCGATCCCACCCCGACCATCGGCGGCCCGCTGTTGTCCTCCAAAGCCGGCTATCGCAACGACAGTCGGCTCGCGTCACGCAATGACGTGCTCACCTTTACCGGCTCCGCGCTGACCCATGATCTGTGGATTCACGGGCACCCGGTGATCGAGTTGACCCACAGCTCGGACAATCCCAACGTCGACGTGTTTGTCCGGATCAGTGAGGTCGACAGCAACGGGCGATCCCGCAACGTCAGTGACGGTTACCAGCGACTGGGCGACGCGCCCGAAACGGTCCGCATCGAACTCGATCCGATCGCTCACCGCTTCAAGGCCGGCTCGCGTATTCGCGTCTTGATTGCGGGCAGCTGGTTCCCGCGTTATGCCCGCCACCTGGGCACCGACGAGCCGACCCTGACCGGACGGCAGGTGCAACCGGCCACCCACTCGGTGTACTTCGGCCAGTCGCGGCTGCTGCTGGGTGTCGACCAGTCAGCCAACGACATCACGGACGCGGGCAGCGACGAATCACCCGAATGACGCGTCCGCACGGGATCTGCGATTGAGACGAATTAGCCTGGCAGTCAATGCGATTCGGCCGAGAGAGCCGAAATGGCGGCTCGACGGGCTTGGCCCGGAGATGCGCCGACCGCGGATTGAAATGCGCAGTAGCGCAGTGCAGCACGTCAACGATCAATGAGCGCCCAACGCGGGCGCTAGCATCCCTGAACTCCTCCGCCGCGGCACGGTCGGTCAGCAAAATCTGGAGCCGGCGGTTTCCGCCTCTGCACCTCAATAGCACTGCTTTCCATAGCATTTGGGATATCTGCCCGTCATTGATTGCAGCGTCGCGCGATTTGGCTGGGGTGCAGACCCGCGCTGCCTGTGTGGTTCGCGTCCGCGACCGGCTCTGGGTATGCTCGGCTCCCGTCGAGTTCAAGACCGACTTGCTCACACGGCGCAAGCCGCCGGACCCGTACCGATTGAACGGGGTCAAGCCCACCCATGATGGAACTATTGACGATTTGGTGCGTTACATGATCGAGGTATTGACCAGTTGTTCGCTGGGCGGCGCGGGCGCTGTGGTGCCCACCGCCGCGCGATCCGCCCTCAGCGCAGCCGACTTCGGAGTCGAACGGCCCACCGTGCCGGGCGCACGACGTTCACCTGGGGGTTCGCTCACGTGAAGGCCGACCAGAATGCCCACCGGGCCGATGTGACCCCGGCGTTTCAGACTCGAGCGCGCCGCGGTCGGCTCTTAACCCGATTCTGCACCGTTGTTGCAGCCGGGATGCTGACCGCTTCCGCCGTGGCACCGAGCCAGGCGACCCCGGCAGCGGCCGATCGCTGCGATGGTGGACCAGGTTGGGAGTTCACGTCTGACGAGTTCGACAACTCGTATGGCCGGCACGCCTTCGTCGGCAACGGCTACCTGTCGCAACAAGTGCCGCCGGCGGGCATGGGGTATGCGCAGACCGGTGAGGAGACCGGATTCCCCCTCTTCACACCGCGTTTCGACGGCGCTTTCACCGCGGGCTTGTACTCCGCGGCTCCGACCAAGCAGAGCTCCGCGCCCCGGCGTGCCATCGCGGCGATACCCACGTGGTCGACGTTGGAGGTACAGCAAGGCGCCCACAAGTACTCGCCCGATGTGTCCCCGAAGCAGGTGTCGAATTTTCGGCAGACGCTCAACGTCAGGTGCGGGCTACTGCGCACGTCGTTGACGTGGACGACACCAGACGGGCGTGCGACGGACCTGGAGTACCAGGTGCTGGCCGATCGAGCGAACCCGCACGTCGGGGCGGTGCGCCTGAAGATGACGCCGCACTGGAGCGGACCGGCTCAGGTCGTCGACCGAATCGATGGGGCCGGAGCACGGCGGGTACAGCCGACCGGGTCTGGTGCCGACGAAAACACCATTCATGTCGGCTTTTCCACCGACGGGGTGGGTGTGAACGGCGCGGTCGCGTCAACGCTGCAGGCCGGTCCGTCAGCAAAGGTGCGCGAACACCACCACCGCGCCGACGGTCTGACCGCTGAGCATGCCGTCGATTTCCAAGTCGAGCCGGGTCACACCTACGAATTCGCAAAGTTCGTGGGCGTGGACACCAGGCGCCGAGATGCCTCGACCGCGGTGCGGTTCTCCCGGGATGCGGCCGAGCGCGGTTGGGGCAATGTGTTCGCGACGCATGCCGAGCAGTGGTCGCGGCTGTGGCGAAGCGACGTCCGAGTTGTCGGGCGTCCACAGCTGCAGGACGCGTTGCGTTCAACGAACTACGCCCTGCTGTCCAGCATCCGTGAGGGTCAGGCCAGCAGCGTCGCGCCGGCCGGGCTGAGCAGTGACAACTACGCCGGGCTGATCTTTTGGGATACCGAGCTGTGGATGTACCCGAATCTGCTGCTCGCGCACCCCGAAATCGCGCGCAACATCATCGATTACCGGGTGACAACGCTGCCGGCAGCGCGCCGTAACGCGCAATCGATCGGCGAGAAGGGCGCTTTCTACCCGTGGACGAGTGCGGACACCGGCGATGTATACGCCGACTGCCACAGCTGGGATCCGCCGCACTGCCTGACCCAAAACCATCTGCAAAGTGACGTCGGGTTTGCCATGTGGCAGTACTACCTGGCCACCGGCGACCGGCAATGGCTACGCCACGACGGCTGGCCGGTCCTGCAGGCGGTCGCCGAGTACTGGGCCGGCCGCGTGCGGGTCAATCGTGACGGGAGCTACTCGGTTGCCAACGTCGCCGGGCCCGACGAGTACAGCAACGGTGTCACCGATGGCGTGTTCACCAACGCGGGCGCCGCCATGGCGCTCACCCGCGCCACCGAAGCGGCGCGGCTGATTGGCGAAACGGCACCCCCGCGATGGGAACAGATCGCCGAACACACCTGCGGATTCCGTTCGACCAGAGCCACAAGGTGTTCATGCAGTACGACGGCTACCGAGACAGCACGATCAAGCAGGCCGACTCCGTATTGCTCCAATATCCGTTGGAGTGGCCGATGTTACGTGAAGCCGCGACCAACACCCTCGACTTCTACGCACCGCGCACCGACCCGGACGGTCCTGCCATGACGGATGCCGTGCACGCAATCGACGCGGCCGCCACCGGCGAACCGGGGTGTGCGACCAACACCTACCTGGACCGTTCCGTGCTGCCATACCTCAGAGCGCCATTCGCGCAGCTTTCGGAAACTCGCGATGACAGTGGCAGTGCGCGCACCGGGCCTCCGGCGTTTAGCTTCCTGACCGCCGGCGGCGGATTCACGCAGGTGTTCACCTTCGGTCTGACCGGCCTGCGACTGCGCGCCGACGGCATCGTCGTCGACTCGATGCTGCCGCCGCAGCTCGCCGACGGCGTGGAAGTTGCCAACCTGCATTGGCAGGGCCGCACCTTCGACATCGCCATCGGGCCCCAGACCACACAGGTCAGCCTTCGCGACGGTGAGCCATTCACGGTGCACGCCACGGACGGGGACCATGTGGTGAGCGCGCAAGAGCCGCTGGTCCTCCAGACCCGGCGCCCGGATCTCACACCGACCAGCGATGTCGCTCGGTGCCGACCCGCGACCGCCACATCGGAGGAGCCGGGACGGTACGCCGAGGCTGCGGTCGACGGCAACAACGCGACCAGCTGGGCGCCCAACGGAACCGCGGGCTCCCTCACTGTCGACTTGGGCCAGCCACGGTAGCTCACCAAGATCGCGACGACGTGGACTGATGTTGCGCCGAGCTCCTTGCGCCTGTTCACCTCCGTTGATGGTGAGCATTTCAGCGAAACGGGGACCGAGCTTACGCCGCCGCGGCTAGCCCGCTACGTGAAACTGGAAGTCACCGGGCCAGCGCAGCAACATGTCGGATTGCGTGAATTGGTGGTAACCGATCGGAGTTGACGTTGCGGGTTTCAGGCGCCGGCTAGTCAGCCGACGGCATCACGGACGCGGGCAGCGACCTGCGATAGCAGCGCCTCGTCGTGCACCGGTGCCGCGTTGCTCGGCGCAATCGGCAACCGGACCCAACTGGTGCACCCCCCGAACTCCGGAACGCGGCGCACCCGCACGGGCTCGGCGAGCGGGATCGCCGACACCACCAGCACGGCAAGCTTGTGTTTGGGCCGGAAGTCGAGCCGCTCGGACCGTACCGACTCTGCGGTCCAGATGTGCAGATCCTCGATTTCTCCCAGCCCCTCCGGACGGTTGACGGGCAGTGCGGCAACAACTTTCGCTGCCGCACGGATCAGCAGGTGGTCGTCGGTGCTATCGGCAGCGGCGGCGGTCAGTAGATCCCGGTGCTCGGGTCGAACCCGCTCGGTGTGGCTGTGCGCCACCGTCGGAAACAGCAAAAACTCTTGCGCCGCAACCTCGAATCGTTTCTCACCGATGCCCCCCTTGCGCAGCAGCACCTTCTGGCGCCCGTCCAGTAGCGCGTGCACCGCGGCGCTCCACTCCTTCAGCGCGGGCGTCATGGCGATTGCGAGCCCGCCAACCGCGCCACCACCTCTGGTCGGCGCAACGGCGGAACCGTCTTTGGCGGCTGCCGCCGGGGGGCTAGCCCGGCGAGCAACCGTGTCGTGGTCGCAGTGACTTCGGCGACCGCGGCTTCAAACGCTTCCGCGTTGGCAGCCGAGGGATGGGTGATCCCGCTGACTTTGCGCACATACTGGCGCGCCGCGGCCGCGATTTCCTGGGCAGTGGCCGGCGGCTCCAGCCCGCGCAGTTCGGTGATGTTCCGGCACATACCTCCACGATAGGCACCATGGGTCCGCTCGACCCCGCTACCCGCCAGCAGGAGTGCGTTGCATCACCCGATAGCGGAATCCGTATTTCTGCTCCGCCACGGCGGTATTCCTGCCGGCCGCTGTCATCGGCATGCCCTGCAGGTATGCGTTCGACTTCGCACTCGCCACCGAGCCGGCCAGGTCGAGCTGCTCATCGGCGGCGGCGTTGGCGAATTCTCGAACCCCAGCACCCCAACTGCTCGGCGTCGACAGGGATCCCGTCAACCGCGCCTTGCCCATTGCCGCCGACACCGGGCGGGTCAGCGTGCCCAAATCCTCCTCGAACTCCGCGGCGGCCCCGCCATGGGCGCCGTGCAGCATCGACCCCCAGTTGTCAACGACAGAGGATCCCGAGCCCCGGCGCCACTGGCGGTCCCGGGAATGGTTTGCAGCGCTATCGATGTGGAAAACTGCACCATCCCCAGGACGAAGTAGCTTTGCCCCAACAGCCGGACCACCGTGGTCCTTTCGGCGGGCGTGATGCCGGGCAGGTGCGCTTCGAGCCATTGCGCCAACGCCGCGAGCCGCGGGAGGGCGACGGGTCGCCGGGTCGCCGCCAACAGCGTTGACCCGCCAGCCACCGCGGTTGTGGTGGCGGCTTTTCCCATCGCGGATGCTTGCCACAGCGGTCCAGGCAGGTTGGTCGTCGCGGGCGGCGGCACGAAGGGGGTCAGCCTGGTGGCGGTCGCCGAGGATGCGGCGTAGCCGTACATCGCGGCGGCGTCCTGGGCCCACATCTCGGCGTATTGGGCCTCCGTGACCGCGATCGCCGGGGTGTTCTGACCGAAGAAGTTGGTGACGATGAGCGTCGTCAACAAGACCCGGTTAGCCGCGACCACGGGCGGGGGCACGGTCATGACGAATGCCGCCTCATAGGCGGCCGCGGCCGACCGCGCCTGACTGGCGGTCCGTTCGGCCCGGATGGCGCTGGCGCGCAACCATGCCACATACGGGGCGGACGCACCCACCATCGAAGCCGCCGCCGGACCGACCCACGGCCCACTCGTCAGCTCGGAAATCACCGATGTATAGCCGGAGGCCAGCACACCGAGCTCGAAGGCGACCGCATCCCATGCCGCCGCGGCCGCCAGCATGGATCGCGAGCCTGGGCCGAAATACATCAGCGCAGAGTTGATTTCGGGTGGTCGTGCCCCATAGTCGGCATGGGCCATCAGCGCTTTCCCGATTGGATGCGGTCGCCTGAATACAGGAAAGTCTGCATCGGGACATCGCCATAGGTTGGGTCAGCACTTGTGTCCTGGCTGTCGGGCGGGACCGTTATCACGTTGGTCGCGATCACGTTTCAGCCGGCAAAGGGTGGGCGTGCCATCACGGTGGGGCGGACACCGTATCGGGGACCCGAACCGGATGCGCCGAGCCCGGGACCGCCAAGCGGCATGCCCCCAACAGGTTCCCGGCGCCTCCACCGTCGGGTGCGAACTTGAGCGTCTCGATCGGCATGCGTGCTGGCATGGACTCGAGATCCGGGACGGACTGCGCCCACGACGGCGGCACCGACAACCGCCCCAGCGACGCGGCGTGCCCCAGATGTGCCGATACCTGCCCGCCGCCGTCAATCAGGCCGCCCAGACCGGCTAACCCACTGGCGGCGCCGCCAGTGGCCGCCGCGGTGGTGCCGCTGAGCAATCCCAGGGTCTTGCTCATCTGAATGAAGTTGTTCGCCATCCCAATGCTGAAATAGGGCAAGCCCTCGGTGTTGTAGAAAAAGCTGGCATATGGCTGCAAATCGGTGAGCAGCGCCGAAATCGAGGTGGGGAAAGTCGTTCCGAACAAGATTTGCCACAGCCAACCCAGCGGGGAGTCTGGTGTGGTCGAGGCTGCAAGGGGCGCAACAATGCCATGCAACGCCTTGGGGATCTCCGAAATTAGCCGCGACAGCGTTGTTTGACTGGTGCCGGCCAATGTTGCCGCCGAGTGTGCGACCGCAGCGATCTGCCCGGAACCGGCGCCGGGGCTAACGATCTGCTGCGGCTGCGTGAACGGGGTCAACTCCGTGGCCGACGAGGTGGCCGCGGCGTACTCGTACATGGCCGCGGCGTCTTGAGCCCACATCTGGCCGTACTCGGTTTCCAAGGCGGTAATAACCGCGGTGTTCTGACCGAAGACATTCGATGCGATCAGCTCGGCCAACCGCACCCGATTCGCCGAGATCAGCGGCGGTGGCACCACCGCACCAAACGCGGTCTCGTAGGCCGCCGCCGAGGCTCTGGCCTGCATCGCCGTGTGCTCGGCCTGTGCGGCGGTGGCCCGCATCCAGACCACATAGGGCGCGACCGCATCTGCCATCGCCACCGATGCCGGGCCCAGCCACCCTTCCTCGACCAGCCCGATGACCAGGGATTCATAGCTGGTCGCCGCCGAATCCAACTCCGCGGCAACGCGGTTCCAGACCGATGCCGCAGCGGTCATCGACGTCGACCCCGGACCCATATACATAAGCGCGGAGGTGACTTCAGGCGGTCTGCGCCCAAAATCCATCTCTTCGTCTCCTCACCTCGGAAGTAGCAGCGGTTACGAGATCTGCGCCGGCTGTGCCGCAGACACCCAAAAAGCGAGCCCGTCAACAGTTTTCCTACAAAACAGTTGCTATATGCAGTAATTGGCCGCTCGCAGGAAACGGTAGCGTCTATTCACGCGAAACCCAAGTGGGTTCAACACTGTTCACCGTTGATACACCACCCAGCCACTCCAAATTCGGCGCCGAGGGCTGCGGCCCCTTCCTGCCAACCAGCCGGATAGGGGTCCTTGCCAGCGCCGACTACGGTGAAATCATGACCAACGAAATCCTGCTGATTGATACTGCTGAGCGGGTGCTCACTTTGACCCTCAACCGCCCGCAATCACGCAATGCTCTATCGGCGGCCCTGCGGGATCAGTTTTTCGCGGCTCTCGCCGCGGCCGAGACCGACGACGTCGACGTCATCATCCTCACCGGCGCCGATCCGGTGTTCTGCGCCGGACTGGATCTCAAGGAGCTCGGCGGGCAATCAGCACTGCCCGACATCTCGCCGCGCTGGCCGGCCCTCACCAAGCCGGTGATCGGAGCCATCAACGGTGCCGCGGTGACGGGCGGACTCGAACTCGCCTTGTACTGCGACATCCTGATCGCCTCCGAGCAGGCACGCTTCGCCGACACTCACGCGCGAGTCGGACTGTTGCCCACCTGGGGCCTCAGCGTGCGGTTGCCCCAGAAGGTGGGCGTGGGCCTGGCCCGGCGCATGAGCCTCACCGGGGACTACCTTTCGGCCACCGACGCGCTGCGCGCGGGCCTGGTCACCGAGGTCGTGGAGCACCAGCAACTGCTGCCCGCCGCACGCCAGGTCGCGGCGTCCATCGTTGGCAACAACCAGAACGCGGTCCGAGCCTTACTCGCATCCTACCACCGCATCGATGATTCTTCGACCGCGCAGGGGCTGTGGCTGGAAGCAACTGCCGCTAGAGAATTCCGGACCAGCGGCGACGATATCGCGGCCAACCGCGAGGCTGTCCTCAATCGCGGACGTTCCCAAGTGCGGTAGCGATCACACCGCGCTTGCCTGAACGCAGAACTGCAGGGATCCTTGCCAGATGACCGATCCCCATGACGTCGTCGTCATCGGTAGCGGTCCAGCCGGATTGAGCAGTGCGTTAACGCTCGCCCGAGCCCGAAGATCCGTCCTGGTCATCGATGGCGGGCAACCGCGCAATGCGCGGTCAGCCGGGGTCCATGATTTCTTGACCCGCGACGGTTGTGCCCCCGCGGATCTCATTTCCGCCGGTCATGCCGAAATTGCGGGTTATGGCGGCCAACTCCGCCAGGGCCAGGTCATGGCGGCACACCGCAACGGATCGATGTTCGAGGTTTCCATCACCGACGGCAGCACGATTCGCGCACGCAAGCTGCTTATCGCTTCGGGGCTGGTGGACCATTTGCCCGACATCACCGGCCTGGCCGAGCTATGGGGCACCGATGTGCTGTATTGCCCGTACTGCCACGGGTGGGAGGTGCGAGACCAGCCGATCGGCGTCCTGGCAACCGGGCCCGAATCCGTCCATCAGGCCCTCATGTTCCGACAGTGGAGTCCGCGGATCACGCTCTTTCTCAACGGCGCAGTCGATCCGAGCGAACCCGAGCGAGCCCGGCTGCACGCCCGCCAGATCGAAGTCATAACCTCGCCGGTCACCGAGGTTGTCAGCAACGACGGGCGACTAGAGGCCGTCGCGCTCGCCGACGGCAACCGCGTCGCGCTGGCAGCGCTCGCGCTGTTGCCGCGGATGGTCGCCAACACCGATTTCCTAGAACCGCTGGGGCTTCGCTTGGTGACCCACCCGTCGGGTTTCGGCGAGAATCTGCAGACCGATGGCAGCGGCCGTACCTCGGTGCCCGGCGTCTACGCCGCCGGCAACGCGGCCGACATTTCGGCTCACGTGGTCAACTCGGCGTCTTCTGGCCTGCTCGCCGCTATGGCCATCAACGCCGACCTGGTCGACGAGGACACCGAGCAAGCACTTCTGGGGGTTGCTGACCGATGACATCGGGTCCGCGATAGCACCGGTACTGCTCAACGGATGCGCGACTCGGTTCGACTATCGAAGAAGCACACTTCCTGCGGATTCGGCGCGATCGACAACGAATCCCCCGCACCGACGGTGGTGTGTCGGTCGGACCGGATCACGATCCGCCGGGTCCGTGACGACCACCCGTCCTGGGCGACGGGGGTTGCGTAGATGAACGATTCGAAGCCCAATTCCTCGACCTGTTCGACGCGAACACCCAATGATGCGGCGGCATCGCCTCCTACCACATCCCAGGACTCCGGCCGGACGCCAATCAGCACCCGGTCGGCGGCGCCGCGCGGAACCGGTATCACCAGACCGGACAGTCGCGCCACCCCATCGGCGACCGGAGCCTCGATGGGGTTCATCGCCGACGCCCCGATGAAAGTGGCGACGAAAGTGTTCACCGGGTTGTCATACAATTCCCGGGGCGTATCAACCTGTTGCAGCACAACGTCTTTGAGTACGGCGACCCGATGGCCCATTGTCATGGCCTCCACCTGGTCGTGTGTGACGTACACGGTGGTGGTGCCCAGCTGACGTTGCAGCCCCGAGATGTGCGATCTGGTGCTCACTCGCAGCTTGGCATCCAAATTCGACAACGGTTCGTCCATGCAAAAGACCCGCGGCCGGCGCACGATGGCTCGTCCCATCGCCACCCGCTGGCGCTGTCCACCCGAAAGCTTCGACGGCTTACGATCCAGCAGCTCGGTCAGTTCCAGCATGCTGGCAACTTCGAGAACTCGTTGCCGAGTGTCCGCGCGCGACATGCCGGCATTGCGCAACGCAAATCCCATGTTCTGCGCCACCGTCATATTCGGGTAAAGCGCGTAGTTCTGGAATACCATCGCGACATCGCGAGCCCGCGGCGGAAGGTCGGTGACATCCGTATCGCCGATAGTAATACGACCGCTCTCAACGGATTCCAGTCCGGCCAGCACCCGCAGTATGGTGGATTTGCCGCAACCGGAAGGGCCGACCAGCACCAGAAACTCGCCGTCGGCGATCTCGAGGTCCAGGTTGTTCACAGCGGGCGCACCACTGCCTGGATACCGATAGGTGACCCCGGAGTACTGCACTTTAGCCATGCTGGCGAAGCTTTCGCACGATCTGTCGGTCCAGAATGATCTGCAGCTGCCTTTCAATACTTGCGAATGTCTTTGCCACGTTTGTTCCCCGCAACCCGATGGACTCGAGCCCGGCGGAGATGATTCGATCGGCACCGGGCAGGAAGACCCGCGCGTAGTCCTGCGGGCGGGTGTGGGGAAGCTGGTTGATCGCAACTCTGGCGCGCGGATGATCCGCCAAATACTTCTGTTCGCTGGGGACATCGGCTGCCGACTTTCGCACCGCCAGATATCCGGTGCGCTGACTGAAATAGGCGGTATTGACCGGGTTGGTGATGTACTCGATGAACCTGAGTGCGTTGCGCTTGCGTTCGTCGGAGAGCTTGGTGGGAATCGCCAGGCCCGCCCCACCTGTCGGGCATCCGGGGGCTCCGCCCGGGCCGGTAGGCCAGGGCTCCGGCGTTGTTGATTAGCAGGCTTGTGAGCTGGGGAATTGTGGATTGAGGAGGTCTAGGCGGCGGTTGGCGGTCAAAGCGGTGATCCGGCAGGCTTCGGCGATGTTGTCGGCGCCGTTGAGGCGGTGCAGATTGATCGCGGTGTTGCGTAGCGTTGCTAGGACCTGTGCGCCGTTTCCGGTATGTGCCCTTTGACGGTCTTCGTCGAAGGTGACGTCGCGTATCCAGTGCAGGCTGTTCTCGATTCCCCAGTGTTGACGCATCCAGGTCATGATCGCGGTAGGGCGGGCGTGCTCGAACGGCAGGCTGCAGATGGCATAGACCACCTCCACGCTGCGCTGGTCGGTGGCGGTGATCAAGCGTTCACGAGTGATCCGGATGATTTGTTTTGCGTAGGGGAAGCCGATTCCTCGTACAGCGGTGATGATTTGCAGGGTGCGGGTCTCGACACGGCCGTGGCCGCGGGAGTCGTCGGTAGCGGCTGCGGGCACCTCGGCCCAGGGCAGCGCGGTGATACGCGCAAGTATTTTGGCTTGGTTGGACTTGACGATCATCAGGTAGTGCGACTTCAAGGTGGCGCAGATCAACTTCGCGGTGACGACCTGGGTATGCATCGCATCCACGGTGACCAGCCACCGCAAGCTACCCGGCAGCAGCGTGAGCAGGGCACGTACGCAGGGAATTTCATTGCTTTTCTCGGCGACAGCGAGTTGACCGAGCACCAATCGGGCACGGTGGGCGAACACCGACACGAGATGCGTGGCTGTCGCTTTGGCGCGTAAAGCACCACGCAGCATCTTGCCGTCCAACGCGATCGGCACCAATCCACTGGGGTCGCTGCTGGCCACGTGTGCAGTGAAGTAACTGCCCATCCTGGCGTTGAGGTCGGCGGGGTCTAGCCGAGACAAAACAGCGCGGAAGGTCTTCTCACTGGGCCGCCGGAACCGGACCCCTAATTGGGCCAACACATCATCGGGAGCGGTGGCCGCCCATGTGGCAAAAACAGCATAGCCGCGCATCCCCGCGGCAGTGGCCAGAACCGCGATCGCCAACAAAGCCATCAGCGAATACCTCCGACCGCGTGGGTCCCTCGGGTCTGGCACCGAGGCCAACACATCGAGAAACTCCGATCCGATGAGCTCGCTGCGCTCACCAGGACTCCAGCGGTCGAACACCTCTGGAACCGACGACACAGGCAATACTGAAACGGTAGGCACGGGCAACTCCAGACCAACGACGAACAGTAACCAACTCGATCGTTCTCCAGATAGCCCGTGCCTACACTCCGGCCCCAATAGCGCGGCACCAAAGATCATCAACCCAGCTCACAAGCCTGCTAATCAACAACGCCGGAGCCCTGGCCGGTAGGCACGGGCGCCGCACCAAAGTCGAATTTGGCCATCTGGGTAATGCCGGTCAGCGAGCCGGTCGAGGCGACCGCGGAGGCCATGATTCCGGTGGCGAATTCGTTGGCGATGTTGTTGGCGACCGCCGCATAACGCTTGGTATGGATGCTGTCCCGGTAAAAGTTGCCGGCCGCGATGGTGTCGGGGTCGGTGAATCGCAGCGTCCACAGATCCGAGTAAGAACCATCGAAGGTCCAGTTCACTCCTTGGAACGTCCACGAGATCAATTCGGCATTGGCCCAGCCGTGGGCCCACTGCCGTTCATCGACGACGCGTTGTAGCCGCGGGCCCCAGTCATCGAATTCTTGCCAACTGTTCGGCCCGCGATCGGGCAATCCGGCCCGCTGCCATACCGCCTTGTTGTAGTAGAATAGCGGCGTCGAGCGCGCATAGGGCAACGCGTAATGCAGTCCGTTGAACTCGTAGTCGGCCAGCAGTGTGTCCACATAATCAGAGGTGTCCACACCGATCTGGCGAAATAGTTTATCGAGGGGGGAAAAATCACGCCGCTCAAGGCAAAGTGAAACCACCAGATATCGTCCAGCACAACCACATCGGGCACGTCATCGCCGATAAGTGCGGCGTTGAACTTCAGGGCTCCGGCGTTGTTGATTAGCAGGCTTGTGAGCTGGGGAATTGTGGATTGAGGAGGTCTAGGCGGCGGTTAGCGGTCAAAGCGGTGATCCGGCAGGCTTCGGCGATGTTGTCGGCGCCGTTGAGGCGGTGCAGATTGATCGCGGTGTTGCGTAGCGTTGCTAGGACCTGTGCGCCGTTTCCGGTATGTGCCCTTTGACGGTCTTCGTCGAAGGTGACGTCGCGTATCCAGTGCAGGCTGTTCTCGATTCCCCAGTGTTGACGCATCCAGGTCATGATCGCGGTAGGGCGGGCGTGCTCGAACGGCAGGCTGCAGATGGCATAGACCACCTCCACGCTGCGCTGGTCGGTGGCGGTGATCAAGCGTTCACGAGTGATCCGGATGATTTGTTTTGCGTAGGGGAAGCCGATTCCTCGTACAGCGGTGATGATTTGCAGGGTGCGGGTCTCGACACGGCCGTGGCCGCGGGAGTCGTCGGTAGCGGCTGCGGGCACCTCGGCCCAGGGCAGCGCGGTGATACGCGCAAGTATTTTGGCTTGGTTGGACTTGACGATCATCAGGTAGTGCGACTTCAAGGTGGCGCAGATCAACTTCGCGGTGACGACCTGGGTATGCATCGCATCCACGGTGACCAGCCACCGCAAGCTACCCGGCAGCAGCGTGAGCAGGGCACGTACGCAGGGAATTTCATTGCTTTTCTCGGCGACAGCGAGTTGACCGAGCACCAATCGGGCACGGTGGGCGAACACCGACACGAGATGCGTGGCTGTCGCTTTGGCGCGTAAAGCACCACGCAGCATCTTGCCGTCCAACGCGATCGGCACCAATCCACTGGGGTCGCTGCTGGCCACGTGTGCAGTGAAGTAACTGCCCATCCTGGCGTTGAGGTCGGCGGGGTCTAGCCGAGACAAAACAGCGCGGAAGGTCTTCTCACTGGGCCGCCGGAACCGGACCCCTAATTGGGCCAACACATCATCGGGAGCGGTGGCCGCCCATGTGGCAAAACCAGCATAGCCGCGCATCCCCGCGGCAGTGGCCAGAACCGCGATCGCCAACAAAGCCATCAGCGAATACCTCCGACCGCGTGGGTCCCTCGGGTCTAGCACCGAGACCAACACACCGAGAAACTCCGATCCGATGAGCTCGCTGCGCTCACCAGGACTCCAGCGGTCGAACACCTCTGGAACCGACGACACAGGCAATACTGAAACGGTAGGCACGGGCAACTCCAGACCAACGACGAACAGTAACCAACTCGATCGTTCTCCAGATAGCCCGTGCCTACACTCCGGCCCCAATAGCGCGGCACCAAAGATCATCAACCCAGCTCACAAGCCTGCTAATCAACAACGCCGGAGCCCTGCGCCGTGGCCGCGTCGTCGTCACCGGCGCAGTGTATCGGTGGTTGCTGGGGAGTTCTCGTCAAGATCCAAGATCGGCGCCGGGCGAGTCAAGCCGTCCCCGTCAAGGCCCACCGGCCACTCATCGCCCGCCATCCGACGAATATCAGCCGCAGCACGATGAAGGTGGCAAGGCCCGACCAGATGCCCGCCAGCCCCCAGCCGTACACCAACGACAGCCAGGTGAGCGGCAAGAACCCCGCCAGCGCGCTGACCACGGTCGCGGTACGCATGAAGGCGGCGTCACCAGCACCCAACAACACCCCGTCGAGTGCGAAAACGATTCCGGCAAAAGGTAACTGCGCAACAAGGAACCACCACGGCACGGTGACCGCCGCGAGCACCGCCGCATCGTCGGTGAACAGCGCGGGCAGCACCGGGGCCCCCAGCGCCAAAGCCGCCGCCAACATGCCCGCGGCAAGCAGCGAAAACACTGTCACCCGCCATGCCACCCACTTCGCGTGTGCGGCGTCCCCGGCCCCGAGTGCCGCCCCCACCAGCGATTGGGCCGCAATGGCCAGTGAATCGAGAACCAGGGCGAAAAAGCCCCACAGCTGCAGCACCACCTGGTGTGCAGCCAGAGCGGCAGCGCCGAACCTGGCAGCCACCGCCGCGGCCGAGATAAAACACGCCTGGAACGCCATCGTCCGCACGATCAGATCGCGAGCCAGCACCAATTGCTCCCGCAGTATGTGGCGGTCGGGTCGCAACGACACCCGCTCGGCGAGCAGCGCGCCCCCGAACAGCAACGCCGCCAGCCACTGCCCCACCAGATTGGCCACCGCCGAGCCGGCCAGTTCCATTCGCGGCAAGCCCAGCCAGCCGTACACCAGCAGCGGACACAGCAGTGCCGACAACCCAAAACCGGCAACCACGTAGCGCAGCGGCCGAACGGTGTCCTGCGCGCCCCGCATCCAGCCGTTGCCCGCGAGCGAGATGAGGATCGCCGGCGTGCCCAAAATGGCGATCCGCAGCCAGGGCAGCGCCGTCCCCGCGATATCGCCGCTACCCGCGCGGGCCCCGGCGATCACCGAGACCAGGGGCACCGCGGCGATCTGCACCACAAGGATGGTCAACAGCCCGAGCGCCACCGCCAACCAGGTCGCCTGCACGCCTTCGGCGACCGCCGCCACCCGGTCGCCCGCCCCGTAGTGGCGCGCCGAACGCGCCGTCGTGCCGTAGGACAGAAACGTCGCCTGAGAACCGACCAGGCCCAGAACCAGACTGCCGATGGCCAGACCCGCCAGGGCCAAAGCCCCAAGCCGACCTATCACTGCGGTATCGAACAACAGATACAGCGGCTCTGCGGCCAGCACACCCAGCGCGGGCAACGCCAGCGCTGCGATCTTGCGGCCGCCGGCGTCGGGCCGCCCGGCGTCGGGCCCCATTTCCCGCAAAGAGGGTCAGCCCAGCGCTGCGAGCAGCGACGCCACGACGTCATCGATCGAGCCGGTGGTCGAATACCCCGCCGCCAGCAGGTGGCCCCCGCCACCGAACGCTGAGGCGACCACGCTCAAATCGATGTCCTTCTTGGCCCGTATCGACACCGACCACTGCTGGGGGTCGACCTCTTTGAAAACGACCGCGACCTCGGCCTGCCGGGTGGTGCGCACGATGTCGACGATGCTCTCCACCTCTTCGGCGCGCGCCCGCACAAACTCCTGGTGCTCGACGACCGCGTAGACCAATCCCCGACCGGCTACCGCCTCGGGCAGCAGCTGCGCCGAGCCGAGCACCCGGGAGAGCATCGGCAACCACATGAACGGGTGGGTATCCATCAGCGATCGGCTGATCGCGGCGTTGTCCAC
The DNA here is from genome assembly GCF_022354805.1 of Mycobacterium liflandii. Taxonomy (NCBI): domain Bacteria; kingdom Bacillati; phylum Actinomycetota; class Actinomycetes; order Mycobacteriales; family Mycobacteriaceae; genus Mycobacterium; species Mycobacterium liflandii. The sequence continues at coordinate 2,753,272 of NZ_CP023138.1, read as the reverse complement.
GCCGATGTCCACCAGCCGGGCCGCCAGCCGCAGGCCGCGCGGACTCGCCCACCTAAACGACCCGGTGTCGGTGGTGAGACCGGCATAGATGCAGTGCGCGACGTCCAGATCGATCGGCTTGCCCCACGCATCGAGAATCTCGGCCACCATCATGGTGGTCGAGTCGGCCGAGCAATCGATGAAGTTGGCCGTGCCAAACTCGGCGTTGGACGCGTGGTGATCGATGACCAGCACGCTGCGGCCCGGATCGGCCAGGTCACTGAGCCCACCGAGACGCTTGATGCTGGGGACGTCGACGGTCACCACCAAGTCGACGTCGCGGCGCATCTCGTCGGCATCGACAAGCAGGGCGCAACCGGGCAGCGACGCCAGCGACTCAGGCAGCGTGGCGGGGGCGGCGAAACTCACCTCGACCTGCTTGCCGCACCCGTCCAACACCAACGCCAGGGCCAGCCCCGCGCCGATCGTGTCGGCGTCGGGGTGGACATGGGCGATTACCGCAATGCTGTCGGCGGCCGAAAGCAGCTCGGCCGCGCCGACGGCGTCGACGCGCACCCCCGGACATCGCATCTGCTCAATCTTCGGCTTGGTAGTCGTCACCGGTGTTCTCAGCCTCGAGCCCGTCGCTAGTTCGAATGACCAGTCCCCCGGCATCCGACGGTTCGTCGGCCGATCCCCTGTCGCGGTAGGGATCGGCCTCCCCCGCCGGCTTGGCACCGACTCGCACCCGCGCCAGATCTGCGTCGGCGGCGCGGGCACGGGCCAACAACTCGTCCATCCGATGCACGGTGTCGGACGTGACGTCCCGGGTGAACGTCAGGGTCGGGGTGAAGCGCACGCCAGTGCCGGCTCCGACCTTGGTGCGCAGCACCCCCTTGGCCCGTTCCAGTGCCGCCGCGGCGGCCGCGTAGTCCGGCTCATCGTCCAACGTCGGCCCCATCACGGTGTAGTACACCGTCGCATCGTGCAGATCGGCCGTCACCTTGGCGTCGGTGATGGTCACCCCGACCAGCCCCGGATCCTTGATCTCGTACTCGATCGCCGACGCGACGATCGTGGTGATCCGTTTGGCCAGCCGGCGCGCTCGCGCCGGGTCAGCCATGCTCGCGCCCCATCAGGAGCGGTCTTTCTGGACCAGCTCGTAGGACTCGATGAAGTCGCCCTCTTTGAGGTCGGAGTAGCCCAGCGTCATACCGCACTCGAATCCCTCGCGGACCTCGGTCACGTCGTCCTTCTCCCGACGCAACGAGTGAATCGAGAGGTTCTCGACGACCACGATGTTGTCTCGCAACAACCGGGCCTTCGCGTTGCGGCGAACCACACCGGAGCTGATCATGCAGCCCGCGATGAGGCCGACCTTCGAGGACCGGAACAGCGCCCGGATCTCTGCGCGCCCGAGCTCGACCTCTTCGTAGATCGGCTTGAGCATGCCGCGCAGGGCCTTCTCGATCTCATCGATCGCCTGGTAGATGACCGAGTAGTAGCGAATCTCCACACCTTCGCGGTTGGCCAGCTCGGTGGCCTTGCCCTCGGCACGCACGTTGAAACCGATGATGATCGCATCCGAAGCCGACGCCAGGTTGACGTTGGTCTCGGTGATGCCACCGACACCGCGGTCGATGACACGCAGGGCCACCTCGTCGTCGACCTCGATACCCATCAGGGCCTCTTCCAGCGCCTCGACAGTACCGGCGTTGTCGCCCTTGAGGATCAGGTTGAGCTGGCTGGTTTCCTTCAGCGCCGAATCCAGATCTTCCAGGCTGATCCGCTTGCGACTGCGCGCCGCCAACGCGTTGCGCTTGCGAGCGCTGCGCCGGTCGGCGATTTGGCGGGCGATCCGGTCCTCGTCCACGACCAGGAAGTTGTCACCGGCACCGGGGACCGAGGTGAAGCCGATCACCTGGACCGGACGCGACGGTAGCGCCTCTTCCACGTCCTCGCCGTGCTCGTCGACCATCCGGCGCACGCGGCCGTAGGCGTCGCCGGCCACCACCGAGTCGCCGACCCGCAGCGTGCCGCGTTGCACCAGCACGGTGGCCACCGGGCCACGACCACGGTCCAGGTGCGCTTCGATCGCCACACCCTGGGCCTCCATGTCGGGGTTGGCCCGCAGATCCAGGGCCGCGTCGGCGGTAAGCAGCACCGCCTCCTCGAGCGCCTCGATGTTGGTGCCTTGCTTGGCCGAGATGTCGACAAACATCGTGTCGCCACCGAAATCCTCAGCGACCAAACCGTATTCGGTGAGCTGACCGCGGATCTTGGCCGGGTCGGCGCCCTCCTTGTCGATCTTGTTGACCGCCACCACGATCGGCACGTCTGCGGCCTGCGCGTGGTTGATGGCCTCAACCGTCTGCGGCATCACACCGTCGTCGGCGGCGACCACCAGGATGGCGATGTCGGTGGCCTTGGCACCGCGGGCACGCATGGCGGTGAACGCCTCGTGACCGGGGGTGTCAATGAAGGTGATCAACCGCTCGGTGCCATCGTGGTCCACGCTGACCTGGTAGGCACCGATGTGCTGGGTGATGCCACCGGCCTCGCCCTCGCGGACGTTGGCCTTACGGATGGTGTCCAGCAGTCGGGTCTTGCCGTGGTCGACGTGACCCATCACCGTGACTACCGGCGGTCGGGTCTGCAACTCGGACTCGTCGCCGGAGTCTTCGCCGTAGGTCAGATCGAAGGATTCCAGCAGCTCGCGGTCCTCGTCCTCGGGACTGACCACCTGGACGTTGTAGTTCATCTCGCTGCCGAGCAGCTCGAGGGTCTCGTCGCCGACCGACTGGGTGGCCGTGACCATCTCGCCGAGGTTGAACAGCGCCTGGACCAGTGCCGCCGGGTTGGCGTTGATCTTGTCCGCGAAGTCGGAGAGCGATGCTCCGCGCGCCAGCCGGATGGTTTCACCGTTGCCGTGCGGCAGCCGCACACCGCCGACGACCGGCGCCTGCATGTTCTCGTACTCGGCGCGTTTGGCCCGCTTGGACTTACGGCCGCGCCGGGGCGCGCCGCCGGGACGGCCGAAAGCACCGGCCGCACCGCCGCGCTGGCCGGGACGGCCGCCGCCACCACCGCCACCGGGACGGCCGCGGAAGCCGCCTCCAGGTGCGGCGCCAACGCCGCCGCCTCCGCCGCGGTAGTTACCGCCGCCACCATCTGACCGGCCGCCACCTGGCCCACCAGGACGACCACCACCGGGCCGCGGCGCGCCGGTACGCGGTGGGCGAGGCCCACCGGAAGCGCCGCCGGGACGCGGAGGCATGTTGCCGGGAGAAGCGCCGCCGGGGCGAGGCGCCCCTGGGCGCGGCGCCCCGGGACGCGGCGCCTGCGGGCGCGGAATGGGCCGATCAACCGGCTGCGCCGAGGAGAACGGGTTGTTGCCGACGCGGGGAGTACGAACTCCCGGCTTGGGCACCGGCCCCGGCCGTGCACCCGGAGCCATGCCCGGGTGAGGCGCTTGCGGAGCGGCCGGCTTGCCCGGTGTCGGCGCAGGCCGTTGCCCGGGAAGCGGCGCCTTCGGCGGCGCGGGCGCTGCCGAAGCAGCGGGGGCCGCCGGCGTCGCGGCCGGCGGTGCCACACCGGAGTCCGCGGGTTGCGCGGGCGCAGGCGTAGGCGCCGGCGCGGGGGCGGGAACGGGCGCCGGAGCACCGTTGCCTACCGCCTTGTCCAGAGCGGCGTCCAGAGACCTGTCCGGAGCCTTGGCCGCGGGGCTGGCACCCGGCACCTTCTGCGGGGCCTTGGCCACACCTTTGGCGGCACCCGTGTCGGAGCCTTTCGCCGGCGCCGACTTACCGCCACCGAACGATTCACGCAGCCTGCGGGCCACGGGAGCTTCCACCGTCGACGAGGCCGACTTGACGAATTCGCCCTGTTCACTCAGCCGGGCGAGCACTTCTTTGCTGGTTACACCGAGTTCCTTAGCCAACTCGTGTACGCGGGCCTTACCTGCCACTACATCTCCTGTCCATGAGGCGACAGTCGTGGGCCGCGCCTCGGGGTTTAGCTATGACACATTGTCATCGGGACTTCACGGTGTGCTCATGTTCTTTGCTACCTGTTCTGTTGCTCGGCGGACCGGGCACATCCAAACCACCGATGTGCTCGACCACCGCGGATATATCCGGTGACCCGGTGATGCGCAGCGCTCTGGTGAAAGCCCGTCGCCGAATCGCTTGTTGTACGCACTGCGGCACCGGGTGCAACCACGCACCCCGTCCCGGCAGCCCCCTAGCTGTGTCAACGATCACGGCATAGTTGCCGTTCCCGGTCGACTCAGCCACCACTCGAAGCAGTTCGACGGCCAACTCTCGCTTTCGGCACCCGACACACGTCCGCACCGGTCCGCAGGGGATATCCGGACGCCCGTGCGCCATGGCCGAAGGCTTGCGCTGGATCACGGCTCAGTCTAGCGTCACCGAACCGATTGCCCGAACCGCCCGTGGACCCGTTGTCCGGGCCGGCGCCCAAACCGGGGCATGTCCCCTAGTGGTCGTGCGCCAAGCCGCGGCTGGCGCCCCGTTCCGGGTGCTCCGCCGACTGCTCCGGCGAATCGCCGCGGATGTCGATCCGCCAGCCGGTAAGCCTGGCCGCCAACCGCGCGTTCTGGCCTTCCTTGCCGATGGCCAGGGACAGCTGGAAGTCCGGCACCACGACGCGAGCCGCCCGTGCGGTCTGATCGATCACCGACACCGAAACAACCTTCGCCGGGGACAGCGCGTTGGCGACGAACCGCGCCGGGTCCTCGTCATAGTCGATGATGTCGATCTTTTCTCCGGAAAGTTCGCTCATCACGTTGCGGACGCGTTGACCCATCGGTCCGATGCAGGCGCCCTTGGCGTTCAGCCCCGGAACGTTGGACCGAACCGCAATCTTGGACCGATGTCCGGCCTCGCGGGCGACCGCCACGATCTCCACCGAACCATCCGCAATCTCGGGCACTTCCAGGGAGAACAGCTTGCGCACCAGATTGGGGTGGGTACGAGACAGCGTGATCAGCGGCTCGCGAGAACCGCGGCTAACGCCCACGACGTAGCAGCGCAGCCGATTGCCATGCTCGTAGCTCTCGCCAGGAACCTGTTCGGCAAAGGGAATCACGCCTTCGGAGGCCTTGGTCTCGCTTCCCATCCGAACCACGACCAGCCCACGAGCGTTGGCTCGGCTGTCACGCTGGATCACACCCGCGACGATCTCGCCCTCGCGGGTAGAGAACTCCCCGTAAGTGCGCTCATTTTCCGCGTCCCGGAACCGCTGCAACATGACTTGGCGTGCGGTTGTCGCGGCGATGCGGCCAAAACCCTCGGGCGTGTCATCCCATTCGCTGATCACATTGCCGTCGTCATCGGTCTCGCGGGCCATCACGCGCACGACGCCGGTCTTGCGGTCGATCTCGATGCGCGCGTCGGTCTGATGGCCTTGGGTGTGTCTATAGGCGGTCAGCAGCGCCGATTTGATCGTCTCGAGCAGCTCATTGACCGAGATGCCCCGATCGACCTCGATCGCATGCAGTGCCGCCATGTCGATGTTCATGCCTCGACCTCCGTCCCAGCGGCCCTACCTGTAGTCGCGAGTTCTAATTCAGCTGGATTCGGCGGCGAAAACTCGACCTGCACAACCGCTTTCTCCACCTCGGCAAGTGGGATCTCGCGGACTTTCCACTCCCGCCCGGCCCGAACCACCAGATCCAGCGAACCGCTTTGCAGCGCGCCGATGCGGCCAGTCAGCTGCGATCCGTCCGCCAGGGTCAGTTCGACCTTGCGGCCACGAGCACGGCGGAAATGCTTCTCGCTGGTCAGCGGGCGATCGATACCGGGCGAACTGACTTCAAGCACGTAGCTGTCGCCGATGTTGTCCAGGCTGTCGAGCAAGCTCGACGCGGAGCGCGACAGCACGCCGATAGTGTCCAGGTCCAGGGTGGTGTCACCATCAGCGACAACCGTAATCCGCGGTGGACGAGCGCGGTGGTCGATGACCACATCCTCGATCTCGTAGCCGGCGCGCGCGAACTCTCCACCGAGTAGCTCGATCACCTGCGTCTGCGAAGGTAGCCCGGTGGTCACGGCGAGCTCCTCATCTTGAGTTGTCCGGTCATCTGGCGGATGGCGCCGCCAGGGGCGGTACCAGCGTCGCACCGGCACCAAAAAGCCGACGATTCACCGGAACCAGCTACCAACGATACGCCAGGAATCCGCGTCGGCGCGCCGATCCCGCCGTCAAGCTCCGAGCTAATCGTCCCTGATCGTCCCCCGCTTGATCTCAATGGCAGGATGTTGCTGTGTCCCGAGCAGTAACCGTCCTCAACAGGCGGGGTGTGCTCGCCGGCGGTGCCGCTCTCGCTGCACTCGGGGTGGTCGTTTCCGCCTGCGGCGAGTCCCCGCCCAAGCCGCCAGCCGTCGAAGAGCTGCTGGCGCCTTTGGAGCAGGCCCGCCATGACAGTGCGCTGGCCTCGGCCGCCGCCGGGGCGATCGGCAATCCACCACAGATCGCCGCCGCCCTGACTGTGGTCGCCAACCAACGGGCCGCCCATGCGCGCGCGCTGGCCACCGAGATCGCCCGCGCGGCCGGCAAGCTGGTATCGGCGACCAGCGAAACGAGCAGTTCGAGTCCCAGCCCCAGCGCCACCGAGCCGCAGGCGCCGCCACCGCCGCCCCCGCCCCTGTCCGACGTGGTCGACTCACTGCGCCAGTCCGCCGAGGACGCCAATCGCCTGGTCACCACGACGGAGGGCTACCGTGCCGGGCTGCTCGCCTCGATCGCCGCATCCTGCACCGCGTCCTACCAGGTCGCGCTGCTGCCCGGAGGGCCATCGATATGACCTCTTCCGAACCCAGCTTCGGCGCCAACCCGAAGCGCTCCCCCGCCGACAAAGACGGCGACACCGCGGCGCTCTGCGATGCGCTCGCCGTCGAGCACGCGACCATCTATGGCTACGGCATCGTGTCAGCACTATCGCCCCCGAGCGTCAACGACCTGGTGGTGGAGGCGCTCAACCAACACCGCCAACGCCGTGATGACGTGATCGCCATGCTGACCTCCCGCAAGGTCACCGCACCGGTCGCCGCCGCCGGGTACCAGCTGCCGAACGTGGTGAGCAGTGCCGCCGACGCCGCGCGGCTGGCCGCCCGGATGGAGAACGACGGTGCAACGGCCTGGCGCGCGGTCGTCGAATACGCCGACACCGCCGGTGATCGGGTATTCGCCAGCACGGCGCTGACCCAGAGCGCGGTGATGGCCGCCCGCTGGAGCAAGGTGCTGGGCGCCTGGCCGATCACCACCGCCTTTCCGGGCGGGGACGAGTAGCCAGGCGTTGGGTTAGCCCGAAATGGCCGCCGCGATGTCGGTGGCCAGCGAATCTCCAACCGTCAACTCGCGGGTCTGCCCACCGAAGCGGTCGCGCAGCTCCACCACGCCGTCCGCCCAACCACGCCCGACGACGACCACCCAGGGCATTCCCAGCAGCTCAGCGTCCTTGAACTTGACTCCCGGCGACGCCTGCCGGTCATCGAGGAGCACCTCGACGCCGAGGCCATCCAGTTCGCCGGCCAGCCCGATGGCCCCAGCCCGCGCCTCGGCGTCCTTGTTGGCGATCACCAGATGAACACCGAACGGCGCGATCTCCGCCGGCCAGCGCAAGCCCAGGTTGTCGTGATGCTGTTCGGCGATGACCGCAACCAGCCGCGATACACCGATACCGTAGGAGCCCATGGTCAGCCGCACGGGCTTACCGTCCTCACCGAGCACATCGGCGGTGAAGGCGTCGGTGTATTTGCGGCCGAGCTGGAAGATGTGACCGATCTCGATTCCGCGGGCCATGACCAACTGACCGGCGCCGTCCGGGGCGGGATCTCCCTCGCGCACCTCGGCGGCCTCGATGGTGCCGTCGGCGGTGAAGTCGCGGCCGGCGACCAGGCCGACCACGTGGCGACCGGGTTCGTCGGCCCCGGTGATCCAGCTGGTGCCGTCGACCACCCTCGGGTCGAGAAGATAGCGAACGTCGTTGCTTCGTAGCGCCTTCGGACCGATGTAGCCCTTGACCAGGAACGGGTACTTGCCGAAATCGTCGTCATCGAGGAAGACGTACTCGGCCGGGTCCAGCGCCGCGGCCAGCCGCTTCTCGTCGATCTCGCGATCGCCCGGCACGCCGATCGCCAGCAGCTCCCACTCCCCGCCCGGTTGACGGATCTTCATCAGGACGTTCTTCAGCGTGTCCGCGGCGCTCACCTCACGCCCCAGACCCGCCTCGTTTGCCCAGGCCACCAGGGTGGCGATGGTGGGGGTCTCGCCGGTGTCGTGGACCACGGCGTCGGGCTGCCAATCGATCGGCAGGCTTTCCGGGCGCGCGGTGACGACCGCCTCCACGTTGGCCGCGTACCCCGACTCCACACACCGCACGAAGGTGTCTTCGCCGACTGGACTCTCGGCCAAGAACTCCTCCGAGGCGCTGCCGCCCATCGCACCGGACACCGCCGACACGATGACGTAGCGCACCCGCAGCCGATCGAAGATCCGCTGGTAGGCCTCTCGGTGGGCGTGGTAGGCCGCTTTGAGGCCGCCACTGTCGATGTCGAAGGAGTAGGAATCCTTCATGACGAATTCGCGGGCCCGCAAAATGCCGGCGCGCGGTCGGGCCTCGTCGCGGTACTTGATCTGGATTTGATACAGCGTGAGTGGAAAGTCTTTGTAGGAGTTGTATTCGCCCTTGACGGTCAGGGTGAACAGCTCTTCGTGGGTCGGGCCCAGTAGGTAGTCATTGCCGCGGCGGTCTTGCAAGCGGAATACGCCGTCGCCGTACTCGGTCCAGCGGTTGGTGGTCTCGTAGGGCGCCCGCGGCAACAATGCGGGAAACAGGATCTCCTGCCCACCGATCGCGTTCATCTCCTCACGAATGACGCGTTCGATGTTGCGCAGCACTCGCAGCCCCAACGGCAGCCAGCTATACAGGCCAGGCCCTACCGGCCGGATGTATCCGGCCCGAATCAGCAGTTTGTGGCTAGGCACTTCCGCATCGGCGGGGTCGTCTCGCAGGGTGCGCAGGAACAGCTCGGACATCCGGGTAATCACAGGCGGCTAGCCTAGTGGCGGTGCGTCCGCGGGTGACCAAGCGGGCCACCTCCGGGCGGCGAGCCGGCGTGTTCTCACGCGCGGCTACGGCGCCCCCGCCGAAGGCTTACAGCTCTCCGGCGTCGATCGCTTCCTTGACCTCTTGCGCGTGGGCCACCTGCTCCGGGGTGTACCCGATGAACACTGCCGCTCCGCCGACGATCACGGCCGCTCCGGCGACCCACAACAGGCCGTAGGTGTATCCGTGGTCGAGCGCGTGCAGCTGTGCGTCGTTCATGAACTTGACCGGGCCCGTGGTGCCACCCAGATACAGCGTGCGGGAGGTAATCACGGCCTGAATGACGGCCAGCACCAGCGGCCCGCCCAGGCTCTGCAGCATGAGCGTGAGGGCCGATACCGGACCGATGCGGTCGAAGCCGACGCCGGCGATCGCCGCCAGCGTCAGCGGGACGACAGCCATGCCGATACCGATGCCGCCGATCACGATGGGGGCCACCAGGTTCGGGAAGTAGGGCACACCGCGCTGCATGAACGCCCAGCCGTAGATCATCGCGCACACCAGCAGGTATCCACCGCCGATCGTCAGCACCCGCGGCGAGAATCGCGAAACCAGCTGCGAGGACACGCCTAGGCCGATTCCCATCGCGATGACGAAGGGGATGAAGCCGACACCGGCACGTAGCGCGCTGTAGCCCAAGACGTCCTGCACGTACAAGCCGATGCAGACGGTCAGGCTGAACATCACGCCACCGGCCAAGAAGATGGCGATGAACGTGACCAGCCGGTTGCGGTCATGGAACAGGTCAAACGGTACGACGGGGTTTTCGGCGGTACGTTCCACCAGAACGAAGCCGAGAGCGGCGGCGAACGCCACGGCACCCGAGCCGATCGTGGTGATCGAGAGCCAGCCCTTTTCCGGGCCTATCGAGAAGGCGAATACGGCAGCGGTGCACGCCAGTGTGGCCAGGATGGCACCGGCGGCGTCCAGCTTCATCCGCTCGCGGTTGGTCTCGCGCAGCGCGGTGCGAGCCAGGTAGATCATGACCAGACCGATCGGCACGTTGACCATGAACGCCAGCCGCCAGGAGACCTCGGTCAGCGCCCCGCCTACCACCAGGCCCATCACCGAACCGACCGCAGTCATCGCGGCGAATACCGCCGTCGCGGCGTTACGCGCCGGCCCCTTCGGGAACGTGGTGGCCACCAGGGCCAAACCAGTCGGCGAGGCGATCGCCGATCCCACACCCTGCGATAGCCGTGCGATGACCAATGTCGCCTCGTCCCAGGCGACCGCACACAGCACCGACGAGATGGTGAACAGCGCGACGCCGACGATGAATGTCCGCTTACGCCCGATCGTGTCCCCAAGCCGGCCGCCGAGCAGCATCAGCCCGCCGAAGGTCAGCACGTATGCGGTAATCACCCAGCTCCGACCCGCGTCGGAAAGGCTCAGCTCGTCCTGAATCTTAGGAAGCGCGACGATCGCGACGGTGCTGTCCATCGTCGCCAGCAGCTGCATCCCGCCGATCGCAATAACCGCGGCGATGAAGCGGCGCGAGGGCAACCACATCGGGTAATACCTGCTCGCGCGCTCTGAAGCGGTCTCCGTCTCGCGCGTTGCGCGAGCGGAGGTCGGACGCTCCTGCCGTCCGGACGTCCAATTATGGACTGCCCGCTCTGTGTCGTTGAGAGCCGTCATAGCGGGTTACCTTACAGTAATCTTAAGAATCGTTTAAACCCCGAATGCCGCGACAGCCCCTATGACGATGATCGCAGGAGGTCGGATCCCCTCCGCGCGGACCTTTTCCGGCGTGTCGGCAAGGGTCGCCCGCAACGTGTGCTGAGCGGGCGTCGTTCCATGCTGAACGACAAGCACCGGCGTATCCGCAGGTCGGCCGCCTTTCAACAGCGCCTCGACGAAAAGTTCGATTCGTTCGACCGCCATCAGCAAAACAATCGTGCCTGACATTGCTGCCAACGCATTCCAATTCACTAACGATTCGGGATGGTCGGGCGCGATATGGCCACTGACCACCACAAACTCGTGATTTGTGGCCCGATGAGTGACCGGAACGCCCGCCAAAGCGGGCACAGCTATGGCACTCGTCACACCTGGCACCACAATCACCGGAATCCCGGCTTCGGTGCATGCCAACACCTCTTCATAGCCCCGCGCGAAGACGAACGGGTCGCCCCCTTTGAGGCGGACGACAAAGCGCCCCGCCTTGGCCCGCTCGATCATGACGTCGTTGATGGCGTCCTGGGCCATGGCCCGGCCGTAAGGGATCTTGGCCGCGTCGATGACTTCCACGTGCGGCGGCAGTTCGGCGAGCAGTTCAGGTGGCGCGAGCCGGTCGGCGACGACGACATCCGCCTGGGCGAGCAGGCGTCGACCCCGGACGGTGATCAGCTCCGGATCCCCCGGACCGCCGCCGATCAGCGCGACCCCGCCCCGGATGACGTCGGAACTCTGATAGCTCGTCGAGGTGACAAGGCCGTTCTGCAGCGCCTCGCGAATCGCCGACCGGATTGCCGCCGAACGACGGTGGTCGCCACTGGCCAAGACTCCCACCGACAGGCCCGCGTGGTTGAAGGTCGCGGGGGTGACCGCGGTTCCTTCCACGGCGATGTCGGCGCGCACGCAGAAAATCTGGCGCCGATCGGCTTCAGCGACGATGGCCGCGTTCACCGCGGGGTCATCGGTGGCCGCTATCGCGTACCAGGCGCCTTCCAAGTCACCGTCGCGATATTCCCGCAGGGTCAAGGTGATCTTGTCCATCACCTCGACAGAACGGGTGGCGCTACGGGATATGACTTGCACATCCGCGCCGCTGGCGATCAGAAGGGGCAGACGGCGCTGAGCAACGGTGCCCCCGCCGACCACGACGACCTTCCTGCCGGTCAGACGCAGTCCGACAAGGTAGGGGCTCTCGGTCACCCGGCAAGCTTAGTGGTGACCGCCAGCGCGGCGGGGAGCCGGGCGCAGCGGGTCGCCACCATCAAATCCCGTGGCCGGCCCGGGCGGCGTGCGCGACAAAACGTGCTACCGCGTCCGGCGTGGATGCCGGATGAGTATGCAGGTATGACGCATGCACGCCGGCATGTACAACTCCATCCCGCACCGCTGCCGCATCGTTGCCGCGATACACCCAAGCCGGCTCGTAACGATCGGAGAAGGTGACGGTGGTGCGGTGGAATTCGTGTCCGACAACTCGATGGCCGGCCGCATACAACGCCGAGTCCGCAACCGCGACCGCGTCGCGATATCCCAGGGTGAGGTGCGGGGTGAACCGTGCCGATCCGGCCAGCACATCGCACATCGGGTACCCATCGAGTTCGGAGGCCAAATAGATAAGGCCCGCGCATTCGGCGTGCAGGGGCGCGCCGGCGTGCGCCAGGTCTTTGATTTGGCGGCGCACCAGGTCGTTGGCGGACAGCTCCGCGGTGAACTGCTCGGGAAATCCGCCGGGTAGCAGGACGCCGGTGCTATCCGAGGGCAGTGGTTCGCCGAGCGGGTCGAACTCGACCACGTCGGCCCCGGCGGCCCGCAACAACTCGGCGTGCTCGGCGTACGCGAAGCTGAATGCCTTGCCGGCGGCCATCGCGATGGTGGCGTGGCCGGCTGGCGCCCCACCAATGGCGGTCACCGGGTCCCAGGGCGCATCGCCGACACTGCTGCCGGCCGCGGCCAGCACCGCCTCCACGTCGACATGGCGGGCGATCAACGCTGTCATCGCCTCGACCGCCAGCCGGGCACGACGGCCATATTCGACGGCGGTAACCAGACCCAGATACCGCGTCGGAAGCTCCAGCTCGGCACTGCGCGGGATGGCGCCCACCACCGGCACACCGGCTTGCTCGCACGCCTGCCGCAAAACGTGCTCATGGCGGGCGCTTCCGACCCGGTTGAGAATGACCCCGGCGATGCGGGTCTTGGAGTCGAACGTAGAAAAGCCATGTAGCAGTGCGGCGATGCTGTGGCTTTGGCCGCGGGCATCGACCACCAGAATCACCGGTGTTCCCAACAGATTTGCCACGTGTGCGCTCGAACCCGTCGCCGGGCCCGCCACGGCGTGCTCGATACGCCCGTCGAAAAGGCCCATCACCCCTTCGACCACCGCGATGTCGGCACCTTGTGCGCCGTGTGCGTACAGCGGGCCGATGAGCCGCTCCCCCACCAATACCGGGTCCAAGTTGCGGCCCGGGCGTCCCGCGGCCAGGGCGTGGTAGCCGGGATCGATGAAATCCGGGCCGACCTTGAACGGGGCGACCCTGCGGCCCGCTTGTCGGAGCGCTCCGATCAGACCCGTGGCCACGGTGGTCTTTCCGCTGCCCGATGCCGGGGCGGCGATCACCACACCGGGGATTGAGTTCACCGAGGCACCCGGTGCGAGCGTGCACAAAATGCCACCTGTAGCGGCGTGTCGCTGTGCCGACACGCACGCTCGCGGCACCGGGGCGGGGCGATGCTCACCACTCGATGCCCTTCTGCCCCTTACGCCCCGCGTCCATCGGGTGTTTGACCTTGGTCATCTCGGTGACCAGGTCGGCGGCCGCAATCAGCTGCGCGGGGGCATCACGCCCGGTGATCACCACATGCTGGTACCCCGGCCGCGCCAGCAGTACGTCCACCACTTCCCCGACGTCCACCCAGCCCCACTTGAGTGGGTAGGTGAACTCGTCGAGCACGTAGAACTGGTGGCGCTGCGCCGCCAGTCGCCGCGCGATCTCGGCCCAGCCGTCCGCTGCTGCGGCCGCGTGGTCGTCGTCGCTGCCGACCTTGCGTGACCAGGACCACCCCGCGCCCATCTTGTGCCACTGGACGGCCGCGCCGATCCCCTGCTGGTCGTGCAACCGGCCGAGGTGTTGGAACGCCGTCTCCTCGCCCACTTTCCACTTGGCGTTCTTGACGAACTGGAATACCGCGACATCCAAGCCGACGTTCCAAGCCCGCAGCGCCATTCCGAACGCCGCGGTCGACTTGCCCTTGCCGTCACCGGTATGCACGGCCAGCACCGGGGTGTTGCGCCGCTGTCGGGTAGTGAGACCGTCGTCGGGGACTTGGGCCGGATTTCCCTGTGGCATAAGCAGTTGCCTTCCGCGAGTTCAGGCCACGCTGCGGATGGCTTGCGCCAAGTAGTCGGCGTGCAACTGTTCGAGCCGCACCGCCGGCGCGCCGAGATGGCGGGCGAGTTGCTGGGCCAGTCCGAGCCGCACATACGACGTCTCGCAGTCCACAACCACCGCGGTGGCGCCTTCGGCGACAAGCCGAGCGGCGGCGATTCGGCTGCGGCCCAACGGGTCCGGCCCGGCGGTGGCCCGTCCATCGGTGAGCACCACCACCAGCGGGCGGCGGGCACGGTCGCGTACTTTCTCCCGGATCACCAGCTCGCGCGCGGCCAGCAGACCCTCGGCCAGCGGAGTCTTGCCGCCGGTGTCGAACCGGGCCAGCCGCCGGCTGGCGATGTGCGCCGACGAGGTGGGTGACAGCAGGATCTTGGCTTCATGCTGGCGGAACGTGATCACCGCGACCTTGTCCCGGCGCTGGTAGGCATCGCGCAGCAGCGACATGGTCGCGCCGCTGACCGCCGCCATCCGATCCCGGGCAGCCATCGATCCCGAAGCGTCCACGACGAAGATCACCAGGTTGCCCTCACGCCCCTCGCGCACCGCCCGGCGGATGTCGGCGCCCTGCGGGCGCAGCGGCCCCGATCCGGTGGCGTTTTCGGCGGCCGAGAGCAAGGTGGCGAACAGGTGCAACCCACGGGCGCCGGAATTGCTGTCACTACCGTCGGCGGCCGCTACCACGCTGCCGGAGCCGTTGCGCGCCCGCGAGCGCCGCCCGGGCGCACCTTCGCCGACCCCGGGCACAACCAGCGCGCGGGTGCGGAACACCTTGGACGGCCCGGCGCTGGGCTTGGGCGCCTGCTGGGGCCTGGAGTTCGAGTTCTGTTGTTGGGGAGGGCAATCCTGGCCGGCTGACTGGCCTCCACCCGGCGGGTCAGGCTCCGGCTCGGGCGAACCCTGCGACTCCGCTCCGGCCCGTGCCAGTGCCTCGTCGAGCTGGTCGCGGTCAATACCGTGATCGTCGAATGGGTCCCGACGACGGCGATGGGGCAATGCCAGTTCCGCGGCGACCCGCACGTCTTGTTCTTCGACGGCCGGTGCGCCGCGCCACGCCGCATGAGCGGTGGCCGTTCGGGCCAGCACCAGATCCGCTCGCATGCCATCGACGTCGAACGCCGCGCACAACGCGGCGATCCGGCGCAATTCGTGGTCGGGCAACACGACCGTGTCGACGATGTCCCGCGCCTCGGCGATACGGCGGGCCAGCTCGGCGTCGGGGCCGACATAGCGTTCACAGAAGGCGTCCGGGTCGGCTTCAAAAGCCATCCGCTGGCGAATGACTTCCACGCGGACGTCCACATCGCGGGACGCGTGCACGTCGACGGTCAGCCCGAACCGGTCCAGCAGTTGTGGACGCAGTTCGCCTTCTTCGGGATTCATCGTGCCGATCAGGACGAAGCGGGCCTCGTGCGAATGTGAGATGCCGTCCCGTTCGACGTGCACCCGCCCCATCGCGGCGGCGTCGAGCAAGATGTCGACCAGATGATCGTGCAGCAAGTTCACTTCGTCGACGTAGAGCACTCCCCCGTGGGCGCGGGCCAGCAGTCCCGGCGCGAAGGCGTGTTCGCCATCGCGCAAGACGCGCTGCAGGTCCAGCGAGCCGACCACCCGGTCCTCGGTGGCTCCCAGCGGCATTTCGACCAGCCCGGGACCGGAACTGCCGGTAGCGGCGGACAGTAGCGCGGCGAGCCCGCGCACGGCTGTTGATTTCGCGGTGCCCTTCTCGCCGCGAATGAGCACGCCGCCTATCTCCGGACGAACGGCGCACAACAGCAACGCCAGTCGCATCTGGTCGTGTCCAACGATCGCGCTGAATGGATAGGCCTTCATGACTGCGCCGCGGGACCGTGTGCGGGCCGCAACATGGGCAGGTGCGGAATACCGTCGTCGATGAAATCGTCCCCGTCACGAACGAATCCGTGCCGCGCATACATTTCGGCCAGGTAGACCTGCGCGTCGATCCGGCACGGGTAGTCGCCAACCTCGGCCAGGGCTGCCCGCAGCAGCCGGGTGGAGTGCCCGTGCCCGCGGGCCTGACGTTTCGTACACAGCCGGCCAAGCCGGAACACCTTCTCGCCCCCGGCGTGTTCCTCCATCAACCGCAACGTGCAAATCACTTCGCCATCGGCGGTTTCCAGCCAGAAGTGGCGGGTCTCGGCGAGCAGATCACGGCCGTCCAGCTCCGGATAGGGGCAGGCCTGCTCGACCACGAACACCTCGACCCGCAACTTGAGCAATTCGTAAAGGGTTGGTACGTCAAGGTCTTTGGCCCAGACACGGCGCAGCGCTTCGCTCATGACGCATCCAGCTGCAGCGCCCTGCTGCTCCAGGACCGCACCTCGTCGTACAAAACCGGCTCTTCAGACAAGTTCGCCCCAACGACGGCACCATCTCTTTGAGTGCTGGCAGCCAGGACTGGTACCGATGGGTAAAGCATCGCTATAACACCTCAAGCATTATCGGCACCGCCGTCGAGGCCCCGGGCGACCCCCCAAGTAGTCCCGCAATACTGCCGTCGGCCTCGCCGACCACCGTGGTACCGAATTCGAGCACACCACCTTTGCGCTTGTCCCGACGGATCACCTGCACTCGCTGACCTGCCACAATCAATTCCCAGTCCGAATCCGCTGCACTGGGAACAAACTCGCGCAGCACCGCGACTCGGTCGGGCTCGGAGAGACGCAGCTGGCCGATCAGGTAGTTCAACAGTGTCACTTGAGTGACACCGACGCCAACCATGGACAGTATGTTGTTGGGCTTGATCGAACCAGGTAGGTCGCGCAAGTGGCCGCGCTTCAAGAACTTCGGCGACCATCCGGCGAACGGCCCGAACATCAGCCAGGACTTACCGTTGACATACCTCAGGTCCAGGTGCAGCGCACCCAGCGGCGGGGCCCCCGGCGCCGGAACGCCGTACACCTTGGCCCGGTGTGCCGCGGTGAGCGCCGTGTTCGCGGTACGCAAGAACCGGCCGCCGATGGGAAAGCCGGCAAAACCGTTTATTTCCTTGATGCCCGACCGCTGCAGCAACGACAGCGCGTTGCCCCCGGCACCGACAAACACGAATTTGGTTTTCAGCTTGCGCTTTTCGCCGGTGCGCCGGTTGACCACGGTCAGCATCCAACCACCGTCGGGCTGTCGAACCAGATTGCGGACCTCCTGACCGAACAGGGCCACCGCGCCATTGCGCACGCAATAGCCAATGAGCTGTCGAGACAGTGCGCCGAAATCAACGTCGGTACCGTCGGCGGCCCAGTTGAGCGCAATCGGTTCGGAGAAAACACGTTTGGCGGCCATCAAAGGCAGTCGGCGGGCGAACTCGTCCGGGTCGTCGATCCACTCGGCGCCGGCGAACAGCGGGTTGCCGGCCAGCGCGTCGCGACGCCGCCGCAGCTGATGGACCCGCTCGGCACCGTGCACAAAGCTCACGTGCGGGAGTGGGTTGAGGAAGCTGCGCACGTCGTTGAGGATGCCGTTCTCCGCCGCGTACGCGCAAAACTGGCGGGTGACCTGAAATTCCTCGTTGATCCGCACCGCTTTGGAAATGTCTATGGAACCGTCGGGTCGCTGTGGCGTGTAGTTCAACTCGCACAGCGCGGAGTGCCCGGTGCCGGCATTGTTCCAGGGGCCACTGCTTTCTGCTGCGACGGCGTCCAGGCGCTCGATGAGGGTGATCGACCAGTCCGGTTCCAGTCGTCGCAGCATCGCGCCCAGCGTGGCGCTCATGATGCCCGCGCCCACCAGCACGACGTCGGTTCTGGCTGACTCTGACACCGGATCGTTGGTCCTTCGTGTTCGCGCGGTTGTGCAGGTCCTCAGGTTATCCCGCCGGGCATGGGCCCCACCCAAACCGCTGCCGTCGAGCCGGCAGACCTCGGGGCGCAGGCCGCAATTGCGACGGCGCAGACCAGCAAACGCCGCTGCCCCACCTAGTCGCCCGCGCTTCGGTGATCGCCTCTAAGCTGACCTCGTGAGCGGCTGGGTACCCGATGTACTGCCTGGCTATGAGCAGTACACGATCCCGCTCGGACCCGATCCCGTCGACGAGGGCGACATCGTCGCGACCCTGGTCCGCCGGGCGAACGCCGCGCCCTCGGCACACGCGGTTCTGGCGGTGCACGGCTTCACCGACTACTTCTTCAATACCGCTCTGGCCGACCACTTCGCCGACCGCGGCTTCGCCTTTTACGCGCTGGATCTGCAAAAGTGCGGCCGCTCGCACCGGCCTGGCCAAACCCCGCACTTCACCACCGACCTGGCGCAATACGACGTCGAACTGCAGCGCGCCTTGGCGGTCATCGGCGAGCACACCGGCGCGGCAGATGCCGCCAAGGTCCTCATCTACGGGCATTCGGCCGGCGGGCTCATCGTGGCGCTATGGCTGGACCGGCTGCGTCGGCGCCGGCTCGGTGCGCACGGGGGCGTCGGCGGCCTGGTGCTCAACAGCCCGTGGCTGGACCTGCAGGGCGCGGCGGTCCTGCGCCTGGGCGTGATTTCCGCCGCGATCGGCGCGGTATCGCAGGTGCGCCCCATGTGGGTGCTCCGAGCGCGAGGTGAGCCCGGCTACGGCTCCGGCCTGCACCGGGACTACCACGGCGAGTTCGACTTCAACCTGCAGTGGAAACCGCTGGGCGGCTTTCCCGTCACCGCCGGCTGGTTCAGTGCCATACGCCGCGGCCAGGCGCGGCTGCATCGGGGGCTGGACGTCGGCGTGCCCAATCTGATCCTGCGTTCGGACCACAGCGTGCCCGACAGCGCCGACCCGACCGCCGTAGAACGCGGCGACGCGGTTCTCGACGTCACACAAATCGCCCGCTGGGCCGGCTGCATCGGGAACCGCAGCACCGTCATTCCGGTGCCGGACGCCAAACACGATGTGTTCTTGTCCCTGCCACAACCTCGACTGACCGCTTATCGTCAGCTGGACCGCTGGCTGGACCACTACCTCGAGACTATCGACGCCGACCCATCAAAGCCCTTGCGCAAGGGTTGACCGCGGCGCCCTCAAGTCGGACATGAACAAGGCGGCGCCGACGCCGAGCAGTGCGATCAACGCGGGCAACAGCAGTGACTGCGACATCGAGGCCGAGAACGGCTCGCGCGCAAACTCGGGCAGCTGCAGGGCGACGCCTTCGGTTGCCGCCGCCGCAGAGGTATGCGCGTCGTCGTGGATGGCCGGGGCCTGGGCGGCAATGCGTGATGTCATCAACGCCGCCATCCCGGCACTGCCGAGCGTGGCGCCCAACGCCCGAGCCGCGTTGTATACCCCTGAACTCGCACCGACCAGCTCCGCCGGCAGGTCACGGGTGGCGGTAACCGTCAACACAGGCCAGGCGAACACCATTCCAACGCCAAGGAAAGCGATCGGCACTGCTAACCGCCAAACCGGGGTTGCCGGGGCCATCTCGATCGAGAACCAGATCAGCGAGATGGCCACCACTGAGAAGCCGAAACCGGCCACCGCCCGCGGGTGTGCCCGATCCAGGATCTTGCCGATGAACGGGGTCAACAAG
This sequence comes from Mycobacterium liflandii, assembly GCF_022354805.1. Lineage (NCBI taxonomy): Bacteria > Bacillati > Actinomycetota > Actinomycetes > Mycobacteriales > Mycobacteriaceae > Mycobacterium > Mycobacterium liflandii. The sequence continues at coordinate 2,733,581 of NZ_CP023138.1, read as the reverse complement.
CCGACGACAATGGGCAGCGGCGCCATCAGCAGCGCCGTACGAGTCGGCGACAAGCCCCGCACCGTCTGCATATAGAACACGCCAGGCAGCATCATCGCCGCCGCCACGAACGCGATCACCGCCACACCGAAGCTGCACAGGGCGAAGTTGCGATCGCCGAAGATCCGCAGCGGGATCAGCGGCTCGCTGGTATTCACCGATTGCCAGTAGACAAATACGGTCACAAACCCGACGCCCACGGCGATCATCGCCCAGATCCATGGCGACCAGCCGGCCGCGTGCCCCTGCTGCAGCCCGAAGACAATGAGGAGCAAGCCGAGTCCGGATAGCCCCACACCGATCAGGTCGAACCGGCGCGTGTGTGTCGGCAGTGCGGGCACAAACCGCACGGCCAGCACCAATCCGACGATGCCGACGGGGATATTGACGAAAAAGATCCACTGCCACCCAAGGGTGTCGACCAGCGCGCCGCCGAGCAGCGGACCGACCAGATTGCCAAAGCCGGCGGCCGCAGCCCAAACGGTCGCCGCCGCTCCGCGACGTTCCGGCGGGAAAGCCCGGGTGACGATGGTGAATGTCTGTGTGTAGAGCAACGCGGCGCCGATGCCTTGGGCCACCCGAGCCGCTATCAATATTTCGATGGTGCCCGACAGGCCACACCACAATGAGCTGACGGTGAACACCGCCAATCCGGCCAGGTAGAGGTTCTTGACGCCGAACCGGTCACCAAGTCGACCAGCGACCAGCGACCAGCGACCAGCGACCAGCGACGGCACCGTATAGGCCAACACGTAGCCGCTGGTCACCCAGATCACCATGTGATAGCTGGTGTTCAGCCCGGCCATGATGCTCGGGTTGGCGACGTACACGACGGTGTCGTCCACCGAGGCCATGAAGATGCCAATGGCGATCGCCCATAGCGTGTCGCGATGGGTTTGGACGGGCACAGCATTGCAGCGGATGCCCGGACTTGCCGGCACGGCTCGCGTCTCCCCCCGCGTCATGGCGCTACTTCGACCTGGCCACCACCAGCAGCGCGGGCCGCGGTGGCCGTAACGGGCCCGGCCGGGCCAGCCCGATGCAGCACCCAGGCGGCCATCACCAGCAATGACATCGCTGCGCCCCTTCCAGTCACTCGGTGAGCATCGGCGAGAACCGATGAATACCTGCGCCGCGGCTCGATCTGAAACAGCTGCAATATTCGCGCACGTCCCGACCGAATATTTCCCCGAACGGAAGCCAACGTCGATGATGCGTCGGCAAGTCCAGCCCGTGACTCCACCCCGCAGAAAGACGCTGCTATGCAAATCTGACAAATTGACAAAATCTTGCCTATCTCCGCTCGAAAGCAACCACTGCGTGAGTCACCAGCAAACTCAACAATTGTTGACAGATATCGACATACAACCTCGCCATCAAGCGTAGAATCGAACATGCTCAGCGAGCCGATTCTCGCCAGGCCAATATCGAGGATATTGCCCCAATACTAGAATCAAATTCAAGAACGTAATTCGAGAATATAATTCAAGAATCTAATTCGAGTATCCCGGGCAGGGCGTCACTTCCGATTGCAAACCAGCTTGGTACGAGCCCGCGTTTATTCAGCTTCTGGCGTGCATAAATGGGATCGTCCTTCGATGACGAACCCCGGCAGGACGGCCCGACCAGGAGGAGTAGCGGTCAGCGTTTCATGGGTCGTAACCTCCGCCGCAGAATCGCTGCCCGAAATCGGTTTCCGGCGCCCACCACCGCGCGCCGCACCATGCCACCTACCAGCCGAAAGCCCGGCCGTACATCAGGACTTCGGACGGTGGAGCTGCGCGCGTCGTCGCACGGATTTCGGCCAGCACTAGCGCGACATCGTTGAATGCCCCGCCCCGCCATGAAAGCTGCACCCACCTAGCCCGGTCCGGGGCGACAAATAGCTGTGGACGAACATTGCCTGCACCCGCTTCCCGCCGCGACTTTCACAAAATACTGACAACCCGCTCGGCCACGAAGTACGCTGCACCAACGGTTCGTAGCACGACGGATGGGGCGGCGTTGACGACATACATCGCGACGAAGGAATCCGACATCGACTGTCGATTCACATCAGGCAATAAGAGATGGGCGACAGGGGGTACTCATCGCACCATCTTTGACACAATCGATCTAGCGAAGCACGCGTGAGTGGCAAATACCTCAACAACACAGATACAGAATCATTAATTCTGGCACGGTCGATCTACAAATTCGCGGTTTCCATCGCCCTGTTTTGGCTAGCCGTCTGCGCGATCATCGCGGCCTTCGTGCCTTCACTGGAATCGGTTGGAGAAAACCGTTCGGTGTCATTGACTCCCCGCGACGCGCCGGCGATGCAGGCTATACACCGGATCGGGGCGGTGTTCAAGGAATCGGATTCCGACAGCATCGTGACAATTGTTCTGGAAGGCGACCAGCCCCTCGGCACCGAAGCCCACAAGTACTACGACGATCTGGTCCGTAGGTTGCGTGGCGATACCAGGCACGTGCAGCACGTCCAGGATTTCTGGGGGGATCCGCTTACCGCTTCCGGGTCGCAGAGTGCCGATGACAAGGCCGCTTATGTCCAGCTGAATCTGGCCGGCAACCAGGGTGAGCCGCTGGGCAACGAATCCGTCGAAGCTGTCCGCAGCATCGTTGACGGCGCCAAGCCGCCGCCCGGGATCGCGGTCTACGTCACCGGGACGGCGGCACTGGTGGCTGACATGCAACACAGTGGCGACAGGTCTTTGGCGAGAATCACCGTCACGACCGCCGCGGTCATATTCATCATGTTGCTCTTGGTGTACCGTTCGCCGCTCACGGTGGTCCTGCTATTGCTCACCGTCGGAGCCGAATTCACGGTGGCCCGTGGAGTAGTCGCGCTACTCGGGCAGGTCGGGGCCATTGCGCTTTCCACCTTCGCCGTGAGCCTGCTGACTTCGCTGGCGATTGCCGCCGGCACCGACTACGGGATCTTCATCATCGGGCGCTATCAGGAAGCCCGCCAGGCCGGCGAAGACCGCGAGACGGCGTTCTACACGATGTACCGGGGGGTCGCCCACGTCATCGCGGGCTCGGGGCTGACGATCGCGGGGGCGACGTCTTGCCTCAGCCTGGCCCGGCTGCCCTACTTTCGAACGCTAGGTATCCCCTGCGCGGTCGGGATGCTGCTAGCGGTGGTGGTCGCCCTGACGTTAGGACCGGCGGTGCTTGCCATCGGCAGCCGTTTCGGGGTATTCGACCCCAAACGCATGATCAAGATTCGCGGCTGGCGACGGATCGGCACCGTCGTGGTTCGCTGGCCGGGGCCCGTTCTGGCTGCCACAATCGCAATCGCGCTGATCGGTCTGCTCGCTCTGCCCGCGTACACGACCAGCTACAACAACCGGGACTACACCCCGGGCTTCACCCCAGCCAACCAGGGATTCGCCGCCGCGGATCGACATTTCTCTCAGTCGCGGATGAAGCCCGAGGCGTTGCTGATCGAGTCGGATCACGATCTGCGGAATCCAGCCGACTTTCTGGTCTTGGACAAGGTCGCAAAGGAAATCTTCCGGATTCCCGAGATTTCCCGTGTCCAGGGGATAACCCGGCCCGAAGGAAAGCCGATGGATCACACGTCGATCCCGTTTCAGATCAGCATGCAAAACGCCAGTCAGATGCAAAATCTCAACTATCAACGTGACCGAATGGACGACCTACTCAGACAGGCGGATGCGATCGGCAAGTCCATCACCGTGATGAAACGCATGTATGACTTGATGATGCAAATGTCGGACACGATGCATCAGACGGTCATCGACACCGGCCAGATAAAGGATGTCACCGATGAGTTGCGCGATCATATTGCGGACTTCGATGATTTCTGGCGACCGATCCGGAGCTATTTCTACTGCGATAAGCACTGCAACGGAGTCCCGATGTGCTGGTCGCTGCGATCGATATTCGACGCGCTCGACGGCGTCGACAAGATCAGCGACGAACTAACCGACCTGCTGGGCGACGTGAAAACCATGGACCGGCTCATGCCGCTGACGGCCGCCCAGATCCCGCCACAGATCGAAGCCCTGGAGACGGTACGGGACATCGTCCTGACCATGCATAGCACCATGATCGGGATCTACGACCAGATGGACGAGTTGAGCGCAAACTCGACGGCCATGGGGAAAGCGTTCGACACCGCAAACAACGACGACTCGTTCTATCTCCCCCCCGAGGTGTTCACCAACGCGAACTTCAAACGCATAATGAAACTATTTCTATCCCCCGACGGGCATGCGGCTCGGTTCATTATTTTGCACCGTGGAGACCCCGACAGGCCTGAAGGAATTGCCTGCATCGACTTGATACGCACCGCTGCCGAAGAGTCGCTGAAGGGCTCGCCATTAGAAGACTCCAGGATTTATCTGACCGGAACCGGGGCCGTATCCAAGGACCTCTCCGAAGGCGCTAAATGGGATCTTCTGATCGCGGGAATCGCTTCCCTGTGCCTCATTTCCATCATCATGCTCATCCTCACCCGAGCCCTTATCGCCGCCACCGTCATCGTCGGCACGGTGGCGCTGTCATTGGGCGCTTCCTTTGGCCTATCCGTATTGGTCTGGCAACACATTTTCGGCATCAAATTGCACTGGCTGGTGCTTCCGATGTCGGTGATTGTGCTGTTGGCGGTGGGATCCGACTACAACCTGCTTCTGGTCTCCAGGTTCAAGCAGGAGATCGGCGCCGGCCTCAATACCGGCATCATCCGTGCGATCGGCGGTACCGGCAAGGTGGTGACGAATGCGGGACTGGTGTTCGCCATCACCATGGCCTCGACGATCGTCAGCGATCTGCGGATCATCGGCCAAGTCGGCACCACCATCAGTCTGGGCCTGCTGTTCGACACCCTGATCGTGCGCGCATTCATGACGCCGTCCATCGCCGCCCTACTCGGGCGCTGGTTCTGGTGGCCGCTGCAGGTGCGAACCCGGCCAACCAGGCCCACCGCCGTCAAACCCCGCCGGCCTGATCCGCCGGATCATTTGCCATCAGTTGGCGAACGTCACCAAACCCGGCGGCTGCGCGCCTTGTCGACTGAGACCCTCAGCCCCGGCTGATCCACTCCTCGAGGATCTGCGCTGCGGGTTTCGCCCCTTCGACGAGCAGCGAAACGTGGTCCACCGCGACCGTGCGCACGGTATTCGATGGCGACCAAGGCTCGGTGGCGGGACAGGGCTCCGGCGTTGTTGATTAGCAGGCTTGTGAGCTGGGTTGATGATCTTTGGTGCCGCGCTATTGGGGCCGGAGTGTAGGCACGGGCTATCTGGAGAACGATCGAGTTGGTTACTGTTCGTCGTTGGTCTGGAGTTGCCCGTGCCTACCGTTTCAGTATTGCCTGTGTCGTCGGTTCCAGAGGTGTTCGACCGCTGGAGTCCTGGTGAGCGTAGCGAGGTCATCGGATCGGAGTTTCTCGGTGTGTTGGTCTCGGTGCTAGACCCGAGGGACCCACGCGGTCGGAGGTATTCGCTGATGGCTTTGTTGGCGATCGCGGTTCTGGCCACTGCCGCGGGGATGCGCGGCTATGCTGGTTTTGCTACATGGGCGGCCACCGCTCCCGATGATGTGTTGGCCTAATTAGGGGTCCGGTTCCGGCGGCCCAGTGAGAAGACCTTCCGCGCTGTTTTGTCTCGGCTAGACCCCGCCGACCTCAACGCCAGGATGGGCAGTTACTTCACTGCACACGTGGCCAGCAGCGACCCCAGTGGATTGGTGCCGATCGCGTTGGACGGCAAGATGCTGCGTGGTGCTTTACGCGCCAAAGCGACAGCCACGCATCTCGTGTCGGTGTTCGCCCACCGTGCCCGATTGGTGCTCGGTCAACTCGCTGTCGCCGAGAAAAGCAATGAAATTCCCTGCGTACGTGCCCTGCTCACGCTGCTGCCGGGTAGCTTGCGGTGGCTGGTCACCGTGGATGCGATGCATACCCAGGTCGTCACCGCGAAGTTGATCTGCGCCACCTTGAAGTCGCACTACCTGATGATCGTCAAGTCCAACCAAGCCAAAATACTTGCGCGTATCACCGCGCTGCCCTGGGCCGAGGTGCCCACAGCCGCTACCGACGACTCCCGCGGCCACGGCCGTGTCGAGACCCGCACCCTGCAAATCATCACCGCTGCACGAGGAATCGGCTTCCCCTACGCAAAACAAATCATCCGGATCACTCGTGAACGCTTGATCACCGCCACCGACCAGCGCAGCGTGGAGGTGGTCTATGCCATCTACAGCCTGCCGTTCGAGCACGCCCGCCCTACCGCGATCATGACCTGGATGCGTCAACACTGGGGAATCGAGAACAGCCTGCACTGGATACGCGACGTCACCTTCGACGAAGACCGTCAAAGGGCACATACCGGAAACGGCGCACAGGTCCTAGCAACGCTACGCAACACCGCGATCAATCTGCACCGCCTCAACGGCGCCGACAACATCGCCGAAGCCTGCCGGATCACCGCTTTGACCGCCAACCGCCGCCTAGACCTCCTCAATCCACAATTCCCCAGCTCACAAGCCTGCTAATCAACAACGCCGGAGCCCTGGGTGGCGGGATAGGTAATATCACCCGCGCCATAAGGCATCACCCACGGCCGGGTGCATTGCACGAATAGCACATCGGATTCAAGAGGCCCATCGTACATATTGGGAAGCAGATCCGACCAGCTGACTACGGCAGTTAGCCTGGTGGCATGAAATAGATCCTGTCCGACACTTTCTACGTACACGTCATAAAGTATTTCTCTGGTGAGAAGTTCAGTTAGTTCGGGATCGGATTCCTTGTGACTATCGAGTAAGGCCACACCGGCTAAATTGCGATTTCTGACATCCTCAAAATGTTTGCCGAGAGCATAGGCGAACTTTCCACCCGATGATTGCCCCGCGAGGACGAAAGGCTCATCACCGACCAGTTCGACGACGATCCGAGCGAGGCACTCAACCGCGGCTTCCGGGGAGTCGGGCAGTGGCTCACCGCGGGCGAAACCGGGCAGGGGTATGGCCGAGACGGCTCGCACTCCCCTGAATTCTGATGCGATTCTTGCATAGTTATGCACTCCGCTGCTGAAGACCGACGTGCACAGGAAGATCAGATGGGGAGCCTTGGGCCCTCTGGTGAAGGTCGTCGGAACGGCGGTCGGCCAGGTCCGGGCGCCGGACTCGGATTGAACCGCCAGTCGCAGCTGAGACGCCGAACGCAGCAAGTGCATTCCCTCGCTGATCCGCCCTGTGGTGATCGCCCCCTTGAGGAGCGCTTCGAACGAATCCCTGGTTGATGCGTCGTCCCCATCCCCAGCCGGACCGCACCGGGCCGGGTTGGGGTGCTGCAGCAAAGCTTGCGGCGGGTGGTGTTCGCAACCCGCCACCTCAGCGTTCCTCAACATGTGAGCCAGGCCTCGAACGGTCGGGTGGTTGAAGACGTCCACCGGAGGCACATCCCGGTCGAACGCCTGGCTCAGGCGCGAAGCCAGTTTCACGAACCCGACCGAGTCCAGGCCCTGCTCACTGAGGGGTTGGTCGATGTCGACCCGCGCAGCCCGAATTCCGAAGACCGCGGCTACCTGGTCGCGCACCGACGCCAGTAGCGGGTCGCCCGGAGCTGCCGGCCAGGCTCCGGCCGATGTGACCACTGGGCCGGCCGTCCCCAGTTCGTCGTCGGGCACGTCCGGCGGCCCCGCGTCCTCGAGGCGTGCCACCAGCAGCTCCTCGGCTTCCAGGGTGCCGTCCAGCAGGCGGGTGCGGCATCTGGCACGCTGCACTTTCCCGCTGGTCGTCTTGCTCACGCTGCCGGGCGGCGCGACCACCACCGCCGAGCAGCGCAACTGGTGGTTCTTCAAGACAACTGCCTGCACCTCATCGGCCACCCCCGACAACATCTCGGTGGCGATATCGGCTTTCACCTCGACGAGCACCGCAAGCCCCTCGACATCGCCGGCATCGCCGGCATCGACTGCGAAGGCTGCGATCCCGCCCGGCCTGATGGCTGGGTGACAGTCACGCAGGCTCTCCTCGATGTCTTGGGGATGGATGTTGCGCCCGGCCAGGATGAGCAGGTCTTTGAGGCGACCGCACACATACAGCTCGCCGTCATGCAGGAGTCCCAGGTCACCGGTTCGCAGGTAGCTGCGGCTGTCGTCAGACCCGGCGAGACGGGCGCCGAAGGTGTCGCGGCTCTTGTCCGGCAATCCCCAGTAGCTCGCCGCCTTACTCGAATCCACCCAGATCTCGCCGACCTGCCCGTCGGCCAGCGGCACGTGGAGTTCGGGGTCCACGATGCGCACGTCGACGTCGTCGGCCACCTGGCCGCAACCAATCAGCATCTGGCTACCGGGACCATCGGCAGGAACCGCCAGCCGCTGCGTCTCCAGCTGATGGCGGTCGACACTGAGCGTCGAACGCCCGAACATCGTGACGGCGACGGTGTGCTCGGCCAGGCCATAGGCGGGGCAGAATGCATCGCGACGCAGCCCGGTTCCGCTGAAGGCATCCAGGAAACGGCTGGTGGTGTCCTCGCGTACCGGTTCGGCCGCGCTCATTACCACCTGCAGCGAACTCAGATCCCATGCCGCACGTTGCTCGGCGGTGGTCTTACGCACCGCCAGTTCGTAGGCAAAGTTGGGGGCGGCGGTGTGGGTGGCACGCACCCGATCCATGACGTCGAACCACAGCGCGGGCCGTTGCAGGAAGGTCAACGGCGACATCAGGGTGACCTCGCCACTGCCCGCCAAACCGCTCAGGATCACGCTGATGAGTCCGAAGTCGTGATACGGCGGGAGCCAGAAGACGCCCCGGGCATCCAGTCCGAGCCCTAGCAACCGACGGTTGAAATCGACCTGATGCGCCAGGTTGCCATGGGTGATGACGACACCCTTGGGGTCTGAGGTGGAGCCCGAGGTGTATTGCAGCAAAGCGGGGGCGTCAGGGCTCGGGGACCAGCCGCGGCCCGGCGCGCCGGGGGTGCCCGGTCCGCGCATTCGGCGGCCGCCGATACCCCGCGAGGTGATGTGCCAGGGGAGATCCCCAGGCCAGCCAACCGTGCTTCCGGTCACGATGGACCTGGCTGTTCCGAGCCGGCGAGCGTTCGCATACCGCCGACTCGTCAGCACCGCTTTCGCACCGCTGCTGGCCACCACCCGCTGCATCCGGTCGACGGTCTTCTGAGGGTTGATCGGGTCCGGCGGGTAGATCGGGACGGGAACAACCCCCGCTGCGAGGCAGCCGATCAGGCCGCGCACGAAGTCCAGACCGGATGGATATGCAAGAATCGCCCGGTCCCCCGGCTCCAGTCCGCAGTGGTGCCGCAGAAACTCGGCCACCTCGCCCATGTCGCTCACCACATCAGCACGGCTCATCGATTCGGCGACTCGCCCTTTTTCGTTGACGAACGAGATGGCGGTGTTGGCGGGTATGCACGCCGCGAGTTCCCTAAACCGGTCTAGAAGTAACGACATAGCTGTGGCCTCAGTAGTTGTACATGAAATCATTCGGGCATCAATCAGTGGCGCAAATGCGATGGGCGCTCCACTGCGTTGAACGGTAACAGTTCGCCGATCGCCTCGGCGGCCAAACCAAGATTCTCGGTACCGCGACTTGGGAGCACCCTCGAGGGGCCTGTTTGACGCCGGGATGCCCGTCGGTATCAAGCGGAAGAAGAGATGGTGGTGCCAATTATATTGTCGATAGAACCTGAATCTACATTCACATATTTCACGCAAACTCGAACACGCTCGAATGGCCCATTTCCGAGGAAGTGGCCGACGACGCAACCCCCGGGCAAAGGCGCGCATACGCCCCCTCGAGTCGAGCCGAGATCCCGCTGCATCATCTCGACAAGCATTGCGTGCCTCGAGGATCGGTCCTTGGCGCGCGTGGATCCGCGGGGCGGGCGATGCCACCCACCAGCTCATCGACGAGTGCGCCCAACACGACGTCTTCTTTCCGGCCGGACAGCCGGGCCAGATAGCCTATCGCCAACTAGACACCGACGTCTCGGCATCGTCCGGGGAAAGGGTAAACGGCCCAGAATGGAAACCTACGACCTCGCGATCATCGGAACGGGCTCGGGCAATAGCATTCTCGACGAGCGCTATGCCGGAAAGCGAGCAGCGATCTGCGAGCAAGGCACCTTCGGCGGCACCTGCCTCAACGTCGGGTGCCTGCCAACAAAGATGTTCGTCTACGCCGCCGAGGTGGCCCAGACCATTCGGGGCGCGTCGCGCTACGGCGTCGACGCGCACATCGACCGGGTGCGCTGGGACGACATTGTCTCGCGGATCTTCGGCCGTATCGATCCCATCGCGCACAGCGGCGAGGACTACCGACGCTCGGCACCCAACATCGATGTATACGGCTCCCATACCCGGTTCGGGCCGACCCAGGCTGACGGACGCTACCTGTTGCGGACTGCGGCCGGCGATGAGTTCACCGCGGACCAGGTGGTGATCGCGGCTGGGTCGCGGCCGGTGGTTCCCCAGGCCATCGCCGAATCCGGCCTGAAGTATCACACCAGCGACACCGTCATGCGTATCGCCGAGTTGCCCGAACACGTCGTGATCGTTGGAAGTGGTTTTGTGGCTGCCGAATTCGCGCATGTGTTCTCCACGCTCGGCGCACGAGTCACCTTGGTGATCCGGGGCAGCTGTCTGCTACGCCATTGCGACGACACCATCTGTGAGCGGTTTACCCGCATCGCGTCGACCAAGTGGGAACTACGCACGCACCGCAACATCGTGGGCGGGGAAAACCGTGGCTCGGGCGTCGAGCTGCAGCTCGACGACGGCTCAACCATCGACGCCGACCTGCTCCTGGTGGCGACCGGGCGGGTTTCCAACGCCGATCTGATCGATGCCGAGCAAGCCGGCGTCGCGGTCGCCGACGGCCGAGTAGTGGTCGACCAGTACCAACGGACTTCCGCGCGTAGGGTTTTCGCGCTCGGAGACGTGTCCTCGCCGTACCAGCTCAAGCACGTAGCCAACCATGAAGCCCGCGTTGTGCAGCAGAATCTGCTTTGCGACTGGGACGACACCGAGTCGATGGCCGTCACCGACCACCGGTTTGTCCCCGCTGCGGTGTTCACCGGCCCGCAACTGGCTGGGGTCGGGTTGACCGAAAATGAAGCCGTGGCAAAGGGCCTCGATATCACCGTTGCGATACAGGAGTACGCCGACGTCGGGTACGGCTGGGCGATGGAGGACACGACCGGGTTCGTGAAGCTCGTGGGCGACCGCGCCACCGGTCGGCTCTTGGGCGCCCACATCATGGGCTATCACGCATCGACGGTGATCCAACCGTTGATTCAGGCGATGAGTTTCGGGCTGACCGCGGCCGAGATGGCCCGCGGCCAGTACTGGATTCATCCCGCGCTGCCCGAGGTGATCGAAAACGCCCTGTTGAATCTGCGCTGACCTCGACTAGCGGTCTGCCTGTTCCGGCTTGTCCGCCACGCTGTCTTGACACGCCGGACACAACCCGCGCAGCGTCAGTCCGGCGCGCTCCGAGAGCACGAAAGAACTGCCCGCCATCGCCTGCTCCAGCGCCGAGCTCAGCTGTCGTGCGGGCACTTCGATGATCGCCGCGCATTTGGTGCATACCGCGTGGTGGTGGGCGGCGGTGGCCAGTCCGTAAGTGGTGACGCCCCCATCGAGGGTCAGCGCGTGCAGCACCCCCTGCTGCACCAGAGTGGTGACGGTGCGATAAATGGTTGCCAGGTCCGGCGGCTGTGCACCGGCGGGAAGCCGCGCGGCCAGCCGTTGATGGATCTCGGCCACCGACAGGTGCCCGTTGACCGGTTCGAGCACCGCCAACACCTGGATGCGCGACGCCATCCGCCGCAACCCGCGAGCGCGCAGCAACTCTCCGATGCGTTCGGTGACGGCCGGGTCCAGCCCCGGCGGCGTTGTCGTCACCTATTCAGTGTCGCGCCCAACCCCCGGGAATGCCAGTGATGGAACACGGCGGTGCCGCCGCGGCGGCGTTCTTGCAATTGACTTGCATCCAGCTCGGGGACGAACCTACAGTCTGATTGTTGCGTCGTGCCCAGTGCCGGAAGGACCGACATGGCCAGCAATGACCTCGTCTCACGCTCTTCGTGGTGGTCCAGGCTGCACAGCACCCTGACGCCGCCGGAATGGTGGCGCCTGGGCGCGATGTTCGCCTTCATCGCCGCGCTGCATGTCGTCGGCTGGGGCACGCTAGTTTTCTTGGTGGAGCCGGCGCAGCTTGCCGTGGGCAGCAGGGCCTTCGGTATCGGGATCGGAGTGACCGCCTACACGCTGGGCATGCGACATGCCTTCGATGCCGACCACATTGCCGCGATCGACAACACAACCCGCAAGCTGATGAACGACGGCCAGCGTCCGTTGGCCACCGGATTCTTCTTCTCCCTGGGCCACTCCACCGTGGTTTTCGGCCTAGCGGTCCTGCTGGCAACCGGGATCAAGACCATCATCGGCCCGGTCCGAGAGGACTCCTCGAGGCTGCACCACTACACGGGCCTGATCGGCACCAGCGTCTCCGGGCTGTTCCTATATCTGATCGCCATCCTCAACGTCATCATTCTGGCCGGCATCCTGCGCGTTTTCTTCCGGTTGCGGCGCGGCGAGTTCAGCGAGGCCGAACTCGAGGAGCAGCTGAACAACCGAGGACTGATCAACCGGCTGCTGGGCCGGTTCACCAATTCGATCACCAAGTCCTGGCACATGTATCCGGTGGGATTGCTGTTCGGACTCGGGTTCGACACCGCTACCGAAATCGCGCTGCTGGTGCTCGCCGGCACCAGTGCGGCGGCCGGATTGCCCTGGTACGCGATCCTGTGTTTGCCGGTGCTGTTCACCGCGGGCATGTGCCTGCTGGACACCATCGACGGTTCGTTCATGAACTTCGCCTATGGCTGGGCGTTCTCCAACCCGGTGCGCAAGATCTACTACAACATCACCATCACCGCACTGTCGGTGGCAGTGGCGCTGTTGATCGGAAGCGTCGAGTTGCTTGGCCTCTTCGCCGACGAATTCGGCTGGCGGGGTGCATTCTGGGATTGGATCGCCGGTCTGAACCTGAACCTGGTCGGTTTCCTGGTCGTCGGCATGTTTGTGGTCACCTGGGCCGCCGCCATGCTGGTCTGGCGCTTCGGCCGCATCGAAGAGAAGTGGACCGCCGCGGCAAATAGCGCGACCTGACCCGAGCCGCACCCCACCGCTGTGTCCCGGGCTGATGGCCCCGGTGCGGATCCACGGTGTAGAACAGGCACATGAGCTCCGTTTGCCGCCCATGCATGAACTAGCCCTGTGTGAGGCGATCGCCAACGTGGTCAAGACGCATGCCGACGGTCGCCACGTCGAGGTGGTCCGGGTGCGTGTCGGCGCGCTGAGGCAGGTGGTCCCGGAGTCTTTGTCGTTCTGCTGGACCCTGGTGCGCGACTCGGAGAACATGCCCGACGCCGAGTTGGAACTCGAGCGCGTCACCGCTGAGGTCCGCTGTCGCGCCTGTGGCCAGCAGTCGGAGATCACCTCGGCGTGTTCGATCTGGTGTCCGCAGTGTGACAGTTCCGATGTAGAGGTGCTACACGGCAACGAGTTCCTGGTGACATCGCTGGATGTCTCGTGAAAGGTAGTCAAGATGAACGGTTTCCAGCTTGGGTAGATTTCACCGTCACGACGACGGCACGGTGCACACCCACGAGCACGAACATCACCAGCACGGCGATCACACCGGCTATCAGACGGGACCGGCGCGAATCGAAGTGTTGGAAGAAATCTTCGCCGAAAACGACGTGCGCGCCGATCTCAACCGGAGGGCTTTCGAAACCAACGGGATCCGCGCGCTCAACCTGATGAGCTCCCCCGGGTCGGGTAAGACGACAGTGCTGCAAGCCACCCTCGACCAGCTCGCCAGCGAGTTCGCCATCGGGGTGATCGAAGGCGACATCGCCACCGATCTGGACGCCGCCAAACTCAGTGGTCGCGGCGCACAGGTATCGCTGCTGAACACCAGCAACGGATTTGGCGGGGAATGCCACCTCGACGCGCCAATGGTCAACCGGGCCCTACCGGGTCTGGACCTGCCGAACCTGGACCTGGTGATCGTCGAGAACGTCGGCAATCTGGTCTGTCCGGCGGAGTTCGATGTCGGCGAGCATGCCAAGGCCATGGTCTACTCGGTGACCGAAGGCGAGGACAAGCCGCTGAAGTACCCGGTGATGTTCCGCTGTGTGGATGTGGTGCTGCTGAACAAGATCGATCTGGTGCCCTATCTGGACGCTGACGTCGACACATACGTCGCGCACATCCGAGAGGTCAACGCGCACGCAACAATCCTGCCGGTGAGTGCACGCACCGGGGCCGGCATGACCGCCTGGTTCGACTGGTTGCGCCGATTCGCGCAAGGCCTACCGCCGGAATAGACCTCTTTACGCATGCAATTGGCGGCGCGCATTAATTCAGCTGCAAATGATTTGCAGAAAGCCCAACAATGGTCCGCCGAGCCGCTCGCCAGGGCTCATCGGATGGGCCAGAAGTCATGAATACTGTTCTGCTCGAAGCGGATTCGGTATAAACGATGGGTCATGCAATGGCTTTCTTGCCACATTGCTTGGTGTTCTAACTGCGAACCATTGACAAGGCTCGGCAACCGGGGTAGACCCAAAAACAACGCTGCGCAAGTGGGCCGAAGGTCAGGGCTCCGGCGTTGTTGATTAGCAGGCTTGTGAGCTGGGTTGATGATCAGGGCTCCGGCGTTGTTGATTAGCAGGCTTGTGAGCTGGGTTGATGATCTTTGGTGCCGCGCTATTGGGGCCGGAGTGTAGGCACGGGCTATCTGGAGAACGATCGAGTTGGTTACTGTTCGTCGTTGGTCTGGAGTTGCCCGTGCCTACCGTTTCAGTATTGCCTGTGTCGTCGGTTCCAGAGGTGTTCGACCGCTGGAGTCCTGGTGAGCGCAGCGAGCTCATCGGATCGGAGTTTCTCGATGTGTTGGCCTCGGTGCCAGACCCGAGGGACCCACGCGGTCGGAGGTATTCGCTGATGGCTTTGTTGGCGATCGCGGTTCTGGCCACTGCCGCGGGGATGCGCGGCTATGCTGGTTTTGCCACATGGGCGGCCACCGCTCCCGATGATGTGTTGGCCTAATTAGGGGTCCGGTTCCGGCGGCCCAGTGAGAAGACCTTCCGCGCTGTTTTGTCTCGGCTAGACCCCGCCGACCTCAACGCCAGGATGGGCAGTTACTTCACTGCACACGTGGCCAGCAGCGACCCCAGTGGATTGGTGCCGATCGCGTTGGACGGCAAGATGCTGCGTGGTGCCTTTACGCGCCAAAGCGACAGCCACGCATCTCGTGTCGGTGTTCGCCCACCGTGCCCGATTGGTGCTCGGTCAACTCGCTGTCGCCGAGAAAAGCAATGAAATTCCCTGCGTACGTGCCCTGCTCACGCTGCTGCCGGGTAGCTTGCGGTGGCTGGTCACCGTGGATGCGATGCATACCCAGGTCGTCACCGCGAAGTTGATCTGCGCCACCTTGAAGTCGCACTACCTGATGATCGTCAAGTCCAACCAAGCCAAAATACTTGCGCGTATCACCGCGCTGCCCTGGGCCGAGGTGCCCACAGCCGCTACCGACGACTCCCGCGGCCACGGCCGTGTCGAGACCCGCACCCTGCAAATCATCACCGCTGCACGAGGAATCGGCTTCCCCTACGCAAAACAAATCATCCGGATCACTCGTGAACGCTTGATCACCGCCACCGACCAGCGCAGCGTGGAGGTGGTCTATGCCATCTGCAGCCTGCCGTTCGAGCACGCCCGCCCTACCGCGATCATGACCTGGATGCGTCAACACTGGGGAATCGAGAACAGCCTGCACTGGATACGCGACGTCACCTTCGACGAAGACCGTCAAAGGGCACATACCGGAAACGGCGTACAGGTCCTAGCAACGCTACGCAACACCGCGATCAATCTGCACCGCCTCAACGGCGCCGACAACATCACCGAAGCCTGCCGGATCACCGCTTTGACCGCCAACCGCCGCCTAGACCTCCTCAATCCACAATTCCCCAGCTCACAAGCCTGCTAATCAACAACGCCGGAGCCCTGGGCCGAAGGTCGACTCCGGCAGCGTGAGGGGCTTCAGCCCGCCCCGGAAAGCTGCAGCATGCCAACAGAAGCAGCAGTCAAAGCAGAAGAAACCTTGATCCATGTTCTGTGGATCAATGCAGGTCTTAGTTGTGACGGCGATTCGGTGGCGTTGACTGCCGCCACCCAGCCCAGCGTCGAGGAAATCGCATTAGGCGCACTTCCCGGCCTGCCTCAGGTCGCTGTCCACTGGCCATTGATCGATTTTGAATGTGGGCCCAGCGGGGGCGCGGACGACTTTCTCGCGTGGTTCTTCAAGGCCGAACGCGGTGAATTGGAGCCCTTCGTGCTCGTCGTGGAAGGGTCGATTCCCAACGAGAAGATCAAGAACGAGGGCTACTGGTGCGGGTTCGGCAACGACCCGGCGACCGGTCAGCCGATGACCACCAGCGAATGGCTGGATCGGCTGACGCCCAAAGCCACCGCTGTCGTCGCCGTGGGAACATGCGCCACCTACGGCGGCATCCACGCGATGGCCGGCAATCCGACCGGGGCGATGGGGGTGCCCGACTACCTGGGCTGGGACTGGAAGAGCAAGGCCGGCATCCCGATCGTCTGCGTTCCCGGCTGCCCGATTCACCCGGACAACCTGTCGGAGACCCTGACGTATCTGCTCTACATGGCCACCGGGCAGGCACCGATGATTCCGCTCGACGACGCGCTGCGCCCCAAGTGGTTGTTCGGCAACACCGTGCACGAGGGCTGCGACCGGGCCGGTTACTACGAGCAGGGAGACTTCGCCACCGAATACGGTTCACCGAAATGCATTGTCAGACGGGGATGTTGGGGTCCCGTTGTGAAGTGCAACGTGTCCAAGCGCGGCTGGATCAACGGCATCGGGGGTTGCCCGAACGTCGGCGGCATTTGCATCGGTTGCACGATGCCGGGATTCCCGGACAAGTTCATGCCGTTCATGGACGAGCCGCCGGGCGGCAAGTTGTCCAGCACCGTGTCGGGTCTGTACGGAACGGTGATCCGCAGTCTGCGCAATATCACCGAACGCACCGTCGACAAGGAACCGCGCTGGCGCCACAAGGGCACCCAACTCACCACTGGAGCCCGCCGCACCTGGTAGTTCGACGAACCGACCGGCACTCCATCTTGTTCTAGACAGAGAGACTCCGATGACAACTATCGTCCCCGAGCCCACCACTGCCAAGCGCGAACCCGGCCAGCTCGTCGAAATGGCGTGGGATCCGATCACCCGAATCGTGGGCAGCCTCGGCATCTACACCAAGATCGATTTCGAAAACCGCGAAGTCGTCGAGTGCCACAGCACTTCGTCTATTTTCCGCGGCTACTCCATCTTCATGAAAGGCAAGGATCCCCGAGACGCCCACTTCATCACCAGCCGCATCTGCGGCATCTGCGGTGACAACCACGCCACCTGTTCGTGCTACGCGCAGAACATGGCCTACGGAGTCCGGCCGCCACACCTGGGTGAATGGATCGTCAACCTCGGTGAGGCCGCCGAGTACATGTTCGACCACAACATCTTCCAAGAGAACCTGGTCGGCGTGGACTTCTGCGAAAAGATGGTCTCCGAAACCAACCCCGGAGTGCTCGCCAAAGCGGAAAAGACCGAAGCGCCACATGCCGACGCGCACGGATACAAGACCATCGCCGACATCATGCGCTCGCTCAACCCGTTCAGCGGCGAGTTCTATCGCGAAGCCCTGCAAGTCAGTCGCTGGACCCGAGAGATGTTCTGTCTGATGGAAGGTCGCCACGTGCACCCCTCCACGCTGTACCCGGGTGGGGTCGGCACGGTCGCGACCATCCAGTTGATGACCGACTACATGACGCGTCTGATGCGCTACGTGGAGTTCATGAAGAAGGTCGTCCCGCTACACGACGATCTGTTCGACTTCTTCTACGACGCCCTGCCCGGCTACGAGAAGGTGGGCCTGCGCCGCACGCTGCTCGGCTGCTGGGGCTCCTTCCAGGATCCCGAGGTGTGCAACTTCGAATACAAGGACATGGAACGCTGGGGTAACGCCATGTTTGTAACCCCGGGTGTTGTGGTCGACGGCAAGCTGGTCACCCACTCGCTGGTGGACATCAACCTGGGTATCCGGATCCTTTTGGGCAGTTCGTATTACGACGACTGGACCGACCAGGAGATGTTTGTCAAGACCGATCCCCTGGGCAACAAGGTGGATCGACGCCACCCGTGGAACCAGCACACCAACCCGCATCCCCAGAAGCGGGAAATGGATGGCGGCAAGTACAGCTGGGTGATGTCGCCGCGCTGGTTTGACGGCAAGGATCACCTGGCCCTGGACACCGGTGGCGGTCCGCTGGCCCGGCTGTGGGCGACGGCCCTGGCCGGCCTGGTCGACATCGGCTACGTCAAGGCCACCGGCAACAGCGTCAAGATCAACCTGCCCAAGACCGCGCTGAAGGGCCCGGTCGAGTTTGAGTGGAAGGTACCCAAGCACGGCAGCAACACCATCGAGCGCGACCGCGCCCGCACCTACTTCCAGGCCTACGCCGCGGCGTGCGCCCTGCACTTCGCCGAGAAAGCACTCGCCGAGATCCGGGCCGGGCGCACCAAGACCTGGGAGAAATTCGAGGTGCCCGACGAGGGCATCGGATGCGGGTTCACCGAGGCCGTGCGTGGAGTGCTGAGCCACCATCTGGTGATTCGCAACGGCAAGATCGCCAACTATCATCCGTATCCGCCCACACCGTGGAATGCCAACCCGCGCGACAGCTTTGGCACCCCAGGCCCCTACGAAGATGCCGTGCAGGGCCAGCCGATCTTCGAAGAGAACGACCGGGAAAACTTCAAGGGCATCGATGTCATGCGCACCGTGCGTAGCTTTGATCCGTGCCTGCCTTGCGGGGTGCACATGTATCTGGGTAAGGGCAAAACCCTGGAGAGACTGCACACACCAACACAGTCACCCGTCGGGGAGTGACACATGGCGGATCGCCCGGAAACCCCCTCGGAACCTACCCAGGCAATTTCGGAAAGCGACGTGCAGTGGCGTACAGCGGGCGATCGGATCCAGACACTCCTGGACTCCTGCGCGGCCGGCGGAGCCGCCGCTCAGGAGCGCGCTTCGCAACTGGTCCGGGAGGTAGTCGGCCTCTACGGAGCCGGGCTTGAGCGGATCATGCGGCTGCTCTCCCAGCCTGGTCTGGACCCGGACGCGCACATCGACCTAGCCGAGCGGCTGGCCACCGACGACCTGGTGGCCAGCCTGCTCCTGGTCCACGGCCTACACCCGCATGACGTCCACCGGCGAGTGTCCGACGCTTTGGACGGGGTACGGCCCTATCTCGGATCCCACGGCGGTGACGTCGATTTGATCGACGTCGTCACCGGGCGATCGGGCGACATCACCGTGCGCCTGGCATTCACCGGCAGCTGCAAGAGCTGTCCGTCGTCGGCGGTGACGCTGGAGTTGGCGGTACAGGACGCGGTGCGGGCTGCCGCCCCGGAAATCGCGGCGATCGAGGTCGTGGCGGCCGAACCCGCCAGCACCGCCGGCGTGATACCGGCGGAGTCGTTGTTGTCGCGCGTGCATTCCAACGGGTCCAACGCATCACGCGCCACCAGCTGGCACCCGGTGCCCGAGCTGGCCGAACTGGTGCCCGGCGAAGTCGCCGGTTTTGCGATTGGCGACACCACGCTACTGGCGTGCCGCGTCGGCGAGCAGGTACTGGCCTACCGCGACCATTGTCCGATCTGCCGTGACTCCCTGGCCGGGGCGCAACTGCTGGGCACCCTTCTGCGATGCCCTGGCTGCCGAACAGATTTCGACGTCGTGCAGGCCGGCGTACCCGCCGGCGCGGGACACCAGGAGCTCCACCTCGACCCGCTGCCGCTGCTGATTCGCGACGGTGTGCCCTCGATAGCACTGCGCGGTCAAGAGCTGGGAGCCATCGCATGAACACCGCCTATGACGTGTTGGCGCGGATCACCGCCAACCGGCGGCCTCCCGAACCAGCGGGTGAGCACTGCGAAATGTGCGCTACCGAGATCGCCGACGAGCACCAGCACGTCGTCAATGTGGCTGGCCGGCAACTGATGTGCGTCTGTCGAGCCTGCTATCTGTTGTTCACGGACTCGGCCGCCGAGTTGCGCTACCGCGCGGTGCCCGACCGGTACTTGTGGTTCCCGGATTTCGCGCTGGACCGCCGCGCCTGGGACGCACTGCAGATCCCGGTCGGTGTGGCGTTCTTCTTCACCAACTCCGCTCTCGGACGCACCGTCGCCTTCTATCCGGGCCCGGCCGGGGCCTGCGAATCCGAGCTGGACCTCGATGTCTGGAGCGACCTCAAAGACGGCGACAAGCGACTCGAACTGCTTGCCGACGACGTTGAAGCGCTGCTGGTGCAAGTCCCCGAATCGGGCGCCCCACGCAGCTATCTGGTCCCGATCGATGCGTGCTACGAGTTCGTCGGACGGTTGCGCATGCTGTGGCGAGGGTTCGATGGCGGTCAGCAAGCCCGGGAGTTCATCGACAGCTTTTTCGCGAAGGTCGCGGGCAAGGCGGTGGAGACGCCGCGATGAACGAACAACCGCTGGACCTGACCTTCGCCGTGTTGGACGTGGCGCCCGAACCCTACGCCGTCAGCCCGGTGCTGACCGCCCGCGTCGGGATCGACACCGGCGGCGAAGACCCGGTGCACGCCATTGCGCTGCGCTGCCAGGTCCGAATCGAGCCGCTGCGTCGTCCCTATTCCGATGCCGAGGCGGACGGACTGGTGGACCTTTTCGGTGCCCGCGAACGCTGGGCTATCACCCAGGGCTCCGGCGTTGTTGATTAGCAGGCTTGTGAGCTGGGTTGATGATCTTTGGTGCCGCGCTATTGGGGCCGGAGTGTAGGCACGGGCTATCTGGAGAACGATCGAGTTGGTTACTGTTCGTCGTTGGTCTGGAGTTGCCCGTGCCTACCGTTTCAGTATTGCCTGTGTCGTCGGTTCCAGAGGTGTTCGACCGCTGGAGTCCTGGTGAGCGCAGCGAGCTCATCGGATCGGAGTTTCTCGATGTGTTGGCCTCGGTGCCAGACCCGAGGGACCCACGCGGTCGGAGGTATTCGCTGATGGCTTTGTTGGCGATCGCGGTTCTGGCCACTGCCGCGGGGATGCGCGGCTATGCTGGTTTTGCCACATGGGCGGCCACCGCTCCCAATGATGTGTTGGCCCAATTAGGGGTCCGGTTCCGGCGGCCCAGTGAGAAGACCTTCCGCGCTGTTTTGTCTCGGCTAGACCCCGCCGACCTCAACGCCAGGATGGGCAGTTACTTCACTGCACACGTGGCCAGCAGCGACCCCAGTGGATTGGTGCCGATCGCGTTGGACGGCAAGATGCTGCGTGGTGCTTTACGCGCCAAAGCGACAGCCACGCATCTCGTGTCGGTGTTCGCCCACCGTGCCCGATTGGTGCTCGGTCAACTCGCTGTCGCCGAGAAAAGCAATGAAATTCCCTGCGTACGTGCCCTGCTCACGCTGCTGCCGGGTAGCTTGCGGTGGCTGGTCACCGTGGATGCGATGCATACCCAGGTCGTCACCGCGAAGTTGATCTGCGCCACCTTGAAGTCGCACTACCTGATGATCGTCAAGTCCAACCAAGCCAAAATACTTGCGCGTATCACCGCGCTGCCCTGGGCCGAGGTGCCCGCAGCCGCTACCGACGACTCCCGCGGCCACGGCCGTGTCGAGACCCGCACCCTGCAAATCATCACCGCTGCACGAGGAATCGGCTTCCCCTACGCAAAACAAATCATCCGGATCACTCGTGAACGCTTGATCACCGCCACCGACCAGCGCAGCGTGGAGGTGGTCTATGCCATCTGCAGCCTGCCGTTCGAGCACGCCCGCCCTACCGCGATCATGACCTGGATGCGTCAACACTGGGGAATCGAGAACAGCCTGCACTGGATACGCGACGTCACCTTCGACGAAGACCGTCAAAGGGCACATACCGGAAACGGCGCACAGGTCCTAGCAACGCTACGCAACACCGCCATCAATCTGCACCGCCTCAACGGCGCCGACAACATCGCCGAAGCCTGCCGGATCACCGCTTTGACCGCCAACCGCCGCCTAGACCTCCTCAATCCACAATTCCCCAGCTCACAAGCCTGCTAATCAACAACGCCGGAGCCCTGGGCTATCACCCAGCGCACCTTCTTGTGGCAACACTGCACCGCGATGGTCCCCGGATTCGCCGGCAACACGACTGTCGCCCTGCCGCTGGACTGCATATACGACTTCGAGGTGACCGCCGCCAAGTACCTGCATGCGCTCCGCGACGGCGCATTGCCCCTTCAATTTCTCTTCAGCGGGACCATCTTCGTCAAGTCCGAGCGCGGATTCTCGGTCCAGCAGGTGTCCTGGGATTGCGAAGATCGATACGACATGCCGGTGGCGGTGTGGCATCAGCTGATCGCCCAGCACTATCCAAATTCCGGTTGGGCGCGGCTGGGCCATGACACCATCAGCGCGCTGGCCCGTTACAAGTCGGCCCACGGACTGCTCGACCTCGACCACACGGTCACCGCCCTGATCGCCGCCGCCGCACTACCGGAGGTCGCCCAATGACCTCAAACCGAGACCGGGCCCGCGCGGTCGCCGACGCGGTGCTCTACGAGGGTTACCTGCTGTATCCGTACCGTGGGACCTCCAGCAAGAACCAGTCTCGTTGGCAGTTCGGCGTTTTGGGTCCGCCCGGGGCGGCCGATGCCGGCTTGGGTGAAGACGACACGCTCGCGGCAGAGTTCCTGGTCGAGGGCACCCAGGCGATCACCGTGGCGGTGCGCTTCCTGCAGTTGCAGCATCGCCGGGCCGAGCGCGAAATCAACGGCGCGTTCGAGGCCGTCGACGAACTGGCGACACCGTCCGGATCATGGCTGACCTGGGACGAAGCGGTCGAGTGCGAAATGTCATTCGGACCACTCGCATTCGACGATCCGGACCAACCGTGGCAGCTACCGGTGCTGGCACCCGCGGCCACTGACATCGAGGAGGTCGAAGGCGGTCGTCTGCTGCGACAACGCCGGGAAGTGCGCGGCGAACTCACGGTTTCCAGCCAATCCGACGGCGACCTGCGGCGAGTCTCGTTGCGGCTCCGCAATGTAGGGCCGCCGGTGGATCCCGTTACCGAGGGTAAAGACTCGGTGATCGCGCGGTCCATGATCGGCAGTCATGTGATCGCCGAAGTGATTGGCGGCCAGTTTGTCTCGCTGCTCGAGCCGGCGCCTGCCGCGGCCGATGCGGTGTCACGGTGCACCCAGCACCGCTGCTTCCCCGTACTGGCCGGCCCCCCGGGCACCCAAGACTTGCTGCTGATCTCGCCGATCATCCTCTATGACCACCCCGAGGTCGCCGAACAGAGCAACACCGCACTCTACGACTGCACGGAGATCGACGAGATCCTGACGCTTCGGGTGATGACGATGACCGACGAGGAGAAGGCGCAAGCGCGGGCCACCGATCCGCGCGCCGCCCAGATCATCGACCAATGCGACGCCATGTCACCCGAAGCCATGGCGCGCCTGCACGGTGTGCTGCGCGATCCGCATGCCGTCTCCGGCCTGGTCCCTGAGCTGCCCGAGGGAGTCGACTGGTGGGATCCCATGGCCGACAACGCGGTTCGGCCCGAGCTGGACGGCGTGCTGGTGAACGGGGTCCGGGTCGCGCGGGGCAGCCGTGTCCGGCTGCACCCCAGGCGCAACGCCGACGCTCAGGACATCTTTGTTGCCGGCAAGATCGCGCGGGTCACCTCGGTGCATGAGGACGTTGAGGGCAACCGCCACGTCGGGGTCGTGGTGGAGGACGATCCCGCCGCCGATCTGCATGATTGGTACGGGCGCTACCTGTACTTCTCCCCCGACGAAGTCGAGCCGTTGGAATCCGAACAAACCAGCAACGAAAGGAGTTCGATATGGAGATCTTAGGCTGGATCTTCCTTGGCATCATCGCGCTGGTCGTGGCGGCCGCGGTGGTGATGGGCGTGGTATCGCTACCGGACGCCCGTCGCTACCTCAGGCTGCGGCGCATGTAGCCTCCCGCCAGCCCGATGACAGCACGCATCCTGGTAGCCGGAATCGGCAATATCTTTCTGGGGGATGACGGATTTGGCTCCGAAGTGGTCCGGCGAGCCGACATCCCGCAGAACGATCCGGGTGTGCGCGTCATCGACTACGGCATCCGCGGTATGCACTTGGCCTACGACCTGCTGGACAGCTGGGACACCCTGGTGCTCGTCGACGCGGTACCCAGCCGCGGCAATCCGGGCACCCTGCACGTCTTCCAAGCCGATTTCGAGGCAGATCAAGCGTCCTGGTCAGAGGCGCCCGGCCTGGACGCCCACGGCATGGATCCAGGAACGGTGTTCGCCAATCTGCGGGCGCTGGGCGGCAATCCGCCCTACACCGTTGTCGTCGGATGCGAGGCGGGTAGCGTCGAGGAAGGTATCGGCCTCACCGAACCCGTCGCCAAGGCCGTCCCCCGCGCCGCGCGAGCGGTCGAGGAGATCGTGGCGGCGCTACAGGGTCCCGCGACCGCGCAGTCGACCGGAGAGGAGGTCTGAGCATGTGCCTGGGCATACCCGGTCAAGTAATCAGGATCCTCGACGGCTACGAGGGGCAATTGGCGTTGGTCGAGGTCACCGGTGAGGCGCGGAAAGTCAATATCGGCATGCTGCCGGAGGAGACATTTTCACCCGGTGACTGAGTGATCATTCACATGGGCTTCGCCATCGAGAAAACGGATCGGGCCGGTGCCGAACAAGCGATGGCCGGTCTGGAGTTGATGGGCCGCGGCAGAACCGACACCGACTTCACCGACGGCGGCTGACATGGCCGGCCTCCCCCTGCTGCGGCCCGCGATGGTGCGGTGCGCCGAGACCCGACAGCGTTTCACGGTGACCGGTGTCGTCCAGGGAGTGGGTTTTCGCCCCTTCGTCCACCAACTGGCCAGCGAGCTGGGTCTGTCCGGGTTCGTCGGCAATGACTCGGCGGCGGTCTTCATCGAGGTACAGGGCGGGCGCGCCGGGCTGGACGAGTTTGCGCGCCGATTGCGCGCAGACGCTCCGCCGTTGGCCCGCATCAGCTCGGTCTCGGCTACCGAGTTGGCGCTGCAGGCCGGTGCCGCCGGCTTCCGGATCGTTGCCAGCCAGGGCGCACCGGTGCGACAACACCGATTCCGCCGGATATCGCGGTGTGCGACGACTGCGTGCGCGAGCTTTTCGACCCGCGGGACCGACGCTTTCGGCACCCGTTCGTGACCTGCACCAATTGCGGGCCGAGATTGACCGTCATCCGCACGCTGCCCTACGACCGTCCGGGCACCACCATGTCGGCATTCCCGATGTGCGAGCGGTGCGCCGCCGAGTACCACGATCCAGGCGATCGCCGATTTCACGCCCAACCGATCGCCTGCCCAAACTGCGGTCCGTCGCTGTGGTTTCGGAGTGCAACCGAGCACGTCGCCGGGGCGGATGCGGCGTTGGCGGCCGCCCAGCACGCCCTGACGGCGGCGAAGGTCTGCGCCATCAAGGGCATTGGCGGCTACCACCTGGCCTGTGCCGTCGACGACGACGCGGTGGTCGGTGTGCTGCGATCCCGCAAAAGCCGTGGGGCCAAACCTTTCGCCATCTTGGTCCGCGATCTGGACGTGGCGCGCCGCTACGCCTTCATCGACGATGCCGAGGCCGCGGTGTTGTCCGATCCCGCCCGGCCAATTGTGTTGCTGCGCCGCCGCCCCGACGCGCCGGTCGCCGACGCCGTCGCTCCGGGCAGCCCGCTGCTCGGGCTGATGCTGCCGTACTCCCCCATCCATCACCTACTGTTGGCGCCGGTCCCGGGTGCCGATGCGGCGGCGCCCGAGGCACTGGTGCTGACCAGCGCCAACCGCTCCGATGAACCCATCTGCTTCACCGAAGGTGATGCCGCAGAGCGCCTTTCGATGTTGTGCGATGCGGTGCTCGACCATGACCGTCCCATCCACGTGCCCTGCGACGACTCGGTGGTGCGGGTGGTCGAAGACGCGGGCCTGGCCCGTGAGCTACCGATCCGCCGATCTCGCGGCTATGCCCCCCTGCCGGTCGACCTCGGGCACATCGCCGTCGAGAGCCCACCGGTTCTTGCCGTCGGCGGCGAGCTCAAGAACACGTTCTGTCTGACCGACGGCACACGGGCCTACCTATCCGGGCATATCGGTGACATGGCTACCTGGGAGACGTTGCGTGCGTTCGAGCGCGCGGTTGGCCAACTCAGCGAAATACGCGGCCATCCGGTTCGTTTGGCCGCCGATCTGCATCCGGGTTACCACACCCGCAACTGGGCCGAGCGTCACGCGGACGATCGACCACTCGATCTGATCCAGCACCATCACGCGCACGTGGTGTCGCTGCTCGCCGAGCACGGGCGGATCAACGAACCCGTCGTCGGAGTCTCCTTCGACGGCACTGGCTATGGGTGTGATGAGACGATTTGGGGTGGGGAGATTCTTGTCCTCGGGCCCCAGAGCCACCGCTTCACCCGCGCCGGACACCTGTTGGCGGTGCCGCTGCCCGGCGGCGATGCCGGGGTGCGCAATCCGTGACGGATGGCGCTGTCGCAGCTGTGGACCGCGCATATCGAGTGGAGCCCGGACCTGGCGCCGGTCGCTGCGGCGGGAGTCGATGAACTACGGGTGACGCGTTCCCAGTTGGCCAGCGGCACGGGCTGTGTCCCGTGCTCGAGCATGGGCCGCTTGTTTGACGCGGTGGCTTCCCTGCTCGGCGTCCGCCACCGGATCGACTATGAAGGCCAGGCCGCCATCGAACTCGAGGCGCTCGCCGAGTCGGCGCTCGCTGAGTGCAACGGGCCCCGGCCGTCGCTGCCGCTCACCGTGCGCCCGGACGGGGTGATCGACCCGACCACGATGGTGCAAACACTGGTATCGGCCCTGCGCGCTGGCACGCCACCGGCGGTACTGGCGGCGAGTTTTCACCAAGCGGTGGCCCGCGCCTTCGCCGAGGTGGTTGCCCAGGTAGCGGGCCAGGTGGGGCTGGTGGGCCTGACCGGCGGAGTGTTCCAGAACGTGCTGCTGCTGCGGGCATGCCGGGAGCGATTGCAGCGAAAAGGATTCGAGGTGCTGACCCACCATACGGTGCCGCCCAACGACGGTGGGCTCGCGCTGGGCCAGGCCGTGGTTTCCTTGTTGATAGGACTGGATGAGGATTGGAAAAGGACTGATCGATGAACACCACCGCGATCGATCGCGGGCTCAGCTCCGAGCTGGCCGCTGACCTGGCGGCCGCCGCGTTCACGCTGGCGAAAAGGTTCGCCGCGGGCGCGACCATGTGGTCAATCGCGCCGTCGTGGGAACCGCATGCCCTGCACATCGCGGTCGAGTTCGTCCATCCGGTCATCATGGGCAAACGCGCCTTGCCCGCGGTGGCGCTGACCGGCCCTGACCTGGTGGATCTGGTCCGGGTATCGGTGCGGCCCGGCGACATCGTGGTCGCGGTGGCCGGCGCCGACCAGCCCGACGTCCGATCGGTGATGCGTCGCAGTCCGGCCTGGGGCGCCACCACGATCTGGATCGGCAGCGGCGCCCGCCCCGAGGCCGCGCTGGCCGATCATCTGCTCTGGCTCGACGATCCCGACCCGCGAGTGCCCGCAACCGGCGGATTTGTGCTGTTCTATCACCTGCTGTGGGAATTGACCCATGTCTGCTTCGAACATTCCGGTTTGCTCAAACCCGAGTGCACCGAGGAGGTGTGCGTCACCTGCAGCGACGAAGGCCGGCTGGGCGAGGTGGTGTCAGCCCCGGCCGACGGGCTGGCCGCGGTGCGCACCGCGCGCGGCATCGAGGACGTGATCACGACACTTATCGACCCGGTCGCCGCCGGTGACCTGGTGCTAGTGCATGCGGGTACCGCGATCAGCCGCCTCGGCGACGACGGGGACGACTCATGACGCGCGAGGAACCCACCAACTTTCTGTATCCGTTCATCGACGCGCAGGAAGAAGATCCACAATCCCTGCTCGCCGACCTCGCCGCCTCGGCGCAGGCAAAGGCCGCCGAGAGCCTGGCCTTGCGGCGCTCCACGCTGGAGGCCAACGCCGAACTGCTGGACCAGGCCGCCACCGAGATGGCACGCCGCTTCCGCGTCGGCGGGCGCCTGTTCACCTTCGGCAATGGCGGTAGCTGCACCGATTCGGCGACCTTGGCCGGCCTGTTCGCCCGGCCGCCGATCGGCACACCGGCGACGTCACTGCCGGCCTGGTCGCTGACCGCCGACCAGGCGATCATCACCGCGCTGGGCAACGATGTCGGGTTCGAGCTGGTGTTCGCCCGACAATTGATCGCGCGCGCACAGGCCGGCGACATTGCGATCGCCATGTCAACCAGCGGCAATTCACCGAACCTGTTGACCGCGTTGGCCGAGGCGCGGCAGCGGGGTCTGTACACCGTCGGGTTCGCCGGCTACGACGGTGGCGCGATGGCGGACAACCCGAACGTCGACGCCTGCTTCATCGTTCGGTCACAAAGCGTGCATCGGATTCAGGAGTCACAGGCATTGTTGGGCTATCAGTTGTGGTTGGCGACCCACGAAAAGGTCGACCGGGATCTGGGGGCGGCATGAGCAAGTCAGCCGGCGAATACTTGTCGTCAGGACCGCGCTTTGCCGAAGGTGACGTCATTGGGCGCATCGAGTCGTTTCGCCGCAGACGTCCCAGGCTGCTCGACGAGCACGTCACCCTGGCGCACGGCGCCGGCGGAAAGGCGTCCGCGGCGCTGATCGATGCGGTGTTCATGGAGGCTTGCCGCAACCCGCTGCTGGAGTCGCTGGGCGATGGAGCCATCCTCACTCTGCCCAGCGGCGAGCGGGTGGCGATATCCACGGACTCATTCGTGTTGCAGCCCAGACGCTTTCCCGGTGGCTCGATCGGCGAACTCGCCGTGCACGGAACATGCAACGACCTCGCCGTGGCGGGCGCGGTACCGTCCTGGATTTCGGCCGCCTTCGTGCTCGAAGAAGGGTTCCCGATCGAGGAGTTGAAACAGATCGTCGCCGACATGGCGGACGCGGCGGCCAAGGCCGGCGTGCAGATCGTCACCGGCGACACCAAGGTGGTGCCCAAGGGCGCAGCGGACGGCCTGTTCATCACGACCACCGGGACCGGCATCATTCCCACCGGGCGTGCGCTGTCTGCCGACTCGGTGCGACCGGGCGACAAGGTGCTGTTGTCCGGCTCGATGGGTGATCACGGCATGGCGGTCATGTTGGCGCGCGGGGATCTGGCCATCGAAGCCGACATCCACTCGGACACCGCGTCGGTCAGCCCGCTGGTGGAACTTCTCATGGCGGCCGCCCCGGGCACCCGCTGGCTGCGCGACGCCACCCGCGGCGGGGTGGGCACCGTCTGCAACGAGCTGGCCCAGGCCTGTGGTTTCGGGGTCTTGCTCGACGAACAGCGCCTTCCGGTGGCTCCGATGGTCAACGGCGCGTGTGAGCTGCTCGGCATCGACCCCCTTTACGTCGCCAATGAGGGCAAGTTCATCGCTGTCGTCGCGCCCGAGGAAGCCGAAGCGGGGCTGGCCGCGTTGCAGTCGCACCCTCTGGGAGCCGATGCGGCCGAGGTTGGCGAGATCATCGCCGAGCCGGCCGAAACCGTAATCCTGCGAACCGGATTCGGTGGTACCCGGATTGTCGACATGTTGGTCGGCGACCCGCTGCCGCGAATCTGCTGAGCTGCTAGAAGAGAGGGGCTGACATGTGTCTTGGGATTCCGGGCCGGATCGTCGAGATCACCGATCCGGAGAACTATTTGGCGAAAGTCGATGTCAGTGGGGTGCAGCGCACGATCAGCGTGCGGCTACTCGACGAAGACACGCCACAACCCGACGATTGGGTGTTGGTTCACGTCGGGTTCGCGATGGCCAAGATCGATGAGAGCGAAGCGTTACTCACGCTGGCCGCCATCAAGCAGCTCGGCGAGGCCTACACGGCCGAGATGGAAGCCTTCGACTCATCCTCGATCGTGTGAGGAGGCTGACGATGAAATTTGTCGACGAATTCCGTGATCCGGCGGCGGCCCGAAAACTGCTGACCGCCATCGAACATTTGGCGCACCTGCCGGGAGCCGGCCCCGAACACTTCAAGTTCATGGAGGTGTGCGGCGGACACACGCACACCATCTACCGGC
The DNA here is from genome assembly GCF_022354805.1 of Mycobacterium liflandii. Classification (NCBI taxonomy): domain Bacteria; kingdom Bacillati; phylum Actinomycetota; class Actinomycetes; order Mycobacteriales; family Mycobacteriaceae; genus Mycobacterium; species Mycobacterium liflandii. The sequence goes on along the minus strand of NZ_CP023138.1, from coordinate 2,703,263 downwards.
ATGGGATCGAACACCTCCTGCCAGACAATGTCGAACTGGTGCACGGCCCCGGTTGTCCGGTGTGCGTCATCCCGATGGGCCGCATCGACGACGCCATGTGGCTGGCCGGCCAACCCGATGTCATCTTTACCTGCTTCGGCGACATGATGCGGGTTCCCGGGTCCGACGGCAGCCTGCTGGACGCCAAGGCGCGCGGCGCCGACGTTCGGTTCGTCTACTCGCCGCTGGATGCGCTCAAGGTCGCAATCGACAACCCGGACAAGCAGGTGGTGTTCTTCGCCATCGGTTTTGAAACCACCGCACCCTCGACCGCGGTGACCCTGGTGCGGGCTCGCGACCTCGCGTTACCCAACTTCAGCGTGTTCTGCAATCACGTAACGATCGTTCCGCCGATCAAGGCCATTCTGGAATCACCGGATCTGCGCTTGTCGGGTTTCATTGGCCCCGGTCATGTCTCGACCGTCGTGGGTAATCGGCCGTATCGGTTCGTGCCCGAGGTGTACCACAAGCCGTTGGTCGTGGCGGGATTCGAGCCGTTGGACATCCTGGCGTCGGTCACGATGCTGCTACGTCAGATTCGTGAGGGCCGCTGCGAGGTGGAAAACCAGTACAAGCGGGTCGTGCCCGAAGAGGGCAACCCCGCCGCACTGGCACTGATGGGCAAGGTATTCGCCCTGCGCCCACACTTCGAGTGGCGTGGGTTGGGCTTCATCTCGCAAAGTGCACTGCGGCTCAGTGACGATTTCGCCGAGTTCGATGCCGAGCTGCGATTCGCGATGCCCGGCGTACGGGTGGCCGACCCGAAGGCATGCCAATGCGGTGAGGTGCTCAAGGGTGTGCTCAAGCCTTGGGAATGCAAGGTCTTCGGCACCGCGTGTACGCCGGAGACTCCGATCGGCACGTGCATGGTGTCTCCGGAGGGAGCCTGTGCGGCCTACTACAACTTCGGCCGCCTGCACCGCGACGCCGTCAAGCTCGTGGGGCAGTCCGGGCGGGCATGACGCGTGTCAGTCCCTGATACGCCCGACATCCGGGGGCCCGAGATGTTCGCCCGCTACGCCTACGCGCCCAACGCCTTGGGCTATTGCGGTCCCCCGCTGGGCGCCACGCTGCGGGACGGATCGGTTGCCGATGTGCGCGCCGCGGCCAGGAAATTCTCGGGTGCGTGGCCGTACCTGCGGGTGCTCTCGCGGCTGACCGGCATCGCCGATCCGTTGGACTATCGGCTCGTCGAGGCATACTGGCTCGGTGGCGGCGTCGGCGCCGACGTGGAGCCTGGCCGGTTCTTCGACGAGCTGCTGGCCATCATCGGCCCGCAGGCGGGCCGTTATTGGTCGCATCTGACGCCGGAACTGGCGCACGAGGCGGCCGGAAATCACTGCTTCCACGTCTTCGGTGTCTATCCGTGGACCCGCTTTCTGCGCCGGGGCCTCGACGAGCATCCGCTGAGCGTGCTCGATAGTTGCCGAATCACTTGGGCAACAGTCGTCTCCCGTACTGGTGACGCCGTTGAGGTTTCGCGTCAAAGCCTCATCTGGGATGGCGAGGCGCTGGCTTTGGCGGCGCCCTCATCGCAGCTACTGGATGTTTGGGCCGACGGATACAGCGCGGTACCCGATGTGTCGGTCGGCGAAGAAGTCGCCGTGCACTGGGGCCGGCTCTGCGCCCGGCTGCAGCCAGAACAGGTGGTGGCGCTCGCCGAGAGCACCCACCGCCAGCTACGAGTGACAAACCAGCGACTGGCTCGGGTGTAGCGGCATGCCAGACTGACCGTCATGCCCGGTTCCATCTGCGACGTGTTGCCTGCGGCGGGCGCACTACTGGGGGTCCCGGGCACCGAAGACCGGCTCGGGCTGATCGACCGGGTCGGCCACGTCGACCGCGTGCTCGTCGTCCTGGTCGACGGGCTGGGCTGGCACTTGCTGCCCGAGTTGGCCGCTGATGGTGCACTGCTGGCCTCCGTGTTGGCCGGTGATGCCGGTCGGGTCAGCCAACTCAGCTGTACGTTTCCGTCCACGACACCGACAAGCCTGGTCTCCCTGGGTACCGGAGCGATGCCCGGTGAGCACGGCATCCTCGGTTTTACCGTCAACGTCCCCGGAACCGATCGAGTGCTCAACCACATCCGCTGGCGCGATGATCCACCACAGGGCCAATGGCAGCCCCTCCCAACCTGGTTCGAACGATTGACGTGGGCGGGCATCAGTACACGCGCGGTGCTGCCGGAGTGGTTCATCGGCAGCGGCTTGACCGCAGCGGCGTACCGCGGCGCGCAGTTTCACCCGACCCGCGCAAGCGACGACTACGCTCAGCTGGTCATCGATGAGGTGCGTGGCGCGCCGGGACTGGTTTACGCCTACACCTCCGACCTGGACACCGCGGCGCACCTGTTCGGCATCGGTTCATCCCAGTGGCACGAGGCGGGGCGCAGCGTGGATTCCTTGCTCACCCGGCTGGTCGAGGCGTTGCCGCCGGATGCGGCGCTACTGGTGACCGCAGACCACGGTGGCCTCAATGTCGCGGCCGATGCTCGCGTCGATCTCGACACAGACCCACGGCTTTCGGCCGGGATCCGGGTGGTCGCCGGTGAACCGCGGGTGCGCTACCTGCACACCGTGCCCGGGGCGACAACCGACGTCTTGGATACCTGGCGGGAGCTGCTGGGAACCCGAGCCGATGTCCGCACCCGCGACGATGCAATTGCCACAGGGATTTTCGGTTCGGTGGCACCGGAGCACCGGCTCCGAATCGGCGATGTCGTCGTGACTTGTGCCGACGACGCGGCAGTGCTGGCAACGGCTCACGAGCCGCCGGAAACGGCCCGACTCATCGGCTTTCACGGCGCCGCCACCGCGGCCGAAATGGCCATACCGCTCATCTCGTTCTGATCCTTGTGCCCGGCAACTGATCTGCTTGGGCGATCTGTTCTGGCCACGGATACATCGTTGAACTGCGCGTTGCGCCAACATCGCGCGGGCGCATCAGCCTACGTACGGCTAACGGGTCGGGCGCAAGCGTTTCCGGACTATTCGGTTTCCTTCACCCGCTCGCGCGCATCCGACTTCCCAAGTTCGGCAGGGCTCCGGCGTTGTTGATTAGCAGGCTTGTGAGCTGGGGAATTGTGGATTGAGGAGGTCTAGGCGGCGGTTGGCGGTCAAAGCGGTGATCCGGCAGGCTTCGGCGATGTTGTCGGCGCCGTTGAGGCGGTGCAGATTGATCGCGGTGTTGCGTAGCGTTGCTAGGACCTGTGCGCCGTTTCCGGTATGTGCCCTTTGACGGTCTTCGTCGAAGGTGACGTCGCGTATCCAGTGCAGGCTGTTCTCGATTCCCCAGTGTTGACGCATCCAGGTCATGATCGCGGTAGGGCGGGCGTGCTCGAACGGCAGGCTGCAGATGGCATAGACCACCTCCACGCTGCGCTGGTCGGTGGCGGTGATCAAGCGTTCACGAGTGATCCGGATGATTTGTTTTGCGTAGGGGAAGCCGATTCCTCGTGCAGCGGTGATGATTTGCAGGGTGCGGGTCTCGACACGGCCGTGGCCGCGGGAGTCGTCGGTAGCGGCTGTGGGCACCTCGGCCCAGGGCAGCGCGGTGATACGCGTAAGTATTTTGGCTTGGTTGGACTTGACGATCATCAGGTAGTGCGACTTCAAGGTGGCGCAGATCAACTTCGCGGTGACGACCTGGGTATGCATCGCATCCACGGTGACCAGCCACCGCAAGCTACCCGGCAGCAGCGTGAGCAGGGCACGTACGCAGGGAATTTCATTGCTTTTCTCGGCGACAGCGAGTTGACCGAGCACCAATCGGGCACGGTGGGCGAACACCGACACGAGATGCGTGGCTGTCGCTTTGGCGCGTAAAGCACCACGCAGCATCTTGCCGTCCAACGCGATCGGCACCAATCCACTGGGGTCGCTGCTGGCCACGTGTGCAGTGAAGTAACTGCCCATCCTGGCGTTGAGGTCGGCGGGGTCTAGCCGAGACAAAACAGCGCGGAAGGTCTTCTCACTGGGCCGCCGGAACCGGACCCCTAATTAGGCCAACACATCATCGGGAGCGGTGGCCGCCCATGTGGCAAAACCAGCATAGCCGCGCATCCCCGCGGCAGTGGCCAGAACCGCGATCGCCAACAAAGCCATCAGCGAATACCTCCGACCGCGTGGGTCCCTCGGGTCTGGCACCGAGACCAACACATCGAGAAACTCCGATCCGATGAGCTCGCTACGCTCACCAGGACTCCAGCGGTCGAACACCTCTGGAACCGACGACACAGGCAATACTGAAACGGTAGGCACGGGCAACTCCAGACCAACGACGAACAGTAACCAACTCGATCGTTCTCCAGATAGCCCGTGCCTACACTCAGGCCCCAATAGCGCGGCACCAAAGATCATCAACCCAGCTCACAAGCCTGCTAATCAACAACGCCGGAGCCCTGGGTACTACCTGAGTTCGACGGTCGTCATGACGGGTTCCACGCTGTCCGAGGGCAATCACCTCTACCTGGACCGCATTGGCCCCTGGCGGGAAGCGCTACGACTGATTCTGGCCGCCGCGGACGAAGAATCCGAGCGCGCGGGAGCCGACGCGATCATGCTGCGAGACTTGCCCGACGGAGATCCGGAAATGGATACCTTCATGCTCGACGAGGGCTTCTCCCGCGTGCCAATCCTCGACACCCACACCCTCACCCTCGATGCCCCGGACGAGTCGGCCTGGTATTCGGCACTTCATAACAAGAAGCGCTACCAGCTGCGGCGGGTTATCGAACATGCGAAAGACACCGAAGTGAGCTTCCACGGAGTAGGCCTGGCTCCACTGACCGATGAGGAGGCCGTCTACTTGCATGGCCTGTTTGAACAGCTGGAGCAGAAAAAGTTTCGGATCAACCTATTCGACCTGCCGATGACGCTGCTCCCGGGCATGCTGACCAGCCCCGCTTGGGAACTCGGGGTGGTCCGAATCCGCGCCGAAGCGGGCGGCCCACAACAGCCGGTCGGATTCTGGGCCGCGCACAAGTGCGGTGACACCTATGCGCCGTTCCTGTTGGGAGTTGACGACGCGTATCGGGATCGAGACATTTACCGCGTGACGATCCTGCATTGGGTGCGCAGGGCATGCGCCCTGTCAATGCGCAAAGTCCGGATGGGCATGGACGCCGAGGTCGAGAAGAACCGCTTCGGCGCCCGCGCCGAACGCATCTTCATGTACTTGCGGACCCGCGATGACTACGCGGGGGCTCTGCTCGGCGAGGCCGTCGCCAAAGTGGCCACCAACCAACAGATTCACCAAGGCGCCGATTAGTCGCTCTCAACGCAGTGCATCCCGGCCTCGCGGGGGTTGGCGGCTGTTTGTTGACAGCACAAGAGCCCAGAAACGGCTTCACCCCATACACGTTCGCCAAGACCCCCGGTGCCGCAACGCATCCGCCCCGATGTCGAGATCCTGGTCCCGAATCGCGCTACGGTGAACCATGACCGCGTCGGTCCCGGGCCGACGCCAGCCGGTTATTCCGGTATTGGAGGTAGCACATGTCCTTCGTGATCACGCTGCCGGAGTTGATCGATTCGGCAGCAATGGATTTAGCCAATATCGGCACAGCTTTGAACTCGGCTACCGCCGCTGCGTCGGCTTCGACAACGGGGATTCTGGCCCCGGCCGGGGACGAAGTATCCGCGGCGGTTGCGACCTTGTTTTCCCAACACGCCCATGCATATCAAGCAGCCAGCGCGCAGGCGGCCACATTTCAGCAACGCTTTGTGCAAGCGTTGACCGCGGGCGCGAGCGCCTATGCCGGCGCGGAGTCCGCAAGTGCAGCATCGATCGCCGACCCGCTGCTGGCCGCCATTAACGAACCCGCGTTGGCGTTGACCGGGCGCCCGCTGATCGGCAATGGCGCCAACGGGGCCCCGGGAACCGGAGCGGACGGGGCACCGGGCGGGTGGCTGCTCGGTAATGGTGGGGCCGGCGGGTCGGGCGCGGCGGGGATGCCCGGCGGGACCGGCGGAGCGGCTGGACTGTTCGGTTCCGGAGGGGCCGGGGGTGCCGGCGGCGGCTCGACGGTCGATGGTCGCGGCGGGGCGGGCGGCGACGGCGGGGCAGGCGGATCCACCACCTTCGACTCCTCCGGCGCCGGCGGCAACGGCGGGGCCGGCGGCAACGGCGGGCTGTGGGGCACCGGTGGGATCGGCGGGAACGGCGGGTACGGCACGACAGGTGGTGGCGACGGCGGCAACGGCGGCAACGCCGCCTTGGTCGGCAACGGCGGGATAGGCGGAGCCGGCGGCTACGGCGAAAACGTCCTTGGCGGCGCCGGCGGGACCGGCGGGAGAGCCGGCCAGCTGATTGGCAATGGTGGCGCTGGCGGTGCCGGCGGCGGTGCTGGAGTCAGCGGCGGGACCGGCGGAAACGGCGGCGCCGGTGTGCTGTTCGGCAACGGCGGCAACGCCGGGGTGGGCGGTGCCAGCACCACCAACGGCGGCACCGGCGTCGGCGGCACCGGCGGGCTACTCATCGGGCTGGACGGATTCAACGCAGCGGCAAGCACCTCGCCCCTACACAACCTGCAACAGCAGGTCCTCACCGCCATCAACGCGCCCACCCAGGCACTGACCGGGCGCCCGCTGATCGGCAATGGCACCCCCGGCGCTGCTGGCACCGGGGCGATCGGCACGCCTGGCGGGTGGCTACTCGGTGACGGCGGAGCCGGCGGGTCCGGAGCACCAGGCGTCGGCCACAACGGCGGGGCCGGAGGTTTGGCCGGGCTATGGGGCGCCGGCGGAACCGGCGGGGCCGGAGGCAGCTCGTTGACATCGACTACCAACGGCGGCGCCGGCGGATCCGGCGGGGCCGGCGGCTGGCTGTCGGGCACCGGCGGGGCCGGCGGATCCGGCGGATCCGGCGGACCCAACATGGCCGGTGGCGGCGGTAACGGTGGGGCCGGGGGCGGCGGCGGGGCCGGCGGACTGCTGGGCGCCGGCGGTGTCGGTGGCACCGGCGGGGCGAGCGTGCTCAATGGCGATGGCGGCTCGGGTGGAGCCGGCGGCTCCGGCGGGCTACTTGGCGGGCTATTCGGGGCCGGCGGCGGCAATGGCGGGACCGGTGGCGGCGCTACCGGCATTGCAGGTCTTGGCGGGGCCGGCGGCGATGCCGGACTGCTTGGTGGCCCGGGCGGCAGTGGCGGAGCCGGCGGCTTCAGCCACGGGGGTTTCGCCGGTGGCGGCGGATCCGGCGGCAACGCCGGGCTGCTGTTCGGCAGCGGGGCGGCGGTGGGGACGGCGGATTCGCACCCGTTGGTGTCGGCGGCGTAGGCGGGGCCGGCGGCAACGGCCGTGACGCCGGACTGCTGTTCTCGGCGGGCGGGGCCGGGGGCTTCGGCGGGTTCGGCAGCGGGACCGGAGGGGCCGGCGGCGCGGGCGGAAGCGCGAGACTGGTTGGCTTTGGCGGGGCCGGTGGCGGCGGCGGACTCGGCGGAGTCGGTGACGCGGGTGCCGGAGGGGCCGGCGGCGTCGGCGGAGGGCTGCTCGGCAACGGCGGAGCCGGCGGCGAGGGCGGGGAAGGCGACGGCGCCGGCGGGGTCGGCGGCAACGCGGCGTTCATCGGGACCGGCGGCAACGGCGGCAACGGCGGAACACCCACCGGCAGCGGAGGCCACGGCGGCTCCGGCGGGCTACTGGGTCAAGACGGACTCAACGGGTTGCCCTAGCCAGGGCACCCTGCGCTGCGGCCGCACGTAACACATCGGAAACAACCGGCAAGCAAGACAATCCGTTTATCAGCCCAGTCCTCACACAGGGCTCCGGCGTTGTTGATTAGCAGGCTTGTGAGCTGGGGAATTGTGGATTGAGGAGGTCTAGGCGGCGGTTGGCGGTCAAAGCGGTGATCCGGCAGGCTTCGGCGATGTTGTCGGCGCCGTTGAGGCGGTGCAGATTGATCGCGGTGTTGCGTAGCGTTGCTAGGACCTGTGCGCCGTTTCCGGTATGTGCCCTTTGACGGTCTTCGTCGAAGGTGACGTCGCGTATCCAGTGCAGGCTGTTCTCGATTCCCCAGTGTTGACGCATCCAGGTCATGATCGCGGTAGGGCGGGCGTGCTCGAACGGCAGGCTGCAGATGGCATAGACCACCTCCACGCTGCGCTGGTCGGTGGCGGTGATCAAGCGTTCACGAGTGATCCGGATGATTTGTTTTGCGTAGGGGAAGCCGATTCCTCGTACAGCGGTGATGATTTGCAGGGTGCGGGTCTCGACACGGCCGTGGCCGCGGGAGTCGTCGGTAGCGGCTGTGGGCACCTCGGCCCAGGGCAGCGCGGTGATACGCGCAAGTATTTTGGCTTGGTTGGACTTGACGATCATCAGGTAGTGCGACTTCAAGGTGGCGCAGATCAACTTCGCGGTGACGACCTGGGTATGCATCGCATCCACGGTGACCAGCCACCGCAAGCTACCCGGCAGCAGCGTGAGCAGGGCACGTACGCAGGGAATTTCATTGCTTTTCTCGGCGACAGCGAGTTGACCGAGCACCAATCGGGCACGGTGGGCGAACACCGACACGAGATGCGTGGCTGTCGCTTTGGCGCGTAAAGCACCACGCAGCATCTTGCCGTCCAACGCGATCGGCACCAATCCACTGGGGTCGCTGCTGGCCACGTGTGCAGTGAAGTAACTGCCCATCCTGGCGTTGAGGTCGGCGGGGTCTAGCCGAGACAAAACATCGCGGAAGGTCTTCTCACTGGGCCGCCGGAACCGGACCCCTAATTAGGCCAACACATCATCGGGAGCGGTGGCCGCCCATGTAGCAAAACCAGCATAGCCGCGCATCCCCGCGGCAGTGGCCAGAACCGCGATCGCCAACAAAGCCATCAGCGAATACCTCCGACCGCGTGGGTCCCTCGGGTCCGGCACCGAGACCAACACACCGAGAAACTCCGATCCGATGAGCTCGCTGCGCTCACCAGGACTCCAGCGGTCGAACACCTCTGGAACCGACGACACAGGCAATACTGAAACGGTAGGCACGGGCAACTCCAGACCAACGACGAACAGTAACCAACTCGATCGTTCTCCAGATAGCCCGTGCCTACACTCCGGCCCCAATAGCGCGGCACCAAAGATCATCAACCCAGCTCACAAGCCTGCTAATCAACAACGCCGGAGCCCTGAGTCCTCACAACCGCACTGCGGCACTGGCAGGTTCGGCCACGACGCCCTAAAGCCATTTCACCCCAGAACTTTTCACAGCAAACCGGCGACCAACCGAGATCGCCGCGCCGCCCATCACCTGCCGCTATTACCGCCAATTCTAGGCATCCCGTTATGGAAATAGGAATCCCAAAAGCAAATTTGCGATACGGTAAATATCGCCAGGCGCGTCGACATCGATTGGGCGCAAACCGAATTCGATTCTATTTTGAGGGATGACAATGTCGTTCGTAATTGCGGTACCCGATTTTATTGGCTCGGCAGCAACAGACTTGACTGGCATCGGCTCGACACTGAGCGCCGCCAATGCCGCTGCGGCTATCCCTACAACCGAGATCCTGGCCGCCGCCGAAGACGAGATATCAACCGCAATTGCGGCGCTGTTTGCCGGTCACGCCCAGGCCTATCAAGCGGCCAGTGCCCAAGCGGCGGAGTTTGGGAACCGGTTTGTGCAGGCCCTGACCTCCGGGGCCGGCGCCTATTCCAGCGCCGAGGCCGCCAGCGCGGCGTCAATCGCCGACCCCCTCCTGGCCGCAATCAACGCCCCCGCTTTGGCCTTGACCGGACGCCCACTGATCGGCAACGGAGCCAACGGGACCCCGGGCACCGGTGCCGATGGGGCGGCCGGCGGCTGGCTGCTCGGCAATGGCGGCGCCGGCGGCTCTGGCGCGGCGGGATCCGGGCAGAACGGCGGGGCCGGCGGCGCGGCCGGACTGTTCGGGTCCGGGGGTGCCGGCGGTACCGGCGGCAGCTCATCGACCGGCAACGGCGGCGCCGGCGGGGCCGGGGGCTTGTTGTTGGGCAACGCCGGGACCGGCGGGGCCGGCGGGTACAGCAATTTCTTAACCGGATCGGGCGGTGTCGATGGCACCGGCGGCACCGGCGGGTTGTTTGGCGCCGGCGGGCTCGGCGGGGCCGGCGGCGCCTCAGGGATGGATACCGGTGGGGATGGTGGAGCCGGTGGAGCCGGTGGGCTGCTTGCGGGGCTATTCGGCTCCGGCGGCGGCAACGGCGGTAACGGCGGATTCGGCTCGGTCAATGGCGGAGCAGGCGGGGACGGCGGGGACGGCGGGGCGCTGGCCGGCCCGGGCGGAAGCGGCGGGTCGGGCGCATTCGGCGGCACCCTTGGCGGGGACGGCGGGGCCGGCGGCGCCGGCGGCGACGCCGGCTGGTTTGGCAACGGCGGAATCGGCGGCGCCGGCGGGGCGGGCTATTTCAGCTCCGGGGGTGTCGGCGGCGGCGGCGGTACCGGTGGGGTGCTGTTCGGCAACGGAGGTGCCGGTGGCAACGGCGGCACCGCTTCCACCGGTGGCGCCGGCGGGTCCGGCGGCGCCGGCGTACTGATCGGCAACGGCGGCAACGCCGGTATCGGCGGCGCTGGTGTGACCGTCGGCGGCACCGGCGTGGGCGGGACCAGCGGGCTGCTCTTGGGTCTGGACGGCTTCAACGCGCCGGCCAGCGCTTCGCCGATACACGCCCTGCAGCAACAGGCGCTGACCGCGATCAACGGGCCGATCCAGACACTGACCGGACGGCCGCTAGTCGGCAACGGCACCCCCGCTGCGGCGGGTAGCGGTGCCGATGGAGCCGCCGGCGGCTGGCTGCTCGGCGACGGCGGCGCCGGCGGATCCGCTCCACTGTTCACGGCCGAAGACGGAGGTGCGGGCGGAGCCGCCGGGCTGTGGGGCACCGGCGGCAGCGGCGGTGCCGGTGGCACCTCGACGGGAGGCCTGGGCGGCGCCGGCGGTGAGGGCGGGGCCGGCGGATTTCTGGCGGGTACTGGCGGGGCCGGTGGCGCCGGCGGGTTCTCACCAGCGACCGGTACCGGAGCCGGAGGGGTAGGCGGGGCAGGTGGAGCCGGGGGCCTGTTCGGCGGGGGCGGGGGCGGCGGGGTAGGCGGGGGCAGCCTCGCCGGGCCCGGTGGGGGCGGCGGGGCCGGCGGCGCGGGCGGGCTGCTCAGCGGCCTGGTCGGCGCCGGAGGTCACGGCGGGCCAGGGGATACCGACGGCGGCGACGGTGGCGCTGGAGGCAATGGCGGGTTGCTCGGCGGCGCCGGCGGCGCTGGCGGCACCGGCGGCTACAGCGACGATGCTCCCTCGAGCAACGGTGGAGCCGGCGGCAACGCCGGACTGCTGTTCGGCAGCGGCGGATTCGGCGGGTTCGGCGGGTTCGGATCCGGCGGCGGGTCCGGAGGCAACGGCGGCAACGCAGGTCTATTCGGCAGTGGTGGTGACGGCGGAGCCGGTGGATTCGGAGTGTTCGTCGATGGCGGCTCCGGCGGGTCCGGCGGTAGCGGCGGACCGGCTCTTGGGCACCGGAGGCTCCGGCGGCGCCGGCGGAGAGTGCGACTTGGGCGGATTCGGGGACGGCGGGGACGGCGGGGACGGTGGCGGTGCGATGCTGATCAGCAACGGCGGCAACGGCGCTGCCGGTGCAACTGCGGGCACCGACGGCAAGGGCGGAGCCGGCGGTACCGGCGGCACCCTGCTAGGCGAAGACGGGCTCAACGGGTTGCCCTGAGCCCACACCCGCTCTCCCCCGAACCGCAGATGGTGCGCATCTGGGTCGTGTAGCAAATGATTCGCAACTATTTCTGCAAATCGATTGCATCAATGTGGTTGCAGTAGTTACCTTCTAGATACAGGGAGTCTCCGCCAACCCTAAGGGGACGCACATGGCCTGTGCTCTGTGCTGCCGGCAGCCATCGTCGCGCTTGATTCGAAAGACTATTGCACCGGACAAATCGGCACCTTGTTTCCTGACCTGCAGTAGCGCACGGCTAGAAGAGCAGTGCTCGATGCCTGCCGAACGCGTCGGCTGATACGCGTCGTCACATCGGCTTGGGTCGGCCTCAAGCCGCGGGCACCACCGCGCCGGTACCGGATTCGATGACGATCCGATCTGATAGACGTTGGTGGGGAGGCATTTCCGGCATCCCAGCCATGGATCAACGCACAATCGACACAACGATCGGACCAGCTTCTCCCCCAACCACGGGCGGAGCAATTCACTGAAGTCGACGGCCGTAATCTACCCATCCGGTCCCGGTATCGCGCTCGACATCGAAAATGGTTTCACTGAGCCATATTTCATGCTCGTATGCTGTTTTTCAATCGTGCGCCGCTGCGCGCCCAAACACGGACACCTTTACCGGGGCCGGGCTCGATTCCGAAAGAGAAGCCCATGTCATCTGCCCGAACGATACCCCAAATATGCTCCGCGGCAGCGGATAACGCCAAATACCTTGGTCCGAGGCGGTCGGTCGTTGCGGACTGCCATCCCACCAACGAAGCCACCAACGTAATCATCGCCGGTTGAGCGGTGGGTACAACCATGGACTACGCAGCGCTTCCGCCCGAAGTCAACTCGGCACGCATGTACACCGGCCCCGGCTCGTGCCCGATGCTGGCCGCCGCACTGGCCTGGGATGGCCTTTCTACCGAGTTATCCTCGGCCACAGCCGATTACAGTTCAGCATTGGCCGCCATGACGAGCGGGCCGTGGCGGGGGCCCGCATCGACCTCGATGGCCTCCGCCGCCGCCCCCTACATCGCCTGGATGGCGGGCACCGCGACACAGGCCCTGCAGGCTTCACTGCAGGCCAAGGCCGCCGCCGCGGCCTACGAAACCGCATTCGCCATGACCGTGCCACCGCCGATGATCGCGGCCAACCGCGCGCTGTCGGCCTCATTGGTCGCCACCAACCTACTCGGCCAAAACACGCCGGCCATCGCCGCCGCCGAGGCCGCCTACGGCGAGATGTGGGCCCAAGATGCGGCCGCCATGTACGGCTATGCCGCGTGCTGCGCGACGGCAACGCAGTTGACCCCGTTCGCCGACCCACCACCGACCACCAGCCCCGAGGCCGGCCTGATCGCCCAGGCCGCGACCACAAGTAGCGCCCAAAGCCAGGCATCGCTGTCGCAGGTGATGTCAACGGTGCCGACCGCCCTGCAGGGGCTGGCCTCGCCGTCAGCGTCCGGCGTGACCATCACCGATGTCGCGGGCGCGCTGGGGCTGGGTGCCCCACAACTGGACCGCATTCAAAGTTGGCTCGGTTTACAGGGCATCGACCTGACGACCCCGAGCGGGCTGCTCGCATTCTTCAACGGGACCGACGGATCGCCGCTGGGCACAGCCGTCAACGCAATAACCACGAACGCGATCGGCTCCGGCTTCTACACGCCCGGCAACTTCTTTGGCACCATGTGTGACTTCTTCGGGCTATCCAGTTTCTCGGCCATGGACGCTGCCGAGGACGCCGCCATCGCCGCCAGCAGCGGCCTCGGCGGGGCCGCACCCGGTCTCGGCGGATTCGGCGGGTTGGGCACCGCCGTGTCGGCGGGGGTGGGAAATGCGGCCTCGATCGGGTCATTGTCGGTGCCCCCGACCTGGGCGGCAACCTCGCCGGTCGGCGCCGCAGTGGCGACCTTGCCATCCGTTGCCGCCGGCGCACCCCTGACCGCACACGGCCCGGCGAGCATGCTCGGCGGGCTGCCATTGAGCGGCTTTGGCGGACGCGGTTTCAGCGAGGTCCCCCGCTACGGGTTCAAGCCGACAGTGGTCATGCACCCGCCAGCGGCGGGTTGACCGGACTCCCTGCCAATCCGGTTCACGGCCATGCTCGGCACCGGCGCGAAAGCCGTTTCATGCCTTACCACCTCAGCTGAGTGCGGTCGCTGGTACCGTTGAATCACTGTGTTTCTGCGGGGCCCCAACAAGCCGACGCGATGGCAGTCAGCCATCGCTGTGGTGGCCGGGCTTTGCCTATTCGCCGCCGTCATCGGATGCTGGGCATTGCGCTCTGGGGTGGCGGCCGCCACTCCGTCGCATCCGGCCGCAACAGCATCCGCCGCCGGCCTCAGCCGAGCCGACATCGACAAACCGTCCGTGCGCAGCACCGGGCACCAACGCTCGTCATCCACAGATCACAGCCCCTGCAAAAGCGCTGGGTTGAAACGGGATCGGCCGCCGACGTGGTCGCGCTCGGCACCGCCGCAGTGGTGGCTATCCACACCTGCCTCACTGACCACGGCGGGCCACCCGCTCAGGGCACTGCGTGCGCGCGCCCCGCTGGCAGCTGCCGCCGGGCGGGCATATCTCAACCAGCTCTGCGTCGCTCGCTGCTGATCGGCTAGCACCAGGCTCGTTGTGCGGCCATTCCAAGGCTGACACGGAGCCGGCGAAACCTACACCCGGTCAGCAATCTCGCTGACCCGTGCGACTTGTCATGCCCTAAACGGCTCACCCAAACATGTCCAGAAGAAGTGCATGTTCTGTTGCGCCACAAACTAATTCGTCATGCCCGCGGCGACAGACACGCCAACGCACCAAGCCAGCCAACCGGCGCAAGACCCGAGGAAATAGCAATGGACTATGCAGCTTTACCACCCGAAATCAACTCCGCTCGCATGTATGCCGGGCCAGGATCGACATCCATGCAGACCGCGGCAACAGCCTGGGACGCGTTGGCCACCGAGCTCTATTCGGCGGCCAGTTGCTATAGCTCCATCACCGCGGGACTGGCCGGCAAGTGGCAGGGCCCGGCCCGCTACCGCGATGGCCCAAGCCGCCGCGCCCTACGCGGCGTGGCTCAGCACCACCGCGGCCCAGGCAGAGCTAGCCTCAGCCCAGGCAAGAGCGGCCGTCAGTGCCCACGCCGGCGCGTTCGCGGCGACAGTGCCGCCACCGGTGATCGCCGCCAACCGTGCCCATCTGGCAGCGTTGATCGCGACCAACCTACTAGGTCAGAACAGCCCGGCGATCGCGACAACCGAGGCCAACTACGAACAGATGTGGGCTCAGGATGCGGCAGCGATGTATGGCTACGCGGGTGCTTGCGCGAGCGCCACACGGCTGACGCCATTTACTTCACCGCCGCCGATCACCGACCCGGTCGGGTTGGCCAGACAAGGTGTTGCCGCCACGCAATCGACCGGCGCATCGGCGGCTGCGCCAAGCCTCGAGGCCGTACTGGCGGCATCTCAGGTGATCACAACGCCGCCCGGGACCCTGGCTGGGCTCGCCACCGCACCCATCATGACATCCCTGAATAGCGCCTTCACGTCGTTGTCAACGTCGCTTTCGAAGCTGAGCTCACTGGCCGTGCCGCTGAACTTCGCCATGTACGCGCTGAACTTTCTCGATAAGGGGATCGAATTTACCAAAGCCGCAACCGGTTCGCTCACTGCCGCGGCCACAGGTGCGGTCAAGGCGGTCGAATCCGGGGCGCAATCGCTGGGATCGGTTTCGCTGGGAATCACGGGTAGCGGTGCGGCACTGAGCGCCCCAATGGGCCGCGGCATGACGGTAGGGGCGTTGTCGGTTCCGCATTCTTGGATCACGGCGCCAGCCACAAGTGCCGTCGCCGCGAACCTGCCGAGCAGTTTGTCCTCGGTCGGCACCCTAGACAGCGGCACCGCAGGTATGCCGTTCATGCCGTTGACCGGCATGGCCGGGCGCAGCGCCAACGGCCCTGCCGCCTCCCGGTTCGAGCTGCGCTCAACGGTGGTACCCCGTTCCCCGGCCGCCGGATGACCCAAACGATGACGGGATGCTGTTGGGGCCCACGCCGCATCGGGCCCCGATCACGTGCCCGTGCTCAGTTACCCAGCTGAAAATGCCATTCCTCTAACCAATCTCAAAGGTTTCTTCCAGCCCCCAACAATGCTGGCGCTGTATGTTTGCGCCACTGTGACCTTCCCATGCGCGGCTTCTCCCCGACGATGGCAACGCGCCGTCGTCGTTGTTGTCGTCGCAGTAGGTCTTTTTGCCGCCGTCATCGCGGGCTGGGCACTGCGGTCCGGGCTTTCCGCCGCGGCACTACTGCAACCCGCAGCATGGTCGCAGGCGATCCCCGATATCGGCCACCTGCAGCTCGCTCACGGCCCACAACCCGTGAACCATAGCGATCAAGACGCTCCTCCCGCGCATCAGGAACCCTTCAGAAACGCTTGGATGACGCGGGATCGGCCGCCAAGCCAGGCCCACCTTGGGCCACTTTCAGCCTGGTCGCCGACGAGTGGTTGGGTAACCCGGGGCTGGCAATCCCAGCTGATCCACGTGCACCCGCCCGGTCCACCGGCGGCGACTGCCGCTGACCGAGATATCTTGACCGAGTTCTGCGTCGCTCGGCGCTGATCGTTCCCGACGGTTGTGCTGCAGCACAACCGGTTACAGGTGATTGCCAACCACGCGCTTTCAACGCGTCTGCGCTGGTTGCATGACGCCGTTCTTCGTTCTTCGATGCGGTAACCCCTTCGCGGGATGCCATCGAATGCCAACGATCCCGAGCACATCGATAACGGGACAACAGCGGAATCAACCCGTCCCCCAGCACTTTAGGAATTGATCATGTCTTTGCGGCCCACTCCTGCCATCCCCCGAACATTTGTCGCACGGAAGAGGCCGAAGAGATAGCCATGGACTTCGGAAAGTTGCCACCGGAGGTCAACTCCGGCCGAGCCCGTCCGGGCTCCCTGCAGGCCACCGCGGTGGCGTTGCGCGGGTTGACCGCCGGGATGCGCCAGATTGGGGCGGAATGTAGTTCGATCGCCGCCGGGCTCACCAGCGGGTGGCGCGGGCCGGCGGCGGTGCCGGTGATGCGGGTCATTGCGCCGCACTGGGCATTGCTCACCGCCCTGGCCCGCCATGCCAGTCAGACCGCGGTTCAGGCCGAAACTGCCGCGCAAGCCTACGAACAGGCAGCAGCAAAGATGACATCGGCACAGCTGATCGCGCCCAACCGCATGATGAGAAAGTGGTTGTCGGCGAACAACTTTCTGGGCCAGGCCAGCCCGGTGATCGCCGAGCTCGAAGCCGAGTACGACCGGGTGTGGGTGCACTGCGCCGACGCCGTGCACGACTTCGCCGGCGCCCTGGCTATCTCACCGAGGTCGACGCCGTTGACCTCCCAACTCGTCGCCATCGGGTTCACGAAGCTGGCCCACCGTGGTTCGCCCGTTGCCTGCGGGACAGCCGCCATGGATAGCCTCGCGATCATGACTACCGGCACTCAGGTGGTTTCATCAATTCCGCGAGCGTTCAAGGCCCTGTCTGCGCCCTATGCGTCATTGGGTGCCGCGATCTCCCCGGCGGCTTTGTCGCTGTCAAGACTGAGTTCGGTTGTCCTACGGTCAAATCTCGCGGCCCGCACGCTACATGTCCTGGAAACGGCTACCGCCTCGGGCCTAGCACGAACCACCGTCGCAGACAGTGGCGGTAGCCAGCTTTTGGTCGACGTTGATCACGCAACGTCGATCGGAGCGTTGTCGGTGCCGCAGGCGTGGATAACAGCGATTGCCGCCAGCCCCGTCGTCTCGGTGCTACAACGCACCGGATGGATCTGCGAACCAATCGGTGACGCCGTCGGCAGTGAGCCGCCGGGGTAGCGCCCACACTAGGGCGCAGCCAGGTCGGCGGAGGCGAGTGCGGCGTCCAATCGGGAGGGCCGATCCGCTCACCCGCTCCTGCGCGACCGGGCGGCATCAACCACCGCCGAGAACAGACGCAGATCCTCCAATGACTCCTCGGGATGCCACTGCACGGCCAACACGAAGTTCTCCCCCGGCAGCTCCAGCGCCTCGACCACGCCGTCGACATCAAAGGCGCTGACCACCAAGCCTTCGCCCACCTCGGCGACGGCCTGGTGGTGGTAGCAACGCACCTGCGCGGACTCCCCGATCAAGGTCGCCAACCGGGTCCCGGGCACGGTACGCACCGGCAGCGAGGAAAACACCGCGTTGCCTGCCCGGTGTCCGTTGTGCCCGAGCACATCGGGCAGGTGCTGGTGCAGCGTCCCACCGAATGCGACGTTGAGAACTTGAGCGCCGCGGCAGATACCGAGCACCGGTAGCCCCCGTTGCAGCGCACCACGCAGTAGCGCGAACTCCCAGCTGTCCCGGATCGGTGCCGGCTCGTCGGTGGCCGGATGCGCCTGTTGGCCGTAGGCAGCGGGGTCGACATCCTTACCTCCGGTGATGACCAGGGCATCGAGGCTGTCGAGCACTCTGTTGGCAGCATCGGCATCGGCCCGCTGCGGAGGCAGCAGCACGGCGATGCCACCAGCCATGGTGACACCGTCGAAATAGCTGGCGGGCAGAAAACTTGCGCTGACATCCCAGACACCAGTCTTGGCCTGGTCCAGATATGTGGTCATCCCCACGATCGGTCCCGGTCCAGCGGCGTTCAAGACCACCCGTCCTCTCCCCATCATGCTGGAGCATCCGCATCGCCCAGCGTGGTGTCATGCCGAATATTTCAACGGAAACGGTTGTGGCACAAGACTAGACATCCCTGGCCCGCTCGCGGAAGGCCAGGTTGGCGGCACCTACCAACCGCTGGTGCGCAGCACGATCTCGGTGGCCAGCTGGGCCGTCGACTCCTGCGCGTTGCGTCGGCCCAGCAGCTCAACCACCCGATACTCGGCGTAGACCAACTGCTGGCTGTTACGGGCCGCTTCCCGCACGGCCGCCGAAGTCACCAGCACGGTGGTGGCGATCTCGACGGGCGGACACGAGTCATCGCGAACGACGCCCTCGGAATCGGCGATCGCCGGATGGCCACGGTCAATTGCGACCAAGCCGGCGAACCTGCCCAACCTCGTCGCCGCCAGTTCCCAGGCGAGTTCGGCGCCCTCCCGATCGCCGACCACCACCGCCCACTTGATACCCAGGGCATCGAGGATGCCAACCACGGATTTTGACGTCAGCCGCGGGTCGGCGCCCACCACCACCGTTCGAAGTGAGGCGGTATGCAGCCGCTCGCACACCGCGTCATACGCGGTGACGGCGCGTTGATCGGCACCAAGAATGACGACGACGACGCCATTTGCGGGACCGGCCACTGCCACTTGGACCGGGAATCCGTCGAGCGTGGTCATCATCGAGGGCACCTACGCAAGTTACCGCCAATCGACCAGAGCGTGCCACGAGTTCATCCAGTCGCAGTCCCGCGACACCTCGAGCTTCCTGCGGCTAACCACCCGGTAACGGGTCAACCGCCGACGCCACCGAGCATGGCGAGCAGACGCAAAATCGCACCGGCACGCGGACGGCTACGCGAGTTTGCGTCTGCTCGCGTGCGGAGAGCTCATGGCAACGTGAGAATCTCGGCACCGGTATCGGTGACCAGCAGCGTGTGTTCGAACTGCGCGGTCCACTTGCGGTCCTTGGTGACCACCGTCCAGTCGTCATCCCAGATCTCGTAGTCCAACGTGCCCAGGTTGATCATCGGCTCGATGGTGAATGTCGTCCCGGTCTGCATGATCGTCTCCACCGCAGGCTGGTCGTAATGCAATACAACCAGCCCGTTGTGGAAGGTGGTACCGATGCCGTGGCCGGTGAAGTCGCGAACCACGTTGTAGCCAAAGCGATTTGCATACGCCTCGATCACTCGCCCGATGACCGACAACGCCCGTCCGGGTTTGACGGCGTTGATCGCCCGCATCGTCGCTTCCCGGGTGCGCTCCACCAGCAGCCGGTGCTCCTCGGAGACGTCGCCGGCCAGGAAGGTCGCGTTGGTATCGCCATGCACCCCGTCGAAGTAAGCCGTGACATCGATGTTGACGATGTCACCGTCGGCGATCACCGTCGAGTCGGGGATTCCGTGGCAGATCACCTCGTTGAGCGAGGTACAGCACGACTTGGGGAAGCCCTTGTACTCCAGCGTCGACGGGTAGGCGCCGTTGTCGACCATGTACTCGTGGGCGATCCGGTCCAGCTCGTCGGTCGTGACCCCGGGTGCGACCGCTTTGCCCGCCTCGACCAGTGCGCCGGCCGCGATCCGCCCGGCCACGCGCATCTTCTCGATGACCTCAGGCGTCTGCACCCATGGCTCGGTCCCTTCGCGGGCCGTCGGCTTGCCGACATACTCCGGGCGCGCGATCCACTTGGGCACCGAGCGCATCGGCGAGAGGACTCCGGGGGAAAGCGCGGTGCGAGCAGGCATCCCGCTAGCTTAGTCGCGCCTGGCCGGTGACTCGCACCTCACCGGGAGCGCCCGGCCCGCCGTCACATCCCGCCCCGATGGTCGCTGCCTGGACGAACCGCTGGTTACACCTGATGGCGGCGCAGCAAGGCCCGGCGCGGACCCCGGATCACCACGGAGCCGCACACCACCTGGCCCGTCACCACGACATGCGGTGTGCCTTCACCAGGGGCATCCTTGCGACGGTCGCTGGCACTGCCCACGTAAACCTCGACGTCGTCGATGGAGGCGCTGACCCCCTCGGGCAGTCTGAGCTCGAGTGAGCCGAACCTCATGTCGAGTTCGATCACCACCACGGGTCCCGCGAAACGCGCCTTGGTCAGGTCGAGTTCGATCGAGCCCAGCCGGCGAACCAACGCCAGGCGAGTCGGGACCATCCATTCGCCATGGCGCTTCAGCGACCCGGCCCAGCCACGCAATTCGACCCGGTCAGCCGCGGATGTGACGATGGCACCCGGCCCGGGCAGATCACAGACCAGCCCGTCCAGTTCGTTCTGGGTGCGCGCAAACGACACCCGAGACGAACGCTGCTCGAATTCATTGATGTCGATCAACCCGAGCGCCACCGCGTTGTGTAAACGGCGCATCGTGCCGTTCCTGTCGGCGTCGGAGACCCGCAACGCCACCATCTCTGCACCGGAATCCGTCATGGCCTTTTCCTGATGTCCCTCGCTAACGGCGATCATCCGCCTCTCCTGGCAACTTACCGCGGTTGCGGGATCGGTGGCGACGCCGCGGGCCCAGCCAGGCGCCCACAGCGGCTAGGTCAGGTACCCGGGCGGCATCAGCTCGAACATCATCTTGGTCATCCGCACGGCGTATTCCGAGCTGCCACCGCCGACAATCAGCGAGGCGAACGCCAGGTCACCGCGGTATCCGGCGAACCAGGAATGCGACCCGCCCGGGAATTCGGCTTCACCGGTCTTGCCGAAGACCTCGCCGCACCCGGCGATCTCTTTGGCGGTGCCGTTGGTCACCACCAGGCGCATCATGGGGCGCAGCGCGTCCACCATCTTCGGGCTGATCGGCGCGCCCTCACCCGTCACCTGCGTGGGCCGACCGACGATGAGCTGCGGAACCGGTGTCCTGCCCGCGGCCACGGTGGCCGCCACCAGCGCCATCCCGAAGGGGCTGGCCAGCACCTTGCCCTGGCCGAACCCGTCCTCGGTGCGCTCTGCCAGGTCCACCGTCGGGGGCACCGAACCGGTGACCGTGGTGAGGCCCTCCACTCGATAGTCGAGCCCGATGCCGTAGCGAATGGCCGCCTGCGTCAACCCGCGCGGGGGCATCTTGCTGCTCAGTTCCGCGAAGGTGGTGTTGCACGAACTGGCGAACGCGCGTGATAGCGGCACTACGCCGAGATCGAAGCCGCCGTAATTGGGGATCGTGCGATGGCCGATGTCGAGTTCGCCGGGGCAGCCGAGCATGGTGTTGGGGGTGGCCATATCGCGCTCGACGGCCGCACCGGCGGTAACGACCTTGAAGGTCGACCCGGGTGGATACAGGCCGGTGGTGGCAACCGGGCCGCCGGCGTCGGCGGCGGCATTCTGCGCCACCGCCAGAATCTCTCCGGTCGAAGGCTTGATCACCACGATCATCGCCTTGCCGCCCCTGGCGTCCACCGCGCGCTGCGCGGCGTTCTGCACGGCCCGATCCAACGTGATGGTGACCGACGGCGCCGGTGACGGTGCCACCTCATGCAGCACCGCCACGTCCACACCGTTCTGGTTGACGCTGACCACCCGCCAGCCCGCCTCGCCCTCCAGCTCGTCGACCACGGCTTTCTTCACCTCGGTCATGACGACTCCGGCGAAATGATCGTCGGTCGGCAACATCTCGGGCTGAGGCGTGATCACCACACCGGGCAGGTGGCCGATCGCTTCGGCGACCCGACCGCTGTCGTCAGGACGCAGGGTGACCCCCAAGTCCAGCGGGTGCGTCAACGAACTGGCCTGCTCGGCGAGCAGCTGCGGGTCGTTGAGCGCGTCGTTGAAGGGGTGCAGGGCATCAACCGCGGCGTGGGCGGTCCCGATCAGGTTGCGGCCGGCCTCGACGGCATCCAGAGCGTAGTGATACACGTAGCCCGGCACGAGCACGTCGGTGCCGCCGAGCTCGTTGACCGACGCCCGCCGGGGCGGGTCGGCGCGCAGGGAAAACGTCTGGTGCTCCCCCAGCTTGGGATGCAAGCCGGTGGACACCCAGCGGACCGCCCAGCGCCCCTCATCGCGGGCCATCTTCAACTGGCCGTCATAGGTCCACGTCCGATTCTTGGGAAGGTGCCAGGTGAAGCGGTAGACGACGGTGCCCGTGTCCTCGGCATACTTCGAGCTGAGGATCTGCGCGTCCAGGTGGGTCGCCTGCAGACCCGCCCACGCGGCGTTGAGCGCTTCCCGGGCTTCGTTGGGGTTGTCGCTGAGCTGGGCCGCGGTCGCGGTATCGCCAACGGCGAGCGCGGCGAAGAATTTCGCGGCAGCCGGCCCCGGGCCCTCGGGGCGGGGCGTGCAGCCTGGCAGCGCCATGCAGCAGACCAACAAAAGGGCTGCGCCAGCTGAGGCCAATGTTGCTCTAGTTACCATCGTTACTGATGTTAAGAACAGTGACGCCAAGGAGGGCGTAGACACACCGAGACCCAACCGTTATGTCGGATCTGGTTGACGCTACGAAGGGGTTTGGTGCAGGAGGCTGCTCAGTCGAGCAGCACTGTGGCGAAGGTGCCGACTTCCTTGAAGCCGACGCGCGTGTAGGCGGCGCGGGCGACCGTGTTGAAGTTGTTCACGTACAGGCTGGCGATGCGCCCGCTGCCGACGGTCACCGCGGCAAGCGTGGCGGTTCCCGCGGTACCCAAACCCAGGCCGCGCCGCTCCGGATGAACCCAAACCCCCTGGATCTGCCCGACGGCCGGAGACTGCGACCCCACCTCGGCCTTGAAAATCACCTCACCGTGCTCGAACCGGGCCCACGCCCGCCCGGCCGCGATGAGGCTGGCGACCCGGCGGCGATAACCCCGGCCGCCGTCTCCGAGGCGAGGATCGATGCCCACCTCACCGATGAACATGTCCACGGCGGCCACCAGGTAGGCGTCCAACTCCTCGGGTCGGACCTGGCGTACCTCCGGGTCGATCGCGCAACTGGGGTGAGTGTTGATGGCCATGAGCGGCTGGTGGTCACGCACATCGCGGGCCGGCCCCCAGGCCGACTCCAGGCGCTGCCACATCGGCAGCACCAGATCGGCCCGGCCCACCAGCGACGAACACCGCCGCGCGGTGCTCTTCGCCTCATCGGCGAACGCGTTCAAATCGATCAATTCACCGCGCAGCGGGATCAGGTTGGCGCCGGCGAAGCACAACGACTCATCCACTCCGTCGCGCGTCCACAGTTCCCCGCCAAGCGAATTGGGCTCGATTCCGTAGTCGGCCACCCGCGCGGCGACCATGCACGATTCGACCGGATTCTCGTCGAGCACTCGCCACAATGCGGCAACGTCACGCACCACAGACACCCGTCGTTCGCCGACAAGGCGCATGATGGACGGAGCCGACATCTCAGATCTCTCTGTGGTGCGAACTGAGGCCAGACAATTCACTGACCCCTATCAGCTTACGGTCACAATAGGCGCACCGCTTGATGTCGTGCCCGGATCCTCAGTTCCCATTTCTGCGGCGATGCGCATCGCCTCCTCGATCAGGGTCTCGACGATCTGCGCTTCGGGCACCGTCTTGATCACTTCGCCCCGCACAAAGATCTGGCCCTTGCCGTTGCCCGAGGCCACTCCCAGGTCAGCCTCACGCGCTTCACCAGGACCGTTGACGACGCACCCCATCACGGCCACCCGCAACGGAACGTCAAGACCGTCCAAGCCGGCGGTGACCTCGTTGGCCAGCGTGTAGACGTCAACCTGAGCGCGTCCGCAGGACGGACAGGACACGATCTCAAGGGACCGTGGTCGCAGATTCAGCGACTCGAGAATCTGGTTGCCGACCTTGACTTCCTCCACGGGTGGGGCCGACAACGACACCCGGATGGTGTCACCGATGCCACGGGAGAGCAGCGCACCGAAAGCGACCGCGGACTTGATGGTGCCCTGAAAGGCCGGACCGGCCTCGGTGACCCCCAGGTGCAGCGGATAGTCACATTGGGCCGCCAACTGCTCGTAGGCGGCGACCATGATCACCGGGTCGTTGTGCTTGACGCTGATTTTGATGTTGCCGAAACCATGCTCTTCGAACAACGACGCTTCCCACAGGGCAGACTCGACCAGCGCTTCGGGCGTGGCCTTGCCGTACTTCTGCATGAACCGCTTGTCCAGCGAGCCCGCGTTGACCCCGATGCGAATCGGAATGCCAGCCGCCCCGGCCGCCTTGGCGACCTCCCCCACCCGGCCGTCGAACTCCTTGATGTTGCCCGGATTCACCCGCACGGCAGCGCAACCGGCATCGATGGCGGCAAAGATGTACTTCGGCTGGAAGTGGATGTCGGCGACCACCGGAATCTGGCTGTGCCGGGCTATCTCGGCCAGCGCGTCAGCGTCCTCTTGGCGGGGGCAAGCCACCCGGACGATGTCGCAGCCCGCCGCGGTCAGCTCGGCGATCTGCTGCAGCGTGGCATTGACGTCGTGGGTCTTGGTGGTGCACATCGATTGCACCGAGACCGGGTAATCGCTGCCGACTCCGACATCGCGGACCATCAGCTGACGCGTGGTGCGGCGGGGCGAAAGCGTGGGCGCCGGAGGCTGCGGGATGCCCAGGCCAGTGGTCACTGTGACCCCTTCTTTCTGGTTCTTATTGGAACAACCTGATCGGGTTGACCAAGTCGGCGGTGACGGTCAACAGCATGTATCCGACCACGAAAACCAGCACCACATAGGTCGCTGGCATCAGCTTGAGATAGTTCACCGGCGCCGCGGCCACCTTGCCGCGGGCCGCGCGGATCATGTTGCGAATCTTCTCGAACACCGCGACGGCGATATGGCCGCCGTCGAACGGCAACAGGGGCAGCAGGTTGATGGCCCCGAGGATGAGATTCAACTGGGCCAGGAAGAACCAGAAGGCCACCCACAGCCCGTGGTCGACGGTGTCGCCGCCGATGATGCTGGCGCCGACCACGCTGATCGGCGTCTGCGGGTCACGCTGGCCGCCCCCGATGGCGTGGACCAGCGCGCCGACCTTGGTCGGGATGGCCACCAGCACCCTGCCCACTTCGACCGTTAGGTCACCGGTGAAGGCGAACGTGGCGGGCAGCGCCGACAGAATCCCGTATTGCGTCGGCCCGGACTGGGCCGCACCCACCCCGATAGCGCCGACAGTCGCGGGCTCGAGTTGATTGCCCTGCTCGTTGGGAACCCAGCGGCGGGTGGATTCGATGACCACGTTGGCCGTCACCGTGGTTCCGTCGCGTTCGACGACGATCGGCACGCTGCCGTGCAGCTTGCGAATGGCCGTCGCCATCTCGTCGAAGGTGGAGACCGCGGTGTCACCGACCTTGACGACGACGTCACCGGCGCGCAGTCTGGCTAGCGCCGCGGGCCCCGGCCCGGTGCACTGCTCCAGTTTTCCTTGAGCCGTTTCCGGTGCGACACAGCCGGTTTCGCCAATGATCGCCTGGGTGGGCGGGTGCAGGTTCGGCAGCCCCCAGACCACTGCGATGCCATAGATCAGCACCAGGCAGATAACGAAGTTCATGCCAGGCCCGGCGAACAGGACCGCCACCCGCTTCCAGGTCGCCTGTTTGTACATCGCCCGGTCATGTTCGTCGGGCTCGAGATCCTCCACCGGGGTCATGCCGGCGATGTCACAGAAGCCACCCGCCGGAATGGCCTTGACCCCGTACTCGGTTTCGCCTCGGCGCGTCGACCACAAGGTGGGACCGAAGCCGACGAAATAGCGCCGCACCTTCATTCCGGTCGCACGCGCTACCCACATGTGGCCGCACTCGTGCAGCGCCACCGATATCAAGATGGCGAGTGCGAAGAGCACAATGCCGACAACGAACATCATCAGCCTCTATCGACCTTTCTCAAGCCAGTCCGGAGACCTTCTCGCATGCGCCGGCCGGGCTTGCTTTGGCGATCGCACGCTGTGCCCGCTGCCGCGCCCAACGCTGCGCGTCAAGTACGTCATCCACGTTAGCGGGTGAAACGGCCCATTGGTCGGCAGCGTGCAGCACGTCGGCGATAGTTCCCACGATGGCGGGGAAACTGATCCGGCCGGCGAGGAAGGCCGCTGCCGCTTCTTCGTTGGCCGCGTTGTACACCGCGGTCATGCACCCGCCGGTCTCGCCGGCATGGCGAGCCAGCTCGACGGCGGGAAACACCTCGTCGTCCAGCGGCTCGAACTCCCACGTCTGAGCCTGACTGAAATCGCAATAACGGGCCGCACCCGGCACCCGGCGCGGCCAGCCCAACGCCAGCGAGATCGGCAATTTCATGTCCGGGGGGCTGGCCTGGGCGATGGTCGAACCGTCGACGAAGGTGACCATGGAATGCACGATCGACTGCGGATGCACGACGACCTCGATGCGCTCGTACGGGATGCCGAACAGTAGGTGGGTTTCGATGAGCTCGAGTCCCTTGTTGACCAGTGAGGCCGAGTTCAGCGTATTCATCGGGCCCATTGACCAGGTCGGATGGGCACCGGCCTGCTCCGGGGTGACCTCCTGAAGGTCGGCCGCCGACCACCCCCGAAACGGCCCACCCGAGGCGGTCAACACTAGTTTGGCGACTTCGTCGGGGGTGCCTGCGCGCAAGCACTGAGCCAGCGCGGAATGCTCGGAGTCGACCGGCACGATCTGACCGGGTTGCGCGGCCTGCAGTACCAGTGGACCGCCGGCAACCAGCGATTCCTTGTTGGCCAAGGCCAGCCTGGCCCCGGATGCCAGCGCGGCCAGCGTCGGGCGCAGGCCCAATGCGCCGACGAGCGCGTTGAGGACGACGTCGGCCTCGGTCTCCTCCACCAGCCGGGTGACAGCGTCGGGCCCCTGGTACGCAATGTCGCCGGCCAGTTGCGCCGCCCGCTCGTCGGCGATCGCAATCTCCGTTACGCCGGTCTCGGCGCGCTGTCGCAGCAGCGTGTCCAGATTGCTGCCCCCGGCAGCCAGCCCGACGACCTCGAAACGGTCCGGATTGGCGGCGATGACTTCCAGCGCCTGGGTGCCGATCGAACCCGTGCTGCCCAGCACTAGCACGCGCAAGCGGCCGTCGGCGGACCCGTCGGTGGCAGTAGTCACTCCATCATTGTGCCCCGACCGACCCCAATGCGGCCCGGCCAGCCCGCCGCTTCGACTAGCCATCCAGGACCTCCGCAGTTTCGAATAGTGAACATGGTCACGCTTGCACTCGTCGGCTTCGTCGGAGGTCTGATCACCGGGATCTCGCCGTGCATCCTGCCGGTGCTGCCGGTGGTCTTCTTCTCCGGCGCCCACGGCGGCGCCACGGTGGCCACCACACAGACGGGGGTTAGTACGCCGGACCCGAAGGCCGCGCGTGTCCAGACACGCCCCTATCGGGTGATCGCCGGCCTGGTGCTCAGCTTCTGTCTGGTGACCCTGACGGGTTCGGCGCTGCTGTCGTTGCTGCATCTGCGCCAGGACACCATCCGCTGGGTCGCGCTGGCCGCGCTGGTGGCGATCGGCTTGGGCTTGATCTTTCCGCGACTCGAACAGTGGCTGCAGCGGCCGTTTTCCCGCATCCCGCACAACTCGATCAGTGCTGGCGGCACCGGTTTCGGGCTCGGGTTGGCGCTGGGCGTGCTCTATGTTCCCTGCGCCGGCCCGGTGCTCACCGCCATCATCCTGGCCGGCGCCACCTCGAGAATCGGGCTCAACACCGTCGTGCTCACCTGCGCATTCGCCCTCGGAACCGCCTTGCCACTGCTGTTCTTCGCCCTGGCCGGGCGCGAGACGGCAGGACGGGTGAGCGCGTTTCGTCGGCGCCAGCGCGAGATCCGGATTGGGGCCGGAGTCGTGACGATTCTGCTGGCAGTGGCCCTGGTGCTCAATCTGCCCGCGACTCTGCAACGGGCCATCCCCGACTACACCAGTGCGCTACAGGGCCTACCGGAGCAGGTGGGCGGCCCCAACCAGATCGGCACCAACCTGGGCGGCATCGGCGGTCTTGTGACTGACCAAAACGCGCAGCTCTCCAACTGCACCAACGGCGCCGCCCAACCGCAAGACTGTGGCAGCGCACCCGACATCACGGGAATCAGCGGCTGGCTCAACACCCCTGAGCACCAACCGATCCGGTTGAGTTCGCTGCGAGGCCGCGTGGTGCTGGTCGACTTCTGGGCGTATTCATGCATCAACTGCCAACGCGCCATCCCCCACGTCGTCGGCTGGTACCGGGCCTACAAAGACAGCGGCCTGGAAGTGATCGGCGTGCACACACCCGAGTACGCGTTCGAAAAGGCGCCGGAAAATGTTGCGGCCGGCGCCGCGGATCTGAACATCACCTACCCGATCGCGCTGGACAACAACTATTCGACCTGGACGAACTACCGCAACGCATACTGGCCCGCCGAGTATCTGATCGATGCCAGTGGCACCGTTCGGCACATCAAATTCGGCGAGGGTGACTACGACGGCACGGAGAACCTGATCAGACGGCTACTCACCGACGCCAATCCGGGCGCCAAACTGCCGGCACCCGTGGACGCCGCCGACACCACACCCGCGCTGAGCCTGACCCCCGAGACATATTTCGGCGTGGGCAAAGCGGTCAACTTCGCCGGCAGCGGCTACGACCAGGGTTCGGCGACGTTCAGCTATCCGCTCGCGCTGCCCCCAGACACCTTCGCCCTGCAAGGCCCCTGGTCCCTGGACCACCAGCGGGCCACGGCCGACGGCGACGACTGCCGCATCAAGCTGAACTACCTCGCCAAGAACGTCTATCTGGTGGTCGGTGGCACCGGAACCCTCACCGTGACCGGAGCCGGCAAGTCGACGACGCTGCGGATCGGCGGGGCACCCACCTCGCATCAAATCGTCGCCGGCGACCAAGTGCAGCGAACCACGATAGAAGTGCATCCCAGCAAAGGATTGCAGGTGTATTCATTCACCTACGGATGAATTATTTTTCCCACAACACCGATCCAAAACCGCTGCGGCTCCGAATAACAGTCAGAGATCCACCCGACAACAAAGGAGCCATAGGCAATGAAGTTCCACAACCCAGCAATTGCAGCAACCGGTCTCGCGGCAGCCGCTGCGGTAGGCCTGGTGGTGGCCACCGCTCCGAGCGCGATGGCCAGCCCGCCAGACACGCTGGTCGGCCCCGGATGCAGTGCCTACGCACAGCAAGTGCCGACCGGGCCAGGGTCGGTAGCCGGCATGGCGGCCGAACCGGTCGCGGTGGCGGCGTCGAACAACCCGATGCTCACCACGCTGACCTCGGCGTTGTCCGGCAAGCTCAACCCGCAGGTGAACCTGGTCGACACCCTCAACGGCGGCCAATTCACAGTCTTCGCCCCGACCGATGCCGCGTTCGGCAAGATCGACGCCGCAACGATCGACTCGTTGAAAACCGATGCGCCGCTGCTGAAAAAGATCCTCACCTATCACGTGGTCCCCGGGCAGTTGAGTCCGTCGCAGGTGGTCGGCACCCACAGCACCGTCGAGGGCGCCTCGCTGACCGTCACCGGTTCTGGCAATGACCTACAGGTCGGTGACGCGGCCGTGGTCTGCGGCGGAGTGCAAACCGCCAACGCCGTGGTGTACATGATCGACACCGTGCTGATGCCGCCCAGCTAGCCAGCTAGGCATCACCGGCAGTGGCGACGCATTTCGCTACGGCGATTCCTCCGGACGGGTAGCACAAAGGTGATGACCCCGGTCTGCGCTTCGGGCAGATGTGCCAGAATGATCGGGTTCGATCCGAAGACGTGCAGTAGCCAATCCCATCCGGAGGAATCGCTGTGGCCAGTACTGAGGTGGAGCCTTTCACCGGCGTCGATATCGCCGAGGTGCCGTCCGCACGCTGGGGATGGAGCCGGATCAATTACCGCACCTGGCACATCACCGGCGCGTGCATCTTTGTGTTCCTGCTGGCGATGCTGCGCGGCAACCACGTCGGCCATGTCGAAGACTGGTTCCTCATCGGGTTCGCTGTACTGACGCTGGCCGTCCTGGTTCGTGACCTGTGGGGCCGCCGGCGCGGCTGGCTCCGATAGCGGTTTCCCGACCAACTCGGCGCGCGCCGCTTAGCGACGGGCCCGCCGATACCAACTAACGCTGAACGCACCGGCCACCAGCAACGTCAGCACCACCACCCACGGCCAGATACCGTGCTGGTGGACCCAGCCGGCCAACTCACCTTGGATGCGGCCGGCCGCACCGATCACCCGATCTTGGGGATCGACCAGTAGACCAGAGGTCAACCGCACCTCGTAGTAGCCGTAGTAGCCGACGTAGAGCCCAACCACCGCCAGCAACCCACCGCTGATCCGGTTGACCAGCGGCAGCACCCGCCGCAACCGGTCGGCCAGTGCTGAGCTGGCGGTCGCGGCGGCAATGGCGAGTGCGCCGACCACCATGGTCAGGCCCGCGATGTAGGCCAGGTAGATTGCCACCGCCCCCAGGATCGAACCGCCCCGCAGGCCCGCCCCGGTTACCGCGATAAACGGCCCGATGGTGCAGGACAACGAGGCGACGGCATAGCTGACGCCGTAGCCGTACATGGAACCCAAGCGGGCCGTTGGCGCCCATCGCGGACCAAACCCGCTAGGGGTCAGCGCGGCCAACTCACGCCCCGACAGCAGCCACACCCCAAGGCCGAAAAGCAGCACACCAATCAACACAGTCAGGTAGGGCAGGTATCGCTGCACCGTGGAAGCTGCCGAGATGGTCAAAGCGCCAAAGGCACCGAAGACCGTAAGGAAACCGAGCGCCATCCCGATGGTGGCGGCGATGGCTCGGCCGACCGCGCCGATCGGAGAGGCAGCCTCCCCCGACTCGCCGCCATGCTGCCCGCGCACCACCAACAGCAGGTATGCGGGCAGCATCGCGAATCCGCATGGGTTTAGCGCGGCCACCGATCCGGCGGCGAAGGCCAGCGCGACCAGGGCCGAATTCATCGGGGTCGGGGAATCAGGACGTCAGCGCGGCGACCCGGTCGGCCAGTTCCTGCTGGGACATGGCCGAGGTGGGGTTGTTGACGAAGGTCGAGGAACCGTCGGCCCGATAGAACACCCAGGCCGGCTGCCAGGGCACGTTGTAGCGCGCCCAGATCGCGCCATCGGCGTCGTTGATGTTGGTGAAGTTCAGCCCGTATTTGGAGACGAAGCCCTGCATCGCACCCACGTCCGAATGCGCGGCGATGCCGACGAATGTGACCCCGGGGTTGGCGGCCGCCACCTGGCTGGCGGCGGGGCCCTCGGCGTTGCAGAACGGGCACCACGGCGTCCAGAACCACAACACCGCTGGCTTACCCTGCAGGCTGGCCCCGTTGAAGGGCGCGCCGCCCAGCGTCATCGCGGTGAAATCGAGACGATCGTCGGCGGCGCGGGCGCGCGGCGCGGCGATCACGCCGAGCGTCAGGACAAGCGCGACCATGCTGGCCATCAGGACCGCGGCAAACCAACGATTGCGGGGCGTAGGGCGAACAGTCATAGCAGACCTCACTTACTGGTGTTTGCCTTGATGACGTAATACCCACTGACGCGGTTCATCGCACCCGCTGCAGCTACCCGCCTTCGGCGGCCAGCTGTCCGCAGGCCCAGCCCCAATCGCCCACGCTCCAGCTACCCGCCTTCGGCGGCCAGCTGTCCGCAGGCGGCGCTGATCTCGCGGCCGCGAGTATCCCGTACGGTGCACGAAACCCCTTGTGCACGAACTCGTTTGACAAACTCCCGCTCCACCGGCTTGGGACTCGCATCCCAATCGCTGCCCGGTGTCGGGTTGAGCGGGATCAGGTTGACATGGACCAACGGACCCAGCGCGCCATGCAGTCGTTTACCCAGCAGATCAGCCCGCCAAGGTTGGTCATTGACCTCACGGATCAGCGCATACTCGACGGAGACCCGACGACCGGTCACCTCTGCGTAGTAATGCGCGGCCTCGAGAGCTTCGCTGATCTTCCACCGGTTGTTGACCGGCACCAACGTGTCGCGCAGTTCGTCGTCGGGCGCATGCAATGACAGCGCCAGCGTGACGCCGAGGCGTTCATCGGCAAGCTTGCGGATCGCGGGCGCCAAACCCACCGTCGAGACCGTCACCGATCGGGCCGAGATGCCAAAACCCGTCGGCGGCGGTTCGGTGATGCGACGCACCGCCGCCAGCACCCGGGCGTAATTGGCCAGCGGCTCCCCCATGCCCATGAACACGACATTCGACAACCGGTCACCGAACTCGTCGCGCAACGCCGCGGCCGCGGCCCGCACCTGTTCGACGATCTCTGCAGTCGACAGATTGCGGGTCAGGCCGCCCTGCCCGGTCGCGCAGAACGGACACGCCATCCCACAGCCCGCTTGCGAGGAGATGCACACCGTATTGCGCTGCGGGTAGCGCATGAGCACCGATTCGACGGTGACACCATCGGTGGCGCGCCATAGCGTCTTTCGCGTCTGGCCCGCGTCACAGGTGACCTCTCGCGCCGCGGTCAGCAGGTTCGGGAACATCGTTTCGGCGATCTGGTCACGCACCGCCGCCGGCAGGTCGGTCATCTGACGGGGATCGGCGATCAGCCGACCGTAGTACTGGTGTGCCAGCTGCTTGGCCCTGAAAGGCGGCAGGCCGAGCGCGGCCACCGCCGACGCGCGGCCCTCCGCGTCGAAATCGGCAAGGTGCCGCGGCGGCTTCCCGCGACGCGGCTCCTCAAACATCAACTCTTGGGCCATGTGCTCCAGTTTGACATCCGTGCCGCGGCCGCAGCCGGGATTGCGAACCAACCGCGGCTTTCTGCACCCTCATCGTGGTTCGACCGGCACACGGCCCACCGCGCGGGGGTCAGGGGCTTGCGGGGGCGCCGCCGGTCCCGCCGACGCCGGGCGGACCGGCGTAGCCGGGTGGAGGAGGTTGGCCTGGGCCACCGTTGTAGCCGGGAATGCGTTGTCCGTCAATGGTGCTGGTGCCGCCGCGGCCGCCGGCACCGCCGTAGCCCCCCGTAGCGCCGTTACCGGTGCCGCCGGTGCCACCGTCCCCGCCGTAGCCGCCGACCCCGGCGGTGCCGAGGCCGCCGATACCGCCGATCCCACCGGTGCCGGAGGTGCCGGCAAAGGTGCTTCTACCGCCGGTCCCGCCTCGGCCGCCGTCGCCGCCGGTGACCCCGGCGCCACCGATCCCGCCGGTCCCGCCGTCGCCGCTGGCAGCGGCATAGTTATTGGCATCCGCGGCACCGGCCATGCCTCCGGTCCCGCCGGCGCCACCGACCCCGCCGGTGCCGTAGGTGCTGGAGCCGCCAACACCACCGGTGCCGCCGACCCCGCCGGCCCCGGAGTAGGTAAAGACGACGTTGTGATCGAGGGTGCCGCCGCTGCCACCGGCACCACCAGTCCCGCCATTGCCAGCGACGCCGCCGACTGTGTTGGAGTAGCCGCCTTCGCCGCCATCGCCGCCGGCGCCACCAACGCCACCGCTGGCCGCGGAATTTGTACTGAACCCGGTGCCCCCGTTGCCGCCATTGCCACCGGCCCCGCCGACTCCGCCGGTGCCGTTGGTGCCACCGGAGCCGCCGGCCCCGCCATTACCGCCAGTGCCACCGGCACCGCCGCTCGGGCCGAACAAGCCTCCGGCACCGTCGATACCGTGACCGCCGTCGCCGCCGGCACCGCCTCTTCCTCCGGTCACGGAGCCGACGCCACCGTCGCCGCCGTTACCACCGTGACCTCCGTATCGCGGCGTACCAGATTGGCCGCCATTGCCGCCGTCGCCGCCGCTGCCACCGACACCGCCGACAGAACCGTAACCACCGGCACCGCCGTTACCTCCGTGGCCGCCGTCGCCGGTCGCGGTGCGGCCACCGAGCCCGTCTCCCCCGCTGCCGCCGGTGCCACCGACCCCTCGAATGCCCGCGGCGCCTCCGGCGGCTCTAGTGCCGTCGCCGTTGAGGCCGCCGGTGCCGCCGTTGCCACCGGCACCACCATCTCCTCCAGCCCGCTGGTTGTACCCGGCTTTGCCGTTGCCGCCTTCGCCGCCGTACCCCCCGGTGCCTCCTTGGCCGCCGTCGCCTCCGTGGCCGCCGGCACCATCGTGGAATCCGGTTGCATGGGCCTTTCCGCCGTTGCCGCCGTCGCCGCCGGCGCCGCCAGCAGACCCGAGACCGCCCGCACCGCCGTTCAGGCCGTTTGCGTCCACCTGCGACTCACCGTGCGCGCCCATACCACCCGCGCCACCGGTTCCCCCCGTCCCGCCGTCCCCACCGTTACCGCCGAGGACTCCTCCGGCACCTCCCACGCCGCCGGCACCGCCATGCCTACCAGGACCACCGCCAGACCCGCTCAGGCTTTGGCTTCCGTCGCCGCCGGTCCCGCCGTCGCCGCCGTTACCGCCATTGCCGTAGGCCCCGCCGTTGCCGCCCCGCCCACCGGCTCCGCCGAAATCGCCCGGTGGGTTAGAGAGGTTGCCGGCGCTACCGCTGCCGCCGTCGCCGCCGCTGGTGGGGCTGTACCCGCCTAGTCCACTCAATCCGTTGGTCGAGCCGGCACCGCCTTTACCGCCGGCACCGCCGACACCCGGGTCACCGCCATTGCCGCCGTCGCCGCCGGCGCCACCGGTTGTCGCGGCTCTGTTTCCGCCCCGGCCGCCGTCGCCGGCCAGCCCGCCGGCGCCACCGGCGCCACCGGACCCACCAGCACCGCGGGTGCCATCGGAGTAGCCGGCCGCTTGTGCGTGACCGGCTGCTCCTCCGTCGCCCCCGGCACCGCCGTCGCCCCCGGTACCGCCGTGGCCGCCGTCACCACCGCGGCCACCGTTGTGGGTGCCGTTATCCCCGGCGGCACCGGCCGCGCCGGATCCGCCGGCACCACCATCACCACCGGACCCGCCGTCGCCACCGTCGCCCCGTGACCGGCCAGGGCCCCACCGTTGCCACCGGCCCCGCCCGCGCCGCCCACACTGCCGGCGCCGCCGTCGGTGCCTGAGCCCCCCGGAGCAATCGCGGTCAGCCCGCGTTCTCCATTGACGCCGTCACCGCCGTCGCCGCCGTGCCCGCCGTTGCCGTAGAGCCCGCCGTTACCGCCGGCACCGCCGGCACCGCCGGCGATATCGACCGCGCCTTTGCCGCCATCACCGCCGGCACCGCCGTTGCCGCCGTTAGTCGGGCTATGCCCGCCAAGGCCAGTGAGTCCGGTGGTCGAGCCGACACCGCCTTTACCGCCGACCCCGCCGGCGCCGGTGTTACCGCCGTGGCCGCCGTCCCCGCCGAACCCGACCGCGCCGTCTCCACCGCGGCCGCCGTCGCCGGCGAGCCCGCCGGACCCGCCGTCACCGCCACGGCCACCGTTGGGATCCGCGGCGCTGCCCTGATCCCCGGCACTACCCGTCGCGCCGGACCCGCCGAAACCACCATCACCGCCGGCCCCGCCGGCACCACCATCACCGCCGTGACCAGCCAGGGTTCCGCCCAGCCCGCCGGACCCGCCAGCACCACCAGCCCCACCGCTGGTACCCGAGCCCCCCGGTGTGGTCGCGGTCGACCCCTGCGATCCGGTAACACCGTCGCCACCGGCACCGCCGTCACCGCCATCGCCATACGTTCCGCCGTCACCACCGGCCCCGCCGGTCCCACCGGCGATATCGATCGCACCCCTGCCCCCCTCGCCGCCGGCACCGCCGTTGCCGCCGCTGGTCGGGGTTGCTCCGGAAAGGCCGTGCAATCCGGTGCTCCCGCCGGTACCACCGGCACCGCCGGACCCGCCAGTACCGGAGTCGCCGCCGTGGCCACCGTCGCCGCCATCGCCGCCCAATCCGACCGCGCCATCACCACCGCGGCCGCCGTCGGTGTAGCCGGCCGCCAATGCCTGACCACCGGCGCCACCGTTACCACCGGCGCCACCGTCGTGGCCGGCGGTACCCGAGTCGCCCGCAGTGATCGCGGTCAAGCCCCGCGATCCGGCGATCCCGTTGCCGCCAGCCCCGCCCGCACCACCATTGCCGTAGAGACCGCCGTTGCCGCCAGCCCCGCCGGTTCCGCCCAGCACCGCGCTGTCCGCCCCCCGGCCTCCGGCACCGCCATTACCGCTCAGTGGGCGGGCACCTTCGCTGCCATGAGCGCCCGCGATCGAGCCGGCCCCGCCGGCGCCGCCAGCACCACCCACACCGGGGGTGCCGCCATCACCGCCGGCACCACCGGTACCGCTGCCACCACCGGCAAACGTGCCCGTGGCCCCCACACCACCATCACCGGCCAGCCCACCGGCCCCACCGGCACCGCCGGCCCCGCCGGTACCGCCATCACCGCCATCTCCGCCGTCACTGCCCAACACCAGCCCGTCCGCGCCGCCACCACCGGCACCGCCGACACCCCCGACACCGCCAGCACCCCCGTCGCCGCCGGCACCGGCCAGCCAGCCGCCCCGCCCCCCAACGCCCCCATCACCGGCACGGCCGCCATCACCACCGGTCTGGCCCGCACCCCCGGTGCTACCGCCATCACCGGCACCACCGCCACCCCCGGCCCCACCGTGGCCGATCAGCCCCGCCGCACCACCGGCCCCGCCGGTACCGCCGGCGCCACCACCGCCGACCTCACCACCCACCCCGCCGGCACCACCGTCGCCGCCGCCATAGACCAGCCCGCCCTGCCCGCCGCCGCCACCGGCACCGCCATCGAGACCCATGCCCTGCCCGCCGGCACCGCCGGCCCCGCCCGCACCCCACAACCACGCTCGACCCGCCGCAGCACCAACACCACCGCTAAGCGCACCCACCCCGCCAGCACCACCATCCCCGCCGGCACCCCACAACCAGCCGCCATTGCCGCCCACCCCGCCCGCACCGCCGGCCCCCGAGGCGCCGCTGAGCCCGCCCGCACCACCGGCCCCGCCTCGCCCGATCAACCCCGCCGAACCACCCGCCCCACCGCTTTGACCCACCCCGCCCGAACCCCCATTACCCCCGTTACCCCACAACAACCCCCCGCCCCACCGGCTTGCCCCGTCCCGGCCGCCCCATCAGCGCCATCACCGATCAACGGCCGCCCCCACAACGCCACCGCCGGCCCGTTCACCGCCCCCCACACGCCCCGCTCAATCACCCCTAGCGGCGACAACGTCCCCACCGCAGCCGCCTCAGCCCCCGCATACGCCCCCGCCCCGGCCCCCAACGCCCGCGCGAACCGCTGCTCAAACTCCGCCCACTGCCCACACACCGCCTGATACTCGCGACCAAACCCCCCAAACAACGCCGCAATCGCCACCGACACCTCATCACCGGCAGCCGCCGTCACCGACGTCGTCGCCCCCGCCGCCGCCGCATTAGCCGCACCCACCACCGACCCAATCCCGGCCACATCGGTTGCCGCCGCCGCCACCCACTCCGGAACCACACTCACAAACGACACAACACCCACCGCCCATCCACCCAAAGGCCAACAGAGTTCGACCCGGACCCAACCGGTCCAAACACGCTATATCCGCAGGTCAGCGATGCATCTGTAGAAAAATCAGATCGTCAAAAGTTGAGTAGAGATCACGACATGCCAGGCTCGCGGCAATCTCACCTCGATTACGCGAACTGCAGTTCCGTCTGCCGGGAGCGACTCGTTGCGTCTCACAATTGCGAAATGCAAATCCGCCAGAAATGAGCTCTCTGGCGGATGGAACGCATTTGGAAGGCATGGATCTACCGAAGATGCGTTACGCCTCAAGCAGCTGCCGCATCTTCTCCGAGCCGGACCCGGCTGTCACATCGGGGCTGACTGACTCTGTCAGGTCAACAGTGACATCACGATCCAGGCCGCCACCGCTGACGGCAGAACGCCGTCGAGCCGATCCATCAAACCTCCGTGGCCGGGTAGCAGCCGCCCCATGTCTTTGATGCCGAGGTCACGCTTGACTTGCGACTCCACCAAGTCACCCAGCGTGGTGGTGAGCACGAACAGCACCCCGAGCAGCGCACCCACCCAGGAGGGTTCATGCGCCAGGAATGTCGCCGTGATAGTCGTTGCAACGATCCCGCAGAACAGCGAACCGGCAAAACCTTCCCAGGACTTCTTGGGGCTGATTGTGGGGACCATCGGATGCTTACCGAAAAGCACACCCACGGTGTATCCCCCGACATCGGACGCGATGATCGCGATCATCACGCAGAACACCCATCCGGTGCCGTTAGGCGGGTAGACCAGCATCGCGGCGAAGGAACCGAATAGCACAACCCAAACGGCCAGAAAAACGGTGGTCGAGGTATCGCGCAAATAGGTTCCCGACGCGGGCACCCCGTCGCTGCCAGCACCGTCGTGCGGCAGGTTGTCCTGCATGAACAGCCGCCAGAACATGCAAACCACGATCATGGCCCCGAACCCGGCTAGCACACCGCGAACGCCGTATGGCCAGCTCAGCCAGACGGTTAGCTGTCCACCGATCAGCAGCGGAACAACCGGAATCAGATACACGGCTTCACGTAGCCGCCGCACCACCTCGTGGGTAGCGACGACCATCGCAAACGCACAGATCGCGACCCAACCGCGCGGCGCGAACACCAACGTCGCAACCAGGAACAAACCAATGCTGAGGCCCACCGCGATGGCCGCGGGCAGGTCGCGCCCAGCTCGTGATGCTTTTTTCGGCGGCTCTTGCACCGGCTCGTCGGCCGGGGTGCCGGTGGTGGCGTCGGTGTTGGCCACGGATCTAAACGGACTCAGCTGCTGAGAGGTCGTTAGACCTCCAGCAGCTCGCCTTCCTTATGCTTGACCAGCTCATCGAGCTGCGCGACGTACTGGTGGGTGCTCTTGTCGAGGTCCTTTTCCGCACGGGCGACCTCATCCTCGCCCGCCTCGCCGTCCTTGCGGATGCGGTGCAGTTCTTCCATCACCTTGCGCCGAATGTTACGCACCGAGACCCGGGCTTCCTCGCCCTTGTGTTTGGCCTGCTTGACCAGGTCGCGCCGACGTTCCTCGGTGAGCTGCGGTACGGCCACTCGGATGATGGTGCCGTCGTTGGTGGGATTCACCCCGAGGTCGGAATTGCGAATTGCCGTCTCAATCGCATGCAACTGATTGACTTCATACGGCTTGATGACCACCATTCGCGCCTCGGGGACATTGATGCTGGCCAGCTGAGTGATAGGGGTATGGGTACCGTAGTAGTCGATAACAATCCGGGAGAACATTCCGGGGTTCGCGCGGCCGGTGCGGATTGTCGCCATGTCTTCACGGGCTACCGATACGGCCTTCTCCATTTTCTCTTCTGCATCGAAGAGAGCCTCATCGATCATTGCGCCGCTCCTCCTCATCGCTGCGCCCTGCATCGTCGCAAGCGCGGATCATTGAGTCTTCCTCTTAGGTGGTGACCAGCGTTCCGATTTTCTCACCAGCGACCGCACGGGCGATATTGCCATTGGTCAACAGGTTGAACACCAGAATCGGCATGCCATTGTCCATGCACAGACTGAATGCGGTGGCATCGGCGACCCGCAACCCTCGGTCGATGACCTCCCGATGACTGATCACGGCGAGCAGCTCGGCGTGCGGATTCACTCGCGGATCCTCGGCAAACACCCCGTCGACCGCTTTGGCCATCAGAACCACCTCGGCCCCGATCTCGAGTGCGCGCTGCGCCGCCGTCGTGTCCGTCGAGAAGTAAGGCAACCCCATGCCGGCGCCGAAGATCACCACTCGCCCCTTCTCCAGGTGGCGAACGGCGCGCAACGGCAGGTATGGCTCAGCCACCTGGCCCATGGTGATCGCGGTCTGAACTCGGGTAGCTATGCCCTCTTTTTCAAGAAAGTCCTGCAACGCGAGACTGTTCATGACGGTGCCGAGCATTCCCATGTAGTCCGACCGGGTCCGCTCCATACCGCGCTGCTGAAGCTGGGCGCCGCGGAAGAAGTTGCCGCCGCCGATCACGACCGCCACCTGTACGCCACCGCGCACCACTTCGGCGATCTGCCGGGCCACCTGTGCCACCACGTCGGGATCCAGGCCCACCTGACCGCCGCCGAACATTTCGCCACCCAGCTTGAGCAATACTCGCTTGTATTGCGACACCGACCCCGAAACAGGAGCTGCCGGTACGCCGTTGGCGCTTGCCGGCTCCGGCTTCGGAGCCGCCCCACCGGCGACGTCGGACTCCGTCATGAATCTCCTCGCATGAGAGTGCCATCCCGGCAACCACCCGGAACGGCCTCTCATATCCTGCCTCATCGCACTGCTCCGGGGTAGCCGGGGTGTCCGCTCATATCCAACGGCACCAAAAGCGTGCCCGGTGTCAGGTCGCGGACACCGGCGCAGCGATGTTTGAACGGCCGGGGCCCCGGGAATCCGCCATCGAGCGCGGGCCATTGACCCCAACCGCGGCGCCCCGCTGGGGACCAAGCAGGCTTGTTGGAAAGGTGGGCCCGGTCCGGACACGGATCGGGCCCACCGACTTGTTCTGGACTGTCGTGCATGCCACCGGCACGAGGGGGCGGAATTAGTTGCGGCCGAAAAGGGGTACCCAGTGCTGCCGTGAGACATCTCCCCGGGAGATGCATGCGGACCGGGGTGGCCGGAACCCCGCGAGGGGTTGAGAGATGTTTTTTGAGAGTCCTCTTGCTCAGCAATGCCGCTGACTTCGAATCGACTCTGCCGACGTTGAAGTCGTTCGCATCGCAGGGCTCCGGCGTTGTTGATTAGCAGGCTTGTGAGCTGGGGAATTGTGGATTGAGGAGGTCTAGGCGGCGGTTGGCGGTCAAAGCGGTGA
The DNA here is from genome assembly GCF_022354805.1 of Mycobacterium liflandii. Taxonomy (NCBI): domain Bacteria; kingdom Bacillati; phylum Actinomycetota; class Actinomycetes; order Mycobacteriales; family Mycobacteriaceae; genus Mycobacterium; species Mycobacterium liflandii. The sequence goes on along the minus strand of NZ_CP023138.1, from coordinate 2,662,255 downwards.
TCCGGCAGGCTTCGGCGATGTTGTCGGCGCCGTTGAGGCGGTGCAGATTGATCGCGGTGTTGCGTAGCGTTGCTAGGACCTGTGCGCCGTTTCCGGTATGTGCCCTTTGATGGTCTTCGTCGAAGGTGACGTCGCGTATCCAGTGCAGGCTGTTCTCGATTCCCCAGTGTTGACGCATCCAGGTCATGATCGCGGTAGGGCGGACGTGCTCGAACGGCAGGCTGCAGATGGCATAGACCACCTCCACGCTGCGCTGGTCGGTGGCGGTGATCAAGCGTTCACGAGTGATCCGGATGATTTGTTTTGCGTAGGGGAAGCCGATTCCTCGTACAGCGGTGATGATTTGCAGGGTGCGGGTCTCGACACGGCCGTGGCCGCGGGAGTCGTCGGTAGCGGCTGTGGGCACCTCGGCCCAGGGCAGCGCGGTGATACGCGCAAGTATTTTGGCTTGGTTGGACTTGACGATCATCAGGTAGTGCGACTTCAAGGTGGCGCAGATCAACTTCGCGGTGACGACCTGGGTATGCATCGCATCCACGGTGACCAGCCACCGCAAGCTACCCGGCAGCAGCGTGAGCAGGGCACGTACGCAGGGAATTTCATTGCTTTTCTCGGCGACAGCGAGTTGACCGAGCACCAATCGGGCACGGTGGGCGAACACCGACACGAGATGCGTGGCTGTCGCTTTGGCGCGTAAAGCACCACGCAGCATCTTGCCGTCCAACGCGATCGGCACCAATCCACTGGGGTCGCTGCTGGCCACGTGTGCAGTGAAGTAACTGCCCATCCTGGCGTTGAGGTCGGCGGGGTCTAGCCGAGACAAAACAGCGCGGAAGGTCTTCTCACTGGGCCGCCGGAACCGGACCCCTAATTAGGCCAACACATCATCGGGAGCGGTGGCCGCCCATGTGGCAAAACCAGCATAGCCGCGCATCCCCGCGGCAGTGGCCAGAACCGCGATCGCCAACAAAGCCATCAGCGAATACCTCCGACCGCGTGGGTCCCTCGGGTCTGGCACCGAGACCAACACACCGAGAAACTCCGATCCGATGAGCTCGCTGCGCTCACCAGGACTCCAGCGGTCGAACACCTCTGGAACCGACGACACAGGCAATACTGAAACGGTAGGCACGGGCAACTCCAGACCAACGACGAACAGTAACCAACTCGATCGTTCTCCAGATAGCCCGTGCCTACACTCCGGCCCCAATAGCGCGGCACCAAAGATCATCAACCCAGCTCACAAGCCTGCTAATCAACAACGCCGGAGCCCTGGTTCGCATCGGTAATACAACACGCGCGGCTAGACGCTGCCGACCCACCGGATTGGGCCGGCCCAGATGTCGCGATGATCGACGCGCGCTCCGACCTGACAACTGCCCGCAGCGCCTGCCGACGGCTGACCGCCAACGCGCCGTCTGTTGCGGTGGTTGCAGTTGTCGCCGCGGCCGACTTCGTCGACATCGACATCGATTGGCACTTCGACGACGTCTTGCTGGCGGCGGCCGGCGCGGCCGAGCTGCGGGCCCGGCTGCGGCTGGCGGTCATGCGTCGCCGCCGGGCCCGCAAAGGCACCCTGGAATTCGGCGACCTCGCCATTCACCCGGACAGTTGCACGGTCACCGTGGCCGGCGAAGCCTTAGGCCTGACACTCACCGAATTTCGGCTGTTCCACTTTCTCGTCCGCCACGCCGGACAAGCCTTCACCCGCACGCGGCTCATGCATGAAGTCTGGGGCTACGACTGCAACGGACGGGCCCGCACCGTCGACGTTCATGTGCGGCGACTGCGCGCCAAGCTGGGAGCAGACCACGAATCGATGGTCGATACCGTGCGGGGCGTGGGCTATATGGCGGTAACGCCACCGCCGCCCCGATGGACCGCCCGACAACCCGTACTCAGCCCGGGTTCGGGGCCAGAGCCGCAAGACATTTCGGTGCCGACCGAACAGGTCCTCGTCCGCTGATCACCCGAACAGGGGCAGAGCGCGCTTGCGCGCCAACGCGTCCATCCTGTGTTGGATGCTGTCCTCAACCTGGTGGTAGATGTCGTCGATGTACGCGTCGTCATCGGTGCGGTCGGGATCGTGGTCAAGATCGATCGCGGGCATAAACCGGGTGCGGATCTTGGCCGGCAACGGCAGCTGGGGCAGGGCAGCTGGCGCAATCCCCCATGGCAGTGAGATTGCCAGCGGGAACACCTTCAAGCGCAGCAGCCGGTCAAGTTGTAGCACCCGCGACAGACGGTCCCCACGGATCAGAACCGGCATCGCGTCCGCCCCGCCGACGGTCGCAATCGGCACGATCGGGACTCCGGCACGAATCGCCATCTTCACGAATCCCTTGCGCCCGGCCAGGTTGGCACAGTCGCGCTCGGTCCACGGACGCAATGAATCCACCTCGCCGCCCGGCCACAACGCCACGTCGCGGCCCTCGGCCAACGCCGTGGCGATCGCGTCCGGAGCGGCGGGGAGCACTCCCATAGACCGGAAGTAGCGCCCAATACCCGGAATCGCCATCAGCGCATCGTGAGCCGTACCGTGCAGCGGACGCTGCGGACCGAACCGCCGCCACCACTGCAGTCCCACCGTCCACGCATCCCAGACAAAGGGAGCACCCGAGTGAATGCCGATCAGCAGTGCCGGCGAATCCGGGATGTTTTCCCAGCCGTCGATCTCCATGCGAAACCAGTAGTCGACCAACAGATTCCAGAAAAACTTCTGCCGCTGCAGGGTGGCCTCGTCTTGGCCATCTAGGTCCCACCGCCCCGCTCGTTGCGCCACCCAACCGCTGAGTCCGCCGTCGCGGCGCTCACGCTTGTCATCCATCGCCACTCTCGCCCGCTCGGCATGGCGCTGAGCTTGTCGCCGTAGCGGTTCCGGCCTGGGGTCGGTTGCACTCGTGTCGGTTGCGCTCATGGCGAAGGAGTACCCGTTTGCCAGACCCACGACTCAGCCAATCGAACGGATTTCGGCGGCACAAACAACCCTCCCCGCGCCAGATGACGCGGGGAGGATGTCGGCTAGCGGTGCGCAATCAGACGTTACTGGTCCAGATGAGAACGTCTTGCACGCCGTCGTTGTACACAACGCCATTAGGCGGTGGGCCGGTCACATCGAAGTACAGGACGCCACTTTGGCTGTTGCCCTGCAGGATCGGTGCGGGATTGAGGCCACCGGGTGCCGGGACTTCGTTGACCACTCCGTAGGTGTCACCGTTGGCCGCGCGGGCGTTGAAGCTCGACACCAGCGGGGTGATCGTTCCGGTCACGGACCGAGCCGTGACGTCGGCCGAGTAAAGCTGTCCCTGAGGTAGGTAGCCCGCAATGGTGACATCGCTGAGCTGCAGGTTACCGACCGTGTAGGAGGTGACCATGGGCCCGTCGACGAGCCGTTCGCTGGTCCCGAAGCCTTGAATAGTCGGTGGCGCGGCCAACGCTGACGCTGCGCCGAAAACGCTTGCCGCCGCAATGGCCGCGGCCCCCACAGCCGTCTTCATGGTGGTAGCAATGAACTCCACGGTTATCCCCTCTCTCTCGTGTCGTTCAAACAGTCCGCCCCGCCATGGGGACCAACCGCTTTCAACTGGGTTTCCGGGTGCCGCCGGACCCAAACACCGATAACCCGGGAATTGTTTTGCCACACCGATCTAGCTGCGGGGACTGTGCATTTTCAGTTTGTTTCCTTTTACACTGCAGCATCATTGGCATCAGCTCTTACAGCGGCATCAATTGCCGGCCTTTGCTGAACCAAGCGCTTCCCGGCGACGATCGCGACCGCGTTCCGCGCGATATGTCAGGATGGTTGACATGGGTCAAGCCGAAGAAGCCCCGCTAGGGTTCCTGCTCTACCGGGCCGCAGCGGTGCTGCGGCCAGAGGTTTCTACCGCACTGAGCCCCCTGGGGCTGACGTTGCCGGAATTCGTCTGTCTACGCATACTCTCGGCGTCGCCCGGCCTGTCCAGCGCCGAGTTGGCCCGCCACACCAATGTCACACCGCAGGCGATGAACACGGTGCTGCGCAAATTGGAAGAGGTCGGCGCGGTATCGCGCCCAGCATCAGTGCCCTCCGGTCGCGCCCTGCCTGCCACCTTGACCGCACCCGGACGGGCCTTGTTGAAGCGCGCGGAGGTCGTCGTGCGCGGCGCCGATGACCGCATCCTGGCCAAGCTGACCCCAGCTGAGCAGCGTGAGTTCAAACGGATGCTGGAGATGCTGGGCACCGAATAGCGGGCACGTCTACATTCACCCGGGTACGTGGATGCGCGCGAAAGGCTGCGCTTCCTCCAATTCGTAGGCCAGCTCGAGCAGGCGGGCTTCGCGGCCGATGTCAGCCGTGAGCATCATGCCCACCGGCAACCCATCCGAGGATTGGGCCAGCGGTAGCGAAATCGCCGGGTCACCGGTGACGTTCTGCAGCGGAGTAAAGGTGACCCACTTGCGCAGCCGCTCGATGACCTGGTGGTAGTCAGTGGGCGAAAGGTAGCCGACCTGCGGCGGCGGGTCCGCGAGGGCAGGCGTGAGTACCACGTCATAGCGTTGGAAGAACCGCTCTGTGTGCCGCCGCAGCGTACGCAACCGGGCCACCGCCGTGGGTAAGCGGTGCACATTGCGGTTGGCGTGGCGAGCCAACCCGAGTGTCAAACTGTCCAACCGGTTGCGATCGAACGACTTACCGAAAGAATAGCGGCCGGTAAGCACCTGCGCGGTGGCCAAGAAGCCCCAGTACAAGATGAAGTCGTCGGGCAAAGACTCCGGTACCGGAACCTGTTCGACATATTCGACCCGGTGCCCAAGTTCCTCGAGAAGCCCGGCGGTCTTCAATGTCAGTTCCCGCATCTCGGTGCCGCATTCACCGTCGACCGAGCGAGTCACCACCGCGATCTTGAGCCGCTCGGTGCCGGGCCGGGTGACGTCCCCGATGGGTGGCAATCCACTCGGCCGCCAGCTGCGCTCGACCTCGCGGTAGATGGCAGCGGTGTCGCGCACCGACCGGGTCAGCACACCATTGGCGACGATGACCAGTGGCAGTCGGCGCAATTGCGAATTCAATGGCAGCCGACCGCGCGACGGCTTGAGCCCGACGAGGCCGTTACAGGATGCCGGAATTCGGATCGAACCCCCGCCGTCGTTGGCGTGCGCGATCGGCACCACGCCCGCGGCCACCAACGCCCCCGATCCCGACGAGGAGGCGCCCGCGGTGTGGTCGGTATTCCACGGATTACGGACCGGGCCCAACCGGGGATGCTCGGCCGCGGCGCAGAAGCCGAACTCCGACATCTGCGTCTTACCCAACGCGATCAATCCGGTAGACAGCAGTTCCCGGGCAATCTCACTGTCGGTACCGGCCCGACGGGGCACCCACGCGTCAGTGCCCCGCATCGTCGGCAGGCCACTGACGTCGACGTTGTCCTTGATATAACTCGGCACCCCGCCGAAGAAGCCGCGCCCCGACCCGCGCCCGTGCTGCTGAGCCGCGTCTCGCGCCCGGTCAAAATCGGCGTGCGCCACGCCGTTGAGCCGGGCGTTGACCGCTTCGGTCCGCGCGACGGCGGCCTCGACAACCTCGACCGCACCCAACTGGCCGGACCGGATGGCATCGGCTAGGCCGACAGCGTCAAGGTCACCGAGGACGTCGTCACCGAAAGCGTGGACACGGACCATACGGTCGACGGTAGCCCAAGCTAGGCCTGGCCCACCTCGAACCGGACGAACTGCGTGACCGTCACACCAGCGTCGTCGAGCAGAGCCTTGACGCTCTTCTTGCTGTCGGACACCGAGGGCTGTTCGAGCAGCACAGCGTCCTTGAAGAAGCCGTTGAGCCGGCCCTCGACGATCTTGGGCAGCGCCTGCTCGGGCTTGCCCTCTTCCTTTGCGGTCTCCTCGGCGATACGGCGCTCGCTGGCCACCAGGTCTTCGGGCACGTCCTCGCGCGAGAGGTAGCGCGCCTTGAGCGCGGCGATCTGCAGTGCCACCGCATGCGCCGCTTCGGCATCGGCACCGGTGTACTCGACCAGCACCCCGACCGCCGGCGGCAGGTCGGCCGCCCGACGGTGCAGGTAGGTCTCGACCGTGCCGCCGAAGATCGCGACGCGACGCAGTTCCAGCTTCTCGCCGATCTTGGCCGAGAGCGCCCCGATGGCCTCCTCGACCGTCTGACCGCCGATGCTGGCCGCCTTGAGCGCGTCAACATCAGCGGCCTTCGACGCCACCGCCGCAGCGACGATGTCGTCGGCAAGCTTCTGGAACTCCGCATTCTTGGCGACGAAGTCCGTCTCGCAGTTCAGCTCGATGAGCGCGCCATCCTTGGCAGCAACCAGACCCTCGGCGGTCGCACGCTCGGCGCGCTTGCCGACGTCCTTGGCACCCTTGATCCGCAGCGCCTCGACGGCCTTGTCGAAGTCTCCGTCGCTTTCGGCGAGCGCGTTCTTACACGCGAGCATGCCAGCACCGGTCAGCTCCCGAAGTCGCTTGACATCGGCAGCGGTGAAGTTCGCCATTTCAGCCTTCCGTGGGGGTTGTTTCGGTTGCGACAGCGCCTTCGGCCGGGGCGGTGGCAGTGGCACCGGCAAGCAGCTCCTGCTCCCATTCGGCCAGCGGCTCCGCGGCCTCGACCACAGGCTTGCCATCACCGCGGCCCGCTCCGGCACGTGCCTGCAGGCCCTCGGCGACCGCGGAGGCAATCACCTTGGTCAGCAGCGCGGCCGAGCGGATCGCGTCGTCGTTGCCCGGGATCGGGTAGTCGACCTCGTCGGGGTCGCAGTTGGTGTCCAGGATCGCGATGACCGGGATACCCAGCTTGCGGGCCTCGCCGACGGCGATGTGCTCCTTGTTGGTGTCGACAACCCAGATCGCCGACGGCACCTTGGCCATGTCGCGAATACCACCGAGGCTGCGCTCGAGCTTGTTCTTCTCCCGGGTCAGGCCCAGGATCTCTTTCTTGGTGCGGCCCTCGAAGCCACCGGTCTGCTCCATGGCCTCGAGCTCCTTGAGGCGCTGCAGCCGCTTGTGCACGGTGGAGAAGTTGGTGAGCATGCCACCCAGCCAGCGCTGGTTCACGTACGGCATGCCGACGCGGGTCGCTTCGGCGGCGACGGACTCCTGCGCCTGCTTCTTGGTGCCGACAAACAGCACGGTTCCACCGTGGGCGACGGTCTCTTTGACGAACTCGTACGCCTTGTCGATGAAGGTCAGCGTCTGCTGAAGGTCGATGATGTAGATGCCGTTGCGGTCGGTGAAAATGAACCGCTTCATCTTGGGATTCCAACGACGGGTCTGGTGCCCGAAGTGGGTGCCGCTGTCAAGCAGCTGCTTCATGGTTACAACAGCCATGCTGATGCCTTACTTGTGTCGGTTGTTCGCCCGGTATCGGCTGAAACCGGGGCCCTGGCGCCTGCCGCGATGCCGAACCCGCTCCGGAGACTCCGGCTACGGGACCGCTCGGCATGCTGTTGCGGATCCCTGAACTACCGGGCCGCGAAGCAAACGCGCGAAGTCAGCCCGCGGTTGCGAGCTGCGTCGAGAAGTTTACACCGAAGCCGGCGACGGTTTTTCCACAGCGGCCCCGTGGCGCACAGATCCGCGAATTTGGCTGGCAAGGACGCCGTCGGCGCATTGAACTGATCATGTGCGACGGGTGACGGTGGCTGCATCCTGGTTGGCATCCTGGCTTGCCGCCTGGTCGCTGCTGGGCGCGGCGGCGGCACATGCCGACGACACCCGGTTGCAGTGGCCGTTGCGGCCGCCGGCGGTCGTGTTGCGTGGTTTTGATGCACCCACACCGAATTGGCGCCCCGGGCATCGCGGCGTCGACTTGGCCGGGGTCCCCGGCGAGCCGATCTTTGCCGCCGGTGACGCGACCGTCGTGTATGCCGGAACCTTGGCGGATTGGCCGGTCGTTTCGCTGGCCCATCCAGGCGGCTTGCGCACCAGCTACCAGCCGATGCGCCCGACGGTGCGAGCCGGCCAGCACGTGACGGCGGGATCAGCGGTAGGCACCCTGGTGGCTGGGCACCCGGGCTGCCCAGCCAAGGCGTGGCTGCATTGGGGCGCGATGTGGGGGCCGGCGTCGGACGCCCACTATGTCGATCCGCTCGGCCTGCTGAAATCCACCCCGATCCGGCTCAAGCCCGTGACGGGCTGAGCTCCCCGCCGGAGGGCCCGGCTAGGCCCGCGGATGGGCCTGATCGTGTACGGCGCGCAGTCGCGAGACCGCCACATGGGTATAGAGCTGGGTGGTGGCCAAACTGGAATGCCCGAGCAACTCCTGGACCACCCTCAGGTCGGCTCCACCTTCAAGCAGATGGGTGGCCGCGCTGTGACGCAACCCGTGCGGCCCCATGTCGGGGGCCCCATCCACCGCGGCGACGGTTTGATGAACCACCGTGCGGGCTTGCCGCACATCGAGGCGCCGGCCCCGGGCGCCGAGCAGCAGCGCCGGACCGGACTCCGCCGTTGCCAGTGCCGGACGTCCGTCTGCCAGCCAGGCCTGAAGCGCTTCGGCAGCGGGCTGGCCAAACGGCGCGGTGCGCTGCTTGTTGCCCTTCCCGAGCACCCGCACCAGCCGATGGCCGGTGTCGACGTCGTCGATGTCAAGACCACACAGTTCGCTCACCCGGATCCCGGTGGCATACAGCAGTTCGACGATCAAGCGGTCCCGCAAGGCCAGCGGATCCCCTTGCTGCGCGCCGGACTTCGCCGCCGTCATGGCCGCCAGCGCTTGGTCCTGGCGCAGCACGGCGGGCAGGGTGCGGTGCGCCTTGGGCACCTGCAACCGCGCCGCGGGGTCGGTGGCCAACAGCCCGCGCCGCACCGCCCAGGCGGTGAAGGCCTTGACCGCAGAGGTGCGCCTGGCCAGCGTCGTTCGGGCCGCCCCGGCCCCCGCCGCGGTAGCCAGCCACGACCGCAGCACGGGCAGACTCAGTGCCCGCAGGTCAGCGCCGCGGCCGGCGAGATAATCCAGCAGCGATCGCAGGTCGCCCAGATACGCGCGACGAGTGTGGGCCGAGCGGCCGCACTGCAGTGCGAGGTATTCGTCGAACTCCTCGAGAATCGCTTCGCTGTTGTCCGGCACTCCCCCACCGTCGCAGACAGCGCTGCGGGTTTCAGTTGACGCGCCGCAATGTGTCCGGGGTGAGATCTTTGCGCGTGGGATACCCGTCGACGGCCATGATCAGGTCGGCTTCGGCGAGCAGCATGCGCAGTACATGCACGACGCCGTCCACGCCGCCCAGCGCCAATCCGTAGGCGTAGGGCCGCCCGATGCCGACCGCCGTCGCGCCCATCGCCAGCGCCTTGATGATGTCGGCGCCACTGCGAATCCCCGAGTCGAAAAGCACCGGCAGCCCGTCGGCCGCCTCGACCACACCCGGCAGACAGTCCAGGGCCGGAAGACCGCCGTTGGCCTGGCGTCCGCCATGGGTGGAGCAGTAGATGCCATCCACGCTCCCGTCCTTGGCGCGCCGGGCGTCATCGGGATGGCAGATGCCCTTGACGATGAGTGGCAGATCGGTGAGTTCGCGCAGCCAGGCGAGATCGCTCCAGGTCAGCGGGTTTCCGAAGAGCTGGGCCCAGCGCAGCACGGTCCCCTGCGGGTCTTCCTCCGGGGGCGGGGCAGGCCGGCGCGGAACACCGGGTCGCTGGTGTAGTTGCTCAGGCAGTGTCCGCGTAGTTGGGGAAAATTGGCGGTGCTCAGGTCACGCGGCCGCCAGCCGGGGATCCAGGTGTCGAGGGTGACCACGATGCCCTTGAAACCCGCGGATTCGGCGCGCTGCACCAGGCTGGCGGCCAGCTCGCGATCCTTCGGCGTGTACAGCTGAAAGAACCCGGGGGTGTCACCGAACTCGGCGGCCACGTCTTCCATGGGGTCGGCTGTCAGGGTGGAGACCACCATCGGGACTCCGGTACGGGCCGCCGCGCGCGCGGTGGCCAGATCGCCGTGGCCGTCCTGGGCGCACAGTCCGATGACGCCGATCGGTGCCAGGAAGATCGGTGAGGGCAGGGTCAGTCCGAACATCTCCACGGTCAGGTCGCGTTCCGCGGCACCGACAAACATGCGCGGCATCAGACCCCACCGGTCGAAGGCCTCACAGTTGGCGCGCTGGGTGCGCTCGTCGCCGGCCCCGCCGACCACGTATGACCACACCGACGGCGGCAGCGCCATCTGAGCCCTGGACTCCAGTTCGGCGAAGGCCATCGGCAGCCCTGGCACTACCCCGGATAGCCCCTGGAAGTAGATCTCGTACTGATAGTCGCCGAATGCCATGCGATGAGAATGCCAGCCGGCGGTCAGCTACCCGCTTCTGACTCCGCCAATTCCCTTTTCCAATGCCGGAACGTCTCCTCGGTGCGCCCGCGTCGCCAGTAACCAGAGATTGAGGACGCCCATTTCGCATCCACACCCCGCTCCTTGCGGATGTAGGGGCGCAAGTTGTGCATGACGGCCTGGGCCTCGCCGTGGATGAAGACGTGCACCTGACCGGGAAGCCACAGGGCGGTCTTGACGGCCTCGATCAGCGGCGCATGGTCGCCGGCACGATCCGCTGAAACCAGATCGGCGCGACCACCGCGGTAGACCCAGTTGATCTGGACCGACTCCGGCGCGCGCAATTCGATCTCGTCGTCGGGACCGGCAACCTCGATGAACGCTTTGCCGACAGCGTCGGCGGGCAGCTCCTCGAGCGCAGCGGCGATGGCCGGCAGCGCGGATTCATCGCCGGCCAGCAGATGCCAGTCGGCCTCCGGGTCGGGCTTGTAAGCGCCGTTAGGACCCATCAGGTAGACCGGCTCGCCAGGTTGCGCGGCCGCCGCCCACTGACCGGCTACCCCGTGTTCGCCATGCGCCACGACGTCGAGCACGATTTCGCGCGCCGCGGCGTCGACACGACGGACGGTCAGGGTCCGCACCGCGGGCTGCTTCTCGGGCGGAAGACTGGAAAAGCAATCCAGTGTCAACGGCCGAGGCAGTGCGGCCACGTCGACGTCATGCGCGACGAAAACCAGCTTGACGTCAGAGTCGGTGAATTCGCTGGGAACGAATGTGTCGAAGCCGCTGCCACCGACTCGCACCCGGACCATGTGGGGCGCGAGTTGTTGGGTACCCACGACTTCGAAGGTGTGTACAGGTCGACCCGCCACTACTCCTCCTGTCCAGATCCGACCCCAGTCGACTATACGAGCCGCGCCCGCACGCCCTCGGCCGCGGGCCGTGCGCGGCCGGCGCGCACCAGGCGCCACCGCCCGCCGTCACGCTCGGCCAGTCCGGCCACCTCGAGGATCGCCAACCGCCCCATCACCTGTTCGGCCACCAGCCCGGATGCGACAGCGATCTCGTCGACGCTCATCGCGCCGCGACCCGGCAATGCCTCATAGACCTGACTTTCGGACTGGCTGAGTCCGTCCAGGACGGACGTGGGACGCGATTGTTCGAGGGACAATTCGCCGATCCGACCGACCAGTTCGACTATCTCATCGGCGCGGGTGATCAGCTGCGCCCCGTTGCGAAGCAGCACATGGCAGCCCGCCGAAGCCGATGATGTCGCCGGCCCGGGCACCGCGGCCACGATCCGCCCCAGCGCCCGAGCCCACGCGGCGGTGTTGGCGGCACCGCTACGCAGCCCCGCTTCGACCACGACCGCGGCGCCACCGAGAGCAGCCACCAACCGGTTGCGGGTGAGGAACCGATGCCGGGCCGGCCGCACACCCGGCGGGTATTCGGTGACCAGCAAGCCGTGCTGGCCGATCCGATGAAGCAGGGCCGAATGCCCGGTGGGGTACGGGATGTCGATCCCACCGGCCAGTACCGCCACCGTGGTGCCCTCGGCAATGAGCACTGCGCGATGGGCCGCTCCGTCGATTCCGTAGGCACCGCCGGAGATGACCGCAACGTCACGTTCGACCAGGCCGGCGGCCAGATCCGCGGCCATGTGCTCGCCATATGCCGTCGCGGCGCGGGTTCCCACGAGAGCGGCGGCGCGCTGAACCACCTGGTCGAGGCGAGCGGGGCCCTGCACCCACAACGCCATCGGAGCTCCGCCGTTTCCCTTCGCCCGGATCGCCGAACCAGAAAAAGCCGTGAAGGCCACCACCGGCCACTCGTCGTCGTCGGGTGTGATCAAGCGCCCGCCACGGCGCGCGAGTTGCTCGAGATCCGCTGCGGCCCGATCGATTTCGCATCTGGCCCGGGTCAAGCGGGCAAGCTCGCCGTCAACCTGGCCGCGCCGGATCCGCTCGGCCGCCTCTACCGGGCCGACTCGTTGCACCAGGGCAGCCAATTCCGCGCACGGCGGCTCCGCCACGCGCGACAGGTAACCCCAGGCCCGCAAGGCACTATCGGACGCGCTCATCGGCAAGCTCCCGGCTGCCGAAAGCTCAGCGCGGTCGACACCTCGTCCAGGCCGGGTGCCGCCCGGCCGGCCAAGTCCGCCAGACTCCACGCGACTCGCAGAGTTCGATCGACACCGCGGATGCTGAGCAGCCCCCGATCCAGCGCCGTGCGCAACGGGACCATCGCTGAGTTGCCAAGCCGGAATTCCCGACGCAGCAGGGGGCCGCTGACTTCTGCATTGGTGCGAAAGCCGTGCGGCTGCCACCGCTGGGCGGCCGCGTTGCGGGCCTGGGCCACCCGGTCACGAACCTGCGAGGTCGACTCGCCCGCCACCGCCGAGAAGGCTCCGGCCCGCACCGGGTGCATCTGTACCCTCAGGTCCACCCGGTCCAGCAACGGCCCCGACAGTTTGCCGAGGTAACGTCGCTTCACCGCCGCCGCACAGATGCAGTCTTGCGGGTCCGCTGGAGCGCATGGACACGGGTTTGCGGCAAGCACCAGCTGAAATCGGGCCGGGTAACACGCCACTCCGTCGCGGCGGGCAAGGCGGATTTCTCCGTCCTCCAACGGAGTTCGCAACGCTTCCATGGCGCTGACGCTGATCTCGGCGCACTCGTCGAGAAACAACACCCCACGATGTGCCCGGCTGACGGCGCCAGGGCGGGCCATGCCCGTGCCGCCCCCCACCAGCGCGACGACGCTGGAACTGTGGTGCGGCGCCACGAACGGCGGCCGGGTGATCAGCGGGGTGTCCCCCGACAACAAACCAGCCACCGAGTGGATCGCGGTGACCTCCAGTGACTCGCCGCGCGACAGCGGCGGCAGTAAACCCGGAAGGCGTTGTGCCAGAATCGTTTTGCCTACCCCGGGAGGACCGGTCAGCATGAGATGGTGCGCACCGGCCGCCGCCACCTCGACCGCAAAACGCGCTTGGGACTGCCCGAGCACATCGGCCAAGTCGGCCGAAGTCCCCTCGCTGGTGGCCGCGGGCCCGCTGCGACTGTCCAAACCGGCAGCACCCGTCAGCCAGCCCTGCAGTTGTCCCAGGGTGCGCACACCCCAGACATCGATGCCATCCACCAGGCTGGCCTCGGCCAAGTTATCCGCCGGAACCACCACGGCCGGCCAGCCATCGCGCTTGGCGGCCAACACGGCCGGCAGCACGCCACGCACCGCGCGGACCCGGCCGTCCAGCGACAACTCCCCCAACAACAGCGTCTTTTCCAAACGCTGCCACGGCTTTTTTCGCTGCGCCGACAACACCGCAGCGGCCAGGGCAATGTCGTAGACCGAACCCATTTTCGGCAGGGTGGCCGGCGACAGTGCGAGCGTCAGCCGAGCCAATGGCCAGCTGTTGCCGCAGTTGGTGACCGCCGCGCGAACCCGGTCGCGGGATTCCTGCAGTGCCGCGTCGGGCAGACCCACCAGATGCACCCCCGGCAGCCCCGAGCTGATGTCGGCTTCGATTTCCACGATCTCGCCGTCCAGCCCGCACACCGCCACCGAGAACGCCCGCCCCAGCGCCATCAGCCCACGCCCATCAGATGCGTGATCTCGGGGTTGGCGCTGCGGCCGATGCGCACCCCGATGACATCGAGGCGCACGGCCGCCCAGCCGCGGTCCTGACCGGCCAGCCACAACCCGGCCAGGCGGCGCAGCCTGCGGACCTTGCCTTCGGTCACCGCCTGGGCCAGCCCGCCGTACCCGTCGCCGGTGCGCGTCTTGACCTCAACGAACACCACGGTGCGGGTGGCAGCTTCACAGGCGATCACATCGAGTTCGCCATAGCGGCACCGCCAGTTTCGGGTCAAGATCTGTAGCCCCTGACCGCTCAGATGCTCCACGGCCAGCTGCTCCCCCAGGGCTCCCAGTTGCATGCGAGTCAACGTCTTCATGCGCCCAAACCTGCACGCCGGCCCCGACACTGGCCGCCGGACCGAGGGCGTCAGGGAAGCAAAACCGCCCGATTATCAACAGTCGCGCACTCGTCCACAACGGGCCGACAGTGGATTCAGACGATGCGGTCCGGGCGCGTGTAGACGTTCATCGAGTCTTCCCGCAGAAACGCTACCAGCGTCATCCCGGATTCTTCGGCCAGCGAGACCGCCAGCGACGACGGGGCGGAGACCGCGGCCAGCACCGGGATCCCGGCCATCAGCGCCTTCTGCGTCAGCTCGAACGATGCGCGACCGCTGACCAGCAACACCGACCCCGCCAACGGAACCCGATCGTGCTCGATGGCCCAGCCGATGACCTTGTCTGCCGCGTTGTGCCGGCCGATATCTTCGCGGATCACGTGCATTGTGCCGTCCGCGCTGAACAACGCCGCGGCGTGCAGGCCGCCGGTGCTCGCGAAAACCTTTTGGCCACTACGGAGTTGGCCGGGCATCTCCTCGAGCGCACCGGCCGTGATGGTGGCCGGATCGTCGCCGGGCAAAAATCGGCTGATCAGCCGCACCGCGTCCAGCGACGCCTTGCCGCAGACTCCGCACGACGAGGTGGTGTAGAAGTTGCGGGTCACATCGAGGCCCGGCGGGCTTACCCCGGGCGCCAGCGTGATGTCCAAGACGTTGTAGGTGTTGGCGCCATCGGCACCGCGCCCGCCGCAATAGCGGACCGTCAGCACATCATCACGGTGGGCGATCACCCCTTCGGTCAGCAGGAAACCGCGCGCGAGCTCAAAATCCGAGCCGGGGGTGCGCATGGTGACCGATATCGGCACACCGTTGACGCGGATCTCCAGCGGCTCCTCGACGGCCAGGGTTTCCGGTCGGGTGATCGCATAACCGGCGGCGAGGTGCTTGACCCGCCGACGCGCCGTTACGTGGCCCACTGACCGGCTTCGATTGGCCCCGCCGCCGAATCGCACCGGCAGGAGGCCACGGCATCGGCAGGGACCGCAGAACACCCGAACACGGCCTCAACGTACCTCGATTGCGCACCGCCTGTCGGATCGGCCGGCCGCCGTCATATCGCTGCAGCCAGCGCCGACAAGGTTTCAGCTGACGAGTGCGTCGGCGACCACCCGAGTTCGCGTTTCGCCTTGGCGGTGTCCATCACCACGGGTTGTCGCACCGCATGAAGCCATTCGAGCAGCGAGGGTACCAGCGGCAACCGGGAAATAGCCGCGGATGCGACCGAGGCGGCGGCCGCTGGGACCCGGACCGGACGGCCGCCCAGCGCCCTGGCCATGTCGGTGATCGTCACGACCCCGTCAGCGGCGATGTTGTAGGCCCCCGCGGGCACCGGTGCGGTCGCCGCCAACGCTATCGCGGCTGCCACGTCGTCGTGATGCACCAGCTCCACCGGGACACCCGGATCCGGCACGATCGGCTTCAGCATCGGCACCACCCGGCTCAGCGCGCGCACCGGCGCGGGCACCTGCCTGCACGGCATGGCCTCGGCCAACGAGTAGGCGTGCGGGCCCGCGACGATACACGGGCGCAGGACGAACACCTGCAGTAACGAGTCCTCGGTGATCTTGGCGAGCTCTGCCTCGCTTTGCGCCTTCTGCTCGGAGTAGTAGTGCTCCGGTGATCCGCGCGCGGGTACGTCCTCGGTGATGGCCGCCGGGTTGTCCGAGTGGTAGCCGTAGGCCGCCACCGACGACGTGTAGACCAGGCGGCGTGGCCGGCGCGCCGCGACGGTCGCTTCGAAGACGTTGCGGGCGCCCTGCAGATTGACCTGCGCGCTCTCGGCACGCGATCCGAGCTTGATGAACGCCAGGTGGACCACCACATCGGCCTGGGCGACCAACGCGTCGACCGCATCGCGATCCAGGATGTTGCCCCGCTGATAGGTGGTCTTGGACCAGCCGTAGATGGCCGGGTCAAACGGCCGGCGCGCCATACCGACGATCGACGCCACGGCCGGCTCCCGCTCCAGCGCGGTGACCGCCGAGATGCCGATATCTCCAGTCGGCCCGGTAACCGCGACAGCAACACCCACCTAGAATGGGTTTCCGCCAGCGACCGCGCCCAAACGCAGGACCAAAACCCGCAATGTGTGCGGGGCCTTGCGCGCGGCTATCCCGGTTGGTGTTGCTCGAGTTCGGGGAGACGAATGATGAAGCTGATCGCACCCACCGATTCCATGTTCTTGCTCGGCGAATCGCGCGAACACCCGATGCATGTGGGGGGCCTGCAGCTGTTCCAGCCGCCCGAGGATGCCGACGAGAACTTCGTCACCGAGGCATATGAAGCCATGCTCGACTGCACCGACGTCCAGCCCATGTTCCGCAAGCATCCCGCGTTCTTGGGCACGATGACCAACTTCGCGTGGACATTCGACGACGACGTGGAGCTCGACTATCACTTCCGCCGGTCCGCTCTCCCCCGGCCAGGCCGGGTACGGGAGCTCCTCGAGCTGACCTCTCGGCTGCACGGCAGCCTGCTCGACAGGCACCGGCCCCTCTGGGAAGCCCATCTGGTGGAGGGACTCAACGACGGGCGCTACGCGGTCTACATCAAGTTCCACCATTCCTTGCAGGATGGGGTTTCCGCGCAGAAGCTGATGCAGCGCGCATTCAGCACCGATCCGGATGACGATGAGATCCGGGTGCCGTGGGAACTAAAACCGCGGCGCCGCTCGAACCCGGGGCACAGATCCTCACCGCTTCGGCTACTCACCGAGACGGTTGGCGCCACAGCATCTCTGGCGCCCTCGGCGCTGTCACTGGCCCGCGCGGCGCTGCTCGAGCAGCAACTGACCCTGCCATTTCGAGCCCCGAAGACGCTGTTCAATGTCCGGATCGGTGGAGCACGCCGGGTCGCCGCCCAGTCCTGGTCCCTCGATCGCATCAAGGCGGTGAAGAACGCGGCAGACGTCACCGTCAACGATGTCGTGCTGGCGATGTCGGCCGGCGCGCTGCGCGCCTACCTGATCGATCAACACGCGCTTCCCGACGCCCCACTGATCGCCATGGTTCCGGTGAGTCTGCGCAAGGAAGGCGATGCCGATCGCGGCGGCAACATGGTCGGCACCCTGCTGTGCAACCTCGCGACCAACCTCGACGACCCGATGAAACGCCTCCAGGTGATCAGCCAGTCGATGTCGGACAACAAGAAGGTGTTCGCTCAGCTTCCCCGCATCCAGCAGCTGGCGTTGTCGGGCTTACTGACCGGCGGTTTGGTGTTCGGACTGGTTCCCGGTTTCGTGGCCACCGCGCCGCCACCGTTCAACGTCGTCATATCGAATGTTCCCGGCGCGCCCAACCCGCTGTATTGGCGGGGCGCGCGGCTGGTCGGAAACTATCCACTCTCAATTGCCCTGGACGGCCAGGCGATGAACATTACAGTGACCAACAACGCCGACAATCTCGATTTCGGGCTCGTCGGTTGCCGGCGCAGCGTGCCTCGCCTGCAGCGCATGCTCGGGCACTTGGAGACATCGCTGAAAGAGTTGGAACGCGCTGTCGAAGTTTGAGGGCCCGGCCAGGCCCGATAATCTACGCCAGCGCACTGGGGGGCGACTCCCCCCTGCCACCCGAAGTGAGGGAACACGTGACGGCCACACCGAAGGACAGCAACCCGGACTCGGTACCGGGTGGGACGACCGCCGACCCGGCGACAGTCTTTGCGGCCCTCGCCGAGATCATCTATCAGGGCGCCCAACCCGCCGAGACGTACTCCGCGATCTGCATCGCCGCCACCCTGATCGTTCCGGGGTGTGACCATGCCAGCTTGCTGGTCCGCACCAATGACCGCTACATCACCGTCGGCGCCAGCGACCGGCTGGCCCAGCACGTCGACGAACTCGAGCGCAAAGCCGGCGACGGCCCGTGCATCGACGCTATCGAGGAAGAAACGCCGCAGATCGAAACGGACCTGACCACTCCGACGCAATGGCCGAAGTTTGCGGCCGCGCTTCTGGCCCAAACACCGGTACGCGCGCCATGGGATTCCGGCTGCTGGTCGACAAGCGCAAGGGCGCCGCACTCTACCTATTCAGCGAAACCCCCAACAGTTTCGATACCGAGTCCGCCGGCCGTGCGGCGGTGCTGGCATCGTTTGCGAGCGTGGCGGTCAACGCCATCGCACACGGCGAGGATGCCGCCAGCCTGCGCCGCGGGCTGCTCAGCAACCGCGAGATCGGAAAAGCCGTCGGCATGTTGATGTTGCTGAATGGGTTCACCGAGGAAGAGGCGTTCGACCTGCTCCGCCACCATTCCCAGAGCCTCAATATCAAGCTCGCCGATGTTGCCCGCACCGTCATCGAAAACCGTGGCCAGCTGCCCCCCGAAGCCCTCGAAACCGACGACACGGTCAACCCCACCGTCAGCGGCTAGGAGAACTATTCGGGCAGCCTCAGCTCGGGCTTCTCCACCTCTTCGATGTTGACGTCCTTGAAGGTGACCACCCGCACCTGCTTGACGAACCGAGCCGGCCGGTACATGTCCCATACCCAGGCATCGGCCAGTCGTAGCTCGAAATACACCTCGCCATCGGCGTTGCGCGGCACCATCTCCACGCTGTTAGCCAGGTAGAAGCGTCGCTCGGTTTCCACGACGTAGCTGAACTGGCCGACGATGTCCTTGTATTCGCGGTACAGCGAGAGCTCCATCTCGGTTTCGTACTTCTCGAGATCCTCTGCACTCATCTGCTCAGACGTCCTTCTCCCAACAATTTGCCAGATCTCCCGCTCGGGGCCCTGCAGGACTCCGCGCGCCACCGGCGGCGCCGATCGCCGCCCGGTCGGAAATCTTGCCCCATCTTTCCCTACCCGGTTCCGTCACGCTCTTGGGGAGGGTCCGCTTCGCGTTCGGCCGTCGCGGCGCCGTTGGACCGGGTGGCCACTCGGCGAACGTTGATGAACGACCGACGATGCTCGGGGCAGGGCCCTAGCTGGGTCAGCGCCAGGGTGTGTGCGCGGGTGCTGTAGCCCTTGTGCTCGGCGAATCCGTATCCGGGGTACTGGGTGTCCATCGCCACCATCAGCCGATCGCGGCTGACCTTTGCCAGCACGCTGGCCGCGGCAATGCAGGCGGCGGCCGCGTCGCCACCGATCACCGGCAGCGACGGCACCGACAGTCCCGGGACCCGAAAGCCGTCGCTGAGCACATAGCCGGGGCGCACCGACAGCCCGGCCACCGCCCGCCGTATGCCTTCGATGTTGGCCACGTGCACACCACGACGGTCGACCTCCACCGACGGAATGAACACCACGTGATAGGCCAGGGCATAGCGGCAGATCAACGGGAACAGCTTTTCCCGAGTCTTTTCGGTGAGTTTTTTCGAATCGTCGAGGGCGGCCAGGCTCTCGTAGCGATTCGGCCCGAGTGCGCAAGCGGCGACCACCAGCGGGCCCGCGCACGCACCTCGCCCCACCTCATCCACACCGGCTACCGGTCCCAGACCGCTGCGCTGCAGCGCGGACTCCAGCGTGCGCAGTCCGGAAGACTTGCGGATCACGGTTCGTGGCGGCCAGGTGGTGGCCACGGTTACTGGCCCGTTTGGGGGTTCACCGAACGCACCACGCCCCACCGCGACGGCGGCCACACGATAAACCGCGCCTTGCCGATGACGTTGGCCACCGGCACGGTGCCGGCCATGGCGTCCCCGGTGCACAGCATGGGGCAATGTGCCCGCGAATCCGCCGAGTGGGTCCGATTGTCGCCCATCACCCACAGCCGGCCCGCCGGGACGGTCACCGGCCCGAATTCGCTGCCCAGGCAGGGGTAGACGGATGGGTCAGCCAGCATGGTGGCCGGATCCAGATATGGCTCCTTGAGCGGCTTACCGTCGACGGTCAACCCGGTGTCGGAGCGGCATTGGACGGTCTGTCCGCCCACCGCGATGACGCGTTTGACCAAATCGTTCTCGTCCGGGGGTACGAAACCGATGAACGAGAGGGCGTTTTGCACCCAGCGCAGCGCGGTGTTGCTCGAACGTATCGACTTGTAGCCGACGTTCCACGACGGTGGCCCCTTGAAGACGATGACGTCACCGGGCTTGGGTGAAGTGAACCGGTAGGTGAGCTTGTCCACCATGATGCGGTCACCGACGCAGGTCGAACACCCGTGCAGGGTGGGCTCCATCGACTCCGACGGAATCAGGTATGGACGCGCCACAAACGTCAACATCACGTAGTAGATCACTATCGCGATGACGGCCAGGGTCGCGAATTCACGCAGGGTCGATTTCTTGGCCAGCTTCGACTCGTCCTCGTCGGCCGCCCTCGACTCCGCCCCAGGTTCTTCCTGAGCCGCCGCACCCGGGGCATCAGCACCTCGAGCAGCGAGCGGCGCCTCCGACTGACCTGCGTCGGGCTCGCGCTCAGATGGGGAGTCCGTGGTTTCGGTCACGTGATCAGCGTAGCCAGCGCGCGCCGTAGCCTTCGAGACTGGCGAGCCACTGGCGAGTTGAACCGCCGGTGGTGCCCAGGCAGGCCGGGATGGCCACCAAGGCCGCGCCGGTCAGCGCTTCTCCTTGATCTTGGCCTTCTTGCCGCGCAGTTCACGAAGGTAGTACAGCTTGGCGCGACGAACGTCACCACGCGTTACCACCTCGATGTGGTCGATGTTCGGCGAGTGCACCGGGAACGTCCGCTCGACGCCGACGCCGTAGCTTTCCTTGCGCACTGTGAACGTCTCGCGGATGCCCCCACCCTGCCGGCGAATCACCACACCCTTGAACACCTGGATACGCTCCTTGGCGCCCTCGATGACTTTGACGTGCACATTGATGGTGTCGCCCGGGCTGAAGGCCGGGATGTCGTCGCGCAGCGACGCCTGGTCGACGAAGTCCAGCCTGTTCATTGGAAAGACACTTCCTCCGGATCGCGGCTCGGCAGACCGCATACACGCAGGCACGCGGCACTTACCAAGCCAATGGATATGGGCTTTATGGGTGTATCTCGCAGCAGGCGGAGCAAGCGGCCCGCCGACAACTGCTAAAGACAACTGGCCAATTGTGCCAGACGGTACGCATGCAGTGAAAATCACAGGAAATCCGGGCGGTTCACATCGTCCGCAAAGCGCCTGCAAGTGGTACATATGACAGGTGCCAAACCGCGCAGGCCGAACCCTCAGCTTTGCGTGATTCCCGGGGCAGATGGCAGTGCGGCCGCCACACTTGCGCGTCTTCGCGTTACCGGAGAGTGCTGAAGGAGAAGCATGCGAGCACGGCCGCTGACGATGCTGACCGCCGCGGCGGCGGTGGCATTGGTGGTATCGCTGGTGCTCACCGGTTGCGAGGCAAAGGTGCAGGCCAAGGCGTATGGGACCGATGATCGCGAATCATCCCGGCAACAATCCCAGCCCCAGCAGCAACAGCTGATCGAACTGCTGCTGCGTGCCATCACGCCGCCCGAGGATCCGGCCGCGCTATTGCCCTCGGCCGGTCTGGTCGGGGTTCAAGAACGCATCCAGCGGGCAACCGAGGAAGCCGCCGCCAAGGGCGCCACCATCACGGTCGCGATCCTGGACCGCGCTACCCACCAGCTGGTCTCCAACGGCAAGACCTCGATCATCGCCACCGCCTCGGTGTCCAAGCTGTTCATCGCCGACGAGTTGTTATTGCGGGCGTCCCAGGGCAAGACCACCCTTTCTGCCCAGGATCGCCAGGCCCTCGAAAACATGCTGCGCTCATCGGATGACGGCGCCGCCGAGCAGTTCTGGGGCGAGCTCGGCGGCGATGCCATCGTCACCGAGATCGCGACCCGGTACGGATTGGCCGCCACCGCACCACCCAGCGACGGGCGCTGGTGGAACACCTTCAGTTCCGCACCTGACCTGATCCGCTACTACGAGATGTTGCTCGACGGGGAGGGTGGGCTGCCGTTGCAGAGTGCCGCCATCATCGTCAACGACCTGGCCCAGTCCACTCCGAACGGAATCGACGGCTACCCACAACGGTTTGGCATCCCCGACGGCCTCTACGCCGAACCGGTCGCGGTCAAGCAGGGGTGGATGTGCTGCATCGGCGCCGACTGGATGCATCTGTCGACCGGAATCATCGGCTCGGACCGCCGCTACATCATGGTGATCGAATCGCTGCAGGCCTCCGATGACGCCACCGCGCGCGAAACGATCACCCAAGCCGTCAAGACGATCTTTCCCGCCGGCCGGATCTGACCCGGTCCAGCGCGGGCCCTACGGCCCCGCAACGCCCCTCTTGCCGGCGAGCAGACGCGGAATCGCGCCAAACCGCTTCGCGATGTGCGATTCCGCGTCTGCTCGGCAGGGCTACTCCGGTGGCGCGAGGTCGGGCCGGCGCTCCCGGGTGCGCCGCAACGAGACCTCCCGGCGCCAAGTGGCGATGCGCGCGTGGTCACCGGAGAGCAGGATCTCGGGCACGTCGAGCCCCCGCCAGCTCGGTGGCCGGGTATAGCTGGGCCCCTCCAGCAACCGATCCAGTTCCGGCGAAAACGAATCCTCTTGGTGGGATGCGGGATTGCCCAGCACTCCGGTCAACAATCGCAGCACGGCCTCGATCATCACCACCGCCGCGGACTCCCCGCCGGGCAGGACATAGTCGCCGATCGAGACTTCCTCGACCCGCATGCGCCGGGCCGAGTCCTCGGCGACCCGCTGGTCTATCCCCTCATACCGGCCGCAGGCGAACACCAAGTGCTGCTCGGCACTCCACCGTTGCGCGGTGGCCTGGTCAAACAGCGAGCCGGCGGGCGTCGGGACAACCAGAAGCGTTTCAGCCGAACATATTTCGTCAAGCGCTTCCCCCCAGACCGGCGCCTTCATGACCATTCCGGGCCCGCCGCCGTAGGGCGAGTCGTCTACCGAGTGGTGCACGTCGTAGGTCCACCGGCGCAGGTCATGCACCTGTAGGTCGACGAGGCCCGACGCAATCGCCCTGCCCGGCAACGATTGCCGCAGCGGGTCCAGGTACGCCGGGAAAATCGTCACCACGTCGATTTTCATGACACCCCCTAGGACCCCAGGTCCAGCAGCCCGTCGGGCGGGTCGATCTCGAGAATGCGATCGTCCAGCGACACCGACGTGACGATCGCGCCGACGAACGGCACCAACACCTCGCCGGAATCACATTTGACCGCCAGCAACTCGCCGGCACCGGTGTGCAGTACCTCGGCGACCACTCCGACGTCTTGGCCCGCCGTGGTCCGGACCCGAAGTCCCTCCAACTGGTGGTCGTAGTAGGTGTCGGGCTCCTCGATCGGCGGCAGGTCGGCGGAATCGATGACGAACAGACTGCCACGCAGCCCATCGGCCGTGTCCCGGTCGTTCACCCCGGCCAATCGCACCAGCAGCCGCGCACCGTGCTCACGCACGCCTTCGATCACATAATTGCGGCCGGTGCCGCCGTCTCGGGATCTCTTGGCGCGCAGGCTGGCGCCCGGCGTGAACCGGCGGTCCGGTTCGTCGGTTCGGATCTCGACGACAACCTCGCCGGTAATCCCGTGCGCTTTCACCACGCGCCCGATTACCAGCTCCATCGGTGCTCCATGAGCAAGGCTTCGCTACTGGTCGGTGTCCACCACGTCAACGCGGATACCACGGCCGCCGATGCCGGCGACCAGTGTCCGCAGTGCCGTTGCGGTACGTCCCCCGCGCCCGATCACCTTGCCCAAGTCGTCGGGGTGGACGTGGACTTCGACGGTGCGTCCGCGACGGCTCGTCACCATGTCCACCCGCACATCGTCGGGGTTGTCCACGATTCCGCGGACCAAATGCTCGACAGCGTCGACCACGACAGTGCTCATAGCGGTCGTCAGCTCTCGGCCGATTCGGTCTGCTCACCCTCGGCGGAAGCTTCCACCTTCTCGGCCGCCGCATCGGCGTCGCCTTCGCCGCCCTTGGCCTTCTTGGCCGGCGACTTCTTCTTCGGCTTGGTGGCCTCGGTGGTGGGACCACCCTCGGCGGCAGCCAACGCGGCGTTGAACAGTTCGAGCTTGCTGGGCTTGGGCGGCTTGACCTTCAACCGGCCCTCGGCGCCGGGCAGGCCCTTGAACTTCTGCCAGTCACCGGTGATCTTGAGCAGCTTGAGAACGGGTTCGGTGGGCTGCGCCCCCACGGACAGCCAGTATTGGGCCCGCTCGGAGTTGATCTCGATCAGGCTCGGCTCTTCCTTGGGGTGGTAGCGGCCGATGACCTCGATCGAGCGACCATCACGCCGGGTGCGAGCGTCCGCCACCGCGATGCGGTACTGCGGGTTACGGATCTTGCCGAGCCGGGTGAGCTTGATCTTTACAGCCATGAAAGCGATTTCTCCTGTGTGTGCACGCTGCAATTCAGCGATCCGGGCGGGATGCCGGGAACCGGTTTTGCCTCGCGTGTTCGACCACCGGGCGGTATCGCAACGATGCACGGTCGCGCGGTGGACAGCCGCCCATTGTGCCAGAGCACCCTGCGATCCCGGAAATTCGCTCGATCCGCCAACGCACCGCTGGGGCGCGCCGGCGTCAGGGGCGTCGATCGAAGCACTTCGTTTCGGCGCGGCGGCTCATCCGCCAGCCCTCGGCGGTGCGCACGAACTCGTCGTCGTACCAGAGCCCGAGCAACATGGTGGTGGGCTTCTCGCCGGCGAACACCATCGGGTTGAAGCAGAAAGTGCGCGCGGTCGCGGTGTCGCCGGCGAGCCGAATCGATGGCAGACCCAGCATGTGCGCGTAGTTGGCGAAGTTGGGCAACACCTCGGCAAGCCACGCCTTGACGTGCGGGTACTGGCCGTCGATGCCGCCCATCGCGCGGTAGTCGATATAGGCGTCCGGGGTGAACACCTTGTCGAGGTCATCGAATCGGCGCAGATCAATGGCGGTGGAGTAGTCCACGAGCAGCTGCTGGATCTCTAACCGGTCAGAAATTTCGGGCAGGCTCAACATGATTCGATTCAACACCGCCGATCCGTTCGAAAATAGGCGTCCCGAAGCCGCGGAAGTTACACTTTGCGCCCATGCGAAAGGTCATGGCCGTAGCCGCGGTGCTGCTCACGGCCGCCACCATCAGCGGTGCCACCGCATCGGCCGATACCGAAATGCAGCCGGCCGGATCGGTGCCAATCCCCGACGGTCCCGCACAGACCTGGATCGTCGCCGATCTGGACACCGGCCAGGTGCTTGCCGGGCGCGACCAGAATGTCACCCACCCGCCCGCGAGCACCATCAAGGTGCTCCTGGCTTTGGTGGCGCTCGACGAGCTCAACCTGAACTCGACCGTCGTCGCAGACGAGGCCGACACGCACGTGGAGTGCAACTGCGTCGGCGTCAAAGCGGGTCACACCTACACCGCCCGTCAACTGCTCGACGGCCTGCTGCTGGTGTCGGGCAATGATGCCGCCAACACGCTGGCGCAGATGCTCGGCGGCCAGGACGCCGCGGTCGCCAAGATGAACGCCAAGGCGGCCGCGTTGGGCGCCATGAACACCCACGCGGCCACTCCCTCGGGATTGGACGGCCCCGGCGGGTCGGGATGGTCGACCGCTCATGACCTCGCGGTGATCTTCCGCACCGCGATGGCCAATCCGGTGTTCGCGCACATCACCGCGGAGCCGTCGGCGATGTTCCCCGGCGAGGATGGTGAGCACCCGATCGTCAACCAAGACGAGCTGTTACAGCGCTATCCGGGCGCGATCGGGGGCAAGACGGGCTACACCAACGCCGCCCGCAAGACCTTTGTCGGTGCGGCGGCCCGAAACGGCCGCCGGCTGGTGATTGCCATGATGTACGGGCTGGTCAAAGAGGGCGGGCCCACCTACTGGGACCAGGCCGGAAGTCTTTTCGACTGGGGATTCGCCCTCAACCCGCAGTCCGGCATCGGATCTCTGTAGCCGCCGGCGGGCTCGACCGCTAGGGAGCGGTATCCGGCACCGCGGCGCTCAGTAGCGCGGCGAGCACCGGGATTCGCTGCTCGTCGATGTCCGGCTGAGGCAACACCGCCCCCACGATCGCGGCTCCGTCGAACACGTTGGTCAACACCGCCACGATGGCCGGGAAGGTCTCCTCCGGGAAGCCCTCAGCGCCGGGCAGGGTGCGCGCGGCGTCGTAGATCTTGGCGCGATATTGCCCCAGCACGTGCTGCAGGGTTTCTTTGAGCTTGTCGTCGGTGCGCGCCGCGATCATGAGTTCATACAGCACCGCGTTGGTCGCCCCGGCGGTGATGTCGCGCAGTATTGCCAGCGCCGCTTCCAGCGCCGGCCGGTCCGCGGGTATTTCGGCGACTTGCTTGGTGAAGATGTCCAGTTGCCGGCGCAGCACCTCGTAGGCGGTCGCCGCCATGAAGTCGCCCATCGTCTCGAAGTGACGGAACAGAGCGCCCACCGACACGCCGGCACGCTTGGTGATGATGGCCGCCGACGCCCGAGCGTATCCAACCTCGACGATGGTGTCGATGCTGGCCTGCAGCAGCCGCGCGACGGTTTCTTCGCGGCGTTGCTGCTGGGTCCGGGCCATCTCAGGCGCTGACGCTAGCTGCCGTGTATCGCTGCCCCGCCCTCAGGTACCGGCCCGACCGCACCGTTTGACCATAGCCGTCCCGGAACTGGCCGGTGCCGAACACCACGGCACCGGCCACACCGGTGGCGATCACGGTCGCGTCGTTGCGATTGACCATGCGCGACAGGCCGCCATAGAACGGCACCTGCGCCTCATGATAGCCGTCTACCGATTCGTCGCGGTGGGCCTGCAGCAGACGGTGTATCGCCTGACCGGTGAACTGGCCGAGTGGTTTGGCGTCGATGCCGGCACGTTGCGCGAGGCGGGTCGATCACCACGAAGTCCGCGCGGTCACCGGGACAGGAACGGCTTTCCGGCCCGCTCGGCGTCCCAGGTTCGCTTGAGCAACCGCAAGGGGAAGTTGTAGAAGGCCATGTTGCGCAGGTGCGCGCCGGCGTCGGAGAAGCCCATGTGAACGCCGGGCTCGGCGGCCAGCTTGTTGAGCTGTTTGGGACGGTGGTTGGCGACGACGGTCGTCCAGCGCACGTTGCGTTCGCCGTTTTCGACGAGCACGTCGAGGAACGCATCGAGTGGATGCAGCCCGCGCTCGTCTGCGATGGCCCCGAAGCTCTTGCCGATCAACGACTCGTCAGGGCACTCGACGATCACTGCGTCGTGAAAGTCTTTGTGCCACAAGGACGGTCCGAGTTTGGTGCGGTCGAATTCACGCCGAAACTCGCGACGGTAGGACTCGTCGGCCAACAACTGGTTGCGCTGCACTTGTTCGCGAAGGTGCAACGCCGCGGTGCCGGCGCCGAACTCCTCGAAGACCGGCAGGTCGATTCCGTCGGAGTAGAGCTCGAACGGCACCGGCAGGTGCTGGAATCGGACGCTGGCGGCCAACAGCTTGTTCAGCAGCCGGGCACCCAATCCGAACGTGTGCACCGCCATCGGCATCGACTTGGAGTCGGCAGAGACCAGCAAGCTCATCCGAACTCCCTTGCGGCGGTTCAGGATCCGACTGCTGGCCAGGAAGAACAGCAGCGCCGAAGCGGGCTTGTCGACGTTGGGTGCGCTCTGCAGGATTCGCCCGCGCTTGCGCAAAACTTTGATCAGCCGGCGCCGTTCCCGCCACGTCGCGAAGGTCGACGGCAGCGCGCGCGACCGGAAGCGCTCACCGTCGAGCTTGTCGATCGCCGAGTCCATCCCGGACATGCCGAGCATCCCGGCATCTAGTGCCTCATCGAGCAGCGTGGCCATGCGCCCCAGCTCGGCTTCGCTGGGCCGCACGCTCGCGTCGGTGGCGCGTTCGAGCCCGAGGACGGTGGCTCGCAGGTCCGAATGACCAAGCAGTGAGCTCACATTCGGCCCAAGCGGCAGGGAGTCGATGGCCGTGATGTATTCGGCCGCGTTCGACCATGCGCGTTCGCTCTTGGCGGCGGACAAGGCACCCAAGACGAACTGGCGCGGCACCGCCTCGACCCGACTGAACAGGTCGGCGGCATCTTCGGCGCCCGCGTAGACCGTCGACAGGGAGCAGTTTCCGAGCAACACCGTGGTGACACCGTGGCGCACCGACTCGCGCAGCCCGGGATCGAGTAGCACCTCGGCGTCGTAGTGGGTGTGCACGTCGATGAAGCCGGGCATGACCCACTTCCCGGCCGCGTCGATGACCTGGGCGCATCCGGTCTCATCCAGCGGGCCTGCCGACACCGTCGCCACCATGCCGTCGCGGATTCCGAGCGTGCGGGTTTGCGGCGCGCTGCCGGTTCCGTCGAACCAGAGTCCGTCACGGATGATCACGTCGTAGGTCACAGTTCCTCCAGATTGCGGGTTGCAGACAATCTAACATAGATAGCGATCACTCGCAATCTTTTTTGGATTCGCGCTCCTCCCCCATTTGTGCTGGGCAGTTATCGATCAGCGGCCGGGGCCCGACGGCGCAGTGGTCGGGGTGGTCGGGGTGACCGTTGGCGTCTCGGACGGGGACTCGGACGTGGCAGGCGCCTGAGGGGCTTTGGGGATCGTCACCGGGTTGGGCACCTTGATCCCAGGCGGAATATCGCCACTGCGGCTAGCCACCGCGGGGATCCGGATCACGGCCGATTGTTGGCCGCACTCATTGGTTTCCACGGTGACCACCAGAGCACCGACGAGGTCACCCGTGGATTGCGGGCGCAGCGTCAGCACCTGCACTGTGGTCTGGGTGTTCGCCTCGCCATTGGGCCCGATGCAGGCAAACCGCACCGTATCGGGCCGCGATCGCCACTGACCTTCGGAAAACTCCATGATGATGGGGGGAATCCCCTGCTTGGCCTGCCCATGACCGTAGCCGTCGAGCATGGCGGCAGCCGCGAGGCACCCCGTCGGTATGCACGAGGATTGGATGGCCCACCAGGTGGTCACATTGGGCGGCTGTGGGCTGGGTCTGCCGTTGTAGAGCTGCTTGGCGCGTTGAATTTCGATGCTGTAGGTGCCGTCCAGGGGCTCCGGGGTGGCGGCCTGGGGGCTGGTGGCCGACGTGCTGGGCGCGGGCGGTGAACTGGTTGCGGGGGCCGCTGCTGGAGGTGGGCTGCTGGTTATCTCACGCAGGCTCGGGATGGCGACGGCCAGCATGCCCACCAACAGGATCGCGACCAGCGACCCGATGAGAATGCGCCGTAGCCTGCGCTTGCGCGGTTCACGGCCCGCCGCGGAGAATTCGTTGAGCCGCCGTGCCAGCGACGCTGCCACCGCCTGCAGCAGGGTGGCGGGCGGCTGGGGAGCCATCGGCATGGGTCCGGGGTGGACCGGGGGCTGCGGCGGTGCGACCGCCGGCCAGCCGTAGGCCGGGTAGTCAAGGACCTCGCGGTCCTGGCTCGCACCGGTGGCCCCGGCCTCCGGAGAGAGGTCCCAGGACGCGCCCACCTCCATGTCGTCCCGGCCGGCAGCGCCGAAACTGCCCCCGACCTCATCGCGCAGCGCATCCGCTAGCTCGTGGCAGGTCCGGAAGCGGCCGGCCGGCTCGGTTGCCAGCGCTCTGGCGAACAGCGCATCCAGCCGTGCCAGGTCGGGACGCAGGTCGCTGAGTTTGGGCGCCGCGGATGGGGAACCGCCACCCGGGGCCGCGCCGGTGAGCAGGATCATGGCGGTGGCCGCCAACGCATGCTGGTCGGAGCGCCCGTCGGCCTCGGCGCCGGTGAGTTGTTCGGGCGCCACAAATCCGGTCGCGTCGCCCGGCGCGCCGTGGGGAGCGGCTATGCCGAAGCCTTTCAACAGGATCCGGGGTTGGCCCTCCCCCGCATTCGTCATCACGATGTCGACGGGTTTGACGTCGCCGTGGACGAGCCCGCGTTGATGGGCATAGTCGAGGGCGTCGGCAACCGGAGCCACGATCTCGAGTACCTCGCCGACCGGCAAGACCGCGGGAAACCGATCGCGCATCAGTTGCCCGACATCGATGCCCTCGATGTAGTCCATCGCGATCCACAGCCTGCCGTCCAGCTCACCGTGGGCGCGAACCTCCACGATGTGCGGGTGATAGAGCCTGGCCGCGATCGCGCTGTCGCGCTCGAATCGCCGGCGGAATGCGTCATCCGACGACCACGACTGCGGAAGGATCTCGAGCACCTGCCAGCCCGGAAAGCCGGGTTCGCTAACCAGATAGCTCTCACCGGTCGCGTCCGCGCGCAACCTGCGAACCACGGTGTAGCCGGCATAGACCGCACCGTTGTCCAACGCCATTTCGCGATAATAGCCAGGCGCGAGTAGCCGCGCACGACCGCCGCTGAGCTAGCGGTGACCTAGTTGGTTGGGGCGATAGGTCCGGCCGCGCAGGATCACCAGATCCGGCCGGTTAAGTATTGCGGCACCCCGACGGGGGTCTTCGGAAAAGCACACCAGGTCCGCCGATGCCCCGTGCTCTACCGTGGGCCGGCCCAGCCAGCGCCGCGCCTCCCAGCACGCGGCACCCAGCGCCTCGGTGGCGCTCATTCCGATCTTCTTGAGGGCTTCGACCTCGTCGGCGATCCGCCCGTGTTGGATCGTGCCGCCCGCGTCGGTGCCGGCGTAGATCGCAATCCCCGCCTCGCGCGCCGCCGCGACCCGCGGGTAGGTGCTCGCATACAGGTCGCGCATGTGGGCGGCGTAGGTCGGATAGCGGACGGCGGAATCGGCGATGCCGGGAAAGTTCTCGACGTTGATCAGCGTGGGGACCAGAGCGGTCCCGTGGTCGCGCATGAGCGAAATCGTGTCGTCGGTCAGGCCGGTGCCGTGCTCGATGCAGTCAATCCCGGCGTTGATCAATCCGGGCAGCGCATCCTCTCCGAAAACGTGCGCGGTGACCCTGGCACCGTTGGCGTGTGCCGCGTCGATGGCGGCTTTGAGTACCTCGTCGGACCACAGCGGGGCGAGATCGCCGATTTGGCGGTCGATCCAGTCCCCGACCAGCTTGATCCAGCCGTCGCCGCGGCGGGCTTGGGCGGCCACCGCGGCGGGCAACTCGGATTCGTCTTCGAGTTCTGGCGCGAATCCCGGAATGTAGCGTTTCGGTCTGGCCAGATGGCGGCCCGCGCGGATGATTCGCGGCAGGTCTTCGCGGTCGTCGAGGGGGCGGGTGTCGGTGGGTGCCCCGCAATCGCGCAGCAGCAGCGCCCCCGCGTCGCGTTCGGCTTCGGCTTGGGCGATGGCCTGGTCAAGCTCGATGGCACCTTGGTGGCCCAGCCCAACGTGGCAATGCGCGTCGACCAGCCCGGGCAGAATCCAGCCGCCGTCGAAGACCGTGTCGGCGCCGCTGACCGGCTCCGTGCTGATGTGGCCGTCGACGATCCACAGCTCGACCGCAGTCTCGTCGGGCAGCCCCCGCCCCCGCACGTGCAGTCGCACGGCGGACTACTTCTTGCCCGGGAAATTCAGCTTGGACAGGTCGAAGTCGGCCAGGCCGGGCGGCAGCTCATCGAGCCCTTCGGGCATCTGCGACAGATCCGGGAATCCGGCCCGCATACCCGGCATACCCGGCATACCCGGCATGCCGAAGGGGCTTTTCACCTTCGGCGGAGTCGGACCGCGGGCGCCCCCCTTCTTGCCCTTCTTGCCGGCCTTGCCTTTTGCACCCTTGCTTTTTCGGGTCGCGGACTTGCGCCCCATGCCGGGGATGCCCATGCCGCCGAGCATCGACGACATCATCTTGCGAGCTTCGAAGAAGCGGTCGACCAGCTGGTTGACCTCCGACACCGATACACCGGAGCCGTTGGCGATACGCAGCCGCCGCGACGCATTGATGATTTTGGGGTCGGCCCGTTCTTCGGGTGTCATACCGCGGATGATGGCCTGGATCCGATCCAGGTGCTTGTCGTCGACCTCGGCCAGCGCATCCTTCATCTGCGCACCACCGGGCAGCATGCCCAGCAGGTTGCCGATCGGGCCCATCTTGCGCACCGCGAGCATCTGCTCGAGGAAGTCTTCCAGGGTCAGTTCGCCGGCGCCGATCTTGGCGGCGGCTTGTTCGGCCTGCTCGGCGTCAAAGACCTGTTCGGCCTGTTCGATCAGGCTCAACACGTCGCCCATGCCCAGGATGCGACTGGCCATGCGGTCCGGGTGGAAGACGTCGAAGTCCTCGAGCTTCTCCCCGGTTGACGCGAAAAGGATCGGAACGCCGGTCACTTCGCGGACCGACAACGCGGCACCACCGCGGGCATCGCCGTCGAGCTTGGTCAGCGCCACCCCAGTGAAGCCGACCCCTTCCCCGAATGCCTGGGCGGTGGCCACGGCGTCCTGGCCGATCATCGCGTCCAGGACGAACAGCACCTCGTCGGGGTTGATGGCCTTGCGGATGGCCGAGGCCTGGGCCATCAACTCCTCGTCGATGCCCAACCGGCCGGCGGTGTCCACGATGACGACGTCGAAATGCTTGGCCTGGGCTTCGGCCAGCCCCGCCGCGGCGACGGCTACCGGGTCGCCGGGGCCGGATTCGGGCGAGGCGCCCGGATGCGGCGCGAATACCGGCACCCCGGCCCGCTGGCCGACCACCTGCAGCTGGTTCACTGCGGCCGGTCGCTGCAGGTCACACGCCACCAGCAGCGGCGTGTGGCCTTGGCCGCGAAGACGTGCGGCCAACTTGCCGGCCAGCGTCGTCTTGCCGGACCCCTGCAGACCGGCCAGCATCACCACGGTCGGCGGTGTCTTGGCGAAAACCAACTCGCGCGTCTGGCCGCCGAGGATGCCGACAAGCTCCTCGTTGACGATCTTGACAACCTGTTGCGCCGGGTTGAGGGCTCCGGATACCACGGCCCCACGGGCGCGTTCTTTGATCCGGTGGACAAAAGCCCGAACCACCGGCAACGAAACGTCGGCCTCGAGCAGGGCCAGCCGGATCTCACGGGCAGTGGCATCGATATCGGCGTCGGTGAGGCGGCCCTTGCCGCGCAGCCCCTGCAGGGCACCGGTCAACCGGTCGGACAGCGATTCAAACACGACCGCCAGCCTAATGCGTAATCATGGTGCGGCACCGTCGTGGCCCTTGGTCCGCTCGCCGGCGCGACAAATCCCGCCGTGCCACAGCGCGACCTCCCGCCGCGATTGAAAGCCCGCCGGAAGGGCTAACCAAGCCCCATGGTTGCGTTCCGAGTTATCGATCCGCACGGCGCGATCGTCGCGACGAAGAACTGCGACAGCGCCGAGGACGCACACACGTGGTTCACCGGCTCGGTTGCGGGCAGTTCCCGGCTGGGCTGGCGGTTGGAGGTCAACGACGGCGGCCAGTGGGCGTTCTTCGACGACACCGGCGGATTCAGCGCGCCGGCAAGCCGCCACCGAGCGTCCGGGTAGCTCCCAGCACCGCACCGACCGGTGTCGTGCACGTGCCGAAATGTGTTGTCATGCTAGATTTCACACTCGCCAAGTCGTCGACCGGCCGATGAAGACCGTCGTGAGCTGCGCCGCGAGGGCACCGCGCGGCAGCGACGCCGCGGATCCGGGGCTTGGCAGTGGCTCGATTGGTGAACGCCAGGCGCGGCCGAACAGCTACGGGGGGAGCAAGGTCGATGCAGTCGGTAAGCCCCGCCGAACCCATCATCGAGGGCACTCGACCGCTGCGCAGCTGGCAGCGCAGGGCGCTGGTGAAGTACCTGGGCACCCAGCCGCGTGATTTCCTGGCGGTGGCCACCCCCGGGTCCGGCAAGACGGCATTCGCCCTGCGGATCGCGGCCGAAGCGCTTGGTCAGCGGGCCGCAGAGCAGATCACGGTGGTGGTGCCCACCGAGCATCTCAAGACCCAGTGGGCGCAGGCGGGCGCTCGGCTGGGCCTCTCGCTGGACCCGAAGTTCAGCAACTCCAACGCCCAGACTTCGGCCGAGTATCACGGTGTGGTGGTCACCTATGCCCAGGTCGCAGCGCATCCGACGCTGCACCGGGTGCGCACCGAGCAGCGCAAGACCCTGGTCATCTTCGATGAGATCCACCACGGCGGCGATGCCAATACCTGGGGCGACGCGATCCGGGAGGCGTTCAGCGACGCGTCGCGCCGGCTCGCGCTGACCGGGACGCCCTTCCGCAGCGACGACTCCCCCATCCCGTTCGTCAACTATGAGCCCGACGGGGAAGGTGTGTTGCGCTCCCAGGCCGACCACACCTACGGCTACGCGGAGGCCCTTGCCGACGGCGTGGTCCGGCCGGTGGTGTTCCTCGCCTACTCCGGGCAGGCCCGCTGGCGCGATAGCGCGGGCGAAGAGCACGAGGCGCGACTGGGCGAGCCGCTGTCGGCCGAACAGACCGCACGGGCGTGGCGCACGGCGCTGGATCCGGCCGGCGAATGGATGCCCGCGGTGATCGCGGCCGCGGACCGGCGACTGCGTCGGTTGCGCGAGCACGTGCCCGATGCCGGGGGCATGATCATCGCCTCCGACCGCACCGCCGCCCGCGCCTACGCCGCGTTGCTGCAGAAGATGACCGGGGAAACACCCACGGTCGTGCTCTCCGACGACCCCGGATCATCGGAACGGATCACGGAATTCTCCAACGGCACCAGCCGCTGGCTGGTCG
Source organism: Mycobacterium liflandii (assembly GCF_022354805.1). Classification (NCBI taxonomy): domain Bacteria; kingdom Bacillati; phylum Actinomycetota; class Actinomycetes; order Mycobacteriales; family Mycobacteriaceae; genus Mycobacterium; species Mycobacterium liflandii. The sequence goes on along the minus strand of NZ_CP023138.1, from coordinate 2,627,574 downwards.
CGGTGCGCATGGTGTCCGAAGGCGTCGACGTGCCCCGCCTGTCCGTGGGGATCTACGCCACCAGCGCTTCGACACCGTTGTTCTTCGCGCAGGCCATCGGCAGATTCGTCCGGTCCCGCCGACCGGGCGAAACCGCGAGCATTTTCCTGCCCTCGGTGCCCAACCTGTTGCAGTTGGCCAGCGAACTCGAGGCCCAGCGCAACCACGTGCTGGGCAAACCGCATCGCGAATCCCTCGATGATCCGCTCGACGGCGATCCGGCCACCAAGACACAAGACGAGCAGGGCGATCTCGAGAAGGGCTTCACCTCGCTAGGAGCCGACGCCGAACTCGATCAGGTCATCTTCGACGGCTCCTCGTTCGGGACCGCCACCCCGGCGGGCAGCGACGAGGAAGCCGATTATCTGGGCATCCCCGGCCTGCTGGATGCCGATCAGATGCGCGCCTTGCTACACCGTCGCCAAGACGAACAACTGCAGAAGCGGGCCCAGCTGCAACAAGGGGTCACACAAGTCGGGACGCTGGCCGAGCCGGCCACCACCCACGGCCAGATCCGCGAGCTGCGCCGCGAGCTCAACACCCTCGTGTCGATAGCCCACCACCGGACCGGCAAGCCGCACGGATGGATCCACAACGAACTGCGGCGGCGCTGCGGTGGACCACCGATCGCCGCGGCAACCCGCGACCAGCTCAAGGCGCGCATTGACGCGGTGCGCCAACTCAACGCCGAACATGGGTGAGGCCGGCCGGCCCCCGGTTCGCACGGCTAGTCGCCGACGGGCTCGTCGAGCAGCACGTCCGCGGACCCACCCAGCACGGCCGAGAGCTGCTGCTCCATCGCGGCCCGTGCTTGGGGCTCCTCGAGCCCGGCCGAAACCGTCACGCAGAACACGTCTGCGGCGGTCGAACCGAACGTGTTCACCTTGGCCCAGACGATGTCTGCGCCCGCCCGTTCCAGCGCGCGCGTCAGCAGCGCGAGCAGTCCCGGCCGGTCCATCGAACGAACTTCGAGCACCAGCTGATCGGGGGCGGCGGAGTCGAGCCAAAGGATGCGCGGCGGCGCGGTCGAACGCGTGACCGGCACCCCCGCGACCACCTCGCCGGCTCGCTGGGTCGCGTTGCTGGTGGCCTCGCTGTCCCGCTTTTCCACCATGGCGAGGGCGTCGATGTCGCCGCTGAGCGCGCCGACGAACTGCTGACGCAACAGGTCGGCGGCGGCCGGGGTGCCGAAAAGCGGGGACACCACGAATTGGGTGATCGCGACGCCCTCGTGGCTGTTCACCCACGCCGAATGCACACCCAGCGAATTCAGCGCCAACACCGCCGCCGCCTTGGACACCAACCCGGGCTTGTTCGGAGCGGCCATCACCACCTGGTACATGCGAGCACTCTCGCCGGGCGCGATCTCCACGTGCACTCCGTGGTCGGCCGACAGCGAAACATAGTGTGGTGCTTCGGGATCGGCACGCGGCAGCGGTTCGCCCGCCATCGCCAAGCGGCAGCGCGACACCAGGTCGTCGACCAGCGACGCCTTCCAGTCACTCCACACACCCGGACCGGTCGCCTTCGAGTCCGCTTCGGTCAGCGCACGCAGCACCTCGAGCAATTGCGGATCCCCGCCCAGGGCCTCCGACACCCGCGTGATGGTGCTGGGGTCATTCAGGTCGCTTCGGGTGGCCACGACCGGTAGCAACAAGTGGTGGCGGACCAGCTTGGACAGCAGATCGATGTCGGGGGCGGAAATGCCCAGCCGCTGGCCGATCGCCACGACCATCTCGGCGCCGAGCACGCTGTGATCGGCTCCCCTGCCCTTGCCGATGTCGTGCAACAGCGCGCCGAGCGCAAGCAGGTCGGGCCTGGCCACCTGCGTGGTGAGCGGCGCCGCCTGCACGGCGGTCTCGATCAGATGGCGATCCACCGTCCATTTGTGGGCCACGTCGCGCGGCGGCAGGTCTCGGATCGCACCCCACTCCGGCAACAGGCGCCCCCATAGCCCGGTGCGATCGAGCGCTTCGATGGTCACCACCGCGGTAGGACCGGCCAGCAGCACCACCAGCAGGTCGTCGAGGACCTCTCGGGGCCACGGCGTCGGCAATTCCGCAGCGCTGTCGGCCAACCGGCGCAGCGTGGCGGCACCGATCGGCAACCCGGCGTGGGCCGCCGCGGCGGCCACCCGCAGCACCAGACCGGCATCTTGTTCGGGTTGGGCATCGCGGGCCAGCACGATTTCGTTGGCACATTCGACCACGCCCTCGTCCAGCGGGCGCCGCTTGGGGCGCCGCCGCAGGGCTGAGATGCCGCGCCGGGGCAGGGCATTGCAGGCGGTCCGCAGCCCGCTTTCGGCGTGGTAGGCGATGGTGCGGCCAGCACTGGACAGCATCCGGGCCAGGTCGAACCGATCACCGAAATGCAGCGCCGCGCTGATGTCGTCGGCATGTTGAGCCAACAGCAGGTCGCGGCCACGGCCGGAGACCCGGTGCAACTCGGTACGCACATTGAGCAGGGTGAGGTATGCGGCATCCAGTGAACCCACCGGCATGTCGGGCGTGACCAGGCCGTGGCGATCGATGAGCTGGGCGATCGCCAGCGCGTCGAGCAACTGGACATCGCGCAGGCCACCGCGACCCGACTTCAGATCGGGCTCGGCGCGGTTGGCGACGCGCCCGCAGCGCAGCCAACGGTCGTGGGTCATGTCGACGAGTTCGTTCATCCGCGAACGGATTCCGCTGCGCCACTGGCGGCGTACGCCGTCGATCAAGCTCGCCGAGAGCTGTTGGTCCCCGACGATGTGGCGGGCTTCCAACATGCCCAGCGCGGCCGCCATGTCGGCACCGGCCACACCCAGGGCATCCGAGACGGTGCGCACACTGTGGTCCAGCCGAATGTTGGCGTCCCACAGTGGATACCACAGCGCATCGGCGACATCGCCCAGTTCCTCGACGGGTTTGCCGTCGTGCAACAGCACCAGATCCAGGTCCGAATACGGCAGCAGCTCGCGCCGGCCGAGCCCGCCGACCCCGACGATCGCATAACCGCTGTCATCGGCGATCCCGATCTGCGCGGCCTTGACGATCAGCCAGGACTCATGCAGATCCAGCCACGCCTGCCGCAACTCGGCCGGATCCATGTCGCGATGATCATCGGACAACAACTGGCGCCGCGCGGCAGCCAAATCGCTTGCCGCGCGGACACTCCCCGGCTCCATGACCTCCGAATCAGATAGCCCGGACGGGTCCGGCCGGTGCTGTCTCACGCCCGGCCGGCCCATCCGGATTCGTTGCGCAATGCGCGGCTATTCTCACAGCACGTCAGGTCCGCGTTCACCCGTGCGTACTCGCACGATGGTGTCCACGGGGCTGACCCACACCTTGCCGTCGCCGATCTTTCCGGTGCGCGCGGCCCGGACGATGCTGTCCACGACCTTGTCCACGATGGAGTCGTCGACCACGACCTCGATTCGGACCTTGGGCACGAAGTCCACCGAATATTCGGCGCCCCGGTAGACCTCGGTGTGCCCCTTTTGCCGCCCATAGCCCTGGATCTCGCTGACCGTCATTCCCAAGACTCCAGCTTCTTCGAGGCTGGTCTTGACGTCGTCGAGGGTGAACGGCTTTACGATCGCTGTGATCAGCTTCATTTCGGCTCCGCCTCCACTTTCTCGCCTACTCGCTCCTCTAGGCCGTTACGCGAATCCGCGACGATGCCGGGACGAGGTAGAACCGAACCGCTAGCGACCGCGAAGTCGTAGCCGTTCTCGGCGTGCTCAGCCTCGTCGATGCCCGCGGACTCCTGCTCCGGACCCAGACGCAACCCGATGGTGTACTTCAGGATCAAAGCAAGGATGAACGTGACTACACCAGAATAGATGAGAACGCTAGAGGCTCCGACAGCTTGTCGTACCAGCTGATCGAAGCCGCCGCCGTAGAACAGGCCCTTGGAGACACCCTCGACTCCGTTGATGGCCGGGCTCTCCGGGGCGGCCATCAGGCCCACCAGCAAGGTGCCGGCCAGACCACCGACCAGGTGCACGCCGACCACGTCGAGCGAGTCGTCGAATCCAAGTCTGAACTTCAATCCGACCGCCAGCGCACACAGCACCCCGGCTACCGCGCCGACCACCAGCGCGCCCAGCACGTTGACCGAAGAGCACGACGGGGTGATGGCAACCAACCCGGCGACAATGCCCGAGGCGGCACCCAGCGTGGTCGCCTTGCCGTCCCGGATTCGCTCGGTGAGCAGCCAGGCGAGCATCGCCGCGGCCGTAGCGACGGTGGTGGTGACGAACGTCGTGGCCGCGGTGCCGTTGGAGCTGGTCGCCGAACCGGCGTTGAACCCGTACCAGCCGAACCACAGCAGCCCCGCCCCGAGCATCACGAACGGCAGGTTGTGCGGTCGGAACAGCGTCGTGGGCCAACCGCGGCGCTTGCCCAGCACCAGCGCCAGCACCAAGCCGGCCACACCGGCGTTGATGTGGACCGCGGTTCCCCCCGCGAAGTCGATCGCGTGCAGCTTGTTGGCGATCCAGCCGCCGGTGGCAGCGGTGACGCCGTCGAACGAGAAGACCCAGTGCGCGACCGGGAAGTAGACGAAGGTCGCCCACAGTCCGGCGAACAGCAACCAGGCGCCGAACTTGAGCCGGTCAGCCACCGCCCCCGAGATCAGTGCGACCGTGATGATGGCGAACATCAGCTGGAATGCCACAAACACCGTCATGGGCAGCGAACCGGCCAGCGGGATGTCCACCGCCGCGGTCTGCGTGGCGGGATCCGCGGGCGCCCCATTGCCCCCGATCAGCCCCTTCAACCCCAGGTATTCGGTCGGGTTTCCGGCGACGCCGCCCATGTCGTTGCCGAAAGCGACCGAGTAGCCGTAGAGCACCCACAGCACGGTCACAACGCCCATCGCGCTGATGCTCATCATGATCATGTTCAGCACGCTCTTGGCGCGCACCATGCCGCCATAGAAGAACGCCAGCCCCGGCGTCATCAGCAGCACGAGCGCGGAACTCGCCAGCATCCAGGCAGTGTCGCCGGTGTCGGGCACGCCCGTTATCGGGAAGTCACTCACTCGTTATCACCTCCAGTCAGCGTTGGGAGGGCCCCAGATTTGTTGACTGGTGACCTGATCCAGAACCATGCGCAGTAGTTGTTGCAGCAATGGTGCCGACGTGTTTCATCAGGATTAACGTAAAACTTGCTGTGGAGTAGCTTTCAGCCGAGCAGGGCGTCGACAAACGCGGCGGGTTCGAACGGCGCCAGGTCGTCGGGGCCTTCGCCGAGCCCAACCAGCTTCACCGGCACGCCGAGTTCCTGTTGAACGCGAAAGACAATGCCGCCCTTGGCTGTTCCGTCCAGTTTTGTCAGCACCACCCCGGTGATGTCGACGACCTCGGCAAAGACCTTGGCCTGAGCCAGCCCGTTCTGCCCGATGGTGGCGTCGAGCACCAGCAACACCTCGTCGACGGCCGCGCGCCGGGTCACCACACGCTTCACTTTGCCCAGCTCATCCATCAGGCCGACCTTGGTGTGCAGCCGACCGGCGGTATCGATGAGGACGACGTCGGCGCCCGCGGCAACCCCCTTGTCGACGGCATCGAAGGCCACCGATGCCGGATCGGCTCCCTCGGCCCCGCTGACCACCTCCGCGCCCACCCGGGCCGCCCATGTCTGCAGCTGGACCGCCGCCGCCGCCCGGAAGGTGTCCGCCGCACCCAGCACCACGCGCCGGCCATCGGCCACCAGCACCCGCGCCAGCTTGCCGACCGTGGTGGTTTTGCCGGTTCCGTTCACGCCGACCACCAGCAGCACCGACGGATGGTCCGGATGCGGCAACGCGCGGATCGAACGATCCATGTCGGGTTGCAGCGCCTTGATCAGAACATCGCGCAGCACCGCCCGGGCGTCATCCTCGCTACGGACATTGCCGCTGGCCAGCCGGCTGCGCAACTGTGACACCACCGCCTCGGTGACAACCGGCCCGAGGTCGGCGACCAACAGGGTGTCTTCGACGTCCTGCCAGGAGTCCTCGTCCAGGTCACCGCCGCCGATCAGGCCCAGCACACTGCGCCCGAGCGCGTTCTGCGACTTGGCGAGGCGTCCGCGCAGGCGCTCCAAGCGGCCTTCCGGCGGCTCGAGAACCTCGGCCTCGGCAACCTCGGGCGCTTCGGGCGCTTCGGGTGCTTCGGGCGCTTCAGGCACTTCGGGCGCTTGGGGGGTCTCAGGTGCGACCGGCGGCGCCACCGGTTCTGCGGCAACCGGGGCGGGGGTCTCGGGTTCGGGCTCGATTTCTGGTAGATGAACCTCGGAGATGGTGCGTTTCGGGGCGTCGCGCGGGATGGTCGCATCGTCGCCGACCGCGGGCAGGCCGCTGGTGTCTATCCGATCGGCCGGTTCGGTGGTCGTTGGCGTCTGGCTGAAGGTGATGCCCGAGGACGCCGTGTAGCCGCCCGAACGGTCTTTGGACTCCACCTCCGGCCGGGCCGCCAGGCTGATCCGGCGCCTGCGGTAGCGCAACAGACCCACAACCAGCGCGACGATGACAAGCAATGCGGCAATGACCGCGATCGCGACCCACAGACCTTCCGACACGCTGACAATCCTTCCAGTGCTAGACGCGAGGCAGTTTCCGAAGCAGTTTCAGCCGAACGCTACGACGAGTTGGCAACCAGCCGATCGACCTGCTGACCGCGGATCCGCTGCGAGATCACCGCGGTGATGCCATCGCCCTGCATGGTGACCCCATAGAGCGCATCGGCGACTTCCATCGTCGGCTTCTGGTGCGTGATGATGATGAGCTGCGATCGGTCCCGCAGCATCTCGAACAGGCCGATCAACCGGCGCAGGTTCGTGTCATCGAGGGCCGCCTCCACCTCGTCCATGATGTAGAACGGCGACGGACGGGCCCGGAAGATCGCCACCAGCATCGCCACCGCGGTCAGCGCCTTCTCACCACCGGAGAGCAACGACAGCCGGGAGACCTTCTTGCCGGGCGGGCGGGCCTCCACCTCGATGCCGGTGGTGAGCATGTCCTCGGGCGCGGTGAGCCGCAACCGGCCCTCACCCCCCGGGAACAACGAACTGAAGACGATCTGGAACTCACGTTCCACGTCGACGAAGGCGTCGCTGAACACCTGCAGGATGCGGGCATCGACGTCGGCAACCACATCCAGCAAATCCTTGCGGGCCGCTTTGACGTCCTCGAGCTGGGTGGACAGGAAGTTGTAGCGCTCCTCTAGCGCAGCAAATTCTTCCAGGGCCAGCGGGTTGACCCTGCCCAGCTCCGTCAGTTCACGCTCGGCGCGTTTGGCGCGGCGCTGCTGGGTGGCGCGATCAAAAGGCATCGGGGCCGGCGCGACGACCTGCTCGCCACGTTCGCGGGCCTGTTCGAATTCGGCCATCTCCAGCTCGGTGGGCGGCAGCGCAACATCTGGGCCGTACTCGGCGACCAGATCTGAGGGCGCCATCCCGAACTGCTCGAGCACCATCTGTTCGACTTGCTCAATTCGCAACGCCGCCTGGGCATTTGCCACCTCGTCACGGTGCAGCGAATCAGTCAGTGTGGCCACTCGGGCGCTCAGCGAGCTGGTTTCTTCGCGAACCGCCGACATCGCCGCTGAACGCTGCTGCCGCTCGGCCGCCAACTCGTCACGAAGCTGCGATGCCGCGTCGACCACCCGGTTCAACCGCCACGCCAACAGCCGCCCGGATTCTGCGACGGCCGCGGCCACCGCCGCCGAGCGCAATCGAACCGCCCGCGCAAGCTCGGCGCGCACCCGGGCTTCGCGTTCCGCCGCGGCGGCCCGGCGCAGCGAGTCAGCCCGCCCGCGCAACGCGTTGGCACGCTCCTCGGCGGTCCGCACGGTGAGCCTGGCCTCCACTTCAATGGCGCGCGCGCTCTCGGCAGCCGCCGCTATCTCCTGGCGGTCGACCGGTTCGGCAGCCTGGACGTGCTGGGACTCTTGAGCGTTGCGCAGCCGGCTCTCCAGCTCGAGGACCTCTTCGAGGGTCTGCGTTCGCCCAACCTCTAATTCCTCACGCTGTCGCAGCAGCCTGGTCCACTCTTCCTCGGCCCCACGCGCATCCTGTCCGATGCGGCCCAGTTGCTCATACATCGCCGAAATGGCGGTGTCGGATTCGTTGAGCGCCGCCAAGGCCTGTTCGGCCGCATCCTGGCGGGCGGTCTGATCGGTCAACGCGCCCGAGAGCGCCGCGCCGAGTTCCGCCACCCGCACCTCCGCGGCGGCCAGCTCGCTACGGGCCTTGTCGATCTCCGATGTGATCTCCAGCGTGCTGGGTTTGCGGTCCGAACCGCCGCTCACCCAGCCGGCACCCACCAGATCACCGTCGAGGGTGACCGCACGCAGTTGAGGTTGGGCCTGCACCAGATCCAGCGCTTCGGACAAGTCGTTGACCACGACAACGCCCGAGAGCATCGCCGTCATCGCTGGCCGTAACCGCGACGGCACCTCGATCAAATCCAGCGCCCACAGCGTCCCGGACGGCAGGCCACCGGCCGCCCGGTGGTCGTGGGCATCCGGCCAGTCACCCAGCACCAGCGCGGCGCGGCCGCCGTCGGCCTGCTTGAGCGCGGTGACCGCGCTGCGGGCTGCCCCGAAACTGTCGGCGGCCAGCGCCTCGGCCGCAGACCCGAGCACTGCGGCAACTGCCGCCTCGTAACCCGAACGCACCTTGACCAGTTGGGCAACCGATCCGAAAAGCCCCGCGTCGCTGTGATTGCGGGCCAGCCACGCCGCGCCGTCTTTGCGGTCCAGACCCACCGACAGCGCCTCGATGCGGGCCCGCAGCGACGCCACCTGCCGCTCGGCGTCACGTTCGGCGACCTGCAGTTCGGCGAGCCGCTGCTCAGCCAGCCGCAGTGCCGCCACCGTGCGTTCGTGCTGCTCGTCCAGACCGACCTCGCCCTGATCCAATTCGCCGACGCGGGCCTGCACGGTCTCGAACTCCGCGCGGGTCTGCTGGGCCCGGGCGGCGGCATGTTCGATGCGCTCGGAGAGCCGCGCAACGCTGTCGTCGATCGATTCGACGCGCGCCCGCATGGTTTCCACCTGTCCGGCCAGGCGCGCCAGCCCCTCACGGCGGTCGGCCTCGGCGCGGACCGCTGCCAGGTGCGCGCGGTCGGACTCGGCGGCACGATGCTCACGGTCGGCCAACTCCGCGCGCGCGGCATCCAGCCGGTCGCGGGCTTCGGCCAGCTCGACCAGCAGCTGTTGTTCGGCGATCGCGACCTGCTCGGCCTCTGCGTCCAACGCGTCCGGGTCGGTGTCGCTGTTGGTCACCGGCTCGACGTCGAGATGCTGAGCACGCTCGTTGGCGATGCGCACCGTGGTGCCCACTCGTTCGGCCAATGCCGACAACCCGAACCAGGTGTGCTGAACCGACTCCGCCCTGGACGTGAGCTCGGCCAGCGCCGCCTCGTGAGCGGCCAACTCTTCGGCCGCGACGGTCAGGCGGGCAGCGGCCTCGTCGTGCTCGCGACGCATCGTCGCCTCGGCTTCGAAAATGGCTTCGCGCTCGGCGCGCCTGCTCACCACATCGTCGGCGGCCAGCCGCAGCCTCGCATCGCGCAGATCGGCCTGAATGGTCTGGGCACGGCGGGCCACCTCGGCCTGTCGGCCCAACGGCTTGAGCTGGCGACGCAGTTCGGTGGTCAGGTCGGTGAGCCGGGCCAGGTTGGCCGACATCGCGTCGAGTTTGCGCAAGGCCTTTTCCTTGCGCTTGCGATGTTTGAGCACACCCGCGGCTTCTTCGATGAATGCGCGGCGGTCCTCCGGTCGCGACTGCAGGATCTCGTCCAGCTTGCCCTGACCGACGATCACATGCATCTCACGGCCGATGCCCGAGTCGCTCAGCAGTTCCTGGACATCCATCAACCGGCAACTGCTGCCGTTGATTTCGTACTCACTGGCGCCATCGCGGAACATGCGCCTGGTGATCGACACCTCGGTGTACTCGATCGGCAGGGCGTTGTCGGAATTGTCGATCGTGACCGTGACTTCGGCGCGCCCCAGCGGTGCCCGCGACGACGTACCGGCGAAAATGACGTCTTCCATCTTCCCGCCACGCAGGGTCTTGGCGCCCTGCTCCCCCATCACCCAGGCCAGGGCATCCACCACATTGGACTTGCCGGATCCGTTGGGCCCGACCACGGCCGTGATGCCCGGCTCGAAGCGCAGAGTCGTCGGCGCAGCGAAGGATTTGAAGCCCTTCAGCGTCAGACTCTTGAGGTACACGACCAGCCAGACTACCTAGCAGCGCATTCGCCCCACCCGGTCCCCCGCAAGCTGGCGGACCCGCGCACCCTCAGTCGCGGTGCGTCTCGCCGCCCGGGCTATCGCTCGCTGAACCCACTGATCGGTTCAACCCGTTGCGACCAGTCCGCGACGACCTTGTCCACCCGGCCGGGAGTGGTATCTCCCTCGAGCAGCCGCAGCAGCTGCACACCCGAGTCGCGCGGCCCCTGGGCGACCACCATCACCCGGCCGTCAGCGTGATTGGCGGCGTAACCGGTCAGGCCCAGCTCCAGCGCCCGGCAGCGGGTCCACCAGCGGAAACCGACCCCCTGGACGTGACCGTGCACCCATGCGGTCAGCCGCACATCCGGCTGTGACACGGGCGCGACATCGGCGACCTCGAAGTTGACCACGGTGCCCGACTTCAGCGTGCGGCCCACGGTGCAGACCAGGTCGATGGCCCGGTCGACGACCACGCGCACGCGCTCCTTCTCCTCTTCGGACAAACCCGACAGGTCCAGCTCCAGGGTCTCCTCCAGCAGCGGATAGCGTTCCTGATCGCGGTCGGCGGCACCGGAAACCCTGACCACGGCTTGGTAGTCGTCGCCGAGACGACGAGCCAGCGGCCGGTCACTGGACATGCCGCTGCACGCGGCAAGCGCAATCTTCATCAACTCGCCCGGGGTGAACACCCCATCGACGTCCTCCGAGCCGATGAGTACCTGCGCACCCCGCGAGCTGTGTCCGGTATAGCGGCGAGCACCGGTGCGTTCGGCCCACAGTTGCGTCATGGCTTCTTTCTACTAAATTGCGGTGCCGCCTCCGGACACCACTACCGCCCCCGGACGGCGCCAGGTCACCCCCCACGAACTCAACTCTGGCTACCGGCGGGGCCGCGGCTGACATCTCGGGCAGTAGAACGACGAGCGGTTCATGAACTTTTCTCGACGCATCACCGCACCACAGCGCCGGCAGTGTTCTCCTTCGCGGCCGTAGGCGTCCAGCGATCGGTCGAAGTAACCCGACTGACCGTTGACGTTCACATACAGCGAATCAAACGAGGTACCGCCCTTGGCCAGCGCCTCACGCATCACATCGGCGGCCGCATCCAAGACCGCGCCCAGTTGCCGACGGGTCAGCGTGGCGGCCACCCGGGCGCCACGCACCTTGGCCCGCCACAGCGCCTCATCCGCGTAGATGTTCCCGATTCCCGAGACCACCTGCTGGTCGAGGAGTTGGCGTTTGATCTCAGAGTGCTTGCCCCGCAACACTTTAATGACGGAGTCAACGTCGAATAGCGGATCAAGCGGGTCACGCGCCAGGTGCGCGACCGGCGCCGGTACCACGCTGCCGTCGACGCTCACCAGGTCGGCAAGCTGCCACCCGCCGAAGGTCCGTTGGTCGGCGAAGCTCAGCACCGTCCCGTCATCGAGCACGGCGGAGATCCGCACGTGCTCGGCGCGTGGAACACCCCCCAGCAACATCTGCCCACTCATCCCCAGGTGCACCACCAGCGCGGCGTCCGGATCATCGCGCCCGGTCGTGGGCGCCCCAGCGTCCAGCGTCAACCACAGGTACTTGCCGCGCCGATCGGTTCCGCTGATGCGCGCGCCGAGCAGCCGCGCCGTCAGGTCGGCCGGCCCGGCTTCGTGGCGGCGCACCGCACGGGGGTGGTGGACCCGCACCGCGGTCATCGTCTTGCCCACCACGTGGTCCTGCAGGCCGCGCCGCACCACCTCGACTTCGGGCAGCTCGGGCATCTAGGCCGACGAATTGCCGGGCATGGCGCCGTCGAGGACTTCCAGACCTTCGAGTGCCTGGTAGGCGGCGGCCGCCGCCTTCTGCTCGGCTTCCTTCTTGGAACGCCCGACACCCGATCCGTATTCGGTGTTGTTCACCACGACCACCGCGGTGAACTCCTTGTGATGATCCGGACCGGTGGATGTCACCGCATAGAACGGGGCGCCCAGACTGCGCGAGGCGGTCAACTCCTGCAGGCTGGTCTTCCAATCCAATCCGGCGCCCAGCGTGGGTGCCGCGTCGAGCAGCGGACCGAAGATGCGCAGGATCGCCTCGCGCGCCACCTCCATGCCGTGGTGCAGGTATATCGCGCCCAGCAGCGATTCCATGCCGTCGGCCAGGATGCTGGATTTATCGGCACCACCGGTGTTGGCCTCACCCCGCCCCAACAGCATGTGGGCACCCAGACCGTGGTCAGACAGGTGGCGCGCCACATCGGCCAGCGCCTGAGTGTTGACCACGCTGGCCCGCAGTTTGGCCAGGTCGCCTTCCGAGCGTTCCGGGTGCCGGTGGAAGAGTTCGTCGGTGATCGTCAGCCCGAGTACCGCGTCGCCCAGAAACTCCAGCCTCTCGTTGGTCGGCAACCCGCCGTTCTCATAGGCGTAGCTGCGATGCGTCAACGCCAGCGTGACAAGTTCCTCAGGCAGCTCGACGCCCACCGCGTCGAGCAGCGCTTGCCGTGACACGCTCACCGCTCACCCCGCCCCGTCGCCTCGGGGCCGTCGGGGGTGAACATGTCGGCCAGCTTGGACCACCTCGGATCGATTTGGTCATGGTGATGACCGGGCTCGGCATCCAAGGCGACACCGCACTGTGGGCACAGTCCCGAGCAATCGGGCCGGCACACCGGCGACAACGGCAGTTCCAGACCGACGGCGTCGATGATCGGTTGCTCGAGGTCGATCCTCTCGTCGACGACGCGGCTGACCTCGCCTTCCTCCGTGGTCGCCTCGGTGGTGCTGTCGGGATAGGCGAATAGCTCGGTCAGGTTCACCTGCACGCTGCCGGTGACGGGAGTAAGGCAGCGGGAGCACTCACCGACGGTGTCCGCGGCGACGGTCCCTGTCACCAGCACTCCCTCCGATACCGACTCCACCCGCAGGTCGAGCTCCACCGGCGCACCCTTGTCGATCGCGATCAGGTCCAGCCCGATGCGTGAGGGGCTGTCCACAGTGGTGTGCGCGGTGACCATCGACCCGGGGCGGCGCCCGAGTCGTGCAATGTCGACCGTCAAGGGGCTACTTACATGTCCCGATTTTGTCTGGCTGCGCTGCCTTGCCATAGACGAAATCCTACGGCGCGAGCCCGCGATCTGGCGCCATCCGGTTTGCCCGGCCTCCCGGCGCCCGCTCGCGACTAGCGCGTGGCGTAGTCGTGCGTACCGGCCGCGGTGCGTAGCTGGTGGCGTCCCCGCCCGACAGAACGGAGCGTGCCGTTGAGCATTTCCTCGAACTCGGCGAGTTTGGTGTCCACATAGACATCGCATTCACCACGCAGCCGGTCGGACTCGGCGTGGGCGGTATCGACCAGCCGGGTGGCTTCCGCATTCGCCGCCTGGACCACCTCGTTCCGCGAAACCAGGCGCTGCTGTTCTTTGATGCCCTCCTGCACGGCGTTCTCGTAAGAGATGTTGCCGCTTTCGATGAGCCGATCGCATTCCGACTTGGCCCGACTCATGCTCGCTTCGTATTCGCGCTTGGCCGCGGCCGCGATACGAATGGCCTCCTCGCGTGCTTCCCCCACCATCCGTTCGCTGTGCTGGCGCGCCTCACCAACCATCCGATCGGCCTGAGCTTTCGCATCGGAGAGAATCCGGTCAGCCTCCGCACGGGCGTGGTTGAGCATTGATTCCGACTCGGTGGTCGCCGAGGACACCATCGAGTCGACATGGGCCTTGGCCTCCTGCAGCATTGAGTCGCGCGCGTCGAGCACATCCTGGGCGTCGTCGAGTTCACCCGGAATCGCGTCTTTGATGTCGTCGAGCAGCTCGAGCACGTCGCCGCGGGGCACAACGCATCCGGCCGTCATCGGCACGCCGCGGGCTTCTTCGACGATTGCGCCCAATTCGTCGAGCGCTTCAAAGACTCGGTACACGGCCATACCCTCCTGGTATCACTGGCACTGCTGTTGTTACCAGTGTGCCCGGTGTTATCCCTGTGACGATGGTTCGGCACCGGTGTGTCGGGTCTATTTCCAGATTTCAACGCAGCCTCGGCGACCCGCGATACGGCGGTTCCCGCAGCACACGGCCACGCCCAGCGGCCGGCCGGGCCGGCGGGCGTGGCCCCCGAAGCGGTCATCGCCGGGCCCGCGCGGCACCGCGCCAGTGAGTCGGCTAACCACCACGACGAGCAAGAACGCCGATACAAGCGGTTTGTAAACCAAGGTATGGTGACCCCGTGAACGGGCGCTCAAGCAACAGTAAAAGCGACGAAAAGCTAACTGCACCTACGCTATACATCTTCCCACATGCCGGTGGAACGGCGAAGGATTACGTTCCATTTGCTAAGGAGTTTTCCGGCGAAGTGAAGCGGGTAGCCGTCCAATACCCCGGCCAGCAGGACGGGTACGGCCTGCCACCACTGGAAAGCATCCCCGGCCTCGCCGAGGAAATCTTCGCGATCATGAAGCCAGCGGCTCGGATTGACACTCCGGTCGCGCTTTTCGGTCACAGCATGGGCGGAATGCTGGCCTTCGAAGTGGCACTGCGATTCGAAGCGGCGGGATATCGGGTACTTGCCCTGTTTCTGTCCGCCTGCTCGGCGCCGGGTCACATCAAGTACAAGCAACTCAAGGGCTACTCGGATAACGAGATGCTCGACCTCGTCGCCCGGGCAACTGGAACCGATCCAGAATTCTTCAACGATGAAGAATTTCGAGTGGGAGTCCTGCCGACATTGAGGGCAGTTCGAGCCATCGCCGGTTATAGCTGCCCACCGGAAAACAAATTATCGTGCCCAATCTACACATTTATCGGGAGCAAAGATTGGATTGCCACCCGAGAAGACATGGAACCGTGGCGCGAGCGCACCACCGGAGACTTTTCGCTCCGCGAGTTTCCCGGCGACCATTTTTACCTGAACAAAAATTTGCCAGAGCTGGTAAGCGACATAGAGATCGGAACGCTGCAGCAGTTTGACCAAATTTAGCTAGGGCGAAACCTGGGCCCGCGACGCCGGCTGACGGGCGGCTTACGCCGCTCCGGCATCCCGGTTCGCTGCACGCTGACGGGGGCCGCCGGGCCGCCGCAAGCCCACCCAGTTTCGCCCCCGCATGCCACCTAGCCTGGGCCGATGTGCCATGGATCACCCGCGACGGAGGTTTCACCGATGTTACCTTTGTCACAACTGGACGCCAGTCCCAAAACCGCTGGCATCCTGGTCCTAGCAGTCGAAACCTCATATCTCACGCAACTGGACATTGGTCACACATGCCTCAAATTTCACAGAACGTACGACCGCTTCCCCCGGGGGGCATGAAATTAGCGCTCAATGCTGATCAAAGCGCTGGGATACTAGATAGTGCGATCTGCGGGCGTCGCAAGCAGCGACCAGATTTTCCGAATACCGCCCGCACCTGTCTCCGAAGGCGCATACCCTACAGCTAGGGATTCGTTATTCGGGGAACTGGGTTTAGTCTAGGGCCGACTGCTGGTGCCACGCAGGCGTGCTTTGCGAGGTGCAAAACTGCGGCAGCAACAGAGCGGCCTGGTCAATGCGGACCAGCGCGGTTAGACAGCGCTGCGAAGTCTCGCTGTGCGATCGCAAGCGGGTTCACAGCTTCCGCAACACATAATTGAGCAGACAGCCGAATGGGAGTGTAGTGCGATGCCGGTGACCGACCGTTCCATCCCTTCTTTGCTGAAGGAGCAGGCCGACCAGCGGCCCAACGAGACTGCCTTTACTTTTCTGGACTACGACTTAGACCCCAACGGCTTTGCCGAGACGTTGACTTGGTCGCAGGTTCATGCGCGTGCCTGCGTCGTTGCTGACGAACTCACAATGTATGGCGTTCCGGGTGACCGAGTAGCAATTTTGGCGCCGCAGGGGCTGGAATACATTGTCGCGTTCCTCGGGGCACTACAGGCCGGATTTATCGGGGTCCCACTTTCCACACCGGAGTACGGCGTTCATGACGAACGTGTATCCGCGGTACTGCGGGATTCCCAACCGGTCGCCATTCTCACGACCTCGGCCGTGGTAGGCGACGTAACAAAATACGCCAGCTCACAAGACGGACAGCCCGCTCCGCCGGTCATCGAGGTCGACCTGCTCGACCTGGACACCCCGCACCCGCAGCAAGCTCTCCCACAGCCCGCCTCCGGGTCCGCGTATCTGCAGTACACGTCCGGGTCGACCCGCACCCCGGCTGGCGTCATCGTCTCGCACGAGAATGTCATCGCGAACGTGACGCAGAGCCTGTACGGGTACTTCGGCGGTCCCGACAAGTTCCCCGCGGACACCACCGTGGTCTCATGGCTGCCACTGTTTCACGACATGGGACTCATCCTCGGAATTTGCGCCCCGTTGGTGACCGGTTGCACCGCCGTCTTGTTGAGCCCGATGTCGTTCCTGCGCCGGCCGGCCCGTTGGATGCAGTTGCTGGCCAGCCATCCCAAATGCTTTTCCGCGGCGCCGAACTTTGCCTTCGAATTGGCGGTGCGCAGGACGACCGACGAGGACTTGGCCGGACTCGACCTGGGTGATGTGCTCGGGATCGTCAGCGGCAGTGAGCGCATTCACGTGGCAACGATCAAGCGGTTCACCGAGCGTTTCACTCCCTTCAACCTCAGCCCCGCTGCGGTGCGGCCGTCCTACGGCCTCGCCGAGGCAACCCTCTACGTGGCCGCACCGGAACCCGGCACCACCCCCAGGACGGTCCGGTTCGACTACGAGTCCCTGACCGCCGGCCACGCCAGGCCGTGCCGGGCTGACGGATCGGTCGGCACCGAACTCATCAGCTACGGCTCGCCCGACCCGTCGGCCGTGCGAATCGTCAACCCCGAGACCATGATCGAGAACCCATCGGGGACGGTCGGTGAGATCTGGGCGCATGGCGAGCACGTGGCCATGGGGTACTGGCAGAAGCCCGAGCAGAGCGACCGCACGTTCAACGCACGGATCGTCAATCCCGCGCCCGGAACACCTGAGGGGCCGTGGCTGCGCACCGGAGACTTGGGCGTCATGTCCAATGGCGAACTGTTCATCATGGGCCGGATCAAGGACCTCGTGATCGTGGACGGCCGCAACCACTACCCCGACGACATCGAAGCGACGATCCAGGAAATCACCGGCGGGCGCGTGGCGGCCATTGCCGTGCCGGACAACATCACCGAGCAACTGGTGGCGATCATCGAGCTGAAGCGACGGGGGGCTTCCGCGGAGGAAGCCATGGTCAAGCTCCGCTCGGTGAAGCGCGAGATCACTTCGGCGATCTCGAAGTCACACAGTCTGCGGGTGGCCGACGTCGTGCTGGTACCGCCCGGCTCGATCCCGATCACCACCAGCGGAAAGATCCGGCGTGCGGCCTGCGTCGAACGCTATCGCAGCGACGGATTCAATCGGCTGGACGTGACGGTATGACACCGAGCATCGGTGGAGAAGCCGACCTCCGCCACTGGCTCGTCGATTACCTGGTCACCAACATCGGCTGCCCACCCGATGAGGTCGACCCCAACCTTTCGCTGGCTGACCTCGGCGTGAGTTCCCGTGACGCCGTTGTGCTGTCGGGCGAGTTGACCGAGTTGCTGGGCAGGACCGTCTCCCCGATCGACTTCTGGGAACATCCGACCATCAATGACCTGGCCGCATACCTGACCGCGCCCGAGCCCAGCACGGGGGCCGAAGCCGCAGTGAGCCGCACCGTGCGCGGCTCACTCGAGGAGCCCATCGCCGTTGTCGGCATGGGGTGCCGGTTTCCGGGCGGGATATCCGGACCGGAAGCGTTGTGGCAGTTCCTCTGTGACCGCAAGTCCTCGATCGGTCGGGTTCCCGACGAACGGTGGGCGCAATTCGACGACGGATCGCCCGCGGTAAAAGCGCTGCTGGCCCGCACCACCCGGTGGGGCTCGTACCTGACCGACATCGATGCCTTCGACGCGGATTTCTTCGAGATCTCCGCCAGCGAGGCCGACAAGATGGACCCGCAGCAACGCCTGCTGCTGGAGGTGGCGTGGGAAGCGTTGGAGCACGCGGGAATTCCGCCGAGCTCGCTGCGCCGTTCGCAAACCGGGGTGTTCGCCGGCTCATGTCTGAGTGAATACGGCGCCATCGCTTCCACCGACCTCACTCAAGTCGATGGCTGGAGCAACACCGGCGGCGCGATGAGCATCATCGCCAACCGCCTCTCCTACTTCCTTGACCTGCGTGGCCCTTCGGTGGCAGTTGACACCGCTTGCTCGTCGTCGTTGGTGGCGATTCATCTCGCCTGCCAGAGCCTTCGCATGCAGGACTCGAACCTGGCGATCGCCGCCGGGGTGAATTTGCTGTTGTCTCCGGCGGTGTTTCGCGGATTCGATCAGGTCGGCGCATTGTCGCCAACCGGCAACTGTCGCGCCTTCGACGCGGCCGCCGACGGTTTCGTCCGTGGTGAAGGTGCCGGGGTGGTGGTGCTCAAGCGGTTGACCGATGCGCAGCAAGACGGCGATCGAGTGCTCGCAGTGATCTGCGGTTCGGCGATCAACCAGGACGGTCGCTCCAACGGTCTGATGGCTCCCAACCCGGCCGCGCAGCAGGCCGTGCTCCGTGCGGCCTACACGAACGCGGGGATGCAGCCCAGCGAGGTCGACTACGTCGAAGCGCACGGGACCGGAACATTGCTGGGCGACCCGATCGAGGCGCGCGCCCTGGGCTCGGTGCTGGGCCGCGGTCGTCCCGAGGAATCTCCGCTGCTCATCGGCGCCGTCAAGACCAACCTCGGCCACACCGAGGCAGCGGCCGGAATCGCCGGTTTCATCAAGGCGGTGCTGGCGGTGCAGCATGGCCGGATTCCGCCCAACCAGCGTTTCGAGAGCCCCAACCCACACATTGCCTTCGCCGACCTGCGGATGAAGGTCGTTGACGAACTGACTGATTGGCCGGACACGGGTCATCCGCGGCGGGCCGGCGTGTCGTCATTCGGATTCGGCGGCACCAACGCCCACGTGGTGATCGAGCAGGGTCAAGAAGCGGCTTCCTCGCCCGAGGCGGGCTTGACCCCGGCGCTGTCGACGCTGGTGGTGGCGGGTAAGACGCCGGCGCGGGTGGCTGCGACGGCCGGGATGCTGGCCGATTGGATGGAGGGCCCGGGCGCCGAGGTGGCGCTGGCCGATGTGGCCCACACGCTCAACCATCACCGTTCCCGGCAGGCCAGGTTCGGCACCGTGGTCGCCCGGGAACGCGCCCAAGCGGTGGCCGGACTACGCGCGCTGGCCGCCAACCAACACGCCCCCGGCGTGGTCAATCCAGCCGACACCCCGCCCGAGCCGGGCACCGTGTTCGTCTACTCCGGCCGCGGATCGCAGTGGGCCGGAATGGGCCGCCAACTGCTGGCCGACGAACCCGCCTTCGCCGCAGCCGTCGCCGAACTGGAACCGGTATTCCTGGCCGAAGCCGGGTTCTCCCTGCACGACGTCCTGGCCAACGGAACAGAACTAGTCGGCATCGAACAGATCCAGCTAGGTCTGATCGGCATGCAGCTCACCCTCACCGAGCTGTGGCGTTCCTACGGAATCCAGCCCGACCTGGTCATCGGCCACTCCATGGGCGAGGTCGCCGCCGCCGTGGTCGCCGGAGCACTGACCCCCGCCGAAGGATTGCGGGTGACCGCCGTGCGCTCGCGGCTGATGGCCCCACTGTCCGGACAAGGCGGTATGGCCCTCCTGGAGCTCGACGCGTCCCAGACCGAGGCGCTGATCGCCGACTACCCACAGGTCACGCTGGGCATCTACAACTCGCCACGCCAGACCGTGATCTCCGGGCCCACCGACCAGATCGACGAGTTGATCACCGTCGTACGCGCCCGCGACCGTTTCGCCACCCGAGTCAACATCGAAGTGGCCCCGCACAACCCCGCCATGGACGCGCTGCAACCCCAGATGCGTTCGGAACTAGCGGATCTGGCGCCGCGGACCCCAACAATCCCGATCATCTCCACCACCTACGCGGACCTGGGCGCCGCCCGCGAATCCGGCCCGACCTTCGACGCCGAGCACTGGGCCATCAACATGCGCAACCCAGTGCACTTCCAACAAGCCATCACCGCAGCGGCAACCGACAAGCACAACTTCATCGAAATCAGCGCACACCCGCTGTTGACCCAAGCGATCCTGGAAACCCTGCACACCGTGCAGCCCGGAAGTAAATACACCAGCCTGGGGACCCTGCAACGCGACAGCGACGACACCATCGTCTTTCGCACCAACCTCAACACCGTGCGCACCGCCCCACCCCAAACCCCCCACCCCCCGAACCACACCCCCAAATCCCCACCACACCCTGGCACCACACCCACCACTGGATCGACACCCCAGCAGTCGCCAGCCGATCGGCATCAACCCCGGACAAGGACGCCGCTGGGTCCAGCGAGCCCTCGGTGTCGGGCGACTCCGACGATGCGGTTGACTCCTGCCACTACCGGGTGGGCTGGCCCACCAAGCCGTTGGCTGATGCCAAGGCAAGCACCGAGACCGCAAGCGGTACCCGGTGGCTGGTGTTCGCGGACGCAGAGCTCGGTGCCGAGCTGGGCCTGGCCGCCGGCGCACAAACACGCGTCGACGTCATCGACCCGTCCGCGCTGACCGAGGAGAGCGAGCTGCTCGCGGCGCTTGCCGGCGTCGAGCATGTGGTCTACGCCCCACCCGCAGGAAAGTCCCTCGACGTCAACGCGGCCTACCAGCTCTTCCACCAGGTGCGCCGCCTGGTCACGGTGATGACCAAGGCGTCTTTGACGGCCAAACTGTTGCTCGTTACCCGCAACGCGCAGCCGATCGCCGAGGGCGATCGCGCCAACCCCGCGCACGGAGTGCTGTGGGGCCTGGGCCGCACCATCGCCCTGGAGCACCCCGAAATTTGGCGCGGCATTATCGATTTGGACGAATCGATGCCGGCCGAGCTGGCGGCGCCGAAGATACTGGGCGAAGTCACCGGCACCGATGGCGAAGACCAGGTCGTTTACCGGTGTGGCGGTCGCCACGTGCCCCGCTTGCAGCGCCGCACGGCGCCTGCCGTGGCGCCGGTGACGCTGGACCCCAACAGCAGTCAACTCGTCATCGGCGCGACTGGTAACATCGGCCCGTACTTGATCCGCCAGCTGGCGCAGATGGGCGCCAAGACCGTTGTCGCGGTGTCGCGCAATCCCGGACAGCGACTCCAAGAACTGGCTGAAAGTCTTGCCTCAGAAGGGACCAACCTCGTCATCGAAGCTGCTGATGCCACCGACGAAGCAGCGATGACAGCGCTGTTCGACCGGTTCGGTGCCGACTTGCCACCGCTGGAAGGCATCTATCTGGCGGCCTTTGCCGGCGGACCGGTCCTGCTCAACGAAATGACCGATGCCGACGTGCGCGCCATGTTTGCACCCAAACTCGACGCCGCGGCCCTGCTGCACCGGTTGTCGCTGAAGGTCCCGGCGCGCCACTTCGTCTTGTTCTCCTCCATCTCCGGCTTGATCGGCTCACGCTGGCTCGCCCACTACACCGCCACCAGCGGCTACCTCGACGCACTGGCCTACGCACGCCACGCCCTGGGGTTGCCGGCCACCACGGTCAACTGGGGCCTGTGGAAGTCCCTCGCGGACGCCGAGCACGACGCCAGCCAGGTCAGCGTGGGATCCGGACTACTGCCGATGCAGGACGAGGTCGCCATCGGCACACTGCCGCTGCTGATGAACCCAGCCGCCGGAGTGCATTCCGTTGTGGTCGAAGCGGATTGGCCGCTGCTGGCCGCCGCCTACCGAACCCGCGGGTCCCTGCACATCGTTGACGACCTGCTGCGCGATTTTGCGGAGGCTTCGACGATTCCGGCGCGAGATTGGTCGCACCTGTCGGCGCAGGAAGTGCGCACCGAGTTTGAAGCGGGGCTACGCAGGATAGTCGCCCGCGAGCTGCGGGTTTCGGAGTCAGATCTGGAAACCGACCGGCCGCTTGCCGAACTGGGGCTCAATTCCCTGATGGCGATGGCGATTCGGCGCGAGGCCGAGATGTTCGTGGGTATCGAGTTGTCGGCAACCATGCTGTTCAATCACCCGACTGTCGCATCACTTGCCAGCTATCTCGCTAACCGTGTTGCGCCACAAGATAATTCAAGTAACGACCAGATGGCCGAATTGTCCGCTTCAGCGGGAAGCACATTGGACAGCCTGTTCGACCGCATCGAGTCGTCTTCACTGCTCCCGGAGGGCCCTGGGTAATGCGATCTGTGTACAGCCGCATCTCGAGTATGACGGCTCAGCAGCGTGCTGCCCTGTCCGAGGAGTTCTCCCGGGCCTCACGCACCACCACGGCAGAGCCCGTGGCGGTCGTGGGTATCGGCTGCCGTTTTCCGGGGAACGTGACGGGCCCCGACAGCTTCTGGGACCTGTTGGTCGAAGGCGGCAACGCCATCTCGGGGATTCCCGCGGAGCGCTGGGACGCGGACGACTATTACCACCCCGACCCGTTGACGCCCGGGCACATGACCACCAAGTGGGGCGCCTTCGTAGCAGACATCGCCGGATTCGACGCCGAATTCTTCGGCATCACCCCGCGCGAAGCGGCGTCGATGGACCCGCAACAGCGGATGCTGCTCGAGGTCACCTGGGAAGCCCTCGAACATGCGGGCATTCCAACGGAATCCCTCGCCGGCACGCGAACCGCGGTCATGATGGGCGTCTACTTCAACGAGTACCAATCCATGTTGGCGTCCAGCCGCGAAGACGTGGACGCCTACACCGGAACCGGCAACTCGCACAGCATTACCGCCGGGCGGATCTCCTACCTGCTGGGGCTGCGTGGCCCGGCCGCGGCAATCGACACGGCCTGCTCGTCGTCCTTGTCGGCGATCCACCTGGCGTGCCAGAGCCTGCGCCTGCGCGAAACCGATCTGGCACTGGCGGGCGGGGTCAGCGCGACCCTGCGCCCGGAGACCCAGATCGCTATCTCGGCGTGGGGCCTGCTCTCACCGGAAGGCCGGTGCGCCACCTTCGATGCGGCCGCCGACGGGTTCGTACGTGGTGAAGGCGCCGGGGTTGTGGTGCTCAAGCGTCTTACCGACGCGCTACGTGACCAGAATCAGATACTGGCGGTGGTGCGCGGTTCCGCGGTCAACCAGGACGGGCGCTCCAACGGCATCACGGCACCGAACACGGCCGCCCAGTGCGATGTGATCGCCGACGCGTTGCGCTCGGCCGATGTCGCGCCGGAGAGTGTGCACTACGTGGAGACCCACGGCACCGGAACCCAACTCGGGGACCCGATCGAGTTCGAGGCGCTGGCGGCCACCTATGGCCTCATCAAAGGCCAGGATGGCGACTCGTGCGCACTGGGAGCCGTCAAGACCAACATCGGTCACCTCGAGGCCGCATCCGGCGTGGCCGGGTTCATCAAGGCGGTACTGGCCGTACAACACGGCCAAATCCCCCCGAACCTGCACTTCTCACAATGGAATCCGGCCATCGACGCGGCATCGACGCGGCTTTTCGTTCCGCTCGACAACATTGCTTGGCCGTCAGATTCGGGTCCACGACGGGCGGCGGTTTCCTCCTTCGGCCTGGGCGGGACGAATGCGCATGCAATCGTCGAGCAGGGTCCGGAACTGTCGCCAGCCGGCCGGCGCGGCACCGACGATGAGGTCACGACGCTGGTGGTGGCGGGTAAGACGCCGGCGCGGGTGGCTGCGACGGCCGGGATGCTGGCCGATTGGATGGAGGGCCCGGGCGCCGAGGTGGCGCTGGCCGATGTGGCCCACACGCTCAACCATCACCGTTCCCGGCAGGCCAGGTTCGGCACCGTGGTCGCCCGGGAACGCGCCCAAGCGGTGGCCGGACTACGCGCGCTGGCCGCCAACCAACACGCCCCCGGCGTGGTCAATCCAGCCGACGCCCCGCCCGAGCCGGGCACTGTGTTCGTCTACTCCGGCCGCGGATCGCAGTGGGCCGGAATGGGCCGCCAACTGCTGGCCGACGAACCCGCCTTCGCCGCAGCCGTCGCCGAACTGGAACCGGTATTCCTGGCCGAAGCCGGGTTCTCCCTGCACGACGTCCTGGCCAACGGAACAGAACTAGTCGGCATCGAACAGATCCAGCTAGGTCTGATCGGCATGCAGCTCACCCTCACCGAGCTGTGGCGTTCCTACGGAATCCAGCCCGACCTGGTCATCGGCCACTCCATGGGCGAGGTCGCCGCCGCCGTGGTCGCCGGAGCACTGACCCCCGCCGAAGGATTGCGGGTGACCGCCGTGCGCTCGCGGCTGATGGCCCCACTGTCCGGACAAGGCGGTATGGCCCTCCTGGAGCTCGACGCGTCCCAGACCGAGGCGCTGATCGCCGACTACCCACAGGTCACGCTGGGCATCTACAACTCGCCACGCCAGACCGTGATCTCCGGGCCCACCGACCAGATCGACGAGTTGATCACCGTCGTACGCGCCCGCGACCGTTTCGCCACCCGAGTCAACATCGAAGTGGCCCCGCACAACCCCGCCATGGACGCGCTGCAACCCCAGATGCGTTCGGAACTAGCGGATCTGGCGCCGCGGACCCCAACAATCCCGATCATCTCCACCACCTACGCGGACCTGGGCGCCGCCCGCGAATCCGGCCCGACCTTCGACGCCGAGCACTGGGCCATCAACATGCGCAACCCAGTGCACTTCCAACAAGCCATCACCGCAGCGGCAACCGACAAGCACAACTTCATCGAAATCAGCGCACACCCGCTGTTGACCCAAGCGATCCTGGAAACCCTGCACACCGTGCAGCCCGGAAGTAAATACACCAGCCTGGGGACCCTGCAACGCGACAGCGACGACACCATCGTCTTTCGCACCAACCTCAACACCGTGCGCACCGCCCCACCCCAAACCCCCCACCCCCCCGAACCACACCCCCAAATCCCCACCACACCCTGGCACCACACCCGCCACTGGATCGACAACGCGGCCTCGAGTTCACCCGCGCTGTCGCGGTCGGAGTCTCGAGACGGTACCGGGGCCGCGTTGGATACCCGCTGGTCACCGGAGAGCGGCAGCCTCCTCGACGAGTGGTCCCACAAGGTTGTGTGGGCGGCGCAGTCCTTGCCGGACACGCCGAGTGCGCAGACCGCGGTCCACGGCCGGTGGCTGGTGCTGGGCAATGCCGACCTGGCCGCCGAACTGGGCCGTGGCGCGGACGTGCTGGACAGCGATAGCGAGCCGGCCGCGTTGGCCCGGGCGCTCAGCGATGTCGACTACGTGCTCTACGCGCCGCCGGTCCCCGCCGACCTGCTCGATGTCGCAGAGGCCTACCAGCTGTTCCACCAGGCGCGCCGCCTCGCCACTGCGATGATCGCCAACGGCTCACCGGCCAAGTTGCTCATCGCCACCCGCAACGCCCAGCCGATCGCCGAAGGCGATCCCGCGAACCCCAGCCATGGCGTGCTGTGGGGCCTGGGCCGCACCATCACCCTCGAGCACCCCGAAATCTGGCGCGCAATAATCGATTTCGACAACTCGGTGCCGGCCCAGGTGGTCGCGCGCCAGGTGTTGGACGAAGCCGACGCCACCGACTCGGAGGACCAGGTGGTCTACCGGTCGGGGGTGCGCCACGTTCCCCGGTTGCGCAGACACTCCCTCGCCGCGCAACCGGTCGCGCTGGATGCCGGCGCTAGCCAATTGGTGATCGGCGCCACCGGTAACATCGGGCCGCACCTCATCAACCAGCTCGCCGAGATGGGCGCCAAGACCATCGTCGCCGTATCGCGCAATCCCGCTCAGCGGCTGCAGAAGTTGGCTGAAAGCCTTGCCGCAGAAGGGGTTAACCTCGTCATCGCGGCCGCTGATGCCACCGACGAAGCCGCGATGACCGCGTTGTTCGACCGGTTCGGTGCCGACTTGCCACCGCTGGAAGGCATCTATCTGGCCGCCTTCGCGGGCCAGCCCGTGCTGCTCACCGAGATGACAAACGACGACGTGACGGCCATGTTTGCGCCCAAACTCGACGCCGCGGCCCTGCTGCACCGGTTGTCGCTGAAGGTCCCGGTGCGTCACTTCGTCTTGTTCTCCTCCATCTCCGGCCTGATCGGCTCACGCTGGCTAGCCCACTACACCGCCACCAGCGGCTACCTCGACGCACTGGCCTACGCGCGCCGGGTGATGGGGTTGCCGGCCACCACGGTCAACTGGGGCCTGTGGAAGTCCCTCGCCGACGCCGAGCACGATGCCAGCCAGGTCAGCCTCGGCTCCGGGTTGGTGCCCATGCAGGACGACGTCGCCATCGGCGCATTGCCGCTGGTGATGAGCCAAGCCGCCGGAGTGCATTCGGTAGTCGTGGCGGCGGATTGGCCGCTGCTGGCCGCCGCCTACCGAACCCGCGGGTCGCTGCGCATCGTCGATGATGTGCTGCCGGTCTCGGACGAGACGACGGTGCTGGAAAGCGAATTCCGTGTCGCCCTGCGCAACTGTGCACCGGAGCGTCGCCACGACATGCTGCACGACCAGGTGGCAATGCTTGCCGCCAACGTGATGGGTTTACATGCGGGCGAATCGCTGGATCCCTCCACGGGCTTCTTCCAGCTCGGGATGGACTCATTGATGAGCGTGACGCTGCAGCGGGCGCTGTCGGACAGCCTCGGCGAGTTCCTGCCACCGTCGGTGGTTTTCGACTACCCGACCGTTTACAGCCTTACCGACTATCTGGCGACTATCCTGCCCGAGCTGGAGACCGACGATGAGTCGACAGCCGATGTTTACGACGAACTGACCGAAGCCGAACTATTGGAACAGCTTTCGCAGAGGCTGCGAGGAACCTGATGACCGCGACACCGGACCGCAGAGCGGTCATAACCGATGCGCTGCGCAAGATCGATGAACTCAGCGCACGCCTGGAAATCGCCGAAAAGGCGGGCACCGAGCCAATCGCAGTGGTTGGCATGGGGTGCCGATTCCCTGGTGGAGTCAACAACCCGGAACAGTTTTGGGACTTGCTGCACGAAGGCCGCAGCGGCATCGTCCGG
The DNA here is from genome assembly GCF_022354805.1 of Mycobacterium liflandii. NCBI lineage: Bacteria > Bacillati > Actinomycetota > Actinomycetes > Mycobacteriales > Mycobacteriaceae > Mycobacterium > Mycobacterium liflandii. Next base: position 2,600,362 of record NZ_CP023138.1, on the reverse strand, counting down.
GTTCCCTCCCAGCGGTGGGACGCCGACGCCCTCTACACCGACGACCACACCCTTGCGGGAACGATCTGTAATCGCGAAGGCGGCTTCCTCTCGACATGGGAGCCGAGCGAATTCGATGCGGAGTTCTTCTCCATCCCGCCGCGCGAGGCGGCGGCGATGGACCCGCAACAACGGTTGTTCCTCGAAATTGCCTGGGAAGCCCTGGAAAACGCGGGAATCCCGCCGCAGACCATTCGCGGCACCCAGACCGGGGTTTTCGTCGGCGTAACGGCCTATGACTACATGCTGATGATGTCGGGCGCCGTGCGAGCCGAAGAACTGGACGCCTACCTGCTCACCGGGAACTCGGCGAACTTCGCTGCCGGACGAACCGCCTATCTGCTCGGGGCCCGAGGTCCCGCCATGGTCCTGGACACGGCGTGCTCGTCGTCGTTGGTGGCCATCCACCTGGCCTGCCAAAGCCTGCGCTGGCGCGAAACCGACATGGCCTTGGTCGGCGGGATCAACCTGTTGCTCAGCCCCGGAACCAGCATCGCCTGCTCCCGGTGGGGCATGCTGTCGCCGGAGGGTCAATGCAAGACCTTCGACGCGGACGCCGACGGGTACGTACGCAGCGAAGGCGCTGGCGTGGTGGTGCTCAAGCGGTTGTCCGACGCGCAGCGCGACGGCAATCGGATCCTCGCCGTGGTGCGCGGTTCGGCGGTCAACCAGGACGGCGCCAGCAGTGGCGTGACGGTTCCCAACGGCCCGGCCCAGCAAGCGCTGCTGGCGCAGGCGCTCGATTCGGCCAAGTTGACGCCGGCCGACATCGACTACATCGAGGCGCACGGAACCGGCACTCCCCTCGGCGACCCGATCGAACTCGACTCGCTGAGTAAGGTTTTCGCCGATCGGGAGGGCCGCGAGCCGCTGGTGCTCGGCGCGGTCAAGACCAACCTCGGCCACCTGGAGGCCGCGGCCGGGATCGCCGGATTCATGAAGTCGGTGCTGGCCGTCGGACACGGCCGTATTCCACGCAACTTGAACTTCCGCCAGCTCACTCCCCACGCCAGTGAAGGCGTGTCGCGGCTGACCATTGCCACCGAGGAAATGGAATGGCCGGCCACCGATCAACCGCGCCGGGCCGGCGTGTCGTCGTTCGGTGTCAGCGGGACCAATGCGCACGTGGTGATCGAGCAGGCCCCGGATCCGGCGCCGGTGCCGCGAGACGCTGCTCCGGCGGTGTCGACGCTGGTGGTGTCGGGTAAGACGGCGCAGCGGGTGGCCGCAACGGCCGCTGCGCTGGCCGATTGGATGGAAGGCCCCGGTAGCGAGGTGCCACTGAGCGATGTGGCCCACACGCTCAACCATCACCGCGCCCGCCAACCCAAATTTGCCACGGTGGCCGCCGTCGACCGCGAGCAAGCCATCACGGGGTTGCGTGCGCTGGCCGCCGGCGAGCCGGCCACCGGCGTAGTCGGCTGCCCCGAGAAGCCGCTCGGGCCCGGCACCGTGTTCGTGTACTCGGGTCGCGGGTCGCAGTGGGCCGGAATGGGCCGCCAACTTCTCGCCGACGAACCCGCATTCGCCGCGGCGATCGCCGAACTGGAACCGGTGTTCCTGGCCGAGGCCGGGTTTTCGCTCCACGACGTGATCGCCGACGGAAAAGAACTGGAAGGCATCGAACAGATCCAGCTGGGTCTGATCGGGATGCAGTTGGCGCTCACCGCGCTGTGGCGCCACTACGGGGTTACACCCGATCTGGTGATCGGCCATTCCATGGGTGAAGTGGCCGCCGCGGTGGTGGCCGGCGCCTTGACGCCGGCCGAGGGCCTGCGGGTGACCGCGACCCGGTCCCGGCTGATGGCACCGCTGTCGGGCCAGGGCACCATGGCGATGCTCGAACTGGACGCCACGGCTACCGAGGCACTGATCGCTGGCTACCCCGAGGTCACGTTGGCCATCTACGCCTCGCCACGCCAAACCGTCATCGCGGGCCCGCCCCAGATGATCGACGAACTCATCGAGCAGGTACGCGCGCAGAACCGCTTCGCCGGCCGGGTCAATATCGAAGTGGCCCCACACAACCCGGCGATGGATGCCCTGCAGCCCCTGATGCGGTCCGAGTTGGCCGACCTCACCCCACGGCCGCCCTCCATTCCGATCATCTCAACCACCTATGAGGATCTGGAAAGTCGCCCGGCCTTCGACGCCGAGCACTGGGCCACCAACATGCGCAACCCGGTGCGCTTCCAGCAGGCCATCACCCATGCCTTCAACGGTGCCGACACCGCCCACCACACCTTCATCGAGATCAGCGCACACCCGCTGTTGACACACGCCATCAGCGAGACGCTGGCCGCAAGCCAGGACAGCGCCCAAGGCGAAACCGATTCCGGTGCGAGTTATCTGAGCATCGGCACCCTGCAGCGCGATGCGCATGACACCCTGACGTTCCACACCAACTTCAACGCGACCCACACCACCCGCGGCCCCCAGACGCCGCACCCTGCCGAACCGCACCCGGTGCTACCCACCACCCCCTGGCAACACGGCCAGCACTGGATTTCCAGCACGACCGCGTCTCGCTATGCGACCGGATCCCACCCACTGCTCGGCATCGGTGTCACCGATCCCACCAATGGCACCCGGGTATGGGAATCCCAGCTAGGCCCGGATCTGCTGTGGCTCGGAGATCACGTCATCGACGACCTTTGCGTGCTGCCGGGGTCGGCCTACGCCGAGGTCGCGCTGGCAGCAGCGATGGACACCTTCAAAGACGCTGAAGGCGACCAGGGTTCGGCAGACCCAGCCGGCCCGGACGGTTCGGTGGCCTCAAACGCGCATCAGCCCTGGGTGATTCGTGAACTGAGCCTCCATCAACTGCTCCACGTCACCGACGGCACCAAACTTGTCACCACCCTCACCGGGGACGAGCACACCTGCCGGATCGAGATCAGCACCCAAAGCGGCGCCTCGGGGTGGGTCAAGCACGCCTCCGCGACACTCGCGCGCCACGACGCCTCCGATAGCGACGCACCGCGACCGGCGGTCGAGGAAGCGGGCGCCCCAACCGACGAACTCGACCCGGAGCAGCTCTATCAGCGGCTCCGCGGCGCCGGGCAACAGCACGGACCCGCGTTTCGCGGAATCGTCGGCCTCGCCGTCACCGAGTCGGGTGCCGCCCGTGCGGACGTCCGGCTCCCCTCTTCGGCCAGGATCGGTTACCGCGGCTTCGCGCTACACCCGGTGATGATGGATATCGCGGTGCAGACCCTCGGGGCCACCCGGATGGCCCTCGAACTCGCCGAACAGCAGGATTCTGGCCACACCCTGGTGCTGCCAATACGTTTCGCGGGTATCCACGTGTACGGCGACATCGCCGAGGGAGTCCGCGCGATCGGCTCGCTCGCCGCCACCGATCGCCCGGACCGCCTCGTGGGCCGAGTGACCCTGGTTGATCCCGATGGCCAGCCGCTGCTGGTCATCGACGAGGTAGAGATGGCGGTGCTGGGGTCCAGCGCCAGCCCGACCGAACTCACCAGCCGCCTGTTCACTCTGGAATGGGAGCCAAAACCCCTCGACCAAACCGCCGCCACACCCGGTGCCGTGTTGTTGATCGGTGACCTCGGCGCCGACGACCGGCTGTTGCCGGCCCTGCAGACGTCGCTGACCGGCAGCGCCGCCGAGCTGGACGTGGTGTCACCGGCCGACGCAGCCAAGCTGCGCGCGGCCATCACCCGAACCGATGCCCGGTGGCAGGACATCGTCGTGGTCTGTCCGCCACGAGCCGTCGATGAGGCCCTGCCGCAGGACGCTCAACTGGACCTGACCCAGCAGCGCACGCTGATGATCGCCGACGTGGCACAGACCGTGACGCGGATGGGGGCCCGGAACAGCCCACGACTGTGGATCGTCACCCGGGGCGCACAACAGCTGAGTCCGGCCGACGAGGTCACCCTGGCACAGACACAGCTTCGAGGAATCGCGCGCGTGCTCACCTTCGAGCACCCGGAACTCAAGACCACCCTCGTCGACATCGAGGGCGACGGCGAGGGCTCACTTGCCGCCCTGACCCAAGAGTTGCTGGCCGGCACGGACGACGACGAAATCTCGCTTCGGGACGGACAACGCTTTGTCCACCGACTGGTGGCCGCACCGACGGTTGGCACCGGGGATCTCGAACTCGAATCTCGCCGCACCGTGGTAAATCTGGACGCCGGCGGGGCGGTACAGCTGCGGACCGATCAACCCGGACGGCTGGACTCGCTGACCGTGCATCAGGTGAAACGATGCCGGCCTCAAGGCGATCAGGTGGAGGTTCGTGTCGCCGCCGCCGGGCTCAACTTCAGCGATGTGCTCAAGGCGATGGGCGTCTACCCGGGACTCGACGGTGCGGCTCCGGTGATCGGCGGCGAGTGTGTCGGCTACGTGACTGCCATCGGCGACGACGTCGACTCACTCGAGATCGGGCAGCGCGTGATCGCCTTCGGCCCAGGCACATTCGGATCGCATCTGGGCACGATTGCCGATCTCGTCGTCCCGATCCCCGACACGTTGCCCGATAACGAGGCGGCCACCTTCGGCATCGCCTATCTCACCGCGTGGCACTCGTTGTGCGAGGTCGGGCGGCTGTCCCCCGGCGAACGCGTGCTGATCCACTCCGCCACCGGCGGGGTCGGAATGGCAGCGGTGTCGATCGCGAAGATGATCGGCGCGCGCATCTACACGACGGCCGGCTCGGATGCCAAACGCGAAATGCTGTCCAGCCTGGGCGTCGACTACGTCGGCGACTCGCGCACCGTCGACTTCGCCGACGAAATTCTGGAGCTCACAGACGGCTACGGTGTCGACATCGTTCTCAACTCGCTGGCCGGCGAGGCGATTCAGCGCGGCGTGCAGATACTGGCCCCTGGCGGCCGGTTTATCGAACTGGGCAAGAAGGACGTCCACGCCAACGCCAACCTGGGATTGGCCGCATTGGCGAAGAGCGCGTCGTTCTCGGTGGTGGACCTTGACCTGAATCTGAAGCTGCAGCCGGCCAAGTACCGCGAACTTCTGCAGGAAATTCTCGAGCATGTGGCCGATGGCACGCTGGAAGTGCTTCCGGTCACCGAATTCGGTCTGCGCGATGCGGCCGACGGATTTCGGCTCATGGCCTCCGGCAAGCACACCGGCAAGATCGTCATCTCGATCCCCGATGGCGGCACTGTCGAGGCGATCGCCTCGCCCCCACCGGAGCCGTTGGTCAGCCCGGAGGGCGGCTACCTCATCGTGGGCGGCATGGGCGGTTTGGGTTTCGTGGTCGCGCGGTGGCTGGCCGAGCAGGGCGCGGGTTTGATTGTGCTGAACGGACGTTCGGAGCCCAGCGACGACGTTCGGGCGGCCATCGCGGATCTGAGCTCCGGTGGCACCCGGATCGAGGTCGTCACCGGCGACATCGCCGAGCCCGGCACCGCCGAACGGCTGGTGCAGACGGTGCAGAACAGCGGCTTCCGGCTGGCCGGAGTCCTGCACAGCGCGATGGTGCTCGACGACGAGATTGTCTTGAACATGTCGGAATCGGCCGCGCGCCGGGTGTTCACTCCGAAAGTCGCCGGTAGCTGGCGGCTGCACGAGGCCACCGCCGACCTCGACCTCGATTGGTGGCTGACCTTCTCGTCGGTGGCTTCGCTGCTTGGGGCGCCCGGTCAGGGTTCCTACGCCGCCGCGAACTCGTTCGTCGACGGCCTGGTCGCCTATCGCCGTTCGCTCGGACTGCCCGCCGTGGGAATCAACTGGGGCCCGTGGGCCGAAGTCGGCCGCGCCCAGTTCTTCGCCGATCTCGGTGTCTCGATGATCACCGTCGAGCAGGGACTGGCGGCAATGCAGCTGGTGCTATCGGCAGACCGGGCACGCACCGGTGTGTTCATTCTCGACGCCCGGCAGTGGTTCCAATCCTTCCCGGCCGCAGCGGGTTCGTCGCTGTTCTCGAAGCTGCAGGAGTCGACCACGCCGGAGCGCCGTGCTGGCGGCGCGATCCGAGCGGAATTGGATGCCTTGGAGGGTGCGGCCGCCGCCGAGCGTCCCGCCCGGCTCGCGGCCGCGATCGCCGGCGAGATCCGGGCGGTGCTGCGCTCAACCGAGCCGATCGACGTCGACCGGCCGATGGAGTCCCTCGGTCTGGACTCGCTGATGGCCCTCGAGTTGCGCAACAGGCTCGAAGCGAGCCTGGGCACCACGTTGCCGGCGGCTTTGGTCTGGGCATACCCGACCATCACCGATCTTGCCGGCGCGTTGTGCGAACGCCTTGGCTATGCGCAGCTAGCCGATGTCGAGCAGACGCGCGACGCGGAGGCGGCATTGTCGGACGAAGAAATGGAATTGCTGTCCGACCTCGTGGCAGCAAGCGAGCTGGAAACGGCAACGGGGAGCAGCGAGTAATGACAAGTCTTGCCGAACGCGCGGCACAGATGTCACCGAAGGCGCGCGAGGTCCTCGCGCGTGAACTTGTGCGGGCGGGAACGGCGTTCCCGACGGATATCGCCGAGCCGGTGGCAGTGATTGGGATCGGTTGCCGGTTGCCGGGGAATGTCTCGGGGCCGGACAGCTTTTGGCAGCTGCTGGTAGACGGCAGGGACGCCGTCGACGAGGTGCCGGCCGATCGATGGGACGCGGACGCGTTCTATGACCCCGATCCGCGGGCACCGGGGCGGATGACGACGAAATGGGGCGGATTCATCGACGACGTCGCCGGGTTCGACGCCGACTTCTTCGGCATCACCCCGCGCGAGGCCGTGGCAATGGACCCCCAGCAGCGGGTGCTGCTCGAAGTTGCCTGGGAAGCCCTCGAGCATGCCGGCCTGCCACCGGATCCGCTGAGCGGCACCCGAACCGCGGCGGTGATGGGGTTGTCGGCGTGGGACTACACGATCGTGAACCTCGAGCGTCGCGCCGAGATCGACGCGTACATCAGCACCGGCAATCCGCACAGTGCCGCGGTGGGGCGGATTTCCTATCTGTTGGGACTGCGCGGCCCAGCCGTGGCCGTGGACACCGCGTGTTCGTCGTCTCTGGTGGCGCTGCACTTGGCTTGCCAGAGCCTGCGATTGCGCGAAAGCGACGTGGCGCTCGCGGGTGGGGTTCAGCTCATGCTGTCACCGTTCACCAGCATCGCGCTGTCCAAGTGGTCCGCCCTGTCACCGACCGGCCGGTGTAAAACCTTCGACGCCTTGGCCGACGGGTTCGTCCGCAGTGAAGGCTGCGGGGTCGTGGTGCTCAAGCGGTTGGTCGACGCCGTCCGCGATGGCGACCGCGTGCTGGCAGTGGTCCGGGGCTCGGCGATCAACCAAGACGGTCGATCCAACGGCATGACCGCGCCGAACGCGGCAGCGCAGCGTGATGTGATCGGCACGGCGTTGAAGCTGGCCGATGCGACCGCCGACAGCGTCAACTATGTCGAGACCCACGGCACTGGAACGGTGTTGGGCGATCCCATTGAATTCGAGGCGCTCGCGGCCACCTATGGCCTTGGCAAAGACAAGGGTGCGGACTCGTGCGCCCTGGGGTCGGTGAAGACCAACCTCGGTCACCTCGAGGCGGCCGCCGGGATTACCAGTTTCATCAAGGCGACGCTGGCGGTGGCGCACGGATACATTCCGCCCAATCTGCACTTTTCCCGCTGGAATCCGGCCATCGACGCATCGTCAACCCGGCTGTTCGTGCCCACGCAGGGCGCGCAATGGCCCGCCGGCCTGCGCAGGGCGGCCGTTTCCTCGTTCGGCCTGAGCGGGACGAATGCGCACGTGGTGCTCGAGCAGCCCCCGGCGCCCGCGCCGGCGGATCAGCCCCGTTCCGGGTTGTCGGCGTTGGTCGTCTCGGGCAAGACGCCGCAGCGGGTGGCCGCGATGGCGTCCGCCTTGGCCGACTGGGTGGACGGACCGGGGGCCCAGACGCCGCTGGCCGATGTGGCACACACGCTCAACCATCATCGGGCCCGCCATGGCAAGTTCGGCGCCGTGGTTGCGCGTGATCGAGCCGGCGCGGTCGAGGGGCTGCGGGCACTGGCCGCCGGCCAGCCTGGCCCCGGAGTCCTGGGCTGCCAGGACGTCCAAAACCAGCCGGGCACCGTGTTCGTGTACTCCGGACAGGGCTCGCAGTGGGTTGGCATGGGCAGGCAGTTGTTGGCCGACGAGCCGTCATTCGCCGCAGCCATCGCCGAGCTGGAGCCCGATTTCGTTGCCCAGGCCGGTTTTTCGCTGCAGCAGACCCTTACCGAGGGCCGCGAGGTGGTCGGCATCGACCGCATCCAGCCGGTGCTGGTGGGTATCCAACTGGCGCTGACCGCACTGTGGCGCTCCCACGGCGTGACACCCGACGCGGTGGTGGGCCACTCGATGGGCGAGGTGTCCGCCGCCGTGGTAGCCGGGGCTTTGACACCGGCGGACGGGTTCAAAGTCATCGCCACCCGCTCGCGACTGATGGCGCGGCTGGCCGGCCAGGGCGCGATGGCCCTGTTGGAACTCGACTCCGATGCCGCCGAGGCTCTGATAGCCGACTATCCGCAGGTGACACTGGCCGTGCACGCCTCGCCGCACCAGTCGGTGGTGGCCGGCCCGCCCGAGTCGGTGGACGCCGTGATCGCCGCGGTGGCCGGCCAGAATCGGCTAGCCCGACGGATCGAGGTCGATGTCGCCTCGCATCACCCCATCATCGATCCAATCCTGCCCGACTTGCGAAGCGCGCTAGCGGATTTGACTCCCCAGCCGCCCGCCATCCCGATGATCACGACCACCTGCGAGCAGCCTCAGCCGGTGCTCGACGCCGACTACTGGGCGGCCAACCTGCGCAATCCGGTGCGGTTCCACCAGGCCATCACCACCGCCGGCGCGCAACATCACACCTTTGTCGAGATCAGCCCCCACCCGCTGCTGACGCATGCCATCACCGACACGTTGGCCGCAGCCGAGAGCCGAACCCGACTGATAACCGCCACCTTGCAACGCGACGGAGACGACGCCATCACCTTCCACACGAACCTGGCGGCGGTCGGCAAAAAGCCCGCCGACGCTGTCACTGGTCAACTCGCCGACATCCCGGTGACGCCCTGGCAGCACACCCAATTCTGGGTCGAGGATCGGTCCGGGATATCTGAATTGGTGGCCGCCCACCCGTTGCTCGGCGTGCACATCGAGGTTCCCTCTGGCCACGACCACGTCTGGCAGGCCGACGTCGGAACCAAGGCTTGCCCCTGGCTCGGCGACCACAAGGTGTTCGGTCAGGCCATCATGCCGGCGGCGGGTTTCGCCGAGATCGCGTTGGCGGCGGCCAGCGAGGCTTTCGATCTGCCGGTCGATGCCCTCTCGATCAACCAGCTCGAGATCGAACAGATGCTCGATCTGGACGAGCACACTCAGGTCACAACGCAGTTGACTCGACGGGCCGACGACAAGACGCGCATCGAGATCTATTCCCGCTCCGCCAGCGGCTGGCGCCGGCATGCCGTGGCCAAGGCCGAAACGTCCACGCCGAGCGCGGCCCCGGTGCTGGAAGAACGCACGTCACGTCAGGACGAGACCGACATCAAACCGGCCGACCTGTACGCCCTGCTGCGCCAAGCCGGCCAGAACCATGGTCCGGCGTTTGCCGCCCTGACTCGCATTCTCCGACGGCCAGACGGATCCGTGGAAACCGAGATCACCCTTTCTGACGAGGCGCCCAGGCACCAGGGCTATCGCATCCACCCAGCAATGCTGGATGCGGCTCTGCAAAGTCTGGCGGCCGCCGTCCCCAACGACGAGTTCGCCGGGTCGGCCGAAGCCAGTTATCTGCCGGTGTCGTTCGAGACGTTGCGGGTGTACAGCAACCCCGGCCGGCATGCTCGCTGCCGGGCCCAGCTGACAAACCTCAACGACGGCGGCGCCGGGAAGCTGGGCCGAATCACCCTGACCGACGACGCGGGAAATGTGACCGTCGAGATCAACGACATCTACCTGCGCCGCGTCGAGCGCCGCAGTGTGCCGCTGCCGTTGGCGCAGAAGATCTTCGACACCGAGTGGGTGGAGAAATCCATCGCCGGCGCAGACCAACCCGATGCTCCCGGCAGTTGGCTGGTGCTCACCGACGCCAAGTCCAACGCCGACGAGTTCGTCGCGCGGTGGAGTTCGCCGCAACGCCGGGTGATCACCGCAGACCTAGGCGATGAAGCCGCCATGCTCGCCGCGTTCGCCGAAACCGCGGGCGATCCCGAGCGGCTTCCCGTCGGTGTCGTCGTTTTCGTTGGGGGCGCGGGGAACAACTCCGGCGCTGCCGACGACGGCCGCATCAGCTATGACGGCCTGATCCAGTCCCGCGATACCGTCTGGCAGATCTCGACGGTCGTTCGCGCGATCGTCGGCACCTGGCATGGGCGGGCACCGCGGCTGTGGTTGGTCACCGAAGGCGGCCTCGTGGTTCACGACGAGCCGGGCCGCCCCGCGATCGGTGCGTTGCAGGGTCTGGTGCGGGTGCTCGCCTACGAGCACCCCGAACTGCGCGCCACCCTCGTGGACCTGGACACGGGTGCGGATTCGGTAACGAGGTTGGCCGGCGAACTCAGTTCGCCGCGTGACGACCCGAACTACGACGACGTTGTCGCTTGGCGAGATGGGCACCGATACGTCACCCAGCTGTGCCGCGCGATCCTCGACCCCGAACCGCAGCGCGACCCGGTCATTCGCCCGGGAGCGTCCTATATCGTCACCGGCGGTCTCGGTGGTCTCGGCTTGGTTGTCGCCCGATGGCTGGTGGACAGCGGCGCGGGCCGCGTGGTTCTCAACGGCCGCAGCGAACCCTCCGATGAGCAGCGCAAAGTTCTGGCCGAGCTGGAAAGCCGGGCAGAGGTGGTCGTGGTCTGCGGCGATTCGGCCACCGAAGGCGTGGCGGAAAGTCTGGTTGCCGCGGCCGAGGACCAGCAGCGCCAGCTGCGCGGCATCGTGCACGGAGCGGCGGTCATCGACGACAGCCTGCTGTTCTCGATGACCAAGGACAGCCTCGAACGAGTGTGGGCCCCCAAGGCCGCCGGCGCGCTGCGACTGCACGACGCAACCGCGACTCGCGAACTCGACTGGTGGCTGGGATTTTCCTCTACCGCTTCGCTGTTGGGCTCCCCCGGCCAGACCGCGTACGCGTGCGCGAGCGCGTGGCTGGACGGTCTGGTTGCGTGGCGCCGGGCGGCCGGTTTGCCGGCCGCCACCATCAACTGGGGCCCGTGGTCAGAGGTGGGTGTGGCCCAAGCGCTGGTCGGCACCCCGCTGGACCCGATCACTCCGGCCGAAGGCGTGGTGGCACTGGACGCCTTGCTCGCCGCCGACCGCGGCCGCACCGGCGTTGCGCGGCTGCGTTCGGACCGAGCGCTGATCGCCTTCCCCGAGATCCGCAACCTCGGTTACTTCACCCTGGTGGTCCAAGAACTCGACGCGGCCGGCGACGGCGGCGACTGGGCTGGTCCCGAGGCGCTCAAGGAAATGGACCCGGCCGAGGCACGTCAAGTTGTGACCGAGCGGTTGCACACGCGCATCGCCGCGGTGATGGGCTACGCTGACCGGTCGGCTGTCGATGCCTCCATGCCGTTGACGGAGCTGGGTCTGGACTCTCTGATGGCGGTGCGTATCCGAAACACCGCACGAGCGGACTTCGGTGTGGAGCCGCCGGTGACACTGATTTTGCAAGGCGCGTCGTTGCATGACCTGACGGTCGACGTGATCCGCCAGCTCGACTTGGCCGGCGATGAGCAGACCCACCAACATGTCGACGTTGTTCGCGACCGGGCGCAGCAGCGCGCGGCAGCGCGACACGGAGCCGCGATGCGGCGGAAGCGAGGATAGAACCTGTGAGCACCATCCCCGACAACGCGATCGCGGTCGTCGGCATGGCCGGCAAATTCCCTGGCGCCAAGGATGTTTCGACCTTTTGGAGCAATCTGCGGCGGGGCAAGGAATCGATCGTCACGCTGTCCGAAGAGGAACTGCGCGAAGCCGGAGTCAGCGACAAGACGCTGGCCGACCCGTCCTATGTGCGTCGCGCTCCCCTGGTCGACGGGATCGACGAGTTTGACGCCGATTTCTTCGGGTTCCCACCGCTGGCGGCGCAGGTCCTGGACCCGCAACACCGGCTGTTCCTGCAGTGCGCGTGGCATGCACTCGAAGACGCGAACTGCGACCCCGCCAAGTTCGACGGCTCGATCGGCGTCTACGGAACCTCCTCTCCCAGTGGCTATCTGCTGCACAACCTGCTCTCGCACCGGGACCCGAACACGGTTTTGGCCGAAGGGCTCAACTTCGATCAGTTCAGCCTGTTCCTGCAGAACGACAAGGACTTCCTGGCAACGCGGATCTCGCACGCGTTCAACCTGCGTGGCCCCAGCATTGCCGTCCAAACCGCGTGCTCGTCGTCGCTGGTCGCGGTTCACCTGGCCTGCCTGAGCCTGCTGTCCGGCGAGTGTGACGTCGCACTGGCCGGCGGATCCTCGCTGTGCGTCCCCCACCACGTCGGTTACTTCACCTCGCCCGGATCGATGGTGTCGGCCGTGGGCCACTGCCGACCGTTCGATGTGCGATCGGATGGAACGGTCTTCGGCAGCGGCGTCGCGATGGTGGTCCTCAAGCCATTGCAGGCCGCCATCGACGCCGGGGATCGCATTCACGCCGTCATCCGCGGATCGGCGATCAACAATGACGGATCGGCGAAAATGGGTTACGCGGCACCTAACCCCGCCGCCCAGGCCGATGTCATCGCGGAAGCTCACGCGGTGTCGGGCATCGACGCGTCGACGGTGAGCTACGTCGAGTGCCACGGCACCGGCACCCCGCTCGGCGACCCCATCGAAATCCAAGGACTCCGAACGGCTTTCGAGGCATCTGAGACCACCCGTACGGGTCCTTGCGTGCTGGGTTCGGTCAAGTCGAACATCGGCCACCTGGAAGTTGCCGCCGGGATCGCGGGTCTCATCAAGACGATTCTGTGCCTGAAAAACCGGGCGATCCCCGCGACGCTGCACTACACCAGCCCGAACCCGGAACTGCGGCTCGAGCAGAGCCCATTCGTCGTGCAGAACAAGTACGGCCCCTGGGAATGGGATGGGGTGCTGCGCGCCGGGGTGAGTTCGTTCGGCGTCGGCGGCACCAACGCGCACGTCGTGCTCGAGGAGGCACCGACGGTGCCTGCGCACGACGAGCCGGCCGGCCCCCAGGTGCTGCTGCTGTCGGCGCAAACCGCTGCGGCGCTTACGGAGTCGCGGACCGCCCTGGCCGAGGTGTTGGAGCGGTCGGACAGCCCAGACCTCTCCGTAGTGGCCTACACGCTGTCCCGGCGGCGCAAGCACAACGTCACGATGGCCGCCGTCGTCAGCGACCGTGAAGAAGCGGCAACGGCGCTGCGCGCGGCCGACAACGACAGCATATTCGTCGGCGAATCCGTAGCCGGCGTCGCCGATGCCACCGCAGCGGCAGCAGAACGGGTCGTCTTCCTGTTCCCCGGCCAGGGCGCCCAGCACGTCGGAATGGCCAAGGGGCTCTACGAGACCGAACCGGTCTTCGCCGAACACTTCGACGCCTGCGCCGCGGGATTCCGCGCGGAGATGGGTGTCGACCTCAATGCCGAGATCTTCAACGGAACCGCCACCGACTTGGAGCGCATCGACCGCTCACAACCGGCGCTGTTCACGGTGGAATACGCACTGGCCAAATTGGTCGACACCTATGGCGTGCGCGCCGGCGCGTATATCGGGTACAGCACCGGCGAATACATCGCGGCCACCCTGGCCGGGGTCTTCGATCTCGAGACGGCGATCAAGACGGTCTCGTTGCGGGCCCGCCTGATGCACGAGTCACCCCCCGGCGCCATGGTCGCCGTGGCTGTGGGCCCCGATGACATTGCGCAGTACCTCGGCGACGGGGTGGAGCTGTCCGCGGTCAACGATCCCGGCAACTGCGTGGTCGCCGGGCCCAAGGACGAGATCCGGGCATTCAGCCAACGCCTCAACGAGGCCGGGATACCGGTGCGCCGGGTCCGCGCGACCCACGCTTTCCATTCCAGCTCGATGGAACCGATGCTCGGAGAGTTCCAGGAGTTTCTGTCCCGCCAGCAGTTGCGCGCCCCGCAAACACCGTTGTTGAGCAACCTCACCGGAACGTGGCTGTCCGAGCAGCAGGTCACCGATCCGGCTACCTGGGCGCGTCAGATCAGTTCCACGGTCCGGTTCGCTGACGAACTCGACGTGGTGCTGTCCCAACCGAACCGGATCCTGGTTGAAATCGGGCCCGGTGGCAGCCTGACCGGTTCGGCGATCCGGCATCCGAAATGGTCGGATGGGCACCGCAGCGTCCGGCTCATGCGTCACCCGATCCAGAACCTGGATGACCGCGAAACTTTCCTGCGCGCGCTGGGTGAACTCTGGTCGGCCGGAGTTGACGTGGACTGGACGCCACGGCGTGCGGCTTCGCCGCGCATCGTCTCCCTGCCCGGTTATCCGTTTGCCCGCCAACGGCATTGGGTCGAGCCCAAGCACATGGCCTGGGCGCAGATTCCCACCGCGAGCAACGGCTCATCGGTTGGCGCAAAGCTCGGCTCGGGCGCCGACTCGGGCATCCGCGGCGGTGCGCAAACCGGGGAGTCGCAGACCGAAGACGTCTTGCAGCGGATCTGGTCGCAGTGCCTGGGTGTCGGCTCGGTCGATCGAAACGCCAACTTCTTCGACATGGGCGGCGATTCCCTGATGGCGATCAGCATCGCGATGAGCGCCGCCAACGAAGGTCTGACCATCACGCCGCAGGATCTGTATGAACATCCCACCCTTGCGTCGTTGACGGCCGCCATCGATGCCTCGTTCGCGTCCAGCGGGTTGGCCAAGCCCCCGGAGGCCGACGCAAATCCGGCAGTTCCGCCCAACATCGCGTACTTCCTCGACCGTGGGTTGCGCGACACCGGCCGCTGGCGGGTACCCCTGATCCTGCGACTGGATCCCCAAGTGGGCCCCGAGGACATTCGAGCGGTGCTCAGCGCGGTGACCAACCACCACGACGCGTTGCGCCTGCGCCTGGTCGAGAACGGCGGAGTGTGGGAGCAGCACATCGCAGCGCCTGCAGACTTCACCGAGCTTGCCACCCGGCAGCTTCCCGGTGACCTGGCCGCCGACGAGGCGGATGAGCACAGCGCGGTCTCCAACATCGTGGCCGAGCTGATTGCCGAGCAAGGTGATTCGAACGCGCCGCTGATCGCCGTGCATGTCACTGCACCCAATGGTGGTGCGCAATACCTCGGTTTGGCATTGCACGAAATGGTTGCCGACGACGCCTCGCGTCAGCTGCTGGGCGCAGACATCATCACCGCGTTCGCGCAGCGGCTCGGCGATCAAGAGATCAAGCTGGACCCGGTCACCACCGGGTGGCGGGATTGGTCGGTGCGCTGCGCGGCGTTGGCGACCCACCCGGCGGCCCTCGACACCCGTTCGTACTGGATCGAACAGTCGACCAAGGCCAACCTGTGGTTGACCGATGGCGATGCCGCCCAGCCACCCAGCGCCACCGATCTGACCAAGCTGCCCAGCGTGCTCAACGCCGAGCAGACATCCGAGCTCGACGATGCCCGGCGCCGGTTCCGGCGGTCGATTCAGACCATCTTGCTGGCCGCGCTCGGCCGAACGATCGCCCAAACCGTCGGTGACGGCGTGGTGGCCGTCGAGCTCGACGGCGAGGGCCGCTCGGTGCTGCGGCCGGATGTCGACGTGCGCAGGACCGTCGGCAGGTTTACCACCTACTACCCGGTTGCCCTGACGTGTGCCACCGGGCAAGGCGCGGCAGCGCTCAAGGGGCTCGACGCCGTTCACGACACCCTCAAGTCGGTTCCGCACTATGGGATCGGATACGGGCTGCTGCGGTACCTGTATGCCCCGACCGGACGGGTGCTGGGTGCGCAGCGCACACCCGACATCCACTTCCGGTACGCCGGCACGATTCCCGAGCTGCCCCCCGTGGATGCTCCGGTACAGTTCGATTCCGACTTGGCAATGCCGGTGCGAGAGCCGCTCCCTGGGCTCGGCCACGCCGTCGAAATCCGGGCCTACCGGTCCGGCAGCTCGCTACATGTGGATTGGTGGTACGACACCCGGCGTATCACCGCGGAAACAGCAACGGCGCTGGCGCGGTCGTTCCCCACCGCACTCAGCGAACTGATCCAGGAGAGCATCGCGGCGGAGCAGGAAGAGCGCGACGAAGACGAAAAGGTTGGGGTAATCGAAGCCGGCGCTCTGGTGGACCTCTCGAGCCTGGATGCCGGCTGAGGAGGATTGGATGCGTAACAACGACTTGGCGGTAGAGGTTCGCGGGGTTCGCAAGGCCTTTGGCGACGTCGTGGCTCTCAACGACATCAGTTTCGAGGTTGGCCGCGGCGAGGTCATCGGTCTACTCGGCCCGAACGGGGCGGGCAAGACGACCATGGTGGACATCTTGTCCACCTTGACCCGCCCGGATACCGGCTCGGCCCACGTCGCCGGCTACGACGTCGTCGCCCAGCCGGCCGGAGTGCGGCGCTCGATCATGGTCACCGGGCAACAAGTGGCCGTCGACGACGGGCTGACCGGGGAGCAGAACCTGGTGTTGTTCGGCCGCCTCTACGGGCTGCGCAAGTCCCGTGCTCGCCAGCGGGCGCAGGAACTCCTCGATCAATTTGGCCTCACCTATGCCGGCAAGCGGCTGGTGCGCACCTACTCAGGCGGGATGCGTCGACGCATCGACATCGCGTGCGGACTGGTGGTCGAGCCGCAAGTGGCGTTCTTGGACGAGCCGACCACGGGGCTGGATCCCAGAAGCCGACAAGCCATTTGGGACCTGGTCACCAGTTTCAAGAAGCTTGGCATCGCCACCCTGCTGACCACGCAGTATCTCGAGGAGGCGGACGCGCTCAGCGACCGGATCATCCTGATCGATCACGGCAAGATCATTGCCGACGGTACTGCCAATGAGCTCAAGCACCGCGCCGGCGACACCTTCTGCGAGATTGTGCCGCGGCATCTGAAGGATCTGGACGCTACCGTCGCCGCCCTCGGCTCGCTGTTGCCCGAGCACAACAGGGCCATGGTGACCTCGGAATCGGACCGCATCACGATGCCGGCTCCCGATGGCACCCGCACCCTCATCGAAGCGGCCCGAAGGATCGATGAGGCCAATATCGAGCTGGCCGACATCGCGCTGCGCCGGCCGTCTCTTGATGACGTATTCCTTTCCATGACAACCGATCCCAGCGAGGCCCACGCGCTGAGTCACGTGGCGTCGGGGGCCATGCTGTGAGCATCTCGGCGGTCGACCCAACCCCGGTCCCGACCTTCAAGGGGGCAGGCCCGAGCGCGGCGAAACCACGTCTGTCGACGCTGCAGCAATGGTGGGTGCTCGTTGGACGCTTCACCAAACCGCGCCTGCGCGACCCGGAGCTGATCACCATGGTCGGCGCGCCAGTGGTCTTCACGGTGGGCTTCTACATACCGTTCGCCATACCGTGGAATCACTATGTGGGTGGCGGCGCCTCCGGTGTCGCCAGCAGCTTGGGGCAATACATCGCCCCGCTGATCGTGCTGCAGTCCATTTCGTTCGCCGCCATCTCCTCGGCCTTTCGGGCGGCCACCGATTCCCTGCAGGGCATCAATCGACGGTTCAGGTATATGCCGATCGCCCCGTTGACACCGGTAGTCGCCCGCGTGACAGCCGCGATCTACCGCTGCTGCGTCGGTCTGACGGTGGCGCTGATCTGCGGATACGCGATCGGCTTCCACTTCAATCGCGGACCGCTCTACATCGTCGGCTACTGCCTTTTGGCGATCGCGATCGGGGCGGTGCTGTCATTCGGTGCCGACCTACTCGGCACCGGCACCAAGAACCCCGATGCCATGCTGCCGTTGCTGTCGTTGCCCATCTTGATCTTTGGGCTGTTGTCCGTTGGTCTCATGCCGCTCAAGCTGTTTCCGCATTGGATCCACCCGTTTGTTCGCAACCAACCGATAACGCAGTTCGTGGTGGCGCTGCGCGCGTTGGCCGGGGATACCACCAAGGCGGCCATACCGGTGACGTGGACGGTAATGACGCCGACCTTGGCGTGGCTAGCCGGCTTCGCCCTGTTCCTGGTGCCCGTGTCCATCATCGTTTTGTCCCGGCGGCCATGATCGGTATGACAAGTCAAGAAATCGCGTTTGCGCCCGCACAGTCCCAGCACACCGACCACTCTGCCCGGCTGCTCATTTGGCAGACTCTAGTGCAGACCCAGCGGATACTCACGCGCTGGTCGCGTGACTTCGTCACCCTCATCGAAGCGCTGGTCTTCCCGATTCTGTTCATGCTGGTGTTGAAGATCGTGCTCGGCAATCTGATCTATGCCGTAACCCACCATGATGCGATGTACAGCATCGTTCCGTTGATCGCACTCGGCGCCGCGATCACCGGATCGGCGTTCGTCGCGATCGACCTGATGCGAGAACGCACCAGCGGACTGCTGTCCCGACTGTGGGTGCTGCCCGTGCACCGGATGTCGGGTCTGATGGCCCGCATCCTGGCGGACGCGGTTCGGATTCTGTTCACCACTCTCGTGATGCTGGGCGTGGGGATCCTGATGGGCTTCGAGTTTCGCCAAGGTCTGATCGCGAGCCTCATGTGGCTGTGCGTTCCGGTGACGCTGGGCATCGCCTTCGCCGTCATGGTCACCACCGTGGCGCTCTATTCGTCGCAGGCAGTGATCGTCGAGGGGGTCGAGCTGACCCAGGCGATCGCGATCTTCTTCTCCACGGGCCTGATTCCGCTGGACCAATACCCACACTGGATTCAGCCGGTGGTGGCCCATCAGCCAGTAAGCTATGCGGTCTCGGCGATGCGCGGACTGTCGATGGGTGGCCCGGTCCTGTTACCGATGATCGGGGTGCTGTTGTGGACCGCGGGCATCTGCGCGGTGTGCGCGGTTCCCCTGGCCGTCGGCTGGCGACGGGCCAGCACGCATTGATCCACCATGCAGTGAAGAACGGAGAGTCTTAACGTGTTCCCCGGAGCCGTAATCCGGAAGCTGGCGTTCAGCGAGGAAATATACGCCCGATACCAGGCTTTCACCTCGTTCACAGCGCATGTGCGAGGTCCGGTCGATATCGATGCGATGTCGGAGGCCTTCGACGCTCTCTTGCAGGCCCATCCGGTGTTCGCGGCCCATCTGGAGGAAGGTCCCGACGGGAACCACCACATCGTCGCCAATGACCTGCTGCACTCGGGGCTGGTGGTCATCGACGGCAGGCGGGCCGAAAACCCGCATGTGCAGCTCGATCAGCGCGACTCGCTGTTCAGGCTGCAGTTGACGCTCGGCGAGTCGGAGAACCTGGTCACCGCGTATGTCCATCACAGCCTGGCCGACGCTCACCACCTCGGCAGCCTGCTTGACGAGCTGTTGTCCCGCTACACCGACGTGGTCACTACCGGCGACCCCGGTCCGATAACGCCCGAGCCGGCGCCCCAACCAGCTGAAAACCTGCTGAAGCGCCGCGGTATCAAGCAATCAGCGCTGACCGGGTTCGAGCGTTTCTTGCCGCTCTTGTTCGCCTATGACCTTCCGCCCATCGCCGAGGAGATGCGCAAGTTCGAAGCGCCCGAGCCGGTTCCGGTCACCAGGTGCCGACTCACCAGCCAGGAGACCGCTGACCTGGTCTCATTCAGCCGAGACAATGGGCTCAGCTTCAACGCGGTGCTGGCGGCCGCTATCCTGCTCGCCGAGTGGCGGTTGCGCGAGACGCCGCACGTCCCAATTCCCTACTGCTACGCCGTAGATCTGCGCTTCCTTTTGAGCCCTCCGGTAGGGGCGACCGAGAGCACCAACCCGGTGGGATTGGCAACCTATCTCGCCGAGATTGGTCCCGACACCGACATCACCGAGTTGGCAGCCGACATCGTCGCAACTTTCCGGGCTGACTTGTCCGACGGCATGATTCACCAATCGGCGCTTCGTTCCGGCCGGATCCTGGAGGGAACTCCCCCCGGACTGCCACCATTTGTCTTGTGCACGAACGTCAGTACGCTACCGCCGATCCGCACACCGGAAGACGTGGAGCTGGTGGACTTCCACAGCAGGATCCACTGCGCGATGGATGTCCCCTTCGGCTTCTACGCCTGCTCGATTGCCACCGACCGGCTCTCGATCGAGCTGCACGGCAGCATCCCGGCGCCTCAGCTCTTGTTGGACGCCATCCGCGACATCCTGTGCTCTGTTCCCTCAGAGTACGGGTTGTTCATGGAATGACCTGCGCCTGCGCGCTTTTGTAGATCCGATCTGTAGATCCGACCTTTTGTCGGATCGGACCCTTTTGTTGGATCGCACGTTGTGCAGATCGGCTCTCGTTCGCCTTCGCCACCATCAAGCCTAGTTCGCTGCCATAAGGCACCGTTGCACTGCAGCGCCCCTCGCGGTCTCACGAAGAATGCTACAGTGCAACGGATCCGCCGTTATGACGCCGCGGGTTGGGCTTCTTCCTCGGCCAACGTGTCGGCCAGATGCTGCGACAAGGCACGCGCAGTGTTATGGCTGGCGATGACCTTGGGCGACAGCCGCACCCCGGTCTCGGTTTCGATGTGGGTCCGCATCTCGAGCATGCCCAGCGAGTCCAGGCCGTACTCGACGAACGGCCGGTCCGCGTCCACCGTGCGACGCAGGATCACACTGGCCTGCTCGGCTATCAGGCGCCGCAGCCGACCGGCCCACTCCTCTTGCGGCAGCAACTTCAGCTCCGCGAGGAATTTACTTGGGCCCCTCGTGTTTTGACCGCTGGACTGGAACATCTCAGCCCACGGGCTGCGCCTGACGAGGTCTGCCAGCCATGGCGCACCGATGATCGGGATGTAGCCGGTATAGGTGCGGGCATGGCGCAGCATCTGCTCGAATGCGTACATACCCTCGTCGGGGGCGATCATGATCTCGCCACCTTCGGCCAAGAATGTGGCGCGGCCGACCTCACCCCACGCACCCCAGCCGATGGCGCAGACCGGTAGGCCCTGGGCACGGCGCCAGTGAGCGAACGCGTCGACCCAGCTGTTGGCCGCCGCGTAGGCACCCTGACCGGGCGAACCCATCAGGGCCGCACCCGAGGAGAACAGGCAGAACCAGTCGAGCGGCTGTCCGGTCGATGCGCGATGCAGGTTCCAGGATCCGTAAACCTTGGGCGACCAGTCCCGATCGATCAGTTCGTCGGTGATGTTGCTCAACGTGGCGTCCTCGACCACCGCGGCCGCGTGCAGCACACCCCGCAGCGGAAGCCCGGTGGCGGTCGCCGCACTGACCAGACGGTCAGCGGTCTCGGGCTCGGCAATATTGCCGCACTCCACCACGATGTCAGCCCCATTGGCCCGCAGCCGCTCGATGGCCTGCCGCGATTTGGGGTTGGGCTGTGAGCGGGCAGTCAGCACGATCCGGCCGCATCCCGCCGCGGCCATCTTCGAGGCGAAGAAGAGTCCCAGGCCACCCAGGCCGCCGGTGATGATGTAAGATCCGTCGCCGCGGAACACCTCAACCTGCTCCGGAGGTACCACTACCCCTCTGCGTCCACTTCGCGGCATGTCGAGCAGCAGTTTGCCGGTGTGTGCGGCGTTGCTCATTGTCCGGATAGCCTCGGCGGCTTCGGCCAATGGGTAGTGAGTGCACTCCGGTGCACTCAGCACACCTTCGGCGGTGAGGTTGTACACCGTGGAAAGCAACTCGCGGACCCGTTCGGGCTGGATGACCGACATCAGCCCGAGGTCCACGTAGTAGAACGTCAGGCCGCGCCGGAACGGGTACAGCCCCATTCGGGTGTTGCCGTACACGTCGGCCTTGCCGATCTCGACGAACCGTCCACCGAAGGCCAACAGTTCCAGGCCCGCGCGTTGGGCGGCACCCGTCAGCGAGTTCAGCACGATATCGACGCCGTACCCGTTTGTGTCGCGCCGGATCTGATCCGCGAACTCGATGCTGCGCGAGTCGTAAACGTGCTCGATGCCCATGTCATTCAACAGTTGCCGACGTTCTGCGTTGCCGGCCGTTGCGAATATCTGTGCTCCTGCGGCGCGCGCGATCGCGATGGCCGCCTGCCCCACACCACCGGTTGCGGAGTGGATCAGCACCCGGTCGCCGGCCTTGATTCCGGCCAGGTCGTTGAGGCCGTACCACGCGGTGGCGTGGGCGGTGGAGGACGCGGCCGCATGCTCGTCGGACAGGCCCGCCGGCAGTGTGACAGCGAGGTTGGCGTCGCAGGTGAGGTAGCTCCGCCAGCATCCGTCCTTGGAGAAGCCGCCAACCCGGTCACCGACCTGATGATCCGTGACGCCCTCCCCGACCGCCGTCACCACGCCGACGAAGTCGGTGCCCGTCTCCGGCAGCCGTCCCTCCAAGCTGGGGTACCGGCCGAAGGCGATCAGGACATCGGCGAAGTTGATGCTGGACATGGTCACCGCGACCTCGATCTGACCGGGCCCCGGCGGAACGCGGTCACAGGCGGCGAGTTCCAGCGTCTGCAGGTCACCCGGCGTGCGGATCTGCAGACGCATGTTGTCACGCTCGTGGTCGACGGTGGTGGTTTGCCGCTCGTCAGCGCTCAGTGGGCCGGGGAACAGGCGCGCCACGTACCACTCGCCACCCCGCCAGGCGGTCTCGTCTTCCTCGGATCCTCCCAACAGTTGCTGGGCAAGCTGTTCGGACTGCGTGCTTTCGTCAACGTCGACCTGGGTTGTCTGCAACAGCGGATGCTCACTGCCAATCACCCGCAACAAGCCACGCAGTCCGGCCTGCTCCAGGTTGATCTCGTCTTCTGGCCGAACTCGCTGAGCTTGCCTGGTCACCACGAACAGACGCGGAAGCTCACCTTCTAGCTCGGCCAGCTCCCGGGTGATCCGAACCAGGTGGCGCACCTGCTCACGACCCTGCAGCAGGCTCTGCTCATCCGCGTCGCCGCTACGTGGCCCACAGACGATCACTACACCCTTGTTGGTACGGGCCCGAAGCTGGGCGCCCAGCTTTTCGATGCCGCCGGCCAGATCGTCCTGTGCCGACCAGACCATGCTGGCGCACTCCGCGCCCTGGGATTTCAGCGCATCAGCCAACATCGTTGCCATCAAGTCCTCACCATCGGAGGCGCTGATGAGCAACCACGAGCCGGTCTTCTCGTCGAGGACCTCGGGCAGCTGTCGTTGTTGCCACTCGAGGGTGAGCAGACGCTCGCTGAGCACGCGGTCGCGTTCACCGCTTTCGGAGGTCCCGGTGCCTAGGCGTAGGCCACGCACGGCCAATAGCACGCAACCCTGCTCATCGAGCAGCTCCAGGTCGGCCTCGCCTCCATTGGCGTCGGCCTTGGTCACCCGCGTGTAGCAGTACTGGGCATTGCGGGTCGGCCCGTAGGCACGCAGGCTGCGCACCCCCAATGGCAACAGCAAGCCGCCACCGCCGGTGCTCTTGACGCCCGCGGCGACGGACTGGAAGCAGGCATCCAGCAGCGCCGGGTGCACGCCGTAGGCCCCCTGCTGGAACCGAATCGACGCGGGCAGCGCCACTTCGGCCAGCACCGTGCCGCCTTCTGTCTCCGCGGTGCGCGCGATGGCCAGACCGCTGAATGCGGGACCGTGCTGAATGCCACGTTCGACGAACGCTTCGCGCAACTCGGCTCCGTTGACCGAGACGGGATGGGCCGCCAACAGTGCTGCGATGTCGTAGGCCGGCGGCACGGATTCGTCGTCGCTGGCGCGCAACGCCGCGGTGGCGTGGCGGGTGGTCTCACCGTCAACGTGGGTCTGCACCACGAAGTTGGCGGCACCCGGCGAGTCCAGCGATGCGACGGCGTCGATCGGGGTCTCCTCGTCGAGCAACAGCATCTGCTCAAAGACCAGGTCGCGGACCTCGAATGCTTCGCCGAATACCTCGCCAGCGGCC
Source organism: Mycobacterium liflandii (assembly GCF_022354805.1). Lineage (NCBI taxonomy): Bacteria > Bacillati > Actinomycetota > Actinomycetes > Mycobacteriales > Mycobacteriaceae > Mycobacterium > Mycobacterium liflandii. Next base: position 2,576,461 of record NZ_CP023138.1, on the reverse strand, counting down.
GCCAACGCCATCTCGCAGTAAGCCGCGCCGGGAAGGGCGGCCACGTTGCGCACCTGGTGATCGCTGAGCCACGACAAGGTTTCGGTGCCGACATCGGTCTGCCACACATGGCGCTCCGGCTGCTCGCTGAGCCGCACGTGTGCGCCGAGCAGCGGATGCACGGTGACCGAGCAGGCACCTTGCGCCTTGCTGTCTTGTCCTTCACCGTCGACGAAGAAGCGACGGTGCGTCCACGCCGGCAGCGGCGCATTCACCAACCGTCCGGCTGGATAGAGCACCGAGAAGTCCACGGCGGCGCCGGCGCTGTGCACATCGGTCAGCAGGCCGCGCAACCCGTGCGGCAGCGGCTGCTCCCGCCGCATACCGGCCAGGGCGGCCGCCGACATGTCGAGACTGCGGGCGTTCTGGTCGACGGCGTGGGTCAGCAGGGGGTGCGGCGAGAGCTCGGCGAAAACTCGGAAGCCGTCCTCCAGCGCGGCCTGCACCGCCGCAGCAAACTGCACGGTGTTGCGCAGGTTGTCCACCCAGTAGGCGGCGTCGCAGGTGGGCCGCTCACGCGGATCGAACAGAGTGGCCGAGTAGTACGGAACCTTGGGATCCGACGGAACGATATCCGCCAGCGCCGTGGCCAGATCTTCGAGGATTGGGTCAACTTGAGGCGAGTGCGACGCCACGTCCACTGCAACCTCGCGCGCCATCACCTCCCGCTGCTCCCACCGCGCGACGAGATCACGCACCGTGTCGGTGGCACCGCCGACTACCGTGGACTGCGGCGAGGCCACCACCGCGACGGCGACGTCATCGATGCCGCGGGCCATGAGCTCCGAATTCACTTGCTTGGCAGGCAGTTCCACCGATGCCATCGCGCCGGCGCCGGAGATCCGCAGCATCAGCTTGGACCGGCGACTGATGACGCGTGCGCCGTCTTCCAGCGACAGCGAGCCGGCGACGACGGCCGCGGCCGCCTCACCCAGCGAGTGCCCGATGACGGCACCCGGGCGCACCCCGTAGGTCTTCTCCATGGTGGCGGCCAGCGCAACCTGCATGGCGAACAGGGTCGGCTGCACCTTGTCGATCCCGGTCACCTTCTCCGGCGCCGTCATCGCCTCGGTCACCGAAAAACCCGACTCGTGGGCGATGATCGGCTCTACCGCGGCAACGGTCGCAGCAAACACTAGTTCGTTGGCCAACAGGTCGGCTCCCATGGCGGCCCACTGCGACCCCTGCCCCGAGAACACCCATACGGGTCCCCGGTCGCCGCGTCCGACCGCGGCCTCATACATGAGGTCGCCCTCGGCGACCTCCTGCAAACCCTCGACCAGTTCGGGCAGGCTGGCGGCGACTACCGCGGTGCGCACCGGCCGGTGCGCACGCCGGCGCGCCAGCGTGTAGGCCAGGTCAACAGCCTCGGTGGAGTCCGCGGAGTCCGCGCGACTACCCACCCACTCGGCGAGCTCGCGTGCGGTCTGGCGGAGCCCGTCGGCCGAGGTGGAGGACAAAGCGAACAGCAATGGGCTGGCCATGCCGGGCTCCGCGGGGGCTTGATCCCTTGCCGGCGCTGGGGTGGGCGGTTCTTCGAGGATGGCGTGCACGTTGGTCCCCGACATCCCGAACGAGGACACCGCCATCCGCCTCGGCCCCTGATCCTCCGGCCATGGCGTGATCTCGTGGGGCACATAGAGCCCCGTCTCGATCTCCGCAAGCTCGTCGGGCAGTCGGGTGTGGTGCACCATCGGCGGCACCACCCCGTGTCCAAGCGACAGGGTCGCCTTGATCAGTCCCACCGTTCCCGCGGCGGACTCGCTGTGCCCAATGTTGGTCTTGACCGATCCCAGCATGCAGCGGCTGCCGCCGGAGCCGTACACCTGCGCCAGGCTCCGGTACTCGATCGGGTCACCGACCGGGGTGCCGGTGCCGTGCACCTCCACCGCTCCGACGCTGGCTGCGTCCACTCCCGCCGCCGCCAGGGCTTCGCGGTAGACGGCGACCTGCGCGGTCTCCGAGGGCATGAGCAACGTCTCGGAGCGACCGTCCTGATTGGCAGCCGTACCGCGTACCACCGCGAGGATCCGGTCTCCGTCGGCCAGCGCATCCGACAGTCGCTTGAGCACGACCACCGCGCAACCCTCGGAACGCACAAAGCCGTCCGCGTCAACGTCGAATGCGTGGCAGCGACCGGTCGGAGAGAGCATGCCCTGCGAGGACAACGAAACACTGCCGTTGGGCTCCAGCAGCAACGCACAGCCGCCGGCCAACGCGAGGTCGCTCTCCCCCTCGTGCAGGCTGAGGCAGGCCAGACGCACCGTGAGCAGACCGGAAGAGCATGCGGTGTCCACCGTCATCGCCGGACCGTGCAGGCCCAGCGTGTGGGCAATGCGCCCGGACGCCACACTGTTGATAAGGCCCGTCGACGCGTAGGGGCCCGCCAGGTCGCCCGCGAGGACGCTGCGCACCAGGTAGTCCTCGTGGGACAGCCCAACGAACACCCCCGTCGAGGAGCCCGACAACGACGCCGGATCGAGACCGGCGTGCTCGATCGCCTCCCACGCGGTCTCCAGCAACTGCCGGTGCTGCGGGTCGATCGAGGTCGCTTCCCGTTCGCTGACGCCAAAGAACTCGGCGTCGAAACCGGCGACGTCGTCGATGAACCCACCCCATCGCGATACCGTTCGACCCGGGACGCCCGGCTCGGGGTCGTAGTAGTCGTCAACGTCCCACCGGTCAGGCGGAATCTCGGAGACCAAGTCGTCACCGCGCAGCAAGGACTCCCAGAGTTTCTCGGGCGAGTCGACGCCTCCGGGCAGCCGGCATCCCATCCCGATAATCGCAACGGGCGTGGCAGGTTTTTGCATAAATCTATATTCCTTGTCTCAGCTCGACCGATCTCACACCGTGCAACCGGTGTGACACCGACGACACCACCGAATCATTCACAAGGGCAACGAAATGGCTACAGCGCCGGTTCCGAAGCCGCCAATCCAGGCCAAGCCGGATCTCGACACCGCTAGCGGGTCTCGCAAGCAAGCCTAGACGACTCAGGGCATGCCGGGGGCACGGCTTGTCCGAATGCCCGGCCTGTGACGGGTCCGACCGATTGAGCGGCAAGTGGCCTTGGCCACCACGGCGTATATCGAGGGTCCGGACCCGAAGAACCCCGAGATCGGACGGTCCGACCGGCCTGCTGTGAGAAGAATGACCTTCAGCTGTGAGATGAATCGATCCGGCCGGCCAATCTCGCGTCACCCGGTGGCACACGTGGGCGAGGCCCCGAACCAGGACGCAGGGCCCCCCGAAGCCCCGAAGCCGCGCGCGGACCCACCAGGACAGCCCTCAATCCCGCCGTCAATCTTGTTCTGCTCCAACGCATTCGCATGACGTTGCTGCGGAGTAGGCAGGGGGCCGGTGGGGCGGCTACTCCTTGAGGAAGCAGTACATCCGGTAGGAGATATCACCGCTTTGCATCAGGCGGTATAGGGGGGTGCCCGTCGCACCGATGTAGTTGCGGCCGGCGGCGCGCAAAAAGATCGGCAGATGGCGCTTTACCAGTTCTCGCGACTTCGGCGTATTGATGTCGATGCCGCGAAGGACCTCCGCGTTGATCTCGCGGTGCGAAATTTGCTGTAGCCCGGCGGCGGCCAGGGCAGCCTCCCATTCGGCGATCTCAGTGCAGGGGCGGATATCCGCGTATGCGAAGTACCCTCCTGGGCGCAGCACCCGCTTCACCTCTTCGAGGAAAACTGGAAACCGCGGGTAGCAATGTGAGGCTTCCACGTTGAGCACCACATCAAAGGATTCGTCCTCGAAAGGCAGGTCCTCGGCATCGCCTTGCACGAAATCCAAACCGGGCAGGTGGTGCCGTTGTTGGCAGAACTTGATGCCGGCCGGGTTCAGGTCCAATGCCGTATACGAGGCGGGGCCCAGGGTGCGGGTGAGGTAGGAGGCTCCCCCGCCATGGCCGCAACTGACCTCCAGCACGCGCTTACCACTCAGATCAGCCTGGGTCGCCGTCCGGTGATACAGGTTGATGTGGCATCGGTCCGGCTCGTCGGTCGCCTCCAATGGCAGGTCCATCGGCGGATCTTCCTCGTAAGCCCAGTTGATGAACACAAGCTCATCGGCACCGAGCCCACGGGTCATAAGCGGATACCAGTATTTCCAAATTTTCTTGTAGACCCGGGTGTGTGCGAGGCCGGCGACGACACGGTGGGTACGACTTAAGGCCACGGGGAAGCAGTATGGCAGAGCACCTGTCCAAAAACGGCAAGAATGGCAAGAACGACAACGGCGCGTCCAAGAAAATTCGGCGTACCCCGCCACCGCAGTGCGGTGGCGGCCGGGAATATGGACAACGCCATTTGCTGTGCCCCTCGATTAACCGGCCCCCACCGCCGGTAGTGACCCGACCCGCCCCCCAAGAAATGGGGCCCATCGACGGCAATCATTTCCCCGCGCATCCGGGCGCACAAGAAATCAAGATCAACCGGGTGGCTCGACCTGCCCGGCGTTGCGTGAACGTCCACTAAGCCACCGTTAAGCCACCGTTTAAACCATCGTTGAACTCGCGAAATGCGGCTTTTAGGGCCCGGTGGGGTGCCCGCCGCCCGGATTCGTGGGCAGGCCGGGGCAACGTTGCATCCAGGCCGGTAACGTGATGCCCATGAGTGTGCGTTCCCTTCCCGCGGCGCTTCGTGCCTGCGCCCGCCTGCAGCCCAACGACCCAGCGTTCACCTTCATGAACTACGAACAGAACTGGGACGGTGCAGCGGAGACGCTGACGTGGTCGCAGCTGTATCGGCGGACTCTGAACGTGGCCCGAGAGCTGAGCAGTTGCGGGTCGGTCGGTGACCGTGCGGTGATCTTGGCTCCGCAGGGACTCGAGTACGTCGTCGCTTTCCTCGGCGCGCTACAGGCCGGACGGATCGCGGTTCCGCTTTCGGTTCCCCAGGGCGGCGCCAGCGATGAGCGCGCCACGTCGGTGCTTCGTGACGCGTCCCCGGTCGCGATTCTCACCACATCGCCGGTGATCGACGATGTGACCCAGCATGTTTCGGCTCAGTCCGCCGGGCCGGCTCCCTCGATCATCGAACTCGACCGGCTGGACCTGGACGCTGCGGCTGGATCCGGCGCCGGGACGGAGAACTACCCGGCCACAGCGTATCTGCAATACACCTCCGGATCGACCCGGGAACCGGCCGGCGTCATGCTTTCCCATCAGAATCTGGTGACCAACTTCGAACAGCTGATGTCGGGTTACTTCGCCGACACCGATGGGATCGCGCCACCGGACTCGACGCTGGTGTCGTGGCTGCCCTTCTACCACGACATGGGTTTGGTTCTGGGTGTCTGCGCACCGATTCTGGGTGGGTATCAGGCAGTGCTCACCAGCCCGGTGTCGTTCCTGCAGCGTCCGGCGCGGTGGCTGCAGATGCTGGCAACCAGTTCGCACGCATTTTCGGCAGCACCGAACTTCGCCTTCGAACTTGCGGCCAAGAAGGTATCGGATGACGACATGGCCGGGCTCGATCTCGGCAACGTGCTGACCATCCTCAGCGGCAGCGAGCGGGTACAGCCGGCAACCCTGAAACGCTTCGCCGACCGCTTTGCCCGCTTCAACCTGCAGGAAAAGGTGCTCCGCCCCTCCTACGGCTTGGCGGAGGCAACGGTGTATGTGTCGACCAGCAGACCGGGTCAACCACCCGAACTCGTCGAGTTCGATGCGGAGAGTTTGTCCACCGGCCAGGCCAAGCAGTGCGAAAGCGGAGCCGGCACCCAGTTGGTCAGCTACGTCTTGCCGCGCTCACCGATCGTGCGGGTCGTCGACCCCAACACCTGCACCGAGTGCCCGGACGGGACCGTCGGCGAAATCTGGGTGTGCGGCGACAACGTCGCCATCGGCTACTGGAACAAGCCCGAAGAAAGCGAACGGACCTTCGGCGGCAAGCTGGCCTCTTCCTCTGAAGGCACCCCGGAGGGGCCGTGGCTGCGAACGGGAGACTCCGGTTTCATCACTGACGGCAAGATGTTCATCATCGGCCGAATCAAGGATCTGTTGATCGTCTACGGGCGCAACCACTCTCCCGACGACATCGAGGCGACGATCCAGGAGATCACCCGGAGCCGCTGCGCGGCGATATCGGTTCCCGGAGACCGCAGCACCGAGAAGCTGGTGGCCATCATCGAATACCGACGCCGCGGCGACTCGGACCAAGAGGCGATGGACATGCTGGTCGCCGTCAAGCGTGAAGTCACCTCGGCCCTGTCGAATTCGCACGGCCTCAGCGTCGCGGATCTGGTTCTGGTAGCGCCGGGTTCGATCCCGACCACCACTAGCGGCAAGGTCAGGCGGGCTGCGTGCGTCGAGCAGTATCGACAGCAGCAGTTCGCCCGCCTGGACGTCTAGCGTGTCAACCGACGGTACCCATAGGTCGTCGCGGCTGGTCAACTTCCTCATCGTCGCCGCCTGGATTGCGGTGGCGGTGATCGCGAATCTGGCTGTGGTGCTAGCGCCGGGAAAGTCCAGCGATGCCGGCTCGGCGCTGTTGTCGCCGGATTCCACGGCGTCTGCCGCCAGCAGCCGGATTGGGCAGGCCTTCCCGGGCACCGGCACCAACGCGGTCGCCTACCTGGTGGTGGATAGGCCCGACACCCTTGGGCCCGCCGATCAGAGCTACTACGACGCGGCGGTTAACGCGCTGCGCGCGGACAGCCGCCACATCGGTTCCGTCCTCGACTGGTGGTCAGATCCTCTGACGGTCCCGCTGGGAACCGGCTCCGATGGCCACTCGGCGATGGCGATGGTCTGGCTGGTGGGCCAGGCCGGGTCGACCCAGGCGCGGGAATCGCTGCAAGCCGCGCAATCGGTGGTGCACAATCTGCCGGCAAGTGCGGGGCTGCGTGCCCGCGTCGTAGGTCCGACCACGTCGAGCAGCGTGCCCGCGCACATGACGGTGTGGCAGGGCGCGGTGATCGTGCTCGCCACTGCGGTGATTGCCGTCCTATTACTGCTGTGGGCGCGCCGCTCGCTCGTGGCCGCCGCAGTCGTGCTGCTGACCGCCGGCCTCTCGCTCGCGGTGGCGTGGCCGCTGGCCGCCGCGCTGCGCGCTATCCCCGGACAGAACATCTCGGTCTTCACCGTGTTCTCCGCGACCCTGGCCGCGGTCCTGACAATCGGCGCGATCGCCGCTTCCACCATGCTGGTCGCACGGCCCGGACATGCCCCGGGTGCCACCGCGGCCCAGCCGCTGGGCCGATCGGCATCCCGCGAAAACCTGGCCGCGTTGGCCATGCCCGCAGCGGGCGTCGCGATACTCACCGCCCCGCTACTGCTGGCCCGAACGCCCGCGCTCCACGGCGTCGGCGTCGCCGCGCTGGGTGTCGTTGTGGCACTCGCGGCTTCGCTGACGCTGTTGCCTGCCCTGATCGGGCTCACCGGGCCGTCACGGCTGTCCTCGTCACGACCCGTCGGCGCCCGCCGCACACTGCCCGTGTCGATACCGCGCACCGCCGTAGTCGCCGCCCTGGTGCTCGCGGTGTGTGCGGTACCGGTCATCGGGATGCAATGGGGCATCGGTGACGGCCCGGTGAACCCGGCCGCAGGCGGCACCAAGCGGGCGTTACCTTGGCAACCGCTGCCTGACGTGGTGATGCTGGAAGCCAAGCACGATCTGTCAGATCCAGCCGGGCTCATTGCCATCGACCAGGTCAGCCACCGGCTGATGGAGATTCCCGGCGTCCGCAGGGTGGAGTCGGCGGCATGGCCGGCCGGTGTGCCCTGGACCGACGCGTCGCTGACCGCCGCTGCCGGAAAACTCAGCGATGAGCTCGATCGCGGGGCCGGCTCCTTCATGCCGCAGGTGAGAGCGATCAAGACGTTGGGGTCGATCGTCGATCAGATGTCCGGCGCGGTCGACGAACTGGACCGCAGCGTCACCGCCGGTCTGGCCGGGGCGGCCCAAATCCAGCAGAACGTCGACCTGCTGATATCTGGCACCAAGAACATCAAAGGCGTGACCGTGGAGTTGTCCGGATATTTGGATCCGGTCCGCGGTTGGATGGGCGACGTCCCGAACTGTCCCGGCGACATGTTGTGTGTCGCCGCGGGCAAGGTGATCGATCCCGTCGACAGGGTGGTCGACGACGTGAAGTTGCTCACCGACGGGGCCGATCGCATCGCCGCGGTATCGCGCAAGACGGTGGGCGCGTTCTCCTCCGCGCCGCAGGTGGTCGCTCAGATGCGATCGGCACTGGCCCAGCTGCAGTCTTTTGTGCCCAACCTGGAAACGACCATCGAGAACACCCTCCCGCAGCTGGTGCAGGTGTCGGCGTTCTTGAAAAATCTCAGGCTCGATTTCGCCAACACCGGCCAGGGTGGCTTCTATCTATCCGGTAAGGCCCTCGCGGACCCGTCTTATCAGCAGGTCCGGCAGTCGATGTTTTCGGCGGACGGGACGGCCACCCGGCTACTCGTCTTCTCCGAGGGCAACCCCGGTCTGGACGCGTCGGCAAGGGCACAACAGCTCGAAGCCGCGGCCGGCAAGGCGATGAAGTACGGGAGCCTCGAGGACGCCGAGATCACCGTGAACGGGGCCGCCCAAGTGGCCACCGACGTCCGGGGCTCCCTCACCCACGATGCCGTGCTGCTGGCCGCCATGATGCTGGCGGCGGTGGTTCTGGTCAGCATGTGGCGCGGAGCGCTCACCGCCGTTGTGATGGCAGTCGGGTTGCTCGCGGCCTACCTCGCCGCGCTGGGCATTTCGACGGCCCTCTGGCAATACCTGGCGGGGCGTGAGATCCCCGCGGCGGTGCCGTTGGTGTCCTTCGCCATCCTGGCGGCGTGCGGGCTTCCCTATCTGCTGGATCGCACCGCCACCCCGATCAGCACCGAAGCCCCGATCACCTCCGACGCACAACCCGCGGATACCGCGGCGCTGCGCAACGCCGGTGCGCCGCTGGCGGCCCTGACCGCGGTCTTCGGCCTGGGTTTGGTGCTGGTCTCAGCCGGGTCGTTGGGCGCGCTGAGTCAGATCGGCACCGTGGTGCTGTTCGGCGTCGCCGCGCTGACGGTGCTGGCACGGGTGTGCATTCCAGCCGCGATGCAAGATCGGGCTGACCGCGCCACCGTCGCGACCGAGCCGGTCGCCCAGCCCGACTAGCAATCGACTGGGCACCGGTCAACGGCCGGCCCGCCGCAATCAGTCGACGTTGACCGGTTCATTCCATTTGGACAACGTGACCTCGACGGCCCCGGAACCGAGGTCCACGTTGGCCCGAACGAGGCGGTGCGAACCGTCCTGGGCGATCCACACGGTCGCCGGTCGCGGACTGCGCGCGCCAGGATCCAAGATCTTGACGCTGTCCGTTGGCAGCGTTCCGGTGATCTTGCTGGTCTGAATTCCGTTGATGACCTCGTTGCCCTGCGACTGCAGGTTGTTAACACCGGAGAGCAACTTCGTCACCCCATTGATGGGGTCCAGCACGCGTGAGGCCGACAGGTCGGACACGGAGCCCAGATTGCTCCAGTCGTCGAACAGTTTGACCGAGATGTTGTCGTCCTTGATGCGGAACGGGACACCCGCCTCGCCGTTGTAGGTGCAGTCACCCTTGGCGGCAAGCGGTTTGGCCTGGACATTCACGTCGGCGCTACTGATCCCGAGCATGCTGTCGACTTTCCCGGTCGTGCGGATCGCCAGATGCGCGCTGGTCAAGGCCTTTGTCGCGTCGAGCGACTGCTCGATCTCGGCCATCAACGCCGGGTCGGCCGGTACCGTGGTCGAACTTTGAGCCTCGGGTTGCGTTTTGTCAGAAGAACATCCGGACAGCCACAACACCAGTCCAAGCGCTACCAGAAGGGCGGAAATAACCGCCGGTTTCCTATGGTTCATTCCCTACCACCTCGCTGATATTCGCTGTATTGGTCCAAGCCGCTTGCACCGCGGGCAGCACCGAACCCAGCGCAGGGTTCGGTCATGAGCGGGCCGACAGCAATACCGCTCACCGCTCTGGTGTCCGGCACTGTGCCCTCTGGCGGCCCTACGGCGCAGCACGATTGGCCGCGCGTCGTCCATCAAATTGGCCAACAAAACATTCGGCGCGTCTCGGTGGACCCGAACATCATGCGCTTGCTGGCGTACCCGATCGTAGCGTGCGTCGACGTGGCCTCGCGGCCGCGGCCAGCATCGGCTCATCGACCACCCTGATGCACATACCGGCCATACCGGTGAGTTAGCCAGCGCTTCAGTCCTTTCCAGCGATCCGTCGCGTCCCGCCAACTCACCGGCAACCGGCGCTCGTCCCTGCTACGCAGTTACCGAAACCATCTCGCCGTCGGATTCGGGCAGCTTTTCTTCTTCGGCTTGGGTTGCCTGGCTGTCCGGAATCTGCCGGCCGACATATTCGGCGATCGCAGTCGGTGTCGGATGGTCGAAGATCACCGTGGGTGGCAACGTCAGGCCCGTGGCGCTCTTGAGCCGGTTGCGCAGTTCTACCGCGGTCAGCGAGTCGAAGCCAAGGTCCTGGAATCCTGCCTCCGGATCGATGTCCTCGGGGACGGCCGGCCCAGCACCGCGGCGGCCTGCAAACACACCAGGCCGACCAGGGCGTCTTGGCGTTCGCCTGCGCTCAGCCCATTGAGGCGCTCGGCCAGCGCCGACTTCGACTGGGCGGCATCACCGGTGTCCTCGATCTGGCGCCGCCGCGGCCGGCGCACCACCCCGGCGAACAACGGCGGCAAGCCGCCGGCCTGAGCCCGGGCCTCCAGGGCGGGCCGATCCAAGAGCGTAGCCACCATGAGGGGATGGTTGATCGCCAGCGCCGCATCGAGCAGCCCTACCGCCTGCTCCGGGTTCATCGGAGCCAGCCCACTGCGGCTCATCCGGGCCAAGTCGCGGCTGCTCAGATGGGCAGCCATGCCGCCGGACTGCTCCCACAGCCCCCACGCCACCGATATCCCGGCCAACCCCGCGGCTTGCCGATGCGCCGCCAACCCGTCCAGGAACCAGTTTGCTGCCGAGTAGTTGCCCTGCCCCGGCGAGCCGACGGTCGCCGCGATCGAGGAACACAGCACGAACATCGACAAATCCAGATCCAAGGTGGCCTCGTGCAGATTCCAGGCCGCATCCACCTTGGCCCGCAATACGGTATCGATCCGCTCCGGTGTCAGTGAGCTGATCACCGCGTCGTCGAGCACACCGGCGGCGTGAATCACGCCACGCACCGGCGGGTACTCCCCCGACAACCGGGCCAACATCGCCTCCACCGCGTCGCGGTCCGCCACATCACAGGCCACCACCTGCACATTGGCGCCGGCCTCGGACAACTCGGCGGCCAGTTCGGCAGCCCCCTCGGCCCGATCGCCTCGCCTACTGGCCAACACCAGATGACGCACGCCGTAGGCGTCGAGCATGTGGCGGGCCAGCACCGCACCAACCGCCCCGGTGGCACCGGTGATCAGCACCGTTGCATCGGCGAGCCCGTCGGCCAGCGCCGACGGCATGGTCAGCACCACCTTGCCGATGTGGCGGGCCTGGCTCATGAACCGGAAGGCCGCCGGCGCGCAGCGCACGTCCCAGGTGGTGACCGGCAACCGATGCAGCACTGCGGTGTCGAACAGCTCCCGCACCTCGGCCAGCATCTCCTGCATGCGCACCGGGCCGGCCTCGGACAGGTCGAAAGCCCGGTACCACACGCCGGGGTAGTTGGCGGCGATCTTGTCGGCGTCGCGGATATCGGTCTTGCCCATCTCGAGGAAACGCCCGCCGCGTACCAGCAGTCGCAGCGAAGCATCCACGAAATCACCGGCCAGCGAGTCGAGCACCACATCGACCCCACGGCCGTCGGTGACCGCGAGGAACTTCTCCTCGAAGTCCAGCGTGCGGGAGTCGCCGATGTGGTCGTCGTCAAATCCCATGGCGCGCAGCGTGTCCCACTTGCCGCGGCTGGCGGTGACGAAGATCTCGACGCCCCAGTGGCGAGCCAGCTGCACCGCCGCCATGCCCACACCACCGGTTCCGGCATGGATCAACACCGATTCGCCGGGCTGTATCTTGGCCAGGTCCTGCAACCCGAACAGGGCCGTCAGGAACACCACCGGCACGGCGGCAGCCTGGGCGAACGACCACCCTTGTGGCATCCGGGTGATCAGCTGCTGGTCCACGACCGACAGCGGACCGGCACCACCAAGGAAACCCATCACCGAGTCACCGACGGCAACCCCGGATACCTGCGGACCGACCTCGAGGACCACCCCCGCGCCTTCTGCCCCCAGCGGCGGGGCCTCACCGGGATACATCCCCAATGCCGCCACCACGTCGCGGAAATTGACACCGACCGCACGCACCGCCACCCGGACCTGTCCGGCCGCCAAGGGCGCCTGGACCTCCGGACAAGGCTCGATCACCAGGTCCTCCAACGTTCCGCCGCCACCGGCGGCCAACCGCCACGCCGACTCATCCGCCGGCACCGCCAGCAGCGGCGCGGCCGGGGCCAGCCGAGCGGCGTGTGCCACGCCGGAGCGCACCACGAGTTGGGGTTCCCCAACTGCGACCAGCTCCGCCGCCTCCACCGCGGCGTCCGCGTCGACCAGCACGATCCGGCCGGGATTCTCGGCCTGCGCCGACCGCACGATTCCCCATACCGCAGCGCCGGCCAGGTCGCTGACGTTCTCGCCGGGCATCGCCACGGCGCCGTGGGTCAACACCACCAAGGTGCCCGCGCGGTCCCCGTCGAACCAGGACTGCAACACCTCCAGGGCGGCGTGGGTGGCCGCATACACCGACCCCACCACATCCTCGCCTGCGGGGTTGGGCTCCCACACCACCACACCGGCATCGCCGGCCGCGCCACCGTCACCGCCGGCGCAGAAGTCCGCCCACGACACCACGGCGGGCTGAGCAAACCCGTTGGTGCCGCTCCCGCTCAGCGGTATCGGCGACCAGATCACGTCCAGTGGTCCCTGGTCGGGTGCGCCACCGCCGGCCGCCGCAACCGCGGCGCGCAGCTGGGCCGCCGACATCGCCCGGGTGACCAGCGCGCCCACCGTCAACACCGGCAGCCCCGCGGCATCGGCGATCTCCACCGAGATCGAATCCGGCCCGGACATGGTCAGGCGCGCCCGCACCCGGCCGGCACCGCCGGCGTGCAGCGACACGCCCCACCAGCAGAACGGCAGCTTTGTCTCATCGGAATCCGGGTTCTGCTCGGCGGTCAGCCCCAGCGCGTGCAGCACCGCGTCCAGTACCACCGGGTGCATTCCCATCTTGTCGACGGCCACTCCGGAGGGAGCGACCACCTCGGCGAACAGCTCGGAATCGCGCCGCCAGACCCCCACCAGCCCCTGAAATCCCGGGCCGTAGGCATAGCCGCGGTCGGCCAGCTGCGCATAGCCATCGGAGATGTCGACGCTCTCGGCGCCCTCCGGCGGCCAGACCGACAGATCCGCACCGGAGCTTGCCGCCTCGACCCCCAACATGCCCTCGGCATTGAGCAGCCAGCCCTCGCTCTGATCACCGCGCGAATACACCGACAGCGCCCGGTTCCCGGAGTCATCGGCGGCTCCCACGATCACCTGCACCTGCACGCCCATTCCGGGGTGCAGCACCAGCGGCGCGGCCAGCACCAACTCCTCGACGACGGCACAGCCGACCTCGTCACCGGCGCGGATGGCCAATTCCACAAAGCCCGCCCCGGGGAACAGCACGACTCCGCCGATCACGTGATCGGCCAGCCAAGGCTGATCGGCCAGCGCCAGCCGGCCGGTCAACACCACGCCACCGGAATCGGGACGCTCGACCACCGCACCCAACAGGGCATGCTCGGCACCGCCGAGACCCAGTCCGGTCGCGTCGGCGGGCCCATCGGCGCCCGGTACCTCCCAGAACCGCCGGCGCTGGAAGGCGTACGTCGGCAGGTCCACCCGGGTGGCACCCGAGCCGGCAAATACCGCCGGCCAATCCACCGACATCCCGGTGCTGAACAGCTGGCCGAACGCGGTGAGCACCGAGGCCACCTCGGGACGGTCCTTGCCCAGCATCGACACCACGACCGCCTCGGCGGGCGCCAGCGACTGCTCGATGGAGCCGGTCAATCCGCTACCGGGTCCGACCTCCACGAAATGGGTCACCCCGAGTATGTGCAGCTGCCGCGCGCTGTCGGCGAAGCGCACCGCCCGCCGAACGTGCTCGACCCAATACTGCGCAGATCCGAAACCGCCATCGGCACTGGCCAATTCGCCCGTCACATTCGACACCAGCGCGATCTGTGGTTCCCGCGCCTCAACCTGGGCGGCGATCCGCGCGAACTCCTCGAGCATCGGCTCCATCAGGGGCGAATGGAACGCATGCGAGACCGCCAGCCGATGCACCCGCCGACCCTGCTGGGCGAACTGGTCGGAGATGGCGGTCACCGCGGCCTCGGCCCCGGAGATCACCACCGATTTGGGGGCGTTGATCGCGGCGATGCCCACACCGTCGGTCAGTGACGGCAACACCTCGTCTTCGGCGGCGGCCACCGCCACCATGGCTCCGCCGGCCGGCAGGGCCTGCATCAACCGGCCGCGCGCAACCACCAGCATGGCCGCATCGGCCAATGTCAGCACCCCGGCGACGTAGGCCGCGGACAGCTCTCCCACCGAGTGGCCCATCACGAAGTCGGGCTGCAGTCCCCAGCGTTGCAGCGCCGCGAACAACGCCACCTCCACCGCGAACAATGCCGGCTGAGCAAATTCGGTGCTATCCAGCAGCGCCGCATCGGATCCCCACATAACTTCACGCAGAGGGATTCTCAGATGGCGGTCCAGCTCGTCGGCCACCGCGTCAAATGCTTCAGCAAACACTGGAAGTTGGTCATGGAGTTCCCGGGCCATGCCGATGCGCTGCGAGCCCTGCCCGGGGAATACCACGGCGGTCTTGCCTACCGACCCCGCTTGCCCGGTCACCACGCCCGCGCCCGGCGCGCCGTCGGCCAGCGTCGCCAGCCCGGTCAGCAATTGCTGGCGATCGGCGCCGACCACCACGGCCCGATGCTCGAACGCCGATCGGCCCGCCAACGAGAACCCGATGTCGACCGGGTTGGACTGCGGGTCGGCTTGGACATGGGCCAACAGTCGGCCGGCCTGCGCCGTCAGCGCCTCGGCCGATCGCGCCGAAATCACCCATGGCACCACCGGCAAACTCGGCTCGCCCTTGTTGGATTCGCTGTCCGGCACCGCTTCCGGTGCCGGAGCCTCTTCCAGGATCACGTGCGCGTTGGTGCCGCTGATCCCGAACGAGGACACACCGGCCCGGCGCGGGCGCCCGGCATCCGGCCAGTCCCGAGCCTCGGCCAGCACCGACACCGCGCCGCTTTCCCAATCCACTCGTTTGGAAGGCTCATCGACGTGCAGCGACGCCGGCATCAGGCCGTGCCGCATGGCCTGCACCATCTTGATCACCCCTGCCACACCCGCGGCGGCCTGAGTGTGACCCATGTTCGATTTGATCGAGCCCACCCACAGCGGCTGATCCGTCGGGCGTCCCTGCCCATAGGTGGCCAACAACGCCTCGGCTTCGATGGGATCACCCAATGTGGTTGCGGTCCCGTGGGCCTCGACCACGTCGACATCGGCGGAAGTCAGCCCACAATTTGCCAATGCCGCCTGGATCACGCGCTGCTGGGCGAGCCCATTGGGCGCGGTCAGGCCGTTGGACGCGCCGTCCTGATTGATCGCGCTGCCCCGCACCACCGCCAATACGTTGTGTCCGTTGCGTTGCGCATCGGATAGCCGCTCGAGCACCAGCACCCCGGCACCTTCGCCCCAGCCGGTCCCGTCGGCCGCCGCGGCAAATGCCTTGCATCGCCCATCTGCGGCCAACCCCCGCTGCCGACTGAACCCGACGAAGATCGACGGCAGCCCCATCACCGTCACACCGCCGGCCAATGCCATGTCGCATTCCCCGGAACGCAACGAGGCCATCGCCCAATGGATCGCCACCAACGACGACGAGCACGCCGTATCCACCGACAGCGCCGGGCCTTCCAGCCCCAGCACGTAAGCGACCCGTCCCGAGGCCACACTCACCGGCGAGCCGGTCAGCCCGTACCCCTGCAACGCACCGACGTCCTTGCCGCCGTAGCTGGGCGCGAAAATTCCGGTGAAGACCCCCGTCGAGGACCCGCGCAACGACATCGGGTCGATCCCGGCATGCTCGAGCGCCTCCCAGGAGACCTCCAGCATGAGCCGCTGCTGGGGATCCATCGCCAGGACCTCACTTGGCGGGATGCCGAAGAACCCGGCATCGAAGTTGGTGGCGTTCTCGACAAACGCACCCCACCGCGTGTAGGTCTTGCCCTCGGCATCCGGATCCGGGTCAAACAACCCCTCGGTGTCCCACCCTCGGTCATTCGGGAACTCCGTTACGGCGTCGCGCCCCTGCGAAACCAAATCCCACAGCCCTTCCGGGCCATCCGCGCCGCCGGGAAACCGGCAGCCGATTCCTACCACCGCCACCGGCTCGGTTGCGCGTTGTTCGTATTCCCGCAGTCGCGCGCGTGCCTCGTCGAGCTCGACAGCGACCTTCTTCAGGTAGCGGAAGAGCTTGTCGTTCTGCTGGTCGGCGCTTTCACCGCTGGTGGTCATACTCAGTTGCTCCTGTTCATGATTCGCCAAATTCCGAATCGATCAGCTGGAAAATTTCGTCGGGGGTCGAGGCGGCGGCGATGCGCTGGCCCCAGTGCTCCTGCCCTTCGGTGATCGTGCCGAGCAGGGCACGCAACCGTTCGGCCACTCGCGGCTTCTCACCGTCGGCGATGGCCGCGGTCAGCTCTTCGACCTTGTTCAGCTGCGCTTCGATCAGCGGCAGCGCCCGCGCGCCGCTGCGCGCTGACTGCGGCGTCACCCGCCGGTCCGCGCCGGACAGTTCGGCCTCCAGGTACTGGGCCAGTCCCGATATCGAGCCGTAGTCCCACCCAACCGTCTCGGGCACGCGCAACCCGGTGGCCGCGGCCAATCGGTGGCAGAGTTCGACGGTCATCTGCGAGTCGAAGCCGAGCTCCGAGAAGGCGAGATCGCGGTTGACCGAGCGCGGATCCGGCTCACCGAGCATCTTCGCGGTCTCCCCGCATACGGCGTCGAGTACCAGCCGGTGACGTTCCTGCTGCAGCGCGGCCAGCCGCTCTTTGAGGCTCACTTCGCGGGAGCCCGAAACCAGGGCAGACGCCGACTGATCATCGAGTTGGCCGGGCGCGTCGGACCGGTGCTCGGCCGAAGCGAGTTCCCAGATCGGCTTGGCCGGGGTCTGGCCACGCAGCGCGCTGCGCAACAACTTCCCGTTGGCGGTTCTGGGAAGTCGCTCAACAACGGCAAATCGGTGCGGCACCTTGAATGCAGACAGGCGGGTGAGCAATCGTCGGTGGATGTCGCGCATGACCGACCCGTCAATGCCCTCGGCGCTCGCCGGAACGAGAAATGCCTGCAGTGTCGATGCGCCGGTGGCTTCCTTAACTCCAACCACCGCGACCTCGGCGACGGCGTCCTCCTCGACGATCAGCCGCTCGATCTCGCGCGGATTGATATTGACCGCCCCGACGATTTCGGTGTCGTCCGCGCGGCAGGCGTAGGTGACCCATCCGTCGTCGTCGATGCAGACCCGGTCACGCGTGTCCAGCCAACCCTCATCTGTCAGCAGCGGCTCCGGCCAGTTCCAATAGCTCTCGGCAATCGACGGTCCGCGGACCCAGAGGTCACCCTCCACCCCGGGCCCGGCGGCCCCACCGTCCGGTGCCACGACGCGAATCTGGTAGGGCGGAAGAACCTTGCCCAGGCTCCCCGGGCGCCACTCGTCGACGGTATTGGATACGAACGTCTGCCCGACCTCGGTCGATCCGACCCCGTCCAGGATCGGGATACCGCCAAAGAATTCGGTGAGCCGCTCGGCCAGCCCCACCTCCAGGGCCTCGCCCGCCGATACCACGCATCGCACCGAACGGAACGAATCCGCAGAACACGCGTCGACAACTCTGGCAAAGAAATTCGGCACACCGTAGAGCACCGAGGGCTCGAATCGGGCGCTCAGCGTCGCCGCGACTTCCGCGCCCACCGGTAGCGGATTGACCACCGCCGAACTGCCGGTGGCCAGCGGAAACCAGACCGAATTTCCCAGGCCATAGGCGAAATACATGCGCGCGCTGCTCAGCCCGATGTCGGCGGGAGTCAGCCGCAACGCATTGCGACACATGGCCTCGACAAACGCGAACACGTCGCAGTGCCGGTGAATCGCCGCCTTGGGCGGACCCGTTGTACCGGAGGTGTAGGTGGCATACGCGGCGGCGTCACCACCCAAGATCTCGTAGTCCGCCGGCCCGACCCGGGCCGCCTCGGAAAATAGATCCGCGGCATCCACCACCGTCGACGGCGCAAATCGGTCACAAAGAGGACCGGAGGTGATTACCAGCGCCGCCTGCGTGTCCCGCTTCTGGAACGCGTGGTCGTCACGGTGCAGCTCCGGGTTTGCCAGAAACGCCAGGATCCCGCGTGCCAGGCATGCCAGCAAAACCTGCACCAGCTCCGGCGAATCCGGCATACACAGCAGGACACGATCCCCCCTGCAAAGGCCACGATTGGCTAGCACCGCGCCGAGCCGTGCGGCTCCATCATGGATCTGACCATGAGTCACCACATCCGGCGCGTAATAGGCAGGCTGGTCAGTCCATCCCGCTTCCGATGCCCGCTCGGCGAGCAGTCCCGCTACATTCTCATTCCGCATTATTGGATGACCGCCCTAGCCGATGCTGTTTCTGGCTTGCCGACTGAATTGGATCCATGGATACAAATTCTGCGACCTCTGGCATCGTCACCCCCATAAACCCACGGGGAACCGGCCATTAGGTACAAATCGATCTCCCACTCCTCGCACTGGTACCGACGGAACGTTGGTGACGAATAGGTTCTTCACGCGAATTATCTTCGAATACACTTCGGAGAAAATACTCGGTGATGATAATCACCGGCCGGCCTTCCGCGATCACACGGTACTGACGGCCGACAACTTTCGGCGGCAAGTTACGACGCCGATCGAGCGCGAGCCAGGCCGGTGACTCTCCCGCCCAGACCTTCGCCTCTTCTTTAAAGGTTTCAATACAGCTGGCGGCCATCACCTCGCCAATAGGACGATGCGTTTCCAGCAGGCTCGCCACGATTTCGGGAGGCAGCAAGTCGATGGCAATGAATGATTCTGCGGCGACGAACGGAATTCCCGACCTGCGGCCCTTCAGCACGATATCGCGCCGCAAGACGCGGCCGATCGAAGAATGGTCGCACCCATCCATTTCCGGCGCGGCATCCTGAATCTGCTGCTTGACTATCTCTACGACGATCTCGTCGTTGGCAAGCACGTTCAGAATCCGAGTGAGGGTGCCGTTCGTCGCTATCAGTATCCGAAGGTCGCGATTGAGCTTTCGGATATCTTCATCAGACAGATGACACTCGGTCATTTCTTGTTTCTCGGGTAAAGCCGCCAACATGCCGTCATGCGGACCGGTCCAAACGGGTGAATCCGTCGTTTCGGTAACGCTCCACACAGGATGAACGTCGAACTTTGCCGCTGGTCGTGACCGGAATCGAACCGGTCGCCACCAACACGACATCTGCGACCCGCACTCGGTGTGCCCGCGATATCGCGGAGGTGATCTCCCGCTTGACCGAGCGCAGCTTGTCGATGGCCTCCTCACCCGAGTGGCCCCAGCTGGCGAACTCCACGATGGTGACCAACTTCTCACCGTCGGCATCGGGCACCGCTATCGCCACCACCCGGCCACCGGTGATTTCCTGAATCGTCGACTCAATATCGTCGGGATAGTGATTGGATCCGTCCACGATCAGCAGATCCTTGATGCGGCCCGTGATGAACAACTCGCCTTCGAACATCACCCCGAGGTCTCCGGTTCGAAGCCACGGACCGATCGAGGTGCCCGGCGAGGGGTCGGTCAGCTTCGCATCGAACGTGCGCTCGGTGAGCTGGGGGTTACGCCAATAGCCCATGGCAACATTATCCCCCTGCACCCAAATTTCGCCGACCGTCCCCGCCGGACATTCCGTCCTGGCCTCGGGGTCGACGATCCGCACCTCAGATGTCCAGCTCGAACCGTAGCTGACCAGCTTGGCACCGTCGTCGGCTTCATTCGCGCACCGCTCGACCCGACCGACCGACAAGCTCTGGTAATCGAAGTTGACGCTTCTGGGCGGGCGTCCCGGTTCCGCAGTGGCCACGAACACCGTCGCCTCGGCGAGCCCGTAGGAGGGTCGGATCGCCGTGTCGCGCAGGTTGAAGGGGGCGAACCTGTCGATGAAGCGCTGCAGCGTCGCCGGATTCACGCGCTCCGCACCGCTACCGATCCCCCGGACGTGTCCGAGATCCAATCCGGCCATATCTTCGTCCGACGTGCGGCGGACCGCCAATTCGAAACCGAAGTTTGGCGCACAGGAAATCTGTCCACGAAATTTGCCCATCAATTGCATCCAGCGGGCCGGCCGCTGCAGGAATGCCATCGGATTCAGCAATACCGCGGTGTCTTGATTGATCATCGGCAGAATGATGCCGAGCATCAGCCCCATGTCGTGATAGAACGGCAGCCACGACACCGCGGTCGAGGGAACTTTCTCTGTCTCCCCAAGGTAATCGGACATCAACTGGACGCAGTTGGTGATGACGTTCTTGTGGGAGAGGACCACACCGGCGGGCGAACGGGTCGACCCCGACGTGTATTGCAGATACGCGGTGCTCGAATGGGCCGGCGGCGTGAGATCGAGCTCCCGCGCGGAATCCAAGTCCAGCAAGTCGACCGCCACCACAATGGGTGTGCCGCCCTGCCCGGCGCGTGCGTGTGGCGCATATTTGGTGACCTCGTCGATCACCGGCGAAGTCGTAAGAATGACGCTCGGCGTGGAATCCTGCAGCGCTGCCGAGATTCGTTCGTCGTGAATGCCGAACTGGGGCACTGGAAGGGGGACAGCGATAAGTCCGGCTTCTAGCACGCCCAGAAAGGCGATGATGTATTCAAGGCCTTGCGGAGCCAATACCGCGACCCGATCACCGCTGGCCCCGTAGCCGCGCAGCTCTTCGGCCACGATCTTGGCGCGCCGATAGATTTGCCACCAGGTGAGCGTTTCGGTGAACCCGTCCGGGTTCACGTCGTAGTCGATGAACTTGTAGGCCGCGCGATTGGGGTACTGGGTGGCCGCCTTGTGCAGCAGATCGGTAAGCGAGGACTCGCTCATCGCGAATCGCGTCATCATCCCATTGGACGTTGGTACTGCTTGGCCACCCGTTCCCGGTGCCAGTTGCGTCGTCACCTCGTCCCGGGCACGAAACGAAACGGCGTTGGTGTCCATGATCATCCTTGCTCTCGACGGAAGAGACTACGGGCGTTTCGCTGCTGTGTCAGTCGAAACCCGAATCAGCGGGACGGCGTGCCGCGCAAAGCCGCGCCGCAACTCGAAATCGATATGGCCGCATCGCCATAACAGCCCTCGCGCCACCGGCTCGCAGCAAGATTTAACATGGTCGTCACTCACGACCATGGCTCTTGCTGGAACCCGTTTGGTGGACATGAGCTTTGAGGTTACTAAGGATCAGCGATAGGTGAGATGTTGGGACCGACGGTCCTGGGAAAATTTGGGCCATCCAATCACCCTTCCCAGGGCCCGGACGCCGGGTGCAATCTGAAGCATCGAGGGGTCTACGACAATCACCTCGGCAAATCATCTCTGGATAACCAACCAGGGCTCCGGCGTTGTTGATTAGCAGGCTTGTGAGCTGGGGAATTGTGGATTGAGGAGGTCTAGGCGGCGGTTGGCGGTCAAAGCGGTGATCCGGCAGGCTTCGGCGATGTTGTCGGCGCCGTTGAGGCGGTGCAGATTGATCGCGGTGTTGCGTAGCGTTGCTAGGACCTGTGCGCCGTTTCCGGTATGTGCCCTTTGACGGTCTTCGTCGAAGGTGACGTCGCGTATCCAGTGCAGGCTGTTCTCGATTCCCCAGTGTTGACGCATCCAGGTCATGATCGCGGTAGGGCGGGCGTGCTCGAACGGCAGGCTGCAGATGGCATAGACCACCTCCACGCTGCGCTGGTCGGTGGCGGTGATCAAGCGTTCACGAGTGATCCGGATGATTTGTTTTGCGTAGGGGAAGCCGATTCCTCGTGCAGCGGTGATGATTTGCAGGGTGCGGGTCTCGACACGGCCGTGGCCGCGGGAGTCGTCGGTAGCGGCTGCGGGCACCTCGGCCCAGGGCAGCGCGGTGATACGCGCAAGTATTTTGGCTTGGTTGGACTTGACGATCATCAGGTAGTGCGACTTCAAAGTGGCGCAGATCAACTTCGCGGTGACGACCTGGGTATGCATCGCATCCACGGTGACCAGCCACCGCAAGCTACCCGGCAGCAGCGTGAGCAGGGCACGTACGCAGGGAATTTCATTGCTTTTCTCGGCGACAGCGAGTTGACCGAGCACCAATCGGGCACGGTGGGCGAACACCGACACGAGATGCGTGGCTGTCGCTTTGGCGCGTAAAGCACCACGCAGCATCTTGCCGTCCAACGCGATCGGCACCAATCCACTGGGGTCGCTGCTGGCCACGTGTGCAGTGAAGTAACTGCCCATCCTGGCGTTGAGGTCGGCGGGGTCTAGCCGAGACAAAACAGCGCGGAAGATCTTCTCACTGGGCCGCCGGAACCGGACCCCTAATTAGGCCAACACATCATCGGGAGCGGTGGCCGCCCATGTAGCAAAACCAGCATAGCCGCGCATCCCCGCGGCAGTGGCCAGAACCGCGATCGCCAACAAAGCCATCAGCGAATACCTCCGACCGCGTGGGTCCCTCGGGTCTAGCACCGAGACCAACACATCGAGAAACTCCGATCCGATGACCTCGCTACGCTCACCAGGACTCCAGCGGTCGAACACCTCTGGAACCGACGACACAGGCAATACTGAAACGGTAGGCACGGGCAACTCCAGACCAACGACGAACAGTAACCAACTCGATCGTTCTCCAGATAGCCCGTGCCTACACTCCGGCCCCAATAGCGCGGCACCAAAGATCATCAACCCAGCTCACAAGCCTGCTAATCAACAACGCCGGAGCCCTGGGGGGACTCCTAGCTGTTCATCGCGTATTCCTCTGGGGAGCGGGATCCGCAACCGGTTCCTGGGGCTGCTCAGCAACATCAGAGTCCTGTCCAGACGCCACCATCACGCCGGCCGAGACATCCGCACCGGCGGCCTGCGCCGCTTGTTTTGTATTGTCAGATGCCAGCAGCGGCCAACCCTTGCGCAGCACGTAGTCAAGCCAGGCGCCGGCGAACTGCGAGGTCAGCACCGCTGCGACCACCAACGTGGTGTAGAACTTCGGGCTGATGATGCCGGCGTCGAAGGCCACGCTTGCCAGGACGATGCCGGGGCCACCGCGGGCGTTGGTGGTGACCGCAAGGTTGATGAGGTCCAGACCTCGGAAGCCCGCGAATCGTCCGGCGAGCGACACCGATATCACCTTGATTGTGCAGGTGCCCAGAACGAAGATCGCGATCATGGGCAGCGAGACGCCGCGGATGAGGTCGAGCTTGAGGCCGACGATGGCAAAGTAGACGGGAATGAAGAAGGCAAAAGATACTTTGCCAATCGCCTCGAGAGCGTCCTCAAAGATCCTGCGCTTGCGATGCACAACCGCGAAACCCGCAAGGAACGCTGCGAATACGAGGTTGACGTCTAGTGCACCGGCGACGGCACAGTACGCCAGCAGCACCGCGATCGCATAGCCCGTAGGTGACTGCTGCGCGAAGGCGTTCCAGCAGGCCTTGTTGATGCGCTTCATCACGACGGGAAGAATCGTGAGACCGACGGCGAAGTAGGCCACCGTCACCGCCAGATGCAACGACATCTGCCACGCATTCAGCGTTGTCTTTGTCGCGATTGCGGTGGCGATGGCAAGCGCCAGCCACAAGACGATGTCGTCTAGCACGGCGACGCCAAGGACCAGTCGCGCGAATCGTGTGTCCAGAATGTTGAGGTCGGCGAAGATCTTTGATGCCACCGGCACCGAGGTGACGGCGATACCAACCGCGAGAATGATGATCAGTGACAGTCGATTGCCGTGTGGGCCAGCCAGACTCGGGCCCACCAGATGGGGACCGACAATCAGTCCGAGCAGGAACGGGGTGCCGGTACCGACGATGATGAGCCAGCCCACGGTGCGTCGTTCACCCCGGGTGAACAGCTGCTGCATCTCGGCGCCGGACAGAAACATCAGCAACAGCAGGCCAAGCCAGTAGACAAAGGTCAAGATGTTGCCGCTGTGTTTGACGGCGTCGACGATGTGCTCCATGAATGGCAGGCGTCCCAGCAGTGCCGGCCCCAGCACGACGCCGGCCAGAATCTCTCCCACTACCTTGGGTTGTCGCATCTTGACGAATAGGTAGCCCAACAGTTGCGCAAAACCGACGAGCAGCAACAGGATGAAAATAACGTCAGTCAATTGAGTATTCGACACGTTGGACTCCTCATCTCATCGAAATACTTTCGGTGGTGCAGCCCGGCCTGGCGATCCACCGTCGATAGAGCAGAAAAACGAACGTCAGGGCTGTGGCGCCGATGGCCACGCAGATGGGGTATTTGATTCCGGCGGAACTGATCACCAGGGGGAGTAGTCCGATCGCCAGCGCGGGCGGCATGTGGATCTGCAGCAGACGAAGGACTGCGATCCCGG
Source organism: Mycobacterium liflandii (assembly GCF_022354805.1). Taxonomy (NCBI): domain Bacteria; kingdom Bacillati; phylum Actinomycetota; class Actinomycetes; order Mycobacteriales; family Mycobacteriaceae; genus Mycobacterium; species Mycobacterium liflandii. Next base: position 2,551,736 of record NZ_CP023138.1, on the reverse strand, counting down.
TGGCCATGCTCAGCCCCGCCGCGATGCCGCTGGCCCCGAATGCGGTGACGGCGAGCCATCCCGCCGTAGCGGTAAGAAGGCAAGCCAGCGGAAGGGTGAAGGGCTTCTGTGCCCAGGGGCACGAATCGGGGTTGGCGAACATCTCGTATGCGATGACGACAAGTGGCGGCACAAGTAGCAGCCGCAGGCCCGACACCGTGGCATAGCAGGCCAGCGTCGCCAGGAACAGATATAGCGGCAGGATCCATCTATTCCCGACCGGCGGCGCCTCGAGGCGGTCGTCGATATCGCTGGTTGCGACCTCGACTTGGTCGGGATATTTGCGTTGATAGTGCCGGTGCCAGGGCACCAGAAGTACGACGACCCCAACCAGGCCGATCATTACCGCGACCGGGTAGAGCCAGCTGGTGATGCCCAGCACCAGCGGTAGCATTCCGGCGGCTATGGCGGGGCCGATGTTTGATTTGAGGATGGCCAACAAGCCCAGGGCTCCGGCGTTGTTGATTAGCAGGCTTGTGAGCTGGGGAATTGTGGATTGAGGAGGTCTAGGCGGCGGTTGGCGGTCAAAGCGGTGATCCGGCAGGCTTCGGCGATGTTGTCGGCGCCGTTGAGGCGGTGCAGATTGATCGCGGTGTTGCGTAGCGTTGCTAGGACCTGTGCGCCGTTTCCGGTATGTGCCCTTTGACGGTCTTCGTCGAAGGTGACGTCGCGTATCCAGTGCAGGCTGTTCTCGATTCCCCAGTGTTGACGCATCCAGGTCATGATCGCGGTAGGGCGGGCGTGCTCGAACGGCAGGCTGCAGATGGCATAGACCACCTCCACGCTGCGCTGGTCGGTGGCGGTGATCAAGCGTTCACGAGTGATCCGGATGATTTGTTTTGCGTAGGGGAAGCCGATTCCTCGTGCAGCGGTGATGATTTGCAGGGTGCGGGTCTCGACACGGCCGTGGCCGCGGGAGTCGTCGGTAGCGGCTGCGGGCACCTCGGCCCAGGGCAGCGCGGTGATACGCGCAAGTATTTTGGCTTGGTTGGACTTGACGATCATCAGGTAGTGCGACTTCAAGGTGGCGCAGATCAACTTCGCGGTGACGACCTGGGTATGCATCGCATCCACGGTGACCAGCCACCGCAAGCTACCCGGCAGCAGCGTGAGCAGGGCACGTACGCAGGGAATTTCATTGCTTTTCTCGGCGACAGCGAGTTGACCGAGCACCAATCGGGCACGGTGGGCGAACACCGACACGAGATGCGTGGCTGTCGCTTTGGCGCGTAAAGCACCACGCAGCATCTTGCCGTCCAACGCGATCGGCACCAATCCACTGGGGTCGCTGCTGGCCACGTGTGCAGTGAAGTAACTGCCCATCCTGGCGTTGAGGTCGGCGGGGTCTAGCCGAGACAAAACAGCGCGGAAGATCTTCTCACTGGGCCGCCGGAACCGGACCCCTAATTAGGCCAACACATCATCGGGAGCGGTGGCCGCCCATGTAGCAAAACCAGCATAGCCGCGCATCCCCGCGGCAGTGGCCAGAACCGCGATCGCCAACAAAGCCATCAGCGAATACCTCCGACCGCGTGGGTCCCTCGGGTCCGGCACCGAGACCAACACATCGAGAAACTCCGATCCGATGACCTCGCTACGCTCACCAGGACTCCAGCGGTCGAACACCTCTGGAACCGACGACACAGGCAATACTGAAACGGTAGGCACGGGCAACTCCAGACCAACGACGAACAGTAACCAACTCGATCGTTCTCCAGATAGCCCGTGCCTACACTCCGGCCCCAATAGCGCGGCACCAAAGATCATCAACCCAGCTCACAAGCCTGCTAATCAACAACGCCGGAGCCCTGGATAACCAACCAACAGCCGATTTTCATGAGAAGTGCTAAGTACGAGCACTGCTAAATAAGTTTGGCGCGCGCAACGTTTGGCGATACACGCCGCTGCGGTAACCACGCCCGGCGGTGATCGCCCCACTCCCCTAGCCCCGAGCAGGCCGTAACCAGTCGCGGCAAAACCGTTGCGACAAAGGCAATGTGGCATCTCGGGCACGCGGTGTCGCGCGGCGGTGCGCTGAGGCGTCGCCGCTAAATCGTTACCAGGCAACGGGTTGGGGCCAACTCGCCGCGCCCCCGAGGCCACCGATTCAGCGCTGCGGATCCATCCACCAAAGTGCCCGCAACGACTTCCGGCCGATCGCTAAGCGACCCGAATAGCTAACTTCAGCAATGGCTTTGATCGATCTGCGGCCGCAACGAGCCCAGGCTAGCCGCGAACCGGCTCCGAGCGGATTCGCCGGTGGCCGGTCACAGCTTCTTCAGCCCCCGCAACACCTTGGCGTGCGGCAGCACCGCAGTGACGGTCTTGCGCAGGCTCGGGTTGACCAGGCTGCCATTGATCACCAGCAGATACCTCAGACCGTGGTCACGCCACTCGGCGACCTGATCGATGACCTCGTCCGGCGTGCCGCTGGCCACCACTTCGCGGATCAGGCCGGGCGGAACCTTCGCGGTGTAGGAGAGGACCGTTTCCCTGTCCATCGTCTGGGGGATCAGATCCTGCACACCGGTGAAGTCGGCTCCCATCGGGTGCTCGACACCGTGGCGCGCCCAGGCCTCCGCGGGCATTCCGAGCGCGTTCATTTTGACGATCACCGAGTCCAGCGCTTCATCCACGTCGTCGCGACTCCACCCGGTGACCACGCCGCGCACTGCCGAAGGGGTGATGGACATCGGGTCACGACCGGCATCGGATGCCGCGGCACGCACCGCTTCCAGCGCGCGGCTGTAGTCGGTGGGCCGGATGATGACGATGGGCACCCAGGCGTCCGCGTAGCGTCCAGTAGCCCTCAGCATCCGCGGACCGTGCGCCGCGACCCAGATTTCGGGCCACTTTCCCTTGTAGGGCGGCAGGTCGAACAGGGCATTGCGCAGTGGAAAGTACGGCGACTCACGCGTGACCAGCGCCCCGTTCGAATCCCACAGGGCACGAATCGTCGCGAGGCCCTCTTCGAACCGCGCAACGGGCTTGCTCCACTCCACCCCGTAGGGCTCGTTGCCCTCACGTTCTCCAACACCGATGCCAAGAATGGCTCGGCCTCTGGTCAGCAGATGCACAGTCGCCGCGGCTTGCGCGGTAACCGCTGGATTGCGACGGCCGACATCGGTCACGCACACACCGAGCCGCAAGCGGTTGATCCGGTTGCCCGCGGCGCGGTTTCCCAGCATCGTCCAAGGCTCGTAGTTGGCATCAACCTTGGGCACCAGCCGCGCCCCAAGACCGAGAAATTCGGGGGTCGCCACCGACCGTGGCACCAGCGCGTTGAGATGGTCACCGATCCAATACGAGTCGGCGCCCATCACTGCGCCGGCCATCATGCTCGACCGCGCGATCATGCTCGGTGGGAGGCGCGAGTGCACCGGAGCGTCGACAAAGCCGTAACGAAAACCGCTCGATTTCTTCAAAATCCGCCTACCTTGCCGTCCGTCGCGGTGTGACTGCGGCGAGGCTACCTGACGTTTCTGTGGACATCCCGCAGCCAACTGGCGGCCTGCGGATCGCCGGCCGGCCCTACCATCTCGCGCCGATGACGCGGCGACTGCGTTCCTACGCAATTGCATTCATCGCTGGTCGCCCGTAACTCAGCCTCCCCAGCCCGCTCGGGTAGTCTCGCCCGATGAGTTCAGCGCAACGCGAGTTCGACATCGTCTTATACGGCGCAACCGGCTTCTCCGGCATGCTGACCGGCCAACACCTTGCGCAACGTGACACGAACGCTCGGATCGCCCTGGCCGGCCGTTCGCCCCAACGGCTGCGGGCCGTGCGGGACAAGTTGGGCCCACTAGCCAGCGACTGGCCACTCGTCGTCGCCGACGCATCACAACCGGCGACGCTCGAGGAGATGGCCACCCGGGCACAGGTCATCCTCACCACCGTTGGCCCCTACACGCGCTATGGCCTGCCCCTGGTGGCGGCCTGCGCCAAGGCTGGCACCGACTACGCCGATCTGACCGGCGAATTGATGTTCTGCCGCAACAGCATCGACCTGTACCACAAACAGGCCGCTGACACCGGCGCCCGAATAGTGCTCGCGTGTGGATTCGATTCAATTCCATCGGATCTGAACGTCCACCACTTGTACCGCCGTGCCGCCGAAGACGGCACCGGAGAATTGGCCGAGACCAACCTGGTGCTCCGCTCGTTCTCCCAGCGTTGGGCCTCCGGCGGCTCGGTGGCAACCTATTCCGAAGCGATGCGCACCGCATCGAGCGATCCCGAGGCGTACCGGTTGGTCAACGACCCTTATACGCTGACCACCGACCGCAGTGCCGAACCCGATCTCGGTCCGCAGCCGGACTTTTCCATGCGGCGCGGACGCGACCTGGCTCCTGAGCTCGCGGGCTTCTGGACCGGCGCATTCGTACAGGGCCCATTCAACACTCGAATTGTCCGACGTAGCAATGCATTACAGGATTGGGCTTATGGCAAGCAATTCCGCTACTCGGAGACGATGAGTCTCGGTCGGTCGTTTGCGGCACCAATCGCCTCCGCTGCCGTCACGGGCGCTATCGCCGGCGGCATCGGTTTGGGCAACAAGTACTTCAGTCGCCTACCGCAACGTGCGTTAGAGCGGGTCACTCCGAAACCAGGCACCGGCCCGAGCCAAAAAAGCCGGGAACGCGGCCATTACCGCTGTGAGACGTACACCACCACGACCACCGGTGCCCGCTACCTGGCGACGTTCACACACAACGTCGACGCGTATGCCTCGACGGCCGTGCTGCTCGGCGAAAGCGGTCTGGCCCTGGCGCTGGACCGCGATCGGCTCTCCGAGTTGCGCGGTGTGCTGACCCCCGCCGCCGCCATGGGGGATGCACTGCTGGCGCGGCTGCCCCAGACCGGCGTCGTTGTGAGCGCGACCCGACTGCACTGACTCCTGGCGCCGCCGCTCAGGTCAGCGCCCGAGCGGCGGTCGCCGGCCGATCAGATCTTCGGGCTGATTCCGTCGGATGCGAGAAAGTCGTCGAAATACGTGGGCGGCTTCAGGTTGAGTAGGCGCTCGCGGTCGGCGACCAGATCCGCGTAGTCGAGGGCCTCGATCTGGTCCGCCGTGTAGGACAACTGCGATTCCGCCGAGCCCTTACGCACGATCCCGACGCCGAAATCGCAATTGAGCACCGCGACCTGCAGATCCGCCCGAGTGCTGCGCAGATGAACGATCGCCTTCCAGACGTCGCCGCTCCACAACATCTGCCACCAGCGGTTCTCGGCACGAAAGTCTTCATAGGACGCCGCCGGATAGGCGATCGAAGGATGCGTGGGGTTGCAGTCGTGCAGGACGATGACCCCGTCGTCCTTGAGGTAGCGCAGGATGTTCTCGACATCACGCACTACCTGCTTGTAGGTGTGCAGCCCGTCGACCAAGGCCACATCGACACCGTTGTGCTCGAGATAGCCGGCATCATTGGCGAAAAAGGCGTCACTGGTCGTCTCGAAGTAATGGGTGACACGCGCCTTGGCCGAGGCCAGCTTGCGGGTCCGCGCCGACAGCTTGAACTCGGGGTCGATTGCCGTCTTCTCGTCGGCAGCTATTCGCCGGAACGCAAACCCATGGGAGACACCGATCTCGAGGTAAACAGGCGCCGCCCTACCGGCGAGCGCCCGTTGCACGGCCCTGACCCGGTTCATCCGACGATCCTTCCCGAAGTGGAACTGACCGTAGTTCCATGACTCTTCGGTGAGGCGCCACACCAGCGCCTTTGAAGTTTCGGTTGCTCCCATGAAGGGTTCCTTTCGCCGAGAGGAGAAACGTTAGCCGCAGTGCGGCATCGAACTAACGTTTGAATCGAGGATCTGTGGGGACCGAATCGTCCGATGCCGCCGATGAGCCGACCGCTGGTCCAAACCTACTAATTGACCTGATTGACAGGCGCTACCCCTGCTAGCCGGCCGCCGATTTCGCGACCGCGCCCTCGGATACGCGCCGCAAAGCGCTCTCCACATGCTGAGGAAAGCGAGCCAATTCGCGTCCGAACACCTCGGCGAGCTCCTGAGCGGATTGACGGTATCCAGGTCGGTCGAGCAGCTGGCGCACGGCCGCCGACACCGAGCGAGCCTTGAGCCGCTCGGTGCGCAGCAGCAAGCCCGCTCCGGCTGCCTCGATGGCCTGCATGTTGAGGTGCTGGTCCAGGTTGCTAGCGATCCCCAGCACCGGCACCCCAGCCACCAGGGCCTGCTGCGTCGTGAGGCTGCCCCCGTTGCAAATCACCACGTCGGAGCGAGCCGCGGCCGCCTCGCCCGGCAGATAGTCCGCCACATAGGCATTGGCCGGGATATTGTCCAGGTCGCTACGGTCGGCGGTGGCAGCGATGACCGTCACCGGCAGATCGGCCAGGCCGTTCAACACCACCTGCAACAGATTCCGCCCCCCGGAGGTACCCAGGGTCGCGTAGACGATCGGCCGGTCCGCCGGCAGCGAATCCCACCAGTCCGGCGTCTCCCCGACGGCGACCAGAGAACCGGGCCGAGATACTGGTGGTTGTCCGGCCGGTTGTAGGTCGGCTGCAGCTCGGGGATATCCGCGTACAGGGTTTGGTCGCCATCGGTGAAAATGCGGCACAGGTTCAAACCCAGGCTCGGCAATCCGTGCTTGCGCCGGACCCGATTCAGCGGCATGCACTGCAGAGCGAAGAACAACGGTCGCTCCAGCCGGTAGGCGCGCTTGACCAGCCGAACACCGAACAGGCGGCTCCAGAACACCTCGGGCAGCGGAAAACGACGGCGCGAGTAGGGACTCCAGTAGGCGTTGGCGATGGCGACGTAGGGAATGCCGGCCAGTCGGGCGCTGGCCGATAGCGAAATGCGAAGGTCACCGACGACCAGATCCGGCGCAACCTCGGCCAGCACCCTGCTGTCCTCCTCGACGTACTGGCGCAATGTCCGGGTCGTATAGAAACGGCCCTGCACCAGGTTGCCGAGAAATCGCTCGCTGGGGATGGTGTAGATCGGGTGATGGGGAAACGGGATCGGCCCCAGCAGCTTGTTGAACCGCGGGTCACACGCGAAATGCACCTCATAGCGGCTCGGGTCCAGCGACAGCGCGACGACGAACGGTCGCACGACGTGGGCCAGCGTCGTTGCCTCGGCGACAAACAGGACCCGCTGCCTCCTGACGGGCTGCGGTGCGTTTGTTGCGATGCTCATGACCGCGTCCCTTCACGACGTTTGTCGGCAAGTTGTCGGTAACCGTTGTTCGTTACGCCCCACCCAAACGCCGTAGCGTACCCCCTGGACGCCCGCGGTCTGGAAGATCGGGCCAAAATGGCGTGGGCGATGCCGATCCGGTCGACTCGTTCACCGCAGCGCCCGGTCGCGATGACATCCACCCGGGCGCCCGCGCTTCATTGCCCATCTCGAACATCGTGTTTCATTGTGTGCCAACGCTTTTGCGCAGCCGTCCGGAACTCTATCGCCAGCCAATGCGACGCTGCCGCCAACCGGTTCACCGACGGCCGGGACGCCCGGTCGCCAGCAAGCGGGAGGCGAACCCGCATGCGCCCCCCAAAACAGCCGCATATCCTGCGGATTCCGGACACGGCACCCCCTTGTGCCAATACCCCCATAGGGTATATGTTGCCGCAAGGGAGCGGGTCGGCCCAGAATGAAGACTTGCCGGATGGATGATGCGAAACGGAGGACCGGGTGGCGGGCACAGTATTGGGAGCGGTCGGCCATGCACTGGCCCTGACCGGATCGATGACCTGGGAAATCTTGTGGGCGCTGATCTTGGGCTTCACGTTGTCGGCGATGGTGCAGGCCGTGGTGCGCCGCTCGACGATCGTTGCTTTGATGGGCAACGACAAACCGCGCACGCTTGCGGTTGCCGCCGGACTGGGCGCCGCTTCGTCGTCCTGCTCCTACGCCGCGGTGGCGCTGGCACGATCGCTGTTTCGCAAGGGCGCGAACTTCACCGCAGCCATAGCGTTTGAGATAGGTTCCACCAACCTGGTCGTCGAGCTGGGCATCATCCTGGCGTTGTTGATGGGCTGGCAGTTCACCGCCGCGGAGTTCGTCGGTGGCCCGCTGATGATCATCGTGTTGGCCGTGTTGTTCCGGCTGTTCGTACGCACCCGGCTCATCGACGCGGCCCGCGAGCAGGCCGAACGCGGGATCGCCGGCTCCATGGAAGGTCACGCCGCCATGGACATGTCGGTGGGCGGCGAGGACTCGTTTCTGCGCCGGCTGTTCTCCCGCCGCGCCTTCACCTCGGTGTCGCACGTGTTCGTGATGGAGTGGGCGGCAATTCTGCGCGACCTCGTTCTCGGTCTGGTGATCGCCGGCGCAATCGCGGCTTGGGTTCCCGAAACTTTCTGGCAGAACTTCTTTTTGGCGAATCATCCGAACTTGTCGGTGGTGTGGGGACCGCTCGTTGGCCCCGTCGTCGCGATCGTCTCTTTCGTCTGCTCGATCGGCAATGTGCCACTTGCCGCGGTGCTGTGGAACGGTGGCATCAGCTTCGGCGGTGTCATCGCCTTCATCTTCGCCGACCTGCTGATCCTGCCGATCTTGAACATCTACCGGAAGTACTACGGAACGAAGATGATGTTGACCCTGCTGGGCACCTTCTATGTCTCGATGGTCGTCGCTGGATACCTGATCGGACTCATCTTTGGCGCGGCGAACTTGATTCCTCGACAGCGCAGCGCCACGGTCCTGCACGCGGGCATTTCGTGGAACTACACCACCTGGCTCAACATCATCTTTCTCGGAATCGCGGCAGTGCTGGTGACTCGCTTCATCACCAGTGGCGGCATGCCGATGCTGCGTATGATGGGCGGCTCTCCCGAAGCCGAAGGCCACCAACACGGCCATCAGTGTCACTAGCCGAGGGCGCCGGCGGTATCCTTTCCGGCGGCAATGTCTCAGAATTTTCCACCGCCGCCTGGCGGTCCACCGCCGCCGGCCGATATCGGTCGGCTACTACTGCGTTGCCACGACCACCCTGGGATCATCGCCGCCGTCAGCACGTTCCTGACCCAGGCCGGCGCCAACATCATTTCCCTGGACCAGCACTCCACCGCCCCCGAGGGCGGAACATTCCTGCAGCGGGCGATCTTTCACCTACCCGGGCTCACCGCTGCCATCGACGAACTGCAGCGTGAGTTCGGCAGTGCCGTCGCCGACAAGTTCGACATCGACTACCGGTTCACTGAAGCGGCCAAACCCAAACGAGTCGCGATCATGGCTTCCAAGGAAGACCACTGCTTGTTAGATCTGCTGTGGCGCAACCGACGTGGCGAACTCGAGATGTCGGTTGCCATGGTGATCGCCAACCACCCTGATCTGGCCGACCATGTGCGCACGTTCGGTGTGCCGTTCATCCACATCCCCGTGACTCGGGACACTCGCGCCGACGCCGAACAGCGTCAACTTCAGTTGTTAAGCGGCAACGTGGATCTGGTGATCCTGGCTCGCTACATGCAGATCCTCAGCCCCACGTTTCTCGACGCCATCGGTTGCCCGTTGATCAACATTCATCACTCGTTTCTTCCCGCCTTCACCGGCGCGTCTCCTTACAAACGCGCCCGGGAACGTGGCGTCAAGCTGATCGGCGCCACCGCACACTACGTGACCGAAGCTCTCGACGAGGGGCCGATCATCGAACAAGACGTCGTTCGGGTCGACCACAATGACACCGTGCACGACCTGGTGCGAGTCGGCGCCGACGTGGAGCGCGCCGTGCTGTCGCGTGCGGTGCTGTGGCACTGCCAGGACCGCGTCATCGTGCACCACAACCAGACCATCATCTTCTGACGCCGCGGCCGGCCGTCAACGCCGGCATACCCGCGACACCGATGCACCCCGGGGCACCAAGAATGTGCCAAGGTTTCGCCAAGCGCGCGCCATCAACCTTGCTTGGACGGCGACATTCGCCTCACCCGCACCCGATGACCGAACAGAAAGGCATCTATGATCGCTGCCCGAATCCGTGCCCTCGCCGGGATGTCGCTGTTGGCCTCGGCCATCGGCCTGGCCGCCTTCGCAGCGGCCGGAGCCGCCAGCGCGGCCTCCAGCCACCAGCCCGACTACGGCACCTACACCTGCTACGACACGGCGACGCAAACCTTCTACGGCTGCTTCGACCCACGCTAGTCGGGGCCGCATCGTCGCTCGACACTGTGGACAGGTGAGCGGACCTAGTCGCCAACCGCGGCTAGGTCCGCTGCTATTTTGTCCGCTCCCGCAGGCGGCGGTTCACCGGTTCCGGCAGCAGTTCGGAGACGTCGCCGCCGAGCATCGCCACCTCTTTGGCCAGCGACGACGACACAAACGAATACCGCGGCGCCGTCGCGACGAAGAATGTGTCGACGCCAGCGATGTGTTTGTTCATCTGCGCCATCTGCAGCTCGTACTCGAAGTCGGTGCCGGTGCGCAACCCCTTGACGATGGCGTTCATCCCCTGGGCCTTGACGAAGTCGACCACCAAGCCTTGCCCGGCCTCGACCCGCAGGTTGGGCAGGTGAGCCGTCGACTCCTCGATCATCGCGATCCGCTCATCGAGGTCGAACATGCCCTTCTTGGCGGGATTGACCAGAATCGCCACCACCACCTCGTCGAACTGGGCGGCGGCGCGTTCGAAGACGTCGACGTGCCCCAACGTCACCGGGTCGAACGAACCCGGACATACCGCGCCCGTCATCTGCGCCGCTTCTCCTCGTCGCTTCGGCCTGCCTGGTCGCCGGCGGTCATGACCGATGACGGTACACGCTGGCCTACGACCGGTCGGCCAGCTCCAAACGGGTGTCGCCGTAAACCCGCTCGGGCCACACCGACCAGCCGGCCGGCCAGGTCAACGCCGCACCGGTGGCCGGCCGCTCCACGACGGCCACCGTTGCCTGGTGCACCCACCCGTGGGAGTCCAAAGCCGCCAAGACGGCTTCGATCTCGGCGCAGGAGACATCGTAGGGCGGGTCGGCCAGGATCAGGTCGAACGGCGACGCGGTGCCACCCGCCAGGACCGCAGCGACCGCACCCCGGCGCAGTGTCGCGCCGGCGAGCCCCAGAGCCTCGATGTTGCGGGCCAGAACGGCCGCGGTGCGCTGATCGGACTCCACGAACAGCGCGGCGGCCGCGCCGCGCGAGAGTGCCTCCAGTCCGAGCGCTCCCGAACCGGCATACAGGTCCAGCACGGCCAGGCCGGTCATCGCGCGTCGCGCCGCAAGAATGTTGAACAGCGACTCGCGCACCCGATCGGTGGTGGGTCTGGTACCATGCTGCGGGACAGCGAGGCGACGGCCGCCGGCGACGCCACCGATGATCCGGGTCAGCTCACCACCACCAGCAGGTCGCCGCCCTCCACCTGGGCGGTCGACGACACGGCAACCCGTTCGACGGTGCCATCGTTGGGCGCGGTGATCGGGGCCTCCATTTTCATCGCCTCGATGGTGGCGATGGTTTGCCCGGCGCTCACCCGATCCCCGACCGCGACGCCCACGCTGACCACGCCGGCGAACGGCGCGGCGATGTGTCCAGGATTGCCGCGGTCGGCCTTCTCGGCGGTCGGGACCGCACTGGCAATGCTGCGGTCACGCACCAGTACCGGCCGCAGCTGACCGTTCATGATGCACATGACGGTTCGCATTCCACGCTCGTCGGGTTCGGAGATGGCCTCCAGGCCGATCAACAGTTCCACCCCGCGCTCCAGCTTGACCCGGTGCTCCTCGCCCTGTCGCAGGCCGTAGAAGAACTGGTTGGCCGACATTTGGGACGTGTCGCCGTAGGCTTCGCGGTGCTCCTCGAACTCCTTTGTCGGCGCCGGGAACAGCAACCGGTTCAAGGTCGCCTGGCGTTTGGGTCCCGGCGCGGCCAGCGCGCTGTGGTCCTCGCCGGTGAGCTGACCAACGGGCTTCGCCGGTGCGCGCCCGGCCAGGGCCGCACTCCGCAATGGTTCCGGCCACCCCCCGACCGGGTCGCCCAGATCGCCACGCAAGAAGCCCAAGACCGAGTCCGGAATGTCTAATCGTGCCGGCTCGGCAGCGAATTCGTCCGCACTCACCCCGGCACCAACCAGCGCCAGGGCCAGATCCCCGACCACCTTCGAGGATGGGGTGACCTTGATCAAGCGGCCCAGCACCCGGTCGGCTCCGGCGTAGGCCTCTTCGACCTCTTCGAACCGGTCCCCCAGCCCCAGCGCAATCGCCTGCTGGCGCAGGTTCGACAGCTGGCCGCCCGGAATCTCGTGGTGGTAGACCCGACCCGTCGGACCCGGCAACCCGGACTCGAAGGGCGCGTAGACCTTTCGCACCGCCTCCCAGTAAGGCTCGAGCGCGCAAACCGCCGCCAGTGACAGACCGGTGTCGTATTCGGTGTGCGCGGCGGCGCCAACGATCGAACTCAGCGCGGGCTGGCTGGTGGTACCGGCGAGCGGGGCGGCGGCGCCGTCGACGGCGTCGGCCCCCGCATGCCAGGCGGCGACATAGCTGGCGAGCTGGCCGCCCGGGGTGTCGTGGGTGTGCACATGCACCGGCAAATCGAAGCGACTGCGCAGTGCGGTGACCAGCTGGTGAGCCGCCGGGGCCCGCAACAGTCCGGCCATGTCCTTGATGGCCAGCACATGCGCGCCCGCCTCCACGATCTGCTCGGCCAGCCGCAGGTAGTAGTCCAGCGTGTAGAGCTGCTCGGCCGGGTCGCTCAGATCGCCGGTGTAGCACATCGCGACTTCGGCTATCGCAGAACCGGTTTCGCGCACCGCGTCGATCGCGGGCCGCATGGACTCCAGGTTGTTGAGCGCATCGAAGATCCGGAAGATGTCGATGCCGGTCGCGGTCGCTTCCTCGATGAAGGACGAGGTAACCACCTCGGGGTAGGGCGTGTACCCCACCGTGTTGCGGCCACGCAGCAGCATCTGCAGGCAGATGTTGGGCATCGCCGCGCGCAGCGTGGCCAGCCGCTCCCACGGGTCCTCTTTGAGGAAGCGCAGCGCCACGTCGTAGGTCGCACCACCCCAACACTCCACCGAGAGCAGCTGCGGCATGGTCCGCGCCAGATAGGGCGCCACCCGGCTCAATCCGCTGGTGCGCAGCCGAGTGGCCAGCAACGACTGGTGGGCGTCTCGGAAGGTCGTGTCGGTGACCCCCACCGCCGGCGATTCCCGGAGCCAGCGCGCGAAACCCTCCGGCCCCAATTCGACCAGGCGCTGCTTGGAGCCGGCCGGCGGCGGGGCATCCAGATCAACCTGGGGCAGCTTGTCGTTCGGGTAGACCTTGGACGGGCGGCTGCCGTGCGGCTTGTTGACCGTGACATCAGCCAGGTAGTTCAGAATCTTGGTGCCGCGGTCGGCCGAGGTGCGCGCGGTCAGCAGCTGGGGGCGTTCGTCGATGAACGCCGTCGTGATGCGCCCGGCTTGTAAGTCCGGGTCATCCAGAACCGCCTGCAAGAAGGGAATGTTGGTCGATACGCCGCGAATCCGGAACTCGGCGATCGCCCGGCGTGCCCGGTTCACCGCCGTCGAGAAATCCCGTCCCCGGCAGGTCAGCTTGACCAGCATGGAATCGAAGTGCGCGCTGATCTCCGCACCGAGGTTGGTGCTGCCGTCCAGGCGGATGCCCGCGCCGCCGGGGGCGCGCAGGGCGCTGATCCGCCCGGTGTCGGGCCGGAAACCGTTGGTCGGATCCTCGGTGGTGATCCGGCATTGCAGGGCGGCGCCGTGCGGCCGGACGGTTTCCTGTCGTAGACCCAGATCTTCGAGCGACTCCCCCGCGGCGATCCGCATCTGGCTGGAAACCAGGTCGACGTCGGTGATCTCCTCGGTTACGGTGTGCTCCACCTGAATCCGCGGATTCATCTCGATGAAGACGTATTCACCACTTTGGTCCAGCAGGAACTCGACGGTACCGGCGCAGGTGTAGCCAATGTGACGGGCGAAGGCGACCGCATCCGCGCAGATCTTGTCGCGCAGCTCACCGGGCAGGTTAGGCGCCGGCGCCAACTCGATGACCTTCTGGTGACGGCGCTGCACACTGCAGTCGCGCTCGTAGAGGTGAATCACGTTGCCTTGCGTGTCCGCCAGGATCTGCACCTCGATGTGACGGGGGTTCAACACCGCCTGTTCGAGATACACCGTCGGGTCGCAGAATGCGGACTCGGCTTCGCGGCTGGCTGCCTCGATCGCTTCGGCCAGCGCGGAGATGTCGTTGACCCGGCGCATGCCACGGCCACCACCGCCGGCAACCGCCTTGACGAAGAGCGGAAAGCGCAGGCCGGTGGTCTCCGACTGCGCCGCAGCCACCAGCTCCTGCACCGAGGCCGACGGCGCCGACGACCTCAGCACGGGCAGCCCGGCCTCCCTGGCCGCGGTGACCGCGCGGGACTTGTTTCCGGTCAGCTGGAGCAGCTCGGCGCGGGGGCCGACGAAGGTGATGCCCGCCGCCGCACACGCCCCGGCCAGATCCGGGTTCTCCGACAGGAACCCATAGCCCGGGTAGATGGCATCCGCACCCGCACGGAGGGCGGTTTCGACGATCTCGTCCACCGACAGGTAGGCGCGCACCGGGTGCCCGACCTCGCCGATCTGGTAGGACTCGTCGGCCTTGGACCGGTGCAGTGAATTGCGGTCCTCGTACGCGTAGACGGCAACGGTGCCGACGCCCAATTCGTAGGCGGCGCGATACGCGCGGATCGCGATCTCACCGCGGTTGGCCACCAGCACTTTTGAGATCATGATTGACCCCTTACTTCACCCGTCGCAACGCAAACTCGACACCTAGAGCAGTGTCGACCAATAGTTCCAGAAGCGAACCATGATCAGCAGAAACACTGCGGTGAGCCACAGCGTGGCAATCGACCACCGCCATTGGAAAAGCACCCGCACAGCAGCGCCGCTGGTGCTGTCCGGGTCCGGACAGAATGCTATCGAGCCAACCACGACTAACAAAGTCGCGGTGATGATCCAGACCACCATGCAGTACGGACACAGCGACCCGATGCGGTAGAGACTCTCGAAAATCAGCCAGTGCACGAACACCGTTCCGACCAGGACACCGATCGTCAGCCCCACCCAATACCAACGTGGCAGGGGTACTTTCGTCACCGCCAGCACGCCGGTGACCACCACCACGGTGAACGCCGCGATGCCGAACAGCTGGTTGGGAAAGCCCAGCAGCGAGGCCTGCGCGGTCGTCATCACCGAGCCGCACGACACGATGGGGTTGATGTTGCATGCGGGAACATAGCTGGGGTCGAGCAGGATCCTGACCTTCTCCACGGTCAGCGCTCCGGACGCAAGCAGGCCCGTCACACCGCAGATCAGCACCCACCATGCGCTGGCCATGGGCACGTACACCTGGTGAACGGCGCCTGACGTCAGGTCGCTGGATCGCTCGGCGGAGTCAGCTGACACCACAGTGGTCAGGATGTCGCGTTGGCTGCGACCGCGTCAATGCCCGGAATGGGGCCCACGATCTCTTTGATCTTGGCCACCAGCGCTTCCGGCGTCGACCATTCGTATTCCTCGCCATTGATCTTGACCGTCGGGGTGGCATGCACATTGGCTGCCACCGCCAACCCGTTGACCTTGTCGAGGTACTTGCCGCTGTTGATGCAGTCCGGCACCGTTCCCGCCGCACCCGCCTCACGCGCGATTTCGATCAACTTCGCGTTGTCGGGGAATGTCTTGCCGACCTCGGACGGCTGAATGTCCTTGCTGAACATCGCGGTGTGGAACCGCCGGAACGCATCGATGGACTCATCGGCGACGCAGTACGCCGTGGCGGCGGCTCGCGCCGAATAGTTCTGGTTGCGCGGGCTGGAGAGAATGTCGACCATCGTGTAATCGGCGGCGACCGCCCCGATGTCGACCAGCCTGGACACCGTCGGGCCGAACGCGCGCTCGAACATGCCGCACGCCGGACACAGGAAGTCCTCGTAGAAGGTCATCACGACCTTGGGGTCCTGGGTCCCCGGCTGGGTGACCAGCTTGCTCGACGTCACCCGGACCGAGTCGTCGGGACCGGCGGCACCGCCGCCCTTTTTCTGATGCGAGGTCACGATGTAGAAGACCAGGGCGACCGCGAAGAACACGACGAACGCGGTGCCACCGATCTGGATGAGCCGGCCGAACTTGCCGTCGGGCGAATTCAGGTCGATCCGCGGGGGACGCTTGTTTTTGTCGGCCACAGGTTTGCTGATCCTCACATGTATTGGTCGGCTGCGCTTCGCTTGCGGGCTCGTTCAGCCTCCGGTGGTCGGGCGCCTCTAGAGTACCGGCGGCCGGCCAGCCGCAGCTGAGACCCACGACGATATTGACCGATGGTGCCCGCAACGGTCCGCACCCACGGCGCGAAGCCACCCCACCGGCACCGCTCAAACCCGGGTCAGGTGTGCACGCAGCGCAGAAATCAGCTCGCTGGTTGCGGCGGCACAACCACCACCGAGCGGAAACAGATTGAGGAACCCGTGCGTCAGCGACCCCATGGCGCGCAGGTCAACCGGGGTGCCGGCGGCCCGCAGGGCGGTCGCGTAGTTCTCGCCTTCGTCACGCAACGGGTCGAAGCCTGCCACCGCGATCAGCGCCGGCGCCAGCCCGGCCAGTGATTCGGCTCGTAACGGCGATACCCGCGGGTCCGTGGGCTCGATGCCGGAGCCCTTCAGGTACTGGGAGTGAAACCAGTCGATGTCGCGTTTGGTCAGCAAGAACCCTCGGGCGAACAGGCTCGCGGAACGGGTCCGCCCGGCAAAGTCGGTTCGTGGGTAGATGAGCCACTGGAAAATCGGGGCCGGGCCTCCGCTGTCTCGGGCCAGCTGGCTCACCACGGCCGCCAGGTTGCCCCCCGCACTGTCGCCACCGACCGCAACCCGTCCCGGCAGAGCACCAAGCTCGGCGGCGTGCGCGTGCGCCCACTCAAAGGCCGCGAACGCATCGTCGATCGCGGCGGGGGCGCGATGCTCGGGCGACAGCCGGTAGTCGATCGCCAGGACATGGATGCCCGCATCGCGACAAGTCAGTCGGCAGACCGCGTCGTGGGTGTCGAGGTCGCCGAGTGCCCACCCGCCCCCGTGGTAGAAGACCAGCAACGGCGCGGCCGCATCGCCGGGCGGACGGTAATGCCTGGCGCTGATGTCGCCGGCAGGTCCGGGCAGGGTTAATTCCTCGACATCGACATGGATCTGCGGACCGGGAAATCCCAACATCGCCTCGCGCATGTGGGCGCGGGAAGCGGCCAGGTCGTCATCGATCACCAGCCCGTCCAGACCCACGACCCGCATGCCCGACAACATCAGCTGCAATGCGGGATCGAGGGTGTTTCCGTCGATGATGACCGAGCGACCCCGTGTGATCAGCCGTTTGGCGACATCGGGAACCCATGGGATGACCTTGGCGCCGACGACGGTGACGGTGTTCTGCACGCGACTCAGCCAGCTCATCGTCGCGTGCACCGTTTCGGGATGGAGGTCCGTCTCACCTGGCAGGCTATTTGTCATGGGCTACTCCCTAGAATCGCTAGACAAGCCTCGTCTTGCCTCGTCTTGCTGGACGACGATCATTCGGTAGCCGTCGTCGGGCTCGGCAACTGCTGGATCCCGACAACCCCCGAGGTAAACCGCAGTGAACGGGAAACCCGGCGCGCGGTCGGCGAGTCCGACGTGCCCTGCGACCAACTGTACGTGGTAGCCCTGTTGCCGAATCTGGACCACGGTTGCAGCCGCGGGCCGGATGCGCGGCAGCCATCCGACCATCTTCCACGCATCGGCGCTGGCCACCGCCGGACAAGTTCACCCGAAGCGCCCCCCGACACCGAGCGTCACAGGGCGCAACGCCGTCGCCGTCACCTGCGACGAAGCAGCGGCACGGGCGTTGATTAGGTGACATATACAACTCGGTAATATCGTGATCCCCTGAGTCGGTAAACCCCCAGACGGATTGCGAGCGACTTCCACCGTGTTCGACTTTGAACTGAGCGCCGATAAAATCACGGTGGCCTGGTCGCCAGAGGTTCGAACCCGACTTAGTCAAAATCCGCGAACGTTCAATTTTCACAGGTAGGTGAGATGATGCCGGGCGCCCCCAGCCCCTCTGCCCCATCGATAGCGCTCAATGACGAGAACACCATGCCGGTCCTCGGCATGGGCGTCGCTGGGTTGTCGGATGACGAGACCGAGCGCGCGGTGTCCGCGGCATTGGAAATCGGCTGCCGGCTCATCGACACCGCCGCCGCATACGGCAACGAGGCGGCAGTCGGGCGGGCCCTCGCCGCATCCGACATTCCCCGGGCGGAGTTGTTCGTCACCACCAAAGTCGCCACCGCCGACCACGGCTTCACCGCGTCCCGCGAGGCCTGCAAGGCCAGCCTGGACCGGCTGGGCTTGGACTACGTCGACCTGTACCTGATTCACTGGCCGGCCCCGGCGGTGGGCAAGTACGTGGACGCGTTCGGCGGCCTCATCCAGGCCCGCGGTGAAGGCTTCACCCGCTCCATCGGGGTGTCCAACTTCACCGAGGAACACGTCTCCAACGTCATCGACCTGACCTTCGTCACCCCCGCGGTCAACCAAGTCGAGTTGCACCCGCTGCTCAACCAGGACGAGCTGCGCAAGGCAAATGCCCAGCACAACGTGGTGACGCAGTCCTACACCCCGCTGGCGCTCGGCCAGCTGGCCGACAACCCGACCGTGACCTCGATCGCGGGCGAGTACGGCAAGACGCCCACCCAGGTGCTGCTGCGCTGGAACCTGCAACTGGGCAATGCCGTCATCTTCGGTTCCTCCAATGCCGAGCACATCGCCACCAACCTGGACGTGTTCGAGTTCGAGCTGGCCTCCCAGCACATGGACGCCATCAACGGCCTCAACGACGGGACCCGCCTGCGTGAGGACCCGATGACCTTCGCCGGGGTGTAACCGGCTACCCGGTCGGGCAGGTCGCCGCGGCCTGGCGCAGGACGTCGCTCGACGCCCGATCGACCGGCAGCGCATATCCGCGCAGCACGGCGATGAATTGCATGGCGTATTGGCAGGCAAACGCGGCGTTGGGCGGCATCCACCCGGCCGGCGGGGAGTCCCCTTTGTCCTGATTGGCGTGCCCCTGCACGGCCAGCAAGTTGGCCGGATCGTTGGCGAACCGCAGCCGCCGCGCCGCCGGCCAGTCCGATGCGCCCATGTCCCACGCATACGACAGCGGGACGATGTGATCGATCTGCACCGATTGCCCCACTCTGGCGCCACGCTGGAAGACGACGATGGTGTTGGTATACGGGTCGTGCAGCGTGCCGGTGGCCACCGCATTCGGACACCGCTTGGTCACCACATAGGTCTTGTCGACGAGATCGCGGTCGAGGATGTCGTCACGAGTGTCACACCCGTTGTGGCCGCCGGGGGCGTCGTTGTTGTCGTCCCAGGCCGCGCCGAATGCGGCCCTGCGGTAGTCGTAGCGGTGCATTCGCCGCGGCAGCACGCCGATCCCGGCGAGCACGTCGGTCCCGGGTTGGACCGTCGGAACGCCGGCCCGCGCGGCGAACTCCTCTGCGTGCCTGGCCGTCGACGCCCGCACGCTCTGATAGGCGACCAGCACCGCAAGCAGCGCGGCCACCGACAGCCACAGCAGCATCTTTCGGTTCACGACGTTATGACTTGTCCAGGTAGTCGATGCGATCGGTGTTGGTGAAGCGCGCCGCCATCAGAGCCAACCCGGGATGTGGGCCACCGCCGCCAGTGCTCTGCTGATACGCCTGGTTGCAGAAGTCCCGGGCGGCCTCGATGAATACCCGATGCTCGGCCAGCGACAGCAAGCGTAGGGTGATCGCCTTGCCGGACTGGTTGCGGCCCAGCACGTCTCCTTCCCGGCGCTCCTTGAGGTCCAGCTCGGCAAGATCGAAGCCGTCCATGGTCTCAGCGACCGCGCGCAGCCGTCGCCCCGCCGGCGAGCCCGGCGAAACCCAGCTGGCCAGCAGACAAAGGCTGGGATGTTCGCCACGCCCGATGCGGCCGCGCAGCTGGTGCAGCTGGCTGATGCCGAAGCGGTCGGCGTCCATCACCAGCATCACCGTGGCGTTGGGGACATCGACACCCACCTCGATGACCGTGGTGCACACCAGCACATCAACGTTGCCGGCGCGGAAGGCCGCCATCGCGGCTTCCTTCTCGTCGGCAGACAGGCGTCCGTGCATCAACGCCAATCGCAGCCCCGCCAGTTCGGCGGCCTGCAAACGGGAATAGAGCCCCACGGCGGTCGCCGACGGGCGGGCGCCGTTTTCGGCTTTGTCGCTCTCGTCGCTCTCGTCGATGCGCGGGGCCACCACGTAGGCCTGGCGACCCGCGGCAACCTCTTCGACGATGCGCTGCCAGGCCCGATCGAGCCAGGCGGGTTTGTCTTTCACAAAGATGACGTTGGTGGTGATCGGCTGACGCCCGCGCGGAAGCTCACGCAGGGTGGAGGTCTCCAGGTCGCCGTAGACGGTGAGCGCTACGGTGCGCGGTATCGGCGTGGCCGTCATCACCAGCAGATGCGGTGTGATGCCGGCGGGAGCCTTGGCCCGCAGTTGGTCTCGCTGCTCGACGCCGAAGCGGTGTTGTTCATCGACCACCACCATGCCGAGATTGTGGAATTCCACCGCGTCCTGCAGCAGCGCATGGGTACCGATGACGATGCCGACCTGACCGCTGGCGATTTCGGCCCGAACCTGCTTTTTTTGCCCCGCTGTCATCGAGCCGGTCAGCAGCGCCACCCGGGTGGCGTTGTCGGCGCCGCCCAGCTGGCCCCCCATCGCCAGCGGACCCAGAACATCGTTGATAGACAAAAGATGCTGTGCGGCAAGCACTTCCGTAGGAGCCAGCAGCGCACACTGGTAGCCCGCATCGACCATCTGCAGCATCGCCAGCACCGCCACGATCGTCTTGCCCGAGCCCACCTCGCCTTGCAGCAAGCGGTTCATCGGACGGGTCGCCGCCAGCCCGTCGGACAACTCGTCGAGCACTTCGCGCTGCCCCGCGGTGAGCTCGAAAGGCAACCGTGCCAACAGCTCGGCGGCCAGGCCGTCGGATCGGGCCGGGGCCGGCGGCCCCGACTCGGATAGCTCACCGTGCCGGCGGGCCACCAACGCCCACTGCAACCCGACGGCTTCGTCGAAGGTCAGCCGCCGGCGCGCTTGTTCGCGTTCGGACTCATCCTCGGCGAGGTGGATCGCGCGCAAGGCGTCGTCCTCGGAAATCAGGCCGTGCTCGGCGCGTAACGCCGCTGGCAGGGGCTCGTCCACCGGGTCGAGCACTTCGAGCACCTGGCGCACACACTTGAAGATGTCCCAGCTCTGCACCTTGGTGCTGGCCGGATAGATCGGGAAAAAGCGCCGCTCGAACTCCTCCATCGCCAGTTCGCCGCTGATGGCCTGGGAGGCGTCGGCGATGCTCTTCAATGATTTGGTGCCGTGATGCTGGCCGTCCGGCGAATCCAGGATCAGAAACGCCGGGTGCGTGAGCTGCATGACGCCCTTGAAGTACCCGACTTCGCCGGACAGCATCACCCGGGTGTTCTTGGTGAGGCCCTTTTTGATGTAGTCGGCGTTGAAGAAGGTGGCGGTCACCTTGTTGCGCCCCGACCCGAGGGTGATCCGCAGACACAACCGCCTCGGGGTCTTCTTCATCGGAAACGACTTGGTTTCGGTGATGACATCGACGATGGTGATGTGCTCCCCCACTTCGGGCTGCTCATCGTCGGTGCCGCGGCGTGCCCCGCCTTCGACATAGCTGCGCGGGTAGTGCCGCAAGAGGTCGTCGACAGTCCGGATGCCGAACTCCTCGTCGAGAGCCTCGGCCGCCTTGGCACCCAGAACGAAGTCGAGCCGATCGCTCAATGCCACCATGGCTACTCCACCCCGATCAGCAGCGCGTCACCGCGATGACCGGTGCGGTAGATCACCAGCTCGGTCCCCGGGTGATGGTCGTGCATGTGTTTTTCCAGGCTCTCAACCAGCCTGGCAATCCGTTCATCATCATCGATACCGGCGCCTATCAGCACCGTCACCAAGTCTCCTCCCGGCGCCAACAACAGATCGACCAACCCGATCGCCGCCGCGGCGACGTCATCGGCGACGATCAGCACCTCATCGCCGGCGATACCCAGACCATCGCCCGGTTTGCAGGTTCCAGCCCAGGTCAGTGCCGTCTCGGTGGCGATACGTACCGATCCGTGCCGGGCGGCCCCGGCGGCCCGGGCCATGATGTAGCCGTCGTCGACCGCCTGACTGGCCGGGTCGTGCACGGCCAGCGCGGCCAGGCCCTGCACCATCGACCCCGTCGGCACCGGGACCACGTCAACGCCCCAGCCGATGGCCGCCGTACAGCCGGCCACCAGTTCCTCGACGGCGACGTAGCCGTTGGGCAACACCATGACCTGCGCGGCACCGGTGTCGACCACCGCGCGCACCAACTGGTGTGCGCTCAGGTCGGACGCGGGCGCCGCGGCCCCCGCGCCGGGACGCAACACACACGCACCTTCGGCGGCAAACAGTTCGGCGGCACCATCGCCGTCGACAATGGCCAGCACGGCGCGCTGGCGGGTCCAACCGCCGGCCGCCAGTGCAGTGGTCCCGGAACTGAGCGCCGAGATCACGATCTTGCTCAGCCGCCCCGCCGCCAGCCCGGCCTCGACGGCCGCGCCCGCGTCGTCGGTATGCACATGCACCGAATAGCTCTCCGATGGTGCGGCGGCAATTGCCACCGAATCCCCCAGCTCCGAGAGCCGATCGCGCAGCGTGTCGGCCGCCGCGGCATCGCAACCGGCCAGCAGGTACATCACCTCGAACTGCGGTACGGGTGCCGGCACCCCCGCCCCGAGCGCCGGCGAGCGCGGGGCCGGCTCGTAGACCGATCGCGCGGGAGTCTGACCGGTGATGGTCGAGCGCAGCGCGTCCAGCAGGACCAACAATCCTCGTCCGCCGGCATCGACAACACCCGCGTCGGCCAGCACGTCGAGCTGCTCGGGGGTCTTCTCCAGCGCAACCACCGCCGCGTCCCCCGCCGCGGCGACGGCGGCGGCCAACCCTTCGCCGGCGTCAGCACACTGCCGGACCGCGACCGCGGCGGCGCGCAGGACCGAGACGATGGTGCCCGGCACTTCCTCACCGCCCATCGACGTGATGACCAGCTCGACGCCGCGCCACAGGGCCGCGGCCAGCAGTGCCGCGTCGATTGCGGCCAACGGTTGACCGGCGGCGGCGCTATCGGTCACATCGGAAACACCGCGCAGGATCTGTGACAGGATCACCCCGGAATTGCCGCGTGCGCCGTTGAGGGCGCCGGCCGCCAACGCGGCCGCGACCTGGGCGACATCCCTGTGCTCGGGGTCTTCGGGGTGTTCGGGCCCCGCACCACCCGTCGAATCGACCTGAGCAAGCGCGGATCGCATAGTGAACAGCATGTTCGCGCCGGTATCGGAATCGGCGACCGGAAACACGTTCAGCTGGTTGATCTCGTCAAGGTGGGTGATCAGGTCGCTGACGCCGGTGTGCGCCCAGTCTCGCAGGGCCAAGGCATCCAGCGGGCGTTCAGTCGTGCCCAACCTGCCCCCACCTCCTCTGCCTAGCCCCGGTGGGCGCCAGCGTAGCTCCGGTGACGTTGCGGATAGTTTGCGTCGGTTCATGCGCGAGGGAACACCCCGGGCCACCGGGGACCCGGCCCATCGAGCCTAGCCAGGCGGTCCGACGAGACCGGCCCTGACGCCACCCTTAGCGGTGGCTCGTTTGGTGCTTGCCGGGGACGTCGGTATCCTAGGACGGCCTGGGTAGATCTAGGCTGTCCCGGCCGGGTCGCCGGAACCCAACAGACTTGAGGAGTGCAACAATGGCCGCTGTGTGCGATATCTGCGGGAAAGGCCCCGGCTTCGGCAAGTCGGTGTCGCACTCCCACCGCCGCACCAGTCGCCGGTGGGACCCCAACGTCCAGACCGTGCGCGCCGTGACCCGCCCTGGCGGCAACAAGAAGCGCCTCAACGTCTGCACCTCGTGCATCAAGGCCGGTAAGGTCAGCCGCGGCTGAACAGCCACCGGCGGGTTCGGCCCAGCCAGTAGCGGCGCCACCGAGTTCGTGGTTGCTCGCGCCTGTTCGCCCGTCTCGATAGAGCCGGGCGATTTGGCGTGTACGGGCCCGCCCAACTCCGGTCACCGCAAGCTCTTCTCGCGCCCGCTGGCCAGTCAATCGTCGAGAAAAACGACGTGTTCAGCAACATCGTCGCGACCAACGCGCAGCTGATTGCCGGCAAAGTCCGGGTCGGGATAGCCGATCGCCAGGCCACACAGGATGGTCAGGTGCGAAGGTATGCCCACCTGCTTGCGGACGATCTCGGGATAGCCGGCGATGGAGACCTGTACGCAGGTGCCCAGACCGCGCGCGGTCAGCGCCAGCATCAGGTTCTGCAGAAACATGCCGACACCCATGCTGTCGACCAGCCCCAGCTCCTGGTGCATCGATACGATGCCACCCAGCGGGGCCCGGAAGAACTCCCAGTTGCGCAGCACAGCGGTCTGTCGGGCCTGCGTGTCATCGCGAGCAATGCCCATCGCCCCGTAGACCTGTGCTCCCAGTGCGCTGCGTAGGTGGGTGAATGCCGGCGGCAATCGCGCAACATTGGGCGGCTCGGAGCGCGCCCTTTCCAGCATCGCCGCGACCAATCGGTCGCGTGCCGCACCGCTGGTAAACACGACATGCCAGGGCTGCACATTGGAGTTCGAGGGGGCACACATCGCAAGTTCGAGCGCTTCCTGCACCAACCGCCGCGGCACCGGGCGGGGCAGGAACATGCGCGTCGAACGCCGCAGACGGATGGTCTCATCCAAGTCGTACATGCCTCGATGGTCTCAGGCCGTAGCGCAATCCGCGTCGAGCCGGCCGCTGTCACTGTCCAACCGTGATGACGGTCTTGCCCGCTCGCCGAGCGGCACCCCGTCCGCTTTCGAACGCCTCGCGCCCCTTTGCCAGCGGAAAACTCTGCGCAATCTCGACATGCAGCCGCCCACTGCCGACCAGCTCGCCGAGCCTGTTGAGCTGATCGCGGTTGGGCGTCACGATGAAAAACACTGCAGTAACGCCATGTTCGTCGGCCTTGCCGGCGGGCGGCGGTGCCGAGAGGGTGACCAGCCGTCCGCCTGGGCGCAACACCGCGAAGGATCTGTCCAATGTGTCCCCGCCCACCGTGTCGATGACGACGTCGAAATCCGTGGCGGTCCGCTCGAATGCTTCGGTGCGGGTGTCGATTACCCGCTGGGCACCCAGGCGGCTGACCAGCTCGCCGGCATCGCTGCGAACGGTAGCGGTGACGTTGGCGCCGAGGATGGCCGCCAGTTGGACCACCAGGGCCCCGACTCCCCCGGCCCCTCCGTGCACCAATACCGCTTCGCCGGGCCGTACCGCCGCGTGATCGACAAGTGCCTGCAGCGCGGTCAACCCGGCCAGCGGCAGCGCCGCCGCCACGGTATGGCTGATCGTCGCAGGCTTGGCGGCCAGGTGTGCGGCGGGCACCGCGACGAAATCGGCTGCCGCACCGTCTCGATCGAAACCGATCAGCCCGTAGACCTCATCACCACAATGGAAATCTTCGGTACCCGATCCGATTTCATGGATCACTCCGGAGACTTCGTGTGACGGGATCACCGGTGTCCGGCTGACACCATCGCGGGTCCAGGTCTGGTCCCAGGTCAACTCGTCGAACGTGATGCCGGCAGCGCGCACGGCTACCACGACCTCGCCGGCCGCCGGCACCGGCACCGGTGCGCGCTCGACGGCCAGCGTTTCCGGGCCGCCGCGCCGGTGCGCACGCAACGCCCTCATGGCGCTCAGGGCAAGCGCCAGTCAATCGGGTCGGCTCCCCTGCCGGTAAGCAATTCGTTGGCCCGGCTGAACGGCCGTGAACCGAAGAAACCACGAGACGCCGATAGCGGCGATGGGTGTGGAGATTCGATCGAAGCACAATCGCCGTCGGCCAACATCGGCTTCAGGGTCGACGCGTCGCGCCCCCAGAGAATGGCAACCATCGGCTGCGACCGCGCGGCCAAAGCCCGGATGGCGCACTCGGTCACCGCTTCCCAGCCCTTGCCCCGATGTGACGCCGGGTTGCTGGGCCGAACCGTGAGCACCCTGTTCAACAGCATGACACCGCGCTGCGCCCACGGCGTCAAGTCGCCGCAGGCGGGCATCGGATAGCCCAGATCGTCCGCATACTCCTGGAAAATGTTGGACAGGCTGCGTGGAGGCGGGCGGACATCGGGGGCTACCGAAAAGCTCAGTCCCACCGCGTGTCCGGGTGTCGGGTAGGGATCTTGGCCAACGATCAGAATTCGCACCTGGTCGAAGGGAAAAGTAAACGCGCGCAAGACGTTCGGCCCCGCGGGCAGGTACTTACGGCCCGCCGCGAGTTCGGCCCGCAAGAACTGCCCCATCGCAGTTACCTGGTCGGCGACCGGCTCGAGAGCTTTCGCCCACCCCGGCTCGACCAGTTCATCGAGCGCCCGCGCGGTCACTGCACCCCCCGAGCCAGCAACACGACCGTATCGGCGCCCTCCCGGCGATCCTTGGCGATGTCCTGGTAATCCGGCGACTGCGCCCAGTCCCGAAATGCCGCTTCGTCAGGGAACGACATCAGCACCACTTTCTCGCGGTCCCACTGCCCCTCGACCACCGTCGGTGACTCGTCGGCAGCGAGCAGCGTTCCCGCGTAGCGGTCGAAGACCTGCATAAACGCTGCCTGGTACCGGTCATAGGCGGGCCGGTCGGTGAATCTCAATTGGGCGATCGCGTAGACGGTCACCGCGTCACCCTACTCAATTGCCGCGCTAGTCAAATGACTGCCAGCCGGCGTAGCCGCTCCACTGCTGGCCGTCGACCAGCACCCGGGCCGGCCCGTCCAACACCCGCCCGATCACCCGCCAGCCATCGGGCACCGCACCGGAAAAACACGCCACCAGCGCGTGGTCCTCACCCCCACCGAGCACCCACCCCCACGGATCGGCGCCCACCGCATCCGCGGCTGCGATCAGCGCGCGATGATCTTGGGCCAACGCCGCCGTGGCGACGTCGATGCCGACCGCAGCGGAATCGGCGATATGGCGCAGGTCGGCGACCAAGCCGTCGGAGACGTCGATCATCGCTTGAGCCCCGGCCACCGCGGCCGCCACACCCTGGCCGTAGGGCGGGTCGGGTACCAGATGGCGGCGGCGAAGTTCGTCAAACCCGGCAATCTCGTTGTGCCACAGCGCATATCCGGCCGCCGAACGGCCCAGTTCGCCAGCGACCGCAACCGACGAGCCCGGCTTGGCGCCGCCACGGGTGACCGGCGGGCGACCTTCGAGGTCACCCAGAACGGTGACCGACACCACCCATTGCGGACACCGGACCATATCGCCGCCGACGATTCCGGTGCCGATCCGCCCGGCCTCCTCCCACATGCCGTCGAGCAACGCAGTCACCTCGGCCACCGGCGTGTGGGCGGGTGCGCCCAAGCTCACCACGAACGCGGTAGGCCTGGCGCCCATCGCGGCGATGTCGGCGGCGTTCTGGGCGATCGCTTTTCGACCGACGTCGTGGGGACTCGACCAGTCCAGCCGGAAGTGGCGATCTTGGACCAGCATGTCGGTGGAAATCACCGTACGGCCGTCGGGGGCGGCCACCACCGCAGCATCATCGCCTGGCCCCAGCTCAACGACAGCGGGCTGGTTGCGCCCCTGCACCAACCGGTCGATCACGGCGAACTCCCCGAGCTCGCGCAGGGTCGGTGTCTGTCCCGACGTGTCCTGACCCACGCCACCTCCTTCGTGGTGTACCGGCCCGGACTCGCATACCCGCGAACCGAGAGCGGTCTGCGGTAATTTTGGGGTTCCTGCCCGCCCGGGCGGACCGCGTTAGTGTATGAGCCCTGACGACCCGAAACACCCGCGCGGGCCGGTTGCGGTTCCGGGGCGGACCGGGTGGGACAGGAGAGTCGAGTTGAACCGGAGGTATCCGACGCGGTGACAGGCGACACCCCGGCCAACCCCCAACCCGATCCCGATGGTCCGCCACGAGTCCTGATCATCGCCGCCGCACTGCTGGCCGTGGCCGCCCTCGGGACAATTCTGGTGATCGCGGCCAACCGCGAGGTACCGCGACAACCGGTCGCCGTCCCCTCGGTTCCGGCCCCGCAGGCGGCCAGCCCTGCGTGCCACGCGCTGCTGACCGCGTTGCCGCAGCGTCTCGGCGACTATCAGCGCGCGCCCATGGTGCAACCCGCACCGCAAGGCACCGGCGCCTGGAGCTCCGCGGCCGCCGATGAGCCGGTGATATTGCGCTGCGGGCTGGACCGCCCGGCCGACTTCGTGGTGGGGTCGCCGATTCAGGTCGTCGACCGGGTGCAGTGGTTTCGGGTCAGCGACCAAACCGAGGCCGCCGGCACCGCGACGGCGGGGAGCAGATCCACCTGGTACACCGTGGACCGTCCGGTCTGCGTGGCGCTGACCTTGCCCGCGGGGTCGGGGCCCACCCCCATCCAGGAGTTGTCCGAGATCATCGACCGCGCCATTGCGCCGGTGCCGATCGACCCGGCCCCGGCGGGTTAGCGCAGGCCGATGCCCCGCGACAACGCGGTCTCCACCATGGTGGCCAGCAAGGTGGGATAGTCGACCCCGCTGGCCGCCCACATCCGCGGGTACATCGAGATCGTGGTGAACCCTGGCATCGTGTTGATCTCGTTGATCACCGGGCCGTCGTCGGTGAGGAAGAAGTCGACTCGGGCCAGGCCTTGGCAGTCGATGGCCTCGAAAGCGCGAATCGCCAGCTGGCGCACCGCGTCAGCGACGTCGTCTTCGACCTTGGCCGGCACGTCCAATTCGGCAGCGTCGTCGAGGTATTTGGTCTCAAAGTCATAGAAGCCGTCTTCGCGTCCACGCACACCGGCCACCCGGATCTCTCCCAGGGTGCTGGCTTCCAATCTGCCGTCGGGGAACTCGAGCACGCCGCACTCCAGCTCGCGACCGTTGATCGCGGCCTCGACGATCACCTTCGGATCGTGTCGCCGGGCGGCGGCGATCGCGGCGGGCAGCTCATCGAAGCTCGAGACCCGGCTGACACCGATCGAGGAGCCGCCGCGCGCGGGTTTGACGTAAGCCGGCAACCCCAGCCGCTGCAGTTCCTCGCGGTCCAGCGATTGTCGCGATGGGCGCAGCACGGCATGCGGGCCGATCGGTAGCCCCGCCGCACTCCACAGTTTCTTGGTGAACTCCTTGTCCATACCGGCCGCGCTGGCCAGCACCCCGGCGCCAACATAGGGAACGCCGGCGAGTTCGAGTAGTCCCTGGATCGTTCCGTCCTCGCCGTACGGTCCATGCAGCACTGGAAACACCACGTCGACCGAGGCCAGCACCTCTCCGGCACCGGGCGGCAACGAGACCAATTGGCCGCCCCAGCGCGGATCTGCCGGCAAGGCCAGCTCGGTGCCGGACTGGGAGCTCACCTCGGGTAGCCGCCGGTCGGTGATTGCCAGCGCATCCGGGTTGCCGTCGGTGAGCACCCACGAGCCTTGCGGGGTGATCCCGATCGCGATCACCTCGAAGCGTCGCGGGTCAAGATTGCGCAGAATGCTGCCCGCAGACACGCATGAGATCGCATGCTCGTTGCTGCGTCCGCCGAACACGACGGCAACCCGGAGACGTTCGCCACGCCGGCTGCTGCCACTCACAACCTGGAGAGGCTACCGGGTGCTGAGCGACCAGGCCGGACTACCCGCACTAACCAGGGCAATCGGGCGGCGCCGACAGAGCGGGTCTGACCTATTCGGGTTTGGTACTACGCCCCAGCAACAACGCGATCACGTCGTCTACCGACAGGCCCTTGTAGCAGACCCGGTGTACGGCGTCGGTGAGCGGCATTTCGACGTCGTAGCTGGACGCCAGCGCGAGCACCGATTCGCACGACGTCACCCCTTCCACGACGTGGCCTTCCTTGCTGTGCAGTGCCGATTGCAGGATCTCGCCGCGGCCCAGGCACTCGCCCAACGACCGGTTGCGGGAGCGCGACGACGTACAGGTCGCTACCAAGTCACCTACCCCGGCCAGCCCGGCCAGCGTCGCCCCCTTGGCGCCCAGGGCGATACCGAGCCGGATGATCTCCGCCAATCCGCGGGTGATGATGGTTGCCACGGTGTTTTCACCCAGGCCAACGCCCGCGGCCATA
Source organism: Mycobacterium liflandii (assembly GCF_022354805.1). NCBI lineage: Bacteria > Bacillati > Actinomycetota > Actinomycetes > Mycobacteriales > Mycobacteriaceae > Mycobacterium > Mycobacterium liflandii. The sequence goes on along the minus strand of NZ_CP023138.1, from coordinate 2,521,556 downwards.
CCGCACGCCAGCGCGATGACGTTTTTGCACGCTCCCCCGATCTCGGTGCCGACGATATCGGTGTTGGTATAGGGACGGAAGTAGCCGCTGTTGAGCGCACGCTGTAACGCGAAGGCCCGGCCGGAGTCGCTGCAGGCCACGACGGTGGCAGCGGGCTGGCACTCGGCGATCTCGCTAGCCAGGTTGGGGCCCGAGATCACCGCGACCTGGGCCGGGTCTGCTCCGGTGACCGAGACGATCACCTGACTCATCCGCATCAGGGTGCCCAGCTCGATGCCCTTGGCCAGACTCACCAGGGTCGCGCCACGTGGAATCAGGGTTGTCCAGTGCTCGAGATTGGTCCGCATCGTCTGCGCGGGTACACCCAGCAGCACCGTATCCGCGCCGGCGAGCGCCTCTGCCGCGTCGGCGGTGGCCCGGATCCCCGGCGGCAGCAACGTACCGGGCAGGTAGTCGGGGTTGTATCGGCTGTCGTTGATCTGGTTGGCAACGTCGGCGCGCCGGGCCCACAGCTTGACCTCGCCCCCGGCATCGGCCAACACCTTGGCCAGGGCGGTGCCCCAGGCACCGGCTCCCATCACCGTGACGGTTCCCGTGCTGGCCATCCCCACACCCCTATTTGTCCCATTTGTCGTTTGCGACGGCACCGGTAGCCGCTACACAGTAGACCCCGGCAGGGGCCGCCGTCACGCTGTTGCGGCGGGGGTCACTGCGGCAGGCGCCAGCCCAGTGAAAGCGGGCGGCGGCGGGGTGGCAGCTGGGTAGCACCGAAACCAGCGCTGGCAGGATGGCCTTCATGAGCGGCATACGGGCCGACGGTACGGGTGATGTCGGCCTGATCATCGCCGTCAAGCGATTGGGTGCGGCCAAGACGAGATTGGCCCCGGTGTTCTCCGCGGCGGCCCGGGAAAGTGTGGTGCTGGCCATGCTGATGGACACTTTGACCGCCGCGGCGCGGGTAGGCGACCTGCGCTCGATCACCGTCATCACACCGGACGAATCCGCCGCGGCCGCGGCAACCGAGCTCGGCGCCGAGGTGTTGGCCGACCCGACTCGCCAAGGTGATCCCGACCCGCTGAACAACGCCATCCTCACCGCCGAACAGGTGGTATCCGGTTCCGTGCCAAATATTGTTGTGCTGCAAGGCGATCTGCCTGCGATGCAGACCCAGGAGCTCGCCGATGCGATCTGCGCCGCACGCGCTCACCAGCGCAGCTTCGTCGCCGATCGGCTCGGCACCGGCACCGCGGCCCTGTGCGCCTTCGGAAGCGCACTCGATCCCCAGTTCGGGCCGGATTCCAGCGCCCGACATCGCCGTTCCGGGGCCGTCGAGCTGACCGGCGCGTGGCCCGGCCTGCGTTGCGACGTCGACACTCCGGCGGACTTGGCGGCCGCCCGCAGCCTCGGGGTCGGACCGGCCACTGCACGAGTCGTCGCCCACCATCGCTAGCCCGCATGGCGGCTGTGCGGGGATGAACGGAACAAAAACAGCAAACGGATGTCGGTTCAGCGCTGGCAACGTCACCCGGTGATAGGCAATGATCGCTGGGTGACCGAAATCGAAACCGGCCCAGTCACAGAGGCACGGCCAGACACGAACGCACGGGAGCCAGGCGACAGGACCCCGGCGGCACCGCCGGCCGCGACGCCGGCCGCGACCACCGACCAGCTGCCCGAGGACCGCTACCTCAACCGCGAACTGAGCTGGCTGGAGTTCAACGCCCGGGTGCTCGCGCTCGCCGCCGACGACTCGATGCCGTTGCTCGAACGGGCAAAGTTCCTGGCCATCTTCGCGTCCAATCTCGACGAGTTCTACATGGTTCGGGTGGCCGGTCTCAAACGCCGCGACCAGATGGGATTGTCGGCTCTGTCCGCCGACGGCCTCACCCCACGGGAGCAGCTGGGCCGCATCGGCGAGCAGACGCAGCGCATCGCCAGCCGCCATGCGCGGGTGTTTCGCGATTCGGTGTTGCCCGCGCTCGGCGAGGAAGGCATCTACGTTGTCACCTGGGCCGACCTGGATCAGGCTGAGCGCGAGCAACTGTCGACCTATTTCCACGAGCAGGTATTTCCGGTACTGACTCCGCTGGCCGTCGACCCCGCGCACCCGTTCCCGTTTGTCAGCGGGTTGAGCCTGAACCTGGCGGTCACGGTGCGCCAACCCGAAGACGGTGGCCAGCACTTCGCCCGGGTAAAGGTGCCCGACAACGTCGATCGCTTCGTCGAACTGGGCGGCACAGATACCGACGGAGCCGAAGGGGCGGCCGTACACCGTTTCCTGCCCGTGGAGGAACTCATCGCGGCCTTTCTTCCGGTGCTCTTCCCCGGGATGGAAATCGTCGAGCATCACGCGTTTCGCATCACCCGCAACGCAGACTTCGAAGTCGAGGAGGATCGCGACGAAGACCTGCTGCAGGCGCTCGAGCGGGAATTGGCTCGCCGACGGTTCGGTTCGCCGGTGCGGCTAGAAGTTGCCGACGACATGACCGAAGGCATGCTGGAGTTGCTGCTGCGTGAGCTCGACGTGCATCCCGGCGATGTCATCGAGGTGCCGGGGCTGCTGGATCTCTCATCGCTGTGGCAGATCTACGGTTTGGACCGCCCCGCCCTCAAGGATCGGACCTTCGTTCCGGCCACCCATCCCGCCTTCGCCGAGCGCGAAACGCCCAAGAGCATCTTCGCGACGCTGCGCGAGGGTGACGTCTTGGTGCACCACCCCTACTATTCGTTTTCCACCAGCGTGCAGCGGTTCATCGAACAAGCCGCCGCAGACCCCAACGTGCTGGCGATCAAACAGACGCTGTATCGCACCTCCGGGGATTCGCCGATTGTTCGGGCGCTGATCGACGCGGCCGAGGCGGGCAAACAGGTAGTGGCGCTGGTCGAGATCAAGGCCCGCTTCGACGAGCAGGCCAACATCCGCTGGGCCCGCGCGCTGGAGCAGGCGGGCGTGCACGTGGCCTACGGCATCGTCGGGCTCAAAACGCACTGCAAGACAGCACTGGTCGTGCGTCGTGAGGGCCCGGTGATCCGGCGGTACTGCCACATCGGGACGGGAAACTACAACAGCAAGACCGCGCGCCTGTATGAGGATGTCGGCCTGCTGACCGCCGCGCCCGACATTGGCGCAGACCTCACCGACCTGTTCAATTCGTTGACCGGCTACTCGCGAAAGCTGTCCTATCGCAATCTGTTGGTGGCCCCGCACGGGATTCGTGCCGGCATCATTGAACGCGTCGAACGCGAGGTGGCCGCACACCTTGAACACGGCCCCCAGGCGGGAAAGGGCCACATCCGGCTCAAGATGAACGCCCTCGTCGACGAACAGGTCATCGACGCGCTCTACCGCGCTTCGCAAGTGGGGGTCCGGATCGAGGTCGTGGTGCGTGGCATCTGCGCGCTGCGCCCCGGGGCCGAGGGGTTCTCGGAAAACATCACCGCCCGCTCGATTCTCGGCCGATTCCTAGAACATTCGCGAATCCTGCATTTCCGCGCGATTGACGAGTTCTGGATTGGCAGCGCCGACATGATGCACCGCAATCTCGATCGGCGGGTGGAGGTGATGGCTCAGGTCAAGGACCCGCGGCTGACCGCGCAGTTGGACGACTTGTTCGAGTCCGCACTCGACCCTGCCACCCGCTGCTGGGAACTGGGGCCCGACGGTCAGTGGACCGCGTCGCCTCAGGAAGGCCGTACCGTTCGCGACCATCAGGTATCACTGATGGAGCGGCACCGCAGCCCCTAACACTGTGAAACTCCGGCGAGTTTTGTGCCACCTAACCGACCGCGCGCGGCCCAGGCCGAATTGACCTGCAGGAGTTAACTTGTCGATCCCCAGCTCGTCTGTCCGCCGACGCTCGGGAGACCGAATCGTATATGCCGCCGGTGCGGTGCTGTGGCGCCCGGGAAAGGCCAAGGGGGCAATCGAGATTGCATTGATCCACCGCCCTCGCTATGACGACTGGTCGCTGCCCAAGGGCAAAGTGGATCCCGGCGAGACCGCAGCGGTTGCGGCCGCGCGTGAGGTGTGCGAGGAGACGGGCCAGCACGCCCACCTCGGCAGGCGACTGATCATGGTGAGCTATCCCGTCGAGCAGGGCCTCAAGAAGGTCTACTACTGGGCCGCGCGCAGCCTCGGCGGGGAGTTCACCGCCGGAAACGAGGTCGACAAGCTGATCTGGTTACCGGTCGCCGACGCGATGACCAAGCTTGACTACGCACAGGATCGAAAGGTCTTGCGGCGGTTCGGCAAAAAGCCGGCGGATACCAAGACCGTCCTGGTGGTCCGGCACGGCAGCGCCGGCAGCAAGTCACGCTTCTCCGGAGATGACACCCAACGGCCACTCGACAAGAAGGGACGAGCCCAGGCCGAGGCACTCGTGCCACAGCTACTCGCTTTCGGTGCCGACACGGTGTACGCGGCCGACCGGCTGCGCTGCCATCAGACGGTGCAGCCGCTGGCCGAGGAATTGGGAGTGGTCATCCACAACGAGCGCACCCTCACCGAAGAGGCCTACGCCAAGAACGCCAAACGCGGCCGGCAACGGCTACTGCAGATCGCTACGCGCGATGGCACACCCGTGATCTGCTCACAGGGCAAGGTGATTCCGGACCTGATCGCTTGGTGGTGCGAACGCGACGGCGTCCGCTCCGACCGATCGCGCAACCACAAAGGCAGTACGTGGGTGCTGTCGCTTTCCGGCGGCCGCGTCATCGCCGCCGACCACATCGGCGGCGCGCTGGCCGCCAACGTGCGGGCCTAACGCACGAATACCCTTCGGGAGGCATCGCTGCCACCCGAAGGGTATTTGCGTGTGAGCTGACTTACTTGCGACCGCGCCGGGTGCTCGTCGCCTTCTTGGCGGGAGCCTTGGTGGCCGGCCTCTTTGCCGCAGCCTTCTTGGCGGGAGCCTTGGTGGCCGGCCTCTTTGCCGCAGCCTTCTTGGCGGGAGCCTTGGTCGCAGCCTTGCGGACTGGCGCCTTGGCGGCGGTCTTCTTCACTGTTGCCTTGGTCACCTTCTTGGCCGGAGCCTTGGTGACCTTGGTCACGGCCTTCTTGGCGGGAGCCTTGGTCGCGGCCTTCTTGGCGGGAGCCTTGGTCGCAGCCTTCTTGGCAGCGGTCTTGGTCGCGGCCTTCTTGGCGGGAGCCTTCTTTGCTGCCTTCTTGGCAGCGGCGCTCGCCATCACGCCACGCTTGACCGCCGGGCCCTCCGCCGGGAGACGCTGTGCGCCAGAGACAACCGCTTTGAATTGCGCGCCTGGGCGAAATGCCGGGACGGACGTCGGCTTGACCTTCACCGTCTCACCGGTACGCGGATTGCGGGCCACCCGGGCCGCACGGCGACGCTGTTCAAACACCCCAAATCCGGTAATCGTGACGCTGTCGCCCTTGTGCACGGCGCGCACAATGGTGTCGACAACATTCTCGACGGCCGCGGTTGCCTGCCTACGGTCCGAGCCCAATTTCTGTGTGAGCACGTCAATGAGCTCTGCTTTGTTCATCCAACCCTCCGAAGCTAGCGGTCCTCGTTTATGGAACCGACTAGTGGACACGGTAAACCCTCACCTGCCTGATTTCCAAGAGCCACGCGCAATTTCAGGACCCGTCGAACGCAATTTCGGCAATCCGATTGCCGCCCTTGACCGGTGGAGTGACCCCAAAATGGGTGTTGCTTGCCCACACCACAGCGGCTCACGGAAGGGAAAATTCCCCGCCCCAAGAGCCTTCAGGAGGTAGGCAAAGTGCGCGGTTTCCACGCCGGATAAGCAGCCTCATATGCCTCGATTTCATCGAGTTTACGCAGCGTAAGGGCTATATCGTCAAGACCTTCAAGGAGTCGCCACGCGGTGTGGTCGTCAATCCTGAACGGCAGCACCACTGTTCCGGCAATCACATTTCGATCTTGAAGATTGACAGTGATTTCCAAACCTGGACTCTGCTCGATGAGCTTCCAAAGAAGTTCAACGCCATCTTGGTCGACTTCGGCGGCCAACAGACCCGCCTTGCCCGCGTTCCCGCGAAAAATATCGCCGAACCTCGAGGAGATGACCACCCGGAATCCGTAGTCCATGAGCGCCCAGACGGCATGCTCGCGGGAGGATCCGGTGCCGAAATCCGGCCCGGCCACCAACACCGAGCCCCGGTCAAAGGGGCTGAGGTTTAGCACGAATGACGGATCCGAGCGCCAGCTGGCGAACAACCCGTCCTCGAAACCGGTTCGCGTGACACGCTTCAGGAAAACCGCGGGAATGATCTGATCGGTGTCGACATTGGACCGGCGCAGCGGTACACCGATGCCGGTGTGGGTGTCAAAGGCTTCCATGACTCTTCCTCTGTTTGTTTGAGTTCAATTCAAATCGGCAGGCGCGGATAGGGTGCCGCGAACCGCGGTTGCGGCGGCCACCGCCGGCGAGACCAAATGTGTCCGCCCGCCCTTGCCCTGGCGCCCCTCGAAGTTGCGGTTGGACGTCGCCGCACAGCGCTCCCCCGGCGCGAGCTGATCGGGGTTCATCCCTAGGCACATAGAGCATCCCGCCTGCCGCCATTCGGCGCCCGCGACCGTGAAGACCTCACCCAGGCCCTCCTTCTCGGCCTGGGCACGCACCCGCATGGAGCCGGGAACGATGAGCATTCGCACCCCTGGGGCGACCTTGCGGCCACGCAGCACTTCGGCCACGACCCGCAGATCCTCGATCCGGCCGTTGGTGCACGACCCGACGAACACGGCATCGACCGCGATATCGCGCATGGCTTTTCCTGGCTCAAGGTCCATGTACGCCAATGCTTTCTCGGCGGCCTGGCGCTCGCCGTCATCGCCGATGAGCTCGGGATCGGGCACCGTGGCGCAAAGCGGCACGCCCTGGCCGGGATTGGTTCCCCACGTAACAAAGGGGCTCAGCTCGGCGGCGTCGAGATGGACCTCGGTGTCGAAGACGGCGCCAGGATCGGTCCGCAGTTGTTGCCAGTACCCAAGCGCGGCATCCCACTGGGCACCGGTTGGGGCGTGTGGCCGGTTTCGCAAGTACTCGTAAGTGGTCTCGTCCGGCGCCACCATCCCGGCTCGGGCGCCGGCCTCAATGCTCATGTTGCAGATCGTCATCCGGCCTTCCATGGACAGCGATTCAACCGCGCTGCCCTGGTACTCGATGACGTGCCCCTGCCCACCGCCGGTGCCGATCTTGGCGATCAGCGCAAGGATGATGTCCTTGGCCGACGCTCCTGCGGGTAGTTGCCCATCCACATTGACCGCCATCGCCTTGAACGGCCGCAACGGCAGCGTCTGTGTTGCGAGCACATGCTCGACTTCGGAAGTGCCGATGCCCATCGCCAAGGCACCGAACGCGCCATGGGTCGAAGTGTGGCTGTCACCACAGACGATGGTCATTCCCGGCTGAGTGAGGCCCAACTGAGGTCCCACGACGTGCACGATGCCCTGCTCGACATCACCCATGGGGTGCAGCCGGATGCCGAATTCCGCGCAATTACGCCGCAATGTCTCCACCTGGGTCCGAGACACCGGGTCGGCGATCGGCTTATCGATATCGACGGTCGGCACATTGTGATCCTCGGTGGCGATGGTCAGATCGGGCCGTCGCACCGGGCGGCCGGCCAGGCGCAGACCATCGAATGCCTGCGGGCTGGTGACCTCATGCACCAGATGCAGATCGATGTAGATCAGGTCGGGAGCCTCGTTCCGACCGGACACCACGACGTGGTCGTCCCAGACCTTCTCAGCCAGCGTGCGCGCCTCGCGCGTCTGCAGTGCCATCTCGAATTGCCTCGATTCGTGTATCCGCGGCTCGCGATCAATGAGGGTTCCATCGCATAATACGAGACGCTAGTATCTCCTTGTGAGACAGGATAGCGGCATCGGCGTCATCGACAAAGCGGTGGGTCTGTTGCGCGCCACCGCGGAATCACCCTGCGGTTTGGCCGAACTATGCGAACGGACCGGCCTGCCCAGAGCCACCGCATACCGGCTGGCGGCGGCCCTGGAGGTCCATCGCCTGCTGGGGCGGGACGAGGACGGACGCTGGGGCCTGGGCCCCGCGATCACCGAGCTCGCGGCCCATGTCGACGATCCCCTGCTGACCGCCGGCGCGACCGTGCTGCCCCGATTGCGCGAGACCACCGGCGAAAGCGTGCAGCTGTACCGCCGCGAAGGCACGTCACGGGTGTGCGTGGCGGCGCTGGAACCACCTGCGGGCCTTCGCGATACGGTTCCGGTCGGCGCCCGGCTACCGATGACGGCGGGCTCCGGAGCCAAGGTGCTACTGGCCCACAGCGCCCCGGCCACCCAGCAGGCCGTCCTACCAACCGCCAAATTCACCGACCGGGTGCTGGCCGAAGTACGCCGCCGGGGTTGGGCGCAGAGCGTGGCCGAGCGCGAACCCGGAGTAGCAAGCGTCTCGGCGCCGGTGCGCGATGGCCGCGGTGTCGTCGTCGCCGCCATATCGGTATCCGGTCCGATCGACCGAATCGGTCGACGGCCCGGGGCGCGTTGGGCCGCCGACCTGTTGGCCGCGGCCGACGAACTCGCCCGCCGGCTCTAGCGCTACCCGTTTGGCCGGCGGCCCCAATCTTGTGACACACCACCCGGTTCAGCCGCCCGCGCGTCGAGGCCTGGTGGCGATCGCCGCGCCCCTGCCTGCGGCAATCGATTCATTCCCGAAACGCCGCAGCCCCGGGCGCGCTAGGTTATTGTCGTTACCGTAGTCCTGTCTGTAACCGGAACCACACGGCCGCGCTCGCCGACCGTTCGCACATTAGGTCAGGACCAATCAGATGCGCTCGATCCTCGTAGCGGCGATCCAGGATGCGGCGCCGTCTGCGCCGGAGTGCCGGCGCTGCAACGACGCTCGGGTGCGCACAATTTTGCCGAATCCGCGCTTTGGCGAAACGCGAGCGGCTTACCGGCCACGCTCACCTGACGCGGCACGGCTTGGGCGGTGAGCAATCCCCGACCGCCTCGGGCCGCAACCACCAAGCACTACCCGGCTCCACCGTCGGCAACCTGATCCGTTACCGCCGGGCACCAAGCCGCTGTCTCGTCGACATCCTCGTAGCTCGCAGAGCCAACCAATCATGGGGGAACCATGGATCTATTCGCCAAACTTGTCGCAGATCAGGATCCGCTGTTTCAACTTTCACGTGCCATCCACGGGATAGCGACATTTCCCAAGTTAGGCGGAGCCGCCGGCACGCGAATGACGTGGCGCGACGATGAATACATCATCTGGAACCTCAACAACTACCTTGGGCTGGCCGATCATCCCGAAGTCCGGGCGGCCGATGCCGAGTTCGCAGGCCGCTACGGACTGGCGACTCCCATGGGCTCGAGAATGATGTCCGGCGAAACCGACGATCTCGAGCTACTCGAGAGCGAACCAGGGCTCCGGCGTTGTTGATTAGCAGGCTTGTGAGCTGGGGAATTGTGGATTGAGGAGGTCTAGGCGGCGGTTGGCGGTCAAAGCGGTGATCCGGCAGGCTTCGGCGATGTTGTCGGCGCCGTTGAGGCGGTGCAGATTGATCGCGGTGTTGCGTAGCGTTGCTAGGACCTGTGCGCCGTTTCCGGTATGTGCCCTTTGATGGTCTTCGTCGAAGGTGACGTCGCGTATCCAGTGCAGGCTGTTCTCGATTCCCCAGTGTTGACGCATCCAGGTCATGATCGCGGTAGGGCGGGCGTGCTCGAACGGCAGGCTGCAGATGGCATAGACCACCTCCACGCTGCGCTGGTCGGTGGCGGTGATCAAGCGTTCACGAGTGATCCGGATGATTTGTTTTGCGTAGGGGAAGCCGATTCCTCGTGCAGCGGTGATGATTTGCAGGGTGCGGGTCTCGACACGGCCGTGGCCGCGGGAGTCGTCGGTAGCGGCTGCGGGCACCTCGGCCCAGGGCAGCGCGGTGATACGCGCAAGTATTTTGGCTTGGTTGGACTTGACGATCATCAGGTAGTGCGACTTCAAGGTGGCGCAGATCAACTTCGCGGTGACGACCTGGGTATGCATCGCATCCACGGTGACCAGCCACCGCAAGCTACCCGGCAGCAGCGTGAGCAGGGCACGTACGCAGGGAATTTCATTGCTTTTCTCGGCGACAGCGAGTTGACCGAGCACCAATCGGGCACGGTGGGCGAACACCGACACGAGATGCGTGGCTGTCGCTTTGGCGCGTAAAGCACCACGCAGCATCTTGCCGTCCAACGCGATCGGCACCAATCCACTGGGGTCGCTGCTGGCCACGTGTGCAGTGAAGTAACTGCCCATCCTGGCGTTGAGGTCGGCGGGGTCTAGCCGAGACAAAACAGCGCGGAAGGTCTTCTCACTGGGCCGCCGGAACCGGACCCCTAATTAGGCCAACACATCATCGGGAGCGGTGGCCGCCCATGTGGCAAAACCAGCATAGCCGCGCATCCCCGCGGCAGTGGCCAGAACCGCGATCGCCAACAAAGCCATCAGCGAATACCTCCGACCGCGTGGGTCCCTCGGGTCTGGCACCGAGACCAACACACCGAGAAACTCCGATCCGATGAGCTCGCTACGCTCACCAGGACTCCAGCGGTCGAACACCTCTGGAACCGACGACACAGGCAATACTGAAACGGTAGGCACGGGCAACTCCAGACCAACGACGAACAGTAACCAACTCGATCGTTCTCCAGATAGCCCGTGCCTACACTCCGGCCCCAATAGCGCGGCACCAAAGATCATCAACCCAGCTCACAAGCCTGCTAATCAACAACGCCGGAGCCCTGGAGAGCGAACTGGCCGACTATGCGCAAAAGCCGGCAGCACTGGTCCTCAACTATGGCTATCAAGGCATGATCTCGCTGATTGACTCCCTGACCACCGAGGTGGACTGGATCGTGTCGGATGCGGAAAACCATGCCTGCATCATCGATGGGATTCGATTGCACCGTAAACGCGGTGAACGGACCCGAATGTTCGCCCACAACGACATTGACCAACTCGAGACACACCTGGCCGAAATCAACCGGGTGCGGGGCCCCGACTCCGGGGTGTTGGTGGTCACAGAGGGAGTCTTCGGAATGTCCGGCGATCAGGGCGCATTGCGCGAAATCGCGGCACTCAAGCAGCAGTACGACTTCCGGTTGCTCGTTGACGACGCACATGGATTCGGCGTTCTCGGCCCCAACGGCGGCGGCACCGGGGAACAACAGGGCGTCCAGGACGATATCGACCTCTATTTCGGCACCTTCACCAAGGCCGCCGCGGGCGCCGGAGCATTCGTCGCATCACAGGCCGATGTCATTTGGAAGCTTCGCTACACGATGCGGTCCCAGATCTTCTCCCGCGGCTTGCCCTGGCCGATCGTCGCGGGTAACCGGGTGCGTTTGGGGTTGCTGCGGCGTAGCGACGACCTGCGCCGACGAGCGCACGCGGTGGCCGGCAAACTTCAGGCCTCGCTGACCGAAGAAGGTCTCAACATCGGGAAAGCGAACTCTCTCATCACGCCGGTGTACCTGCCGATGGACCCGCTGTCGGCTCTCGCATTCTTGACCGAATTGCGCCATAAGCACGGAATATTCTGCTCAGCGGTGACCTATCCGGTGGTACCGCCCGGGATCGTTCAACTGCGCTTGATCTCAACCGCGGGCCACGACATCGCTGATGTCGAGCCGACGGTAAAAGCCATCGCGGCCGTCTACAAGGAATTGACCGGAAACCGGACCATCCCGCAGCTCGATAATGCGCCCACCTGAGCGATGTCGCCTTCGGGCACCGCGACCCGATGACGCCCTCTCGGCGGCGGACCCGCCCCAGCGCGTAGTTTCACCCGCTTTGTTCCCAGGATTCGGGCGCGAGCCGGTCCGATGAAATGCAAGAATTTACCCGCCTCGCGGCGCAATCACGGTGCCCTCATGGTCACGATGGGTTCGTCGCATAACGCGACGACCGGGCGATACCGAACGGGGGTTCAATGGTCAGCCTTTTTAGGCGGATGTGGGTGCCGATCGTGATGATCCTCGTCACAATTGTCGGGGCATCGGTGGTAATGCGCTTGCATGGCGTCTTCGGCTCACATCGATATGTGCCGGATGCGGGCAACTCCGACGCCATTGTCGCGTTCAACCCGAAGTACGTTCGCTACGAGGTTTTGGGTCCTCCGGGAACGGTCGTCACGGTCAATTACCTCGATGCCCAGGCCGAACCACACGAAGTCGCCAACGCCGCGATCCCGTGGTCGTTGACCATCGTGACCACACTGACCTCGGTGGTTGCCCACCTCGTGGCGCAGGGCAACAGCGCGACCCTGAGCTGTCGCATCACCGTCAACGGCGTGGTCCGCGCCGAGCGCACGGCCGATGCCCACGATGCCGCGACTAGCTGCCTAGTGAAATCTGCGTGACGCCGGCACACAGCGCGGGGCGCCCCTTTATCGCCCGGACTATCCAAAAGTTTTCGCTACCGGTCATTTTGCTCTGGATCGCGCTCACCGTCGGCGCCAACCTGCTGGCACCACAACTAGAAGAGGTCGCCAAAGAGCATTCGGTGTCGTTGAGCCCCAGTGATGCTCCGTCACTGATCGCGATGCGGCGCATCGGCAAAGACTTTCAGCAGTTCGACTCCGACAACACCACGATGATCGTGCTGGAGAGCAATGCCAAACTCGGCGACGAAGCCCACCGCTACTACGACGCACTAATTGCCAAGCTGTCGCAGGACAAGACGAACATCCAACACATCGACAATTTCTGGGGCGACAGGCTCACGGCCGCGGGTTCGCAAAGCGTCGACGGCAAGGCCGCCTATGTGCAGCTGTACCTCACCGGTGGCCTGGGCAGTGCCAGAGCCAACGATTCCGTTGCCGCAGTTGCGCGGATCCTCGACGATGTGCCGCCGCCGCCCGGAATCAAGGCCTACCTGACCGGCCCCGGTGCACTCGGCGCCGATCATGACACGTCCGGCAACAGCAGTCTGCAACGGTTGACCGCGGTCACGATTGCGGTGATCACCATCGTGCTGTTGATCGCCTATCGATCGATTGCGGCCGTTGTGGTGATGCTGCTCACAGTCGGGATCGAGCTGCTTGCGGCACGCGGCGTGATCGCTGCGCTGGCCGCCAACGACCTGATTGGCCTATCGACCTTCGCCATCAATGTCTTGACGGCACTGACGATCGCGGCGTCGACGGACTACATCATCTTTCTGGTCGGCCGCTACCAAGAGGCCCGGATGGCCGGCCAGGACCGAGAGCTCGCGTACTACACCATGTTCCGCGGGACAAGTCACGTCGTCTTGGGATCCGGGCTGACCGTCGCCGGAGCGATGTACTGCCTGAGCTTCACCAGGCTCCCCTACTTCCAAACCCTCGGGTCACCATGCTCGATCGGTCTGCTGGCGGTGATCCTGGCCTCATTGACCCTGGCGCCGGCAGTCATCGCCCTAACAACCAAATTCGGCGTATTCGAACCCAAACGCGCCACCACAACCCGGCGTTGGCGTCGCATCGGCACCATCGTGGTGCGCTGGCCGGGCCCGGTCCTGGTCGCCGCGGCACTGATCTCGCTGATCGGACTGCTCGCCCTGCCCAAGTACCAAACCAACTACAACGAGCGCCATTACATCCCGGCCGGCGCCCCCTCCAACATCGGCTACCGCGCATCGGACCGCCACTTCCCCCCGGCCCGCATGGAACCCGAAGTGCTGATGATCGAGGCGAACCACGATCTGCGCAATCCCACCGACATGATGCTGCTGGACCGGATCGCCAAAGGCGTGTTCCACCTTCCCGGCATCGCACGTGTCCAAGGCATCACCAGGCCACTGGGCTCACCGCTCGACCACAGCTCGATCCCGTTTCAGCTCAACATGCAAAACGCCATGACCATCGAGAACATGGGTTACCTCAAAGCCCGCGTCGCCGACATGTACACCATGATCGATGAGCTGCAACACATGATCGATATCGCGGCGCGCCAACAAGAACTGACCCAACAGCTCAACGACGCCAGCCACGACATGCTCACCCACAACAAGCAGATGCAGGCCAACACCGATCAACTGCGTGATCAGATCGCCGAATTCGACGACCTGTGGCGACCCATCAGAAGCTACTTCTACTGGGAACGCCACTGTTCGGACATCCCGATCTGTTGGTCACTGCGGTCCCTGTTCGACGCGATCGACGGCGTCGACAAGCTCAGCGAAGACGTCGGCACGCTCACCGACGACCTCGATCGCATCGACGAACTCCAACCCAAACTGCTCGCCCTGCTGTCCCCGATGATCGCCACCATGCAAACCGTGAAGAGCCTCACCCAAACCACGGCCAGCACCTTCTCGGCACTGATCACCCAAATGGACGACATGACCCGCAACGCCACCGCCATGGGGCAGGCCCTCGACGCCTCCAAGAACGACGACTCCTTCTATCTGCCGCCGGAAGCCTTCGACAATCCCGACTTTCAACGGGGTCTGACCCTGTTCCTATCCCCCGACGGCACCGCGGCCCGGTTCATCATCACCCACAAGGGCGATCCCGCCACCGCCGAGGGAATCGCCCACATCGACCCGATCCTGCTGGCCGCGAGCGAGGCGGTGAAAGGAACCCCACTGGCAGCCGCCAACATCTACCTGGCCGGCACCGCGGCCACCTACAAGGACATCAGCGAGGGCAGCACCTATGACCTACTGATCGCGGTGGTGGCCACCCTGTGTCTGATCTTCGTGGTCATGCTGGCCATCACCAGAAGCGTTGTGGCCTCCGCGGTCATCGTCGGCACGGTGGCACTCTCGCTGGGCGCCGCCTTTGGACTCTCGGTCCTGTTGTGGCAGCACATCTTGCACATGCCGCTGCACTGGCTGGTGCTGCCCATGGCCGTGATCGTCATGCTGGCCGTCGGATCGGACTACAACCTGCTGCTGGTCGCCCGATTCCAGGAAGAGATCGGCGCCGGCCTCAAGACCGGCATGATCCGAGCCATGGCCAGCACCGGCCGCGTCGTCACCATCGCCGGACTGGTGTTTGCCTTCACGATGGGCTCCATGCTCACCAGCGACCTGCGCGTGGTCGGCCAGGTCGGCACCACCATCATGATCGGACTGTTGTTCGACACCCTGGTTGTCCGCTCTTTCATGATGCCCGCCATCGCGGCCCTGCTCGGCCGCTGGTTCTGGTGGCCGCGCCGGGTACCCACGCACGCCGCTTCGCCGCCGGCCGTTACGGCCAGTCCCGGTGCGGCCGCGACGTCTGTGCTGGCTTGACGTCGAACGTGCCCGCCGCCGGCGGCTAACCCGACCGGTTCAGTATCCGGGTGGCATCGCAGACCATCTCGGACACGATGTCAGCGGCGGGGCCAACTCTAGAAATCAGACCTACCGCCTCGCCAACCAGCACCGTGGCCATCTCGAAGTCCTCTGCCGCGACCGCGTTTTCGAAGGCGCCCAGCAGGTCCGGCAGTCGCCGTATCAGTTCGGATTCGTTGCCATGCCATGCCTGGATCAACGAGTTGCTGAGCAACCGAAGATCGTATTCCGCCGGCCAATCCCGCTGCCGCACAATGTCGTAGACGCGGGTACGGATGGTGTCGTCCCCGCTGGCCTCCACCGCCCGCTGGTGGGCTCGCGGCGATACCAGCGCCTCTGGGCAAGCCCAGAATCTGGTACCCACCAGGGCGCCGTCTGCGCCCAGCGCCAGCGCTGCTGCCAGCCCGCGGCCATCAGGCGATCCCCCCGGCCGCCACGACCAGCGTTTCGGCCGAGCGTTGGGCAACCAGGTCCACCACGTCGGGAACCAGCGTGAAAGTGGAGCGCACACTCATTCCGTGTCCACCTGACTCGCTGCCCTGGGCCACGATGATGTCCGGACCGACTTCCAGCACACGCAGCGCCTGCTCGCGGGTATGTATTTGGCAGATCAGCGGAATGCCGGCATCGTGGATGGGGCCGGCGAAGTTGTGTGGATCACCGAACGACAACATGATCGCCGCCGGGTTCGCGGCCAGGATCAGGTCGAGCAGCTCGGGATTGCGGGCGAGGCTCCAGGTAATGAACCCACATCCGACCCGTTGCCCCTGCGCCTGCTCCAACTGGCGCTGCAGCCACTCGGCCTCGCCATAGCCTCCACCGATCAGGCCCAGGCCACCCGCGGCGGTCACCGCCGCAGCGAGCCGGCCCCCCGACGTCATTGCCATCGGTGCCAGCAGGATCGGGTGTTGGACTCCGAGGAATTCTGTGAGACGGGTATTCAGCGACACCGCTAGCCCCCTTCAGAGAATTGTTGAGCTGCTGTTTCGGCTTTCTACCATGGCCCGCGGCCGGGGCGGTCACCGAAGTTCGCGGCACCGCGGTCGCTGCTGGCAGGCCGTCCGCCGGTAGGGATTGAGCCCGTGCCTGCCACACTGACCGAATGGGAACAAAGCAGCGCGCAGACATCGTCATGTCCGAGGCTGAAATCGCCAACTTCGTCACCACCAGTCGCACCGGCACACTGGCCACGATCGGGCCGAACGGCCAGCCCCACCTGACCGCGATGTGGTACGCCGTGGTCGACGGTGAGATCTGGCTGGAGACCAAGGCCAAGTCACAAAAGGCCGTCAATCTCAAACGGGATCCGCGGGTGAGCTTCCTGCTCGAAGACGGCAATACCTATGACACGTTGCGCGGGGTTTCCTTCGAGGGTGTCGCCGAGATAATCGACGATCCCGAGGCGCTGCACCGGGTGGGGGTCAGCGTGTGGGAACGCTACACCGGGCCCTACACCGACGACGTGAAGCCCATGGTCGACCAGATGATGAACAAACGCGTCGGCGTTCGGATCCTCAGCCACCGAACCCGATCCTGGGACCACCGCAAGCTCGGGCTGCCGCCCATGCCGGTCGGAGGCAGCACCGCGCCGGCTGTGCTGGGTACCGGTCGGACCGACCGGTAACGCACTTGTTCTGTTGTAGCCCCGATGGGATTCGAACCCACGCTACCGCCGTGAGAGGGCGGCGTCCTAGGCCGCTAGACGACGGGGCCAGAACCAATCCGAGCAGTCAGCATAGCTCACCCGGATAAGCCCACCTAATCGCTTGCACTGGTGGGCTTTTGCTGGGGTACCAGGACTCGAACCTAGAATGGCTGAACCAGAATCAGCTGTGTTGCCAATTACACCATACCCCATTTTGGCCTAAAACAGCTGGTCAGAGCGGATCTGCGAGATTTACCCGCATCGCGACCCCACTACTGCCAACCATTGTCGGCCGACGTGCACACTACCAAAGACTCAGCCGGTATTGCGCATGGCGCCTTCGATTCTCGTCACACTGGGGCGAACCGACCTGATCGCGCGCCGATCGGAGCCTGCCCAAACTACGTTCGCGGCCGAGCAGTTCCAGTGATTCAAACAGCGGCGGACTAACCGTGGTGCCGGTGGCGGCAACCCGGATCGGGCCGAACGCCTTGCGCGGTTTGAGGGCCATACCCTCGATCAACGCGGTCTTGAGGGCCGCCTCGATGTCGGCAGTGGTCCAGTCGGCCGCACCGTCAAGCGCCGCGATAGCGGCGTCTAGCACTGGGCCGGCGTCGGGCCCCAGCTCCTTGGCCGCGGCTTTGGGGTCGATCGCGTACCGGTCGTCATTGAGGAACTTCAGCAATGCCCACGCATCCTCGAGTACCACGATGCGGGTCTGCACCAACTCCGCGGCGACGGCGAACGCCGCGTCGTCCAGCGCGAGCTGATGGCCGTGGGTATCCAGGTACGCGCGCAATCTGGCGGTGAAATCCGCGACGTCGAGCATCCGGATGTGCTCGGCATTGATCGCGTCAGCCTTCTTCTGATCGAAGCGCGCCGGGTTGGAATTCACGTCGGCCACATCGAACGCGGCCACCATCTCATCCAGGCTGAACAGATCGTGGTCATCGGCGATGGCCCAGCCGAGCAGCGCAAGGTAGTTGAGCAAGCCTTCGGGAATGAAGCCCCGGTCGCGGTGGGCAAACAGATTGGACTGCGGGTCCCGCTTGGAGAGCTTTTTGGTCCCCTCCCCCAATACCGTTGGCAAGTGCGCGAATTCCGGAACGCGCTCGGCAATCCCGATGCGCATCAGCGCCTGGTATAGCGCGATCTGGCGCGGCGTGGACGGCAGCAGGTCCTCGCCGCGCAGCACGTGGGTGATCTTCATTAGCGCGTCGTCGCAGGGGTTGACCAAGGTGTACAACGGATCTCCGGTTGCCCGGGTCAACGCGAAGTCGGGCACCGAGCCCGCCGCGAAGGTGGTCGGCCCACGCACCAGGTCATGCAAAGCCAGATCGGTGTCGGGCATCCGCAGCCGCACCACTGGCTTACGGCCTTCGGCCAGGTAGGCCGCGCGCTGGGAATCGGTCAGCTGACGGTCGAAGTTGTCGTAACCCAACTTGGGGTTGCGGCCGGCGGCGATGTGGCGGGCTTCGACCTCCTCGGGCGTCGAGAAGGCGTAATAGGCCTCACCCGCCGTCAACAGCTTGGCCACTACGTCGTGATAGATCTCGGTGCGCTGCGACTGCCGATAGGGCCCGTAGGGCCCGTCCACCTCGGGCCCCTCATCCCAGTCCAAGCCCAGCCAGCGCAACGCGTCGAGCAGGGCGAGATAGCTTTCCTCACTATCGCGTGCGGCGTCGGTGTCCTCGATGCGAAAAACAAAGGTGCCACCGGTGTGCCGGGCATAGGCCCAGTTGAACAGCGCGGTGCGAACCATTCCAACATGAGGGATACCGGTGGGCGACGGGCAGAATCGGACCCGGACGCTGGATGAAGTCACGACTTTCCTTTACGGACTACGGGGTTGGTCAGGGTGCCGATCCCCTCGATGGTGATGGAGACGGTGTCACCGTCTTCGATGGGACCGACCCCCGCGGGTGTTCCGGTGAGGATGAGATCACCGGGCAGCAATGTCATTACCGCCGAGATCCACTCCACGATGGCACCCACATCGTGGATCATCAGCGAGGTACGCGCGTGCTGCTTGACCGCACCATTGACTTCGGTGCGCAGTTCGAGGTCGGCAGGGTCGACATCGGTAACGATCCATGGCCCGACCGGACAGAATGTGTCATGGCCTTTGGCCCGGGTCCATTGCCCGTCGGATTTCTGCTGATCGCGGGCGGACACGTCATTGCCGATGGTGTAGCCGAGGATGTTGTCGACCGCCTGCGCGGCCGAGACGTCCTTACACGGCCGGCCGATCACAATCGCCAGTTCGCCTTCGAAGTGGACTGGTGATGCCTTGGCGGGCAACCGAATCGGCACGTTCGGACCGACGATCGCCGTGTTGGGCTTGAGGAATATCACCGGATCCGCCGGCGTCGGACCGGTTTGGCCGCCCATCTCCGCGATGTGATCGGTGTAGTTCTTGCCGACACAGACCACCTTGCTGGCAAGTATCGGGGCCAGCAGCCGCACATCGGCCAACGGCCACGAGCGGCCGGTGAAGTTCGGCGTCCCGAAAGGGTGCTCCGCGATCTCCCGGGCGGTCATCGCACCCGGATTGTCTAACTCGCCTTCGATGCTGGCGAAGGCGACCCCGTCAGGGCTGGCAATACGTCCAAGGCGCATTCGGATGAGCCTAGCGGGGCGACGATTCGGGCTGGCACGGCCCGATGAGAAGCCCCGCAATCCCACCCAGCGGGCCTGGGCGCGCTGCGCAGGGCTCCGGCGTTGTTGATTAGCAGGCTTGTGAGCTGGGTTGATGATCTTTGGTGCCGCGCTATTGGGGCCGGAGTGTAGGCACGGGCTATCTGGAGAACGATCGAGTTGGTTACTGTTCGTCGTTGGTCTGGAGTTGCCCGTGCCTACCGTTTCAGTATTGCCTGTGTCGTCGGTTCCAGAGGTGTTCGACCGCTGGAGTCCTGGTGAGCGCAGCGAGCTCATCGGATCGGAGTTTCTCGGTGTGTTGGCCTCGGTGCCAGACCCGAGGGACCCACGCGGTCGGAGGTATTCGCTGATGGCTTTGTTGGCGATCGCGGTTCTGGCCACTGCCGCGGGGATGCGCGGCTATGCTGGTTTTGCTACATGGGCGGCCACCGCTCCCGATGATGTGTTGGCCTAATTAGGGGTCCGGTTCCGGCGGCCCAGTGAGAAGACCTTCCGCGCTGTTTTGTCTCGGCTAGACCCCGCCGACCTCAACGCCAGGATGGGCAGTTACTTCACTGCACACGTGGCCAGCAGCGACCCCAGTGGATTGGTGCCGATCGCGTTGGACGGCAAGATGCTGCGTGGTGCTTTACGCGCCAAAGCGACAGCCACGCATTTCGTGTCGGTGTTCGCCCACCGTGCCCGATTGGTGCTCGGTCAACTCGCTGTCGCCGAGAAAAGCAATGAAATTCCCTGCGTACGTGCCCTGCTCACGCTGCTGCCGGGTAGCTTGTGGTGGCTGGTCACCGTGGATGCGATGCATACCCAGGTCGTCACCGCGAAGTTGATCTGCGCCACCTTGAAGTCGCACTACCTGATGATCGTCAAGTCCAACCAAGCCAAAATACTTGCGCGTATCACCGCGCTGCCCTGGGCCGAGGTGCCCGCAGCCGCTACCGATGACTCCCGCGGCCACGGCCGTGTCGAGACCCGCACCCTGCAAATCATCACCGCTGCACGAGGAATCGGCTTCCCCTACGCAAAACAAATCATCCGGATCACTCGTGAACGCTTGATCACCGCCACCGACCAGCGCAGCGTGGAGGTGGTCTATGCCATCTGCAGCCTGCCGTTCGAGCACGCCCGCCCTACCGCGATCATGACCTGGATGCGTCAACACTGGGGAATCGAGAACAGCCTGCACTGGATACGCGACGTCACCTTCGACGAAGACCGTCAAAGGGCACATACCGGAAACGGCGCACAGGTCCTAGCAACGCTACGCAACACCGCGATCAATCTGCACCGCCTCAACGGCGCCGACAACATCGCCGAAGCCTGCCGGATCACCGCTTTGACCGCCAACCGCCGCCTAGACCTCCTCAATCCACAATTCCCCAGCTCACAAGCCTGCTAATCAACAACGCCGGAGCCCTGGCGCGCTGCGGCCCGGCGATGTTACCGGAAAGCGATTCGATGGCGCCCTGCGCCGAGTCCGCCGATCCCGCTGCGCCACCCGACAGCGCAGAGGTGTGCAAGCATTAGCTAGTGCCTGATGAGTCGAGCGCCACACAGGAACTGAGTCTTTCCGCGCGGTGGTGGATTGTGATCGTCTCGCTGATCGTCACAGCAAGCTCATTTCTATTCATCAACGGTGTCGCCTTCCTGATCCCCCGGTTGGAAAACGCGCGCGACACCCCGCTGGCCGAGGCGGGTCTGCTGGCGTCCATGCCCAGCTGGGGCATGGTGGTAACGCTGGTCGCCTGGGGCTATGTGTTGGACCACGTCGGCGAGCAGATCGTGATGACCGTGGGCTCGGCGCTCACCGCGATCGCCGCCTATGCCGCGGCATCGGTGGATTCGCTGTTGTTGATGGGCATCTATCTGTTCCTCGGCGGCATGGCGGCCGCCAGCTGTAACAGCGCCGGCGGCCGGTTGGTGTCCGGCTGGTTTCCGCCCCATCAACGTGGGTTGGCGATGGGTATCCGTCAGACGGCGCAACCACTGGGAATCGCCCTAGGTGCGCTGGTGATCCCCGAGCTGGCCGAACACAGCATTCACAACGCGTTGATGTTTCCCGCTGCCTTTTGCACGATCGCCGCGGTAGCCAGCCTGGTCGGCGTGGTCGACCCGCCCCGCAAGTCCCGCAAGGTGGCCAGCAAGGAAGAACTTGCCAGCCCGTATCGGGGTTCGGCGGTGTTGTGGCGAATTCATGCGTCCTCGGCGCTGCTGATGATGCCCCAGACCGTGACCGTCACGTTCATGCTGGTTTGGCTGATGAATCATCACGGCTGGCCGGTTGCCAATGCCGGAATCCTGGTGACCGTCTCGCAGCTGCTGGGCGCGCTGGGCCGCATCGCGGTAGGCCGCTGGTCCGACCGCGTGGGTTCGCGGATGCGACCGGTGCGCGTCATCGCGATCGCGTCGGCTGCCGCCCTGTTCCTGCTCGCGCTCGTCGACGACGAGGGCTCCCGGTATGACGTCCTACTGATGATCACGATCACGGTGATCGCAGTGCTCGACAATGGGCTGCAGGCAACCGCGATCACGGAATACGCCGGGCCGTACTGGAGCGGACGCGCATTGGGCGTTCAAAACACCACTCAGCGCCTGATGGCGGCCGCCGGGCCTCCCATCTTCGGTGCGCTGATCACCACGGCTGCCTACCCACTGGCCTGGGGACTGTGCGGGTTGTTCCCGCTGGCAGCGATACCGCTGGTTCCCACCCGGCTACGTCCGCCCGGGTTGGAGCCTAGAGAGCGGCCGCAATCCGCTCGCCGACTGCGGCGGTGGCAAGCCGTTCGTTCCCGCGAGTTGCCAAGTAACCCTCGACCGCCCGATCCACCCGGCTAGCCGCGTCGTCCAGGCCCAGGTGGGCAAGCAGCAGCGACACCGACATGATGGCCGCGGTCGGATCGGCGATGCCCTGACCAGCGATATCGGGCGCACTTCCGTGCACCGGCTCGAACATCGACGGGTTGGTCCGGGTCGCATCGATGTTTCCGCTGGCGGCCAGGCCGATTCCACCGCACACGGCCGCCGCCAGGTCGGTCATGATGTCGCCGAACAAGTTGTCGGTGACGATCACGTCAAAGCGGCCGGGATCGGTAACCATGTGGATGGTCGCCGCATCGACGTGCTGGTAGGCCAACTCGACATCGGGATACTCTTCGCCGATCTCCTGCACGGTCCGCCACCACAGCGAGCCCGCAAAGGTCAGCACGTTGTTCTTGTGCACCAGGGTCAGGTGCTTGCGCCGCCGCATGGCTCGTTCGAAGGCGTCCCGCACCACTCTGCGCACCCCGAACGCGGTGTTCACGCTGACCTCGGTGACAACCTCATTGGCCGTGCCGACCCGGATCGCGCCGCCGTTTCCGGTGTAAGGGCCTTCCGTTCCCTCACGCACCACCACGAAGTCGATCTCGGGATTGCCCGGCTCCAACGCCAACGGGCTCTTCACTCCCGGATACAGCCGACCCGGACGAAGATTGATGTGGTGGTCCAGCTCGAATCGAAGCCGTAGTAGCAGACCCCGCTCGAGCACGCCGCTGGGCACCGACGGGTCACCGATCGCGCCCAACAAGATGGCATCGTGCTCGCGTAACTCCGCGATCACCGAATCCGGCAATATCTCGCCGGTGGCATGAAAACGCCGTGCACCCAGGTCATAGTTCGTCTTCTCGACACCCGGCTGGACCACGTCGAGGATCTTGACCGCTTGGGCCACCACCTCGGGACCGATCCCGTCACCGGCAACGATCGCTAATTTCATCGGTATCGCTCTCCTGCCCCCACGTCGTTTCGCTGCACGCCGTAACCGCCGCGGCTCACGAGAGATCGACAACTTCAAGCCTGTTGGCGCCCACCGCGGCGGCGATGGCCGAACGCACGTCCTCAGGCACATCCTGGTCCAGGCGCAGCAGAACGGTGGCGCCCGGGCCCTCCACGTCCTCGGAGAGCTGCGCGGCATGGATGTTCACCCCGGCCGCACCCAGCAGCGTGCCGATCTTGCCCAAAGCCCCCGGCTGGTCGACGTAGTTGACGATCAGGTTGGTCCCCTCGGCCCGCAGGTCGAAGTGCCGGCCGTTGATCTGAACGATCTTGTGGGTCAACTGCGCGCCGTACAACGTGCCCGAGACGCTCACCACCGAGCCGTCCGCCCCGACGACACGCACGTCGACGACGCTGCGGTGGTTGGGGCTCTCGGAGGCCTTGCTGATCTCGACGGAAACACCGCGTTCGGCGGCCAGCGCCGGCGCATTGACGAAGGTCACCGGGCCTTCGACGACCGCCGAGAACAGACCGCGCAGTGCCGACAGCTTGAGCACCTCGACGTCTTCAGACGCCAGCTCGCCACGGGCCTGAACCGACAGCGACACCGGTGGTTCATCGGACAGCGCGGCGGCCAGTACCCCGAGTTTGCAGGCCAGATCCAGCCACGGGGCCACCTCCTCGTTGACCGCACCACCGGCGATGTTCACCGCGTCGGGAACGAACTCACCGGCCAGCGCCAGCTTCACGCTGGCGGCGACGTCGGTTCCGGCCCGGTCCTGGGCCTCGGCGGTGGAGGCCCCCAAATGCGGTGTGACCACGACCTGCGGTAGCTCGAACAGCGGGCTGTCGGTGCACGGTTCGGTGGCGAACACGTCGAGCCCGGCCCCACGGACGTGGCCGCTGGTGATGGCCTCCGCCAGCGCTGACTCGTCGATCAGTCCGCCGCGTGCGGCGTTGACGATGATGACGCCGGGCTTGGTCTTGGCCAGCGCCTCCTTGCCGAGCAGGCCGGCCGTCTCGGGCGTCTTGGGCAGGTGCACCGAGATGAAGTCGGCACGGGCCAGCAGGTCGTCCAGGGGCAGCAGCTCAATGCCCAGCTGAGCCGCGCGCGCGGGCGACACGTAGGGGTCGTAGGCGACCACATGGGCACCGAACGCCTCGACCCGCTGTGCGACCAACTGCCCGATCCGGCCCAGACCCACCACCCCGACGGTCTTGCCGAAGATCTCCGCACCGGAAAACGATGACCGCTTCCAGGTGTGCTCGCGCAATGAGGCGTCGGCGGCCGGGATCTGGCGAGCGGCGGCCAGCAGCAGCGCCATCGCATGCTCGGCGGCGCTGTGAATGTTGGAGGTGGGAGCGTTGACCACCAGCACACCGCGCGTGGTAGCCGCATCCACGTCGACGTTATCCAGCCCCACGCCGGCGCGCGCGACGATCTTGAGCTTGGTCGCCGCGGCAAGTACCTCGGCGTCGACCGTGGTGGCCGAACGCACCAACAACGCGTCGGCCTCGGGCACCGCGGCCAGCAGCTTTTCCCGGTCAGGACCGTCCACCCAGCGCACCTCGACCTGATCTCCCAGGGCAGCGACTGTTGATTGAGCAAGTTTGTCGGCTATTAACACAACAGGGAGGTTCACGCGGCCAGCGTAGTCGGCTGTAATCATGGGGTGGACGTCACCGTCGTCGGCAGCGGGCCCAACGGGTTGACCGCAGCGGTGATCTGTGCTCGTGCAGGTCTAAGAGTGCAGGTCATAGAGGCCCAACAGACCTTCGGTGGCGGCTCCCGCACGGCAGCTGACTTCGAATTTCCCGGAGTCCTGCACGACGTGTGCTCAGCGGTGCACCCACTGGCGCTGGCGTCGCCGTTTTTTGTCGAGTTCGATCTGGCCGCCCGGGGCGTGCGGCTGGCCGTGCCGCACATCTCCTATGCCAACCCGCTGCCGGACCGCCCAGCGGCGATCGCCTACCGCGATCTGCGGCAAACCTGCGCCGAACTCGAGCATGGCCCATCCTGGGAGCGCTTGCTGGGCCCGCTCGTAGAGAACTGCGACGCCGCGGTCGATTTGCTACTCGGCGACAAGCGGTCGGTACCCACCGCGCTGCGCCCCGCCATGCATCTGGGTCTACGCGTGCTGGCGCAGGGCACCCCAGCATGGCGCGGACTCGCTGGCGAAGATGCCCGCGCATTGTTCACCGGCGTTGCTGCCCACGCTATTTCGCCGCTGCCTTCGCTGGTGTCGGCCGGCGCGGGACTGATGCTGGCCACCCTGGCCCATAGGGTCGGCTGGCCCATCCCGATCGGCGGCAGCCAGGTGATTGCCGACGCGCTGATCGCCGATCTGCGCGCGCACGGCGGCGAGCTGACCGCCGGGATCGAGGTGACCGAACCGCCCCAGGGCGTCGCCGTCTTCGACACCGCACCCACGGCATTGCTGCAGGTGTATCGGGACACGATCCCCAACCGGTACGCGACCGCATTGCGCCGGTACCGATTTGGATCCGGGGTAGCCAAGGTCGACTTCGTGCTCAACGGCGACATCCCGTGGTCGGATGACCGGATCGCGACGGCCCCGACATTTCACCTCGGCGGTACCCGCGAACAGATGGCGCACGCCGAAGCAGAAATCGCCGCCGGGCGCCACGCCGATTGGCCGATGGTGCTGGCGTCCTCGCCCCACACGTCCGATCCCGGCCGCGTCGACGACGGCGGCCACCGGCCATTTTGGACCTACGCCCATGTGCCGGCGGGGTCTTCCGTCGATGCCACCGAGGCGGTGTGTCGTGTCGTCGAACGGTTCGCGCCCGGCTTCCGTGACGTCGTGGTGGCGGCTCGCAGCGTGCCCGCGGCCGCGATGGCCGCGCACAACGCCAACTACGTGGGCGGCGACATCGCAGTGGGGGCAAACTCCGTCTGGCGAGCGATGGCTGGCCCCACCCCGCGGCTAAATCCTTGGCGCACGCCGATTCCGAAGGTGTACCTGTGTTCGGCCGCAACCCCACCCGGCGCCGGGGTCCATGGCATGGCCGGCTACTACTGTGCGCGCACGCTCTTGCGTCGCGAATTTGGGATTGCCGAAATGCCTAAGCTATCGCTATGACAAAACTCGCGGTCATTTACTACTCGGCCACCGGCCACGGGACAACGATGGCGCGGCACGTCGCCGCCGCGGCCGAGTCCGCCGGCGCCGAGGTACGGGTGCGACACGTCGCCGAAACCCGCGACCCCGATTCATTCGCCCACAATCCCGCGTGGTCAGCCAACTACGAAGCGACCAAAGACCTTCCGGCTGCCACCGGAGACGACATCGTGTGGGCCGACGCGGTCATTTTCGGTTCACCCACCCGTTTCGGATCGGTCGCGGCACAGCTGCGCGAGTTCCTCGACTCACTCGGCGGGCTGTGGGCCGAAGGCAAGCTGGCCGACAAGATTTACGCGGCCTACACCTCAACCAACACCGCCCACGGCGGTCAAGAGACCACCCTGCTCACGTTGTATGTCACGCTGATGCATTTCGGGGGCATCATCGTGGCGCCGGGGTACACCGACGCGCTCAAGTTCGTCGACGGCAATCCCTACGGAGCGAGCCTGGTGGCCACCCACGACAACATCAACGACATCGACGAGCCGACCGCCAACGCTTTGGACCACCTGGCGCGCCGCGTGGTGCACACCGCCGATCGGCTCGCCTCCGGCTAAGCCCGATCGCCGAGCGTCACGCCAGGGTGACGGTCGGCGCCGAGCGCCACGCTGGTGTGACGCTCGGCGCCGTGAGCCGCAAAGGGCTAGGCCGTCTCGGTGATCGGGCGGTCCACCCAGCTCATCAGGTCGCGCAGCTTCTTACCGGTGACCTCGATCGGGTGCTCGGCGTTCTCCTTGCGCAGCGCCTCGAGTTGCTTGTTGCCGCCCTCGACGTTGGCGACCAGCTTCTTGACGAAGTCGCCGCTCTGGATGTCGCGCAAGATGGCGCACATCCGCTCCTTGGTGCCCGCGTCGATCACGCGCGGACCGGACAGGTAGCCACCGAACTCCGCGGTGTCCGACACCGAGTAGTTCATCCGGGCGATGCCGCCCTCGTACATCAGGTCGACGATCAGCTTGAGCTCGTGCAGCACCTCGAAGTAGGCCATCTCCGGCGGGTAGCCCGCCTCGACCATCACGTCGAAACCGGTCTTCACCAGTTCCTCTGTGCCACCGCACAACACGGCCTGTTCGCCGAACAGGTCGGTCTCGGTCTCGTCTTTGAAGGTGGTCTTGATGACGCCGGCCCGAGTGCCGCCGATCGCCTTGGCATAGGACAACGCCAGCACCTCACCCTTGCCGGTCGGGTCCTGGTCGACCGCGATCAGACACGGCACGCCCTTGCCGTCGACGAACTGACGGCGCACCAGGTGGCCGGGCCCCTTCGGGGCCACCATGGCCACGGTGACGTCGGCCGGCGGCTTGATCAGGCCGAAGTGGACGTTGAGGCCGTGACCGAAGAACAAGGCGTCACCGGGCTTGAGGTTGGGCTCGATGTCGTTGGCAAAGATCTCGGCCTGGGCGGTGTCGGGTGCCAGCACCATGATGACGTCGGCCCACTCGGCCACCTTGGCCGGCGTATCGACCTCGATGCCCTGCTCCTCGACCTTGGCCCGCGACTTCGAGCCCTCTTTGAGCCCGACCCGCACCTGGACACCCGAGTCGCGCAGACTCAGCGAGTGCGCATGTCCCTGGCTGCCGTAGCCGATCACACCGACCTTGCGGCCCTGGATGATCGAAAGGTCGGCGTCATCGTCGTAGAACATCTCCAATGCCTGGGATGACACGTCTGCCACGTGAATATCTCCTTCTTACTTGTCTTTTCGAAACGTACGAATTTACTTGGCGGCGGTGCCGATGCCGCGCGGACCGCGGGACAACGCCACCATTCCGGACTGGGCGATTTCGCGGATGCCGAACGGCTCCAGTACTCGAAGCAACGCTTCCAGCTTGCCGCGGTCGCCAGTGGCCTCGATGGTCAGCGATTCCGGCGATACGTCAATGATCTTGCCACGGAAAAGATTTACCGCTTCAATCACCTGACTGCGGGTGCCCGCATCCGCCCGAACCTTGATCAGCGCCAGTTCCCGGGCCACCGAGTGGTCGTCATCCTGCTCGATGATCTTGATGACGTTGATCAACTTGTTGAGCTGCTTGGTGATCTGCTCGAGCGGAGTCGCCTCGGCGGAGACCACGATGGTCATCCGTGACATGTCCTTCTGCTCGGTAGCACCCACAGCCAACGACTCGATGTTGAAACCACGCCGCGAGAACAGCGCCGCGACGCGCGCCAACACACCGGCCTTGTCTTCGACCAGCACCGACAAGGTGTGAGTCTTCGTGCTCATCAGGCGTGCCCTTCGCTCTCGTCGTCGAACAGCGGGCGGATGCCGCGGGCCGCCTGGATCTCGTCGTTGCTGGTTCCGGCGGCAACCATCGGCCAGACCTGCGCATCGGCACCGACGATGAAGTCGATGACCACTGGCCGGTCACTGATCTCCCTGGCCTGGTTGATCACGTCGGCGACATCTTCTTCTCGCTCGCAACGCAATCCCACACAGCCCAGGGCCTCGGCCAGCTTGACGAAGTCTGGGATGCGGTGTGAGTGGGTGGCGAGGTCGGTTTGTGAGTAGCGCTCCTCGTAGAACAGATTCTGCCACTGCCGCACCATGCCCAGGTTGCCGTTGTTGATCAGTGCGACCTTGATCGGGATGCCCTCGATCGCGCAGGTGGCCAGTTCCTGATTGGTCATCTGGAAGCATCCGTCGCCGTCGATCGCCCAGACCTCGGTGTCGGGCAGCGCGATCTTGGCACCCATGGCCGCCGGGATGGCGAAGCCCATCGTGCCCAGCCCGCCGGAGTTGAGCCAGGTGCGCGGCTTCTCGTACTTGATGAACTGTGCCGCCCACATCTGGTGCTGCCCGACTCCGGCGACATAGATGGCGTCGGGGCCGGCGATCTCGCCCAGCTTCTCGATCACGTATTCCGGGCCCAGGCTGCCGTCACTTTGAGGTCCGTAGCTCAGCGGATACGTCGCCCGCACACCCTCCAGGTACGCCAGCCATTCGGACATCTCGATGTTGCCCGGAATGTCGTAGTGGCGCAGCATCGCGATCAGCTCGGTGATAACGGCCTGAACGTCACCCACGATCGGAACATCGGCGTTGCGGTTCTTGCCGATCTCGGCAGGGTCGATGTCGGCGTGGATCACCTTGGCCTCGGGGGCGAAGGAGTCGAGCTTTCCGGTGACCCGGTCGTCGAAGCGGGTGCCCAGGGCGATCAGCAGGTCGCTGCGCTGCAGGGCCGCCACCGCGGCCACCGTGCCGTGCATGCCCGGCATGCCCATGTTCTGGCGGTGGCTGTCAGGAAACGCGCCACGCGCCATCAGGGTGGTGACCACCGGAATGCCGGTCAGTTCGGCCAACTCGGCCAGCTGCTCGGTCGCCTCGCCACGAATGACGCCGCCGCCCACGTACAGCACGGGCTTGCGCGCGGCCCCGATCAGCTTGGCGGCCTCACGGATCTGCCGGTTGTGCGGCTTGGTGTTCGGCTTGTAACCCGGCAGATCCATCTGCGGCGGCCAGCTGAACGTGCACTGGGCCTGCAACACGTCCTTGGGGATGTCGACCAGCACGGCGCCGGGGCGCCCCGAGGCCGCGATGTGGAAGGCCTCGGCCAGCACCCGAGGGATGTCGTCACCGGTGCGAACCAAGAAGTTGTGCTTGGTGATCGGCATCGTGATGCCAGAGATGTCGGCTTCCTGGAAGGCGTCGGTGCCGATCAACCCGCGGCCAACCTGACCGGTGATGGCGACCACCGGGATCGAGTCCATCTGGGCGTCGGCCAGCGGAGTCACCAGGTTCGTCGCGCCCGGGCCCGAGGTCGCCATGCACACCCCGACCTTGCCGGTGGCATGCGCGTAGCCGCTGGCCGCGTGACCGGCGCCCTGTTCGTGACGGACCAGCACGTGACGTAGCTTCTGCGAGTCGAACAGCGGGTCATACACCGGCAGGACGGCACCGCCGGGAATCCCGAAGATGATCTCGACGTCGAGTTCTTCCAGCGACCGGATGACCGACTGGGCGCCGGTAAGCTGCTCCGGTGCAACATGTTTCGAGTGAACCGGCGAAGAGTTCACGCCAGCTGCCACGCCGCGCGGCTGCGGCTCTGATGTCGGGGAGTGTCGCTTGGTCGGTGCGCTCACTGTCCTTCTAGTCCTTTGTCCCGCTTCGCTGTCGAAGTCTCGTTGGTTAGGCAACAAAAAACCCCCGTCAGCTCACCTGCTGCACGAGGGTTGCGCGTTGGTGCTCGATTGACCTAGTCAGGCAACAACGCGCCGACCAAGTACTACAAGCTTTCCGGGGGTTCCGGCGGTATCCATAGCGTCTGACGGTAGCCTTCGCACAGCTCAACCGTCAAATCCGAGGCCTCGAGCTGGTGCTCACCGTCGGCTTCGGCGCTGGTGCTCACCGGCGCCACCGCCCCGACATGGCCAGACGGACCCGATTGCGCGGCGATGGAATGATACGAGGGTGACTACTCAAACGGCGGTGGTGATCAGGGTGTCGCCCATTGCGCACCTTGCGGTTGGCTTTGCGACGCTGGGTCTGCTGATACCGGTGCTGGCCTGGCCGCCAAGCGCTCCGCTGCTCCTTCTCCCGGTGCTGGTTTCGGCGCTGATCATCCGGCTGCGGACGGTCGCCGACGAGAACGGGGTGACCGCGCGGACATTGCTGGGCAGTACCACCGTGGCCTGGGATGACATCGAAGGTTTGCGGTTTAACCGCGGTTCCTGGGCGCGGGCCCAACTCAGAAATGGCGGTGAACTGCGGTTGCCCGCGGTCACCTTCGCGACTCTGCCGCAGCTGACCGAAGCCAGCTCAGGGCGCGTCCCCAATCCGTACCGGTGAGGCCGGGCTCAGGCGACTGGATTCACCCCGTTGAGCAACACCCATATCGCGATACCGGCGGCGATGCCCGTTAGCAGGGCGACGAAGGACCCGATGAACGGCCGGTGCGCCCAGCCGCGGCCCGCGTCGAGGCCATAGCGGCCGGGACCGCTCAGGATGACGGCGACGGCCATCACAACCAGGGTGATCTGGTACTCATGGCCGTCGGGCAGGAAGTAGGAGAACTGTGAATGCGGCCGCGCCGAAACGTTGGCGAGCGTGCCGTTGATCAGGAAGGCCAGTGCGCCCGCCCCGGCCAGCGGCGTGAACAGGCCCAGAACCAGCAGCACTCCCACGACGATCTCGCCGCCGGCGCCTACGTAGGCCAGGATGTCGGCATGCTGAAAGCCCACATCTGAGAGCGAGTTCTTGAACGCGGTCACCCCGGAGCCGCCCCGCCAGCCGAACAACTTCTGCAATCCATGCGCGATCAGCACCGCCCCCAGCCCAACCCGCAGGATCAGAAGGCCGAAGTTTTGGGTCCCGCGCCGGCTGGCGGCGCGTATCCGCTCGTCGTCCTCGTCCATGTCCAGAGCTGCGGGCGTCGCCGGGATGTGGCGCGCGCCCGGCTGGGGCTGGACGTAGGGCAACGGTTCCTGCGCGTCCATCAGGTTGTATCCCGAAGGCACAGCTCCGGAGTTGGTCGGGTCGTATGGCGGGATGACGGTGGTGGTTCCGGCGCTGCCAAAGTCACTCGAGTACTTCGCAGGGGTCAAGTCGTCTTCGGGGTCGACCAGGCTCGCCGTGACGGGGCGTCCCGGGATCGGTCCAGGGGAATCGTCCGGTCGTTGCCAACGTGAGTCATTCGAACTGGTCACTCGTGCCAGGGTAAGGGCAACTAGACCTGAATTGGGGATTTGAGCGGCGCTTTCGCCTGTTAAATCCGCACTTCGTACCCGACGGGTCCGCCGGTACCCTCAAATCGGCCCTCAGCCGAGGGACCGCGGTCATCCAAACCAGTGCGGTGGGCCTGCGAGCACAACCGCCTCGACGACGCACGGTGGCGGCCGGTGGCGGCGCCGCAGACAATGTCCGTAGCCTGTCGGTCATGCGGATACGGCGGTCGATTCGGTACGCGCTCGCTGCGTTGTGCGCGGTGACGTTGGTATCGAGCGGCTGCGCGCGGTTCAACGACGCCCAATCCCAGCCGTTCACCACCAACCCCGAACTGCGGCCTCAGCCGAGTTCGACGCCTCCTCCCCGCCGCCGCTGCCTCCGACACCATTCCCCAAGGAATGCCCGGCCCCCGGAGTGATGCAGGGCTGCCTGGACAGCACCAGCGGCTTGATCATGGGCTTGGACAGCAAGTCCGCACTGGTGGCCGAGCGCACCACCGGCGCCGTCAAGGAGGTGTCGGTCAGCGCAGAACCCAAGGTGAAGGTGGTCATCCCGGTCGACCCGGCCGGCGATGGCGGCTTGATGGATATCGTGCTCTCGCCGACCTATTCGCAGGACCGGTTGATGTACGCCTACATCAGCACGCCCACCGATAACCGGGTGATCCGCATCGCCGACGGCGATGTCCCCAAGGACATCCTGACCGGTATCCCCAAGGGCCCCACCGGCAATACCGGCGCGTTGATCTTCACCAGCCCCACCACGCTGGTCGTCATGACCGGAGACGCGGGTAGCCCAGAGATGGCCGCCGATCCCAATTCGCTGGCGGGCAAGGTGCTGCGGATCGAGCAGCCCACCACGATCGGGCAAGCCCCGCCCACCACGGCGCTGGCCGGCGTCGGCTCGGGGGGCGGCATGTGCATCGACCCCGTCGACGGCTCGCTCTACATCGCCGATCGCACGCCGACCGCGGATCGGTTGCAGCGCATTACCAAGAACTCAGAGGTTTCCACGGTGTGGACCTGGCCGGACAAACCCGGCGTGGCCGGGTGCGCGGCGATGGACGGGACCGTGCTGGTCAACCTGATTGAAACCAAGCTGACGGTGGCGGTCCGGCTCGCGGCGTCGACCGGGGCGGTCACCGGTGAGCCGGATGTGGTGCGCAAAGACACGCACGCACATACCTGGGCATTGCGCATGTCACCGGACGGCAACGTCTGGGGCGCCACGGTCAACAGGACCGCCGGCGATGCCGAGAAGCTTGATGACGTGGTGTTTCCGCTGTTCCCGCAGGGCGGCGGATTCCCCCGCAACAACGACGACAAGACCTGACGATCGGGCCCCTACTAGGGCGCGACTAGGGATAGTCGAGGGTGAATCGCACGCCGTATCGGCGCGTCACCTCAGCGGGTTTGTGGAACCGGGTCGGCTCCTCCTGGCCGGGTTCGAAGTCCTCAATATCGAGGTCGGACAGGTAGAGCAGTTCTTCCGGGGCATCGGGAGCCCAGACAGCAATCGGCTCCAGCAGGTAGGCCACGTGGTCGCCAACGTCGCTGCGGCTCAAGATCTTGCCGACGAACCACGCGGCCGCATCGTCGAGAATCGGCATGCCGTAGGGACCGGCGCGCCACGAGCAACGTTCGAATTTGTCAGCCTCCTCGCCCGCTTGGCTGCCGAAGAGTTCGGCCAGGGCCTGGTGACGACGGGCCAGCACGTGCACCGCGACACAGTCGGAGAGGCTCGCCGGCTCCACCATGCGGCTGGTGGTGGGCATCCCGATCATGAAACTTGGTGGCTGCACGCTGGTCTGGGTGGCAAAACTGACCAGGCAACCCGACGGGACCGCGTCGGCCTGGGTTGTCACCACAAACACCGGCACGTCCAGCATCGCCATCATGTCTTCGAACGGTTCACCGACCACATCAACATCATGGATGCACAACGCCGGTTGTGACACTCTTTCTCACGATTGGTCAGCGAACACTCAGCGAAGCTAGGCCTGGCCGCAGGCCACCAGCACCAACTCCCGCACCCGAGCCGCATCGGCCTGGCCGCGGGTGGCCTTCATCACCGCCCCGACGATCGCGCCGGCGGCCGCGACCTTGCCGGCGCGAATCTTTTCCGCCACTTCCGGATTGGCGGCCAGGGCCTCATCAACCGCCGCCTGGGTCAACGAATCGTCGCGGACCAGTTCCAGGCCACGGGCGGACATCACCTGGTCGGGCTCACCTTCCCCGGCCAGCACGCCCTCCACGACCTCGCGGGCCAGTTTGTTGGACAACTTGCCCGCTTCCACCAATGCCACGACGGCCGCGACCTGAGCCGGGGTGATGGCCAATTCGTCCAGGCCGATGCCGGCCTCATTGGCCTTTTGCACAAGGAAGTTGCCCCACCACGAGCGCGCCTCCTTGCTCGAAGCGCCATGCGCAATGGTCGCGGCCACCAGGTCCACCGCGCCGGCATTGACCAGATCGCGCATCACCTCGTCGGAGATGCCCCACTCTTGCTGAATTCGCTTGCGGCTCAACCACGGCAATTCCGGAATGGTGTGGCGCAATTGCTCCACCAATTCGCGGCTGGGTGCGACGGGCTCCAGGTCGGGCTCAGGGAAGTACCGATAGTCCTCCGCCGTCTCCTTGACCCGTCCCGGGCTCGTGTAGCCGGCCTCGTGAAAGTGCCGCGTCTCCTGGGTGATTTGCCCACCGGCCTCCAGGACGGCAGCTTGGCGCTGCATTTCGTAGCGGACGGCAACTTCAACGCTCTTGAGCGAGTTGACATTCTTGGTCTCGGTCCGAGTACCGAATTTCGCTGCGCCTGAAGGCTTTAGCGACACGTTCGCATCGCAGCGCATCGAACCCTGATCCATTCTCACGTCGGATACGTCCAATGCCCGCAATAGGTCTCGCAACGCCGTCACATAGGCCCGCGCGACCTGTGGCGCCCGGGCACCGGCACCTTCGATGGGCTTGGTGACGATTTCGATGAGCGGCACACCGGCGCGGTTGTAGTCGATGAGCGAGGTCGTCGCTCCGTGGATACGGCCCGTCTCGCTGCCGAGGTGGGTGAGTTTGCCGGTGTCCTCTTCCATGTGGGCACGTTCGATCTCTACCCGCCAGGTGCTGCCGTCTTCGAGCGGCGCTTCAAGGTAGCCGTTGATGGCGATCGGCTCGTCGTACTGCGAAATCTGGTAGTTCTTGGGCATGTCCGGGTAGAAGTAGTTCTTCCGCGCGAAGCGGCACCAGGGAACGATCTCGCAGTTGAGCGCCAACCCGATGCGAATCGTCGACTCGACAGCGACCCGGTTGAGCACCGGCAACGATCCGGGCAGACCCAGGCAGACCGGGCAAACTTGCGTGTTGGGCTCGGCGCCGAACGTGGTCACGCAGCCGCAGAACATCTTCGTCGCGGTGGACAGCTCCACGTGTACCTCGAGGCCTAGCACCGGATCGAAGCGTGCAATGACCTCGTCGTAATCGAGCAGCTCAGCGCTAGTGACCGTCATGTCGTTCGATCCTAGTGGTGGTTGCGAAACCGGCGAAGCCGGGCGAAGCGGGCCACCACCGACAAGCCCCGTGGTGGTCGCGAAACCGGCGAAGCCGGGCGAAGCGGGCCGGCCTCAGCCGAAGAACTCAGCGGCGTCGTCGTAGCGGCTCTGCGGTACCAGCTTGAGCTGTCGAACGGCGTCGGCCAGGGGTACACGGCCGATGTCCTGACCGCGCAGCGACACCATCTGGCCGTATTCGCCCGCATGTGCGGCGTCAGCGGCATTGACGCCAAACCGGGTCGCCAGCACCCGGTCGTAGGCCGTCGGCTGTCCGCCCCGTTGCACGTGGCCCAGCACGGTCACCCGGACATCCTTGTTGATGCGCTTTTCCACTTCCCAGCCGAGCTGAGCGGCGACGCCGGTGAATCGTTCGTGACCGAATTCGTCGAGTCCGCCCTCGCGCAACTGCATCGAGCCCGAAACGGGCTTGGCGCCCTCGGCGACCACACAGATGAAGTGCGAATCGCCTCGCTGGAAGCGCTGTTTGACCAGACGACACACCTCTTCGATGTCGAAGGGCTGCTCAGGGATGAGCGTCATGTGTGCGCCAGATGCCAGCCCGGAGTTCAGCGCGATCCAGCCCGCATGCCTACCCATCACCTCGACCAGCATCACCCGCTGGTGGGATTCCGCGGTGCTGTGCAGCCTGTCGATGGCCTCGGTTGCCACCATCAAGGCCGTGTCGTGGCCGAAAGTCACATCGGTGCAGTCGATGTCGTTGTCGATCGTCTTGGGCACGCCGACCACCGGAACGTTCTCTTCGGACAGCCAGTGCGCGGCGGTCAGCGTGCCTTCGCCGCCGATCGGGATGAGCACGTCAATGCCGTTGTCGTCTAACGTCTGTTTGATCTGGGGCAACCCGGCCCGCAGTTTGTCGGGGTGTACGCGGGCGGTGCCGAGCATCGTTCCGCCCTTGGCCAGCAGCCGGTCGTTGCGGTCGTCGTTGCGCAACTGCAGCCGCCGGTTCTCCAGCAACCCGCGCCAGCCGTCCTGAAATCCGACCACCGATGAGCCGTACCGGGCGTCGCAAGTGCGCACCACCGCCCGGATCACCGCATTCAGCCCTGGACAGTCGCCGCCTCCCGTGAGTACTCCAATCCGCATCCCTTCATCTTGCCTGGGGCGGCGACCATTGGCGCGAGCAGACGCAAAATCGGCCGAAATAGGCTGGATTGGCGCGATTCTGTGTCTGCTCGCGCGGAATCAGATGGCGCTGGGTAGCGGGCCTCGGGCGGCCTCGTAGGCCGCGCCCACCCGGTAGAGCCGGTCGTCGGCCAACGCCGGCGCCATGATCTGCAGCCCCACCGGCAGCCCGTCATCCGGAGACAATCCCGACGGCACCGACATGCCGCAGTGCCCCGCCAGGTTCAGCGGCAGCGTGCACAGGTCGAACAGGTACATCGCCAGCGGATCGTCGACCTTCTCCCCGAGCGGAAACGCGGTGGTCGGGGTCGCCGGCGAAACCAACACGTCGACTGATTGATAGGCCTCGTCCAGATCGCGTGCGATCAGGGTGCGAACCTTCTGCGCCTGGTTGTAGTAGGCGTCGTAGTAGCCCGCCGACAACGCGTACGCGCCGATCATGATGCGGCGTTTGACCTCGGGCCCGAACCCGGCGGCCCGCGTCATGGCCATCACCTCTTCGGCGCTGTGGGTCCCGTCATCGCCGATCCGAAGCCCGTAGCGCATCGCGTCGAAGCGCGCCAGGTTGCTCGACACTTCCGACGGCAGGATGAGGTAGTAGGCGGCCAGCGCATGGTCGAAGTGCGGGCAGTCGACCTCGCTCACCTCGGCGCCAAGCGCGGTCAGCTGCGCTACCGCGGCCTCGAACGAGGCCAGCACTCCGGGCTGGTAGCCGTCGCCCCGCAGCTGCTTGACCACCCCGATGCGCACGCCGCGCAGGTCACCGGACGCGCCGGCCTTGGCCGCGCCGACCACATCGGGTATCTCGGTTTCCAAAGAGGTGGAGTCCTTGGCGTCGTGACCGGCGATCACCTGGTGCAGCATGGCGGTGTCCAGCACGGTGCGCGCGCACGGCCCCCCTTGATCCAGGGAGGAGGCACAGGCCACCAGCCCGTATCGGGAAACGGTGCCGTAGGTGGGTTTGACACCGACGGTCGCGGTCAGCGCGGCCGGCTGGCGGATCGACCCGCCGGTGTCCGAGCCGATGGCCAGTGGAGCCTGGTAGGCGGCCAAGGCCGCGGCGCTACCACCGCCGGAGCCGCCGGGTACCCGGTCGAGGTTCCATGGGTTGCGGGTCGGGCCATAGGCGGAGTTCTCCGTCGAGGAGCCCATCGCGAACTCGTCCATGTTGGTCTTGCCCAGAATCGGGATTCCGGCCGCGCGGAGCCGCAGGGTGAGCGTGGCGTCGTACGGGGAGCGCCAGCCTTCGAGGATCTTGGACCCGCAGGTGGTGGGCATGTCGACGGTGGTGAACACGTCTTTGAGCGCCAGCGGCACCCCGGCCAGCGCCGACGGCAGCCGCTCCCCCGCGGCCAGGGCGGTATCGACGGCCGCCGCCGCAGACAGCGCCTCGTGCGCCCCGATGTGCAGGAAGGCGTGGTACCTGTCATCGGTCGCCTCGATCTGGTCCAGGCAGGCCTGAGTCAGCTCGGTCGCGGACACCTCTTTTGCGGCAATCTTGGCGGCCAGCGTGGCGGCATCGGATCGGATGAGGTCGGTCATTCGCTATCCCCCAGAATCTGCGGAACGGCGAAGCGGCCGTCAACCGCTGCGGGCGCCTCGGCCAGCGCCTCTTCCTGCGTCAGACACGGCGCCGTCTGGTCTGCGCGCATCACGTTGACGTCTTTGAGCGGATTATCGGTGGCTTCGACGCCGGTGACGTCGACGGCCTGGATCTGGCTGACGTGCGTCAGGATGGCGTCGAGTTGACCAGCGAAGCTGTCAAGCTCATCTTCGGTCAACGCCAGACGGGCAAGCCGGGCCAAGTGGGCCACCTCGTCGCGGGAGATCTGGGACACGAGCGAAAAGCCTAACCGCGCCCGTCGGGCCGGTTTCACGCCCGTCACCGAATGCGACGCGATGCCCGTCTCCCGAGCAGTTCGAGGCGGCCGTGATGCGGCCCGATCGTGTCCTGCCGAAATGCCCCACGCGCATCGCTGTGCAACAGTGATGCGCGTGCCTTCGTATCTGTTGCGCATCGAACTGCTGGACCGTCCAGGCAGCCTGGGGTCGCTGGCGATCGCACTCGGTTCGGTAGGTGCTGACATCTTGTCGCTCGACGTCGTCGAGCGCGGCTGTGGATATGCAATCGATGATCTGGTCGTCGAGCTTGCTCCGGGCGCCATGCCGGACGCATTGATCACCGCCGCGGAATCCCTCAACGGCGTCCGAGTGGACAGCGTGCGTCCGCATACCGGCCTCTTGGAAGCCCACCGTGAGCTGGAGCTTCTTGACCACGTCGCCACGGCGCGGGACAACACGTCCCGGCTGCAGGTTCTGGCCAACGAGGCGCCCCGAGTGCTGCGGGTCAGCTGGTGCACGGTGCTGCGCAGCGTCGAGGGCGAGTTGCAGCGGTTGGCCGGAAGCCCGGGCGCCCCGGAGACGCGTGCCGCTTCGGCACCGTGGCTTCCGATCGAGCAAGCCAAACCGCTGGACGGAAGCGCCGAGTGGGTGCCAAAGGTCTGGCGCGATATGGACACCAGGATGGTGGCCGCGCCGCTGGGCGACCAGCACACTGCGGTGGTGCTGGGGCGGCCCGGCCCGGAATTTCGGCCCTCGGAGGTGGCTCGGCTGGGCTATCTGGCCGGGATCGTGGCCACCATGCTGCGCTAGCGCGGCGCGGCTAGTGCGATTCTTTGGCAACCACCGGGTCGTCGTCTTCCCATAGCAGCAGTTGACGAACGGCCGTCCGTGGACCGTAGGGGCGCAGCATCTGACTGGCCGGACGGGGGCGCACCCGCAACGGCCACCAGAACCAGCGCCCAAGCAGCGTGGCGACCGACGGTGTCATGAACGAGCGCACGATCAGGGTGTCGAACAACAGGCCAAGACCGATGGTGGTTCCTATCTGACCGAGCACCTGAAAACCGCTGAACACGAAGGCGCACATGGTGACGGCGAACACCAGGCCGGCCGAGGTGACCACCGAGCCGGAGCCCGCCATGGCACGGATGATCCCGGTCTTGAGTCCGGCACCGATCTCCTCTTTGAACCGTGAGATGAGTAGCAGGTTGTAGTCGGATCCCACGGCCAAGAGCAGGATCACGGCCAGGGCAAGCACCACCCAATACAGCTTGATGCCAAAGAGGTACTCCCACACCAGCACCGACAGGCCGAATGAGGCCCCCAGTGACAGCGCAACCGTGCCTACGATGACCAGCGCGGCAACCAGGCTTCGGGTGAGAAACATCATGATCAGCAAGATCAGGCTCAGCGCCGCGATCCCGGCGATCATCAGGTCGTACTTGGCGCCGTCTTGGATGTCGTAGTAGGTGGCCGCGGTGCCGCCGAGGAAAAACTGCGCCCCGGCCAACGGGGTGCCCTTGACGGCTTCGTGGGCGGCCTTCTTGATCGGGTCGATGTGCGAGATGCCCTCGGGGGTGGCGGGATCACCTTCGTGGGTGATGATCATGCGGGCCGCCTTGCCGTCAGGCGAAAGGAAAAGCTTCAGACCGCGTTTGAAGTCGGGATTATTGAAGACCTCGGGCGGCAGGTAGAAGGTGTCGTCGTTCTTGGCCATATCGAAAGCCCGGCCCAGTGCCGTGGCGTTTTCGATCGCTGCCGCCGTCTGCGCATAGATGCCCGACAGGGTCGCGTAGTTCGCCATCAGCAGTTCGCGATTGGTCTCCTGGCTGGCGATCTGGGGTGGGATCAAGCCCAGTTTGGGCTGCAGCGCGTCGAGCCGGTCCAGGGTCGCCGTGAGGTCCTCGAATTTCGATGTGAGCTGGTCGATCCCGTCGAGCGCGTCATAGATCGACCGCAGCGCAAAGCAGACCGGGATGTCATAGCAATGCTTCTCCCAATAGAAGTAGCTGCGTATCGGCCGGAAGAAGTCGTCAAAATTCGCGATCTTGTCGCGCAGCTCTTTCATCGTCGCGATGGTGTCGTGGAAGTTCTCGGCCTCGCCGTGCGTCGTGGCCGCGAGTTCCTGCTGCAGGGCGTATTGCTTGTTCAGCAGGTCGATCGTGGTCGATAGTTCGCCGGCCTGCTTGAGCAAGTCGTTCGCGCGATCTCTTTGGTAGGTGAGGTTTTCGATCTGATTGGCGCTTTGCGCGCTCATCTGAAACGCCAGCGAACTGTGATCAAGCGGGGTGCCCAACGGCCGGGTGATCGACTGCACCTGGGCGATGCCGGGTACATGAAAAACCGCCTTGGCCACCCGGTCCAGGATGAGCATGTCGGCCGGGTTGCGCAGGTCGTGATCGGTTTCGATCATCAGCAGCTCGGGCTCCAACCGGGAGCGGGAAAAGTGCCGCTCGGCGGCCGCGTATCCGACGTTGGCCGCGGCGCTGGAGGGCATGTAGGGGCGCGTGTCATAGCTGGTCTTGTATCCCGGCAGGGCCAGCAGACCCGCCAGCGCCAACGCGCATGCCACCACCAGAACGGGGCCGGGCCACCGGACGATCGCGGTGCCGATCCGCCGCCAGCCGCGGGTTCGCATCGCGCGTTTGGGCTCGAAGACGCCCACCGCCGAGCCCAGCGTCAGCACCGCAGGCCCCAGGGTCAGCGCGGTCAGCAGCGCAACCAGAATGCCCAGTGCGGCTGGGATACCCAGGCTGTGGAAATAGGGCAACCGGGTGAAGCTCAGACATGCCACGGCACCGGCAACGGTCAGGCCCGAGCCCAGGACGACGTGGGCGGTACCGCGAAACATCGTGTAGAACGCGGTATCTCGTTCCTCGCCGGCAGAGCGGGCCTCCTGATAGCGGCCGACCACGAAGATCGCGTAGTCGGTTCCGGCGGCGATGACCAGCAGCGTGAGCAGATTCGTTGCGTAGGTTGAGAGCCCGATGATTCCGGCATTTCCCAGCACGGCGACGATGCCGCGGGCGGCGGCCATCTCGATGAGCACGGTGAGCAGCACCAGCAGCGTGGTGAGGACGGAGCGGTAAACGAAGAACAGCATCACCGCGATCACCCCGACGGTGATCGTGGTGACCTTGGCGGTCCCCTTGCTGCCCACCTCGAACTGATCCGCGATCAGGGGCGCGGGGCCGGTGACATATGCCTTGATACCCGGCGGCGCCTGGGTGTGCTCGACGATGTCACGGACCGCGTCCACCGACTCGTTGGCCTGCGCCGAACCGAGGTTTCCCGTCAGGTAGACCTGCACGTAGGCGGCCTTGCCGTCGGCGCTCTGCGCGCCCGCCGCGGTGAGCGTGTCGGCCCCAGAAGTCTTGTACATGCTCGACGTGCTTGGTGTCTTGTTCGAGCTTGTGAATCAGGATGTCGTAGAACTTGTGGGCGTCGGCGCCGAGCGGATTGTCGCCTTCGAGCACCACCATGGCCGAGCTGTCGGAGTCGAACTCACCGAACACCTTGCCGATTCGCTTGGTCGCCTGCAAGGACGGCGCATCGGGGGAATTCATCGCCACGTTGTGGGTCTTGCCGACGTCCTCCAGCTGTGGCACCGAAGCGTTGGTTATCGCGGCAAGGGCCAGCCACAGCAGCACGATGGGCACCGCGAGCCGGCGGATCGCGTGCGGGATGCGAGGCGGCGTGGGCTGCTGGTCACTCATCCGGACTTGTCCAGACAGAAGGTGTAGGCATCGGGGGTGTTGACGATCCGCTCGTCCTTGACTTCACCGTTGACCGTGATCCGGCAGCCAATGGTGCCGCCGTTGCCCTGCGCCACCACGTTGCCCAGAACCGCCGGCTCCGTGGTGGTGATGGTGAAGGACCAGGGCAGCGGCGCGTCCGCGACTTGCTGGGGTTGAGCGTTCACGTCGAGGTAGTTGATGGTCGCCACGGCCCCCGGGGCGCCGAACACATCCAGAACTACCTGTTTGGGGTTGAAGGGGACGATTTCATTCGAGATGCCGTTGGCGCCCGAAGCGTTGTTGTGCGACCCGAAAATTCCGTGCAAACGATAGATCGCAAATCCCGCGATCACGACGACGGCCACCGCGACAATCATCATCCACCCCCTTCTGACGAGGGCTTCCATTGAAATCTCCTTCACTTGTTGGCCTTTCGACGAGGGGCCGAAGCACCCGTGCCCGGGTGGCGGTGCACTTCAAGTGAGTTTGACTGCTATGACAGTACGGTACTGGACCGTACTGCACAAGAAACGTGCCTGTATCCTCCTGGCGCGCGCCGATCTCGCCGGGGCTCAACGGTCACCCGGTGGCTTGGGTCAGGCCGGCATGATGAAGTCGTCAACCAGAAGCTGCACCGTGTGAGGGGTCGGCGGCCGGTTGGGGATGATGGACCGGAAGATGAGATAGCCGGGCAACAGGTCCCAGAGTTCGTCGGTGATGGCCGCCTGGGTGATCTCCCCCCGGTCGACCGCCTGTTGCAGCACTTGCTGGATCAACGCCTTGCGCTGATCCACGAATTGACGCTGCAGCGCGTCACTGAGCGCGGGGTGCCGCGACACCTCGACGAGCACCGCGCGGATGGTGCTGGCTTGTTGGTGGGCCTGGCCGCAAATGCCCTCGCCGATCTTCACTAGATCGTCGCGCAGCGAGCCGGTATTCGGCGCGACGGCGACCTGTCGCACCCCCTCGATGAATGCCGCCAGCACCAATTCGGCCTTCGACGGCCAGCGCCGGTACACGGTGGCTTTGCTGGCCCGGGCGGTGTTGGCAACGGCGTCTATCGTCAACCGGTCGTAGCCATGTTCTTGCAGCAACTGCAACGTCACCGCGAGCAACTCCGCCTCACGCGGCGACCACGGTGATACCTGCGCGGACCGGTCGGCAGTCTGCGTCATAGCGCCCACGATAGAACTCGCCGGTGGTAGCCACAATCGTCGCGGCCCGGTCGTCGGGGGTTGCGACCGCTAGGTCGGCTCCCCCACTTCGGCCGGGGGGCCCTGCTCCAACAACTTTCGAAACCCATCTTCGTCGAGGATGGGCACGCCGAGTTCGACCGCCTTGTCGTACTTCGAGCCGGGTGCGTCACCGGCGACGACGTAGGAGGTCTTTTTCGATACCGAACCGGCGGCTTTGCCGCCACGGGTCACGATCGCCTCCTTGGCCTCGTCCCGTGAGAATCCGGGCAACGAGCCGGTGACCACCACGGTTACCCCGGCCAGTGTGCGCGGCACACTGTCGTCGCGCTCATCGGCCATCCGCACACCGGCGGCCCGCCACTTCTCGACGATCTCGCGGTGCCAGTCGACGGTGAACCACTCCGAAACGGCGGAGGCGATCGTCGGTCCCACTCCCTCAACGGCGGCCAACTGTTCGGTGGTCGCGGCGACGATCGCATCGATGCTGCCGAACTCGGTGGCCAGTGCGCGTGCCGCTGTCGGTCCGACATGGCGGATGGACAACGCCACCAGCACGCGCCATAGTGGCGCCGCCTTCGCCTTGTCCAGATTGGCCAGTAGCCGCCGGCCGTTGGCGGACAAGTCACCGGCCTTGGTGCGGAACAGGTCGGTGCGAAGCAGCTCTTCCTCGGTGAGCCCGAACAGGTCGCCTTCATCGCCGATCACCCGCGCCGAAAGCAGCGCGGCGCCAGCCTCATAGCCCAGCATCTCGATGTCGAGGGCATTGCGGCTGGAGACATGAAAAACCCGCTCCCGCAACTGCCCCGGACAGCTGCGGGTATTCGGACAGCGGATGTCGGCGTCACCCTCCTT
Source organism: Mycobacterium liflandii (assembly GCF_022354805.1). Taxonomy (NCBI): domain Bacteria; kingdom Bacillati; phylum Actinomycetota; class Actinomycetes; order Mycobacteriales; family Mycobacteriaceae; genus Mycobacterium; species Mycobacterium liflandii. The sequence continues at coordinate 2,477,108 of NZ_CP023138.1, read as the reverse complement.
CTCCGGAGCCAGCGGCGTGCCGCACTCCGGACACGTTGTGGGCATGACGAATTCGCGTTCGGACCCATCACGGAGGTCGACCACCGGACCCAACACTTCGGGGATCACGTCACCGGCCTTGCGGATCACCACCGTGTCGCCGATCAGCACGCCCTTGCGCTTGACCTCCGACGCGTTGTGCAAGGTGGCTTGTGCCACCGTCGAGCCCGCGACCTTCACCGGCGTCATGAACGCAAACGGCGTAACTCGCCCGGTTCGGCCGACGTTGACCCGAATATCGAGCAGCTTGGTCTGGGCTTCCTCGGGCGGGTACTTGTACGCGATCGCCCAGCGCGGTGCCCGTGAGGTGGAACCGAGCCGCCGCTGCAGGGCGACATCGTCGACTTTGACCACCACGCCGTCGATTTCGTGGTCGACCTCGTGGCGATGCTCGCCCCAGTAGTCGATGCGCTCCTGTACCCCGGCCAGGTCGGCGACCAGCGTGGTGTGCTGAGAAACCGGCAGCCCCCAGGCCTGCAACGCCAGGTAGGCCTGGTGCAGCGTCGCCGGGCGAAAGCCTTCGGTGTGGCCCAGCCCATGGCAGATCATCCGCAATCTGCGCCGGGCCGTGACCGCCGGATCCTTTTGCCGCAACGACCCGGCCGCGCTGTTGCGGGGGTTGGCGAACGGTGCCTTGCCCTCCTCGACCAAGCTCGCGTTGAGCGCCTGGAAATCAGCCACCCGAAAGAACACCTCACCGCGGACCTCGAGCACCTCGGGCATGCGGTGGTCCTCGCTGTGGGAAAGCCGTTCCGGAACGTCCTCGATGGTGCGGGCATTGAGCGTGACATCTTCGCCGGTGCGGCCGTCGCCCCGGGTGGAGGCCCGGGTCAGCCGCCCCCCTTCGTACACCAGCGACAGCGCCACGCCGTCAATCTTGAGCTCACACAAATAGGCCGCACTGTCGCCGACATCGGCGTGGATGCGGCCGGCCCAGGCGGTGAGTTCCTCGGTGTTGAACGCGTTGTCGAGGCTGAGCATTCTTTCCAGATGCTCGACGGGTTCGAACTCGGTCGCGAAACCGGCGCCACCGACCAGCTGAGTGGGCGAATCGGGTGTGCGTAGCTCGGGATACTGTTCTTCGAGCGCCTCCAGCCGGCGCAGCAATTCATCGAATTCCGCGTCGGTGATCACCGGCGCGTCGCGCACGTAGTAGCGAAACTGGTGTTCACGCACCTGCTCGGCCAGTTCCTGCCACTGCCGCAACACCTCAGGAGTCATTGGCGATCAGGGGCACGACGTCCGCGCGGCGGACCCGGCGCCCCATCCCCCTTCCCATCCGTGCGTGCGGCCTCGCCGCACACGGCCTTGCGACGTCCACCCGGACCGCCGACATCTCGATTATCAGGCGCAACGCAGCCACAATACGTAGTTGCCGATCCGGGGACGTGGGGTGGCGGGGTCCTCGGGCAGCTATCGGACTGCCCGTGGGTTCTCAGTCCTGACCCGCTCGATTCCAGTCGGCCCCGGCTCGGTTGGCGCGCCAATCAGCCCGCAAGGCGCGGGATTGTCAGGTCAACGACAGCAGTTCCGGCGTCTGAGGGCCGCCGGGCGGCTCGAGTGTGCCGGTGCCGTCGGCTGCCGTTTGCTCAATTCGCGCGGCGATGACGTCGTCCCATTCGTCAAGGCGCGCCAGGAAGAACTTCTCGGCCTCGTCGTAGGGCAGGTCCGGGCGTGGCGCGATGAGCGAACAGACATCGGCATAAACACGCGCGGCCTCCGGGTCCACGAAGTCCCATTCACCCAGCGGCCATTCCTCGCGTAGATAGCCCAGATCCGAATACTCCTGGTATAGGGGTGTTCCCGGATACGGGGTGATCTTGCCCATGAACTTATAGGTGGAGATGAATTTTGTGGCCCGTAGCAGCCGCGCGGTCTCGCGCAATTCGTCCGGCTGCACCGTGGGATGAAACATGATGGTGCCCGGTATTACGTCAACGCCCACCTGCTGCAGTGCGTTGATCGTGTCGGCGGCATCTTGTCCGCGATTGATAATCTGTTTGCGGTACGCGCGGAGTTGATCATAAGAACCGGTTTCCAAGCCGACGAAAACCTGGCGCAAACCCGCTTTGTGCAGGTGTTTGAACAGTTCTAGATCCACCACGGAGTCCAGGCGGATATCCATCATGAACTTGACGTCAACGCCGCTGTTGATCATGGCGTCAGCAAACTCGGCCGCGCGTTGTTGCGAGCTGGGATGCTTGGAGATGAACAGGTCGTCGGTGATGCAGAGAAAGCCAATGTCGAAATCGGATTTCAGGTACGCGATCTCGTCGACCACCGCGTCAACCGACTTGGCCCGGTAGCTGTTGCGCCCGAGCATCGCCGACATGGCTCCGGTGCCGCAGAACGTGCAGCGGTAGGGGCAGCCACGGGTCGAAAAGACCGCGGCGGAAAAGCCATCGGCAAGAACGCTCGGCAACTCGTCGCGGGCCGGACGGGGCAGCTCGTCGAGGTCGATCAGGCGCGACGGCGAGCAGATGATCTGCCCGCGATCGTCCCGGCGGGCCAACCCGGGAACGTCGTCAAGCGCAGCGCCATTGGCCACGGCATTGGCGAGCTTGGTGAATCCGACCTCGGCGTCTCCAACGATCACGAAGTCAAAGCAGTCATGCTGGCGCAAAATCCGCTCGTAATTCAATGTCGCGATCGCATTTCCCAGGGCGATCTGCACGTCGTCCCAGGTCTCGCGAACGCGCTGCGCTAGCCACAGCACCTCAGGAAGGGTGTCGATGCACGAAAAGCCGACCAGCCGGGGCTTACCGCTGCAACGCACGGCGTTCTCGATGGCCGACCACGTTTCCTGTACCGAACTGTGCCCGGCAACGAGCCCGTTGACGGTGGCAATCTCGATCCCCTGGGTCTTGGCGTAAGCCTTGATCGACATCATGCCGAGGTGCTCCATCGGCATGGTGGAATACACCCACGGGTCGCCAAGCTTCTGCTCGCTCAAATAGGAGCGCCCATTACGGCGGGCACCGGGAGGATTGACAAGCAATATCGCCACTTCTGGACCCCACGACCGAAATCAGCAGTTGATAACCTGATTTTCACTCACGGTCTGCATGGCCCGAACCAACAGACTTCGCGCGAGCTTAACCCACACTCGCGAAAAAAATCAGGAATGGCTTTCGGCTCGCAGAATCGCCGTTGTCTCGCGAATCGATCACTCACCCATTCCGTTCCGTATGGGATATTTCCGAACCCTACTCACGCGAACGAGTGCGGTCTGTCCGCCAATCGGATGCATACACCCGTCGACCCGCATGTCCACCAATCAGCGGAACAGGGTGAGGTCTCCGCCAGGGCCACAGGCCCCGAACATCGCACCCTCAGATGGCATCGGGATCTCGAGCCAGGCCTTCGGCGGCCTTGCGGGCGAGGCCGATCGCGGTGCGGGCCCATTGCGGCGTCGCGCCGGCCAGACCGCAGCCCGGCGCGACCCCAACATGGTCGCGCAGCACCGTGCGGCCGAAGCCAAGCCGGTCGGTCACCGCGACCACGTCGGCGGCGACCTCTTCGGCCGAAGGCCGGCGGTCGGGAACGCTGGCGGGCACGACGCCGAGCACCACCGTGCGGCCCGAGTCGATGAACGCCGCGATGCTGTCCAAGTCCGCGGCGCGCAGTGTTGCGACATCCACCGACACCGCGCTGATACCACTGCGCTGCAAAAGATCCCACGGCAGCGCCGCCGCGCAGCTATGCAGCGCCACGTCGGCGCCGGCGGCCTCGACGCAGGTATCGAGCAGCCCCAGCGCCACCGCCTCGTCGAGTGCGGCGACCGGGGCCAGCGAAGTCACGCCCGTCAGCCGCCCCTCCAGGGCCGCCGGTAGCGTCGGCTCGTCGAACTGCACCACCACCGGTGTATCGAGACGGCGCGCCAATTCCGCCCGGTGGGCGGCCACTCCCTCGCCGAGCGAGGCGGCCAGATCACGCACGGCCCCGGGGTCGGTGATGGCCCGATGCCCGTTGCTCAACTCCACCCCGGCCGCCAGGGTGATCGGCCCGGGAGCCTGCACCTTGACCACCCGCCCGCCGCCCCGAAGGCCCGCGGTCTCCCAAGCTTCTTCCAGGGCGTCCATGTCCTCGTTGAGCATGCTGATGGCCCTGCGGGTCACCGCGCCGGGCCGCGACACAATGCGGTAGCCGCGCGGCACCGTGTCCAGGGCCAAGTCGACCAGCAGCGCGCCCGCCCGCCCGAGCATGTCGGCACCCACTCCCCTGGCGGGCAACTCCACCAGATAAGCCAGCGCATCCGCCAACTCGCCAACGACGACCTCGGCGGCCGGCCGCGCAAGGATGCCCGGCCAGGACCCGACGCCGGTCGCCGTTGCGAAAACACTCACTTGCCAACCGTATTCGACATCACATCGGTGGCACACAGCCAGGGGTGTTTACCGACGGACCGCCGGGGTAGGTTGCAAGCACAAAGGGGTGGCAGATGGCCAGGACTGATTCGACCGCTGTTGATGTGTTGCGCCACGCTCCTGGCAGCGGCGTGTACGCGAGTGGTGGACGGCGAAGCGCTACCCGCGTTCGGTGCGTCCGCCCCGGAGGCCCGGCAGGCCGGCGCCCTGCTATTGGACCAAACCCGGATGCGCGCGATCACCGGCGCCGGCGAGGACCTGACGATCATTCCGGCGATGGACGGCAGCTATCCGGTGGATATCGATGCCCTGGCAAAGACCGCGCCGGTGGAATGCCAGTTCATCTTCTCCGAGACCACCACCTTTGGACCCGACATCGCGGGGTTCCACAAGACCACCTTCCAAGATCCGCCAGATAGCGCTCTGATCTCCGAAGCCGCGGCGGTGTATCCGGACGCCGACATCGCCCGACGAGCCTTCGACGATCTGGTGGGCGCCGTCGGAAGTTGCGCAGACAGTTCCAGCGGCTGGTTGTTCGTCAGCAGCTGGAAAGCCGACGCCGACTCGCTGCGCATGCGCCCCGGTGACTGCGGCCGCGACTACCGGGTGCTTTCGGTGGCCCTGCTGGAAGTCACCTTCTGCGGGTTCCCGGATTCGGTCTCTGACATCGTGCTCACCAACATCGCCGCCAACGTGCCGGGCTAGGACACCGGCGAGCACGCCGAGGTTGCGGTGATGGTGGCACTGCCCAGCACCTCATCGCCGTCCGGATCGGGGCGGTACAACACCAGCGTCTGCCCCCGTGCCACCCCCCTCAGCGGGGAATGTAACCGCACCGACAGTTCGTCGCCGACCAATTCGGCTACCGCACTGGTGGTTTCACCGTGCGCACGCACTTGAACCGCACACTCGAGCGGGCCCGTCGGAGCGGTACCCGCGGTGAAGATGGGCGCCCGCCCTGTCAGCGCGTGCACCTGCAGATCGGCCACGTCACCGACCCGAACCGTGCCGGTTTCGGCGTCGATCGCCGTCACGTAGCGCGGGCGGCCGTCGGGCCCCGGCCCGGGGATCCCCAGGCCCTTTCGCTGCCCGATGGTGAAACCGTGCACGCCGTCATGGGTGGCCAGCACCGCACCGGCCGCGTCCACCACTGTGCCGCGACGAACCCCTATCCGCTCGCCCAGAAACGTCTGGGTGTTGCCCGACGGAATGAAACAGATGTCGTGGCTATCCGGCTTGTCGGCCACCGCCAGGCCGCGCCGGGACGCCTCTTCCCGAATCTGCGGCTTGGGGGTATCCCCGATCGGGAACATCGCGTGGCGCAGCTGCTCGGCGGTCAGCACCGCCAGCACGTAGGACTGGTCCTTGTCCTGGTCCACAGCGCGGCGCAGCCGCCCCTCGGATAGCCGGGCATAGTGGCCGGTAACCACCACGTCAAAGCCCAGAGCCAACGCTTTGGCATACAGCGCCGAGAACTTGATGCGCTGATTGCAGCGAATGCAGGGGTTGGGGGTCTCACCGCGGGCGTAGGAGGACACGAAGTCGTCGATCACATCCTCTTTGAACCTCTCGGCGAAATCCCATACATAGAACGGGATTCCAAGCACATCGGCGACCCGGCGCGCGTCGGATGCGTCCTCTTTGGAGCAACAACCCCGGGAGCCGGTACGCAGCGCGCCCGGCGCGGTCGACAGCGCCAGATGCACGCCGACGACGTCGTGGCCGGCATCGACCATGCGGGCGGCCGCCACCGATGAGTCGACGCCTCCGCTCATTGCGGCTAGAACTTTCACCAGGCCGCTCCCGCGGCAGCCACGGCGGCAGAGCGGGCGCGAGCCACCGCTGCGGGCAGCACCTGCAGCGCCGCATCGACGTCCGCCTCGACTGTCGTGTGCCCCAGCGAAAGACGAAGCGAGCCACGCGCGCTGGCCGGATCGGCGCCCATCGCGATCAGCACATGCGACGGCTGCGCGACACCGGCGGTGCAGGCGGATCCGGTCGAGCACTCGATTCCGTTGGCGTCCAGCAGCATCAGCAGCGCATCACCTTCGCAACCGCGGAAGGTGAAGTGCGCGTTGCCGGGCAGCCGTAGCGGATCGCGGGCACCATTGAGACGAACGTCGTCGATTTCGGCGAGCACCCCGGCAACGAGGCGGTCCCGCAACGTCTGCAGCCGCGCACTGTTGGCCTCCAGCCCGTCCACCGCGATCCGCGCCGCCGCCGCTATACCGACCGCACTGGCGACGTCGGGGGTGCCGGACCGGATATCGCGCTCTTGGCCACCACCGTGCAGCAGCGGCACACAACTGACGTCGCGTCGCATCAGCAGCGCCCCGGCTCCGGGTGGGCCGCCGAACTTGTGTGCCGTCACACTCATCGCCGCCAGGCCGCAGGCACCGAAGTCCACCGGTATCTGGCCGACGGCCTGCACGGCGTCACTGTGCATGGGGACACCGAACTCGGCGGCAACCCCGGCCAGTTCGGCGATCGGCATGATCGTGCCGACCTCGTTGTTGGCCCACATCACCGATACCAACGCGACATCGTCATGGCTCTCCAGCGCATCGCGCAACGCGCTGGCCGACACCGAGCCATCGGCGTCGGTGGGCAGCCAGGTCACCTCGGCGCCTTCGTGCTCAACCAGCCAGTCCACCGTGTCCAAAACGGCGTGGTGCTCCACCCGAGTCGTGACGATGCGCCGACGGGCGGGCTGCGCGTCTCGGCGCGCCCAGTACATTCCCTTGACGGCCAGGTTGTCGCTCTCGGTGCCCCCCGCGGTGAAAATCACCTCCGAGGGGCGTGCCCCCAGCTTGGCCGCGATCAGCTCGCGGGATTCCTCGAGGCGCCGGCGCGCAGCCCTCCCGGTGGTGTGCAGCGACGACGCGTTGCCCACGGTGGCCAGCACAGCCGTCATCGCCTCGATGGCGGTTGGATGCATCGGGGTGGTGGCGGCGTGATCGAGGTAGACCATGACTCGCTCCACGATACCGGCCAGGTCAGCGACCCCAAACTCCTGAGCCGGCGGCCGCGCTTACCACCCCATCGATCCGGGAATGCCTTTGAACGGGCCGACAATCCAGCTGGTGATCCATCCGCCGTAAAAACCGCCGGGTTGGGGCACCACCGGCTCGCCATTGACCGTGCAGCGGTCCACCTGGGCCGCCATCACCGCGATCGCACCAGCGATGGGCTGGAAGGGGTGGGTGGGGTTTGGGTAGGTCCATGCCGCGTGCGCGGCCTGTCGCGCCGGGGTTACCAGGTCGAAGTAGCTCGCTCGGCCCTTCCACTCGCACCATGAACCGCCCGCCGCCGGGCGCAACACACCGTCGCCGAACGCATCTTCGGGCAGGTAGTACGTGGGTGGGTGACTGGTCTCGAGCACGCGCCAGGCTCGGGTCGCCGACGCAATCGTCTGGCCGCCCAGCTCGATGGTGATCGAACCGGCGAACGGCTCCAACCGCGGCGGCCGGGGATAGTCCCACACCGACTCCTGGCCGCCGGCGGGCGGATCGGGTGTTGGCCATGTTGTCATGACGGCCTCCTGCACGCTGGGCTGACGGTCCCTGTCACCCATTGTCCACAGACACGTTGCCGCAGGGTGAGAGGCCTTTTCAGGCCACCAGCGCGGGCCGGTGTGCCGGGTGCGCCGCCCCAGCGTGCACTGCGGACTGGCAGCGGCTGGCCAGGGCCCGGCGATCGCGGCCCGGCAGTTGCAGGGAATCGACATGCACCGACGCCACGATGCGACGCACGGCGAGCACCCGGCGAACCGAGCGCGCCAGGGTGTCGTCTCCGACGAAGGCCGGGGTGGTCGAGATGGCCCCGTTGACGTGGTGATATGTCAGCCGCAGCGGCTGCACCGGACGGCCGGCGTCAATCGCGGCCTGAAACATCGCGGGATAGAAGCTGCCCGACGCCAGCCCGCACCAGGTGGTTCCTTCCGGAAAGGCCACCACGGTCTGTCCGGCGCGCAGCCGGCGGGCGACGGTGTCGACCACGCCGGGCAGCCGGCGCAGGCTGGTCCGCTCGATCGGAATGATTTTCAGCAGTCGGGCCACAATCTCGACCCCGGGTCCGGTGAACATGTCCGCGCGGGCCACAAATGAACCTGGCAGTACCGCGCCGATGGCAAAGACGTCCAGCCAGGAGATGTGGTTGCTGGCCACCAGAACCCCGCGCAGGTTGCGGATCGGGCTGCCCGACACCGTGATCCGGACACCGAAACAACGCAGGACCAGCCGGCAGTATGCGCGTTGGGCGTGGCTGCGGCCGGGCACCGGCACGCCGAGCAGCGGCAGCCCCGGCATCAGCAGCAGCGCCCAGACGATGCGCAACGCCACCCGCAGGGTGGCCGGTACCCGGCGGGGCACCGCCGGGTGGCCGAGGCTGACGCAGCTGATGTCGCACGAGGTGCGAGGCAGCCAGGAGTGCCCGGCCTCAGTGTTCATCAGGCCGCTCCGCCCGCCAGCTCGCCCGCCATTTCCGCGGCCGCGGACACCGATCTGAGCCGCTTGAGGTAGCGGATGTCGGCGTCACGCTTGCCGAGCAGCACACAGAAATCCCCCACCCCGAAGTCCGGATCGTGGGCGGGCTCGCCGCAGGCCTGCGCGCCCAGCCGCAGATAGCCACGCAGCAACGGCGGGATCGCCGGCCGCGGCGGTGGGGCAATGTCATCCAGGCTCTTGCCGTCGATGCGCACCGGCCGGTAGGGGTCCACCCGGTAGGAAGCCGGGTGGCGCCTCAGCACGAAGTCACGCACGCCCCGCAGCTCGCGGCCCGGCGTGATGCCGTCCCGGCCGGTTGGCTCGACGATCGGCACCGACACGCAGCCGGTTACGTAGTCGTAGTCACAGCGGTCCAGGTAGGCAAGAATTCCCGCCCACATCAACAGCACCACCGCGCCATTGCGGTGCCCGTCACGCACCGCGGCGCGACCCATTTCCACCAGCGACGGCCGCAGCGGGTCGAAGGCACCCACGTCGAACTCGGTAGCGGTATAGAGGCCTCCCGCGGCGATGGCCCCTGCCGGTGGCAACATCCGGTAGCACCCCACCAGCTCACCGGTGTCGTCGTCGCGGACCAGCAGGTGATCGCAGTACTCGTCGAAGCGGTCGACATCCCTGCGGTCGTCGGCCGCCGGTAGCGCGAAGCCCGGCGTGGCGGCGAACACGTCATAGCGCAGGCGCTGAGCGGCCTCGATCAGCGCGGAATCGGTGGACAGTAATAGGGAATAGCGCGGGCCGGCACCCGCATCGGTCGCCGGGCCACGCGGCTTGTCGCTGGGTATGAGAACAGAAGCGATGCTCATGCCACCAACGTGGCCTAACCGGTCAGCTAACCGGCATCAGCGCTGTGACATGTCGGTGCACGTCAGATGACGAAATGTCGCAGCCGACGATAACGGCCCCGCAGGCTTGCCTGCGGGGCCGTTACTACTACTGAATCGGCCGATCAGCCCTTGCGAGCCTTGACCCCCTCGGTCAATTGCGGGGCAACCTTGAACAGGTCGCCGATCACGCCGTAGTCGGCGATCTCGAAAATCGGCGCCTCTTCGTCCTTGTTGACCGCAACGATGGTCTTGGACGTCTGCATGCCCGCGCGGTGCTGGATCGCCCCGGAGATACCCAGCGCGATGTAGAGCTGCGGCGAAACCGTCTTGCCGGTCTGCCCCACCTGGAACTGACCCGGGTAGTAGCCGGAGTCGACCGCGGCACGCGAAGCACCGACCGCACCCCCCAGCGAGTCGGCCAGCGCCTCGACCACGCTGAAGTTCTCGGCACTGCCGACACCACGGCCACCGGACACCACCACCGTGGCTTCCGTCAGCTCGGGGCGGTCGCCGGCGACCGCCGGCTCACGCGAGGTGATCTTGGTGGCGTTCTCGGCAGGGGCCGGGACGTCCACGCTGACCTGCTCACCGGCGCCATCGGCCGGCTCGGCCTCGATCGCACCGGCACGCACCGAAATCACCGGGGTGTCACCGGTGGCCTGGGCCTCGACGGTGAACGCGCCACCGAAGATGGAGTGGACGGCCTTGCCACCGTCGTTGATCCCCACCACGTCGACGAGCAGACCCGACCCGATCCGGGCAGCAAGCCGCCCGGCGATCTCCTTGCCGTCGGCGGTGGCAGCCACCAGCACGGCCGCCGGGGCCGAGGATTCAGCCAGTCCCGCCAGCACGTCGACGAACGGGGTGATCAGGTACTGGTCGACGACGTCGGACTCAGCGACGTAAATCTTGGCGGCACCGGCCGCCTTCAGTCCGTCGACCAGCGGCGCGGCGGTGCCGGGGGCGCCGATCACAACGGCGGCCGGCTCACCCAACGCACGGGCGGCGGTGATCAATTCGGCGCTGACCTTCTTCAGCGCGCCTTCCGCGTGCTCAACGAGCACCAATACTTCAGCCATGGGGTTTATCGCTCTTTCGTCATTGGGCCTGAAATGCAGGGCACTCGCTAGATGATTTTCTGCGCAACCAGGTACTGCACGATCTGGTTGCCGCCTTCACCTTCGTCGGTGACCTTTTCACCGGCAGTCTTGGCAGGCTTCGGGGTCGACGACAGCACCGTCGACCCGGCGTTGGCCAGGCCCACCTCGCCGGCTTCAACCCCGATCTCGGCGAGGGTCAGCACGGTGACTTCCTTCTTCTTGGCGGCCATGATGCCCTTGAAGGACGGGAAGCGCGGCTCGTTGATCTTCTCGTTGACGCTGACCACAGCCGGAAGAGAGGCTTCCAGGGTGAACAGGCCCTCGTCGGTCTCACGCTCGCCGGTGACCTTGCCACCCTCGACCGACAGTTTGCGCACGTGGGTGAGCTGCGGCAGGCCCAGGTACTCGGCGATGATGGCCGGCACCGCGCCGCCCACGCCATCGGTGGACTCGTTGCCCGCGATCACCAGCTCGGTGCCCTCGATGGCGCCCAGCGCACGTGCCAGCGCCCACCCGGTCTGGATGACGTCCGAGCCGTGCATGCCGTCGTCCTTGAGGTGGACGGCCTTGTCCGCGCCCATGGACAGGGCCTTGCGGATCGCCTCGGTGGCGCGCTCGGGACCCGCGGTCAGCACGGTCACCGAACCCTCGCCGCCTTCGCGCTCGCGGATCTGCAGCGCTTCTTCCACCGCTCGTTCGTTGATCTCGTCCAGGACCGCATCGGCGGCCTCGCGGTCTAGCGTCCAGTCGCCCTCGGTCAGCTTGCGCTCCGACCAGGTGTCTGGGACCTGCTTGATCAGGACCACAATGTTTGTCATGGGTGTGGCTCGTCCTCCTCGAAGGAGTCCCGCAGCCGTCGACTGCAGGACTTCGGTCACGCGGTTCGCAACCGCACGGCATGTTACTAGGCGGTAACTTCTCGCGGTCTGCCCTCACACCTTAGCGGGTGGCAGTTGCTCAATTGCCCGCTCACCCCCCCATAACCCGCGGCTATCCCACCCCGCCAGACCCCCGCGTCGGGGGCTCGAGCATTCCTGGCATTTCTGGCTACGGTTCGCGAATCGGGCGCTAGGCACTAGCCTGCGTTAGCAATGAGCTCATTCGTCCCCGACGTTCCCGACCAGATCCCGACCGCCAGTGCGCCGCCGGTCGATGCGGTGTTGACGCTGACGGGCGAACGCACCATCCCCGATCTGGACATCGAGAACTACTGGTTCCGTCGCCACGAGGTCGTATACGAACGGCTGGCGCCTCGTTGCGAGGGCCGCGACGTGCTGGAAGCGGGCTGCGGCGAAGGCTACGGCGCCGACATGATCGCCGATGTCGCGCGCCGCGTTGTGGCCGTGGACTACGACGAGGCCGCGGTAGCACATGTCCGCCACCGCTACCCCCGGGTCGAGGTAATGCAGGCGAACCTGGCGGACTTGCCCCTTCCCGACGCATCGATGGACGTGGTGGTCAACTTCCAGGTCATTGAGCACCTGTGGGATCAGGGCCAATTCGTCCGCGAATGCGCGCGGGTGCTGCGCCCGTCGGGCGTATTGATGGTGTCCACGCCGAACCGGATCACCTTCTCCCCCGGCCGCGACACCCCGATCAACCCCTTCCACACTCGCGAACTCAACGCCGCCGAACTCACCGAACTGCTGCTAGAAGCGGGTTTTGCCGAGGTGACGATGTACGGGTTGTTCCACGGGCCGCAGCTGCGCGCGATAGATGAACGCCATGGCGGCTCGATCATCGACGCCCAGATCGCCCGCGCGGTCGCCGACCAACCGTGGTCAGCCGAACTGACCGCCGATGTCGCGGCGGTCACCACCGCGGACTTCGACATCATCGGGGCGGGGCTGGAACCCGCCCACGAAATTGACGACAGCCTGGATCTGATTGCGATCGCGGTGCGGCATTGACCAATTGGGACAACACCAATTCGCCAGACCGGGTGCCCGGGTTGTTCACCCTGGTGCTGCACACCCATCTGCCCTGGCTTGCCCACCACGGCCGATGGCCGGTCGGCGAGGAGTGGCTCTACCAGTCCTGGTCGGCCGCCTACCTGCCGTTGTTCCGGGTGCTGCGCACCCTGGCCGACGAGGGGCGCCGCGGGCTCATCACGCTGGGGATGACTCCGGTAGTCAACGCCCAACTCGATGACCCCTATTGCCTGGACGGAATGCATCACTGGCTGGCCAACTGGCGGCTGCGCGCGGCCGAGGCCACCAGCGTCCGGTCTGCGCCCGCATCGAAGTCGGCCAAACACCTCTCCTGCACACCAGAGGCCCTACGCGACTTCGGAACCCGCGAGTGCGCCGAGGCCGATCAGGCGCTTGACGACTTCGCCGCCGCCTGGCGCCATGGCGCAAGCCCGCTGCTGCGCGCCCTGATCGACGCCGGCACGGTCGAGTTGCTCGGCGGCCCACTGGCCCACCCGTTCCAGCCGTTGCTGAATCCGCGGCTGCGGGAGTTCGCGCTGCGCGAAGGTTTGGCCGACGCACGGCTGCGGATGGCGCACAGCCCATCGGGGATCTGGGCACCCGAATGCGCATACGCCCCCGGCATGGAGCACGACTACGCGGCCGCCGCGGTCAGCCATTTCATGGTGGACGGTCCATCCCTGCACGGCGACACCGCACTGGGCCGACCGGTCGGCGACACCGACGTGGTCGCGTTCGGGCGTGATCTGCAGGTCAGCTACCGGGTGTGGTCACCGAAATCCGGCTACCCCGGGCATGCCGCATACCGCGATTTCCACACCTACGATCACCTGACCGGCCTCAAACCGGCCCGCGTCACCGGCCGCAATGTGGCATCGGAGGCCAAAGCCCCCTACGACCCGCAGCGCGCCGACCGCGCGATCGACGTCCACGTCGCCGACTTCGTCGAAGTGGTGCGCGGCCGGCTGATTGCCGAGTCACAGCGCATCGGCCGGCCGGCGCACGTGGTCGCCGCGTTCGACACCGAGTTGTTCGGCCATTGGTGGTACGAGGGGCCGACCTGGTTGCAGCGGGTGCTGCGCGCCCTGCCTGCCGCCGGCGTGCGGGTGGGAACGCTGCACGATGCCATGGCCAACGGATTCGTGGGCGCTCCGGTCGAATTGCCCCCCAGCTCTTGGGGTTCCGGCAAGGACTGGCAAGTCTGGAACGGCCCCAAGGTGTCCGATCTGGTCCAGCTCAACTCCGAAGTGGTCGACACCGCACTGACCACCGTCGATAAGGCGCTGGCCCAGACCGCGTCCCTGGATGGCCCGATCCCCCGCGATCACGTCGCCGATCAGATCCTGCGTGAGACGCTGCTGACCGTCTCGAGCGACTGGCCGTTCATGGTGAGCAAGGACTCCGCCGCCGACTATGCGCGCTATCGCACGCACTTGCATGCGCACGCCACCCGAGAGATCGCCGGGGCGCTGGCGTCGGGCCGGCGCGACAACGCCCAGCGACTGGCCCAAGGCTGGAACCGCGCCGATGGCCTGTTCGGGGCTCTGGACGCACGAAGGCTGCCCAAGTGAGCGCGCCGGCGACCGACGAGCGTGCGCGGCTGTACAGCGACACGCCGCTGCGGCCGACATTTTGTGCACGTTCGTGGAGGGGGCCACGTTCATGAAGATCCTGATGGTGTCGTGGGAGTACCCACCGGTGGTGATCGGCGGGCTCGGCCGCCATGTCCACCACCTCGCCACCGCATTGGTCGCGGCCGGCCACGAAGTCGTGGTGCTGTCCCGCCGGCCCTCGGGCACCGACCCCAGCACCCACCCACCGTCTGATCTGATCAGCGAGGGAGTCCGGGTGATCGCGGCCGCGCAGGATCCGCACGAATTCAGCTTCGGTAGCGACATGATGGCTTGGACCCTGGCCATGGGTCACGCCATGGTCCGGGCCGGCCTTACCCTCAGCGGTCCCGGCGCGGAGCAACCCTGGCAACCCGACATCGTGCACGCGCATGACTGGCTGGTGGCACATCCGGCGATTGCGCTCGCCGACTACTACGACGTGCCAATGGTTTCCACGATTCATGCGACCGAAGCCGGGCGGCATTCCGGTTGGGTTTCGGGAGATCTGAGTCGCCAGGTGCACGCGGTCGAATCCTGGCTGGTGCGTGAATCCGATTCGCTGATCACATGTTCGGGGTCGATGAGCGATGAGATCACCGAGCTGTTCGGCCCAGGGCTGGCCGAAACGGCGGTGATTCGCAACGGTATCGACGCGGCGCGCTGGCCTTTTGCGGTCCGTAAACCACGCACCGGGCCACCGGAACTGCTCTACGTCGGTCGGCTGGAGTACGAGAAGGGTGTGCACAATGCCATTGCCGCACTGCCGCGGATCAGGCGCGCGCACCCAGGCACCACACTTACCATCGCCGGCGAAGGCACCCAACAGGATTGGCTGGTCGAGCAGGCACGCAAACACCGGGTGCTCAAGGCCACCAAGTTCCTGGGCCACCTCGAGCACGCCGAACTGCTGACCCTGCTACATCGGGCCGACGCCGCGGTGTTCCCCAGCCACTACGAGCCGTTCGGACTGGTCGCGCTGGAGGCCGCCGCGGCCGGAACACCGTTGGTGACGTCGAATATCGGCGGGTTGGGCGAAGCGGTGATCGACGGGGTCACCGGGGTATCGTGCCCACCCCGCGACGTGGCGGCGCTGGCCGCCGCGGTGTGCGGTGTGCTCGATGATCCGGCCGCCGCGCAGCAACGTGCCCGGGCCGCGCGGGAACGGCTCAACTCCGACTTCGATTGGCAGACCGTGGCCGAGCAGACCGCGCAGGTGTACCTGGCGGCCAAGCGCGGAGAACGGCAGCCGCTGCCCCGGTTGCCGATCGTCGAGCACGCGCTGCCTGATCGCTAGTCGATGCCGATCGCGTCCGCGCAGTACCGCCACAGCCGTTGACGGTCATCGTCGCTGTACCGGGTCCACGGCAGGTAGTGCTCCGGGCGAGTCCGACGGTCATGCCAGAAGGTGCCGCTCAGCGGTGCCGGTCTGGTGGCCGCCAACCACACCGCGGTGTCGGCGCCCTGTTCGGCGGTGCGCAGTAGCGGCCCGATGACCGCGCGAAAACCCGGCAGTGATGTGGCCACCCCCGGAGTGTCGGCCCAGCCGGGATGCATGGAGTAGACGCGGATGCGCTCGCCGCTCCAGCGCCGGGCAAGCAGCGGCGTGAATGCCACCTGCATGCGCTTGGTGCGGGCGTATGCGACCGCCCCGCGGTAGCCACCGGCACGGTATTCGGGATCCTCGATCGGCAGCGGTTGGGTGTACATGCCGCCCGAAGACATCAGGATCACTCTCGGGTCGTCGGACTCGGCCAGCATCGGAACCAGCAGTTCGGTCAGCAGTATCGGCCCCAAGACGTGGGTGGCCAGCGTGATCTCATGGCCCTCGTCGGTCTCGGCGCGGGCCGCGGGCAGCAACCCGGCATTGTGGACCAGCACGTCCAGCCGGGACACCCGGGTGCGCAGGTCTGTCGCGAAGGCCCGAACGGCACTGAGGCTGGAGACATCGCAGACCTCCACCCGCACGTCGGCGCCGGAGGCCGCGGCGATCTCGTCGCGTGCGCGCTGCCCACTGTCGCGATCGCGCACGGTCAATACAACGGTGGCTCCCAGCTCGGCCAACCCGGCGGCAATGGCCTTACCCAGGCCGCGATTTGCGCCGGTGACCATCGCGGTGCGGCCCCGCAGGGCTGCCGGTGAGGGATCGTCGGACCAGCCCGAATGGCGAAGCTGATAGCCGACACGGGTGTATCCCCCAACGATGGTGCGATCGAGTGCCCGATCCAGGGTGGTATCCAGCAAAGAACGGATGCCATCGACAACGCTCATGCTGATCACTATCCGCTATCGGGCACGCCGTCGCCGCGCGGCCACCCGCGGCGGTAACGTGCAACGATGGGCGTGGTGTATTCCAGCGTGGTCGACGCGCCACGCGATGAGGTGTTCGAGTGGCACAGCAGGCCTGGAGCATTCAGCCGACTGTCACCGCCCTGGCAACCCATGCGGTTGGTAACCGAGGCACGATCACTCGAAGATGGTCGCGCGACGCTGGCGCTTCCCGGCGGCCTGCGCTGGTTGGCCCAGCACCAGCCCGATTCCTACGATCCCCCAAGGCGTTTCGTCGACACCATCGCAAGCGACGGGCTGGCTTCGCTGCCGGCCCGAATCGCGGTGCGGTGGCGGCACACTCACGACTTCGAGGACGCCGGCGCGGGCCGGACCCGGGTGATCGACCGTGTCGACACCCCGATACCGGCATCGGCATTGCGGCCGATGTTCGTATACCGCCACCAGCAGCTTGCCGATGATCTGGCCGCACACAAACTTGCCGCCGCTGCTGGCCTGGGCCCCACAACAATTGCGGTCACGGGGTCCTCCGGGCTGGTCGGTTCGGCGCTGACCGCCTTTTTGAGCACTGGCGGGCACCGGGTCGTGCGCTTGGTTCGTGGCACCCCACGCGGCGCCGACGAGCGGCACTGGGACCCGCACGATCCTGACCCCGAGTTACTGACGGGGATCGACGCGGTGATTCATCTGGCCGGCGCCTCAATCGCCGGGCGGTTCACCACAGCGCATCGAAACGCTATACGCGAGAGCCGAATTGGTCCGACGCGTCGGCTTGCCGAGTTACTGGGCCGCGGCGCTGACGGGCCTCGCGTGCTGATCTCGGCCTCGGCTGTCGGGTATTACGGCTACGACCGTGCCGACGAGATACTGACCGAGGAAAGCGGTCGCGGCGAGGGGTTTCTCGCCGATGTCGTCGCCGAGTGGGAAGCGGCGACCGGCCCCGCCCGACAAGACGGCGTGCGAGTGGTGCTGGTACGCACCGGCATCGTGCAGTCTCCCCGCGGCGGCACCCTGCAGTTGCTGCGCCCCCTGTTCAGCGCCGGGCTGGGCGGCCGCCTTGGCGACGGTCGTCAGTGGCTGTCCTGGATCGGGATCGACGACCTGGTCGACATCTATCACCGCGCCTTGTGGGACACCGGGCTATCGGGTCCGGTGAACGCTGTTGCACCACAACCGGTGCGTAACGCCGAGTACACGCGCACCCTGGCCCAGGTCTTGCACCGACCCGCGGTGTTGCCGGTCCCGGCACTGGGACCGCGGCTATTGCTGGGCGATCAGGGCGCCCGCGAACTCGCGTGTGCCAGTCAGCGCGTCCTGCCGGCGCGGCTGGCGCTGGCTGAGCACCGGTTCCGCCAGCCCGACCTCGACACGGCCCTGCGCCACTTGCTGGGGCGTCATCGGTGATCAGCTAGCTGCCGATCGTGCGCCCCTGCGGGGGTGGCTGCGTGGAGTCCACCGAGCGTGAATCGAGGTAGACCTGCCGCATGACCGCCGGCCAGGACTGGGCTTCGGATATCGAGCCGCGCACACCGTCGAGCAAGCCGGCGATCAAGGCGTGGTTGTCGTCGTCCAGCACGTATACGGGTGCACCAATCTCGTGCTGATCCGCGTCCATGCCGGCAATGACGAAGCGGCTCTCGGTGACGGTGTCGACGCGGCCGCAGCGTTGCCTCGCCGCGGTGGCCTCACACACCCGTGCACCGGGCTGGACCCGAAACCCTGGTTTCGACTGCAATCGAAGTCCGGTGGGCAGCAGGTCGGTAGCGGCCACTTCGGGGGCCAAGGTGATGACTTCATAGTCGACACCGGCAGCCGCACCGTCGACCGCCACTTCACTGACCGTCGCCTGGCCGGCCAGCGTCACGGCACCGACCGCATTGCCGTAGCGGTCGGTCACCATCGGATCGCCATTGCATCGACCGGCACTGAAGGCTATCCGCATCTGCGGTTCGACGAATCCAATCACGCACACCACCGAGCCCTGATGGATTTCCAATCCGGGATATGCCGTCACTCCAACGGCGGCCCGCCCCAGTGCCGGCGTCTCAACGCTCACCAGCACGAACACGACCGCGATCGCTGCGCGACACCATCGGTGATACATGATTTCCAACCGGTCACGGCAATCCAGCCGCGACCAACCCCACTTCTATTGGCAACGACATTATCCGGCGGAAACCGGTTACCCATTCTTGGCGTAGTCAAACACTACTGCTCAATCGCAGCTCGGTCGATCACCACAGTGCAAAAGCCACGCTCGATGCAGAAGTAATGACTCTACCGAAGGCCTGGTCAGCGCCTGGTCACCGGAACGGCGATTTCGTTGCGACGAAGGCATGGAATTGTCCACGGCGGATCGTAGAACCACGCCACCGGCGAACCAACCGGTTGCAGATCGGTGCCGTCGAGCAAGCCGAGTAGCTCCGTGGTGCGCGCCGCCACCGCGCCCGCGCCGCGATCACCGCTGAAGCGCAGCACCGCGTAAGTCTCCGCCGGCACCGCTACCAGGGCGACGGCGTTGTCGTTCGGCACCGGCAGGGTATCCAGGGTCCACTTGGCCGGCATGAAAAACCGTATCGTCCACGTGCCGCCGTCGCCGGCTTGCTGCGCCACCGGCGCTGTCATGGCGATGGGTTCGCCCGCGCCGGTCTGATCGCGGTGTTGGCTCACGGGAGCCGTCATCGCCAGTTTCGACTTGGCGTGGTTGGCGCCGAAAATATAGCCGGCCAGGACGCGGAATCCGCGATTTCGGGCGCCTTCCTCGGTGTCGTCGACCACGGTTTCGGCCGCAACGCGCGGACCATAACGACGGACCTCTAGGCCCTTGCCGAGTTGTTCGACGGTGTGGGCCGGTTCTTCGGTAACCCGCACCCCAACGACGAGACCGACCGCCTCCAGGAGTTGGGCCAAACGCGGCACAATGCATCCCAGCATCTGGGGATCTACCTTTCGTGTGTCTGTCGACGCTACGCCCCGGCAAGTCGAGCCCGCCGGCCCGTCAATTGTGGAACAGCCACCGACCCAACCACCACGTCGAAACCATGCGGTGCGACCAGTAGCCTCGAGGGGACACAGGCAGCTGGGGCGCCAACGATCGGAGCCATGCAATGACGCCGCAAGACCGGGGCGAGTACTTTCCCTACCGCTACGACGCCCGCCTGGCCCCCATGTGGCTCCCGTTCCGGTGGCCGGGCCGCCAAGGCGTCACGCTGACCGACGACGGCCGTTTCGTGGCCCGCTATGGGCCCTTTCATGCCGAAGCGCCACTGTCGAGCGTGACCGACTCCCACGTCACCGGGCCATACCGATGGTGGACCGCGGTAGGCCCGCGACTGTCGATGGTCGACGACGGCCTTACCTTTGGCACCAATGCGCAGGCCGGGGCGTGTGTCCACTTCGAGCCGCGGATCCACCGGGTGTTGGGTTTGCGGGATCACTCGGCACTGACCGTGACCGTCGCCGATCCCGCGGGCCTGGTGGCCGCCCTGAAGAAGATCGGCCAGAGCGCGCCCTAGCGCTACGGCGAGCTCAGATCGGTCCGAAACACGCGCATCGCGGCGATAAGGGCGGTAAAGACTCGATGCGCCGCCACCAGATCCGGGTCGGCAACGCCGTCCAGCGCGGCACGGGTGTGCATTCCCAGCGGAGTGAAGAAAGACCGGGCGGTCGCCAGGCCGGGTTCGGAATACCGTAGGACGACCTTGCGACGGTCTTCGGGGTGAGTATCGCGTCGAATGTGGCCGGATTCGATGAGCCGATCCACCAAATAGGTAATCGCGGCGGCCGATAGACCCATCCACTCCCCGAGTTGCCCCGAGGTCAGCGGCCGACCGCCGGTTTCGGCGACCATGATGTGTAGCAGCGCCCGAAAATCGTTGGGGCGCACGCTGTGTGACACCGCAAACAAGTGGCCGATCTGATCGGATTCGGTCGATAACTCCCGCAGATCGGCCGAAATCGCCGACTCGAGCCCCTGGCGGCTGCAGGCCTGTTCATCCGCATCCATGGCAATGTGCAGCATATCCGCATCGGCAATTAATTTCAGTTCATTAATCTTTAACCAGTTGAATTAGCTGACGGAGGCGGGCGCCGGCTCGCGAAGGCCCGTGCAGGCTCGACCATTGATCCGATCTATCGCGACTCGGCCGCGAGTTTTTCGAGCACCGCATGGGCCGCCGTGATGCGCGCGGCGTTGGGGAAGTTCTTGTTCGCCAGCATCACAATGCCGATCCTTTTGTCGGGTACGAACGCGGCATAGGCGCCGAACCCGTCGGTGGAACAGGTCTTGTTGAACAGCCTCGGGCCGGACGGGGGCACCCCGGCGACCAGGGTAACCGGGTTTGGCTGCATGGCAATGGTGTTGGAGTTGCCGGCCAGCAGCTGATCGAGGGTGACCGGGTAGGAATACTGCTCCCAGCCAAGCCCCTGGACCATGTCAGCGACATTAAAGTATCCGAGGTGGGTTACTTGCACGGCACGGCGCATCGACGCCGGTAGGCCCTCGGGTGAGATTTTGGCCTCGACGAAGCGCAGCATGTCAGGTGCAGATGACTTGACGCCGTAAGCTTCGGCAGCAAAAACCCCGGGTTCACCCGAACCGGTTCGTTGCTGGCGTTGTACCCCCACGCGTAGTCGTCCATCTGGGCTTGCGGCACCCGGATGAAGCTGTGGGACAGCCCCAGCTTGGGAAAGACCTGGGTTTGGACCAAATCGGCAAAATCGCTGTTCATCGCCAGCGCGGTGAGGTGGCCCAGCAGCCCGATGCTCGGGTTGGAGTAGCGCCGCTGTTGGCCCGGGGCGTCATCGGGTGTCCATTGCTGAAAGTAGGCCTGCATCTGGGCGTCGTCGGTGATCTCGGGCGGAAATTGCAGGGGCAGTCCGCCAGCGGTGTAGGTACCCAAGTTCAGCAGGGTGGCCTTGTCGATGGCGCTGCCCGCGAGCTGCGGCATGTACGCGGAGGGGTGCCCCGCCAGCGATATTCTGCCGAGTTCCTGCGCGTAGCAGGCCAGCGTTGCGGTGAACGTCTTGCTCACCGAACCGATCTCGAAGATGGTGTCCGCCGTCACGGGGGCACCGCTTTGCTTGGCGGCAACTCCATAGTTGAAGTAGCACTGTTGGCCGTTGACCGTCACCGCTACGGCCATACCGGGTATGTCGTACTGGACCAGCAGCGGTCGAAACGCGCTGTCCACGGCCGCGGACAGCGCATCGGGCGCCGCTACCGCCGGGGTGGCGACCAGCGCGCACAGCGAGGCGATGGCCAGGATTAGCGGTGTGGCCGCCCTGGTGATGATGCCCAACGGAGTCCCTTCGCCGGCCCGAATGCCCTTACCGGGCATGACTGCCCGCTAAGCCGACGACACTACTGGCCAAACCCGGCGGGCAGCACCGGCGCCTCGCGCGGCGCTACCCGGCGCCGACCGGCATGCGATCAGACGATCTGCATGAATTACGCTACTCCCCATAGCTTTTGGCATTTGGTGCGGCACCAGCGGAGCACACCGGGTGCACCCTTGATTCAAAATTACTTAATAACTGAAATACTTGCGCACGTGGTTTGGGACAGACTTGCGGCGGCGCTAGCGGCCAAGAGGTCGTGGCTGATCTCGGTGGGTGTCGTCGCACTGGCCACGGTGTTCATGGTGTTGGTAGGAGGAAACTCCGCGGCCGGGCAAGCACCGCAGTCGGTACCCGCCGACGCGGAGTCGGCGAAAGTCGAATCCGAGCTGGGCCGCTTCCCCGGCGGCGACCGGGCCCCACTGATCCTGGTCGTCACTCGCTCGGACGGGACCACGCTGGACGCCGCCGATCGCCGCGCGGCACAACAGGCAGCACAGCGCATGCAGGCCTCGGCACACCCCGGCGCGAACCCGCGACCGGCAGCTCCGTTGATCTCGGCCGACACAAAAGCGGCAATCTCGGTGGTGCCCATCAGCGCGAACCTGTCGGGCCTGGCCCTCAACGACGCTGTCAAGGCGTTGCGCGAGGCGGCACACGAGGGACTGCCGGCGGACCTGGACGCCCATGTCACCGGCGGACCGGCCTTCGGCGCCGACATCGCCAATGCATTCACCAACGCAAACATCACCCTGCTGGCGGTGACGGCATCGGTGGTAGCGCTGCTGCTCATCCTCACCTACCGCTCGCCGGTGCTATGGCTGCTGCCATTGCTGGTGATCGCCTTCGCCGATCGGGTCGCGACCACAGTCGGGACCGCGGTCGCCGCCCTGACCGGGCTGAACTTCGACGGATCCACCTCGGGGATCACCAGTGTGCTGGTCTTCGGCGCCGGGACCAACTACGCGCTGCTGCTGATTTCTCGATACCGGCAGGAACTTCCGGTTCACCGCGATCACCGCGACGCGCTGGCCCGGGCGGTGCGCATGGCCGGACCGCCGATCGCCGCCAGCAATGCCACCGTGGTGCTGGCGCTGCTCACGCTGGTCTTCGCGGCAACCCCCAGCAACCGCAGTCTGGGCGCCCTGGCGGCGTGCGGGCTGGTCGTCGCGGCGGTATCGGTGCTAGTGGTGCTGCCACCGCTGCTGGCGCTGTGTGGGCGAAGACTGTTCTGGCCCTTCATTCCCCGCGCCGAGGACACCACGGCGCTCGATTCCGGCTTTTGGCATGCGGTCGCCCAACGGGTGGCTCGCCGACCCGCTCCGGTCGCCCTGGTCACCGTCGCCCTGTTGATCGGGTTGGCGACCGGGCTACTCGGCACCCGCATCGGGCTGTCTCAGACCGAGCAGTTCCGGGTCAAAGCTGATTCGGTTTCCGGCTACGACGTCGTGGCCCAGCACTTCCCCGCGGGCCTGGTTAACCCCACACTGGTGGTAGCCCCCTCGGCGCAGGCGACGCAAGTGCGGCAAGCCATTGGCGCAACACCGGGCGTGGTCTCGGTTACCGAGTCGGGCCGCTCCGGCAAGTTCGGGGCCGGACTGACCAAGTGGTCGGTGGTGATCGACGCCCCACCATCCTCCGAACGGGCGTTCACAACGATTGCAGCGCTTCGACATTCGGCCAGCCAAGCGTCCCCTCCGCGTTGGTCGGCGGGCCGGATGCGCAGGCACTTGACGTACGCGACGCGGCCGAGCACGACCGTGCCCTGCTGATTCCGGCCATCCTTGCCGTCATCTTGGTGGTGCTCTACGCGCTGCTGCGCTCCGCATTGGCTCCGCTGATCCTGCTGGCCGCCACCATTCTCGGCGCGCTGGCCGCGTTGGGACTCGGCGGCTGGGCCAACATCCACGTATTCGGCTTTCCCGCCCTGGACAACAGCACCCCACTGTTCGCGTTCCTGTTCCTGGCCGCCCTCGGGGTGGACTACACGATATTCCTGGTCACCCGAGCCCGTGAGGAGTCGGCACGAAATGGCGCGCGCGCCGGGATGGTCCGGGCGGTGTCCGCCACCGGCGGGGTCATCACCAGCGCGGGAATCGTTCTGGCCGCCGTCTTCTGCGTGCTCGCTGTGCTGCCCCTGATCGTGCTGACCCAGTTGGGCATCATCGTCGGCCTGGGAATTCTGTTGGACACCTTCGTCGTACGTACCCTGGTAATTCCGGCGCTGTTCACCTTGATCGGCGATCGCATCTGGTGGCCCAGTGATCCCAAAACCACTGCTCACCAACCTGATTTAGCGTATTCGCACGCGGACGGAGGATCAGAATGAACAAATCGACACTGGCCAGCACCGCGCTTGCGGTCACCGCGGCGGCCGGTAGCGGAAGCATTGCCAGCCCGCCACGAACCTCAGACTGGTACGCGCGACTGCGCAAACCGTCCTACCAGCCACCTTCGGTCGCCTTCCCCATGGTGTGGACCACGCTCTACGGCGATATCGCCGCCAGTTCGGCAGTGGCCATCGACCGGTTGAACGCAACTGGCCAGCGCGACAAGGCACGCCGCTACATCGGCGCGTTGAGCATCAACTTGGTACTCAACGCCGGGTGGAGTTGGCTGTTCTTCCGGTTCCACCGGCTGGGAGCGTCAGCGCTCGGTGCCGCGGTCCTGGCAACCAGCAGCGCCGACCTGGTGCGGCGAACCGCCGACGCCGATCGGCGCGCCGGGCTGGCGATGCTCCCCTACGCCGTGTGGTGCGCGTTCGCCACCGTGCTGGCCACCCACGTCTGGCGACTCAACCGCTGAACCAGCCAATGACAAGGGCTCTGTTGTGGTTTCGCCGCGATCTGCGGCTTGGCGATCATCCGGCACTGGCCGCTGCCGCCGATAGCGAGGAAGTGCTCGCCTGCTTCGTGGTCGACCCGCGCCTGGAAGCTTCCTCAGGCCTGCGCCGCCTGCAGTTCCTCGGCGACTCACTTCGCCAACTCAACGATGCACTGCAGGGCCGCCTACTGGTGACACGCGGTCGGCCCGAGCAGCGGATTCCGCTGATAGCCAAAGCAATCGAGGCATCATCGGTGCACGTTACCGGCGATTTCGCGCCGTTTGGGCAGCGTCGCGACGAACGGGTTGCAGCGGGGCTGGGCCGCGTGCCACTGGTAGCGACGGGCTCGCCGTATCTGGTTTCACCGGGTCGAGTCGTCAAAAACGATGGCAGCCCCTACCAGGTGTTCACCCCGTTCTTCCGCAAATGGCAGGACGCGCGATGGCGAGCACCGGCTGACACGGGGCCCGGATCGGCGTGTTGGCTGGATCCGGCGCAGACCGACATCGAGCAGTGCGAGATCCCCGATCCGGGCACTGAGCTTGACCTGGCCGCCGGTGAGGCCGCGGCCATCCGGGAATGGACAGCATTCCGCACCGCCAAGCTGGACCGCTATGAGCATGACCGCGACAGGCCGGACTTCGAGGGCACCAGCCGGATGTCGGCGCACCTGAAGTTCGGCACCATCCATCCCCGGACCATGGTCGCGGGCATGGACCTGACCGGCACCGGAGCGCGTAGTTACCTACGTGAGTTGGCGTTCCGGGACTTTTATGGCGCCGTCCTGCACCACTGGCCGGCCAGCGCCTGGCACAACTGGAACAGCAACTTCGACGGCATCGTGACCGACACCGACGCCAACGCCAGACGCCTTTTCGAGTGCTGGAAGGCCGGAGAAACCGGATATCCATTGGTCGATGCCGGGATGCGTCAGTTGCGCGAAACCGGGTTCATGCACAACCGGGTCCGGATGATCGCCGCATCCTTCCTGGTCAAAGACCTGCACCTGCCCTGGCAATGGGGGGCCGCCTGGTTCCTTGACCAACTCACCGACGGTGACCTGGCCAGCAATCAGCACGGCTGGCAGTGGTCGGCGGGATGCGGCACCGACGCCGCGCCGTACTTTCGGATCTTCAATCCGAGCGCACAAGCCGAAAAGTTCGATCCCGCGGGCGATTACATTCGACGTTGGGTCCCCGAACTGCGCGATGTCGACAACGTGCATCGGATTCAGCGGCGCGGCGGCCCATGCCCGTCAACATATCCGGCGCCGATCGTGGATCACGGCACCGAACGCGCCGAGGCGTTGCGCCGCTATCACGACATCGGCTGACCTGCGGGCGCCGGATCTCTTTGCCAAACAGTAGCGTTTGCTTGGTGTTTGGCTGATTCGCCTTTCCGGAGCTGTTTGACATGTAATTATCAGCCGATTCCCAGTTGTCGACGCCAGGGAGGCGATATGGCTCATTCGATCGTGCGGACGTTTCTGGTCTCAGGCGCCGCGGTGGGCCTGATGGCCAGCGCCGGCGCCTGTTCCTGTTCGATCGGAACCGGATCGCATTCGGTGAGCAAAAGCGATGTGGCCGAGCAGATCAAGGCCAAGATGACCGACGCTTCCGGCAACAAGCCCGAGTCGGTGACCTGCCCGGGAGATCTCCCGGCCAAGGTCGGGGCTCAGCTCAACTGCGAAATGAAGGTCAAAGACTCCACATACAACGTCAACGTCACCGTGACCAGCGTCGACGGCAAAGACGTCAAGTTCGACATGGTGGAGACCGTCGACAAGGACAAGGTCGCACACATCATCAGCAACAAGCTGTATCAGAAGGTGGGCCAACGACCCGACTCGGTGACCTGCCCCGACAACCTCAAGGGCGTGGTGGGCGCGACACTGCGGTGTCAGCTCATCGACGGCAGCAAGACCTATGGCGTCAATGTGACCGTGACCAGCATCGACGCCGGCGATGTCCGGTTCGACTTCAAGGTCGACGACCACCCCGAGTAGGACCGCGACAGCAATACTGCAGGAGTGCGCAAACATGTCGTCCTGATTCATGGCGCATGGAGCCGCGGCCGGCAGCTGGCCGGCGCCCGGTCCGCTTTCGAACACCACGGCTACACGGTCCACACTCCGACGTTGCGCCATCACGAATTGCCGTTGCCCGACGGCGCGGCCCGCATTGCCACGCTGAGCCTGCGTGACTACGCCGATGACCTGGTCGAGCTGGTGGCCTCGCTCGACTCCGCGCCCCTGCTGGTCGGACACTCCCTGGGCGGCCTGCTGGTCCAGCTGGTGGCAGCGCGAACCCGCCACATCGGCGTGGTCGCCGCCTGCCCCTCGCCGGTCGGACCCGTTGGTCTGAACCGCACAACGGCGGGCCTTTCGATGCGGCACGCGCTGCGGCCGCGGCCATGGACCAAGCCGGTAGCGCCCCCGTCGTGGCCCCGGTTTCGGACCGGTATCGCCGGAGCCCAGTCGGCCGGCGCGGCCCGCGAAATGTTCGATGATCTGGTCTGCGAGTCCGGACGCGTGTTGTTCTTCGAGCTGGCCCTGCCCTGGCTGGACCGCTCCAAGGTCGCGCGCGTCGACTACCCCGCGGTCACGGGTCCGGTTCTGGTGTTAGGCGGCGAGTACGACCGCATCGTGGGGAGCGCGATCGCACGCCAAACGGCCGGCCGGTACCGCAACGGCACCTTCGTCGAGATTCCCGGCTCCGACCATCTCGTGTTCTCGGCGCGAGTGCTACCGGCCACCATGGCTCGGATCAGCGAGTGGATCGCACACAATCATCTGTTCGCCACCGCCTGAGGCGCCAGGCGCACCGCCGACTAGTGAGCCGCCTTCTTGCGCTCGATGTCGGCCAGCGCCGCGGCCAGCTCCGCGCGCTGAGCCGCCGAGGTCTCCCAGGACAGCTGGCGGTTCTTGACCACCTTGGCCGGTGATCCCACCGCGATCGAATAGTCGGGGATGTCACCACGGACCACCGCATGCGCGCCCAGCACACAACCGCGCCCCACCGACGTGCCACGCAGCACCGTCACTTTGACACCGACCCAGGTGTCAGGCCCGATCCGCACCGGCGACTTGATGATCCCCTGGTCTTTGATCGGGACGTTGATGTCGTCCATCCGGTGATCGAAGTCGCAGACGTAGCACCAATCGGCCATCAACGCCGAGTCCCCCAACTCGATGTCGAGGTAGCAGTTGATGACGTTGTCGCGGCCCAGCACCACCTTGTCGCCGAAGCGCAGCGATCCCTCGTGGGCACGAATGGTGTTCTTGTCCCCGATGTGCACCCAGCGGCCAATCTCGAGCTGCGCCAGCTCAGGTGTCGCATGGATTTCCACGCCCTTCCCGAGGAAGACCATGCCCCGGGTAATGATGTGCGGGTTGGCGAGTTTGAACTTGAGCAGCCGCCAGTACCGCACCAGGTACCACGGCGTGTACGCGCGGTTGGCCAGCACCCATTTCAGCGATGCCAGCGTCAGGAACTTGGCCTGGCGGGGGTCCCGCAACCGCGACCCGTGCCAGCGGCGATGAAGCGGCGCACCCCACATGGTCGTCATGGGCGGAAAGCCTAGCGTGACGCCGATGCACGACGCACAGCGTCCCGAGGCCTGACCACCCCGAAGGACGTCGGGCAATCGCCACGAGTACACCGCCACGCGTTACCCTCACCTGTACTCGATCGCTGCTCATGCAGACGGGCCGGACCCCGTGAGCTACCGCGTAGCGGAAGGATTTGGGAACCCTGCGAAATCATCCGGTGTTTGCCCGACGTCTCCTGACGACCGCTCTCGCGGCTGCACTCACGATCGGGCTGGGCGGCTGCGGCAATACCGATTCGTGGGTGGACGCCGCACCCGCGCTAGGTTGGCCCGCACAGTACGGCGACGCCGCCAACAGCAGCTACACCACCACCGCCGGCTCCAGCAAGCTGGCGCTGAAGTGGACGCGTTCGGTCAAGGGAAGTCTGGCCGCCGGGCCGGCGTTGAGCGGGCGCGGCTACCTCGCGCTCAACTCGCAGACCCCGGCCGGGTGTTCGCTGATGGAGTGGGAGAACAACGACAACGGCCGGCAACGCTGGTGTGTTCGGCTGGTCCAGGGCGGCGGCTTCGCCGGTCCGTTGTTCGACGGATTCGACAACCTCTACGTCGGCCAGCCGGGCGCGATCGTTGCCTTCCCCGTCACCCAGTGGACGCGCTGGCGCCAACCGGTGATCGGCATGCCGTCCACCCCGCGATTTTTGGGCAACGGCCACCTACTCGTGGCCACCCATCTGGGACAGATGCTGGTGTTCGACGCCCACCGCGGCAAGATCGTAGGCAGCCCGATGGATCTGGTGGAGGGCGTCGATCCGACTGATCCGGCGCGTGGTCTGGCCGACTGCGCTCCGGCACGACAGGGCTGCCCGGTGGCGGCGGCCCCGGCGTTCTCGAAGGTCAACGGCATGGTGGTGGTCGGCGTCTGGCAACCCGGAGCGCCGGCGGCGGGGCTGGTCGGGCTCAAGTACCACGCGCAGCAACTGGTTCGGGAGTGGACCAGCGACGCCGTCAAAGACGGCGTGCTTGCCAGTCCGGTGCTATCGGCCGACGGCGAAACCGTGTACGTCAACGGCCGCGACCAACGGCTGTGGGCCCTGCACGCAACGGACGGCAAGGTGAAGTGGTCGGTGCCGTTGGGATTTCTGGCTCAGACACCGCCGACGGTCACCCCGGAGGGCCTGATCGTTTCCGGCGGCGGCCCCGACACCCGGCTGGCGGCGTTTCGCGACGCGGGCGACCATGCCGACCAGGCCTGGCGCCGCGATGACGTCACGCCCCTATCGACGTCCAGCCTGGCGGCCGGAAACGTCGGCTACACGATCGTCGCGGGTCCGCCCCACGAAGGCGGACCCGGTATGTCGTTGCTGGTGTTCAACCCGGCGGACGGCCACACGATCAACAGCTATTCGCTGCCCGCGGCGACCGGATATCCGGTCGGGGTGTCGATCGCCGTCGACGGCCGCGTGGTAACTGCGACCAGCGACGGCCAGGTATACAGCTTCGCGCCGGCCTAGCGGCCATACTTGTTGGGTGTCTACCGACGATCTCGCCCCGGTACACACCGGCGGCGCCGGCAGCCGTCGCGCCAAGGCCCATCGAGCGGTAAATGTCACCCTCACCATCGCCCTGCTGGTCCTGCACGCCTTCTTATTCGTGGTGACGATGTTGGTGTTGGGCCTGCTCGTCATGGGTACCGACCCGTGCGGCTACCAGACCTGCGGTGATCCCTCCTGGGTCGACAAAGCGATCGGGCTGGGTTTTTGGGGCGGCATCGTGATATTTCTCGCCGATCTCATCATCAGCGTGTACCGGCTCGCACGGCACAACGTGGCCTTCGTGGTGCCGATCATCGGGTGTGTGGCCCAGCTGACGCTGGGCATCGGCGCCGCGGCGATGGAATCGCTGGCCGGCCCCGTGTGAACCTCAGATCGCCAGGGGCGGGATGGCATTGCGCGGCACCTGGGCCTGGGTAGCGCCGGCAAACGACGGCAGCAGCTCACCCTGAGCAAAATAGAAGATCACGTCGGTGTCGGTGATGGCGAAGTTCTGGTAGTGCGTCGGGTCCAGACCATTGGAGGGCAGGATCGCCACACCGAGCCCGGTCTGGTGCGCCAGCTCGCGCTGGACGATCGGGTAGATGGCGTCCAGCGGGGTGGTCCCCGGCGCGAACAAGGTGTCGAAGGTGATCGGCTGCTTGGTCCCGAGGTTGTAGTTGAAAGCCTTGTACCAGGTGAAGGGGTGTGCGCCACCGAGATCCTGGAAGAACTTCAGCACCACGCTGCGGGTGTTGTGCGGCGGCTGGCCGGCGGCGTGTTGTTCGGTGGTGGCGTCCATCTGATAGGGCTGATCACGTCGCCCGGACCCGGTCGCCACGCTGACGAACCCGTCCCGGTTCTGGGTGATGTAGTCGGTCAGCGCCTGCTGATCCGGGTAGTCCTGGGGAAACGTGATGTCCAACGTGTACGTGGATCCCGTCGCGTGGATGTGGCACATCTGAGCGCCTTCGACGTTGCCGCCGAGGCTGGCACAGGACGGCGGCTCGGCGGCAGCCGGCCAAGCCAATAGGACCGCACTGACAAGCATTGCGGCCGCAATCATTAAGCGCATCGTTGATTTTTCCTCGCAGACCAAAACGGGCGGTGGCGTTGCAAAGGGGTAACCGCCGCCAGCGTACCCGGACGCTACCGCGACGGACAGCAAACGTATGCCGTCACGTGGCTGGCGCTTCCCGTACCGATGCGCGTGATCACCACCGACAGCGCGCGGCCGCCACGCGGCCGTAGCCGCCGGCGCAGGGCGTCAGGATCGACCTGCACGCCCCGGACCAGAATCTCCAGCGCTCCGCAGTCCAGCGCGTTCAGGGCCTGACGCAGCCGCCGCTCGTCGAACGGTAGCGCCTCGAGCACCTCGAAGCCCCGTATCCCTTCTGGCAGGGTGTCGCCGGACAGATAGGCGATATTGGGATCGAGCTGCCACAGCCGGTGCCTGGCGCCGTAGTGGCGCACCAGGCCGGCCCGGACCACCGCTCCGTCGGGATCGATGATCCAGCGCCCGGCGGGACGCACGTCGCAGTCGTCGGGCTCGGAATCGGTGATCTGTTCGCCGCTGTCGAGGATGCTGGCCCGACGGCGCACCCCAGCTGCGGCCAGGCCCCGCGACCACAGGCACGCCTCGCGAACCGAGCCCTGGTAGGACGTCACCTCGATTTCGCCGTCGAAACCCAGGCGACTCACCTGATCGAAATCGATCCCGGGCGCGCACTTCACCACCAGCGGCCGATCGCGGTAGACGTCGAGAACGGGCCCCAGCCCGGGCTGATAATCGGCCGGACTGAAGCGCCGGCGCCCCTTGCTGCGACGCGCCGGATCGACCAGGACGACCGTGTCCCGGGTCACCGGCCGCAGCGCGTCGGCACGGCACAACCCGACCGCCCCCCAGGTTGTGGCGCGCCATCGCCAGCCGTACCGGGTCGATGTCGCTGCCGATCACCGTCGCCGCCGATCGGCACAGCGCGGCCAGCTCAGTGCCGATGGAGCAGGTCGCGTCGTGCACCGTCAGATCGGCCAATCGCCTGGCCCGGTGCAGGGCCACCGCCGCCACCGTGGCCTGCTGCAAGGCGGTGTCGGTGAACAGCCAGTCCGACACCGGCGTACTCGGGCACAGCCCACCCAGTTTTGCCACGGCCCGGCGTCGTAGCAGGGTCGTCTCGATCAGCATGGGGGTGCGCTCGCCGAAGCGGGCGCGCGCCGCGGTGATGTCGGCGATTCGGGTCGCGTCCCGCAGTTCCAGATCGGCGACCGCGCGAAGGGCGGCGGTACCTGCGTCGGAGCGCAGGTAGGCGACGTTGTCGACGCCGAAAACGACGCCGGTGCCCGCAGGGCTCAGGAGGGCTTAACCCCGGTTACCATCACGTTGTAGAACCAGCCTTTGGGCGCCACATGCCGCCAGACGTTGGCGTCCATCCAGCTCAGTGCCTTCCATCCGTTGAAGGCGAACCTCGCCCAGTTCCAGCCCAGTCGCCCGGGCGGCACCGAGGATTCGAACGTGCGCACCGGCCAGCCGAACATGGCGGCACTGAACTCTTCGCTGGCCGTCTCGACCCGGATCGCCCCGGCGTTTTTCGCCATCCGTTCCAGGTCCTCGGGGGCGAAGGTATGCAGGTCGACGATGGCCTCCAGGGCCGCGGCCCGCGAGGATTCGTCGAGCTCTTCCTGCGGCCGCCGCCAGCCGCCCAGGCCGGGCAGTTTGGTGACGTTGGTGGCGATTCGCCAGGTCAGGGTGGACAGCGTGCGGGCGTACTCGTTGCCCACCGTGGTGGGCTCCCCCGCGAACACGAACCGGCCGCCCGGTTTCAACACACGCATCACTTCACGCAGCGACAACTCGACATCGGGGATGTGGTGTAGCACGGCGTGCCCGACCACCAGGTCGAACGTGTCGTCGTCGTAGGGGATGCCCTCGGCGTCGGCCACTCGGCCATCGATGTCGAGCCCCAGTGACTGCCCGTTGCGGGTGGCGACCTTGACCATGCCCGGGGATAGGTCGGTCACCGAGCCGCGCCGGGCGACCCCCGCCTGGATCAGGTTGAGCAGAAAAAACCCGGTACCACAGCCAAGCTCCAACGCCCGCTCATACGGCAGATCGGCGTGGACTTGGGCGGGCACGATGGCGTCGAAGCGGCCCCGGGCGTACTCGACGCAACGCTGGTCATACGAGATCGACCACTTCTCGTCGTAGTTCTCGGCTTCCCAATCGTGGTAGAGCACCTGGGCGAGCTTGCTGTCGCGCCGGGCGGCCTCCACCTCTTCGGCAGTGGCGTGCGGGTTGGGCGCCGCGTCGGCAGGTATCTCCGAGCTCCTCGTCATGCAGGGCAGCCTAACGACCGTCTTGGTCGCCCGTGTTACCACCGCCCGGCCCACGGCCGTCAGGACCGCGCTGACCAGCGGCAAACAGCTCGACATAGCGGCGCCGTTCCGCGCCGGCCCGCTCGGTGGCTTCCAGTTCGAAGACGTCGTTGATGACCGCCTTGGCGGCGGCCAAGGCGCGCGGCGGGCATTCCAGATAGCGGCGGGCCCACGCGACGGCGGAGTCGTAGACGTCGTCGGGGGCCACCATGTCGTCGATCAGGCCCAACGCGAGGGCCTCCTCGGCGTCGAAGAATCGCCCGCTGAAAACCAGCTCCTTGGCTCTGCTGGACCCGACCACGCGGGTCAGGCGCCCCATGCCGCCGCCGCCGGGAATCAGGCCGGCGAGGATCTCGGTCGCGCCGAACTTCACGTTGTCACCGCTGACCCGCCAGTCGGCCGCCAGCGCCAGGGTCAGCCCCGCGCCCAACGCGTATCCAGTGACGGCCGCCACGGTTGGTTTCGGAATCGCCGCCACCGCATCGATGGCCTCCAGCCGGACCCGGGCGGCGGTGTCGGCCTCCGGGGCGTTGAGGGTCCGCAGTTCGGGCATGTCGTCGCCGGCGGAGAAAATCTCGTGGCCGCCGAAGAGCACAACTGCGCCGATGTCGTCGCGGCGTCCCAGCTCGTCGGCGGCCGCGACGATCTCCCGGTAGACCTGGCGGGTCATCGCATTGGTGGGTGGCCTGGACACCACCAAGGTGGCCAGTCCCTGGTCAGCCACGACGCTGACGAATTCGTTCATAACGGCCAAACGGTCGATCCGCCGGAGATCCGCGCCTGGTTGTAGCGATCGGAGTCGAAAAACTCGATCTCCCAGTTGTCGCCCTTGAGCGCGAGGTTGGGTTGCACCGGCACGATCTTGCGTTCCACGGCGAGCACATCGGCGACGGTATGGCCGGCCAGCGCGTCCAGCTGAGTCCAGGTCGGCGGCAAGAGGAAGTTTCGGCCCACGGCGAAGTCGGCGATGGCATCACGGGGCAGCATCCACTCCGCCCGATCGGATTCGGTGTTCTCGCCGTCGGCGCGCTGCCCCTCCGGCAGGGCTCCGACGAAGAAAAAGGTGTCGTAGCGACGGGTCCGTTCCGCCTCCGGGGTAATCCAGTTCGCCCAGGGCCGCAGCAGATCGGCGCGCAGCACCAGGTTTTCGCGGCGCAGGAAGTCCGCGAAGGACAGCGTGTGGTCGGCCAGCGCCGCGCGGGACTCGCTGTATATCGAGGCGTCACCGACGATGCCGTCGGGGTCGTCGGCCGGTCCGGCGAACAACACCCCGGATTCCTCGAACGTCTCGCGCGCCGCGGCGCAGACCAGCGCCTCAGCCAGATCGGGTTGGATGCCGAAGCGCTGGGCCCACCACAACGGCGGCGGGCCGGCCCAGGCCCCCAGCCCGCCCAGGTCGGCGTTGCGGTCCCGGTCGTCGACGCCGCCGCCGGGAAACACCATCACCCCGGCAGCGAAATCCATCGCCGCGTGTCGTCGCATCA
This sequence comes from Mycobacterium liflandii, assembly GCF_022354805.1. Classification (NCBI taxonomy): domain Bacteria; kingdom Bacillati; phylum Actinomycetota; class Actinomycetes; order Mycobacteriales; family Mycobacteriaceae; genus Mycobacterium; species Mycobacterium liflandii. The sequence goes on along the minus strand of NZ_CP023138.1, from coordinate 2,442,348 downwards.
GGAATACCGAGAGTCCGGTGTCGAGCCCTGTGTCGCGGACCAGCATCACGGTTGCTGCGGGCCTGGCCTGCAATGGAACGGGGTCTGGCGGGGAATTCATTGCTGCCTCCGGTGGGCTGCGCGGGCGCGGATCCGGCGGGCGAAATATCGCCCGTCGACGAAATCGACGGCAATCTGTTGGCCGAATGCGGCCGACAGGTTTTCGGCGGTGAGCACGTCGGACAATAGGCCCGATGCCACGACGTGGCCCTCCGCCAGCAGCAGGCAGTGGCTGAAGCCGGGAGGAACCTCTTCGACATGGTGGGTGACCAGCACCAGGGCGGGCGCATCCGGGTCGGCGGCCAGATCGGCCAGCCGCGCCACCAATTCCTCGCGGCCGCCCAAGTCGAGGCCGGCCGCGGGCTCATCGAGCAGCAACAGTTCGGGGTCGGTCATCAACGCACGGGCGATCAGGACCCGCTTGCGCTCCCCCTCGGACAGGGTTCCGTAGGTGCGGTCGGCCAGATGCTCGGCGCCCAGGCTCTCTAGCATGTCGACGGCCCGGCGGTAGTCGACGTCCTCGTAGCGCTCCCGCCACCTGCCCAACACCGCGTAGCCGGCCGATACGACGAGGTCTCGCACCACTTCGTCGGTGGGTATGCGCTGCGCCAGGGCCGAGGAACTCAGCCCGATGCGCGCGCGCAGCTCCGACACGTCGACCCGGCCCAGCCGTTCGCCCAGGACGAAGGCAACCCCCGAGGACGGGTGCTCGGAGGCGGCGGCCATCCGAAGCAAGGAGGTCTTGCCGGCGCCGTTGGGGCCCAGGATCACCCAACGCTCGTCGAGTTCGACGGCCCAGTCCAGCGGACCGACCAAGGTGCGTCCGCCGCGACGCAGCGAAACGTCTCTGAAGTCGATCAACAGGTCGGGATCGGCTGTATCGGGCCCAGCTTCAGACACTCGACCATCGTGCCGTACCGCGCCACCGCAACCGTTGCCGGGTCGTCTCGCCCCGCCCGGGTTCGCCGGGCCGGGCCCCGCGAGGGGCCTACACCGCACTAGAGGTCATTGCCGGCATAGGACAAATTGAAGCTCTTATTCGCCAACGGAAAGTCCGGGACGATGGTGTCGGCCATGGCGACCGGCAACGCGGGCCAGTTGAACCACGAGGGATCGACGATCTTGCATCGGGTGATGCGGCCCGCGCCGTCGACTTCGACCCGATGCAGCACCGCGCCGCGCCAGCCTTCGACGATCCCCACGCCCGATGTCAGCGCCGACCGCGCGCCGTTGGCCGCCGGCGGCGGCGCGAACCGGGTTCGACCGTGGTGGTTCTCGACCAGGTGGCAGGCCAACGCGACCGATGCGGCGAACTCGTCGCGCCGAATCGTGTAGCGAGCCAGGACGTCACCTCCGCCGGCCGCAACCGCGGTGACCGGCAGCTCGGCCGTCGGGTGATCCAGCCGGGCATCGGTAGCGATGCCGCTGGCGCGCGCAACGTAGCCGAGGCACCCGAGCGCGCGCGCATCCTCGCTGTGCAGCACCGCGGTCTCGGCGAACCGGTCGTAGACGACCGAATTTCGCAGCGTCAGCTCGCTGATCTCGGCAACCTCTGCGGCCACCGCGTGCAGCTCCGCCGGATCCGGAAGCTCCTGCAGCACAACGCCTCCAGGCGCCATCGCGGCCCTCAGCAAGCGATGTCCGGTGACCCGCCGGTTGATCCGCAACACCCGCTCGCGGATGCCCTGCGCATGGGCGTTGGCCAGGGCAAAACCCACATCGTTGGCCAGCGCACCCAGATCGGTCACGTGGTTGTAAAGCCGCTCCAATTCCACCAGCAGGGCGCGCAGCCGGTGCACCGGTTCGGGCACATCCAATCCCAGCGCGTCCTCGACGGCCAGGCAGTGCGCCAGCGAATGCGCCGCCGAACTGTCTCCGCTGATTCGTTCGGCGAGTTCCACAGCCTCCCTGGCGCCCAGTGCATTTCGCCCCTCGAAGAGCTTCTCGACGCCCCGGTGTACGAACCATAGTCGCGCCTTGAGCCGCAGTATCGATTCACCGATCACCGAGAACCGGAAGTGCCCTGGCTCGATCAGGCCGGCATGGACCGGCCCGACCGGGATCTCGTAGACCCCTGGGCCCTCAACGGTCACGAATGGAAAGCGTCCCACCGCATCGAAGGGCGGCGGGTCACCGGCGTCGCGGCGCATCGGATGCCAATCCTGCGGCCAATGCGCGTGGCGCACCAGCCGTCGTGGCTGCGGATGCCCCACTGGCGAAATCCCGTACAGGTCCATCATTTCCCTCTCGAAGCGGCCCGCCGGGATGGACAACTCCGCCAGCGACGGCACCGACGGATTCGCCGCGCCGGTGCGCAGCGTCAGCTCGACTCGCCGATCCGGCTGTCCCGCCACCAGCAGGTAGACCACCCGCAGTGCGTCGCCATCGTCGTGCGCCGCGACCAACGCAAGCCGGTAGCCCTCGGCCAGTAGTTCCGCCACCGATTCGGCGAGTTCGGCATCCGAAACCGTGCGGCTGACCGTCTTGTGTGCCATCAGTTCGCTCCGAACTGACCCGCGGCCGCATCGAAAAGCCCGCCCAGCGGTCCCGCGGTGACCCCCAACGCGATGCAGGCCACGACGCCGGTCACCAGGGCCGCCGCCACCGTCGCGGGCACCGCGATCCGCGGAGCACCCTCGCTGGCGGCGCCGAGCAGCATCCGCCGCGAATTCGCCACCAGCGCAGCGAAAGCCACCACCATCAACAGCAATGTCACACCGAGCACCCAGGCCAGCCCGGAGTTGGCCAGCGACCGGGCGATCGACACCTCGCTGGCAAACATTGCAAACGGCGGCAACCCGAGCAGCACAACGACACCAACGGCAAACGAGACGCCGACCACCCGCGACCGCGACAACACCGCGGTGATGTCAGCGATGCTCGCCGAGTCATGCGCGGACTGCAGCTGCCCACCGGCCAGGAACAACACCGTCTTGCCGATGCCGTGCGCAAGCACATGCAACAGCAGGGCCGCGATCGCCAGCTTGGTTCCCGCCGCGGCCGCAATCGCGATCAGGCCCATGTTCTCCATCGAGGAGTAGGCCAGCATCCGCTTGAGATCGGTGACCACGGTGAGCAGGAAGGCCGCGATGAGCACCGTGGTGAGCCCAACCGTCAATAGCCCGGCGCGCAGGTAACCCGGCCCCACCGCGGCATCAATGACCGGCCGTAGGCGGATCAGCACCGAGAAGGCCACCGAAAGCAACACCCCGCTCATCAATGCCGAGACCGGTGCCGGGGCCTGGCTGTGCGCGTCGGCCAGCCAACCGTGAAAGGGCGCCAGGCCGACTTTGGCGCCGTACCCGATCAGCAGCAGACCACCGGCGAGCCGCGTGACGGCCGGGTTGAGGTGTGCCGCACAGGCCGTCAGGACATCGAGGTTGAGCGCGTTGGCACCGTCGGCGCCGGCGTGTTGCGCCGCGAAGTACAACAGCACCGTGCCCAGAAATGCCACCGCGATGCCGACCGAGCAGATCACCACGTACTTCCAGGTGGCTTCCAGCGCGGTGCGAGTCCTACGGTGTCCGATCAGAAACGCGGTGACAACCGTGGTGGCTTCCACCGCGACCCAGATCAACCCGATGTTGTTGGCGGACACAGCGATCGCCATTGCCGCCAAGAACGCCGGCATCAGCGCCCCGTACAGCCGGGCATCGCGGCGATCGGTGTGGCCGTGTTCGAGTTCGGCATCGATGTAGCCGATGCTCGCCCAGGTCGCCAAGGTGCCGACGGCCCCGATGACGATCAGCATGATCACCGACAACGCGTCGACGCGCAGCAAGCCGCCCAGCACCAGGTGTGGTTGCGGCGTTGCCTGAAGACCAAGCGCAATGCCCGATCCGAGCACAGCGACCGCCGACAGCACGGTGAGCACCGCGGTTGCGCGCCGCCAGCCGCCGGCCAGTGCGAAGGCTGCCGCCACCAGTGGCGCCACGATCGGCACCAGAATCAAAGCAGTCATCAGTTCCGCAGTTCCTGTAGCCGGTCCAGGTCGGTGCCGCCGAACGTCCGCCGCAGTCGTCCGGTGAGCACACCCAGCACGATCAGCGCGAAAAGCACGTCCAGCGAAGCACCCATTTCGACAATCAGCGGCACCCCAGCCGTGAGCAGAAACGCCGTGGCCGCGATCCCGTTGTCCAACATGAGAAATCCCGCGGCCTGTGAGATGGCGTGGCGCCGGGTCACCATCACGAACAGCGCGATCAGCACCACCGCCAGACCTCCCGGTACGGCACTGACCGCCGCGCTGGAGTCCAGGTCCACGATGGGGCGGGTGACCGCCAACGCGACCACCGTCAGCACCGCCGCAATCAGTAGTGACGCGGTGGTGTTGACCAGCGGGGTCGCCTCCCGTTGCTCATGTTTCTCGGCTCCCAGCGCACGGGCCAGCAGCCACGGCAGGACCACTGCGCGCAGCGCGAACAGGGCCAGACCGATGCCAACGAGCTCCCAGTCATGGGAGTGCACACCAAGAATCATCGGGATCGCGGCCAGCGCAAGACCCTGCGCCGCCAGCAGCCACACGATCGAGCGCAGGTCGCGCCGCCACACGATCAGCACTGCGGTCAGGACCAGCCCTGCTGGGGCGAGGTCAAGCACACCGGCGTAGTTGAGATCGGTCATCGCATCACACCTGGGCCGTAAAGAAATTGGCTGACGTGACCGCCAGCAGCGCCAGCAGGAACGAGCCCGCCAGCAATTCGGGCACCCGGAACAATCGCAGCTTGGCGATGAACACCTCCACGGTAGCCAGCACACCGGCGGCAATCGCGACCTTGATACTGATCGCCGCGATGCCGACCGCAATCCCGATCAGGCTGGGGTCCGCACCCGCGATCCCCCACGGCACAAAGAGATTCGCCAGCAGTGCCAGTAGCACGGTGAGCCGCATGCCGCTGGCCCACTCGATGACGCCCAGCCGTGGTCCCGCGTATTCCAGCACCATCGCCTCGTGCACCATGGTCAGCTCCAGGTGGGTGGCGGGGTTGTCGACCGGGAGCCGGCCGGTCTCCGCGATGACGACGATCACCAAGGCTACGAAGGCCAGTATTCCGGCCAGTGACACCACTTCGGCCGGGTTCTCGAGGCTAAAGGCGACGATGGCGCCAAGATTGGCCGATTTCGCGGGAATGGACAGCGCGAAGACCGCTAACAGGATGGTGGGTTCAACCAAGGCGGCGATGGTGATCTCACGGCTGGCGCCCATGCCGCCGAAGGAAGTCCCGGTGTCGATTCCGGCCAGGGTCAACGCGACGGTACCCAAGAACAGCAGGCCCACCACCACAAACAAGTCGCCCACCGGGTCCAGCGGTGAGCCGGTGGCGACCAGCGGTGCGATCGCCGCGATCAGCAGGGTGGTTGCCGCCACCACGGCCGGTGCCACGGCAAACACCGCCGTGGTCCCCTCCGGGGTGACCTGCTGCTTGCGCAACTGCTTGCGCAGATCGCGTCAGGGCTGCAGAATTCCCGCGCCACAGCGCCCTTCGGATCGCGCCCGGATCTGTCGCATCAGCCCGATCACCAACGGGGCACCGAGAATGACGGCGCCGATCTGCGCCGCCCCGGCCATCGCCGACATCAGGTTCATCGCGCCACCACCAGCACTATGAGCACGCCCAGGGCGCCGTAGCCCAGGTAGAGGTGCACGCTTCCGTTGTGCGCGCGACGGATCACCTGCGCGCACCACGCCAGTGCCCGCAACACCGGGGCGTAGACGCGGTCTTCGATGGCATCGCTGAGATGGGCGCGATAGGCGATCTGCTCGACGTGATAGCGGGTTGCTTCCAGGTGAGTCACCTCGATGCCGGTATCGGGCCGCAGCACGTCGTCGAAGACGCGTTGCAGCGGTTGCGCAAAGGAGGTCGGCGTGCATTCCATCCGGGCGGTGAGTTCGTCTGCGCCGCATGCCCATAGCGGCGAGGTCACCGGCTCCGGGCGGTGACGTGACCCCCAGCGAGCCAGCACCAGCACCACCAGCAGGGCCGCGGCCAGCAGTGCCGGTGCGATCGAGCCGTCCATCCCCGGTAGTCGCAACACCGTGCCCAGGTCGGTCAGATCGGCATTCCTGGATGCGGGCAGGGTGTCCAGCACCGATTGCAGCGGTCCCGTGACGACCGCCGGCGCGATCGCGATGACCACACACCCGAGGGCGGCGACCGCCATGCCCACGAGCATGGTGGCCGGGGCTTCCCGCGCCCGCTCGGCCGACCCCGAGCGGGGTCGCGCCAGAAACCCGGTACCGAATGCCTTCACCATGGCGGCCACCCCCAGCCCCGTCGTCAGTGCGACGGCACCGACTCCCAGTGGGGTGGCCAAGCCCACGATGGTGTTGTGTTCGGGCCGGGCGTGAATCAGCGACTGCACCAGCAGCCATTCGCTGGCGAAGCCGGCGCCGAGCGGCAATCCGGAAGCGCCGAGTGCGGCGATACCGAAGAATGTGGTGGTGCAGCGCATCCGATGCGCAAGGCCGCCCAGCATGTCCAGGTCGCGCTGTTGCGTCGCCACCAGAACCGAACCGGCGGCCAGGAATCCGAGACTCTTGAACGCCGCATGGGCGATCAGGTGTAGCAGGGCCGCGGTCATCGCGATGACGGCCGCCGGGCCGGCACCGGCCGCCGACAACAGCGTGGCCGCCCCCAGCCCGAGGGTCACCAGGCCCATGTTTTCAATCGTCGAATACCCGAGCAGACGCTTGAGATCGGTGGCCACCGACGCCTGCAGCACCCCGTACATGGCCGAAAAAGCGCCGATCACAAGCAGTGTCACGCCCCACCACTTGGGCCCCGGCCCGAGCAACTGCAGATCAATCCGCACCAGACCATAGATGCCGAGGTTGACCATGGCGGCACTCATCAACGCCGACACCGGACTGGGCGACTCCGGGTGTGCCCGCGGCAACCATGCATGCAACGGCAGCAAGCCCGCCTTCGATCCGAATCCGAGCAATGTCGCAACGAAAACGAAGGTGCGTACCCCCTCCGACGGCACCGCCATGTCGGCGAAGCGATCGGTACCGGCCGCGGCGGCCAGCACCATCAGTCCGAGCAGCAGTGTCGCGAAGCCCAGCTGGGTCATCACCGCGTAGTAGCCCGCCGCCGAACGAACCTGCGCGCGGCGATGATCCGTCGCAACCAGCACCAGCGAGGAAATCGCCATCAGCTCCCACGCCAGCAGGAACGTGCTCACCGATCCGGCCGCGGGCACCAGCAGCATCGCGGTGACAAACACCGGCAGCATGGTCAGCGCGACCGCACCGAGGTGCTCACGGCGCGCATACCCGATGCTGTAAATGCCGGCGACCACGGCCACCGCACCCGTGAGGGCAATGAAGAACCCACCGAGGCGCCCGATATCGAAATCGACGCCGATCAGCGGCACCAGCCAGGCAATGTGAACCTGCCGCACCACGCCGAAGACCGCGGTGAGCCCCAGGGCGGTACCGCACGCGCCGATGCCCGCCGTGGTCGCGCCGCTCAGCACCGCCCCGAAGCCGTTGCCCGACAGCGCAACCTGATGCTCGGGCGGTGCGTCCGACAGTGTCGCCGTCACCGGCCGGTCACCGATCGCAGCGCGGCAACCACCTGGTCGGGCGTGGGTGGACAGCCCGGGACTTCGACATCGACGGGGACGACCTCGCTGACCGCACCCACCACCCCATAGGCGTCGGCAAACACCCCACGGTTGAGGGCGCAGTCGCCGCACGCGATCACCACCCGCGGTTGGGGTGTGGCCGCCAAGGTGTTCTTCAAAGGTTGCGCCATGTTCCTGGTCACCACCCCGGTGACCAGCAGCGCATCCGCGTGCCGCGGCGAGGCCACCAGCCGCGCCCCAACCCGCTCGGCGTCATAGACCGGCCCGAACGCTCCGGAGATCTCCACCTCGCAGCCATTGCAGGACCCGGCATCGACGTGGCGCACCTGCAGGGACCCCCGCAACCCGGCCGGCGCCGCCACCGCCGGGGTGGATTCGTCCCCCAGCTTCTCGGCCACCCGGCCCAGCCGCATGATTCTGGCGATCCAACCCATTGCCCGCCGCCCCGCTAGTTGTCCGCGCCCGGAACGCCGGCCCGCAGATCCTCGAGCATGGCGACCTGACCGCTGAGCATCCCGGTCAACACCCGGCGCGCCACGGCCATCAGTTCGGCGATCAATGGCGAAGTGATCGAGTAGATGACCGTGTTGCCATCCTTGGTCGCGCTCACCACTCCAGCCCGGCGCAGGACGCCGAGCTGCTGAGACAGATTGGACGACTCCAGGCCCACCTCCGGCAACAGCTCGGCCACCGTATGGTCCCGCTCGGAGAGCAGTTCGAGAATCCTGACCCGGGCCGGATGCCCCAGCGTCTTGAAGAACTCGGCCTTGAGCTTGTAGAGCGGCTCCGTCACCCGACCTCGCTTAAAATTCCACAATTTCAGCTTCTGTGAATTTATCAATTGAAAACTTTATCAGGTGTTCGACAGACTCGCGCGCTACCCGCTCCCCCACCCGCGAGCAGACGCAGACTCGCACAAAATCGGTGATTTTGCTGCGAGTCTGCGTCTGCTCAGCGCGATTGCGCGCGGCGGCTTAGTCCTCGGGGATCTCGACGCGGCGCATCACGCCGTCGACGTTGTCGGCGGCTTCAATCTCGCCGCGAGTCACCCCCAGCAGAAATAGCACGGTATCCAGGTATGGATGGCTCAACGACGCGTCGGCCACGGCGCGCAAGGCCGGCTTGGCGTTGAACGCGACGCCCAGGCCGGCGGCGGCCAGCATGTCGATGTCATTGGCGCCGTCGCCCACCGCGACGGTCTGTTCCATCGGAACGCCGAAGCGCCCGGCGAATTCTCGCAACGCCGCGGCCTTACCCGGCCGATCGACGATGGAGCCGACGACCCGGCCGGTCAGTGTGCCGTCGATGATCTCCAGCTCGTTGGCGGCGACGAAGTCCAGGTTCAGCTCTTGCGCCAGTGGCTCGATGATCCGGCGGAAGCCACCGGAGACCACGCCGCAGCGAAACCCCAACCGCTGCAAGGTGCGCAGCGTGGTGCGTGCGCCGGGCATCAGTTGCAGTTGTGCGGCGACATCGTCGATGACGGTGGCCGGCAGGCCCTCCAGGGTGGCCACCCGCTGTTGCAGCGACTGCGCGAAGTCCAGTTCCCCGCGCATGGCGGCCTCGGTGATCGCCGCCACGGTGCCCTCGGCACCGGCCCGGGCCGCGAGCATCTCGATGACCTCACCCTGAACCAGTGTCGAATCGACATCGAACACGATCAGTCGCTTGGTCCGCCAGGCCAGCCCGTAGTCTTCGACGGCGACATCGACCCGCTCGTCGACGGCGACCTTGGTCAGGGCCGTCTGCAAGGGTCGATAGGTGCCGGGCGGCACCGAGACCCGCAGCTCCAGGCCGGTGACCGGATAGTCGGAGATGCCGCGGATGAAGTCGATGTTGACGCCCAGCGCCGCCACCTCTTTGGCCACCGCACCGAATGCCCCGGCGGTCACCGGGCGGCCCAGCACGAAGATGGTGTGCGTCGACGGTTCCCGGATGACCGGTAGGTCGTCGCTGCGCTCCACCGTTACGTCCAGGCCCACCTCATGGATCGCGGCTTCGACGTCCTCGCGCAGCGCGGCGCCGTCGGCGACTTCCGGTGCGCAGGACACCAGCACTCCCAGCGTGAGCCGGCGCCGGATGACGACCTGTTCGACGTTGAGGAGCTCCACGCCATGCTTGGAGAGCACCTCGAAGAGCGCGGAGGTCACACCCGGCTGATCGATGCCGGTGACAGTGATCAACACCGACACTTTGGCGGGCACGCTCACTCGCGATTACCACCCAGCCACGCCGAGCACCGGCCCAGGCGGTGCGTTTCCATCAGCTCGACGTTGCCTTGGCCAACTCGTCGTGGTGACGACCCACGTGGGCCTCGGCCCGAAGACGCTCCACCATGTGCGGGTAGTGCAGCTCGAACGCCGGGCGCTCCGAACGGATGCGGGGCAGCTCGGTGAAGTTGTGCCGCGGCGGCGGGCAGCTGGTCGCCCACTCCAGCGAGTTGCCGTAGCCCCACGGGTCGTCGACGGTCACCACCTCGCCGTAGCGCCAGCTCTTGAACACGTTCCACACGAACGGGATCATCGCCACGCCCAGGATGAACGCCCCGATGGTCGAGACGATGTTCAGGCCCTGGAAGCCGTCGGTGGGCAGGTAGTCGGCGTACCGGCGAGGCATGCCCTCGTCGCCGAGCCAGTGCTGCACCAGGAACGTGGTGTGGAACCCGATGAACGTCAACCAGAAGTGCAGCTTGCCCAGCCGCTCGTCCAGCAGTCGACCGGTCATCTTGGGGAACCAGAAGTAGATCCCGGCGAAGGTGGAGAACACGATGGTGCCGAACAGCACGTAGTGGAAGTGCGCGACCACGAAATAGCTGTCGGTCACGTGGAAGTCCAGCGGCGGGCTGGCCAGCAGCACCCCACTCAGACCGCCCAGCAGGAACGTGACCGCAAAGCCCACCGAGAACAGCATCGGCGTCTCAAAGGTCAACTGCCCCTTCCACATGGTGCCGACCCAGTTGAAGAACTTGATCCCGGTCGGTACCGCGATGAGGAAGGTCATGAAGGAGAAGAACGGCAGCAGCACCGCACCGGTGGCGAACATGTGGTGCGCCCACACGGCAACGGACAGGGCCGCGATCGACAAGGTCGCGTAGACCAGCGTGGTGTAGCCGAAGATCGGCTTGCGCGAGAACACCGGGAAGATCTCGGAGACCACCCCGAAGAACGGCAGCGCGAGGATGTACACCTCGGGGTGACCGAAGAACCAGAAGAGATGTTGCCACAACAGCACCCCGCCGTTGGCCGGGTCGTAGATGTGGGCGCCCAGGTGGCGATCGGCGGCCAGCCCGAACAGCGCCGCGGTCAGCAACGGGAACGCGATCAGCACCAGGATCGATGTCACCAGGATGTTCCAGGTGAAGATCGGCATCCGGAACATCGTCATGCCGGGTGCACGCATGCACACGACGGTCGTGATCATGTTGACCGCGCCCAGGATGGTGCCCAGACCACCGACCGCGATGCCCATGATCCACAGGTCACCGCCGACGCCGGGTGAGTGGATGGCGTCGGTCAACGGGGTGTAGGCGGTCCAGCCGAAGTCGGCGGCGCCACCGGGCGTGATGAAGCCGGCCATACCCAGCGTGGCGCCGAACAGGAACAGCCAGAACGAAAAGGCGTTCAGCCGCGGGAACGCGACGTCGGGCGCCCCGATCTGCAGCGGAAGCACCAGGTTCGCGAAGCCGAACACGATCGGGGTCGCATAGAACAGCAGCATGACCGTGCCGTGCATGGTGAACAGCTGGTTGAACTGCTCATTCGACAAGAACTGCAGGCCCGGCGTGGCCAGCTCCGTACGCATCAGCAGCGCCAGCAACCCGCCGATCAGGAAAAAGATGAAGCAGGTGACGACGTACATGATGCCGATCAGCTTGTGATCGGTCGTCGTCAGCAGCTTGTAGACCAGATTCCCTTTGGGACCGGTGCGGGCCGGATACGGACGAATGGCCTCGAGTTCTCCCAAAGGGGGCGCTTCGGCTGTCAACAGCTCCTCCAAACATCCAGCGCGGACAGGGTCGCTTTACCCAACACTGGTACGAATCTTAGCCCGTTATCAGCCGGCCGGCAGGCCTGGTCCTACAAACTGTCGTAATTGGGTTCCGGCGGCGCCCATCGAGCTCGGGCGGATCGCCCGCACCTGGGCAGATGTTAACGTCGAACGCGTGCAATTCGGCCGGATGCGACTGGGTCTGGTCGCGGTATCTCTGAGTGTCGCAATCGTGGTGTGCTCCGGTTGCGGGTCAAACCAACCCGCCACCAAAGCGTCGCGTTCGGTGGCCACTCCTACCACCCAGATCGCGGGCGCCGGGGTGCTGGGCAACGACCGCAAGGCCGATGAGTCGTGCGCGCGCGAGGCGGCCGCACCCGACCCGGGGCCGGCAACCCGCCCGGCGCACAACGCCGCGGGCGTCACCCCGGATGTCGCCCAGATCTCCGCCGAACCGCAGCGCATCGTGGTGCTCTCCGGCGACCAGCTCGACGCGCTGTGTGCGCTGGGACTGCAATCCCGGGTGGTCGGTGCCGCCTTCCCGGACGGTTCCAATAGCCAGCCCTCCTACCTCGGCACCGCCGTGCACGACCTGCCGGGGGTCGGCAGCCGGACCGCGCCAGATCTGAAGGCGATCGATGCGGCCCACCCGGATCTGATCCTGGGCTCAGAAGCGCTGACACCGAATTTGTATGCGCAGTTGGCGGCGATCGCCCCCACCGTGTTCACGGCGGCACCGGGGGCGGCGTGGGAGGACAATCTGCGCGGCGTCGGGGCCGCGACCGCCCGCAGCGCCGCGCTCGAGGAGCTGCTCAGCGGATTCACCCAGCGAGCCAGACAGGTGGGGACCAAACATGACGCAACCCATTTCCAAGCGTCGATCGTCCAGCTGACCCGCGACAGCATGCGGATCTATGGGTCCCGCAACTTTGCGGCCAGTGTGCTCGCCGCGGTCGGGGTGGATCGGCCCGCGTCGCAGCGGTTCACCGACAAGCCTTATCTCGAGATGGGCACCACCGACGCCGAACTTGCCAAAGGACCGGACTTTTCGGCCGCTGACGCCGACATCATCTACGTGTCCTGCGCCTCCCCCGCGGCCGCCGAACGAGCCGCTACCGTGCTGGACAGCGGTCCGTGGCGCAAGCTGTCCGCCAACCACGACAACCGGGTCCTGATCGTCAACGACGAGATATGGCAGACGGGTGAGGGTTTAGTCGCCGCTCGGGGCATTGTCGATGACCTGCGCTGGGTGAACGCACCGATCAACTGAACGCTCGACCGGTCAGACCGGACCGCGGGCCGAGTCATAGGCTGGTGAGTGAGCGCCCTCACCTTGCCCCAGAACTTTAACTTAGCTAATCTTTACAAAAAACGATGCTCCCGAGGATTCGAAGAGGACTTCCATGAACACCGTCTCCGCATACGCCGCCCTGTCGGCCACCGAACCGCTGACCAAGACCCCAATCACCCGTCGCGACCCCGGCCCGCACGATGTGGCAATCGACATCAAGTTCGCCGGCATCTGCCACTCCGACATCCACACCGTCAAAGCCGAGTGGGGCCAGCCGAACTACCCCGTGGTTCCGGGCCACGAGATCGCCGGCGTGGTGAGCGCGGTGGGTTCGCAGGTAACCAAGCACAAGGTGGGCGACCACGTCGGTGTCGGCTGCTTCGTGGACTCCTGCCGCGAGTGCAGCTGTTGCGAGCGCGGCATCGAGCAATACTGCAAGCGCGGCGCGACCTTCACGTACAACTCGGTCGGCAAAGACGGCCAACCGACGCAGGGCGGCTACAGCAAGGCGATCGTCGTCGACGAGAGTTACGTGCTGCGCATCCCCGACGCACTGCCGCTGGATGCGGCCGCCCCACTGTTGTGCGCGGGCATCACGCTGTTTTCACCGCTTCGGCACTGGAACGCCGGGCCGGGCAAGCGAATTGCGGTGATCGGCCTGGGCGGGCTCGGGCACATGGGCGTGAAGCTGGCCACCGCGATGGGCGCCGAGGTGACCGTGTTGTCGCAGTCACTCAAGAAAATGGAAGACGGGTTGCGGCTGGGCGCCAGCCACTACTACGCAACATCGGACCCGGACACCTTCCGCAAGCTGCGCGGCAGCTTCGATCTGATCCTGAACACCGTGTCGGCGAACCTGGACATGGGCCAGTACCTCAACTTGCTGGACGTGGACGGCACGCTGGTGGAGCTGGGCATCCCGGAGCACCCCATGGAGGTGCCGGCATTCGCGTTGGCGCTGATGCGGCGCAGCCTGTCCGGATCGAACATCGGCGGGATCGCCGAGACCCAGGAGATGTTGGACTTCTGCGCCGAGCACGGCGTCACGCCCGAAATCGAGCTCATCGAGCCCGATTACATCAACGAAGCCTACGAGCGGGTGCTGGCCAGCGACGTGCGCTATCGATTCGTCATCGATACATCAAGCCTGTGACGAAAGCCCTTCGGGTGTCTCGGCGTCGCCATCCTCGGTCTCGCTGAGGTCGATGCCGGCCAGCGGCCAGCCGGCGGCGGCGAGCACGCCGGCTACCCGCTGGATGTTTTCCGGTCCCGCATCGTGGTGAGTCACGTCGGTAATGAATTCCGCAATCTCGTCGCGGTTGATCACCCCGTCGGCCGTCGCGGGTGAACCCTCCGCGGTGATATCGCGCACCACCTGCCGGATTTGGTCCTCGGTCAGCGGTGTGCTGCGCAACAACGCCAACAGGGGCACCCGATCGGGCCCCGGAACGCCGTCAGGGTAGCCCGCCTGCAGCCAACGAACCACTGAGCGGACGAACCGGGGGTGAGAAGACAAGGTTTTCATCACCCCACCAGTGTCACGGTAGGCGCCTCGCCGGCGCCACCGTGGGGTCCCGTCGTGCGCACAATTCACCGGCCGTTCACGGACCGCACACATATGGCGGGGCCCGACTATGGCGCCTGGTGGCGCCCTAGAAGTCCCAGTCCTCGTCTTGAGTGACCACGGCCTTGCCGATCACGTAGCTCGACCCCGAGCCGGAGAAGAAGTCGTGGTTCTCGTCGGCATTGGGCGACAGCGCCGAAAGGATCGCCGGGTTCACGTCGGTCTCATCGCGCGGGAACAGGGCCTCGTAGCCGAGGTTCATCAACGCCTTGTTTGCGTTGTAGCGCAAGAACTTCTTGACATCCTCGGTCAGCCCGACCTCGTCGTAGAGATCCTGGGTGTACTCGACTTCGTTGTCATATAGCTCGAAGAGCAGCTCGTAGGTGTAGTCCTTGAGCTCGGTACGCCGGGCCTCGTCGGCGGCCGCAAGCCCGCGCTGGAACTTGTAGCCGATGTAGTAGCCGTGCACGGCCTCATCGCGGATGATCAGCCGGATCATGTCAGCCGTGTTGGTCAGCTTGGCCCGGCTCGACCAGTACATCGGCAGGTAGAAGCCCGAGTAGAACAGGAAGCTTTCCAGCAGCGTGGAGGCCACCTTGCGCTTGAGCGGGTCATCGCCCCGGTAGTACTCGAGCACGATCTCCGCCTTGCGCTGCAGGTTGGAGTTTTCCTCCGACCAGCGGAACGCGTCGTCAATCTCGGCGGTCGAGCACAGGGTGGAGAAAATCTGGCTGTAGCTCTTGGCGTGCACCGACTCCATGAACGCGATGTTGGTCAGCACCGCCTCCTCGTGGGGAGTCAACGCGTCGGGGATCAAGCTGACCGCACCCACGGTGCCCTGAATCGTGTCCAGCATCGTCAGACCCGTGAACACCCGCATGGTCAGCTGCTTTTCACCGGCGGTCAGCGTGCCCCAGGAGGGGATGTCGTTGGATACCGGGACCTTCTCTGGCAGCCAGAAGTTGCCGGTCAACCGGTCCCAGACCTCGGCGTCTTTCTCGTCTTGGACGCGGTTCCAGTTGATCGCGGAGACGCGGTCGATCAGCTTTGCATTTCCAGTCACCGGAACTCCACTCCTCCAGGGCGATTGGGCCAAATTGGGACGAATTGGCCAGCGCGTTGCTTAGGCCACAAACACTACCCTTAGGGGCCGACAAGGCAGCGCAACACAAGAAGTTGTGTTTGCGTGTCGCCAACCAAGCGGCCCGGAATCCAGGGCAGCCGCGCTACCAGGGCCTATCCAGAAGCCGATCAATCATGTACCGTTTGGTACGTGATTACCGAACACAGTGTCGAAATCGATGCGCCACCAGAAACCGTCTGGGCGGTTTTCAGCGATGTTGAACGCTGGCCCGAATGGACCGCCTCGGTGACCTCGCTGGCCGCACTGGATGGGCCCGGCCTCGCCGTGGGCAAACGGTTCGCGATCAAGCAACCGAGGATGACCAAACTCGTCTGGAAGGTCACCGAGATCGATCCGGGCGTCTCGTGGACATGGGAACAGCGCGGCCCCGGTGCCCTGGCCTACGCACGCCACGACGTCACCCCCCTGCCCGGCGGCCGGACGCTGGTGCGCCAGCAAATCGACCAGCGCGGCGCATTCGGCTCCGTGGTCGGCCGGCTGATGACCAGCATGACCAAGCGCTACCTCGACATGGAGGCCAGCGGCCTGAAGAGCAGAGCCGAGCAACTCGGGCGTGCCCGTGGCGCGCACGCCTGACCTACAGCGGCGCAGACAGCTACTGGACGCTCTGGTCGAGGACTTCGCCACGCACGGGGTCGGCGACCGATCGCTGCGCGACGTTGCGGCGGCGGTCGGCACAAGCCATCGAATGCTGCTGCACCACTTTGGATCTCGAGACAATCTACTGGTGGCCGTGGTCGAAGAGGTCGAGCGTCGACAGATGAGTCTGTTGCCCGAATTGCCGACCAGCCCGGCGGAAAGTTTCACCGCGATGTGGGCCGATGTGCGTCGGCCCGAGCTGCGCCAGCTCGAGCGTCTGTTCTTCGAGTGTTACTCCCGCGCCGCGCAGGGCGAAAAGCGATTCGCTCAGATGGTTCCCCGCGCGGTCTACGGCTGGCTGGCCGAGGCCAACGCCGTCACCGAGGGGTCGGCCGATCCCGCGCTGGTACGACTCGGGCTGGCGGTCATCCGTGGCCTGTTGCTCGACCTCGTTGCCACCGACGACGACGCCGGCGTGGACGCGGCCGCACGGGCCTTCGCCCAACTACTCAGCCGTTGACCGAGCTCTTAGCGCCGGCCTTGAAGAATTGATACTCCTCGGGTTTGACCGACCGAGTGGCCAGCCAGTACTGCCAGGTGTAGCCACACCAGAGCACGGTGTTGCGCCCGTGCTCATCGAGATACCAGCTGCTGCATCCGCCGCTGTTCCACACCGAGCCCGCCAGCCTGCGTTGCAGCTCCTCGTTGAAACGATCCTGCGCAGCCCGAGTGGGAGCCAGCGCTTGGGCACCCCGCTTGTCGCACTTGGCGATCGCATCGGCGACGTAGTGGATCTGCGATTCGATCATGAAGACCACCGAATTGTGCCCCAATCCGGTGTTCGGGCCGAGCAGGAAAAACAGGTTGGGGACATCGGCGACGGCGATGCCGCGGTGAGCGCCGATGCCCTCCCGGTTCCACCGGTCGACCAGGTCCTCGCCGTGCTGCCCCTTGATCTGAACGTAGGTATAGGAGTCGGTGACGTGAAACCCGGTGGCGTACACGATCACGTCGGCCTGATATTCGACACCGTCGGCGGTCACGATGCCATTGCGGGTGATTCGCGCGATGCGGTCGGTGATCAGGCGCGTCTTCGGGTTCGCAACGGCCGGGTAGTAGCTCGACGAGTTCAGGATTCGCTTACAGCCGATGCGGTAATGCGGGGTGAGTTTGCGGCGCAGCTCACGATCCTTCACCGAGCGGCGGATGTTGTACTTGGCATAGGCCTCACCGACTTTGAGCACATTCGGCCGCTTGGTCATGCCGAAGGCCAACGCCTCCTGCGCCCAGTAGATCCCCAGGCGCGCCAGTGCGCGCAGCCCTGGAACGTTCTCCATGGCCCGGCGCAGCGCCGGCGGAATCTCCGGATTGGAGCGCGGTACCACCCACGGCGGGGTGCGCTGGTAGAGCTGCAGTTCGCCGACCTCCTCGACGATCTCGGGAACGATCTGGATCGCGCTGGCGCCGGTGCCGATGATCGCCACCCGCTTGCCGGTCAGATCCACGCTGTGGTCCCACTCGGCTGAATGGAACGCCGGTCCCGCGAATTCTTCGCGGCCCTCGATCTCGGGCAAGGAAGGAATGTGCAGCGCACCGGCCCCCGAGATGAGGAACTGGGCGACATATTCGCGCCCATCGCTGGTGAACACATGCCAACGGCACTCTTCGTCATCCCAATAGGCGCGGTCGACCAGGGAGTTGAACTCGACGTAGCGGCGCAGCCCGTATTTCTCGGTAACCCCTTTGAGGTAGTCCCAGATCTCGGGTTGATAGGAGAACGGGTTGCGCCAGTCCGGCTTGGGCTCGAACGAGAACGAGTACAGGTGTGAAGGGATATCGCAGGCACAACCTGGATAGCTGTTGTCACGCCAGGTTCCACCCACGTCATCGGATTTCTCCAAGATGACGAAGTCAACGCCTTGTTTTTGGAGCGCGATGGCCATGCCGAGACCGGAGAACCCGGTGCCGATGATGACCGCGCGGGTCTTGACTGGCGGTGTGGGCGCCTGCGGTTCCCCGGATGCTGTTGTTTCTGTGCTGGGGATCACGACATCGGTCATGGCGGTCTTTCCTGTTGTGTGAGTACGCGCAGTTACGACGATAGGCGTCTACCTGAACGCGAATACCCGGTACCCCCGGTATCGGATAACACGAGTGTTATCGATAGCCGCAACGATGTCAACGGCGGTCGGCAGTCGGCGCAGGTACCGCGTCGTGAATCGGCTTGTCGGGGTCCATCGCAATGCCGAGCGCTTCCGCGGTGCCCACGATGACGCCCATCATGATCGTGGTCAGATGCGCGACGAACTGATCGTGCGGCATGCGCCGCGGACTGTCCGGTTCCGGCCCCAACCACCATTCGGTGGCCGACGCCGCCGACCCGAAGGCGGCGAAGGCGGCGAGTTCGAAGGCCGCACGGTTCAGCTCCATCTCGCGCAGCTCGTTGTTGAACATCTCCGCGAAGGTCAGCGTGATCTCTCGGCCTTCGTTGAGGGTCCGCACCGTCGCCTCGGATTGGGTCGCGAAGCGACCCTGGATGAACACGCGCAGCACGTTGGGATGTTTGTCGACCAGGCTGACGTACTCTTCGACACTGCGCCGGATCACCTCGCGGGCCGAGTCGGTGGCCAGGTTGATCGACGGGAAGATCGACGTCCACAACATGTCGCGCAGACGCTCCCTGATCGCGACGAAGAGATCGGACTTGTCGGTGAAGTGCCGGTAGATCTTGGGCTTGGCGGTGCCGGCTTCCTCAGCGATTTCGCGGACACTGAGTTCGGGCCCCAACCGGTCGATGGCGCGAAAGGCCGCTTCGACGATCTCGTTGCGGACCTTCTTGCGGTGCTCGCGCCACCGTTCACTGCGTGCGTCAACTTTCACCCCCGCGTCTGCATTGGGGTGGGCTCGGCTTATTCTCCGCACGTCAAATACCTTACCGTGTAGCAGTTGCTGACCTGGGCAGACATGACATGCCGCCAGGGCGGATCGCGCGGCTCGAGACGCCTCGAACCCGCGGTCGACTTACCTTCTGCGGGCCTAGAGCATGCAGGACACGCAGCCGGCGACCTCGGTTCCCTCCAGCGCCATCTGCCGCAGCCTGATGTAGTACAGGGTTTTGATCCCTTTGCGCCAGGCGTAAATCTGCGCCTTGTTGACGTCGCGGGTGGTGGCGGTGTCCTTGAAGAACAACGTCAACGAAAGCCCTTGGTCCACATGCTCAGTGGCGGCCGCATAGGTGTCGATGATCTTCTCGTAGCCGATTTCATAGGCATCCTGGTAGTAGTCCAGGTTCTCGTTGGTCATGTAGGGCGCCGGGTAGTAGACGCGACCGATCTTGCCTTCTTTGCGGATCTCGACCTTGGAGACGATGGGGTGGATCGACGAGGTCGAGTGGTTGATGTAGGAAATCGACCCGGTCGGCGGCACCGCTTGCAGGTTCTGGTTGTAGATGCCGTGAGCTTGCACGGACTCCTTCAACCGCTGCCAGTCGTCCTGGTTGGGAATGCGGATGCCCGCGTCGGCGAAGAGCTGGCGCACCTTCTCGGTTTTCGGCTCCCAAACCCGTTCGGTGTACTTGTCGAAGAACTCCCCCGATGCGTACTTGGATTGGTCGAAACCCTTGAAGCGCGTGCCGCGTTCGACCGCGATTCGGTTGGACGCCCGCAGCGCGTGGTAGAGCACCGCATAGAAGTAGATGTTGGTGAAGTCAACGCCTTCTTCGGAGCCGTAGAAGATGTGTTCGCGGGCCAGGTAGCCGTGCAGGTTCATCTGTCCCAGACCGATGGCGTGGGAGTCCTTGTTCCCCTGCTCGATTGAGGGCACCGAGGTGATGTGCGTCTGGTCGCTGACCGCCGTCAGCGCCCGGATCGCCACCTCGATGGTCTGGGCGAAGTCCGGGGAATCCATGGTCCTGGCGATGTTCAGTGAGCCCAGGTTGCAGGAAATGTCCTTGCCCACCTTGGCGTACGACAAGTCGTCGTTGAACAACGACGGCGTGGACACCTGCAGGATCTCCGAGCACAGGTTGCTGTGGGTGATCTTGCCCTCAATGGGGTTGGCCCGGTTCACCGTGTCTTCGAACATGATGTAGGGGTAGCCGGACTCGAACTGCAGCTCGGCCAGCGTCTGAAAGAACTCTCGCGCTTTGATCTTGGTCTTGCGGATGCGCGAGTCGTCGACCATCTCGTAGTACTTCTCGGTCACCGAGATGTCGGCGAACGGCACACCGTAGACGCGTTCGACGTCGTAGGGCGAGAAGAGGTACATGTCGTCGTTGCGCTTGGCCAACTCGAAGGTGATGTCCGGGATCACCACCCCCAGGCTCAGGGTCTTGATCCGGATCTTCTCGTCGGCGTTCTCGCGCTTGGTGTCCAGGAAGCGGTAGATGTCGGGATGGTGCGCGTGCAGGTACACCGCGCCGGCACCCTGACGCGCCCCCAACTGATTGGCGTAGGAGAACGAGTCCTCGAGCAGCTTCATGATCGGGATGACGCCCGACGACTGATTCTCGATGTTTTTGATCGGCGCACCATGCTCGCGGATGTTGGTCAGCAGCAGCGCTACTCCCCCACCCCGCTTGGACAGCTGCAACGCGGAGTTGATCGATCGTCCGATCGACTCCATGTTGTCCTCGATGCGCAGCAGAAAGCAGCTCACCGGCTCGCCGCGCTGCTTCTTGCCGGAGTTCAAAAAGGTCGGCGTGGCCGGCTGGAACCGACCGTCGATGATTTCGTCGACGAGCTTCTCGGCCAACGTCGCGTCACCGGAGGCCAGCGTCAGCGCCACCATGACCACGCGGTCCTCGAAGCGTTCCAGGTAGCGCTTGCCGTCGAAGGTCTTCAACGTGTAGGAGGTGTAGTACTTGAACGCCCCCAAGAACGTCGGGAACCGGAACTTCTTTGCATAGGCGCGATCGAGCAGCGTCTTGACGAAGTTGCGCGAGTACTGATCGAGCACCTCACGCTCGTAGTAGTTCTCGCGGATCAGATAGTCGAGCTTCTCGTCCTGGTTATGGAAGAAGACCGTGTTCTGGTTGACGTGCTGCAGGAAAAACTGACGTGCGGCAAGAACGTCCCTGTCGAACTGAATCTTGCCGTCCGCGTCGTACAGATTCAGCATCGCGTTGAGCGCGTGGTAGTCCGTTTCCCCCGGCAGCGCGTGCGCGCTGGTGGTTACAGGCTCTGCAGTGACGGTTGGTGACACGTCTGTTCCTTCCAGAAATCGGCAAGTCCCGCGCGGACGGCGGCGACGTCGTCCGCGGTACCCATCAGTTCGAAGCGGTAGAGATACGGAACACCGCATTTGCGGGACACCACGTTGCCCGCATAGGCGAATTCGGCACCGAAGTTGTTGTTGCCGGCGGCGATCACGCCCCGGATCAGCGACCGGTTGTGTTCGTTGTTCAAAAAGGCGATGACCTGTTTGGGGACATAGCCGCCGGCGTTGGAGCCCAGATCGAGGTCCGGGTTAGCCCGGCCGCCCCCGTAGGTGGGCAGTAACAGCACGTACGGCTCGTCGACCTCGATACGGCCGTGCAGGGGTATCCGCGTGGCGGGAAGACCTAGCTTCTGCACGAAGCGGTGGGTGTTCTCCGAGACGCTGGAGAAATAGACCAGGTTGCACGGCTCCACCACAGCCTCCTTCGCTATCGTCTGCCCCGCTGTGCGCTCGGCGCCGCTATGCGCTCAGCGCCGACTTGGCGAGCGCCTTGATGCGGTCGGGCCGAAAACCGGACCAGTGGTCGTCGCCGGCCACCACGACGGGCGCCTGCAGGTAGCCCAGCGCCATCACGTAGTCGCGCGCCTCCGGGTCCAGGCTGATGTCGACCTTGTCGTAGTCGATGCCCTGCTTGTCCAGCGCCTTGTAGGTGGCGCTGCACTGGACGCATGCGGGCTTGGTGTACACGGTGATGGTCATGGGTGTACCGCTCCTTTGCGGAAGTCGGGGAGTCTGGCCTGTTGGGACTGGCAACGATTTGGGTTGTGCATCTTCGCTATGTTTCAGCGGCCCGGCAAGCCCCCAGATTCCCGTTGCGCGGCCGCCATGTCCGTCGACCTGGCGATGCCGATCCCGGGAAGTTCCTCGAATCCCGTGAATCTGCTGGGAACCGGTGAACCTGGGTTCTGTCGGTCCTCGAAACACTACACCTAGGGGGTGACAACGAGAAGAGATACAAGATGTTCGGAATGACATTTTTGAAATTCCCTGGTCGTGAGGCCGTGTCGGACGTCGGCACGGCGTGTCGCAGATCACAAATCCGCCGGCCGCGTCGTCCACGAATGGTGTACCACCGACCACCGACAGCGGCGCGGTCCAGTCGCACCGATCCGACCAGCAGCAAACGCGCCGATGTGCCGTCCGGCGGCGCTGCGCTCGTAGCCCCTGGCGCCCGGGCCACCGGCGCAAACGCCGGCCGCGCTACGTGCGACTAGGGACCGGTCCCCCTGAAGAAGAAGCCGGAGAGTCTGGTTCCGGCGTTGGCGACCCCGGAGACGAAGGCCGGCGTCACCGAGCCCGTGTTGCCGAACCCGGAGATAGTACTGCCCAGGTTCAAGATGCCCGACTGCAGTGCGCCGACATTGAGTAGGCCGGAGCTGCCCGCACCGGTAACCGAGGCGAAGTTCAGGAAGCCTGAATTGCCGACGCCGTAGTTGCCCACCCCGGACTCGCTGCCCTCCCCCGAGTTGAGCAGACCAGACGATGGGTTGGTGGTCGAGTTGAAGAAGCCCGGAGTCCCGTCGATCAGACCTTGGTGGTCGCCATCGACGAAGAAGCCGTTGCTGTAGTTGCCGGAAATGAACGCGCCGGTGTTGACGTCGCCGCTGTTGGCCAGGCCGGTGTTGTAGTCGCCCGAGTTGGGGTAACCGGTGTTGTGATCACCGGAGTTGAAGCTGCCGGTGTTGGTGCTGCCCGTGTTGAAGCCGCCGGAGTTGTAGTTGCCCGCGTTGCCCACACCGGTGTTGACCAGGCCCGTGTTGAACAGGCCGGTGTTGGTGGCGCCCGCGTTGCCGATGCCGGTGTTGTAGTTCCCGGAGTTGCCGATCCCGAAGCTGCCGGTGCCCGAGTTGAACAACCCGATGTTGCCGGTGCCCGAGTTCAGCGCCCCGAACCCGACCTGCCCATCCCCACTGAGCCCAATCCCGATGTTGTTGCTGCCCGTATTGGCGAAACCGAAATTGTTGAAGCCGGCGTTGCCCACACCCACGTTGTGGTCACCCGCATTGCCGAAACCAACATTCGAGTCACCCAGGTTCCCCAGGCCGATGTTGTAGTCACCCAGGTTGCCCGGACCGATGTTGTGGTCGCCCAGGTTCCCGAAGCCAAGGTTGAGGCTGCCCACATTGCCGCCAGGGCTCCGGCGTTGTTGATTAGCAGGCTTGTGAGCTGGGGAATTGTGGATTGAGGAGGTCTAGGCGGCGGTTGGCGGTCAAAGCGGTGATCCGGCAGGCTTCGGCGATGTTGTCGGCGCCGTTGAGGCGGTGCAGATTGATCGCGGTGTTGCGTAGCGTTGCTAGGACCTGTGCGCCGTTTCCGGTATGTGCCCTTTGACGGTCTTCGTCGAAGGTGACGTCGCGTATCCAGTGCAGGCTGTTCTCGATTCCCCAGTGTTGACGCATCCAGGTCATGATCGCGGTAGGGCGGGCGTGCTCGAACGGCAGGCTGCAGATGGCATAGACCACCTCCACGCTGCGCTGGTCGGTGGCGGTGATCAAGCGTTCACGAGTGATCCGGATGATTTGTTTTGCGTAGGGGAAGCCGATTCCTCGTGCAGCGGTGATGATTTGCAGGGTGCGGGTCTCGACACGGCCGTGGCCGCGGGAGTCGTCGGTAGCGGCTGCGGGCACCTCGGCCCAGGGCAGCGCGGTGATACGCGCAAGTATTTTGGCTTGGTTGGACTTGACGATCATCAGGTAGTGCGACTTCAAGGTGGCGCAGATCAACTTCGCGGTGACGACCTGGGTATGCATCGCATCCACGGTGACCAGCCACCGCAAGCTACCCGGCAGCAGCGTGAGCAGGGCACGTACGCAGGGAATTTCATTGCTTTTCTCGGCGACAGCGAGTTGACCGAGCACCAATCGGGCACGGTGGGCGAACACCGACACGAGATGCGTGGCTGTCGCTTTGGCGCGTAAAGCACCACGCAGCATCTTGCCGTCCAACGCGATCGGCACCAATCCACTGGGGTCGCTGCTGGCCACGTGTGCAGTGAAGTAACTGCCCATCCTGGCGTTGAGGTCGGCGGGGTCTAGCCGAGACAAAACAGCGCGGAAGGTCTTCTCACTGGGCCGCCGGAACCGGACCCCTAATTAGGCCAACACATCATCGGGAGCGGTGGCCGCCCATGTGGCAAAACCAGCATAGCCGCGCATCCCCGCGGCAGTGGCCAGAACCGCGATCGCCAACAAAGCCATCAGCGAATACCTCCGACCGCGTGGGTCCCTCGGGTCTAGCACCGAGACCAACACACCGAGAAACTCCGATCCGATGACCTCGCTACGCTCACCAGGACTCCAGCGGTCGAACACCTCTGGAACCGACGACACAGGCAATACTGAAACGGTAGGCACGGGCAACTCCAGACCAACGACGAACAGTAACCAACTCGATCGTTCTCCAGATAGCCCGTGCCTACACTCCGGCCCCAATAGCGCGGCACCAAAGATCATCAACCCAGCTCACAAGCCTGCTAATCAACAACGCCGGAGCCCTGGGCCCGTAATGTTGATCTGCGGGATGGTGATCGGGCCCAGATACAGCAAGTCGATTCCGATCACGGTGACCGATTGCCGGGGAATGACAAAGCTTGCAATGGACCTGGGTCCGATGTCTTCGGTAAACGGTATGTCCAGACTATAAGTCTCGTTGATATTGATCGGAATCGCTGGGATCGTGACCGAGTAAGAAATTCCGGTGCCCTGGTGGTCGCCGCGCCAGAAGGCGCCGTTGCTGTAATTGCCGGAGATGAACGCGCCGGTGTTGACGTCGCCGCTGTTGGCCAGACCGGTGTTGTAGTTACCCGGGTTGAGGTAGCCGGTGTTGTAGTCACCGGAGTTGAAGCTGCCGGTGTTGGTGTTCCCGGCGTTAAAGCCACCGGAGTTGTAGTTGCCCGCGTTGCCCACACCGGTGTTGACCAGGCCCGCATTCAACAGGCCGGTGTTGGTGGCGCCCGCGTTGCCGATGCCGGTATTGTAGTCACCGGAGTTGCCGATCCCGAAGTTGCCCGTCCCCGAATTGAACAACCCGATGTTGTCGGTGCCGGAGTTGAACAGCCCGATGTTGCCGGTGCCCGAGTTCAGCGCCCCGATCCCGACCTGCCCATCCCCGCTGAGCCCAATCCCGATGTTGTTGCTGCCGGTATTGGCGAAACCGAAATTGTTGAAGCCGGCGTTGCCCACACCCACGTTGTGGTCACCCGCATTGCCGAAACCAACATTCGAGTCACCCAGGTTCCCCAGGCCGATGTTGTAGCTGCCGCGGTTGCCCGAGCCCACATTGATGCCGCCGATATTGCCGCTACCGACGTTGCCGGAACCGATATTGCCCAAGCCCAGATTGAAATCGCCGATATTTGCCGCGCCCACATTTCCCTGGCCGGCGTTTGCGAAGCCCACATTGAAGCTGATCGACCTGGCGACCGAACCAAGGGCCGCGGCGGGAGCCGCCAGGCCCGCCAGGGTTTGGGTTGGCCAGCTCAACGGGGTCAGCGCGGCGGCAACCGACGAGGCCCCGGCATGGTAATCAAGCATCGCCACCACGTCCTGGGCCCACATCTGCTCATACCGAGCTTCAGCGGTTGCGATGGCCGGGGCGTTTTGCCCGAACAGGTTGGAGCCAACCAACGACACGAGCTGAGCACGGTTGGCAGCCACCAGCCCCGGCTGGACCGTCACAGCCCGCGCGGCCTCGAACACTTGCGCCGCGGTTTTGGCCTGTTCGGCCGCCTGTTCGGCGTGCGCCCCGGACGCACTCAGCCATCCGACATAGGAAGCGGCCACGTCCAACATCACCGCCGCCGCCGGCCCCCGCCACGAATTGCCCGTCAGGCCCGATGTCACCGCCAAGAACGCTGCTGCCGCCGAGCGCAACTCGGCGGCCAACCCGGTCCAGGCGGTCGCAGCAGCCAGCACCGGCCCGGACCCCGCGCCGCTAAATAATCGCGCCGAGTTGATCTCCGGCGGCAGCACCGCAAAATTCATTCGTCACCCGGTCCGTGGGCGACCGGAACCATCCCAGTGGCCAGACTAATCGCGTTGCGTCGATCCGAGGCGCTCTTGCGCGTAGCCCGCCGCGCCACCTCGGCCGGCGACCAAAGCCGTGATGCAAGTGGCCACCTGCCGCTGACCGCTTTGCTGGCCGCGCATCTCAAGCCCCCGCCTCCTCGCAATCGCTCCAGTCTCAACCCGGCAGCTGCCGAGCCGGAGGTGGTTTGCGGAGGACTCTACGACAGGCCGTGCGCGGATGGTGAATATCCGCGAAGCCGCCTCTGGACGACTTCCAGAAACCACCCCTGGGAGCAATCTTGCCACACCCAAAAGAGGTCACCTGACACAATCATTCACATTGGCTGCGGCAGGCAAAGTGGCTAGCACACAATAGAATCCGATTCTAGAGCGCGGCTCGGTCGGTGGGGTGCGAGTCGGCGTTCGGGCCCAGTCCGCTAATCCCACCGACCGCCAGGTCAGCCGACTTCGGCCGCGAGCTTGGCAATGATGTCACGTACGTTCGCCGTTAGCTCGGAGTTGTCTGCGGGCGGGTTTCCCTCCAGCGTCAGAAACGGCACCGAGAGTTTGATCGCGTCGCTGACGCGAGCACCGGCGATGCCAAATGATTTGCGGGTGTCGTCATGTGCCCATACCCCGCCGTACCGGCCGAAGGCCCCTCCGATGACCGCCAATGGCTTGTGCTTCAACGCGCCGTCGCCGAACGGCCGGGACAGCCAGTCGATCGCATTCTTGATGACTGCGGGGATGCTGCCGTTGTATTCCGGCGTGACCACCAGCGCGGCATCGGACTGCGCGGCCACCTCGCGTAACGCGGATACCGGCGCGGGCACCTGGTCGGGCGTATCGATGTCTTCGTTGTAGAAGGGCAAGTCCCCCAGGCCTTCGAAGACCGTGACGCTGACGCCGTCGGGTGCAACGTCGGCCGCGAGTTGAGCGATCTGGCGGTTGATAGACGCCACACGCAGGCTGCCCACTAGCGCCAAGACTTTGATGTCGGACGTTGTCTGTGCCACTGGCCCGTTCCCTTCACTGGTTGGTCTTCATTGTTGCAATATCTAAACGGACTATGGTCCGATTTATTCCAACCAAGCTACAGTGCTGGGGTGAGCGGCGTCGAGGGGCTGGGAGAGCTGCCCGTATCCGCTCGCCAGGAACGCGGTGACGCGGCGCGCAATCGTGAGCTGTTGCTGCAAGCGGCACGCCGCCTGGTCGCCAAGCGCGGCGCGGAAGCCGTCACCACCGATGACATCGCCGCCGAGGCGGGCGTCGGCAAGGGCACCCTGTTTCGCCGGTTCGGCAGTCGCGCCGGCCTGATGATGGTGCTGCTCGACGAAGACGAGCGCGCCAGTCAGCAGGCGTTCCTGTTCGGTCCGCCACCGCTGGGCCCCGAGGCCGCACCACTGGACCGCCTCATCGCGTTCGGTCGCGAGCGGATCTGCTTCGTTCACGCTCACCACGAGCTGCTCTCGGAAGCCAATCGCAATCCGCTGACCCGCTACGGCGCGGCGGCCTCGGTGCACCGTAGACACGTGCGGGTGCTCTTGGAGTCGGCAGACACCACGGGTGATCTTGATGTCCAAACCGATGCCCTGCTGGCCCTACTCGACGTCGACTATGTCGAACATCAGCTCAACGATCGCGGCCACACCCTGCGCACGCTCGGTGACGCATGGGAGGACCTGGCTCGCAAGCTGTGCGGCCGATGACCAGCGGCTCAGCATTGCGACGCAGGCTCGCGACGACAGGTCACTCGCGCTGCGGCAGGGCCACCGGTTTGGGTTTGAGCGCGCGCGTGAAGATCACGTTGACCTGGCGCATAGCCACGCTGTACGGCCACCATGCGAGCCGCTTGAACGCGTAAAGCGCGCGGATATCAGCCGAGGTGTAGACCAGATACCTGTTTCTGGCGACCCCGGCCAGGATCTTCTCGGCGGCCTTTTCCGGCGAAACGGCATGGCCGCTGAAGCGGTTCATCCAGCGGTTCACCTGCGGGTCTTCGCGGTCGACGCCGGCGATTTCGACCGTATCGACCAATGGGGTGTCCACCGCACCCGGCACCACGACCGACACACCGATCCGATGGCGCGCCAGGTCGAAGCGCAGCACTTCAGACAGTCCGCGCAGACCGTACTTGCTGGCGCTGTAGGCGGCGTGCCAGGGCAGCGCGACCAGCCCCGCCGCCGAGGACACGTTGACCAAATGCCCGCCCCGACCAGCCGCAACCATCGGCGGGACGAAAGTCTCGATCACATGGATCGGACCCATCAGATTGACGGCGACCATCTTGCTCCAGTGTTCGTGTGACAGCCGGTCCACGGTCCCCCACGCCGAAATGCCGGCGATGTTGAGCACCACGTCCATGCTGGGGTGGCTGGCGTGGATGTCGGCCGCGAAGGCGGCCACCTCGTCGTAGTCGGAGATATCCAGAACGCGATGCTCGGGCACCTGCGCACCGAGCGCGCGGGCCGCCGACACGGTCTGCGCCAAACCGTCACCGTCGCGATCGGTCAAATACAGTTCGGCGCCCTGCTCAGCAAGCCGCAAAGCGGTAGCGCGGCCGATACCGCTGGCCGCCCCCGTGACAAGACACCGCTTTCCCGCGAAATACCGCCGCTGCGCCATGGCGGTGACGATACCGGCGGTAACGGCGCGCGCCGCTCGGCCCAGACCACCGGGATCCTTCCGACCGCCCCGTCAGGTCCGGATCGGACCACCCCAGAGCGCGTTGAGCCACATCTGCTCGAGCACCCGCACCCTGCGCTCCAAGTCACTGTCGCGACCCACCAACAGCGCGTCCCCGGTCAACATCAGTGCGGTGGTGGCCGTCAGCGTGCGAATCAGCGTCGGCAGGTCTTCACTGATCGGGTTCGCGGTGCCGGCCCGCATCTCGGCATCGATGACACCGACAATTTCGCGCAACACCACGTCGAATTGCTGATCGAGAATGTCGCGAATCTCAATGTCGGTGTGTCTCGCGGCATTGCAGGCCATCATCACCGGGTCGTTGTGCGTGTAGACGATCGCCGCACTACCAACCATCCGCTTGGCGAACTCCTGCGGCGACTCACCGGGCTGGCGGGGCGCAAAATACTGCGTGCGCTCTTCGAGTTCCTCAACCGCCTCCGCCATGAGCTGCGCGAGCACCGAGTACTTGGAATCGAAATAGAAGTAGAAGCCTGAGCGGGCCACGCCGGCGCGGTTACTGATCGTGGCGACCGACAACTCCGCGAACGGCCGCTCCTCGAGGAGTTCGCGCAACGCCTGCAAGATCGCCTGTCGCTGCTTGTCGCCTCGTCGTCGCAACGTCGGCCCACGCTGCTTCTCATCGGCGGCCTGGCCGTTCACCATTCGATCACCCTCCGACCATGCACCAAGCCGCACGAAAAGGAAACTTGACAGCCGTCAAGTTCGTCCTGAGGATAGGTGGAAGTGACGGCTGCCACAACGAAGGAGCGCCAGTGGCCACTATCAGTACCCCGGCATACCTCCTCGACCAAGCCCAGCGTCGGCTGACCCCGTCGTTCAACAATTTCCCCGGCATGGGCATGGTCGAGCGCTGGCTACTCAAGACGCAATTTCCCGAAACCACGCTCGCCGATCCCCAACCGGGCAGTGACCTCAAGCCGGTTGTCGGTGATGCAGGATTGCCCATCCTGGGGCACCTCATCGAGATGTTGCGCGGCGGACCCGACTACTTGATGTTCCTGTACCGAACCAAGGGCCCGGTCGTATTCGGCGACTCGCCGGTGCTGCCGGCCGTCGTCGCCCTGGGGCCCGACGCCGCCCAGGTCATCTACTCCAACCGCAACAAGGACTATTCGCAACAAGGCTGGGTCCCGGTGATCGGGCCGTTCTTTCGCCGCGGGCTGATGCTGCTGGACTTCGAAGAACACATGTTCCACCGCCGGATCATGCAGGAGGCATTCGTCCGGTCCCGGCTGGTTGGCTACGTCGAGCACATGGACGAGGTGGCATCGCGAGCCATCGCCGGAGAGTGGGCCACCAACGACGCGCGCTTCCTGCTCTATCCCGCGATGAAGAAGCTGACCCTTGACATCGCGTCCATGGTCTTCATGGGCCACGAACCGGGCACCGACCACGAGCTGGTGACCAAGGTGAACCGGGCGTTCACCACGACGACCCGCGCGGGCAACGCGGTGATCCGCACCAGCGTGCCACCGTTCACCTGGTGGCGAGGGATACGGGCGAGGCAGCTTCTGGAAAACTACTTCGCCGCCCGGGTCACCGAACGGCGCGGCCAGGAGGGCAACGACCTACTCACGGTGCTGTGCCATACCGCCGACGAGGACGGCAACCGGTTCTCCGACCAGGACATCGTCAACCACATGATCTTCTTGATGATGGCGGCCCATGACACGTCGACGTCGACGGCCACGACGATGGCCTACCACCTGGCCGCCCATCCGGAGTGGCAGCAGCGCTGCCGGGACGAATCGGACCGCCTCGGTGACGGACCACTCGACATCGAGGCGCTGGAAAAGCTGGAGTCCCTCGATCTGGTGATGAACGAGTCGATCCGCTTGGTGACCCCGGTCCAATGGGCGATGCGGCAGACCGTGCGGGATACGGAGCTGCTGGGCTACTACCTACCCAAAGGCACCAACGTCATCGCATACCCGGGGATGAACCATCGCCTGCCCGAATTCTGGACGGATCCAATGACATTCGACCCGGATCGGTTCGCCGAGCCGCGCAACGAACACAAGCGGCACCGCTACGCGTTCACACCGTTTGGCGGCGGCGCGCACAAATGCCTCGGCATGGTGTTCGGTCAATTGGAGATCAAGACGATCCTGCACCGATTGCTGCGCCGCTACCGCCTGGAGCTCGCCCGGCCGGACTACCGTGCGTGCTGGGACTACGGAGGTATGCCCGTCCCCAAGGACGGGATGCCGATCGTGTTGCGTCCGCTCTGATCACCCGCCCACCAGCCGAGCCGGACATCAGTCGAGCAGCCGGTTGGCGCAGGCGATCAGCGCACGCAGCGCGGATTGAGTCGGGTCCTGCGACCAGCCCATAGCCCACTGGGAGCGCACCCCGTTGGTTCCGCAGATGAACGTCGCGGTGTGTGGGCCGGATTGCACCTGATGGAATTTCAGCGTCTCGACCATGATCGCGCGGTCGTGCAGCATCGCGGTCAGGGCCGCCATCGGGCCGCCCGCGGCGGCAGTCGAGGTGCTCATCTGATCCCCGACGGGGATCATCGCGCGGAAGCTGCGGGCCTGCGGCCCCAGCCGCCCGGATGGCCGATCCGCGTCGGTGCACTCCCAGTGCCCCAACCGGACCGGACCGCCGGTGCGACCATAGGTCGCGACAAAGCGATCCCATGACATCGTGGCGGCCTGCTCGCGCAGTCCGCGCGGCAAATCGACGCCGAAGATTCCCGCGAAATGTGCTCGCGCGCCGGGCTTGCGCGCCGAACCGTCGATCGGTTCGGGGTCGAGGTCCAGATCGAAAGTGGTGAGCAGAGTCATGGTGGCGGTCTTCTCTGATTCGCAGGAACGACCGACGGCAGTAG
Source organism: Mycobacterium liflandii (assembly GCF_022354805.1). Classification (NCBI taxonomy): domain Bacteria; kingdom Bacillati; phylum Actinomycetota; class Actinomycetes; order Mycobacteriales; family Mycobacteriaceae; genus Mycobacterium; species Mycobacterium liflandii. The sequence goes on along the minus strand of NZ_CP023138.1, from coordinate 2,410,389 downwards.
CTTCCGACCCACAGCGGGGGGTCGGTCTGGATCAGACCCCGCTGCGGGTGCTGGCTACTACGGCACGCTCGAGAAGACGCACGAACGGTGACACTAGACGGGGTCGGCGACCGGCGCAAGCGGGTTTTGTCTGCAGCGGCCGCGCGCTGGCGCAACCGGGCCGCCCAAAGATCCGAAAACCGCTCGCGTCGCCAAACGATGGCGTTAGCATCGGCTTGCGCTACAAATCGCAGGTTGTGGGGATTGGGGCTAGTGGAAGGCGCGGTAATGAGCGCGAGGAAAACCAGCAAGGGCATGCAGGCAATCCGGATGGTGGTCGTGGTACTGGCCGCGGCGTTCGCCGTGGCGTCGGCGGGTTGCTCAACCCAACGCGAGTCACCCGTGGAGCCGGTCGTCCCAACATATCCAGAAGAACAGTAGGGCTGGTTCGCCTGGCTGACGGCCCGCAGGTATGCGGGCCGCTATCCGGTCTGGCCTCGCATCGGATCAAGGCGTAGGTAGGCCTGGATGGTGGTGCCGCTTGCCGAGGTATGCGTGCGGACCAAATCCGCCATGGCGTTGACCAGGAACAGTCCGCGGCTGGCAGTTCCGCTGCCGCCGGGGATGTGACGTCCGGCCATCTGGTCACCGAGTTCCCCGCCGTCGCGCGCCTCACACACCAGATGCTCATCGTGACGCCAAAATGCCAGCTGGCAGCCACCGTCGGCGTATTGCAGGCTGTTGGTGGCCAACTCCGTGGCGATCAACTGCAGATCGGTGAGGCCTTCCTGCGACAAACCGACCCAACCCGCGTAGTCGACGGCGAACGAGCGCGCGGGCCGCAGGTCGGTGCTCTCGCGCACCAGGTAGGTAACGGCGCCCGGATGAAGTGGTAGCGGCCGATTGCACCGGGCCAGGACCTCAGCCGGCGCGTAGTCGGCGCTGCGCTGCGGCGACCCGCATTTCCACAGCAACGGATGGGTGGCGCGGGCGTCGGCGAGCACCTCCTCCTCCATTCGTTCGGCGTCGTAGAGGCACAGCGCCGTCACTCTGTCGTTTTCCAGCGCCGCATTGACCAGCGCCTCGTGCTGCATGCAGGCCAGACACTCGTCCACGGTGCGCCCCGGCCAGACAAGTTGGCTGACAATGTGGACCCGCCGACCGCGGTGTCGCGCCACGAACGCATTCTGCAGGGCCAGCAGCCGGCTCGGGTTGCGGGCGGCCTCGGCGATGTCGATCATTTGCAGCTCGGCCGTGGCTCCACCGCGCAGCCGGCTACCCAGCAGCGCCAGCCGGTCGGTGGGCACCGCGACCAGGACCGGCTCATCTAGCACCATCGCCTCGCGAACGAAGCGTTGCACCGATTCCAGATACTCATGCTGGGAGTGGTACAGCAGCGCGGAATGGACAAAGTTTCGTTGTCCGGTCACCGTGCTAGTGGTCATCTCAACGCTCCCGCCTGCGCCGGCACCCCGCTGGACCGGCCTCTCGCTTGGCTATCGGCATACCCGTCGAGAGGCGTTGCTATGCACGGGCTCTATGGGTTTGTCAGATCCCCGGCACAGGACTAGAGCCACCAGGACGCCGCAGCATCAAGGTGACGGCGGATGCGGTAGCGGGCCAGGCTGTCATCGCCGGCGATGATCGCCTCGCGAATCCGCTGATGCGCATGTTCGACGGCGCCGACATCGTTGAACGTCGGCTGCTGGTGTTCGGTGCTGGACCAGTGCCGTTGAAACAATTCGACGATTATCCGCAGAAACAAGTCCAATAGTGCGTTGCCCGCCAGCTGAGCCAGACCGACATGAAAGCCGAACTCCTCGACGGCGACCTTGCGGGCGGCGTCTGCGGCGTCCTCGAACGCGAAGTCGCTGGCCACAACCAGCTCGTCGAGGACCGAAGCAACCTCGGGCCGGGCGCGCTGCTCCACGACTTTGGCTACGTTTGCGATCTCGATGGCGTCACGAACACAACGCAGGTCCTCGCGGCTGGGCTGGCGGTACTGCAGGTAGAGCGCAATGGTGTCGATGCTGGCCTGCGACTGTGGTTTGGTGACCACCAGCCCACCACCGGGACCGCGGCGCATGCGCGCCACCGAGTGATACTCCAGTAGCCGCACGGCTTCCCGCAGCGCCGCACGGCTCACCCGATAGCGCTGCAGCAAAGCTGTTTCGGTCCCGAAGACCGAATCGAGCTGCCAGCCGCTGGCGGCGATGTCGTCGGCGATCGTGGCGGCCAACACTTCGGCGAGCTTGCCGGGCGGGGTCTCGGAGTCCAGCCGCAGTGACCGGCGCGGCACGTGCGCCAGCTTGGCATCCCCACCAGGTTGATGCTGTTGCAGCCAACCGGTCACCTGTTGCACGTGCTGCTCGCTGAGCGTCTTGGCACGCGCCGAATCCCCCGCCGTGACGGCTGCAGCGATGGCCGCGTGGTCGTTGTGCATCTGGTCGACAGCCTCAAACGCCTCGGCCACCGTATCTGTGCGCGAAGTGAGCGCGTAGCGGCGGGTCAACCTCATCAGGATTTCGATAAAGAGTTGCAGGACTGGATTTTTCGACTGCCGCGCCAGCGCCACATGGAACTCGTCACGCGCAGCCGGCAGCCCCGGCTTGCGCTGTTCCTCCGCGCGTAACACCGCTCGCAGCCGGTCGATCCCGGCTTCGTCGATGTGCTCGGCGGCAAGCGAGGCCGCCAGCGGCTCGAACACCAGCCGCGCGTCGAGCAATTCCCCCAGGGTGATGCCGAGATATTCGAGGTAGATGACGACGGCCCGGGTCGCAGGTCCGGCATCGGGCGCGCAGATAAGCAGCCCACCGTTGGGTCCGCGACGCATCCTGGCGACCTGATGGTGCTCGACGAGCCGAACCGCTTCACGCAGCACCGACCTACTTACGCCATACCGCTGTTGCAGAGCGCCCTCGGAACCCAGCGACGCCCCCACTGTCCACCCGCGGCGCACGATCTCGGCCTCAATGTGGCGGGCGACTCTTGCGGCTCGCTTGTCCGCCCGGATCACATCCGGCTCAACGCTCAACTGCCCCACCCCACCAGCTGATTCAACACGTCAACAACATGCATCCGGCAATCGGTCCTCCGCCCACAGAAACCACCCCGACCTCTGGGCGGCGCGGCACCTGCCGCTGCCCCGCATCCCCGCACAACTGTAGACAGCCTTCATGCAGTGCCCAGTAGCCATGCATGCGTCTCGCCGATAGCTGGCCACCGTAGGTGTTGAGCGGCAACTTCCCGTCACGCGCTATTCGCGCTCCGCCCTCGACAAACGGGCCGGCTTCGCCGTCGGCGCAAATGCCCAGGGCTTCCAGCCAGGCCAGGGTCAGAAACGTAAAGCCGTCATATAGCTGCGCGACGTCGAGATCGGCTGGTTTCAACGCGGTGCGCGACCACATCTGCGCCGCGGCGTCCGACATCGCCATCTTGGGATAGTCGGCGCGGTGAAACCAGCCGCCGGACCCATCGGATCCCCCAATCGCCTCGACCCGGACAGCGCGGTGCCGACAATCACGCGCGTATTCGGCGGTCGAGACCAGCACCGCGACGCAGCCGTCGATGGGCACATCGCAATCCAGCAAGCCCAATGGTGTGGACACCGGGCGCGCCCCCAAGTAGTCAGCCATGGTCATGGGTTCGCGATAGACGGCAAGCGGATTCAACGCCGCGTTGCGCCTCCCGTTGAGGGCGACCCAGCCCAGCTGCTCCCTTGTGGTGCCATACAGCTCCATGTGGCGGCGGCAGTTCAGCGCCAGCCAGTTCGCCGCCGAGTAGGCATGCGCCGCAATGAGATCGGTGATGTCATCCATCGGCCCCACCGCCGGGCGCGGGGCACCCTCGGCAACATCGAACATGCGGGCCAGCGGCGGAGCGGGAGCGTCCTGCTCCGGTTGGAGCGCAACGGTGCCGCCCAGCATCTGAATGGTCCGGTAAACGATCACATGACGGGCGCGCCGCTCGGCGACGGCACGGCAGGCCGACATCACCGGGCTCAACAACCCGCCGGTACCGAAGCCGGTTCCGCAGTCCGGGGCGTCGATCTGCAGTTCGGCGTTGACGTCGGCGGCCGGGGTGTCGCCCAGCGTCGCGATGCCGTCGACATCAGCGGGGGTCAGGCCGGCGTCGGCAACGGCGGCCCGCACCGCCTCCATGGTCAGTTCGAGCCCGGGGATGCCGGTTCGACGGCCGATCCGCGAAATCCCGATACCGGATAGGATCGCGTCTTTCTCGAAATGCTTCATCTGCAACCGTCCGAAGGCCCCGCGTACACGAATTAATAAAGTGTACTGTATTGAGCGTGTCCGCCGAGCCGATCTTCTCGCTGCTCATCGAGCACTGCGATACTTGCGCTCGCTGGGTACACCCGGCAACCGGACGGTGCGATGACTGCAACGCCGCGCTGGTGCCACGTCCGGTATCCGGGCGCGGCACGGTGTTTACCTACACGGTCAACCACCACCGGTACCACCCGGACATCCCGACGCCCTACATCATCGCCCTGGTAGAACTCAGCGAGCAAGCCGGGCTGCGAGTGGCCGCCAATATCGTTGATTGCGAACCCGATTCGGTGACCTGTGGCATGCCGGTCACTATCCGGCCGGAGCGGGGCACCGGCGGGGCGCCGCTTTTCGCACCGGCCGGGCGCTGATCACCGCTTGCGCGCGGTGACCAGCAGGTACTCCCATTCCATCGCCGAGCTGCCGGCCAGATACCGGTCGCCGAGTGCGGCCAGCTCCGCGTCCAGCGCCGCGACACGATCGGGTTCGGCCGCTATCGCCCGATAGGCCGCAATGGTGGGCCCGTAGTTCGCTTTGAAGTAGTCACGGAAGGACGCACCGTCGGCGAACTCGTCCACCAGCAACGCACCGCGGCGAACGGCAAAGTCGGTGACCCGATCCGCGAACAACTCACGGACGTGGCCTTCGGTTCCCCACAGCGGCGCCGGCTGGGCGCCCGGTAGCGGAGGGGCCAGGTAGGGCTTCATGGTCGTGAACATCTCACCGATGAATCCGCCTGGGGTCCAGCTGATCAAACCGATCACCCCGCCGGGCCGGCACACTCGAACCAGCTCGTCGGCGCAGGGCTGGTGATACGGCGCGAACATGACGCCGACGCAGGAAACCACGGCGTCGAACTCATCGGTGTCGAACGGCAAGGCTTGGGCGTTGGCCTCCACCCAGCGCAGGCTGGCACCACGGGCGGCCGCCAGCCCCCGGCCGCACTCGAGCAGGTTCGGGCACAGGTCGCTGGCAATGACGTCAGCCCCGGCCAGCGCGGCCGGTATCGCCACGTTGCCAGATCCGGCCGCGACATCCAGCACCCGGTCACCGGCGCTGATTCGATTGGCTTCCAACAGGATTGGGCCAAGTGGCGACACCAGATCGGTGGCCACGGCCAGATAGTCGCCCAATGCCCACAGGGCGCGATGCTTGCTTTCGTAACCGCGATCGGTCGGTTCGGTCCGGGCCAGGGTCGTCATGACGAGTTACCTTTCTGGGCTGTTCTGATGACTGATCACCATCGTCGGGCCGGCGCTGAATCACTTCCAGTGACAGATGTGAACCTGCGGCGGTACACAATCTGTACTAGTCAATTCGATCGCCACAGCGTCTACTGGACACAGTTGACTGGAGGGTCTTGCGCGATGTCCACATACAGCCAGTTCTGCCCGGTCGCCAAGGCGATGGAGTTGCTCGACGAACGATGGACACTGCTGGTGGTTCGGGAGCTGCTGCTGGGCAGCACGCATTTCAACGACCTGCGCCGCGGGGTACCCAAGATGTCACCGGCGTTGTTGTCCAAGCGACTCAAGTCGTTGACCAAGGCCGCTGTCGTTGAACGCAGCGATATCGAGGGGCGCACCTCGTACTCGCTGACAACCTGCGGTCGCGAGCTCGCCACGGTGGTGGATGCACTCGGTGAGTGGGGCATTCGCTGGATACCTGAGCTCGGCGACGAAGACCTCGATCCGCACCTGTTGATGTGGGATATCCGGCGCACCGTACCCATCGACGCGTGGCCGCGGGCCCGCACGGTCCTGGCGTTCCGGTTGGCCGGTGTGGCACCCAAAGCCGCACGCTGGTGGCTGCTGGTGTCCGAGGGAGAGGCCGACGTGTGCGATTTCGACCCCGGCTATCAGGTTGCCGCGACCGTCGAGACCAGCCTGCTCACGCTGACTCAGCTCTGGCGCGGGGACCAGTCCTGGTCGCGGGCGATGCTCAACGGCGGGGTGCGCATCGACGGGCCGGCGCAGGTGCGCCGGTCGGTGCCCGCCTGGCTCGGCCAATCGCGCCTGGCGGCGGTCCCCCGCCCGGCCTGAGCCCGCGAGGCGGATGACCCCGAGCCGCGGGCGCTAGTTGATCAAAGGATCACGCGGCATGCCGAGGATCCGCTCGGCGATCTGGTTGCGGGTCACCTCCGAGGTGCCGCCCGCGATCGCCATGCCGCGAGCGCCCATCACCATCCGGCCGATCACCGCACCGGGGCCATCTAGCAGGGCGATCTCGGGGCCCAGCAAGGCCGCCGAGATGGCCGCGCCCTCCACCATGTGTTCGGCCAGCTTGAGCTTGGTGACGTTGCCCTCCGGCCCCGGACCGGCACCTTCGACGCTGCGCGCGGCCCGGCGCAGGTTGAGCAGCCGCAGCGCGTGGTCTTCGGCTAGGAAGTACCCGACCCGAATCTCGGCGCCGGCCAATCGATCCACCCCGTTCTGGGCCAGCTTGACCAGCTTGGCGGCCAGGCCCTCGTAGTAGCCACCGCTGCCGCCGATGCTGACCCGCTCGTTGCCCAATGTCGCCCGCGCGACCGTCCAGCCGGAGTTGGGCGTGCCGACGACATCTTCGTCGGGAACGAACACGTCGTTGAAGAACACCTCGTTGAATTCCGAACCACCGGTGATCTGACGCAGCGGGCGGACCTCGACCCCGGGCGACTTCATATCGATGATCACCGTGGTGATGCCCGCGTGTTTGGGCACGTCAGGATCGGTGCGTACGGTGGCCAGACCGCGGGCGCAGTACTGCGCGCCGCTGGTCCACACCTTCTGGCCGTTGATCTTCCAGCCGCCATCGACCCGGGTGGCGCGGGTCTTGACCGAGGCCGCATCCGATCCGGCCTCCGGCTCGGAGAACAGCTGGCACCAGATCTCCTCCTGCCGCAGCGCCTTCTCCACGAATCGCTCGATCTGCCAAGCGGTCCCGTGCTGAATCAGCGTCAGGATCACCCAGCCGGTGATCGAATAGTCCGGGCGTTTGATGGCCGCCTTGCGGAACTCCTCCTCGATCACCAGCTGCTCCACCGCATCCGCCGCGCGCCCCCACGGCTTGGGCCAGTGCGGCATCACATAACCGGTCTCGATCAGCTTGTCGAGTTGGGCAGCCTTGTCGAGGGCAGCGATCTCGACGGCGTCGGCCCGGATCTGGGTACGCAATTCTTCGGCCTCGGCGGGCAGGTCCAGGCTGTTCTCTCGCGTCGCTCCGGCGGCGGTGCGCTCGAAAACATCACGAGCCGGCACTTCCGCGCCCAACAGGGCCGCATCCACCAGCGCCCGGCGTAGATGCAGATGCGCGTCATGCTCCCAGGTGAATCCGATCCCGCCGTGCACCTGGATGTTGAGTTCGGCGTTGCGCGCGTAGGCCGGGAACGCCAGCAGCGCGGCCACTGCGGCGATGAGCTGGAACTGTTCTTCGTCCTCGGTGGCTGCCCGCGCGGCATCCCATACCGCGGCGATCCCAGACTCGGCGGCCACCAGCATGTTTGCGCAATGGTGTTTCACCGCTTGGAAAGTGGCGATGGTGCGACCGAATTGCTGGCGCACCTTGGCGTAGGCGACAGCGGCGTCGACGCAGTCGGCCGCGCCGCCGACCGCCTCGGCGGCCAGCACGGTCCGCGCCCGGGCCAGCGCCGCGGCCCGGACGCCGGACAAGAGGTCCTGCCCGCTGACCTTCACCTCGTGCAACCGCACCCGCCCCGAGCGCCGCGTGGGATCGAAGTTGTCCGGAACCTCCACCGACACACCGCTGCGGCCGCGGTCCAGCACCAGCACGTCGTCCCCCGCGGCGACCAGCAGCAGCTCGGCCAGTCCCGCGCCCAGCACGATCCCGGCATCACCGCTGGCGACCCCGTTCTCGACCCGTACGTTGCCGTCGAGGCCGATGCCAGCGGTGACGGTGCCGTCGATCAGGCCCGGCAGCAGCCGCGTCTGCTGCTCGTCGCTGCCCTCCTTGGCGAGCACCGCCGAAGCGATAACGGTGGGCACAAAGGGGCCGGGCGCCACCGCACGGCCGAGTTCTTCGACTACCACGACAAGTTCAGGCAATCCGTAGCCGGAGCCGCCGTGACGCTCGTCGATGTGCAAGCCGAGCCAACCGAGCTCGACCATGTCCTGCCAGAAGGGTGGTCGCGACTCATCGGGTGAATCGAGCAGCGAACGCGCCGCCCAGCGCGCCTTCTGCGGGGTCAAGAACGCGCGGGCTACCTCGGCAAGCTCGCGATGGTCGTCGGTCAATGCGATACCCATCAGGGCCCTCCTCGCGGCACTGCCAAGCTCGCCTCGTTACGGGCCCGGCCGATCACCTAAAGAGTGTACTCAAATATGTGCGGTGCGATCGGCGGGGTTTGTGGGGTCACTCACTTGGGCGCGAACCGCTGTCCCGCATCTAGTCGCAGGCACTGCCCGTTGAGCATCGGGTTGTCCACGATTGCCGCGACCAGCTTGGCGTATTCCTCGGGCCGGCCCATCCGCTTCGGGAAGGCGGCGTCCTTGACCAGCTGGGCGGCCATCTCGTCGGGGACCATCGCAGTCAGCCCGGTGAGGAACAGGCTCGGCGCAATAGCCAGCACCCGGATCCCCATCGAGCCCAGATCGTGGGCCATGGTCAAACACATGCCGGCGATTCCAGCCTTGGCGGCCGTGTAGGCGACCTGCCCAATCTGGCCCTCGAAGGCCGCGATGGATGCGGTGTTGATGATGACGCCGCGCTCGTCGTCCTCCGGCTCGTTGTTGGCCATGTGCGCGGCGGCGAGCCGGCTGATGTTGAAGGTGGCAATGAGGTTGAGATCCACCACGGAGCGGAAGGATTCCAGGTCGTGCGGACCGGACTTGGTCAGGGTCCGCTTGGCGATACCACCGCCGGCGGTGGTCACGATGACGTGCAGACCGCCGAGACGATCAACCGCGGTCTGCAGGATCTCTTCGGTGCCGGCGAAGTCGGTGACATCGACCGGGTAGAACGCCGCGCCGATCGCCTCGGCAACACTCTTGCCGTCGGACCCCTCGCGGTCCAGTATCGCCACGTCAGCACCGCGTTTTGCCAGTAATTCGGCGGTGGCACGACCCATCCCCGACGCGCCGCCGATAACGACGGCCTTCTTGCCGCTGATCTCCATCCGGACCTCTCGATGCCTTGTCAGAATCATGACAATTTGTAACGTTATCTCGGAACGCTAGCGCGTCTACCGTGCATTGATGTCAGCGACTCATGCCAAGCTCGAAACGTGCTCCTCATCGACATAGCAAGCACTTCGCTTAATGTGGGCGGCACCTCGTCTCGGCTGGCCAAGGTCGCACGGATTGCCGAGCTGTTACGCGCGGCCGCACCCGACCCGGAGCTGGTCGCGATCGTCGTGGCGTGGCTCTCCGGCGAGCTGCGGCAGCGCCAGATCGGCGTGGGCTGGGCCACGTTGCGGTCGCTGCCCGCGGCCGCGGGTAGCCCGGCGCTCACCGTCACCGGTACCGACGCGGCGTTCAGCGAGATCGGCGCGGTGTCGGGTAAGGGGTCTGCGGCCCGCCGCCGCGAACTCATCACTCGGTTGTTCGCCGCTTCGACCGAAACCGAGCAGGCCTTTCTGGTGCGGCTGCTCAGCGGCGAACTGCGCCAGGGCGCGCTGGCCGGGATCATGGTCGACGCCGTCGCCAGGGCGGCCGAAGTCCCCGCTACGGCGGTGCAACGAGCCGCCATGCTGGGCGGGGATTTACCGACGGTGGCGGCGGCGTGCCTGGCGGCCGGGTCATCGGGCACGGCCGGCGCGCTGGATTCGTTCACGCTGCGGGTGGGCAGACCGATCGGGCCGATGCTGGCGCAGAGCGCCGGCAGCATCACCGATGCCCTCGAACGCCATGGCGGTGCAACAATTTTCGAGGCAAAGTTGGATGGCGCCCGGGTTCAGATCCACCGAACCGGTGATGAGGTCACCGTCTATACCCGAAGCCTCGACGACGTCACGGCCCGCCTGCCGGAGGTGGTTCAGGCAACGCTGGCGCTGCCGGTCCGCGATCTTGTTGCCGACGGCGAGGCGATTGCCCTGCAACCAGACGGCCGGCCGCATCGCTTCCAGGTCACCGCATCACGATTTGGCCGGTCGGTGAATGTCGCTGCCGCCCAAGCCAAACAGCCGCTGTCGGTGTTCTTCTTCGACATCTTGCATCGGGATGGACGCGACCTACTCGATGCGCCGACCACCGACCGGCTGGCAGCCCTGGACGCCGTGGTGCCGGCCCGGCACCGAGTCGATCGGCTGATCACCGCAGACGCGGCCGCGGCGACCGATTTTCTGCGGGCAACACTGGCCGCCGGCCACGAAGGCGTGATGGCCAAATCCCCCACCGCGCCCTACCTGGCCGGCCGCCGCGGCGCCGGATGGCTGAAGGTCAAACCGGTGCACACGCTGGACCTGGTGGTGCTCGCGGTGGAGTGGGGGTCAGGACGACGACGCGGCAAGCTGTCCAATATTCACCTCGGCGCCCGCGATGCCGCCACCGGCGAATTCGTGATGCTGGGCAAGACGTTCAAAGGCATGACCGATGCCATGCTGGACTGGCAGACCGCGCAATTCACCGAACTTGCCGTGGGGGGCACCGACGGCTATGTGGTCGCGCTGCGCCCCGAGCAGGTGGTCGAGGTGGCCTTCGACGGCGTGCAGGCGTCCTCGCGTTATCCCGGCGGGCTGGCGTTGCGCTTCGCCCGGGTGGTGCGCTACCGCGACGACAAGGGGCCGGCCGACGCAGACACCATCGACACCGTGCGGGCGCTGTATTGACGCGCTAGCGGTTCGCCGGTTTGAGCAGGAGCAGGCCAAGCGCCGCCCCGTAGATCAGGTGCTGGACGGCAAAGGGGCCGTAACCGGCCGCAGCCGCCATGTTGCGCACCGGATCCCCGCCGCCGAACAGCGCCGCCGAAACGGGCAAGGCAATCCAGGTGCTGACCGCGAAAACCGCCAGGCCCCAGACCAGCGCCGCGCCGACCAGGGCGACGCCGCGCAGTCGCACCCGGTCCACAATCAGCCCGAAGACCGCGCCATACCCCGCGCCCACCATCATGTGCACGAGCGCGCCCAGCACCGCCGGCGCGGCGATGAAGGTGAACAGTTGTCCCGCCGTGGCCGCCCGCATCGACTGCACCATCGCGTCGGGGCCGACGAACGTAGCGGCGATGCGATAGAGCGGGGTGAAGAACCCGCTGTGCAGCAGCGTGGCGCCGGCCAGCATCGCGAACATCGCCATCACCAGCGAGGCGAGCACACCCGCTCCCCCGCCCATAAGCAGGCCTCGCACGGCCTGGCGGGATATTGTCGATGCCTCCGAGCCAGATGAAGCAGCAGTTGCCATTTCGAATACCTCCGTACGTCGGCGCATGAGAAGCGGCGCCGCTGACACTCAATCCGCTAGACCTTGCGCACACCGCGGAAATGTCATCAGGATTACAGGAATCTAGGAGGGCACGACGATGAGCGAACGCCGCGGATCGGGATTTCGAGAGGCGGTCACCCTTTTCACCGGTGGCGCGCAACCCAGTGAGTCGCAAGTCCGCCACGCCGCGTGGGTGGCCCGCTGCGTCGGGCGGGGAGCGGCAGCGCCGCTGCATCCCAACGACCTCACGGCTCTCGCCGGAACCCTTAGTCAACGTCAGTTCACCTCCGGGGCAGTACTTTTCAATCTCGGCCAAGATCCGACCGGGGTGTGGATTGTGCGACAGGGACAGATCGAGCTCGCGGTAGGTTCGGGGCGGCGGCGCGCAGTCGTCGATGTGCTGCGCGGCGGCGATGTCGACGGAGACATTCCGCTGTTGCTGGAGATGCCGATGGCCTATACCGCCCGCGCGCTCGAGGACAGCACTTGCCTCTATCTGGACCGGGCGAACTTCGAGAGCCTACTGGCAGGCCACCCCAACATCGCGCGGCGCTGGCTGTCATCGGTCGCACAGTGCGTCTCAGCCGGGCAAGCCCGGCTCATTGCCCTGCTGGGCCGACCGCTTCCGGCTCAGGTTGCCCAGCTACTGCTCGACGAATCATCGGAAGGATCAGTACAACTCGCGCAACGCACGCTATCGGCAATGCTCGGTGTGCAGCGACCGTCTCTGAACAAGATCCTCAAGGGCTTTGAACGTGACGGGTTGATCGCCGTCGGCTACGCTGAGATATCGATCGTTGACGTCAACGGGCTCAGCGCCAGAGCGCGCTAGGCCGGCAGCCCGAACTAGGTGGCCGGCTCATTTGGGTCAGGCGGAGGCCACGAAGGACTGCGCCCCAGATCCGAGTCCCGCGTCACGTCGGCGCGGGCTTGATCACGGGCGTTAGACGGCAACGACGTATCCGTACACCACCATGCGTCGCAGATTTTCGCCCACCACAGCGGCACGGGCAACGACCCGGCGCCGCACGACACCACTCCGTAGGAGTTGGGGTCGCCGTTGCCGGGCGTGGACGCCACGAACTGATCCACCTGCGCGACAATGTGGTTGTCCACATCGATTTCGCAGTGCACATTGTCCGAGTACGGCCACGGGATACTTACTTGCATCGCCGCTTTCGCCGGATCGGCCAGCATCGTAGTGGTGGTGAATTCGCGGCCGGTCGCGCTCAACGGGGCGGTTGCCGTGTAGGTGTCGTTGACCATGTAGATGGCCCGTCCGCTGGAGATCGGGGCATCCACCTTCGCGATGTAGGTGATTGTGTGCGCGCCTGGTGGATCCGCTCGCGCAACATCCGGTGCGAGTCCAGGGCCGACGGCGGCGGCCAGCACCGCCGCGATCGACACCCATGCGTACACCGCAACTCGCATGGCTTCGTATCGTACGCCGGGCATCCCATGGCTGCCATCTCGAAATCGTCGGGCAGATCTGTTGGCGTGGCTGGTGCTCATCCGTATCAACGGCAGCCGAAACTCTGGGGTTTGCCCTGAGCCTAGAAGCCAGCGCCAAGTCCGAATCACATTCTGATCAAATGCTTTTGAAAGGCGCCGCGCCATTCGTCGGCTCCTAGCCGGATCGTAGTGACCTCCCATCTGCAATCTCTGTGCCGGAGTGCCTATGGCGCAGGCTCGTCGGGCATGGGGCGCACCTCCGGCGGTGCCGGCAGTGGGGTCGGCGGCAGACCACCCCCATAGGATGCCTGTCGCACGCCGACCACCAAGGTAAGCACGAAGGTGGGCGGAGTATCGGGCGGGAAGCCCAGCACCCTTACATCTTCGGGAATCGGTTCGGGGCGAAAGCATATCGTCGCCAGGCCCCTGCCCGCCCAATAGTCGTCGGGGGCACCGGTCTCGAGTCGGTACTCGAACACACTGAGGGTCGAGCTGCCCAACACTCGCTTGTCGAACGGGATGTAGACCCCCGGAAGTTCATAGGGGTTGGCCGACTCCCTCATGCGGTTTGGGTTGGGAACAATACGCTGACCGACCAGTTGCACCGGCACACGCTGATGGCGCGGCGGACCGTCGGGGTACCAGGAACCGCTGATCTCGGCCCAGTCCCAGCCTGGGCTCGGCTGACACTCCGGTTCTCCGTAGGGAATCCAGTGCACCGGGGTGCTGGGAAGCTGTACTTCCAGCATTGCACCCTTGGGCACCAGTTGCGGAGTCCAGGTGCGGTTCCACCAACTCAGATTGTCCCGATGCTGCTGGGTGAAGACATAGCGACCCTCCTTGTGCAGCGGCAACTGGGCATCTTCGGGCTCGGCCACCGCGGGACCGACGGCAAACACCAGAGCGGCGATGAATGCGGCCAGCAGCGGGCGGCGCAGCCTCACGGCGCCCCCTTCGGATACTGCCCTGGGGATCGACGAGCAAGATGCCCATCATTCCCCTGTCTTCGTGGGGCAGGATGTGACAGTGATAGACGGTCTTGCCGGTCACGTCCGGACGGAAGTAGGTCCGCAACGTATACCTGCGGTACGGTGGTAGGCGGAATGTGTCCCACCAGATGTCGGGCTCGTAGGCCGCCGCCCAACTGGTGTCACCTGCTGGGATCCCTTGGACGTCGACAACCTGGAACGGGTTTATGTGGATATGCAAGGGGTGCTGGAAGACGTCCTCATTGACTATCGTCCACTCCTCGACCGTGCCACCCTCGACCTCCTGATCAATCCGGTCCATATTCATCTCCTTACCGTCGATGAGGAACTGGATTCCCATACCGGTCCGCCCGCTGATATCGCCGGAGAACACCAGAACCCGGCGCCGCGACACCGGCAGGTTCGGCATCCGTGGCGGCTCCACCAGGGTCTTCGGCATCGGTGTGTCGGTCGGTTTGCCGCGCACCACCAGGGTGGCCAGCGGCAGATAAGGGCGGGGGCCACCGGGGTGTCCCTGGTCGTAGGCTTCGGCGTAGATCCGGTAGCGCCCGGGCTCGCCCGCTTTGATGATGAACTCGGCCCGGTTGGCCGAGGACAAGAAAATGTGCTGGCGCGTGCGCGGGGCGGCGTAGGGCGTCCCATCGGTTCCGATCTGCTCGAGTGAATGCCCTTCCACGTGCAGCCATATCGACCGATGCGGGCACGCGTTGAGCACCCGAAAGCGCTGGGCTTCACCCGGTTGCATGGTGATGTCTGGGATGAGTTGGCCGTTGACGGTGTAGTACATGCTCGACGGCACTGAGGGAAAGGAGGCGAACGGCACATCGCCCGCGATGGGCGCCACCACGGTTAACGGAACCTCACCGCTGTCATCGGCGATCCACAGCTCGTTGATCACGATGGTGCGCTCACGCATGGCGGCGATCTCGGGCACCGCGTCAATGTCGCCCTCGACGATGATTGCGCCGGAGAGCCCGTTCCAGCCCTGATGTGCGGTCGCCGTGTGGAAATGGGGGTGGTACCAATACAAGCCAGCCGGCTGATCCTTTGGGATGTCGTAGCTGTATTGGTGATCGTTTAGCGGGCCGATCTGCAGAAAGACGTTGTCCGCGGGGTCTTCTGGGCTCACTTGGAGGCCATGCAGGGCTCCGCGACGATCACGCCACCCCGGCCGAATATCTCGACGACGGCATGGACTACGTGCCCACCGACCGTCGGGTGGTGTTCGGCCACCATTTCGCCGCCATCGCCGGAGCCGGTCCGCTGGTCGGTCCGGTTTTGGCCACCCAGATGGGTTATTTGCCCGGCACCATATGGATTGTGGCCGGAGCGGTATTCGCCGGCTGCGTGCACGACTACCTGGTGTTGTGGATCTCCACTCGGCGGCGCGGGCGCTCGCTCGGGCAGATGGTGCGCGACGAACTCGGCGCGACAGCCGGGGTGGCCGCGCTCATCGGGGTGCCGGTGATCATCACGATCATCATCGCGGTGCTGGCGCTGGTGGTGGTGCGGGCGCTGTCGCAAAGCCCGTGGGGTGTCTTCTCGATCGCGATGACCATTCCGATTGCCCTGTTCATGGGCTGCTATCTGCGGTTCCTGCGGCCCGGGCGGGTCGCCGAGGTGTCGGTGATCGGGATCGGGATCGGGTTGCTGCTGTTGGCCGTGGTCTCCGGCGGCTGGGTTGCCGAAACATCGTGGGGTGCATCCTGGTTCAGCCTGTCGCCGGTCACCCTGTCATGGCTGCTGATCATCTACGGCTTCACGGCGTCGGTGCTGCCGGTGTGGTTGCTGCTGGCACCGCGTGACTACCTTTCTACGTTCATGAAAGTCGGCACCATCGCGCTGCTGGCCGTCAGCGTGCTGGTTGTTCGGCCCGACATCATGGCCCCGGCCGTTTCCCGATTCGCCATGACCGGTGACGGGCCGGTGTTCGCCGGCGCGTTGTTTCCGTTTCTGTTCATCACCATCGCCTGCGGCGCGCTGTCCGGATTCCACGCGCTGATCTCCTCGGGCACCACGCCGAAAATGCTGGAGAAGGAAGGCCAGATGCGCCTGATCGGCTATGGCGGGATGCTGACCGAGTCCTTCGTGGCGATCATCGCACTCCTCACCGCATCGATCCTGGACCAGCACTTGTATTTCGTGCTCAATGCCCCCGCCGCCAAGACCGGCGGCACGGCGGCCAGCGCCGCGGACTACGTCAACGGACTCGGGTTATCGGGAAATCCGGCCAGCGCAGACCAGATCACCCAGGCTGCCGCGGGCGTGGGCGAACACTCGATCGTGTCGCGCACCGGCGGCGCACCAACGCTGGCATTCGGCATGTCGGAGATCATGAACCGCGCCCTTGCCGGCATCGGCCTCAAAGCATTTTGGTACCACTTCGCGATCATGTTCGAGGCGCTGTTCATCCTGACCACCGTCGACGCCGGCACCCGGGCCGCACGCTTCATGGTGTCCGATGCGCTGAGCAACCTCGGCGGGCCGCTGCGCAAGCTGCAGAATCCGAGCTGGCGCCCGGGCGCATGGTTGGCCACCATACTGGTGGTTGCGGGATGGGGCGGCACCTTGCTGTTGGGCGTCACCGACCCATTGGGCGGGATCAACACGCTGTTCCCGCTGTTCGGTATCGCCAACCAGCTACTGGCCGCGATCTCACTCACGGTCATCACCGTCATCGTGATCAAGAAGGGTCACCTGAAGTGGGCCTGGATACCGGGCGTCCCACTGCTGTGGGACCTCATCGTCACTTTGACAGCGTCATGGCAAAAGATCTTCTCCGGTGACCCCGCCGTCGGCTACTGGACCCAGCACTTTCGGTACCAGGAGGCCAAGGACGCCGGCAAGACGGCGTTCGGTTCGGCCGCCAATGTCGACCAGCTCGACGACGTCATCCGCAACACGTTGGTGCAGGGGATCCTGTCCATCGTCTTCGCCGGCATTGTCATCATCATTGCGATCGCTGGAATAGCAATGTGTTACAAGGCACTTCGCGGAAGCGCTCGCCCGCTGACCGAAGACGAGCCAATGCCGTCGAAGCTGTTCGCCCCCGCCGGCCTGGTTCCCACCGCCGTCGAGCGTGAGGTAGCGCAGCAGTGGTCAGCGCTGGCCGACACGCAAGGTGGGCGACCATCATGACCGCCCGCTGATCAATCCGGTATCGGCGCGCCGGAAATCAGGTAGTGCCCAACTGCGTTGTAGCGCCCTAGAATTGTGCGCAATGAGAGTCGGTATCGACTTCGGCACCACCCACACCGTGGCTGCGGTCGTCGACAGAGGCAACTATCCCGTCGTGTCCTTCGACGGAGTGGACGCATGGCCTTCGGCCATCGCCGCCAACGCGGCCGGTGAGCTGCGCTTCGGTTTGGACGCAACCGCGGTGCGCCGCGATCCCGGCTGGTCGGTGCTGCGTTCGTTCAAACGTCTGCTCAACGACGCTGGACCGCACACCGAAGTCAGCCTGGCCGGCCGCAGCTACCGGCTGACCGAGCTGCTGGCCCGCTTCCTCGAACAGCTCAAAGACGATCTGCAACACCGGTCAAACGCCGGCCTGACACCCGGCGAGCCGGTCGAGGCCGCGATCAGCGTGCCGGCGAATGCGTCTAACGCACAACGCTTCCTGACGCTGGATGCCTTCGTGGCGGCGGGTTTCCAAGTAGTCGCGTTGTTGAACGAACCGTCTGCGGCCAGCCTGGAATACGCACATCGTTACCGCTCTACCATCACCGCCAAGCGCGAGTACGTCGTGATCTACGACCTCGGCGGCGGCACCTTCGATGCCTCACTGCTGAAGATGACCGGCCACGTCAACGACGTCGTCCGCAGCGAGGGCATCCAGCGGCTCGGCGGCGACGACTTCGACGAGGCGATACTGCAACTCGTTGCCGCACGGCTGCCCGAGATCGCGGAGCTGGCCGCAACCGACGTCACCGGATACGACGTGCTGAAGGAGGAATGCGCCGCGCGCAAAGAAGCCGTCGGGCCACAGACGCGCCGCTTCCTGATGGACCTCACCGGGATCGGGGGCGACCGGCCACCATTTTCCTGCGATATCGATGACGTGTATTCCGCATGTGCACCGCTGGTCGACGACACGATCGGGGTACTGTCGCGCGTCTTGCGTGATCCGGCGCCCGGCGGTGACGGTGTGGCCTGGTCGGAAGTCGCGGGCATCTACCTGGCCGGTGGGGCGGGGAGCTTCCCACTGATCTCGCGCATGCTGCGCGCGACCTTCGGCGACAAGCGGGTGAAACGCTCGCCGCACGCGTTTGCGGCCACCGCCATCGGGCTCGCCGTCTTCCTCGACCACGAAGCGAGTTTCGAGCTTTCCGAACATTTCTCGCGACACTTCGGGGTCTTTCGCGAGGCCCAAGCCGGTGCCGACGTCGTCTTTGACCCCATCGTGGCAAAAGACTCCCCACTTCCCCGCGACGGAAGTTCGCCGCTGGTCATCCGGCGCACCTACCGGGCCGCGCACAACATCGGCCATTTCCGGTTCGTGGAGTGCAGCCGCCTGGTCAACGGCCGCCCCGACGGTGACGTCACGCCCTACGATCCGGTCTACTTCCCGTTCGACCCGGCCCTTCGTGACCGGCAAGACCTCGGGCATCAGCCGGTCGGCCGCTGGGACGAGGGGCCCGATGTCGAGGAGCGCTACGTCATCGCCCCAGGGCTCCGGCGTTGTTGATTAGCAGGCTTGTGAGCTGGGTTGATGATCTTTGGTGCCGCGCTATTGGGGCCGGAGTGTAGGCACGGGCTATCTGGAGAACGATCGAGTTGGTTACTGTTCGTCGTTGGTCTGGAGTTGCCCGTGCCTACCGTTTCAGTATTGCCTGTGTCGTCGGTTCCAGAGGTGTTCGACCGCTGGAGTCCTGGTGAGCGCAGCGAGCTCATCGGATCGGAGTTTCTCGGTGTGTTGGCCTCGGTGCCAGACCCGAGGGACCCACGCGGTCGGAGGTATTCGCTGATGGCTTTGTTGGCGATCGCGGTTCTGGCCACTGCCGCGGGGATGCGCGGCTATGCTGGTTTTGCTACATGGGCGGCCACCGCTCCCGATGATGTGTTGGCCTAATTAGGGGTCCGGTTCCGGCGGCCCAGTGAGAAGACCTTCCGCGCTGTTTTGTCTCGGCTAGACCCCGCCGACCTCAACGCCAGGATGGGCAGTTACTTCACTGCACACGTGGCCAGCAGCGACCCCAGTGGATTGGTGCCGATCGCGTTGGACGGCAAGATGCTGCGTGGTGCTTTACGCGCCAAAGCGACAGCCACGCATCTCGTGTCGGTGTTCGCCCACCGTGCCCGATTGGTGCTCGGTCAACTCGCTGTCGCCGAGAAAAGCAATGAAATTCCCTGCGTACGTGCCCTGCTCACGCTGCTGCCGGGTAGCTTGCGGTGGCTGGTCACCGTGGATGCGATGCATACCCAGGTCGTCACCGCGAAGTTGATCTGCGCCACCTTGAAGTCGCACTACCTGATGATCGTCAAGTCCAACCAAGCCAAAATACTTGCGCGTATCACCGCGCTGCCCTGGGCCGAGGTGCCCGCAGCCGCTACCGACGACTCCCGCGGCCACGGCCGTGTCGAGACCCGCACCCTGCAAATCATCACCGCTGCACGAGGAATCGGCTTCCCCTACGCAAAACAAATCATCCGGATCACTCGTGAACGCTTGATCACCGCCACCGACCAGCGCAGCGTGGAGGTGGTCTATGCCATCTGCAGCCTGCCGTTCGAGCACGCCCGCCCTACCGCGATCATGACCTGGATGCGTCAACACTGGGGAATCGAGAACAGCCTGCACTGGATACGCGACGTCACCTTCGACGAAGACCGTCAAAGGGCACATACCGGAAACGGCGCACAGGTCCTAGCAACGCTACGCAACACCGCCATCAATCTGCACCGCCTCAACGGCGCCGACAACATCACCGAAGCCTGCCGGATCACCGCTTTGACCGCCAACCGCCGCCTAGACCTCCTCAATCCACAATTCCCCAGCTCACAAGCCTGCTAATCAACAACGCCGGAGCCCTGGTCATCGCCCCCAGCGGCGCGGTCGAAGTGACCCTCACCACGCATCCGGCCGGCTTCAACCGCACCTTCCGGCTGCAACGGCACGTCCCAGCACGATCCTGACCTATAGCCAAGGAGGCTTTCACCGTGTCCACCTGGCTCATCACCGGCTGTTCCACCGGGCTGGGCCGCGCCCTGGCCGAAGCCGTCATCGACGCCGGTCACCACACCGTCGCCACCGCGCGCAGCGTCGGCGGCGTTGCCGACTTGGCCCAGCGGTCCCCCGAACGGGTCTTGCCCCTCGCTTTGGACATCACCGAGCCCGACCAGATCACTGCGGCGGTGCAGGCGGCGCAGCAGCGTTTCGGCGGCATCGATGTACTCGTCAACAACGCCGGCTACGGATACCGTGCGGCGGTCGAAGAGGGCGACGACGCCGAGATCGGCGACCTGTTCGAGACACACTTCTTCGGCACCGTGGCACTGATCAAAGCCGTCCTTCCCGACATGCGGGCCCGCCGCAGCGGTGCGATCGTGAACATCTCATCGATCGCGGTGGCGCTGACGCCGGTGGGATCGGGTTACTACGCGGCGGCCAAGGCCGCCATGGAGGGGATGAGCGGCGCATTGCACGGGGAGCTCGCGCCGCTGGGCATATCGGTCACCGTCGTCGAGCCCGGCGCCTTCCGTACCGATTTCGCCGGCCGCTCCCTGGTGCAATCGACCAGGATGATCAATGACTACGCCGCCACGGCAGGGCAACGGCGCAAGGAGAACGACACCATGCACGGCAACCAGCCCGGTGATCCCGCCAAGGCTGCCGCCGCGATCATCACCGCCGTCGAATCACCCGCCCCGCCGGCATTTCTGCTGCTGGGGCCCGACGCGCTGATGGCCTACCGCCACATCGCGCAACGGCGCGATGTGGAGATCACCGATTGGGAACAACTCACGGCCGGCACCAACCTCACCCCGTAACTGCCAGGTCCCGAACTTGACCTAAATTGTGCGGTCAGCGACCTATCGGCCACTCCCCACGACGCGGCGAACGCCCTAACGTGCCCGGTATGCAATCAGTTCCAGAGCTCGTCGACACCACCGTCGCCCAAGCGGCACTGCGGCTGTCCCGTTCCACCGAGTCGCCCGCGGTGTTCAACCACAGCGTGCGCAGTTACCTCTTCGGCGAACTACTTGCCGCACACGACGGCATGCGCCACGGAGTCGACTACGACAGCCAGACCTTGTTTTTGGGCTGCGTGCTTCATGACTTGGGCGCCGGGTCCGCCGCCCCCGGCAAGGCCCGCTTCGAGGTCGAGGGCGCGGACCTCGCCGCAGCGCTGTTGGGCGAACACGGCTGCGACAACGAGGTCGTGGACACCGTCTGGGAAGCCATCGCCTTGCACACTTGCTTCGGGATCGCCGAGCGGCGCGGACCGATCTGCTATCTGGTCCACGCCGGGGTGGGCATGGATTTCGGCCGCAACGCCGAATTCGTTGACGACCGGACCGCCGCATTGATCCACGATCAGTACCCACGGCTGTCCATGGCCACCACCCTGGTCGACGCGATCACCACCCACGCGCAGCGCAGCCCCGAGGCGGCGCCGCCCTACACGGTGCCCGGAGGCCTGCTCCTGGAACGCCGCACCAATGGCATCACCGCCCTGGAACAGCTGGAGTCGCTGGGTAGGTGGGGTGAATAGGCCTGGGTAGACCCCAGCCGACCCTTCATGTACATTTGTACATGTACATTTGTACACGAGGAGGGTTCATGGCTTACCTACTGTTGTTGGGCGCGATCGCCATGGAGGTGATGGCGACCAGCTTACTGAAGAGCACCGAGGGCTTCAACCGACTGTGGCCCACGGTGATCTGCTTGACGGTCTATGGCTTCTCCTTCGCGATGCTGGCGATGTCGATCGCGCGCGGCATGCAAACCGACGTCGCATACGCGCTGTGGTCGGCCATCGGCACCGGCGCCATCGTCCTCATCGCCGTGCTCTTCCTCGGCTCACACTTGTCGCTGACCAAGGTCCTCGGAGTGGGGCTGATCATCGGCGGCGTGCTCACGCTGAACCTGACCGGCGCCCATTGACCCGGGAAGTCGAGCGTCGCCCTCGAGACCCCGCGGGTCGCAGGCAGACGATCATCGAGGCGGCCGGGAGGCTGATCGCCCGCCACGGACTGGGCGACCTCACCCATCGCCGGGTTGCCGCCGAAGCCGACGTACCGGTCGGGTCGACCACCTACTACTTCAGCGATCTTAGCGAACTAAGGGAAGCTGCCCTCGCTCACGTCGCGACCAGCGCAACCGACTGGCTCGAGCATTGGGAGCGCGACCTCGATGAGAGCACCGATATTCCGGCGACCCTGGCCCGGCTCACCGCCGACTACCTGACCGACCCTGATCGGCACCGCACCCTCAACGAGCTCTACGTTGCGGCAAGTCATCAGCCCGAACTGCAATCGCTGGCCCAGTTGTGGTCAGACGGCCTAGTCGCGCTGCTGGAGCCGCGTATCGGGCCCCGCGCCGCTCGCGTCGTCAGCATTTTCCTCGACGGCGCCACCCTGCACGCCATGATCAGCGACACCCCCCTGGACGCTCCGGCGCTCACCGACGCGATCGCCAGACTGGTCGGCAACGACACCGGGACGCCCGGCAGTCGGTAGGCCGCCGAAGGCCATCGTGAACTCGCGGTGCACATCGCCGTCATCCCGGTGACGACCGATACCGACGTGGCCAGAAACGAGGATTGCTCGCACAAAGTTCGTTGTGAGTTTCGCGCAGGGGGTTGCGGCTGGGGCCGCATGGGGAACCCTGGAGGGATGAGCACACCAACGGAAGTGGAGGAACTAATCGACGCCCTCGCCTACGACGTTTACGACATCTACTACGGAATCGAGCACGACGGCCCGCAGTACAACAAGGAGCAGGGAGTGGTCGCGGCGCGATATCTGGCCCGCCGGCTGCTCCGGCGTCGCTGGCGCAAGACCGCCACCCGCGCCTTGCCACGTTGCCCGCACGGAACGGTGACCTGCTTCGACCCGTCGCCGCACACCCGTTGCGAAATATAGGGCAGCAACTACCGAGAGCGCAGTTTCCCAAGAATCCACCAAGCCTGACGGCGCAGTCTGACCTCACTACGAGGACCCACTGGAAGGTGACTGCCGTGTCGAACTCCACAGCGCGCGCGCAGGCCGCGCTGGATTCTTTTCCCGGCCCGGTCACCATGCAGCAACCCAGGTGGGTGACCCGACTCGGACTCGCGGTGGGCGTGGCGCTTACCTTTACCTTCCTTTGGTTCGTCTTCGTCGGAGTCGGTGACTCCGACCCCCACTTTCCCCGCGCGGCACAGGCATTCTTCGGGACGTTGGTGTTCGGAACCTCGGGCGTGTTGGCCCTCGCGCTCTCCATCAGCGACCTGCGCAACCCGCCCGAACTGGTCCTGGACAAGCGGGGATTCGGGATCATCAAGGCCCACGATGCCCAGAACTTCCGCTGGAGCGCCGTCGAGAACTTCCGGATCAAGTCGGTTCGCGTCCATGGCCATGCGATACAGCGGGTCTGTTTTGACGAAGTCGAGACCGACCGCACCGGCGGCCAACGCCGCGACATGGTGTCCTTCCCGAACACTTACGGGCTGTCCAGGGAGTCGTTCTGCTCGATGATGCAGGCCTGGCGTACCGCGGTACTGAACACAAATCGTCCCCAGTCCGGATAGGTTCACCGCAGCGCCTTCGGCTACAAATTAGGGTCATGGAGCAGACCAGTCCCAGCCCCTTCATCGTCTCGAATCACCGCGATCACCTCAGCGCGCTCCCTTTTGGCGACACGCAGGATTTCACCGCCGCCGATCGCGGTTTCATCGCCAAGTTGTCACCGTGCGTGGTGACCGCCGCCGACGGCCGGGTGGTCTGGGATAACGATTCCTACTCCTTCCTCGACGAGGATGCCCCGCCGTCGGTGCATCCCAGCCTGTGGCGTCAGTCGCAGCTCTGCGCCAAGCAGGGCCTTTACCAGGTGGTCGAGGGCATCTACCAGGTGCGCGGACTGGACCTGTCCAACATCAGCTTCATCGAAGGCGACGCCGGTGTCATCGTCATCGACCCGCTGGTCTGCACCGAGACGGCGGCGGCCGCGCTGGCCCTGTACCGCGAATACCGCGGTGACCGAGCGGTGAGCGCCGTCATTTATACCCACAGCCACGTGGACCACTTCGGGGGCGTGTTCGGGGTGACCACCCAGGCCGACGTCGATGCCGGCAAGGTCGCGGTGCTGGCGCCCGAAGGATTCGTCGAACACGCGGTGCAAGAGAACGTCTATGCCGGCACCGCGATGGCCCGCCGGGCGGCGTACATGTACGGAGCGGTCCTGCCGCGTGGTCCGCAAGGTCAGGTGGGATGCGGCCTGGGACAGACCCCTTCCCTGGGTGAGGTCGGGTTGATCGTGCCGACGATCGACATCACCAGCACCGGCGAGATCCACACCATCGACGGTGTCGACATCGAATTCCAGATGGCTCCCGGCACCGAGGTGCCGGCAGAGATGCACTTCTACTTCCCCAAGTTCCGGGCGCTGTGCATGGCCGAGAACGCCACCCACAACCTGCACAACCTGTTGACCCTGCGCGGCGCGCTGGTGCGCGATCCGCACGCGTGGTCGGGCTACCTCACCGAGGCCATCGACACCTTCGCCGATCGCACCGACGTCGTATTCGCCTCACACCACTGGCCGACCTGGGGCCGCGAGGGCATCGTGGAATTCCTCTCGCTGCAACGGGATCTATACGCCTACCTGCACGATCAGACGCTGCGCCTGCTCAACCAGGGATACACCGGTATCGAGATCGCGGAAAACTTCCGGATGCCCCCGGCGCTGGAGAAGGCCTGGCACACCCATGGCTACTACGGATCGGTCAACCACAACGTCAAGGCCGTCTACCAGCGTTACATGGGCTGGTTCGACGGCAATCCCGCCCGGCTCTGGCAGCACCCGCCCGAAGCGATCGGGCCCCGATACGTCGAGGCCATCGGCGGCATCGACCGCACCCTCGAACTGGCCCAGAAGGCCTACGACACCGGCGACTACCGTTGGGCTGCAACACTTCTTGATCACATTGTGTTCACCGACGAGCAGCACGCCGGCGCGCGCAAGCTGTACGCGGACACCCTGACGCAGTTGGCCTACGGGGCGGAGTGCGCCACCTGGCGAAACTTCTTCCTGTCCGGAGCCACCGAGCTGGCGGCGGGCAACATGGGAACGCCCACTCAGGCCGCCTCGTCGGCCTCGTTGCTCGGCCAACTCACGCCCGAGCAGATGTTCGACGTCCTGGCGATCAGCGTGAACGGTCCGAAGGCGTGGGATCTCTCGTTGGCACTTGATGTTTCGTTCGACGACCTGGCAGTCAATTACCGGCTCACGCTGCGCAACGGGGTATTGGTCTATCGCAAGGCCAGCGCCGATGCGTCAACCGCGAATGCCACGATCAAACTCGCGGGCAAGCTGAGGTTGGTCACCCTGGCAGCCGGGGATCAGACCTCCCCCGGCGTCGAGATCAGTGGCGACCCGCAAGCCCTGCAATCCCTTGTCAGTGTGCTCGACAGGCCCAACCCCGACTTCAACATCGTGACGCCGTAGTACCTCTCCACGCACCCTAGCTGTCGGTTCCCCGAACTCCCCGATACAGACGCCCGACCAGGCGGCCGAGGATCCGGGTTCGCCGCGCCGAGTACGGGTACATGTGGACGTCGCGACGCGCGTGGAAGCGGGAAATGAGCAGCGCCTGCTGGCGACAGTACTTGCGGATGCCACCCGGGCCGTGGCGATAGCCAACCCCGGAGCCCGGCTTGGCTCCGCCCATCGGTAGCTCCAGCTCGGTGTAGTTCAACAGCGCGTCGTTGACGGTGACCGCACCCGAATTGACGCGTCGCGCCACGGCCTCGGCGTGCGCCAGATCGCGGGAGAACACCGCGGCGCACAGTC
Organism: Mycobacterium liflandii; assembly: GCF_022354805.1. Taxonomy (NCBI): domain Bacteria; kingdom Bacillati; phylum Actinomycetota; class Actinomycetes; order Mycobacteriales; family Mycobacteriaceae; genus Mycobacterium; species Mycobacterium liflandii. The sequence goes on along the minus strand of NZ_CP023138.1, from coordinate 2,384,339 downwards.
CGTACTCCGAGTCGTTGGCCAGCCGAATCGCCTCTTCGGCGTCGGCGACCTTCATGATCGGCAACGTCGGCCCGAAGGTCTCCTCGCGCATGCAGGCCATGTCGTGGTTGACGTCGACCAGCACCGTCGGTTCATACCAGTACCCCTTCGTCCGGCCGCAATGACCGCCGGTGAGCACCTTCGCGCCACGTTCAACCGCTTCCTCGACGTGGCGCTGCACCGTTTCGACTTGCGGTGGGAAGGTCAGTGACCCGACGTCGACGCTGCCGGGGCCGGCGGGTACGCCCTGGCGGATCGCACGCACCTTTTCGGTGACCTTCGCGACGAACTCGTCGTAGACCGGCGCCTCCACGTAGCAGCGCTCGATAGAGATGCACGTTTGACCGCAGTTGAACATCGAATAGTAGGCGGCGTGGTTGGCTGCCCGCTCGATGTCGGCATCGGCGAGCACGATCATCGGGTCCTTGCCACCGAGCTCGAGCGATGCCGGTATCAGGCGCTCGGCGGCGCGGACCGCGACCTTGCGCCCGGTGGCGGTGGAACCGGTGAACATGATCATGTCGACCTCGTCGATGACGGCCGCACCGGTGCCGCCCCGGCCGGTTGCCACCGCGAACACGCCGTCAGGCAAACCGGATTCGGCCAGTCCCTGCGCCAGTAGCAGCGAAGTCAGCGGCGTGACCTCCGAAGGTTTGAGAATCACGCTGTTTCCGGCCGCGAGTGCGGGAATGCAGTCGCCGAAGGAGTTGGTCAGCGGGTAGTTCCACGGGCCGATGACTCCGATGAGCCCCATTGGCCGGTAGCGCAGCACCAGCCGCTTGCCCTTGACGAATACCGACGATGAGTGGATCCGCTCGTCGGCGAGGTAGCGCGGGGCTTTGTCTGCCCAGAACCCGAATGCCGCTGCGCCGTATATGAGTTCGGCGATCTGCGCGTCCTCGTAGGTCTTGCCGGTTTCGGAGCAGATCGTCGCGATCACCTGATCTGCGTTGTCGACGAGCCAGCGCTGCATCCGCTTCAGCACGACGGCTCTGCCCTCGTAGCCCAGCGCCTCCCAGCCCGGTTGGGCGGCCCGGCGGGGCCGGGCCAGCTCGGCGATCTGCGCCGCACTCATGTCGGGAACATGCCCGATGACCTCACCGGTCGCGGGGTTCTCAACCGGGATCTGAGGCTGGCCATCATCCTTTTGCGTTGTTGGTTCGGTTGCGATGCTTGACATTTCAATCTCCTCAGGATCTCAGCGCAGCGTGTCGATAGCGGCTTGGCCGCCGCCGCGCCCGGACGGGATATGGGTCATTACGTGCCCGGTCATCACTGCTGCGCCGGGCTAGCCTGGGGAACGGTGATGTCGCGTTTGAGGATCTTGCCGGTAGGCCCCTTGGGCAGTTCATCGACGAACCAGATCCGACGGGGATACTTGTAAGCGGCGACGCGTTCTTTGACGAAGTCCGAAAGCGCTGCGGCGTCTGACGTGGCGCCCGGTATCAGCGCAATCGCGGCGCCCACCTCCTCCCCGAGCATGTCGTCGGGAACGGCGACCACCGCCGCCTCGCGGACCTCGGGATGCTCGTAGAGCACCTCCTCGATCTCGCGCGGGTAGACGTTGTAGCCGCCCTGGATGATCATGTCCTTGGACCGGTCCACGATGAAGTAGTAGCCGTCCTCATCGATGCGCGCCAGATCCCCGGTGCGAAACCAGCCCTCGGCGTCGATCGCGGCCGCGGTGGCATCGGGCCGGTTCCAGTAGCCCTTCATCACGTTGTGCCCGCGGATGGCGATCTCGCCGATGCCGTGCGTGTCGACTTCGAGAAGTTTCATCTGGACCCCAGCGATCGGCGTGCCGATCGACCCCGGCTTGCGCTCCCGATCGGGATGGTTGAACGACGCCGTCGGCGAGGTTTCGCTCAGGCCGTACCCCTCGAGCACCATGGTGCCGAAGGCCTGCTCGAAGCCGCGCATCACTTCGACCGGCATCGCGGCCCCACCGGACACGCACAGCCGCAACGATCCGGTGTCCGGGCGCTCGGTGCTGTGCAGCATCGCGGCGAACATGGTGGGCACGCCCTCAAAAACAGTGACCCGGTCTCGCTCGATAATCTGCAACGCCTTCTCCGGCGAGAAGCGCGGGATCAGGGTCAGGCATGCGCCGGCGGCGACTGCGGCGTTGAGCCCGGCGGTCTGCCCGAACGCGTGGAACAGGGGCAGGGCGCCCAGGATCACATCATCGGGCCCCACCTGCAGCATCTGCACGATCACCTCGACGTTGCGGCGCAGGTTGGCGTGGGTGAGCTCTGCGCCCTTGGGCTTTCCGGTGGTGCCCGAGGTGTAGAGGATCACCGCGGTGTCGTCGTCCTCGCGCACGGCCGCCTCTTCGAGCGGCTCGGCCGCTTGGATGAGTTCCTCGAATTCGCCCGGCTTGACCAAGATGCACTCGGCGCCAGCCTCATCGGCACCCGCTTGAGCTGCGGGAGCAAACTCGTGCCAGGCGATGATCGCCTTGGCTTCGGAGTCGGTGAGATAAAAGCTGGTTTCCCGCTCCTTGAGCAACACGTTCATCGGCACCACCACCCCGCCCGCACGCAGCACGCCATAGTAGGCAACCGCGAAGTAGGGGACGTTGGGCAGCATGACACCCACCCGGTCGCCGGGTCGTAATCCGCGCTGGATCAGCAGGCCGGCGAGCCGCGCACTGGCGGTATCAAGTGCGCCGTAAGGTATTTCGATTTCGTCGAGACGCAACGCGATTCGGTTCGGGTGGCGGCGAGCGCCCTCGATCAGGTTGCCGGCCAGACTGGTCACTTCGGATCCTCCTTGGGTTGCGTTCTCGCGGTGCGAGTTCGAGTCTTGCGCTTTGGGCGCGGAATCACCAGAGCAGACAGCTCTGCCAGCTCCGCCTTGATGTCTTCGATGAATGGCCACGCGTCCTCGACGAGGTCACGATCGGCGATCACGCCGATGTCGAGTGAGTCGCGGTAGCTCAACACCGTGAGGTTGACCCCGACGCCGTCGATGACGATCGACACCGGGAATTGGGCTTGCAGCCGGGCGCCGGCCAGATACAACGGCGTCGGTGAGCCCGGAACGTTGGAAACCACGACGTTGACCGGCGGCGCCAGTGGGTCGCTGACCGACAGCTGGCCGACGACCCGGGATGCCCGCGCCAGCAATGCCGGTGGAATGAATTGGTTGGCGTCTTGCATCAGCTTGGCCGGGATGGCGCGGTGACGCTGCTTGGCCGAGCGCATGACGTCATTGACCCGCGCGACTCGCCGCCGAGCGTCGGGTTCGTCGGTGGGCAGCGGCACGATCATCGTCGAGACGCGGTTACCGAAGGTCCCGGCTTGCTCGGGGGTGCGCACCGACACCGGGACCATGGCCAGCAACGGCTCGGTCGGCAGATCGCCGGCGGCGGCCAGCCGCCGACGCAATACCCCGGCGCTCAATGCGAGCACGACATCGTTGACGGTGACGCCCATCGCGTTCTTGACCGCCTTGACATCGGCCAACGGCACCGAGGCGAACGCGAACCGGCGGTGCGGACCGATACGCCGGTTGAATCGTGTTCGAGGTGCCCGCAGGTTGGTCCGCTCCAGCACGCCGCCGTCGCGGCGCCGCGCGCCGGTCAGCAGAGCGCTGCCGGCCGCCAGCGCCCGCACCCCGGGCAACATCCGCACGGTGGGCACTTGGTCCAGATGTGGCAGCGTGCGCGGTGTCGCGGCGAGCGCGCGCAGCGGCTGCCGGGCCAAACCGAGCAGACCGCGCAGCAGTAGCCCCACTTGACCCGGAACCGGGTCGCCGCGCCGAGGAGGGCGCTGCGCCGGTTCGAGGCGCTCGAGTGTGCGGGGGTTCGGGTCGGGATCCAACAACACGCTGAGCAACTCGCCGCCCGACACCCCGTCGACGGCGGCGTGGTGGATCTTGGTCATGATCGCGACTCGCCCCCCGGACAAGCCCTGGATGAGATAGAGCTCCCACAGTGGACGCCCGCGGTCCAGCGGGCGCGAGTGCAGGCGCGCCACCTGCTCGGCGAGCTGGCGGTCGTCACCCGGGGCGGGCAATGCCAGCTCACGGATGTGAAACTCGAGATCGAAGACCGGATCGTCGAACCAATAGGGGTGGTCGAGGTTCAGCGGCACAGGCGCCAATCGCCACCGAAACGGCGCCAGTGAGTCGATCCGCGTCGCGACGAGGTCGCGCACAGCCTCGAGGGTAAGCCTCGCCCCGGGCGCGGTCGAAGGATCGTAGATGCCCAACGCGCTGACGTGGCCGTGCGTGCGACCGTCTTCAGCGGCGAGAAACTGCGCGTCAAGACTGGTGAGCTGGTGCATCGCAGCTCACCCGAACACCGGGAAGCTGCGGCGCTTGGCCAGCCGGTCCATCCCGTCCTGGATCGCGCTTTGTACTTCCCGGTAGATCTTGTCCACGTACTCGGTGTCGTCGGCGCGCGCCGGGTCGGTATCGACGTAAACCGGATCGAGGAACTCGGTGCGGATCTTGGCCGGCAACGGCAGATGTGCGGACAGGATCTCGACGGCCAGCGGGAACGGGAAGCCCGCGATGATCGGTATCGTCGCGCCGCGCAGCCGCTTACCCAGACCCGTCCAGCGAGCAATGAACCGGCCCTCGGACAGCACAAACACGGTGCCGGTGGCCACCGACCGTGGCCACCGGCACAATCGGCACACCGGAACGGATCGCCTGGCGCACAAATCCCTTGCGGCCGGACAAGATCGCCTTGTCCCGCTGGCGCCAGTTGCGCATCGCATCCTGCTCGCCTCCCGGCCAGACGACCACATCGTGGCCCGCCGCCAGGGCATCGGTGACCCCCTTGCGGGACGCCGGAATCACCCCGAGGGCCTTAAAATAGTCGCCCAGCAGCGGCGCGGCCATCAACACGTCGTGGGCGGTGCCGTTCAAGATCCGCCGTCCCTCGAACCGCCGATACCAGGAATGCACCAGCGTCCACGCGTCCATTGTCAGCGAGCCGCCCGAATGGATGCCGATCAGCAACGACGGTTCGTCAGGGATGCGGTGCCAGCCATCGATCTCCACCCGAAAGTAATTGTCGCACAGGAACTTCCAGATCGGATTCTGCACGTATCGCATGAACTGCTGGTTGGGGGCCGCGGCGGACATCGCCCCGGCAATGCGACGTGCCATGAATTTCTCCAGCCGCCCCTGGGGCGCTTGCCTGGTATTGATGGGGGTGACGGTCGCGGTCGTCATGAATGTTCCTCCTTACGCGTTTCACGCCGAGCGAGCGCTCGACGGGATGGCATCAGCTGCCCTTGACTGTCATTGACTGAACGGATCGCCCGGACCATGGCTGCGCGATGGGGTGGAACGGAATCCGACGTCTCCAAAATTACGGCTCCCAGAACTCGGAAACGAGGTCGTCAGGCAACCAACTCCGCAGGCAGTCTTTGTCTCTCGAGAACAAACCTCTTCGCGCCGGGCGAACCCGCGAATCACTTCGCCGGCCCGCCGCCGCGTCATAGAGTCTGGGCATGGCCGCAGACCGCCAGCAAGACTCCGTCGACACCTGGGCGGTCGAAATCGTCACGCGGCTCGGTGACCTGATGACTTCGCTTGTCGACACGGTCGAAGCCGAGGTGGTCAGCGAAGTCGGCGAACTGCGCGAGGACGCGTTGCTGACGAGACTGTTGCATGACAGCATCAGGGCGAATATCGAGACGGTCTTCTCCGCCATCCGCCACGGGATCCGAATCGAAAACGTCGAGCCGCCAACAGCCGCACTCGAGCACGCACGGCGCCTGGCACAACGCGAGGTGTCGGTGAACTCGCTGGTGCGCTCCTATCGGCTGGGAAACAAGGCGGTACTCGACGTCGCACGCGGACAAGTCCGCGCCTTGAAGCTGGACCAGGGCCTGAGCCTGGACGTATTCGGCCGCATCGAGCAGGTCACCTTCGGCTACGTCGATCACATCACCCAAGAAGTGGTGAATACCTATCAGAGTGAGCACGACCGTTGGAGCGAGAACCGAAACAGTCTGCGCGCGTTGCGAGTACGTGAAGTACTCGACGGAGCCCAGCTCGACGTCGATGCCATGACGACCGAGATTCGCTATCCACTCAACCTCATCCACCTGGCCACCGTGATGTGGTTCGACGGGCCCGCCCTCGGCAACGAACTCGCGATCATGCAACGGGTTATCCGCCAATTCGGACAGTCGGTTGGCGCGAGCGCGAGCCCGTTGTTCATCCCGGTGGACCGACTGACCGGATGGGCATGGGTCCCGTTGACGACCGACACCGCGCGAAACGCGGTGACAGAGATCCGCGAATTCACCCGGGAGCGAACCGACATCCCGTGGATCGCGGTTGGCGATCCCCTGCCACATGTAGCCGGCTTCCGCCGCTCGCACTGGCAGGCGCGGGACGCTCGTTCGGTAGCAATCGTGTTGGGCTCCAATGCGCATCGGGTCACCGCCGCCGGCGATCCTGGGCTCTCCATGGCGGGTCTACTCGGCCGCAACATCGAGGACGCGGCGGCCTGGGTCGGCCAGATACTCGGCCCGCTGGCCTCTCAAACCGATAGCGACGAGCGGCTACGGGAGACGCTGCGCGCGTTCCTGCGCAGCGGATCGAGCTTCAAAGCGGCCGCCGAGGCGCTTCACCTGCATCACAACTCCGTCAAGTATCGAGTGCAGCGCGCGATCAAGCGTCGGGGCCGACCGCTCACCGATGACCGCCTCGACGTTGAAGTCGCACTCCTGCTTTGCCATTGGTACGGGGCCGCAGTTCTGGGCTGATGTCGGTCAGCCCAGAACTGCCGTGGTTGTCCACGTCAGGCGTTGCCCCCGCCAGGCACGGCGATCGCAGCGATGGCTTCCGCGGTGCGATGTGCCAGAGCCATTGTTGAGATCATCGGATTGGCACCGCTGGCACTCGGCAGTGCGCTCGCGTCACCGATGAAGACCCCGGGCGTGTCGTGCAGCTCGCCCCACTCGTTCGCAACCGAGGTGGCCGGATCCGAACCCATCCGGCAGCTGCTCATCTGGTGGGCGGAGAACAGCCGATGCCCGCCCGCGCCAAGCGGAATTCGCTGCATCTCGGCGATGAACGCCTCGAGGTCGTCGCCGGCGCGCCAGCGGGCGCCGGTTGCGGCGAACGACACGATCTCCCGAGCCCCACCCGCGGCATGGATGCGGATCTGAGCTTCGATCGACTGGTGCGCGATGCGCACGTCGAGTTCGTCGGTCAGATCGTAGTGAACCACCGCCTCCCCGGCGTCGTCGATCGTGACGGTCCCGTGCCCGCGGTCGCGGGCCAGCCCGATCAACCAGGCCGCGTTCCCCAGCCGCGCCATCGTTTCCTTGTGCTCCTCGAAGGTCGCACGCGCCATGCCGCCGGCAATGATCGATGTCGCCCATTGGGCACCTTCGATCAGGAAGCCGTAGCCGTCTTCGATATCGGAGAACTCGTCGACCAGTGCGGTCATCGGGCCGCCCCACCACGGCTGCTGCGGCTCGTCGTGTAGCGCGAGCATGGCGACCACCGGATGCAGGTGCAGATACCGGCCGACCGCCGGACCGCCGATACCCGAGCGCAGCAGCAGCGCGGGAGACTCGAGCGAGCCGCATGCGGCGACCACGCGCGGCGCATTGACCTGCAACGGCACACTCGCCCCAGTGCGCGGGTCCACGAAACTGGCCTGCACCCCGGTGGCGCGCCCGTCCCGCGTCAGCACCCGCTCGGCGCGACAGCGTGCGATTACCCGGGCACCGCTGTGCACCGCGTCGCGCAGGTAGGTGCGACGCACATCGAGCTTGGCTCCGGAGCGGTCACCCAAGCCGATGTAGCCCGCGGTGTCCGGTGAATACGCGGCCGGATCCGCGTTGCGGAACAGGGTTTTGAAGGACCAGCCCAGCTCTTGGGCGCCGTCACGCATGCGTTCGTGGGGGCCGTTGAGGTCCGAGCAATCCGGGTTGACCCCGAGGCGCTCCCATACCGCGTCCAGGTGGCGGTCGAACTCGGGTCCGTCCACATCTTTGAGGCCAAACTCCTGCGCCCATTGTTCGCGCACTTGCGCCGGGGTGCGCAAGCAGTTCGACCAGTTGATCGTCGGGCCGCCACCGAGCGTCGCCCCGGCCAGCAGGGTGACGTTGAAATCGGCCGTCGGGGTGGGGCCGCCGCGCCAGAACATCTGCTGGAAAGCGGGCAACTCGATCCCGCTGAAGTCGGGGTCATTGAAGTTCCCACCCGCCTCGAGCACCACGACATCGAGCCCGGCCTGCGCCAGCACGCCCGCGATCAGACCGCCCCCGGCCCCCGACCCGACCACACAGACATCGGCGCTGAGCTCGGGCCCGTCGGGAACAAACGGCACGGGGGCCTCGTCGCCGCCCGGCTCGATACGCGGCGCGCCCGGGTAACCGAAACCTTCCCACATGGGGTTGCTAGCAGTCTGCGGATCGGGCCCCGCGTAGGCGACCGCAAGGGTCAGCGATACCAGCGCGTTCATCGCCGCCGCCGGCTGCGGACCCAGCTGGGCAAAGTCACCGATGAACCGCTCGCGCGCCGATTGCGAGGCGGCGACGAATCCCTGCGCATGCAGCCCGTCGAGCAGTGCGAGCATGCGCGCGCGCTGTTGCTCGGGAAGTTCCACGAGGGTGAATCCGACCGCGACATCCGCGTGCAGGTCACTGCCGCCCAGCGACCAGAACCGGGTTGGGTCATCGGAGCGATCCAACGATGGCACGACGGTGTCCGCCAGCGCTGCCAAGACCGCGCGGTGCGTATCGGTGACGGGGGAATTCATTGGTGCCTCCTACAGGCTGATGGGATCTTGACTCCGTTGCGGGGAGGTAGCGAAATCGCGACGCGTGCCCTCCGCGCGGTCGCAATAAGAATTGCCGAGACGACGAGTGTGCGTCGACGTTGCCAGGTGACGAAACTCTTGATGCGGCCTTGTCGTCGGGAGACAAGTCAGCCGGACAACCGTCGGCCGCTATTGCCCCCGTCGCTGGCATCCGGATCCCACCGCGTCCGCGGCCAACTCCGCTTCTTCGCCGGCGCCGTGGACGATTAACCGGGCACGTCACCATCTGCGGAATTCGGCCCCCGAATTGCGGCGACGCTGATACGGTCGGCGGCACCTGGGAATCGGTGGCGATGAAATGGGGATCGAATATGTCGTTCGTGATGGTGGTGCCGGAATGTTTGAACCAGGCGGCCGGGCAATTGGAAAACATCGGCACGGCGTTGGGTGCGGCCAATGCGGCGGCGGCGCCGCCCACCACTGGGATAGCGGCCGCAGCCGGTGACGAGGTGTCGGCGGCGGTGGCGTCGCTGTTCGCGGAGCACGGACAAGGTTTCCAGCACCTCTGCGGTGAAGCGGCGGCATTTCACTCCCGGTTTGTGCAGGCCTTGGGTGGGGCTGGGTCCGCCTTTGCGGCCAGTGAAGCCACCAACGCAGCACTGATGTCGGCCTCGGCGGCAGCGGCCTCGGCCTCGGCCTCGGCCTCGACGATCCCCGTACCCCCACTCCCCCCGCTTCCGCCTATCATCAACGAGCTCATCAATTGGGCGTTCGACGTCGTGAACTGGGCAATTGACTGGGCGGTCTCGTGGATCAACTGGGCAGGGCTCCGGCGTTGTTGATTAGCAGGCTTGTGAGCTGGGGAATTGTGGATTGAGGAGGTCTAGGCGGCGGTTGGCGGTCAAAGGGGTGATCCGGCAGGCTTCGGTGATGTTGTCGGCGCCGTTGAGGCGGTGCAGATTGATGGCGGTGTTGCGTAGCGTTGCTAGGACCTGTGCGCCGTTTCCGGTATGTGCCCTTTGACGGTCTTCGTCGAAGGTGACGTCGCGTATCCAGTGCAGGCTGTTCTCGATTCCCCAGTGTTGACGCATCCAGGTCATGATCGCGGTAGGGTGGGCGTGCTCGAACGGCAGGCTGCAGATGGCATAGACCACCTCCACGCTGCGCTGGTCGGTGGCGGTGATCAAGCGTTCACGAGTGATCCGGATGATTTGTTTTGCGTAGGGGAAGCCGATTCCTCGTGCAGCGGTGATGATTTGCAGGGTGCGGGTCTCGACACGGCCGTGGCCGCGGGAGTCGTCGGTAGCGGCTGTGGGCACCTCGGCCCAGGGCAGCGCGGTGATACGCGCAAGTATTTTGGCTTGGTTGGACTTGACGATCATCAGGTAGTGCGACTTCAAGGTGGCGCAGATCAACTTCGCGGTGACGACCTGGGTATGCATCGCATCCACGGTGACCAGCCACCGCAAGCTGCCCGGCAGCAGCGTGAGCAGGGCACGTACGCAGGGAATTTCATTGCTTTTCTCGGCGACAGCGAGTTGACCGAGCACCAATCGGGCACGGTGGGCGAACACCGACACGAGATGCGTGGCTGTCGCTTTGGCGCGTAAAGCACCACGCAGCATCTTGCCGTCCAACGCGATCGGCACCAATCCACTGGGGTCGCTGCTGGCCACGTGTGCAGTGAAGTAACTGCCCATCCTGGCGTTGAGGTCGGCGGGGTCTAGCCGAGACAAAACAGCGCGGAAGGTCTTCTCACTGGGCCGCCGGAACCGGACCCCTAATTAGGCCAACACATCATCGGGAGCGGTGGCCGCCCATGTAGCAAAACCAGCATAGCCGCGCATCCCCGCGGCAGTGGCCAGAACCGCGATCGCCAACAAAGCCATCAGCGAATACCTCCGACCGCGTGGGTCCCTCGGGTCTGGCACCGAGACCAACACACCGAGAAACTCCGATCCGATGACCTCGCTACGCTCACCAGGACTCCAGCGGTCGAACACCTCTGGAACCGACGACACAGGCAATACTGAAACGGTAGGCACGGGCAACTCCAGACCAACGACGAACAGTAACCAACTCGATCGTTCTCCAGATAGCCCGTGCCTACACTCCGGCCCCAATAGCGCGGCACCAAAGATCATCAACCCAGCTCACAAGCCTGCTAATCAACAACGCCGGAGCCCTGATCAACTGGGGGATCCAATTGGTGAACTCGGTAATCAATTGGGCGCTCAGTTTCATCCCGTCACTTGGTTGGATCAACTCGTGGATCAATTACGGGATCAATTGGGTGAACTCCCTCATCAACTGGGCTTTCGGTTTCATCCCGCCGATCCCTGTCCCATAGTCGCTAGTCCAGTCGGGGAATCAGTCATCAACCCGAACTCGTGGACGATCATTGGAAGAGGACAGCGTGCCGCCGGGACCGTTGAGTCGGTCACCAAGTATCGCGGTTACGCGGTCTGCAACACTGAGGTGGATGGGGGTGCGGGAGGTGCACCGGGGGCGGTGGGGACTTTGCTGGGCAGACTTAGCGGAGTCAGCGAGCCGTACTGTGGGCAATAGGCCTGAATTGCGGCTCCGGTGAAGTAGGCAGCGTCGAGCGCCGGCCAGTCGGTGGCTTTGGTCACCTTGGCGATCAGGTCCGCGTTGCTGGCATTGGGATTGTCGTGCAGCGAGCCGCACACGATGGTTTTCGCGACTTGGATTGCCTTGTCTGGGGATCCGAAATCCATGCCGGAGGTGTTGAGGTTGGTCAGGAATGCATCGTCGGTGGAGTCTGCAGCGGCCGGCGCGGCCAATCCGACCGCAAGGACCATCAGCGCTACGGCTTTCGCCACCATGGCGTGCCCCTCCTTGCTCGGATGTCGCGTGTTGGGCGCCCCGGGCTGTCACGACGCGATTGCTAGGGATATTAGCGAATACCCCGATGCGCCGCTGGCGTTGCGATTGGCCGCATCCAGCGCCGAGCCGTTCATCGGTGCTTGCACGCGGCGGCGTAGCGGGCGGGCGGCAGGTGCCCGAGCACGGCGTGGCGACGGCGATGGTTGTAGTCGTGTTTCCAGTCATTGATGGCTATCCGGGCCTGGTTCAGCGACCAGAAGCTGTTGATGTTGAGACATTCGTCGCGGATGCGCGAGTTGAACCACTCCACGTAATTGTTGCGCCGAGGTTCACTGGGCGGGATGAAGTGCAGACCTGCGTGTTCGGTGGCCCATTCGGACATTGCGGCACAGGCTAATTCGGGTCCATTGTGACAGCGCACCACATCCGGGTAGGTTCCGCGGCTGGCCGCGAGTCTCTCGAGTACAACGATCAGGCCTTCGCCGGTGATGCTGCGGACAATCAGCCCACCCAAGCATTCGCGGGTGTGCTCATCGACAATCGACATGATCTTGATCGGCCGTCCGTCGATAGTGGCACCGGACAGGAAGACCGCCGCCCATATCCGGTTTGGCCTGTCGGCTGTCATCCCGCTTGGCGAAATCGAGCTGGCCTGGCGCTCGCCGCGCCGACTCTGCGCCACCCGCAGGCCTTCCTCGCGCCAGAGTCGCTGCACCTTCTTGTGATTGACCACCCAGCCTTCAACGACGGCGTCGCGATAGGCCGGCCGGAACCCGCGACCTGGATGCTCCTTCGCGTAGCTACGCAGCCAGGCCCGCAACGCCGCATCGGGGTCGGTTGTCGTGGCTGCGGGCTGGTGTCGCTGAGTCGCACGGGGCTGCCCGGTAACCCGGCAGGCGAATCGCTCGCTGACCCCCAGCTCCTGCTGGAGATGACGAACGGCCGCCCGCCGACGTTCCGGGCCTAGAAGTTTCCCTTCCCGATCTCCTTAAGGGCGATCTTCTCCAGCTCGGCATCTGCCAACAGCCGCTTGAGCTTGGCGTTTTCCCGCTCGAGCTTCTTGAGGCGCTTAGCGTCGTCAGCCTTCAAACCACCAAACTGGTTGCGCCACCGGTGATATGTCGCCTGCGAGATACCCAGCTCGCGGCACACCGCCGCCGTGTCCATCCCCTCAGCCAGCAGCCGATCAGCCGTCACCAACTTGCGTACAACCTGTTCGGGGCTGTGCCTCTTCCTCGTCGCCACGATCCTATCGAGCCTCCGCGCTGGCGTGCTGCTGCTGGACTGGCCCCAATCGAGTGAGCCAGGGTGTATGAGAGTTCTTTGGTCCACGATGGGCACCATCCAATCGAGAACTGTCAGCCAAGACCGGCGTCGCGAATGCGCCGACGGGTGCTGCAGGTTGGGTGTTTTCTCGGCGAGGCGGACCCACAGGTGCCAACCTGTAAGGGCAGCCTCGATGTCTTCGACATCTACCCCGGCGCGGCCCATGGCCACGACGCGGTGGATGTCGGGTCAATGTTTGGCGATGCCAGCGATATTGACCCGCGTCGGTGTGCCGGGCATTTCGGCGGGACCGTAGCCGACAGGGCCCGCCCGGCGTTGTCGGGCGAAGCCAGGTTCAGTGCAAGGTCGCTGTGCATGGCGTGTCTGTCCGATGTCAGCGGCTGGCGACCCTGGCCCATTGGGCGCGCTGATGGTGGATGCCATCAATGACACTTTCAAGCGCTGTACCGATACTCACGCGGTCACCGGTGGCGAGAAAGTCGAACTGCAGACCGCGCAGTTGCGCCGGCAACAGCGTGGCAAAGGTGTCGGCCTCGTCGCTGGGGCACCCGGCTAGCAGTGCGTGGTAGCGGATGATTTCGATCCATCCGGTCACCACGCGGTCCAGGAACGCGCGGTACTCGTCTGGGCTGCGCACCGCGTGTGCGTAGGCCTCAAACACAAGTCGAGACCTGCGGTCAGACTGTGGCTCGGTCCATCGCTGCCACATCTTCCTGACTAGCGACTCGACATCATCAGCACCAAAGTGATCCGGGATCTGTACCCGTGCGCCGATCACGCCAAAGATTTCGACTAGCAGTTCGTCCTTTGTGCCGAAGTGGTGGCGCAACGTTATGTGCGACACGCCTGCCGCTGCCGCAAGAGTGCGAAACGACATCCCGCTAATCCCGTGCTCCAACAGATGGGCCATGACCGCGTCGAGGATTTCGCCGCGCCGGTCCCGGTAGCGCAGCCGCCGGCCATCCACACGCTCACCGCTGTGATCGTTGGACACCATCGCCATTGCCCTCACTTCCAACTTCCTGCTGGCGTCACACTTGATCTACCAATCGGTAGATCAAGTCGCCGTATTAGCTATACCAGACGGTAGATCAACATGTCAAAGAGGGGTTGTTGGTGAGCACCACCTCGGCTTGCCTCTCGGCACAAATTCGGCGAGCCGGCCGCCCTCACGCAACACCAGGCCCCCGCCCGAGCGGGAAAGCCCGCACCGTGCGTTCGGGCTCGTGCCTCGTTTTGACCTGTAACCATCGAGTCGATTCGGGAGCGGCCGTCGTCAAGACCAGTCCGGCCCGTGCCAGTTCGCGGCGCAGCGTTGCGAGGGTGATTCGCCGCATCGTCTGCCGCTGGCACCATTGCTGGTCGTCGACAGCAACAACCAACTCAGCGTCGATGACACCGCCTCGGTTGGAGTGGATGGCCAAGCTCATCGTCACTCCCGCCTTGACATGGGTTCCGGTCCAGCCCGTCGGCCGCTCGGCAAAGTAGGACGGTAGCGACCACTCGATGATGGCCTTTCCGGCCGGCGCAAGATGGTGGGTGACCGAGGCCAACATCGACCTGAGCAGTTGAGTGTCCGGATAGTTGATCAGGTTGGATATCAGCAGAACTGCGTCGAACCTCTCGGCCAATCGCAGGTTCTCGATTCGCGCCTGAACCGTGCGCGCACAACGGACATGCTCAAGCATCTCGGCCGAGTCGTCGAACGCGGTGACCCGATGCCCCAACGCCGTTAGCGCGTTGGCGATACGGCCGGTTCCGGCGCCGAGGTCCAGCACCGAACTGCGCGGCGGGAGTAGCGAATGGATGCGTTCAACTTCGCCCAGCGATGGCATTCGGCGGTAGATTTCGACCACGCTGCCGTCGCCGGTCACTGCGCTGACGGCTCCCGGTGGATTGCCGTGAGGCATGGTGGTGACGTAGTTAGGCATCGAGGCTGCTTTCCGGACTAAGCCGAGCGGTTACGTACAGGCTCGGCGGTGTTGCATCACCCAGCTCGACGGGTGCGCTGCGGTGATAGCGGGCCAAGAGGCGCTCCGCGGTCAACACAGAAGCGTGCCAACCACGCCCGCGTAGCCAGTCGGCGACGTCTGAGCGTCCTTCGGCGAGATCCCACAGCTCGGTAACGTTGGAAAGCCCGGCCAGCGTGGTCGCGGTGACTCGCATCCGCCGTATGCGAGCACGCTGGCGCGCCACCGTCGTTGGCTTGAGGAACTCGCTACCCAATGCCTCAGCGGCAAGCCAGCTTCCAGGCACGCTGAGCTTGTGGACGTCCCCAAAAAGCAGATCCTGGGCCGCGACAGAAAGGAACGGCAGGAGACCTTCGACCAGCCAGGCGGTCGGTGCGGCAGGGTCGAATCCGGCCAGACACAGCGATCGCGGCCAGCATCGATGTAGATCCACCGGGACGTCGACGTAGTTCGCCGCCGGCGTTGCGCCGTTGTCCCGCAACGTAGACAACTTGAATTCCAGCACGTTGGGCTGTTCGAGTTCATACACGGTGACAGCGTCAGGCCAGCTCAGACGCGACGCTCGGGTGTCAAGACCGGCCCCCAGACTCACCACCTGGCGGATGCCCGCGTCAGCCGCTGCAAGAACGAATTCGTCGAAAAACTTGGTGCGCGATGCGATGTGCCCCAGCGAGGTTTGCACTACCGCCGCCAAAGCCGGATCGGCACTGGCAAGTTCATCGTGCGCCGCGCCACTGGCCACCATGCTCCACAAGTCCTGACCGGCCGCATCGACGAATAGTTGCGCGAACGGATCGACGATCAGCGGCCGCTGCCGCCGGGTCTCTGCCGCACGCGCGGCGGCCACACCGAGCGCGGTGGCCGCCACTTCCTCGGCCCCTTCCCGGGGGGCGTTCTTGGTGATGGACATGATGAACCTTTCCAGAGTTGGGTTTTGACGCCGCGGACCCTTCGTCTGCGGCCGCAGTCTTTGTCGTCGAGGCCCGCCGAGAAGCAAGCTTGGCCGCTCTCCACCGGTGGCTACGGCGGCGCCGGCAATGCCCGTACCCAGGCGTGGCCGAACGCCCTGATCGCAGCCGATATCACGCCGGCGCGGCGGGCCGCCTCGCACAGCTTTGCGGCCGCCCCGACCCGGGAATTGCCCTGCCGCGACGTGCGGCAGTACTGCTCTGATGAAATGCGTTGAGGCGGAAAGGCACCGCGACGGGCGGGTGCGCTGTCAGGCAATGCGCGTTCGGGGCCACCCGCCCGACTGCCGATCACAGCCGGTGCAGGTGGGCTCGACCCCAGGGCTCCGGCGTTGTTGATTAGCAGGCTTGTGAGCTGGGTTGATGATCTTTGGTGCCGCGCTATTGGGGCCGGAGTGTAGGCACGGGCTATCTGGAGAACGATCGAGTTGGTTACTGTTCGTCGTTGGTCTGGAGTTGCCCGTGCCTACCGTTTCAGTATTGCCTGTGTCGTCGGTTCCAGAGGTGTTCGACCGCTGGAGTCCTGGTGAGCGCAGCGAGCTCATCGGATCGGAGTTTCTCGATGTGTTGGCCTCGGTGCCAGACCCGAGGGACCCACGCGGTCGGAGGTATTCGCTGATGGCTTTGTTGGCGATCGCGGTTCTGGCCACTGCCGCGGGGATGCGCGGCTATGCTGGTTTTGCCACATGGGCGGCCACCGCTCCCGATGATGTGTTGGCCTAATTAGGGGTCCGGTTCCGGCGGCCCAGTGAGAAGACCTTCCGCGCTGTTTTGTCTCGGCTAGACCCCGCCGACCTCAACGCCAGGATGGGCAGTTACTTCACTGCACACGTGGCCAGCAGCGACCCCAGTGGATTGGTGCCGATCGCGTTGGACGGCAAGATGCTGCGTGGTGCCTTTGCGCGCCAAAGCGACAGCCACGCATCTCGTGTCGGTGTTCGCCCACCGTGCCCGATTGGTGCTCGGTCAACTCGCTGTCGCCGAGAAAAGCAATGAAATTCCCTGCGTACGTGCCCTGCTCACGCTGCTGCCGGGCAGCTTGCGGTGGCTGGTCACCGTGGATGCGATGCATACCCAGGTCGTCACCGCGAAGTTGATCTGCGCCACCTTGAAGTCGCACTACCTGATGATCGTCAAGTCCAACCAAGCCAAAATACTTGCGCGTATCACCGCGCTGCCCTGGGCCGAGGTGCCCACAGCCGCTACCGACGACTCCCGCGGCCACGGCCGTGTCGAGACCCGCACCCTGCAAATCATCACCGCTGCACGAGGAATCGGCTTCCCCTACGCAAAACAAATCATCCGGATCACTCGTGAACGCTTGATCACCGCCACCGACCAGCGCAGCGTGGAGGTGGTCTATGCCATCTGCAGCCTGCCGTTCGAGCACGCCCACCCTACCGCGATCATGACCTGGATGCGTCAACACTGGGGAATCGAGAACAGCCTGCACTGGATACGCGACGTCACCTTCGACGAAGACCGTCAAAGGGCACATACCGGAAACGGCGCACAGGTCCTAGCAACGCTACGCAACACCGCGATCAATCTGCACCGCCTCAACGGCGCCGACAACATCACCGAAGCCTGCCGGATCACCCCTTTGACCGCCAACCGCCGCCTAGACCTCCTCAATCCACAATTCCCCAGCTCACAAGCCTGCTAATCAACAACGCCGGAGCCCTGGGCTCGACCCCCGAATTCGTCGCGATTCGTGTCATTGCACACGACTACTTCCTGCGTTGGCGGTCGAGCTCCGCCAGAAAGAATCAGCTTGCCGGATGATTGTTCCCTCGGTACGACTTCCGTTGTCGCTTCCAACTCCGGGAAGCCTGCACATTGAGCAACGACGTTTGTTCGTCACTAGCCGAACTTTCAACCGGTTCCACAAGCAGCTCTCAGAAGGTAACGATTGCGTTCAAACCAGTGCACCTCCCCGGGGCGATTTATAACGTTTCCATTAAATGGGCATGCAGATGCTAGGCAGCCATTTCTGTGTTGCGACTAATTGATAGCTAACAATTTGCTGAGACCTCGCGATGCTCGGGCTTGAACAAGGCATCACTGCTGGTGTTGTGCCTTATTTTCACTGCCGCAAACTACAACAGCGTCCGGCGGCCGGACTAGAAGTAACCAGCTGGCCCCAATTAATTGGTCCGGGGTGTATGATAGTCTTGTCGAAAATAATTGTCAAATGCCCTACCGATATTGCGCGGACGGCGGGTGATGGCACGCGGGCCGAGGCAGGTTCGGGCCGAGCGCAACGCCGCGCATCCGGGCGCAGGTAGTGCCGTAAGGTCCCGTAGCGCTGGTGATATCGGCATGGCAGTGGACTCGTGGCGTTGGCACACAGGCGTGCGAGCCACGGGATATCGAGGCGACGTCGCCCCAGATGTCCAAGCACCCTTGCCGCCAGCCCTGCCGGGCAAACGCGCCGCATCCGGCCAGTCTCAGCGACCATTCTCGGAAAACCTCTCATACACCCCGGCTCAAGCAATTGGGGCCAACCAGGCATTCCTGGCATAAACTTTCCTCTCCCCCATTCGGCTATCGACTAACTCCCCCACCCACGGCTCCGGCGTTGTTGATTAGCAGGCTTGTGAGCTGGGTTGATGATCTTTGGTGCCGCGCTATTGGGGCCGGAGTGTAGGCACGGGCTATCTGGAGAACGATCGAGTTGGTTACTGTTCGTCGTTGGTCTGGAGTTGCCCGTGCCTACCGTTTCAGTATTGCCTGTGTCGTCGGTTCCAGAGGTGTTCGACCGCTGGAGTCCTGGTGAGCGCAGCGAGCTCATCGGATCGGAGTTTCTCGATGTGTTGGCCTCGGTGCCAGACCCGAGGGACCCACGCGGTCGGAGGTATTCGCTGATGGCTTTGTTGGCGATCGCGGTTCTGGCCACTGCCGCGGGGATGCGCGGCTATGCTGGTTTTGCCACATGGGCGGCCACCGCTCCCGATGATGTGTTGGCCCAATTAGGGGTCCGGTTCCGGCGGCCCAGTGAGAAGACCTTCCGCGCTGTTTTGTCTCGGCTAGACCCCGCCGACCTCAACGCCAGGATGGGCAGTTACTTCACTGCACACGTGGCCAGCAGCGACCCCAGTGGATTGGTGCCGATCGCGTTGGACGGCAAGATGCTGCGTGGTGCCTTTACGCGCCAAAGCGACAGCCACGCATCTCGTGTCGGTGTTCGCCCACCGTGCCCGATTGGTGCTCGGTCAACTCGCTGTCGCCGAGAAAAGCAATGAAATTCCCTGCGTACGTGCCCTGCTCACGCTGCTGCCGGGTAGCTTGCGGTGGCTGGTCACCGTGGATGCGATGCATACCCAGGTCGTCACCGCGAAGTTGATCTGCGCCACCTTGAAGTCGCACTACCTGATGATCGTCAAGTCCAACCAAGCCAAAATACTTGCGCGTATCACCGCGCTGCCCTGGGCCGAGGTGCCCACAGCCGCTACCGACGACTCCCGCGGCCACGGCCGTGTCGAGACCCGCACCCTGCAAATCATCACCGCTGCACGAGGAATCGGCTTCCCCTACGCAAAACAAATCATCCGGATCACTCGTGAACGCTTGATCACCGCCACCGACCAGCGCAGCGTGGAGGTGGTCTATGCCATCTGCAGCCTGCCGTTCGAGCACGCCCGCCCTACCGCGATCATGACCTGGATGCGTCAACACTGGGGAATCGAGAACAGCCTGCACTGGATACGCGACGTCACCTTCGACGAAGACCATCAAAGGGCACATACCGGAAACGGCGCACAGGTCCTAGCAACGCTACGCAACACCGCGATCAATCTGCACCGCCTCAACGGCGCCGACAACATCGCCGAAGCCTGCCGGATCACCGCATTGACCGCCAACCGCCGCCTAGACCTCCTCAATCCACAATTCCCCAGCTCACAAGCCTCCTAATCAACAACGCCGGAGCCCTGCTCCCCCACCGAGGCAGGTGCGTAGCAGCAGCTCACGGTCGAAAATTACGTTGCCGACAGTTATCGGCTCAATTGCTAACTTCCGATCTTCGCCTTGACCAGGTCTAGAGTGCGCCTGGCTTCGCAAACGACAATGAAAGTCAAATCGAATAAGCGGTCGTTGTGAGAAGCGGCTCCATCAGTCAACGGAAACGCGGGTGTCGCCCGCGTTGTTCGGATCGATGGTTTGGATGACGTCGCTATCGCTGGGACCCACGCGAGGCCGGCGCGAAGCATCAGACCGGCGCCGATACCAGTCGCGGCAACACGATCGTCGGTCGAACAACACGAGCTCGTGTGGGTGGTGGTAGGACTTTGCTGGCCGATCCCTCAAGCACTTTGCGATCTCCGGCACCGACGCGAAACGCTAAACCGGCCGAACCGATTACCAGGCGCTCGCCCAGATGTACGAGCCGACGTACGTCGCGACCCGCTGCACGCAGAGGCCGACTGTTGGCTGCCTGGGCGCTCTGCCGGTGCAGAATTGGCCGATCCGCACCAACAGTCCCAGGATTGGTGCGCAACCATGCCTCGCCTCCGGCCGACCGCCGATCATGAGGTCCGCATGAACACCAAATGACACTGCCGATTTCGTGATCGCGGCCAACCACCACGACATGATTGGTGTTCGGCACCTTGAGCATCTCGAGTCGCGTCGCGCATCCTGCCCGATCTTCGGGTTCCCGACCATGACGTCAGGTTATCCTCTGCCCCAACACTTTTGTTGACCGTGACGAGGCTAGGAATGCTTCGGTCCAACGTGTGCGGTTGGCACTTGGTCGATGTCGTGTCCCGCAGAGTCGTCCCATCCGAACGTCGCGTGACCGAGTCGCACAAAGGCTGGACCACAACGACGGGCTCACCTTGGCAATCTCTCCAAAGCGAACCTACGCCAGTAGGCCGCCTACCTATTTTCTTTCCCAATACCAACCGCATCAATTCTGGCTGCGGGTGCACTGCCGTCACCGAGCGTGTTTTGGAGCTGCCCTGTGTCGTACATATCTATCTCACCGGAAATCGTCTCATCGGCCGCAGGTGAATTGGCGAACATCGGATCGACGGTCAGCGCGGCCAACGCGGCGGCTGCCGTCGCCACGACAGAGTTGTTAGCTGCTGGCTCTGACGAGGTATCGACGCGCATCGCAGCGCTCTTTGGCGCCAACGGCGTCGAGTATCAGGCCATCAGCGCACAGATAGCGTCGTTTCACGACCGGTTCGTTGCGGCTTTGAACACTGGGACGAGTTCGTATGTGTGAGCTGAGGCGACCAACGTTGAGCAGAATCTGCTGAACGCGGTCAACGCGCCGGTCCAGACTCTGCTCGGGCGCCCGTTGATCGGCAACGGTGCCAATGCGACAACCCCCGGTGGTGCGGGCGGCGACGGTGGGCTGCTCTACGGCAGTGGCGGCAACGGCGCGGCCGGTGCGCCCGGGCAGGCCGGCGGGGCCGGCGGATCCGCGGGCCTATGGGGCAACGATGGCTCTGGCGGCTCCGGCGGAATAGGCGACGGCACCGGCGGCAACGGCGGCAGCGGCGGGTGGCTGCTTGGCCGCGGTGGCATCGGCGGTGCGGGCGGCACTGGTGGCGGTAGCGGGGGTAGCGGTGGAGGTGCGTGGCTGTTTGGCGACGGCGGCGCAGGCGGGATGGGCGGCACCGGCGGCTCCGGTGGCGGCTTCGGCGGCACCGGCGGGCACGGCGGGCTGCTGTATGGCAACGGCGGCGCTGGCGGTGCCGGTGCAACTGGGCAGACCGGCGGGTCCGGCGGATGGGCGGCGCTGTGGGGCCGCGGTGGGGCTGGTGGGGCTGGCGGCGACAACGGTGGGTTCGCCGGTGGCGACGGCGGCCACGGCGGACTGTTGTGCGGCGCCGGCGGTGACGGCGGCCTCGGGGGCGGCGATGGTGGCAATGCCGGGTGGTTGTTGGGCTTCGGCGGGCACGGCGGCGCCGGCGGCGATGGCGGCTTCGCGGGCGGCGAGGGCGGTAACGGTGGATGGTTGTTGGGCTTCGGCGGGCACGGCGGCACCGGCGGCATCGGCGGCGGCACGGGCGGGGCGGGCGGCGCAGGCGGCCTGGTGATGGGCTTCGGCGGACACGGCGGCACCGGCGGCATCGGCGGCGGTGCAGGCGGGGCGGGCGGTCAGGCCGCGCTGCTCTTCGGGCACGGCGGCGGTGGTGGCGCCGGCGGAGTCGGCACTGCCGGCGGCGCCGGGGGTGCCGGCGGCGCCGGCGGCAACCCCGGATGGCTGTTGGGCCGAGCTGGCTCCGGCGGAGACGGCGGGGCCGGCGGGGCTGCTACCACAGTCGGCGCCACCGGAGGCGTCGTTGGCCACGGCGGGGCCGGCGGACGCGGCGGCGTCTTGATGGGTGGCGGTGCCGGCGGGGACGGCGGGGCCGGCGGAGCTGGTGCTGATGGCAGCAACGGTGTCGGCGACGGAGGCAACGGCGCCACTGGTGGCGGTGGCGGTGTTGGCGGCGACGGCGGCGCCGGCGGTCAAGCCGCGCTGTTGTTCGGCTGCGGTGGGACCGGGGGCCACGCCGGTGCTGGCGGCGCCGGTGGCGGCGGCGGCACGGGCGCAGACAGTCTTACCGGTATCGGCGGTGCTGGCGGGGACGGCGGGATCGGCGGTGCCAGCGGCCAAGCCGGAGCCGGCGGTGCCGGCAACCTGTTCAGTCACAACGGATCCAGGGGTCATGCGGGCATCGGCGGAGACGGCGGTGACGGCGGCACCGGAGGAACCGGCGGAGAAGGCACCGACGCCGCCACAGGATCCGGCGGACACGGCGGCACCGGCGGGACTGGCGGCACCGGCGGAACCGGCGGATCCGGCGCGGACAACACCACCGGCATCGGCGGCGACGGAGGCCAAGGCGGCACCGGCGGCGACGCCGGCGCAGGCGGAGCCGGCGGCAACAGCGGCTTCGGCGGCACCGGCGGCACCACAGGAACCCACGGCGACGCCGGCATCGGCGGTGACGGCGGCAACGGAGGAACCGGCGGACAAGGCACCGACGCCGCCGCAGGAACCGGCCTCACCGGCGGCACCGGATACGCCGGCGGCACCGGAGGAACCGGCGGCGCCGGCGGCAACAGCGGCCTCGGCGGCACCAACGGATCCGGCGGACACGGCGGCACCGGCGGGACTGGCGGAACCGGCGGAACCGGCGGATCCGGCGCGGACGCACTGGACGGCAGCGGCGCGAGCGGCCACGACGGCGGGGACAGTGGCGCCGGCGGTGACGGCGGGACCGGCGGGGCAGGCGGTAACGCCGGGACCGGAGCCGGCGCGGCGGGCAACAACGGCGATGGCGGAGCCGGCGGGACGGGCGGCAACAGCGGCGCCCAAGCTGGCGACGGCGGCGCCGGAGCTGCCAACACCACGATCGGCGGGACCGGCGGAGCCGGCGGATCTGGCGGAAACATCGGCGCTGGGGGCGCCGGGGGTCAGGGCGGCGCGGCCGGCACCACAAGCGGGGTCGGCGGCGCCAGCGGCACTAGCGGCACTAGCGGCCAGTCCATCGGTACCGGCGGCGACGGCGGCGCAGGCGGGGATGGCGGCACCGGAACCACCGGCGCCGACGCAGCTGCCGGCAGCGGACTCGGCGGAGACATCGGCGGCACCGGAGGCGCCGGTGGAGCCGGAGGAACCGGCGGATCCGGAGGCACCGACTCGGGAGTCGGTGGATCCGGCGGTGTCGGGGGCGTCGGCGGCACCGGCGGCCAAGGCGGAGCCGGTAGCGACAACAGTGCGAATGCCGGAGTCGCAGGCGGAGCGGGCGGCCAGGGCGGGGCCGGCGGTACTGGTGGTGCTGCCGGCTCTGGTGGCACTGGATCCGTTGCGGGTGCCGACGGGTCATCCGGGGACGGCGGTACCGGCGGGCTAGGTGGCGACGGCGGGGCTGGTGGCACCGGTTCTATGGGCGCAGTCGACGGCGGCACTGGCGGCCAGGGCGCATCAGGCGGCGCAGGCGGAACCGGTGGAACCGGCGGCGCAGCCGGAACCGGCACCGGCGGCACCCAAGGCGCCGGCGGCCAAGGCGGCACCGGCGGAACCGGAGGCCAAGGCGGCACCGGAGGCACCGGCACCGACAGCACCGACCCCACCCTCGCCGGCCAAGCCGGCGGCCAAGGCGGAACCGGAGGAACCGGCGGAGCCGCAGGCACCGGCGGCACCGGATCAGTGACCGGCGCCGAGGGCTCCGCAGGCGACGGCGGCACCGGCGGACTCGGCGGCCACGGGGGCGCAGGCGCCGACAACACCACCGCGGTCAGCGCCGGCGCCCAAGGCGCCACCGGAGGCACCGGCGGCGCAGGCGGCCAAGGCGGAACCGGCGGCGCAGCCGGAACCGGCACCGGCGGCACCCAAGGCGCCGGAGGCCAAGGCGGCACCGGCGGAACCGGAGGCCAAGGCGGCACCGGCGGCGACGGCACCGACAACAGCACCGACCCAACCCTCGTCGGCCAAGCCGGCGGCCAAGGCGGCACCGGAGGAACCGGCAGAGCGGCCGGTCAAGGCGGCACCGGATCAGTGACCGGCACTGACGGCTCCGCCGGCGACGGCGGCACCGGCGGACTCGGCGGCCACGGCGGCACGGGCGCCGACAACACCACCACGGTCAGCACCGGCGCCCAAGGCGCCACCGGAGGCACCGGCGGCGCAGGCGGCCAAGGCGGCACCGGCGGCGCAGCCGGAACCGGCACCGGTGGCATCCAAGGTGCCGGCGGCCAGGGCGGTACCGGCGGCACCGGAGGCACCGGAGGCACCGGAGGCACCGGAGGCACCGGAGGATCCGGAGGATCCGGCGGCGACGGCACCGACAACAGCACCACCCCAGGAGCAGCCGGCGGCGCCGGCGGCCAAGGCGGAACCGGCGGAACCGGCGGAGCCGCAGGCAGCGGCGGCACCGGATCCACCGTGGGCGCCGAGGGCTCCTCCGGCGACGGCGGCACCGGCGGACTCGGCGGCGACGGCGGCGAAGGCGGCCAAGGCACCACCGCCGTGAACCCGGGCGACACTGGCGGCCAGGGCGCATCAGGCGGCGCAGGCGGAACCGGTGGAACCGGCGGTGCAGCCGGAACCGGCATCGGCGGCATCCAAGGTGCCGGCGGCCAGGGCGGCACCGGCGGAACCGGAGGCCAAGGCGGCACCGGCGGAGACGGCACCGACAACAGCACCACGCCAGGAGCAGTTGGCGGCGCCGGAGGCCAAGGCGGGGTCGGCGGCACCGGCGGAGCCGCAGGTACCGGCGGCACCGGATCAGTGACCGGCGCCGCGGGGTCCTCCGGCGACGGCGGCAGCGGCGGACTCGGCGGCGACGGCGGCGAAGGCGGCCAAGGCACCACCGGAACGGCGGGCGCCGGCACCGGAGTCCAAGGCGGCACCGGCGGTACCGGCGGCGCAGCCGGTAGCGGCGGCACCGGATCCACCATGGGCGCCGAGGGCTCCTCCGGTGACGGCGGCACCGGCGGACTCGGCGGCCACGGCGGCGCAGGGGCCGACAACACCACCACGGTCAGCGCCGGCGCCCAAGGCGCCACCGGAGGCACCGGCGGCGCAGGCGGAACCGGCGGAACGGGCGCCGCAGCCGGAACCGGCACCGGCGGCATCCAAGGCGCCGGAGGCCAAGGCGGCACCGGCGGAACCGGAGGCACGGGCGGTATCGGCGGCACCGGCACCGACAGCACCGACCCGTCGCAAATCGCGCAAGCCGGCGGCCAAGGCGGCACCGGCGGGACCGGCGGAGCGGCAGGCACCGGCGGCACCGGATCAGTGACCGGCGCCGAGGGTTCCGCAGGCGACGGCGGCACCGGCGGACTCGGCGGCCACGGCGGCGCAGGCGCCGACAACACCACCACGGTCAGCGCCGGCGCCCAAGGCGCCACCGGAGGCACCGGAGGCACCGGCGGCGCAGGCGGCCAAGGTGGAACCGGCGGCGCAGCCGGAACCGGCACCGGCGGCACCCAAGGCGCCGGAGGCCAAGGCGGCACCGGCGGAACCGGAGGCACGGGCGGTATCGGCGGCACCGGCACCGACAGCACCGACCCGTCGCAAATCGCGCAAGCCGGCGGCCAAGGCGGCACCGGCGGTACCGGTGGCGCGGCCGGTCAAGGCGGCACCGGGTCCACCATGGGCTCCGACGGCTCCTCCGGCAACGGCGGCACCGGCGGACTCGGCGGCGATGGCGGCGCAGGCGCCGACAACACCACCACGGTCAGCACCGGCGCCCAAGGCGCCACCGGAGGCACCGGCGGCGCAGGCGGAACCGGCGGAACGGGCGGCGCAGCCGGAACCGGCACCGGCGGTATCCAAGGCGCCGGAGGCCAAGGCGGCACCGGCGGAACCGGAGGCACGGGCGGTATCGGCGGCACCGGCACCGACAGCACCGACCCGTCGCAAATCGCGCAAGCCGGCGGCCAAGGCGGCACCGGCGGGACCGGCGGAGCCGCAGGCAGCGGCGGCACCGGATCAGTGACCGGCACTGACGGCACCGCCGGCGACGGCGGCACCGGCGGACTCGGCGGCCACGGGGGCGCAGGCGCCGACAACACCACCACGGTCAGCGCCGGCGCCCAAGGCGCCACCGGAGGCACCGGCGGCGCAGGCGGCCAAGGTGGAACCGGCGGCGCAGCCGGAACCGGCACCGGCGGCACCCAAGGCGCCGGAGGCCAAGGCGGCACCGGCGGAACGGGAGGCCAAGGCGGCACCGGCGGCGACGGCACCGACAACAGCACCACCCCAGGAGCAGCCGGCGGCACCGGCGGACTCGGCGGCGATGGTGGCGCAGGCGCCGACAACACCACCACGGTCAGCGCCGGCGCCCAAGGCGCCACCGGAGGCACCGGCGGCGCAGGCGGCCAAGGTGGAACCGGCGGCGCAGCCGGTCAAGGCGGCACCGGATCAGTGACCGGCACTGCGGGCTCCTCCGGTGGCGGCGGGACCGGCGGACTCGGCGGCGGCAGCGCGGGCGCCGACAACACCACCGCGGTCAGCGCCGGCGCCCAAGGCGCCACCGGAGGCACCGGCGGCGCAGGCGGCCAAGGTGGAACCGGCGGCGCAGCCGGAACCGGCACCGGTGGCATCCAAGGCGCCGGAGGCCAAGGCGGCACCGGCGGAACCGGAGGCACGGGCGGTATCGGAGGCACCGGCACCGACAGCACCGACCCAACCCTCGTCGGCCAAGCCGGCGGCCAAGGCGGAACCGGAGGAACCGGCGGAGCGGCCGGTCAAGGCGGCACCGGCGGGACCGGCGGAGCCGCAGGCAGCGGCGGCACCGGAGGACTCGGCGGCGACGGCGGCGCAGGCGCCGACAACACCACCACGGTCAGCACCGGCGCCCAAGGCGCCACCGGAGGCACCGGCGGCGCAGGCGGCCAAGGCGGAACCGGCGGTGCAGCCGGAACCGGCATCGGTGGCATCCAAGGTGCCGGCGGCCAGGGCGGCACCGGCGGAACCGGAGGCCAAGGCGGCACCGGCGGAGACGGCACCGACAACAGCACCACCCCAGGAGCAGCCGGCGGCGCTGGCGGCCAAGGCGGCACCGGCGGGACCGGCGGAGCCGCAGGCAGCGGCGGCACCGGAGGACTCGGCGGCGACGGCGGCGCAGGCGCCGACAACACCACCACGGTCAGCACCGGCGCCCAAGGCGCCACCGGAGGCACCGGCGGCGCAGGCGGCCAAGGCGGAACCGGCGGTGCAGCCGGAACCGGCATCGGTGGCATCCAAGGTGCCGGCGGCCAGGGCGGCACCGGCGGAACCGGAGGCCAAGGCGGCACCGGCGGAGACGGCACCGACAACAGCACCACCCCAGGAGCAGCCGGCGGCGCTGGCGGCCAAGGCGGCACCGGCGGGACCGGCGGAGCCGCAGGCAGCGGCGGCACCGGATCCACCATGGGCGCCGCGGGCTCCTCCGGCGACGGCGGCACCGGCGGACTCGGCGGCGACGGCGGCCAGGGCGGCACCGGCGGCACGGGAGGCCAAGGCGGCACCGGAGGCGACGGCACCGACAGCACCGACCCATCGCAAGCCGCACAAGCCGGCGGCCAGGGCGGCGTCGGCGGGACCGGCGGCGCAGCCGGTCAAGGTGGCACCGGATCAGTGACCGGTGCCGAGGGCTCCTCCGGCGACGGCGGCACCGGCGGACTCGGCGGCGACGGCGGCGAAGGCGGCGAAGGCGGCCAAGGCACCACCGGAACGGCGGGCGCCGGCACCGGAGGCCAAGGCGGCGTTGGCGGCACCGGGGGCATCGGTGGGGCTGGCGGCGCGGCCGGAACCGGCACGGGCGGAATCCAGGGCGCCGGAGGCCAAGGCGGCAACGGCGGCACTGGAGGCCAAGGCGGCACCGGAGGCGCCGGTACCGATAGCACCGATCCTTTGTTGTCCGGCGGCATCGGCGGTACGGGCGGTGTCGGCGGTACCGGTGGTGCAGCGGGTGCTGGCGGCGCCGGGTCCACCATGGGCTCTGATGGCAGCTCCGGCGACGGCGGGGTCGGCGGCACCGGCGGCAGCGGCGGCCAAGGCGGCCAAGGCACCGCGGGGGCTGCCGACGCCGGCACCGGCGGCCAAGGCGGGGTCGGCGGCATCGGCGGCTCCGGCGGCACGGGCGGCGCAGCCGGAACCGGCACCGGTGGCATCCAAGGCGCCGGCGGCCAAGGCGGCACCGGAGGAACCGGCGGCGCCGGCACCGACAACAGCACCACCCCAGGAGCAGCCGGCGGCGCCGGCGGCCAAGGCGGCACCGGTGGCATCGGCGGAGCAGCAGGCACCGGCGGCACCGGATCCACCACGGGTGCCGACGGCAACTCCGGCGACGGCGGCACCGGCGGCACCGGCGGGACCGGCGGGGCCGGCGGCCAAGGCACCAACGGGACTTCCGGCGGCGGTATCGGCGGCCAGGGTGCATCAGGTGGTGCCGGCGGCCAAGGCGGAACGGGCGGCGCAGCCGGAACCGGCAGCGGCGGCATCCAAGGCGCCGGCGGCCAAGGCGGCACCGGAGGAACCGGCGGCGCCGGCACCGACAACAGCACCACCCCAGGAGCAGCCGGCGGCGCCGGCGGCCAAGGCGGCACCGGTGGCATCGGCGGAGCAGCAGGCACCGGCGGCACCGGATCCACCACGGGTGCCGACGGCAACTCCGGCGACGGCGGCACCGGCGGCACCGGCGGGACCGGCGGGGCCGGCGGCCAAGGCACCAACGGGACTTCCGGCGGCGGTATCGGCGGCCAGGGTGCATCAGGTGGTGCCGGCGGCCAAGGCGGAACGGGCGGCGCAGCCGGAACCGGCAGCGGCGGCATCCAAGGCGCCGGCGGCCAAGGCGGCGACGGCGGCACCGGAGGTAAGGGCGGTACCGGCGGAGTTGGCGTTAACAACACTGCCAACACGGGAGTGGATGGCGGCGACGGCGGCGCCGGCGGTCAAGGCGGCGAAGGTGGCGGGGCCGGTCAAGGCGGCACCGGATCGGTCACGGGCGCCACTGGTACCGGCGGCACCGGCGGGGCTGGTGGTGCCGGCGGCACGGGCGGCACCGGCGGCACCGGCGGCAAAGATCCGAGCCAGCACGCTGGTGCTGGTGGCGCTGGCGGCGACGGCGGCGTAGGCGGTGCTGGCGGGGCCGGCAACGGCGGCACCGGAGGCGGCACCGGAGGCCACGGCGGCACTGCCGGCAACGGCGGAGCCGGCGGAGCCGGAGGCGGCATCCCGTCAGGCATTGCTGGCGGCGACCCAGGCTCCGGCGGTAGCGGCGGGGATGGCGGTAGCGGCGGCGGCGACGGTGGCGGCACCGGCGGGGATGGCGGTAGCGGCGGCAAAGGCGGCACCGGCGGTCAGGGCGGCGAGCTCGGCGGCGACGGCGGGGCCGGCGGTGCGGCCGGTGATGGCGGCGTCGGCGGTACAGGCGGGATCGGTGGCGGTCACGGAGGGACCGGCGGCCTCGGTGGCGATGGCGGCACCGGCGGCCTCGGCGACCCCCGAACCGGCACCATTACCACCAACGGGGGCGCTGGCGGTATCGGCGGCGCGGCCGGTGCCGGGGGCGCCGGCGGCGCGGCTGGCGCCGGCGGCAACGGCGATGGGGGCACCGGAGGCACTGGGGGCACCGGCGGCAACGGGGGCACCGGCGGCAACGGCGGTGTCGCCGCGGCGCTTCCCGACGGGACTCTCGGGACCGGCGGCGCAGGCGGCGACGGCGGCACCGGCGGCGCAGCCGGTGCAGGCGGCAGCGGCACGGGCACGGGCGCTGACGGCAGTTCCGGCAACGGCGGGACGGGCGGCGACGGCGGCGACGCCGGCGGCGGCAGCAGTGGCACCAGAGCCGCCCTCCCCCAGGCCTCGACGGCGGCGACGGCGGTGTCGGCGGGGCCGGCGGGACCGGCGGCGCGGGAATCGGTGGAGTCGGCGGCGGCGACGGCGGAAACGGTGGCGGCGGCAACGGCGGCAACGGGCGGCAGGGCTCGGCCGGACAGGTCGGCGGAGACGGTGGATCTGGCGGGACCGGCGGTGCCGGTGGTGCTGCCGGCGCGGGCGGCGCGGGCGGCGGGGCTAGCGGCGCCGCTGGAGACGGCGGAGCGGGAGGAAACGGCGGGAAGGGCGGGCTTGGCGGCGCGCCCACCGCTAATAACGGCCAAGCCGGCCAAACTGGCGGCGTAGGAGGCAGGGGTGGTGACGGCGGTGCGGGCGGCGCCGGCATTGGCGCTAGTGGCGGCGGCGACGGCGGAGCCGGGGGCCACGGGGGCAACGGCGGCACCGGCGGCAGGGGTCAAGGCGGCGATACCTCCAATGGCCCCGGTGGCATTGGCGGTACAGGTGGGGCCGCTGGTGATGGCGGCACCGGCGGCGATGCTGGGGCCGGCGGAAACGGCAGCGGAGGCGACGGCGGCAACGCCGGCGGCGGCGAGTCCGGCGGCACAGGCGGAGCAGCCGCACTAGCCGCCGTGGGTGGTGACGGCGGTGTCGGCGCCGCTGGAGGCACCGGCGGTGACGGCGGCGCCGCTGCCGGTACGGGTACCAACGGCACCAACGGCGACGGCGGCGATGGAGGCCAGGGCGGCGGCGGCCAAGGCGGTGTTGGCGCGTTCGACACCGGTACCGACAATGCCGGCACCGGCGGCACCGGCGGCAATGGCGGCCAGGGTGGAGCCGGCGGCACGGCCGGTGCCGGACCCGGCACACCGGGCACCGGGGGCATGGCCGGCCTCGGCGGTCAAGGCGGAAAGGGCGGCACCGGCGGCGTCTCCACTTTCAGTGGTAACAGCGGCGGTCAAGGCGGCCAAGGCGGCACCGGAGCAAACGGAGTCATCAGCGGCATCAACGGCGGCGCCGGCGCGCAAGGCGGCCAGGGCGGTCCAGGCGGCAGCGGCGGATCCAGCAGCGCCGGCCCCGGCGGCACCGGCGGCGAGGGCGGTGAAGGTGGCAGCGGCAGCACCGGAGGCACCGGTGCGGTCACCGGAGGCAGCGGCGGCACCGGAGGCAGCGGCGGTGACGGCGGCACCGGCGGCACCGGCGTCGTCGGTGCCGGTAACGCCGGAGGCACGGGTAACGCCGGCAACGCCGGCAGTGGCTCCTCCGGTGCGGCCGGCGGCCCTGGAGGCACCGGGGGCACCGGCGGTGACGGCGGTGACGGAGGTGCGGGCTAGAGCGTCACCGCCACCGTCTCCGTCGGCAACGGACCGTTTGGGGTGGCGCGGTCAGCCCCACCGGCCCCGAAGCCGGCGACATCTACGTCACCAACAGGGGCGGCGACACGGTGTCGGTGGTCGACCCCACCACCAACGCCGTCATAGACACGATCTCCGTCGGTACCAAGCCGATCGAGGTGGCGGTCAGCCCGACCGGCGCCGAAGCCGGCGACGTCTATGTCGCAAATAAGGGTGACGACACCGTGTCGGTGATCAGCTAAGGGCCGGCCGACGCGCAACACACTCCCGCATCACCGCAAGCTGCTGGCTGGACAAGGGCTTCAAAGACGGTCCGAACGGGCTCATCGCGCTCCAAGCCGTGGCCGTGGCCATGGCCAAGGTCAGTAGGAAGCTCGGCGGGTAACCGTCGGACACTTTGCCCGCGGTTTGGGAACGGCGGAGCGACTCGACCTTCGCTTCCAACGCCTCGGGGTACCCGAGTGGCCTGCGAGTGCAGGGCCTTGGCCACTCAGTCGGCCGGTGTTCGAGCCTGCTTTCAGCGTGCGGACGAACACGGTCGTCAACCCACTCCTGACCACTCAAATCCCGCGTAGAAATACGCAAAATGCCCAGTCAAATCGAGTGGAGCTAAGGGGACTCGAACCCCTGACCCCCACACTGCCAGTGTGGTGCGCTACCAGCTGCGCCATAGCCCCGCGAAGTCGTGCTCATCGAAGCTACACCACTAGCATCACGGGTTCAAAGTCGCTGGCCGCAACGACTACCCGATCACCTGATTCACCACTTCGCGCGCGGTTTTCTGTACCTCGGCCAGATGCGCGGGCCCGTTGAAGGACTCTGCATAGATCTTGTAGACGTCTTCGGTGCCCGACGGACGCGCCGCGAACCACGCGTTGGCGGTGGTCACCTTGAGCCCACCCAGCGGTGCCCCGTTTCCCGGCGCCTGGGTCAGCTTGGCGGTGATCGGCTCACCAGCGAGTTCGGTGGCGCTGACCTGGTCGGGCGACAGCTTGGCCAGACGGGCCTTCTGGTCCCGATTTGCGGGCGCGTCTACCCGGGCATACGTGGGGGCACCATATTGATCAGCCAGCGCGCGGTACCGCTGCGAAGGCGTGGCGCCGGTGACGGCCAGGATCTCCGCGGCCAGCAGCGCCATGATGATGCCGTCTTTGTCGGTGGTCCAGACCGATCCGTCGCGCCGCAGGAACGAGGCGCCCGCCGACTCCTCGCCGCCGAACCCGATGGTGCCGCCGATCAGGCCGTCGACGAACCACTTGAACCCGACCGGCACTTCCACAAGTTCACGGCCGATTCCTGCGACGACCCGGTCAATGATCGACGAACTGACGGCGGTCTTGCCCACGGCAATGCCTGCCGGCCACGACGGCCGGTGCGTGTACAGATAGTCGATGGCCACCGCCAGATAGTGATTCGGGTTCAGCAGCCCCTCATCAGGGGTGACGATGCCGTGTCGATCTGCGTCGGCGTCGTTGCCGGTCGCGATCTGGTAATGGTCCCGGTTGGCGATCAGCGAGGCCATCGCATCCGGTGAGCTGCAGTCCATCCGGATCTTGCCGTCGTGATCGAGCGTCATGAACCGCCAGGTCGCGTCGACCAGCGGGTTGACCACGCTGAGCGCCAGACCGTGCCGACTGGCGATTTCACCCCAATAGTCCACACTGGCCCCGCCCAGCGGATCGGCACCGATGCGAACCCCAGCCTCGCGGATGGCAGCGATATCGACCACGTTGGGCAAGTCGTCCACGTAGTTGCCCAGGTAGTCATGCCGCTGCGCGGAACGTAGCGCTCGGGCCAATGGCATCCGCGCCACGCCTGCCCCGTCCCGCAGAATTTCGTTGGCGCGCTTGGCTATTGCGTTGGTGGCGTCGGTGTCGGCCGGGCCCCCGTTGGGGGGGTTGTATTTGAAGCCACCGTCCGGCGGCGGGTTGTGCGATGGCGTGACCACAATGCCGTCAGCCAGCGCCTCGGTGCGGCCGCGGTTGTAGGGCAAGATCGCGTGGCTGACCGCCGGCGTCGGTGTGTAGCGGTCCGCCGAGTCGATCATGGTGACCACGTTGTTGCCGGCGAGCACTTCCAGCGCCGACACCCAGGCCGGTTCCGAAAGACCATGTGTGTCACGGCCGATGAACAGCGGTCCGGTGGTGCCACGTGCGGCGCGGTACTCGACGATGGCCTGGGTTATGGCCAGAATGTGGGCCTCGTTGAACGCTGCGTTCAGCGCGGAGCCGCGATGACCCGAAGTGCCGAACACCACCTGCTGGGCGACGTCGTCCGGATCGGGTTCAATGGTGTAATAGGCCGTCACCAGGTGGGACAGATCGACCAGGTCTTCGGGCTGGGCCGGCTGTCCGGCCCGCGGGTTGGCAACCATGAGTACCAATTCCGCCTCCCCCCACCACTCGGGAACTTCCCAGGTATTCCCCAGGGTTTACCCACTTGCAAGTCCCCACCTAGGCTGCTAACGGACACGAACTTGTACCGCGGGAGGGAAGCGACTGGTGGCACGCCCCGACTACCGAGAACTGGCCGCGATTTTCGCCGGCGGAGCCCTGGGCGCCCTGACCCGCGCGGCATTGAGCACTCTGGCGGTCCCCGACCCGGCCAAGTGGCCCTGGCCCACCTTCACCGTGAACATCGTCGGCGCCTTCTTGGTGGGTTACTTCACCACCCGCCTGCTGGAGCGGTTGCCGTTGTCTAGCTACCGACGCCCACTGTTGGGAACCGGATTGTGTGGCGGCCTAACCACTTTCTCTACGATGCAAGTCGAGACGCTGAAGATGATCGAGTACGGCCATTGGGCACTGGCCCTCGTCTACACGCTCGTGAGCGTTACTTTCGGGCTGCTGGCGGTCAAACTGGCGACAGTCGCGGTTCGCCGCGTGCGGGTGCGCTGATGACCGCAGGCACCGTGGTGGTCTGGATGGGCGTCATGGTCATTGGGGGCCTCGGTTCGACGCTGCGCTTTCTGGTGGACCGCACGATCGCGCGCAGAATGGCCAGGACGTTTCCGTTTGGCACCTTCGCCGTAAACGTCAGCGGCGCAGCACTACTCGGATTCCTTGCCGGCCTGGCACTGTCCCGGGACGCGGCCCTGTTGGCGGGCACCGCGTTTGTGGGCGCCTACACCACCTTCTCCACTTGGATGCTGGAAACCCAACGGCTGAGCGAGGAACGGCAAATGTGGGTCGCGCTGGCCAATATTGGGCTCAGCGTGCTCGCCGGCCTCGGGGCGGCGTTGTTGGGGCACTGGATCGCGCAGCTGCTATGAGCGCGCAGAGCCTCAAGTTGACCGCGTACTTCGGTGAGCGGCATCGCGTTGTGGGTACAAATCGGTTCCTGGCCGATGCGATGCTGGATCTGTTCGGCAACCGTGGCATCGCCACGAGCGTAATGCTGCGCGGTACCACCGGTTTCGGCCTCAAGCACGAGCTGCGCAGCGATCAGTCGCTGAGCCTGTCCGAGGACCCTCCGGTGACAGTCGTCGCCGTCGATGTCGAGTCCAAGATCCGCTCGCTGGTCGACGAAGTGACGGCGATGACCGGCCGGGCGCTGTTGACACTCGAGCGCGCTCGACTGGTGACCCGGAACAACGGCGTCGAAGCATTGAACGACATCGAGCAGCAAACCGCGGACGCCGCAAAGCTGACCGTCTATGTCGGCCGCCAGGTCCGGGTTGGCGGATCCCCCGCCGCCTATGCCGTCTGCGAGTTGCTATGGCAGCATGGATTTGCCGGGGCCACGGTACTTCTTGGTGTGGACGGCACAGCAGATGGCGAACGATTCCGGGCCCGCTTTTTTGGCCGCAATGTCAACGTTCCGCTCATGATCATCGACATCGGAACGGCCGCGCAGGTGTCCGCCGCCGCCACCAAACTCGCCGCCGTACTGACCAACCCGCTGTTGACCATCGAACGGGTGCGGCTGTGCAAGAACGACGGCAGATTGTTCGCCCGCCCCCAACAGCTGCCGCCGACCGATGACCAAGGACGCCACCTGTGGCAGAAGCTGATGGTGCACACCTCCGAAGCCAGTCACCACGAGGGGGTGCCCATCCACCGTGCCCTGGTGCATCGACTGATGCAGTCCGGGGCGGCGCGCGGAGCGACCGCCCTACGCGGCATCTGGGGGTTTCATGGCGACCGCAGAACACACGGAGACAAGCTGTTTCGGATCACCCGCGATGTGCCGGTAACCACGATCATCATCGACACACCCGAGGCGATCGCGCGCAGCTTCGAGATTGTCGAGGACCTGACCACCCGTCACGGGCTGGTGACCAGCGAAATGATTCCTGCCGCAATGTCGTTCAGCGAGTCGTTGGACTGGACGCAGCGCACCTGCGAACCCCCGATGGCTCGCTACGACTACTGAAGCGAAACCTTCAGCTGCGTAGTCCGGGCACGTCGTCGAGAGTGCGCGGTAGCACGTAGAGCGCCACGCGACGATCCGGCAGGTCATGTTCGCCCAGGAATGTGCAGCCACCGTTCTCGCAGAATCGGCGGGTGCCCCTGCTGCGATAGTCCGGGGAAAAGACGATCCGGCGGCATTGCGGTTCGGCATTGAGTACGCTGGCCACGAAGTGCGGCAGCAAGAGTTGGGCATTTCCCAGGCCAACGAACTTCGGTTCAGCCGTTGCGGCGTGGATGCCAAGATCATAGGGGTCAGACTCATATAGCGTTGATATGCGATCTTTTGCAGCCCTATACAATTCGAGGTATCCATAGTCCAGGCCATCTAAGCTGCCGATGTAGGGTCGCGAGTAGTCGCCCTCGAGTTGTGCCTGCAGGTAGCGGTACCACCGCGACGCCGGCCATGCGGCATCCCAGGCCCTGAGCAGGTGCGGCCGGCGCATCCAGTCAGCGATCTTCTCGGCGTCGGCGTCGGCGTCGGGATCAGCCAGCCGGAACGCGTACGGGCTGGGGACCTCCGGCGCCGGCGGCGGCGGAACGCTGCGGACCTCGTCGTCGAGGTCGGTCAGTTCCCTCGGGAACAGCGTGTCGGCTTCACTCATGTCAACGGGGAGCCTACCTAACCCACACTGTGGACAGCCATCTTTCTGTCAGCGCCGAAACCCAGTTTTGCGCCGCATCGGCGGCCTCGGGCGGCGTCTCAACCAGCACTAACTCATCGATCCCCAGCTCGGCCAGCGCATCGACGTCGCACGGCTGGGGGCAGCGCAGGGCGACGGACAACCGCAGCTCATCACGGTTGCGGCCCGACTCGGCACACAGCCGGTCGAGCGTGCCAACCCGCTCGCGGACGGCGCCAACGCCGTCGAGGTTGAAGCCGTACCAGCCATCCGCCCAGGCCGCGACGCGGCGCAGCGCCGCATCGCTGTTGCCCCCGACCATGACCGGGACCCGTCGGTC
This sequence comes from Mycobacterium liflandii, assembly GCF_022354805.1. Lineage (NCBI taxonomy): Bacteria > Bacillati > Actinomycetota > Actinomycetes > Mycobacteriales > Mycobacteriaceae > Mycobacterium > Mycobacterium liflandii. Next base: position 2,347,492 of record NZ_CP023138.1, on the reverse strand, counting down.
GCGCACGGGCTTGGGATTCACCCGAACCGAATCGAACCGGACGAACTCCCCGGTGAACGAGGCGAGATCGTCGCGCCACAGGGTGCGCATCGCGGCGACGTATTCGGCCGTACGACCAGCACGATCCTGAAACGGGACACCCAGCGCCGCGAACTCCTCGCGAGACCAGCCGACGCCCACGCCAAGCGTCAACCGTCCCCCGCTCAACCGGTCCAGACTTGCCGCCTGCTTGGCCACCACTACCGGGTTGTGCTCCGGCAGCAGCAGCACCCCGGTCGCCACGGTGATACGGGAGGAGGCGGCGGCGAAGCTCAGCGCAATCATCGGGTCCAGCCAGTCCGCCTGGGGCGGGATCGCTATGACGCCGTCCTCGGAGTACGGGTAGCGCGATGTGTGCCGGTCGACCATCACGACATGCTCGCCGGCCCACAATGTGGCAAACCCGGCATCATCGGCCGCGCAGGCCACGGCGTCGATCATCGAGCGGTCGGCCCCGGCACCGATTCCCAGCGCATGCAATCCCAGCTGCACCCGGAGATCGTCTCACGCAGCGCACCCCCGAGCGACGAATCTCAGCGGGCTTTCAGCAGATTCGCCAGAACGGCCACGTGACTTCCAGCTACCTCTCGGGTAGCGGTGACCAGCGTGACCACACCGCCCTGGGCCAGCGTGTGCAGTTCGGCCAGCGCCGCGCTGCCAGACAGCTCCGCCTCATAGCGCGCCGCGAACTCGTCGAATCGCTCAGGTTGGTGGTGGTACCACTGACGCAACTCGGTAGACGGGGCGACGCCCTTGCACCAGATGCCAACCCTGGGGTCGTCCTTGCGAATGCCTCGCGGCCAGATGCGGTCGACCAGGACGCGCTGGCCGTCGTCGGGTTCGACGTCGTCATAGATCCGAGCCACCCGGATCCGGGCCTCGCGGCTCATCCAGCCAGCGTATCGGGGGCTGTCGTCCAGTCAGTGGAACCCGCTAGAATCGAAAACATGTTCGAATCCTTGGCGACTGTCGATCCCGCCGCCGACCAAGCCGCGCTGGTCGAGCGCATTGCTGAGCTGGAGAGGGTCAAATCGGCAGCCGCAGCAGGCCAGGCTCGCGCGGCGGCCGCCTTGGACACGGCACGCCGAGCTGCCGAATCAGCTGCCGGCGTGCCAGCCGCCCGGCGTGGACGTGGTCTGGCCAATGAGATCGCGCTGGCGCGACGAGACTCGCCCGCCCGGGGCAGCCGCCACCTGGGATTCGCCAAGGCACTAGTGCATGAAATGCCGCACACACTGGCGGCGCTGGAATGCGGGTTGCTGTCGGAGTGGCGGGCCACCCTGATCGTTCGCGAGAGCGCTTGTCTGGACATCGAGCACCGGCGCGAATTGGATGCCGAATTGTGTGGCGACCCGTCCGGCCTTGAGGGGATGGGTGATGCTCGGGTCGCCGCGGCGGCCAAAGCGATCGCCTACCGGCTGGACCCACATGCTTTCGTCGACCGGGCGGCCAAGGCCGAGAGGGAACGGACAGTCACCATCCGCCCGGCTCCCGACACCATGACCTATCTGACCGCGCTATTGCCGGTGGCCCAGGGCATATCGGTGTACGCGGCGCTGCGCCGTGCGGCAGACACCCGGTGTGACGGGCGCTCCCGCGGGCAGGTGATGGCGGACACCCTGGTCGAGCGGGTCACCGGGCGCGACGCGGCGGTCCCGACTCCGATCGCGGTCAACCTGGTGCTGACGGATGAATCACTGCTGGGAGCCGATAGCGCACCCGCGGATGTCTGCGGCTATGGCCCAATCCCCGCGGCGGTCGCCCGTACGATGGTCGCCGACGCTGTCGCCGACGGACGTTCGCGGGCGACGCTGCGCAGGCTCTACGCCCATCCCCGAGCCGGGGCGCTGGTAGCGATGGAATCACGAGCGCGGCTATTTCCCCGCGGCCTGGCCGCCTTCATCGAGTTGCGGGATCAGCGGTGTCGCACTCCCTACTGCGACGCCCCGATCCGACACCGCGATCACGCGCGGCCTTGGGCCAAAGGCGGCCCCACCACAGCGGACAACGGCCTGGGATCGTGCGAGCGCTGCAACTACGCCAAGGAGGCGTACGGTTGGCGAGTCGAGACGAGTATGCACGAAACCCACACGCACACAGCTGAATTCACCACGCCAACGGGAACAAGCTATCGATCCGGCGCCCCGCCGCGGGTGCAGACCGTCACGGCCAGCGAACTCGAGGTCAGGGTAGGCATTTCACTCGCCCGGCACGCCGCCTAGCCCGTCACAACCTAGTAGTGACTAGTAGTGATAGGTGTCGGTTGGCGCGGGTGAGTGCACCGGCTCGTCCTCGAAGTCAGAGGCCTCGATGCCGTAGGCACGCGCCAGATCCAGGATCTTGGTTGCGCGGGCAATACGCGGCAGGTCGGAGCCGTTTCGGATCTCTCCCCCATCGCGTTCGAACTCGGCGAAAAACTCTTTCGCCCAGCCGATCTCATCTTGCGACGGGGACAGCCCCTCATTCACCACCGAGCACTGCTCCGGCGACAAACAGATCTTGCCCGTCATCCCGAACTCCACCGAGACCGCGCTGGCCTCGATGAGTTTGAGCGGGTTGGAACCGATGGTCGGCCCGTCGATCGCACTCGGCAGGCCGGCCGCCTTGGCCGCGATGGTAAATCGTGACCGCGCGTACGCCAGCGTGGTGGCGTCTTCGCCAAAGCCGGTATCCCGGCGGAAGTCACCGATGCCGAAAGCCAGCCGGAAGGTGCCCTTGGCCGACGCGATTTCGGTGATGCGCTCCAGGCCACGGGCCGTCTCGACCAATGCCACGATCGGCACGTTGGGCAGCCTCCTGGCGGTCTCGGTGACATGGTCAACCGATTCCACCATCGCCAACATGACACCACCGACCGAGCTGCCAGCCAGGATGGCTATGTCGTCGGCCCACCACGGGGTGCCGAAGCCATTGATGCGAACCCAGTCGGCATTGCCGTCACCGAGCCAATGCACCACATTGTCGCGAGCGCTGCCCTTGTCTTTGAGGGCGACCGCATCCTCGATGTCGAGCACGACGATGTCGGCGCGAGAATGCGACGCGGCCTGGAATCGGTCGGCATGCGTGCCGTTGACCAGCAACCAGCTCCGGGCCAGCACTGGGTCGATGCGTGAACCCACGTCGGCAGGATCCACGACGTAGCTATTGACCTGTTCGTACATTGCTTGTTCTGCCGCCATCTTCGTTCTATTAGTCGGGCGTATTACCTAAACCGTAGCGGTAACGCCACCGATTGCCTCCAACGACCTGTACCCACGGCGCCGGCACCCTCACCGCTCGGGGCCGAGCACCACCGCGCCGAACCACTGGCAGACCAGTAGCGCCATCTCGACGTCGAGCCGCTCGTCGTCGATCGGCCGGCCCCGACGCTCGACCGCCCGGGCAACCCGGTACTTGACCGAGTTGTAGTGCAGGTGCAGGCGCTCGGCCGCCGCCTTGTAACTACCCCCTTCGCGCAGGAAGACCCGAAGCGTCTCGCGCAGCACGGCATCGTTGTCCGAATCGGTGGACAACGGGCCCAGGGTCTCGCGCACCCAGGCCCCGGCGTCCGGCAGATCCGCACCCATCAATGCGGCCGCGGACAGTCCCTCGTCGCTGACCGCCATGACCGCCGGCGCGGATGCACCCACCGCGACACCAACACGGTGTGCGTTTCGCGCCTGACGGTGCGCCCGCCGGAACCCTTCGACGCCCGGCAACGCCTGGCCCAATGCGACGTGCGGCGCATCGGTGTGGCCCGCGACGAAGCGACGGACCCGCCCGGTCAGGCCAGCATCATTGGCCCGCAACGGGATCCACCCCCACCCGGTGATCCGATCCGCGGCCACGAACAGCGCATTGCCCGTACCCAGGTGCTCGGCAAGTTCGTCCAAGAACCGCTCCAGCCTCTCGAACTCGTTACCGTCGGTCGCGTCATCGGGGAACCACAAGACGAGCGCGAGATGCACCTTTCGCAACGGGTAGCGAATCGACTTGGTCATCGCGTCGGTGTCGATGTCGCCGCCATCGAGAATCTCCGCGATCCGGACATTGCGGACTCGGCTGCGGTTTTCCAGCCACCGGTCGCGTTCGGCCTCGTAGGCCGCCACGACCTGTTGCGAGATCCAGTCGATGTAGTTGAAGGTGACCTCGGAGATCCGGTTGAACACATCAAGGCTCAGCGCGGGATCGGCGCCCGCTTCCTGGACCCCATCGATGATTCGCTCCAGCATCTCTTTGTGACCAAGCCGGTAGGCACGCACCAGCGCATTGACCGGCACCCCCCGCTGCGCCAACCTCCTGGCGTACTCCAGCGCCGCTGTCGGAGACTCAACGCGCTCGATCGGAATGTCGTAGTGGATCGCGTTGAGCACCGCGGCCACGTTTCCCTCGACGCTGGCGTGGAGAAGGTCCAGCAGTTGCACGTCACCGCGCAGCTCGACGATTTCGCGTTCCAGGGTGCCTTGAATCGATGCGGTCGCCTCGGCTAATTGGACGCTAAGGCGGTACACGACCTCGACCACGATTTTGCCGACCACCGCGTCGTCGGTGCGGTTTCGTTCCGCCATGAACCGACACTAGACGTCTTGACGGGTCCGACAGAACCGGGTCTTAGCGGTGCTTTTGTCCTCCCAGGACAGTGCGAACAAGCAATTTCATCCGGTCGAGACGGTGTGGGCCACATCACCTGATTCGTACGGTGTCCCGATCCACCTTCGACCTGACCAAACAAGTTTCAATGAATCAAGGAGCCACTGCGATGGGATTCTTCAAACCACGCTTTCCCGACGTTGATCCGGACACATTCCTGCGCAAACCGCTGATGGAGCGGGGGCGCATCCTCGCCCAGAGCTGGGTCGAATACGGGTTCCCGTCGCCGCGGATGGTGCATGCCATCTACATCCTGAAGCTCATCTTCGGCTACGCGCTCGGCGGGGTCATCGTTGCCACGTTGACCTCAGGGCTGCCGGCCTTCTGGCACGTGGCCGCGTGGTGGAACCAACCGATTGTGTACCAGAAGGTCATCCTGTGGACGGTGCTGCTGGAATCCATTGGCGTCGCCGGTTCCTGGGGGCCCTCGCCGGCAAGATCAAGCCGATGACCGGCGGCATTCGTTTCTGGGCCCGCCCCGGCACCATCCGGCTGCGGCCATGGAAATGGGTGCCGTTCACCAAGGGCGACCGGCGCACTCTGTTGGACGTTGCGCTCTATGTCGCCCTGCTGGTCAGTGTGGCGGTTGCGCTGTTTTCGCCCGGCGTGCCCAGTGACTCGCTGTCGGCGGCGCTTCCCGGAAACACATCCGGCCTGGTCAGTCCCGCACTGCTGATCGCGCCGATGGTGCTGCTGGTCCTGGTGGGACTGCGCGACAAGACGATCTTCCTGGGCGCCCGCGGCGAGCAGTATCTGCCGGCGATGTTTTTCTTCGCGGTGCTGGGATTCGCGAACTTCGCGGACATGATCATCGCGCTCAAGCTACTGATCGTTGTCGTATGGGTGGGCGCCGGCGCATCCAAGTTGGGCAAGCATTTCGCCAACGTCATCCCCCCGATGGTAAGCAACAGCCCGGCCATTGCGTTCAGGTGGCTCAAGCGGGCCCACTACCGCAATTTTCCGCGGGACCTGCGCCCGTCTCGGCTTGCCGAGGTGATGGCCCACGCCGCCGGCACCACGGTAGAAGTCCTCGCCCCGCTGACGCTGTTGTTCTCCACCAACAAGTGGCTGACCCTGGCGGCCGCCGCCTTGATGGTGTCGTTCCACCTGTTCATCATTTCGACGTTCCCGCTGGCGGTCCCGCTGGAATGGAACGTGCTGTTCGCCTACGCCACGATCTTTCTGTTCCTGGGCTTCCCGGCCTGGCAGGGCTACGGCGTGACCTCCATGTCGTCGCCATGGCTGTTGGCCGCCATCGTCGCCGCACTGCTGTTCTTCCCGATCCTGGGCAACTTCCGGCCCGACAAGGTCTCCTTCCTGCCGTCCATGCGCTAATACGCCGGCAACTGGGCCTCCGCGGTATGGGCCTTCGCTCCGGGCACCGAGCACAAACTCAACAAGGTCACCCGGTCGTCGAAGAACCAGCTCGACCAGTTCATCGACTTCGGTTATGAGCCGCAGTGGGCGGAGATCACGATGCAGCACTCGATCGCCTGGCGCAGCATGCACAGCCAGGGCCGCGGCCTGTTCTCGGTGCTGCTGAAGAACCTGCCCGACATCGACACCCGCACCGTGCGGGAAGGCGAGTTCATCTGCAACTCGTTGATCGGGTTCAACTTCGGCGACGGTCACCTGCACAACGAAGATCTGATCGCGGCGATGCAGACACAGGCCGCGTTCGAGCCCGGTGAACTCGTCGTCGTATGGGTGGAGTCGCAGGCCTGGGGCAGCAAGGTGCAGCACTACAAGGTCATCGACGCGGCCCTGGGCGTGCTCGAGCGCGGCACCTGGAAGGTTGCCGATGCGGTGGCCGAGCAACCGTGGCTGCCTAACGGCCCGATCCCAACGCAGGTGACCTGGTCGCTCGGCGGCAGGCGGGAACGGATCCGCGACGGGCAGGACCGCGAGCATGGGGCGCTGGCATGAAAGGTGCATCGCAGACCGCGATCGTGGCTGGTGGCGGGCCCAATGGGCTCGCCGCCGCCATCACCCTGGCCAAAGCCGGACTGCAGGTCACCGTTCTCGAGGCCGCCGAGGAGGTGGGCGGCGGTGCCCGCAGCAGCGAGGCCATCGTGCCCGACCTGGTGCATGACCACTGTTCGGCCATCCATCCGATGGCCGTCGGCTCGGAGTTCCTCGCCGGCCTGGACCTGGACCGCCACGGCCTGAGCTGGCTGCTGCCCGATATCGACTGCGTGCATCCGCTCGATGACGGCAGCGCGGGCGTGCTGCACCGTTCGGTAGGCCAGACGGCCGACGGGTTGGGCGCCGATGGTCGCTGATGGCGGGCCCTGTTCGATTGGACTTCGCAACGATTCGACATGCTGGCCGAGGACATCATGGGTCCGCTGCTGAGCATTCCCGGGCACCCGATCACATTGGCCCGGTTCGGTGCACCGACGGTGCTTCCCGCCTCGGTGCTGGCCAGGCTGTTTCGCACCGACCAGGGCCGGGCATTGTTCGGAGGCGTTGCCGCGCATGCGTTTCGGCCACTGCACTACCCGATGACCTCAGCGATCGGCCTGGGCATCATCACCGCAGGCCACCGGCACGGCTGGCCAGTAGCGGCCGGCGGTTCGCAGTCAATCACCAACGCGCTGGTGGCAACGTTGGACGAGCTTGGCGGCAAGATCGAAACGGGCGTACGGGTACAGACGGCATCGCAGCTGCCACCGGCGGACGTGACCATGTTCGACCTCGCGCCGGACGCCGTCGCCGGCATCCTCGGCGACCGGATGCCCGGGCGGATTGCCCGCGCCTACAACAAATTTCGGCGCGGGCCAGGCGCATTCAAAGTCGACTTCGCCATCGAGGGCGCCGTACCATGGACCAACCCGCAGGCCCGCCGGGCGGGGACGGTGCATCTGGGAGGCCCCTACGCCGAGCTCGCCGCCGCCGAACGCGAGGTCCATGCCGGACGGATGCCACAACGACCATTCGTTCTGGTCGGGCAGCAGTACCTGGCCGATCCTGAGCGCTCGGTCGGCAATATCCATCCGCTGTGGACCTAAGCACACGTCCCCAACGGCTACACCGGCGACGCCACCGCCGCGATCATCGCGCAGATCGAGCGTTTCGCACCGGGATTCCGGGAGCACATCGTCGGGCAGACCGTCCGCAGCACCACCGAGATGTCCAGATATAACCCGAATTACGTCGGCGGCGACATCATGACGGGCGCCAAAGATATCCGCCAGCTGACCTTTGGACCGCGGGTGACATTGTCGCCCTATCGAACCGGGGTGCCGGGCACCTACATCTGTTCGGCCGCGACGCCGCCGGGGCCGGGCGCCCATGGCATGTGTGGCGCCAATGCGGCGAAACTAGCTCTAGCGGAACTGAAATAGCCGACGGCCGCCGATTTCGTTGATTTGTACCGCTGGGGTGAGCCCGTGGAGCAAGCTGGCCATATGTCCGAGGGCCCCACGCATCCGATCACTGTCTTCCCGGCCCGCAAGGTGCTGACGATGACGCCCTCACTACCGGAGGCCTCCGCGGTCGCGGTGGCCGACGGCCGGATTGTCGCCGTCGGTTCGCTGGACTCGATGCGCCCCTGGCTGAATCGCCACGAATACGTGGTCGACGAGCGGCTGTCCGACAAGGTGGTGCTTCCCGGCTTCATCGACCCGCACGTGCACCCCTCATTGCCTGCGGTGCTTACTCAGTTTCCGTTCCTCGCTCCCGAGGATTGGAACCTGCCGACCGGACGTTTTGCCAGCGCAACGACCCCGGACGCGTTCCGCACGCGGTTGCGGGAACTGGTCGACGCCCACCCGGACTGGAGCGTGCCGTTCGTGGCCTGGGGCTACCACCCGCTCTGGCACGGGCCGATCGGGCGCCCCGAGCTGACCGCGATGTTCGGAACCCGGCCCGTCATCCTCTGGCACCGGTCGTTCCATGAATTGATCGCCAACGATGGCGCGATCGACTGGATGGGGCTCAGCGAGCAGCAGTTCGCCGATCTTCCCGAGGTGGACTGGGAGCGCGGACGCTTCTGGGAGAACGGCGCAATGGCCCTGGTCGGCGCCAGCCGCCTGCCGCAACTCCTGTTCGAACCCGCCCGGTATGGGGAAGGCATGGCCAACTTCTTCCGCATGGTCCACCTAGCCGGCGTCACGACCTGTCTGGACATGGGCGTCGGCAGCATGGGCAATCCGGAAAACGAGATCCGGCTGATCAACAGGATCTCGCGGGAGATCGACGCACCGTCCAGGATCGTGCTCACCCCGTTGATCTCTGATTTCCTGGCCCGCGGTGTCACCCCGCAGGAGGCCGTGGCCATTGTCGCGGAGTGGGCGCAAATGACCTCCGGACGAGTCGGGTTTGACCACCACTTCAAACTCATGATGGACGGTGCGATCTTCAGCGGAATGGCCCAGTTCGGGTATCCCGGCTACCTCGACGGCCACACCGGGATGTGGATGGCCCCGCTGCAAGTCACGCGGACCTGGGCCGAGGTCTTTTGGCGGGAGGGCTACCAACTGCACGCCCACACCGTCGGCGACCTCAGTGCCGAGGCCTTGATCGACCTGGTACGCCACCTGCAGTGGATCCATCCCCGGATCGGTCACCGCACCGTCCTGGAACACTTCGGCTACACCACCGAGGAACAGAACCTGCAGATGCGGGAGCTGGGCATGGTGGTCTCCGCCAATCCCTACTACCACTACCTACTCAGCGATATCTACAGTTCGGAATGGCTCGGCAGCGACCGCGGCGCCGAGCTGGTGCGCCTGGGATCACTCGAACGCCTCGGCGTCCCGTTCGGCCTGCATTCCGATTGCCCCATGGCGCCACTGGCCCCGCTGACCCTCGCCTGGGTCGCGGCCCGACGGATCACGATCAACGGCAACCTCAACTGCGCGCAGGAGCGGATAAGCCTGCACGCCGCACTGCGGGCCATCACCATCGACGCCGCCTGGATCATGCGCAAAGAAAACGACCTCGGATCGATCCGCGCCGGCAAGTACGCGGACTTCACCGTCCTCGAAGACGACCCCTACCAGGTCGGCGTCGACGGCCTCAAAGACCTCCCCATTTGGGGAACGGTGTTCGAGGGGCAGGTCCGATCACTGCCATCGTGACCCCGCGCCGCCGCATCGCCGACCCGGCCGGGCAACGGCGGCCGCGTCCCGCGTCGAGGACGCGAACAGACCAACTTGGCGCGCGAGCCTGCCGCATAGTGTTGGATGGCTGAGTGGCAGATATCAGCCGTAGCCGGACCATAGTGGCCGAGCCGCAGGCGATTTGGAACGTACTCGCCGACTTCGGCGCCCTGAGCGCGTGGGCTGACGGCATCGACCATTCGTGCGTGTTGAATGAGGGCCCCGACGGGGAGCCGGTGGGCACCACCCGCCGCGTACAGGTGGGCCGCAACACCCTGGTGGAACGCATAACCGCGTTCGACCCGCCCACCTCGCTGGCTTATGACATCGAGGGCCTACCCAACCGCCTCCGCAAGGTGGCCAACCACTGGAGGTTGCGCCGAAGCGGTAACGCCACCATCGTGGATCTCACGAGCACGGTAGAGGTCGGGACCAGCCGGCTGGCTCAGATGGCGGAGCGGGTTGCGCTGCGCGTGCTGGCCAAGCAGTCCGACGCGATGCTTGCCGGATTGGCGAGCCGATTGGAGAAAACGCATGCCTGAGGGCCCCGACATCGTCATCATCATGACCGACGAGGAGCGCGCGGTTCCCCCTTACGAGTCGGCCGACGTCCTGGCTTGGCGGCAGCGCACCCTCACCGGCCGTCGCTGGCTCGACGAACACGGGGTGAGTTTCGCCCGGCACTACACCGGATCGCTGGCCTGTGTGCCGAGTCGCCCGACGATCTTCACCGGCCAGTACCCCGACCTGCACGGTGTCACGCAAACCGATGGCATCGGCAAACGGTTCGACGACTCCCGGCTGCGCTGGCTGCGGGCGGGCGAGGTACCGACTCTGGGCAACTGGTTCCGCGCGGCGGGATATGACACCCACTACGACGGCAAATGGCACATCTCGCATGCCGATCTGGAAGACCCCGACACCGGCCTCTCGCTGGCCACCAACGACGACGACGGCGAGATCGACCCGGCCGGCCGTACAGCGCTACCTCGACGCCGACCCGCTCGGCCCGTACGGCTTTTCCGGCTGGGTGGGCCCCGAGCCGCATGGCGCGGGCAACGCGAACAGCGGTTTCCGTCGTGACCCGCTGATCGCCGATCGAGTTGTTGCGTGGCTCGAGGACCGCTATGCGCGCCGCCGTGCCGGCGACGAAGCGGCGCTGCGTCCGTTCTTGCTGGTGGCCAGCTTCATCAACCCGCACGACGTGGTGCTGTTCCCGGCCTGGGTGCGATTCGGCCCGTTGAAGCCGTCGCACCTAGACCCCCCACATGTGCCGGCACCACCCACCGCCGACGAGGACCTGAGAACAAAGCCGGCCGCACAGATCGCATTCCGGCAGGCGTACTACACCGGATACGGCGTGGCACCGGCGATCAAGCGCACCTACCAGCGCAACGCGCAGCGCTACCGCGATCTTTACTACCGCTTGCACGCCGAGAACGACGGGCCGATTGACCGGGTCCGCCGCGCGGTGACCGAGGGCGGATCCGACAACGCCGTCCTGGTCCGCACATCCGACCACGGTGATCTGCTCGGGGCTCATGGCGGGCTGCATCAGAAGTGGTTCAACCTCTACGACGAGGCCACCCGGGTTCCGTTCGTCATCGCCCGAGTCGGCAATGAGGCGACCACGGCACGCACCGTTTCGGCCCCAACATCGCACGTCGACCTGGTGCCGACGCTGCTTAGCGCGGCCGGCATCGACACCGAGGCCGTCGCCGCAAACCTTGCCGAATCATTCACCGAGGTGCACCCGCTGCCCGGTCGGGATCTGATGGCGGTGGTCGACGGGGCCCCCGCCGACGAAGATCGAGCGATCTACCTGATGACACGCGACAACATGCTCGAAGGCGACACCGGCGCATCGCTGCTGTCCCGACAGCTGGGACGCACGGTCAATCCCCCAGCGCCGCTGCGCATCAAGCTGCCCGCGCACGTGGCCGCCAACTTCGAAGGGCTGGTGGTGCGGGTCGAGGACTCCGACGCCCCCGGAGGCGCCGGCCACTTGTGGAAGCTGGTGCGCACCTTTGACGACCCGGCAACCTGGACCGAGCCCGGGGTACGTCACCTGGCCAGCAACGGTGTGGGCGGCGAGACCTATCGCACCGACCCGGTGGACGACCAGTGGGAACTCTACGATCTGACTGCCGATCCAATCGAGACCGACAATCGTTGGACCGACCCCGAGTTGCATGAGCTGCGTCAGCATCTGCGGATGCAGCTCAAACAGCAGCGGGCCTCGTCGGTGCCGGAGCGCAACCAGCCGTGGCCCTATGCCAATCGACAGCCGGAGACCGGTGAGTCGCAGGGCCCGATTCGTCGGCTGCTGGGCCGAATCGGGAGCTAGCCAACGGCTCCACTGCGCGGGCTACGGCTGCTCTTCCCCCAGCAGGGCACGGGCCAGGTCGATGGGCTCGATCTCGACTCCCGCGAGATCGGCGTTGTAGTCGGGGCCCAGCATCTCGCCGCTCTGGTGCATGTGCTGAAGCGGCCCGGCCAGGAACTGGTCCAGCTCCAACGCCGCCGGCTCGTATGCCGCCCACGCCCCTGTGGCGTGCTGGCGCGCATAGGCTGCAGCCGAATAGACCAGATGCACGGGGATGGGCTCGTCGTCCTCGGTCACGTAGTGGTTCGATTCGACCCACGCTCCCCGCGCCTCGGGTCCAATCAGCACCCAGAGTTCGCCTGATGTGCGCACCCTTTCGACGAAGCGATGATAGCGGGCTTGCAGGTCCGCGTTCAAGTGGAGATTCACGCCACCACCCTAGCTCGCCGATCCCGACGAAAGTCAAGCAATATAAGCACAATTCAGCATGAATGACCGAAATTACGCAAATTACAATAATTTTCGGCGCATCACGGCTACAGGTCCCGTCCAGATCCGGGTATCGGCACGAAATCTGAATAACCACAACCACTTTGCGCAGACAGAGGCCTGCCCCCACACTTGACTGGGTTGCGGTCTTATCCCAACTGGACCAGTTCGGATTCCATCTGGTCAAGATATCTCAACGTCTGGTCGCGAGGCTCGGTCGGCAATCCCAGCAGGACTCGTTCGACCCCCAGCGGCAGGTAACCCTCGAGGTCGCTGACCTTCGTCTCATCCGACAGGCACACCGTCACCGCCACGTCCTCACCGGCCAGCGAGCGCAGTTCTTCGAGCGGACCGGCCAACAGCTGCGGCGACGGGCTAATCGCGATCCATCCGGCACCTAGGCGGGCGATGCGGCCAAAGCTTGCCGGCCCTCCCCCGATGTACAGCGGCGGATGGGGCTTGGTCACCGGCTTCGACCAGCAGCAAATTGGGTCGAAATCGACATATTTCCCGTGATATTCGGCGTTGTCCTGGGTCCAGATCTCGATCATCGCGCCCAGCCGCTCATCGGTGACCCGTCCTCGCACCGCCGGATCAACACCGTGATTGGCGACTTCTTCTCGCAGCCACCCCACACCCACACCGAAGCAGAACCTCCCGCCGGACACCACGTCCAGCGATGCCACCTCTTTGGCCGTCACGATCGGATCCCGCTCGGGGATCAACGCGATGCCGGTGCCCAAGACGAGTGACTCGGTCGCCACCGCCGCCGCCGTCAACGCCACGAACGGATCCAGCGTGCGGTAATACTTGCGCGGAATTGGCCCGCCGGGCGGATACGGGCTCTGATTGTTTACCGGGATGTGAGTGTGCTCGGCGAGGAACAGCGACTCGAACCCACGCTCTTCGAGTGCCGCGCCCAGCTCCGCAGGGCCGATGCCTTCATCGGTGACAAACGTCAGGACTCCGACACGCATGCTTGCTCCTACCCGAGTTGGGACGCACTGGCTTCGGTGGCCGGCCGCGCGGCACCCCAGAGCCCCACTCCGATACCGACGACTGCGCCGCCGAGGGCGACGATCTGCTGTAGCCGTTTCAGCTCGTCATGCACGCTGATCCCGCCGAGCAGGTCGGCTGCGTCCGCGCCAGCCGAAGCCAGGAACCAGCCACGGGTGTTCTTGCCGCGCACCGCAGCTGTCGCCAGCAGCCCTCCGATGAGGGCGTCGCGATAGCCCATCGACCGCAACAGCAGCCGCGCCGTCGGCGACGACTCCTGCGCACCCGCACCCCAAAGCCGGTTCGCCCGTACCGGGTCGACGAGAAATGAGATACCGGAGGCACAACGCAGACTGCCCGCAACCAGCGCGGCACGATCGATCGACATGGCACGCAAGCCTAGGAGGTAATCATCCGACAGGGAATGGACACGCCCGAGTGGCTGACCCGTCCGTAGGCTTGGTGAGATGAGCACTGCACCGGATCTGACCATCGCTCTGCAAAGCCACTTCTTGCGGGACTTGCCGGAGCTGGCCGTTCGCTGGCAGGCCGAGGTGCCGCCAGACGCGCGGCTGCTGGTGCTCAACGAACCGTTGGCGGGCGAGCTCAAACTCGACTCCACGTGGTTGCGCAGTTCCGAAGGAGTCCGGTTCCTGGTCGGCAGTCTGCTACCCAGCGGAGCGGTTCCGGTGGCGCAGGCCTACGCCGGGCACCAGTTCGGCGGGTTCGTCCCGCGGTTGGGCGACGGCCGCGCCCTGCTTCTCGGCGAGATCGCCGATACCGATGGGCGCCTGTACGACATTCACCTCAAAGGCTCCGGGCGCACCCCGTTCGCCCGCGGTGGCGACGGCCTGGCCGTGGTTGGGCCGATGTTGCGCGAATACATCGTCAGCGAGGCGATGCACGCGTTGGGCATCCCGACAACGCGGTCCCTGGCCGTCGTGGGTACCGGGCGCCAGGTTCAGCGCGAGACACCACTGCCCGGCGCCTTGCTTGTCCGGGTCGCCCGTAGCCACCTGCGGGTGGGCAGCTTCCAGTACGCGGCCGCTACCGGCGACGTCGAGTTGCTGCGGCGCCTCGCCGACTACGCCATCGCCCGCCACTACCCCGGCGCCGCGGATGCCGAGCGCCCCTACCTCGCGCTGTTCGAAGAGGTGGTCGCGGTCCAGGCCGCACTGCTGGCGCGCTGGATGTTGATCGGGTTCGTGCACGGGGTGATGAACACCGACAACATGACCATCTCGGGCGAAACCATTGACTACGGGCCGTGCGCCTTCATGGAGGCCTACGACCCCGAAACGGTGTTCAGCTCGATCGACCACTGGGGCCGCTACGCCTACGCCAACCAGCCCGTCGTCGCGGGCTGGAACCTGGCCCGCTTTGCCGAGGCCCTGCTGCCGCTGCTCGCCGACGACATGCAGGAGGGCATCGCCCTCGCCGAGAAGTCCTTCGGGGTATTCCGCACCCGCTACGACGCCGTCTGGTGCTCCGGTATGCGAGCCAAACTCGGCTTGCCGGCGGTGACCGAGGCCGAGGTGGTCAAGCCCCTGGCCGACGAGCTGCTGCAGCTCCTGCGGCAGGGCCAGGTCGACTACACCTCGTTCTTCCGGCACCTGGCGGCAGCGGCCCGTGGAGATGGCGGCGCGGCCCGCGCAATGTTTGACGCCCCAAGCGGATTCGACGACTGGCTGTCACGCTGGCAGAACCTGGGGCCGGATGCCGAATTGATGGACGGGGTCAATCCGATCTACATCCCCCGCAACCATCTCGTCGAGGAGGCTCTGACCGCGGCGACCGACGGCAACCTCGATCCGTTCCGCCGGCTCTTGGATGCGGTCACGGACCCCTATGTCGAAAGGCCTGGGCTCGAGCGCTACGCCGGCCCGGCGCCCGAGGATTTCGGCGCCTACCGGACCTACTGCGGCACCTGAAGCCCGCCGCGGACGCCACATTCTCGGGCGTTGCACCCGGCCAGGTCGCGCCAACGCCTAGTCTGCACGTACCCGGCCGCACCTGGCTGGGCCTGGCTGAACCCAACTGAGCAATGCCGCGCCCGATCGGCATCACCCGAGCGGGAGAAGGAGCGTAGGGATGACGTGGGAGATCGTGATGTTGACCATGTGCTTGATCGGCGCCGCCGTGGCGGCGTTGCTGTGGAAGTTCGCCGGCAATGACAAAGCGCGCCTACGCGGCAAGATCGTGACCCTCGGCGCCCTTGGGGCGGCGGTCCTGTTCTTCCTGATGGGCTGCTTCACCATCGTCGGGACCCGGCAGATCGCGATCGTCACCACCTTCGGCCGCCCCAACGGGGTGAGCCTGAACAACGGCTTCCACGGCAAATGGCCCTGGCAGATGACCCACCAAATGGACGGCGCGGTGCAGATCGACAAGTACGTCAAGGAAGGCAACAGCGACCAGCGCATCACCGTGCGGCTGGGCAACCAATCCACGGCCCTGGCCGACGTCAGTATCCGCTGGCAGCTCAAGCAGTCGGCCGCACCCGAACTCTTCCAGCAGTACAAAACCTTCGACAACGTGCGGGTCAACCTCATCGAGCGGAATCTGTCGGTTGCCCTCAACGAGGTGTTCGCCGCATTCAACCCACTGGACCCGCAAAACCTGGACGTGTCCCCTCTGCCCAACCTGGCCAAGCGAGCCGCCGACATCATGCGCCAGGACGTGGGCCGCCAAGTCGACATCTTCGACGTCAACGTTCCGACCATCCAGTACGACCAGGGCACCGAGGACAAGATCAACCAGCTCAACCAGCAGCGCGCGCAGACCTCGATCGCCGTGGAGGCGCAGCGCACCGCCGAGGCTCAGGCCAAGGCCAACGAGATCTTGTCCCGCTCAATCAGCAACGACCCCAACGTTGTGGTGCAGAACTGCATTACGGCCGCGATCAACAAGGGCATCAGCCCGCTGGGCTGCTGGCCGGGCAGCTCGGCTCTGCCGACCGTCTCGGTGCCCCCCGGACGGTAGCCATGCACAGATGATCGCCATGAGAGGGTTGATCTGATGCACATTCCGTTCGCCGAGTTGATAGGCGGCCGTTTTGCTCGCCGTCACGCCGCACTGGATCTGGTCGACAAGATCGATGCCGAGACTCAGGACATCGATGATTCCCTCGACACCGTCGATCTCCCATCGGCCGAGCCGGCCCAGCTGCTGCAAAAGATGGAAAGCAGGCTGATCCGGCAGCACCTGGCCAACCCGGGCGTGTTGAGCGACGAGGAGCTGCGCAAGCTGCGCTACATCCTCAACTTCGCCAGACTCGCCGACTTCGAACCGGGAGCCGCGGGTCCGGGCGGCAGCCGCGGACGCGGTGACATCTCGGTGGGCGCCGAAGTCGCTCCGTGGCGGTCCCGGGTCAGCGACACCCTGTATGGACCGCTGCGCGAAGAGCCAGATCCGATCACCGCGCTCAAGGCCGCACGCACCGCGCTCGACGGTTTGTCCGCCGACCAAGACGACCAACGGCGAGTGCTGATCGAACGCCACGGCAGCGACTTCTCTGCGGCCGAACTGGACTCCGAAGTCGGCTACAAGAAGCTCGTCACCATCCTCGGCGGCGGGGCGGCGCGGGGTTCGTCTACATCGGCGGCATCCAGCGCCTCCTGGAGGCCGGCCAAACGCCTGACTACATGATCGGGTCGTCGTTCGGGTCGATCATCGGCAGTCTGGTGGCGCGTTGCCTGCCGGTGCCGATCGACGACTATGTGGAATGGGCCAAGACGGTGTCTTATCGCGCCATTCTGGGCCCCGAGCGGTTGCACCGCCGCCACGGCTTGGCCGGGATGTTCGCCCTGCGCTTCGACCAATTCGCGCTATCGCTGCTCAGCCGTGAAGACAACATCCGGCTCCGCATGTCAGATCTGACGATTCCGTTCGATGTCGTGGTCTCCGGCGTGCGAAAGCAACCGTATTCCGCACTGCCATCCCGGTTTCGCCGTCCGGAACTGGCGGCGCTGCAACTGCGCTCACTGCCCTTCCAGCCCATCGGCATCGGCCCGCTGGTCGCAGCCCGAATGTGGCAGGTTTCCGCCTTCATCGACTTGCGGGTGGTCAAACCGATCGTGGTCAGCGGCGATGACCCCGATCGCGACTTCGACGTCGTCGACGCGGCGTCGTTTTCGTCTGCCGTTCCCGGCGTGCTGCACCACGAAACCAGTGATGACCGCATGCTCGACATGCTCGATGCCCTCTGCGCCGACCAAGACATCGCGGCGATCGTCGACGGCGGCGCGGCCAGCAACGTGCCGGTCGAATTGGCGTGGAAGCGGGTGCGTGACGGAAAGCTCGGCACTCGCAACGCGTGCTACCTGGCCTTTGATTGCTTCCATCCGCAGTGGGACTCCCGGCACATGTGGCTGGCCCCGATTACCCAGGCGATCCAGCTGCAGATGGTGCGCAATTTACCGTATGCCGACCACCTGGTCAGGTTCCAGCCGACGCTGTCACCGATCAACCTGGCCCCCTCGGCCGGCGCCATCGACCGTGCCTACGAGTGGGGCCGCAGCAGCGTCGAGGACGCGATTCCGGTGACGACGGCACTATTGCGGCCGACGTGGTGGGAGGGTGATGGACCGCCGGTCGCCGAGCCCGCCGAGCACGCGAGTTCGGTGGCTTCATCGATGAGCTCGGTGATGGCGGCGATACACGCACCGACGGGCCGATTCGCCAGGTGGCGTGACCGTCACCTCACATAAAGCGGGCGCCCGCCGTTGGCCCGCATCGGGTGACGGAGTCGATGGCTACCATGGCCCTCATGGCCGAGCCGGTCCCGGCTTCCGACAAGACCGCCGCACTCGACGGCGACAAGACGGCAGCCGTCCCCAGTCCCGCACCCACCGACACGGTCGAGACGGCCTGGTCGCGCGAACAGGACGTCAGCGACGTCCGCGACCCCGGCCCAGACCTCCCCGATGTCCCGGACATCCCCGATGGTCGCGGCGAGGAGCTTGCTGCTGAACCGGCGTCGCTCGTCCAGTCCTGGCGCACCACCTTGGCCAGGGCCGCGGCCCTACTGTTGCTCGGTCTCGGGTTTGCGGCGGTGATCGTGATCGGTGGCTGGGCCCTGTCCACGGAGAGCTCGCCGGGCAAGGCCTCGAAGCCGCGGTCGTTCACCCAGATTGCGCCAACGCCGACGTCCGCCCCAACCACCACGACGACGATCGCCTCAACTCCTGAGCAGGACAGCGCCTACATCGCAGCGCTCAACGACCGGGGTATCTCCTTCGCCAATCCCAACGCAGCGATCTACAACGGCAAGTTGGTGTGCGAGAACTTCCGTCGTGGGCTCACTGTGGACGAGATCGTCGCGGCATTTCGTTCGAGCAATCCGGCCCTCAGCAACCACGCTGGCGACTACGTCGACATCTCGATGCGCACATATTGCCCGTAAAAGTCGGCTCATCCCCCTCACCCACAATGCACTGCCGCGCAGGTAGCTAACACATGTCCGACATTGCAGCGACGATGAAATGTCGGCTGCGGGTGTCCCGGAAGCGCCTGGTGGGTACCTACGGATCTATGACGCATCCGAACAGCCCGGGCACCCGCCGCCAGGCGGACCTGAGTAGCCGGCTTACGCGGCGCCGGCACAAGCTTGCTCCGGATCCTGGCATTCGGCGTGCCATCCTGGTCGCCGCGTCGATGTCGGTTCGCGAACATGGGGTTCGTGGACTTAGCGTCGCGACCGTCCTGGACCGGGCCCAACTCAGCACCCGGGCGTTCTACCGGCATTTCGAGTCGAAAGACCAACTGGTAGCCGCGATGTTCCTCGAGGTCGCCCGGGTCGAAGCGGTGCGGCTCAGAACGCTCATGGCCAAAGCGACAAATCCGATCGAAGGAGTGGCTGCCTGGATCGACGGCCGCCTCGACTTGGCTTTCGACGACGCGGTCAAGGCGGACCTGCGTCACCTGTCCATGGATGCTCAATCACATCTGCTCAACGCCCCCGAGCTGGTCGAACCCGCATACGCCGAAACGCTTGAGCCGCTCATCGAGCAGCTTCACCTCGGCGTGGCCCAGGAAGTGTTCCACGACGTCGACCCGCACAGCGAGGCGCGCTCCATTCAGGGCGTGGTGTGGGCCAACACGGAACAGCAGTGGGCCTCCGGGGATTGCCGACGCGACGAGGTTCGCGAGAGCACGGTGCGATTTTGCCTGCGCGGACTGGGCGTTGCGCCGGACACCATTGCGCAGATCACCGCGCCAGACTGACATGTGAGGCGCCCTCCCGCAGAGGAGATGCGATGGACCTGGGCTTCAGCGGTTCCAAGGCCGTCGTCACCGGAGGCAGCAAAGGCATGGGCCTGGCCATCGCCGAAACCCTGGCCGCCGAAGGAGCCAGCGTGGCGGTGATCGCCCGTGGCAAGCGGGCACTGGACAGCGCCGTGGAAAGGCTAAGTCAGGCCGGCGCTCCCGACGCGATGGCGATCAGCGCGGACATGGCCGACGCCGCATCGATCACCAGCGCCTTCGCCGCCGTCTCCGAACGCTGGGGGCAACTCAATTGCCTGGTGCACACGATCGGACCGGGCGACGGGTACTTCGAGGAACTCGACGACGCCGCTTGGGATGCCGCGTTCACGCTGGGCACGATGTCGGGGGTCCGGGCGATTCGCGCCGCGTTGCCCTTGCTGCGCGCCGCGGACTGGGCCCGCGTTGTGACGCTGTCCGCGCACTCGATTCAGCGACAGAACCCACGCCTGGTCGCCTACACGGCCTCGAAGGCGGCCCTGTCCAGCGTGACCAAGAACCTGTCGAAGAGCCTGGCCAAGGACGGCATCCTGGTGAACTGCGTGTGCCCGGGAACCATCGTCACGGCCAGCTTTACCGAACAGCTCAAAGACCTGCTGGCCGCCGACGGACTCGATGCCACCAACCCGTACGACGTCATGGCCTGGATTGACAAATACTTTCACCAGCCGTGCGATCTGGGCCGCGCCGGCCTTCCCGAGGAGGTCGCTTCCATCACCGCCTACCTGGTGTCGCGGCGCAACGGCTATGTGACCGGCGCGACGGTGAATGCCGACGGCGGCTCGGACTTCATTTGACGGCGCACGCCGGCGCCTAACCCACCCGACGAAACGGCAGCAGGTGCACGAGCGTGACCGCTACTGCCCCGACAATCAGTCCGAGCGCCGCCGACACGCCGGTATTGACCAGCCAGGCCACGACGGTACCTAGGGACCCGACCGCGTGGCGCACCTGTTCATCGAGATGATGCACCAAGCCGTATGGGGTGTGCCAACCGATCTGATCGCTGCCCACCAACAGGATGTGGCCACCCACCCACAGCATCGCAACCGTTCCGACCGCCGCGATCATGGACAACAACCTGGGCGTCCCAGCGACCAGGGCGCGACCGAGCCGCTGCCCGAACCGAGACGACGTCTCGGCCAGCCGCAGCCCAACATCGTCCATCTTGACGATCGCCGCCACCACCCCATACACCGCGCCAGTGATCACCAGCGCAACGACGATCAGGACGACAAGCCTTGGCAGAAAAGCCAAGTCGGCCACTTCGCTGAGCGCGATCACCATGATCTCGGCGGAGAGGATGACGTCGGTCCGGATCGCCCCGGTCACCACTTGCTGTTCGTCTTTCGGCCTCCTGGCCTGGGAACCGTTGCCGCGCAGCGCACTCCACAGTTTCTCCGCGCCTTCGTAACACAGGTATGTGGCGCCGAGCATCAGGATTGGACTCAACAGCCACGGCACGAACTGGCTAAGCAGCATCGCGCCGGGAAGGATGAACACCAACTTGTTGCGCAGCGAGCCGAGCGCAATGCGTTTGATGATCGGCAGTTCGCGCTCGGCGGTGATGCCGTGCACGAATTGTGGCGTTACCGCGGTGTCATCGACCACTACGCCTGCCGCCTTGGCGGTCGCGCGAGCCGCGGCCGAACCGACGTCGTCCACCGAGGCCGCGGCCAGCCGCGCCAGGGCAGCGACGTCATCGAGCAGCCCGAACAGGCCTGCGCTCATCGGCTCTCCCCATGGCGACCGAGGTTACCGCGTGTTGCCGAAGTCGTCGGTGCGGGCAATCGACCCCTCTGACCGGCGAGTGCGGCCTCAAAGTGCGGCGCGAAATGGCCCAACGCCGCACCTACCATGCCTCTCGCGGGGCTTTTATCTGCTTACCGGGAAATTTTTCGAGGAATCGCCACACGGGACTTGTGCGGCATAGGTGATGGGGTTTACAGTACTTACCAGCACCACTTCTCAGAGATTCAAATCGAAGTGGATCCGCAGCCCCCTTAAAAGGAGTCCCGGACTCAGCAAAACCCGCATCCCCCTCAAAAGGAGGCTCGGAAAGTTTTGCATGGGCTATATCTCGCCGTGGCTTGTCGAATTCCCCTTTCCTGGGGAATTCGATTAGTCCAATTTCGGCTATGCCTTGTTCCGATCCTTTTGGGCGTGCGATGGAAATGTCGCCCCTCCAGTCGAGAAATTACCGGAGGAATCGTGACTCAAGACCACATTGTGACTGAGCGGCCACCTGCGACCAGGAACGATACCGCGGGCAACGCAACCGCCCGCACGTATGAAGTCCGCACTCTCGGCTGCTTGATGAACGCTCACGACTCCGAGCGCATGGCGGGTTTGCTTGAAGACGCCGGGTACATCAAAGCCGACCCGGGCGCGCCTGCAGACCTGGTGGTATTCAACACCTGCGCGGTGCGTGAAAACGCCGACAACAAGCTCTACGGCTCGCTAGCGCACCTGGCTCCGATCAAGGCGAGCCGGCCCGGCATGCAAATCGCGGTCGGCGGATGCCTGGCCCAAAAAGACCGCCACATCGTGCTCGACCGGGCACCATGGGTTGACGTCGTCTTCGGCACACACAACATCGGCTCACTGCCGGTGCTCTTGGAACGCTCTCGGCACAACCAAGACGCGCAAGTCGAGATTCTCGAATCACTGCGGACATTCCCTTCGGCGCTGCCCGCGGCACGGGATTCAGCCTATGCCGCGTGGGTGTCGATCTCGGTGGGCTGCAACAACAGCTGCACCTTCTGCATCGTCCCGTCGCTACGCGGCAAGGAAGCCGACCGCCGCCCCGGCGACATCCTCGCCGAGGTGCAGGCCCTGGTAGAGCAGGGCGTGCTGGAAGTAACCCTGCTCGGCCAAAACGTCAACTCCTACGGCGTCAATTTCGCAGACCCGGACCCTTCGACGGGCGAGGCACCACTGCCTAGGGATCAAGGTGCGTTTGCGCAGCTGCTACGCGCTTGCGGCCGGATCGAGGGTCTAGAGCGCATCCGGTTCACCTCACCGCACCCGGCCGAATTCACCGACGACGTGATCCTGGCGATGGCCGAAACTCCGGCTGTGTGCCCGCATCTACACATGCCGCTGCAATCGGGTTCGGACCAGATCCTCAAGGCCATGCGCCGCTCCTACCGGCGCGATCGCTACCTGGGCATCATCGATAAGGTCCGTGCCGCGATACCGCACGCGGCCATCACCACCGACATGATAGTCGGCTTTCCCGGCGAAACCGAACATGACTTCGAGCAGACCCTCGACGTGGTACAAAAAGCGCGGTTCACAAGCGCATTCACCTTCCAATACTCGCCTCGGCCGGGCACATCCGCGGCGGACATGCCCGACCAGATTCCCAAGAACGTCGTCCAGCAGCGCTTCGAGCGGCTGGTGGCGCTGCAAGAGCGAATCTCCTTGGAGGGCAACCGATCCCTGGTCGGGACCCGGCAGGAACTGCTAGTGGTCGCAGGAGAGGGCCGCAAAAACGCCACCACGGCGCGAATCAGCGGGCGGGCCCGCGACGGCCGACTCGTCCACTTCCGTCCGGACAGCGCCGACGGTTCGGTCCGGCCGGGTGACTTGATGGATGTCGAAATCACCGATGCCGCACCGCACCATCTGATCGCAGACGGGCCGCTGCTGCAGCATCGCAGGACCCCCGCAGGTGATGCCAGCGAACGCGGCCAGACCCCGACAACGCGTGGCGTCGGGCTGGGGGTACCCCCAGGCTCCGGCGTTGTTGATTAGCAGGCTTGTGAGCTGGGTTGATGATCTTTGGTGCCGCGCTATTGGGGCCGGAGTGTAGGCACGGGCTATCTGGAGAACGATCGAGTTGGTTACTGTTCGTCGTTGGTCTGGAGTTGCCCGTGCCTACCGTTTCAGTATTGCCTGTGTCGTCGGTTCCAGAGGTGTTCGACCGCTGGAGTCCTGGTGAGCGCAGCGAGCTCATCGGATCGGAGTTTCTCGATGTGTTGGCCTCGGTGCCAGACCCGAGGGACCCACGCGGTCGGAGGTATTCGCTGATGGCTTTGTTGGCGATCGCGGTTCTGGCCACTGCCGCGGGGATGCGCGGCTATGCTGGTTTTGCCACATGGGCGGCCACCGCTCCCGATGATGTGTTGGCCCAATTAGGGGTCCGGTTCCGGCGGCCCAGTGAGAAGACCTTCCGCGCTGTTTTGTCTCGGCTAGACCCCGCCGACCTCAACGCCAGGATGGGCAGTTACTTCACTGCACACGTGGCCAGCAGCGACCCCAGTGGATTGGTGCCGATCGCGTTGGACGGCAAGATGCTGCGTGGTGCTTTACGCGCCAAAGCGACAGCCACGCATCTCGTGTCGGTGTTCGCCCACCGTGCCCGATTGGTGCTCGGTCAACTCGCTGTCGCCGAGAAAAGCAATGAAATTCCCTGCGTACGTGCCCTGCTCACGCTGCTGCCGGGTAGCTTGCGGTGGCTGGTCACCGTGGATGCGATGCATACCCAGGTCGTCACCGCGAAGTTGATCTGCGCCACCTTGAAGTCGCACTACCTGATGATCGTCAAGTCCAACCAAGCCAAAATACTTGCGCGTATCACCGCGCTGCCCTGGGCCGAGGTGCCCGCAGCCGCTACCGACGACTCCCGCGGCCACGGCCGTGTCGAGACCCGCACCCTGCAAATCATCACCGCTGCACGAGGAATCGGCTTCCCCTACGCAAAACAAATCATCCGGATCACTCGTGAACGCTTGATCACCGCCACCGACCAGCGCAGCGTGGAGGTGGTCTATGCCATCTGCAGCCTGCCGTTCGAGCACGCCCGCCCTACCGCGATCATGACCTGGATGCGTCAACACTGGGGAATCGAGAACAGCCTGCACTGGATACGCGACGTCACCTTCGACGAAGACCGTCAAAGGGCACATACCGGAAACGGCGCACAGGTCCTAGCAACGCTACGCAACACCGCGATCAATCTGCACCGCCTCAACGGCGCCGACAACATCGCCGAAGCCTGCCGGATCACCGCTTTGACCGCCAACCGCCGCCTAGACCTCCTCAATCCACAATTCCCCAGCTCACAAGCCTGCTAATCAACAACGCCGGAGCCCTGGGGGTACCCCGAATCACGGTTGCCCAAGCCCAAATCCCCAGTTCCGGTACGCATCCCGACACCGCGTGCCGTTAGCGGCGGGGGCCCACCGATGAAGCTCCTGGCCTTTACCGCACCTACGCCGCTTTCTCCCCCGCTACCCGTGCGGCCGCAGCGGTGGACAACCACGGACGGCGACTGTGCAAAGTCACTGCCGCATCGAAGTCCTTGCGCAGCCAACAGCAGTGGGCGATTGGCATTTTCAAGTGAGGGAGGGTGATCGACTTGAGTACTGGTGAGATAGTAACCGGCTTGAGTGAAGCGCGGCGGATGTCCATTGCCGCGCTCTACGACCGGAAGACCCGCGATTGCGACGGGCTCAACGCAATGCTCGCGTCGCGCGATGGATTGTTTTTCAATCACAACGGCATCGACCTGCCGGACGGTCCGGCGCCGATGCAGGAGAAGGCTCGACTGGACTGGTTGCACCGCTCCGAGGCCGAGCTGGTCAGCTTTGGCCTGAAGTTCCTCGGTAAACCGCCTTCGGATGGCACCGTGCTAGATGCCGGCTGTGGGGCCGGGGGCGGCGCGATCATGATTCACCAGCGATTCGGGTGTGCCGTGGAAGGCGTGACAGTGTCGCCTGAGCAGGCGCGGTTCGCCGCCGCAACGGCCCTGGTGCGCGGCGTGGAAGACCAGGTCAGGTTCAGGGTCGGCGACATGCTCGAGGTTGACCGCCGCTTGGGTTCCGGCCAGATCCGACACCGCTATCAAGCCATGTGGGCGTGCGAAAGCACTGAGCACGTCGATGATCTGGGGTTGATGTTCACCACGTTTGGCCGAGTGCTGGTCGCGGGTGGGCAAATTGTAGTGGTCGCGTGGTGCGCGGGCCGGGGTCGGGCCGCCGAAAGCGTCAAGCAGCGCGTCGATGACCAATACTGCACGAACATTCACGAGCCGGCCGACTACCGGCGAGCGGCAGACGAGGCCGGGTTGATCACTTGTCGGCAGGTGGATTTGACCGGACTCACCGTCCCATACTGGAAGACACGGCTGGAGTCGGCGCACGTGACCGGCACCGAAGAGTTGATGCATTCGGCATTTGCGCAGCGGCTGATGACATACGAGTTGTTTTCGTTCAAGACGCCAGGCGAACCGTGACCGATCACGACTGTCCATCCCGGCTGGGATCAACGCCATCGCGTAGGCAACCGGCCCCGCCCTACGGAATGTGACAGACACCATGTTGGCCCGTTTCGACCCACACGATCAGCAGCTGCGCGACGATCCGTACGCGGTGTACGCGACCTATCGTCAGGCGGATCCGGTGCATTGGGGACAACCGTTCAAACCCGGCGACAACGGATGCTGGTACCTGTTTCGACACGATCATGTCGTTGCGATGCTGAGGGACCCTCGGTTTCGCCGCAAATTGGTTCCGGCCGATCCTCTGGCATCCGGGCGAGTGTTTGGCGCGCCCCGCGGTTTCGCCGAATTGCCGGGTCGGCTGTTGCTGTCACTGGATCCGCCCCATCATGGGCGTCTGCGTTCCATCGTGGCGCCCACGTTCACACCTTCGGCAATCGAGTCTTACCGGATGATCGCGGCCAAGGCCGCGGATCGGCTGATCGACGGGCTCGACGAGGCGACTGCGTTCGACGTGATCGACAACTATGCCGTTCCTCTGTCAATGACATTGATAGCAGCGATGCTGGGCTTGACCGCCGACGAGTTGCATCCGGACCTTCCGGTGTGGGTCTCTCGGTTTGGCGATGGGTTCGATCTGCGCAAGGAACCTGCGGCCATAGCGAGAGCCGACGATGCCGCCGCGAACATGTTGTGGTTCTTCGAGACCGCCGCGGCCAGCCACGATCGGTTACGACCGGGGCTGATCAGCGCCCTGATCGCGGCCCGCGAGGCCGGTCAGCTGACGCACGAAGAACTGCTGGCCCTTTGTGTGCAGCTCATGTTCGCCGCACACGGGACGACGGTTGCGCAGATCGGCAACATGATCGCGGATCTGTGGACGCGCCCTGACCAGCTGGCATTACTGCGGGCGCATCCGGAGCTGATGGCAGCTGCGGTCAACGAGAGTTTGCGTTTCAACGGCTCGGTTCAGTCCACGGCGGCACGCAAGCCCATCGAAGACGTCACGCTCGGCGGCGCGCACATTCGTGCGGGGCAACCGGTGATCGCCTTCGTAGGCGCAGCCAACCGGGATCCGAAGGTGTTCGAGGAGCCGGACCGACTCGACATCACCCGTGCCCGAGGCGCAGCGGTCATGTTCGGCGCTGGAATTCATTACTGCCTTGGGGCACGCTTGGCCCGCCTCGAATGCCAGATCGCAGTAGGAACTCTGATGCGTCGGCTACCACGGCTGACATTGACCGAGAGGACCCAACTGCACCGCCACACCAACATCGTGTTGCCCGCGCTGTTGCACCTGAAGGCAGTGACGGCGGCGTGATCCCGTCAGCGAACCGCTTGCGCTTGTTCTCCTGGCCGCGGGGCAAGGCGCTGCACAGCTGCCTGTACGCGGAGGTGCAGCAGTTTTACGCACGGCAGATGAGGCTACTGGACCTGCGTGACATCGGCTCCCACGCAAAGACGTTCACCAAGGACGCCACGTTCGAGCACATCCCCGGTGCCGGCCCGGTCTCGACACGCGCAGCAATCGAGAAAGCCCTGCTGAAGTGGGACAGCAGAGCTGGGGATGCGATTCAACGACGGCACTGGTTGTCGATGATCGACTTGGCGTCGCGTAGTGCCGGCGTGATCGAGGCATCTGCCTATCTGATCGAAATCAACACTCGTCCCGGTACCAAGCCGGCGATCGCCCAAAGTTGCGTGATCCACGACAAGTTGACCCGCGTCAGCGGACAACTTCTGATCAGTTCGAGGAAGGTACTGGAGGACGGTCTGTGACTCGAGACCTGCCGGCACAACGCACGGCCAGCCGAATCTACGACCTGCACAGCGGCGGCTCCCTGCTGGACGCCGACGAATCCGCGCGGGTGACCGGATTGCTCGAGGAGGCGGGATTCGTTGACGCTGGGCCCAGACCTGCCTGGCGCGCTCGGACCGATGGCCGTACGACGATTTGCGTCTACTGCGCTTCCGGCGGCGACAACCCCGCCGACCTGAGCCTGGCCGCCGCCGTGGGCACCGAAATCGGTAGACGCGGATGGCGATTGATCTCTGGAGGCGGCACCATCGCCATGATGGGCGCGGTGGCCCGCGCGGCCAGAACCGCCGGAGCCCACACCACAGGCGTAATTCCGAGAATTCTCCTGCAATCCGAACTTGCTGACCTCGGTGCCGATGAGCTGATCGTCACCGACACACTCACCCAACGCAAACACCTCATGGGCGAACGCGCTGACGGGTTCCTGACGCTGCCCGGCGGTCTGGGCACCCTCGAAGAGCTGCTCGAATGCTGGACCGCGGCCAGCCTCGGCATACATCACAAGCCCGTAGTCCTGCTGGACCCCGCCGGACACTACCGCGGACTGCTCGACTGGCTCGAAGAACTGCGGCAGCAAGGCTTCGTGCGCACCGCCGCGATCGATCGGCTCATCGTCACGACCGACGTCGACAGCGCATTCAGCAACCTCTGCCCATCAACTCGGTCGGCGTTCGCGTCGTCTGGGGAGGCCAGCGTCTCAGAGCGGACCCATGCGCATTATTAGGCCATTTGACTGATCCCAGCGCGGCCGCCGAACGCAACCCTTGTGGTGTCACCGCTAGCAAGCAGGACCACCGCAGGGGAGCACGGGATGGCACGCATGCCGACATCGATTCGCCCCACTGCTGACCCTCCGACAGGCGCTGTTGAGGCGAGATAGCAGGCAGAGGATATGAGACCACTAACGATCATCGGACCAACGGGAACCGGCAAGTCAGACTTAGCGATCGAGATTGCGGACCGACTCAGCGGCAAGATCGCCGTGGAGATCGTGAACGCCGACGCGTACCAGCTCTACCGCGGCATGGATATCGGCACCGGCAAGGTGCCGCTGGCCCAGCGCCGCGGCATACCGCATCACCAACTCGACGTGCTCGACGTCACCGAAACCGCCACTGTCGCGGGCTACCAGCGTTCGGCTGCAGCTGACATCGAAGCGATCGCCTCACGCGGAGCGCTGCCGCTGCTGGTCGGGGGCTCGATGCTCTACGTCCAGTCGCTGCTCGATGACTGGGCCTTTCCGGCGAAAGACCCAGCGATCCGAGCCCGCTGGGAGCGACGTCTCGCTCAGGTCGGGCCGGCCAGGTTGCATGCCGAGCTGGTCCGCCGCGACCCTGCCGCGGCCGCAGTCATCCCGCTCAACGACGCCCGCCGTACGGTGCGTGCGCTGGAAGTGGTCGAAATCACCGGTCGCCCGTATGCCGCCTCCGCTCCACGTATCGGCAGCCCTCGCTGGGATAGCGCGATCATCGGATTAGATTGCGAGACAAAGGTTCTTGATGAACGGCTAGCGGCACGAACCAAAGCCATGTTCGATCGAGGCCTGATCGAAGAGGTGATCTCGCTACTCCCCTGCGGCCTGGCCAGGGGGGTCACCGCTTCACGCGCGTTGGAGTACGCCCAAGTCATGGAGGCGCTCAAGGCCGGCGCAGACACTCAAGCCCTGGATCGTGCGCGCCAACAAACCTGTCTGGCCACTCGACGCTATGTCCGACGGCAGCGGTCGTGGTTTCGGCGAGACCGCAGGGTGCGTTGGCTCGATGCCACGGTGTCCACCGCGGCCCACCGCACGGCCATCATCGAAGCGGTGTTGGGCGCCTGGCGGCGGGCATCATGAGGCTCCCCGACGCGGGTTGAATCAGCGCCAACTGCAATGGCCGCGACGGCTGCCATGTCACCGTCGAACGCGGAGCCGGCTGTGTGATGACTGTCGTACTGATTGACCCGCATTATTTGCTGGTACCAATGGAAGCCCTCGAAGTGCTGCGGCAGCAGGTGCAGTACACCGAGGAAATACCGGCCGCGTTGACTCGGCTGCTGCCCGCGGCGCGCCCCGTGCGCGCCGGAAGCCACGCCACCGTGTTGTTGTCCTCCGATCCAACACATCCTGCGGTTACGGCACGGTTGGTCGCCGGTGACCGGCTGATCTCCATACCGCACCCACAGTGCGGTGAGCGCCTGATCGATGCCGTTGCGGCAGTGGACGAACTACGCACAGCTGGGTCGTGGGAAGCCGCGCAGACCCACGTCTCGGTTAGCCGCTATTTGCTGAGCCAAACCTATGCGCTGCTGGATGCGCTGCGTAGCGCAGATGCCGGCCAGCTACGCGAAGAACTCGGCGCCTTGCTCCTGCAGGTACTTTTCCAGGCTCGGATCGCGCAGGACGCGCCGCGACGCCCCTTCGCCATCGATGACGTGGCCGACACCCTGATACGCAAGCTGGGCAACCGGCGCCGCGGAGTGCTGGCGGGCAATTCGCCCTTATTCCAGGAGCAGGTGGCGCAGTGGGAGAAGGGCAAAAAGGCAGACAAACGGGCGGGCTCGGTGATGCACGACCTGTTTCATGGTCAGCCCGCGTTGGCTCTGGCCCAGAAGGTGATCGAACGCGCAGTCAGGGCTGGCCTGCCGATGGACCTGGTCCCGGCGACGCTCACCTCCGTCGTGGTGTCACCTGACATCGATTCGGAAGGCGAGCTGCGGGCGGCGGTCCTGGAGTTCATGGACTCGGTGCGCCGTGCCGAGGACACGATCACCGCCAGGCGCCGCGCGCCCGATGCCACCGAAGAACCCGACCGCACGGCGCTCGGCGGAATCACCGAGCGGGAGTAGCGTATGTGCTGGCCTTCCGTGGGCGCCCACACCCAATCCGGGGTCCGAGTCGCCAAACCCCGCGATGACGCCTAGTTTGCGAATTAGGTATACCGGCACAAGCAACTGATGGCCGGGTGTGCGGGAGGGAAGGTAGGCCCGTGGGTGATCGCATCGACGCGTCCGCGTTGGTTCTCGGGCACGGAGATGACGTCCGGCGCCGGCTCACGCGTTCAGTCGCGGTGTTGCGGCAAATGGTCGAGGCCGGCTGGTTTGCCGGCCACGAGGACACCATCGGCATGGAGGTGGAACTCGACCTGGTGGACCCGCTGGGCCGGCCGCGACTGGTCAACGACGCGGTTCTACAGGCCTTGGACCGAACCGATATGCAGCACGAGCTTGGCCAGTTCAATGTCGAGTTGAACCTGCCGCCCCACCCGCTAACGGGCCACGTGCTCCGGGACAGCGAACAACTTCTTGCCGACGTGCTCGACGGGTCCGGCGCGCGGATCGAAAGCCTGGGCACCCGCCTGATCGCGGTTGGCATGCTTCCCACCCTGAGCGCCGACCATATGACCGCCGAACGGCTCTCCACCAACCCGCGCTACGAGCTGCTGAGCCGCCGCATCCGCACCGCTCGCCACCGGCCGTTCCGGGTGCACATCAGCGACGCACCCGAGCCGGTCGAATTCACCACCGACTCGGTCGCGCCCGAAGCCTCCGCAACCAGCCTGCAGCTGCACTTGCGGGCGCACCGGGACCGATTTGCGGCCTATTTCAACGCGGCCCAACTGATCGCCGGAGCGCAGGTCGCGGTGGCCGCCAATTCCCCGTTCTTGCTCGGCCGGCACGCCTGGCAGGAGACCCGAATCACGCTGGTGGAGCAGCTACTCGACTCCCGCCGCCCCAGCGAGGTCAAGGCCAGCGCACCGGCGCGCGTCCGGCTCGGGGAGGGGTGGATCAGCGACCCCGTGGACCTCTTCGACCACCTGGTGCGCGAGTACCCGCCCCTGTTCCCAACCCTGGAGGCAGAAGATCCCGACGCTGCCCTCGAGGCCGGGCAGGCTCCGGTGCTCCATGAGCTTCGGCTGCACAACGGCACGGTGTGGCAGTGGAACCGCCCCGTTTACGACGTCCAGGGCGGCAGCCCGCAGCTGCGAATCGAGAACCGGGTGCTGCCCAGCGGACCCACCGCAGTCGACATGGTCGCCAATGCCGCCTTCTACTACGGACTGGTGCGCGCAATCGCTGACAGTGACCGCACTCCGTGGGAACAGACCCCTTTCGCGGTGGCCGAGCGAGACCTGCACCGCGCGGCACGCGACGGGCTGGCGGCGCAATTGAGTTGGCAGGGCACCGACCAGCCCGCAGCACAGCTCACCCGCGACGTCCTGCTGCCGGCCGCCGCGTCCGGACTCGACGCGTGGGGCGTGGACGCCCACGACCGCGACCGGTACCTCGGTGTCATCGAAGCGCGGGTTCGCAGCGGCCGCACCGGCGCGGCCTGGCAGACGGAAACGGTGCGCCACCTCGAAGAACGCGGACTGGAACGCATCTCGGTGCTGCACGAGATGACCCGGCGATACGTCGAGCACGCGCGCAGCGGGGCCCCAGTCCATGAATGGCCGCTATCGTGACGGTCCGATCCGTCCGAATCGCTAGCGCAGCGCGAGCACGAGTTTGCCGGTGTTCTCACCCCGAAACAGCGCCAACAGCACCTCAGGAAAGTCGCCGACATCGCCCGCAACCACCTGCTCGCGGGCGCGCAGCTCACCGCTAGCCAGCCAATTCGCCAGCTGCCCAACGGCTTCGCCATATCGATCCGCGTAGTCGAAGACCACGAACCCGGTCATCGAGGCGCGTGCGACCAGCAACTGCATGTAGTTGGCCGGCCCGTGCAGCTCCCCGGCGGCGTTGTACTGGGAGATGGCTCCGCAAATTACGACACGCGCTCCGCGGGCCAGACGTGACAACCCCGCCTCGAGCACCTCTCCCCCGACGTTGTCGAAAAAGACGTCAATGCCATTGGGGGCATGCATCTTCAGCTGACGGCGCAGATCCCCGGCTTGGTAGTCGATGGCGGCGTCGAAGCCAAGCTCTTCTACCAGCCAACGACATTTCTGCTCACCGCCGGCGATGCCGATCGCCCGGCAACCCACAATCCGGGCTACCTGTCCGACGATGCTGCCCACCGAACCGGCGGCTCCGGAGACGACGACGGTCTGACCGGGTTGCGGGCGACCGACGTCGAGGAGCCCGAAGTAGGCCGTTATACCGCTGATGCCCAGGGCGCCCAGATGCACCGGGGCCGGCGCGAGGGTGGTGTCCACGCGCGTCACACCGCTACCGTCGGAATGCGCGTAACGCTGCACCCCGAACATTCCGTACACCTCGTCGCCGGCCGCGAAATCCGGGTGGCGAGAATCGATCACGCGCCCGATGCCGCCCGCGCGCATTACCTCGCCGATCTGCACCGGCGCCACGTAGGACCGCCCCGCGTTCATCCACGTCCGCATCGCCGGATCGACCGACAGATACTCAACGCGCACCAAAAACTCCCCATCGGCCGGACCGCCAACGGGTTCGTCGGCGACCTCCCAGTCCGATGGCTTGGGCAATCCGATCGGGCGCGCGGCCAGCCGGCACACGGTATTGACCAGCGTCACGATTCACCCTTCCTCGACAGTGCGTTCAGCGTTGCCCGGCCCGCCGGATCTTCGGCAGTGCAGGGCACCAGTGCCAGGCAGTCCGCGCCGGCCTCTTCGTAGTCCCGCAGCCGGGCGGCGACTCGCTCGGCGGTGCCCAATGCCCCCACCTGCTCGAGCAGTTCGACGGGGATGGCGGCAGCCAACTCTCGACGGCTCGCCCCGGCGCGCGCGGCACCGACGAGGCGGTCAAAGCCCAGTGCACTGAACATTTCGCCGTAGCCGGGCGGGCCGAGATAGACCGCCAGCTGCGCCGCCAGCTGAGCGTGCGCGGCGGCACCGGGATCAACGGCAACGGGCACCCATACCGTCAGCCGCGGTGCGGCGCGACCTGCCGCTGCGGCGGCCGCGGAGTCGATGGCGTGACGAACCTCCGCCACCCGAGCCGGCGATGCGAGGTTGAGCACCACCTCATCGGCGTGCCTTGCCGCCAGGCGAATCATGCCAGGGCCGAAGGCCCCCAACGCAATTCGAGTCTCCTGCTGCGGGTTGCGCAGCCGAAAGCCGTGGCTGGCGACATGGCGCCCGTGGTAGTCGACGCGCGCCCCACCCAGTATCGACCGCAGGCATTCCATGGTTTCCCGCATCACCGGCACGTGGTGTGCCCACGGCCGATCATGCCAACCGGCCACTATCGCCGGGCTGGAGGCGCCCAGGGCGATATCGACCCGGCTACCGGTGAGAGAGGCGACCGAACTGACGCCCAGCGCCAGCCCCACCGGGCCGCGAACGGCGACGGCCAGCGGTCCGATCTTCAAGCCCATTCCGGGTGCACCCAGCCCTATCGCGGTGGCAAGGGCAAACGCGTCGTAGGTGGCCATTTCCCCAACCCACAGCACGTCGAAACCGGCGTTCGACGCCGCCAGCGCCACCTCCATCGCCTCGTCGTCGGGCCGGTCCAGCCAAAACGGTAGGACGACTTCTAAATCGGTCACAGCATCGAGGTATCGCAGTGCTGGCCGAGCAAGACGCGCCCCGGCAGTTCGCGGGATGCCTCGTTGACCTGGAAATGGGCGGTGGCGGTAAACGCGTCGCGAAACCGGCGTTGCAGTGGTGAGCCATCGTAGATCGCGCTGCTCCCGGCCAGGTCATACATGGTGCGCACGACGTCGGCAGAGGTCCGCGCCGCGTGGGTGGCCGCCAGCCGTAGCCGGTTGCGCAGCGCCACCGGCACCGGATCGGGATTGTGGCTGGCTTGCCAGGCCGAGTCGATCGCCTCGTAAAACAGTGCGCGCGCCGCACCAAGTGCCGCCTCGGCCGTCGCGACCGCCGTTTGGGTGGCCGACCGTTCGGCCAAGGTGCGCTTGGCCCCCAGCCCTTTCTTGTCGCCGGCCAACTCGACCAAGTCGTCAATCGCGGCGCGCGCGTTGCCCAGCGCCGCCGCGCCGATCGAAAGCGCAAAGAAGCCGAACACCGGGAAGCGATACAGCGGCCTGTCAATGGTGGGACCGTCGAACACCGAGAACACTCGATCGGCGGGGACGAAGACCTCCTCGGCAACGCAATCGTGACTGCCGGTACCGCGCAGCCCCAGGGTGTGCCAGGTGTCCAAGGCGCGCAGATCGTCTTTGGGTAGCGCCACCACCGATGGCACCGGCTGGCCCTCCACGAAGCAACCGGCGAACATCATGTCCGCGTGGTTGATCCCGCTGCAGAACGGCCAGCGCCCGGACACCACAACACCGCCGTCGACCGACTTCGCCTTACCTAGCGGTACCCACACACCCGCGGCGACACTTCGCCCGGCACCGAACATTTCGTCGCGACTGGACGCCGGTAGATAGGCGACCAACAACGCGCTGGTGATCGCGATCGACACGCACCATCCCGCTGAAGCATCGCCGCGCGCCACCGCTTCGGCACACCGCAGCGCCGGTCCGGGGGCCAGCTCTGCCGCCTGTACCTCGCGCGGCATCGTGGCGCGCAGCAATCCTGCCTCGCCAAGCCGCGCCACCAATTCGTCGGGCAGTCTGCGATCGCGGTCGATCTCCGCCGACATCTCCCGCGCCGTCAGGGCGATCTTCTCGGCGAGGTTCTCCATCTCGCTATCTGCTCTGCGCAGTGGTGCGGCGCTCAGGTCCGGCTGATTCATCAGGACTCCTGGTAATGACGGCGGTTCCGTCAAGTTACCACCATGGTTCAGAAATTGAACCGGGTACAGTTGTTGAACCATGGGCGCCGCCGATCTGTCCCACCGCTTCGAAGGGGAGTCGGTTGGCCGTGCCCTCGAGCTGGTCGGCGAGCGCTGGACCCTATTGATCCTGCGCGAGGCGTTCTTCGGCGTGCAGCGCTTCGGCCAGCTCGCCCGCAACCTCAACATTCCGCGCCCCACCCTGTCATCGCGGCTGCGGATGCTCGTCAATGCGGGCCTGCTGGACCGGGTGCCTTACTCCCAGGATCCGGAGCGCCACGAGTACCGGCTGACCGACACCGGCCACGAACTGTTCGCCGCGATCGTCGTCCTCATGCAGTGGGGCGACAAGCACTTGCCGAACCCCGACGGCCCACCGATTGTGTTGCGTCACCATTGCGGCCAGTTCGTCGAGCCGCGCCTGATCTGCGCCCACTGCGGCGAAGAGATCACCGCACGCAATGTCACACCCGAAGCCGGGCCCGGCTTCGGGGACGCGGTAGCCGCGCCAAGCTTCGGGGACGCGGTAGCCGCGCCAAACTGAGCGCACAGACGCGCGGCACCACAGAGTCTCCCGAGACGTCTTCGACAAGACGCTCAAGCCATCCTACACAGTGCGCTCGGCCGGTGTGGCACAAGACAATCCACGGCGTTGCGCCGAGACTTCACCCCGCCGGCCGGGTAGCCTGGATGGTGTTCAGGAGATAACAATTTGCAATCCCAGGTTGTTGCGAATCGATAAGCATGCCTAGACACGTCAGCGCGCAAGACCGGACAGATCGCCCGCGAAATTATCGTCACTTGGTGCAACGCCGAACGGCTCTCAAACTGCCGCTGCTGCTGGCGGCCGGCGCCGCGCTGGCCCAGACCCCCCGCGCCACCGCTGTGGCAGGCCGGTGGTCGGCTGAGCGCGCCAACACCTGGTACCAGACCCAAGGCTGGATCGTCGGCGCCAACTACATCACCGCCAACGCCATCAATCAGCTCGAGATGTTTCAGCCCGCCACCTACGATCCGCGGCGCATCGACAGAGAGCTGGGCTTGGCCCGGTTGATCGGGTTCAACAGCATGCGAGTCTTCCTGCACGATCAGTTGTGGGCCTCGGATCAAAGGGGCTTTCAGACTCGGCTGGCACAATTCGTCGCCATCGCGGCGCGCCACGGCATCAAACCTCTTTTCGTCTTGTTCGACTCCTGTTGGGACCCGTTCCCCAAGCTGGGTCAGCAGCGTGCGCCAAGGCCCGGCGTGCACAACTCGGGTTGGGTGCAAAGCCCCGGCGCCGAACACCTCGGCGACCCCAGCTACCAGGCCGTTCTGCACGGCTACGTGACTGGAGTGTTGAACCAGTTCCGCAACGACAACCGCGTATTGGGCTGGGACTTGTGGAATGAGCCCGACAATCCGGCGAAGGTGTACCGAAAGGTGGAGAGAAAGGACAAGCTGGAGCGGGTCGCGGAGCTACTCCCCCAGGTGTTTCAGTGGGCGCGCGAGGTCGATCCCAGCCAGCCCTTGACAAGCGGTGTCTGGCAGGGAAATTGGTCGGATCCGGGCAAGCGCTCCACCATCGCCAGCATCCAGCTCGACAATGCCGACGTCATCACATTTCACAGCTACGCGGCACCGGCCGGCTTTGAGGCCCGTATCGACGAACTTGCGCCGCTGGGGCGGCCGATCATCTGCACCGAGTACCTGGCGCGCTCCCAGGGCAGCAGTGTGGAGGGGATGCTACCAATCGCCAAGCGTCGCAACGTCGGCGCCTTCAATTGGGGTTTGGTCGCCGGTAAGACTCAGACCTACCTACCGTGGGATTCCTGGGATCATCCGTACACCAAGCCCCCGAAGGTATGGTTCAGCGATCTTCTGCAACCCGACGGACGGCCCTACCGGGAGAGCGAAATACAGTCCATCCAGTCGCTGACCGGCGCCCGAACCCAGGACTGACGACAGGCGTGGGTCACCAAGCCGGCGCCGGGTCCAACATCGCGACGTGGTCGCCCTTCCACTCGTACCTCACCGTCGTGATCGGTCCGGGGCACGCCGTGCAGACGTCTCTGCCGTCTTTGTAGTCGAGGGCCACCGTGTCATCGGTTGTCTTCGCCGCATTCAGCGTCGTAAACGAATACGCCTTTGTGGTGGCAATACCGGCGGAGGTGCCGTTGTGAAAAAGCAGAACGAGGTCCGGTGAGCTGCCCGTCGCGCCTTCAACGCTGATGATGACCGCCGACAGTGTGGAACACGGGTTGTAGTTGCTACTCGGATCGAAGCTGCGCGGATTGGTGTCCCACGGGTAGCTCTGCGGCAGGGTTGGCAATGACTTGATCGCTGCCTGGATCTCTGGGGCATTGAGGTTGACCCCACAGGTCGGTTCCGCTTGTGCCGGTGGCGCCAGCGGATTCAAGGCGGCCAGGACAGCGACCGTCGCTGCCCAACCAACTATTCGCATGGAAGCACTGCCTCCTCTCCCCGGAATGCGTTGTCGCAGACCTCATCGCGGCCGATCTCCGGGCATTCGATGAGCCCTGACCTCACCGAGTACACAGGCGATTGCACGGGCCGACAAGGGCGGGACGAGGGAATGTCGCAGATCTGAGTCGAAGTTGGTATGCAGCTGATAGCTGGCTAGTCAGAAGGTGCGGCGCCGCCGAACGGTCAATCCAGGGCAAGTGTTGGGCAAAGAGTGTTGTGCGCCTCGTCGATCCACGTGTCGGCCAGCCGGGCGGCCTCAGGCACGCTCAGTCCCGTCTGGTCGATGTCGTTTGCGTGTTCGGCGACGTAGACAATCTGGGTGCGTGGCCAGCCTTGCGCCAGAGCCAGGCATATCGTTTGTTCGGCTTGCTCCTGGTGATTGGGCCAGTCGGGCTCGAACATGACCGGTTCGGCCTGGGCCGTGGCGATAATGCCCGGAAGTGCGGCTGGACCAGCCAGCGCGATCACCAGCGACAGGGCTGACAGCAACGTCTTCATGGCGCCAGGGTACCGATCGAGCCGTCAGCCGCCGCCTGGTCTGACCCATTTCGGCCATCGTCGGCTTACTGTGGTGGTGCGAGCCGTCGCCGCGCAGGGCTGGCCGCCGTTGGTGCCAGCGGGAAAAGGACGAGTGCCAATGAGCATTGATGACGAAGCCGTCACAACCTTGGAAGACCTCAAGGGCGATCTGGCGCACCGCTACAAATGGACGCCAAGCGGCGGAAGCTCGGTCGACAGCGCGACCATCGAGGCCGACATGGCGGCCCTCGACCGCGACGGCTACGTCATCTGGGAGAATCTGCTCAGTGCCGAGCAGTGCCGGCTGATCCAAGAGGTCGTGCGACCCTGGCTCGAGCACACCGGACGTAACTCGTTTGAGGGCCGGCGCACCCAACGCATCTACAGCGTGTTGAGCAGGACGCGAGTGTGCGACCGGCTTGCCGATCATCCACGGGTGCTGGCGGTGCTCGATCGGATATTGATGCCCAACTACCTGCTTTCGGCATTGCAGGCGACCAACATTCTGCCCGGAGAAGACGCGCAGCTACCTCACCATGACGACGGGTTCTACCCGATTCCGCGGCCCAGGGCACCGTTGGCGGCGGCGACGATCTGGGCGATCGACGACTTCACCGCCGACAATGGCGCCACGGTGGTCATCCCCGGCAGCCATCGTTGGGGCAGACGTCCGCCGGGCCCGGACGATCAGGTGCTGCCCGTCGTGATGCCTGCCGGCTCGTGCGTCTTCTTCGTCGGCACCCTCTGGCATGGTGGTGGCGCCAATACCAGCACCAGCGAGCGTCTGGCCGTCACCGCCCAGTACTGCGAACCGTGGCTGCGCCCGATGGAGGCCTACACCCTGTCAATATCGCGCGAAATTGCCCGAGCGGTCTCCGACGACATTCGCCGGATGCTCGGCTACAGCATCCATCCCCCGTTCGTTGGCGCGGTTGATGGCCTGCACCCATTGCGACTGTTGGAGTCCGGGCCTGATTCCTAGGTTTGGATGCGTTGTTGGGATTGGTAGCCGCGAGCGAATGCAAATATTTCGCGAATCATCCGAACCGTCTTCGGCCTGACTACCGCGAAGGACCGCAAATGAACACGTCCCCGCCCTGACGCGAAACACTGGTCACGGGCGTCGCGCAAACCGCGGGCATCCGAGCCCGGCCGACGCCACCGCGTCGACGATGCGGTCGAGCTTTTCTCTTCAAAGGCGGCAACATGCCGCCAAGTCAGTCATTAAAATTACGCTTTCAAATAGCGCCACGGTGACAACGAGCAATTGCCCCCGACGCTGAGAAGGCACTGGTACGAGGACGACAGTGATGAACTTTTCGGTGTTGCCGCCAGAGATCAATTCGCTACGGATATTCGCTGGCACGGGGTCCGGGCCAATGCTGGCGGCCGCAGCCGCCTGGGACGGGTTGGCCGACGAGTTGAGCACGGCGGCGGCCGCGTTTTCGTCGGTGACGTCGGGGCTGACGGGCGGGTCGTGGCAGGGCCCCGCGGCGGCGGCGATGGCCGCCGCGGCCGCTCCCTATGCGGGCTGGCTGGGTTTAGCGGCCGCCCGCGCCGGTGATGTGTCCGCGCAGGCCAAGGTGGTGGCAGCAGCGTTCGAGGCGGTCCGAGCGACCACGGTGCATCCGATGCTGGTGGCGGCCAACCGCGCCCAGCTGGTGTCGCTGGTGCGGTCGAATCTGTTGGGGCTGAACGCGCCGGCAATCGCGACCACCGAGGCCGAATATGAGGCGATGTGGGCCGCCGACGTGGCCGCGATGGTGGGTTATCACGGCGGCGCGTCGGCGGCGGCCGCGCAGTTGGCACCATGGCAGCAGTGGCTGCAGAGCCTGCCCGGCCTGCCGGGGCAACTGGCTGGCTCAGCCACCGCCGCTGCGGCCGCGAATGGTTGGCCCAACCTGGGCATCGGCAACACCGATAGCAACGTGGGCAGTGGCGACGTCGGCACCCAAAACCTGGGCAGCGGCAACACCGGCAACACCAACCTGGGTAGCGGCAACACCGGCAACGGCAATCTCGGTAGCGGCAACCGCGGT
Source organism: Mycobacterium liflandii (assembly GCF_022354805.1). Taxonomy (NCBI): domain Bacteria; kingdom Bacillati; phylum Actinomycetota; class Actinomycetes; order Mycobacteriales; family Mycobacteriaceae; genus Mycobacterium; species Mycobacterium liflandii. The sequence continues at coordinate 2,306,931 of NZ_CP023138.1, read as the reverse complement.
GACAGCAACGTCGGCAGCGGAAATCACGGCGATAACAACGTGGGCTTCGGAAACGCGGGGCTGGGGGGAACCGCGGGCAACGACAACTTCGGCAACGGGAACCTGGGCAGCGGCAATACCGGCAGCGGCAACATCGGCAACCAAAACCAGGGTTGGGGAAATCAGGGCGACAACAATGTGGGCCTGGCAAACCGCGGCAGCGGCAACATGGGCTTCGAGAACACCGGCAATAACAACGTCGGCTTCGGCAACACCGGTTCGGGAAACATCGGCATCGGCCTTACCGGCAACAATCAGATGGGGTTTGGGGGCTGAATTCCGGCAGCGGCAATCTCGGCTTCGGCAACTCCGGCACCGGCAATGTTGGTTTCTTCAACTCCGGGGTCGGGAACTGGGGCATCGGAAACTCGGGTGCCATCGATACCGGCTTTGGCAACTCGGGCTTCATCGACACTGGCATCGGGAATTCCGGCGCGCTCAATACTGGCATCGGGAACTCGGGCCTCAACGCGGGCTCGGGGTTCAACGTGGGATTCGGCAACTCGGGAATCAACAATTTCGGCGTGGGAAACTCGGGCAGCTTCAATGCGGGCAGCTTCAACTCGAGCACCAGCAACCTGGGTAGCTTCAACTCGGGCAACTTCGTCTTGGGCGGGTTCAACGTGGGCAGCTTCAACTCGGGCGCGCACAATACGGGCGCCTTCAACGCGGGCGGCTACAACACTGGTTTCTGGAATGCGGGCGATATCAACACCGGCATGTGGAACTCGGGTGATCTCAACACCGGCTTGGGCAGTGCGATCACCCAAACCGTCGCGAACTCGGGCTTCTTCAACGCCGGGTCAACTAGCTCGGGCTTGTTCAACGTGGGCAGCGGCGGAAACAACACGGGATTCTTCAACGTCGGTAACGGCGGCTACAACACCGGCTTCGTCAACGCGGGCAGCGATGGCAGCAACGCGGGCTTCTTCACCTTGGGCGGCTACAACTCGGGTGTGCTGAACATCGGTTCGTTGAACTCCGGTGTCCTCAATTCCGGCACCGCCAATTCCGGTGTCCCCCTGATACTGCTGCTTTCCCTGCTGTCGTTCGTCCCGTTGCTGTAGCAGGTCACCACGACCGACGCTGCCCGCCGAGCCGCCGCCCGGTGATGGTTGTGGGCACAATCCGAAGCCAGACGTTGTGGATGCCGAGCGCCCACGGCTTGGGGAAGTGGCCATCCATCTCTCGCAGTAGCGCCGGAATCCGTTCCATGTCGACCTCTGCCCCGGGACCGCGCACCAGGACACTCCATGCCGACTGCTGGCCCTCGTCGACATGGTCGACCTCGAAAGCGAGCATCGGTTGGGCCATCGCCGCTTGTTTCGCGCCCCCTCAACTCGGACGACGATGTCGTGTCCGGCCATCGCGTAGTTGACGGGAACGGCGACCGGTCCGAGGTCGTCTTGGTACACCAGTCGGCCAACCCGCCCGGTAGCGAGCAGCTCAAAGCATTCGGCGTCGGAGAGTTCTTCGAGCTCGCGTTGGGCCATCACGCGATTCTCGTCGGCACGCACCGGTCACCGCCACGGCCGAAGGTCCCCATCTCGGCACTGCTCGCGGTTTGGGCGGCCGAGCCGAGTCCCCTATTCGTCTTCCTCGCCGGGAACGTTGAACAGCCCGAGTTGCAGGGTGTCTGCGATCTGGGCCACAGCGGCTTGGGCGCGAACGCTGTTGCCCACCTTGTCCAGCGGCGGCGAGAAGGCCGCTATCGCCAGCTGCCCCGGCGCGACGGCGACCAGCCCGCCGCCTACGCCGCTCTTGGCGGGCAACCCGACCGTATAGGCCCAGTCGCCCGAGCGGGTGTAGACACCTTCCATCGTCATCTCGGCGAGCACATGCGGAACATTCTTGCGTGCGATCACTCGCTTGCCGGTGATCGGATTCGTCCCGCCGTTGGCCAGCGTCGCCCCCATCACAGCCAGGTCCGCCGTCGTGACCAACGTCGAGCACTGGCGGGTGTAGATGTCGCAGGCTTCCATCGGATCGCAGTAGATGTATCCGCTGCCGCGCAGCAGCCAGGCGATGGCGCGATTGTGAAAGTTGGTGGCCTGCTCGGAGGCGTTGATCTCCTCGCTGATCGAGATCTGACGTCCCGCGAAATCGCTTTGCGCCCCGACGATCTGGCGCCAGCGGTCCTCGGGACCAACGGCGTCCACCAGGCTGGTCGTCGATATCGCGCCGGCATTGACAAGCGGCGACATCGGTTTGTCGTTGTGCAGCTCGAGCGCCAGCACCGAGTTGAACGCCTCACCGGTTGGGTCCGCGCCAACCTTGAGGCGCAGCTCTCGGGGACCGCGTTGTTCGATCACCAGCGCAAGAGTGAAGATCTTCGAGATCGATTCCAGCGCAAACTCGTACCCCGCATCACCCGCGGTGAAGACCTGTCCGTCGACGGTAGCGACGGACACTCCGAATAGGGTCGAGGGCACCTGCGCCAGAATCGGAATGTAGTCGGCGTTCTTGCCGCCGTGCTTGTTCTTCTGCTTCTCGTGTGCGTCGAGGACTGCCTTCTCGATCCGGGCGTTCGACACCGAAGTGGGAGCCATGGGTTCAATTCTGTTCGATGGCGCCGGCATCAGCGGCGGCGACAGCAGTCAACGGCGCATCCCGCATTCAGGCCGCGATGCCGAGTTCCTGGTTGATCTGCGCGAGGTATCTCGGACCGTCCAGCGTCAGCAACACCCAGTCGTGAATCTGGCCATGGGCCAACACGAAGTTGAACGGGGCTCCGATGGCTGCGGCTTCTTGCTGCAGGACGAGCACGTCCGGGGCGAGGATTTCCTGCGACCCCGCGTAGACGTAGGTGGGCGGAAGTCCACTCAGCGACCCGTATAGCGGACTCACCATCGGGTCGGTCACGGCGAGATTGCCCGCCCACGCCTTGCCGATCTGTTGTGCGGGCCCGAACGGGAGGAGCGGGTCCTGGACGAAAGCAATATTTGGATTGGTCATCCCAAGGTCCAGCCATGGCGACAGCAAAACCATCGACGACGGCACTTGGCTCCCCTGGCTCGCCATGTATTCGACCGCGCTCAGCGCCAGGTTGCCGCCCGCGGAGTCGCCGATCACGCTGACGTTGGCGGCACCATGTTGCATGATCTGGTTTGAGATGAGGCCGGCCATCGCCGGTACCACGGTGCCGGCCGTACCCCCTTCCTGCAGCAACGGGTAGATCGGCACCTGAATGGTCGCGCCGGTCTGGTGGGCCATCACCGAATAATTGATCCAGTGCAGAAAAGAGGGCGGAAAGATAAATGCGCCACCGTGAATGGCGACCACGTAGTCCCCGGTTGGTTGAGCCGGCGTGATCTGCACGATGCTCATCCCGTCATATGTGCTGTACTGCACCGTTTCGCCCAGTAGCAAGTTCAACAGCGGCGGCGGGGAATTGCCGATAAACCACGACAGCGGCGGGATGTCGCTGGCAACCAACGCCAGCAGCGGGTTGCCGGGAACCGCAATTTGACTGTCGAGCCCGGACACACTCAGCAGTGACTTTAGCGGCAACAGCGCAGTATTTTCAAATCTGGTTATCAGCAACGGGGTGCCGGTAAATGTCCCGGTCTGCGATGCCGCGAAGGGAGGATCGGCCGGCGCCCCAAAGATCGTGGTGAACAGCGTGTTGGACACCTGGGTGAATTCGGTGGCCAATGTTGTGGCGGCCTGTTCGATCTCCTGCTCGACCAGGACAAGACCGTTGTCCAGGGCTCGGGCGAATTCGCCTGGCAGATTCTCCAGCGCTCGGGCCCACGGCCCCAGCGCCGCGACCGTCGCCGACGCGCTGGAGTAGTAGCCACCCATCGCCGCGACATCCTGAGCCCACATCTGTTCATACGCGGCCTCAGCGGCCGCGATCGCCGGCGCATTCTGGCCGAACAGGTTCGAGAACACCAGCGACACCAGCTGCCCGCGGTTGGCCACGATCAATCCGGGGTCCACGATGGTTGCCAGTGCCGCCTCATATGCGACGGCCGCCGCCCGGGCTTGGGTTGCCGACTGCTCGGCCTGAGCGGCGGTGCCCCCCAGCCAATCCAGGTATCGGACCGCCGCGGCCCGCATCGACGCCGATGCCGGGCCTTGCCAGGCCTGGCCAGCCAGCTCTGAGGTCACCGAGCCAAATGCGGAGGCCGCGGCGCTCAACTCGGTACCGATCCCGTCCCAGGCGGCGGCCGCTTCCAGCATCGGCCCCGGCCCCGGCCCATCAAGCAGCAGCACCGAATTCACCTCGGGCGGCCACATCCAGAAACTCACTAGCGGTCCCCCTCGATCAGCACTTCAGCGGCCCCTTTGCAGCAACGTACATCTTCGACGCCTTCGAGAGGGCTCTAATGCGCAGGCGCGAGGGGACACGGGGGGCTACCGGCCGGCGCGGAACACGCTGCGGGGTGCTCATATTGAATACGCTCCGACCGGCGAGAATTCAACTAAATTCGGACAAGACAAATCTGACTCAAAAAATTCGTAAAAGGAATTTACAGGGTGATTGCAACCCGTTAGAACCGCGCCAGAAACATCGCCTCGATAACCGCCACAGGTAACGTTGAGTCGACCAGCCGAATCCTGCTCAACCGTTTAATCAAACCCAGACGGTCATCATTTAGCAGGAGTTCAGTGATTAGTGATCCGATCAGGAGTTCCGTCGTGCCCCTACGACTCATCGCACTATCTATCGCAGTAGCCATCTTCCCGCTCGTGTGCAATGCGCCAAAAGCGGGAGCCGCACCCCAGGGTTCCGTTCCTTGTGCAGTGCCCAGGGCTCCGGCGTTGTTGATTAGCAGGCTTGTGAGCTGGGGAATTGTGGATTGAGGAGGTCTAGGCGGCGGTTGGCGGTCAAAGCGGTGATCCGGCAGGCTTCGGCGATGTTGTCGGCGCCGTTGAGGCGGTGCAGATTGATCGCGGTGTTGCGTAGCGTTGCTAGGACCTGTGCGCCGTTTCCGGTATGTGCCCTTTGACGGTCTTCGTCGAAGGTGACGTCGCGTATCCAGTGCAGGCTGTTCTCGATTCCCCAGTGTTGACGCATCCAGGTCATGATCGCGGTAGGGCGGGCGTGCTCGAACGGCAGGCTGCAGATGGCATAGACCACCTCCACGCTGCGCTGGTCGGTGGCGGTGATCAAACGTTCACGAGTGATCCGGATGATTTGTTTTGCGTAGGGGAAGCCGATTCCTCGTGCAGCGGTGATGATTTGCAGGGTGCGGGTCTCGACACGGCCGTGGCCGCGGGAGTCGTCGGTAGCGGCTGCGGGCACCTCGGCCCAGGGCAGCGCGGTGATACGCGCAAGTATTTTGGCTTGGTTGGACTTGACGATCATCAGGTAGTGCGACTTCAAGGTGGCGCAGATCAACTTCGCGGTGACGACCTGGGTATGCATCGCATCCACGGTGACCAGCCACCGCAAGCTACCCGGCAGCAGCGTGAGCAGGGCACGTACGCAGGGAATTTCATTGCTTTTCTCGGCGACAGCGAGTTGACCGAGCACCAATCGGGCACGGTGGGCGAACACCGACACGAGATGCGTGGCTGTCGCTTTGGCGCGTAAAGGCACCACGCAGCATCTTGCCGTCCAACGCGATCGGCACCAATCCACTGGGGTCGCTGCTGGCCACGTGTGCAGTGAAGTAACTGCCCATCCTGGCGTTGAGGTCGGCGGGGTCTAGCCGAGACAAAACATCGCGGAAGATCTTCTCACTGGGCCGCCGGAACCGGACCCCTAATTAGGCCAACACATCATCGGGAGCGGTGGCCGCCCATGTAGCAAAACCAGCATAGCCGCGCATCCCCGCGGCAGTGGCCAGAACCGCGATCGCCAACAAAGCCATCAGCGAATACCTCCGACCGCGTGGGTCCCTCGGGTCTAGCACCGAGACCAACACATCGAGAAACTCCGATCCGATGACCTCGCTACGCTCACCAGGACTCCAGCGGTCGAACACCTCTGGAACCGACGACACAGGCAATACTGAAACGGTAGGCACGGGCAACTCCAGACCAACGACGAACAGTAACCAACTCGATCGTTCTCCAGATAGCCCGTGCCTACACTCCGGCCCCAATAGCGCGGCACCAAAGATCATCAACCCAGCTCACAAGCCTGCTAATCAACAACGCCGGAGCCCTGGTGCAGTGCCCGATCAAATTCGCAATATTCTCGACAACCAAGTGTCGCCCGGAATCAACGAGACACGCAGGATAATCAGTTCGCCGTACTTATCCGGCGGATGGCAGCGGCGGGACGCCACAGGACAGCTAAACACAATGCGTCAAGGTATTTTGCGCCTTCAGGATCTCAATGCCGACCACAACGTCCCCGGTTTAGAACCTCTTCTCGGCAGGCTGGACCGTGCTTCAAACAATCTGCAGAAATCGGTCGAAGGGCTCTACTGGTTGGATGACGGCTCGACCAGCCTGGCTTGGCCAGAGGCGGGCACTTGGGGCAGCTTCGATTACATGGAAGAGCAGACAAATGCCGTATATGGGTTGGCAAATGATCTGTCTGGTAAATGTTCCTGATGTCCCCTGACCTGCGCCGCGGACCATTGATGGCGCGCGGGGCGGGTCAGGCCCGTTCGAAGTACGTCATGAGTTTGAGTGCCACCCAGGGCCGCGGCCACCGGTCAGCCACAGACCGCGGCGGACGGCGGCGAACTGCCCGATGCGTTGATAGAGCAGCTGAGTCATGGTCGACGCGGGTGCCCGCAACACCGCGTCGGGGCGGTCCTCAGGCCGGCGTTCGCGCATCTCGGCGGTTCCGTCGTGAATATGGATGAGATACGGGCGCGCCGCGGGGACCTGGAAGGCCACACAAATATCGACGTTGGCGCCCACCCCAGGGCGTAGGTAGATGGGCACCATCTCCCTTGCCCCCCGCAGTATCAGCGCCATGTCGCGTTCGGGTAGGTCCCAGGGCAGCTTTACCGCTTGCGCGACATCCTGGCCGTGCAGGAGGAATTCACCCAACAAGTTGGTCTGCGCGGTGTTGGTCGACATGAAGCCGCAGCCATGAAACGGGATGGCCAGCCGGTCGTCGCTGTTCGCGTCGAAGAAGGCGTCGATCTCCGGAAGCAGTGCCTGAAGCTGATCGGCGAGTTCGGACACCGGGGCCAGCACCGCCTCCAGCTCGGACTGATTGAGTGCGGCGACAGCACTTGCGCTGCCCGCGTGCCGATAGTCACGCCCCCGCGCGATCTGGTGATAGCGGTGCGCCAGTGTCAGCACATGGGCCGCGATCTGCTGCACTGTCCAATCGTGGCCCGGCGGTCGGGCCAGCGGGTCCGCGGTGCGAATGAGGCGATCAAATCGCTTGTTTGCCAGCGAAATTCGATCTCGTAACTCATCTCGGGAGGTGTCGACAAGGGCGATGCACTCGGCTGCGTTCATCACGATCTCCTTGCGGGAGGACGTTACTGCATAGTGCAGTATTATTTGCTGCATCATGCGGTACTGTCAATAGCATGACGCCTCAACCAACTGCCAGTTCTTTCGCAGTCCTCGGATTGCTGGGCGTGCAACCCTGGACGGCATACGAGCTGGTAGCCCAGTCGAAGCGGAGTCTGCACTGGTTTTGGCCCCGGTCGGAGCGACATCTGTACGCGGAGCTCAAGCGTCTGGTCGAACGCGGACACGCCGAAGCGCACGTGGAGGGCGGGCGGCGGCGGCGCACCCGCTACACGATCACTCCCGCTGGCCGCGCCGCGCTACAGGCCTGGCTCGGCACGGAGCCGGCACCCCCGACGCTCGAAATCGAGGGACTGCTTCGGGTCATGCTCGCCGACCAAGGAAACATGGACGATCTGCGCGCCGCCGTCGAAGCGACAGCACGGCAAGCGCGCACGGTACGCGCCGAAGGTCTACCGCTCGTGGCGGAGCTGCTCGCGACGGGAGGACCGTTCCCGCAGCGACTGCACCTCGACGAACGCCTCGTGTCCTTCTACTCCGACTTCAACAATCTGCTATTGCGTTGGTGCGAAGAGACTCTGGCCGATGTCGAGACCTGGCAAGGCACTCAGGACATCGGGCTCACCCCCAGCGGCCGGCAACGACTGGTGCGGGCAATTAGCGAACACCCCTAGGCCGTGGCTTCGCATTGAGGTTCAGCGGGTACAACTACGGATATGAACTTCCCTCACCAGTTCGGCTTGGCGCAGATCGTGCTGGCGGGCATCGCCGTCGCCGCCGTGGTGATGTTGCTGTCGTCGGTGGTCGGACGACGCCGGAAGGTGCATTCCGGCGACCGCTCGGGAGCGGCGGCGCGCGGGCGCCGACTGCGATTCCGGCCCGGGCGAGCGGTCACCGGCGTTGCGCTGCTGGTTGTTTCGCTACTGATGCTCTGGTTTGCCACGCTGGTGCAGACGTATTTGGGGTTGACCGGCGAAGTCAAGGCCGCCCACGTGGTGGCGACGCAGGTCAGCAACTCCGCGCATGAACTCAACGTGGATCTCACCCTCTACGACGATGCCGGCAAGGCCTATAGCCGCCACACCTATCAGCTCGAAGGCGACATGTGGGTGCTGCAAGCCGACATCGTCGAGCTTCACCATTGGGTCAATATCTTGGGCATGCATTCCGGCTACAAGGTGACCCGCCTGTTTGGTGAGCGTCTCGACGGTGTTTCACCGACACAGCACCAGATCTTCCTCAACGGCGGTGACGGGAACTTCTTCGCCGAAATGCGCGGCGGCAAGTGGTGGACCAAGCCATTCGTGCGCTCGGCCTACGGCAACGCCGTCATCGCCGCACCGGGCGAATTCGACGTCTACATATCCCAAGACGCGATCAAGGCCCGCGAGAGCGGCGGTTAGCGGGCCCTACCCCGCCGGGCCAACCCGGCGGATCGAGCATTCAGGACGATCAGGCATGCTGGGCATGTGTTCGACGCGCTCGACCACGTCATCCTCGCCGTGCGCGACCTCGACAACGCCACGCGGCGCTACGCCACGCTGTTGTCCCGCAGCCCGTCGTGGCGCGGAGATCATCCCGGCTAGGGCACAGCGAATACGCTGTTCCGGCTGGACAACACCTACCTCGAGCTGATCACGCCGCGCGGCGATGGGCCCTTCGGGCAGCGGATCACCGCGCAGCTCGATGAACGCGGCGAGGGCCCGATCGGGCTCGCATTCGCGACGGCCGATCTCGACACGGCGCATGCGCGGCTCGCCGCAAACGGGCTCGAGCCCTCGCCGGTGTCCCCCGGTCTCGGCCGCGACTCCGAAACCGGACAGGTGCGGCGCTGGCGCAGCGCGCTGTTACCGGAGACCCGCACCCGGGCGGTGTTGATGATCGCGATCGAGCACGAGTCGCCGGATCGCCTTGCCGAGGCCGCACTAGTCGGATCCCCGGATGCGGTGGTCACCGGGATCGATCACGTCGTGGTCAAGACATCCGACGCCGATGCGGCAATCACGCTCTACCGCGACCAGCTCGGCCTGCGTCTCGCGCTGGACCGCAGCTTTGCCGACTGGGGCATGCGGCTGGTGTTCCTGCGCGTGGGCGGAGTCACCATCGAGATCGCGCAGCCACTGGGCGACGCGCGGCTTCCAGCCCGAACCGATCAGGTGTGGGGGCTGTCCTGGCGCGTCCCCGACGCCGATGCCGCGCGAAGGCGCCTCGCCGAAGCCGGGTTCGACGTCTCCGAGGTTCGGGTCGGACGCAAGCCGGGCACCCGCGTGGTCAGCGTGAAGGACGGTACGTGCGACGTACCGACACTTCTGATCGAGCCCGCCGCACCGGCGTAGTAAGGGCTCCGAGGACCACCGACCCGAATCGGCCGGGATGCGATCAGACGGCCTTGGTGGAGCCGACGTAGGACAGCACCACGTCGGATTCATCGGTAATCCGGGTCAGGGTCGCGTACGAGCGGACGAACGATTGACCAACGCACCCATCGATCTTGAGATGGAAGGCGCTGATCATGATCCAGGGATTTGCCCCCTTGAACTCTTTTCTGACCACTGGCACCACGACGACGAACCCGGGCTTGAGCCCCACACTGACCACGTTGTTGTATTGCCCGGTTATCAGAGGAATGAGAATCGGCGGCTGGCCGGGCCCCAGGGGTAGTTCGGCGCCGATCGAGGGGGCAACACCGCCGCTATTGGCCATGACGAAGCCGTTGGAGGTGCTCATGTCGATGCCGCAGCCAATCTCGTAGCCGACCTCGAGGATGCCCCGCGGGGTTTCCGGCCCGGTTAGCGAAGCGCCGAAGATCCCGCTGGAGAGGTACTCCCGAGACGAGATCGCGGTGGTCATCGGCGCCACCGGAACGTGTTTCTCGTCTTTCGCGCCGAGCGCCACGACCCAGCCGTCAGGGGTGGTGATCTTGGCGGGTGTGCCAGGCGGCACCGCCCCGTCATCCGGTGGCACGGCACCGGGCGGGGGTTGGGCGTCCGGTTGTGCACCTGCCGACGGCGCGGAAATCGATACGACTAGGCACACAGCGAGAACCGCGGCACGACGAATCACCGCGGAAATCGGCATCACAGCCGATACGCTAGGCACCGCCCGATTCGCCTCACGGCTTTGCTGGTTGAAGAAATCAGAGTTGTTTCCCGTTTGTAGCTGGTTCGCGACGCAGACACGTCACTCTGGACACGACCCGGTCGGTTTGTGGCGGGTGGTTGTGCAATTCGTGTACTTACTTGGTTTGCCGGATCGCTAATGGCTGCGCTTGGCGACTAAACTTCACACTTAGCCAGAAATTCGTGGCAGGCGGCAGAGAGGTTGATCAATGCCCCTTCGGAGAATCGCTCACGCAGTGTCGGCAATCCTGATTGCGCTGACGGCTCTGGTGGGTAGCAGCGCGATCGCCAACGCGGACCCAGAAGATGCGACTCCCCCGATAATCGACGATTCGCTCATCCTCACCCAGCCCCCCGCCCAGGATCCACGCGCGTTGCATCAGAGCCATCCGGAGGGCGCCTTGGAAGGCCAAGGCCGGATCGGAATGGTCTGTCAGAATCACAATGTGAGATGCCAGAAGATGGGCTTCTAGGCTTCACTATCGGCGTTCAACGCGTCGACCACGCCCCGGTCAGGGGCACAAAAACGAAATGGGCGGGCACCGCACCGCGTCCGGCGGAAGTGGCCCCTCCGCGTAGACCCCACCGGATACCTGGTGAAAGTCATGGCAGACGTTCATGTCCCAGGTTTGGGCCAGCTCCCGCACCGCCCACGGCACCGGTTCGCCTGGGCACCAAGTGCCGTGACAGATCGGGTCACATCTCGAATCGGCCCGGGCCGTCCCCGCGCCTAGCGCCAAACCGGCAAGCCCCAGACCGATATAGACGAACACCGTCATTGCCGAGCCGACGACTAGTGGTCTCAGCCGTGACACCGCACCCACCAGGGCAGTCGCCTGCTTGCTGGAAGCCGAAGATTCACACATCGTGGAACTTCTTTCGCTCAAATCCACTGACGCCATTGTCTGGCGTCGTCACGCGAAAAGTAGCGGCGCGGATCCGCTACCGATCCCAAACAGCAGGATTGTTCGTCTTAGCTGTCCGAGGTGCAGCGACCGCGAATCCCAACCCGACGTTCAAATCAGAGACAATCACTGTCATGGACTCCGAAACCCCGCCGCCGGCCCCGGCAAAACCTCCGCGGGTGCGCGTCACGCCCGAGGATCTGGACAGGTTCGGCGATGAGGATCTGATCCGGCGGGCGTCAAACGACGAATGGCTGCGCAACGAGGCACCACCGCACCACGGTTGAGGCGTGCGCCGATCAAACCGTCCGCCAAAGAAGATGCCGTCGGCGTAGCATCACCCCCACCTGGGAGGTGCGGCATGGCCAACACCTGCGTGTGTGCGCGGTGTGCAATCGCGCCGGATCCCAATGCCGGCCGTCGTCTACGCCGCACAACACCACCTTTGCCCGGACACACCGCATTGAAATTGGGGCACTCGGAAACGACGAAGAGCGCCGACTGTCTCGGAATCACTGGGGATACCTCGACGAGACAGCCGGGGACGTGGACAACCATGACAGGACGGGGGTCGGCGTGGCGCAACTGAGCGTGGCCCCACCGTGGTTGGTATCGGCAGCGCAGGATCTACAAAGCATCGGTTCGACTCTTGCAGCGGCCAATGGGGCCGCTGCCGGCCCAACCACCGTTCTCGCAACCGCTGCCGCCGACGAAGTATCAACGGCAATTGCGGCGCTATTTGCGGGGCACGCGCGCGAATATCATTCCCTGAGTGGGCATTTCGGCGCTTTCAACCAGCAGTTCGTGCAAGCGCTGAACTCGGCGTCCGGCGCATATGCCTCCGCTGAGGCACAGAGCGCGTCGCTGTTGCAGACGGTCGGACGCGACGTGCTGGGAGCCATCAATGCACCCACTGAATTCCTGCTCGGGCGCCCGCTCATCGGCAACGGCGCCGACGGCACCGCAGCCAACCCCAATGGCGGCGCTGGCGGTCTGCTCATCGGCAACGGCGGATCCGGGGGTGCCGGAGGACCCAACGCGGCGGGCGGACCAGGAGGCCTCGGCGGCTGGCTATACGGCAACAACGGGCCCGCTGGCACTGGGTCACCGGTCAACGCATCTGTCCCGCTATACCTCGACAACAACTTTCCGGCGGTAAATGTCTCCATTAACGGCGGGCCCAGTGTGCCTGTGCTGCTTGACACCGGATCTGCTGGTCTTGTCGTCCCCATCTGGGACATCGGATTACAAAACCTTGGCCTGCCCACCGGATTCGATGTGATTCGGTACGGCAACGAGGTCAACATCCTCTACGCCGATTTCAACACAACAGTGGACTTCGGCAGTGGGGCTGTCACTGCCCCGACCAGCGTTCAGGTCGGCATCCTCCCGTTCCCGACATCTCTGCAAGGCCTGACCCTGATTCCGATGGGGAACGGCTTCGGCCCGACGGGGCACGGCGTACTGGGCATCGGACCGAATATCAACGCCGCCGCAGGAGGGCACGGCAACGTCGTGACCACGGCGCTGCCGGGTCAACTCAATGAGCGCGAACTGATTAACATTCCTCAGGGATACATGCATTTCGGGCCCAACACAGGCACACCCATAACCTCGGTGAGCGGAGTACCGATCACCACCCTGGATGTCCAGTTCGGCGGTTATGACCCACTCGGCACCTATTATCCGGTCACCTCGATTGTTGATTCCGGCGGAAACCACGGGACGATTCCCGGGATCATTCTCGGGACCGGACAGACATCCGGAGTCGTCCCTCCGGGAACGGTTATCTCCATCTCCACGAACGACAATCAAACGCTGCTGTACTCCTACACGACGACCGCCACCGACAGCCCGGTAGTCACCGGAAACATTCCAATGAATACCGGGCTTCTGCCCTTCGCATTGGGCCCGGTGTACATCTCGAACAGTCCGAGCGGTGTTGGGACGGTGGTATTCAACTACCCGCCGCCGTGACCGGGTGCTTGCGCAGGTTCAGTTGCCACGACAATGCGCGGGTGGCGTCGACACCAACTACCCTGCGGGTCCGGCCACAGCCGTGACCGGCAACCGATTTGGGAATCAGGCATGGTTCGTACGCGATAGTTATGGCGTACGACCCGCCATTCAGTTGTGGAGCTGCCGGGAATCGAACCCGGGTCCTACGGCATTCCCTCAAGGCTTCTCCGTGCGCAGTCCGCTATGTCTCTGCTCGGATCTCCTGGTCACGCGAACTAGCCAGGATGACGATCCCAGTCGCTGTTGATGTCCCGATGAGCCCCGCGACCGAACTCATCGGTTGATCCCTCTAGCTGATGCCGGGGTCCGGGGCGAGGGCGTTCCCGGTCCGACAGACTAGCCGTCGCTTAGGCAGCGAGAGCGTAGTCGCGCTGATGTGAATCGGCGCTTATCTAGTTGCATCGACGCTTACGGTGGTCTCTTGCCTGCACCGGCACGCTTCCCTTGATTCGATGCGCGAAGTCGAAACCGTTCAGCCCCTCGCATCCCTGCCGATCTTCGGCAGGACAACCCATGGTACGCCCTGAAAAACCAGCGGCAACCGAATTATGTTCCCGATCAGATCACGAAGTTGAGACGCTCGACGATGTGGGCGGCCAGGTCCTTGTCGCCGCCGAATTCGATGTCCTGGCTGCGCGCCGGACTCTTCGGGCGACCACCGGCGAGCCGAGTGAACTGCAGGCCGTCGATCCGGATCGTCGCGGTCGGTTCTTGTCCCCCGAAGTCGTCGACGACCTGCGCACGACCCTCGACGTTGACGCGGATCTCGCGGGTCAGCGGTCCGGTCAGCTCGAATAGGACGCGTGAGCCCTCTGGAGCTTTGGCCAGCTTGCCGACCACAAACCCCATCGAGGTCGAGATCTCGTCGAGGGACAGGCGCGAAGCCGGCCCCGCAAGCTGCTCGTCGGACGATTCCTGCTGCAGCGCGTGGCGGATGTCCTGCTCGTGCATCCAGCAGTCGAAGGCACGGATCCGCATGAACCGCCCGTAGCTGTCGGGTCCGGCCGGCGTGGTGGTCGCGGCATTCCATTCTTCGTTGGAAAGGTCGGTGAGAGCCTTGCGCCGTTTCTCGGTCACGTTGCGGAAACGTTCCAGCAGGCTGGCACCGGACTCCCCGCACAGGTGGCGCACCCAGTACTCGTTCATCACCCCGATGGGGTTGCGCACGTGCCCCAGCGCGGAAACGTCGACGTCGGGCTCGGGCGCGGCGACGCCCATCAGGAAAGACTCGGTCCCGATCAGGTGCGCCACGACGGCCTTGACATCCCAACCCGGCAGCGGGCTCTTAGCCTGCCAATCGGCCTCGGGCAGCCCGTCCAGCAGCGCGTCGATGGAGTCCCACACGGCGAACAACCCAGCCAATACGTCGGATTTATCGAGTTCAGTAAGGGGTCGGGAGGCCATGGTCGGATACTAGGCCGGTCAGCTTCAGTAGCTGAGGCCGACCCAGAACAACAGCAGCCCGCTCAATATCAGCAGGCCGCACACCGGGATGATGCCGGCGGGCCAGGCCAAGATGGTGGCAATCGCCCCGACCAGCACTGCCAGTAGCGCGTGCAGCACCCGGAGATAGGTCAGGCGCTGTTCGCGCAACGCCGAAGCCAGTACCCGACGGGGCGCCGAGCGCAGCATCCAGATGAACCCGACGATCAGCACCCCGGTGAGAATTCCGGTGACCACCCGCAGCCCCGCCGTCGATTGCGCCTTGGCGTTCAGCTTCAGCACCATGGCGGCGAAGAACGCGAGCACCCCGGCAACCACCGTCACCCCGCGAAACACCCGTTCCAGGACCACACCGATGTTCCGGCGGGCCACCGCACCTATGGCCGGGTCGGTGCCTGCCGCATCGAGAAACCCGCGCAGCGCGTGCGCAAATTTGCGCCGACGAAGCCGGTTGATAGCCAGATTGTTGAGCGCCTCGGCGTTGCCTGGGTCCAGCGCCAATGCGGCTCGATACGCCTCGGTGGATTCCTCGATTCGGCGCAGGTCGTGCAAGATCGAGCCGCGCAGAACGTGTGCGTCGACGTTGCCGGGATCGAGCCGTAACGCTTGGTCGATGGCATAGAGCGCGTTGGGCAATTGCCAGGCCTTCTGCAATAAGCTCGCGTACGTCCGATGCGCCAGGGGCTCATTGGGATGAGCCAGCACCGCCCGCCACGCCATGCACAGGGCGTCCCAGCTGCGCCCCAGCTGATCGAGGGATACCGCGTAGAGCCGCATGGCGAATTCCGATTCGGGCGCGGCCGCCAACGCGCTGTATGCGCTCCACGCGGCATTGTCGTAGTTGCCCAGCAGGTATTCAGCCCGAGACAGATGCGCCAACAGGTTCGGGTCATTGGGGTTTTGCGCCAACGAACTGCGCAAGACCTCTCGGGCGCGTTCGTAATTCCCAGTGTCGCAGTGGATGCTGGCGATGTGGATGGCTTCGTCGCGCTGATCGGCGGCGGGGCCTGGCATCACCGAATCTTTCTACGGCGCAGATACTTTGCCAGGTCGTCGTAGGTTCCGTCGTTGTTGGCGAACTCGACGACATTGCGCGCGGTCTCGAACCAGGGCCCAGTGCTGGGGCGGATCTGTGCGGCGGCCGCGTCGATGTCTGCCATCATCACCGGACGAACCTGTCCGGCACGCATCGATTCGGCCATCGCTATCTGGGTTGCGCTGTCACAGATGTGCGCCAGATCTGCGCCGGAAAACCCTTCAGTGCGGTTGGCGATCGCCCGGGGATCGATCCCCGCGACCGGCCGATCCCGCAGATGAACGCGGACGATGCCCGCCCTGGCTTCGGCGTCGGGCAGGCCGACAAAAATCATCCGATCGAAACGGCCGGGCCGACGCAGCGCCGGGTCGACGTCCCAGGGCGCATTGGTCGCCCCGAGCACGTAGACGCCATCGTTGGAGGACGCCGCCGAGTCGAGTTCTTCGAGAATGGAGTTGACCACCGTGCGCAAACCCGCACTGCCGCTGAGCGCGGAACGCCGATGCCCCAACGCGTCCACTTCGTCGAAGAACAACACACACGGAGCGTTGCGGCGGGCATTGTCGAAGACCGCGCGGATGCTGCGTTCACTGTCCCCGAACCAGCGATGCAGCACATCTGCGATTCCCACCTGGTAGAAGCTGGCGCCCAGCTCCCCCGAAACGGCCTTGGCCAGATAGCTTTTCCCACACCCGGGCGGGCCGTATAACAACAGGCCACCGCGTGCGGAGACCTTGTACGCCTTCATCAGCTCGGGGTTGCGTAGCGGCCCAAGCAGTGAAAGCTCCAGTTGCTGTTTGGCATCGGCCATACCGGCGATATCGGCCAACCGGACCTGGCTGCGCTGCACCACGTCGAAATCGCCCTCGCCGACGACGTCCGGGGGCGCCTCCACGAATGCGGGCTCGATGATGTCGGCGACCTGTTTTTCCGCCTTGGACCAGTCAAAGCCGGCAGTGTCGGGAGCGTGCTGTTGCTGTTGCGCCGGCACCACCTCGACAGGCGCTGCCAACGCCGCGCTGCAACGCTGCAACAAGCTCAGCGCCTCCGCATTGGCGGTGTCCTTGGCAAGTACCGCACTGCAATGCCCCAGCGCCTCCGCGTGGCGTCCCCTGTCAGCAAACAGCGCGGCCAGATGCAGCCGAAGTTCGACAACCTCGGGGCTGCGCTCCACCGCCGCGGACAACTCCCGAATCACAGGGTCTTCAGTCACCGCCATCTCCCGTACGTACCGCAGCTTGCGCGTGCGCGCCAGTCAGCCCATGCCTTGTCCATGTTCGCCCACCTCGATAGCGACCGACAACGAGATCCAGGTCTCTGTGCTGTCTATTGGGGTTGTCTCTTGGGCCGATGGTGTCAGGTCGACCCGGCCGGAGCGAAATGCGCCCGTAGCGCCGCACGACCGGCCATCGCCAAGCGAATTGACCACCCGGCTCGCGACAGTATCCTGTGTCCCCGGGCCGAGAAGGGACGGCGATGCTGATCAATTCGGGTTTGTTCCATTCCGAGCGCACGAACCAATCCCAGCGCGCGGACAGCCACGCTCGAGGTGGGGCAATGCAGCTTAGGTACATAAGCGTCCCGGCGCTAGTCGCCTATGCCGGAGGTGATCCCTGGGCGATCAACCAAAGCCTCCAGGCTGGTCGCCCAACTCAGATTTCCGACTTGGCAACCGCGTTTCACGCTGCGGGACGCAGCACTGCCGAGTCGAACGTTACGTTTGAGCAAGCCCGCCGACGCTTTGAAGCGGCCTGGAATCACCAGAACGGCGAGAACCCCATCAACGATTCCGCCGAGGTGCAGCGCACAGCCCAGGCGCTGGGCGCTCAATCCGAGCAGTTGCCCCAGATCGGAGCCCATCTGGAGGAGGTCGCCGCAGCGCTGGCTGAGGCGCAAAAAGGCGCTGCCGGAAGAATCGCCACC
This sequence comes from Mycobacterium liflandii, assembly GCF_022354805.1. Classification (NCBI taxonomy): domain Bacteria; kingdom Bacillati; phylum Actinomycetota; class Actinomycetes; order Mycobacteriales; family Mycobacteriaceae; genus Mycobacterium; species Mycobacterium liflandii. Next base: position 2,289,049 of record NZ_CP023138.1, on the reverse strand, counting down.
CTCGAAATTCAGTTGCAGGACCTTGATGACCTGATCGCGCAGGCGATGGAGATGGAAAAGGACCCCCACCTCAGCGCGGCGGATAGAAACGCACTCGATGCCATCATCACGGCGTGTGAAGACGATGCAATCCGCGACACAGAGGACGCCCTGAGACGACTGCACTCAATCCGAAACTGCTACTCAGACATTCTGCAAAAAGGACAGACCAACCTCGCCGCCGATGGATACGACCCGGCTCGGGTTCGGGGGGCCGGCGCAGGGCTCCGGCGTTGTTGATTAGCAGGCTTGTGAGCTGGGTTGATGATCTTTGGTGCCGCGCTATTGGGGCCGGAGTGTAGGCACGGGCTATCTGGAGAACGATCGAGTTGGTTACTGTTCGTCGTTGGTCTGGAGTTGCCCGTGCCTACCGTTTCAGTATTGCCTGTGTCGTCGGTTCCAGAGGTGTTCGACCGCTGGAGTCCTGGTGAGCGCAGCGAGCTCATCGGATCGGAGTTTCTCGATGTGTTGGCCTCGGTGCCAGACCCGAGGGACCCACGCGGTCGGAGGTATTCGCTGATGGCTTTGTTGGCGATCGCGGTTCTGGCCACTGCCGCGGGGATGCGCGGCTATGCTGGTTTTGCCACATGGGCGGCCACCGCTCCCGATGATGTGTTGGCCCAATTAGGGGTCCGGTTCCGGCGGCCCAGTGAGAAGACCTTCCGCGCTGTTTTGTCTCGGCTAGACCCCGCCGACCTCAACGCCAGGATGGGCAGTTACTTCACTGCACACGTGGCCAGCAGCGACCCCAGTGGATTGGTGCCGATCGCGTTGGACGGCAAGATGCTGCGTGGTGCCTTTACGCGCCAAAGCGACAGCCACGCATCTCGTGTCGGTGTTCGCCCACCGTGCCCGATTGGTGCTCGGTCAACTCGCTGTCGCCGAGAAAAGCAATGAAATTCCCTGCGTACGTGCCCTGCTCACGCTGCTGCCGGGTAGCTTGCGGTGGCTGGTCACCGTGGATGCGATGCATACCCAGGTCGTCACCGCGAAGTTGATCTGCGCCACCTTGAAGTCGCACTACCTGATGATCGTCAAGTCCAACCAAGCCAAAATACTTGCGCGTATCACCGCGCTGCCCTGGGCCGAGGTGCCCACAGCCGCTACCGACGACTCCCGCGGCCACGGCCGTGTCGAGACCCGCACCCTGCAAATCATCACCGCTGCACGAGGAATCGGCTTCCCCTACGCAAAACAAATCATCCGGATCACTCGTGAACGCTTGATCACCGCCACCGACCAGCGCAGCGTGGAGGTCAGGGCTCCGGCGTTGTTGATTAGCAGGCTTGTGAGCTGGGTTGATGATCTTTGGTGCCGCGCTATTGGGGCCGGAGTGTAGGCACGGGCTATCTGGAGAACGATCGAGTTGGTTACTGTTCGTCGTTGGTCTGGAGTTGCCCGTGCCTACCGTTTCAGTATTGCCTGTGTCGTCGGTTCCAGAGGTGTTCGACCGCTGGAGTCCTGGTGAGCGCAGCGAGCTCATCGGATCGGAGTTTCTCGATGTGTTGGCCTCGGTGCCAGACCCGAGGGACCCACGCGGTCGGAGGTATTCGCTGATGGCTTTGTTGGCGATCGCGGTTCTGGCCACTGCCGCGGGGATGCGCGGCTATGCTGGTTTTGCCACATGGGCGGCCACCGCTCCCGATGATGTGTTGGCCTAATTAGGGGTCCGGTTCCGGCGGCCCAGTGAGAAGACCTTCCGCGCTGTTTTGTCTCGGCTAGACCCCGCCGACCTCAACGCCAGGATGGGCAGTTACTTCACTGCACACGTGGCCAGCAGCGACCCCAGTGGATTGGTGCCGATCGCGTTGGACGGCAAGATGCTGCGTGGTGCTTTACGCGCCAAAGCGACAGCCACGCATCTCGTGTCGGTGTTCGCCCACCGTGCCCGATTGGTGCTCGGTCAACTCGCTGTCGCCGAGAAAAGCAATGAAATTCCCTGCGTACGTGCCCTGCTCACGCTGCTGCCGGGTAGCTTGCGGTGGCTGGTCACCGTGGATGCGATGCATACCCAGGTCGTCACCGCGAAGTTGATCTGCGCCACCTTGAAGTCGCACTACCTGATGATCGTCAAGTCCAACCAAGCCAAAATACTTGCGCGTATCACCGCGCTGCCCTGGGCCGAGGTGCCCGCAGCCGCTACCGACGACTCCCGCGGCCACGGCCGTGTCGAGACCCGCACCCTGCAAATCATCACCGCTGCACGAGGAATCGGCTTCCCCTACGCAAAACAAATCATCCGGATCACTCGTGAACGCTTGATCACCGCCACCGACCAGCGCAGCGTGGAGGTGGTCTATGCCATCTGCAGCCTGCCGTTCGAGCACGCCCGCCCTACCGCGATCATGACCTGGATGCGTCAACACTGGGGAATCGAGAACAGCCTGCACTGGATACGCGACGTCACCTTCGACGAAGACCGTCAAAGGGCACATACCGGAAACGGCGCACAGGTCCTAGCAACGCTACGCAACACCGCGATCAATCTGCACCGCCTCAACGGCGCCGACAACATCGCCGAAGCCTGCCGGATCACCGCTTTGACCGCCAACCGCCGCCTAGACCTCCTCAATCCACAATTCCCCAGCTCACAAGCCTGCTAATCAACAACGCCGGAGCCCTGGGGCGGCACCTTCGGCGTCGGCACTCTGCCGATCCCCGGAGCGGGAATCGTAGGCGGCGGAACAAATCTCATCGGCTCGGCCATAGAGCACGACATCGTCGGTCCCGCGCCGACCACGACGTCGATTCCGGACATGCCCCACACCACCCCACCGCGGCTGGTGCTCGACGGATTTCTGGCGTCCGGCCAACCGCTGTCTGGATTGGAACCGGAGCTATATCGCCCAGTCGATCCGCAGCATCCTGACGGCCCGATGCGAATTGCCACCTATGCCGAGATGAACGAGGATTGGCGCAAGAGGAATACTCCGCAAGCCTCCGACAGCGTACTTTCAAGCGCGCTAAGCCCGACACTCGGCAACGACACGGTGACACGGATCGACTCCGATATTTCGACCTACTACAACAATGTTGTGCACAACCCACAACCATGGAAAAAATGAGCGCAACACGTCGCGTATCCCGAGCACTGGCCACGCTACCCGTTGTCATGATGGCAGCCATCGGCTGCAGTCACTCGGAACCCGCGCCGCCGCTATCAAAGGTCCCCTGGACCGGACTGCTGGCACAAGAACGAGAAGTGTGGAGCGCGGAACCGGGAATCGACCTTGTGACCGGACCTGCGGTAGTCATCCGCGCGTACCTGGAGTCGCGCTCACTTGCCAGCCAGATGGGCGACATCGACTACGTCTACCGCGGGTTCAAACACGCGGTCGCACCCAACGACCCAGCCGAGCCCGACTATTCGCTGAACCCACCCCCCATCACCCAAGACCTCTGGCCTGAGCCACGCCCCGACAGCAGTCCGCTCCCGTATCCAGCCGTAGGTACGGGCCGCTCCCACATCCTGCGTATCGACACCTCCGGCCGCCAGGTCACCGCCGTGGTCCGCGGATGGGACTACGGGACCGCCTACGACATCGGAGATGGCCGATACAGCAACGATCCGACCAACCCTCTGGGCACTCACAATCCCGACGGCGGCATTTTCGCGCAATGGGTCGCAATGACCGCCCCCGCACCCGACACAAGCCCGCCGTTGCCACCTCAGTGGGGGCCGGCCCCCGCACCGACAACAGATGTGTTCGACGGCTGGCGGATCGTCGGCTACGCCATCCACGGACCGACCGACACCCTGCGGCTTGCCCCACCGCAATGGCCAACCAGGCAAGCCGACACCAACGCGTGTGTCACCAAAGCACCCGACCCACCCCAGCGGCGCGTGTTTCTAGCCGATGGAGTCCACCCGCGCTCCGATTTCCCGACGCAACACCCCTACCCCGGCTGGCCAATCGCAAACCCGGCGTGAGCCCAAACGCGACGCTTACGGTCGCACCGCCAGTCAGCCCATGCCCTTGGCCCGGCGACCCAGTTCGCGAATCACCTCACGCTGGGCATCACGCCGGGCCAGGTCCTGACGCTTGTCGTGGGCGTACTTACCGCGCGCCAACGCGAGTTCGACCTTGACCTTGCCGTCGAGGAAATACATCGACAGCGGAACCAGCGCGAAATTGCCTTCGCGAATCTTGCCGAACAGGGTGTCGATCTGGCGGCGATGCAACAGCAGCTTGCGGTTGCGCCGCGGTTCGTGGTTGGTCCAGGTGCCGTGCAGGTACTCCGGGATGTGCAGGTTGCGCAGCCAGACTTCGCCGTCGTCGACGGTGGCGAAGGCGTCGACCAGCGACGCGTGCCCCTCCCGCAGGCTCTTCACCTCGGTCCCCTGCAGTGCGACACCGGCCTCGAACACCTCGATGATCGAGTAGTTGTGCCGAGCCTTGCGATTGGTGGCGATGATCTTCTTGCCACCCTGCTTGCCGGACGGTTTCGCCTGCTTCGACTGCGCTGCCATCGCTACCGCCGCACGTATAGCCGTAACGTCACGTACGCCGTGGCCCCGGCCATCGCAACGCCCAGCGCCAATAGGGCCGGGGAGATGAAGAAGATGTCGGCATAGTCGATACGGGCGATCAAATTGGCCTGGTAGAACTGGTTCAACGCGTTTTCCAGGAACATCGCCCGCACGAATATCAGGCCGCCGATGGCGATGACGACCCCGAGCGTCGCGGCCAGCATCGCCTCCATCAGAAACGGCAGCTGGGTATACCAGCGGCTGGCCCCCACCAATCGCATGATGCCGATTTCGGTGCGCCGCGTATACGCGGCGACTTGGACCATGTTGGCGATCAGCAAGATCGCACCGACGGCCTGGACCAATGCCACGGCAAACGCGGCGTTACTCAAGCCGTCCAGCACCGCGAACAACCGGTCGATCAGATCCTTCTGGTTGAGCACCGAGAGCACCCCGGGCTGGCCCTGCATGGCGGAGTCGAAGTCCTTGTGCTGCTCCGGGTTCTCCAGCTTCACGATGAACGATGCCGGGAATGAATCCTTGCCCGCAACGTCCTTGTACTGCGGAAACTTGCGGATGGCATCGTCGTAGGCCTGCGCGCGGTTGAGGAATCGCACCGCTTTGACGTCTTTGCGCTTTTCGATCTTCTCGCGCAACGCCTTGCACGGGTCGGAATCGCAGTTGGGATCGTTGGCCGATACGTCGTCGGTGAGGAACACCTGGGTTTCGACGCGGTCCAGATAGATGGCACGCGAGTTCTCCGCCAGGCGGACCACCAGCAGACCACCGCCGAACAGGCCGATCGAGATCGCGGTCGTCAAGATCATGGCGACCGTCATGGTGACATTGCGACGAAGTCCGGTCAGGACCTCGTTGAGCAGGAAGCCGAAGCGCACTTAGCGATCCATCCCGTAGACACCGCGCTGTTCATCACGAACCAGCCTGCCCAGCGACAACTCGACCACCCGCTGCCGCATCGAGTCAACGATGTGGTGGTCGTGCGTTGCCATCAGCACCGTCGTCCCGGTGCGGTTGATTCGCTCCAACAAATCCATGATGTCCTTACTGGTATCTGGGTCCAGGTTGCCGGTGGGCTCGTCGGCCAGCAGCACCAGCGGCCGGTTGACAAAGGCGCGGGCGATCGCGACCCGCTGTTGCTCGCCGCCGGACAGCTCGTGCGGCAGGCGGTTGGCTTTGCCCGACAAGCCGACCGTCTCGAGCACATCGGGCACCACCCGATTGATCGCGTCCGCACGCTTGCCGATCACCTCAAGGGCGAACGCGACGTTTTCGTACACCGTCTTTTGTTGCAGCAACCGGAAGTCCTGGAAAACGCAACCGATCACCTGCCGCAGTTTGGGCACATTGCGACCACGCAGCTTGTTGACGTGGAACTTCGACACCCGCACATCTCCGGATGTCGGCGTCTCCGCCGCCAGCAACAACCGCATGAACGTCGACTTGCCCGAACCCGACGGACCGATCAGGAAGACGAACTCACCCTTGTCGATCTTGACATTGATGTCATCCAACGCCGGGCGCGCCGACGATTTGTACTGCTTGCTGACATGGTCCAGGGTGATCATCACGGCACGCCAGTGTAGCGGTGCGCTTCGCCTGCAGGCGAAAATTAGCTGGCCGGTGGTGTCGGAGTCGGCCCCGACGATACCGGCCCCGGCTCCGGCTCAGGGGTCTGCGACGGTGACGGAACCGGTGTTGGCGGGGTCGTAGTGGCGGGACAGAACGGCGGCGGCAGCAGACACGGCGGCGCCGAGGGGCCGGGAACCGGAGTTGACGTGGTCGGCGTCGGAGTCGGCGTCGGCGATGTGGTGGTGGGCGTGGGCCGGGTGGCCGTGGTCGGTGGCTGCACCCTGGTGCGCGGCACCCAGGTGTAGTTCGGATCGGGTACCAAGCCCGGCGGTACCACCTGGCTGGGGGGTGTGGTCTTTCCAGCCGAGTGCTGCGGGTTGTAGGTGTCATAGAGCCACCACACCGCCAGGAAAGCCACCATCAGTACCACCGTTGACAGACGGATCCGGCCGCCGAACAACTGACGGGGCGTACCGCGCTTGCGGTTGCCGTTCGACTGACCGCTGCGCCGCAAGCGGGTAGGAACAAATGTGATTTTCATCGCTACCGCTGCTGCTCCGCTCCCGCAGGTGCGTCCGCTGCCCCACTAACGGTGGCCGGGTGAGCCATGACCCCCACCGCGGCCTAGGCGTCGGCCGGGGTGATGATCCCGGCGCCGGTGAGCGCGCGGATCACCAACACCCGCAACTGCCGGCCCGCCGCGAACTGCTTTCCGGGCAGCGTGCGCGCCACCAGCCGCAGCGTGACGGTGTCCATTTCGAGTTTCTCCACGCCCATTACCGTGGGCTCATCCAGCAACAGGTCGCCGAGGATGGCGTCTTCGCGCGCATGTTGGCATTCCCGGTGCAAGACCTCGTTGACGCGGTTGAGGTCGGCGCCGGTCGGGACCGGGATGTCGATGACCGCGCGCGCCCAGTCCTTGGACAGGTTGATCGACTTGACGATGTTGCCGTTGGGAACGGTGTACACCTCACCGTCGCTGGATCGCAGCTTGGTCACACGCAGCGTGACCTCCTCCACCGTGCCGGCCGCATTCTCCGGTGACCCGACCATGCTGAGCTCCACCAGGTCGCCGAACCCGTATTGCTTCTCGACGATGATGAAGAACCCCGCGAGCAGGTCCTGCACCAGGCGCTGGGCGCCGAAGCCCAGCGCCGCACCCAGCACCGCGGCCGGCCCTACCAACGACCCGACCGGAAACGGCAGAATGTCGACGATCTCGTACAGGACGATGACGTAAATCAGGACGATCGAGACCCAGGAGATCACCGACGCCACCGCCTGGCGGTGCTTGGAGACCTCCGATCGCACGAGCGCGTCGCTTTCGGTGAACCCCAGGTCGAGGCGCTGAGTCACTCGCTTAGCAACCCAGGTCACGAAGCGCGCGGCCAGTACCGCCGCGATCAGCACCATGACGATGCGCAGACCGCGGGTGATGATCCATTCGCCGATCTGCCCGCGCCAGAAGTCGTGCCAATACTGGGCCGGCGAGAATGTTGCCAGGGCAAAAGCTGTGGTGTTAGTCGTCATCTTTCCGGTTGCGCCACCGGATCCCTGCTTCCAGGAATCCGTCAATGTCTCCGTCTAGCACGGTCGCCGGATTACCAACCTCGTACTCGGTTCGCAGATCCTTGACCATCTGGTAGGGGTGCAGCACGTAGGAGCGCATTTGGTTGCCCCACGAGCTACCGCCGTCGCCTTTCAATGCGTCGAGCTCAGCGCGTTCTTCTATACGCTTGCGCTCCAACAACTTTGCCTGAAGAACCCGCATCGCCGCCACCTTGTTCTGCAGCTGCGACTTCTCGTTCTGGCAGGTGACCACGATGCCGGTCGGGATGTGGGTCAGTCGAACCGCCGAGTCGGTGGTGTTCACCGACTGCCCGCCCGGGCCACTGGACCGGTAGACATCGACCCGCACATCGCCTTCGGGGATGTCGATGTGATCGGTGGTCTCCACCACCGGCAGCACTTCGACCTCGGCGAACGACGTCTGTCTGCGGCTCTGATTGTCGAACGGGCTGATCCGCACCAGCCGGTGGGTGCCCTGCTCGACCGACAGCGTGCCGTAGGCAAACGGCGCGTGCACGGCGAACGTGGCGCTTTTGATCCCGGCTTCCTCGGCGTAGGAGGTGTCGAACACCTCAACGGGGTACTTGTGCTGCTCGGCCCACCGGACATACATCCGCATCAACATTTCGGCCCAGTCCGCGGCGTCGACTCCCCCTGCGCCGGAGCGAATGGTGACCAGCGCCTCACGCTCGTCGTACTCGCCGGAAAGCAGGGTGCGCACCTCGGTGGCCTCGATGTCGGCACGCAACGCCTTGAACTCGGCGTCCGCCTCGGCCAGCGCTTCTCCGGCCGCGGCGCCCTCTTCCTCGGCGGCGAGCTCGTAGAGCACCGGCAGGTCCTCGAGACGCCTTCGCAGCTCCTCGACCCGCCGCAACTCCCCCTGGGTGTGAGACAACTCACTGGTCACACGCTGGGCTCGGGTTTGGTCGTCCCAGAGCTTCGGGTCGGACGCCTCGTGCTCGAGCTTCTCGATGCGACTGCGCAGACCTTCGACGTCGAGCACCCGCTCCACCGTGGTCAGGGCGGAGTCGAGGGCAGCGATCTCGGCTTGACGGTCGGGTTCCACAGCCGACAAGGTTACCGGTAGTCGCTGGCATCAGCGTCTAGCATCAGGAGACGATCATGTGCACCGCGCGACTGCGACGCTGTCAGCCCATGTACCCCCTGCGCGCAGCCGGGCACGAACAGAGGGCAGAACCATGCCGCAAAACCAACGTCCATACCACGTCGCCGTCGTCGGTTCCGGGCCGTCGGGGTTCTTCGCCGCAGCGTCGCTGCTGAAGGCAGCCGACTCCTCCGACGAGATCGAGGTGGCCGTCGACATACTCGAGATGCTGCCGACCCCGTGGGGACTCGTGCGTTCCGGCGTCGCCCCCGACCACCCCAAGATCAAGTCGATCAGCAAACAGTTCGAGAAGACCGCCGAAGACCCTCGCGTCCGATTCTTCGGCAACGTGGTGGTGGGCGAACACGTCACCACCGCCGAGCTGACCGAACGCTATGACGCCGTCATCTACGCCATCGGGGCCCAATCCGACAAGCCGCTCAACATCCCCGGGGAGAACCTGCCCGGCAGCGTGGCCGCCGTCGATTTCGTCGGCTGGTACAACGCGCATCCGAACTTCGAACACTCGACACCGGATCTGTCGGGCCGTCGCGCCGTCGTCATCGGCAACGGCAACGTCGCGATCGACGTAGCCAGGATCCTGGTCACCGATCCCGAAGTGTTGGCCCTCACCGACATCGCCGACCACGCACTGGACTCACTGCGCCCGCGCGGGGTCGAGGAAGTGGTGATCATCGGTCGGCGCGGGCCGCTGCAGGCCGCATTCACGACTCTGGAGTTGCGCGAGCTCGGTGAGCTCGAAGGGGTCGACGTGGTGGTTGACCCGGCCCAGCTGGAGGGCATCAGCGACGCGGATGCGGAGGCGGCCGGCAAGGGGATCAAGCAGAACATCAAGGTGTTGCGCGGCTACACCGAGCGCGCACCACGTCCAGGTCACCGCCGAATCGTGTTCAAGTTCATGACTTCGCCGGTCGAAATCAAAGGCACCGACCGGGTGGAGCAGATCGTGCTCGGCCACAACGAACTCGTTACCGATGAGGACGGGTGGGTGTCAGCCAAGGACACCGGAGAGCGAGAGGAACTGCCGGTTCAGCTGGTCGTGCGATCGGTTGGCTACCGCGGGGTCCCCACCCCCGGGCTGCCGTTTGACCAGAAACGCGGGATCATCCCCAACACCGCCGGCCGGGTGCAAGGCAGCAGCAACGAGTACGTCGTGGGCTGGATCAAGCGCGGACCGACCGGGGTGATCGGGACCAACAAGAAAGATTCCCAGGACACCGTCGACACCTTGATGGCCGACCTGACGGCCGCCGAGCTCAACACGTTCCCCAGCAGCCACACCGCCGACCTTGCCGACTGGCTGAGTTCACGCCAGCCGGAGCTGGTCACCGCCGAGCACTGGAAATCCATTGACCACTTCGAACGAGCCGCCGGCGAGGCCCTCGGACGTCCGCGCGTGAAACTGCCGAACGTGACCGAGATGCTGCGCATCGGGCACGCCTGATCAACGGTCGAGAAGCACCCCGGGGTTGAGAATCCCGGCCGGGTCCAGTGCGGTCTTGGCCGCGCGCAACGCCGCCATAAAGGGATCGGGGCGCTGCCGGTCATACCAGGGCCGGTGATCGCGGCCGACGGCGTGGTGGTGGGTGATGGTGCCGCCGGTCGTGCTGATCGCTTCCGAAACGGCTGCCTTGATCTCGTCCCCATTGCGCATCCAGGGATCCCCAGCGCCCCGCCGCGTAGACGCCGTAATAGGGGGCCGGACCATCCGGATAGACGTGGGTGAAGCGGCAGGTCACCAACCCGACGCCACAGACCCGCTCGATCGCCGCGCGGGCCGCGTCGGTGACGGCGGCGTGCAGGGCGTCGAATCCGTCCCAGGTGCATGCGGTTTCGAAGGTTTCGGCGATCACACTGCGCCGGGCCAGAGCGTCGCGCTGGTAGGGCATCCGCAGGAACGCCGAACGCCATGCCTGAGAGACGTCAGAGCCACTCTGCGCCGCGGCGGCTTGGCGGGTCTCGCGTCCACGCCGTGCGGTCACGGTGCCGCCGTAGCCGGCGGCTATCTCCACCGCCCGGTCCAGCCACGGGTCGATCGGATGATCGGCCGATTCAAAAGCCAGCACCAGCAGGCCGCCGCTGACCGCGGTACCGGTGTTGAGGAACGCCTCGGCCGGATCCAGCAGCCGGCAGTTCGTCGGATAGAGGCCCGCTTGCGCGATGGCGCGGGTCGCGGTGACCGCCCCCGCCCAATCGTCGAACTCGACCGATGCGGTGAGCTGCCATCGCGGGCGGTCCTGCAACCGCATCCACGCCTCGGTGATGATGCCCAGGGTGCCCTCGGAACCGAGGAACATCCGGTCCGGAGAGGGCCCCGAACCCGAGCCCGGCAGCCGCCGCGACTCGCCGACTCCCGCCGGACTGACCACCCGCATGGATTCGGTCAAGTCGTCGATGTGGGTGTAGAGCGTCGCGAAGTGCCCGCCCGCGCGAGTGGCAAGCCAGCCGCCCAGGCTGGAGAATCCGAAGGACTGCGGGAAATGGCGCAACGTGAGACCGTGCGGGCGGAGCTGATCTTCGATCGAGGGCCCCAGCGCGCCCGCCTGGATCCGTGCCGCCCGACTCACCCTGTCGATCTCGAGCACCGCACCCAGTGCACCGATGTCCACCGTGACCGCCGGCTGATCGAAGCGCGGCTCGACACCGCCGACCACCGAGCTGCCACCACCGTATGGGATCGCCGGAATCTGTTCTCGGGTACACCAATCCAGCACATCGACAACGTCCTGTTCGCTGCGCGGCCGCGCGATCAGGTCGGGCACATGGTCGAGGTGGCCCAGCAGGTTGCGGGTGACGTCGCGAAAAGCCTTGCCGCGCGCATGACCCGCACGATCTATCGGATCGGACGAGCAGATCCCCGCCAGCGATTCCGGCGGGCTGACCCGGGCCGCGGGCAGCGCGAGCGCGGCCGGGTCCGGCGGCTGATGATCGGAAAGGTCATGGCCGGGAAGCAACGCCGATACGCGCGATAACAACGCGTGCGTCTCCGCCTCGGTCAGAGCATCCTCGACGTTGCCCCAACCCCACCATGACCGCATCGTGGCGCGATCAGCGTTTGCGGACCACGACGGCAACACCGACGACCAGCACCACCAGGGCCGCGGCGATTGCCCAACCGGCACCAGCCAGCCACCAGATGACAGCCAACAGTGCCAGCGCCGGCGACAACACGAACAGCACCGTTGCGGGGTGCTGCTTGATCACCGCCAGCGCGCTCGTCGCGCGGACCCGATCGATTTCCTTGCCTGCCATGGGTTCAGCATGCCAGACAACGGCGCGATCAACCCCCTCTTCGCCTTCGTCGGCTGCGCTGTCGCGGAGCAGTTTTTCGGGGTGGTGGTAGGTGTTGGTTCTTGGCTGTCCATGGTCGAGGTGCGGCGGTGGCAGCCATTCGGTATCACCGTGGGCGTTCTTGCGAGTGCGCCAGCCCTGCTCGAGCAGTTTGTGGTCAGGCCCGCAGGCCAGAGTGAGTTGATCGATGTCGGTGCGCCCGCTGGTGGCCCACGCGGCGACATGATGCACCTCGCATTGATAGCCCGGCACATCACAGCCCGGACGGGTGCAACCACGGTCTTTGGCATACAACACCAGGCGTGCCCCGCAGTGGCCAGCCGTTTGGCGTGATACAGCCCCACCGCCTTGCCCCGATCAAACACCGCCAGATAGTGATGCGCGTGACGGGCCAACCGGATCACATCCGATATCGGCAACACGGTGCCGCCCCCGGTCAGCCCCCGACCGCAGGCCCTTTGCAGCTCACCAAGGGTGGTCGTCACGATGATGGAGGCAGGTAACCCGTTGTGCTGGCCCAAGTCTCCTGAGGCCACCAACGCCCGCACCGCAGCGTTGAGCCCATCATGGTGACGCTGCCCAACCGAACGCCGATCACGACTCACGGCGTCCGCACCGGCCGGGGCTTGCACCACCGGACTCTCGTCATCGGGGTTGCACATCCCCGGGGCCGCCAGCTTGGCCAGCACCGCATCCAACCCCGCCCGCGCTTCCGGGGTCAGCCAGCCGCTGATCCGCGACATCCCGTCGCGTCCCTGCCGCCCCAGAGTCAAGCCGCGTCGCCGCGCCCGATCCTCATCGCTATAGCGACCATCGGGATTCACACAATCCATCAACCGCTGCGCCAATTTGGCCAACTGATCGGGGCGGAACTGCCCCGCCAACCGCGCCAGATGCGCTTCGGCGCGCTCGCGGGTCTCTAGGTCCACCTCGGCGGGCACCTGGCCACAGAACTCCCGGATCACCCGCACATGACCCGCACCGATACGCCCCTGACGCACCGCGGAGGCGGTCGCACTCAATAACGGCGCCAGCTGTTCGCCCGTCAACGCCCGGCGCGGACCCAGATCAGCGGCCTCCCCCAGCCGCCGACTGGCTTCCCCGCGACTGACCCGTAACCGACCGGCCAACACCGCCGCCAGTTTCCCACCCAACTCCTGCTCACCGGCCTGCTCCCCCAGCTGATTGATCAGCGGATGCTCGATGCTGGGCAACCGACGCCGCGCAACCTCACAACGCTGCAACAACGCCAACCGCTCCGGCGTCGTCAACCCGTCAAAACACAAGTCCTGCAGCCGCGTCATCACCGCATCGAGCGCGTCGAAAGCCGCAACAACCCCTTCCCGGTTAATCGAACTCATGTTCGAATAATACGAGCGGCCACCGACAGAATCAGAGCCCGAGCGAGCAGCAACTCCACCCTGAACGCACAGTGGCACAAGGTATTTGCGCTGAATGACGAATGACCCTAGCCAGCCGCTCCAGGCCGTCCGTAGCCTCGAGGGTGTGGACATGGAGGTGCTCAAAACCGCAGTGCTGCTGGCCTGCCGGGCGCCATCGGTACACAACAGCCAACCGTGGCGGTGGGTGGCCGACCGCGACCGCGATTCCAGTTCCGAGGTCGTGGCTGTTCACCTGTTCGCCGATCGCGGCCGAACCGTTCCCGCCACAGACCATTCCGGCCGGGAAACCCTCATCAGCTGCGGGGCGGTGCTCGACCATCTGGGCGTAGCCATGACGGCGGCGGGCTGGCAACCCAGCATCACCCGCTTCCCCACCCCCGATGACCCCAACCATCTGGCCACGGTCGACTTCCGTCCCATCGAGGAAGTCACCGAGACCGAACTCAAACGGGCCGAGTCGATCCTGCAACGGCGCACCGATCGACTTGCGTTTGACCGTCCCCGCTACTGGGACCTGTTTGAAGGGGTGCTGAGGAACACCATCGACAACGACATCGCGATGCTCGACGTGCTCACCGACGAGCAACGGCCACAACTGGTGCAAGCGTCGCACCTCAGCGCGGCGCTACGGCGCGATGACTTGTCCTATCATGCCGAACTGGATTGGTGGACTTCACCGTTCGTGCTGACCGATGGCGTGCCACCGCTGGCGCTCGCTTCCGACACCGAGCGCCAGCGGGTAGACCTGAGCCGCGATTTTCCGGTTCGCAGTCACCAGGACCGCCGGCCCGAAATCACCTCGGACTGGTCGAAAATCCTTGTTCTATCCACCCCCGGCGACACTCGGGCCGACGTATTGCGGTGCGGTGAGGTGTTGTCCAGCGTTCTGCTCGAATGCACCATGGCCGGAATGGCAACGTGCACCTTGACGCATCTGATCGAGTCGAACGAAAGCCGCGACATCGTCGCCGACCTGATCGGCCGACGCGGCCAGCCGCAAGTCTTGATCCGCGCTGGGATCACTCCGCTGATCGAAGAAATTCCCGCTCCGACGCCGCGGCGAGGACTAGACAGTATTTTTGAAGTTCGCCAGAAGCCCGAGAAAGGTTGAAACGATGCCCGACCGACCAGTCACGTTTCTGTCTGACGATCAAAGCTGGAAGCTGCTGAGCAGCGCGGCGCTGGGCCGGTTGGTCACCAGCATCGCCGGCGAGCCGGAGATCTTCCCGGTCAACTACGTGGTGCAGGATCGCACCGTGCTGTTCCGCACCGCCGAGGGCACCAAACTGTTTCTCGCCGTGACGAGTAGCCCGGTCGCCTTTGAAGCTGACGATCACAGCGACACCGAAGGCTGGAGTGTGATCGTCAAGGGTCGCGCTCAGGTACTGAGAACCGACGCGGAGGTGCAAAAAGCAGAGCGCGCCAAACTGTCACCGTGGATCCCGACCTTGAAGTTGCACTACGTGCGGGTGATCCCGACCGGAATCACCGGACGGCACTTCAAGTTCGGCCCGGAGCCAGACCGCAACGACACCTTCGCCTGACCCCCTTCTGCGCCGAGCGTCACGCCAGCGTGGCGTTCGGCATGGAGCGTCACTCTGGCGTGACGCTCGGGGGGGCGTGACCTCAGCGGCCGACGAGTGCGTCGAGTTCGAGGGCATCCACTCCGTTGAGCCGGCGATGCATCGCCCAGGCGATCCTGGCGGCCTGAACTTTCGCATGCTCGGCCACCGGCCCGCGATACATCGCATCGACGGTGTCATTCCAAATGGTCAGCCAGCGGACGAAATGGCGGGCGCGCAGCGGGGTCTGGCGGTGTAGATCCCGGTGGGCCGTCAGCGCGCTACCACGATAACGACCGGCACGGAACAACACCGTCTCCCAGAAGTCGCACATGACCGGAAGGTGCGAGTCCAGTCCGCTCGACCGCAGTTCGGTAAACGGCTCCGCCAACACCTCGTCGTCCAAGGCTCGACCGTAGAACCGGCGCAACAGTGCCGCGACATCGGTGCGGTTTGCCAGGTCGCTAGCAGAATCGCCCATCCTCACACCACCAGTGACAACGGTCCGCGAGCGCGACGGGCCTTGCGCCGCTTGCTGATCGCCACCAGCCGGGCCACCGCGGCTTCGATCCCCCGCGCCAGCTGATCCACATCTGCAACCGCGTTGTAGTCGGTGAGAATGCCGAAGTACAGGTCGTCGGAGTAGCTGAGCATCGCGACGCCGGTGCGCAGGTGCATCGCCAGCGGCGGCACCGGGAATACCGCGGCCACTGGCCGACCCATGATCTGCAGTGGTTGGCGTGGCCCGGGCACATTCGTCGCCACCGTTGCGACTCCGCGTTGCGGTAGCCGCATCAAGACGCCAACGGTCCAGGCGGTCAGTGCGAACGGGATGCGATCAGCCAGAGATAGGAACAGGTTTCCGGCTGGGGCTGGCCGCTGGCCTTGGTTTGCCCCAACCGGGCATGCACCTTGCGCAACCGCTGAACCGGATCCTCCTCGTCCACGGGCAAGTTCGGCAACATCGCCGAGACCCGATTGTCGGTCTTGTCGAAGGCGTTGTCTGCCCGCACCGAAACCGGCACCAGTGTTCGCAACGAACCCTGCTGCGGCTGCTGGCCCCGCGCCAGCAGCACGTTGCGGTAACTCTCGGTAATGGCAGCCAGCGCAACGTCGTTGATGGTGACGTCGAATGTCTCACAAACCAGTTCGAGGTCGGCCATCGGCACCCGAGCCCCGCTGAACCGGCGCAGGTCGCTGAGCGGCCCGGTCAGCGCCGACGCCGCCGGGGTCAGCAGGCCGGTGACAAGTTCGCCCGACCCTTGGGCCAGGCGGACCACCCCTGAAGCGATCGCGGCGGGCGCATTCCACAGCCCACTCAGCCCGCTGCGGGGGCGGGCGGCGGCCGTTTTCGGCCGCTGCGCGGCGCGGCAGCGGGCCGAACCGTCAGCCGCGCCGCCACCATCGCGGTCGCATAGCCCGGTAAGTATGTGGGTTGCCGCGATCCCGTCGGCCATGCAGTGGTGCACCTTTGTCAGCATCGCCCACCGCTCTCCGGCGAGGCCCTCGATAACCCAGAGTTCCCACAGCGGCCGATCGCGGTCCAGGCGCCGCGCCATCACGTCGGCAACCAGCCGGTACAGCGCATCATCATCGCCGGGGTGGGGCAGCGCCACGCGCCGCACGTGCCGGGCGATGTCGAAGTCGGGGTCATCCACCCACTGTGGTGCGCCGAGGTCGAACGGGTACCGACGCAGTCGTTGGGCAAACCGCGGACAGGCGCGGATCCGCTCGGAGAACACCGACACCAGGTCATGCTGCTCGGGTACCGGCCCCTCGATGACGGCCAGGCCACCGATCGCCAGACTCACCCGCGGGTCCACATCTTCGGTCTTGAGGAACCCGCTATCGAGCGTCGTCAGATGGTTCATGAGCGCTCTTCCCAACCTCCCGCGGTTTATCTGCAACCCGCAGTACCACTATTCCGGTGCGGCCACGGCCCGGAGCAGGGCCAAAGGTCCCTCGTTGCCGGTGGCTTCATCCTCTGCCACGATCAGAGGTCGCACACCGATCCTTGACGTATGACAGCGATGGGACGGCTTGTCTGACCGGAAAGGCAGCGATGAACGCCCAATTCCCAGACGTGGGCACCCTGCGAACGGTCCTCACGCTGGCCACCCGCGCACCGTCCATTCACAACACGCAGCCGTGGCGCTGGCAGGTCACCTCGAGAAGTTTGGAGCTCTTCTCCGAACCGGATATGCAGCTGCACAGCACCGACCCGGACGGCCGCGACCTGATCATCAGCTGCGGCGTCGCACTGCATCACTGCGTCGTCGCCCTGGCGTCGATGGGCTGGCAAGCCACGGTGACCCGCATTCCCGACCCGGACAACTCCCGTCATCTGGCGAGCCTCGAGCTGCAGGCGAAGCCACCGGATCAGGGCGACATCGCGCTTGCGGCGGCCATCCCGCGGCGGCGAACGGACCGGCGGGCCTACAGTTCCTGGCCAGTGGCCGCCGGCGACATCGCCCAGATGGCGGCCCGGGTAGCCCGCTGCGACGTAGCGCTGCGCCAGGTCGAAGCGCTGGACAAGATGCGCGAAGTTGTGGCGCAGGCGGTCTGGGACCACGCCACCAATGACGAGTACATGCGCGAACTCACCACGTGGAGTGGACGATACGGCGCGGTAGCCGGAGTTCCGGCCCGCAATACGCCCCCATCGGATCAGGACGCCCCGATTCCCGGACGCCTTTTCGCTGGGCCGGGGCTGGCCCAGCCGTCGGGGGTCTCACCGGCCGCCGACAGCGCCGTGATCCTGGCGCTGGGCACCGAGGAAGATGACCGGGCATCAAGACTTCGCGCGGGCGAGGCGACCAGCGCTGTCCTGTTGACCGCGACGGCGATGGGGTTGGCCTCCTGTCCCATCACCGAACCGCTGGAGGTCCACAAGACCCGCCAAGCGATTCGCAAGGATGTGTTCGGCGGCAGTGCCTACCCGCAAATGCTGCTGCGAGTCGGTTGGGCACCGATCAATGCCGATCCACTGCCGGCGACGCCGCGTCGCAACCTTTCCCGGGTGGTCGAATGGCCCGAACAACTATTGGATGAGCGGGGCTGACCAGCGCAACAACGTTCCGCCGCCGGCGGCCGGGCTTTCGATGGTGAACTGGCCGCCAGCCTCCTGGGCGCGCCGCCGCAGATTCGTCAGCCCGCTACTGGTGTACGTCTTGGGCATCCCGCGCCCGTTGTCACTGACCTCGATGCACAAGTCGTCGTCGACCTTGACCCGAACGGTCAAGGTGGTGGCCTGCGCGTGCCGGACCGCGTTGCTGACCGCTTCCCTGACCACCGCCTCGGCGTGGTCGGCGAGCACGTTGTCAACCACCGACAGCGGCCCGATGAATTGGACGGTGGTGCGCAATCCCGAGCTGCCGAACGCAGCGACGGCGGCATCGATTCGCTGCCGTAACCGAGTGACGCCCTGCGATGACCCATGCAGGTCGAAGATGGTCGTTCTGATTTCCTGGATCACCCCCTGCAGGTCATCGATCACTTCTGAAAGCCGTTGCTGCACTTTTGGTTCACGCGTTCGCGGCACACTGCCCTGCAACGCCAGACCGATGGCGAACAACCGCTGAATCACGTGATCGTGGAGGTCGCGTGCGATGCGATCACGCTCGGTCATCACGTCAAGTTCGCGCATTCGCCGCTGCGAGGTGGCGAGCTGCAGGGCCAGCGCGGCCTGGTCGGCAAAGGCGGCCATCATCTCCAGCTGCTCTTCGGTGACCGACTCCGGACTGCTGGGATGCAGCAGCACCACGACACCTGCCACGGCATCGGTGGCGCGCAGCGGCAGGACCAGCGCCGGACCCATGTCGCCCAGTTCGTCCACATCCTCGACAGCGATCTTGTCGACTTGCCGTGGAGCGCTGTCGAGCAAGACCTCCGCCAGGGCGGTACCTGCTACCGCGATGGTGCACCCCTCGGCCGCAGCCACCGCATTGCCAACCGTTTCAATCACCAGTAGCTGTGCCACCTCGGAAGCGGGCACGTCCTCATCGACGGGAATGGCCACCAGCGCGGCGTCGGCCGACGTGAGCTTGAGCGCCTCCTCGGCGACGAGCCGAAACACACTCGCCGGTTCGGTGCCGGACAACAGTTCGGTGGCGATGTCACGGGTGGCCCCGATCCACGCCTGTCGCGCTTTGGCCTGTTCGTAGAGGCGCGCGTTGGCGATTGCGATACCGGCCGCCGCCGCCAGTGCCTGTACCAGCAATTCGTCGTCGTCGCTGAACGGTTGCCCGTTGGTCTTGTCGGTCAGGTACAGGGTGCCCAGCGACACGTCGCGCACCCGAACCGGAACCCCGAGGAAGGTCCGCATCGGCGGGTGATGCGACGGAAAGCCGATCGAGGCCGGGTGCTGGGAAATATCTTCCAGCCGTAGGGGTTTGGGCTCATCGATGAGAAGACCGATGATGCCCAGGCCCTCGGGCAGGTGGCCGATACGGGCAACCGTGTCCTCGTCGATGCCCTCATAGACGAACTGCAACACGCGCTTATCCCGATCGTGCACCTCCAGGGCGCAATATCGAGCGTCGACAAGATTGGTGGCCGAGTGCACGATCGTGCGCAAGGTGGCGTCCAACTCCAGGCCCGAGGTGACCACGAGCATAGCCTCCACCAGTCCGTCGAGACGGTCGCGGCCCTCGACGATCTGCTCGACCCGTTCCTGCACCTCGACCAGCAGCTCACGCAGCCGCAGCTGAGACAGCGTGAGGCGCAACGGACGTAGACCGTCACCTGAGGGCACGCCCAGGGATGGACCTGCATCCTGCGGATGTGGTTCGTCGGTCATGGCCGCGCCGCCTATCGATGGCCTGCCGAGCGCGCGCGCTTCAACTCCGCGGCGAACACCGCGGCCTGCGTCCGGCGCTCCATCCCCAGTTTGGCCAGCAGCCGCGAAACGTAGTTCTTCACCGTCTTCTCGGCCAGGAACATCCGGTCGGCGATCTGCTTGTTGGTGAGCCCCTCGCTGAGCAACCCCAGCAACGTCCGCTCCTGATCGGTAAGGCCGGACAGCGGGTCCGGCCTCTCGACAACGCCGCGCAATCGGGACATCAGTGCGGCCGCGGCACGGTTGTCCAACAGCGAGCGCCCCGCACCGACCTCTTTGATGGCTCGAGCCAATTCCATCCCCTTGATGTCCTTGACAACATATCCGCTGGCTCCCGCCAGGATGGCATCCAGCATCGCCTCATCGGAGGTGTAGGACGTGAGGATCAGACAGCGCAGATTCGGCATGCGAGACAACAGGTCACGGCACAGTTCGATGCCGTCTCCGTCGGGCAACCTGACGTCGAGCACCGCGACGTCGGGATTGGCCGCGGGAATCCTGGCCATCGCCTCCGACACCGAACCCGCCTCACCGACGACGTCAAGTTGGGGATCGGCGTCGAGCAGGTCGATCAGGCCGCGCCGCACCACCTCATGATCATCGACCAAGAAGACCGTTACCAACGGACCACTCCCCGCTCTGCTGCCTACAGGTTGCCGCTACGGACCGTCAGGACCGAGCATCCAGCGCCGTACACGCTGCACACCTGGGCTGCGTGCGAATCCGTGACGTACAGTTCGTCCGGCTTGGCATTGGCAGCCATGTAGCGGCAGGCATGTCCGGCGATGATCGCCGACTCCACCCGAACATCGGAGTATAGCCGTGTCCATCGGATCAGCCGCCGGGTCAGTTGCGCTGTCGCCAAACGGTTTCCGTCCTCACTCCCGTGACCTGTGGCAACGCGTGAGGAGATGGCCCGTAATGGGACATTGCGCAGCCTGGCCTCCTCGAATGCATGCCGTAGCACCGAGCCGTTGTCCACTTCCGCGACGACTTCGCCGACCTTGGGCGCCCCCGCAGCACCCGCGGGTGACTGAATGACGGCCACCGGGCACAACGCCGAACCGGCCAGAGTTCCCGCCACCGAGCCCTCGCCCCGGCGTGCGTGGTTGAGTCCGATCGACCCGACACAGACCATTACCGCCGTGCGAGACTCCTCCAGCAGCTTGGTAAGCGGCCGTCCCCACAGAATCTCGGTTTCGATCTTGACCGGTTGTCCGGTTGCCTCGACGGCGCGCTGAACGTCGAACAGCGCCGCGCGCGCGGCGCTTTGCCGGCCATCTCGATCACCGGCAGGAGCCTGCGCGGGATCGATGATGTACACCAAGCGCACGGGGATATCGCGGCTGACCGCCTCATCGACTGCCCACACAGCCGCATGGGTGGACGCCCGCGATCCATCGATACCGACGACGATTGCCGGGGCTGCCTGGTTGCTCATCGTGGCCTCCTCTACTGGGCCGCTCGGCTAGTCAATACGTTATCGGCGGCGGGCCAGAGTTCCCAGAGGCGTTGGTCCCGATTCCAGTGCCATTGGTCCCTACGAATCCGGCCGTAGTGAGAACACAGCTACTAAAGCGACAACAGACGAATTGGGGGTTCCCGCAGGGCTCCGGCGTTGTTGATTAGCAGGCTTGTGAGCTGGGGAATTGTGGATTGAGGAGGTCTAGGCGGCGGTTGGCGGTCAAAGCGGTGATCCGGCAGGCTTCGGCGATGTTGTCGGCGCCGTTGAGGCGGTGCAGATTGATCGCGGTGTTGCGTAGCGTTGCTAGGACCTGTGCGCCGTTTCCGGTATGTGCCCTTTGACGGTCTTCGTCGAAGGTGACGTCGCGTATCCAGTGCAGGCTGTTCTCGATTCCCCAGTGTTGACGCATCCAGGTCATGATCGCGGTAGGGCGGGCGTGCTCGAACGGCAGGCTGCAGATGGCATAGACCACCTCCACGCTGCGCTGGTCGGTGGCGGTGATCAAACGTTCACGAGTGATCCGGATGATTTGTTTTGCGTAGGGGAAGCCGATTCCTCGTGCAGCGGTGATGATTTGCAGGGTGCGGGTCTCGACACGGCCGTGGCCGCGGGAGTCGTCGGTAGCGGCTGCGGGCACCTCGGCCCAGGGCAGCGCGGTGATACGCGCAAGTATTTTGGCTTGGTTGGACTTGACGATCATCAGGTAGTGCGACTTCAAGGTGGCGCAGATCAACTTCGCGGTGACGACCTGGGTATGCATCGCATCCACGGTGACCAGCCACCGCAAGCTACCCGGCAGCAGCGTGAGCAGGGCACGTACGCAGGGAATTTCATTGCTTTTCTCGGCGACAGCGAGTTGACCGAGCACCAATCGGGCACGGTGGGCGAACACCGACACGAGATGCGTGGCTGTCGCTTTGGCGCGTAAAGGCACCACGCAGCATCTTGCCGTCCAACGCGATCGGCACCAATCCACTGGGGTCGCTGCTGGCCACGTGTGCAGTGAAGTAACTGCCCATCCTGGCGTTGAGGTCGGCGGGGTCTAGCCGAGACAAAACAGCGCGGAAGGTCTTCTCACTGGGCCGCCGGAACCGGACCCCTAATTAGGCCAACACATCATCGGGAGCGGTGGCCGCCCATGTGGCAAAACCAGCATAGCCGCGCATCCCCGCGGCAGTGGCCAGAACCGCGATCGCCAACAAAGCCATCAGCGAATACCTCCGACCGCGTGGGTCCCTCGGGTCTGGCACCGAGGCCAACACATCGAGAAACTCCGATCCGATGAGCTCGCTGCGCTCACCAGGACTCCAGCGGTCGAACACCTCTGGAACCGACGACACAGGCAATACTGAAACGGTAGGCACGGGCAACTCCAGACCAACGACGAACAGTAACCAACTCGATCGTTCTCCAGATAGCCCGTGCCTACACTCCGGCCCCAATAGCGCGGCACCAAAGATCATCAACCCAGCTCACAAGCCTGCTAATCAACAACGCCGGAGCCCTGGGGGTTCCCGTGTCTCATCCACGCATGAGCGCTCCACAGACACCCGAGAATTACGTTCATCGCCAACTGGCGGAACGCAATGACGGTGCAATCACGCGGCAATAAACATCGCCTGGCGACTTCCGGTGCACAAGCATGCATCACGGCCCGGTAGGTTGGCAATGGGTCAGTTCCCAACACCGGCCCAACCGCGATGGCGGGGCACGCCCGGGGGCGGTGCGTGCCCGCTGCGAGTTCGACATCCGCTGGGCCCTCCCGGCCCAGTGGAGCTGGGCTTTCCGCCTCCCCGTTCGTCGATGCGGCCCGACTCGGCCAAGCGCGCGGCAACGGGCAGCAAACAGCCCTGAGCCCCAGCTAGCCGGCACGGCAAACCGGAACCATGCGCCGGAGACAAGCCGGCCGGCAAACGTCGCATGATCGTTTAGATTCAACGTGACCAAAAGTCAACAAACGACTCACGGCCAACGCAGCGAATACCCAATAGCGCCCTTTAATAGCCGCTATACAGCTATCCCACAGTGCAATTTCAGGTGCAAGCGGCGCCTGTCCCGCAAATTGCCGCGCACTGGCGCGACCGCCGGCCGGTTGTAAGCTCGGCGCGACGCTAGCCAGCTCCCACTCGGACGCGAATTCAGCGTTTCGCACCCCGGCAGTTGCTTAGCGCTTGTGACCCTCCCGAGCAGGGCTCCGGCGTTGTTGATTAGCAGGCTTGTGAGCTGGGGAATTGTGGATTGAGGAGGTCTAGGCGGCGGTTGGCGGTCAAAGGGGTGATCCGGCAGGCTTCGGCGATGTTGTCGGCGCCGTTGAGGCGGTGCAGATTGATCGCGGTGTTGCGTAGCGTTGCTAGGACCTGTGCGCCGTTTCCGGTATGTGCCCTTTGACGGTCTTCGTCGAAGGTGACGTCGCGTATCCAGTGCAGGCTGTTCTCGATTCCCCAGTGTTGACGCATCCAGGTCATGATCGCGGTAGGGCGGGCGTGCTCGAACGGCAGGCTGCAGATGGCATAGACCACCTCCACGCTGCGCTGGTCGGTGGCGGTGATCAAGCGTTCACGAGTGATCCGGATGATTTGTTTTGCGTAGGGGAAGCCGATTCCTCGTACAGCGGTGATGATTTGCAGGGTGCGGGTCTCGACACGGCCGTGGCCGCGGGAGTCGTCGGTAGCGGCTGCGGGCACCTCGGCCCAGGGCAGCGCGGTGATACGCGCAAGTATTTTGGCTTGGTTGGACTTGACGATCATCAGGTAGTGCGACTTCAAGGTGGCGCAGATCAACTTCGCGGTGACGACCTGGGTATGCATCGCATCCACGGTGACCAGCCACCGCAAGCTACCCGGCAGCAGCGTGAGCAGGGCACGTACGCAGGGAATTTCATTGCTTTTCTCGGCGACAGCGAGTTGACCGAGCACCAATCGGGCACGGTGGGCGAACACCGACACGAGATGCGTGGCTGTCGCTTTGGCGCGTAAAGCAC
This sequence comes from Mycobacterium liflandii, assembly GCF_022354805.1. Taxonomy (NCBI): domain Bacteria; kingdom Bacillati; phylum Actinomycetota; class Actinomycetes; order Mycobacteriales; family Mycobacteriaceae; genus Mycobacterium; species Mycobacterium liflandii. The sequence continues at coordinate 2,264,716 of NZ_CP023138.1, read as the reverse complement.
CACGCAGCATCTTGCCGTCCAACGCGATCGGCACCAATCCACTGGGGTCGCTGCTGGCCACGTGTGCAGTGAAGTAACTGCCCATCCTGGCGTTGAGGTCGGCGGGGTCTAGCCGAGACAAAACAGCGCGGAAGGTCTTCTCACTGGGCCGCCGGAACCGGACCCCTAATTGGGCCAACACATCATCGGGAGCGGTGGCCGCCCATGTGCAGGGCTCCGGCGTTGTTGATTAGCAGGCTTGTGAGCTGGGTTGATGATCTTTGGTGCCGCGCTATTGGGGCCGGAGTGTAGGCACGGGCTATCTGGAGAACGATCGAGTTGGTTACTGTTCGTCGTTGGTCTGGAGTTGCCCGTGCCTACCGTTTCAGTATTGCCTGTGTCGTCGGTTCCAGAGGTGTTCGACCGCTGGAGTCCTGGTGAGCGCAGCGAGCTCATCGGATCGGAGTTTCTCGATGTGTTGGCCTCGGTGCCAGACCCGAGGGACCCACGCGGTCGGAGGTATTCGCTGATGGCTTTGTTGGCGATCGCGGTTCTGGCCACTGCCGCGGGGATGCGCGGCTATGCTGGTTTTGCCACATGGGCGGCCACCGCTCCCGATGATGTGTTGGCCCAATTAGGGGTCCGGTTCCGGCGGCCCAGTGAGAAGACCTTCCGCGCTGTTTTGTCTCGGCTAGACCCCGCCGACCTCAACGCCAGGATGGGCAGTTACTTCACTGCACACGTGGCCAGCAGCGACCCCAGTGGATTGGTGCCGATCGCGTTGGACGGCAAGATGCTGCGTGGTGCTTTACGCGCCAAAGCGACAGCCACGCATCTCGTGTCGGTGTTCGCCCACCGTGCCCGATTGGTGCTCGGTCAACTCGCTGTCGCCGAGAAAAGCAATGAAATTCCCTGCGTACGTGCCCTGCTCACGCTGCTGCCGGGCAGCTTGCGGTGGCTGGTCACCGTGGATGCGATGCATACCCAGGTCGTCACCGCGAAGTTGATCTGCGCCACCTTGAAGTCGCACTACCTGATGATCGTCAAGTCCAACCAAGCCAAAATACTTGCGCGTATCACCGCGCTGCCCTGGGCCGAGGTGCCCACAGCCGCTACCGACGACTCCCGCGGCCACGGCCGTGTCGAGACCCGCACCCTGCAAATCATCACCGCTGCACGAGGAATCGGCTTCCCCTACGCAAAACAAATCATCCGGATCACTCGTGAACGCTTGATCACCGCCACCGACCAGCGCAGCGTGGAGGTGGTCTATGCCATCTGCAGCCTGCCGTTCGAGCACGCCCACCCTACCGCGATCATGACCTGGATGCGTCAACACTGGGGAATCGAGAACAGCCTGCACTGGATACGCGACGTCACCTTCGACGAAGACCGTCAAAGGGCACATACCGGAAACGGCGCACAGGTCCTAGCAACGCTACGCAACACCGCGATCAATCTGCACCGCCTCAACGGCGCCGACAACATCACCGAAGCCTGCCGGATCACCCCTTTGACCGCCAACCGCCGCCTAGACCTCCTCAATCCACAATTCCCCAGCTCACAAGCCTGCTAATCAACAACGCCGGAGCCCTGGGGCAAGCCTGAACCGAAGGTCGCCCGCATGCCACGCGCACGAGGCCCGCCACCGATTGGCGGACGTCACCTGCCCCTGGCGGCGACTGGCGCCTGATTGCGCCTGGTTAAGCCCGTCACGACGCCCAACTGCCGCGGGCGCGCCAACCCACCGCGGGTGGCATTTCACGTGATTCGCACATTTTGCGTCAATCCCCCACCGCAATTGCGGAAATTCTAGATATTTGAGTAACCCCAGCCCACCACAACGGCCGCCGACGACGCCGCCGCCGATCGCGAAGGGTTCAACACTCACATCAACTAAGGAGCTGTGTACCAATGGATTTCTCGCTATTACCGCCGGAAGTAAACTCCGCCCGCATGTACACCGGCCCTGGTTCGGGCTCCCTGCTGGCGGCCGCGGCCAGCTGGGATGCGCTGGCAGCCGAGCTGGGTACCACGGCCGAAACATGTGGGTCGATCCTGACGGGTCTGACCGACTTGAGTTGGCGTGGCCCGGCATCGGAATCGATGGCGGCCAGCGCCGCCCCCTATGTCGGCTGGCTGTATCGGACGGCCGAGCAGACGCAGCAGGCCGCAATCCAGGCCAGGACGGCAGCGTTGGCCTTCGAGCAGGCATACGCCATGACCGTGCCGCCACCCCTGGTCGCGGCCAACCGCGCGCAGCTGCTGGTGCTGATCGCGACGAACTTCTTCGGACAGAACACCTCGGCGATCGCGGCTAACGAGGCGCAGTATGCGGAGATGTGGGCCCAGGACGCCGCGGCGATGTACGGCTATGCCACCACCTCGGCGGCAGCGGGCATGCTGACGCCGTTCTCTTCTCCGAACCAGGCAACCAGCCCGGCTGGGCTTGCCGCGCAAAGCACCGCGGTCACCCAAGCCAATGCCACCGCCGCCGCCACAGATCCGATTACCCAACTGGTTTCGTCGCTGACTCAGTCGCTGGGGGCAATACAGGCGATACCGAGCATCCTCCCCGATGACTTCACGATCCTCGACGGCGTCTTCAGCGCCTATGCGACGGTCGGCGTCACGCAGGACATCGAGTCGTTCTGCGCCGGGGTCATCGGCGCCGAGAACAACTTGGGCTTGATCGGCTCATCAGAAAATCCTGCCGAGGTAACGCCCAGCGATTTTGGGCTCGGCTCGCTGATTTCGTCAACCGCTCCCGCCAGCGCCGCCTCCGGCGGCGGGCTGGGCAGTGCGGTGGCCGCCAGCGTCGGACGGTCGGGCTCGATCGGCCAATTGTCGGTTCCGCCCAGCTGGTCCGCGCCGTCGGCGCGGATGGTCTCGGCGCTGTCGCCGTCCGGGCTGACCACGATCCCGGGGACCGAGGAGGCTGCCGCCGCGGGTTCACCGGGCTTTCCGGGCATGGTCGCGCCGCCCGCAACACGGGCCTCGGGCGTGCTGCCCCGCTACGGCGTCCGGCTCACCGTGATGGCACACCCCCCGGCGGCCGGGTGAGATCGCGTGCCAAGCCCGCTAGTCCTCGGGCGGTTCTTCGAGCGCGAAGTTCCAATTGTCGGGGTTCTTGGGGGAATACACGACCGACAGCACCTGCCCGGTGGACGGCCACTGATCTACGTCAACGGCCATCCGCCCATACACCGTGTATTCGTTGACGGTTGGCCCGTTGATGACGCCGGTGATGGTCACGTACTGCTCGCCGACGGCGTCGTCTGGCCGCGGGCTCACTCCGGTCACCAACAAGGTGCCGCTGGCCAGGGCACCGCGGGGACCACGAGGAAGGAACCGCGGGGCAAGAAACGCCAAGAGCACCGCGACCAATATGAGCAACACGCCGAATTCCCATCCCACGCCGCCATGGTAGGACTGCTGGCATGAGTGAGCAGGATCTGCACCTTGCGCTGGCACTCGCCGACCGTGCCGACGCAGTGACGCGCGCCCGATTCCAGGCGCTCGACCTGCGGGTAGACACCAAACCGGACCTGACCCCGGTCACCGACGCAGACCGGGCGGTCGAGACTGAAATACGTGCGGCGCTGCAACGTGAGCGCCCCGGCGACAGCGTCTTGGGCGAGGAATACGGCGGTACCACGACCCTGCGCGGACGCCAGTGGATCATCGACCCGATAGACGGCACCAAGAACTTCGTCCGCGGGGTGCCGGTGTGGGCCAGCCTGATCGCGTTGCTCGAAGACGGCGTCCCATCCATCGGGGTGGTCAGCGCCCCCGCATTGCAGCGACGATGGTGGGCCGGACGGGGTCAGGGCGCCTTCACCGCGGTCCAGGGTGGACCGCCGCGCCGGATAGCGGTTTCTTCTGTGGCAGAACTGAATTCGGCCAGTCTCTCCTTCTCCAGCCTGTCCGGGTGGGCCCAACTCGGATTGCGCGGACAATTCGTCGACCTGACCGATGCGGTATGGCGCGTGCGCGCCTACGGCGACTTCTTCTCTTACTGCCTGCTCGCTGAAGGGGCCATCGACATCGCCGCCGAACCGGAGGTGTCGGTGTGGGATCTGGCCCCGCTGGACATTTTGGTGCGTGAGGCCGGCGGGCAATTCAGCAGCCTGGCCGGCACCCCCGGCCCGCACGGCGGCAGCGCCGTGGCGAGCAACGGCCTGCTGCACGAACAGGTCCTCAACCGGCTTCGCAGCGACCGGGTGTGAATTAACTAACAGGCCCCTATCTATCTTACTCAGGAGTAAGATACGGTTATCGCACTGCCCCAACGACAGAGGCTTGCTGACATGACCGAAACACTTCCCGCCCCTTCCGCCAAGCGCTCTCGCTCACGCGACGACCGCCAAACCTCGCTGGGGATGCAACCCCACAAACGAACCGGAATCGACGTGGCACTGGCATTCCTTACCCCGATCATCGGCCAGGAATTTCTGGACAAGTACAACCTGCGCGATCCGCTGAACCGGGGCCTGCGCTACGGGGTGAAGACCATGTTCTCCACCTCCGGCAAGGCGAACCGTCAATTCCAGCGGGTACAGAACCTGCGCGGCGGCGGCCCGGTCCGGCTCAAGTCCAGCGGCAAGGACTACTTCGACCTCACGCCCGACGACGACCAGAAGATGATCGTCGAGACGGTGCAGGAGTTCGCCGCTGAGATCCTGCGTCCGGCCGCTCACGACGCCGACGAAGCCATCAGCTATCCCGCCGATCTCATCGCCAAGGCCGCCGAACTGGGCATCACCGCGATCAACATTCCCGAGGACTTCGACGGGATCGCCGAGCAGCGCTCCACGGTGACCAACGCGTTGGTGGCCGAGGCCCTGGCCTACGGCGACATGGGGCTGGCGCTGCCGATCCTGGCGCCCGGCGGCGTGGCATCGGCACTGACCCATTGGGGCAGCGCCGACCAGCAGGCCACCTACCTCAGCGAGTTCGCCGGCGACAATGTCCCGCAGGCCTGCGTGGCCATCGCCGAGCCGCAACCGCTGTTCGATCCCACCCGGCTGAAGACCACCGCGGTGCGCACCCCGTCCGGTTACCGCCTCGATGGCGTGAAGTCCTTGGTTCCCGCTGCGGCCGACGCCGAATTGTTCATCGTCGCCGCCCAGCTCGACGGCAAGCCGGCACTGTTCATCGTGGAGTCCTCGGCCGCCGGACTGATCGTCAAGGCGGACCCGAGCATGGGCATTCGCGCCGCCGCCTTGGGCCAGATCGAACTCTCCAAGGTTTCGGTACCGCTGAGCGCCCGGCTGGGTGAGGATCAGGCCACCGACGCCGACTACTCGGAGGCCATCGCCCTGGCCAGGCTGGGCTGGGCCGCGCTGGCCGTCGGCACCTCGCACGCGGTGCTCGACTACGTCATCCCCTACGTCAAGGAGCGCGAAGCCTTCGGCGAGCCAATCGCGCGTCGTCAAGCCGTTGCGTTCATGTGCGCCAACATCGCCATCGAGCTCGACGGTCTGCGGTTGATCACCTGGCGCGGCGCGTCACGGGCTGAGCAGGGTCTGCCGTTCGCCCGCGAGGCCGCACTGGCCAAGCGGCTCGGTTCCGACAAGGGCATGCAGATCGGCCTGGACGGCGTGCAGCTGCTGGGCGGGCACGGCTACACCAAGGAGCACCCGGTCGAGCGCTGGTACCGCGACCTGCGGGCCATCGGCGTCGCCGAGGGCGTAGTCGTCATCTAGTCCGCAACCAGTCGTCAACCAAGACTTTCCGGCCTTTCAAGCGAAAGATCAATCATGGCAATCAATTTAGAAATCCCGCGCAAGCTACAAGCGATCATCACCAAGACCCACCAGGGCACGGCGGAGCTGATTCGACCGATCGCGCGCAAGTACGACCTCAAGGAACACGCGTACCCGGTCGAGCTGGACACCCTCATCACGTTGTTTGAGGGAGCCTCGGAGTCCTACAACTTCGCCGGAGCCGACGCGCTGCGCGGCTCCGAAGACAGCAAGGACGAGAACCACAACGGCGCCAACATGGCGGCCCTGGTGCAGACCATGGAAGCCAGCTGGGCCGACGTCGCGATGATGCTCTCGATTCCCTACCAGGGCCTGGGCAATGCCGCGATCTCGGCGGTGGCCACCGACGAGCAACTGGAGCGCCTCGGCAAGGTGTGGGCGGCGATGGCCATCACCGAGCCGGCCTTCGGCTCCGACTCGGCCGCCGTGTCGACCACGGCCACCCTCGACGGCGACGAGTACGTGATCAACGGCGAGAAGATCTTTGTCACCGCGGGATCGCGCGCCACTCACATCGTGGTCTGGGCCACCCTCGACAAGTCGAAGGGCCGGGCGGCGATCAAGTCGTTCATCGTGGCACGCGAACATCCCGGCGTCATCGTCGAACGGCTCGAGCACAAACTCGGCATCAAGGGTTCCGACACCGCCGTAATCCGCTTTGACAACGCGCGCATCCCCAAAGACAACCTGTTGGGCAAGCCGGAAATCGAAGTGGGCAAGGGTTTCTCCGGGGTCATGGAAACCTTTGACAACACTCGCCCGATCGTGGCCGCCATGGCTGTCGGCATTGGCCGCGCCGCCTTGGAGGAGATCCGCAAGATCCTCACCGATGCCGGCATCGACATCGACTACGACCGGCCCGCGTACACCCAGAGTGCCGCCGCGGCCGAGTTCCTGCGGATGGAAGCCGATTGGGAAGCCAGCTACCTGCTTTCGCTGCGCGCGGCATGGCAGGCGGACAACAAGATCCCCAACTCCAAGGAAGCCTCGATCAGTAAGGCCAAGGCTGGCCGGATGGCCAGTGACGTCACCCTCAAGGTGGTCGAGCTGGCCGGCACCACTGGCTATTCCGAGCAGCTGCTGTTGGAGAAGTGGGGCCGCGACTCCAAGATCCTGGACATCTTCGAGGGCACCCAACAGATCCAGCAGCTGGTTGTCGCTCGTCGACTGCTGGGCATGTCGTCCGCCGAGCTCAAGTAGCCCGGGGATTCAGTCGAGCACCCCGTCATGCAGGTCGGCAAACAGTTCGATGTTGCGGCTGTAGTCGACGGGCACATCGATGAGCGTGACGCCGGGTTCGGCCAGCGACATCCGGAACACTTCGGCGAACTGGTCCATGCTGTGGATCCGGATTCCCTTGGCTCCAAAGGCTTTGGCGTAGTGGACCACGTCGTAGTCGGCTAGCTCGACACCCGATGTGCGGCCGTATTTGAGCACTTCCTGGAAACCAACCATGTCGTAGCTGTTGTCGCGCATGATGACGTGGGTGAGATCTAGCCCCAGCCGGGTTGCGGTCTCCAGCTCCTGCGCGCTGAACAGGAAGCCGCCGTCACCGGACACTGACACCACTTGGGTGCCGGGGCGCACCATCGCGGCGGCCATGGCGCGCGGGAGTGCGACTCCGAGCGTCTCCTGTCCATCGGAGAACAACAGCCGGCGTGGTTGATACACCCGGACGTGCCGAGCCATATAGATATAGTGCGACCCCACGTCGCATGCGATGGTGGCGTCATCATCAACCAGGTCACGGATCTTGAGGACCACGGCCGCCGGGTTCAGACCTTGTGCACCGTCGGGATGGTTGCGGGCTTGCTCATCGGTACGGCGCAGCGCCGCACGCTGGTCGGCCTGGGCGGCGTTCGCCTCATCCGAGGATCGCAGGCCATCGACTCGCCGAGTCAACTCGGTCAGGGTCGCGGCGATGTTGCCGCGCAGCTCCAGCGTTGGCTGATAGTGGTTGTCGACCTCGGCGGGCACTTCATCGATGTGGATGAGCGTCCTGGTCGGATCGGTGTTCCACAGCCGCGGGTCGTATTCGACGGGGTCGAAGCCGATGGTCACCAGCACATCGGCATGCCCCATCAGGATGTCGCCCGGCTGATTGCGGAAGAGTCCGACGCGGCCGACAAAACGATTCTCGAGTTCGCGCGATACCACCCCGGCGGCCTGGAATGTCTCCACGACGGGCAGATCGGTGGCGGCCAGCAAGGCACGCAACGCCGCACACGGTGCCGGGTCGCCGACCCGAAGTCCGACAAACAGCACCGGCCGCTCGGCGGCACGAATCAGCTTGGCCGCCTCCGCGATTGATTCGGGCGGCGCCGCGCCAAGTGTGGCCACCCGAGTGGGGCGCACGATGGCGGCGGTGGTCGGCGCGCTGGACACGTCGGCGGGCAACACCACCGCCGCCGCGCCGCGTGGAACCGTCACCGCCGCCCGGATCGCGTTGGCGACGGTTTCGGGCACGTTGTCAGGGTCGGTGACCTCGCCGGTGTACTTGGTGAAGGGCTTGAGCGCCGCGACGGCATCCATCGACTGATGGGTGCGCTTGAGTCGGTCGGCGCGGGTAACGGCACCGCAGATCGCGACCATCGGATCCTGCTCGGTGGTCGCGGTGACCAGGCCGGTGGCCAGATTGGTGGTGCCCGGCCCCGAAGTCACCAGCGCGGCCCCCGGGGTGCCGGTCAGCCGACCGACGGCGGCCGCCATGAACGCTGCGTTCTGTTCGTGGCGACAGACCACCACCTCGAGTTCGCTGTCGCGCAACGCATCGAATACCGAGTCGATCTTGGCCCCGGGCACACCGAAGAGGTATCGGACCCCGTAGGCGCTCAATGTCTCGACCACCCGTTGCGCCGAGCGCACGCCGCCGTCGCTCATGCTCAATCGCCCTCCGTCCGCCGGATCTGTCCATCCAAATCGTCCTGGTCGAGTTCCGCGTTGAGAAACGCCGGGGTGTGCTGCAAGCTCAGATGCAGTTCGGATCGGATACCGATTTCCACGGTCCCGGCCATCAGCCGATAGTCGAGGGTGTGCCCGCCGTGGCGGCGCTCGCTGTCGATGAAGTGTGAGTGATAGCCGGCCACCGAAATGCCCTGTTCGTAGTCCGGCATCCGGAATCCCGCCAGCGTGCCACTGACCTCGGTGAACGTCACCTCGCGCTGGTCTTGGGTAGCTTCGGTGAAGGGGCGAAAGGGTGGCCGCTGCTCGCTGACGGTACGGGTGCGGATGGAGCTGAACTGGCCGCTAACCCGCACGGCCACCATCAGATTCGCGCTTTCCAGGGCCGCGTCGATGACCGACTTCAGGGCGGCGCGATCACACGGAGCCGAAACGTCGATCGTGTGGTCGGGGCGAAACCAGGTCACCGCGGCAAACGGCGTGCGTTCGTCCAGATCGGCTACGGTGGCGCTGCCGTCGCTGCGGAGCTGGTAGCAGACTCCGTCGAGCACCAGCATCTCGCCGTCCAGCCGGTTGAAAGTGCCCAGACCGAAGTCACCGTGGCGCAATAGCTCACCGATGGTGACATCACCCTCATAAACCCCGCTGAGCAACGCTCCCATGGTCGATGTCTGGTAGATCTCACCGTCGCGACGCCGGTTCAGGATCGCCTGGGCCCAACGGCGCAAGGCGCCAAGCTCCCTGTCAAAGGCCGGCATCTTTTCGGGTCTCCTTCCAGACGAGCAGGCAGCGGCTCCCCTAACCCATCATGGCGCACCGTGGGCCAACGGCTCGGCCGGCCCGACCAGATCCAGAGCGATATCGACGAGCAAGTCCTCTTGCCCGCCGATCAGGCCGCGGCGACCGGCCTCCTCGAGCAGACTGCGCGCGTCCACCCCGTAACGCCCGGCGGTGATTTCGGCGTGCCGCAGGAAGCTCGAATATACGCCGGCGTAGCCCAGCGTCAGCGTCTCGCGGTCGATGCGCACCGGCCGGTCCTGCAGCGGCCGTACCAGGTCGTCGGCGGCGTCTTCCAGGGCGTTCAGCTCGCATCCGTGCGTCCAGCCCAGCCGGTTCACCACGGCGATGAGCACTTCCAGGGGCGCGTTTCCCGCCCCGGCACCCATGCCCGCCAGCGAGGCGTCGATGCGGCGGGCACCATGCTCGACGGCCACCACCGAGTTCGCCACGCCCAGCGACAGATTGTGGTGCGCATGGATGCCCAATTCTGTTGCCGGATCCAAGTTCTGGCGCAGCGCGTCAAATCGCTGCGCAACGGCCGCGCCGGTCATCGCACCTCCGGAGTCGACGACGTACACGCAGGACGCCCCATAGCCCTCCAGCAGTTTGGCCTGTTCGGCCAACAATTTCGGGGTGGTCAGGTGGCTCATCATCAGGAATCCGACGGCGTCCATACCGAGGTCACGGGCGGCCCCGAAGTAGCGAGCAGCCAGATCGGCTTCGGTGCAGTGGGTACCCACCCGAACCACGCTCGCGCCGGCGCGGTGCGCGTCTTCGAGGTGGGCGACGCCGCCAATCCCGGGCAGCAGCAATGTCGCCACCCTGGCGCGATCGACAGCGCCGGCGACAGCTTCCATCCATTCCAGGTCGGTGTGCGCGCCGAAGCCGTAACAGCAGCTCGACCCGCCCAGCCCGTCACCGTGGGCGACCTCGATGGAGTCGACCCCCGCATCGTCGAGGGCCCTGGCAATCGCCACGGCTTGGGCGATGCCGTACTGGTGACGCACCGCGTGCATGCCGTCGCGCAAGGTGACGTCGCTGATGTACAGATCGCCAATCATATTTTCGCCTTTAGCGTTTGAGCGTGGCGTTCGACGATCGCCTCGGCGGTGGCCTTGGCCGCCGACGTCACGATCGCGACGTTTCCGGCGCAGGCTGGCAGGTACCCCCGGCAGCGGTGATCTCGAGCAGAACGGTGATCCGAGTGCCACCGAACTCCCCCGTCCCCGGAATGTAGAGCGTGTTGCCGCTGCCCAACCGCTCGAATTGCACGCGATGCTTGAGCCGGTAGCCGGGCAGCAAGGCTTGGACTCCGTCGACCACGGCCAGTACGTCCGCCTCGATCCGAGCCACCTCGTCAGCTTGGTCAACCAGGCAGAAGACGGTGGTGCGCATCGGCATCGGTGGATCGGCGGGGTTGACGATCGTGAGCGTCTTGGCCCGGCGCGCGCCGCCGAGCTCTTGGACCGCGGTCGTGGTCAGTTCGGCGAATTCATCGAGGGTCACCCGCTCAGCCGGCCCCAGGGCCTGCGAGGCGATGGCAGAAACAACTTCGGCATAGCGCACCACCCCGTGCCGGCGCACCGCGGCGACGATGGGCACCGCCGCCTGTGCGCTGCAGGTCGCCATGCTCAGGTTCGGCGCGTCGAGCTGGGCATCGAGATTGACTGCCGGCACGCAGCATGGGCCGATCGCGGACGCGGTGAGGTCGAGCATCCGTACGCCGGTATCGGCCAGCCGCGCCCAATTGCTCTGGTGTGCGCCGGGGTTGGTGGTGTCGAAAACCAGGCGGATATTCGCAAACTCGGGCATGCTCAGCAGCCCGTCAACCCCACCTGGGCTGGTCGAGATCCCTGCGGCGGCCGCCCGGGCCAGGCCGTCACAGTGCGGGTTGGTGCCAACCATCGCGCTCACCCGCAGCCGTCCGTCGCCATTGCCGATCCTGCTCATCAGATCGGTGCCGACAACACCGGAGCTGATGATCGCCACCGGCCAGTTGTCCACTGCGCCCGCATGCTGGCCGGGCGGACCCGCGCCAGCACCGACGTCGGCGGCGCCCAGGCTCATCGTGTTGCCCCGTCTTCGATGAACCGGCGGGCCGCGTCGTAGAGCGCGCGGCCGTGCAACTCGAACATCTCGATGAGATTGACCGCGTCGCCGTCGATTTCCTTGGCGATGAACAAGCCGTCGGGACCCGCCATTGCGTAGGTCGCGAGCTGGTAGATCTGCGCTTCGGTCAACCCCGGCATGAACCTGCCGAAGTTTCCAATGAGCTGCCCGAACGCCTGGGCTCGGACTTCCAGGAACATGGTTCGGGCCCGCGGCTCGGCCGGCCGACGTTCCAGCGCCAGCATCAGGCCCAGCCGGATGAAGTCCGGTGAATCCAACAAGGCCTTAGCGGTCTGTGTTGCCAGTCCTACGAATTGCTCAGTCCCCTGGATGGTTTCGTCTCCGCTTTGCCCCTCGGGAAGCTGCCACGCCGTCAGCCAGGCGCCGAAGCTACGCTCGATCACGGCGGCGATCAGATCGTCCTTGTCCTTGAAGTGCCAGTAGATGGAACTGGCCGGCAGCCCGCATTTCGCGCTCACCAACGCAATGCTGGTGCCTTCATAACCGCGCTCGGCCGCGATCTCGGTCGCCGCGTCCAGGATCCGGGCCCGCGACAGTTCCCCGTCGGCGCGGCCCCGGCGCGGTGCGCGCTTGCGGGGCCGGGATTCGGTTTCCTTGGCCATGAAGCCTCCTTCGTCGATCACCCCTTGACTCTGTAGTCATCACTACACTACCGTAGCGATCACTACAGTACAAGCTCCGGCGGAGCCCAGGCGGATGTGAGACGGCAATGACAACAGCGGCGATGACCGAAGCGATGTCTGAGGCAGCGACCTACGACGTGGCGATCATCGGCTGCGGACCGACCGGCGCCACCGCGGCCAACCTATTGGGTCAGCTTGGCATGAAAGTGGTAGTCATAGAACGTGATCCGGACATCTATGGGAGGGCCCGGGCCATCTCCACCGACGAAGAGGTGATGCGCATCTGGCAGTCCGTCGGCCTGGCCGAGCGCCTGCAGTCCGACATGCTGCCGGACCGGCCAATCGCGTTTGTCGACGCCCACGGCGTGCCCTTCATCGAGATGAAGATCGAGCCGCGCGGCAGTGGCCATCCACCCCAGCAGTTCCTGTATCAGCCCGCGGTCGACCAGGTACTGCGCGCGGGCGTGGCCCGGTTCGCCAATGTCGAGGTGCTGGTCGAGCACGAATGCCTGCGGGTGCTGAACAACGACGCGGCGGCCGAGCTGCTGCTGGCCGACCTGCGTACCGATACATTCAAGCGGCTGCGCGCCCGCTACGTCATCGCGGCCGACGGCGGCTCCTCACCCACCCGGGGTCAGCTCGGCGTCGGCTACACCGGCCGCACCTACGCCGAACGATGGGTGGTCATCGACACCAAGGTGCGGCGCGCCTGGGATGCACACGACCGCTTGCGATTCCACTGTGACCCGGCCCGCCCCACCGTCGACTGCCCGACCCCACTTGGCCATCACCGCTGGGAGTATCCCGCCAGTGCCGATGAGGCCGATCAGAAGCTAGTCCGCGAGGAAGCGATCTGGCGAGTCCTCAACGCACAAGGCATCACCGACAACGAGGTCGAGATCCTGCGCGCGGTGATCTATTGCCACCACGTCCGCGTCGCCGACCGCTGGCGCATCGGACGCATCTTCCTGGCCGGCGACGCCGCCCACGCCATGCCGCCGTGGATCGGCCAGGGCATGTCCGCAGGGGTGCGGGACGCGGCCAACTTGTGCTGGAAGCTTGCCGCCGTGTTGAACGGAAACGCACCGGACTCGCTGCTGGACTCCTACCAGGACGAGCGCAAGCCGCACGTCACCGAGGTCACCCGGCGCGCGGTCTTCACCGGACGCCTCATCACCGAGCGCCGCCGGGCAGCTGCCGCCGTTCGAAATGGCCTGGGGCGCGCCCTGACCCGGTTCCCGTCGGCGATGGCCCGGCTGCAGCGGGCCATGTGGATCCCACCCGCCCGGTATCAGGATGGCTTCCTGGCTCGCGGACATCGCGCAGTCGGCTGGCAGATTCCGCAGCCATGGGTCATCGATGGCAATGGTGCGACCGCGCGCCTGGACGACATTCTCGGCAGTCAGTGGGTGCTGCTGCATACCGGAGACGCCCCAACGGGTAGCCAGGCCTGGACACAGCGCGGTGTGCCCGCGGTGCGATTGGGCACGCCCGAATCGGGTGCGCGCCTGGACGGCATTCGCGATTCCGGTGGCACGCTGTTGCGCTGGCTGGCGCGCAAGCACGCGAGCGCCGTGGTGTTGCGCCCGGACGGATTCGTCTATGCCGCTGCCGAATCCGGGAGTCCACTGCCACCACCTCCGGCCGGCCACTTCGGCAACACCCTCCCCACCTCCATGAAGATCGAGGCACTGGCATGACCACCACGACGCTCGCCGAACGCACCGTCACCGTCGATGGAAAGCCGATCTTCTTCGCCGAGGCCGGCAGCGGGCCCACCGTGGTGCTACTACACGGCGGAGGTCCCGGCGCAACCGGCCTTTCCAACTACGCGCGCAACATCGACCTACTCGCGCAGCGGTTCCGGCTGATCATTCCGGATATGCCCGGCTACGGCCGCTCCAGCAAAGGCGTGGATCAGTCCGACCCGTTCGGCTATCTGGCCAGCGCAATCCGCGGGCTGCTCGACGAACTGAGGATCCCGTCGGCACATCTGGTCGGCAATTCCTACGGCGGTGCCGCCGCACTGCGGTTGGCCCTCGACAGCCCGCACCGGGTCGAGCGGCTGGTACTGATGGGACCCGGTGGGATCGGCACCACGCGCAGCGCGCCCACGGCGGGACTCAAGACCCTGTTGTCCTACTACGCCGGCGACGGGCCGAGCCGGGCCAAATTGGCGCACCTGATCCGTACTTACCTGGTATACGAGGGAGATTCGGTGCCCGACGAGTTGATCGACCTGCGTTACCAGGCCTCCATCGACCCGGCTGTGATCGCCGACCCGCCGCTACGGCGCCCGAACGGGCTTCGCACCCTGTGGCGCATGGACCTCACCCGCGACCGCAGACTCCGGCAGTTAGCCACGCCGACCCTGGTGCTATGGGGCCGCGACGACAAGATCAACCGCCCGGCCGGCGGTCCGAAGCTGCTGAACCTGATGCCCAACGCCGAGTTGGTCATGACCTCGCGCACCGGTCACTGGATGCAGTGGGAGCGCGCCGAACTGTTCAATCAGCTGGTTGCCGAATTCCTCTCGCAAAGTTCGGCTTTCGCATCATGAGCACCACGGGACGCTCGGTGTTCGGCAACGTGCAGCTCGGCTACATCGTCATCGAGACCAACCGGTTCTCCGATTGGCGCCGGTTCGGCCGAGACGCGATCGGCCTGCACGTCGATGACTCACTCGCCGATACCATGCGGTTTCGCCTCGACGGCAACGAATGCCGCTTCCTGCTACAGCACGGACCGGCGGAGGACGTCACGGCCCTGGGCTGGCAACTCGACGACCACAACACATTCGAGGAAATCATCAATCGGGTTCGGCGCCACGGCGTTCCGATCATCGAAGGTTCGGCCGAACAAGCCTCCCTGCGCGGGGTGGCGCGGCTCGCGCGATTCCCCGGGCCCAACGGCCTGACCCAGGAGATCTACGCCGAGCCGCGCCCATGCCCAGCGCCATTGAACATCGGCGCGCGGGGCGGCTTCGTCACCGGCGCCGGCGGCATCGGACACGTGGCCATCACGTCGAAGAGGCCAGAGGAAGTCCGCGGCTACTTTGACACCGTGTTCGACGCGCGACTGAGCGACTTCATCGATGAGACGATCAGCGGCATCAAGTTCAAGATCCGATTCCTGCGGGTCAACCAGCGACATCACTCGGTAGCCATCGCCGCAGCAAACCGCCTGCCGATCAACCCGATCCGCACCCGAGTGCAACACGTCAACGTGCAGGTCGCCGACCTCGACGATCTCACCGCGTCCTATCAGCGCATCAGGGAACTGGGGTTTGGGCTGGCGCACAGCGTCGGACAGCACACCAACGACCGGGAACTGTCCTACTACGCGGTGACACCGTCAGGATTCGAATGGGAACTCGGCTGGAACCCCATCGTGGTCGACGAATCCACCTGGGAGCCGACGACTTACCAGGGAATCAGCATTTGGGGCCATACTCCAGAGGGACAGCACATCATCGACAAGTTGGCCCAGTTCAAGACGGCGGGGCGTTCGTTGCTGCGGCGCGAGGACAACGTGGCGCCGCTCTGCGGCCCGGCAAGGAGTTCGCGATCTGGCGAATCGATACTCACCACCACATGATTCCGCCCGACTATCGTCGCGCGCTGCGCAATGCGGGCGTCGATGGTGCGGGCGGGCGAGCGCTGCCGGACTGGAGTCCAGCGGGGTCGCTGCAGGCAATGGCCGAACTCACCGTCGGTGCGGCGATCTTGTCGGTATCGGCACCCGCAACCGCTTTCCTGCCCCAGGCCAGCGATGCCGCGGCGCTAGCGCGCGACATCAACGACTACGCGGCCGATGTCGTCGCCGGCCGACCAGCGCAGTTCGGGTTCTTCGCTACCGTACCGATGCCCCATCTCGACCAGAGCGTGGCCGAAACCGTTCGTGCACTTGATGATCTGAAGGCTGACGGTGTCGTGCTGCTGGCCAACCACGCTGGCGTCTATCTCGGCGAAGACGGCCAGGACGACCTGTTCACCGCGTTGAATTCGCGCGCCGCGGTGGTGTTCGTCCATCCCGCCGAACTGCCCGGCCCGGCGGTTCCCGGAGTTGCCCCATGGGCCGGCGACTTCTTGCTCGACACCACCCGGGCGGCCCATCTGTTGGTGCGCAATGGCATCCGCCAGCGGTATCCGGATATCAAGTTCGTGCTCAGCCATGCCGGCGGGTTTGTCCCCTATGCCAGTCATCGCCGCGTGGCGTTGCGCGGCTGATGAATTCGGGCGGCTAGTTCCGCGCGCCGGACGTGTCGCCACCGCGAGTTCGCACCGGCGCCGGTCAGGTTAGCGTAGGGCGCTATGGACACGTTTCATGCGCTGGTCGCACATCAGGACGGGGATCGGATCACCGCGTCGATCCGGACGCTGACACCCAACTATCTGCCCCCTGGCGACGTGACGATCCGGGTGCATTTCTCGAGTGTCAACTTCAAGGACGCGCTGGCGTTGACGCCCGGGGGCGGTGTGGTGCGTAAGTACCCCGTGGTTCCGGGCATCGATCTGACCGGAGAAGTCGTCGAATCCCAATCGCCCGAGTTCAGCGTTGGCGACCTGGTGCTGGCGCACGGCTATGAAATCGGCACCGGCCGCCACGGTGGCTACGCCGAATACGTTCGGCTGCCCGCTGACCAGGTGGTGGCACTGGGCACATTGAGTCCGCGTGAGGGCGCGGCCATCGGCACCGCCGGTTTCACCGCGGCGATGAGTGTTCAGGCGCTGATCAACTGGGGCGTGGCGCCCGACGCCGGGCCGGTCGTCGTCACCGGCGCCTCGGGCGGGGTCGGCTCGATCAGCGTCGACCTGCTGGCGGCCGCCGGCTACCAGGTGGTGGCCTCGACCGGCAAACCTCAGGCCGCCGAGCTACTGAAATCGTTGGGGGCCGCCGAGGTCATCGGCCGGCTGCCGGCCGATCCCGATGCCAAACCGCGACCGTTGGCCAAGGCCCGCTGGGCCGCGGCGGTGGACTGCGTGGGCGGCGCGACGCTGGCCGACGTTCTGAGCACCGTCGACTACGGAGGCGCGGTGGCCGCCAGCGGCCTGACCGGCGGGGCGGCGCTGCACACCACGGTCATGCCGTTCATCCTGCGCGGCATCGCGCTGCTCGGTATGGACTCGGTGTTGATGCCCATCGGCCCGCGCCGGCGGCTGTGGTCACTTCTCGGCGATTCGTTGCGGCCCCGCCGTCTGGACGATCTCACCACCGATGTCGACATCAAAGACGTGGTCGGTGTGCTCGATCAACTGCGCGCGGGCGAATTCACCGGCCGGGCTGTGGTGCGGGTGGCCGGCGCGTTCTAGATTGGGGCCTCATTGAGGGTCGAAGCTGACAACGGAGGTGGCATGCGCGCGATACGGGTGACTCGGCTCGATGGTCCGGACGCGGTCGAGGTGGCCGAGGTCGACGAACCAACCGGCGACGGGGTGGTCGTCGATGTGCATGCCGCCGGGGTGGCATTCCCCGATGCGTTGCTCACTCGCGGCCTCTATCAATACCGACCGCAGCTTCCCTTCGTGCTCGGGGCCGAGATCGCCGGTGTGGTTCGGAGCGCCCCACCGGACTGCCACGTGCGCGCCGGCGACCGGGTCGTCGGTTTGACCATGCTTTCCGGCGGCATGGCCGAGGTCGCGGTGCTCGCGCCCGACCGGGTGTTCCGGCTGCCCGACAACGTCAGCTTCGAAGCCGGAGCGGGCTTGCTGTTCAACGATCTGACCGTGTACTTCGCCCTGGCCGTCCGGGGCCGCCTACAGCGCGGCGAGACGGTCCTGGTGCACGGCGCGGCCGGCGGCATCGGCACCTCGGCGCTGCGGCTGGCCCCGGTGCTGGGCGCGTCTCGCACCATCGCGGTGGTCAGCAGTGAGGAGAAGTCCGCAATCGCGACGGCCGCCGGTGCCACCGACGTGGTGCTCGCCGACGGGTTCAAGGACACGGTCAAGGAGCTCACCAACGGCCGCGGCGTCGACGTGGTTGTCGACCCGGTCGGCGGTGACCGGTTTACCGATTCGCTTCGCTCACTGGCTCCGGCCGGGCGGCTGCTGGTGATCGGCTTCACCGGTGGGGAGATACCGACGGTAAAGGTAAATCGGCTGCTACTGAACAACATTGATGTGGTCGGCGTCGGTTGGGGCGCCTGGGCCGGAACCCACCCCGGCGCGCTGGCCGAGCAGTGGGCCGCCCTCGAGAGTCTGCTGAGTTCGGGCGCGTTACCCCCTCCCGAGCCAGCGGTCTATCCGCTCGAGCAGGCCGGCGCGGCGGTGGCGTCGCTGGAGAATCGCACCGCCCGCGGCAAAGTGGTGCTGCGGGTACGGGGCTGAGTGGCATCGCGAGCGACTCAGAGGACCCCCGGCAAGATCTTGTTGAACGCGTACAAGTAGGCGTAGAGGTTGAAGCCGGCCAGCAGTGTCACCAGCGCGGTGTCGGCGGCGATTGGTGCCCCGAGTGCATAGATCAATCCGGCCGGATCACCATCGAGGACCTGCAGAATTCCGTCCAGGAAAAGCTTGAGGTTGTAAGCCGGAAGCGTCGTGACCATCGCGTTCACCACATCCGCGGTTGGCAGCAAGGTTGCGTACGCCGTGGTGGCATCGAATGAGATGGTATTGGCGATATCGGTAGTCGCGGTCTGGACGCCCTTGATGGCGTTCTCGATCGTCGATACCGAAAGCGTGGGCAAGGTCGCGTTCCTCAGCGCCGACCATGGATCCGAGCCAAGGGCGTTGGAGATGCCCGAGAGCGAAATGTCGGGCAACGACGACAACTGCCACGCACCGATATCGGCCGCGGCATCGCTGATGCCCTGCTGAGTGCCGGCGACCAATGCGTCGAACACCGTGGCTGGGGCGACATCCGGGAACAAACCAAACGGCGTCGGCACATTGGCCGGTCCGGTCGAATAGCCATAGTTGGGGTCGCCATAGCCCAGGTTGACCAGCACCTTCAGGTCCGGTTGCACCAGATCTGCCAGGGTATTCCCGATAAACGGAACCCCACGTAGCGGTTCCAGCAGCGGCAGGTTCTCGGTCGGAATCATGTGGTAGGTGGTCATCGTTGCCCCCTCCGTCGGCAAGGTGAATGCGGTAGCAACTTGCGCGGCGGTGAGAGTCGGATATTGGGTGTGCACGTAGTAAATGCCCATAATGGCGTTCAGGTCGGACACGAAGTTGAGCGGGTACCGGGGGAAGTCCGCGAAGCCGTCGTATTCGAGCGTGTAGACGTCCGTCGTGTAGTAATTGTCGGGCGTTGCGCCCCAGAATGTTTTGCCCAGACTTGGTGAAACCAGGCCGGCGAAACGCTCATATAGCCCCCCGTTGGGGTTCATGGCGTTACCGATCAGCGAGAAACTCACCGACCCGGTCGGCACCCCCGCCGCTTTGAGGTTGGACATCTCCAGCGACGCGATCCCGGCGCCCTGCGAGTAGCCCTGGACGACAACGTTGTTGCCGGCGGCGAGCTGCGCTTTGATCGCGGTATCGAGGATGGTGAGACCCTCGGCCCACGACGCGTCCTCGGTCATGGTCCAGGGCTCCGGCGTTGTTGATTAGCAGGCTTGTGAGCTGGGTTGATGATCTTTGGTGCCGCGCTATTGGGGCCGGAGTGTAGGCACGGGCTATCTGGAGAACGATCGAGTTGGTTACTGTTCGTCGTTGGTCTGGAGTTGCCCGTGCCTACCGTTTCAGTATTGCCTGTGTCGTCGGTTCCAGAGGTGTTCGACCGCTGGAGTCCTGGTGAGCGTAGCGAGCTCATCGGATCGGAGTTTCTCGATGTGTTGGTCTCGGTGCCAGACCCGAGGGACCCACGCGGTCGGAGGTATTCGCTGATGGCTTTGTTGGCGATCGCGGTTCTGGCCACTGCCGCGGGGATGCGCGGCTATGCTGGTTTTGCTACATGGGCGGCCACCGCTCCCGATGATGTGTTGGCCTAATTAGGGGTCCGGTTCCGGCGGCCCAGTGAGAAGACCTTCCGCGATGTTTTGTCTCGGCTAGACCCCGCCGACCTCAACGCCAGGATGGGCAGTTACTTCACTGCACACGTGGCCAGCAGCGACCCCAGTGGATTGGTGCCGATCGCGTTGGACGGCAAGATGCTGCGTGGTGCCTTTACGCGCCAAAGCGACAGCCACGCATCTCGTGTCGGTGTTCGCCCACCGTGCCCGATTGGTGCTCGGTCAACTCGCTGTCGCCGAGAAAAGCAATGAAATTCCCTGCGTACGTGCCCTGCTCACGCTGCTGCCGGGTAGCTTGCGGTGGCTGGTCACCGTGGATGCGATGCATACCCAGGTCGTCACCGCGAAGTTGATCTGCGCCACCTTGAAGTCGCACTACCTGATGATCGTCAAGTCCAACCAAGCCAAAATACTTGCGCGTATCACCGCGCTGCCCTGGGCCGAGGTGCCCACAGCCGCTACCGACGACTCCCGCGGCCACGGCCGTGTCGAGACCCGCACCCTGCAAATCATCACCGCTGCACGAGGAATCGGCTTCCCCTACGCAAAACAAATCATCCGGATCACTCGTGAACGCTTGATCACCGCCACCGACCAGCGCAGCGTGGAGGTGGTCTATACCATCTGCAGCCTGCCGTTCGAGCACGCCCGCCCTACCGCGATCATGACCTGGATGCGTCAACACTGGGGAATCGAGAACAGCCTGCACTGGATACGCGACGTCACCTTCGACGAAGACCGTCAAAGGGCACATACCGGAAACGGCGCACAGGTCCTAGCAACGCTACGCAACACCGCGATCAATCTGCACCGCCTCAACGGCGCCGACAACATCGCCGAAGCCTGCCGGATCACCGCTTTGACCGCCAACCGCCGCCTAGACCTCCTCAATCCACAATTCCCCAGCTCACAAGCCTGCTAATCAACAACGCCGGAGCCCTGGGTCATGGTCTTGATGCCGGTAATCCAATACGACTCAGCGGGGGTAAACAGGGAGATCGCGTTGCTCACCGTGAAACTCGGGAAATTGGGGGTAACGAAATTGTTCACCACATTGTCCACATAGCTCTGTGATGGAATCGGGAAGCCGCTGCCGCCAATCACCAAAGTGACGTCGGTCGCGGCGGCCGGTAGCGCGCTTCCCGCCGCGGTCAGCGCGGTGGGGCCAAGCGCCGCCGCGGCGGCCGCGGAGGTCCCTTCCAGCGCGCTCGCCACTCGACCCGACACACCCGACAGCACCTCCTGCCACGGCGCGAGCCCAGAGAGCGCCTCCGAGACTCCGACGTGGTAGCCGAACATCGCACCCACATTTTGAGCCCACATCTGCTCGTACTGCGCCTCGATCGCCGCGATTGCCGTGGCATTCAGCCCAAACACGTTGGCGGCCACCATCGACATCAACGCAGATCGGTTCGCCGCCACCAGCTCCAGCGGAACCGTGGCCGTGCGCGCTGCCTCGAACACCGCAGCCGACGTCGCGGCTTGACGCGCAGTCTGCACCGCGCCGGACGCCGCGGATCCCAGCCACCGGACATACGACGTCGCGACGCTGGCCATCGCCGCCGCCGACGGGCCCTGCCACGCCGCCCCGGCCAGGTCGGAGGTCAGCGAAGAAAACGCGCTTGCCGCCGCGGCCAGCTCTTGGCCGATCCCATCCCAAGCTGCCGCCGCAGCCAACAACGGTCCCGGCCCCGGACCGGAAAGGATTCGAGCCGAATTTGCCTCCGGCGATAGCACGGCAAAATTCACCTAACCCACCTCGTTCATCCGGATCGAGCAGGACCAGCAATACGCAAGCGTATGGCGCGAACGTTAGCCCAGACGGCCGAATGACGTTCACGTTTCAGCCCAATGTCGCCGGCGCAATTGCGGTCGCACAGACATCGAAATGCGCAGGCATTTCGAAATTGAACGTTTTCAGCCGATCGACCGGCGCCCTGATGGTGCGGCGTTGCCGAGGCCGGCCCCCGACTCGCGCGAAGCTGCGCGCAGGGCCCTTGTTCACCACCAAAAGAGAAAGTAATGTCACTTTTAGTTTTGTATCCGACGAGTCCCGGAGCACCCATGGAATCGTTCGTTCACCTGCGCAAAGGCAGGACACCGCGGCGCCTGCACGCCGACCTCGACGGGCTCAAGGACGACGAGCTCGGCCGCGGCGGGTTCACCGGCCGCACCGCGAACCTCTACCGTCGCCATGACCCCACCGCCTACCGCGCGGTGGGACCGTTGCGCCCCGTCGACGTGCTGGCCGACCAGCTCGAGCCCAGCGATGCCACCGACGCCAACGGCGGCCCGCTGCTGATGTTCAGCAACGCCGACTGCCGCATCCTGCTCAGTCGCCGCCACCAAGTGATGCCGTTCTACAACCGCCATGTCGACGGCGACCTGCTGTGCTTCGTGCACGACGGCGCCGGGCTGCTGGAAACCGAGTTCGGGCCGCTGCGTTACCGCACCGGCGACTGGGTGTATATCCCGAAGGCGACCACCTGGCGCCAGCTGCCGGACACCGAGACGACGCTGCTCATGGTGGAGGCCACCGACGAGTTCCGCGTCCCCGCCCCGGGCGCGCTCGGCCGGCACTTCCCCTTCGACCCATCCCAAGCCGTGATCCCCGAACCGGCCCCCGTCGATAACCCGCCGGGGTTGGGGGCGCGCGACGAATACCAAGTCCGGCTCGTACATGAGGGTGGCCCGACAACGCTTTTCTACCAACATAATCCGATCGACGTCGAAGGCTGGCGGGCGACAACTTCGCCTTCACCTTCAACATCGCCGACTACAACGTGATCACCTCCGACAGTGTGCACCTGCCCCCGACGGTGCACCTGTTCATGCAGGCCACCGGCGTATGCGTGATGAACTTCCTGCCCAAA
Source organism: Mycobacterium liflandii (assembly GCF_022354805.1). Lineage (NCBI taxonomy): Bacteria > Bacillati > Actinomycetota > Actinomycetes > Mycobacteriales > Mycobacteriaceae > Mycobacterium > Mycobacterium liflandii. Next base: position 2,241,708 of record NZ_CP023138.1, on the reverse strand, counting down.
CCCGCCGAAGGAGTTCCGGGGACCGAGCGCACACCTTGGTATCACCGCAACGTCGACTATGACGAGATCGCGTTTTTCCATGGCGGCTCGCTCTACGGCATCCCGATGCCGCCGGGGCTGATTTCCCATGCACCGCAAGGGGTTCATCACGGCGCACCCGAACGTGCCCGGGAACGGGCCCGGCGCAAGTTCGCCGAATATTCCCGCGTCGACTGGCAGGTCATCGCCGTCGACACCCGCCGGCGCCTGACACCCTCGCCCGCGGTGCTGGCCCACGACCTGGGGCAACACTGACCATGGCGACCCGACACGAATACGATCGAATCCCCTATCTCGTTGCTTTCCAGAACAATTCCGGGGTCCGCGATGTTTATGGCGGACTCGCCGAGATCACCGTCCTGGAGAGCTATCTGCTCAAGCCGAAGGACAAACCGTCGGAGACCGTGCTGGTATTCATGCACCCGATCGGCGGCGCATATCTGCCGATGATCAACGCACTGGCCCGCGCCGGCCACCACGTCATCTACTGCAACAGCCGGTTCCGCGGCACCGACTCGGCGCTGCTGATGGAGAAGGTGGTCGAAGATCTCGGCGAATGCATCAAGGACGCGAAGAAGCGGCTGGGCTACTCCAAGGTGGTACTGGCCGGATGGAGCGGCGGCGGCTCGCTGTCGGTGCTCTACCAGCAGCAGGCCCAGCGGCCGACACTGACGGCCAGCCCCTCCGGCGACGGCCCCGACCTGACCCAGCTGGACCTGCCCGCCGCCGACGCCATCATGTTGCTCGCCGCGCACATCAGCCGCCACGGCACGCTCACCGAATGGCTGGACGCCTCGATCATCGACGAATCCGATCCGAGCAAACGCGATCCCGACCTGGATCTCTACGACCCGAACAACCCCAACCAACCGCCCTACAGCGCACAGTTCCTCACCCGCTACCGGCAGGCTCAGATCGACCGCAACCGGCGCATCACCGCCTGGGTGAAAGACAAGCTGGCCGAACTCGAGGCCAGCGGGCGCCCCGACTCCGATGTTGCGGAATTCTGCTTCGTGGTGCACGACACCATGGCCGACCCGCGCTGGCTCGATCCCAGCGTCGACCCCAACGAGCGCACGCCCGGCACCTGCTATCTGGGTGATCCGCAGGTGGTGAACATGAGCCCGGTCGGGCTTGCACGCTTCTGCACGCTGCGCAGCTGGTTGTCGCAATGGAGCTACGACGATGCGCGGGGCGACGGCGTGGTATGCGGCCGGGATCTTGCCGTCCCGGCACTGGTCATCGGTAATCTGGCCGATGACGCTTGCACGCCCAGCCACACCCGACGACTCTTCGAGGCCATCGGGCATGCCGACAAGGAGATGTACGAAATCCCTGGTGCTACTCACTATTACGCGGGCCCCGACCAGCGCGACAAGCTAAGTCAGGCCGTCGACATTGTCACCGACTGGCTGCTGCGACACGACTTTGCGAGCAGGCCATGACCGAACCCGGGGCACTGGACGGTATCCGGGTGCTCGAACTGGGCACCCTGATCGCCGGCCCCTTCGCCGGCCGGCTCCTCGGCGACATGGGTGCCGACGTCATCAAGGTGGAAGCGCCCGGCGCCCCCGACCCGCTGCGGACCTGGGGCCAGGCCGAAGTCGACGGACACCACGTGTTCTGGACGGTGCATGCCCGCAACAAACGGGCCATCACGCTCGACCTGCGCCGGCCGCAGGGCCGGGAGCTGTTCCTGGAGCTGGTCGACAAGTCCGACATCGTGGTGGAGAACTTCCGGCCGGGCACGCTGGAGAAGTGGGACCTGGGCTACGACGTACTGCGCGAACGCAACCCCGGCATCATCCTGGTGCGGGTATCGGGTTACGGGCAGACCGGCCCTGATGCCCACAAGGCCGGTTACGCGTCGGTAGCCGAGGCGGCCAGCGGGTTGCGCCATCTCAACGGCTTCCCCGGCGGACCCCCGCCCCGGCTGGCCCTGTCCCTGGGCGACAGCCTGGCCGGGATGTTCGGCGCCCAAGGTGCGCTGGCCGCCCTGTACCGCCGCAGCGTCACCGGGACGGGCCAGGTGGTCGATGTCGCGCTGACCGAATCCTGTTTGGCTCTGCAGGAGTCCACCATTTCGGACTACGACGTGGGCGGAGTGGTGCGTGGGCCGTCCGGTACCAGGCTGAAAGGTATCGCGCCGTCCAATATCTATCGCAGTGCCGACGAATCGTGGGTGGTGATCGCGGCGAACCAGGACACCGTGTTCACGCGGCTGTGCCAAGCGATGGGATGTCCGGAGTTGGCCACCGATGACCGCTTCGCCACCCACCGCGCCCGCGGCCGCAACCAGGACGAACTGGACAAGATCATCGGCGCGTGGGCCGCGCAGCGCCAACCCGATGAGATCATCGAAACGCTTTCGGCCGCGGGGGTGATCGCCGGGCCGATCAATACCGTCGCCGAAGTGGTCAAGGATCGGCAACTGCGGGCCCGCGGCATGCTGGTCGAGCACTACGACGAACGAATCGGGCGCAACGTGCTGGGCCCCGGGATTGTGCCGGCGCTCTCCGAATCCCCCGGCCAGGTGCGTAGCGCCGGGCCTGCGCGGCCGGGGCAGCACAATGACGACGTCTACATCGGCTTGCTGGGCAAGAGCATCGAAGAGCTCGAGCAGCTGCGCGCCGAGGAGGTGCTATGACCACCCACGTCACCATTCGCGAGGTAGCGCTACGCGACGGATTGCAGATCGAGAAGCCGGTGCCGTTGTCCGCCAAGCTGGAGCTGCTGGCAGCGGTGGCCGCAACCGGAGTCCGTGAAGTCGAGGCGACGGCGTTCGTGTCGCCGTCGAAAGTGCCGTCGATGGCCGACGCCGCCGAACTCGCCGCGGAGCTGCACAGCTACCCCGACATCGAGTTCTCCGCGTTGGTAGCCAGTCCCAACGGGGCCAGGCGGGCGATTGCCGCGGGCTTGCACGCGATCGAATACGTGGTGGCGGCCAGCAATTCGTTCAGCATGGCCAATGTCGGACGGAGCACCGCCGACGCGACCGATCAGATCAGCGAGATCCTCGCCATCGGCCGCGACGGCGAGGTCACCGTCGAGGTGATCGTGGCCACCGCTTGGGACTGTCCGTTCGACGGGGCCGTCGCGCCACAGCAAGTTCTCGACATCGCGGCCACCGCCGTTGACCAAGGGGTGGACCGGTTCTCGATCGCCGACACCATCGGCACCGCCACGCCCGGCCGGGTCAGTGCGCTCATCGCGCAGCTGGGGCCGGTGCTCGGCGACATGCCGCTGGGCGCGCACTTCCACAACACCCGCGGCTCCGGGCTGGCCAGTGCCTATGCGGCGGTGTGCTCCGGTGTCACCCGGCTGGACGCCTCGGTCGGCGGGCTCGGCGGTTGCCCCTTTGCACCCGGGGCCACCGGAAACATCGCCACCGAGGACCTGGTGTACCTGCTGGCCGACAGCGGCTTTGCCGTCGACGTCGACTTGGCCGCCGCCATCGCCGCGGCCGAGGTGGCCAAGGCGGTTGTTGGCCATGACCTGCCAGGCGCACTCTTGCGCGCAGGAGACCGGATTCGCAGCTGATGCCCGCCCGGCAAGAGTCACGAGAACTCAGCTCCAAAGGCCGCCAGACCCGGCAGGCCATCGAGCAGGCCGCGCGCAAGCTGTTCGCCGAGCGAGGATTCCACGGAACCACGCTGGCCGACATCACCTCCGCCGCGGGCAAGTCCTCAGCGGTGTTCTACCGATACTTCACCGACAAGGAAGACCTACTGGCCGCCCTGGCGCAGTCGTTCTTACACGATGTGGTGACTCCCTCCGGGGTCAGCCTGCAACTGCCGGACTCTCCCGACGATGACACGTTCTTCACCGCGGTGGTGACCGGCTACTGGAACATCTTCAAACAGAACATCGGCATCATGATCGCCGTCGACCAACTGGCCGCCACCCAGCAGCGCTTTGCCGCGGTGCAGAACCAATTCCGGCGCTTCGGCATGGACATCATCGCCGCCTCGGTACGGCACGCGCAGGATCAGGGCTACGGAACCGAACTCAACCCGGACCACACCGCGGTGGCCATCGCGTTGTTGTTCGAGAACTTCACCTCGGTCCTGGTCGGCACCTCGGGATCCTCGGGACCCGGCGGCCTGGGTGTCACCATCACCGACGAGGACGCCATCACCACGCTGTCGCGGATCTGGAAGAAGACTCTATACGGTTTCTAGCGGCACGACAGGAGGAGATTCAACGTGGAATTCACTCTGCCAGAACATCTTCAGAGCCTACTCGCCCAGATGGACGAGTTCATCGAGGCCGAGATCAAACCGCTGGAACACGAACACATTCAATACTTCGACCATCGTCGCGAGCACGCCCGCACCGACTGGGACAACGATGGTGTCCCGCGCCGGGAATGGGAAGAACTGCTAGCCGAGATGCGCAGGCGCGCCGACCAGGCGGGCTGGCTGCGCTACGGGCTGCCGGCCCGGTTCGGCGGTCGCGACGGGACCAACCTGGACATGGCCGCCATCCGCGAACATCTGGCGCACAAAGGCCTTGGCCTGCACAACGACCTGCAAAACGAGTCCTCCATCGTCGGCAACTTCCCGCAGGTCATCATGATGGATCGCTTTGGCACCGACGCTCAGAAAAGCGAATGGACCGAGGCGCTCATCACCGGCGAGCGGTCGATGGCGTTCGGGCTGACCGAGCCGCTGCACGGGTCGGATGCCACCTGGATGCAGACCCAGGCCGAGCACGCCGGTGACAGCTGGATCATCAACGGCGCCAAGCGGTTCAACACCGGTGTGCATCGCGCGACCCACGACCTGGTGTTCGCCCGAACCTCGGGCGAGCCGGGGCAGGCCCGGGGCATCACCGCGTTCCTGGTCCCAACCGACACCGCGGGATTCAACGTCCCGTACTACTGGTGGACGCTGAACATGCCCACCGATCACGGCGAGGTCGAGCTCACCAACGTGCGCGTCCCCGATGACGCGGTGCTGGGCGAGGTCGATCGGGGCCTCGAGGTGGGCCAGACTTTTCTGCACGAGAACAGGATTCGCCAGGCGGCCAGCAGCCTGGGCGCGGCCCAATACTGTATCGACCGGGCCGTCGGCTACGCCGGCGAACGCCGCGTGTTCGGCAAGCCGCTGTCGGTGAACCAGGCCATCCAGTGGCCGCTTGTCGAACTGCAGACCGAGGCGCAGATGGTGCGGCTGCTGGTGTACTACGCGGCCTGGCATCTGGACCGAAATCACCATATGGAGGTGTCCGACAAGGTCTCGATGGCCAACTACCGCGCAAACCGACTGGTGTGCGAGGCCGCCGACCGGGCCATGCAGGTGTTCGGCGGCGTCGGCTACAGCCGGCACGAACCATTCGAGCACATCTATCGCCACCACCGCCGATACCGGATCACCGAGGGCGCCGAGGAAATTCAGATTCGCCGGGTCGCGCAGCGGCTGTTCAAGTTTGGCCAGAAGTGACCGAGTTGGCCGACCGCCTGGCCACCGTGTTGCGCCCGATGCTGGGCACCGAGGTGGCCATCGACAAGCTGCGCGCACTGACCGGCGGAGCCAGCAGGACCACCTGGGCATTCGACGCCGTTACCGGCCACCGACGCCGATCGCTGATCCTGCGCACCGGGCCGCCCGACGATGTGCACGCCGGCATGGAGCTCGAAGCCCGCGTTCAGGCCGCCGCCGCGGCCGCCGGTGCACCGGTCCCCCACGTGCTGGTCGCCGACGACTCCCCCGCCGCACTGGGCAATCCGTTCCTGATCTGCGACGAGGTCGGCGGCGAAACCATCGTCCGGCGCATCCAACGCCAGCTCGACGACGCGGGCCGGCAGCGGCTACTGGGTGAATGCGCGCAGGCGCTGGCCGCGATTCACCGCGCCGACGCCGGCGACGCCGGCCTTGTCCACGAAGACCCGGTGGCGCACTGGCGTGAACGGCTCGACGCGATGGGTGAGTCCACCGCCACCTTCGAATGGGCGTTCCGCTGGCTCGATGCCCATCGGCCGGCCGAGTCGGCACCGGTTCTGGTGCACGGCGACTACCGGATGGGGAATCTGATCGTCGAGGGATCCAGGCTTGCCGCCGTGCTGGATTGGGAGCTGGTGCACGTCGGTGCGGGATACGAGGACCTGGCCTGGTTCTGCGTGCGGGCCTGGCGGTTCGGGGCTCCGGCCAGCTACGGCGCCGGCGGGCTGGGCAGCATCGAGGACTTCCTGCGGGCCTACGAGCGGGCCGGCGGCACCGCCGTCGACCGAGGCGCTTTTCACTGGTGGCTGGTGTTGGCCACGCTGCGTTGGGGCGTGATCTGCCAATACCAGGCATGGCGCCACTTGAGCGGGCAGGCCCGCTCGGTGGAGTTGGCGACGATCGGCCGACGGGTATGCGAGAACGAATGGGATCTGCTGGACCTATTGGAGGGGGCCTGATGCGCACCGGCAACTACGGGCGTCCAACCGCGGCCGAGCTCGTGGCCGCCGTCGCCGAGTTCCTGGAGGGCGATGTCCGGGCGGCGACCGACGGCCAGGTCAACTTTCATGCCAGGGTGGCCGCCAATGCCCTGCGCATCGTCGAGCGAGAGCTGCTCGGCCCCGGTGACGCCGAGGTGCGGACCGCGCTGGGCGAGTTGGGCTTCGCCGACGAGGCCGCTCTGGCCGCGGCCATCCGGGCCGGCGAACTCGACGGTCGCGCCGAGGTGGTCATCGGGTGCCTGCGCACACTGGTGCGACATCGATTGGCAGTTGCCCACCCCGGATACGACAGCGAATAGGAGCCCGGCGCATGCCCCCACCGCCCCTATCCAGCACCGAGGCTATCACTAAGGTAGCCGACCCATTGTTCACCGCGATCGAGAACGGCGACCGGGCCGAAGTCGACCGGATGTGGAGCCCCGACATTGCGGTCTGGCGGGTCGGCGCGCGCCGGGACAACGACAAGGCGCGCGCGCTGCGGGTGATCGATTGGTTCCTCTCGGCGACCACCGAGCGCCGCTATGAAATCCTGGACCGTCGGGTGTTCAGCGACGAATCAGCCAGCGGCTTCGTCCAACAACACACGTTGCACGCGACCGGCCGAGCCGGCCAGGTGATCGCGATGCGGGTCTGCATCGTGATCAAGCTGGACAGAGATGGTGTGATCAACCGTATCGACGAATACTTCGACCCCTCCGAACTCGCGCCCCTGCTCGACTAGGGCGCCGACGAGCTCGACAACCGTGAGGAGCGATGATGACGACCCTGGAAGCTCTGCTGAGCGATCCCGCCGCCCAAGGCCCATGGCATCTCGTCGCCGACCGCTCGACCATCACCTTCAAGATCAAGAACATGTGGGGTCTGCTGACCGTCAAGGGCGAATTCACCAACTTCGGCGGCTACGGCGAGTTGGCCGACCACGGCGCAGTCTCCGGTCATCTGGAGATCGAAACGGCCTCGGTGCGCACCGGCATCGGCAGCCGGGACAAGCATCTGCGCTCGGCCGACTTCTTCGATGTCGAGCGTTTCCCGCAGATCCGCGTGGTGGTCACCGGACTGCAGCCGACCAACGGCCGCGGGGCCGACCTGCGGGCGAACTTCACCATCAAAGGCGTCGGCGACCCGGTACCGCTGCCGGTGACAATCACCGAGTTCGGCGACGGCTCGGTGCGGATCTGCGGCGAGGCCGAAATCGATCGCGCGCAGTTTGGCCTGGACTGGAACAAGTTCGGGGTGATGGCCAGGACGGCGACCGTGTCGGCGGTGTTGGTCTTCGCCCCGGCGCGGGTCGTCTGATTCAACGCGGGTCCAGCGCACTTGCCGTGGTGCCACCCGGCGCCGGGCAACCGGAGACCAGTAGCATCTGCACCGTGGCCGACTCCAGCGAAGACCTGCGGATCCTCGTCTACAGCGACAATGTCCAGACCCGCGAACAGGTAGTGCGGGCGCTGGGCAAACGGCTACATCCGGACTTGCCCGCGCTGACCTACGTCGAGGTGGCGACGGGCCCCATGGTTTTGCGGCGAATGGACGAAGGCGGCATCGACCTGGCCATTCTCGATGGTGAGGCGACACCCACCGGGGGCATGGGAATCGCCAAGCAGCTCAAGGACGAACTGGATAACTGCCCGCCGCTGGTGGTGCTCACCGGCCGCCCCGACGACGCCTGGCTGGCCAGCTGGTCGCGGGCCGAGGCCGCGGTGCCTCACCCCATCGACCCGATTGTGCTGGGCCGAACGGTGCTGGGTCTGCTCCGCGCGCCCGCGCTGTAGCCCAAGCGCTTGGTCCGGCCCGGTGTGGCCGACCGGTCAGCAAGGCCCGCTGGGGATCCCGCGGGCGGGGGTGGTTTCCTGCGACGGCAGGGACTGTGGGAACGGCACCCGATAGGGAATTCCCTGCGGGGAGCCGGTGTAGGGATTCGGGTTCACCCCCACCGTGCCCAACCACACGTTGGGAATGCACTGCGGCAGCTTGGGCAGGGCGGCCAATCCCGGATGACTCAGGCTGGGCCGCGACGGGTTGGGCGGGACGGCGAAGTTGAATGCCGAGGTCATGTCGCCCACCGTGCTGTCGCGCCAGGGGGTGAGATTGGGGACCGGTACCGAAAACCGCTTGCTGATCAACTTCAGCTGCGAGGTGTGGTCGAACACGTCGTGGACCATCAAGCCGCCGCGGCTAAATGGCGAGATGACAATGCCGGGGACGCGATAGCCCAAGCGGATCGGCCCGCGTATGCCACCGGCCCCCGAGACCGAATTGATGTCCGGCACGGTGAGGTATTCGCCGGGAGTTCCCTCCGGCGCGGTAGGCGGAACGACGTGATCGAAAAAGCCGCCATTTTCGTCGTAACCGACGATCAGCGCCGTCTTCTCCCATACCGCCGGATTGGATAGCAAGATCCTGAGCAGGTTCACGATGACGACGGCTCCGACGGCCGGCGGGCAGGGCTCCGGCGTTGTTGATTAGCAGGCTTGTGAGCTGGGGAATTGTGGATTGAGGAGGTCTAGGCGGCGGTTGGCGGTCAAAGCGGTGATCCGGCAGGCTTCGGCGATGTTGTCGGCGCCGTTGAGGCGGTGCAGATTGATCGCGGTGTTGCGTAGCGTTGCTAGGACCTGTGCGCCGTTTCCGGTATGTGCCCTTTGACGGTCTTCGTCGAAGGTGACGTCGCGTATCCAGTGCAGGCTGTTCTCGATTCCCCAGTGTTGACGCATCCAGGTCATGATCGCGGTAGGGCGGGCGTGCTCGAACGGCAGGCTGCAGATGGCATAGACCACCTCCACGCTGCGCTGGTCGGTGGCGGTGATCAAGCGTTCACGAGTGATCCGGATGATTTGTTTTGCGTAGGGGAAGCCGATTCCTCGTGCAGCGGTGATGATTTGCAGGGTGCGGGTCTCGACACGGCCGTGGCCGCGGGAGTCGTCGGTAGCGGCTGTGGGCACCTCGGCCCAGGGCAGCGCGGTGATACGCGCAAGTATTTTGGCTTGGTTGGACTTGACGATCATCAGGTAGTGCGACTTCAAGGTGGCGCAGATCAACTTCGCGGTGACGACCTGGGTATGCATCGCATCCACGGTGACCAGCCACCGCAAGCTACCCGGCAGCAGCGTGAGCAGGGCACGTACGCAGGGAATTTCATTGCTTTTCTCGGCGACAGCGAGTTGACCGAGCACCAATCGGGCACGGTGGGCGAACACCGACACGAGATGCGTGGCTGTCGCTTTGGCGCGTAAAGGCACCACGCAGCATCTTGCCGTCCAACGCGATCGGCACCAATCCACTGGGGTCGCTGCTGGCCACGTGTGCAGTGAAGTAACTGCCCATCCTGGCGTTGAGGTCGGCGGGGTCTAGCCGAGACAAAACATCGCGGAAGGTCTTCTCACTGGGCCGCCGGAACCGGACCCCTAATTAGGCCAACACATCATCGGGAGCGGTGGCCGCCCATGTAGCAAAACCAGCATAGCCGCGCATCCCCGCGGCAGTGGCCAGAACCGCGATCGCCAACAAAGCCATCAGCGAATACCTCCGACCGCGTGGGTCCCTCGGGTCTAGCACCGAGACCAACACATCGAGAAACTCCGATCCGATGACCTCGCTACGCTCACCAGGACTCCAGCGGTCGAACACCTCTGGAACCGACGACACAGGCAATACTGAAACGGTAGGCACGGGCAACTCCAGACCAACGACGAACAGTAACCAACTCGATCGTTCTCCAGATAGCCCGTGCCTACACTCCGGCCCCAATAGCGCGGCACCAAAGATCATCAACCCAGCTCACAAGCCTGCTAATCAACAACGCCGGAGCCCTGCATCGCCGCCGAACCCTGCCAGGCCTGACCCGCCAACCCTGCGGTCACCGAAGCAAACGATTGCGCCGCGGTGCTCAGCTCCTCGGCAAGCCCCTGCCAGGCCGCGGCCGCCTCCAGCATCGGCGCTGTGCCAGCACCAATAAACATTCGCAGAGAATTGATCTCCGGTGGCAGCACAAAGAAACTCACGGCATCAATCCTCCCAGATCGCGGGGCAGTATTGCACTGCCTTTCGCGAACTCCCCAGCGACAACCCGCCAGCAGCAAACATTAGCAACAAGTGGTGCCAGTTATCCGACGGTTTACCTGACTTTCATAGGAATCCGCACCGGCACTCGACGGCAACCAGCTACGTCAATCGGCGGCAATCGCCGATGCCGCGACCCCGCGCTGACCCTGGCCGCTCATCACCGTGACCAGCAAGCCAGGCGCGACGCGGCCGCGCATCCTGGGGATGTCCACCAGGTTGACCCCCCGGCATGTAGCCCCGCCGAAGCGCGACTATGTTGAAGGTCACTGTGACGGTCCACACGCCCGGTCCGTCACAGCAGCCCAGTCAGCCGCCCGGCCGCCGTGCTGGCGGCCCGTACGACGGATCATGGAGCGACTTGAACGCTTACATACCCATCCTGGTACTGGCGACGCTCGCCGCCGGCTTCGCCGTGGTCTCGGTTGTGATCGCAAGCCTGGTCGGACCGACCCGCTTCAACCGGTCGAAACTTGCCGCCTACGAATGCGGAATCGAACCCACCGAGGCGCAAGCCGGGGCCAGCGGCCGCGAAACGGCGAGCGGGCAGCGGTTCCCGGTGAAGTATTACCTGACCGCAATGTTGTTTATCGTCTTCGACATCGAAATCGTGTTCCTCTATCCATGGGCGGTCAGCTTCGATGCACTGGGGACGTTTGCTCTAGTTGAGATGGCGATATTCATGCTCACGGTGTTCGTGGCGTACGCATACGTGTGGCGCCGCGGGGGCCTGACGTGGGATTGAGGTAGGTCGTGGGACTGGAAGAACAGCTACCCGGCGGAATCCTGTTGTCGACAGTCGAGAAAGTAGCGGGCTATGTCCGCAAGAACTCACTGTGGCCGGCAACGTTCGGGCTGGCATGCTGCGCAATCGAGATGATGGCAACCGCGGGGCCGAGGTTCGACATCGCCCGGTTTGGGATGGAGCGGTTTTCGGCGACACCACGCCAAGCGGACCTGATGATTGTGGCGGGGCGGGTCAGCCAGAAGATGGCGCCGGTGCTGCGCCAGATCTACGACCAGATGGCCGAGCCGAAATGGGTTCTGGCCATGGGCGTGTGCGCATCGTCGGGCGGGATGTTCAACAACTACGCGATCGTGCAAGGCGTGGACCACGTTGTTCCGGTCGACATCTACCTGCCCGGCTGTCCACCCCGTCCGGAAATGCTGTTGCACGCAATCCTCAAGCTGCACGAGAAGATTCAGGAAATGCCGCTGGGCGTCAACCGGGAACGCGCCATCGCCGAAGCCGAAGAGGCGGCGATGTTGGCCAGGCCCACTATCGAGATGCGTGGATTGCTGCGATGAGCTCGCCAGACCAGAACCCATCAGACGCAGCGGGCCAAACCGGCTCCTCCAATGAAGAAGTGGTCGACGTGCGTCGCGGCATGTTCGGCGTCAAAGGCACCGGCGACACCTCCGGATACGGGCGACTGGTGCGCGAGATCGTGCTGCCGGGCAGTAGCCCCCGCCCGTACGGCTTCTACTTCGACGAGATCGCCGATCGCCTGGCCGAGGCGCTGAACCGCGACGGCGTCGAATTCGAGGATGCCATAGAGAAAGTCGTGGTCTATCGCAACGAGTTGACCCTGCACGTTCGCCGCGAGGCCCTACTGCGAGTCGCACAGTCCCTCCGCGACGAGCCGGAATTGCGCTTTGAGCTGTGCCTGGGAGTCAACGGGGTGCACTACCCGCATGAGACCGGCCGCGAACTACACGCGGTTTACCCGCTGCAATCGATCACCCACAACCGTCGCCTGCGGCTGGAAGTGTCTGCCCCCGACAGCGATCCGCATATCCCGTCGCTATACGCCGTCTACCCGACCAACGATTGGCACGAGCGCGAGACATACGACTTCTTCGGCATCATCTTCGACGGGCATCCCTCGCTGACGCGAATCGAGATGCCTGACGACTGGCAGGGGCACCCACAGCGCAAGGACTATCCACTCGGCGGCATCCCGGTCGAATACAAGGGCGCGCAGATACCCCCACCCGACGAGCGAAGGGGTTACAACTGATGACGAAACAAGAAGAGAAATGACCGACACCGAAACCGTGCTGGTCGCGGGCGGACAGGACTGGAACGAGATCGTCGAGGCCGCCCGCGGCGCCGACCCTGGGGAACGCATCGTCGTCAACATGGGGCCCCAGCACCCTTCCACCCATGGGGTGCTTCGGCTGATCCTCGAGATCGAGGGTGAAACCGTCACCGAGGTCCGGTGCGGAATCGGCTACCTGCACACCGGAATCGAGAAGAACCTCGAATACCGGTACTGGACTCAGGGCGTCACCTTCGTGACCCGGATGGACTACCTGTCGCCGTTCTTCAACGAGACCGCCTACTGTCTGGGTGTCGAGAAACTCCTGGGCATCACCGACGAGATTCCCGAGCGGGTCAACGTCATCCGGGTGATGATGATGGAGCTCAACCGGATCTCCTCGCACTTGGTCGCATTGGCCACCGGCGGCATGGAATTGGGTGCCATGACACCGATGTTCGTCGGTTTCCGGGCCCGCGAGATCATTCTCAGCCTGTTCGAATCGATCACCGGCCTGCGGATGAACAGCGCCTACATCCGGCCCGGCGGTGTGGCACAGAACCTGCCACCGGATGGGCCTACCGAGATCGCCAAAGCCATTGCGGATCTTCGCCAGCCGCTGCGCGAGATGGGGGATCTGCTCAACGAAAACGCCATCTGGAAGGCGCGCACCCAGGACGTCGGCTACCTGGATCTGGCCGGATGCATGGCCCTGGGCATCACCGGCCCGATCCTGCGATCCACGGGGCTGCCCCACGATCTGCGCAAGAGCGAGCCCTATTGCGGCTATGAGAACTACGAGTTCGACGTGATCACCGCTGACGGTTGCGATGCCTACGGCCGCTACATGATTCGTGTCAAAGAGATGTGGGAATCGATCAAGATCGTCGAGCAGTGTCTGGACAGGCTGCGGCCCGGGCCGACCATGATCGAGGACCGCAAACTGGCGTGGCCGGCCGATTTGAAGGTGGGGCCCGACGGCATGGGCAACTCACCCGAACACATCGCCAAGATCATGGGTAGTTCGATGGAAGCCCTGATCCACCACTTCAAGCTGGTCACCGAGGGGATCCGGGTGCCGGCCGGTCAGGTGTATGTGGCCGTGGAATCACCGCGCGGCGAGCTCGGCGTGCACATGGTCAGCGATGGCGGCACCCGCCCCTACCGCGTGCACTACCGCGACCCCTCATTCACCAACCTGCAAGCGGTTGCAGCAATGTCCGAAGGCGGGATGGTTGCCGACTTGATTACCGCGGTCGCCAGCATCGATCCCGTGATGGGAGGGGTGGATCGGTGAACGCGCCACAGAGTCAGCCGGTATTCGTCCGGCTCGGACCGCCACCCGAGGAGCCCAACCAATTCACGGTTGAGGGCGCCCCGCAGGCCTACCCGCCGGATGCGCTGGCACGGCTGGAGATCGAAGCCAAGGAGATCATCGGCCGCTATCCCGACCAGCGCTCCGCGCTGCTGCCGTTGCTGCACCTGGTGCAGGGCGAGGACTCCTACCTGACCCCCGCGGGCCTGCAGTTCTGCGCAAATCAGTTGGGCCTGACCGGAGCCGAGGTTTCGGCGGTGGCCAGCTTCTACACCATGTATCGCCGTGGGCCGACCGGCGAATACCTGGTCGGCGTCTGCACCAACACCCTGTGCGCGGTGATGGGCGGCGACGCAATCTTTGAGACCCTCAAAGACCACCTCGGCGTCGGCAACGACGAGACCATCTCCGATGGCTCGGTCACCTTGGGGCACATCGAATGCAACGCGGCCTGCGACTACGCGCCGGTGGTGATGGTCAACTGGGAATTCTTTGACAACCAGACACCGGAATCGGCGCGCGAACTCGTTGACTCGCTGCGCTCTGGCGAACCGATCGCGCCTACCCGGGGCGCTCCGCTGTGCGGCTTCCGCCAGACATCGCGCATTCTGGCCGGCTTGCCCGACACCCGGCCCGACCAGGGCCAGGGCGGTGCGGGTGCCGCGACATTAGCCGGACTGCGGGTGGCGCAAGACAACGACATGCAGGCACCGCCGGCACCTGGAGGGCAGTGATGACTTCCCAGGCAACACCTTTGACGCCGGTCATCAGTCGTTACTGGGACGACCCCGAGTCGTGGACGCTGGCCACCTACCGTCGCCACGACGGGTACCGGGCGTTGGAGAAGGCCCTGGCCATGGGGCCCGACGCGGTGATCGAAACGGTGAAGGACTCGGGTCTGCGCGGACGCGGCGGCGCCGGCTTCTCCACCGGCACCAAGTGGTCGTTCATTCCGCAGGGCGATGCCGGTCCCGCGGCCAAGCCCCACTATTTGGTGGTCAACGCCGACGAGTCCGAACCCGGCACGTGCAAAGACATTCCGCTGATGCTGGCCACACCGCACGTGCTCGTCGAGGGCGTCATCATCGCCGCCTACGCGATCCGGGCCAGCCACGCGTTCATCTACGTGCGTGGCGAGGTGCTGCCGGTGTTGCGCCGCCTGCAGAACGCGGTGGCCGAGGCATACGCCGCGGGCCTGTTGGGCCGCAACATCAATGGCTCCGGATTCGATCTGGAACTGGTGGTCCACGCCGGCGCGGGTGCCTACATCTGCGGCGAGGAGACCGCGCTGCTGGATTCGCTCGAGGGCCGGCGCGGTCAGCCACGCCTGCGGCCCCCCTTCCCCGCGGTTGCCGGGCTCTACGGCTGCCCGACGGTGATCAACAACGTCGAAACGATCGCCAGCGTCCCGTCCATCATCCTCAACGGCGTCGACTGGTTCCGCTCGATGGGCAGCGAGAAGTCGCCCGGCTTCACCCTGTATTCGCTGTCCGGCCATGTAACCCGGCCCGGACAGTACGAGGCCCCGCTGGGGATTACCCTGCGCGAATTGCTCGACTACGCCGGCGGGATACGGGCCGGGCACCAACTGAAGTTCTGGACGCCGGGCGGATCGTCGACCCCATTGCTCACCGACGAGCACCTCGATGTGCCGCTGGACTACGAGGGCGTCGGCGGCGTGGGGTCCATGCTGGGCACCAAAGCGTTGGAGATCTTCGACGAGACCACCTGTGTGGTCCGTGCGGTGCGGCGCTGGACCGAGTTCTACAAGCACGAATCATGCGGCAAATGCACCCCGTGCCGAGAAGGCACGTTCTGGCTGGACAAGATCTACGCGCGCCTCGAAACGGGCAAGGGCACCCGCGAGGATATCGACAAGTTGCTCGACATCTCGGATTCCATCTTGGGAAAGTCGTTCTGCGCCCTGGGTGACGGAGCTGCCAGCCCGGTGATGTCCTCGATCAAGCACTTCCAAGACGAGTACATCGCCCACGTCGAACAGGGCGGTTGCCCCTTCGATCCCCGGGACTCCATGCTCACAGCAGGCCGGAATACCGCGAAAGGGACTGGGCCACAATGACAAGTGCGGCCAATACCAAGACCGGCGACGGGGTGAGCCAGCCGGAGCTGGTGACGCTGACTATCGACGGTGCCGAAATCAGCGTTCCCAAAGGAACTTTGGTTATTCGGGCCGCCGAGCTCATGGGTATACAGATCCCACGGTTCTGTGATCACCCGCTGCTCGAGCCGGTCGGCGCGTGTCGGCAATGCCTGGTCGAGGTGGAGGGGCAGCGCAAGCCGTTGGCGTCGTGCACCACCGTCGCCACCGACGACATGGTGGTTCGCACCCAGCTCACGTCCGAGGCCGCCGACAAGGCACAGCACGGCGTGATGGAATTGCTGCTGATCAACCACCCCTTGGACTGCCCGATGTGCGACAAGGGTGGTGAATGCCCGCTGCAGAACCAGGCCATGTCCAACGGGCAGCCCGAGTCGCGGTTCACCGACGTCAAGCGCACCTTCGCCAAGCCGATCAACATCTCCGCGCAGGTGTTGCTGGACCGCGAACGCTGCATCCTGTGCGCCCGGTGCACCCGGTTCTCCAACCAGATTGCCGGGGACCCGTTCATCGACATGCAGGAGCGCGGCGCCCTGCAGCAAGTCGGCATCTATGCCGACGAACCGTTCGACTCCTACTTCTCGGGCAACACCGTGCAGATCTGCCCGGTGGGTGCGCTGACCGGGACCGCCTACCGGTTCCGGGCGCGCCCATTCGATCTGGTCTCGAGCCCCAGCGTCTGCGAGCACTGCGCATCGGGGTGTGCGCAACGCACCGACCATCGCCGCGGCAAAGTACTGCGCCGGCTCGCCGGTGATGACCCTGAAGTCAACGAAGAGTGGAACTGCGACAAGGGCCGCTGGGCGTTCACCTACGCGACCCAGCCGGACGTCATCACCACTCCCCTGATCCGCGACACCGACGGCAACCTGGTCCCGGCATCGTGGTCGCACGCCATCGTGGCAGCGGCCCGGGGCCTGCAGGAAGCCCGCGGCCGCACCGGTGTGCTGGTCGGCGGCCGGGCCACCTGGGAGGATGCCTACGCCTACGCCAAGTTCGCGCGAATCACCCTGGACAGCAATGACATCGACTTCCGGGCCCGGCCGCACTCGGCCGAGGAGGCCGACTTCCTGGCCGCACGTATCGCGGGACGGCCGGTAACCGTCAGCTACGCCGACCTGGAATCCGCGCCGGTGGTGTTGCTGGTCGGGTTCGAGCCGGAAGACGAGTCGCCGATCGTGTTCTTGCGGCTGCGTAAGGCGGCGCGCAAAAACGGTCTTCCCGTTTACGCTCTCGCCCCGTTCGCCACCCGCGGCCTGCAGAAGATGTCGGGCCGGCTGATCAAGACCACTCCCGGCGCCGAGCCCGCGGCGCTGGACGCCCTGGCCACCGGCGAGCTAGGTGACCTGCTGGCGACGCCGGGCGCGGTCATCATGGTCGGCGAGCGCATGGCCACGGTGCCCGGTGGATTGTCCGCCGCGGCACGGTTGGCCGACAGCACCGGCGCCCGGCTGGCCTGGGTACCACGGCGGGCCGGGGAACGTGGCGCGCTGGAAGCCGGCGCGCTGCCCACGCTGCTGCCCGGCGGCCGTCCGCTGGCCGATGACACCGCCCGCTCGCAGGTTCGTGCGGCGTGGCACGTTTCCGACTTGCCGACCGCCCCTGGACGTGACGCGGCCGGCATCCTGGCCGCCGCCACCGACGGGGACCTGGACGCCCTCCTGGTGGGAGGCTTGGAGCCCGACGACTTCGCGGACCCTGACGCGGTGCTGGCCGCGCTGGACGCCGCCGGGTTCGTGGTCAGCCTGGAACTGCGGCACAGCCCCGTCACCGAGCGCGCCGACGTGGTGTTCCCGGTCGCGCCGACCACGCAGAAGTCCGGAGCGTTCGTCAACTGGGAGGGCCGCTACCGGGAATTCGAACCGTCGCTGCGGGGCAGCACCCAGCAAGCCGGCCAGTCAGATCACCGGGTCCTCGACGCGCTGGCCGATGAGATGGGCGTCTATCTAGGGATGTCGTCGGTCGAGTCGGCGCGCGAAGAGCTCGCGGCGCTGGGCAACTGGGATGGCAAGCACGCCGCCAGCCCCCATGTCACTGCCGCCGGTGCGGCCCAACCCGCGGCGGGTGAGGCCATCCTGACGGGCTGGCGGATGCTGCTCGACGCGGGGCGGTTGCAGGACGGCGAACCCCATCTGTCCGGCACCGCACGCCCACCGGTGGTGCGTCTGGCGGCAGAAACTGCCGCCGAGATCGGCGCCGCCGACGGCGACGCGGTGACCGTCAGCTCGTCACGTGGCTCGATCACCTTGCCGCTGAACATCACTGACATGCCCGAACGGGTGGTGTGGCTGCCCCTCAACTCGCCTGGTTCGGCGGTGTATCGCCAGCTGGGCGCGGGGATCGGCAGCGTCGTACGAATCGGCGCCGGCTCATGGCCCGCACCAGCGACGATGCAGAGCGAAGCGATGAACAGGAGTGGCGCCCATGACCGATTTCGGACATGACGTCTGGTGGCTGGTCGTCGCCAAGGCGATCGCCATCTTCGTGTTTCTCATGCTGACGGTGCTGGTGGCGATCTTGGCCGAACGCAAGTTGCTGGGCCGGATGCAATTGCGCCCCGGCCCAAACCGGGTGGGGCCCAAGGGCTCGCTGCAAAGCCTGGCCGACGGAATCAAGCTGGCGCTCAAAGAGAGCATCACCCCCGGCGGCATCGATCGATTCGTTTACTTTGTCGCCCCGATCATCTCGGTGATTCCCGCGTTCACCGCGTTCGCGTTCATCCCGTTCGGTCCGGTGGTGTCGGTGTTCGGGCATCGCACGCCGCTGCAGTTGACCGATCTGCCGGTGGCGGTGCTGTTCATCCTGGGCCTGTCGGCGATCGGGGTGTACGGCATCGTGCTCGGCGGCTGGGCATCCGGATCCACCTACCCGCTGCTGGGTGGGGTGCGTTCGACCGCACAGGTCATCTCCTACGAGGTGGCCATGGGGCTGTCGTTCGCGGCCGTGTTCCTCTATGCCGGCAGCATGTCGACCTCGCAGATCATCGCCGCACAGGATCGCGTCTGGTACATCTTCCTGCTGCTGCCGTCGTTCGTGATCTACCTCATTTCGATGGTGGGCGAGACCAACCGGGCCCCCTTCGACCTGCCCGAGGCCGAGGGTGAGCTGGTGGCCGGTTTCCACACCGAGTACTCGTCGCTGAAGTTCGCGATGTTCATGCTCGCCGAATACGTCAACATGACAACGGTTTCGGCGCTGGCGGCCACGTTGTTCCTGGGCGGCTGGCACGCGCCATGGCCGTTGAACCTGTGGCACGGGGCCAACGCGGGCTGGTGGCCGGTGCTTTGGTTCACCGCCAAGGTGTGGGGATTTTTGTTCATGTACTTCTGGCTGCGCGCCACGCTCCCTCGGCTGCGCTACGACCAGTTCATGGCGCTGGGCTGGAAGCTGCTGATTCCCGTCTCGCTGGTGTGGGTGCTGATCGCGGCGGTGATCCGGACCCTGCGCAACCAGGGCTACCAATACTGGACACCGGCGCTGGTGGTCAGCAGCATCGTCGTGGCCGCAATCCTGGTGATGTCGCTACGAAAACCGTTCAGCACGCCCAACGCCGTGACAAAGGCCCGGCGGCGCGGCAAACAGCCGGCCGCCGGCCCCGACGAGCAAGGCGCCTTGGAACCGCTGTTCCCGACGCCGCCGCTGCCCATGAAGCCGCTGGCTCAGCCAGTTGGTGCGAGCAAGGAGAACGCCCGTGGTTAAATTCCTGGACTCCATTGCCGGATTCGGCGTGACCTTCGGGTCGATGTTCAAAAAGACGGTCACCGAGGAGTACCCGGAGAAGCCGGGTCCGGTAGCTCCCCGGTATCACGGCCGCCATCAGCTCAACCGCTACCCCGACGGCCTGGAGAAATGTATCGGTTGCGAGTTGTGCGCCTGGGCCTGCCCGGCTGACGCGATCTACGTCGAGGGCGCGGACAACACCGACGAGCAACGGTTTTCCCCGGGTGAACGCTACGGCCGGGTGTATCAGATCAACTACCTGCGCTGCATCGGTTGCGGTCTGTGCATCGAGGCTTGTCCGACCCGGGCGCTGACCATGACCAATGACTACGAGTTGGCCGACGACAACCGTGCCGACCTGATCTATGAGAAGGACCGGCTGCTGGCCCCGCTGCAGCCCGAGATGACCGCGCCGCCGCATCCCAGGGCTGCCGGCGCCACCGACAAGGACTACTACCTGGGCAACGTGACCGCCGAAGGCTTGCGCGAAACACAGAAAACCGGAGAGTCGCGGTGACTTCGACCCTGGCTTCCAGTCTGGCCGCGGACACCATCACCGTTACCTCGACCGGTGAGGCGGTGACCTTCTGGATTCTGGGTGCGCTGGCGCTGGTCGGTGCGCTCGGGGTGGTGATGGCCGTCAATGCCGTGTACTCGGCGATGTTCTTGGCGATGACGATGATCATTTTGGCCGTGTTCTACATGATCCAGGACGCGCTGTTCCTGGGGGTGGTCCAGGTCGTCGTCTACACCGGCGCGGTGATGATGCTGTTCTTGTTCGTGCTGATGCTCATCGGTGTGGACTCCGCGGAGTCGCTCAAAGAGACGCTGTGCGGGCAGCGGGTCGCCGCGCTGGTGATCGGGGTCGGATTCGGTGTCCTGTTGATCGCCGCCATCGGCAATGTGGCGGCCGGAGGCTTCGCGGGGTTGACGGCCGCCAACGCCAACGGCAACGTCGAGGGCTTGGCGGCGCTGATCTTCTCGCGCTACCTGTGGGCCTTCGAGTTGACCAGCGCACTGCTGATCACCGCGGCCATCGGCGCGATGGTGCTGGCCCACCGGGAGCGCTTCGAGCGCCGCAAGTCCCAACGCGAACTCTCCCAGGAGCGCTTCCGCCCCGGCGGTCACCCCACACCGCTGCCGAACCCCGGCGTCTACGCACGCCACAACGCGGTCGATGTGGCCGCGCTGCTGCCCGACGGCTCCTACTCCGAGTTGTCGGTCCCGGGATCCTGCAGACCCGCGGGGCGGATGGACTCCAGACGCCTTCGCCCGAGGCCATCACAGGTGGTGCGTCATGAATCCCGCCAACTATCTGTATCTTTCGGCGCTGCTGTTCACCATTGGCGCCTCCGGGGTGTTGTTGCGCCGCAATGCGATAGTCATGTTCATGTGTGTCGAGCTGATGCTCAACGCCGTCAACCTCGCGTTTGTCACGTTCGCCCGAATGCACGGGCATCTGGACGGACAAATGATCGCGTTCTTCACGATGGTGGTCGCAGCCTGCGGAGTCGTCGTCGGTCTGGCCATCATCATGACGATTTTCCGTACCCGCAAATCGGCGTCGGTCGACGACGCGAACCTACTCAAAGGCTGATAGCGCCACAGTGACGAACTTTCTGGGGACTCAACACACCTGGCTGCTGGTGGCGCTGCCGCTGGCGGGTGCCGCGATCTTGCTGTTCGGCGGTAGGCGGACCGACGCGTGGGGACACTGGTTGGGTTGTGCGGCGGCCCTTGCCTCATTCGGCGTTGGCGCGACCATGCTCGCCGACCTCGTGGGGCGCTCCGCCGACGATCGGCTCATCCACCAAACGGTCTTCACCTGGATGCCGGTGAGCCAGCTGCAGGTGGACTTCGGACTGCAAATCGATCAGCTGTCCATTTGCTTCGTGCTGCTGATCACCGGAGTCGGATCGCTGATCCACATCTACTCGGTCGCCTACATGGCCGAAGACCCCGATCGCCGTAGGTTCTTCGGCTACCTCAACCTGTTCTTGGCCTCGATGCTGCTGCTGGTGGTCGCCGACAACTACGTGTTGCTCTACGTCGGGTGGGAAGGCGTGGGCCTGGCGTCCTACCTGCTGATCGGCTTCTGGTACCACAAGCCGTCGGCCGCCACGGCGGCCAAGAAGGCGTTCGTGATGAACCGGGTTGGCGACGCCGGGCTGGCTTTGGGCATGTTCGTCATGTTCAGCACCT
Organism: Mycobacterium liflandii; assembly: GCF_022354805.1. Lineage (NCBI taxonomy): Bacteria > Bacillati > Actinomycetota > Actinomycetes > Mycobacteriales > Mycobacteriaceae > Mycobacterium > Mycobacterium liflandii. The sequence continues at coordinate 2,219,770 of NZ_CP023138.1, read as the reverse complement.
TCGGCACGCTGTCCTACGCCGGGGTCTTTGCCGGTGCGCCGGCCGCCAGCCGGGGAGCGCTGACCGCGATGGGTTTGCTGCTGCTGCTGGGGGCGTGCGCCAAGTCCGCCCAGGTGCCGCTGCAGGCCTGGTTGGGCGACGCGATGGAGGGCCCCACCCCGGTATCCGCCCTGATCCACGCCGCCACCATGGTGACCGCCGGGGTGTACCTGATCGTGCGGTCCAACCCGCTCTACAACCTGGCGCCGGACGCACAGCTGGCCGTGGTCGTGGTGGGTACCGTCACGCTGCTGCTGGGGGCGGTCATCGGGTGCGCCAAGGACGACATCAAACGCGCGCTGGCCGCCTCAACGATGAGCCAGATCGGCTACATGGTGCTGGCCGCCGGCCTGGGCCCGGCCGGCTACGCGTTCGCGATCATGCACCTGCTCACCCACGGTTTCTTCAAGGCCGGACTGTTCCTGGGATCCGGATCGGTCATCCACGCGATGCATGAGGAACAGGACATGCGCCGGTACGGGGGGCTGCGCGCCGCCCTGCCCGTCACCTTCGTCACCTTCGGGCTGGGCTACCTGGCGATCATCGGTGTGCCACCCTTCGCGGGCTTCTTCTCCAAGGACGCGATCATCGAGGCAGCGCTGGGCGCCGGCGACACCCGCGGCTATGTGCTCGGCGGCGCGGCCCTGCTGGGAGCGGGGGTCACCGCGTTCTACATGACCCGGGTGATGCTGATGACCTTCTTCGGTGAGAAGCGGTGGGCGCCGGGAGCCCACCCGCACGAGGCTCCGGCCCTGATGACCTGGCCGATGATCCTGCTGGCCTTCGGCTCCGTCTTCTCCGGTGGTCTGCTGGCGATGGGCGGCACGCTGCAGCGTTGGCTCGAGCCCGTCGTCGGAGCCCATGAGGAAGCCACCCATGCGCTCCCGACCTGGGTCAGCACCACGGTGGCGCTCGGTGTCGTCGCCGTCGGTATCGCGGTCGCCTACCGGATGTACGGCACCGCTGCCATCCCCCGGGCGGCCCCCGTCCGGGTTTCGGTGCTGACGACGGCCGCGCGCGCCGACATGTATGCCGATGCCTTCAACGAGGAGGTGTTCATGCGCCCTGGCGCGCAACTGACCGACGCGGTGGTCGAGGTCGACAACGCGGGTGTGGACGGCTCGGTCAACGCTTTGGCCGGATTGGTGAGCATGACGTCGAATCGGTTGCGACGAATGCAAACCGGCTTCGCCCGCAACTACGCGTTGTCGATGCTGGCCGGTGCAGTCCTGGTGGCCGCGGTGCTCTTGGCGGTGCAGCTGTGGTGAACTCACACGTACCGTGGCTGACGCTGCTGTGGCTGGTCCCGCTGGCCGCTTCGGTGCTCATCATCTTGCTGCCCCCGGGGCTGCGCCAGCTCGCCAAGTGGACCGGCCTGATCGCCAGCGTCCTGACGCTGGCGGTGTCGGTTGTCGTCGCTACCGGGTTCAAGCCGAGCGGCGAGCACTACCAGTTCGTCGAAAACCGTTCCTGGATCCCGGCGTTCGGCGCCAGCTACACGCTCGGGGTGGATGGCATCGCGGTGGTGCTGGTGCTGCTGACCACGGTGCTGATCCCGCTGCTGCAGATCGCCGGCTGGAATGACGGCGGCGAACGCACCAGGGGTGTGCACGCCTACGTCGCGTTGACGCTGGCCATCGAGTCGATGGTGCTGATCTCGGTGGTCGCGCTGGACGTCTTGCTGTTCTACGTGTTCTTCGAGGCCATGCTCATTCCGATGTACTTCCTCATCGGGGTTTTCGGGCAGGGCCGCGCGCGCTCCGGGGCCGCGGTGAAGTTCCTGGTGTACAACCTGTTCGGCGGGCTGATCATGCTGGCAGCGGTCATCGGGCTCTATGTGGTGACCGCCCAAAACGGGTCTGGAACTTTCGACTTCCGCGACATCGTGGCCGGCGTGCAGGGCGGGCATTACGGCGAACATCCGGCGGTCTTCAAAGCCTTGTTCCTCGGATTCATGTTTGCGTTCGCCATCAAGGCCCCGCTGTGGCCCTTCCACCGCTGGTTGCCCGATGCGGCGGTGGAGTCCACGCCGGCGACCGCGGTGCTGATGATGGCGGTGATGGACAAGGTCGGCACGTTCGGCATGCTGCGCTATTGCCTGCAGCTGTTCCCGGACGCCTCAACCTATTTCCGCCCGTTGATCGTGACGCTGGCCATCATCGGCGTGATCTACGGCGCAGTCGTGGCGATCGGTCAGACCGACATCATGCGACTGATCGCCTACACGTCGATCTCGCACTTCGGGTTCATCATCGCGGGGATCTTCGTGATGACCACCCAGGGCCAGAGCGGTTCGACGCTGTACATGCTCAACCACGGACTGTCGACGGCCGCGGTCTTCCTGATCGCCGGCTTCCTGATCTCGCGCCACGGCAGCCGGGCGATCGCCGACTACGGCGGTGTGCAGAAGGTGGCTCCGGTGCTGGCCGGCACCTTCCTGGTTTCGGCCATGGCCACCCTGTCCTTGCCCGGCCTGGCCCCATTCATCAGTGAATTCCTGGTCCTGCTTGGCACTTTCAACCGCTACTGGCTGGCCGCAGCCTTTGGCGTCACCGCGCTGGTGCTTTCCGCCATCTACATGTTGTGGCTGTACCAACGCGTGATGACCGGACCGCTGGCCAAGGGCAACGAGCGCATCGATGACCTGGTGCCACGCGAAATGATCGTGGTCGCGCCGCTGATCGCGATGCTGCTGATCCTCGGGGTCTATCCCAAACCCGTGCTCGATGTCATCAACCCGGCGGTCGAGCACACCATGAGCACCATCGGCCAGCACGATCCCGCGCCCAAGGTGCCACACCCGGTTTCGGGCGTGAGCGCCCCCGGACAGCCGAAGGACCACACGAATGATTTTGCCCAGCCCAAGCATCGAATACTTCCTGCTGTGTCCGATGCTCATCGTTTTCGGCATCGCCGTCGTCGGCGTGCTGGCCGAGGCGTTCCTGCCGCGCCGGCTGCGATACGGCGCGCAGGTGACACTGGCCCTGAGCGGGTTGGTGGCCGCATTCGTCGCGGTCATCGTGCTGGCCCGGTCGATTCCGGTGACTGGCCGCCGCGCCGTGCTCGGGTCGATGGCAGTGGATCGGCCAACGCTGTTCTTGCAGGGCACGGTGTTGCTGGTGGCGGTGATGGCGGTCATCTTCATCGCTGAACGCAGCGCCCACCGGGTGGCCGCCCAGACCAAGACGGCGGTCGCCGCGGGCAGCGGCGGACTCGACTCCTTCACGCCGCAGGCTTCGGCCGTGCCCGGCAGCGACGCCGAACGCGAGGCGCAACGTGCGGGGGCAGCGCAAACCGAAATCTTCCCGCTGCTCACGCTTTCCGTCGGCGGCATGATGGTATTTCCCGCGGCCAACGACCTGTTGACCATGTTTGTCGCGCTCGAAGTGCTCTCCCTGCCGCTGTATCTGATGTGCGGACTGGCGCGACACCGCCGGTTGCTGTCGCAGGAATCGGCGCTGAAGTACTTCCTGCTGGGCGCGTTCTCTTCGGCATTCTTTCTCTATGGTGTCGCGTTGCTCTATGGCGCTACCGGCTCGCTGACCCTGACCGGTATCCGGGATTCGCTGGCGGCACGCAGCGATATGTCCATGGCCTTGGTGGGCGTCGGTCTGCTGTCGGTCGGTCTGCTGTTCAAGGTTGGCGCCGTCCCCTTCCACTCGTGGATTCCCGATGTGTACCAAGGCGCACCCACGCCGATCACCGGGTTCATGGCGGCGGCCACCAAGGTTGCCGCTTTCGTCGCCCTACTTCGGGTGGTCTACGTGGCGCTGCCCCCGCTGCACGATCAGTGGCGGCCGGTGCTGTGGGCGATTTCGATATTGACCATGGCGGTTGGCACCATCACCGCGGTGAACCAGACCAATGTCAAACGGATGCTTGCCTATTCGTCGGTCCCACACGTCGGCTTCATCCTGACCGGCGTGATCGCCGACAACTCGGCGGGTCTGTCGGCGACGCTGTTCTACCTGGTTGCCTACAGCTTCAGCACGGTGGGCGCATTCGCCATCGTCGGCTTGGTCCGCGACGCGGACGGGGTCGAGGACGCCAACCTGTCCCATTGGGCGGGGCTGGGTCAGCGCTCCCCGATTGTGGGCGTGATGCTGTCGATGTTCCTGCTGGCCTTCGCCGGCATCCCGCTGACGAGCGGGTTCATCAGCAAGTTCTCCGTGTTCAAGGCCGCCGCCGAGGGCGGTGCGGCGCCGTTGGTGGTCATCGGTGTCATCTCCAGCGGAGTGGCCGCCTACTTCTACGTCCGGGTGATCGTGTTGATGTTCTTCACCGAAGAGTCCAGCGACACACCGCAAGTGGTGGCGCCCGGCATCTTGAGCAAGGCGGCGATCGCGGTTTGTGCGGCGGTCACTGTGCTGCTGGGGATCCTGCCGCAACCGGTGCTCGACCTCGCCAACCAGGCCGCCCACTTGCTGCACTGAACCAGCTGTGGGGTGACCCGGCTGGTGACTCACGGGGGTAATCGCCCCTACCAGCGGGCTAGAGGTGGAAGAACCCCGACTGGTTGTCCATGGTGTTGAAGAAGCCCGAAGTGAAGGCTCCTGAGCTGAAGACGCCCGAGGTGAACGAAATGGTGATGAACGGCGCCACGTACACATAACCGTTGTCACCGGAGTTTGCGATACCGATGTTCAGAAAGCCGTTGTTGAACAGCCCCCTGTTGAGGCCGCCCCCGGAGTTACCGATGCCCGCGGTGCCGGGGCCCATGTTGAAAAAGCCCGATGTCCCCTGGTTGAAATGAATGGGGATCGGCGGCGCCGGCGGCGGAAGCGTCTTGGTGGTTTCGTACTGGGCGTTTTGGATACCGGAGGTATCGACACCGGAGTTGTTGAAGCCGGAGAGTCCGGCACCGGTATTGCCGAAGCCCGAGTTCGGGCCAGCCTGGGTGGCGGAGCTCGCGATGGACGTGTTCAGGTTGCCCGAATTGAACAGACCGGTATTGATGTCCCCCGAATTCCCCCATCCGGTGTTGGTGCTGCCCGAGTTGAAGTCACCGGTGTTGACGTCGCCAGCGTTGAAGCTGCCGGTGTTCGACAGGCCCGAGTTTCCGAAGCCGAAGTTGCCGCCGCCACCGTTGCCGAAACCGAAATTGCCGCCTCCCGCGTTCCAGGCGCCGAAGTTGGCGGCACCAGCGTTCTGAACGCCCGTATTGACGCTGCCGGAATTTTCGAATCCCGTGTTGGTATCACCGGAGTTCAAGAAGCCGTAGTTACCGTTGCCCGAGTTGAAGAAGCCCACGTTGTGGTCACCAGAGTTGAAGAACCCGATGTTGTTGCTTCCCGAGTTGCCAAAACCCGTGTTGGCGAGTCCGGTGTTCAACGCGCCAATGCCCATCTGGTTGTCGCCGGTGAGCCCAAAGCCAATGTTGTTGTTACCGGTGTTGGCAAACCCCACGTTGCCATCTCCGAGATTGGCGAAACCAAAGTTGTTGCTGCCAAGGTTGGCAAAGCCGCGGTTGGTGTCGCCGATATTTCCGCTGCCGATGTTACTGCTGCCGGTATTACCGTTGCCGAAGTTGTGACTGCCGAGGTTGCCACTGCCGACATTACTGTCACTGCCGACCGATGAGAGCACCCCGTTTCCGCTACCCAGATTCGAATTGCCGTAGTTGCCGCTGCCCAGGTTTCCGTCGCCGTAGTTGCCACTGCCGACGTTGGAGCCGCCGGTGTTTCCGCTCCCGAGGTTGAGGTTGCCGATGTTGCCGCTGCCCAGGTTGTTATCCCCGGTGTTGCCGTTGCCCAGGTTGAAGTCGCCAATATTGCCCAGCCCCAGGTTGAAAGCGGGAATTGCCGATGCGGCGGCCTGTAGCTGAGCTACCCCCGGTAGGCCCGAGATCCATTGCTGTAGCCCCGCCTCCCAGGACGGCAATGCTGCCGCTGCCGCCGACGCCCCACCGTGATAGCCCACCATCGCCGCCACATCCGCGGCCCACATCTGCTCATAGGCGCCTTCGGTCGCAGCGATCGCCGGCGCATTCTGCCCAAACAGATTCGACATCACCAACTGCACAAACACATTGCGATTGACCGCCACCGCCACCGGATGCACCATCGCCGAGCGCGCTGCCTCAAAAACCTCGGCAACCGCCCTGGCCTGGGCCGAAGCCCCCACCGCACGCGCCGCCGCCGCGCTCAACCAACCCGTATAGGGCGCCGCCGCAGCCGCCATCGCCGCGGCCGCCGCACCCTGCCAGACCTGACCGGCCAGCCCCGAAGTCACCGACTCAAACGACCGCGCCGCGGTCCCCAATTCCTCAGCCAGCCCACCCCAGGCCACCGCGGCATCCAGCATCGGCGCAGCCCCAGCACCGGCAAACATTCGCACCGAATTGATCTCCGGCGGCAGCAGCAAGAAGCTCATCACTCAGTCCTTCCGTGAACCACACCAAGCGTCTGTCCGCGGCGGTTCGCCATGACGCGTGGCCATGCGCTCCGCTCGACCAGTAGCAATAGACTGTAGGCAAAACTTGCCGCTTTGCCAGCGGTTCTGTCAAATTCCGTCGGTTTCTGGGCAATTGCACGAGAAATTGCTGGAATCCGGCTGCCGATCGTGCACACAATTCCAGAATGCTATTTCAATTTATCGCGCGCATTGGCACGGCCCCCGAAATATCCCGCCCCGCATGGCCGGCCCGACGTTGTGGCGGCGGCCGTCGATGCACCGGCTCCTACCAAACCGCCCCGCCACCCTCACCGCGGCACCAAGCGACATGGGCATGGGCATGGGCACTCATGGGCACTGCAGCTTCACCAGTGCGGGCTTCCCGAGACCCACGCTAGCTGAGTGGAAATCCCCGGCATTGCAGGGCTCCGGCGTTGTTGATTAGCAGGCTTGTGAGCTGGGGAATTGTGGATTGAGGAGGTCTAGGCGGCGGTTGGCGGTCAAAGCGGTGATCCGGCAGGCTTCGGCGATGTTGTCGGCGCCGTTGAGGCGGTGCAGATTGATTGCGGTGTTGCGTAGCGTTGCTAGGACCTGTGCGCCGTTTCCGGTATGTGCCCTTTGACGGTCTTCGTCGAAGGTGACGTCGCGTATCCAGTGCAGGCTGTTCTCGATTCCCCAGTGTTGACGCATCCAGGTCATGATCGCGGTAGGGCGGGCGTGCTCGAACGGCAGGCTGCAGATGGCATAGACCACCTCCACGCTGCGCTGGTCGGTGGCGGTGATCAAGCGTTCACGAGTGATCCGGATGATTTGTTTTGCGTAGGGGAAGCCGATTCCTCGTGCAGCGGTGATGATTTGCAGGGTGCGGGTCTCGACACGGCCGTGGCCGCGGGAGTCGTCGGTAGCGGCTGTGGGCACCTCGGCCCAGGGCAGCGCGGTGATACGCGCAAGTATTTTGGCTTGGTTGGACTTGACGATCATCAGGTAGTGCGACTTCAAGGTGGCGCAGATCAACTTCGCGGTGACGACCTGGGTATGCATCGCATCCACGGTGACCAGCCACCGCAAGCTACCCGGCAGCAGCGTGAGCAGGGCACGTACGCAGGGAATTTCATTGCTTTTCTCGGCGACAGCGAGTTGACCGAGCACCAATCGGGCACGGTGGGCGAACACCGACACGAGATGCGTGGCTGTCGCTTTGGCGCGTAAAGCACCACGCAGCATCTTGCCGTCCAACGCGATCGGCACCAATCCACTGGGGTCGCTGCTGGCCACGTGTGCAGTGAAGTAACTGCCCATCCTGGCGTTGAGGTCGGCGGGGTCTAGCCGAGACAAAACAGCGCGGAAGGTCTTCTCACTGGGCCGCCGGAACCGGACCCCTAATTGGGCCAACACATCATCGGGAGCGGTGGCCGCCCATGTGGCAAAACCAGCATAGCCGCGCATCCCCGCGGCAGTGGCCAGAACCGCGATCGCCAACAAAGCCATCAGCGAATACCTCCGACCGCGTGGGTCCCTCGGGTCTGGCACCGAGGCCAACACATCGAGAAACTCCGATCCGATGAGCTCGCTGCGCTCACCAGGACTCCAGCGGTCGAACACCTCTGGAACCGACGACACAGGCAATACTGAAACGGTAGGCACGGGCAACTCCAGACCAACGACGAACAGTAACCAACTCGATCGTTCTCCAGATAGCCCGTGCCTACACTCCGGCCCCAATAGCGCGGCACCAAAGATCATCAACCCAGCTCACAAGCCTGCTAATCAACAACGCCGGAGCCCTGGATGAATACCGGATATCTCCCCTTCGGGCAGCAGGCGATATACATCTCGAACAGCCCCAGCGGCGTCGGGACCACCATCTTTCACAACTGACACGCAGGTTGCCGAGCGCCCACCCGATTTCCGCTGATGTCGACCGGGCGGACTGTCGCGATCGTGTCGTGTGCATGCCCAACCCGAAGTGACCACCGGCGTCGCCGGTGCGCCGCCTTGGCAATCGGTAGCGTCCGCACCTTGTGCGTATTTCAACGCACCATGAATTATCAAGAACTCCGGTTAATTTCACCAAATGGAGTGTTGGCGACATTTCATCGAGTTATGAAATAATCTAAGCGACAATCTATTTCGCTTCTAGCAGGTCGTTGAATATCTCATTCAACTATGAATTATCAAGTGGCTCAAAGTTATTCCCGATAATCGACATCTATGTAGACTCCGTCGCAATAACTGGGCGGGCGGTCGCCGATGGTTGCGGCCGGAAGGGGATGTTGTGATGAATTTTTCGGTCATGCCACCCAGGGCTCCGGCTGGGGTGTCGGCGCTGCCCACGGTGGTGTTGAAATCACCCGAGTTGAGGAAGCCGGTGTTGACGCTGCCGGCGTTGCCGCCGCCAGTGTTGAGGTCACCCGAGTTGAAGAATCCCGTGTTCCCACCGATGAAAGTGGCTGAGCCCCCGGAATTGAAGAAACCGGTGTTGCTGTAGCCGGCGTTACCGGAGCCTATGTTGGAACCACCGGCATTGCTATCACCCACATTGCTGGAGCCCGCGTTGTTAAAACCGAGGTTGTTGGCGCCCGCGTTACCGAAACCGGTGTTGAGCCCGCCTGAATTCCAGAAGCCGGAGTTCACGCCGCCGGAGTTGCCAAAACCGGTGTTGCCGTCCCCGGAGTTGAACACCCCGACGTTGCCGCTGCCGGAGTTGAAGAATCCGATGTTGTTGTCACCGGAGTTGCCGAAACCGAAATTCCCGGTGCCCGCGTTCAACGAACCGATGCCAGGGCTCCGGCGTTGTTGATTAGCAGGCTTGTGAGCTGGGTTGATGATCTTTGGTGCCGCGCTATTGGGGCCGGAGTGTAGGCACGGGCTATCTGGAGAACGATCGAGTTGGTTACTGTTCGTCGTTGGTCTGGAGTTGCCCGTGCCTACCGTTTCAGTATTGCCTGTGTCGTCGGTTCCAGAGGTGTTCGACCGCTGGAGTCCTGGTGAGCGCAGCGAGCTCATCGGATCGGAGTTTCTCGATGTGTTGGCCTCGGTGCCAGACCCGAGGGACCCACGCGGTCGGAGGTATTCGCTGATGGCTTTGTTGGCGATCGCGGTTCTGGCCACTGCCGCGGGGATGCGCGGCTATGCTGGTTTTGCCACATGGGCGGCCACCGCTCCCGATGATGTGTTGGCCCAATTAGGGGTCCGGTTCCGGCGGCCCAGTGAGAAGACCTTCCGCGCTGTTTTGTCTCGGCTAGACCCCGCCGACCTCAACGCCAGGATGGGCAGTTACTTCACTGCACACGTGGCCAGCAGCGACCCCAGTGGATTGGTGCCGATCGCGTTGGACGGCAAGATGCTGCGTGGTGCCTTTACGCGCCAAAGCGACAGCCACGCATCTCGTGTCGGTGTTCGCCCACCGTGCCCGATTGGTGCTCGGTCAACTCGCTGTCGCCGAGAAAAGCAATGAAATTCCCTGCGTACGTGCCCTGCTCACGCTGCTGCCGGGTAGCTTGCGGTGGCTGGTCACCGTGGATGCGATGCATACCCAGGTCGTCACCGCGAAGTTGATCTGCGCCACCTTGAAGTCGCACTACCTGATGATCGTCAAGTCCAACCAAGCCAAAATACTTGCGCGTATCACCGCGCTGCCCTGGGCCGAGGTGCCCACAGCCGCTACCGACGACTCCCGCGGCCACGGCCGTGTCGAGACCCGCACCCTGCAAATCATCACCGCTGCACGAGGAATCGGCTTCCCCTACGCAAAACAAATCATCCGGATCACTCGTGAACGCTTGATCACCGCCACCGACCAGCGCAGCGTGGAGGTGGTCTATGCCATCTGCAGCCTGCCGTTCGAGCACGCCCGCCCTACCGCGATCATGACCTGGATGCGTCAACACTGGGGAATCGAGAACAGCCTGCACTGGATACGCGACGTCACCTTCGACGAAGACCGTCAAAGGGCACATACCGGAAACGGCGCACAGGTCCTAGCAACGCTACGCAACACCGCAATCAATCTGCACCGCCTCAACGGCGCCGACAACATCGCCGAAGCCTGCCGGATCACCGCTTTGACCGCCAACCGCCGCCTAGACCTCCTCAATCCACAATTCCCCAGCTCACAAGCCTGCTAATCAACAACGCCGGAGCCCTGGAACCGATGCCGACCTGGTTATCTCCGGTGAGACCGAAACCGATGTTGTTGTTACCCACGTTGCCGAATCCGAAGTTGTTATTTCCGATATTCGCCAACCCGATGTTGGACAAACCGATGTTGGCGCTGCCGAGGTTGAAGGCACCGAGGTTTGCGTCACCGATGTTGTTCCCGGTGCTAAACGACACGGGGTCCATGCCGTTGGCGTTGCCGAAGTTTCCGCTCCCGAAGTTGCCGAGACCGAAGTTTCCGTTCCCCAAGTTTCCGCCGCCGAAGTTGAGGTTGCCGTTGTTGCCGCTACCGAAGTTGGTATTGCCGATGTTGCCATTGCCCAGGTTGGCGAAACCAAAGTTCCCACCACCGAGGTTGAGGTTGCCGATGTTGCCGCCGCCCAGGTTCAGATTTCCGAAGTTTCCGCTGCCCAGGTTGAACGAGCCGTTGTTTCCGCCGCCGAGATTCCACTGGCCCGAGTTGCCCAGGCCAGTGTTGACGGTAGGCAAGTTGAACAACGCTGCCGCGGGCGCCGCCGCCGCTTGACCTATGCCGGGCAACCCCGACAACGCCTGCTGCCACGACGGCAGCCCCGACGCGGCAGCCGAGGCGCCACCGTGATACCCGACCATCGCGGCCACGTCCGCGGCCCACATCTCCTCATACGTGCCTTCGGTCGCCGCGATCGCCGGCGCGTTCTGACCGAACAGATTCGACATCACCAACTGCACAAACACGTTGCGATTGGCCGCCACCGCCAGCGGATGCACCATCGCCGACCGTGCCGCCTCAAACGCAGACGCCACCATCTTGGCCTGCCCGGCCGCCCCCGCCGCCCGGGCCGCCGCACTCAACCAACTGGAGTAGGGCGCCGCGACCGCCGCCATCGCCTTGGCCGCCGCGCCCTGCCACGCCTGACCCGTCAATCCTGAGGTCACCGATGCGAACGACTCCGCCGCCGTCCCCAACTCTGCCGACAGCCCATCCCAGGCCACCGCTGCCTCCAACATCGGCGCGGACCCCGCGCCAGCGAAGATTCGCAATGAATTGATCTCCGGAGGCAACACTGCAAAGCTCATCAGCCCATCCCTTTCTCGAAGTCGCTACAGACCGCAGCCCCGCACCCGGACACGTCCACATCTGGCCCTGCTCAGACGGTCGGCCCCTGGACCCGGCCTGTAGAACAGGACTCTAGGAAAATCGGAGTCCGATATCCGGGGTTTCGCGAAATTTCTTTTACGTGCCGGAAATACGCCAGTCCGCGCCGGCCCGCAATCCTCGCCGGCGCCGCAAAAACGTTCAGTGCAGAAACGGACGGGTGGCCAATACATAGATTGCCAGCACCGCCAACGGCGCCGCCAATGGCAACCACGGCACCTGCAGCGGAAATGCGGTGGCCGCCAGGCCTGCGAACGCAAATCCAAGGGCGGCAACGATAGTCGGCCAGGTAGCCATCGCGACGCCGGCGGGAGCCCCGGCCGCGTGCCGGCTCACCAGGTAGGCCACGGCGCAAAGGCCACACAGTGCGGCAAGCAATTGCGGCGGCGCCGACAACACCAGCGCCAGCACCGTCAGCAATACCGCAACCGTTGCCGCCGTACGCACCAAGATTCCCGCTACCAAGGCAATGACGGCTCCGGCCAGAGCGACGATTACCGGCCCCTGAGCTCCGGCACCGGCGGCGCCCACCATGAGCAGCCCGAATACCGGGGACAGGACTCGACTGCCGGTTCCGGCCACCTATCCCATGTCAGACGCTCCCCCGCAGCCGTCCGCGGATCCGACGGCGGCGATCGGGCAACGCCCCCATCGACTGCTCGAGTGCACGGTTTCCCGGCCAGTCGAGTACGTCGACGCCCACCGTTGCCATGTCCCGATACATCCCGGCACGCTGCAGCGCCCACATCCGGACCACGAGCGGGTCCTGCTCCCCCTCGAAAGGAGCGCCGTCGAGTACGTCCACGGCAACCACGACATGGCCCCGCTTACGCAAGTCGATCAGCGCCAGCGCGAATTCGGTGTCCAGCAAAATGGAGAACGCGATGACAATGGCCCCGGTCGGAACGGCGGCACGCGGAGCGAGTGTCCCGGTCGTCTTCTCGAACCGGTCGCCGCTACCGAGCACGGTGTCGAGCACCCGATAGAACTGACGTTGGCCGATGTCGGCTCCCATCCACCGCGGGCGATTGCCGCCCAGCGCGATGATCCCGGCCCGATCACCATTGCGCAGGGCGGTCTGAACCACCTGAGCCGCCCCGCGCGCTACTCGCTCGGTGGCTTCGCTGGCCGGGCCCGGCGGCTGCCGGTAAGTGTCGATCAGCACGATGACGTCGGCGGCTCGGTCGGTCAACCGCTGCGTCACATGCAAACGTCCGCGCCGCGCGCTGACCGCCCAGTTCACCGCCCGCAGCTGGTCCCCCGGAACATAGGGGCGAATGTCGGCGTATTCGACGCCTGGGCCGATGTACCGGGTGAGGTGGGCACCCAACCGGTCGAGCAGCTCGGTCTGCGGAATGGCCGTCGGCTGCGGCGGTGTGAGCGGAAAGACGACCACCTGGGCGGCCTCGACCGTCCCATCGCCTATCAACAGCCCGCCGCGCGCGACGACATCGACGCGCGCCTCGATGGGATAGCGGCCCCACCGCTGTGTCACCACCTCAACGCTTTTTGCCTGGCGTGAACTCGACGCGTCGATGTCGAGCTGCATGCCGGCCGGCGCCCGGACGGTGACCAGGACCGCCTCGCTTCCCTCCCCGGCCGCCGAATCCACTGTTGCCCAAACCTTCACGCCCACCCGCTCGTCTTCAAAGCAACGCTGCAGATCGGGCTCGGCGTGCACATGAACGGTCGGGACCGGCCGCTGCCAGTAGATCGAGCACAGCACGCCGAGCAGTGGCGCCGCGAACGCGGTCAGTTGCCACCGGCCGGCAATGAGGGCGGCGGCCAGGGCCACTCCGGCGCACGTGGCGACGGCCAGCGTCAGTGGCGAAGCACGCCAGCGCAACTCGACATCACGAGTTTGGATCACATCGCGCCGTCGCTCATCGGCTTCCCGCATTGGTGCGCGGAACGGGCAAGCGCCGCAACAGTTCTGCGATGACATCGGCTCCCTGGATCTTGCGCACCCACATTTCCGGACGCAAGGTGATCCGGTGCGCGATTGACGCGGTAGCCAGCGCTTTGACGTCTTCGGGGATCACGTAGTCGCGCCCGAGTAGCAGCGCCCGGGCGCGGGAGAGCTGGACCAGGTCGAGTTCGGCCCGAGGGCTGGCACCGACGGCGACCTGCGGATGGTTGCGGGTCGCGGTGGCCAACGACACCACGTACTGCAAGACATCGTCGTGAACGGTCACCTGCTCGACCGATTCCCGCATGGCCAACAGGTCGTGCAGGTCCACCACCTGGTTCACCGTCGCCTCGGCTGACCCGCGTTCGAGCCGGCGCCGCAGCATCGCCGTCTCATCCTGTTCGGAGAGGTAGCGCAGTTCGAGCCGGATGGCGAACCGGTCCAGCTGCGCCTCCGGCAGTGGATAGGTGCCCTCGTACTCGATCGGGTTGTCCGTGGCCAACACGATGAACGGCATGGGCAACTTGTGCGTTTGGCCGTCGATACTGACCTGTCCTTCGGCCATCGCCTCCAGCAGCGCCGCCTGGGTCTTGGGCGGCGTGCGATTGATCTCGTCGGCCATCAGCAGGTTGGTGAAGATCGGCCCCGCCCGAAACTCGAAGCGACCCGATTGCATGTCGTAGATGGTGGAGCCGAGCAGGTCTGCCGGCAGCAGATCGGGAGTGAACTGCACCCGTTTGAACTCCAGCCCCAACGCGGCGGCAAACGAGCGCGCGATCAACGTCTTACCCAGGCCGGGGAGGTCTTCGATGAGAACGTGGCCCCGAGCCAGTACCGCGGTGAGTATCAGGGTCAGTGCCGCGCGTTTGCCGACCACGACGCGTTCGATCTCATCGATCACCGCCTCGCAGGCAGCGGTCGTCAGCGCGGCCGGCATGGTCATGTTCGGCTCACATCCGCTCCCGCTTCAACTCCCGATGCCAAGGGCCTGTCACACCTGCTCCAACCGCTGCAGTATCGCTTCGAGGGTCGCACGACCGGGACCGGCCTGGCGATCCCCGGTGCGCGCGACATTGTTCGGATTGACCCACTCCCACAGGTCCTCCCCGAACAGCATGCGCCCGGTGGCGTGAAATGCCGCCGGATCTTTGGCTTGCCGCTGCCCGGTCGCGATTTCGTATCGTCGCGCCAGCATCGGACGCAGATGCCGGTCCCAGTCCGCCCGGGTGGATTCCGACCTACGGATCGTGGTCTCGGTACCCGACAGCCAGCGACGCAGTCCGTCGCCCACGTCATCGGGGTCCGTCTCCGCCGGCGGCGCCATTGCGTGCCCCACCACTCGACGAATGTTGAGCAGCACCAGGGCGACGGCCACCCCCGAGGCCGCCAGGACCAGTCGGTGGTCACGCACGGCCAGCGTCAGCAGCTCCACCGCGACAATGAGCAAAACGCCCAGCACAATAAGCCTTTTCACATTTCATCGCCTCGGCCGGTCGAGGCACCCACGGGCGCCGCGAGTTCGTCGAGCACTAGCCGCAGAACGCGCACCGCCAACTCGCGGTGGCCCTCGTTCATGACATGCGTGCTGAACCGCGCTTCAGCGAACAGGTTCACCAGCTGTACGGCGTTATCGGCCTGCAGCGCATGATGTTGCACTGCGCGCGCCAACACCTCGGTTGGGGTGTCGAAGTCGCGCGGCGCGGCCGCGGGGACATTGGCCAGTTCGCGTTCCATGGCCGCATAGCAGGCGATGATCGCCTCGCGTGGATCGCGCTCGAGGTCGGCTATCTCGGCCAGTCCGACTTTGGCCGCCCGCACCAGCAGTTGCGAACGTTGCGGCGGCTCCGGGGATTCGCCGGCAACGTCGGTGTGGGTATTGGAGGTCTCGGCACGCCATCGGCGCCGCCACAGAACCGCCACCGCAGCCAGGATGGTCAGGAGCAACGGCGCTGTTGCTGCGAGCAGAATTTCGAGGGTATTGATGTTGTCGTCGGAAGGCTGTTGTGGTTGTTGCGGCCTGGGCGCACCGTCGCCGGTCGGCGCCGGCACGCCGGGATCGGAAGCGGGCGCCGACGGCGCGACTTCGTCCGGGGTAAACAGGCGCGACAGCAGCAGCGTGAGCAGCAGATAGGCGGCAATCACCGCGAGTCCGATCAGCAACACCCGTCAACTGGTTCGTCGGTGTCCGCCGCCAAGCATTTGGGCGAGGTCCCCCGCGCTGGGCGCCACTGCGCGCGGATCCCGCAGCCGCGCAATGATGGCGAATGCCATCAAGGCGACACTGCCGCTCAAGACCGCTATGACGAATACCAGCGCCGGACGGCTGGTAGCCGGTTCGGTGTGCGAGGTGCCATCGTCGTCCGGGAGATAGCCGCGCAGGGCAGCGGCAACCAGAATCAGCAACACGATCAGCGCAACAACGCGTCCCGTCGGCTTGTCAATTCCGGGCATCGGCACACACCTGCCTGCCGCCATCTGCGGCATGGTCTTTGTTCATAGTTGCACGTCAGGAGTCCGCGCCGCCAGGAACACGCACACTATCGCTGGCCGCCTCGGCGCCCTGGGCGCTAGTCGCGCCCGAACGCCCGAAAGCTACCGTCGAGGACTTCGTGATGGCCGATGGTGCGCCCGGTAACCAGGTCGGCGTCCACCGACGCCAGCACCACGGCCGCCCGCGCGAATTCCTCCGCCGAAGCGGTGTCATCGAATTCGCGTGCGTAATAGGACAGCCCCGGGGTCGGAATCGGCTTCGAAAGCGCCAGCGCGTTCACCGCGATGTGGTGGTCGGCGAGATCGAAAGCCGCACATTGGGTCAGGTGTTCGAGCGCGGCTTTGGAGCCGCCGTATCCGGGCAGGACGCCGCCGCTGCGGTCAGAATAGGGCCCGTCGCCGGGTAGCCGGGATGCCACCGAAGTGATGTTGATGATCGAGCCGGCCCCCGCCGCGATCATGTCGGGGCAGCTCAGTTGCATCAACTCGTATGCGGCAAAAACCGAAGTCTCGAAGTGCCGGCGGTACGCCGCCAACGGGACGCTGACGAATCCGGGCCAGCCCGGCTTGCCGACCGCGGCTCTGCTGGATTTGGCGCGCGGTGCCGCACCGGGCACCGGTGGCCGTCCGGGGGCGGTGAACGCGGCGTTGTTCACCAGAATTGTGATGGGGCCCAGGCTGTCCCGGGCCGCCGTCACCAGCGCCGCGACGTCGTCGCGGTCGGTCAGATCGGCGCGCACCTCCACCGCACGTCCCCCTGCCGCCTCGATCTGGGCGACGGTGTCACCGATGGTTCCGGGCAAGCGGCTGTCCCACACCTGCTCGGTACGCCCGGCCACGACAACGGCGGCCCCTTCGGCGGCCAAGGCAAGCGCAATGGCGCGCCCCAGCCCACGGCTGGCGCCGGTGACGATGGCCGCCCGCCCGGCGAGCGCACCCGTCACCGGGTCACACCATGCACGAGTATCGCGGTGGTCTGATCCACCCATGCCTCGTCGAGCATCTGGTCCGGATACAGCAGTACCCGCAGCATCGTGGCTCCCCCGATCAATTCGATCATCCGGTTCGGATCCACGTCGGGATGCGCCTCGCCACGGTCGACGGCCTCCTGCAGCCGGATACGCACCGTGGCGAACAACTCGGTGAAACGCGACAGCACCCGGGCGTTGAGGTCGGCGTCCGCGGTCATGTCGGCGACCAGCCCCGGCAATGCGGCTCGAACCACCGGGGTGGTGAAGACATCGCGCGTCGCCGCGACCATCATCCTGATATCTCCGGCGAAGTCGCCGGCCGGAGCCGACAGCGCGCTGGGCGTCACCGGAAACGCGGCCTCATGGACCAGCTCGGCCTTGCTCGACCACCGCCGGTACAACGCAGACTTGGTGGTGCCCGCCCGCTCCGCGACAGCAGCCAGGCTGAGGTTGGAATAGCCGATTTGCACAAGCAGTTCCATGGTCGCGCTCAAAATGGCAAAGTCGATGCGGGGATCCCGCGGCCGCCCGGCGCCGGGGGCCTTGTCAAGGGAAGAGGGGTCTGCTTTCATAACGCTACCTACCGTATCGTAATTGCCTCTTGAAGGAAGCAGCTGTGGCCAACGAAACGCCGGTCGAAGATGTAGCCCACCTACAGCGCTCCAGCCGCGACATGACGACTTTGCCGGCAGTGATGGCACGGTGGCTGGCGGGCGTGCTGCCCGGCAACGCGGCACCCGAGGTGACCGTGGAAAGCGGTGTCGACTCGACGGGGATGTCTTCGGAAACGATCATCCTGACCGCACGTTGGCACGAGGATCACCGGCCGGTGCAGCAGAAGCTGGTGGCCCGGGTGGCGCCGGCCGCCGGAGATGTGCCCGTGTTCCCCAGCTACCGACTCGACCACCAATTCGAAGTCATCAAGCTGGTGGGTGAACTCAGCGACGTCCCGGTGCCCCGAGTGCGCTGGATGGAACCCACCGGAGAAGTGCTGGGGACGCCGTTTTTTCTGATGGACTACGTCGAGGGCGTGGTACCGCCCGACGTGATGCCCTACACGTTCGGCAACAACTGGTTCGCCGATGCGCCGGCCGAGCGGCAGCGTGAGCTACAGGACGCCACCGTCGGACTGTTGGCCATGCCGCATTCAATACCGAAGCCGCAAGACACATTTGGCTTCCTGTCCGACGGGCCGTCCGGTGACACCGCGCTGCGCAGGCATTTCGACTGGGTGCGCTCGTGGTACGACTTCGCGGTACCTGGCATCGGCAACTCCGCGCTGATAGAGCGGACCTTCCAGTGGCTGCAAGAGCACTGGCCCAGCGAGGTGGCCGCACGCGAACCCGTGCTGCTTTGGGGCGACGCCCGGGTGGGCAACGTCTTGTACCGCGACTTTCGGCCCGTGGCGGTACTGGACTGGGAGATGGTCACGTTGGGACCCCGCGAACTCGATGTCGCGTGGATGATATTTGCGCACATGGCTTTTGAAGAATTTGCCGGATTGGCGACGTTGCCCGGGCTGCCCACGGTGATGCGCGAGGACGACGTACGCCGCACCTACCAGCGACTCACCGGTACCCAACTTGGTGACCTGCACTGGTTTTACGTCTATTCCGGAGTCATGTGGGCCTGCGTCTTCATGCGCACCGGGGCGCGTCGGGTGCATTTCGGTGAGGTGGAAAAGCCCGACGATGTCGAATCACTTTTCTACCACGCTGGATTGATGAAACGTCTGATCGGAGATGAGCGCTGATGCCGCAACCACTTGGCCCCCTCGACGAGTACCCGGTACATCAACTTCCCCAACCGATCGCCTGGCCCGGCTCCTCCGACCGCAATTTCTACGACCGCTCCTACTTCAACGCCCATGACCGCACCGGAAACATCTTTGTGATCAGCGGTATCGGCTACTACCCCAACCTCGGCGTCAAGGACGCGTTCCTGCTGATCAGGCGCGGGGATACCCAAACCGCGGTGCACCTTTCGGACGCGATCGATCAGGACCGGCTGCACCAGCATGTCAACGGCTACCGGATCGACGTGATAGAGCCGCTGCGCAAGCTGCGCCTGGTGCTGGACGAAACCGAAGGCGTGTCAGCCGATCTCACCTGGGAGGGGTTGTTCGACGTCGTTGCGGAGCAGCCGCATCTGCTGCGGTCCGGCAACCGGGTGACCCTGGATGCGCAGCGCTTCGCCCAGCTCGGCACCTGGAGCGGCCAAATCCAGGTCGACGGGCAGCAGATCGACGTCGACCCGGCGACCTGAATCGGTAGTCGGGACCGATCGTGGGGCATCCGGCCGGTCGGCGAGCCCGAGCCGGCTGGGCGACCCGCGGACCCGCCGTTTGAGGGCATGTGGTGGCTGTATGTCCCCATGGCGTTCGACGACTTCGCGATCGTGCTGATCATTCAAGAGGAGCCCAGCGGATTCCGCTCGCTCAATGACTGCACCCGGATCTGGCGTGATGGCCGCGTCGAACAGCTGGGCTGGCCGCGGGTCAAGATTCACTACCGCTCGGGCACCCGCATCCCGACCGGGACAACCATCGACGCCACCAGACCCGATGGCACGCCGGTGCACTTCGATGTGGAATCCAAGCTGGCGGTTCCGATTCATGTCGGCGGTGGCTACGGCGGCGATTCGGACTGGCTGCACGGCATGTGGAAGGGCGAGAAGTTCGTCGAGCGGCTGACCTACGGCATGACCGATCCGGCGATCATCGCGCGGTCCGGCTTCGGCGTCATCGACCACGTGGGCCGCGCGGTATGCCGTGACGGCGACACGGATCCGGTGGAAGGCTGGGGCCTCTACGAGCACGGGGCGCTGGGACGCCACGACCCGTCGGGATTCTCCGACTGGCTCACGGTTGCGCCCTGACCGCACCGCGCGTTGCTCGACGCCCGGCGTACGCGATCAGAGCGCCAAGAACCTGGTATTTCACACCGCATCCGCAGTAGGCTCCAGTTTGCCGAGCGTATCGATGGAGATCCGAGCCGCAGCCCGGGTGTAACGACCCAGCGGAGGTGTGACATGACGCTTGTTGACGTGGTGCCCGGCATGGTGCAGGCCGCGGCAAACGATCTGGCAGGCCTGAATACGACCCTCAATGCGGCCAATGCGGCCGCCGCTACCCAGATAACAACGGTCGTGGCCGCGGCCCAAGACGAGGTGTCGGCGGCGATCGCGGCGCAGTTTTCCGGCCATTGCCTGGCCTACCAGCAACTCAGTACCCAGGTGGGGGTCTTTTCCGACCAGTTCGTGGCGGCCCTGAGCGCCAGCGCCAGCGGCTATTCCGCCGCGGAAGCGGCCAACACCGGCCCGCTGCAGCAGCTGTTGACCCTCATCAACGCGCCGTTGCTGGCGGCCACGGGACGCCCGCTGATCGGCAACGGCGCCAACGGGGCCCCGGGGACCGGAGCCAACGGTGGCGATGGCGGCTGGTTGCTCGGTGACGGCGGGATCGGCGGCTCGGGGACACCGGGCACCGTCGCCAACCCGACCGGCGGGGTCGGCGGGGTTGGCGGGGCGGCGGACTGTTGGGTGCCGGGGGTCTCGGTGGCGCCGGCGGGTACGGCCCCGGCGGGGTCGGCGGGACCGGTGGGGCCGGTGGCGCCGGCGGGCTGCTGGCCGGGCTGGTCGGTGCCGGCGGCGGCCATGGCGGGACCGGCGGGTTCGGCGCCGGTGGGACCGGGGGCGATGGCGGGGCGGGCGGCAACGCCGGACTGTTCGGTGGCCCGGGTGGGGCCGGCGACACGGGCGGAGTCGGTACCGGCGGGGACGGGGCAATGGTGGGGCCGGCGGCAACGCCGGCGCGCTGTTCGGCACGGGCGGGGCCGGTGGGGCCGGTGGCAGCGGAGTTGCCGGCGCCGGTGGGGTCGGCGGGGCCGGCGGCAACGCCGGGTTGCTGTTCTCGGCCGGCGGCGTCGGCGGTGCCGGCGGGTACGGCTCCTCCGACGGCGGCGCGGGCGGGGCCGGCGGCAACGGCGGGCTGCAGTACTCCAACGGCGGGGTCGGCACCACCGGCGGGGACGGTGGCGCGGGGGGCACTGGGGTGCTCATCGGCAACGGCGGCAATGCCGGTGTCGGCGGGACCGGCCCGGCGGCCGGCGCGACGGGGGTCGGCGGGACCAGCGGGCTGTTGCTGGGGCTGGACGGATTCAACGCGCCAGCCAGCACCTCGCCACTGCATACCTTCCAACAACAAGCACTGGGCGCGGTCAACGCGCCCGTCCAGACCCTCACCGGGCGCCCGCTGATCGGCAACGGCACCCCCGGGGCCGCGGGCAGCGGCGCCGCCGGGACCGCGGGCAGCGGCGCCGCCGGGACCGCGGGCGGATGGGTGTTCGGAGACGGCGGGGCCGGCGGGTCCGGCGCGATGAGCACCGGTGCCGATGGCGGGGCTGGCGGTGCGGCCGGCATGTGGGGCACCGGCGGGTCCGGCGGGGCTGGCGGGGCCGGCGGATGGCTGACCGGCACCGGTGGGGCCGGCGGTTCCGGCGGATACTCATCGACCGCGGATGGCGGCGTCGGCGGGGCCGGCGGCGCCGGCGGGCTGTGGGGCGGCGGAGGGATCGGCGGGACTGGCGGCTTCGGCGCGTTGAACGGCGCGGCCGGTGGTGTTGGCGGAGCCGGCGGGCTGCTGGGTGGGCTGGTCGGAGCCGGCGGCGGTGACGGTGGGGCCGGTGGTTACGGCCTTACCGGTGCTGGTGGCGCCGGCGGGGCCGGCGGCAATTCCGGGCTGCTCAGCGGCCCGGGTGGTTCCGGCGGAACGGGCGGAGCGGGCGCCGTCGCCGACGGCGCTGTCGGTGGGGCCGGCGGCAGCGCCGGGTTGCTGTTCGGCAGCGGCCGGATCGGCGGCGACGGCGGGTTCGGCAGCAACACCGGCGGTGCCGGTGGGGCCGGCGGCAATGCCGGGTTGTTGTTCTCCAGCGCCGGGGCCGGTGGCTTCGGCGGATTCGGTGTCGCCAACGGCGGCGGTTCCGGTGGGGCCGGCGGCAATGCCGGCTTGCTCGGTTGCGGTGGGGCCGGCGGGGCCGGCGGAATACTGCTGGGTACCGGCGGGGCCGGCGGTTCCGGCGCAGAATCGTTGGGTGTCGGCGATAGCGGCGGGGCCGGTGGCATTGGCGGTAACGCCGTGCTGATCGGCACCGGCGGCAACGGCGGCAACGGCGGTGTGGGCGCCGGCACCGGCACTCGCGGTGCCGGCGGCTCCGGTGGGCTGCTGCTCGGCCAAGACGGAAGCGACGGCCTGCCCTAGCCGATGCGCCCGCCCCGAATCCATCAGGGCCCCGAAGCGCTTGACAGACAACCCAATTGGTTCAGCGCAGCTCGTCGATGATCGCAGCGAGCGTGCGAAGCCCAATGGGTGCGGCCTGATACAGGCACACGGTGTCAGAGATCCCATCCACCCGATCGCGGATGTGCGCCGCAACGTCGGCGGGTGTGCCGCAGGCCGCCAAGGTGTGCATCATGGTGTCGTCGATCAGCGCGCCCATTTCCTGCCAGCGCCCCTGCTTGGACAGGGCATTGAGTTCGGGCTGCAAGCCTTCCCAGCCGTGCGCCGCCAGCACCGGCCGGTAGGCGGGGGTAGACCCGTAGAAGGCCAGCAGCCGTCGGGTGCCCGCGGCGGCTTGTTCCCGGTCGGCCTCGGTGTCGCCGGCCGACACAATGATCTCCGGAATTATCGTGAATTCGCCGGCCTGACGCCCGCCGGCACGCAGCCCCTCGTGTACCGCCGGCATCGTGTTGGCATGCAGAAAACGCTTGGAGCCAAACGGCATTACCAGCAGACCATCGGCATGCTGGGCGACGGCCCGGGTCAGCCTGGGCCCGAGCGCACCGACGTATATCGGGGGCGGGCCGAAGGGAATTGGGCCGGGGTTGAAAGTCGGTGTCATCAGCGTGTGCCGGTAGAACTGTCCGCGAAAGTTCAACCGGTCACCGCAATTCCAGGCAGCAAAGATTGCCCGCAAGGCAGCGATCAGCTCGGTCATCCGGGCCACCGGGTGGTCGAACGCGGCGCCGAACCGATCCTCGATCTGGGCGCGCACCTGGGTGCCAAGGCCCAGGATGAATCGGCCGCCGCTGAGCAGCTGGTGGTCATAGGCCTGATGGGCCAGGTGTATCGGATTACGTGGAAAAGCGATCGCCACGTTGGTCATCAGATCCAGGCCGCCTACCGTGGCGGCGAGGGTCAGTGGAGCGAATACGTCGTGTGGGCCCTCAAAGGTGGCTACCCCACTCGCACCGGCGTCCCGCAGCTCCCGCGCCCGCTCGGCGGCGTCGGCTAACCCGTACAACGCGGTGAAGACCCTCAACGCACCTGCCTGTCGACAATGTGGGCAGCGCCGCCGCCCGCCGGAATTTCGGGCAATCGAAATTTAGCGTACGGATGGGCTGAGATGCTGTTCACTGGAGGGCGTGACAAACCCATCGTGGATTGTCGACGTGGTGATAGTGGGCGCCGGCTTTGCCGGTCTGGCCGCAGCCCGCGACCTGGCGCGTCAAGGTCATGATGTGCTGGTACTAGAAGGTCGCGATCGCGTTGGCGGCCGCTCTTTCACCGGCTCCATCGCCGGATTGCCGGCGGATATGGGCGGCTCGTTCGTTGGCCCCACCCAGGACGCAGTCCTGGCGCTGGCCGCCGAGTTGGGTGTTCCCACCGTTCCGACCTTCCACGACGGCAAGAACGTGATCCGCTGGCGCGGCGGGGTCCGCCCCTACAGCGGCACCATTCCCAGACTTTCGCTGACGGGGCTGCTCGACATCGCGCGGCTACGCTGGCAATTCGAGAGGCTTGCCCGCAGCATCCCGATATCGGCTCCCTGGGCTGCGAACCGGGCCGCCGACCTCGACGGTGTCTCGCTGCGGCAATGGCTGAGATCGGTTCGCGCTTCTGCGTCCTCACACGACCTGATGGCGATCATGACCCGGGTGACCTGGGGGTGCGAGCCCGACGACGTGTCCATGCTGCACGCGGCCCGCTACGTGCGGGCCGCCGGCGGGCTGGACCGGTTGCTCGATGTGGAAAACGGGGCCCAGCAGGAGCTCATCCCCGGCGGCACCCAGCAGATCGCCGAACTGGCCGCGGCCGAACTGGGCACCCATGTCGTGCTGGACGCACCCGTTCGTCGCATCGACCGACACGGTGCCGGTGTGACCGTCACCTCCGATCAAGGCCAGGCCGAGGCGGGCTTTGTCATTGTCGCGATTCCGCCCGCGCATCGCGCCGCCATCGAGTTCAACCCCCCGCTGCCCACCGGGTACCAGGAACTCGCCGACAACTGGCCGCAGGGCCGGTTGAGCAAGGCCTACGCGGCGTATTCGACGCCATTTTGGCGCATCAACGGCTTCACCGGGCAGTCGTTGTCAGACATGGGCCCCGTTTTCATCACCTTCGACGCCAGTCCGCACGACGACGGTCCCGGCATTCTGATGGGCTTCGTCGACGCCCGTGAATTCGACTCGCTATCTGCCGACCAGCGTCGCGACCGGACGCTGCGCTGTTTCGCCTCGCTGTTCGGAGATGACGCGCTCGAGCCCCTCGACTACGCCGATTACTGCTGGGGCACAGAACAATTCGCGCCAGGCGGACCCACCGCCGCGGTACCGCCAGGGTCGTGGACCAGATACGGCCAGTTATTGCGAAAACCGGTCGGGCCGATTCACTGGGCCGGTACCGAGACCGCGGACGAATGGACCGGCTACTTCGACGGGGCGGTCAGGTCGGGCCAACGCGCTGCCGCGGAGGTCGCCGCCCTGCTATGAGCTGATGCGGGCCCGGGAGCGGCCGCCGACCGAATCGACGACTGTCCGCAAGTGCCGGTTCACCTCGTGGTGCTGTTCCAGCATCGAGCAATGCCCGCCCGGCAATTCGACCAAATCGAAGACGTTGGGCGCAGTGCTTGCGATCTTGCGGGTCTGGCTGATCGGCGTGAGCCGATCACGCTCACTGCCGATCACCAGCGTCGGTACCGTCAAACCGTCCAGACTGATGTGGCGCGATCCGACCTCGCCGACCAGCATCCGCGCGCAGCCGCCACGGCCCGCCGCCGACGTCTGCGCGAACAGTTCGTAGAGCAGGCGTGCCGCGGTTGGATGGGCGTCGGCCCCGACCGCCATCATCGCGATCAAGTACTGGGTGGGAATCCGGACTGCGCTCGGGAGCGGAAACCCGCCGAACGCGTTGATCAGACCCCGGCCGGCAAAGTCTCGAGCCGCCGACAATTCCCGCGGCACCGACAGCATTCTGATCTTGCGCAGCAAGTCGCCGGTGGCGGTGTTGATCAATGCGACGGCGTCGGCACGCCGATGCACCTTGTGCCGGTAGCGCTCGGACCAAGCGGAGATAGCGATGCCGCCCATCGAATGTCCGGCGATCAGCGCCCGCTCGTGCGGGGCCAACGTCGCATCCAATACCGAATCCAGTTCGGAGGCAAGGTGTTCGAGGGTGTAGCCGCCGCGCCGCGGGATGCCGCTGCGCCCGTGACCACGATGATCGAATGCAATCACCCGGTAGTCGGTCGCCAGGTCGGCGATCTGGTAGGCCCAGGCCCGGATGGAGCAGACGAAACCATGCGTCAACACGATCGGGTAGCCATCGGCCGGCCCGAAGACCTGGGTGTGCAGTGCGGTGCCGTCCGCCGCGCGGACGGTAAGGCTGCGGCTCGGGGGTAGAACGTCCGGCAATGCAGCGGGCGCCTTGGTATGCGCCTTGCCGTCGGTGGCCTTCCGAGCACTCATCGCCGCTCCCCCTTCAACGCGGCCCCGTTGCCGCCTTCTGGATGGGCGCAAGTTTACATGAGCGCAATGTGCCGCCGATCACAATCCCCGAACACGGTCCGATAACGACCCCCGGGCCGCGGACCAGCCGCGATCGGGTGAAATATGAGACGCTGACGACGTGTCCCGGGTACCCCGCAGGAAATTCTTGGCGGCGACAGCGGGCCTGAGCTGCGGCGCCGCTGCCGAGTTGGGCGCCGGATGCGCGTCGGATCACGCAGCCCGGCCGAGCGCCCCCGCAACGCCGGCGGATAAGACGGATACGCGGTCGATTCTGGTCATCGGCGCCGGGATGGCCGGGCTGGGCGCCGCGCGTGCACTTGCCAATGCCGGATGGCCGGTGCGGCTGATCGAGGCCCGCGATCGGGTCGGCGGCCGGGTCAATACCGTCCGGGACTGGGGCGTGCCGCTGGAAATGGGCGCCTCCTGGATCCACGGCACGACCGACAATCCGCTCGTCGAGCTGGCCGGCCAAGTCGAGGCACGGCTTGCGCCAACCGACTATGACACCCCGGCCAAGCTGGCGGTTGACCCGCGCCTCGAGCCGATCAGCTACGACGACGACACCTGGCGACGGCTGGTGGCCCAAGCTCGCCGCGATGTCGACGACGGGAGTCTGGCCGCGGCGCTGGACGCTCAGGCCCCCCGTGACGACCTGTCCGACCGGGAGCGCGCCGAGTTGGCCTACTACGTCAACACCGTGATCGAAGACGAGTACGCCGCGGACGCGGATCAGCTCTCCGCGACGACTTACGACCAGGGCACGTATTCGAGCGGGCCGCAGGTCGTTATCACCAGCGGCTACGACGCATTGCCGCGGCGCCTCGCCGACGGGCTGCCGATCGTCTTCGGCACGAAGGTCGATTCCATTGTGCACAAGGATGACTCGGTGTTGGTGCGGGCGGCGGGCCGAACCTTCCAGGGGCCCGCGGCAATAGTCACCGCCCCACTGGGCGTCCTGAAAGCCGGCGCCATCACCTTTGATCCTCCCCTGCCCGATGACCACCGTCGCGCCATAGCCGCGTTGGGATTTGGAGTCCTGTCCAAGAGCTACTTCCGGTTCGACAGACGCACCTGGGATGCCGACAACGCCTTCTACCAGTTCCTCGGCCCCCCGGGCAGCATGTGGTCACAGTGGCTTACCCTGCCGGCCGCCGCGGGCCCAATTGTGCTGGCCTTCAACGCCGGCCGTCGTGGCCGGCACGTGGAGTCCTGCTCCCCCAGTGAGTTGATGTCTGGCGCGCTACCGGTCGCCCGGCAGCTGTTCGGCAAAGACATCGCCCCCGCCGAGGTCCGATCGTCGGGTTGGAGCACCGATCCCCTTGCCCTCGGCTCGTATTCCTTTCACGCACCGGGATCCGGCCTCGACGATCGCCGCCAGCTGCAGGAACCGATCAGCGATCGGCTCTACCTGGCCGGTGAAGCCGTGGGGGTCGACAATCCCGCCACCGTGCACGGAGCGCTGATCAGCGGCCGATCCGCGGCCGCCGAGTTGATGCGCCAGCTGCAGTGACGACGCCGCGCTAGGCCCAAAACCTGGCGCTTTCAGCGGGTTTCGCGTCAACCATGTGGAGTTCTGCGATCTGTCCGCGCACGACCCGCAATAAGTGGGCCGCGTAGTTGTGCAGGTCTTGGAGCTGGTCACTGTCGCCTTTACGGGCACGGACCTCGACCATGACCAGGACACGATCGGTATCGACGGGCTGGGGCGGCTGGGTCAACTCGACCCGGAACTGCGCCGCATCCAGATCCATTGCCTCGATGCGGCGCAGGTAGTCTTCGCGTCCGTTGACGACGTCCGCACCGCCATCGGCGTTGGTGATGTGCGCAATCAGGTCGGCGGCGAGCAGATGTCGCATCGCGCCAAAGTCCGCCGCCGAGAACGCCGCAATGAAGTCCCGGGCGACCGCCGCAGGTTCAGGCCTCATCCACCACCGCCCGATCGGTGGTCGCTGGCGCGCGCATCAGGCCGTCGCGGTGCTACCGGACGGGGCCGATCAGTAGTCTTCGAGCGCGGCCACATTGCGCCAACTCGGCCATGTTGTCTCCCAGATTCGGTGGATGCGGCCGTCTCGGTATGCGGCGATGAGTATGACTTCGATTCGCCTCGGCTTTTCCCCGGGCCGCGATGTGGTGATCCACACGCGTCCGGCGACCCGGTCGGGGGCTTGCACCCACGCGTCCTCGTCGTATTCGATCGCGTAGCTGATGGCGCTCGCATAGATCTTGCGGTGCCCCTCGCTGAACTCGGCGAATTCCTGGCGCAGCCCGTCGGAATACATCACGAAGTCAGGGTCGTAGTAATGCCCGATCAACTCGGCGTTCTTGGCAACGACCATCTTCTCGAACATCTCACGAAGCAGCGCAATCGACACCCCGTGATCCTAGCCAGGCTCGGGTGGGCTTACGACGGCGGCGCCACGTCAGGCCGCCGGCAGTCCCTCGGCTCGGCCGCGATCGAGGTTGCGGAAGCCCGCGCACGCCTGCTTGGCGCCCAGGATGAATGGCAGCGACTTCAGCTCGAACTTGAACATCTCCGAAAACCGGCTCACGAAACCGCGTTCGGGCACCACGGGACGCACCTCGGCGGTGGCCAGATCGATGTAGTACGTCGGCGTTTGACCAATGCCTTCGAAATCGTGGGTCAGCGGCATCGAGAGCCCGCGTATCGACTCATCAAGGCATTCCGCAACGGACTCGGTCATCAGCACGTACTCCGACACCGGCACCGAGTTTTTCAGCATCCGGTGCACCAGGATGACGTCGACCCCGGCCAATTCAAGTCGGCGCTTGACCTTTTGCTCGGCAACCTCGCCCTCGTGCGCGACGAACTTCAGCGACAGATCATCGAGCTGTGCGCAGCTCTTGCAGTCGCAGGAGATGTCCTTCTTGATCCGTTCCCGTCGTTCCATAAAGGCTTGCCGCATGGCCGCGATACGTTCACAAACAACGACTTTCGCGTCTCCGCCGGGGGCCCAGAAGAATGCCGCGTCCCCTCCAGCTTGGCCAGCTTGAGGCCTTTGCCGGCGTCGATGACCGCCTCGAGCAGTTCGGCGACCGCCCACTGCGCGTGGGCCAGGTGCATCCGGTTCCAATTCATGTAATTGGTGTATCCGCCGATGTCGGAGATGGCGAGCACAGCGCGACGAATGGCCATGAACTCCGGAGTCTAGTGACTCAATCCCGGTCGAGGTAGGGGCACTGGCAATCGGGTGATAACGGCGCCGTCACGACGCCTTGCTGTATCGGTGAACCAATTGGTCCTCGCCACAGGTGCTCACGTGCTGCAGACCCCGCTCGTCGCTGCCGAAAAATGTCCAGCGCTGCGGACTTCGCTGCGGTTCGCTGATCAGCTTGACCAGGAATGGAAGATGTTCGTCGTCCATGGTGCCGATGGTGTCACCGATCCGAATCTCGGATGGATGAACCTGTGGTGCATCACACCTGTCCTGCATGGCCATAACACCCATCCTTTTCTCACTGCGCGCCAAAGGTGACGCGTTGCCGATACGGTCGCTCGGATTGGGCGGACCGGAGTTTGTGGTACCCGCACGTAAGCTCGCCGACGCCCCGGGGTTCGGGCGGATTGATCAATCGGGAATCGCTGGAGCAGCGGGGTCAGGTTCGCAATCGGGCGGATGTTGCCCACCCAAGGCGCTCTGTGCACGCGCGGCCCGCACCACGTCGTCGCTGGTCCGGAATTCCTGGGTTTCGCGTTCGATGGGCATGATGGGCAGCCGCGCGGCACTGCGCAGGATCATCTTCGCCAGGGCGACCGAGGTTCGG
Organism: Mycobacterium liflandii; assembly: GCF_022354805.1. Classification (NCBI taxonomy): domain Bacteria; kingdom Bacillati; phylum Actinomycetota; class Actinomycetes; order Mycobacteriales; family Mycobacteriaceae; genus Mycobacterium; species Mycobacterium liflandii. Next base: position 2,190,105 of record NZ_CP023138.1, on the reverse strand, counting down.
CACGGTACGACCAGCAGGTTTGCCGAGGCCCGGCTACCCGTGATCATCATCAGCCGCTGGCGCCCGGCGGGCCGAGCGGGTTCACCACTTCTGAGCGGGTTCAGCGCGTCGAGATCCGGTGAGCCGTCCAGCGAAGACCAGTTGACGCTGATCTCGATGATCTTGCCCAGGCGCGAGGACAGGGCGTCGACCAACTCGGGCAGCTCCTGGGATATCGAGGCTGTACGTGGCCACCATGCCCCGTCAAGGACCGCACCCAGATCGATCGCCACGGCAACCCGCACCGGACTAGCCAAGCGCCGAGCAGCCGCAGTTGCGCTCATGGCGTCAACAACATCGCGCCGGCGACAGCACGCTTTGTGCCGTCAAGACCTTGGCGCCCAATTTGCCGCGGCGAGATTGGCGGCGCAGGAACGGGTACCGCCTCCCGTTGGCCCGGCCAAGACACTTGGCGATCCATCCGCGATCCCTTCGCTTCGGGTAGACCCGGCACACGCATGTGAGGATCGACAAACAAAACCACGCACGGCCTGGCGTCTCAGTTATGAACAAGCACTCCGGTCAGCCCTGGCCGATGGATTCATGACCGACGTTACACCGTCGCCAGCTGCCACGGCGCCGGATCCCGTATTGATTGACATCGTCCGGCGCCCCGGCGGGCAGCCGCTCGCGGCCCAACGTCTCTATCGGGCGAACTTCAGCATGCGTTGGGCCGGACCCACATATTCGCTGAGCGGACGGATCAACTCGTTGGACGCGGTCTGTTCCATGATGTGTGCGGTCCACCCGGTAATACGGCTCATCACGAAGATCGGGGTAAAGGAGCCGATATCGAATCCCATCAAGTGGTAGGCGGGACCGGTGGGAAAGTCCAGATTCGGCCTGATTCCCGTGGCGGCCAGCATCTCCCGCTCCAAGACCTGGTAGATGTCCAGCCACCGCTGGCCATCACGCACGGCAGCCACCCGGTCGAGGGCCCGTTTCATGGTCGGGACCCGGGAATCGCCGTTGCGATACACCCGATGGCCAAAGCCCATCACCTTTTCCTTGCGAGCCAGCTTGCGCCGCAACCATTCCGATGCCTGGTCCGCCGAACCGATCTCGAGCATGTCGCGCATCACCGCTTCGTTTGCCCCGCCGTGCAGCGTCCCCTTGAGCGCACCGATCGCCGCCGCTACCGCGCTGTAGATGTCGGATTGGGTGGAGGTGACGACCCGGGCGGCGAACGTGGAAGCGTTGAAGCTGTGTTCGGCGTAGAGCACCAGGGATTGCTCGAAGGCATCCACAACCGCGCTCTCGGGGACATCGCCGAAGCACATGTGCAAGAAGTTCTGCGCGTAACTCATGTGGCTGTGGGGCGCGATGGGTGCCAAGCCGCGCCGACGCCGCATATCGGCCGCAACGATGGTGGGCAGTACCGCAAACATCCGCAGCGACTTGGCGTAGTTGGACCTCGGGCTGCTGTCGTCCTCGTCGGGGTCTTCGGCCCCCAGGTAGCTGATCAATGTCCGCACCACGTCCATCGGGTGGCAGGTATCGGGCAGTTTCGCCAACAGCGACAACATGGATCGGTTCAACCGGCGGGCGGCGCGCTCGCGCTGCATGAACAATGCCAGCTGCTGGTCGTCGGGAAGCTCGCCGTGCCACAACAAGTAGGCCACCTGCTCGAAGCTGCAGTGCGCGGCGAGGTCCTCAACCGGATACCCGCGATAGGTGAGCGAGTTGGTCTCGGCAACAACCTTGGAGATGGCGGTGTTGTCGACCACGACGCCGGCCAGGCCCTTACAGATTCGAGGTGTGTCGTCGAGGGTGCTCATGGCCGATCTCCTTGGCGGACGAAGTTGTAGATGCTGGAGTCGAACTGCTGGTAGTCGGCGTAGCGCAGTAGCTCGTAGAGCCGGCTACGCTGCTGCATGCGGTTCAGAAGTCCGGATTGGGTTCCCGCATCGGCGATTTCGCGAAGACCGGCCTCGACAGCGTACATGGCTAGTCGCAGGGTGGTCACCGGATAGATCACCACGTTGTAGCCGATCCCGCGGAGCTCATCGGCGCTCAGCAGCCCAGACTTTCCGAACTCGGTCATGTTGGCCAGCAACGGTGTATCCACCGCCGCGCGAAACTGTTCGAACTCCGCGGGGGTGCGCAGCGCCTCGGTGAAGATCAGGTCGGCGCCCGCGTCGGCGTAGGCCTTGGCCCGATCGATCGCAGCGGAGGGCCCTTCGACCGCCGCGGCGTCGGTGCGAGCGCAGACGATGAAATTGGGGTCGCGCCGCGCCGATACCGCGGCCCGCAGCCGACTGACCATCACGCCGACGGGCACCACCGCCTTGCCGTCCAGGTGCCCACACCGCTTGGGGTTGACTTGATCTTCCAGGTGGCAGCCGGCCAGCCCGGCATCTTCGAGCACGGCCACCGTGCGGGCCGCGCTCATCGGTTCACCGAAACCGGTGTCGGCATCGATGAAAGTGGGCAGCTCGCTGGCGGCCGCGATCTGCGCTCCCCGCGCGCTGACCTCGGTCAGGGTGGTCAAGCCGATGTCGGGCAACCCCAGGTCGGCCGAGAGCGCAGCACCGGATACGTACACCCCGTCGAAGCCGATCTCGCCGACCAATCGGGCCACGAGCGGCGAATAGGCTCCCGGGAATCGCAGCAGCCGGCCACTTTCCAGCGCAGCGCGAAACCCGGTGCGCTTCTCGGTCGCCGACACCGCGGTGCCCAACACCGTTTTCATCACAAGATCCCGGGCGGAATCGTCGGGGACCGGTCCAGCACCCCCGCATCGGCGATCGGGTTGAGCCCACCCAGCGAGCCCGCCGGCAGGCTCGACAGGCCCTCGACCGTCGAGAGGAACCGTCGCTGCTCGGTTTCACCGATCACCCCGTCGGACAGGCCGAGGAACTTGGCCACGTACTGCTTGCGCTCAAAAGGACGGGCCCCCAGCGGATGAGCGTCCGCGACGGCCAGCTCGTCGACGATCACCTGGCCAGTGTTGAGGGTGATTTCCGCGCGCGCACCGAATGCCTTTTCCGCCGGATCGGCGCTGTGGTAGCGCCGGGTCCACTCCGGATCTTCGACCGTGGAGATCTTGTGCCACAGCGCCACCGTGTCCGGTCGGTGCGCCCGCTGCGGCGAGTAGGAGCGCACGTGATGCCAGCTGCCGTCCTGCAGGGCGACCGCAAAGATGTACATCACCGAGTGGTCGAGGGTCTCCCGCGAGGCATCCGGGTCGAACTTCTGCGGGTCGTTGGAGCCGGTGCCTATCACCACGTGCGTGTGATGGCTGGTGTGCAGCACGATGGTCTCGATCTGGTCTGAGTCACCGATGCGCCCGCGCATCCGCCGGGCCAGATCGATGAGGGCCTGGCTCTGATATTCGGCCGAATGCTCTTTGGTGTAGCTGTCCAGAATGGCCCGCTTTGGTTCACCGCGGCCGGGCAGTGCGACGTGGTAGGTGTGCTCGGGGCCCGACAGTAGCCAGGCGATCACGCCGTCCTCGCCCTCCCAGATCGGCGCCGGCGCCCCTTCCCCACGCATCGCGCGGTCAACCGCTTCGATGGCGACCTTGCCCGCCCAGGCGGGTGCGAACGCCTTCCAGCTGGAGATCAATCCCTTGCGCGACTGCCGGGTGGACGTCGTCAGGTGCAGGGCCTGGCCGACCGCGGAGTAGATGGTGTCAGGGTCCAGCCCGAGCATGGTGCCCAGACCGGCCGCCACCGATGGGCCCAGGTGTGCCACGTGGTCGACCTTGTGCTCGTGCAAGCAGATTCCGCGGACCAGGGCCATCTGGATCTCGTAGCCGGTGGCGATGCCTCGGATCAGGTCGGTGCCATCCAGGCCGAGGTGCTGGGCGACGGCGACCAAGGGTGCGATGTTGTCGCCCGGGTGGGAGTATTCGGCAGCCAGAAAGGTGTCATGAAAATCCAACTCGCGCACCGCGACTCCGTTGGCCCAGGCCGCCCACTCCGGCGCATGGTTCCCAGTGATGCCGAAAACCTTTGCGCCCCTGTCTGACCGCGGATACGCCCGTGCCTGCGCCCGGGCCACGGCCACCGGGCGGCGGGTGAGCGAAGCTGCCGACACCGCAGCGTTGTCGATGATCCGGTTGATCACCATCGCCTCGGTTTCGGCGGGCACCGCGACCGGGTCCGCCGCCACCTCGGCGATCTGGTACGCCAGGTGTTCACGGCATGGGAAGTCCTCGGCGCTGCGCCTGGTTCGAACGTCGTGCATCCGCATAAACCGCACAGTACGCAGCCACACATTCGGGGTAAATGCCCTATAAGGGCGTAATTTTGTGTCCTCACCGGCGCGATTTCGCAAATCTTGTGAAAGGCGGTACGCGTAGGGTGTCACACGTGCCAAAGACCTTCGCCGGGGCGCGGCTGAGGCGACTCCGCGAGGACCACGGGCTGACCCAGGTGGCGCTGGCACGCGCGCTGGGCCTGTCGACCAGCTACGTCAATCAGCTGGAAAACGACCAGCGCCCGATCACGGTCTCGGTGCTGCTCGCTCTTGCCGAACGTTTCGACTTGCCGACCCACTATTTCGCGCCGGACTCCGATGCACGGCTGGTCTCGGACTTGCGTGAGGTCTTCGCCGAGGGGCCCGCCACCCCGGCGCAGATCGAGGAACTGGTGGCCCGGATGCCCGCGGTGGGACAGACGCTGGTCCACCTGCGTCGACGGCTCTACGACGCCACCACCGAGCTCGAAGCGCTGCACAGCCGCGCCACCGCCGACGTTTCGGCGGTGTCCGGGCAGCCGATGCCCTTCGAAGAAGTCCGCGACTTCTTCTATGACCGAAAGAACTACATCGGCGAGTTGGACATCGCCGCGGAGCAGATGTTCGGCCGCCACGGCCTGCACCTCGGGGGGCTTGACGCGCAATTGGCGCGGCTACTCGGCGACAACCTCGGCATCACCGTGGTGCTCGACGATGGGCAGTCGCTAAACCCCAACTCCAAGCGCATGTTTCAGCCAGAGTCCAAGACGCTCTACCTGGCCCGCTGGCTCAACCGCGGCCAGCGCGCCTTTCAGCTGGCCACTCAGATCGCGCTGCTGACCCAGGCCGACCTGATCACCGGCATCATCGCCGGTGACGATCAGCTCAGCGATGAGGCGCGGGGGGTGGCCCGCATCGGTCTGGCCAACTACTTCGCCGGAGCGTTGCTGCTGCCCTACCGGCCGTTTCTGGACGCGGCCGCAAGCACGCGCTATGACATCGATCAACTGGCGCGCCGATTCGAGGTCGGCTTCGAGACCATCTGTCACCGGCTGTCCACCCTGCAGCGCCCCAACGCCCGCGGGGTCCCGTTCATCTTCGTCCGCACCGACAGTGCCGGAAACATCTCCAAGCGCCAATCCGCCACGGCATTTCACTTCTCCCGAGTCGGCGGGAACTGTCCGCTGTGGGTGATTCACCAAGCGTTCGCCCGGCCCGGTCAGTTCCTGACCCAGGTGGCCCAGATGCCCGATGAGCGAACCTATTTCTGGATCGCCCGAACCACCACCGCCGAGCCCAGCCGCTACCTCGGACCCGGGAAGAGCTTTGCCATCGGCCTGGGATGCGACCTGGCCCACGCCGACAAGCTGATCTACTCCGTCGGGGTCGACCTGACCGACACCGAGGCGATCGCCGCCATCGGCGCGGGCTGCAAGATCTGCGATCGCCCCTCCTGCCCGCAACGCGCCTTCCCCTACCTGGGCCGCCCGGTGCGGGTAGATCCGCACACCAGCACCGATCTGCCTTATCCGCCTGCGATCAGCACAGAGCGCTAGGGCGCCCTCTCGGCTAAGGCGACGAACGTTGGGCCCCAGCGCAAGTGGCCTCAGCCGCCGGTGGCGGCGCGCACCGCTTCGACGACGGCGCAGATGTCACGTTCGCGGTTTTCAGGCGCGAGTGGCCAGTGGGTCATCCTCAGCTCGGTGACGCCCGCGTCCCGCAGCGTTTTTGCCCGCTCGGCCACGTCGGCCAGGTCGGGTCGGCCATCCGCATCAGCTTTGACCCGCAGCGCGCCCGCTACGCCGAAACCGTTCGGGTCGCCACCGGCATGTGCCACCGCCGCGCGCATCCGCGCGATTCCCGCGTCGACATCGCGCGCGTCGGGACCCCAGGGAATCCAGCCCTCTCCGAAGCGCGCCAGCCGGCGGGCGACCGCCCGGTTGACCGTCCCACTCACCCAGATCGGCACTCCCCCCGGCTGCGCGGGCTTGGGCATCTGATGGATCCGCTCGAAATTCAGCCCCGCAGACTCAAAGCTGACCTCGTTCTCCCGCCACAAGCGCTGACACACTTCCAGGGTCTGATCCAGGACCGCCCCGCGGCGGTCGAAGTCGACACCAGCGGCCTCGTATTCCTCGCGCTGCCAGCCCACGCCCACACCGATGTCGATGCGCCCACCTGACAGCACATCCATGGTGGCCAGGGTTTTCGCCAACACCGCCGCGGGCCGCAGCGCGGCGAGCAGGATGTTGGTGCCCAACCGGATTCGTTCGGTGCGAGCGGCAAGATAAGTCAGCGTGGTCAGCGGCTCCAACCAGTGGCCGTCCGGGCCGGTGGGCTGGCGGCCACCGGCGGTTCCCCCCGTCGCGGGATCTGCGTAGGCGTCCATGTGCGCGCCGAACGCGATGTGCTCGGAAACCAGCACTCGATCAAACCCAAAGCCCTCGAGAAGTTGGGCCCAGTCGGTCAGGTGTTCCCAGCCCGGTGGCGGCTCGGCCGAAAATGAGGGGATCCCCATCGACAGTTGCACCGAGGTCATGCCCCGCCTTCGGTGATCGACACGGGACGGTCCTCGGTGGCATCGATGGCGACGGTGCGGTGCGAGATCCGCCACGCCCCGTCGCCGCCGAGCAGATACCGGTCCAGGTAGCGGATGTACATCACGTGGTTACGCCAGGCACCTTGCTTCTCACTGAAATGGTTGGCGGTGCAATAGACTTCGCCGCTGGCCGTCTTCCCTTCGATGACGTAGAGGCTTTGCGCCACCAGGTGTACGGTGCGCGGGAAGCGCGCCACGATGGTGATGATCCCCGCTAGCTCGCTGTGACCGGTGAGCAGTGCGGGTTCGCGTCCGGGGCGGTGGATTCGCATCGTCGCATCGGGGGTGAACACCTCGATGAGGGCAGCACTGTCTCGGTGATCGACCGCTGCCGCGTATCGGCGGGACAGCGCTTCGAGCTCGGGACTGGAAATTGCCGTCGAGATATCCATCTGCATGCCAAAGCCAACCGGGAAAGGGACGCCGTCGACAATACCGGCCAGGCCTGCGGGCCGTGGCGGACTCCGCAACAGTCGCGCCGGAGTGGCCGCATCGGCCGGCGGATCAGCGCAACTGGATGGTCACCTGCTCGATCGTGGCGTTGAACACGAAGGTGCCTTCGTAGGTGTCTGCGGCCGGGGTTCCGCAGTCCATGCCGATGTCGACGCCCTCGTCGGCGCTGAAGCCCAGCGGCACGGTCCGTTCGATGCGAGATTGCCCGACGTCGCGTCCGTTGAGCAGCAGTCTGACCAGTCCCCCTTTGCCCAGACCGCCGCCGTCGTAGTCGAATTCCATCGCCACGGTGGCTTTGCCGGCGGGCAGGGCCTCGGTGGCCGCGACGGTGGTGTAGGTCGACCCGAAATAGTTGTAGGTGAACTTGGGGATCCCGTGCTGCACATACAGCGACAAGCCGGCGAAGTATCCCCCGGCCGCCAGCAGCACCCCTTCGACCGTGCTGCCGCCGGGGGTGTCGATGACTGCGGTGATCGAATACGACCGATTGAAGGCGCTGCGAATGATGTCTTCGGGGATGCGGGTGGCGCCTTGGCGGAATGAGATCGAGGTCCGCGATCCCAAGATCGTGGGCCGGGGCTCCAGCGCGCGGGCGAGGCGGCCCCGGTCATCGAGCGGAAAGACGTTGTTCTTCACGCCTTCGGCGTCAAACAGCGCCTTGAGTTGCTCGAGCTTGTCGGGGAATTGCGCCGAAAGGTCCACGGCCTGGCTGTAGTCGCGGGACAGGTCATAGAGCTCCCAGCGATCGTCGGAGAACGCGGGCAGCGCCCCCGGTCGCCACAGGATGCGACCGTGGTAGGTGCAGGCCATCCAGTCCTCGTGGTAGATCCCGCGCAGACCGCCGATCTCGAAGTATTGGGTGCGGCGACGATCGGCGGCCTCCGCGTCGTCGAACGTGTACATCAGGCTGATCCCGTCGTGGGGCTTTTGCGCCACCCCGTTGACGATCTCGGGTGCGGGGATACCCGCGGCCTCCAAGATGGTGGGTGCGATGTCCACGACGTGGTGAAACTGCGAACGCAGCCCGCCGCGGTCGGTGATCCGCGCGGGCCAGCTCACGATCATCGGGTTGCGGGTGCCGCCGAAATGGCTGGCGAACTGCTTGGTGAACTGAAACGGCGTGCACATGGCCCAGGCGAATCCGACCGGATACTCGTTGCTGGCCCTCGGCCCGCCGATCTCGTCCATCTTCGACAGCACCACATCGACGTCCTCCTGGAGTCCGTTGAGGGTGACCATTTCGTTGAAGACGCCACCGAGCCCGCCCCCGGGGGCGGCGCCGTTGTCACCGATGATGTAGATGAACAGCGTGTTGTCCCATACGTCAATCTCTTTGAGGGCGTCCATGATTCGCCCGACCTCATGGTCGGTGTGGGCCAGAAACCCTGGCATACACCTCCATCAGTCGCGATGCGATGCGCTGGCGCTGCTCGGGCAGCGAGTCCCACGCGGGAAGCGACTCGTGGCGCTCGGTCAGCTCGGCATCGGCGGGAATCACCCCCAACCGCTTCTGCCGGGCGAAGATCTCCTCGCGCAGCACGTCCCAGCCCTGGTCGAAGCGGCCCCGGAACGGATCGCTCCACTCCGGCGCCACATCGCGCGTGGGTCGCGCCGGGCGCCCAGTAGGCAAAGAATGGCCTGTCCGGCGCCATGGCCCGCTGCCGGTGGACCCACTCGATCATGCGATCGGCGAGATCGGTGCTCAGGTGATAGTCCTCGGCGTCTTCGGGTCGTTCGATCGGCGTGGTGCCGTGATACAGACCCGGGTTGTACTGGTGGGCTTCACCCCCCATGAATCCGTAGAACTCTTCGAAGCCCATCCCAGTGGGCCACCGATCGAACGGTCCGGCCGCGCTGACTTCCCATACCGGAGTGTTGTGCCATTTACCGAAAGCCGCTGTGCTGTAGCCGTTCTGTCGCAACGTCTCGGCTACGGTCGCCGCCGATTTCGGGATGATGCAGTTGTAGCCGTCGTAGCCGGTGGCAAACTCTGTGATGGTTCCGGTGTTGACGACGTGGTGGTTGCGGCCGGTCAGCAACGCGGCCCGGGTGGGCGAACACAGCGCCGTGGTGTGGAAACGGTTGTACCGCAGCCCTTCCTGGGCCAACGCGTCACCGGCCGGGGTTTCAACCGGCCCACCAAATGTTGCGGTGGCGCCGAAGCCGACGTCGTCGAGCAGCACGATCACCACGTTCGGCGCCCCCTGCGGGGGCCGGATGGGGGTGATGGTCGCCATCTTCGACTCGGCGACCGTCTTGCCGGAATGGCCGCCGGTCGGTGTATCCGGCAGCGGTAGTCGGGTTCGGTCCAGGTTTTCGCCCGGGTCATGCGCGGTCGCGTCATGCGCCATCGCGGCCCTCCACTTCACCCTCGATCGAGCTGATGACCTACGCGCCACTCACGCCCGCCGGCGCTCTTGGAACATGCCGTCGGCGGGCTTGGGCAATTGTAGGTAGTGGCCGCGCCGCTGCGGGGTCAGGCGCGCTCGCCGGCGCGAATGCACCGGGGTCACGCTCGCAGAACGCATGAAGATGGCCCCCGGAGTCTCTCCGAGGGCCATCTTCGCTGGTAGCGGGGACCGAATTTCGAACCTGCGGCCGCTGGGCTAGCGGCCAGAGGTTGTCGAATGTTCGCCTGGTCTCATTTGCTATCTGACATCGAGCAGGTCCACCACGAAGATCAGCGACTCGCCGGGCTTGATGACGCCTCCGGCGCCACGGTCGCCGTAAGCGAGGTGGGCGGGGATATGCAGCTGTCGGCGGCCGCCGACCTTCATGCCCTGCACGCCTTGATCCCAACCCTGGATGACCTGGCCGACGCCGAGTTTGAACATCAACGGGTCACCGCGGTTGTAGGAAGCGTCGAACTCCTCGCCGGTGGAGTGGGCCACCCCGACGTAGTGCACGACCAGCGTCTTGCCGGAGGTAGCCTCCGCACCGTCACCCTCCACGACGTCGGTGATGACCAGGTCGGTGGGCGGCTCCCCGCCGGGAAAGTCGATCTCAGGCTTCTTTGCAGTCATGCCCACCACACTGGCAGATGGTCGCCGGTGGACTTGCCGGCGGGTGCCGTCGCGAGTTGCTCTGGCGCGGGAAGACGCGTGGTTGCACTCGCTCAATATGTAAACAAGCTGATCAAACGCATCGGCTGCGGCTTCACCAGCTACCGCATCCGAGCACTTCTACGCCGGCAAAACCAACCGGCCCGTCCTCACATCCATCGTCGTCCGATGGACGCCAATGAAAATGACCCCCGGAGTCTCCTCCGAGGGCCATTTCCGCTGGTAGCGGGGACAGGATTCGAACCTGCGACCTCTGGGTTATGAGCCCAGCGAGCTACCGAGCTGCTCCACCCCGCGTTGGTGAATGCAAGGTTACCGAACACGTACGGGGCTCTCCAAATCGCACGCTCAGCGGCCCGCGCGGCCCGAAAACGCCTGGAAACGCGGCGCCGTCGGCGCCCGACACCGAACAAACAATCCGGCCCGCGGCAAGACGACCCAACAGCGGCGCTCAACTGGACGTTTTGGGCACTACCGCCCGCGGAGGCATCGCCAGCGACGGCTTCGCGGGCATACTGTGACGGCGTGCACATCGATGTGATGACGATCCCGCAACCATTGGCTCAGATCGGCGATCTGGCCCGTCGCACCCAGGCCGCGGGGTTCTCCGGTCTACTGTTCACCGAAACCGGCCGCACGGCCTATCTCAACGCCGCTATCTCCTCACAGGCCGCGCCCGGCCTGGAGCTGTCCACCGGCGTGGCGGTGGCCTTTCCCCGCAGTCCGTTCGTCACCGCGGCCACGGCCTGGGAGCTGCAGGAGGCGACGGGCGGAAAGTTCCGGCTCGGTCTGGGCACCCAGGTACGCACCCACGTGGTGCGGCGCTACGGCATGGCTTTTGAACGCCCCGGCCCGCGCCTGCGCGATTACGTGCTCGCCGTCAAGGCGTGTTTCTCCGCCTTCCGCACGGGGACGCTGGACCACCATGGCGAGTTCTACGATCTCGACTTCATCACCCCCAATGGAGCGCGGGCCCCATCGATGCCCCCGACCCCAAAGTCGATATCGCAGCGGTGAATCCGTGGATGCTGCGGATGGCGGGCGAGGTGGCCGACGGGGTACACATCCATCCGCTCGGCGAGCTTGGCTACCTCACCCGCCATGTCGTGCCCAACGTCGCCAAGGGCGCCGCGAAAGCCGGGCGCTCACCGGCGGACATCGCCGTCATCCTGCCGGTGATGAGCATCGTCGGCGACAGCGACGAGGAGCGTGCGATCGAACGCGAGTCGGTGCGCGCCAGCATGGCCTTCTACGGAAGCACGCCCAATTACGCGTTCATCTGGGACGAGGCCGGGTTCGAGGGGACCACCGCGCGGATTCGGGAAAAGCAGAAAGCCGGGGATTTCCCCGCCATGATGGCCCAGATCTCCGATGAGCACATCGATGCCTTTGCCACCGAGTCCAGCTGGGATGGGCTGGCCGATGCGCTGACCGACAAATACGGGGGCATCGCCACCCGCCTGGTGATGTACAACGCCCTGGGCGACCCTGGGCGATTCGAGCGCTACGGCGAAGTGGCCCGCCGCATGCACGGGTAACGACAACCACCACGTCGGCCACGGCCAGCACCAGCGTGCGCAAAATGCCGGCCCAAGCGGCGTGTCAGTGCACAGACACGCACGCTCGCGGCGGCAAGGGCGACAAGAGCAACAAGGGCGACAAGAGCAGCAAGGGCGACAAGAGCAGCAAGGGCAAGCCCCAGCCCGCCCCTACTGGGTGTTGTTGAACTTCGTGATCGCGTCGTCCAACCGTTGCAGCGCTGCCCCGTAGGCGGCGAAGTCGCCCTTCTTCTGCGCATCACGCGCCGCGCCGATGGCCGACTGAATCTCTTTCATGGCCGCGGCCTTGGCCGGTGACAGCGTCACCGACGCCTCGGGAGCCGGCGGCACCGCTGTGGGCGGTGATGGCGGCGTTCCCGGTAGCGCCTCCGGCGAGGGCGCGTTGTTGGGCGGAACATTGGCGGGTGCTCCGCCCTCGGTGGGCTGGATTCCGGTGGCGGCATCACCGGCACCCGGCCCGAACAGCCCGTTGAGCGCATCGCGCACGGTGGGGCCGTAGCCGATCTTGTCGTTGTACATCATCGCCACCCGGATCAGGCGCGGGTACGAAGAGGCCGCGTCGCTGGCACCCGGGGATGCATACACCGGTTCGACGTAGAGCAGCCCGCCCTGGCCCACCGGAAGAGTCAGCAAGTTGCCCCAGCGGATGCGGTTCTGGTTATCTCGCCCGATCACACCCAGGTCCTGGGACACCGCCGGATCGGTGGTGATCGCGTTATTGGCCAGTTTGGGACCGTTGACCTGCCCCGGGATGGTCAATACGGTGATCTTTCCGTACGTCGCGGGATCCGAGCTGGCGCTGATATAGGCGGCCAGATAGTCGCGCTTGAACCTGTTCATCGCGCTGATCAGCTGATATGACGCCGAATTGTCATTATTCGCAATGTTTTTCGCGACGATGTAGTACGGCGGCTGATAGCTGCTGGCGGTCGGGTTCGGGTCCAGCGGCACGTCCCAGAAATCCGAGGTGGAGAAGAAGGTCACCGGGTCATTGACGTGGTACTTGGCCAGCAGCATGCGCTGCACCTTGAACAGGTCTTCGGGGTAGCGCAGGTGTGCGGCGAGCTCCGGGCTGATGTCACCCTTGGGCTTGACCGTCCCGGGGAAGACCTGCATCCAGGCTTTGAGCACCGGATCCTGCTCGTCCTGCTGGTACAGCGTGACGGTGCCGTCGTAGGCGTCGACGGTGGCCTTCACCGAGTTGCGGATGTAGGAGACCTGCTTGTCCGGGAGCAGCCGGTTGAAGGCGACCTCGTTGGAGTCCGCGGTCGCCGACGACAGCGAGGTCAGCTGCGAGTACGGGTAGTTGTCCAAGGTGGTGTAGCCGTCGAGGATCCAAACCATCCGCTTGTTGACGATCGCCGGGTAGACCGCGCTGTCGGTGGTCAGCCACGGCGCCACCGCCTCCACCCGCTGCGCGGGATCACGGTTGAACAGGATCTTGCTGTTGGAGCCGATCACGTTGGAGAACAGGAAGTTACGCTCGGCGAACTTGGCCGCGAACACGGTGCGGGAGATCCAGCTGCCGACCGACACTCCCCCGCTACCGGTGTAGGTGTAGTTCTTGGTGTCCGCACTGGTCTCGTAGTCGTATTCCCGGTCGGCACCGGTCTTGCCCACGATCGCGTAGTCGGCGGGGGTGTTGGAGATGACCGGCCCGTAGTAGATCCGCGGCTGATCCAGCGGCGCCGGACCGTCGGACACGACGGTGCCGTTGGCGCCCACGACGTTGACCAGGAACTCGGGGTAACCGCCGTTTTGGTTCGGGTCGTTGGCGATGCCCCGAACGGTGTTGGCCGGCGAGGCGATGAATCCGTTGCCGTGGGTGTACACGGTGTGCCGGTTGATCCAGTCCCGCTGGTTGTCGATCAGCCGGTCCGGGTTGAGTTCGCGCGCCGCGACCACGTAGTCACGCAGGTTGTTGTTGCGGTCGAAGTAGCGGTCGATCGACAACTGGTCGGGGAAATAGTAGAAGTTCTTGCCCTGCTGGAACTGGGTGAATGCCGGGCTGACGATCGTCGGGTCGAGCAGCCGGATGTTGGAGGTGGTGGCGCGGTCGGCGGCGACCTGCTGTGCGGTCGCTTCGCCGTCGCCGGTGTAGTTGCGATACGTCACCACATTTGAGGTCAGCCCATAGGCTTGCCGCGTCGCCGTGATACTTCGGCTGATGTACTCGCTTTCCTTCTGCGCCGCATTGGGTTTGACGCTGATCTGCTCGACGATCATCGGCCAGGCGGCGCCGACGATCAGCGACGATAGCAGCAACAGCACCAAACCGATGGCGGGAATCCGCAAGTCGCGCAGAACGATCGCCGAGAACACCGCCGCCGCGCAGATGACGGCAATGGCCATCAGAATCAGCTTCGCCGGCAACACGGCATTGATGTCGGTGTATCCGGCGCCGGTGAACGGTTTGCCGCCGCGGGTGTGTGACAGCAGCTCATAGCGGTCCAACCAGTAGGCGACCGCTTTGAGCAGCACCAGCACCCCGACCAGGCTGACCAACTGAATGCGCGCCGAGCGGCTCAGGGCGCCGCTGCGGCCGGTCAACCGGATGCCGCCGAACAGGTAGTGCGACACCACGTTGGCCACGAACGCCAGGAAGATCGCGACAAACAAGTAGCTGAGCAGCAGCCGGTCGAAGGGCAACTCGAAGGCGTAGAAGCCGAGGTCCTTGCCGAACTGCGGGTCGGTGATCCCGAAGTCACCGCCATGCAAGAACAGCTGGATCCGAACCCAGTAGCTCTGGGCGACAATGCCGGCCAACAGGCCGATCGCCGCCGGAATCCCGATCCCGAACAGCCGCAGCCGAGCCAGCACGACGGTGCGATAGCGCGCCACCGGATCGTTGTCGTTGTTCGGCACGAAAACCGGGCGGGTGCGGTAGGCCAGCGCCAGCCCGGCGAAGACAATGCCGCCGACCAGCACTCCTGCCACCAGAAAAACCAGGAATCGGGTGACCAGCACGGTGGTGAACACCGAGCGATAGCCAAGCTCGCCGAACCACAGCCAGTCCACGTATGCGTCGATCAGACGCGGACCCGCCAACAACAGGGCGATCACACCCAAAGCGATCAAGATCAAAACCCGGCTGCGCCGAGTCAGCTTCGGCATCCTTGCGGTGGGCCGCATCCCCACTAGCTACGCTCCCTGCTCGGTTTGGCTGGCGCCGTTTTGAAGGCCGTCGTTCCACGAGACGTTTCCCGACCGGCTGCTAGAGATTTGTCTAGACGGTCACAACTCTACGCATCCCCTGGTGCTAGCAACTCGGCGTCGCTGTCCCCGAGGTCATGGCGTGCAATGCGTCCACCGCTTGGCCCAGCGTTTCGACCTTCACCAACCGAAGGCCGCTGGGCGTATCGGAGGCCGCCTCGTAGCAGTTTTTGGCCGGCACCAGGAATACCGAGGCGCCGGCGGCCCGGGCCGCCGCCATCTTGTGGGTGATGCCGCCGATGGGGCCGACCTTGCCGTCGGCGGTGATCGTTCCGGTGCCGGCCACAAAGGTCGAACCGACCAGATCGCCGGTGGTCAGTTTGTCCACCACGGCGAGACTGAACATCAACCCGGCCGAGGGGCCGCCCACGTTGGCGAGGTGGAAATCGACCACGAACGGCGCCCACGGCGCATCGAGCACCGCGACGCCCATGAAGCCGTAGTCGCGATCCTTGTTGGTGCCCAGCGTGATCTGCGCGACGCCGGGCGCCTCGTTCTTCCGGCGGAAGTCGATCACCACGACGTCGCCGGGCTTGGTGTCCTTCAAGATCGAGGTGAACTGCTCGACATTGGCCACCGCGGTGCCGTTGACCGCGTCGATGGCATCACCGGCCTTCAACTTGCCCGCGGACGGACCGGGCTCGCTCACGGTGGCCACCGTCACCGCGTCGGGGTACTTCAGGTACTCCAGGGCCGCGTACTCGGCGCTTTCCTCGGAGTTCTTGAAATCCGCACTGTTGGCGTTGTCGACCTCTTCGCGCGACTTACCCGGCGGATACACCAGGTCGCGCGGCACCAGCTGCTCTTGCCCGGACAACCACAGGGTCAGGGCCTCACCCAGGCTCAGCCCATCGCGTTGAGACACGGTCGTCATATTGAGGTGACCCGTTGTCGGGTGCGTTTGGGTACCTTCGATCTGGACAACCTGCTTGCCGTCGACCTCGCCGAGGGTGTCGAAGGTGGGGCCGGGGCCCAGTGACACAAACGGCACCGTCACCACCGCTAGCAGCACCCCGAACACCACAATCGGTACCAGCGCCACCATCAACGTCAATATCCGCCTGTTCACGCCGCATACACTAGACGGACTTAGCAGGTGCCGGTTCAGCTACAAGCATGACGGTGCCTCGCGCTTTCTGTTCCCCCGGTGGGTACCGTTGGGGTTATGGCTGACCTGCCTTTCGGCTTCTCCTCCGGAGACGACCCCCGCGACGATCGATCTGGGCGCGACAAGCCCGGTAACAACGATCCCGAGTCTGGGTCGGACGCCAACCCGCTGGGCGCGTTCGGCATCGGCGGGGATTTCGGCATGGCCGATCTGGGCCAGATCTTCACCCGCCTGGGCGAAATGTTCGGCGGCGTCGGCAGCGCCATGACCTCGGGCCAGAGCTCGGGCCCGGTCAACTACCAGTTGGCCCGGCAAGTCGCCGCCAGCTCGATCGGCTTCATCGCGCCCATCCCCGACGCGACCAACTCCGCCATCTCCGACGCGGTGCACCTGGCTGAGACCTGGCTCAACGGGGCGACCTCGCTGCCCGCCGGCACCGCCAAGGCGGTGGGCTGGAGCCCCACCGACTGGGTCGACAACACCATGGACGTCTGGAAGCGGCTGTGCGATCCCATGGCCCAGCAGATCTCGTCGGTGTGGGCATCCTCGCTGCCGGAGGAAGCCAATAGCATGGCCGGACCGCTGCTGTCGATGATGTCGCAGATGCGCGGCATGGCGTTCGGTTCGCAGCTGGGCCCGGCGTTGGGCCGGCTGTCCCGTGAGGTGCTGACCTCCACCGACATCGGTCTGCCGTTGGGCCCCAAGGGCGTGGCGGCGATCCTTCCCGAGGCCGTCGAATCGTTTGCCTCCGGCCTCGAACAGCCGCGCAGCGAGATCATGACCTTCCTGGCCGCCCGGGAGGCGGCGCATCATCGTCTGTTCAGCCATGTTCCCTGGCTGTCCAGCCAGTTGCTGGGCGCGGTCGAGGCCTACGCGGCGGGCATGAAGATCGACATGAGCGGCATCGAGGAGCTGGCCCGCGACTTCAACCCGGCCACGCTGGGCGATCCGGCGGCCATGGAGCAGTTGTTGAGCCAAGGGGTGTTCGAGCCGCAGGCAACCCCGGCGCAGACCCAGGCGCTCGAGCGTCTGGAAACACTGCTGGCCCTGATCGAAGGCTGGGTCCAGACCGTGGTGACCGATGCACTCGGTGACCGGATTCCGGGCACCGCCGCGCTCAGCGAGACACTTCGTCGCCGCCGGGCCAGTGGCGGGCCCGCCGAGCAGACCTTCACGACACTGGTCGGTTTGGAACTTCGGCCCCGCAAACTGCGCGAGGCCGCGGCCCTATGGGACCGGCTGACTCAGGGCGCCGGTATCGACGCGCGCGACGCGGTCTGGCAGCACCCCGACCTGCTGCCCTCCATCGAGGACCTCGATGACCCGGCGGCGTTCATCGATCGGACCATCGGGGGCGACACCTCCGGTATCGACGAGGCACTGTCCGACCTGAAAGCCGAGCTCGACCGCGACATGCGCAACCGGGAGGACCCGGGCGCCGGTCCTGTGGATAACTGAGCGGGGTCTGCCCGGCCGGCCTGGCACAGTCTCGGGTCATGCCCGCCTTGTACTCGCTGGATCCGGCGATGCCGGTGCTGCTGCGTCCCGACGGTGCGGTGCAGGTGGGCTGGGATCCGCAACGGGCCGTGCTGATCCGCCCGCCAGAGGGGCTGACGACGACGGCGGTCGCCGAACTGCTGCGGTCCATGCGATCACCGATACCGATCACCGAACTGCAACGCCACGCCACCGGCCGCGGATGGGTGCCCGGTGACGTGGCCAACCTGGTCAGCCAACTGGTCGGTGCCGGCGTCGCGACCCGCCGGCACCGGGATCGGACCGGCCGAACGGCGTCAATCCGGATCCACGGCCGCGGGCCGTTGTCCGACCTGCTGGTGCAGGCGCTGCGTTGCTCGGGGGCACGAATCGGCCAAAGCAGTCAGCCACACGCGGCGGTCACCCGCAGCGCCGTGGATCTGGTGGTGTTGTCCGACAACCTGGTGGCCGAGCCGCGCCTGGTGCGCGACCTGCAAAGGGAGGGCATCGCGCACCTGCCGGTTCGGGTTCGCGACGGCACCGGGCTGGTCGGACCGTTGGTGATTCCCGGCGTGACCAGCTGCCTGCGGTGCGCCGACTTACACCGCAGCGACCGCGACCCGGCCTGGCCGGCCATCGCGGCGCAGCTTCGTGACACCGTGGGGGTGGCCGATCGGGCCACCGTGCTGGCGACGGCGGCGCTGGCGCTGCGCCAAATCAACGGTGTGATCGCCGCGGTCCGAGATCAGGAAAACCCGTCCGATCCGCCGTCGGCGCTGAATGCCACGTTGGAATTCGACCTCCAGGCGGGCTCCGTCGTGGCGCGGTATTGGGCCAGGCACCCGTTGTGCTCGTGCTGACGCCGGCCCCGCGGGCCCGCTAGCCCAGGCGACCCTGCTCGGGAACGTTGGTGGAGATCGCCGCGTACGCCCTGGCCAAGTCGTCCAGTACGCCCTCGGTCAAGGTGCAATCTTTGCGGTGCTTGTCCAACGTTTCGATGATCGCCCTGAACAAGGCATCTGCGGCCTCGTGCTGCGTCTGTTTTGCTGACATGGCTTCTCGGGGTCCACCCTCCGGACGTGGGTTTCGATGAGTCACACCATTGCGACCTGCAAGAGATTACATATGCGCTGCTGATCGCGCCGGTCTCGACGCAACGTCAGCGCTGGGACGGCCGCACCAATTGCGATTGAATCAATTGAAATCAGTTGTAGCCAGATCAATACCCTGCGCACAGGTCCGTAATGGATGATGGGGGTGTGTCGGACATCAAACGCGGCCGGGCCGCGCGCAACGCAAAGCTGGCCAGCATTCCGGTCGGCTTTGCTGGCAGGGCAGCGCTAGGGGTCGGCAAGCGACTGGCCGGCAAGTCAAAAGATGAGGTCAACGCCGAGCTGATGGAGAAGGCGGCCAACCAGCTCTTCACGGTCTTGGGTGAGCTCAAGGGCGGAGCGATGAAAGTCGGACAGGCGTTGTCCGTGATGGAAGCGGCCATTCCCGAGCAATTTGGCGAACCGTACCGCGAGGCACTGACCAAGCTACAAAAAGACGCACCACCGTTGCCGGCGGCCAAGGTGCATCGAGTGCTGGACGCGCAGCTAGGCACCAAATGGCGCGATCGATTCGGCTCGTTCGACGACACCCCGGTCGCTTCGGCGAGCATCGGCCAGGTGCACAAGGCGATCTGGTCGGATGGCCGGGAAGTGGCGGTCAAGATCCAATACCCCGGCGCCGATGAGGCGTTGAAGGCCGATCTGAAGACGATGCAGCGAATGGTCGGTGTCTTCAAGCAACTCTCGCCGGGTGCCGACGTGCAGGGCGTCGTCGACGAGCTGATCGAGCGGACCGAAATGGAGCTCGACTACCGGCTCGAAGCCGATAACCAGCGTGCCTTCGCCAAGGCCTACGCGGGTCACCCACGCTTCCTGGTACCGCACATCGTGGCCAGTGCGCCAAAGGTGGTGATCCAGGAGTGGATCGACGGCGTGCCGATGTCGCAGATCATCCGCAACGGGACCCAGCAGGAGCGCGACCTCATGGGCACGCTGCTGCTCGAGCTCACCTTCGACGCGCCGCGGCGGCTGGAGATGCTGCACGGCGATGCGCACCCGGGAAACTTCATGCTGCTGCCAGACGGGCGGATGGGCGTCATCGACTTCGGCGCGGTGGCGCCGATGCCCGGCGGCTACCCCATCGAGCTCGGGATGACCATTCGGTTGGCTCGTGACAAGAACTATGACCTGCTGTTGCCGACGATGGAGAAAGCCGGGCTCATCCAGCGGGGGCAACAGGTCTCGGTGCGAGAGATCGACGAGATGCTGCGCCAGTACGTCGAACCCATCCAAGTCGAGGTCTTCCACTACACGCGTAGGTGGCTACAGCGGATGACCGTGAGCCAGATTGACCGCTCGGTCGCGCAGATCAAAGCGGCTCGGCAAATGGATCTACCGCCCAAGCTGGCCATTCCGATGCGTGTGATCGCGTCGGTGGCCGCCATTTTGTGCCAGCTAGATGCGCATGTGCCGATCAAGGCGCTGTCCGAAGAGCTGATCCCCGGTTTTGCCGAGCCCGATACCGCCGCTGTCTGAGCGGGCGCCCGGGCCGCGGGATCCGGGTTCCGCGTAAGGATCGCCAGGGTGCGGCCATCGAGAATCGGTGCGATGGCCGCGCCCCGGCGATTCGGGCGGTTACTAGGCGGCAACCTTGGGCGGACGCCCGCGCGGGCGCTTGCGGTTCACTATCGAGCCACGCTCGAAGATCTCGCCACCCCATACTCCCCACGGCTCGGCGCGTTCAAGCGCAGCGGCCAAGCACTGGGGGCGAATCGGGCAGCTCGCGCAGAGTTCCTTGGCCTGCTCGAGATCGGCCGGGGTCTCGGCGAACCACAAGTCCGGATTACCGACATGACAGGGCAACACCGGCAGCGTCTGTCTAGGGACGGTCAGTGCCGACATGTCCATGCTCACCTGCTTCCTGGTCTAGGGGCTTTCGTTCGAAGTGATCCGGACCAGGCGGCGGGCGGTTGACCCAAAAAAAAATTGGCCACGGATCCTGGTGACTGAGGTCCGTGGCCACTTGGGCGGAAATCGGGCTTTACGTAGTGCCTACGTTGGGCTCCGATCCACGGACGAGTCAGTCGCGGCGGCGACGCGGTGCTTACCCGCTGCCGCCGGGATGGCGGTGCGGGCGGCATGACGGGCGGCCGGGTACCACACGGCGGCAGCCACGCCTACACCGAACGTATTCATGTTCATCATCGTGGCCGCCTCCTTTCGTGTTGCTCGCCGCCGTGCCAGCGTTCAGCGCCGGCACCTATAAGCCTGTTAGAGGTTAAACGGTCGCGACCGAACATCACAACCGATTTTTTGACCAGCGGTTTTGCCGCTTACCGTGCTTGGCGCACCAGCTCGAGCACATCGGCCCCGTACTGCTCCAGCTTTCGGGCGCCAATGCCTGGTATCGCGATCAGGGATGCATCATCGGCGGGAAGCAGCTCGGCGATCGCGATGAGCGTGTTGTCGGTGAAGACGACGTAGGCGGGCACGTTCTGTTCCTTGGCGGTGTTGAGCCGCCAGGACTTGAGCTGCAGCAGCAATTCCTCATTGACGTCGCCGGCACACGTTTCGCACCGGCGCAGCATCACGGCCGCCGGCGTGGTCAGCTCCTTGTTGCAGATCCGGCAGCGCACTGGGCCGCGGTTGCGCCGGTTCTTGGCCGGCCCCGGATCGGCACGTGTCTGCGGCGCAATGCCGTTGAGAAAGCGCGACGGCTTGCGGCCCTGACGCCCGCCCGGAGACCGGGTCAGCGCCCAGGTCAGCGCCAAATGCACTCGGGCCCTGGTGACTCCGACATAAAGCAGCCGGCGTTCCTCTTCGACCTGTTCACTCTCGGGGCCATGCGCCAACGCGTGCGAGATCGGCAGCGTGCCGTCGGCCAAGCCGACGAGGAACACCGCGTCCCACTCCAGACCCTTGGCCGCGTGCAGTGAGGCGAGGGTGACACCCTGCACCACCGGTGGATGGCGTGCGTCGGCGCGCGCTCGAAGCTCGGCGAGCAATCCGGCAAGCTGCAGGTGCGGTCGCTGCGCCACCTCGTCGTCGACTAGTTGCGCCAATGCGCTCAGCGCCTCCCAGCGCTCCCGGGCCCGGGTCCCGGCGGGTTCTTCGGCGGTCAGCCCGAGGGGTTCTAGGACCGTGCGGACCACATCGGGCAACGCTGCCTCGATATCGCGCTCCGCCGCACGCTGCAGGGCCACCATCGCCTGCTTGACCTCTTGGCGGTTGAAGAATCCCTCGCCGCCACGCACCTGGTAGGCGATACCGGCCTCGGTCAAGGCTTCTTCGTAGACCTCGGACTGCGCGTTGACGCGGTAGAGGATGGCGATCTCGAATGCGGGCGTTCCGGATTGGATCAGCCGGGCGATCGACGCCGCCACCGCGGTGGCTTCGGCGACCTCGTCGGGATATTCATCAAACGACGGAGCCGGGCCGGGCTCGCGCTGGCCGGTCAGCTGCAGCCGGCTACCGGCAACCCGGCCGCGGGCCGCCGCGATCACCCGGTTGGCCAACGAGACCACCTGCGGAGTGGACCGGTAGTCGCGCTCCAGACGCACCAGGGTGGCGTCGGGAAATCGGCGGGAAAAGTCGAGCAGGAATCGAGGCGATGCCCCGGTGAACGAATAGATGGTCTGGTTGGCGTCACCGACGACTGTCAGGTCGTCGCGATCTCCCAACCAAGCCAACAGGACTCGTTGCTGCAGCGGAGTGACATCCTGGTATTCGTCGACGACAAAGCAGCGGTACCGGTCCCGGAATTCCTGGGCCACCGCGGCGTCGTTTTCGATGGCGGCCGCGGTATGCAGCAGCAGATCGTCGAAATCGAGCAGGGTGAGGCTCTCATCGCGCACCTTGAGTGACTCGTATTCGGCGTAGACGGCCGCGATCTGCGCGGCGTCCAGCGGAGTATCTCGGGATGCGGCGGCCACCGCCGCCGGGTATTGCTCGGGGGTGATCAGCGATGCCTTGGCCCACTCGATCTCGCCGGCCAGGTCGCGCACGTTATCACTGCTGGCGTTGAGCCTGGCACGGCCGGCCGCGCGGGCAACGACGGCAAACTTGCTGTCCAATAGCTGCCAGCCGATATCGCCGACGACGCGCGGCCAGAAATATCGCAGCTGGCGGTGGGCGGCCGCGTGAAACGTCAGCGCCTGGACGGCACCGACACCGGAGCTTGTCTGTGCCGCGGCATCCAGCCCTCGCAACCGGGCGCGCATCTCCCCCGCCGCCCGCTGAGTGAATGTCACCGCGAGTACCTGCCCGGCGGCGACGTGGCCGCTAGCGACCAACTGAGCGATCCGATGCGTGATGGTGCGCGTCTTGCCGGTTCCGGCCCCGGCGAGCACGCAGACGGGTCCGCGGGGCGCGAGCACGGCTTCGCGTTGCTCGTCGTCCAGCCCGGCGGTCAGTGGCTGAGCGAGCGTCGGCATGGTCTCCATCTTGACAGTGCGGGCTGACAATCCGGGGGCCCCGCCACGCCGCCAGACGCGGCCGGCACCCTGCCGGACGCCTCTACCCTAAGCCGTCCGCCGCTGATCAGCCCCAGGGCTCCGGCGTTGTTGATTAGCAGGCTTGTGAGCTGGGTTGATGATCTTTGGTGCCGCGCTATTGGGGCCGGAGTGTAGGCACGGGCTATCTGGAGAACGATCGAGTTGGTTACTGTTCGTCGTTGGTCTGGAGTTGCCCGTGCCTACCGTTTCAGTATTGCCTGTGTCGTCGGTTCCAGAGGTGTTCGACCGCTGGAGTCCTGGTGAGCGCAGCGAGCTCATCGGATCGGAGTTTCTCGATGTGTTGGCCTCGGTGCCAGACCCGAGGGACCCACGCGGTCGGAGGTATTCGCTGATGGCTTTGTTGGCGATCGCGGTTCTGGCCACTGCCGCGGGGATGCGCGGCTATGCTGGTTTTGCCACATGGGCGGCCACCGCTCCCGATGATGTGTTGGCCCAATTAGGGGTCCGGTTCCGGCGGCCCAGTGAGAAGACCTTCCGCGCTGTTTTGTCTCGGCTAGACCCCGCCGACCTCAACGCCAGGATGGGCAGTTACTTCACTGCACACGTGGCCAGCAGCGACCCCAGTGGATTGGTGCCGATCGCGTTGGACGGCAAGATGCTGCGTGGTGCCTTTACGCGCCAAAGCGACAGCCACGCATCTCGTGTCGGTGTTCGCCCACCGTGCCCGATTGGTGCTCGGTCAACTCGCTGTCGCCGAGAAAAGCAATGAAATTCCCTGCGTACGTGCCCTGCTCACGCTGCTGCCGGGTAGCTTGCGGTGGCTGGTCACCGTGGATGCGATGCATACCCAGGTCGTCACCGCGAAGTTGATCTGCGCCACCTTGAAGTCGCACTACCTGATGATCGTCAAGTCCAACCAAGCCAAAATACTTGCGCGTATCACCGCGCTGCCCTGGGCCGAGGTGCCCGCAGCCGCTACCGACGACTCCCGCGGCCACGGCCGTGTCGAGACCCGCACCCTGCAAATCATCACCGCTGTACGAGGAATCGGCTTCCCCTACGCAAAACAAATCATCCGGATCACTCGTGAACGCTTGATCACCGCCACCGACCAGCGCAGCGTGGAGGTGGTCTATGCCATCTGCAGCCTGCCGTTCGAGCACGCCCGCCCTACCGCGATCATGACCTGGATGCGTCAACACTGGGGAATCGAGAACAGCCTGCACTGGATACGCGACGTCACCTTCGACGAAGACCGTCAAAGGGCACATACCGGAAACGGCGCACAGGTCCTAGCAACGCTACGCAACACCGCGATCAATCTGCACCGCCTCAACGGCGCCGACAACATCGCCGAAGCCTGCCGGATCACCGCTTTGACCGCCAACCGCCGCCTAGACCTCCTCAATCCACAATTCCCCAGCTCACAAGCCTGCTAATCAACAACGCCGGAGCCCTGTGATCAGCCCTGCCGCGCGCAGCCCCCGATCACCGGGCTACGTTTACGTCCCATGACCAATGCTGCGCTCACCATCTACACAACTTCATGGTGCGGTTATTGTCTTCGGCTCAAGACGGCCCTAAAAACCGAAGGAATCGCCTACGATGAGATCGACATTGAACGCGAACCTGCCGCAGGGGATTTCGTAGGCTCGGTCAACGGGGGCAACCGGACCGTTCCGACAGTGAAGTTCGCAGACGGCTCGACGCTGACTAACCCCAGCGCCCGGGAGGTCAAGAAAAAAATGGCCGACATTGGCGGCTAGCTAATTGGGGACCGCGCACTCACGGCGCGTTTCCGACACAGCTTGTCGCCCAATGCATGGGTGCCCGACAAAGAATGCAGCCGCCCGTACCATGGCCATTATGTCGTCGAGTACCGGTGACTCGCCGGTACAGCAACGCCAACTCCGACCGCGGATAGCAGTCCGCAGAAAACGGCTATCAACGATGAGGCCAGACGGCTCAACCCGAACGACAGCGATGCGTTTCGCAGGCTGGCGCAAGTGGCAGATGGTCTTTCGTGCCGCGTCTAGCCGTCGCAACAGGTCGGCTTTCATCGTCTGCATTGCGGTGTTGGCGATTTCAGCCTGCTCGCATCAGAGCACCACAGCCAAGCCCAGCACCACCACTTCTACACCTCCCAGCGGCGCCGACGCATTGATCATCAGCGTCGAAGAAGTGCGTCGCATTGCTAACTACGAAGAACTGACCGCACACGCGCACGCAGACTTGCGCCATCCACCGCCGGGTGACCTGAGCGCGCCGGGCCCCTGCCGGGCGGCCGGAACCAGTGACCTCACCTTTGCCAGTGGATGGCTGGAATTTCGTAGCGCGGGCTACAGCGGGGTCACCGACGACATCGATCCCGGCGGAAAGGCCTTGATTGACTCGGTCAGTCAGGCGGTAGCCATCTACCCGGACGAGCACGCCGCTCGCAATGCACTCGATCAGCTCGAAACGTCCCTGACGACGTGTGTGGCAATGCACGACCCCAATTACGATTTCGATGTGGACAAGTCGGATCCCACCACGCTGAGGATCACCGACGCGGGATGGAGCCACCTGTATCGGGCCAAGAATTCGGTTCTAATATCCGTTGGCGTATTGGGCATCGAACCCGCCGAGCGGATCGCGAATGCGGTGCTCGAAGCCATTTGTGATCGAGTCAAATAGCGCTTAGTCGCGCGCTGCCGCCCAAGATTCAATGATCACGCGGGCGATCGAAATCGATCCCGGCAGCAGCAATTTTGAGTCCGATGCACTCGTCCAATCACCGACCGCAAGGGCGGCTCGCACCTCATCGCGGGTAAACCAGGCCGCCTCGGCGATCTCGCCGTCATTAAAGGAAAAGTCTTCATCTGGGTCACCCACCGCATGGAAACCGACCATCAGCGAGCGCGGTAAGGGCCAGGGCTGGCTGCCCAGATAACGCACATCGCGCACCGTCAGACCGATTTCCTCACGAATCTCCCGGGCGACACAGACTTCGAACGATTCGCCGGCCTCCACAAACCCGGCCAGCAGCGAGAACATCCGGTGCGGCCAGATTGCCTGGCGGGCCAGCACCACCCGGTCGCCGCCATCGTGCACCAAGCAGATCACCGCGGGGTCGATGCGCGGGAACTCCTCGTGGCCGGTCAGGGAGTTCACTCGCGACCAGCCGGCCCTGGCCGGTTTGGTCGGACTGCCGTCGACTGGGCTGAACCGCGAACCGTCGTGCCAGTTCAATAAGGCCATGGCAGATGCCACCAGCTGGCTGCTGGTGTCATCGATGATGCTGCCGAGTTTGCGCAGGTCGGCCACCTCGGACTGAGCTCCAGGATCCTCGGGAGCTTCCAGCGCGGCTCGGACTGCCCAGACATGGCGACCGCCCTCGAGACAGCCCAAAAACACCGCCTCCGGCGGCGGCTTCTCGGCGAAATCGGCGGCCGGGCTGAGCACCACCCGGCCGTCGGCCATCAATACCCGATTACGAGAATCCACCCTCATCAGCGCCGCATCGGCCCACCCCGCGGCCGCCGCTTCGACGTCGGTTCGCAAGTGGTCGGCCCGGTCTGCGCCGATGCGGGACAACAACGGAACCTCGCGCAGCTGGAAGTCCACGCTAGCTCTCACCCCCCTGGCGACCCGGCTGCGCCGAGCTTACGATCGCCACGCCGCCACCTTGGTGGCGACCCGCTGCCCCCGGCTGCGCCGCGCTTGCGATCGCCACTAGTGCCCCGTGTTGCGGATGTAGAGCAGGCGGTCGTTGGCCTCAATGGCGTCCACTTCGGGGGCGCCGATGCGCAGCAACTGGCCGCCACGAACGACACCGAGCACGATGTCGCGCAAATGACGCGGAGATCCACCGATCTCGCTTTGTTCCACCTCGCGTTCGGCGATGGCCAGCCCGGCATCCGGAGTGAGCAGATCTTCGATCATCTGGACGACACTGGGTGTGGTGGTGGCCAGCCCCAGCAGCCGGCCGGCGGTTTCGGAAGAAACCACCACCGAGTCGGCTCCCGACTGCTCGAGTAGGTGCTGGTTCTCAGCCTCTCGGATGGATGCCACGATCTGCGACTTGGGCGAAATCTCGCGAGCCGTCAACGTGACCAGCGCCGCGGTGTCATCGCGACTGGCGGCCACGATGATCGAGGCCGCGTGCTGTGCACCGGCCAACCGCAGCACATCGGATTTGGTGGCGTCACCGTGCACGGTGACCAACCCGGCCGCGGCGGCGCGGTCGAGGGCGCCCCGGTCGGTGTCGACAACAACGATCTCACCGGGAACGGCCTCGTCGCCGAGCATTGCGCTGATTGCCGTCTTGCCCTTGGTGCCATAGCCGATGACCACGGTGTGGTTACGCACTCTGCTCCTCCAACGCTGGATCTTCAGTGCCTGACGCGACGTTTCGGTGACAACCTCGAGCGTCGTCCCGACCAGCAAGATCAGAAACGCAATCCTCAGCGGTGTGATGATCAGGACGTTCGCCGCGCGCGCCAGTTCGGAAATCGGTGTGATGTCGCCATACCCGGTGGTCGACAGGGTCACCGCCGAGTAATACAGGCAGTCCAAGAAGGACAGTTCATCACCCTGCGAATCGTGATACCCATCGCGATCCAGATAGACCGTGATGGCACCCGCCAGCAGCGCCGCCAAGGCGATCGTCACCCTGCGCGTAATGATGCGAGCAGGACTGGCCTGCCCTTGAGGAATACGCAGCACGCCGACAAGCGCGTAACTGGGCTGAGCGGTCAGTCTCTCGTCGAGACGCCTCAGCCGCCGCCAACTACCTTTCGCCACGGAAATCCGTCATCGGCTAACCCCAATGCACGACACAGGCACGAGAAACATGTAACCACGATTAGCAACTGCAAGGCGGATCGGAGTCGGCGAGCAACTCGGCCAACGCCATCCCATCAGGCAGCTCATCGGGGATGACGGTGACTCCGGTGCGCACATAGTGAAAGGCGGTACGCACCGACGATTCGGGGCATCCGCGCAGGGCAGCCCACGCCATCCGGTACACAGCCAGCTGAACGGCGGCTTGCCGCATGGCTTCGGGCCCACGCGGCGGCTCACCGGTCTTCCAGTCGACGACGGTTGCGCCGCCATCGGGGTCTTCGAATACCGCGTCGATGCGGCCCCTCACCACGGTGTCGCCGACCGGCATTTCGAATGGCACCTCGACGGCGATCGGCGTGCGCGCCGCCCAAGGAGATCCGGCGAAGGCCTCCTGCAACGGCGCAAGATCCTCGACTTGGCCCACATCGGAGTCGGCAGCACCCGGGAGGTCCCCCAAGTCGAACAGCAGCTCCGCGCCGTAGAACTGCTGTACCCATGTGTGAAAGGCATTGCCCAGCTGGGCATGCGGATCCGGCCGAGTCGGTAAGCGATGCACCAACCGTTGCCTGGCCCCCACCGGGTCGCGGGCCAGCTCGACGAGCCCGCTCACCGACAACTGGTTCGGCAACGCTCGCGTCGGCGGCCCCACGGCACGCGCCCGCTCGGCCAACAGCGCATCGACGTCGGCTGTCCAGCCCTCGATATCGGCGACCGCGGCACCGCCAGCGGGGGCCTCGACACCGGCATCGGCAGAGATCGCCTCCGCGACCAACCTGGCCCCACGTTCGACATCGCCGCGCCGCGTGGCCAACGGATCAGTTGGCCAAACCGCTTCGACAACGTCGTCCAGCAGCGGGTTCCGTTCACCAGCGACCGGTGCCCGATCCCACTGATCCACCGTCCCGCAGGGATCGCCGGCCGCGGCCGACCGCTCGATGATGTCCTTGAGTTCACACAAGAAGTCCGATGGTCCGCGCGGCTTCAGCCCGGTGGCCCCCCAGTGGTGACCCGATACCAGCACGGTGTCCTCGGCCCGGGTAACGCCGACGTAGAGCAACCGGCGCTCCTCATCGACGCGCCGCTGATCTAGCTGCTCCCGATGCGCGGAAATGGTGTCCGACAACTGCTTTCGGTTTGTCACCGCCGAGGTATCTAGCACCGGGATGCCCAGCGCGCCCACCGACGCCCGGTCCCCCCGAAGCAGCGGCGGTAACTCGCCCGGATCGGTGAGCCAACTGCTTCGCGACGCGGTCGACGGGAAAACACCTGCCGATAGATGTGCCACCGCCACCACCTGCCATTCCAGGCCCTTCGCGGCATGCACGGTGAGCACTTGAACTCGGTCCCGTGCCACCGTCAACTGGGCCGGCGGTAACCCGTTCTCTACCTCCGCCGCGACATCGAGATAGGCGAGCAGACCGTCCACCGATGCCTTGGTTGACAGGGCGCTACCAGCCGAGATAGCGGCCCGCTCGGCGTAGTCGGCGACCACGTCGGCAAACGCATCGAGGTGCTCGGCACCGGCCCATGCCCCCGAAGCCGTCGCCGCGGCACGGACATCGCAATCCAGCCCAAGCACGCGTCGTACCTCGGCGACAAAATCCGGCAGCCAATGACCAAGATGCCCACGCAGGGCGTTCAATTCCGCTGCCAGCGCACCGATGCGCTCGTAGCCCGCCGACGAGTACCAGTCGGCGGGGCCCGGGTCGCAGATGGCATCGGCCAGACACGCCGTATCGGTGTCCGGACCCGCCGCCGCCGCGACGGCACCGGGAGAGACCGATGCGCCCACCTGAGGACCGCCCACCAACGCGACCGCCCGTCGCCAAAGTGCGGCGACGTCGCTGCCGCCCAACCGCCAGCGCGGACCGGTCAACACTCGCATCGCCGCGGCCCCGGCCGTCGGGTCACCCACCAGTCGCAGCATCGCTACCAGGTCGGCCACCTCCGGAATGGACAACAGGCCGGCCAGCCCGACAACCTCAACCGGGATTCCCCGCGCAACCAGTGCATCGGCGATGGGTGCGGCGTCGGCGTTGCGGCGCACCAGCACCGCTGCCGTCGGCGGGCTAACCCCGTCGGCCGCCGCGCGCTGATAGTGACCCTGCAATTGGTCTGCGATCCAGTCCCGTTCGGCCTGCACATCGGCGAGTAGCGCACAACGAACCGTCCCGGCCGGCGCATCCGGGCGCGAACGCAGTGCATGTACGGCCACCGACCGCCGGCGGGGCTCCGCCGAGATCGCGTTTGCCAGGTGCAGTGCGCGCGGCGGGTTGCGCCAGCTGGTCCGCAGCTCCAGAACCGGTGCCGGGGCACCGTCGGACAGCGCGAAATCCGTGCTGAACCGGGGCAAGTTCGTCGCCGAGGCACCACGCCAGCCGTAGATCGACTGAATCGGATCACCGACTGCCGTCAACGCCAACCCGTCATCGACGCCGCCACCAAACAGTGCCGACAGCGCGATGCGCTGGGAGTGGCCGGTGTCCTGGTACTCGTCGAGCAACACGACGCGGTACCGGCTGCGCAGCTCCCCGCCGACCTGCGGGCACGTCGCTGCCAGCCGTGCGGCGGCGGCCATCTGCATTCCGAAGTCCATCACCTTGGCGGCGCGCATCCGCTCATGCAACGCGTCGAGCAAGGGCACCAGCTCGGCCCGCTCGGTCTGGGTGGCCAGCATCCGCAACAGCCACTGATTCGGGCCGCTATCGCGCTGGTTTGGGCCCGCCGGCAGGGCGTGCACGATTCGTTCCAGCTCGATGTGGGTATCGCGAAGCTGCCGGGTGTCAACCAGGTGCTCGGCGAGCTGGCCCCACAGCCGCAGCACCGTGGCGGTGACCGCCGCCGGGGTCTTCTGGGTGCACAGCTCACCGCGATATCCGTTGACGACCTCGAACGCCAGCTGCCACAGCTCTGTCTCGCTGAGCAACCGGGTGTCGGGCTCGATGGGCAGCAACAAGCCGTGGTCACGCAGCAGTGAGCCGGCAAATGCGTGATAAGTGCTGACCGTGGGCGCACCCGCTGCTTCGCCGACGGCGACACCCACGGTGGTACCTGCCAATCGGGCCAGCCGCGACCGGACACGGCGCAGCAATTGGCCGGCAGCCTTGCGGGTGAACGTCAAGCCCAACACCTGGCCTGGTTCGGCGTAGCCGTTGGCGACCAGCCAAACCACCCGGGCGGCCATCGTCTCGGTCTTGCCCGCTCCCGCGCCCGCGATGACAACCAACGGACCCGGAGGGGCGGCGATAACGGCGGCCTGCTCGTCGGTGGGCGGGAAAATTCCTAGCGCACTTGCTATCTCATCCGGGCTGTAGCGCGGGTTCATCGCGGCGACCGGTCGGTGTGGGCCGGACACGACGGCCGGATCGGGCAGTGCGAGCAGCCATCGTTGCGCCGAGCGATGAAGTGCGGCCCGGCCGCTGCCTCGGCAGCCTGACGGACCAGATTGCGCCACTGGTCACGAGCGGCCGGCGTCAGTGGATCCTGATCCCGTTGGGCGGCACCGGCGGCCGCGCTCTTGCCCGGATAGACCAGTCGCGCACCACCGGGCTCGGCACCGGCCTCCACCATCCCCTCGGCCACCGCAAGCTGATACATGGCCAGCTGGGCATTTTGCTGTGCGTCGTCCTTGCTGACTGGTGTCTTTGCGGTCTTGATGTCGACGATCACCAATCGCCCCGCACCGTCGCGCTCGAGCCGATCGACCCGTCCCCGCAGACGAATTGCGCCGCCGTCGTCGCGGGCCGCGTCCAGGACTCCATCGATGTCGATCTCGACTCCCACTTCGGTCAGTTCACTGCGCGTCTGGCCCCGCCACTCGACAAACGCCTGGATCATCGCTCGGTGCCGGGCAAGCTCGTTGCTCGAAAACCAATCCGCCTCGAACGGCAGGAGCTTCCACACCCGGGCCAGCTCGGCCAGCAGTTGCTCTTCACTTGCGCCCGGCTCGGCGATCAGCGCATGCAGCACCGAACCGATGGTGGCTCGCAGGTCACGCGGGTTGGTCCCACCATGACGTTCGGCCAGCCAACGCAGCGGACAGTCGTTGAGGGTCTGCAGGGTGGAGGGCGTCAGCGTGACAACATCGCCGGCGCCGTAGAGCGCAGCAGTCGTGCTCACCGGGATCAGCCCGTGCCATCCCGCGGGATCGGCCCCCGCCACGCCGGCCTTGGCCAACCGAGCCAATTGTGTTGCTGCACATTGCCGGGCAGCGTCGTCAACCGCGCCGTCCGGCGCGCACACCACGCCGCGCAATCTGCCCACCACCGCCGCGGCCGACAGCACGCGCGGCGCCGAAACCGGCGGCGCTGCGACGGCTTGGCTGTCCCCGTTGGCCCACTGCGCGATCTCGAAGAAGAATTCCGACGGAAGCGCGGCCTGCTGGCTACCCCCGCTCGTGTCGCCGTCGACGGCAGTCACCAGTAGTTGCCGCCGCGCCCGGCCCATTGCCGCCAGCAACAGCCGGCGTTCCTCGGCCAGTAGCGGTGCCCGCGCCGAGGCATTGCCGCTGACGCCGTCGAGTTCATCAAGCAGGCGCTGCGTGGCCAGCACTCCCCCGCGCGGAATCGTGTTGGGCCACAAGCCGTCCTGCAATCCGGCGATGACCACCAGGTCCCATTCATGACCGAGCGCCGCGTGCGCGCTGAGCACCCGGACCTGCTCGTTCTGTGCTACCGGCTCCTCGCTGACTCGAGGCAACTGCAGGGCCGCAACGTGCTCGAGGAGTCCGCTCAGTGATGCGCCCGACGTGCGCGAGACGTACTGGTCGGTGATGTCGAACAAGGCCGTTACCGCTTCAAGGTTGCGGGTCGCCTGGACACCGGCCGGGCCGCCGCGATCGATGGCTGCGAGCCAGCGATTCTGCAGACCCGACCGATGCCATGCGGCCCACAGGATGTAGCGCGGGTCTTGGCCCGCACGGTGGCATCGCGTTGCCGCGGCCAGCACGGCACGCACCCGCCGTAGCGGCCCAAACTGTGGCCCTGGCGGCTGGTTTGACCCCGCTGACCCGACTGCAGGGCGCCCATCCTCGGACAACGTCGCAACCAGCAAGTCCCCGAAATCCTCTGGCGAACGACCGGCGACGGCGCGCCGCAGGGTGCGGCGCAGCTGCCGCAGCGTGACGGGGTCCACGCGGCCGATGGGTCCGGTGATCAGTGCCAGCGCCTGATCGGCGTTGAGCCCTTCGGCGGTCGCAGCCAGAACCGTAAGCAGCGCGCCTACCGCGGGTTCCTCGGCCAGTGACCCCCCGATCGGGGGTATCGACACCGGAACACCCGCGGCCGCCAGTGCCCGCGGCAGCCGCGCGGCGACCCGGGGTACCGACCTGACGATCACCGCCATCTGCGACCACGGAACTCCGTCGACCAGATGTGCCCGTCGCAGCGCATCGGCGATCGCCGCCGCCTCCGCATGCGCCGTGGCGGCCAGGCGCACGGTGACCGACCCGTCCTCGGTTCCGGTGCCATCGATGTGGCGACCGGCACTGCCGCCCGGCAGCCGGCGGGCGATGCCGCTGACGGCGCGCGCCACGGCGGGGGCACAGCGATGCGACATCGTCAAGGTCACCGCCGGACCGCCGTCCAGCGGGCCGCCCAGCAATCCGGCGGGCTCACCGCCGCGAAAACCGAACACCGCCTGGTTGGGGTCGCCAGCGATCAAGGCGAACTCGGCACCGGCCGCCAGCACCTCAACCAGCCTTGCCGCCTGCGGATCGAGTTGCTGAGCGTCGTCAACCAGCAAGAACCGCAGCCGCGCACGTTCGGCGGCCAGCAATTCGGGATCGCTGGCGAAGGCCTCCAGTGCGCTCCCGACCAGTTCGGCGGCACCCAATGCCGGTGCGGTGGCTTGTAGCGTCGCCGTCCCGACCGCCGCGCGCAACAACATCACCTGCTCGTACTGTCGGGCGAATCGGCCGGCAGCGGCCCATTCGGGGCGTCCGCTGCGACGGCCCAGCCGCTCCAACTCCATTGGGTCTACCCCGCGTTCGGCGCAGCGTGCCAGGAGGTTTCGGAGCTCGGTCGCGAATCCCGCGGTCGTCAGGGCGGGCAGCAGGTGTCGCGGCCAGGCCGACCTGGCGCTCGGTCCGTCTTCGAGGTCCCCGGCAAGCAGTTCCCGAATGATGGCGTCCTGTTCGGCGCTGGTCAGCAGCCGCGGCGGCGCATCGCCGGTGCGTTCGGCCGCCCGCCGCAGCACCGCGTAGGCGTAACTGTGCACGCTACGCACCAACGGCTCACGGACCGCGGCGCGGCCGGTCCCGGTGGTGTGTGAGCGCAGTAGCGCCGTGGTCAACGAGCTGCGCGCCCGCATCCCCATCCGGCCGGAACCGGTAAGCAGCAGAACCGATTCCGGATCGGCACCCGCGGCGATATGAGCGATTGCCGCCTGTACCAGCAAGGCGCTCTTCCCGGTGCCGGGACCACCCAGGACCCGCACCAGTCCCCGTGACCCCGGCGTCAGCAGCTCCCGCGCCTCGGCACCCCAGCTCAGTGACATGACGGCATGCAATCACAGGGGTCTGACAAGGTTGGCCCGGCTGATGGCGGCCAAGGCGCCAGATCGGACCAAATTCGCTAGTGCATAGGTGGTTTCAGGTACAAAGCTGACCACGGTGCGGCCAAGCCGACTCGGCAGGGCTCGGCTAGCGCCGCTCGAACGCCGCCTGCAGCAGCCCCGCGTCGAACCCGCTGGGCGCCTGGCCGGAAACGGCGTACTGGTAAACCGCAACGCGGAAGATCTGGCCCAGCGCACTCGAGATCAACGAGACGACAATGATGCAGGCGACCGCGATCGCCACCACGGCGGCAGCCAGCACCGGCTGATTGACCGCAAGTAGCGCGACGGCACCCCCCACGCCGGTGAGCACGATCATGATGCTGACCAGCCAGATGATCACCGTGATGGTGGCGGCCCCGGTTGCGCTTTCACCCCACCGCGCCTTGACGACGGTCGCCGAACGTTTCAGGGATTCGATCGGCCCGCTGCCCTCGAGCGCCACGACTGGGATCACGAAAAACGTTGCGATGGCCCAAGCGGCTCCGGTCAGCCAGACCGCGATCTTGCCCAACAGCGGCATCCGTTCTTCAAGGGCCCGCAGGATCAGCCCAACCGTGGTGGCCACCAGAGTCCAACCCAGGATCGGGCCGATGCGGTGCATGGCGGCCCTGACCCCATCGCTGACCTTGGTGTCCTCACCGCGCATGGAACGCGCCGCGCAAGCGGCCAGTGCCACGTTGAAGAAGATGGCGATGAAAGTGGACACGTACGCCGTTGCCAAGCCGGCAATGTAGAAGACCGGGTCATGCTCGTCGATGTATTGGCCGTCAAACACTCCCCGCAGGATCAGCGTGGGCGCCCAGATGGCGACCACGGCCAGGAACGCGAAAAGCGTGGAAAGAAGTGGGAACAGCATCAGCGACAGGTCGCCTTTGAGGATCCGCCAGCTCTGCCCGGTCAGCGCCCAACCGCGCTTGATGCAGTCCATTGCTGCTCCCGGTGGATTTCGGCCCGCTCCACGCCGTCAGACGTGAAAAGTTCGCTGGCGCGCACTGTGAACGGCTATCGTAGCCCGCGGCAACAGCAACGGCGACGGGCATCAGGTCAGGCCGATTAAGCTGGCTTGATGCCGGATGTCTACGGCAGGAGTATCGATCATGAACAATGCCGACAACAATGCCGAAGTAGTAGGTACACCCGATCCCGTGCCTGAAGGTGATGGCGCCGAACAGAGCATTCCGGCCGGTTACGACGAAGAGCCGGGGTTGGACACCGAGTACCTGAGCGACGCCGGGGACCGCGATGCCAACGAAGCCGATGTGATCGATCAGGCCTACATCGTCGCGACCTCCGACGACGACTTGGGCGCTGACCGCTGATCGGTGTTTTTGCCGCGCACCTCCCTCGAGGGGCGACTCGTGCTCGACCTGGCACCATCGACACGTGAGCACCGACCTGCACGTGCACCGCTATGGCCCCGAGGAACCCGTGCGGGTGCTGACCATCCATGGCGTCACCGAGCATGGGCAATCCTGGGAATACCTGGCCGGCTACTTGCCCGAAGTCAGCATCGCCGCACCGGATTTGCTGGGCCACGGCAGATCGTCGTGGGCCGCGCCCTGGAGCATCGATGCCAACGTTTCGGCATTGGCCGCATTGCTCAAGGACCAAGCCGACGGGCCGGTAGTGGTGGTGGGGCACTCCTTTGGCGGGGCGGTGGCGCTGCAACTGGCCGCGGCGCATCCGGACCTGGTCGCAGCGCTGATACTGCTGGATCCCGCGATCGGTTTGGATGGTTCACGGGTGCGCGAGGTGGTCGACGCCATGGTGGCCTTCCCCGACTACACCGACCCGGCCGAGGCGCGAATGGAGCGGGCATACGGCGCGTGGGCGGACGTGGATCCCGCGGTGCTCGACGCCGAACTCGACGAGCACCTCATCACCCTGCCGAACGAGCGGTACAGCTGGCGAATCAGCCTGCCCGCCATGGTGTGCTACTGGAGTGAGCTCGCCCGCGACGCCGTGCTGCCTCCCCCGGGAATCGCGACCACGCTGGTGCGGGCGGTGCGTGCCGATCCGCAGTACGTCAGCGACGAACTCATCGCGGCCCTGCGGGAACGGCTGGGAGCCGACTTCGCCCTGCGGGAATTCGAGTGCGGACACATGGTTCCCCAGGCCAAACCCACTGAAGTCGCCACACTGATCCGCGAACAGCTGAAAACACCCTGACCATGGCCCCCGTCACCGACGAGCAGGTCGAGCGGGTCCGCCGGCTGGTCGCAGCGATTCCGTCGGGCAGGGTAGCCACCTATGGTGATATCGCCTCTGCCGCCGGGCTTTCCAGCCCCCGCATCGCCGGCTGGATCATGCGTACCGACTCGGTCGATCTGCCGTGGCACCGGGTGATCACTGCCTCCGGGCGTCCGGCCCGGCACCTGACCAGCCGCCAACTCGAGCTGCTGCGCGCCGAAGGGGTGCTCAGCGTGGACGGCAAGATCGCGCTGGATCAGGTGCGTTACGAATTCCCGCCCAGTTGCTAGAGCAACATCCGGATCAGCCCAGCGGTGCGGGCCAGACCCGGAAATGCCTCACTGGTAGAGCGGGGATGCAGCGCATGCACAGCCAGACGGAACATCAAGGCACGCAATAGCATTTGCGGCCATTCCGGCAGAGCACCCCACCGTTCGATGAGTCCGTCGTCGGCATCGCCCCAGGCCAGCGCGTCGATGACAACCACTCCGGCGGCCCAGGACGCGGGCCGCCAATACGGTGTGATGTCGGTGATCCCCGGCGGAGCCGTTCCGGCGAACAGCACGGTGCCGTAGAGGTCCCCATGCACCACCTGAGTGGGGCTGCGCGTCGGTTTGCGAAGCTTCGCGAGGTGATTGACGAGTTCGATCGACTGCTCTGCGTCCTCGGTCATCTGGGTCGGGCGGGCCCCCGGCGGGATCGATTGCAGGGGTCGCTCCTCCCACGCGGCGCGGTCGGCGACGATGAAAACGTCGACCTCCGCCCACGGCGTGGCGGGCCCCTGGGTCAAAAACCGCGGCCGTTCCAGCTTGCTGGTGGCCTCGTGCAGTCGCACCGCCGCCGAAACGACCTCATCGTGGCGCGGCTCCGGTGTTCCGGCCACGAATGTATCTGCCCGCCAGCCGGAAACCACGTACCGCCCGTCGGTGGAACGGACCGGTCGGGCCAGGCGCACGCCGTCGACGAAGAGGGTCTCGCGTACCCGGGCCGACCAGGCCGCCCGGGCATTCTCTGCCACCATCGACAACACGACTTCACCGCACCGCCAGCCGCCTTCCCAGCTGGCGCCCAAAGAGGCGGGCTCCACACCGGTCAAACCAAATGCCGCCAACACGTGCTCGGGCGGTGGCTCGACACTCACGGCAGTCAGCCTAGTGGAGGCCCCGCGGGGTGCTGGGCCTGTATCCGGCTTAGAAGACATCCGGCTTAGTACATCACCATGTCGGGCTGCATCTGATTGGCCCAGGCCACGATCCCGCCCTGCAGGTGGACCGCATCGGCGAAACCGGCCTTCTTCAACGCGGCCAACGCCTCGGCCGACCGCACGCCGGTTTTGCAGTACAGCACCGTGGTGCGGTCTTGGGGCAGCTTCGCCAGGCCCTCACCGGTGCTGATCAACGACTTGGGGATCAGTTGAGCTCCGTCGATGTGCACGATGTCCCACTCCACTTGCTCGCGCACGTCGATCAGGGCCAGCTTCTTGCCAGAGTCGATCATCGCGCGCAGTTCTTGCGGGGTGATGGTGGAGTCGCTGGCGGCCCTGGCGACGTCGTCGGAAACCACGCCACAGAACTGCTCGTAGTCGATCAGCGCGGTGATCTTCGGCGTCGCCGGATCCTTGCGAATCCTGATCGTGCGGTAGGTCATCTCCAACGCGTCATAGATCATCAGCCGGCCCAGCAGTGTCTCTCCGATCCCGGTGATCAGCTTCACCGCCTCAGTGCCCATCACCGACGCGATGGAGGCGCAGATGATGCCCAGCACCCCGCCTTCGGCACAGGAAGGCACCATTCCCGGCGGCGGCGGTTCGGGGTAGAGGTCTCGGTAATTGAGCCCCAGCCCGCCCGGGGCGTCCTCCCAGAACACCGATACCTGGCCCTCAAACCGGTAGATGGAACCCCACACATAGGGTTTTCCGGCCAGTACCGCGGCATCGTTGACCAGATAGCGGGTGGCGAAGTTGTCGGTGCCATCGATGATCAGGTCGTAGTGGCCAAACAGGTCGACCGCATTGTCGGATTCCAGCCGGAACTCGTGCAACCGGACCTCGATCAGGGGGTTGATCGCGACGATCGAGTCACGCGCCGACTGGGCTTTGGAGCGCCCGACGTCGGCGACGCCGTGAATGATCTGGCGCTGCAGATTCGACTCGTCGACGACGTCGAAGTCGACGATGCCGATGGTGCCCACACCCGCGGCAGCCAGGTACAACAACGTGGGCGAACCCAGCCCTCCGGCACCGATCACCAGGACCCGCGCGTTCTTGAGTCGCTTCTGCCCGTCAACGCCCAGATCGGGGATGATCAGGTGGCGACTGTAGCGGGCCACCTCTTCGCGGCTCAGCGTTGCGGCGGGCGCAACCAGGGGCGGCAATGCTGTCGTGGACACCGAACATCTCCTCGGCAATCATGGCGGTTCAACGCCGATACACGTTGCCCAACCAATCACAGCAGGTACGCGGGTAGGCGGCAACGATGCGCAACAGTGCTCAACAGCCAAACTGTCGGCGCAATTTCGGCACGCGGATCGGCGCCGAAGGACGGTGACGCCCCGCCGCTCTCAGGCGATCGGGTAGGGCCAGGGATTGAAATGACAGGTCTTGCCATCTGCCTTGACGAATTCGGGATCGAACGGCGCGGCCTCGTCATCCGACGTCGAGAAGGTCTGCTGCATCATCACCGGGGCCAGGCCGCCCGGCTTCTCGCAGGCCTCGTGCCGCAGGTACCCGATGGCGTGACCGACCTCGTGATTGATCACGTACTGCCGGTAGGAACCGATATCGCCCTCGAACGGTACGGCGCCGCGCACCCAGCGGGCTTCGTTGATGAAGACCCTGGCCTGCCGGTCCGGGCCGTAGGACGGGTTGTAGCAGGATGTTTCCAGCGGGAATTCGTAGCCACATCCTTCGCGCACCGTGACCGGGGACACCAGCGAAATGCGGAAGTCGGGCTTTCCGGTATCAATCCGCATGAACGCAAATTGCGGATCGTGCGTCCACCCCTTGGGATTGGCCAGCGTCTGGTCAATCATCTGGGCGAACGCATCGTCGCCGCCGTACATCGTCGGGTCCAGGCCGTTCTCGACTTCGACGGTGTACTTGAACACCTTGCCGGTGCCCTGCCCCACCTGCGGTGTCGTACCCGGAACCACCCGCCAAGTCTTGTCCCCCGCCTGGGTATAGGGACCGCCCGCCGGCAGCGTGCCGGCGGGCAGATTCGCGTCGAATGTGGCCAGACCACGTGGCGGCGTGTCGATGATGGAAGTGCCGACCGAACCAATGTTGGGCGTGTCATGAACGGCCTCGGCCGCCGCCGGCTTCGGCGACGTGGTCCCGGTGACCGTCTGATAGCCGACGACCACGGTGAGCACCATCAGAACGGGTAAGGCATAAGCCCGCCACCCGTAGGTCGACACAAAGCGCCCCAGCCAGCTTTGTTTGCGCCACTGGCGCGGCCGGTCCCGATCGACGCGGGCCCGCCCGGCCGCCTGGCCGAGGGGGTCACGTTGGGCCCGTAAGGGCTCTCGCCACTCATCACGCAGCACAGGTACCTGACCGGAGCTGCGCGACGGGCGCGGATGCGTCATTTTCCCAGGATGGCACAGCCATCGCTGAGTAGACCCCTGGCACGCCCGAATGGACCGTCCGACTACTATCCACCGGCACCGATAGCGTCCAGTAAGGATCGACCCGGCGGCGCGGGTAGTAATGTCGTTGCGACAAACAGTGCGGCCGCGGGGTTGGCAAGTGGCCGACAAGCAGATGAGGACCGATGAGCGATCTCGCCAAGGCGGCGCAGCACCGCGCCGTCAGATCAGCCGACCGCGTGCGGTCGACTGAGGGCGCGACCCCCAAAGCGCGCGGTAACCGACTGCCCCGAGACGAGCGACGCGGCCAGCTGCTCATCGTCGCCAGCGACGTTTTCGTCGATCGCGGCTACCACGCCGCCGGCATGGACGAGATCGCCGAACGGGCGGGCGTCAGTAAACCTGTTCTTTACCAACACTTTTCGAGCAAGCTCGAACTCTATCTGGCGGTATTGAATCGGCACGTGGACAAGCTGGTGGCCGGGGTACAGCAAGCTCTGCGCACGACCACCGACAACCGGGGACGGCTGTATGCCGCGGTTCAGGCGTTCTTCGACTTCATCGAGCACGACAGCCAGGGTTACCGGCTGATCTTCGAAAACGACTACGTCACCGAACCCGAGGTCGCCGCGCAAGTGCGGGTTGCCACCGAATCCTGCATCGACGCGGTGTTCGCCCTGATCAGCGCCGATTCCGGGCTGGACCCGCACCGAGCGCGGATGATCGCGGTAGCCCTGGTCAGCATGAGCGTCGACTGCGCCCGATACTGGCTGGACTCCGACAGGCCGATCTCCAAGTCGGATGCCATCGAAGGCACCGTGCAGTTCGCCTGGGGCGGACTGTCGCACGTGCCGCTGGCTCGGTCTTAGCTGCGCGCCGCTTCCGCACCGACCCCGAAGCCAACCCGACGGGCGTCGGCCACTCCGATCTCGACATAGGCGATCTTGGCGGCGGCGACCAAGAACCGACGGCCCCGCTCGTCGTCCAAGCTCAACAGGCC
This sequence comes from Mycobacterium liflandii, assembly GCF_022354805.1. Lineage (NCBI taxonomy): Bacteria > Bacillati > Actinomycetota > Actinomycetes > Mycobacteriales > Mycobacteriaceae > Mycobacterium > Mycobacterium liflandii. Next base: position 2,148,751 of record NZ_CP023138.1, on the reverse strand, counting down.
CGAGTCATCACGCAGCGCTGCGCTGACGAGTTCTTCGACCTCGCCGGGCGTCTGCGCGCTGCCGAACACCAGCTCGCGCGGACTGTCCGTGATTCCGATCTTGACCTCCACGGGGGCCCCTTCCGTTGCTACTCCGTCGTCGACGTATCAGCAGCAGGCTAGTAGACGCGTTCGAGGCGCCGCACATCGGCCTGTCGGCCCGTACCAGCAGGTCACGGCTAGCAGATTGGTTCATCACAATTGGGTCTAACCTGGCCCGACACGCCATCGCAGCCCTGAAGCGGCACCGTCGCGTAGATACCATCGGCCCCATCAGCAACTCAGCTCACACCCAGTACGACACCGTCCGGGACGTCGAGGACTACCCGGACGATGAGAGCTATGGCGGCTACAGCGACTACGGCTACCAAGACAGCCAAGACGACCAAGACGAATACCCAGACAGCTATGCGGACCTCGCCTGGCCGGCGGATCGCCGGTGGCGCCCCGTCGCCGCGGTGCTGGGCGTCGTGGTGGCCCTGGGCGCCATCACGACCGCGCTCGTGATCAATAGTGGCGACAGCGCGACCACCAAGGGCAAGGTTGGCGTTCCGACGCCGCGGACAGTCATCTCTACGACACCGCGCACCACTGCGCCATCAGCGCCACCGCGGACGGCTCCCTATCCCAGCACCAGCACCAGCACCAGGCCAGGCCCCGGCACCTCCGCGTCCCAACTCCCCCCGGAAACCTTCACAACGGTGACACCACCGGGCGCAGCGCCGACGTGGCCACCCACCGCCGTGGCGCCGCTGCCGGGCATGCAGCCGCTACCCGCCGAACCCCCCTCGGCCGCGCTGAATCCGCGCACCGTCATCTATCGCGTGACCGGAACCAAGCAGCTCCTGGACATGGTGAACATCGTCTACACCGACGCACGCGGCTTCCCCGTCACCGAGTTCAATGTGGCCCTGCCCTGGACCAAGATGGTGGTCTTGAACCCGGGCGTGCAGACCGAGTCGGTGGTCGCGACCAGCATCTACGGCCGTTTGAACTGCGCGATTGTCAACGCGCAGGGACAGCTGGTGGTGGCATCCACCAACACGTCGATCATCGCGACGTGCACCCGCTAGCGCCGAGGGCAGTCAGCCGAGGCCGAGCTCACTCATCCGCTTGTCATGCGTCTGCTGCAGACGTTCGAAAAACGTGCCGAGCTGGCTGAGACCACCGGTACCGGCGACCACCAGGTCGACCAGCTCGTCGTGGTCGGCCAGCAGGAACTGGGCCTGCGTGATGGCCTCGCCCAACAGACGACGTGACCACAGCGCCAGCCGACTGCGCTGTTTCCCGCTGGTTGTCACCGCGGCACGCACCTCGGCGATAACGAACTGAGAGTGGCCGGTCTCGGCCAACGCCGCCCGGACCACGTCCGCAACTTCATCGGGCAGCCCGCCCGCGATCTGCAGGTAGAGATCGGCGGCCAGTGCGTCACCCACATAGGTCTTCACCAAGGCTTCCAGCCACGTACTCGGCGTGGTCAGCCGGTGGTAATTCTCCAGCGGCGAGACGTACTTGGACATGGCCGGCACCACATCGACACCGCGCCGTTCCAGCGCGTCCCGCAACAGCTCGTAATGCCCCATCTCAGCCGACGCAATGCTCGCCATCGAAATACGTCCCCGCAGGTCCGGGGCCATCCGCGCCTCGTCGGTCAGCCGGTAGAAGGCGGCCACCTCGCCATAGGCCAGCAATGCGAACAACTCGTTGACGCCGGGGTGATCCGCCGATAGCTGTGGCCCGGTCGAATCGGCCACCTGATCGGCGGATGAGGGCGAAGTCATGGCAACACTCTAGTCGGCGAGAACGACGGAAAGCCGGTGGCCGTGAGCCGACCAGCTATGATGAAGGTTAGGTAGCGGCCGTATGTTTGTGCTGCCGCTACCAGTGCAATGTGCGTGCACGTAGCTGGCCCCGCCCAGACGAGCGGTGGGCCGGCGACTCGGCGACGTATCGGAGTCGGAAACTCGTGCGCGCGATGAACCGCGATTGAGATGACCGACCAATAAATACCTATACTGTCACCGAAAGGCTCTTCACTCCCGTATGACTGCGCTGAAAAGCACAACCGAAACAACCCCAAAAACATTTGCTGAACTTGGAGTTCGCGACGAAATAGTACGCGCACTGGACGAACGGGACATCGAGTGTCCTTTCGCCATCCAAGAACTCACCCTGCCGCTGGCACTGGCCGGAGACGATCTGATCGGCCAGGCCCGCACGGGCATGGGCAAGACCTTCGCGTTCGGCGTGCCGCTGCTGCAGCGGGTCAGCTCCGGAACCGGCGTGCGACCGCTGACCGGCGCCCCCCGCGCCTTGGTCGTGGTCCCCACTCGCGAGCTGTGCTTGCAGGTCACCGAGGACCTGGCGGTGGCCGCCAAGTACCTCACCGCCACCACCGAGACCGGCGACCAGCGCCCGCTGTCGGTGGTCTCGATCTATGGCGGACGCGCCTACGAGCCGCAGATCGAGGCCCTGCGGGCCGGCGCTGACGTCGTGGTCGGCACCCCCGGCCGGCTGCTCGACCTGAGCCAGCAGGGCCATCTACAGCTGGGCGGATTGTCCGTGCTGGTCCTCGACGAAGCGGACGAGATGCTCGACTTGGGCTTCCTGCCCGATATCGGGCGCATCCTGCGCCAGATTCCCGCGGACCGGCAGTCGATGCTGTTCTCGGCGACCATGCCAGACCCGATCATCACGCTGGCGCGGACCTTCATGATCCAGCCCACCCACATCCGGGCCGAGGCGCCGCACTCGCTGGCGGTGCACGACACCACCGAGCAGTTCGTCTACCGCGCCCACGCCCTGGACAAGGTCGAGCTGGTCACCCGGGTGCTGCAGGCTCGGGAGCGGGGCGCGACGATGATCTTCACCCGCACCAAGCGCACCGCGCAGAAGGTTGCCGACGAGCTGAACGAGCGCGGTTTCGCGGTGGGCGCCGTGCACGGTGACCTCGGACAGGTGGCCCGCGAGAAGGCCCTCAAGTCCTTCCGCAGCGGCAGCGTCAACGTGCTGGTGGCCACCGATGTCGCCGCGCGCGGTATCGACATCGACGACGTCACCCACGTCATCAACTACCAGTGCCCCGAGGACGAGAAGATGTACGTCCACCGCATCGGGCGCACCGGCCGGGCCGGCCGCACCGGCGTCGCCGTCACGCTGGTGGATTGGGATGAACTGCCCCGCTGGACGATGATCGACAAGGCATTGGGCCTGGGCTCACCCGACCCGGCCGAGACGTACTCCAGCTCGCCGCATCTCTACACCGAGCTGTCGATCCCGACCGATGCCGCTGGCACCGTCGGCCCGCCGAGCAAGTCCGGGTCCAAGCCCCGTACGACGGAAAAACAGGACGACCAGCAGGGCGAGAAGTCGGGGCGCGCGCGCTCGGACGCTGGGCGCCGGCGGCGCACCCGCGGCGGCAAGCCGGTCACCGGACATCCCGCCACCACGCCGGTGGCCAGTGGCGAGACGGCCACCGAGACGGGGTCGGGTTTCGGTGCGAGCTCTCCGTCCGGCAACGCCGGGGCCACCCGGCGCCGTAGCCGCCGCCGCAAGCCGGCCGGCGTCCAAGACAACGCCGCCGCATCGGCTAACTGAACCTGCACCCACGCATGGTGAAGCCGGAACGGCGCACCAGGGGTGACATCCTGGCCGCCGCAGCGATCGTGGTGGTCATCGCGCTCGTCACGTTGCTGATCTGGTGGACCAGTGATGCGCGGGCGACCGTCAGCCGGCCGGCCGCCGCTCCGGCACCCAACCCGAGCCCCGCCCGGGAGGTGCCGGGCACGCTCAAGCAGCTCTGGACGGCTAACAGCCCGGCCACCCGCGTGCCGGTGGTGGCGGGCGGGACCGTGGCCACCGGCGCGGGACGCCTGGTGGAAGGGCGGAACCCGACCACCGGTGAGACGCTGTGGAGCTACTCGCGCGACACCGACCTGTGCGGCGTGAGCTGGGTGTATCGCTATGCCGTCGCGGTGTACCGCGATGATCGTGGTTGCGGCCAGGTGAGCACCATCGACGGATCGACCGGTCGTCGCGGCCCCGCCCGCAGCAGCTACGCGGACCCAAAGGTGCGGCTGTCCTCCGATGGCACCACGGTGCTGTCGGCCGGCAGCACCCGCCTGGAACTGTGGCGGTCCGACATGGTTCGGATGCTGTCCTACGGCGAGACCGACGCTCGGGTGAAACCGGCAAACCGGGGCCTGCACTCCGGATGCACGCTGGAGTCGGCCGCGGCGAGCTCTTCGGCGGTCTCGGTGCTCGAAGCCTGCCAGGACCAGGCGGACCTGCGGCTGGTGCTGCTGCGCCCCGGCAAGGAAGAAGACGAACCCGAGCAACGGATCATGCCCGAGCCCGGGATTCGCGCCGGGTCGGGCGCACGCGTGCTGATCGTCTCGCAGAACAACACCGCGGTGTACCTTCCATCGCCGCAACCCCACGTCGAGGTGATCGACGAAACCGGAACCACCACGGCAAGCACCTTGCTGCCCAAACCCCCGTCACCGGCGGCCGTGGTGTCTCAGACCGGCAACCTGGTGACCTGGTGGACCGGCGATGCGTTGCTGGTCTTCAACACCGGAAAATTGACCCAGCGGTACACCATCGCCGCCGGTGACACGGCCGCGCCCCTGGGCCCGGGGGTGATGATGGCCGGCCAGCTGCTGGTACCGGTCACCGGCGCCTTGGGTGTCTACGACCCGGTCAGCGGCGCCAGCATTCGCTACATCCCGGTGGACCGACAGCCGAACACCTCGGCGGTGATCCCGGTCGTGGTGGGTTCCACGGTGATCGAGCAACGCGGCGACGCCGTGGTGGCGCTCGGCTGAGTGTCGGGGTGCCCGGGCGCGGCTAGGGCTCGACCGTGAAGGTGGGCAGGGGCTTGCCGGTCTTCCAGTGTTTGAGCAGTGCCTGCGCCAGCTCGCGATAGGCCAGCGCGCCCTTGTTCTTGCGTCCGGCCAGCACCGACGAACCCGACGCGGTGGCTTCGGCGAATCGCACGGTGCGTGGGATCGGTGGCGCCAGCACCGCCAGGCTGTACCGATCGGCGACGTCAAGCAGCACGTCGCGGGTGTGGGTGGTACGCGGGTCGTACAGCGTCGGCAAGGCGCCCAGCAACCGTAGGTCTGGATTGGTGATCTGCTGCACGTCGGAGACCGTGCGCAGGAACTGTCCCACGCCGCGGTGCGCCAGCGTCTCGCATTGCAGCGGGACGATGACCTCGTCGGCGGCCGTCAACCCGTTGAGCGTGAGCACACCCAGCGACGGCGGGCAGTCGATGATGACGACGTCGAACTCGTCCGACAATTTGGCCAGCGCCCGTTTGAGCGCGTACTCACGGCCGGCCCGCATCAACAACATCGCCTCGGCGCCGGCCAAGTCGATGTTGGCCGGCAGCAGCGTCATTCCCTCCAGCGTCGTCACCAACGCGGCGCTCGGCTCGACTTCCCCGAGCAACACCTCATGCACGGACACCGTCAGTTTGTCGGGGTCGTGGCCCAGCGAGAAGGTCAAGCACCCCTGCGGATCCAAATCGACCAGCAGCACCCGCCGTCCCTTGTCCACCATTGCCGCACCGAGGGAGGCCACCGTCGTCGTCTTGGCCACTCCGCCCTTCTGGTTGGCCACCGCCAGTACCCGGATCTCTGTCACAGTGTCATCCTGGCATGTACTCGTCAGTCTGGCTGGGGCGATGGGTCCGGCATGTCGTCCGGCACAATCGTTCGGCATGGGCGTGCACAACCACCGACTCCTGCTGCTCCGCCACGGCGACACCGAATGGTCGAAATCGGGCAAGCACACGGGTCGAACCGACATCGAGCTGACCGAAACCGGCCGCGCGCAAGCGGAGCTGGCTGGGCGGGCGCTCAATGAGCTCGAACTCGACAATCCGCTGGTGATCAGCAGTCCCCGCAAGCGAACCCTGGCCACCGCCGAGTTGGCCGGGCTGACCGTCGATACGGTCTCCGAACTGGTCGCCGAGTGGGATTACGGTTCCTACGAAGGCCTGACCACGCCGCAGATCCGCGAATTCGAGCCGAATTGGCTGGTCTGGACGCACGGATGCCCCGGCGGGGAATCCGTGCAGCAGGTCACTGAGCGCGCCGACCGGGCCATCGCACTTGCGCTGGAACACATGACTTCACGTGATGTGGTGTTCGCCAGCCACAGCCACTTCTCCCGGTCGGTGACAACGCGTTGGGTCGAATTGGCATTGGTCGAAGGCAGCCGGTTCTACATGCCCACCGCTTCCATCGCCATTTGCGGATTCGAGCACGGGGTGCGTCAGCTGAGCGCGCTCGGATTGAAAGGGTTTTCGGACAGTTGAGAGCCAGCGAACCGCCGTTCGCACTGTGCGGGCCCCGGGGAAATCTGATTGCCGAAGGGGTGCGTACCAGTTACTCCGCAATTGCGGCGGCCCAGGCCGCACTGCGCTCAGGATCAGCACCAATGTTGTTGGGCGCGTTGCCTTTCGACGTAAGCCAACCAGCGGCGCTGATGGTGCCGACGTCGGTGCGACGCGAGACGGGGCTGCCCGACTGGCCCACCGAAGCGCCGCCCAGGGTGCGCATCAGCGCCGCGGTGCCGCCACTTGCCGAACACCGCGCCCGGATCACCCGCGCGCGAGATCAGCTGGCCGCACCACAGGGCTTGCTGCACAAGGTGGTGCTGGCGCGGGCCCTGCAGTTGACCGCGGAGACCGCTCTGGACCCTCGAGTCGTCCTGCGCAGGCTGATGGCGGCCGACCCCACGTCCTACGGCTATCTGGTCGACCTGACCGCGGCTGGAGACTGCTACACCGGAGCGGCCCTGGTGGGCGCCAGCCCCGAGCTGCTGGTCGCCCGATTCGGCGATCAGGTCACCTGCCAACCCTTCGCCGGCTCCGCGCCACGCTCCGCGGATCCGGAGATCGACGCCGCCAACGCGACGGCGTTGGCCGGTTCGGCCAAGAACCGACACGAGCATCAACTGGTGATCGACACCATGCGCGAGGCGCTGGAGCCGCTCTGCGACGAGCTGAAAATCGCACCGGAGCCCGAACTGACCGGTACCGCCACGGTCTGGCATCTGTGCACTCCAGTCATTGGTAAACTGCGCGATACCGCAACTACGGCAATCGATCTGGCATTGGCACTGCACCCCACCCCCGCGGTGGGCGGTGTGCCGACGAACGCCGCCAGCGAGCTCATCGCCTCGCTGGAGGGCGACCGCGGTTTCTACGCGGGAACAGTCGGCTGGTGCGACGCGGGCGGTGACGGCTACTGGGTGGTGTCCATTCGCTGCGCACAGTTGTCAGCCGACCGGCGCACCGCGCTGGCGCACGCCGGTGGCGGCATTGTCGCCGAATCCAATCCCGATGACGAAGTCGACGAGACCACAACGAAATTCGCCACAATATTGACCGCTCTAGGAGTCAAACAATGACCGAGAACATCCGCCGGGCCAAGCCGGAAGACACCGCTGAAATTACCGCCATGATCCGCGAGCTCGCCGAGTTCGAGCGCGCCGCCGACCAATGCACGGTCAGCGAAAAGCAGATATTCACAGCACTTTTCGGAGCTCTGCCGACGGTGCGGGGACACATCGTCGAGATCGACGGTCAGATCGCGGCGATGGCGCTGTGGTTTCTGAACTTCTCCACCTGGGACGGCGCCGCCGGGATCTACTTGGAAGACCTTTACGTGCGGCCGCAATTCCGCCGGCGTGGGCTGGCCCGAAGGCTGCTGGCGACGCTGGCCGCCGAATGCCTGGACAACGGTTACACGCGGCTGTCCTGGGCGGTGCTGAACTGGAACTCCAATGCCATTGCGGTCTACGACGCCGTCGGCGGGCAGCCGCAGAACGAATGGACCACCTACCGGCTGTCTGGCCCGGATTTGGTGGCACTGGCCGGACCCCGCTGATCCCCGGCGCCGGCCCAGCGCAGCGATGGGGGGCTGAACAGCAGCAGCAACACGGTCAGTGCCACGGCCCCCAGCGGAATGCCGAACACCGGCTGGTGCGAATCAGCGGTCAGATACCAGGCAACCGGCAACAGCAGTAGCTGGGTGACCACGGCCAGCCCCCGACCCCAGCGCCTACCGGCCACCAGAGCACATCCAGCGGCCAGCACCGCGGCACCGATGAGGACAAACCACACCGCGGTGCCCAGGCCGTTGACCAGGCGCTGATCGGCCCCTGCGAGCCCGCGCACTGCCAACACCGCCGCCACGATCAGCCCTGCGGTCCCCTGCACCGCCACGACCACTCCAGCGCCGCGGATGGGGGTCGGGGCTGGCACAGTCACAGCCTCAGCGTAGTCTGTGGGGCCACGCCGAGGCGCACTCACGGCGCCGGGGCGTCCGATGGCGCGGCTAACCCGAAACAGACGACACCGACGCAGCAGGTTTACACGGCCTAGGCTCATGCCTCATGCGCGCCGTGTTGATCGTCAACCCAACCGCCACCTCCATCACACCGGCGGATCGCGAACTGGTGGTCAACGCGCTCAAGGGCCGCCTGGATCTCGACATCGAACACACCAAACATCGTGGCCACGCCACCGAGCTGGGCGAAGCGGCCGCCGCCGCCGGCGTGGACCTGGTGGTTGTGCACGGCGGCGACGGCAAGGTAAGCGGAGTGATCAACGGAGTCCTGGGCCGCCCCGGCTCAACCCCGACCGGCCCGCTGCCGGCCATCGCGGTCATTCCCGGCGGCTCGGCAAACGTCCTGGCCAGGTCGCTCGGGATCTCGCACGGCCCCGTTGCCGCCACCAACCAGCTGCTTCAGCTGCTCGATGACTACCGCCGCCGCCCGCAGTGGCGTCGAATCGGACTGATCGACTGCGGCGAGCGCTGGGCCGCCTTCAACACCGGCATGGGCGTGGACGCCGAGGTGGTCGCCGCGGTAGAAGCCGAGCGCGACGGCGGCAGGAAAGTCACCCCCTGGCGCTATGTCCGCGCGACGGTGCCCGCCATGCTGTCCAACGCCGGCCGCGAACCCGCACTCAAGCTGGAGATTCCGGGCCGTGAACCGGTCACGGAGGTGAGCTTTGTCTTCGTGTCCAACGCCAGTCCCTGGACCTTCGTGGGCAACCGGCCGGTGTGGACCAATCCGGGCTGCACCTTCGAAACGGGCCTCGGAGTGTTTGCCATGAGGAACATGAAGACGATCCCGATGCTGCGGCTGCTGCGGCAGATGTTGGCCAAACGACCGAAGTTCGACAGCAAACGCCTCGTCCGCGACGACGACGTCCCAAGCCTGCGTGTTACCAGCACAGCCGCGCCGGTGGCCTGTCAGTTCGACGGGGACTACCTTGGGGTGCGCCAAACCATGACGTTCAGGGCCGTTCCGGAAGCGGTGGCGGTGGTCGCCCCTCCCCCCCAAAAATCCCTGCTGAGCTGGGAAAAACCAAGTCGTGACAAGGTTGCGACAGCCAATCTACCCTCAACCGACGGGGCGGTGTAGTACAACTGTATAAGGGCTTTGGTAAGAGATCACCAAAGTGAGATAGCCCACGCGCTCACGTAACACTATTGACATCTGCGAAGCCTGTGAAACGATCAAAAGGTTGCATGCGAAGACATGTAGGGCTACAGAAACCTTTTCTTGTGCACATCGTTAACCGCCAAGGAAAAATCGGCTGTGCGCATTGCTGCGCACTTAGTGAGGAGTAGTGACTAATGGATTGGCGCCACAAGGCGGTCTGCCGTGACGAAGATCCGGAGCTGTTCTTCCCGGTTGGGAACAGCGGTCCGGCAATCGCGCAGATCGCTGACGCGAAACTGGTCTGTAATCGGTGCCCTGTGACCACCGATTGCCTCAGCTGGGCCCTGAACACGGGCCAGGACTCGGGCGTCTGGGGCGGTATGAGCGAAGACGAGCGACGCGCCCTAAAGCGCCGCAACGCACGGACCAAGGCCCGCAGCGGAGTCTGACAACTCGGTACGCAGCTGTACGGCCCCGACAACGCGTCGGGGCCGTATTGTTGCGCGCTGCATTAGGCCAGCAGCCGGCCCCGGCGACCGATTGGCACTCGAAGCACCACGTCGGTACCTCGCCCGGGCGCTTCTCGCATCCCCAGCGAGCCATCCAGCTCCGCTGACACCAGGGTGCGCACAATCTGCAGGCCCAGGCTGTCGGACTTCTCCAAGCTGAAACCGGAGGGAAGGCCACGTCCATCGTCGTGCACCACAACATCGAGCCAGCGCGCCGAGCGCTCGGCCCGAATGGTCACCGCCCCCTGAGCCGCGTGATCAAATGCATGCTCGATCGCGTTCTGAACCAACTCGGTGATCACCATGATCAGGGCGGTCGCGCGATCGGAGTCCAGCACGCCGAGGTCACCGACGCGGTTGATCCGGATCGGCCTATCCACTGACGCCACATCGTTCATGATCGGCAAGATCCGGTCGATGACCTCATCGAGGTTGACCTGCTCATCGACGGACATCGACAGCGCGTCGTGCACCAACGCGATCGACGAAACCCGGCGCACCGACTCGATCAGCGCCTCTCGCCCCTCGGCATTGGTGGTGCGTCGGGCCTGCAACCGCAGTAACGCAGCAACGGTCTGCAGGTTGTTTTTCACCCTGTGGTGAATTTCGCGGATTGTCGCGTCCTTGGAGATCAGGGCCCGGTCCCGGCGCTTCACCTCGGTGACGTCACGAATGAGAATGGCGGCTCCGGCGCTGACACCGCCCACCACCAAGGGCAAAGTACGCAGCAGTACCGTCGCGCCTCCGGCGTCGACCTCCATCCGCATACTTCTGCCACCGACCAGCAGATCTCGGACGTGCTCAGCCACTTCTTCGGCCTCAAACGGATCCGAAATCAGCGGCCGGGTCACTTCGATCAGCTCGTGGCCCTCCAACTCGGTGGTCAAACCCATCCGGTGGTAGGCCGACAACGCGTTGGGGCTGGCGTAGATGGCGACACCGTCGACATCGAGGCGGATGAAGCCGTCACCGGCCCGCGGCGTCGAACGCGACATGGCGACGTCACCGACATCGGGGAAGGTGCCCTCGACCAACATCTGCAGCAGGTCGGTGGCGCAGTCGCGGTAGGCGCTCTCCAAGTGTCCGGACGCGCGTTCGGCGGCGACCGCGGTTTGATGCTGCGTCAACACCGCGACCACCTGATCGCCGTAGCGCACCGGGGAGGCCTCGATGCTCGGCCCAGGCAGCTGGCCCAAGTGTTGTTGGTCGGCATCGCTGTCACGCCGGGCGCTACCGGAGGCGAACGTCTCGGCGACCAGCGGCAGCCGATCGGCTTCGACGACGCTGCCCACCGCGTCGGTCTGCAGAACCGTCGGCGCTGTGTTGGGCCGGCATTGCGCCACACAGACCAGGGCGCCATCGTCTCGGGCAACCCACATCAGGTAGTCGGCAAAGGACAAGTCGGCGAGCAGTTGCCACTCCCCCACCACCGCATGGAGGTGGTCCACCGCATTGCCGGGCAGCATCGTGTTTTCGGCCAGCAAATTACCGAGAGTGGACATCAACAGGCTCCAGAGTCGCTCCCGGACGCGGGGTTTTTGGGTTCAAGGGCTAACTGATCACCGCGATGAGGTCGCCGGCCTGGATAACGTCACCCACGGCCACACTCACTTTGCTCACGGTGCCGCCGATTTCAGCCAGGACCGGGATCTCCATCTTCATCGACTCCAGCAGCACGACTATGTCGCCTTTGCCGATCTGGTCACCTTCACTGACAACGACTTCGAGCACGCTGGCCACGATCTCGGCGCGAACATCCTCGGACATCTTCACCCCACTCGGTTCGGCCATTGCACATGCCGGCTGCTGGTCTATCGGCTCATGTATATCGAACCATAAGGCCACCCGGGGTCGCGGCGCGCGGGCTAGTGCGGTGGCACTGACTCCCGCGTGAGACACTTGCGACAACCCGGGCGGAACCTGGCCGCCCTGCATCGACCAACTACGGAGGTTCATCATGGCCAAGCGTGGCCGTAAGAAGCGCGACCGCAAGCACAGCAAGGCCAACCACGGCAAGCGGCCAAACGCCTAGCTCAGCGGCATAACCGCCCGCCCGCCCGCCCAGCCAAGCAAGCCGAAGGCTACCCGCCCCGCGGCCAGCCCGCTGAGCGGGCGGTTTTGTCGATCGCTCGTTACTCGCCGCCCCGGATGATGGTGGTGCGGCTGATCTGTAGGCGTACCCGCTCCCGCAGCCCCTCCGGGGCCTTCTCGCCCTGACACTTGGTGGCAATCAGTAGCTTGATCCGCTCCTCGAGCCCGTAATGCTTCAGGCATCCGGGGCATGCCTCGAGGTGCTTGCGCAGCTTCTGGCGCGTTTCCGGGGTGCACTCGCCATCAAGCAAGGTCCACACCTCGGCGATCACCTCCGCACAGCCAAAGTAGCCGTGCGAATCCTCATTGTCCGGCAACGAGTCGGGTGAGCCGGGAACTTCGCTCATGAAGACACCTCCTGGTGGGCCTGCTCACCGCGGACGAAGCCACGTTCCTTGGCCACATCCGCCAACAGGGTGCGCAGCTGCCGTCTGCCCCGGTGTAGCCGCGACATCACAGTCCCGATCGGCGTGTCCATGATCTCGGCGATCTCCTTGTAGGGAAAACCCTCCACGTCGGCGTAGTAGACCGCCATCCGGAATTCTTCCGGCAATGCCTGCAGCGCCTCTTTTATCTCAGTGTCCGGCAACGCCTCGAGGGCCTCGACCTCGGCCGAACGCAGCCCGGTCGAGGAATGCTCGGCGTTGGATGCCAGCTGCCAATCGGTGATCTCGTCGGTGGGATATTCCGCGGGCTGTCGCTGCTTCTTGCGATAGCTGTTGATGTAGGTATTGGTCAGAATCCGGTACAGCCACGCTTTGAGATTGGTGCCCTCCCGGAAAGAACGAAAACCCGCGTAGGCCTTGACCATGGTCTCCTGCAGCAGATCCTCGGCATCGGCCGGATTGCGCGTCATCCGCAGCGCGCCGCCGTACAGCTGGTCCAACAGGGGAATCGCGTCGCGCTCGAAGCGCGCAGTCAGCTGCTCGTCAGTCTCCTCAGGCGGCTCCGGGTCGGGCGCCTCAGCCAGGGTCACACCATCGATGTCGGCCATCTTGATAAACACGGTCCCTTCGGTCGAGGTGCCACCGGACAGCGTCGCTACCGACGCCGGACTCGCAGGGAAGCGCCCCAACCGCTCCTCGCCCAGCAGGCTCGTCGAGGTCGACACCAAGCTCCCTCCTCCCAATCTAAAGGCCACGACTGACAATGTCCGCGTCAGTCCGCCCTTTCCTTCGGCTCCCTCATCCCACCAACGCCCACGGTTGATGAGACCGCAATCAATCAACGGCATTTTCTCGCCCGCTATTTCCCGACCGATCCGCGATCCCGCAAACCTCGCTGATCCAGGGTGGCGTTAGTGTGACGCCATGTCCCTTAACGGCAAGACCATGTTCATCTCCGGCGCCAGCCGCGGTATCGGCCTGGCGATCGCCAAGCGGGCCGCACAAGACGGTGCGAACATCGCACTGATCGCCAAGACCGCCGAACCCCACCCGAAGCTTCCGGGCACCGTATACACGGCAGCCAAAGAGCTCGAGGAAGCCGGCGGTCAGGCACTGCCGATCGTCGGGGACGTCCGCGACCCGGACTCCGTCAGCGCCGCCGTTGCCAAGACGGTGGAACAGTTCGGCGGCATCGACATCTGCGTCAACAATGCCTCCGCCATCAACCTCGAGTCCATCACCGAAGTCCCGATGAAGCGGTTCGACCTGATGAACGGCATCCAGGTGCGCGGCACCTATGCGGTGTCGCAGGCGTGCATCCCGCACCTGAAGGGCCGGGAAAACCCGCACATCTTGACGCTTTCTCCGCCGGTGCAGCTGGACAAGAAGTGGCTGAAGCCGACCGCATACATGATGGCCAAGTTCGGTATGACGCTGTGCGCGTTGGGAATCGCCGAGGAGATGCGCGACGAGGGCATCGCCTCGAACACGCTGTGGCCCCGCACCCTGGTGGCAACCGCCGCGGTGCAGAACCTGCTCGGCGGCGACGAGGCGATGGGACGGGCCCGCAAACCCGATGTCTATGCCGATGCGGCCTACGTCATCCTCAACAAGAACTCCCGCGAGTACACCGGCAACTCGGCGCTGTGCGAGGACGTGCTGCTCGAGTCGGGAGTGAGCGACCTCTCGATCTACAACTGCGTGCCCGGGGCCAAGCTGGGCGTGGACCTGTGGGTGGAAGAGGTCAACCCGCCGGGGTACACGCAGCCCTGAGGTGCACCAGCGTGGCCAGGGCCGCAACACCGGGGGTCGCCGCGCTCATCAAAGCCGGTGTGACACACGAACTCTTGCACTTCGAGGCTGTCACGGACCTCTCGGACCGCACAGATATCGCGCCCGAGCAGGTGTTCAAGACTCTGGTCATCGCGCTACCCGGCGAGTTTGCGGTCGCGGTCGTGCCGGTGCCGTCGCGGTTGTCGTTGAAGGCCGCCGCCTCGGCGTTGGGGGCGGCCAAGGCCAGCATGGCCGAGCCCGCCGACGCCGAACGGACAACCGGATACGTGGTCGGCGGCATCTCGCCGTTTGGTCAGCGTAGGAAACTTCGGACGGTGGTAGACAGCTCGGCCCTCACGTGGGACCGGGTGCTGTGCAGCGCCGGGAAGCGGCATTGGGACGTCGCGGTCCCTCCGGCGGATCTGGTCAGATTGACCGACGCGCTCACCGCCGACATCCGGGCCTAGCGCACGAACCGCGCGGTGCCGTCCGTCATCCGCAGGCCGCGAGCTTCGGGTTCAGGGCGGCGTGCAGCAGCCCGCTGAGGTGTTTCCAGTACAGCCAGTCGGCGATGGCGGCCCGCGAATCGGCCGGTTCGGCGAGGGAATACGCCTGGTCGAGGGCGAACCGTTGCGCGTGTTCGGCAAAGGTCAGAAACGCCCGCAGATGCGCCGCCTCGCGGTCGACGGCGTTGCTGGCCATCGGCTTCATCACTTCGAGCCACAACATCGGGCGGCGATCCCCCGGCGGTGGGGCAGCTAGCTGAACTGAGGACCCCAGGTCGGGCAACCGCAGGTTGAAGGTGGCTGCCAGTCTTTCCGCCGTAGCGGCCACCGCCTCGGAATTCATTGTCTCCGAGGTGGCGCGAGTAGCGCGTCCATCCGCGTGCGCAGGGTCAACCGCCGACGCCGGCGGCAGCAGATCGGTCAAACCGGCATCGCTGGTGTCCGCCAGCCATTGCGCGGCTTCGGGATTGACCACCTGCAGCCGGGGCCGGCCGGTCATCTTTCCGCTGGCCGGGATGTCTTCTGGGTCCAGGACAATTCTGGCCACGCCCGGGTCGGAATCGGCGAACTGTTGCTCGGTGGCGATTACCGCTCGCAGTGTCTTGCCCTGACATGCCGCCCAGCGCTGCACGGCCCGCACTGGTCGAGTGGCCCAGCAGGCCCGCTCGGTGGCGGAAATGGCCTCATCCGCACTGGCCATCTGCACCGGCTCGGGCAACTGCACCCCATCGGGAATGTAGGCCAGCCCGTAGCTGTTGGCCACCACGATGGTGGCGTCGGTGGTCACCGCGGTCACCCAGAAGAATCCGAGATCGCCTTGCCCGCCACCGCCCGGTGCATTCAATGCCGCGGCAATGCGGCGCGCCAGTTGCAGCGGATCGGCCCCATTGCGACGGGCCGCGTCAGCGGTGGACGCCTCGGCGATGGCGTCGCGTTCGGCACGCGCCGCCGACACCGGGATGAGCGGCTCCATTACCGCCCCGGCATTGACCGCGGCGGTGCGATCGGTGGCATCCAGGCCGATGGTCGGCCCGGTCTTTGCGGCGGCCCGGGGTGGTCGCCGCCGCCGGCCTGATGGGCGCACTTGAAGGCTTCTGCCCCACGGGTGCGGCCGCTCCGGCTCGCGGACCCGCGGCGGCACCGGCCGGCCCCGCCGAAGCGTGCTCGGTGGCCTTGTCCTGCTCACGCAGGGGCTCCGAAGGCTGCGACGGTGCCGGCGCCGGCGGGTTGCCACGCCCGCCGGCACCTGGCGCGGACCGGGCCGCCGCGGCCCTCAACACCGGGCCCTGTGCCCCGCCATCGGCGGCAGCCGGTGCCGGCGACGCGGGCCCGGCAACGGATCCGGGAACAGGATGCGCCGGCGACGAAGGCATCATCGGTGGGCCCACCGGCGACATTGCCGCCGGTGCGGGCGGGATCCACCCCGGCTCGGCGGCACCGGGTGTTGACTGCTCGGCTTCCGGAACTATCACCGGGGTGACCGGCACCGGTTGTGCAGGCGCCGGCGGCGCCGGTTCTTGCTCGATCGGCTGCCCGGTCTGAACGTCACGGCGCTGCGGGGGTGCGGCCGGTGGCGGTGTCCGCTGGTTGAGCAAGTCTTCCAGCGCATTACGCGGGGGGGTCCACGTCCTGCTCGCGAGAATCTGCTCGGTGGTGTCGGCGACCACGGCGACATTGGCCCCGTGCGTAGCGACGACCAAGCTTTCGATCGCAATGGCTCGCTCGGCGGCGGTGAGGCCGGGTTCGTTCTGCAGAACGAGGATCTGTTGGTGTGCGACCTCCGCGTTTGTATCAATGGCCAACTTGGCTTGCACAACCAAACCGGCAACATATTTGTGCCACGTAATCGCGGTGGCAAGGTCGTTCTGCAGGGTCATCAGGTGACCGATATTGGTGCCGAGTTCGCCGTTGGCGGCATCGGCGGCACCACCCGACCAGACACCGTCGTCGAAAACTTGAGTCCGACGCTGTTGGCAACTCTCCAGCACTTCGGTGACTTGCCGCAAGAACTGCGTAAATTCCTGCGCCCGTTCATAAAAGGCGTCCTCATCGATCTCTGGCCATCCGCCCGGCTCCAATAGCTGGTCGAAATACCCACCCGTCGGCCTTAGCATGCTCATCGTTATTCCCCGCAATATTCGACACGACATATCAATCCGTACCTGCCGGCAACTTCGCCGCGGCCGCTGGCATCGTCAGCCCTGACCCGCTGATCGACGCTTGGGTCGGCCTTGCGGCAATCAGCGATTTGCCGGATGACACACGCCGACACCCGAACAGACGTTGTTCGTTACGTGATGCCCAGCCCCTTCTGGAGCTCACTGGAAATTCCGGCAAGCGACTCGAGGAACTGCTGCTGGCGGGCCTCGATGCCCGCGGACGCGACGGCATCCGCATCTTGGAGCGCCTCGTTGATTCGCTGCTCGACGGCTTCAGCGCCCAGCCGTAGCAGACCTTCTTCGATATGCAGGTCGGTGAGCCACTGGCGTCCGTTCAGAGTCACGTCGACGGTCTTGGCTTCGTCGGTTCCGGCGAAGGATCCGCTGTTGGTCCGGTGCATCTGGTCTTCAAACGCGGACTGGAACTGCTGCGCCTGGCGCAATGCCTCAGCCACCTGCGGGTGCATCTGGGTGCTCATTTGGAGTCCTTACTGTTGGAGCCGGCCTTGCTGTCGGGCCCGGCTTTGCTATCGGGGGCGGCACTCGCGTCCGGGCCGGCGACCTCGGCGGCGGATTTACGTGGGCGTTTGCCGATGAGGCCCTCGGTCCACGGCCGCTCTTCGGTGTAGAGCAACTCGTCCCCCGGCTCCGCGCGCTTGCCCTTACCGGTCTGCCCCGGGGCCTGTCCGGCGCCGGGGGCTCCCATGGGCGCCATGCCCGCACCGCCCGACCCCATCGCGGCCCCCGGCGCGGCGCCAGCCCCCAACAGATCGCGGCCACCGAGCTGCGATGAGATGGAGTCCGGTCCTATGGGAGGCCGCATCGACGCAGCTCCAGCTCCTCCGAACGAGGCCGGTTTGAGTTTCGGCGCCCCCGCCGAAAGACCCGTCCCGCCGCCGCGACCGGCAAAGGAATCGGCCAAGGTATTGCCCGGCAGCTGGGGGCTGCCGGCGAACGGCACGACGGGCATGTCAGTGGGGTTGGGCAGGGCCTCGTCCACTGGCCAGTCATCAGCCGGGGCGGGCACCGGATCGGGCCCGGGCGGCACCACGATCTGCTCGGGCGGCTTGGCCTGCGCGGGCGGATCGATTTTGACCTCATTGGCTTTGGGAGGCTTGGTTGGCTGCACGGGCGGCAATGGAAAATTCGCCGCCCGTTCGTATTCCGCCAGCTCCTCATCCGATGTTTGCTGCAGCACCGCATAGATCGCAAGGATCTGGTTCCGCATATTCGTGACATCAGCCTTGGGGACGCTGCAGTACAGGTCGTCGAGGTCTCTCAGATCCGCGAAGCGAACCGTCTTTCCCTGGAACTGGATATGGCTGGCATGAAGCTGGCGTTGCGCGGCCGCAACCGTTTGGGCCTGACTCGCCATGGTGCTACACAAGTCCGCCATCTGCCGCAGCCACGCGATCTGCCTGTCAAAATGGTCCTCGACGGCCGCCGCCGCTTCACCGTCCCAACGCTGAAAGGGTCCGAAGCGGTCGGTGGCCTCCAGCAGCTTCAGCCGATAGTCCAGCCACGTCCTCGCGAAGTTTTCGAATGAATTGCCGTTGTCGGCCCACTCGATGGTCAATGCCCTGACCTTGAGATCTGCGTAGCCGTCAAGGCGGTGATCAGCTGCCATTGTGGAGACCCCGGCGTCGTCGAATGCCTCCGTTTCCGGCTCCGCGCCTGCGGGGCCGGGGGTCGCCGCCGACACCGAGGCGCTGCCCGTGTCGAGGTCGGCCGCAGCGTGCTCGTCGACTTCCTCGTAGGCCTTGGCCGCGTTCCTCAACGACTGCGCCAGCCGCGCCCGCTCCGTGTCGAAATAGCCCAGATACTTGCGCATTTCACCGGCGGAGCGCGCAAGCTCTGCGGCAGCTTCCTTAGCCGGTGCGAAGTCGCACGGGGGCTGGGGATCTTCCGTCGGCAGTCCGGGTATCGGAGCCTCCAGCCGGACCGCTCTGGCCAAGAGCTCCTCGCCTTCCACGGCGAGCACCTGTGCTAGCGTCACGCGAATCCTCCTCCTAGGGGCTATTGAAAATCGTGAAATTCACCGTCAGTGGCTGATAGACGCTGATAGACAATGAATTCAGTGTTCGAGCTGCAGAACGGGTCCGTCTTCGGCGGGTTCGGGCGCGGTCCCCGGGCCCTGCTGGGCCATCGACGCAACCCCCTGCAGCTGCCCCATGGTCTGGTTGACCAGGTTCGCGTACTGAGAAGCGTGTCCCGATAGCGTCGCGGCCTGCCCCGGCAGCGAACCCATCTGGGCCATGGTGGGCAAGGTGAACCTCGATGCGATCGGTATCTCGGGTTCAGCCGCCAAGCCATATCCGAGGGCCGCACTGCCCGCCATCAAGGCGTTGCCGCGAGCGGCATACTCGGACGTCGTTGCGGCGGAACGGAATTAGAACTGGCCCAATTGTTCTCCGAGCGACTGGTCGGCTTCCGCATAGATCGCGGCGGCGGCGACGAAATTGGACCCCGTCTTCGTCAGGGCGGAGTTGACGACGGGCAACGAGTCGGCCACCGGCGACTCGATAATCGGCAAGATTGCGTTGATGGCTGCCGACGCGGAATCCAGTCCGGTCGCAACGATCGGCGGCGGGGGCGTCGGCAAAGTCAGCTCCGCCAAATCGATTCCAGCAATCTTCAGGCGGGAAGAATCGATGACCAGCTCCTTAGCCATGTCCAATCCCCTTACATGTGTTGCTATTTGAGCTAAGGCGGCCCGCGGCCGCCGCGCCTGTCTTCGTGGGGTGGGCCACAAAACGCCTGAATCCGCACCTAGCGCAGGCGTTGAGGCCCTGGGATCACCGTCGATCCGGTCAGAGTTACGAATCTCGCGATCGTCGGCTCGGGTTGCATCCGCTACACGGCCGAGGCGTCGAAATCTGCAGCAGTTCCACAGCTATCGGTATCGGGTGGAGAAAACCTCTGCTTGTTTTGCGGTGGCCTGTTCTTCGGACATCAAACCCATGGTGTTCTCCATGAAGTCACGCAATACCTCGCGCTCGTCAGTGCCCATCTCCGCCACGGGTTCCCACTCGGAATAGCTTCCCAACATATAGCTGTGCTGGGCCGCCAACCCGTTTTGTCGAGCCAGGGCCGCGATTACCAGTACCTCCTCGGCGAGCTCGGCTTCACTCATGCTGGTCACCTTTGCCGACAGAGTGACTCGATGGATCCGGCCGTCCATCAGCGCCGACACCGACACCGTCCCAGGGGGGTTGACGACCGTGAACAGCGGGGCGCCATTCGAGTCGACGCCTTCCTCGGCACCCGCCGTCTCGGCGGCACCGTGGGGCTCTTCGATCTGCAATGGGGCGGTGTCGGGCTCGGTGTCTTCGTCTTCGACCTCGCCAGGCATGAACTGATCCATCGCATCGATGTCCGGTACTGGGTGTGTCGGGTCATCGGTGGCAAAGCCATCCAGGGCATCCGACTCCGCGCCGTCTTCGCAAACCTCCTCGGCGACAAAGAAATCCAGGGCGTCGAGATCATCGTGGTCGTGGTAGAGCGACATGGTGTCCCTTCTTTCTGCATCTGAAGCGCTAATGGTCGACCCCGGCGCGGTAACCATGCCCACCAGCGGGTTCCGACCCGATCAGCGCTCAATGATCTGTTTGTCGAGGCTTTCGCCGGCCTGCTCGTCGACTCCCTGGTATGCGCTGCTGGCGATGCGTAGCTTGGCGGCGAGCTTGCTAGAAGTCGTGTTCATGCTGTTGGCCGCCGCGCGGCGGGCAGCCTCGGCATTGGCAAATGAGGTCTTGGAGGCTCCACTGATCACACCGTGAGACACCCAGACCTCATTCTTGAGATTCGTGGACGCGGCACCCGCAGATGCTGCCGTGGCCGCCGCTTGGGTCTGTGTGGCGGCCAGTGTCTGTAGGTATTGCGGTGTGACAACCAAGTTCGCCATGGATCTATCTCCTCGTCATATCGTTTCTGTGCGCTATCGCATCGGCCTGCAGCGGCTTCGACTCGACGGCGAGCGTCACACGACCTGCTGCGCAAAGATCGGCTGCTGCGCCGGTGGGGTGTCAGCAGCGGCCGCTTCGATCGGTGCACGCCCGGCAGCTGCGCCGGCCGAGTCCGCCCCGGCGCCCTCGACATCTTCAACAGTGGTGGCCTCGGCCTGCGCGGTGTCCTCGGCGGGAGCAGTCCCCTTGCCCTGTTGGGCCATCGATGCGACCTGCTGGACCTGTCCCATCGCCTGGTTGGCCAGGTTCGCGTGCTGAGAGACATGCCCCGAGAACTTTGCGCCTTGCCCCGAAATCGCCATCAGTTGGGCCAGGTTGGGCATGGTGAACGCCGACGTCGCCGACGGCGCATCTTCGAGCGGCACAGCCTCATCGGCGGCAGCGCTGTAGAACGCGGATTCGTCCGCGGCGCCGCTGGCGCGGCCGAGCGACCCGGCCGCCTCAGCTGTGAACGCCGTGCCCGACGCCGCAAAGCTCGAGATCGTCGACTCGGCCGACGCGGGCATATTGGCCGCCACCGGCATACTCGGGTCCGCTCCTTGGTACGGATCCCAGGGCTCCGGCGTTGTTGATTAGCAGGCTTGTGAGCTGGGGAATTGTGGATTGAGGAGGTCTAGGCGGCGGTTGGCGGTCAAAGCGGTGATCCGGCAGGCTTCGGCGATGTTGTCGGCGCCGTTGAGGCGGTGCAGATTGATCGCGGTGTTGCGTAGCGTTGCTAGGACCTGTGCGCCCAGGGCTCCGGCGTTGTTGATTAGCAGGCTTGTGAGCTGGGGAATTGTGGATTGAGGAGGTCTAGGCGGCGGTTGGCGGTCAAGGCGGTGATCCGGCAGGCTTCGGCGATGTTGTCGGCGCCGTTGAGGCGGTGCAGATTGATCGCGGTGTTGCGTAGCGTTGCTAGGACCTGTGCGCCGTTTCCGGTATGTGCCCTTTGATGGTCTTCGTCGAAGGTGACGTCGCGTATCCAGTGCAGGCTGTTCTCGATTCCCCAGTGTTGACGCATCCAGGTCATGATCGCGGTAGGGCGGGCGTGCTCGAACGGCAGGCTGCAGATGGCATAGACCACCTCCACGCTGCGCTGGTCGGTGGCGGTGATCAAGCGTTCACGAGTGATCCGGATGATTTGTTTTGCGTAGGGGAAGCCGATTCCTCGTGCAGCGGTGATGATTTGCAGGGTGCGGGTCTCGACACGGCCGTGGTCGCGGGAGTCGTCGGTAGCGGCTGTGGGCACCTCGGCCCAGGGCAGCGCGGTGATACGCGCAAGTATTTTGGCTTGGTTGGACTTGACGATCATCAGGTAGTGCGACTTCAAGGTGGCGCAGATCAACTTCGCGGTGACGACCTGGGTATGCATCGCATCCACGGTGACCAGCCACCGCAAGCTACCCGGCAGCAGCGTGAGCAGGGCACGTACGCAGGGAATTTCATTGCTTTTCTCGGCGACAGCGAGTTGACTGAGCACCAATCGGGCACGGTGGGCGAACACCGACACGAGATGCGTGGCTGTCGCTTTGGCGCGTAAAGGCACCACGCAGCATCTTGCCGTCCAACGCGATCGGCACCAATCCACTGGGGTCGCTGCTGGCCACGTGTGCAGTGAAGTAACTGCCCATCCTGGCGTTGAGGTCGGCGGGGTCTAGCCGAGACAAAACAGCGCGGAAGGTCTTCTCACTGGGCCGCCGGAACCGGACCCCTAATTGGGCCAACACATCATCGGGAGCGGTGGCCGCCCATGTGGCAAAAACAGCATAGCCGCGCATCCCCGCGGCAGTGGCCAGAACCGCGATCGCCAACAAAGCCATCAGCGAATACCTCCGACCGCGTGGGTCCCTCGGGTCCGGCACCGAGACCAACACATCGAGAAACTCCGATCCGATGAGCTCGCTACGCTCACCAGGACTCCAGCGGTCGAACACCTCTGGAACCGACGACACAGGCAATACTGAAACGGTAGGCACGGGCAACTCCAGACCAACGACGAACAGTAACCAACTCGATCGTTCTCCAGATAGCCCGTGCCTACACTCCGGCCCCAATAGCGCGGCACCAAAGATCATCAACCCAGCTCACAAGCCTGCTAATCAACAACGCCGGAGCCCTGGTACGGATCCGGAGTCAAATCTTGGTAATTGGCGGTCAAGACGTCCGCCTTCTTGGAGTTCTCAACCGAATAGGTGAGCACGGTGGAAAGCAGGCCCATGGCGATGGCGATGCCAAGCCCACTCACCGTGAATCCGAAAGACCGGGCCATGGCTGGGCCGGCCGGTACCGCAAACATCAAGGCCATCTCAACCGCGAAAGCCGCCAGAAGTAGGTTCTTGAGAATCGCAATCCCCAGGCGCCCATGGGTCACCCATTCGGCCTGATCTTTTACCAGGGCCGCGAACTTGACGTCGAGCTCGGCGAGCGCTTGTCCGCGATTCTGCAGTGCCGTGTTCTGGCTGGCATAGGCATAGGATGCCGAGCCCTGCCAACTGTTATCCGGAAGGGCCGACCCCAACTGTGCCTGAGCCTTGGCGAACTGCGTCGAGCCGACCAGGAGTTCATCTCCTTCGGCTGGCGGCCCGAACCCCATCAACGTCTCCAACACTTCGACGATGTTGATCGTCCAGAGGATGGCACTGGCCCCTTGCGCCGCTTTTGAACTGGCAAGACTGGTCAACTGAGAGTGACCTACGCGCTTCGCCAGCGCCTGCGGCACCCAAGTTTGTCCGAAAACAGCGGTCAGCCCGTCCGAGGCCATGCCGGTCGCACTCGCCGCGAGATATTCAGGGTTAGTGAACTTTGGATCATTAACTCCGACGAATTGTTGACCAAAACTGCCGAGGTTGACGATGGTCCTAACCGCAGCGGCGATTAGTCCTGCAGGCATAGAGACGTCCTTACTGTTCGTTCTTGGCGATTCGGCGCCGTACGGGTGCCCCCGCGGGGCGACCCACTTCCATCACATCGTCGTGAGGCAACGCGGCGAACTGAATTGGCTTCGCACGCGCCGCCACACGCGCGGCCCGCCGGCCGACGCGGCTGGTGATCCAATTGCCCTCACCAGGAACGGTTCACACACGAACCGAACGTGGCTCGAGACGGCAAATCCAGTGCGAGGTGTCCGGGCAACGTACGTTGTCGCGCCAGACGTCGGCAGGCTCCCCCGACCGCGTGCCACTGGGCGCAGCTGGCTGCGGCACGGGTGAATACCGGGCGACCGGTTGGGATTCGGCGCGGACATCACTGCTGGGATTGATATTCCAGTGTCCGAGCACCGCGCGGTGCGGCAACAACGCGAGGGCGCCAGGCATCATCGGGGCAACCTCGCCGGGACGCGGACACGGCTGGCCAAAGCCCATGGATGAACACCACCGGTGTCCACGTACACGGCATTCGCTGCTCCTTGCCCTAGTCCCGCTTCATGGCGGTGACATGCCAAGGGTTGCACCTGGCGAACCGGGCGGCATCGGTCAGATGACTCAATTGCGTGAGGTAATCGGAATCAGCCGATACGGCTGCGCACCAACGGTGCGTTGCGATAGACGCAGCTTTGCACCGATCTACTCGTTTGTCAGGCGTTTTGCCACAAGTGCGGCCCGTCATGGTCGGCAACCGCACCGCGTTCGGGCCGCTTGGAGACGTCGGTGGTTACGCTGGCCGGCGGATGGAATCAATCAGATTTGATCGGGTGCCGCATGGATGGCGTCGAGGGCGTCATGCAATCCGGCCCGGTTTGTGACCCCCAGTTTGGGGAACAACCGATACAGATGTGCACCGACGGTGCGCGGCGACAAGCATAGCCGTGCGGCTATCTCCTTGTTCGACAGGCCTTTGGCGGCCAATTCGGCCACCAGGCGTTCCTGCGCGGTGAGCGGAGCGGGACCCACCGCGGCCGAGTGGCGTACCGCGGTACCCGCGGCACGCAGTTCATTGCGCGCCCGCTGGGTCCACGGTTCGGCGCCCAGACCGGCAAAGATCTCCGCGGCTGCACGAAGCACAACGCGGGCGTTGCGATAGCGGCGCAGCCGGCGGAGGCGCATTCCGTACGCCAGCCGAATACGGGCGTGCTCGAATGGAAATGAAGCGACCGCCGGATGGCCAAGTACCTTCTCGAACAACGCTGGAGCCCGCTCGTCCGAGGCACACAAGGCCTCCGCAGCACCGGTTGCGATGGCCAGTCGCGGCGGGGCGTCGGCGAATTGCAGGCGCTTGGCCGCCCGAACGTGCCGGCGCGCCTCGTTGAGTCGATCCGTATGAACCGCAGCCTCGACGAGATCGAACAGGGTGCGGGTGGCGTGCAACGCGAACGGCGGGAACTCCCCCGGCGCCGTGATCGCGGTGGCCTGCAGGTAGGCCGATTCGTAGTCGCCTTCGGCAAAGCTACACAGGATCGCGATCTGCGCGACGGCCCCGGTGAGGAAGCCGACCCGCCGCGGCTCGGCCCATACCCGCACTTGGGCGGCGAGCTCACGGGCCCGCACCACATCGCCGCGGCAGGCCGATATGGCACCCAAATAACCTCTGAGCTGATAGCCAAACAGCTCGTAGTGGTGCTGACTACACAACGCCACGCCGCGCTGACTGGTATCGACCGCCTCGGCCCACTGACCGCTGGCCAGCTGATAGGCCGTGACCAACGCGAGCGTCGCAAGCGCAATGGTGGCCGCGCCGCCCTCGATTTCGCGGTCAGCCAGCGGAACCAGTACCGAACGAAAGTCGTCGATCAGGTCCACGTAATAGCCGGCCAGGGCAACGCGCATCACATCCCATGGCTCCAGCTCCGCCAACCGATCCAGTTGCTCCTTCAGCCGCTGCGTCACGGTGCGGCCGCGGCGGGCCGCATCGGCCCAGGCGTCGCGGTAGATGACGCTCAGCTCGCCCAGCCGGTCGGCTAGCGAGTCGACCAGGCCATCGGTGATCTGCCACAGCGCGGGGTCCGCGGCAAACATGCTGACCGCGAGCAACAGGTTGACCATCCGGGTCAGGGTTTCGCCGTCGAGGTCATCGGCCGATTGCAGCCGCTCAACCAGGCGACGATGTGTCGCGGTGACATCTCCATAGCGGTATAGCGAAATGAAAGACGAGATCAACAGCGCACTTGCCGACGCGCCGCCACCCAAACCCGCATCGGCCAGAAGTCGCTCGGCCTCGTCGAGTTGCGCCGCCTGCAACGCAACAAAGGCCGCGCTAGCCAGCAACTGTTCGCGACGCCGTGGTCGGTCGCTCAATTCACCCGCGCGCCGCAGCAACTCGATCGCCTGACAGGCATCGCCGCGGCGGATCGTCAGCTCGGCCGCCGCGGCGAGGGTATCGACAACCGCCGGATCGGGATCGACGGTGGCATGAGCGAGATAGGCGGCCCGGCGCACCACGTCATCGGGATACAGGTCGGCCAACTGCGCGTAGGCATGGCGCCGCTGCCCGGCGGTTGAGGTCTGGATCACTGCCGCACGGACCAATGGATGCCGGAAGACCAGCTCACCGCGGTCGACCACCAGCACGCCGTGTTCGATGGCGGCGTCGACTCCCTGCATCACATACCGCGTTCGCGGCGGCGCCGATGCCACGCCACCCGTCGCGGCCCCATCCAGTGCGCCGCGCAGCAGTTGCGCCTTGACCGACTCGTCGAGTTTGTTCAGCCGATCACCGAAGATGGCCACCAGTCGCTGAGTCAGCGGCAACGGCGCGTCAGGCGCCCAGCTGTTCTCCAACGCGCACCGCGACAGCTCGGCCAGCGCCAACGGATTTCCGGCGGCCTGCTCGAGCACCCCAACGCGCGCGGAGTGCGGCAGGTCGACGTCGAGTTGATCCAGAAACCGCTCGGCCTGCTCCGGGCCGAGCGGAGCCAGCACCATCTGCGGCCATCCCCCGTCCGCCAACGCATTGGGGACCTCATTACGGCACGCAGCCAGAAACCGCACCGCCGCACCGTCGAGCCGCCGTCCGGCCATCGCGATGACCCGTGCGCTGACGTCGTCGAACCAATGTGCGTCATCGATAACCACCAGCAGCGGCGTCACCTCACTCGCCAACGCCAACAGGTTGAGCAAGGCAAAGGTCAGCGCGGTAACTGTCGGCACCCGGTCGGGTACCGCACCCAGCACCGCCGCCAAGGTGCGCCGATCATCGGCGCCCAGTTGGGCGATGAACTCCCGCAGCGGGTAAACGAGCTGGCTCAGCCCGGCCAGCACGAAGGCCGCCTCGGCTTCTACCCCGCTGCACCGCAGCACCCGCCTGCCCGGTACCGCAGCCCGCTCCGACAATGCTTGGACCAGCATGGACTTGCCGACACCGGAGTCGCCTCGCAACGCCAGGCAACCGTCAGCGGTCCCACCGTTAACAAACGACTCCAGCGCGGCTAGTTCATCGACCCTTTCGATAAGACGACAACCACCCAAGTCCACAAATTCATTTCAGCAACCAAAGACCGATGATCCGCGAGTACGGCAGCGACTTGCCAGTGAACTGACAGCTACCTGCCAGCAAGCGCGCGCATCGGGCCAGGTGGAGCGGCCCGCGTGACCGCCCAGGACTGACAGCTTCCGTCAGCCCTGGACAGGACTGCGGCCGGGCGGATGGCCGAAAGCGGCCGCCGGAGAGTTCGCAGGCAGGTCCGCAAACTCTGCGTCGCGTTCGATCACCGGGTAGGGCCGCTACCCGATCACCCGGACCGGCACCCAATTCGGCAAAGACCGACTGTAAGTCATTACAGCGCAAGGTAATACGCTCCGGATGGCGATCTATTGATGCGACGAGGTTGGCGCTCAGGGCGGGCACGGGCCCTTTTCAGGATTGGCCGGGCGCGCTGACCATGGTGGTGCCGCCGATGGGTTTGGGTTCGTCTCCAGACAACAAGTCTGGACACAAAGTTGGTCGCTTGACGACATCGCAGCGCGCTCGGACTGCAATTAACTTACGTACCGAGCGCAACGGTGCGCATTCGAATAACCCACAGCCACAAACTAATTCCGCCCCACTGCGTCCTAGATCGGTGGCGCGGAGAAATGTGAGTAGATCATGACCGTCATCCTGCCGTACCTGACCATCGCCGGAATGCTTGCTCTTGTCTTGTTCCCGCTGATCGTGCCGGCTTTGATCACGCTGGTGCACACCGTCACCGACCCGGGCTCGCGGGCAGCCCGGTACCTGCGTCGCACCCGGTCTCAGGGGCTGGCCGTTCCCGAGGCCGGATAGCGCGGCCCGGCCGTCCTGGCCTACTTCGACTGCAAGACCGAGCCGCCGTACCAGTGACACACCAGCAGCGCGAGTTCGACATCAAGGCGGTCGCTACCGATCGCCCGGCCACGCCGGGCGACGGCGCGGCCGACGCGATACTTCACCGTGTTGAAATGCATGTTGAGCCGCTGCGCGGCGAGCTTGTAGCTCGACCCGCACGCCAGGTAGACGCGCAGGGTATCGCGCAGCCGCGCGTCGCTATCTCCGTCGCGCGCCAGCTCGCCCAGGACTTGGGCCACCCACTCTCGGGTGCCGGCCAGGTCACCACCAAAACGCGCCACCACCGACAACCCGGGTTCACCGGCGCTGATCATCAGCGGCGGGCGGCGATCGCACAGGATCCCAACGCTGCGAGCTTCGGCCGCCTCCCGGTGCGATCGGCGAAAGCCGTCCACCCCACTGGCCGGTGTTCCGATCGCCACGTTCGGTGAATCCGGGCGAGACCGTACGAAGTCAGCGACCGCCGCCACGGCGCGCTCCGGCGCCGCCCGGTACGGCAGCCACCCCCATCCGCAGCTCGGGTCAGCGGCTACGAACAACGGGCTGGCGTCGACTCCGGCGGCTTCGCCCAGTTCCCGCAGGAAGCGTTGCAGCCTGGGCAGTTCGTCGACTTCCGAGCCTTGGTCGGGATACCACATGACAAGGGCGAGATGGTGCCATCGCAGCGGATGACGCACCGAAGTGATCGCCGCGTCGGCGTCGATCTCCTTGTCTGCGGCCAGGATCTCACGCACCCGCACGCCACGAAGACTGTTCTGGTTTTCCAGCCAGCATTCGCGCTCGTCTTCGTAGACGACGACCTGCTGCGACATCCAATCGATGTACTCGAACATCGCGACACTGATCGCTTCGATAACCGGCACCCGCATCGACTCCGGGATGTCGGTGGCCCGCAACTCGTCGAAGATCAGCTCGTTCATCAGGCGCTGACCCAGCCGATACGCCCGCACCAACGCGTTGACCGGCACGCCATGCTGCGCCAGTCGGCGCGCGTACTCCAATGCCGTGGTGGGCGCCTCGACTCGCTCGACGGCGATGTCGTAGCGCAGCGCATGCAGCATCGTGTCCACGTTGGCCTCGATGCTGGTGCCCAGCAATTCCTCGATGCGAAGGTCGCCGCCGAGTTCGGGAATGGTGCGCTCCAACGAGCGCCGAATGTGGGAAGCCACCTCGCCCAACCGGTCGTGCAGTCGCACGGCGACAGCGGCGACGTAACGGCTCACCCCGACCTCACCATCGAGGTGCGGATTCTCCACGTCCTCGACGTTAGCCCTTGCCGTCACGTTTCGGTGCCAGCAAGACGGTCCCGGATTCGCGCAGCTACGTATCCGAGGAATTCGGGTAGGTGTAGAAACCTTCGCCGGTCTTGACACCGAGCTTGCCCGCGTCAACGTAGGACCGCAGCAAGTCCCGCACGTTTGTCGGCAGGTACGAAAACTCGTCGGCATAGTGGTTTTCGATGTCGAGCACGACGTCCAGACCGACCTGGTCCATCAGCTGGAACGGCCCGGCCGGTACCCGCCAATTGACCTTGAACATCCCGTCGACGTCCTCTGGGCGGGCCACTCCCTCGGCGACCACGGCCAGCGACTCACGTTTGATGGCGGCCCAGACCCGATTGAAGATGAAGCCGGTGCACTCCCGACGCGCCTCGAAAGGATGCACGCCGAATTCGGGCAAAGCGGTCAGCAGGGTATCCAGGAGACCACGTTCGGTCTCGCCGTCGGACATCAGGTCCAGCGCATTGAACTGAGGCGGCATGTAGAAATGCGTGTTGCACAACCGGGTCTTGTCGCGCACGTTGTCGGCCATCAGCCGGGACGGGAAGGACGACGAGTTGGTCGCGAAGATGGTGTCCGGCGGCGCCGCCTGATCGATCTGGCCCCACAGCGCAGTCTTGATCTCCAGCTTCTCGGGAGCGGACTCGACCGCCAGCCATGCACCCTCTAGTGCGGTCGCCAGGCAATCCGTGGCCGTGACACTACCGACTTCACCGAAACCTCTGTCCTGCAGCAGCTTCGGCAGATTGTCTGCCACATACTGCGTGGGCCCGCTGTTCGGCGCGGCGCGCATAGATTCGCACGGTCCCGCCACGGCTGGCGAACATCAACGCGATACGGCGCCCCAAAATGCCCGCGCCGATCACCGCCACCGGGCGGCTACGGATGTCTGCAAAGGTGTACGTGTATGCGCCAGTCACACCCGCATGCTAGGTCCGCGCGGGGTGTTCGGGCAGTGTCGCGAAAGCACAAAGATCGACAGCTTGTTGTCTTGCCGAGACAGCCCGTACCGGCGCGCTAGAGCAGCGTGATCTGTTCGGGCTGCGGCTTGGCCGGCTCCAGCAGCTCCGGCCCGTTATTGCGCACGCTGTTGACCAGCGTGGACACCTCACGAAACGCCATGTCGCGCACATCGGGCGGATGGGACAACAGCGCCGGGTCCAGCGGTGCATCCGGGTTGAGCCAGGCGTCCCAGTCGCCTTCGGACAGCATCAGCGGCATCCGGTCGTGGATCCCGGCCAGTTCGCCCGCGGCATCGGTGGTGATGATCGTGGCGCTCAACAACGGGGCGGCCGCGTTATTCGGCTTCCACACCGACCACAGCCCGGCCATGCACACCGTGTTGCCGTCAGCGCGATGGATGAAGAAGGGCGTCTTGGCAACCTTCTTGCTCCCTGCGCCGCTGAGAACGTCGGGGTTGGCCCGCCATTCGTACCAGCCGTCCATCGGCACCAGACAACGCTTGTGCTGCGCAGCGCCACGAAACGCCGGCGACGTGGCGACCGTCTCCGCGCGGGCGTTGATCAGCAGCGGCCCCTTGCCCTCCGGTGCGCCCTGAGGCCCCGGTTTGGCCCACGACGGCACAAATCCCCAGCGCATCATCCGGACGCGGCGAGTCGGCTCGTCATCGGGCTCGCTGTGGCGGGTCACGACGGTGGCGATCATGTCGGTTGGGGCCACGTTGTAGTTGGGGGCGAAGCCATCGGAGGCCGCGCCGCTGGCTTCTTCGATGGCGTTGATCTTCTCGGCCAGCAAGGCCGGATCGGTGGTGACCGCAAACCGTCCACACATGACTCCCATGGTGCCTGGTATCCACGACACCCGCCGACACGGCAGGATGAAGCGGTGAGCAGCATCGAGCCATGGCCAGCCCCATTCGCACCGACACCCGTGCACGCGACCGTGACCGTCCCGGGCTCGAAGTCGCAGACCAACCGGACGCTGGTGCTTGCGGCGCTGGCCGCGGCACAGGGCCAAGGCTCCTCGACCATCACCGGCGCGCTGCGCAGCCGCGATACCGATCTGATGATCGAGGCGTTGCAGACGTTGGGCTTGCGGGTCGACGGGACTGGTTCCGAGCTGACGGTCAGTGGCCGCATCCGGCCCGGCCCCGAGGCCCGGGTCGACTGCGGCCTGGCCGGCACGGTGTTGCGGTTCGTTCCCCCGCTGGCGGCGCTGAGCGCCGCCCCGATCACCTTCGATGGGGATGAGCAGGCCCGGGCCCGCCCCATCGCACCGCTGCTGGATGCGCTGCGCGGCCTGGGTGTGCCCGTCGATGGTGCCGGCCTTCCGTTCCGGGTTCAAGGCACCGGGTCGGTCGCGGGCGGCACGGTGGCCATTGATGCATCCGCGTCGTCACAGTTCGTCTCCGGCCTACTGCTGTCCGGCGCGTCGTTCACCGATGGCCTAACGGTGCAACACACCGGTTCGGAGCTGCCGTCCGCACCGCACATCGCGATGACGGTGCAGATGCTGCGCCAAGCCGGCGTCGATGTCGACGACTCGATACCCAACCGCTGGCTGGTCCGGCCCGGCGCCCTCAGGCCTCGGCATTGGGACGTCGAGCCGGATCTGACCAATGCGGTCGCATTTCTGGCGGCGGCCGTGGTCACCGGCGGGACGGTGACCATCACCGGCTGGCCGGCGGACAGCGTGCAACCCGCCAAGAACATTCTCGACATTCTGCAGACACTGAATTCCACGGTCCGACATATTGATTCATGCCTTCAGGTGCAGGGTCCGCAGACCTACCGCGGATTCGACGTCGACCTGCGCGATGTCGGCGAACTCACCCCATCGGTGGCGGCGCTGGCGGCGCTGGCGAGCCCCGGATCGGTGTCCCGGCTGGCTGGCATCGCGCATCTGCGCGGCCACGAGACCGATCGGCTGGCCGCCTTGAGCACCGAAATCAACCGCCTCGGCGGCAACTGCGAACAAACCTCCGACGGTCTGGTGATCACCGCTACGCCGCTGCGTCCGGGCAGCTGGCGCGCCTACGCCGATCATCGGATGGCGATGGCCGGCGCGATCGTCGGGCTCCGGGTGGCCGGGGTCGAGGTGGACGACATCGGGGCTACCAGCAAGACGTTGCCGGAGTTCCCACAGCTGTGGACCGAGATGGTCGAGGGGTCCAGCGGTTGAGGCCAGGCGACTACGACGAATCCGACGTCAAGATCCGTTCGGGTCGCGGCTCACGTCCGCGTACCAAGACCCGTCCGGAACACGCTGACGCCGAAGCCGCCATGGTGGTCGCCGTTGACCGCGGCCGCTGGGGATGCGTGCTCGGCGAGGACCCGCTGCGTCGGGTCACCGCGATGCGGGCCCACGAGCTCGGACGCACCCCGATCGTGGTCGGCGACGACGTCGACCTGGTCGGGGATCTGTCCGGACGCCCCGACACCCTGGCCCGCATCGTGCGCAGGGGGCCACGCCGAACGGTGCTGCGTCGCACCGCCGATGACACCGACCCCACCGAACGGGTCGTGGTCGCCAACGCGGATCAGTTGTTGATGGTGGTGGCGTTGGCCGACCCGCCACCGCGCAGCGGATTGGTGGACCGGGCCTTGATCGCCGCCTACACGGGCGGTCTGACCCCCATACTCTGCCTGACCAAGACCGACCTGGCCCCGCCCGAACCTTTCGCCGAGCAGTTCCTCGAACTGGACCTTCAGGTGGTTGCGGCGGGCCGCGACGATCCGCTCCTCGCGGTGGCCGACCTACTCGACGGCAAGACGACCGTACTGCTCGGGCATTCCGGCGTCGGCAAGTCGACTCTGGTGAATCGCCTGGTCCCTGAGGCCGATCGGGCCGTCGGCGAGGTCACCGAGATCGGCAGGGGCCGGCACACGTCGACGCAGTCGGTCGCGCTGCCTCTCGAGACGGACGGGCAGGGCGGCGGGTGGGTGATCGACACTCCCGGAATCCGCTCGTTCGGCTTGGCCCACATCCAGCCAGACGACGTGCTGCTGGCCTTTACCGACCTGGCCGAGGCGATCGGCGATTGCCCGCGCGGCTGCGGGCACATGGGGCCGCCGGCCGATCCCGAATGCGTACTGGACAGTTTGTCCGGAACCGCGGTGCGCCGCGTGGCAGCGGCCCGCCGGCTGCTGACCGCCCTCAGGGAGACCTGACCAACCGCATACCGAGTTCGTCGGCGGGCACCAAGTGCCCTTTGGCACATCGAATTTCAACCTGCGCCTGCGCCCCACAGCCCAGGTGGGTCAGTTGCAGGCAATCGCCGCCGGGCAGGTGGCGCTTGCCCCACTGAAACAGGGAAAAGACCACCGGCATGAAATCAAGCCCGGCCTCGGTGAGCACATACTCATCGCGGCTGCGCTGCCCCGGCTCGCGATACGGCCGCCGCGCCAGCAGTTTGAGGCTGACCAATTCGGCCAGCCGCGCCGAGGTCGCGGCCTTGGTGATACCCACCCGGCGGGCGAAGTCATCAAAACGGGTGGTGCCGTAGTAGGCCTCCCGCATGATCAGCATCGCGGATTTGGTACCGACGACGGCCATGGTCTTCTCAATCGGACACTCGCCCACCGCCGACCAGCCATCACGGTCGGCCAGTGGGCCCTCAAGCATTGTCACGAAGATCACCCTCCGCTCCAGGTTGCGTTGAGTATACCCAGCTGTTATAGCCGAGTATAGTTACCAATACTCAGCTTAAGGAGGAGCCATGTCCCAGAGTCGCGACGCCGTCATCGTCGGCGCCGTCCGCACCCCCATCGGCAAGGGCAAGGCCAACGGCGCACTGCACCAGGTACTACCCGCCGACCTGCTGGCGCATAGCCTGCGCGAACTGGCGGCCCGAACCGGCGTCGACCCGGTACAAGTCGACGATGTGATCGCCGGCGCGGTGACCCAGGTCGGCGATCAGGCGGTCAACATCGCGCGCAATGCGCTGGCTGGGTGCCGGATTCCCGGAATCGGTTCCCGGGGTCACCATCGACCGGCAATGCGGCAGCAGCCAGCAGGCCATCAGCTTTGCCGCCCAGGGCGTGCTGGCCGGTGCTTACGATCTGGTGATCGCCGGCGGCGTTGAATCGATGAGCCGCGTCCCGATGGGCACCTCGGTGCTGCCCGGAAGCAACCCGTTCGGCGCGGACATGAACAACCGCTACCCCGACGGGCTGGTCCCCCAGGGCATCAGCGCCGAGCTGATTGCGGCACGGTGGGGCTTGTCGCGCACCCAACTCGACGAGTTCTCCGCAGCCAGCCATGACAAGGCCGCCCGCGCCACCAAGGACGGACTCTTCGACAACGAGCTGATCCCGATCGCCGGGCTCACCCACGACGAGATCATCCGCCCCGGCGCCACCGTCGATACGCTCGCCGCGCTGCGGCCGGCGTTCTACAGCGATGCGATCAAAGAGCGCTTCCCGCAGATCAACTGGTCGATCACCCCGGGTAACTCGTCACCGTTGTCCGACGGCAGCGCCGCGATCATGATCACCAGCAGCGACGTCGCCCGGAAGCTGGGCCTGCGCCCGTTGGCGCGCATTCACACCACCACGGTGGTGGGTTCGGATCCGCTCTACATGCTGACCGGGGTCATCGCGGCCACCGAAAAGGCGCTACGCCGCGCCGGGTTGGCCCTGCGCGACATCGACCTGTTCGAGGTCAACGAGGCCTTCGCCCCGGTCGTGCTGGCCTGGGCGAAGGACACCGGGGCGGATCTGGCCAAGACCAACGTCAACGGCGGCGCAATCGCCATCGGCCACCCGTTGGGCGCCAGCGGTGCGCGTATCATGACCACGCTGGTCAACGCTTTGGAGCAGCGCGGTGGCCGCTACGGCCTGCAGACCATGTGCGAGGGCGGCGGCATGGCCAACGCGACCATCATCGAGCGACTGGGGTAGCCGCAGCGCGCGCCGACGGCCGCCGCCACCGCCGAGGCTAGGCCGCCAGACCGTCGGTGCCGCCGGCCTTCTTGGCCTTGCCGGGCTTGGCGCGCCGCCAGGCGCGTACCGCGGTTATCGCGGCCTTGAGGCCGCGACGACGGCCGGTCATCGGATCGGTTCCCGCGAAGCCCGCCTCCAGACCGGCGAACATGCGCTCGCTGCGGGTCTCCGGAGCGTCGTCGGCGTTGTCGCGCAGGTACTTGTTCGGCAGCGAGAGCTTGGCGAGCGTGCGCCATGTCTTGGCGTACTGCAGCGGAAATGAGCCTGTGGTGTAAGGCAAGTCGTACTTATCGCAGATCTCGCGCACCCGCACCGAAACCTCGGCCAGCCGATTGCTCGGCAAGTCCGGATAGAGATGGTGCTCGATTTGATGACTGAGGCTGCCGCTCATGAAGCGCATCGCCGTTCCAGCATTGAAATTGGCGCTTCCCAACATCTGCCGCAGGTACCACTGGCCCTGGGTCTCGTCTACCAAATCAGTCTTGGTGAATTTCTCTGCGCCGTCCGGGAAATGCCCACAGAAAATAACGGCGTTGGACCAGACGTTTCGGATCACATTGGCAAACGCGTTGGCGGTCAAGGTAGACCGGTAGGTCGCGGCAGGCGACACCGACGTCAACGCCGGGAAGGCCACATAGTCTTTGACCGCCTGACGACCGGCCTTACCCGAGAACTCCCGTAGCCTGAATTTGGCAGCTTCGCGCTCTGTCCCATCTTTGAAGAGGTCGCGAGCCTCCAAGTGCCGCAACGCGATTCCCCATTCGAACCCGATCGCAAGCAGAGCATTGATGGCCAGGTTGAAGGCGTCTCGCCGCCGCCACCCTTGATCCCGGGTCACCCGCAGCATGCCGTAGCCGACATCGTGATCCATGTCGAGAATGTTGGTGTACTTGTGGTGCACCACGTTGTGGGTATACCGCCAGTGCTTCGACGTCGAGGCCATGTCCCACTCCCACGTCGAGGAGTGCACCTCGGGATCATTCATCCAATCCCATTGGCCATGCATGACGTTGTGACCGATCTCCATGTTCTCGATGATCTTGGCCACGCTGAGCGTCACCGCACCTACCCACCACGCCGAGCGACGCGAGCTGGCCGCCAGCACCAACCGGCCACCGACCTCCAGCGCCCGCTGTGCGGCGATGGTTCGGTAGATGTAGCGGGCATCGCGTTCACCGCGCGATTCTTCAATGTCGCGGCGGATGTCATCGAGTTCAGTGCTCAGGTTTTCGATATCGCCGTCCGTCAGATGCGCGAACACGTCGACGTCGGTTATCGCCACCTCTCACCTTCCTGCCCCGTAGCCATCAGCCACGACAATGCTAATCTACGACCCCGTAGGTTACCTACGGGTAACTGGATCATGTCTCGCCCGCGAGCACCTGATGCGATCCGGGCGCGGGCCCGGTTACCGACCGCTTTGCGGCATGGCCGCGGTGGCCATCCCCGCCGCGACACCAATCTCGCGTCAGCAACGAACTGGCTGCCCCCGCAGCGGGATGCTATCAGCTAGGCCGCCAGATCGTTTGTGCCACTGTCCCTTACCTCCGGGACACGCTTGCCGCGCCGACGGCCCCGCACGGCGGCAATCGCACTCTTGAGGCCACGGCGCCGGCCGGTCCGCGGATCGGCTCCCGCGAAGCCCGGCTCCAGGTCCGCGAACATCCGCTCACTGCGGGTCTCCGGAGCATCGTCGGCGTTGTCACGCAGGTACTTGTTCGGCAGCGACAGCTTGGCCAGGGTCCGCCAAGTCTTGCCGTACTGCACCAGGAACGAGCCTGTGGTGTAGGGCAAGTCGTACTTGTCGCAGATCTCGCGCACCCGCACCGAAACCTCGGCCAGCCGGTTGCTCGGCAAATCTGGATAGAGGTGGTGCTCGATTTGATGACACAGGTTGCCACTCATGAACCGCAGCGCGGGCCCGGCTTCGAAGTTGGCGCTACCCAGCATCTGCCGCAGGTACCACTGCCCCTTGGTCTCGCCCACCATGTCAGTCTTGGTGAATTTCTCTGCGCCATCCGGGAAGTGCCCACAGAAGATGACGGCGTTGGTCCACACGTTGCGGAGCACGTTGGCCGTGACGTTGGCGGTCAGGGTGGACCGGTATGTCGCGCCGGGCGACACCGACGTCAACGCCGGGAACGCCACGTAGTCCTTGAACACCCGGCGACCGGCCTTGCGGGAAAACTCGCGCACCCGGGTCTTGGCGGTGTCGCGGTCCAGCCGCCCCTTGAGGAGCTTGCCGATCTCCAAATGCTGCAACGCGACTCCCCATTCGAAGCCGAGCGCCAGCAAGGTGTTCCACACCAAGTTGAAAATGTTGTAGCGCTTCCAGCGCTGATCGCGGGTGACGCGAAGCATGCCGTAGCCGACATCGTCGTCCATGCCCAAGATGTTGGTGTACTTGTGGTGCACGAAGTTGTGGGTGTAACGCCAATGCTTGGACGCGCCGGTGATGTCCCACTCCCACGACGAGGAGTGAATCTCCGGATCGTTCATCCAGTCCCATTGGCCGTGCATGACATTGTGGCCAATCTCCATGTTCTCGACGATCTTGGCCACCCCGAGGGTCAATGCCCCCGCCCACCACGCCGAACGGCGCGAGCTGGCGGCCAGCATCAGGCTGCCACTCACCTCCAACGCGCGCTGCGCCGCGATGGTGCGGCGGATATAGCGGGCGTCGCGCTCACCGCGAGAGTCTTCAATGTCTTGTCGTATGGCATCGAGCTCAATCGCCAGATTCTCGATATCGGCGTCCGTCAGATGCGCGAATACGTCGACGTCGGTAATCGCCATCGTCTTCTCCCTGCGTCGTACGGTCCCAAATCTGCTACGAACCTACGCAATCGTAACCTACGACTCCGTAAGTTACCAGTGGGTAGCTTTAGACGTCGATCACACAATCGCCGGACGCTGCCGTGACACAGGTCTGCACCCGGCTCCCGGGATCGTGCTCCTGGCCCGTGCGCAGGTCACGGACGTGCCCCTGCACCAGATCGACCACACACGACTGGCAGATACCCATCCGGCAACCGAACGGCATTTGCACACCGGCGCGCTCGCCGGCATCCATCACCGAGGTCGCCGCGTCGACGTCGACACTGCGCCCACTGCGGGCGAACGTGACCGTCCCACCGGCGCCCGCGGGGGCCGCCTTGGACACCGCGAACCGCTCCAAGTGCAGTCGGTCGCCGATCCCGGCCGCGGACCACACCTTTTCCGCCTGGTTGAGCATGCTCTCGGGCCCACACGCCCAGGTCTGTCGCTCACGCCAATCCGGCACCTGCTCGCCGATCCGGGAAAGATCGAGACGACCCTGGGAGCGCGTCGCGCGCACCGAAAGCCGGTAGCCCGGGTGCTGGGCGGCCACCCCGGCAAGCTCATCACCAAACATCACGTCCGCTTCGGTAGGCACCGAATGCAGGTGGGTGATGTCAGTGATCTGGTTGCGGCGCAGCAGCGTTCGCAGCATCGACATCACCGGCGTGATCCCCGACCCGGCGGTGAGAAACAGAATCGACGGCGGGGCGGGGTCGGGCAAAACGAAATTGCCCTGGGGTGCGACCAGTCGCACGATGGTCCCCTGCGCGACACCGGCCACCAAATGCTTGGACAGGAAGCCTTCGGGCATCGCCTTGACAGTGATCGTCACCGTCCGCGCCGACCCCGGCCCGGACTTCCCGCCAACCGGGCTCGACGTCAGTGAATACGATCGCCACCGCCAACGCCCATCCACCAGCAGCCCGATCCCGATGTACTGGCCCGGCTGATAGTCGAAGCTAAAGCCCCAGCCGGGTTTGATGACCAGCGTGGCGGAATCCTCGGTCTCCCGGCGAACCTCGAGAATGCGGCCGCGCAATTCGCGCGCCGACCACAATGGGTTGGCCAGCTGAAGGTAGTCATCGGGCAACAGCGGCGTGGTGATACGTGAGGCGATCTTGCGCAGCGCGTGCCAGCCCGGGTGTTTGTCCGCACCGACGATGCTCGGCCGCTTGGTATCGATGATCTGGGCGCTCAGTGCCGCGTTCTTCTTGACCATAAAAAGCTCCTGCTCGCGGCGTGGAGTCGGTAGCCG
Source organism: Mycobacterium liflandii (assembly GCF_022354805.1). Taxonomy (NCBI): domain Bacteria; kingdom Bacillati; phylum Actinomycetota; class Actinomycetes; order Mycobacteriales; family Mycobacteriaceae; genus Mycobacterium; species Mycobacterium liflandii. The sequence continues at coordinate 2,109,382 of NZ_CP023138.1, read as the reverse complement.
CCCGGGTTTGGGCGGCAGCACGCCCTTGCGATAAATCTACGGTAGCGAAGGTTACAGTTGCGTAGCTAGACCCCGGCGGTGCTGATTACCTCACATCCGCGGGGTTACAGCAGGTCGAGCAGGAACGGCAATTCCTGGTTCGCGTACCACGCCAGGTCGTGATCCTGCGCGTCGCCGACGACCAAGTCGGCGTCCTCGTCACCGAGGTCGGCGGCATCTATGACGGCGATGGCCGCGCTGACGGCCGGTTCGGCGGCAACGTTGTCGACGTAGGCGGCGACCACCTGATCCATGGCAATCGGAGCGCTCAGCCGGACGACGGCATCGTCGAGATCCGGCCGGTAGATGGCGTCGTCCACCTCCGCGGTAAGCACCGCCCGCCGCGGCGGCAGCTTCTCGTCCTCATCGTTTGCCAGCAGCCGCAGCGACGCCAGCGCGGCCTCTTGAAGTGCCACTTCGGCCAGCTCATCGTCGTCGCCTTGCGCGTAGGCCTCACGCAACGTCGGAGTCACCGCGAACACCGTGCCATTGACCGGCCACAACGAGCCATCAGCCACCAGTTGCTGCAACATGGCCAGCGTCGCGGGCACATAGACCTGGATCATCGGCCGACCACCTGTTGGCACGGTTGTCTACACCAGCACCGGCCCGCCGCATTTGGGATCGTCATTCAGCGCCCGATCAACGTCGACGCGTAGTCCTCGACATACTTGGACAATTCGCGTGGTGGACGCTTGTAGTTGCCGGTGACGATCGGCTGGTCGGGCAGATTGACCTTGGGCATCTCCACCGGGCGGTAGTCGATCGTCGACAACAGATGCGCCATCATGTTCAGCCGCGCATGCTTCTTGATATCGGATTCGACGACGTACCACGGGCTCACCGGGGTATCGGTGTGGACCATCATCTCGTCCTTGGCACGCGAATAGTCCTCCCACCGATAGACCGATTCCAGGTCCATGGGGCTGAGTTTCCACTGCCGGACCGGGTCGGTCTGGCGCGCCTTGAACCGGTGCAACTGTTCCTCATCGGAGACCGAGAACCAATACTTGCGCAGCAAGATCCCATCATCGATGAGCATCTGTTCGAAGATCGGCGTCTGCCGCAGGAACAGCGCATGTTCTTGGGGCGTACAGAATCCCATCACCTTCTCGATACCGGCGCGGTTGTACCAGGACCGATCGAAGAAAACGATTTCCCCTTTCGCGGGCAGATGGGCGATATAGCGCTGGTAGTACCACTGCCCGCGTTCCCGATCGTTGGGCACCGGCAACGCGGCAACGTAGGCGTGTCGTGGGCTGAGGTACTCGGTGATCCGTTTGATCGCGCCACCCTTGCCGGCGGCATCTCGACCTTCGAAGATGACCACCACACGCGCGCCCGCGTGCCGGACCCACTCCTGCAGCCTCACGAATTCGGTTTGTAGCCGGAATAATTCGGCTTCGTAGACGCCTTTGGAAATCTTGTGTCTGCCGGCCCCGGCTGACTTCTTCTTCTTTTTCTTCGCCTTCGCCGGCGCGCCGTCATTCGTCGCGGTGCTCACATCAACGAATGCTAGCTCTAAGCAGCACCTTTGCCCCGGCGACTACCGAGAAGCTTCCAGCAGCTCCTCGAGCGATTGAGCCAGCAGCGCCGGCAGCAGCTCGACGTCGCTCATCGCGTCGCGGTCGGCGTTGATGCCGAAGTAGAGCATGCCGTTGTAGGAGGTCACGCTGATGGCCAGGGCCTGATTGTGCAGTAGCGGCGGCACCGCATCGGCCACATACATCTGCGACTGGGCTCCGGGGGCATTGGTAATCAACAAGTTGAACGTCCGCTTGGAAAAGCTGGGAAAACTGGTGGCGACCCGGATACCCATCGCGTGCAGGGTGGGCGGCGCAAAGCCGGACAGCGTGACGATGGTGCGGGCATCGACCAGGCTGGCCGCCGTCGGGTTCGATTCGGTGGCGTGAGCGACTTGCGACAGCCGCACCACGGCGTTGCGCTCCCCCACCGGCAGGTCGATCAGGAACGGCGTCACCTGGCTGATCTGCTGACCGGGCCCGGACGAGTCGAGTTGGTCCTCCACATAGACCGACAGCGGCGCCATCGCACGCACCGTTGCCGTCTGGGAAACCGTCTCACCGCGCGACATCAGCCAGTTGCCCAGGGCGCCGGCTATCACGGCCAGCACCACGTCGTGGACGTCGCAGTCGTAGCGGGCCCGCACCGTCCGGTAGTCCTCCAGGCGTCCGCTGGCAACCGTCAACCTTCGATTCCGCGAAACGGGCGCATTGAGCGGACTGCTGGGGGCGGTGCCGCGCGCGACGTTACGCGCGACATCGAGGATCCGACGGCCGGCGTTGACGAGCTGACTCTGATTGGTCGCCAACCCGGCGATCGCCGATCCGACCGCCTGCAACTGCGCGCCGGGTCCCACCACCCAATCGCCGATGGCCCCCATCACCAACCTGGTGTTGCCCGGATCGCGCTCGGGAATCCAGATGTCTTCCGGGAACGGCGGTGGGCGCTGGGTCCGGTCAGCGATGACGTGTCCGAGCGACAGCGCTGTCACCCCATTGATCAAGGCCTGGTGCGTCTTGGTGTAGAGGGCGACGCGACCCTTTTCCAGCCCCTCGATGAGATACATCTCCCACAGCGGGCGCGACTTGTCCAAGGGCCGCGCGGCCAGCCGCGCAATCAGCTCATGCAGTTGCTCGTCACTGCCCGGCGACGGCAGCGCCGACCGCCTGACGTGATAGGTGATGTCGAAGTCCGGATCGTCGATCCACACCGGCCGGGCCATGCCGATCCGCACCTCACGGACCTTCTGCCGGTAGCACGGGATCTGAGCCAACCGCTGCTCGACCGTGGCCAGCAGCGCCTCATAGCTCAACCCGGCACGCGGACGGCGCAGGATCATCAGCGACCCGACGTACATCGGGGTAGCGGTGTTCTCCAACCGATAGAAAGACGCATCGGTGTTGGACAACCGGGTCACCATTACGGCCCTGTCCTCCTTGTCGACTGGTTGCGTCAACCGATGTGGGTCACCGTAACCGCTGGTGTGGCCACCTGCGGGCGCGGGTACGCGCCGCCGTCATTTGTGCGATGATGGCCCGCAGTTTGTCTGCCACTCTCCAGCGGGCACTCGCACCCGATCTTTGGGTCGGTTGTTGGTTTGCGCCATTACGAGTTGGAGAGTGCCACTTGAGTATTGGTCCTGATGCCGCCGCGCCCCGTCGGGCGGCCTTCGCCGTCATCCCGGTAGTCGAATACGAACCTGCGAGCCGCACCGTCGAGCGGTGCCGGCCCTCGTCGCACGCACCGGCGCGGCCACGCCTTGCCCGCACCGGCGGTCCCGCCCGCGGCGAACAGCCAGCCGCCACAGCGACCGATGCCATGTCCGCGCCGATGCGCCAGGCGGCCGCGTTCACCGACGCGGCACTGCGCCGCGTTCTGGAGGTCATCGACCGCCGCCGTCCGGCGGGGCAGCTCCGGTCGCTGCTGACGCCCGGCCTGGTCGATTCGGTGCTGTCGGCCAGTCAATCGATGGCCGGGCGCAACGGCACCGCTGCGCTGCGCCGGCTCGGGCTTCAGCCCGTCGCGTGCGCTGGCCGTGACACCGCGGCCGAGGTTTTTGGAACCTACAGCCGCGCAGACCGGATTCACGCGATCGCCTGCCGGGTGGAGCGGGTCGCCGCGTTGGGCACACCGCGCTGGGTGGTCGTCGCCCTGCATATCGGTTGAGTGCCACCCGAGACCGGTCAGGCGGTGGTTGCCACCGGCCCGCCGGTATAGCGGGCTAGCACCGGTCCGGCGACCGCCATGATGAAGACATACGCGGTCGCCAACGCCGCTACGGCGGGGATCGACGCGCCGACCAGTCCGATGATGATCAATGAGAACTCGCCTCTGGCGATGAGGGCGGTACCCGCACGCAGCTGTCCGCGGCGGGCCACTCCGTCGCGTCGAGCGGCGAACATTCCGGTGAGCACCTTGGTTGCCGCGGTGACGACGGCCAGCAAGATGGCCACCGGGAGCGCCGGAATCAACTCTTTGGGGGCGACCGACAGGCCGATGCCCAGGAAGAAGATCGCCGCGAACAGATCGCGCAGCGGCCCCAGCACCCTGCGGGCCCGCTCAGCGGTCTCGCCGGTGAGGGTCAGGCCCACCAGGAACGCGCCCACCGCCGCCGAGGCGTGCAACGTCTCGGCCAGCGCCGCAACCATCAGGGTGATGCCCAATACCCGCAGCAACAACTGCTCCGAATCCGGGTGCGCGAACAGCCGGCCGAAGTGATGGCCCCAGTAGAAGGACGCCGCAAAGGCCCCGAGCAGGGCTGCGATCGCGGCCAGCGTTCCACCGAGCGCATGGAGCCAATCGCCGTGCAGGGCCAGCACCGTGAACAAGGGCAGATAGCCGGCCATGGCGAAGTCTTCGAGCACCAGCACCGACAACACCGCCGGTGTTTCGCGGTTACCGAGCCGGCGCAGGTCTTCCAGCAGCCGCGCCACCACGCCCGACGACGAGATGTAGGTGACCCCGGCCAGCGCGAGGATCGCCACACCGTCCAACCCCAGCAGCCAGCCGGCCACCGCCCCTGGCGTGGCATTGAGGACGATATCGACCATGGCAGAGGGCATGTGGTGGCGCAGACTGCTGGCAAATTCGGTCGCGGAGAACTCGAGACCCAACGTCAGCAGCAGCAGCACAATGCCGATGGGCGCGCCGGTGGCGACGAAATCGTCGGCGGCGGCCACCGGCAGGACGCCGCCCTTGCCCAACGAGAGGCCGGCCAGTAGATAGACCGGGATCGGGGACAACGCGAATCTGCGCACGATTGCACCAAGCAGGGCAAGCGTTGTCAGGAGTGCGCCGACCTCAAAAAGCAGCGCCCTCGAAACCTCCACCGATTCAGCCCTTGTCGACGATCTGCTCGACTCCGGCAATGCCCTCTTCGGTACCGATCACGATAAGGACGTCGCGCTCGCGCAACAGCTCCGCCGGGTTCGGCGATGCGACCACCTCTTGGCCACGCACGATTGCCACGATCGACGCGCCGGTGCGGGTGCGGGCATGGGTCTCCCCGAGCGGCCGGTCAACGAACGGGCTCTGTGGCGCGATGATGATGTGGCCCGCCTCGAGCCCGGGCACCTCACGGGTCAGCTCGGTGAACCGCTCGGCGATCCGTGGTGCACCCAGGATCTGAGCCAACGCATCAGCCTCTTCATCGGTCAGGCAGAAGACCGGCCGCGCCGCATCCGGGTCGTTGGCGGCGTATACGACGACCTCGAAATCGCCGGTGCGCCGGGCAATAATGCCGATCCGCTCGCCTTTCTGGCTAGTGAACTCGTAGCGGAGACCGACGCCAGGCAGCAGCACCTCCTTGACATCCATACCCCAATACTTAACGAAATGCCGTCAAGATCATAGTGGCAACGACCAAACTCATAGCCGGCGGCCGGACATCGGGCTGCCCGCGCGGCACCGGCCGGGTGGCCGAAAATCAGTGCTGACCAACCGTTTTACCCGAGCCGCGGTGCGGTACCGGCAGCAACATCGGTACCGAGCCAGGGCTCCGGCGTTGTTGATTAGCAGGCTTGTGAGCTGGGTTGATGATCTTTGGTGCCGCGCTATTGGGGCCGGAGTGTAGGCACGGGCTATCTGGAGAACGATCGAGTTGGTTACTGTTCGTCGTTGGTCTGGAGTTGCCCGTGCCTACCGTTTCAGTATTGCCTGTGTCGTCGGTTCCAGAGGTGTTCGACCGCTGGAGTCCTGGTGAGCGCAGCGAGCTCATCGGATCGGAGTTTCTCGGTGTGTTGGCCTCGGTGCCAGACCCGAGGGACCCACGCGGTCGGAGGTATTCGCTGATGGCTTTGTTGGCGATCGCGGTTCTGGCCACTGCCGCGGGGATGCGCGGCTATGCTGGTTTTGCCACATGGGCGGCCACCGCTCCCGATGATGTGTTGGCCCAATTAGGGGTCCGGTTCCGGCGGCCCAGTGAGAAGACCTTCCGCGCTGTTTTGTCTCGGCTAGACCCCGCCGACCTCAACGCCAGGATGGGCAGTTACTTCACTGCACACGTGGCCAGCAGCGACCCCAGTGGATTGGTGCCGATCGCGTTGGACGGCAAGATGCTGCGTGGTGCCTTTACGCGCCAAAGCGACAGCCACGCATCTCGTGTCGGTGTTCGCCCACCGTGCCCGATTGGTGCTCGGTCAACTCGCTGTCGCCGAGAAAAGCAATGAAATTCCCTGCGTACGTGCCCTGCTCACGCTGCTGCCGGGTAGCTTGCGGTGGCTGGTCACCGTGGATGCGATGCATACCCAGGTCGTCACCGCGAAGTTGATCTGCGCCACCTTGAAGTCGCACTACCTGATGATCGTCAAGTCCAACCAAGCCAAAATACTTGCGCGTATCACCGCGCTGCCCTGGGCCGAGGTGCCCACAGCCGCTACCGACGACTCCCGCGGCCACGGCCGTGTCGAGACCCGCACCCTGCAAATCATCACCGCTGCACGAGGAATCGGCTTCCCCTACGCAAAACAAATCATCCGGATCACTCGTGAACGCTTGATCACCGCCACCGACCAGCGCAGCGTGGAGGTGGTCTATGCCATCTGCAGCCTGCCGTTCGAGCACGCCCGCCCTACCGCGATCATGACCTGGATGCGTCAACACTGGGGAATCGAGAACAGCCTGCACTGGATACGCGACGTCACCTTCGACGAAGACCGTCAAAGGGCACATACCGGAAACGGCGTACAGGTCCTAGCAACGCTACGCAACACCGCGATCAATCTGCACCGCCTCAACGGCGCCGACAACATCGCCGAAGCCTGCCGGATCACCGCTTTGACCGCCAACCGCCGCCTAGACCTCCTCAATCCACAATTCCCCAGCTCACAAGCCTGCTAATCAACAACGCCGGAGCCCTGGGTACCGAGCGCTGGTAATCGCGGTACTGATCCCCCAGCGCGGCCACCAAGTCGCGCTCTTCCAGGGGCAGGGCGACCAATACGTAGGCCGTTGTAACAATGGCAAACAGCAAATTCCCCGCCGTCATTGTGGGCGTTGCCCAGAACGCGATGATAAAGCCCAGCATGAGCGAATGGCGCACCACCCGGTAGAAGAAATTGACGCGAAAATTTATTTCGGTATAGGGCTTTTCACGCCAGGCCAGATACACCTGGCGCAGACCGAGCAGGTCGAAATGGCTGACCATGAACGACGAGGCAAACACGACCACCCACCCCAGCCCGAACAGCCCCCACAGCACCACCCGGGCGGGCGGATACTGCACGTCCCAGATGACGGCCGGCATCGTGCGCCACTGCCAGAACAGCAGCAGCAGTATCGCGCTTGCCAGCAATACGTAGGTGCTGCGCTCAACCGTCTTCGGCACAAATCGCGTCCACCAACGTTTGAAACCCGGTCGCGCCATAACACTGTGCTGAATACCGAACAGGCCCAGCAGCGCCACGTTGAGCAGCACCGTCAACCATATGGGACCGTCGATTCCGTGATCGATGTTGCGCGGCACCACAATTGCACCTACGAAGCCGATAGCGTACAAAGTGGCAACCAAAAACAACAGGTAGCCCGCCGCTCCATACCCGATGATCGGGTAACGCTTCATTACTCGATTGTGCTCCCCGCAGTAGCAATTGCACCCACAATTTCCGGTGTCGCCGCCTAACGCCGCTGATTCAGCAGCGCCATGATCTGCGGCATCGACTCTCGGGCGGCGGCACGTCCCGCTTCGCGAGCGGCATCGATCTGGTGGAATTCCAGCAGCCCAACGGCGGAAGTGTCGGGACGGATCACGACCTGCGCGAGGCCCAACGCGACATCGGCCCCGCGCTGGCTGCCGATAGTCATGGTACGGATCAAGGTGTCGCCGATTCCGGGCACCCGGGGCGGGCCGTCGGGCTGCAGCGGGGCGCCAGGCACCTCGCCTGAGGCCAGACTCACCGCGATCAACGGGCCGTCCGACGTTGCCAGGGTGGACACGGGCAGGTTGTCCAGCACGCCACCATCCACATGCAACCGACCCTGGTAGACCTGCGGCGGATAGATTCCAGGCAACCGTAGCGAACATCCAACCACATCAACGAGTCTGCCCCGGCGGTGCACGACGGGTTGCCGAGCAATCAGATCCACGCTGACACAACGGAATTCCTTCGGAAGCTCTTCCACCAGCCGATCTCCGAACGCAGCTTCGAGCAGCGTCAGGGTCCGCCGGCCACGAACCAGCCCCTTGATCGGTACCGCGTAGTCACGCAGCGGATTGTTCCGTATGAAGTACTCGTAGGCGTACGCGTCCGCGGTGGCGGCGTCCAAGCCGCTGGCTCCCAGCGACGCGATGACCGCCCCCATGCTGGTACCAGCGAAGCGGTCGATCGCGACCCCGGCCTGCTCCAGCTCTTCGAGTATTCCGAGGTGGGCAAAGCCCCGCGCACCGCCGCCGCCGAGGACCAGCCCGATCGATCGGCCGGCCAGGCGCGCGGCAAGTGGTCGCAGGTCCTGAACCACGCGCCGGTAGTGCACCGCGTGCACCGATCGCGGCGTGATCAGCTCCTCCCAGCTGCGCCGTTGTTCGCGGCTGGCGGTCGGCCCGGCCAGGACGAGGTCCGCACCCTGGGCTCGTGCCGGCAGTGCGGCCGCGCCCGGGTCCGGATCCCCGGTCACCAGCACGATCCGATCCGCGACCCGCAGGCAGAAATCGCGCCAGTCCGTATCCTGGGCGCCAGCGTGCAGGAGCACCTTGTCGGCACCGCGCTCGGCGCGGTCCAGACCGTCGATGTCGACCCGGCCGGGATCCACCACCCGCAGCTGCTTCGACAAGGCCGTCAGCAGTCCAGCCGCGACCGACTGCACGGGGGCGTTGGCCCCTACCCCGACAACCGACACCACCACCCCGGGCGAGGTGGTGTGAACGGCGGGCGGTGGCGCCTCGCGCAGCCGGGTGGCCAGCACCCTGACCAGCGCCGCCAGCACGCCACGGTTGGCGATCTGATCGAACTGGGCCTTGGTGAGCCGAACCAGCCTGGAGTCACGCAACGCCCGCACCGATGCGGAGCGGGGCGCGTCGATCAGCAGCCCAAGCTCGCCGAGGACCTCACCGCGGCCCAGCTCCTTGATCACGATGTCGCCGTGTAGCACCTGCACGCGGCCCCTGCGGATCACGTAGAGCGAGTCGGACGCGTCGCCGGCAAGAAACAGATACGAACCCGCCTGCAGTTCAACTTCTTCGACTCGATCGGCGAGTTCGGCCAGGGCGGCCGCATCCAGCCCGGCGAACAGTGGCAGATTTCCCAGCAGATCCGCCTCATCGGTGGCCCGGTTGGCGATCAGTGCCGCCGCCGGCTCCGTCGTGGTGGGCGCCGCGCGCGCCGCGGCCGCCGGCTCGGGTTCGAGCTCCTGACCGGGCTTGCTGTTGGTGCGGCCCAACAACACCGCGGCGATCGCCACCACGACAAATCAGATCGCCGCCATCGCCCATCCCCGCCGCAGCGCGTCTGCGGCGGCACCATGCTCGGGCTTGCCGATCAGGATCACCAGGGCCGCCACGCCGATCACCGCGCCGAGCTGACGCGTCGTGCTGACCACCGCCGAGGTGGTGGCATAGCTGCCGCCCTTGGCCACCCCGGTGAGGGCGGCGCTGCTGAGCACCGGCAATGCCGCACCGACACCGATACCTTGCAGCAGTTGGCCCGGCAACCACCTGCGCAGGAAATCCGGTTCGGTGCCGACCCGCTGTAGGTACCAGAACAGGCTCCCGGCCCAGACGAGAGCACCGAGGGTGACGATGAGCCGGTGCCCGTGGCGGTCGGCGACCCGGCCGAGCAGCGCGGCTACCACCGCCGCGACCAGCGCGGCCGGCGCAATCGCGAACCCCGCCTTCAGCAGCGAGTAGCCCCACACGTAGTTCAGATACAGCACGTGGGTCACGTACGTAGCAGTAGAAGCCGGCCGCGGCGACCAGCGTGAGCACGTTGCCCACCACGAACGGCCGGCTGCGCAGATACGCCGGCTCGACCAGCGGCACCGGCGCGGCCATCGAACTCAGCACGAAGCCGACCAGGGTGATCGCGCTGGCCGCGAACACGGCCAGGGTGGGCACGCTCACCCAGCCCCAATCCGGGCCCTTGACCAGTGCCAGGGTAAGCAGCCCCAGCGCCCCGGCCAGCAGCGTCGCACCACGCAGGTCGGGTTTGCGCCGGCGCCCCGCGGCGCGGCTTTCGACCAGCGCCCGACTGGGTGCCAGCACCGCGACGACGCCCAGGGGAATGTTGACCAGAAACACCCATCGCCAGCTTGCCCAGTCGACCAGCATGCCGCCGATGGGCGGGCCCAAACCGGACGCGATGGCCGCGGCCGCCCCCCACAGACCCACCGCGTGTGCTCGGCGCGCCGGCTCGAAACCCTCGACGACCAGCGCCAGGGATGCCGGGACCAGCACCGCCGCCCCGATGCCCTGCAGCAGCCGGAAGGCCACCAACCACTCGCCACTGCCGGCCACCGCGCACAGCCCGGAGGCGATGGTGAATATCACCACTCCGAACGTGAATGTTCTTCTGCGGCCCAGCAAATCGGCCATCCGGCCCGCAGCGACCAGGAAAGCGGCGAAGACGATGTTGTAGGCGTTGAGGATCCAGGACAGACTGCCGAGATCATAGGAGGGGAACGATTTCTGGATATCGGGGAACGCGATGTTCACGATCGTCGAGTCCAGGAAGGCTAGGAAGGCGCCAAATGCGGCCACCAGCAGAACCGCCGCCGACGAGGGCTGCCGGCGGTGGGTCAGATTGGCGAACCCCTTGCGCGCATGACCGGCCAGATGGGTTCGCGCGGGCGTCGCACCGGGGCGTTTGCTGTGACGGGAGGTGACCTTCTCGAACGAAGAAATCGACACACCGCTCATCGTGCAAGCTCCTGTTGGCGACACTGCGCAGCTGGTGAGGGTGCCTACTATAGCCGATCACCAATGCCGCGGGTAGCTAGCACATCAGCGCTTTTTGACCGACTTCGGCGGCTTGGCGCCGCGGCCCTGCCGACGCGCGGCCTCACGTCGCTCACGCCGGCTGCCACCCGCGGGTACTCCGGCCGGGGTCTTGGCCGCGCCACCACCATTGCGCTGCACCTGCGCCGAGCCGTCCTCGGACGGTCCGGAATATGTCAGAGCGGGCGACTCGTCCTCAATCCCCTTGGCGCGCAACCTACTCGGCGCTTCTTCGCGCGCCGCCGCAGTCTTGCGGCCAGCGCCCCCCTCCTGGGCCGCGGCCGCGGTGGCAAATTCGGCCAGGTCTTCGGGCTCGGCGACGGGAGCGACCTCAACCTGCGGGGCCGGGACCGCCTCGACACTGACGTTGAACAGGAATCCGACCGATTCCTCTTTCATGCCGTCGAGCATGGCCATGAACATGTCGTAGCCTTCGCGCTGGTACTCGACCAGCGGATCGCGCTGCGCCATCGCGCGCAGGCCGATGCCCTCCTTGAGGTAGTCCATCTCGTAGAGGTGCTCACGCCACTTGCGGTCGATGACATTGAGCAACACGTTGCGTTCCAGCTGGCGCATCGCGCCCTCGCCGGCCAGCTCCTCGAGCTCGGCTTCTCGTGCCGCATAGGCCTGGTCCGCGTCTTGCAGCAGGGCTTCGAGCAGTTCATCACGAGTCAGGTCGTCGCGATCGGAGTCTTGGTCGCGCCGCATCAAGGTGTCGGTTTTGATGCCCACCGGGTACAGCGTCTTCAGCGCCGTCCACAGCGCGTCGAGGTCCCAGTCCTCGGCGTAGCCTTCGACGGTCGCACCGTCAACGTAGGCGGTGATGACGTCGGTGAGCATGTCCTTGGCCTGCTGCTGCAAATTCTCGCCCTCGAGAATGCGGCGGCGCTCGGCGTAGATGACCTTGCGCTGCTGGTTCATCACCTCGTCGTACTTGAGGACGTTCTTGCGCACCTCGAAGTTCTGCTGCTCGACCTGGGTCTGGGCGCTCTTGATGGCCCGGGTGACCATCTTGGCTTCGATCGGGACATCGTCGGGCAGGTTCAGCCGGGTCAGCAGCGACTCCAGCGCGGCGCCGTTGAACCGGCGCATGAGCTCGTCGCCCAACGACAAGTAGAAGCGCGACTCCCCGGGGTCACCCTGGCGGCCGGAACGGCCGCGCAGCTGGTTGTCGATGCGCCGCGACTCGTGACGTTCGGTGCCCAGCACGTACAGGCCGCCGGCCTCGATCACCTCGGTGGCCTCGTCGCCGGCCTCCTCCTTGACCTTGGGCAGTTCTTGGTGCCAGGCCTGCTCATACTCGTCGGGGGTCTCCACCGGATCCAGACCGTTGTCGCGCAGCCGCTTGTCGGTCAGAAAGTCGACGTTTCCGCCCAGCACGATGTCGGTACCGCGGCCGGCCATGTTGGTGGCGACCGTGATCGCTCCGCGCCGGCCCGCCTCGGCGATGATGCCGGCCTCCTGCTCGTGGTACTTGGCGTTGAGCACGTTGTGCGGGATGCGCCGTTTGGTGAACTGCCGGGACAGGTACTCCGAGCGCTCCACGCTGGTGGTGCCGATCAGCACCGGTTGGCCCTTTTCGTAGCGCTCGGCGACATCGTCGACCACCGCGATGTACTTGGCTTCCTCGGTCTTGTAGATGAGGTCCGACTGGTCTTCGCGGACCATCGGCCTGTTGGTCGGGATGGGGACCACACCCAGCTTGTAGATCTCGTGCAGCTCGGCCGCCTCGGTCTGGGCGGTACCGGTCATGCCGGCAAGCTTGTTGTAGAGGCGGAAGTAGTTCTGCAGCGTGATGGTCGCCAGCGTCTGGTTCTCGGCCTTGATCTCGACGTGCTCCTTGGCCTCGATCGCCTGGTGCATGCCTTCGTTGTAGCGCCGGCCGATCAGCACCCGGCCGGTGAACTCGTCGACGATGAGCACTTCACCGTTGCGGACGATGTAGTCCTTGTCGCGGTTGAACAGCTCCTTGGCCTTCAGGGCGTTGTTGAGGTAGCTGACCAACGGCGAGTTGGCGGCCTCGTAGAGGTTGTCGATGCCGAGCTGGTCTTCGACGAACTCCACCCCGAGCTCATGCACCCCGACGGTGCGTTTACGCAGGTCGACCTCGTAATGGGTGTCTTTTTCCATCAGCGGTGCGAGCCGGGCGAACTCGGTATACCAGTTCGAGCTGCCGTCGGCGGGACCGGAGATGATCAGCGGGGTGCGGGCCTCGTCGATCAGGATGGAGTCGACCTCGTCGACAATGGCGAAGTTGTGCCCGCGCTGGACGCAGTCGTCGAGCGTGTGGGCCATGTTGTCGCGCAGATAGTCGAAGCCGAACTCGTTGTTGGTCCCATAGGTGATGTCGGCGTTGTAGGCGACACGACGTTCCTCCGGCGTCATCTGGGCCAGGATCACGCCCACGTCCAGCCCCAGGAAGCGGTGCACCCGGCCCATCCACTCGCTGTCACGTTTGGCCAGATAGTCGTTGACGGTGACGATGTGCACGCCCTTGCCGCCGATGCCGTTGAGGTAGGCCGGCAACACCGAGGTCAGGGTCTTGCCCTCACCGGTCTTCATCTCGGCGACGTTGCCCAGGTGCAACGCGGCCGCACCCATCAACTGGACCTCGAACGGGCGCTGGTCGAGCACTCGCCATGCGGCTTCGCGCGCCACCGCGAAGGCTTCAGGCAGCAACTCGTCGAGGCTCTCGCCTTCGGCGTGCCGCTTCTTGAATTCGTCGGTCTTGGCCCTCAGTTCGGCGTCGGTGAGCTTCTCGACGTCTCCGGACAATGATTCGACATAGTCAGCGACCTTTTTGAGGCGCTTGACCATGCGACCTTCACCAACGCGCAGCAACTTCGACAGCACAGCAATGTCCCTTGTGGGTAGGAGTCTTCTTCGGTTAGGCGACTCCCATCGTAGGTGACGACGCGGTAATGGCCGGTGATCGTCAGTCGAGCCCGGTCACGACAGTCGGATCAACCCGTAGTCATAGCCGTGCCGGCGGTACACCACGGTTGGCCGCTCGGTCTCCTGGTCGAAGAACAAGAAGAAGTCGTGTCCGACGAGTTCCATCTCGTAGAGCGCATCATCGACCGACATCGGCTTGGCCGGGTGTTCCTTGGTGCGCACGACCCGCCCGGGCTGGTGGTCCAACACCGCCCCATCATGTTCGTGCGGCTCGGCCGGCTCCGCGGCGAAAGCCATTTCGGGCGCTGTCACCGTCGCGGTCGCCTCGGCTACCGAAACCGGGGTCTTGTCGCCGTAGTGAACCTTGCGCCGGTCCTTGGTGCGCCGCAGCCGGCTCTCAACCTTGACCACCGCAGATTCCAGGGCGGCGTAGAAGCTGTCGGCGCAGGCCTCGCCGCGCACAACCGGCCCCCGGCCGCGCGCGGTGATCTCCACCCGCTGACAAGACTTGCGCTGGCGACGGTTGCGTTCGTGGTCGAGTTCGACGTCGAACAGGTAGATGGTTCGGTCGAACCGCTCCAAGCGGGAGAGTTTCTGCGAAGCGTAGGTACGGAAGTGGTCGGGAATCTCGACGTTGCGGCCTTTGAAGACGATCTCGGCGGTCGCTTGCGGTTCCTCCGGTTGACCGGATTGTGCCGGCGCCTGGTCCAGAACCTGGTCGGAATCCACAGTTAGCCTTGTCATTCGTGACAACTCGTTTCTCTTTTCACGTCGCACGCGCCCTGCGTGCCCGGCTTTCTGATACGCGCCGACGGGGGTTGGAGCGGTTTGGAGCAAGCACCGCCGCAGGCTGCCCGCCGGAGCAAGATGTCGAGTAGCTCACCTCCTACCGCGGGTATTGCTGGAACCTAGGAGAATCGACCGTGAGTCTTCTCATTGAGTCTGAAATCTGCTCTCGACGTTAGCTGGTGTTTGCCCTACCGTGCCACCTAATTGGCACACGTGTTGTGTGTTCTTCACCGTCTCTTGGCAGATTCATCGGGTTGCGCGGATGCGTTGACATTCACGGCTTTCGATTCGCCCCATCACACCGCCGCGATGGTCAGCACGGCGGCCACCCGAACCCCGGCGGCCCGCAGCACCCGAACCGACTCCCGCACCGTCGCCCCGGTCGTCACGACGTCGTCGACGACGACGATTTCGGTGCCCAGTCGCTGTCCCTTCAGCATCAGCACGCGGCCCGCGGCGTTGCGTTCCCGGGCCGAGCTACCCAGGCCCACCGAGTCGCGAGCCAGTGCTCTCATCCGCAGCGCCTGGACTACGGCGATGTCAGGGTGAGCCGCCACCGCCGCGTCCGCGATCCGGGTGATGGGGTCCCCGCCCCGGCGCCGCGCCGCGGCACGCCTGGTCGGTGCGGGCACGAGCGTCAGCGGGGTGCCGACGATGCCCCAGCACAGCAGCCGATGGACACCGACGGCCAGCGCCCGGGCCAACGGCGCCACGAGGTCGCCGCGACCGCGTTCCTTCAGGGCCAGGATCGCGTGGCGCCGCGCACCCGCGTAGCGACCCAACGCGAACACCGGCACCTGCGGGTCGGCCCGGGGGCTGACCACATGCGGGCGGGTGGCGGCCACCGCGAGCTCGGTGGCGCAGGCAGCGCACCACCGCGTCGATGGGGCTCCGCAGCCGCCGCATTCCAGCGGCAAGACGAGGTCGAGCACGAAAGAAGTGTCGCCGCTCGGGGTGACATCCGAGGCCGGCGTTCAGTCCGAGCCGCGCAACAGGGAGGGCCAACTGAAGCTGAGCGCTCCCTGGCTCAGCCGGGTGATCAGGTCCTCTAGGCGCCGCAGCGGCAACTCCATGCGCCACTCGGGCAGCAGCGCAGACAGCTGCAGTGCATCCAGTCCGAGGTTGACGTGGGTGATCAGCAATCCGTGCGGCAGTGGCGGCAGCGGTACCTGGTAGGCGGGCATCCGGGCCGGCAAAGACCAGCGTCGGCGTCCGGTCATCACGGCGCGGGGTCGCAGCCACAGCGTCGTCCCCACCACGTCGGCGTCCACCTCCAGTCCGCCCCACTCGGGCCGGCGCGACCAGCGCAGTCGGGCGGTCCCATCCTCGGACAGCTCGCTGCGCAGCTGCGGAGCCACCTGCTGCAGCACCTCGTCGAAGATCGCCGCCGGCAGCACCGAGGACAACTCGACCGGTGCCGCCACCACCATCGGTGGTACCCCCGGGCGGATGTGCACGTTGCGCAGGACCGCGACCGCGCTCTGCAGCCGCTGCTCATCCCAGCTGACATCCCGGGCGGCCACCCGGACCTCGCCGAGCTGCCCGACGGCAAGGCCCTGCGGGTCCAGCGCGGAGTCCAACTCGGTGACGGTGAGCACCACGTCCTGGTCGCCCATGCGCACGGTGACTTCCTTGCCGACAAGCAGTTGCTGCAGCGTCATGAACAGCGTCCGGTATGGCATGGCGACGGCCTGGGCGGCTCCCGCGCTCATCGACTGCAAACCGGTTGATGACCATAGCGAGCCCAGCATTTCCAGCGCGCGGAACGGATCATCCCAACGCAGGAAAGGAACTTTGGGCGACATCGGAAAGCGACTCCTCACTACGAGGGTAGTTGGCCCGCCCGGCCCGGCGCAGCCCAGCGGTTATCCCGGCAACACCGGCGCCGCCCCGGCCACCATCAGGCCGGGCACTTCCGCCCAGCTCTGTTGGCCTTCGGCGGATGAGGCCGAGTACATCATCACCCCTTGCGGTCCGGCGACGTACACCGTCGAGGGGTTGGCCGCGATGGCGAACAGCGGAATCTGCAGACCGCGCGCCGGCGCATCGGAATTCACTCCGTCCAGGTTCACATACGACACCGGATGGCCGACGTCGTTACGGGTCACCACGATGTCATCGCCGGTTCGCCAGGACAACGAGACCACCGAGGTACCAAGCCCAAAACCCAGCCGCCGCGGGTAGGTCAGGGCGAACTGGCCGGCCTGGGTCTGCTCGACGCTGGACAGAATCACCCGCCCGTCAATCACCATCGCCGCGCGGGTGCCGTCCCGGGAGAGCTGCAGATCGGTGATCGCCCCGGGGAAGCGACTGGACACCGCGGTGGAGTCGACGGGAATCCGGGCCGGCTGTCCGGACGCAGGTTCTTGGATCGCGCGCAGCACATTGTTGGTGTCGACCACCACCCAGACCGCGTCGTCGAGCGACCAGCTGGGCCGCGACAGATCGTGGCCGTCGGCGGCTTGCACCGCCTCGGCGCCGAGCTCACCGATCCACAGTGAGGCGGCCACGTCGGGGGCGCCGCGCCGCAGCGTCACCACCGAGGCCACCAGGCGACCGGTGCGTGACAACGCCGCACCGGTCTGGTCCCCCATCCGACCGAAGGCTCCCCCGACGGTGGTGATCCGCTGTCCGTCCAGCGCCACGAGTGACCCCCCCACCAGGGCGTGCAGTCCCGCCCCGGCTCCGTCGGCTACCCCCGGGTCGGTGGCGGCGACATCGGAGGTGGTCCACCCTTCGGCGAACCGGTCATCCAGCGGGGCACCGT
Organism: Mycobacterium liflandii; assembly: GCF_022354805.1. Lineage (NCBI taxonomy): Bacteria > Bacillati > Actinomycetota > Actinomycetes > Mycobacteriales > Mycobacteriaceae > Mycobacterium > Mycobacterium liflandii. Next base: position 2,091,944 of record NZ_CP023138.1, on the reverse strand, counting down.
CGGCGTTGATCACATAGGGCCCTCGGATGTCCGCTCGGGCCAACGTCCAAATGATCTGCGCGGCCAGCAATTGCCGGCTGTGCGGATCGGTGGTGGACAGCTTCTCCAGGTCGATGCGCGCGCCACCGTATCCCTTGCCGATGCCGCTCTTGCCGCCATCGGCCCGCGTCACCGGACCGCGCAGCCGCAACGGCGGCGCCAGCAGGTTGCGCACCGAATGCGCCATCTCCGGACGTGGGCCGGCCAGCAGCTTGGACACCAGCTCGGTGGCCAGCTGGTCATGGTCGGACACGGCAACATAGCGTGGGTCGGGAACCACCGTCTTGCCGGTCGGGTCCGCGAAATACAGCGTGTTGCGCTTGTAGGTGGATTGGAATTGCTGCCAGTCCAGGAAGACTCCGTTGGGCAGCCGATCGATGCGCCAGCCGCCGGAGGTCTTGACCAACTCGATCGGCCCCGGGTCGGGTAACTCGCCTTCGGCGGTCTCGAAGACTCCCATATCGGACAGTGAGCCCAGGATGTCTGCCCGCATGGTCGCCGAAACCCGTTCGGCGCCACGGGTTTCCACGAAGACCACGTGGTCGATCAGCAGGGCGCTACCGGCATCGTCCCACGCGTTGGAGGCCGACTGGGTGAGGAACTGCCGCGCCGCCAGATGCCGGTTGGCCGGATCGGCCGTGGCTTTGAGGAATTCCCGCAGCAGCACGTCAGGATCCATGCCCGGGATCGGCTTGGGCAGATTCGACGGCGCCGGACGCTCCACGGTGCCGATGGCTTGTGGAGCTGATGAACTCGGCACGCTCGCGCAGCCACCGAGCAGCACAGCCGCGAACACCAGGGCAAATACCGACCGAACCATCGTCGGAAACTCCCGCATCAGCCGCTCCACTCCGCGTGCTCACGGGGGCGCAGGCGGTCGGTGTGCTCCAGCGCATTCGGTTGCGCCGCCGGTTGCGGGATCGGCTTCATGGGCAGCGGGCTGGTAGTGACCTTGTGGCCCCGAACCAGCGGCAAGGTCAGCCGGAAGCAGGCACCCTGGCCGGGTTCGCCCCAGGCTTCCAGCCGGCCCTGGTGCAGCCGCGCGTCCTCGACGCTGATGGCCAGACCCAGCCCGGTGCCGCCGGACCGGCGCACCCGGGACGGATCCGCCCGCCAGAAGCGGCTGAACACCAACTTCTCCTCGCCGGGCCGCAGTCCCACGCCGTAGTCGCGGACGGTGACCGCGACGGTATCTTCGTCGGCGCCCATCCGAATCCGCACCGGCTTGTGCTCGGCGTGATCGATGGCGTTGGCAATCAGATTGCGCAGTATCCGTTCCACCCGGCGCGCATCGACCTCGGCGATCACCTCGCTGTCCGGCATCTCCACCAACAACTCGATGCCGGCCTCCTCGGCCAGGTGACCCACGTTGCCGAGCGCGCTGTTGACGGTGGTGCGCAGGTCGACCGCCTCAACCGACAGCTCGGCCACACCGGCGTCGTGGCGCGAGATCTCGAGGAGGTCGTTGAGCAAGGACTCGAACCGGTCCAGTTCGTTGACCATCAACTCGGTGGAGCGCCGCAGCGTCGGATCCAGGTCGGCGCTGTGGTCATAGATCAGGTCGGCGGCCATCCGGACCGTGGTCAGCGGGGTGCGCAGCTCATGACTGACATCGGAGGTGAACCGACGCTGCAGGTTGCCGAACTCCTCGAGCTGGGTGATCTGACGAGACAGGCTTTCGGCCATGTCGTTGAACGACAGCGCCAACCGCGCCATGTCATCCTCACCACGCACCGGCATCCGTTCGGACAGGTGTCCCTCGGCGAAGCGCTCGGCGATCCGCGATGCGGACCGGACCGGGACCACGACTTGACGCGAGACCAGCAACGCGATACCGGCCAGCAGGACCAGCAGTACCAGGCTGCCGGTGGCCATCGTGCCGCGCACCAGCGTGATCGTGGCCTGCTCATTGGCCAGCGGAAAGATCAGGTACAGCTCGAGATTGGCCACCCGCGACGACGTCGGGGTGCCGACGATGAGCGCCGGCCCGGAGAAGCCATCGGTATGCACGGTGGCGTACTGATATGCGGCCTGCCCCGCCTTGACGAAGCCGCGCAATGCGCTGGGCACCTGGTCGACAGGGCCGGCCGCGGAGGCAGCGCGCGGACCGTCACCCGGCACCATCAGCACCGCATCAAACGCACCGGCCTGACCGGCACCCGAGGCCGGATCGGTCTTCGAGGTCAAAGTGTTGCGGGCAAGCTGAAGACTGCTGTCCAGCGAGCGGGTCTCCTCGCCGTTGACTATTCCGCTAACGGTGTTGCGGGCCCGCTCGATCTGGTCGATGGCGGCTTTGACCTTGATATCGAGCACGCGGTTGGTGACCTGACTGGTCAGCACGAAGCCCAGCGCCATGACGACAGCCAGCGAAAGCCCCAGCGTCAGCGCCACCACGCGCAGTTGCAGCGACCGACGCCACGCAACGCCAACGGCTCGGCTCAACGCGCTCAACCCGCGCGTCATCGGACCGGAACGCCCCCAGCGACCCCGCATGCGCCGTCGCGAGCCCCAGATCACTGGCACCGATCCTCAGCATCGCCGCGCTCTGCATCGTCGCCGGTGCAGATCACGGAGGTCCGGCCTTGTAACCCACTCCTCGAACGGTCAATACCACGGTCGGGTTCTCAGGGTCTTTCTCAACCTTGGCCCGCAGACGCTGGACATGCACGTTCACCAGGCGGGTATCCGCCGGGTGCCGGTACCCCCACACCTGTTCGAGCAGCACATCACGAGTAAACACCTGGCGCGGTTTGCGTGCCAACGCAACGAGCAGGTCGAACTCCAGCGGCGTGAGCGAGATCTGCTCGCCGTTGCGGGTGACCTTGTGCGCCGGCACGTCGATGTCGACGTCGGCGATGGACAGCATCTCGGCGGGCTCGTCGTCGTTGCGGCGCAGCCGCGCCCGCACCCGGGCCACCAGCTCCTTGGGCTTGAACGGCTTCATGATGTAGTCGTCAGCGCCAGACTCCAGGCCGAGAACCACATCGACGGTGTCGGTCTTGGCGGTCAGCATCACGATCGGCACCCCGGAATCGGCGCGCAGCACCCGGCACACGTCGATCCCGTTCATCCCGGGCAACATCAAATCCAACAGCACCAAGTCCGGGCGCAACTCGCGCACCGCAGTCAGGGCCTGAGTACCGTCGCCGATGACCGCGGTATCGAAACCCTCCCCACGCAACACAATGGTGAGCATCTCCGCCAACGAAGCGTCGTCGTCGACAACCAGAATCCTTTGCCTCATGGTGTCCATGGTGGCACCAGATTGGGACAAAACTGGCGCACCACACGGGCGTTTCGCGCTTGATTAGGGCAAATACCCCTCAATTTCCCCCCTCTGGGGCCGTCGGCGACATCAATGTCGCCGCCAGAGCCCCCGGATCGACGTCCGCGTCGACAACCAGCCACCGACCACCCCAGCCCGCGGCGGCCAGCTCGGCGTACACCGAGCCGGTGCGCTGCTGCAGCCCATCGTCGCGTTCGTAGCTGTCGCGGGGCCGGCCCGGGTCGCTGCGGGCCCGCCCACGCGACCTCTCGCCGGCCAGCTCGACGGGCACCGCGAGCAGTACCTGCCAGTCCGGTTCGGGCAGCCCGAACCGCTCATACTCCATCCGCCCCACCCAGGCCACAGCTTCCCCCGCCGAGTCCTGATGCAGGCGCGCCGCGCTGTAGGCGGCGTTGGACGCCACGTAGCGGTCCAGAATCACCACCTCGTAGGCCAGACACAAGCCGTGGATCTCGTCGACCGCGGCGGCGCGGTCCAGCGCGAACAGGGACGCCATCGCGAACACCGAGGACGCGAGATCGCCGTGCTCGCCGTGTAGCGCCTCGGCCGCGATATCGGCCGCGACCGAGTTTCCGTAGCGCGGGAAGGCCAGCGTGGCCACCGATCTTCCGGCGGCTTCGAACTCCTTGCGCAGACCCTCGGACAAAGTTCGCTTGCCCGCGCCGTCAACGCCTTCGATCGCGATCAGCACGGCATCAGCCTATTGCGCGCCGTGCGGCACTTCTGCGGAGCATGTCGGTGCCCATCCGCACGGTCAGTGAATCGGCCCTGACTTGACGTTCTGGGCGTTGAACAAGCCTGATACCTGGTTACCCAGGTTCCCGAACCCCGAATTTACCTGGTTACCCAGGTTCCCGAACCCCGAATTGAAGGTCTCCAACAACCCCGGGGTGAAGGTGCCCGCATTGAAGAAGCCGGAGATGAACGTCCCGGAACTGTTGACGAAGCCCGACATGAAGCCGGGGTTGATGCCCTCGGGGCCGGTGTTGCGAAAGCCCGAACTAAACCAGGGCTCCGGCGTTGTTGATTAGCAGGCTTGTGAGCTGGGTTGATGATCTTTGGTGCCGCGCTATTGGGGCCGGAGTGTAGGCACGGGCTATCTGGAGAACGATCGAGTTGGTTACTGTTCGTCGTTGGTCTGGAGTTGCCCGTGCCTACCGTTTCAGTATTGCCTGTGTCGTCGGTTCCAGAGGTGTTCGACCGCTGGAGTCCTGGTGAGCGCAGCGAGCTCATCGGATCGGAGTTTCTCGATGTGTTGGCCTCGGTGCCAGACCCGAGGGACCCACGCGGTCGGAGGTATTCGCTGATGGCTTTGTTGGCGATCGCGGTTCTGGCCACTGCCGCGGGGATGCGCGGCTATGCTGGTTTTGCCACATGGGCGGCCACCGCTCCCGATGATGTGTTGGCCCAATTAGGGGTCCGGTTCCGGCGGCCCAGTGAGAAGACCTTCCGCGCTGTTTTGTCTCGGCTAGACCCCGCCGACCTCAACGCCAGGATGGGCAGTTACTTCACTGCACACGTGGCCAGCAGCGACCCCAGTGGATTGGTGCCGATCGCGTTGGACGGCAAGATGCTGCGTGGTGCCTTTACGCGCCAAAGCGACAGCCACGCATCTCGTGTCGGTGTTCGCCCACCGTGCCCGATTGGTGCTCGGTCAACTCGCTGTCGCCGAGAAAAGCAATGAAATTCCCTGCGTACGTGCCCTGCTCACGCTGCTGCCGGGTAGCTTGCGGTGGCTGGTCACCGTGGATGCGATGCATACCCAGGTCGTCACCGCGAAGTTGATCTGCGCCACCTTGAAGTCGCACTACCTGATGATCGTCAAGTCCAACCAAGCCAAAATACTTGCGCGTATCACCGCGCTGCCCTGGGCCGAGGTGCCCACAGCCGCTACCGACGACTCCCGCGGCCACGGCCGTGTCGAGACCCGCACCCTGCAAATCATCACCGCTGCACGAGGAATCGGCTTCCCCTACGCAAAACAAATCATCCGGATCACTCGTGAACGCTTGATCACCGCCACCGACCAGCGCAGCGTGGAGGTGGTCTATGCCATCTGCAGCCTGCCGTTCGAGCACGCCCGCCCTACCGCGATCATGACCTGGATGCGTCAACACTGGGGAATCGAGAACAGCCTGCACTGGATACGCGACGTCACCTTCGACGAAGACCGTCAAAGGGCACATACCGGAAACGGCGCACAGGTCCTAGCAACGCTACGCAACACCGCGATCAATCTGCACCGCCTCAACGGCGCCGACAACATCGCCGAAGCCTGCCGGATCACCGCTTTGACCGCCAACCGCCGCCTAGACCTCCTCAATCCACAATTCCCCAGCTCACAAGCCTGCTAATCAACAACGCCGGAGCCCTGCCAAGGCGGCGCACCGGCGACGCCGGTGGTCACTTCGGGTTGGGCATGCACACGACACGATCGCGACAGTCCGCCCGGTCGACATCAGCGGAAATCGGGTGGGCGCTCGGCAACCTGCGTGTCAGTTGTGAAAGATGGTGGTCCCGACGCCGCTGGGGCTGTTCGAGATGTATATCGCCTGCTGCCCGAAGGGGAGATATCCGGTATTCATCCAGGGCTCCGGCGTTGTTGATTAGCAGGCTTGTGAGCTGGGTTGATGATCTTTGGTGCCGCGCTATTGGGGCCGGAGTGTAGGCACGGGCTATCTGGAGAACGATCGAGTTGGTTACTGTTCGTCGTTGGTCTGGAGTTGCCCGTGCCTACCGTTTCAGTATTGCCTGTGTCGTCGGTTCCAGAGGTGTTCGACCGCTGGAGTCCTGGTGAGCGCAGCGAGCTCATCGGATCGGAGTTTCTCGATGTGTTGGCCTCGGTGCCAGACCCGAGGGACCCACGCGGTCGGAGGTATTCGCTGATGGCTTTGTTGGCGATCGCGGTTCTGGCCACTGCCGCGGGGATGCGCGGCTATGCTGGTTTTGCCACATGGGCGGCCACCGCTCCCGATGATGTGTTGGCCCAATTAGGGGTCCGGTTCCGGCGGCCCAGTGAGAAGACCTTCCGCGATGTTTTGTCTCGGCTAGACCCCGCCGACCTCAACGCCAGGATGGGCAGTTACTTCACTGCACACGTGGCCAGCAGCGACCCCAGTGGATTGGTGCCGATCGCGTTGGACGGCAAGATGCTGCGTGGTGCTTTACGCGCCAAAGCGACAGCCACGCATCTCGTGTCGGTGTTCGCCCACCGTGCCCGATTGGTGCTCGGTCAACTCGCTGTCGCCGAGAAAAGCAATGAAATTCCCTGCGTACGTGCCCTGCTCACGCTGCTGCCGGGTAGCTTGCGGTGGCTGGTCACCGTGGATGCGATGCATACCCAGGTCGTCACCGCGAAGTTGATCTGCGCCACCTTGAAGTCGCACTACCTGATGATCGTCAAGTCCAACCAAGCCAAAATACTTGCGCGTATCACCGCGCTGCCCTGGGCCGAGGTGCCCGCAGCCGCTACCGACGACTCCCGCGGCCACGGCCGTGTCGAGACCCGCACCCTGCAAATCATCACCGCTGCACGAGGAATCGGCTTCCCCTACGCAAAACAAATCATCCGGATCACTCGTGAACGCTTGATCACCGCCACCGACCAGCGCAGCGTGGAGGTGGTCTATGCCATCTACAGCCTGCCGTTCGAGCACGCCCGCCCTACCGCGATCATGACCTGGATGCGTCAACACTGGGGAATCGAGAACAGCCTGCACTGGATACGCGACGTCACCTTCGACGAAGACCGTCAAAGGGCACATACCGGAAACGGCGCACAGGTCCTAGCAACGCTACGCAACACCGCGATCAATCTGCACCGCCTCAACGGCGCCGACAACATCGCCGAAGCCTGCCGGATCACCGCTTTGACCGCCAACCGCCGCCTAGACCTCCTCAATCCACAATTCCCCAGCTCACAAGCCTGCTAATCAACAACGCCGGAGCCCTGGGTATTCATCGAGGTTCCCGAGGTCACCGTTGGGCCGTTGGTCGCCGTCGTCGTGTACGAGTACAGCAGTGTGGAGCCGTCACTGGTATACACCGAAATGGTTGTCCCGGCTGGCACGGTTCCAGAGACCTGACCGGTTCCGAGCACCGATGACGGAATAGTCCCGTCCACACCACCGGAGTCGATGACCGCGGTAATGGGTTGCAGCGGACCGCCATTGACCTGTACCAGCAGCGGGGTAATCGGCGCACCCGGAACCGAGATGCCCGAGGGTAGTGAATTGGGGCCGAACTGCAGCTCACCCTGGGGCGCGTTGACGAGCACGCCCTCGTCGAGTTGGCCCGGCAACGCCGTAGTAGGACTGCTGATCCCCGGGCCCCCGGCGTTGGGCCCAACGCCCAGCGTGCCATGTGCCAAACCGAACATGCCCACGCCGAAAACGGGTTGTAGGACTGGGCTCAGGGCAATGATCAGTAGGCTGTTCAGAGTCGTCGGGAAGGGTAGGACGGCGACCTCAATCGGCGTCGGCGCGCTAACGGCGCCGTTGCCGAAATCCACCGTCGTGTTGAACCCGATGATGACGAAGTCCAGACCCGAGGCGTAGCTAGCGATGCCAATGCCGGTGGGCCAGCCCAGATTCTGGAACCCGACCGCCCAGAACGGGATGACGAGGCCCCTGGATCCGGTGTCAACCAGCACGGGCACGCTCGGTCCCCCGTTCACCGAGACGTTGACGTTCGGCGAAGTCAGACCGTAACCTTCGGCGACGTCCAACGGGACGGTGACGTTCACCGGTGAACCAACACCAGCGGCCCCGTTCTGCCCAAACAACCAGCCGCCGAGGCCTCCTGCCCCACCGGCCGCGTTGGTGCCGCCGGCACCCCCATCGCCGCCATTGCCGATCAGGACCGCCCTGCCTCCCGGCCCGCCGACGGTAGCGGGCCCGCTTCCTGCGGCTCCCGCCTGCCCACCGTGCCCGCCGTCACCGATCAGCCAGCCGCCGCGACCGCCGGCCCCGCCATTTGCGCCAGCACCGCCGGCACCACCGTCGCCCCCGTTGCCGATCAGCCCCGCCGCGCCGCCGGCCCCACCGGCGACCCCTGCCGTCGTCTGCGAATAACCAGTTCCACCGTCGCCGATCAGCAGCCCGCCCGCCCCGCCGTTGGGATCGGCGGCCGTCCCATTTGTTCCATTGCCGATCAGCGGGCGCCCCAAGAGGGCTCGAGTCGGCGCATTGATCGCGCCCAACAGGTCTTGCTCGACGGCCTGCAGCGGCGCGGCATCCACCTGCGCGCTGATCGCCTGATAGTCCCGGACATAGCCGACCGCAACCGCCTCAGCCTCCGCATACGCCCCCGCCCCGGCCCCCAACGCCCGCGCGAACCGCTGCTCAAACTCCGCCCACTGCCCACACACCGCCTGATACTCGCGACCAAACCCCCCAAACAACGCCGCAATCGCCACCGACACCTCATCACCGGCAGCCGCCGTCACCGACGTCGTCGCCCCCGCCGCCGCCGCATTAGCCGCACCCACCACCGACCCAATCCCGGCCACATCGGTTGCCGCCGCCGCCACCCACTCCGGAACCACACTCACAAACGACACAACACCCACCGCCCATCCACCCAAAGGCCAACAGAGTTCGACCCGGACCCAACCGGTCCAAACACGCTATATCCGCAGGTCAGCGATGCATCCGTAGAAAAATCAGATTGTCGAAAGTTGAGTAGCACCGCTCCCGCACGCCGCCCACCAGCGTCTTAGCCACCCCAACCCAAACTGCACAAACAACCACCGGCAACCACCAAACCCGTCTCAACACCGAGACAGACCCACAAACACCCCAACCATCACCCGCGCCCCGGTCCCACCACACCCCAACTCATGCACTCGGGTGTCTGGGGTTGCGGTCTTCGATGATGTCGCCACTCGGATCAGCGGCCGCCTATGGGGGCTTCGGGGGAACGGGCAGTCCCGCGGTGGCCGTCATGGCGATCGCCGCTACCGACACTTGGGTCGCGCGTCCGCTCACGACCGCCTAACGGTCGAAGCCACAACAGCGCGATTGCAGCGGGCACTTGCCGTACCCGCCAAAAGCGGAAGCCACGCGGGCAGCGGTGCAGCTACCAGCGTGGCTTCCGTTGAGTGTCAGTAGCGGTAGTGGTCGGGCTTGTAGGGGCCTTCGACGTCCACGCCGAGGTATTCGGCCTGGTCCTTGGTGAGCTTGGTCAGGCGACCGCCAAGGGCTTCGACGTGGATGCGCGCCACCTTCTCGTCGAGGTGCTTGGGCAGCCGGTAGACCTCGTTGTCGTATTCGTCGTTCTTGGTCCACAGCTCGATCTGGGCGATCGTCTGGTTGGCGAAGCTGTTGCTCATCACGAAGGAGGGGTGCCCGGTGGCGTTGCCCAGGTTCAGCAGACGGCCCTCGGACAGCACGATGATCGAGCGACCGGTGTCGCCGAAGGTCCACAGATCGACCTGCGGCTTGATGTTGGTACGCGTGGCTCCGGAACGCTCCAGGCCGGCCATGTCGATCTCGTTGTCGAAGTGGCCGATGTTGCCCAGGATCGAATGATCCTTCATCGCCTTGATGTGCTCGAGCATGATGATGTCTTTGTTACCGGTCGATGTGACGACGATGTCGGCGTCGCCGATGGCGTCCTCGACGGTAACCACGTCGAAGCCCTCCATCATGGCCTGCAACGCGTTGATCGGGTCGATCTCGGTGACCGAGACGCGGGCACCCTGGCCCTTCATCGCCTCCGCACAACCCTTGCCGACGTCACCGTAACCACAGATCAACACCTTCTTGCCACCGATCAGCGCATCGGTGCCGCGGTTGATGCCGTCGATCAACGAGTGCCGGGTGCCGTACTTGTTGTCGAACTTGGACTTGGTGACCGAGTCGTTGACGTTGATCGCCGGGAAGGCCAGATCCCCGGCCGCGGCGAATTGGTAAAGCCGCAGCACGCCGGTGGTGGTCTCCTCGGTGACGCCCTTGACCGACTCCGCGATCTTGGTCCACTTGCCCTTGTCGGTCTCGAAGCGGCTGCGCAGCAGGCCCAGGAAGACCTTCCACTCGGCCGAGTCGTCTTCCTCGGCCGGAGGCACCACACCGGCCTTCTCGTACTGCATCCCGCGCAGCACCAGCATGGTGGCATCGCCACCGTCGTCGAGGATCATGTTCGCCGGCTTGTCCGAGTCGGGCCACGTCAGCATCTGCTCGGCGCACCACCAGTACTCTTCAAGCGATTCGCCCTTCCAGGCGAACACCGGGACGCCCTTGGGCTCCTCGGGGGTGCCATGCGGGCCGACGACAACGGCGGCCGCCGCATGGTCTTGGGTCGAGAAGATGTTGCATGACGCCCAACGAACTTCGGCGCCTAGCGCGGTGAGGGTTTCAATCAACACCGCGGTCTGGACGGTCATGTGCAGCGAACCCGAGATACGGGCACCTTTGAGAGGTTGCACCTCGGCGTACTCGCGGCGCAGCGACATCAGGCCGGGCATCTCGTGCTCAGCGATCCGCAGTTCTTTGCGCCCGAAATCCGCTAGCGACAAATCGGCAATCTTGAAATCGATGCCGTTCTTCGTGTCGGCAGATAGCGAAGTTTCGGTAGTCGTCATACGGGTTACATCCTTACTTAGGGGACCTATGAAAAACTGAGCAGACTACTTTGGCTATAAATGCTCTCGCGCCACTCTATCCCTCGGCCCCCAAGCCGCGCAGGTCAGGGGACGTTAATCACACCATGACGCTCGGCGAACGGGGTCATCAGCCTAGCCAGATCCGCCGCCACATTGTGGTCGGCCTCCGGCGGCATCGACACATAACTCAACGACAGACGTACGATCGCCCGCGCCAGCACATTGGCGTCGTCGTCGCTGGTCGCCACCCAGGTCTGGGTGAAGGCCGTCGCCAGTCGAGCCGAGGCACGCGTGATGATCGGCGCGCTGTCGGTGGTGATGAGCTGTAGCAGGTCGGGCTTGGCCACCCCGGTCAGCAGCGAGATCACCAGCGGGTCGGCCGCCGACTCACCGAAGAATGACCGAAAGCCCTGCAGGAACGCCTCGTAGATGTTGCCGACGTTGGCGTCCAGGGCAGCATGCACCTTGTCGACCAGGCGGTCGGCCAGACGCAATGCGTAGCCCTGCGCAAGGCCTTGCCGCGAGCCGAACTCGTTGTAGATGGTCTGGCGGCTGATGCCCGCGGACCGGGCAACGTCGGACAAGGTGATCGCCGACCAGTCGCGGGTCAACAGCAGATCACGCATGGCATCCAGGACCGAATCACGCAGCAGGACGCGGGAGGCTTCGGCGTAGGGAACGCGCTTCACAGGGCCGACGATATCTCTTTTGGCGAAGGAGTTGGTGTCGATCACGGTCGAGCCACCTCCACCATCACGAAGTCCGCCTTTGCCGCACCGCAGTCGGGGCAACTCCAGTCCTCCGGGATGTCGTCCCATCTGGTGCCGGGTGCGATACCGTCTTCCGGCCAGCCCAGCGCTTCGTCGTACTCGAAGCCGCATTGGACGCACTGATACAACTTGTAGTCACTCACTTACTTGCCTCCCATCCTTTCGAAATCAACTTTCTCGCGCACTGAGCAGTCCGGACAGCACCAGTCGTCGGGAATCTGGTCCCACCGGGTGCCGGCCGGAAAACCTTCCCGCGGATCGCCTTTGCCCTCGTCATAGGTGTAATCGCAGACGGGACACCGGTAGGCGGTCATCACCCGATGCCTTGGTGCGAAGCCCCGTAGCGGGCCAGCATCTTGTCCCGCACCCGGGGGTGCAGGTTGACCTTGGTGATGTCACCGCCGTAGTGCTCGAGCACACGGTGGTCCATCACTTTGCGCCACAGCGGCGGGAAGTAGGTGAGCGAGATCATCGACGCGTACCCGCTGGGCAGGTTGGGAGCGCCGTCCATGCTGCGCAGCGTTTGGTACCGACGGGTGGGGTTGGCGTGGTGGTCGCTGTGTCGCTGCAGGTGGTAGAGGAACAGGTTGGTGACGATGTGGTCGGAGTTCCAGCTGTGCACCGGCGCGCAACGCTCATAACGGCCGTTGGAGGTCGGCTGCCGCAGCAGCCCGTAGTGCTCGAGGTAGTTGACCGCTTCCAGCAGGCAGAAGCCGAACACCGCCTGGATGATCACGAAGGGAATCAGCCCCAGCCCGAAGACCGCGATCAGCACGCCCCACAGCAGCACTGACATCGCCCAGGCGTTGAGCACGTCGTTGGACGGATAGGTCTTGGGGTTCCAGGGGCTGCGCCCCTGCCGGCGCAGCCGTTGTGCCTCCAGCCCGATCGCCGAACGGAGGCTGCCGAAAACGGTGCGGGGCAGAAATTCCCAGAAGGTCTCCCCGAAGCGCGCCGATGCCGGGTCTTCCGGTGTGGAGACGCGCACGTGGTGGCCCCGGTTGTGCTCGATGTAGAAGTGGCCGTAGCCGGTCTGCGCCAGGGTGATCTTGGACAGCCAGCGTTCCAGCGAATCCTTCTTGTGCCCCATCTCGTGGGCGGTGTTGATGCCGACGCCGCCGAGAACCCCGACCGACAACGCCACACCGATCTTCCCCAACCAGTTCAAGCCGCCGTCAAAACCAAGCCAGCCGAGGTCCGAGGCGGTGAACAGGTAGGCCCCCAGCACCACGCTGAGGTACTGGAACGGGATGTAGATGTAGGTGCAGTAGCGGTAGTACTTGTCGTTTTCCAGCCGCTCCATCACCTCGTCCGGCGGGTTCTGCCCGTCGGGCCCGAACCCCAGGTCGAGCAGCGGCAGCAGGATGTAGACGAGCATGGGGCCCACCCACAGGGGCACCTGGGCGGCGAGGTGCCAGCCAAAGTGATTCAGCCCCCAGACGATCGGCAAGACCACGAACAGCGCGGTGGGGGCGATGAGCCCCATGAGCCAGAGATAGCGCTTCTTGTCTCGCCATTCGGTTTCCGGCGCATCAGGTACGTCGGACCTGAACTGTGTGGTCATATGCCAAACCTCCTCGTGAGTCACACCACGTAGGTTTGGACAATACGCACCTATTCGCCGGCTGTCTAGACACAGCTATCTATTTTGTCCAGTTAATTATCAAACGATCATTATTTGTCCATCGCGGCTTCGGCCAGCTGCCGACGACCCACCATCGAGTGCTTGCGCCCGTACCCGACGTAGATCACGGTGCCCACCAACAACCAGACGCCGAATCGGATCCATGTCAGGGCCGTCAGGTTCAGCATCAACCAAAGGCACGCGCAGAGCGAGGCGATGGGCAGCACTGGCGCCCAGGGCGCGCGGAACCCACGCTCCAGGTCAGGCCGTTTCTTGCGCAATACGATCACGCCGGCCGAAACGAGGACGAACGCAAACAGCGTGCCGACGTTGACCATCTCTTCAAGCTTGGTGATCGGGAACACCGATGCCGTCGCACCCACCACCACCGCCACCAGCACGGTGATCCGAACCGGGGTGCCGCGTGCCCCGGTCTTGGCCAACTGGCGCGGCAACAGTCCGTCGCGCGCCATCGCGAACAACACCCGGCACTGCCCCAACATCAGCACCATCACCACGGTGGTCAATCCGGCCAGCGCACCCACCGAGATGATGCCGCTGGCCCAATACACACCGTTGGCCTTGAATGCCGTGGCCAAGTTCGCGTGTCCGCCGCCGGAGACCGTGCGTAGCTGGGTATAGGAGACCATTCCGGACAATACGATCGAAACGGCCACGTACAGCAGGGTGACAACACCGAGCGACACCAGAATTCCCCGCGGGACATCGCGTTGGGGATGTTTGGTCTCCTCTGCCATGGTGGCCACGATGTCGAAACCGATGAACGCGAAGAAGACGATCGAGGCCCCGGCCAACACGCCATACCAGCCGTAATGACTGCCCGGAGCACCGGTCAGCAGTGACAGCAAAGACTGATCGGCGCCTCTGCCCTCTGGCCCGGCCTCGGGTTCAGGAATGAACGGCGAATAGTTGGCGGCCTTGACGTAGAACGCCCCGACCACCACGACCAAGATCACGACCGCCACCTTGATGGTGGTGACCACGGCGGAAAACCTCGAGGACAACTTGGTGCCGTAGGCAACCAGCAGCGACACGCTGGAAACGATCAGCAACGCACCCCAGTCGAGGCGTATCGATCCGAAATCGGCGGTGCCACCGGAGAATCCGAATACGGTCCCGAGGTAGCTGGACCAGCCCTTGGCGACCACCGCCGCGCCGATGGCCAATTCCAGCACCAGGTTCCAGCCGATCACCCACGCCAAAAACTCACCGAAAGTGGCGTAGGAGAACGTATAAGCGCTCCCCGCCACCGGCAGCGTCGAGGCGAATTCGGCATAGCACAGGGCCGCCAGCGCGCAGGTGCCCGCGGCGATCAGAAACGATATCCAGATGGCCGGGCCGGTGATGTCACCCGCGGTCGACGCCGTAACCGTGAAAATACCCGCCCCGATCACCACCGAGACACCAAAGACCACCAAATCACGCCAGGTGAGGTCCTTGCGCAGCCGTGTCTCCGGCTCGTCGGTGTCGGCGATTGACTGTTCTACCGACTTCGTGCGCAAACGACCGGCCATCAATTTGTCCCTCTCATCAACGGATGTGAACGCACAGTACTGGGTACGCTTCCGGGATGGGCGCGAGCGTAGAGAAGCGCGCCGTAAATCCCGCCGAACACGCGACCGTAATCGGCGCCAGTATCGGTGGTTTGTGCGCCGCGCGGGTGCTATCCGATTTCTATTCCAAGGTCATTGTCTGCGAACGCGACGACTTACCGAGCACGCCATCCGGGCGCGGCACGGTTCCTCAGGACCAGCACCTACACCTGCTGATGGCCCGCGGCGCGGCGGAGTTGGACACCCTGTTTCCGGGACTGCTGACCGACCTGGTGGCCGCGGGGGTGCCCATGCTCGACAACCGTCCGGATTGCATCTATCTCGGTGCCGCGGGCCATGTCCTGGGCACCGGCGCAAAGCTGCGCAAGCAATACACCGCCTATCTGCCGAGCCGGCCGCACCTGGAATGGCAGCTGCGACGACGGGTGCTTGCCCTCGGCAACGTCGAAATCCGGCAGCGCAAGGTTCGTGAGCCGCACTTCGATCCGGTACGCCAGCGGGTTACCGGACTGCTGCTCGATGACCACGACGGCGATCCAGAACTGATCGCCAGCGGCCTGGTAATCGACGCGGCCGGACGCGGCACCCGGTTGCCGGTGTGGTTGACCCAATGGGTATATCAGCGCCCACCGGAGGAAACCGTGGACATCGACATCAACTACGCCAGCCAGCGGCTCCGTATCCCGGACGGCCTGATGCGGGAAAGGATCGTGGTCACCGGTGTCGGCCCAGGACAATCACTGGGGTTGGGCATGTTGTGCAACGAGGACGGCAGCTGGATCTTGACGACCTTCGGGGTGGCCAAGGTCAAGCCGCCCTCGACGTTCGGCGAGATGCGCGAACTCGCCTACCGGCTGCTCCCCAGCAGATTCGTTGCCGCGCTGGCGGCGGCCGGACCCATCGGCGAACCGGTGTTTCACGCATTTCCGGCCAGCAGATGGCGCCGCTACGACAAGCTGAGCCGCTTCCCGGCCGGAATCGTGGCGTTGGGGGATGCGGTGGCCAGCTTCAACCCCACCTTCGGGCAGGGAATGACCATGGCGTCGCTGCAAGCCGGTCATCTGCGCCGGGCCCTGCAATCCCACCCCGCCGAACCGGCGAACGAATTCAACCGGGCGACCGCCAAGACCATCCGACCGGTGTGGACGATGAACGCACTCACCGACCTTTGCTTCCAACACGCCGAGGGACGGATGCCGCGGTGGTACCGGCCGGTCGGGGGGCTCTACGACCAATTCCTCGGTGCCGCCGAAACCGATCCCGTTCTCGCCGAATGGTTCTTGCGCCGGATCTCGCTGCTCGACAGTCTCTACATGGTGCCGTCGCCACTGATCATCGGCCGCGCCGTCGCACACAA
Organism: Mycobacterium liflandii; assembly: GCF_022354805.1. Classification (NCBI taxonomy): domain Bacteria; kingdom Bacillati; phylum Actinomycetota; class Actinomycetes; order Mycobacteriales; family Mycobacteriaceae; genus Mycobacterium; species Mycobacterium liflandii. Next base: position 2,075,691 of record NZ_CP023138.1, on the reverse strand, counting down.
CGCGCGGATGTGGCTTCGGCAGCGCCGGCCGAAACCACCGGCCACATGACGGTAGTAACGGCATGGCAATGGGTACCCTGCGCAGATGAGGGGGACCTTGAGCACTTCGAATAACCATGCGCTGGTCATCGGGGCAAGCATCGCGGGGCTCTGCGCGGCACGGGTGCTCTCGGATTTTTTCCACCGAGTGACTCTCATCGAGCGCGACGAGTTACCCAGCGTGCCACACGGTCGTGCGACCGTTCCGCAGGACCGCCACCTGCACATGTTGATGGCCCGTGGGGCAAACGAATTCGAGAACCTGTTCCCCGGCCTGCTGACCGACATGGTGGCTGCGGGCGCGCCCATGTTGGAGAACCGGCCGGACTGCATCTACTTCGCCGCCGCGGGCTACGCCCTGGGCACGGGTCACACCCTGCGCAAAGAATTCACCGCCTACGTACCCAGTCGGCCACATCTGGAGTGGCAGCTGCGCCGGCGAGTGCTCGAACTCGACAACATCGAAATCGTGCGGGGACTTGTCATCGAGCCCCGTTTCGAACCGACGACCCAGACAGTGAGCGGGGTGCTGGTCGCACCCCCCGACGACGACGATAGTGCTGAGCCACAGTTTCTGGCCGCCGACCTCGTGGTCGACGCGGCAGGCCGGGGTACCCGCCTACCGGTTTGGTTGAGCAAGTGGGGGTATCAGCGCCCCGCCGAACAAAGCATGGACATCGGCATCAACTACGCGAGTCAACAGCTACGCATCCCCGACGGCCTGATCCAGGAAAAAGTGGTGGTAGCCGGTGTCGCACATGACCGCTCGCTTGGGCTTGGGATGCTGTGCTATGAGGACGGCACCTGGGTCATGACCACCTTCGGAGTCGCCGGCGCCAAGCCACCGCCGACCTTCGGCGAGATGCGCGCGCTCGCCGAGCGGCTGCTCCCGGCCCGATTCAACGCCGCGCTGGCACAGTCCGAACCCATCGGGGCCCCGATGTTTCACGCCTTCCCCGCCAGCAAGTGGCGCCGCTACGACAAACTGGACCGCTTCCCGGCCGGGATAGTGCCGTTCGGTGACGCGGTGGCCAGTTTCAATCCCACTTTCGGGCAGGGCATGACGATGACATCGCTACAAGCCGGTCATCTGCGCCGCGCGCTGCAATCCCCGCACGGTGACCTGGCCACCCAACTGAATCGGGCCACCGCCAAAACGACCTACCCGGTGTGGACGATGAACGCTATCGGCGACATCAGCTTCCACCATGGCCTCACGCAGTCGCCACCGGCCTGGTGGCGGCCGGCCGGGGCCCTGTTCAATCAGTTCCTCGGGGCCGCCGAAACCGATCCCGTTCTCGCCGAATGGTTTCTGCGCAGGTTCTCATTGCTGGACAGCCTCTACATCGTCCCGCCACCGCGGCTGATCGGTCGCACCATCGCCCACAATGTAGGACTGTGGTTGCGCGAACGCCGGCAATCGGCCAGCAGCCGCGGCCGAACCCTCACAGCCCCACGGTCGCCCTGAACAGCTTGGTGGGCTCCTGGGCAAGCAACCGGATCGGGCCGTCGTCAGCCGCCACCCAAGCGGCATTACCGTGTTCGAGCGTCAGCGACTGAGACTTCCCATGCACCACCGTGGAACCCTCGGTGCACAACAAGATCTGCGGTCCCTCGTGGCTCGAGGATGCGTCGATCTCATGGCCGAGGTAGTCGCCGTCGAGCACCAGCAGCGCGACGGCGAACTCGTCGGTCGGGGTCTCATACACCAGTTCCGGGCCTTCCCGGCGAACCGGCGGCCGCAGGTCGGAAGCGGCAGTCGGAGCGAAGTCGAGCACCCGCAGCAGTTCCGGGACATCCACGTGCTTCGGAGTCAGTCCGCCGCGTAATACGTTGTCGGAGTTGGCCATTACCTCAAGCGCAAAACCGCGAAGGTACGCATGCAGATTGCCGGCCGGCAAGAAGATGGCCTCCCCGGGTGCCAGGCTGATGCGGTTGAGCAGCAACGCCGCCAGCACTCCGGCGTCACCGGGATAACGCTCACCGAGTTCGAGCACCGTCTTGGCTTCGGCAACGAATTCTGTCGCGCCGGAGCTGACGTAGTGGATGGCGCCGTCGAGCACGGCCGGCACCAGCACGTCGATGTCGGGCTGGGGAGCGGTGATCCAAGTGGTGAACAGGGCACGCAGGCCATCGGCGTCGGACTGGTCAAAGAGCAAGTCGATAAACGGGTCGAGGTCCGACACCGCCAGCGCCTGCAGGAGTTCGCGGGTACGGGCCGCTTGACGGAATCCGGCCAACGCCTCAAAGGGCTGCAACGCCACCAGCAGTTCCGGCTTGTGGCTGGTGTCGCGGTAGTTGCGCACGGGTGAGGACACCGGGATGCCCATTCGTTCCTCACGCAGATATCCCTCGACGGCTTGCTCGGCACTCGGGTGGGCCTGCAGCGACAGCGGTTCGTCGGCGGCCAGCACCTTGACCAGAAACGGGAGCACGTCACCGAACCGGGCTCGTGCGCCGGGCCCAAGCTGTCCCTCCGGATCTGCGGACAGCGTCTCGAGCAGCGAGCTCTCGCCGCCATCGGTTTCCAGCCAGGCCGGGTCTCCGGGGTGCGCGCCGAACCAGAGTTCGGCCTCAGGATGAGCGGCCGGTACCGGCCGACCGGTGAACTCGGCGATGGCGGTGCGCGATCCCCACGCGTATGTCCGTAACGCTCCGCGTAGTAGTTCCACCTTCTACCTATCCCCGCACGAGTCGCAAATACACCGCAGCCATCTCCAGGCGAACGGCCAATACTGCCAGTTGTTGTTCGGCACGGGGTGCGGCGGTCGGAGCCGGCGCACGGTCCGAGCCGGCGGGCCCGCCGGGTCCCCCTGGAACCTGCGCCGCATCCTCGGCCGCAATCAGGTCGATGTTGTCGAGCCCGGCGACCCGCGCGCCGACCACCGTGCGCTCGGCGGCCAGCGTCAGTGCCAGCACTCGCATCTGCTCCGGCCGCGGGCCGTCTATCTCCTCGTCGTGGAACAACGCGTCCACACCGTCGTCGTACCCGGAAGCCGCCCCGGCACGCAGCGCGACAACCGCGTCGGCCAGCCAGGTGGCAGCGGTGACCTGGTGCGCGATCCTCAGCAGCACGGAACTGCCGTGGCGGGCCAGGGCCAATGTCGCGGCACCATCGGCGGCCAGCACAATCCGGCGACCGGAGATGCGCGCGGCAAGTGCCTTGGCCGGGTTGGTGAATACCTCGCGACCGGCGCTGTTGCACAACGTCTCGGCGTCCAGGTCGTCGGCCAGCGCCGCCAGGTCGATGCGCAGCTTGGGATCCACGGTGCGCAGCACGGCCAGCCCCGCGGCCAGGTAGCGGCACAGCCCGAATTCGTCGGGAACCGACAACCGCGGTGCCAGCACCGCGGCCCGACCCGCCGCGCAATCGCGCAGTGGCCCCTCGTTGGGGGCCGCGACCACAACCCGCGCACCTCGACGCACTCCCATCGCGGCCGCTCCCACCAGCGCGGGATCTCCGGGGTCGTCGCCGGCGACGACCATCACGTCGAGCGGGCCCACCCACGGCGGCGCCTCAGTGGCGATCGTGATCGGCTCACCAACCGTCGCCCCCAGCGTTGCGGCGAGCATGTCCCCGGCGGTCTGGGCGGTGCCCCGGCCGGCCACCCAGATAACCGTACGTGGTCGGTCATCGATGTTCAGTGAGTCCAGTTCGCCTTCGTCGGACGCGGCAGCGATGGCGCGCACCTGCGCGCCGGCCGTCGATACGGCCCGCAACAGGCCGTCTCGATCAGCAGCAATCAGGCCATCGGCATCTTCCAGATCGATCGCCTGGGTGGCCTTCACGGTCCCGCCTCTCCCCGGGGTGACTGGGCAGCGATTTCCGCGCTGACCTGTTGGACCACCGCGTCGACATCCTCGGCGCTGCGGGCTTCCACATTGAGCCGCAGCAGCGGCTCGGTGTTGGAGCTGCGCAGGTTGAACCAGCTGTCGTCACCCAAATCCACCGTCACCCCATCCAGGTGGTCGATGGACACAATCCTGCTACCAAATGACTTCAAGACGCCCTCGACACACGCCGGCGCGTCAGCCACGGTGAAATTGATCTCGCCCGAGGATGCATAGCGCTGATAGTCGGCGGTCAACTCCGACAATGGTCGGCTCTGCTCACCGAGGGCCGCCAGCACGTACAGCGCGGCCAGCATTCCCGAGTCGGCGCCCCAGAAGTCGCGGAAGTAGTAGTGCGCCGAATGCTCCCCGCCGAATATCGCGCCGGTGTCGGCCATCAGGGCCTTGATGTAGGAGTGGCCGACCCGCGAACGCAGCGGCGTGCCGCCGCGCTCGACGACCAGCTCGGGCACCGCGCGCGAGGTGATCACGTTGTGGATCACGGTGGCGCCGATCTCCCGACTGAGCTCGCGCGCCGCCACCAGGCTGGTCACCGTCGATGGAGAGACCGGCTCCCCACGCTCGTCCACCACGAAGCAGCGGTCGGCATCCCCGTCGAAGGCCAGCCCGATGTCGGCACCGGTTGCCACCACGAACTTCTGCAGGTCCAGCAGATTCGCCGGGTCCAGCGGGTTGGCTTCATGGTTGGGGAAGGTGCCGTCGAGCTCAAAATACAACGGCAACAGCGTGACCGAATCGATCGCACCGAGCACGGCCGGCGCGGTGTGCCCGGCCATCCCGTTACCGGCGTCCACGGCCACGCGCAGCGGTCGCAGATCCGCGGTGTTGACCAGCGAGCGCAGAAACACCCCGTAGTCCCCGAGCACATCCTTGTCGGCGATTGTTCCGGCGGTCTCGGCCACGGCGATCGCCACCGGATTGACCAGGTCCTCGCGAATGGCGTTGAGCCCGGTGTCCGCACCGACCGGCTTGGCGCCGGCCCGGCACAGCTTGATGCCGTTGTAGGCCGCCGGGTTGTGGCTGGCAGTGAACATCGCGCCCGGACAATCGAGCTGCCCGGCGGAGAAATACAGCTGGTCGGTGGATGCCAGACCGATGCGCACCACGTCGAGGCCTTGCGCGACCACCCCACTGGCGAAGGCCGCGGCCAGCGCCGGCGAGCTGTCGCGCATGTCGTAGCCAATCACCACCTGCCGCGCCCCCTCGCCGCGCATCAACCGCGCGAACGCGGCGCCGATATCGGCGCACAGGGCTTCGGTGATCTCTTCGCCTACCAGCCCTCGGACGTCATAAGCCTTGATGACACGATTGATAACCGCGGCGGGCCAAGACATGGCGGGGGCTCCTGACGACCTAGATTGGTTGGACTCTTGGCCGCCAGCCTATCGGCCCGCCGAATCAGCCGGGGACCCGAACGGTGTCGAGTTGCCGGGGCCGCCGACAGCGACCGACCGGGGCTGGGCCGAAGTCGGGCCCAGAACTAATCGGAGGGGTCGGGCAACACCCTCAGGTGTCCACGGCGCCGGCCGGAGCGATGTTCGGGTGAAGCCAGCACGCCACCGCTCGGCGCGGTGGCATGCGCTCCGGCATGACGCATCACCTGGTCAGAGAATCCGTTGTGTGCCGCACCTGTTGCACCCGCGCAGGATGCATCCGCGGTTGGGCCCTGTTCGCGCACGGCGTCAGCGAGCGCGACCAGGTCATCCTCATCCGGGTGGGTAGGCAGTGGGCCCGCATGGCGCACGAGTTCCCACCCGCGCGGGGCGGTAATTCGGCCAGCGTGACCAACACACAAGTCCCAGGAGTGTGGTTCCCGCGCGGTAGCGAGCGGACCTATTACCGCAGTCGAGTCCGAGTAGACGAACGTCAACGTGGCCACTGCATAGTGCGGACACCCGGGCCGGCAGCAGCGACGGGGTACGTTCACGAGGCAAAGGCTATCGTGCGGAAACGCCGCCGAAGGGGCGGACACGCGCATCCGCTCTAGCCACGATGTCCAACCGTTACCATCGGCGCGTGAGCGATTACCGCGGCTTCGAGCGAAGCGGTCGGCCCAGCGGCAGGCCCGCGTCGCGCCGAGCCAGACGCCGGGGTCGCGATTTGCGCGGCCCGCTGCTGCCGCCCACGGTGCCCGGCTGGCGCAGCCGCGCCGAGCGCTTCGACATGGCGGTGCTGGAGGCATACGAACCCATCGAGCGTCGTTGGCAAGATCGGTTGTCCGAACTGGACATCGCGGTCGACGAGATCCCCCGCATCGCAGCCAAGGATCCGCACAGTGTGCAGTGGCCGCCCGAAGTGATCGCCGACGGCCCCATTGCGCTTGCCCGGCTGATTCCGGCAGGAGTGGACGTCCGCGGCAACTCCACGCGGGCGCGAATTGTCTTGTTCCGCAAGCCAATAGAGCGACGGGCTAAAGACACCATCGAGCTTGGCGAACTACTGCATGAGATCTTGGTGGCCCAGGTGGCCATTCATTTGGACGTTGAACCCTCGGTCATCGATCCGACCATCGGCGACGACTAGATCGACGGTTGGCCCAGTCGCATCCGCAGTGGATCAGATCTGGACCCTATCCGACTCAGCTCTGATCAGATGATGCCGCGCTTGAGGCGGCGGCGTTCGCGCTCGGACAGGCCGCCCCAGATGCCGAAGCGTTCGTCGTGGGCCAGTGCGTACTCCAGGCACTCGTGCCGCACCTCGCAGCCCAGACAAATCTTCTTGGCCTCCCGGGTGGAGCCACCCTTCTCCGGGAAGAAAGCCTCGGGATCGGTTTGCGCGCAAAGGGCGCGGTCCTGCCACTGGTCGGCGGGCGGGTCTACCGGCTCCGGCAGCGGTTCAGGCTCGAATGCGGCAGACGCATCGGGAACCAAACTCAAATGCGGCCGGGCAATTTCCATCGGCGACACCGTCACCGAACCGGCCGTGGTGTGCGGTGTGCCTCCCATTACGCCCCGAAGGTGCTCATAGGGCATGCCTCCGCCTCCTCACCTAATAGATAATGAATGGTTTCCCACTGTTTTGATGTACAGCCAACCCAATTCGAACTAGTGATCGAATCTCGGTCTGCGACACCGAAACCGGCCGGCCAACCGGGAAATGACACTGATGTGATTAGACACGGGTTGGGCAGCCTGGTCAAGCACTACGGCGCATTTCCATATCATCTCGTGATGAAAATTCGGCGTTTCTGTTTCAGTTGCGGTCCGGGCGTGTCGAATGGAACTCGTCACAGTACTTGCCGAAAGTCCTTCCTGGCTCGGTCACGGGTCGGTCACGATGTGCGCCGACAGACTACCGCCCGACTAATCCCGCGTACCTGACCCCGCCCGACCCTGCCTTAGCCAACAGGTACTGTCCTGCGTTGTGAAGCTCACCGTTCTCGTCGGCGGAGTGGGCGGCGCCCGCTTCCTACTCGGGGCGCAGCGTCTGCTCGGCCTGGGCCAGTTTGCCACACCCGACGACAACGCGCGCCACGAACTGACCGCAGTGGTCAACATCGGCGATGACGCCTGGATCCACGGGCTGCGCATCTGCCCAGACCTGGACACCTGCATGTACACCCTCGGCGGCGGCGTGGACCCCCAGCGCGGCTGGGGCCATCGAGACGAAACCTGGCATGCCAAAGAGGAACTCGCACGTTACGGCGTCCAGCCCGACTGGTTCCAGCTGGGTGATCGAGACCTGGCAACCCATTTGGTGCGCACCCAGATGCTGCGGGCCGGCTACCCGCTAGCACAGATCACCACGGCACTGTGCGATCGCTGGCAACCGGGCGCGACGTTGCTACCGGTGAGCAACGATCGTTGCGAGACACACGTTGTGGTCACCGATCCGACCGACCAGCAGCAGCGGGCGATCCATTTCCAGGAATGGTGGGTGCGCTATCGCGCCGAACTGCCAACACATAGCTTTGCCTTCATCGGCACCGAAATAGCTAGCGCCACAACAGAAGTCACGGCAGCGATTGCCGATGCAGATGTCGTCATGCTGGCGCCGTCGAACCCGGTGGTCAGCATCGGGGCCATCCTTGCGGTTCCCGGCATCCGCGCCGCGCTGCGGGCCACCCGCGCCCCGATCATCGGCTACTCCCCCATCATCGCCGGAAAGCCGGTGCGCGGCATGGCCGATGCCTGCCTTTCGGTGATCGGTGTGGACACCACCGCGGAGGCGGTCGGCCGGCACTACGGCGCCCGCGCCGCCACCGGTGTACTCGACTACTGGCTGGTCGCCGAGGGCGATCAGGCCGAAATCGACTCGGTCACGGTGCGATCGATACCGCTGCTAATGAGTGACCCGGAAGCGACGGCACAGATGGTGCGGGCCGGTCTCGAGCTTGCAGGCGTGACGGTGTGAGCGGTCCTGCGCTACCGCCGACGGGCGAACACGGCACGGCATCGGCCATCGAGATCTTGCCGGTCGAGGGCCTGCCCGAATTCCGCCCCGGTGATGAGCTCAGCGCGGCCATCGCCACGGCCGCACCGTGGTTGCGCGACGGCGACGTAGTCGTGGTCACCAGCAAAGTGGTGTCCAAGTGCGAGGGCCGGTTGGTGACCGCACCTGCCGATGAAGAAGCCCGAGATCAGCTGCGCCGCAAGTTGGTCGACGACGAAGCGGTGCGGGTACTCGCACGCAAGGGCCGCACCCTGATCACCGAGAGCCGGCTCGGACTGGTCCAGGCTGCCGCCGGCGTGGACGGCTCCAACGTGGATCGATCTGAATTGGCATTGCTGCCAGTCGATCCCGACGCCAGTGCGGCGGCTCTGCGGACCGGCCTGCGGGAGCGGCTCGGTGTCACCGTCGCCGTGGTCATCACCGACACCATGGGCCGCGCCTGGCGCAACGGCCAGATCGACGCCGCGGTCGGCGCCGCCGGCGTCTCGGTACTGCACAACTATTCGGGCGCCACCGACCGGCATGGCAACGAGTTGATTGTCACCGAGATCGCGGTCGCCGACGAAATCGCCGCCGCGGCGGATCTGGTCAAGGGCAAACTGACCGCGATGCCAGTGGCCGTGGTGCGCGGGCTGCCGGTGCGCGACGACGGCTCAACCGCCCGGAATCTGGTGCGGCCGGGCGAGGAAGACTTGTTCTGGCTGGGCACCGCCGAAGCCATCGAGCTGGGCCACCAACAAGCCCAACTGATGCGCCGGTCGATCCGGCAGTTCGCCGACGAGCCGGTCCCTCCGCAGCTGCTGGAGGCCGCCGTCGCAGAGGCGCTTACCGCTCCGGCGCCACACCACACCCGCCCGGTGCGGTTCGTCTGGCTGCAATCCCATGCCACCCGAATTGCGCTGCTCGACGCCATGAAAGACAAGTGGCGCCACGACCTCGCCGGCGACGGTAGGTCGGCTGATTCGATCGAACGCCGAGTCACGCGCGGTCAGATTCTCTACGATGCGCCCGAGGTCGTGATTCCGATGCTGGTCCCCGACGGCGCGCACACCTACCCCGACGGGGCCCGCACCCAAGCCGAGCACACCATGTTCACCGTCGCGGTGGGAGCGGCCGTGCAGGCCCTGCTGGTGGCTTTGGCGGTGCGCGGGCTGGGCAGTTGCTGGATCGGCTCCACGATCTTTGCCGCCGACCTGGTACGCGCACAGTTGCAGCTGCCTGCCGACTGGGAGCCATTGGGCGCCATCGCGATCGGCTACGCGCAGCAGCCGGCCGAGTTACGCGACCCGGTGCACCCCGGGGACCTGCTGATCCGCAAGTGAGCCGACGGCTGCGACGATACTTGGAGCTATGAAGACGTTCGCGGGCAAGACCGCCGCGTCTGCCGACAAGGTCCGCGGCGGCTACTACACCCCGGCGCCGGTAGCCCGATTTCTGGCGCGCTGGGTCGGCCGGGCCGGGACGAAGATCCTGGAGCCATCGTGCGGCGACGGCCGGATCCTGGCCGAGCTGGCCGCGGCCAGTGGCAGCGCCCGGGGTGTGGAGCTCATCGCAGACGAAGCGGCCAAGGCTCGACGGTTCGCGCCCGTCGACAATACGAACCTGTTCACCTGGCTGGACGAGTCAGCGACCGGCCGCTGGGACGGGGTGGCCGGCAACCCGCCCTACATTAGGTTCGGAAACTGGCCGGCCGACCAACGAGACCCGGCTTTGGAACTCATGCGACAGGTCGGACTGAACCCCACCAGATTGACCAACGCATGGGTACCGTTCGTTGTGGCGAGCACCATCGTGGTGCGCGACGGCGGACGAGTGGGTCTGGTGCTACCCGCCGAACTGCTTCAGGTCGGCTACGCCGGTCAATTACGCGAATTCTTGCTGAACCGGTTCCGGGAAATCACCTTGGTGACCTTCGACCGGTTGGTATTCGACGGAGTCTTGCAGGAAGTTGTTTTGTTCTGTGGTGTCGTCGGCAGTGACGCCGCGCAGATCCGCACGGTCAACCTCGGCGACGCCGACGCGCTTGCGACCGCTGATCTTGAAGTCGAGCCCGCGGCCGCGCTGCATCACGAAAATGAGAAGTGGACAAAATACTTTCTTGACCCCCGTCAAATTCAGACAATGCGCGCGCTCAAACAATGCGATGCGATGATCCGGCTGGGCGCGGTGGCCGATGTGAATGTGGGAATCGTGACGGGCCGCAACAGCTTCTTCACTTTCACCGACACCGTGGCCCGCCAATTGGGGCTGGCGGCACATTGCGTGCCGCTGGTTTCGCGCAGCGCGCAGTTGCGTGGTCTGGTCTACGACCCGGACTGCCGGGCAAGCGATATCGCCGCCGATCATCGGACCTGGTTGCTCGACGCTCCCGCCGATCCGGCCGACCCAGCGCTGATCGCGCACATCGACGCCGGCGAGGCGGCTGGTGTCCACCTGGGCTACAAGTGCTCGATCCGCAAGCCGTGGTGGAGCACACCGTCGCTGTGGGTCCCAGATTTGTTCATGCTGCGCCAAATACATCGGACGCCGCGTCTGAGCGTCAATTCCGCGGCGGCAACCAGCACCGACACGGTGCATCGGGTCCGGATCAAGACGGCAGGGCCCCGGGTCGACCCGACGGCCCTGGCCGTGGCGTTCCACAACAGCGTGACGTTCGCCTTCGCCGAGATCATGGGCCGCAGTTACGGAGGAGGCATATTGGAACTGGAACCCCGTGAGGCCGAGCTACTTCCGATTCCCCCGCCCACCCGTGCGGGTGCCGAGCTGGCCACCGATGTGGACCTGCTGCTCAAGGCCGATGAGATCGACAAGGCGCTGGACCTGGTGGACCGACATGTGCTGATCGGCGAACTGGGCATGGCTCCAGACGCCGTGGCGCGATGCCGCTCGGCCTGGATGACGCTGCGTGATCGCCGGATCAAACGGGGATCACGATGAAGGTTGCCCCCGTCGGTGTTCGAGAGTCCGCGATCGCGATGCTGTCGCAGTGGCGGGCCCCGGACCCGGCCCAGGACTCGCTACGTCATGCCGTGCTGGCCTTCCTGCACGCCCGCGCCGATGCGTGTCTGCGCGAGTGCGAAGCCGGTCATATCACCGCGTCGACGCTGGTGCTCGACGAGCGTGGCCACGTGCTGCTCACCCTGCATCCGCGGCTGGGCCGTTGGGTGCAGCTGGGCGGGCACTGCGAGGACGACCATGACATCGTCGCCGCGGCATTGCGGGAAGCGACCGAAGAATCCGGCATCGACAACCTGCTCATCGACCCCGAATTGGTGGCCGTGCATGTCCACCCGGTGACCTGTTCACTGGGCGTGCCGACACGTCATCTCGACCTGCAGTTCGTGGCGCGTGCGCCGGCCGGGGCGCAAATAACGGTCAGCGAGGAATCCGACGATCTGCAGTGGTGGCCGCCGGATGCGTTGCCGCCGGGCACCGATCACGCGCTGCGATACCTGGTCGACCGCGCGGCACAGAGGGCCTGACACCGACCGCAGCCTGGGCGGCCGGCGATCACACGTCCGACGAGTAGCGGATGCCGCCGTCGGGAATGGAGACGCCGGGCCAGACGCGGGCACCGCGCAGCAACTCGCAGCGCGCGCCGATGTCGGCGCCATCGCCGATCACGCCGTCGCGGACCAGCGCACGGGGGCCGATGCGCGCACCGAAGCCGATGATCGATCGTTCGATCACACTGCCCGCTTCGACCTTGACGCCGTCGAAGATGACGGCGCCGTCCAGCCGGACACCGGGTCCGATCTCGGCGCCTCGGCCCACCACGGTGCCGCCGATCAGTACCGCGCCGGGAGCAATCGCCGCGCCGTCGTGTACCAGTTGTTCGCCACGCTGGCCCTGTAGCGCCGGGGAAGGCGCGATCCCGCGCACCAGATCCGCCGAGCCGCGCACGAAGTCCTCCGGCGTGCCCATGTCCCGCCAGTAGGTGGCATCGACGTAGCCGTAGATCTTGATGTCGGGGTCGGACAGCAGCGAGGGGAACACCTCGCGTTCCACCGATACCTCACGGCCCCGGGGAATCCGGTCGATGATCTCGCGCTTGAAGACATAGCAGCCGGCGTTGATCTGGTCGGTGGGCGGATCCTGTGTCTTTTCCAAGAACGCCGTGACCCGGCCGTCCTCGGTGGGCACGCAGCCGAATGCCCGGGGGTCGCCCACCCGCACCAGGTGCAGGGTGACGTCGGCCTGGTTCTGGTGGTGATAGTCGAGCAGCTGGCCCAAATCCGCACCGGAGAGCACGTCGCCGTTGAACACCATCACGGTGTCGTGGTGCAGCTTGCCGGCGACGTTGACGATGCCGCCACCGGTCCCCAACGGCTTGTCTTCGGTGACGTAGTCGATCTGCAGGCCCAGCTTGGATCCGTCGCCGAACTCGGCCTCGAACACCCCGGCCTGATACGACGTGCTCAACACCACGTGTTCGATCCCCGCCGCGGCGATGCGCGAGAGCAGGTGGGTGAGAAACGGCAGCCCAGCCGTGGGCAGCATGGGCTTGGGTGCGGACAAGGTGAGCGGGCGCAGCCTGGTGCCCTTACCACCAACCAGGACCACCGCGTCGACGCCGTTGGTTGCCAAGTCAGTGCCGCCCTTCTACCAGCTTTCGGCGCGAACTGCGCACCATCAGACGGGAGCGTACCGCCAGCGATCCCCGCAAAGTCCAGCGCAATGGGGCCCGCCACCAGCCGGCATGGCGATCCGCCAGGAAAATGTAGGTGCTTCGGTGGTGTGCCGCCAGGTGATTGGCCGGATCGCGTCCGGTGGAGTGGCCTTTGTGGTGCAGCACTTCCGCCGACGGCACATAGACGCTGAGCCAGCCGGCCTGGCCCAGCCGGTCGCCGAGGTCCACGTCTTCCATATACATGAAGTAGCGCTCGTCGAAACCGCCGATCTGGCGGAACGCGGAGCGGCGCACCAACAGGCACGAACCCGATAGCCAGCCCACCGGCCGTTCGCTGGGCTCGAGGTGTTCCTGGCGATAGGCCTTGGTCCAGGGATTGCGGGGCCATACCGGCCCGAGCACCGCGTGCATACCGCCGCGGACCAGGCTGGGCAGATGGCGCGCCGAGGGGTACACCGATCCATCGGGATCGCGGATCAGCGGGCCCAACGCCCCGGCCTGGGGCCAGCGCTCGACGGCCTCGAGCAGCGCGTCGATGCTGCCCGGACCCCACTGCACGTCCGGGTTGGCCACGATCAGCCAGTCGTCTGGCTCCGGTTGTTCGGTGAGCTGGGCGACGGCCCGGTTCACCGCGGTGCCGTACCCGAGGTTGGCCCCGGTGTGGAAGATCCGCACGTTGGGGTAGCGCTCGACGGCCGCCTGAGGTGTTCCGTCGGTGGAGCCGTTGTCGGCCAGCAGCACACTCACTGGACGGTCGGTGGCCAGCGACAAAGACGCCAAGAAGCGCTCCAAGTGGGGGCCCGGCGAGTAGGTCACCGCCACGACCGGCAGGACGTCAGTCACTCGTCGAGGGTACCGGTCGACCGGCCAACGCCCGGTCCGAAGCCGCGGCCAACGCGGCGACCAGGGCACTGCGCCACGGACGCAGCGGAGTCAGGCCTGCTGCGGCCCACTGCCGCCCGCCCAGCGCGGAGTAGCCCGGCCGCACCGCCGGCCGGGGGAACTGTGCGGTGCTGACCGGGCGCACCCGCTGCGGATCGGTGCCGCATTCCTCGAACACCGCGCGGGCCAACCCGAACCGCGAGACCGCGCCCCCGTTGGCGGCGTGCAGCAGGCGCCCGCGCATGCCGGCATCGGCCACCTCCAGCAGCGCGGCCGCCAAGTCAGCGACATAGGTCGGTGACCCGGTTTGGTCGTCCACCACATCCACCGGGCCCTCTCCAGCGGCCAGTCGGCGCATGATGGCGACGAAATCGCTGCCCGTCCCGCCGGTATAGACCCAGGCCGACCGCACCACGACGGCATCGGGCAGGGCCGCCAGCACCGCCCGCTCACCGGCGAACTTGCTGCGCGCGTACACGCCCTGTGGCGCCGTTTTGTCGCCGGGCTCGTAGGGTTGCGGCTGCGCCCCGTCGGGCAGATCAGCGTGATCACCATCGAATACGTAGTCGGTGGAGACGTGAATCAACGCCGCACCGGCGCGCGCACAGGCCTTGGCGAGATTTTCCGGGCCGGTGGCGTTGACGGCGTAGGCGCGAGCCTCGTCACTTTCCGCGCTGTCGACGTCGGTGTAGGCCGCGCAGTTGATCACGACATCACCGGTTCCGATGATCTCCTCGGTGGCCGCGGCGTCGGTGATGTCCCATTCCGATGACGTTTTTGCCAACACATCACGGCCCGCACGCACCGCCTGGGCAGCCAAAACACTGCCGAGCTGCCCCGCTGCGCCGGTGATAACCAGCCTCTCCGACCTGCCAACCATGCGTTCGAGTCTGGCACGCCGGAGCGGGCTAACAGGAAAGCGGCTGTTACACAAGTACCCTACAGTGATGCCTGTGCAACGTGTGGTTCGTGCGGTCGCTACCGCATTGACCGTCGTGGTCGTCCTGGGCACCGGTTTGGCGTGGACCAACGTCCGGTCCTTCGAAGGCGGCATCTTCCACATGTCCGCACCCTCGCTGGGACACGGCGCCGACGACGGCGCGATCGACATTCTGTTGGTCGGCCTCGACAGCCGTACCGATGCCCACGGCAACCCGCTGACGCCCGAAGAATTGGCGACCCTGCGGGCCGGCGACGAGGAAGCCACCAACACCGACACGATCAT
Source organism: Mycobacterium liflandii (assembly GCF_022354805.1). Lineage (NCBI taxonomy): Bacteria > Bacillati > Actinomycetota > Actinomycetes > Mycobacteriales > Mycobacteriaceae > Mycobacterium > Mycobacterium liflandii. Next base: position 2,060,671 of record NZ_CP023138.1, on the reverse strand, counting down.
CCTGGTCCGGATCCCCAACAACGGGAGGTCGGCCACCGCGATATCGATCCCGCGCGATTCCTATGTCCAGGCCCCCGGCCTGGGCAAGACCAAGATCAACGGCGTCTACGGCCAGACCAGGGAGACCAAGCGGGCCGGCCTGGTCCAGGCCGGCGCGTCGGCGGCGGAAGCCGCGGCCGCGGGTACCGAGGCCGGGCGTGAGGCGCTGATCAAGACCGTTGCCGACCTCACCGGTGTCACCGTCGATCACTACGCCGAGATCGGCCTGCTGGGTTTCGCGTTGATCACCGATGCGCTCGGTGGCGTCGATGTCTGCCTCAACGGGCCCGTCTACGAATCGCTTTCGGGAGCGGATTTTCCGGCCGGGCGACAGAAACTCACCGGTCCGCAGGCACTGGCCTTCGTGCGTCAGCGCCACGAGCTGCCCCGAGGCGACCTGGACCGGGTGGTGCGTCAGCAAGCGGTGATGGCCTCACTGGCCCACCGGGTCATCTCCGGCAAGACACTGTCCAGCCCGACGACGGTGCGGCGCCTGGAGCAGGCCGTGCAGCGCTCGGTGGTGCTGTCTTCCGGCTGGAACATCATTGACTTCGTCCAACAGCTACAACAGCTGACCGGCGGCAACGTCGCCTTCGCCACCATCCCGGTGCTCGACGGGTCCGGCTGGAGTGACGACGGCATGCAAAGCGTGGTCCGCGTCGACCCGCACCAGGTTGCCGACTGGGTCGGCAGCCTGCTCAACGAGCAGAACGAAGGCAAGACCGCGGAACTCGCGTACGCGCCCGCCAAGACCACCGCCGACGTGGTCAACGACACCGACATCAACGGACTGGCGGCAGCGGTGTCAGACGTGTTGAGCGCAAAAGGGTTTACCACCGGTTCGGTCGGCAACAACGAGGCCGGCCATGTCAAGCTCAGCCAGGTTCGCGCCGCCACCACCGACGATCTGGGAGCACAGCAGGTCGCCAAGGAACTGGGCGGCCTACCGGTGGTCGCCGACACGTCGATACCGAGCGGATCCGTTCGGGTGGTGCTGTCCAACGACTACAGCGGCCCGGGCTCCGGGCTGGGCGGCGCGATGGCTCCCGCGCATGCGTCCAACCCCGGGTACTCCGACACCGCTCCCCCGCCGTCGCCGATCCTGACCGCCGGATCAGATCAGCCGGAGTGCATCAACTGAGCACGCTCAGCGCGGCGATCCTCGACCCGATGCTGCGGGCCGATCCCGTCGGCCCCCGAATCACCTATTACGACGATGCCACCGGCGAGCACATCGAACTGTCGGCGGTGACACTGGCCAACTGGGCCGCCAAGACCGCCAACCTGCTGCGCGACGAACTGGCCGCCGGGCCGCAAAGCCGGGTCGCGATTCTGCTGCCGGCCCATTGGCAGACCGCTGCGGTGCTGTTCGGGGTGTGGTGGATCGGGGCCGAAGTGGTGCTCGACGGTGCGGCCGACGTCGCGCTGTGCACCGCGGGGCGCCTCGATGAAGCCGACATTGCCGTGCAGGACGCGGCCGGCGAGGTGGCGGTGCTGTCACTGGACCCGTTCGGCCGCCCCGCTCCCGACCTACCGGTGGGCGTCACCGACTACGCGACCTCGGTGCGGGTGCACGGCGACCAGATCAGTCCCGAACGGCTGCCCGGACCGGCGCTGGCCGGCCGATCGGTCGAACAAGTGCTGCGAGAGTGCGCCGAGTCGGCGGCGGCGCGGCACCTGACGGCGGCCGACCGGGTGCTGTCCACCGGTACCTGGACCAGCCCCGGTGAGTTGGTGGATCACCTGCTGGCAATTCTGTCCGTGGGCGCGTCGTTGGTGCAGGTAGCCAACCCCGATCCGGCGGCCATGCAGCGCCGGATCGAGATGGAAAAGGTGTCGCGCGTCTTGTGATCCGGCGCGTGATCAGCGCCGCACTCGGCACGCCCAATACATGTTGATATCGCGATATTTAGATGTTAGCGTCGAAGGCCCAAGGCGAGAACACGACGGAAGGTAGGTTCAGGTAATGGTGGCGTACGGATTGTTCGCGAAGCTAGGCACACTCGTGGTCCACGGTGTGGTCGGGGCGGCAGCCTATGACGTGGTCCGCAAGGCCGCGAAGAAGGCACCACTGCGCCAGACCGCGGTGTCGGCAGCGGAGCTGAGCTTGCGCGGAACCCGCAAGGCCGAAGAGGCCGCGGAGTCGGCCCGGCTCAAGATTTCCGACGTGATGTCCGAGGCCCGCGAACGCATTGGCGAAGAGGCGCCCACCCCCGCCGTCGGCGCGCACGACCACGACCACTGATCCGGCGACATGACCCTAGCGATCGTTAAAGAGGTCCCAGCAGGTGCGGACGGTGACGACACCACCGACCTGGTCGTACTTTCCGACGCGGCCGGACGCATGCGCGTCCGGGCGGACTGGGTACGCGGCAATTCCCGGCGCGCGGTAGCCGTCGAAGAGGCCGTCGCCAAGCAGGACGGGGTACGGGTCGTCCACGCCTACCCGCGCACCGGGTCGGTCGTGGTGTGGTACTCACCGCGACGTTGTGATCGCGCCGCGGTACTGGAAGCGATCGGCGGCGCCAAGCACGTTGCCGCCGAACTGATCCCGGCGCGCGCACCCCACTCGACCGAGATCCGCAACACCGATGTGCTGCGCATGGTGATCGGTGGAGCGGCACTGGCCCTGCTGGGCGTTCGCCGGTATGTGTTCGCGCGCCCACCACTGCTGGGGCCGAGCGGGAGGATGGTGGCCACCGGTGTCACCATCTTCACCGGCTATCCCTTCCTGCGCGGCGCCCTGCGCTCCTTGCGCTCCGGCAAGGCCGGCACCGACGCGCTGGTCTCGGCGGCCACGATCGCCAGCCTCATCCTGCGGGAAAACGTCGTCGCGCTCACCGTGCTGTGGCTGCTCAATATCGGTGAGTACCTGCAGGATCTGACCCTGCGCCGGACCCGGCGCGCCATCTCGGAGCTACTGCGCGGCAACCAGGACACCGCCTGGATCCGGCTGACCGACGGCCCCGAAGCAGGAACCGAGGTCCAGGTACCGATCGACAGTGTGCAGATCGGCGACGAGGTCGTCGTGCACGATCACGTTGCCATCCCGGTCGACGGTGAAGTGGTCGACGGTGAGGCCATCGTCAACCAGTCGGCGATCACCGGGGAAAACCTGCTGGTCAGCGTCGTGGCCGGCGCGACCGTGCACGCCGGATCCGTCGTGGTACGCGGGCGCCTGGTGGTGCGTGCGCAGGCGGTCGGCAACCAGACCACGATCGGGCGGATCATCACCAGGGTCGAAGAAGCCCAGAACGACCGGGCACCGATTCAAACGGTGGGCGAGAACTTCTCTCGCCGCTTCGTGCCCACCTCGTTCATCGTCTCGGCCATCACCTTGTTGGTCACCGGGGATGTCCGGCGCGCGATGACGATGCTGTTGATCGCGTGCCCATGCGCGGTAGGCCTGTCCACCCCGACCGCGATCAGCGCCGCCATCGGCAACGGCGCCCGGCGCGGCATCCTGATCAAGGGCGGATCGCACCTCGAGCAGGCCGGCCGGGTCGACGCAATCGTGTTCGACAAGACCGGAACGCTCACCGTGGGACGTCCGGTGGTAACCAACATTATTGCGATGCACAAGGATTGGGAGCCCGAGCAGGTTCTGGCCTACGCCGCCAGCTCGGAAATCCACTCCCGTCACCCACTGGCCGAGGCGGTGATCCGTTCGACCGAGGAACGCCGCATCAGCATCCCGCCGCACGAGGAGTGCGAGGTCCTGGTGGGTCTGGGCATGCGAACCTGGGCCGACGGCCGGACCCTGCTGCTCGGCAGCCCATCGCTGCTCGAGTCGGAGCAGGTCAAGGTATCCAAGAAGGCATCGGAATGGGTCGGCAAGCTGCGGCAACAGGCCGAAACACCGCTGCTGCTCGCCGTGGACGGCACGCTGGTCGGGCTGATCAGCCTGCGCGACGAAGTGCGGCCCGAGGCCGCCGAGGTGCTGACCAAGTTGCGGGACAACGGAGTTCGCCGGATCGTCATGCTCACCGGGGATCACCCCGACATCGCCAAAGTCGTCGCCGAAGAGCTGGGGATCGACGAATGGCGCGCCGAGGTGATGCCCGAGGACAAGCTCGAAGTGGTGCGGGACCTGCAGGACGAGGGCTACGTGGTCGGCATGGTCGGTGACGGCATCAACGATGCCCCGGCACTGGCCGCCGCCGATATCGGAATCGCGATGGGCCTGGCCGGAACCGACGTCGCCGTGGAGACCGCCGATGTGGCGCTGGCCAACGACGATCTGCATCGGCTGCTCGACGTCCGCGATCTCGGTGGGCGGGCAGTCGACGTGATCCGGCAGAACTACGGTATGTCGATCGCCGTCAATGCCGCCGGTCTGCTGATCGGTGCGGGCGGTGCGCTCTCACCGGTGCTGGCCGCGATCCTGCACAACGCGTCCTCAGTGGCGGTGGTAGCCAACAGCTCCCGGCTGATCCGGTACCGCCTGGAGTGAGGCCTCGATGCTCGAGTAGGGCCTCGGATCGGCGAGGCCTTACTCAGCAGCCGCAGTCCTGGCCGCGCCAGGCTCTGACACCCTGCCAGACGGCTATGCCGGCGATGACGAGCCCGATCCCCGGGTCGATCCACCAACCGCCGGGCCAGGCCGCGGTGATCGCAAGCCCAAGCAACACCCCGGCGGCTTGGCCCGCGCACAGATAATTCTGGGTGCCTTCACCTTCGGTGGCCCCGGACTGCAAGAGCACACCCAGCTTGTGATTGGCCCGGCCGAGGATGGGCATGACGACCAAAGCGAAGGCCGTCAACCCGATTCCGATCACCGAGGTGCCAACCTCGTGCTTGTCGGTGAGGTGGCGAATGGATTCCGCGGCAACCAGCGGCGCAACCAACCAGAAAGACACGGCGACGCCACGTTGGGCGCGGCGCTCGGCGGTCTCCGACAACGTGCGGGAACCGGTGAACCGCCACAACACCATTGCGCTGGCCAGCCCTTCGGATGCGCCACCGAGGGCCCATCCGGTCAATGCGACGGACCCGACGGCAACGCCCTCCCACACCCCGACAGCACCCTCGGTGACCAATACGGCCAAGCTGATCCAGGCCAGTCGGCGCGCCCATCGAACGCCCTGTTGCCAGGCCGCATCGCCGGAGTGCCCGGTATGCGCAGCTGTTGTGGACACATCGCAGCAGGCGTCGCCGGCCAAGTCACCTACCTTGCCGACCGAACTGGAAGTGTTCATCAGGCGATGGGTAGGTCAAGTTTCTGTGACCCTCGGACAGGTTGGCGCGCGGCGCGGTTGAGCTGGGCGGTAGTAATTCTCAGGCTGGGGCGTTGTCGCCGGAGCTGGTGACCGGCACCCGCAACCGTGCCGGCCGGTCCGCTCCCCAGTGCAGGGTGCAGCGCGCCGGCGGGCTGGGCGCGTACAGGGCGGGAAAACTTCCGTAGAGCGGATTGCGCGGGGCAAGCTGGCGACCGGCGATGACCAGCCGGATGCGATCGTCGTGGTGAAAGGCGGTTGCTGATGGGCCCAATGCGAGTTCGACGGGAACAACCTCACCCGGCGACAGCGGCTGGGAGTGTGCGAAAGTGTGCACCGGCTCGTACGGCGTCGACTGCTCGACATCGAGTTCTCGCAGCGATACGCGTTGCCACCCGGTGGTGATCCGGTCCCGGCCGTAACCGTAGGACCCTTCAAACGAAACCCATTTGTTGCCAACCCATTTCTCAACGCCGGCAAACAACGCGACATCGTCGGCGCCCTCGACTGACACCCACAGCGCCAAACTCATCGGACCGGTGAGCTCGAGATCTGCCACCACGGGAAGGGTGAATGCCGCTGCGCGCCTGCGAGTGTGGAAGGTGACCGATCCCTCGGCTGCCGAGGGCTCATGGTCCAACACACCGTCGTCGGCCAGGTAGAGGTCGCGCCAGTCGGTGTTTTCCAGTGGCCATTGCCGCTCGGCGCGAGTCTCCGCGATGACGTCGCCCCGCTCGCGCACCTCGAGCCGAACCCGGGGCGGTTTGGGCACATCAAGGTGTTTGAGATAGCGGTCGAAGAAGGCGAGCTGGGCCTGGCGGGCCTCGGGGCTGTAGAAGGTCGTCCACTTGCCGCCCCGGTGGGTGTAGGCGAACTTGTCTTCGGCACCGACCTTTTCGAATGCCCGAAAAGAACCGCGCCCATGCAGGTTGTTATCCGAAAAGCTGGCGCAGACCAGCATCGGGACCTCGATCCGGCCGAGGTCGGGTACCAGGGACTGCCACCACTGATCACGCAGCGGGTGCACCCGGCGCTGCGCGCCGATGTCCTCGGTCACCCGCATCACATGCTTGGTGCCGGTCTGCCAGACTCGCGAGAAGCCCTTTTCCGCCACTCCCCCGGGGTTGAACATGTCCCGGTACGCATCGGTGAACCCCTCCCAGGGGCAAATCGCCTTGAGGCTCGGCGGTCTTAACGCGGCGGCCTTGAACTGTGCCATCGCCAGGTAGGACACGCCCGCCATGCCGACGCCGCCACTGGACCAAGGCGCGGCGCCGGCCCACTCGATCAGGTCGTAGACGTCCTCGGCTTCTTGGTCGGACATCAACGCCCCGGCGCCATCGGATGTCCCGGCGCCGCGGATGTCGGCGTTGACAACGGCATAGCCATGGGCCAGCCACCAGACCGGATCGGGCGCCTCCCAGCTGGTCTCGCTCGAGATCTCCACCTGGCCGGGCTGGCGCAGGATCCTGAACTGCGGATTGATGCCCCAGCCCCACCATCTGCGCTTGGGCAGCCGGTCCTTGCCGTAGGGATGGCCCGCCAGGATGACGGGAAACGGCCCCGAACCGGGGGGCCGGTAGACGTTGACCCGCAGCACCACGCCATCGCGCATCCGAACCGAAACGTCGCGGTCCACCACCAGGTCCGGCGGCGCCGCCGACACCGTCACCGGCGGCCGCAGGATTGCCCGTACCCGAGCCGCCGCGTAGCGGACAACCCCGGCCCGCCGCCATGGACGATCGTAGATTGGATTTCGCGTCGGCACGATAACTCCTGTTCACGCACACACTTGAGTGACACTCAATCCTGATTGAGTTATAATCTAGCACGCTGAAGTATGCTGACTTCGATGGAAAGAAAGCGGCAGCGAAATACAACCCGGGTACGCGAAGCGGGGGCCGCGTCGCGCGCGCAGACCCGTCACCTGCTGCTCACGGCCGCCGCCGAAGAATTCGCTCGTGTCGGATACGTCGCCTCGACGGTCAGCCGGATCGCCGAGGGAGCCGGGGTGACCGTGCAAACGCTCTACCTCGCCTGGGGCAGCAAACGCGCGCTGCTCCGCGGCTATCTCGAGAGCACCCTCGCCCCCGACGCCGCGCCATCGGGACAGCACTTTGCCGCTCAACTTCAACCCGATAGCCCCGCCGGGACCCTGGCCCAGGTTTCGGCATTGGTCTGCGACGCGGCACGGCGCTCGGCGATAGCGTGGCGCGCCTACCGCGACGGATCCGGCGTCGACAGCGCCATCGCAGCGGAGTGGCATCAGATCCAGATGCTGCGCCGGGAAACGATGCGGGCACTGCTGGTGACCATTCCCGACGACGCCCTGCGATTGCCCCGTCAAGACGCGGTGGATACCGCCTGGGCCATCACCAGTCCAGCCAGCCACGAGATCATGGTTACCCACGACGGGTTCACCTTGCAGCGCTTTGAAACCTGGCTCACCACCACCTTGCAAAACGCCATCCTGCGCGATCCGGAGGGCAGCGGGTGAGCCACGTCGTGCCGCGCCGCCCCGGCGGCTCGTCAACCGGGCTGAGCAGTGGCCGATCTTGATGTCCCACTTGACAGCTTGAGTTTCCGGGGCGAACGTCACGATGTCGCGACTCGTCCAACCGAGCGCGCCGAGCCGGTCGCCTGGTGACACGCGCCGCAGGGAAGGATTTGCCGATGCCCGAGGGCAACCCCGCCAAACCACTCGATGGGTTTCGGGTGCTCGATTTCACCCAGAACGTTGCCGGGCCGCTGGCCGGACAGGTCCTGGCCGACCTGGGCGCCGAGGTGATCAAGGTTGAGGCCCCCGGCGGTGAGGCGGCGCGGCACATCACCGCCGTGCTGCCGCACCGCCCGCCGCTAGCGACCTATTTCCTACCGAACAACAGGGGCAAGAAGTCGGTGTCGGTGGATCTGTCCACCGACACGGCTCGCCGGCAGATCCTGCGGCTCGCCGACACCGCCGACGTGGTGCTGGAGGGGTTTCGGCCCGGCGTGATGGAGCGAATGGGCCTTGGCCCCGAGGACCTGCGCGCCCGCAACCCCAAACTGATCTATGCCCGGTTGTCGGCATTCGGCGGCAACGGCCCGCACGGCACTCGACCGGGCGTCGATCTGATGGTCGCCGCCGAGGCGGGAATGACCACCGGAATGCCCACCCCCGACGGCAAGCCACAGATCATCCCGTTTCAGTTGGTCGATAATGCCAGCGGGCATGTGCTGGCCCAGGCGGTCCTGGCCGCGCTGCTCAACCGCGAGCGGCACGGGGTGGCCGACACCGTCCGGGTGGCGATGTACGACGTCGCGGTGGGGCTGCAGGCCAACCAGCTCACCATGCACCTCAATCGTCCCAGTTCGGACGCGCCGAAAAGGCCCGAGCAGACACCCGCGGGCGCGCGCCGCAAACGGGTTGCCTTTGCGACCCAGCCATCGGATGCCTTCCGCGCCGCCGACGGCTACCTGCTGATCAGCGCCTACGTGCCCAAGCACTGGCAGCGGCTGTGCGAGATCATCGGCCAGCCCGATCTCCTCGACGACGAGCGCTTCATCGACCAACGCGCGCGGGCGATCAACTACGCGGAATTGACCGAAGAACTGGAATCGGCCCTAGCCGCCAAGACCGCCGCGCAATGGGTCGAACTGCTGCACGAAGGCGGGTTGATGGCCTGCCTGGCCTACACCTGGAAACAGGTCGTCACAACGCCGTTGTTCGCCGAGAACGAGCTGGCATTGCAGGTCGGCAGTGGCGATGACGCCGTCACGGTGATCCGGACGCCCGCGCGCTACTCGAGCTTTAGCGCGGTGCTCGCCGATCCCCCGCCGGCCACCGGCGAGCACAACGAAACACTTCTGGGCGAATCCTAATTTTCGCGGTCAGCACCGGAAACTTTCTTGTGAGTTGTCAATGAATCAGTGCGGGGGTTTGCCGCACGGGCCGGTGAAGCGTGGAGGATTTTGGATATAAAACCTGCAGACTCATAGATTTGCTGCGCACAAATATGAACTGCCTCACACGCACCTACGACGCTCGGCGGACACTTGATTTGACAGACCACATTCCAGCCGGTGTCGAAGGGGTGTCAGGTCTCGATTGCCGGCCCGCCCGGGATGGCCTCTTTGACCGGCTTTGAGGAGTCAACAAATGAGCACCGCAGTCAAGAACTCCGCCGAGGCACCCGAATCTCGATCCCAGTGGATGCGGGCCAACTTGCGCCATGACTTCCCCGCGTCGCTCGTCGTCTTCCTGGTAGCGCTGCCCCTGTCGCTGGGGATCGCCATTGCCTCCGGTGCTCCGTTGATGGCCGGTTTGATTGCCGCGGTGGTGGGTGGCATTGTCGCCGGACTGCTCGGCGGGTCGTCGGTTCAGGTGAGCGGCCCGGCCGCCGGCCTCACCGTGGTGGTCGCCGGATTGATCGAACAGGTCGGTTGGCAGATGTTGTGCCTGATGACCCTCGGCGCGTGCGTCCTGCAGATCATCTTCGGGCTGAGCCGGATGGCACGCGCCGCGCTGGCCATTGCACCGGTGGTGGTGCACGCCATGCTGGCCGGCATCGGCGTGACCATCGTGCTGCAACAGATCCATGTCCTGATGGGCGGCTCGGCGCACAGCTCGGCGTGGCGCAACATTGCGGCGTTGCCCAACGGCATCCTTCATCACGAGCTACACGAAGTGATCGTCGGCGGAACGGTGATCGCAATATTGTTGGTGTGGTCACGGTTGCCCGCCATGGTGCGGATGGTTCCGGGCCCCCTGGTGGCCATCGCCGGAGCCACCGCACTGTCGTTGATGGTGAATCTAGATGTGGAGCGCATCAACCTTTCGGGCAACTTCTTCGAGGCCATCTCGCTGCCCCGGCTGCCCGAGCTGACCCCCGACGGTCAGCCCTGGAGCAATGACATCAGCATCATCGCCGTCGGCGTGTTGACCATCGCCCTGATCGCCAGCGTCGAATCGCTGCTGTGCGCGGTCGGTGTGGACAAGTTGCACCATGGCCCGCGGACCAACTTCAACAGGGAAATGCTCGGGCAGGGCAGCGCCAACGTCCTCTCCGGGCTGCTCGGCGGTCTTCCCGTCACCGGCGTCATCGTGCGCAGTTCGGCCAATGTGGCAGCCGGAGCCCGCACCCGCACCTCAGCGGTGCTGCACGGGGTGTGGATCTTGCTGTTCGCCTCGCTGTTCACCGGCCTGGTGGAACTCATCCCCAAAGCGGCGCTCGCCGGGCTCCTGATTGTGGTCGGCGCCCAGCTCATCCAGCTGGCACACATCCAGATTGCGTGGCGGACCGGCAATTTTGCGATCTACGTCATCACCATCCTGGGCGTCATATTCCTCAACCTGCTCGAGGGCGTGGTCATTGGACTCGGTGTTGCGATCGCCTTCTTGTTGATCAGGGTCATCCGCGCCCCGATCGAGGCCAGGCTGGTGAGCGAAGAGGCGAAGCGCTGGCGGGTCGACATCGATGGCACGTTGAGTTTCCTGCTCTTGCCGCGGCTGACCAACGTGCTCTCCGAGCTGCCAGAGGGCAGCGACATCACGCTGAACCTGAATGCCGACTACATCGACCACTCCGTCTCCGAAGCCATTTCCGACTGGAAGACCGCTCACGAAGCAACCGGCGGCGAAGTCACCATCATCGAGACGTCGCCGGCCAACCTGGTCAGCGCACACACCAGTCCGCCGAAACGCCACTTCATGTCTCGAGCGCTGCGGGAACCCTGGACATCGAGGCGCGACAGCCATCCCGATGCCGAACCCTCGATTCGGCACGGTGTTGAGGAATACCATCGCAACGGCATCGGCACGCTGCACCACCATGTGCGGGAACTGATGGATCCGGCCAACCCGGACACGGTCTTTCTCACCTGCGCCGACTCCCGGATCCTGCCCGACGTCATCACGGCCAGCAAACCGGGCGACCTGTATATCGTCCGCAACGTCGGCAACCTGGTACCGATCGATCCAACCGAACGCTCGGTGGATACCGCCCTGGACTTCGCGGTCAACCAACTCGGTGTGAGTTCGGTTGTCGTATGCGGACACTCGTCGTGCCGGTCAATGCAGGCGTTGCTGGACAACGGCGCGAGTGACGTCGACCGCCCGATGAACCACTGGCTTGAACACGCACACGATAGTTTGGCCGCGTTCCGAGACGGTCATCCGGCACGGGCGAGCGCGGCGTCCGTCGGGTTCGGCGAACTCGACCAGCTAGCTGTGGTCAATGTGGCGGTTCAGCTGGAAAGGCTTGCGCACAACCAGGTCTTGGCTCCCGCGATAGCCTCCGGTGCGATACAGATCGTCGGTATGTTCTTCGATTTCTCGACCGTCCACGTACACGAGGTCGACCAACTCGGGATCGTGGCGTCCAACCAGCCTGTCGGAAAACCTTGAGCCGCGGCGCTACTCAGCTTTGCGGAAGCCGAACCACCTGAAGAAAGAACTCGTCGATCTGCCGGACGGCGGTCATGAATTGGTCGAGATCGACCGGCTTGGTGACGTAGGCGTTTGCATGCAGGTTGTAGCTACGCAGAATGTCCTCCTCGGCCGAGGACGTGGTCAGTACCACCACCGGGATACGACAAAGCTCGGAGTCGGACTTGATCTTCTCCAGCAACTGCCGACCGTCGTACTTCGGTAGGTTCAAGTCGAGCAGGATCAGATCGGGCCGGCGCGCCTGCTGGTACTTGCCCCGCTGATAAAGGTAATCCAGCCCCTCCTCGCCATCGTGGGCGACGTGCAGCCGGTTGTTGACCTTGTTGTGCTCGAACGCCTCCCGGGTGATGAGTTCATCCCCGGGATCGTCTTCGATGAGCAGGATGTCAATGGGTCGACCCGGTGCTGTCATTCGGCTATCCCTTCGGCAGGTTCGAGGTGTTCTGGGTCCGCGGTCGCGGGCGCGGCGACGGGCAAGGTGAACTGGAAGCGAGTCCCATCGGTGTACGAGGAGTCAATCCACACCGTGCCGCCGTGATGCTCGACGATCTTTCGGCACAGCGCAAGGCCCAAACCGGTTCCGCCGTAGGAATCGCAACCATGCAGGCGCTGGAAGATGATGAAGACCTTGTCGGCGAACTCCTGCGCAATGCCGATACCGTTGTCCGACACGCTCAACAGCCACAGGCCCTGGTGATCTCCCGTGCCGAGCTGGCAATCGATGACCACCCGGGGCGGCAGGTCTTCGCGCCGGAATTTGACCGCGTTGCCAATCAGGTTCTGCCACAACATCGTCAGCAGGGTCGGATCTCCAACAACCGGTGGGAAGCCGTGCTCGAGGCGCACGATCTCGGCGTCTGATTCCTCGATGGCCGCGCCGAGATTGGCCACGGCAGCATCGAGGGTCGCGCCGAGTTCGACCTCGACGCTGGTGGCACCCAGCCGGCCGACCCGGGAGAAACTGAGCAGGTCGTTGATCAGGACCTGCATGCGTTTGGCGCCGTCGACCGCGAAGCCGATGTACTCGATGCCGCGTTCGTCGAGCTGATCCGCATAACGCCGCTCCAGTAACTGGCAGAATGCGGCGACCTTGCGCAGCGGCTCCTGCAGATCGTGGGACGCGACGTAGGCGAACTGCTCGAGCTCGGCATTGGACCGTCGCAATTCCTCTGCCTGTTCGTCCAATTGAGCTCGGGCGCAACGTGAGGTGTCGAGCTCTTCGACCATTCGCTGGCGCATGTTCTCGACGTCGATCGCGATACCCCGGATGTCTCTGGGCCAGCGCGGCGCAACGATGCGTTCGCCGAAGTTGCCTTCGGTGACCCGGCGGCAGGCCGCAGCCAGCGCGGCCAGCGGAATGGTGACCGCACGCCTGGTCAGGATTCCCAGTAGCGCTGCCGTCGCGAAGAACAACAGCACCATTGCGGCCAGCACCCGGTCACGCCAGTCGTCCATTCGTTGCAGGCGCTCGGCGGCCTGCGCGCGGGCGGCACCCAGATGCCGGTTTTGGTCCTCGAAAAGGGTTCGTAGCTGGTCGAACTGGGCCTTACCGATCGCGGTTGCCGCGCCGTTGAGCATGACCGGAGCATTCGAGTTGACCTGTGCGATGAGCGGCTCGGCGTAGCTGGCCCGCCACGCGCGCGCCGCCTTCTCGATCGCGTCCAGGTCGGCAAGCAGGTCACCCCGGCGCCCCAGTAGTCGCCGGATATTTTGGGCCGCAGCCTCTTCGGTGCGCCGGCCGTCGTAATAGGGGCTGAGGAACTGGCTGTCGGAGGAAATCACATAGCCTCTGATCCCCGATTCCTGGTCGCGCAAGGCCGACTGCAGCTGGAAAGCCGCGACCCGTGCGGGCTCGATGTTGTCGCTGAGTTCCCGCGATACACCGTCGGTGCGATTGAGCAGGACCGCGCCGGCGACGGTGCCGGCGAGCACCATCACGCCCATGATCGACAGCACCAGGGCTTGCCATCCCCGCACCGTGAGCGCGATACGGCGCCGCGTGCGGGGCCGGATGGGCGGTTCCGGAGTCATGCAGGCGTGCGTTCCACTCGCAGCACCGCTATGTCGTCGGTGAGCCCGCCGAGTGATTGAGCGCGTTGCTGCGCACCGTCGATGAGTGCGTCGACGAACGCCGGACCCGACAAGCCAGCGTGTGAACGGGCCAGCGACAGCAGCCCATGCTCGCCCAGCCGTTCCCGACGGTGCCCCGAATACCCCTCGAAGAGCCCGTCGGTGAGCAGCAGTAGCCCGTGGTCCACCGGCAGCTCCACCTCATGCTGGCACCAGTTGCCCAAATTCAGCCCCAGCGCCGGCCCGGCCGGCGGCTCGAGCCAGTGCACGGTGCCACCGCCGTGCAGCAGCATCCCGGGATGTCCGGCACGGATCACCTGGATGTGAGCGCCGTCGGCCGAGCCGGCGGGCTGGGGCGGAATGGCCAGGCTGAGCACCGTCGCAAAGATCCCCTCGCCGGTGCGTTCGGCGCGCAGCACCCGGTCGAGCTGGCGCATCAGCTCGCCGCCGTGCACGCCGGCCAGCGTCAGGGCCCGAAACGCGATGCGCAGCGCCGCGCCCAGCGCGGCCTCATTGGGGCCGTGCCCCGCGACGTCACCGATCAACACGTGGACCACCCGGTCGGCCGTTTGCACGACGTCATAGAAGTCGCCGCACAGCAACGCGTCTTCGCGGCTGGGCCGGTACCGGGCGACGATGTCGACTCCCGGCGAGTCGAGCAGCAGCGGCGAGGGCAACAGGCCGCGTTCCAGCAGCGCATTCTCGCGGGCTCGGAGCTGGGTTGCGTGCAGGTCGGCGGCGATCAGCTCGGCACGTTTGCGCTCAATCGCGTACAGCATCGCGCGCCGCAGCATCTCCGGATCGACGCGACCCTTGACCAGATAGTCCTGTGCACCGGCGGCGACCGCCGTCGCGCCGAAGTACTCGTCGTTCAGCCCGGTCAGCACCACCACCGGGACGGTGGCATCGCGGTTGGCGATGCGGTCCAGCGCGTCGATGCCGCTGGCGTCGGGAAGGTTGAGGTCCAACAGCACGCAATCGGGCCGGGCCGCGCTCAATTCGCGCTCGGCGTGAGCCATCGAGCGCGCCCACACCACCTGGATGTCGACGGCCGCGTCCGCGATCAGCTCCTCGACCAGCATTGCGTCGGCCCGATCGTCCTCAACCAGCAGCAGCGACAACGTCTGCCACTGAGCCCGCTGGCCGGTGCTGGGACCAAGCCCCGCAGTCAGATCATGCTCATGTGGTACGCGCACAGGTAACCACGTCCTCTACCTCACACCCCCTGGCCGCGGATAACCCGTTTGCTCGAGTCAGACGAAGGCCGACGATACTCGGCGCGCCAGCTTATTTCGGCCACCTGCCTGCCCACCCGATTGATTGGCGGTGCCGTGACCTTGACTGTACTGGCGGATCGGATGCGATGAAGCGAATCTGCGGTTCGGTACCTCAGCGCGGCAATGCCCGCGACATCACGACGCGCTGAATCTGGTTGGTGCCCTCGTAGATCTGGGTTATCTTGGCGTCGCGCATCATCCGCTCGACCGGGAAGTCAACCGTGTATCCGGCGCCACCGAACAGCTGCACCGCGTCGGTGGTGACCTCCATCGCCACGTCGGAGGCCAGGCACTTCGACGCGGCGGAGATGAATCCGAGGTTGGATTCGCCACGCTCGGCGCGCGCGGCGGCGGAGTAGACCATCAGCCGCGCGGACTCCACCTTCATCGCCATGTCGGCGAGCATGAACTGCACCGCCTGAAAATCGCTGATCGACTTCCCAAACTGCTTGCGGTCCTTGGTGTAGGCGATTGCGGCATCCAGGGCGCCCTGAGCGATGCCCACCGCTTGGGCACCGATGGTCGGGCGGGTGTGGTCCAGCGTCGCCAGGGCGGTCTTGAAGCCGGTGCCGGGCTCCCCGATCATCCGGTCGCCGGGAACCCGACAGTTCTCGAAGTACAACTCCGTGGTCGGTGAGCCCTTGATCCCCAGCTTGCGCTCCTTGGGGCCCACGACGAAGCCTTCGTCGTCCTTGTGCACCATGAACGCCGATATCCCGTTGGCACCTTTTTCGGGGTCGGTCACGGCCATCACCGTGTACCAGGAGGACTTGCCGCCGTTGGTGATCCAGCACTTGGTGCCGTTGAGAATCCAGTCGTCACCGTCGGCCTTGGCCCGGGTGCGCATCGCTCCGGCGTCCGAACCGGCCTCGCGCTCGCTGAGCGCGTAGGAGGCCATCGCGGCGCCATCGGCGAGCGACGGCAACACCTGCTTCTTTAGATCGTCGGAACCGCGCAGGATCAGGCCCATGGTGCCCAACTTGTTGACCGCCGGGATCAACGAGGCTGAGGCGTCGACGCGAGCGACCTCCTCGATGACGATGCAGGCCGCCACCGAGTCGGCCCCCTGGCCGCCGTACTCCTCGGGGACGTGCACCGCATTGAACCCGGAAGCGTTGAGCGCATCAAGGGCCTCCTGCGGAAACCGGGAATTCTCATCCACGTCCGCGGCGTGCGGCGCGATCTCCTTTTCCGCCAGCGCGCGTATCGCCGCCCGCAACTCCTGGTGTTCCTCCGGAAGCTGGAACAAATCAAAAGACGGGTTTCCGGCCCAACCAGCCATCTTGCGAGCCCTCCTAGTCGGCTTCTAGTCGCGGGTTAACTTACCCGCAAGTTTCTGAAGTTCCGCATCCTTGGCCTGCACGGTCTGCGCCAGCTGGTCTTGGAAAGCGGCGATCCGCGCGCGCAGCGCAGGATCGGATGATCCCAGCATCCGCACCGCCAGCAGGCCGGCATTGCGGGCGCCTCCGATGGACACGGTAGCCACCGGCACCCCGGCCGGCATCTGAACGATCGACAACAGCGAGTCCAGTCCGTCGAGGCGGGCCAGCGGCACCGGCACCCCGATCACCGGCAGCGGGGTGGCCGAGGCCACCATTCCGGGTAGGTGCGCGGCTCCGCCGGCGCCGGCGATGATCACCTCGATGCCACGACCGGCCGCGTCGCGCGCGTAGTCGAACATCACCTGCGGGGTGCGATGCGCCGAGACCACGCGCACCTCCATCGCGATGTCGAATTCGGCCAGCGCCTTGGCGGCGTCAGCCATTACCGACCAGTCACTGTCGCTGCCCATGATCACCGCGACCCGGGGCTGTTCAGCCATGGGGATCCCATCCGTCCGTCCACTGTCCGTGTGACAACCAGTGTGCCGCCAGCTCGGCCCGCTCTCGCAGCCCGGCAACGGCCGCCGGGTCGAAACCGAGGAAATTGATATGTCCCACCTTGCGGCCGGGACGCTCGTCCTTGCCGTAGAGGTGCACCCGGGCATCGGGCATCCGGGCGAAAAGGTGGTGCAGCCGCTCGTCCAGGCTCATCGCCGGTTGCGCGGCCGCCCCCAACACGTTGGTCATCACGGTCACCGGCGCGATCGCCTCGGTATCGCCGAGCGGGTAGTCCAACACCGCGCGTAAGTGCTGCTCGAACTGGCTGGTGCGCGATCCGTCCATGGTCCAGTGCCCGGAATTGTGCGGCCGCATCGCGAGCTCGTTGACCACCAAAGCGCCGTCGGTGGTCTCGAAGAGTTCCACGGCGAGCACCCCGACCACGCCCAGTTCGGCGGCCAACCGCAGCGCCAGCTGTTGCGCATCGGCGCCAGCTTGCGCGGACAGCGCCGGCGCGGGCGCGATCACCGCGACGCAGATGCCGTCCTGCTGCACCGTCTCGACCACCGGCCACGCCGCCCCCTGGCCGAACGGCGAGCGTGCCACCAGCGCCGAGAGCTCTCGACGCAACTGGACCCGCTCCTCGACCAGCACCGGAACACCCCCGGCCAGGTAGCCGCTGGCGATGTCGCGGGCATCGGCCAGATCGCGCGCCATCTGCACACCGCGGCCGTCGTAACCGCCCCGGACCGCCTTGACCACCAGCGGCGCGTCCAGCTCGCGGGCAAACGCGTCCAGCTCACCGAGTTCCTCGAGCTGGTGGATGCCCAGGTAGCGCGGCACCGGGACGTCGAGTGCCTGCAGCCGCCGGCGCATCACCAGCTTGTCCTGCGCGTGCACCAGAGCCTGTGGCGGCGGCGCCAGCACGACTCCCTCGGCCACCAGCTTGTCCAGCAGCTCGGCGGGAACGTGCTCGTGGTCGAAGGTCACCACGTCGGCTCCGGCCGCGATGCGGCGCAGGTCGTCCAGATCGGTGTGCGATCCGATCACCACATTGGGTGTCACCTGCGCCGCCGGGTCATCGGCGGAGTTAACCAACACACGCAGGTTCTGACCCAGGGCGATAGCGGCCTGATGGGTCATCCGGGCGAGCTGGCCACCACCGACCATGGCAACCTGGGGGGTGCGAGAACTTGGCACGGCCATCATGGTGTCATGGCCCATGACCGGCGTGTTTGGCGGCTGCAACACCAAACCGTTATGTATCATTTTGCGTCTATGTTCGTGTCAATCCGTACACTGACTTGTTGTGTCCTTTGCCGATGCCACAATCGCGCGCCTTCCCAGGGTGGTTCAGCCCTTTGCGCAGCGTCATCATGAACTGATCAAATTTGCCATCGTCGGCGGCACTACTTTTATCATCGACTCGGCAATTTTCTACACGCTGAAGTTGACGATTCTGGAACCCAAGCCGGTGACGGCCAAGGTGATCGCCGGAATCGTCGCTGTCATCGCGTCCTATGTGCTCAACCGGGAATGGAGCTTCCGCGACCGTGGCGGCCGGGAGCGCCACCACGAGGCGCTGCTGTTCTTCGCGTTCAGCGGCGTGGGTGTGCTGCTGAGCATGGCCCCGCTGTGGTTCTCCAGCTATGTCTTGCAGTTACGGGTGCCGATGGTCTCGCTGACCGTGGAGAACCTGGCCGACTTTGTCTCGGCCTACATCATCGGAAATCTGCTGCAGATGGCCTTCCGGTTCTGGGCGTTCCGCCGCTGGGTGTTCCCCGACGAGTTCGCACGCAACCCGGACAAGGCGCTGGAGTCGGCACTGACCGCGGGCGGTATCGCCGAAGTCTTCGAAGACGAGATCGAGGGCGGCAACGTCACCCTGCTGCGCTCCTGGCACAACAAGTCCGCCAGGGCCAACCGCTCAGATGCACGATCGGCCGCTCAGCTGGGGGCTTCCTCGGAGCCCAGGGTGTCGAAAACCTCGTGATAGAGCAGCGCGTGCACTTCTCGCAGGCGCGGAATGTTGTAGAACAACAACGGATCCTGTGACGCCGATTCGATAATCAGCGTCCCGGTGCGAAGCATTCGCTCGAATATCCGGTCCCGGAATTCCACGCTGTTGATCCGGGCCAACGGGATGTCGATCCCGCTGCGGGTCAGCACGCCCTGGCGATACATCACCCGGCGGTTGGTGACCACGAAATGTATGGTCAGCCAGCTCAGGAACGGCCATAGTGTG
This sequence comes from Mycobacterium liflandii, assembly GCF_022354805.1. NCBI lineage: Bacteria > Bacillati > Actinomycetota > Actinomycetes > Mycobacteriales > Mycobacteriaceae > Mycobacterium > Mycobacterium liflandii. Next base: position 2,041,577 of record NZ_CP023138.1, on the reverse strand, counting down.
AGCCAGCCGACAATCACCAGCCAGATCCCCCAGATGACGCCATGGATGATGTTCTTGGCCAGCTGCTGCCATTGCGTCGAGTTGACGAACCCCGAGCCCAGCGCGGCCAGCCCGGTGATCAGGATCAACACCACGACCGGCCAGACCAGCCGGGTCCAGTGCGGGTGACGATGCAGGACGACCTGCTCGCCTGCGGCCATGGCATTGTCCGGATAGCCCATGGTGGCGACCCTATCCCCCGTTGGCTGCTGTTTGCTGAAGTTGGACGGATGGCCGCGCCGCACTAGCGCAGATGCACCACGTCACCCGCGGCGACCACGACCGTCTCGCCGGACTTGCCCGCCTCGTCGGGCGTAGTCTGCAGGCGCAATCGCCCCTGCTCATCAATGTCGCGGGCGATCCCGACGATCTCGCGCCCGCCGGGGAGTTGCGCACGCACGCGCGAACCGATGGTCAGACTGCGGGCCCGGTAGTCCGCCGATAGCCGCGCGTGAGCGCGTCTGAACTCATCGATCCGCGCCGCAAGCTCGCGCAACAGCCGGGCAGCCAGTTCGTTGCGATCCGGTGCCGGCACCCCGAGGTCCAGCAGCGAGGTCGCTGCGGGCCCCGCAATTTCGTCGGGCGCCTGGGTGACATTGAGCCCGATGCCGATCACCGCGTAGGGCATCGCCACCTCGGCGAGAATGCCCGCCAGCTTGCCCAGCGATCCGGGCAGACCGGCCAGCACATCGTTGGGCCACTTCAAACCCGCTTGCGCCGCCGTGCCGTCAAGCAACGGGGTCACCGTGTCCACCACGGCCAACCCGATGGCCAGCGACAGCCAGCCCCAGGTGGCGGTGGGGACGCCGTCCACCCGCACCCCGACCGACATGGTGATCTGCGCTCGCGCCGTGGCCGACCAGCCGCGCCCCAGCCGCCCCCGTCCGGCCGTCTGGTGTTCGGCGATCAGCACCGCCCCTTCGATATCGGCCCCGGCAGCGGCCCGGGCCAGCAGATCGGCGTTGGTGGAGCCGGTCTCATCGACGACGTCGAGCTGGCGCCATCCCGAGTCGATCGCCTCACTACGCAGCTTGCTGGCGTCCAACGGCAACCTGAGCTGATCGCGGTCCGTCACGGCACAAGCCTAGAGAACGCCGGGCCGGCCGTGGGAGATCAATTGTCGGACGGTTCGCCGCGGCGCACATCGGCAATCCCCGCGCGACCGTCGGGTGCTCAGGCACGCCCGGGCCAACCGATGCGGGTGCGGCCGATACCATCAACTCCCATGACCAGCGTTACCGACCACACTGCTGAGCCCGCTGCCGAGCACACCATCGATATCCACACCACCGCGGGCAAGCTCGCAGAGCTACACAAGCGCCGCGCCGAGTCGCTGCATCCGGTCGGCGAGGGCGCCATCGAGAAGGTGCACGCCAAAGGCAAGCTGACCGCACGCGAACGGATCTATGCGCTGCTCGACGAGGACTCGTTCGTGGAGCTGGACGCGCTGGCAAAGCACCGCAGCACCAACTTCGGCCTGGAGAGCAACCGCCCGGTCGGCGACGGTGTGGTCACCGGCTACGGCACCATCGACGGCCGCGACGTGTGCATCTTCAGCCAGGACGCCACCGTGTTCGGCGGCAGCCTGGGTGAGGTGTACGGCGAGAAGATCGTCAAGGTTCAGGAATTGGCGGTCAAGACCGGACGACCGTTGATCGGCATCAATGACGGCGCCGGCGCGCGCATCCAGGAAGGTGTCGTCTCCCTGGGCCTGTACAGCCGGATCTTCCGCAACAACATCCTGGCCTCGGGCGTCATCCCGCAGATCTCGCTGATCATGGGAGCCGCCGCGGGCGGGCACGTCTACTCCCCGGCACTGACCGACTTCGTGGTCATGGTCGACCAGACCAGTCAGATGTTCATCACCGGACCCGACGTCATCAAGACCGTCACCGGCGAGGACGTCACCATGGAGGAGCTCGGCGGTGCCCACACCCACATGGTCAAGTCGGGTACCGCCCACTATGTCGCGTCCGGCGAGCAGGACGCCTTCGAATATGTGCGCGAGCTGCTGAGCTATCTGCCGCCCAACAACGCCACCGACGCACCGCGCTACCCCGCTCCCGCCCCCGAGGGGCCCATCGAGGAGAACCTCACCGACGAGGACCTGGAGCTGGACACGCTGATCCCGGACTCGCCCAACCAGCCCTACGACATGCATGAGGTCATCACCCGGATCCTCGATGAGGAGGAGTTCCTCGAGATCCAGGCCGGCTATGCGCAGAACATCGTGGTCGGGTTCGGGCGCATCGAGGGCCGGCCGGTGGGCATCGTCGCCAACCAACCGACCCACTTCGCCGGCTGCCTGGACATCGATGCCTCCGAGAAAGCGGCCCGCTTCGTGCGGACCTGCGACTGCTTCAACATCCCGATCGTGATGCTGGTGGACGTTCCGGGCTTCCTGCCCGGAACCGGCCAGGAGTACAACGGCATCATCCGCCGCGGCGCCAAGCTGCTCTACGCCTACGGCGAGGCCACCGTCCCGAAGGTCACCGTCATCACCCGCAAGGCCTACGGCGGCGCGTACTGCGTGATGGGTTCCAAAGACATGGGCTGCGACGTCAACCTGGCCTGGCCGACAGCGCAGATCGCGGTGATGGGCGCGTCCGGGGCGGTCGGCTTCGTGTATCGCCAGCAGCTCAAGGAAGCGGCCGAGGCCGGCAAGGATGTCGACGCGCTCCTGCTGCAGCTGCAGCAGGAGTACGAGGACACCCTGGTCAATCCCTACATCGCCGCCGAACGCGGGTACGTCGACGCGGTGATCCCGCCGTCGTACACCCGCGGGTACATCGGAACCGCGTTGCGTCTGCTGGAACGCAAGATCGCCCAGCAGCCCCCCAAGAAGCATGGGAACATCCCCCTGTGAGCGACGTGAACAACGGCAACCAGCCGATCGATCAACAGCCCGAGACCAGCGACGCCACCGAGGCCAGCGAGGGCGGCGAGGGTACGGTGACCGCGCCGGCGCATGACCCGCTGGAACCGCACATCCACGTGCTCAAGGGAGCGCCGACCGAACAGGAGCTCGCGGCGCTGGTCGCGGTGCTGGGCAGCCTGCGCAGCGCAGCCCCGGCCGCAGCGCCCGAGCCATCCCGGTGGGGGTTGCCGGTAGACAGATTGCGCTACCCCGTCTTCAGTTGGCAGCGCATCACGTTGCAGGAAATGACGCACATGCGGCGATGACCCGACTGGTACTGGGCTCGGCCTCATCGGGTCGGCTCAAGGTGCTTCAGCAGGCTGGCGTTGATCCGCTGGTGGTGGTCTCCGGAGTCGACGAGGACGCCATCATGGCCGGGCTGGGTCCGGCCGCAACACCGGCGGATGTGGTGCGTGTGCTGGCACGCGCAAAGGCCGAACAGGTAGCGACCACCCTGACCGGGCAGCAGGCTTCCGTCGCCGCGGACTGCCTTGTCATCGGCTGCGATTCGATGCTCTACATTGACGGCCGGCTGTGCGGAAAGCCCGAGACCGTCGACGACGCCCGGCAATTGTGGCGCTCGATGGCCGGTCGCTGCGGGCACCTGTACACCGGGCACAGCGTCGTACGGTTGACCGAGCAACGCGTCACGCACCGCGACGACGAGACCTCGACCACCACGGTCCACTTCGCGGCCCCCTCGGACGACGACCTGGAGGCCTATCTGGCCACCGGGGAGTCGTTGAAGGTGGCCGGCGGGTTCACCCTGGACGGCTTGGGCGGCTGGTTCATCACCGGCGTCGAGGGCGATCCGTCCGCCGTGGTGGGAATTGGGCTGCCGCTGACGCGGGACCTGATCAGCCGCGCCGGTATATCCATAGCCGCACTTTGGGCGTCGAATCCGCTCCCCTGATGCTGCTTGACCTGATAGTGCGATGGGTAGGCTGACACCGTGCCGTTGCCCCCAGACCCAAATCCCACCCTGTCGGCCTACGCCCACCCCGAACGCCTGGTGACCGCCGACTGGCTGTCCGCACACATGGGCGTTCCCGGCCTGGCAATCGTGGAGTCCGACGAAGATGTCCTGCTCTACGACATCGGCCACATCCCGGGCGCCGTCAAGATCGACTGGCATACCGACCTCAACGATCCGCGCGTGCGCGACTACATCACCGGTGCGCAATTTGCCGAGTTGATGGACCGCAAGGGCATCAGCCGCGATGACACCGTGGTGATCTACGGCGACAAGAGCAACTGGTGGGCGGCCTACGCCCTGTGGGTGTTCACCCTGTTCGGCCACCCCGACGTGCGCTTGCTCAACGGGGGCCGCGACCTGTGGATCGCAGAGGGCCGGGACACCTCGCTGACCGTGCCCGCCAAGACCTCCGCGGGCTATCCGATCGTGGAGCGAAACGACGCCCCCATCCGGGCCTACAAGGACGACGTGCTGGCCACATTGGGCACCCAGCCGCTGATCGACGTGCGCTCCCCCGACGAGTACACCGGCAAGCGCACGCATATGCCCGACTACCCGGAGGAAGGCGTGTTGCGGGGCGGCCACATCCCCACGGCGCAGTCCATTCCGTGGGCCAAGGCGGTCGACGAGAGCGGGCGGTTCCGCGGCCGCGCCGAGCTCGACGAGCTTTACGGCTTCCTGGACCCCGATGACAAGACCATCGTGTACTGCCGCATCGGCGAGCGCTCCAGCCACACCTGGTTCGTGCTCACCCATCTGTTGGGCAAGCCCGGGGTGCGCAACTACGACGGATCCTGGACCGAGTGGGGCAATACCGTGCGGGTGCCGATCGTCGGGGGCGAGAGCCCCGGATCCGCCGATGGACTTGCGTCGCCGCGATGAGCATGCCCGCTCCGCTGGCGGAGGTGGTGTCCGACTTTGGCGAAGTCCAGGTCCAGGACAAGCTCGCCTTGCTGTTGGAATTCGCCAACGAGCTACCGCCGCTGCCGTCCGACCTCGCCGAGGCCGCCATGGAGCCCGTGCCCGAGTGCCAGTCCCCCTGTTCCTGCATGTCGACGCGCAAGACCCGGACCGGGTGCGGCTGTACTTCAGCGCCCCGGCGCAGGCGCCGACCACCCGTGGCTTTGCCGCGATCCTGGCCGCCGGCCTCGACGAGCAACCCGCATCCGAGATCTTGGCCGTGCCTGAGGACTTCTACAGCGAACTGGGCCTGGCGGATCTGATCAGCCCGTTACGGCTGCGCGGGATGTCGGCGATGCTCGCCCGAATCAAGCGGCGGCTGCGCGAGACCGTGTGAAAGGGGAACCGCGTGACCGAGCTTCCGGCGCGCCGCTTAAACTTCCCCAGACAAGACTTGTAAGAAATTCTCTTAAAGACGAAGAGACTTCCAGCCCTACAGGAGGCGCAGTGGCCAGTCACGCCAGCTCCAGGATCTCCAAGGTTCTCGTGGCCAATCGCGGCGAGATCGCAGTCCGAGTGATCCGGGCGGCCCGGGACGCGGGCCTGGCCAGCGTGGCGGTCTACGCCGAACCCGACGCCGAGGCCCCGCACGTCAGCCTGGCTGACGAGGCGTTCGCCCTGGGCGGCCAGACTTCCGCCGAGTCCTACCTGGACTTTGAGAAGCTCCTCGACGCGGCGGCGAAGTCCGGAGCCAACGCGATCCACCCCGGCTACGGCTTCCTGTCGGAGAACGCCGACTTCGCCCAGGCCGTGATCGACGCCGGCCTGATCTGGATCGGTCCCAGCCCGCAGTCCATCCGCGACCTCGGCGACAAGGTCACCGCCCGCCACATCGCCGCCCGCGCCAAGGCGCCCCTGGTGCCCGGCACTCCCGACCCGGTCAAGAACGCCGAAGAAGTGGTCGCCTTCGCCCAGGAGTACGGGCTGCCGATCGCCATCAAGGCGGCCTTCGGTGGCGGCGGGCGCGGCATGAAGGTCGCCCGCACCATGGAAGAGATTCCCGAGCTCTACGAGTCGGCGGTGCGCGAGGCCACCGCGGCATTCGGCCGCGGCGAGTGCTTTGTCGAGCGCTACCTGGACAAGCCGCGCCACGTCGAGGCGCAGGTGATCGCCGACCAGCACGGCAACGTCGTGGTCGCCGGTACCCGCGACTGCTCGCTGCAGCGCCGCTACCAGAAGCTGGTCGAAGAGGCTCCGGCGCCGTTCCTCTCCGACGCCCAGCGCAAGGAGATCCACGAGTCGGCCAAGCGGATCTGCAAAGAGGCCCACTACTACGGCGCCGGCACGGTCGAATACCTGGTCGGCCAGGACGGCCTGATCTCCTTCCTGGAGGTCAACACCCGTCTTCAGGTCGAACACCCGGTCACCGAGGAGACCGCGGGGATCGACCTGGTCCGCGAGCAGTTCCGCATCGCCAACGGCGAGAAGCTGGACCTGACCGAAGACCCCACCCCGCGGGGACACGCAATCGAGTTCCGGATCAACGGCGAGGACGCCGGCCGCGGCTTCCTACCGGCTCCCGGTCCGGTCACCAAGTTCCACCCGCCGGCCGGTCCTGGCGTGCGGATGGACTCCGGTGTGGAGACCGGCTCGGTGATCGGCGGCCAATTCGACTCGATGCTGGCCAAGCTGATCGTGTACGGCGCCAACCGCACCGAGGCGCTGGAGCGAGCTCGACGCGCTCTGGCCGAGTTCCAGGTCGAGGGCCTGGCCACCGTCATCCCGTTCCACCGCGCGGTGGTCTCCGACCCGGCATTCATCGGCGACGAGCACGGTTTCTCGGTGCACACGCGCTGGATCGAGACGGAATGGAACAACACGATCGAACCGTTCGCCGCCGGTGAACCGCTCGACGACGAAGACTTCCGCCCACGCCAAACCGTGGTCGTCGAAATCGATGGTCGCCGGGTCGAGGTCTCGCTGCCCGCCGATCTGGCGATGTCCAACGGCTCCGGCGCCGATGCGGGTGTCATCCGGCGCAAGCCCAAGCCGCGCAAGCGCGGTGCCCACACCGGTGCCGCCGCCTCCGGCGACGCCGTGACTGCGCCGATGCAGGGCACCGTGGTGAAGGTGGCGGTCGAAGAAGGCCAGGAGGTCGTCGCCGGCGAGCTCGTCGTGGTCCTCGAGGCGATGAAGATGGAGAACCCGGTCACCGCTCACAAAGACGGTGTCATCACCGGGCTTGCGGTCGAGGCCGGCGCGGCCATCACCCAGGGAACGGTGCTCGCCGAGATCAAGTAGGGCCGCCCCCGGCCACAGATTTCACCCGGTGCCCGCCGGCGTCAGCGTCGACGCCAGCGACTGCACGGTGGCACCGTCGAGGAGTTCGGCAAGGGGCGGATCGCACTTGAATTCGGTGGCGATGTGCTCACCGATGACCAAAGCGTCGATGGAGTCGCCGCCGCAATCGCGCACCGAATCCGTACCGACCACGGGATGGCCCAGAACCCGCTCCCAGATCCGCTCCAGCTGCCTGCGGGTGACTTCCTGGGGGTTGGCCGCCACGTGTGGCGCCACCAGACCCGTCGGGCGAAGGAAGTTCAACTCCGTCTCGTGCCGAAACACCGGAAGTCGAGCTGATCCACCATCGGCGATGGCTTCGATGGCATCCAGATAGGCGGCGACAATCGCGTCGAACTGTTCGTCGGAAACCAGCCGCGGATCGTATTCGATGCCGATGCCGAGGGCACCGTACTCGCGGGCGAATATGGTGACCAACGGCAGATTGGTGTGGGCGATCATCTTGCGCCGCAAGGTTCTCGAATCCCTGGCACCCGCGGAAACCGGTGTGCGCTCACTGGCACCGGCCTTGTCGAAGCTGACGAAGTTAAACGCCGTCTCGAACAATCCGCCGATGCCGATGTCACGCTGGATTGCCCGCAACGGCACCCGACGATGCGGCAACAGGTCGCGCTCGGCGGCGAACGCCTGGTCGACCAGCCCGGCGTAGTCCGGTGCCGTCATCTTGATCCGCAACGGGACCGTGTTCAAGAACATCCCCAGGGCGCTGGCCGAGTCGTCGGTTTCGGGCCTGCCGTTGACGACAACCCCGCTCAGGACGTCGTCGGTGGCGCCGAGACGGCCGTTGACCGCCAGGTGGGCGGCCAGCAGCGTGCTTTTCAGCGGTACGTGTCGACTGCGAGCCATCCGCACCAGGCCCGCCTCGATGCGCTCGGGCAGCTCGATCCACCGGAACTTGGGGCGGACGTGCTGCAGGCGGTCACCCGCGAAGCGCAGCGTTTGGAAGCCCTGTAGCCGATCGAGCCAGAAGGCCCTCGACGGGCTGGCCTCGGCTTCGCTCTCGAGCATGACAAATTCCCGAAAATGGTTCTGCAGCCGCGGTCGGGCCGGGGACGCGCCGGTGGTCCGCAATGCGTCGTAGCTGACGAGCAGGTCACGCTGAAGTTCGGCCACGCTCCACCCATCCAGAAGCGCATGGTGGACCGTCAGCCCCAGTTCGAAGCGTTCGCCATCGCGCACGTGGATCACCACCCCGAACGGAGTCTGGGTTTGCCACTGCATGGCCGCACTCGATTCGGCTTCCATCCAGGCCGCCACGGTGGCCTCCTGTTCGGCGGCGCTCTGCCCGGACAGGTCGATCACCGTCAGTGGGGTGCACACCTCTTCACGCACCACCTGTAGCGGTCGCGAATAGCCGGACAGATCAAAGGTCGTCCGCAGGATCGGGTGCCGGGCGGTGACCACGTCGACGGCGGCGCGGAACGCGATCTCGTCCCACGGGGCGTCTACCAGATAGCTGAACACGTCGTGATAGATGCACGGCCCATCGACTCGGCTGTGCAGCAGCATCCCGGCCTGTAGGGCGGCCAGGGGGTAGGCATCCTCCACACCCGGCGGCAGATCGCTGGGTTGCGGACCCTCGACCATCGGCGTTCGCGGCTCCGATTGCAGCGCCGCACCGGCCGAACCGGTGCGGATCATGCCGGCCGCGAGTTGCTCGGGCGTCTGGCACTGGAAGAGATCTTGAACCTCCACCGCCAGCCCCAACGCTCTGGCCTTCGCCGAGAGCTTCACCGCGTGCATCGAGTCGCCGCCGATATCGAAGAAGTTGTCGTCAGCACCGACCGAGGGAAGTCCCAGGACCTCGGCGAACACCTGCCGGATCTGGTCAACCGTCGAGGCGGCGAGATTCCGGGTGGAGTCGGTGGTCTCACTCGGCGTTGCGCTGGGCGCCCCGGCCGCCACCATCGGTGCCGGCAACGCCCGCTGATCGATCTTGCCATTCGCGGTCAGTGGCAGGGATTCGACGGTGACGATCGCTGACGGGAGCATGTAGCCGGGAAGGCGGGCGGCCAACTTCTGGCGGCTGGAACTGATCGGCAGTTGCTCGCCGGTCGAGGTCACCACGTAGGCCACCAACCGGGGTTTGGCGTCGTCGTGGCGCACCATCGCATGACAGGCCACCACCTCTTCCAGCCCCGAGACGGCGTTTTCGACCTCTCCGAGCTCGATCCGAAAACCGTGCAATTGGACTTGGTGATCGAGGCGGCCGAAGTACTCGATCTCGCCCGACGGCAGTCGCCGTCCGACGTCGCCGCTTCGGTACAGCCGCTCCCGAGGGCGAAACGGGTGTGGGACAAAAGCGTTGACCGGTCAGTTCCGGCTGCCCCAGGTAGCCCTTTGCCAGCCCGGGACCGGCCACGCAGATCTCGCCGCGCACACCGAGCGGGACCAGGTTGCCGGCAGCGTCGGTGAGCAGGCACTCGAGGTCGGGTATCGGGCGTCCGATCCGCGAACCCCGCCCGCCCAGCACATCCTCGCGGCGCAATCGACGAAACGTCACATGCACCGTCGTCTCGGTGATGCCGTACATGTTGATCAGGTCGGGATGGGAATCGCCGTGTGCCTCGATCCAGGGGATCAGGTCCGAAGACGTCAGCCTTTCGCCGCCAAAGATCACGTAGCGCAAATACAGCGGTGTGTCGGCCTCGGCGTCAGCGTCGCGCAGCAGTCGAAACGCGGACGGCGTCTGGTTGAGTACGGTGATCCGCTCACGTGACAGCAATTCGCGAAACGCGCGCGGGGTCCGGGTCTCCAGATAGGGCACCATCACCACGCATCCGCCGTACAGAAGCGGTCCCCACAGCTCCCAAACCGAGAAGTCGAAGGCGATGGAGTGGAACATCGTCCAACGGTCCGCGCTGGTGAACTCGAAGAGCCCCTCGGTCGCGCTGAACAGCCGCATCACATTGGCGTGGGTAACCTCGACACCCTTGGGGCGGCCGGTCGAGCCCGAGGTGTAGATGACATAGGCGACGTCGTCGTCGTTCACCTCGATGTCGACCCCGGTCCCGGGCTGGTCGGAGAGGTCCAGCGCATCCAGCTGCAGGATCGGCGCGTCATGGTCGGCCACCACGTGTTGAAGCGCGGTCTCGGTGAGGATTGCCGTCGGGGCGCAGTCGCACAGCACGAGTTCGGCTCGTTGCGGTGGCCAGCTGGGGTCCAGCGGCACATAGGCGGCGCCGGTCTTGATGATGGCCAGTACCGCAATGGGTATCAGCGGGGTGCGTTCGAGCAGCATCGCGACCTTGTCACCGGGGCGCACGCCACCGGCGATCAGTAACCTGGCCAGCCGGTTCGACTCGGCGTCCAGCTGGGCATAGGTCAGCCCACGCCCCAGGAACCGGACGGCTTCGGCGTCCGGATCAACTCGCGCCCGGTCCTCGAACCATCGGTGCAGCGCAGGGTGTGCGGGCCGAATCTCGCGGCGTCCATCCAGAGCCCGCAACTGGTCGGTCTCGCCCTGGGTGAGCATGGAGAACTCGGCCAACGTGGCGTCGGGTTGGGTGAGACCCGCGGCCAGCAGTGTCACCAGATGAGCGGCCATCCGCGCGATGCTCTGTGCGTCCCACAACGCATCGCGGTATTCGAACACCAGCCGCAATGCGGTCCCGTCGGACTGCAAGGACAGCGAAAGCCAGAACAGCGAACGGCCGGGGTCGTGTGGCACCGGGGTGACGTCGAGCCCGTCCAGCGTCGGCCGATAGGAGCCGGGGACCTCCGGAACGAACGCCGCCTCGATCAGCGACGCGGCCTTGTCCCGCGCCGCGAACCGCTCCCGCAGCTCTTCGAAGGGCACGTCGGCGTGGGCCGTCGTCGCGGCCAGCCGCTCGGCGGTCGCGGTCGTCAGCGACCGCAAGGTGAGCGCCGGCGAGAAATCCGCGCGCACCGGCAGGAGGTTTGCGAAATATCCGATCGCGGCCTCGGACACCCCGGCGGGGCGGGCCGGGAACGGCAGCCCAACCAGCAACGCGTCTTGCTGGGAGTAGCGGTGCAGCAGGTACTGCCACATCGCCAGCACCACCGTGGACCGCTGCACCTGGATCTGCGCCGCGAACCGGTCCAGCCGCTCGAGCACATCATCGGGCAGCGGCGATTCGAACCTGGCCCCGGAAAACGACGCCACCGACGGCGCCGGGAAATCAGTGGGAAGCTCCAGGCGACCCGGGAGGCCGGAGAGCATCTCGTCCCAGAACGGCAGGTCGGTTTCCTCCAGCCGATGGCGGGGTTGGGCGGACTCGGCCAGGGCCAGCTGCCCCATGGTCGGCGCGACGGGGGGTTCATCATCGAGCGGCCCGTCGCCCAGGGCGCCGTAGAGCCGGGACAGTTCGGCCAAGATCGTCGCCCCGGCCCAATCATCGGCAACGATTTGGTGGTAGTTGAGTCCGAGCACCACCCGGTCGTCGGCCAGCCGAAGAATGAGCGCACGCAGCGGAGAGTCGGTGGTGATGTCGATCGGTCTGGCGGCATCCGCGCAGACCAGCTCTCGCAGTAGCGATTCCTGATCGCTTGGGTCATGGCCGCGCAGATCGCGGACTTGCACCGGCTCGGCATCCCCGATTATCTGGACCGGCCCGGTCGCGCGTTCGGGGAATCTGGTCCGCAGCACGGGGTGGCGCTGTGCAAGGAGCTCCAGGGCGTCGTGCAACCGCTCGACGTCAACCTTGCCGCGCAGGTCGAAATACCGCTGCGCACACAGTTCCGGGCCGCCCGCGTTCCTCCGGTCGAGCAGCCAGATCCGCAGCTGGGCATGGGTCAGCGGGGCTGGGATGACCGCAACGAAGGCCCCACCGCCCACGGCGTAGTCCTCGATGCGGCATTCGGGTGTTCGGGTGAGCGAACCGATGGTCGCGACCAGCTCGGCCGCCAGCCGCTCGGCCGTGGCCGCTTTGAACAGCTCGCGGTCGTATTCCAGGAAACCGCCCAGCCTTTTCCCGTCGTCGGCAAACGACGCCACCAAGTCGAATTTGGCCGACCCCGGGTCGACCGCCACGTGACTGACCTCGGCACCCTCGATGCGCACCGGGGCGATATCGCCGTCGAACAACGTGACCACGGCCTGGAAGATCGGGTTGCGGGTACCAGCGCGCTCCGCGCGGACCACATTGACGATGTCGGGGAATGCCAAAGCACTGTGGTCGACCATGGCTTGGACCTCATCGCGGGCGCGGACGACCAGGTCGGCGAACGTGGGGTTGTCGCGCAGCCGGCAGCGCAACGGCAGGGTGCTGGCGAAGTTGCCGATCACGTTCTCGATGCCGGAATGCTCACGCCCGGCGGTCACGCCGCCGATCACGATGTCGCGCTGGCGGCCACGGCTGGCGATCCACGCCATGAAGGCCGCGACCAGCACGCTGTACGGGGTCGCGCCATGCTCGCGAGCCAGTGCTCGCACCGCCGCCCGGTCGTCGTCGTCGATCACGATCGGCACTCGCGCCCCGCGGAAGCTACCCCGCAGCGGGCGCGGGAAATCCCTGGGCAGATCGATCGCCGGCGGCGCATCGCGCAGATGCTCACTCCAATAGCCCTCCAGCGCCGCGCGGTCGCCGGAGGTGATTTGCCCGGCCACCCAGTGGTGGTAGTCGATTGGTTGCAGGCTTAGCTGGGGCAGCCGCGCTGCCCTACCCAGCGCCGCGTAGGCCTTGCTCAGCTCGGCGTTGAGCAGTCCGGCGGCCGACCACCCGTCGGCGGCGATGTGGTGCACGCTCCAGGCCAGGTAGTGGTCATCGGCGCCGAGCGCGATGAGCAGCACTCGGATGGGTAGATCCTTTTGCAGGTCGAATGGGCGCGCCCCCAGTTCGGCGATGAGCTCGTGGGCGCGGGCATCGCCGTCGTCTTGGCCGCCGCCGCAAAGGTCGGCATGTTCGATCGGCGCGGCACCGCCGGGTGCCAGCACAACCTGGACCGGCTGCCCCTGCTGATAGGGGAAGATCGTCCGCAGCGCCTCGTGCCGCTCGATCACCGCGGCGAACGCGGCTTCCAAGCGTCGAGTGTCCACCTCGCCACGAATGTGCACGGCCTCGACGATGTTGTAGGCCGACATCGTCGGTGCCAGCTGCTGCAGGTACCACAGATTGGCCTGCATGGGTGCCAGCGGCAGGGGCGCCCGCCGGTCCACGGGCGCCGGTTCAAGCACCTCGACCTCGGCGGCGGTGGCGACCTGTCGCAGTTTCTGCTCGATGAGGTCTTGCAGGCCGGTCAGGGTCCCGGCCGAAACGAAGTCGCGCATCTGCAGGACCACGCCCATCCGTTCACGCACCCGCATGATCACCCGCAACGCAGCAAGGGAATGCCCACCGATGCGGAAGAAGTCCGCATTGGGATCGAGGACGGGCCGGCCGAGGATCTCTTCCCAGATTCTGGCCAGTCCGATCAGTCGCTGCGGCACATCGCGCACATCGGCGTCAGCATCGGCAGCACCGACAGCACCGGCGAAGGGAACGGCTGGTAGCGCGGCCATATCCACCTTGCCGGTCGAGGTGCGGGGAAGCGAGTCCAGCACCATCACCGCGGCCGGAACCATCGTGGCGGGCAACTTGGTGCGGCAGGTCTTGAGCACGGCCTCCAGATCCAGCTCCATGTTCGGGGAGTCGGAAATGAGATAGGCGGCCAGGGCCTTGTCGCCGGGCGCGCGCTCTTTGACGGTGACCACCGCATGCTGCACACCCGGGTGCTCACACAGGGTTCGCTCGATCTCTGCCGGTTCTATCCGCACGCCATGCACCTTGAGCTGCCGGTCCATCCGACCGAGGAACTCCAGCGTCCCGTCGGGTCTTTGGCGTACCCGATCACCGGTGCGATAGACCCGGGCACCGGGATGCGCGCAGCGGACGTCGCGGCGGAAACGCTGCGCGGTGATGGCCGGGGAGCCGAGGTAGCCCATCGTGACGCCGGCACCGCCGATCCACAGCTCGCCTTCGCCCCCCGGGGCGGCCAGCGCGCCCTCCGGATCGACAACGTAGAGGCACGCGTTGGCGATCGGACGTCCGATAGGCGCCCAGGATGCCTCGTCGGCGACTTCGACACGCCAGAAGGTCGCATCGATGGTCGTCTCGGTCGGTCCGTACAGATTCACCAGCTCGGCGTGGGGCAACACGGCGGCAAACCGCCGGCACAGCGCCAGCGACAACGGTTCACCACCGCAGAACACGTAGCGCAAGGTCATGCACTGGCCAAGATCGGGCTCCTCGAGCAGCACATCCAGCTGCGAGGGAACGATCTGCAGCATCGTGATGCTCGACTGCCTGACGCGTTGGACGATAGAGTGCGGATCCCACTCCCCCGGGTTGAACACCAGCCGGGCACCGGCCACCAGCGGGCCGAAGATCTCCCACATGAAGATGTCGAATGTGGGTGCGGCCGTCTGCAGCAACGCATCATCGCCGCCAAGGCCGAATTCGTCGCGCCGCCACAGCAGCTGATTGCAGAATGCACGGTCCGAACTGGTCACCGCTTTGGAGCGGCTGGTAGAACCCGACGTGAAGTTGAGGTAGGCCGGCTCAGCAGGATCGAGCTGGGGCGGCGGCATCGACGCGACCGCTGCGCCGGCGCGGTCGGCCGCGATCAGCTCGGGTGCGTTGACCGGAACCAATGGCCGGGTCTGATCGTCGACGACAACGCGACTGACACCGGCATCGGTGATCATGTCCGCGACCCGCGCGCTCGGATGGGTTGGGTTCACCACCACCACCGCCCCGGATCGCGCGATCGCCAGCGCCGCGACGGCCAGGTGAACGCTGCGCCCGAGGAAGACGCCGATGGCATCACCGGGTCGGACCCCCGCCGCGGCTAGGTGTTCGGCGAACGCGTCGACTCGCTCGCCCAGCTCGGCATAGGTGACCGTGGCCCCGTGAACGTCTTCAATGGCGATGGCCTGGGGGGTGCGCTCGATCTGGGCGGCAACGAGTTCGTGAATGCTGTGATCCCCGCCCGGCCGCCGGGGACCGACGATCGGTTCAGCCTCCCGCCGGCGAAGCGGATGCAGGGCCGGGTCAACCTCGGCGTCGCCGGCGAGAAATTCATCAAGCGTGCCGACCGCATCGGCGTAGGCAGGTAGCGCCTGTTCGTAGCCGCTGGCGTGCTCGTCTCGCCCGCCCACCTTGGTCCGTTCGAAACGCCAACCCCGCTCCATGAGCGCCTGCGCCGCCGACCCTTGCGGTGCCACCGCCGCAAGGATCGCCCAGCCCCCAAGCCGGCCCAGGTCGTGAAAATTGTTGACCGAGGTATCGGCAGCGAGTTCGTCCACGATTTCCCGCAGCCGGTTTGCCGCATCGCGGCCTGAGCCGCGGCTGCCATCCAGTCATAGACGGTGTCCGATCGCGCGGCCAAGCGAGCGCCCAGTTCGGTCAGCAGGGCTTCCGAAGGCCCCTCCCCGATCCGCAGGAACCGGACGTCTCGCATCAATGCGGCGACCCGGTTGCGCTCCACGTAGCCGCGCCATCCCAGCGTCTGCATCGCGTTGTCGGTGGCGTGATAGGCGAACTCGGAGGCGGCGACCTTGAGCGTCAGGAAGATCTCTTGCGGGGTGTCGGGCTCGGTCGCGACGACGCCGAGCAGGGCCTCGATCGATTCGATCTCTGCGGCGATGCGCGCCGTGCGGCGCTGGACAACCGGGTCGGTGATGAGCAGGCCGGTGCTCACCTCCCGTTGTGACGCGAAGCGGTAGATCAACTGCGCGCATCGCTTCATAACGCCCAGGCCAATCGCGCCGGCGCTAGCGCGGCCGATCCGCAGGCCCTGGTCGATCACCTCGAGCCCATCGCCAATCCCGCCGAGGATCTGCCAGGGCGCTACCCGCACCCCATCGAAGCGGATGCCCGACACCGGAACGGACCGCAATCCGAAGGTTCTCTCAGGGGGCAGCACGCTGACCCCCGGACTGTCAGCCGGGATCGCCACCGCGGTCAACGCGGTGCCACCGTCGACGGCGAACGGCACCAGAGTCACGAACACGCCGGTGCATCCCGCACCGGTAATGCAGGATTTCGCGGCGCTGATCACCCAGTCGGAGCCGTCGGGGATCGCTGTGCTGACCAGTTCACGCAGGTTGGAACCGGACACACTGGGCTCGGTGATCGCCAGGGAACCCAGCAGCCGGGCGGTGTGCATCGGATCGATGAATCGCTGACGGGCTTGGCTGCTGCCATGGAGCAAGACGGTCTGCATCGCACCGTGATGTACCGCGAGCAGGGCCGCATGGCCGACATCGATGCCACCGACGCGCTCCACGATCGCACTGAGCTCGACGAGATCGACCGCGGATCCGTCGGCTCCGGCACTGATGTGTCCGAAGTGTCCCGCGTCGGCGAGTTCATGCAACGACCGATCAAGGGTCAACAATGCCGAAGCCGCTACCCACCGGGCTGCCTGGTCCCCGTCGTCCTCACCAGGGCATTGCGAGACCGTCGGGGTACCAGCCGTCATATGAAACTCCTCAGCTCATTCGCCACGGCTACCTGCCACGCGACACAAGGGCGGCGCGCATTCCCTGCCCAGGGGGACCACAAGACCGCGCGATGCGGTCACGCCCCTTTAGGTACATGGCTATGTTGTCATTGTCAACGTGAAATATTGATATTGGCAACTTGACATTGGCTACACGGCTCGGCGTGAAGTTAGCTGAATGTTCCGATTGGCGAGGCGGCAGACGGCGGGCTGCCGCGACACAGAGCCAGAACGATCAATTACTAGCAGTTCATAGCTTTTTGCTCGCGGCGCCGGTATTCAATAGAGGATTCGACGCAACGCCGCTGATCGGCAAACGTAGTTAGCCTGTGACGTCCGTAACACAGCGGATCTTCCGGCAAGAGCCACGATCAGCGCGTCAGAACGAGACAAGCAGGCGTTAGTCAGCAAACTTTGATGAGCCACCGGTATCGGTAGCCGAACGGCGTCCCGACGCTGCGGAACTGCGGCACGCCAACGTCGATAAGCTGGGCCGAATCTCCCGCCACGGGTTGGCCTACCTGTCGACCGAAGGGCCGGACCCGCCTCGTTGACTTACCATGAGCTAACGCGTGGCGGCTCAGGGCCAACTCGTACGATGCTCGAATGAGTGAACGCTCGCAGTATCACCATGGCGGTCTGCGCGACGCGATCCTGACCGAAGCGGCCACCCTGGTCGCCGAGCGCGGAGTTGGCGCCGTGTCGGTGCGTGAGCTGGCCCGCCGCGCTGGCGTGTCGCACAATGCCTATGGCCACCACTTCACCGACCGGCGCGGATTGTTCACCGCACTAGCGGCGCAAGGCTTCATGTTGCTTGCCGAAGCACTGCGTGAGGCCCGCGGAAACTTCCTCGACGGTGCCCGCGCCTACGTCCGCTTTGCGATCGGGCATCCGGGCCACTACGCGGTGATGTTCGACTGGTCCCTGATCGACCGCACGGATAGCGATCTGGCCGCCGCGCACGCGGCCGCCTCGATGGAGCTCGCCCGGGGCGCCTCACTGCTCCAAGATCCAAAAGCCGTGGCGGATCGCCACGGCGCCGAACTCGCGGCTTGGTCGCTCATCCATGGCTTCTCGATGCTGTGGCTCAACGGCGTGCTGCCGTCGGACCCGGGCGAATGCACGGATCCGATCGCAACTGCGGAGCGGGTCGCGCTCATGCTGTTCGAGACGTGACATCGGTCAACGGACACTAGGGCACGCGAAAACCGGCCGCGAACGGGACGCGCGGCCGCGCTTACTCGAGCTGATCGCGCAGCCGCGCCAGGGATTTGGCCAGCAGCCGCGAGACGTGCATCTGTGAGATGCCCACCCGTTCGGCGATCTGCGTTTGTGTCATCGAGTCGAAAAACCTCAGCACCAGAACCGTTCGCTCCCGCTCGGGCAGCGCCTCGAGCAAGGGACGAAGCGACTCGCGATCTTCGATCCGATCCAAACCGGCGTCCATGTCACCCAACGTGTCCGCGATAGCGCGGGCGTCGTCGTCCTCGCTACCGCTACCGCTGTCAATGGACAAGGTGTTGTAGGAGCTGCCCGCTACCAAGCCCTCGACTACCTCGGCTCGGTCCATCTCGAGCTCGGCGGCAAGTTCGGTCGCGGTGGGCGCCCTGCCCAGCCGCTGCGACAGCTCGGCGGTGGCCGCGCCCAACCGCAGATGCAGTTCCTTCAGCCGCCGCGGAACCTTGACCGACCAACTGTTGTCGCGGAAATGCCGCCGGACCTCGCCCATGATGGTGGGCACCGCGAACGAGACGAAATCCGAACCCGTCTCGACATCGAAGCGGACCACCGCGTTGACCATCCCGACCCTCGCGACCTGAACCAGGTCATCGCGTGGTTCGCCACGTCCCTCGAAACACCGGGCGATGTGATCGGCCAACGGCAAGCAGCGCTCGACGATCGTGTCGCGGTGGCGCTGGAAATTCGGTGAGTCGGCATCGAAGGTGGCCAACTCACGAAACATCTCCGGGACATCGGCGTATTCGTTGGGTCGTGAAGAGGAACCGCCGGCAGTTCGGGAGGTCACCTGCCGGAGGCCACCCTTCGAGCCGTCAACATGATGCCGAACACGCTGCCGGCTGCCTCAGGTGGGCGACCATCGTGAAATGTCTGAACATCGTCGGCCAGCGATGTCAGCACATGCCAGCTGAAACTTCCCGGCGCCACCACGTCGTGCGTACCGCACGCGGCAGAGGCCTGGACCACAAGTTCGTCGTCGCGCGGGTCCACCACCAGGGTCAGCGTGGCGTCCGGTGTGGCCGAACGGATCAGCCGAGTACACACCTCGTCGACTGCCAGCCGCAGGTCTGCCACAGCGTCGAAATCCAAGTCTTCAAACGTGCCGATGGCACCAACCAGGGTGCGCAGCATCGACAGGTTCTCCAAGCGCGCAGCAACGTTGAGTTCGACGGCACGGTGGCCGCGTTCGCGCTTGTTGATGCGCGGATCCGCATCGGTCATCTGGCCTCCCGGCAATTTTGCACCGACAGTACTCTCGCTTTGAGTCCCGCTTTGGGCCCAGCGTTGCAGCCGGTTGGTCATGATCGCCACCGGGTATTCAACCAGCTACCGGCGAGGCGGGCGGGACCGACACAGTCCGGACGCGCCGGCTCGAGCAAATCGCGATGTTTGCCGGGATGACGTCGGTCGTCGTGATCGTGGTCGCAGTGGAAATCTAGGTCGGTGCTTTGGCGATTTTGTCCCCCATGATGGGGTGACAACGCGGACGCAACAATGCCGGTACTCATCATGGTTTAGACCTGATACCCAGTCGCTACCGCCGGTAAAACCGCGAATCGATTTTCGATTGCATGTTTCTTCGCGCACCGGGTACCGCCGAGATGCCCCACCCCCGCAGCCGCGACAAACACCAACAAGCACCGACGCGGCAGGGGGCGGACTCCGCAGCCGCCAAGCGACGACGGGGTGCTCACCAATGGCGTCTAGCTGGCCAGCCGCTGTCGACGGACTTCGGGGTGTTCGCTGTACCAGCGATCGGCAATCCTGCGAACCCGTCGATGCTCGAACGCCAGCCAGATCAAACCGACCACGGCGACAGTGAGCGCGACCACGCCGGAAGCCATGCCCTCGGAGTGATGCCCGGTACCGAAGGCCGCCAGCGATCCGACGCCGCCGATTACGCCCGCCACGACCAAGAGGTACCCAGGCCAGTGCAGCACGTCGATCAGCGACTCGCCTGCGAGTGGCCGCGTCGTCCGCAAGTGGTCGACGGGGTCACGATAGGTGTCCCCCATGGCTCCTCCTCTGCTATCCCGTTCTATCCCGCGATTGCCGCCATTACCAGGCATTACCTTCAACGGTAGAACTCCCCGAACAGGATGTGGAGTGATCAGGGCAAATTATTTGTCAAAGTGCCAGTACCGGACCCGCAATTGACGGAACGCCCAGGGAAAGAGCCGCCACCATCAGCGTCAGCAAAAACCAGCCGGCGCCGTGCCACCCCCACCAGGTGCCCCCGTCACGCCACACGCGATAGGTGCGCACGAAGGCCCATATCCCGCTGGCGAACAGGATCGCCGGCGCCCCGAGCGCGAGCAAGGTGCGCTCGGGCATGCCACACGCCGCGGTGTCGACTCCTGCGCGTCCGCCGCACGTACTGACCCATAACGCCGCCATGATGAGGAAGCCGACGCCAGCGCTGGCCGCCAGGGCCGCAAAGCGGATAGCAGCTCGGACCTCTTCGTCATCCTGTCCGAGGCGATCACCGTCCGATCGCTCATGCACCCTTTGCATCCTGAACCCCAATCCTGCGTTCTGCGGATACACAGCAAACCGAATACCCCGCCGGGAGCTGGGATAAACAGCGCGCGGCTCAGGTCATAGCCGATAATGCGCTACGCACGGCCGCAATTGCCAGATCGATTTCGTCGCGACCGACGGTGAGCGCGGGACGAAATCGCACACTGACCTTACCGGCCGGCAACGCAATGACCGCCCGCTGCCACAGACGCTGAATCAATTCGTCGCGATCGGCGGTGGTCGGCAGGTCGAAGGCGCACATCAGGCCACGCCCACGGGGATGCAGAACCACCGCCGGCAGGTCCTTGGCCAGCTCGTCGAATTGGGCACGCAGGTAGCGACCCTGCTCGGCCGCGTTATCGACCAATCCTTCGGCCTCGATCACTTCCAGAATGCGGCGGGCGCGCACCATGTCGGTGAGATTGCCGCCCCAGGTCGAGTTGAGCCGCGACGAGACGGCAAACACGTTGTCGACGATCTCGTCGACCCGGCGGCCGGCCATCACCCCGCACACCTGGGTCTTCTTGCCGAACGCCACCACATCGGGTTTCACCCCGAGCTGCTGGTAAGCCCAGGGGGTACCGGTCATTGCGCAACCCGTCTGGACCTCGTCGAAGATCAGCAGCGCATCGTGCTCGTCGCAGAGCCGTCGCATCGCCGCGAAGAACTCGGGCCGGAAATGCCGGTCACCACCTTCACCTTGAATGGGTTCGGCGATAAAGCAGGCAATGTCGTGCGGGTGCGCCTCGAACGCGGCGCGGGCCTGAGCCAAGGACTCCGCCTCCACGGCATCCATGTCGGCATCCGGCCGAATGTATGGAGCATCGATGCGCGGCCAGTCGAACGTCGGGAAGCGGGCGACATTGACCGGCTTGGTGTTGGTCAGCGACAACGTGTAGCCGCTGCGGCCGTGAAACGCCCCGCGCAGGTGCAACACCTTGGTGCCCAGCCCCGCATCGATACCGAGTGCCTGGTTGTGCCGGCTCTTCCAGTCGAAAGCCACCTTCAGCGCGTTTTCGACAGCCAATGCGCCACCGTCGACGAAGAACAGGTGCGGCAGTGCCGGGTCGCCCAGCACTCGCACGAAGGTCTGGACGAAGCGCGCCATCGGCACCGAGTACACGTCGGCGTTGCTGGGCTTGTTCAGCGCCGCCTCGAGTAGTTCGGCGCGGAACTGCTCGTCCTCGGCCAACCCCGGGTGGTTCATCCCCAATGCCGACGAGGCGAAGAAAGTGAACATGTCCAGGTAGCGCCGACCGGTTCGGGCGTCGACCAGATACGAGCCGGCGGATTGGGACAGATCGAGCACCAGGTCGAAGCCATCGACCAGCATGCTGCGCCCCAGCACCTCCTGGACGTCATCTGCTTCTATTTGCTGGCATGCAGGCACGGTGGATCTCACGGCGGCGGTCATGCCGACCATGCTAGCGTGTTATTTACGAAAACATGACCCTTGGGCCGGAAAGATTATGGTATAAACTGCCGATCACTGTAAAAAGTGTTCAAAATGATGGTGCTTCGCGTGCGCACGTTAGCGGTTGCCCGGATCCGCTGCAGCAGGTCCTCCAGCGCCCGCGCGGAGACAACCCGCACCAGCAGGACATAGCTCTCTTCACCGGCCACCGAATGACACGACTCAACCTCATGGATGTGTTCCAGACGGGCGGGCGCATCATCGGGTTGGGAAGGATCAAGAGGAGTAATCGCCACGAACGCCGATAGAAAGTGCCCCACCGCCTCGGGGTCGACGCGCGCTGAGTACCCGGTCACCACACCGCGTGACTCCAGTCTGCGCACCCGCGACTGGACCGCCGAGACCGAAAGACCGGCACTGGCCGCCAGCTCCGCAAGGGTCGCACGCCCGTCGGAGACCAGCTGGCGCACCAGGATCCGGTCGATGTCGTCGAGCGTCTCACCCATGGGCGCAGACTATCGCAGCAGCCAGGGCACACCATGAGTTCGACGAATAAGCTGGCTACCTGGGAACTGCGGGCCCGCTTCGCCGCGGGACTGTCGGCCATGTACGCCGGCGAAGTCCCCGCATACAGCACGCTGGTGGACGTCACCGCAGAGGTGAACCGTGACTGTGTGGCAGCGCACTCCGGCGCCGAACGGCTGGGATCACTGCAGCGGGTCACCGCCGAGCGCCACGGCGCCATCCGGGTGGGCAGCCCCGCCGAACTTACCGCCGTCGCCGACCTGTTCGCCGCGTTCGGCATGTTCGCGGTGGGCTTCTACGACCTGCGCTCGGCCCGGTCGCCGATTCCCGTGGTATCCACCGCATTCCGCCCAATCGACGCCGAAGAATTGGCGAACAACCCCTTTCGGGTGTTCACCTCGATGCTGGCCACCGGCGACAGCCGGTTCTTCGATTCCGGGCTGCGCGCGCGAGTGCTGACATTTCTGGGCCGCCGGCAGCTGTTCGACCCCGCGCTGCTGGCCCAGGCCCGGGTGATCGCCGCCGAAGGCGGCTGCGACGCCGCGCAGGCACCGGACTTCGTCGCCAAAGCCGTGGCGGCGTTCGCGCTCTCGCGCGAGCCGATCGACAAGGCGTGGTACGACGAGCTCTCGCGGGTATCGGCGGTGGCGGCCGACATCGCGGGGGTCGGCTCGACCCACATCAACCACCTCACGCCACGCGTGCTCGACATCGACGACCTCTACGCGAGGATGACCGGGCGCGGCATCACCATGATCGAGGCGATCCAGGGTCCGCCGCGCACCGTCGGACCCGCGGTGCTGTTGCGCCAGACGTCGTTTCGCGCATTGGCCGAGCCGCGACTGTTCCGCGGTGCCGATGGCACCGTCACCGAAGGCAGCCTGCGGGTGCGGTTCGGCGAGGTCGAGGCGCGCGGCGTCGCGCTGACGCGACGCGGACGGGAGCGCTACGACGCCGCGATGGCACGGCTCGCCGGCGCCGGGGACCCAGCCACGATCTGGAGCGACCACTTTCCGGCGACCGATGCCGAAATGGCGGCGCAGGGTCTGGCCTATTACCGCGGCGGTGACCCGTCGGCGCCTATCGTCTATGAGGACTTCCTGCCCGCCTCGGCGGCCGGCATCTTCCGCTCCAACCTGGACGGCGATACCCGCACCGGGCAGGCGGCCGGCGCCGTGGACAGCGACCCCGATTACCACGTGGGGTGGCTGGCCGGGGCCATCGACCGCGACATTTACGACCCGTACTCGCTCTACGATGCACTCGCCACCGAGCGGGCGCGATGACGGTGCACGGCGCAGCGACAATCGGCAACAAGCAGCCACAGACAGCGACAAACAGTGAAAAGGAGCGAGCGGGGCCAATGACCCACTCAGATGAGCTACGTAACCGGGTACGCAAGGCGTTCGAGGCGATCGGCGTGACCGCCAGCCTCGACGAGCCGGGCGGACACGGGATGCCGTCGAGCACGCCTATCACCTGCGAGACGCTGTTCACCCTGACCGCCACCACTGCCGAACAGACCGAGCATAGCATCGCCGACGCGCAGGCCGCGTTCACCCAATGGCGAAGCACGCCGGCGCCGGTGCGCGGCGCATTGGTGGCCCGCCTCGGTGAGTTGATCAGCGCACACAAGCACGACCTGGCCGAGCTGGTGACGATCGAAGTCGGCAAGACCGGCTCCGAGGCGCTGGGCGAAGTGCAGGAAATGATCGATATCTGCGAGTTCGCGGTCGGCCTGTCCCGCCAGCTCTACGGTCTCACCATCGCCTCCGAGCGCCCCGGGCACCGGCTCATGGAGACCTGGCATCCGCTCGGTGTGGTCGGCGTGATCACCGCGTTCAACTTCCCGGTTGCGGTTTGGGCATGGAACACCGCGGTGGCGCTGGTGTGCGGCGACACCGTGCTGTGGAAGCCCTCGGAGCTGGCGCCATTGACGGCGCTGGCCTGCCAGGCACTGCTGACCCGGGCCGCGGCCGACGTCGGCGCGCCGCCGTCGGTGGGCGCTGTGGTGCTGGGTGGGGCCGAGCTGGGCGAACAACTCGTCGATGACCCGCGCATCGCGTTGCTGTCCGCGACGGGTTCGGTGCGCATGGGCCAGCAGGTGGGGCCCCGGGTCGCCCGGCGATTCGGCCGGGTACTGCTGGAACTGGGCGGCAACAACGCGGTCATTGTGACGCCATCGGCCGACCTGGACCTGGCGGTGCGGGGCATCGTGTTCGCCGCCGCCGGTACCGCCGGGCAGCGCTGCACCAGCCTGCGCCGCCTGATCGTGCACAGCTCCGTGGCCGACGATGTGGTGGCGCGCGTCGTCGCCGCCTGCCGCACGCTGCCCGTCGGCGACCCGTGCGATCCGGCGACCCTGATCGGCCCGCTGATCCATGAGACCGCCTACCGCGACATGCTGGGCGCGCTGGACCAGGCGCGCGCCGAGGGCGGCGAGGTGATCGACCCCAACCCGCGCCGCGACGGCCCCGCGGGCGGCTATTACGTCGCACCGGCGGTGGTCCGGATGCCGGCGCAGACCGCCATTGTGGCGACCGAAACCTTCGCCCCCATCCTCTATGTCCTCACCTACGACGATCTAGATGACGCGATCGCGCTCAACAATGCTGTACCGCAGGGACTCTCGTCGGCGATCTTCACCAACGACCTGCGTGAGGCCGAGCGCTTCCTGGCCGCATCCGACTGCGGGATCGCCAACGTCAACATCGGGACATCGGGCGCGGAGATCGGCGGGGCGTTCGGCGGCGAGAAGCAGACCGGCGGCGGCCGCGAGTCCGGTTCGGATGCCTGGAAGGCGTATATGCGCCGCGCCACCAACACCATCAACTACTCCACCGAGCTGCCGCTGGCCCAGGGCGTCCAGTTTGGGTGAGCCTGCGCGCTAGCGGAGGGCGTTGGCCGCGTGAGTAGTATCTTCCCCATGGCGACAGCCAGAAGGCGGTTATCCCCGAGGATCGACGCGCTGAACTGCTCGCCCTGGGGGCGGAAGTTTTCGGCAAGCGACCTTACGACGAGGTCCGCATCGATGAGATTGCGGAGCGCGCCGGGGTTTCGCGCGCGCTGATGTATCACTACTTCCCGGACAAACGGGCGTTCTTCGCGGCGGTCGTCAAGGACGAGGCGGATCGGCTCTACGAGGCCACCAGCATCGAGTCCCCCGTCGGAATGACGATGTTCGAGGAGATCCGCCTCGGCGTGCTGGCCTACATGGCCTACCACCAACACAACCCGGAGGCCGCCTGGGCCGCCTACGTGGGCCTGGGACGCTCCGATCCGGTTCTGCTGGGCATCGATGACGAGGCCAAGAACCGCCAGATGGAACACATCATGACCCGGATCGGCCAAGTCGTGAGCGGCATTCCGGGCAGCACCGCGCTGGACCAGCATGTCGAGCGTGACCTGCGGGTGATCATCTACGGCTGGTTGGCGTTCACCTTCGAAATCTGCCGCCAGCGGATCATGGACCCCGGCACCGACGCCGACCGCCTCGCCGACGCCTGTGCCCACACGCTGCTGGACTCGATCGCGCGGGTGCCCGAGATTCCCGGCGAGCTCGCCGAGGCGATGGCGACCGCCCGACACACGCCGCAATAGTTTTTGTCGGTGCCCGTTGGCACCATGGCTAGGTGAGCACCGCGCGCCCCGAACCCCTGGGCCCCGAACCCCTGGGGCGGTTCAGCGCGATCACTCGCGAATGGTTCACCAACACCTTCGCCGCGCCCACCCCAGCACAGGCCAGCGCCTGGGCCGCCATCGCGGCCGGCGACAACACGTTGGTGATCGCCCCGACCGGCTCGGGTAAGACGCTCGCCGCGTTCCTGTGGGCCCTGGACAGCCTGGCCCGTTGCCCCGACCGCACGGCCGGCACCCGGGTGCTCTACGTGTCGCCGCTGAAGGCCCTGGCGGTCGATGTGGAGCGCAACCTGCGCACGCCGCTGGCCGGGCTCACCCGGCTTGCCGAACGCCGGGGTCTGCCCCCACCGCAGATCAGCGTCGGGGTCCGCTCCGGGGACACACCGCCGGCGGTGCGCCGCCAACTCATCACGCGACCGCCCGACGTGCTGATCACCACCCCGGAGTCGCTGTTTCTGATGTTGACCTCGGCCGCACGCGAGACGTTGGCCGGGGTGCAGACCGTCATCGTCGACGAGATCCACGCGATCGCGGCCACCAAGCGCGGAGCGCACCTGGCGCTATCCCTGGAGCGACTCGACCAACTGGCCCCCGATCGCCGCGTCGGGCCCCCCGCGCAGCGCATCGGGCTATCGGCGACCGTACGACCGCCCGAGGAACTCGCCCGGTTCCTGTCCGGATCGGCGCCGACCACCATCGTCGCCCCGCATTCGGCCAAGACCTTCGACCTCACGGTGCAGGTTCCGGTGGCTGACATGGCCAACTTGGCGGACAACACCATCTGGCCCGATGTGGAGTCTCGGTTGGTCGACCTCATCGAGTCGCACAACTCGACCATCGTGTTTGCCAATTCGCGGCGACTAGCCGAACGGCTCACCGCACGGCTCAACGAGATTCACGCGGAGCGGTCCGGCATGACGCTCCCGTCGGAGGCCAACACGCAGGTCGCCGGCGGCGCCCCGGCCCAGATCATGGCCAGTGGGCAGACCTTCGGCGCTGCGCCCCTGCTGGCCCGGGCCCACCACGGTTCGGTCAGCAAGGAACAGCGCGCCCAGGTCGAGGAGGACCTCAAACGCGGAGCGCTCAAGGCGGTGGTGGCAACCTCGAGCCTGGAACTCGGGATCGACATGGGGGCTGTCGATCTGGTGATTCAGGTGGAAGCACCGCCGTCGGTGGCCAGCGGCCTGCAACGCATCGGGCGGGCCGGCCACCAGGTCGGCGAGGTTTCCCGCGGGGTGCTGTTCCCCAAGCACCGCACCGACCTACTCGGCTGCGCGATCAGCGTGCAGCGCATGCGCACCGGCCAGATCGAGACCATGCGGGTGCCGGCCAACCCGCTGGACATCCTGGCCCAGCACACGGTCGCCGCCGCCGCCCTGGAGCCGCTCGACGCCGATCAATGGTTCGACACCGTGCGCCGCAGCGCTTCCTTCGCCACCCTGCCGCGCAGCGTCTTCGAGGCCACGCTGGATCTGCTGTCGGGCAAGTATCCGTCCACCGAATTCGCCGAGTTGCGCCCACGACTGGTCTACGACCGCGGAACCGGAACGCTGACCGCACGCCCCGGGGCGCAGCGCCTGGCCGTCACCTCCGGCGGCGCCATCCCCGACCGCGGCCTGTTCACCGTCTACCTGGCCAGCGAAGCGGAAAAGCCCTCTCGGGTAGGCGAACTCGACGAGGAGATGGTCTACGAGTCCCGGCCGGGTGACGTGATCTCGCTGGGTGCCACCAGCTGGAGAATCACCGAGATCACCCACGACCGGGTGCTGGTGATACCCGCTCCGGGCGAACCCGCTCGGCTGCCCTTCTGGCGCGGTGACGATGTCGGCCGCCCCGCCGAACTGGGCGCCGCACTGGGCGCGCTCACCGGCGAGTTGGCCCGGCTAGACCGCGCGGAATTTGACAAGCGTTGTGCGGGGTTGGGTTTCGACGATTTCGCAACGGACAACCTGTGGGGACTGCTCGACGACCAGAAGACCGCGACCCGGGTGGTACCCACCGACACCACGCTGCTGGTCGAGCGCTTCCGCGACGAGCTCGGCGACTGGCGGGTAATCCTGCACTCGCCCTACGGCCTGCGGGTGCACGGCCCACTAGCGCTGGCAGTCGGCCGGCGACTGCGTGATCGCTACGGCCTCGACGAGAAGCCAACGGCCTCCGATGACGGCATCGTGGTTCGATTGCCCGACACCATTTCCGACACCGGCACCGAAACGCCCCCGGGTGCCGAGCTGTTCCTTTTCGACGCCGACGAGATCGACGCGATCGTGACCGCCGAAGTGGGCGCTTCGGCGTTGTTCGCCTCCCGATTCCGGGAGTCGGCGGCCCGGGCGCTGCTGCTCCCCCGCCGCCATCCCGGCCGCCGGTCACCGTTGTGGCACCAGCGCCAGCGCGCCGCGCAGCTGCTGGATGTGGCGCGCAAGTACCCCGACTTCCCGATGGTGCTGGAAACGGTGCGCGAGTGTCTGCAGGATGTCTATGACGTTCCGACGCTGACCACCCTGATGACCGACAT
The DNA here is from genome assembly GCF_022354805.1 of Mycobacterium liflandii. NCBI lineage: Bacteria > Bacillati > Actinomycetota > Actinomycetes > Mycobacteriales > Mycobacteriaceae > Mycobacterium > Mycobacterium liflandii. The sequence continues at coordinate 2,013,088 of NZ_CP023138.1, read as the reverse complement.
CGCCCAGCGTCGGGTTCGGGTGGCCGAGACCGAAACCACCAAGCCCTCGCCGTTCGCGGCGTCGCTGCTGTTCGGCTACGTCGGCGCGTTCATGTACGAGGGCGATGTGCCGCTGGCCGAGCGCCGCGCCGCGGCACTGTCACTGGACAGCACGCTGCTGGCCGAGTTGCTCGGCCGCGTCGAGCTGCGCGAGCTGCTGGACCCCGAGGTGATCGCCGCGACCGGCGGCCAATTGCAGCACCTGTGCGCCGATCGGGCCGCCCGCGACGCGGAAGGGGTGGCGGATCTGCTGCGGCTGCTGGGTCCACTAACCGAGGACGAGGTCGCGGCGCGGTCCGACACCACCGGCGGCACCGACATCGGCGGCTGGCTAGAGGGCCTGCGTGCCGCGCGGCGCGCGCTGGAGGTGTCCTACGCGGGCCACAGCTGGTGGGTGGCTGTCGAGGACATCGGCCGGCTGCGCGACGGCGTCGGCGCGGCGGTTCCGGTGGGCTTACCGGCCGCCTTTACCGAGGCGGTGGCCGACCCGTTGGCCGAGCTGCTGGGCCGCTATGCACGCACCCACCCGCCGTTCACCACCGCCGAGGCCGCGGGCAGGTTCGGCTTGGGGCTGCGGGTGACCGCCGATGTACTGGGCCGGCTGGCCAGCGACGGGCGCTTGGTGCGCGGCGATTTCGTCGCCACCGGGGTCTTTGGCGGCGCGGGGTCCGAGCAGTGGTGCGATGCCGAGGTATTGCGCATCTTGCGGCGCCGTTCGTTGGCCGCGCTGCGGGCCCAGGTTGAGCCGGTCAGCACCGCTGCCTACGGGCGTTTCCTACCGGAGTGGCACCAGGTGGGCGGCGCCGACTCGGGCCACGGCGGCATTGACCGGCTGGCATCGGTGATCGATCAGCTCGCCGGCGTGCGGATCCCCGCGTCCGCGCTGGAACCGCTGGTGCTGGCCCCGCGGGTGCGCGACTATTCCCCGGCGATACTCGACGAGCTGCTTGCCACCGGCGAAGTCACCTGGGCGGGCGCCGGATCCATTTCGGGCAGTGACGGTTGGGTGACGCTGCACCTTGCCGATTCGGCTCCGTTGACCCTGGCCGCACCCGCCGAGATCGAGTTCGGCGAAGCCCACCGGGCGATCCTGGACACGCTGGCCGGCGGAGGTGCCTACTTCTTCCGCCAGCTCATCGGCGACATACCGGATGAGGCGGCGATCAAGGCCGCCCTGTGGGAACTGATCTGGGCCGGCCGGGTCTGCGGCGACACGTTCGTGCCGGTGCGGGCATTGCTCGGTGGCGGCGGCCCGGGGAGCCGAAAACGCTCCGCCCCCGCGCATCGCGGACACCGCCCACCCCGGCTCAGCCGATACAGCGTCGCCCATGCCCAGCCCCGTTCCGTCGACCCGACCGTGGCCGGCCGCTGGTCGCTGCTGCCGCCGCCGGAGCCGGACTCGACGGTGCGGGCCCACTACCAAGCCGAGCTGCTGCTGAACCGACACGGTGTGCTGACCAAGGGTGCGGTGGCCTCCGAAGGTGTTCCGGGCGGATTCGCGACCCTCTACAAGGTGTTGAGCGCGTTTGAGGATGCCGGGCGATGCCACCGCGGCTACTTCGTCGAGTCGCTCGGTGGTGCGCAATTCGCCGTCGCGGCCACCGTCGACAGATTACGCAGCTACCTCGACGATCCGAGCGCTTTCACCGACAGCCGGCGTCCGCAGTATCAGGCCGTGCTGCTGGCCGCCGCCGACTCGGCCAACCCCTATGGCGCCGCGCTGCCGTGGCCCACTTCGGACGACGACGGTTCCAACGTCGGGGCCCGCCCAGGCCGCAAGGCCGGGGCACTGGTCGTGCTGGTGGATGGCGCCCTGGCCTGGTTCCTCGAACGAGGCGGGCGAACGCTGCTGACCTTCACCGACGACCCCGAGGCCAACGCTGCGGCGGCCATCGCGCTGGCCGACCTGGTCGCCACCCGGCGGGTCGGGTCACTATTGGTCGAGCGAATCAACGGAGTGCCGGTGCTACAGGCCGGGGCCGGCCAGGCGAGCCTGGCGGTCACCGCCCTGGCCGATGCCGGCTTCCTACGCACGCCTCGCGGTCTGCGGCTTCGGTGAGCCATGCCCGAGGGTGACACCGTCTGGCACACCGCAGCCAGGCTGCGTCAATACCTGGCCGGAAAAACGCTGACCCGCTGTGATATTCGGGTGCCGCGGTTCGCGACCGTGGACCTGACCGGGCAAGTGGTGGAGGAGGTGCAAAGCCGCGGCAAGCATCTGTTCATCCGGACCGCTCTGGTCAGCATTCACTCCCATCTGAAGATGGACGGCAGCTGGCGAGTCGGCGACCGGCCGCCGCGGGTAGACCACCACGCACGAATCATCCTGGAAGCCAACGATATCCGGGCAGTGGGCGTTGACCTGGGCGTGCTGGAGCTGCTGGAGCGCGACAACGAGGGCGCCGTCGTCGCGCATCTGGGGCCCGATCTGCTGGGTGAGGACTGGGATCCACACATCGCGGCCGCCAACCTGGCCGCCGACCCGCATCGTTGCATCGCCGAGGCACTGCTCGATCAACGGGTGCTGGCCGGGATCGGCAACGTTTACTGCAACGAGCTGTGCTTCGTCAGCGGACACCTGCCAACCGCGCCGGTCAGCGACGTTGCCAAGCCGCTGCGCCTGGTTACCCGCGCTCGAGAAATGCTGTGGGCCAACCGGCTGCGCTGGAACCGCACCACCACCGGCGAGACCCGCGCCGGTCGGCAGTTGTGGGTCTACGGCAGGGCCGGTCAGCCATGCCGGCGCTGCGCGACCGGCATCGAGCGCCAAGGGCCTGACGGCTCCAGCGAGCGGGTGCGGTACTGGTGCCCGGCCTGCCAACGCTGAGCCGGCGATCCCAGCTACTCGCGGGCGTGGGTCACGAAGAATTGGACAATCGCCTCCGACCCGTCGAATGCGCGGGTGGTGGCCCCGATGACCGGCTTGGGCAGGTACTGCCTGCTGCCCGGCCAGGTGTGCCCGCCGTTGCCGATCTGGTAGAAGATCACTTCCGTGCCGGGGGCGCACGCGGTGGAATCGAAGCGCAGCACCACCGTTGAATCCCCGGCTTCGGGCAACTCTGCTACCGCTGGTTTGCCTTGGCACTCATCGACTGCCCGCCAGCGCTCGATCATGCTCGCGGCCGAGATGGCGCGGCTGAGCCCGCCGCGCCCGCGCACCTTGCCTCCCTTGAAGGGCACCACCCGATCTGCGGTACCGTGCGCCGCCAACACCGACACCGGGCGGGACGGATTGCACGGCACACCCACGCCCAGCGTGCCGGCGATCGGAGCGATCGCCGCGAATACGTCCGCGCGGTCACACGCCAGGCGGTTGGACATGAATCCCCCGTTGGACATCCCGGTGGCGAAGACGTGCCCGGCCGGCACCCCAAAGTCCTTCTGTACCTTGCCCACTAGGGCCACCAGGAAGCCGATGTCATCGAGGTGGCGCCGGTCGGCCGGTGCGGCCCCCCGCCCGTCGGCCCAGCTCTTGTCGTAGCCGTTGGGATACACCACCAGCAAGTTGTTCGCGTCGGCCGCGGAGTCGAAGTCGGTGAGGCGTTGCTGTCCGGCGCCGCTGGAGCCGCCACCGTGCAGATTGAGTACCAGCCCAGTCGGCGGACCGGGCGGCACGTGCAGGATGTAGGTCCGCTTGAGACCGCCGAACGCAAACATTCCGGCCTCGTTTCGCGCGCGGGGCACCGAGGTTTGTTGTTCACCGCACCCCACCAGGCATAGCGCCAGAACCAGCAGTGATAGCCAGCGCACCCCGAGCATGACGCAAAGTTACCGACCGCTGCCCCAACGTGCTTGACGGCCTCCCCGCCGTTCAGCCCGCCGATGGCGGTCGGGGCATGAACGTCCCCTTGAGTTCCAGGCCGTATTCGAGGTCTTCGTACTTCTGCTGCTTGCGCTTGCGCCAACCGCTGCCCGCCGAGATCGGCGGTGGCATCAGCGCTGGCAGCATCGGAAACCCGGACTCCGCGGTCCCGAGCGGTGATGCCACCGACGCGAGTTGCACCGGCGTCTGGGCGGCTGGCAACAGCCCGGCCGCAGCGGGTGGTGCGGTGAGGTTGCCTATCGGCATGCCGACCCCCAACGCGGCCGTCGGCGCCGCCGCGGCGCCGACACCTTCCACAGCGCTGGACAAGGTGGCCGCCGACTCCCCCAGCGCCGACTCACCTTCCGACAGTCCCTCGGCGATGTCGGGGGCCACCGACGTCAACGCCTGCGCCGAGGTGTTCTGCGCCAGGTAGCTGAGCAGGTTGACCGGAAAACCGGACGACACAAATTGATTGGCATAGGTGTTGGCCAATCCAAACCAGCCGCTGTTGGGATCGATAGAGGTCAGCGACTGCAATACATCAAGCGGGGAGGCGGCCGCAACGGGAGCCGCGGCCGCCGCGGCCACGTTGGCTCGAGTGGCCGGGCCGGTCAGATCGGGCGTCGACAGCGGCGAAGAGAACTGCGGTAATGCGACAGCTTGTACCGAGGCCGCCTCGTAGCGACACATGGCCGCAGAGTTGTTCACCCACATGCCCTCGTACTGGGCTTCGGTCTCGGCGATGGCCGCAAGGTTTCGGCCCAGTCGGTTGGTGGCCAACAACTGCGCCAGCGCAATCCGGTTGGCCCTGACCTCCGAGGGGTGCACCACGGTCGCCAGCGTGGAGCCAAATGCGGCCGCGGCGACCTGCGCCGATGCCGCCAGTTGCTGGCACTGTTGGGCGGTGGCTCGCAGCCAGGTGAGATACGGGCTGATGGCCCCAACCATCGCCGCCGAGGACGGGCCGCGCCAGACATCGGTCAACACGGACAACACCGGATCGTGAGCGCGAACGGATTCCTCCAAATCGGCGCCCAGCCGCTGCCACGCATCGGCGGCCTCAATCAGTGATTCGGGACCGGGCCCCGAGTGGATCAACGCCGAGGTCATCTCCGGGGGCATCGCGATGAAGTCCATGACATCACCTTGACTACGCGAGAAAATTTTCCGGAACATCGCGTTGACGACGGCGGGAAATGCCTTGGAACATTGCGCGTCACCGTCAGGCAATGGCACTGACGGCGCGCGACAATCGCGACTTGAATTCGTCGGGAATCGGCACGTATCCGGTGCCCGCAAGGGCATTCTGGCCGGCACCGACCGAGCTCTGCAGAAACGCTTTGACAGCCATTGCGACCTGCGCATCGGGGTACTTCGAGCACACGATCTCATAGGTCGCCAGCACGATCGGGTAAGCGCCCGGTTGGTTTGGCCGGTAGAACGAGAGGGTATCGAAAGCCAGATCGTTGTCCTCCCCGACAAACCAGGCAGCCGAAATCGTCTTTCCCACCGACTCTTCGCTGATCGCTACCGGAGCGGGCCCGGCCGAGGTGATGATCTTGGCCATGTCGAGATGCTGCTCACGAGCGAACGACCATTCCACATAGCTGATCGCCCCTTCGGTGCTGCTGACGACGGCGGCGGCGCCGGCGTTGCCCTTGGCGCCCTCCCCCACGCCGCCGTTGAAATGCTTGCCGGCACGCTTGCCCCACCCACCGTTGGAAGCGCTATCGAGGTATCGCTGGAAGTTGTCCGTGGTGCCGGACCCGTCGCTGCGGAAGACGACGCGAATGGGTTCGGTGGGCAGGTCGGCGCCCGGATTGAGTGCTTCGATCGCGGGATCGTGCCAGTTGGTGATGCTGCCGTTGAAGATCCTGGCCGCGGTGGGGCCGTCCAGGTTCAGCGATGTCAGACCGTTGACCCGGTAGGCGATGGCAATCGGGCCGAACACCAGTGGCAGATTCCAGACGGGCGAGCCGCAGCGTTGCTCGGCCTGGGTGTGCTCGTCGCTGTTCAGCGGCGAATCCGAGCCCCCGAAATCGGTCTGGCCGCGGATGAATTCGCTAATCCCGGCGCTTGAGCCGTTGGCCGTGTAGTTCAACGACTGACCGGGGCAGGCTTGCTCGAAGGAACGGACAAACCGGATCATGGCGTTTTCCTGGGCGGTGGAACCACTGGCCGCCAGAGTCCGCTTGCCGCCGCAGGTCACTTGCGCCGAAGTGGTTCCCGGCGCCACGCTTTTGCCGGCGACGTTGTTGTCACCCGAACATCCCGAAAGTATCGATGCGCCGAGGGCCAATACACTCACCGCGGCGCCAAATCGATTGAATCTCACTTCAATTCCTTGCAACGATGAAATGATCGCCGTCGGCATGGTCGCGGCCAGCCAGACGCATCGTAACAAGATCTCCGATGCAAAGATCGGCTCCGGCGAAGCCGCAACGGGGCCGCATTCGCAAATTCAGCCACAGTTTGCGACCGGTACACGCTCCCGAAAGACGGCCGACATCACCGCGCCCGGATGGCCAACTACAACCTGTTGCGGGTATGGCGGCCGAGGGCCGAAGGGCTCTTCTCGGCGGGGAGGTTCCAGCAATGAGGAGCAGCAGAACGCGTGCCCTGGTCTTGGTGGTCGCGCTGGTCGGGCTCACGGAGTTGGCCACCGCGACCGCGCACGCCGATGCGGTGGATGACGCCTTCTTGAACGCCGTGAGGTCCCACGGCATCAACTTCGCATCGCCACAAGCCGCGATCATGGCCGGTCACCAGGTGTGCAATGCGCTCGATTCCGGCAGGCAGAAGTCCGATGTCGCTGGTGACGTGGCGGTCAGCAGCAGCCTGGACGGCTACCGTGCCGGCTACTTCGTCGGCGTGAGCATTGCCGCGTACTGCCCCAGGCATCACTCCCAGGCCTAAGCGTTGGGCGAGCGTCTCGGGCTAGCCGGCAGCACCCTGACCCACGGCTTGGATCGAGGCATGCTCATGCAACGCCTTCTCCGCGTCAGGATGGACGGGTTTGAGGTCGAAGACGACCTCTTTTACCGTGCCGCTGAACATGTACAGCGCCTTGTCCTCGTAGTCCCGGTCGACGACCAGACCGTTGTCGCGACCGACATCCAGCCCGGCATAGGACGTGAAGGCCAGCGTCACGGTTTGCGGCAACTCGCCCTCGCCGATCAGACGGTCGTTGGCCCACAACGTCACCCGGCCACCGGAGCCGACCACGGGCGCTTCGGATTCGAACAACATCCGGACCGTGACATCGCCGGTGGGGACGGGTTCGGTGGACACCTGCCGGTAGGTCTCGATGCCGAGGAACGAATAGGTGTGGTGCAACCGCCGCTGTTCGTCTACCCATAACGCGAACCCACCCATGAAGTCGGCGTTGGCCACGATCACCCCTTCGGCACCGCCATCGGGGATGTGCAGCCGTGCTTCGATCGCGTAGGAGCGCCCGAAGACGCGCGGCACCATGCCACGCTGGATGTTCTGCACGCCGCCCTGGAAGGCGAACCGGGTGATGGTGGGCAGCGGCGGTAGCTCGCCGTACATCACCGCGAGCCCGCCCAGCAGCGGCAGCACCCGATTGCGTTCGGCTTCCTGCCACCACAGCTCACGTAGCTCGGCCAGTTTGTCCGGATGCTCGGCCGCCACATTTCTGGCCTGAGAGAAATCGTCGGGCAGGTAGTAGAGCTCCCAGACATCCTTCTCCGGGTCGTAGTTGCCGGGCGAAAAGCGCGCCATGGTCTGCGGAGACAGGTCCCACGGCGCCTTGTCCAGCCGGGCACACGCCCACCAGCCGTCCTGGTAGATGGAGCGGCTGCCGAAGTTTTCGAAGTACTGCACGGTATGACGTTCTTCGGCCTGCGCGTCATCGAAGGTGTGCACGAAGCTGGTGCCGTCCATCGGTTCCTGCTCGAAGCCATCGACACTGGTGGGCTCCGGTAAGCCGATGGCCTGCAACACAGTTGGCGCGATATCGATGCAGTGGGTGAACTGGCTTCGAATACCGCCTTCGCGCGGGATCCGGCTGGGCCAGCAGACCACCATCGGGTCCCGGGTGCCGCCGAGGTGGCTGGCCATCTGCTTGCCCCACTGGAACGGCGTGTTGTTAGCGTGCGCCCACGCGCTGGCGAAATGCGGTGCGGTGAACTCGTCGCCGAGCGCCTCGATGCCACCGTATTGTTCGATGAGCTCCAGCTGCCGCTCGGCATCGAGATCCAGGCCGTTGAGGAACGTCATCTCGTTGAACGATCCGGTGTTGGTGCCCTCCATGCTGGCGCCGTTGTCGCCCCAGATGTAGAAGACCAGCGTGTTGTCCGATTCACCGAGACCGTCGATCGCGTCGAGCAGCCTGCCCACGTTCCAGTCCGCGTTCTCGGAGAACCCGGCGAACACTTCCATCTGTCGGGCGAAGAGCTTCTGTTGCGCCTCCGACAAGCTGTCCCAGGCCGGGAACAGGTCGGGACGCTCGGTCAGTTCGGCGTCGGGCGGAATGATCCCGAGCTCCTTCTGGCGCTCGAATGTCTTTTGCCGATACACATCCCAGCCCTCGTCGAACTGGCCCTGGTATTTGTCGGCCCACTCTTTGAACACGTGGTGCGGTGCATGTGTGGCGCCGGTCGAGTAGTACAACAGCCACGGCTTGGTCGCGTTCTGCGCCCGTACGGTGTGCAGCCACTCGATGGCCTTGTCGGTGAGGTCGTCGGGGAAGAAATAGGGCTTCCCGTCGTCCCCCCTGCGGTATGCCCAGCACGGAGTTGTCCTGGGTGATGATCGGGTCATACTGGCCGGCCGCACCCGACGGGAATCCCCAGAAATGGTCAAACCCCCAACCCAGCGGCCAGTTGTCGAATGGACCCGCCGCTCCCTGAACGTTGTCCGGGGTCAGATGCCATTTACCGAAAGCGCCGGTCACATAACCGTTGTCGCGCAGGATACGCGGTAGCGCTGCGCAGCTGCGCGGCTTGACCGTCGAATAGCCGGGGTAGGGGCCGGGCAACTCGCACACCGATCCAAAGCCGACCCGGTGATGGTTGCGGCCGGTCAGTAGCGCGGCACGAGTCGGCGAGCAGATCGCGGTGAGATGAAAGCGGTTGTAGGCCAGACCATTGTTCGCCACCCGCGACAGCGTCGGAGTTCTGATGCCGCCTCCGAAGGTATCCGGTCCCCCGAATCCGGCGTCGTCGATGAGCACGATGAGCACGTTGGGTGCATCGTCGGGGGCGTTGGCGCCCGCGACGATCGTCCAGTCGCCGACCGACTCCGCCATGGTGCGGCCGATGGTGCCACCGAAGCTGCGCTGCGGGATCGGCAGTTTGGTGCGGTCCGGATTGAACTTGCCCATCGCTTCCTGCAGCGCCGCACCCAGGCTCCGCATCGTCGACCGGCTCAATTCGGCAACCGATTTCATCGGCGAGCCCGACAACGTCTGCTCCACCGGCAACCGGCCCTGCGCCGGCGTCACGGCGATGACCACCGCGCTGCCCGCCGACAACGCCTGCCCGATCTTGTCGGCCAGGCCGCTCTTGACCCGGTGCTGGATGAAGGTGCCCGCCAGCGCGCCGGCCGCCGCACCCACCGCCGTCGACGCCAGCAGCGCCGGCGAGAAGAGGCCGACCGCCAGCCCCGCGCCGGCCCCCCCAGGCGGCACCACGGCGGCCGAGACGGTTGCCGGTATCGATCTTGCCCTCATTGTCCTTGCCGACCAGCACCGCGCCTTGCAGCGGCAGAGTCTTGGCGTTGGCCCGACCGGTCAGATTCTCGAAATCGTGTTGAGCCGCATCCAGATCCTGGTACCCGGCGACGATGACCAGTGTGTTTTCTTCACTCATGAGGCACTCCCGGTGGTTGGCTCATATTTCTCGGGGACTGACGAACTCGCGGCGCGAGCCGGACAGCGGATCCTCGAACTCGATGCGCTGAGCCAGCAGGCTCAGCGGCGAGCTGAAGTCGCTAAGGTCATGTGGCGACTCGGGTATCACGTTGGGGTACAGGGGATCCCCGAAGATCGGCAGGCCAAGCGAGGCCATGTGCACCCGCAGCTGGTGGGTGCGCCCGGTCCGCGGGGTCAACCGGTACAGGCCCTCGGGTGAGATCAGCTCCACCAGCGTTTCCGCATTGGGCTCACCGGGCTCGCAGACCGCCTGCAAGTGGCCCCGCCGCTTGACGATGCGGCTGCGGATAACCCGCGGGAATGCCAGGTCAGCATCGACCGCGGCCCGGGCCAGGTAGGTCTTGCGTACCGCACCCCGGGCAAACAGCGTCTGATATCGCCCGCGCAACTCGCGCCGGGTGGTGAACAGCAACACCCCGGCCGTCAGCCGATCGAGCCGGTGCGCCGGGCTCAGCTCGGGCAACCCGAGCTCGCAGTGCAACCGCACCAGCGCGGTTTGCGCGACGTGGCGACCCCGCGGCATGGTCGCCAGAAAGTGCGGCTTGTCGGCGACCACGATGTCCTCGTCCTGGTGGAGCACCGGCATCTCGAAGGGCACCGGCACTTCTTCGGGAAGATCACGGTAGAGGTACACATGCGATCCGGGCTCCGCCACCGTCGCGGTATCGACGATGGCGCCTGCCGCGTCGACCACCTCGCCGGCCAGCACCTTTGCGCGGGCGGCCGCGCCGAACCGTTCGCTCAGCTCGGCCAGCACCGGCCCACCGTGCAGTCGTACCCGCGCCGGCCCCAAAGCGTCGCGGACGCGCAGCGGTGCGGGCTTCACAGCGGTCCTCCTAGCCGGGTGGCGACGTCGCCGGTGGCGAGACTACCGACCCAGCCGAGCATAGGGGCCCTAACGGCAAAGTTTGCGCCGTCGCGTCCGGGGTTGGCGCTGCGGACTCCTTGGGTTCATTCACCCAAATGCCGGACGGACTGGTGCTGGGCGCGCCCTTGAACGCAAAACACCATGTCCCGCATGTGATTCGGGATCAGAGCCAGTCGCGACGGCGGAACATCACGTAGAGCAACGCCATCAGGACCACGATCACGCTGGTACTGGCGAGGAAACCCGCTAGCGTTCCGAAGCCCGGGTAGGGAACGTTCTGGCCGTAGAAGCCCGTGATCGCGGTTGGCACCGCGATGATGGCCGCCCATCCGGTCAGCTTCTTCATGACGGCGTTGAGCCGGGCGTCCTGCAGCGAGAGGTTGGTTTCGAAAATGATTGAGATCATGTCGCGTAACGACTCTGTCCACTCCGAAACCCGAAGCACGTGGTCATACAGATCGGCGTAGAGCGGGTCGAGTTCCCGGGCGGCCTCAACGTGCAGGCGGTGATGCTGCAGGGAGTTGACCACTTCGCGCATCGGTAGCGCGATGCGCCGCAGGTTGACCAGGTCTCTGCGGATCTGAAAGGTTCGGCGCTGAAAGCTCCCCCGTGGCGAGTTGTTTTCGAACAATTCATCTTCGATCGCCTCGATGCAGTCATCGAGGGCTTCCACCGCCGCGAAGTGACTGTCGACCACCACGTCAAGCAAACCGTGCACCAATGCACCCACGCCGTACTGTTGCCCGCCGATCTCATCCCAGCGCCGGGTGACTTGGGTGATGTCGAAATCCGGCGTCAGCCGCACGGTGATCAACCCCTGACCGAGCACGAACGCCGAAATCCGGCGCATCGACAACATAGGCGCAGTGTCTTCGCCCAGGCCGCCGACCACACCGGCGTCTTAGACGGTGAAGAAGGTGTGGGTCACATAGGCGGTCGACTTGACCCGCTCCGCCGCCGCCACCGCGTCTTCGACGGCCCAGTGGTTCAGGCGGAGTTTTTCGGCCAGGTTGCTCAACGTGTCATGGTCCGGATTGCACAAATCGGCCCAGACCAGGGTGTTCTCCTCGCTGAGGTACTCAGCGATCTTGTCGAAATCGAACTCATCCTGGAGCTGCCCAGACCGCCACACGCGGCCCCGGACACTCGGCGCTACCTGCACGAGGTCATCTTGTCAGCCCAGAGCAGATGCGGCGCGCCGACCTAATACGTGGATATCTCGTCCTCGGAAGGCAGTACCCCGGTGACCATGAAGATGACGCGGCGCCCGACCTCCACCGCATGGTCGGCGAAGCGTTCGTAGAAACGGGCCAGCAGTGCGGTTTCCACACCCGTGGCGACCCCGTATTTCCATTCCTGGTCAATCAGCACACCGAGCAGGCGCCGATGCAGATCGTCCATCGCATCATCTTGGTCGTGCAGCAACGCGGCCTTCTTCGGGTCACGGGTCAGCAGCACCTGTTTTGCGCTGTCCCCCAACGCGATTGCCACCTTGGCCATCTCGGCGAAGCAGCCGCGGACTCCCTCGGGAAGCACCTGCTTGGGATACTCCACCTGGGCGATCTTGGCGATGTGTACCGCCAGCGCACCCATCCGCTCGGTATCGGCGATGATCTGCGCGGCGCTGAAGACCGACCGCAACTCGCTGGCCACCGGCTGCTGCAACGCCAGCAACGCCAACGCGTCTTTTTCGATTTTCGCGCGCATCGCCACGATCTGCTCGTGGTCGGCGATCACCTGGTCGGCGGCCACCGCATCGGCCTCCAACAGGGCTTGGGTCGCACGCTTCATCGCCAACCCGGCCATGCCACACATCTCTCCTAGTCGCGCGGCCAGATCGGCGAGCTGCTCGTGGTAGGCGGTCCGCATGGGTAGAACCTCTCTAGGCGTGAATTTCCGGGTAGTGCCACCGCGGAGTCGACAGGGCCATCATGGACCAGGCGGCGCCCGCAGACATGAGATTGCGAGCCAAATTTTTCAACCCGCGCGGTCACCGTCGCGCGACTTGCGCTAGTGACGAAAGACCCGCGGATCCGGGCCTGAATGGCTCCTGCGCATGTCGTCGCGCCCGACTAGTGTTCCCAGTGAGAGCAGCGGCGCTAACGCATTCGAGTGTGGTGCGACCGGGGAGGCTGCCAGACCGCCCGGAAGTTCTTGACAGACCAATCGGGAATCGGTGCTAGGTAACGTGAACAACTCGATCACGCGGTATCTGCCCGGTTTCGGCCTGGTGACGGCGCCGCTGCGGGCGGGAGCCCTGCTGGCGGCCACCGCCGGCAGCACGGCTCTGCTGGGCGGCAACGTTGCGGCCAGCATCGGAAAGTCCTTGGCCCGCGCCACCCCCGATGTGCCGGCCTTGGCCCGGGCGGCGGCGGGCGTGGCGGTCGAGGCGATGGGCGGCCCACCGGCACGGCGCTGCAGCACCAATGGTCGGCGGCGCTGGATCGAGGTGCGCGGCTTGAGCGGCGACGACGCCGCGGCCATCGCCGGCGACGTACTGGCGGCCGTGCGCCAGACACCGGGCGTGCACACCGCATTCCTCAATCGCACCCTGGCACGGCTGGTGGTCACGTTGGATGCCGAGGCCGAGGGGCCCTCGACGGCGCAACTGTGCCGGATCGTCGCCGCTGCCGAGGGGCGCCATCGGACCCGGACAACCGGGCAGCAGCCGACCGGCCTGCCGGGCGACGACGTGGTGCTGATGGGCCGCATGATCGCGGCCGGGGCCGCCACCATGGGCCTTGGCCTTTCGCTGACCGGCAGCCTGCTGCGGCTGCCCCGATTGCCCGACTTGGTCGCGGTACCCCCGACGCTGATAGACCACCTTCCCCGGCTACGGCGTGAACTGGAAAAGCGGCTCGGGCCGGAGGGCACCGACGTCCTGTTCGGCGTCGTCAATGCCACCATGGCCGCATTGACGCTGTCGCCGACGGCCGCCGCCGCCGAAGCCGCCACCCGGGCGATGCTCGCCGCCGAGGCGTGGAACGGCCGGTCCACCTGGTTTCGGCACGAGCCGCGCCTGGGCAGCTACGCCACCCCGGACGCTACCGCGGCAACACCAAAGCGCATCTCGAGTCCGCCCGATGGACCCGCGGAACGCTACGCCAACCGGATCGGTTTGACCGGTCTCGGCGCCGCCGCCGTGGTTGGGCTGTTGTCACGTAACCCGGACGCGGCCGGCGCCGCCGCCCTGGCCGCGGTCCCAAAGCCGTTGCGCACCGTGCGCGAAGCGTTCGGCTGCGCATTGAGCAACGGCCTGACCTCCCAGCACGACGCGCTGGTGCTGCGCCCCCGCGCCCTGCGGGCACTCGACCGGGTCGACGCGATCATGATCGATCCTCGCGCCCTCTACACCGACGAGTTGACGGTCAGCCGCGTCTTGGGAGTACAGAATTCGGCGCGCGGCAAGGCCTGGGAGGCGGTCGCGGCCGCCCTCGACGACCAACGGCTGGCCCCCGGATGGCACCACCTGGCTGACATCCCGGGAGCCGGGCGGACCGGCCGGGCCCTGATCAGCCCCGTTCGCGACCCATACGCGGCCGCGGTGATCACCGAAGCACGCCGCGCGCGCCCTCGGGTCTTTTCCCTGAAGGATGACGGATTACGTTCTCTGGCGCAAGGATTCGACCATCTTTATCCCTCGGCCGAGTCGATCGACGATGCGATGGCGGCCGCGCTTGCCGAGCTGAAAGCCGGTGGGGCCACGGTGGCGCTGTTGACCACCTCGGCGCTGCAGGCCGAGCACCGGTCCGACGTCACCATCGGGGTGCTCCGGGCGCGCCATCCGCCGCCGTGGGGCGCCGATGTCCTGGTTTCGGACCTGACCGGCGCCTGGCGGGTGCTGCACGCGCTGCCGGCGGCGCGCACCGCCACCGACAGCGCCATCCGCCTGTCGGCGTCGGCTTCGGCGATCGGCGCGCTGATGCTGATTCCCAGTGTGCCGGGGCGCGGTTCGGCGTCGGTCAATGTCGGCATGGCGGTCAGCCTGTATCTGGGATTCCGCTCGGGCACCAAGGTTTTTCACGATACGGTGCCGGAGCCCGAAGCCGGCCACGACTGGCACAGCCTGCCCATCGCGGAGGTGCGGCGGCTGCTGCCGCGTCCGGCCGAAGAAGACCGTCGTGACGCGGAGAACCGATGGGAGAAGTTGCCGCCGATTCGGATGGTGCACCGCGGCACCGCAGCATCGTTGCGCCTGGTTCGTGATTTCGCCGCCGAGATGCGCGACGATCTGTCCGTTCCGATCACCCCGATGCTGGCCACCGGCGCCGCCGCCAGCGCATTGCTGGGTTCTCCGCTGGATGCCTTCCTGGTCAGCAGTGTGCTGTTGCTCAATGCCGCGCTGTCGGCCGAGCAGCAACTGCACGCCGAGCGCATCCTGAATCGCTTACTGGCAGTGCAGGATCCACCCGCGCGGCGACGACTTGGCCCGCTCGACGACCAGCGCCGCGAGAAGGTTCCGGCCAAGCGGCTGCGTCCGGGCGACATCATCGAAGTCCACGCCGACGAGGTGGTGCCCGCCGACGCCCGGCTGTTGCACGCATCCAGTGTCGAGGTCGATGAGTCGACGTTGACCGGCGAGTCGCTGCCGGTCTCCAAGCAGACCGAGCCCACCCCGGGCGCCCCGCTGGCCGAGCGGGCCTGCATGCTCTATGCCGGCACCACGATGGTGGCGGGCACGGCGGTGGCCGTGGTCACCGCAGTCGGTTCGCGTTCGGAGATGCGCCGGGCGCTGGCGATGGCCCCGCGCAAGTCCCGGGAAATCGGCCTGCAGCGACAGTTGAGCCGAATCACCCGGCGCGCGTTGCCGTTCAGCGTCGCCAGCGGGGGCCTGGTCGGGCTGCTCAGCATGTCGCGCGGCACTCCGCTGCGAGAGGCGGCGGCCAGTGCGGTCACCCTGGTCGTCGCGGCAGTGCCGGAAGGCTTGACGCTGGTGGTGACGCTGGCCCAGCTCGCTGCGGCGCGCCGGCTCACCGGCGAATCCGTGCTGATCCGCAGTGCCCACTCGATCGAAGCGCTCGCCCGGTTGAACGTGGTGTGCTTCGACAAAACCGGAACGCTGAGCGAGAACCGGCTGAAGGTCAAAACGGTGCGCCCGGCGCCGGGTTTCACCCCGGGGCAGGTGTTGGATGCCGCGCTGAGCACCACCTACTCCAGACACACCCACCGGGTTGAGCATGCCACCGACGACGCGATATTCCAGGCCGCCGACGACCCCGCGGTTCGCGGCGACGGTTCCCAGCCGCAACCGCGACTCTCCCGTGACGCGTTCCTGCCGTTCCAGTCGGGCCGCCCGTTTGCCGCCGCCCTGGCCGGGACCCGACTGACCATCAAGGGCTCACCGGAGGTGCTCTCGGCGGCGCTGCGGCGGGCCCCCGAGGCCGCCGCGGACCCCTTCACCAAGCAGATCGACGAGATGGCCACCGGTGGCCTGCGGGTGCTGGCGGTGGCCGAGCGTCAGCTGCGCCCCGAGCAAGCCACCGCGGCCGCCGCCGATCCCGATCTGCTGGAATCCCTGTGCCAGTCCGAACTCACGCCGGTCGGTCTGCTGGGCCTGGCCGACACTCCCCGGCCGACGGCCCAGTCCGTGCTCAATGGGCTCGCCGACCGCGATATCGGGGTCCGCCTGATCACCGGCGACCACCCCGCCACCGCCACCGCAACCGCCCAGGAGCTCGGACTGGACGTCACCGACTCCGAGGTGATCACCGGCGCCGAATGGGAAGCGCTGTCGGCCGACCAGCGGGCCACGGTGGTCGCATCACGGCTGGTCTTTGCCCGGATGTCGCCCGAACACAAGGTGGAGGTGGTGCAGGCTCTCGAGCGCGCCGGGCTGGTTACCGCGATGGTCGGCGACGGGGTCAACGACGCCGCCGCGATCCGAGCGGCCAGCGTGGGTATCGGGATGGCCGCCCGCGGCAGCGATGCGGCCCGGACGGCGGCCGATGTGGTGCTGTTGGACGGACGGATCGACGCGCTGCTGGAGGCTCTCGACGAAGGCCAACAGCTGTGGCGTCGCGTGCATTCGGCGGTCTCGGTGCTGTTGGGCGGCAACCTCGGCGAGGTGTCGTTCGCGCTGATCACCACGCTGCTGACCGGCCGCTCGGTGTTCAATGCGCGGCAGATGCTGCTGGTCAACATGCTTACCGATGCGCTGCCGGCGGCGGCGTTGGCCGTCAGTCCCCAAACCAGCAACGTCGAGGTGGAACGCGACGAGGCGGCCATGTGGCGAGCGATCGGGATACGCGGCGCCTCCACCACGACCGGCGCCATGCTGGCGTGGCTGATGGCCAGCGCGACCGGCACCCTGCGCCGGGCGGCGACGGTCGCGCTGATCGGTTTGGTCGGCACGCAACTCACGCAGACCGTGGCCGACTCGCACGGCCCGCTGGTGGTGCTGACCACGGTCGGGTCCTTCGGGGTGCTCGCGGTGGTGGTGACCACCCCGGGCCTCAGTCACCTGTTCGGTTGCACCCCGGTGGGCCCGTTGGCCTGGGGTCAGGCGCTGCTGGCCGCCGCGGTGGCGGGTTCGGCGTCGGTCATCGCACCCGAACTGCTCATGCGGGTGTCGCGGCAAGCTCAGCGCCTAATCAGCGTCACCGCCGATGGGCAGGCAACGGTGCAGGAACGCGAAGCCGGGGCGCCCACGTAACCAAATGTTCGTTCAGCCGCTACCCCGACGTCGAGCTTTCGAGTCGCGGGGCGTTCCCTACGCCCGTAGTTTTTGATTCGGGGTCCGACGGGTTGGCTGACAACCCGCACAGTCAACCGACGGGTGGTTGGGATGGAGCGCGAAACTCGCTTGCAGCTGAGATCATTTCGGCCTGCTTTGGAACATGTCGATGGCGCGTGGTGGCCGCGGTCGAGGCAGTTGGTGGACGAGCTGCCGGGCCTGGTTGCCTCGATTACCGAACGCCTGGGACCGATCGTGATGGTCAGCTACCACCGCAATGGGTGGGAACAGACCCCGACGGTGGCCGAGATCGCCGGTCACACTGTCGAATTGCTGGGCTTCAGCAGCGACGACCCGGCCAGTCTCATCCTGATCGGCCAAGACGGTCACCATCTGACGCTGCGGGTGATCTCACCGGATGCCAGCGACCAGAGTGCGCAGTGGACCCTCGATGAGGTGCGGGTCGATACCGGCGCCGGCAGCCCGCCCGCGGGCCGCTCCCTGGTGGAGCGCAACGTCGCCGACATCGCCGACAAGCTGGCCCGCCACGAGGGGCTCGACGACGATCAGCGGACCGCCCAGATCAAGCGGTGGTGTGAAGAGGCCGCAGCACAGTTCGTCGATGCGCCGGTGCAAACGTTCGTTCCGATCCTGGTCGAGCACATCGTGCGCAATCGCATGATCGAATCCCGTGGTGCGACGCGCTCGCCGCTGCTGGAACGCTCACCCGAGCCGGCGAACAGCCGCTGAACCGTCCCTATCGGGGCGGGCTCGCCTTGGTCATGAGAGCCGTGATCGCCGCCACGTCAGCGGGGCTGGGTATGCCCCAACCGGGCTGGTAGCCGAACAAGTCGTCGACCTGCACCGTCTGCAGATCCACGTCGAGAAGCTCGATCGCCTGCAACGGGACGAGGGCGGGGTGCACGTAGCCGCAGGCCCGGGCCAAAGACAGCAACTCGAAGCGCAGCGTGGCCAGATAGTTGGCACAGCGCACCGCTTTGAGGGCCGGGTCCAGACCGTGCTGCAACCACGCCGACTGGGTGGCCACGCCGGACGGGCATCGGCCGGTGTGGCAGCGCTGAGCCTGGATGCAACCGATGGCGAACATGGCGGTCCGTCCGACGTTGATCATGTCGGCGCCCATCGCCAGGGCCAGCAGCGCGTTCTCGGGGATACCGAGCTTGGCGGAGCCGATGAACACCACGTCGTGGTGCAGGTCCTCTTCGGCGAAGGCGCGAAACACCCTGGGGAAGGCCCATTTGAAGGGCAGGGCGACATGGTCGCTGAAGACCAGCGGGGCCGCGCCGGTGCCGCCCTCTCCGCCGTCGACGGTCACGAAATCGACACCGCGACCGGTGCGTGCCATCCGCGCGGCAAGCTGGGGCCAAAACAACCCTTCGCCGACGGCGGACTTGATGCCGACGGGAAGACCCGTCGCATCGGCGATGGTCTCCACCAGCTCGAGCATCCCGTCGATGTCAGCGAACGCGGAGTGTCCGGCGGGGCTCTTGCAGTCCACTCCGACCGGAATCCCCCTGATGGCAGCGATATCCGCGGTGACTTTGGCGCCGGGCAGCATGCCGCCCAGCCCCGGCTTGGCGCCTTGGCTCAGCTTGATTTCGATCGCGCGTATCGAGGGCGTGGCGGCCACCCGATCGATCAGCCGCGACAGGCTGAACGTCCCGTCGTCGTTGCGGCAGCCGAAGTATCCGGTGCCGATCTGCCATACCAGGTCGCCACCGTTGAGGTGATAGGGCGACACCGCGCCCTCACCGGTGGTGTGCAGGGCGCCCGCGATCCCCGCGCCCTGATTCAGCGCGCTGATGGCCGCGCCACCGAGCGCGCCATAGCTCATCCCGGAAATGTTGACCAAAGACGAGGGCCGGAAGGCTTTGGCACGCCCGCGGGCGCCACCAAGCACCTTTGCCGCCGGCAGCGCGACGGCGGGATCCGGATGAGCGGGCTCGCCGTCCGGGGCCGATACCGGAAATGCCGCGTGCTTGATGATGGGGTAGTTGTGGGCCCGCTCCAGGTCGTTGTCGGTGCCGAATCCGAAGTATCGGTTGGTCAATTTCGATGACGTGTACACCCAGCGCCGCTGGTCACGGCTGAAGGGCCGCTCTTCGTTGTTGTCGGTGACGATGTATTGGCGCAACTCCGGTCCAACGGCTTCGAGCAGAAAGCGCAGATGGCCGATGATCGGGAAGTTGCGCAGGATGGCGTGCCGGCGCTGCCAGAGATCCCAGCCCGCTACCCCGGCCATACCGCCGCCGAGCACCGCCGCCACCGATCGCGGCTTCATGCCGAACCCGGGTTCGTCGTCATCACCATGTTTGCCCCTTGCTGATCCCCAGGAGAAATTTGTTCACGTGGATTTGACGCGCAAATGTCGGATTTGACGTCACCGATGAATAACGTGATCTACCAGCGGCCGGGTGACGGTTCGACGGCGAACCGGGGCCGCTGGCCTTAAATCCCGGGCCGCAGGTGTCCTCTTCCCACGAAGGAGGCCAATGGTGTCGTTGCCCGATCACATCAACATGCGGCCCGACGGTGTGCGAGCCGCGGCCGTTCTGACAGCGCGATCTCGCGAGGCGGTGCGCTCGGCGTTGGTGGCGGTCGCCAGCAAGCTGACCCCGGCCGCCAGCGATGAGGACGACCCGATGCTCATGGCTCGCGGCGCCGAGCGGTGTTGAGGTCCAGCTAGTTTCAATTCAGCGGCACCGGCTCGAGGATCTCGGCACGCGCCTCGGGTGCGCTGGCCCGCAACATGTCCGCCGATACGTCGTCGGGCTGGGCCTGCGACAAGACCTCCGCTTCCACCCGCGCCTTGTAGTTCGCGACTTCTCGCTCGATGTCCTCGACGGTCCACCCGAGCACCGGTGCGACCACGTCGGCCACCTCACGGGCGCAATCGACACCTCGGTGCGGGTACTCGATGGAGACTCGCATGCGGCGGGCCAGGATGTCTTCCAGATGCAGCGCGCCCTCGGCGGTGACGGCGTAGAGGGCCTCCACCTTGAGGTAGCCAGGAGCCTCCTTGATGGGCGTCAGCAGGTCCGGATCGTCGGCCGCCAGTTCCAGCACCTCGTTGATCAGCGATCCGTAGCGGTCCAATAGGTGACGCACTCGGTAGGGGTGCAGGCCGACCATCTCGCCGACGTGTTCCACCTGGTTGACCAGCGCAAAGTAGCCGTCGGCGCCCAGCAGGCTGACCTTCTCGGTGATCGACGGCGCCACCCGGGCCGGAACGAACTGCACGGCGGCGTCGATCGCGTCGGCCGCCATCACCCGGTAGGTGGTGTACTTGCCGCCGGCGATGGCCACCAGCCCTGCCGCCGGTACCGCCACAGCGTGCTCGCGCGACAGCTTGGACGTGTCGTCGCTCTCCCCGGCCAGCAGCGGCCGCAGACCGGCGTACACGCCGTCGATGTCGGCATGCGTCAGGGGCGTGGCCAGCACCGCATTGACCGTTCCCAGGATGTAGTCGATGTCGGCCTTGGTGGCCGCGGGGTGGGCCAGGTCCAGGTTCCAGTCGGTGTCGGTAGTCCCGATGATCCAGTGGCTTCCCCACGGAATGATGAACATGACCGACTTCTCGGTGCGCAGGATCATCGCGACGTCGCTGACGATGCGGTCCCGGGGCACCACCACGTGCACACCCTTGGACGCTCGAACCTGGAATCGCCCGCGTTGCTTGGACAGCGCCTGAATCTCGTCGGTCCAGACCCCGGTGGCATTGACCACCACGTGCCCGCGGACCTCGGTGATCGAGCCGTCCTCGGAATCGCGCACCCGCACCCCGACCACCCGGTCGCCCTCGCGCAGCAGCGCTACCACCTGGGTGGAACAACGGACGACCGCCCCGTAGTGCGACGCGGTACGAGCGACCGTCATGGTGTGCCTGGCATCGTCGACGACGGTGTCGTAGTAGCGGATACCGCCGATCAGGGAGCTGCGTTTGAGGCCCGGGCTCAGCCGCAACGCGCCGGCACGGGTCAAATGCTTCTGCGCGGGAACCGATTTCGCGCCGCCGAGGCGGTCGTAGAGGAAGATCCCGGCGGCAATGTAGGGACGTTCCCAGCCACGCTTGGTGAGCGGGAACAGAAACGGCAGGGGCTTGACCAGATGCGGCGCCAACGTGGTCAGCGACAGCTCCCGCTCGAAAAGGGCTTCGCGCACCAGGCCGAATTCCAGTTGTTCGAGGTAACGCAGTCCACCGTGGAACATCTTCGACGAACGGCTCGACGTGCCAGAGGCCAGATCGCGGGCTTCGATCAGGGCCACCTTCAGCCCGCGGGTGGCGGCGTCCAGCGCACACCCGGAGCCCACTACCCCGCCGCCGATAACCACCACATCGAACTGCTCGGCACCGAGCCGCTCCCAGGCCAACGCGCGCTGCTCGGGCCCCAGCGAACCGGCGGGCCCGGTCTGGTCACGCTGCGATGCGTCGGTCGGATTGCTCACGACAATGAACTCCTGTCGGTAGCTTGTCAGTAGGCGTTAGGCGTTAGGTGCACCACAAGGCTAATTGGTGGGGCGTGGCAGTAGTTGGGCTTCAGTCCAGATCATCGTGGGCCATCAGGCGGCGAGCGGCCTCGGTGATCGAACCCGATAACGACGGGTAAACGGCCAGTGTCTGGGCCAGCTCGTTGACCGTGATCCGGTTCTGCACCGCCACCGCGATCGGCAGGATCAGCTCGGATGCGATCGGCGCCACCACCACGCCGCCGATGACCACACCGGTGGACCGCCGGCAGAAGACCTTGACGAAACCGTGCCGCACCTCCGACATCTTGGCCCGGGCGTTGGTCCGCAACGGCAACATGATGGTGCGGGCAAGCACCGAACCGTTGTCGATCGCCGACTGCGGCACGCCGACGGCGGCGATCTCGGGCCTGGTGAACACCGTCGCCGCAACCGTGCGCAAACGGATCGGGCTCACGCCCTCGCCCAGCGCGTGGTACATCGCGATGCGGCCCTGCATCGCGGCGACCGAGGCCAGCGGCAGCAGGCCGGTGCAGTCACCCGCGGCGTAAATGCCGGGCACCGACGTGCGCGACACCCGGTCCACGTTCAGATAGTTGCCCGGGCCGAGCTCGATACCAACGCGCTCCAGGCCGAGGCCGCTGGTGTTGGGGATCGACCCGATCGTCATCAGCGCGTGGCTGCCCTCGACGGTGCGGCCGTCGGTCATGGTCACCAGAACCCCGTTTTCGGTGCGGGTGACGGACTGGGCGCGGGCGTTCTTGAACAGTCGGACGCCACGTTCGGCGAACGACTCCTCCAAGACCAGTGCGGCGTCGGCGTCCTCGTAGGGCAACACGTGATCCTGGCTGGCCACCACCGTGACCCGCACACCCAGCTCGGTGTAGGCGTCGACGAACTCCGCGCCCGTCACCCCCGAGCCCACCACGATCAGGTGCTGCGGCAACGCGTCCAGGTCGTAGAGCTGCCGCCAGGTCAGGATGCGCTCGCCGTCCGGTCGCGCCGACGGCAGGATCCGCGGGCTCGCTCCGGTGGCGATCAACACGACGTCGGCGTCGTGCTCGCTGGTGGTGCCGTCGGCGGCCGTCGCCTTGACGCGGTGGCGCAGGCCGGGTGCGGGGTCGAGCAGCTCGCCCTTGCCGGCGATCACGTGCACGCCCACGCTGAGCAGCTGGGCGGTGATGTCCGCCGACTGCGCCGCGGCCAGCTCCTTGACCCGGGCGTGGATCTTGGACAACGAGATTTTCGCCTCGTCGAAGTCGATGAGGAAGCCCAGGTGAGGCGCTCTTCGCAGCTCGGTGCGCAGGCCGGTGGACGCGATGAACGTCTTGGACGGCACACAGTCGTCCAGAACGGCGGCACCACCGATACCGTCGGAGTCGATCACTGTGACTTGGGCTGATTCGGGGTGTGAGGTGGCGGCCACCAGCGCGGCTTCGTAACCGGCTGGGCCTCCACCGAGGATCACGATGCGGATCACCACACGCAATAACCTAGCTTGAGGGGCTCAGAACTGCCTCGCGTGCCGCCGTGAGAGCCCGACCGGGCGCGCCTGAGCATGAAGAGCCAAGCATCACACCCAGGGATGAGCCGCATCCGTTTACGTGACGTTTAAGATTTCTGCGTGCCGCTCTACGCCGCGTACGGATCGAACATGCATCCCGATCAGATGCTCATGCGTGCACCCCACTCCCCGATGGCCGGAACCGGCTGGTTGCCCGGGTGGCGGCTGACCTTCGGCGGCGAGGACATCGGCTGGGAAGGAGCCCTGGCCACCGTCGTCGAGGATCCCGACTCCAAGGTGTTCGTGGTGCTCTACGACATGACACCGGCCGACGAGAAGAACCTCGACCACTGGGAGGGCTCGGAGTTCGGCATCCACCAGAAGATCCGCTGCCGGGTGGAGCGATTGTCCTCGGACACCACCACCGATCCCGTCCTGGCCTGGCTGTATGTGCTCGACGCCTGGGAGGGCGGTCTGCCGTCAGCGCGCTACCTGGGCGTGATGGCCGATGCCGCCGAGATCGCGGGCGCACCAAGCGATTATGTGCACGATTTGCGTACCCGGCCGGCCCGCAACATCGGCCCGGGGACCGGAACCTAGCCGGGGGTTGCGTCACCCTCTGCCGCGAGGGTGCGTGTCTGCACGCCGACACGCCGTTGCGGCCGGCAATTTGGGCACCCTCGCGAGCCCATCAGGCGGCCTGAGCCCGGGCCAGCGCCCCGGCCAGCCGCTGAACAAGTTCGGCCGGCCGATGCCTGACATCGCCGGCCACGATGGGCACTATCACCCACCCCAACTCCTGCAGCGCCGCACTGCGCCGTCGATCCCGCAGGAACGCTTGCGGCCCGCTATGCCAGTCGACGCCGTCGTACTCTGCCGCGACCCGCAGACCCGGCCACGCGAAATCCAGTCGCCAGCCCCGGCCGTCGGAGCCGACCAGCTCGTATTGCAGCACTGGCGCGGGTAGTCCGCCTTCGATCATCACCAGCCGGGTCTCGCTCTCCATCGGCGACTCCGCCAGCGGACTCGCCAAGGCGAGCAACTCGCGCACGGCCACGACGCCGCGCCGGCCGGATTGCAGACAGACCGCTCGGTCGAGGTCGTCACGGTCGCATGTCCCGCTGCGCAGGGCGGCGTCCAGTGTCGCCAACGCTCGCGGCCGACGCAGCCCCCGGGCGACCTCTATCGCCGTCCACGCCGGCGTCGTGAGTTCTCGCCCCGCGAGGCGAGTCAACGGTGCACCGGCGCGCCGGTGCACGGTCAGGCCGTCGGTGGATCGCAATTGCCGCCCCTCGGGATTGAGCACATGCAGATCCCCGGTTTGCTCGGTGTCAAAGCCGTAGGCCGCGGCGGCGGCCCCCAGGCATGCGGCGACCGGTGTGCCGACTGCCAGGTCCACTCCGCGCAGCCGCAGCCCACTGGTCAACTCACCGCGGCCATAAATGCCATGCCAAACTCTGCTCAGTACCCCGCTTTTCAGGTCGGCTTCCAGCCCGCGCCGGGTCAGGAACGTCAGTACCTGGGCGGACGTCGCCACCCCGCCTTGGGCGTCGAGCAACCGGGCGAGCTCTGCGTACATGGGGCCATCGTCGAGGCGCAACTGACGGGCCCACAATTCACCACGACGAGCGTGCGCATAATGCCGGCAATACCGGCGTGTCGTTGTCCAGACACGCACCCTCGCGAGCGGTTAGAACGCCGCAGCCTGCTCGATGATGTTGACCATCACGCGCACGCCGATCCCCAGTGCCCGCTCATCGAGGTCAAACGTCGGCTGATGTAGGTCCAGCTGCGGTCCGTCGCCGGACCAAACTCCCAGACGCCCCATGGCACCCGGGACCTCTTCGAGGTACCAGGAGAAGTCCTCGCCGCCGCCTGACTGGCGGGTATCGGTCAGCGCATCCGGGCTGACGGCTTCGATGGCGTGAGTGAGGATGTGGGTCGAGACTTCCTCGTTGACCACAGGTGGAACGCCGCGCCGGTATTGCAGCGTGTGCTCGATCGCCAAGGGCGACAGCAGCGCAGTGATGGACTCACGGATGATCTCTTCCAGATCGATCCAGGTCTGCCGGCTGGCGGTGCGAACGGTGCCGGCCAACACGCCGGTTTGCGGAATGGCGTTGGCCGCCACGCCCGCGTTGACCGCCCCCCAGACCAGGACGGTGCTGTTACGGGGGTCGACGCGCCGCGACAGCACGCCGGGCAGCCCGGTGATCAGCGTGCCCAGCCCGTAGACCAGGTCGGCGGTCAGGTGTGGCCGCGACGTGTGCCCACCGGGTGAATACAGCGTGATCTCGATATGGTCGGCCGCCGAGGTGATAGGCCCCTGCCGCACCGCAACCCTGCCCACCTCGAGCCGGGGATCGCAGTGCAGGGCAAAGATCCGTGACACCCCGGTCAGTGCTCCGGCCGCGATCGCGTCGATGGCGCCGCCGGGCATCAGCTCCTCGGCGGCCTGGAATATCAGACGCACCCCGACCGGCAGCTCCGGCACCGTCGCCAACGCCAGCGCGGTACCCAGCAGAATCGCGGTGTGGCCGTCGTGCCCGCAGGCGTGGGCGATGTTGGGCATCGTCGAGGCGTACGGCGCACCGGTGCGCTCGGCCATCGGCAGCGCGTCCATGTCGGCACGCAGCGCGATCCTGGGCTGATGCTCGGGACCGAAATCGCAGGTCAGTCCCGTCCCGCCGGGCAATATCTTGGGGTTGAGCCCGGCGTCGGCCAGCCGTTCGGCGACAAACTGGGTGGTGGCGAACTCCTGGCGGCCCAGCTCCGGATAGCGATGGATGTGCCGGCGCCAGCCGACCAGGTCGTCATAGTGCGCGGCCAGCCAGGATTCAGCGGTGTCGACAAGGCTCATGACGCCGCCCTGCGCTGCTGGGCGGCCAGCACTCGGTCCCGCTGGTCCGGATTCTCGGCCAGCGCGACCGCGGTGCGCGCCAGCATGATTGCGCCGTCGACGACCGCTTGGTCAGCGCTGTGACCGGCCGCGGCGGCCGCGAAGGCGCGCTGGTGCACCGTGGCCCCGCCGGCGTCGACACCGATCACCGGATGGATGCCCGGCAGCACCTGTGTCACGTTGCCCATGTCGGTGCTGCCCAGCGGCAGCCCCTCCTCGACGCTGGCCGGCACCGGGGTGCGCCCAAGCCGAAGCATCTCTTCTCGACACACCTCGACCAGCCAGTGGTCGGGTTTCAATTCCGCATATGCGGGTGCGGCCGCATCGATGTCGTATTCACATCCGGCGGCCAGCGCCCCCGCCGCAAAGCAAGCAAACATCCTGCCCTCCAAGTCGCGCAGCGATTCCGACTCGACCGCGCGCATCGCGTACTGCATCATCGCGTGCCCGGGAATTACGTTGACCGCCTGACCTCCGTCGATAACGATTCCATGGGTCATCTGCCCCGGCGCCAGTTGCTGCCGCAGCAATCCGATTGCCACCTGCGCAATGGTTAGGGCGTCGGCAGCATTGACCCCCAGGTGCGGCGCCACGGCGGCGTGTGATTCCTTACCCCGGTAACGCACGGTGACCTCGGACAACGCCAGGGATCGAGCGCCGGCGATGTCCGTGGGCCCCGGATGCACCATCAGGGCCAGCGTGATGTCGTCGAATACCCCGGCGTCCAACATCAGTGCCTTGCCACCGCCGGACTCCTCGGCCGGCGTGCCCAGCAATGCGACCGTCAGACCGAGATCGTCGGCGACTTCGACCAGGGCCAGCGCGGTCCCCACCGCCGATGCCGCAATGATGTTGTGCCCGCAGGCGTGCCCGATTTCGGGCAGCGCGTCATATTCGGCGCAAATTCCCACCACCAGCGGTCCATCGCCGAAATCGGCCCGAAATGCGGTGTCCAGCCCCGCGGCGGCCCGGGTGATCTCGAAGCCACGTTCGGCCACCAGCGCCTGTGTCTTGGCACAGCTGCGGTGCTCGGCGAAGGCCAACTCCGGCTCGGCGTGGATCGCGTGGGAGAGCTCGACCAGATCACCGGCACGCCGTCGCACCAACTCTTCGACGGTGTCCAAGA
Source organism: Mycobacterium liflandii (assembly GCF_022354805.1). Lineage (NCBI taxonomy): Bacteria > Bacillati > Actinomycetota > Actinomycetes > Mycobacteriales > Mycobacteriaceae > Mycobacterium > Mycobacterium liflandii. The sequence goes on along the minus strand of NZ_CP023138.1, from coordinate 1,985,790 downwards.
CGAGTGCGGGCATTCTGGCAGTATCTCATCGACGCGCGCCCGGCCCCGCACAACAGCCATCTCAACGCCCGGCCACACTCGCTAGGCTCCCCAGTGTGACTGGCCCCCAGCCCGATCCCGACGAACTCGCACGCCGCGCGGCCCAGGTCATCGGCGAGCGCACCGGGATCGCTGAGCATGACGTCGCGGTAGTTCTCGGATCCGGATGGTCGGCGGCCATCGCCGCGCTGGGATCCCCGACCGCCGTGCTGGCGCAGACCGAAGTTCCCGGGTTTACCCCGCCGAGCGCGGCCGGGCACGCGGGCGAGCTGCTGTCGGTGCCCGTCGGCGATCACCGGGTGCTGGTACTGGCGGGCCGCATTCACGCCTACGAGGGGCATGACCTGCGCCATGTGGTGCACCCGGTGCGAACGGCGTGCGCGGCGGGCGCGCGGACCGTGGTGCTGACCAACGCGGCCGGCGGGTTGCGACCGGACATGCAGGTCGGCCAGCCGGTGTTGATCAGCGACCACCTGAACCTGACCGCGCGATCGCCACTGGTCGGGGCGCAGTTCGTGGATCTGACCGACGCCTACTCGGCGCGGCTGCGCGCGGTCGCCCGGCAAGCCGACCCCGAGTTGGCCGAAGGCGTGTACGCCGGCCTGCCGGGGCCGCATTACGAGACACCCGCCGAGATCCGCATGCTGCGGGTGTTGGGCGCCGACCTGGTCGGCATGTCGACGGTGCACGAGACCATTGCCGCCCGCGCGGCGGGGGCCGAGGTGCTCGGTGTTTCGCTGGTGACCAACCTGGCCGCCGGGATCACCGGTGAGCCGCTGAGCCACGCCGAGGTGCTTGCGGCGGGCGCCGCGTCGGCGGCGCGGATCGGCTCACTGCTAGCCACCGTCATCGCCGGGTTGCGCAACAGTGACGCCTGAGGAGTGGATCGCGCACGATCCTGACCCGGTGACCGCCGCCGAGCTGGCGGCCTGTGACGCCCAAGAACTTGCCGCACGGTTCGCCCGGCCGCTGGCCTTCGGCACTGCCGGGCTGCGCGGACCGGTGCGCGGCGGGCCGGACGCGATGAACCTCGCGGTGGTGTTGCGCGCCACCTCGGCGGTGGCACGGGTGCTCGCCGAGCAGACCCCGGCGGGGCCCGCGACAGTGATCGTCGGACGTGATGCTCGTCACGGCTCGGCGTCTTTCGCCACTGCGACAGCCGAAGTACTTGCCGCCGAAGGATTCCAGGTGGTGCTGCTGCCCGAGCCGCTACCCACACCGATAGTCGCGTTCGCCGTACGTCACAGCGGCGCGGTGGCCGGCATCCAGATCACGGCGTCACACAACCCGGCCACCGATAATGGCTACAAGGTCTACCTCGATGGCGGAATCCAGATCATCTCCCCCACCGACCGCAAGATCGAGGCCGCGATGGCCGCCGCTCCGCCGGCCGACCAGATCGCCCGCAAACCCGTCACACCCGCTCGCACCGATCTGGTTGAGCACTACATCGCGCGTGCGGCCGGGATCCGCCGTTGCGCCGGTTCGGTGCGAGTCGCCCTGACCCCGATGCACGGGGTGGGCGGCACGGTTGCCGTGGCGACGCTGCGTCGGGCCGGCTTCACCGACGTGCATACCGTCGCGACACAGTTCGAGCCCGATCCGGACTTTCCCACCGTCGCATTCCCGAACCCGGAGGAGCCGGGCGCGACCGATGCGCTGTTGGAGCTGGCCGCCGGCGTGCGGGCGGACGTGGCAATCGCGCTGGACCCCGACGCCGACCGATGCGCGGTCGCGATACCGACGTCCTCCGGCTGGCGAATGCTATCGGGCGATGAAACCGGTTGGCTGCTGGGCAATTACATCCTCTCGAAGCAACCGCCTGGCGACTGGATCGTGGCCAGCACGCTGGTCTCGTCGCGGATGCTGGCCGCTATCGCCGCGGACTACGGCGTGGTCCACGTGCAGACCCTCACCGGCTTCAAATGGCTGGCCCGCGCCGATGCCGACCGGCCCGGCACCCTGGTGTACGCCTACGAGGAGGCGATCGGGCACTGTGTGGACCCCACCGCCGTGCGGGACAAAGACGGCATCAGCGCCGCCGTCTTGACGTGCGATCTGGTGGCCAGCCTCGAGCGGCAGGGCCGATCGGTTCCCGATGTCCTCGACGACCTCGCCCACCGGTACGGAGTCCACGAGGTTGGCGCGGTAGCGCGCCGGGTTGCCGATGCCGACCAGGCCGCGGCACTGATGCGTCGGCTGCGTGAATCCCCGCCGGATCGGCTCGCCGGTTTCACCGCAACCGTGACCGACATCACCGACGCGCTGATCTTCGCCGGCGGGGACGACCGCACCTCGGTGCGAGTGGTCGTGCGGCCGTCGGGCACCGAACCGAAACTGAAGTGCTACATCGAAGTTCGGTGCGAAGTAGCCGGCGACTTGGCGGCCACCCGTCAACGGGCCCAGGAGCTGCGTCGTGAGCTGGCTTCCACGGTCAGCGGTTGGTAGTTCAGCGCGGACCGAATTGGCGGTCGCCCGCATCGCCGAGCCCGGGCACGATATACGCCTCCTCGTTGAGCCCGTCATCGATGGCTACCGTGAACAGCCGCGCGTTCGGTGCCGCCTTCTCGAGCGCCGAGACGCCTTGCGGCGCCGCCACCACGCACAGCACCGTGATGTCCGTCGCACCGCGGGACAACAACAAGTCGACGGTAAAAGTCATCGATCCGCCGGTGGCCAGCATCGGGTCCAACACCATTACGGGTAGCCCGGACAAGTCGTCGGGCAGCGATTCAAGATATGGGACGGGCTGGTGGGTCTGCTCATTGCGGGCGATACCGACAAAGCCGACCCGCGCCTCCGGCAGCGCCGCATGCGCTTCGTCGACCATGCCCAGTCCGGCGCGCAGCACCGGAACCAGAAGCGGGGGGTTGGCCAGTCTTAGGCCTGTCGTGGCCGCAAGCGGTGTACGGATAGCGACGGATTCGGTGGGCGCTGCGCGGGTCGCCTCATAGACCAGTACCAGTGTCAGCTCACGCAAGGCCTGGCGGAAAGCAGCGTTTCCGGTGCGTTCGTCACGCAGCGCGGTCAGGCGGGCCGCCGCCAGCGGGTGATCAATGACGTGGACTTCCACATGGGTGACTCTATATAACAATCGGATTCAAGCCGCTGACACGCTCCCCCTTCTCGCGGCGCCGAGGCCGAGCCGCCCATATACTCCGGGCGTGTGTGGCCTGAAACAGCATTTTACCAGTACATTTCGAGCTCTGGCGGTGCTCGGCGCGGTGGCGGTATCCCTACCGGCCCACGGTAGCGACGCTCCCCCGCGTATCGACCTGACCGCCACTGCGTTGCCGGCGTTCTCACATGTGGTGGTCGTGGTGGAGGAGAACCATTCGCAGGCCAACATCATTGGCAACAAGGCGGCCCCGTTCATCAATGCGCTGGCCGCCAATGGCGCGATGATGTCGCAGTCGTTCGCCGAAACGCACCCCAGCGAACCCAACTACCTGGCCTTGTTCGCCGGTACCACCTTCGGCTTGAAGAAGAACACGTGTCCGGTCAATGCGGGCAGCACGCCCAACCTGGCTTCGGAGTTGCTCGCCGCGGGCCACACGTTCGTAGGTTTCGCCGAGAGCCTGCCCGAAGTCGGTTCGACGGTCTGCAGCGCCGGAAAGTACGGGCGCAAGCATGCGCCTTGGGTGAACTTCAGCAATGTTCCGGCCACGCTGTCGATGCCCTTCTCCGCGTTTCCGACGCCGGCGGACTACGCCAGGCTGCCCACGGTGTCCTTCGTCATCCCCAACGGGGATAACAACATGCACGACGGCACCATCGCGGCAGCTGACGAGTGGTTGAACCGTCAACTGTCGCCGTACGCCAACTGGGCCCGATCCAACAACAGCCTGCTGATCGTGACGTGGGATGAGGACGACGGCGGCAGCCGCAACCAGATTCCCACGGTGTTCTACGGCGCACACGTACGGCCGGGCACTTACAACCAGACCATCAGCCACTACAACGTGCTTTCCACGCTGGAGCAGATGTACGGCTTGCCCAAGACGGGTTTCGCGGCGAACGCCCCGGTCATCGCTGATATCTGGGGCGGCTAACCACTACCGGGCCGGGCCCGCCGGCGGGCCGTCGCTATTCTGTGCCGCATGGCTGCTGACCTCGTGCCCATTCGCCTGAGCCTGTCCGATGGTGACCACTACACGCTGTGGGCACCGCGCTGGCGTGACTCCGGGGACGAGTGGGAGGCGTTCCTGGGCAAGGACGAGGACCTCTACGTCTTCGACAGCGTCGCGGACCTGGTCGCATTCGTACGCACCGTCACCGACAACGACCTGGTTGATCACCCGGGGTGGCAGGACCTGACGAAGGCCCACGCCCACAACTTCGATCCGGCCGACGACAAGAAGTTCGATCTGGTCATCGTCGAGGAGCTGGTGGCCGAAAAGCCGACCGAGGAATCGGTGAACGCGATGGCCGCAACCCTGGCGATCGTGTCGTCGATCGGATCGGTCTGCGAGCTGACGGCGGTTTCGAAGTTCTTCAACGGCAATCCCACGCTGGGCACCGTGTCGGGCGGCATCGATTACTTCTCCGGTAAAGCCGGCCAGAAACGCTGGAACGCGATCGCCGAGATCATCGCTCGCAGCTGGGACGACGTGCTCAAGGCGATCGAAGAAGTCGTCAGTACCCCTGAGGTTGACGAGAAGCTATCCGCCAAGGCCGCCGAGGAATTGGAAGAGGAGCCCGAAGAGGACGAGGGCGCAGCCGGCGAGGACGACGAGGCCAGCGCTGACTCCGCGGATGAGGACGACGAGGACGAGGCCGCCGAGGACGAAGACGAGGAAGACTCCGTCGAAGAAGACCGCGCCGCCGGCGACACCGTCGTGCTGGGCGGCGACGAGGATTTCTGGCTGAAGGTGGGGATTGACCCGATCCGGATCATGACCGGCGCGGGCAACCTCTACACGCTTCGTTGCTACCTGGACGATCGCCCGATCTTCCTGGGCCGCAACGGCCGGATCAGCGTCTTCAGCTCCGAGCGGGCGCTCGCGCGCTATCTTGCCGACGAGCATGATCACGATCTGTCGGATTTGGCCACCTACGACGACATCCGCACCGCCGCCACGGACGGCTCACTGGCGGTGGATGTGACCGACGAAAACATCTATGTGTTGACCGGGCTGGCCGACGATTTCGCCGACGGACCCGAGGCGGTGGATCATGACCAGCTCGACCTGGCCGTCGAATTGCTCCGCGACATCGGCGACTACTCCGAGGAAGGCACCGTCGACAAGGCGCTCAACCCGGCCAAGCCGCTGGGCAAGTTGGTGGCCTACGTGTTGGACCCCGATTCGGGCAGCAAGCCGGCGGCTCCGTATGCGAAAGCGGTGCGCGAGTGGGAACAGTTGGAGCGGTTCGTGGAGTCGCGGCTAAGGCGCGAATAGCGCCGCCAGCCGGCGACGACATATAACCAAAGCGTCGCGGCTAAGGCGCGAACAGCGTCGCGGCTAAGGCGCGAACAGCGTCGCGAGCTCAGATGTCGGCGGCGCAGGCAGCGAAAATCGCATCCCAGTCCTCGACGTTGAAATGGCCCTTGCCGGCGGCCCAATGCAACTCGACGTTGGGGATCACACGCTCGAGGTACTCCCCCATCTCGCGCGGCACGAAGCTGTCGTGGGTGCCCAGCCAGATATGGGTGGGCACGTCCACCTCACTGGGGTCGAACTCCCACGGCCGATACTCGAGAAACGCTTCGTATGCGGCACCCCGGCTGCCTTGCCGAAACGCCTCGAGCTGCACCGCCTGGAAGTGTTGGACGAAGCGTTTGTCACGCATCCGGTGCTTGTCGACCGCGGGTACCGAAGCGGTTATCAGCTTGGTGAACAGTCCGGGTGCGTACTTTGCACACCAACCGAGCGGGGCGAACAGGGCGTGAAACAACCGCGGCCCATGTTGGGCCAGACGGGCGTAGGACCGGTCCGCCAAATTGAGGCTACCCATGATTTCCGGCGTCGCCAGCGGCCCCCAGGGGCCGAGTGCGCCGATGAACGCCAGCCGCGAGAGGGCAATCCGGGCACCGCAGGCGAACAGGTGCGGTCCCGCCCCCGAATGACCCACCACGCCGAACTTGTCCAACCCCAACGCGTCGGCCAAAGCGCAGACGTCTGCCGGCCAGTCCCGCAATGTGCGGCCCTCTTGGAACGTCGATCGCCCGTAGCCGGGCCGGTCGACGGCGATGAGCCGAAACCGGGCACGCCGCGCGGCGCCGTCGGCGAAGGCTCCTTCCAGCCGCGAGCTGGGTGTGCCGTGAAAAGTAGAACGTCGGGTATCCGGTGGGGTCGCCCCATTCGAGGCAGGCAAGTTCGCGCCCATCGGGCAAGGTGACCACGTTGGCCTCGTCGGCGCGAATGTCTTCCGGCAAGGTCTGCATCAGGCGCTGCGCCCCACGGTGTCGGTGGACCAGCATATTATCGAACATGTGTTCGATATTGACGATTCCGCGCCCCTGACTCGGATCACCGCTGCCGCGCGGGCCGAGGCCCGGGCTGCCGCGGAACGCCTGGCGGCCATCGGCGATCTGTTCCGGTTGCGGCTGTCCCAGCACGGCAACCGCGAGGATTGGGTGGCCGACACCTGCGACGCGGTAGCGGCTGAGGTCGCCGCAGCGCTAAACACCAGCGTGGCGATGGGGCACAGCAACCTGCGTTATGCGCGGGCGATGCGTGAGCGGCTACCGCAGTTGGGTGCGGAGTTCCGGGCCGGCGGCATCGACTTTCGGCTGTTCCGCACGATTGTGTTTCGCACCGATCTGATCACCGACTCTGACGCCCTGGCGGCCGTGGACGCTCGACTGGCCATCAAGGCGCCCCGCTGGCCATCGATGACCAGTTGGAAGCTCGCGACAGAGGTCGATCGCGTGGTTGCAAAATTCGATCGCGACGCGGTACGCCGCTCGCGACGCGATGCCGCCGACCGGTATGTGGACTGCGCCCCGCTCGAGCCCGGGATGGCCTTGGTCAACGGCCAGGTCTTCTCGGCGACGGCCGAGGCGCTAGCGCGTCGCCTCGATGAACTCGCCAAGACAGTCTGTGCCGATGATCCGCGTACCGTCGTACAGCGGCGTGCGGACGCACTGGGCACGTTGGCCGCCGGTCAGGACCGGCTGATATGCGACTGCGGCAGGACGGACTGCCCGGCCGCGGGCGCTCCGCAACAACCCAGCCGAGTGGTGATTCACGTTGTTGCCGGTCGCGAGACGGTGGACGGGGCGGGCGAGGCGCCGGGAGTTCTTCCGAGCGACGGGATCATCCCCGCCGAGATCGTGCGCGAACTGGCCAAATCAGCCAAGCTCCAACCAATGTCGACGCCGATACTGGCCGAAACCGGATATGTACCGTCCCCGGCACTGATGGACTTTGTTCGCGCCCGCGACCTGACCTGCCGGGCTCCCGGCTGCGATCGACCCGCAACCCAGTGCGATGTCGATCACACAATCCCGTACAGCGACGGCGGAGCGACGCATCCGTCGAACCTGAAATGCCTCTGCCGCAAACATCATCTGCTCAAGACATTTTGGGGCTGGCACGACGAGCAGCTACCGGATGCAACTGTCATCTGGTCGTTGCCCGATGGGCAGACCTACGTCACCACGCCGGGCAGCGCATGGCTTCTCCCGGGACTATTCGCGCCCAGCCCAGAGCTGCCGCCCCCCGCTCGGAAGCCACAGGATCACTGCGGAAGCCGCGACGCGATGATGCCCAAACGCGCCCGAACTCGCGCCCAAAGCTCGGCCGCACGCATTGCGGCCGAACGCAACCACAACATGACTAGCCGCGAAGCCCGGCGACGGCGTTGGGAAGAGTGCTATTTCGGGCCGCGCGACGCATCGGCATCCGATGACGAGGAACCGCCACCCTTCTAACGCTGGACCCATCCGCCTCACGCGCAATAGGCACATAGCCCGCGCGAAATGTGACGGCAATACCTTGGAAATAGTGTCATAGGTTCATCGACGTCCGACGGAAGAGCCATGATCGACACCACCGCACCGCACAGTCCAGTGCATTCGCCGAGCCATGGAGCCGGACCCGCCAACATCAAGCCCGATTATCACCCTAGGCTGACCAACGACGACCTGGCGCCGCTGCGCGAGCAGACGTGGGGCACCTACAACATCTTCGCTTTCTGGATGTCAGACGTGCACAGCGTCGGGGGCTACGTGACGGCGGGGAGCCTGTTCGCGCTGGGACTGGCCAGCTGGCAGGTGTTGGTCTCACTGGTCATCGCGATCACCATCGTCTACTTCCTGTGCAACCTGGTGGCGCGGCCCAGTCAGGCAACCGGCGTGCCGTATCCCGTCATCTGCCGGACCGCATTCGGCGTTCTCGGCGCGAACATCCCGGCAATCATCCGCGGGCTGATCGCGGTGGCTTGGTACGGAATCCAGACATACCTTGCTTCGGCCGCACTCGATGTGGTCATGATCAAGCTGTTTCCCGGCCTGGCCCGCTACGCCGTCGTCGAGGACTACGGATTCCTGGGGTTGCCGGCACTGGGCTGGGCCAGCTACTTGATTCTGTGGGTTCTGCAGGCATGCGTGTTCTGGCGCGGCATGGAGGCCATTCGCAAGTTCATCGACTTCTGCGGTCCTGCGGTATACGTCGTGATGTTCGCGCTGTCCGGATATCTCATCAGCAAGGCCGGTTGGGCTGCCATCGATTTGAATCTCGGCGACGTGAGGTACTCCGGATGGGATGCGATACCGGTGATGTTGGGGGCCATCGCGCTGGTGGTGTCCTACTTCTCCGGCCCGATGCTCAATTTCGGCGACTTCTCCCGCTACGGACGCTCGTTCGGCGCGGTACGCAAGGGAAATTTCCTGGGGCTGCCGCTCAACTTCCTGCTGTTCTCGCTTCTGGTGGTGGTCACGGCCTCGCTCACCGTTCCGGTGTTCGGCGAACTGATCACCGACCCGGTGCAGACGGTGGCACGCATCGACTCCACCTTCGCGATCATTCTGAGCGCTTCGACATTCACCATCGCGACCATCGGCATCAATATCGTCGCCAACTTCATCTCCCCTGCGTTCGACTTCTCCAACGTCAACCCGCAGCGGATCAGCTGGCGAACCGGCGGGATGATCGCGGCGGTGGGGTCGGCGCTGATCACGCCGTGGAATCTGTACAACCACCCTGATGTCATCCACTACACGCTCGAGACCCTTGGCGCCTTCATCGGCCCACTGTTCGACGTGCTGATCGCGGACTACTACCTGGTGCGCAAGCAACACGTCGTCGTCGACGACCTGTTCAGCCTCTCGCACGACGGAACCTACTGGTACCGCAAGGGATACAACCCCGCCGCGGTCATCGCCACGGCCGTGTCAGCGGCGATTGCCATGGTCCCGGTGTTGGCCAGCGATGTCTACGGCATGTACACCGCCGCGGAGTACAGCTGGTTCATCGGCTGCGGTGTCGCGCTAGTCGTCTACTACCTGTTGGCTACCCGCGGCCGGCTCGCCATAGCGCCGCCCTATCACCCGGTTGGCGCCGGATGAACCTCGCGCCAGTGCTCGGCGATCTCGACGCGCCGGGCCAGCCACACCCGATCGTGGGACCGCACATGGTCGAGGAAGCGCTGCAGGGCAGCCGTTCTGGCCGGGCGGCCGACCAGCCTGCAATGCAAACCGACGGATAGCATCTTCGGGCTGCCCGCACGCCCCTCGGCATACAGCACATCGAACGCGTCGCGCAGATGGGCGAAGAACTCATCGCCGTTGGAGAACCCCGCCGGTGAGGCGAATCGCATGTCGTTGGTATCCAGGGTGTACGGCACGACCAGGTGATCGCTGGCGCCGACCCGCACCCAGTACGGCAGGTCGTCGGCATACGAATCGGAGTCATAGAGGAAACCACCGTGTTCGACCACCAGCTCGCGGGTGTGCGGTGAGTCGCGACCGCCGTACCAACCGCGCGGCGCGGACCCGGTGAGCTCATGGTGGATTCGCACCGCCTCGGACAGGTGGGCCCGCTCGGTATCCCGGTCGATCTCTTGGTAGGACTTCCAACGCAGCCCATGGCAAGCAATTTCATGACCGAGCTCACGAAAAACCTTTGCCACCTCTGGGTTTCGCTGCATCGCCTGGGCGACGGCGAAAATGGTCAGCGGCACGCCGGATTGCTCGCAGACCCGCAGCACCCGCCACACGCCCGCCCGAGATCCGTATTCGTAGAGCGACTCCATGCTCATGTGCCGGTTCGGAAATGACTGTGCGGGCACGATCTCGGACAAGAAGGTCTCTGACCCCGAGTCGCCGTCGAGGACGCTGCTTTCGGCCCCCTCTTCGTAGTTCAGCACGAATTGCACCGCGATCAGCGCACCGCCGGGCCACTGGGGATCGGGCGGCGTGCGACCATACCCGGTCATATCCCGCGGATACCCGGTCACGCCAGGTCCCCGAACAGCCGCAGCCGCGATAGCCCGCCATCCGGATAGATCTCCAAACGAGCCTGATCCACAACATCTTTGGTGCTGACCAGAAACCGGTGCCGGGTGTCGGGCAAGAGGTTGGTGCGCGGTAGCAGCTCGATCCATTCGCCAGTGGGCTGCCGACCAACCACCGCCGCCGCGCCCGGACTATTCCCGACGAAATACGACGTGTCGATTTCGACCAGCCGCACCACGCCGGGGCCGGCCAGCTTGATCAGCACCCAGTCGTTGCCATCGTCACGACGCCGGGCAGTCTCCCAACCGTCACCCATGACTCGCGCCAGGCCCGGGAAGATGACGTGCTGCGGCGAGCTGTAGAAGCGGTTCGAGCAGTCCAGCACCAGCCCGCCATTTTCCAGCGCGGCCAGATCCAGCAGGCCGGCACCTAGGAACCGACGGTCGGGACGTCCCTCTCCGTGTACCCGCAACCGCGCCACGCCGCCGTCCGGATAGATGCTGAGCCGCACATGGGTCCAACGCTTTTCGGAGCTGACCACAGAGGGATTGTCGGCGTCACCGACCACCTTGGCACGGGCCACGATCGTTTCCCAGCCACCGTCGCTGGCCAGCTGCTCGGCCGGCGGATAACCGTCGACCGCTAACGCCTCGATCGAGACTTCGGGCGGGTAGTTGCCCTTGAACCACGCGGTGTCGACCACCACACCGCGGATCACACCCGGGACACCGAGTCGCACGATCGCCTGGTCGTGACCAGGCTCACGGCGACGGCGGGTCTCCCATCCGTCATAGACCTGGCCCTTGTGCCCAAAGGAAGCCGGGCGATAGCTTGCGGGGCCCGGATTGATCAGGTTCTCTTTTTCGGCGAACGACTCATCGTTGGCCCAAATCACCGCGCCGCCAAGCGGTCGCAGCGCCAGATCGGGCAGCCAGGTGAAGTCCGGGGTATCTGTCATGAAGGGTTGTACTCCTGCGGTATTCGCATTTTTAGGGCTCGCAGCACTGACTCAGTGGCGCCAGGTGCGGCGTCGCGCACCTGGTCGGCACTGAAGGCTCCACAATCAAGGCCACGCAGCACGACCGCCGCCAGTGCCTCCGCGGTGGCCGGCTCGTCGATGACACCACCACCGGCGCGCTCGAGATAAGCCTGCAGCCGCGGGGCGGCAACGCCCAGCGCCGCCCGGAAAAAGGTGAAGGTGGCAAGCCATCGGGTGACCAGGTGGCCGGGATGCATGTCCCATCCCTGGTAATAACCGCGTTCCAGCGACCGGGTGACCAACCGGTAGTGACTCCGAAACGCCTGCACCACTTGCTCTTCGGTTCCCTCAGGCATCACGTTGGTGGATCCGTCGGAGACCCGGACACCGGTCTGCGCGGCCGCGGCAAGCATCACCGCCTTGGCGTGGTCGGCCACCGGGTGATCGAGCGCCTGGTGCTGAGGTGCGATCCCGCACGCGGCACTGTAGTCGTAGGTGCCGTAGTGCAGGCCGGTGCAGCGGCGCTGCGACATGTGGATCGCTCGTGCGAGGGTAGCGGCGCCGTCCGGGCCGATGACTGCCTGCGGGCTCTCGATCTGCAATTCGAACTTCAGAGCGCCCGTCGGCAAGCCGTGCGCTGTTTCCAGGGCCTCACACAATTGCACCGCCGCGCCGACCTGGTCCCCGGCGCGAAGCTTGGGCACGGTGAAGACGAAACCGTCCGGAACGCCACCCGCACCGTCGAGCACCAGCTCCAGTGTGCGTAGCGCCCGACGCCACTCGGAGCTGGTCAAGCCCTTGATCCGGACGCCGCAGACAGGCAGTCCCAGCGACCGCAACGTCTGTCCGGCGCGCACGGCGTCGTCGTCCTCCACGTCGTCACCGCGTATCCCGTACCCGTCCTCGAAGTCCAGCCGTAGGTCCTCGATGGGGCCGGCGGCCAGACGTCGCTGGACCAACCCAAGTGCCGCATCGTCGCCAAGTTCGCTCAATAGGTCGACATGGCGCTGCAGCAACGCGGCGGCGGCGGCACCCCACTGGGAAGGCGTCTGGGAGGTAGCTTCGGCGGCGCTGACGTACACGGTGTGCACCGGTTGCACGCCGGGGCCGTCGCCCGGGTAGCGAGCCGCCAACTCCTGGTCAACCTGCGCCAATACCGCATCGATGTGTGCGAGAGCCGGCGAGTCGACGGGTCTAGACCCCGATTTGGGGTTTTCGGTCGCTGCTGCCACCCGCCCATCATCACAGATGCCCCGCACCCGGCTGACAGCCAATGGCGGGCAAGCACGACGGGGCGTCCATGAATTGGACGGGGCTTCAGCAAATCATATGAATCACAATCGAAACGCCCGGATGCCACCATGCGCTGTCGATCTTGTTGATGGGGAATCCGACTTGGAGGGCAGCGATGGCGTTTGTGTTGGTGGCTCCGGAGATGGTGACGGCCGCGGCGTCGGATTTGGCGAATATCGGCTCGGCGATCAACACGGCCAATACCGCGGTCGCGGCACCCACCGCGGAGCTGCTGGCCGCCGGGACCGATGAGGTCTCCGAAGCCATCGCCTCGCTGTTTTCCGGCCACGCCCTGGACTATCAGAGCCTCGGCGCCCGGATGACAGCGTTTCACGATCAATTCGTGGCGGCCCTGACCGCGGGTGGCGGCCTGTACTCCAGCGCCGAGGCCGCCGCCGCCACGCCATTGCAAGACCTGCTCAATGTCGTCAACGCCCCCACCCAAGCACTGTTGGGGCGCCCGCTGATCGGCGACGGCGCCGACGGAACCGCGCCAGGGCAGGCCGGCGGAGCCGGTGGACTGCTCTACGGCAGCGGCGGTAACGGCGCCGCGGGCACCAACCCCGGAGCGGCCGGCGGGGCCGGCGGGGCGGCCGGGTTGATCGGCAACGGCGGTGCCGGCGGGATCGGCGGCGCCGGTGGCTCCGGCGGTGCCGGCGGGACCGGGGGCTGGCTCTACGGCAACGGCGGCGCGGGTGGTGCCGGTGGGGCCGGCGCGCCGGGGCCGGTGAGCTTCAACGGCAACAACGGTGGCAACGGCGGCAACGGTGGCGCGGCCGGCTGGTGCGGCACTGGTGGGGCCGGCGGCGCGGGCGGCGAGGGCGGGGCCGCCGGCGGCGACCCGGCCGATATCGCCTACGGCCAAACGGGCGGGGTCGGTGGCAACGGCGGCAGCGGCGGCAACGGCGGATGGTTCGCCGGCAACGCCGGTGCCGGTGGCAACGGCGGAGTCGGCGGAGACGGCAACGCCGCCGACCATGGCCTGGTTGCCGGTGCCGGCGGGGTCGGTGGGGCCGGGGGCGCCGCCGGGCTCTTCGGCGACGGCGGAGCCGGCGGACAAGGCGGCGACGGCGGACCGGCGGGATTAGTCGGCGCGAGCGACGGCGGCGCCGGTGGCGATGGCGGGCGCGCCGGGTGGCTCAGTGGTAACGCCGGGGCCGGCGGGGTCCTGGACAGTACCAGCCCCGTCTTTCCCGGCAACGGCGGCGCGGGTGGCAGCGGTGGTGCCGCCGGATTGTTCGGCGACGGCGCCGCCGGTGGCGCCGGCGGGGCCGGCGGGGCAAGCCAGACGTTTACCGGCGACGGCGGGGCCGGCGGGACCGGTGGCGCTGGCGGGTGGCTCTACGGCAACGGCGGCGCCGGCGGCAGCGGCGGTAATGGCGGCACCGGCAGCATCGGCGGGCTGATCGGCAATGGTGGCGCCGGCGGCGCCGGCAATACCAACCAAGTCTCGGGCTACAGCGGCAACGGCGGCAACGGCGGCAACGGCGGGGCGGCACAGCTGATCGGTGCCGGCGGTGGCGGCGGGGAAGGCGGGGTCGGCGGAACCGGGGCCGCGAGGGTGACCGGAAGCGCCGGCGCCAGCGGCGTGGGCGGACGACTGTACTCGGGCAACGGGATCCCCGACATCTTTGGCCGCCCACTAATCGGCGACGGCGCCGACGGGGCACCGGGCACCGGGCAAGCCGGCGGCGACGGCGGCTGGCTCTACGGCAACGGCGGCGCCGGCGGCTCCGGCGCCGCCGGGCAAGCCGGGGGGCCGGAGGTGCAGCCGGGTTGATCGGCAACGGCGGCGCCGGTGGCACCGGCGGCTCCGGTGCGGCCGGCGGCAACGGCGGCGCCGGTGGCTGGCTGTTCGGCAACGGCGGAACCGGCGGAACCGGCGGAACCGGCGGAGACGCCGTCGCCGGCTTGCCCGGTAACGGCGGTAACGGCGGAGCCGGCGGAGCCGCCGGCTGGTGGGGCCGCGGGGGCATCGGCGGCCAAGGCGGCACCGGCGGAGAAGCTGGTGGCGGGACTGGAATCCATGCCGGAAATGGCGGCACCGGTGGCAACGGCGGAGGCGGCGGCTGGCTGTCCGGCGACGCCGGGGCCGGCGGGCAAGGCGGCGCCAGCGTGGCGTCAAACTACATCGCCGGCGGTGGCGGGGCGGGAGGCAATGGCGGTGCCGCCGGATTGTTCGGAGCCGGCGGGGCTGGTGGGACCGGCGGAACCGGCGGCAATGGCAACGCCCCCGCCGGTGGCGACGCCGGTCACGGTGGCCAGGGCGGCTACGGCGGTTGGTTGGCCGGCAGCGGAGGTGCCGGCGGGACCGGTGGTGTCGGCGGGTTGGGGGATTCCGCAAGCGGGACCGGTGGTAGTGGCGGTGGCGGCGGGGCCGCAAGGCTATTCGGCGACGGCGGAAGCGGCGGAAACGGCGGAGTAGGGGGGGCCCGGCACCGTAGTGTTCGCCGGCGGCGGCGGCAGCGGCGGCACCGGCGGCGCCGCCGGATGGTTGATCGGCAACGGCGGGGCCGGCGGATAAGGTGGAGTAGCGGGTACCCCGGATGGGGTCGACGGTCTGCTCGGAGGCACTGGCGGAGCCGGCGGCACCGGCGGCACGGCCGGATGGCTCTACGGCTCCGGCGGCAGCGGCGGCGCGGGCGGAGCCGGAACGGCCAGCTTTTACCCGGGTAGCACCGGCGGCAACGGCGGAAACAGCGGAAACGGCGGAGCCGCACAGGTCATCGGCTCCGGCGGCTCCGGCGGAGCGGCGGGGACCGGCGGGGCCGGCGGGCCCGACAGTCCGCCCGACATCCCGGCCGGAAACGACGGACAGGACGGAGTCGGCGGTGCCGGCGGGTCCGGCGGACTGGTGTTCGGCAATTCCGGCGGGTAGCCGCCCGGCTAGCCGATCAGCACCGCGAACCGCGGCTTGATCACCTCGTCGATGATCTCCAGGCGCTCGTCAAAAGCAATGAACGCCGACTTCATGGCATTGATCGTGAAGCGTTGGATATCGCTCCACCCGTAGCCGAACGTCTCCACCAGGCGGTACATCTCCTGGCTCATCGATGTGTCGCTCATCAACCGGTTATCGGTGTTGACGGTGACCCGGAATCGGCTGCGGGCCAACAGGTCAAAGGGGTGCTCGGCGATGCTGGCCACCGCTCCGGTCTGGACGTTGGAGCTGGGGCACAGCTCCAACGGAATCCGCTTGTCCCGCAGGATTGCCGCCAGCCGGCCCAACTTCACATCGCCGTCGGGACCCACCTCGATGTCGTCGACGATCCGCACCCCATGACCCAACCGGTCCGCTCCGCAAAACGCGATCGCCTCGTGGATGGACGGCAGACCGAACACCTCACCAGCATGAATCGTGAAGCGCGCGTTGTTGTCCCGCATGTACTCGAATGCGTCCAAGTGCCTCGACGGCGGGTAGCCGGCTTCCGCGCCGGCGATGTCGAAGCCCACTACCCCTTTGTCGCGGAACCGGATCGCCAGCTCGGCAATCTCGCGCGACATGGCCGCGTGTCGCATCGCGGTGACCAGCAGGCGCACCTTGATGGGACACCCGGCACCGGCACAGGCCCGTTCGCCGGCGGCAAAGCCCGCCAACACCGCGTCGACGATCTCGTCGAAGGTCAATCCCTGATTGATGTGTAGTTCTGGCGCAAAACGAATCTCGGCATAGACCACCGCGTCGGCGGCCAGATCTTCCACACACTCGTAGGCGACCCGATACAGCGCTTCGGGCGTCTGCATCACCGCGACGGTGTGCGAGAACGGCTCCAGGTAGCGCTCCAGCGAGCCGCTGTGCGACTGCGTGCGAAACCAACTCGCCAGCTCCCCGGCATCGGTGGAGGGCAAGCCGTCGTACCCGACCTGGCCGGCTATGTCGAGCACGGTTTCCGGACGTAACCCGCCGTCGAGGTGGTCATGCAGCAGGGCCTTGGGCGCCTGCCGGATTGCGTCTAGCGTCGGCATGTCTGTCATCGGCTGATCCGATCAATGATGAGAGGCCGAGTGGTCGGCGCGCTGTCAGCGACGCTGAAGCCGGCGGCCAGCTCGGCTACCGCGGCGCCGAACCGCTCGGGGGTGTCGGTATAGAGCGTGAACAAGGGCTCACCGGCCGCCACCGGCTCCCCCGGTCGCCGATGGATCCGAATGCCAGCGCCGTGCTGGACCCGTGCGCCGGGGCGGGACCTGCCCGCGCCGAGCCGCCATGCCGCCAACCCCACCGCCATCGCATCGATGTCGCCCATTGTGCCGCCGCGGCCGGCCCGGACGGTTTCCGAATGCGCACCAATCGGCAACGGTTTGGCCAACTCTCCCCCCTGGGCCGCGATCAGCCGGCGAAACCGGTCCATCGCGGAGCCGTCGCGCAGCGTCTCGGCCGGGTCGCGGCCATCGATCCCAACCAGGTCGAGCATCTCGGCTGCCAACCGCACCGTCAGTTCCACCACGTCGGGCGGCCCACCGCCGTCGAGCACCTCCAGCGCCTCGGCCACCTCGAGCGCATTGCCGACGGTCGAGCCCAACGGACAGTTCATGTCGGTCAGCAGCGCTCGGGTGGGCACGCCGTGTGCCGCGCCCAGCTCGACCATGGTGTGTGCCAATTCACGTGATTGGGTTTCGGATTTCAGAAACGCTCCCGAGCCGACCTTCACGTCCAGCACCAGCGCGCCCGCCCCCTCGGCCAGCTTCTTGCTCATGATCGAGCTGGCAATCAACGGCAGCGATTCCACGGTGCCGGTGATGTCGCGCAGCGCGTACAGCTTGGCATCGGCGGGCGCCAGCTCACCAGCGGCGAAGATCGCGGTGCCGACATCGCAAAGCTGTTCACGCACCTGCTGGTTGGACAGCGTCGCGGTGAATCCACTGATGGATTCCAGTTTGTCCAGGGTGCCGCCGGTGTGGCCGAGCCCACGACCCGACGCCTGCGGGACAGTGCCCCCACAGGCGACGACGACAGGCACCAGCGGCAGCGTGATCTTGTCCCCCACCCCGCCGGTGGAGTGCTTGTCCACGGTCACCAACGGCGCACCGCCCGCGCGCAGATCGGAGAAGTCCAACCGCGGGCCCGACGCCAGCATCGCCGATGTCCACCGGGCGGTCTCACCTCGGTCCATGCCCTGCAAGACAATCGCCATCAGCAGCGCCGACATCTGTTCGGGCGCGACCCGGCCCTCGGTGTAGGCGTCGATCACCCAGTCGATAGCAGCATCGGACAGCCGACCGCTGTCACGCTTGATGCGGATCACCGTCGGTGCATCGAACTCGAAGTCGGTCAAGTTGGTTCCCCGGTGAGGTCGGCGTGGAAAGGTTCGGGCAGCAGATCGCCGAGCCGGCGAGGCCCGGCGAGATGGTCGACGAGCAGCTCCGGGCCGCCGTGCTCGAACAACAGCTGGCGACACCGGCCGCACGGCATCAGCGGTGCTCCGCGGCCGTCGACACATGCCAGCGCGACCAGCCGACCCCCACCCGTGGCATGCAGGGCGCACACCACACCGCATTCCGCGCACAGGGCAAGCCCGTATGAGACATTTTCCACATTGCACCCGGTAACGACCCTGCCGTCGTCGACCAGCGCGGCGGCACCGACCGGGAACCGCGAATAGGGTGCATAAGCCCCGGCCGCAACCTGGGTTGCTTTGTCGCGCAATTGTTTCCAATCAATATCGGGCATTCCCAACCCCGCTCGACGATGGCCTGTTTCAGGTAAGTCACCCTAACTCCCGGTAGCCGACACATGATCTGGATCGCAGAGTGCGGTATCGCGCGCATCGCGGTCAAGATAAGCTCGATTGCCCGACAAGAGCTGTTCGACCGTGGTTTTGAGGGGCTTTTAGGGGTGCTTGAAGGGCTTGGAAGGGGTCAGTAAAAGGTGAGCACAACGGCGACAAGCGTGGATCCGGCCGCCGCGAAAAAGGCGCCGGGATCTTCCCGTAAAAGGCGACCGCCACGCACCCTGTATCGGGGCGATCCCGCAATGTGGTCGTGGGTGCTGCACCGCATCACCGGCGCCGCCATTTTCTTTTTCTTGTTTGTCCACGTTCTGGACACCGCCCTGGTGCGGGTGAGCCCACAGGCTTACAACTCGGTAATCGACACTTACAAGACACCGATCGTCGGCCTGATGGAATTCGGGCTGGTTATCGCGGTCTCCTACCACGCACTGAACGGGATCCGGATCATCTTGATCGACTTCTGGTCAGAGGGGCCGCGCTATCAGCGGCTGATGTTGGCGGTCGTCGGCGTGGCCTGGCTGCTGATCCTGGTGCCGTCGGCGGTGGTGCTGGGCATTCACATGGCGGAGCACTTCCTATGAGCGCCCCAGACCACCAGCTCGGCCGGGGCGAGCACGCTCCGGTGTTGCAGCGCAGCCACGACCGGCCCGCCAGCCTGGACAATCCACGTTCGCCGCGTCGCCGCGCCGGCATGCCCAACTTCGAGAAATACGCCTGGCTGTTCATGCGATTCTCCGGCGTAGTGCTGGTGTTCCTGGCGCTGGGGCACTTGTTCATCGGGCTGATGTGGGAAAACGGGGTCTACCGAATCGACTTCAACTACGTGGCGCAGCGCTGGTCGTCCCCGTTCTGGCAGACCTGGGATCTGCTGCTGTTGTGGCTGGCACAGTTGCACGGCGGCAACGGGCTGCGAGTCATCATCGACGACTACAGCCGCAAGGATTCCACTCGATTCTGGCTGAATTCGCTGCTGGTGGTGTCGATCGTGTTCACGCTGGCCCTAGGCAGCTACGTGCTGTTGACGTTCGACGCGAACATCTCCTGAAAGTCCAGAAAGTCCGGAAAGGCAAGCCTTGATCCAGCAACACCGATACGACGTGGTGATCGTCGGCGCGGGCGGTGCCGGCATGCGTGCGGCGGTAGAAGCGGGTCCGCGGGTCCGCACCGCGGTGCTGACCAAGCTGTATCCGACCCGCAGTCACACCGGCGCGGCCCAGGGCGGCATGTGCGCCGCGCTGGCCAACGTCGAAGACGACAACTGGGAATGGCACACGTTCGACACCGTCAAGGGCGGCGACTACCTCGCCGACCAGGACGCCGTCGAGATCATGTGCAAAGAGGCCATCGACGCGGTGCTCGACCTGGAAAAGATGGGGATGCCGTTCAACCGCACCCCCGAGGGCCGCATCGACCAGCGCCGCTTCGGCGGGCACACGCGCGACCACGGTAAGGCTCCGGTGCGCCGGGCCTGCTACGCCGCCGACCGCACCGGGCACATGATCCTGCAGACGCTGTACCAAAACTGCGTCAAGCACGACGTGGAGTTCTTCAACGAGTTCTATGCGCTCGATCTCGCGCTCACCGAGACCCCGAGCGGTCCGGTCGCCACCGGAGTCATCGCCTACGAGCTGGCGACCGGCGACATTCACATCTTCCACGCCAAGGCCATCGTCCTGGCGACCGGCGGTTCGGGCCGGATGTACAAGACCACCTCGAACGCGCACACGCTGACCGGTGATGGCATCGGCATCGTCTTCCGCAAGGGACTCCCGTTGGAGGACATGGAGTTCCATCAGTTCCACCCGACCGGCCTGGCCGGCCTGGGCATCCTGATCTCCGAGGCGGTACGAGGCGAGGGCGGCCGGCTGCTCAACGGCGAAGGCGAGCGCTTCATGGAGCGCTACGCCCCCACCATCGTCGACCTGGCGCCCCGCGACATCGTCGCCCGCTCGATGGTGCTGGAAGTGTTGGAGGGCCGCGGCGCCGGTCCGCACAAGGACTACGTCTACATCGACGTCCGCCACCTGGGCGAGGACGTGCTGGAGGCCAAGCTGCCCGACATCACCGAGTTCGCCCGCACCTATCTGGGGGTGGACCCGGTGCACGAGCTGGTGCCGGTCTATCCGACCTGCCACTACGTGATGGGCGGCATCCCCACCACCGTCACCGGACAGGTACTGCGGGACAACACTCACGTCGTTCCCGGCCTGTTCGCCGCGGGTGAGTGCGCCTGCGTCTCGGTGCACGGCGCCAACCGGCTGGGCACCAACTCGCTGCTGGACATCAATGTGTTCGGCCGCCGGGCCGGTATCGCCGCAGCTCGCTACGCGCGCGGGCACGACTTTGTGGACATGCCGGCGGAGCCGGCCTCGATGGTGGTCAGCTGGGTAGCCGACATCCTGTCCGAGCACGGCAACGAGCGCGTCGCCGACATCCGCGGTGCCCTGCAGCAGACCATGGACAACAATGCCGCGGTGTTCCGCACCGAGGAAACCCTCAAACAGGCACTCACCGACATCCACGCGCTCAAGGAGCGGTATTCCCGCATCACCGTGCACGACAAGGGGAAGCGGTTCAACAGCGATCTACTGGAAGCCATCGAACTGGGCTTTTTGCTGGAGCTGGCCGAAGTCACCGTGGTCGGCGCATTGAACCGCAAGGAGTCCCGCGGCGGGCACGCCCGCGAGGACTACCCCAACCGCGATGACGTCAACTACATGCGCCACACCATGGCCTACAAAGAAGGCACCGACCTGCTCAGCGACATCCGGCTGGACTTCAAACCCGTCGTGCAGACCCGCTACGAACCCAAGGAACGGAAGTACTGATGTCTTTGGACACTGAGAGGGCCTCCTCCGACGACGTCACCGACTCGCTGGCCCCACCGTTGCCGCCGGTTCCGGACGGTGCGGTGATGGTGACGGTGAAGATCGCGCGGTTCAACCCGGATGCCCCCGAGGCCTTCGCATCGACCGGCGGCTGGCAGAGCTTCCGGGTGCCGTGCCTGCCCAGTGACCGGCTGCTGAACCTGCTCATCTACATCAAGGGCTACCTGGACGGCACCCTGACCTTCCGACGTTCCTGCGCACACGGAGTGTGTGGCTCCGACGCCATGCGGATCAACGGCGTGAACCGGCTGGCCTGCAAGGTGCTGATGCGTGACCTGCTGCCCAAGAAATCGGGCAAACAGCTCACCCTCACCGTCGAACCGATCCGTGGGCTGCCGGTGGAAAAAGACCTGGTGGTCGACATGGAGCCGTTCTTCGACGCGTATCGCGCGGTGAAGCCCTATCTGATCACCAGCGGCAACCCGCCCACCCGGGAGCGCATTCAGAGCCCCACCGACCGCGCCCGCTACGACGACACCACCAAGTGCATCCTGTGCGCGTGCTGCACCACCAGCTGCCCGGTGTTCTGGAACGAGGGCAGCTACTTCGGCCCGGCGGCGATCGTCAACGCGCACCGCTTCATTTTCGACAGCCGTGACGAGGCGGCCGCCGAGCGACTCGACATCCTCAACGAGGTCGACGGCGTGTGGCGCTGCCGCACCACGTTCAACTGCACCGAGGCCTGCCCGCGCGGCATCGAGGTGACCAAGGCGATCCAGGAAGTCAAGCGGGCGCTGCTGTTCTCCCGCTGAGCCGGTCCGTCTCAAGATAGGGAGATGCCGAAGCCACCGGCACCGCCGCCGCCGCCATCGATGCCATTGGCAGCGCCGCCGTATTCGCCTTGCGCACCCGGAATGACCCCCAGAGCACCAGCATTACCACCGTTCCCGCCGCTACCGGCCAGGTAGTCGCCACTCCCAAATGGGGGCGGGACCCCTGGTAGGCCGGTGCCGCCGGCACCGCCCCTACCGCCATCGCCCGAGTGGACGTTGCTGGCCCCGCCGACCCCGCCGTTTCCGCCATTTCCGGCGTTGTGGCCGGCATAGGCGTCGCCGCCCCGGCCGCCGGCGCCGCCGTCGCCCGCTGTCCCGTACAGGCTGTCACCGCCACGACCCCCACGTCCGCCGGCCTCGCCGCCGGCGCCGTCGGCGCCGTTTCCGCCGTTCCCACCGTTGCCCCAGGTACCCGCCGCGCCGGTAGCACCGTTGGCACTTGTGGCTCCGTTACTGTCAGCGCCGCCACTCCCGCCCGCACCCCCTGCACCGGAGGCGCCAGCGTTACCGCCACTAGCGCCGTGGATGTAGCCACCCGTTTGCCCGTTGGCGCCGTTGCCGCCGTTGCCGCCGTCGCCGCCCTGGCCGCCGGTTCCACCGACCCCGCCGGCACCCAAGCTGCCCGCGTCGCCGACCGGTGCCGCACCCGCGGCCCCGCCGGCCCCGCCCGCACCGCCGGTGCCACCGGCACCGCCCGCCATTCCGAATACACCGCTGGCACCGGCGGCCGAATTATCGCCACCATCGGCGCCCCGGCCGCCGGTACCGCCGGAGCCCCCATCACCTGCGAGGCTTCCGCCCATACCACCGTTGCCACCGGCACCGCCGATCCCGCCGGTGCCGCCGTCTTCGCCGTTCGTTGGGCGACCGACGGAGCCATCCGCGCCCGCAGCGCCGGCCCCGCCGCTGGCGCCGTTACCTCCGTTTCCACCGTCGCCGCCGTCGCCAACCAGGCCGCCGTTGCCACCAGCGCCGCCCGCGCCACCGGCGGCCCCGGCAGTAGTGGCGGTTGCGCCGTTGCCGCCGTTGCCGCCGTGATCGGCGGCGGCGCCTGAGACGCCGGACGCACCTCTCACGGAGCCCGCGCCTCCCTTGCCGAGAGCACCACCGGCGCCGGGATCGCCGCCGTTACCACCGGCCCCACCGGCTTGGCCCGGGTTGACGGCATTGGCGCCGTCGCCCCCGTTGCCGGCGATGCCACCGGTCCCGCCGTCACCTCCCACCCCACCGTGGCCCTGTTCGCCGGCATGACCTGCTGCCGCGGTGCCCCCTTTCCCGCCAGCTCCGCCAGACCCGCCAGCCCCGCCGGTCCCGCCGTCACCGCCAGTTCCGCCGCCGATATCGTTCGACAGCGCGTTGCCGACCGTCCCGTCGGCGCCAGTGCCGCCAACACCGCCGGCGCCGCCGGCCCCGCCCGCCCCGCCGTTACCGCCGTTGCCGAACTCGGAACCGCCCTTGCCGCCGGCGCCACCGGAACCGCCGGTCCCGCCGGCCTGACCAGCGCCGCCGCTATCGCCCGCGGCGAGCCCGCCGCTGCCCTCGGCACCGACCCTCCCGGCTCCACCGGCCCCACCGGTGCCGCCGTTGCCGAGCCGCCCGCCATCGCCACCTACCCCGCCGTCACCGCCGTTGGGGGAACTGGCCGACCATCCGGAATCAGCGCCCGCCCCGCCGTTGCCACTGCCTGCAGTGAGCGTGGTCGAGCCGCTGAAACTGATGCCGGAACCGGTTCCGCCCGCGCCGCCGGCCCCGTTATACCCGGAGTCACCGCCGGAGCCGCCGGCGCCGCCCGTGGGGTCGACACCATATGTCCCCCCTCCGGATCCGTCTCCCCCGCCGATCAGCCTCGAGTCATAGGTACCCCGGTGGCACCGTCTCCGCCGTCACCAGCAGTCCCGGCCAGTCCACCGTTACCACCGTTGCCGCCATGACCCTGGGTGCCCGCCGCCGCCGTGCCGCCGTTGCCGCCCTTGCCGCCGGAGCCACCAGCGCCGCTGTCTCCACCGTTACCGCCCGCGCCGTTGTGGACCGACATCAACTTGCCGTCAGCGCCGTCCCCGCCGTTGCCGCCGGCCGCTCCGTTGCCGCCGACCCCGCCATCGCCGCCGTTGCCGGCACCGGCGCCGCCCTTGCCGCCGTCCCCGCCGGCACCACCGCTGCCGCCAGCACTGCCATCGCCGCCGGATCCGCCGACAACGGTGGCATCCGCACCCGAAGTTCCCGCCATACCGTCACCACCGGCACCGCCGGCACCGCCAGACCCAATGCGCCCGCCATCGCCGCCGGCCCCACCAGCGCCGCCGGCACCACCGGCCACGGTCGCGTCGGCACCTCGACCTCCAGCCCCGCCATTACCGCTGATGCCGCGGGTCCCGGTGCCGTCATCACCGGCGGTGGCACCGCTAGCGGCATGGGTGCCGTTGCCGCTGTCACCGCCAATGCCCCCTTGCCGCCCGCGCCGGGATCACCACCGGCACCACCAGCGCCACCGGCGCCATCGTTGACCGCCGCGCTACCGGCGGCCCCGGCACCACCGTCACCGGCGGCCCCGCCCAGCGCTCCGTCACCGCCAACGCCGCCCGCGCCATGACCGCCGGAGACATAGCCAGCCGCTACCGCACCGCCGCCAGCCCCACCGGCACCGCCGGAACCACCAGCACCGCCGACGCCACCATCGCCACCATCGTCTCCATTGGCACCGGCCTGCGTACCGGCAGCACCGGTGGCGCCGTGCCCGCCAAGACCGCCGGCCCCGCCCTTGCCGCCGATGCCACCATCTCCGCCGTTGCCGGCATGCGTGCCGCCCCTGCCGCCGTCCCCGCCGGCACCACCGCCGCCGCCGGCCCCGCCGGCACCACCGGTCGCACCGGCGACGGTGGCATCCGCACCCGAAGTTCCCGCCATGCCGTCACCACCGGCGCCGCCGGCGCCGCAAGACCCAATGCGCCCGCCATCGCCGCCGGCCCCACCAGCGCCGCCGGCACCACCGGCCACGGTCGCGTCGGCACCTCGACCTCCAGCCCCGCCATTACCGCTGATGCCGCGGGTTCCGGTGCCGTCATCACCGGCGGTGGCACCGCTAGCGGCATAGGTGCCGTTGCCGCTGTCACCGCCAATGCCCCCCCTTGCCGCCCGCGCCGGGATCGCCACCGGCACCGCCGGCACCACCGTCACCGCCCGTCGGTCCCGCGGCGCCGTTGCCGCCGGAGCCACCATCACCAGCAGCCCCGCCCAGGGCACCGTCACCACCGATACCACCGGCACCGGCACTGCCGTGCAGCCCGAACAGTCCGCGCGCACCCCCACGACCACCGGCACCGCCCGCACCACCGTCACCGCCCGCACCACCGGCGCCACCGACACCGCCGTCACCCCCACTGAGACCACTCGAGCCCGTAGCACCGGGGTCAGCGACCACCGCACCGGCCGCCCCCGCTACCCCGGTGCCGCCGACACCCCCGTCCCCGCCCCAACCGAACAGCAGCGCGGCGCTACCGCCAGCGCCGCCGTCACCGCCAACACCACCAGCACCGCCCGCACCACCGAGGCCGAACACCAGCCCGCCGCTACCACCAAAACCGCCGTCACCGCCAACACCACCAACACCGCCCGCACCACCGCGGCCAAGCATCAACCCGCCGTTGCCCCCGCCGCAACCGTCACCGTCCACACCACCGACACCGCCGGCACCGCCCTGACCGATCAACCAACCACCGTTGCCACCGCGACCCCCAGCGACTCCATCGACGTCGGAATCCCCACCCTGGCCGCCACTGCCGTACAGTCCCGCGGCGCTGCCCCCGTCACCCCCATTGGCGCCGCCGGCGCCACCATTGCCGATCAGCCAGCCACCGTTGCCGCCGGCACCACCCGCACCGGCCGCCCCGCTGAGCCAGTTCCCACCGTTTCCGCCCAATCCGCCGTTGCCGAACAGTCCGGCGTTTCCACCGGCCCCGGCGTTTCCGCCGATACCGGTGACGCTGTTCCCGCCCCACCCGCCGGACCCTCCGGAGCCGTAGAGCCACCCGCCGGAGCCGCCGGCACCGCCCGCGCCGCCCGGACCAGCCGCACTCGCGCCACCGGCACCGCCGGCACCGCCGTTGCCGATCAGTCCCGCGCCACCACCCCTACCACCGGCTAGCCCACCCTCGGTTTGGCTGTAGCCGTTTCCGCCGTTGCCATAGAGCAGCCCGCCGGCCTGGCCGTTCGGGCTGGCCGCTGTCCCGTCGGCGCCATTGCCGATCAATGGGCGCCCGATCATGGCCTCGGTTTGCGCGTTGACCGCTCCCAGCAGAGTCTGCAGTGGCGACGCGTTGGCGACCTCGGTGGCCGAATACCACTCGGCAGCCGCGTTCACGGCCTGAACAAACTCGGCGTGAAACCCAGCCGCCTGTGCGCTGATGGCCTGATAGTCACGGGCGTAGGTGCCAAACAGCTCCGCAATGGCTTCCGATACCTCGTCGGCGGCCGCCGACAGCACCGAAACGGTCGGGGTTGTCGCGGCCGCGTTGGCGGCCTGAAGCATCGACCCGATGTTTGCCAGATCAGACGCGGCGACCGACAAAATTTCCGGCGCGGCAACCACATACCCCATTCGGGACCTCCAGGACGTCTTAGCTACTCACCGGAGTCATACGGTCACTTTGTTGATTAATCAATAGAGTAGACGCGGCGGTCTCGCCCGCAGTACATTTTAGAATTTCATTCTAGAATGCTTGGGATGGCGCGGCCAACGGGCAAGTGACGCAACTGGCCCCGGGGTATCGGAGCCGCTCCGGCACGCACCAACGCACGGCGCTGGTTACCTCATGCGTTCGACGTTTCAGACCTTAGGACGTCCCCGTCACACTCGCGCACCAACTCGTCGACCACCGACTGCCACCCCGGGCCGTCGATGCAGAGTTGGCTGGCGGTGAGCACCAACCGCTCGGGTGCCCCGGGAAGTAGCGACGCAGCGAACAGCCGGCCGGTGCACATGTCGAAGCTGGACCGATGCCGTGCGACCACCTCTGCCACCGCCGCGCCCGGGGGTTCCACCGCCCAACCCCAGCCGCCGCCGGGCCGAGACGTCCAGGTATCCACCCGGGGTTCGAACATGGTGCCGAGGGCGGGATGAGCGTCGAAGACCGTGTCGACCGCGGCTCGTATGCGCGACTGATCCACCCGCGAGTGTGCGACCAACACGTTGGTGTGTGCGCTGGGCTCGATGTCCTCGAGCCGGGGCAGCTCCGCGAAATACGAGTACGACATGACCCGAGGCTCCGGCACAGTCCTCGATGAATTCTTGGCAGATTCTTGGAGCGCCGCCGCGCCGGCCTGTCACATTCGGGCGGCCCGTCTCGTCTGAGGGGTATGACCCAGAAAACCCGTATCGAACCCTTGCCCCCAAAGCGAGCCGGCCTGCTGGTCGGCGCCCTTTATCGGATAGCCAAACGGCGCCTCGGCGAAGTTCCCGAGCCATTCAGCGTGGTGGCACAGCACCGGCGTCTGCTGGTTGCCAATGCCGTGCACGAAACCATGGTCGAGCGAGCGTCACGGACGCTGCCGGCCGGCGTGCGAGAACTGGCCGTGTTCTGGACCGCGCGCCAAATCGGCTGCTCATGGTGTGTTGACTTCGGATCGATGCTGCAGCGCCTCGACGGCCTGGACGTGCACCGGCTCGAGGACATCGACGAGTACGCGACGTCACCGCTGTTCAGCGACGACGAGCGCGCCGCTATCGCCTATGCCGAGGCGATAACCACCGACCCGCACACCGTCACCGACGAGCAGGTGGCCGAGCTGCGGAGCCGCTTCGGTGACGCCGGAGTGGTCGAGCTGACCTATCAGATCGGCTTGGAGAACATGCGGGCGCGGATGAACGCCGCGCTGGGCATCACCGAGCAGGGCTTCAATTCCGGTGACGCCTGCCGCGTGCCATGGGCCACCGCCGAGCCGCAGTTCGGGAGGTAAGCGCAGTCAGACGCCGGCGGCACCCGGTGCGCCGGGGCTGCCGCCGCGCTGCCCGCCGTCCCCGCCGGCCCCGCCGGCCGCGCCGGTGCCACCGGGACTTCCGCCATCGCCACCGGCTCCCCCGCTGCCGCCATCTCCGGTCAGCTCGGCGTCCCCGCCGGCCCCACCCGCCCCGCCATTACCCCCGGTACCGCCGGAAAGCGCGCTACCACCGTCGCCACCGGCGCCACCCGCACCACCAGTGCCGTTGAGCAAACCACCATCACCGCCGGCCCCGCCGCCGCCACCGGCTCCGCTCTGCAGCCCGACGCTGTCCCCACCGCCGCCGCCTGACCCGCCGGCTCCGCCCAAACCGAACAGACCGGCATCCCCGCCGGACCCGCCGACACCACCATTTCCAGCGTTACCGCCCGCAAGAGGACTGATGTCCCCGCCGTTGCCGCCGGCCCCACCGGCGCCGCCGTTACCGCCAGCCCCGTTCAGCAGGCCCCCGAGGGCGCCGGCACCGCCGGCGCCGCCGGCCCCGCCATTTGCGTTCCCGCCCGAGCTGGACCCGCCAGCCCCGCCAGCCCCGGACAGCAATCCGGCTGCGCCACCAGCGCCGCCATTGCCATGCACCCAGCCGCCGTGGCCGCCCGCCCCGCCGGCGCCACCGTCGCCGGTTTGGCCGCCGCCGGTCATGGCCCCGCCGGCACCACCGGCCCCTCCTGAGCCCCACAACCCCGCGGCCCCGCCCGCTCCGCCGGCACCTGCGACCACGCCTGCGGAAATTGCGGCGCCCGATCCGCCATCGCCGCCGGCACCGCCGCTGCCGTACAACAACCCGCCCGCCCCGCCATTCGGATTGGCGGCCGTCCCGTCGGCACCGTTGCCAATCAGCGGGCGCCCCAACAGCGCTTGGGTCGGCGCATTGATCACAGCCAGCAGGTCCTCCTGCACGGTGGCCAACGGCGACGCGGCGGCCGCCTCGGCGGCCGCATAGGCGCTTCCGGCATTGCTGAGCGCCGACACAAACCGGCTCTGAAACTGCGTCGCCTCGGCGCTGAGCGCTTGATAGTCCTGGGCATCGGCAGAAAACACCGCCGCGACCGCCGCCGACACCTCATCGGCACCCGCGGCCAGCACCCCTGCGGTCGGGACCGCCGCCGTCAGGTTTGCTGCGTCCAGCGCCGCGCCGATTCCCCGCACATCCCTGGCCGCTGAGGTCAGCGCGTCGGGAATCGTTAGAACGTATGACATCGCCGACCTCCGCGCAGGCACTGTTGGCTAGGTACAGAAAGCTCAGGCTAGCCAGCGGTTTGGCGAAGTTTCGGCTTTCAGCCAAGCCTTTACGCGCGCGAAAAATCGGCTGCCATGCCGGTCAGGCGGGGCGCGCCGCCGCGACTAGCCGACGAGGTCGCGCAGGGGTGAACCGCTGAACTTGTCCGGGTTGGCGATATCCCAAAGGGCGCATACCTTTCCGTCGCGCACTGTCATCGCGGTGATGCGCGGCAACATCGCCCAATGCCCGCCGTCGCCGGCCGTGCCCAGTGTGTAGGAACCCAATTCGCCGTTGACCAAGGCCAACTGATTCGCCGTGTAGAACGCTGGGCCGTAGCGCCGAGCCAGGCCGAGCATGAACCGGGCCACCTTGTCCGCGCCGCAGATCACCCGAGCCGCGGTGGGGGCGCGGCCATTTGCGTCACCGGTGAAGGTCACATCCGGATGCAGCAGCGACACCACCGAATGCAGGTCACCGGAGGCCATGGCCGCCATGAGCCGACCAACCACCTCGTCGTGGGTGGGGTCGGGCTGAGGCGGGGGCGCCGCCGCCACGGCCTTGCGCGCCCGCGATGCCAGTTGGCGCGCGGCGGCCTCACTGGCCCCGATCACCCCGGCCACCTCGGCGAACGGCATGGCGAACCCGTCGTGCAACACGAACGCGACCCGCTGATCCGGGCTGAGCCGCTCCAACACCACCATGACCGCAAAGCGGGCATCCTCGGCGGCGACCACCGCCGACAGCGGATCAGCGCCCCCCGCGTCCCCGAGCCCGGTGACCACCGGTTCGGGCAGCCAATGCCCGGTGTAGGTCTCGCGCCGCCGGGCCGCCGAACGCAACTTGTCCAGGCCAAGCCGGCTGACCACGGTGGTCAGCCAAGCACGCAGGTCGGCCACGTCGTCGCGGCCCGGTGCCGCGTCCCAGCGCAACCAGGCTTCCTGCACGATGTCCTCGGCGTCGGCGACGGTTCCAGTCAGCCGATAGGCGACCGACATGAGATGCGGTCGCAGCGACTCGAATGTCGACGCCGCCTGCGCCCCAAGCACAGCCATCACCCGAGCGTAACGCTCCCAGAACCCCGGCACTGGGCACCGCAACGGCCAGCTTCGGCCTGTTTGCCAGCCGCGCAATAGCCGGGCCCTGCTGCCCCGCGGAGGGACATTGCGGTAGGCGCGAGCCGCCTCGCCGAGGACGAAGTCCGCACCGTGGTCCAGACGAAAAAAGGATCAAGACAATGACTTTGGCGATAGCCACGATCGGCGGCCCGGTCCGCTCTAGGGTGCTAATTAACGAAGATGTCACCGGTGACCGGCCGTTTGCTCGGTGGTGCTGACCCTGTCGGAGGTTTCGGGAATGTCGTTTGTGATCGCAGTACCTGAAGTGGTGGGCTCGGCCGCCAGCGAGGTGGCCGGGATCGGCTCGGCGCTGGGTGAGGCCACCGCGGCCGCGGCCGCCCCGACCGTACAGGTCCTGGCCGCGGCGCAAGATGAGGTATCCCAAGCGATCGCGGCGGTGTTTTCCACCCACGCGCAGGCCTACCAGGCCGCCAGCGCCCAAGCTCAGTCGCTTGGGCAGCGATTCGCCCAGGCCCTGGCCGCCGGGGCGGGCTCTTATTCCAGCGCCGAGGCCGCCGCGGCGGCGGTGTTGGCCAATCCAGCCCAGGTGGTGTCTGGGGATCTGCTCGCGGCGATCAACGCACCCGTGTTGTCGTTGACCGGACGCCCGTTGATTGGCAACGGCGCCAACGGCGCCCCGGGCACCGGGGCTAACGGCGCCGCGGGCGGCTGGCTGCTCGGTGACGGCGGAGCCGGCGGCTCGGGAGCACCCGGCATGGCCGGAGGCAACGGCGGGGCGGCCGGGCTATGGGGTACCGGCGGCGCCGGCGGAGCCGGCGGCCGAACCTTCAACGGGGACGGCGGAAACGGGGGCGCCGGTGGGGCCGGAGGCTGGCTGATGGGGACCGGCGGAGCCGGCGGGTTCTCGGGCGCCGGGGATGGCGGGTCCGGCGGAGCCGGTGGCGCCGGCGGACTGTTGGGCGGTGGCGGAGTAGGCGGCGCTGGCGGACTTTCCAACGGCGGGACTGGCGGTGTGGGAGGAACCGGCGGGGCCGGCGGGGTGCTGTCCGGTGTCGTCGGTGCCGGTGGCGGCCATGGCGGTACCGGTGGGTACGGAGCGTTTGATGGTGGCGCTGGTGGAGTCGGCGGCCATGCCGGGTTGCTCGGCGGGCCGGGGGGCGCCGGCGGCGACGGTGGGGACACCTTCGGCGGTGGCTCCGGGGGCGCGGGAGGCGCCGGTGGTGATGGCGGGTGGGCATTCGGCAGCGGCGGCACCGGCGGCACCGGCGGGTACGGCGGTGCCGGTGGTGCGGGTGGGTCCGGTGGGGATGCGGGACTGTTGTTCTCCAACGGAGGCGCCGGCGGTACCGGCGGCTTCGGCGAGACCGGGGGCGAGGGTGGTGCGGGGGGTGGTGCGGGCTGGCTGGGCGACGGCGGCGCCGGGGGCACCGGGGGAGCCGCCAACATCGGGAGTGGCGGTGACGGTGGTGGCGGCGGCACCGGCAGGACACTGCTCGGCAATGGCGGTACCGGCGGCGCAGGCGGGCACGGCCCCACTGACGGAGGTGCCGGTGGCACCGGTGGCAATGCCGTGGTAGTCGGCAATGGCGGCAACGGCGGCATCGGAGGAACCGGCCCCACCACCGGCACTACCGGCGCCGGAGGCATCGGCGGGCTGCTATTGGGGCTGGACGGATACAACGCCCCCACCAGCACCTCACCCATCCATGTCGCCCAGCAGCAGGCGCTGGTGGCGATCAACTCCCCCGTCCAGGACCTGACCGGACGGCCGCTAATCGGCAACGGCACCCCCGCACCCGCCGGCAGCGGCGCCGACGGCACCCCCGGCGGCTGGCTGCTCGGCGACGGCGGAGCGGGCGGCTCCGCCGTAGCAGGCTCGGACGGGGCCGGCGGCTCGGGCGGCGCCGCCGGACTATGGGGCACCGGCGGCACCGGCGGGGCCGGTGCGCGATCCACCACCGGTAATGGCGGAGCCGGCGGAGCCGGCGGCTGGCTATCCGGAGACGGCGGCACCGGCGGCACCGGCGGCGCCGCCGCCTTCAACGGAGCTACGGGCGGCAACGGCGGGGACGCGGGCAACGGCGGGCTGTTCGGGGCCGGCGGGAACGGCGGCGCCGGCGGAGCCGGCTTGGGCAATCCCGGGTTCGGGGGGGCCGGCGGGAACGGCGGGGCAGGCGGGCTGTTGTCCGGGCTGGTCGGCGCCGGTGGAGGCCACGGTGGCGCCGGCGGACTCGGCGTAAGTCCTTCCACACCTGCCGCTCTCGCTGGCGGGGGGATTGGCGGCGCCGGCGGGGACGCCGGATTGCTCGGTGGGGCCGGCGGAGCCGGTGGCACCGGTGGATCTGGTGCTTTCGACGTCACATCCACGGGCGGAACGGGCGGGGCCGGCGGGAATGCCGGATTCTTGTTCGGTAGCGGCGGGATCGGCGGGCCCGGCGGGTTCGCCGTCGCCGCGAGCGGGAACGGGGGGCAGGGGGGTCACGCCGGGCTGCTGTGGTCCAGCGGCGGGGCCGGCGGAGCTGGCGCGTTTAGCGTCAGCGGCCCCGCCGGTGCCAGTGGACATGGTGGTGACGCCGGCTGGCTAGGCAACGGCGGTGCCGGGGGCACCGGCGGGATCTCCCGCAACGGCAACGGGGGGATGGCGGGGCCGGCGGCAGCGGTGGAGAACTGTTGGGCGTCGGCGGAGCCGGCGGCCAGGGCGGCCAAGCCAATGCCGGCGGCGGCACAGGCACCGGTGGCGAGGGCGGCGACGGCGGCGACGCAGGCCTGATCGGTGACGGAGGCAACGGCGGTAACGCCGGCACCGACACCGACGGCACACCCACCGGCGACCCCGGCACCGGTGGCACCGGCGGCACCCTGCTGGGCGCCAATGGAAACGCCGGGCTGGGCTAGCAACCCCGCCACTGCCCCATCTACTCCCAGAACCGCAGCTTGCTCACCAGCCGGCCCCGATGTTTGGGAAGGCGCGCATCGACAACCTGCGTGACCACCTCGAGGTCGGTCTTCACCTGCTCGGCGTTTTCCTTCGTGGCGGTGCACAGGTAGCGGTTGAGGGCATCACAGAGCACCGTGAGCGCCGAAGCCAACACCGGATCGGTTGCCCGGTCGCGATGAACGGTCAACGCCGACCAGACGTCGTCGAGTTCCGGGTCGAGTTCGGCGCCGTCGCTACCGATGCCCATCTCCACCCGCCGCAGCAGATCCCGCAGC
The DNA here is from genome assembly GCF_022354805.1 of Mycobacterium liflandii. Classification (NCBI taxonomy): domain Bacteria; kingdom Bacillati; phylum Actinomycetota; class Actinomycetes; order Mycobacteriales; family Mycobacteriaceae; genus Mycobacterium; species Mycobacterium liflandii. The sequence continues at coordinate 1,952,188 of NZ_CP023138.1, read as the reverse complement.
GAGGGCACCGGAGCAGACTCCGCGGTGGGCATCGGGGCGGCGGCCGGCAAGACCATCGACGGGCCGGCAGCCCCGCCGCGGGCAACGGCGGCGGCCGCCCCGACGAAGCCGCCAGTGACCGGCGCCCACCCGGACGGCAGCTCGACGGGCTGCATGACCTCGGCGATCGGCCCGGCCTCGGACCGTTCGGGGTCGATGGCCACGAACGCGATGAACCGCGACAACACCCCGAACCGGATGGAGTGCGCGACCAGCCGCTGTTCCAGCTCGTCGGTGCCGCGACCGCAGGCGTAGGCGTCCTCCAGATCGCGGACCACCGAGCGAGCCCAGATCGTCTGTACCGCACGGGCATCCGTCACCGGCCTGGCGGTCACCGTCGCGGTGTAGCGACCGGTGGCCCCGTCGGCTTCCACGTGCAGCGCGGCGTCGGCGGCGGGCCCGCGATAGCGCCCGGAGATCACGCATGGCACGCCGGCGAAGGCGTCGGGAACCCGGTCTGGGGTGACGGTGTCCTCGATGGCCTCGAATCCTTCGGCGCGCACCCTGATCGAGGTCAGCGCCGGGCGCCCGATGGTGCGAGCCAGTCGGGCCATCACCTCGTCCAGGCGGTCTTCGGACTCGACCAGCTCGGCTCGACCGCTGCCCAATCCGGCCAGCCGCTCCAGGAAGCCGGCGTTGACGGCACGGTCGACACCCACGCAGTAGATCCGGGTTCGCCCCACCGCGGGCGCCAGCGACCGCAACAGGTGGTCTACCCCGCTGATCTGGCCGTCAGTCACCAAGACCACGCTGGCCTGCCGGTCTTCGCCAGAGTCGGCGAGCATCTCGACGGCATTGGTGAGGGGTTGCGCCATGACGGTGCCGCCGCGGCTGCGCAACGAACCCAGCCACGAGGACGCGGCGAACCGGTTGCGGTCACTGGCTGGCACCAGCCCATCCGGCATCGCCGGCGGCGTTTCGATCCGGTCGTCGAAGGCCAGCACACAAAACCGGTCACCGGCATCGAGCATGTCGACGATGCGCCCGGCCGCGCGCCGGGCGGTGACCATCTTCCAGCCGCCCATCGATCCGGAGCGATCCAGCACCACCACCACATCGCGTGGGGCGCTGGACGGTTCGGCCGGCGGCACCAGGGTCAGCGACCAGGTGCCTTCTTCGGCATCGGTGGCATCCGCACCGGCCGCGTCCGCAACCAGCAGCGCCGACGACGACAGCCGGCCCTGGTCCAGGCGGAAACGCAGCACGAAATCGCGGTCGGCCCGCGCACCCGACTCGACGCGCAGCCGGGCCAGGCCGTCGGCCGCGGGCGCCAGCACGGCGGTCGGCAGCGAGGCCCGCAGGTCCGAGACGGGCAGGCCGGCACCGTCCACCGATAGGGAAATCTGCAGATCGGGACGTTCGTCGGCGTCGGTGAGCAGCGGCGGTGTCACCCGCGATGCGTCCGGTACGGCATCGGTGTCGCGGGCCACCCCGGAACCGGTCTGGTCCCCGCCCACCGGGTGGCCGGTGGTGTAGCGCGGCGCGACCACAAGCGGGAATCGGTAGGTGGCCTCGCCGTCCTCGAAGGCCAGCGGGCCGGTCAGGCACATCTCGATGGTGGCCTGCTCGCCCGGCCCGAGATTGCCGACCCGCACCGAAAAGACATCCGGGCGGTCCTCTTCCACGATCGCCGCGCGCTGCCCGGCGGCCAGCGCCTGCTCGTAGTCTTCGCGCGCCTGACCGCGTTCCTCGAGGACGCCGACCACGCGCCGTCCCGCCAGATCGGCGACAAAGTCGGTGACACCCGCGCGCGCCGGCAGCGGGAACACATAGGTGGCCTCGATCGCGGTATCGCCGGTGTTCACGAAGCGCTGGCGCACGGTTGACGTCGCGGTCATGCCGACCACGGCGGTCTGCACACTCACCGCCTTCAGCGGCAGCCGGCGGCCATCGGCCGCGCTGAGCTCACCGCAGGTGGGTGCACCCGTGGCAGCGGGCGCCGCGGGTTCGGAGGTGATCAGTGGCAGTAACTCAACGCTCATGGCGAATCCTTTCCTGGGCGTCGTTGGTGGCACCGTCGGCGCCGTTGGTGGCGGCGGTAAGCAGATCCAGCAGCGGAGCGGCCGCGCGACGCAGACTCTCCAACTCGGGCAACGGGTACGCATGGCCGTCGATCAGCAATGTGACGGTGTCGGAGAGCCGGATGGCCCGCAGATCGGTGACGCTCGGATGCTCGGCCGACCCGTCGGCGACGGCTTGGGTGGCGATGGGTTCGGGGACCTCTCGCCAGAATCGGCCGGCGGCGCGGCTGGACTCGGTGGTCGTCTCCGGGTCGCCCAGGCCGGGCGGCATCGCGCTGGGCGGGATAGCCGCCAGCGACTCCAGCTCCGCCGGTGACAGCGCCTCCAGACGCTCGGCGATCTCCCCGAGCGACAGGCCCTGGCCCTGCAACCGCTTGATCGCCACCAGCCGCAACAGGTGAGTCCGGCCATAGGTGAGCGCGCGTCCGCGGGTTCCGGGACGGGGCAGCAACCCGCGCGCGGTGTAGTAGCGGATCATCCGTTCCGCCGGTATCGGCTTGGCCTGGCGATTGTCGGGCACGGCGCCAGATGCCTGCACGGCCAAGCCAGCCGCCGCGGCGAATTCGGAGAGAGTCAGTAACGATTCTATAGTTATTTGACAGTGTCATACCATTTTCTGACACTGTCAAATAACTATTTATAACTTCCGCCACATCTGTAACAGCGCGGCTCCCCCGGATCGAGGCGGCGATCGCCTAATCTGCACAACGATGTACCTATTACGCGCCGCATCGTGCCTGGCCGCAGCCGTTTTCATGGCGGCCGGGCCGGCTCTGGTGGGCATGCCCGCCGCCCTGCCGTCGGCGTCGGCCGAGCCCAATGCCGAAGCGAACAGCGGAGCCCAGGAGTGCCCATATCGGGTCACCACCCCGCCCGCGGTGGACTCGTCGGAGGTCCCCCAGGCCGGCGAACCTCCCCTGCCGCTGGCGGTGCCCTCGGCGCCGGTCGGCGGCAACGCGCTGGGAGGCTGCGGGATCATCGCGGCGCCGGACACCCCGCCGGTACCCGGCGATGTCTCCGCCGAAGCCTGGCTGGTGGGAGATCTGGATAGCGGCGCCATCATCGCCGCCCGCGATCCGCACGCCCGGCACCGCCCGGCCAGCATCATCAAGGTCCTGGTCGCGATGGTCTCCATCAAGGAGCTGAACCAAAACAAGGCCGTGCCCGGAACCAACGACGACTCGGCGGCCGAAGGCACCAAGGTCGGCGTCAACGCCGGCGGCATGTACACCGTCAACCAGTTGCTGCACGGTCTGCTGATGCATTCGGGCAACGACGCCGCACACGCGCTGGCCATCCAACTCGGCGGCATGCAGACGGCGCTGGAAAAGATCAACATGCTGGCCGCCAAGCTGGGTGGCCGCGACACCCGCGTCGCCACCCCATCAGGCTTGGACGGGCCCGGCATGAGCACCTCGGCCTATGACATCGGCCTGTTCTACCGATACGCCTGGCAGAACCCGATCTTCGCCGACATCGTCGCGACCCGCACCTTCGACTTCCCCGGCCATGGCGAACATCCCGGCTACGAGCTGGAGAACGACAACCACCTGCTGTACAACTACCCGGGCGCGCTGGGCGGCAAGACCGGCTACACCGATGACGCCGGCCAGACCTTCGTTGGTGCGGCAAACCACAACGGCCGGCGCCTGTTCGCGGTGCTGCTACACGGAACTCGCCAGCCGATCGCCCCCTGGGAACAGGCCGCGCACCTGCTGGACTACGGGTTCAGCACCGCCCAGGGCACCCAGATCGGTTCGCTGATTGAACCCGATCCCAGCCTGGTGGCCCCCAAGGAAACTCCCGAAGCGCGCCGCCTCGCCGACGCTCAGGCCGCCGGGCTGGTGTCATCGGCCGACGCCCTGCCGGTGCGAGTCGGTGTCGCGGTGATCGGTGCCATCATCGTGTTCGGTTTGATGCTGGTCGCGCGCTCGCTGAACAACCGGCCGCAGCACTGAAATTCACGGCCGACGGGTTGTTGATTAGCCCCGGCTGCTGTGTCACGGTATCGGGATGACTGCCCTTTGCGAGGATGCCGGCTCAAGCCGGGATGGCGAAGCAATTCGCACCGGCCGCCGCCAATTCGGCTTTGCTTTCACCGATCCGGGCAGCGTTGCTGAGCCGCCCACGGTCCAGGCCACAGCCGGCTGAGCACGGACGTGCAACGGGGCATCCTGGTCGTGCTGACCGCGGCCAGCGTCGGGCTCATCTACGGATACGACCTATCCATCATCGCCGGCGCGCAGCTGTTCATCACCGAAGAATTCGGCCTGAGCACCCACCAGCAGGAGCTGCTGACCACGATGGTGGTGATCGGTCAGATCGTGGGAGCGCTGGGCGCCGGCGTACTGGCCAATGCGATCGGGCGCAAAAAGTCGGTGGTGATGCTGCTCGTCGCCTACACGATGTTCGCGGTGCTGGGCGCGCTGTCGGTGTCGCTACCGATGCTGTTGGCGGCGCGCTTCTTGCTGGGTCTGGCCGTCGGCGTCTCGATTGTCGTGGTGCCGGTCTATGTCGCGGAATCCGCTCCGGCCGCGGTGCGCGGATCGCTGCTCACGGTCTACCAACTCACCACCGTCAGCGGACTCATCGTCGGCTATCTCACCGGGTACCTGCTGGCCGGTACGCACAGCTGGCGCTGGATGCTGGGACTGGCCACCGTCCCCGCAATGCTGTTGCTGCCCTTGTTGATCCGCATGCCCGACACGCCCCGGTGGTATGTGATGAAGGGCCGCATCCAGGAGGCCCGCGCGGCGCTGCTGCGGGTGGACCCCGCCGCCGATGTCGAGGAAGAACTGGCCGAGATCGGCACCGCGTTGAGTGAAGGTAGCGGCGGCGTGTCCGAAATGCTGCGACCGCCCTTTCTGCGCGCCACCATCTTTGTGATCACGCTGGGCTTCTTGATCCAGATCACCGGGATCAACGCCATCATCTACTACAGTCCGCGGATCTTCGAAGCCATGGGCTTCACTGGCGATTTCGCCCTCCTGGGATTGCCGGCGCTGGTTCAGATCGCCGGTGTGGCGGCCGTGATCACCTCCCTGCTGCTGGTGGACCGCGTGGGCCGTCGGCCAATCCTGTTGTCGGGCATCGCCATCATGATCGTTGCCGACGTCGCGCTGATGGCCGTGTTCGCCCGCGGACAGGGCGCAGCGATACTGGGGTTCGCAGGCATTTTGCTGTTCATCATCGGCTACACGATGGGCTTTGGCTCCCTGGGCTGGGTCTACGCCAGCGAAAGCTTCCCCACCCGGCTACGTTCCATCGGGTCGAGCACCATGCTGACCGCCAACCTCATCGCGAACGCGATCGTTGCCGCCGTCTTCCTCACCATGTTGCATTCACTCGGTGGTTCGGGAGCGTTCGCCGTATTCGGGGTGCTCGCGCTGGTGGCGTTCGGCGTCGTCTACCGCTACGCCCCGGAAACCAAGGGCCGCCAGCTCGAGGAAATTCGGCACTTCTGGGAGAACGGCGGACGCTGGCCGGAGAAGCTGACGGAAGCTCCGTGACCCTCATCTGTGCCGGGTCTGTGGTCATCGACGGAGAACTTTGCCGACCCGGCTGGATACGGACGGCGGGCCACAAAATCGCGGATTGCGGCACCGGCACAGCGCCTTTGGCCGACTTCGACTTCCCGGACTCGATCGTGGTGCCGGGGTTCGTCGACATCCACGTGCACGGCGGAGCGGGCGCGTCGTTCGCCGACGCCGACGCCGGTGGCCGGGCCTTGATCCAAGCCAGCGAGTTTCACCTGCGCCACGGCACCACCACGATGCTGGCCAGCCTGGTCACCGCCGCACCCGCGCAACTGCTTTCGGCGGTAGCCAAGCTGGCCGAAGCCATCAGCTCGGGCCGCTCGGGCACCATCGCAGGCATCCATCTGGAGGGCCCGTGGCTGAGCCCCGCACGGTGCGGCGCGCACGACCACACCCAAGTGCGTGCGCCGGACCCCGCCGAAATCGATGCGCTGCTGGCGGCCGCCAACGGCACCATCCGCATGGTGACGCTGGCCCCGGAATTGCCCGGATCCGCCGACACGATAAGGCGCTTCTTGGCCGCCGGTGTGGTGGTGGCCCTCGGGCACACCGATGCGACCTACGAGCAGACCTGCCAGGCCATCGGCCACGGTGCCACCGTCGCCACTCACCTGTTCAACGCGATGGCGCCCCTGGGCCACCGCGAGCCCGGGCCCGCCCTGGCATTGCTGAAGGACCCGGCGGTGACGCTCGAATTGATCGCCGACGGGGTACACGTCCATCCCGCCGTGGTGGCGGCCGTGATCGAGGCCGTCGGCCCCGACCGGGTCGCGTTGGTCACCGACGCGATAGCCGCGGCCGGATGTGGCGATGGCACATATCGTCTGGGATCGGTGCCGATTGAGGTCGAGTCGAACGTGGCGCGGGTGTGTGGCACCCCGACGATCGCGGGCAGCACGGCCACCATGGACCGGCTCTTTCGCGCCGCATTTCGGGCTGGGGCGGGGGCCGCACTCGATGCCGGGGCGCTGGCCGCCGCGGTGCAGATGACCTCGGCGACCCCGGCGCGCGCCGTCGGGCTGGCACGACGGGGCAGCCTGCGGGCCGGCTTTGACGCCAATCTCGTTGTGCTCGATCGCGATCTGCGCGTGGCCGCGGTGATGGCCAACGGCGAGTGGCAGGCCGTCGAGGACTAGCGGCGCCGGCGGAACAGCCGCGATATCGTCAGCGCTCCAACGGCGCCCGCGATCAGCGCGGCCACCGTCTGCCGCACCCCCAGGCCTTCCTCGACCTGTATGCGCGGGCTGATGATCGCGGGGCCGGGTGGCTCAATATGTTCGGAATATGGATCTTTGGTGACCGCCCACGCGGTGGCGAAGAGCACCAGATAGGCGGTGACATTGGCAAACACCATCAACCCCAACACCGGCCCGAACGCGGCGCCGGCCGGGCTGCGCAGCACCGTTCGCAGGTAGATCGACGCCACCTGTTTGAACAGTTCGAATCCGATGGCGGCCATCAGACCGGCCTGCATCGAGGTGCCCAGACGGCCCGGCTGCCGCGGCAGCCGGGCGATCATCCAGGTGAACATCAACCAAGCCACCAGCACCGATATCAGTATCGAAATCAGTCGGAAGACCACGTTGAAGATCGCAAGCTCAGGTATCCCAAACCAGCTCAGCACCGTGGCCATCGGCCTGAGGTGGCCCAGTGCGGTGAGCGCGATTGTCAGCATGGTCACCAGGAATGTGCCGATCATCGCGGTCAGATCGGAGAGCTTGGTGCGCACGTAGCCCACCCGCTGGACCGGATGAGCCCACATCTCACTGAGCGCCACCCGCAGGTGCGACATCCAGGTCAAGCCCGCCCATGACGCGGTCGCCAGGCCGATCAGGCCGACGGATGCCCGCGCATCGATCGCCGAATTCATCAGCCCGACCAGCTGTTGACTCAAGGCCCCTGAGACCGACTCCCGGATCTTGCCGTCAATCGTCTTGAGCAGGTCGGGATGGCTGGCCAGCACGAAGCCGAATACGGCGAAACCGACCATCAGCAAAGGAAACAACGCGAAAATCGTGTAGTAGGTCAGACCTCCGGCGAAGAAGCCGCCGCGCTGCTCATTGAATCGCTTGGCGGCGCGCATCTCGTGGTCGAACCACCCATACCGGGCTCGCAGCCTATCCAAAGTTCCTGGTTTGGCCGGCTCAGTCGTCGTGGTCAAACACTTACCCCCGTTGCGGAAGAAAACCCAACCGATCGTAGACACGCTGCACGGTCTTGCTCGCGATGTCGTGGGCCCGTTCGGCTCCTGCCGCGAGCACCGTCTCGAGTTCGCTGAGATCGGCAGTGAGTTCGTCGACACGGGCTTTGATCGGGCTGACGTAGGCGACGACGGCCTCGGCGGTGTCCTTTTTCAGATCGCCGTAGCCCCGTCCCGCGTAGCCGTCCACCAGGGTGTCGATACTGACGCCGCTGACCGCGGACTGAATGCTCAGCAGGTTCGAAACGCCGGGTTTGGCCTCGGGGTCGTAGCTGATTTCGCGTTCGCTGTCGGTCACCGCCGAGCGAATCTTCTTGGCCGACACCGCCGGCGCGTCGAGCAGGCTGATCAACCCGGCGTCGGTGCTGGCCGACTTGCTCATCTTCGACGTCGGATCCTGCAGGTCGTAGATCTTGGCGGTGATCTTGGGGATGAGGACGTCGGGCACCACGAAGGTGTCCGGGAAGCGCCCGTTGAACCGCTGCGCGATGTCGCGCGCCAGTTCCAGGTGCTGACGTTGGTCCTCCCCCACCGGCACCAGCTCCGCGTCGTAGGCCAGCACATCAGCGGCCTGCAGCACCGGGTAGGTGAACAGGCCGACCGTCGCGGAATCGGCGCCCTGGCGCGTCGACTTGTCTTTGAACTGCGTCATCCGAGACGCCTGTCCGAAACCGGTGAAGCAGCCCAGCACCCAGGCCAGCTGACTGTGGGCCGGCACGTGGCTTTGCACAAAGATGGTGGCGCGAGCGGGATCGATACCCAGCGCCAGGTATTGCGCGGCGGTGACCAGCGTGCGGCGCCGCAGTGCCTCGGGATCCTGCGGGAGGGTGATCGCATGCAGGTCGACGACGCAGAAGAACGCGTCGTGGTCGTCCTGCAGCGCAACCCACTGGGTGACGGCGCCCAGCGCATTACCGAGGTGAAGTGAGTCAGAAGTTGGCTGCACGCCGGAGAAAATCCGGCGGGATCCGGTCGGGGTGCTCATGGTGTCCCCGATCCTTTCATGCGCAAATTTCGGCGATTCGCAGACACTTGCGATACCGCCGGTACCACCTTGTACTGTCGGTGATATGAGACGTCTGCTTGGCCCTTCACCCTCGGCGCCGACCCGTGCGCCGATCCACTTGGGCTCAGGAGAACCGGTGCTGCTGCTGCACCCCTTCCTGCTGTCCCAGGCGGTGTGGGAGCAAGTGGCCCAGAGATTGGCCGACACCGGCCGCTACGAGGTGTTTGCCCCGACCATGGCCAGCCACAACGGCGGGCCGCGGGCCGGTACCTGGTTCCTGTCGTCGGCGGTGCTGGCCGATCACGTCGAGCGTCAGATGGACGAATTGGGCTGGGACAGCGCCCACATCGTCGGCAATTCACTGGGCGGCTGGGTCGCATTCGAACTCGAGCGCCGGGGGCGCGCGCGCAGTGTCACCGACATCGCACCCGCCGGTGGCTGGACGCGGTGGAGCCCGGCCAAGTTCGAGGTGATCATCAAGTTCGTCATGGGCATCCCGCTGCTAGCGCTGGCTTGGCTGCTCGGGCCGCGGGTGATGCGCCTGCCGTTTAGCCGCCGGTTGGCGACCTACGCGATCAGCGCGTCGCCCGACGGCGTCAGCGACGCCGAACTGCTCGGCTGCATCGATGACGTCGCGCACTGCCCCGCCTACCTTCAGCTGCTGGTCAAGGCGCTACTGCTGCGCGGTCTGCGCGAGCTCGCCGAAAATGCCGTCCCGGCGCATCTGGTGATCTGCGGGAAGGACCGCATCATTCCCGCTCCCCGGTACAGCCGCCATTTCACCACCCATCTACCCGACGACCACCGGGTCACCGTGCTCGACAATGTGGGACACGTCCCGATGTTCGAGGCGCCGGCCCGCGTCACCGCGCTGATCAGCGGCTTCATCGAAGAGTGCTGCCCGCACCTCCGCTCCGCCGAACCGCCGGCCAGCTAGCCGTTGCCGGTCAGCCCAGCTTCTTCGCCAAATTCTCGGCGATCGCTTCGAGGAACTCCTCGCTGTTGAGCCAGGCCTGCTGGGGACCGATCAGGATCGCCAGATCCTTGGTCATCTTTCCGCTCTCCACGGTCTTGATGACGACGTCTTCCAGCGTCTGCGCGAATTGAACGACCTCGGGGGTGTTGTCCAGTTTGCCGCGGTGCGCCAGGCCACGCGTCCAGGCGAAGATCGAGGCGATCGGATTGGTGGAGGTCGGCTGGCCGGCCTGGTACTGGCGGTAGTGGCGCGTGACGGTGCCGTGGGCGGCCTCGGCCTCCACAGTCTTGCCGTCAGCCGTCATCAGCACCGACGTCATCAGTCCCAGCGATCCGTAGCCCTGCGCCACCGTGTCTGACTGGACGTCGCCGTCGTAGTTCTTACAGGCCCAGACGTAGCCGCCCTCCCATTTGAGGCAGGCAGCAACCATGTCGTCGATCAAGCGATGCTCGTAGGTCAGGCCTTCGGCATCGGACCGCTCCTTGAACTCCTCTTCGTAGATTCGCTGGAATTCGTCTTTGAACATGCCGTCATAGGCCTTCAGGCCGGTGTTCTTGGTGGACAAGTACACCGGCCATTTGGCGTTTAGGCCATAGGAAAAAGACGCCCGAGCGAAGTCCTGAATGGATTTTCTGAAGTTGTACATGCCCATCACCACCCCGCCGTCCTCGGGGATGGACACCATTTCGTGCACGATCGGCTCGCTGCCGTCAGCGGGTGTGAACGTCAGCGTCACGGTGCCCGGCCGGTCGACTTTGAAGTTCGTCGCGCGGTATTGGTCGCCGAATGCGTGGCGGCCGATGACGATTGGCTTGGTCCAGCCCGGAACCAGCCGCGGAACGTTGGAGATCACGATGGGCTCACGGAAAATCGTGCCCCCCAATATGTTTCGGATCGTCCCGTTCGGCGACAGCCACATCTTCTTGAGGTTGAATTCCCGGACCCTGGCCTCGTCGGGGGTGATGGTCGCGCACTTGACGCCCACACCGTGCTTCTTGATCGCATACGCCGCGTCGATGGTCACCTGGTCGTTGGTGCGGTCCCGGTGCTCGATACCCAAGTCGTAGTAGAGCAGCTTCACGTCCAGATGCGGGAGAATCAGCCGGTCTTTGATGAGCTTCCAGATAACGCGAGTCATCTCGTCGCCGTCGAGTTCCACGACCGGGCCGCTGACCGTGATCTTGGGTTCACCAGACATCTGAGCCCAATTCCTCCCGCGCTGTGAGTTTGGGCGAGCGGTTGCTCATCAGCCCAGATTACAAGGGCTGTTCGCAGGCTCGGGGCATGCGACGGCGATGCCGCCCGCACAGAGAGTTGGCACGAGCAAGCCGCGATACGGTAGGCTTCAGATCGGTCATGAGCGCCAGCGTCAAGCCCCGGCTTGCTGGCCGGCAACCCTCCAACCGCGGTGGGGTGCCCCGGGTGATGACCAGGTTGAGTAGCCACAGTCGGCTACACGGCAAGCGCGGGTCCGCCATGACGGGCCCCTGAGCAGACAGGGAAAGTAGCCTCATGAGCGCCGAAAACACCAGCACTGACGCAGATCCGACCGCGCATTGGTCATTTGAAACCAAGCAGATCCACGCCGGCCAGCAGCCCGATTCCGCCACCAACGCGCGGGCGCTGCCGATCTACCAAACCACCTCGTACACCTTCGAAAACACGGCGCACGCTGCCGCTTTGTTCGGCCTGGAGGTTCCCGGCAACATCTACACGCGGCTGGGCAACCCCACTACCGATGTGGTCGAGCAGCGCATCGCCGCGCTCGAAGGTGGGGTCGCCGCGCTGTTCCTGTCCTCCGGTCAGGCCGCGGAAACCTTCGCCATCCTCAACCTGGCCGGCGCGGGCGATCACATCGTGTCCAGCCCCCGCCTCTACGGCGGCACCTACAACCTGTTCCATTACTCGCTAGCAAAGCTGGGGATCGAGGTCAGCTTCGTCGACGACCCCGACAACCTGGACTCGTGGCAGGCGGCGGTGCGGCCCAACACCAAGGCGTTTTTTGGTGAGACCATCTCCAACCCGCAGATCGACCTGCTCGACACCCCCGGGGTTGCTGAAGTCGCCCACCGCAACGGGATACCGCTGATCGTCGACAACACCATCGCCACGCCGTACCTGATTCGGCCGTTCACGCAGGGCGCCGACATCGTCGTGCACTCGGCCACCAAGTACCTGGGCGGGCACGGCGCCGCGATCGCGGGTGTGATCGTCGATGGCGGCACATTCGACTGGACGCAGGGCCGTTTTCCCGAATTCACCACACCGGACCCCAGCTACCACGGCGTGGTGTTTGCCGAGTTGGGCGCGCCGGCCTATGCCCTCAAGGCACGCGTCCAGCTGCTGCGCGACTTGGGGTCGGCGGCCTCGCCGTTCAACGCCTTCCTGGTGGCCCAGGGCCTGGAAACTCTGAGCCTGCGGATCGAACGGCACGTTTCCAACGCGCAGCGCGTCGCAGAGTTCCTGGCCGACCGCGAGGACGTCGTCACGGTCAACTACGCCGGACTACCCGGTTCGCCGTGGCATGAGCGGGCAAAGAAGCTGTCCCCCAAGGGAACCGGGGCGGTGCTGTCGTTCGAGTTGGCCGGCGGCGTCGAGGCCGGTAAAGCATTCGTGAATGCGCTCAAACTGCACAGCCACGTCGCCAACATCGGCGATGTGCGCTCGCTGGTGATCCATCCGGCATCGACCACCCACGCCCAGCTGAGCCCGGCCGAGCAGCTGTCCACCGGCGTCAGTCCGGGACTGGTGCGTTTAGCAGTGGGCATCGAGGGTATAGAAGACATCCTAGCCGACCTGGAGCTCGGGTTCGCCGCGGCACGCAAGTTCAGCGGCGATTCACAGGCAGTAGCAGCCATCTGAGGAGCACCGACGTGACGATCTCCGACGTGCCCACCCAAACACTGCCCGTCGAAGGCGAAGTGCGCCTGGTCGATATCGGGTCACTGCGCCTGGAAAGCGGTGCGGTCATCGACAACGTCTGCATCGCGTTGCAGCGCTGGGGCGAGTTGTCCCCCACCCGCGACAACGTGGTGATGGTGTTGCACGCGCTCACCGGTGATTCGCACGTCACCGGCCCCGCCGGCCCCGGGCATTCCACCCCGGGCTGGTGGGACGGGATGGTCGGCCCGGGCGCGCCGATCGACACCAACCGTTGGTGCGCGGTAGCCACCAACGTGCTGGGTGGTTGCCGCGGCTCCACCGGCCCCAGCTCACTTGCCCGGGACGGAAAACCCTGGGGCTCGAGATTTCCCTTGATCTCGGTGCGCGACCAGGTGGAAGCCGACATGGCCGCCCTGGCGGCGCTGGGCATCACCCAGGTTGCCGCCGTGGTCGGCGGATCCATGGGCGGCGCCCGCGCGCTGGAGTGGATTGTCGGCCATCCCGATCGGGTGCGCTCGGCGCTGCTGCTGGCGGTGGGTGCGCGCGCCACCGCTGACCAGATCGGCACTCAGACAACGCAAATCGCAGCCATCAAGGCTGACCCGAATTGGCGAAACGGCGACTATCACGAGACCGGCTGCAAGCCCGAAGCCGGGCTGAAGGTCGCCCGCCGTTTCGCACACCTGACCTACCGCGGCGAGATCGAACTCGACAGCCGGTTCGCCAACGACGGTCAGGGCGGCGAGGATCCCGCGGACGGCGGGCGCTACGCGATCCAGAGCTACCTGGAACATCAGGGCGACAAGCTGCTGGCCCGCTTCGATGCCGGTAGTTATGTGATCCTGACCGAGGCTCTCAACAGACACGATGTCGGCCGCGGCAGGGACGGGATACACGCTGCGCTGCGGGGGTGCCCGGTCCCGGTGGTCGTCGGTGGCATCACCTCCGATCGCCTCTACCCACTGCGGTTGCAGCAGGAGCTGGCCGATCTGTTGCCCGGATGCGCCGGGCTGGAGGTCGTCGATTCCATCCGTGGCCACGACGGGTTTCTGGTGGAGTCCGAGGCCGTCGGTGAATTGATCCACAAGACACTGCGATTGGCCGAAGACCGAAGCTCGCGTCCATGGTGAGCGGGTCCGCCCAGGACCCATCGCTGTCGTTCGGTTCGGCGGCGGCCGCATACGAGCGGGGCCGCCCGTCTTATCCACCCGAAGCGATCGACTGGCTGCTGCCGGCAGGGGCGCGCGATGTTCTCGATCTTGGTGCGGGGACCGGCAAGTTGACGACCCGCCTGGTCGAACGCGGACTCGATGTGGTCGCCGTAGACCCCATTCCCGAGATGCTCGAGGTGCTGCGCGCGTCGCTGCCGAGAACGCTGGCGCTGCTGGGTACCGCCGAAGAGATACCGTTGGAAGACAACAGCGTTGATGCCGTTCTGGTCGCCCAGGCCTGGCATTGGGTGGATCCGGCGCGAGCGATCCCCGAGGTGGCCCGGGTGCTGCGGCCCGGCGGCCGGCTGGGACTGGTGTGGAACACCCGCGACGAGCGGCTCGGCTGGGTACGCGAGTTGGGCCGGATCATCGGGCGCGACAGCGACCCGGTGCGCGACAAAGTCACGCTGCCCGAACCGTTCACGGGTGTGGCGCGCCATCACGTGGAGTGGACCAATTACCTGACCCCGCAAGCGTTGATCGACTTGGTCGCATCGCGCAGCTACTGCATCACCTCACCGGCCGAGGTCCGCACCAAGACCCTCGATCAGGTGCGTGAGCTGTTGGCCACGCATCCGGCGCTGGCCAACTCGGCCGGTCTGGCATTGCCGTACGTCACGGTGTGCGTGAGCGCGACCCTGGCCGCCTAGCCAGGCAGCACCGACACGAAGATCCCGGCCGCCTCCTCCGGCCGGCCTCGCGACCAGCATGGGACTTTCGGCCCTCGTCAGGCAGCTGGTCTGCGCGATGAACTTGATCGCAGTGCTCGACAAACCCGAGGAGGCAGCCATGTCGCTCGCAGCCCCTACCGGATACCGCACGATCGCGGTTGGGATCGCAACCGGGGCGCTGGGCGCCGCGATGCTGCTGGGCAGCGCGGCGATCGCCGTCGCCGATCCCCCACCCAACTGCACGACCGCCGACCTGGCCGGCATCTCCGCCGGCGTTGCCGCCGCGACCTCGACCTATCTGTTCACCCATCCCGATGTCAACGAATTCTTCACCGGGCTCAGGGGGCAGGAACGCGATGCAATGCGTGAGAACGTGCAGAATTACCTCAATGCCAACCCGGACGTGAAAGCCGACCTGGACGGCATCCGTCAGCCCGTGGTCGACTTCAAGGACCGGTGCCAGTAAGCCGAGTCGCCCGTCGTCGCGAGCCGGCACCCCAGCCCGGCCCCGTCGGAAGGAAACCGCCATGCAACTCAGGCGTATCTATCTCTGCACCATCCTCGCGGCTGCCGCCGCTGGTGTGGCGGCGACCCTGGCCGCCTTTCCCGCCAGCTCACCGCACATCCAACCGAGCTCGGCCCCGATCCATGACCTGCCCCTCGATGACCTCGGCATCCCGGGCGTGTCGGTGGACATCGACGCCAAGGTGCCAAACCTCAACTCGGTCGAACAAGTCGTGCCCAACGTCAGCGTGCCGAACATCAACCTGCCCAACGTCAAGGTGAACCCGGGGCATGTCGGTCTGCCGGGGCGTGGGCGCTAGCGTCAGCGGAGTTCCCAAGCCGCGCAATGGCCCCGCCCGCTAACAGTCGATCTCCGCATTCAGACCGAATTCGGCGAAGATACGTGAAACGACCTCGCGCAGATCATCTTTGGTGTTGGAATGACCGACAAGATACGCAGAGATTCCGATGCACATCTTGCCGCGGCCCCGCCCCGAAGCCAGCAGCATTCGTCCACCGGTGCCCTCGAGCACGCTTTTGGCGATATCGGGCTCGACCAGTCTGATGTAGGCGAAGTCGGCATCGGTGCCGTCGGGCCGGTTGGCGGCCGGAGGCACGTCACCGACATTGGAGCAAGTGACGGGGAGAGTGGGGCCACCCGCTGCCATCCCAACCAGCCTCCTGGCCACCCACCTCGGAGTTATCGCCGCCAGTGGCAGCGGCGCCAAGAACTCGTTGTCGAGATCCTCCATCCCTTCCAGGATTGCCCGGGTGATCTTGGCGTGCATCTCCCTGAGGTCTGTCGCCGCGTGTGCCGGGTCGACCGCGACGTCAACGGCCGTCAGTGCGTTGCCACGGGTGTCGTCTTGGGTGCGAAGCGACACCACAATGCGCAGGGTGACCGTTCCGTCGCCCTGAACCCGCCCAACCCTCGCCGCCAGTCTGCAGGCAACCCCTCCCACAAGCGAGTTACTCTTCGCACCAAGCCTTTTGGCGCACGCATCCCAGTCCGCCAGGTCGATGTAGGCGGTCACGGCAGGCACCTCGACGGAATGGTCGCCACCGGCCATCCGCAGCGGCGGCGGGGCCGCTTTGATCGAGGATTGCAGTTCCTGGCGATCGCGGCGAAGCCGACGAACCACACCGCCGAACGCGTGCGCGATCTTGGGCAGCTCATTGACGGTTTGCCGGAGATCCTCGCGCAGCGCCCGCCGGAGGATGCGCGACCCCGCAGCCGGATAACCCAGATCCTGGGTCCTCCCCTCGGCCGCATTGACCACCGCCTGGCCGAAAGCGATCGCGTCGGCGATCGTGTGCGAAGCCACCAGGCTCACCGCGGTGCCGCCGTCATCGAGTCCAACGAAGCCAAGATGCCAGCCCGGCCCCCACTCCGGATCGATGGGCAGGCGCGCCCGCTCATCGGCCCATGCGCCCACATCTGCGCGCCGTCGTGGCGTTGTGGCGAAGTCGATCTTCTGCGACACCGGAGCCGAGACCCAGCGATCACGCGCGAACGGCAACGGAGACCGCTCGATCCGGCGTCCCAACAACCCGCATCCGAGATTGCGGTGGAAACGCCGCAACCCCTCGACATCGACGGCCCGGTCGTAGATCCAAATCATCTGGATCAGCGAGCCGTAGCCCGCCCGCAGCCCGAGGAATGCCGCTTGATCCAGGTAGGCGAGCCTATCGTCGGCCGGCTCGGCGGCACGCTTGCCGACCTGAGCCGCCGCGGCCGCGGGCACCGCGGCGACGCTGAGCAGGTCGGCCAGGTGGACGGCAACGCTGGCGGGGCTGGGGTGGTCGAAGATGAGAGTGGCCGGCAGGTCCACTCCGGATTGGGCCGACAGGGCTCCGCGCAGTTCCAGCGCGCTGAGCGAGTCGATACCGAGGTCTTTGAACGGCTGGTCCGGGTCCATGGCGGCCGGGTCCGGGTGTGCCAGCACCGCCGCGGTGGCGGTGAGGACCAGTTTGGTCAGCATGGCGTGTTGTTGCTCGGGGGTCAGTCCCGCCAGCCGGGCGCCGAGCGCGCGTGAGTCGGCCATGGCGGCTTGGGGCCGGGTGCTGATCAGCGCCGAGAAGATCGGGGGCAGGCTGCTCTCGCGGGCCAGGGCCGCCAGCGCTCGGGTGCTCAGCGGGGCCGGGATCAGATTGGGGTGCTGCACGCCAAGGGCAGCGTCGAAGAGAGCCAGACCCGCGCTGGTGGTGATCGGGACCATGCCGCTGCGGGTCAGGCGGGCTTGATCGCGGGCATCGAGGTGGCCGGTCATCCCCGAGGAGGGCTGCCAATACCCCCAGGCCAGACTGGTGGCTCCTGGCCCGCGCTCGCGGGCCAGGGCGTCCAGGACGGCGTTGGCCGCGACGTAGTTGGCCTGTCCCGGGGCCCCCAGGACCCCGGCGGCAGAGGAGAACAACACGAACGCGGCCAGCTCGGTGTTGGCGGTTAACTGGTGTAGGTGCCAGGCGCTATCGGCTTTGGCGGCCAGCACGGTGTCGAGCTGCTGTGCGGTGAGTTGGCTCGTCACCGCGTCGTCGAGCACTCCGGCAGCATGGATGACCGCGGTCAGCGGGTGCTCGGTGGGAATCGAGTCGATCAGGGCCGCCAACTGGGCGGGGTCGGCACAGTCGCAGGCGCTGATGGTGACCTGGGCACCCAACCCATTCAGGCGCTCCGCAAGCTCGGCCGCCCCGACGCCGCTGGGGCCGCGTCGGGACGTCAACAGCAGCCGGCGCACACCGTAGTGAGTGAGCAGGTGTTCGGCGAACAGGCCGCCGAGCATGCCGGTGCCCCCGGTGATCAACACGGTGCCCGCCGGGTCGAGTGCCGCAGGGGCGATGAGCACGATTTTCCCGGTAGGCCGGGCCTCGCTGATATCCCGAAACGCTTGGCGAGCGCGCAGCAGCCCGTAGGCCGTCACGGGCGGGGGCTCGATGACCGCGGCATTGATCAGCTCGCTCACCGCGGCCCAGGTGCGTTGCAGCCGTTCGGGCGTGGCCGTGCTGATGTCGTAGACGACGTATCTCAGGCCGGGATGGGTTTGTGCGACGTCGGTGGCTTCCCGGATGTCGCGTCTGGCGATCTCGACAAAGCACCCGGGCGCGGCCAGTAGCCGCAGCGACGCATCGACAAGATCGCCGCGCAGATCGTTCAAGACCACGTCCATCCCGCGCCCGCCGGTGGCCGCGGCCAAGGTGTCGCCGAAGTCCCGGGCGCGGGAGGAAGCGATGTGATCCTCGGGAATGCCCAACCCGCGCAGGATGTGCTGCTCGGCGGGATCGGCGGTCGCGAACACCTCGGCACCCAGGTGCTGCGCAATGCGGATCGCGGCCCGGCCAACCGCACCGGCGCCGGAGTGGATGAGCACCCGCTGTCCGGCGCGGAGCGCCGCGATATCGATCAGAGCGCTGTATGCGGTCACAAACGCGACCGGGACCGAGGCCGCTTGGGGGCAGGACCAGCCCGGCGGGATCGCCACCACAGCGCGGTGATCGGTGGCCGCGGTGGGGGTGAATGCGTTATTGGGGAAGATCCCCATCACCGCATCCCCCGGCGCGAAGTCGTCGACATCGCCGGCGGTGTCGATGACGATCCCGGCGGCTTCCACCCCAAGCCCTTGGTGGTCTTGTTGGCCCTCACCACCAGCGTCGCGGTGGCTGGTCGCGGCTGACGCGACCGCCACATCATCGGAGTTCAAGCCCGCAGCGCGGATCTGCACTCGGATCTGGCCGGGCCCCAGTTCTGCTGGTGCGGGGGTGGGGGCCAGGGTCAGGTCGGCCAAATCCCCGCTACCGCTGGTGATTAGCCGCCAGTGCGGGGTGGGGGGTGGGGTCAACGCCCGGGTCGGGGCCAGCCGGGGCATGTGAGCGACACCGGCGCGCAGGGCCAGCTGGGGTTCACCGCCCGTACCCGTGCAGCTGCCCAGCAGTTGTAGCAGCGTGTCGGTACTGCTGGCGGCGTGGTCGGTGTCGACCAACCGGATCCGGCCCGGGTGCTCGCTTTGGGCGCTGTGCAGCAGCGCCCACACCGCTGCCTGAGCCGGATTCGGCGCCCGCTCATAGGCGTTGATCGCCACCGCGCGACAGGTCAGAACCACCAGCACCGTCTCGGCCGTGTCGGGGCGGGCCAACCAGGCCGCAACCGCGGCCAACGCGTGTCGGGTCAGCGAATGCATGCTCGACACGACGGCATCGTCATCGCCGCGAAGATCCGGCGGGGACAAGGACCAAATCACCACCGGGGGACATGGCCGCACGGCATCCAAATCGGGGCTCCTGACGCCGTTGCGCAGACCAGCCGAGACGGCATCGGGATCTTCGGCAAACACCACCCACGCCGGCGGCTCGGCCACGGCGGCGGCACCGGGCGCGCCGGCCGAGGACAGCGGTGGCCAGGCCAGCTCCCACAAGCCCCGCCCGGATGACGTCGCCGTCGTGGGTGGGGTGAGAGTCGCCAGGTCGGGTAGGGCCCGCACAACAACCGTGTCGATGCTGATCACCGGCGCGCCGGCGGGATCGCTGGCGTACAGGGTGAAGGTGTCGGCACTGCTGTGGGTCAGCCACACCTGCAGCCGGGTGGCCGCGGTCGCATGCAGGGTGACCCCGCTCAAGACGAACGGAAGCCGGACCGCCGCCGACTCCGAGTCCGCCCCGGCGCCCAGGGCGGCGGCCATCGGATGCAGCGCGGCGTCCAGCAGAGCCGGGTGGATTCCGTAGCCGGTGATGTCGGTTCCGGCGGGCAGGGCCACCTCGGCGTAGATGTGGTCGGGGTCGGCCGGCTCGTGGCCGATCCCGAGCACCGAGCAGAACGGAGGGCCATAGTGCAGACCGCGGTCGGCCAGCCGCTGGTAGAAGTCCGCGACATCGAATTCCGTCACCGGCAAGGCCGCCATGGGAGGTTGGCCGGCAGCGGCTGGTTCGGCGGCCAGGATTCCGCTGGCATGTAACACCCACCCCGTCTCGCCGCGGTGGCCGGTACCGGTGCGGGCATGGACGTTGAACGCGCGCCGTGCACCCCCATCGGCGCCGGCCACGCCGATCTGGATATCGGTCGGCGTGTCTTCGGCAAGCACCAGGGGGGCGTGCAACACCAGTTCGGCAACGGCCGGGCACCCCACGTAATCCCCGACCGCCAACGCCATGTCGACGAAGGCGGTGCCCGGCAGCACCACCACATCGCCCACCCGGTGAGCGCCAAGCCAGCCCTGCACACCAAGAGCCAACCGGCCAGTGGCGATCACCTCGTCTCGGTCCGCCAACGCGGTGATCGCCCCCAACAATGGATGCCCGACGCGATCCAGACCAAGACCAGCCGCGTCATTGCCCGGTCCCGTTGTGAGCCAATACCGATGGTGCTGGAACGGATACGTCGGCAGCGGCACCGGGCGGGCGTGCGGATACACCACCGGCCAGGCCGGGCTACGACCATGAACCTGCAACCGCGCCAGCGTCGTAGTGAGGGCGTCCAGGTCGGGTCGCTCGCGATGCAGGGTCGGAATCACCACCGAGCCGGGGCGTCGCCCGTTGCTGGCGGCCAAGGTGTCGGTGATGGCCGGGGCCAGCACCGGGTGCGGGGATATTTCCACAAACACCTACTCGGCAGCGGCCAGCAGAACTTTGATGCTGTCGTAGAAGCGGACCGGTTGTCGCAGGTTGGCGTACCAGTAGTCGGCGGTCATCGTGATGGTGTCCAACGGCTGGTCCGACGTGACGCCATGCACGGTGGAATACAAGGCAATCCGTCCCGGCGCCGGGGTCAACCCGGCCAACTCGCCGAGTAGGCGCTCGCGCGCCGGCTCGACCTGTCCGCAGTGTGAGGCGTAATCGACGGTGTTGGAACGGATCTGGATGCCATCGACCTCACCGGCGGCGACGAACGCCTCAATCGCGGGGGGATCACCGCTGATGATGGTGTGGGTGGGGCCGTTGACCGCAGCGACCGTCAGCGCGTCACCGTAAGGCCGCAGCCGCGCCGCCACTTCGTCAGCGCCGAGCAACACCGACGCCATCCCCCCGGTCCCGGACAGATCCGCGAGGGCGGCACTGCGCAGTGCCACGATTTTGGCGACCTGCTCGAGGGTGAACACCCCGGCGACATAGGCCGCGGCAATCTCGCCCTGGGAATGTCCGATCACCGCGTCCGGTTCGATCCCGTAGCTGATCAGGGTGCGGGCCAAAGACACCATGACCGCGAACAACACCGGTTGGACCACATCGACCCGCTCCAGCGCCATGGCGCTGGGCTCACCGCGCACCACGGCACCTACCGACCAGCCTGTCCAGGCGAACAAAGCCTGATCACACTCGTCAAGCGCACGGGAGAACACCTGGTGACGGCGGTATAGCTCGGCGGCCATGCCCGGGTATTGGCCGCCCTGGCCGGGGAAGACGAATACGGTCTTTCCCGCCGATGTCGACCGTAGGTGGTGTTGGACGAGTTGAGGGTGCGGGTCGCCGGCAGCCAACGCCTGCAGTGCCGCCAACAGCTCAGCCCGGGGATCGGGGCTCGCGGCCGGCACCGTCACGACAGCCCGGTGCGGGTGGTGGGTGCGGGTGCAGCCCAGGCTGTAGCCCACGTCGGTGAGATCGAGGTCCCGATGGCGGAGCAGGTGTTGGTGCAGCCGTTCGGCTTGGGCAGCCAACCCTGCCGGGGTTCGCGCCGAAACGGGCCACATGGGCAGCCCGAGTTCGGCACCGTGCTGGGGCCGACCGGCCGGCTCAGGCGATCCGCTCGACGGGGTGGGGGCCTGTTGCAGGATCAGATGTGCGTTGGTGCCGCTGATTCCAAACGAGGACACCGCCGCGGTACGGGGATGATCGGTGACCGGCCAGGGCACCGGCTCGGTGAGGACGCGGACGGTGCCGGCCGACCAGTCGACGTGCGGGCTGGGGCGATCAACGTTGAGGGTCGGCGGCAGACTGTCGTGGTTGAGGGCCGCGATCATCTTGATCAGTCCGGCGACACCAGCTGCGGCTTGGGTGTGGCCGATGTTCGATTTAATCGATCCCAGCCACAGTGGATGGTCTGGGTGATGTGCAGCGCCGTAAGTGGCGATCAAGGCTCCGGCCTCGATCGGGTCGCCCAGCGTGGTGCCGGTGCCGTGGGCCTCCACGGCATCAACCTCATCGAGCCCGACACCCGCGTTGGCGACGGCCTGGGTGATGACCCGTTGTTGAGCGGGCCCGCTGGGGGCGGTCAAACCGTTTGAGGCGCCATCTTGGTTGATCGCCGATCCGGCGATGACCGCCAACACCGGGTGGCCGTTGCGATTTGCATCGCTGAGCCGTTCCAGCACCAGCACCGCGGCCCCTTCGCCCCAGCCGGTGCCATCGGCGGCGGCGGAAAACGCTTTGCAGCGCCCATCTGCGGCCAGCCCGCGCTGCCGGGCGAACTCGGTGAACACCGCCGGCGTGGTCATCACGGTGACGCCCCCGGCGAGGGCAAGAGTCGACTCTCCGGTGTGCAAGGACTGACACGCCAAATGCGCGGCCACCAGCGACGAAGAGCACGCCGTGTCGATGGCGATGGCGGGCCCCTGCAAACCCAGCGCATAGGCGACACGACCGGAAGCCACGCTGGTGGACAGACCAGTCAAGCCGTATCCCTCCGCGCCTTCGGACCCACCGCCGTATTGCTGTAACCACGCTCCGACGAACACCCCGGTCTTCGAGCGCAGCAACGCGGCCGGATCAATCTGGGCGGTTTCCAACGCTTCCCAACACACTTCCAGCAGCAACCGCTGCTGGGGATCCATGGTTTGGGCTTCCCGCGCCGAGATACCGAAGAATTCGGCGTCAAATCCGGCGACGTCGGCCACAAACGATCCAGCGCGGGCGTAGGTCTTGCCCACCACATCCGGATCGGGATCAAACAACTCCGCCAGGTTCCAGCCCCGGTCCGCCGGAAACTCCCCCACCGCCTCGGTGCCGCCGGCGACCAGATCCCATAGCGCCGCAGCCGAATCCACGCCGCCCGGGAACCGACACGCCATCCCCACCACGGCCACCGGCTCATCGGTGCTCACCCGAGGCTGCACCGGCGCGGCCACCGCAACCGATCCGCTCAACAGCTGGCCCAGGTGGGTGGCCAAGGCGACCGGCGTGGGGTAGTCGAAAGCCAGGGTTGGCGGCAATGTCAGCTCGGTGACCGTTTGCAGACGGTCAAGCAATTCGGTGGCTTTCACCGAATCGAATCCCAGGTCCTGGAACGCCCACTCGGGGTCGATGTCGTTGGGGCTGGGATAGTCCAAAACCGTCGCCGCCTGCGCGCACACCACCCCCACCAGCAGGTCATGTTGCTGGTGGCGCAGCAGCCGCAGCCGTTGCACCAACCCTGAGTCGGCCCCGGCGTCCGCATCCGCAGCCGCGGCATCGGCCACCCGCGGCCCGGGTTCGCGGAGCTGCCCGTCCAAGCGGGTGAACTCGTCGTGCAGATACCGCTGCAGGCACTCCCGTCGTCTGACCTTGCCGCTTGTGGTCAGGGGAATCGAACCGGGCGGCACCAGAACGAGATCCGCCACATTGAGACCGTGTGTCTTCGATATCGCGGCGATGACGTCACGGCGGACGACGCCCATTCGGTGCATCGTGGCCTCGTGCGACGTCTCCCGCGTCTTGAATTCGACAATGACAACCAGCTTCTCGACGCCGCCGTCATCGGGAACCGCTATCGCCACGCAGCGGCCCCGAGTGACCTCCTGGATCGTCGCCTCGATGTCGTCGGGTGAGTGGTTGCGCCCGTAGATGATCAGCAGATCCTTGATGCGGCCGATGATGAACAGCTCTCCTTCGGAGAAGGCGCCCAAATCTCCGGTTCTCAGCCAAGGTCCCGGTGGTGTGCCCGGCGACGGGCCGACAAGCGTTGCGCCGAAGGTGCGTTCGGTCTCTTGGGGCCGGTGCCAGTAGCCGGCCGCGACGTTGTCGCCGTGCACCCAGATCTCGCCGACCACGCCGGCCGGACACTCGGTGGCGGTCTGCGGGTCGACGATGCGTACCGTCGGCGATTGCGCTGCGCCGTAACTGATCAGCGCCGTACCGGTCCCGGTTGCGCACCGCTTCGCGTGGCCGGCGGTCAGTTCGTCGGAGTCGAAGTAAACGGTCACCGGCGGTTGGCCCCATTCGCGGGTTGCCACGAACACGGTGGCTTCCGCGAACCCGTATGACGGCCGTAGTGCCCTGGGATGAAGGTGGAAGCGGGCGAACCGCTGCGCGAAGCGCGCCAGCGTCGCGGGTTGTACCCGCTCGGCACCACTGAGAATGTTGCGCACGCCGCCGAGGTCAAGCCCGGCCAGGTCGTCGTCTGATGTCTTTCGTGCCGCCAATTCGAAAGCGATGTTCGGTGCTGCCGAAAACACCTGACAGTTGCTGGCCAGCAACTGCATCCACCGGGCCGGGCGCTGCAAGAACGATATCGGGCTGGTGAGCACGCTGTGGAATCCCTCCAGCAGCGGCATGATGATTCCGAACATCAAGCCCATGTCGTGAAAAAACGGCAGCCACGACACCACGGTCGTGTCGGGCGGGGCAGCGCGCCCGTGGTCGCCGAAATAGGCGGACATGCCCTGTTCGACATTGGCCAGAAGGTTTCTGTGCGAGACCACGACGCCCGCCGGCGTCCGGGTCGACCCGGAGGTGTACTGCAGATACGCAATGTCTGACCCGCTGTCGGACTCGGCGGCGGGTCCTTGCCCGGAGTCGGGGTCCAGCAGGTCAACCTCGATGACTGAGGGCGCGCGCTCCCCCGGCGTCAACGTGATGCACTCGGCGACGTCGCCGGCGATCGGGGACGTGGTGAGAATGGCCGAGGGCAACGCGTCGCGCAACACCGAACCAACGCGCTCGTCGCTGGCCCCGCCCAGCGGAGCCGAGAGCGGAACCGCGATCTGACCGGCCTGCAGTGCGCCGAGAAACGCAACGATGTAGTCAAGTCCCTGCGGCGCCAGCACCACGGCGCGGTCCCCGGTCGCCCCGCAGGCTTTGAGCTCCCGCGCGACGTTGCACGTCCGCCGATGCAGTTGTGACCACGTCAGAGTTTCCGCAATCCCCGCCCAGTCCCGTCCGTAATCGATGAAGGTGAATGCGGTCTCGCTGGGCCGCAGACTGGCACGTTCCCGCAACACTGCGGAAATCGAGTGGTCGAGCACAGCTAAGACGTTAGGGGATGATCCGACGGGTGGATAGACCGTTCGGAGAACCAAATCGGCCCAGCGAAAGCCGCCCGCGCACGGGGCGTGGCGCGCACCGCAGGCCGGGCGTACGGCCACGACTGGCAAACCGGACCCAGCCAACCTCTACGGCTTCGCCGGTGAAACCCGTCCCCCCACCGGCGGCTACTGGGTCACCAACCCCGTCTGCTGCCCCCCGAGCGGCCCGATCCCGAGGGGGTAGCCGTCAGAAGTTGAGTCCGGAGTACATCAACCGGCTGGGGTCGTATCGCTGGCGGATTTGGGTCAACCGAGACAGATTCGACCCGAAGTATCGCGAGGGCGCGGTGTTGGCTTCCAGATAGTTGACGTAG
This sequence comes from Mycobacterium liflandii, assembly GCF_022354805.1. Classification (NCBI taxonomy): domain Bacteria; kingdom Bacillati; phylum Actinomycetota; class Actinomycetes; order Mycobacteriales; family Mycobacteriaceae; genus Mycobacterium; species Mycobacterium liflandii. The sequence goes on along the minus strand of NZ_CP023138.1, from coordinate 1,926,628 downwards.
CCGCCGACCGAGAACTGTTGCACCGCTTGGTGTGCGGAGTTGATCCATTTGGTGGCAGCGGCCGTTTGCCCACTGCTGGGCGTCTCGACATACCACTGCACGACCGCCGACTGACGCCGCCATGGGAAGGCGGTAGCGGTCGGGTCGATGTCACCCACCGCTCCGGTAAGCGTGTCGACCAGCGCCGACGCCCGCCCCGACGCCGGCGGCCATTTCCCCACCGCCGCGACAATTGCTTGTGCTGCAGCGGAATTCACGGTGCCGATGACATCGGATCCGGCCACGAAGCCACGCGGTGAACTCGCGGAGCTGCCGCCGGCCAGGTACTTCACCAATTCCATGTGGTTGAACGTCTTGGTCTCGATGCCGGTGGGCTGCGCACCGACAGCGGACTTGATCGCGTCGGCCACTCCCCGCCCCGCACCCGCCGGACATGTCGCCAGCACATGGCAATTGGCCTGTGCGGCACTTACCGACATGTCGACCAGGCCCCAGGTGTCGCGGTCGGCCGCTGCCAGCCAGGTCTGCCAGCCGGCCAGCACCTGCGCCGCCGACGAAGGAGTGAAGTCGACGCGCACCACATCGGAGTCGGCGACCGGGAACGTCTCGAACGTCATCGCCGTGGTAACCCCGAAGTTCCCTCCCCCACCACCGCGCAACGCCCAGAACAAATCGGGATGATCCTCCGCGGAGGCGGTCACCGTTTCTCCGCTGGGCAACACGACGGTAGCCGACCGCAGCGCATCGCAGGTAAGGCCGGCGTGGCGGGAGTCGGCGCCCATTCCGCCGCCGAGCGCCAAGCCGCCCACACCCACGGTCGGGCAGCTGCCGGTCGGAATTGCCCGGCCGGCGCCGGCCAGCACCTGGTGCACGTCGGTCAGACTCACCCCGGCGGGCACCGTGACGGTTCCGCTGCCGGCATCGAAATTCACTCCGCCCGGCAGCCCACGCAGGTCGATCACCATCACACCGACGGCGGTCGACGCGCCAATGTAGGAGTGTCCGCCGCCGCGCGGGGCGATCTTGAGCTTGTTGGCGGCCGCGAACGCGACCGCCTTCTCCACGTCGGCCTGCGACGTGACTGTCACCACCGCCGCCGGGTTCGAGTTGTTGTAGAGCGAGTTGAAAACCTGCTTGCCGGAAGTAAATGAGGCGCCGTTGCTCGGCAGCAGCACCCGGCCCCCGATGGAGGACGCCAGAGCGCTCCAACCACTGACCGGTTCGGCCACAGCACGTGCGGATCCGAATAGGGCCGAACCCAACCCGGCCGCCGTCGCTGCGGAGGCGCCGCGAAGAAACGTCTGGCGAGAAATCATGGGCCGCATTATTGTACACCGCGCGGCCAACCGCACTGCCGCATCACGTGTTGCGTCACGCCGTGACGGGATCGTGTCGTTGCAACACCATCACGTACCGGAAGGCTGGGATACCGGCCGAGATCCAATACACATAGAGCGCAAACTTTTACGGCATCGTGTTCGAAATGTGACAACGAGCGAGCAAGGTTCCTGAGGTTGCTTGAGTGTGCCCGGATGGCCCTGGTGCGCTCCAAATCCGATGGGAGCAAGCATGAGGGCATGGCGCTACCAACCATTGACCGTTCGGCTGCTGGCGGGGGCCGCGGGCTTGCTGACCGCTTCTGCCGCGCTCGCGGCGCCGGCTGAGGCCGACTCCGTCGACGACGCGTTCATCAACGCGTTGAACGCGGCCGGGGTCAACTACGGCGACGCGGGAGGTGCGGAGGCATTGGGCCGAAGTGTGTGCCCGGTCCTGTCCGAGCCGGGTGGATCCTTCAATTCGGCGGCGTCGAAGGTCGTCGCCGGCGGTAGCGGCATGTCTCCGGAGATGGCGGCTACCTTCACCAGTATCGCGATTTCCATGTACTGCCCGTCGGTGATGGCCAGGGTGACCAGCGGCAATCTCCCCCTGCAGGGCATTCCGGGGGTGCCGGCCATACCCGGCGTACCGGGCGTACCCGGGTTCTAGGGCTCAGCCGGTACCAAGCGGATCGATCGTGGACGCGATGTAGACCATCGCGGCGCCGACCGAGGTCATGGTGATGAAGTCGGTCGCTTTGCTGCGCACCGTCAGCAGGCCGGCCCGGTCGTCGGACAACACCAACCGCAGCGCGGCGGCCACACCCACACCGATTCCGATCAACAACGAACCTCGGCGCCAGAAGTTTGCCCCGGCCAGCGCGAACGCCACCGCGAAGATCAGCCCGACCAGCAGGATTGGCCATTGAGCGCGCAGCGCGCGCCCGGCGAAATCCCGCACGGTCATCGCTGTTCGGCCAGCTCTACGACGTTGGTCAACAGAAACGCCCGGGTCAACGGTCCGACGCCGCCGGGATTGGGCGAGACGTGGCCGGCGACCTCCCATACGTCGGGATGCACATCACCGGTCAGTTTGCTGTCGACTCGGCTCACGCCCACGTCGACGACCGCGGCACCGGGGCGCACCATGTCGGCGGTCAACATGTGGGGCACCCCGACCGCGGCGACGATGATGTCGGCCTGCCTGGTCAGTGTGGGCAAATCGCGGGTTCCGGTATGGCACAGGGTGACCGTGGCGTTCTCCGAGCGGCGGGTGAGCAGCAGCCCCAAGGGGCGCCCGACCGTCACGCCCCGGCCGATCACCACCACATGTGCCCCCGCAATCGGGACGTCGTAGCGGCGCAGCAGGTGCACGATGCCGCGCGGGGTGCAGGGCAGCGGGGCCGGTGTGTTGAGCACCAGCCGGCCCAGGTTAGTGGGGTGCAGGCCGTCCGCGTCCTTGCCCGGGTCGATGCGCTCCAGTGCGGCGTTCTCGTCCAGATGCTTCGGCAGCGGCAACTGCACGATGTAGCCCGTGCAGTCCGGGTTGGCGTTGAGTTCGTCGATCGTCTCGTTGAGCGTGGCGGTCGAGATGTCGGCCGGCAGGTCGCGGCGGATCGATGTGATGCCCACCTTGGCGCAGTCGGAGTGTTTGCCGCGCACATAGGCCTGTGACCCCGGGTCCTCACCGACCAAGATGGTGGCCAGCCCGGGTGTGCGGCCCGATGCGTTCAGTTCCGAGACCCGCTGTTTGAGATCGACGAAGATCTCGTCGCGGGTGGCCTTGCCATCCAGCGTTATTGCGCCCACGCCAGACAGTCTGGCATGAGCGCATCGGGGCCCGGTCAGGCTGACCCCGCGCCACCCGGCCGGCAAACCCGGGTGCGGCGCTTGCGATCGCCATTACGCTCGCCCTTATGTCCCCCACGCCGGACGTGCTCAGCCCCGCCCAGCTCGGCCCGCTGACGCTGCGCAATCGCGTCATCAAAGCGGCGACCTTCGAGGCCCGGACACCCAATGCGCTGGTGACCGACGATCTGATCGAATATCACCGCCAACCCGCCGCGGGCGGGATCGCCATGACCACCGTCGCCTATTGCGCGGTCTCCCCCGGCGGGCGCACCAGCGGGGAACAGATCTGGATGCGCCGGGAAGCGGTGCCGGGGCTGCGCCGACTCACCGAGGCGATCCACGCCGAGGGCGCGGCGGTGAGCGCCCAGATCGGGCACGCCGGCCCGGTGGCCGACGCCCGTTCCAACAAGGCGACCGCCCTGGCCCCGGTGCGATTCTTCAATCCGATCGCGATGCGGTTCGCCAAGAGGGCGACCCGCGATGACATCGACGACGTGCTGGCCGCGCACGCCAACGCCGCCCGGTTGGCGGTCGAGGCGGGTTTCGACGCCGTGGAAATCCATTTGGGCCATAACTACCTGGCCAGTTCCTTTCTTTCTCCGCTGATCAACCGACGCGCGGACGAGTTCGGTGGTTCGCTGGAGAACCGGGCCAAGGTCGCGCGTGGATTGGTGCGGGCCGTCCGCGGCGCCCTGGACAAGGACGGGATCAGCCATGTCGCGGTGACCGCCAAGCTCAACATGGCCGACGGGGTTCGCGGCGGCATCAGCACCGAGGAGTCGCTGAGAACCGCCAAATGGCTCGAAGAAGACGGTGGGCTGGACGCGATCGAGCTGACCGCGGGCAGTTCGCTGGTCAACCCCATGTACCTGTTCCGCGGCGATGCGCCGGTCAAGGAGTTCGCCGCCGCTTTCAAACCCCCGATGCGCTGGGGGGTGCGCATGATGGGCAAGAAGTTCCTGCGGGAGTACCCCTATCGGGACGCCTATCTGCTGCGGGATGCGCGGCTGTTTCGCTCTGAGTTGTCGATGCCGTTGATCTTGCTGGGCGGCATCACCAACCGCGAGACCATGGATCTGGCCATGGCGGAGGGATTCGAATTCGTCGCGATGGCACGTGCCCTGCTGGCCGAGCCGGATCTGATCAACCGGATCGCCGCCGAAGGCAACCGGGTGCATTCGGCTTGCACGCACTGCAACCAGTGCATGCCGACCATCTACAGCCGCACCCGCTGTGTGGTCACCGGGGCGCCGGACTGAGCCGATGACCCGATCCGTGTCGGGTGCCGGCAAGGAAATCGGTGCTGCTCGCCCTACCCGCCGATCAACAGCCCACCGGCACCGACAATGCCCGCATTCCCATCTTCCCCGGGGCTTCCCGGCGGATTGCCGGCACTGGCGCCGCCGGTGCCGCCGATGAGACTGCCCGGCATGGGTGTGCCACCGCCGCTGCCGAACAACAAGCCGCCCTGTCCACCGCTGCCCGTCGAGGGTTGCGGTGAGCAAAGCGGCCAGGCGCCGGAAGGCTCGGTCGGCCGGCGACAACCCGTATCAGGCCCATTGCGGCGCGGATGCTGGTGTTTCCGGTGAGCGCGGCGGAGCAGGGTAACAAGGGAGCTTGGCTAAAGTTGATGCGATGCCTCAGCCTGCGCCGCCGGCGCTGACCGTTCGCTGCGACGGATCAGAACGCACCTTCGCAGCGGGCCACGACGTGGTGGTCGGACGAGACCTGCGCGCCGATATGCGGATCACCCATCCGCTGATCTCGCGTGCTCATCTCCTCCTGCGTTTCGATCAGGGCCGATGGCTGGCGATCGACAACAATTCGTTGAACGAGACGTTCGTCAACGGCCGTCGCGTACCCATGGTCGAGATCTATGACGGCCAGAGCCTGAACATCGGAAACCCCGACGGTCCGCTCCTGAGCTTCGAGGTGGGGCGGCACGTGGGGATGGCGGGACGCCCACCCCAAACCGAGTCGATGCGGGTCACCCCTTCGATGGTCCGCCCCTCCGGTCAGCACCCCGTTGCGCTTGGGCCGACATCGACCGGAAGCCATACCAGCCACGAGGCGCCGCCGACCGCGCGGTTTCACCCCGGGGCTGCACCGCCCGGTCCGGCCAGAACGGGCCAGCCCATGTACCCGAGTAGCTCGGCCCCGTGGCGCCCCACCGGGTATCCCGCCAGCCCGGCACCCCCACCACCGTCGAACTTCCCCCCGCCACCACCGCGTCCCGGACCGCAACCGCCGCAGCAGGCCACCAAGCCTCCCGAGGTGGCCAACCTCGCGACCAAGATGTTCCATGCGCTGCTACCCAGGTCCGGAGGCGCCGAGCGGCCGGCCGGCTCGGTCACCATTGGCCGGGCCACCGATAACGACATCGTCATCCCGGACATTCTGGCGTCGCGACATCACGCATTCCTGACCCTGACACCGTTGGGCACCGAGATCCGTGACGCGCACAGCGTCAACGGCACCTTCGTCAACGGGGTCCGGGTGGGTTCGGCGGTCTTGAGCGACGGCGACGTCGTCACCATCGGCAACGTCGACCTGGTGTTCACCGGCGGCACCCTGATCCGCCGCACCGAGGCGGCCACCCGCAGCGGCGGCCTGGAGGTCAAATCGGTCTGTTTCACCGTCGACGGCGGAAAACAGCTGCTCGACCACATCTCGCTGACCGCGCGCCCCGGCACGCTGACCGCCATCATCGGTGGGTCCGGGGCCGGCAAGACCACGCTGTCGCGGCTGATCGCCGGGTATACCAGTCCCAGCTCGGGCACGGTGACTTTCGAAGGCCACAACATCCATGCCGAATACGCGTCCATGCGCAGCCGGATCGGAATGGTTCCGCAAGACGATGTGGTGCATCGCCAGCTGACCGTCAGCCAGGCACTCGGCTACGCGGCCGAACTACGGCTTCCCCCGACACCAGCAAAGAGGACCGCGCCCAGGTGGTCGCCCAGGTTCTCGAAGAGCTCGAACTGACCAAGCACGCCGAAACCCGCGTCGACAAACTCTCCGGCGGCCAGCGCAAGCGTGCGTCGGTGGCACTGGAACTGCTCACTGGACCGTCACTGCTGATTCTCGACGAGCCGACCACCGGCTTGGACCCCGCACTGGACCGGCAGGTGATGTTGATGCTGCGCCAGTTGGCCGATGCCAGTCGGGTGGTACTCATCGTGACGCACTCGGTTGCCTACCTCGACGTGTGCGACCAGCTTCTGCTGGTGGCACCGGGGGGCAAGACGGCCTTTCTGGGCCCGCCCAGCGAAATCAGCCAGGCCATGGGCACCGCCAACTGGGCCGACATCTTCACCAACGTGGGCGCCGACCCCGACGAAGCCAACCGCCGTTTCCTGGAACAGAAGCAGGAGCAGCCGGCCTTTCCGTCCGAGGCCAGCCCGGCGGTCGACTTGGGCGAACCGGTGCACACCGACGTGCTGCACCAGTTCTCCACGGTGGCCCGTCGCCAGATTCGGCTGGTGATCTCCGACCGGGGTTACACGGTGTTCTTGGCGCTGTTGCCCTTCCTGATCGGCACACTGACCCTCACCGTGCGCGGCAAGACCGGGTACGGCATGTCGGACCCGATGGGCAACAATCCCGCCCAGCCCGACCAGATTCTGGTGATGCTCAATGTCGGCGCGGTGTTCATGGGTACCGCGCTGACCATCCGTGACCTCATCGGAGAGCGTCCCATCTTCCGACGAGAGCAGGCTGTCGGCTTGTCGACGGCGGCCTACATGGGCGCGAAGATCGTGGTCTTCTGCGCCTTTGCGGTCACTCAGGCGGCGATCGCCACCACGATTTCGGTGGTCGGCTGGGGCAAACCGCTGTCGGACCCGGTGCTGCTGGGTGATGTCAGATTCGAGCTGTTCGTCACCGTCGCCGCCACGTGCGTCGCTTCGGCGCTGCTCGGTATGGCCCTGTCGTCGCTGGCCCAGTCCCAGGACCAGATCATGCCGATGCTGGTGGTGTCGATCATGTCTCAGCTGGTGTTCTCCGGCGGCATGATCTGGGTGACCAACCGCTTCCTGCTCGACCAGTTGTCCTGGCTCACGCCCGCCCGGTGGGGTTTTGCGGCGTCGGCGTCGACGATCGACACCCACCGGCTGGTGCCGGGCCCGACCGACCCGAAGGACCAGCACTGGGACCACAAGGCCAGCGCATGGCTGTTCGACATGGCCATGCTCGCGGTGTTGTCGATCGCCTATACCGCCATCGTGTGGTGGAAGATTCGGCTCAAACGGCGCTGACACCCGCACAACTAGGGTGAAGTGATGACGCGAGCTCAGCGGCCGGTGCTGACGGTCCGGTCGGGCCCGTCGCAGCGCAGCTTTGCCGCCGGCCCCGACGTGATCGTCGGAAGTGATCTGCACGCCGACCTGCGTGTCGCGCATCCGCTCATCGACCGCGCGCACCTGCTGCTGCGCTTCGAGCAGGGCAGCTGGGTCCCGATCGACAACAATTCGCAAAGCGGGATATATGTGGACGGACGTCGGGTCCCGCTGATCGACATCCGTGACGGGCTGGCCATGAACCTGGGCCGAGCCGACGGGCCGCGCATCACGTTCGAGGTGGGACATCACCAGGGGGTGATCGGGCTACTGCCGCCGCCGGAGACCATGCCTGGAGTCGCCCCAGCCGACCGGCCGCCGTCGGGCGGCCCATCCCCCTCGGGGCCTGGGTACCGGCCGGGGCCGCCCAGCTATCCCAGCCGTCCCAGCTGGCCGTCCCCGCCGCCCGACCGTCCACCCGACCCGGTCGCCAGCGCCCAGCTCACCAGCGCCATACCGCTGCTCCCGCCGCCCGCCCGCCCAGGTGCGCACACCACCGCCTCGCACTACCCGGACCGAACGGTCGACGTCCTGGGCGCCGACTCGGGCCTTGCGCCCGCACTTGCCGACACCATCTCGATCGGCCGCGCTGCCAGCAACGACATCGTCGTCTCCGACGTGCTGGCGTCGCGCCATCACGCGTTTTTGACACCGACCCGGATCGGCACCGAGATCCGCGACGCGCACAGCATCAACGGCACCTTCGTGAACGGAATCCGCGTCGGGTCAGCGATCCTCAGCGACGGCGACATCGTCACCATCGGCAACGTCGACCTCGCGTTCACCGGGGGCACCCTGGCGCGCCACACCCAGGTGGCCACCCGCGCCGGCGGACTCGAAGTCAACGCGGTCAACTTCAGCATCAACGGCAACGGGCTGCTCGAAAACATTTCGTTGACCGCCCGACCCGGTACCTTGACCGCCGTGATCGGCGGCTCCGGGGCCGGCAAGACCACCCTGTCGCGGCTCATCGCCGGCTACACCAGCCCCAGCTCTGGCACGGTCACCTTCGAGGGCCACAACATCCACGCCGACTACGCGTCCTTGCGCAGCCGGATCGGGATGGTCCCCCAGGACGACGTCGTGCACCGAAAGCTCACGGTCAACCAGGCCCTCGGTTATGCCGCCGAGCTTCGGTTGCCACCCGACACCAGCAAAGAGGACCGCGCCCAGGTCGTCGCCGGTGTGCTCGACGAATTGGGGCTCACCCAGCACGCCGACACCCGAGTCGACAAGCTGTCCGGCGGACAGCGCAAGCGCGCGTCGGTGGCACTCGAGCTGCTCACCGGACCATCGCTACTGATCCTCGACGAGCCGACCTCCGGCCTGGACCCGGCACTGGACCTGCAAGTCATGATGATGCTGCGGCAACTGGCCGACGCCGGGCGGGTGGCGCTGGTGGTCACGCACTCGCTGACCTATCTCGATATCTGCGATCAGGTGCTGCTGATGGCGCCCGGGGGGCAAGACGGCGTTTCTCGGTCCGCCCGATCAGATCGGCCCAGCCATGGGCACCACCAACTGGGCCCACATCTTCGCCAAGGTGGGCGCCGATCCGGACGAGGCCAATCGCCGCTTCCTGGCCCAGCACCGCGCCGCAGCACCCGCGCAGCCGCAGACGCCCACCGACCTCGGTGCGCCCGCCCACACCAGCGTGCGGCGCCAGTTCTCCACCATCACCCGCCGACAGGTTCGGCTGGTGATCGCCGACCGCGCCTACTTCGCCTTCCTCGCTATCCTGCCGTTCATTCTGGGTGCGCTGTCGCTGACGGTTCCGGGTGACACCGGGTTCGGCATTGCCGACGCGACCAGTCAGACACCCGACGAAGCCGCCCAAATTCTGAATCTGCTCAGCATTGCCGCGGTCTTCATGGGTACCGCGCTGACCATCCGCGACCTGATCGGTGAACGTGCCATCTTCCGTCGCGAGCAGGCCGTGGGTTTGTCGACGTAGGCCTACCTCAGCGCCAAGGTGTCGGTGTTCTGTGCGTTTGCCGTCGCCCAGGCGGCGATCGCGACCGGCATCGTGTTGCTGGGCAAGGGCGCGCCGACGCAACCGGCGATACTGCTCGGCAATCCGAGTTTCGAGCTGTTCACCGCCGTCGCGGCGACCTGCACGGCATCAGCGATTCTCGGACTGCTGCTGTCCCCGATCGCGCGCTCGAACGAGCAGATCATGCCGCTGCTGGTGGTGTCGCTGATGCTCCAGTTGGTCCTCGCCGGCGGTGTCGTGCCGGTGACCGATCGGATCTTTCTTGACCAGCTGTCGTGGCTGACACCCGCCCGCTGGGGCTACGCCGCGTCGGCGGCCACGGTGAATCTGCGGGAACTGGTGCCCGGCTCGATGAGCCCCGAGGACAGCCACTGGACGCACTCGACGACGGCATGGCTGTTCGATATGGCGATGCTTGCCGCGCTGTCGGTGGTCTACTCGGCGGTGGTGTGGTGGCGCATCCGGCTCAAGCGGTGAGCAGCACAGTCGCCTAGTGCATCAGCCCATCCGATGCAGATCCTCATCGGCGCAACTGCTTGATGGCCAGATCCGCCGCCATCTTTCCGGACAGGCACGCCGCGCCGGCGTGTTCGCCGGCGGGACCGACTGAGGTACCGATGAAATAGGTGTCGCGCGCCGCGTCGTAGCTGGGTAGGCCGGCAAAGCCGGTGGGCGGGACAAAGGGGCTCGGCGCACTGTGCAGGCCGAGTCGGCTCGCGTACTCGACTGGGCTCAGGAACCGCTGATACATCAGCGCGTCCTTGAATCCGGGCAGATCTTTGTCGATCGTTGCCACGGCATGGGCGGACAAGTCCTGGCGTCGCCGCGCGGATGGATCACCCTCACCCCGTGGTAGTGGAATGAAGGCGTTGATCGTGTAGTGGTCGCGCGGTTGCGGCAGATCGGATCGAAAGATGTGAAAGCTTGGCCGCGAAATGGGTTGCCCGGCATCGAGTTTGCGGAGTTCTTCGCCGATGTCCTGCTGCAGCCAGGCGATGGTGTGATAACCCCGGGGATAGGTAAAGCCTTTGCGAACCGCAAAAAGCAGCACCGCGAACTCCATCCCGGCCTTGGTGGTTTTCGGGAACTCGCTCCAACGCCCGGCACTGGATAGGACGACTCGCGCAGGGACCAAGGCGTCCGAGGTATGAACGCGCTTTTCGGCCCCGACGCGCTCGACTTGCGTGCTGTGACAACCAAGCCACAGCTCGCCTCCGAGCGCCTCGAAGCGTTGGACCATGGCCGCGATCATCGCGGCCGGTCCGCCGACCGGGGTATAGCTCTTCTGGTAGCGGTAGCCGAGTTGTTTGGAGTAGGCCTGGCCCACCTGCTCGACCGTCAGGTCATCGGGGGAACGCAGCAGCGCATACGCGAGGATAGCAGCGGCCGCCATCAGAAGCCGGTCTTGAACTGCGCCGTCGATCAGTTGGCCAAGCGTTCGGCCCGGGCCCTTGCGTACGGTTCGGAATGCCGAGAAAAGCGCGGGCAGGCGCCGGGCCACCGTTGCCAGGGTTGGCAGGGTTGGCGGCATTTCAATGCGGTGTTCGCCGAGATGGAATCGCGCCGCGGGCGTGCGGAACTCCGTGCCGACGCCCAGCTCCTCGAGGTGGCGGACCAATCCTCCACCGAAGTCGTTGCAACCGGTGACGAACTCATATCCGTCCAGGGTGAACGTCCCGCACAGCCCGCCGGGAACTTCGCGACGCTCGACGACGAGAGTGCGAATGACATTGCGCTGCAAGTTGATGGCTGCGGTCAGACCAGAAATGCCAGGGCTCCGGCGTTGTTGATTAGCAGGCTTGTGAGCTGGGGAATTGTGGATTGAGGAGGTCTAGGCGACGGTTGGCGGTCAAAGCGGTGATCCGGCAGGCTTCGGCGATGTTGTCGGCGCCGTTGAGGCGGTGCAGATTGATCGCGGTGTTGCGTAGCGTTGCTAGGACCTGTGCGCCGTTTCCGGTATGTGCCCTTTGACGGTCTTCGTCGAAGGTGACGTCGCGTATCCAGTGCAGGCTGTTCTCGATTCCCCAGTGTTGACGCATCCAGGTCATGATCGCGGTAGGGCGGGCGTGCTCGAACGGCAGGCTGCAGATGGCATAGACCACCTCCACGCTGCGCTGGTCGGTGGCGGTGATCAAGCGTTCACGAGTGATCCGGATGATTTGTTTTGCGTAGGGGAAGCCGATTCCTCGTGCAGCGGTGATGATTTGCAGGGTGCGGGTCTCGACACGGCCGTGGCCGCGGGAGTCGTCGGTAGCGGCTGCGGGCACCTCGGCCCAGGGCAGCGCGGTGATACGCGCAAGTATTTTGGCTTGGTTGGACTTGACGATCATCAGGTAGTGCGACTTCAAGGTGGCGCAGATCAACTTCGCGGTGACGACCTGGGTATGCATCGCATCCACGGTGACCAGCCACCGCAAGCTACCCGGCAGCAGCGTGAGCAGGGCACGTACGCAGGGAATTTCATTGCTTTTCTCGGCGACAGCGAGTTGACCGAGCACCAATCGGGCACGGTGGGTGAACACCGACACGAGATGCGTGGCTGTCGCTTTGGCGCGTAAAGGCACCACGCAGCATCTTGCCGTCCAACGCGATCGGCACCAATCCACTGGGGTCGCTGCTGGCCACGTGTGCAGTGAAGTAACTGCCCATCCTGGCGTTGAGGTCGGCGGGGTCTAGCCGAGACAAAACAGCGCGGAAGGTCTTCTCACTGGGCCGCCGGAACCGGACCCCTAATTAGGCCAACACATCATCGGGAGCGGTGGCCGCCCATGTAGCAAAACCAGCATAGCCGCACATCCCCGCGGCAGTGGCCAGAACCGCGATCGCCAACAAAGCCATCAGCGAATACCTCCGACCGCGTGGGTCCCTCGGGTCCGGCACCGAGACCAACACATCGAGAAACTCCGATCCGATGAGCTCGCTACGCTCACCAGGACTCCAGCGGTCGAACACCTCTGGAACCGACGACACAGGCAATACTGAAACGGTAGGCACGGGCAACTCCAGACCAACGACGAACAGTAACCAACTCGATCGTTCTCCAGATAGCCCGTGCCTACACTCCGGCCCCAATAGCGCGGCACCAAAGATCATCAACCCAGCTCACAAGCCTGCTAATCAACAACGCCGGAGCCCTGACTCCGGCCCCAATAGCGCGGCACCAAAGATCATCAACCCAACTCACAAGCCTGCTAATCAACAACGCCGGAGCCCTGCCAGAAATGCCACTACCAATCACCACGGCGTCGAATTGAGGGGGCATCCGGATCTTGGCATGATATTACTGAGTAACCGCGGCCATCGCCGCCATTACATCCATGGCAAACGTGTCCCGGGTTTGATGGTAGGCCACCTTTTCCGTCTGATCCGCCCCGACCTTCTTTTTCTCTTCGTCGGACGACAGTCCCAAGCTGACGTGCTCGTACCCAAGCAATCGGGCACGCCGCACCGTCTGGTACATGGCCTGGCGGTAAACGCCGAATTTGCGATTGTATTCGTAGTCGATTCCCACAATTACCCAGTGATAGCCCAGCTTGCCGCGGTAATTCCACGAAACAGCTACTGGAAGACGTTCCGCCCGGTCATCGTAGTCCGCCTTCAAACGTAGCACTACGAATTCCCAATTTTCTTACGCCACCAACGATTTCAAAATGTGCGACGGATATTGGAATATTTTGATGCTCAAGTTGCGCTTCGCCACGTTCAGATACAGGCGGTATGCCCACTCCTGCTCCTCGGGCGACAACTCGGATTTCGTCTCCACTTCGTACATATGCTCGTACGGAATGAACTCCTGCCGCATGTGCCGTCTTCTGCGCGTGCTCGGCAGCGCCTGCAGAAACTCATCGCGGGTCTCCCATCGCATGTTTTCGATGGCGTTACTCAGGGGCATATCAATCTTCACGAAGCCTCCGTCGGTAAGCACTTGACGGATATCATCGTCGGCAGCGTCGAAGTCGCGTAGCAGTAGCGCCGTAGCGTTGCGTTCCCGCTGCCGCACGAGCACGTGACCGAGGAGAAATCGGATTACCTCCGGCCAATCCTCGCGACTGCGATCCACGTAGAGATGCTGCCCCTCGGAGAGCAAGCACCCCATGCCCATCGTCCGGCTGGTGAGATACATCGGATCCTGTTTCCGCTTCTCCTCAATTTGGGCCGAGATCGAGGCCTGGGCGAAAATATCATCCTTATACACCGAGGTGGTAAAGAACGTCGCCAATAACGGCCGCCCCGAACCGTCCCGCACAATAAAGTAGTCGAAGTCCCAGCCTTCTTCTGGCCGTGTTCGGCCACCAAACGCCTGCTCCAATGCCAGGCAACCGGCGGCGTCAAAAATGCCAGCACTGCCGAGCAGGCTGTTCCATTCGTCAGCATCAATTTCTCGGATGCTCGTGGCATGGTCCAGTCGATGCGTAGTTTCGCGCGTCGAATGGGCATGGGATGCCCCATTGATCTTGTGCGTCGGCGGCTCCAGACCGAATTGTCGCCGAACGTCCGCTTCGCTCACGCACTCGTCCTTCAAACCGGCCCGAAAATTCCGTGCGACCGCCGCAACAAACTGCTCAATGTCATCGGACTCCAGCTGCCGCTGGATGGTGAATCTCAGTCCGGTGTTCTTGACCGGAACCACGGGAAATGTACTGAGGTTGCAGTAGTAGCCATCATCGAGCATCCGCTTGACCACATTAATGCCCAGCTTCGGGGTACCGAGACAGACAAAATTAATCGGCGTATGTGTATCGGAGAGAATCGGAAGGTCGTATTCCTGGAGCAGCGCACTGCAGCGGCTGATATTGTCCGCCAACGCCCGCTGCATATCGTAGATTTCGCCGCTGAGATGAATGCGGGCACAGGCGATCGCGGCCCCTGTCACCGGCGGTGACAACGGGTGTGAGTAGCTGAACGCCCCCCCCCCCCCGAACATCCGCACCTTACGTTGTGCCTCGGCATTGGGGAAGACCGCAAATCCCCCGGTACAGCCGAAACCCTTGGCCAGAGTGGAGACAAGGATGGTGCGCGGGTGCATGCCGAAGTCACCATAAACACGTCCGGACCCATGGGTGCCATACCAACTCATCCGGTGCGCATCATCGATGTAGAGATGCAGCTGTTCGTACTCATGCATCAATTCATGAAGTTTCAGCATGGGCGCGACATCACCGTACATGGAATAGACGCCGTCGATCAGGTACCAGATTTTGCGGCGCTTGTTGCCAAATTCCTTCAGCTTGTCCTCGAGCATGTCGAGATTGCTATGCCGAATCATCTCGACCGGAACGCCTTTAGCTCGCGCAATATTCGCCGCGTGCTGCACACTGAAGTGGACGCTTTGATCGAGGATTATCGCATCGTTGGCCGTAAGAAGCGTCGGCAAGATGGAGATATGACAGGCGGAGGTGGAAGAATAGACCAGGACGGGTTTGTCGTCATAGATTTTGCTCAGGTCGTGCTCTAAAACCTCATTGATACCCGCAGACAAATAGCCGCGTGATACCGAGAACTGCAGGCCATAGCGATCCAAGAAGGCGAACCCCACCTCCTTTAACCTCGGATCCTGCCCCAGGCTCATGTAGCTGCAGGTGCCAAAGTTCAGTAATTTGCGTACACCAATTTCGAGATGCCTCTCGATGGGCACGTCGGTGTCGGTAACAAAGTACATGACACCGCGATTTTTCGCATCCGTGAGTATTTCATCGACGACATCGTAGGGATCTTGGTGGCGGATCTGCGCCATCGATTCCTCCTGGAGAAGATGTGTGATTTCTAATTGACTAGTTGGCGAGCGTATCCACGAGATCTCTGATGGTCAGGAGCGGCAATATTTCCATCGGGACTTCAATGTCCCAGTCGGCCTTGATTTTCTTAGCCAAAGCTGCGCCATCGATGGAATCAAAACCATAGGCGGCTAGATTGTTGCCGCTCTCCAGTTCTTCGGGACTCAGATTCAACAGCTCGAGGAGGTACTGCTCCATCGCGCGATACTTTGGCGATCGCGCGCCACCATCAGGTTGCTGCGGCGTCGGCGATATCGTCGCGGTACTGACACGGTCGCCGAGAATCGGCAGCTGATCGATCAACAGCAGCTGTTTGCACAGTTGCCGCTGGATCTTGCCACTGGAGGTCTTGGGAATGGCGCCGCGGGCCAAGAGAACCAGCCGGTAGGGCACCACCTCGTGGTGGCTGATGATGGCCTGAAGAATCGAGTCCATCGCACTTTCCAGGGTGTCTTGCGCCGGATCGTCTGCCGCGATTTCCGCGGCGACGCCCAGTCGCTCTTCACCATCGACCTCCAGCGTGAAGGCGGCGCAGTATCCGGGCCGGATCGCGGGGTGGGATTGCTCGACCGAGAATTCGATGTCTTGCGGGTAGTGGTTGACTCCGCGCACGATCACCAGGTCCTTCAGCCGACCCGTCACGTACAGGTCGCCATCTTGCACAAAACCCAGGTCGCCCGTACGCAAGTACTGTCCTTGGCCCGCGACGTTGCCGAAGCAGTCTTGGCTTGCGCCGGCACCGTTGAAGTAGCCCCGGCTGATATTGGGCCCCCGCACCCAGATCTCGCCCACTTCGTCGGCAGCGCATGGCTGTTGGGTCTGCGTCCAGGGCTCCGGCGTTGTTGATTAGCAGGCTTGTGAGCTGGGTTGATGATCTTTGGTGCCGCGCTATTGGGGCCGGAGTGTAGGCACGGGCTATCTGGAGAACGATCGAGTTGGTTACTGTTCGTCGTTGGTCTGGAGTTGCCCGTGCCTACCGTTTCAGTATTGCCTGTGTCGTCGGTTCCAGAGGTGTTCGACCGCTGGAGTCCTGGTGAGCGCAGCGAGCTCATCGGATCGGAGTTTCTCGATGTGTTGGCCTCGGTGCCAGACCCGAGGGACCCACGCGGTCGGAGGTATTCGCTGATGGCTTTGTTGGCGATCGCGGTTCTGGCCACTGCCGCGGGGATGCGCGGCTATGCTGGTTTTGCCACATGGGCGGCCACCGCTCCCGATGATGTGTTGGCCCAATTAGGGGTCCGGTTCCGGCGGCCCAGTGAGAAGACCTTCCGCGCTGTTTTGTCTCGGCTAGACCCCGCCGACCTCAACGCCAGGATGGGCAGTTACTTCACTGCACACGTGGCCAGCAGCGACCCCAGTGGATTGGTGCCGATCGCGTTGGACGGCAAGATGCTGCGTGGTGCCTTTACGCGCCAAAGCGACAGCCACGCATCTCGTGTCGGTGTTCGCCCACCGTGCCCGATTGGTGCTCAGTCAACTCGCTGTCGCCGAGAAAAGCAATGAAATTCCCTGCGTACGTGCCCTGCTCACGCTGCTGCCGGGTAGCTTGCGGTGGCTGGTCACCGTGGATGCGATGCATACCCAGGTCGTCACCGCGAAGTTGATCTGCGCCACCTTGAAGTCGCACTACCTGATGATCGTCAAGTCCAACCAAGCCAAAATACTTGCGCGTATCACCGCGCTGCCCTGGGCCGAGGTGCCCACAGCCGCTACCGACGACTCCCGCGGCCACGGCCGTGTCGAGACCCGCACCCTGCAAATCATCACCGCTGCACGAGGAATCGGCTTCCCCTACGCAAAACAAATCATCCGGATCACTCGTGAACGCTTGATCACCGCCACCGACCAGCGCAGCGTGGAGGTGGTCTATACCATCTGCAGCCTGCCGTTCGAGCACGCCCGCCCTACCGCGATCATGACCTGGATGCGTCAACACTGGGGAATCGAGAACAGCCTGCACTGGATACGCGACGTCACCTTCGACGAAGACCATCAAAGGGCACACACCGGAAACGGCGCACAGGTCCTAGCAACGCTACGCAACACCGCGATCAATCTGCACCGCCTCAACGGCGCCGACAACATCGCCGAAGCCTGCCGGATCACCGCTTTGACCGCCAACCGCCGCCTAGACCTCCTCAATCCACAATTCCCCAGCTCACAAGCCTGCTAATCAACAACGCCGGAGCCCTGTGTCTGCGTCGAGACAATGGCCAGCTCCACTTCGGGGCCCGCCGGACCGCAGCAAACGACCTCCGTCAAAGGCGTTGCGGCAACGTCACATTCCACGACCCGGCCCTCGTTGAGCTGGCGCTGGTCCAGCGTCAATGTCTTGACTGCGGGCCCGCGCCAGCCGGTCACGAACACCGTGGCTTCGGCCAGACCGTAACCGGGCCGAAGGGCATCCGGCCGCAGCCCGAACGGGGCAAACGCGGCCAGGAAACGGCGCATCGTCTCCGCCCGCACCGGCTCAGCGCCGCAGTTCAACGCCTTGACGCTACGCAGGTCCAGCCCCTCGCGCTGAGCCGGCGTGCTTTGCTCCACGCAGAGATCGAAGGCGAAGTTGGGCGCGCCGCTGTTGGTACCGCGGTACTGGGTGAGGCAGCGAAGCCAACGCAGCGGGTCCTGCACAAAGGCGGAGGGGGGCATCGAAACCAACGTGGCCCCCAGGTAGAGCGCTTGTAGCGCCATGAAGATCAGCCCAAAGTCATGATACTGAGGGAGCCAGGAGACAAGCAACTCATTTTGGTCTTGTTCCCAATGCCGCTCGATCTGGTGGGCATTGGACAGCAAGTTGGCCTGGGTGAGCATCACCCCTTTGGGCTGCCCGGTCGAGCCAGAGGTGTACTGCAGCAGCGCCGCGCTCTCGGGCGCATACCGCGGGGGTTGCCAGTCGGCCCGGTCGGCGCTGGCGTCGTCGGTGTTCAGCCAGGTCAGCTCCGAAAGCCCGTCGGGCAGAGTGCGCACGTTTGATTGAGAGTCCACCGACGGCAGGTCGGTCAAGAAGACGCGCGCCTGTGCATCTCGCGCAATGGCCTGCAGTCGCAGCAATGCCGGCCCCGACTTGTTCATATTCGGAACCGGCACCGGCACCGCTACCGCGCCGCTGTACAGGCAGGCGACCAGCCCCACTGTCATCTCGATGTTGTCGCGACTGGCCAGGATCACCCGCTCGCCTTGCGCCCCCCGCGCCTGCAGCACCGCCGCCAGATGGGCGGCGCGCGCGTGCAGCCCTTCGTAGCTGATCACCGTGCCGGGCCCCTCACCTCGGGGCAAAAAGCGCACCGCGTCGGTGGCCGGGTTGGCCTGTATGGCGCACATGACGGCCTCGGCGGCCGTCCGATCTTTGGCTGTCGGTCTCGACATATCTGCTCATTTCTCTGCGGTTGGAGTGTGGCGCCGCCAGCACTACCTTCGAGCGGCTCTACGCTCGAGATCACGAGATTTCCGAACCACCGCGCCGGAGCCGATCGGGTCTGGGCGACAACCGATTTCGGCGAAATGTCTGGCGGCGTTTCCGGCTAGGCCAGGCGAGCGGGCAGTGCCCGTAGGGTGGGCAACACATCAGCACGCCCCGTTGAGTCGAATTGCGGGTGCCGCGATTCGGATCAGTGGTGCGCGGGGCCCCGTATCCACACCGGGGCGAAACCGCCATCGTGAATCGCCCACGCCAACACCCGGTGGTAAAGCCCAAAGACACTACGGGAGAATGCATTCCAGCAGCTCCCGAACAAACCTGCAACGACCCCAATCCCCATGCGTATGGAGTTAACCGCACCAGGATTGACACTGTCAAGCGATGTGAAAGAACTTGAGGATCCCGCACGTTGCGCCACGGTCTCCGCGTCCTCGTAATGGTCAGACTTTCGCTGCGGACAACCATGTTTCACATCCGGGCGGCCGGAGCACGTCTCAAAATTGAGATGAACCGGTGTCCGGCAGTGGCGACTCGCACCCATTGGCGTTTCGTGCGCTCGCCCCAAGGACGGCCCCGGGCCGTCCGGTGAGGTCACGAGTCCAGGCGAAGGCCGTGCGCCAAGGCGAAGGACAACGCTTGCGGCACGTCGATACGCGCACCCGCCAACGAGGCGCTTCGCCACAACGACGGGTCCAGGTTCACACCGCGCAGATCCGCGTCGTCGAGCTTGGTGCCGTTGGTGCGTGCCCCACGTAGGTCGGCGCCGCGCAGCACACTCTTGCGCAAGTCGGTCTCGACCAGGCTGGCCTCGCGCAACCGGCAGCCACTCAAATCGACGCCCCGCAGGTCGTTACCGCCGAGCACCGCCAGGGTGAAGTCGACCTCGTCGAGAACCAACGGCCGCATCCGGCAGCTGACGAACACCGAGCCCAGCATGCTGCATTGGGCAAATGTGCTGTGCCACAGCGTGGTGCGCTCAAAGCTGCAGTTGCGAAACGCTGACCCTCGGTGTTCGGATTCGGTGAGATTGACTCCGCCGAAGTTGCATTCGCTGAACACAACTCGTTCGGTGCGCAGCCGGCTCAGATCCTCGTCGCGAAAGTCCCGGCCGGTGAATTCGCAGTCGACCCAATGCTCCACTTGCGGTTTCAAGGACGCTGGCCGCCTGCTGCTGTCAGGCTGGCCAATGCGTATTCGCTCAGCGCGATCAGCGCGTCGGTGGCTGACCTGCGGTCGCGGGCGTCGACGGTGATCACCGGTACCTCGGCCCGCAACATCAGCGCTTTGTGCACCTCGGCAACGGGATACTTTTGCGCACCGTCGAATTCGTTGATCGCAATCAGGAATGGCAGGTTGCGGTGCTCGAAGAAGTCCACTGCGGCGAAGCTGTCCTGCAGCCGACGACAGTCGACCAGGACAATCGCGCCGATAGCGCCGCGCACCAGGTCGTCCCACATGAACCAGAACCGGCGCTGGCCCGGGGTCCCGAACAGGTAGAGCACCAGGTCCTCGCCCAGGGTGATGCGGCCGAAGTCCATGGCGACTGTCGTGGTCCGTTTGTCCGGGGTGGCCTCGAGCATGTCGACACCGACCGACGCATCGGTAACCATCGCCTCGGTGCGCAGCGGCATGATCTCCGAAACCGCGCCGACGAACGTGGTCTTGCCGGACCCGAATCCGCCCGCAACGACGATCTTCGTCGATGCGGTGCCGCGCGCCGCAGAGTGCGCCTCAGAGTGCTTTAAGGCCACGCAGGGTCCTTCCTATGAGTTCGTGGCGCTCATCGCGGGTCGAACGCTCGGTCAAGGTCGCATGCACCCGAAGGTAATCGGAGGTGACCAAATCACCCACCAAGACTCGCGCGACACCCACTGGCAGATCCAGACGGGCGGAGATTTCCGCCACCGAAGGACTGGTGAGGCACAACTGGACAATCCTGCCCCGCACGTCGCTGGGTTGCCACCGGCGCGCCAGACCCGCGCGCGATGTCTGCACCGGCGCTTCCAACGGAAGGTCGATGTCGGTTCCGGTACGGCCGGCCGTCAGCGCGTACGGGCGGACCAGGCTGGCCTCCCGCGCGGCTTCCGGCGCGGCTAGCGGCGGGTCGCGTCTGTCCATTGCGGCGCGGGCCTCGCGCGGCGGGAGGACTGCACGACGCTGCCGACCCGCTCGGCCAGCAGCGCCATTTCGTATCCGATCTGGCCGATGTCGCATCCGGTCACCGCCAGCGCCGCCAGATGCGAGCCGTCACCGACGCGCATCAGCAACAGAAAGCCGTTCTGCATCTCGACCACCGATTGCAGCACCTGTCCGCCCTCGAACAGCTGGGCGGCGCCGCTGGCCAGGCTGGACAGCCCGGAAGCCACCGCGGCCAGCTGGTCGGCGCGCTCGCGCGGCAAGTACTCGCTGGCGGCGACGGGAAGACCGTCGACCGACACCAACAAGGCGTGTGCCACCCCGGGAACCTCACGGGCGAACTTGGACACCAGCCAGTCCAGCGGGCTGTCCGACAAACGGGTGTTCATTGTTGATCCGGTTCCTGACTGGCTCTATGGGCATGTGCCCGTCCAGTGTGCACACCGCCGAAATGACTGCTCATGGATGCCCGAACCGCATTGGGGTCACGCATGGCGGCCGTGTGCTGGGCGGGCTGATCGGGTGGTAGTCCGCGGTCGGACGCCGGCGGCCGATCCGCCTCGTCCTGAGTGGGCTCGTCGGAGTCGGCGGCACCCGGCACCAGCCGAGCACCCGGGGTACGCACCGGCAGGCCGTGATCCGTCCGGGACTGCACCGGTGTTTCCTGGGCCTCGGCGGCCGCCGACCAGCCGCGGTCCCATACCGACCGCCAATCCAGGTCGGCGCTATTGGCCAGCTCATGCGGATCACTGGTCATCTCGGACAACATTTTTTGGTAGATCGAGTCGTCGCGGACGGGGTCGGCCGGTGCCGACTGCGGCCCGGGTTTGACCGAAGGTGCCGGTTCATCGGGCCCCGCGCCGGCGGCCGGCGATCGCCTGGCAAAAAATGCGGCGGTGTCGGATTGTTGCGGCGCCGCTTGTTCCGGTCGCCCCGCGGGTTGCGCGGTTTCCCACCAGGGTGTCTTCAGCTCACGGCGGCGCCGTGGCGGCTGCTGTTGTTCGGGCTGCTGGCCGGGGACGTCGGCAATGCCACTAGATCCGGGATTGCGCCGCGGCAGCAAACTGACCGGGGGAAGCGGTGGGACGGCGGTGCTGTCGCCGGTGGGCGCGGACCCGGCGGCATCCGGCGCGGGGGCAGGCTCCGAACTCGGAGGTCTGACCACAAACGCGCTCCGCTGCGGCGGCTGACCGGCCGCGGATCCCGGCCGCTGGCCGTCCACCAAGACGGTCCGCGGCAGGTAGACCTCGGCAGTGGTGCCGCCGCCGGCCTCCCCGGTTGACGGGCCGCGCAACCCCACCCGAATCCCGTGCCGCGCAGCCAACCGGCCCACCACAAAAAGGCCCATGTGTCGAGCGTTGGCGGGAGTCACCTCGCCACCGGAGTGCAGTCGCATGTTGGCCATGCGCCGATCCGACTCGGTCATGCCCAGCCCGGAGTCCGCGATCCGCAGCAGGACCCCTCCCTCACTGCCACGCACCGCCGATACTCGAACCGGCGCGGTCGGCGGCGAATAGTTCAGCGCGTTGTCGATCAACTCGGCGAGAAGATGAATCACGGCACCCGCCGCGGCACCGATCACCGTGCAGTCGGCCACTCCCCCGGTTTCGACGCGCCGGTAGTCCTCGACCTCGGAGACGGCGGCGCTGATCACTGTCAACAGCGGCACCGGCTCACGGTGGTCACGCGAAATCTGCGCACCCGCCAGCACCAGCAGGTTCGCACTGTTGCGACGCAGCCGAGCGGCCAGGTGATCCAGCCGGAACAGGGTGTCGAGGCGGTCGGGATCCTCCTCGTTGCGCTCCAGCCCGTCGATGAGCGACAACTGCTGATCCACCAGGGACCGGCTGCGCCGCGACATGGTCTCGAACATGTCGTTGACTAGCGATCGCAGTCGCGCCTCGTCCCCCGCCAGCACCAAGACCTGGGCGTGCAGCTCATCGACCGCGTGCGCGACCTGACCGATCTCCTCGGTGGTGTAGACCGGCAGTGGCTCCGGAATCGGCTCGGCGCCCTCCCGCACCTTCGCGATCTCACCCTCGAGGTCGGTGTGAGCGACCTTCAACGCACCGTCGCGCAGCTGGCGCAGCGGCCGGACCAACGCACGCGCCACCAGGAGCACCACGACCACCGCGACCAGGATGGCGCCCAACACCAACACGGTGTCGCGAATCGCGGCGTCACGCCGAGCGCTGGCCCTGGCCTGCACCGCCTTGGTGACCGACTCGGTGGCGTCGTTGATGACCTGCTCGGCGATCCCGCGGGTGATCTGGATCGACTGCAGCAGCTGGGGGTTACCCGCCAGCACGCTGTCCGGATCCGAGATGATCGCCATCCGGGTCACCATCTGCTGGTGCAGGGTCTTGGCGTCCGGTGAACCGACGCCGAGCACCTCGGTCATTCCGAACAGCGTCGAAGGTTCGGTGCCGGCGAGGGTGATCATCGAGTTGCGCAACTGCGCCTCGGGAGCTTCAGCGCCGCGAGTCACCAGGATTTCTTGCAGGGTCATCTGCCCGCGGGCGCCGACGGCCCTGCTCAAACCCTGAACTTCGGCCCGGATCTGCTCGTTGTCGACGCGTACCGAGGCGTTGATGGCGTCCTCTGCCGTCAGCAGCAGCGGCACATAGGCCGTGACGCGATCGCGCAAACTGCTGGTGTTGGCCAGCGTCTGGTCCAGCAGCGCCTGCCCGCCGTTCAGCACGGAGTTGACCCCGGAGCGAACGTCGCTGAGCACGTTGGTGTTCGCCAACCTGGTCTGTAGCTCGTTTTTGCGGGCCGCGAAGTTCTTCTTGGGTCCCTCGACATCGCGTCCGGTGGAACTGGCCAGCAACGCGACATCGAGTGCCGACATGTACTTGGTGATGGCCGGTATGACGTCGGCACGAGCATCCGCCAGCCGCAGACCGCTGGAGTTGGCCATCCCGCCATGGATCCGCAATCCACCCAACACCATCGCCAGCAGCAGCGGCACCACCGCGATGGCGACGACCTTCCACCCCACCGGCCAGTTGCCCAACGACCAGGCGGGCGGGCGTTTGGGTGGAGCAGATTCGGCGCCGCTGGCAACGGGTGCGCCGGGGGCCGCCTCGACCGGTGTGGTCGGGCGGGCAAACATTGTCATGGGATTACGGCCGTGCTACCGGCCGCAGCCCCGATGTGTCCTGCTCGCACAAACCAGAGAACCATGCAAACTTCCCGCTTAATTTCGCCCGCCCGAACAGCTGGGCGCCAAGCAACGCCTGGCAATTCGACGAGTATGACAGCCCAGAGCCGTGGTCTCCATAATTGTTACCGAGCAGATAACCTCGGCCGCAACAGGCCCGCGGGCCGCCGGAGCCTAGGCCGGGCGAAGCAGCGCGACCAGGAAGTCGCAGTCATCGGTGAACGGTCGCAGATCCCAGGTGGATAGCAGCAGATCGGGCACCAACCCGGCGGCTTGCGCGTCGTCGAGGAAGTCGGCGAACGCGTAGTCGCGGCCCGCGCCGAAGCCGATCACCGCTCGGCCGTCGCTGCACAGGTGCGCACGTAGCCGGCCGAGCACTCGAGCCCGGGTGCTCGGGGCCAGGAATGTCATCACGTTGCCGGCGGAGACGATTACGTCGAACGGCTCGGCAATGCCGCGCGCGGGCAAGTCAAGCTCGGCGAGGTCGCCGACGAGCCACTGCGGGCCAGGATAATCCTGCTCGGCCGCTTCGATGAGCGCCGGATCGACGTCCACGCCGACCACCCGGTGACCGGCCGCGGCCAGATGACGACCCAACCGGCCGGGGCCGCAGCCCGCGTCAAGAATGTGGGCACCGCGCGGCGCGATCGAGTCCACCAGGCGTGCCTCGCCGACCAGGTCTTCGCCCGCGCGGGCCATGGCCCGGAACCGCTCGATATACCAGCGCGAATGTCCGGGATCGGCAGCAACCTTCTGCATCCAGATGCTCTGCTCGACCATGCGAGCATTATCGCCCGGGTGCGAGCGCTGGGCGTGGGCGGCCGGCTTAGCGGAAGGATGGCGTGTTGTGTTCAAGCTGCTATTCTACTCACCTCGCATCGCCCCCAACACGGGCAACGCCATCCGGACCGCGGCCGCGACCGGCTGTGAGCTGCATTTGGTAGAACCGCTGGGCTTCGATCTGTCCGAGCCCAAACTCCGGCGAGCCGGGCTCGACTATCACGACTTGGCCTCAGTCACCGTCCACGGCTCCCTCACGCAGGCGTGGGACGCACTGCTACCGGCGAGGGTGTTCGCCTTCACCGCCGGGGCCAGCGTCACGTTCTCCGACGTCGACTTCCGGCCCGGCGATGTGCTGATGTTCGGGCCCGAGCCCACCGGCCTGGACGCGGCGACGCTGGCCGACGCGCATATCACCCAACAGGTGCGTATCCCCATGCTGGCGGGCCGGCGCTCGCTGAATTTGGCCAACGCCGCGGCCGTCGCGGTGTATGAGGCGTGGCGACAGCACGGCTACCCGGGAGCGCTCTAGCGGCACGTCACGAGGCAGACCGGGCTGCAACCGGCCGGACTTCGACGCTCCGCCATCCGCCGACCTGTGAGTTTTCTGCCAATCAGCTACAGAAATCCCGTAAGGGAAATCGGGTGCCCCCAACCGCCTTACCGTGCGGGAAATTTCCGGCTCCGGATGTGACGTCCCGAAAGGACAGCAATGTCGTCAATAGCGGTATTCCCCGAGGCGGTATCGGCTGCGGCGGCTGACGTAGCAAACATCGGCCGGGCGCTGAGCGCGGCAAATGCGGCCGCAACGGTTCCCACCACCAACCTGCTGGCCGCCGGCACCGACGAGATATCGACGGCGGTGGCATCCCTGTTCTCCGGCCACGGCCAGGCCTATCAACGGCTCGCCAACCAGCTGATGGCCTTTCACGACCAATTCGCCCAAGCGCTCACCGCCGGCGCGAGCGCCTACACCGGCGCCGAGGCAACCAACGCCTCACCCCTGCAGACCGTGGAACAAAACGCCCTGGGCCTGATCAACGCGCCCACCCAAACCTTGCTCGGCCGCCCCCTGATCGGTGACGGCGCCGCCGGCACCGCCACCAACCCCAACGGCGGCGCCGGCGGCCTGCTCTACGGCAACGGCGGTGCCGGCGCGGCCGGGGGAACCGGCGGCAACGGCGGCTGGCTCTACGGAAGCGGCGGTGACGGCGGCACCGGAGGCAACGCCCTGGTCGCCGGCGGCACCGGAGGCAACGGCGGCGCCGGTGGACACGGCGGCAGCGGCCTAGCCGGCAACAGCGGCGTCAACCCCACCCCCACCCATGACACGGCCCTCAACGGCGCCGACGGCGACAGCAACATCTACGACGCCGCCACCAACACCGTCTCCGCGACCCCGGGCACCGACGGCACTCCCGGCGGAGCCGGTGTCACCGGTGGAAATGGCGGGGCCGGCGGCTCCGCCTCCCAACCCGTCACCAGCCTTACCGCGACCGCCAGTGACGGCGGCAACGGCGCGCAAGGCGGCCAGGGCGGTGCCGACGGTGGCACCAGTGGTGTCGCCGGCATCGCCGCCTCCTACAACGGTGTCGCCATCGGGGGCAACGGCGGCACCGGTACGGACGGCCTAGCCGGCAGCGGGGGCGGTTCTGGTGGCGCGGGAGGACGCGGCGGCTGGCTGATCGGCAACGGTGGTGCCGGTGGCGCCGGCGGTGCCGGTGATGCCGGCGGTAACGGTGCCATCGGTGGCGACGGCGGAGCCGCCGGCTTTACCGGCTCCAACAACGACAGCGCGGCCTCCACCTTGTACGGGGCCCACGGCGGCACCGGCGGTGATGGCGGCGCCGGCGGCACCGGTGGGCATGGCGGCACCGGCGGTGACGGTGGCGTCGCCGGCGCCCATGGCGGCAACGCCACGAGCGCGGTAGCGGCATTCGGTGGCGATGGCGGGGCGGGCGGCGATGCCGGTCATGGCGGCACGGGTGGCGACGGCGGCAACGGCGGCCAGGGAGCCAGCGGTGGCCGCGGCGGGCTACTGAGCGGCGCACAGGGCGTCACCGGAACCGTCGGTGACGGCGGTACCGGCGGTGACGGCGGTCTGCATGGCGCCTTCGGCGCGGGCGGCGATCCGGGCACCGGTGGCGGTCAAGGGTCTGATGGCAACCGCGGTGCCGACGGCCTCGGGGGCCCCGCCTTCGACGGCGCCCGCGGCGCCGACGGCAACCCGGGCTGACGCGGCGCCGACTACCAGCTGTTCCAGTGCGTCAGGCGGTCGGCGGGCAGCCGCTTGGCCGGGCGGAAGTCGGTGCCTTTGGTGTAGGCGATCGGGAACAGCCCGCCCTGGCTGTAGTCGTCGTAGGGGATGCCAAGGACGTCGGCTACCTGCCGCTCACCGTCGGCCAGCAGATGCAGTGTTGTCCAGCATGAGCCCAATCCGCGGGACCGTAGCGCCAGACAAAAGCTCCAGACCGCCGGAAACAGCGAGGCCCAGAAGGACACTCCGCCCAACGGCGATTTGTCTTCCCGGCCCTGGATGCACGGGATCATCAGGACCGGCGCCTCATGCATGTGCTCGGCGAGGTAGGTCGCGGAATCCCTGACCTTGCCCATCCGCTCACCCCGAGTGTCACCCTCGGCGTACTCGGGTGCCGGCATGCTCAGGTAGCTGCGGGCCCGGGCCAGGTAGACGTCGGCGATCGCCTTCTTCTTGTCCGCATTTTCGACAAACACCCACTGCCAACCCTGCGAGTTGGAACCGGTGGGCGCCTGCAGCGCCAGATCGAGGCATTCCATCAACACTTCGCGCGACACCGGCTTGTCGAAATCGAGTCGCTTGCGGACCGAGCGGGTCGTGGTCAGGACTTCGTCGACGGACAGGTTGAGGGTCATGTCGCGGAGATTACCCCCCTATATTCAGCTTCATGGGTATCGAACTGACTCAAGAGGTTTCTGGCAGGCTGGCCTCCGACCACTACGGGTGGCTGACCACCGTCGCCAAATCTGGACAGCCAGTGCCGCGACTGATCTGGTTCTACTTCGACGGAGCCGACCTCACGGTGTACTCGATGCCCAAGGCGGCCAAGGTCGCCCATATCCTGCAGCGCCCCCACGTCAGCCTGAATCTCTATTCCGACGGCAACGGCGGGGGCATCATCGTGGTCGGCGGGACGGCTGACGTGGCAGCCACCGATGTCGACTGCCGCGAAGACGAGCCGTACTGGGCCAAGTACCGCGACGATGCCGCGAAGTTCGGTCTGACCGAAGCGATGGCTTCCTACAGCACCCGACTCAAGATCACCCCGACCCGAGTGTGGACGACGCCGACGGGCTGAGGTTCGACTCGTCAAGGTGCGGGTCTGCACAACGACACGCCGCTTTGGCGGGCATTTTGCGCACGTTTGGGCGCACTAGCGGAAGTCACGGGAACGCGAGCCGACCGCCAGGCTGATGCGCCCCATCCGCTCCGCCACGACGGTGACTGCGCCACTGGCGTTTTGCACCTGACCACGGATGAGCAGTGCGGGCGCCGTATTCGCCAGTTTGCGATGCCGCATCCACACCCCCGGCGTACAGAGCACATTGACCATCCCGGTCTCGTCTTCCAGGTTGATGAACGTCACCCCCTGGGCCGTCGCGGGTCGCTGTCGATGGGTCACCGCGCCGGCGATCAGCACCCGCTCCCCGTCGGGCACCGAGAGCAGCGCAGCTGCGGCCAACACCCCCAAGGCGTCCAGGTCTGCTCGCAGAAACTGGGTCGGGTAGCTGTCCGGGGAGATGCCGGTGGCCCACACGTCGGAGGCGGCCAACTCCAGCTCACTCATTCCCGGCAGCGTCGGGATGTGCGATGACGAGCCCACCCCGGGCAACCGGTCCGGCCGTTGGGTGGCCGCGGCCCCGGCCGCCCACAGCGCCTCCCGCCGCGACATCCCGAAACAGCCCAGCGCTCCAGCCGTCGCCAGCGCTTCGGTCTGCGGCACGCTGAGCTGCACTCGCGATGTCAGATTCAGCAGGGAAGCGAACGGCCCGTTGTCGTTTCGTTCCGCGACCAGACTTTCGGCGAGGTCATCTCCGATATGGCGGACGGCTCCCAGACCGAGGCGGACCTGCATTCCGGCATTCTCCAGAGTGGCGTGTGCCAGGCTCGCATTGACATCGGGCCCGTGCACCAATACACCGTGCCGGCGGGCGTCGGCCACCAGCGACTGTGGTGAATAGAAGCCCATCGGCTGAGCCCGCAGTAACGCGGCGCAGAACGCCGCGGGGTGGTGCAACTTGAACCACGACGAATAGAACACCAGCGACGCGAAGGACAGTGCGTGGCTTTCGGGGAAACCGAAATTCGCGAACGCCTCCAGCTTTTCGTAGATCCGATCGATCACCTCGTCCGGGGCGCCATGCAGCGCGCGCATACCGTCGTAGAACCGGCCGCGCAGTCGGCGCATGCGCTCGGTCGAGCGCTTGGATCCGATGGCACGCCGCAGCTGGTCGGCCTCGGCGGCGGAGAAGCCCGCGCAATCGACGGCCAACTGCATCAGCTGTTCTTGGAAAAGCGGCACTCCCAGCGTCTTACGCAACGCCGATTCCATGGACGGGTGCTCGTAGACGACCGGGTCGATACCGTTGCGCCGCCGGATGTAGGGGTGTACCGACCCGCCCTGAATGGGCCCGGGCCGGATCAGCGCGACCTCTACCACCAGGTCATAGAACACTCGGGGCTTGAGTCTGGGCAACGTGGCCATCTGAGCCCGTGACTCCACCTGGAACACACCGACGGAATCGGCACGGGCCAGCATCTCGTACACCGCCGGTTCGGAAAGGTCCAGCCGGCCCAGATCCACTTCGATGCCTTTGTGCTCGGCCACCAGGTCTCTCGCGTAATGCAG
Source organism: Mycobacterium liflandii (assembly GCF_022354805.1). Taxonomy (NCBI): domain Bacteria; kingdom Bacillati; phylum Actinomycetota; class Actinomycetes; order Mycobacteriales; family Mycobacteriaceae; genus Mycobacterium; species Mycobacterium liflandii. Next base: position 1,896,974 of record NZ_CP023138.1, on the reverse strand, counting down.
AGCCGAGAGCATGCCCAGCCCGAGCAGGTCGAACTTCACCAACCCGATTGCCGCGCAGTCGTCTTTATCCCACTGCAAAACACTGCGATCGGTCATGCGCGCCCATTCCACCGGGCACACGTCGGCGATCGGGCGGTCGCAGATCACCATGCCACCGGAATGAATATCCATATGCCGTGGCAGATTCCGAATCTGGGCTGCCAGATCGATCACCTGCTCGGGAATGCCCTCGACATCGTCGGGCGTCGCGTTCCAGTGGCCGATCTGTTTACTCCAGGCATCCTGCTGGCCCTGCGAGAAGCCCAGCGCGCGAGCCATATCGCGCACCGCGCTGCGCCCCCGGTAGGTGATGACGTTGGCGACTTGAGCGGCATAGTCCCGGCCATATTTGTTGTAGACGTACTGAATGACCTTTTCCCGCTGATCCGACTCGATGTCGATATCGATGTCGGGCGGTCCGTCGCGCTCGGGTGACAAGAAGCGTTCGAACAGGAGCTCGTTGGCTATCGGATCCACAGCGGTGACACCGAGGGCATAACAGACCGCGGAGTTGGCCGCCGATCCCCTGCCCTGGCACAGAATGTCGTTACGTCGGCAAAACTGGGTGATGTCGTGTACTACCAGGAAATAGCCCGGGAAGTTCAGTTGTGCAATGACTTTCAGCTCATGCTCGATCTGGGCGTAAGCTTTCCTGGCCCGCGGCGACCGCTCGGTCGAACCGTAGCGCTCGCGGGCACCCGACATGACCAACGACCGCAACCAACTGTCCTCGGTGTGCCCGTCGGGCACATCGAACGGCGGCAGCCGCGGCGCGATGAGCGCCAGCCCGAACGCGCACTGCTCACCGAGTTCGGCGGCGGCGGTCACCACGTCGGGCCGCTGCGCGAACAGCCGGGCCATTTCCGCGCCGGAGCGCAGAAGCGACCCGCCCAGCGGCGCCAGCCACCCGGCCGCGGAGTCCAGGGACTGGCGGGCCCGGATGGCCCCCATCGCCATGGCCAGCCGGCTGCGCGCCGGATGGGCGAAATGCGCCCCGGTCGTGGCAACGACGCCAACACCAAAGCGGGGCGCCAGCCCGGCCAGCATCGCGTTGTTCTCGTCGTCGAGCGGGTGACCGTGGTGGGTTAGCTCGACGCTGACCCGGCCGGCCGTGAACCGGTCCACCAGATCGGCCAGCGCCCGCTCCGCCGCATCCGGCCCACCTTGACGAAGGGCTTGGCGCACATGACCTTTCCGGCATCCGGTCAGGATGTGCCAGTGCCCGCCCGCGGCCTCGGTCAGCGAGTCGAAGTCGTAGCGTGGCTTGCCCTTCTCACCGCCGGCCAGATGCGCCGCGGCCAGTTGCCGTGACAGCCGCCGATAGCCTTCCGGACCTCGGGCCAGCACCAGTAGATGCGGTCCGGGCGGATCCGGCTGCTCGGTGCGGGCCTCCGGCCCCAGCGACAGCTCGGCACCGAACACGGTGCGCACGCCGAGCCCGCTGGCCGCTTCGGCGAACCGCACCGCCCCGTACAGGCCGTTGTGATCGGTCAGCGCCAGGGCGCGCAGATCCAGGCGGGCAGCTTCCTCGACCAACTCTTCCGGCGTGCTGGCGCCATCGAGAAAGCTGTACGCAGAATGCGCATGCAACTCGGCGTATGCGATGGACGAGTCGACCCGGTTGGCGTCCGGCTTGGGCGCATACGTCTCGCGCTTGCGCGACAACGGACCGTCCCACCCGGCCTCGGCCGTGGGGCCGGCCGCATCCGGCACGCCGGCATGACGCGGCTTGCCATCCAGCACCCGCTCCATTTCCGCCCAACTCGGCGGGCCATTGCCCCAGCCCACACCCACAGCTTATCGAAAATATGTTCGAATGCCGAGGGGGGTCGGAGCGAGCGATCGCTCAGCATAAAAGTGAGACATATCACCGCTGTTAAACACATCTTTAACTGAAAAACACGTTCTTAACCTGGCAGGCCTATCGCGCCCAACGCATCGGGACAGATACTGGTACTGATTCACAAACTGACGGGTGAGGACTTGTGATAGCACAATTGACGACACTGGACGCTGGCCTGCGCAGGGCCCAAGAACCGGACTGGGACGCAAACCTGGCAATCGGCGCAGTCGCCGTGATCAACGGCGCCGTTCCCGACTTCGAACTTCTCAAAACGACTCTGGCACAGCGGCTTAGGTGAATCCCCCGGCACGCGCAGGTGCTGCGGACGCAGTGGATCGACCAACCCGAATTCGATTTTGACGCGCACATCCAACGGGCGGCGCTGCCCGGGCCGGGCGACGAAGCGGAACTGTTTCGGGCCATCGCACACGCCCTGGAACGCCCCCTCGACTTGGACCGTCCGCTCTGGGAATGCTGGGTAATCGAGGGCCTCGAGCACAATCGGTGGGCGATCCTGCTCAAGCTCCACCACAGCATGGCTGACGGTATTTCGGCGGTCCAGATCCTGACCAGACTCTGCGACGACGCCGACCACACCGGCGCAAATCATGTTGCCGTTAAACCGGTTCCGGATTCAGATGCGGGCGCGCGCAGCTGGCCGGACTCCCTGGCCACAAACATCGTCAAGGCGGCCGCGCGTGCCGTCAGCTGGCCCACGATGTGGTTGTCGTCGGCCGATTCGCCGATCACCATGCGCCACTACACCGCGGTTCGCTTTGCGCTCGCCGACGTGGACCGGGTGTGCCGCAAGTTCGGGGTAACCGCCAACGATGTTGCGCTGGCAGCCATCAGCGAGGGCTTTCGGACGATGCTGCTGCACCGCGGTGAACAGCCCCGCGCCGACTCACTGCGCACGCTGGAGAAACCCGCCAACCAGATCTCGGCCCTGCTGCCTTACCTGCCGGTCGACCAGAACGACCCGATCACCCGACTGCGCACCGTGCACAGCCAGCTGAACCCGGCCCCGGCCGCGGTCCGCACAAAATCCGCCAGTCTTGCCGATTACACGCCTCTTGCATTGTGCACCAAAGCTATTCAGACCTTGGTACGTCTCCCCAGCGAAGTGTCGTGACGCTGGCAACCGATGCACCAGCGCCGCGCCACCGGCTCCAGCTGATGGGACAACCGATGGAGCAGGTGCTGCCGATCCCGCCGACTGCTCTGCAGCTGAGCACCGGAGTTGCCGTGCTCTGCTACGACGACGAGCTGGTATTCGGTATCACCGCCGACTACCAGGCCGCGACCGACCTGCGACAGCTTGCCGCCGGTATCGAACGGGGGATGGCGCAGCTGGTGGCACTCAGCCAGGACTCCGTTCTGCTGTTCGGCAAAGATCGCCGCAAGCGCAGGCACCGTAGCCGGCCCGGCGGGGTGGCGGGGCGGACGTTGGTGTCGCCGGCCCGGGTGCGACGCTGACCCGAAGCGACCCGTAAGAGACGGCATTGCCCACCATGAGAAGGTGGGATTATGTCGGTCACCATCGACCCGCGCCGCCATGATGCCGTCTTGTTCGACACCGCATTGAACTCGACACAAGCACTGGTCCGGCAACTTCAGCAAGCCCGCGTCGGCACCGCCACCTTTGCCTCCGGCGGTGGCGGGCACGACGCCGCGATCCAGGCCCTGACCGAATCGGCCGACCGCGTCGGCGCGCGGCCCGGCCGCTGCGTGGTCATCACCGCAGACGCGGCGAGCGTAGCCGCCGCCCGCGACAGCGGATTCGCGCTGGTGATCGGGGTGGACCAGGCCGGGCACCGCGACGCGCTACCTGACCACGGCGCCGACACCGTCCTCGCCGATCTGGACGAGGTGCGGGTGCGCGCCGGCGACCGGCACATGTCCGAGCTTCCCGACGCATTGCAGGCACTCGGACGACCCGACGGCCTGACCGTGCCGCGGCCCGCGGTCTTCTTCGATTTCGATGGCACGTTGTCCGAGATCGTCGACGATCCGGATGCGGCCACGCCGACGGCCGGCGCCGTGGCGGCACTGCAACAGTTGGCCGCGCAGTGTCCGGTAGCGATACTCAGCGGCCGCGACCTCGCCGACGTATCCCAACGCGTGGGACTGCCCGGAATCTGGTATGCGGGCAGTCATGGGTTCGAGCTGACCGCGCCGGACGGAACGCATCACCAGAACGAGGCCGCCGCGGCGGCGATACCGGTGCTCGAACAGGCGGCCGCCCAGCTTCGCGACCGGCTCGGGTCCATCCCCGGGGTGATGGTGGAGCACAAGCGGTTCGGCGTGGCCACCCACTACCGCAATGCCGCCCGCGACCGGGTGGGCGAGATCGCTGCGGTGGTGCGTGCCGCGGGCCAGCGCGACGGGCTGCGGGTGACGACCGGCCGCGAGGTGATCGAACTGCACCCGGACATCGACTGGGACAAGGGCAAGACGCTGCGCTGGGTAATCGATCACCTGCCTGATCAGCGGGCCGCTCCCCTGGTGCCGATCTATCTCGGTGACGACATCACCGACGAGGACGCGTTCGACGCGGTAGGCCCCAATGGCGTTGCGATCATGGTGCGGCACAACGAAGATGGCGATCGCGCCACCGCCGCACTGTTCGCGCTCGAGAGTCCGGCTCGGGTTGCCGAGTTCACCGGACGGCTGGCGAGCCAGCTGTCGACGCTTGGGTGAAACGGCTGACGACTCAGCCCTGCACGTATTCCACCGCACCGTCATCGAGCACCACCCGGGCGTCGGACCCATCGGTGCCGGCCACCACGGTGCGATACACCGCCTTGCCCGGCTCGGTGCGCCAGATCAGCGTGGTCAGCGTTTCGCCGGGAAACACCGGCTTGGTGAACCGCGCGTCGATCGAGGTGATGTTGGCGGCCACCCCGCCGCCCAGCTCGGCCACCAGCGCCCGCCCCGCCACGCCGTAGGTGCACAGCCCGTGCAGAATCGGCTTGGGGAACCCAGCCAATTCCTTGGCGAACCAGGGGTCACTGTGCAGCGGATTACGATCGCCGGAGAGCCGGTAGATCAGTGCCTGGTCTTCCCGGGTCGGCAGGACAACCCGGGCATCAGGCTCGCGATCGGGAATTTCCGGTGCGGCCGGACGCTCACCTGGCACTCCCCCGAACCCGCCCGCCTGGCGAATGACCAGCGTGGTGAACGTCTCGGCGATCAGGGTTCCGGTTTCTGGATCGGTGCCACGGCCGCGCAGCATGATGACCGCGTTCTTGCCCTCGCCCTTGTCCTGGATGTCGGCAACCTCGGAGACCACCGACAGCTTTCCCGCAGCGGGCAGGGGCGCATGCAGGCGGATGCCCTGGGAGCCGTGCAAGAGCATGGCGTGGTTGAACGTGCCGATCTTGCCCGCCGCCCCGAATGCCGGGCAACAGATCACCGCGTAGGTTGGCAGCACCTGCTGCGCGATGTCGTGGCTGTTCTCAGTGGTGAACGACAAGTCGTCGATACCCGCGCCGACGCCCAGTGCGTAGAGCAGCGTCTCCCGGTCTTTCCACTCGAACGACATCGGCTCGGTCGTCGCGCCAACGGCACCCGGATCGATCGCCATGCGGGTCTCCTCTCGATTGGGAAATTCGAGCCTTTTCTGCAGTCAACCATCGCAAACCCTTCCCACCGGTGCGGTCGGCAGGGCAGGCTATCGCCATGGCCAAGCGCAGCATGATCTGGAACACCTCCAAAGTCCTAGCTCTACTCGCCACGGCAATGCTGCTCGGCGCCTGCGGCGGCGGAAGCCCCCAGGCCCGCAGCATCACGCTGACCTTCATTCGCAATGCACAATCGCAGGCCGACGCCGAGGGGATCATCGCTACCGAGTTGCCTGGAACCGGACTGAGCTCCGACGGTAAAGATCAAGCGCAGCAGCTGACCCATCAGTTTGGGCGCAGCGAATTCGACAGCATCTACACATCGCCGATGGAGGCCGCCCAGCAGACCGCCGCTCCCCTGGCCAGGGAGTTGAGCAAGCAAGCCGAGATCGTTCCGGGCCTGCAGTCCATCGATGCCGGCTGGTACAACGGCAAACCCGATTCGATGGCCGACCGCACCTACATGGTGGCGCCGGTCAGCTGGATCGACGGCAACGTCGAAGCCAGCATCCCCGGGTCAACCTCGGGCAGCGATTTCAACAGCCGATTCACCGGCGCCATCCGCAAGATCTACGACGGCGGCCACAACAAGCCGGTCGTGTTCTCCCAAGGCACGGCGATCATGGTGTGGACGCTGATGAACGTGAAAAACCCCAAGACCAACCTGCTCAACACCCATCCCCTACCGAACATCGGCCGCGTGGTGATCAGCGGCAATCCGGCAACCGGCTGGAAGCTGGTGGACTGGGACGGCATCCGTAACTTCGGCTGACCGGTTGACGGGTGCGGCCGCGGCCGCCACCATGGCTGCATGCGGTATGTCGTTACCGGCGGTACGGGGTTTATTGGGCGCCGCGTCGTGTCCCGTCTGCTACAGAGCGACGCCGACGCACGGGTGTGGGTCCTGGTACGGCGCCAATCGCTGAGTCGTTTCGAACGCCTCGCCACCGACTGGGGCGATCGGGTCAAACCCTTGGTCGGCGAGTTACCTGAGCTGCCGGTGACCGAGCAGATCAGCGCCGAACTGGGGCAGATCGACCATGTCGTGCACTGCGCGGCGGTCTATGACATCACCGCCGGGGAGGACCAACAGCGGGCCGCCAACGTCGATGGAACCCGCGCCGTGATCGAGCTGACCCGGCGACTGGACGCGACATTGCACCACGTGTCGTCGATCGCCGTGGCCGGCGACTTCGCCGGCGAGTACACCGAGGCCGACTTCGACGTCGGCCAGCAGCTGCCCAGTCCGTACCACCGGACCAAGTTCGAGGCCGAATTGCTGGTGCGCTCCAGCACCGGGCTGCGGTACCGCATCTACCGCCCGGCGGTCGTGGTCGGCGACTCACGCACCGGCGAGATGGACAAGATCGACGGCCCGTACTACTTCTTCGGCGTACTGGCCCGGCTGGCCGCGCTGCCGTCACTGACCCCGATCCTGTTGCCCGACACCGGACGCACCAACATCGTCCCGGTCGACTACGTGGTGGATGCGCTCGTCGCCCTGATCCACGAGGACAACATGGCATTCCTGAACGGGCGGACCTTCCATCTACCGCACCACAATCGGTGGGATTGCGCGGCATCTACCAAGCAGTGACCAAGGAGGCCGGACTGCCCCCGGCGCGGGGGGTACTCCCCGGCTCGGTGGTCACCCCGATGCTCAAGGCACGGGGCCGCGCGAAGGTGCTGCGCAACATGGCGGCCACCCAGCTGGGGATTCCCTCCGAAATCTTCGACGTCTTGGACCTCAAGCCCACCTTCATCAGCGACGAAACGCAGAAAGCGTTGCGCGGCAGCGGTGTGCGACTGCCCGACTTCGCCGGCTACGCCCCCAAGTTGTGGCGCTATTGGGCCCAACACCTTGACCCCGACCGTGCCCTCCGCGACGATCCAAGGGGCCCGCTGGTGGGCCGGCACGTCATCATCACCGGGGCATCCAGCGGCATCGGGCGAGCTTCGGCGCTCGCGGTCGCGCAACGGGGCGGATGCGTATTCGCGTTGGCCCGCAACGCCGACGCGCTCGACCAACTGGTCGCCGAGATCCGCGCGGGCGGCGGCCAGGCCTACGCTTTCACCTGCGACATCACCGACTCCACCTCCGTCGAACACACCGTCAAAGACATCCTGGGCCGCTTCGGACATGTCGACTACCTGGTCAACAACGCCGGCCGGTCGATTCGCCGCTCGGTGGTCAACTCCACCGACCGCTTGCACGACTACGAACGGGTGATGGCCGTCAACTATTTCGGCGCGGTCCGGATGGTGCTGGCGCTGTTGCCACACTGGCGCGAACGACGTTTCGGGCATGTCGTCAACGTTTCCAGCGCCGGGGTGCAGGCTCGCAACCCCAAGTACAGCTCGTATCTGCCCAGCAAGGCGGCGCTGGACGCGTTCGCCGACGTGGTCGCCTCCGAGACGCTGTCCGACCACGTCACCTTCACCAACATCCACATGCCTCTGGTAGCCACCCCGATGATCGTGCCGTCGCGACGGCTCAACCCGACGCCCGCGATCAGTGCCGAGCACGCGGCCGCCATGGTGGTGCGCGGACTCGTCGAGAAGCCGGCGCGAATCGATACCCCGCTGGGCACGCTCGCCGAAGTCGGCAACTACGTCGCACCGAAACTGTCCCGGCGGATTCTGCATCAGCTCTATCTGGGCTACCCGGATTCTGCTGCAGCACGAGGAATCTCGCCGCTCAATGACGCTCAGGAGCACCGGCCGGTGCGCCGCCCCAAGCGGCCGGCCCTAGCCGTGACGGGCATGCGGATCCCCAGACCCGTCAAACGGCTCGTTCGGTTGGCACCCGGCGTGCACTGGTAAGCGGACTCCCGATTCCGGCCCGGCCGCGGCGTATCGTTGCCGCGGTGAACCCCGTGTTCGTCGACGCCGACACCGGCATCGACGACGCGCTGGCGTTGATATATCTGTTGGCCAGCACCGACGCCGATCTGGTGGGCATCGCATCGACGGGTGGAAACACCTCGGTCGATCAAGTGTGCACGAACAACCTCGGTGTGCTCGAACTGTGCCGGGCCGGTGACATACCGGTGGCAAGAGGCGCCGACCAACCACTAACCGGGCAGTGGCCGCATCGGGCAAACACGCACGGCCCCAAAGGTTTAGGGTATGCCGAGCTACCCCCGACCAACCGGGAGCTGGCCACCTATGACGCCGCGGCGGCTTGGGTGCGAATGGCACACGCCTATCGCGGAAAACTGACCGGACTGGTCACCGGACCGCTGACCAACCTGGCGCGAGCGCTGCGCGCCGAACCCGCATTGCCGGCGATGCTGAGCCGGCTGGTGATCATGGGCGGGATGTTCGACGCGGACGGCAACGATGTCGGGGCCGACTGGAACATCAGGGTGGACCCGGAGGCCGCCAGCGAGGTGTTCGCGGCCTGGACAGGGCAACAACGACTTCCAATCGTGTGCAGCTTGAACCTGACCCGCAAGGTTGCGATGACACCGGACATCCTCGCCAGGCTGACCTGCGCCGCCGGCCCGTCCGCGTTGACCCGGGTGATCCAGCAGGGCTCCGGCGTTGTTGATTAGCAGGCTTGTGAGCTGGGTTGATGATCTTTGGTGCCGCGCTATTGGGGCCGGAGTGTAGGCACGGGCTATCTGGAGAACGATCGAGTTGGTTACTGTTCGTCGTTGGTCTGGAGTTGCCCGTGCCTACCGTTTCAGTATTGCCTGTGTCGTCGGTTCCAGAGGTGTTCGACCGCTGGAGTCCTGGTGAGCGCAGCGAGCTCATCGGATCGGAGTTTCTCGATGTGTTGGCCTCGGTGCCAGACCCGAGGGACCCACGCGGTCGGAGGTATTCGCTGATGGCTTTGTTGGCGATCGCGGTTCTGGCCACTGCCGCGGGGATGCGCGGCTATGCTGGTTTTGCCACATGGGCGGCCACCGCTCCCGATGATGTGTTGGCCCAATTAGGGGTCCGGTTCCGGCGGCCCAGTGAGAAGACCTTCCGCGCTGTTTTGTCTCGGCTAGACCCCGCCGACCTCAACGCCAGGATGGGCAGTTACTTCACTGCACACGTGGCCAGCAGCGACCCCAGTGGATTGGTGCCGATCGCGTTGGACGGCAAGATGCTGCGTGGTGCCTTTACGCGCCAAAGCGACAGCCACGCATCTCGTGTCGGTGTTCGCCCACCGTGCCCGATTGGTGCTCGGTCAACTCGCTGTCGCCGAGAAAAGCAATGAAATTCCCTGCGTACGTGCCCTGCTCACGCTGCTGCCGGGTAGCTTGCGGTGGCTGGTCACCGTGGATGCGATGCATACCCAGGTCGTCACCGCGAAGTTGATCTGCGCCACCTTGAAGTCGCACTACCTGATGATCGTCAAGTCCAACCAAGCCAAAATACTTGCGCGTATCACCGCGCTGCCCTGGGCCGAGGTGCCCACAGCCGCTACCGACGACTCCCGCGGCCACGGCCGTGTCGAGACCCGCACCCTGCAAATCATCACCGCTGCACGAGGAATCGGCTTCCCCTACGCAAAACAAATCATCCGGATCACTCGTGAACGCTTGATCACCGCCACCGACCAGCGCAGCGTGGAGGTGGTCTATACCATCTGCAGCCTGCCGTTCGAGCACGCCCACCCTACCGCGATCATGACCTGGATGCGTCAACACTGGGGAATCGAGAACAGCCTGCACTGGATACGCGACGTCACCTTCGACGAAGACCATCAAAGGGCACATACCGGAAACGGCGCACAGGTCCTAGCAACGCTACGCAACACCGCGATCAATCTGCACCGCCTCAACGGCGCCGACAACATCGCCGAAGCCTGCCGGATCACCGCTTTGACCGCCAACCGCCACCTAGACCTCCTCAATCCACAATTCCCCAGCTCACAAGCCTGCTAATCAACAACGCCGGAGCCCTGGGTGATCCAGGACGCGATGCGGTTCTACTTCGAGTCCCACCGGGACCGCGGATTTGGATATCTGGCGTATCTGCACGATCCGCTGGCGGCCGCGATTGCACTCGACCCGCAGCTGGTGACGACCCAGGTGGCGACGGTGGACGTGGTGTTGGCGGATATTCCGACGCGCGGCATGACGGTTGCCGACCGGTCGGGGAAGCACCCTCCCAACGCGCGGATCGGGGTCAGCGTCGACCCGGCCGTGTTCTTCGAGAGGTTCATCCAACGAGTCGCAGCGTTCGCGCGCCGAGCGTGAACTGGCTGCGAGACTACGGCCGGATTTTCACACCGGCGTCACGCTGGACGCGGTTAAGACTGGTCTGCGGTGTCACTCGTAACTCCCTTCGAGGTACCACCGCCGCTGCCGATAGCACAGCAGTAGCGCGCGCTCGTCCCCCAGCAGCACCTGGGCGCGGGCGGTGCGGCCTTTACCGAGATCGGGGTCCCACCACCGTTCGTCGACTGGCCAAGGTCCGGCCCACCAGTGCAGCCGGTCATCACGGCCGCCGACGACCAGTCTCGCGGGGGCAGTGGAGAACATCCCCCGGCTGGTTACCCGTACCGGATTTCCTTGGACATCAAGCAATTCCACCGGGTCGTCGAGCAATACCGCCGGCGAGGGCGCGGGTAACTGCCCTGGCCAGGGCTGCCCCGGATCGGCCTGCGGCACCGGCTCATCGCCCAGCGCGGTCAACGTGATGCGCTCGGTCGGCCCGCGACCGCCGGACAGCACCGGCACCTGAACCGCCTCCGGACCGAGCAGGCCTTGCACCCGTGCCAGCGCGCGACGGGCCCGAAGCCTGTCCTCTTCGCCCAAACCACCCCACAACGGCAACTGCAGCGCTTCAGCGGACACCACTTCGAGCGCCTGCAGACGCAACTGCGTCACTGGCGCGGTGGGCCGGTCCCTGGCGTTGCGATTGCTCAGCCATCCGTCCAGCTGCCAGCGCACCCGGTCCGCGGTGGCCTCCTCGGTCAACGGCTCGGCACACCGCCACACCCGGGTGCGCTCTTCACCGCTGTCGGTGACGGCGTGAATGGCCAGCCGGGTGCACCCCACTCCGGCGGCCAGCAACGCCTGGTGCAGCTCACTGGCCAGCGCCCGGCCGGCGAATGCCGCGGCGTCGACCCGATCGATCGGCGGATCGCAGCGCAGCACCGCCCCGAGTTCCGGCGGTGGTTCGCACCCGGAGGGAAGGCGTTCGGGCTCGCCGCGGGCGAACCGGTGTGCGGCCACCGCGTCAGCGCCGAACCGGGAAGCGACGTCGGTGCGGGAGAGCGCGGCAAATTGTCCGACGGTACGAATCCCCATCCGCCACAACAAATCCGTCAGTTCGTCACGCCCGGGTCCGGACAGGCTCGGCTCGGCGGCGAGCTGACGGACCGAAAGGGCCGACAGAAACCGTGCATCGTGTCCCGGTTCCACCACACGCCCGGCCCGCGCGGCGAAGACCGCGGTGGACAACCGATCGGCAATCCCGACCTGGCACTCGGCGCCGGCGGCGGCCACCGCGTCGATCAACCGCTCGGCCGCCTGCTGCTCAGAACCGAAGAATCGCGCCGCTCCTCGCACCGGCAGCACCAGGAGCCCGGGACGCAGCACCTCGGCGCGGGGCACCAGATCGTCTACCGCCGCGACCACCCCTTCGAAGAAGCGAGCATCACGGTCGGCGTCGGCGGTCGCGATGTGCAGTTGCGGGCAACGGGCCGCCGCCTCCCGGCGCCGCAGCTCGCGCCGCACTCCAACCGCACGTGCTGTCGACGAGCAGGCAATCACCCGGTTTGCCAAAGTAACCGCGACCGGCGCCGTCACGGGCTGATCCGCGGCGGCCGCGGCCGCGACGGCGGGCCAGTCCATGCACCAGATCGCCAACACTCGGGAAGGGGGCCCTGAATTCAACGAACTCACCCCGTTCGCACCCGGCCGATCGATCGTCCCGCACATATCCCGCTGACCTGTAACCGCACGGCGCTGATGCGCCCGAATCCCGGTGTCGGCGCGCCCCGGTTACCCACCGTGATCTCATAGCCGCAAACCCGGGCCTCCAACCGCGTCGGTGCCCCCTCCCAGTCACCGTCGGTGACTAGCAGGGTGCAACCTCTATGACGGGCCCGGGCCACCACCGCCCGCGCCCGTGTCCGTGACACCCGCTGGCCATCAAGGCCGAGCACCACCAGGTCCATGCCATCGACGAGCACCGCCGCCACCTCCACCGGATCCGTTCCGGGATCCGGGATGACCGCGAGCCGGCTCAGATCGGCCCCCATCTCCACGGCGGCGAGCAGTCCGATATCCGGCTGGCCGACAATGGCGGCGTTGCCACCGGCCGCCGTCACCGCGGCCACCATGTTCAGCAGCAGTGACCGGGCCCCGGACAGCACCGCTACCGTGCCCCGGGGCAGGGCCACCCCAGCCACCCCAGCCGGAATCGCCAGCGGGTCAGCGGAAGGCTCGACGGCTTTCCCAGCCGGCTTCCCGGACAACACGGCGATCTGCCGACGCAGCGATTCCAGCTGTTCAGCGCGGTTTTCGTGTCGCCGATCGGAGGCCAAAGCCGTGGTCATGACAGGCCTCCTACCGACTTTCCAACCGAGCATTTTCGAAAGTATGTTCGATAGAGTCGAGTAAACACCGGGGCCACGAACCCCGTCAAGACAGCCCTGAAACGCCCATGAGACGCTGCATTGTGCGGTCCCGAAGAACCCTCTCAGCGCTGGCGGCGCTCTTGGTGGCGTGCGGCGGCTCGTCTTCCTGGGTGGCGCCGGCCCCGCTAGAGGCGAGGAACCAGCATGCCGGCCGGCGGAGATATTCGCCACCAACAACACCGCCGTCAGCACCGATCCCGACTCCAGCCAATCGCACGACCAGTTGCAGCTGTTCGAGATGCAAGCTGCCGCCACGATCGCGCAAAACGGTGCGGCGATGACGGGATCGAGACTGGTCAATGGGGTGCTGTGGTCAGACGAGCTGCACCAGAACACCTACGAGCGCTCGCGCGAATTCCACGTGTGCGTTGTCGATGCACCCACGTTGCACAACGTCGCCGAGGCGCTGCGCAACCAATTCGACCAGGGATCTGTGCTGACCTTCGAATACCTACCGCAAGGTGCGCCCGCGGCGAATGCCTTCACCATTGACGTGCCGGACATCGATGCCCCGCGCTTGGGCCAGGCGCTGATGGCAGATGCGGTTGCCCGGGACCGACTGCTGGGCGGATCGATCAGCACTGACGACCACACCCTGATCCTGGTCGCCGGCAACGATGATGTGGATATCGCACGTCGGCTCGTCAACGAGGCCGGGGGCTGCTGGCGCGCCGCGACCATCACCTACGGCAGGCGCGAACTCGTCGAGACTTAAACCACCGCGACTCGCGCCGGCGCGTCTTCGCAACCGGTTAAGTGTCGCGGCTCTCTTATTCCCACTCTTATTCCCACTCTTATTCCCACTCGATGGTGCCCGGCGGCTTGCTGGTGACATCCAGCACCACGCGGTTGACCTCGGGCACCTCGTTGGTGATGCGGGTCGAGATGCGCTCGAGCACCTCGAAGGGCACCCGGGTCCAGTCAGCGGTCATGGCGTCCTCGCTGGACACCGGCCGCAGCACGATCGGATACCCGTAGGTGCGGTTGTCGCCCTGCACTCCGACCGAGCGGACATCGGCCAGCAGCACCACCGGACACTGCCAGATCTGGTTGTCCAGGCCCGCCGCGGTCAACTCCTCGCGCGCGATCGAGTCGGCGCGACGCAGCGTGTCCAGCCGCTGCCCGGTGACCTCCCCGACGATCCGGATGCCCAAGCCCGGCCCCGGAAAAGGTTGGCGCGCAACGATCTCCTCCGGCAGACCCAACTCCCGCCCGACCGCGCGCACCTCGTCCTTGAACAGCAGCCGCAACGGCTCGACCAGGGTGAACTTCAGATCGTCGGGCAGACCGCCGACATTGTGGTGGCTCTTGATGTTGGCGGTGCCGCTGCCTCCGCCGGATTCCACCACGTCCGGATACAGCGTGCCCTGCACCAGAAACTCGATGTCGCGGCCATCCAGCACATCGCGCACCGCGCCCTCGAACGCCCGGATGAACTGGCGACCGATGATCTTGCGCTTGCCCTCGGGGTCGGTCACACCCGACAGGGCCGCCAGGAAGGTGTCGGCCACGTCGACGGTGACCAGATTGGCCTTGGTCGCGGCCACGAAGTCGCGCTCCACCTGCGCACGCTCGCCGGCACGCAACAACCCGTGATCGACGAAGACACAGGTCAACCGGTCACCGATGGCGCGTTGCACCAGCGCCGCGGCCACCGCGGAATCCACCCCACCGGACAGTCCGCAGATGGCGTGGCCATCGCCGATCTGCGTGCGTACCTGCTCGATCAGCGCATTGGCGATATTGGCGGGGGTCCACCGGGCGCCGATCCCGGCGAAGTCATGCAGAAACCGGCCGAGGATCTGTTGCCCGTGCGGGGTGTGCATCACCTCCGGGTGATATTGCACCCCGGCCAGGCGTCGCTCCCGGTTCTCGAAGGCGGCCACCGCGGCACCGGCGCTGCTGGCCACGACCTCGAATCCGTCCGGGGCCGCGGTGACCGCGTCACCGTGGCTCATCCAGACCGGCTGGATGTCGGGCAAGTCTGAATGCAAGTCGCCGCCAAGGACTTTCAGCTCCGTCCGGCCGTACTCGCTGGTCCCGGTATGAGCGACCGTTCCGCCGAGCGCCTGTGCCATCACCTGGAAGCCATAGCAGATACCGAACACTGGCAGACCCAGGTCGAACAGCGCCGGATCAAGCTGCGGAGCGCCCGGCGCATACACGCTGGCCGGCCCCCCGGAAAGCACCAGCGCCAGCGGGTCACGGGCCTTGATCTCCTCGATCGAGGTGGTGTGCGGGATCACCTCCGAGAACACCCGCGCTTCCCGGACCCGGCGGGCGATCAATTGCGCATACTGCGCACCGAAATCCACCACCAACACCGGCCGGCCCACCGGTCCAGCCACATCGAGGTCAACGGGTTCTGCCACGGGCAATCAGTCTAGAGGCTGAGCACCAGCGGGTTCGCCGACCGGTGCTGCCTCACCCGCCGGCACCGATTCCCGACACTAGGACCGGCCGTCGGCGCCCCTGGCTCGCGGCGAATTCCCCGACAACGAAAACGCGGTGCACAGCGCGTCGATGGCGCCGGGGTCGCCATCGAAGTCGATCCGCCCCAGGGCCGCTTTTCGGGTGGCTTCGTCAGCCCCCAAACGGGCCGTGACAAGGTCTAGCGCAGCGGCGCTGATCGTCACCGTCGGGGCCCCGCGGGCGGGCCCGAGGCGACCGCGCTCCACCGCGAACTCGAAACGGCGCCCGTCGATCTCGGCACGGTAGGTCGCAGCCAACCCCGGGGCGCGGGCCGGGTCGAAGCCCAGCAGGATTCCGGCGAGGAAGCCGTTCAACGGCGAAACCACGCTCGAGTCGTCGATCGGATCAATGAGGTCCAGGCCGAACCACGCGAGGGTCTGCAAGACCGGCAACACCCGCCGCCAGCCGCCGTCGCTGAGGGTGTAGACGGTCCGCCCGATCGGCGGGGGCAATTCGGTTCGGTCGACGAGCCCGCGCTCTTGGAGCTCGGCGAGTCGCTGCGCCAGCAAGTTGGTGGCAATGCCGGCCAACTCGGCGCGCAGGTCGCCGTAGCGGCGGGGCCCGCCGACCAACTCGCGCAGGATCAGCAAGGTCCACCGCTCCCCGAAGATGTCGAGCCCGCGGGCGATGGGGCAGTTCTGGTTGTAGTTGCGGGCAGACACTGCGTCACCCTACCACCGTAGACACTTTATTCAAATTTCTACTTGATTTATTTGTCTATCAGCTTTAGCGTCTTGTCCATGCGTATTCAGCCCGTCTTCCGGGATCACCCGATCCTCGCGCTTGCCGTTATCTGCCTATCCGTCTTCGTGATCAGCGTGGACGCCACCATCGTCAACGTCGCCCTGCCCACGCTGTCGCGCGAACTGGGGGCAGATACCGCACAACTGCAGTGGATCGTCGACGCGTACACCCTGGTCATGTCGGGACTGCTGCTGTCGGCCGGCAGCCTTAGCGACCGCTACGGCAGGCGAGGCTGGCTCAGCGCCGGCCTCATCTTGTTCGCGCTCACTTCCGCCCTTGCTGCACAGGTGAATTCGGCGGATACGTTGGTTGCGGCGCGCGCCGCCATGGGCGTCGGAGCCGCGGTCATCTTTCCGACCACGCTGGGATTGATCACCAACATCTTCACCGACCCGGTTCCGCGCGCCAAGGCGATCGGGCTGTGGACGGCCATGGTGGGCGTCGGGGTCGCCGTCGGACCGATCACCGGCGGCTGGCTGCTCGAACACTTCTCCTGGGGCTCGATCTTTTTGGTGAACGTTCCGATTGCGGTCGCAGCCATGGCCGGCGCCATCCTGTTCGTACCGACCTCCCGCGACCCGGCGGCACCCCGCGTCGACGTTCCCGGCCTGATGCTGTCCGCGGTCGGCATCACGGCGCTGGTCTACACCATCATCGAAGCGCCCAACTGGGGATGGACCAGCACCCGCGCCAGCGGCGGCTTCATCGCGGCGGCAATCGTTCTGGTGGGATTCGCGCTGTGGGAGCGGCGCAGCAGCCATCCGATGTTGGACGTATCGGTGTTCGCCAACCGCCGGTTCTCCGGTGGCAGCCTGGCGGTGACCGCGGGCTTTTTGACGCTGTTCGGGTTCATCTTCGTCATCACCCAGTACTTCCAATTCATCAAGGACTACACGGCATTGCAGACCGGGGTGCGGTTGCTACCGGTCGCCCTCTCGATTGCACTGGCCGCCATCCTGGGACCCCGCCTGGTGGAACGGGTGGGCACCACCGCCGTGGTCGCCGCCGGCTTGGCGGTGTTCGCCGCCGCGCTGGCGTGGGCGTCCACGGTCGATGCGACAACCCCGTATACCCAGATCGCACTGCAGATGCTGCTGCTGGGCGGTGGCCTGGGCCTCACCACCGCGCCGGCCACCGAGGCGATCATGGGATCGTTGCCGGCCGACAGGGCCGGAGTCGGCTCGGCGGTCAACGACACCACCCGCGAACTCGGCGGCACCCTCGGCGTCGCCATCGCGGGCAGCGTCTTCGCATCCGTCTACTCCGGCCAGCTCGGCTCGGCGTCGGCCTTGGCCACCCTCCCGTCCGACGTGCGTTCGGCCATGAAAGGTTCGATGGCGGTGGCGCACAAGGTGATCGACCAGTTGCCGGCCGGACCGGCCGCCGGGGTACGCGACGCCGTCAATCATGCGTTCCTGGACGGCCTGCAGGTCGCAACCCTGGTTTGCGCCGGCATCGCACTGGCAGCGGCGATCGTTGTCGGCTGGCTACTGCCGGCCCGGGCCGGGCAACCGACACCAGCACAGACCGAGCCGGCACTCGCGCAGGTCTAACCGGCCGGGCCGGCCCGCAGGCACAACCACGCCGCGTCGGCAAGGATCGCCGCGTCAGCGGCATTCGGGGGGGCGGCGAGGTTGCCGAGCAACCAGGCCCGCACCAATTCCTGGGCCGGTCCCAGCCAGAGCGCCTGGCTGTGCGCCGGGCTCAGGGGGCGTAGCGCCCGTAGTGAGCGTGCGGGCGCCACCACGTCTGCACGGCGGTCGCGAAGCGCTCGTTGTGCGACCTCAGCTCGTCGGCGGCCGCGCGGTGCACGGCGGGCTCGGTCATCGTGATGAGAAATCGCGCCATCTCCGGGTGCTCGGTGCACCAGCTCAGGTGCATGCCGACAATCCCGCGCACCGCCGACTCCGCATCCGGGTAACGCGCCAGATCCTTGAGCAACGCCTGCTGGTAACGCGTTACGCAGTCGACGTAGACGGCCGCCGCCAGCACTTCCTTGCTCGGGAAATGGTGGAAAAAACTGCCATTGCTGACACCGGCATCGCGCTGGATCTGCCGCAGTGCGGTGGCGTCGATGCCTTGGCTGAGAAACCGATTCAGCGCGGCCTCGGTGATCGCCGCGCGCCGATCACCGCCGGCACGGGTGGTTGTCCGGGTGGCGGCCATGCTGCTAGCAGTAACACTCTAGAAAACTAGAGAATTACTCTAGGAGTGCCCATGCACCGAGAACAGGCCATCGAGCTGGCCGAGCGGCTCCTGCAAGCCTGGAACACCCAGGAAGTGGACCGCGTCGTCGGCTGCTACACCGCCGACGTTCGCTATCGCGACCCGAACACCCGCGGCTTCGTGGAGGGGCCTGAGGCCCTGCGCCACTACTTGACGAAGCTTTTCGACCGCTGGCGGATGCACTGGACCTTGCGAGAGGCCTATCCCCTGCGCCACGAGGACGGCGCCGCGGTGCTCTGGCGGGCCAGCTTTCGGTTCATCGGTCGTGATACCGAGGTCGAGATCGACGGCATGGATCTGGCTTTGACGCACGGCGATCGACTGAGCCGCAATGACGTCTACTTCGATCGCACGCCATTGCAGCGCCTGGCTACCCTCGCCGCCTGACCCCACCAGACAACGCATTTCCGGGCTTTTCCGGATCGTTGCACCAGTGACCTGCGCGAGCGCCCGAAGCCGACGCGACGCACCTGCACGTAGCGGCCGCGTTTGGTACACCGGTGGGCAGTAACCCTGCGCGGTACCCGAGCGGGCATGGTGAACTGGCAGCGCCCGAACAACCCGGAAGCGAGGTCCCCCGTGCTGGGTCTCCCAGAGAAGGTCCGTGCCTGTCTGTTTGACCTGGACGGTGTGCTCACCGACACCGCCAGCGTCCATACCAAGGCCTGGAAAGCCATGTTCGACGCATACCTCTCCGAGCGTGCCGAGCGCACGGGCGGGCAGTTCGTCCCCTTCGACCCAGCCGCCGACTACCGGCAGTATGTGGACGGCAAGAAGCGAGAAGACGGGGTGCGCTCCTTTCTGAGCAGCCGGGGTATCCAGCTTCCCGACGGCAGTCCCGATGATCCCGGCGACCTCGAAACGGTGTACGGCCTGGGCAACCGCAAAAATGACATGTTCCAAAAGGTGCTGAAGAAGGACGGCGTGGACGTGTTCGAGGGTTCCCGGCGCTATCTCGAGGCAGTCTCGGCCGCGGGCCTGAGCATCGCCGTGGTGTCGTCGAGCGCCAATACCCGCGACGTGCTCGAGATCACCGGCCTGGGCCGGTTCATCCAACAGCGGGTGGACGGCGTGAGGCTGCGCGAGGAACACATCGCGGGCAAGCCGGCTCCCGACTCCTACCTGCGGGGAGCGCAGCTGCTCGACACCGCCCCGGATGCGGCGGCGGTGTTTGAGGACGCAATTTCGGGCGTGCAGGCCGGTCGAGCCGGTAACTTCGGCTACGTGGTGGGTGTTGACCGAGTGGGCCAGGCCGAAGATTTGCGGCGCAACGGCGCCGACGTCGTAATAACCGATCTCGCCGAACTGCTGCAATCATGATCAGCGAAGAAGCCTTTCCCGTCGAACCATGGCAGGTTCGCGAGACGCGGCTGGACTTGAATCTGCTGGCCCAGTCCGAGTCGATCTTCGCCCTGTCCAACGGGCATATCGGCTTGCGCGGCAACCTCGACGAGGGTGAGCCCTACGGCCTGCCGGGCACCTACCTGAACTCGTTTTTCGAGATCCGCCCGCTGCCCTATGCCGAAGCCGGGTACGGCTACCCGGAGGCCGGCCAGACCGTCGTCGACGTCACCAACGGCAAGATCCTGCGACTGCTGGTCGACGACGAACCCTTCGACGTGCGCTATGGCGAATTGCTCTCCCATGAGCGCGTTCTCGATCTGCGTGCCGGGACACTGACCCGCAGCACCCACTGGCGCTCGCCGGCGGACAAGCAGGTCAAGGTCGTATCGACCCGGCTGGTATCGCTGTCGCATCGCAGCGTCGCGGCCATCGCGTACACCGTGGAGGCCGTCGACGATTTCGCCCGGATAACCGTGCAGTCCGAACTGGTCACCAACGAGGACCAGCCGGAAACCTCGGATGACCCGCGCGTGTCGGCAATCCTGGAGCACCCGCTGCAGGCCGTCGACCACGAGAACACCGAGTGCGGAGCGCTGCTGATGCACCGCACCCGCAGCAGTGCCTTGATGATGGCCGCCGCGATGGACCACGAGGTCGAGGTGCCCGGGCGGGTCGAGATCACCACCGACGCACGTCCCGACCTGGCCCGCACCACGGTGATCTGCGGACTACGGCCCGGACAGAAACTGCGCATCGTCAAGTACCTGGCGTATGGCTGGTCGAGTTTGCGTTCGCGCCCCGCGCTGCGCGACCAGGTCGCCGGGGCACTGCACGGTGCCCGCTACAGCGGTTGGCAGGGACTGATCGACACGCAGCGCTCCTACCTCGACGAATTCTGGGACAGCGCGGACGTCGAGGTGGAGGGCGACCCGGAGTGCCAGCAAGCGGTACGGTTCGGGCTTTTCCACCTGCTGCAGGCCAGCGCCCGCGCCGAGCGCCGGGCGATCCCGAGCAAGGGGCTCACCGGAACCGGCTACGACGGCCACGCTTTCTGGGACTCGGAAGGCTTCGTGCTGCCCGTGCTGACCTATACGGCACCACACGCGGTGGCCGACGCATTGCGGTGGCGGGCCTCGACGTTGGACCTCGCCAAGGAGCGCGCGGCCGAGCTCGGTCTGGACGGAGCGAGCTTTCCCTGGCGCACCATCCGCGGGGAGGAATGCTCTGCCTACTGGCCGGCCGGAACGGCCGCCTGGCACATCAACGCCGACATCGCCATCGCATTCGAGCGGTACCGCACCGTCACCGGCGATCACTCGCTGGAAAAGGATTGTGGCCTAGCGGTTTTGATCGAGACCGCCCGGCTGTGGATCTCGCTCGGGCACCACGACCGCCACGGTATCTGGCACCTGGACGGGGTCACCGGCCCCGATGAGTACACGGCGATCGTTCGAGACAACGTCTTCACGAATCTGATGGCGGCCCACAACCTGATCACCGCGGCCGACGCCTGTCTGCGCCACCCCGAGGCCGCCCAGGACATGGGTGTCACCACCGAAGAGATGGCGGCCTGGCGGGATGCGGCCGACGCGGTGAACATCCCCTACGACGAAGAGCTGGGCGTACACCAGCAGTGTGAGGGGTTCACCACCCTGGCCGAGTGGGACTTCGAAACCAATACGACCTACCCGCTGCTACTGCACGAGGCCTATGTGCGCCTCTACCCCACCCAGGTAATCAAGCAGGCCGACCTGGTGCTGGCAATGCAGTGGCAGAGCCACGCGTTTACCGCGGAACAGAAGGCCCGCAATGTCGACTACTACGAGCGTCGCATGGTGCGCGACTCGTCGCTGTCGGCGTGCACCCAGGCGGTGATGTGTGCCGACGTCGGTCACCTGGAGCTGGCCCACGACTACGCCTACGAGGCGGCCTTGATCGACCTGCGCGATCTGCACCGCAACACCCGTGACGGCCTGCACATGGCGTCGCTGGCCGGGGCCTGGACCGCGCTGGTCGGCGGCTTCGGCCGCCTGCGCGACGACGAGGGCATCCTGTCCATCGATCCGCAACTGCCCGAAGGCATTTCGCGATTGCGGTTCCGGCTGCGCTGGCGCGGCTACCGGCTGACCGTCGACGCCAACCACTCCACCGTCACCTTCACCCTGCGCGACGGGCCGGGTGCGGAACTGACCATCCGCCATGCCGGCAAGGATCTCGAGCTCAGCTCGACCAAGCCGACCACCATTTCGGTGCACAAGCACAAGCCGCTATTGCCGCCACCGCCACAGCCGCCGGGCCGTGAGCCGATGCACCGGCGCAACATGGCTGCCAAGGTGTGGGCGTCAACCGCGACCTGAGGGCTCGATGATGCGCGCGACCTCATCGGTCACCGCCTGCCGCAGATCGGCGTCGGCCAGTTCGTCCAGACCGGTCGCCGAGCGCAGCATGGGTTCGAACAGGCGCCAGCCCAGGCACAGCGCGATGGCATTGGCGACCGCCAGCCGCGCGGTGGTGTCGTCGCCGTGATGGACACGCACCTGGCCGAGTAGCTCGGCGACGTTGGGAAAGCGCGTCTGCAGCTGCTCGGCCGGATATCCGTCGAGCAGGGTGCGCGCCCACACTCTCATCTGCCGATCCAGCGCCCGCTCGAGGTCATCGGCGGGTGTCCCGGCACGCAACAGCTCCGTCAGGTGGGTGCCCAGGTAGTCAAGGACGGCCCCGACCAGTTGTTCTTTTGCGCCGAAGTGGCGAAACACCAACCCGTGGTTGACCTTTGACCGGGCCGCGATATCGCGGATGGACGTCGCCGCCGGGCCCCGCTCGGCGAACAGATCCGCGGCGGCTTCCAGCACCGCCGCGGCTACCTCTTCCCGTCCGGTGGGGGTCTTTCGAGAACGGATTGCCGAATCTGTAGTCACACGACTACACTAGCCGATGTAGTCAACTGACTACATCCTACGTTTGCTTAAGGAACAGCAATGACAGACCTGATAACAGTCAAGAAGCTCGGCAGCCGGATAGGCGCCCAAGTCGATGGGGTGAGCCTGGGAGCCGATCTCGACGCGGCCGCCGTCGACCAGATCCGCGCGGCACTGCTCGAGCACAAGGTGATCTTCTTCCGCAACCAACACCACCTCGATGACCAGCAACAACTCCAGTTCGCCGGGTTGTTGGGCACTCCGATCGGCCACCCGGCCGCGGCGGCCGCGCTGCCCGATGCGCCGATCATCACGCCGATCAACTCCGAGTGGGGCAAGGCCAACCGCTGGCACACCGACGTCACCTTCGCCGCGAACTATCCGGCGGCCTCGATCCTGCGCGCGGTCACTCTGCCCAACTACGGCGGGTCGACCCTGTGGGCAAACACCGCGACGGCCTACGCCGAACTACCCGAACCGCTCAAGTGCCTCGTGGAGAACCTGTGGGCACTGCACACCAACCGCTACGACTACGTGGCCAACGAGGCGGTCCAGGCATTGACCGACACCCAACAGGCGTTCCGGCAGGCATTCCAGAAACCCGATTTCCGCACCGAACATCCGGTGGTGCGGGTGCACCCCGAAACGGGCGAACGCACGCTGTTGGCCGGCGACTTCGTCCGCGGTTTCGTCGGTCTGGACAGCCAGGAATCGAGCGCGCTGTTCGAACTGCTGCAACGGCGAATCACCTCGCCAGAGAACACCATCCGCTGGAATTGGGAATCAGGTGACGTGGCCATCTGGGATAACCGGGCAACCCAGCATCGGGCCATCGACGACTACGACGACCAGCATCGGCTGTTGCACCGGGTGACGCTGATGGGCGACGTTCCGGTCGACGTGCACGGGCAGCGCAGCCGAGTGATCAGCGGAGCGCCGCTGGCGCTGGCCGGCTAGCCGCCGGCCTGCGCGCCGCCCGGCGTCAGCCCGCGCTGCTGACCCGGCTGACCGGATCGATGGGCAGCCAGCGCAGCGCGCCGGGCGCGTCGGCGGGCACCACCGGGTGTTCCGGCTGAACCGGGGACAGCCGACTGTAGCCGTCGCCCTGCAGCGGCCGCTCATCGTTTTGGCCCTTGTTGGGCCAGAGCGAGGCGGCACGCTCGGCTTGTGCGGTGATGGACAGCGAGGGGTTGACACCAAGGTTCGCCGAGATCGCGGCACCGTCGACCACGAACATGGTCGGGTAGCCGTAGACGCGGTGATACGGGTCGATGACCCCGCTGTCGGGGTTGTCGCCGATCACCGCACCACCCAGGAAGTGCGCGGTCAGCGGGATGTTGAACAACTCACCCCAGGTACCGCCGGCCACCCCGTCGATCTTCTCGGCAATGCGGCGGGTCACCTGGTTGCCGACCGGGATCCAGGTCGGGTTCGGTTCGCCGTGCCCCTGCTTGCTGGAATACCAGCGGATGCCCAACTTGCCGCGCTTGGTGAACGTGGTGATCGAGTTGTCCAGGTGCTGCATGACCAGCGCGATCACCGTGCGCTCGCTCCACTGCCGGGGGTTGATCAGCCGGAACATCCTGCGCGGACTCTCCCCGGCCTGGTCGAGCAGCTGGCGCCAACGCGCCACGTCGGTGCCGCTGGGACCGGAACCGTCGGTCATCAG
Organism: Mycobacterium liflandii; assembly: GCF_022354805.1. Taxonomy (NCBI): domain Bacteria; kingdom Bacillati; phylum Actinomycetota; class Actinomycetes; order Mycobacteriales; family Mycobacteriaceae; genus Mycobacterium; species Mycobacterium liflandii. Next base: position 1,872,511 of record NZ_CP023138.1, on the reverse strand, counting down.
CGTCTGCAACAACCCCATCGCGTTGGAGCCCTTGCCGTAGCGGACCGGCTCGACGTGGGTATCCGGCGTCGGGTGAATCGACGACGTGATCGCCACCCCGTGGGTCAGGTCCAGGTCCGGATTCACCTTCAACATCGCGGCGCCGACGATGGATTCGGAGTTGGTTCGGGTCAGCACGCCCAGCCGCTTGGAGAGCCTGGGCAACTTGCCCTTGTCGCGCATCTTGAACAGCAGATGCTGGGTCCCCCAGGTACCGGCGGCCAAGATCAGGTACGAGGCGGTGAAGGTACGCCGGTCCCGTCGTGCCCAACTGCCGGTGCGAACCGTCCGAACCTCCCACAACCCGTCCGGCCGCTGCTCGAAGCCCTTCACCGTGGTCATCGGAATCACCTCGGCACCAGCCGATTCCGCCAGACCAAGGTAGTTCTTTACCAGGGTGTTCTTGGCGCCATGGCGACAGCCGGTCATGCACTCGCCGCATTCGGTGCAGCCGGTTCGCGCGGGGCCGGCACCGCCGAAGTAGGGGTCGGGCACCGTCTTGCCCGGCGTCTTGGTGCCGTCGGGACCGAAGAACACCCCGACCGGGGTGGGCACCCAGGTGTCACCGAATCCCATCTCGTCGGCGACTTCCTTGACGATGCGGTCCGCGTCGGTGAACGTCGGGTTTTTCACCACGCCCAGCATCCGCTGCGCCTGCTGGTAGTGCGGCATCAGCTCGTCGCGCCAGTCGGTGATGTGTTTCCACTGCTGGTCGTTGAAGAATGGGTCCGGCGGAACGTAGAGCGTGTTGGCATAGTTCAGCGATCCGCCGCCCACCCCCGCGCCGGCCAGGATCATCACGTTTTTCAGCGGGTGGATGCGCTGGATGCCGTAGCAACCCAGCTTGGGCGCCCACAGGAATTTGCGCAGATCCCAGGATGTCTTGGCGAATTCGGCATCACTGAAGCGCCGGCCGGCCTCCAGCACGCCGACCCGGTAGCCTTTCTCCGTCAGGCGCAGCGCACTCACACTGCCCCCGAAACCCGAACCGATAATCAAGACGTCGTAATCCGGCTTCATGGCTGCAGTATGACCTTCTTTACATTCGATCCGCTACGGGGCACCCGATACTTCACTACACGCTATTCGCACGCCGGTGCGGCCGCGCCTAGTTGAAGAAACCCGACTGGTCATCGCCGGTGTTGAAACCGCCCGAGCTGTTGGTGCCCGAGTTCGAGATGCCCGAACTCAACGCACCCGAGTTGGCGATGCCGAAGGTGGCGTTGCCCGAGTTGGCGATTCCCGCGTTGCCAAAGCCCGTGTTGAACAGGCCCACCTGGTAGTCGCCCACGTTGTTGATTCCCGAGGTAAAACCGAAGGTTGTGGCGACGTTCATAAAGCCCGAGGTGGCGTCCCCCGAGTTATTGAAGCCCGAGACGCCCGCGCCGGTGTTACCGAAACCCGAGATCGAACCCGGTTGGGTATCGGGACTGCCGATGCCCGTGTTCACGCTGCCCGCGTTGAACAGACCCGTATTGGTGGAGCCGGAGTTGAAAAAGCCGGTGTCCACGTAGCCGGAATTGAAGCTGCCGGTGTTTCCGCCGTTGGGGCCATTGTCGCCGCCAGAGTTGAAGCTGCCGGTGTTCTCGGTGCCCGAGTTCCCGAAGCGCAGGTTGCCGCCACCGCCGTTGCCGACGCCGACGTTGGCGGCACCCCCATTACCAAACCCGAGGTTGAAGTTGCCCCCGTTACCGAAGCCGGTGTTGACCCGGCCGGCATTCCAAAAGCCCGTGTTGGTGTCACCCGCGTTCGCGAAACCGAAGTTCCGATCCCCGGAGTTGAAGAAACCCACGTTGTTGCTGCCTGAGTTGAAGAACCCCACGTTGTTGTCACCGGAGTTGCCCAAGCCGATGTTTCCGATGCCGCCGTTGAGTCCGGCGAAGTTGATGCCCACCTGGTTGTTTCCGGTCAGGCCGAAGCCGATGTTGTTGTCGCCGTTGTTCCCGAAGCCCAGATTGTTGCTGCCGAGGTTGCCAAAGCCCACGTTGGAAAAGCCGTTGTTACCGCTACCCAGGTTGGTGTCACCAAGATTTCCGTTGCCGAAGTTGGCGTTGCCAAGGTTGCCGCTGCCCAGGTTGGCATCGCCGACGCGGTTTCCGAAGCCGAAGTTTCCCTGGCCGAGAAAGTTTCCGAAGCCCACGTTTGCGTTGCCTAGATTTCCGCTGCCCCAGTTCAGATTCCCGCGGTTACCGTTGCCGAAGTTGGTGTTGCCGGTGTTACCGCTACCCAGGTTGAAGAAGCCGTTGTTCCCGCTACCCAGGTTGGCATTTCCGGTGTTTCCGCCGCCCAGATTGAGGTTGCCGGCGTTTCCACCGCCCAGGTTGAAGTCGCCGATGTTGCCGATGCTCAGGTTTCCCACGCCGGTGTTGCCAATGCTCAAACCCGGGATGACCGACGCGGCCGGGCCGGCCAGCCCCTGCAGCGCCTGCTGCCACGACGCCAATCCCGACGCCGCGGCGGATGCCCCGCCGTGATAGCCCAGCATCGCGGCGACGTCGGCGGCCCACATCTGCTCATAGCTGCCCTCGGCCGCCGCGATCGCCGGGGCGTTCTGCCCGAACAAGTTCGTCAGCACCAGCTGCACCAGCGCATTTCGATTCGCCGCAACCGCCAACGGATGGATCATGGCCGCCCGCGCGGCCTCAAACGCGCTGACCACCTCTTTGGCCTGAAGCGCTGCCTCACCAGCCCGCACCGCCGCAGCATTGAGCCAGCTCACATAGGGCGCGGCAGCGGCCGACATCGCCGCTGCCGCCGCCCCTTGCCACGACGAACCCACCAGCCCCGACGTCACCGAGCCAAACGATTCGGCGGCCGATCCCAACTCGACCGCCAGCCCATCCCAGGCCATGGCCGCGCTCAACATCGGCCCCGACCCGGCACCAGCAAACATCCGCGCCGAATTGATCTCGGGGGGCAACATCGGAAAGTTCATTTCAGCAGTCCCTTCCCGGAACCGAGCCGTCGGCGCACGAGCTTGTTTGCTGGCCGCAGCCCATTGCGCTAACTGCGGACCATACTCGGATACCAGCCCAATGTTGGTGGTTTGCGCGGACCATCGGTGACGAGACCGATCGGCGAGTGCGTCCGGGCGCTCCAGCCGATGCGGGTGGCGTCAGCCGCCGACTGCCAAACCGACCTTCTGGAACTCTTTGAGATCGCAGTAACCGGCCTTGGCCATCGATCGGCGCAACCCGCCGACCAGGTTGAGGGTGCCGAACGGGTCGTCGGAGGGCCCATTGAGGACCCGCTCCAGCGACGGCCGCTCGCCCATCGCGATCTGCAGCAATGCCCCGCGCGGCAATGACGGGTGCGCGGCGGCGGCCGGCCAGAACCAGCCCTCGCCGAGCGCCTCGGCGGACTCGGCCAGCGGCGTACCCAGCACCACCGCATCGGCGCCACAGGCGATTGCCTTGGCCAGCTCGCCGGAGGTGTGGATGTCGCCATCGGCGAGCACGTGCACGTAGCGGCCGCCGGTCTCATCGAGGTATTCGCGCCGTGCGGCGGCGGCGTCGGCGATCGCGGTGGCCATCGGCACACTGATGCCGAGCACCTCGTCGCTGCTGGTCATCCCCTCGGTGGACCCATAGCCGACGATGACCCCGGCGGCCCCGGTCCGCATCAGGTGCAGGGCCGTGCGGTGGTCCAGGACGCCACCGGCAACCACCGGGATGTCGAGCTCGGAAATGAAGGTCTTCAGGTTCAGCGGTTCGCCATCGCTGGAAACATGCTCGGCCGAGACGATGGTGCCCTGGATGACCAGCAGGTCGATGCCGGCCTGCACCAGCACCGGCGTGAGCGCCTGAGCATTCTGCGGGCTGACCCGCACCGCGGTGGTCACACCGGCTTCGCGAATCCGTGCCACCGCCGCACCCAGCAGTCCGGGGTCCAGCGGTGCCGCGTGCAGCTCCTGCAGCAGCCGGATCGCCGCCGTCGGCTCGGGTTCCTTGCTGGCGGCCTCGACGAGCTGGGTGATCTTGGCCGCAACGTCGGCATGCCGACCGATCAGACCTTCCCCGTTGAGCACCGCCAGCCCGCCCAGGCGGCCGAGCTCGATGGCGAACTCCGGGGACACCAGGGCGTCGGTCGGGTGCGCCACCACCGGAATTTCGAACCGGTATGCGTCAAGCTGCCAGGCCGTGGAGACGTCCTTGGACGAGCGCGTCCGGCGCGACGGGACGATGCTGATCTCGCTGAGTTCATAGGTGCGACGGGCGGTGCGGCCCATGCCGATTTCAACCATCATCTGCCGTCAGCGTGCGTAGTAGTTGGGCGCTTCGACGGTCATGGCGACGTCGTGCGGATGGCTCTCTTTGAGGCCAGCGGGCGTGATACGGACAAACTGCGCCTGTTGCAGCACCTCGATGGTGGGCGAGCCGGTGTAGCCCATCGCGGCGCGCAAACCGCCGGTCAACTGGTGGATCACCGAGGCCAGCGGGCCGCGGAACGGCACCCGGCCCTCGATGCCCTCGGGTACCAACTTGTCCTCGCTCAGGGCATCGTCGGCGAAGTAGCGGTCCTTGGAGTAGGACTTCGCCCCGCCCCGGCCCTGCATGGCACCGAGGGAACCCATACCGCGATAGCTCTTGTATTGCTTGCCGTTGACGAAGATCAGTTCACCGGGCGCCTCGGCGGTACCGGCCAGCAGTGACCCCAGCATGGCCGTCGATGCACCGGCGGCCAGCGCCTTGGCGATGTCACCGGAGTACTGAAGCCCCCCATCGGCGATCACCGGGATGCCCGCCCGCCGGCACACCGCGACCGCTTCCAGGATCGCGGTGATTTGCGGGGCGCCGACACCGGCCACCACCCGGGTGGTGCAGATCGACCCCGGGCCCACGCCAACCTTGACCGCGTCGGCGCCGGCGTCGACCAGGGCCGCGGCCGCCGACCTGGTGGCCACATTGCCGCCGACCACTTCGACCCGCTCACCGACTTCGAGTTTGAGTTTGCTGACCATGTCGAGCACCAGCCTGTTGTGGGCGTGCGCGGTGTCGACGATCAGCACGTCGACCCCGGCGTCCACCAGCATCATGGCGCGGACCCAGGCGTCGCCCCCGACACCGACGGCCGCGCCCACCAGCAGCCGGCCGTCGCTGTCCTTGGTGGCCAGCGGATGTTGCTCGGTCTTGACGAAGTCTTTGACCGTGATCAGCCCGGTCAACCGGCCGCTTCCGTCGACGATCGGCAGTTTCTCGATTTTGTGCCGGCGCAACAGGCCCAGGGCCGCCGACGCACTGACCCCCTCCTGCGCGGTGATCAGCGGGGCCTTGGTCATCACCTCGGCGACTTGCTTGGACTGGTCGACCTCGAAGCGCATGTCCCGGTTGGTGATGATGCCCACCAGCGCACCCGCGTCGTCGACCACCGGCAGGCCAGAAATGCGGAACCGGGCACACAACGCGTCGACCTGGGCCAGGGTGTTGTCCGGCCGGCAGGTCACCGGATCGGTGACCATCCCCGCCTCCGAGCGCTTGACCGTCTCGACCTGGCTGGCCTGCTCGGCCACCGGCAGGTTGCGGTGTAGCACCCCCATGCCGCCGGCCCGGGCCATCGCGATCGCCATCCGGGACTCGGTGACGGTGTCCATCGCAGAGCTGACCAGCGGCACCTTGAGCCGGATCTTCTTGGTGAGCTGACTGGACGTGTCAGCGGTGCTGGGCACCACGTCCGAGGCGGCCGGCAGTAGCAAGACGTCGTCGAAAGTCAGCCCGAGCATCGCCACCTTGTGCGGATCGTCGCCGCCGGTGGGCACCGAGTCGCCGGACAGGTCCCCAACACGGGCATCGCGCATGTAGGGGCTGTCGACCAGGTCGGAACTGTCTTTCAAGTGGGACATGCCACGGGACATCGGTGGGGCCTCCATACGCATGGCGGAGTGAAAGACCCATCCTATCGGCTCCCAGACTGTGACCGAGCCGCAGCTTGGGGTGTGGCGCGAGTCCAAAACAGACCGCAAGGCGCGCCCACGCAATTTCTGGCGCGATGGCTGCCTGCCTGCGTAGGCTAGGGGGGTGCGCGACCACCTCCCGCCGGGTTTGCCGCCCGATCCCTTTGCCGACGACCCCTGCGATCCGTCGGCAGCCCTGGAAGCCGTAGAACCCGGCCAGCCGCTGGATCAGCAAGAGCGGATGGCGGTGGAGGCCGATCTGGCCGATCTCGCGGTGTACGAGGCGTTGTTGGCCCACAAGGGAATCCGTGGACTCGTGGTGTGCTGCGACGAGTGTCAACAGGATCACTATCACGACTGGGACATGCTGCGCGCGAACCTGCTGCAGTTGTTGATCGACGGCACCGTCCGCCCACACGAGCCGGCCTACGACCCCGAGCCGGACGCTTACGTCACCTGGGATTACTGCCGCGGTTACGCCGATGCCTCGCTCAACGAAGCGACATCCGACGCGGACGGGTTCCACCACCGCCACTGAGCGAGTGTTGCAACGGCTGGACGCGAGCCGTATCCGCTACTGAGCGCCCCCGCCAGCCCGTCAGGAAACTGGGCCTGCTGGGAAACTGGGCCTGCTGGTGCGGGTTCCACCGGTTCTGGCTGTCCGGACGTTTGAACCACCGGACTTCCCGGGTTGGTCGCGTCGCCGGGTGCTGCCGACTTAGCCGGCCCCGGTGCCGCAACGCCGGCGGCCGCCGGCGAGCCAGGCGCCACCACAGACGTGTCGGCGGGCGTCTCGCCTGGGACAACCGCCGAAACGGGCGGCGTTGGGACCGACGTGGGCGCCGGACTGGTCGCGGTCGCGCCCGCGGGCGGTAGCGATGCCGACGGCTTGGCCCCCGTCGTGGTTGGCGACGCACTGGGCGCCGGTGCCGATTCCGGTGCGCCCGATTCGTTCGGCGGCACGGGCGACACCGTTTCCGGAGCCAGGGGTGTCAGCGAGTTGCCCGGAGGAACCTGCGGTGCGAGCACCCCGGTGGGCCCGGACTGTGGCGGCCCGCCAGCTGGCAGAGTCGCATTCGGATCGCGCTTTTCGACCTTGGTGTTGAGCTGATTCAGCTCGTTTAGCAGGTGCTGTCGGCGGCTGCCGTCGTTGACGGTCTGCAGGGTGCTGCTGACCTCGGCCAGCTGGCTCTCGGCTTGGTCCCATTGCCCCTGCGCGATCATCTGCTCGGCCTTGGCGAGATCGGCCTTGGCGGACAACATGATCTGGTCTTCACTGACCCGCGGCTCGTTGAACAGCATCGCGTGCAGGCCATAGAGCAGGTCGCCGGGACGGGCGTCGGCCACCACGGCGCCAAGCCCGCTCAATGCCAGCAATGTCGCCGCAACCGAGCCGATCGCTGCCCACGCGCGGCGCGACCGGCGGCGTTCGGAAAGCCCCAGGATCAGCGCATCAACGGCCTCATTCTGCGACACCAGCGCGCTGGCCGGCGGCCAGCGCAGGTCGTCGCGCCATTCGCCCATCAGGGCGGCCAGCGCGTCATCGTCGGGATCGTTGAGGCTGAACCGTTCGCGGCCGGCGAGCGCATCGAGAAGCAGATCGGTGCGAGCCACCTCGTCCAACCCCGGCTGGTCGCCGAGAGTAAATCCAGATTCAGGCATAGTCACCCGCCGCGACGATTTCGTCCTTGAGCCGTTGAAGTGCGCGGTGCTGGGCCACCCGGACCGCCCCGGTGGTGCTACCCACAGCGGCCGCGGTTTCCTCGGCGGACAGACCGACAACCACGCGCAAAATCAGAATTTCACGCTGTTTGGCCGGCAGTATCTCGAGCAATTCGTTCATCCGGGTGACCGAATCGGCCTCGATGGCGAGTTGCTCGGGACCGGCATCGGCGGATCGGCGCTCTGGAACCGATTCGGCCGGGTAGGCAAGATCGCGCCCGGCGGCGCGATGCGCGTCGGCAACCTTGTGTGCCGCGATGCCGTACAGAAAGGCCAAGAAGGGGCGCCCTCGGTCCCGATAGCGCGGCAACGCCGTAATGGTGGCCAAACAGACCTCCTGTGCCACATCATCTGCTGAGAGGCCACTGCGCTCGACCGTGCCGACGCGAGCTCGGCAATACCGCACAACGATCGGACGAATGGTCTCCAGCACCTCCCGAAGCGCGTTCCGGTCTCCTGCCACGGCCTCCGCAACCACAGCGTCGAGACGTTCCCCTTCAATTGTCATCGACGGCGATATCTCCAACGTTACGAACCGGACACATCCCGGGCTAACTAACGGGGCTAGCTAACGGATTGACAATAACGGTCGAACAGCAATTCAAGCGGGACGCCAGGTTCCACCGGCGCGCCACACCTGATCTGCGCAGATATCGCGAATCTCGCGCAACTGACTTACCGGAAGCGTGACGCTTTCGGTATCGATCAGCAAGCAAGCCAGCGCCCAGCGCAGCGGGATCAGCCCCAGCCGTCCGGCATCGTCGAGGGCCGCCTCGCCGATCACGCGCGCTTTATCGATGACGCCGGCGCTGCATAACGCCGCCGCCAGCACCACATCACTTTTGACCCGATGCCTGGCCGACGCACCGCCGCTGGTGCGGGCCAGCTCGACCCCCCGCTCGGCAAGACCCACCGCGGTACGGCCGTCGCCGGAGAACATGGCCAGCTCCGCCCCGACCCAGCAGCGGCGCACCGCCAGCCGGTCGGCCACCTGGGGCGGCAATTGCGCGGCGGCGACGACGGTGTCGGCACGACTCAGCAGCGCCGCCGACGCGGCGAAGCGGCCGACACCCAGCGCGTCGGCAGCAAGGCCCACCAGCGCATCGGTTGCGGCCTCGGGATCGGCACCGGCCAGCGCTAGGGCACGACCGTCCCAACGGCGCGCCCGCGTGTGCCACCCCAGCTGGCGCAGAAATGACGCGTGCGTGCTGTGTGCCAGCGAGGACCAGCGATCGGCCGGCACCCGGCGCCGCAGCAGCGCCAGATCGCTATACGCACTGCCGTAGCGGCCCTGGCCGCCGGCGGCGACGGCACGCAGCCACAGCTGACGCGGCGTGATCGCCGCAGGCAGCGGCCAGCGGTCTGGCCTACTTCCGAACGCGGCATCGTCGAGCGTTGACTCGATCGCCGACGCGACGACCGCGAAGTTTCGATCATCGCTCTCGGTGATGCCGGGCCCCACACATGCGCCCATTGATCCTTGAAGTTATCGGAGGTGTTGGCGCCCCGACAATGCCGGCACCCGGGGCGACCGGCGGCGTCCGCGACCTGCGCAACACGACTCACCTGGATGACAAGCGCTCGAGCGAATATGGTAAAGGCACGCGGTACGCCTCGAGTGCCGAACAAGACTGTGATATTCGACCATCCACTCGACGTCAATGGTAAAAAGTTTGTGCTTTCCATGTTACGGCAGTATTACTCACAGCTATCTTCAGAATAATTACAGGTAGCCCACAGTAGGCCAGTGACCTGGGGGAATCGGGATATCTAGGTCGTCTTCCTAGCACGCTTTGTCTTCCACAAATGCTAGGCAGATGAACGCGGAGTTAATTCTCATCCAACGCCCAGGTATTTCACGGGCAACGGTGGCTATTGACGGAAATTCGGCAACGCCCCTAGCGTTTACCTTTGTTCGGGTAGTCATCGTTGACGCCTCTGAAAAGTCAGTGCACAACTCGCGAGTCGCGAACCTAAAACCTCGGGTGTGCCGTGCAGAGAGGGAATCAGCAATGCCACAGCCAGAGCAGCTACCTGGGCCCAACGCCGACATCTGGAACTGGCAGTTGCAGGGCCTATGCCGCGGTGTCGACTCATCGATGTTCTTCCACCCCGACGGCGAGCGCGGCCGGGCCCGCATGCAACGCGAACAGCGCGCCAAAGAGATGTGCCGGCGCTGCCCGGTGATCGAAGAGTGCCGCTCCCACGCACTCGATGTGGGCGAGCCCTACGGCGTTTGGGGCGGTTTGTCCGAGTCCGAGCGTGACCTGCTGCTCAAGGGCGGCATCGGACGCACTCGGGGGATCCGCCGCACTGCCTGATCGTCCCGGCTCTCCCCCGGGTTGGCCCGCTATCGCGGCCTGGGCCTACGACGACTGCGTCGCGGGCTCGCGATAGATCGTGCGCCCCTCTTTGATGGTCTCGAGGACCGCGATGTCCTTTAACTTCATCGGATCCACGGTCAGTGGATTGTTGTCCACGATCACCAGATCGGCGAGCTTGCCCACCGTGATCGAACCCTTGGACTGCTCCTCGGAGTACTGATATGCGGCGTTGATGGTGATCGCCTTCAGCGCCTCGAGCGCTGTTACGCGCTGATCCGCCCCAATGACTTCCCCACTGCGCGAGACGCGATTGACCGCCGTCCACAACACGAACATCTGGTCCAGGGGCGTGACGTTGAAGTCGGTGTGGTTGGTCGGACGTAGCCCCATGTCGATGGCGGCCCGCATCGGGCTGAGGAAATGGGCCTGCTCCTTGCCGCGCAGCCGCACGTGGGTGTCGCCGAAGTAGAACGCGTGCTCGGTGAACAGTGAGGGAATCAGGTTGTACTCGACATACTTCGCGAGCTGATCCCGCCGCACGAACTGGGAATGAATCACCGTGGTGTGGCGGTCTTTGGTGGGGTCATCGGCGGCCGCGTACTCATGCGCGGCCAGCAGGACGTCAATCGCCCCATCTCCGTTGGCGTGGATGTTCAGCGGCAAACCGAGGTCGTAAACCCGTTTGAACCACCCGTTGACGGTCTCCTGTGAGAAGGGCAGCTCGCCGGACCAGTTCTTTTCGCCGCCGGGCCCATCGGCCAGGTAGGGGGTGGTGAAGAACGCGGTTCGGCCCTGCGGCGAGCCGTCGAGAGTGATTTTCACGCCGCCGAGCTTGAGCCGGTTGTGGTACGTCCCGAATGTGTCGGGCCGGATTTTCCGGCAGTACCTCGTCGAGTTCGAGGATGAACGGGTACGCGATGACGTCAATGAGGTCGGCGCCACCGGCGGCCGCCCGCCGCAGCAAGGCAATGTCGGCCGCGTGGGTCAATCCCTCGTGCGCGGTGGTGATACCGACCGCCGCGTACAGCAGTTGACCGGCAATGCTCCATTGCACCTCTTGCTCCGGCGTGGGCTTGGGCAGCGAAGCGAAAATCGGCAGGAACGCGGTTTCCATGATCAGGCCGTCGGGTTCGGTGGAACCTTCCTTGCGCACGATCACCCCGCCCGGCGGCGTTTCGGTGTCCGCCGAGATGCCAAACTTTTGCATCGCCGCGGAATTGAGCACGGCCCCGTGCAGGGATACGTGCCCGACCAGCACCGGGTTGTTCGGGAAGTCCGCGTCGAGGTCTTCGCGATGCAGTGTGCGTCCATCGGGCATGACCGTCTCGTCATATCCGTAGGCCATGATGATCTCGCCGTCGGCGATGTCGCGCGCGTCCCGGAACTTCTTGAGCTCCGCGACAATCGCCTCGACATCTGCCGCCGGGCCGGCTGGCGGTGCGAACACGTTGACCTGGTTGGCCACCGTCAGTGCATTGATGTAGTGGCTGTGCGGGTCGATGAATCCCGGTAGCAAGGTATTTCCGGCAAGATCGACGCGCCGTGTGTGCGGCCCCAGATGTTCGCGAACCACATCGTCGTGGGCCCCGACCGCAACGATGCGCCCATCCTTGACCGCGACCGCTTCGGCTATTGGCTGCTCATCGTCAACTGTGACGATGTCACCGTTGGTGTAGATGGCATCGGCGTCACCGGTCACGTAGACCCCCTCTTGATTGCCGTCATCCTACTGCGACCTCGAACAACACGCGCAACATCGGTTGCTTCATCTGCCCAGCGGTCAAGGCCGACCATGTTGTGGCACAAGGCATTACCCGGCAGACAACCTCGCCCCGAGACGCCACCAACACTCGGGGAAACCGTGCACCCACAACTCTCATTAGAGCTGGCCGTCAACCTGGGTCCGGCCCGGCGCAAAGACGAAAATCCGAGTTGACATCGCGGTGGCGGTCCTAGCATTCCTGGCGAATTGCGATTCCACGGCGGCCTGGTCGCCGCCAGAGCAGCAAACGATACGGGCAGGGGCCGACCATGACGAACTTTGCGATGTTGCCACCCGAGGTCAATTCGTTGCGGATGTTCACCGGTGCGGGATCGGCACCGATGCTCGACGCCGCGACGGCCTGGGACAGCATGGCCTCGGAGCTGGGTGTGGCGGCATCGTCGTTTTCGTCGGTGACCTCCGGATTGGCCGGAGATGCCTGGCAAGGCGCGGCCAGCGCGGCGATGACGGCCGCGGCCAGCTCCTATGCGAAATTGTTGGGCGCGGCCTCGACCCGAGCTGCCGCGGCGGCCACCCAGGCCAAGGCGGTGGCCGGTGTGTTCGAGGACGCGCGCGGCGATGGTCCATCCGTTGGCCGTGGCGGCCAACCGCAGCGCGTTCCTCAAGTTGGTTCAGTCAAATTGGCTGGGGCTCAACGCACCGGCCATCATGGCCACCGAGGGCCACTACGAGCAGATGTGGGCCCAGGACGTGGCCACGATGGCCGGCTACCACGCCGGGGTGTCGTCAGCGGCAGCCGCGTTGCCCGGCGGTCTGCAGCAGCTGCTGAAAACCCTGCCCAACCTGGGCATCGGAAACATCGGCAACGCAAACATCGGCAACGGAAACATCGGCACCGCAAACATCGGCACCGGAAACAGCGGTGTGGGAAACACCCCGATCACACCTGGAATCGCGGGCAACTACAACATCGGCGGCGGAAACAACGGCAACAACAACCTCGGCGCCGGAAACTACGGCAACTTCAACTTCGGCTTCGGCAACAAGGGCGACGGGAACATCGGCTTCGGCAACGGCGGCCCGGCCAACCTGTCGAGACTGAACCCGTTCGCCCTGCAACCGGCGCCGGGCAACAACAACGTCGGCATGGGCAACACCGGCAACAACAACTTCGGCCTGGGCAACCTCGGCGACGGCAACATTGGCGGCGGCAACTACGGCAATAACAACATCGGGCTCGGCCTGCTGGGCAGCAATTTGGTCGGCGTCGGCGGTGCCTACTACGACACGGCCGCCGGCCAGTTCCATTTCGACGGCCTGAACACGGGCAGCGGCAACATCGGCATCGGGAACTCGGGCAACAACAACATCGGCTTCTTCAACTCCGGCGACGGCAACATCGGCGCCTTCAGCTCGGGCACCAACAGCGTTCTGCCGGGTCACCTCAACAGCTTTGGCGTCGGGAACTCCGGCATCGGCAACTTCGGCGTCGGGAACGCGGGCGCGGGAAACTTCGGCGCCGGAAACTCCGGCCTGCTGAACACCGGGGTCGGGAACGCCGGCTCGATTGATACCGGCGCGTTTAATGGGAACAACCTCAACACGGGCTTTTTGAACTCGGGCAAGACAAACACCGGCTTTGGGAACTCCGGCCACGAGAACACCGGCTTTTGGAATTCGGGCGACGTGAACACCGGCGTCGGGGCCCAGGGCTCCGGCGTTGTTGATTAGCAGGCTTGTGAGCTGGGTTGATGATCTTTGGTGCCGCGCTATTGGGGCCGGAGTGTAGGCACGGGCTATCTGGAGAACGATCGAGTTGGTTACTGTTCGTCGTTGGTCTGGAGTTGCCCGTGCCTACCGTTTCAGTATTGCCTGTGTCGTCGGTTCCAGAGGTGTTCGACCGCTGGAGTCCTGGTGAGCGCAGCGAGCTCATCGGATCGGAGTTTCTCGATGTGTTGGCCTCGGTGCCAGACCCGAGGGACCCACGCGGTCGGAGGTATTCGCTGATGGCTTTGTTGGCGATCGCGGTTCTGGCCACTGCCGCGGGGATGCGCGGCTATGCTGGTTTTGCTACATGGGCGGCCACCGCTCCCGATGATGTGTTGGCCCAATTAGGGGTCCGGTTCCGGCGGCCCAGTGAGAAGACCTTCCGCGCTGTTTTGTCTCGGCTAGACCCCGCCGACCTCAACGCCAGGATGGGCAGTTACTTCACTGCACACGTGGCCAGCAGCGACCCCAGTGGATTGGTGCCGATCGCGTTGGACGGCAAGATGCTGCGTGGTGCCTTTACGCGCCAAAGCGACAGCCACGCATCTCGTGTCGGTGTTCACCCACCGTGCCCGATTGGTGCTCGGTCAACTCGCTGTCGCCGAGAAAAGCAATGAAATTCCCTGCGTACGTGCCCTGCTCACGCTGCTGCCGGGTAGCTTGCGGTGGCTGGTCACCGTGGATGCGATGCATACCCAGGTCGTCACCGCGAAGTTGATCTGCGCCACCTTGAAGTCGCACTACCTGATGATCGTCAAGTCCAACCAAGCCAAAATACTTGCGCGTATCACCGCGCTGCCCTGGGCCGAGGTGCCCACAGCCGCTACCGACGACTCCCGCGGCCACGGCCGTGTCGAGACCCGCACCCTGCAAATCATCACCGCTGCACGAGGAATCGGCTTCCCCTACGCAAAACAAATCATCCGGATCACTCGTGAACGCTTGATCACCGCCACCGACCAGCGCAGCGTGGAGGTGGTCTATGCCATCTGCAGCCTGCCGTTCGAGCACGCCCGCCCTACCGCGATCATGACCTGGATGCGTCAACACTGGGGAATCGAGAACAGCCTGCACTGGATACGCGACGTCACCTTCGACGAAGACCATCAAAGGGCACATACCGGAAACGGCGCACAGGTCCTAGCAACGCTACGCAACACCGCGATCAATCTGCACCGCCTCAACGGCGCCGACAACATCGCCGAAGCCTGCCGGATCACCGCTTTGACCGCCAACCGCCGCCTAGACCTCCTCAATCCACAATTCCCCAGCTCACAAGCCTGCTAATCAACAACGCCGGAGCCCTGCGTCGGGGCCACCACCGACAGCGGCCTGGCTACCGCGGGGTTCGGCAACACCGGCGAGGTCGGAATCTCGGGCTTCGGAAACACGGCCACGGGCGGTTTCCGCAGCGGCGACATGTCGGGCTTCTTCAACACCGCCGCGGGCGGCTCCAGCTATACCGGCGTCAGCTCGGGCTTTTTCAATACCGGTCTCACCGACCCCATCGGCCCCTTTGCCAGCGGTGTGCTCAGCGGCTTCAACTCGGGCATTTTCAATACCGGCATCGCCGTGTCGGGTTTATTCAGCCTCAGTCAGCTGGCGCGATGATCGGATTGGCCCGGGCGCCGGACTGCGCCCCCACGCATTGCACCGCGAGCAGATCTTCGAACTTGGCGGTGTCTAGCCGGCGGAACCCATCCGGAGGCGCATCTCCAGCGAGGACTTGGACGACAACCCCGGCCGGTATCGGGACGAACTTCGTCTCCCACCCTGCACAACCCGCCGGCGCGGCCGCGCACGCTCGCATTGTTGCGCACCCTTGCCCGGCGACCGGCTGGAGCACCCTCTCTCGACGAGTCATGTTGTGGCGCGAGGGGTTACCCGGAAATCCGCGGAAGCGCTCGAAGGCCGGGCCGACCCGGCCGGCGCCCCGCGAAGCCTCAGGTGGGCGTCGCATCAAGGGGTGCCATTTGCTCGCCTGTGGGCGCGCGCTCAGCATAATTGACGTGCCAGATCGACCGATCAACCTTGATCGGAATTCTGGCCAAAAGGCCAATATCGAAGAAGACAACGTCGTAGCATTCGTGGCGAATTGCTCGATTGCACGGCGACACAGTCGCTTCCAGAGCAGCAAACGCTACAGGTAGGGGTCTACCATGACGAACTTTGCAATGTTGCCGCCGGAGATCAATTCATCCTTGATGTTCTCCGGTGCCGGATCGGCCCCGATGCTTGATGCGGCCGCGGCCTAGGAGGGCCTGGCCTCCGAGCTCGGCACGGCGGCATCATCGTTCTCATCGGTGACCTCGGGTTTAGTCAGCGACGCGTGGCAGGGCGCGGCCTCGGCGGCGATGAACGCCGTGGCCACCCCGTACGCGCAGTTATTGAGCGCGGCGTCAACCCAAGCCGCAGGGGCGGCCTCCCAGGCCAAAGCGGTGGCCGGAGCGTTTGAGGTCGCGCGCGCCGCGATGATTCATCCGCTGGAGGTGTTGGCCAACCGCAACGTGTTCGTCCAGCTGATTCGAACCAACTTGTTCGGGCTCAATGCGCCCGCAATCATGGCCGCCGAGGGCCAGTACGAGCAGATGTGGGCCCAGGATGTCGCCGCGATGGTCGGCTACCACGGCGGGGCGTCATCCGCGGCGGCAAGCCTGCCGAACGGGTTGCAACAGATACTGCAGAGCCTGCCGAACCTGGGGCTGGGCAACAAGGGCAATGCGAACCTCGGTAGCGGCAACACCGGGATCGGCAACATCGGCGTCGGCAACAGCGGCGAGGGAAACAGCGCACTGGTGCCCCCGCAGTCGGGGAACTACAACATCGGCGGCGGAAACAACGGCAACAACAACCTCGGCTCCGGAAACATCGGCAACTTCAACTTTGGCTTCGGCAATAACGGGACCGGTAACTTCGGCTTCGGCAACGCCGGCCCCGCAGACCTCTCCAATCCCAACCTGTTCACCTTCCACGTGACGCCCGGCGAGAACAACATCGGTATCGGTAATACCGGCAACGGCAACTTCGGCCTCGGCAACACCGGAGACGGCAATATCGGCGGCGGCAATACCGGTATTGGCAACATCGGGTTCGGACTCAATGGCAACAATTTGGTCGGTGTCGGGGCAGGGCTCCGGCGTTGTTGATTAGCAGGCTTGTGAGCTGGGTTGATGATCTTTGGTGCCGCGCTATTGGGGCCGGAGTGTAGGCACGGGCTATCTGGAGAACGATCGAGTTGGTTACTGTTCGTCGTTGGTCTGGAGTTGCCCGTGCCTACCGTTTCAGTATTGCCTGTGTCGTCGGTTCCAGAGGTGTTCGACCGCTGGAGTCCTGGTGAGCGCAGCGAGCTCATCGGATCGGAGTTTCTCGATGTGTTGGCCTCGGTGCCAGACCCGAGGGACCCACGCGGTCGGAGGTATTCGCTGATGGCTTTGTTGGCGATCGCGGTTCTGGCCACTGCCGCGGGGATGCGCGGCTATGCTGGTTTTGCCACATGGGCGGCCACCGCTCCCGATGATGTGTTGGCCTAATTAGGGGTCCGGTTCCGCCGGCCCAGTGAGAAGACCTTTCGCGCTGTTTTGTCTCGGCTAGACCCCGCCGACCTCAACGCCAGGATGGGCAGTTACTTCACTGCACACGTGGCCAGCAGCGACCCCAGTGGATTGGTGCCGATCGCGTTGGACGGCAAGATGCTGCGTGGTGCTTTACGCGCCAAAGCGACAGCCACGCATCTCGTGTCGGTGTTCGCCCACCGTGCCCGATTGGTGCTCGGTCAACTCGCTGTCGCCGAGAAAAGCAATGAAATTCCCTGCGTACGTGCCCTGCTCACGCTGCTGCCGGGTAGCTTGCGGTGGCTGGTCACCGTGGATGCGATGCATACCCAGGTCGTCACCGCGAAGTTGATCTGCGCCACCTTGAAGTCGCACTACCTGATGATCGTCAAGTCCAACCAAGCCAAAATACTTGCGCGTATCACCGCGCTGCCCTGGGCCGAGGTGCCCACAGCCGCTACCGACGACTCCCGCGGCCACGGCCGTGTCGAGACCCGCACCCTGCAAATCATCACCGCTGCACGAGGAATCGGCTTCCCCTACGCAAAACAAATCATCCGGATCACTCGTGAACGCTTGATCACCGCCACCGACCAGCGCAGCGTGGAGGTGGTCTATGCCATCTGCAGCCTGCCGTTCGAGCACGCCCGCCCTACCGCGATCATGACCTGGATGCGTCAACACTGGGGAATCGAGAACAGCCTGCACTGGATACGCGACGTCACCTTCGACGAAGACCGTCAAAGGGCACATACCGGAAACGGCGCACAGGTCCTAGCAACGCTACGCAACACCGCGATCAATCTGCACCGCCTCAACGGCGCCGACAACATCGCCGAAGCCTGCCGGATCACCCCTTTGACCGCCAACCGCCGCCTAGACCTCCTCAATCCACAATTCCCCAGCTCACAAGCCTGCTAATCAACAACGCCGGAGCCCTGGGTGTCGGGGGCGCGTATTACGACACGGCGGTCGGCCAGTTCCACTTCGACGGCCTGAACACGGGTAGCGGCAACATCGGAATTGGTAACTCGGGCAGTAACAACATCGGCTTCTTCAACTCCGGCGACGGCAACATCGGCGCCTTCAGCTCGGGCACCAATTCGGTGTTCCCGGGCCAGCTCAACAGCTTTGGCGTCGGCAACTCCGGCACCGGCAACCTCGGGTTCGGGAACGCGGGCAGCGGAAACGCCGGCTTCGGCAACAGCGGCTTGCTCAACACCGGCTTCGGCAACGCGGGCTCGATCAATACCGGTGGATTCAACGGGAACAACCTCAACACGGGCTTCTTGAACTCGGGCGAGGTCAACACGGGCTTCTTGAACTCGGGCCACATCAACACCGGATTCCTGAACGCGGGCAATGTCAACACCGGCATCGGTAACGCCACCGTCGCCGGCGAGGTCGGCCTCACCGCAACGGATAGCTCGGGATTCTTCAACACAGGTTACGGCGTCTCAGGATTCGGAAACGCGGCAGACGAGAGCAGCTATGGTCACGGCGTGTCGGGCTTTGGAAACACCGCGGTCGGAACGGCATTCGAGGTTGGCGTCAGTTCGGGCTTCTTCAACACCGGCTACTCGGAGGCCATCGGCCCCTTCGCGGCGGGTCAGGTCAGTGGCTTCAACTCTGGCTTCTTCAACTGGGGCACCGCCAACTCGGGCCTGTTCAGCCTCAGCAAGCTGGCCATCAAGTCCTGATCCCGGTTCCGGGTAGCTAGAAGCCCGCACCCGCCTCGGTTCGACGAGATCGCGGCAGGCGGCCGTCAACGCACGCGCATAACCCGGCGGCAGCCGCCGACATCACCGTGCACCGCCGCGCACACTTCTGCACCACCCATACCCGCAATTTGGTCGTTTTTGCACCTTGGTAGGCGGCGCTGGGCCGTTGATCATGGAGAGCATCAAGCACTTCACCGGGCGACGGAACCCGGTCGGACCAGATAGCGACAGAAAGAGAACCCCGATGAGGAACTTTCAACGACGCGGCGCCGCGATCGCCGCATTCGCGTTCGCATTCGCTGCGGCGCCGGTGATCGGACTCGGCGCACCGGCGATCAGCCGGGCCGATGACCACAACTGCATGTCGGGGTGGACCTGGGACAACGTGGCGCAACAATGCGTGATCAGCCCGGTGCCCGCAACCACGGCGCCTGCCCAAAATGGGCCGCCGCCGCCAGGCACCCCGGGCGGCGTGTACGGACCCGGTGGATGGGGTGGCCCCGGGGGACCGGGTGGACCTCCCGCCCCCGGCGAACCGTATGGACCGTATGGGCCCCAAGTTGGCGCGCCCGGAACCCCGGGGTGGCCCGGCGGAATCGCAGGACCCACCGCCGCCGGCGGGCACGCCGGGATGGGCGGGATCGGCGGAATGGACGGAATGGGTGGGATGGGACGACACTAGTCGTCCCGGCTCCCCCTCCCCCGAAACCAGAATCGCCTAGGCGGGCGGATTGCCGCGCCACTGCAGCGCTTCGAGGGCGACGGCAACATGCACGCTGCTGTGGTCCAAAGGCCGTGGCAACAGTTGCTGAGCGCGGTCGAGTCGGCGCAGCAGGGTGTTGCGATGCGTGTAGAGCACCTTGGTGGTGCGCCCGATGCTGCACTGCTCATTGACGAAGGTCAGCACCGTCTTGTGCAGCTCAGCACCGGCCGACTCGAAATCCCCGAGCGTATTCTTGATGAAATCATTTGCGGCTTCGGGGTTTTGTGCAATCAAGGCGATCAACTGGATATCGGCAAACAACGCGACTCGCTGGCGAGAATTCAGCCCGGCCACCATCCGCTGGGTGGTTAGCGCCTCCAGATGGCTGCGCCGGAAGCCCTCGATTCCCGTCGCGGCGGCGCCGATGGCGATTCGCGCTCCGGGAACGTCTCGGACCGCCTGCTCAACCTGTTCGACGTCAAGGGTGGCGTTAGCCGCATTGGCCACCCACACCCAACGGGTGGCCGCGCCGGCGATCACGGTCAGCGGCCGCGCAAAATCGGCGGCGCGGCCGAAGGCGTCGACGACCCGGTCGAGCCGATTCAGGTCGCCATCGGGCTCGTCACTCCAGATGACGGCGGCGGTATGTGTGCGGTTGAGGGCGTATCCCAATCGAGCCTCGGCGCGCTGGCGGTTGATCGGCGCACCGTCGAGGATCAAAGCGGTGACTTCTCGTCGTTCGGCGTGTGTGCCGCGAGCCAGTTCGTCACGTTCGCGCTGCATCTGGGCGGCGATGCCGGCAGAGGTGGCCTCGACGAACTCGCTGATCGACCGGTAGGTCACCTCGAACAGCTCGCGCAGTTCGTCGGGATCGCTGGTTAACCCAAAGGCGACGCCCATCCACAACCGCCAGCCCACCGTTTGCGCGATCCGAAACGTGAACGGGTCCAGGCCGCGGCGCACCATGTCGCGGGCAATGCTTAGCGGCTCGGGGCCGAGATTGGGCGCGACCGGAGCACCGGGGTTGCTCACGTTGGCCGCGGCCCAGTGAATCAGGCTGGAGCGGATGCTGCGGCGGGTCGCCTCGGCCAGGACGGGATCATCGGCAATGGCGGGGTTGGCCGCCATGGTCACCCGGTCGTACTCGTCCAACCATTGCTGAGAACCGTCCAGTACGGCTTTCGCCCCCTGCCGGATCAGCTCACCCACCCGCGGGGACGGACCTTGCCACAGCACTCACTCACGGTAGCCCGCGGGCGCACACTCCTGCACCATCGAGCACCTAGATTTGACTGTTTTGTGCATGGCCGGTTAGCCGCGGTTCAGCCAGCCCGCGACACTTAAACCTCCGCGACAACACGCCGTAGATGCTCGCAAGGGATTAAGTCTCGCGTGCCCGAGGCAATCTCGCGTGAGCGCCCCTTCAGCCTCAGACACGAAAACACCCCGGCCGCGAAGGACCGGGGGTGTTTCGGATGCCTGCGGCTAGTGCGCGTGGCCGTGATGGCCGTGGCCATCGTCTTCTGGCTCGGCCGGCTTGTCGACAATCGCCGTCTCGGTGGTCAGCACCATACGTGCCACCGATGACGCGTTGAGCACTGCCGAGCGGGTCACCTTGACCGGGTCGACGATGCCGTCGGCAGCCAAGTCGCCGTAGGTCAGGGTGGCCGCGTTCAGACCGTGTCCGGCCGGAAGCTCGCTGACCTTGTTGACCACGACCGAACCGTCCAGACCGGCGTTGGTGGCAATCCAGTACAGCGGCGCGGCCAGTGCCTCGGAGAACACGTCCACGCCGACCGCCTCATCGCCCGACAACGACGCACGCAAGTCCTTGAGCGCGTTGCGAGCCTGGATCAGGGCGGACCCGCCCCCGGCCACGATGCCCTCCTCGACGGCAGCCTTGGCCGCCGCGACCGCGTCCTCGACGCTTTCCTTGCGCTTCTTGAGCTCGGTCTCGGTGGCGGCACCAACCTTGATGACGGCCACGCCGCCGGCCAGCTTGGCCAGCCGCTCGCCCAGCTTCTCGCGGTCCCACTCGGAGTCACTTCTGTCGATCTCGGAGCGCAGCAGATTCACCCGCGCCTCGACCGCTTCCGGGGCACCGCCGCCGTCGACGATGATGGTGTCGTCCTTGCTGACCACGACGCGCCGCGCCGAGCCCATCACCTCCAGGCCCACCTCCCGCAGCACCAGGCCGGCGTCGGGGTTGACCACCTCGGCGCCGGTCACCGCGGCCAGGTCTTGCAGGAAGGCCTTGCGCCGGTCGCCGAAGTAGGGCGACTTGACCGCGATCGCCTTCAGCGTCTTGCGAATGGAGTTCACGACCAGGGTCGCCAACGCCTCGCCCTCGATGTCCTCGGCGATGATCATCAACGGCTTGCCCGATTCGGCGACCTTCTCCAGCAACGGCAGCAGGTCGGGCAGCGAGCTGATCTTGTCCTGGTGCAGCAGGATCAGCGGGTCTTCGAGAACAGCCTGCTGAGCGTCGAAGTCGGTGACGAAGTAGGCCGAGAGGTATCCCTTGTCGAAACCGACACCCTCGGTGAACTCCAGCTCGGTGCCCAGCGTCGAGGATTCTTCGACACTGACCACACCGTCGTGGCCGACCTTGCTCATCGCCTCGCCGACCAGATCACCGATCAGCTGGTCGCGCGAGGAGACCGTGGCGACCTGCGCGATGGCGTCCTTGCCCGACACCGGCGTGGCCGAGGCAAGCAGGGCCTCCGACACCGCGTCGGCGGCCTTGCCGATTCCCGAACCCAGCGCGATCGGGTTGATTCCGGCGGCGACCAACCGCAGGCCGGTCTTGACCAGCGCCTGGGCCAGCACCGTCGCGGTGGTGGTGCCGTCGCCGGCGACATCGTTGGTCTTGGTGGCCACCGACTTCACCAGCTGGGCGCCCAGGTTCTCGAACGGGTCTTCCAGGTCGATGTCACGGGCCACGGTGACGCCGTCGTTGGTGACGGTGGGGCCACCGAACGACTTGGCCAGCACCACATGCCGACCACGCGGGCCCAGCGTCACCCGTACCGTGTCGGCGAGCTTGTCCACGCCCGCCTCCATGGCGCGGCGCGCAGTTTCGTCGTACTCAATCAGCTTGCTCATCAGGCTCCTTATGCCCAGCTAGTCCGCTAACGCATACCGCCCCGGAAATCACCCGCGCTTGAACACGGGGATCGCCGGGGCGGTACACGGGGTTACTTGGAAACGACAGCCAGCACGTCGCGCGCCGACAGGATCAGGTACTCCTCGCCGCCGTACTTGATCTCGGTGCCGCCGTACTTGCTGTAGATGACGGTGTCACCCTCTGCCACGTCCAGCGGGATCCGCTTCTCGCCGTCCTCGTCCCAGCGGCCGGGGCCGACTGCGACGACGGTGCCCTCCTGGGGCTTCTCCTTGGCGGTGTCAGGAATGACCAGACCGGACGCGGTCGTGGTCTCGGCCTCGTTGGCCTGCACGAGAATCTTATCCTCGAGTGGCTTGATGTTCACCTTCGCCACGATTGGAGCCCTCCACTAATTCGATCGGATCCGGTGCTGTCGCCCCGGATTATCTTGATTCGGATCCGGGACTATTCGCCCGGACCGGAGTTTTCGGCCGGTCCGGGGCGCGCCCCGAACCGTCCGAATTATCAGGTGATTCGGCATCCGTCCGTGCCCTCGCGTCGTCGTCGCGGGTGCCGGCGCAGGGGTCGTCCGACTGCCACCTAGCACTCTATACATGAGAGTGCTAGCACTCAAGGGCGCCCCGGTGCTTCTCGCGTGTCGGTTCGCCCACGGCGTATTCCGCACCGCCGCCACGGCCGCACCGGGATCAGCCGACCTGGCCCTTGACCACCGGCAAGCCGGGGTCGCTGGGCACATCCAGCGGCGAGGGAGCCGCCTTCGCGGCCACCAAATGCGCGGCGAACGCGGCGATCATGGCGCCGTTGTCGGTGCACAGCCGCGGCCTGGGGATACGCAGCGTCAAGCCGGCCTCGCTACAACGTTGGGTTGCCAACTCGCGCAATCGTGAATTGGCCGCCACACCCCCGGCGATCAGGAGGGTCGATACCCCCAGGCCGGTGGCCGCGCGCACCGCCTTACGAGTCAGCACGTCGGCCACGGCTTCCTGGAAACCGGCCGCGACATCGGCCGGCCGAAAATCTGGATGGGCCTCCACGTAGCGCGCCACCGCGGTCTTGAGACCGGAGAAGCTGAACGCGCATGGATCGTCGGACGGCCCGGTCATGCCGCGCGGAAACACGATGGCATCGGGGTCGCCGGAGCGCGCCAGGTCGTCGAGCACCTTGCCGCCCGGATAGCCCAGCCCCAGCAGCCGCGCCACCTTGTCGTAGGCCTCGCCCGCGGCGTCGTCGACGGTGGCCCCCAGCTCGACCATCGGTTCGCCCAACGAACGCACATGCAGCAAGTGGGTGTGCCCGCCGGAGACCAACAACGCCACACACTCGGGCAGCGGTCCGTGTTCGTACACGTCGGCGGCCAGGTGTCCGCCCAGATGGTTGACCGCGTAGAACGGCACTCCCCAGGCGGCCGCATACGCCTTGGCCGCGGCCACCCCCACCAGCAGCGCACCCGCCAGCCCCGGCCCGATGGTGGTGGCGACGACGTCGGGCCGCACGATGCCTGCCGTCGTGAGCGCACGGCGCATCGCCGGGCCCAGGGCTTCCAGATGCGCCCGCGAGGCGATCTCGGGGACCACGCCGCCGAACCGCACATGCTCATCGACGCTGGAGGCCACCTCGTCGGCCAACAGGGTCAAGGTGCCGTCGGCCTCCAGTCGCGTGATACCGACGCCGGTCTCATCGCAGGAGGTCTCGATGGCCAAGATGACTGTCCCCGGCATTTACCGCGCACCCCCTGGATCCCTGCGCATCGTGTATGCGTCGGCACCGCTGACCCGGTAGTAGCGCCGGCGCAGTCCGACCTGCTCGAAACCAACGCTGCGATACAGCGCTATCGCCGGCTCATTATCGGTGCGGACCTCGAGGAAAACCACGCCGCCGTCGGCGAAGGCCAACAGTTCGTCAAGCAGCCGGCGGCCGATGCCCCGCCCCTGATAGGCCGGGTCGACACCGATGGTGTGTATCTCGTATTCGAAAGGCGCAACACGGCCCAGCCGCGAGACACCGGCATAGCCGACCAGGTTATCCGCGCACCGGGCGCCCACGTAGTAATTGCGCCCGCTGGCCAGCTCGCGCTCGAAGGCCACCTCCGGCCACGGGTCGTCGCCATCGAAAAGTTGCGCCTCCAGCTCGGCGCAGCGCCGGGCATCGGCGCGGGTCAGCGCGCCGATGGTGACGGGCCCGAGATCGGCGGTCATGGGCGCGCCGCCAGCGGCTTGGCATCGGGCCGGCGCAGATACAACGGCACCAGGGGCGCCGGGTCCTGCGCCCAGTTCACCGCGGCGGCCAGGCCCGCCACGGTCGGGTAGCTGGGCTCGCACCGGGGCAGGTCGAACAACCCGGCGTGCTCGGGTGATCCCGCTACCGCGTGCGCGGTGCCGGGATCGACGTCGCCCGGGGCGTTGGCCGCCGGGCCGTGAATGCGCACGCCATCGCGGTAGCGCGCCCAGTAGACCTCGCGGCGACGGGCGTCGGTGACTACCAGCGTGTCACCGGTGGTGAGTCCACCGATGGCATCGAGGCTGCACACCCCATACACCGGGATGTCCAGCGCATGCCCGTAGGCGGCGCCGGTGGCCATTCCGGCCCGCAGCCCGGTGAACGGGCCGGGACCGCAGCCCACGACCACCGCATTCAGGTCGGCCATCGTCAGCGCCGCACCGGCCAGCGCCGCCAGCACGTTGGGGGTCAGCCGTTCGGCGTGCGCCCGGGCGTCGACGGTGACCCGCTCGGCCAACGCGACGCACTCGGACCCCGTCAGCTGCACCACCCCCGCGGTCACCGCGGGGGTAGAGGTATCCAAAGCGAGAATGATGGTCATCGGCCGGCCCACGCCCAGGTCGCGATCCGCACGTCGGAGTGACTGACCCGCTCCAGCCGAATGTCGAGATGGCGCTCGGAGAGTCGCTCGGCCAGGCCCTCCCCCCACTCCACCACCACGACCGAGTCCGTCAGATCGGTGTCCAGATCCAGCGAATCGAGCTCACCGAGCAGGTCGGCGCTCCCGTGATCCAACAGCCGATAGACATCAACGTGAATCATCGCCGGGCGGCCCGGCCCACGCGCCGGATGCACCCGCGCCAACACGTAGGTCGGCGAGGTGACCGGGCCATCGACGTCCATCGCCGCGGCAATGCCCTTGGCCAACACCGTTTTTCCAGCACCCAATGGGCCCGAGAGCACCACCACGTCACCGGCGCGCAGCTGCTCGCCCAGCCGGGTTCCCAGCGCCACGGTGTCCGCCACGCGTTCCAGCGTTGCCGTGCCCGAATCGTGCTGCTCAGCCATGGCGGCGCCACCGATCCCGCAACCGCTCGCCGACCCGCCGGTACCGCAGCGTCAACTTGCCCGGAAGGGCGCGGTCGACGAGCCGGACCAGCCCTTCGTTGATGGCGTCGGGCTTGTCCAACAGGGCCAGATGACTGGCCCCGCCCACGATGACCAGTTCGGATTGTGGCAACGAGGCCGCCATCTTTCGAGAGTATTCGTCGGGGGTCATCAGGTCGTGATCACCACAGGCAATCAAGGTCGGGATCCGCAGCAGCGTCCACAGCCCGGCGGTTTCGTCGTGCACTTCCAGCGCGTGCAGGAAACCCACCATGGTGGCGATGGGCGTGTCGTTCATCATCTGCTGCGAGAACGCATCCAGGCTGCGGCTCACCTCCAGGTCACTGTAGGACGCGGCCCGCAGGATCGGGCCGATCAGTGACCGGGACGCGGTGCGGCCGCGGTGCATCAGTTTCGGCGCGGACCGGGCGGTGAACCGGACCGCCTCGAGCGCCGGGTTTTTCAGGAACTCGCCCAACGGCGAGCGGGTCACCCCTTCGGCCGCCGAAGAGATGACGGCGGCACCCACAATCCGCCGGCCGTAACGCTGCGGGAACTGACGGGCGTGTGACAACACCGTCATGCCACCCATCGAATGCCCGACCAGCACTATCGGCCCGCGCGGAGCGGTCGCTTGCAGCACCGTTTCCAGGTCTTGTCCGAGTTGGGTCAGCGTGTAGGTCTGCGGATCGGCTTCGCCGGACTGGCCGTGCCCGCGCTGGTCATAGAAGATCATCCGCACCCGCGAGCCCCATTGTTCGCCGAGCCGCATGCGCTGAAAGTGGAAGGCACCCATGCGCAGGCAGAAGCCGTGGGCGAACACCATGGTCAGCGGGGCGTCCACCGGCCCCGCCTCGCGCACGGCCAGCGGCACGCCGTCCGGTGTGGTAACCACCCGGGCGCGATCGCTGTCCAGCCGCTCGAAATCCTCACCCGCGTACGGGTCGTCGCAGACCGAGCCGCATTCGGCCAACGAGCGCCGGGCCGAGGCGCCGACGATGGTGGCGACCGCCGTCAGCCCGGCGCCTCCGGCAAGCCAGGCTCGCTGGCGCCGGCGAGTTTCCTCAGCGCTCAACGGTTTCGGCCTCGCGGTAAACCCTGGTGATGCGCCCGCGCGGGCTGGTCACCACCTCGTAGTGGATGGTGCCGACCAGATCGGCCCAGTCCTGCGCGGTGGGTTCACCGCGGGTACCCGGCCCGAACAGAATCGCCTCGTCGCCTTCGGCCACATCGAGCGGTCCGGGGCCCAGATCGACGAGGAACTGGTCCATGCAGACCCGGCCGCCGCCCGGCCGGCGTTTGCCGTTGATCAAGACCTCCAGGCGCCCGCCCAGCGACCGGAAAACCCCGTCGGCGTAGCCGATCGGCAACAGCGCCACATTCGTGTCGTGAGGCGCAATCCAGGTGTGCCCGTACGACACGCCTTCGCCCGCGCTCACCGATTTCACCAGCGCGACTGCGCATTTCACGGTCATCGCCGGAACCAGTCCCATGTCGCCCAACCTGGGCACCGGACTCAGCCCGTACACCGCGATGCCGGGCCGCACCAGATCCAGCGTCAGATCGGGACGAGCCATGGTTGCCGAGGAGTTCGACAGGTGTGCCACCTCGAATCGCACTCCCTGGTCGCGGGCGTGGTCGAGCATCTGCTTGAACCGCTGGGACTGGATGTCGTTGATCGGCTTTTCCGGTGCGTCGGCGTGCACCATGTGCGTCATCAGCCCGCGTAGCCGAATCGCGTCTTCGGCGACGGCCTGGCGCAGCCTGGTCACCATCTCCGGGTAGAGCGCCGGCGCCACGCCGTTGCGGTTGAGGCCGGTGTCGATCTTGACCGTGACGGTCGCCGTCGTTCCGGTCCGGCGCGCGGCATCGAGCACTTCGTCGAGTTGGCGGATCGAAGAAATGGCGATCTGGACGTCGGCGGCCAGCGCGGGCCCGAAATCCATGCCGGGTGCGTGCAACCAGGCCAGCACCGGGGCGGTGATGCCGTCCGCGCGCAACGTCAGCGCCTCGTCCACCGACGCGACTCCGAGTTCGACCGCACCGGCTGCCAGCGCGGTGCGGGCGACCGCGGTGGCGCCGTGACCATAGCCGTCGGCCTTGACGACCGCCATGACTTGTGCGCTGCCGGCACGTTCGCGCAGCAGCCGCACGTTGTGGGCGATAGCGCCCAGGTCCACCACCGCCTCGGCGAAGACCCCGGGCGTCAGAGATATCGGGGTGGTAGTCATCGACTCGATTGTCCCAGAGCCGCGCGAAGGTGCTCGCCCAGTCCGCGTTGACCCCCGGCGGCCGGGCCGGCGACCAACCTCCCCGCTTAGTGCGCGAAGTGCTGTCCGTCGTAGTTGCCGCCCGGCTTGACCTTGTCCAGCGTGCGCAGTGAGGTGACGGCATCATCGTGCAGAGCGCGTGCCATGTCGGCGGACAGACCTTCGCGCACCACGATGCGCAGCACCGATACGTCGGTGGCGTTGTCCGGCATGGTGTAGGCGGGCACCTGCCACCCGAAGGTTCGCAGCTCGTGGGAGAGGTCGAACTCGGTGTAGCCGCGGTCGCCGGCCAGCCGGAAGGCGACCACCGGGATCGCCGAACCGTCCGCTATCAGCTCGCAGTGATCTACCTCACGCAGCTGCGCGGAGAGCCAGCGCGCGGTCTCCGACAGGGCCTGCATGACGTTGATGTAGCCCTCCCGGCCCAGCCGCAGGAAGTTGTAGTACTGGCCGACGACTTGGTTACCGGGCCGGGAGAAGTTGAGTGTGAATGTGGGCATATCCCCGCCCAGGTAGTTGACCCGGAAGACCAGATCCTCCGGCAGGTATTCGGGGCTGCGCCACACGACGAATCCGACGCCGGGATAGGTCAGCCCGTATTTGTGACCGCTGACATTGATCGAGACCACCCGCGGCAGCCGGAAGTCCCACTTGAGGTCTGGATGCAGGAACGGCACCACGAAGCCCCCGCTGGCGGCGTCCACGTGCACGGGCACATCAACGCCGCCGCCGGCCGCCAATCTGTCCAGCGCCGCGCAGATCTCGGCAACCGGTTCCAGCTCGCCGGTGTAGGTGGTGCCCAGGATCGCGACCACACCGATGGTGTCCTCGTCGACGGCGTCGACGACCTGTTCGGGGGTGATGACGTAGCGCCCCTTCTCCATCGGCAGGTAGCGCGGCTCGACGTCGAAGTAGCGACAGAACTTCTCCCACACCACCTGGACGTTGGAGCCCATCACCAGATTCGGTGTGCGGCCTTTCCAGTCCTTGCCGACCTTCTGCCGCCACCGCCACTTCATGGCCAGGCCGCCGAGCATCACCGCCTCGCTGGAGCCGATGGTGGACACCCCGGTGGCGCTGGACGGGTCGTCGTCGCGCAGTCCCTCGGCGTGAAAGAGGTCGGCGACCATCGACACGCAGCGGGTCTCGATCGCCGCGGTCGCCGGGTATTCGTCTTTGTCGATCATGTTCTTGTCGAACGTCTCGGCCATCAGCTTGCCGGCCTCGGGATCCATCCAGGTGGTGACGAAGGTGGCCAGGTTCAGCCGCGAGCTACCGTCGAGCATCAGCTCGTCGTGGATGAACCGGTAGGCGGCTTCGGGATCCATCGACTCCTCGGGCAGCCGCAACGCCGGTACCGGAGCGGTGAACAGCCGGCCGGTGTAGGCCGGAGCGATCGAATGTGCGGGTACCGACGCGTGGCTACGGGACACGGTGGATCCTTTCATTGCCGAGTCGAGCTACTGACTTCACAGAGCCGCCAGGGCGGCCCGGATGCGGTGGAGAATTCGCGACGCGGACGTCGGTGCGCCATCGGGCCCCGGATCGAGGGCCGATAGCTCGGCGGCACGGGCGTGGACGAACGCCGCGGCCGCGGCGGCCTCGGCCGGTGCCAGCCCCGCCGCCAGCAGGGCCCCGATCATTCCGGACAACACATCACCCGATCCAGCGGTGGCCGCCCAGGACTGCCCGGCCAGACTCAGGTACACCCGGCCGCCGGGATCGGCGATGACGGTGACATTGCCCTTGAGCAGCACGGTGGCGCCGAACGCATCGGCCAGCTTTCGGGTTGCGCCGACCCGGTCGTCCCCCGGCCCCGAGCCCGCCAACCGAGCGAATTCACCGGCGTGCGGCGTCAGCACCGTCGGGGCGCTGCGATTGACCACCAATTCGGGATGCGCCGCCAGCATCGTCAGCCCATCGGCATCCACGATCACCGGGAGATTGGTTTCCAGCGCGAACCATAGTGCGGCCGCCCCGGGTTCATCGGTGCCCAGGCCCGGCCCTACCACCCAGGCCTGTACCCGTCCGGTCGTGGAGGGGGTGGGCGAGGCGATGACCTCCGGCCAGCGCGCGAGCACCTCGCCCGCCGCGCTGCCGGCGTAGCGGACCATGCCCGAGGTGGCTGCCACCGCGGCGCCACTACACAACACCGCCGCACCCGGATACGTCGAAGAACCCGCCAGCACACCGGTCACGCCCTGGGTGTACTTGTCATCGCGAGGGCCGGGCACCGGCCAGTGCGCGGCCACGTCGGCGGCCTGCAACCCCAGCACCTCGGTGTCGGACAGGTCCAGTCCGATGTCGATCAGCACGACACGACCGCAATCGGCCAGCGCGTGGACGGGTTTGAGTCCGCCGAAGGTAACCGTCAGCGCGGCGCGCACCGCGGGGCCGGTAATCGCCCCGGTCGCCACGTCGATGCCGCTGGGGATGTCCACGGCCACCACCGGGATGCCGGCGGCGTCCACCGCGGCGAACACCTCGGCCGCCGCGGGCCGCAGCGGCCCGGAGCCGGAGATGCCCACCACCCCATCGATAACGAGATCGGTTGCCGCCGAGACGTTTTGTACAACGCGGCCACCAGCCTTGGTGAATGCCGCCAGCGCCTTGGGATGGGCGTGTTGCGGATTGAGCAGTACTGCGTCCGCCGCGGCGCCGCGGCGGCGCAGGAAGGTCGCCGCCCATAGCGCGTCACCACCGTTGTCGCCCGATCCGACCACCGCGCACACCCGGCGACCGAAAATTCCGCCGCTACGGCGGGTCAGTTCACGCCCGATTTCGGTGGCCAGGCCAAAGGCCGCCCGTCTCATCAGCACCCCGTCGGGCAAGCTGGCCAACAGCGGCGCTTCGGCGTCGCGGATCGCGTCTACAGAGTAGTAATGCCGCATCACTGCCAGCATTGCATGTTTGGGACGGGCTCAGGCCGGTGCCTCACGGGAACGGAGTTTTCGCAGAACTTCTCTGATTTTCGCGGGACCCCACGTCGGGCTCCCGCGTTCGCGGGCCATCGGATAGAAGGCCAAACCGATCAGTATCGCGGTGAAATGGCCGATGGCGGTGAAGTCGAGCTCGGTCTTGTCCATTGTGAGCAGCGGAAAGCCGAAGATGACGAGCAACACCGCCAGGTATCCCCATCGCCACGGTTTGACGATGTGATAGGTGAGCACCGCCATCACCCCGACCAAGAAGTAGCTGACCCCGATGTCACGCGAGTACACCAGCCGTTCGGCGGCCTCACGCGTCTGGATCGCGTAGTAGAGCAGGCCTTCGCTGATATAGGTGGCGCCGATGCGGGAAGTCAATCCCACCGTCAGCCAGCGCAAGTGGCCAAGCCAATGCTCGGCCGGCGCCAGGAACAGCGTGAACAGCACCAGATACGGTTCCAGATTCCGGCCGTCGATCCACAGCAGACTGGAAAACAGGACTTCCAGCGGATCGCGCCCCAGGTGGCTGATGTTGGTGGACCGATGCAGGATCACCGAGTGCAGCTGGCGTCCGGCCAGGCTGTTTTGAATGATCGTGGTGATCGCCAAGACGACCAGCCAGGTATAGGTCAGGGGCGCGCTGCTGACGAAATGCCACACCGCGAGCGCCATGCTTCGCACTCGTGCGGATACCGATGCGCTCGCCACGGCGTCAACTCTTACACGCCTCTTACACGCCCGCCGTTGCCCATGCGACATCGGCAGTGGTCTCAGGCCGGCTTGTCGGAGGCGGGTTTCAGGTGCCGCCACCAGCAGGAAATGTAGATCGCCATCGAAATGACCAACACGACTATCACCCAGACCACGACCCGGACATCGATCCAGGCCCCGAAGGGAGGCGCGTTGGGCAGCGCATTGCGCAGCGGCACCACCGCAAACAGCATCGCCGCGTACCACGTGGTCATGGGCGGCTGGAATGGTCGTCGATCACGTGCGGTCTGCACCGCAACAAAGAGAGCCAGCCCGGCGATCGTGACCAGGACACCGATGATGAGCAGGGCAAACGCGGCGGTGCTCGGTGATCGCTGCAACGCCAACCGGTAGGGCGTAACCCCGGTGCCGTCTCCTGCGGTCGGAATGTCGATCTGCCAGCCGGCGAGGCTGTCGACGAATCTCACCTTCGCCCGCTGGGGCACCTTCGCCGCACCGCTGAACAGCTCGACCGTGATCGGCCCGGAACGGTAGTGATCGAAGGGCCAGTCCGCCACGTTGCCGGTGATGGCCAGCGGAACGGGGAAGACACCGGGCAGCATGCCCTTGGACCAGGTGCGCTTGGTCGGCGTCACCGAGGAGGTGACCACGACGCTGAGGTCGTCGGACAGACCCTCGGTTCGCGGATCCAGCAGCCCCGGCCCCGGCGTGACGGCGAGATTGGCCGACAGCACGGTGTTGCTCGACTGAACCTCTTCCAGGCTGATGGTGACCGTGGTCCCATCGGCGGTCGGACGGCCTTGGGTCAGGTCGTGCGGCCCCTTGCCGGCGTTGCCGTACAGCAGTGTCGAGCCGACATAGGCCACGACGAAAAGCACCAGCCCGACAAATCCCAGCTTCATCGGCCAGGTCCTGACCTACCGCGCTCAACCGCCGACAAGGGTCCCCCTCATTGCCTGCTCCGGACTATTCGACCGTGACCGACTTGGCTAGATTTCGCGGCTTGTCGACGTCGTACCCGCGTGCCTGTGCGACGGCCGCGGCGAACACCTGCAGTGGGATCGTCGACAACAGCGGCTGCAACAGGGTCGACACCGCCGGAATCTCGATCAGGTGATCAGCGAAAGGACGCACGGTGTCGTCGCCCTCTTCGGCGATCACGATGGTGACCGCGCCGCGGGTCTGGATCTCACGAATGTTCGACAACAACTTGGCGTGCAGTGTGGCCGAGCCTTTGGGAGAGGGCATGATGACGATGACCGGCAGCTCGTCTTCGACCAGCGCGATCGGACCATGCTTGAGCTCACCGGCGGCGAAGCCCTCGGCGTGCATGTACGCCAGTTCTTTGAGCTTGAGCGCGCCCTCCAGGGCCACCGGGTAGCCGACGTGGCGCCCCAGGAACAACACGGTCGAGGACTGCGCGAACCGGTAAGCCAGGTGGGCCACCGGCTTGATCGCCGAAATGACCCGGGCCACCAGATCGGGTATCGCTTCCAGCTCGCGGTACTCCCGCTCGACCTCGTCGGGATATTTGGTGCCGCGCGCCTGGGCCAGCGCCAAGCCCAGCAGATAGTTGGCGGTCACCTGGGCCAGGAAGGTCTTGGTGGAGGCCACCCCGATCTCCGGGCCGGCGCGGGTGTAGAGCACCGCGTCGCATTCGCGCGGGATCTGCGAGCCGTTGGTGTTGCAGATCGCCAACACCTTGGCCTTCTGCTCCTTGGCGTGGCGGACGGCCTCGAGGGTGTCCGCGGTTTCACCGGACTGAGAGATGGCCACCACCAGGGTGCTGCGGTCCAGCACCGGGTCGCGGTAGCGGAACTCGCTGGCGAGCTCCACCTCCACAGGAAGGCGGGTCCAATGCTCGATCGCGTACTTGGCGAGCAGACCCGAGTGATAGGCGGTGCCGCAGGCGACCACGAAGACCTTGTCGATCTCCCGCAGCTCCTGGTCCGATAGCCGCTGTTCGTCGAGGACGATGCGGTTGCCCACGAAGTGGCCGAGCAGAGTCTCGGCGACCGCGGTCGGCTGCTCGGCGATCTCTTTGAGCATGAAGTACTCGTAGCCGCCCTTTTCGGCGGCCGCGAGGTCCCAATCGATGTGAAACTCCCGGTAGTCGGTACCGGCAAGCAGGTCGTCGTTGCCATCGAAGTCGCTGATCCGGTAGCCATCGGCGGTGATCACCACCGCCTGGTCCTGCCCCAGCTCAACGGCGTGCCGGGTGTGCGTGATGAACGCGGCGACGTCGGAGCCGACGAAAATCTCGCCGTCACCTATGCCGAGCACAAGTGGTGTGGAGCGGCGGGCCGCCACGATGGTGCCGGGGTCATCGGCGTTGGCGAAAACCAAGGTGAAGTGGCCCTCCAGCCGCCGCAGCACCGACAACACCGAGGCCGGGAAGTCGCCGGCCGTCTCGCCGTGGTGAAACGCCTGCGCTACCAGGTGCACCGCAACTTCGGTGTCGGTGTCGCTGGCGAACTCCACGCCGGCGGCCTCCAGCTCCTGGCGCAGGACGGCGAAGTTCTCGATGATGCCGTTGTGGACGACCGCGATTTTCCCGGCGGCATCACGATGGGGGTGGGCATTACGGTCGGTGGGGCGCCCGTGGGTGGCCCACCGGGTATGCCCCAGGCCGGTGGTACCGGTCAGCGACTCCGCCGGCATTTCGGCCACCGCCGTCTCGAGATTGGCGAGCCGGCCGGCGCGGCGACGCACCGTGAGCTTGCCGCTGCCGTCGACCAATGCGATCCCCGAGGAGTCGTAGCCTCGGTACTCCATCCGGCGCAGCGCATCCAGGACGACTTCGCAGGCAGGACGCTGGCCTACGTAGCCGACAATTCCGCACATAGCAGACCAGGGTAGTGCAGCCACCCCCATCCGGACGTCCGCATAACGCTGACCGCTAGCTGACCAGCGACTGACCGGGGCGGCTCGCGAGCCCCCGGATGAATCCGGCGGTATGGTCGAAATGGCCCTACGGCGCGAAAGGCCCGATTTGTCCCACCCTTACCAACCCCCTGTCCAGGCGGATCGGTACTACCTCAAGCTGATCAAGCACACCGGCGCCCTGATCTTCTGGCAGCAGCGCAGTTATTCGGTCTACGGGACGCTGCCGGAGTGTGAGGCGGCCTACCGTTCGGCCCAGACCTACAACCTGCTCGCCGGTTGGTGGAGCCTGCTGTCGCTGCTGCTGTTCAACTGGATCGCCTTGATTTCCAATGCCAACGCGATGCGCCAGCTGCGCAACGCGGTCAATTCGGGTGGCCAGGCACCGGCGGCGCCCGTGCCTGCCTCGCGGCCCGCATCGGCGCCGGTATCGATGCCGGCGGGCTGGTACCCCGATCCTCATGGGGCCGGACAGCGCTATTGGGACGGCACAACGTGGACGAACTGGACCCATCCCCCGCGCCACCGCTAACGTCGACGGGTGGCCCGCATCCGCAACCTCGTTGCCGCCCTCAGCCGCCGAGGCCCACACCGCGTTTTGCGCGGTGACCTGGCCTTTGCCGGACTGCCCGGGGTGGTGTACACCCCTGAAGCCGGTATGAACCTGCCGGCGGTCGCCTTCGGGCATGACTGGCTCACCGGGGTAGCCCGCTATTCGGGGCTGCTCGAGCACCTCGCGTCCTGGGGCATCGTTGCCGGTGCGCCCGACACCCAACGCGGCGTGGCGCCGTCGGTGCTCAACCTGGCCTTCGACATGGGCGTTGCCCTCGACATCGTGGCCGGAGTGCGCCTTGGGCCCGGCGATATCAGCGTGCACCCCGCCAAGCTCGGGCTGGTGGGCCACGGTTTCGGCGGCTCGGCCGCGGTCTTCGCGGCGGCCGGCATGCCGGCCAAGCCCGCCGGGGTGGTCGCGATCTTCCCGACCGTCACCGCGCCCCCGGCGCAGCAGCCGGCCGCGGGCCTGAAGGCGAAGGGTTTGATCCTGAGCGCACCCGAGGATCCCAAGACGCTCAATTCCAACGCACTCGAGCTGTCGCACGCCTGGGACGCCGCCACGCTGCGCGTTGTCAGCAAGGCCAATCCGGGCGGTCTGATCGAGGGTCGGCGATTGACCAAGGTGGTGGGGCTGGCCGGCTCCGACCGCAAAACCCAGCGTTCGGTCAGGGCGCTGGTGACCGGCTACCTGCTGCACACCCTCGGTGGCGACAAGACCTATCGCGACTTCGCCGATCCGGACGTGCACCTGCCCAAGACCGACCCGGTGGATCCGCACGCCCCGCCGGTTACGCCCGAAGAGAAGCTTGTCGCGCTACTGAAGTGACGAGCGCGGTCCATGATGCGAATCGGTATCGCCCTGGACTACTCGGGCGGCTTCCATGAGGGCCTCGACCGCGTCGTGGAACTCGAGAAATCCGGAATCGACGTCGCCGTGGTGGCAGAGGCATATGCCTTCGACGCCGTCAGCCAACTCGGCTATCTGGCGGCCAAAACAACCCGCGTTCAGCTGGCCTCCGGGGTGCTGCCCATCTATATCCGCACACCCTCGCTGTTGGCGATGACGGCTGCGGGCCTCGATTATGTGTCGGGCGGCCGGTTCAATCTCGGAATCGGTACGTCCGGACCGCAGGTGATCGAGGGATTCCACGGCGTCGAATTCGATGCGCCCATCGGCCGCACCCGCGAGGTGGTGGAAGTCTGCCGGCACGTCTGGCGGCGGGAGACGCTGCGTTATGCGGGCGCCCACTACCAGATCCCGTTGCCCGCGAATCGCGGCACGGGTTTTGGCAAGGCCCTCAAACTCATCAATCACCCACTACGGGAACGCATTCCGATATCCATTGCGGCGCTGGGCCCCCGCAACGTCGAGCTGACCGCCGAGATCGCCGAGGGCTGGCAGCCGGTCTTTTTTTATCCGGAGAAGGCCGCGTCGGCCTGGAGCGAGGCGCTGGCGTCGGGCACCGCGAAACGCGATCCCGCGCTGGGCCCGTTGGATGTCACGGTGCACGCCTCGTTGGCGATCGGGGACGACGTCGAGCAGCGGCTGGCCCGGGTGAAGCCTCAACTTGCCCTGTACCTGGGCGGCATGGGCGCCAAGGGCCGCAATTTTTACCACAACCTGGCCACTCGTTACGGGTACGGCGATGTCGCAGACCGAATCCAGGAGCTGTACCTGGCTGGGCGCAAGCACGAGGCCATAGCCGCGGTGCCGGACGAGCTGGCGCGGGGAATCTCGCTGATCGGCCCACGCGGGTTCGTCGCCGAACGGCTGGCCGCCTTTGCCGAAGCGGGTGTGACGACCATGCTGGTGAGCCCGTTGAGCACCGATCGCCGCGAATACGTGCGCCACGTCGAGCAGCTGCTGGGGCTGCGTCGCGCCTGAGTTGGTCTGCGAGCTGTCTCGAGTTGTTACGGCCCGGCCTTGGGCAGCTCGTCTGCGGCTATCTCGCAGGGACTCGATGCCTCGCCGGCCGGCGCCGAACCGTCGTGCGGCGGCGCCTCGGGAACTCGCGGCGGCTGGGCGACCGGCGTGGCGGCCCCCTCGGGCACCGGCGTCCTGGCTTGTTCGCCAATCGGCATCGCGGACCGCTCGGCGCCATCGCCCGCCGGCGCCCCCGGCGGTGAACCGTCGGCGGCTTCCGGTGCCTCGCCGTCATCGGACTTCTCGTCACTCGCGCCGGTTTCGGTTGCCGCGTCGGGCTTTCGCGGCTCGCTAGGGTTCTCATCGCCGACGTCGTCGACCGCGTCCGCACCGGACCGATCTCCCCCATCCGCCGGGTCCACCGACCCGAGCGGATCGGCGATCGGTACCGCCGCCGTACCGAGTAGTTCTGCCAGCGCGTCGACAATGCGCCCGGCAAGCCCCGCTAGCCCACCGAGCCCGCCGGTTCCGGCGGCACCCAAGCCGCCGGGGCCGCCGAAATCACCGAGCGCTCCGAAATCGCCGGCATCTGTGGGTAGTTCGAGGCCAGCTCCCGGCGCCGGCGCGATGCCAGCCGGCACCGCCGGCGACGCGGCGAAGGCCGGTTCCGGATCCGGCGCAGGCGCGGAGGTGGCGGCCGCAGGTGCGATCGCCGCCAGCGCCGATGGGACCGGCGGCGATTGGCGTCCGGATCCGAGGTCGTCTGGGTGGTCGAAAGACACCGGCACCGACGAGGTCAGTCGATCGGCCAACGTCGTGTAGGCCGCGCCGATGCCGGCCGTCGCTGCGCGCATCGCGCCCAGCCAGTCGTCACGAATATCGTTGTCCAGATAGGGATTTATCTGATGGCGAACCAGCTCGGCGGCCGCACTGCCGGGCGCTGCTCCGGCACCGACCTCAGCGCAGGCGGCCAACCACGCCGGCCGCCGCGCCAGTGTGCGATCGTCGATGGCGATCACGCTTTCCACCTTCATGTCGACCAGACGCCATAGGTCCTCGCGCAACGATTCGCAGCCCAAAGCCGCCGCCCGAACTTCGGCAACAATGCGCTGCCCCGCCTCAACATGGCGTTGCAGAAAGTTGACCGCGGCGTCGGCTCCAGGCCCCGTCCAGGCCATCGCCAGCGCGCCGACCTGGCCGCGCTGCATCCCAAGCGCCTCAGCGATCGTGGCGCCGGCGGCGCGCAGTCGCGCGCAGTCACCGTCGAGTAGGTAGAGATCGAGGCCGTCTTCGCTGTCGTAGCGGTCGCCGATCGGATCAAAGCCCTTGGCCAGAAAGGGATCTTGGTAGCCGAGCTGTTGGCAGGCGCGTAGGTACCGCCGCGTGTGGTCCACGGCGGGCCGCCCTTCGTCGAGGCGCTGTGCCACCGCTAGCCCGTTGGTCACGATCAGGCGATCCGTGCCGCGGCGCCACGATCGGCATCAACGTAGTGGTTCGCGGCGGCGCGCATGGCGACCGCTATATCGACTGTGGCGCTGGACCATTGGGATAGCTGCGCACCCAAGCGCTCCAATCCGGCGCGCAGTGCATCACCGTGCGAAGGGTAGTCCCGGCCTGCCGCGGCCCCATCAAAAGTGAGCCTTGCCCAATGGTCGGCGATGGCGTTATCGATCAGCTCCGCCGCGGCGCACAGTCGCTCGGCCACTACCTGCACCGCCGCAACATCGATGCGTGAGTTTCTCGCGAGTTCGGGTCTCATGGATAGTCCGACGCCGGCCGGGGCGTCGAGGTTCCCGCTGAGCCGGGATTGGTCACCTCGATGGCGGTGACGGCAGCGAGCAACGAAATTCAGACGCCTGGTGGCTAGCCCGCGGCACTGACCGCGTCGGCGACGCTGGTGGCCAACCGATGCGCGGCTTCCTCGTCGGCCGCCTCGACCATCACCCGGATCAGCGGCTCGGTTCCAGAGGGCCGAAGCAAGATGCGGCCGGTGTCACCCAGCTCGGTTTCGGCCCGGTCTACCGCCGCCTGAACCGAAGGTGCCGCAGCCGCGGCCGCCTTGTCGGTGACCTGGACGTTGATCAGCACCTGCGGCAACGTTTGCATCCGCGATGCCAGAGCGGCCAGCGAGGCGCCGGTCGCCACCATGCGCGTCATCAAACGCAATCCGGTGACGATGCCGTCACCGGTCGAACCGAGTCCCGGCATCACGATGTGGCCGGACTGCTCACCACCGAGGCTGTAGTCCCCGGCGCGCAATTCCTCGAGCACATAGCGGTCCCCGACGCCGGTGGTGCGCATGTTCACGCCGGCCTCGCGCATGGCCAGGTGCAGACCGAAGTTGCTCATCACCGTGGTCACCAACGTGTCGGAGGCCAATTCGCCCGCCTCCTGCATCGCCAAAGCAAGGACCACCATGATGGCGTCCCCGTCAACGAGGTCACCGTTGGCGTCGACGGCCAGGCAGCGGTCGGCATCTCCGTCGTGGGCCACACCCAGGTCGGCGCCGTGGGCAAGCACCGCCGCGCGAATCGCCTCCAGATGGGTCGATCCGCAGTCGTCGTTGATGTTCAACCCGTTGGGGTCGGCGTTGATCTCGATGACCCGGGCTCCGGCGGCCCGATAGGCGCGCGGCCCCACTTCCGAGGCGGCGCCGTGGGCGCAATCGACCACGACGGTCAACCCATCGAGTCGCGTGGTGCAGGCCTTGCTCACATGCCGCAGATAGCGGTCGGCGGCGTCCTCGGCGTCGATCACGCGGCCGATCTCCGAGCCAACCGGCCGCAACCCGGGTCCGGCCGCAACCAGACTTTCGATCCGGTCCTCGGTAGCGTCGTCGAGTTTGTGTCCGCCCGGACCGAAGATCTTGATGCCGTTGTCGGGCATCGGGTTGTGCGACGCCGAGATCATCACCCCGAAATCGGCGTCATAGGCACCGGTCAGGTAGGCCACGGCGGGAGTGGGAAGCACCCCGACGCGCAGGGCGTCGACACCTTGACTGGTCAAGCCCGCGATGACGGCGGCCTCGAGCATTTCGCCACTGGCTCGCGGATCGCGGCCAACCACGGCTACTCGCCTGCCCGGTCCGGTCGAACTGGCCAGGTGCTGCGCGGTAGCGGCGCCAAGGGCCAGGGCCAACTCGGCGGTCAATTCGCGATTCGCGACCCCGCGCACTCCGTCGGTGCCGAATAGTCGACCCATGCGGACAAACCTCTCACAGTTGACGTTCTCGCGCCTAACGTGCGCTTCCCTTTCTGCCCGCAACCGTGCGCGTTGACGCGACGACACGCCGAAGGCACACCGAAAACAACGCACAACGTTGCACGGTCGCGGCCAGAAAGTGATCGTTAATCAGCGCTTGCTGTACTGAGGCGCCTTGCGGGCCTTCTTCAGGCCGTACTTCTTGCGCTCGGTAGCACGCGGGTCACGGGTGAGGAAGCCAGCCTTCTTCAGCGCGGGCCGGTCCTCCGGGTTTGCCACGATCAATGCCCGGGCGATACCCAGCCGCAGCGCGCCGGCTTGACCCGAGGGGCCGCCGCCGTGCAGCAGCGCAAAGATGTCGTAGCTCTCCAGCCGGTCGACGGTGACCAGCGGAGCCTTGATGAGCTGCTGGTGGACCTTGT
The DNA here is from genome assembly GCF_022354805.1 of Mycobacterium liflandii. Taxonomy (NCBI): domain Bacteria; kingdom Bacillati; phylum Actinomycetota; class Actinomycetes; order Mycobacteriales; family Mycobacteriaceae; genus Mycobacterium; species Mycobacterium liflandii. The sequence continues at coordinate 1,831,787 of NZ_CP023138.1, read as the reverse complement.
TCGGGAAGTAAGCCTCGAGGCTGCGCCCGTTGAGGTCGAACTTGCCGCTTCCGGGCACCAGGCGCACCCGCACCACGGCTTCCTTGCGACGCCCGACGGTCTGGATGGGCCGCTCGAACACGAACGATTCGCTGTAAGTCACTTCAGCCTCGACAGCGACTTCCACTTCTGGGGTGGTTTCGGTCATTGCGCCACCTGCTTGATCTCGAACGGAACCGGCTGCTGCGCGGTGTGTGGGTGCTCCGGACCGGCATAGACGCGAAGCTTGCTCTGAATCTGCCGACTGAGCTTGTTCTTGGGCAGCATGCCGACGATCGCCTTTTCCACGACGCGGTCGGGGTGCTTTTCCATCAGCTCGCCGATCGAACGTTTGCGCAGACCGCCGGGATACCCCGAGTGGCTGTAGGCCATCTTGTTACGCAGCTTCTCGTTGCTGATGGCGACTTTGTCGGCATTGATGACGATGACGAAGTCACCGCCGTCGACATTGGGCGCGAACGTCGGCTTGTGCTTGCCACGCAGCAGGTTGGCTGCTGCGACGGCAAGGCGGCCAAGCACCACGTCCGTGGCGTCGATGACGTACCACGACCTCGTGGTGTCACCCGCCTTGGGCGCGTATGTAGGCACAGCGCTTACCTTCTCTTCTCTCGGGTGGATCCCGGTGTGACCCGGGTGCCGGTCAGGCGTTCACGGAGGGGCTGTCTCGGCGACCGGCATTGACCCGAGGCCCCGGCGTACCCGCACGCCAACCGAGCAGCTTACCGACGCGCATCCCCGCAGGTCAAAATGACTGTGTGGTCCCCACGGCTCTCCTCCGTGGGGACCACACAGGGTCTGTCGGGTGCCGCGGGATCAGATGGCGTGGCTAGCGGGCCCATCCGCCGGCCGCGCGGCGGTCGGCGCCGGCGACCTCGTCGGCGCCGTCACGGACGGCGTTACCCAGCTCGACCAGGATCTGGTTGAGCGCAGCGGCCGCTTGATGCCATTTGAACTGCTCGGTTTGATACGCGGCCGCCGCCTCTCGGGACCACAGCTGCTGCAGCGGTGCGATCTGTGACCGCAGCTGCTCGAGTGCGGCGTTGAAACGCATCGAAGTGATGTGAATCTCTTGGCGAACCGTGTGCTCGATCGCGTCAAAGTTGTACGACAGGACAGGGTCCACGGTGAATCCCTCCGATCACAGGTCCGCGCCGGCGGCGCCGATGTGGTGTGCGTGGTTCTGGCCGGCCTCACGCAGCAGGGCCTCGTTGTGCCGAATGGTCTCAGCGATCGTGTGCAGGGCGTGGTAGAGCCGTGTCGACTCTGCACCCCATCGATCCATCGCGTGTTTGAATCGCACCGCCGCCACCCCACCCCACACTGAGGCGGGCACATCGTTCATGCGGCCGATGAACGCCTGCAGCAGCGCCCGGATTTCTTCGTTGCGGGCGTCGGTGGTGGCGGCGACCGTGCGCATCAGGTCGAAGTCGGCACTCAACGTGTTCGACGCAGTAGACGTAGTGAACGGATTGGCACCTGCCGGACTACTCATACCCCTTAAGACCGGCGGCAGGCCGATTTGGTTCCACCCGGATGCCGCCCACCGTGCCCGGATCAGTGGACCGCGTGCGCGGATCGCACGGCCCGTTCACACACCTCGCGAATGGCCTCGGCCGCGCCGGTTCGGCTTTGGCATCCAATGCTGATCCGTACCGCCGTGTCCAGCACCACCGTCCATCGCACGTCGTGCCCGGTACGCACCTCCCGGTAGGTCACCGCAGGCCGGCCGGCGCTGACACCGGAGGGATCGAAGTCGACGAACACACCGGCGGGTTCGGCGTCGATCGCCCGTTTCAGCCGCTCCGCGGTGCCCGCAAGCGTCTCCCCCGGCACCGGCGATTGGGTCACGTGCAGGGCTACCTCGGGATCTGCCGGCGAGGTGATCTGTACCCGCATTGACCCGGGTCCCCCAATCACACGCTGCGTCGGCCAGCCCGTGGGAATCGCGACCGCGACGTGGCCCTCCACCAAAACCGTCGTCGGCGTTGCCGCAACCGCGGACACCGCGCGCCGGTCCGGCCGGGCAAGACCCGCCACCATGAGGACGGCCACAACGGTCGCGCCGATGCCGGCCACCGCTGGGCCCGCCAATCTCGTGATGCTCCGGTGCGGCGGTGCTGGAGCGGACCCCAACACCGGCTCCGTGGTCGCCGACCTCGCCAATCCGATCAGTCGCGGATCGTTGACCTGCGCGATGCGCTGGCCACCGACCAGGGCGGCGCAGATCGATGCCCCAAGCTCGGATGCCCCGGCAACCGCGCCCGGCGCGTCGATGACCACCGCTGTCCGGATGCCCGGCGTCATCGCGTCAACGGCGGCGGCGACCTCTTCGGCGGTGCGTTCGGGCTCGGCGCGACGCCGCACCGCGGTTCGATGCTCGCCGACGACCGCAACCAACCGATCGGCGATCTCGACCACGACGGTGGCCTCGGTTGTGGCCCGCCGCAACAGCCAGGACCGCGGTCGCAGCCAGACCTGGGCTGCGCGGTCAACGTGTGTGTCATCGGCTTCGTCGCCCGCGGCCCGGGCGGCGCGGGTAACCACGGCGACGCGCGCCGCCGACCACCACGACGGATGCACAACGATCATGCCGGCGCGATGGCCTTCGGCCAGGCGACGCAGGGTGGTCGACAAAAGGGACCACACCTGGACCGGCCGGTCACCCACCAACGCCACCGGGTCGTCGATGGCAGCCAGCGCGGCCGCGCACACCTCGATGTCAGCGACAGTCTCGGTGCCACAACACAGTCGGCGGATTGCCTGCGGGCCCGCCTCGATCATGGCGCGGTGCGCGTTCATCCGGGCTCAGTCCAGGCCACTTGGACCAGCCGCTCGTCACCGGCCCGGGTGACCAGGACGGCGCGGCCGGGCGGCAAGGGCATCGGCCGACCGGAGCCGAACAATGGTCCCTCATCGCAACGTCCGCTCATCATCAGCGCCATGCAGCCGAAATCTCGCAGCGCGGCGAGCAGCGGCTCGAACAGGGCCCGTGTGGCTCCCCCGCTGCGCCTGGCCACGATCAGATGCAATCCGAGATCGGTTGCGTAAGGCAGGTATTCGAGCAGCGCCAGCAGTGGATTGCTGGACGATGTGCATACCAGGTCGTAGTCGTCGACCATCAGGTAGATCTCCGGCCCAGACCACCACGACCGGTCGCGCAACCGAGCCTGGCTCAGGTGCGGGGCCGGCATCCGGGCCCGCAGCAATTCGACCAGCCCCGGCAGGAATGCACCCAATCCCCCCGCAGCTATCGCATGGCCGCCCAGGTACTCGGACTCGCTGAGACCGAGCAGTTCCCGCCGGAAGTCCACCAGGAAAAGCCGTGCCTGCGCAGCGGTCTTAGTCCGGGTGATCTCGCGGCACAGGGTGCGCAACGCGCTGGATTTTCCGCACGCATTGTCACCGAGTATCAGCAGATGGGCGTGGTGTTCGAAATCGACCGCGACCGGTTGTAGCCGGCGCTGCTGCAGACCCAGGAGGATCCGCCCGGATAGGGCCGCACCCGCGGCCTCGACCACGTCGCGATGCTCAACCCGCTGCGGCAACAGCGGGACCGCAGGCGCCCCCGAGCCGGCATGTTGTTGACTCACAACGACTTCAGCGACATTGGGCAATGCGATCATCATGTGCATCCCGTCGTCGCACAGGCCGCGGCCCGGCCGGTCCCGGGGTACCTGGCGCGCGCCTCGGCGATCCACCTCGGAATCAGCGGGATCCCCCAGGCGCAGCTCGATCCGGGTGCCCAGCTGATCCTTCAGTGACCCCCTGAGGTGAGCCCAGCGCGTCGCGGAGACCACCACGTGCAGGCCGTAGGAAAGTCCTTGCCCCGCCAGCGCAGTGATCGGTTCCTGCAGCTCTTCGAACTCATGGCACAGCGTGGCCCAACCATCGATCACCACAAACAGGTCGACGAGCCGCTGGGCGCCTGAATCGGCCCGGAGCCGGCGATACGCGGCGATCGAGTCGATGCCCTGCTCACCAAAGAGCGACTCGCGGGTCCGCAGGCAAGACTCGAGTTCGGCGACGATGCCCCGGATCAGGTCCGGTTCACCCCGGCCGGCGACCGCACCGACGTGGGGCAGGTCGCGGACCGCGGCCAGGGCGCCGCCACCGAAGTCCAGACAGTAGAACTGCACCAGGTCCGGGTCGTGGGTGGCCGCCAATGCGGTTATCAGCGTGCTCAGCGTGGTGGACTTTCCCGACTGCGGCGCGCCCACGACCGCGACATTGCCCGCGGCCGCGGTGAGGTCGATGGTCAGGGGTGTGCGGGACTGATCGAACGGCCGGTCCACCACCCCGATCGGCACGGCCAGTTCAGCGTGCTCTGCCGCACCGTCGCTCAACAGCGACGCCAGCGCGGGCGCCCGGTCCAACGGTGGCAGCCAGACCTGATGCGCGCGCGGCCCGTGGCCAGCGATCCGGTCCAGCACGGTCTGCAGAACGGTTGGCCCGGTTGCGGTATCCGCGCCGTCAGCGCCGCCCGTCCTGACGTCTCCGGTGGCTTCGGAGGTGAACGGCCGCACCGCGGCAGGTAGCGCCAGAGAATCGGCATCGGGCGGGCCCGCCGGAACCGGTCCCGATACAAACGCCGTTTCGAACCGGGTCAGCTCTGCGGTGGGAGAAGACAACAGGCCGGAGCCGGGGGTGTTGGGCAGCTCAAAGGCGTCCAGCGTTCCCAGGGGGGTCCGTGACTCGATGGCGGACAGGGTCTTGAGGCACACGCGATAGGACAGGTGGGCTTCGAGTCCACGCAATCGCCCCTCCTCGAGCCGCTGGCTGGCCAGTAACAGGTGCATCCCCAGTGATCGGCCCAGCCGGCCGATGGCGACGAAGACCTCGGCGAAATCGGGATGCTGACTGAGCAGTTCGGCGAACTCGTCGACGATGATGAAAAGCGTCGGCAGCGCGGCCAGGCCGGCGCCACGGCGGCGGGCATCCTCGTAGGCCGCGACGCTGACGAAATTTCCGGCCGTCCGCAACAGGTGTTGGCGCCGGTTCATCTCGCCGGCCAGCGCCTCCCCCATCCTCGCGACCAGCGGCGCTTGGTCGGCGAGATTGGTGATGACCGCGGCCACGTGCGGCGCCTTTTCCAGGTCGAGAAATGTAGCGCCGCCCTTGAAGTCGATCAGCAGTAGATTCAGTACCTCTGGCGAGTTGCGCACCATCATGCCCAGCGCGACGGTGCGCAGCAGCTCGGACTTTCCCGATCCGGTGGCCCCGATGCAGAGCCCATGTGGCCCCATCCCCCGCGCCGCGGGCTCCTTGATGTCCAGCAGCACGGGTGATCCGTCCGCGGTCGCGCCGATCGGCACGCAAAGCCGTTCGCGTTGATTCCGCTTGTGCCAGTGGCTTACCGGGTGATAGGTGGCGATTTCGCCGATGCCCAGCATCCTCGCCCAGTCGCCGGGGTGACCGCCGGCGCGGTCACCGCAACGGTGCGGCGCCAATAGGCGGGCACATACCAATGCGCTGACCTGATCCAACTCGTCGGGCCGCGTCAACGTCGTCGTTTCTCCGGCCCGCTTGACCACCACCTGCGTGCCGTCGGGTCCGCGCCCCACCTCGAGGACGGTGACACCGGCCGGCAACTGCTTGCCGTGTTCGTCGGTGTCGACGATCACCATGACCGGCAGCGCCACGGCATCGAAGGCGGCGCTGGCTTGCGTGATGTTGGGGTACACCATTCTTTTCTTTCGGCCCCCACCTCGTCGTGGTGACTCGGATGCTGGTTGTGCGGCAACCATTTCAGCCACTCCCACCCCGGCCGGTTGCGGTCGCTGACCACCGCGGCGACCAGCAGCTGATCTGGACCGTGCAACACAGCCATTTGGCACACCATCGCCCGAAGCAGCGCCCGTACCCGCGCCGGGTCGCCGCCGATGGTCACCACACCGGCGCCGTGTAGCGCGATGGCGATCGGGACATCGGTAACCCGCGCGTGGGCCTCGAGGAAGCGGCGCAGCGCGCTGACGGTGACCGGATCCGATCGGTGCGGGGGTGGCAGCGGCGCGACCACCAGGCGAGTGGCCAGCGGCTGGGTTCCAAGGCCAATGCGGATTCGGCAGAAATCGGCATCCGCGGGCCGGCGCTCCCACATCCGGGAGCCGCCAATCAACGTCCACACGGTGTCGGGTTCGGGATGGGTTCGGTTCGACGATATTCGCTGGGCTGCCGCGATTTCGGTGACGCGTTGCCGAAGCTCGCTCAGATATTGCAGATACCCCACCCGGTCTTGGTCGAGCCCGGCACCCCGGCGCCGACCGCGTGCGCTGACCGCCATCACCATCAGCGACAGCGACATCGTCGCCGGGAGGATCAACATCGTTGGGTTGCGCGCGCTCGGGGCGCCCGAGACATAGGTCGCTGCCATGGCAATCAAGGTGGCGATCGACATGGCCAGGGGCACCAGGCGCAGCAGCGGACCGGTCGACGTTGTCTGGGCCAGCTCCGGTGGTGCGGCAACCACGAGGTCCTCGGTCACAGTGCGACGACGCTAGGCAGCGGCCCGAGCGCCGGCAAGTCGCCTGTGCACAACCGGATACTGCGGCGCCGGAGGCGAACTAGCGTGCCAGTGATCCACCTGTCAGGGGGCCCGATGTTGTCTGGATCCGAACCGGGATTGTGCCGTGTCGCCGTGCATTCCGGGACTGCTGTCGTCGATCTTTCGCTACCGGCGGCACTCCCCGTCGCCGAGTTGATCCCCGCCATCGTCGAGAGTCTGGGCGGCCGCGATATCGGCGCGGCGCCCACGCGCTATCAGTTGTGTCCGCTGGGCGCGGGGGCGCTCCCGCCGTCAAAGTCTTTGGCGCAAAGCGGCATTCGAGACGGCACCGTCTTGTCGTTGAGCCGTTGCAGCGCCGAGCCGGCACCCGGGCCGCATGATGACGACGCTGAGGCGGTACTGGCAACGCTTCGCGGTAGCACCCGGCCGCCGTCGCGGCGCGCCAAGGAACTCACCGGCGCGCTGACCGCGGGTGGGGTTGGCGGGGTCGGCGCCGTGCTGCTGGTTCGCGACGCGCTGGGCAACACCGACCGCCACGGCGCGGCAACCGCGGTCGTGGCGATCACGTCCGGCGTCCTGGCCTTGCTCGTCGCCGGCATGACGCGACGGACCGGCCGGGAGCCTACGGCGGTGTTCACGCTGAACGTCATCGCCACGACGTTCGTGGCGGTCGGCGCACTGCTGGCGGTTCCCGGTCGGCTGGGTGTGCCGAATCTGATGCTCGCCGCGATGGGAGCGTCGGTCGCCGCGGCGCTGGCGATCCGGCTGACCGGTTGTGGTGGGGTCACCTTCACCGCCGTCATGTGCTGCGCGATCGTCATCGCCGCGGCCGCGCTATGCGGTGTGATCACTGGCGCCGCGTTGTATGTCGTCGGTTCATTGACCACATTGGCCGCCCTGGTTGCGCTGGAAGTGTCGGCCCGCGTGTCGATGGTCGTGGCAGGTTTGTCCCCAAAGCTTCCCGCAGCGCCCGGGTCCGAAGAAGCACCCGAGTTGGCGGCCCCGGATCTGTTGGCGACCAGGGCCATCCGGGCCGATCGCTGGTTGAACGGCCTGCATGGCGGATTCTCATCGGCTGCGGCCCTGGGCGCCGTCGTCGCCGTGCTTGGCAGTCAGCGCGCCATCGGACTCACCGCGGTCACCGGCGCGGTTTTGTTGCTACGTGCGCGCGCAGGTCGACGGGAGGTCCCGGTTGATGTTTTTGATCGCCGGATATGTCGCGGGCACAGCCGCATTCGCTGTCGCGGCCCCCGGCCTCGCCCAGCACGGGCCGTGGATCGCCATCCTGACCGCGGCATTGACCGCCCTGGCGCTGCATCTGGGGTTCATCGCGCCCACCCGGCCGCCTTCGCCCATCGCTTGTCGACTCATCGATGCGCTGGAGTTCAGCGCATCGGCCAGCCTGCTGCCGCTGGCCTGCTGGACCTGCGGTGTCTTCAGCGCCGTTGGTGGCCTGGGACTGACGTGGACATGACCTCGCGATTCGGACACCTGCTGGCGGCGTGTGCGCTCGCCGCACCGTGCTGGTGCGCCATGCCGGCGGCGCACGCGGTGACACCACCCCCGGTGGACGAAAGATGGTTGCCGCAACCCGCGCCGCCGGGCCCGCCCAGCCGCACCCAGCAGCGCGAGGTGTGTGCGGCGGCTACCTGGGCACCCGAGCGACCCGAGGCCGCCGCCCAACTCGCCGGCCTCGACCTACCCGAAGCGTGGCGGCTCACTCGCGGATCCGGTCAGCGGGTGGCCGTGATCGACACCGGGGTGGCACACCACCGACGGCTGGCACACCTGGTGGCGGGAGGCGACTATGTCTTCACCGGAGACGGCACCCAGGATTGCGATGCGCACGGCACCATCGTCGCCGGCATCATCGCCGCCGCACCTGACTCCGCGACAGACCAATTCAGCGGTGTGGCTCCCGATGCCACGGTGATCGGCATCCGCCAGTCCAGCGCCAAGTTCTCCCCCGTCGGCAACCGCTCCAGCACCGGAGTCGGCGACGTCGACACCATGGCCCGAGCCGTTCGCACGGCTGCCGATCTGGGCGCATCGGTCATCAACATTTCGACGATTGCCTGTGTTGCGGCCGAGAGCCCACCCGATGACCGAGCCCTCGGCGCGGCTTTGGCGTACGCCGTCGATGTGAAGAATGCCGTCATCGTGGCCGCGGCCGGAAACACCGGCGGTGCCGCCCAGTGCCCATCCCAGCGCCCCGAGACATCCCCGGATACCGCGACCGTCGTCGTCAGCCCCGCCTGGTACGACAACTACGTGCTGACCGTCGGTTCGGTCAATGACAACGGGGAGCCCTCGGCGTTCACCCTGCCCTCACCCTGGGTCGACGTCGCCGCCGGCGGCGAGAACGTGACCTCGCTCAACCCCGTCGGCGACGGAACCGTGAACGGCCTTGACGACCACGGTGGCTTCCGACCGCTGTCGGGCACCAGCTACGCCGCTCCCGTGGTCAGCGGACTGGCCGCGCTGATTCGCGCTCGGTTTCCAGCGTTGACCGCGCACCAAGTCATGGCGCGGATCATCTCGACCGCCCATCATCCGCCCCATGGCTGGGATCCCTTCGTCGGCAACGGCACCGTCGATGTGCTGGCGGCGGTGAGCAGCGACCCCGCCGTGCAGCCGGCTCCGGCCCAGCCAGGTTCGCCGACCCCAGCCGCGCCGGTCACCACGCCGCCCACCCAACCGGATCGCCGGGCCCGGATTACCGCATTGAGTGGATCAGCGATCTGCTTGATGGGGTTGCTGGCGGCATTGGCCTCCCGGGCATTCGGTGGCCGGTCCGGGAGCCGGCACCGGCGGATCCACCGCGACGACGTCGTAGGCGACTGACGCGCTCGCCCTGCTCAGTTCCGGCCCCTCCGGCAATGTCGCCAACATCGGCCACGGCGCCGCCGTCGGAGTCAACAGCCCTAGGTGACGCGCCGTGTCCTCGTCGTGAATCAGATACCGCACTCCGGCATCGGTGACGAGGTAGCGCCGGCCCAGGGGGGCACCCGAACCGGAGAGCCCGCGCGATGTCACATAGGCGCTGCGGCCCGGCGGCAGGTAGACGGCGTCCAGCGCGGGGCCGCGCCCGTCGGCCTGGACCAGGGGCAGCGCCCTCGCCCCAGCGGGCACGGGCAGACCGTCGCCGGCCAGAAACGCGACGTCGGGGCGACTTGCGTGCCTGCTCACCCAACTCAGGCACAACGTGGTGACGCCGGCGTCCAGCGGTTCGGACACCGTGTCGGGATACCCGGTGACCGGCAACGTCTCAACGATGGGCGCGGCACGGATCACGTCGGGGGCCACCGCGATCGCGTTGGCCGCCCCCTGCGAGTCGCTGAAACGCAGCAAGTCAGCGGCGACCTGGCCGATCCGCTGCACGCCCTGCGCCAACACCACGTAGTACGCAGCGCCACCCCCCGCTGTGATACTCAGCACAGTGCCGACCGAGAAACCGAGTTTCCCGGCCAGCGCCGGTTCGCCCGCATGGCCGATCCGCAACACGCTGATCGGCGGAACTTCCGGCACCGCGCTCAGCAACGACCGCGAGACGCGGTAGGGGGTCCGGCCTTCCAGCCGCAGCGCCCGCCGAACCGCGGGATCGGCCAGATCGACCACGGCCCGATGCCCGTCGTAGAGCAGATACGCCGGCGAACCCGACTCGGTCGCCACCAGAATGGTCTGCTCGGCGACAAGGCGACGAACCGACTGCTGGGCCGGACGCCCCACCAACAGGGTGGTCGCCGCACCACGGTCGGTGTCGCAGATCGTCCACGCCGACTCCTGCACCGGCAGCGACTGGCCAACGAACTGAGGTGCCCCCGGGATGCCCAGCAGCGGGCCACGTTTGGCGCGGATCACCTCCGCCTCACGCACCGGTTTTGGGTTGGCGCCGGTCCCGGCGATCAAACGGGCCGAGGCCAGGTTGAGCACCGGATGCCAGGTATCGCCCACGCGCACATACAGCGCGCCGGATTCGCGGCCCACCACGATCTGGGCATCGCCCAGCCCGACCTGCGGCCGCAGCAAAGCGCTGATCACACAGCCCACGAGGACGACGACCGAAAGCACGCAGCCCGCCGCCAATGACACCGCGGACGCCCGCGGGCGCCCGTCGGCCGGGTCCAGACCCCCGCGCAGCAACGCGCACTCGAGGCGCCGGACCAGAAAGCGGTAGGCGCTGACCTGCAGCCACGTCGTCGGCCGGCCAGGCGGCCAGCCCCGAGAATCCCCCGCATCCACACCGCCACGCTAGGCAGGTGAACGCGACATTCTTTGCGTTCATCCACAGGCCCGGGCCGGGGCCCGATTCGTTCGAGGTTTTACGAAGTCCGATTGCGGGTAAAATTTCGGCGTGAACAAGCACCCATTGGCCGTGCTGGCCGGCGCTCTGGTCACCGCGACCGGCCTGTTGGCCGCCCCCAGCATCACTGGAACCGCCATCCCGTCGGCGTCCGCAGCGGACTGTCCCGACGCCGAAGTCGTGTTCGCACGCGGAACCAGCGAGCCACCCGGCATCGGCCGGGTGGGTGAGGCCTTCGTGGACTCGTTGCGCCAGCAGACCGGCAAGAACATCGGTGTGTACGCGGTGAACTACCCCGCCAGCCGTTTGCAGCTGCACGGCGGCGACGGAGCCAATGACGTGATTTCACACGTCAAATCGATGGCCTCCTCCTGCCCCAACACCAAGATCGTGCTGGGCGGCTATTCACAGGGCGCCGACGTGATCGACATCGTGGCCGGAGTCCCGTTGGCCGGCATCAGCTTTGGCAACGAGCTGCCCGCCCAGTACGCGGACAACATCGCGGCGGTCGCGGTGTTCGGCAACGTGGCCAACCGCTCCGGCGGATCATTGACCACCCAGAGTTCGTTGCTGGGTTCCAAGTCCATCGACCTGTGCAACCCCAGTGACCCGATCTGTCACTCCGGCCCCGGCAACGATTGGAACGGGCACACCGACGGTTACGTCCCCACCTACACCACCCAAGCGGCGAGTTTCGTTGCGGCCAAGCTGGCCGCATCGTCGATGGCACCGGTGGTCCAGTTGCCTGGGCCCGTGCCGCGGGCGCCCGGCCCCGCTCCGCAGGCCCCCGGACGCGCTACGGCATCGCCCGGAACCCCAGTCGGGGCGACAGGCACCCTCGTCGGCGCTCACTGACCCACTGTCAGCAAGCCCGTAAAATTGCGCCATGTGGCTATTTCCCCTGGACGCACAGAAGTGGGCGCGCTCGGGTCGCGGCCGAACACGACTCGCACGGCGCTGTGCCGGGTTGGTGGCCACCACGATTGCGGCGTGCGCGGTATTGCTCGCGTTTCCATTGGTGCCTAAGGCAGCCGCGGCCTGCCCCGATGTCCAGGTGGTTTTCGCCAGGGGCACCGGCGAACCACCCGGTCTCGGCCGGGTGGGCAACGCCATGGTGGCCTCGCTACGGCAGAAGACCGACCAGAGCATCGGCGCGTACGCGGTGAACTACCCCGCCAACAAGGACTTCCTGGCGGCCGCCGACGGCGCCAACGACGCCAGCGACCACGTCCAGCAGATGACGAATGAATGCCCCAACACCAAACTGGTGCTCGGTGGTTATTCCCAGGGTGCCGCGGTCATCAACATCGTTACCGCCGCACCCCTTCCCGGCCTTGGCTTCACCCAGCCGCTGCCAGCCCAAGCCGCCCAGCACGTGGCCGCGGTCACCCTGTTCGGGAACCCATCGGGCCGAGCGGGTGGATTGATGACGGCGCTGAGCCCGCACTTCGGCGGCAAGATCCTCAACCTGTGCAACACCGGCGACCCGATCTGCTCGGACGGCGACCAGTGGAAGGCCCACACCGGCTACGTTCCGGGCCTGACCAACAAAGCCGCCAGTTTCGTCGCAGGCCGGATCTGAATCAGCCCCACTCGCGAATCGGCCGAGCCGATTCAGCGCGCTTGTGAGGCGACTGGGCAAGCCCTTGGGCTTGCCTGTACCGGAACGCTTCCGGTGGCAGACCCCTGCGACCAGGGTTACGATCACGCTGAACCTCAACGAGGCGTACCGAACGCGCCAACGAAGGTTCTCTTTGCCGCTGTACACGAAGGCAAGTGCGCGATGCGCGCCGTGGCGATTCTGATGCGCCATTGTCCGGCGATTGCGCCCAGGAGGATCGATGCAGGATACCGACGTATCGCAGGTATCACCCTCAGCCCCTGCGGATCTTGCTGAAATCACGGCGGCCAAGGAAACCCTCGAGGACTACACGCTGCGGTTTGCGCCGCGCAGCTACCGCCGGTGGTCGCCGGCGGTCGTCGGGATCTCCGCCCTGGGCGGTATCGCCTACCTGGCCGACTTCGCGATCGGCGCCAATATCGGGATCACGTGGGGAACCACCAATGCCCTCTGGGGCATAGCCATCTTCGCCGCGGTGGTCTTCACCACCGGATTGCCCCTGGCCTACTACGCGGGCCGCTACAACATCGATTTGGATCTGATCACCCGTGGCAGCGGTTTCGGCTACTACGGGTCGGTGGTGACCAACGTCATCTTTGCCACGTTCACCTTCATCTTCTTTGCACTCGAAGGTTCGATCATGGCCCAGGGACTGAACCTGGGTCTGCACATTCCGTTGTGGCTGGGGTATGCCTTCTCGACGCTGCTGATCTTTCCGCTGGTGATATACGGCATGAAAGTTCTTTCACAGCTGCAACTTTGGACCACGCCGCTGTGGCTGATCCTGATGGTGGCCCCGTTCGGCTACCTCTTGATCAGCCATCCCGAGTCGGTCGCGCAGTTCTTCGCCTACGCAGGCAAGGACGGTCGCGCCACGGCCAGCATCGGCTCCGCACTGATGGCGGCGGGCGTATGCCTGGCGCTGATCGCTCAAATCGCGGAGCAGATCGACTATTTGCGGTTCATGCCGCCACGGACGCCCAAGAACTCACGTCGGTGGTGGGCCTGGATGCTGCTGGCCGGGCCCGGCTGGGTCATCTTCGGCGCGGCCAAACAGATCATCGGCCTGTTCCTGGCGGTCTATCTGCTCTCCAACGTCGCCGGTGCGGCCGATTTCGCCAATCAACCGGTCCACCAATTCATGCAGATCTACCGCAACTTCATGCCGGGTTGGCTGGCGCTGACATTGGCGGTGATCTTGGTGGTGCTCAGCCAGGTCAAGATCAACGTGACGAACGCGTATTCGGGTTCGCTGGCCTGGACGAATTCATTCACCCGCGTCACCAAGCACTACCCCGGGCGAGTGATGTTCCTCGGCGTGAATCTCACGATTGCCCTGATCCTGATGGAAGCCAACATGTTTGACTTCCTCAACACAATCCTCGGCTTCTACGCCAACTGCGGCATGGCCTGGGTGGTGACGGTGGCATCTGACATCGTCTTCAACAAGTTCCTGCTCGGCCTGTCGCCGAAGACACCGGAGTTCCGTCGCGGCATGTTGTATGCCATCAACCCGGTTGGCTTCGGGTCGATGCTGTTGGCAGCGGGCCTTTCGATCGTCGCGTTCTTCGGCGGCCTCGGTGAGACGCTGCGCCCGTACTCGCCGTTGGTGGCGATCAGCGTCGCCTTGGTGATGCCACCGATTCTGGCCATTGCCACCAAGGGCAAGTACTACCTGCGACGCACCCACGACGGCATCGAGCTGCCCATGTACGACGAGCACGGCAACCCGTCCGCCGAGCACCTGAATTGCCATGTCTGCCGGCAGAACTTCGAGCGACCCGATATGGCGGCCTGCCAGACCCACGATGCTCACGTTTGTTCGCTGTGCCTGTCCACCGACAAACAGGCCGAACACGTCTTGTCAGCCCATCCCTAACCCGACGATGTGGAGCCACAAGTAAATCGTGCCGAACTTTTGCCTTTGGCGATTGTTTCTATTGGTCATATAATCGGGGCCTTGTTGCTTGTGGGTGATCAATAGTTCCCGTTGATCCGACGACGGCGATGTCGCAGGAGGCTGCACTCACCGCTGTTGAGGAGGATCTCGTGGTCGTTGACACCTCGCCGGTCGACGCCGGCGGCTACGTGTCCGTCCCCGTGCTCCTCTCTGATTTCGGCTCGCTGTCGCCGGAGATCAACTCCGGGCGCATCTACGCCGGTCCGGGATCTGGACCAGTGCTGGCCGCGGCGGGAGCCTGGGATGCGCTGGCCACCGAGTTGGGCGCCACCGCATGCGGATACAGCTGCGTGATCACCCAATTGACGAGCTTGCCGTGGTCGGGGCCCGCCGCCGCGGCCATGCTTACCGCGGTCACGCCGTACGTCTCCTGGTTGACCACGATGGCCACGCGCGCCGAACAGACCGCCATGCAGGCCAGGGCCGCCGCGGCGGCCTATGAGGCGGCCTTCGCGATGACCGTGCCCCCGCCGGCGATTGCAGTCAACCGAGTCCGGTTGCTGGCGCTGATCGCAACCAATTTCTTCGGGCAGAACACGCCGTCGATCGCGGCTACCGAAGCCGAGTACGCCGAGTTCTGGGCGCATGACGCCACCGCGATGTACTGCTACGCCAGCACCTCGACGTCGTTTCTGGCACTACCCGCCTTCCCCGGGCCACCACGCACGACCGACCCGGCAGGATTGGCCGGACAGGCCGCCGCGACCAGCCAATCCGCGGCGTCGGCGACCTCCTCATCGGCAATCCAGGCGCTTACCCAAGTCTCGTCGTCGCTAGCCGCGGCCGGGCATTGGCTGCCCATCCTCTCGACCGCGGAGTGGAACACCTTGGTCAACACCTGGGGCCTGGCCTATTTCGGCGCGGGAATCTTCCAGTTGGGCACCCTGTTTGCCCAACAACTCTTGCCAGACGCTGCGGCGGCGCCGTCCGCGGCCGCGGCCGCGGCATCGATCGCCGTGGCCGCACAACTGGCAGCACCCGTTGCCGCCACGCCGGTTTCGGCCGTATTCGCGCGGGCGGACACCATCGGACCGATGTCGGTACCGCCAAGTTGGACCACCACCGCACCGGCACCCACCGCCGGGGGCGCCGCGATCTCTGGCATCGACGTCGCGCCCGGGCGCCCCCAAGCACCCAACGCCCTGCTTCCCAATCTGCGCGACAACAGCCGAGCAACGACCTTCGCTCGGCGCCGATACGGCATCCGCCTGACGGTGATGTTGCGCCCACCGGAAGCCGGATAGGCACCCAAGCTTCGAGGAGAAGAGCAGATGGCACAGGCAGCCACACAGGTAGGGAGTTGATAGCAATGGACTTTGGGATACTGCCGCCAGAGATCAACTCCGCTCGCATGTACTCCGGCCCCGGCTCGTCACCCTTGTTGACGGTGGCCTCGGCGTGGAGCGGCCTGGCCGCCGAGTTGAGCGCTACCGCCAACGACTACGAGACCGTGATCTCCGGGCTGCAAAGCCAGGGTTGGGTCGGGCCTTCGTCGGAAGCGATGGCCAACTCCATCTGGCCCTATGTCGCGTGGCTGCGCGCCACTGCCGCCGCGACCGAGCAGTCGGCAAGCAAGGCTCGCATAGCGGCCAGCGCGCACGAAGCCGCCTTCGCCGCAACGGTGCCGCCGCCACAGATCGCCGCCAATCGCGCCGAACTCACCGGGTTGATCTCAACCAACGTGGTGGGCCAAAACAGTGCCGCGATAGCCGCTGCGGAAGCCCAATACGGCGAGATGTGGTCCCAGGATGCCGCGACCATGTATGCCTATGCCGCCAGCTGCGCAACCGCCACATCCGTGACACCGTTTGTGTCGCCGCCGCAAACCACCAGCCCGACCGCGGCGGCGACACAAGCCGGCACCCTCGCCCGGGCCGCCGCCACCACCGCCGGTACCGCACAGAGCACCTTGTCACGGCTGATCTCGGAGGTACCGGGTGTGCTGCAAGCCCTTACGTCGCCGTTGGCCTCGGCCGCATCATCGACGGCCGGCCCCATCGAGCGGTTCTTGGAGTGGTACGCGCCGTTCGCAAATTTCTTCTACGACACCCTCGGCCTGCCGTTCTTTGGCGCCGGCATCACCAGTTTCTTCGCGGCAACGGCCAAGACGGCGGGGGCGATTGGCCCCGCGGCCGCCGCACCAGCGGCCACCGTCGCCGCCACGGGTGCGGCCGAAGCGGTGGGCGCTGGGCCGGTTTCGGCGAGTCTGGCTCAGGCCAGCACGGTCGGCAAGCTGTCGGTACCCCACACCTGGGAAGGGGCCACCCCGGCGACAAGCCCCACCACCGCATCGAAATTCATCAGCGACGTGATCGAACCGGAAAGCGTGGAGGCGGGCGGCAACGTCATCGGCGGAGTGCCGATGCCCGGTCCAGGCGAAGGTTCGGCGGGTGCGGGTCCCCGCTACGGGGTACGCCTCACCGTCATGCCTCACCCACCGTCGGCGGGCTGAGTTGAGCACACATCTCAGGCATGGGGCAGCCGCCACCCGAGCGCCGGGTCTGGGTGGTTGCCCCGGCCATTCCACATCACTGAGCACCCGCGGATTCCGGGCGCCGCCGCCGATCCGGCCCTCGCCCACCCATCCAGCACGCCTCGACGTCCCGCAGTCGGCTGATGCCGTGTCCACCATTCGGGGATAACGCCTCAGTGCAGCACCGCAACGGGGCTGGTGCCTATAAACTCGACCGCTCCGCCCCGATCTGATGAGGACGCTCATTGATGCCTGAAGATGTTGCTACCTGCCAACCCACCGAATCAACGCCGCATCTTCATCGGGGTCTTTCCAACCGACACATTCAGTTGATCGCCATTGGCGGGGCGATCGGCACCGGCCTGTTCATGGGGTCCGGCCGCACCATCTCGCTGGCCGGCCCGGCGGTGATAGTCGTCTACGCGGTCATCGGGTTTTTCGTCTTCTTCGTGCTGCGCGCGATGGGCGAGCTGCTGTTGTCGAACTTGAACTACAAGTCGTTCGTCGACTGTGCCGCCGACCTTCTGGGCCCGGCGGCCGGCTACTTCATGGGCTGGTCGTACTGGTTCGCCTGGATCGTCGCGGGCATCGCCGATCTCGTCGCCATCACCGGCTATAGCAAGTTCTGGTGGCCGGACGTACCCACCTGGGCACCGGCACTGGTCACTATCGCCGTCATGCTCTCGATTAACATGTTCGGTGTCAGCAAGTTCGGCGAGACGGAATTTTGGTTCGCCCTGATCAAGGTTGCGGCGATCCTCTGCCTCATCACCGTGGGCGCGATCTTGGTCATCACCGGCTTCACCTCGCCCGACGGCGACCGGGCGGCCCTGGCGAATCTCTGGAACGACGGCGGGTTCTTCCCAACCGGGTTCGTCGGTTTGGCGAGCGGGTTTCAGATCGCCTTTTTCGCCTATATCGGAGTGGAACTGGTGGGTGCGGCCGCGGCGGAAGCCGCCGATCCCAGCCACACTCTCCCCCGTGCGATCAACGCCGTCCCGCTGCGGGTGGCGATCTTTTATATCGGGGCCCTGCTGGCGATTCTCTCCGTCGTCCCGTGGCGACGGTTCGCCAGTGGCGAGTCGCCGTTCGTGACCATGTTCGCCTTGGCCGGACTCGCCGCGGCCGCATCCGTCGTCAACTTTGTCGTCATCACCTCGGCCGCGTCCTCGGCGAACTCCGGCGTGTTCTCCACCGGCCGCATGCTCTATGGCCTGGCCGACGAGGGCAGCGCGCCGGGAATCTTCGGTCGACTCAATAGCCGCGGAGTGCCGGCACCGGCCCTGATCCTCACCGCGGCGCTGTTGTTGTCCGCCATCCCGCTGCTCTACGCCGGCGGTTCGGTGATCGGTGCCTTCACCTTGATCACCACCATCTCGTCGCTGCTGTTCATGTTCGTCTGGACGATGATCGTGATCAGCTACCTCGTCTATCGGCGCCGACACGCACAACGCCACGCCGATTCGGCTTACAAGATGCCCGGTGGCGTGGTGATGTGCTGGGCCATACTCGGCTTCTTCGTATTCGTGATCTGGACGCTCACCACCGAAACCGAAACCGCGACCGCATTGGTGTGGTTCCCGCTGTGGTTCGTGATCCTCGGGATCGGCTGGGCGCTCGTCCGGCGCCGCCCCGGCCACCTCGAGCAATACCACCGGTTCCAGGCCGAAATGAACGGCACCGCCGAGGGGGTACTCCCGCCCGATGCCTCAGCCCGGACCTAGTCGATACGTAATAAGTCAGTCGGTACGCGAGCGCAGATCGCGGGTAATCAAGACCCGCGATGCGAGCTGGTCATCGGGCGGATAGTCCACCTTGGCCAGGACCAGACCGTGCGCCGGTGCGGCCGCGAAGTCACTGGAACGCGCGGTAGCGGTGAGCAACTCGCGACACCAATCTGGCGTACGCCGGTGTTCGCCCACGGCCAGCAGCGCGCCCACCAATGAACGCACCATCGACCAGCAGAACGCGTCGGCGCTGACCTGCGCGGTGACCAGGTGCCCGTTGCGCGACCAGTCCAGCCGTTGCAGGTCACGGATGGTGGTAGCCCCCTCGCGACGGCGGCAAAACGCGGCAAAATTGTGCAGTCCCAATAACTCTCGGGATGCCACCGTCATCGCATCGATGTCCAGCTCCCGCGGCCATACGGTCACATAGCGAGCCTGCTGCGGCTCGACACCGTAGGGGGCCGTCGACAAGCGGTAGACATAATGGCGGCGAAGTGCCGAAAATCGGGCATCGAAAGCCGTTGGCGCACGCGCGATATCGAGGACGCGCAGATCAGCCGGCAAGAAGCGGGCCAAACGTCGCACCAACGGCAGGAATTCCGGATCGCCCGCGCGCGCCGAACGCGAATAGGCGTTCGGCAACGCGTCGACTGGAACATCGGCGTGGGCCACCTGGCCGGTGGCGTGGACCCCCGCATCGGTACGCCCGGCGGCACGCAGGCGCACCGGTGTGCGCAGGACCGTCGTCAGCGCCTCATCAAGGACGCCAGCGACCGTACGCTGCCCCGTCTGCGTCGCCCAGCCTGCGAAATCCGTACCGTCGTAGGCAATGTCGAAGCGCAGACGAACTGCGTCACTAATTCTGCGGTGCCTCGTCAGCGTCGGTGTCAGCGGAGCCGGCCTCGGCGTCGGTGGCCTCGGCGTCGGCAGGCGCTGCCTCGACTTCGGTAGCGGCCACCGCCTCCTCGGCCGCCGGCTCCTCGGCTGCCTGCGGCTCCGAAGGCGCGTCCTGCGACGCGGCCTGGGAGGCTTTCACCCGTCGTGCACGGTCGGCCTCAGACGTCACCGTCTTCTCCCGCACCAACTCGATCACCGCCATCGGGGCGTTGTCGCCCTTGCGCGGTTCGACCTTGATGATGCGGGTGTAGCCGCCCTCACGATCGGCAAAGAACGGCCCGATCTCAGCGAACAGGGTGTGAACCACGTCCTTGTCGCGGATCTTCTTGAGCACCTCGCGCCGATTGTGCAGTGCACCCTTCTTCGCGTGGGTGATCAGCTTCTCCGCGTACGGCCGCAACGCCCGCGCCTTGGGCTTGGTGGTCTTGATTCGGCCGTGCTCGAACAGCGAGGTGGCCAGGTTGGCCAGTAGCGCCTTCTGGTGCGAGGACGACCCGCCGAGGCGAGGGCCTTTGGTGGGCTTGGGCATTGCGGCTATCTCCTATTCGGGGCCGGTCCCCGTATCAGGTAGGACCGGGACGGATCTTGGTTAGAGCTGTTCGGTTTCGGCGTAGTCCTGGTCGTCGTAGGCGCCCTCGGTCGACCAGGTACCGGTGGCCACGTCGTAGCCTGCGACCTCAGACGGGTCGAAGCTCGGCGGGCTGTCCTTGAGCGACAGGCCCAGCTGGTGCAGCTTGACCTTGACCTCATCGATCGACTTCTGACCGAAGTTGCGGATGTCGAGTAAGTCCGACTCGGTGCGCGACACCAGTTCGCCGACGGTGTGCACGCCCTCGCGCTTGAGGCAGTTGTACGAGCGCACGGTCAGATCCAGGTCGTCGATCGGCAGTGCGAACGAGGCGATGTGGTCGGCCTCGGCCGGTGACGGCCCAATCTCGATACCTTCGGCCTCGACGTTGAGTTCACGTGCCAGACCGAACAATTCGACGAGCGTCTTGCCCGCAGATGCCAGCGCGTCGCGCGGGGTGATCGAATTCTTGGTATCGACATCGAGGATCAGCTTGTCGAAGTCGGTGCGCTGCTCGACACGAGTCGCGTCCACCTTGTAGGTGACCTTGAGCACCGGCGAGTAGATGGAATCGACCGGGATGCGGCCGATTTCGGCGCCCGAAGCCCGGTTCTGCACTGCCGGGACGTAACCGCGGCCGCGCTCGACGACGAGCTCGACCTCCAGCTTGCCCTTGTCGTTGAGGGTGGCGATGCGCATGTTGGGGTTGTGCACCGTGACACCGGCCGGCGGCACGATGTCGCCCGCGGTGACCTCACCGGGCCCCTGCTTGCGCAGGTACATGGTGACCGGCTCGTCTTCCTCCGAAGAAACGACCAGGGCCTTGAGGTTCAGGATGATGTCGGTGACATCTTCTTTGACTCCGGGCACCGTGGTGAACTCGTGCAGCACGCCGTCGATGCGGATGCTGGTGACGGCTGCCCCGGGAATCGAGGACAGCAGCGTGCGACGCAGCGAGTTGCCAAGGGTGTAGCCGAATCCGGGTTCCAGCGGTTCGATGACGAACTGGGACCGGCTGTCGGTGAGGACTTCCTCGGACAGAGTCGGCCGCTGAGAGATCAGCATGGTGTTCTTGTTCTCCTTCTCGGCACCCGCTATTTGATGCCGTTAGGTGATCCGTCGCTGCGGCCGCAGCGACGGAAGACGGGGCTTACTTCGAGTAGTACTCGACGATCAGCTGCTCGGTGAGCGGGACCTCGATCTGTGCCCGCTCGGGCAGCTGGTGGATCAGGATGCGCTGACGCTCCCCCACGACCTGCAACCAGCTCGGGATCGGACGGTCACCCGCCGTTTCGCGCGCAATCTGGAACGGCACCGTGTTGAGCGAGTTGTCCCGCACATCGATGATGTCGTACTGCGAAACCCGGTAGCTGGGCACATTGACGTGCACGCCGTTGACGCTGAAGTGCCCGTGGCTGACCAGCTGACGAGCCATCCGGCGGGTACGTGCCAACCCGGCCCGGTATACGACGTTGTCGAGCCGGCTCTCCAGGATCTTCAGCAGCTCCTCACCGGTCTTGCCGGAGTGGCGAACGGCCTCTTCGTAGTAGCGGCGGAACTGCTTTTCCATCACGCCGTAGGTGAAGCGGGCCTTCTGCTTTTCCTGCAACTGCTGGCGGTATTCACTGTCCTTGATCCGGGCGCGGCCGTGCTGGCCGGGCGGGTAGGGACGCTTTTCGAATGACTGGTCGCCACCAACGAGGTCGGTGCCCAGCCGGCGCGACTTGCGGGTGACGGGTCCGGTGTAACGAGCCATTGGTATGTCCTCCTAGACCTAGACGCGCCGACGCTTGGGCGGGCGGACACCGTTGTGCGGCTGCGGGGTGACATCGGAGATCGCACCGACCTCCAGGCCAGCGGCCTGCAGCGACCGGATCGCGGTCTCGCGGCCCGAACCCGGCCCCTTCACGAACACGTCGACCTTGCGGACACCGTGCTCCTGGGCCTTGCGCGCGGCGTTCTCGGCGGCCAGCTGCGCTGCGAACGGTGTCGACTTGCGGGATCCCTTGAAGCCGACGTGACCCGACGACGCCCAGGCGATGACGTTGCCCTGCGGGTCGGTGATCGTCACGATCGTGTTGTTGAACGTGCTCTTGATGTGCGCGGCACCGTGCGGGACGTTCTTCTTTTCCCGGCGGCGAGTCTTCTGGCCCTTCTTGGGGCCCGTGCCGCTGGCTTTCTTCGGTGGCATCGGTTACCTGGCCTTCTTCTTGCCTGCGATGGTGCGCTTGGGGCCCTTACGGGTCCGCGCGTTGGTCTTGGTGCGCTGGCCACGTACCGGCAAACCACGGCGGTGCCGCAGGCCCTGGTAGCAGCCGATCTCGATCTTGCGACGAATGTCGGCCTGCACCTCGCGGCGCAGGTCACCCTCGATCTTCAAGTTCGCTTCGATGTAGTCACGCAGGTGCGTCAGCTGGTCGTCAGTGAGATCGCGAGTGCGCAGGTTACGGTCAATGCCCGTAGCTGCCAAGATCTCGTTCGACCGGGTACGGCCGACGCCGTAGATGTAGGTCAGGGCGATCTCCATCCGCTTGTCGCGCGGTAGATCGACGCCGACTAGTCGAGCCATAGGTGGCGTTTCCTCTTTTTCTCAGCGGAGGTCTTATCCCAGTCCGTTCCCGCAAGGTTTGCGGGGCCCAGCCTCCGTCCGGGCGCGGATGAGCTGGCCCATCACTATTGATGCCAGCCGCTCATTGGTGCTGGGAGGTCTGCATCAGTTGTCTGCGCTTCGCGCTAGCTAGCTGCTGCTAGCCCTGGTCTACCCCTGCCGCTGCTTGTGGCGCGGATCGGAGCAGATCACCATGACCCGCCCATGCCGACGGATCACCCTGCACTTGTCACAGATCGGCTTGACGCTCGGGTTCACCTTCACGGCAGTCTCGGTCCTGTTCTCTGGGTGGTTTGGCTATTTGTACCGGTACACGATGCGGCCCCTGGACAGGTCGTAGGGAGACAACTCCACCACCACGCGATCCTCGGGCAGGATACGGATGTAGTGCTGCCGCATCTTGCCGCTGATGTGGGCGAGCACCTTGTGGCCGTTC
The DNA here is from genome assembly GCF_022354805.1 of Mycobacterium liflandii. Classification (NCBI taxonomy): domain Bacteria; kingdom Bacillati; phylum Actinomycetota; class Actinomycetes; order Mycobacteriales; family Mycobacteriaceae; genus Mycobacterium; species Mycobacterium liflandii. The sequence continues at coordinate 1,808,653 of NZ_CP023138.1, read as the reverse complement.
TCCAGCTCAATGCGAAACATGGCATTAGGCAGGGGCTCGACCACGCGACCCTCGACCTCTATGGCACCGTCCTTCTTGGCCATTACTTTCCGGCGATCCTCACTTCTTGTTCGTGCACCTGGTTTGGCGCAGCACCCGTCCTGACCGCAAAACGTGAGCCGGTGGTGGAAATTCCGCGAAACGATCCGAGAAATTTCGGGACTGGGCACGCCAGGAGTCGGCACGAGACGTCGCACCGTCGTCCCACGATACCCGCACTGCCGCGCTCGGCGCAAAACGCCACAAAGCCGGGCCGGAATAGCCGCCCCGACCCAGCCGGTTGGACCTAGCATGCCCGCCCCTGAGACCGACTCTGACGCCAGATCTTCCGCGAGTCCAGCTGCCGGTAAGCCCAACCTCGGCCGGTTCGGATCCTTCGGCCGCGGTGTCACCCCGGCTCAGGCCAGAGACATCGAAGCGCTGGGCTACGGCGCGGTCTGGGTCGGCGGGTCACCGCCGGCGGAACTGGCCTGGGTGGAACCGATCCTGGCGGCCACCACCACGCTGCAGGTAGCCACCGGCATCGTCAACATCTGGTCGGCGCCCGCCGAGCCGGTAGCCGAGTCGTTTCATCGCATCGAGGCCGCCTACCCCGGCCGTTTCCTGCTGGGAATCGGCGTGGGCCACCCGGAAGCGATCACCGAGTACCACAGCACCGGCAACGCGGTGGACGCCCTCACCGAGTACCTCAACAGGCTCGACGACTACGGGGTGCCGGCCAACCGACGGGTGGTGGCGGCGCTGGGCCCGCGGGTGCTGCGGCTCGCGGCGCGACGCAGCGCCGGCGCGCACCCCTACCTGACCACACCGGAGCACACCGGCGCGGCCCGCGAACTCATCGGCCCGTCGGCGTTTCTGGCTCCCGAACACAAACGTTTCTGGCTCCCGAACACAAAGTGGTGCTGACCACCGACGCGCAACGGGCGCGTGCCGTCGGGCGCAAGGCCCTCGACATCTATCTCAACCTGGCGAACTACCTGAACAGCTGGAAGCGGCTGGGCTTCAGCGAGCGCGACATCGCCCGCCCGGGCAGTGACCGCCTGGTTGACGCCGTGGTCGCCTACGGCACTCCCGCGGCCATCGCGGCGCGCCTCAACGAACACCTGCAAGCCGGCGCCGACCACGTCCCCGTACAAGTCCTGACCAAAAGTGAGAACCTGGTACCAGCGCTCGCCGAGTTGGCCGGGCCGCTCGGGCTGGCCGGCGCCTGAGCTTCAAGCAGGCACGGGGGAACCAGATGACCAACGCAGTTTCACTCAAACCCGAGCTGGGCCGGTTCGGCGTATGGCTGGGTAGCCGCTCCATCACCCCCGAACTCGCCGGGCAGATCGAATCACTCGGCTACGGCGCGGCCTGGATCGGCGCATCACCGGACGCCGATCTGGCTTGGGTCGAGCCCGCCTTGGAGCAGACCACATCACTGCAGCTGGCGACCGGAATCGTCAATATCTGGTCGGCGCCGGCCGATGAGGTGGCGGCGTCGTATCAGCGGATCGAGAGCGCCCACCCGGGCCGGTTTCTGCTGGGTGTCGGGGTAGGCCATCCCGAGCACACCCAGGAGTATCAGAAACCCTATGACGCGCTGGTGGCCTATCTCGACGACCTGGACAAGGCGATGGTGCCGGACAGCAGGCGGGTATTGGCGGCGCTGGGCCCCAGAATGTTGCGCCTGGCCGCGCAGCGTAGCGCCGGCGCCCATCCGTATCTGACCACGCCCGAGCACACCGGCACCGCCCGCCAGTTGGTCGGCAACACCGTGTTCCTGGCGCCCGAACACAAAGTCGTGCTCACCACCGATGCGGCGCAAGCCCGCGCGGTGGGCCGCAAGTTCATCGATTTCTACCTGGGACTGAGCAACTACGTGAACAACTGGCTGAAGCTGGGCTTCACCGAAGACGACGTGCGCAAGCCCGGTAGCGACAGATTGATCGACGCCCTGGTGGCCTACGGCACCCCTGATCAGATCGCCCGGCGGCTCGGCGAACACCACGAAGCCGGCGCCGACCATGTGGCGATTCAGGTGCTGCGCCCGTCCCGGGAGGACAAGCCGATGGCGGCGCTGACCGAACTGTCAGGGGCGCTCGGGCTCACCCGTTAGGGTTTGACCATGCGACTGCTAGTCACCGGTGGAGCGGGCTTCATCGGCGCGAACTTTGTGCACAGCAGCGTGCGCGAGTACCCCGACGACGCGGTGACCGTGCTCGACGCCCTGACCTATGCCGGCCGGCGCGAATCGTTGGCCGATCTCGAAGACGCCATCAGGCTGGTCGAGGGCGACATCACCGATGCCGAGCTGGTTTCCCAGCTGGTGGCCGAGTCCGACGCGGTGGTGCATTTCGCCGCCGAATCCCACGTCGACAATGCGCTGGACAACCCGGAACCATTCGTGCACACCAACGTGCTCGGGACCTTCACCATCCTGGAGGCGGTGCGGCGGCACGGCGTACGGCTGCACCACATCTCCACCGACGAGGTGTACGGGGACCTCGAACTGCACGACCCCGCGCGATTCACCGAGGCGACCCCGTACAACCCGTCGAGTCCGTATTCGGCAACCAAGGCCGGCGCGGACATGTTGGTCCGGGCCTGGGTTCGGTCCTATGGCGTGGCGGCCACCATCTCCAACTGCTCCAACAACTACGGCCCGTATCAGCACATCGAGAAGTTCATTCCTCGGCAGATCACCAACGTGCTGACCGGGCGGCGCCCCAAGCTGTATGGCACCGGCGCCAATGTCCGGGACTGGATCCACGTCGACGACCACAACAGCGCGGTGCGGCGGACCCTGGAGAAGGGGCAGATCGGCAAGACCTATCTGATCAGCTCCGAAGGCGAGCGCGACAACCTGAGCGTGCTGCGCGCGCTGCTGCGGATGATGGATCGCGACCCCGACGACTTCGATCACGTCGTCGACCGCGTCGGCCACGATCTGCGCTATGCCATCGACCCATCTTTGCTCTACAACGAGTTGGCGTGGGCGCCCAAGCACACCGATTTCGAGGAAGGCTTGCGCACCACCATCGACTGGTACCGGGCCAACGAATCATGGTGGCGTCCGTTGAAAGACGCCGCAGAAGCCCGTTACCAAGAACGCGGTCAGTGACATGCAGGCACGCGAACTCAAAGTTCCAGGCGCGTGGGAGATCACCCCGACCATCCACGGTGATTCCCGCGGCATGTTTTTCGAATGGCTCGCCGACAGCGGGTTCACCGCCTTCTGCGGTCATCGCTTCGACGTCCGCCAAGCCAACTGCTCGGTGTCGTCAGCCGGCGTGCTGCGGGGTCTGCACTTCGCCGAGCTGCCCCCCAGCCAGGCCAAGTACGTCACCTGCGTATCCGGCGCGGTGTTCGATGTCGTCGTTGACATCCGTTTGGGTTCACCGACATTCGGCCAGTGGGACTCGGTACTGCTCGACGATCGCCACCGATCGATTTACATCTCGGAAGGACTTGCGCACGGTTTCCTTGCGCTGCAAGACAAATCAACGGTGATGTACATGTGTTCGGCCGAGTACAACCCGCAGCGCGAGCACACGATCTGCGCGACCGACCCCGAACTGGCGATCGACTGGCCCCTGGTCGACGGCGCCCCTCCCAGCCTGTCTGAACGCGATGCGGCGGCCGGCAGCCTCGATGAAGTGCGCGCTTCGGGGGTCCTGCCCACTTGGGAAGAGACCCAGAGGTTCATCGACGGCCTGCGGGGTACCTAGCCAGCCTCCGCGTGCGAACCGCCCCGCCGGAGCCCAATTGTCGCCGTGGCCGGCGGTACCGACAGCATGGCCGCGCCGAATGCCCGGGTGGCTATCGCTAGCCTTCCAGGCATGCCAACCACACAGATCGCCTGGGACGGCGTCGATGACGGCGAGCCCGCAGGTGAATGAGACTGAGGGCAGGCCGGTAGTCGGGCGTCCCGGTGCGGTGCTGTTCACCGTGTGCGCCGCCCTGTTCTTGGTTGTGGTGGATGTCACCGTGCTGCACGTGGCCGCACCAAGAATCGCCGAGGAGCCGAGTCCCTCACCCACCGAATTCCTGTGGATCGTCGACATCTACCCGCTGATCATGGCCTCATTATTGATGCTGATGGCGGGAGCCGCTTCAGACCGGTTTGGCCGCAAGCGCCTGCTGATGACTGGTCTGGTGATCTTCGGGCTGGTCTCGATTCCGGCGGCCTTCGCGGCTACACCGTTGATGCTGATCCTGGCCCGTTCGGTGATGGCAGTGGGCGCGGCGATGATCCTTCCCGCCACGGTATCGCTGTTGCGGGTCGCGTTCCCGGACCGCGCCGAACGGATGCGCGCGGTGGGGATCTGGTCTGCGGTGTCGGCGGTGGGGGCGGCGATCGGCCCGTTGATGGGCGGGTTGCTGGTCGAGTACTTCTGGTGGGGCGCGATATTCCTGATCAACGTCCCCCTCGCGCTGCTGGTTCTGCTGCTGGTGTGGCGGCTTGTCCCGGAGTCACGCTCGCAGGCCCGGCTGGTGTTGGACGGTCTCAGCGTCAGCCTGTCGATCGTCGCAGTGCTCACGTCGGTGCTGGCGATCAAGCAGGCGACTCACCACGGGATCGATCCTGCGGCAGTTGGTTACGTCGTCATCGCCAGCGTCGGGTTGTGGTGGTTCATCAGCCGCCAGATCAGCAGGCAGCGCCGCGGGATCGAACCGCTGCTCAACGTGCACTTGTTCACCCGAGCGCCGTTTACCATTGCGGTCCTGGCCGTGCTACTGGCGGTGTTTTCCATCGTCGGCCTAGACCTGGTGTTCGCGCAGTATCTGCAGAATTTTCTCGGCTTCACGCCGATCAAGGCCGCGCTCCTGCTCACGCCGATGGCGGCCGCGACGGTCGTCGGTTCTCTGTCCGCGCATCTGATCGTGGGTCGCTGCGGCACCCGTGTCGCGATCGGCGCCGGCCTCGGCCTTACCGCAAGCGCATTGCTCCCGCTGCTGACCCTGGGCCACAATGGGCAGCTTCTGGTGTTCGTGGGTTCGCTGGTCGGGTTCGCCCTCTATGTGGTGCTGGTTTCGGCAAACGACGCGATCATCTCCGCGGTCTCCGAGGATTACGTCGGCCAAGCCGCCGGTGTCGAAGAAGTCGCCTACGACCTCGGGGGTGGGCTGGGCATTGCGGTGCTGGCCTCCGTCCTCACGGCCACCTATACCGCAGCTTTCGACCCAATTTCGGGGCTGACCGACTCGCAGTTGGCAACCGCTCAGGAGTCCATCCGAACCGCCAATGATCTCGCCGACGCGACCTCCGCGCCGGCGCTGGCGTCCCAGATCCGTATTGAGGCGCACACCGCTTTTCTGGCCGGCTTTCACACCACCATCGTGGTCGCGATAGCGATCCTCGCCGCAGCCGCCGTGGCCGCCGGCGCCCTGCTCTCGACCAAGACCTTGCCCGAACCGGCCGGTCAAGATGCCCCCGATCCGAGCGCATAGCGCCGGGCCGACCGGCCCGCTACCGCGTCGGTACCACACCTTCGGGACCAGCATCGGCACGCTTGCCACGATGATTGGGGCCATGTTCGTCAAGAGTCCGTTGCGTACCACCGACGAGATTTACTAGGATGTCCAAGTATCGGGTCTCCCCGCCGCACACGACCGTTATGGAACACGCTATGACCACACAAATTCCGCATTTCATCGATGGACGCCGCACTCCCGGGCAATCCACCCGCACCGCCGATGTCCTCGACCCCAATACCGGCCAGGTCCAGACGACGGTACCGATGGCCGCGCAGGCCGACATCGACGCCGCGGTCGCAGGCGCCGCCGAAGCGCAAATAGGTTGGGCCGCCTGGAATCCTCAGCGGCGGGCGCGGGTGTTGATGCGCTTCATCGAGTTGGTCAACCAGAACACCGACGAGTTGGCCGAGCTGCTATCACGCGAGCACGGCAAGACAGTGCCCGACGCCCGCGGTGACATCCAGCGGGGCATCGAGGTGATCGAGTTCTGTCTCGGCATCCCCCACCTGCTCAAGGGCGAGTACACCGAGGGCGCCGGCCCGGGCATTGACGTCTACTCGCTGCGGCAGCCGCTCGGCGTGGTCGCCGGCATCACCCCGTTCAACTTCCCCGCGATGATCCCGCTGTGGAAGGCCGGCCCCGCCCTGGCATGCGGAAACGCCTTTGTGCTCAAGCCCAGTGAGCGCGACCCGTCGGTTCCGTTGCGACTGGCCGAACTGTTCGTCGAGGCCGGCCTACCCCCCGGCGTCTTCCAGGTCGTCCACGGCGACAAGGAGGCCGTCGACGCCATCCTCAATCACCCCGAGATCAAGGCGGTCGGCTTCGTCGGCAGCTCCGACATTGCCCAGTACATCTACTCCGGGGCGGCGGCCACCGGCAAGCGTTCGCAGTGCTTCGGCGGCGCCAAGAACCACATGATCGTGATGCCTGACGCCGACCTCGACCAAGCCGTCGACGCGCTGATCGGCGCCGGATACGGCAGTGCGGGCGAACGCTGCATGGCGATCAGCGTCGCGGTGCCGGTGGGCGAACAAACCGCGGATCGGCTGCGCGCCAAGCTGGTTGAACGCATCAACAACCTGCGAGTCGGACACAGCCTGGACCCGAAAGCCGACTACGGCCCATTGGTCACCGAAGCCGCACTCACGCGGGTGCGCGACTACATCGGCCAGGGCGTCGCCTCCGGCGCCGAATTGGTCGTCGACGGCCGCGAGCGGGCCAGTGACGATCTGGCCTTCGGCGACGCGAACCTGGAAGGCGGCTACTTCATCGGGCCGACCCTGTTCGACCACGTCACCACCGACATGTCCATCTACACCGACGAGATCTTCGGACCGGTGCTGTGCATGGTCCGCGCCCACGACTACGAAGAAGCGCTGCGGTTGCCCTCCGAGCACGAGTACGGCAACGGCGTGGCGGTCTTCACCCGCGACGGCGACACCGCGCGCGACTTCGTGTCCCGGGTGCAGGTGGGCATGGTCGGGGTCAACGTCCCGATCCCGGTTCCGGTCGCCTACCACACCTTCGGCGGTTGGAAGCGTTCCGGATTCGGCGACCTCAACCAACACGGCCCGACGTCGATCCAGTTTTACACCAAGGTCAAGACCGTCACCTCCCGGTGGCCGTCGGGCATCAAAGATGGCGCCGAGTTCGTCATCCCCACGATGAAGTAGCCGCCATGTTTACCCTCAACGACGACGAGCGGGTGATCACCCAGACCGCCGCCGCCTTCGCCGATAAGCGGCTGGCCCCCTACGCGCTGGAATGGGATGCCACCAAGCACTTCCCGGTCGACGTGCTGCGCGAAGCCGCCGAACTGGGAATGGCGGCGATCTACTGCCGAGAAGACGTGGGCGGTAGCGGGCTGCGCCGGCTCGACGGCGTGCGCATCTTCGAACAGCTGGCCATCGCCGACCCGGTCACCGCCGCGTTTCTGTCCATCCACAACATGTGCGCCTGGATGATCGACAGCTTCGGCACCGACGAGCAACGCAAGGACTGGATTCCGCGGCTGGCCACGATGGACGCCATCGCCAGCTACTGCCTGACCGAGCCGGGTGCCGGCTCCGACGCCAGCGCGTTGAGCGCCCGGGCGGTGCGGCAGGGTTCGGCCCCGGGGTCGGACTATGTGCTCGACGGCGTCAAGCAGTTCATCTCCGGTGCGGGCGCCTCGCACGTCTACGTGGTGATGGCGCGCACCGGAGCCGAGGGGCCGCGCGGCATCTCGGCGTTCATTGTCGAAAAGGGCACGCCGGGGCTGAGTTTCGGGGCGCTCGAAGAGAAGATGGGCTGGCACGCACAGCCCACCGCACAGGTGGTGCTCGAAGGAGTTCGGGTGCCTGCCGACGCGATGCTGGGCGGCGTTGACGGAACGGGCGCCGGATTCGGCATCGCGATGAACGGCCTCAACGGTGGCCGGCTCAACATCGCGGCGTGTTCGCTCGGTGGCGCCCAGTCCGCCTTCGCCAAGGCGGGTGCCTACGTGCGCGAGCGCCAGGCGTTCGGCGCCAGCCTGCTCGACGAGCCCACCGTCCGGTTCACCCTGGCCGATATGGCTACCGGTCTGGAGGCGTCGCGAATGCTGTTGTGGCGGGCGGCAAACGCACTCGACGAGGACGACGCGGACAAGGTGGAGCTGTGCGCGATGGCCAAGCGTTTTGTCACCGACACCTGCTTCGACGTCGCCGACAAGGCTCTGCAACTGCACGGCGGCTACGGCTACTTGCGCGAGTACGGTCTGGAGAAGATCGTCCGTGATCTGCGCGTGCACCGGATCCTGGAGGGGACCAACGAGATCATGCGGGTGGTCGTCGGCCGGGCCGAGGCCGCACGGTTTCGCGCTAGCGCATAGGAAAGGGGCCTCATGACCAAGTCCTGCCAGATCGCGTTCTTGGGGCTCGGCCACATGGGTGCGCCGATGTCGGCGAATCTCATCGGCGCCGGCCACACCGTACGCGGGTTCGACCCGGTGCCCGCGGCCGCATCCGCCGCGGCCGCCAAGGGCGCGACGATGTTTGACAGCGCCGCCGAGGCGGTGGCCGGGGCCGACGTGGTCATCACCATGCTGCCCAATGGCGCGGTGGTCAAGCGCTGCTACGCCGAGGTGCTGCCCGCGGCCCGATCGGGTGCGCTGTTCATCGACAGCTCAACGATTTCGGTCAACGATGCGCGCGAGGTACACGCCCTGGCCGAATCGCACGGCATGGCTCAACTCGATGCACCGGTCTCCGGTGGGGTCAAAGGCGCGGTGGCCGGAACACTGGCGTTCATGGTCGGTGGCGACCAGAGCGCGCTGGCGCAGGCCCGGCCGGTGCTGGAGCCGATGGCGGGCAAGATCATTCACTGCGGCGCGGCCGGCGCGGGACAGGCCGCCAAGGTATGCAACAACATGGTGCTGGCAGTGCAGCAGATCGCCATCGGTGAGGCGTTCGTCCTGGCCGAGAACCTCGGGCTGGATGCGCAGTCGCTGTTCGACGTCATCACCGGCGCGACCGGAAATTGCTGGGCCGTGCACACCAACTGCCCGGTTCCCGGCCCGGTGCCGACATCGCCGGCCAACAACGACTTCAAGCCGGGATTTGCCACCGCGCTGATGAACAAGGACCTCGGTCTGGCCATGGACGCGGTGACCTCGACCGGTTCGGCGGCACCGCTGGGCAGCCACGCCGCCGAGATCTACGCCAAGTTCGCCGCCGACCACGCCGACCAGGACTTCAGCGCGGTGATCGAGATGCTGCGCGGCAGCTAGTTCACCGCGGCGTCACTGCACCTTTCGGCCCAGGAATGCCGCCAGCTGATCGGCCGGTGAAAGCTCCGCCGAGCAGGGCTGCTCCTGCCCAAAGGGCTTGCCCTGCCCACGGAACTGGGGTCCGACGAACGCGCGCACCGCGGCGAGCTGCTGGGTGGCCAAGTCGGGATCAAGATCGCTGGGCTGACCGGTTGCCATCGCCAGGTCCCAGGCATGGGTCAGCACATCGCTGGTGCGCATCCCGATGAAGACCTGTCCGGGGATCTCACCGAACGGCAGCTTGAACACCGTCGCCATCCCGTCCGGTGCGGCGAAGACCTGTTGGGCGGCGGCGGCGGCCCGGTGCGCCGCGACCATGTCGTCGGGCCGGGCGGCGGGCCTATCGGCGCCGCCCGACCATATCCCGACATGCTCGTTGCCGCCGATGACGTGCTCGATCAGATCGCTGACCGTCCATTCCGAGCACGGGGTCGCGGCCCCAAGCTGATCCGCGCTGACATTGGCAAGGACACTCCCGAACGCGTCCTGGGCACGCTGGTGAGCAGTTAGTGGATCCATCGTCCTGCCTCTCTGTGTTCTTCTCAGAAATCGCCGGCGCTGCGCCGCAACGTTTCGATCGATGACACCAGTGCCTCCGATTCCCCGGTGGACATCCCGATGTTGGCGAACACGTGCTCATTGAGCGTGACGGTCGCATCCTCGACGGTGGAGCGCCCCAGATCGGTGATCTGCACCAGGGTGGTCCGGCCGTCGGTGGGATGGGGAACCCGCCGCACCAGCCCGTCGGCTTCCAGCCGGCGGATCGCGTGGGTGACGCTGGTGACGTGGACCTGCAACCGGTCGGAGGCCTTGGTGATCGGCAATGCGCCGGTGCGGCTGAACGCCAATAGCCGGAGCAGTTCGTAGCGGGAGAAACTCAGGTCATAGGGGCGCAGCGCGGCCTCGACTCGGGCCAGCAGAATCTGATGCGCCCGCATGACCGATGTCACCGCAACCATGCCCTGCGCCACGTCACCCCAACCGCCGGCTTCCCAGTTGGCCCGCGCCGCGGCGATCGGGTCACGTTTGTTGTCCGGGGCCACACCCTTTCTTACCGCACAATCCCCCGGGTCCGGTTATTGCTTGCGATATTGGCGCGAGCACCGCCGTCGGGCGCGGGTCGCCGGCCTCAGAGCGAACGCTGCAGCAGAACCTCGCCGCTATCGGCGGAGACCACCTGCACGGCCGCGATCTGGTCGACCGGCATCGAGATGCTGCCGGCGGGGGTGGCGGTGTGCCCCGGCTCGGCGACCCAGGTCGCCAGCCGGGTTTGGCTGCCGTCACGTCCGACCACGACCATGGCCAGCGTGTCATGGTGGGCATCCGGTGGCGCCAGGCAGACGCATCGCAGATTGATGAACGTCCCCCAGTGCATGCCGTCGACCGAAACCGTCGACTCCAGCAGGTGCGTCCCGACCTGAGCCATCGGCTGGGCGGACGCGGTTTGCACCGGCGCAGAAGCAGAATGACCCACCACACCAACCAGCACACCGATCCCCAAAAACACCGCGGCCGCAGATGAGGCCACCCAGATCGCCAACCGGGTACGGCGGCGGCGCCACCGCACCGTCGCCAGCAACGTCGGCAGCAGCTGCGACGACATCTGCGGTGAGCCCGATGTGGTCCCCGCCGCCACACCGGGCTCACCGATAGCCGCCACCTCGTCGGCGCCCAGCTGCGACAGCAGCGCCGGCACACCACAGAGTTCGGCCACGGCCGCGCGGCACGACGCGCAGCCGGCCAGGTGCGCCTCGAATTCGCGGCGGTCGGCCGCCGATAGCGACCCCAGCACGTAGGCAGCGTCCCACATCAAGTAGGGGTGTTCCCCCTCGGTGGGTGCGCCCAGTCCTGTGACTGGCGTCCTGATGTCATCCATTTCCGGTCACCCTCAAGCATTCCAAGCCAACAGCTGTGCGCATGGATCCCCCGAAAAACCCCGCCATGATCACGGCCGTCATCGTGTAACTCCAAGTTCCTGCAGAGTGAGCCGCAATGCCCGCACGGCATAGTGTAGGCGCGACTTCACCGTTCCTTCGGCGATCTCCAGGTCCTTCGCGATCTGTGCGGTGGTCCAGCCGCGGTAGTAGGACCGCTCGATGACCGCGCGATGCTCGCCGGAGAGCTGTGCCAGCGCGTCGGCGATCAGCAGCCGGTCCAGCGCGGCACCCACTTCGTCGGGCGTGGATTGCTCCGGCGCACCGTCCGCGTCGGTGGAGCTGACAACGTAGCGGTACCGCGCGCTGCGCCGGTCATCGATGATCATGTTGCGGGCCACTGTGAACAGCCATGCGCGTGCAGACCTCCCGCGCTCGTCGATGACTTCCGGATGCTGCCAGGCGCGCAATAGCGTCTCCTGGACGATGTCGTCGGCATAGCTGGCATCGCTGGTCAGGCGCATTGCGTAGCGCCACAACACCGCCGCATGCTCGTCGTAGAGCGCCTGCATCAAGGCGGCTTCAGCCGCTCCACCGCCAGCAACGCGAGCCACTCGATCACCTCCCGCTTCTGACACGAGCCGAGTAGGTGTTTGGTTCAGCCGGCTAGCCGAGGGTCAGGATGCGTGGCCCGTTCTCGGTGACCGCCACCGTGTGTTCCCAGTGTGCAGCACGTGACCCGTCGGCGGTGATGACCGTCCATTGGTCATCGAGCACCACCGTCTTGCGGGTGCCCAGAGTCAACATGGGTTCGATGGCCAGCACCGAACCGGCGACCAACGTCGGCCCCCGCCCCGGGGCGCCCTCGTTGGGCAGAAACGGATCCATGTGCATCTCACGGCCGATGCCATGACCGCCGTATCCGTCGACGATTCCGAAGGAACGCTGGTAACGGGCCTCGGCGGCGCGGGTTTCCGTCTCGATGGCATGCGCGACGTCGGTCAACCGGTTACCGATCACCATCGCCGCAATTCCGGCCTCCAGCGACTCCCTGGTCGCCTCCGATAGCGCTTCGTCGACGGGAATGAGCGTGCCGATCCCAAAGGTTATCGCCGCGTCGCCGTGCCAACCGTCCAGCACCGCGCCGCAGTCGATCGATACCAGGTCACCTGGCCCGAGGATCTCGGTCGCCGACGGGATGCCGTGCACCACGCGATCGTTGACCGAAGCGCAGATCGAGGCCGGAAAGCCGTGATAGCCCAGGAATGAGGGCGTGGCGCCGGCCTCCCGGATAACCGATTCCGCAATCTCGTCCAGCTGCAGGGTGGATACACCGGCCACCGCGGCCGAGCGGACGGCCTGGTGCGCGGCAGCCACGACGGCGCCCGCCGCAGCCATTGCATCCAACTCACCGGCGGTGCGCTGTGGCACCACTCTGCGACCCCGCAGCCGGGCCAGGGCCCGCATGACTACTTCCCCAGTGCTTGCAGGGCGCGAGCGAAAACCTCATCCAGGGTGCCGATGGCGTCGACGGTTTTCACCTCGGTGTCGTAGAACTCCAGCAGCGGCGCGGTCTCGTCCCGGTAGACCTTCATCCGGTTGAGGATGACCTCGTCGGTGTCATCAGCGCGGCCACGGCCCTTCAGCCGCTGCAACAACTCGTCCTGCGATACCCGGAACTCGAGCACCGCGTCGATGTCGGTGTCGCGGCGCCGCAGCATTTCGTGCAGGGCCTTGGCCTGCTCGACCGAGCGGGGGTACCCGTCCAGGATGAAACCGGCAGCCGTGTCCGGCTGATCCAACCGATCGTCGACGAGCTGGTTGGTCAGGTCGGAGGGCACCAGGTCACCGGCGTCCAGATACCGTTTGGCCTCGACGCCGAGTTTGGTCCCGTCCTGGATGTTTTTCCGGAACAGCTCGCCGGTGGAGATTTGCGGAATCCCAAGCTTCTCGGCCAGCTTCTGAGCCTGCGTACCCTTGCCCGCCCCAGGCGGCCCCAGTAAAACGACTCTCACTTGAGGAACCCTTCGTAGTTGCGCTGCATGAGCTGACTCTCGATTTGTTTGACCGTATCCAAACCGACACCGATCATGATCAGGACCGCGGTACCCCCGAAGGGTAGGTTCTGGACTCCCCCGCTGTTACCGATCTGGAGGAATAAGTTGGGCAGTACCGCGATCACACCAAGGTAAATCGACCCCGGCAAGGTGATCCGGCTCAGCACATAGCGCAGATAGTCGGCGGTCGGGCGCCCCGGACGAATACCGGGGATGAAGCCGCCGAACTTCTTCATCTCGTCGGCACGCTCGTCGGGGTTGAAGGTGATCGACACGTAGAAGTACGTGAAAAAGATGATCAGCCCGAAGTAGATCGCAATGTAACCGAGGTTGCTCGGGTCCGACAGGTAGGTACCGACAAACTTGTCCCACCAACTGTGTCCGACACCGCCGCTGCCGCTGCGGACCAGCTGGGTGATCAGATGCGGGATGTAGATCAATGACGAGGCGAAGATCACCGGGATGACGCCGGCCTGGTTGACCTTGAGCGGCAGGTAGGTCGACGTTCCGCCGTACATCCGGCGGCCCACCATGCGCTTGGCGTATTGAACCGGGATCCGGCGCTGCCCCTGCTCGACGAAGACCACCCCGACGATGATGATCAGCGTGGCCGCGCAGACCGCCGCGAAGATGACCCCGCCACGGCTCTCCATGATCTGGTTTCCCTCGGCGGGGATGCGGGCCGCGATGCCGACGAAGATCAACAGCGACATGCCGTTGCCGATGCCACGTTCGGTGATCAGCTCACCCATCCACATCACCAGCGCGGCGCCGGCGGTCATCACCATCACGATGACCACGAGAGTGAAGATGCTCTGGTCGGCGATGATCTCGAGCGAGCAGCCCTGCAGCAAGCCTCCGTTGGCAGCCAGCGCCACGATGCTGGTCGCCTGCAAGACCGCCAGCGCGATCGCCAGATAACGCGTGTACTGCGTCATCTTCGCCTGGCCCGACTGGCCTTCTTTGCGCAGCTCTTCGAACCGGGGAATGACGACCGTCAGCAGCTGCACGATGATGCTGGCGGTGATGTAGGGCATCACCCCGACCGCGAACACGGTGAGCTTGAGCAGCGCGCCGCCGGAGAACAGGTTAATCAGCGAGTAGATCTGTCCGGCTTCGCCACTGCTGGCTTCCTTGATGCACTGCTGGACGTTGGGGAAATCAACGCCGGGCGACGGAAGCGCTGCACCGAGACGGTACAGAACGACGATGCCCAGCGTGAAAAGGATCTTCCGTCTCAAATCGACTGTACGCAGCGATGAGATGAAAGCCGAAAGCACTCTTCCTCCTGCGCGGCCGAACTCTTGGTCCCGTAATGCCAACCGGGCTTGGTCTGGCCGGCATTTGCTAAATCGTGCGTTTACGCGCCCACACCCGCAGGCCAGGAAGTACGGCGTCGCGCGTCAAACCGTGTACGAGACTAACAGCTGGTGCGGGCAGGTCTTTCCAGGGTGGCCGCGGCGGCGCAGAACCGCACAATGAAGCGTACAGTCTCGAATGGTAATTACATTGGCTAAGTATCAAGCGAGGGGCGGTGCAGACGAAGATGAGCAGCGCACGTTTCGACGGTGACACCTGGGATCTGGCCTCGAGCGTCGGGCTGACGGCCACCATGGTCGCGGCGGCACGGGCGGTGGCAGCCAGGGACCCCGAGGGGGCCGGTGCGGTAGCCACCGACCGCTTCGCCGAGCCGCTGGTGCGCGCGGTCGGTGTCGACTTCTTCACCCGGATGGCCACCGGCGAGTTGGATGCCGCCGAACTCGACGAGGAAACGGCAATCGGCATGCGCCACTTCGGCGCCGCGATGGCGATCCGTACCCGGTTCTTCGACGACTTCTTTCTCGACGCCACCGCGTCGGGCATTCGTCAGGCCGTCATCTTGGCTTCCGGCCTGGACTCGCGCGCGTACCGGCTGCCCTGGCCGGCGGGCACCACGTTGTTCGAAGTCGATCAGCCACAGGTGATCGACTTCAAGATCGCGACCCTGTCCGAGTTGGGGGCCCAGCCGACGGCAGATCGGCGCGCGGTGGCGGTCGACCTCCGTGAGGACTGGCCGGCGGCCCTGCGCCAGGCCGGGTTCGACCCCACCGAGCGCACCGCGTGGATCGCCGAGGGCCTGCTGGGTTACCTACCCGCCGAGGCGCGGGACCGACTGCTCGATCAGATCGCCGCCCAAAGCGCTGCGGGCAGCCGGTTTGCCACCGAGGGCCTCCCGGACGTCAACGACGTCAAACAGGAAGAACTGCGGCGACGGATGCAGCGCCAGAACGAGCGATGGAATCGGCATGGTTTCGATCTCGACATGGCGGCTCTGGTGTATTTCGACGACCGCACCGACGCGGGGACCTATCTGGCGGCCCAGGGCTGGCAGGTCACCAGCGCCAGTAACTCCGAGCTGTTCACTCAACACGGTTTGCAGCCGCTCAACGGCGATGACGCGCCGTTCGGCGAGGTGCTGTACCTCAGCGCGGTAAAAGACACCGCAGCGGCGGCATAAGGGAGGGACTACGCACATGACACGCACCGATCAAGACAGCTGGGATCTGGCATCCAGCGTCGGGGCCACCGCCACCATGGTCGCGGCCGCCCGCGCGCTGGCCAGCGCCGAGGCCAATCCCATCATCGACGACCCGTTCGCGGCACCGTTGGTGCGGGCAGTCGGCCTGGACTTCTTCACCCGCCTGGCCGAAGGCGAGATCGACCACGACGAACAGGCCCAGCCCGATCGCCAGCTGGTGGCCGATTCGATCGCCGTACGCACCCGGTTCTTCGACGACTTCTTCCTCGATGCGGCCCGCCGCGGGGTGCGCCAGTCGGTGATTCTGGCCGCCGGACTGGACGCGCGCGCCTACCGCTTGGCCTGGCCCAGCGGCAGCGTGGTCTATGAAGTCGATCAGCCCGACGTCATCGACTTCAAAGACACCACCATGTCGGCGTTGGGCGCGGTCCCCACCGCAACGCGGCGAACCGTCCGGGTCGACTTGCGCGACGACTGGCCGGCAGCCTTGCGCCACAACGGATTCGACACGACGCAACCCACCGCGTGGAGCGCCGAGGGATTGCTGATGTACCTGCCGCCCGACGCACAGGACCGGCTGTTCGATGCCATCTCCGGGCTGAGTGCCCCCGGGAGCCGGCTGGCCACCGAATACCATCCCGACCCTGGCTCAACCATGGCCGAGCGCGCCCAACAGTTCAACCAGCGCTGGGTCAGATTGGGGTGCGACATCGACCTGTCGGGACTGTTCTACGAGGGTGAGCGCAGCAACGTCGTCGACTACCTGACCGAACACGGCTGGCACGTGGCCGCGCGGCCCCGCCAGGACCTGTTTACCGACTACGGCCGCGTTTTCCCGGACGCCGACACGTCGCAACTGCGCAGCATCGTCGCCGTCACCGCCACGTTCGGGGAGGCCGGCTAGACCGCACTGCCGGCGCTCCCCCGCACCCCGCCGGGTGCCGTGGGCCCGGATCAGGCCGGGTTGGCAGCGGGTGCGCGCACGACCATCGGCACCGCCGGAAATGCCCATGCCATCTCGGACCGCGACTTGCGCAGCGCCGCGGTGCCGTAGCCCTTCTTACGGTGCTCGGGGTGGATCCAGATGCGGACGTCGACCTCACCGTGGACCAGCTCGCCGAACACCATGCCGACCTTCTCCCCGGCATCGATGGCGACAAACCAGGCAGCTTCTTCATCATCGACGCGAGCCAACGCCGCCTTGATCTCATCGTCGACAGTGCCGGCCGGCCCCCCGGATCCGTCGCCCGCCGCGCCCATTTCCTCGGTCCGCGCAGCAAAGATATCGCGGTCCTCGGCGGCGGAGAAGGGGCGCAGCTCCAAGCTCTCACCGGAACTGGCCGGACGTTCGGTCAACGTGAAGCTCAGTTGCTTGTTGAGGTCGTCGAGCTCGGCGATGATCTTCTTGCGCGCGTCCTGGGTGAGTTGCTCGAAGGACATGCTCATCACCGCTTCGGCGGCCAGGTGGGACGTAGCCAGCAGTGTCACAATCGCCTCAACCGCAGCGGCCTTGTTCTCGGCTTCCACGATGGCGTCGGCAACCTCATGCCGACGTTCGAGTGCGGCGAGCAGGGCATCTGCGATTTCGCGACGGGCTGCGGTGTGGTCGTGGTCTGTCATGGCATAAGCGTAGAACGACGCCGTGGGAATTGCGCTACCCGCATACCCATCCGGCCGGCCCACCCGCGGCGCGACTCGCCCCGACCCCGGGGCCACCCCCGCCCCGTCACCAACCACCTTGGCGGGCACTGGCTTTAGCGGGCCGACTCAGGCCAGTGGTGATCCACTGAGCTCGAGAAATCGGCGATAGCGGTCCTTGGTGGGGCCCACCCAGTCGGGGCGCGGTTCCACGATGCGATCGGTGCGGGCCCAGCGATCGGCGTCGGCGATTGACGATTCCAGACCGGCCGCCATCCGCGCGAGGAAGGCCGCCCCCAGCGCGGCCCCCTCGGCCACGGCCGAGACGTGTACCGGCCGCCCGGTGACATCGGCGATGGCCTGCATCCAGGGCCGCACACGCGTACCGCCACCGGATGCCACGATGCGCAACACCGGCGCGCCACTGAGCTCGACCAGATGCCGGACGACGAAGCCCGACGCCTCGTAGGCCGCCCGCCGCACTGCCGCGGCGCCTTGCGTGAGGTCGAGCCCCTCGAGACTCGCCCGCCGATCGGGATCGTGGAACGGTGTGCGCTCACCACGTATGTAGGGCAACCAGATCGGCACCCGCCGCGGATCGACCCGGTCCTGCTCGCCGTCGCGATCGGCGGAGCCGGTAACGCGGTCGACCCAACTCAAGAACAGGCCCCCGGCGTTGCTGGCGCCGCCGATCTGACTTTTCCCGGGGGCGGTGTGGGGAATGGTCCACAGGCCCGGCACCTGACGGGACCCGGAGATGGTCGTCCACACGATCAGGGTGGTGCCGCAGAGCACCAGTACATCGCCGTGGTGGTCGGCTCCGGCCACGATCTGCTCGCACACCGCATCGATGCCGCCGGCCCCCAGCACCGCATCGGTGCCGTGTACCTGGCCGACCGCGGTGCCGAACGTCTCGACCCGCGGCATCCGATCGGCGCTGGCACCACAGTCCGCACACGCCTGGGGATTCCAGCCCGTCCCGTCGAACAGGGGAAGGCTGGTAATCGCGGTGGCGAAGTCGATCACCGGTTCGCCCGACATCGCGTAGTTGGCCACCGCCGCCGCGGGCCAGTATCCCGCCGCCTCGGGTGCTTGTGCGGCGGTCCAACGCAGAAACTGCGCGGCTTCGCCCACCGACGGCAGCGGTTGGGCGCGCTGGTTGGCTGCCCCGGGTACCCAGCCCCTGCTGTCGCCGTAGAGCAGTCCGGGCGTGATGGGAACACCGCCGGAATCGACCGCGGTCATCGACGGCACCATCGCCGACACGGCCACCGCCCGTATGTTGGGCCCGGCCAGCCGCTCCAGCGCCGTCAGCGGGCCCCGCCGCCACGCCTGGTCGGCGTCGTGCTCGAGTTGGTCGGGCGCACCAACCCGCAACTGGTGTGGAATCCGCAGCCGAGCGGTCACGTTGCCATCGGCGTCGGCAACCACCGCTTTGACCGCGGTGGTGCCGATGTCGATGCCGATTGTGGCGTCTTCACGTGACACGGGCGCCACGGTACGCCAGCATGGACACCCGTGAGGTCTCGACCGCGCGCACTGGTGACGGCCCCGCTTCGCGGTTCCGGCTTGGACAAACTCCGGCAACTGGTGGACGTCGTCTATGACCCATGGATAGGCGGGCTCGAAGGGGGCCCGCTGCGCATCTACAGCGCCGAGCAACTGGCCGAGCGGATCACCAGCGAGTCTGTCGACATTGTTGTGGTGGAGGCTGATTCGGTCAGCGGAGCGGTGTTGCAGCTGGGTTTGCGCGCCATCTTCTCCACCCGCGGGGATCCCAACAACGTCGACATCGCCGGGGCCACCGCGGCCGGCATCCCGGTGCTCAACACGCCGGCCCGCAACGCCGATGCGGTCGCCGAGATGACGGTGGCACTGCTGCTGGCCAGCACCCGCCACCTGCTGACCGCGGACGCAGACGTCAGATCCGGCAATATCTTTCGTGACGGAACCATCCCCTATCAGCGATTCCGCGGCTGGGAAATCGCCGGGCGCACCGCCGGGCTGGTGGGCCTGGGGGCGGTAGGCCGTGCCACCGCGTGGCGGCTGACCGGCCTGGGCCTGCGGGTCATCGCGCACGATCCGTACTGCGCGGACGCGCGACACGGTCTGGCGGAGCTGCTGGCCGAGTCCGACATCGTCTCCCTGCATGCGCCGGTCACCGACGACACCGTCGGCATGATCGGCGCGCAACAATTCGCATCGATGCGCGACGGCGCCGTCTTCCTCAATACGGCGCGGGCCCAATTGCACGACACCGACGCACTGGTGCAGGCCCTGCGCGCCGGCAAGGTCGCCGCCGCCGGCCTGGACCATTTCGTCGGCGAATGGCTGCCGACCGATCACCCACTGGCCAGCATGCCCAATGTCGTGCTGACTCCCCATATCGGCGGGGCCACCTGGAACACCGAGGCGCGACAGGCGCAGATGGTCGCCGACGGTCTGCAAGCATTGCTGTCCGGAACCAGACCCACCCATATCCTCAACCCGGAGGTGCTGGCCCGGTGAAATTCGTTGACAACGCCCAGGTCGCGGTGCTGACGGCGGCCAAGGACATGCTGCGCCGCGGCCTGGTGGAAGGAACGGCCGGCAACATCTCCGCGCGGTGCGCGGACGGCAACCTGGTGATAACGCCCTCCGCGGTCGACTATGCGGACATGACGCTGGACGACCTGGTGCAGGTCGACGCCGACGGCACGGTGCTGCATGCCAAAGCCGGGCGCGCGCCCTCAACCGAGATGCACCTGCACCTGGCGTGTTACCAGGCGTTCGACGACATCGGCAGCGTCATCCACAGTCACCCGGTATGGGCGACCATGTTCGCCATCGCGCACCAACCGATTCCGGCCTGCATCGACGAATTCGCGGTCTACTGCGGCGGAGACGTTCGCTGCGCCGAATACGCCGCATCCGGAACACCCGAGGTCGGCCGCAACGCGGTTGCAGCGTTGCAGGGCCGCGCCGCCGCGTTGATCGCCAACCACGGACTGGTGGCCGTCGGGCCCCGCCCCGACAAGGTGCTGCACGTCACGGCACTGGTTGAGCGCACCGCCCAAATCGTCTGGGGCGCCCGAGCTCTCGGCGGTCCGGTACCCATTCCCGAAGACGTGAACCGTAACTTCGCCGGCGTGTACGCGTATCTACGCGCCAATCCGATGTAGCCCGCCGTGGGGCGCCGGCGGGATCAGTGCCGGGGCGGTAGCGCCCGCCACTGCCGCGGTGAGGTGCCATGCGCTCTGCTGAACAGTCTGCTGAAATAGCCGGGATCGGAGATCCCCACCCGTCTGGCAACCTCGCCAACCGCAAGGTCCGTGGCGACCAATAGCTCGCGCGCCTGGGCCATGCGGCGCTCGATAATCCATTCCTGCACGGTGCGTCCGGTGCGGCGACGCACGATCGTGGTCAGGTGTCCTGGCGTCATGCCGACCTCGGCCGCCACGTCGCGCAGCGACAACGGCTCGGCGTGGCGCCGGTCGATCACCTCGAACACCTCGGCCAGTAGCGGTTCGCCGCTGCGCCGCAAGTCCCCGACCACGTCGCGGGCGAGGCGGGCGAGTTCGATGAGCAGCAGCGTGAGGTGCGCCGTAACGGCCTGGCCGTAGCCCTGCTGACGCGTGGTCAACTCCGCTTCGATCGCCGCGATCGCACCATCCCACGTCGATCGTCGGGCCGCGGGCACCTCCAGCCTCAGGATCCCGCCCGAGTGTCCGTGCAGAAACGGGAACAACAACGGATGCGTCCGCCACGACGGCCAGGGCGACCCTCCGTCCCCGCCGAGGGCGGCAGGATCGAAAAACATCGCAACCCCAGCCTGGAGGGACCCGAATTGCGTGGGCTCGAGCACCTGACCGGCAGCGGCGATGTACACCAGCCCGGCTGCGGGTACGTACCACAGCGCAGGGAAGTCGTGGATGTGACGAGCGCGGTCGCCCAGATCCTCAGGTCCGGGCCGCAGCACCGACACCCGTGGAATATCCGGGTCGGTGCGATATCCATAGATGGGTACCCCACTGCGGTGCTGGATCAGCCGTGCGGCCTGGGCCATGCGCCAAAGATAGTCCAAGTTTCAACAAAGATTGCCAAATCTTGTTTCCTATCAAGCCTACACAATTGGATGTATGACCAATCATCATCCACGTTTCGGTCTCCAGCACAGCGGCGAATCCCGCGACTACTTGCCCGCGGCCGGCCATGATGCGCTGCTTCCCGCGTATGACCTGCTGTCCCGCCTGCTGGGCATGAACAAGATCCATCGGACGCTGATCACCCAGGCCGAACTCGCCGACTGTGGTCGCATCCTGGAAATCGGCTGCGGCACTGGGAACCTCGCCATCAAAGCCAAGCGCGCTCAACCCCGGGCTGAGGTGATCGGATCCGATCCCGACCCGCGCGCGCTGCAGCGCGCGCAACGCAAGACGGGCAATGTCGAGGGAGTTCGTTTCGACCAGGGCTACGCTCAGCGGCTGCCCTATGCCGACGGCGAGTTCGACCGGGTGCTGTCCTCGATGATGCTGCACCATCTGGATGAGGACGCTAAATCCGCTGCGGCGGCGGAAGCATTTCGGGTGCTGCGGCCCGGTGGCCGGCTGCATCTGGTCGATGTCGGCGGCGACATGTCCGCCCATGACGGCCTGGCGTCGCGCTTCATCAGGCACAACCTCCATGTAGCGGGCAACCTGGGCGATGGGATTCGACGCCTGCTGGATACCGCCGGGTTCGACGTCGCCGAGGTCGGCGCCCAACGCCACCCGCTGCTCAGCCGGCTCGTCTACTACCGCGCCACCCGCCCGTGCGCCTGAGGCCTCGGTCAACGTTGATCGAAGGCCACCTTCACCGCTCCGCTTTCGCCTTGGTTCGCAATCGCCAGGAAGGCGTCGCGCCATTGCGGTAGCGCGAAGGTATGGGTGAGCATGCTCCGCAAGTCCAGCCGGTCGTCGGCGACCAGGTCGAAATAGTGGGCGATGGCATGCTTGCGCACCCCCTCGACCTCCTCGACGCCGAACGCGTTGGAACCGACCCAGCCTGATCTCCTTGAAATACAGCGGACTCCACTCCCACCGCCCCGGCGCGTGAACGCCGGCCTTGACCAGGGTCCCGCGCGAGTTGAGGACCCGCACTCCTACCTCGAACGTCTCTGGCCTGCCCACCGTGTCGTACACGACGTCGACGGCCCCGGGGTGCGCCATCGGCAAGCCCAGCAGAGCCTGCCGTAGCCGGCCACCGCCCCAGGCGACCAACTCCTCGATGATCGCCAGCCGCGGTTCGTGAGCCACGACTTTGTCGGCGCCAAAGCGGCCGGCCAGCTCGCCCTGGGCGGCAAACCGTGCCACCACGGCCACCGCCACGTCCGGGTACAGCGCCCGCAGGATCGCGATCGCGCACAACCCGAGTGATCCCGCGCCGTAGACCAGCACCCGGCCGGATCGCGGCGGCGGATGGCGGATTATCGCATGCAGGGACACCGAGAACGGATCGGCGAACACCGCCGCCTCGTCGCTAATTGGCCCTGGAACCGGAAACAGCATGCTGTCGTGGGCGGGCATCAGTTCGGCGTATCCGCCGGTTACGTCCGCCGACACCCCGGTATGGATGCCCGGCTGGATGCCACCGTCGGTGAAGCTCCAGCACAGGCTGTAGTCACCGCTTTGGCAGGCCGGGCACGGTGGTTCGATCCCCCGTGGCCGGCACGACAGCCACGGGTTGAGCACCACCCGCTGACCGACTTCGAGCCCACCCGCCTCGGGCCCCAGCTCCACCACGTCGGCGACCACCTCGTGGCCCATGACTTGCGGGAACGAGCAGAAGGCGGCCAAGGCGTTGTCGGCGTCCTGCTCGCCGAAGTCGAGCAGGATCTGCTTGGAGTCAGACCCGCAGATGCCCGTCAGCCGCGGCCGGGTGATCACCCAATCCGGTCGCAGCGGCCGTGGATCTGCCAGCTCGCGCAGCGCCGTCGGGGTGCGGGCCAGGTTGCACGCCAACGGGTTCGCCGGCTCATCGATCTCGAATGGCTCGGGGGCTACGCTGTAAACCAGGGCTTTCATTGCCAGGTCATGGCCGCCGCGGCGGTGAGAAACGTATCGAGGTCGGCATTCTTGGCATCCACGATGTCCTTCAAAGCCATCATCTCGGGCAGGTAGTGCTCGAAGCAGTCGCTGCCGATGGCCGCGATGATGCCCTCGGCCACCAAGTCGGCCGGAACCTTGGGCCCGCGGTAGAGCGGATCCTCATTGTCGGGCCGGTCCCAGATTTCGGTGTCGACGGGACCAGGCTGGATCAGTCTTACCGAGACACCGCTTCCCGCCAGGTCGACCGCGATCGACTCACTCCAGCCGCACAGCGCGAACTTACTTGCGCAATAGGCTGATTCATGAATGATGCCGAGGCAACCGCCGACGCTGGACACGTTGACGATGGTGCCCGATCCGCGCGCCAACATCCGCGGCAACAAAGCCAGGGTCATCCGCATCGGGGCAAAGAAGTTGACCCCCATGACCTGCTCCACCTCGGTCGGCCGCAACGCGCTCACTTCCCGACGTTTCGGGATCGCGGCGTTGTTGATCAGCACGTCGATGCCGCCCATCGCCTGCCAGGCTTGCAGAGCCAGCCGGGCGGCCCCGGCGGTGTCGCAGAGATCAGCCACCCACATCACCGATTGCGGCGAGGTCTTGCGGCAATCGGCCAGGACCTCCTCGAGCCGGTCGCGCCGACGGGCGATCAACCCGACCGTCGTGCCGCGGGCGGCCAGCATTCTGGCCAGGGCCGCGCCGACCCCGGACGATGCACCCGTGATCAATACCCGCCGGCCGGCCATCGTGTACGACATGCCTCCAAGTTGCCGCGTGCGAACTCAGCCCGGGGACGGTTTAGGCAGGAAAGTGGATCCGATCGCGGCACCTGGTTGACCGGTGTGATGGCAGGACCGCGCGGTGCCAGCCACCGGATCTTTGCCCGGTCCAGCGCCAACGCCGACCGCCCGAAAGCTTGTTAAACTATCTAAATATTGACGGGGCTGAACCACTAGCTGCGAACGGGGCACCATATGACCTCCACCGGTTCCACCAGGTATGACGGCGACAGCTGGGATTTGGCATCAAGTGTCGGGGTGACCGCGACCATGGTGGCCGCCGCCCGCGCGATGGCTACCCGTACCGAGAACCCGCTGATCAACGATCCCTACGCCGAACCATTGGTGCGAGCCGTCGGAGTGGACCTCTTGACCCGGCTGGCGACCGGCGAATTCAACGTTGCCGACCTCGATGACGATCCCCAACGCCCGCTTGGCCCCATCGGCGACGTTGCCGACAACATGGCGGTACGCACCAGATTTTTCGACGACTTCGTCCTGGATGCGACGCGGGCCGGCCTCGAGCAGGTCGTCATCCTCGCCTCGGGACTGGACGCCCGCGCATACCGGTTGCCATGGCCGCCCCAGACCGTGGTCTACGAGATTGATCTGCCGCAGGTGATCGATTTCAAATCCCGCACCCTGGCCGATCTGGGGGCCGCCCCCACCGCAGACCGCCGAGTGGTGGCCGTCGATTTGCGGGAAGACTGGCCCGCGGCGTTGCGCGCCGCCGGTTTCGACCCGAACCAGCCGACCGCATGGAGCGCCGAAGGTCTACTGGGATACCTCCCGCCGGAGGCCCAGGACCGGCTGCTCGACACCGTCACCGAACTCAGCGCCCCCGGCAGCCGGCTGGCCGCCGAATGCCTGAGCAGTGTGGATCCGGGCGAAGAGGAACAGATCAAAGAGCGCATGCAAGAGGTCTCCGCGCGCTGGCGCGCTCATGGTTTCGACGTCGACATGGTCGGACTCGTCTATTTCGGCGACCGCAACGAGGCGGTGCCCTACCTCTCGGACCGCGGTTGGCTCTTGACCAGCACCCCGTTGCCTGAACTGCGCGCGGCAAACGGACTTGCACCGGCTGCGGTCGACGACGACGGCCCCTCGGTAGACATGCTCTACGTCAGTGGCACCCTCTACACGACGCCCCGGCCGGACCCGGCGCCATGAACCGGCGGACGGACGCGGACAGCTGGGATCCGGCGTCCAGCGTGGGAGCGACGGCGACGATGGTCGCGGCTTCGCGGGCACGGGCCTCCCGGGGACCCGATGCGCTGCTCGACGACCGGCTCGCCGAGCCGCTCGTCCGTGCGGTG
Source organism: Mycobacterium liflandii (assembly GCF_022354805.1). NCBI lineage: Bacteria > Bacillati > Actinomycetota > Actinomycetes > Mycobacteriales > Mycobacteriaceae > Mycobacterium > Mycobacterium liflandii. The sequence continues at coordinate 1,783,120 of NZ_CP023138.1, read as the reverse complement.
GGGCTGCAGCCGTTGGTTCGCATGATCGATGGTGACACCGCGGTCGACGATCCGCCGTCAAGCCCCCGGTCGCTAAACGAACAGATCGCGGTGCGCACCAGGTATTTCGATGACTTCTTCACTGCTGCCGGTGCGGGCGGTATCCGCCAGGCGGTGATCCTGGCGTCAGGTCTGGACACCAGGGCTTACCGATTGAACTGGCCATCGGGCATGACGGTCTACGAAATTGACCAACCGCAAGTGATCGAGTTCAAGACGCGCACGCTGGCCGAGTTCGGCGCACTCCCCTGCCCCGACCATCGGCCAATCGGTATCGACCTGCGCGAGGATTGGCCGAGCGCGCTGCGGCAGCGCGGTTTCGACGCCGGGCAACCGACCGCATGGATCGCCGAGGGCCTGCTGGTCTATCTGCCGCCCGAGGCCCAGGATCGGCTGTTCGACAACATCGCCGAGCTCAGCACGCCGGGAAGCCAGGTCGCCACCGAGCACTTCCCCGACCCCAACGGCTTCTCCGGGCCGCGCGCACAGCGGCTTTCCGAACGCTGGCGCCGGATGGGGCTGGATCTGGACATGGCCGAGCTGATCTACCATGGCGACCACAACACCGTCATCGACTACCTTGCCGACCACGGATGGCGGGTGCGGGCCCGAACGTTTGAAGAGATGCACGCACACAATGGGTTTGAGCCGCCCGACGATGAGATGATGGCGCTGTTCGGCGGGATGAGCTACGTCACCGGGATCCGCAAGTAGAACCTGAGATAGGACCGACATGGCACGCACGCACGATGACAAATGGGATCTGGCCTCCAGCATCGGCGCCACCGCCACCATGGTCGCCGCGGGCCGGGCGATGGCATCGAGGGATCCCCGTGGTTTGATCGACGATCCGTTCGCCGAACCGCTGGTGCGCGCCGTCGGTGTCGACTTTTTCATCAAGATGATGGACGGCGAGTTCGATCTGAGTGTCCTGCAGAATGTTTCGTCGGCAAAGGCCCAGGCGATGGTGGACGGAATGGCGGTACGCACCAAGCACTTCGACGACTACTTCGGCGACGCCATCAAGAGCGGGATCCGGCAGGCGGTGATCCTCGCGTCGGGGCTGGATGCCCGCGCATACCGGTTGCCGTGGCCGGCCGACACCGTGGTCTACGAACTCGATCAACCTCAGGTGATCGAATTCAAGACCAATGTTCTGGCCGACCTCGGCGCCGAACCCAGGGCAACCCGGCGCGCAATCCCCATCGATCTGCGTGGGGACTGGCCGGTGGCGCTGCGGGCAGCCGGCCTGGACACCACGGCACCCACGGCGTGGCTGGCCGAAGGCCTGCTGATCTACTTGCCGCCCGAGGCCCAAGACCGGTTGTTCGACAACATCACCGCGCTCAGCGCGCCGGGCAGCACCGTGGCTACCGAATTCGTGCCCGGCATTGTGGATTTCGATGTCGACCGGGCGCGGCAGATGTCAGGTCCGTTTCGCGACCATGGTTTGGACATCGACATGTCGTCGCTGGTCTACACCGGCGCGCGCAATCACGTCGTCGACTATCTGCGCGCCAAGGGCTGGGACGCCGAGGGCGTGACCCGAAGCGAGCTTTTCGAGCGCAACGGCATGGCCGTTCCCGCCCCCCTCCGACGACGACCCGCTCGGCGAAATCATCTTCATCAGCGCCGCCCTGACCGGCTAGAACCGCGACCGCCCCAGCCACAACACGTTGGCCCCGGTCAACGTCTGCTCCACCTGTCCGACGGCGCCGGCCACCGAGCGGACAACCAGCGCGCCCACGGCTTCGGGCACTGAGGCCGCCACCGGCCGAGACGACCCGCGCGGCCACAGCAGATCCAGCAGCGACGAGCCCGGATAGCCGACCAGGCGGACCTCGGTGTCCTCATCCAGGCCGGCCAGCACCTTGGCGCGTCGGACCGCGGTGCGAAAGCCGCCGAGCTCGTCGACCAAGCCCCGCTCCAGTGCATCGGCACCGGTCCAAACTCGCCCTCGGGCAACCGCATCCACGTCTTCGGTGCGAAGGTTGCGGCCCCGGGCTACGCGTTCCACAAAATCGGTGTAGAACATGTCTGCCTCGGCCTCACGTCGGGCGCGCTGCTCGTCGGTAAATGGTGCGTCTATCGACCAGGCGTCAGCATTGGCGTTGGTGCGCAACGTCTCTGACCCAACGCCCAGCCGATCCTTCAGATCAGGGCCACCAGCTTGCCGGTGATCACTCCGATTGAACCGGTGATCGTGCCCGGATTCGCGACGATTGCATCCGCACCCATCGATACGTAGTAGCCGCCGGAGGCCGCGATCGAGCCCATCGAGGCCACCACCGGCTTGCCCCGGTCGCGGGCCCGCTGCACCTCACGCCAGATGGTCTCCGACGCGGTGACCGAGCCGCCGGGACTGTCCACCCGCAACACAATCGCCGACACCTCGTCGTCGGCCGCCGCCTCACCCAATGCCGATGCGATGGTGTCGCCACCGGCGCTGGACGGACCCAACGGCAACCCCTGTGGGCCACCCCGGCCGTTGACGATCGGCCCCTCGACGCTGACAACGGCGATCGTGGGCTTGCCCCGGCGCCCCGGGATCGACGGCACGGGCGGCGCCAGACGCGGCCTGGCGGTGCCGGCATAGCGCGCCAGATGCATTCGCGGCAGTTTGTCTGCGGTGTCGATCGATTCCGGCGAAACACCCTCCACGCCAGCCAATTCCGCGATCCTGGCATAGGCCTCGTCGCGGAATCCGATCCGATCGATCAGACCGGAGGACAGCGCCTCATCCCGCAGCAGCGGAGCCTTGTCAGCCAGTCCATCAAGTACACCCGCGTCGATCTGGCGCGATTGGGCGACCGCCTGCCACACCTGGTCTTGCAGGCTTTCCAGCATCCTGGTGACGGCTTCACGGTTGGCGTCGGTGTAACCGTCCTCAGTGAAAAGGTCTGCCGCCGACTTGTATTCGCCTCGCGCCACGAACTGGGCTTCGATGCCCACCTTGTCGAGCGCATCGCGCAGGAACATCGCGTTGCTGGCAAAGCCGATCAGCCCGGCCTCCCCGGAGGGCTGCATCCAGATCTCCCGAAACGCCGTCGCCAGGTAGTAGGACAACGTACCCGGATACGTTTCGGCCCAGGCCACCGACGGTTTCACGGCGCTAAACGCCGCGATCGCCTCGCGAAGTGCCTGAACCGCCCCGATCGGCGCCGGTGGAAGCTGCACCCGGGCAATCAGGCCACCGACCCGAGGGTCCTCGGCACCGCGGTGCAGCGCCGCAACAGCATCGCGCAGCGCCATCGGCCGGCCGCCCCCGGAGATGATCAAAAACGGGTCGAAACCGTTGCTCTCCGCCGGCATGGTGCGCAGGTTGAATTCCAGGATGCAGCCGTTGGGTACCCCGTGGTGACGGGCGGTGTCGACGCGTTCGGCCAGTGCGCGCACGTCGTCCCCCACACTCGACAAGCTGGGCAGGAAGGGCAGAAAGGCGAACATATTTTTAGCGTACCGATGGCCAGGCCCCGGCATCGTGGCCCATCGGCCTGGGTACCGGGCCCCTGGGCACGTCGTACGGTGGCGAGGTGAGGTTTTCGATAGCGATCCCCCAACTCGACACCGACGGCTTTGACGCCGCAGGACTACGCGCCTATCTCGCCCGCGCCGAGGAACTCGGGTTCGAGGGCGGGTGGGTACTCGAGCAGATCATCGGCAGCTCGCCGCTGCTGGCACCGCTAGAGCTACTGGCATACTGCGCTGCCTGCACCAATCGGCTTCGGCTGGGGGTCGCCGTGTTGGTGACGTCCCTGCACGATCCGCTGCAATTGGCCTCGTCTGTGACCGCCGTGGACCGTCTCAGCAACGGCCGCCTCGACCTCGGCGTCGCGGCCGGCGGCGGTTCACGCAAGTTCGCGGCTTTCGGGGTGGACCGCGCCACCCATGTCAGCTATTTCACCGAGGGCCTGCAGTTGATGAAGGCGGCCTGGTCCGATGAGCCACGGGTGAGGTTCCATGGCCGCTTCCGCGATGTCGATGACCTGCCCATCCAGCCCAAGCCGGTGCAACGCCCGCACCCTCCGATCTGGTTCGGCGGGCGCGCGCCCAAGGCCCTGGCCAGGGCGGTCCGGCACGGTGACGCATTCCTGGGCGCGGGCTCCTCGACGACGGCCGACTTCGCCACGGCGGTGACCACACTGCGTCACGAACTGGCCGAACAAGGCCGCGATCCCGCCGGCTTCACTATCGGCAAACGGGTCTATCTGATGGTGGACGACGACCCCGAGCGGGCCCGCGAGCGCGTGCTGGCGGGTTTGCGCAGTATCTACGGAAAGATGGGCGGCCTGGATGCGGTGGCGGTGGCGGGCACTCCCGACGACGTCACCCGCGGGCTGGCTGAGGTGATCGCCACGGGGGCGCAAACGCTGTTGCTCAATCCCGTGGGCCCCGATGTCGGGCAGAACCACGAGCAGATGGAGCGCCTCGCCGCGGAGGTCATTCCGCGGCTGCGCTAGCTCGCGAGCAGACGCGAAATCGCACAAATCGCCGTGGCGTTGTGCGATTGAGCGTCTGCTCGCGGTACTACAGTTCGGTGACGGATCCGCCGGCGGCGGTGATCTGTTCCCGGGCGCTACCGCTGAACTTGTGCGCGGTGATATCGACCTTGACGGTCAGCTTGCCGTCGCCGAGCACCTTCACCAGCGAGTTCTTGCGAACCGCTCCCTTGGCGACCAGCTCGTCGACACCGACGGTGCCGCCCTCGGGGAACAGCCTAGCGATGTCGCCGACATTGACGATCTCGTACTCGGTGCGGAACCGGTTACGGAAACCCTTGAGTTTGGGCAGCCGCATGTGGATGGGCATCTGCCCACCCTCGAACGTCGTCGGAACCTGTTTGCGCGCCTTGGTGCCCTTGGTACCGCGGCCCGCGGTCTTACCCTTGGAGCCCTCACCGCGACCCACGCGAGTCCGCGGGGTTTTCGATCCGGGCGCCGGGCGCAGATCGTGCAGCTTGATGGTCACTGTGCCTTACCTCCGGTGCCATTCTGGGCGGGCTCCACCTCGACGAGGTGGCGCACCACCGCGATCAGCCCGCGGGTCTGCGCGTTGTCGTCGCGGACCACCGTGTGGCGGATCCGGCGCAAGCCCAGGGTGCGCAGGCTCTCGCGCTGCTTCCAGCGCGCCCCGATGGTGCTGCGCACCTGGGTGATCTTGAGCTGATTGGTTGCTTCACTCATGGTTGTGCCCCCGAAGTTTGGGCCTCGCGTACAGCAGCGGCGGCCAGCGCTTCGCTTTCGCGGCGCGCCTTGAGCATTCCGGCCGGGGCAACGTCCTCGATGGGCAGTCCGCGTCGGGCCGCCACTTCCTCGGGACGCTGCAGCATCTTCAGCGCGGCAACGGTGGCGTGCACCACGTTGATCGCGTTGTCGCTACCCAGCGACTTGGCCAGGATGTCGTGCACGCCGGCGCATTCCAGCACGGCGCGCGCAGCGCCACCGGCGATCACACCGGTACCCGGGCTGGCCGGACGCAGCAGCACCACACCGGCGGCCGCCTCGCCCTGCACCGGATGGGTGATGGTGCCGCCGATCAACGGCACCCGGAAGAAGCCCTTGCGAGCCTCCTCGACGCCCTTGGCGATCGCGGCCGGGACCTCTTTGGCCTTGCCGTAGCCGACACCGACCATCCCGTTGCCGTCACCGACGATGACCAGGGCGGTGAAGCTGAATCGCCGACCACCCTTGACCACCTTGGAGACGCGGTTGATCGCAACCACACGCTCCAAGTAGTTGCTCTTGTCGCTGTCGCGGCCACCGCGGCCACCGTCGCGCCGGCCGCGGCCTTCGCGTGAGTCGCGGCTGTCGCGGCCTTCAGGGGCTCCTTGCCCACCGGCCGACTGCTCCGCCATTATGCGGTCCTTCCAGTGTTGTTCAGGTTCCCAGTCATCAGAACTTCAATCCATTCTCGCGCGCGGCATCGGCCAGCGCCGCGATCCGTCCGCCGTAGGTGTACCCGCCGCGGTCGAATACCACGGTGTCGATACCGGCGGCCTTGGCGCGCTCGGCGATCAACTGGCCCACCCGAACACTGCGGGCTTTCTTGTCTCCATCCAGGCCACGCACATCGGTTTCGATCGATGAGGCGGCGGCCACGGTGGTGCCGTTGGCGTCGTTCACCAACTGCACGTGGATGTGCCGAGCGGACCGGTGCACCACCAGGCGCGGACGTTGTTGGGTGCCGGCGATCCTCTTGCGCAGCCGTGCGTGCCTGCGCAGCCGGGAAACCCGGCGGGTAGCGGATACGCTCTGCCCCACCGGCTTCCGCGCGGCGGTGTCAGCCTGTGTTTGCGCCATGACTACTTACCTGTCTTTCCGACCTTGCGGCGGATCTGCTCGCCTGCGTAACGCACGCCCTTGCCCTTGTACGGGTCGGGACGGCGCAACCGGCGGATGTTCGCCAAGATCTGGCCGACCTTCTGCTTGTCGATCCCAGAGACCGTGAATTTCGTCGGCGCCTGGACGGCGAAGGTGATGCCTTCGGGCGCCTCGATCACAACGGGGTGGCTGTATCCGAGTGCGAACTCCAGGTTGGCGCCCTTGAGCTGCACGCGGTAACCCACGCCGTGGATCTCCATTTTGGTGGTGTATCCCTCAGTCACGCCGGTCACCAGGTTGGAGACCAGGGTGCGTGACAACCCGTGCAACGAACGGTTGCGCCGCTCGTCGTTGGGGCGGGAGATCACGATCGCGCCATCATCGTTGCGCGACACCGTGATCGGCTCGGCGACCGTCAGGTCCAGGGCGCCCTTGGGCCCCTTCACCGAGACCTTCTGTCCCTCGATCATTACGTCGACTCCGGTGGGAACCGGAACCGGCTGCTTACCAATACGCGACATGGTTACTCCCTCACCACACGTACGCGAGGACTTCGCCGCCCACGCCCTGTCTGGCTGCCTGGCGGTCGGTCAGCAAGCCTGAGGAGGTCGAAATGATCGCCACACCCAGGCCGCCGAGTACCCGCGGCAGGTTGGTGGACTTGGCGTAGACCCGCAGCCCGGGCTTGGACACCCGCCGCAAACCGGCGATGCTGCGTTCCCGGCTCGGCCCGTACTTGAGTTGAACGATCAACGATTTGCCAACTCGCGCGTCTTCGGTATGGAAGTCGCTGATGTAGCCCTCGTTCTTGAGGATCTGGGCGATGTTGGCCTTGATCTTGGAGTGCGGCAAACTCACCTCGTCGTGGTACGCCGAATTGGCGTTACGCAGACGAGTCAAGAAGTCTGCGATTGGGTCCGTCATGGTCATGACAGCGTCTGTACCCTTCCTCGCGGCGGTTCCCGGTCAGGGCCTACCGCGCACCTGTATCTGGGGGTTGGTCTTTTTACCAGCTGCTCTTCTGCACGCCGGGCAGCTCACCTGCGTGAGCCATCTCGCGCAGGCAGATCCTGCATAGTCCGAACTTGCGAAACACCGCACGGGGGCGGCCGCACTTGCTGCATCGCGTGTAGCCGCGCACCGCGAACTTGGGCTTGCGTGCGGCCTTGTTGACCAGTGCCTTCTTCGCCATCTGCTCAGTTCTCCTTGAACGGAAAGCCGAGGGCCCGCAACAGCGCTCGTCCTTCCTCGTCGGTCGTCGCCGAGGTGACAACGTTGATGTCCATACCGCGGACACGGTCGATCTTGTCCACATCGATCTCGTGGAACACCGACTGCTCAGCCAGCCCGAAGGTGTAGTTGCCGACACCGTCGAATTGCTTGGGCGACAAACCGCGGAAGTCACGAATACGCGGCAACGCGATCGAGGTGAGCCGGTCGAGGAACTCCCACATCCGGTCGCCACGCAGCGTCGCCCGCACGCCCACGGGCATGCCCTCACGCAGTTTGAACTGCGCAATGGACTTGCGGGCCTTGCGGATCTCCGGGCGCTGACCGGTGATCAGTGCCAGGTCGCTCACCGCGCCGTTGATCAGCTTGGCGTCCCGCGCGGCCTCGCCGACTCCCATGTTCACCACGACCTTGGTGACGGTCGGGATCTGCATGACGTTGCCGTAGCCGAACTGCTTGTGCAGCACATCGCGGATCTCGCTGCGGTAGCGCTCCTTGAGCCGCGGCGGAATCTTCACTGCGCTATCAGTAGTGCTCATGCCTGAATGTCCTTGCCATTGCGCTTGGAGATACGGACCCGCTTGCCGGTCTCCTCGTCGACCCGGTAGCCGATCCGGGTGGGCTTGCCATCGGAGTCGACGACCATCACGTTGGAGACGTGGATCGGCGCTTCCTGGGTAACGATCCCGCCCGACTTTGCACCACGCTGGTTGGTCGAAATCGCGGTGTGCTTCTTGATTCGGTTGACACCCTCGACCAACACCCGGTTGCGTTCCGGGTAGGCCTGCAGGACTTTGCCCTTGGCGCCTTTGTCTTTGCCGGAAACAACCAGCACGGTGTCGCCCTTGTGGACCTTCATCTACAACACCTCCGGGGCGAGCGAAATGATCTTCATGAACCGCTTCTCGCGCAGCTCGCGACCCACCGGGCCGAAGATGCGGGTACCGCGCGGGTCGTTGTCCGGCTTGATGATGACGGCGGCATTCTCGTCGAACTTGATGTAGCTGCCGTCGGGACGCCGGCCCTCCTTGACGGTGCGCACCACAACGGCTTTGACGACATCGCCGCGCTTGACGTTGCCGCCCGGGATGGCGTCTTTGACGGTGGCGACGATGATGTCACCAATCCCGGCGTAGCGTCGCGACGATCCGCCGAGCACGCGGATGCACAAGATCTCCTTGGCGCCGGTGTTGTCGGCGACCTTCAGCCGCGATTCCTGCTGAATCACTAGATCTCCTGACTCGGGTGGACGTGTGCACAGCAGGAATGCAGCCCAAATGGGCCTAAGCGAGCCTCAACGGACAAGGCCCACCACAAACCTGACATGCGCGGTCTTTCGTTACCGAAGGGCACGCGGGGCCAGCCGACAAGCTTTGGGGCTTGTACGCACCGGCCGAGGTCTGCCCAAGGCAACCCCTAGAGTTTAGGGGACGAGCTGCTCAGAGCCAAATTTGCACTGTGGCCGGCTTTGCAGCGGCTCATTCAGACACGCGATACCAGGCGACAACGTACACCACCATGGCCGTGGCCAGCGCAATTAGCACCCAGATGACGATGGCTTGGTCGATCCACGCACCCGCGGGCGGAGAACCCGGAAGGATGTTGCGCAACGGCACCACGGCGAACAGCATCGCCGCATACCAGGTGCCGAACGGTGGCTGAAACTTTCTCCGGCGGGTGATCATCTGGATCGCGACGAACAAGGCCAACGTCGGCAGGGTGATCAGGACCAGGCAGATGCCCAGGTCGAAGACCAGCGGCCCCTTGGCCCGCTGGAAGGTCACGATGACGTTGTCGGGGCGGTCGGAGGTCTGACTGACGTCCCCTACCCGCTCGACGCTGATGTCCCAGCCCTCCAGCGATCCGGTCACTTCCACCCGGGTGGCCTTGTACTGACGGTTCTCACCGGTTCCCACCAGGACATCGGCTTGGATGGTGTCGGTGGTGTACCGGTCGAATGGCCAGTTACCGGGGTCGCCGTGCGCTTCGATGGTGGTGGCTACCTGTGCGGGTGACTTGCCCACCGGGTACTGCAGGTCGCCCAGTTCATTTTCCGGGTAGAAGCGCACCGAGGTGTCCACGGTGAGCACGTTGAGCCGATGGTCGATCATCGAATCGTCGGGCATCACCAGAACTTTCACATCGAGGCGATTTGCAACGGTATGCAGCGCCTCGAAGCGGACCAGGACCACCGTGTCGTCGGTGGTGCCGACGTCGGGTTTGGGCAGCGGCCCCGGCGTGCTGGCCAGCCAGTGGTAACCGACCAGCGAAAAGATGTAGACGACGATGACGCCCACAATGATTGTGGTGTCGAGCACGAGGTGCTTGCGCCGCGACATGTGCTTGGGTTTGGGCCGGGCATTCGCCGGTGGATCCGGGGCGGCGGCCGCACCCGGCGCAGCGTTGTTATCTGCCATCCGCGGTTACCGCCGGAGATGGCACTGATGCGGCCGAGCCCCCGTCACGAGACACGGTGACAGATCGTAGCAACCGGGGTGCCTTGCGGCGGCGTTTCCAAATCAGTTCGCGACCGGTCCGGTTGCCGGCTAGCGATCTGCCACGCAGCGGAATCCGATATGGGTGGTCGCGGTGTCCCGGGACTGCGGCGAACGGGCCGCCGGCCGGTAGCGGTGGCAATACTCGGGCGCGCACAGGTGCGAACCACCCTTGAGGGTCTGGCTGATGGTCGGATCGGCGGGCCCGGCCGGTGCGCAGCACGCCTTGGGCGGCTGATCGATGCGGTGATGCGCTGAAAACGGGGTTGTGGTCCACTCCCAGACATTGCCGATCATGTCGAACAGGCCGAACCCATTGGCCGGAAAGGTTCCCACCGGCGAGGTCCCGAACCAGCCGAGTGCTCCGTCGTTGCGGTAGGGGAACTTGCCCTGCCAGGTGTTGGCCATCAGTTGTCCGGCGGGCTTCTCTTCGTCGCCCCATGCGTAGGTGGTGGTGGCACCGCGGGCCGCGTACTCCCACTCGGCCTCGGTCGGTAGCCGACGACCCGCCCACCGCGCGTAGGCCACGGCGTCCGGATAGGCCACCTGCACCACCGGGTGATCGGCCCGGTCGTCGACGTCGCTGTCCGGCCCCCACGGATGACGCCAGCTCGCGCCGGGCGCCCAATCCCACCACTGACGCCAGTCACGTAGGTCGACCGGTCCCGCGGTGGGACGAAACACCATCGCACCCGGACGTAGGTCATCCGGATTGACCCCCGGATACAACGCGGGGTCAAGGGGCTGCTCTGCAACCGTCACATAGCCCGTCGCCGCCACGAACTCCGCGAACTGGGCGTTGGTCACCGGGTAGCGCTCGATCGCGAATGCGTGCACGGACACGCTATGGATCGACGCTTCCTCCGGGTAAAAGCTCGTCGACCCCATGCGAAACGATCCGCCCGGCAGGTCAACCAATTCGGTCAGCACAACTTCAGGGTATGAGGACGGCAAAGTTTTGCATCAATGCGGATTTCGCCGCAGTGAAGCCAGCCACCCCGGCCGGGCCCTCCAGATGCACGGTCACCAGGTACATCTTGGTGTTGGTCCAGATGTGGGTGATGCGGTCAGCGAACTGGATTGCGCCCGACGGACCCTGCAGAGTGCCGGTCAGCAACTCGCTGCTGTACCCACAGAAGGGTGCCCCCGCGACGGCGAAGTTGAGCCGGCGCATCGAACCTCCCAGATGTGCGGTGTACTCCTGGAAGGCACGCTCTGGCAGCGCGTCGGTTGCGGTGATGGTCACCGTCGCCGCCATCCCATCGGGGCCGGTCAGGTTCAGCGCCGTGTCACCGCTTCCACCACGCGCGGTCCAGCCGTTGGGCACGCTGAGTGTGACTCTGGGGGCGTCCTGGTCCGCCGCCGCGGCCGTGGTGGCCCGGCCCTCCCCCGTCAGCGACGGAGCGCAGCCGACTGTGTGGGGCGGTATTTGTTCCGGCTGGGTCGCTACGACTCCCGGTACTGGTCTAGCGGGGTCGGGATGCACGCCGGGTGAACCCGACCCGCCGCGCTCCGCGCAGGCGGACAAGACGCCGGACAGGCACACCAGGCTCACCACACCCAGAGCCGCGGACAACGATCGGGCCAGCCGGTCAGTCCCTTGAAAAGGCAAGTGCAAGTTCTTTTTCCACGTCTTCATATGGTCGTCCGGATAGGTCAATGGTCACTCGGGCGATGCTTCCGCCAGTGAAGGCAAAGGGCGCCTTGTAGCGACTCGACACTGCAGAACCGCCATTGCGGCCGACGGTGATGCCCGCACCGGCAAGTCCAAACGTTCCGGGGTGGGTCGTCACATCTGCAAGCGAGCCCACCTCGTTGTGGTCGAAGTACATCGTAAGGTCGCCCAGCGGCGTATGGCTGTTGGCCACCGTGCCCGTCCGCGCATAGCGCACCCCGAACAAGTGATGGCCCAACGGAATCGGCCCCACCGAGGACAGCAACTGCTGGCGTTCACCGAGGAAGTTGTAGACGTAGTGCAGGCGACCGTCGGCGATGAACAACACGTGACCGCCGTGCGCACCACCCTGCTTGAACAACACGCCCTCGGCGCCGGTGGTATCGACGGTGACCTCGGCCACCAAGGCGAACGAGCGGCCGCGAATCTCGGCCCCGGCACCGATGCCGACCTCAGCACAGTCGGGGTAGTAGATGTAGCTCGTGCGTTCGCCGACCAGATACGGGCGCGACCGCATCATCGTCTCCATGATGTTCAGATCACCCAGCGGCAGCCCGTTGTACTTGGCGGCCTCGAAGAACCACAGTGCCTTGAGTTCCTCCAGCTTGTCGGGGTGCTCGGCGGCCAGATCATGGCACTGGCTGCGGTCTTGGGCGATGTGGAACAGTTCCCAGCGGTCGGCGTCGAAATGCGACCATCCCGCCGGGGCCGCGGCGTGCACGGTGTTGGCGAACCAGCCCTCATGCCAGATGCCGCGGGTCCCCAGCATGGCGTAGAACTGGGTCTTCTTGCCGGTATCGGCGGCGGGATCGGTAAGGGCCGCGTTGAAACTCACACCGTCCAGCGGCTTTTGCGCGATGCCCTTGACGACCTCCGGCGGCGTCATGTCCAACAGGTCGTAGACGGTCGGCGTGACATCGCAGACGTTGATGTAGTGGTCCCGGACTTCACCGTGCGCCGCGATCCCGTCGGGCCAGGAGATGATCGCCGTGTCGGCGATACCGCCCTCATGCGAGGCGTAGCGCTTGAACAGCTTGTAGGGCGTGTTGAAAGCCATCGCCCACCCGATCGGATAGTGGTTGTAGGTCTGGGGCCCGCCGAGGTGGTCGAACAGTTTCATGCTCTCTTCGACGGTGTCGATGTAGCCGTTGAAGAACTTGCCTTCGTTCACCGATCCGTTGGGACCGCCCTCGCCGCTGGCGCCATTGTCGGAGATCACCACGATGATCGTGTTGTCCAGCTCGCCGGATTCCTCGAGATAGTCCAGGATCCGCCCGATCTGCGCGTCGGTATAGCTCAGGAAACCGGCGAACACCTCGACCATCCGGCTGAACAGCTTTTTCTCTTCCTCGTTCAGCGAGCCCCAGGGCCGCACCGTGTCCTGCATCGGCCACGACTCGCCCGAGGGGCCTTTGACGTCGAGATAGGGGTTGATCGGCGACAGCTCGGTGTCGGGCGGCACAATGCCCATCGCCTTCTGGTTTTCCAGCACGATCTCGCGGTAACGCTCATAGCCCATGTCGAACTTGCCGGCGTACTTGTCGGCCCATTCCTTGAAGATGTGATGGGGCGCGTGCCCGGCACCCGGGCACACGTAGCTGAACCAGGGCTTGTCAGGCGCGACCACCTTGGCGTCACGAATGAACTGAATCGTCTTGTCGGCAAGGTCCTTCGACAGGTGGTAGCCATCCTCGGGGGTGGCGGGCGGGTTGACCGGATGGTTGTCGTACACCAGGTCGGGGTACCACTGGTCGGTCTCCCCACCCATGAACCCGTAAAACCGCTCGAAGCCGCGCGAGACCGGCCAATGCCGTCGCGTCGCCGCCATGCTGGACTCTTCCATCGGCGTCAGATGCCACTTCCCGATGCAGTAGGTGTTGTAACCACGTTCGGCCAGTACCTCGGACAGCAGCGCCGTATCGGCGGGGATGCGGCCACTGCAGTTGGGGAACCCGTCGGTGAACTCCTCGACGGTCGCCATCCCCACGGTGGTCGCGTTGCGCCCGGTCAGCAGCGACGCGCGCGTCGGCGAGCACAGCGCGGTGGTGTGGAACTGGGTCAGTCGCACGCCGCGTTCGGCGATTCGTGACATGGTCGGCATCTGCACCAGCCCGCCAAAGCAGTCCCAGGTGGCAATTCCGGTGTCATCCCAGACCAGGTACAAGATGTTGGGCGCATTCTCGGGCGCGGTGGGCGCCGCGTACGGACCCCAATCCGCTTCCGAGTCGCGGATATCCAACTCGATCTTGCCCTTGAATTCGGTCGACCCCGTTGTCCCAGTCACCACTGGCCAGCCTCACTCCCGTTGTGGACCTGCTTGCCCTATCTCGTGTGCAGAGTGCACCCGCTGCCAGGGTAGCCAGCCAAATGCAAGATCGCCCGAGACTGCAAGTCTCGGGCGATGTCGCCGGCGCAACGGTTATGAGACCGTCACTTGGCCTTCTCGAGGATTTCGACGAGCCGCCAGCGCTTGGTGGCCGACAGCGGACGCGTCTCCATCAGGGAAACCCGGTCGCCGATGCCGGCGGCGCTGTGCTCGTCGTGCACCTTGACCTTCTTGGTGGTGCGAATGATCTTGCCGTAGAGCGGGTGACGCACGCGGTCTTCGAGCTCGACCACGATGGTCTTCTGCATCTTGTCGCTCACGACGTAGCCGATGCGCGTCTTGCGACGACCGCGCGGCTTAGGAGTGCTCGGCGTGTGCTTGGGACCCTTTTCCTTGGAAGCACCATCGGCCGCGCCCGCCGCTGCGGACTTGGTGGCCTTCGCGCCAGTCTTCGCCTCTGCCATCACGATTCCTTACCATCGGGTTCGCCGGGTCCAGCCGCCAGACCCAATTCTCGTTCGCGCAACACGGTGTAGACGCGTGCGATTTCCTGACGCACCGTGCGCAGCCGGCGGTTGTTGTTGAGCTGTCCGGTCGCCATCTGGAAACGCAGGTTGAACAGCTCTTCCTTGGATTCGCGCAGACGCTCGGTCAGCTCTTCTTCGGTGAGCTCGCGCAGTTCGCCAGGGGAAATTCCCACTGCCATCAGAACTGCTCCTCTCGGGTGATGATGCGTGCCTTGATCGGCAGCTTGTGGATCGCGCGGGTCAGCGCCGCTCGTGCGATCGCTTCGTTGGGGTAGCTGAGTTCGAACAGCACCCGGCCCGGCTTGACGTTGGCCACCCACCACTCCGGGGAGCCCTTACCCGAACCCATCCGGGTTTCGGCCGGCTTCTTGGTCAGGGGACGGTCCGGGAAGATGTTGATCCACACCTTGCCGCCACGCTTGATGTGCCGGTTGATGGCGATACGAGCGGACTCGATCTGCCGGTTGGTGACGTAGGCGTGCTCGAGGGCCTGGATCCCATAGTCGCCGAAGTTCACCGACGTCCCGCCGCTGGCGATGCCACGCTGGCGGGGGTGGTGTTGCTTGCGGTGCTTAACCTTACGGGGAATCAACATGATTTAGCTCTCCGTGCTCTGCGCTTCGGGGGTGGTAGCGCTTTCTGCGGCGGCGGGCTCTTCGCTACCCACGGCACGTCTGGCTTCGGTGCCGGTGGCCGTGGTGCCGGAAGCACCGCTGCGGCGCGGACGGCTGCCCGCCGGCCGCTCGCGGCGCGGACGGTCGGCGCCCGCGGGAACGGCGGCGGCCAATTCGCGCTTGCCGCCGACGATGTCGCCCTTGTAGATCCACACCTTCACACCGATCCGGCCGAAGGTGGTCTTGGCCTCATACAGGCCGTAGTCGATGTCCGCGCGCAGCGTGTGCAGCGGAACCCGGCCCTCGCGGTAGAACTCCGACCGGCTCATCTCCGCGCCACCAAGACGACCCGAGCACTGCACCCGGATGCCCTTGACGTTGGGTTGGCGCATCGCGGACTGGATGGCTTTACGCATCGCCCGGCGGAACGCCACCCGGTTGCTCAGCTGCTCAGCGACCCCTTGGGCCACCAGTTGCGCTTGCGACTCAGGGTTTTTGACTTCGAGGATGTTGAGCTGAACCTGCTTGCCGGTCAGCTTCTCCAGATCCGCACGGATGCGGTCGGCCTCGGTGCCACGGCGGCCAATGACGATGCCCGGACGCGCGGTGTGGATGTCGACCCGGACCCGGTCACGGGTGCGCTCGATCTCCACGTCGGCGATTCCGGCGCGCTCCAGGCCGCTGGACAGCAGCCGACGGATGGCGACGTCTTCCTTGACGTAGTCGGCGTACTGCTTGTCGGCATACCAACGCGACTTCCAGTCGGTGGTGATGCCCAAGCGGAAGCCGTGCGGGTTGATCTTCTGGCCCACTAGTCTGAGCCTCCCTTCGCTTCAGAAGTCTCAGAAGTCTTGGACTCGGCTTTGGTGGCGGCCTTCTTCGCCGGCGCCTTGCTGGCCGAGGACTTCTTCGCGGGCGCCGTTGCGGCGGCCTTGCTGCCCTCGGCGCGGCGAGCCCGCGACGACTTCGAAGACCGCTGGTCCTTGCTCGGCCGGCTCTCCACCACCACGGTGATGTGGCTGGTCCGCTTGCGGATCCGGAACGCGCGTCCCTGCGCCCGCGGGCGGATGCGCTTGGCGGTCGGGCCCTCGTCGGCGTAGACCGTGGCCACGATCAAGGTCGCCGGGTCCAAGCCGTTGTTGTTCTGCGCGTTGGCGGCCGCACTGGCGATCACCTTGGCGACCGGCTCGCTGGCGGCCTGCGGCGCCCAACGCAGGATGTCGAGCGCGTCTGAAACCGACCTGCCACGCACCAGGTCAATTACCCGACGCGCCTTTCTCGGCGAGACCCGCACGAACCGCGCCTTGGCGGTCGCCGACGGGAATTCAGTGGTGGTTGTCATCGATACCCTCTGCTCTTAGCGCGAACGCTCATCGCCGCTTGCTCTTTCGGTCGTCCTTGATGTGCCCCTTGAACGTGCGCGTGGGGGCGAATTCACCGAGCTTGTGACCGACCATCGACTCGGTGACGAACACCGGGACATGCTTGCGGCCGTCGTGCACCGCGAAGGTGTGGCCGATGAAGTCCGGGATGATGGTCGAACGCCGCGACCAGGTCTTGATGACCTGCTTGGTGTTCTTCTCGTTCTGCACGTCGACCTTCTTCAGCAGGTGGTCGTCGACGAACGGGCCCTTCTTCAGGCTGCGTGGCATAGTTCGCTACTCCTCGACTTCCTAGCGCCCGTGCTTCTTGCCGGTGCGCCGGCGTCGGACGATGAGCTTGTTGCTCGCTTTGTTCGGGTTGCGGGTACGGCCTTCTGGCTTGCCCCACGGGCTCACCGGGTGACGGCCACCGGAGGTCTTACCCTCACCACCGCCGTGCGGGTGGTCGACCGGGTTCATCACCACACCACGGACGGACGGGCGCTTGCCCTTCCACCGCATACGACCGGCCTTACCCCAGTTGATGTTTGCCTGCTCGGCGTTGCCCACCTCACCGACCGTGGCGCGGCAGCGAACGTCGACCCGACGGATCTCACCGCTGGGCATACGCAGCGAGGCGTAGCTGGCTTCCTTACCGAGCAACTGGATGCTCGATCCCGCCGAGCGGGCAAGCTTGGCGCCACCGCCGGGCCGCAACTCCACGGCGTGCACCAAGGTGCCGGCCGGGATGTTGCGCAGCGGCAGGTTGTTGCCGGGCTTGATGTCGGCGTTGGCACCCGACTCGACGACGTCGCCCTGGGAAAGACCGTTGGGCGCAATGATGTAGCGCTTCTCGCCGTCGAGGTAATGAAGCAGTGCGATGCGGGCGGTGCGGTTGGGGTCGTACTCGATGTGCGCGACCTTGGCGTTGACCCCGTCCTTGTCGTTACGACGGAAGTCGATCACCCGGTAGGCACGCTTGTGGCCACCACCCTTGTGGCGAGTGGTGATGCGGCCGTGTGCGTTACGCCCGCCATGACCGTGCAGCGGGCGAACCAGCGACTTCTCCGGAGTCGAGCGAGTGATTTCGGCGAAGTCCGACACGCTCGAGCCGCGCCGACCCGGGGTCGTGGGCTTGTACTTGCGAATTGCCATGTCTAATCAGGTCCTTGTCTCGCGCCCGGCTAGGCCGGCGCTCCGAACAGATCGATCGGCTTGCTGCCCGGCGCCAGGGTGACGATGGCGCGCTTGGTGCTCTTGCGCTTGCCGTACCCAGTCCGGGTGCGCTTGCTCTTACCCTGCCGGTTGGCGGTGTTCACCGATGCGACCTTGACCGCAAAGATCTTCTCGATAGCGATCTTGATCTGGGTCTTGTTCGAATCGGGGTGCACCACGAATGTGTACACGTTGTCATCGAGCAGCGCGTAGGACTTCTCCGAAATCACCGGCGCCAGAATGATGTCGCGCGGGTCAACGATGGTCGCCATTAGGCCGAAACCTCCTCGGACGTGTTGGCGGCGATATAGGCGTTGAGCGCCTCAACACTGAAGACCACGTCGTCGGCGCGCAGCACATCGTAGGTGTTGAGCTGGTCCGGGGACAGAATGTGCACACCGGGCAGGTTGCGCACGCTCTTGACGCCGGTCTGGTCATCGCGTCCGATGACCACCAGCACCTGCTTGCGGTCGGTGATGGTGGCCAGGAATGTCTTGGCGCTCTTGGTGGACGGAGTCTGGCCGGCGACCAACTCGGTGACGGCGTGGATACGCCCGTTGCGCGCCCGGTCCGACAACGCCCCGCGCAACGCGGCCGCGATCATCTTCTTGGGGGTGCGCTGGCTGTAGTCGCGCGGTTTCGGACCGTGCACCACACCACCGCCGGTGAACTGCGGGGCCCGCGTCGAACCTTGACGGGCGCGGCCGGTGCCCTTCTGCCGGTATGGCTTACGGCCACCGCCACTGACGTCGCCGCGTGTCTTGGTCGAGTGCGTACCCTGACGGGCCGCTGCACGCTGAGCGGTCACCACCTGGTGCATCAGGGCGATGTTCGCCGGAACATCGAACAGCTTGGCCGGCAGCACGACGGAACCGTCGACCTTGCCGTCCGGCGCCTTGACCTGAATTTCCAAGTCTTTCTGGGCGCTTTGGTTTTGCGCAGCCATTACTTCTCACCTCGTTTGATCGCGCTGCGGACTATTACGAGCCCACCGGTGCGGCCGGGAACCGCGCCCTTGATCAACAACACACCTTGCTCGGCATCGACCTTGTGCACCAACAGGTTCTGCACGGTCACCCGGTCGTTACCCATCCGGCCGGCCATCCGCGTGCCCTTGAAGACGCGCGCGGGAGTGGCACAGCCACCGATGGAACCCGGCCGGCGGTGCACCGCCTGGGCACCGTGGCTGGCGCCCTGGCCGCTGAAGCCGTGACGCTTCATGGTGCCGGCGAAGCCCTTGCCCTTGGAGGTACCGGTGACATCGACGTAGCTGCCGTCGGCGAAGATCTCCGCCGTCAGCTCCTGGCCGACTTCGTACTCGGTGACCGCCTCGGCATCGTCGAGCCGCAGCTCAGCCAGGTGACGCCGGGGGTTGACGCCCGCGGCGGTGTACTGGCCGGTGACCGGCTTGTTGACCTTGCGCGGACTGATTTCGCCGTAGGCCAGCTGCACTGCGCTGTACCCGTCGCGCTCCGGTGTGCGGATACGCGTTACAACGTTCGGCCCCGCCTTGACCACCGTCACAGGTACGACTTTGTTGTTCTCGTCGAAGACCTGCGTCATGCCCAGCTTGGTACCGAGAATGCCCTTTCGTGCCATGCTCTCAGAACCTCCTACTGGATGTTGACGTCGACACTGGCCGGAAGGTCGATGCGCATGAGTGCGTCAACCGTCTTCGGCGTCGGATCGATGATGTCGATCAACCGCTTGTGCGTACGCATCTCGAAGTGCTCCCGCGAGTCCTTGTACTTGTGCGGTGAGCGAATGACGCAGTACACGTTCTTCTCGGTCGGCAACGGCACCGGACCAACCACGCTGGCGCCGGTACGGACCACCGTCTCGACGATCTTGCGCGCCGAAGCGTCAATAGCCTCGTGGTCGTAGGCCTTGAGCCTGATGCGGATCTTCTGTCCCGCCACGCTTCTCCTACCTCACTCTAAAAACTTGAGGCCCGTGTTCGGACCTGGTGCCCCCAGCCCGCCGATCGGCCCGGTCTCTGCCGGGTCGAACTGCGCGCGCTGGATACTGCGCCGCTGTTTACCTGTCGTGGTACACCGGCCCCCGCGGTCGGGCGTGTCACCCGCACGCAGCCTTGTAGGCGCCAAAATCTGGTCGCACTCCAAGGATGGGACCGGACGCGCCCGTGTGGACGCCGGTCAGATGCCCGACCAGGCGTGAACCCGGCTCAAGACAACCTAAACAGTATGCCTCAGATCAGCGGTTCGGCCAAATCCCAGGTGACGTCACCGACGAACTGGATCATCGGCGCAGCGCGACCCTCCTCGGGCGGCCGTTTGGCCAGCGCCCGGACCGGACCGGATGACCATCGATCATGCCAAGACGACCGACCGGGTGCGCTCACCAACGGCAGCGCGGTGCAACGCCCCGCACCGGTCGGGCCCCGCCTGCCCAACGCCACCCGCCCGTTGTCCAGGGCCGGCGCGGCCGCCGTGGCCGTCTGCTCAGAACTGGCCACAGTTGGGCGCGGCGGGAAGGCCGTTGAATCGGTCGGCGACCCACTGTAGAGCACGCTCGCCGTCCACCCAGAAAGTCAGCGCATGGTTGACCGAGGCCTTGTTGAGAAACGGCGGCTCCTCGTTGGTCCAGAACTCGACCTGTGCACCCTGCGCACACCAATCGCGCCCGAGTTGGCTGGCTTGGGTCCAGGGCACCAACGGGTCGTAGCGGTTGTTGACGATCAGGACCGGCGCCGACGGCTGGTGCCGTCCGAGTCGCTGGGCTTCGAACAGCGTCTTGAACGGCTCCTCACGGACCAGTTGGTCCAAGTCCTTGGTGAAGTAGCCCCGAAGATGGCGGAACATGAACTTGAACGACGTCTCCTGGACGCACTGGTGACGCGTCTTGGCGAGCAGGTCCTCCCCGCGCGGGGTCATCCGTTCGTGAATCGCATCCGCCAGTTCCGGATAGGCGTAGATGAATCCGTTGATCAGGTAGCCGGCGGCGCCTACCAGTACGTTGCCATCCATATAGGGCAGCATCTCGACGAGATCGGCGGGCGGCGCACCCGCATACGTGCCCACCACATCGAGTTCGGGCGCGTAGCTCGACACGAGTTCGGCCGCCGAGGCCGCGGCCCCACCGCCTTGCGAATACCCCCAGAAGGCAACGGGGCCGTGTGGGTCCAAGGATGTTCCCGGCAGTCGCTGGGCGGCGCGCGCGGCGTCGAGCACCGCGTGCCCCTCGGCCAGCCGATTGACATAGGTATGCGTTCCGGGAGTCCCCAGCCCCTCGTAGTCGGTCATCACGATGGCAAACCCGCGGGCCACCATGGTCGCGACGAACGTCTCTTCGTAGTTGACCATCAGGTCCAGCCACGGCGACCAGTGGATGCCTTGGTTGAAGACCCGCGACAGCGCGCACTGATCCCCCTGCCCGACGGTGCCTGGCGCGTAGCTGAGCAGCGGCCTCGGCCCGCTTCCCGGCCAGGGGTTATCGGGCTCGAAATACGTGCCGGTGACTGCGATCGGGTTTCCCCGGGTGTCGGTGCTGCGGTACATGATGCGAGTTCCGGTTGCCATGATCGCGCCCAGCTGACCGGATGGTTCCAGCACCAGTCGCGATGGCTCGGTGCGGATCACGTCGCCCGGCTCGCCGGGCGGCAGCGGGTCTGGCGGAGTATAGAACTGGTCGTATTGGCTTTGATCGCCTTCGGATTCGAAGCCGCCGTCGGCGCGCGCCGAGTCCGGCGCAACAACGGTGATTGTCGCGCAGGACAACATGGCCACCACCACGACCTGCAGCCGCGATTGAAGGCGACCCCTCGCAGCACGCATACCACGAACGAATAAATCGCTTTTCTCAATTATCATATTTTGCCGATCAATTTTGTGAGCAACAAAAGACATACGGATGTTGCGTAGCGTTGCTAGGACCTGTGCGCCGTTTCCGGTATGTGCCCTTTGACGGTCTTCGTCGAAGGTGTCGAAGGTGACGTCGCGTATCCAGTGCAGGCTGTTCTCGATTCCCCAGTGTTGACGCATCCAGGTCATGATCGCGGTAGGGCGGGCGTGCTCGAACGGCAGGCTGCAGATGGCATAGACCACCTCCACGCTACCGCGATCAATCTGCACCGCCTCAACGGCGCCGACAACATCGCCGAAGCCTGCCGGATCACCGCTTTGACCGCCAACCGCCGCCTAGACCTCCTCAATCCACAATTCCCCAGCTCACAAGCCTGCTAATCAACAACGCCGGAGCCCTGGGCGGGTGCCGGGCATTCACCACCCGGCCGTGTTTCACGGCACGTTGCTCCCGAAGAAGCCCGAAAGGTTGCTCCCGATGTTCGCGAAGCCGGAGATCAGGCCCGTCAACGAGAACGGCCGGACACCGGTGTTGGCAAAGCCCGACACCCCGCTGCCCAGATTTGAGAATCCGGAGGAAAGTCCCCCGTAGTTCTGGTACCCCGACCCCCAGCAACCCGACGGGGTTGGTGTTGAACCAGCCGGAAAGCCCGGATCCGTTGTTGCCTAGACCCCAGGGCTCCGGCGTTGTTGATTAGCAGGCTTGTGAGCTTGCCGCTACCGATATTGGCGAGCCCGAAGTCGACAGTGCTGGCGTCTGCCGGTAGCCGCAGCGCCGTGACCGCAGCGGTGACCGTGGTCGCGGGCGCACCATTTCCGAATGCCGCGATCACCCTGCCCGGCAGGTCCGACAGATTCTGTAGAGGCTGTGCCAGCGGTGTCAGCGATGCTGCCGCCGCTGAAGCACCGGCATGGTAGGTCGCCATCGTTGACACATCCAGCGCCCACATCTGCTCATACTCGGCTTCGACGGCCGCGATCGCCGGCGCGTTTTGGCCGAACAGGTTCGACAGCACCAGCGACACCAGGCTGGAACGGTTAGCCGCGAGCAGGAAGGGCTGCACCATCGCTGACTGCGCAGCGGCGAACTCGGCCACCAACGCCTCAGCCTGGGCGGCGGCCTGTTCGGCATGGGCCGCCGCCGCGTTCAGCCACCCGAGGTAGGAAGCCGCAGCGGTCCCCATCGCTACCGACGATGCTCCCTGCCACGCGCCACCGACCAGCCCCTAGGTCACCGAAGCGAAAGAGTCTGCCGCGGACTCCAGTTCCACGGCCATCCCGCCCCAGGCCGTCGCAGCCGTGCGCATCGGCTCCGCCCCGGGCCCCGTGAATATCAGCGCGGAGTTGACCTCCGGTGGCAACACTGAAAAGTTCATCGCCCAACCCTCCCGGTCTGGCCGCGGGCCAGCACTCGCGCCAGGGCTCCGGCGTTGTTGATTAGCAGGCTTGTGAGCTGGGGAATTGTGGATTGAGGAGGTCTAGGCGGCGGTTGGCGGTCAAAGCGGTGATCCGGCAGGCTTCGGCGATGTTGTCGGCGCCGTTGAGGCGGTGCAGATTGATCGCGGTGTTGCGTAGCGTTGCTAGGACCTGTGCGCCGTTTCCGGTATGTGCCCTTTGACGGTCTTCGTCGAAGGTGACGTCGCGTATCCAGTGCAGGCTGTTCTCGATTCCCCAGTGTTGACGCATCCAGGTCATGATCGCGGTAGGGCGGGCGTGCTCGAACGGCAGGCTGCAGATGGCATAGACCACCTCCACGCTGCGCTGGTCGGTGGCGGTGATCAAGCGTTCACGAGTGATCCGGATGATTTGTTTTGCGTAGGGGAAGCCGATTCCTCGTGCAGCGGTGATGATTTGCAGGGTGCGGGTCTCGACACGGCCGTGGCCGCGGGAGTCGTCGGTAGCGGCTGTGGGCACCTCGGCCCAGGGCAGCGCGGTGATACGCGCAAGTATTTTGGCTTGGTTGGACTTGACGATCATCAGGTAGTGCGACTTCAAGGTGGCGCAGATCAACTTCGCGGTGACGACCTGGGTATGCATCGCATCCACGGTGACCAGCCACCGCAAGCTACCCGGCAGCAGCGTGAGCAGGGCACGTACGCAGGGAATTTCATTGCTTTTCTCGGCGACAGCGAGTTGACCGAGCACCAATCGGGCACGGTGGGCGAACACCGACACGAGATGCGTGGCTGTCGCTTTGGCGCGTAAAGCACCACGCAGCATCTTGCCGTCCAACGCGATCGGCACCAATCCACTGGGGTCGCTGCTGGCCACGTGTGCAGTGAAGTAACTGCCCATCCTGGCGTTGAGGTCGGCGGGGTCTAGCCGAGACAAAACAGCGCGGAAGGTCTTCTCACTGGGCCGCCGGAACCGGACCCCTAATTGGGCCAACACATCATCGGGAGCGGTGGCCGCCCATGTGGCAAAATCAGCATAGCCGCGCATCCCCGCGGCAGTGGCCAGAACCGCGATCGCCAACAAAGCCATCAGCGAATACCTCCGACCGCGTGGGTCCCTCGGGTCTGGCACCGAGGCCAACACATCGAGAAACTCCGATCCGATGAGCTCGCTGCGCTCACCAGGACTCCAGCGGTCGAACACCTCTGGAACCGACGACACAGGCAATACTGAAACGGTAGGCACGGGCAACTCCAGACCAACGACGAACAGTAACCAACTCGATCGTTCTCCAGATAGCCCGTGCCTACACTCCGGCCCCAATAGCGCGGCACCAAAGATCATCAACCCAGCTCACAAGCCTGCTAATCAACAACGCCGGAGCCCTGGCACTCGCGCCGAGTACCGCCTTGCTTATCGAGTCGACTTCCGAAGCAGCAGCGAAATGACAATGGTCGCCTTCAGCACACTTTCGCTGCATGAATTCCCGCTTGAAAGCGTGATTCAATCCTGGCGCGGGGCCGCCACAAAATTTGGTGTACCAAAAATTCATTCCCCCGACTGCAGATCGAAATATAGCGGCAGCTCACGTTGGGCCGCAAGCGTTTCGGCTGATAGGGCGCGTTATGAACCAGCCCCGTCCATTGCGAGACGCCAGTGTTGCAAACGTGACATCGCGGTCTCCAATTGCGGCTGGAATCTTAAATAACGGCGCCTGGTCGCATTGTTTCGGAGTTAGCTTTCCGGCAGGTGTACACCAATTCGCCGTATCGACAAAAGGAGGAATGACTGATGGACGTTACGCGAAATAGGCGACTGTTCACACTCCGCGCGCTGGGCGCCGTGGTAGCCGCCACGATCGCCGCTGCGGCGTTGTCAAGTTGCAGCAGCTCAGGGGATCCAGGCATCCAGGATCCGACGATACAGGGCGCCGCGAGTTCCGCGGACCTGATTAACGCGGGGTAGCTGCGGGCTAACTCGAGGTCGTTCGCACTCTCATCCGATGCGTTGTTTCTCAGACGCATCGGATGAGAGTTGCGTTTTGAGCCGGTTGGCGGGCTATGGGGTGCTGACCGCTGGACCAAGGAAGGGCCGTGCTGATGTTGGCGAGTTTTTCGGTGTTGCCCCCGGAGATCAATTCGGCTCGGTTGTTTGGTGGCGCGGGATCGGCGCCGATGCTGGCCGCCGCGACGGCCTGGGACGGGCTGTCTGCCGAGTTATCCGGTGCGGCTGGCTCCTTCGGGTCGATCACATCGGGGTTAGCAGCCGGGGTGTGGCAGGGTCCGGCGTCGGCGGCCATGACGGTGGCGGCCGGCCACTATGTCGGCTGGTTACGCACCTCGGCCCTACATGCCGCGGGGGCGGCCGCCGCCGCACGCGCAGCGGCGGCCGAATTCGAAGCCGCCCTGGCGGCCACGGTGCATCCGGTCGCGGTCGCGGCCAATCGTGCACAGCTGGCGTCGCTGGTGATGACCAACCTGTTCGGCCAGAACGCGCCGGCGATCGCGGCCGCCGAATCCTCATACGAGCAGATGTGGGCCCAGGATGTCTCGGCCATGGCCGGCTATTACGGCGGCGCCGCGGCGGTGGCCGCTCAGTTGGCACCCTGGAGCCAGCAATTGGGCACGATCGTAGGCGCTGTGGGCGGCAGTGCCGGCGCCGGGCTTTCCCGGGCCTCCGGCCTCAGCGCAACCGCCGCGAACAACAGTTCCATCGGCACGAATGTTGCTGCCGCACAAACGATTGCGGAAGTGATGGGCGGCAGTGGCATTCCGATGCCCTCGCGACGCTACGTGCAACTCGCCAACTCCCTCTATATCGGCCGCAGTGTCGGGGGCGCGGTCGCGCAGGCGTTGTTCACCCCCGAAGGCCTCTACCCGGTGACCGGGGTCAAGAACCTGACGTTTGACACCTCGGTGGCCCGGGGGGGGGTGGTCATCCTGGAGAGCGCGATCCGCGAGCAGATCACCGCCGGCAACAACGTCACCGTGTTCGGCTACTCCCAGAGCGCCACCATCTCGTCGCTGACGATGACCAAGCTCGCCGCATCGATCAACCCGCCCACGCCAGATCAGCTCTCGTTCACGCTGGTGGGTGACCCCAACAATCCCAATGGCGGAGTGGCCACCCGGTTCCCGGGACTGTCGCTGCCGAGTCTGGGGATCACCGCCAGCGGCGCCACACCGGACAATCTCTACCCGACCAGGATTTACACCCTCGAGTACGACGGCGTCGCCGACTTCCCGCGCTACCCGCTCAACCTGGTATCCACCCTCAACGCGCTAGCGGGTGCCTACTACGTGCACACCGACTACTTATTCCTAACTCCCGCCCAGATCGATGCGGCCGTGCACCTGACCAACACGGTGGGCCCGACCATGACCGACTACTACGTGATCCGCACCGAAGACCTCCCGCTGCTCGAACCACTACGAGCACTGCCCGTACTCGGAGACCCGCTCGCCGACCTGGTCCAGCCCAACCTCAAGGTCATCGTCAATCTGGGCTACGGCGACCCCGCCTACGGATACTCGACCTCACCGCCCAACGTCGCTACCCCCTTCGGGCTCTGGCCCGAGGTGAGCCCGCTGACCATCGCCGACGCACTCGCCGCCGGCACCCAGAAAGGAATTCACGACTTCGGCTACCACATCAGCCATCTGGATCTACCGCAGATCACCAACGGGTCCAGTTCACCGGTGGGCAATCCGCAGGCCGCTCCCACCACCGGACCCGCCGCGCCGATGGTCTCGATCAACACCATCATCGACGACCTACAGGCGGCCAATAGCCAGGTTGCCAACACCATCACCGAGGTGGGTGCCGCCAGCTACGCAGCCCTGCTGCCCACTGCCGACATCGCCAATGCCGCCATCACCAGCGTGCCGTCCTATAACATCAACCTCTTCCTCGACGGCATCCAACAAGTCGCCAACGGCGATCCGATGGGTTTCGTCAACGCCGTCGGATACCCCCTGGCGGCGGACGTAGCCCTGATTACCGTGGCCGGCCTCCTGCAAGCCTTCGTCCTGGTAAACGCGGGCCAGGCAATCGCATATGCGATCACCACGCCCATCGGCTGATCAGTTACGGACGCAGATCGGGGACCACGCCGCCCACCCAGCGCCCGGAGTCCGCCACCCGCACGAACCCAGCAGATTGAGACAAAATTGCATTCGCTGAGACAATTTTGTCTCAAATGATGTACTATCGTCTCATGGCACTGGATCACGAACGCCTTCTTCGAGCCGCCGCAGAGTTCCTCGGCCGGAGACCTAACGCAACCCAAGACGAGATCGCCGCGGCAATCGGCGTCAGCCGTGCGACATTGCATCGCTACTTCGCCGGCCGCGCCGCGCTGATCGATGCGCTAGAGCAGCTCGCGTTCGGCCAGATGCGCGAAGCGCTGAAAAGCGCTCGCTGGCAAGAGGGATCGGCTACCGAGGCGCTGCGGAGGCTGGTGGCGGCATGCGAATCGGTATCCGGGTACCTGACGTTGCTCTACGCCTACAGTCAGGATTCCGACACCAATGAGCTCAAGCAGGGTTGGCTGGAAATCGACAGCGAGATCAAGGAGCTGTTCCTCCGCGGTCAGCGCCAGGGCGAGTTCCGGCCCGACCTGGCGGCCGGGTGGCTGACCGAAGCGTTCTACAGCCTGGTCTCCGGCGCGGGCTGGTCGATAAACACCGGACGGGCGGCCCCGCGCGACTTTGCGCCCATGATTACCGAACTCCTGCTGCACGGCGTGAGCCACTCCGGTCAGCCGAGCACCAACAATCACCACGCCCCGGAGCGCCGCCGGCTCGGTAGCGAGCCGATGCGGCCGATGATCAACTCGCGGGCTACCCGATGAATTCCGCCGCCCGGTGACCCAGCATCACGATTGTTGCGTGCGGACCACGGCTGGGAATCAGCGGCAGGATGGATCCGTCAACCACCCAAAGGTTTTCGATACCACGCACCCGGCACTCGGGATCGACGACGGCCGTCGGGTCGGCATCGACACCCATCGGTGCGCTACCGCACAGATGCTGCGATGTCGACCATCCCGGCTCCCCCGCCACTGCCGACCCCGCTAACTCGCGCGCCAACTCGGTCCCCCGCTGCAGAGCCGCGACATCGGCCGGCTCACTGTCGTAGTGGTGTCCGATCCGGGGAGGCACTGAAGGGTCGGGCGATGCCAAGGTGACCCGGGCGCGAGACCGCGGTCGCATCAGCGCCACTCCGAGGTGCGGCCAGTCCCGATGCCCCTTAGCAGCTGCGCCCGCCATTGCTTCGAATCCTGTTGTGTATGGCCTAATTTCGATGCCGTCAGCGGTATTGAGTACCGCCTCCAACACCGGCCGTCCGGCGGCGACGGTCCATGTGGTCGGCAACGCCCATTCAGGATGGTCGCTGCAATTCATCCCGACGGGCAACGCCTGCACCACCGGGACCCCGGCGGCCCGCAGCATCGCATGGTCGCCGATACCCGAGAGCATCAGCAGGTGTGCGGATCCAATTGCTCCGGCACAAAGCACAATTCGATCCGCCCACAGAGTCATCGGCCCCCTCGGACCGACGGCATCGACGCCCACCGCGGTCGCGGCGGAAAAGCGCACTTGCTGGGCCCGGGTTTCTTCCAGCAGGGTCAGGTTGGGGCGGCCCAGCGCCGGCAGCAGATATGCGGCCCCCGACCCGGTCCGTACCCCGTCAACGATGTTCAGCGGGACCGCGCCCACGCCCGCGGCGATATCCGGACCAACATCGTTGAGATCGGCGATCCAGCCGAACCCGGCACGCTGAGCGGCCGTGACGAATCGCTGCGTGACTCCGGTCTGATCGCGGGTCCGGCGCACCGGAATGGGACCCGTGCGGCCATGCACGGGCGTGTCGAAGTCCAGGTCGGTCTCGATCGCCCGGAAGTGTGGGAGCACCTGCGACCATGACCAGCCCGGTATCGCGGCACCATCGAAATCCCGCGCCAGCCCGCGGCAGAAGTACCCGCCGTTGACCGCCCCAGAGCCGCCAAGTGTCGCCCCGCGCAGGATCGGAGTTCGACGAACTGGATGATCCGTGAGCTGGCTCTGATAGCGCTGAACCAACGGACTGTCAGCACTGATCGGTAGCTGCAGCCCGTTGGCAGTTTGAGCCAGCAACCGTGGATCAGCAAGGCCGGGCCCCGCCTCGACCAACGTCACCGCGCAACTCGGATCGGCGGAAAGACGCGCGGCCAGGACCGATCCGGCGCTTCCGGCGCCGACGATCAGGACATCACTGTGGCGCAGCGCCGCGGTCAAGGCCGCCGTTACCGTCGGATCTGCGGCTTGAGCGCGCGCGCGTTGCGTTCACGCATCACCCCGTACCACAGGCCGAGCCCGTAGGCGAGGTCGTCAATGCGCTTGAGCAGTAGGTAGGTCAGCAACCCAATCGGTTCGGAGTCGCCGTCGGGGTCCTCTCTGCGGCGCAGCCAGTCGACCACACCGTCGATGACCGCAGCCACCAGCACGACCCGCCTACAGTGCCGGGACACAATGACTGCGATCAATGTCACCGGCCAGTAATGCCGGCAAATGGCCGACGCCAACTGCATTGCGGCCGACCATAATCCGCGCGCCGCGACCACCACCACATCCCACGATGAGGTTTGGGCACTACGCAGTGCCGTGGCAATTCGCCGGCCCGTCAACACCGCGATGATCAGCGAGGCCAGCTGCGTTGCTCGGGTACCCAGCGACATCAGCACCCAGGCAGTCAGGGCCCAGCCGGAAATCACCAACGGCGCGGTCTTGTCCGGGTGGCGCACCGACAGCGGCGCCGCCGACCCCCCGTAGAACGCCTTGCGCGCGATCCAGGCACGCAATTGGGTCCGATGCTCATGACCAACCAGTGCAATCGGCTCGTAGCGCAGCCGGGCACCGGACTCGATAAGGCGCCAGCACAGATCGACGTCCTCACCGGAGTGCATGGTTTCGTCGAACCCGCCGACCTGACGGATGGCGGAGCAACGGCAGATGATCGCGGCGCTGGGAACGTAGGACACCGGGCTGTGCGGCAATATCGGCGCTTCCCGCTGACCAAGGTCCAGCGATGAACGCACGGCCTCATAGCGGGCCACCAGATTCTCACTCGGCGCCAGGCCCACAATGCGAGGCGCGACCAACGCCACGGTGGGATCGCAGAAGTGCCCGAGCAGGGCCTCGAGCCAGCCGCGGCGTGGCGCCACGTCGGAATCCAGAAATGCCACGAACTCGGTCGTGCAGGCTGCCAACCCGGTGTTGCGAGCGGCGGCCGGCCCCTTGCTGCGCCGGTGGTGCAGCACTTCGATATCGCAGTGCGCCCCCGCGAAGTCCTCCAGCTCGACCGGGCTCGACGACCCGTCATCCACCACGATCACGCGCAGGCCACGCAGTGAGGCAACCAGCCGGCGCACGCCGGATGCATTGTCTCGCACCGGTATCACGACAGTGACATCGCGATGCGATGGCCCGCTCGCCGGCCGGGGATGCGCTACCGTCGCGTCCAACAGCGTGCGGGCCAGCTCAGCGCTGATGTCGTCGCGAACCTTCAGACGGCCGTCACAGAGCATGTCCTGGGCGGCAGGCGCCAGACGTAGCAATCGGGTCGGCGACCCACCGAGCAGGGCCGACCCGCCGCCGAGCACCCGCACGCGACGGTCAACCTGAACCGCGAACCCGTCAGGTAGTCGGGGTTGCGTCATGTCAGCATCCCGTCGGGCCCGGGGGTCCACCGGGCAATTCGAGACACGCAATCATCGACCATCTCTGCGAAGATTCGCCTTCCCTCTACTGCGGTCGCCGTGGTCGGATCGCCCAGCACACCTATCGGGCTGACCGCCGCGACGCCACCGCGGCGCAACGACGGCAGCAATTCGGCCAGCGGCGCCGCGTTCCCCGCACTCAGCCGGTCGGTCAGCACCACCTCCGGTGAAATATGCAGCAACACTGATGTTTCAGTATGGCCGGCATGAGCGTCACCGCCCGCCGAGCCACAGGCAGACCATCCGGCGTCGCGACCTTCGGCGCGCAGCTGCCGAACCGCACCACGCAAGGCCTCGACATTGCCACCGTGCCCGTTGACGAAAACCAGCCGATCAGCCCAGCAGGCGGCCGACCTCCCGTACTCGAGCAGCAGCACCCTCAGAGCCTCGGCGCCGATCGAGATCGTTCCGGCAAAACTCTGATGCTCACCGCTGGCACCGTATGCGATCGGGGGCGCCAACAGCCAACCGGGTTGACACTGAGTCAGGCGGCCGTGCATGCGCGTGGCAACCGCCCGGCCGACCGCGGTCGCGATCCGGGTGTCGGTATCCAACGGCAGGTGCGGTCCGTGCTGTTCAGTTGACCCCAGCGGGATCAATATTGACGACGAGGTGCTTGGTAGCTGGCTCGACGTCGAAGTCCCCAATTCGCCGAGTACGGGCACTCGCCGATGGTAGGACGAATTCACCTGGCGTGCACCGATTGTTACCTTTTCTACGGATTTTTTTCTTCGGGTCGACGCCTGACCGGCCCGAACTCAACTCGCCGGACCGGCGGCGGCGCCCGACCTCACAGATTCTTGATACGGCCGCTCAACTTTGTGGTAAGGCAGGCCCGGATTCCTACCCGCCCAGGCGCCGGACGAAATCGGCGGGGATCAGAATGTCGTCTGACCGCAGGTCATGGATCGAACTATGGCCCAGACCCATCAGCGCCGAGTCGATGCCGCCGCGCAGAATGTCAAGGACGTTCTCGACGCCGGCCTGACCGTTGGCGGCCAGTCCCCACAGGTAGGCGCGGCCAACCAGCACCGCCCGGGCACCCAGCGCAACCGCCTTGACCACGTCGCTCCCCCGCCGGATGCCGCCATCCAGCAGCACCTCGACCTGGTCGCCGACCGCTGCCGCCACGGCGGGCAGGGCCCGAATCGACGCCGGCGTCCCATCGAGGTTGTTTCCACCGTGGTTGGACACCGAAATCGCCGAAACTCCAGCGTCAACAGCCCGTTTGGCGTCGTCGACCCGCATGACCCCCTTGAGCATGAAAGGTCCACCCCATAGCTCACGCAACCAGGCAATGTCATCCCAGGTCGGTGGCGGGGTGCCCATCCATTCTCCGTACGCGGCGAAAAACGCGGGACCGGGTTCGCCGCGCCGCCCCTGATTTGGCACCCGCAGATCCGGTGGCCGCAATGTCTTACCGAACTTCCACAGCCACCTGGGGCGAACAATCGCCTCCGGCGACAGGCGCAGGATGGTCCGCAGGTTCATCTGTTCGGGGATCTTGGGGCTGCCCCAGTCACGCCCGTGGGAGAACGTCCAGTCCGTGGTGACGATCAGGCCCACCGCTCCGGCCTGACGGGCCCGCTCGACACGCTCGGCAATCGCGTCGCGCCCGCCGAGCCAGTAGATCTGAAAGAAGATTTTGGGGTTGGCGGCGATGACATCTTCGATCGTCTTGCTGGCAAACGACGACAGGCCCATCGCCGTGCCACGTGCGGCCGCTGCGCGGGCAACGGCCACCTCACCGTCGGGATGCACCGCTTGAACGCCGGTGGGCGAGATGAGAACAGGCATCGAAATATCCTGTCCCATAACGGTGGTCGACATATCGCGCTTTTCAGCTGCGCCGATGACATGCGGTGCGAAGCCGAGTTCGCTAAACGCCGCCACATTGTCGGCCACCGTTATTCCCTTTTCGCTGGCCGAAATCAGGGATGAGTAAACAGATTTCGGGAGACGCCGTTTCGCCCTCTGCTGGGCGATGGCGACCGTTTCAAACCACTCATCGGCCATGACTACACGGGACTTTCGTTGCACAGGCGCGCGGGCGGGCGCGTCGTCAGCGTCAGGGGCACCGGCGCGCTCACTCGGCTGCCCCGCGAGTGATCCACCCGCGGACGCGGCGCATGGCGCTCCTGCGCCAGTGCCGGCGCACCGTACCCCTGGACGCACTCGGGGTCGGGCCCATCGAGCGGAAGACCGGTAAAGAACTTGGCTGCCATGCAACCGCCGCGGCAGCTGTCGTAGTGCCCACAACTGCCGCAGGCGCCCGCCGACTGCGGCTCCCGCAGCTGCCGGAACAACGGCGCGTTCTTCCAGACCTGGTCAAAACCGCCGTCGGTCAGGACGTTTCCAGCTAGGAAGCGGTCGTGGATGGCGAACGGGCAGGCGTATACGTCACCCACCGGATCGATCAGGCACACCACCCGCCCGGCTCCACACATGTTCAGACCGGCCAGCGCGCCCGAGGACCCCAGGGGCGCCAGGTGAAAGAACGAATCACCGGTCAGTACCCGTTCGCCCTTGGCGACCAACCAGTCGTAGAGCGCGACCTGCTGGGCCGCGGTGGGGTGCAATTCCTCCCAGACGTCCGCACCGCGCCCCGACGGCCGTAGCCGGGTGATCCGCAGCGTGGCACCGTAGCGGTCCGCCAGCGCGGCGAAATCATCGAGTTGGCCGACGTTGTGCCGGGTCACCACCACGGAGATCTTCGCGTCGGCGAAACCCGCGGCCGCCAGGTTCTCGAGCGCGCGCACCGCCATGGCGAACGATCCGGCACCCCGGACGGCGTCATTGACTTCGGCGGTCGCGCCGTCGAGCGAGATCTGGACATCGACGTAGTCGCTGGCAGCTAGCCGCGCGGCGACCTCCGGGTTGATCCGAACCCCGTTGGTAGAGAACTTCACTCCGACGTGGTGTGCGGTGGCGTAGTCCACCAGCTCCCAAAAGTCCGGACGCACCGTGGGTTCGCCACCACCGATGTTCACGTAGAACACCTGCATGCGTTCCAACTCGTCGATGATGTCCTGGCATTGCCGGGTGGACAACTCACCCGGTTCCCTCTTGCCTGAGGACGAAAGGCAATGCACGCAGGCCAGATTGCAGGCGTAGGTCAGTTCCCACGTCAGACAAATCGGCGCGTCGAGCCCATGCTCGAACTGCTCGATCAGCCGCGGTACTGCGGTCGTCATTGATCAGCCTCCTGGGGAACCAGCATGTGAGAGCCGGCCAGAACCGACAACGCGTGCAAGTAGGGAGCGTGTTCGGAGTCATCAACCCCCGCGGCGCGGCAGGCCGAGCGAACATCGGGATGGTCGGCCAGTGACCGAACGACCGCCAAGATGGTGCGATTTTTCAGAAATGACAGCTTGCGGGTGCCGAAGTGATAAAGCAGCGCTCCAAACGGCTCCGGCCGCACCGCCACTTGCGCGTGCAGCCGCCAGCCCCGATCAGGGTCGAAAGCCCCGGCCCCGGCCGCCGCCTGCGCCGGCGCGGGCACGGTCAGTAGACCCCGCACATGCCGTCGATGGACACCTCTTCGACCAGCGACTCGGTGATCAGCTCGGCAGTCTCGGCTTCAGTTTCGCGGTCCATGTGAGTTGCCTTTCGTCATGGGCGTTAACAATGAGGTGACAATGAGCGGTGGCGCTAGTCACAGTCAGCGTCAGCGTCAGCGTCAGCGTCAGCGTCAGCGTCAGCGTCAGCGATGCCAGAATATGGCATCGAGTGCCGAAATGGAAGGGTGGAACCGATGGCGCATGAGTCGCGGGCCGGTCGGCGCCCCTCG
Organism: Mycobacterium liflandii; assembly: GCF_022354805.1. Taxonomy (NCBI): domain Bacteria; kingdom Bacillati; phylum Actinomycetota; class Actinomycetes; order Mycobacteriales; family Mycobacteriaceae; genus Mycobacterium; species Mycobacterium liflandii. The sequence goes on along the minus strand of NZ_CP023138.1, from coordinate 1,748,553 downwards.
ACGACCAAGCGCCACATCGCCGACGTTGCCATCGACTTGTTCGCCGCCCGCACCTTCGCCGAGGTCAGCGTCGACGACGTTGCCCAAGCCGCCGGCATCGCCCGACGCACCCTGTTCCGCTACTACGCCTCGAAGAACGCGATCCCCTGGGGCGACTTCGACACCCACCTTGCCCAGCTGCAGGATCTGCTCGAGCGCATCGACGGGCACGTTCGGTTGGGCAAGGCGCTGCGGGAGGCGCTGTTGGCGTTCAACACCTACGACGAATCCGAGACCATTCGGCATCGCCAGCGGATGCGCATCATTCTGCAAACCGCTGAGCTGCAGGCGTATTCGATGACGATGTATGCCGGCTGGCGTGCGGAGATCGCCGGTTTCGTGGCCCGACGACTCAGTGTCAAACCCACCGACCTGGTGCCCCAGACGGTTGCCTGGACGATGCTCGGCGTCGCGTTGAGCGCCTACGAACACTGGCTCAGCGACGAATCCGTCTCGTTACCGGAAGCGCTCGGGAATGCCTTCGACGTCGTTGGCGCCGGCTTGGAGAAGCTGGACTGATGCAGGAGGCAAAGAGTGGGGGTATCGAGCATCTGCTGCACACCCTGCGGTCACAGGGCCGGTTCTGCGCCCGATCCGGATCGCCGATGTATGGCGAGTTGTTTAAATTGGTCGCCGCCGATGTCGAAGCGGGCGGCGTATTCGCCCCCCATCCTGGCCGGCCACGAGGACGACCCGTCCCGGTATGCCACCCCGCTGCGGCTGCTCGGCGGCCTGCACCGAATGGTGCTCGACGGCCGGGCACCCACGTTGCGCCGCTGGTATCCCAGCACTGACGGCAGCTGGGACGCCAAGAGCGCCTGGCCCGAAATCGAACTCGTCGCGGCCAACCACACCGAAGCCTTGCGCGGCGCTCTTGACCAGCCCCCACAGACCAACGAAGTCGGCCGGTCGGCGGCACTGATCGGTGGCCTGCTGCACATTCGCCACGAATTCAACTTTCCGGTAAGACTTTTCGAGATTGGGGCCAGTGCCGGACTGAACCTGCGGGCTGACCGCTACCACTACCGCTACGCCGGAATGACGTGGGGCCCGATCGACTCCCCGGTGATTATCGAAGATGCTTGGCGCGGTGAGTTGCCGCCCGCGCTGGCACTACAGATCGTCCAACGTCACGGCTACGACATCGCACCCATCGATATCTGCGGCACTGACGGCGAAATGACCGTGTTGAGCTATGTCTGGCCCGACCAGCACGCCCGGATGAAGCGGCTGCGCGGCGCGATCGCCGTCGCGCGGGACGTCCCGGCACAGCTCGAACGCAAGACCGCCGCCGACGGCGTCGCCGGGCTGACGCTGCAAGACGAAACGCTGACGGTGTTGTGGCATTCGATCACCTGGCAATACCTGGCCGCCCAGGAGCGTGCCGCGATCCGCGACCGAGTCGCGGAGCTGGGCGCACAGGCCGGCCCCCGCTCACCCTTCGCCCACCTCACCCTCGAGCCCGCACGCGACGAGGGCGGTCGGCTCAAGTTCCTGGTACGTCTGGCCAGCTGGCCGTCCGGCGAGGCCCGGGTTCTAGGCCAATGCCATCCGCACGGGCCACCGGTGAACTGGCAGTAGCTTTCTCGGCGCGCCATCGCCCAGATTTCGTTAGCGTCGGCCACCGCACAAGCGGGCCACCCGGGCCGGCGCCAGGCGCCGGTATCCGCGCGGATGTCTAGCCCTGCGATTCGTCCAGCATCTCGGAGATGGGCACGGCGGCGGCGATTTTGGCACGTACCTTCATGACCTTGCCCGGCACCCCGCCACCGACCACGCCAACGAGCACACCATCACGCTCGTAGTAGGCAAGGAACTTTCGTCCGTCGTCCTCGACCAGGTGCACCACATCGGTCGAATGCGGCTCACCAAGGCATTGGATCTTGACGTCGTACTGGTCACTCCAGAAGTAGGGCACCACCACGTTCGAGGACACTTCGCGCCCCAACATCGCCGGCACCACTACCCGTGCCTGATCGGCTACATTGCTCCAATGTTCCACGCGGACTTGGTGTCCCATTTGATCCCGCCAGGATGCAACATCACCGAGCGCCCACACGTTGGGCGCGCTGGTACGTCCGGCGGCGTCACAAACCACGCCGTTATCGACCGCGATGCCGCTACCGTCGAGCCACCCGGTCGCCGGGTGCGAACCGATGCCGACAACCACCAGATCGGCGTCGAGTTGCGTGCCGTCGGCCAGCACCACGGTGTCGACATGGCCGTCGCCGCGGACCTCAGCCACCCCAACCCCGGTGCGAACATCGACGCCCTCACTACGATGCAGCCGCGCCACCAGCTCGCCGATCTGCTCGCCGAGCACCGCCGCCAGCGGCGTTGGCTGTGGTTCGACCAGCACCACCTCCACCCCGAGACCACGCAGACTGGCCGCCACCTCACACCCGATGAAACCGGCACCAATCACGACCGCGCGCTTGGCGGCCGAGGCGTGGCTGCGCAGCGCCATACATTCGTCAAACGAGCGCAGCACCCGAATGCCCTCGAGTTCGGGGAAGGCCGGAATGCGCCGGGGCACCAATCCGGTTGCGATAACCAGCTCGTCGTAGCCGAGCACCGTCCGGTCGGCCAGCGTCACGGTTTGCGCGGCGGTGTCCAAGCCGGTTGCCGCCGAGCCCAGCCGCAGGGTGATGCCCTTCTCGTCGTACCACTCGCGTGGCTTGAGCGACACGTCGTCGACCTCACTGCGCAGCACCTCTTTGGACAGCGGCGGTCGGTCATAGGGCAGGTGCACCTCGTCGCTGACGATCGTGAGCTGACCCTCATAGCCGGCCCGACGCAGCTGCTCGGCGGTGCGGGCGGCCGCCAGCCCGCCGCCGATGATCACAATCCCGTTGGCCGCCGTGGCGCCGGGATCCTGGGTCACACCTTCACTACTGGTCACGTGGTGTTCATACACGATGGCGTGTCAGTACTTCAAGGCGCCCTTGTCAACGGGGATCTGTGCCCCGCTCAGCGTGCCAGAGCCGTCGCCGGCCAGCCAGACCACGACATCGGAGACCTCCTCGGAGGTCATTAAACCTTGTACTGCAATGGCATTGGCGGGAAGCTATGCAAGAAGCGGGGATGCTCGCCGAATACCTGCATCATCACGTCCGGCTCGATCATCGGCGTCTCGACCGAGTACGGATGAATGGAGTTGACCCGGATGTCGTACTCGCCGAGTTCGATGGCCAGGGTGTTCGTCAGCGCCACGAGCCCGTGCTTGCTCGCCGCATAGTGACCGTTGCCCGGTGTGGCCTTCAAACCTGCCGACGAGCTGACGACGATGATCGACCCGCCATTGCCAGCCTCGATCATCGCGGGCACCGCCGCGCGCAGCGTTCGCCAGGTGCCGCTGAGGTTGACGCCGATCACGGTGTCCCACTGCTCATCGGTGAGTTCCCAGAGCCTGCCCCAGCCCAACACCCCGGCATTGGCTACCACCACGTCAAGCCGACCGAATTCCTCGACCCCATCGGCGACCAGTTGCTGCAACGCCGCACTGTCGCGGACATCCGCCTGGCGCGCTAGTACCTTGCGACCTTCGCTCTCCACCGCGCGGATCGTCTCGCTGAGGTCTGCCGCGGTGGCCGGTGCGTAGGTGATGCTCTCGGATACCGGTCCGCAGATGTCCATGGCGATGATGTCGGCACCCTCGCGCGCCAACCGCACCGCATGCGATCGCCCCTGCGCGCGCGGCCCCGGTGACTAAGGCCACCCGTCCATCCAGTGATCCAGTCTGTGCAGCCACGTACACCCCTCTCGCCGAATGTCAGGCTAGCAGCGAAAATGAAACGTGTTCTAACGCGCCCGCCGGCGCTGGCATGTCGTGGCGCCCGGCACGCCACCGGCCCGACGCGCCTGGCGGGGCGCCAGGATTCGGCTCAGATTTCGGAGATGATCTGGGCACGCCTGCTGGCGTACTCCTGCGCGTTCAGCGCCCCACTGGCATGCAGCGATTCCAGCTCTTGGAGGCGCTCGGCGATGGAGGCTTGTGGGGTCGCACTCGGCTGGGCCGCACCCGCGGGCATCTGCTGCTGGGCCGCACGGCGCACCACCGCTTGGATCTGTTGGCGCAGGACCGGATTCGATCGGATGTCCACCATCCGGTTTAGCGGAATCCCGTTGGCCTTGAGGATCTGCAGAATCTCCATCAACGGACCGGCCTGTCCGCTGAGGTCGTATGTCCTGTTATCTTCTGCGACGGTGACTTTGCCGGGACCAGGCCGTTGACCAGCGCACTGCGCTCCCAGTCGATCAGGTATTCCCGAGTGGCGGGGTTGACCAGCACGACGAGTTTGCGCGCGGTGAGGTTGCCGAGGCGGGTCACGCTGGCGATGACCCGGTCTTCGCTGTCGAACGCCGCGATCCCAGGACCCGAGATATGCAGGTGGACCTTCACCAGGGGGCGGTCGTTGATCCGGGTGCCGGTCTCGGTCAGGCCGGTGATTTGGGCCAGCGCCAACACTCCGCTCTGCTCGAGCTCAGCGGACTTGGCCGCCGATTTCGCGCCGAAACTGGTCAGCGCCAGCGCAATCAACACATCGGCCACGGTGATGAGCAGGCCCACATACAACATCCACGACAACAGGCTGCCCACGTCGAGGGCAAAGTAGACGATCAGGAAAATCGGCCCGACCAGACCGCCGCAAAGCAGCACCAGCAACTGCATCTTCAGGTAGCGCGCCAGCATCTTGTTCTCCTCGGGTCGCCGGGAAATTGATGCCAGATTAGCGCCCTTTGAACTGGGCGAAGACCAAACACGACCGTCGGGTGGCGCCGGTGCCGCGATCGATGGCCGCCGACCGCGCACGTTGCACGGCGGCAAAGGTGATCCGGTTCTGGTGCAGGCAATTCGGCGGCGGGCAGACAAACACCAGGCCCGGATAGCCGATCTCGGCTATCCGGGCCTGGTTTTGACTGGTGCTGGATCCGGTTGGATCTACTTGATGATCTTGACGACCCGGCCGGCGCCGACGGTGCGGCCACCTTCACGGATCGCGAAGCGCAGACCGTCGTCCATGGCGACGGGCTGGATCAGCTTCACCGAGATGTTGGTGTTGTCACCGGGCATCACCATTTCGGTGCCCTCCGGCAGCGTCACCACACCGGTCACGTCGGTGGTGCGGAAGTAGAACTGCGGACGGTAGTTGTTGAAGAACGGCGTGTGCCGACCGCCCTCGTCCTTGGACAGGATGTAGACCTGGCCCTCGAACTCGGTGTGCGGTGTGGTGGTGCCGGGCTTGACGACGACCTGACCGCGCTCGACGTCCTCACGCTTGATACCACGCAGCAGCAGACCGACGTTGTCACCGGCCTGGCCCTGGTCCAGCAGCTTGCGGAACATCTCCACACCGGTGACCGTGGTCTTGGTGCTGGTCGGACGGATGCCGACGATCTCGACTTCCTCGTTCACGTTGATGATGCCGCGCTCCACACGACCGGTAACCACGGTGCCGCGGCCGGTGATGGTGAAGACGTCCTCGACGGGCATCAGGAACGGGCGGTCGGTCTCGCGGACCGGGTCCGGGATCGACTCGTCCACCGCGTCCATCAGCTGCTCGACGGACTCGACCCACTTCGGGTCGCCCTCGAGCGCCTTGAGCGCCGATACCCGCACCACCGGTGCGTCCTCGTCGAACTCCTGGGCGGCCAGCAACTCGCGGACCTCCATCTCGACCAGCTCGAGCAGCTCCTCATCGTCGACCGCGTCAGACTTGTTGAGCGCGACCAGGATGTAGGGCACACCCACCTGGCGAGCGAGCAGCACGTGCTCACGGGTCTGCGGCATCGGACCATCGGTGGCCGCAACCACCAGAATCGCGCCGTCCATCTGAGCCGCACCGGTGATCATGTTCTTGATGTAGTCGGCGTGACCCGGAGCATCGACATGGGCGTAGTGCCGCTTCTCCGTCTGGTACTCCACGTGGGAGATGTTGATGGTGATACCACGCTGACGCTCTTCGGGCGCGTTGTCGATCTGATCGAACGCGCGCGACTCGTTCAGCTCCGGGTACTTGTCGTGCAACACCTTGGTGATAGCCGCGGTCAGCGTGGTCTTGCCGTGGTCAACGTGACCGATGGTCCCGATGTTGACGTGGGGCTTGGTCCGCTGGAACTTCGCCTTCGCCACTTCTGTGTCCTCCTGGACTGTTGGTGCTTAAAAAAGCAGTGTGTTGTTGATGTTTTCACTTATGCCGCGGAGTAACCGAGCCAGGTTACTCCCTGCCACCCTGGTGCCTTGCTCGGGTTCCCAACTCATACCGCCAGGCTCCCGACTTGCCGGCCTTTACCTACTGCTGGGCTCCGTGCTCGTGGCTCACTCGCCCGTCGCCTTCGCGATGATCTCCTTCGACACGTTCGCCGGAACTTCGGCGTACGAGTCGAACACCATGGAGTAGTTCGCCCGGCCTTGAGTCTTGGACCGCAGGTCGCCGACATAGCCGAACATCTCCGACAGCGGCACGTGCGCCTTGACGACGCGAGCACCACTCCGCTCCTCCATGGCCTGAATCTGACCACGGCGGGAGTTCAGGTCGCCGATCACATCGCCCATGTAGTCCTCGGGCGTGGTGACCTCGACGGCCATGATCGGTTCCAGGATCACCGGGTGCGCCGCTGCCGCGGCCTTCTTGAGCACCTGTGAACCAGCGATCTTGAATGCCATTTCCGAGGAGTCGACCTCGTGGAAGGCACCGTCAAGCAGGGTGACCTTCAGGTTCACCAGCGGGTAGCCGGCCAGGACGCCGTACTGCATCGCATCTTGCGCACCGGCGTCGACCGACGGAATGTACTCCCGCGGGATACGACCACCGGTGACCTTGCTCTCGAATTCGTAAGTTGCACCGTCTTCGCCGGTGAACGGCTCGATGCTGATCAGCACCTTGGCGAACTGACCGGAGCCACCCGTCTGCTTCTTGTGGGTGAACTCGACCTTTTCCACCAGCCGCTTGATGGTCTCCTTGTAGGCGACCTGCGGCTTGCCGACGTTGGCCTCGACCTTGAATTCCCGGCGCATGCGGTCCACCAGGATGTCCAGGTGCAACTCGCCCATACCGCCGATGACGGTTTGGCCGGTCTCTTGATCCAGGTGCACCTTGAAGGTGGGGTCCTCCTCGGCGAGCTTCTGGATCGACAGACTGAGCTTCTCCTGGTCGCTCTTGGTCTTGGGCTCGATCGCGACCTCGATAACGGGGTCGGGGAAGGTCATCGACTCGAGCACGATCTGGTTGTTCGGATCGCTCAGCGTGTCACCGGTGGTGGTGTCTTTGAGGCCGATCACCGCGTAGATGTGACCCGCCGACGCGGTCTCCACCGGGTTCTCCTTGTTGGAGTGCATCTGGAAGAGCTTGCCCAGACGTTCCTTCTTGCCCTTGGTGGAGTTGATGACCTGGCTGCCAGAGTCAACCTTGCCCGAGTACACCCGGACGTAGGTGAGCTTGCCGAAGAAGGGGTGCGTGGCGACCTTGAATGCCAGCGCCGAGAATGGCTCGTCGGTCGAGGGCTTGCGCACGACCTCCTCGTCCTCTTTGCCCGGCACGTGGCCGATGGCGGCCGGCACGTCCAGCGGGGAGGGCAGGTAGTCGATGACGGCGTCCAGCATCGGCTGCACACCCTTGTTCTTGAACGCGCTGCCACACAACACCGGATAGGCCTCCGAGGTGATGGTCAGCTTGCGGATCGCGCCCTTGATCTCGGCTTCGGTGAGCTCTTCGCCGCCGAGGTACTTCTCCAGCAGCGCTTCGTCGGTTTCGGCGACGGCCTCGAGCAGCTTGGTGCGGTACTCGTCGGCCTTCTCCTGCAAGTCCGCGGGGATGTCGACGACGTCGTACTTCTCGCCGAGCTTGGCGTCGGCGCTCCACACCTTGGCCTTCATCTCGACCAGGTCCACGACGCCTTCGAAGTCGCCCTCGGAACCGACCGGCAGCTGGATCGGGATGACGTTGGCGCCCAGCCGCTCCTCCATGGTGCGCACGGAGAAGTAGAAGTCGGCGCCGATCTTGTCCATCTTGTTGACGAAGCAGATGCGCGGGACGTCGTACTTGTCGGCTTGGCGCCACACCTGCTCGGACTGCGGCTCGACACCTTCCTTGCCGTCGAACACGGCCACGGCACCATCGAGCACACGCAGGCTGCGCTCCACCTCAACGGTGAAGTCGACGTGGCCCGGGGTGTCGATGATGTTGATCTGGTTGTCGTTCCAGAAACAGGTGGTGGCCGCGGAGGTGATGGTGATCCCGCGTTCCTGCTCCTGTTCCATCCAGTCCATGGTGGCGGCGCCGTCGTGCACCTCACCGATCTTGTAGCTGATACCGGTGTAGTAGAGGATGCGCTCGGTCGTCGTGGTCTTGCCAGCGTCGATGTGCGCCATGATGCCGATGTTGCGGACCTTGGTCAGGTCGGTCAGCACGTCCTTCTGTGCCACAGAAGTCTTCCCACTCTTTCGGTTGCTTAGTTAGCTATCAGTTGCCGCCGGGTTTGCTCCGACAGCTCGCCCCAGGACTCTTACCAGCGGTAGTGCGCAAAGGCGCGGTTCGCCTCGGCCATCTTGTGCGTGTCCTCACGCCGCTTGACGGAGGCACCCAGGCCATTGCTGGCATCCAGGATCTCGCTCGCCAGGCGCTCGATCATGGTCTTCTCCCGGCGTTGCCGCGAGTAGCCGACCAGCCAGCGCAGCGCCAGCGTGGTCGACCGGTCCGGCCGCACCTCGACGGGCACCTGGTAGGTCGCACCACCGACGCGGCGGCTACGAACTTCCAGCGCGGGCTTGACGTTGTCGAGAGCCCGCTTGAGGGTGATGACCGGATCGGTGCCGGTCTTGTCGCGCGCCTGCTCGAGCGCACCATAAACAATGCGCTCAGCGAGCGATTTCTTCCCCTGCAACAGGACTTTGTTCACCAGTTGCGTGACCAGCTGGGACCCGTAGACGGGGTCGTTGACCAGCGGACGCTTGGGCGCGGGCCCTTTGCGCGGCATTAGCTCTTCTCCTTCTTGGCGCCGTAGCGACTGCGAGCCTGCTTGCGGTTCTTGACTCCCTGGGTGTCCAGCGAACCGCGGATGATCTTGTAACGCACACCGGGAAGGTCCTTCACCCGGCCACCACGAACGAGCACCATCGAGTGCTCCTGCAGGTTGTGGCCCTCGCCCGGGATGTAGGCCGTGACCTCAACCTGACTCGTCAGCTTCACACGGGCAACCTTCCGAAGCGCCGAGTTCGGCTTCTTCGGGGTGGTGGTGTACACGCGAGTGCATACGCCACGGCGCTGCGGGCTGCCCTTCAGAGCCGCGGTCTTGACCTTGCCGATCTTGTCCCGACGACCCTTGCGGACCAGCTGCTGAATGGTTGGCATCTACCGGCTTTCTTTCTCGCTGTTCACGTTTGCTGCGGGCCCCGTAACACTGCCCGCGCTATTTTGAAGTTCCTGTACTGCAGTTATGCCCCGCAGCTGCACCCCGCGGCCGGGTGTGTTGCATACGATGGCCCCGAACTCAATCCGCTTGGCCGCCAAAAACATGGACATGCGAATTGGCCCGGCATCCACGCCCTCACGTCAGGCGCTGTAGGCCGCCAGGCACGAGCAACCACAATACCCGCCTGCGGTTAGGCAGGTCAAAGCGGCGGCTGAACTGACCATAGAACAGCCAATCAAGCGCCCTCGGCCCGGCCCCACCCCACCCGCGAGACACTCGAGCCGCGGGCCGGCACCCAAGATCATCGGGCGACGTCAGAGCGATTCCGCGCCGGTATGCGAGATGCGCTTTTCCATCCCCGCCGCCAGGCGCAGCACCATGTCGGAGAAGACCGCGTCGGTGTCGATCTCTTCCATCAAACCGGTCATTTCGAGCAGCACGAACCCGTGCAGTGCCGACCAGAACTCCAGCGCAGCGTGGAAAGCCTGCTCGCCTTCGAGGCCATATGAGGACAACACGGCGATCACCGGCGCGGCGGCGGCCCTGGTCGCGGCGGCGTACTCGGGGTCTTCGCCGCCCGGAGGCATCCGGGTGAATGCCGAGTACCGACCGGGGTGGTGGTGGGCATAGCTGCGATATGCACCGGCCATGACCAGCACCGCGTCATCGCGCGAACGCCCCTCGCCGACCCTGTTCAGCATCATGATGATGTCGTCGATCACCCGGACCCGCACCGCACCACGCAGGTCCTCGAGGCTGACCACGTGGTTGTACAGCGATGGCCCCTTGGTCCCCAGCTGAGTCGCGAGCGCATTGATGGTCAGCGAATCCCAGCCCTCTCGATCCAGGAAGGTCAGGGCACCGTCGACAATGGCATCGCGGCTCAGCTTGGCGGGGCGCGACGTAGATTTCGCGGCCCGCGGGCGCCCAGCCGCAGACGGCCCTTCCGCCGAAGCTGCCATGACTATCGCCCTTCAATTGCACTGGAGCTGGTCGCCGCCGCTGCGCGGCGAACTGCAGTTGAACTAATGACTCTAGTTGACCGGACCCACAACGACCGGGCCCGATGAGGCGGTGTCGGAGGTCGCCCGGGCAAAGCCGAGGCCGCACCGGTTGAAGCCGGTGCAAAATCCGTTGAAGGGCTGTCGCCGTGCCGGCCGGTACACCTAGGCTGAGTACACGGCTCAATCAAGTGCGAAGACGCGCCCGACGAAGGGGGCCCGCAGTGAAATGGACAACCGCCGCCGGATCGCTGGCGACCAGCGCGCTCGCCGTGGCTGTCCTGTCAACTGCCCCGCCGCCGGTCGCGAATGCCAAAAACGGTGACACCCATGTCACGGGGGAAGGCATCGTGCGCACGCTGGACTGCAACGACTCCACGTTGTTCGTCAACGGCACGGGGAACATCATCACCGCGAAGGGAACCTGTTGGGCGGTCACGGTTATGGGTTCGTCCAACACGGTCGTGGCCGACACCGTGGTCAACGACATCACCGCCTACGGCTGGGACGAAACGGTGTTCTTCCACAACGGCGATCCGTTCATCTGGGATCGTGGTCGTGAGCTGGGCATGGTAAACCGGCTTCAGCGAGTAGGCCCCTGAGGCCACACCAAGTAATCGTCCCCTCCCCCGCCTAGGAATTGAGGAGCCCATGCGCGCCCACCTACCGATGCCCCGACTGGCTGCGATCGCGCTGACGGCGATCGCCGTCCCAACAGTTCTCGGGCTGGCCGGCTGCAGTGAGACCGCCAGTCCCCCCGGGCCCTCCAGCACCTCCGGGTCAGCCACGCCGACGAGCGGCCCAACCGCGGCGCCGACCACCTCCGGCGGCCCGACCACGACCGCGTCGATCGAAATCGGCAACATGCTCAACTACGGATCGATCGGGACCACGGCCACCCTCGACTGCGCCGACGGCAAGTCGTTGAATGTCGCCGGCTCGGAGAACAACCTGACCGTGACCGGCACCTGCGCGACGGTGACCATCGGCGGGACCAACAACAAGATCACCTTCGACAAGATCGATCAGCGACTCACCGTCTTGGGCATCGACAACACGATCACCTACAAGGCGGGCGAACCCAAAGTCGACAACATCGGGTCGGGCAACAACATCGAGAAGGGCTGACGCGGGCCCACCGCGCGACGAGCGGCCCGAGCAGGGCCGAAGTTGGCGCTCAGGCGTCCCCCTCTTCGCCGCACTGGCCGTAACGCCCCAGGGCACCGGCGAGGACTTTCTCCATGTACGCCAACAGGTCCCGCATTTCATGCAGGCGTCGGCTTCGCTCCGGCGGGGCACCACCCAGTGCCTTGAGGCCGGTGTCCGCCAGGTTCTGCAGGTCGGCCATGGTTCGCAGACGCTCACGCTCGCCTGCCGCGAAGGCGTTGGGCCGCAACCGATAAAAGGTGCGCCGATCCCCGGCGACCGCGAGTCGCTCGATGAACCCGAATTGGATCAGCATCCGGGCAGTGGTGCTGATCCCACCACTACTGGCCGCCAACGCAGTCGCCAGTTCCTCTGAGGATTGGCGCTCGGGATCACACACCAATAGCCAGCCCAGCAATCGGCCCGCCAACCGAGTCAGACCGCTGGACTCGAAATATCCGCCCATCTGCTCGACGAATTCCATAATGTCAGCCTCGGTGCCGGCACGATCGACACCCTCGTTGACGCTCACAAATTTCACTGTACTCTGAAACCTTAGTAGATTTCATCTAGACTGCCCGGTAGGTCTACAACAACTTCATGCGCAGGAGGGGAAGCCACCGATGAGCGCTCCAGGCTTCACCACCGGGCAAGGCGATCGAAGCGGACCGCTTCGGGTCGGCAAGCCCATCTGCAAGATTCCTCGGGGAAGACGATGATTGGCATTCTCAAGCGTGCGTGGATACCGCTGCTCATTCTGGTTGTGGTCGCGATCGCCGGTTTCACGGTCCAGCGAATCCGGACCTTCTTTGGGGCCGATGGCATCTTGGTGACGCCGAAGGTCTTCGCCAACGACCCCGAACCGTACGACCCCAAGGTGGTGAAGTACGAGATCTCGGGCTCCGGTAGCTACGCCAACATCAACTACCTGGATCTGGACGCGAAGCCGCAGCGCATCGACGGCGCCTCGCTGCCGTGGTCGCTCACCTTACAGACCACGGCACCGTCGGCCGCCCCCAACATCCTGGCCCAAGGCAATGGCAGTTCGATCAGCTGCCGGATCATCGTCGATGACGTGGTGAAGGACGAGAGGACCGCAACCGGCGTGGACGCCCTGACCTACTGCTTTGTGAAGTCCGCATGACCGCGACCACGACCGACACGCCGACCGACGTGGTCCCACCGGCCGAACACCCGCCCCGACCGTTCATCCCGAGGATGATCCGCACCTTCGCAGTGCCACTCATCCTTGGCTGGGTGTTGCTCATCGCCGTCCTCAATAGCGTTGTGCCGCAACTGGAAGTAGTCGGGCAGATGCAGGCGGTGTCGATGGGCCCCGACGCCGCGCCGTCGATGATCTCGATGAAACACATCGGCAAAGTGTTCCGCGAGGGCGACTCCGACAGCGCGGCGATGATCGTGTTGGAAGGCCAGGAGCCGCTCGGCACCGCCGCCCACAAGTTCTACGACAAGATGATCACCAAGCTTCGCGCCGACACCAAGCACGTCCAGTCGGTGCAGGACTTCTGGGGCGATCCGCTGACCGCGACAGGTGCACAGAGCGGCGACGGCAAGGCCGCCTATGTGCAGGTGAAGCTCGCCGGCAACCAGGGCGAATCCCTGGCCAACGAGTCGGTGGAAGCGGTGAAGACAATCGTCGACAGCCTGCAGGCGCCACCCGGCGTCAAGGTGTATGTCACCGGTTCGGCCGCGCTGGTCGCCGATCAGCAGCTGGCCGGCGACCGCAGCCTGCAGTTGATCGAGATGGTCACGTTCACGGTGATCATCGTGATGCTGCTGCTGGTCTACCGGTCGATCATCACGGCGGCGATCATGCTGACCATGGTGGTCCTCGGGTTGCTCGCCACCCGTGGGGGCGTGGCATTCCTTGGTTACCACCGGATCATTGGGCTCTCGACCTTCGCGACCAACCTGCTCGTGGTGTTGGCGATCGCGGCCGCCACCGACTACGCCATCTTCCTGATCGGCCGATATCAGGAAGCGCGCGGGCTCGGTCAGGACCGAGAATCGGCCTACTACACCATGTTCGGCGGCACGGCCCATGTCGTGCTGGGCTCAGGTCTGACGATCGCCGGTGCCACCTTCTGCTTGAGCTTCACCCGACTTCCGTACTTCCAGACCCTCGGTGTCCCACTGGCGATCGGCATGGTCATCGTCGTCGCCACCGCGCTGACCCTGGGTCCGGCGCTGATCGCCGTAATGAGCAGGTTCGGCAAGCTGCTCGAGCCCAAGCGAATGGCCCGGGTCCGGGGCTGGCGCAAGATCGGGGCCGCCATCGTGCGCTGGCCCGGCCCCATCCTGATCGGCGCGGTGGCCCTGGCGCTGGTCGGACTGCTGACCCTGCCCGGATACAAGACCAACTACAACGACCGCAACTACCTACCCGCCGACCTACCCGCCAACGAAGGCTATTCGGCCGCGGAACGCCATTTCTCCCAGGCCCGGATGAACCCCGAAGTCCTGATGGTCGAAAGCGACCATGACATGCGTAATTCGTCTGACTTCCTGGTGATCAACAAGATCGCCAAGGCCATCTTCGGCGTCGAGGGGATATCCCGCGTGCAGGCCATCACGCGGCCGGACGGCAAGCCGATCGAGCACACCTCGATCCCGTTTTTGATCAGCATGCAGGGCACCAGTCAAAAGCTGACCGAGAAGTACAACCAAGACCTGACCACCAGCATGCTGCAGCAGGTCAACGACATTCAGACCAACATCGACCAGATGGAGCGGATGCACGATCTCACCCAGCAGATGGCCGATGTCACCCACCAGATGGTCATCCAGATGAAGGGGATGGTGGTCGACGTCGAGGAGTTGCGTAACCACATCGCGGATTTCGACGATTTCTTCCGCCCGATCCGCAGCTACTTCTACTGGGAGAAGCACTGCTTCGACATCCCGGTTTGCTGGTCGCTGCGGTCTGTGTTCGACACCCTCGATGGCGTCGACCTGATGACCGAAGACATCAACAATCTGCTGCCGCTGATGGAACGCCTGGACACGCTCATGCCCCAGATGACGGCGATGATGCCCGAGATGATCCAGACCATGAAAAGCATGAAGGCCCAGATGCTGAGCATGCACTCCACCCAGCAAGGGCTGCAGGATCAGATGGCCGCGATGCAGGAGGATTCGTCCGCGATGGGCGAGGCCTTCGACTCGTCGCGCAACGACGACTCCTTTTATCTGCCTCCCGAGGTTTTCAACAACCCCGACTTCAAACGGGGGCTGGAACAGTTCCTGTCCCCGGACGGGCACGCCGTGCGGTTCATCATCAGCCATGAGGGCGACCCGATGAGCCAGGCGGGCATCAACCACATCGACAAGATCAAGACCGCCGCCAAGGAAGCCATCAAGGGCACGCCGCTGGAGGGATCCACGATCTACCTCGGCGGTACGGCGGCGATGTTCAAGGACCTGTCCGACGGCAATACCTTCGACTTGATGATCGCCGGCATCTCCGCGCTCTGCCTGATCTTCATCATCATGCTGATCATCACCCGCAGCGTCGTTGCGGCCGCGGTGATCGTCGGCACGGTGGTCTTGTCGCTGGGCGCCTCGTTCGGGCTGTCGGTGCTGATCTGGCAACACATCCTCGGCATCGAACTGCATTGGTTGGTGCTGGCGATGGCGGTCATCATCCTGCTGGCCGTCGGCGCGGACTACAACCTGCTGCTGGTTGCCCGGCTCAAGGAGGAGATCCACGCCGGAATCAACACCGGCATCATCCGTGCGATGGGCGGCAGCGGGTCGGTGGTGACCGCGGCCGGACTGGTGTTCGCCTTCACCATGATGTCGTTTGCGGTCAGTGAACTGACCGTGATGGCTCAGGTCGGCACCACTATCGGCATGGGCCTGCTGTTCGACACCCTGATCGTCAGATCGTTTATGACACCGTCGATTGCGGCCCTGCTGGGCAAGTGGTTCTGGTGGCCCCAGGTTGTCCGCCAACGGCCAGCTCCGCAGCCGTGGCCCACGCCGGCACCGACACCGCCACCGGCCACCACCTCCGTCTGAGTTCACCCAGCACGCAACCCGATGCGGCGCCCGCCCGGCGGCTCAACGGGTTGCGCTCAGTCGTGGCTCGCCTGGGCGCCGTGGCGACCGGCACCCGCGGCGAAGCGCCCGACCCCCTCCAAGGCCTCGGCGGCCACTCGGGAAATGCTGGCGAATTCCAGATCGAGAGCCGCGGATTCGGGCAAGCCCCATTGCTGAAGCGCTGAGAGGCGATCCGATCGCAGGCATTGTTGCGGCAGCGCCGCCAGCTGGGCCGCCAACTCCTCGGCCGCTTGCCGGGCTTGTCCGTTGGGTACCACCCGATTCGCCAACCCGATTGCCAGCGCCTCGTCGGCCTGCACCGCACGACCGGTAAGGATCATGTCCATCGCCCGGCTGTGGCCGATCAGCCGCGGCAGCCGCACCGTGCCGCCGTCGATGAGCGGCACGCCCCACCGCCGACAGAACACGCCGAATACCGCGTCCTGTTCGGCCACCCGCAGATCGCACCACAACGCCAGCTCCAGTCCCCCGGCCACCGCGTAGCCACTGACCGCGGCGATCACCGGCTTGGACAGCATCATTCGCGACGGGCCCATCGGGCCAGGACCCGTCCGGTGCACGGCGTTGGCCTCCGCGGTGCCGAAAGCCTTCAAATCCGCTCCCGCGCAGAAGGTTCCGCCATTTCCGCACAAGACGGCCACCGAAGCGGATTCATCCCGGTCGAATTCGGCGAATGCCGAGTAGAGCGCGGCAGCCGTCGGACCGTTGACCGCGTTGCGCGCCTGCGGCCGGTTGATGATCACGGTGGTTACCGGACCGTTGCGCTCGACCTGTACTAGATCACTCACTTCGCCTCCAGGAGTTGGTTTGTGCCGCGGCGTTTCGCCAGTTCAGTGGCGAAGTCGTGGTAGGCGCTACGAAGCTGAGCCCCCGGCCACTTCGCGGGCAGCAGCTCCTCGGGCAACATCGGATCCGAAAGCAGGTGGCGCACCATCGCCGCGGCCAGGGCGAACTGTCCCGGAATGTCTGCTGCCTCTGCCATTTCGGCCATCTCGCCGAGCAGTCGGTCACCTACCCCAGCCCATTCGGTCAGGTCCCACAGTTGCCCGGCCAACTCGGCCGGGGCGTCGTCACGCGCCGTGAGCACCCGCACCCGCTCGGCGACGTCGGCGGCCAGTTCCAGGTCGAGATTGTCGGGACGCAGCCATACCCCTTCGCGCAGTTCTGCGAAACGCTTGTCGTGCATGGTTGTTCGCAGCGCACCACGGGTTCGCGCATCCGTGCCGACACTGGTCACAATCACCAGGTGCCAGTTCCCCTGCCAGGGCCGCACCCGCGGGCGCATGGCCTCGTCCTGCCGCGCTTGGCGCGCCAGCAACCGATCCGAGAGGCGATAGCCATCGGCCGAGCGGATCAGGTCGCCGCCGCTGACCATGCGGGTCAGGGCGACCCGCAGAGCCGTCTCCTTGATACCGAAATCGGCGGTGAGCCTGATCAATTCGCTGACACTGGCCCAAGCGGGATGAGCACCCAGCAAAACGCTGAGCACCACTGATCGCGCTGTCATCGCCGCCACGGTGGCACCCTTCTCAAACCGAAGACGCCCGGCGGCCGTAGTCTCCGAACGGCTCGTCTCGATGCTTCACCGCATCCCGGAAGCCATGCTCGACCGCGTCGGCGACAAAGGCGTGCCCCTCGGGGGTGTGCCGAGCCACGCCGTCGAACACCGTGCTGAGCATCCGGCTGTTGACCACCCCTTGCTGCAGCAGTGCCGAGTTGAGCGCCAGCTTGATCATGATCAGCTGATTGACCGGCAGCGCGGCGATCCGCTCGACCAGGCGCTCCGTGCGCTCATCCAGGTCCTTGGGGTCGGGGGCCTCGACCGCGAGGCCCCACTCGGCGGCCTGCGCACCGGTGATGCAATCGCCGGTGAACAACAGCCGTTTGGCGCGTTGGTCACCGAGCCGGTGTGCCCATAGGCCCGCCGCCGGAACACCCCATACCCGCGTCGGCGGGTAGCCGATTTTCGCGTCGGCGGCGGCGATCACCTGATCGGCGTGCAACGCGATGTCGGTGCCGCCCGCAACGCAGTAACCGTGGATCTTTACCACGGTCGGCTTGTCGGCATGCATCAGGCTGGAGAACCCGCGCACAAACCGGCTCATCATCTGATAATCGATCATCGGGTCCCAGGGCTGATTGGGTAAGTGGTTGACGGCCTGGGCCTTGCCGTCGAGCACCGTTCCGCGATAGCCGCCCTCGGCGCCGGATGAGGACGACCCCTCGGCATAGGCCGACAGGTCAAATCCCGCGCAGAATCCCTCGCCCCGGCCGGACACCAGAATGACGTGCACCGCCGGGTCAAGATCGGCGCGCTCCACCAGCGCCGAGAGCTCCAATGGGGTGTCCGCGACGATCGCATTGCCCTTCTCGGGCCGATTGAAGGTGATCCGGGCAACCCGGTCGGTGACCTCGTAGGTCATCGTTTTCAGGTTGTCGAAGTCGACCGGCCTGATGGCATGTGTCATCTCGGGGCTCAGCCCTTGACCAGGGCACGTTCGAGGATGGGCGCGAGATCCAGGCCGGTGGGCATGGTCCCGAATGCCCCACCCCACTGACCGCCGATCCGGGTGGCCAGGAACGCCTCGGTCACCGCCGGATGCCCGTGCCGGATGAGCAGCGATCCCTGCAGCGCCAGGCAGATGTCCTCGGCGATCTTGCGGGCCCGGTAGCCAATGGTTTCCAGGTCACCCAGTTGGCGCCGCAGCCCCTCGACGTGGTTGTCCTGGCGGGCATCCTGGCCCGCGCTGTGCGCCAGTTCATCGAAGAGCACCTCGACGCATTCGGGCTTAGTTGCCATGGCACGCAACGTGTCCAGCGCACTGACGTTGCCCGACCCTTCCCAAATCCCCATCAGGGGCGCTTCGCGGTACAGCCGCGGCATGCCGGACTCTTCCACGTAGCCGTTGCCGCCCAGGCATTCCAGCGCTTCGGCGGCGTGCGGCGTGGAACGCTTGCACACCCAATACTTGCTGGCCGCCAATCCGATGCGGCGGAACAGCGCCTCGGTCTGGTCACCGCGCACCGCCTTGTCGGTGGCACCGGCCATGCGCATGGCCACGGTCGTCGCGGCCTCGGCCTCCACCGCCAAGTCAGCCAGCACATTGCGCATCAGCGGCTGATCGATCAGGTAGGCGCCAAAGGCCTTGCGGTGCTGGGCGTGATGCATCGCCCGGGTCAGCCCGGAACGCATGCTGGTGGCGCTGCCCAGGGTGCAGTCCAGCCGGGTGAGGTTGACCATCTCGATGATGGTCGGGACTCCGCGCCCCTCCTCCCCGACCAGCCACGCGGTAGCGCCGTCGTATTCGACCTCGCTGGAGACGTTGGCATGGTTACCGAGCTTGTCCTTGAGCCGCTGCAGGAACATCCGGTTGCGGGTGCCGTCGGGCAGGATGCGCGGCAGCATGAAACAGGACAGTCCGCCTGGAGCCTGGGCGAGCACCAGGAAGATGTCACACATCGGGGCCGAGGTGAACCACTTGTGCCCGGTGAGCCGGTAGGTGCCGTCGGAGTTCGGGGTTGCCTGGGTGGTGCCGGCGCGCACGTCGGAGCCGCCCTGTTTCTCGGTCATCGACATACCGGCGGTGATGCCGGGCTTGGTGCTGGCCAGCCGCAGTTCCGGGTCGTATTCACGACTGGTCAGCAGGGGTTCGTACACCGCCGCCAGCTCCGGGTTGTAGCGCAGCGCGGGCACCACCGCATAGGTCATCGAGATGGGACAGATGTGGCCCGGCTCGACGGTCCACACCGAGGTTTTGGCGGCCCGCACCACGTGGGCACCCGGCCGATCATCGGCCCACGGCGCCGCGTGCAAGCCATGGCCGATCGCGGTGCGCATCAGCTCGTGGTACGCCGGATCGAACTCCACCTCGTCGATGCGATGACCGACTCGATCGTGGGTATGCAGGATCGGCCGGTTGCGGTCGGCCAGCTCACTCCAGCGCTGCGCTTGGGCGCTTCCCGAGATCGCACCGAGTTCACTCACCTCTTCCAGGCCCCACTGTCCGCCCTCCCGGATCAGCGCTTCGACCAGCATCGGCGACGTCGCGGGGTTGTGGTTCTCCAGCAGCGGAACCTGGTTGGTGACGACATGGGTATCTGACATGCGATCAATGTTACATTTTTCCAACAACCGCACAAGAGGTGTAATGCTGGTGATGGTCCGGCTACCGGGGATGCAGGGCGAAGAACTCCCACAGCATCTCGATGGCCGCCAGCGGCCACTGATGGCCGCCATCATCGATGCTGACCAGCACCACACTGCGGTTGTTCGCACAGCTTGCGACGGAGGTGGCAACCAGACCGCTGACCGTGGCGACCGGCGCGTCACACCGATCCACGTGGCGCCAGAACGCATTCAGGTCCGGCACCGGCGGCCCCGCAATATGGGAGGCGGCGCCGGCCCCGGCGCCCCCCGCGTAGCGAACCAGCGGATCTCCGGTGCCGTGGATGTGCATCACCGACACCGGATGTGGAGACCGGCACGGGTCTAGCTGCGTCCCCGAGACCGGGCCGATCGCCGCGAAAATGCCGGTGTTACAGGCCATGGTGTAGGCCATCATGGCGCCGTTGCTCATCCCCGCGGCATAGACCCGGTTCGCGTCGATGCCGACGTTGTGGGCGACGTCGGCCACCGCCGCACCGATGAATGCGACGTCGTCCACGCCATCGCGCGCGGACCGGCCGCAGCAGCCTCCGCCGTTGACGTTCCAGGCCCTGTTGAGTCCATCCGGATAGACGACCACGAACTTCTCCGAGTCGGCCAACTCATCCCAGTCGTAGGAGCGTTCGGCCTGGCGAGCATTGCCGAACCCGCCGTGCAGCATCACCACCAGCGCAGCACCCGCGGGCAATCCCTCGGGCTGGTAGAGCCGATAGGTGCGATCGACACCGCCAACATCGATCGTGTGGAAACTGGTGCCCTCGGCAAAGCCGGCGGGCGGCGGTGCTCCCCGGTGCCCACAGCCGGCCAGCGCCACCAGAACGGCCAGTAACGTGAACAAATGGCGGCGCACAGATTAACCGTAGGCGCCATTAGCCGTGGTTACGCGCCAACGAAGCCGAAAAAATTGCTGAAAATCAGCTGTTGAGTTTTTCCCGCAGGAACGCGATGTCATCCTTGCGGCCTTCTTCGGCGGTTTCGCAGATGATTGGGGCATCCGCGGCGCGTACCGCCGCCACGAGCAGTTCCGGATCGATTTGCCCGGCGCCCAGATTGGCGTGGCGGTCCCGACCCGATCCCGCGGCATCCCTGGAGTCGTTGCAGTGCACCAGGTCTATCCGGCCGGTGACGGCCTTGATCCGGTCCACACCATGAACCAGCTGCTCACCGGCCGCCCACGCGTGACAGGTGTCCAGGCAGAATCCGATGCCGGTGTCGCCGATGACGTCCCAGAGCCGGGCGATGGTGTCGAAATGACGCGCCATGGCGTGCTCCCCGCCGGCCGTGTTCTCCAGATACACCGGAACATCGGTCTGCAGTTGGTCAAGCGCCTTGCGCCAGCGCTGGAAACCCTCGTCGAGGTCGTTGTCGTCGGCGACGTGGCCGCCGTGCACGATCACCGCCGCCGCGCCGATGTCCGCGGCCGCATCACAGGTCTGCTGCAGGATCTTGCGCGAAGGGATGCGCACCTTGTTGTTCGCCGATGCCAGGTTGATCAGGTAGGGCGCGTGCACGTAGATCGGCAGCGCGGCGGCCTTGAGTTGTGCGGCGTCTTCACGGAGTTTGGGCGCTTTCCAGCTCTGCGGATTGCCCAGGAATATCTGCACTACCTCAGCGCCCTCGGCCTGAGCCGCGGCCAACGGATCCTGCGGACTGACATGCGAACCGATAAGCACGACGTCAGTCTAGCTAGGCACTGCGGTCGCCCAACTCGATGACATCGCTGTGGGCGACGGCCCGAGTTGCCATGGCGGACTTACCGTGCCCGATCGGTAAGCGCGTCCAGGTACTCCGACCAGCGGGTGCGGTCGACAAAACCGTAGTGGCCGGCTCCAGGCCAAACGCCCGCGGTGGCGTCGGGCAGCCGTTCGGCGACGCGTCTTGGCATGTCCGGCGAGATGATGTCGTCCGCGTCTCCGTAGAAGACGTCGAAATGCGCACGCACGTCCTCGAGCTCGAAGCCCCAATCCCACAGGGCCAGCGTCATCTCGTAGAGCCCTTCGCCGCCCTGCTGCGTCCCGGCGATGAAGTTGGCCTCAAACATTGCCCGCTGCGCCGGGTCGCACAGCAACGTCGGCGCGTCCGAGGCGTCCCTATGGGCCATGTTGTCCAGGTGGCCGCCGATGTCGCGCTGGGCCTTCCTGCTTTCGATGTGGTAGATCCACTTCAGCAGGCGCCGCAGGCGGCGAAGCCTGACAACGTATCTGAGGTCCCGCATGGCCAGCAGCTTGGCGAACCCGTCCTGGTCCAACGGCCCGACCGGTGCGGCCAGGACGCCGTGGGTGACTCGATCTGGCAGCCGCACCGCGATCGAAAGCGCGTGCGGGCTGCCACCCGAGTGGCCGGCGACCGCAAAGGCGCCAAGACCCAGGTGATCAGCGAGTTGCTCCATGTCCGCACCCCAATCCACCATCCTGCGGCCGAGCCGGGGCGTGGATCCTCCGGCACCAGGCTGGTCGGCGGCAATCATCCACACACCCAGTGATGCGGTCAGATCGTCGTCGGGGTTTCGGATCACCGCCGAATCCGCGAAACCATGGCTGAAGATGACGGGCAGACCGCCGGGATCGCCGTAGGTCAGATACGTCAGTGTCCGGCCATCGGCCAGCGTGAGAGATTCCATCGGTCCTTCCCAGAATCACACCCGGCGTTTCCCATGACGCTACGCCTACTGCCAACGTCTGGTCACGGGGTCTGCGGCCGGCCAGCACCGGCACACGCTCGGCGCGGGGCGCGTTGTGGTGGGGATAGGATGGCCGCGGGCCGCACTTTGCCAGTGCCCGTGAATTCGCCGGCGTCGTGGAGGATGAGGATTTGGCAATGCTTTCAGTCGGACGCGGCATCGCTGACATCACCGGTGAGGCGGCCGATTGCGGCATGCTCGGATACGGCAAGTCCGACCAGCGCACCGCCGGCATCCATCTTCGGCTCCGGTCACGGGCGTTTGTCTTCCGCGATGATTCCCAAGACGAGAACCCACGATTGCTGTTGGTGGTGGCCGAGCTGCCGATGCCCATGCAAAACGTGAATGACGAAGTGTTGCGCCGCTTGGCGGAGTCCTATGGCGACACCTACACCGAGCAGAACACCCTGATCACCACGACGCACACGCACGCCGGGCCCGGCGGGTACTGCGGATACCTGATGTACAACTTGACGACGAACGGTTTCCGGCCGGCGACCTTTGCCGCGATCGTCGACGGAATCGTCGAGTCGGTGACCCACGCCCATGACGACGTGGCCCCCGCCGAGGTGATGCTGTCGCATGGCGAGTTGCACAGCGCGAGCATCAACCGGTCCCCATCGGCGTTCGACCGCAACCCGGAGGCCGACAAGGCTTTCTTCCCCAACCGCATCGACCCCCAAACCACGCTCGTGCGTATCGATCGGGGCGAGCACACCGTGGGCGCCATCCATTTCTTCGCCACCCACGGCACCAGCATGACCAACCGCAACCGCATGATCTCCGGCGACAACAAGGGCTTCGCGGCCTACCACTGGGAACGCACCGTCCGCGGCGCCGATTACCTCGCCGGGCAGCCCGATTTCATCGCCGCTTTCGCGCAGACCAACCCCGGCGACATGAGCCCGAACGTCGACGGGCCGCTGCCGCCCGGCGCCGCGCCGCAATGTGCTCTGGAGAACACCCGCCAGATTGGGTTGCGCCAGTTCGAGGATGCCTCCACCCAATTGGGCGCCACCACATCCATCGGCACCGGCATCGATGCCCGGTTGACCTATGTCGATCTCAGCTCGGTACGGGTGCGCGGCGAATTCACACCGGATGGTCAGGAGCATCGCACCGGGTCTCCGACCGTCGGCGCCGGTGGCATGGCCGGAACCGAAGAAGGCAAGGGCTTCCAGGGCTTTCACCAGGGCCAAAACCTGTTCTGGGACAAGCTGTCCGGGGCCATGTTCCGATTGGCCGGGGCCCTCGGCGCGACGCAGGCCCCCAAAGGCATCGTGGTACCCGCGGGCCTGCCGAACCGGGTACATCCGTTCGTCCAGGAAATTGCGCCTGTGCAGTTGGTGCGCATCGGGCGGCTCTATCTCATCGGCATCCCAGGCGAGCCGACCGTGGTCGCGGGGCTTCGGCTACGGCGCACCGTGGCCTCGATCGTCGGCGCCGAGCTGGCCGACGTCCTGTGCGTCGGCTACTGCAATGCCTACATCCATTACCTGACCACGCCCGAGGAGTACCTGGAGCAGCGCTATGAGGGCGGCAGCACGCTCTTTGGCCGATGGGAACTGCCCGCCTTCATGCAGATCGTGGCCGGCCTTGCCGAGGCGATGCGAGACGGTCGGCCGATCGCGCCCGGTCCCCGTCCGCGGCTTGCCCGGCCACTGAGCTGGGGGCGTGCCGCCCCCGCCGATACCGGTTCGTTCGGAGCCGTCATCGCCGAACCCGCCGCCAGCTACCGCCCCGGTGAGGCGGTGCAAGCCGCATTCGTCAGCGCGCTGCCCTCCAATGATCTGCGCCGCGGCGACACCTACCTCGAGGTGCAGCGCCGCGAGGGCCAGGACTGGGCGCGAGTCGCCGACGATGGCGACTGGTCGACCAGCTTCCACTGGGAACGGCAAGGGCGAGCCGGCTCACGGGTCAGCATTCGCTGGGAGATCCCCTGCGACACCGCCCCTGGGCAGTACCGCATCGTCCACCACGGGGCCGCGCGCAATGGGGTCGGCGCGCTGACACCGTTCACCGCGACGACTCGCGAGTTCACCGTCGGGTAGCTAGTCACTGCTGAGGTGGCCGCGCGGCAAGGTCAGCCACCCGCCCCACCGATCCCGGCGCCCCGTCGGTGCCGTTGCCGATCAACGGACGGCCCCAGCAACGCCTGGGTGGGTGCGTTGATCACATCCAGCGCTTCGTCGCGCGCAGTCCGCAGGATCGAGTGATTGGCGGCCTCGGCGTCTGCGTCGGCCAATATCTCCGGAACCGCCACGGCGTAAGACACCGATGTTCCCCCCTGCAGGTTATTCGGCGACTATTCGCGTCAATCGATACGCATTGGCGTCCGGAGCCCCCCAGGGCTCCGGCGTTGTTGATTAGCAGGCTTGTGAGCTGGGGAATTGTGGATTGAGGAGGTCTAGGCGGCGGTTGGCGGTCAAAGCGGTGATCCGGCAGGCTTCGGCGATGTTGTCGGCGCCGTTGAGGCGGTGCAGATTGATCGCGGTGTTGCGTAGCGTTGCTAGGACCTGTGCGCCGTTTCCGGTATGTGCCCTTTGACGGTCTTCGTCGAAGGTGACGTCGCGTATCCAGTGCAGGCTGTTCTCGATTCCCCAGTGTTGACGCATCCAGGTCATGATCGCGGTAGGGCGGGCGTGCTCGAACGGCAGGCTGCAGATGGCATAGACCACCTCCACGCTGCGCTGGTCGGTGGCGGTGATCAAGCGTTCACGAGTGATCCGGATGATTTGTTTTGCGTAGGGGAAGCCGATTCCTCGTACAGCGGTGATGATTTGCAAGGTGCGGGTCTCGACACGGCCGTGGCCGCGGGAGTCGTCGGTAGCGGCTGCGGGCACCTCGGCCCAGGGCAGCGCGGTGATACGCGCAAGTATTTTGGCTTGGTTGGACTTGACGATCATCAGGTAGTGCGACTTCAAGGTGGCGCAGATCAACTTCGCGGTGACGACCTGGGTATGCATCGCATCCACGGTGACCAGCCACCGCAAGCTACCCGGCAGCAGCGTGAGCAGGGCACGTACGCAGGGAATTTCATTGCTTTTCTCGGCGACAGCGAGTTGACCGAGCACCAATCGGGCACGGTGGGTGAACACCGACACGAGATGCGTGGCTGTCGCTTTGGCGCGTAAAGGCACCACGCAGCATCTTGCCGTCCAACGCGATCGGCACCAATCCACTGGGGTCGCTGCTGGCCACGTGTGCAGTGAAGTAACTGCCCATCCTGGCGTTGAGGTCGGCGGGGTCTAGCCGAGACAAAACAGCGCGGAAGGTCTTCTCACTGGGCCGCCGGAACCGGACCCCTAATTGGGCCAACACATCATCGGGAGCGGTGGCCGCCCATGTGGCAAAACCAGCATAGCCGCGCATCCCCGCGGCAGTGGCCAGAACCGCGATCGCCAACAAAGCCATCAGCGAATACCTCCGACCGCGTGGGTCAGGGCTCCGGCGTTGTTGATTAGCAGGCTTGTGAGCTGGGGAATTGCGGATTGAGGAGGTCTAGGCGGCGGTTGGCGGTCAAAGCGGTGATCCGGCAGGCTTCGGCGATGTTGTCGGCGCCGTTGAGGCGGTGCAGATTGATCGCGGTGTTGCGTAGCGTTGCTAGGACCTGTGCGCCGTTTCCGGTATGTGCCCTTTGACGGTCTTCGTCGAAGGTGACGTCGCGTATCCAGTGCAGGCTGTTCTCGATTCCCCAGTGTTGACGCATCCAGGTCATGATCGCGGTAGGGCGGGCGTGCTCGAACGGCAGGCTGCAGATGGCATAGACCACCTCCACGCTGCGCTGGTCGGTGGCGGTGATCAAGCGTTCACGAGTGATCCGGATGATTTGTTTTGCGTAGGGGAAGCCGATTCCTCGTGCAGCGGTGATGATTTGCAGGGTGCGGGTCTCGACACGGCCGTGGCCGCGGGAGTCGTCGGTAGCGGCTGCGGGCACCTCGGCCCAGGGCAGCGCGGTGATACGCGCAAGTATTTTGGCTTGGTTGGACTTGACGATCATCAGGTAGTGCGACTTCAAGGTGGCGCAGATCAACTTCGCGGTGACGACCTGGGTATGCATCGCATCCACGGTGACCAGCCACCGCAAGCTACCCGGCAGCAGCGTGAGCAGGGCACGTACGCAGGGAATTTCATTGCTTTTCTCGGCGACAGCGAGTTGACCGAGCACCAATCGGGCACGGTGGGCGAACACCGACACGAAATGCGTGGCTGTCGCTTTGGCGCGTAAAGCACCACGCAGCATCTTGCCGTCCAACGCGATCGGCACCAATCCACTGGGGTCGCTGCTGGCCACGTGTGCAGTGAAGTAACTGCCCATCCTGGCGTTGAGGTCGGCGGGGTCTAGCCGAGACAAAACAGCGCGGAAGGTCTTCTCACTGGGCCGCCGGAACCGGACCCCTAATTAGGCCAACACATCATCGGGAGCGGTGGCCGCCCATGTAGCAAAACCAGCATAGCCGCGCATCCCCGCGGCAGTGGCCAGAACCGCGATCGCCAACAAAGCCATCAGCGAATACCTCCGACCGCGTGGGTCCCTCGGGTCTGGCACCGAGACCAACACACCGAGAAACTCCGATCCGATGAGCTCGCTGCGCTCACCAGGACTCCAGCGGTCGAACACCTCTGGAACCGACGACACAGGCAATACTGAAACGGTAGGCACGGGCAACTCCAGACCAACGACGAACAGTAACCAACTCGATCGTTCTCCAGATAGCCCGTGCCTACACTCCGGCCCCAATAGCGCGGCACCAAAGATCATCAACCCAGCTCACAAGCCTGCTAATCAACAACGCCGGAGCCCTGCGGAGCCCCCGAAGATCCATTTGCGCATTATCGTTAGCAGGCAGGAAAATTCGCTTTCAAGTCGCATTCTCCACCTTTGTTGCGCCCCAAAAGCCGCTGCTTGGAAAGCAATTGAATGGCGCGTTGTGACTTCCACTCGTATCACCGTCGCGCGAAATTCCATTGGCCGAAACGCGCCATTGTCCGCGGCCCCGAAAACGATCGCCGCCAGGCTGCGAGCAGGGGCGCGACGGGTGGCCGGACCTGCACACCCGGCAGTGCCACCTTGGCCCCCAGATCGTTCCGGGGCCCGAAGCCATCGAAATATGTTGTGGTGGAATTCTTTTCGAGCAATGCATGAGGAACTGCAGGGCCGCGTACCTGGATAGGGCGCGCCCCGGGGCGGATGAGACGGCTCTGCCCATCTCACATCGCTGCAGGCCTCGTACGGGCACGGCCGCAACGTCCACAGCGGTGCGCCGTCGGCTCTGGGCCGAGCGCGGCAAAGGGTGCCACTGCGACGGTGGTGTTACCGAGGCGAGTACTCATCCGCCCTCGGCAACCGACATAAGCAAGGCGACCCGAGGCCTAGGGCCTCGGGTCGCCTTCCCTGACGTCTAGCTACCGGTAGTCGCTGTAGCCGTAGTCGTCCAACGGAACCGCAGCACCGGTGGCCTGGCCGAAGTCCGGGCTGTAGTACTGGTCCTCGTAGGACGGGATCGTGTACGCCGCGGCACGGGCCTCTTCGGTCGGCTGCACCGCGATGTTGCGGTAGCGGTTGATACCGGTACCAGCCGGGATCAGCTTTCCGATGATCACGTTCTCCTTCAGACCGTTGAGCTTGTCGCTGCGGCAGTTGATCGCCGCATCGGTCAGCACTCGCGTGGTCTCCTGGAACGACGCCGCCGACAGCCACGAGTCGGTGGCCAGCGATGCCTTGGTGATACCCATCAGCACCGGACGACCGGCCGCGGGCTCGCCGCTTTCGGCCACCACCCGGCGGTTCTCCGCCTCGAACTCCGCACGGTCGATCAGCGAGCCGGGCAGGAACTCCGTCGCGCCCGAGTCGATGATGGTGACCCGGCGCAGCATCTGGCGCACGATCACCTCGATGTGCTTGTCGTGGATCGACACACCCTGCGCCCGGTAGACCTCCTGGACCTCGCGGACCAAGTGGATCTGCACCTCACGCGGGCCCTGCACACGCAGCACCTCGTGCGGGTCGGCAGAGCCTTCCATCAGCTGCTGGCCCACCTCGACGTGGTCGCCGTCGGAAAGCACCCGCTCCGAGCCGTCCTCGTGCTTGAACACCCGCAGCCGCTGCCGCTTGGACAGCTTGTCGTAGACGACTTCCTCGCCGCCATCGTCGGGGACGATGGTGATCTTGTAGAAGCGCTCACCGTCCTCGAGCCGGACCCGACCGGTGACATCGGCGATAGGCGCCTTACCACGCGGCACCCGAGCCTCGAAGAGCTCCTGGACACGCGGCAGACCGCCGGTGATGTCCTCACCCACACCACCCTGGTGGAAGGTACGCATCGTCAGCTGCGTGCCGGGTTCACCGATGGATTGGGCGGCGACGATGCCGACTGCCTCACCGATGTCGACCAGCTTGCCGGTCGCCATCGAACGTCCGTAGCAGGTCGCGCACACACCGGTGCCCGTGGTGCAGGTCAACACCGAGCGAACCTTGACCTGGGTGATACCCGCCGCCAGGCAGGCCTCGATCTCCGGGTCGCCCAAGTCCTCACCACGCGCCACAACGACATTGCCGGCCTCATCGACCGCGTCGGCGCCCAGGGTCCGCGCGTACGCCGAGGTCTCGATGTACGGGTCGCGGATCAGCGTGCCGTCGCCCTGACGCTCGGCCAGCTCGACCATGATGCCGCGCTCGGTCTGGCAGTCGTGCTCGCGCACGATCACGTCCTGGCTGACGTCCACCAGACGACGGGTCAGGTAGCCGGAGTCGGCGGTACGCAGTGCGGTGTCCGCCAAGCCCTTTCGGGCACCGTGGGTGTTGATGAAGTACTCCAACACGGTCAGGCCCTCACGGAACGAGGACTTGATCGGGCGTGGGATGAACTCACCCTTGGGGTTGGTCACCAGACCCTTCATGCCGGCCAGCGTTCGAGTCTGGGTGAAGTTACCCGTGGCGCCCGAGTCGACGATCGTGATGATCGGGTTGTCGGCCGGGTAGTGCTCGCGCAGCGCCTGGCCGACCTCGTCGGTGGCTTCCTTCCAGATCTCCACCAGTGCCTCGTTGCGCTCGTCATGGTTCAGAGCACCACGCTGGAACTGCTTCTCGACCTTCTCCGCCCGCTCCTCGTAGGAGTCGAGGATCTCCTTCTTGCGCGGCGGCACCAGCACGTCGGCCATCGAGACCGTGACACCACTGCGGGTCGCCCAGTAGAAACCGGAGTCCTTGAGCTTGTCGACGGTCTGCGCGACCACGATCATCGGGTAGCGCTCGGCCAGGTCGTTGATGATCGCGGCCTGCACCTTCTTGTGCATCTGCTTGTTCACGAAGGCGTAGCCCAGCGGCAGCAGCTCGTTGAACAACACACGACCCAAGGTGGTCTCGGCCGTCCACGCATCGCCCGGCTGCCAGCCGTTGTGGCCGAACAGCGCGTCCTCGATCTCGGCCGGGGGACGCAGTTGCGTCAGCCGCACCTTGATCTTGGCGCGGACCGAGAGCACGCCCCGGTCGGCCGCCATGATGGCTTCCGCCGGTGACGAGTACACACCCGTCTCCGGGCTGTCCTGCCCAGCGGGCTGGTAGGCACCCTTGTCACCCTCGACCTCGGTGGTCAGGTAGTACAACCCGGTCACCATGTCCAGTCGCGGCATGGCCAGCGGGCGACCCGAGGCCGGCGACAGGATGTTGTTACTCGACAGCATCAGAATGCGGGCCTCGGCCTGAGCCTCGGCGCTCAGCGGCAGGTGCACGGCCATCTGGTCACCGTCGAAGTCGGCGTTGAACGCCTCACACACCAACGGGTGCAGCTGAATGGCCTTGCCTTCCACCAGCATCGGTTCGAAGGCCTGGATGCCGAGGCGGTGCAGGGTGGGCGCGCGGTTGAGCAGCACCGGGTGCTCTGCAATGACTTCCTCGAGCACGTCCCACACCTGCGGACGCTGGCGCTCCACCATCCGCTTGGCGCTCTTGATGTTCTGCGCGTGGTTGAGGTCGACCAGTCGCTTCATCACGAACGGCTTGAACAGTTCCAGCGCCATCAGCTTGGGCAGACCACACTGGTGCAGCTTGAGCTGCGGACCGACCACGATCACCGAACGGCCCGAGTAGTCAACACGCTTACCGAGCAGGTTCTGGCGGAACCGGCCCTGCTTGCCCTTGAGCAGATCGGACAGCGACTTGAGCGGGCGGTTACCCGGACCGGTAACCGGCCGGCCGCGACGGCCGTTGTCGAACAGCGCGTCCACCGACTCCTGCAGCATCCGCTTCTCGTTGTTGACGATGATCTCGGGTGCGCCGAGGTCGATCAGCCTCTTGAGACGGTTGTTGCGGTTGATCACGCGGCGGTACAGGTCGTTGAGGTCGCTGGTGGCGAAGCGGCCACCGTCGAGCTGCACCATCGGGCGCAGCTCCGGCGGAATCACCGGCACCGCATCGAGCACCATGCCCATCGGGGAGTTGCCCGACTGCTGGAAGGCGGCGACCACCTTCAGGCGCTTGAGGGCACGAAGCTTCTTCTGCCCCTTGCCATTGCGAATGACGTCCCGCAGGATCTCGGCTTCGGCGTCGATGTCGAAGGTCTCGATCAGCTTCTGGATCGACTCCGCGCCCATGGCACCGGTGAAGTACTCGCCGTAGCGGTCCTGCAGTTCCCGGTAGAGGTTCTCGTCGACGATCAGCTGCTTGGGGGCCAGCTTGGTGAAGGTGCTCCAGATGTCCTCGAGCCGGTCCAGCTCACGCTGGGCCCGGTCGCGCAGCTGACGCATCTCGCGCTCACCGCTGTCACGAACCTTGCGCCGTGCGTCGGCTTTCGCGCCCTCGGCCTCCAGCTCGGCCAGGTCGGCCTCCAGCTTCTGGGCACGGGCTTCCAGATCGGCATCGCGCTGGTCCTCGACGGCCTTGCGCTCCACCATCATTTCGGCCTCGAGCGTGGACAGCTCGTTGTGGCGCATTTCGTTGTCGACCGAGGTGATCACGTATGCGGCGAAGTAAATGATCTTCTCGAGATCCTTCGGCGCCAGGTCCAACAGGTACCCCAACCGCGACGGGACGCCCTTGAAGTACCAGATGTGGGTGACGGGCGCGGCCAACTCGATGTGGCCCATCCGCTCACGACGCACCTTGGCCCGAGTCACCTCGACGCCACAGCGCTCACAGATGATGCCCTTGAAGCGAACGCGCTTGTACTTGCCGCAGTAGCACTCCCAGTCGCGAGTCGGTCCGAAGATCTTCTCGCAGAACAGGCCGTCCTTCTCGGGCTTCAAGGTCCGGTAGTTGATGGTCTCCGGCTTCTTGACCTCGCCGTAGGACCACTGACGGATGTCCTCCGCGGTAGCCAGGCCGATCCGGAGCTCATCGAAGAAGTTGACGTCTAGCACGTAACTCCCTTTCCCCTTGCGGGTTTAGTAACTACTAGCTGGTTCCAAAAGATCAAGCGAGATCTTCGACAGACGCAGATTCGTTGCGAGACAGGTTGATTCCGAGGTTGGCCGCGGCCCGTTCGAGGTCTTCGTCCTCACCTTCGCGCAGCTCGATCGCTGCACCATCGGACGAGAGCACCTCGACGTTGAGGCACAGCGATTGCAGCTCCTTGAGCAGCACCTTGAACGACTCGGGAATACCCGGCTCGGGGATGTTCTCGCCCTTGACGATCGCCTCGTAGACCTTGACGCGTCCGACGGTGTCGTCGGATTTGATGGTCAACAGCTCCTGCAGCGTGTACGCCGCGCCGTAGGCCTGCATGGCCCAACACTCCATCTCACCGAACCGCTGGCCACCGAACTGCGCCTTACCACCCAACGGCTGCTGGGTGATCATCGAGTACGGGCCGGTGGAACGGGCGTGGATCTTGTCGTCCACCAGGTGGTGCAGCTTCATGATGTACATGTAGCCAACCGTCACCGGGTACGGGAACGGCTCGCCGCTGCGGCCATCGAACAGCTTGGCCTTGCCGTCACCGTCGACGAGCACCTCGCCGTCACGGTTGGGCAGCGTGGCCGACAGCAGGCCTTGGAGCTCGGCCTCCTGCGCGCCGTCGAACACCGGGGTGGACACGATGCTGTCCGGTTGAGCCGAGAGCAGGTTTTCGGGCAGCTTGCCCGCCCACTCCGGCACTCCGTTGGCGACGTCGATGTTCCAGCCGGACTTGGCGACCCAACCAAGGTGGGTTTCCAGAATCTGACCGATGTTCATCCGTCGCGGCACACCGTGGGTGTTCAGGATGATGTCGACCGGCGTGCCATCCGGCAGGAACGGCATGTCCTCGGCGGGCAGGATCTTGCCGATGACGCCCTTGTTGCCGTGACGACCGGCCAGCTTGTCACCGTCGGAGATCTTGCGCTTCTGGGCCACGTAGACGCGGACCAGTTCGTTGACACCGGCCGGCAGCTCGTCGTCGTCCTCGCGGGAGAACACCCGAATGCCGATCACCTTGCCGGACTCACCGTGCGGCACCTTCAGCGAGGTGTCGCGGACCTCGCGGGCCTTCTCACCGAAGATCGCCCGCAGCAGCCGCTCCTCCGGGGTCAGCTCGGTCTCACCCTTGGGGGTGACCTTGCCGACCAGGATGTCGCCGTCGCGGACCTCGGCACCGATGCGCACGATGCCGCGCTCGTCCAGGTCGGCGAGCACCTCATCGGAGACGTTCGGGATGTCCCGGGTGATCTCCTCGGCGCCCAGCTTCATGTCGCGCGCGTCGATCTCGTGTTCCTCGATGTGGATCGAGGTCAGCACGTCCTCTTCGACCAGGCGGTTGGACAGGATGATGGCGTCCTCGTAGTTGTGTCCCTCCCACGGCATGATCGCCACCAGCAGGTTCTTACCCAGCGCCATCTCACCGTTTTGAGTACACGGACCGTCCGCGATCACCTGGCCGGCCTCGACGCGCTCACCAGCGTCCACGATGGGGCTCTGGTTGGCGCAGGTGCCGTGGTTGGAGCGGGCGAACTTGCGCATCCGGTAGGTGTGCCGGGTGCCGTCGTCGGCCATCACGGTGATGTAGTCGGCGGACACCTCCTCGATCACCCCGGCCTTGTCGGCAACGACGACGTCGCCGGCGTCGATCGCCGCGCGCAACTCCATACCGGTACCGACCAGCGGTGCCTCGCTGCGCACCAACGGGACCGCCTGGCGCTGCATGTTGGCACCCATCAGGGCGCGGTTGGCGTCATCGTGCTCGAGGAACGGAATCATCGCGGTGGCCACCGACACCATCTGGCGCGGCGACACGTCCATGTAGTCCACCTCTGACGAGGGCACGTACTCGACCTCGCCCGCCTTCCGGCGGACCAGCACGCGCGGCTCGACGAAGCGGCCCTGCGCGTCGATCGGCGAGTTGGCCTGCGCCACGACGTGGCGGTCCTCCTCGTCGGCGGTCAGGTAGTGGATCTCGTCGGAAACGACCCCGTCGACCACCTTGCGGTAGGGCGTCTCGATGAACCCGAACGGGTTGACCCGGGCGTACACCGACAGTGAACCGATCAGACCGATGTTCGGCCCTTCCGGCGTCTCGATCGGGCACATCCGGCCGTAGTGCGACGGGTGCACGTCACGAACTTCCAGACCGGCGCGCTCACGGGACAGACCGCCCGGCCCCAGCGCCGAGAGGCGGCGCTTGTGGGTGAGACCGGAGAGCGGGTTGTTCTGGTCCATGAACTGCGACAGCTGGCTGGTTCCGAAGAACTCCTTGATCGCGGCAACGACCGGACGGATGTTGATCAGCGTCTGCGGCGTGATCGCCTCGACGTCCTGGGTGGTCATCCGCTCCCGGACCACCCGCTCCATCCGCGACATGCCGACCCGGATCTGGTTCTGGATCAGCTCACCCACCGTGCGCAGCCGGCGGTTGCCGAAGTGGTCGATGTCGTCGGTCTCGACCGGCACCTCGACACCGCCCGGAGCGGTCATCGCGGTCTGGCCCTCGTGCAAGCGGACCAGGTATTCGATGGTGGCGACGACGTCTTCCTCGGTCAGCGTCGAGCTGGTGATGGGCTGGCCGGCGTTCAGGCCGAGCTTCTTGTTGACCTTGTACCGACCCACGCGAGCCAGGTCGTAGCGCTTCTCCTTGAAGAACAGGTTCTCCAGCAGGGTCTGCGCGGACTCCTTGGTCGGCGGCTCGCCCGGACGCAGCTTGCGGTAGATGTCCAGCAGCGCCTCATCGGTGCCGGCGGTGTTGTCCTTCTCCAGCGTCCCCATCATGATCTCGGAGAAACCGAACCGCTCGTGGATCTGCTCGTTGGACCAACCCAGGGCCTTGAGCAGCACGGTAACCGGCTGGCGACGCTTGCGGTCGATACGCACGCCCACGGTGTCGCGCTTGTCGACGTCGAATTCCAGCCAAGCACCACGGCTGGGAATCACCTTGACGCTGTGCAGCAGCTTGTCGGTGGACTTGTCGATGGTCTCGTCGAAGTAGACACCCGGCGACCGGACGAGCTGGCTGACCACCACACGCTCGGTCCCGTTGATGATGAAGGTGCCCTTCTCGGTCATCATCGGGAAGTCACCCATGAACACCGTCTGGCTCTTGATCTCACCGGTGTTGTTGTTGATAAACTCGGCCGTGACGAACAGCGGGGCCGCGTACGTCATGTCCTTGTCTTTGCACTCATCGACCGGTGCCTTGACTTCGTCGAAGCGGGGGTCGGAGAACGACAGCGACATCGATCCGGAGAAGTCCTCGATCGGCGAGAGCTCGTAGAGCACCTCTTCAAGCCCACCTACCGGGGTGGCGTCACCGCGCTGGGCAGCCGATTCGCGCCAGCGCTGCGAGCCGATCAGCCACTCGAACGAATCGGTCTGAACGTCCAGCAACCCGGGCACTTCAAGCGGTTCGCGAAGCTTGGCAAACGAAACCCGGTTGGGCGCCCCCGGTACGGAGCTGTTTGAAGAACTTTGCGGGCGACCCTGATGGAGACTAGCGTCTGTCTGGCGGAAATCAGCCAAGATGCGTCCTTCCAGCACCTCGTGCGACTAACGAGGACCAAGAAGAGTCCGGTGCGAGCCGGTGCCCACCAAGCCTGTTCGCCGCAGATAATTGTGTCGGTTTTGGCCGGCGAACGAACTACCCGGATCTCACGCACGCAACCGAACGGCTGAGCCGCAAGCGGCTCAGGCTAGGACCACAGCGTCAAGTGGCGGGTGAGGTGGGCAGGAAGTAGCCAGCGCAACGTCCAACAATAGCGCAGGACGGCGCATTCCTCAAATGCCCATGACAATTACCTATCCGCGGGCATCGGCGCTGGCTGGCGATCTCGACTTCCCTCGGACACATAGGACACATGCTGACCAACAGATTGACCCGTTTGCGCCCCGCCGTCAAGGGGGACGGGCCGCAAGTTACGCCGAGTTATCCGGAATTTCGGCAACCTCGACTCGCTGAACCGGTTCAGCCCACATGCGCCGGACGACACGCCGGGCAGCGTCTGCCAACACGGGCTTGCGCCGCCCCGGATACCGACGATTTGGCCCACCCAAACCCTGACGTAGGTTCCCCGGAAACGCAATTCGGATTTGCCGCCCGCGGCCGCGCGACGCGCTAGACCCTGGACGGCGGTCAGCGGTGGGTGCCCTCGAGGTCCTCGAGGATTGCCGCCTGGGCGTCCTTGGGCAGCGTGTGCAGCATCTCGCGAACCCGTGCCTGGCGGCGGGCGACGGCCTTACGTTCCGGCATGCCCGGAGTCGCTTGGATCTGCGGTGGCACACCCTCGATGTCCTCGGTGCCGCCGGCGTGCTGTCCGGCGTCGATCATGGCCTGCTCTTCGGCCATGGTGGCCTCGTCCTTTTCCTCGGACATGCCGATCGGGCCGATGCGGCGGCCGTTGAGGAACTGCCGAACCACGGGCTCATCGCTGGTGAGCAGCACCTCGCGGGGGCCGAACATGACCAGGTGCTTACGGAACAACATGCCCATGTTGTCCGGCACAGTGCGCGCGATGTTGATGTTGTGCGTCACGATCAGGATGGTGGCATCGATCTGGGCGTTGATGTCCATGATCAACTGGCTCAGATAGGCGGTACGGACGGGGTCCAGACCCGAGTCGGGCTCGTCGCAGAGAATGATCTGCGGGTCGAGAACCAGCGCCCTGGCCAGGCCGGCGCGCTTGCGCATACCACCGGAGATCTCACCGGGGAACTTCTTCTCATCACCGGTGAGACCGACCATGGCCAGCTTCTCCATGACGATGTCACGGATTTCGCTTTCCTTCTTCTTGGTGTGCTCACGCAGCGGGAAGGCGGTGTTGTCATAGAGGTTCATCGACCCGAACAGCGCACCGTCCTGGAACAACACACCGAACAACGTCCGGATCTCGTAGAGCTCCTTGGCCGAACATTCGATGATGTCGGTGCCATCGATGAGGATCGAGCCGCGCTCTGGGCGCAGCAGACCGATGAGGGACTTCAGGAACACCGACTTGCCAGTACCGGAGGGACCAAGCAACACGCTGACCTCCCCGGCCGGGATCGTCAGCGTGACGTCTTCCCAAATCCTCGAGGATCCGAAGGACTTTGTCAGTCCGTTGACCTCGATAGCGACGCCCATGGGAAATCCTTCCAATGCCGATGCCCGTGACCTGCACCGTTGATGTGGCTTGAGTCACTGTAGCGCACGTCATTGGCGGGATATCAGGGTTGGATAGATAACAAATCTCCCGCAGGCCACGCCAGCCACCCGCAGGCACCGGTCACACGCCCGTTACGCGCCCGTCATTGGGCGCCGGTCATGTCGAGGCCGACCAATTGCCATGGAAGCCTAGCGGCACCCGCTGCGGAAGATGCACGCACGCCGCCAGCTCCAGCGTCTGGGCGTCCAGCAACACCAGCTGCCCCTCGTCGGAGCCACGGTGATAGCCGTATCCCATCAGGACCCCGTGATCCTCGGCGGCGGCCGTCGGGCTCGGCACGAAGGCCATCTCACCAAGCAGCAGGTCCGGATCGAGCGGGGCGACTTGGCTGGACCCGGTCGCATAGTCCTGCTTGTACAGCGAGGTCGACATGTCCGACGTGCCACCCGTGAGGTAACCGCCGTCCACGCCCAGGGTGTAGCCAAACCGGTGCCGCTTGCCCAACAACGTCTCGTTGATCCGGGGAAACTCCTGGGACCGGTCGTCACGGCACTCGGTGCTGACCGCGCCGGTGGTCAAGTTGATCACCCAGCGATCCAGCGAGGGACTGGTATCTCCGGGGCCACGACGGTCACGGTCGAACATCCGCCGGTAGCGGACCACGTCGAGTATCAACACCTCGGCCCCATCGCGGTGCTCCGAATACGCGTTGAGCGGGTGGTAGACGTAGCAGGGCTCGATATCAAACCATCTGACATCCCGGTTACCACCCTCCCGGGGCATGACCCCGATCCGGGCCGGGTAGGCGGGGTTCCATGCGTAGGGCAGCTGGTTGGACGGCCTGGGATTGCGGTTCAGCATTGCCGCGATCGGGCTGGGCACCCGGACATTTCCGATCAACGAGGCCATCACCAGCCGGGCCGGCACCCCGAGCCAGCTGGGCATTTTCACCGGCATCACCTGTGCCGAGTCGAAGGTGACCGGCAGGTCGTAGATCACGACGTACTTATCGATCAGCGAGAAGTCGTGCATCATCGGCGACCCGGTGACCTCGATGTCAACGGTGCGACGCGCCCGCCCCTGGGTGTCGATCACCGAGTACTGCACCGTGTGCCCGCGGGTAAACGAGTAGGACACCGCGTGCAGCTCGCCGGTCTGGGGGTCGCGGTGCGGATGGGCGGTGTAACCGCCGGGCAGGGTGCCGTCGAAGTCGCAGGTGCCCACGGTGTCGAGGTCGTCGGTGAGCTCATAGTTTGCGACGCCCCCCTCCACCAGGGCGAGGGTGCGCCCAGCGTGGCTGAGCACGTTGGTGTTGGCCCCCAGCCCCAGCATGCCCGCCCGGGGGTCAAGCCTGGCGGGCGGCGACTCCCCCAGCGCAGCACATACCGGCATGCTGCGCACCCAACGGTTGCGGTACCAACTGGCCCGCCCGTCGCGCAGCGCGACCCCGTGCACCATCCCGTCGCCGGTGAACCAGTGGTAGGTGGCGGGGTTGACCTCCGCCACCGGGTTGGGCCCATTGCGCAGATAGCGCCCGTCGAGGTAGTCGGGGATGCGCCCGGTGACCTCCAGGTCGGTTGCGGTCACTTCGGCGCGCACGGGGGCCAGAAAGCCCTCGAGATAGGGATTCCGGGGTTGGGCGCTGCGCATGGTCGTCACGTCTGAGCTACTATAATATTGTTATTTCGCTGTTATTGAGACCGTACGCTCCCAATGAGAAGATGGCAATGATGATTGGAGAAACAATGATGATTGGAGAAACAACGTCACCGACCCAACGCAGCGGCGTTCGCGACGAGATGCTGCATGCCGCCGTCGCGCTGCTCGACGCGCACGGACCCGATGCGCTGCAAACCCGCAAGGTGGCGGGGGCCGCCGGCACCTCCACGATGGCGGTCTACACCCATTTCGGCGGAATGCCCGAACTGATCGCCGAAGTCGCCGATGAGGGCTTGCGACAGTTCGACACCGCGCTCGCGGTGCCACCATCCGATGACCCAGTGGCCGATCTGGTGGCCACCGGCGCCGCCTATCGCCGGTACGCCATCGAGCGCCCGCACATGTATCGGCTGATGTTCGGCAGCACCAGCGCGCACGGCATCAACGCGCCCGCACAAAACGTCCTGACCCTGACGATCTCGCAGATCGAGCAGCGCCATCCCAGCTTTGCGCACGTGGTGCGGGGTGTCCGGCGGTCGATGCTGGCCGGGCGAATCACCGTGAACGGCGGGGACGACCGCAATCGGGCGGCGGCACCCGATGGTCTGGCCACGGACGTTCCCGACGCGGAGATCGTCGCGACCGCTGCCCAGTTCTGGGCACTGATCCATGGGTTCGTGATGCTCGAACTAGCCGGCTTCTTCGGCGATGAGGGAGCGGCCATCGAGCCGGTACTCGCGTCGATGACAACGAACTTGCTTGTCGCGTTGGGAGATTCGCCCGAGCTGGCAAAGCGGTCGCAGCGCCTGGCGACCGGCGCGGGCTGAATACAGCAAACCCCCGGAAACCAGGAACGGCTCCGGGGGTTTGCGTGGGTTCTGCGTGCAGACCTACTTGACGCTGACGCTGGCGCCAGCGGCCTCGAGCTTGGCCTTGGCCTCCTCGGCGGCCTCCTTGGCGACCTTCTCCAGCAACGGCTTGGGTGCGCCGTCGACCAGGTCCTTGGCTTCCTTGAGGCCCAGGCCGGAGACGATCTCACGGACCACCTTGATGACGCCGATCTTCTTGTCACCGGCGGCCTCGAGGATGACGTCGAATTCGGACTGCTCCTCGGCGGCCTCAGCGGCACCGCCGGCCGGGGCGGCACCAGCGGCCGCGACGGCGACCGGGGCGGCCGCGGTGACCTCGAAGGTGTCCTCGAACTTCTTCACGAAGTCGGAGAGCTCCAGCAGGGTCATTTCCTTGAACGCGTCGAGCAGCTCGTCGGTCGAGAGCTTTGACATGGTTTGGGTCCCTTCCTAGTTTCTTGGGGGTTTCTTGGGTTATTTGGTGGTTTCTCGATACAGGTGGCTATTCGGCGTCGGTCGCCGTGTCAGTCGCCTCGGGGGCTTCGGAGGCTTCAGCGGCCCCCGCGGCTTCAGGAGTCTCGGTAGCTGCGGCCGGCGCCGAGCCGGGCTCCGCTGCCTTCTTCTCCTGCAGCGCCGCCGCCAACCGGGCGAACTGCGAGGCCGGCGCATTGAACAGCCCGGCAGCCTTGGCGAGGTTGCCCTTCATCGCGCCGGCCAGCTTGGCCAGCAACACCTCGCGGGTCTCCAGGTCGGCGATCCGCTCAACTTCGGCGACGGTCAACGCGTGACCGTCCATGTAGCCGCCCTTGATGACCAGCGCCTTGTGTTCCTTGGCGAAGGTCTTGAGGGCCTTGGCCGCGTCGACCGGCTCGCCCTTGACGAACGCGATCGCGGTGGGGCCCGCGAACAGCTCGTCGAGGCCTTCGACACCGGCCTCCGAAGCTGCGCGCTTGATAAGGGTGTTCTTGGCTACGGCGTAGGTGGCCGACTCGCCCAACGACCGGCGCAATTCGGCCAGGTTGGAGACCGTCAAACCACGGTATTCGGTAATGACAGTTGCGGTCGACGCCTTGAAGTGCTCTGCGATGTCCGCAACGGCAGTGGCCTTGTCAGCCCTGGCCATGCATGCCTCCTGAAGTCGAAGTCCGGTGGAAGTTTCCGGTATTAGCTGGTGCGACGTGTCGTCTGTGATCGCCGCAAAACGTCGAACGCCCCGGCGCAGGATGCGGCCGGGGCGTGAATGCGCGCCAGCACACGGGCCGGCGATACTTGCCTCGTCCTCCTGCGTGGGCCGCCGGGATTACTCCCGGACCTTCAACCGATTTCTCGGTGACCGACGGTCTTCGGTGGATCGGACACCACAATAGCGCGGCCCGCCCGATCAGCCAAAACGGGCGAGTATGCCCCCCGCAGCGCCGCACGGGAAGTTGGGCCCGAACCGCCACGCGAGGCCGCCCAAGCCACTTCAGCTACTCCAGCCACTTGAGTAACGCGGATCTATGGGGCGTGGCCGCCGGCCCCGCCGGTGCCTCCACCACCGCCGGTGCCGTCCTGGTAACCCACATCGCCGGGCAGGCCGGGCCAGCCGGGATAGTCCGAACCGTCGATATGTGCCACACCACCGTGACCGCCTTGACCGCCGTGACCACCCGGCTGCCCATGCAGGGCGTGGCCGCCGTCGCCGCCGTTACCCGACACCCCGCCAAAACTGTTACCACCGGTGCCGCCGAAACCGCCGTTGCCGCCGTTGCCGGCGTTGAAACCGGATCCGCCGTTGCCGCCGTAGCCACCGTCGCCGGGGTGGCCGCCGCCGTCGGGATTGTCTCTACTGCCATCGCCGCCATGGCCGCCATGACCGCCATGACCGCCATTGCCCATGATTCCGTCGTCGCCCGGGGCGGCGTGGGTGGAGCCGTCACCACTGATTCCGCCGGTGCCACCGACACCGCCCGCCGCGCCGTAACCACCGTTGCCACCGTTGTGCCCGTTCTCGAACCCGATGGGATTCGGACCGGAACCGCCGTTACCACCGTTGGCGCCGTTACCGCCATTACCGCCGGCGCCCCCCGAACCGCCGGCACCGTCGGCGCCGTCGAGGAATCCGGGTGCGTGGGACACACCGCCCGCGCCGCCGTCACCGCCGTTGCCACCATTACCCGCGTGACCGCCTCTGCCGCCCGATTCGCCGTCCGTGCCGGTACCGGCCTTCCCCGACAACCCCGTGGCGCCATCACCGCCGGTGCCGCCCTGACCGCCGACGCCACCTGACCCGCCGGCACCGCCGACACCACCCTTTGCACCACCGCCGCCGCCGGCACCGCCAGCACCACCGCCGCCGCCGGCACCGCCAGCACCACCGGTGCCCCCGACACCGCCGAGCCCCCCGACGCCCCCGTTGCCGACCAACCAGCCACCGCGACCACCGGCACCGCCGTTGCCCGCCTGGCCGCCCGCACCACCGGCGTCACCAGCCCCGCCGGAAAGGCCAGCACCACCATCGCCGCCGGCACCACCGGCGCCACCGAGGCCGTACAACCCCGCGGCTCCCCCGGCACCACCATCACCACCGTTGGTACCGTTCGCGCCGCCGGGGCCACCGGCACCACCGGCGCCACCGGCACCACCGGGGCCGAACAGCGCTCCGGCGTTTCCGCCGATTCCGCCGATTCCGCCGGTGTCGCCCAGTCCCAGCCCACCAGCTCCGCCGGTCCCGCCAGCACCGAAGAATCTCGCGGCCCCACCAGCCCCGCCATTGCCCCCGGTGAGCACGCCTTGGCCGCCAAGGCCACCGGCGCCTCCATTGCCGTACAGCCATCCGCCGTTGCCGCCCGCACCGCCGGTCGCACCCACGGCCGAGACTCCACTGACTCCGCCGGCGCCGCCGGCACCGCCATGGCCGAGTAGACCCGCGGACCCGCCGGCCCCGCCGGCCTGACCTACTCCACCTGAGCCACCGTTACCACCGTTGCCCCACAACAACCCCCCGTTGCCGCCCGCCTGCCCGCTACCGGGCGCGCCGTCGGTGCCGTTGCCGATCAACGACCACCCGAACAACGCTTGAGTGGGCGTATTGATCACGTCCAAGACGCACTGCTCGACGGTCTCCAAACCGGCTAACGCCGATATGTTGGCAGCTTCAGCTTCCGCATAGCCCCCCGAGGCGGCGGCCAGCATCTGCACAAACCGCCGGTGAAACAGCGCCACCTGAGCGCTGAGCGACTCGTACTCGCGCCCATGAGCGACGAACAATGCCGCCAGCGCCACCGAGACCTCATCCACCCCGGGAGGCAGCACGGCCGTCGTCGCACCAGCCGCCGCATTGGCCTCATCGATCGATGACCCAATCTGTGTCAAGGCCGCCGCACCATCGATCACTAGCTCCGGCGAAACACTCACAAACGACATGACCCCACCCCCATCAGCCCAGCCAAGAATGCCGCCCCAAGCGACTGCCAACACGCTATACACGCAGGTAAACGGCGTACAACGCGAATCGACGGCACCGCCAAAAACTGAACAATGCCCGGCGCAGCGCCCGGCCGACACGCGTCTCACCGCGGCAACTCAACCGGCAACAACGACGGCCAAAGCGCGGGGTTGCGTCTCACCGCTAAGACGCATCAATGAGCTCGAGCGCGGGAACCGCGTCTAGCCAGGGGCCACTAATTGCCGGCTCGTCGCCCAAGAAAAACCGCCGTCGGGATTGCGCGACACCGGCGTGAAATCAGCACGACACGAGGACGAGAAACCCCCGTAACATCGGGGACCCCAACTCGTCTGTGCGAGGGGTCGGCCGGGACGCGGACGTCGTTCGCCACAGCCGGCTAGCCGAGCCCGGCAAGGCGGGCGGCACCGACCAGACCGGCCTGTCCGCCTAGCTCGGCGGGCACAACGCGCAGGCCGGCCAAGAAGTCCAGCCCGAGGTAGTCGGCCAATGCCGCGCGCAGCGGGTCGAATAACAGGCGCCCGGCTTTGGCGACCCCTCCCCCGATGACAACCCGGTCGAGGTCGCACACCGCGCCCACCGAGGCGATCATGGCGGCCAGGCCACGGGTGCCCCGGCGAAAGGCCGCCAGCGCCACGGCATCTCCGGCGGCTGCCGCGGCCGCCAATTCCCGGGCGCCCGCTTCGGGCCGCGCCGACCAACCGTTGGCCCGAGCCCATCGAACCATCGACGGGCCAGCGGCGATCGTCTCGACACAGCCACGGCCACCGCAGGAACACCGCAGGCCATCCTGATCGACCACGACATGCCCCACGTGTCCCGCGTTGCCGGTGCGGCCCGGATACGGGACGCCGCCGAGCACCAGCCCCCCGCCGACACCGGTGGACACCACCATGCCCAACAGGAAACGTGCTCCCCGTCCCGCACCCAGCCAGTGCTCGCCGAGCGCCATGCAGACCCCATCGCCGCCCAGCCGCACCGGCACATCGGGCACCATGGTCGCAACCCGGTCTCGCAGCGGGAAGCCGCGCCAGGAGCCGATATTGATCGGGCTGACCGTCCCGCTATCCAGGTCGACCGGCCCGGCCGAGGCGATGCCCACCGCAGCCACCGTGGCGTCGGCCACCCGCAATGCCTCGGCGATCGCCTCGGCGACCGCGGCCCAGACCTGCTCGGCCGCGCATCGCGCCGGGGTCGGCACCTGGGCGGTGTGCACCAGCGCGCCGTCGGCGTCGGCCAGCCCGACGGCGACCTTGGTGCCGCCGATGTCCAGACAGAGGGTCAACATGAGCGCTCAGTGCCGGTGGGTGTTGTCGGGTTGGCGCGGATCGCCGGGATGCTCATAACCCGGGGCCAGTTGGACCAGCGCGGCACGGCGCCCGTCCAGCCACACCCGGAACGCGCGTCGGCGCGCGGCCCCCAACAGGTGCTCGGCGATCGCGTCGCGCACCCGCTCCAGCGGCGGGGCGGCCACCGGCGGGACATGCCAACCGTGCCGCCCCGGCACCGGAGCCGCAAACCGCAGCGGGTTCCGGGCGTGGTAGGCGGCCACCTCGTCGTCACCGACCCGGACGTCCGCCGTGACCTCGGCGAACAGCGCCCGCACCCGCGGATCGGCAAGCACCGCAGCGGCCACACTGCCGATCTCCAGGCGCGCGGTGACATCGGGCAGCAGTTCGGCCTCCGACGGCGCCGGATGCCCGGTGACGCCGCGCGCTGTGGCTTCGTCGGCAAGCACCCGCTCGGTCGCGATCAATTGCGCCAGCCAGCGCCGCAGCTGCCGCCCCTCGCTGGTGCCGCTGACCGGCAGCGCGGCC
Organism: Mycobacterium liflandii; assembly: GCF_022354805.1. Taxonomy (NCBI): domain Bacteria; kingdom Bacillati; phylum Actinomycetota; class Actinomycetes; order Mycobacteriales; family Mycobacteriaceae; genus Mycobacterium; species Mycobacterium liflandii. The sequence continues at coordinate 1,703,718 of NZ_CP023138.1, read as the reverse complement.
GCCCGCGGGCCGTTGCGCAGCCGCGCTTCGCGCGCGTCGACCTCACCGACGGCAATGGGTGCGCCCGCGACGGTCGCGACCAGGGAACCGGTCATGTCACCGTCACCCGTACCGCTGGGGAGTAGACCAGTCGGCCGGCGCAGCCGACCCGCACCAGCGCCCACCACTGTCCCGGGGCCAGCCAGCCCGGCGGGGCCACATCGAAGACGAGTTCGGCACTGCCGCAGGCAGGCAGCACGGCCCCGGCCGCGGCCGGGGCCATCCACTCCCAGGTACCCCAGGGGCTGATGAGGTGCGCCTCGAGCGTCAGGTCGGTTTGGGCGCGGCTGCCGACGGTCACCGCAAGCCGGGCCGAACTTCCGGCGGCCAGCTCCAGGTCGGCCGGTTCCTCGGCGAGATAGACGAGCTGGCTGAGATCGGTCCCGACGGCCACCACACAGACATCCTCGACCATCTGCCGCCACGCCGCCGGGACTTCCGGCTCGGTAATGCTCAACTGGGCGCGCACCGGATACAGCCCGGGTCCGGCGGTGGCCGGAATCCTCACCATGACGTTGGTCTCCACATACTCACCGGCGCCCAAGTCGAACGGCAACCGGCGGGGTGCGACCGACCAGCCATCTGGAAACCGCACCTCGATCAGGCCACACAGCGAGGAATCGGTGCAGTCGCTGGCGGTGGTCAAACGCAACGTCACCTGGCTTCCCGGCTCGGCCGTCACCTGCTCGGGGTGCAGGTAGGCGACGGCGGGTAGCCCGCCCAGTGGTGCGGGGCCCCGATTGTGCAGCCAATACCGCGCGTAGAGCGGTTGAGCCGCCTCGTGCTGCGGCGCAAGCGCGTCAGAACACGACAGCACCGCGGGCATCTCGAGCCGGGCCAGCGTGGTAGCGACATGAAAGCCATGCAGATTAACCCCTGGGGTAGCTCGCTGCGGATGCTCGAGCAGGTCAGCCATCCGAAGCTCGCTCAGCTCGCCCAATTCGCAGCGCAGCGTCACCGGCGCCGCCGCCCCGGTGGTTTCCACCAGGCGCAGCGTCACCGCGGCGGGGTCGACGGACCGGGCACTGCCGGCGGTCAGCGGGTTACCCGCCGCCTTGAGCGCGCCCAGCTGCACCGAGCCGGCCGGCTCGATCTCTAGCAGCGATCCGACCTGCGCCAGCTTGCCCGCGCGGTCGCGCGCAGTCACGGCCAGCAATGGTTGGGAGAACTCAGCGCTGCGGGCCGGGATGTCGGCGCGCCGCCAATCGCCGTCGGCGCAGACCAGGGCGTAGTCGAAATCGTGGGTCCAGTGTTGCAGCTGGAAGTTGGAGCCGTCGGGCGCGGTGCGGCGGGGCTCGTCGATCCAGACCCTGGACGGCCAGCCGGTGCAGGACCGCATCAGCGCGGTATGCAGGGTGCCCTCGGAGTCGACGGCAAAGCTGGGCATTCCGCGGTTGAACAACGCGATCGTGCGGGCCTCGAACGGGTCCATGTCTGCCGGCGCCTGCTGCCGGACGGAGATCTCGGCATCGGCCAGATCGTCGACCAGCGCGGCGATCGCCGCGGCGAGATCCGTGTCGTCGCGACCGTCGATCACCAGCACCGGCAGCGCACGTGGCGCGCGCAGGTCCGCCCCGGGCACCCAGACCGACGCCAACGAGGTCGCGGCCGGCACCCACACCCGGGCCCGCCCGCCGCTGGCCAACTGGCGCTCCAACTCGGCGGTGTAGCCCGGATCCGCGTCCGCCAGCACGGCCTTGGTGAACACGTTGCGCGCGGGCCCGCCCAGCGCGATCCGGACGTCGGGCAAATTGGAGTCCACGTCGAGGTTTCCGTAGCGCGGTTTGTCGGCGCCACTGCAGGTGGCCGTCACACCGGCGCGCACCAGCGCGACCATCAGCTCGCGCGCCAGCGGGCCCGATGTCGCCTCCGAGGGGGACACCACCTCGGCCACCGATACCGCGCGCACCGCGTCGCTGCCGGCGCGGACCCACACCGCCGAGGACAATCGGAACCAGCCGTAGGCCGGGTTGTCCAATGTCCACAGGTGTTGGGCCGTGTCCACCGACCGAGCTCCCGATTCACCGACCGGGTGCAGCAGCGCGAAACCTCGCCCGACGACGGCATCGCCCACCTCGCTGACCGCCATCGCGCCCGGCACCGGGCAGGGCCACCGCAAGCGCACCAGCTGGTCGTTGCCGCTGAAGTCATCGATGGTGGTGCGACAGTCCACCCGGGCCACGCCCCGCCACAAGGTCAGGGTCTGGGTATAACGCAGCAGCGTGCCGATCCGGCCTCGCACCACCAGCCGCTGCCCAATCAGGCAGCGGTAGCCGCGCACTTCGGCGGCCGATTCCGACGAGCACACCACCGGCCCGTTGGGCAACAGATGCCACGGGCCCTCGCCCTGCGTCGGGTGCGATGGATATTCCTGGTAAACCGCAAGCTCGTTGCCCACCCGCCCGTCCGCGATGAGCTGGCGGTGGTCCCGCACCAGCGATTCCACGCCGCCACCGCGTTCGGGATCCACGCGCAGGCGGTAGTGCTCGTTGGCGATCTCGGTCCCGGTTACCGGTTCCCAGCCCGTAGCCGCGTCGGTCGGGATCAACTGGTAGGTCTTCCAGCCCAGCGAAGGGACATCGCTGGCCAGCCAGCTGACGGTCCGCCCGTCGGCATCGACGTGCGCCGGGGTGTGTGCACCGTCGGGTCCGCGCACCGCCACGCCGGCGCCCAACGGCCGCTGCAGCTCAATCGTGACGATGTCGGTGCGCCGCCGGGTCAACGGGTTCCACACCACGACCGCCTCCCCCGGGCCGGCCACCGCGCGCGAGAGCAGCTGCAGCGAGTTGTCCCGGACGGTGCGGCCGATCTCCCACGCGTCGCGCCATCCGGTGAGTAGATCCAGATAGACCTGGTCGGACTCGGAGCCGGTGATGGCGTCGTGATGTGCCCCGTAGGCCAGTTGCACCCACGCTTTGGCCAACGCCGCCTGCGGATACGGGGCACCGCAGAGGACCCCGGCGAACACGGCGAAGCGCTCGGCCTGCAGGACCGCGTTCTCGGCGGCCCGGTTGGCTTGTTTGGTGTCGATGTAGGACACGTCTTTGCCCGTATAGATCGGGTTCATGTCGCGCGTCTGCGGCGACGCGACCGCACCACGGTCGGCCAGTTCGGCACGCACCGCGGCAAAAAACTCCCTCGGCAGGCCGCAGACAAATCGCGGCCAGGTGTAACGGGCGGCCCAGTCGCGGTGGATTTCGCTAACCCACTTGTTCGGCGGGGTGTAGTCGGTTCCGACCGGCAGCAGCACGTTACGGGTCAAGGCGACCCTTTTGAGCGCGTCGAAAAGCGCGTAGGTGGCCGCCGCGGCCTCAGCCAGCGAGCTCGACGAGTCCATCCACCAGCCCGCCGAATAGTGCGCCGGCATGTAGTGGGTGAGCAGGCCCCGACCCGATGGCGAAATCCACTCGAACTCGCTGCAAAACTGCATCCGTTCGACACCCTCGCCCCGGCCGCCCTGCGCGGGACCCCATTGGTGGTGCGGTCCACGCGCCCACGAGCTCGACGTCAAGCCGGCGTCGGCGGCCATCCCCGGGAACTGTGGGTCGTGGCCGAACACGTCGAGCTGCCATGCGGTGGCCGGGTCGGCGCCCAGCACGTCACGCTGAAAACCGATGCCGTGCACCAAATTACGAATGGTCGTCTCTGGGCTGGTGAGGTTTGTGTTGGGTTCGTTATAGGTTCCGCCCATCACTTCCACCCGGCCCTGCGCCAGAAACCGGCGCAGGTCGGCACGGTCCTGCGGATGGGTGTCCCAGTACGGCTTGAGGTAGTCGACTTCGGCCAGCACGAACTTGTAGTCGGGATCGCGGCGCGCCATCTCGAGATGGGCGTGTACCAGCTCGAACCCGTTGGTCTGACGGGCGCGCCCGGGCGGGTCTTCGTGCCACTGGCTGGTGTAGGCCCCCTGGGTGTTCCACCACACCGGGTCGTAGTGGAAGTGGCTGACCATGAACATCGTCCAGCCCGGCTTGGCCACGGTGAACGTGAATGTGAATGTGCAGGCTGCGCCGGCGGAACCCGCCCAGACCCGCGCATCCCGCCGTTGTCCCACGACGGGGTCCTCGAGCACAACCGGCACCTCGAGGATTTCGGCCCCCACCGCGGCGAGGGCCTGTCCGCTCAGGCCGGCACCGTCGACACGGATTGATGTCGGCTCGGTGCACTCGGCGATCCTCACCCGGACCAGCTGCAGTGGGGCATCCGGCGGGCCCACGAAAAGTTCGGTCGATTCCGCCGAAACCACCTGCATGACCGCACCCTACGGCGCCGTGGCGACTCGACAAAGCTATTGGGCAACCCTTTGGCGGCCCTTTGGCACAGCATGTCGACCATCGAATGCTGCCCGTGTTCGCTACGTTGATCAACCGTGGCGGATGTGAGCGACATCGATCCGTGCTACGCAACGATCGCTGAGCTTTCGCACGCGTTCGCGACTCGGGCGCTCTCTCCGGTGGAGGTCACCAGAGCGCACCTGCAACGCATCGACCGGCTCAATCCCGTGCTGCACCCATATATGACGGTGCTGGCCGACAGCGCACTCGATGAGGCGAGACAAGCCGAGGAACAGATCGCACGCGGTAACCACCGCGGCCGGCTGCATGGTGTTCCGATTGCCGTGAAGGATCTCTGTTTTACCCAGGGGATCCCAACCACCGCGGGCATGGCGATCCATCGGGATTTCAGACCCAGCTACGACGCAACGGTGGTTTCCCGTTTGCGGCGGGCCGGAGCGGTGCTGCTGGGGAAGCTGCATATGTGCGAGGCCGCCGGCGCCGAGTACCACCCGGATTTCCCGGCGGTGGTGAACCCGTGGAGCGCCGAGCGCTGGGCCGGAGCGTCGTCCAGCGGCTCGGCCGTGGCCACCGTCACCGGGTTGTGCACGGCCAGCCTCGGCAGCGACACCGGCGGGTCGATTCGCACTCCGTGCACGATGACCGGAGCCACCGGCCTCAAGCCGACCTGGGGACGCGTCAGCGTCCACGGTGTGTTCGCGATGGCGCCGTCACTGGACACCATCGGACCGATGGCGCGAAACGCCGAGGACACCGGCCATGTGTTGCGGGCGATCGCCGGTGCCGACCCCCAGGATCCAACCGCCACCAGAGTTGGGGTACCCGAGTACGTGACGGGTTCACCCGAGATTCGCACCGTGCGGATCGGGTTCGATCCGGAGTACGCGCTCGGCGGGGTCGAGCCCGATGTGGCGCGGGTGGTCCGCACCGCGCTGCGCGTGCTGGCGGACCTCGGCGCGGACATTCGCGCGGTGTCGCTGCCGTCGACCGCGGCGCTGGCGGCCGGGTGGGGGGCTTATGTGGGAGCCCAAATCGCCGTCGTGCACGAGCGGACCTATCCGTCCCGATCCGCGGAGTACGGCCCATTCGCAAGCCAGCTCCTGGACGCCGGTCACGCGGTGTCCGGCATGGAGATCGCCCGCATCCAGCGCGAGCGAAACCTGTTCGCCGGGAGACTGGCGGCGCTGTTCGAGGATGTCGACTTGCTCGTCGCGCCCGTCTTGCCGCTGGCGAACCTGACCCTCGATCGGTTCAGGGAGTTGCTGTTCAATCCCGAGACTCTGCCGGACTTGCTGCGCTTCACCGGACCGTTCAACTTCTCCGGCAGCCCGACGATCATCCTGCCGGGCGGCTTCGATTCCCACGGCGGACCGATCGGTTTCCAATTCGTGGCTCGACACTTCGATGAACCGCTGCTGATCCGGGCCGGGCGAGCCTTTCAAAGCGCCACCGACTGGCATCTTCGCCGCCCACCCGTGCAATGAGCCTCGTGCCGCCGCGACGCGGGCGTCGCGGCGGTAGGTAGAAATGAGGCGTGCGCACCAGCAGCGGCGTTGCGCGCCGCGAGACGACTACGGGCGACGTCGAACTGTTCTACGAAGAACTGGGCGACCCGAGCGGTCAGCCGGTGCTGCTCATCATGGGTTTGGGCGCCCAGCTGCCGATGTGGCCGGACGAATTCTGCGCCCGCCTGGTCGCGGCCGGCTACCGCGTCATCCGATTCGATCATCGCGACACCGGTCTGTCGGCCAAGATGCGCGGGATGCGCGCACCGGGCTCGGTCTACCGACGGATAGGGCGCTACCTGCTGGGCCGGCCCAGCCCGGTGCCCTACACCCTGCTCGACATGACCGAGGACGTTGCGGCCCTGCTGGACCACTTGTCCATCGCCCGGGCACACGTGGTGGGGGCGTCACTGGGCGGCATGATCGCCCAGATCCTGGCCGCCGATCAGCCCCAGCGAGTGGCGTCGTTGGGAATCATCATGTCGACCACCGGAAAGGCGTTCTCGGCGCCACCGGCGTGGCGGGTCATCAAGCTGGCGTTCGGCCAGCCCGGCCCGAACGCGTCTGCCGAAGAGAAGCTGGCATTCGAGGTGCGCAACGTCGCCGTGTTCAACGGGCCCAACTTTTTGCCGCCTCAAAGCGACCTGCGCCAGCGCGTGCGGCTACTCGCCGACCGCTGCAACTACCCGCCAGGCATGCTGCGCCAGTTTGATGCCGTGCTGGGCACCGGCAGCCTGCTCGGGTACAGCAAGGCGATCACTGCGCCGACGGTGGTGCTGCATGGTTCGGCAGACCCGATGGTGCGGCTGCGCAACGGGCGGGCGGTCGCCGCGGCGATCCCGGACGCACGCTTCGTCGTTGTCGACGGAATGGGCCATGATCTCCCCCAGCCGGTATGGCGCCCAATATTGGAAACCCTTACCGAAAACTTCTCGCGAGCCGCGCCGCCGCACGTGTAATCATTGCGAAATTCCGGCCTGATTTTCGCAATGGAGGCACGCTCGGCGAGCATTACCCAGCGCGTGAATGGGCTCACAACAATTGTGACTTGACACTGTCGATTTGGCACACTGCTCAAATGACTACTACCAAACACCGCGAGGTGGCCAAGCTGGACCGGGTGCCGTTGCCGGTCGAAGCGGCCCGGGTAGCCGTCACTGGTTGGCAGGTCACCCGCACCGCGGCTCGCTTCGTCACGAAGCTGCCGGGCAAAGGATTCGCCTCGTCCTGGCAGCAGAAGATCATCAAGGAGATCCCGCAGACGTTCGCCGACCTGGGCCCGACCTACGTCAAGTTCGGTCAGATCATCGCGTCCAGCCCGGGAGCGTTCGGCGAGTCACTGTCGCGGGAATTCCGCGGACTGCTGGACCGGGTGCCGCCTGCCGACACCGACCAGGTGCACAAGCTGTTCGTCGAGGAGCTCGGCGCCGAACCGGCCGAACTGTTCGCCGCTTTCGAAGAAGAGCCCTTCGCATCGGCCTCCATCGCGCAGGTCCACTACGCGACGCTCAAGACCGGCGAGGAGGTGGTGGTCAAGATCCAGCGCCCGGGCATCCGCCGCCGGGTGGCCGCCGATCTGCAAATCCTGCAGCGCTTTGCTCAGGCCGTCGAACTGGCGAAATTGGGCCGTCGACTCTCGGCTCAAGACGTTGTCGCCGACTTCTCCGACAACCTCGCCGCGGAGCTGGATTTTCGTCTCGAGGCGCAGTCGATGGATGCCTGGGTCGCACACCTGCACGCGTCCCCGCTGGGCCGCAACATCCGGGTGCCACAGGTGCACTGGAACTTCACCAGCGAACGGGTGCTGACGATGGAGCGGGTGCACGGCGTCCGCATCGACAATGTCGCCGCCATCCGCAAGGCCGGCTTCGACGGCACCGAGCTGGTCAAAGCGCTGCTGTTCAGCGTGTTCGAGGGCGGGCTGCGGCACGGGCTGTTCCACGGCGACCTGCACGCGGGCAACCTCTACGTGGACGAGGAAGGCCGCATCGTCTTCTTCGATTTCGGCATCATGGGCCGCATCGATCCGCGCACCCGATGGCTGCTGCGTGAGCTGGTGTACGCGCTGCTGGTGAAGAAGGACCACGCCGCGGCCGGCAAGATCGTGGTGCTGATGGGCGCCGTCGGGACGATGAAGCCCGAGGCGCAGGCCGCCAAGGACCTGGAGAAATTCGCCACGCCGCTGACGATGCAGTCGCTGGGCGACATGTCCTACGCCGACATCGGTCGTCAGCTCTCGGCGCTGGCCGACGCCTACGACGTCAAGCTGCCTCGCGAGCTGGTGCTGATCGGCAAACAGTTCCTCTACGTCGAGCGGTACATGAAGCTGCTGGCTCCGAAGTGGCAGATGATGTCCGATCCGCAGCTGACCGGTTACTTCGCCAATTTCATGGTCGAGGTGAGCCGCGAGCATCAGGGCGACTCCAGCGACGCCAGCGGCGATGCCAGCGACGTCGAGGCGTAGCGAATCGCGATGGAAATCCGCACCGGCTATGCCCAATCAGGGGTCGGATCGGGGGCCACGTCCGAGCGGCAGCCCGCCGGTGATCTGAAGCTGTACTACGAGGACATGGGCGACATCAACGCCCCGCCCGTCCTGCTGATCATGGGCCTCGGCGCCCAGCTGTTGCTGTGGCGCACCGGGTTTTGCCAGAAGCTGGTCGACCAGGGCCTGCGTGTCATCCGCTACGACAACCGCGATGTCGGCCTGTCCACCAAGATGGAGCAGCCCAGCGCCAGGCAACCCCTGATGCCGCAGTTGATCCGCTCCTGGCTGGGCCGGCGCAGCCAAACGCCATACACGCTGGAAGACATGGCCGACGATGCGGCGGCGCTACTGGACCACCTCGATATCGAGCGGGCCCACATTGTCGGGGCCTCGATGGGCGGCATGATCGCCCAGATCTTCGCCGCACGCTTTGCCGAGCGGACCAACTCGCTGGCGGTCATCTTCTCCAGCAACAATCGCCCGTTTCTGCCGCCGCCGGCACCCCGGGCCTTGCTCGCGGTGCTCAACGGCCCGCCCCCGGGCTCGCCGCGCGAAGTGATCATCGACAACGTCGTGCGGGTCACCAGGATCACCGGCAGTCCGGGTTACCAACCGACCGAGGAGTGGATTCGCGCTGACGCCGCGGAGAACTACGACCGCAGCTACTACCCGTGGGGCATCCGCCGACAGTTCAGCGCGGTCCTGGGCAGTGGCAGCCTGTTGGGCTACAACCGCCGGACCGTGGCACCCACCGTGGTGATCCACGGACGCGCCGACAAGCTGATGCGCCCCTTCGGCGGGCGGGCCGTCGCCAAAGCCATCAACGGCGCCCGGATGGTGGAATTCGACGGGATGGGCCATGACCTACCACGGCAACTCTGGGACCAGGTGATCGGCGTCCTCACGAGCAACTTCGAGCAGGCCGAATAGCCCGTAATAGGGCGCCCGGTATCTGATACGGCTTTCTCACGACCAGTTTCGGTGATTGCCGCCGAGCGGTACCGTTGGCGCAGGAGGCAGGGCTCCGGCGTTGTTGATTAGCAGGCTTGTGAGCTGGGTTGATGATCTTTGGTGCCGCGCTATTGGGGCCGGAGTGTAGGCACGGGCTATCTGGAGAACGATCGAGTTGGTTACTGTTCGTCGTTGGTCTGGAGTTGCCCGTGCCTACCGTTTCAGTATTGCCTGTGTCGTCGGTTCCAGAGGTGTTCGACCGCTGGAGTCCTGGTGAGCGCAGCGAGCTCATCGGATCGGAGTTTCTCGATGTGTTGGCCTCGGTGCCAGACCCGAGGGACCCACGCGGTCGGAGGTATTCGCTGATGGCTTTGTTGGCGATCGCGGTTCTGGCCACTGCCGCGGGGATGCGCGGCTATGCTGGTTTTGCCACATGGGCGGCCACCGCTCCCGATGATGTGTTGGCCCAATTAGGGGTCCGGTTCCGGCGGCCCAGTGAGAAGACCTTCCGCGATGTTTTGTCTCGGCTAGACCCCGCCGACCTCAACGCCAGGATGGGCAGTTACTTCACTGCACACGTGGCCAGCAGCGACCCCAGTGGATTGGTGCCGATCGCGTTGGACGGCAAGATGCTGCGTGGTGCTTTACGCGCCAAAGCGACAGCCACGCATCTCGTGTCGGTGTTCGCCCACCGTGCCCGATTGGTGCTCGGTCAACTCGCTGTCGCCGAGAAAAGCAATGAAATTCCCTGCGTACGTGCCCTGCTCACGCTGCTGCCGGGTAGCTTGCGGTGGCTGGTCACCGTGGATGCGATGCATACCCAGGTCGTCACCGCGAAGTTGATCTGCGCCACCTTGAAGTCGCACTACCTGATGATCGTCAAGTCCAACCAAGCCAAAATACTTGCGCGTATCACCGCGCTGCCCTGGGCCGAGGTGCCCACAGCCGCTACCGACGACTCCCGCGGCCACGGCCGTGTCGAGACCCGCACCCTGCAAATCATCACCGCTGCACGAGGAATCGGCTTCCCCTACGCAAAACAAATCATCCGGATCACTCGTGAACGTTTGATCACCGCCACCGACCAGCGCAGCGTGGAGGTGGTCTATGCCATCTGCAGCCTGCCGTTCGAGCACGCCCGCCCTACCGCGATCATGACCTGGATGCGTCAACACTGGGGAATCGAGAACAGCCTGCACTGGATACGCGACGTCACCTTCGACGAAGACCGTCAAAGGGCACATACCGGAAACGGCGCACAGGTCCTAGCAACGCTACGCAACACCGCGATCAATCTGCACCGCCTCAACGGCGCCGACAACATCGCCGAAGCCTGCCGGATCACCGCTTTGACCGCCAACCGCCGCCTAGACCTCCTCAATCCACAATTCCCCAGCTCACAAGCCTGCTAATCAACAACGCCGGAGCCCTGGCGCAGGAGGTTGCGCCAAATGGCCGAACTGAAACCGTATTTTGAAGACTCCCAAGCAACATACGACATTTCAGACGAATTCTTCGGCCTGTTCTTGGACCCCACCTGGGTATATACCTGCGCCTACTTCGAGCGCGACGACATGACCCTCGAAGAAGCTCAATTGGCGAAACTCGATTTGGCGTTGGACAAGCTGCACCTCGAGCCCGGGATGACCCTGCTCGACGTCGGCTGCGGCTGGGGCGGTGCGCTGGTCCGGGCGGTCGAGAAATATGACGTCAACGTCATCGGTCTGACCCTCAGCCGCAACCACTGCCAGCGCAGCCAGGACCTGCTGGCCGCGCTCGGCACCAAGCGGCGGGCCGAGGCGCGGCTGCAGGGCTGGGAAGAGTTCGACGAGCAGGTGGACCGGATCGTCTCATTCGAGGCGTTCGATGCCTTCCGCAAAGAACGCTATGGCGCATTTTTCCAGCGTTCCTACGACATCCTCCCTGCTGGCGGCAGCCTGTTGTTGCACAGCCTGTTCACCTACGACCGCAGGTGGCTACACGAACAGGGCATAGCCCTGACCATGAGCGATCTGCGGTTCCTCAAGTTCCTGCGGGAGTCGATTTTCCCGGGCGGCGAGGTGCCGTCCGAATCCGACATCGTCGACAATGCCCAGGCCGCCGGTTTCGCCGTCGAACAGATCCAACTCATGCAGCAGCACTACGCGCACACCCTGGACATCTGGGCCGCCAATCTGGCGGCCGCCCGGGATCGGGCCATCACCGTGCAGTCCGAACAGGTCTATGACAACTTCATGCACTACCTCACCGGATGCGCCGAGCGATTCCGCCGAGGCCTGGTCAACGTGGGCCAGTTCACCCTCACCAAATAGCGGCGAAGGAGGCGCTCACCACACTGGTTCGCGGTTTCGTGTGTCACCCCCGAATCGGATAACATCCCCCCAGAACGCTAGGGGGACGTTCCGGTGCCAATGCGCGCACCGCAGGGTCGGTTTCGGCCCGGAAAGGCATCAGGTTCATGGCCAAAGAGCTAAAGCCGCATTTCGACGACGTACAGGCGCATTACGACCTATCCGACGATTTCTTCCGGCTTTTTCTGGACCCCACCCAGACCTACAGCTGCGCCTACTTCGAGCGCGATGACATGACGCTGGAAGAGGCGCAGATCGCCAAGATCGACCTGGCGCTGGGCAAGCTGGGCTTGGAGCCCGGCATGACACTGCTCGACGTCGGCTGCGGCTGGGGCGCCACCATGCGCCGCGCGATCGAGAAATACGACGTCAACGTCGTCGGCCTCACCCTGTCCAAGAACCAGGCCGCCCACGTGCAGAAATCGTTCGACCAGCTGGACACCGCACGCACCCGGCGGGTGCTGCTGGAGGGCTGGGAGCAGTTCGATGAGCCCGTCGACCGCATCGTCTCGATCGGCGCGTTCGAGCACTTCGGTCACGACCGTTACGACGACTTCTTCACCCTGGCCCACAACATCTTGCCCAGCGACGGGGTGATGCTGCTGCACACGATCACGGGGCTGACCTTCCAGCAAGCCACCGACCGCGGCATGCCGTTGACGTTCGAGATAGCCCGGTTCATCAAGTTCATCGTGACCGAGATCTTCCCGGGCGGGCGGTTGCCGTCGATCGAGAAGGTGGCCGACCATTCGTCGAAGGCGGGCTTCACGCTGACGCGCCGCCAGTCGCTGCAGCCGCACTACGCCAGGACCCTGGACCTGTGGGCCCAAGCCCTGCAAGCCCGCCGGGACGAGGCCATCGAGGTTCAGTCCGAAGAAGTCTATGAGCGCTACATGCAATACCTGACCGGCTGCGCCGACGGCTTCCGCGTCGGTTACATCGACGTCAACCAGTTCACCCTGGAGAAGTCGTGATATCGCGGCGGTCCGATTCGGATCGACGCGGACCAGCGGGAACGCCGTCAAATGCATAGGAAACGCTTCGCCGCGTGTAGGGTGCCGATGAATGGTCACCTCGTGAGGGTGTCGGTCCCGATCGGGAGGGCAAATGTCCGGTAAAGCAGTAGCCGCTTCGCGCAAGCGGTCCAATCTCGACGATGTTCAGGCTCATTACGACCTGTCCAACGAGTTTTTTGCGCTGTTCGTGGACCCGACCAGGACCTACAGCTGCGCCTACTTCCCGCGCGAGGACATGACCTTGCAGGAAGCGCAGATCGCCAAGATCGATCTGACGCTGGACAAGCTGGGACTGACACCCGGGATGACGTTGCTCGACATCGGTTGCGGCTGGGGTTCGGTGCTCAAGCGGGCCGTCGAGAAGTACGACGTCAACGTCGTCGGGCTGACCCTGTCCAAGAACCAGCACGCGTACTGCCAGCAGGTACTCGACGAGGTCGACACCAATCGCTCCCACCGGGTCCTGCTGCGCGACTGGGCGGAATTCGATGAGCCGGTTGACCGTATCGTCACCATCGAAGCGTTGGAGCACTTCGGCTTTCACCGTTACGACGACTTCTTCAAGTTCACCTACGAGGCCCTGCCCGCCGACGGTGTGATGCTGCTGCACGCGATCACCGGGTTGCACCCCAAGCAGGTCATGGAGCGCGGCATCCCGTTGACCATGGAGATGGCCAAGTTCATCCGGTTCATCGTGACGGACATCTTCCCGGGTGGGCGGTTGCCGATGATCGAGACCGTCGAAGAGCACGCGGACAAGGTGGGGTTCAAGGTGGCCCGGCGGCAGTCGCTGCAACTCGACTTCGCCAAGACACTGGACTTCTGGGCCGAGGCCTTGGAGGAGCGCAGGGACGAAGCGATCAAGATCCAGTCAGAAGAGGTCTACGAGAGGTACATGAAGTACCTGACCGGCTGCGCCCGCGCATTCCGGATCGGCTACATCGACTGCAATCAGTTCACTCTGGCCAAGTAGACTTTCCTGCCACAGTAAGGGGTACGGGCGCGGGCTAACCTTCCGCTCCGCCAGTTAATGCGAGAATCCCGTACGGGCGCATAGTCAGGGCGAGGCTTCGCGGGTGCGTCGGAGCTGCGAACATCAGGAGAACAGGACGACAATGGCTGAAATTCCGCCGACACCAACGAAGATGCGGACGCGCTCGGAAGACATCCAGGCGCACTACGACGTCTCCGACGATTTCTTCGCCCTGTTCCAGGACCCCACCCGGATCTACAGCTGCGCGTACTTCGAGCCGCCGGAGCTCACCCTCGAAGAAGCCCAGTACGCCAAGATCGACCTCAACCTTGACAAGCTGGACCTCAAGCCGGGCATGACCCTGCTGGACATCGGCTGCGGCTGGGGCACCACCATGAAGCGCGCGGTCGAGCGGTTCGATGTCAACGTGATCGGCCTGACGTTGTCCAAGAATCAGCACGCCCGCTGCGAGAGTGTGCTGGGCGAGATCGACACCAACCGCTCACGGCAGGTGCGGCTGCACGGCTGGGAAGACTTCAACGAGCCAGTCGACCGGATCGTCTCGATCGAGGCCTTCGAGCACTTCGGGCACGAGAACTACGACGACTTCTTCAAACGATGCTTCGACATCATGCCCGAGGACGGCCGGATGACCGTCCAGAGCAGCGTCAGCTACCACCCCTTCGAAATGGCCGCCCGCGGCAAGAAGCTGACCTTCGAGACGGCGCGCTTCATCAAGTTCATCGTGACCGAGATCTTCCCGGGCGGGCGGTTGCCGTCGACGGGGATGATGGTCGAACACGGCGAGAAGGCCGGTTTCGTCGTCCCCGAGCCGCTTTCGCTGCGCCCCCACTACATCAAGACGCTGCGGATCTGGGGCGACAACCTCGAGGCCAACAAGGAAAAGGCCATCGAGGTCACCTCCGAAGAGGTTTACAACCGCTACATCAAGTATCTGCGCGGCTGCGAACACTACTTCACCGACGAGATGCTGGACTGCAGCCTGGTGACCTACCTCAAACCAGGTGCGGTTAGCGCCTGATTTCCGCGTATCCGGGCGCGGGTGTCGGATTGCCGCCACCTTGTTCGTCAAAAGGGTAGAGAGTGAGACAACGGGTTTCGCTCGCTATCCGGAGGTGACCGCAAATGCACTACTTCGCCTTGTTGATCAGCAAGGAGCGCGACCGCACACCCAGCGAGGGGGGCAGCCGAGATGGCGGCCTACGAAGCGTTCCATGCCCAGGCCGCCTCGGCGATCCGCGGCGGCGACGCGCTACTATCCGCCGCTGACGCCGCGCAGATCACCGGGGGCCCGAATGCGCCGGTCATTACCGACGGCCCGTTCGCCGAAGGCGCCGAGGTCGCGGGCGGATACTACGTATTCGAAACCGAGAACCTCGATGAGGTACTCGAACTGGCCCGTGCTATTCCGGCCGCCAAGTACGGTGCGGTTGAGGTGTGGCCGATGGCCGGGCCGGGTCTGCCCACACAGCCACTGCAGGGCAGCAATTGGATTGCGCTGTTGCTCGAGCCGCCCGAGCGAGCGGTCGCGCCCGGCACCCCGGAGTGGGAGGCAATGGCCGCACAGCACCAGCAGTTCGGCGCGGCGGCCAGCGAGCACATCAAGGCCGGCGCCGGCCTGCATCAGCCGTCCACGGCCACCACGGTGCGGGTGCGCGATGGCCAGGTTCTCATCACCGACGGCCCGTATGTCGAAGGCGCCGAGGTCGCCAATGGCTACTACGTGCTCAGCGCCGCAGACCGGGACGAGGCCGTCAAGTTGGCATCGATGATCCCCGCCTCGACCGTGCTGGTGCGAGGACTGGCCGGCGTTTCGGGCCTCTAGCCTCAGACGTCACCAATGGCCAACCTGGACGGCGTCTTCCGCCGGGAGTGGGGATCTGCCGTCGCCGCGCTGGCGCGGTGGTCCGGCGACCTCACCATCGCCGAGGACGCCGTCCAGGAAGCCTGTGCCGAGGCGCTGCGCGCCTGGCCCCGGGACGGCCTACCCGACAGTCCCGGCGGCTGGCTGGTCACGGTGGCGCGCAACCGCGCGCGAGACCGGCTCAGACGCGAATCCGCTCGTCCCGCGAAAGAATTGGCCTACGTCGTGAACGACATCGGTGCTATCCGGGCGCGAACCGAACACAGCGACCCACATCCGGTTCGCGACGATGAGCTGCGCATGATGTTCACCTGCGCGCACCCGGCACTGGACCGCCAATCGCAACTGGCACTGACGCTGCGGTTGGTGTCCGGGTTGACCGTCACCGAGATCGCCCGGGCACTATTGCAGACCGATGCGGCCATCGGTCAGCGCATCACCCGCGCCAAGAACAAGATCCGCCATGCCAACATCCCGCTGCGGGTGCCGCCCGCGGAACTGTTGCCCGAACGCACGCCTCACGTACTGGGCTGCATCTACTCGGTGTTCACCGAGGGGTATTGGGCGACGGGAGGCCCGTCGGCGATTCGCGACGAGCTCTGCGATGAGGGGGTCCGGCTGGCGCAAGAGCTGTGCGCGCTGATGCCGCAGGAGCCGGAGACGCATGCCCTGGCGGCGCTGGTGTTGCTGCATGATTCACGACGGGCGACGCGGGTGGACGAGGCCGGGGCCCTGGTGCCCCTCGACGAGCAAGACCGGTCCCGATGGGATCACGGCCGCATCGCCCGTGGGCTGGACCGGCTGCGGCGGGCCAGCGGATCCAGGGGCCCCTATCTACCGCAAGCGGTGATCGCCGCATTGCATGCGAGCGCGCCGTCCTGGGAGCACACCGACTGGACCACCATCTGCGCGGCATATGACCGGCTGTTGCAGCTGACGGACTCGCCGGTGGTGGTAGCCAACCGCGCGCTGGCGGTGGGTTTCCGCGATGGTCCCGACGCCGGCCTGGCCGCGCTGGAAGAAGTGGCCCACGACCCGCGGCTGAGCCACTCGAACCTGGTTGCGTCGGCGCGGGCCGACCTGTTGCGACGCGCCGGACGAGGCGCCGACGCGCTCCGGTGGTATCGAGTTGCGCTGGACTCCAACGGCTCCGAACCGAGCCGCGGGTTCCTGCAACGGCGCATCGCCGAATGCCAGGGGTAGACCTACCCGCCGAGCAGACACATAATCGCATCGCCTCGGCGATTTGGGTGCGATTTTGTGTCTGCTCGCGAGGGGGTCGCGAGGGGTTAGGCCTCGGTGAAGTTCCGGGTGACCGACGGGTCGACCGGGATGCCCGGCCCCGTGGTCGTCGACACGGTGATCTTCTTGAGGTAGCGGCCCTTGGACGCCGACGGCTTGAGCCGCAGCACCTCATCGATAGCGGCGCCATAGTTCTCCGCCAGCTTGTTCTCTTCGAAGGACGCCTTGCCGATGACGAAGTGCAGGTTGGCCTGCTTGTCCACCCGGAAGTTGATCTTGCCGCCCTTGATGTCGGCGACGGCCTTGGCGACGTCGGGAGTGACGGTGCCGGTCTTGGGGTTGGGCATCAGACCGCGCGGGCCCAGCACGCGGGCAATGCGCCCAACTTTCGCCATCTGGTCAGGCGTCGCGATCGCGGCGTCGAAGTCCAGGAAGCCGCCCTGGATCTTCTCGATCAGGTCGTCGCTGCCGACGATGTCGGCTCCGGCGGCGACGGCAGCGTCAGCCTTCTCACCCACTGCGAACACCGCGACACGGGCCGTCTTACCGGTGCCGTGCGGCAGGTTGACGGTGCCACGCACCATCTGGTCGGCCTTACGCGGGTCGACACCAAGCCGGATGGCCACCTCGACGGTCGCATCCTGCTTGGTCGATGAGGTCTCCTTGGC
This sequence comes from Mycobacterium liflandii, assembly GCF_022354805.1. NCBI lineage: Bacteria > Bacillati > Actinomycetota > Actinomycetes > Mycobacteriales > Mycobacteriaceae > Mycobacterium > Mycobacterium liflandii. The sequence continues at coordinate 1,686,305 of NZ_CP023138.1, read as the reverse complement.
CAGCTTGGCGGCCTGCAGGGGGTGTAGAGGTTGCTGCGGTCCACCTTCTCGGCCGCGGCGCGGTATGCCTTGCTGTTCTTGCTCATGTGTTATCCAATCCGATGTTGGGTCGTGGTTATCAAGCAGGCCGAAGCTGGCCCTCCCACGGGTCTTGATTTGTCGGTGCTGCAAACCTATTCGACGGTGATGCCCATCGACCGGGCGGTGCCGGCGATGATCTTGGCAGCGGCGTCGATGTCGTTGGCGTTGAGGTCCGTCTTCTTGGTCTCGGCGATTTCGCGAACCTGATCCCAGGTGACCTTGGCGACCTTGGTCTTGTGCGGCTCCGCGGAGCCCTTGGCCACGCCCGCGGCCTTGAGCAGCAGCTTGGCGGCCGGCGGCGTCTTCAGCGCGAACGTGAAGCTACGGTCCTCATAGACCGTGATCTCCACCGGAATAACGGTGCCACGCTGGCTTTCCGTCGCGGCGTTGTACGCCTTGCAGAACTCCATGATGTTGACGCCGTGCTGGCCCAACGCGGGGCCGACTGGCGGTGCCGGGTTGGCCTGCCCAGCTACGATCTGCAGCTTGATCAGACCGGCGACTTTCTTCTTCGGGGCCATGACGTCTCGATTGTTCCTTCCCTGATTAAAGACCTGGTTTGCCCAGTTAGATCTTGGAGACCTGGTTAAAGGTCAATTCCACCGGTGTTTCCCGGCCGAAGATGGAGACCAGCACCTTGAGCTTCTGCTGCTCCGCGTTGACCTCGTTGATTGTCGCCGGCAGGGTGGCAAACGGTCCGTCCATGACGGTGACCGATTCGCCGACTTCGTAGTCGACCTCGAGCACCGGGCGTTCCAAGCCGCCCGCTTCGGCGACGGCGGCGGTGCTGGCGGCCTTGGCGGTCTTCTTCGCGGCACCCCGCGGCAAGAGGAACTTCACCACGTCGTCAAGGGTGAGCGCCGACGGACGCGAGGTCGCACCGACGAACCCGGTGACTCCGGGCGTGTTGCGTACCGCGGCCCAGGAATCATCGGTCAGGTCCATCCGCACCAGGATGTAGCCGGGCAGCACCTTGCGGTTGACCTGCTTGCGCTGGCCGTTCTTGATCTCGGTCACCTCTTCGGTGGGCACTTCCACCTGGAAGATGTAGTCGCCGACGTCAAGGTTCTGCACACGGGTTTCGAGGTTGGCTTTGACCTTGTTCTCGTAGCCCGCGTAGGAGTGCACGACGTACCACTCGCCGGGCTTACTGCGCAGCTCCGCTTTGAGCGCAACGGCCGGGTCGACCTCTTCAGCCGGGACCTCTACGTCCGCAGGGATACCGGGCTCTTGCAGGTCGACCGCCTCACCCGCGGCCGTGTCACCGTCGAAGGTAGTCACGGTCTTCAGTCCTCTCTATCACTTCGAAGTCTCAGCCGAACACCAACAGCATGAGCTTGCTCAAGCCCAAATCGGCGCTGCCGACCAGCGCCACCATGAAGGCCAGAAACACCAGCACCACTGACGTGTAGGTGAGCATCTGCTTGCGGTTGGGCCAGATCACCTTCCGCATCTCCGCTACAACCTGCTTCAGGTAGTTGTAGACGAATACGAACGGGCTGGCGGCCCGCGCCGCCGGCTTGCTGGCCGTCTTCGGCTTCTTGTCCTTGGCAGCCTTCGACGTTTCCTTTTTGGCGCCTTCCTCGGACGCCTGGGGCTCGGTCGATGACTGCTCGTCGTCGGCGTCTTCGGCTGCCGTCGCGCGCTGCCTGGACCGCTTGCCGGTCGGGCGTTGGGGACGCGCCGCCGATTTGGTTACCAGGGCAGTCCGGCCACCGCTGGCGCGGTCGTCCTCAGTTGCGCCGCCGTCACTCGTGGCGTCGTTGGCAGCGTCGCCCTCGTCGCTCACCGCGTGCTCCTTTGTTCGCTAACTGTCCCGCTGGCCGTCCCGCCGGCACCGGGGGACCCTCCCAGTGTCCAGCATGGCACGTTACCTATGGTCCGTCTCCTCCTCAGGCCATCGGGACCTGCATCGTCGTCGGACGTCTTGCCTTCAGCAGGGGCGACAGGACTTGAACCTGCAACCTGCGGTTTTGGAGACCGCTGCTCTGCCAGTTGAGCTACGCCCCTTCGCGGTTGGCGAGCCAACCAGCTTGTGCTCGGGCTTACATGACACGCGCGCCCTCCGGTCGGTGATCGCGAACCGACGGACAGCGCGCTGATGTTGGGAAAACCCCGAGGTCCGAGTGTACATCGGCACAGGAGTCAGATACTAATTACGCGGTTCTGATGACCTGCCCGGTCTCTTTGTCCCATTTGAGCTTGGCGGAGCCGTCACCCTGCTGGCCCATCAAGGTGGTGTAGGCCTCCAGCACAACCTCCCCGTCGTCGTTGTGACAGACGTTCTTGGTGACAACGATGTCGGCACCGAAACGCTCATCCACCGAGTGCACTTCCATCCGGGCCCATAGCTTGTCCCCGGCCAACACCGGCTTGTAGAACACGAAGCGCTGGTCGACCTGGACGATCTGCATGGTCTCCATGCCGACGTCAACGTTGCGGAAGAAATCGGACTGAACCAGCTTGGCCAGGATCGACACAAAGGTCATCGGCGCGACGATGCCGCCATAGCCCAGTTTGGCGGCCGCGTCCTCCTCGTAGCAGGCGGCATCGTCGCACTGGACCGACCGCGCGAACCCGCGAACCTGCTCGCGACCGACCACAAAGCAGTCTGGATATTTCCAGCTCATCCCGCGGATATCGGTCTTGAGAGCCATAGCTGCCCTCCTAAGCTAGCTTGGCCGAAGCGATCGCCCGACCGAAGATTTTCTTGCCACCGGTGGTGGCCGTCAGCGCGATAGTCACCGACTTGCTGTCCGGATCCACCGACTTGACCCGGCCGTTGAAAACGAGTTCAGCGCCCTTGCCGTCGTTAGGCACCGGCACCACCGCCGTGAAACGCACGTTGTATTCGGTCACCGCGCCCGGGTCACCGACCCAGGACGTGACATAACCGCCGCCGATACCCATCGTCAGCATGCCGTGGGCGATCGCGGTGTCCAACCCGACCAACTTGGCGATCTCGTCGTCCCAGTGAATCGGGTTCAGGTCGCCCGAAACACCGGCGTAGTTCACCAGATCCTGGCGGGTCAGCGGGTAGGTCCGTTCGGGGAGCTGGTCTCCGACGTTGACCGAACTGAACTCACGCAGTGCCATCAGAAAATCCTTCTCCCCCGTCCTCGCCTACCCGACCCGCCAGGGTCGTCAAGGTCTCTTGGACGATCTCGCCTGCTTCGTTGGTGACAATGTTCCTGGTCACGATGATCTGCGTGTCGTGCGCCTCACGTACCGAATCCACATGGACATCGCAATGGAGGATGTCGCCCGCGACGATCGGCTTGGAGAATTTCAGGACCTGGTCCACCTGGACGATCTGCTGATCGCTGACCCCGATATTCGCGTGCTTGAAAAAGGCAGACTGGGCCTTGTACCCAAACACGCTGATGAACGTCAACGGAGCCAACAAACCCTTGTGTCCGAGGTCCGCGGCCGCCCCTTCCTCAAAGAACGACGCGTCGTCGTTCAGGACAGCCACGGCATACTCGCGGATTTTTTCCCGCTCCACCACATAATGATCGGGATACCGGAAATGCATCCCGACGATGTCTTCGGTCAAGGCCACGGTTCTAAAACCTACCTAATCACCGCAAACGACTCGTCGAGCACGGCCGGTTAACGCGTTTCGCGGTGAGCCTGGTGCGAACCGCAGTTGCGGCAGAACTTCTTCAGTTCCAGCCGGTCCGGGTCGTTACGACGGTTCTTCTTGGTGATGTAGTTGCGGTGCTTGCACACCTCGCATGCCAAGGTGATCTTCGGCCGGACATCGGTACTTGAAGCCATGGCGCTTTCTCTCTCAAATCTCTGTCAAAAATCTCGTTGTTGTGTTGTAGCGATGGCCGGACTCGAACCGGCGACCTAACGATTATGAGTCGTTCGCTCTAACCGACTGAGCTACATCGCCTCTGACCCAACCCGACTTGGGTCGGGGCCGCCCGCCTGCTCGGCGTCCGCCGAGCCCCCTAACGGAATCGAACCGTTGACCTTTTCCTTACCATGGAAACGCTCTACCGACTGAGCTAAGGGGGCCGTGCACCCGCGGCGACCGGTCGTGCCACGGGCAAAAAAGAGGGTACAACCTGCCCCGTGGCCTAACCAAACCACGAGCAAGATCGTGTGCGTCGCCCACCGATCTTCCCATCACCGCCGGAGGGTCGCGCACCACTGGGATCAGCCGCTACGACCGCCTTTGTGCGGATCCCAGACGCTGAGATCGCTGAACTCGTCGTACTCGTCGTCGCCACCACCGTTCTCGCCGGCCTCGGCGAGAAGGGTTCGTAGTGCGAGGTGGACGACCTCTCGCGGACCCGCCAGACGGTAGCGACGGATCGCTTCTTGGACCAGATCGTCGTCAATCTCGATCTCGACCTTCTTCAGCATGGGCCAACAATACCCACAGGGATGCCATGAGGAGCGACCAGGAGAACCCAGAGATCCCGCAGAAGTCACTGCGTCCGCCCCACCGGAATTGGACCTGTAACCGCGCGGATCTAGGCTGAAGGCGTGTCAGATTCGGATCGGTTGTACTTCCGGCAGCTGCTTTCCGGCCGCGACTTCGCCGTCAACGACATGATCGCCGCGCAAATGCGCAACTTCGCCTACCTGATCGGCGACCGCGAGACCGGGGACTGCGTCGTGGTCGACCCCGCCTACGCCGCCGGAGATCTCGTCAACGCGCTGGAAGCCGATGACATGCATTTATCCGGGGTTTTGGTGACCCACCATCATCCCGACCACGTCGGCGGCTCGATGATGGGTTTCGAGCTCAAGGGACTGGCCGAGCTGCTGGAGCGGGTTAGCGTGCCGGTGCACGTGAACACCCATGAAGCGGTGTGGGTTTCGCGCGTCACCGGCATCCCGATGAGCGACCTGACCACCCACGAGCACCGCGACAAGGTCAGCGTCGGCGATATCAAAATTGAGCTCCTGCACACGCCGGGCCACACCCCGGGCAGTCAGTGTTTCTTGCTCGATGGACGGTTGGTGGCCGGCGACACGCTATTCCTGGAAGGCTGTGGACGGACCGATTTTCCGGGCGGCGACTCCGATGAGATATTCCGCAGCCTGCAACAGCTTGCCGCGCTTCCGGGCGATCCGACGGTGTTCCCCGGGCATTGGTATTCGGCGGAACCGAGCGCGTCGCTGTCGGAGGTCAAGCGTTCCAATTTCGTCTACCGCGCCGCCGATCTGGCCCAGTGGCGCATGCTGATGGGTGGCTGACGGGCCCGCTCGCGTCCGGTTGCCGGGTACCCGCGAGGCGGCCATCGCTCACGTCGCCGCCGATTACACCCACGACAAGCCGATTACACCCACGACAATGCGTGGGACGGCCGTCTACGATCAGGTCAGTTGGAGTTCGCCGCGTAATCGCTGTGGTGGTACAAGCGAAAGGTGCAGCCCATGGGGTGGGGGCAAAGCAATAGCTGGCAAGTGATGGCTGGGAAAGCCGGGACGGCCGGGTTAGGCAACGTCGAGTCCAGCACCTGGTTGGCCATTGCCGCCTGGGCAGCGCTGGCGGTTGTCGCCGTGGCGCTGATCGTGATGTATCGCCAGATCCAGCGCAACCAGCAGCTGACCTCCGAGCAGGCCAGACCCTACGTATCGATGCTGATGGAGCCGCACATCACGGACTGGCATGTGATCGAGCTGGTGGTCAGGAACTTCGGCCGCACCGCCGCCTACAACGTTCAGTTCTCCTTTCCCCGTCCTCCCACAGTGGCCGAATACGAGAATGCGTCCGACGGCTACGCCGATGTCGTGGAACTGCAGTTGCCCCGCGAGTTGCCGACGCTGGCACCCGGTCAGGAATGGCGGATGGTGTGGGACTCCGCGCTGGACCGCGCCGAAATCGGTCAGGGGGTTGAATCCCGCTTCGAGGGGACCGTGACCTACTACGACCGTCCCGACCAGCCGCGCGGGCGGCGATTCTGGCATCGGCCGCGGCGCCAACTGCAAACGCAGGTGGTGCTGGACTGGGAGGCGCTGCCGCCCGTCCAGCGGATCGAGCTGATGACCACCCACGATCTGGCAAAGCGGGAGAAGCAGAAGCTGGAGCTGCTGCGCAGCGTGCTGACCTATTTCCACTACGCCAGCAAGGAGACGCGCCCCGACGTCTTCCGCAGCGAGATCGAGCGGATCAATCGCGCCGTGGCGGAAACCCAGGACCGGTGGCGCACCCGGCAGGTCGACCAGCCCACCGACGTCAGCCTGCGCTGGGGCGATGTCGAAAACGAGCTGGGCAAACACCGCAACCAACAGGTCTGACGGTCCATAACATCCGGTCGCGCGGCACGCCGCCATGGTGATCTGATTCAATCGACGGGCTGCCGTATCGAAGGAGTAACCATGAGCGGGCCGGTCACCTACACCCACGACGACGCCATCGGCGTCATCCGAATGGATGACGGCAAAGTCAACGTGCTGGGCCCGACCATGCAGCAGGCACTCAACGAAGCGATTGACGCCGCCGACCGCGACAACGTCGGTGCGCTGGTGATCGCGGGCAACCATCGAGTGTTCAGCGGCGGCTTCGACCTCAAGGTGCTGACTTCGGGCGAGGCAAAGCCCGCGATCGACATGCTCCGCGGCGGATTCGAGCTGTCCTACCGGCTGTTGTCCTACCCCAAGCCGGTGGTGATCGCCTGCACCGGCCACGCGATCGCGATGGGCGCATTCCTGTTGTGCTCCGGCGACCACCGGGTGGCCGCCCACGCCTACAACATCCAGGCCAACGAGGTCGCGATCGGTATGACGATCCCCTACGCGGCGATGGAAGTGTTGAAGCTGCGGCTGACCCCGTCGGCATACCAGCAAGCCGCCGGACTAGCCAAGACCTTCTTCGGCGAAACCGCGCTGGCGGCCGGATTCATCGATGAGATCTCGCTTCCCGAGGTGGTGCTCAGCCGCGCCGAAGAGGCCGCGCGCGAATTCGCCGGACTCAATCAGCAGGCCCACAACGCCACCAAGTTGCGGGCCCGCGCTGAGGCACTCAAGGCCATCCGCGCCGCCATCGACGGGATCGAAGCAGAGTTCGGACTGTAGAAGTCCCCGTCGCCGGCCACCGCGCCGGCTAGCCGAACCGCCGGAACCGGTGCAGGTAGTCGGCCCAGTCCCAGGTCGACAGAAACGCCTCCGCCGCCGCATAGCCCCGCTGGTATAGCTCTTCCAGGCGGGCTCTGCCGATACCGAAATCGAGCACGCCGACGTCGGTCGATGCCACCGCGATCGTGCGGGCTCTGACCCACGGCTGGCTGAGATGGGCTTGATCGTGACCGACCAGCATGGTGGTGAACAGGCTTTCCAGCAGTGCCGACTGCTGCAGGAAACGCAGCGGCCGCAACGCGGGAAACGCCTGTTCGATGCCCTCCGCCAGTTTGGGTATCACCGTGATCCCGAAGGTGGGCCAGCGCGGCGGCTTGGTGTCGGTGCGGTCCAGTGAGTCGACCGGAAAGTTCGACAGCACACCGCCGTCGACGAGGGTGGAGCGCAGCCCATCGCTGCTGGTCAGCGTGACCGGTGGATAGATGAACGGAATCGCCATCGATGCGCGAACTGCCGATGCCACCGATTGTTCGGCCGGGTCCACCCCGTAGACCCGGCGATAGTCCCACGGCAGCCGCACCAGCTGCGCCCTGGTCACATCCGCGACCGTGATCGCCACCCGGTAGCGCTCTTCGGCCGGCAGCTCGTCGTCATCGAGGGCTAGATCACCAAATGTCGTCACGCCGAGGTTCTCGAGTTCGCTACGGATCCAGTCATATGCGGCGTCGCCGCGGTACATTGCCGAATCTCGCACCAACCCCCACGCGGAACCGAGGATCGGAACCGGTGCCGCGTCACGCCATGTGCTCAGCGGCACCGACAATGCGAGTTCGCGGATCTGGTCGCTGGAGAGCTGGTTACCCTGCGTCCCGGCGGCCGCGATCACCGCCACCACCGATCCGGCCGAAACGCCCGACACCCGATAGGGCTGATAGCCGTCGTCCATGAGCCGGGCGATCGCTCCGACCAAGCCCATGAACTTGACGCCGCCCCCGGACAAGACCAGGTCCACGGGCTTGGAACCGTGCTTCATCGACTGACCGCCCGCAATACCGTTACCCGCGGTTGTCTTCTGCCGAAACCCACTGGTAGGGAAGGAACTTTCCGTCCAGGGTCAGCACCACCCGGTCCCCCGTCGGATGGGATTTCTTGTGCATGTCAACGCTGAAGTTGATCGCGCTCATGATGCCGTCGCCGAACTGCTCGTGGATCAGCTCCTTGATGGCTCCGCCGTAGACCTGAAGCGCCTCGTACAAGCGGTAGATGGTGGGGTCGGTCGGAACCGCGTCGGGCAGCCCGCCACGCATCGGCGGCGCCGCGAGCACCGCAACCACGGACTCGTCCAGGGCCAGCATCTCGACCAGAACCTTGCCCAGCTCGACGGGAATGGGGTGCTGGCCGAGTAACGCCGAGGTGGTCCACAGCACCGGCCGGTCGATGGCATCGGCAAGTTGTTGCCACGTCAACCCGCGCACCAACCGGGCGACGACGATCTCTTCGGTGATCTGGTTTCTGTTCATGGCCCCCAGCATGCCGGTCGGCGACGACGCCGCCTGCCTCAGGTGCTACCGGCAGGACCGGCCGCCGCCGGCCCGCCCGGGTGGATCACCAGCGTCCGTAGTGCACGACCTCGGCGAAGGCCCGCCGATTCGGCTTACGGATAGGAACGAGCGGGCGGTCAGCGGGATATCCGACGCCAAGCAGGTAGGCGACCAGGTGGTCGTCGGGGACACCGAGGATCGCGCGCGCCTTGTCCTGGTCGCCCACCGAAGAATGACCGGTGCCGATCCCCAAGTCGGTGGCCGCGATCATCATCGCCATCGTCGCCTGACCGACGTCGTACTGGTCTATCACCTTCCTGCGCTCATCCGGCGGGACCGGAATCACCAGGGCGATCGCGGCCGCGGCCGCGGCAATATGGCCGGCGCCCATCCAGACCGTCGAGAGTTCCTGCAGCGCAGACCGTTCGGTGACGAGGACAAAGTCCCACGGTTGGCGGTTCTTGGCCGATGGGGCCCGCCACCCGGCCTCGGCGATCCGGTTCAGGTCGTCCTCTGACACCGGCTCCGGCAGGTACTGACGCACATTGCACCGCGCGCAGATCGCATCCCAAGCTTGCATGCAACCCATGCTGCCATCGCCGTGGTCGGGCCGGTCTATCGTGGCGGCCGATGCCCCTTCACCTCCACCGCGCCGAGCGCACCGATCTACTTGCCGATGGCCTCGGCGCGCTCCTGGCTCAACCGCTGGCGGATCCGTTCGCCGAAGAGTTGGTATTGGTTCCGGCACGCGGCGTGGAACGCTGGCTCAGTCAGCGTCTCTCGCACCTGTTGGGACATGCACCCGGCGGCGGCGACGGGGTGTGTGCGGGTGTGTCCTTCCGTAATCCGCGATCGTTGATCGCCGAGATCACCGGCACCGCCGCCGACGATCCCTGGTCAGCGGAAGCGATGACCTGGCCCCTGCTGGAAGTCATCGACGGTTCACTGGAAGAACCCTGGTGCGCGACGCTGGCAAGACATCTGGGCCACTTCGACGTCGGGCCTGAGGCCGAGTTGCGTCGGGGACGCCGGTATTCGGTGGCGCGCCGCCTGGCCGGACTGTTCGCCTCCTACGCCCGGCAGCGTCCCCGGGTGCTGTCCGATTGGCTCGATGGCGGGCGGGGCGACCTGGATCCCGATCTGAGCTGGCAGCCCGAACTGTGGTGCGCGCTGGTCGCGGTCGTGGGCGCCGATCCCCCACACCTCCGCCACGAAAAGACCCTCACCGCGCTGCGTGCCCGACCGGCCGGCCTGCCGCCGCGGCTGTCGCTATTCGGTCACACCCGGATGGCGGTCACCGACATCGAGCTGCTGGGCGCGCTGGCCACCCATCACGAACTGCACCTGTGGCTGCCCCACCCCAGTGCGGCCTTGTGGCGCTCGCTGGCCGACCTGCACGGTGTGGTGCCGCGGCGCGCCGACGCCAGCCATCGCCGCGTCGTCCATCCGCTGCTGGCGACCCTCGGGCGGAACCTGCGCGAGCTGCAACGCGGCCTCCCCGCCGATCCGGCGACCGACGAGGCACTCGGCGCCACTACCCGACCGGACACCCTGCTCGGCTGGCTGCAGTCCGACTTGGCCGCCAACCAGGTCCGGCCGGAAAACCGAACGTTGGTCGCCGGCGACCGGTCCATCCAGGTGCACAGCTGCCACGGGCCCGCCCGTCAGATCGACGTGCTGCGTGAGGTCCTGCTCGGCCTGCTCGCCGATGACCCGACGCTGGAACCTCGCGACATCCTGGTGATGTGCCCCGACATCGAAACGTATGCGCCGTTGATCGTCGCGGATTTCGGGCTCGGTGACGTGATGCACGGCGTGCACCCCGCGCATCGGCTTCGGGTACGGCTCGCCGACCGCTCACTGCTGCAAACCAATCCGCTGCTCGGCGTGGCGTCGCAGCTGCTGATGCTGGCCGGTAGCAGGGTCACCGCCAGCGAGGTGCTCAACCTCGCCCAGGCCGCCCCGGTGCGGGCCCGGTTCGGCTTCGCCGACGACCACCTCGAGGACATCACCAGATGGGTCCGGCAGTCGAATATCCGGTGGGGTTTCGACCAGGAGCACCGCAAGCCCTACGGGGTCGACTTCGTGCACAACACTTGGCGTTTCGGCATCGACCGGGTGCTGGCCGGCGTCGCCATGTCGGAAGCGTCGCACGCCTGGATCGACGCGACGCTGCCGCTCGACGATGTCGGCAGCAACCGGGTGGAATTGGCCGGTCGATTCGCCGAATACATCGACCGGCTGCGACAGGTGGTCGATTCGCTCACCGGCACCCGACCGCTGCGGGAGTGGCTGGCCGCGTTGACCGACGGCATCGCCCTGCTGACCCGCGTCGACGAGGGCGAAGCCTGGCAGTCCGATCAGATGCAACGCGAGTTCGCCGAGGTATCGCGCACGGCCGGACGGTGGGTCGAGACGATGTTGCGGGTGCCCGACATCCGCGCGCTGCTGCAACGGCACCTCGCCGGACGGCCCACCCGCGCCAACTTCCGCACCGGTACCTTGACCGTCTGCACCATGGTTCCGATGCGCTCGGTCCCCCACCGGGTGGTCTGCCTGGTCGGCCTCGACGACGGCGTGTTTCCACGCCAAGGTGTCGTCGACGGCGACGACGTGCTGGCCCGCAGCCCGATGACCGGTGAGCGTGACATCCGTTCGGAGGATCGCCAATTGCTGCTCGACGCGATCGGTGCGGCCACCGAGAACCTGGTCATCACCTATACCGGCGCCAATGAGTATTCGGGTCAGCGCAAGCCACCGGCGGTACCGCTGGCCGAGCTACTCGACACCCTGGACATGACCACAACAGAGCAGGTCCGCGGCCGCGTCGTGGTCGAGCACCCGTTGCAGCCGTTCGACGTTCGCAACGTGACGCGCGGGGCGCTGATGCCCGGCGTGCCGTTCAGCTTCGATCCGACCGTGCTGCGGGCGGCGCGGGCGGCCGCCGGCGAACGCGCACAGCAGCCGAGGTTCATCGGCGCACCCTTGGCACCCCCACCCGCCGATGACGTGGCGCTCGCCGACCTGGTCGCCTTCTTCAAGGACCCGGTGAAGGGTTTCTTCCGGGCCCTCGATTACACGCTGCCGTGGGATGTCGACGGTGTCGAAGACGCCATGCCGGTCGACATCAACGCGCTCGAGGAGTGGACGGTCGGCGATCGGATGCTGGCCGACATCCTCAGCGGCATGGCACCGGATGAGGCCCGACAGGCGGAATGGCGGCGCGGCACGTTGCCACCCGGCCAGCTCGGCTGGCGCAAAGTGACCGAAATCCGTGACCAAGCGGCCTTGCTGGCCGCCGCGGCGCTGCGGCACCGCCGAGACGACGCGGCGGCATATGACGTTGACATCGACCTGGGTTCGCGAAGGTTGACCGGCACGGTGGCGCAAGTGTTCGGCGATCGTCTGGTGTCGGTGACCTATTCCAAGCTCGACGGCAAACATCTACTCGAATCCTGGATACCGTTGTTGGCGTTGTTCGCTCACGCTGGGGCCCACGACTGGTCGGCCGTCTGCATCGGCCGGCAGAAACGGGGTACCGTGCCCCGCCAGGCGGGGCTGGGGCGCCCCCGCGAACAGCCGGTGGAGCTGCTTCGAGATTTGGTGGCGATCTATGACGCTGGACGCCGTGAGCCAATTCCGTTGCCGATCAAGACATCCTATGCCTGGGCGGCCGCCCGGCACTGCGGCGACGATCCGGTGCGGGAGGCGTCATTTCGGTGGAAGTCCAGCGACCGCTACCCGGCTGAGGACCAGGCACCGGCTCACGTTCGGACCTGGGGAAGGAACGCGAGACTGACCGATCTGATGCAACCGGTGCATGCCGAATCCGAGCGTGCGGCCTGCCCCAACGGTGAAGACAACCGGCTGGGGGCCTTCGCCGAGCGGCTCTGGCTGCCGATGCTGCGCGCCGAGCGGGACCCCGGCTGATGCGCCCCTTCGATCTGCTCGGCCCACTGCCCGCCGAGAATTCCACCACGGTGCTCGAAGCCAGCGCCGGAACGGGCAAGACATTCGCGTTGGCCGCGCTGGTGACCCGCTACGTCGCGGAGGGACGGGCCCGGCTCGACGAGATGCTGCTCATCACCTTCGGGCGGGCGGCCAGTCAGGAACTTCGTGAGCGGGTCCGATGCCAAATGGTCGATGCGGTGCGGGTTTTCCACGACTCCCGCAACGGCTCCGATGACGCGGACCCCGCCGGCGACAACCAACTGCTGGCTCACCTGCTCGACGGCACCGCCGCCGAGCGCGACGCGCGTCAGCAGCGCCTGCGCGACGCGCTGGCCGGATTCGATGCGGCAACCATTGCCACCACACACCAGTTCTGCCAGCTGGTGCTCAAGTCTTTGGGCGTCGCGGGTGACACCGACGCGGGTGTGACGCTGGTCGAAGACCTCGACGAGCTGGTCACCGAGATTGTCGACGATCTCTACCTGGTGCACTTCGGCCGTGACCGCGATGATCCCCCGCTGACCTACCGCGACGCACTGCGGATCGCCAGGGCGGTGGTCGCCAACCCGTCCACCCAGCTGCGGCCGCTGGATGCGCCGCCCAGATCCCGGGCCGCGGCCTGTGTCGGTTTCGCCCATCACGTTCTCGAAGAGCTGGAAACCCGCAAGCGGCGTCGGGGCATCCTCGGCTACGACGACCTGCTGCTGCGGCTGGCCGATGCCCTCGCTAGCGAGGACTCTGCGGCCCGGGCGCGAATGCAGCAGCGCTGGCCGGTGGTCATGGTCGATGAGTTCCAGGACACCGACGCGGTGCAGTGGCAGGTGATCGACAGCGCGTTCAGTGGGCGCTGCACACTGATTCTCATCGGCGACCCCAAGCAGGCCATCTACGCATTCCGCGGTGGCGACATCGTCACCTACCTGCACGCGGCGCAAACCGCCGGGGACAAGCGGACACTGGCCACCAACTGGCGCAGCGACAGCGCGCTGGTCGATCGGTTGCAGGTGGTGTTGCGTGGCGCTGAACTCGGCGATCCCGCAATCGTGGTGCGCGATGTCAAGGCCCACCACCAGGGCCACCGGCTCGCGGGCGCGCCGTACAACGACGCCCTGCGGCTGCGGGTGGTGCGCCGGGCCACGTTGGGCCGCAGGGGAATCCAGAACCTGCCCATCGATATTCTGCGCGATCACATCGGCCGTGATCTCGCCTCCGACATCGGTGCGTTGCTGGCCTCCGGGGCAACATTTGCCGGCAGAGCACTGCAGGCCAATGACATCGCCGTGATTGTCGAGAAGCACAAGGACGCGCGGGCCTGCCATCGCGCGCTCACCGACGCCGGGATTCACGCGGTCTACACCGGCGACACCGATGTGTTCAGCTCCGAAGCCGCCGACGACTGGCTAGCGCTGCTGGAGGCGTTCGACCAGCCGCATCGCCCCGGGATCGTGCGCGCCGCCGCCGCGACGATGTTCTTCGGCAAGACCGCCAACGATCTTGCCCGCGGCGGCGATGCGCTCACCGATCGCGTCGCAGAGACCCTGCGGGAGTGGGCGGACTACGCCCGCGAGCGGGGGGTGGCCGCCATCTTCGAGGCCGCGCAGTTGGGCGGTATGAGCGACCGCGTGCTGTCGTGGCAGGAGGGCCAGCGGCACATGACCGACCTGGCCCACGTGACGCAGCTGCTGCAGAAGGTCTCCCACCGGGAGCGCTATACCCTTCCGGCGCTGCGAGACTGGCTGCGCGGCCAGCGCAAGGATCGCGGTGGCGCTACCGAGCGCAACCGCCGGATCGATAGCGACGCCGCGGCCGTCCAGATCATGACGGTGTGGGTGAGCAAGGGTCTGCAGTATCCGGTGGTGTACCTGCCATTCGCCTTCAACCGCAACATTCAGGAACGCGAACTGGTGCTGTTTCACGACCGGGGCACGCGCTGCCTGCATATCGGCGGCAAGGACTCCCCTGATTTCGGCACGGTCGAGAGGCTGGGCGCCAAAGAGACTGCCAACGACGACAGCCGATTGACCTACGTTGCGATGACGCGGGCGCAGTCGCAAGTGGTGGCCTGGTGGTCACCGGCCTATGACGAACCCAACGGCGGGCTGTCACGGCTGCTGCGGGGCCGGCGTCCCGGCGACTCGGTGGTACCTGACCGCGCCACCCCTGCCAAGATCACCGACGAGGATGCCTGGGACCGGTTTCAGCAATGGCAGGCCGCCGGAGGGCCGACGGTGGAAGAGTCCGTCATCGCCGCGGCACCGGCGATTGCCGGCCAGCCGGCGCCGTCCGAGCTGGCCACCCGCCGGTTTGACCGCGGCATCGACATCAGGTGGCGGCGCACGTCGTATTCGGGATTGATCAGGATGGCCGAGGCGACCGGCGTCAGCAGTGAGCCGGAGGTGACCGAACGCGATGATGAAGTCGCCGAGGTTCCGTTGACCGAGGTGGTGATGTCCGGGCCCGAGCAGCCTTCTCCCATGGCGGATCTCCCATCCGGCGCGAAGTTCGGCTCGCTGGTGCACGCCGTGCTGGAGACCAGCGATCCCTTCGCCATCGATCTCGCCGCCGAGCTGGAATCCCAGATCCGGGTGCAATCCGCGTGGTGGCCGGTGCAGGTGCCCGCGGCCCAGCTTGCCGCGGCGTTGGTCCCGATGCACGACACCCCGCTGGGCCCGCTGGCCGGCGGATTGACGCTGCGCCAAATCGGGCTACCGGACCGATTGCGGGAGATGGACTTCGAGTTTCCGTTGGCCGGAGGCGATGAGGCTGATGCCGGGGGCCACGCACCCGATCTCCGGCTGGCCGACGTCGGGGCGCTGTTGCGGGCGCACCTGGACGCATCCGACCCGCTGGCGCCATATGCCGATCGGTTGAGCGGGGACGCGCTTGGTGGTCAGACGCTGCGCGGATATCTCAGCGGTTCGGTCGACGTGGTGTTACGGATTCCCGACGGGCCGGGCCAGCGGTATCTGGTCGTCGACTACAAGACCAACTGGCTGGGTGACCCCGACCGCCCGTTGACCGCCGCCGACTACCACCGTCCCCGGCTGATCGAGGCGATGCTGCACTCCGACTATCCGTTGCAGGCGTTGCTGTACACCGTTGTGCTGCACCGTTTTCTGCGCTGGCGCCAGCCAGGATACGATCCGGCCCGACACCTGGGCGGCGTGCTGTACCTGTTCGTCCGCGGGATGTGCGGTCCCGACACTCCCATGCTCGACAGTCACCCCGCCGGGGTGTTCAGCTGGTCGCCTCCGGCCGCACTGGTGACGGCGTTGTCCGATCTGCTTGATGCGGGCAGGGCGGTCGCATGACCATCGAGGTTGTCGACCCGGCGGACTGGCGGCAGGCGGCGAGCGCGTCCGGACCGCTGCGGACGTTCAACGAAGCCGGTGTCATCGATGCGGCCGATGTCCATGTCGCGCAACGCCTTGCGGCCATGTCTGGCGAGTCCGACCCGGTGGTGTTGCTGGCCATCGCGTTCGTGGTGCGCGCGCTGCGGGGCGGTTCTGTGTGTGTCGACCTGTCCACCATCGAGGCACAAGTCGGGATCGCCGACCTCCCCTGGCCGGCGGCCGGCGAATGGCTGGCCGCGGTTCGGGCCAGCCCACTGGTCGGGTCACCGGCGGTGCTGCGCCTGTACGAGGACAATCTGGTCTATCTGGACCGGTACTGGCGCGAAGAACAGCAGGTCGCCGACGACATCCTGGCCCTGCTGGCCGCCCGGGCCAGCGCATCGGGCCCGGCTATCGAGGTCAACCGGCTGTTTCCACCCGGCTACGAAGAGCAGCGCGCGGCCGCCAAGATTGCGCTGGCGCAGGGCTTGACGGTGCTGACCGGTGGACCGGGGACCGGCAAAACCACCACGGTGGCGCGGCTGTTGGCCCTATTCGCCGAGCAGGCACAGCTCGCCGGCAAGGCGCGACTGCGCATTGCACTGGCCGCACCGACCGGCAAGGCCGCGGCCAGACTGCACGAGGCGGTGCAGTCGCAGATCGACAAACTCGATGCCATCGATCAGCAAAGGGTTCGTGGGCTACAGGCGACCACATTGCACCGGCTGCTGGGCAGCCGGCCCGACACCTCATCACGGTTTCGCCATCATCGCGGCAACCGGCTGCCGCATGACGTGATCGTCATCGATGAGACGTCGATGGTGTCGCTGACCATGATGGCTCGCCTGCTCGAAGCGGTGCGTCCGCAGACGCGGCTGCTTCTTGTCGGCGATCCCGACCAACTGGCGTCGGTGGAGGCGGGCGCGGTGTTGGCCGACCTGGTGGACGGGCTGGGCGCGCGCCACGACACCCACGTCGCGGCACTGCGCAGACTGCATCGGTTCGGCGAGTCGATCGGCCAGTTGGCGGCGGCCATCCGCGGCGGCGACGCCGACCGGGTTGTCGAGATCTTGCGGGCGGGCGACGACCACATCGAGTGGATCAACGCCGCCGACCCGACCCCGCAGCTGCGCAATGTGCTGCTTCCACACGCCCTTGAGCTTCGACGCGCCGGCGCGCTCGGTGATACCGCGGCCGCGTTGGCAACACTCGACGAGCAACGGCTGCTGTGCGCACACCGGCGTGGACCGTATGGAATCGCGCACTGGAACCACCAAGTGCAGAGATGGCTCACCGAAGCAACGGGCGAGCCGATCTGGTCGAGCTGGTATGCCGGACGGCCGGTGTTGGTGACCGCCAACGACTATGGGCTCGGCGTGTACAACGGCGACACCGGGGTGGCCGTCCTGGATGGCACGAACCGCGCCGCGGCTCCGGGCGCGCTGCGGGTCGTCATCGCCGGCGCGCAGGAGCCGCTGAAGTTCGCGACCAGCCGACTATCTGATGTGGAAACCATGCATGCCATGACGATCCACAAGAGCCAGGGCAGTCAAGCCGACGACGTGACCGTGCTGCTGCCGCCGGCGGATTCCCGGTTGCTGACCCGGGAACTGTTCTACACGGCGGTCACCCGGGCCGCCCGCAAGGTGCGCATCGTCGGGCCGGAGTGCGACGTACGGGCCGCGATCGCGCGCCGGGCGATCCGGGCGACCGGGTTGCGTTCCCGATTGCAGCCGTGACGGCGCCCGCCTAGTCGCGACTAGTTGCGCTGCGCGGCCACAAACAGGTTCGTGGGCACCCGGTCCTCGACCTGAGCTGCGGCCGCGCGGCCGTAGCCGGCCATCAGCTCGCCCGACGGCGTCACCGTAACGTCCCAGTCGTGACGCCGGAACCAGTCGCCGACGTCTTCGCGTTCCTCGAAGTACCACAGTTCGTCGGTGCGGGGGATCTCCCGCTGCGGCTCCACGTGCGCCATCACCGCCCGGATCCGCTCCATCCGGGCACTTCGGTTGGCCCGAACCTGCGGGTCGAGGAACTTCGGCCCCAGCGCCTCGACGGCGATGCGGCTTGCGCGCACGGTCAGTCCCTGAACCCGCTCGAACAGCAGGTCCTGGGCCACCGCGGGCAAGTACGGCATCAGCCCTTCGGCGGACCAGACGCTGGGCACCGAAGGGTCAAAACCGGCCTGGCGCAGCGCGGTCGGCCAGTCCTGACGAAGGTCCACCGCGACCGCGACCCGGCCGCAGGCGAGTTCGGCCCCGTGCTCGGCCAACGTCGCAGCCTTGAACTCCAGCACCCTGGGCTGGTCGAGTTCGAACACCGTCGTGCCGGCTGGCCAGGGCAGCCGCCAGGCGCGCGAGTCCAGTCCGGCCGCCAGGATCACCGCCTGACCGATCCCCGCGCGCGTCGCGTCCAGGAAGAACTCGTCGAAAAACGCCGTCCGCGAGGCCATGTAGCTGACCATCGCCTCCATCTGCAGCGGCAGATCCGGTTCGATTTCGAGCAGTTCGGCCGGCAGTTGCGGCGCCGAGTGCCAGTTCCACACGCCGTCGCCGACCGCGTCGAGGAATACCTGTGCGAATGGATCGCTGATCAACGGATGCTGGCTTCGAGTCTCGGCCGCCCGCGCCGAAGCCACACCCAGCGCCGTCGCCCCGACGCTCTCGGTGATTTCCCAGCTGTCGTCCTCGGTCCGCGCCATGCCCGGCTCCTCCCGTCGATCAACGCCTCCCTGGCGAACATACGTCAGCAGCACGCGCACCGACGTGAGCCGCCGGCGGTTCAGGCGCGGGGATACACGTAACCTACAAGCACACTCGACGAGGAGCCCGGATGGAACCAAACGAGCTGCATATCTCAAACGTCAAGGTCTTCGACAGCGTCGACGGCCGGATCACCGGGCCGGTCGACGTGACCGTCCGCGGCCCCGTGATCGCCAGCATCGCACCGGCGGGCGCCGCGGCATTGTCCGGCCCAGCCATCGACGGCACCGGCAAGACACTGTTACCCGGGCTGATCGATGCGCACTGGCATGCGATGTTCACCACCATCCCGGCAGCGCTGGCCCAGGTCAGCGAGTTCGGCTACGTGGTCGCCAGGGCCGTGGTCAGTGCCCGCGAGACACTGTTGCGCGGCTTCACCACCGTCCGCGACCTCGGTGGTCCGGTGTTCGGCGTCAAGCAGGCGATCGACGAGGGCTCGATTCCGGGCCCGCGGATCTACCCGGCGGGCGGCTTCATTTCCCAGTCGGGCGGGCACGGGGATTTCCGGCTGCCCAACGAGGTGCCGCGTGGGGTGTGCGGCCACCTGAGCTACACCGAGATCATCGGCGCGGCCGTGATCGCCGACGGCGAGGCCGAGGTATTGCGCGGGGCGCGGGAGATGCTGCGCCGCGGCGCGTCACAACTGAAGCTGATGGCCGGCGGTGGCGTCACCTCCGCATACGACCCGCTCGATGTTGCCCAGTTCACCGAGACCGAAATGCGCGCGGCGGTGGAGGCCGCCGAAAACTGGGGCACCTACGTCACCGTGCACGCCTACACCCCTCGCGCCATCCGGGCCGCGATCGCCGCCGGTGTCCGCTGCGTCGAACACGGTCAACTGATCGATGAACCGACCGCCGCGCTGCTCGCCGAAAAGGACATCTGGTGGTGCCTGCAACCGTTCCTGGATGACGAGGACGCGGTGGCGGTGCCTCCCCCGAGCGTGCCCAAGTTCAAGCAGATGGTCGCGGGCACCGACACCGCGTATCAGCTGGCGATCAAGCACGGCGTCAAGATCGCGTTCGGTACCGACACGTTGTTCGACGCCAAGCTCGCCAGCCGCCAGGGTGCTCAGCTAGCAAAGCTCACGCGCTGGTTCACGCCCGCCGAGGTGTTGCAGCAGGCGACGATCCGCAACGCCGAGTTGCTGGCGATGTCGGGGCCGCGCAACCCGTACCCGGGGCGGCTGGGCGTGGTTGCCGAAGGCGCGCTGGCCGACCTGATCCTGGTCGACGGGGATCCGATTGCCGACATCTCGCTGATCGCCCGACCCGACGAGACGTTCACCACCATCATCAAGAACGGCCGGGTGGTCAAGGGTGCGGCGAGTTAGTCCAGCAACGGCACCGGAAAACGGTGTCCGTTAGGTCATTTCCCAAGCATCAGGTGCCCAGTCACGCGGGTCTTCACCGCCAGACGTTGACCCGGCCCGTATCACACCCGCCACATTGCCTCGCGCTGGCATCGAATTGTGCTACACGCCAAGCACCGTGGCTACTTGTTCGCCGGCTGGACCTGCCGGTCGCCTCACCGAAGTGCATCAGGTGAGCGACTGGGCCGAGTGTGGGCGAACCGAAAGCTCAACAACCCCACCACCGAATGGATTCCTGCGGCGCACCTCGACGCGGTTGTGTGTAACCGGGCCCGCACCAACGCCTTTTTCATCCGCAGCGGTTCTGACGCAGCGACAAGGAAGGTCCATGAACATCGCGGGCGCCGATTCGCGTGCGGCGGTTTGGATTGCCTAGGCCCACCTGTAATCCTGTTCCCACAGGTAAGTTGTCGGCGAGCCATGGAGAGGGGAATCGGTCCACCGGACCGTTGGGCATATGCGAGTTGACGGACGCGAGATCACCGTTTCCGGTAGCTTGCTGCCTCCGATAACCAGACGCACCAACGACATCATCTGGCTGGTCGTAGCGGTGGTCTTCCTCGTGGTCGTGGTGACGAGTTCGGTGATCACCCGCCCGCGGTGGGTGGCATTGGAGAAATCGATCTCCGAAATTGTCGGCGTTCTTACCCCCACCCAATCCGATCTGGTTTACCTGGCTTACGGTGCGGCGATTCTGGCGTTGCCATTCGTGATTCTGATCGGGCTGATCGTGAGCCGACAATGGAAACTGCTCGGCGCCTACGCGGTCGCGGCAATCATGGCCGTTCTGCCGTTGTCGATCAGCAGCAACCGAATTTCGGCCCCCCGGTGGCATTTCAACCTGTCCGAGAAGCTCACCACCCTGCCGGCCCAGTTTCTGGATGACCCGCGGTGGATAGCGATGGTCGCGGCGGTACTCACCGTGTCAGGCCCCTGGCTGCCCGCCCGCTGGCGACATTGGTGGTGGGGCTTGTTGTTGGCCTTCGTGCCGATCCACCTGGTCATCAGCGCCATCGTGCCGGCCCGTTCGTTGCTGGGACTGGCCGTGGGGTGGTTCGTCGGCGCGCTGGTGGTCCTAGTCGTTGGCACGCCCGCTCTCGAGGTGCCCTTGGAAGGTGCGGTCCGCGCCATGGCCAAGCGTGGATTCGCGGTATCGATGCTCACGGTGGTGCGGCCGGGCGGCGCCGGTCCACTAGTGCTGGCGGCCACCTCCCCCGACCCCGAATGCCGGGCGGCTATCGAGTTGTACGGCCCGCATCAGCGCAGCGGCGGCGCGCTGCGGCAACTCTGGTGGAAGCTGCGACTGCGCGGCTCCGAAACCGCGCCGCTGCAGGCCTCCATGCGCCGCGCGGTCGAGCACCGCGCCCTGATGGCCATCGCGATCGGGGAAGCGGGTGTCGCCAATACCTCGACCATCGCGCTGGCCGCGCTCGACCGCGAATGGACGCTGTACGCGCACAACCCGGTACGCGGGACACCGCTGGATGAATGCACCGCCCAGACACCGGTTGGCCGGGTGTGGGAATCGTTGCGAACGCTCAACGACTACCAGATCTCGCACGGGGACTTGCGCTGCCACGAGATCACAGTCGATGAGGACAAGGTCCTGTTCGGGGGGTTCGGCAACGCCGAATATGGGGCCACCGACGCCCAACTCCAGTCGGATATCGCCCAACTCCTGGTGACCACCTCGGCACTGTACGGCGCGCAGCCCGCGGTGAGCGCCGCGATCGAAGCATTCGGCAAAGACACCATCCTGATGGCCTCGCGCCGGCTCACCAAATCCGCCGTGCCCAAGCGCATCCGCGAATCTGTGGCCAACGCCAAGACCGTCATCGCCGGCGCCCGCACCGAGGTCAAGCGCCAGACCGGTGCCGATCAGATCGAGAGCCAGACGATCACCCGGTTCAGTCGCAGCCAGTTCATCCAACTGGTGCTGATCGGCGCGCTGGTGTACGTCGCGTATCCGTTCATCAGCACCGTGCCGACCTTCTTCTCCCAGCTCAGAACCGCCAACTGGACGTGGGCACTGCTCGGGTTGGCGGTGTCGGCACTGACCTATGTCGGTGCTGCGGCGGCATTGTGGACCTGCGCCGACGGGCAGGTCAGCTTCTGGAAGCTCTCGATCGTGCAGGTGGCCAATACCTTTGCGGCAACAACCACCCCGGCCGGCGTCGGTGGCCTCGCGCTGAGCACCCGTTTCCTGCAGAAGAGCGGTCTGAGCGCCTTACGGGCCACCGCAGCCGTAGCGCTGCAGCAGTCGGTCCAGGTGATTGTTCACCTGGCGTTGCTGATCCTGTTCAGCACCGTCGCGGGAACCTCAACCGATCTATCGCATTTCGTGCCCACCGGCACCGTGGTGTACCTGATCGCGGGTGTGGCGCTGGGCATCATCGGAACGTTCTTGTTCGTGCCCAACTTGCGGCGCTGGCTGTCGACGGAGGTGCGGCCCAAGCTCAAAGAGGTCACCAGCGACCTGATTGTGCTGGGCCGGGAGCCCAAGCGATTGGCCATCATCCTGCTGGGTTGTGCGGGAACCACTCTCGGTGCCGCGCTGGCGCTGTGGGCCAGCATCGAAGCCTTCGGCGGCGGAACCACATTTGTCACCGTCACGGTGGTGACGATGGTCGGCGGGACGCTGGCGTCGGCCGCGCCGACACCCGGCGGTGTCGGCGCCGTCGAGGCGGCACTGATCGGTGGGCTGGCCGCGTTCGGGGTGCCCGCGGCGATCGGCGTTCCCTCGGTACTGCTGTACCGCGTGCTCACCTGCTGGTTACCGGTGTTTCTGGGCTGGCCGATAATGCGGTGGCTGACCAAGAGCGAAATGATCTAGCGCTGGCCGCGGCGCGCGCGGGTCACTCGTCATAGCCGAGGACCACAACCAGCACGGTCGATGTCCGGCTGGTTGCACCGGCGGTGGTGGTCAGATACGTCAGGTAGTACTCGTTGTCGACCGACTTGTCCACCGTAATTCCGACCCGGGTCGTGGCCGATCCATTCTCGGCGAATCGTCCCGAGGTGGGTACCACCGTGATCCCGCCGGTCGAGGACTCTCCGGTGATGGTGAACTCGTCTATGCCGGTGATCATCCGTTGTAGGTCGACCCTGACGGTTCGTGTCGTTCCGGGCGCAATCCTGATGATGGGTTGCGGGACATTGACCGTCACCGCCGAGCCGCCCGCGCCGAACGACGGTGGCGCCGATGACGGTCCGCTACCCCACTGCTTGTTGGGAACGGCGGCAAGCTCGAAGGCGACGTCGCCGCCTGTCGTGATGATCGACTCCGGAAGATAGGTCTGGTCAGTGGCCGCACCGTTGATGCGCAGCCCACTGATGTACCTCATGTGGCTGGGCGCGGACGCGCCGGGCGCGGAAAGCCGGATGAATTTGTCTGCGGGGAGGCTGATTACGGCCCGGTCAAACAATGGGGTATTCACCGTCAGGATCGGAGTCCCCGCCGTGATCGGATACAGACCGAGGGCCGCCCAGACATACCAGCTGGACAGCGCGCCCAGATCGTCGTTGCCGGGCGCGCCGTCGGGCGTGGCCGCGAACAGGCCGCGCACTCGGTTGACCGTCCGCTGCGTCTTCCACGGCGCTCCCAGGTAGTTGTAGATCCACGGCACCCCGAAACCCGGCTCATTGCCGGCCCACAGGTAGGGCTGGTTTGGGCCCACGTTGAGCTTCTTGGTGAAGCGATCCAGCCGGTTTTCCGCCGCCGCACGGCCGCCCAGCGCTGTCACCAGGCCGGCGATGTTTTGCGGCACCATCCACAGATATTGCTCGGCGTTGCCCTCGTCGAATCCGTCCTGACCAAACCCCTCCGGGATCTCGGTGAATCCCGGGCCGTCGGGGAAGAATCCCATCCGATCCCGTGGCGAGATGAAACCGGTGCTGGGGTTGAACAGGTTCTGCCAGTACTGCGACCGGTGCTGGAATTCGGCGGCGGTCTTGTCGTCGCCCAACGCCTGCGCGAATCGGGAGATGGTGAAGTCGTCGATGGCCCATTCCAGGGTGATCGATGCGCCCGCGATGCGCCCGCCGGTAGCGAATTCGCTCACCTGCGGCCCGAAACCCAACTCTTGGTAGGTGGTGATTCCCGGCCGCTCGACATAACCGTTGAGGCCGACGCCGCCCCGCGTCGCCGCGTTCACCATGTAACGCAGCGCGGTGTGAACGTCGAAGTCCTTGGCGCCGAAGGTATAGAGATTTACGATCAGCGGCACCGCATTGTCCCCGGTCATCATGCCCGTCGACGAATTCGCAAGGGGCCAGCGCGGAAACGCACCGCTCTGCTCTGCGTCGTTGACCAGTGACTGGGCCATGTCGCTGGCCTGGCTGGGGAAGAGCAGCCCTTGCAGAGCGGCCAGGCTGCGATAGGTGTCCCAGTCGGAGAAATTGGCATATTGGGTATGGCCCTGGGGCACCGTGTGAATGGCACCGTCAAACCCGAGGTATCGACCGTCGGCATCGTTGAAGGTGTTGGGGTGCAAC
The DNA here is from genome assembly GCF_022354805.1 of Mycobacterium liflandii. Lineage (NCBI taxonomy): Bacteria > Bacillati > Actinomycetota > Actinomycetes > Mycobacteriales > Mycobacteriaceae > Mycobacterium > Mycobacterium liflandii. The sequence goes on along the minus strand of NZ_CP023138.1, from coordinate 1,661,734 downwards.
AGTGAACGGTAGAGGCAGCTGTAGAAGGTCACCAGTTCGTCGGGGTCACGGCCGGCCACCGCGATGCGCAGCAGCGCCGCGTTCCACTCCCTCGCGGCGGCGGTGCGAACATCGTCGAAACTCGCCGCCCCCTCGGCCGCGAGGTTCGCTCGTGCGCCGTCGATGCCCACGTAGGAGATCACGGTTTGCACCTCGAGTGCGGCGCCGGACGGAAACTCCACATAAGCCCCGCTGCGCCGGGAATGCGCGCCGCGGACCCCGGCGTAGACGGCGTAGCCGTCCCACGCGCCGTAGGAGATGAACGGCTGGTTGAACTTCATCGCGAAGTACACGGTGTAGGTGTTGTTCTTGCCGCAGAATCCGCCGCTGGTCGCCCAACCGGTGATCGTGGTGTTGTCCGCCCCGAGCTGGATTGTCGAGCGCGAGTTGCCCGCCAGCGACGCCCCGGACTGCACCCGCAGCAAGGCCGGCCGGCCGGCCGGCCATCAAGAGGGTAGCTGAACCGGCCGAAGCCGGTGCGGGTGGTGGCAGTGAGCTCCGCGGTCACCCCGGTGGCCGGAAAGTGCACCGAGTAATAGCCGGGGACCCCCACTTCGCTGTCATCGTGGGCAATCCGCTCGGCCCCGCGCCAAGGTTGCACACTGATCGCGGTGGTGGTGGGCAACACCGAAATGTCGCCGAAGGCAGCGCAGCCCACCGAGGCGTGCGTCATGCTGAACCCGGTGGAACGGGGATTCTGGTAGTCGTAGCCGGCATAGTTGTCGGTGGTGTCCGGCGAGTACTGCACCATGCCGAACGGCACCGCTGCGCCGGGGAAATTGTTGATCTCCCCGACGATCTCGCCCCCGGTCCCGGTGCCGACCAGCGTGTCGAAGTAGTCGACGGGGTTAGCCACCAACGACGGTTCCCCGTCGTAGGCACGCGGCGGCGCGGCCGCAATCAACGGCAGCAACAGGCCCAGCACCGCGAGGAGCGCAGCAAGGCCCCGCAGCAACCTCGGTGACCGCATACGTGTCTCATTACTGCACGCCGAGCCTTCCCGTGGGGATTTCGGCATTAATCCAGGCCGATGACAGGACAATGCGCGCCATCACATTTTCGGCGATCGGTTCCAGGGCAACCGCCGGCATCCGCCGGCTCGACACCGTTAGCACCGGTAGTTGGGGCATTGCCGCAACGCTGCGCACCGGTTGGGCTAATGTCGGTCCGGATGTCGCCGGAGCAGATACCGGGGCCCCAAAATTCAGGAGATGCAAGACATGAAGGACCTCACCGCGGTGCTGGCAACTGCGGCGCTAAGCCTGACGCTGGTTGCCTGCGGGTCTGGCACGACGAGTGACAACAAGACCTCCACATCGACGTCCACGTCCACGTCCACGTCCACGTCGACGTCCACCACGACGTCGGCGACCAGCCCAACACCGGGCGCCCAAGCCAACTACACGATCGCTGACTACATCCGGGACAACGACATCCAGGAAACCCCCGTGCACCACGGCGACCCCGGATCCCCGAACATCGATCTGCCGGTACCCGACGGCTGGCAACTGCTGCCCGAAGGCTCGGGCGCACCCTACGGTGGCATCGCCTACACCCAACCCGCTGATCCCAGCGACCCGCCCACCATCGTGGCGATCTTGTCCAAACTCACCGGCAACGTCGAGGCCGCCAAGATTCTCGAATTCGCCCCGGGCGAGCTGAAAAACCTGCCCGGGTACGAGGGCAGCAACAACGGCAGTGCCTCCACACTCAGCGGCTTCCAGGCATGGCAGCTCGGCGGTTCCTACACCAAGAACGGCAAGCAGCGGGCGGTCGCGCAGAAGACGGTGGTGATCCCCAGCCAGGACGGCCTGTTCGTGCTTCAGCTCGACGCCGATGCCCTCGACAGCGAGCAAGACGTGTTGATGGATGCCACCGGCGTGATCGACGACCAGACCAAGATCACCCCCTAGCCGGGCGCGCCAACCAAAACGCACCGCGGAGCTGCACGCACTCCGCGGTGCGTTTTTCCTATCCCGTCCGCCAGGCCGGCGTGGCGCCGTCGCCTTGCGGGGCAGGCCGACCCGCAATCAGTCACAATCGTCAGGTCGGACAAGCGACTCAGCTTCCGATCAAGCCGCTGGCCGGTGTTCGTTGACATGACGAAGGGCGCCCATTGATACCACCGACCCGGCTCATCGTTGCGCTGTTGGCAGTGGCGACTCTGCTTGGCGGCGTCAGCGGTTGCTCGACCGATCGACCCACCAGCCCAGCATCCGGCGATCACGGGTCCGGCTGTCGTGAACTCGACGCGTCCCTTGAATGGCATGACGGCGTACGCGAGTTTCTGCAATCCGCCATCAATGCCAACAGCAAGTGCACCGGCACCGCCGACGGCGCTGCACACAAGGTCGCGATCTTCGACTGGGACAACACCGTCGTCAAGAACGACATCGGTTATGCGACCAATTACTACATGCTGACGCACGATTTGGTGCTGCAGCCCGCCAACCAGGATTGGCACAACACGGGGCGCTACCTGACCGATGCGGCCGCCGACGCGCTGAGTGCGGCTTGCGGCAAGGATGCGCCCGCCGGCGAGCCGCTTCCGACCAGCAGCAATGCGTTGTGCGCGGACGAGATCCTGTCGCTTCTTGGGGGCCAAACGACGACGGGACGGCCCGCTTTTGCCGGCAGTGACGCGCGTCGCCTGGAGGGTTCCTACGCCTGGGGCAACGCGCTGTCGGCCGGCTACAGCGCCGAGGAACTCGCCCAATTCGCCGCCGCGGCAAAGCAACAGAACCTCGCCGCCGATGTCGGCGCCACCCAGAAGGTGGGCACTGAGGATGTCGACGGCTACATTCGCGTCTATCCGCAGATCAAAGACCTCATCGCGACTCTGCAGGCCCATGGCATCGACGCCTGGGTGGTGTCGGCATCTCCCGAACCGGTCATCAAGGTGTGGGCGGGCGAAGTGGGCATCGATGACCAGCACGTCGTGGGTGTCCGCAGCGTTGCCGACCGATCCGGGAAACTGACCGCTCATCTCCTCGGCTGCGGCGGGGTTCGCGACGGCGAGGATTCGGTGATGCCGTTTGCCGACGGCAAGCGTTGTTGGGCCAATCAAGTCATCTTCGGCGTTGACGGCCCGCAAGCCTTCGACCAACTCCCGCAGGACCGTCGCCAGGTGCTTGCTGCGGGTGACTCGAACAGCGACGCCACCTTCGTGGGCGACGCGACCGCGGTGTCACTGGCCATCAACCGCAACAAAGCCGAGCTCATGTGCCGGGCCTACGACGGCCTGTACGCCAAAGGCGGCAAGTGGGCCGTCAACCCGATGTTCATGGACCCGCTCCCCCAGCACCCGCCGTATCCGTGTGGGCAGGCGTTCGTCAACTCCGACGGGTCGAAAGGACCGGTCCGCGACGCCGCCGGCAACCCCATCGCGGACCAGGTCGACTCGATCTTCTGATCGGTGGGTGCCTGCCACTGCGACGCTGCTGGGCGGGGCCGGCGTGATCGCCGAACAGAGCTGCACTCGCGGCGGCACTACCGCGCACCATCGTGTTGTCCTACGGTGTTTGCATGACAGAGCAGTCGTATCCGGTGGAGGTGGGGCATCCACCGTCAGCACTACTTCGTGCCATCAACCCGGTGCTCGGTTTTCTCTTGCGCACACCGCTCGCCGGCTCACTGGGCAACCAGCTGATGGTGCTCGACTTCACCGGCCGCAAGTCGGGACGGCACTTCTCACTTCCGTTGAGCGCCCATGTCATCGACAACGTGCTGTACGCCCTGACCGGCGCCGCATGGAAGTACAACTTCAGCGGTGGCGCCACCGCCCAGGTAGTGCACAACGGGAAGACGACCGCCATGCGCGGCGACCTCATCCGGGACCCGGACGCGGTCGCCGACCTGTGTCTGCGATGTGCCCGGTCTTACGGCCCGCGCCGCGCGCAGCGGATGATGGGTTTGAAGTTTCGCGACCGGCGGATCCCCACGCTCGAGGAGTTCACCGAGGCCGTCGACCGGCTGCAGTTTGCCGCGATCAAGTTGACTCCGGCCGGGTGACACTTCAGAAACCGTGCGAAATACATTGCGAAATAACGCTTCCCATGTTCTACGCGGGACCATGGCCTGGCTATTGTGTGTGGTGATAGCGGTGAGCCTGGTCGCGTGTGGCGGTGGGCGCCAAAAGACTCACTACGACGCGGCGCCATGTCCGGAGCCGAATTTTCCCGGCGTGCCCCAGGCGGAGCTGGGAGCCAACTACAGCTGCGGTTATCTCACCGTCCCGGGAAATCGCCTCGATCCACAGAGTCGCACCATCCGACTCCTGGTGGCACGGGTAAAAGCGGTCAGCGACAAGCCCAAGGCCGACCCCATCGTCTACCTCGCGGGTGGACCCGGGGGCGCCGCAACACTGAGCGCACCCCGGGTTGTCGCCGGCGGTTTGAACGCCGACCGCGACGTCATCTTCGTCAACCAGCGCGGCACCCTACACAGCGATCCACACCTGAGCTGTCCGGAAATGGATGACTTCGCGGTGCGGGCCCTCGATTTGGACTTCGAGGCCCCGGCTACCGCGGATCTGGACGCGGCGGCCGTCACCGCATGCCGAAACAGGCTGGTGGCTGAGGGCTTTCATCTGGCGTCCTACAGCTCACGGGAGAACGCGGCGGACATCGCTGCGCTACGCAAGCAACTGGGCATCGAGAAGTGGAACATCTACGGGGTCTCATACGGCAGCGACCTGGCGCAGCAGCTGCTGCGTACCCACCGCGAAGGCATCCGGTCGATGGTGTTGGACTCGGTGGTCCCGACGTCGTTCAACCTGATCGACCGCTGGTGGCAAGCCCCCGCAAGCGGCCTGGCCGCGATCATTGGAGCGTGCAATGACCAACCCGGGTGCGCGCAAGCCTATCCGGATCTGGCAACGGTGTTCGTCAACGTGGTCAGCACGCTGAGCCGGAAACCCTTGAAGGTCAGCACCTCTGATGCCAACGGCGACCCGGTGCAGGTCACTATCGATGGGTTCAAGGTGGTGCCCCTGGTGCTCAGCTGGAGCGCCGACCCAGCCAAGGTGACCGACATTCCGCGGATGATATTCGCGCTGGCCAGGGGTGAGGGCAGGCTGGCCGCCGCCGGGATTGCCGAGACTGTCCCGCCACCCGAGCAACGCGGCCTGCTGGGCGCCGGTCTGGCGCTGGGCACCTACTGCCAGGAGATGGCCAACTGGACCACGCCGGAGCAGGCGCTGTCGCGGGCACGAACAGCGATCCCCGGCCTGCCCGATTCGGTGCTGCGCATCACCCCGACCGGCAGTTGGATCTTCCGCGAGTGCGCCGCCTGGGGGTTGGGTAGATCCGACACTGCCGATCGTCTGTCGGTGTCCAGCGGGGTGCCCACCCTCATCCTGTCGGGCACGTTCGACTCCAGCACCGCGCCACAGTGGGCCGAGGAGATCACCCCCGGGCTGGGCAACTCGCAGCTGGTGCGGTTTCCCGGGGTGGGCCATGGTGTCCTGCCGAATTCGGCGTGCGCCCAGTCGATCGTGACGGCATTCGTCGACGATCCGAGCCGCGACATCGACAAATCCTGTCTCTGGAAAATGACGATGCCCACCTTCAGTCTGCCCGAGCCGGCCCGCTAGCCAGCTGGCCGAGGATTGCCTGCACCAGCCCGGCCAGCCGGGCATGATGGGAGCCGGCCCAGTAGATCCGTCCGCAGTCCGAGCAACGGCTGAAATCGTCGTAGTGCTGGCGAGTCAGCGGCTCCAGGCGATCGATGACCTCTTCCTTGGCAACCGGGACCAAGCGGCCGTTGCACCGCACGCAGCGCGACAGGGGCGCCAACCGCTGCCGCAGGTCCAATCGCCGTATCACTTCGAGCAGCTGTTCCTGGGGTTGCTGGGAGTGCACGAACAGGCCATGGGTGACCGCACGACGCTTCAGCAGCCCGCGGTCGCGGGTGAGCAGGATCCGCTGCTCGGCCAGGCTGATGTCGACCAGCGCCGGGTCGTCGGCCACGCTGGACCACCAAACATCGAGTCCGAGTAGTCGCATCAGCCGGGCGAGCCGACCGAGATTGACGTCGACCACAAACCGTGGATGACGCAGCGGCACCGGCCGCAGCCTGCTGGTCAGCCCGATGTCGAGCGCCTCGAACATCGGGTACACGGCGATCCGGTCGCCGGCCGCCGGCCGGTGGCCGAACTCTGCGGGTTCTCCGTTCACCAGGATGAGATCGATCTCGGTGTGCGGGATGCCCATCGCCTCCAGCACATCCTTGACCGTCTGATGGCTGCGGAACGGCCGGCGCACGGTCGCGCCGCGTGCCTGGGGCTCCAGGAAGTCGCCGAGTTCGGCGTAGGCCCGGACGTCCAGATAGCCGTCCATCATTCATATGTACCGCGCGGGACGCCCGGCGAGCCCATCCACCCGATCCGCGGCATGCTTTCCGTAACGTCGTGAGCAGCGACTAGACCACAAGAAGGATGGTTCGGGGTGTCCCGTCGAGATGACGTGCAGGGCCGGCCGGCCGTTGACACCCGGATACCGGAGTCGATGGCGGCACGTTTGCAGCGGGCACAGAGCTGGGCAATTGGCTCCGACCCCGGACTGCTGCGGCTACGGATGGCCACTCGGACCACCGCGGCGCTGGGCTGTTCGCTGCTGGTGTTGTACCTGCTGACGATGGCGACCGGGCAGCCGTTGACCGTCGCTCTGATCGGTGTCGTCATCACCATGATCGCGGCCCGTTCCGTCGACGATCCCGACTCCCGACAACAGCAGATCACCATGGCGCTGCTGCCGGTACCCGCGGCGCTGTCGATCAGCGTGGCCGCGCTGCTCGCGCCGCACCTGATCACCGCCGAGGTGGCGTTCGTGGTGATCGTGTTCGCCGCGGTCTATGTCCGCCGCTTCGGGCCGCGTGGACGGGCGCTGGGCATGGTCGCATTCATGGCCTACTTCTTCAGCCTGTATCTGCGGGCCGGGGTGGCCCAGTTGCCCTGGATGATCGGCGCCGTGCTGGTGGGCACCCTGTGCACGTTTGTGATGAGCACCTATGTGCTGCCCGACCGCCCAGAAAGTGTGCTGCGCGCCACGATTCGCTCGCTGCGAGCGCGGATGGCGATCGTGGTGGACACCGCCGCCGACACCGTGCGAGCGGGTCGGCTCGATGAGCGGCGGCGCCGCCGCATGCGGGCCCGGATTGCCCGGCTCAACGAGACCGCTTTGCTGGTGCAGAGCCAGATCGAGGACAAGACCCATCCCGCCACGCTGTGGCCGGGGATCAGCGCAGAGCAACTCGCACCGTGGCTGTTCGACGCCGAACTCTCGGTCGAATGGGTCGCCATCGCGGGCCACCGTGCCATGGCCATCGCCGAGGAGATACCGGCCGCCACCCGTATCGAGCTGGCTGACACGCTTACCCAACTCGCGTGGGCCATCCGGGGGCCGCGAACCGAGGGCCTGCACCAGGCCGCCAGCCGGGCTCAGCGGCTCCTGGACGGTCAGCCCGCCCCGGCCCCGACCGACGACCCGAGCCAGGGCGCCGTGCGCCCCGCCCGATCCGGACAACAACGCCGTGGTGCAGCCGGTACCCGAGGACACTGCGGCAGATGGTGGGCCCGGCGAAGCCGGGCTGGCGCCCACCACACGACAAGCCATCCAGGTCAGCATCGCGGCGTCACTGGCCATCGTCACCGGTGAGTTGGTTTCGCCGCTGCACTGGTATTGGGCGGTGATTGCGGCATTCGTGGTCTTTGCCGGCACCAATTCGTGGGGCGAAACCCTCACCAAGGGTTGGCAGCGGTTACTGGGCACCGTGCTCGGCGTGCCCTGCGGCGTGCTGGTCGCCACGGTGGTCGCCGGCGACAAGGTCTTCTCGGTCGTCATGATCTTCGCGTGCCTGTTCTTCGCCGTCTATTTCATGCAGGTCACCTACAGCCTGATGACGTTCTGGATCACCACGATGCTGGCGCTGCTCTACGGGCTGCTCGGCAAGTTCACCTTCGGTGTGCTGATGCTGCGGATCGAGGAGACCGCGATCGGCGCCGTCATTGGCGTTGCCGTCGCAATCCTGTTGCTGCCGAACACCATTGGCACGGTGGTACGCCGCGATACCCGGGCCTTCTTGACGACGCTGTCCGAATTGATCGAGATCTCCATCGCGACCATGTTCGACGACGACGTGACCGACAGCCCCACCGAGCGGGCGCGTGAACTCGACCGAGACCTGCAGCAGTTCCGGGTCACGGCCAAACCGATGCTCGCTGGTGTCGCCGGATTCGCCGGCCGAAGAAGCATCCAGCACTCGGTGCGGTTGCTCACCATCTGTGACCGCTACGCACGGATTCTGGCCCGCCGAAGCGAGCAATACCTGGATCCGGGATGTCCCCACGGACTTTCCGATGCCATCACGACCGCGGCGGCCCAGATCCGGCGCAACATCGACGCGCTGGTCACTGCCCTCGACGGGACCCAGGACGTGGCCATCACGCCCGCCGCCGACTCCCTCGATGCGGCCGAGGCGGTGGTCAGGCAGCACGCCGATGGCCTCGATCGGGCCGACCCCGGGTCCAATCCGCGTCACCTGCTGGCCGCGGTGAACTCGCTGCGCCGGATCGAAGGTGCTGTCGTCAACGCGGCCGTCCATTTCGGCGCCGACGCAGACCTGATGGCGCACGATCAGCCAGGGTGAATCGCGCCGGCGCGGCTGCCGAGTCGGTCCGCAATTCCGCGGCTAACCGGCCGGCGTAATCAACCCGTAGTGCCCGTCATAGCGGTGGTATAGCACCCCGGCGCGGCCCTGGGCGGCATCGATGAAGAACAAAAACGGTAGACCAAGGACGCCAAGTCGCTCGGCCGCCTCCGCCTCGGTCAGAGTGGGCGCCGGATGCGGGCTGATGGACAGCGGCAGCTCGAACGGGCTGAGCTGATCGGCGGTAGCGGGTGCAACCAGCGCCAACCGATAGCCGGTCGGACCGCCGCGGTAGAGGACGCCGGCCATGCCCGTGCCCTGCTCGGTGAAAAGGTGGAAATCGTAGTCGAGCAAACCCATTTCGGTGGCGGCGTCATCGACCGTGAAGGGCGCCATGGTGAACGACTTGCGGCGGATGACCTCGCGTTCCTCGGGCGGACGCGGAAAGTAGGTGTCGCGTTGCCGGGGCTCGGATTCGTGCCGCCATTCGGCGCGACCGGCGTCGGGCTGCTGACCGCGTCGCGCCTCCCAGTGCTCGGCCACCCGCTCCAGCCGGCGCCGCAGTCGCGCATCGAGCCGATCGATCGCCTCCTGCGCGGTAGCGCCATGAACCTGGGCGCGGACCAACCGCCCGTCGACGTTGAAATTGGCCTGCGCGACCACCGGTCGCGACACCGCCGGATCGGGATGCTGGGAGATTCGAACGCGGGCAGAAAGCACCGGCCGGTGCGCCAAGCGGCCGAGTTGGCCGATCTTGGTGCGCGCGTATTCGGCCGCACCGGGCAAGTCGCCGCGGGCGCTCACCTCGACATCGATAACGGGTGGCAAATCTGCTTTGTGTCGCATGACTCATTCCTACGCGGCGAATCTGGATGCGGGGCAGGGCCAAAGGTCCTCGCGCCAGGGACGGAAAGTCACCCCCGGCAAGTCCGGGCCTTGACGATCGGCCCATCCACCGCACGTCCGAGCACTGTGCAATTTGCCCTTTCGCCGCCTACCTGTGAGTGGGACTCTTCGAGCAGAAACATCGCGACCGGGATGCATTCGGCTGCAGCGTCGCATCTGACTGCAATACGCCTTGCTGGCATTGAACCTAAGCCGATAAGCGGGTTACCAGGATCTCTCGGAGGGGCACATGTCGTTCACGGTCGTGGAGCCGCAGATGTTGACGGCGGCCGCCGCGGATCTAGCGAAGATTGGTGCGGCGATCGATACGGTGAGCACCGCGGCAGCCGCCTCGACCACCAACTTGCTGCCCGCGGCCGCTGACGAGGTGTCGGCGGCCATCGCCTCGCTGTTCGGCACCCACGCCCTGGCGTATCAAGCCATTGGCGCGCAGGCTGCGACGTTTCATGACGGGTTTGTGCAAGCGCTGTCGCGGGCGGCGAGTCGGTATGCGGCCAGCGAAGTGGCCAACGTCGAGCAGCACCTGCTGGGGCTGATCAACGCGCCGACGCAGGCGCTGTTCGGTCGCCCACTGATCGGCAACGGCGCCGATGGCGCACCCGGTGCCGATGGCGCACCCGGTACCGGACAGACCGGACAGGCGGGCGGGCTCTTGTGGGGCAATGGCGGCGCCGGCGGATCTGGAGCGCCCGGCCAGTCCGGCGGCAACGGCGGGGCCGCCGGATTCATTGGCTCCGGCGGCAGCGGTGGAACCGGCGGCGCCGGCGGCTCGGCGTGGCTGCTCGGGACCGGCGGAACCGGCGGGGCAGGCGGTTGGGCCGCCGCGGGAGCAACCGGTGGCATCGGCGGGCAGGGCGGCGCCGGCGGATGGCTTTACGGAAACGGTGGAATCGGTGGGCAGGGTGGAGCCGGTGCGCTGGGCGGGGCGGGCGGTAGCGGCGGGGCCGCCCGGCTCTTCGGCATCGGCGGGGCCGGCGGCGCCGGCGGCCACGGAGTGGCCGGCACCGCGGGAACCACGGCCAGCAGCGCGGGTGTTTCCGGCACCGATGGCGGGGCCGGCGGCATCGGCGGTGATGGCGGAGCCGGCGGCGCCGGCGGGCTGTTGATCGGTAATGGCGGGGCCGGCGGGGCCGGCGGCCTCGGCGGATTGGGTGGGGTCGGCGGGGATGGCGGCAACGGTGGGGCCGGCGGGGCCGGCGGGGATGGTGGCGGCGGGGGCAAGAGCGGCTGGCTCGGCCTCGCGGGTGCGCACGGCGGCGGTGGGACGGGCGGATCCGGCGGCGCGGGTGGGGCTGCCGGTGACGGCGGCGACGGCGCTACCGGCGTCAGCGGGGGGGACGGGAGTTCCGGCGGCAACGGGGGCAATCCGGGCATCGGCGGGGCCGGCGGAGCCGGCGGCACCGGTGCCGGCGGAGCGCGCGCCGCAGACGGCGCCACCGGCAACAGTCCCACCAGCGGCGGCAACGGCGGCAACGGCGGGGCCGGCGCGGACGCCATCGGATCGGGCCAGTCCGGTGGCGCGGGCGGCGCCGGCGGCAACGGGGGCCGAGTCGGCAACGGCGGCAACGGTGGGGCCGGCGGTAATGGCTTCCTGGGGGCACCCGCATTTTCCAGCAATCCCGGCGGCAACGGCGGCAACGGTGGGGCCGGCGGAGCCGGCGGAAACGGTGGCATCCAGGCCGGTAACGGCGGTGATGGTGGCGCGGGCGGACACGGTGGTGCCGGGGCGACCGGCGGCAGCGGCACCAACGGTTTTGACGGGGCTTTCTCAGGCGCCGACGGCTCGCCCGGCGGTAACGGGGGCAAGGGCGGCACGGGTGGAGCCGGCGGCAACGGCGGGACCGCCGGTCTGGCGCTGGCGGCCACGGGTCACGACGGCGGCCACGGTACGGGTGGGGCCGGGGGCAACGGCGGGGCGGGCGGCTCCGCGGGTAACGGGGGCAACGGCGCCAAGGGAGTCAGCGGCGTCAACAACGGCACCGGCGGCAATGGCGGCGACGGCGGTACCCCTGGCATCGGCGGGACCGGTGGGGCCGGCGGCGACAGCGGCGGCGGCAGCCACGGGGCCACCGGCTCCGACGGCGCCACCCCCACAGCGGCGGCAACGGCGGAAAGGGTGGCGACGGCGCTGATGACACCGGCTTTGGCCAAACCGGCGGTAATGGCGGTCGTGGTGGCAATGGTGGCCTGGTCGGCAACGGCGGCGACCGCGGGACGGGCGGGGCCGGCGGGACCGGCCTGGGGGGCCTGACCAACAGCTTCCCCGGCTCGTCGGGCACCGGCGGCGATCCCGGTGGCACCGGCGGCAACGGTGGCGCTGGCGGCTCCGGCGGCTTTTTTGCCGGTGACGGCGGCAACGGCGGCGCCGGTGGGGTCGGGGGCACCGGCGGTGACGGCGGCAACGGCGCTACCGGCGGCACCGGCGCCACCGCGGGTGCCAACGGTCAAGACGGCGGCAACGGCGGGACCGGAGGAACCGGTGGGCAGGGCGGGGCGGGCGGGGCCGGCGGGGCCACCTTCACCGGCAAGGCGGGGACCCAAGGCGCGGGTGGGGCCGGCGGGGCCGGCGGCAACGCGGGCAACGGCGGCAGCGGCGCTACCGGTGCCGACGGCGCCACCGTCGGCACCGGCGTGGACGGTCAAGACGGCGGCAACGGCGGTGCAGGCGGGACTGGCGGGCAGGGCGGCGCTGGCGGCGACGGCGGAGCGGGCAGCACCACCGGCAACCAAGGCGGCGGCGGCGCGGGCGGTAACGGCGGAGGCGGCGGTGCGGGCGGTAACGGCGGCAGTGGCGCCAACGGCGCGGACGGCAGCATTTCGGGCCTCGGCGGCCAGGCCGGCGGCAACGGCGGCGATGGTGGCGACGCGGGGGTCGGCGGTTCCGGCGGGGATGGTGGCGCCGGGCTGACCGTGGGCGCACACGGTGCCACCGGCAACGTCGTCGCAAACGGTGGCAATGGCGGCCAGGGCGGCAACGGCGGCAACGCCCTGATCGGAACCAGCGACGGCGGAGCGGGCGGGGCCGGCGGGGCCGGCGGTAAGGCTTGGCTGATGGGCGACGGCGGTTCCGGCGGCCACGGCGGCAACGGCGGCGCGGGCGGCTCCAGCCCGCAGGGCAGCGGCGGAGGCGGCGGCAACGGCGGCGCCAGCGGTACCGGAGGCGACGCCGGGCTGCAGGAGGGTGGGGGCGGAACCGGCGGTGACGGCGGCAACGGCGGCGCCGGCGGCACCGGCAAGGCCAGCAGCGCCACCGGCGGCATCGGCGGGGCGGCAGCAACGGCGGCGCGGCCGGGCAGGTCGGCGACGGCGGGGGCGGCGGAACCGGCGGCAACGGCGGCAACGGCGGCGCCGGTCGCGACGGGGCCATGGGCGGAACCGGCGGCACCGGCGGCGACGCGGGGATGGTCGGCAACGGCGGGGGCGGCGGAACCGGCGGCAACGGCGGCAACGGCGGCAACGGCAATGCGGGCGGCGGGCCCGGGATCGGCGGCAACGGCGCCGAGGGCGGCGCCGGCGGCAGCGGGGGCAGTAGCTCGGGCAACGGCGGCGCCGGCGGCAAGGGTGGGTCCGGTGGCACTGGAGGTGCGGGGCAGTTCGGCAACACCGGCGGCACCGGCGCCAACGGCACTTTCGACAATGGCGGGGATGGTCGCGGCGGCGCTGGCGGCACCGGCGGTACCGGCGGCACCGGCGGCAACGGGGGCGTAGGCGGAAATGGCGGGGCGGGCGGCAAGGCGATCTCGCCAACGGGCCAGGATGGCGCCCAGGGCGCCGGCGGAAATGGCGGAGCCGGGGGCACCGGTGGAAACGGCGGCTTCGGCGGTAGCGGAGGCAGCGACGCGGACGGCACGCTGTTCAGCAGCCTGGCCGGGACGGGCGGCACCGGTGGTAACGGCGGCACCGGCGGCGACGGTGGAGCCGGTGGTGCGGGCGGCGCTCCCGGCACCGGTTTGATCCCGGGTAGCACTGGCGCGGCGGGTGCAACCGGCCGCGCCGGAACGGGCGGATTCGGCGGGAACGGGGGTTTGGGCTCGGCCTTCGGTCCCGGCGGCACCGGCGGCGACGGCGGCAGCGGCGGCTCCAGCAGCACCAGCGCCGACGGTGGCGGCGGGACCGGCGGCGCCGGCGGGACCGGGTTCGACGGCAGTGCTGGTGGGGCCGGCGGGAACGGGGGCCAGGGTGGCGACGGCCTCGGGACGGCCGGAGACGGCGGCAACGGCGGCACGGGCGGCAAGGGCTCCAACGCCCCCATCGGCTTCTCGTTCGGCGGCGCGGGCGGCAAGGGCGGAACCGGTGGCACCGGCGGAACCGCGCACCTGGGCCCGTTGGCCATCCACGGCCAATCCGGCGATCCCGGTCAGTCGGGGCCCCCCGTGGTTGACGGCAACGGCGGAGCCGGCGGCCAAGGTGGGCCTGGCGGCGCTGGCGGCAGCTTCTAGCTCCCCGGGTCTGCCCGTATCGGGCTGGTCAAGCCCGTTGGGTGCACCGGCCGGCGGCCGGTGAAGGCGATCAGCCGATCAAGCACCGAGGCAAAGGCGCCGACCGCCACCGGCGCGGCGAAGCCCGCGGAATTGCGTGCTGCCGGGGTGATCACCTTGCCGGCGACCGTGAGCACATACTCGGTCACCGTGTCGGACACCACCACCCGCCGATCGGTTGCGAACGCGAAATCCCAAGCATGAACCAGCAATTCCAGACAGAGAATGCCCACCGGCACCGCGGCAGGAACTTGGTTAGCGTTCAGTTCGACGGTGCCGTCCACGCCCCGTCGCCGCCACGCTTCCAGCACGGCCTGGCCCGCATCCGCCACTTGGGTTTCCAGGGGCGCATCCAGATCGCGCGGTGGCAGCTGTGCACCGGCAGCGCTGCCGATGATCGTCAGAGAACGCATCAGGTGGTCGGCAAACTGCACGACATCGTATTGGCTGCACGGCGTTTGGCGCGCCAGGTCGGCGGGCTCGAGCGCACGCAGCACGTGCTGAACCACTGCCGATGTCGCTTCCGCACAGGATAATTCGTCAAGCGGATCGGGAACCGCCGCCCATTCATCGGGGCCGGCGTCCCCCTGCAGGGCGGCGGCGACCAGCCGACCCAGATAGTGGCTCCAGCCCTCGGCGTGAGGAGCGGCCTGTTGCTCGGTCAGCCCCTCGTGGACCAACCGGATCTCGGTGCCGTCGGGGGCCGGCGCCAGCGTAACGGTCACCGTCGACTCCCCCGGCGCTGGATCGCCGTGGCCTTCCCAGCCCCAGGACAAGACCAGCCGCTGACCCGGGTCCGCTTCGACAACGGCTCCCACCGCGGTGTGTCCCGGAGTCACCGTCCAGCGGTACACACCCGCGTCGTAAGGCTCGATGCGAGCCGTGATGGCCATCCAGCGCCGCAGGCCTTCGGGTCGGGTGAACAGCGCGAAGCTCTGGGCTGGATCCACCGGCAGAACGACTGCATTTTCCAACGGCATGGCGCGCTCTCCTGAGACGATTTCCGCCGGTAGACCAGGCGGGGCTGGCTCATAGCCCGAGTCTAGGCTCTCTGGCGAGTTCAACTTCGCGCGTTGCCGCGCAGCGGGCCGGCTCCCGCCGCGGCATGGGCTCGGGAGATCGCCGGCGGTGGGTAACCGGCGCCACGCACCTCGCGGTGCACCGCTGCGATCACGGCTTCCACTCCGGCTTCGACCACCAAGGCGATCACGCAGCCGCCGACCCCCCCGCCGGTCATTCGGGCGCCCAGGGCACCCGCGCGGACCGCGGCATCGGCGATCAGGTCGATGTGTTCGGTGGTGATTTCGAAGTCGTCGCGCATCGACGCGTGCGAGGCGGTGAAGATGCGCCCGGCGGCGGTGAAGTCGCAATCACGCAGCGCGGCAACGAATTCATGCACGCGCCGGTTTTCGGTCAGCACGTGGCGGGCGCGACGAGCATCGATGGGGTCGCCGATCGCGGTCAGCGACGAGAGCTCCGCGACGTCGCGCAAGGACGGCGCGTGCAGCGCCTTGGCCGCCCGCTCACACGAGGCGCGCCGTGCCGCGTATTCGCCGCCGGCGTGCCGATGCCGGGCCCGGGAATCGATGAGCAGTAGGGCAACCCCGTGGGCATCCGGATCAAACTGGACCGCCTGCACGCTCAGATCCCGGAAGTCGATCAGCAGCGCGGTCGCCGGCGCCCCGAAAAGCGCGGCCAGTTGGTCGAGTAAACCCGTTGGGGCCCCGACGTATTCGTTTTCGGCCCGCTGCGCGAGCCGGGCCTGCTCGATCCGGTCGATCTCGACACCGGCCGCCGACGTGATCGCCCCCAGCACCGCACACTCGAGCGCGGCCGAGGATGAGAGCCCCGAGCCGATCTCGACGTCGCTGCTGATCGATATCGCGCCACCGGACACCGGATGACCCGCGCAGCGTAGCGCCCAGATCACCCCGGCCACGTATCCGGCCCAGCCGCTCACCCCACCGGGCACGGTGTCCAGCGGAATCCGCACCGCGCCGTCCATCAGGTCGCTGCTGGCGGTGAGCGCATCGCCGTGGTCGGGCACAAGCGTCGCCACCGCGCGCTGCGGCAGCGCGATCGGCAGCGCCCAGCCCAGGTTGTAGTCGGTGTGCTCCCCGATCAGATTGATCCGCCCCGGTGCGGCGTAGCGGATGGTCACCCGAGTTCCCGCAGCCGCTCGGCCACCGTTTCCGGTGTCACGTCACTGATGAACGCGCCCATCGCCGACTCGGAGGCGGCGAGGTATTTCAGCGCCGTCGCGCTGCGACGGATAGACATCAGCTCCACATGAAAATAGCCCTCGCGCTGGGCTTCGGTGTCGCGGTATTGATGCAGCGCGGAAATGTAGGGCAGCGGGCCCGAATACATCCGGTCGAACCGGCGCAACACGTCGAGATAGATCTCGGTGAACTCGTTGCACTCAGCGGCATCGAGATCAACAAGGTTGCGCACGAACCTATTCGGGTAGATGTGCACCTCGACCGGCCAGCGCGCGGCGAACGGCACGAACGCGGTGAACCGGTCACCGCGGGCGACGATGCGGCTACCGTCGGCAACCTCGCGTGCCAGCAGATCTTCGAACAGATTGCAGCCGTGCCGCATTCGATGCCGGCCGGCTTGCTCGAGCATGACCGAGGTGCGGGGGGTGAGGAACGGGTAGCCGTAGATCTGACCGTGCGGATGGGTGAGAGTCACGCCGATTTCCTCACCACGGTTCTCGAAGCAGAACACCTGCTCGATACCCGGCTGACCGATCAGGTCGCCGGTGCGATGCCGCCACGCCTCGATGACCAGGCGGGCATGCGGAGCCGGCAGATCGGCGAACGAGCCGCCGTGGTCGCTGGAGAAGCAGATCACCTCGCAGCGGCCATCGCCCGGCGCCGACACAAAGCCGTCGCCACCCGGTGGCGGCCCACCATTGCCCGACAGGCTCGGAAATCGGTTCTCGAAGACCACGACGTCATAGTCGCGCGCCGGCACCTCGCTGGTCAGCCCGGTCGGGCTCGGACACAGCGGACACTGATCCGGCGGCGGTTTGTAGGTGCGGTCCTGACGCAGGGCCGCGACGATCACCCACTGCCCCGTTGATCGGTCGAACCGCAGCTCCGATTGATGCGGATGCCGTGGCGGCAGCGGGCGGCGGTCGGCCACCGGCGCCGGAACGTTCCCGGGCAACGCGAAAAAGAGCACCTCACGGCCATCGGCCAGCTTCGCCCGGGTCGGCGCCGTCACGATATCGAACACTAACCGAACCGAGGCGAGGGCAGCGGCCATCCCCGCCGTTGCTGGCGTGCGGTGTGATCCCCGCCGCACACAGAATCATGCCGCGGGGCACAATTGCAGTGTGAAAGTAGCGATCAGCGGCGCCGGCGTAGCGGGAGCGGCACTTGCCCACTGGCTGCATCGAACCGGCCACACCCCGACATTGATCGAGCGGGCACCGAAATTCCGTACCGGCGGCTACATGATCGACTTTTGGGGCGTTGGCTATCAGGCGGCCAAACGAATGGGCATCGAGGACCCGGTCCGCGCCGCGGGATACCAGATTGAGCGATTGCGTTCGGTCGGCTCCCGCGGCGAAGTCAAGGCCGACCTGAACGTGGACGTCTTTCGCCGGATGATCGGCGAGGATTTCACCAGCCTGCCCCGCGGTGACCTGGCCGCCGCGATCTATGCCACGGTCGAGGACAAGGTCGAAACGTTTTTCGGCGACTCCATCACCGCCATCGACCAGCACAGCGACGGCGTCCATCTCACCTTCGAGAAAAATGCGCCGCGCGATTTCGATCTACTCATCGGCGCCGACGGATTGCACTCCAACGTGCGCCGTCTGGTTTTCGGACCGGAGCACGACTATGAGCACTACCTTGGCTGCAAGGTCGCGGCCTGCGTGGTTGACGATTACTGGCCGCGCGACGAGCTGACGTACGTCCTCTACAACATTCCCGGAAAGCAAGTGGGGCGCGTTGCGCTGCGCGGCGCGCGCATCATGTTTCTGTTCATCTTTCGCGATGAGCACGACGGCGCCGACCTCACACCAAAAAAGCAGTCGCGCAACCAATTCGGTGATGCCGGCTGGGAGTGTAATGAAATCTTGGCCGCACTGGACAACGTTGATGACCTCTACTTCGATGTGGTGAGCCAGATCAAGATGGACCGCTGGTCACGCGATCGGGTGCTGCTGATCGGAGACGCGGCCGGGTGCATCTCACTGCTCGGCGGCGAGGGCACCGGTCTGGCCATGACCGAGGCGTATGTGCTGGCCGGGGAACTGGAGCGCGCCGGCGGCGACCACCGCCGCGCTTTCGATGCCTACGAGGCGCAGTTGCGCCCCTTCATCGCGGACAAGCAGGCCGGGGCGGCCAGGTTCATCGGGTTTTTCGCCACGCGCACCCGATTTGGTTTGTGGTTCCGCAACATTGCGATGCGCACGATGAACATCGGCCCGTTGGCAACGCTTTTCGCCGGTAGCGTGCGCGACGACTTCGAACTGCCCGACTACGACTTGGCGTGAGCGACCGGGCAGCCCGGCGCCTCCGGCACCGCCGGTGACACCGCGGTGATCGCGCGGACACGGATGCGCGCGTCGTCCCGGTGCGGCACCAAGATGACGTGTTTGAGCTTGTAGCGCTCGTCGGGTGCTGTGGTGGTGGCCAAGTCAACCCGGCGCAGAATCTCGCGCAGCACGACCCGCATCTCGACCATGGCGAAGGTCGCCCCGAGGCAGCGTCGATTTCCGCCGCCGAACGGCAGCCACGTGGTCGGGGTCAGGGTCGCGTCGATCATCCGATCGGGGTCGAACCGGTCCGGGTCCGGATACACCTCGGCATTGGCGTGCACCAGACCGATACCGGCCACCACCATGGTTCCGGCCGGCAGTTGATAGCCGGCCAACTCGGTGGGTTCGGTCAGGATGCGGCCCACGTCGAACACCACCGGGCGGATGCGCAGCGTCTCTTTTGCCAGGGCGTCGAGATACTCGTCGCCGGATGGATCACCCGCCGCGCTGGCCTCGGCCGCCCGCACCGCCTTGGCCAGTATCGCCGGGTGGCGGGTCAGCCGCTCCAGCGCCCAGGCCAAGCCGGTGGCCGTGGTGTCGTGCCCGGCTACCAGCAGAGTCATCAGTTGGTCGCGTAGTTCCTCGTCGGTCATCCGGCCCGACGGTTTGGCGGTGTCCCCGTCGACCGCCCGGACCAGCGTGGCCAGCACGTCGGTGCGTTCGGCGAGATTCGGGTCGGCGCGCCGCTCGGCAATCTCGGCGTAAAGCAGCTCGTTGGCCTCGTCGATAGCGCGGCGCAACCGGCGCCAGGCACGGCGACTCAGCAGGTCCGGCTTGGCAAGCGCCAGCGTCTCCCACGGCCCCACGTTGAGTAGCCGCGGCATGACCTTGCGCAGGGCGGCCAGCCGGTCCGGGTCGGTGGCACCGATCACGGTGCGCAGGATCACCTCGAGGGTGATCTCAGCCATCTTGGGAGCGACCGCAAAAGGAACGGCCCACCGGCCACCCGGCGATGTTCTCCGCTGCGATCTCGGACATCAGCTGAGCCTGGTGCGCAACGGCTTCACGTTGGAAGGGCGGCAGCATCATGCGACGCCGGTCGCGGTGCACATCGTCGTCGACCACCAGCAACGAGCTCTCTCCGAGCAGTCCGGCCAGCATCGTGTTGGCTTCGCCGGCATGAAAGACGCGCGGATCTCCGGCGAACACCTTCTTGATCACCACCGGATCGGTCACATTGACCATGGTGCCCAGCCCCGCCACGCGCAGCGTGAAAACGCTGCCGTAGCGGCGTTTGCAGGCGGTGAGGAATCTCGGGGCGTGCCGCAACATGAGCGCAGCCTGCACCGCGCGGGGAAGACGAGGTCCGGGTGGCAGCGTGGCGGTTTTCGTCATGACGGTGATTTTACGGGCTTTGTCGAGAACAAAGATCGGGTTTCACAGAGAGCAAAATTGTTGCGCTAGCGGCAACTACTTGCTACCCGGTCCAAATATAAATTACACCAACATATTTCACGCTGTTCAATTTCCGGATTCGGTGAATGATCTTGAAAGACAGTCGCTACCGCTTAGCTCTTTGCCATTTAGGTTGACTTAGGTTGACAGCGTCGGCACAAACCGAGGCGGCCGCCGAACCCCGGTGGCCTGTTCGAAGGCGTAGGCATACCCGATGAGTTTGGGTTCCTGGAATGCGCCGGCGAACAACGACAGGCCGACCGGCAGACCACAGAAATAACCGGCGGGAACGCAGATGTGGGGGTAGCCGGCGACCGCCGGTGGCGTCGAGCAACCGCCGGGCAGGATGTTGTCACCGACGACCGGGTCGATGGCAAACGCCGGTGAACCCTCGGTGGGCGCGACGATCGCATCCAGCCGGTGCTCGCGCAGCGCCTTGTCGATGCCGTCGGCACCTGCGAGGCGGCGCAGTTCGGCCCGCACCCGCAGGTACTGCGAGTCGGTGAGGTCGCCCTTGGCTTGCGACTGCTCGAGAAACTCCTGCCCGAAGTACGGCATCACCTGGCCGGCGTGGGCTCTGTTGAACGCGATGAGTTCGTCGAGGCTGCCGACCGCGGCGCGCGGATGGGCGCCGAGATAGCCATTCAAACTCGCCTTGAGCCCATAGCGGAACAGTTCGAGTTCGAGATCGCCGAAGAAGGGCAGCGAACTGGCCTGGATCGGATCGACGATCTCGGCGCCCAGCGCCGCCAGCTGACCGAGCGCACCCTCGATCAGTGCATCCGTCGCCTCGTGCGCACCGAAGCGCTCCCGGGCCACACCGAGTCGGGCCCCCTGCAGGGCTGCCGGGTCAAGAATTCGGCGATAATCGGTTGCCGTGTGCGCGCCGCCCGCTCGCGTTGTCGGGTCACTGTCATCGACACCCGTCATCACCGTCAACAGCGTCGCAACGTCGGTGACGGTGCGCGCCATCGGGCCCACCATGTCCTGTGGCGATGCCACACCGATGACTCCGGATCGGCTTAGCAGGCCCACCGTTGGCTTCAGACCGACGATCGAGTTGCTCGATGCCGGCCGCACGATGGAACCGTCGACCTCTGCGCCGAGGGCGGCCACACACAGGTTGGCCGCCACCGCGACCGCCGAACCCGAGCTGGAGCCCAGCGGACTTCGGTCCAGCACGTAGGGGTTTCGCACCTGTCCGCCGCGACTGCTCCAGCCACTGCACGGCCGCGTGGAGCGCATATATCCCCACTCGCTCATGTTCGCTTTTCCGAGGATCACTGCGCCAGCATCGCGTAATTGCTTGACCACAAATGCATCTCGAGTTGCGATGTTACCCTCTAGGGCCAGCGAACCGGCCGTTGTGGCCATCTTGTCACCGGTGTCGATGCTGTCCTTGATGACGACGGGGACACCGTGCAACGCCCCACGAATCCGTCCCCCGCTTCGCTCGGCATCGAGCGCCTCGGCGATCGCGAGGGCGTCGGGGTTAACCTCGATGATCGACCGCAGCATCGGACCGGATTGGTCGATCTCGCGGATCCGTCTCAAGTAGCAGTCAGTCAGGCCGGCGGCGGTCCACTCCCCCCGCTCGAAGGCCGTCTGGGTTTCGGCGATGGTGAACTCGGGCAACTCCATGAGATCCCTCCGGAAGCGGTGCCACGCCGGCGGCGGGTCCAGTTCGGTTCAGATCGGCCCGCTGCCGCCTCAGTCGCGGGCGATATAGGCGAGGACTTGCTTCTCGTGGTCGACGTAGTGATCACCGCTGACATCGACAATGACCCGATCAATGGTGCCGCCGACGAACGGGAATGGTGCCGGGTAGTCAGCGACCGCCGAGCCGCTGTCGCGCCCGACGCACAGTCCATCTCCGGTCAGCGAAAACGTGCCCGGCTGGGTGGCGATTTGGGCATCGCCCACGGCTTCGGTGTCGATGTAGAGCGTCAGTGTGCCGAGGGCGCTGAATGTGTCCGGGTCATCGGCGGTCTTGCGGAACTCGGCGGTGAGCACATGCGTCCCGGTGGCAACGGGCTCGGGTGCGCTGATGGTCTGGATTCGCTCGCCGAGCCAGTTGTAGACGTAGTGCAGCCGACCGTCCTTGAGGAACAGGCTGTGCCCGCCGGCCACCCCGCCCTGGGCAAACAGCACGCCCTCGGCCTCCGGGGTGTCGATGGTGACGGCGGCGGCGATGGTGAAGGAGCGGCGCCGGACATTCACCGCGACCGCGTCGGGAACATCGGCGGAGTCCGGGTAGTAGACGTAGTGGGACCGCGGCTCGCCGGGCTCCGGCCGCGGTGAGGCCATGATCTCGAGCGCCGTGCGGTCATCGAGCGGCAGACCCTTGTACACACCCGCGTAGTAGAACCACAGCCCCTTGAGTTCTTCGAGCAGCTCCGGCTTTTCGTCGGCCAGGTCGTGCAATTGGGTGCGGTCGGTACGCAGGTCGTAGAGCTCCCAGCGGTCCTTGTCGAAATTGCTCCAGCCCGACAGCGGCGGGTGCAGGGTGGTGGCCAGCCAGCCCTGGTGATATAGCGCCCGCATGCCCAGCATGGAGTAGAACTGGGTGGCCCGGCCGGGCAGCTGCGGATCGCTGATCGAAGCGGCGAAGCTGTGGCCCTCGATCTGACTTTGGGTCCAGCCGTTGAGAACCGCGGGCGGGTCGACGTCAAGCAGTTCATAAAGCGTCGGCACGATGTCGACGGCGTGCACGTATTGGTCGCGAACCTCGCCGCGCGCGGCGATGCCGGCCGGCCACGAGACAATGAGCGGATCGGCCACCCCGCCCTCGTAGCCGGCGAACCGCTTCCAGTACGGAAACGGTGTGTCGAACGCCCACGCCCACCCGGTGTTGTAGTGGTTATAGGCGGACGGGCCACCCAGGTCGTCGATCCGGGGCAGATTCGCCTCGATGGTGTCGGGGACGTTGTTGAAGAACTTGTTCTCGTTGAACGAACCGTTGGGCCCGCCCTCACCGCTGGCGCCGTTGTCGGAGACGACCACGATGATGGTGTTGTCCAACTGCCCGGATTCGGCCAGGTAGTCCAGGAGCCTGCCGATCTGCTCGTCGGTGTAGGACACGAAGCCCGCGTACACTTCGGCCATTCGCACGAACAGCCGTCGTTCGTCGTCGGTCAATGAGTCCCACGGCCGCACGAAATCGAGTGCGGGCCAGGCCCGGCCGTCTGGACCGGTGATATCGGGTTCACCGTGTGGGTTGATCGGCGACAGTTCGAGGTCCTGGGGTAGCAATCCCATTCGCTTCTGGTTGGCCAGGATCCCCACCCGAATCGCCTGGTAGCCTTCGTCGAACCGGCCGCGGTAGCGATCTGCCCAGTCCTTGAACACGTGGTGGGGCGCGTGGCCGCAGCCCGGACAGAAGTACATGAACCACGGCTTCTGGGGGGCAACGGCCTTGGCGTCGCGGACGAACCGGATCGCCTTGTCCGCCAGATCGGCCGACAGGTGATACCCCTGCTCCGGCGTCGCCGGGGGTTCGACGGTGTGGTTGTCATAGACCAGGTCCGGATACCACTGGTTGGTCTCACCACCCAGGAATCCGTAGAAGCGCTCGAATCCGCGTCCCAGCGGCCACCGGCCCTTCCATGACGACGCATCGCTCTCGTCGCTGGGCGTCAGATGCCACTTGCCCACCGCGTAGGTATTCCAGCCGCGCGCGTTGAGCACCTCCGAGATCATCCCGTTCTCGAACGGAACCCGACCCGAGAATCCTGGGAACCCCGCCGAGGCCTCGGTGATGCAGGCCATGTTGTTCGATGTCGCATTGCGCCCGTTGAGCAGGCTCGAGCGCGTCGGCGAGCACAACGCGGTGGTGTGGAAGTTGGAGTAGCGCACGCCGCTGTCGGCGATTCGGCGCATCGCCGGGGTTTCGATCGGCCCGCCGAACGGTTCCAGCGCGCCGTAGCCGACGTCATCCCAGACGATCATCAGCACGTTGGGAGCGCCGGCGGGTGCGGCCGGCGCCAAGAACGGCCCCCAGTCCGGCTCGGAATCGCGGATATCGGTCGCCACTCGCCCAGACCACTGCGCCACTTCGCGTCACCACCCGTCCAGAAATCGCGTCAACAGCAGCTTAGGTCGGTTGGGACTCTCGGAGGCCAAGTTGACGACAGTGGCTTCGGGCGGCCGCGCCGCACAACAACGCCCGATGGCTGTATCACGGCGTCGGCGGGGCCGCGCCGTCGACCGTAATCCGGCGCGCCACAACGGGTTCTGCCTTGCCCTTGAGGGTCAGCGTGACGACCTCGCCGTCCTGCACGCCCGCAAGACCAGCCACCCGCTCAGACATCACGATCTCCCCGCCCGCGGCCACGGCCTGTAGTCGCGCCGCCGTATTGACGACATCCCCGATCGCGGTGAAGTCGCGGATCTCGCCCTCACCCACGATGCCGACGTATGCCGGGCCGACGTCCAGACCGATGCCGACCTTCAACTGCGGCCCCTCGGCAGTGCCGTAGCCCTGCGCCCGCAGGATGGCGCGGGCGTCACTCACCATGGAATTGACGTAGCGGCCGTCCCGGGTGAGCGGTGCAAAGTAAAGACCCATGACTTCGTCACCGATGAGCTTGTCGACAATCCCGTGCCGAACAATCACCTGCGTCAGTTTCGAGTAGAAGCGATTGAGGGCGGCGACCATTTCATCCGGCGGCACAGTCTCCGCCAGCGCGGTGGAGCCGCGGACGTCGGCGAATAGAACCCCGATCGGCAGCGTGACCCCACCGCCGGGCGCCTTCTCAAAACAGAGTTGGCACCAGCGCGGGTTTTTTCGCGATGGGCTCTTGCCCACGCGACGCATCAGCCAGCCGCCGAATCCCGCGAACGGATTGCCGCAGGCTTCGCACCGCGGGGCCGCGGGAAGGCTGGAGATGAGTCGAATTCCCCGACGCACCGAGGCGTGGCCAAAGTACTCGAAGAAACGCTCCCATTCCTCCGCGTTGGCCTGCGCCCCGTCCGGGCGCGGTGGGGTGCGTCCGCGCGCCATCAGTCGATTCTTACACCACTAGCCCTGTCGACGCAGCCATCGGACATCTACTTGTAGGCAACGGCGGCGCTCGAGCCGGCGGCCAGTGCGATCACCTCGAAGGAACGGAATCCGGCTGCACCGCACCATTTTCGGAAGTCGGCGCCCGTGTAGTCGAATGCGTCACCGAACTCGATCAGCATATTCAGCGACATCATCAGCCCTGCGGTGTTTTTCCGGCGGGCGTCGTCGATCAGCGTCTCGATCGCGATGAACGCCCCGCCCTCGGGCAGGGCCTCGTAGGCTTTCGCGATCAACCGTTGCTTGCCGTCGAGGTTCCAGTCATGCAGGATCTGGCCCATCGTGATGACATCGGCGCTCGGCAGCGGATCGGCAAAGAAGTCGCCGGACACCGAACGCACCCGGTCACCGAGTCCCTGCTCACTGAGCTTGCGCCGCGTGATGTCGGTTACCGCGGGCAGATCAAAGCTGATGCATTGCAGGTGGGGATGGGCGGCGGCGGCCGTCCGTGACAGCAGCCCGTTGGCGCCGCCGACATCGCAGAGGCTGCCGTAGCGCTGGAACGGAAAGCGTTTCACCAGCAGCTCGCAGTTGCGCCGCGATGCGGAATCCATGGCACCCAGGAAGACCTCGAGACGTCGCGGATCGGCATAGACCGTCTCGAAGAACGGCCGGCCCGTCTGCTTGATCTCGTTCTGCGGCTTGCCCGTCTGCAGCGCGTCGGTGAGGTCCGCCCAGAACCGATAGTTGCGTTGGTCCCAAATCTTGAGCAGACCGCCCTGGTACTCGGGGCTGGCTTCATCCAGGTACCGCGCGGTCTCCGCTGTGTTGCGGTAGCGAGCGTCTGGTCCGTCGCCGTCGCGCGCCAGCAGGTCCAGCGATACCAAGGCATCGAGGAAGTCCGTCGCCGGCCGCGGCACCAGCCCGAGAAGTTCGGCAAGGGCCTGCGCCGTCATCGCCCGGTCGCCCAGTTCGGTGAACAACCCAAGTCCGACCGCGGTGAGCAGCACTTTCGACGGGCCGTATCCGGCGCCGATTGCCATGATCCGATCGGGGCTCGACTGATCCATTACGCGCCCCGCCGAGCCCAGTCCATCAACCTCATCAAGCAAGCAGTCTATGGCCGTCACCGAGCTGTGCCGGGCCGGTCCGCGTCACAACGGTCGGGAACGGACTATCCAGCGCCGGAGTCGACGGCGGCCGCCGGCGCTTGCGGAGCCACACCGTGAGCTGGCGCCGCGTTGTCTTGCCAGGTGTCAACCGTGCAGCCGGCGAGCCCGAATGCCCCGAACACGGCGGCCAGCACCACCAACCCGCGCGCCACCGGCCGACGGTTCTTGCTGATACCAATCATCGTTGTTTTCTCCCTGATCGTTGGAACCGAACTGAACGGCCTTGATACCCAAGGCTTGATGCCGCTAACGCTGTTCGCCATGTCTTTTTCGCGAAGGACTCTGGCGCACCACACGCTCAAGTACGCAACGCGGGCCCGAGTCGCCGCCACCCTGAGCACATCCGGTTGGGTGCAATCCCACGTCACTGACCTGAGTGCCGATGCGACCAGCCATTACCAGATGCCTCGGAAGAAGCCCGAGAGATTGTTGCCGATGTTGGAAACGCCCGACACGAGGCTGGTGACGGAGAAGGGCAGGACGCCTGTGTTGGCGATCCCCGACACGCCGCTGCCCAGGTTGTAGAAGCCCGAGGACAGGCCACCGTAGTTCTGGTAGCCCGAGCCGCCCAGCAGCCCCGCCGGGTTGGTGTTGAACCAACCCGACAAACCCGAGCCGTTGTTGGCGTAACCCAAGTTCCCGCCGGCGCCGGTGTTGAAGAACCCCGACGAAGGTGTGGCGCTTGTGTTGAGGTAGCCCGGTCCACCCGGGATGGCGAATTCGGCAAGAGTGGTGCTGGGCAGGTGGATGCTGGGGATGGTGATCGGGGGCGTCGTGAACCCACCGATTCCGATTGGCGCAATGGTGAACTCGTTCGTGGTGAATGCCGGGATGTTGATTTGCGGCAGGGTGAACCCGGCAACCGCGATTGGATCAATCGTGAACGGATCCGTACTGATCGGCGGAGTCGAAATCTGCGGCAACGTGAACCAGGGCTCCGGCGTTGTTGATTAGCAGGCTTGTGAGCTGGGTTGATGATCTTTGGTGCCGCGCTATTGGGGCCGGAGTGTAGGCACGGGCTCTCTGGAGAACGATCGAGTTGGTTACTGTTCGTCGTTGGTCTGGAGTTGCCCGTGCCTACCGTTTCAGTATTGCCTGTGTCGTCGGTTCCAGAGGTGTTCGACCGCTGGAGTCCTGGTGAGCGCAGCGAGCTCATCGGATCGGAGTTTCTCGATGTGTTGGTCTCGGTGCCAGACCCGAGGGACCCACGCGGTCGGAGGTATTCGCTGATGGCTTTGTTGGCGATCGCGGTTCTGGCCACTGCCGCGGGGATGCGCGGCTATGCTGGTTTTGCCACATGGGCGGCCACCGCTCCCGATGATGTGTTGGCCTAATTAGGGGTCCGGTTCCGGCGGCCCAGTGAGAAGACCTTCCGCGCTGTTTTGTCTCGGCTAGACCCCTCCGACCTCAACGCCAGGATGGGCAGTTACTTCACTGCACACGTGGCCAGCAGCGACCCCAGTGGATTGGTGCCGATCGCGTTGGACGGCAAGATGCTGCGTGGTGCCTTTACGCGCCAAAGCGACAGCCACGCATCTCGTGTCGGTGTTCGCCCACCGTGCCCGATTGGTGCTCGGTCAACTCGCTGTCGCCGAGAAAAGCAATGAAATTCCCTGCGTACGTGCCCTGCTCACGCTGCTGCCGGGTAGCTTGCGGTGGCTGGTCACCGTGGATGCGATGCATACCCAGGTCGTCACCGCGAAGTTGATCTGCGCCACCTTGAAGTCGCACTACCTGATGATCGTCAAGTCCAACCAAGCCAAAATACTTGCGCGTATCACCGCGCTGCCCTGGGCCGAGGTGCCCACAGCCGCTACCGACGACTCCCGCGGCCACGGCCGTGTCGAGACCCGCACCCTGCAAATCATCACCGCTGCACGAGGAATCGGCTTCCCCTACGCAAAACAAATCATCCGGATCACTCGTGAACGCTTGATCACCGCCACCGACCAGCGCAGCGTGGAGGTGGTCTATGCCATCTACAGCCTGCCGTTCGAGCACGCCCGCCCTACCGCGATCATGACCTGGATGCGTCAACACTGGGGAATCGAGAACAGCCTGCACTGGATACGCGACGTCACCTTCGACGAAGACCATCAAAGGGCACATACCGGAAACGGCGCACAGGTCCTAGCAACGCTACGCAACACCGCGATCAATCTGCACCGCCTCAACGGCGCCGACAACATCACCGAAGCCTGCCGGATCACCGCTTTGACCGCCAACCGCCACCTAGACCTCCTCAATCCACAATTCCCCAGCTCACAAGCCTGCTAATCAACAACGCCGGAGCCCTGGCCTCACCCCAGGGCCGCGTAATTGTTGAATCAACGTCAAACGCGGATCGTCTAGGTTTGGGCAAACCGGTGGAGCGCTGCCTGGCCATCGTCACTAACGCCGGCCATGTAACAAACGTAACAACAAAAATCCTTGACCCGAGTCGATAGTATAGAGACTATTGACTATAGAAACTATTGATATATGCAAGCCTATGGTTCGCCGCCTGTTCCGCCGTCTGTGGTTGATAGGACGTTCGCTTCACGAGAGGAGGGTTAAGTCGGCCCCGAGGCCAGCGAGGATGCGAATGGATGTGCGACGGGGAAGGGCAAGGTTCATAGATGTTCAGGCTCACGTTCGATGAAGTAGGAACCCACGCCAAGGGAGATCTACGGTGCCCGGAGAACCAGTTCAACAAGCTGGGTTCACGGACATTTGCCTTTCTAGGCCGCCAGAGTTGGCTGGATCGGCCGAGCTACCGGCTCGAACACCTGCTGAGCGTCTTGTTCTACACGCTAGGCGGTGCTCGAGAGCGCATCACGAACGCACTGCACGGCGTGTGGCTTGGCCATCCGCTGCACCCGCCGTTGGCATCTTTGACCAGCGGCGCCATCGGGACCACGGTGGCCCTTGATCTGATCAGCGTTCTACCTGGCCTGCCGCGCACAGAGGTTGTCGACGCTTCACGTTTTGCCAAACGTTCGCTTGGGCTTGGGATTCTGACCAGCGTCGCAGCAACGGTCACCGACGCAACCGACTGGCAGCACACCCACGAGCGGGAACGTCGCATCGGCCTCATTCATCGGGTGTTAAACCTGGTTGCGACAGCGCTTTACGCCACGTCATGGTGGCACCGACGTCGGGGCTGCCATTGGCATGGAATCACGATCAGTGCACTCGGCTACGGCATGACCGCGGCCACGAGCTATCTCGGTGGTGCGTTGGTGTTCGAGTCGGGTATCGGAATCGACCAGTCCGGTCAGCGGCTGGAAACCGATGAGTGGATACCGGTGCTGCCGGAAGGCTCGCTGCAGAAGGGAAAACCGCAACGCGTCGAGGCCGGCGGGCTCGGACTGGTCGTCTGCCGGACCGACGACGCGACGGTAGCCGCATTCGGCGAGTTCTGCCCGCACCTGGCGGCACCGATGGCAGACGGGTGGATCGACAAGGGCTCAATCGTTTGTCCCTGGCATGGATCACGCTTCGACGTGGATTCGGGTGAGGTGGTGCGCGGACCCGCAACCGCACCTTTGCCCTGCTACCTGACGCGATTCGCGAACGGGATGATCGAAGTCCGCAACGGATCGCCGGCCTCCCTCGTCGCTGGTGAAGGAGTGGCCAAGTGAACGTCTACCAAGTGCTACAGGAGCACCACCGGATACTCAAGGGATTATGCCAGAAAATCACGATCGCACGACCGGGCAGCGCACATCGTGGACGTTATCTGGATGAACTGCTGCTTGAGCTCGACATCCACTTCCGCATCGAAGACGACATCTATTATCCCGCGCTGTCAGCCGCCAGCACCCTGCTCGCGATCGCCCACGCAGAACACCGCCAGGTGTTTGACCAACTTGCGACGTTCTTGCGGACCTCACCGTTATCGTCAGCGTATGAGGACGAATGGTGTTCGTTCACAACTGTTTTGGAGGCCCACGCCGACGAAGAGGAACGCGACATGATTCCGGTGCCCCCATCGGTAAAACTGAGTGACGAAGATCTTGATGTGTTGGGCAGTCAGATGCAGTGTCGCATCGAGGAACTGCGCAACTCTAAAGTCCAACGGCTACGCGTGCGGGGTAGGACGGCTGTGTTTCGAGCGATGCACCGACCGCACCTGAGTCGAGATGGCCATCACCCAATTAGGTGACATTGAAGCAACCATCACACCACCGCGACCCGGGCTTAATGAGGGCCGTCTTATCCGTCATACCGTACGACATACGGTATGACCTTTTCACTAGGCCACTTGTAAAAACGTCGGTGCCCTCCTAGTGTGGGAGTCGATGAGCAGGAATGGGGCACGAACTCCACGCGGCGAGGCCGGCTGGTGTCCCCGGGTAAAGGCAAGTGTCAGAGGTAGGGGCGAGGACACGGGGTTGCCCGCGGTTGAACTAGGTCCGCTGTATGCCGCGATAGCCAGCACGCCGCGCCTGGCCGTCGGCCGATTGCTTTGGGCCGGAGGCCGATCATGGGACGCCCAAGAAGGGGCATCAACCCGATGAGTTTTTGCGATGCCGGCAAGGTTTACCTCGAAATCGGAGTGAACGGTGAGGCCGCCAAGGACGAAAACCTGAACGTGCCCTACGGCGCCGAAGAGACGGCACGCGATGTGGTGGAGTGCACTCAACACGGGGCAACCGTGGTCCACTACCATGCACGCTACGACGATGGTCGGCAAGCCTGGGCCAACGACGACGTCTCGCGCACCATCTTGGGTACCGCAGCCCGCGAGGTCGACGCGCTAGGCTACCCCGCCTACGCCGGAACCCTCGACCACATCTGGGCGCTAGCCGAGCGCCCGCCGGTCGGCACAGGGTTGTTGCTTGCTCCGTTCGAGCCGGCTCAGCACGTCAAGCGCGTCCTGTGGCTCGAAGACGAAAACCAATTCCATACGGTCGATTCCGGCGCTCGCGAGCCAAACAACTCTCATCCGCCGTACCCGCCCGAGCTTGATGGCTTCACCAAGCTGGGCCTGGTGCCCAGCATCGCAGTGTTCAACGCCGTGGACCTACGGTGGGTCATCTTGGCCGCCCGCATCGGGATCTTGCGGCAACCCCTCAACATCAAGCTGTTCTTTTCCGATCGTTGGGTGTCGTATAACGACCCGGACCCCGACGTCATCGATTTCCTGGTCTCACGCATCCCTAAGTGGATCGACCACGAAATCGTCGTCGTACCGTATGCGATGAACTCCGCCGAGCGGTGTCAAGAGCTCTGGGAGCATGCCCTAAACCGTGGACTGGGCATTCGGGTCGGAATCGGGGACTGCCCGTTGGCGTTTCGGACTCCTACAAACTCCCAAATGGTGGATCGCGCAGTCGATCTGATCACCAAACGAGGACTCAACCCGGCCACACAGGCGGATATGCGCGCGCGCTTCGCTTCGGCCGAGGTCGACGACAGCGAGTTGGTAAGAGTGGTCGTCAACCGTAACCGCTGTCTGGGTTGGGGGGTGTGCTACGCGCAGGCGCCAGAGGTGTACCAACCCGATTCCGAAGGCTACTGCGTCGTCATCAAGCCCCGTGTCGATACGAGCCTGCTGGAGAAGGCGCTCGAGGATGCCGCCAGCTGCCCGGAACGAGCCATCCGCGTCGAACTGTGAGAACTTGTGATAATCGGGTCGTCTGACCCGAATTGCTACGCAACACAACCACTTTCGTTCCCGCACAGTCACATCGCAGCATAGGTGTGCGCGAAGAATAACCCCGCAAATACCAAATAATCCGAACCACGGGTGTGCTCGAGGACCTGGGGCAGTATCGCGACCCGTGGGCGCGGACTTTGGCCGGCGATTTGAGCTTTCCGTTGCATGCTCGCGTCGATGCGGCGGGCAGGGTTGTTATCTTGGATGGCGTGCACCGGTTACTGAAAGCCACGGTGCTTGGCGAGCAGCTTGTGAAGGTCCGCTTATTCGGCGACGAGGATCTCTACGCTACATGGCGTAACTATCGGCTGCTGGCGGTGGGTGTTATTCGCTCATGCGGTGTTTAGCAAGAAGATCGCAGCGCGATCGGCTCCGGTGGTTATCTCCTGTCAGGGTGGGGACTTCGGCGTGGTGGACCAGTCTGTCGATCATCGCGGCGGCTGCGACATCGTCAGAGGGGGTTTCTCCCCAGCGCCCGAACGCCCGATTCGAGGTGACTTTGATAGAGCCGAGCTCAAAGCTGGAGGTGATCGCTGGAAGAACAGGTTGGTGGCGTCCTGATCGAACGGGAGGTACCTAACTTCGTCGATGATGAGTTCGTATCTGCGAATGTTCTCCGACTCGGCTTCCGGCCGGTTGCCATCAGGGCTCCGGCGTTGTTGATTAGCAGGCTTGTGAGCTGGGTTGATGATCTTTGGTGCCGCGCTATTGGGGCCGGAGTGTAGGCACGGGCTATCTGGAGAACGATCGAGTTGGTTACTGTTCGTCGTTGGTCTGGAGTTGCCCGTGCCTACCGTTTCAGTATTGCCTGTGTCGTCGGTTCCAGAGGTGTTCGACCGCTGGAGTCCTGGTGAGCGTAGCGAGCTCATCGGATCGGAGTTTCTCGATGTGTTGGTCTCGGTGCCAGACCCGAGGGACCCACGCGGTCGGAGGTATTCGCTGATGGCTTTGTTGGCGATCGCGGTTCTGGCCACTGCCGCGGGGATGCGCGGCTATGCTGGTTTTGCCACATGGGCGGCCACCGCTCCCGATGATGTGTTGGCCTAATTAGGGGTCCGGTTCCGGCGGCCCAGTGAGAAGACCTTCCGCGATGTTTTGTCTCGGCTAGACCCCGCCGACCTCAACGCCAGGATGGGCAGTTACTTCACTGCACACGTGGCCAGCAGCGGCCCCAGTGGATTGGTGCCGATCGCGTTGGACGGCAAGATGCTGCGTGGTGCTTTACGCGCCAAAGCGACAGCCACGCATCTCGTGTCGGTGTTCGCCCACCGTGCCCGATTGGTGCTCGGTCAACTCGCTGTCGCCGAGAAAAGCAATGAAATTCCCTGCGTACGTGCCCTGCTCACGCTGCTGCCGGGTAGCTTGCGGTGGCTGGTCACCGTGGATGCGATGCATACCCAGGTCGTCACCGCGAAGTTGATCTGCGCCACCTTGAAGTCGCACTACCTGATGATCGTCAAGTCCAACCAAGCCAAAATACTTGCGCGTATCACCGCGCTGCCCTGGGCCGAGGTGCCCGC
Organism: Mycobacterium liflandii; assembly: GCF_022354805.1. Lineage (NCBI taxonomy): Bacteria > Bacillati > Actinomycetota > Actinomycetes > Mycobacteriales > Mycobacteriaceae > Mycobacterium > Mycobacterium liflandii. Next base: position 1,628,371 of record NZ_CP023138.1, on the reverse strand, counting down.
AGCCGCTACCGACGACTCCCGCGGCCACGGCCGTGTCGAGACCCGCACCCTGCAAATCATCACCGCTGCACGAGGAATCGGCTTCCCCTACGCAAAACAAATCATCCGGATCACTCGTGAACGCTTGATCACCGCCACCAGGGCTCCGGCGTTGTTGATTAGCAGGCTTGTGAGCTGGGGAATTGTGGATTGAGGAGGTCTAGGCGGCGGTTGGCGGTCAAAGCGGTGATCCGGCAGGCTTCGGCGATGTTGTCGGCGCCGTTGAGGCGGTGCAGATTGATCGCGGTGTTGCGTAGCGTTGCTAGGACCTGTGCGCCGTTTCCGGTATGTGCCCTTTGACGGTCTTCGTCGAAGGTGACGTCGCGTATCCAGTGCAGGCTGTTCTCGATTCCCCAGTGTTGACGCATCCAGGTCATGATCGCGGTAGGGCGGACGTGCTCGAACGGCAGGCTGCAGATGGCATAGACCACCTCCACGCTGCGCTGGTCGGTGGCGGTGATCAAACGTTCACGAGTGATCCGGATGATTTGTTTTGCGTAGGGGAAGCCGATTCCTCGTGCAGCGGTGATGATTTGCAGGGTGCGGGTCTCGACACGGCCGTGGCCGCGGGAGTCGTCGGTAGCGGCTGCGGGCACCTCGGCCCAGGGCAGCGCGGTGATACGCGCAAGTATTTTGGCTTGGTTGGACTTGACGATCATCAGGTAGTGCGACTTCAAGGTGGCGCAGATCAACTTCGCGGTGACGACCTGGGTATGCATCGCATCCACGGTGACCAGCCACCGCAAGCTACCCGGCAGCAGCGTGAGCAGGGCACGTACGCAGGGAATTTCATTGCTTTTCTCGGCGACAGCGAGTTGACCGAGCACCAATCGGGCACGGTGGGCGAACACCGACACGAGATGCGTGGCTGTCGCTTTGGCGCGTAAAGGCACCACGCAGCATCTTGCCGTCCAACGCGATCGGCACCAATCCACTGGGGTCGCTGCTGGCCACGTGTGCAGTGAAGTAACTGCCCATCCTGGCGTTGAGGTCGGCGGGGTCTAGCCGAGACAAAACAGCGCGGAAGGTCTTCTCACTGGGCCGCCGGAACCGGACCCCTAATTAGGCCAACACATCATCGGGAGCGGTGGCCGCCCATGTGGCAAAACCAGCATAGCCGCGCATCCCCGCGGCAGTGGCCAGAACCGCGATCGCCAACAAAGCCATCAGCGAATACCTCCGACCGCGTGGGTCCCTCGGGTCTGGCACCGAGACCAACACACCGAGAAACTCCGATCCGATGAGCTCGCTGCGCTCACCAGGACTCCAGCGGTCGAACACCTCTGGAACCGACGACACAGGCAATACTGAAACGGTAGGCACGGGCAACTCCAGACCAACGACGAACAGTAACCAACTCGATCGTTCTCCAGATAGCCCGTGCCTACACTCCGGCCCCAATAGCGCGGCACCAAAGATCATCAACCCAGCTCACAAGCCTGCTAATCAACAACGCCGGAGCCCTGGGTGATGGGGTGCCGCAACTCGGGCTCGATTACTTTCGCGAGAACGGCGCGGATCGCTGCGCTCAAGTCGGCGCAGTCTGAACGAGGGCACAAGTCTGCGATTGCGGCGGGGTGTCGGGTTTCATCAACGGGAACGTCGGTGCCTGACTGGGCCACCGGACCACCTGTCCCAGGTCGATCAGCGGTATTCCCGCGAGCGGTCCGGTTGTCGGCAGCAGGTCGACCGAGGACATCGAGTTGTTGTAGCGCAGGATCACCGCCATCACCCGCGCGAGGTCACGTTCGTTCGGTCTAGCGAGCGACCAGGGCGTCGAGTTCTGGCGTGTCAGTGCCGGTCAAGCGTCGGTGCATGGCCCAAGCGATCCGGGCACCCTGGATCTTCGCGCGTTCTGCGATGGGTCCGTGGAACATCTCATCGACGGTGTTGTTCCAGACGGTCAGCCAGCAGACAAAGTGACGGCCACTCAACGGCATTCGTTGATGAACCCGCCGGTGAGCGTGCAAGGCGCTGCCACGGTAAAGTCCGGTGCGAAACAACACCGTCTCCCAGAAGTCAGCCATCACCGGGATATGTGAATCCAGGCCTGTCGACCGCAACTCCGCGAAGGGCTCGGCGAGGACATCGTGGACCATCACCCGGCCGTAGAACCGGCGCAACAGTGCCTCAATGTCCGTGCGCGCTGCCAGATCTGCAATCGCTTGGCCGCCCGGGGCACGCAACTCAGCCACGCGTAGTCACCTTGGCAAGGCACAACTCGGATTCGACGAACGGCTCCAGCTCGGCCTGTATCCACGGCACCGAAACAGCTGGACTCCCTTTCCCCGCGGGCTCCGCGGCCAAGCCCTGCAACAGCCCCAGGTGCAAAGCGCACGCCACCTCTGGGTGATGACGGGCCAGATCCCGCACCGGGCAGCTATGCAGGCGAATGGTGTGCTGGTTACCAGCGGTCGGCTTATCGGCCATGATCGGCTCGGGACCGAATCCCATCCGGTCGAACACCCTCGCGATCATTGCCGATTGGTCTTCAACTGCCCCTCTCGGTCCAATGCCGCCAGGAACAAGGTGCCCCGCAGCATTTTCGCGCGGAACCTCGCCTGCGATCCGCTGAGCCCAGCGCCGGCCGGCGGCTTGAGCACGGCGTCGCCGCTTCTCGGCGGTATCACCGAGCTCCAGTGCCAATATCTCGGCCAGAATTCGATAGTCCAGCCGCTCCCGCACCGTACGGTAGCCGGTGCGGGGGCGGCCAACACCGGCCCGCGTGATCCGGCTGCGCTCGATGACTCCCTCGCCGCACAGCGCATCAAGGTGAAAGCGCACCGTCGTCGTGTGCAATCCCAGGTGCGCGGCCAACTCGCCCGCGTCGATCGGGTCGTCATACTCGCGCACCAATTCCAGAACGCGTTGGCGTTGTCGGTTGCGACCCTCACGGTGGGGTCGTTCGTTCTTGTCGTCGTTTCGCCTGCCCACCCCACATGCCTCTCGTCCGGTGTTGCCTTCCCATCTATTTAAAGGATATTATTCATTAATAATAGCACTCGCTGCGCCGAGGTGTCGCCATGTCGAACGACGTTGGGGCAGCACAGAAGCCGGAGGTTCGCCATGGTGGAAACCAAGGTTATTGACAACGCCGTGCGGCTGGCCTGCCGTGCTCCGTCGCTTCACAACACCCAACCGTGGCAGTGGGTGGCCGGCAGCGATCTCGTGGACCTGTTCCTTGATCCGGGCCGTGTCGTGTGCACGGATCGATCGATGCGGGAGGCCTACATCAGCTGTGGTGGGGCACTCGATCATCTTCGGGTGGCGCTGGTGGCCATGGGCTGGATCACCTATGTCGACCGATTCCCCGATCAACACAATCCTGCGCACCTCGCGCGGGTCGAACTCTCCCCCGCCGACGCGGTGACGGATCTTCAGCGTCGCCGCGCCGACGCCATCTTGAAACGTCGCACCGATCGGCTCCCGTTCCTGGCACCGATAGACTGGGAATCTTTTGAGCCCGTCCTACGCGCTAGGATCGGCACCGACGCGGTGTGTTTGGACGTGTTATCCAAGAATACGCGTCCGCGGCTGGCTGAAGCGGCCGAACTCACTGAATCGCTGCGTCTATACGACTCCGCCTATCATTCTGAACTCCATTGGTGGACAGCGCCATTCGAAATGTCGGAAGGTATCCCGTACAGCTCTTTGGTGTCGGCCGCCGAGTCGGAGCGGGTGGGCGTCAATCGCCACTTTCCCCTCACCCGCAACCCGGAAAGGCGTACCGGAGTTACGCGGGACTGCTCGACGATCCTGATGCTGTCCACCGATGGCGACGGTCCTTCCAAGGCGTTGGCAACTGGCGAGGCGCTGTCGACCGTGCTATTGGAATGCACGATGACCGGCCTGGCCACCTGCCCGGTGTCTCATTTGACGGAACTGTCGGTCAGCCGTGAACTGCTCGCAGCAATCACGGACCACACTGATCTGCCTCAAATCCTGATCCGGGTCGGTGTTGTACCGTCACTAGACGCGCCACCACCGCCCACGCCGCGCCGTGCTCTGTCCGACGTGCTGCGGACACGTTCCACATCGTGTATATCCCCAATCCGCAGGTCGGATGTGGATGCGGCGGTGAGCATCACGGCATCGACGCTCGCCTAGCCAGGCTGACGATCGACGTCATGTTCATCACGGTTGCCGGCCATATACTAAGTCTGGCAACGGTTTCCGCACCCGGATGGCTACGGTTGGGGTGGCTCAACGTCATCACGCACTGGCAGGTCGACTGTCACGGTGTCGGCTGATGCGGGAACTGACCACCCATCACAACGGTATCCGCCTCTGTTATGAACACACCGGTGGTGCCGGGGATCCGCTGTTGCTGATCACCGGTCTTGGGGCCGACAAGCACTTCTGGCCCGACGATTTCTGCACCGCTCTGGTAGTGAAGGGATTCCACGTCGCACGGTTCGACAACCGGGATTCGGGTTGGTCCAGTCATCTGGACGGTTTCAGCGCGCCGTCGCGACGGGCCGCGCGACGCGATCCGGCGACCGCCCCCTACAGCCTTGAGGACATGGCCAAGGACGTGGTCGCGGTTCTCGATGCGCTGGGCTGGGTCTCGGCTCACCTCGTGGGGCACTCGATGGGCGCCATGATCGCCCAGAGGGTTGCCATCGGCTACCCCGCCCGCGTCCGATCGCTGACCTGCATCAGCACGACGCCATCCCCGGACATCGGCCGCTTAAGCGTGAGGACGATGTTGCGCCTGTCGTGGGCCGCGCCCGGCGTGCTGGCCCGAAAGCCACCGCGCGGGCCTGCCGAGGCCGGCGAGTTGTTGGTGCGCCAGCACCGTGTCATCGGCTCGCCCGGCTATCGTCGCGACGAAAGTCGGCTACGCCAGCTCGGCGAATTATGTTATGCCCGAGGAGTATTCGATCCGGCCGCGCGGGCACGCCAAATTGCCGCGATGATGGCCGGCGCCGACCACCGAGCCGATCTGGTGCGGTTGCACATCCCGACGGTCGTCCTGCACGGTCAGCGAGATCGGCTGATCCGCCCCGACGGGGGACGCGCGATAGCTACTGCAATCCCTGACGCGGAGCTCGTTCTGCTGCCGGGAATGGGTCATGACCTACCAGAGCCGCTGTGGCCCTACATGATCGATCAGATCGCAACCGTTGCGGATCGGGCGCCAACCGCTGACCCGTCCTGACAGGCCGGTCTGCCTGCGCTAAGCGGCCACGTCGACTGAACGGGCGATGCCGTGCAGTACTTCTGGGTGTTGCAGAAACGGGGTGATGATGTCGACCGGACGTCCTCTGAGTCCGAATACCCCTGAGCACGCGGTCCGGGCCCGAATCCTCTGGTGGAAAACGAAGTCGGGCGGCCTCGAAGCCGACCGGCGGCGGGTTGCCGATGGTGAGCTTGAGGATGCGGGGCTCCTCGGCTTCCACCCTGGCGGTGTGTATATGTATCCGGCTACGCGGATCTCGTAGGGGACGTCCTCAAGCTTGGACGACTGCGCGAAGGCACGCTGCCGATGTTGGGCGGAGGCGTGCAGGGACTGCTGGTGAGTTGGTCACGCCGCCCATGGCGTCACCGCTGTCCACTGAAATTTGCTGACAGCGTCCAAATCGTTAGGTCAGCGCTTGCCCGGTGGACGCGCACCGCGCGCGATGCCGAGCCCCTTGACTGGCGGTGCCGAGGCCGCGCCGTCACCGCCGCTTTCCTTTGCCGGCGCCGGCTCCAGGTTCGACTCCGGTTCCGTATTCGTCTCCGGTTGCTGCTCGGCGGGCGCCAACAGCGCGGGGGTTTCAGTTGCCGGAGCCTGAGCCGGTGCCGCTTTCTTGGCACCCGGCCGCTTGGCGCCCGCGGCTATACCCAGGCCTTTTACCGGCGCAGCCGGACCCTTGGCCTCGGCCAGGGCTTCTGGGGCTGGTTCGGCCTTCGGTGCAGCCTCGGCCGCCGCTTTCTTCGGGCCGGGCCGCTTGGCGCCGGCAGCGATCCCGAGCCCTTTCGCGAGCGTGGCGGAAGCCGCGAGGGCCTCGGCTTTGGCTTCCTCCTGGGTGGGTGCCGCTTTCTTGGCACCCGGTCGCGTGGCACCTCCGGCGGTGCCGAGGCCTTGATCCGATGCCTGAGACTGCGGAACCTCGGTCTTGGCTCGAATCTTCTCTTCGGCCGCCGCCTCGGCCTTCGCCGCCCGCTTCTCGGCTTCCTTTGCCGCCGTACCTTTTTCGGGCAGCGTCGCCTTGTCGTACTCGAGGGAAGCGAGCAGGATCTGGGCGACGTCGAGCACCTTGACGCCGCTGCGGCCGGCCTCTTCCTGTCGGTCGTTGACGCCGTCGGTGACCATCACGCGGCAGAACGGACACGCGGTGGCGATGGTGGCGGCGCCGGTGGCCAGCGCTTCGTCGACGCGTTCGTGGTTGATGCGCTTGCCGATGTGCTCTTCCATCCACATGCGGGCACCGCCGGCCCCGCAGCAGAAGCTGCGCTCGGCGTGGCGCGGCATTTCGGTGAGATTCGCGCCGGCGAAGCCGATCAGCTCGCGCGGTGCCTCGTAGACCTTGTTGTGCCGGCCCAGGTAGCAGGGGTCGTGATACGTGATGTCTTGCGAGACGGGCGTTACCGGAACCAGCTTCTTGTCGCGCACCAGCCGGTTGAGTAGCTGGGTGTGGTGCAGCACGCTGTAGTTGGCGCCCAGCTGGCGGTATTCCTTGCCGATCGTGTTGAAGCAGTGCGGGCAGGTGACGACGATCTTGCGGTCGACGGTCTCCACGCCTTCGAAGACGCCGTCCAGGGTTTCGACGGCCTGGGCGGCCAGTTGTTGGAACAGGAACTCGTTTCCGGACCGGCGTGCCGAGTCACCGTTGCAGCTCTCGCCCGTGCCCAGCACGAGGTACTTGACGCCGGCAATGGCCAGCAGCTCGGCGACGGCCTTGGTGGTCTTCTTGGCCTTGTCGTCGTTGGCGCCGGCGCAGCCGACCCAGAACAGGTACTCGTAGCCGTCGAAGCTGTCGACGTCCTCGCCGTAGACCGGGACGTCGAAGTCGACCTCGTCGATCCAGGAGGTCCGGTCGGAGGCGTTCTGGCCCCACGGGTTGCCCTTGGTCTCCAGGTTCTTGAACAGCACCGACAGTTCCGAGGGGAACTCGGACTCCATCATCACCTGGTAGCGCCGCATGTCGATGATGTGGTCGATGTGCTCGATGTCCACCGGGCACTGCTCGACGCAGGCGCCACAGGAGACGCAGGACCACAGCACGTCGGGGTCGATGACGCCGCCCTGCTCCTCGGTTCCGACCAGCGGGCGGGTGGCCTGCTCCGGCCCGGACCCGACGACGCGGCCGAAGCCCGACTCGGGCACGTGGTGCTCCTCGGCGTGCTTCTCGCCGGACAGGTCCTCGCCGATGCCGCCTTCCGGCGTGTTCTCGAGGGGGTCTCCTTGTCACCCAGGATGTAGGGCGCCTTGGCCATCCAGTGGTCGCGCAGGTCCATGATGACGAGCTTGGGCGACAGCGGCTTGCCCGTGTTCCACGCCGGGCACTGCGACTGGCAGCGCCCACACTCGGTACAGGTGGCGAAGTCCAGCATGGCTTTCCAGCTGAAGTCCTCGATCTTGCCGCGGCCGAATTCGGCGTCGTCCGGCGGGTTTTCGAAGTCGATCGGCTTGCCGTCGTATTCCAGCGGCAGCAGCGGGCCGAGCCCGTTCGGCAGTCGCTTGAAGATGACGTTGATCGGCGCGGTGAAGATGTGCATGTGCTTGGAGTGCAGCACGATGATCAGGAACGCCAGCATGACCGCGATGTGCAGCAGCAGCGCCGTCGTTTCGATGATCTCGTTGGCGGGCTGGCCCAGCGGTCGCAGGATGACGCCGAACAGTTGCGACAGGAAAGCCCCGTTGCCGTAGGGCAGCGTGCCGTTGTTGACCGCGGCCCCGCGGACGAACACATAGGTCAAGATGACGTTGAAGATCATGAACAGCACCAGCCAGGCGCCGCCGGTGTGCGAGCCGTAGAACCGCGACGAGCGCCCGATCTCCCTCGGGCTGCGCGTCACACGGATGATGGCGAACGTGGTGATGCCGAGGAAGACGGCGGTCGCGAAGAAGTCCTGCAGGAAACCCAGCGCGTCCCAGCGGCCGATGAACGGGATGTGGAAGTTGTCCTGGAACAGCAGGCCGTACGCCTCGATGTAGACCGTCAGCAGGATGAAGAAGCCCCACATGGTGAAGAAGTGCGCCAGGCCGGGGATCGACCATTTGAGCAGGCGGCGCTGCCCGAACACCTCGGAGACCTCAGCCCAGACTCGCTGGCCGGGATCGTCGGTGTGCCCCGGCGCCGGCCGCCCGGACGTGATCAGTTTGAACAACCACAGAACACGCCGTGCGGCGAGAGCGGCCACGACCAGCGTCATGCCCAAGCCCACGACCAGTCTGATGAACATCTGCGTTGTCACAGAAAGTCTCCCCAATACATTGCTTGCCCACGCCCGCGGCCGCTACGCCGCGACGTGATCGTTACGCGCCTGCGCGGTTGACCTGGCAGCCGATATCCGGCACCGGGACCTGAAGTCGCGGCTTTCAAGTCGGCTATACACCGTTGCCGAAGCATGGTGCAAGCGTGAGGTAACTCATAGTGAGTTTCTACAACTGCCATTGTGTAATTACTCGGACACTATAACTGGTGATCTTTCAGCCCGAGGAGCACACCGGCACATGGCAATTCGAGTAGCACTACCACGTCCCGCAAAGCGGGCGACGTCCACACCGCTGGTCGGTCGAGGCTGGGCTCAGGGGGTGGCCTTAGTGATGATCTTTGGGTTTTTGGTGATGGGCATCCTCGTGTACCGCACCTACACCGCATCGATGCCGTTGCCGGTCGCGGTAGTTGGTGAATCCGGCGAGACGCTGTTCACCGGCGCCCAGATCACCCGCGGCCAAGAGGTCTATCAGGCACGCGGACTGATGCAATACGGATCAGTGCTCGGGCATGGCGCTTACCTCGGGCCGGATTACACCGCCGAGTATCTGCGTATGGCGGCCGAGGATGTCGCGGCGCAGTGGCGCCAGGAGGGGGTGCCTGATCCAAAAGAACGGGTGGTGGCCGAATTTCGTAGCAACCGCTACGACCCCAACACCACGGTATTGGTCTTCACACGCAAGCAGGCGGCCGCGTTTGACCATATCCAGCGGCATTATGCGGATTACTTCGGCGAGAAATCCACGAAGTACGGGCTGTTGCCACACCTGATCACCAGCAACGCCGACATCCATGACCTGACCGCATTCTTCGCATGGACGGCTTGGGCAGCGGCAGCTGAGCGGCCCGGTCACAGCTACAGCTACACCAACAACTGGCCGGCTGAGCCGCGAGTTGATAACGGTCCGACTGCCCCCATCGTGGTGTGGTCGGTGTTGTCACTGGTCCTGCTACTAGGCGGGACTGGGATCATGTTCGCTGTTTACGGACGGTGGAGCCAAAAGATCGGGTGGCACAGCGCCGAAGCGCCCACGCTGTCTTTTCGCCAGCCGGGCGAGGTAGGCCTGACCGGGTCGCAACGCGCCGCAATCTGGATTTTCGCGGTGGTGTCGGTGCTGTTTTTGGCGCAAACCCTGATGGGTGGCGCTGTTGAGCACTACCGCGCTGACCTGTCGGCGTTTTACGGGCTGGATCTGGCCCGGGTATTGCCCTACAACCTTGCTCGCACTTGGCATGTGCAGCTGTCGCTCTTTTGGACTGCGGCGGCGTTTTTGGCGGGTGGGATTTTTTTGGTGCCCTTCATCAGTCGCCGGGAACCACGGCGGCAGAGTTGGCTGGTTTACGGTCTGCTCGGCGCGCTCGTCGTGGTGGTGGGTGGCTCCCTGATTTGCGAGGCGCTTTCGATTTACGGCGTGATCCCCGAGGGGGGTTTGTTCTCCCAGCAGTGGGAATATCTCGACCTGCCGCAGTTGTGGCAGATCCTGTTGACGGTTGGTCTGTTTCTGTGGATTGCGATCATCTGGCGCGGTATTCGGGGACGCCTCAAGTACGAATCGAAGATGAACCTGCCGTGGTTGTTTTTCTTTACCGGACTGGCGATCCCAGCGTTTTACGCCGTGGGTCTGTTGGCTAACCACGACACTCACTACTCGGTCGCCGATTTCTGGCGCTTTTGGGTGGTCCATCTGTGGGTGGAAGATTTTTTGGAACTGTTTACCACCGTGATGGTGGCTTACATCTTCGTTCTGCTCGGGGTGGTGCGCGAACGCATCGCGCTCGGAGTGATATTCCTCGACATCATCTTGTACTCTGCCGGCGGCGTCATCGGCACGATGCATCACCTGTACTTCTCCGGCACCCCGGTGGAACATATGGCGCTGGGCGCGTTCTTCTCGGCCGCCGAAGTCATCCCACTGACCTTCCTGACCGTCGAGGCATGGGCATTCCTTCAGCTGGGCTCTCGCCAGCAAAGCCACGACACCCCGTTTCCGCACCGCTGGGCCGTCATGTTTCTCGTGGCCGTCGGATTCTGGAACTTCCTGGGGGCAGGCATCTTTGGGTTTTTGATCAACTTGCCAATTGTGTCCTACTACCAAATCGGCACCGCGCTCACGGCCAATCATGCCCACGGAGCGATGATGGGTGTCTACGGCATGCTTGCCATTGGTCTGGCGATGTTTGCCTTCCGCTACGCCATCCCCGCCGAGAAGTGGCCAGAAAAGTGGGCGCGGCTGTCCTTTTGGTGCGCGAACGTCGGGCTGGCATGGATGGTATTCGCCACGCTGCTCCCCCTCGGGGTTTTGCAGTTGTACCACTCAGTCAGCACCGGCTATTTCGAGGCGCGTTCGCTGGGCTACATCACCCGCCCCGGGAACTCACTGATCGAATGGCTGCGATTACCCGGTGATGTGGTCTTTATCCTCGGCGGTGTGCTGCCATTCGTCTGGATCGGGTGGACAGCGATACGCAACGTCCGCCGCGCACCGGGCAGTGACGAACTGCCCGAGCACCCGCTCTACACCGAACTCGGCCCCACAACCACGGAATCGCGGCAGGGATAACCGTGACACCCCCTACCGCCGCGGCATGGCTGGTTGCCGGGTACGCACTGGCCCTGGTTGCCACCGCCTGGAGTGTCGACATGATGGCGCAGCGCGTGTCGGAACGCGCGGCGCGGTGGCGCAGCGGCCAATTCCGCTACCACGCCGATCATGATGCGTGGGAGTGTCCCCAGGACCATTGGCTGTGGCCGACTTCTTTCGACCCGAAACATCGGGTCATGCGCTATCGCGCGAAACCCAGCGTCTGCAATAGCTGCCCAGTCAAATCAACCTGCACGACCTCCGATCAGGGGCGCGAGATCAGCTGGCAGATCGACCCCTGGCCACACTCCGAAGCCGGCCGTTTTCACCGTGGTATCGCCTGCTGCGTCGCCGCCCTGGGGGTGGTGATGCCCGTGGTGATGCTGATCAGTGCGCATTCCTGTGCCGACTTGCTGGTGTTGGTCGGCGCCGTGGCTATCGTGCTCGTGGTGGGGCTGCCGCTGGCCCGTCATCTGTGGAACACCCCTTCCAACGCCCCTGAACACATACCCCACCGAACCAGTACGCAAGATCAGATGGCCGTCGCGATCGACCGCTATTTGACGCGCTGGGGTGCAAGCCGAGCGCAGAAGGACACATCACCGTGAACGCGCTGCTACTTATCGTTGGGGTGACGATAGCGGTACTGCTGGTTGTGTTGGCACTGTTTTCGGTGGCTGTGCTGCGCGAGTACGAGCGTGGCGTGGTGTTCCGGATGGGCCATACGCGTCCGCTGTACCAGCCTGGCCTGCGATGTTTGATTCCGCTGGTGGATAAAATGATCCGGGTGGACCAGCGGGTGGTGACGTTGACCATCCCACCGCAAGAGGTGATCACCCGTGACAACGTCCCCGCTCGCGTCAACGCCGTGGTGATGTTCAAGGTTGTCGATCCGCTCAAAGCGATTCTCGCGGTGGAGAATTACGCGGTAGCCACCTCACAGATCGCACAAACCACCCTGCGCTCGCTGCTGGGCCGCGCCGATCTGGACACCTTGCTCGCCCATCGCGAAGACCTCAACAGCGACCTGCAGGCCATCATTGAATCCCAAACGAAGCCCTGGGGTATCGAGGTCCGAATCGTGGAAATCAAGGACGTCGAGATCCCCGAATCGATGCAGCGCGCGATGGCACGGGAAGCCGAAGCCGAACGCGAACGCCGCGCCAAAGTCATCAACGCCCACGGCGAACTACAAGCATCCGACGAACTACGCCAAGCCGCCGAGACGCTGTCCAAGAACCCAGCCTCTCTTCAACTACGCTATCTGCAAACATTATTGGAGTTGGGCGCCGATCAAAACTCGACCGTGGTGTTCCCACTGCCCGTCGATATACTCACACCATTCCTTCAGCACTCGCGAATCACCGCGCCGACGATCCCCAATAAAGCTAGTCCTGAATCACCGGTGTGACCGGTACCTCGGCGCACGGGTCGCGGCCCGGGCGACGTTCGCCCAGACATGCCTCTCATCTCCCTCAACGGCGCCAATCTCTTTGTGCTCAAGGGAGAATGCATAACGCCTGTTCGAGCAACAGCGTCATCGGGTCCTGCAGAAAGTCGGCGCCGATGGCCCGTCGCGGACGCGGTGATCGATGAACAAAATCAGCTTCATTCTGGTTGCGGCGGTGCTTGATCGGCCTCGGGCGCCGGCCTCTTGCCTTCGGACGCCGACGACGAGGATCACGCCCTTCGGGTGGGTTGATGCCAGCCGTGAAGCGGTCGATGCCGCAGGTCCCCGAGGGGGCACTGATCGTGTCTGTGCCACCGGTCGTTGTGTCGAATACGAGGTTTCCCGCCGATGCCCGCTCGAATGAAGGCATACGCTCTGAACACTAATCTTGTTGTAGCTCTTGTGGTCCGCATCCCGCACGACGGCCTCAAAGAGTCCGCAGTCGACTCTGACGGCACAACCAAAGCCTACCTGGCATGGGGGGTTTCAGGTGATCACCACCCCATACGAAATCGACGTAGCGGCGCGTACGCAGGAGCCACGGCACGCGCCGGACGGTCAGGTCGGCAACGCTGGCTCCGCCATGGCGTGGGAGAAGTGCACGTTGAGATCGCCGCGTACTCTCTGCAGCGCGCCGGGGTCAGCAACAACAGTGAAGTAAAATTGTTGTGCGACAGCACTTTCGGTAGGCTACTGCGCCGCGATTCAGCTTGTCGACGGCAGCGGCATCCAGCCATCACCATCGCCGACAATTGCCGTTGCGACGACGGTCGCCCAAGGGCTGTCTAACGCTGGCGGTAAGGTCGATGTCGACGTCGACATCTTTACACACGATGCGTTCACCACCGCGTCACCCTGCCGGCGATAGGCGGGCCGATGGGGACCACGCTGCCCGGCCATTCCCGCAACTCGACTTGCGGTGCTGCCCGCGTGACACATGTGACACACTTATTCGGCCGCCGTCACCGCCAGCGGGCCATAGCGGCTGACGATCTCACCAGGCCCGTGCCGGAACCCCCGGGAATAGGTCCGTCGATCAGTAAGGTGCCAGATATCGTTTGGTGGCGCTGATCTCCACTGTGGTCACCTAGTCGCTAGCCACGGCGACGCTGTCCCGCAGGTCGGGCTCGCTTTAAAGTTCCACAGGCCTGCCTAGTCGACGATAGGTACCTCCGCTGATTGCTCGGCGAGGCCAAGGTGTCGCAAGCTGTTTGGTGTGGCCGCCAAACAGCATCGGTGTCTGTGGATCCACTTTCGCCAGGCGTGGCCGATGGGCGCCGATTAGGCGTTGTGCGTCAACGGTCGACTATCTTGGCCAAGTTTCGGCCGCTTCGCTCACGCTTTAGACCATCACTGAGGTCACCGGAGGAAGGCGGCTTTCGATTGCGTGCTCGCTCCCAATGATCGCTCTGGTCAATGCATGCGACGCGGTCTAGAGTTTACACAAGTCATACCTGTACAAACCTAACGCGGCCCAGGAAGGGGTACGAGGAGCATGAGCATTGCGGAACGGGTTACACAGACCACGTGGGTAGGCCCGCTACCCTCTGGCCAAGGCAACCTGTCGCGGGGTAGCAGTGGGGCTCTAGATGGCCTACCGCTGACCTGGGCTTCCCGGGCCCAGCAGCCCGGGGGCAAGACCAGCCCCGAAGAGCTGGCGGCGGCGGCGCATTCGTCGTGTTTCGCGATGGCGTTGGCGTTGAAATTGGACGAGAACGGCACGCCTGCACAGCGACTCGAGGTCACAGCCACGGTGACGCTGGATACGGTCGACCTAGTTCCGACCATCACCACATCGCGGTTGGAAGTCAAGGCGCGGGTCGCGGACCTGGCCGATGAGGCGTTCGCGGCAGTGGTGGGCCAGGCTGCTGCCTTATGTCCGATTTCGCGGTTGTTCGCTGGTGCCAGGATCAGCGTGGACGCCGAACTCAACAAGAGCTGATCTGCCGCGTTCCACGGGTTGGCGCAAAGGAGCACATGATGTCCAGGGTGACCTTGTCTGATGATCTGAATCGAGAGCACCATGAAATCGACAGTGCAATAGAGACTTTCATCGACGAACTCGATCGCGGCGGCGTACAACACGAGCTACTGGCCAACACATTGGAAGCGCTGCGCCGGCACATCTACCTCGAGGAGGTGATTCTGTTCCCGCCGCTACGAGACGCCGGGATTGTGATGCCGATCTTCGTAATGATGCGAGAGCATGGCCAGCTGTGGCGCACCATGGATACAGTGGCGGGCCTGCTCGCTGACGGAAACGACAGCTCGCGCCTGCGGGACATCTGCACTGAGCTATTGGATCAACTCCTTGACCACAACTCGAAAGAGGAGCCGGTCATCTATCCGAACGCCGACACCGCACTGCCACTGCAAGCGAGCACGGAACTGAGCCGGTTCATCGGCACCGGACGCACCCCCGACGGATGGGTATGCCAACACGCAGTTGAGTGACGCGCGAGGGGTGCGTCTCCATGCCGTCCCACACCCCAGGCCGGACTAAAGGAGAATTCTCATGCGCGCCGTGGTAGACCGTGATCGCTGTGAGGGCAACGCCTTCTGCGTCAACATCGCCCCGAGGGTGTTCCAACTCGACCACGACGAGTACGCCGTAGTCATGACCGACCCCGTCCCCGTCGAGCAGGAGACGCTTGTCGAACAGGCCATCGAAGCATGCCCTCGCGCGGCCTTATCCCGCGAAGACTAGGAGCCTTCAGCTGATGCTGAATTGTCAAGTCGCCCGTCTCGCAACCGATGTCGGGCCGGGCCGCTTGATGACAGTGGCGACCTCTTGCTCCTGTCCCACCACCGATCTGGGCACACCGCTGAGCGATCAAAGATGTAGCGCAGGCCCGCATTGATAAAAGGCATCGACTATGCGGCCATCGTGGTGGCCGATCCGGCGGTTCCCGCCGCGGCCTCTTATCGCTTGGTCAGGCGCAGCCGCCACACCTCAGGTCCGCGCTGCTCGTAGCTGACCTCGAGTCGGCCCTCAACGCGTTGATTGAGTTGGTGCAGCAAAGGAATCGGGTCATGATGGGCCACCAGTACCAGTGTGCCGCCGTCCGGAACGGCGTCGAACGCGCCGAACACGGTGGCGTGCCGGATCGAGTGCGGCACCTCGCGCACGTCGAGCACGGGATCGTCGGTATCGGATTCACCGCACCCGCACGCGTGCGGCTCGGCGCCATTGGTGGCGTGGGCATGGCCTAGAAGTTCGTGCATGCCGGAGGTCACCTCGACGAGGGAGACCTCGGAGTCAGCAGCTACGACCGGCAGTATCCGCTGGTTCTCATCGTCGAGGTGTGCGTCGAACAGCACCCGCAGAGCTCGACCGGATCCGGCCGCGCGCACCGGCGGTTCCGTGCGGATGCTGTCGACGAGGGAGCCGATGATGCGGTGCGCCGCGATCATCGATTCGACCAGGGGCCGGGCGTGCGCGGTGCGGGTGGCGGCCGGGTATAGGCGCTGCTCTTCGGCCGCTGCATGCGGTAGCAGCTCGCCGGTCAGGAAGACCAGGGCGGCGGCGCGCAGCGGCTCGAAGTCCGCACCGCGCTCGATAGCCGACAGCATTCCATCGCTCAGCATCGCAAGTTGCCCGGCGAGCTGCGCGTGGTGGGTCATGATGGCTTCGACCGCCTCGGCGTCCGCAGGTGTGGACGCGACGATCAGATCGTTGGCTGGCATATGGTTCCCTCTCCGGTGAATCCGAAAGCTCCGCTGGGCAAATGCGGCTCGTTGCTGTTCGTGTATCACCCGATAATTTACTACACTAAATTCCGTGAAAAAAGACTTGGCCGTCCTGGGTCCCGAACCGGCGCCGCTGGTCGATGTCCCAGTGGCGCTGTCCGGGCAGCGGCTGCGGGTGCTCGAGTACGTGCGGGCGCACTCCCCCCTCCGGATCGCCGACGCGGCCGCCGCGCTCGACCTGCACCCCAACACCGTTCGCGAACACCTCGACGCGATTGCCCGGCTCGGGCTCGTCGAGCGCTCTACCGCAACCGCAGTCCGGCGCGGACGTCCGGCCACGATGTATCGCGTGTCGGCCGCCGACCCCACCGTCGTGGTGCGCGATTATGCGGGTCTGGCGACCGCACTAGCCGGTCATCTGGCTCGCACCAGCGCTCACCCCGAGCGCGATGCGCGCGACGCCGGCATCGAGTGGGGCCGCGAACTCATCGATGAGGGCAGCCGACCCGGCCGCGATGTGCGACAGTCTGTGCTCGAGGAACTAGCACGGCTCGGCTTCGCACCGGGCGAGGAAGACGACATCCCCGGTACCCGCAGAAGTATCGCGGGCGTCGCGCTGCGTCGCTGTCCGCTGCTGGATGCGGCCCGCCGCTACCCCACCGTCGTCTGCCAGGTCCATCTGGGCATCATCGACGGAATGCTGGAGCGGCTCGGTGCCCCCAGCGCACGGGGACTCGATCTCATTCCGTTCGCCGAACCCGGTGCCTGTCGGCTGTTGCTGCCCGATCCTGTTGTGCTGCAGCATGACTAACTGAAAAGCCCCCGCCCCGAGCGCTGCGGTTGGCGTCCGGCGGCTGCGCGCTGTTGGTTGGACTTGACCGGCGTTGCTGTTGTGCGGTCTCCTCGCGTCGATCAACAACACCCGCCTGACCGCGGTGCCCGCCACCCTGAGCGCGATGGCACCAAAACGGGTTCGCGGCAGCCCATCGCCGGCGTGCCTCGACAATACATTCGTCGCGGCGCAGCGCGAATGGCATGTTCGGGCAGCTGATGATCGAACCGGGGACCGACCGCGCGTCGACCGCGACTGCCTGATCGTGCACGCGCAGATGCATCTGGACGCTTCCGACGTTGCGGGACAGTTCGAACATCGTGTCGCGCGAGGGCGATTAGCGACCCGTGGGCCCGGGCGCAGATGGCACCCAGATGTCCGGTTTGTCCGCAGCTCAAAGCGGATTCGTCGAACTGACGATCGCGTAGGTTGGTCGGTACGGCACCTGTCGAACGTGGTGATCTGCGCCGAGCGTGCAGCCACGGCATCATCGAGGCGGTGTCACGATTACGCATGGCGAGGTAGGTTAGCGACCGCGGCTGGATGCTTCGCCGAGCCATTGTGCGAGAACCGCAGCCTGACTGCGATCAACGTCGCGGGTAGCCGTTAGCAGTACCACGTCCCCCTGATGGGCGATTTCTCTTAGATGTTCGACAGCGGTTCGCCGGTCCGGCGATTTCAACTCCTCCAGATACCGGCATCGGAACTCGGCGAATTTTTCCGAGTCATGTGAATACCACTGACGCAGCTCGGTCGACGGCGCGATGTCGCGCAACCACTCGGTGAGATCGAGCGCTTCTTTTCCGATGCCACGTGGCCAGACACGGTCAACCAATACGCGGGCACCGTCAGACGTTGAAACCTCGTCATAAACCCTGCGATAGGAGACTCGCCCGCTCATGAATCACCCCACTCGATCTCGTCGGCGATTGTATCTCCGCCGTCCCGCGGGAGCTGACGATTCGACTGGAGCAGGTGGCGAGACCAGTGCATCCAGCGGCCAGCGGAATAGCGGAAGACCTCGGCCAGCACGTCAAGGGCGTCGACGATCTTGGAGAGCATCGTGGATACTCGGCGCCGTAGTCAGCTCCAAGATCGTGACTGCCACCTCAACGGTGTTGATGTCCTCGATTCCGTCGGTGTCCTGGGCGTTGTAAATGTCCTAGAGCACCGCCAACGCGTCGCGTCGGGAAGATGTGGGAATTCTCGGTGACAACAAAGGCGGGTTTCTCACGCTGCAGTCGCAGCCTTATTGTTGGCCACTCTGATCGGCCTGCGCCCGTCGATTCGTTCGTTTGGTCAACAGCCAGGTTTGGGGCCGTCCGGCAGGCGCATCGTTTCGCACACGCCGCTGTTACCCCACACCGAATACGTCCCTTGGTTGCCGGATAGTGGGTGCCGCCTCGGTGGCAACACAATCCGGCCTGCTGTCACAGCGGCATTAGCCCATGCCTTCCGACGGTGTATTTGTCGCCGATCTTCGTGTGCAGTTCCTGCAGACCATAAGCGCATGCGGCTCTGACATCGGGGGCGAGCAGAGACAGCAGTTTGGCGAGTTCACGACGCCGACGACGAATGACCTTCTTTACCAGGGCTTTACCGGGATCAGTGAGATTTAGGGTAACGACGCAGCGATTGGTGGGGTCGGTGCCGCGAATCAGATATCCCGATGCGGTTAGGCGATCGGCTAGCCGGGTAACTGAGGACGCGACTAGGCCCATCGCGCGCGCAGCTTCATTGGATGAGCACGGCCCCTGTTCGTAGAGAACCAACAGTAGCCGGAATTGAGGCAGCGATATGTCGTCACCCACATGATCGATACTACGCAGCGCCAGACCTGCCAGATCGCGAGTGGCAACTTCGAAGGCCCGCAACTCGTTTCGACTCGCCATACCCTGGTTGGTGCTAGCCACGTTGGTGTGTGCCGCCCGCATGTGTTGCATATGACAAGTTGTACACCACAACCCTGGCGCTCGTCTGGAACCGTGGCCGCACCGCCATGCCAAAGAACAATCCACCGGCGCTGCGCTCCCGACGCCGGATCACCCCGGCTCGATCGGACTGGGATGCCCGTATCAATCAAAAAGACCAGCGCACCGATTCACTCGCACTGACACATCCGAAAGGACGATCCACAGCCTGGGATCGTCGTGCCACAACTCACATAAGATTGCTTTAGACAAGTATTGCACTACGCAAGACATTAGTGCAGAGTGAAGCGTGGTTGATTCCCAAACCTAGGTTGGCGAGGCGGCGATGGCGAGGTGGCACGACAGGTTGCGGGTGCCCGTGCTTCTCGGATGCAGGTTCCGCGCGCAATGCTCCTGGGCCGGGTGAACACCCGCATGCCACCGGACACGGCGACAACCAGAAGCCGACCTTCGATCAGCTGCGACCATGACAAGCTCCGCGGTCTGCGCCTAACCGAAGTCGGCACGCTATGCCAGGTCAAGCCATCTGAACCACGCTGATTCCGGGTTGCTTACCCCGCCTGCGCGGCTGACCACCCAGAGCACAGCACCGGCTGCACGGTGAGCGCGACACACGCAGAGCATATCTGGGCCGGCAATCCGTTGGGCAGCAACTCTATTGGCGCGTAGCAGCCCCTCTCCGCCATACCAATAACGGGAGAACCCGATGCTGCTGGATTTCTGGAATACCCTCAGCCACAAACTTTTCAAGCCCCTGCTGCTGTTTTTCTACCTTGGACTCTTCATCTCGCTCCTGAAGGTCCGATTCGAGTTCCCCCCGTCATCTACCAGGGCCTGACCATGTACCTGCTGCTAGCCATCGGCTGGCACGGAGGTGAAGAGCTCGCAGCGATTGAGCCTTCGAGCATCGCCAATATCGTTAGCTTCATGATCCTGGGGTTCGTCTTGAATTTCATCATCGGCATCTTTGCTTACGCCCTTTTAATCCCTCTGACCGCCATGCCGCGAATCGACAAGGCAACGGTCGCCGGCTATTACGGGTCAGACTCGGCAGGAACTTTCGCCACCTGCGTGGCAGTCCTGACCACTGTCGGCATCGCTTTCAACGCGTATATGCCGGTCATGCTGGCCGTCATGGAGATTCCGGGCTGCCTGGTCGCGTTATACCTCGTAGCACGGCTGCGCCACCACGGGATGGATGCTGCGGGCCTCATGCCCGGCGAAACCGGCTATACCTCACCAGGTATCGTGAAAACCGGGCCTGGAACGACCGCCCGTCCCGTCCGGGGCCAGAGTCTGCAGTCCCGGGACGGACCCAGCAACGTGCACTCTTTCCAGAGGCTGCCGGAACGCTTCGAGCATCCCGAGCGCGACACCTCACCTACCGATAACCTTGAGCAGCGCACTTCCAAACTCGTCGTGCTGAAGGAGGTTTGGCTCAATCCGGGGCTCTGCTTGCTTGTCGGCGCCATCGTCGTCGGCCTGATTAGTGGCCTGCAGGGCCAGAAGGTTACTCACGACGACGACACCTTCTTCGTGTCGGCGTTCCAAGGCGCGCTGTGCCTGTTCCTGCTCGAGATGGGGATGACGGCAGCACGCAAGCTCAAGGACCTGAAATCGGCGGGCCCTGGTTTCATCTTCTTCGGCCTGTTCGCACCGAACCTCTTTGCGACCCTGGGAATCGTCATCGCCCACCTGTACGCTCACGTCACCCACATAAAATTCGAGCCCGACACCTACGTCCTGTTCGCGGTACTGTGCGGCGCCGCCTCCTACATCGCCGTCCCCGCAGTCCAGCGCATGGCCATCCCCGAGGCCAGCCCGACGTTGCCCCTGCCGGCCTCATTGGGTTTGACGTTTTCCTACAACGTCACCATCGGGATCCCCCTGTACATCGAGATCGCTCGCGTGCTCGGTTGACCCTGGCACGGCTCGGGATGCTCTCGCGGACGTGCACCCCACACAGGTGATGACCGTGATGGTTACCGCCCGGGCCGGGCGCCGGCAGGCTGATTGCGCCACAGACCCTCACGAGGCATCCGCGCTGTCTCCGCTGCGAGGGAGATGCCGCCAGTCGCGCATGCGTTCCGTCACCGGATCGGTTTGGTGTCAACCAAGTTCCAGGCTGCCTACAACACGTCGACCGACCGATCTTGACCGTTTTCTATCCGGACAAAAAGACACGAGCCGAGCGCACCACTACGCTCAGACTTTATGAGCGTCACTGGTCCCGAGGAGTTCGGTGAACCCTGTCGAGAATGCGGTTATCGATGGACGCAACCGGCGGCGCAACTCGCGCAGTGTCATATCCAAGTGCATGATCGGCTCGTTGCGGTCGTGGGTCCGTCCGAGTTCGGCTAGACCGCATCCTGTCTGCAATGGTCGGTCGGCGAGTACATCTGCCACATTGCTGATCACGAGCGCATCTGGGCCGAACGATTCGCCGGCGCCGGCTCCGACCCATCGGTCACCCCGGTAGCACCCTTTGATCAAGACCGTCTCGCCGCCGCTCGCAACTATTCGCGGATCCCCTACGCGAGCGCCATGTGGTCACTGCATCGTTCCTACCAAGAGTGCAACGCGACCTCGGACGACGCGCTACGTAACTCTGCGATCTTCGGACACCCGGAACGCGGCGAACTGACCGCTGTGGACGCGATTCGCAACGTGGTGCACGAATGTCATCACCACCTTTGGGATATCCACCGCATCATCGATGCCACACGCACGAAAACGTCTCTGCCAAAACAGAGTTGATCAACGGTGTCCGTCCGATTCCTCGATCGAGTGGCGCCTTGGCCATCCTCGGGTGAGGTCGAACAACTGGTCGGCGCATGTTACTGCCTAAGCGGACAGGGTGGGTCCGCAGCGAATCGGCCAACACCATTGCCGGCCGGTCTTTTCGGGTCAGGTGCGCGGATCAACAGGCGCGGACACTTGAGTGTGGCGGCCTTCGTGGGAATGTGGCGAGGGATGTGATCCCGCGCAGAGACCGCGTCTTGCATGCCCGAATTATGTTTGTGCTCCGAAGAACCCATTCAATCCGGGTCGTAGCCGAGGAATAGACCGAACTCGTCCCATCACGACCGAAAAAGACGGGGCACTCGACAGCGAGCACGCCGAGCCGTGTGGTTGTTGAGGCGGCCTCGCCAGCCGTTGCGGTCGCGACAAATATGTTAGCCAACAGGTCAGCACTCGTCGTGAGGTTCCGACCAGTAGCGCTGGATAAAGGCGTGGTCCGGTGCTAGCACCGTTTCCTGCTACTCTGAATGCCTTTGCGGTCAGGAGACAGGGTGACTGAGGGCCAAAAGACTTCCCCCAACCGCTAACGCGATGACTTTGGCCACTTCCAGTCCGACATAAGCGTAGTGGCTGCGAGAGCGGGATGCGTTGACCCCGGCGAGCACTTTGTCGGATCGACGGTTCAAGAACGGTCGCACCGCGCTCAACTGAGCGACGAGCGTCGCGTCAGCGATCACGAATGCCGCGACGGTGCCTACCGACGTCGGGCTGGCCAGCACCACCGCTGCGATAACGACGGCAAACACGATCTCCACTGTGTTGAGCGCACGAAAAACTAGGCGGCCAATCCCCAGACCGATCGGCAACGTCACATTGGGTGCGCGGAACTTCAAGGGTGCTTCCAGAAACGAGATAGCGAGCACCATTCCCAGCCACACGAACGTGACCGCAACGGCGATCGCCGCTTTCGCGGTCACCTGGGTGTTCTGTCGATGGTGAGGTGAGCCAGGCATAGATCCGGTTCGGCGAATGCGTCGAGCCGGTCGACGGTGACCGGCGCAGCCTGGCTTTCCAGGACGCCCTGCATGAGCCCGAGGTGGATGGGACACACGATGGTGGCTCGGGCCTCGGCGAGCTCCAGAAATGGGCAATGCCGCAGGCCAATCTGCTGTGCCCCATCGGATTTGCGGCGTTCTGGTGCAAAGCCCAATTCGTCGAGTGCATTGACGAGGTGGTCGATCGCTTCCGTGGTGCTCGCGCGTTTCCTTTGTGGCGCAGGGATTCTCATCTGCTGACCCCAGGCGCGGCCCGCAGCTAGCGCCTTGCCACGGGGGTCGCGGCCGGCGGCCAGACTCATGGCCAGGATCTCGGCGAGCAGCCGGTAATGGCGCGGTCCGCTGCGGTCCATCTGGCGAACCGCGGCAAACATCAGCGGCGGGCGTCCCGGTCGCTTGCGGTCGGACTCGACGCGCTCGACGCGGCCGTCACCGACCAACGTGTCTAGATGGAACCGCACGGTGTTGGGATGCACACCCAGCACCTCGGCGACCGCGGTAATGCTCATTGGGCGGCGCGCCGCCTTTAACACCTGCAGCACATCGCGACGGCGACCGGGTAACTCCTCACGTGTCAGCACCATCACGCTCACCCGTGCTGGCGATCTCGCTGGGGCAGGCTGGCCACCAGGGGTGCGTCAACACCCAACGCACCTACTTTGGCGGCTCCCCCCGGTGACCCCAGCGGCTGGTCGCGACCTGGCAGCGTTTCGCAGAAAAACGCCGCATTGTCCGCCTGATACGGCCGCAACTCGTGGGGCAGATCGTCCTCGTAGTAGATCGCCTCGACTGGGCAAACGGGTCACACGCTCCGCAATCCACACATTCGTCGGGATGGATGTAGAGCGCGCGACCACCCTCATAGATGCATTCCACCGGGCACTCCTCTACACATGCCCGATCCATCACATCCACACACGGCTCACCGATCACATACGTCATACCCCTAGTTTACACAAGATTGGTTGTACAAAACAGAGCGCGGGCGTGTGGCGCGTGAACTTGCGAAGCGGCGAGCGACCACGGCGCGGCGGCTGTCACTCCCCACTCCACCAGTCCCCACTGCCACGGTGTTCATCACACTACTTTCCTCGCAATCCACCCAGCAATGACGGTCTTCCCAACGGCGACCACATGAGGTAGCTTGTTTACACAAGTAGTATTGTAGAAATAGAGGGAGGCGCGAAACCCGTTGGCCGACAGGGAACTCGACGTGCGACAGCTACGCAAAACCGACAAGCACCCGCTGATCTTCGCCTCCTACGCCGACCTGCCGGTGGGCGATTCTTTTGTGTTGGTCAACAATCACGACCCCCAACACCTCCATGCCGAATTCGAGGCCGATTACGCCGGCAGCTATGGATGGGAGTACATCGAAGCCGGCCCCACGGTCTGGAGGATCCGGATCCAAAAACGCACCACCATCGCGCTGCCGCGGACGCTGATCAACACCGCCGATATCGCCGGCGCCGGTGCACAACCCGATACCGCCGGGGTGGCGTGGAAGTTAGAAGTGCGCGAGCGGGATCTGGACTCCAATGTCATCGCGCTGGCACCCCACGGGAGGATCGACACCCACACCGGAGCCGATGTCGACGTCTTGATCCACGTCGTGTCTGGCAGCGGTCGGCTCACCACCGAAGTGGGCACTGTCGAGCTGGCCCCCGGTGCGCTGCTGTGGCTACAGCGCCGCTCACGCCGGGAGTTCACCGCCGGCCCTGACGGACTGCGTTACCTGACCGTGCACCAAAAACGGGAAATCCTGCCCCTGAGTCCCACCGTGGGGCAGACCTGATGAGCGGCGAGACGCGCGACCGTCAGGCGAAGCTTCCGGGGTCGGGCCGCGGCGATAACAACCTGCAGGGCCATTGGCTGCTCGCGCGTCTCGGCAAACGAGTGTTACGCCCCGGCGGGATCGGGCTTACCCGCGCGATGCTGGCCGGCGCCGATGTCGCCGACGCGGACGTTCTGGAACTGGCTCCAGGCTTGGGCCGCACCGCAACCGAGATCCTCGACCGAAATCCTCGGTCCTATTTCGGTGTAGAACAAGACCCCGACGCCGCTGAATCGGTTCGCAACATTATTTCCGGGCGAGGGATGGTTCGGATCGCCGACGCGGCTCAGACCGGCCTGCCCGACGCCAGCCGCGACGTGGTGGTCGGTGAGGCGATGCTGACCATGCAGAATGATCCGGCCAAGCACACCATCATTGCCGAAGCATCGCGGGTGTTGCGACCGGGCGGACGCTACGCCATCCACGAACTCGCCTTGACCCCCGACACGATCGGCGATGAGGTCAAAACCGATGTCCGGCAATCACTTGCCCGAGCGATCAAAGTCAACGCCCGCCCCCTAACCGTTGCCGAGTGGACACGACTGCTCGCCCAGCATGATCTGGTCGTCGATCACGTCGCCACCGCGCCGATGGCCTTGCTGCAACCGCGACGGCTGATCACCGACGAAGGCCTCCTACGAGCACTGCGGTTTGTCATCAACGTGGTGATCCACCGCAACGCCCGCCGGCGTGTGGCTCAGATGCGTCGGGTTTTCCGCCGACACCGCCACCGGCTAATCGCTGTCGCGATCGTGGCCCACAAACCCACAGCCGACCCTGGCTGACGGCCAACCCGCAACGACATGTAGTAACGGAGGGGTTGATGGCTATCGAAGTGGCGCCGCGAGAATTGGTGGCGCGTCGCCCATTTCCGGCGCGGCTGCAGCCAAAAGGCGCGTTGATCTACCGGCTGTTGACGACCACCGACCACAAGCTGATCGGCATCATGTATTGCGTCGCGTGCTTTGTGTTCTTTTTTGTGGGCGGGTTGCTGGCGTTGCTGATGCGCGCTGAGCTCGCCGCGCCCGGATTGCAGTTTTTGTCCAACGAGCAATTCAACCAGCTGTTCACCATGCACGGCACGATCATGCTGCTGTTTTACGCCACACCCATCGTGTTCGGGTTCGCTAATCTGGTGCTGCCGCTGCAAATCGGCGCACCCGATGTAGCGTTCCCGCGGCTTAATGCGTTGTCGTTTTGGTTGTTCGTGTTCGGCGCGCTGATCGCCATAGCGGGGTTCATCACCCCCGGTGGTGCCGCGGATTTCGGCTGGACCGCCTACACCCCGCTGTCCAACGCGGTGCAAAGTCCCGGCGCGGGAGCCGATCTGTGGATCCTGGGTTTGGCGGTCGGCGGGTTGGGCACCATCTTGGGTGCGGTCAACATGATCACCACGGTGGTGTGTCTGCGCGCGCCGGGGATGACGATGTTTCGGATGCCGATCTTTACCTGGAACATCTTGATCACCTCGATCATGGTGCTGATCATATTTCCCCTGCTGACCGCGGCGTTGTTCGGCCTAGCCGCCGATCGGCACCTGGGCGCTCACGTCTACGACCCGGCCAACGGCGGCGTAATTCTGTGGCAGCACCTGTTCTGGTTCTTCGGGCATCCCGAGGTCTATGTTGTCGCACTGCCGTTTTTCGGCATCATCAGCGAGGTGGTACCGGTGTTTGCCCGTAAACCGGTGTTCGACTACACCACGTTGGTCTATGCCACGATGAGCATCGCCGCACTGTCGACCGCGGTGTGGGCGCACCACATGTTCGCCACCGGCGCGGTGCTGCTGCCGTTCTTCTCCTTCATGAGCTATCTCATCGCGGTGCCGACCGGGATCAAATTCTTCAACTGGATCGGCACCATGTGGAAGGGGCAGCTGACTTTTGAAACCCCGATGCTGTTTGCGGTGGGCTTCTTGGTGACCTTCCTCCTCGGCGGCTTGTCGGGGGTGCTGCTGGCCAGCCCACCAATCGACTTCCACGTCACCGACACCTATTTCGTGGTCGCACACTTCCACTATGTGCTGTTCGGCACCATCGTGTTTTCCACCTTCGCCGGGGTCTACTTCTGGTTCCCAAAGATGACCGGCCGGCTCCTCGACGAGCGGTGGGGCAAGCTGCACTTCTGGCTGACCCTCATCGGCTTTCACACCACCTTTTTGGTACAACACTGGCTGGGCAACATGGGCATGCCCCGCCGCTACGCCGACTACCTGCCCACCCAGGGCTCCGGCGTTGTTGATTAGCAGGCTTGTGAGCTGGGGAATTGTGGATTGAGGAGGTCTAGGCGGCGGTTGGCGGTCAAAGCGGTGATCCGGCAGGCTTCGGCGATGTTGTCGGCGCCGTTGAGGCGGTGCAGATTGATCGCGGTGTTGCGTAGCGTTGCTAGGACCTGTGCGCCGTTTCCGGTATGTGCCCTTTGACGGTCTTCGTCGAAGGTGACGTCGCGTATCCAGTGCAGGCTGTTCTCGATTCCCCAGTGTTGACGCATCCAGGTCATGATCGCGGTAGGGCGGGCGTGCTCGAACGGCAGGCTGCAGATGGCATAGACCACCTCCACGCTGCGCTGGTCGGTGGCGGTGATCAAGCGTTCACGAGTGATCCGGATGATTTGTTTTGCGTAGGGGAAGCCGATTCCTCGTGCAGCGGTGATGATTTGCAGGGTGCGGGTCTCGACACGGCCGTGGTCGCGGGAGTCGTCGGTAGCGGCTGTGGGCACCTCGGCCCAGGGCAGCGCGGTGATACGCGCAAGTATTTTGGCTTGGTTGGACTTGACGATCATCAGGTAGTGCGACTTCAAGGTGGCGCAGATCAACTTCGCGGTGACGACCTGGGTATGCATCGCATCCACGGTGACCAGCCACCGCAAGCTACCCGGCAGCAGCGTGAGCAGGGCACGTACGCAGGGAATTTCATTGCTTTTCTCGGCGACAGCGAGTTGACCGAGCACCAATCGGGCACGGTGGGCGAACACCGACACGAGATGCGTGGCTGTCGCTTTGGCGCGTAAAGGCACCACGCAGCATCTTGCCGTCCAACGCGATCGGCACCAATCCACTGGGGTCGCTGCTGGCCACGTGTGCAGTGAAGTAACTGCCCATCCTGGCGTTGAGGTCGGAGGGGTCTAGCCGAGACAAAACATCGCGGAAGGTCTTCTCACTGGGCCGCCGGAACCGGACCCCTAATTAGGCCAACACATCATCGGGAGCGGTGGCCGCCCATGTGGCAAAACCAGCATAGCCGCGCATCCCCGCGGCAGTGGCCAGAACCGCGATCGCCAACAAAGCCATCAGCGAATACCTCCGACCGCGTGGGTCCCTCGGGTCCGGCACCGAGGCCAACACATCGAGAAACTCCGATCCGATGAGCTCGCTACGCTCACCAGGACTCCAGCGGTCGAACACCTCTGGAACCGACGACACAGGCAATACTGAAACGGTAGGCACGGGCAACTCCAGACCAACGACGAACAGTAACCAACTCGATCGTTCTCCAGAGAGCCCGTGCCTACACTCCGGCCCCAATAGCGCGGCACCAAAGATCATCAACCCAGCTCACAAGCCTGCTAATCAACAACGCCGGAGCCCTGCCTGCCCACCGACGGCTTCACCACATTCAATGTCGTGTCCACCATCGGGGCTTTCATTCTGGGTGCCTCGATGCTGCCGTTCGTGTGGAACGTGTTCAAAAGCTGGCGTTACGGCCAACCCGTGACCGTCGATGATCCCTGGGGACACGGCAACTCGTTGGAGTGGGCCACCAGCTGCCAACCGCCCCGACACAACTTCACCGAATTGCCCCGCATCCGTTCCGAGCGGCCCGCCTTCGAACTGCACTACCCCCACATGATCGACCGCATGCGCAGCGAATCGCACGTCCGACGACACACCGCCAACACCGACCAGAAAAGGGCGACGATCCCGACAACCTAGCGGCAGGATGCGCCGACCCGGCGATCAGCGTCAGGCACGTCGAGCCTGACGCTTCGCGACGTACGCCACAGGCGAGCCCTTCACGCCGCTGGCATGAACCCAATCTGGATCGCGAACTCTTGCCGAACAATTGGTCGAGTCTGGTGATTCAGCTCGCCCTATCGGTGCGGGAAATCTCTAAAGAGTAACGGCGACCCGCCGAGCGACGGTAGGTCTGTTCCGTGTTCCCGAGCCCCGAAGCTATTCGTTACTGCGATGAATCAGGTTGCAGCACAATGCTATTAGGTCAGCAGGTGGAGGAGCCCGGCGTGGTTGCATGCACAGCACCCAGCAGTTGCGGCCGGCACGTCGGCCTCATCGCGTCCCGAAGTATCGGAATGACTGCAACTAGCCGGGCCGATGGCCGCTGGATTCGATGCAGTCACGCTACGCCGCTGACCGTGACGGTCTGTGCCCTCAGGGCGGCGTCGGCGCGCCCCACCGGCTAAGGAGACTGGCCGCCTGCGTGGCCAGCTCATTGATCACCTCGCCGGCGGGGCGGATGGTCTCGAGCGTGCCAACGCCCTGCCCAGCGTTGATCGGCGCCTGCTGATAGTCCTCAGCGGCGACAGCCACACTCAATGCGGCACAAGCATTTTGATCGGCGCTAAGCGTGTCCTCGGCGCCGTCCCAACGATCGGTGAAACTGTTCTGCAATACTCGTTCGGGGACAGATGGTGGCCACGGGTAGCGCTGCGCGATGTCGTAGACGCGAGTCGTGACGGTGTCGGTGTCACCGGCTGCGAGCAGGGCGCGGCGGGCCTTGTCGGACAACAACGTTTCGGTGCAGGCGCAAAACGCGGTGCCCACCCAGGCTGCGGCGGCTCCTGCCGCGAGCACAGCGGCCACACCCCCCCGGTCGAAACCCCGCCAGCGGCCAGCACCGGAACGGGCAATTGATCGAGCAGGGCGGTGAGCAGCGGCAGCGCGCCGACGTGTGGCTGCCCATGGCCGCCGCCTTCGGCGCCGCGTGCGACGACGACATCGACTCCGGCCAGGACGGCACGATCGGCGCCGCGCAGATCGCTCACCTGCGTCGCCACCACCAGACCCGCGTCATGCGCACGCCGCACCCACTCCCAGGTGTCACCGAAGCTGACCGAGAGCAGAGTCGGCCTGACCGCGATCGCGGCATCGAGCAGCTCTGGCTGGCTCGATGCCATCCAGTCCACCAGGCCGATACCGAATGGTCGGCCCAATTCCGAGAGATAGCGAAGCTCCACCTCAAGCCGTTGTACAGAACCCGCACTGCCGATCCCGATCATGCCCAGCCCGCCCGCGCGCGACACCGCGGCGGCCAGTGCGCCGCCAGCCACACCGCCCATCGGGGCATTAACGATCGGCACATCGAGACCCATCGCGTGCGACCACTCAGTCGACAGCGCCCACCGCGCACTCATCGGACGCATCGATCAGTGACTTGCTGCTCAGGAATACGGTGGGTGATCGTCATCACAAGCGACGGGATGGTGCCGTGCCACTTTCGGTGGGACTGAGTGGCCTGCAGGTGGCACCAGTCACAGGCGACATGGTAGTGCAACTGCAGCAAGACGGCCAATGCCGGCGTCAGCAAACGACTCCCCGGGCGCCAGGAGGTCACTCCGATGTGAACCCTCCGGGTGCTGTCGCGTTGGGCATCTCTCACACGATCGACACCCTCCGCGGACGCCGCCGTATCCGGAAGACTCACACATTGATGCTATTCCTCCAAGTGGTATTAGAGTAATACTGACCGAGTGCCCTCCATCAGCGCTACCCGCACATTACGCCCGCCATTGGGGCGACGCGATCCCACCCTTCGGATGCCGCGCCGCTCAGCACAATTCCGCAATATCACCGGCCCGGACGACGACGCGGGCGTGCCGGCCAACGCGGTGCGATTCCGTGTCGACGCACTGGCGCGTATCGGACGTGTTGAGCAGCTGGTCGATAAAACCGTCGACCACGGCTGCCCTCCAGGGCTGTACCGGGCGATCCGCCGCAGGGATCCAAACGGCCCGATGCACGACTGGCTACTCACCCATATCCCCACCACCTCACTAAACACCGCCGCCGACGACCCGTCATCTGTTGCGAATAAGCTCGGTCACTTAGGGGGACCGGTGATGGTCGAGCATCATTGTCCATCAGCGCCGTCTACGACGCGCTCCATCGGCAAGCTGACAGACGTTCGTCATGACCGCGGTCTCACCCCTGAACTGTCCGCCTGCCGAATTGCTCTAATCCGCTTGCGCCACTGTGCATTCTACGATCCGGTCGAGACGTACGGCGCGCCGATCGGGGCCTTATGCCATGGACCGATGCGGGGCGTGCTCGCGGCGCTGCGCGCACCGGTGACTGTCAGCCGACTCGACGCATTCCTTGAGCCTGACCTGCGCGTCGCGCGTCTGTCATCCGTACCCGCGCCTGCTGTCCGGGGGCGCCGATACCGGCGCAGCGCCGGAGGACGGCACATGACGCCCAACCCGGCTACACGAGCGTGAGATGGTCGCCACGCCTGAACGTGACCGTGATGAATTCGGCCGCCCCCGCAACGCCCGCCCCCGAGACGCACTTGGGCGACCGCTGCCGCGCGGCAGTCAAGGGGTGGCGCGCACCCCAGATCACCTAGAGCTCCGGCCGACCGAAACCCTCGCCTATGGGCAGGATCTGCTCAACCGTGGCCTGGCATTCAATGCCCACGAGGTATTCGAGGCGGCGTGGAAGAACGGCCCAGACGACGAGCGGATACTCTGGCAAGGACTGGCCCAACTGGCCGTTGGCATCACCCACGTTCAGCGAGGCAACCGCAAGGGCGCCGCTGCCCTGCTGCGGCGCGCAGCGGCTCGCCTCGCCAACATCGCCCAGCCAGCACCGTACGCGGTCGACACCGCCGGTCTGATCGCCGCCGCAATCACGCTCGCCGACGACCTTGCCGAGGGTGCAACGATCACACCGACACGACTACGACTCCGGTTAGTTAACCCGGGATTATCGTCGACACACTGACCGAAACTACCCACACCCCAGATACCGCAGTGCTGTCCGGCGGGTGAGGTAAACCAAATCCGCCGGGCCCAACGAAGTCGCCGCGCGCCGTCCTCAGCCATGCTGGTCTCTACCGACATCGGGGCGGTCGGCTGTCAGGTGGCAAGGCTTAGCACGATCGCCCCCAGGACCAAGGCGACGACGCTCACCACGAGGTATAGCGCTTGTTTTGCCGTACGCGGTAACTGCTCGCCGGGCTCAAGTGCAACGACCGTGGCGAGGGCGATGCGGGGTGGCGAAGCGATGATGGCGATGGAGCCGGCGACGTTCTGGCCTGCAAGGGCGATCAAAGGATTTGCTCCGAGACTGGTGGCGGCGCTGGCGGTGCCTGCCGAGAACATCGCTGCGGCACCAGTGTTGGATCCGGTGAGGTAGCCGCCCAAGGCTCCGATCGCGGGGATCGCGGCCACGAAGCCGAGCCCGGAATGTGCGGCGGTGTCGGCGAGGTGCTGAGCCATGCCGGTGGCTGCCATGACGATGCCGAGCAGCATGAAGATCAGCGTGTTGCCCGCAACCGGCACCCACTTGCGGACGATCGTGCCGATCGCAGTCAGTTTCCGACGGTGGGGGGCTCTGAGTATGGACAGGCCGGCGAGGACTGCCATGTTGACCCACAGCGCGGGACTACTGACCCAGCTTGGCTGCTCGCTGGTGTCGGCGAGCTCGAGGCCGGCGGTGGCGAGCAAGATTCCGCAGCCGAGCACGAGGTAGGGAACCATGGCCACGGCCAGTTCAGGGCTCACGCGTGGCAGTGGGCCGTTCACAGACCAGGTCCGGATTAGCAGTACCGCGATGACAGCTGTACCCGCGATCACACCTGCCAGAGGCGGCCCGAGGGCGAGGTTGGCGGCCACCAACGTCGTTTCTTGTGTGAGGATGACGACTCCTGCTAGGCCAAGTTGGCGCACATTCGGGCGCCCGATGGTCAAGGCCAAGACTGCTGTCATACCCACCACCAATACAGGCAGTGTGAAGATTGCCGACCATACTCCCAGGTCGTTGAAGTTCTGGCCGCCGAGGTCGGCCGCTATTAACGTTCCGGGGGCAAGTGAGCCCCAGGGGACGAGAACCAGGCCAAGCAGTCCGACCATCACCGCCTTGATCGGCGCCAAACCGTGCCGGATTAGCAGGGGCGCGGTGATCACCACGCCCAGACCGAATCCGGTGACTGACTCCATCAGGGGAGTCATGCCATAGACCAGAAGAAGAAGAGTGGTGGTTCTGTCTGCGCCGGACTCGACCTGCTCTAGCCACGCGGAGATCCGTTCTTGGGCTCCGCTGAGGTTCATCGTCTCGGCCAGGCCCACCCCTCCGAGCAAAATGAACGCGACCATGGCGACCGTGGGCGCCATCGTCGAAACGGTGGTACCGACTTCGGTGTCGCTGATTCGATAGCAGGTGGTTGCCGCGATGAGGGCCGTGACGAATCCCCCCCACCCCGGCCCACAGTGAGGGAATCCGGAACATGAGCAGGACGAGCACAACTGCGATCGGGGCGACCGCGGCGAGTTCTTGGACAAAGGGGATCGTCCGCCTCAATAGTTCGGGAGCTGCGCCTCGAGAGCGATGTTGTCGGGGTCCCGAAACGGCAGGATCCATCCGTACTCGAATTCCTGTGCGGGTGTGAAGGTGGCCCCGACGTCGGTCAGTGTTTTGGTGAGCTGGCTCAGATCGTCGGTCGAGGCGACCTGGAAGCTCAGGTGGTCCAGTCCGGGGCGGGACTCCTCGAAGGATTCGGCTCGAGTGATGTCGTGGCGGCGCAGCACGATCAGCAGCCCACCCGGGAGGAGCCCGACGGCGACGTCGGTGGCGTCGCGACCTCGATTTATCTCCGTCCAGCCCAGTACCTGGGCATACCAAGCGGCACTGCGGTCGAGGTCGGTCACGGTAAGTGCGACGTGGGAGATTCCAGTAATAGCCATTGGTACTTTTTCCTGTTCTGTTTATCGAGTTGACGTGACGGAAGGTCGCGGTCTACAGGGTGGTGCCGATCGAGGCGGCGACGGTAGTCCCGGCTGATATGGCAGTGGCGAGATAGCGCCCGCGATTCGGTCAGCGAGGTTCTGCGGCCACGATTCACGGAAGGCTAACGGGAGGAATAAGGGCTGGTTCACCGTCGCTCCGACCACGAGGAGAACTTGAATCCAGAATGGGCAGAGTCGATCGCCGTACCCACCGCGACCAGGATGATAACCATCATGATGAAGTCGATATGCGCCTGAAGGATGGATCTGGGATTCACGCTCCCGAGCTTGCGTAGCGTGTGAGGTCGGAGATCGCCCAGGCCGATCGGCCACCCGAGCGGCGCACCCAATGCCAACAGCCACAGTCCAATTCGAGCCGGTCCTCTCACCAGCGTCCTCTGGTATGTCCACAACCCCGAAATGACAACACTGAGCCCGCTGATGCCGGAAGCGGGAGGGTCTGCGTGACGTCCTTGCGACAATCGCTACCAGCCATAGCAACTCGAAAATTGTTCAACGCGACGCGCCGGCGTTTGCGGAGGCGGGTAGCTACCGCCGCTGCTCATCGCTACACCGCTTCCCCGAGGAGCCGACCCGCGTCGAGGGTCGGATCTCCCTTGCGCCAGTTGCAAGCGCACAGTTCATCGGATTGCAGTGCGTCGAGGACCCGAAGAACCTCATCGACGTTGCGGCCGACCGATCCCGCGGTGACGGATACGAATTCAACAATGTTGTCGGGGTCGACGATGAATGTTGCGCGGTCAGCGACACCGTCAGCGTTGAGAACACCTGCGGCGGTGCTCAACTCGCGCTTCAGGTCGCTGGCCATCGGAAACGGCACTGTTCGAAGATCCTCGTTTTGTGCGCGCCACTGGAAGTGGACAAACTCGTTATCGACCGAGACACCAAGAATCTTGGTGTCTCGGTCCTCGAATTCGTCGTTCAGCTTCCCGAACGCCGCAATCTCGGTAGGACAGACGAATGTGAAGTCCTTGGGCCAGAAGAAAACAACGCGCCATAGACCTGGATGGTCGGTGCTGGATATTTGCGTGAAGTAGTCTGCGGGCGACTGTGCATTCACTGCCTTCAGATCGCCGCCGACGACCGCGGTCAAGGAATACTGCGGAAATTCATCACCGATGGTCAGAAGGGTCATGATCCTCAATCCTGTCCTGTCGTGGGTAATTGGGTTATCGGATGCACAAACCGACGTGCTGCGAGCGCGTCTCTCAGCTCAACCACACATGGCGCACCTTTGTCGCCCAGCCGCCGGAACGAGTTCCTCACCCGCTAATGGTGGACCCCAATGGCGTTGTGACTGAGATGAGTTGGGAGGACGGCCTCGCGAGACCACAGCCCGAATCCTGGCTTCGGGTGGGCAATTTGCCATATCGTGAGCCGGAGCGAGATGGCGTTGAGCCGCGGGAGCGCCATGTTCGGCGCGACGATCCCCAGCGGCAGCACCAGGTTGGCGAAACCGGACAAGGCCGAAGTGGCGTAGAGCGCCAGCATCACCAATCCGTGCATGGTGAGCAGCGGGTTGCACTGCTC
Organism: Mycobacterium liflandii; assembly: GCF_022354805.1. Taxonomy (NCBI): domain Bacteria; kingdom Bacillati; phylum Actinomycetota; class Actinomycetes; order Mycobacteriales; family Mycobacteriaceae; genus Mycobacterium; species Mycobacterium liflandii. Next base: position 1,593,275 of record NZ_CP023138.1, on the reverse strand, counting down.
GCCGCTCAGGAACTGCAGGCCCGGAATCGCCAGCTCGGCCAACGTCGACGGTGCCGTCAAGCGACCGATGAAGAGGAAGCATGCAGGCGGCGCAATCCATGGCACCGATCAACTTGTGATCGGTCGTTGTCGCCAACTTGCAGATCAGATTGCCCCGCAGCGCCGTCTGCTCCGGGAACGGACTCCCTGCTTGGCGTTTTCCGATTCGGGGCGCTTCGACAGCCATTAGATTCTCCCGGGTCCCATCCCAAGCGGTGTGACTTCCTCCTTCGCGATGACTACCGCACTCGGCCCGGACGCACCGCTGGATGCTACCGAGTGCAGTAGACAAAGTGTGATTCAGGCAACCGTGTATCCTATAGGAAATAACGATTTGAGGTAACAAGTAGCCGCGTACTCACGCTATACCGCGACCTTCGGTTCGCTGCACTCGGAGCATATTCGTGAAATCGTCTGATGAAACTACAATTTAACACTAGTACCACGTCGGCGACGATCCGATAACACCTAGTAAACTATAGTGAATAAGGTGTCCGTCGTGATGCGTTACCGGCTCATCTAAGCAAACCCTCCGCCATCGCACATGCTATGCAACGAGGAGTCTCGACTGATCCTGCCGACCCTCGGCGGCGGGGGTGGGCAGAGGCCCGTCGTAGGCCTTGGATGCCGGCCCTAAGAGATCGATGCCCGTCTTGATAGTGATCGGCTGCCGGAGGCTGACAACGAACCACAACACAGGCGCGAGGTGATCGTAGACGTGTTGTGCCAGTCGCCGATAGCCCGCGGTCATGGTCGCATAAGGATCGAGACCGAGCACTGGTGTCGGGAGGCGGTGGCGCGGCACAACGTGCGTCCGGTGTCGGTGGATGCCAGTGGTCGCCGAAGCACACGGCGGTCAGAGCGTCCCGTTTGTGGTCTGTCTCAGCTCACCCAGTGAACGATCGATCATGGTGTTTCGCGTTGGCATCGTCCAACTTCTTGATCGTTTAACGGGGGCGTCCCGGAAACGTGCGGCCAAGCCGACTATGTTGTGCTCGTGGTCTTCTCGTAGTTAATCAGACTCTCCTACAGCTCAGAGTGCGGTACGAACGGTGGCAGTGGCTGTCCGTCGGGCACCGCCCCGCGCCGTCTGGGCGGCGGCGTACAAACCGGACCTGTAGGCGCCGGTCCGGTTGACACCCGCACCCACCCCGAGCTCGCTGAGGTCATCGAGCGTCAGTCCCTACACGGGCAGCGTGCTAGGGGCGCGGGATACTGCGGCTAAGTTCGCGAACTCGGCACGGCCGAGGGCCGAGGGCCGTGGGCCGTGGGCGCGAAAATGCTGTCGGCGCTGACCTCGACGTAACGGAACGCGCGTTCGATCGTGATGGCGGTATCGGCACTCTGGTGAGGCCAATACGTGTCCACGCTGGCAGCGATGAACACCTTGAAGTTGCGCGATTTGATCGCAGCGACTTTGGCCAGCACAAATGAAAAGGTCATCGATCTAGACCATGCCGCGCTACGCGCATGCGCCGCCACGTGCGCAAGTCCGGCCGCGGAGGTGATCGTGATCCCGGCCAGCGCGCCACATTTCGGAGGAGGCCAAAGACAGGCATCGTCTTCCTCCCCGCCTATTGGAAGCGGTGACTCGGTCTCGTGTCGTACCGCAGATGCAGCTCTCTAAGAGTCATGCGTCGGGTAGCCAACCGCTTGCAGGGTGACAGCGAAAATCCTTATGCACGAGCGGCATTCCCAACAGTGTTCGTCAATGGGAAACAGTGCCTGTCCGCCGCAGTACGGGCAGTAGAAGAACTCCATATCCGTCTGGCTCGGTGAACCTCGACGGCGTGACACGCTCGCCCATCGAATCACTCAACGCCCTTGAGGAGTTCGGCGTCGTCGACCCTGCGGACCCAATCGGTGAACGTCTCGCCGGGTCGGCGATCGATGTCGAAACTACGCAGAAGCGTTTCAAGTAGTCGGGCAGATGGTCGGCAGCCACTCTGAGTCCGCGTACTTTACGGCCGAAGCCCACCGCGGCAGAGAGACCACCACCGAATTGGACGGTGAAACCCTCGACCTGTTCCCCCGCGGCGGTGGTGACGATCTATCCGCGTAACCCGATGTCCGCAGTTTGGATGCGCGCACACGAATTCGGGCACCCGTTGACGTTGATTGTGACCGGCTGCGCGTACTCCTGTAGGCGCTGTTCCAGTTCGGCGATGAGGGCGCGGGCGCGATCTTTAGTGTTGACGATCGCCAGCTTGCAAAACTCAATCCCGGTGCAGGCCATCGTCTGACGTCGAAACACGCTGGGATGGACTGGTAATTCCAGGCGGTCCAGAGCCGCGACGAGCGACGCGACACGTTTGTGAGGAATGTCGAGAACGATCAATTTCTGCTCAATCGTGGTGCGCACCTGTGCGGACCCGTGTTGTTCAGCCAGCTCAGCCAAATTCGTGAGCACGCTGCCCGACAGACGCCCAACGGTGGGCGCGACGCCAAGGTAGTAGCGGCCGTCCTTCTGGCGATGAATGCCGACGTGGTCGCGGCGGGTGGCGGTCATCGCTGCTGGCGGCGGTCCGTCGGGCAGGGGCCGTCCCAGATATTCGGTTTCGAGGACTTCGCGGAAGCGTTGCGCCCGCCAGTCGGCGACGAGAAACTTCAGGCGTGCCTTGGCCCGAGAGCGGCGATATCCATAGTCGCGGAACAACCCGGTAACCGCGGCCCACACTGTATCAACCTCGTCGGCCGCTACGAATGCTCCCAGTCGGGTGCCGAACATCGGGTTGGTCGACAATCCCCCGCCGCCCCAGAGGTCGAAGCCCACTGAATTGTCGGGACCCACAACACCGACAAAGGCGACGTCGTTGATCTCGTGCAGTGTGCACTGCTGAGCACAGCCAGAAATAGCGGTCTTGTACTTTCTGGGCAGGTTGGAGTAGGCGGGATCGCCGACAAACCGACCCAGTGAAGCCAACGCAGGGCTCGCATCGATGATCTCGTCGGCCGCGATGCCCGCTAGTGGGCAGCCCAGCATGTTGCGTGGGGTGTCTCCGCACGCCTCCGTGGTTGATAAACCGACAGCCTCGAGTGCTTCCCAGATCGCCGGAACGTCTTCAATGCTCACCCAATGCAGTTGAATATTCTACCGGTTTGTGATGTCGGCGCTGCCGCGAGCGTATTGGGTTGAGATAGTGCCGATTGTCCGCAACTGCGTGGTGCTCAGCCGACCTCCGGGTATACGGATACGCAGCATGAAGTATCGGTCCTCGAGGTCCTGTGGCGCGATGGTCGCTGTGGCCCCGCCGTCGATGCCGGGGCGACGCTGGGTGTACAGGCCATACCAGCGAAATCGTCCGCGCAGGTCCGATGGATCGATCGAGTCGAAACCGCGCCGCGCGTAGACATTGATGATCCGCTCACGCACCTGGAGGCCGTCATCGTCGCGCTTGAATCGTTCGGTGGCGTTGAGCGGCTCGCGGTAGCCACGCGCCCATTGGCCTTCACTTCGAGGACTCAGCTGCTGTGTGCGGTCCTTGCGCGCCGTGATCGTCTGCGCTCTGGCGCCGGGACCGGCCACCATCAGTGCATCCCAGCGATTAGTCGCGGGTCGAAGCGACAGACGATGTCCAAGGTCACGCTCGCCGGGATATGGTGTTGCATAGTGCAAGTATTGCATAACGCAATACGGCAAGATGGGATAGTGTTGGCTCAGAATCAGTGCGCTCGATGAACACTCGTGTTGGGGCTGTTCGTGGGTTGTCGAAGCAGGTCCTCGGCCAACGACCGTCAGCGGCCCCATAGTGGCCGTCAACTGGGACCCCTACCGGCGCGTTATGTGCTCACCTGGGTCTGTAGGGTCGCGTCCGAATACCGACGAGCAATGTTCAGATCTTTACCGCGGTTCATTGCCCAGGGCTCCGGCGTTGTTGATTAGCAGGCTTGTGAGCTGGGGAATTGTGGATTGAGGAGGTCTAGGCGGCGGTTGGCGGTCAAAGCGGTGATCCGGCAGGCTTCGGCGATGTTGTCGGCGCCGTTGAGGCGGTGCAGATTGATCGCGGTGTTGCGTAGCGTTGCTAGGACCTGTGCGCCGTTTCCGGTATGTGCCCTTTGATGGTCTTCGTCGAAGGTGACGTCGCGTATCCAGTGCAGGCTGTTCTCGATTCCCCAGTGTTGACGCATCCAGGTCATGATCGCGGTAGGGCGGGCGTGCTCGAACGGCAGGCTGCAGATGGCATAGACCACCTCCACGCTGCGCTGGTCGGTGGCGGTGATCAAGCGTTCACGAGTGATCCGGATGATTTGTTTTGCGTAGGGGAAGCCGATTCCTCGTGCAGCGGTGATGATTTGCAGGGTGCGGGTCTCGACACGGCCGTGGCCGCGGGAGTCGTCGGTAGCGGCTGCGGGCACCTCGGCCCAGGGCAGCGCGGTGATACGCGCAAGTATTTTGGCTTGGTTGGACTTGACGATCATCAGGTAGTGCGACTTCAAGGTGGCGCAGATCAACTTCGCGGTGACGACCTGGGTATGCATCGCATCCACGGTGACCAGCCACCGCAAGCTACCCGGCAGCAGCGTGAGCAGGGCACGTACGCAGGGAATTTCATTGCTTTTCTCGGCGACAGCGAGTTGACCGAGCACCAATCGGGCACGGTGGGCGAACACCGACACGAGATGCGTGGCTGTCGCTTTGGCGCGTAAAGCACCACGCAGCATCTTGCCGTCCAACGCGATCGGCACCAATCCACTGGGGTCGCTGCTGGCCACGTGTGCAGTGAAGTAACTGCCCATCCTGGCGTTGAGGTCGGCGGGGTCTAGCCGAGACAAAACAGCGCGGAAGGTCTTCTCACTGGGCCGCCGGAACCGGACCCCTAATTGGGCCAACACATCATCGGGAGCGGTGGCCGCCCATGTGGCAAAACCAGCATAGCCGCGCATCCCCGCGGCAGTGGCCAGAACCGCGATCGCCAACAAAGCCATCAGCGAATACCTCCGACCGCGTGGGTCCCTCGGGTCTGGCACCGAGGCCAACACATCGAGAAACTCCGATCCGATGAGCTCGCTGCGCTCACCAGGACTCCAGCGGTCGAACACCTCTGGAACCGACGACACAGGCAATACTGAAACGGTAGGCACGGGCAACTCCAGACCAACGACGAACAGTAACCAACTCGATCGTTCTCCAGATAGCCCGTGCCTACACTCCGGCCCCAATAGCGCGGCACCAAAGATCATCAACCCAGCTCACAAGCCTGCTAATCAACAACGCCGGAGCCCTGGTTCATTGCCGAGCCCACTGGCGCAGATTCGCGAAAACACCGAGATCGATCCAACAATGTGTAAATATCGCCGAGTTCGCGAACCTCGACCACATCACACAACAAACGACGCGCGATCTTGCCGCTTTCGCGAGTCATCCTGGCATTGACGCGTGGAATTGGAATTACCAACGCCGGCACCGTCAGCGTTGGTATCAGCGCCGCGAGCCGAAGGTGGCCTTGGCAATCTCGCCATCCCCACCCATATGTAGTGCACCACACCGCGTTGCTCTACGCTGGCGCCACGCTACGGACCGCCCGCGTTCGTTCAGTTGAGCGCCTAGCCACAGTGGGTAGCAAGCAATGATCGAAACCTGTTGGTGAGCCTCAATGAGGTGGCCTGGGCGCTACTTATTGTTGGAGAAATTGGCGATTGTTGGAGGGAATTCGTGGGTTCGCGGTGCTGTTCACCCATCCACGGCCAGCAGTGCTGAGCGCCCCAACGTCGTCTGGCTTGTCGAACGCTGACGCGGCCAACGCGTGGTCGTTTCCTTATGTCAACGACCTGCGATGTTAAGGCCAGTCGTCATACGGCTAGTCAATCGCCAGTATTTTTCTGAGCTCCGCTCGGCGGGTGTCGTCAAGGGGCAGCAACGGGCGGCGGGGATGCCCGACACCGTGGCCAAGCAGATCCAAGCCGGCTTTAATGGTCGTGGGTAGTCCGCCGTCAACGATGAAGCGCAGCAGCGGTGCGAGGTCGTCATAGATCTGTCGGGCATGTTCCTGTTCACCGTTGCGTACTGCGTCGTAGAGATCCAGACAGGGCTGCGGCCGGAGGCAAGGTGCAGCAGTGCACCACCCGGCGGCTCCTGCCGTCAATGCCTCAAGGACCAATGGGTTGCTGCCGTTGTAGAAGGGCAGCTCGCCGCCAGACAGTTGCTTGATGCGCTGCATCCGGGTGATGTCACCAGTGGACTCCTTGACCATGGTGACATTGTCGATGTCGCTGAACAGCTGCACCAACAATTCAGGTCGCATGTCGATGCCGCTGGTTGCAGGGTTGTTGTAGACCATGATTGGAAGACCGACCGCGGCGGCCACGCTCGCATAGTGCTGGGCGATCTCACCAAGGTTGAGTTTCCAGTAGGAGATGGGCAAGATCATCACGGCGTCGGCGCCGGCACGTTCGGCGTGCCGGGCTCGGCGGATGGTGTTGGCCGTGGTCAGATCTGAGGCTCCGACGATAACGGGCACCCGACCGTTAACGGTGCTTACGGTGGTGTCGACTACGGTGTCGAATTCTGCCTCGGTGAGATACGCCGACTCGCCAGTGCTGCCCAGGGGGGCGATGGCGTGGACGCCGGCGCTCACCAGTCGGTCAACGAGTCCGGCGAGCGTGCCGGTGTCGACATCTTCACCGTCAGTGGTAAAAGGAGTGATGGGATAAGCGATGATGCCGTGAATTTCGGTCATGACGTCGTAGTTCCTGTCGCAGTGGGTCAGTGGGTGAGCGCGTCTGGGTGGTGAATCAGAGCTCGCCGTGCGTAGTAGGCGAAGTTGGCCTGGCTCCTTTTGGGGGTCAGCGTCCAGTCATGCGCTTCGCGTGCCAGCCGATCGGGCAGCGGGGCGATGGTGCCGGCGGCCATGGCGGCCAGCTGCAGCTTGGCGCCCCGCTCGATCAGCATGGCCAGCGAGCAGGCTTCCTCGATACTGGCACCTGCCACCACATGGCCGTGATGTGCTAACAAGATGGCCTTCTTGTCGCCCAAGGCGCTTGAAATGATCTCGCCTTCTTCGTTGCCCACGGGCACACCCGGCCAGTCCGGTAAAAATGCGCAGTCGTCATACAGCGGCGCAATGTCCATCTGCGACACCACCAACGGCACCTCGAGCATGGACAGCGCCGCGACGTGGAAGGGGTGGGTATGCACGATGCAGTTGACATCGGGTCGGGCACGATAAATCCAGGAGTGGAACCGATTGGCAGGATTGGCCATTCCGTCCCCCTCGAGGACGTTGAGGTCTTCATCCACGACAAGCAGGTTGCCTGCGGTGATCTCATCGAACCCCAGGCCCAGGCGCTGGGTGTAGTAGGTGCCCGGCCGTTCGGCGCGCGCGGTGATCTGCCCGGCCAGGCCCGAATCGTGACCGGCGTCAAACAAGGACCGGCACGTCAGCGCCAGTTTCTCCTGAGTAGTCCACTCGGACTCGCCGACGTGGCGTGTCAAATTGTCCTGAGCGCGCTGCATCAAATCGCTCTTCGTGTCGTGCATAGTGCTGGTCATCTCACTACTCCCATCTTCCGCCTCGGACGATGACACTAAATCTAGCATACGACACATTGTGTCCTACCGTCAATGCGGTAGGGTCGTCGTGTGGCCGGTGTGTTACGTACGGTGCGCCAACAGCGCGGGATGACCTTGGACGAGCTGGCGACTGGCACGGGGTTGACCAAGAGTTACCTATCCAAGGTCGAGCGTGGACACAGCGTCCCGTCCATCGCGGCCGCACTCAAAATCTCGCGGGCCCTCGACGTCGATGTCGCACAACTCTTCTCCGAAGATCCCGAGGTCACTACACTATCCGTTGAGCGGGTAGCCGACCGCGGCGGCGAACGCCAACACGCGATTGCAGCCAACATGCTCGGCAAGACGATGGCACCGTTCGTCGTACACCCCGGCCGCCAGTTCACCTCCCATCCACATCCCACACACCCGGGCCAAGAGTTTGTGTTCGTCCACTCCGGTACGGTGGAACTCAACCACGACGCCCACATCATCCTGCTGGAGACCGGAGACTGCGCCTACTTCGATGCCTCCGCGCCCCACAAACTCCGTCAGGTGGGTGATCAGCCCGCGGCGGTGATCGTGGTGGCTCACCACACCCCCGCCTTACGCCGCGGATCAACACGCAACGGTTCTGCGACAACAGCGCTGCGAACCAAAAGAATCGACCCCACCTCCTGACCACACGGAGATTCGACTCAGAAAGTCCGCGGTATCCAAACCTCGGGCGCGCGCTGTGTGAATCCGTCCCAGCACGTGGCGGGCGCGGCGGCGCTTCGTGCGCTGAAGGGGCGCGATACGACGATGGGCCCCGCATTACACAGCTTTTGCGCAGTGGTCCCGTAGTTGTGCGACTCTGCTGCCCAACCGTTCGGGCGCTAAACAGATCATTCGCAAGCTCACTGGGGGCACAAACTCGATGGAGCCGGCCAGGAACTGGCCGAGGAGTGCCAACATCTAGAGATCACCGAGTCGACGCGGCATCGTGGCTTGCCCAGTATGGCGGCAAAGACCGACAACGCCAAATGGCTCAAAGAACTCAAGGCTGAGAACGCCAGGGTCGAGAAGTTGGCCGCCAACTCGGCCCTCGGCATCGACATACTCACGGAGATTTGAGCGGATAGCTTTTCTGACCCGAACCGCAAGCGTAGTGCGGTTGCGATGCTGCGTGAGCGGTTCGGGGTGTCCGAGCGACCACGCCCGCACGGTCGTGAGTCTGCGCCGTTCCACGATGCGTCCTGACGCGATCCCCGATCACTACTGAGAATGGTCGAGCTGGGGGCCTGGCTGCGCCGCTTCTCCACCGATCCGCCTCGATGGGGGTACCGACGAGCCGGCCAAGATGGCCCGTCGGCCGCTGGCAAGTCAACGACAAGCCGATCGGCTGGCTGTGGCGTGCGGAAAGCCTGCGGGTCCCGCAGCGCCGCAAGGAAAAGGGTTGACCGGTGTCGGTATCGCGGCGGGCGCGATCTCACCGATTCGTCCGAAAGCGATTTTGGCGATGGACTTTCAGTTCGACACGACCGTCGATGGCCACACCAAATAAGACGTTGAACGTCATCGACCAGGTCACTCGCCGAGATCCTCGCGATCGAGTCGATCGGTCCAACGATGCCGACGGTGTCGATGGCGTCTTGGATTCTGTGGTCCTCACGCACGGGCTCCGCACTATGTGCGCTTCGACAACGGTCTCGAATTCGCAGCGCACGCCGTGAAGCGATGGGTGCCGATTCAACAGTGGTCGGTCCACTGTTCATCGATCCCAGCTCGCTGGAGATGACCAACTAACTCCACACGAGTTCGTCAGCAGTGGACTGCTGCCCGACAATCTCAAGCCGCACAGCGACGCGCCGACAAACGGGCCGCAACTTTTGGCTGCAGTGCGCCACCGGTTCGGATTGGTGCGTCTCGCTGGCCGAACGCTCAGCCTGACCCGGATGACGCAGCTCAACTGCCTGAAGAGCCGTTGGCCGGCTTCGCATGGTTTCGCATCGAACAAACGCCGAGTGACAATAGTGAGGTGGGCGTGGATCGGCGGGCTGCACCGTGGTTTGAGATTGGGACTGGGTTAGCGGTGCATCGAGGGCCGATCGGCGCGGGTTGCGCCCATCGGCATGCCGCCTTTTAGATTGCGATCGGAAACGGGCACAACGTTGCCGTTCTCGACGGTCGCGGTTACCGGCATCGATCATCGCTGCTGGTGATCGCGCCGATGGTCGAGCATTGCTTGCAGGCGTCGGTCGACGTGACGACGTACTTCGTGGACCCGCACTGCACGCTCGCCGACGAGTTGCGTCACCATCACGGCGCTGGGATCAGCGCAGCACCAGAACTGCGTGAGTTGCTTGTTGGCGGCATTTCAGACCCATGGCGGAGGCCGTCGACCGAACTGGCCCCCCGCTTGGTCGAGGCGCTCTCAGCGCTGAGCGAGAACAGCGTGCCGCTGCTGGCGGTTGCTGCGCAGGTGGGCCTGTCGGCCCAGAGGTTGCGCGCGTTGGCGCGGCGCGATCTCGGCATGCCGCTCACGCGCTGGCGCGTGTGGACGCGTCTTCGCCGCGCTGCGCAAGCGGTGCAGGCGGGTCAGTCGCTCGCCGACGCCGCGGTCACCGCAGGTTTCTCCGACCAAGCGCACCTCACCCGCCAGATGCGCGAAATGATGGGCCTGACACCGGCGACTGTTTTGCCACTGCTGCGGCATCACTTCTTGGATGCGACGTAGATCGATATCGATCCGCTAATAGTGGAGACCACGTCGGCCTCGCGCATGTCCTGGAAGTTCGCTTCGGACAATAAATCCGGCAGGATCGCGTCGGCGTTGGGTTGGGTGTCGGTCTTGCCGTCGGCAAGTTGCACGATGCGGAAGGCGGTGCGCATGAGCCAGGTGCGCTGCCAACCGTAGTCCGCGATGACCAGCCGGCCACCAGGCCGCAACGCCGCGAACATGGCGGCGATGATCGCCTGTTTTGTCGGCATCGGGCACTGATGCAGCACCAGACTAGACACCATGGCGTCGGCTGATTCGGCGGACACAACCGCGCCTAGGTCATCGCCCATCGCAGTGCGCCAATCCACCTGAACACCAACGGCATCTGCCTTACGCGCAGCGATTGCCAGCACGGCGGCGTCCGGGTCGACACCGATGACGCGGGCCTGCGGTTGGATGCGGCCGATCAGCACCGCAAGAGAACCGGTGCCACACCCGACGTCGACGATGACATCGCCCCGCCGAGGCGCTAAGTGCGCGACGGCAATTGTGCGCCAAAGACGTTCGCGCGTAAGTGTGATCAGGGGATCGTAAATAAAGGTAGGCGCGAATCGGCCCGCGGCCGGCGTGAAGGAGCTCATGTCCTCGAGCATCGATAGGGGCACGGTGCCCGTCTAGAACGAACCGCTCTCACACCGCGGCCGACCACCTCGCACAGTGAATCATCGAATCGGGTCCGCTCGATAGTGGACCACGACCACCAACCTCAACCTGCATAGTGACTGGACCACCAAAATGGGTCCCCCTCAATAAGATCCGTCGCGCCGAGTTAATGGAATACACCCAGCTGGTCGGCAGCTGACTGCAAGTGTTCAGGGTTGCTAGAATGCAAGGCTCATGTTGCCGTGGTTTGACCAGCGACGGCGATGCCGTCTGTGTCAGGGGCATTGTCGTCTCTCGGCTGCTAGTGCGTTAATCGCGGCGGTTACTCCGGCTCCGTAGACGCGATCCGCTTGTGTGCAGTTATCGATGTGACGTTGCTTGATTTCGTCCGACGCGCCGCTGATGGCGCGGGCGGTGTTGTCGAAGAGGGCTTGCTGCTGTTGTTTATTCATCCGCCGGAACAGGTTGCCAGGTTGCTCGAAGTAGTTGTCGTCGTCTTTGCGGAAGTTCCAGTGATCGACGCTTCCCGCGATACCCAGACTGGGCTCACCGAAGTCGGGCTGTTCGGTCCACGCGCCAACACTGTTAGGTTCGTAGCCGATGGTGGAGCCGGCGTTGGCATCAACCCGCATGGCGCCGTCGCGGTGGTAGTTGGCAACTGGACAGCGGGCGGCATTGACAGGGATTAAATGGTGGTTGACACCGAGTCGGTAGCGCTGGGTGTCGCCGTAGGAGAACAGTCTGCCCTGCAGCATTTTGTCTGGCGAGAAGCCGATACCGGGAACGATGTTGGCGGGGTTGAAGGCGGCTTGCTCGACTTCGGCGTAGTAGTTCTGTGGGTTGCAATTCAGTTCAAGCTGACCGACCTCGATGAGCGGGTAATCGGCTTTCGGCCACACCTTCGTCAGATCGAAGGGGTGATAGGGCACGGTGGTGGCATCGGCTTCGGGCATCGCCTGGATGTAAAGGGTCCAACGGGGATAGTCTCCGTCCTCTATCGCCGTAAAGAGATCGCGTTGGTGGCTTTCCCGGTCGCGTCCGATGAGATCTTCGGCCTCGTCGTCGGTGAGGTTCTTGATGCCCTGGTGGGTGCGCCAGTGAAATTTCACCCAGTGTCGTTCGTTGTCGACGTTGAGCATGCTGAAGGTGTGTGAGCCGAAGCCGTGCATATGCCGGTAGCTGGCCGGGATTCCGCGGTCGCTCATCACGATGGTGACCTGATGCAGCGCCTCGGGTAGCAACGTCCAGAAGTCCCAGTTGTTCTGTGGGCTGCGAAGATTGGTGCGTGGATCGCGCTTGACTGCGTGATTGAGGTCGGGAAACTTCAGCGGATCACGCAGAAAGAACACTGGGGTGTTGTTACCGACCAGATCCCAGTTGCCCTGATCGGTGTAGAGGCGCACCGCGAATCCGCGGATGTCGCGTTCAGCGTCGGCGGCCCCGCGTTCTCCAGCCACAGTGGAGAACCGAACGAAGGACTCCGTTGTCTTGCCGACAGCGGCAAAGACTGAGGCTCGCGTATAACGGGTGATGTCCTTGGTGACGGTAAACGTTCCGTAGGCTCCAGAACCTTTGGCGTGCATGCGGCGCTCCGGGATGACTTCGCGATCGAAGTGCGCCATCTTCTCCAGGAACCACACGTCCTGCAACAGCACGGGACCGCGAGGCCCAGCGGTCAGAGTGTTCTGGTTATCGATGACCGGGCTGCCCGCGGCAGTGGTCAACGTGGCATATCGGTTGTCTTTCGTCATCGGGATCTCCTTGAATGTTGGCTATGGCCAGGAAGGCTTTTAGTAACCGACTCTCCACGTCCAGCGAATGCGCCAGTGAGGGTGGACACCAACGTTGTGCCCCCTTTACGTCTGGCTTTGGCGGTGGTGGGCCGACCGCCTACAACGTTGAACTGCGGGGGAAGATGTCAGACACGTTTCCGATCACCAGCCCGCGTCGGATCAGCCTGCGGCGCGACGAGCGCATCAAATGATGCTTGATATCGTCACTTCTCTCAGTTCCGTACTGACACACCACCCATGGTGACGTAGTTTACACAGTAGGACACAAGTGTCCTACTGGCAATAGTCGCGACGACATTAGCGCTGCAACACCTCGCCTTGGAGGACTGCGGAGTCCACGATCCCATACTTGAAGATCCCGGCTACCGAGTTCAATATGTCGCACGGCATCGAGGAAATCGCCACCCAACAGCCACTGGCTCCAGATCTGGTAGTGATCTTGGGTGGCCCGATCGGCCTCGGTGACATCCCGCGATATTTTTGGTCCGGGAAGTCGTAGTGATTCACCGCCGTGTCAACGACTTTGGGAATCCTGCTCGCTGAGCGCTCGTTCGGCGACCTCGCGGGGTAACCTTGAGTCTTCGGTCGTCGATCTTGTTGCCCTCGACGTCGATGACAGCGCGTTCACGGGTCGGCTCGGCGGCTAGTCGCACCCAATGGTGGCCCTCCCGGGCCGGCGCACCGACCCAGCGTGCCCGCAGCTGCTCTTTATCGGCGAAGTTAGTCAGTCGATGATCGTTCACAGGCCTCCGGCGAAAGACCACATCGTGCAGCTGAGGAAGTGCTATTGAGGCCGGACGAAACCGATACCCGGTTGCGCGCATTCGAACGTCGCACTAACGACACGACGGTCGAAGCGGCGAATGATCAGTGGTCAGTAAACCCCAGACGGGCCGCAACCGCGCCCCAGTCCACAGCCAACTGGGTTGCGGGGCTGCTCGTTTCGAGGCACATCAGAGTGGTTCAGCGAAGAAATCCCTCTCAAGTCGCCGTGTTGGTCGATCCGCGACTTTCCAATCCTTGACATTGTCCTGGACGGTCTTCACCACTCTTTCCCAGTAGGCCTGGCTATTCGAGCGAATCAAGAAGTTGTGTTTCGCGTCGTGTCTGATCTCAAGGATTTCGGCGCCCTCCGGGCCGGTCGTGTATGTGTATGGCGTGTTTGCTGGAATGAAGAAGCTGTCGCACGGGCCCAGTTCTGTTTTGCCGAGGCTGATTGAACCAGCGACGACGTAGTAGAGGCAGTCGGTGTCATGGGTGTGCTGCATCAGTGGGAAGTTCTTTTTGAACCAGTTATGCGAGAGGCAAAAACCCGGGATATCAACAATGATGTGCGCTTGCTGGCCGTCGAGGTAGCCCGCCTCGATCGCTTTCATCATACCGTTCGTCTGAATGTCAGTCATGGGCTCAATCTTCATACAGCCGACCTTGGCTATCGGGGGCGCGTCTTTACCCCGGAATATCCTGAAACCACTGGCGTGGGGATCCGTCTCCATATTCTGCCTCCATCTCTGAGCACCCTCGGTGTGGCGCCTGCCGCCCACTCCCCAGTCGGGGGTGTAAACCAATTCTTTGGCTCACGTCTATGAACCGATATCCCGACATTCAGCAACACCCCGGCCTGCCTCTCGATATCTGTTGGCGGCCTCTCTGCATCGGAAGTGGGGTCGATCGTGAGTACAACCCTCCAATGAGACAACGGCTTTCGGTAAATGGTGCACACCTGACCTCGGCACCCTGCGGCACGCATTGGTGACGTAAAGGCGACGTTCTTAGCGCCGACGGTACGGGTTACGCCCGTCATATTGGACCAACGATTTGGTTGCATTACTGCGAGTTACCCCATCAATGCGGGCAGAGAATCTTCACCAACAGTCGGCGCACCGCACCGCGACATCATCGACCGCCAGCGACCAGACCCAGGCAACAAAGTTGTATTTAGGACACTTGGGATCATATACTCCGGGTCAATCGAACAGAAGGGGCCGAGTGCACACACCGCGACACCTAACACCTGTAGTAGGACCATGCGCCGAGGAGCCATCTATCGTGTCGCAACCGCACTTGGACTTGCGGCGCGTCACTACGACTACAACGGCATCCGACACACCGTCTGCGATGACGTGGCGCTAATAGCAGCAGTGCAACTCGAGGCGGTACTCGGCGACGTCGACGCCAATCTGGCCGCCTGCGAAAGACTGGCCGATGAAGCCGGACAGGCCGGCGCATCCTTCATAGCGTTGCCCGAGTTCTTCTCCACCGGAATCGGTTTCGACACCTCGTTGATCGATGCGGCCCTTCCCCCCGATGGCCCAGCCACCCGGTTGCTGACGACCCTTGCCCGTCGACACCGCGCGGTGGTCGGTGGCTCGTATCTGTGTCGCGACGCTGACGGACACGTCCGGAACGCCTATGTGCTAGCCGACGCCGACGGCGGTGTGGGCCGCCACGACAAAGATTTGCCCACCATGTGGGAAAACGCGTTCTACGTCGAAGGCAATGACGACGGCGTGATAGAAACGACGACCCACACGATCGGCGCCGCAGTGTGCTGGGAGTTGATGCGCACCCGAACGGCACGACGACTACAGGGCCGCGTCGACCTCGTGATGTCAGGATCGGGCTGGTGGTCGATTCCATCCTGGCGACCACACGCGATCTTCGACCGATTAGAAGAACGCAACGCGGAAACCGCTCGTACGGCGGCGGCCACGTTCTCCCGCTATGTCGGCGCACCGATCGCGCACGCCGCCCACGCTGGTGTACTGACCTGTTCCATGCCGTGGCTGCCGGGCAAGTACCGCGGCCACTTCGAAGGCTCCACCCTGATCACCGACGCAGTGGGTAACGTGCTGGCCGAACGTCGCCCCGAGCAAGGCCAAGGAGTCGTCCTAGCCGAGGTCACACTGGGACGCCAACCACCGGTGCTGCCCACGCCCTCCGGCTATTGGCTTCATTCACGTGGCCTACTACCCGCGGCCGCCTGGCATTACCAGAGGTGGCATGGAAGACGCTGGTATCGGCGCCATATCGGGCCAGAGTCGACGCGACATCGCGATAGGTGCACGCCGATGCCCTCTTCGCTCGTCGATCCACCCGGAAGGACCCCATGACCGGCCAGGCCTTGACGACTGCCACCTCAATCACACTTCTCGCCGCGGGCCTGATTTTCCTGCTGGCCCTCGGGCTGGGGGTGTGGAAATACCAGCAAATGAGTACCAGCAGCGATCACCTCGCCCACCCCTACGTCGATATCGCTCACCGCGCCGCACTGCTCTACGCGTTCGCTACCTTGCTCATCGCCGTGTTCGTGCAGTTAAGCGCCTGGCCGCAATGGATCAATCTCTCGGCGTCGCTGGTGCTCGTGTTTTTCTTCCTGGCCGCGATCCTCAGCTACATCGCCCACGGCGCCAAACGTGACACCACCAACCAATTCAGCCACCCCAACCTTGGCCTGCACATCGCGATGGTGGCACTCATCGTCGGCGAAATGGGCGGCTTCACAGTGCTTCTCGCAGGCTTCATCGACGCCCAACTGTGACACCGGCCGCGGCGGCGGAGCGCTGAGCTAGCATGCTCACGTCGAAAGCACGGGTTTGTCGGGGAATGCAGCCCTGTTAATCCGTGCGGGCAGTACAGCCCAAGTCAGCACGAGCAGCTGAGTCAGAGCCGCAACCGAATGAACATCTTTTCCAGGTGAAGTCGAGGCCGCATGATCGTGCGAGCAATCGGTGTGGGGGGCGCCGCGATGAGGCTACGCCCGGGCGGAAACCACGGTTCAAGAGCCTGAGTAGCGTGCGCGGCGGTTCTTTTCAGGGCTCCCAGAGTCGTCGCTGTCGGCCGGGGTGCTCAGTCCCCACAACGCCTCGAACAAGTTTGTTTGCATCTCGGCGTATTCTTCGCTCTCGATCATCATGGCGAATGTCTCGCGGGCCGACGACAGAGCCACAACCTCTCGTGAGCCAATGACCGCCGTCATCGTGAACTCGTACTCGACGGGTGTATGCCTGACCACGCGGTAGTCGCGCGCGCTGGTCAACCAGCCACCCGGCCAGTCGTGATCGCGGGTGCGGATGACACGTAAGACGAGTTCGCGCTCGCGGCGCCCGGCGATGTAGTCGTCCATCGCGGCCTCGCCGGGCACCGTCATGAGGTCCTGCATCGACAGGATTCCTCGGATGGGCGACTGCCATTCCAGGGTCTCAAACAGGGCCGTACGGATACCCGACGGACCTTCCAGGTAGCGGACTTTCGGGCGCGCGCGGTTGCCTGAATGCAGGGCTCGCAGCTGAGGCACGACGTCGTCGAGGACCTGCTTCCGCACGGCCCATTCGTCCAATAACAGCGCAGGGTCATTCGCCATCAGATGACTGTGGGTGCGCAGGTCCTTCTGATCCAACGGCGAGTCGGACTCGACCCGGGTCAGCAGCCCCCGCGCCTGCAACCGACGGGCGATGTCGTAGCCGCTCGTGCGGCTGACGTTGGCGTGCCGGGCCGCCTCGGCAACCGTCATGCGCCCACCGCGCAGGACGGCCAAATAGAAATGCGCGTCCTTGGGGTCTAGGCCCGCAGCGACCAACTGCCGCCAAATTTCCAGCACGTTAAAACTCCTGTTGTCGAATTCCGTCGACATTGGTGGCATTGACGTTCACGCAGTACAACGTAAGCATCGAAGCTGTCCCGCATCTCGTTGTCCAAGCGTGTCGACGTTCATTGATGCGCTACCGAAGGAGCCTGGCCATGCCCAACGATCGTCTTCCTGTCGTCCGCGTCGCGGCAGTGCAGGCCGCGCCCGTGTTCCTCGATCGGGACGCGACCCTGGACAAGCTCGAATCGCTGGTCACCGATGCGGCTACACAGGGTGCCGAGTTGGTGGTGTTCGGCGAGTCTTTCGTCGCCGGCTTCCCGATCTGGGGATCGGTCTTGCCTCCGGTGGACCAGCACGAGTTTCACCTCGGGCTTTTCGAATCCTCAATCACGGTGCCGGGCCCGCACGCGCAACGCCTGGGCAGCATTGCCGCGCGCAACGGTGTCGTCTTGTCCGTTGGTGTCAACGAACGCGCCTCACACTCTCTTGGCCAGGTGTTCAACTCCAACCTGATCTTCGATCAGCACGGCAACCTGGTAAATCATCGGCGCAAGCTGGTGGGCACCTGGCACGAGCGGATGACGTGGTCGCACGGCGACGCTCACGGTCTCGAACCCGTCGAACTCGACGGCTGGTTCCTGGGCGCTCTCATCTGCGGTGAGAACACCAACACCCTTGCCAAGTACACACTGTTGGCCCAGGGCGAGCGCCTGCATATCGCGACCTATCCCCCGGCCTGGCCTTTCGATCAGCGCGCCGGCGTCCCCGAGTATGACCTGGCCGAGAGCATCCGCCTGCGCAGCGCGGCCCACAGCTTCGAGGGCAAGGTGTTCACCATCGTCGCGGCGACCGTTCTCGATGCGCAGGCGGTCGACGCGGTGGCCCGCGGCGACGAGCGCATCGAGCGGCAACTGCGTTCCACACCAACGGTTTCCATGGTTGTCGGGCCCCGCGGGGAGATCGTCGCCGGCCCGCCTGAGACCGCGGAAGGCATCGTACTCACGACTGTTGACCTGCACGAGGAGATCGTGCTCAAGCGCGCCCAGGACATCGTGGGCACCTACAACCGGTTCGACATCTTCGACTTGCGCGTGGACAAGCGCCGCCACCCGGCGATCACGACGCGCGAAGACCCCATCGTGTTGGATTCCGCGGCCCTGGAAGCCGAGTCCGTTCAGAACGGTGAGGCGGTCGCCCACGATGGCCGCTGACATCACCACACGAACCGGCCTTACCAGATCCGCGACGCACGAACCCCAACATGATGAGCCGCCCCTGAACCGACACTGCGATGCCGCTTACCGGGCCAACGGACGAAAAACGCTGCGCGCAGCCATCATTGGGTTCTTCTTCGACATGTACGACGTCTACCTGCCCGTCATCGCGCTGGCTCCGGCGATCTCCTACTTCACCCCGGTGCACGCGTCGAAGACTCAAGCGGCCACACTGACCGCTTTCGTCTTCGCGGTCTCGCTGATCGGGCGTCCTATCGGATCAATCATCTTCGGCGTCATCGGAGACCGACACGGGCGTCGGAGAACGACCGTGTGGGCCGCTGCCGGACTGACGGTGTGCACCGGACTCATTGCGCTGCTGCCCGGCTACGCCACCGTCGGTTGGTGGTCGGCAGGAACACTCGTCTTCCTGCGCCTCGGCGACGGGATCTTCCTCGGCGGCCAGTACACCGCCGCCAATCCGTTGGCCATGGAGTATGCGCCCCGCGACCGACGCGGCGTCTACGGCGCACTGCTTAACGTCGGCTACCCGGCAGCTCTGGGATCCCTCACCGTGCTCACCATCGTGCTGCTGAAGAGCATGCCCGCCGGGGGCGCCCACACCGCGTACAGTCTGTGGGGTTGGCGCATTCCCTTCGTCGTCGGCTTCGTCATCTCGGCAATGGTTTTCGCCCACTACCTGCGTTCGGTGCCAGAATCCGAGCTCTGGACCAAAGCCCCCAACGCCGGCAATCCCCTTCGAGAACTGATGCGCGACCGCAATCTGCGCAACTTCGCCGTCGCGTTCATCACCTCCACCGGCGCCTGGCTCATCCTCGACGGCACGATCGGCGTCTTCCCGGGCCACTTCAAAAAACTCGGCACCAGTTCCGCCACCGTCAACGTGAGCGTGCTCGTGGCAGCGATTGTCGGGGTCGCGATCTTCCCGGCGATCGGCACAGCGGGACAACGCTACGGGCGCCGCCGCGTCATCATGGCGATCGCGTTGTTCAATCTCGTCCCGGGAACACTCGCCTTCACTCTCGCCATCGCCAACTTCGACCACCCCGTCGCGGTCATCGTGGGCGCGGCGATCGCCATCATCGGCGGCCTCGCCGTTTTCGCCATGATCACCAGTTACATCATCGAGATGTTTCCCACCAACGTGCGCTCCTCCGGGTATGGCATCGCCTACAGCCTGCCCAGTGTGCTCCCCGCCTTCTACCCTTACTACATGCTCGGACTTAGCCGCGCAGTCAACTACGACCTCACGCCGCTAGTCCTCCTCGCCGCTGGGGCACTGTTCTTGTTCACGGGTACATACTTGAGCGCAGACCTGCGTCATGTCGACCTCTGACGGCAAACAACTGCAGCAATTCCGCGGGCACTTTGAGCGCAAACGCGCTATCGCCAGACATCGGTGAAAAACGCGTGGACACATTGGCCACGCTGATCTGCGAGTGCCGCACCCTGATGAGCGACATCGGGGAAGCCTCGCGACGTTCAGTCGCCGCCCGCGCACTCAGCGCCTACTCCCGGCTCGACGACGCCGAACGTCTCGCGTTCTACCAACATCTCGTGCGGCACTACGACGTGGATGAGGAACGCGTGCGCGCCGCATACCAGAGCTGGGAGACGGCTAAGTCTGGCGGCGGCGGGGAAACTGAGGCCACGGCCTTGTCCGACGCGACGGAACCCGCCCGACAGCAACTCCTGCGTCGTCTCAACCACGCCCCCGGCGGGACCTTCGCACTGACCTCGCTACGCGCGGATCTGCGACGACAGCTCGGTGCGCGCCCCGAACTGCGGCCCCTTGACCACGACCTGCATCACCTGCTCGCTTCGTGGTTCAACCGCGGATTCCTCCGGATGGAACAAGTCAGCGCCGACCCGCCGGCCACACTCCGTGCACAATTACGGCGCTACGAGCGTGTCCACCCGATGACGACCTCCGCCGATATCGGGCGCCGTCTCGAGCCGCCCGACCGCCGCATCTACGCTTTCCTGCATCCCGCGACCGGCGACGTACCCCTGATCTTCGTGGAAATAGCACTAGTACGAGGCATCCCGGCGCAAGTCGAACCACTGCTGGCACCCGGTCCAGCCCTCGATCCGGAAAACGCCGACACCGCCTGCCTCTATTCGATCAACAACGCGCTCGACGGACTGGCCGGCATCCACTTCGGCAGCCTGCTCATCAAGCAGGTCATCGAGCAGGTGTCCCAAGAGCTTCCCCATCTCACCGCGTTTGTCACCCTGTCCCCAATCCCCGGTTTCCGAAAGTGGTTGGCACACCAGGACAGTGACGACGCCCGCAACTTGCGCGCCACGCTGGAACACGCCGCCGACTACGAGGCGCTCGACGATCCCGAAGCCCTGCATCCCGCGCTGTCGACAGCCTTGGCAAGCTACATCGCCGACGAGCGCGACACCGACGGACGGCCCATCGACCCAGTGGCCCGATTCCATCTCAGCAATGGCGCCGCGGCGTGGCGGGTGAACTGGCCCGCCGACCCGTCTGCCCTCGGCTGGCGGCAATCCTACGGCGCAATGATCAACTACCACTACGATCCGGCCGCCCTCGAACGCCGTCACGAGACGTTCATCCGCCACCGCATCGTGGCCGTCGACGGGCCCATGCGAAAACAGCTCGATCACAGAAAACCCGGCGAACCCGCCCAGAAAGCGCCGCGCGGATGACATTCCAGCCGATTCACCGCTCGTTTCACGACCGCGCAAGCGAGCGACCAGATGCCACCCTGTTTCACCTGCCCGACGGACGAGAGATCACATACGCAACCACGGCAGAAACCGCGCAGCGCATCGCCGCGCGCCTGCTCACCCACGGCGTGACACCTGGTGATCGCGTCGCGATGCAAGTCGACAAATCCTGGGAAGCGATCGCCCTATACCTCGCGGTCCTGCAGATCGGCGCCGTGTTCCTGCCCCTCAACACCGCCTACACCAGCCATGAGATGGACCACTTCCTCTCCGACGCCCAGCCCCGTGTGCTCGTGTGCTCACCCCGCCGATTCGGCGAATACCGCAGTAGCGCAGGTGATTCCCTCGTGCTGGAATCCCTGGGCGCCAACGGCGACGGCACCCTGCTCCGGGAGGCCGGTGGTACCGCGCCGCGTACGACCGGCCACGATGTGAGACCACCCGACGCCGCCGCGATGCTCTACACCTCCGGCACGACGGGACGGCCCAAGGGGGCGGTGCTCACACATGGCAACCTTGCCTCCAACTGCGCGGCACTCACCGCGGCCTGGCGCTTCACCGCCGACGACCGACTGATCCATGCACTGCCGATCTTCCACATACACGGCCTATTCGTCGCGATGAACCTGACGCTCACCAGCGGAGCTTGCGTGCACTACCTATCAAAGTTCGACCTCGACACCATCATCGAATTACTGCCGTACGCAACAGTTCTCATGGGAGTTCCCACGTTCTACACCCGCCTACTCGCAGACGACCGCCTTGACTCCAACCGTGTGCGATCAATGCGGCTGTTCGTGTCGGGGTCCGCACCGCTCCTGGCGAGCGATCACGAGGCCTTCTACGCGCGCACCGGGCGGGCGATCCTGGAGCGCTACGGGATGACCGAGACGTGCATGACCACGTCCAACCCCTACGAGGGCACGCGCAAGCCCGGGACCGTAGGCCGCCCGCTGCCGGGCATCCAGGTGCGCGTCGTCAACCGCGAAACCGGCGCGCCGCTGCCCGACGGTGAAGTCGGCGGCATCGAGGTCCGCGGACCCAACGTCTTCGCCGGATACTGGAAACTCCCTAAAATGACCGATACCGAGTTCCGCGAGGACGGCTACTTCATCACCGGCGACGTCGGGCGCATCGACGAGGACGGCTATCTCGTGATCATCGGTCGTGACAAAGACCTGATCATCTCCGGCGGGTTCAACGTGTACCCCAAGGAGATCGAAGAACTGATCGACGCCCATCCAGATGTGCTCGAGTCAGCTGTCATCGGCGTGCCACACCCCGATTTAGGGGAAACAGTGGTCGCCGTCGTCGTCCCGCAGCCCACGTCAGCTCCCGACGGCGAATCCATCCTCGCCTTCATTGCGCCCGACCTCGCTCGCTTCAAGCAGCCGCGCGCGATAAAGATCGTCGCGGCGCTGCCGCGCAATGCTATGGGCAAGGTGCAAAAGGCGGCCCTACGCAACAAGCACCAGGGGCTATTTGCGACCTAACCGCAGGACCTCGCACGAGGCGGCCCACCACAACGCCTCTCGCGCTCACCTTGCCCAGCGCTCACGCGCAGCCCGCCCCAACGGGCCTCGCAAAGCCGATTCACGAGCCCACAGCCACCTAATGCAATAACCTGCCGGCCGGCGATGGCCTCGACGAGTCGTCGCGACACGACCGATGGAGTTCATGGATATCCTCCGTTATCCACGAAAATGCTGTCATGCTGGAGCCATGCCCAGAACCGACCCGCAAAAGCGGCTCACCCCGAACCACCCGGATTGGTTCATCGACTTCTTAGCGAATTACGCGGTTCGCAAACCTTCACCACACACGGCGAAGGCCTATCGTCAAGACTTCGAAGCCATAGCCGCATTCATCGCCGGTAGCAGCGAGTGTCTCCCGGCGCTTCGGACGACCGAGCTAAACGTAGACAATCTGCGTACTGCGTTCGCAAACTACGCAGAAACCCACTCGGCCGCCTCAATTCGGCGATGCTGGTCGACCTGGAATACTCTGTGTACTTACCTCTACACAGCAGGCCTCCTGGATGCCAATCCCATGCCGCTCATCGGTCGTCCGAAAGTGCCCAAATCCCTTCCTAAAAGCTATCCTTCGCAAGCCATCACAGAATTGGTTGCTGCCATCGACGCCGACCAAGGATCCGCGCACCGCAACAACTGGCCGGAGCGCGACCGCGCGATCGTCTTCACCGCCCTGCTGGCCGGTCTGAGGAGCGACGAGCTCATCAGCGTCGACATAGGTGATATCCGCCGAACCGACGACGGCGGCGTGCTACATGTTCACGGCAAGGGCAACAAAGACCGCCGGATACCTTTTGGCAAAGAGCTTCTCGATGTGATCGAGCACTACCTACGAACCCGTGTCGCCCGATTTCCACAGTCGCGCAGGCGATCCGCGGGCACTGACATACTCAGTTGCTTCTCACCCAAGACTCCGCTGTTTCTCGGGGCAGACGGAGAGCGGATCACGCGGGGAACTCTCCAGTATCGAATCCTGCGGGCTTTCAAGAAGGCCGGAATCGACAGCGAGCGGTCATCCGGTGCGCTTGTGCACGGGTTGCGCCACACCTTCGCCACCGAACTCGCCAATGCAAACGTCAGCGTCTACACACTGATGAAGCTACTCGGTCACGAGTCCATGGTCACCTCACAGCGCTACGTCGACGGTGCTGGCACCGACACGCGTTCCGCCGCCGAGCTAAACCCTCTCTATCGCCTCGTCGCTACCCGACCACGAGACCCATAGTCTCCGCGAACCTCGGACGCCGACGCAAAAGAGGTTCCATGAGCGACCAGGGGATTCCAGTACGAGCGTGATCCTCGCGAAACGATGAACCAGCGTGGCCCGATCGATATTCCCTGCAGTCGGGCGAGCGAGGATCAAGGCGCGCCCTCTCCGTCACAGTGACGGAAGCTTTCCGGCCGGCAAGGAAGAGGCTGTGACTGACCAACAGCCGTTGACTCCCGCCGCCGAGGCGCCAACAACTCGTACATAATAGAGATTATGTAAGGTGATGGCTTACAGAATAAGGGAGTAAGCAGTTACAGTTTCGTATGACATGGCTTGACACTACGTTGAACGTTACGCGACACTGGGACCCGTGGCAACGAGACCTGCCAGCCAATTGGGCCGGCTGATTGAGGACTACAAACGTGTCCACAGTGCCAGCGACACCGGCTTAGCGGATCGGATCGGTATCACCCGCCAGACGCTCGTCCAATGGCGTAAAGGCGAATTGCGCACGCTACCAACGCAGGCCAACCTGCGGTCAGCCGCCGCCGAACTCGGCCGTCCCTACCGCACGGTCCTCGACGCGGCGTTGCACGACACCGGTTACCTCACACGAGCGGTCGTATTGGAGCCGCGTGCATACGATGACGTGCTCGCCGAGGCCACCGCGATCCTCACCGAGGCGACCCGCCTCACCAATCAGCGTGTCCGGCGGACCGCCAACGGCGGGTGGGAGCCCGACCCGGATGCGCCGCCGGATCGGATCGACTGGGCCGCCTTTGTCACCGAAGCATTGGCCGGGGCAACCGCCAACGCTGGCGGCATCGACAACATCTTGGCCGGCCGCCCCGGGTCCTGGGAAGCCGCCGTAGTTCGCGACGTCCTGAACGCTGCTGTCGGCCAGGACGAGTGGGACCTATGGCGCTACCGCACCGAGCCCGTCGACATCATCCTCAAACCCGAACAAATCCTCTACGACCTAGGCGACCTGGAGCACATGGCCGCCTACGACGATGCCGAACAAGAACTCTCGCGCCGCGAGGACGCGATTTCGCCGTCAGTGCCGATCAAGCCGGGAGGGTTAGACTGGGTCAACGACCCCGTGCAAGTCGCGGAGTTTCACGCCGCCGTACGGGCCGAAGCTGAAAACCCCACTCCCCCAACCCCGGAAGAACACGCGATCGACGACGCCCTGGCCGCTGTTCAGGCACTCAGGGACCGCCTGCAAGCGCACCAACGGGCCGAGCTCGCCGCCTACGGTCAGGCGCTGGCCGCCGCCGTCACCGAGCACCTAGCTGGCCTCAATCTGCCTGTCCCCGTTTCGATTAAGGTCGACATCGACGCCGAGCTCGACGCCTTGCACGGCGGCACGCCCCTAGTCGGGGAGGTAACCGGCGCCATCGACGTGGCGATCGCCGACGCCATCATGACCACACCCACACCCAGTACCCTGCCTGGCACACCTCTTGAACGTGCCGAAGCCGCACTTTCCCGCGACCAGAATCCCTCGGCCGCCGATGAATGAGCGCCCACCCCGCCAATCCGCACGGCCCATACCCCATTGGCTACACGAATCCGCGGCCGACTTGGTAACACGCGTGCGAGAACGCGGCATGACCCTCACACTCGATTCCGCCGAAACCTTTCTCGCAGAACGCCATTACACCGCGGCCAAACAACTCGGCATCACCGAGCACACCGCGCGACCCTACCTTGACGACACGGCCCTCGACGCCATCGCTGATCGCCTCGTGGCGACGTTTGCCACGGAGGAACCCGGCGGAAACCTATTCACGCTCCCGCGCACCGCGCACATCAGCGTGGCCAGCTTCGGCCTGCTCATCGCCGGACTCGCCGAAACCCTCTTATTCTTCGAGACCTATCCGGCCATCGACGAGGACGATCGCCGCGCCCGACTTCACGAGACCACCCAGCTGCTGTCACTGGCCGGCCTCATCCAATCCGCCCACGCCGACGGTGCTATTGCTGCTCCCCCAGCGATGTTCTCTCGGATCGCGCGCACCCTGACCAACGCGGCCGACCTCACCGACAACGCCGACCTCGCCGTGGCTTTGCGCCGCGATGCCATGCGCGCCAGGACTGCGGTCACAACCGCAGACAAATCCTGAACCAATCCCGCACGCCGCTACACCGTTGGTCGATCACGCTTCATGTTGCCGCCGAGCGGACGATCCAACGATTCCGTGGTCGCACACTACCCAACACCCAGGGCGCAACGACGACTAGACTTCGCACACATGTTCGATAAATGGCAGGATGCGCTGTGTGGCTACCGCACGCT
This sequence comes from Mycobacterium liflandii, assembly GCF_022354805.1. NCBI lineage: Bacteria > Bacillati > Actinomycetota > Actinomycetes > Mycobacteriales > Mycobacteriaceae > Mycobacterium > Mycobacterium liflandii. The sequence continues at coordinate 1,567,020 of NZ_CP023138.1, read as the reverse complement.
GCATCGGATGAACCGCCCTGTCTTTGTGGACGTATCCCGGGCGTTCCCCGCGGTCGGTGCGGCCCCCAGGCGGCACGAACTACCCATGTGGGTCAAAAACGGCGGCATGCTGCTCACGCCGCCCTGGATGCCGGCACGCCAAATCGCCTTGGATCCGCCGGGCTAACGACGGCGCCTGGATGGCTGTGGTCCTGATGCCCGTGGCGAGCGCTCACCGCGATTCGCACCTCGTGATGCAGCTATGGCTTGAGGCCGACATGCTGACCACCGCTCGGCTCGACGCAACTTGAACGCCCTCGGCGACATGTGGTTGTCGCGAGAATTCCTCCGCGTAATGAACTCGGCGATGTGCGCCCCTCCCGCCTGCTTGCGGGGCTTTGTCGAACCTGCAGGCACGCCGCTGCCGTCGTCGCTCATTGCCTCATTTGCCGCCGCGGCCACCGACAGGATCACGATGTTGAGTCGTCGATGTCGGGCGGCGTGTCAGGAGAATCCGGGTCGGTCGGCGTAGCCCGCGCGAAGGGAGGCCGTGGGTACGCCGACCGAGCCAGGATCGAGCCTGCTAAGCGATGATCCGGTGCAGAGCGCTGGCCACCGCGCACGCGGTGACGATGCCTGCCGAGAGGTAGCCGACCCCTGCGGCGGCGAGCGAGAGTAGCGCGATCACCACCCAGCGCAGGGGCAGGCGTTCGGCCGGCGGCTGGTTACGGTGCTGAGAAGCCCGCCGGGACGGTACCGTTGACACTGTGTTGTTCCTCCATTTCTCGTGGGATGACGCACCCCGGCCTTCGGGGAATACGCCCCCGAGGGCCGCTTCATTGGTTCCGGTTCCCCGCTCTGTAGCGGTAGTCCCGCAAGCCGCTGACGTGCGTCTATAGCCGTTGTACGCGACTTTAGCGGGGGGCGTGCTACCCTGCGTACAACGGCTTAACCCGCCGAAAAGAACACCGTCAATGTCAGCACGCCGTATTATTGGGAGGGTTAAGGCGTTGCGGTCAGAGCGCCGAGGGTAAGCCGTTTTGTGGTGTAAATCACTTGGAGGTGGGTGGTGCAGTTTCTTTTTGAGCTGAGCATCGCTCGGCCACCGAATGTGCGGGAGTGCGCGATCCTCAAGGCGCGGCTGGACAGACTTACCCAGATGGAACAGTCGGTGGCGCATGCGGGAGCCCGACTACAGGAACTGTTTTCGGGTCGCGTGACGCCGCCTGGGGACTTTCGAATTCGGCACGGCTTCGTGCGTCTGTTCAATCCCGACGCGGCGGCAGACACCACAAATCGCAATGCGACCAAGCGCGACCAGCGGCCGCCGGCCACCCGGTTGATGTCACCGCGTGGCCGATCCTTGTCGTTTCTGTTGATCGCGCTATTCGAAGCACAGCTGCGTCTGGCACCAGGGCAGCCTGCCACGCGTAACGAGCTGCCGCTGAAAGCCGAGAATGACCGCACGGGGTGGACGGACTACGTTGCCACCGACGCCCGCGACGCGACCGAAGGTCGGATCTTCGTCGACGTGCCCACCAAGAAGGCCCGTCAGATCCACTCCAGTCTGGTCAGGCTGCACAACGAGAACTTGATCAGCGTCCCGCCGGCCAAAGGCCGCCGCCGCTACCAGGATTTCGTCCTCAAGCGTGAAGACGCCCGACCCGGTGGCGACAACAGCGTCTACCGGGTGCCCGAGCATGACGGCGAGTTCTTTTTCGTCCCAGCATCGCTGTTCACCAATGGTTGGATCCATGTCCTCGAGGACAGCGAGTTGGCGCTGCTGCTCATCGCCGCGCGCATGCGTAGCAAACACGGCGACGTACCCCGGCCCCTCCCCGCTGGGCCACGGAAGTTGCACTACGGATTGAGCCGCGATTCCTTCGAGGCCGGCCACCGTGTACTCGACTACCTCGACATCCTCGACGTCATCTCCGACTACCGACGAAACGAAGACGGCAAAGTCGATGGCTTCGCCGATCGTGGCGCTCAACCCCACCTCCTGAAGTTCCACCCCGAGGCACTTGACCGCCCGGCCTTCCCCACGATCATCGACACCATCACCGAACAGATCGCCAAGTCCAAGGCCTCCTAGCCGTACCGGCAAGCGAATCCGGCTCCAACTGTCCGCTTAGAACGCCCAAGCTGTTTGCAGGACAACCGATTAGGCGAAAGTGCCCATCCTGCCGAATGGACGAGCACGCTCTTGCTGGAAGCCGAATCCCGCGCCGGCGTGCTACCGAAACTGAGGCATTTTCGTTGAAACTGGAGCAGATTCAATGAGGCGCCCAATTTGTTCCCGCTGCTGATATCATCAGCGTGATATCGGAGGTGACTATGGAACAGATTCTGATTCGAAACCTACCCTCAGGCACCAAGGCCGCGTTGCAGGCGCGTGCCAAACGGCACCGCCACTCCGTCGAGGCCGAAGCCCGTGCGATCCTCACCGCAGGGGTATCAGGAGAAGAGGTCACGATCGTCGACCTGCTAGCCGACGACAGCCCCAACAGCGACTTCGACTTTGAACCGGAGCGCCTCCCCTTAACCGTCCGCACCCCGGAGCTGTGACCTACCTTCTCGACACCAACGTGGTGTCGGCCCTGCGAAAACCTCAGCGGAATCCGGAGGTGCGCGCGTGGGCGGTGGCGGTCCCACCGGCCGAGCTGTTTGTCGCAGCGCTCACCATCGCCGAGATCGAGCGTGGCGTCATCGCCAAGGAACGGACGGATCCCCCTCAGGGGCAGGTGCTGCGCGGATGGTTTGAGGACCGGCTACTGCCCACCTTCGACGGCCGAGTGCTGTCCTTCGACCTCCCAGCCGCTCGAATTTTGGCCACTTATCGAGTGCCTGAACATGCCCCCTACGGCGACGCCATCATCGCCGCGGTCGCTGAGTCCGCGCACAAGGTGGTCGTGAGCCGCAATACTCGGCACTTCGAGCCTCTCGGCGTGCGGTGCCTGGATCCGTGGGACCGGTGAGACCGCAACCCGCGATCGAAACAAGGTCAGACATTTGCCTTGCGCGAGGTCTGACGGATGCACAGCAGTTGGCATCGGGCATCGATAACGTCGCCGCGCCCGTTCTGCTTACGGCGAATGTACGAGAGAAAGAGATTGCGACGGTTTTACGCGCAGATTCTGGCCGATTGCTTGGATGCGTTCGGTGTACCCGATGCTCTGAGGAGACAGCTGGATGGCGGTCCGGCTTACCCTGCGGGGCAACAGCTGTGGCCGCCGAGGCCGGGTTGCAGTGCAAGTCCAGATGGCGCTCGTGTGCGGATGTGGGCGCGCATCGATCTGGCGAAATGGATCGAGGAGGCTTCGAATGTCTTTGGCCCGTACCAGAAGGGTGAGCTTGATGGTCTGGTGGCCGAGGGTGCACGCCTGCGCAGCGCGGGGTGAAGGCGCCCACGTGTTGTGGGGCATCGATGTTGTGCCCGTCGAGCAGTGGGTCGCGCACCCGTCTGCCGGATTAGCCGTGGCCGAGTTGATCTGCTGTGGACCCGCCTCGCCGATGACCTCGTGAACAGATGGACGCGCAGTTCACCCGAATAGGCTGGTGGTACAACGGCGACCAGGCCAACCAGCAGTGCGTCGTCATCGACCACCGTGCTTCGAAACGTCCTGGCACGAAGGCAATACCCGATCTTCATGGCCCACAAAGATCCGTTCGATCGCGTCATCGTGGCCCAGGCGCTACGCAACAATCTCACCATCTCGACCCGAGACGAGAAGATCCTCACCGCCGCCCTCACCCCTGCCCTGCAAGCCTGACTCCATCCCCGAGCAAAGGAGAACGAATGGATAATCGGTTGTCGCGCGGATGGTCTGATGCCCTGGACGCGTACGAGGAATACTGCTGGCTACGTAACATGTTGACGCAGATAGGCGATGCCGAAGCATGGAGACGTCGTCAACGTCGGAAAGCGGTCCATCCCTATTTCATCGAGGCGGGATTCCCAGAGCTCCGCGCGAGGGTTTGGTATATCGAAGTATCGCAGCGACGTATCTTGGAAGCGGTTAAAGCGGTCGACGACGCCGCGGCTAACTACCGAGACAAATTCGATGCGGTCGCTGGACTAGATGAGGGTCTCTTTGCTAGAAGGGCGTTACCGGATCCGTCGCGCATCGCAGACGGGGCGTCTGTCCGCCGACGATGGTGGCGGCGCATCACCCGCCAATCCAGCAACATGGGACTCGTTGGCAAACGCCCCGAAGGACCGAACGTGTATCCGCTCAATGTGCCGGACCCCCTTGCGGCGATCCGCTTCTGGCGCGGGTCCTCACAATCTGGGAACACCGCGCAATCTGGGCGTGATTAGCGAATCACCAGTCGGGGCAGCATGATTGAGCCCGGCTCGATGCGACAGTAAGACAGTCTTGTAGATCGTTCCCCGGTCGTGGTCACCGAGTCGTCCACGGTGCCCAGCTGGCCCAGGCCGTAGCGTAGTTCCTTGCCAGCGACGGAGACGACGAGCTGTGCTTCGGCGCCGGCCACCGTGCACTCGACTACCTCGACACCCTCGACGTCATCCCCGACTACCCACGAAACGAAGACGGCAAAGTCGATGGCTTCGCCGATCGTGGCGGCCGCCCTGGGCCAGCCGAGGCGCTGACTTAGTTCCAGCGCCAGCCGGGCAGCGCTTCTAAGCGGCGGATCCGGCGCTCGTCGAGCTGGCCACGCCGGTATTTGCGCCGCTGATCTTGGGTCCATTGTCCCAAGCCGTGGCCGGACTCCGACACGTATTTTGTGGCGGGGGTGGCAGATCCGTGCGTAGTGCAGTAGTAGTGCTGCAATTCGTGGAAACCGTTCTCCCACAGTGCCTCGAAAGCGTTCCAGCACCACCCGGGCAGGGTTTCGAGGCGGGCAGTACGCCCGGGATGTCGGCGCTTCATTGACCCGTCCCGGTAGGCTCTGCGCTGGTTCGACACCCAGCTTCCTAGGGAGGTGCCAGCTGAAGTGCGGTGATACTGCGGCGGGCAGGCGTGGCCGTGCTCGGCGGCGTAGGCGAGCAGTTCGTCGAATGTTCGGTCCCAAGTCGGATCAGTGCGCCGCGACGTCGGGGACCACCCTGGCAGCGCTTCGAGCCGAGCAAGCCTGCCGGGGTCTAAGTCCCCAGCACGGGCAGCTCGGCGCACTCCGCTCAGCCACTTCAAAACAGCGTTCCCGCTTTCTGATTGATAGGTTGGGGGCGGGTCGGTGTGGCCGTGTTGCGCGGCGTAGGCGGCCAGCGCAGCGAAATTTTGTTCCTACCGGGCGTCGGCCCGCGTCCACACCCAGCCCGGTAGTGTGGCCAGCCGCGCGGCGCGCTTGGCGGTGAGGCGTCCTTTGCTGTGCGCGTGGCGCTGCTCAGCGACCCATGTGGCCAATGCGCGATCGTCCTCGCGATCGGTGTGCGCGGGGGCGGCGTGACCGTGGTGGGCGGCGAACGTCACGAGCGCCGTGTAGCTTTCCTCCCAGGTGCGGCGGCGTTCGATGGTCCATGACCACCCCGGCAACGCCTCGAGGCGGTCTTGGCGGGCGTCAGCCAGCTTGGCACGCCTGGTGGGTCGGCGCAGCTCACGGGCCCATTCACCGAGGGCGATCCCGTCGTTGGTGACATAGTCGGAGGGGGATCGGCGTGGCCATGCTCGGCGGCGTAGGCCGCCAACGCGTCGAAGTTCCTGTCCCACACTGGGATTTGGCGATGCGCCCAGCTCCAGCCGGGCAGGTCTTCAAGACGTTTGCGGCGCTCCTCGCTCAAATGCTCGCGCTGGCGCGGTCGCCGCTGGGTGATGACCCATTGATTGAGGAAGCTGTCGGTGGTGCGCGGTGGGTAGGAATGGCCGTGTGTCTCGGCATAGGCGGCGAGCTCGGCGAAGCCCGCCTCCCATAGGGCGTCGTGGGCGTTCCAGGCCCATCCTGGTAGTTGCTCGAAACGAGCAACCCGCGCCGATGGCAGGCGGTTGCGCTGATAGGCCTGTCTTTGACCGGAAACCCACTGTCCCAACGCGAGTCCGTCTGGTGTGCGGTATTGCTGCAGGGGGCTGGCATGGCCGTGTTGGTCGCTGTAGGCGACGAGTGCGACGAAATTCTCCTCGAATTGTTGGGTGAGCGTATCGACGGAGTGGATGCTAAACGCGCGCAGGAATTGCTCCACCAGGGGGCCGGGGAGGTCGGTGGGGACGATGACGTCGATGAGGTCGGTTGACACGTCGAGGGGGTCGGCGAGGATCTCGCGTAGGCGGGTGAGGTCGGTGGCGATGGTGGGGTCGTGGCTTTGCAGCGCCGCCAACACCTGGCGCGCCTTCTTGAATTGACTGATAGTGATGACGCTTTCGGCGTCGAGGCTGTCGTCGATCGTCAACGCCAGCACGACCAAGGCGGGCCGGTCATGGTGGGGATTTTTGCGGATCGCCCGCCCCACGGCTTGGGCGACGTCGACATCGGAGGACCGCGGTTCAGCGAAAAACACCGCATCGAGGGCGGGAATGTCGATGCCTTCTGTGATGCACCGAGCGTTGGTGACGATGTTCCAGCGGTCGGGGTTGCGCCGCCCGAGAATGTCTTCGGCGGCGGCCTTGCGCTCGCGTAGCGGGGAGGTGCCATCGATGTGGGTGACGGTTGCCGTCCGGTGATCGCCGGTGAGGCCGCGCGCGCTGAGCAGTGCGTGGGTGCGGGTGAACGTGGTGGCGAAGTCTTGGCTTGCGGCGATTGTGTTGTGGAAGGCCAGCACACTGCACAGTTGGTAGTCGTGGGCGGCCTGGGTTAAGGCGATGGCCGCTGCGACGTGGTCCGCCCGGGCGCTGTCTTGCTCGGCGGCGGCCAATCGGATGAGCCGCAGATCTTTCATCGCCGAGGCCACCGCGGAATCGGCGACCGCGATGACGGCCACCTTGAATGGGGAAAGGATGCCGCGGTCGATGGCTTCACGCGTGGGTAGGGAGAATACTCGCCGGCCGTACAGATCGTGGTTGTCCATTGAGGACACCGTGCGCCGGTGTGCCCGGCTATCGCGGCTTGCGTTGACTTTTGGGGTGGCGGTGAAAAACAAGCGATGTTGCGCTGGGATCTTGCGGTCGTCGAGCACCGCGGCGAACGGCTTTCCGCGGCGGCCGGCGGTGCGGTGCGCCTCGTCGCAGACCATCACCGTGAACGGCCCCGTCCTGAACTTTGCGTGCGCGGCGACCAGTACACCGGCGGACTGATAGGTGGTGAACACCACCCGGACCCCGGCTGTGGTAACCAGCCACTGCGCGAGTTGCTCGGCGCAGGTGGTGCTGTGCACCGACAGCTCGTCGCTGTGAATGTCTTCGGTGTTGGCAATGTGCTGGGAGCACACTGCCAGCGCGGAGAACTTGAACGGTGCTTCAGCTCGCCACACCTGGTAGGTCTGTTCCAGCAGGCCCAGCGTTGGAAACGTCAGCACGACCGAACCTGGTGCATCGGCGAGCAGCTTGGCCACCCCGTGGATGGCCATCAGCGTTTTCCCGGTGCCGCACCCCGAAATGACTTGCGCGCGCGCATCGAGACGGTCAACGGCGGCGACGGCGGCGGCCTGGTAGTCGCGCAGGATGAGCATGGGTAGAAGGCGGCAATCTCTCGCAGTGGTCCCATCGCGCGTCGCCGTGCCCGGAGCCCGATGACGCACACCCAGCATATCCGTCTCACTTCGATCCCGACCGCGCCGAGGCGAGCATCGCGTGCGAGCTCGCGGACACCGCTGGGATGCGATGCCCCTATGGACGAGGGCATCAGCGGGACGTCGAACCGGAGACCGCAGCTTCGCGTCATAGCGAGGGTGCGGGCTCAATTCGTAGCACGTAGATCTTCCCGTCTGGGACGGTTGTCCAGATAATGAGCCAGTCGGCCCCTGCCGGTGGTGATATGAGTTGCCCCCAGGTCGTGGGGGATGTTTGGAACTGTGTGGCTCCCACGCGATGGCGTTGCGGTGTCTGGTCAAGCCGGTCGAGAACCGCGCGCACACGGTCGCGCACGGAGCGCTCATAGGTGCTGTCGCTTCGGTTCAGCGCGACCCATCGATCTCGCGCGACGGCGCTGAAGACCAAGTTCGACACGAGCTGACGATAACCGAACACCACCCGATACACTGGTACATATGACACACTGCACCACTAGGCTCAGTGTTACACGGCTTCACGAGAACGGAAAGACTTGCCCCATGACGACCTTGATCGAGCTCGACAGCCGCCGACGAGCGGCGCTGGCAAAGATCGCTCTCCATGACACCTATCTGGTTGACCGGGCCCCGGACGGCACCATCACACTGACTCCGGCGGTCGTCCGGTCCATGCTCGAGGACAAACTGCGTCAAACCCCCGGCTACATCGAGCAGTTGGAACACGACGCCGCCCACCCCGAATCCGCGACGGCGTTTACCGACTGGACCAAACCAGACCCGTCCGAGTGAGGCCGGCCGCCAAACTCCACGGGCTAATGCAGCGAACCTGCGAAATGTCGTACCCGCCGAGAAGAATATGGCCAGGGAGGCAATGGATATGGCGCTGTCGTTGACGGTCCGAGATGGGACAGAGGTAGATCGCTTCGATTTGGTGCTGTTGGTGTCGCCGGAGGGCCTGATCGAATGGTCGGCACACCGATCATGCGAGCAAGTTGTGTCGATGCTCCGCAGTGTCGCCGAGGGTATCGAGGCCGGGACGCTTTAGGCCACCGGCATAGGTACCTCATAAACGAACGGAGTTGCAGCCGTGGGACATTCCGAGTTCAACGGCAGCGAGCTTTTACGCACGCACGGGATTAAGGCGCCAGCGGACGGGGCCCTTCGTCTGTGCACCCCGTGTGAATGGGCGTTGTACGGCCTTGGTGGCAATCCGCATCAAGACCACGACATCCGCGGCGCGGGCGATGAATGCGCCGCGTGCGGCTACAGCCCCGGGATGCGCACCAGATGGCGCAGAGCGCAATCTTCGACATCGTTGGGCGGGCGCGGGCGGCAGGTGCCAGCGGCACCGAAATCCGCCAGCTGTTCGATTCAGTACTTAATGATCTGGACCACGCGCACGCCGTAGCGCTCGACTCACGGCCGCCCCTCGACGGCGACACGTGGCCGACAGCGTGGTGACCCCCCGCCCTGAATAGATACACGATCGGCGAAAGGACCGAATCATGGGCTACACAACGGAACTCGAAGCGCGTGAGGCTGGAGAGATCGTCTTTCGAGCCCTCAATGGAATGCAAGCATGGTGCTTGTGCCCTGATTGCACCGCCAGGCATTCGAGCAAGAACAAACGGCGCACCAAACACGATCGCTGGGCAATTGATGGCCACGACTGCCGCATTCGCGCCGACTTGGCCGGCCGCACAGTCTGACCGTTGCTTCACGTCTATCCGACAAAGCTGCGAGATGTAATACCCGAAGAGAGGAACAAACATGGCGTTACAGGCCAAGATCGGGGTCGCGCTGGAGGATGGCAAGTCCGCTCAACGCGGTCAAAACCCGGCAGCGCGATGGCGCAAACGCCAGCTCGGCCACAAGGGCCACAGCTCTCCTTAGCGTTCAACAGCGTCCAGCAATCTTTGATTTACGAATACAACGGCCACGGCTGGCAGGAATCAACGAGGTGTCGGCAGCTGGCGGTACAGTCCCGAACATGAGTACGGAGCTCGAACGACCCGCCGTCGAATTACCCACCGTCGAACAGCGCCTCGAGGCTGCAGAGAAACGAATCGCCGAACTGAAAAAAGACGTGAAAGAGACTACGTGGCTACTATTGGGATTTGTTGCCGCCGCCGTCCTGTGTTGGATTCTCTATGACGGATTTGGTGGCAAATCGGAACCTCCGCCTTCGAATCGTGATGCGAGAGTCGAGGATCTATTGAGTGCCGATCATCCGCACTGCTACGACTCTGCCTAGGAGCGGGCCGCGGCTCGACAACGGGCCCTAGCCGCGATCGACGAAATCCATTGGCAGCGTGACCATTCGGACATCACCAATCCAACCGAAAACTACTCGATGGTCCCGCCGCCTAGTCCCCCGAGTCTTAAGCTTCCGTCAGTGATTGACACCCCACCGCCAGGCGCCTCATGGGACGCCAACAGGTGTTTCGCAATCAGCCAGGGCTCCGGCGTTGTTGATTAGCAGGCTTGTGAGCTGGGTTGATGATCTTTGGTGCCGCGCTATTGGGGCCGGAGTGTAGGCACGGGCTATCTGGAGAACGATCGAGTTGGTTACTGTTCGTCGTTGGTCTGGAGTTGCCCGTGCCTACCGTTTCAGTATTGCCTGTGTCGTCGGTTCCAGAGGTGTTCGACCGCTGGAGTCCTGGTGAGCGCAGTGAGCTCATCGGATCGGAGTTTCTCGATGTGTTGGCCTCGGTGCCAGACCCGAGGGACCCACGCGGTCGGAGGTATTCGCTGATGGCTTTGTTGGCGATCGCGGTTCTGGCCACTGCCGCGGGGATGCGCGGCTATGCTGGTTTTGCCACATGGGCGGCCACCGCTCCCGATGATGTGTTGGCCTAATTAGGGGTCCGGTTCCGGCGGCCCAGTGAGAAGACCTTCCGCGCTGTTTTGTCTCGGCTAGACCCCGCCGACCTCAACGCCAGGATGGGCAGTTACTTCACTGCACACGTGGCCAGCAGCGACCCCAGTGGATTGGTGCCGATCGCGTTGGACGGCAAGATGCTGCGTGGTGCTTTACGCGCCAAAGCGACAGCCACGCATCTCGTGTCGGTGTTCGCCCACCGTGCCCGATTGGTGCTCGGTCAACTCGCTGTCGCCGAGAAAAGCAATGAAATTCCCTGCGTACGTGCCCTGCTCACGCTGCTGCCGGGCAGCTTGCGGTGGCTGGTCACCGTGGATGCGATGCATACCCAGGTCGTCACCGCGAAGTTGATCTGCGCCACCTTGAAGTCGCACTACCTGATGATCGTCAAGTCCAACCAAGCCAAAATACTTGCGCGTATCACCGCGCTGCCCTGGGCCGAGGTGCCCACAGCCGCTACCGACGACTCCCGCGGCCACGGCCGTGTCGAGACCCGCACCCTGCAAATCATCACCGCTGCACGAGGAATCGGCTTCCCCTACGCAAAACAAATCATCCGGATCACTCGTGAACGCTTGATCACCGCCACCGACCAGCGCACCGTGGAGGTGGTCTATGCCATCTGCAGCCTGCCGTTCGAGCACGCCCGCCCTACCGCGATCATGACCTGGATGCGTCAACACTGGGGAATCGAGAACAGCCTGCACTGGATACGCGACGTCACCTTCGACGAAGACCGTCAAAGGGCACATACCGGAAACGGCGCACAGGTCCTAGCAACGCTACGCAACACCGCGATCAATCTGCACCGCCTCAACGGCGCCGACAACATCGCCGAAGCCTGCCGGATCACCGCTTTGACCGCCAACCGCCGCCTAGACCTCCTCAATCCACAATTCCCCAGCTCACAAGCCTGCTAATCAACAACGCCGGAGCCCTGGACCGCCGACCAACCAATTGGTCGAGGCCGTCGGCATTATCCGGTCGCGGAACATTTGAAGCTCGGAAATTGCCGCTTAGCCATTTGCCTGACCACGGATCAGGCCGGGATGAATAGGTACATCGTGAGCCCAGATCGTCCAGGTCCGCGGGAAACGGGGGCGCGAGGAAAAGCAATGCTTTCGGGACCAGGACCATGAGCAATCGATATCCAGCACGAATACAAAGCGCTGATAGCACTCGCTCTCGAATCAACCGGCCGTAGGTCAGCTGGCCATACGACGCGATGCCAACGTGGCCGTTAGCGGAGCCGTTTGTCAAAAGATTGGACATGCCGGGATCGATCCACGACCGCGGCGCCAATAACAGCCCAGCCATGCCATCTACCTCACATATAGCTGGTTGAGACACGTTCGTCCGCAATGAAACCCGGGCGTCTCTAGTAACGCCGCTAGCCCCCGCCCGGCGCGAATGGGCGCCTACACTGGCCATCGCCAGAGGCTGGAACCGATTCCGTGAACAGGGCGTGGTTGACAACAAGCAGGCTTGACACGCAGCGATTATTTTCGTTGATCGAAGTTCCAAATAAAGGAATATTCAGGACTCTCGATCATGAGAGCATTCACTTCTGATCACTTGTTGGGGTTGAAGTTGAGAAGACTTCGGGGCTGTGGTTCACTGACGATTCGCTTTAGCTGGTCACTAGCAGCAAGCCCTGAGCGAGGGTGCGAAAACGGGGAATGGTGACGGAGGACACCGGCATGCTAAGTACCAGGGGCCGAAGCTCAGTTATTCACGCACGGCAGCAGGCAAATGAAAGCCCTGAGCCGTCTAATTCTGCCCGCCGCGGGAAACACCGCTGTTCCGAGAATGCCAATGATGGGGGGAATACGATGCCGGAGGGCTGTCTGCAATTCGGCATTCTGGGACCTCTCGAGCTGTATTCCGCCGACATCGTTATGCCGTTGGGCACACCGAAACAGCGTGCCGTTCTAGCAATGCTGGTGATTCATCGCAATCGCACCGTCGGGGTCGATAGATTGATCGACGCAGCGTGGGAGAAGCGCCCACCCGAGCGAGCCCGCGCCACTTTGCACACCTACGTATCGAACCTGCGCCGTCTGATCGATACTTGTCTTTGCATAGACGCACGCGCCGTCTTGAGTAGTGCGCCGCCCGGGTATCGACTGTCCGTGGCCGATAACGACTGCGATCTGGGACGTTTCACCGTCGAGCGGTCCAATGGATTTCGAGCCGCTACCCTCGGCCGCTTTGAGCAGGCCAGCGACCACTTTTCAGCGGCCCTGGCACAGTGGCGTGGCCCCATCCTCGAAGATCTTCCCGAATTCACCTTCTTCGATGAGTCCGCGACCAGGCTCGAAGAAGACAAGCTGTTGACTCAGATCGCCTATGCCACAACGGAGATAGCCTGTGGACGACCGTACTCGGCCATCAACGAACTCGAGGAGCTGGCAACCGAACATCCTTATCACGAGCCGTTGTGGGTGCCGCTGATCACGGCCTACTACGTCGCCGAACGCCAATTCGACGCGCTCAACGCCTGCCGTCAACTGACCAGGTCGCTGGCCGAGGATCTCGGCATCGCTCCGGGCCCGACCATCCGCGCGCTGCAAGAGCAGATCCTGCGCCAAGAGCCACCCAACGTCACCGAAGCCGCGCAGCTGCACGCTCACCGAACGATCGCCGCCCTGCAGAAGCTGTGACCAGATGGCCGCTCGACCGCGCCCAACAAGCCGACGATGAGGCACGCGATGATCCTCGGGTTTGTCTGCCCTAGCCAGCGCGGCGGGAGGCCTCGTATCCGCGGATCAGCCAGAAGACGGTGCGATCGATGCTGGGCAGGATCTCGGTGATCGCAATTTCGCCGGCGGTGAAGCGCCCCAGCAGCCCATAGACCAGGCTGGAGATGACGGTGTCCAAGTCGTGGATGAAATCCTCGTCGACCCCGGCGAGCACTTCCATGACCGCCGGAACAACCATGTCCAAGCCGCGATGGACCAGCCGCTGCCCACCGGGTGCGGCCCTGGCCCGAAAGTAGGCCTTCACGATGTCGGGATGGGTCTCCCAGGGTTGGAAAATCGTCCGGAGCACCCGCATCATGCCGGCGTACAAGCACTCCCCCGGGGCCGGGGTCTGCTCTGCCAGACCGGCGTAGTGGTGCTCGTCCATCCAGAATTCGAGGGCAGCCAGGATCAACTCGTCCCGGTTCGCGTAGCGCTTGTAGATGGTTGCCAGCGAGGTGCGGGCACGCCGAGCGACCTCGCGTAGCTGAACCGCGTCGTAGCCTTCGGTCTGCAGTAGGTGCACCACGATGTCGAGGATCCGGTCGTCGCGGCGTACCGCCGGGGCGGTCACGGTCTCGGGACTGGCCAATTGCGTACCCACCCTTGCCGTCATCGAGTAACGAGGTTACAGTGCCAAACTGTAACACAGTTACTCATCGGCTCAACATCGAGCGGACCCGATGAGGGGGCGAGCAGTAGCGCGGCGCCACACGAAAGGTGCACCACGGCATGGCAACTCACATCGAAGCCGCGCAAGCACACGACACCGATGTCTACTACGACCCCTACGACGTCAACATCACGGCCAACCCCTACCCGACCTATGCGCGGTTGCGCGAACAAGCGCCGCTCTACTACAACCAGCGCTACGACTTCTGGGCCATCTCACGGCACGCCGACGTCGAAAAGGCGCTGGCGGACTGGCAGACCTTCTCCAACAGCCGAAGCGACATCCTGGAACTGATCAAGTCGAAATACGACATGCCACCGGGCGTGATGATGTTCGAAGACCCGCCGGTGCACACCATGTTGCGCGGCGTGATGTCGCGGGTGTTCACCCCGCGCCGGATGGCGCAGCTCGAAGACCAGATTCGGCGCTTTTGCGTTCGTTGCCTGGACCCGTTGGTCGGCCGCGACAGCTTCGACATTATCGCCGAGTTGGCCTCGATGATGCCGATGCGGGTGATCGGCATGCTGCTCGGCATCCCCGAGAGCGACCAGATCGGGGTTCGCGACGCCAACGACGCCAACCTGCGCACCCAGCCCGGCACACCGATGAAAGTGGCCAGGCCGGACAAGATCGCCGACGGCAGCATTTACGCCGACTACATCGACTGGCGCGCCAAGAACCCATCCGACGACCTGATGACCGCGTTGCTCAACGTCGAGTTCGACGATGAGCACGCGGTGCGCAGAAAACTCACCCGCACCGAGGTGCTGCACTACACCCAGGTCGTGGCGGGGCCGGAAACGAGATCACCGGCCGGCTCATCGGCTGGCTGGCAAAAGTGCTCGCCGAGCACCCCGACCAGCGCCGGCAAGTCCACCAGGACCGGTCACTGCTCACCCGCACCGTCGACGAGACGCTGCGCTTCGAACCGACGGGACCCCATGTCGCGCGCTTCACGTTGCGCGACTACCACTGTTACGACACCACGGTCCCCGCCGGCAGCGCCATCCTGATGTTGTTCGGAGCCGCCAACCGCGACCCCCGGCGCTACCACGACCCCGATACGTTCGACATCCGGCGCGACAACATCTCCCACCTCACCTTCGGCAAGGGCGTGCACTATTGCCTGGGCGCCAACCTGGCCCGGCTGGAGGGCCGCGTCGCACTCGACGAACTGCTCAACCGCTGGCCGCAGTGGGACATCGACTACGACAGCCTGCAACTCGCACCGACCTCAACCGTGCGCGGCTGGGAGCGACTACGCGTCCTGGTTTCGTGAGCAACGCGATCGGCAGCTACTTGTCTTCGCCCGCGGCGGTGAGCGCCAACGCGATCATCACGTCGGCGTAGGTGATGAAAAACCCGACCCAAAATCCCCATTTGGCGTTCGGATCAGACGGTGAGGCAAAGAACACGATCAAAAAGATCGGGCCGACGATGCCGATCACGAACACCATCAACTGAATAACGATGTAGCGGCGCAAGGTCGCCAAGACAATCTCCTCTCACCCAGCCAGGTCGACCAGCACCACCGCCACGGTCATCGGCGGCCCCCACCGGCGTCCGTACCAATGCCACGCGTTCATTTAACGAGTTCGAGTTCGGCTCCGGCAAGGGGTGGCTTCTCCCCTTAGCCGACAACACGATTCGGGGTGGCCGGTGCGCGTGTGGTCAACCCTGGCCGGCGCACCGGGACGGGTAGCGCGCCCGCGCCGGGTTACCGGCTGTCGATCGGTCTCAAGACGTTGCGTCAGAAGCCAGATGCGCGCCGGGCCGCCGCTGTACATTCAGTTTTCCCGTCGGCACATGGGCTCAGATCGTGCCCCGGCTCGAAACATGCAGCTAGGAAGGGCGCTCGGCGATGATTTTTTCGGTGTTGGCACCAGAAATCAATTCCGCGCGGATGTATTCGGGTGCTGGGTCCGGACCGCTGCTGGCCGCCGCGGCGGCCTGGGATGCGTTGGCCGGCGAGCTGGGTTCGGCAGTGGCCTCGTTTGGATCGGTGACCTCGAGCCTGGCCGAGGGGGCGTGGCAGGGCGCGGCGTCGCAGGCTATGGCGAGCGCGGCGGCACCGTATGCGGGCTGGTTGGGCTTGGCCGCGGCCCGCGCCACCACGGCGGCGGCCCAAGCCAAGGTAGCGGCCGGTGCATTTGAAGCGGCGCGGGCGGCCACGGTGCACCCGGCGCTGGTGGCGATCAACCGGACCCGGCTGGTGTCGCTGGTGACCTCGAACCTGTTGGGGCTCAACGCGCCGGCGATTGTGGCCGTCGAGGCCGACTATGAGCAGATGTGGGCCCAAGACGTGACCGCGATGTCAGGCTATCACGGCGGGGTGTCGGCGGCGGCCGCACAACTGACGTCATGGCAGCAGGCGCTGCAAAGTCTGCCGGGTCTGTCCGGATTCAACTTGGGCATCGGAAACATCGGCACCGGAAACATTGGCAGCGGCAACACCGGTAACGACAACTTGGGCGGCGGCAACAACGGTCCGAGCTCCGCGGGCGGCGGCAACGGCAACGTGGGTTTGGGCAACTACGGCTCCTTCAACATCGGTGCCGGCAACGGAAGCGCCGCGCTGGACACCGCCGGTCTGCAATATCCCGGCGCCTCATACCACAACGTGGGCACCGGCAACATCGGCATCGGGAACATCGGCCTGGGCAACATCGGCTTCGGCAACGGCGATCTGGCCAACGCCGTGCTCGACGGCACCCAGTCGACGTACAACGTGGGCGGCGCAAATGTCGGCAATCACAACGTCGGACTTGGAAACGTCGGCAACAACAACGTGGGCATCGGCAACCTCGGCAACAACAACATCGGCATCGGGCTCACCGGCGACAACCAGATCGGTATCGGCGGGCTCAATGCCAACGGCGCCGGCTGGAACTTCGGCTTTGGCAACTCCGGCAGCTTCAACCTCGGCTTCGGCAATACCGGCGACGGCAACATCGGGTTGGCCAACACCGGCAACGGAAACATCGGAATCGGACTTACCGGCGCCGATCAAATCGGTTTCGGCGGGTGGAACTCGGGTAGCGGAAACAGCGGCCTGTTCAACTCGGGCAATGACAACTCCGGATTCTTCAACTCGGGCATGAACAACGTCGGTTTGGGGAACTCGGGCGTCGCTGACCTCGGCGCATTCAACTCTGGCGGCAACACCAAGCATTCCCATGACATCGGCATTTTCAATGCGGGCCAGCACAACGTCGGCATGTTCAATGCCGGGTCGGGAAACCTGGGCCTGTCCAACGCGGGAATCGACAACACGGGGGCCTTCAACTCCGGCGGTAACGGCGTCAGTCCCATCTTCCCGGGGGCACCCGGGCAGGCCGGCAACACGGGCTTCTTCAACTCCGGCTTCACGAATACCGGTTTGTTCAATTCGGGCAACACCAATACCGGTTTGTGGAATGCCGGCAACGTCAACACCGGCTTCGGTGGCATCGGCACCTACAGCGGCAACTCGGGCTTCTTCAACTCCGGCACCGGCAACTCCGGATTCTTCAATTCCAGCGATGACAATTCGGGCTTCGGCAACTCGTCAAGCGGCGGCCACAACTCCGGCGCCGCCAATTCCGGTAGTGGCGGATACAACGCGGGCTTCGGCAACTCCAACACCGGCGGCGGAAGCACCGGCTATTTCAACTACGGCGACGGCTCCTTGAGCGCGGGCATCTTCAACACCGGCACCCACAACGCCGGCTTGTTGAATTCCGGCCTGGAAAATATCGGATTCTTCAACTCGGGTGCCTACGACAGCGGCTGGGACAACTCGGGCAACTCGGGCCAGGTGAAAGGCTTGGGCAACTCGGGCTTCGGAAACTCCGGCACCTCGAGTTCGGGTGGATTCAACGCTGGCAGCGGGCAATCGGGGTTCTTCAACCCGGCGTGAACGGCGGCGCCACTCACAAACTCACCCTGGGTCGCCTTGCCCGCGCTCACGCCCGCTGACCGGAGTGGCTGACACTCGGGTGATCGAGGAAGCTGTTAGCGGCTGCGTTTTCGCGCAGCAGCCACAGCCGGCTACCGACGACCGAAGCGGAGTAACTGTGAGCCTTGTCCTGGCGTTCGGCGTGGTACTGCTCATCAGCGTGTCCCTGTCCGGGGTCGCCGCCCGGACGGTGCTGTCCAGCGCGCTGTTGTTCCTGGTCGCCGGCGCCCTGCTGGGACCCGGGATTCTCGGGTTGGACAACATCGGCCCAAACGACCCGATCGTCGTCGCGCTCGCAGACGTGGCGCTGTTTACCGTGCTGTTCACCGACGGCCAGCGGGCCAATGTCCGCGAATTGCGTGAGACCTGGACGCTGTCCGGGCGCGCCCTGGGCGTCGGGATGCCGTTGACCATGATCGGGATCGCGGTGCCGGCCCACTTCCTCACCGGCCTGAATTGGCCGACCGCATTCCTGGTGGGCGCCATCCTGTCCCCCACCGATCCGGTCTTTGCGGCAGCCATCGTCGGGCGCTCGGACATCCCGGAACGGTTGCGCCGACTGCTAAATGTCGAGTCCGGCCTCAATGACGGATTGGCGCTGCCGTTCGTGATGATCTTCCTGGCCACCGCCCAGGGCGCCGGCTCCGACGTGCTGTGGGTCGGGGTGGAGCTCGTTCTCGGGCTGGCGCTCGGGGTCGGGGTGGCCGCGGCCGTGGCGTTCGCGTGGCGGGCAAAGATCCTGACGGCCGAAACGCACCTGCAGCCGTTGGGCCCACTGGCGATCGCGGTGGTGGTGTACTCGGCCTGTCACCTCACCCACGCCAACCCATACCTGGCCGCCTTTGCCGCCGGCTCCACGCTGGCCACCTTGGACCATGTCGCCGCCGAGCAGTTTCAACCGTTCGGTGATCTTCTCTCCGAAGTCACCAAGTTCGCCGCGCTGATCGTGTTCGGCGCGTTGATCACCCCCGATCGGTTGTCCGGGCTCAGTTGGCGCGATTGGCTGTTGGCCGTGGTCGTGATCGCGGTGATCCGGCCGGCCGCGATGTTGCTGTCGCTGGTGCGGACCCAGCTCAGCCGACAGGAGCGGTTGACTGCCGCATGGTTCGGGCCAAAGGGTTTTGCCTCGGTGGTCTACGGCCTGCTGGCATTGCAGTCGGGATTGGCCAGCAAGGAGCTGGTGTTCGATATCGTCGCCGTCACCATTGCGCTCTCGATCGTGCTGCATTCGTCAACCGACGTACCGATAGCCAAGGTGCTGCAGGTCGAACCCCCCGACGACCTGCCGGGCTGCCGCGAGCCCGCCGATGCCGACGAAGAGGCGACCGCAGAAGTCTGATCCCGCCGGCAATGTTGGCCGCAGCGACACTAAATCGACTCCCCCACAGCATATTTCGCAGCCACAATTGGTCGGCGTGGGCCGCCGTCGCCGGCCCGCCAGGCTGCTAACCTAACCCGCTATGGGTGCCTTGGACGGACGTGTCGCCTTGATCACCGGCGGAGCCCGCGGGCAGGGCCGCGCGCACGCGCTGGCCCTGGCGGGCCAGGGGGCCGATATCGCCCTCGCCGACGCGCCGGGCCCGATGGCGGAGCTGACCTACCCGCTGGGCAGCGAGGAAGACCTGCTCGCCACCGCCGAACTCGTCGGCCAGCTGGGCCGGCGTTGCCTGCCGATGGTGGTCGACGTGCGCGACCCGGCCCAGGTGAACACCGCGGTTGAGCGGACGGTGCGCGAGCTGGGCAGCCTCGATATCGTGCTGGCCAATGCCGGCATCGTCAGCACCGGGCGCCTCGAAGAGGTAAGTGACCAGGTTTGGCAGCAGCTGATGGACACCAACCTGACCGGCGTGTTCCACACCCTGCGCGCGGCCATTCCGGTGACGCGCCAACAACGCTTCGGCAGGATCGTGGCGACATCGTCGATGGGCGGCCGAATGGGCATCCCGGAATTGGCGGCCTACAACGCCACCAAGTGGGGGATCATCGGCCTGATCAAGTCCGTCGCCCTCGAGGTCGCCAAGGAAGGCATCACGGCCAACGTCATCTGTCCGACCACGACGCAGACACCGATGGTGCAGCCCGCCGGGATCGGAGATGCTCAGGAAGTTCCCGACGATCTGGTGCGGCGCATGATGAAGGCCAACCCCATCCCTCAACCGTGGCTGCAACCGGAGGACGTCAGCCGCGGGGTGGTCTATCTGGTCACCGACCCGGGTGTCATCACCGGCAGCGTGCTGGAAGTCGGGCTCGGCGGCAGCGCTCGCATGCACTGACTCGGCGGCGCCCGAAGCGGCGCCGATCGACGTTCAAGCCACTTTGACCCTCGCGACCCGCTTCCACGCGGCGTACAATTTGGTCAAACGCCCAATGTGATCGTCCAAATTGAGGTAGTCGCATGCCAACAGCTGCCGAGCGAGGCGCACAAACCCGGGCCGCGCTGATGGCCGCCGCGGTAGCGGTGATCGCCGAACGAGGCTGGGGGGGCGGCCACCACCCGGATGGTGGCCGAACGGGCCGGACTTCCGCCGGGGTTGGTGCACTATCACTTCGCATCGTTGAACGACCTGCTGATCGATGCGGCCCTGCAGGCAGCGCGCGAGGAAGCCGCTCAGGTGCTGGACGGACTGGCCGGCGATTCACCGTCGCAGGGAATAGACCGATTGATCGACGCGGTCTCGTCCTACGACGTCGATGATCGAAACCAAAACCCGGCGATCCTGGTGTTTGGCGAAATGCTCTTGGCAGCAACACGATACGAGCGGCTGCGAATGGGCTTGGCGGAAATCCTCGGCGACTACCGATCCACACTGCGTCAGTGGCTCGCAGATCAGGGCGGCGCCATCGATCCCGAGGCGACCGCGGCATTGATGTTCGCGGCCATCGACGGATTGGTGCTGCATCGGGTGATCGACCCGCGATTGCGCACCCTGGCCATCCGGCCGGCGTTGCACCGGCTGGCGGGACTGCCGACGGCCCAGACCGACGAGAGGACGCCGCCATGACACGAGCGCAAGCGCCTACCTCACCGCGCGGTGGGGTTTCTCTGCACGGTGTCGACAAGACCTTCGGAACCGCAGCAGCGTCGGTACATGCGCTGCGCGGCATCGACCTGGACATCGAACCCGGTGAACTGGTGGCGATCGTCGGGGAAAGCGGGTCGGGCAAAACCACCCTGCTCAACGTCATCGACGGCATCGAGGAGGCCAACAGCGGTTCTATTAACGTTGCCGGACAAGATATTTCGGGGTGCCGGCCGCGCGCACTGAGCAAGTTCCGCCGCGACCACGTGGGGTTCATCTTCCAGTTCTTCAATCTGATCCCGACGCTGACCGCCAAGGAAAACGTCGAAGTGATCGTCGAGCTGACCGGCCGAGGTGATCGGCGCCGCGCGACCGAATTGCTGGATGCGGTCGGGCTGGCCGATCGGGCCGGCAGTTTCCCCGGCCAGCTCTCCGGCGGCCAGCAACAGCGGGTGGCCATCGCGCGTGCGCTGATCACCGACCCGGACCTGCTGCTGGCCGACGAGCCGATGGGGGCGCTCGACGTGGCCACCGGCCGACGCGTGCTCGAACTGCTGCAGCAGACCAACCGGTCGGGTCTGGGCGTCATCATGGTGACCCACAACCGGGCGGCCGCCGATGTCGCCGACCGCATCATTCAGATGCGCGACGGAGCGATCGTCGAGCAGCGTCGCAACTCAGCCCCGGCCGAGGCAAGCAGCGTGCGGTGGTGACTGAGGTGCCAACCGAACCGCCCCGCGCCCGGCCGAACTGGACCGTGCTCCGCAAGACCGTCCGTGATCTGCGGCGACGCCCCGCTCAATCGGTGGCCATCGCGGTCATCGTGATGCTCGGGGTGCTGCTCTTCATCGCCAGTTATGACTCGTTCCGCAACCTCACGGCGTCCTACAACCGCACCTATGACCGGCTGCATTTCGCCGACCTCACCGCCTCCGGAGGCGACCCCACCCAGCTGGCCTCCGCCGCGCGGGAGCTCGCCGGCGTCGAGAACGTCGCGACCCGCGTGGTGCGGGACCGACCGGTGAACATCGACGGCACCCAACTGATCGGTCGGGTGGTCGGGTTGACCGGCGGCGGCCACGGGGTCGACGACGTGGAGATCGTCGACGGACGCGCACCCGATCCCGATGCCCCCGCACAGGTCGCGATCGAAAAACACGCAGCCGAGTCATTTCAGCTGAGCCCGGGCGATCGCGTCGATGTCTACAACGGCTCCGGTTGGCGCACCGCCGAGATCATCGGGGTGGCCCGCTCGCCCGAGTACTTGTGGCCGGCGCGTAGTCGTCAAGACATCCTGCCCGACCCACATTCCTTCGCCGTACTGTTCGCGCCACCGCGGCTCGCCGCACAGCTCACCGGGCAGCCAGGGCCCAATCAGACCCTGGTCCAGATGGCCGCCGGAGCGACCACGGCCGATCGGGACCGGGTGGCCGGGCTACTGCTGTCCCGCGGCGCCTTGGACGTGCAGACCCGCGACGAGCAACCTTCCAACGCAGCGCTGCACGAAGACCTCAATGGCTTCTCCGAACTCGCGGTGGGATTCCCGGTGCTCTTCCTGACCGCCGCCGCGATCGCCGAGTACGTCGTCGTCACCAGGGTCGTGCAGGCCGAGCGGCGGATCATGGGCGCGATGCTGGCCATGGGCGCCCGGCCGGCCACGGTCATCCGGCACTACCTGGGATACGGCGTCGCGGTGGCCACCATGGGCGCGCTGCTCGGCGTCGTTCTCGGTGCGGGCGCCACCTCGCTGGTCACCGGCCTGTACACCGCGGCCATCGGGGTCCCCGACACGGTGGTCCGACACCACGTGTCCACCGCGGTCCTGGGCTTCGCCCTCGGCCTGGCAACCGGCCTGGTCGCCGTGCTGGTGCCGGCCATCACCGCGGCACGCACCGCGCCGGCTGACGCCATGCGCGGCCAACCAGTGCTCGCCACCGCGATGGGGCCACTTACCCGGCTGACCGCGCGGTGGCGGCTGCCCGCGGTGATCCAACTCGCCGTGCGGTCGTTGACCCGCAGCCGCGGGCGCACCGTCGCGACCATGGTGGGCGGGGTGCTGGCGTTGATCCTGGTGTTGGCCTCGGTCGGGATGATGACCAGCATGCGCGCCATGCTCGACGTCCAGTTCGGTGAGGTGCAACGGCAGGACGCTTCGGCGCTCGTTGCGCCCAGCGCGGCGGGCCCCGGCGGCTTGGCGAGCCAATTGGCGGCCCTACCCGGGGTGTCGGCGGTCGAACCCAGCACCACCGTCGCGGTGACCGTACGCGCCGGCGGACGCACCTATGCGACGACGCTGACCGGTTTCGTGCCACACAACTCCATGCACGGATTCCGGGGCACCGACGGGCGCACGCTGGCCCTGTCCGAAAACGGTGTGCTGGCCGGGGCAGCACTGGCCGACAAACTCGACGTGCGGGTCGGCTCCGATCTGATCGTCATCCCCGCGGGGGGATCGCCACAGCATGCCAAGTTGGCCGGCCTGGTCGACGAACCGCTGGGAACGGTGCTCTATGCCACCAACTCGACGGTTGCCGCGATCACCGGCAGCGTGGTCAACGGGTACCTGTTGCGCTTCGGCGCCGATGCCGACCGCGCCGGGTTGCGCGCGGACATCACCTCGCTGCCCGGTGTGCTCGCCTACACCGACACCCACGCACTCGAGAACACGGTCAACCGCTACCTCGGGTTGTTTTGGGCGTTCGTCGGGGTCATGCTGGCGCTGGGCGGGGCACTGGCCTTCGTGGTGATCTACGTAACGATGACGGTGAACATGGCCGAACGCACCACGGAGTTGGCCACCCTACGCGCGGCCGGCGTGTCAACACCGCGGCTCACCGCGACGCTGACCCTGGAGAACCTGCTTGCCACCGCGGCAGCACTTCCCTTCGGGCTGGCCGCGGGCGCGGGGGCGGCGTGGCTGTTCCTGCAGTCCTTCAAGAGTGATCTGTTCAACATGCAGCTGGCCCTCGGGTGGTCGACGTTGGCGCTGGCGGCGGTCGCCGTGCTCGCCGCCGCCGCGATTTCGCAGCTACCCGCCATGCGGATGGTGCGCGATGTCGACATCGCGCGCGTGGTGCGCGAACGGGCCCAATAACATCCACCGGGGTCAGCGGGCACGCGCGCAGTGCTCAAGTTGGTGGCAGGTACAGGATTCGAACCTGTGTAGGCGTAAGCCGACGGATTTACAGTCCGCTCCCATTGGCCGCTCGGGCAACCTGCCGCATAGCAGGGTACAACGACCGGGTAGACAGAGCACAAACGGCTCTCCAAAGAAGGAGACTTATCGCATGGCCGACTCATCGTTCGACATCGTCAGCAAGGTCGACCACCAGGAAGTCGACAACGCGCTCAACCAGGCCGCCAAGGAGCTGGCCACGCGATTCGACTTCCGCGGCACCGACACCAAGATCGCGTGGAAGGGCGACGAAGCAGTGGAACTGACCTCGTCCACCGAGGAGCGGGTCAAGGCCGCGGTGGACGTCTTCAAGGAAAAGCTCATCCGCCGCGACATCTCGATGAAGGCCTTTGACGCCGGCGAGCCCCAGGCGTCCGGCAAGACCTACAAGGTCACCGGCGACATCAAGCAGGGCATCAGCGGTGACGACGCCAAGAAGATCACCAAGCTCGTCCGCGACGAGGGCCCCAAGGGCGTCAAGACCCAGATCCAGGGCGAGGAGATTCGCGTCACCAGCAAGAAGCGCGACGACCTACAGACCGTCATCGCCATGCTCAAGCAGGCCGACCTGGACGTCGCGCTGCAGTTCGTCAACTACCGATAGAACTCCCTGCGGGCGCCCGAAGCGATCATGGTCGTCCGGGTCGTAGAAGTGCTGGACACGCTGGCCACGTAGGCTATGAAGGTCCGCATTAGGGGGCCCCTATGGCGACTGCCGACGATGAAATCCTCACCGGCCCGCGGCTGATCCTGCGCCCCCTGCGGCCCACCGACGCCGATGTCGTGTTCTTCGAGGTCACCTCGGATGACGAAGTGATGCGCTACCTTTCGTGCAACACGCATTCCGACGTCGAGCAGACCAGGCACTTCATCACCGAGCTGTGCATGGACGACAACAATCGCGGTTGGATCATCAACTGGCGCAGCACCGGCGATCCGGTCGGGTTCTGCACCTGGATCCGGCCGGAGGGCCCCGAGGTTCAACTGGGCATCTCCCTCGGCCGCCGTTGGTGGGGGCAACATGTCACGTCCGAGGCGCTGGACTTGCTCATCGAACAGGCACAGCGGGATCCGAGCGTGCATCGCGTGTGGGCCGCATGCCACGTTGACAACATCGGAGCCGCACGAGCGCTGGAGCGCAACGGTTTGTCCATGCAGGACCGGCTGGAGCGCTACTGCGTGTTCCCCAACCTCGGCGCGGAGCCGCAGGACGCCTTTCGGTTCGCAAGGACGCTCAGATAGCTTCATCGCCGCATCGCAAGCCTTGGCCACCGCGCGAAAGCGGCTTGCCCGCAACAGGTTGCGCGATTCGGCATTACCACGGGCAGCGAAGTCGTAGCTTGGGTACTGCGAATGCCGGGCGCGGGTCCGATGGTTGGACAGATGGGCGATGGGTGACGGTGTCGGGGATGAGTGGGTCGACGGCTCGGTAGCCGCGCGACATGATCGCCATGCGCTGCGCGAGTGGCTGGTTGTCCATGCCGCGACGATCGATGAACTGTTGTCTACCCGTTTCGAGGCGCTGCCCGGCCGGAAGGCCGACACCGATGCCGCCGCGCGCCGACTTGCCGCGTGGTGTCGTTCCAGCGCAAGCCGTGACTGGGCGCAGTTCGAGTCGCGATTGGCTCGCGACGGTTGGGACTTCGCAAGCGTGCTGGCGCGTTTCGCCAATGCCCGGCACACTCGGTCCTTGCCGCTGCCGGCGTGGGTGGCTGACGCGATGTGGTCCCGAGCGTCGTTGTGCGGCTCACCCGGCCGAGCCACCACCACCGGTTCGCCCGAGCCCGAGCCCACGCCCCCCAGCCAATTCGACGCCCTGCTGTTGCCACTGGTCGACGAGGCGCAGGCCCGACTCTGGTCGACCACGGACGCCGCCGCCACGGCGATACTGAGCGATTCGGCACGCGCAGGCATTCGGCGATCGTTGTTGCAACAACTGTCCGACCTGTGCGCGCCGGCGCTGTATGCGCTCTTTGACTCGGTGCGCGAGCTCGCGGCCCCAGACGATGCTCACGCGCAGCCCAGACCGGACTCGGGAGTCGCGCTCTATCAGCGGTTTGTCGCAGAGATGAAAGCGGCGGGCCTGTCCCGGCTGCTGGAAGCCAAACCGGTGCTGTGGCGGCTGATCGCCACGATCACCCGCCAATGGATTGACACCACGCGCGAGCTGATCGAACGTCTGGCCGCCGATCTGCCGTCCATCCGCGCTGGCCTGCTCGCGGGCGCCCCCGAAACGAAGGTGGCCGGAATCGATGGCGGGCTCTCCGATCCACACAATGGCGGCCGCTCGGTACGGATCGTCGTGTTCGAAAACGGCGCGCAGGTGGTCTACAAGCCGAAGGACTTGCGGGTGGATGCCGCCCTGCACGCCCTGGTCGGCAGGCTCAACCGGGCCGCTCCCCCGCTGGCGTTGCGTGCGGTCCGCACGATCGGACGCGAAGGCTACGGCTGGTGCGAGTTCATCGAGCATGCATCGTGCGCGGACGAAGAAGGCCTCGAGTTGTACTTCCGGCGCGCCGGCGCCTGGCTGGCACTGCTGCACTGCCTGGCCGCCACCGACATGCACCACGAAAACTTCATCGCACACGGCGACTACCCGATGCCGCTGGACATCGAGACGATCCTGCAGGCGAGCACGCAGGACCCCGACGACCGTGATCGGGAAGGCCGTGCCCACCAAGCCGCATGCAACCTCATCGCCGATTCGGTGATGGCGGTGGGCTTGATCCCGTCCTATCGGAGCTCCGGCGTCAACGGGCGTTCCGCGGTCGGTGGGTTGATCGCGAATGACAACACCACGCCGACGATCCGTTGGGAGCACGTCAACACTGACGCGATGCGGCCGAAAAAAGCGGCGCGGCCCGCCACGAGCATGCCGAACCTACCCCACGTCAACGGGCACTACGCCAAGTTCAGCGACTACGTCGACGCCTTCATTGCCGGTTTCGTGGCCTACGCCAAGTTCCTGGTTCGACAAGGCGCCGATGCTGGGGCCGGCGGTTTGTTCCAGGAGTTTGCCGGCTTGCCGGTGCGCAGGGTGTGGCGCCCGACCACCTTCTACACCATGGTGCTGCAGCAGCTCACCGATCATCGCACCATGCATGATGGTGTTGCTTGGTCGGCGCAAGCGGACTTCGTTGCCAGACTGGCTGATTGGAACCAAGACAGCGATCCGCATTGGCCGCTCCTACAGGCGGAGAGATCGGCCCTGTTGTCGTTGAACGTCCCCTACTTTTTTATGGCCAGCGACGGTGTCGAAGCCCATGATTTCGCTGGAGTCTCGTTCCGGTGCGCGGGCATGTCAGGCCTGGAACGCGCGTCTGCGCGCGTTCAAGACCTCGATGATCGACAGATCGACTGGCAAGTCACGGTCATCCGGCACAATACGGAAACCTATGCGGGACAAGCGCGGTCACCGGGCACAGCGGGTCCAGCACCGCAGCCGCCCCAGCCCGACGGTGGCGCCTGGCGACCGGCCGAAGCGGACTTTTCCGCCGAGGCCGACAGAATCGCCGGGGAACTGGCTCTTCACGCGATTCGCCGAGATGCGGGCGCCGCCTGGATCGGGTTGGACTGGTCAGGCGATTCGGATGCCGCCCAGCTCGTCTGCCTGGGCGCCGGCCTCTATAACGGCGTGTCCGGCATCGGCCTCTTCTTGGCCGCGCACGCGGCCGGCTCGGGCTGCCAGCGGTCGGCCGAGCTGGCCCGGGCCGGGGTCGCACACGTGTGCACCGAACTGACCGGCCGCAACGCGCCGCGCGTGGCCCGCTCGCTGGGAATCAGCGGCGGCTCCGGTTTGGGGTCGATCGCCTACGCATTGGCGGTCATGGCGAAGTGCCTCGAGGACGACGAATTGCTCGCCCACGCGCATAGGGCGGCGCTGCTGGTCACCGACGATCTGATCGAGACCGACCGGCAACTCGATGTCGTCGGGGGTAGCGCCGGCGCGATCCTTGGGCTGCTCCGGGTCTATCGAGACACCGGCTCCGGCGACGTGCTCGCGCGTGCGATTCGGTGTGGCGAGCACCTGTTGCGCCAACCCCGCGTCGGCCCGCACGGAAGGCGCACCTGGCACCGACAGGTGCCCGGCTCTTGCGATCTGAACGGCATGGCGCACGGTGCAGCGGGCTATGCGTACGCCCTGGGGTCATTGACCACAGCAACCGGTCACGAGGAGTTCGCACAATACGCGGCGGAGTGCCTGGCCTTTGAAAACGCCAGCTACGACCGGCAGCGCGGCGGCTGGCCCGCACTGGATGTGGACGGGGGGAAAGGCTGGCCCGCGCAGTGGTGCCACGGCGCACCCGGAATCGGTTTGGGGCGCATCGGCTTGGCACGACGCGGCTGGGCGCAGCCACTGTCGGCCGACATTGCCAACGCCGTGACTTCGGTCCGTCAAGGCTGGGCTGAGCAACAATTGGACACGCTTTGTTGTGGTGCTCTGGGCAGCATCGAATTGCTCAGCGAAGCCGCGACGACGTTGGACCAGCCTGATCTTCAGGGTCTTGCGGCACGCTGCCTGAGCGACATCGTGTCCGCGGCGACCCAACGCGGCGACTATCGATGGAACAGCGGCGATCAAGCATTCAACCCTGGATTGTTTCGCGGAATCGCCGGCATAGGCTATACCGCCCTGCGTCGCATCAACCGGCCCCTGCCCAATGTGCTGCTCTGGGAATAGACACCGGCAACCGGGATTGAGACGGGCCATTCATCAAGGCCCTCAACAAAATTCAGGCGATCGCTACCAGAGCGCCCGAACTCTCAGGAGAGGCGTGCAAAACCCAGGCAGGGAGCGGTCAAAGCTTGATCCACACAAGGCCCCAGGCCGTTCATTCCCGCGGCGGCCTCGATCATGTCGTCGGTGAGGCGGCAGTCGAGGATGCTGTCAACGGCCGGCAGTTCCATGGCAAGAGTGGTCATCATGGTTTCGCATTGTTTCCCGATCTAAACGTTTTTGTCAAGCCTGGTTGCGCAATGCGTCAAACCGCGGCGCCCTGGCCGGATGCCACGCTCGGCGCCGGTTCACCGTCCAACAACCGCCGCAGCACTAGTGCCGAACTGCCCTGGCTCGACCAACCGGTGGGTGTCTACTCTGATGACGCAACCCAGAAACAAGCGAGGTCCACGATGAGCGTGACCCCCCAAGAAGCCCAACGCACTCCGGTCGAGCGGAGCTTGCTCGACGTCGTCATCGTCGGCGCCGGCATCTCCGGCCTCGGAGCGGCCTACCGGCTGCTCGAGAGCGACCCCGAACTGACCTACACCATCCTGGAACGCCGTGAGCGAATCGGCGGCACCTGGGACCTGTTTCGCTATCCGGGCGTGCGCTCCGACAGCAGCATCTTCACGTTGAGCTTTCCGTTCGAACCATGGACCCGCAGGGAGGGCGTGGCCGACGGCGAGCACATCCGGGAGTACCTGGCCAACACCGCTCACAAGTACGGCATCGACGGCCATATCCAGTTCAACAGCTATGTCCGGGCGGCCGACTGGGATTCGGGCACCGACAGCTGGACGGTCACCTTCGAGCAGGACGGCGTGCAGAGGCAATGCCGCAGCAGGTTCGTGTTCTTCGCCAGCGGCTACTACAACTACGACCAGGGCTACACGCCCGATTTCCCCGGCATCGAGGGGTTCACCGGCACCGTGGTGCACCCACAGCACTGGCCGGCCGACCTGGATTACACCGGCAAGAAGGTCGTGGTGATCGGCAGCGGCGCTACCGCGGTCACGCTGATCCCGTCAATGGCGGAGCAGGCCGCCAAGGTGACCATGCTGCAGCGCTCGCCGACCTACCTCATCTCGTCTTCCAAGTACAGCAAATTCGCTGCCATCGCGCGTAAAGTATTACCCCGCAAGGCATCTCATTTGACGATCCGAACATACAACGCCCTGCTGGAAGCGGTGCTCTGGTTCTTGGCCCGCAAGCTGCCGGGCTTCATCAAATGGCTGCTGCGGCGCATTGCGATCAAGAACCTGCCCGCCGGCTATGACGTCGACACCCACTTCAAGCCGAACTACAACCCGTGGGATCAGCGCCTGTGCCTGATCCCCGATGCCGATCTGTACAACGCCGTGGCCGGCGGGCGCGCCGAAGTGGTCACCGACCACATCGACCATTTCGACGCCACCGGCATCGCACTCGAGTCCGGCCGACATCTTGATGCCGACATCATCGTCACCGCCACCGGCCTGCAGTTGCAGGCACTTGGCGGGGTGCAGATCAGTCTGGACGGCACCGAGATCAACCCCTGTGACCGGTTCGTCTACAAAGCGCACATGCTCGAAGGGGTGCCCAACCTGTTCTGGTGTGTGGGCTACACCAATGCATCGTGGACGCTGCGCGCCGACATGACCGCGCGGGCCACGGCGAAGTTGCTGGCGCACATGGCCGCCAACGGCTATACGCACGCCTACCCGGACCGGGGCAACGAGGCGATGCCGGAAAAACCGTCCTGGGACATTCAGGCCGGCTATGTGTTGCGGTCGCTGCACGCACTGCCCAAATCGGGGACCAAGCGGCCCTGGAACGTGCGGCAAAACTATTTCGCCGACGCCATCGACTACCGGTTCGACCGCATCGACGAGGCCATGGTGTTCGGCCGCGCCGCCGACCGCGCGCCCCTGGCGGGCTGAACACCGGTAGCCGATAGTCGCGGCGGCGTCAGGGCTTCTCGTGCTTTCCGTGCGCGGACGCGTCAATGACGATCGGCTCACCGCAGTTGGGGCAGAACTTTTCGGTGTGATGATGCTGCGCCCCGCAGTTCGCACAGAAGTGGGGTTCACCGGCCGTCAGATGCTCCGCGTCCGCGGGAGCCGCGGCATCGGCCGCGTGCTCACCGGCACCTTCGGCGCCGCCGCCAACCGGTGCCCACCCATCCGGAATCGGCTGAAAGTCGGGCACCGGAGAGGCCGCCGAGCGCTGCCGGCGACTTCTCAACACCGTGAAGGTCACGCCACCGCCGACCGCCAGCACCACGACAAGGCCGATGTACCACATCAGATTCGAGCCACGTAGCACCGAAACGTCGCCGTACTGCTGACGCAGGTTGACAGCGCTGGTGCGCAGATCGACCAACCCGGGAAAATCCGGTGACATCGACAACGCCGTGTCGAATTCTTTGATCGCCGCGCTGTAGTGGCCCGAGTAGTACAGGTCGAGCCCCTTTTGATAGGACAGATCGGCCGGGCCCAGGGTGGGCACGACCCCCTTGGCGGCCAGCAATGCGGCCAGGCCGGCCACCGGCGCGACAAAGTTGAACGGCTGCGATTCGCTGGCCGGGCGGAAGCTGTTCAGCCCGATCACCTTGCCGTTGAGTTCGATGGTCGGCCCGCCGCTCATGCCGTCGGAGATCGGCGCATCGATCTCGTATTCGGGAATGGTCTGGCGAAGTGATTTCTTGCTGACCGTGCCGCTCTTGTAGGTGGGGTCAAGCGAGGGATCGGTGATGTCCTGGGTGCTCTTCGGATATCCCACCGCCAGAATCCGGGTGCCGATGCTGACGTCGGCGTCGGTGGTCAGCTCCGAGGAGGGCATGTTGCGCCGGTCCACCCGCAGCAGCACGACGTCACCCTTGTCGATCGGCCGGAAGTCCACGACGTCGGCGTTCATCGTCGCGGCCACCTTTGCCCCGCTTCCGTACAACACCGTGATGCTGACTTCTGGCCCCTGCTCGGCGGTTTCACCCTCGACCCTGGCGTTCTTGCGAAGCCACTGCACCGCGCCAACCGGATTCAGCGCCTCGGGCGAGTCCGGGAATTGCTTCACGTAGTCGCTCGCCGCATGCTCGAAAATCAGGTCCCTGGCGCTTTGCGGATCAACGCAGTGCCCAGCGGTCGCCAGCCAGCCGTCGGGGTTCACGGTGAACGCGGTGCAACCCCAGCCCGCGGTGAACGGCTTGGTCGGGTTGTCGCCGTAGTGGGAGAGCCGCTGGCCGGTGGGCAGCCGCACCCAGCCATAGGCTCCGATCACGATGTACATGACCGCCGGCCGGATCAGCGCCGCAGCCCTTTCCTCCGGGTTGGCCTGTGGCCGACCGTCATCGGCGTACGCGATGCCCGGCGAGCCGGCCATGAGCAGCGCGGCCACCGCCAGCAGCGCAAATATCCGGCCGCCAACAGGCCCGGACCCAAACCTTGCCGGGCGCGCGCGGCTGACCATGACTCCTCCTGGTAGGCATCCTTTGATCTCCACCATCGGGCCTCGACGGTGTCAGACGGTAGGGACCGAAGTCCCATGCTGGGTGGTCATTGGTTTCGACTTTGGCGACCTGACACTGGCTGCTTCTCAATGTCGAGCCTCGGCAATACGCTGGGTGCCATGGCACCTGCTACGCGCGAACCCAACGTCGTTGTCCTCGGTGGCGGTTCCTGGGGAACCACGGTTGCATCGATCTGCGCACGGCGGGGGCCGACGCTGCAATGGGTGCGTTCGGAAGCGACCGCAAAGGACATCAACGACAACCACCGCAACAGCCGCTACCTCGGAAACGACGTCGTACTCAGCGAAACGCTGCGCGCGACCACCGACTTCTCCGAGGCCGCCAACTGTGCCGACGTCGTCGTCATGGGCGTGCCCTCGCACGGCTTCCGGGGTGTACTGACCGAGCTGAGCAAGGAATTGCGCCCGTGGGTGCCGGTGGTATCGCTGGTCAAAGGGCTCGAACAGGGCACCAACAAGCGGATGTCGCAGATTATCGAGGAGATCTTGCCCGGCCATCCGGCAGGCATCCTGGCCGGGCCGAACATCGCACGCGAGGTGGCCGAAGGGTACGCGGCCGCCGCGGTGCTGGCCATGCCCGACCAGCATCTGGCCACCCAACTGTCCGCGCTGTTTCGCACCCGACGGTTCCGCGTCTACACCACCGATGACGTCATCGGAGTCGAGATGGCGGGTGCGCTCAAGAACGTGTTCGCCATCGCCGTCGGCATGGGCTACTCGCTGGGCATCGGCGAGAACACCCGCGCCCTGGTCATCGCCCGCTCACTGCGCGAGATGACCAAGCTCGGTGTGGCGATGGGCGGTGACACCGAAACCTTCCCCGGACTGGCCGGCCTGGGTGACCTCATCGTCACCTGCACCAGCCAGCGCAGCCGCAACCGCCACGTTGGTGAACAATTGGGCGCCGGCAAACCCATCGATGAGATCATCGCCTCGATGAACCAGGTCGCCGAGGGGGTCAAGGCGGCCAGCGTCATCATGGAATTCGCCAATGAGTTCGGGCTGCCCATGCCGATCGCCCGCGAGGTCGACGCCGTGATCAATCACGGATCGACCGTCGAACAGGCCTACCACGGGCTGGCCGCCGAAGTACCCGGCCATGAGGTGTACGGGGCCGGGTTCTAGCCCGGTTGGGGTTTCTGCACAGCTGGCAAGCCGGTGCGCCGGGAGATCTGCGTTTGGTATGCGCGCCGCATGTGAGGTTGACCCCGGTTTGGCCGCTTGTATACTGTCGATACGACAGCAGTGCCAACTAACGACGCTCCCGTTTCGTCGGAGGCCCTACGGGTGGGTGACCCGGGTGATACGGAGCTGACTGTCCAACCGTCCCCCGCACTGACCGACGAGGGAATGATTGATGCCGTCCATCAAACGACTTGGCAAGCAAGCCCAAGACGACGGCGCGCCGGTGTCGCGAACTCAGCAACTGCGCTCGGTCCTCCGGTACGACGTGCCCGCGTCGATTGTGGTTTTTCTGATCGCGCTACCGCTATCGGTGGGAATCGCCATCGCTTCGGGCGCACCGGTGCTCTCCGGCCTGATCTCGGCGGTGATCGGGGGATCGTGGTTGGACTCATCGGCGGAGCACCACTGGCGGTCAGCGGTCCCGCGAATGGGATGATGGTGGTCACGGTCGGCCTCGTCGCCCAATTTGGTTGGCGGGAAACGTGTTTCATCACGGTCGTCGCAGGTGTCCTGCAGCTCGCTTTCGGACTCATCCGCATTGCGCGAGCGGTACTGGCGATCTCGCCTGTCGTCGTACACGCGATGCTGGCCGGCATCGGAATCACGATCGCACTTCAGCAAACGCACGTGTTGCTGGGCGGGGAGTCCCACACCACATCCTGGGAAAACGTTGTTGAGCTATCCGAATAAATCGTCGAGGCGCATAAACCGGGAGTGTTCCTGGGCGTGTTGGTAATCGGCATCATGGTCGCCTGGCGCTGGGCCCCGGCCAAAGTGGCTGCCGTTCCGGGGCCGCTGGTGGCCATCGTGACCGCAACCGTCATCTCGTTGGTGTTCCCGTTCGACCTGACCCGGATCACGCTCACGGGATCGCCCCTGGATGCGTTGCAGCTGCCGGCCCTACCCGATGGCAAGTGGAGCGCTATCGCGATGAGCGTGGTCACCGTCGCTTTCATTGCCAGCGTCGAGAGCCTGCTGGCAGCCGTGTCGATCGACAGAATGCACCCCGGCACACCCACCAACTTCAACCGCGAACTGGCCGGACAAGGTGTGGCAAACATGACATCCGGTATGGTCGGTGGTCTCCCCATCGCCGCCGCAATCGTCCGTAGTTCGGCCAATGTCCAGGCGGGCGCCAAGAGCCGCGCCTCGACAATCATGCACAGTGTGTGGATCCTCGTCTTCACGCTGTTTTTCGCGGGGTTGATCCAGCAGATCCCCACCGCCGCACTTGCCGGCATGCTGGTTTTCGTCGGCATCAGGCTGCTGCAGCCTGCCCATATCGAAACCGCCATGCGCAATGGTGATCTGGCCGTCTATGTGGTGACCATCGTCGGCGTCGTGTTCCTCAATCTCATGCAGGGCGTGCTGATCGGACTCGCCTTGGCCATCGCGCTGACCGCGTGGCGGGTGATGTGGTTCAGGATCCACGCCGAGCCCTCGGGCGACGAATGGCACCTGATCGTCGCTGGGACATGCACCTTCCTGTCCGTGCCCCGGCTGACCCACGTACTCGCGTCCATCCCCGCGGGCAAAGCGGTTACCGTGACGATGTCGGTCATCTACCTCGATCATGCCGCGCATCAAGCGATTGCCGACTGGCAGCAGCGACAACTTTCGACTGGCGGGTCGGTTCACATCCACGGTGGCGTCCATACCGGACACCGCGCTCGCCGGGCGATGGACGACCTGGTCGAGAATGCAGGCACTGAGACTCCCGCTTAGCGAAGGATTCGCCGGACCATCGCCGGCCGGTCTGGTTCGCATCACACTTGGACTTGCGCGCCTGGTCACGCCTAACATTTGCATTCGCTATGCAGCGGGCGAACCAGGTTGCCGTCGCTTGGCCCGCTCAATAGCCTCGGATGATCGGACGCATAGCAGACTGACACAATGAAGTTCGGCGGAGTTCGGCCATTCGTATTTGCTAGTGCGCGAACACGTTACGAGTCCGTTACAGCACGTGGGGCGGGATATCGCAACATCCCCCGCTAAGGCCCAACGAGGGGATCGGCCGATGCCACACATCGAACAGCTCGATAAACAAGGTCTTGATCACGCCCAGCACCCGGGCACCCCGGAACCCCCAACAACATCGCGGTTGTCGCGGGTATCGCAGATATCGCGACCCGACCGGGTGCGATCAGTCATCAGGCACGACTTGCCAGCCTCGCTGGTTGTTTTCCTGGTAGCACTGCCGTTGTCATTGGGCATCGCCATTGCCTCGGATGCTCCGGTGCTCGCCGGGTTGATCGCGGCCGTGGTGGGCG
Organism: Mycobacterium liflandii; assembly: GCF_022354805.1. NCBI lineage: Bacteria > Bacillati > Actinomycetota > Actinomycetes > Mycobacteriales > Mycobacteriaceae > Mycobacterium > Mycobacterium liflandii. Next base: position 1,531,314 of record NZ_CP023138.1, on the reverse strand, counting down.
GGATCATCGGTGGCGCACTGGGGGGATCTCCGCTGCAGGTCAGCGGGCCCGCCGCCGGCCTGACGGTCGTGGTCGCCGACCTCATCGCCGAATTCGGATGGGGAATCACTTGTTTCATCACGGCGGTCGCCGGGCTGATGCAGATCCTATTGGGGTTCAGCCGGGTCGCGCGAGCCGCCCTTGCGATCTCGCCAGTGGTGGTGCACGCCATGCTGGCCGGTATCGGGATCACCATCGCGCTGCAACAGACGCACGTGTTGCTCGGTGGCGAATCACATAGCACGGCCTGGGCCAACGTGGTCGAGCTGCCCGCACAGATTGTCGGCGCGCACCGGCCCGGAGTGATCCTGGGGCTGCTGGTCATCGCGATCATGGTCGCTTGGCGCTGGGCTCCGGCCAAGGTGGCTCCCGTTCCCGGCCCGCTGGTCGCCATCGTGGTGGTAACCGTTGTCTCGGTGGTGTTTCCGTTCCATGTGTCCCGCATCACTCTCGAGGGCTCGGTCGTGGATGCACTGCAGCTGCCCGCAATTCCGCTCGGAAACTGGGGCGCCATCGTGATCGGCATCATCACCGTCACGCTCATCACCAGCGTCCAGAGCCTGTTGACAGCGGTGGCAACCGACAGAATGCACAGCGGCCCAACCACCGAACTCAACCGTGAATTGATCGGCCAGGGCGCATCCAACGTCGTGTCGGGGGCAATCGGCGGCCTCCCCATCGCCGGTGTCATCGTCCGCAGCGCGGCAAACATCAAGGCGGGTGCCAAAACTCGGGCGTCGACAATCCTGCACGGTTTCTGGGTCCTGCTGTTCGCACTCCCCTTTGCGGGTTTGATCGAACAAATCCCCAGCGCTGCGCTCGCGGGACTGCTGATCGTCATCGGTATTCAGCTACTGCAGCCCGCACACATCGAAACCGCGGTCAAGACCGGCGACTTCGCCATCTACCTGGTGACGATTGTCGCGGTGGTCTTCCTGAATCTGCTGCACGGCGTGATGATCGGGCTGGCCCTGGCCATCGCGATGACGGGGTGGCGAGTGCTGCGGGCCAAGGTCGAAGCACACCAAATCGACGGCGAATGGCGGGTGGTCGTCGAGGGCGCCTGCACCTTCCTGTCCCTACCCCGACTGACCCGGGTGCTGGCCTCGGTGCCTGACAGCGCGACGGTCACTCTTCATATCGCGGTCAACTACCTCGACCACGCCGCGCACCAGGCGATCACCGACTGGCAGCGACGCCATCACGCCACCGGCGGGAAGGTTCGCATCGATGGCGCCCTGCGCAGAGGTCATTTCGCCAACGACGGCACACAGTTGGTCCACGACGAAAAGTCCGAAGCCGCCGCCTGACGGCGGCCGGCCGAACCCCGCTATCCGCGGGCCATTTGCTCCAAACGCCGGATCCGGTCCTCGATCGGCGGATGCGTCGAGAACAGCGATCCGATCCGCTCACCGGCACGGAACGGATTGGCGATCATCAAGTGCGCCTGGCTGGCCAGCTGCGGCTCGGGCGGCAGTGGAGCCAGTTGCACGCCACCGGAGATCTTGCGCAGTGCCGACGCCAACGCCAACGGGTCACCGGTCAAGACCGCACCCGATTCGTCGGCCTGATATTCGCGCGAACGCGACACCGCCATCCGCACCACCGTCGCCGCGATCGGGCCCAGCAACGAAACCAGCAGCAGGGCGAACGGGTTCTGGCCGTCTCGGTTACCACCGAACATGCCGGCCCACATGGCCATGTTGGCCAGCGCGGTGATCACCGACGCCAGCGCTCCGGCGATACAGGAAATCAGGATGTCGCGGTTGTAGACGTGTGACAGCTCGTGGCCCAGCACGGCACGCAATTCCCGCTCGTTGAGCAGCGCCAGGATGCCCGTGGTGCAGCACACCGCGGCGTTGCGCGGGTTGCGCCCGGTGGCGAAGGCGTTGGGTGCGGCGGTGTCACTGATGTACAGCCGCGACATCGGCTGGTGGGCGCTGGCGGCCAGCTCACGCACTATCCGGTACATGGCCGGAGCCTGCAGCTCCGAAACCGGCTGCGCATGCATGGCCCGCAGGGCCAGCTTGTCGCTGTTGAAGTAGACATAGACGTTCATCCCGACGGCGAACAGCACCGCCAGGATCAGGGCCGTCCTGCCGAACAGCGCACCAAAGAACACGATCATGGCGGACATGCCGACCAGCAGCAGGAAAGTCTTCAGCCTGTTGGCATGCGGATGCCAGGTCATCGGTGTGTGTCCTCCCACGAACACGGCAACTTGGTTATTACAGCTGATTTAACGCCCGAAACGGCCCTCGGGGTTCCGAAACGCCGCGCTCTACCCGTGCCGGTTGACCGTGTAGTCGACCAACGCGGCCAGCGCCTGGCGGCCCGGGACGTCGGGCAGCAAATCCAACTCGTGACGTGCCCGAGCGGCATATTGCTCCAGGACCTCTTTGGCCTGGTCCATACCCGGCGACGCCCGCAACAGCGCGAGGGCCTCGAACACCTCGGCATCGTCGCGGATCGGACCCGCCAGCAATGTGCGCAGCCGGGCGCCGTCGGAGCCGGTCTGGCGCAGGGCGTAGAGCATGGGCAGCGTGCGCACCCCCTCACGCAGGTCGGTGCCCGGTAGCTTCCCCGACTGTTCGGTATCGCTGTCGATGTCGATGATGTCGTCGGCGATCTGGAACGCGGTGCCGACGATGCCGCCGAGACGGTTCAGTCGCTCCACTTGTTCGCCGTCGGCGCCAGAAAACATGCCACCGAACCGGCCGGCGGCCCCGATCAGGCAGCCGGTCTTTTCGTGAACCACCTTCAGGTATTGCTCGATCATGTCCACGCCCTCGGGCGCGCCCCGGGTCTCACGCATCTGACCGGTCACCAGCTGGGCGAACGTATCGGCGACGATCCGCACGGCATCCGGCCCCAGCCGCGACACCAACCGCGACGCCGTCGCCAGCAGATAGTCACCGGCCAGGATGGCGACGTTGTTGCCCCAGCGCGCATTGGCGCTGGGCGCTCCGCGACGTACTTGCGCCTCGTCCATCACATCGTCGTGGTAGAGCGTCGCGAGATGAATCATCTCGATGACGGCTCCGGCGATCACGACTTCGTCGGCACCCGGGTTCGGCCCGACCTGAGCCGACAAGACGGTAAACAGTGGACGGAACCGCTTACCACCGGCCAGGAACAAGTGTAGCAGCGAATCGGTCATCACCTCGTCGGCACCGCGCAACTCAGCGTCCATCAGCCGCTCGATGCTGGCGACACCATCTCGCACCGTCGTGGCGAATTCAGCATCGCCGACGTCAACGCCCGCCACCACCGTCGCCGAGGTTCTCATCCGACCAACATACTGGGGAGCGTGGAAACCAGAGTTCCCAGAGCCCTTGGCGCCGACCTGGTGGTCGTGGGCGCCGGACCGGCCGGGTCGGCGGCGGCCGCCTGGGCCGCCCGAGCGGGCCGGGATGTACTTGTCATCGACTCCGCCGGTTTCCCCCGCGACAAGGCCTGCGGCGACGGGCTGACCCCGCGCGCGATCGCCGAGCTGCAGCAGCTGGGCCTCGGCGAATGGCTGGCCGGCCGTATTCAGCACCGGGGTCTGCGCATGAGCGGATTCGGCGGCGAGGTGGAAATCGGCTGGCCCGGCCCGTCTTTTCCGGCGTACAGCAGCGCGGTGGCCCGGCTCGAACTCGACGATCGGATCCGCAAGGTCGCCGAGGAGTCCGGGGCCCGCATGCTGCTCGGCACAAAAGCCGTCGCGGCCCATCATGACTCGTCAAGGCGAGTGGTATCGCTGACGCTGGCCGATCGGACCGAGGTAGCCTGCCGACAATTGATCGTCGCCGACGGCGCACGGTCGTCCCTGGGGCGCAAGCTGGGCCGCCGCTGGCATCAGGAGACCGTCTACGGCGTCGCCGCACGGGGATACCTGACCACTGCCCGCAGCGAGGATCCGTGGCTGACCTCCCATCTGGAACTGCGCTCGCCAGACGGAGCGGTGCTGCCCGGCTACGGCTGGATCTTCCCGCTGGGCAACGGCGAGGTGAACATCGGGGTGGGAGCGCTGTCGACCACCAAACGGCCGGCGGACCTGGCGTTACGACCGCTGATGTCGTACTACACCGACCTGCGCCGGGACGAATGGGGCTTTACCGGCCAGCCCCGTGCGGTCGCCTCGGCGTTGCTGCCCATGGGCGGCGCGGTGTCGGGGGTGGCCGGGCCGAACTGGATGCTCATCGGTGACGCCGCAGCGTGCGTCAACCCACTCAACGGGGAGGGCATCGACTACGGCCTCGAGACCGGGCGGCTTGCCGCCGAACTCCGGGATTCCCCCGACCTGTCGCAGCTGTGGCCGTCGCTACTGCAGGCGCACTACGGTCGTGGGTTCTCGGTCGCACGCAGGCTGGCGCTGCTGCTGACCTACCAACGGTTCCTGCCCACCACCGGACCGGTGGCGATGCGCTCGACGGCACTGATGAAGGTCGCCGTGCGGGTGATGGCCAACCTGGTCACCGAGGAGGACAGCGATTGGGTGGCACGGCTGTGGCGCGGCGGCGGACGGGCATCACGGCTGATCGATCGTCGCCCGCCGTTCCACTGAGGCCCTATATCAATTTCATTGACATGTATCAGGCTCGTTGATATACAAGAGGCATGACTGAATCATTGGATTTGCAATTCGAAACCGCCTATCGCGGCGAATCCGCAGAGTTCGGCGCGGGCATCAGGCCCCCGTGGAGCCTGGGCGAACCCCAGCCCGAACTCGCCACCCTGATCGAGCAGGGCAAGGTCCATGGCGAGGTGCTCGACGCGGGTTGCGGGGAGGCCGCCCTCGCATTGGCGCTGGCAGGACGGGGCCACCCGGTGGTCGGCTTGGACATGTCCCCCACCGCCGTCGAGCTGGCCGGGCGCGAGGCCGCGCGCCGCGGCCTGACCAACGCCAGCTTCGCGGTGGCCGACATCACCGATTTCGCCAGCTATCCGCCGGAGTCGGCGGGGCGGTTCAACACCATCATGGACAGCACGCTGTTTCACTCCATGCCGGTCGAACTCCGCGAGGGTTACCAGCGTTCGATCGTACGGGCGGCCGCCCCGGGCGCGTCCTACTTTGTGCTGGTCTTCGACAAGGCCGCGCTTTCCGGCGACGGCCCGATCAATGGCGTCACCGAAGAAGAGTTGCGTAACGCGGTGTCCAAGCACTGGGTGATCGACGAGATCCGGCCGGCCCGCATTCACGCCAATCTCCCGCCGGAAGTATCCGGGATGCCCGCCTTCGACGCTCGCGACGAACCCGAGGGCCGCAAGTCCGTCGGTGCGTGGTTGCTCTCAGCCCATTTGGGCTGATGGCACACCCCATGCGGTGTATAGTCCAGCTAATGAAGGGTAGAAGGCTGGCCACAATCGCCGCGACTGCGGTAGCTGCCGTCGGACTGGCGGCGCCGGCGCAGGCTGACGACTACGACGCCCCTTTCAACAACACGCTGCACAGCTTCGGGATTTACGGCCCGCAGGACTACAACGCCTGGCTGGCCAAGATCAGCTGCGAGCGAATGGACCGGGGCGTTGACGGCGACGCGTACAAGTCGGCGACTTTCTTGCAGCGCAACCTGCCCCGTGGCACCACCCAGGGCCAGGCGTTTCAGTTCCTGGGCGCGGCGATCGACCACTACTGCCCCGCGCATGTCGGGGTCCTGCAGCGGGTCGGCGCTTAGGTCTATTGGCCGGGTCGTTTAGACCGGCTGGGGCTTGTACCCGGCGTGCAATGCCACGATTCCGCCGGTGAGGTTGCGCCAGCGCACCGCCGACCAGCCGGCCCGCGACATCTGCTGGGCCAACGCCGCCTGGTCCGGCCACGCCCGGATCGACTCGGCCAGGTATACGTAGGCCTCGGGATTGCTGGACACCGCGCGCGCCACCCGCGGCAGCGCCCGCATCAGATACTCCTTGTAGACCGTGGCGAACAACGCACTGACGGGCGTGGAGAATTCACACACCACCAGCCGTCCCCCGGGCCGGGTCACGCGCGCCATCTCGCGCAGTGCGGCGGAGAAATCGACCACGTTGCGCAGCCCGAAGCTGATGGTCACCGCGTCGAAGACATCGTCGGCAAACGGCAGCCGGGTGGCATCACCGGCAACCTTGCACACCTTGCGTTCATGGCCCGCGGCGAGCATCCCAACCGAGAAGTCAGCCGCCACGCACCAGGCCCCGGACTTCGCCAGCTCCACCGTGGATACCGCAGTCCCCGCGGCCAGATCCAGCACCTTGTCACCCGGACCGATGCGCAACGCCGATCGGGTGGCCCGCCGCCAATATCGGTCCTGCCCCAGCGACAGCACGGTGTTGGTCAGGTCGTAACGACGAGCGACGCCGTCGAACATCGACGCGACGTCTCGGGGGTCTTTGTCCAGGGCCGCGCGACTCACCTCGGAGACGCTACCCGACAGCGTCGCGTCAATACTGGCGGTATCGGCGCTGGACGTGCTCCTGGCGGACGCTGATCTGCCGGCGCCTTTCCTCGACGGACACGGTGCGGGTGTCCGCGGGCAGGTGCTGACGCACGCTGGCCAGGGGCACCTTTACGGCGCTGGCCTTGGGCAATTTGGACGGCGGGTCGCAGTACGTCCACCGCAGGGTCAGGAATCCGCCCAGGCGCCCGGCGGTGTCGAGCCAGTTGGGCACGCCGGGGTCGGTGTCGGCGATGACGTAGCGGATCCTCGCGTCGGCATCGGGTTCGGACTGAAATCCGTTGAGACTGCACGCGTGGTTGGCGTAATCCAGGGATTCGCCCCACAGGTTGGACAGATGAAATCCCATGTAGGCCGGCGGTACCGGAACGACGACCTCGACCAGCAGCGCTTCGTCGGCGCGCAGGTCATAGACCCCGCCGCAGTAGACGTTGGTGCTCTGGCCGCCACCCATGGCAAGGTTGGCCAGCGCAGGCTCATTGAGTGAGTTACGGGGCATCAGCATGAACCCATCGCCGTTCTTGTCACCGTGCGCCTCGAGGACCACGTCGCAAAACTCGTTCCAGAACCGCATCTGGTTCTCGACGATCGTGCCGAGGCGACGCATGTTCTGGGCCACGACGGCGGGATCGGCCGGCTCGGGCTGGGCTCCCTGCTTGCCGATCTGGACGATGTGCAGATCGGGCGACATCTCGTGTTCCCAGTCGTGAAACAGTATGCGGGCGATCAGAAAACGCGCGGTGGCGGTCCCGTCTGGGGTGCGGGTGGCAATGAAGTTGCCGGTGTGCTCGCCGGGCCGGCGCGGGCCCAGCAGGATCTCGAATCGGCCATCCTCGCCGACGGCGAGATCGGCGGTGTCCAGCGCCCCGGTTACCACGCGTCCGCCCGGCATGAGCTCGGCAAGGCCGCCGGTGTCTCCGGCATAGTCGGTGTGTGCCTCAAAGATGAGGTATTGCGGAGGCTTTGGGCCGACGAACCGGCCGGTTACCCGATAACTCTGCGCGCCGTCGATCGGCGCCGACAGGTATAAGGCGTCGGCGTTGTCGATGGTCGCCTTGTCCAGCGGTTGGATGGCACGCCGAAAATACGGAAAGTCGGGATTCTCGCCGAAGGCGCGTTCGATGCCACTGAAAACAAATCCCAGCAGGTATCCGTATCCGTCCGCGAGGCCGGCGGCGGTGACCGGAGGAGCATGCAATTCGGCGGAGTCCACGGCATCGCGCGCCCGGGTCAGCGCGTCGATCATGTCGGTCCAGGCCGCGTGCAGGCTGGCTTGGCTTGTTTCAGCGGACATGCGCGTCTGTTCCTTCTGTTCTTGCCGCTGCCTCTGTGTCCCAGTGGTATTCATCGAACAAGTCGGCCAGCCGGGTGTGAATCTCGCGGGAGTCCAGTCCGAATTCCTCCAAGCTGTAGCGGTGGGTTGATTCGTGCCCGCTGCCCGAGGCGGCCGCCGCGAACGCCTCGGCGGCCGCCGGCCCCATGTCGAGTTCCAACTGCCGGTAGATCCGGCGCATGGTGACCTCCGGTTGGGCGATCAGTTCGCGGTAATCCACCAGGACCGAACGAACCTCGCGATGTCGGGCCAAGACGTCGAGTGGATGCTGGTAGGAATCCAACGATTGCTCGGCCAGCACCCGCAGCGACTTCTCGACCAAGCGCTGATCGCGGCCGCGCAGGCCCCATTCGGTCTGCAACAACTTCAGCAGGCTCGGAATCGTCTCATCCGGATTGCGCAGGGGCACAATAAACCTGGCGTCCGGAAAGGTCTCGATCAGCGCTTCGACCCGACCGCAGAAGGTGGGGTTCTTACTCAAGTGCGTACCGCCACCATTGACCGCGATCTGGCGCCGGACGCACCCCTTGTAGAAGGCCATCGCCCGTCGCCGCTTGCGTTGCGGCCAGCGATCGACATGGTAGAAATCGAGTTCGCCCATGAACGGGAACATCAGGATCCAGAACCCTGAGCACAGTGACCAAGTCAAAAACGCGTCGTCCTCTTCCGGAACGAAGAACCCGGTCTTGTGCATGTCGTCGGTCGGGGCGAATCGACGCTTTTCGATCTCGTCGAGCCGGTGCCGCAGACGCTTTCCGAATACCGCGGCATCGACCCGAAAAAGCAGGCGCAGCAAGCGTTTCTCCAACAACGACGGAAAGAACAGCTCGTACATCATCGCGTAGCTGAACTGGGGGTCATTGGCCATCAGCCGATGCAGATAGGTGGTGCCGCTGCGGGCGTGCCCGATACAGAACACCGGTGCCACCACTTGGGTGCGGCGCAATGACCCGAACAGGATGGAATCGAGCGCGAAGCACACCGCGTGGATCGCGGCGATGGCCGGCACCGCGACCGCGAACCCGAAGAAGCGCCGCCAACGCGCCGCGGCGGGCGGGTCGCGGCGCAACAGCCGCAGCATCGTGCGGTAGTTGGGCCAGTCGAAATAGAAACCCGTTCCCAGCATGAACACTCCTGCGCGCAAGCCAATTTCGGTGGCCGGATGTCGCGGTCCAGCTATCTATACTTTATTGACTATGTCAAGTAGTTGCCGATACTGTCGCGTTCATGCGGGTCTTCACTACCGGCGGGTGCGCGCTGGCCAGACCGGGGCGAATGTGGCGTCTGCACGCAAGCTGACGGCGGTTGCCGCCATCAGTGCCACCCTCGCCCAAATCGTCCGGCTCAGCATCAGTCGATCGGCGTTCGCCGGTCAGGCATCGGCGGCCAACACCGAGCTGTCGCAGCCTTCCTATGTTCTGCTTCGCGTCCTGATCGACGAGGGCCCATTGCCGTTGAGTCGACTGGCCAGGTTGGCGCACATGGATGCCGGGATGGCCACCCGCCGGGTGCGAGCCCTGGTCGAGGCCGGGCTGGTCACCCGGCACACCGATCCCAACGACGGGCGGGTGTCGGTGATCGAGGCGACGCCGCAGGGCCGGCGTGCCGCGGGGGCACTGCACGAGGTGCGAAAGGATCACTTGGCGCGAGCGCTCTCGGGCTGGTCGGCGGCCGAACTCCACGAGTTCAACCGACTCCTGTCGAAGTTCCTCACCGACATCAAGAAGACGCCGATCGTCGATACCGCAACGCGCTAGGCGCGCCGCCTTCGCCACAACCAGTCTTGGGCCCGCCCGGTCGGTGCGAGCACCTCCGCATAGTGGTCGAGCAACTCGTCACAGATCACCGACCAGCTGCAGCCCAACACGCTGCGCCGGGCCACCTGCGAATAGCGCTGGCGTTCGTGGACCAGGTGCGCGACCGCGGCCGGCAACTGCGTCTCGAACCCGTCGACGGGAAGCAGCAGGCCGGTCCGTTGTGGGGTAACCAGGTCGCGGGGTCCGCCGGCGTCGGGGGCGATCACCGGCAGCCCCGACGCCAGCGCTTCCTGCACGACCTGACAGAACGTCTCGTGTTCACCGGCGTGCACAAAGATGTCCATGCTGGCGTACGCCGCAGCGAGCTCGTCACCGTACAGGGCGCCGGTGAAAACCGCTGTGGGTATAGCCAATTCGAGTTTGCGCCGGTCGACTCCGGCGCCGACGATCACGAGCGTGACCGCGCCCGATGCCGCCAGCCCAGCGAGCCGTTCGGCATGCTTCTCGGGCGCCAGCCGACCCACGAATCCGACGATCGGCCGCCCGTCCGGCGACCATCGCCGGCGCAGCGACTCGTCTCGCGCCGACGGCGCGAACCTGATCAGATCGACGCCCCGCGCCCATCGGTGCACCCGCGGGAAGCCCTGGTCGAGCAGGGTTTGCATGGTCGGAGTGGACGGCGCCAGGGTGCGGTCGGCAAGGCCATGCAGGTGGCGAAACCAGGCCCAGGCCGCCCGTGAGGTTGCCGCGATGCCGTAGCTGGCCGCGAAGCCCGGCACATCGGTTTGGTACACCGCCACGGTGGGCACGCCAAGACGTCGCGCCGCCCGCAGCGCGCCGTAGCCGAGCAGCGCCGGTGAGGCCAGGTGCACCACGTCAGGTTCGAATCCCCGCAAGACCCGCAGGATTCGCGGGGTTGGCACCCCCAGCGGCAGGGTGGTCACTTTCGGGAACATCCGCGCCGGCGTCCGGTGCACTCGGACGCCGTCATGCAGCCGGTCGGCCCTGGGCTCACCGGGAGGATTGTCGGGCGCGATGACCAAGGCTTCGTGACCGGTCCGGCGCAGATGCTCGAGTACCCGAACCACCGAGTTGCTGACACCATTGACGTTGGGCAAGAACGACTCGGCGACGATCGCAACGCGCACGCCACCACCGTGTCAGCGTCGACTGTCGGCAAGGTTGCCGCCGGGCATACGGGGCGCGAAATCTGCCGGCACGCCCTATGGCGTGGACATCGTGTCCGCCCGCTGGTCCGGCCGTTTGTCCAGCCGCCTATCCAGCAGGGCCAGACCGACGAGCGCAACAGTCGCCACCAACCAGGCCACCACCGCGATGGAGCCGGCGGGGATGATCGCCAGCCCGGCGTTGCGGTGCTGCACGCGCACCAGATTGGGATCCCTCTTGTTGTACTCGACGTAGATGCGCATACCGGTGGCCAGCTCAGACGGGTACAGCACACCTAATTCGGGCCGGTAGGTCACGCGGTCGGGGGTGACGAATTCGATGGTTGAGCGCCGTGGCCCGGCGCTGAGCACCTCGGCCTGTGCGACCCCCATGTTGCGATCGATGGTCAGGTCATTGCGCCACGCGCCGGCCACCAGCAATATCGACTGCAGCGTGACCAACCCGGTGAGGATCAACACCGAGATCCGGATCCAGCGCACCACTGTCCTGGCCGGCGTGTCCGGCATCTCTTCGGTGGTGCCGTGGATCAGGATGCGCAGCAGCTTCTTGGGCGAGGTCATAGCGCGGCCTTGATGGCGGCGTGCAGTTGCCGCAGCGAGGAGCGGTCCGCCTTGACCTCGAGCACCCGCAGGCCGCTGCCCGGCTCGTCCAGCGCGGCCGGCAACTGGTCCACTTCGATCTGCCTGTTCTCCACGTGGTAGGCCCGGCACAGTGCGCCCACGTCGACGTCGTGGGGGGTGCCGAAGATCCGCGACGAGACATCGGAGAACCGCGGATCCCCCTGCTCGAGCAGCTCAAAAATGCCGCCGCCATTGTCGTTGGACACCACGATCGTCAGCTGCCGCGGTGTCGGTTCGGTAGGGCCGATCAACAAGCCGGAGCTGTCGTGGACGAACGTCAAATCACCGATCAGCGCGACGGTGCGCCCGTGATGATCGCGTTCGTAGCCCAGCGCGGCCCCGATGGCCGTGGACACGGTGCCGTCGATACCGGCGACCCCTCGATTGGATCGCACCCGCAGGCCCGCAGTGTCCAGGCCGACCAGGGCCGCATCGCGCACCGGGTTGGACGCGCCCAGCACCAGCTGATCGCCGGGGCGAAGCGCGCCGGCAACGGCCGCCGCGACGTGCAGGCCGGTGGTCAGCGGGTGCGCGGCAAGCTGCTCGCGTACCGCCGCAACCGCGTGGCGGTTCATCTGCGCGCAGCGGTCCAGCCACGACGGGTTCGGGGTGCCGGTGACGATCGCCCGGGTTCCGGTGGCCTGCGAGTTTCCCGACACATCCGGCCAGCGGGGCCCGGTCGTCAACGCAAAGACCGGCGCTTCGGGATCGGCCAGCAAGGCCGATACCGGCCGGTGCAGCGTCGGGCGCCCCAGCATGATCACCTGCCGGGGCCGCAGCAGCGGCAGTGCCAACGGGTGCAGAGGGTTGCCACCGGACGGCGCAGCCGGTGCTGTCGGCTCGGCGATGGTGGGTAGCTGCACCAGGTTGGGGTGCACACCGGCGCCGTGCCCGGCGATGACGACGGTGTCGGCGGACAGGTCGATTTCCAGCGGTTGGTCGAAGGTGACCGGTGGGGTGTAGGTCCACGGCCGGCCCTCCGGGCGTCCCGGCGGGGTCACCGCACCGTGGGGATCCGGGTCGGGCACCAGCGGTTCCCGCAACGGAATGTCAAAGTGCACCGGGCCGGCGTTGGCGGTACGCGACCCCATGGCGGCCGCCAGCACCCGGCACGTGGCCGATCGCCACGACGCGTTGAGGGAGTCCAGGCGTTCGTGCGCATCCTCGGCCAGACCCAGGCTGATCGTGGCACGCACTTGAGTGCCGAAGTAGCCCAGTTGCTCCATGGTCTGGTTGGCCCCGGTGCCCAGCAGTTCGTAGGGCCGGTTCGCCGAGAGCACGATCAGCGGCACCCGGGCGTAATTGGTCTCCACCACCGCCGGGCCGAGATTGGCCACCGCGGTACCGGAGGTCATCGCCACACACGCCGGCGCACCCGCCCCGACGGCCAGCCCGATGGCCAAGAAGCCGGCGGTGCGTTCGTCGATGCGAACGTGCAGCCGAATGCGACCGGACCGGTCGGCGTCCTGCAACGCGAAGGCCAGCGGCGCGTTGCGCGAGCCGGGGCACAGCACCACATCGCGAACCCCACCGCGGATCAACTCGTCAACGACAACGCGGGCCTGTGTCGTCGAAGGGTTCACCAGTACAGGGTGTCACAGCCGAACGCTGCGCCGGCTATCGAGCCGCACCGGCTACCGCGGCGCTCAGCCCCTGGTGCCGGCAAAGAATTTCAGCGCGGCCGTGTTGACGGCTTCGGGGCGTTCGAAGAACCCGAGATGCCCGGCGTCGGGTATCTGCAGATAGCGACCGTTCGGCAGGCTGTCGGCGACCTCGCGCCCCAGGTACGGCGGGGTGACGATGTCGTCGGAAAAGCCGATTACCAGCACCGGCGCGGCGATGTTGCGGTAGGCGGGCAACCGGTTGGTCAGCGGCGCGGCGTCGAGTTGGCAGCGCAAGCCCGGGGTCTGCTTGATCGGCCACATGGAGAACATCGCGAGCCAGTCGCCAACGGCCGCATCGTCATTGAGCGTCTTGCGGGAAAAGTTCTCCAGCAGGCGATCTTTCACATCGTAGGTCGACGGCATCCTGGCACCGGAGTCGTACAACTCCGCCTCGGCGTCGTGGAAGAACTTGCGGGCACGGTCCAGGCGGCCGCGGGTGGCCATCAATACGGCGGAGTTGACCAGCTCGGGACGCACCACCATCAGCTCCTGGGCGATGAATGAGCCCATCGACACCGCGACGATGCGCACCGGGCCGATGCCCAGGGATTCGATCAACGCTGCGGTGTCGTTGACCATCGTCTGCGTGGTAAAGCCCTCGGCGTTCTCGGTAGCACCGATGCCACGGTTGTCGAAGGTGATGCATCGGTATCCCGCCGCCAGGAACGCCGGAACTTGGTGGGGCTGCCAGGTGCGTCCGGCACCGCCGCGACCGGCGATAAAAAGGACCGGCTCACCGGTCCCTTTGTCGTCGTAAGCGAGGTTAATCACCCGATCGACGGTACAGCAGCGGGTAGCAGGCCTTGATCCGGTCGATCCACCACTGCCGCCGATCCGGCGCGGCGCCCAACGCCCGCAGCCGGGCCGGGTCCGGCGCCACCCGCTGCGGGGCCAGCGCGCCGTCGACCGGGATGGCGGGCTCGGCCACGTCCTCGACGAAAAGCCCGCCCGTGCCCAATCCGCAGGCGTGCTGCAGTTGCGGTAGGGCCGCGGCGGCGCTCAACCCGGCCGCTATTCCGACGGCCGAGTCCAGCGCGCTGGAGATCACCACCGGGATGTCGATTTGCGCGGCGATGTCCAGCAGCGCCCAGACCCCGCCCAGTGGGGCGACCTTGAGCACCGCGACATCAGCAGCCCCCGCGCGCACCACCGCCAGCGGGTCCTCGGCCTTGCGGATGGCCTCATCGGCGGCGATGGGCACTTCGATGCGCCGGCGCAGCTCGGCGAGTTCACCGACGGTGGCGCAGGGTTGTTCGAGGTACTCGAGCGGGCCGTCGGCCGTCAGGGCAACGGCGGCCTGCGCCGCTTGGTCGACGCTCCAGCCACCGTTGGCGTCCACCCGAACGGTCGGGACCAGAGCGCGCACGGCGTTGACCCGCTCGACATCGCTGGCGAGCGTCTGTCCGGGCTCGGCGACCTTCACCTTGGCGGTGCGGGCGCCGGGGAACCGGGCCAAAAGCTCGGGGACTTGGGCGGGGGGCACCGCCGGCACCGTCGCGTTGATGGGGATGCGCCCGCGTCGCACCGGTGGCGGCTGGCCGTAGGCGGCGTCGATGGCCGATGCCAGCCACGCGGCCGCTTCCGGGGGCTGGTATTCGAGGAACGCCCCGAATTCGCCCCACCCCGAGGGCCCCTCGATCAATGCCACTTCCCGGGTGGTGATGCCGCGAAAACGAACCCGCATCGGTAGGGCCACGACCTGCAGTCGGTCCAGTAGATCCGGCAGGGTGGCCGGCCCGGGTATCACTTCCGATAGACCTGGCGGCCCGCCAGGAAGGTGGCTCGCACCTCCAAGTCGGCGATCTCCTCCGGCGGCACCGTCCGCGGATCCGCCGAGAGCACCACCATGTCCGCGTACTTGCCGACTTCCAGCGAGCCGATGATGTCGTCGGCGAACATCTGCCAGGCGGCATCGATGGTCTGCGCCCGGATCGCCTGCTCCACCGTCAAACGCTCCTCGGGAGCCAGCACCCTGCCGCTGGGTGCGACCCGGGTGGCGGCCACGCTGATGTTGCGCAGCGGCTCCTCGGGTGTCACCGGCGGGTCGTTGTGCAAGGAGATGCGCATGCCGGTGGCCACCGCGGAACCCGCGGGCATCCACCGCGACCCCCGTTCGGGGCCGAACAACCCATCGACGATGACGTCACCCCAGTAGTGGATCTGGTCGACGAAAATGCTGCAGGTGACGCCGAGGTCGGCGGCCCGGCGGAGTTGTTCGGGCCGGATGGCACCGACATGCTCTAGCCGCAATCGGTGGTCCGGACGCGGGTTGCTCCGCAGCGCCTCTTCATAGACATCCAGGATGGTGTCGACCCCGGCGTCGCCCTGCACGTGGCAGGCGATCGGCCAACCGAGGGGAAAGTAGGCACCCACGATTTCGGCCAGCTGTTCGCGGGTGTAGTTGGCGCATCCGCAGGAACCAGGTGTCACACCGATGGTGCGGGTGGCGGCGGTGTCCAGGTAGGGAAAGCTCAGATCGATGTTGCCGATCCAGGGCGAGCCATCCACCCAGATCTTGATACCCACCTGCCGGAGCATGTCGTCGCCGTCTCCCGGCGAGGCCTCGGTGGACAGCTGCGCGTTGGAAATCTCGTAAGTGCGCAGCCGGACCGTCAACTCATCGCGGAGCTGCTCGACCAGCGGCCGAAACCCTGGATCGAACGCCATCTCCGAACACGTGGTCAGCCCGGCCCGGTTGAGCCGGGCGCACTCGGCGCGCAGCATCGCCGGATAGTTGCTGGGATCGGTCACACCGGCCAGCAGCGGCAGCACCGCACCGGTTTCCTCGGCGGTGCCGTCGAGTTCGCCGTTGGCGTCGCGGCCGTATTTCGCTCCCTTGGGATCGGGGGTGTCGCGAGTCAGGCCGTTGAGCCAGGCAGCGTGCCTATTGAAGTAGGCCTTGTGACCCGAGTTGTGGATGATCACCAGCGGCCCGTTCGGCGCGATGTCGTCGAGCCAGGCCAGCGTCGGTTCCGGCAGCCCCGGCTGCAGCAACGGATCCCAGCCGATCAGGTAGGCACCGGCCGACCCGCGCTCACCGGCTTCGCGGCAGATCTCGGCCACCACGCGTTCGGAGTCGCGGACGGTGACCGGCCGGATATCGACGATCCGGCCCGAGAGCACAATCGCTTCCATCAGCGGATGGCCGTGTGCCTCGACGAACCCCGGCATGAGACAACCCGAACCCAAGTCGATGGTGCGGGTGCCCTCCCCGATCAGGCCCGCGACCTCGGATCGGTCCCCGACGGCGACGATCCTGCCGTCGGTGACGGCGATCGCCTCGGCGGTGGGCCTGGTGTCGTCGACGGTGAGCACGGTTCCGGTAATGACGACATCTGCATCGGCCATGAACAGCGATCCTAGTGATTCGGGCCCGGAAAAGGTCAGGCCCGAGGGCGCAGCTGAGCAGAATTGCAACACGTTCTAGTCTGGCCATATGAGTGACGATCTGTTGCGCAATCCAACTCACAACGGCCACCTGCTGGTGGGCGCGCTCAAGCGACACAAGAACCGGCCGGTGCTGTTCCTGGGCGACACCACGCTCACCGGTGGACAGCTGGCCGAGCGGATCAGCCAGTACATCCAGGCGTTCGAGGCACTGGGCGCCGGCACCGGGGTCACCGTCGGCCTGTTGTCACTCAACCGCCCCGAGGTGCTGATGATCCTCGGCGCCAGCCAGGCTCGCGGCTATCGCCGTACCGCGCTGCATCCGCTGGGTTCGCTCGACGATCACGCCTACGTGCTCTCCGACGCGGGGGCCAGCGCGCTGATCATCGACCCCAACCCGATGTTCGTCGAGCGGGCGCTGGGACTGCTGGAAAAGGTGGACTCGCTCGAGCAGGTCCTGACCATCGGACCGGTACCCGAAGCCCTCGAGGACCGAGCGGTCGACCTGTCCGCGGAAGCGGCCAAATACCAGCCGAAGCCGCTGGTCGTCGCCGACCTGCCGCCGAACCACATCGGCGGCCTGACCTACACCGGCGGCACCACCGGCAAGCCCAAGGGAGTGATTGGCACTGCCGGCAACATCACCGCCATGACCTCGATCCAGCTCGCCGAATGGGAATGGCCCGAGCACCCGTGGTTCCTGATGTGCACACCTCTGTCGCATGCCGGGGCCGCTTTTTTCACCCCCACCGTTGTCAAGGGCGGCGAGATGATCGTGCTGGCCAAGTTCGACCCGGGTGAAGTGTTGAGGGTCATCGAAGAACAGCGCATCACCGCAACCATGCTGGTGCCGTCGATGCTGTACGCGTTGATGGACCACCCGGATTCACACACCCGCGATCTGTCCTCGCTGGAGACCGTCTACTACGGCGCTTCGGCCATCAACCCGGTGCGGCTGGCCGAGGCGATCGACCGGTTCGGCCCCATCTTTGCGCAGTACTACGGGCAATCCGAGGCGCCAATGGTGATCACCTACCTGCCCAAGGCCGATCACGACGAGAAGCGGCTGACCTCCTGTGGACGCCCGACGCTGTTCGCCCGGGTGGCATTGCTGGGTGAGGACGGCAAGCCGGTACCGCAGGGTGAGCCGGGTGAGATCTGTGTCAGCGGGCCGCTACTGGCCGGCGGTTACTGGAACAAACCGGACGACACCGCGCAGACTTTCCGAGACGGCTGGCTGCACACCGGCGACATGGCCCGCGAAGACGAGGACGGCTTCTATTTCATCGTCGACCGGGTCAAGGACATGATCGTCACCGGCGGCTTCAATGTGTTTCCCCGTGAGGTCGAGGACGTCGTGGCCGAGCACTCGGCGGTCGCGCAGGTCTGCGTGGTCGGGGCACCGGATGAGAAGTGGGGCGAGGCCGTCACCGCGGTGGTGGTGTTGCGTGCCGACGCGGCCCGCGATGACGCCGCGATCGAGACCATGACCGCCGAGATCCAGGCCGCGGTCAAGCAGCGCAAGGGCTCGGTGCAATCGCCCAAGCAGGTGGTGGTCGTCGACTCGTTGCCATTGACCGGGCTGGGCAAGCCGGACAAGAAGGCCGTCCGGGCACGGTTCTGGGAGGGCGCCGGCCGCGCTGTGGGCTGAATGGCCGGCTCGGACCGATTCGGGCCTGGCTACTGTGGCTTGCATGAGCGAGCGAATCAAGCCGCCGTGGTGGTCGACGCCGTGGCACTGACGGTGCCGGTGTAGGCCGATGGGTCGCGCGTTACTGCTGGCGGCGATGCTGCTGGCGGCCAGCCCGATCGGGTTGTCCGCACCGCGGGCGGTGGCCGCACCGGGATGCCCGCCGGGCGGCACCCCCGCCCCGGCCGACGTGAACGAACGGCGGGTCGGTGACCTGGACGGCGACGGTCGGCCGGATACGTTGTGGGTCGGGGATTTTCAAAGCGGAACCGGAGACACCATCCGAATCGTTGGCATCACCACCGCCGGCGGTGCCAGCACCGATGTCCACATCGCCTCGGCCAGCCCGATCCCCCTGCGCGCGTTGGCCATCGATGCGCAGGAAAACGGCAGTCACCAGGTGATCGTCAGCGACGGCCGGGCCGCGCACCTGTATGTGTACGCCGCCTGCCGGCTACAAGCCGCCGTCGACAGCCGGGGCCACCCCTTCCTTTTCGATCTGCAGAATCTGCGCGGCCACGGCACCGGTGTCGGCTGCAGCAACATGGGCGACGGTCGCCGGCTGGTCGGACTGCAGGCACTGCCGGACCCGGACACGGTGCGGCGCACCGAGGTCGATCTGGACGGGACGCTGGCCACCATCGGACCCTCGGACACGCTGACGGCCGACTCCGCTAGAGACTCGATAGTCACATCGGCACAGACGATCAGCTACGGCAACCTCACGATTGACCAGGATGGAGTGCAAGAGCCTTGAGCGACAACCCCTTTGATGCTGGCGTGTGGAGACTCGTCAACGGTTTCGACGAGCTGACCGACATCACCTATCACCGCTACGTCCAAGACGCCACCGTCCGGGTGGCGTTCAATCGTCCCGAAGTGCGCAACGCGTTCCGGCCGCACACCGTCGACGAGCTATATCGCGTGCTGGACCACGCGCGAATGTCTCCCGACGTCGGCGTGGTGCTGTTGACCGGCAACGGGCCGTCCCCCAAAGACGGTGGCTGGGCCTTCTGCTCCGGTGGGGACCAACGCATCCGGGGACGCAGTGGCTATCAGTACGCAAGCGGAGACACCGCAGACACCGTTGACATCGCGCGGGCGGGCCGGCTGCACATCCTCGAGGTGCAACGGCTGATCAGGTTCATGCCCAAGGTCGTTATCTGTCTGGTCAACGGCTGGGCGGCCGGCGGCGGGCACAGCCTGCACGTGGTCTGCGACCTCACCCTGGCCAGCCGCCAGCATGCCCGTTTCAAGCAGACCGACGCCGACGTGGGCAGCTTCGACGGCGGCTACGGCAGCGCGTATCTGGCCCGCCAGGTCGGCCAGAAATTCGCCCGGGAGATCTTCTTTCTGGGCCGGCCGTACACGGCGGAGCAGATGCATCACATGGGCGCGGTGAACGAGGTCGTCGACCATGCCGAGCTGGAGCGGGTGGGGCTGCAATGGGCGGCGGACATCAACGCGAAGTCGCCGCAGGCGCAACGAATGCTCAAGTACGCGTTCAACCTGCTCGATGACGGGCTGGTGGGTCAGCAGCTGTTCGCCGGGGAGGCCACCCGGCTGGCATACATGACCGACGAGGCCGTGGAGGGCCGCGACGCCTTCCTGGAAAAGCGCGCACCGGATTGGAGCGGCTTTCCACGGTATTTCTAGTGCCCGCCGCGGCGCATAGGTCTTCGTCCTAGACTCCCCACCCGTGAGCAAGAGCCCGTTGCGCCGGTTGACCGAGCAGATCACGCTGGCCGGCATGCGGCCGCCGATCGCACCACAACTGCTGGTCAACCGGCCACCGATCAAACCGGTTGCCCTCGACGGCAAGCGCGTCATGATCACCGGCGCCTCCTCGGGTATCGGCGAAGCCGCCGCCGAGCAGTTCGCCCGCCAGGGCGCCACCGTGATCGCCGTCGCCCGCCGCAAGGACTTGCTGGACGCGGTGGCCGACCGCATCACCACCTCGGGTGGGGTGGCGATGTCGGCGCCCTGCGACATCTCCGACCTCGACGCCGTCGACGCATTGGTCGCCGACGTCGAAAACCGTCTAGGCGGGGTCGACATCCTGATCAACAACGCCGGCCGCTCCATCCGCCGGCCGCTGGCCGAATCGCTGCAGCGCTGGCACGACGTGGAGCGGACCATGGTGCTCAACTATTACGGCCCGCTGCGGCTGATCCGCGGGCTGGCACCGGGGATGCTCGAACGCGGCGACGGGCACATCATCAACGTCACGACCTGGGGCGTGCTGTCGGAGGCCTCGCCGCTGTTCTCGGTATACAACGCGTCCAAGGCCGCACTGTCGGCGGTCAGCCGGACGATCGAAACGGAGTGGGGCCGCGGGGGCGTCCATTCCACCACGCTCTACTACCCGCTGGTGGCCACACCGATGATCGCGCCGACCAAGGCCTACTCCGGGATGCCCGCACTGACCCCACAGGAGGCCGCGGAGTGGATGATCACCGCCGCGCGCACCCGTCCGGTGCGGATCGCGCCCAGGATCGCCCTGATGGCCAAGGCGCTGAACACCCTGGGCCCCCGGTGGGTCAATACACTTATGCAACAGCGTGACGACCAGCTCAACGATCGCTGACTGACTCGGGAGTTCGCCATGGCTGACATCTGGACCACGATCGCGGCCGAGCGCGGCGCACTCGCCGACGACCTGGCCACGCTGCCGGCAGATCGATGGGAAACCCCGTCGCTGTGCGCCGGGTGGAGGGTGCGCGACGTGGTGGCGCACCTCTGCGCGACCGCATCGCTGAATCCGGCCCGGTTCTTTCTCGGGATGGCAGCCGCCGGATTCAGCTTCGACAGGTTCACCAACGGACAACTGGCCAAGCACCTCGGCCCCGATCCGGCCGCCACCCTCGACGAATTCCGCGGCCTGCAGCACGCGACGTCGGCGCCACCGGGCCCCAAGGTGTCGTGGCTGGGCGAGATCGTGTTGCATGGCGCCGACATCCGGCAGCCGCTGGGCATCCCGCATACCTACTCGCCGGGGGCGCTTCGCCAGACCATCGACTTCTAGCGGGGCTCCAACCTGCTCAGCGGCGCCAAGAAGCGAATTTCAGGACTCCAGCTATGCGCCACCGATGACGATTGGCGACACGGCCAGGGCGAGCGCGTCGAGGGACCACTGTTGTCGCTGCTGCTCGCCATGACCGGGCGGGCCGCGGGCTGCGTCGATCTCACCGGCCCGGGAGCCCAACTCCTGCGCAGCAGGTGCTCCGGAACGTGATAGACACGACAGCATGGAGATTCTGGCCAGCCGGATGCTGCTCCGGCCGGTGGATTATCGGGCCTCACTAACCTTCTACCGCGATCAGATCGGTCTGGCGATCGCACGCGAATACCCCTCCGGAACAGTCTTTTTCGCCGGGCAGTCGCTGCTCGAGCTGGCCGGGTACGGCGAGCCGGAGCACGGTCTGGGACCATTTCCCGGTGCATTGTGGCTGCAGGTGCGTGACATCGCGGCAACCCAGGCCGAGTTGGAGAGCCGCCAGGTGCCGATCGCCCGTGAGGCGCGTCGCGAGCCATGGGGTCTGCGTGAGATGCACGTCACAGATCCGGATGGAATCACGCTGATTTTTGTGGAGATACCCGGCGACCACCCGTTGCGCAGGGACACCCGAAGTGAACGACAACGAACGCAAGGTTAACTGCTAGGTAACATCTGGCGACGAGTCGCAGCCCACCTGGGTTTCACACATTTCCCCGTTCGACAATGGATTACCCCGACCCGCAGAATCAGGCACTGTGAACATCGATTTGTTCCTCTTGATCATCGTCGTTATCACGGCGTTGGCATTCGACTTCACCAACGGCTTTCACGACACCGGCAACGCCATGGCGACCTCCATCGCCAGCGGCGCCCTGGCGCCCAGAACAGCCGTCATACTTTCGGCCGCGTTGAACCTGCTAGGCGCCTTTTTGTCCACCGCTGTCGCGGCGACCATCGCCAAAGGTCTGATCGATGCAAACCTGGTGACCTTGGAGTTGGTATTCGCCGGCCTGGTCGGTGGCATCGTGTGGAACCTGCTGACCTGGCTGCTGGGCATCCCCTCGAGCTCGTCGCACGCGTTGATCGGGGGCATCGTCGGAGCGACGATCGCCGCCGTCGGCGGCCGCGGCGTCATCTGGAGCGGGGTGGTGTCCAAGGTCATCGTGCCCGCGGTGGTGGCCGCGCTGCTGGCCACCCTGGTCGGGGCGATCGGCACCTGGCTGGTTTACCGGATCACCGCGACCGTCTCGGAGAAGGACACCGAGCGCGGGTTCCGTCGCGGTCAGATCGGCTCCGCGTCCCTGGTCTCCCTGGCGCACGGCACCAACGACGCGCAGAAGACGATGGGCGTGATTTTCCTGGCCCTGATGTCCTACGGCGCGGTCAGCACCTCTGCCACCATGCCTCCGTTGTGGGTGATTGTGTCCTGCGCCTTGGCGATGGCGGGCGGCACCTACCTCGGTGGCTGGCGCATCATCCGGACGCTGGGCAAGGGCCTGGTCGAAATCAAGCCGCCCCAGGGCATGGCCGCCGAGGCGTCATCGGCGGCGGTCATCCTGTTGTCGGCGCACTTCGGCTACGCGCTGTCGACCACCCAGGTCGCCACCGGGTCGGTGCTGGGCAGTGGCGTCGGCAAGCCCGGCGCCGAGGTCCGCTGGGGCGTGGCCACCCGGATGGTGGCAGCGTGGGTGATCACGCTTCCGCTGGCCGGCCTGGTCGGAGCGATCACCTACTGGCTGGTCCACATGATCGGCGGGTACCCCGGCGCCATCATCGGTTTCGCCCTGCTGTGTCTGGTCGCCGCCACCATCTGGCTCCGCTCGCGCAAGGCGCGGGTCGACCACACCAACGTGAACGCGGAGTGGGAAGGCAGCCTCACTGCCGGGCTGGACGGGGCGCCGGGACCGACCGCGCCATCGCCGTCGGATCGGCAGCGACCGCCGCCGCCACCACCACCGCCGAGTCCTCACTCCAACGGTCACACGCCGAGATATGGCGGTGACGACGCGCTCACGGCTGGTAACCCCTCATGAATCACTGGTTCAACTACGAGGCCACCAGCAAGATCCTGATTTTCAGCGTGCTGGCCGGGGCCGGGCTACCCGCACTGTTTGCAGTCGGTGTACGGCTGCAGGCCGACAGCGGCCAGATCACCGGCACACATGCCCCGCTGCGGCGTACCGTGCTGACCGCTCTCGGTTGGATGATCTTTACGATCATCCTGGCTGTGGTGGTCATCGGTGTGCTCTATATCGCCCGCGACTTCATCGCACATCACATCGGTTGGCACATCCTGGGGGCGAAAACCAAGTAACGTCAAGGGGGGGCCTTGACACAGTGTTTGTCCACTGACTCAACGGGAAGTTCTGGCGGCGTGAATCGATTTCTTACCTCGATCGTGTCGTGGCTGCGTGCGGGCTATCCCGACGGAGTTCCACCGACCGACTCCTTTGCGTTACTTGCACTACTTTGCCGGCGGCTGTCCAACGAGGACGTCACAACCGTCGCCACCGAACTGATGCGACGCGGTGAGTTCGACCAGATCGACATCGGGGTGGCGATCACCCAGATCACCGACGATTTGCCGTCTCCGGAGGACATCGAGCGAGTCCGGGCCCGGCTGGCCGCCACGGGCTGGCCATTGGACGACGCCCGCGAGGACCGCGCATAACCGTCCTGCGGGCGCTGACCGTCCCCGACGGCAGCGCGGTCCCGGTGCTGTTGCCCGCCCTGGAGCGGATTCTTGCCGGCCGGGCTCCGGCAACGGTCGCGGTGGGGTCAAGACCTGACCCCACGGTGGTGAGCGCGTTGCGGGTCGGCGACCAGATCGATGACGATGTGGCGCTGGTCGTCACGACGTCGGGAACCACCGGGGCGCCCAAGGGGGCGCTCCTGACCGCGGCCGCGTTGATCGCCAGCGCGTCGGCGACCCATCTCCGCCTCGGCGGAGCCGGCAACTGGCTACTGGCCGTGCCCGCGATTCACATCGCCGGCCTGCAAGTCCTGGTGCGCAGCGCGCTCGCCGGTACCGTCCCGGTCGAACTCGATGTGTCCGCCGGGTTCGACATCACCGAACTGCCCCGCGCTGTCGACAAGTTGGGTTCCGGCCGGCGATACACCTCGCTGGTCGCCGCTCAGCTGGCCAAGGTGCTGGGCGACCCCGCCGCCACCGCCGCCCTGGCCGAACTGGACGCGGTGCTGATCGGGGGTGGACCGGCTCCGCGTCCGGTGCTCGACGCCGCTGCCGCCGCCGGCATCCGGATCGTTCGCACCTACGGGATGAGCGAAACCTGCGGAGGCTGCGTGTACGACGGTGTTGCCCTCGACGGCGTGCAACTGCGCGTGGCCGCGGACGGCCGCATCATGATCGGCGGCGCAACGCTGGCCAAGGGGTACCGCAACCCGGTACAACCCGACCCGTTCGCCGAGCCCGGCTGGTTTCGTACCGACGACCTCGGGGCGCTCGATGATTCGGGCGTGCTCAGCGTGCTGGGCCGCGCCGACGACGCGATCAGCACGGGCGGGCTCACCGTGCTGCCGCAGCTGGTGGAATCCGCGCTGGCCACCCACGCCGCTGTGAGCGACTGCGCGGTGTTCGGACTCGACGATGACCGGCTGGGTCAGCGGGTCGCCGCGGCGATCGTGGTCCGCGCCCACTGCCCCACCCCAACGCTGGATCAACTTCGGGCACACGTCGCCGGCACGCTGGCCATCACCGCCGCACCCCGAGAACTGCACGTCGTCGACGAGCTGCCGCGGCGCGGCATCGGCAAGATCGATCGGCGGGCGTTGGTGCGTCGATTCGCCGCCGCAACCGACCAATAGGCTGAGCGATCGTGAGGATCGCCCGCCGGGAAACAGCAGCCGTCACCGTGGGTGTCGTCCTGGTTGCCGCCGCGTTCGTGCTGCCGCGGTTGGACTTGGGCGTCAAACCACGCCGTGACATCGGCCTGGAGCGCTTCGCGTCGCGAGCCGGCGCGGCACCGATCTTCGGTTACTGGGACATCCACGCCAGTTGGGGCACCATTGCCGCGATCCTGCTGGCGCTGGCCGTCCTGGTTTGGGGTCCGCGGGTGGCACGAAAGCTCTCCTGGCGGGTGCTACCGCTGGCCACCTGGGCGACCGCGTGCGGATGGGCTTTTTCGCTGGCCATGATCGACGGGTTTGAGCGCGGTTTCGCCGGCCGGCTGACCACCAAGGACGAGTACCTCTCGGAGGTCGGCGGCGTCACCGACATCCCCGTCATGCTGCGCACGTTCGCCAGCCGGATTGTTGACTACCAGCCGAACTCCTGGACCACCCATGTTTCCGGACATCCGCCGGGCGCGCTATTGACGTTCGTCTGGCTGGATCGGATCGGTCTGGGCGGCGGCGCCTGGGCCGGATTTCTGTGCCTGCTGGTCGGCTCCAGCGCGGCGGCGGCGATGGTGATCGCCGTGGGCGCATTGGCCGGCAAGCACGTCGCGCGCCGGGCCGCACCGTTTGTGGCGATCGCGCCGACGGCGATCTGGATCGCGGTCTCGGCCGACGGATACTTCGCCGGGGTCACGGCGTGGGGTATCACGCTGCTGGCCATTGCGGTGCACGGCGGATCCCGGTTCAGGGCGCTGTGGGCCGCCGGAGCGGGTCTGGTGCTGGGCTGGGCCATCTTCCTCAGCTATGGCCTGGCGCTGATGGGACTGCCCGCCTTGGCGGTGCTGGCGTCCGCGAACCACTGGCGCACCGCCCTGAAGGCGTTGTGGCCGGCCGTGTTGGCGGCGTTGGGGGTGGCGCTGGCCTTCGCCGTCGCGGGGTTCTGGTGGTTCGACGGGTACACGCTGGTGCAGCAGCGCTACTGGCAGGGCATCGCCCATGACCGGCCGTTTCAGTATTGGTCCTGGGCCAATCTCGCGTGCGTGGTCTGCGCCATCGGATTGGGCAGCGTCGCCGGGATCAGCCGGGTGGTCGATGCCGCCGCGATCCGCCGCCGCTCCGGTTTGCACCTGCTGCTGCTGGGCATGGTGGCCGCCATCCTCGTTGCCGATTTGAGCATGCTCAGCAAGGCCGAGACCGAGCGAATCTGGCTGCCGTTCACCGTTTGCCTGACCACCGCCCCGGCGTTGCTCAGGCCCCGGTCCGATCGGCTGTGGCTGGCGGTCAACGCGGCCGGGGCGTTGGCGGTGAACAGCATCATCTTCACCAACTGGTAGGGGTCGCTCGCCGATCGATTCGTGGGCGAGCTCAGATTCCGGCCAGGCGGGTGACGCGTGCGAAACGGCTGTCCGGACCGCAGGCGCCACGCACCACCGCGACGTCGGCAACGACGTCGACGTCAGCCAGTGGCTGCACGGTAGCCACGTCAATGCCGCCCTCACGCAGGGCCTTCAACGTGAGCTCACCGGTGTTGGGCTGGGACATGGGCACACCGCGCAAGCATTCGGCCGCGGCCGGGGTGTGCACCCCCAGCACCCACCAACCACCGTCGACGGCAAACCCGAGGACCGCCGAAGTCTCGAGCAGCCGGCGCGCGCACTCGGCGAGCAGGGCGGCGCTGATCTGTGGGGTGTCCATGCCTACCTGCAGCACCGGGTATCCGTCGGCCGCATCGGCGTGCGCATTGGCGAGGCGGTCGGCGAAGTCGTCACCGCGCTGGCCGATCACGGTGAACGATTCGAGCCGTCGGCGAATCTCGGCGCCGCGGGCCGCATTCGCCAAATCGCCGGTGAGCGCCACCACGCGGCTGGCCGCTGGCGTGGCGGCCACCGCATCCAGCGTGTCCAGCAGCGCGGCCGCGGCGATGTCGGCGGCGGTCTGATCACCGACAGTCGCGGCGAGGCGGGTCTTTGCGAGGCCGGGCTCCGGAGCCTTGGCGACCACCAGCAGGGTCACCGGTACGTGGCTCACGAGATGACCTTCCAGAAGTCCAGGATCGCGATCATGCTGCCCCGCAACGAACCGCTGACCTTGGACTTCCCGCCGGTACGGGGACCGTAGGAGACGTCGAACTCCGCCACGCGCCAGCCCGCCGCCGCGGCGCGCACCAGCAGTTCCAACGGATAGCCGGACCGCCGGTCGACCACCCCCAGGGCGAGCAGGGCATCCCGGCGCGCCACCCGCATCGGCGCGATGTCATGCACCGGCAGCCCGTGGCGGGTACGCAGCCGCCAGCTCATCACCACCGTGCCGATGCGGGCGACCCACGGCCAGTGCAGGCCGGGTATCGGACGCCGGCGACCGGTCACCAGGTCCGCGCCCCGGTCGAGTTCGGCGACCAACCGGGGAAGGTCGGCGGGATCCATCGAGCCGTCCGCGTCGATCACCGCCACAATCGGGGTCTTCGCCGCCACCACGCCCGCGTGCACCGCCGCGCCGTAGCCCGGCTGCGACTCGGCGACCACCTCCGCGCCATGCCGGGCAGCCACCGCGGCGGTGTCGTCGGTGCTGTTGTTGTCGACCACCAACGCTCGGTAGGAACCCGGGATGGCGGCCAGCACCCCGGGTAGCGACTCTGCCTCGTTGAGGCAGGGCAAGACCACTGTCACCGTTTCGCCTGGCATGCCCCGACCTTAGGGGTTGATCAGCGCCGCTAGGAGCCCCCACCTGAGGAGTGCCCGCCCGAGGAACTACCACCGGAGGACGAGCCCCTACCGGAGGACGAGCCACCACCAGACGACGAACCCCCACCAGACGACGAACCCCCACCAGACGACGAACCCCCACCAGACGACGAACCCCCACCAGACGACGAACCCCCACCAGAGGACGAGCCCCCACCGGAGGAGCCACCACTGCTGCCCCCGGACGGCGGCTCGGGAGCCTGCTGCGTGGGCTGCGGCGCGATGGTCGGCTGCGGGGCGACGGTCTGCTGCGTCGGCAGCGGGGCGACCGTCTCCTGGGTCGGCTGCGGGACCACGGTCTGCTGCGTCGTCGGCGCGACGGTCGTCGGGGCGACGGTCGTCGGGTTAACCGTCGTCGGGGCGACCGTTGTCGGCGTGATCGGCGCGGTCGTCGTCGGGGTGATCACCGTCGACGGCACCGCGGTGGTCGGCGTGGTCGGGGTCAGAGTCGACGGCGCGGTGGTGGTCGGGGTGGTCGGGGTCAGAGTCGACGGCGCGGTAGTAGTCGGAGTGGTCGGGGTCACCGTCGACGGCGCGGTGGTAGTCGGCGTGGTCGGAGTCACCGTCACGGTCGACGGGGTAGGCATCCCCGGCGACCAATTCGGCCAGGGCGGAATGATGATCGGGATCGGCAGCGGGATCGGAGCGGGCACCACACCCGGGGCCGCGGCCGGGGCCGGCGCAACCGGCCCCGGCACCGTCGGTGTCGCCTGCCTGGGAACTACGCCCTGCACGGTCGGAATCGTGCCGCCCTGGAACCCGGCGGTGGGCGCGTCTGGCGGTGGCGGCGGGACCGGCGCCTGCTGTTGAGTCGGCAACAGCGGCATGAACTTGCCCGGCTGCGCGTTTTGATGCCCCTCGACCGGCTCTGACGCCGCGGTCGGCCGAATCGCGACCGCCACCGCAACCGCCAGCGACGCGAACCCGATCACAGCGAACGCCACCACAGCGTTGCTGATCAGCAAAGACCGTGAACTGAGCCGCGTACCCGCCGGCGCTTCGTCTTCGTAGTCATCGGCAAATTCGTCATCGTCGAGGCCATAGTCGCCGTACTCATCCGCGCCCGTGACCGGCAGCAACTCGTTCTCGCCGGCTTGCGAATAGGCCAGCTGTTCGTCCTCGTCCTGGCCCGACGCCGTCGCGGCCAGCTCCGGGGGCAGATAGGTGGTTGCTTCGCCGGCATCGCCGCCCAAGACCTGCTGAGCCATCGTCGAACCTGCCCCGGCGGCAGCCATCGCCGCGCCGCGGGCTAGCGCGAACGTCGGGTCCTCGGGAACCTCCACACGCATGGTCGAGGCGTCACGAAACTGGTCGGCAATCACCGTGGTGTGCTCCGAAGAGCCCACCAGCAGCACCTCACCGGGCGCACCGCCCTGGTCATCGAGGTGGGTCATCAGCGTGTCGAAAGTGGACGTC
This sequence comes from Mycobacterium liflandii, assembly GCF_022354805.1. Lineage (NCBI taxonomy): Bacteria > Bacillati > Actinomycetota > Actinomycetes > Mycobacteriales > Mycobacteriaceae > Mycobacterium > Mycobacterium liflandii. The sequence goes on along the minus strand of NZ_CP023138.1, from coordinate 1,502,210 downwards.
GCGTCGCCTTCAACCGGCGCGGCGGCCAGCATCATCGGCGGCGCGTCCCCTCCCCCCAGCACCGACAGGCTGGCGGTCTCCTCGCCGACCAGCAACACGGCGGAGCCGGCGTGCGCCGGGCCGAGCAGCGCGGTGACGGCCTCGGACTCCGACAGCACGGCGACATCGAGGACGCCGGAATCGTCGAGCGCCCGGCGCAGGTCCTCAGCCCTGTCCTGATCCGACCAGCACAACCGAGTGGCGACCAGGTGGTGTCCCTCGTCGGCCAGCAACTGGTTCGTGCCGACTATGGTTTCGGTCAGCACCGCGACAGGGCCTTCGGCCAGATCTACCGAGGATTGGTCGATCACGGCACTGCCTTCGGCGGCCGCCCCGACGAGCGCCAAGCGTGCGATCGGACCTGCGATCGCAACCCCCAACACGACGTCCATTTGCGGTTCTCCTTCGGCTGGCCACCCCGCAACCAGCAATGTCCGGCATCATTACACTGCGATACCGTCGGCTGTACTCGTCATGCGAGCGACAAGGTTGCCCCTGAGCGCAGCGTAACCGGATTCCCGAACGGTTAGGGAACGCTCACCACGGAACCCGTCCGCGGATCACTCGATCTCAGCCACTGCCGCGTCGTCCGAATGGAGAATATGTTCGCAATCGAACAACGCAGCGGGTCCGTCAGGGGGTTCCCCCCACCGCCGGACCAAGCCGGAGCAATACGTAACCTACCTCGATCCCTGGGGGACACCGTGAGTCTGGGCAGCGACGACACGCCTACCGGCCCCATTGCGGGTGCGCAACCGCAACAAGGGCAGTCCGGACAGTTGACACTCGACCTGGCACACCGGCGAAACATGGTCCGGGACCTGACCGGCGGAGCACTGCTGGTACTGGCGGTGTTCTTCCCGTGGAACCTCTACTTCGGCTTTCGCATCCCGGGCAGCAGCAACTACGTGCTGGCGGTGCTGCTGGCGGTGACGCTGCTGTCCCTGATCGCTATCGCGGTGCCCTATGTGGGGCCCTGGCGGCTGTCTGGCACCCGATTTGCTCCCACCGCGACCAACCGGCTGCGTCTCGGGCTCAACATCCCCTATCTGCTGCTGCTGTTGGCGTTCGTCGTCTACGACATCTTCCAGACGATCCGATCCGGTGGCACCGTCAACGTGCCCGGCGGTGTCGGGCCGGGCGGCTGGCTGGGAATCGCCGGCGCGATGCTGTGCGCACAGCCGGTGAGCACCGGGCAGCCCGGCGACAACGAGAACTACGACAACTGGCTGTTCACCGCCCGAATTCTGGGCTACGCATCGATGTTCGGTGCGGCGCTCAGCTCCGGCTTCAACCTGGCCTGGCGGGTGCGGTACGCGCTGCAACCGACGAACTCGGCATCGGGCTTCGGCAGGCAGAACATCGCGGTGATCGACACGGCGCTGGTCTACGGAGTGGTCGCGCTCGTCGCGGTCCTCGTCGCATCCCGGTGGCTGCTCAAGGGCACCAGGGAATACCAGCTGCCCACCATCGCGCTCGGCGCTTCGGCCATGGTCGCGGGAATCATCGTGTGGGTCCTTCCCGTCGGCCGCGAGATCGACGCATTTCACGGCATCGCGCAGAACACGTCGACGGCCGGGGTCGGATACGAGGGCTACCTGGTCTGGGCGGCGGGCGCAGCGATCTTTGCGCCAATGGCGCTGGTGCGCTCCCACACTCATCCGATCGGTAGGGACATTTGGCGGGCAGCGGCCCGAAACGGGCTGCTGCTCATCGCCGTATGGTGCCTGGGGTCGGTGGTGATGAGGCTCACCGATCTGAGCACCGCGGTGATGTTGAACTTCCCCTACTCGCGATACGACACCATGACGTTGGCCGCGTTCGATCTGGTTACCGCGGCGCTGGCGTTCTGGCTTCGGATCAACCTGGTCAATCAGGCACTACCGGCCCGACTGATCTCGTCGCTATGCGGATTTCTGCTCACCCTGACCGTTTCTCGCGTCATCGTGGGCGTAGTGCTCGCCCCCCGGTTCGCGGCGTCACCGGACGCGCGGCCCAACCCGGTCTACGGAAACAATCTCGCCCAGCAGATCACCAGCACCTTCGACGTGACCCTGTGCGGCCTGGCGCTGGGCATCGTCGTTGCGGTCATCATCAGCGGGCGACGCTCAGCAACGCAGACCAAACAACCGGGGCGCCCGCGGCGGCGCCAGCGCCGTACCGGCCAACCCGGGCCGGCCCGCGGCGGGGCCGCCGTCCCATCGGAGGCCGAGACAACCCAATTTCGCAGCCCGGCCGCGCTCGATGCCCACGACGACGCGCCCACCACCGTTTTGTCCGGGCCGGGTCGGGCGCCGCGGATCTTCCGCTCCGGGGAATCCACCGGACCCCTGCCGCCAAAGATCTACCGGCGACCCGACGACCCGTCCTAAACGGCCGCTAACGAAGCGGCGCGAACGCGAAGCCGCGCAAACCCTCGAGTGGCTCCACGGCGGCACGGAAACCCAGCACCTCGGCGGCTCGCGACGGATCGGCCACGATGTGTCGCACGTCGCCGCTGCGGTACTGCCCGGTGATGACCGGCGACAGTGCGTCGCCGCGCGCCTGGCACAGCGCGCTGGCCACCTGCAGGATCGAGATGGGGCGCCCGGAACAGACGTTCGCCGCCACAAAGCCGTGTCGATCCACCTCACCCAGCTGCGCCGCGGCCAGGTTCGCGGCGGCGATATCGTCGACGTGCACGAAGTCACGCATCTGACCGCCGTCCTCGAAGACCTTCGGTGGTTCGCCCTTTTCCAGCGACGAACGAAATATCGCCGCCACCCCCGAATAGGGGGTGTCGCGCGGCATCCCGGGGCCGTAGACGTTGTGATAGCGCAGCGCCACCACCGAACCCCCGGTCGACTCCGACCACGCCAGCGCGTAGTGCTCTTGTGCCGTCTTGCTGGCCGCATAGAGGCTGCGCGGCCGCAGCTCGGCCTCCTCACCCACCAGCCGCCACCTGACCGGCTCCGCACACAGTGGGCAGCGGTGCTCAAACACGCCGGCATCAAGATCGCTGTGCCGCCGTGGCAACGGGTCGATCCGGCCGTGCTCGGGACAGTCGTAACGTCCCTGTCCGTACACCACCATCGAGGATGCGAGGACCAGACGACGTACGCCGGCGGCGAACATCTGTGCCAGCAATACCGTGGTGGCCAGGTCGTTGTGGCCACCGTATGCGGGCGCGTCGGCCGCATCGACCCCCGCGCCCACCATCGCCGCCTGATGACACACCAGGTCCACACCGGCCAGCAAGGGTGCCATCGCATCGGCATCCCGGACATCGACCCGATGACACCCGGGCGGTAACACCGGATTCGGTCCGTGGGCGGCGGGCAACAATACGTCGACGCCGACAACCTCGTGGCCCGCGGCGCTGAGTGCGGCGCCGACCCGGGATCCGATGAAACCGGCCGCGCCGGTCAGCAGCACCTTCATGGCAACTCGAACGGCAGCGTGACACCGGCGTGCATCAGACAGTGCGTGCACGCGCGTTCGGCGGCCACCCGCCCGATCCCGGCACGGACCAGCTTTTTGAGCATCTCGATGTTCTCCCCGAATTCGGCGAAGACGTCGGCGGCCTTGACACCCTCACCGACCGCAACGCCGGCATCCACGTCAGTCACCAAAGCGACTGCCGCGTAGCACAGTTCAAGTTCACGGGCGAGCACCGCCTCCGGGTAGCCGGTCATATTGACCAGGCTGAACCCGGCCCCGGCAAACCATCGGCTTTCCGCGCGGGTGGAAAACCGGGGGCCCTGGATCACCACCATGGTGGCGCCGTCGACCACGTCGGGCAGGTCGGTGACCGCGCTGCGCAGCGTCGGGCAGTAGGGATCGGCGAAGGCGGCATGCACACCGCCGGAGTCGAAGTACGTGTCGGCCCGCCCGCGGGTTCGATCGACCAGCTGGTCAGGCACGACGACCGTGCCCGGCCCGAGCCGAGGGTTCAGGCTGCCGACGGCGCATGGGGCGAACACTCGCCGCGCACCGAGCGCTCGCAGCGCCCACATGTTGGCCCGGTACGGCACGGTGTGCGCCGAGTACTGGTGGCTTGCTCCGTGGCGGGGCAGAAACGCGACTTCGTGCTCCCCCACCGCGCCGATCGTGATCGGGGCGCTGGGCCGGCCGTACGGGGTGTCTGGATTGACGGTTCGTACATCGGACTCAAAGAAGCTATAGAAGCCGCTACCGCCGATCACTGCGAGCATCGGCTCATTGTTGTGCATGCCCCCATGCGATCGTCAGCGCGGGCCGCGGCAGGATGCCATGGTGGCCAATATTGCGCAGTGGATCTCCGGTGCGCGTCCCCGTACCCTGCCCAACGCCGTGGCCCCGGTGGTCGCCGGCACCGGCGCCGCAGCCTGGCTGCACGCCGCCGTGTGGTGGAAAGCCCTGTTGGCACTGGTTGTCGCGGTCGCATTGACCGTTGGCGTCAACTACGCCAACGACTACTCCGACGGCATTCGCGGCACCGACGACGACCGGACCGGGCCGATGCGGTTGGTCGGCTCGCGACTGGCGACCCCGCGGTCGGTGCTGATCGCGGCCATTGTGAGCCTGATGATCGGCGCGGCCGCCGGTCTGGCCCTGGCGTTGGCCAGCGCACCGTGGCTGATTGCGGTCGGCGCCGGCTGTATCGCCGGAGCCTGGCTCTACACCGGCGGTTCCAGGCCCTACGGATATTCGGGCCTCGGCGAGGTCGCGGTGTTCGTGTTTTTCGGCCTGGTAGCCGTGCTGGGCACCCAATACACGCAAGCGCTGCGGGTTGATTGGGTGGGGCTGGCGCTGGCGGTGGCCACGGGCGCGCTGTCGTCAGCGGTACTGGTCGCCAACAACCTGCGCGACATTCCCACCGATGCGCAGTCACACAAGATCACCCTGGCTATGCGGCTGGGCGACGCGCGTACCCGCGTGCTGTACCAGGCGCTGCTGGTCACCGCCGCGGTGCTGACCCTGGCGCTGACGTTGGCGACGCCGTGGTGCGCCGTGGGCCTGCTGGCGACACCGGTGGCCCTGCGTGCCGCGGCCCCGGTGCGAGCGGGCCGCGGCGGTGCCGCGCTGATCCCGGTGCTTCGCGATACCGGGCTGGCGATGATGGTGTGGGCAATCGCAATGTCGGCGGCGCTAGCGTTGGCCGCGTGACCGTGCTGCAGCGGCTTCGACTGCGCGCCGACGGCGGGCGTTTTGGGCGAGTCGCCGCCATGGGAGCACACTGTGCATAAGACCAACCGAGGACGGGTATGGCGGAGATCGCCACCACCAGTGGGATTAGCAGCGTCGGATTGCTCAGTGTGGGGGCCTACCGGCCCACGCGTGTGGTCACCAACGACGAAATTTGCGAGAACATCGACTCTTCCGATGAATGGATCTACTCCCGTACCGGAATCAAAACGCGCCGGTTCGCCGCTCCCGAGGAGTCGGCGGCTTCGATGGCCATTGAGGCGAGCCGGGAGGCGATTGCCAAAGCCGCGCTCACCGGGTCTGACATCGACGGTGTGATCGTCGCTACCAGCACGCACTTTCTGCAGACACCCGCCTGCGCCCCGATCGTCGCGGCAGCGTTGGGCTGCCAGAACGTTCCCGCATTCGACATCTCGGCGGGCTGTTCGGGCTTCGGGCATGCGCTCGGCATTGCGGCCGACATGATCCGGGGCGGCAGCGCCGCCACGATACTGGTGATCGGCACCGAGAAACTGTCCCCCACGGTGGACATGACCGACCGGAGCAACTGCTTCATCTTCGCCGACGGCGCCGCCTCGGTGCTGGTGGGTCACAGCCCGATTCAAGGGATTGGCCCCACGGTGTGGGGTAGTGACGGCGAACAGGCCGCCGCCATCCGGCAGGACATCGACTGGATCAGCCACGCCGAGAACCCGGCCGGTCCGCGCCCGTTCCTGCGCATGGAGGGCACCGCGGTTTTTCGCTGGGCAGCGTTCGAGATGGGCAAGGTCGGACAACAGGCGATGGACGCGGCCGGGGTCAAACCCGACGAGATCGACGTGTTCATCCCGCACCAGGCCAACAGCCGCATCAACGAGCTGCTGACCAAGAACCTGCAGCTGCGCCCGGATGCGGTTATCGCCAATGACATCGAGCACACCGGAAATACCTCGGCGGCTTCCATACCGTTGGCAATGGCCGAGCTACTGGCCACCGGTGCGGCCAAGCCGGGCGATCTGGCGCTGCTGATCGGCTACGGCGCCGGGTTGAGCTATGCGGCGCAAGTGGTGCGCATGCCCAACAGCTAGGGGCGAATTAGCCTGCGCCGGTTTCGGAGCCCGCGCCCTCGTCCGGCGCCGCGTCACCACGCAGTCGGGCGCGTAACTTCTCTCGCTCGGCGCGCCGGCGGGCACCGGCCGTCGCGAGCGCGGCGGTGGCGCGCCGGCGCAGCGGAGCGAACACCCAGATGCCCAACGGCATCGCGATGATCAGACCGAATAATGCCGCCACCACGAGCGGAAATTGGGCCAACCCGGCCAGTCGAGCCACCCCATAGATGGCCGCGCTGACCACCACCGCCAGCAGCAACCGCGCGACGGCGTAGACGGCTACGTCGACGACACCGCGGGTGGTCAAGGTCTGCGGACGGCCAGTGCTATTGCCGCCATCGGGTGCTTCTGACACAGCCCGAGCCTACGGCGCGGGTATATTCGCTCAAAGGAGGTGTCGAGTGCTTTACCTGCTCGTCGTCCTGGTATTGGGGACGTTGATCTACATCGGCTGGCGTGCGGCACGGTCGCAGGCGAGCCGACCGAAGACGCGCGTCATCGGGCCCGACGACGATCCGGAGTTCCTGCGAAAGTTGGGGCAAGGGGGGCAGTAGCCTGGTCAGCCGAAGCTCGGGCTGGATCGTCGCTGGTCCGGACCGAATCCCTCGGCAACCACCGCCGCCAGTTCGGCGAGGGCCTCACGGGTCTCCCGCTTCATCCGGTCCAGGACGATTTCGGCGCCCTCCTCGAGATGTGGGTCGAACGGCACCAGCCGCACGGCACGGCAACGCCGCGCGAAATGATCGATCACCTTTTGCATGTCGACCTTGCTCGAGCGGGGCCGAACGGCGTTGATCACCGCGATCGAGTTGCGCACCAACTCCTCGTAGCCGTGCGCCTCGAGCCAGTCCAACGTCGCCGAGGCGCTCCGGGCCCCATCGATGGAACCCGAGCTCACCACGATCAAGATGTCGGACTTGGCCAATATCGCCGACATCGCCGAGTGCAGCAGTCCCGTGCCGCAGTCGGTGAGCACCAAGCCGTAGAACCGTTCCAAAATGTCCAGGGTGCGGGTGTAGTCGTCGGCGCTGAACGCTTCGGATGCGGCCGGATCGGTGTCCGACGCGAGGACCTCGAACCCGTTCTTGGCCTGCGATGTGTAGCAACGCACGTCGCTATAGCGCTCGATGCCTTCGGCGTCCCGGATCAGATGGCGCACCGTGGCCGGGGTCTCCAGCGGTACCTTCTGACTCAACGTGCCGCGGTCGGGGTTGGCGTCCACCGCCACCACACGGTCACCGCGAACCGAGGCGAAGGTGGAACCCAACGTCGCGGTGATGGTGGTCTTGCCGACACCACCCTTGAGCGAAACCAGCGCAATTCGGTAGCAGCCGCGCATGGGCCGGTTGATCTGGGCAACCAGGTTGTTGTAGCGGGTGGCCCGCGGGCTCTCCCCCAGGTTGACCAACTGACCAGAGTGCACATAGACCAGCCGGCGCCAGCCTTCGGTCGGCGGAGACTTGACCGGCCGCAGCAGCATGCTGGTGGACAACTCCGGATACGGGGTTTGCGGCACCGATTCGGGACGGTATTGGGGCTCGGCGGGGGGCTCGGGCGGACCGTTGTAGTAGGCGCCGTACGCGGTCGGGTCCACCCGCGGGAGACCGGCGACCGGTCCGGTATCCGGTCCGGATTCCCACTGCGCGACGTCGGGGGCCTCTGCGCCCTCCGCGCGTGCGGCCGACCGGCGCTCGGTGCGAAATCCGGCGAAGGCCCGGGTCGGGGCGTCGCTGCCGCCCGCTACCGGCGGTTCACCCAGCTGAGGCGGCTGGTGTGGCACCGGTGGCAGCTGAATGGTCGGATGATCCTTGCCGCCTTCGCCCTGGTAGGCATTGGACGCCCCCACGCCCGCGCTCGGATGGTCTGACACGTCCACTCCCCCTTGCTTGCCGTCACGGGTCGGTTGGGCTCGAACGTCTAGCCCACGCCCGCGTAGGAATGCAGGCCGACCGTCACCAGGTTAACGAAGAACAGGTTGAAGACCATCGCTACAAATCCGGCGACATTGATCCAGGCCGCTTTGCGATCCCGCCAGCCTGCCGTCGACCTGGCGTGCAGGTAGGCCGCGTACACCACCCAGGCGACGAACGACACCGTCTCCTTGGGGTCCCAGCCCCAGTACCGGCCCCAGGCCTGTTCGGCCCAGATGGCACCGAAGATCACCCCGAACCCGAACACTGGGAAAGCGAAGATCGTGGTTCGGTAGGCGATCCGGTCCAGGGTCTGGGCGTCGGGGAGTCGTTGCACCAGGCGGCCCAGCGTGCTCTCGGCGGGTTGACTGTCCGGTGCGCCGAGTCTCGAGGTGCGCAGCAAAAACAGGATGTTGGAGATCCCGGCGACCAGGAAAACCCCGGAGCCTAGGCTGACCACCGACACGTGGATCGGCAGCCAGTAGGACTGCAGCGCGGGCATCACCGGGGCGGCATTCGTATAGAGCCAGCGCCCGGACACCGTGAGCAGGATGAGCACCGGCAGCAGCAGGAAGACCCACAGTGATCGGTATTGCGGACGGCGCAACACGACCGCGCCGGCGATCAGGCCGGACATGCAGGTCAAGTTGATGAACTCGTACATGTTGCCCCAGGGCACCCGCATGGTGGCCAGGCCGCGCAACACGATGCAGGCCAGCAACAGCCCGATGCCCAGGTAGACCACGGCCAGTCCGGCCCGCCCGACGCGCTCGTCCAACGGCCGCCGTGGGCCGTCCAGCACGATTCCGGGCGTCGTGGCGTCGCTGGCAACCGATCCGGCCAGCACCAGTTCTCGTTCGTCGACTTTGCGGCCGCGGACGTAGGCCAGTTCGAAGGCGAGCAGCAGCAGCGCGACCACCAGCGCGACCACCGCTGAGGTGAATGCCCAGTCCGAATACCTGGCCAGGTCGATGTTGATGTTCGCGGTGTTCATGTGACGTCCACCTGGGAGCTCCTTATGGCGGCCGCTGCGGCCGAATCGGGCGTGCCGGGCTCGCCGAGCCCGGCCAACAATCTCTCGGTCAGCCGCTCGAACTCGTCACCCCATCCGGAGTTATCGGTGCGCGCCAGGCCGCCCAGCTCGACGTTCACCGTACCTGGCGCGTCGTTTTCCGGCGTAAGTCGAGCCCACACCCGGCGGCGGCGAACCAGCAGCGACACCACCAGGCCGGCCATCATCGTGATGGCGAAGACCAGCACCCAGGTTTGACCGGGGTCATGGGATACCTGCAGGTTGACGAACGGCACCGCGCCGTCGAAGCGGACGATGGTGCCCGCGGCCGGACCCGCATCGATGCGGACCTGCTGGCCGACGCGCAGGTTGACTCGCTTTTCCTTCACCAGCCTGCCCTGCTCGATGAGCCGGGGATCGAGACTGAACAGCGACTGTGGCCGTCCGGTGTCCAGCCCGGTGTCGCCGCGGTAGACGTCGATGGCCACCGCGGGGGCATTCAGCACCGGGAATCGTGACGACAGCAACGTCCCATCGAGCTGTTCGGTCGGGGCAAGCAGACCCTGGATGGCGATTTCGTGCTGCCGACGCTCGGCGGCGGTGGGATAGCTGCCCGCCGGTGGATCGATGCGCGCCACCCCCGAGGAGAGCAGCGTCTGCGGGTTGTCGGGCCGCCATTGCACGGTCGACGTGCGGGTCTGTCCGTCCGGGAACGTCACCGTGAAGGTGGGGGCGTAGCCGTGGCCCTGCAGGTACACCCGGTCACCGCCGGCCCGCAGCGGGTGGTTGACCGCCAGTCGGTAGGGCCGCCAGGTGTTTGCGCTCAGGTCATTGCCGGTTTGATAGGCGATATCCGCGGCGAACGAGGTGGCTTGCCCGGAAGCCAGGTAGTGGGCCGCGAAATCGTTGACCCTGATGCAGATCGGGTGCAGCGACGTGCCGTCGACGGTATTGCCGGCGCGGAACGAGTCGAAGGCGGCCGGGGATGCCGAGCAGAAACCCGGTCCGCCGTCGGCGATCACGATCACGTTGCCCTCGTAGCCGAACAGCTTGCCGACGGCGACGGCGACCAGCAGACCCAGCAGGGAGAAGTGGAAGACCAGGTTGCCGAATTCGCGCAGGTAACCCTTTTCGGCGGACACCTCGACGGTGGTGCCGGAGCGGCGGATGGCGGTGCGCCAGCCCCGTAACCGGCCGACGATGGTGGCGGCCAGCAGCTCGGGCTCCCCCGCGACCCGGGAGCCGGCGTGTTTGGGCAGCCGCGCCAGGTTGCGCGGTGCGGCCACCGGGGTGGCTCGCAGGCTACGCGCGTGCTCAATCATCCGCGGGGTCAGACAGCCGACCAGGGAGACGAACAGCAACACGTAGATGGCGGTGAACCAGAAGCTGGAGAACACGTCGAAGGCCTGCAGCTTGTTCAACCACGGGCCGATCAGCGGATGGGCTTTGAGGTAGTCGTCGACCTTGCCGGCGTTGAGGCTGCGCTGCGGCACCAGCGCCCCGGGTATTGCGCCCAATGCGAGCAGGAACAACAGCACCAGCGCGGTGCCCATCGAGGTCAGGGACCGCCAGGTGTTGCGTGCCTTCTGGCCGAGCAGACGCAGAATCGCACCAAAACGTGCCGTTTTGGGTGATTCTGCGTCTGGTCGCGCGCTCAAATCGGCAACCTCACGTCGGACACGAAGGCGTCGCGCAGCCAGGAGACCACGTCGTTCCACACCCCGGTGACCAGCGCCAGGCCGACGACGATCAACAGCACGCCGCCGAAGATCTGGATGGCCCTGGTGTGGCGGCGCAGCCAGCCCAGGCCCGCGACCGCCCCCGCCGAACCGAACGCCAGCAGCACAAACGGAATGCCCAACCCCAGGCAGTAGGCGATCACCAGCACGATTCCGCGGGCCACGCTGGCGCCATCGGTCGCGGAAGCAACCGTGATCACCCCGGTCAGCGTCGGCCCCAGACAAGGCGTCCACCCCAGCGCGAACACCGCGCCGAGCAGCGGCGCTCCCGCCACCGTCGTCACCTGACGCGGACTGAACCGCGCCTGGCGCTGCAGCGCGGGGATCAGTCCCACGAACACCAGTCCCATGATGATGGTCAGCACGCCACCGGCGCGCTGCAGCACCAGCTGGTTGCTGATCAGGGTGGTGGTCATGCCCAACACCGCAACGGTGCCCAGCACGAAAACGGTGGTAAACCCGGCCACGAACAGCAAGGCCGAGCCGGCCACCCGCCACCGGACCCCGGCGGGCGCCTTGACCCCGACCCCGGCTGCCCGACCATCGCCGGACCCATCCACACCGACCACCGCGGCCAGATACGACAGGTAACCCGGCACCAGCGGCACCACGCACGGGGAAGCGAACGAAACCAGTCCGGCCAGCACACACAATCCGAGGGCCACCAGCAGCGGGCCCGCGGCGGCAACCTCAGCGAACCCGGTCATTGCGGTCCGGGCGGCGTCGAACCCGCCGCCGGTTCTTGGGCCAACCGTTGCACCACCGGCTGCAGATCCTCGGCCAGCAGTTCACGCAGGAAGACCGCCGCGACCCGGTGCTGGCGGTCCAGCACCAAGGTGGACGGGATGACGGTGGTAGGGTACTTGCCGCCGAAGGCGATAAGCGTGCGCATGGCCGGATCGTAGATCGACGGGAACGTCACATGACGGTCGCGGACGAAGTCCTGGGCCGCGGCCCGGCTGTTGTCGCGCACGTCGATGCCCAGGAAGGACACCCCGGCGGCCCGGGTCTCGTCATAGACCTGCTGCAGCTGGGTGATCTCGGCCCGGCACGGCCCACACCATTGGCCCCACACGTTGACCACCACGACCCGACCGGCGAAATCGTCGAGGGAGAGCGTGCGATCCGGGTCGATCAGGTCCGGCCCCGACAGCGGCCCGGGGTGGCCTCGACTGGCCGGCGGGTCGTAGAAGATGTCGGTCTTGCCGCCGGGGGAAACGAATTCGAATGTGCCGCCCTGCACCACCGCGTCCCGGCCGGAACAACCGGTCAGCAGTGCCGCCAGCACCGCCGCGGCAATCACCAGCCGGCGCATCGTCAAGCGCCTGCCGGCTCGGAGTACACCACGTCGACCAGCCGGTCACCGTCATAAACCAGGGAGGTCACCGATGCCAGCGAACAGTCTCGGCGCCTCGGGTCATGCCACAGCCGCCTACCGGTCAGATGCAACCGCAGCGTCCAGACCGGCAGCTGGTGGCTGACGCAGACCGCCTCGTGCCCGGCGGCGCGAGCGCGCACCTTGTCCACCGCGGTCGCCATCCGCTGCGCGATCTCGAGGTAGGGCTCGCCCCAGGACGGGGTGAACGGGTTGCGCAGCTGCCACCACACCCGCGGGTCACGCCAGGCGCCGTCCCCGGGGCCGACACGGCGGCCCTCGAAAAAGTTCGCCGATTCGATCAGGTCGGGATCGGTGTCGATCGCCAGTTCGTGCGCGGCGGCTATCGGCGCGGCGGTCTCCTGCGCACGCTGCAGTGGAGATGCGACAACGGCGACAACATCGCGGTCAGCCAGGTATTCGGCCACCGCGGCCGCCTGTGCCGCGCCGGTCTCGGACAGGCGGTATCCAGGCAGCCGACCGTAGAGAACCCCGGTGGGGTTGTGCACCTCGCCATGGCGCACGACGTGGACTCGAGTCTGTTCAGCCATCAGGGTCTGCTCTCCGGGGTGGCGTTGGCGGCCGCCCGCGCTGCGGTGGGCAACGCGTCAGCGATCCGCTCGAACGCGGTGTCATCAAGGGCGGCCGAGACGAACCACGCCTCGAATGCACTGCACGGCGGGTAGACGCCCGCATCCAGCAGGGCATGAAAGAACGGAGCGAAACGCCACGTCTGACTATTGCGCGCGGCGGCGAAATCGGTGACCGGCGTCTCGCTGAAGAACACGCTGAGCATGTTGCCCGCGCGCGGAATCTGATGCGCCACACCGGCATCCGTCAACGCCCCGGCCAGCAGCCGGGCCAGCCGATCGGCGTTGGCATCCAGTGCGGCATAGACACCGTCATCGGCCGCGCGCAGGGTCGCCAGTCCGGCCGCCATCGCCACCGGATTGCCCGACAAGGTGCCGGCTTGGTAAACGGGCCCCAATGGCGCCAAGCGCTCCATGACCTCGGCCCGTCCGCCGAATGCGGCCGCGGGCAGCCCGCCGCTCATCACCTTGCCGAAGGTGAACAGGTCGGCGTCGACCGGATCGATTCCATACCAACCGCTGCGGCTGACCCGGAATCCGGTCATCACCTCGTCGACGATCAGCAGCGCACCGTGTTCGGCGGTGACCGCACGCAACGCCGCGTTATAGCCGCGCCCGGGTGGGACCACCCCCATGTTGCCCGGGCTGGCCTCGGTGATCACCGCGGCGATCTGTTCCCCGTGCTGTGCGAACGTCTGCCGCACGGCCTCGAGGTCGTTGTAGGGCAACACGATGGTGTCGGCCGCCGCGGCGCCGGTGACCCCCGGCGACGACGGCAGGCCCAGGGTGGCCACGCCCGAACCCGCGTCGGCCAGCAGCGCGTCCACATGCCCGTGGTAGCAGCCGGAGAACTTGATGATCTTGGACCTGCCGGTGAACCCACGCGCCAGCCGCACGGCGCTCATGGTGGCCTCGGTACCGGAGTTGACCAGGCGCAGCCGCTCGACCGGTGCCACCCGCCCGATCATTTCGGCGGCCAGCTCGGTCTCAGTGGGCGTCGGCGCCCCGAACGACAATCCGTTGACGGCGGCCCGGGAAACCGCCTCGACCACGGCGGGGTGCGCATGACCGAGAATCATCGGGCCCCACGAGCACACCAGGTCTGCGTAGCGATTCCCATCCGCGTCGGTAAGCCAACAGCCGTGCGCTTCGGTGATGAACCGCGGGGTGCCGCCGACGGCGGTAAACGCCCGCACCGGGGAGTTCACCCCACCCGGGATAACCGCGCACGCGTCGGTAAACAGCTGCGCCGACCTGCGCACGCTGGTGACCGCCTGGTCAGTGCTGCCCATGGCAACCAGTGTCCCAGCCTCGCCGACCGGTTCAACTACAGGGTGTAAGACTTGCCGCTGCCTCGTGAGCTCGCTACCCGCGCTCGGCCGCGCCCGCCAGGTCCGGTGGCTGCCTGGTCAAGCCGCGGGTGAGCCACAGCAGATAGAGAAAGCCGATGGCGGCCCAGGACAATCCGACGATCAACGCGTCGGATGCCAGGTGGGCAAGCAGGTAGATATCGACGGCGGCGCCGATCACCGGGAGCACCAGATAGCGCCATCGGGGCAACCCGGCCCCGCGCTCCCGCACGAAGTACACCACCACCGACACGTTGACCAGCGTGAAGGCCGTGAACGCACCGAAGTTGATGAATGACGTCGACGTTGCGACGCTGAGCAGGATCGCGGCCATGCCCACCGCGCCAGTCAGCATGATGTTGAACATCGGGGTGTGAAACTTCGCGGAGACCACGCCGAACACCCGCCTGGGCAGGACGCCGTCGCGACCCATCGCATAGAGCAGGCGCGAGACCGCCGCCTGCGCGGCAAGCCCGGAGGTGAATTGGCCGATGATCAAGGCGGCCAGGAAGACCGCCGCGAACAGATTGCCGCCGATGGTCCTGGCGACACCCTCGGAAAGCGAATCGGCATCGGGAAACGAACTGCCCGGGGCCACCAGGCTGACAACGTAGGCGACGGTGACGAAGATGGCCCCGCCGATCAGCGCGATCAGCACAATGGCCCGCGGGATGGTGCGCTCGGCATCGTGGGTCTCCTCGGTCAGCGTGCTGACAGCGTCGAAACCCAGAAATGAGTAGGCGGCCACCGCCGCTCCCGCGGTGATCGCCGTAAACCCTCCGTTGCCGGTGAACGGGGTCAGTGAAAGCAGTGACCGCGAGTCACCGACCAGATACCCAATCGTCAGCGCCACGAAGAAGGCCAGGATCAGCAGTTGAAACGTCACAGGATGAAGTTCGCCCGGTCGGCGACTTTGAGCCCGATGAGGTTGAGCACGGTGGTCAGGGCGGCAAAGCCCACGATCCATGTCCAAAACGGCACGGCGGGAAACCGGTCTTGCAAATAGGAGCCGCCGATCAACCAGATCACCAACGGCAAAAATAGGTAGTCCAACAGGACCGCCCAGCCGACCATGAAGCCCACCCGGGCGTCCAGCGCCTTGCGCACGTAGGTGTAGGCCGAGCCGGCGACCGGAAAGTGCCGTGCCATCACCCCGTAGCTCTGCGCGGTGAACAGCATCGCGACGGTGGCCAGCAGGTAGGACCCGGCGCTGGCGCCCTTCGATCGTTCGGCGATCACCCCGAAGATGCCCAGCACGATGATCGGCGTCATATACGCGAGACCGAACAGCACGGCCGACCGCTGCCCCAGCGCCTTCTGCAGCTCGGAGCGAGCCCCGGTGGTCACCGCCATCCCCACGCCGCCGTGTGCGCCTCGTCGATCCGACTCACACGGCCCACCTGCACCAAGCCAGGCTAATCGCGATCTGATCCGGGCGACCGAATCTATCCACACCCGGACGTTCATCCACAACCGGCCGCTATGGCGTGGTGGCTACCAGTGCGGACGATCTAGCATTCGAATATGCGTTCGATTGCCGGTCTTCTGGACGCCCTCGATGCCGCTGTGGCGGCGATCGGCGAAGCCCACCTCGAGGGTCTGCAGCCTGTCGAGCGGCTGCGTATGCTGGCGCGGCTGGAAACCGCTCGACGCCTGCAGGCGGTGATCAGCCACGACGTGATCGCCGGCCTGTACACCGAGGATCCCGCCGCCATCGGTGGGCCGGTGACCAAGGTCGTCGCCGACTGGCTACGCATCACCCCCACGAACGCCCGTCGCCGGCTGCGTGATGCTCAACAACTGTCTGCCCGGACCACCCTGACCGGGCAGGTGCTGCCCCGGAACTGCCCGCCACCGCGCGGGCCTGGCGCGACGGTCAGCTCGATGGCCAGCACCTGCGCGTCATTGCGACCTTCGTGCGCGATCTACCGCAGGACACCGCGCCGCAAATCGTTGCGGACGCCGAGAAGCTGCTGGCCCACCAGGCCCTGCAACTGCGTCCCGACCAACTGGAAAAGGCCCCACACCGCTGCGCCCTGCTGATCAACCCGGACGGCAGGTTCTCCGATGCCGACCGGGCACGTCAGCGTGGGTTCACCTGGTGCGCCCAACGCCGCGACGGCATGAGCATCGGGAAACTGATCGCCACCCCGGAACTGCGCGCCAACCTCGACGCCTGGCTGGCGCGCTTCGCCGCTCCCGGCATGTGCAACCCCGACAACCAAACCCCCTGTGTCACTGACGAACCCACCGAAGACGCCGCCGCTACCGACGCCCGCCGCCCCGCCCAACGCCAACACGACGCCCTCAACGCGCTGGTGCGCGGCCAACTCGGTGACCCAGCCCTGGGCACTCACAACGGGCTGCCGGTGACCGTCATCGTCTCCACCACCCTGCAAGAACTCACCGCGGCCACCGGCCGCGCCGTCACCGGCGGAGGGACCCTGCTCCCCATGCGCGATGTCATCCGCATGGCCCGGCACGCCTACCACTATCTGGCCGTTTTCGACGAGCACTCCAACCGGCCCCTATATCTGGGGCGCACCCGGCGCATCGCCTCGCCCGACCAGCGCGTGGTCCTCTACGCCGCCGAGCGCGGCTGCACCCACCCCGGCTGCGACGCCCCGGGCTACTGGTGCGAAGTCCACCACCTCGCCGACTGGGCCGCCGGGGGCCCGACCGACGTCGACAACCTCACCTTCGCCTGCACACCGCACCACAGGCTTGCCGGAAAGAGCTGGCAGACAATAAAACTCCCCAACAGCCGCACCGCATGGCTCCCGCCACCCCAACTTCGTCGCGGCGCCCGCACCAACGACTACCACCATCCCGAACGCCTCTTGGACGACCGGGCGGCACCGGATTGACGGCCGCGATCACTTCTGGGATTGGCCGGCGCGGCCGTTGCCTGCGTGCAGTATGGGTATCACGCTGGCCATCAGTGGTCCATTGGATGAGGACGTGAGGTTATGAGCGAGCACGAAGTGGTGGTTTATTGGCGGCCTGGCTGTCCGTTCTGTTGGCGCCTGCGCCGCGGGCTCCGCCGGCGCGGGCTACCGACCCGAGAGATCAACATCTGGACGGATCCAGATGCGGCCGCGGCGGTTCGCTCAGTCGCAGACGGCAACGAGACGGTGCCGACCGTGGTGGTCGGCGACGTGGCGATGGTCAACCCGACGGCCGGCCAAGTCATCGACGCGGTGCGCACCCAGGCACCGGAACTCCTGGAACAACGCAACACCAGCAGGGGCTGGTTTTCCCGACGCTAACGCTTGCCGCCAAGCCAGCCGGCCACCCGAGACACCAGGCCGGTCGCCTCGCCCTCGGGTTCACCTTCGACATCCACGCCGTTCCAGAACGCGACATGATTCTTGATGCGACGGGCCAGCGGGCTAGGACGCGGATAGAACCAGGCGGCGTCGGGATTCGTACGGCCGTCGACCACGACGGTGTAGTAGTGGGCCACGCCCTTCCAGGGGCACAGCGAAGTGGTCGTGCTTTCCCGCAAGTACACGCGATGCACCGATTCGGGCGGGAAATAGTGATTGCCCTCCACCCTTGCCGTCCGGGGCGTTTCTGCCAGCACGGTTCCGTTCCACACGGCGCGGATCATTGGCCCACCTCCTCGACACTTCTGTCTGATCGATAGTCCACCCGTTCGCGTGCTGAGTGGGCGAATTGCCGCGAGTAATGCCCATGACCTTGAGATCAGCCCTGCGCAACGAGTTGGATGGTGACATGCAATTCCCCGAACGCCTCGCGCGATTCGCCCCAGGGCAAATGACAGCGCCGTGCTACTGACCCGGACTCCTTGAGCCCCTGGTGATGCGGATCGTCGCGATCCTGGAGCGGCCGGTCCGGCTACTCGGTGGACCCGCCAACGCGGTCGTCAACTTCAGCCAGCACACGGTCTCGCTCGTCGCCGTGGTCAGCGACGTGATCCGGCACGGAAAACCGTTTACGGGGGTGGCTTTCAACTCGATTGGGCGATTCGCCCAAAGCGGGATCCTGCGCGACCGAATGATCCCCCGCGTGCTCGCGGCGCCCGAAGATGCACTGCTGGACCAGCGCGGACACCTCGACCCGGCCGCTGTGCTGCGGCATGCGCTTTGCGACGAGAAGCCCGGCGGACATGGGGACCGGGCCGGCGCGGCCGCCGCCGTGGAACTGGCGTGCTGGGATCTGGCCGCCAAGCTCAATGACGAGCCCGCATACGCGACCATCGCGCGCCGCTTCGGACGGGATCCGGCCCCGCTGGTCTCGGTGTATGCCGCCGGCGGCTACTACTACCCGGGCGGCGGCCTGGACGCCCTGCGCGATGAGATGCGCCGCTATCTGGATCTGGGCTATGACGCGGTCAAGATGAAGATTGGCGGCGTGGCGCAGCGCGACGACCTGGCGCGCATCGAGGCGGTCATCGACGTCGTGGGCGCAGATCGGGTGGCGGTGGACGCGAACGGCAGGTTCGACCGGGCCGCCGCGACGCGCTGGGCCGCGAGGTTGGCCCCCTACGGACTGCGCTGGTACGAAGAACCCGGTGACCCATTGGATTTCGAGCTGAACCGTGCGGTGACCGGCTGCTACGCAGGCACCGTTGCCACCGGCGAAAACCTGTTCTCGGTACCCGACGTAACCAATCTGGTCCGCTATGGCGGCATGCGCGCGGGCCGTGACATCTTTCAGATGGACGCCGGCCTGAGCTACGGGTTGGGCGAGTACGTGCGGATGCTCGAGTTGATCGAGGCGCACGGGTTCGACCGCCGTTGCGCATACCCGCACGGCGGACACATGATCAACCTGCACATCGCCGCGGGCCTCGGATTGGGCGGATGCGAGTCCTATCCGGGGGTGTTCCAGCCCTTCGGCGGCTATTGCGATGGCTGCGTGTTGCGCGACGGGCAGATCGTGCCCACGGATGCGCCGGGGTTCGGGCTCGAACGCAAACCCGGCCTTGGCGAGCTGATCAGCGAACTGACGAGGTAGCCTCGGGAGAGTGCGTTGAAGATTGCGATAATCGGCTGCGGTGCAATGGGTTCCATCTACGCCGCCAGACTCGCCGGAGCGGACAACGACGTCGCGGTGATCGACCGTCACCAACCCAACGTCGACCAGATCACCCGAACCGGTCTGCGGGTCAGCGGCCCCGGCACTGACCAGCTGGTGTCGCTGCGAGCAGCCACCACTGCGCCCACCGAGGTGATGGACCTGGTGGTGCTTGCCGTCAAGGCCGCGGACGTGGCGGCGGGCGCACGGCAAGCGCTGTGCATGCTTGGCGCCGACACACCAGTGCTGACCATTCAAAACGGTCTCGGTTCGGCCGAGACGGTCGCCGACATCGTCGGTGAGCAGCGGGTCGCGGTTGGGATCGCAAGCGGATTCGGCGCGGCCCGGCTCGCGCCCGGGCACGTGCACCACAACGCGATGAAAGCGATGCGCTTCGGCGCCTATTCGTCGCTGCCGCACGAGACCGTCGAGCGCATTGCCCACGCCTGGACCGAGGCGGGCTTCGACGCTGCGGCCGTCACCGATATCGCTGCGATGCAGTGGGAAAAGCTGATCTGCAATGTCGCCTACAGCGCGCCATGCGCATTGACCGGGATGACCGTGGGCCAGGTGCTCGATGACGCGGAGATGGGCCCGGTCAGCCGTGCGGCGGCAACGGAAGCGTGGGCAGTGGCGCGGGCATCAGGGATCGCGGTTGCCGTCACCGACCCCGTCGCACACGCGCGCGCCTTCGGCGCCGCAATGCCCAACGCAAAACCGTCGGCGCTGCTCGACCACGAGGCGCGCCGGGCCAGCGAGATAGACGTGATCAACGGCGCGGTCGGGGTGCCGACACCGGTGAACACGACACTGACCGCGTTGGTCAAGTCGGTCGAACGGCAATGGAGTGCAGTGAATTCGGATTAGGGGTTGTCACACGTCGCTGGTTTGGCCCCGGGGCCGCATCCGGCTGTTGCGGTTGATCAGCCTGGTTATCCCGTAGATCCCGAGCACGGCAACCCAGGACAACATGCTGAGCCAGAACTGGCTGTGCGCGGCGTCGTCGAAAGCCATGCGGACCAGCACAACGAAGATGCCGACCACCGTGAGAATCGGCAGCCAGGGAAAAACCACATCCGCACCCGCAGCTTCTCCGGTGGGGTTCGGCCGCGCAAGACGATCTGGGAGAAAGCGATCAGCAGGTAGACGAAAAGCAGAACCGCACCAGAGGAATTGAGCAGGAAGATGAATACCGTGGTGGGCGCGATCCAGGCCATGATCACGCACAAAAAGCCCACCGCCGACGAGGCCAGGATGGCCACGTAGGGCACCCCCCGGCGGCTGACTTTCACCAGCGAGGCCGGCGCCTCCCGTCGCCCGGCAAGCACGAACATCATTCGCGACGCGGTGTAGAGGCCCGAGTTCAGACAGGACAGCACCGCGGTGACCACCACCGCGTTCATGATCTGGTCCGCGCCGGGAATCCCCATGCGTTGGAAGGCCGCAACATAGGGCGAGGTGCCGGGGTCGATCGTGTCCCACGGCAGAATCACGACGAGCAAAAAAACCGACCCGACGAAAAACACCGCAATGCGGGCCATCACCGTGCTCATCGCTCGCTGCACCGCATATTCCGGGTCAGGCGTTTCGGCGGCAGCGATGGTGATGATTTCGGTTCCGGTCATGGAGAAGATCGCGATCACAACGGTGGCGAAGACCGGCTCCACGCCCTTGGGAAAAAGTCCGCCGTGTGAGGTGAGGTTGCCGAAATCCATATGGTGACCCGGTAGCAAACCAAAGGCGAACGCGGCGCCGAGGGCCAGGAACACCACGATGCCGGCCACCTTGATGCCCGCAAACCAGAACTCGAACTCACCGAAGGACGACACCGAGAACAGGTTCGTCGCCGTCATCATGATCATCAGACACAACGAGAGCAGCCACAACGGCGCATGAATCCAGTACATCAGGACTTTTGCTCCGGCGACGGCCTCGAAGCCGACCACGATCACCCAGAAGTACCAGTACAGCCAGCCGACCGAGAACCCGGCCCAGCCGCCGAGGGCGTCGGCAGCAAAGTCGGCGAACGACCCGGTGGACGGATTCGCGGCGGCCATCTCGGCGAGCATCCGCATCACCAGAAGGATCAGCAGACCGCACAGCGCGTAGGTCAGGAAGGCGGCGGGACCGGTAGCGCGGATGACCACACCGGACCCGACGAAAAGGCCGGCCCCGATGACACCGCCGATCGCGATCATGTTGAGCTGACGCTGCGTTAACCCTTGCCGCAGTCCTAATCGGTTATCTATTGACGGCTGCCTTCCAGGAGGTCGGGGCGGTCCAGACCGCGCATCGACCGATTGACTCACGAAACGGGCCACCCCGGCAAATCGGTGTGCGACCGAGTTGCCGGGGTGGCTCGGGTACGTCAGTGGGGCTTGCGGAAGTGCTGGATGCCCCAGGCCAGGTGCCCCTCACGCGCGGAGTCCACCCAGTTCCGCAGGCCGACCCGCATCTTGTCCAGGTACTCGGTGGACGAATGCTCCTCGAGTTCACGACGGCGGGTCTCGAGTTCCTCGAGCACCCGCTGGTAGTGGACCCCCAGGTTGTGCACCAGGTCGATCTGATCAACCACTTCGAAACCCACTGCCAACGCGGTTTCGCGATAGAAACGCATCGAGCCGAGGTCGGCCAGGTTCAGCCGGTCATACACCGGCGCCAGCACACCGTCGGGCACCTCGTCGGCCTGCATCGGATCGGTGAAGATCAACTCGCCACCGGCTTTGAGCACCCGGAACGCCTCCTCGATCACCTTTCGGCGGTCGGCGGCATGCAAGATGGCGTCCTGCGACCAGACGACGTCGTAGCTGCCGTCGGGCTCGGGAATCGCTTCAAAGCTGCCGTGCACCACCCGGATCTTGGCGTCCAGGCCCGCATTGCGGTTGCGCTCCCGGTTCGTCTCGTTCTGCGCTTCGGAGATGTTCAGACAGGTCACCGAACTGCCGTAGTCGCTGGCGAGGTGCCGGGCGCAGCCGCCGTAGCCGGCCCCCAGGTCCAAGACCCGGGTATCGCCGTCGAACCGGGTCAACTGGCGCACCATGCGGTCCACGGTCTTTCTCGCGGCCGCCCCGATATCGCAGGTGTCCTCGTAGCAGCCGACGTGAATGTCCTCGCCGCCCCAGATCATCGAGTAGAAGGCGTTGGCGTCATCGCTGTCGTAGTAGGCCTCGGGCTCGGCCCGAGTGCCGGTCAACGCCGCATCAATATCGGGCTCGGCCAGCGCCTCACTGGCCAAGGACTTCTCCGCGACATGGATGAAGAAATCGGGTTCGGTCTCCTCGTAGGATTCCTGGAAATCCCCGTAGGTGCGCACCGTCGTAAAGCCCGCTTCGCGCATCAAGCGACGAACATAGGACTTCCGCAGCGGAAACATGTTCAGCGTGTATTCCGAGCCGTCCGGGAAATCGTACTTGAAACGAGCGAGGCCCTCATCGACATATTCCGGCTCCGCCGTCACCTGATCACCACAGTAGTAATATTTGTGCTTTGACTTGAACCCGTGATCGAGTATCTCATCATAATTTCGCTGGTCGAGGATGAGAATCCCATCATGGCGTAATGCCGCATAAAATTCGGCCAGGGCCCGACGCCGATCGTGTTCATCATGCAAGTGAGTGAACGAGTTGCCAAGACAAATGGTGGCGTCGTACTTGCCCTGGATGTCGCGGTTCAGCTCCCGCCAATCGGCCTGCACGGTTCGCAGGATGAGGCCCCGCTTGCGACCGTTCTCAAATGCCTTGGCCAGCATCGCCGCCGAACCATCAGCACTGGTCACATTGAATCCCGCCTCAGTGAGACGCACCGAGTGAAACCCGGTGCCCGTCGCGACGTCGAGAATGTTCTGCTTGTCGCGGGCGCGCAGCACGTCAACAAAGAACCGCCCCTCGGACTCGGAGCGAGCATCCCAGTCGATCAGCTCGCCCCATTTCTCCACAAAACTCATCACGTATTCAGCGCGATAAAGTCCCGTTTCACGATCGGACAACGAATCGTCGCCGTAGATTTGATCGTTTAATTGCAGTTCAGCGTTTTCTTGATGGATAGATAAACTAGTCATCTAGCCTTTCTTCTCCGCTAGCCCGCACGCAAATACCGCGACCCGATCGCGCGCGGTGTACTTGTGGCCATGGAATGCCTCGATACCCACCCACGGGCCCGGGGGCGAGTTCAATCCTGCGATGCATTCCGCTGAGCGAAAACGACGCCATCCCGACAGCACCTATGTGCCACTCCTGGGAAGCGGACCAAAAACCGCACCAGCCCATCGCTCCCGCACCGCGCCGTTGAGTCTAGTGATGTCCGTGAGCAACAGTGCACGTAGGTCAGAATTACCTGCGCTGTGCTGGGGCTATCCTGCGCACCAACTTGTCGGCGGCCACAACCAAGCTGACCACGGTGGCGACGCCGAAGATACGCAGCCATACCGGGGCGCCGATCGGCGCCGTCGCAAAGACCGCGTTCATCGCGGGAAGGTAGGTGATGGCAAGTTGGGCGATCGCTTGAGCAGCGACCCCAAAAATGATCCAGCGGTTGGACCAGAAGCCGATCCGCCAGGCCGAGCGGGTCAGCGACCGACAACTGAAGAGGTAGAACGCCTCAACGACAACAAAGAGGTTCAGCGCCGCGGTCCGGGCAGCTTCGACACTGGCGCCCTTGCCGACCTCCCATTCGAACAGCCACCAGGCTGAGGCCACGAGCAGCGTGGAGACCAGCAGAATGCGCCCCACCAGCGTGCGCGTCAACAACGGCTGGTCCGGGTCGCGCGGCGGACGGGACATGATGGCCGCCTCTTTGGGCTCGAACGCCAGCATCAGTCCGAGCGCGATCGCGGTGGTCATATTGATCCACAAGATCTGAGTCGGCAAGATCGGCAGGGCGGTGCCGAATGCGATGGCGGCAAGGATCACCAACCCTTCACCGATGTTGGTGGGCAGTGTCCAGGTGATGAACTTCGTCAGATTGACGAATACCCCGCGTCCCTCTTCGACCGCAGCTTCGATGGTGGCGAAGTCGTCATCCGTCAGCACCATGTCAGCCGCGTCCTTGGCGACTTCGGTGCCGCTTCGGCCCATCGCGACACCAACGCTGGCCTGCCGCAGCGCCGGCGCATCGTTGACGCCGTCGCCGGTCATCGCGACCACGTGCCCTCTGGCCTGTAGGGCCTGGACCAGTCTCAGCTTCTGCTCGGGCGAGACCCGGGCGAACAGGGTGGCCTGGTCCACGGCGTCGGAATAGTCTTCGGCGTCCAGCGCGGCGAGGTCAGGGCCTGTAAGAACGGCACCCGGGCCGGGTCCGCCATCGTCGAGCAACCCCACCTGCGCCGCGATCGCCGTGGCAGTGCCGGCGTGATCACCGGTGATCATCTTCACGTCGATGCCGGCGGTGTGACAGGCCGCCACCGCACGCCGCGCGGCCCCCCGGGGCGGATCGAGCATCGCGTGCAACCCGGTGAACGCCAGGTCGCCCGGCAGCGTGTCTTCGTTGAGCTCCAGGGGACTGCCGCCAACACGCACCGCGGTGGCCAGGACCCGCAAACCTCGGGCGGTGAGCATTTCGGCAGCGTCCACGACAGCGCCAGGCTCCAGCGGGCGCAATGCGCCGTCGGCACCCATCTGCGAGCTGCACAGCTCGAGCACTCGCTCCACCGCGCCCTTGGCCAGCACCACACGATCGGCACCGTCGCGATGCAACGTGGCCATGTACTGGCGCTCGGAGCTGAACGGGATGGCCGCCTCTCGTGGCATTCCGGACGCGAGTCGCCCGAGGTCGAGCCCGGCCTTTGAGGCAACGACGAGCATCGCCCCCTCAGTGGGATCGCCGACGATGTCCCAGCGCGCGTCGTCATGGGTGAGCGCGGCATCGTTGCAGCTCGCCCCGGCGATCAAGGACCAGCGCAACGCCGCATTCGCGTCCATCGACATCGGTGCGCCATCGCAATCCTGCAGGATGCCGTCGGGTGCGTAGCCGGTGCCGGTCACCTCAACGACGTCGTCGGGGGTCCAGATCACCTGAACGGTCATCTGGTTTTCGGTCAGCGTTCCGGTCTTGTCGGTACAGATCACCGTGGTGCTGCCCAGCGTCTCCACCGTCGGCAGGCGCCGGACGACGGCGC
This sequence comes from Mycobacterium liflandii, assembly GCF_022354805.1. Classification (NCBI taxonomy): domain Bacteria; kingdom Bacillati; phylum Actinomycetota; class Actinomycetes; order Mycobacteriales; family Mycobacteriaceae; genus Mycobacterium; species Mycobacterium liflandii. Next base: position 1,476,787 of record NZ_CP023138.1, on the reverse strand, counting down.
GGCGCCTGGCCATGCGGGCCACCCCAATCGCCAAGGTGATCGTCACCGCGGCCGGCAGGCCTTCGGGAATCGCACCGACCGCCAGCGCGATCGCGGCGGTAAAGGTCTCGACGGCGTCCTGCTGCCGAAGCAGCCCGACGGCGAAGGTGACCGCCGCCAGACCCAGGATGGCGATGGTCAGGACCTTGCTGAACCAGGCGAGTTTGGCGGTCAGCGGCGTCATGAGCGTTTCCGCAGCCCCGACGAGGCGATGAATTTCGCCCAGTTCAGTCTCGGTGCCGGTCGCGACCGCGATGCCCGCGCCCCGGCCCGCGGTAACCAAGGTGCCCGAATAGACCATGTTGAGTCGGTCGGCTACCGGAGTTGCCTCCGGCAGTACGGCCACGGATTTGTGGACCGCCGCCGACTCCCCGGTCAGCGCCGACTCGTTGAGGTGCAGTTCCGTTGCTCGCACCAGTCGCAGATCGGCCGGCACCTTGTCGCCGCTCTCGAGCAGCACCAAATCTCCGGGAACGAGATCTTCGGAAGCCACGGTGTGCTCGTGGCCGTCCCGAATCACCGTGGCCTGGGTGCGCACCATGGACCGCAGCCCCTCCAGCGCCGACTCGGCCTTGGACTCCTGAATGAAACCCACGATTGCGTTGAGGACGACCACCCCGAAGATCACCGAGGAGTCGATGTACTCCTGCAAGCCCGCGGTGATCGCCCCGGCAACCAGCAGCACATAGATCAGCGGGTGGTGAAACTGCCGCAGAATGCGCAGCAGCAAGCCACCACGTTTGGCCAGCGGCAGGGCGTTGGGCCCGAATCGCTGCAGTCGCTCGGCCGCCTCGCCATCGGACAATCCGCGGTGCGGATCGGTCTCCAGCAACAGCACCACTTCGTGGGCCGGCAGACCGTGATGGGCCGCGGTGGCGGTCACCGATACCGACAATCACCTCACCTCGCCAGGAAACCGACAAGTCATGGCTCCCACCCTGCCTGATCAAACCCCTGCGGGGTCAGAGTCGGAAGTCACCCACCGCGCGGACCTAGGTCCAAGCGCCCCGTCGGCGCTCAGGAGTCGGCGGGAACCTGCCACCCGCTCGGCACCACCAGGACCGGCCGATGGGAGTGGTGCACGGTGCCCATTGCGACGCTGCCAAGCAATGTCTCGCGCGCGCCGGAATGTCCCCGCGAGCCGACCACCAGCAGGGCCGCGCCGTTGTCCTGTCCGGCCGCTACGAACGCTTCGGAGACGGCTCGAGCGTGGAAACCGCGACCACGTTCGACACTCAGCTGCCGAAGCTCTCCCACGCCCGCCGCGGGCGGAGGCGCACTACCGTCGCCGACGAACACCAGCACCACCTCCCGGTCCGGGCACAGGCGTCTGGCCGCCGCCAACACCGTTTCCGAGCCGGCCGAGCCGTCCCATCCCACCACCATCGGCCCCTTCGGCAGCGCGTCGTACTCGGCTGCCAGCATCGGATTGGGCACCACGACCACCGGTCGCGGGCAGCGGTGCAGCACCATGTCGGCCACGCTGCCCAGCACCGCTTGCGTCCCGCCGAGCCCCCGGGTGCCGACGAGTACCAGGTCTGCCTGAACTTCGTCGGCTTCCTCGGCCATGCGCAGTCCTTCGGGCCCCCAAGTCCGCTTGAGCACCGGTTCGGCATCCCATCCGGCGGCGCGGGCCAGGGTCGCGCCCATCGCGACCACTCGCCGGGCCTCGAGCTCCCCCTCGCGCTCCACCATCTCGACCAACTCGTTGGTGTTGCTGGCCATGGGCCGCAGACGCCGGCGCACCTTTTCGCTGGCGAACGGCGGAACCCAGAGATAGGTGATCCATCCGCGCGCTCCTGGGAACAACAACGCACCGGCTTCTATCGCCGTGCTCGCCCCCGGCGAGCCGTCGTATCCCACAACCGCGTTCACCGGCACGGTGCACCTCCTGGATAGGTCCCGGGCAACAAGGCCCGCCATCACTGGTCACATCGCATTGCTCCACAACGGAATCTACGCGCCGCACTTTTCGGCAACTTCGCTACACAACGGCTCGCTGTGGATTAGCCGCGCTCACCGGGCACGCCGGGATGTCACGCGACAATTACGTTGCCCGGTTGTCCGGCGTGCCTCGGCCGGAAACCCGGTGTCGGCACGGCATCATGGCGCTCGTGGCTGACCTGACCCGTCGCGCGGTGCTGCGTATGGGAGCCGGCACCAGCGCAGGAGCCGCCGGGATGTGGGCGCTGAGCGCATGGCTGAATCCCCTCGAACCCAAGGCGGCCCCACCGCAGGCACCCGCTCCGTTTGAGCCCCCGGCGGCCGGGAGCAGCCTGCCGACCAGGTTGTCCGGCTCGTTCATCTCGGCTGCTCGCGGCGGCATCAAGACGAATTGGGTGATCGCCCTTCCGCCCGGCCAGACCGGCTTGCTGCGTCCGGTTATCGCCCTGCACGGCAAGGACGGCAACGCGGGCATGATGCTCGACCTCGGTGTCGAAGAAGGCCTCGCACAGCTGGTGAAGTCCGGCAAGCCGCCCTTCGCCGTGGTGGGCGTGGACGGCGGCAAGACCTCCTACTGGCACCGCAGGGCCTCCGGCGGGGACTCCGGCGCAATGGTGCTCGAGGAGCTGTTGCCGATGTTGGCCGCGATGGGGATGGACACCTCCCGGGTAGGTTTTCTGGGCTGGTCGATGGGCGGATACGGGGCGCTGCTGCTGGGGGCCCGGCTGGGCCCGGCACGGACCGCAGGGATCTGTGCGATAAGCCCGGCCCTGTTCAGCTCCTTCACCGGCAGCGCGCCGGGAGCCTTTGACAGCTACGACGATTGGATGGCGCACCGCGTGGTGGGTCTGCCGGCGCTCAACCAGATTCCACTGCGCGTGGATTGCGGCACCAGCGACCGCTTTTACTTCGCCACCCGCCAATTCGTGAACCAGCTGAAGAATCCACCGGCGGGCAGTTTCTCCCCCGGCGGGCATGACGCGGAGTACTGGCGCGAGCACCTTCCCGGTGAACTCGCCTGGATGGCGTCCTAGCCATGCGTGCGGCCCCCACGAACCGACCAAATTGATGACAAGACGACGTTGATGACAATCCGGCAGGATCGGTCCGCCAGCCAGCTCCGCGCAGCGCAGCGGCCCGGTCCGCGAATCGCGTTTCGCCCCGACATCGAGGGCCTGCGCGCGATCGCGGTGGTGGCGGTTGTCCTGTACCACGCGGGTATTCCGGGGATCTCCGGCGGCTACATCGGCGTGGACGTGTTCTTCGTCATCTCCGGTTTCCTGATCACCGGGCTGCTTTGGCGCGAAGTGACCACCACGAATACGGTCGCGCTGGGCCGCTTCTATGGTGCGCGCGCTCGCCGGCTGCTGCCGGCCGCGGCAACCGTGGGCGTCGCCACGGCGATCGTCTCAGCCATTGTGCTGCCGCCGCTACAAGCACGACGGGTCTTCGTGGACGGCATCGCCAGCGCCCTCTATGTCGGCAACTACCGGTTCGCCGTGCAAGGCACCGACTACATGGCCTCCGATCTGCCGCCATCGCCGTTCCAGCACTACTGGTCGCTCGGGGTGGAGGAACAGTTCTATCTGGTCTGGCCGGCGCTGATCATCGCAACCGCGTGGTTGCTACGACGTATCGGGAAGAACAACCGCGGCGCCACCCCGTACGCGGTGGTCCTGGTGCTGGTGGCCGCGGCATCGCTGGCAGCCGCGGCAATCTGGACCCGCACCTCGCCGCCATGGGCGTTCTTCTCGCTGCCGACCCGGGCCTGGGAGCTCGCCGTCGGTGGCCTGGTTGCCCTAACGATGCAGCAGTGGCGCCGGCTTCCGCTGGTCCCGGCGACCATCGTCGGATGGGGCGGTTTGGCGCTGCTGCTACTCACCTGCACCCAACTGGGCCCGAACACCCCGTATCCCGGCACGGCGGCGCTGCTGCCGGTACTGGGCACCGCGCTGGTGATCGGCAGTGGCTGCGTCACCGGTGCCATGGGGGTCGGGCGGGTGCTGTGCCGGCCCGTCATGCGCGCCATCGGCCGGGTGTCCTACTCGTGGTACCTCTGGCACTGGCCGGTGCTGCTGCTCCTGCCGCCGCTGCTGGGTGACCCCGCGGGCCTGCCGGCCCGGCTGGCCGCTACGACCGTCTCCGCCGGCCTGGCGGTGATCACGATGTATCTGGTCGAGAATCCAGGGCGGTTCACCGCGGCATTGCGATCGGTCCGGGCCAGCCTGACACTGGCGGCGGCGGCCACCGCGGCCGCGGCGTGCGCGTGCGCGCTGCTGCTCACCGCGATACCGGTACCGGTCGGCCATGGAACCGCGGCCCCGGAAGCCAAGATCATTGCGCTGCCCCCGGCCGCGCTACCCCAGCGAGCACTCAGCCCACAGGAGGCGGCGGTCCAGCAGGCGTTCGCCGCGGTGCGCGCGGCGGTCGCGGCCTCCGCCGGCCTGGGCGCGGTCCCGTCCAACCTGAATCCACCGCTGGCCGCCGCGCCCGGCGACAAGGCGGCGGTGTTCGTCAACGGGTGCCTGCGCTCCTGGCGCGACCTCGGTCAAAGCGAGTGCGCAACGGCCGACACCGCCTCGCCGACAACGGTGGCCCTGGTCGGCGACTCGCACGCCGCGATGTGGGACCCGGCGCTGCAATTGGTTGCCGAACAGCGCCACTGGCGCCTTGAAACGCTGGCCAAAGTGACCTGCCCGATGCAGGATCTACCAATCCTCAGCCCGTATCTGGGCCGCGAGTACACCGAGTGTGAGCAGTGGCGCGGCGAGATCATGGGGCGGCTACAGAGCGAACGGCCACGGTTCGTGGTGCTGAGCATGAGCCGGCGCTATCAACCGGACTTCAGCTTCGCCTCGTATGACCCCGCATGGATCGACACCTTGAACCGGACCGTGGCGCAGCTGCGTCGCAATGGTTCGAGCGTCCTGGTCCTGGGGCCCGTCGCGGATCCGCAGTCGTCGGTGCCCACCTGCCTTTCCGCCCATCTCGACGACGCCGGCGCATGCGCACCGTCGCGCTCCGCTGCTACCAACGCCGGCGGCGTCGCCGCCGAACAGACTGCCACCGAAGCCGGCGGGGGCCACTACGCGGACCTGACCGACCTGTTCTGCACCCCGGATCGCTGCCCCACGATCATCGGAAACACCCTGGTGTTCCGCGACGACAATCACCTGACGACCGAATACGCGCAGTTACTGGCACCCGTCATCGGCGCGCTCGCCGATCGTGCCCTGGCCGCGGGCTGACCCGGGCGATTGCCGGTCATCACGGCCAAATTCCTCGGCGAGTTTTCTGGCGAATGAACCACGCGGGGGCGCCGAACGTGCTAGGAATAAAAGAGCTTTGGAGGTTCAGATATGAGTCCGATGCTGTTGGTATTCGCCACGGTCGTCACGCCGCTCGCGGGACTCGGCCTCATGCAATTGCAAGCGCGCCTTGAACGTTGGGACTACGAACGGCACGCCGAAGACTGAGAAGTCAGCCGCATGCTCGCTAAACACCCAGCGCAACTTCGCGTTTGCGAGCTAATCAAGTTACCTGGAATTAACCGGCCAGCCGCGCGCCGATCAGCGGCGCAATCTTATCCGCCAAATATGCATGTCCGGCGTCGTTGGGGTGCACACCGTCCGCGCCGATCAGGTCGGGGCGGTCAAAGAACCAGCCTTCTGCGATCGGATCGACGAACTCGGCTTGTGCGAAGCCGGCGGCCGCGCGGACGACGTCGCGAATCTGCAACACCGGAATGGGTACGTCAGGGGTCGGCCATGGCGGTCCGATCACCAGTAGCCGCGCCGAGGGCGCGACGCGGTGCGCCAGGTCGAATGCATTGCGCGCCCGGTCGCCGAGCAGCCCTAGGTCCACCCCTTGGTCGTTGCGCGAGCCGAAGAACACGACCAGTGCATCGTCGGGTTTGACCGCACCGGCGGTCAGATCCTCGAACACACTGCCGTGGTCGCCGGGCATGCCGTAACCGGCCCTGCCCTCCGCGGCGACGTCGGCGTTGATCCGCATGCCTCGCTGGGCCAGCTCTCGCCAGGCAAGAGAAGTCCACGCATTCGGTCCCCGGCCGCCCTCATCGGTGCCGGTGGTGTAGGAATCACCGATCACCGCGATATGGCTGAGCCGATAGTCCACGGTCAGGGCGTCGTATGCGCGCGCCCGCGCCGGGTGCAGCGGGCGCAGCGGAAATCCAACGACCACACCGACGAGCAGGGTGAGACCGATCACGACCATGACCAGACGACTCACCACCACCTCCACCACAGACCGAATCATTGTGTGCCGCATGCAAATCAAATCATACGGGGAACCCGTCGCTACCTCGCAAATGACGCATCCCACGTGTCACGCCCGATGAATCACGGCCAAGCGCGCCACTGTTCAAACCGCGCGAGCCGAAAACCCTTCCAGCGCACCATCGGCCTGATTGCGCTTACCGTTCACCGGCTCGCTGGGCTCGATTCTGGCCGTCACGGCTCTGACATCGACCATCCTACGCATCCAGCGCCGGGCTGGCTCTTCGATGAAGTGGTACAGCAGTACCGAGGCCGCCACGGCGATCACAAGCAGGCCGATGACATTCCATTTCCACGGATTGTCCTGCGGCGTGAGCTCGAATTGCAGCACCGCCCAACCCCATGCCGTGTGCACCAGCTCGTGAACCATGTACAAGCAGAACGAGATCTCACCGCCGTAAACCATGACCCGAGTCGACAGCAACCTCGGCAGACTACCCACGCCGACCGCGAGGGTGACTATCAACGGCACAAACAGCACGTCGACCACCCCGCCGCTGTCCACGACTCCGCTTATCGGGTGCGCGTCAACCAGGTAGAGGATGCCCACGATGGCAGCGATCAGCAGGACCGACAGGTAGCCGGAGGCCCGCCGGGCCCGGTCGGTCAGCCGCAATCGGCGCACGGCGGCGGCGGCCAGCGCACCCGCAACGAATTGGGTGACAATTCGGGGCAACCAGCTCCAGGGCGTGTAGAACTGGCCGCTGGCCAGCAACAGGATCACCGGGGGCAACGACGCCGCGAACGCCAACCACATCAGGTTGCGCGCCCGGGTGGCATGCGTCATCCGGAAGATGACCAGAACCAGTGCGCCGAACAGCAGGTAGGCCAGCCATTCCGCGCTGATCGACCAGGCCGGCCCATCCCAGCTGGAGTCGTCGAAGAAGGGCTGAAACCACAATTGCACCATCAGCACCTGGCGTATGTAGCTGACCGCGGTGAGCTGACCGACCTCGGGCAGCGGCACATGCCCCACGTGCAGGGTCATGATCACCAACAGCGCGGCAAGGTGCATGGTGACCAGGTACACCGGCCACACCCTGGCCAGCCGCAGCCACAGAAAGTGCAGGGTCGTCCGCGTCGACCACGAATGGCCCATGCGATCGAGATAGTTCCAGGTCAGCACGAACCCACTGAGGATGAAGAACAGGTCGACGCCCTGTGCGCCGCAGTTGAGCACCGGAGCGAGGTTCTCCCGAAAATCCGGCGATGCATCGGCCAGCATGGGGCGGAAGTGAAACAGCACCACCCACACCGCGGCGACGATGCGGAGTCCCGTCAGGGCTTTGATCTCACCCTGGAGCATTGGGCTGCGCACGATGGTCTTTCCGCGCTCTCTCCATCTAGAAATCCGCTGTCTGGTTCGCCTGCTAGTGCGGCTGACCCGGGGATCCAGCCACCTCACGAGCCCCCCGACGGGCAATCGGCAGCCTAACAGCTCCGCTCGCCCGAAATGCCGCACGAAGCCTGTGCACCGGTTGGGAAGCGCGCGGCGGGTCGCCGGCCTCACATCTTTAGCAAAGAGTTAGACGCAACTGTTGGTCTCCTTAGTTTTGACGTGCAGCGTTGGGAGACAGAATTTGACCGGGTCCGAGCTACACAACGCCAAGGGGAATGGGGGCCGCTGATGGGTATCGCGATCACTGCGTCGAGCTTCGCCGATCGACAGAAAAATGGCACCTTCGAGTGCAACGGCGCGGTGGTCCGCGCGCACTGCCGCCACCTGGCCACCATCGTGACCATCCGGGGCGAGATCGATGCCGTCAATGTCGATCAGGTCACCGAGCGCATCCAGCACTTCATCCACGGGACGAACCCGGTGGTCCTCGATGTCGGCGACGTCAGTCACTTTTCTCCGGCCGGGATCTCGCTGCTGGCCGCCATCGATGAGGAGTGCCACGCCGCGGGAGCGGAATGGACCTTGGTCGCAGGCCCGGCCGTGGTTGAGCTACTGGGTGAGGACATGGCAACGATGTTTCCGGTCGCGCATTCGGTGCACGAGGCGCTGCGCAACCTGGCTGAGGCCAACAGCAGGCGCCGTCAGCTGATGTTGTCGCTGGTCCGCAAAACCGCTTAGCGCGCGAGATCCGAGCTGTTGTCGGCAGGCCCGCTGGGCAGTTATCGCGCCCGAATCGCGCCCGCCGCAGCCGGCAGACTCCCACGACCGCGAGCACCCCGCCAGGGTCGCCAGGGGTCAGGGTCAGCACCCATTTGCTGTGGGTGATAGATCACCGACGCCGTGACGGATTGACCTGCGGTAACGGGAGCGCCGGCCACCGTTGAGGTGGCCTGTCCTGATTTGGCTCACGATTGGCGGTTCGCGGTAGCTGTGGCGCCTTGAACTTTGGGAGTGGTTTAGCCGAGGCTTGCGCACTAATACGGCGCCTCGCCGGCGGATTCCGAGCCGCTGCCGATTCACGTCCTCGCTGACGAGGCGCACTAAAGTGAGCCAACTCGGGGCAACAGCTACACCGCATCGTTGCATCTGACCCTCGCGACGCCGCTAAATACCTCTCACATCAGCAGATAACGATTCTGAGTTACGGATCATGTTGTGTAGCAGAACTATTCGCAAGACCCGACACTCTCGGCCATCAGCAACATCGACCCACCGACCCGCACCGCGCAGCACGGGAAACGCGAATCCCGCTGAGCTATAAGCACTATCGCAGACCGCGCAACCTCACGCTACCCACCAACGGCAACCACCACAGCCTCCCGACGAAACCTCCCACCCGTTCCGATCAACAGCGATCTCCGAACACAAACGCATGTACGGCGCAGTCTGATGTAAGCAGATCGTCGACATCGCGGCCCGGCACGGACGGTCGGGGAAGAAACCAACGCGACCATGCTGGGTCATCCAGATTCATTGAGAATCCCTTGAGGCCAACGCTCTTTGATTGGTGTCGAAATCTCAGCAGCCTCTCGCCCTATCGGCAGTACAGCGGCCGAAGGCTTCGGGCTGGCCAAATGGAGTTCAGTGCCTTTGATCGAACGCAACGTCCGACGAGATACTTGGTTGAAAGGGTTGTCTTGGTGGTTGATCCGCCCGATATCCGTTCTTTGCCCTTGGCGCCGAGAAACCCACTGCCTTACTGGCAACAGCTGAAGGCGCTCAAGACGCTTCATGTTGGCAGTGAGGCCCTGCGTGACGCTGGTGGGTCGGTGACTCGTATCTGGTTGGGTCCCAAACGGCTCGTACCACCAATGGTCATGGTCACTTCACCCCAAGGGGCTCGCGACGTCTTGGGGCGCTCAGGTGCGTTGTCGGACCGAGGAACGCTGCCACTCTTGAAGGATCTGCGTCGCGCCATCGGCGAGAGCGTGCTGAACCTCCCGCACGACACCTGGCTTCCACGAAGGCGCACACTGCAGCCGATATTCACCAAGCAGCGCGTCGCCGGATTTGCTGGACACATGTCCGAGGCAGCCAATCACATACTCCTGGGATGGCCTGACGGCGCGGAGGTCGATCTGAACGCGGCTTCTCACGCGCTGGTTCTTCGTGTCGTGGGGCACTCGGTTTTTGGGCTGGACCTACAGGACAAGGCTGACGTGATAACCACTGGCGTGACATTGGCGGCGAAATGAGCGGCTGATCGTTCCGCACGACCTGTGCGCGCGCCGCACTGGCTACCGACCCCAGCGCGACGAAGGGCTCGGGGCGCCTACGACGCTATGTACAAGATCGCGGCCGACATGCTGGCGGCGTGCCGGGCTGATCCGAGTCGAGAAGCACCGCTGATTAGGGCCCTGATTGATGCGACTGACCCCAACACCGGAGAGTCCTTGTCTGACACAGCAGATCTGTGACGAGATGGTCTATTTCATGATCCTCGGCGAAGACACCACCTCGACGGTGCTGACCTACGCACTGTGGGCGCTAGGGCAACATTCCCAGCTACAGGATCGACTCGCCGCTGAGGCTGCTGAGCTGGCCCAAATCGATGATTCGTTCTATCTGCCGGAGTCGGCTTTCAAGAATCCGGATTTCCAACGTGGTCTGAAGATGTTCCTGTCCAAGGACGGCAAGGCGGCGCGGTTCATCATCGCGCTCGACGGCGACCCCGCGACGTCAGCGGGCATCTCGCGCGTCGCGTCGATCAAGCAGGAGGCGCGCGAGGCGATCAAGGGCACCCCGTTGCAGGGTGCGGCGATCTATTTGGGCGGCACCGCGGCGACGTTCAAGGACATCAGCGAGGGCGCGACCTTCGATTTGCTGATTGCCGGCGTGGCCGCGATCAGCTTGATCGTGATCATCATGATGCTGATCACCCGAAGCGTGGTGGCCGCCGCGATGATCGTCGGGACCGTGCTGCTTTCCATGGGGTCTTCGTTCGGCCTATCCGTGCTGGTCTGGGAGGACATTCTCGGCATTGAGCTGTACTGGATGGTGCTGGCGATGTCGGTGATCCTGCTGCTGGCGGTGGGATCGGACTACAACCTGCTGCTGATCTCCCGGCTCAAAGAGGAGATCGGCGCCGGCCTCAATACCGGGATCATTCGTGCCATGGCCGGTACCGGAGGCGTGGTGACAGCCGCCGGAATGGTGTTTGCTGTGACGATGTCGCTGTTCGTGTTCAGTGACTTGCGGATCATCGGGCAGATCGGCACCACCATCGGATTGGGCCTGCTGTTCGACACGCTGATCGTGCGCTCGTTCATGACGCCGTCCATCGCGGCGTTGCTGGGCCGTTGGTTCTGGTGGCCGCAACGAGTTCGCCCGCGCCCGGCCAGCCAAATGCTGCGGCCGTCGGGACCCCGCAGCCTGGTTCGTGCGCCCTTGCTGTCGCCGGAGAACAAGTCGCCAGAGGGCCATCGCCTTCCCGAACCTGGTGCCCCGGGCACGCCGAACAGCAGCGATGTCACCGTCGCCGGACGTGCGCCAATTCAGCCGTCAGGTGAGCTGCCACACTGATGCCCATGACAGAGCCAACACATCGCCGGCAGGTGGAGCTATTGACCCGCGATGGTTGCGCGATCTGCTTGCGAGTGCACGCGCAGTTGGCCGAGTTGGCCGGTGAGCTCGACTTTGACCTGGTCAGCACCGATGTCGACGTCGCCGCGTCGGCCGGCAACGCACAATTGCGGGCCGAGTTCGGCGACCGGCTGCCGGTGATTCTGCTGGATGGGCGCGAGCACAGCTACTGGGAAGTCGACGAACCCCGGCTGCGGGCTGACCTGGCCAGCTGAGGAGCCCATACCCGTCTAGTCGATTATTTGGTAGCCCAACTACCAAGCGTCTACCGTAGAGAGCAGTTCACTTTCTCGAGACGCAAGGGAGCGGGCCAGGTGATGCTGCCGTGAGCATCTTGCTCTTCGGGGTTTCGCACCGTAGTGCGCCGGTCTCCGTCCTGGAACAACTCAGCATCGAGGAGTCCGAGCAAGTCAAAATCGTCGACCGGGTGCTGCAGTCGCCGCTGGTCACCGAGGCCATGGTGCTGTCGACGTGCAACCGCGTCGAGGTATACGCCGTTGTCGAGGCGTTCCACGGCGGTTTGTCGGCGATTGGACAGGTGCTCTCCGATCACTCCGGTATGTCGATGGGGGAGCTGACCAAACACGCTTACGTGCGCTATAGCGAGGCGGCCGTCGAGCACCTGTTCGCGGTGGCCAGCGGACTGGATTCGGCGGTGGTCGGCGAGCAGCAGGTGCTCGGCCAGGTGCGCCGTTCGTACTCCGCCGCCGAGGCCAACCGCACCGTCGGCCGGGTGCTGCACGAGCTGGTCCAGCGCGCGCTGTCGGTGGGCAAACGGGTGCACTCGGAGACCTCGATCGACGCCGCGGGCGCCTCGGTGGTGTCGGTCGCGCTGGGCATCGCCGAACGCAAGCTGGGCGGTTTGGGCGCCAAGACCGCCGTGGTCATCGGAGCGGGGTCGATGGGGGCGCTCTCCAGCGCACATCTGACCCGGGCCGGCATCGGCAAAGTCCACGTGCTGAACCGTTCGCTGGCCCGTGCACAGCGGCTGGCCGGCAAGATCAGGCAGTCGGGCGTGCTCGCCGAAGCCCGGACACTGGACCGGCTGGCCGAAGTGCTGACCGACGCAGATGCGGTGGTCAGTTGCACCGGGGCGGTGGCTCCGGTGGTTTCCCTGGCCGACGTGCACCACGCGCTGGCCACCGCACGCCGCGACGAGACGACCCGGCCCCTGGTCATCTGTGATCTGGGGATGCCCCGCGATGTCGACCCGGCCGTGGCCAGGCTGCCCGGTGTCTGGCTGATCGACGTGGAGCGGGTGCAACGCGAACCGTCGGCCCATGCCGCTTCCGCCGACGTTGCTGCGGCCCGCCACATTGTCGCGGCCGAAGTCGCCGGCTATCTGGCGGGGCAGCGGATGGCCGAAGTCATTCCGACCGTTACGGCGCTGCGCCAGCGTGCCGCGGACGTGGTCGAGGCGGAATTGTTGCGCCTGGACAACCGGCTGCCGGGGCTGGACAGCGCCGAACGCGACGAGGTGGCCCGCACGGTGCGACGGGTGGTCGACAAGCTGCTGCATGCGCCGACGGTGCGGATCAAACAACTGGCCAGTGCCCCTGGTGGCGACAGCTATGCCGAGGCATTGCGCGAGCTGTTCCAACTGGACCAGACCGCCGTCGACGCCGTAGCGACCGCCGGCGAATTGCCCGTCTTTTCAAGCGGATTGGATGCCGGAGCCGGCCCGCAGGGCGCTGATGGCCCGTCGGCCGGCCCGACCCCGTCTGCCCCCAACCCTTCCGCCGAGTAGCTGATTGGCGCACGTGATCCGGATAGGCACCCGGGGCAGCCTGCTGGCCACCACCCAGGCTGCGACCGTTAGAGACGCTCTCATCGCCAATGGCCATGCCGCCGAGCTGGTCACCATAAGCACGCTCGGCGATCGATCCTCGGCGCCGATCGAAACTCTCGGTGTGGGGGTTTTCACCACCGCGCTGCGCGAGGCTATCGAGGACGGCCGCGTCGACGCCGCTGTGCACTCGCACAAAGATTTGCCAACCGCCCAGGACCCCAGGTTCACCATTGCGGCCATTCCGCCACGACAGGACCCCCGCGACGCAGTTGTTGCCCGCGACGGGCTGGTGCTCGGGGAATTGCCGGTCGGTTCGCTGGTGGGAACCTCGTCGCCGCGGCGGGCCGCGCAGCTTAGAGCATTGGGTCTCGGTTTGGAAATCCGCCCCCTAAGAGGCAACCTAGATACCAGGTTGAACAGGGTAAGTAATGGTGATCTTGACGCCATCGTGGTGGCTCGGGCCGGGCTGGCCCGGCTGGGCCGTCTCGACGACGTCACCGAGACGCTGGAGCCGGTACAGATGTTGCCAGCGCCTGCTCAAGGTGCGCTCGCGATCGAATGTCGAGCCGGCGATAGTCGGCTGGCAACAGTGTTGGCGGAGTTGGACGACGCCGACACGCGGGCAGCGGTCACCGCCGAGCGAGCCCTGCTCGCCGAACTGGAGGCTGGTTGCTCCGCGCCGGTGGGTGCGATCGCTGAGGTGGTCGAGTCCATCGACGAGGAGGGACGGGTTTTCGAAGAGCTGTCGCTACGCGGCTGCGTGGCGGCACTGGACGGATCCGACGTGATCCGCGCGTCCGGAATCGGCACTTCCAGTCGGGCACGGGAGCTTGGGCTCGCCGTTGCCGCGGAGCTGTTCGAGCTGGGCGCTCGAGAGCTGATGTGGGGAGAGGGCAATTCCCCGCAAGGAAGTTGAGTGAGTGACTTGGGAGCGACAATGATGACACGAGGGCGCAAGCCGAGGCCGGGCCGCATTACTTATGTGGGCTCTGGCCCAGGTGACCCGGGTCTGTTGACCACACGGGCCGCCGCGGTACTGGCGAACGCCGCCCTGGTGTTCACGGACCCCGATGTGCCTGAGTCGGTGCTGGCCCTGATCGGTAACGATCTGCCGCCCGTCTCCGGGCCGGCGCCCGCGACTGCAGTGGCCGACAATGCTGACGCTGCGACCGGCGGCCCCGCCGAGGGTGAGTCCGACCAGGCGGTTCCGGCGGTGGTCTCTAGTGGTCCGGACATCCGCCCGGCGCTGGGTGATCCCACCGAAGTTGCCAAAACGCTGACCGCCGAAGCCCGTTCGGGCGCCGACGTGGTGCGTTTGGTGGCCGGTGACCCGATGTCGGTGGACGCGGTGATCGCCGAGGTCAACGCCATTACCCGCAGCCACCTGCAGATCGAGATCCTGCCCGGTCTGGCGGCAACCAGCGCGGTCCCGACCTATGCGGGACTGCCCCTGGGCTCCGCGCACACGGTTGCCGACGTGCGTGGCGACGTGGACTGGGAGGCGCTGGCCGCCGCACCGGGTCCGCTGATCCTGCAGGCCACCGCGTCACATCTGGCTGACGCGGCCCGCACGCTGGTTGAGCACGAGCTGGCGGACACAACGCCGTGCGTGGTGACCGCGCACGGAACCACCTGCCAACAGCGCTCGGTGGAAACCACCCTGCAGGGGCTGACCGATCCGGCCATCCTGGGTGGAACCGACCCTGCCGGCCCGCTGACCGGGCCGCTGGTGGTGACCATCGGCAAGACCGTGAGCAATCGCGCCAAGCTGAACTGGTGGGAGAGCCGGGCACTGTACGGCTGGACCGTATTGGTACCCCGAACCAAAGACCAGGCCGGCGAAATGAGCGAGCGGCTGACGTCCTACGGTGCCCTGCCGGTCGAGGTGCCGACGATCGCCGTCGAACCGCCGCGCAGCCCGGCGCAGATGGAACGCGCGGTCAAAGGCCTGGTCGACGGCCGGTTCCAATGGGTCGTGTTCACCTCCACCAACGCCGTGCGCGCGGTGTGGGAGAAGTTCGGCGAGTTCGGCCTGGATGCCCGGGCGTTCTCCGGAGTGAAGATCGCCTGTGTGGGCGAGTCGACTGCCGACCGGGTTCGCGCTTTCGGGATCAGCCCGGAGCTGGTCCCGGCCGGGGAACAGTCCTCGCTGGGCCTGCTGGACGAATTCCCGCCCTACGACAGCATTTTCGATCCGGTCAACCGGGTGTTGCTGCCGCGCGCTGACATCGCCACCGAGACGCTGGCCGAGGGGCTGCGCGAGCGTGGCTGGGAGATCGAGGACGTGACGGCCTACCGCACGGTGCGGGCCGCTCCGCCGCCGGCGGCCACCCGCGAGATGATCAAGACGGGCGGTTTCGACGCGGTCTGCTTCACCTCGAGTTCTACGGTGCGCAATCTGGTCGGTATCGCCGGTAAGCCGCACGCGCGGACCATCATCGCCTGCATCGGACCCAAGACCGCCGAAACGGCCGCCGAGTTCGGGCTCCGGGTGGATGTCCAACCCGAGACTGCCGCGGTGGGTCCGCTGGTGGACGCGCTGGCCGAGCACGCCGCCCGGCTGCGCGCCGAAGGAGCCCTGCCCCCGCCTCGCAAGAAGAGTCGCCGGCGCTAGTGGTGCACACGGAGGGATGCTAGTGGCGGGCCGCCACTGATGGGCGCCTACCCGCGGCAGCGGCCGCGCCGGCTCCGCTCGACTGCGGCGATGCGCCGCTTGGTAGCGCAGACCTCCTTGGAGCCAAGGCATTTGGTGCTGCCGATGTTCGTCGCCGACGGTATCGAAGAGCCGCGCCCGATCGCGTCGATGCCGGGGGTGATGCAACACACCCGCGATTCGCTGCGCAGCGCCGCCGCGGACGCCGTTTCCGCCGGGGTGGGCGGCCTGATGTTGTTCGGGGTGCCCCGTGACACGTCGAAGGACCCCGTCGGCTCGGCCGGTACCGATCCCGACGGCATTCTCAACGCGGCCCTGCGCGACTTGGCCAAGGATCTCGGGGACGCGACGGTGCTGATGGCCGAAACCTGCCTGGACGAGTTCACCGACCACGGGCACTGCGGGGTGCTCGATGACCGGGGCCGTGTCGACAACGACGCGACCGTGGCCCGCTACGTCGAATTGGCGGTCGCGCAGGCGCAGGCCGGCGCCCATGTGGTGGGACCGAGCGGGATGATGGACGGCCAGGTGGGTGCGATCCGCGACGGGCTGGACGAGGCCGGCTACGCCGACGTGGTGATTTTGGCCTACGCGGCCAAGTTCGCCTCGGCGTTCTATGGCCCCTTCCGAGAAGCGGTGAGCTGCAGCCTGTCCGGGGATCGGCGCACCTACCAGCAGGAACCGGGCAACATGCGGGAGGCGCTGCGCGAGGTCGAGCTGGATCTGGACGAAGGTGCCGACATCGTGATGATCAAACCCGCTTTGGGGTATCTGGACGTCGTCGCCGCGGCCGCAGACATTTCCCCGGTGCCGGTGGCCGCCTATCAGGTCTCGGGGGAGTACGCGATGATTTGTGCGGCGGCGGCCAACAGCTGGATCGACCAGCGGGCCGCGGCCCTGGAGTCGCTGACCAGCATCCGGCGTGCCGGGGCCGATATCGTGCTCACCTATTGGGCCGCCGATGCAGCGAGTTGGCTGTCGTGACGGAGGCTCACATGACATCAGCGGGGGAACCCAAGACGTTGTTCTACGAATCCGGCGCCTCTTGGTATTGGCTGCTGGCCGGCCCGTTCTCGGCGCTGTCGTTGATCTTGATCGAGAAGTCCACCGGCGCCGGCATCCAGTTGATCACCCCAGTGATCTTCCTGGTCCTGGTGTCGGTATTCGTCGGCATTCAGGTGAAGGCGGCGCGAATCCACACCTCGGTGGAGCTGACCGAAGAATCCCTACGTCAGGGCACCGAGACCATCCTGGTGTCCGAAATCGTGAGGGTGTTCCCCGAACCCGAGAACTCCGTCGCATCTGGAAAGTCGCTGGCCAAGTGGCAGTCGGCGCGGGCGCTTGGTGAGTTGGTCGGGGTACCACGCGGCCGGGTCGGCATCGGCATCAAGCTCACCGGCGGACGCACCGCGCAGGCCTGGGCGCGTCGGCATCGCCATCTGCGTGCGGCGCTGACTCCATTGCTGCAGGAACGAGTCGGGCCTACCCAGGTCGACCGCGACGCTGGCGACGACGCCGAGACGGCACTGTGAACCCCCGCAACCGGGCCGTGATTGAGCTGGCTCTGGCCCTCGTCGCGGTGTGGGCCACCGCGGCGAGCTGGCTACAGACCACCTCAACGGTGGCGGTCGCTCCCGTTACCGCAGGTCAACCCGTCACGACGTCGGTGATCTATCACCCGCAGCAATTGGTGCTGACCCTGGCCCTGGCGACCCTGGCAGGGGTGCTCGCGGTCGTGGGAGTCTGCCGGTTGCGGCGGGCGCGACAATCGCCCAGTGCGCCTGCCGACAACAGCTCGGATCTCGCGCGCTAAGCGGTTTTTCGGACCAGCGACAACATCAGCTGACGGTGAATGCTGTTGGCCTGAGCCAGGTCGCGCAGCGCCTCGTGCACCGAGCTCCGAGTTGGCTCAATTGGAGGACGGGTCGGCAGCAGTGAGGGTGTGGTCGCCGGCCTTGATCTTGACCGTGCGGGTCCCCACCCGCCACGACGGACGCTGGCCGTAGCCAAGGTTTGCCGCCACCGGCGTTGGGCCTAGATCGGCATCCGCCGCTTGACGGTGGCATAGGAGATCGGCCGGACCCCGATCTCGGTGAGCACTCGTTCGGTGTCGATCATGGTGCTGGGCCCAATGATCCGCGCCATCACGAAACACGTTGTCGCTATAGATGGTTGAGTCGAACCCTAGGATCCGGTAAGACGCGCACAGGCCGTTTCGCAGATGTCTTCTTGGGTCACTTGTGTGTCAGTGGAGGAAGTTTTTGAGGTGGTTGGTGTAGGTGGGGGTGTGGTTGGGGTGGAGGAGTTGGTGGTGTGTGCAGTTGGTTGAGTGGGTTGTGGTGGGGCCGGTGAGGCGTGGTTGCCAGGCGTGGAGGAGGTATGCGGCTTTGGTGTGGGTGCTTTCGTAGGTGGGGTGGTTGGGGGGTGGGGTGTGTTCGGCGGCGATGAGCAGGGTGGGGCCGGTGTAGGTGTGGGGTTGGTGGTGTTGGTAGAGGGTGATGTTGTGGTTGGTGGTGAGGTGGTGTAGCTGGTCGTCGGGGATGGTGGTGTGGTGGTGGCCGAGCAGTGTTTGCAGGGTTTGGCGGTTGTTGCGGGGGGTGATTGTTGGGTCGGTGTTGGTGTCGAGGGTGGGTAGTGAGTCGAGCAGGATGAGTCGGGTGTCGGTGTGGCCGCGGTGGTGTAGTTCGATGGCGATTTGGTGGGCGAGGACGCCGCCGAAGGACCAGCCGAGGAGGTGGTAGGGGCCGGTGGGGTGGGTGTTTTGGATGCGGGTGGCGTAGTTGCGGGCCATGGCTTGGAGGGTGTGGGGTGGGGTTTCGTCGGCGTTGAGGGTTTGGTTGATGCCGATGAGGGGGTTGGTGAGGTGGGTGGCGAGGGTTTGGTAGGGCCAGCTGATGCCGCTGGTGGCGTGGATGCAGAACAGGGGTGTGCCGGTGCCGGTGTGCAGGGTTTGGATGGGGGGATGGTGGCGGGTTGGGCTTGGGTGTCGATTCGGTGGGCGAGGGTGGTGATGGTGGGGGTGTCGAAGATGTCGGCGACGCGCAGGTCGGTGTGCAGGGTGGTGTTGGTGGCGGCGATTAGGCGCATCGCCGACAGGGAGTCTCCACCCAGATCAAAGAAAGAGTCGGCGGCGCTGACCCGGTCCTCCACACCCAGGATTTGGGCGTAGAGGCTGGCCAGGGTTTCTTCCACCGGGCCTTGCGGCGCGACATAAGCCTGCGCGCTAGTGGTGTAGTCGGGGGCGGGCAAAGCGCGGCGGTCGAGTTTGCCGTTGACCGTCAACGGTAGTTCGTCGATCAGCATGAAGGCGGTCGGAACCATGTACGGCGGCAGCACCTGGCTCAGCGAGGCGCGGATGTCGGTGGTGTCGAGCCCGGTCCCGCTGGTGGTGGTGTAGTAGGCGACCAGGCGGGGTTGGCCGGGGGTGTCGTCGCGGGCGATGACCACCGCCTGCTCGACCCCGTCGAGGGCGGCTAGGGCGGCGGTGACTTCTCCGCATTCGATGCGGTAGCCGCGGATTTTGACTTGTTCGTCGGCGCGGCCCAGGTATTGCAGTTGCCCGTCGGGGCCTCAACAGACGAGGTCGCCGGTGCGATACATCCGCGACCCGGCCGACCCGTACGGGCAGGCGACAAACCGGGCCGCACTCGACGCGCCGCGGCGCCAATAGCCGACACCGACCCCGGCACCGGCACCGGCACCGGCACCGGCGACATACAACTCACCCACCACCCAGGGCGGGACTGGGCGCAGCCAGCTGTCGAGGACGAATACCCCGGCCCCGGGTACGGGTGCGCCGATGGGCACCACTGTGTCCGCGGGGTGTAGGGGGTCGCTGGTGGTGGCGTAGATGGTGGTTTCGGTGGGGCCGTAGGCGTTGAGCAGGGTGTGCTCGGTGGCCCAGTGGTGGGCGAGGTCGATCGGGCAGGACTCTCCCACGGTGATGACGGTGGTTGCCTCTAACCCGTGATCGGGGAGTTGGGCTAATGCTGAGGGGGTGTGGGTGAGCACACTGACGTGTTCGTCGATGAGCAGGGTGTGGAAGTCCTCGGGTGAGGTGACGATGTGTTCGGGCACGACCACGACCCGTCCGCCGCTGAGGAGGGCGCCGAGGATTTCCCAGACGGAGACGTCGAAGGCGTAGGAGTGCCATTGCGACCAGACCGCGTTGGTGGGGATGTCGAGATCGAGTTGGGTGGTCAGGGTGGTGGCGTTGTGGTGGGTGATGGCCACGCCTTTGGGGGTTCCGGTGGTGCCGGAGGTGTAGATCAGGTACGCCAGGTCGTGGGGGTTGGGTGGGGGTAGTGGGGTGGTGGGGTAGTCATCGAGGTTGGTGAGGGTGTCGAGGGTGATCACCGGAACACCACTGCCGGTGCCGGTGCTGGTGGGGAGGTGGGTGGTCAGTTCGGTGGTGGTCAGTACTGCGGTGGGGGTGGTGTCGGTGAGCATGAACGCGATACGCGTTGGGGGGTGGTGGGGGTCGATGGGTAGGTAGGCGGCCCCGGTTTTGAGGACGGCCAGGATGGCGTGGTCGCTGCGCGGTAGCAGCAGCGCAACGACCGCACCCGCTCGAGCCCCGTGGGTGGTGGTGAGGTGGTGGGCGAGTTGGGTGCTGGCCGTATCGAGGTCGTGGTAGGTCCAGGTGTGGTCTTCGAAGGTGAGGGCCGGGGCGTGGGGGTGGGTGGCGACGATGTTGGTGAAGGCAGCGGGAATCGAGATCGCCGTGGTGGTGGGAGCGGTGAGGGTGGGGTGGTTGCCCCAGGTGTGTAGTTGGGTGTGTTCGGTGTCGGTGAGTAGGTCGAGGTGGTGCAGGGGTTGGTCGGGGTGGGTGGTGAAGGTGGTGAGGGTGTGGTGCAGGCGGGTGGCCAGGGTTTCGATGGTGGTGGGGTTATAGACGTCGGTGCGGTATTCGATGGTGCCGGTCAGGGCCGGTGCTGTGTCGGGGCTGGTGGGGTGTTCGCCCACGGAGATGACCAGGTCCATGCGGGCGGTGTGGGTGGCGACCGGATACGGGCTGATCCGGGCCTGACCCAGGCGCATTTCGGCACCGTCGTTGGTGTGTTGGGTCCAGGGGTGGTTTTGGAAGGCGAGCATGACCTGGATGAGGGGGTGGTGGGTGCGGGAGCGGGTGGGTTGGAGGTGTTCGACGAGGAGTTCGAAGGGCACGTGTTGGTGTTCGAACGCGGTCAGGCTGTCCTCGCGGATGTGGGCCAGTAGGTCGGTGGGGGTGTCTGCGGGGTGGGTGTGGGTGCGTAGCACCAGGGTGTTGACGAAGAACCCGATCAGTTCATCGAGGTGGGGGTGGGTGCGTGCGGCGATCGGGACGCCGATGGCGATGTCGTTGGTGTCGGCGAGGGTGGCTAGGACCACGGTCAGGGCGGCGTGGATGACCATGAAGACCGAGACGTGGTGGGTGTGGGCCAGGGTGTGGATTGCGGTGGTTAGTTCGGGGGGCCAGCTGAATTAGTGGCTGGCGCCGCGGTAGTCGGCGATCGGGGGATAGCGGTGGTCGGTGGGCAGGGGCAGGTGTTCGGGGAGTCCGGCCAGGGTGTGCTGCCAGTAGGCCAGGTCGGTGGCCAGCAGGCTGGCCGGGTCGTGGGGGTCGCCGAGGAGTTGGTGGTGCCACAGGGTGTAGTCGGCGTAGTGCACCGGCAACGGCACCCACACCGGCGGGTGCCCGGCGGTGCGGGCGGTGTAGGCGGTGTCGAGGTCGCGGGCCAGCGGGCCCAGCGACCAGCCGTCGGCGGCGATGTGGTGGATCAGCAGTACCAGCACGTGCTGGTGGTCGGCGGTGTGCAAGATGGTGGCGCGGATCGGGATCTCGGCGGCTAGATCGAAGTGGTAGTTGGTGGCTTCGTCGATGGCGGTGTGCAGGTGTTGGGGTGTCCACCCGCGGGCATCCACGACCTGCCAGAAGACTTCGGCTTGGTTGGGGGTGAGGATGTCTTGGTAGCCGATCCCCTCGCTCGTGGTGCTGAAGCGGGTGCGCAGGGTTTCGTGGCGGGTGATCAGATCGTCGAGTGCGGCTCGGAGTGCCTCGGTGTCCAGCGGGCCGTCCAGGTGCAGGACGACCGGGATGTTGTAGACCGCCGAGGGGCCTTGAAGCTGTTCAAGAAACCACAGCCGGGACTGGGCAAACGACAACGGCACCCGTGGCGGGCGCTCACCGGCGATCAATGGCAGCTGAGCGACCGGGTCGGCCCCGACACGGTGGGCTAGCCCGGTGATGGTGGGGGCTTCGAACACATCAGCAACGCGCAGACCGGCGTGCAGGGTGGTGTTGGCGGCGGCGACCAAACGCATGGCTGAGACGGAGTCTCCACCCAGGTCAAAGAAGGAGTCGGCGGCGCTGACCCGGTCACTACCGCCGAGGATCTGGGTGTAGAGGCTGGCCAGGGTTTCTTCCACCGGGCCTTGCGGCGCCACATAAGCCTGCGCGCTAGTGGTGTAGTCGGGGGCGGGCAGGGCGCGGCGGTCGAGTTTGGCGTTGACCGTCAACGGTAGTTCGTCGATCACCACGAAGGCGGCCGGAACCATATACGCCGGCAGGACCTCACTTAACCGGTCCCGCAGCCACGCCGTATCGATCCCACCGCCACCGATGGTGGTGGTGTAGTAGGCCACCAGCTGGGGTTGGCCGGTGTCGGTGTGGGCGATCACCACCGCCTGCTCCACCCCATCGAGTGCGGTCAGGGCGGCCGTGACTTCTCCGCATTCGATGCGGTAGCCACGGATTTTGACTTGGTCATCAGCGCGGCCCAGATATTGCAGTTGCCCATCAGGGCCCCAACAGACGAGGTCGCCGGTGCGATACATCCGCGACCCGGCTGCCCCGAACGGGCAGGCGACAAACCGGGCCGCACTCAACCCGCCGCGGCGCCAATAGCCGACACCCACACCGGCACCGGCACCGGCACCGGCACCGGCGACATACAACTCACCCACCACCCCGGGTGGCACCGGACGCAGCCACCTGTCGAGGACGAACACCCCGGCCCCGGGCACGGGTGCGCCGATGGGCACCACAGTGGCGCCGGCGTGCAGCGGGGGTGCGGCGGTGAGGTAGATCGTGGCTTTGGTGGGGCCGTAGGCGTTGATCAGGGTTCGCCCCCAGGGCTCCGGCGTTGTTGATTAGCAGGCTTGTGAGCTGGGGAATTGTGGATTGAGGAGGTCTAGGCGGCGGTTGGCGGTCAAAGCGGTGATCCGGCAGGCTTCGGCGATGTTGTCGGCGCCGTTGAGGCGGTGCAGATTGATCGCGGTGTTGCGTAGCGTTGCTAGGACCTGTGCGCCGTTTCCGGTATGTGCCCTTTGACGGTCTTCGTCGAAGGTGACGTCGCGTATCCAGTGCAGGCTGTTCTCGATTCCCCAGTGTTGACGCATCCAGGTCATGATCGCGGTAGGGCGGACGTGCTCGAACGGCAGGCTGCAGATGGCATAGACCACCTCCACGCTGCGCTGGTCGGTGGCGGTGATCAAACGTTCACGAGTGATCCGGATGATTTGTTTTGCGTAGGGGAAGCCGATTCCTCGTGCAGCGGTGATGATTTGCAGGGTGCGGGTCTCGACACGGCCGTGGCCGCGGGAGTCGTCGGTAGCGGCTGCGGGCACCTCGGCCCAGGGCAGCGCGGTGATACGCGCAAGTATTTTGGCTTGGTTGGACTTGACGATCATCAGGTAGTGCGACTTCAAGGTGGCGCAGATCAACTTCGCGGTGACGACCTGGGTATGCATCGCATCCACGGTGACCAGCCACCGCAAGCTACCCGGCAGCAGCGTGAGCAGGGCACGTACGCAGGGAATTTCATTGCTTTTCTCGGCGACAGCGAGTTGACCGAGCACCAATCGGGCACGGTGGGCGAACACCGACACGAGATGCGTGGCTGTCGCTTTGGCGCGTAAAGGCACCACGCAGCATCTTGCCGTCCAACGCGATCGGCACCAATCCACTGGGGTCGCTGCTGGCCACGTGTGCAGTGAAGTAACTGCCCATCCTGGCGTTGAGGTCGGCGGGGTCTAGCCGAGACAAAACAGCGCGGAAGGTCTTCTCACTGGGCCGCCGGAACCGGACCCCTAATTAGGCCAACACATCATCGGGAGCGGTGGCCGCCCATGTGGCAAAACCAGCATAGCCGCGCATCCCCGCGGCAGTGGCCAGAACCGCGATCGCCAACAAAGCCATCAGCGAATACCTCCGACCGCGTGGGTCCCTCGGGTCTGGCACCGAGGCCAACACACCGAGAAACTCCGATCCGATGAGCTCGCTGCGCTCACCAGGACTCCAGCGGTCGAACACCTCTGGAACCGACGACACAGGCAATACTGAAACGGTAGGCACGGGCAACTCCAGACCAACGACGAACAGTAACCAACTCGATCGTTCTCCAGATAGCCCGTGCCTACACTCCGGCCCCAATAGCGCGGCACCAAAGATCATCAACCCAGCTCACAAGCCTGCTAATCAACAACGCCGGAGCCCTGTATCGATGGCCCGCACTGCCCCACAACGACGCGTTCCACGCTTATTTCAGCGGTCCGTGAATTAGCCATCGGATGTCACCGCCGAATGAATTAGGGAGCGCAATGATTCGGGGGCAAGGTTGACGATTCAACGCTTGTAGAGCACACTGTTCAGCGTCTGCGACAGGCCGCTCGGCCAACTCTAAAAAATTCCGCGGTCATCGGTCGCAACTCAATTGGGCGAAAGGGACAACATCGATGCGTGTATCGACCGACCATCGAGTAATCACCAGGTGGGCGCCAAAGTCATGCTACCGCGCGGCGGCCGACGATTTCTTGGCGGCGGCAATTAGCCTCGGTTTTCTGGACTCCATTGCCATCTGTGGCTCACTGGCTAAAGACGATGTAATACCCGGATGGAGCGACCTGAATATCGTGTGCATCGCCCGAGACGATGCGCCAAGCGGGGAGACGCTGGGGGAACTCAACCGCATCGTCAAAGACCTCACCGAGCGCACCGCCATCGGAATTGGGTTTGACCTCGTGTGGCGCACAGAATTCGACCGGTCATCAAAAATCGGCGGTCGACCACTGGCGATGACGTACGAAGTCGCTCAATGCGGAGAGTTCCATATCAACCCGGCACCGTTTGCTGCCGCCGCGCCGATGCATACCGTCGTCGAAAAACTTCGACAGGAACGCGCTGTACTGCTGCTCGCGGAGATGCATAACTGGCGGCGGGCATGCTTTGCGGACGACGAGCCCGAAACCAACAACCTCGCCGTGAAGACGCTTCTGAAGATGCTCAAGCAATGCGTCAGCCCCTACCCCGGGAGTTGCTTCACCCATGCCGCGGACCTCACCCGGCTGCCGCGAGACATCCCTGACATCGCTCGCGAAGCATTCCTGATGGCGGTGGAGACACGCGCCACGTGGGGGCAGAATCGCGACATCGACCAAGCCCGATCCGCAATCCTGAGCCAGGGCTCCGGCGTTGTTGATTAGCAGGCTTGTGAGCTGGGGAATTGTGGATTGAGGAGGTCTAGGCGGCGGTTGGCGGTCAAAGCGGTGATCCGGCAGGCTTCGGCGATGTTGTCGGCGCCGTTGAGGCGGTGCAGATTGATCGCGGTGTTGCGTAGCGTTGCTAGGACCTGTGCGCCGTTTCCGGTATGTGCCCTTTGACGGTCTTCGTCGAAGGTGACGTCGCGTATCCAGTGCAGGCTGTTCTCGATTCCCCAGTGTTGACGCATCCAGGTCATGATCGCGGTAGGGCGGGCGTGCTCGAACGGCAGGCTGCAGATGGCATAGACCACCTCCACGCTGCGCTGGTCGGTGGCGGTGATCAAGCGTTCACGAGTGATCCGGATGATTTGTTTTGCGTAGGGGAAGCCGATTCCTCGTACAGCGGTGATGATTTGCAGGGTGCGGGTCTCGACACGGCCGTGGCCGCGGGAGTCGTCGGTAGCGGCTGCGGGCACCTCGGCCCAGGGCAGCGCGGTGATACGCGCAAGTATTTTGGCTTGGTTGGACTTGACGATCATCAGGTAGTGCGACTTCAAGGTGGCGCAGATCAACTTCGCGGTGACGACCTGGGTATGCATCGCATCCACAGTGACCAGCCACCGCAAGCTACCCGGCAGCAGCGTGAGCAGGGCACGTACGCAGGGAATTTCATTGCTTTTCTCGGCGACAGCGAGTTGACCGAGCACCAATCGGGCACGGTGGGCGAACACCGACACGAGATGCGTGGCTGTCGCTTTGGCGCGTAAAGCACCACGCAGCATCTTGCCGTCCAACGCGATCGGCACCAATCCACTGGGGTCGCTGCTGGCCACGTGTGCAGTGAAGTAACTGCCCATCCTGGCGTTGAGGTCGGCGGGGTCTAGCCGAGACAAAACAGCGCGGAAGGTCTTCTCACTGGGCCGCCGGAACCGGACCCCTAATTAGGCCAACACATCATCGGGAGCGGTGGCCGCCCATGTAGCAAAAACAGCATAGCCGCGCATCCCCGCGGCAGTGGCCAGAACCGCGATCGCCAACAAAGCCATCAGCGAATACCTCCGACCGCGTGGGTCCCTCGGGTCCGGCACCGAGGCCAACACACCGAGAAACTCCGATCCGATGAGCTCACTGCGCTCACCAGGACTCCAGCGGTCGAACACCTCTGGAACCGACGACACAGGCAATACTGAAACGGTAGGCACGGGCAACTCCAGACCAACGACGAACAGTAACCAACTCGATCGTTCTCCAGATAGCCCGTGCCTACACTCCGGCCCCAATAGCGCGGCACCAAAGATCATCAACCCAGCTCACAAGCCTGCTAATCAACAACGCCGGAGCCCTGAATCCTGAGCCTGCTGTTGACCGAGATCGATGCGCTCGATCTCATCGGGTCTTTTTATTCGCCTCAGTCATCAGAAAATTGATGCCGATCTATTTCTGTCGGCGATACGAAAGTGCATGATAGAACGGCCACCCGCCAGCGAGCGACGGAGCCCATCGGACTCACATCGGTGCCGCAAAATATGCCGGACCAAAAAGCAGTTTCCCGTCGGCCGACCTCTTCCACTAAATGGCAGGTCCCGAAGTTTTTTCCTCACCGAAGTTCAGGAATCACGCTTTCACGTCTTGGCATGATCGCCTCGGACATACGGAATCGAGAAATATCAGGGAAAATGATCTGCGCATCGCGCATTTTGCGTGAGCCTCTGGCCAGAACGGCCGATCCGCCACCTACGGTCACGCGGCTGACGGAATCGGCCGAACGCCCAAAATTCGGGACCAGCACCGATAGGTTATTGCCATCTACCACTATTAACCAGCGATACAGTGCCCATCCGATATTGACGGGCCCGAAGGAAACCATGTCATATGTGATCGCGGCCCCGGAATTGCTGGCAGGCGCAGCTACGGACTTGGCGGGTCTCGGCTCGACGCTGCAGATCGCCAACCGGGCCGCCGCCGCCACGATCACCGGCGTGCCGGCCGCCGGCGCGGACGACGTCTCAGCCGCACTGGCGGCGGTGTTTTCCGGCCACGCCCTGGATTATCAAGCCCTGAGCGCCCAGATGGCCGGGGTGCACCAACGGTTCGTACAGGCGTTGACCGCCAGCGGGAGCTCCTATGCGGCCGCCGAGGCCGCCAACACCAACCCGCTACAGGGCGTCGAAGAACACCTGCTCGGCGTGCTCAACTCCCCCACCCAAGCCCTGTTGGGCCGCCCCCTGATCGGTGACGGCGCCGCCGGCGCCCCCGGACAGGACGGCGGCGACGGTGGACTGCTCTTGGGCAACGGCGGCGCCGGCGGAACCGGCTCCGCGGCGAACGCCGACGGTGGCAACGGCGGGGCGGCCGGACTCATCGGCAACGGCGGCGCCGGCGGAACCGGCTACAGCCCGACCACCGGTTCCGGCGCGGTCGGAGGCGATGGCGGGGCCGGCGGCTCCGGCGGAATCGGCGGCGTCGGTGGCAGCGGCACCATCGGCGCTCCCAGCGGTCACGGGGGTAGCTGTGGTCTCGGCGGTGGCACTGGGCTATTTGGCCAAGGCGGCGCCGGCGGCAACGGCGGGCAGGGCGGAGGGGAAAACTTCGCCTCGACCGCTGGGGCACGAGGGCCCGCCGGCACCGGCGGGCACGGCGGCTGGCTCTACGGCAACGGTGTAGCCGGCGGTATCGGCGGGGCCGGCGGGGTCGTTGGTAGCTCCGAGGGCGGCGTGGACGGCGGAGTCGGCGGCAGCGGCGGCAGCGGCGGCGCTACCGGGCTGCTCGGCAACGGCGGGGCCGGAGGAACCGGCGGACAGGGCGGCGGCGGTGGCCGAGGGTTTGACGGCTCCCTCGGTGTTGGTGGCACCGGGGGCACCGGCGCCGTCGGCGGGTCCGGAGGGTGGCTCGTGGGCGACGGCGGGACCGGCGGCGACGGCGGGCAAGGTGGCGACGGCCACCTCGGCGGCGCGTTCGCGGGCGGGGGCGGCGACGGCGGCGCGGGCGCTGTCGGCGGGACCGGCGGGTGGCTGCTGGGTGACGGCGGGGCGGGCGGCGACGGCGGCGCAGCAAGCGGATTTGCCGGTGACGGCGGACAAGGCGGCCAGGGCGCCGTTGGCGGGGCCAGCGGGTGGCTGTTGGGCAATGGCGGCGCAGGCGGCGACGGCGGCGCAGGCGGTGAAGGTGGCGACAGCTCCGGCGGGGCCGCCAGCGCTGGCGGCGACGGCGGGGCAGGCGGGGCCGGCGCGAACGGCGGCCTGCTGATCGGCCACGGCGGCGCTGGCGGCGGCGGCGGGACCGGCGGGAATGGTCACGGTCGCCCCATAGGCAGCGGTGGGGCCGGCGGCGATGGCGGCGGCGGCGGGACCGGCGGGTGGCTATACGGCAACGGCGGGCACGGCGGCACCGGTGCCACCGGTGGCAGCGGCAGGCACTCCGGCGCCAGCGGCGATGACGGCGACGGCGGTGACGCCCAGGCGATTGGCGACGGCGGGGCCGGCGGGTCCGGTGGCGCCGGCGGGGCCGGCGGCTCCGGCGGGCTGCTGTTCGGTGCGCCCGGCGCGCACGGGTAGCGCTCGGTAACCAATCGCGTGCGGGTTCGCCCGCCCGGATCAGAGCAGCTGCTCGACCCTGATTGGCAAGTCGGTGACCCGTTTTCCGGTGGCATTGAATACCGCGTTGGCGATCGCCGCGGGCACCGCAATGATCACCAACTCGCCGAGTCCCTTCACCCCGATCGGGTCGGCGATGGTATCCTGTGCGGGCAGAAAACTTGCGTCCAGCGCGGGAACGTCGGCGTTGACCGGGACCAGGTAATCCGAGATGTTCGCGTTGACGACGCGACCGTCTCGGTAATCCAACTCGGTCCCTTCCAACAGAGCCATCCCTATTCCGCCGATCATGCCTCCGATTGCCTGGCTGTGCGCGAGTTTGGGATTGATCACCCGGCCCGCGTCGTAGCAGGCATAGATGCGGCGGATCCGCACCGTGGGCAGCAATGCGTCGATGGCGACTTCGGCGAATACGGCTCCGTAGGCGTAGGTGGAGTATCGCTTGCCGGCATCATCGGGTGTCCAGGTGTGTTCGGATTCCAGGGCTGGCCAGCCACGCCTGCGCAGCAGATCCTGATACGACTCGCCCCGCGCCGGCCCGTCCGTGGCGACCGTGGAAAACATGTGGCCGTTGGTTACCATCACGTCTTCCGGGCGCAGGCCCGCCAGCGGCGATTGCGGGTCAGTCACCGCCGCACGAATGAACTTGTCGCGCAGCATATTTGCGACAGTGAACACAGCCGAGCCCACGCTTGCCGTAGTCCGCGAGGCCGAGTGCGCCGGCGCCGGCGGGAAGCGGCTGTCGCCCAGTGAGAATCGCACCCGCTGCAACGGCAGGCCGAGCGCATCCGCGGCAATCTGGGTCATCGAGGTGTAGGTCCCCGGTCCCATGTCGCTGGCGGCGCTGCACACCTCGGCAGTGCCGTCCGCCGAGATCCTTGCGATGGCCGCGCACTTACTGCGATAGGTGAAGTACGCCGCGGTCGCCATCCCGATACCGACAAAGGAATCGCCGTCGCGGTTGGCTCCGGGGATGCTGTTTCGGCGGTGCCATCCGAAGTCGGTGGAGCCCTGCTTGATGCAATCGACCAGCCGCCTGGTGGAAAAGGGCAAGCCGTTGATCTGGTCGATTCGAGGTTCGTTGCGCAAGCGCAACTCGATGGGGTCGATGCCCAGGCGGTGCGCGAGATCGTCCATGGTGGACTCGAGCGCAAACGTTCCGGTGACCGCACCGGGTCCCCGCATGAACCACGGCAGGTTGATATCGAGTGGCACCACGCGGTATGTCGAACTCATGTTGGGGACCTGGTACATCAGCTGCGGGCTGCGCACGATGCCGTCTTCATAGATGCCGTACTGCGCGGTTTCCGTGCGCCCTTCGTGGATCATCGCCATCAGGCGCCCGGAGGGGTCTGCGCCAATCGCCATGCGTTGGCGGCTGGTCGGCCGGAAACCGACCGAGCTGTACATCTGTTTTCGCGTCAGCACCAGCTTGACCGGCAGCTGCATTCGGCGCGCGGCGAACGCGGTCAGCAGTTGATGCGGCCACATGCGGCCGGCGCTACCGAACGCGCCACCAACAAATGGCGAGATCAGCCGCACCCGCTCTTCGGACATCCCGAATGCCCGGGCATAGGACCGCCGCGCTCCGTTGATGTGTTGGACCTTGTCCCAGAGTGTGAGCCGGTCGCCATCCCATTTGGCGATGGTGGCGGGCAATTCCACCGCGTTGTGGTTGTTGCGGGCGATGCTGAAATTGAGGTCGCTGATCCCCGCAGCGCGGATCATCACCTGATCGGGGGTGCCGCGAACGTAGTCGGCGATGAGTCGGCCGGGATAGCCGACTGCCTGCGGCGCATCGATATCGGTTAGCTGCGGCCACGTTGAGTAGCTGACGTCGACCAGCGATACCGCGTGCGCCGCAGCCTCATGCGTGGTGGCGACCACCACGGCGATCGGCTGTCCAAAGAAGAAGACCTGGCCGGTGCCGAAGGGCAGACGCACCCCGGTGAAATCGGTGAGCACCGCAAGCACGCCAGGCTGGCGCATGGCGGCTCCGGTGGCGATGTGGTCGACGGCACCGCGCGCCACCGTGCTGCAGACCAACGCCGCATACACCAACCCGGGAATCGGGTGGTCGGCCGCGTAGCGGGCTTTTCCGGTCACCTTCAGCGGGCCGTCCACCCGGTTGATCGGCTGGCCACTGATGCCTCCGGCGGCGGAGA
Source organism: Mycobacterium liflandii (assembly GCF_022354805.1). Classification (NCBI taxonomy): domain Bacteria; kingdom Bacillati; phylum Actinomycetota; class Actinomycetes; order Mycobacteriales; family Mycobacteriaceae; genus Mycobacterium; species Mycobacterium liflandii. Next base: position 1,445,866 of record NZ_CP023138.1, on the reverse strand, counting down.
AGGCGTGGGTCATGGCATTGCCGCCACGACCGTCAGCTGCTTTTCGACGACGCGCTTGAGCAGCTCTACCTTGAAGCGGTTCTCGCTCAAGGGTTTTGCCCCAATGGCCGAGAGCGCGGCGGCGCGGCGGAACAGATCCGCATCCGGTGGGCGGCCCCGAAGCGCGGCTTCGACCGCCGGCAGGCGCCACGGCACGGTGCCCACCCCGCCGGCGGCCACCCGCGCGGTGCGTATGGTGCCGGCGGCGATGTCGAGTGCCACGGCTGCGGACACCAGCGCGAACTCGTACGACTCACGGTCGCGCACCTTGAGATATCCGGACCGGTGCAGCTGGGGCCCGACCGGAATCTCGATGGCAACCAGCAGCTCACCCGGGTGCAGGTTGTGTTCCCAGTGCGGAGAGTCACCCGGATGGCGATATAACTCCGCGAGCCCAAACCTCCGATGTCCAGCGATCTGGCGAGTCAGCACAACGGCGTCTAGTGCCACCAATGCCACCGCGAGGTCGGAGGGATGGGTTGCGCAACAGTGTTGGCTGGCGCCGAAGATTGCGTGCGTTCGGTTGCGGCCCTCGATTGCCGCACAGCCGGCATCGGGACCACGTCGGTTACATGCGGCCGAGACGTCGCGGAAATACAGACACCTCGGGCGCTGCAACAGATTGCCGCCGATCGATGCCATATTGCGCAACTGCGCCGAAGCGCTGAGCTCCAAGGCTTGGCTGACCATCGGAACTTGTTGCTGGACAACGGGATGAGCCGCCAGATCCGACATTCGCACCAGGGATCCAACACGGATCACTCCGGGCTGCACGTCGATCGACTGGTAGGGCAGCGCATTGATATCCACCAACGAATCGGGACGTTCGACCGTCTCACGCATCAGGTCGACCAGAGTGGTACCGCCGGCTATGTAGCGGCCACCGGCCGCGGCTGCCCGCAACGCGGACTGCTCGTCGGAGGCCTTGCTGTAGCGAAACGGAAACACGGATTAGCCGTCTCGAGCCACCGATGCGACAGCTTTGACGATGTTCGGGTAGACACCGCAACGACAGAGATTGCCACTCATCCACTCGCGTATTTCCGCGGGTGAACCCGCGTGACCTTCGGCGATACACGCGACGCCGGACATGATCTGACCTGGGGTGCAGTACCCGCACTGCAACGCGTCCTCATCGATGAAGGCCTGCTGCAGCGGATGCAGCCGGCCGTCCGGGCCGGCCGAACCTGTTAGCCCCTCGATCGTGGTGATCTGTGCGCCGTCGTGCATGACCGCCAGAGCCAGGCAGGAGTTGATGCGGCGACCGTCAACCAGCACCGTGCACGACCCGCACGCGCCCTGATCGCAGCCCTTCTTCGTTCCCGGCAGCCCCGCTCGCTCCCGCAGCATGTCCAGCAAGCTGGTGCGGTTATCGACGGCGATCTCCCGATGCTCACCATTGATCTGAAGGCGCACCACAGCGGTGTGGCCATCGCCCTGGTGGACGCGTTCGGATCCGGGGATGGCAGTGACAGCCGCGACGGCGCCCCCCCCCACCGCAACGGAGGTACCCACGAACGTCCGGCGGTTGACTCGTAACCCGAGTCCGTCATCCACGGATTTACTCTAGAACGGGTAGATCGGTGCGCATCGCCAGATCGAAATCTCGGCCATCCGCCGCACTGTTTACCGGGCAGCGTTAGCTGTCCCCCAGGTAGCTCGGACGGTTGCCAACCGTTGCCGGATAGGGTTGAGATCGGCCGCAGCAAGTCATCGGCCGGTACCGCGATTCCGGGAGGTTTCTGATGGCTTCCTCTGACCTGGGCAGCTCGAGCGGCGGCGGTCATTTTGACCTGGAGTCGCTGGCCGAGAATGCCAGCGCCACCCGAGCGCTAGCGGATATGACGGTCCCCACCGAAGGCTCGGCCGCTGACCCGCAGCCACCGATCGATCTGACCGCCGCCGCATTCTTCGACGTGGACAACACCCTGGTGCAAGGCTCGTCCGCGGTGCACTTCGGCCGGGGCCTGGCCGCCCGCCACTACTTCACCTACCGCGACGTGCTGGGCTTCGTCTATGCCCAGGCCAAGTTCCAGCTGCTCGGCACCGAAAACAGCGAAGACGTCGCCGCCGGCCGCCGCAAAGCACTCGCCTTCATAGAAGGCCGCTCGGTCGACGAACTGCTGAACCTCGGCGAGGAGATCTATGACGAGATCATCGCGGACAAGATCTGGCCTGGCACCCGCGAGCTCGCGCAGATGCATCTTGATGCCGGCCAGCAGGTGTGGCTGATCACGGCCACGCCCTACGAGCTCGCCGCGACCATCGCCCGCCGGCTGGGGCTGACCGGTGCCCTGGGCACCGTTGCGGAGTCCGTCGACGGGGTGTTCACCGGACGGCTGGTCGGTGAGATCCTGCACGGCACCGGCAAGGCTCATGCGGTGCGCTCGCTGGCGATCCGGGAGGGTCTGAACCTCAAACGCTGCACCGCATATTCGGATAGCTACAACGACGTGCCAATGCTGTCGCTGGTGGGCACCGCAGTCGCCATCAACCCCGACGCCCGGTTACGTAGCCTGGCCCGCGAACGAGGATGGGAAATCCGGGACTTCCGCACCGCTCGTAAAGCCGCCCGGATCGGGGTGCCCTCGGCCCTTGCTCTGGGCGCGGCGGGCGGCGCGTTGGCAGCACTGGCGTCTCGACGGCAATCACGCTGATAAGCTGCGCCGCTGAGCATATATTCGAGCAGAGAGCAAAGGGCATGACAGTCCCCCCAGAAGCCGCAGGACTCATCGGCAAGCACTACCAGGCACCGGACTACTTCGTGGTCGGCCGCGAGAAGATCCGGGAATTCGCAACCGCGATCCAAGACGAGCACCCATCGCACTCCGATGAGGCCGCCGCAGCCGAGTTGCGTTACCCCGAGCTGGTCGCCCCGTTGACCTTCCTGGCAATTGCAGGGCGTCGGGTGCAGCTGGAGATCTTCAATAAATTCAATATTCCGATCAACATCGCCCGGGTCTTCCATCGGGACCAGAAGTTCCGCTTCTACCGGCCCATCGTGACCGGCGACAAGCTGTACTTCCACACCTATCTCGACTCTGTCCTGGAGTCTCACGGGACGGTGATAGCCGAAATCCGCAGCGAGGTCACCGACGACGAGGGCAAGCCGGTGGTGACGAGTGTGGTCACGATGTTGGGCGAGGCGGCCCATCACGAGGCCGAAGCGGATGCCGCTGTGGCGGCGATTGCATCCATCTAGGAGGGCCAGTAGGGTCCGGTTGATGGGGAAAAGGGGCGACCAACCTTCTCTTCCGGACCAGCTCTCGCCACCTGTCGAGGCGGTCCAATCGCACTACGACCGCTCAAACGAGTTCTTCAAGCTTTTCCTCGATCCATCGATGACCTACAGCTGTGCCTACTTCGAGCGTCCCGACATGACGCTGGAACAGGCTCAGTACGCCAAGCGCAAACTTTCACTGGACAAGCTCAACCTCGAGCCCGGCATGACGCTGCTCGACATCGGCTGTGGCTGGGGCTCGACCATGCGCCACGCGATCGAGGAGTACGACGTCAACGTCATCGGCTTGACGCTCAGTGAGAATCAACTTGTCCACGACGAGCGCAAGTTCGCTGACATGGACAGCCCTCGGCACAAAGAGGTGCGGCTGCAGGGCTGGGAACAATTCGACGAACCGGTCGACCGCATCGTGTCGCTGGGCGCCTTCGAACACTTTGCCGACGGCGCCGGTGACGCTAGCTGGGAGCGGTATGACCGCTTCTTTAAGATGTGCTACAACGTGCTGCCCGATGACGGCAGGATGCTGCTGCACACGATCATCGTGCCCGACGCCAAGGAAGCCAAGGAACTTGGTTTGACGGCGCCGATGAGCCTGATGCGCTTCATCAAGTTCATCCTGACCGAGATCTTCCCCGGCGGGCGGCTACCCCAGATTCCGCAGATCGATGAGTATTCGTCGAGGGCGGGTTTCAAGGTTGAGCGGTATCACCGGATTGAGTCGAATTACGTTCCGACACTGAACTCTTGGGCTCAGGCGCTGCAGGCCAACCAGGAAAAGGCCATTGAACTGCAGGGCCAAGAGGTCTACGACATCTATATGCACTACCTGACGGGCTGCTCGGACCTGTTCCGCGACCACTACACCGACGTTTGCCAGTTCACGATGGTCAAGTAGCTGGCCCGCCCACCAAGGTAGCGGTGCAGCGTCGGTGACGTGGCCGCGCGAGGTCAGCCGAAGAAGACGTTGCGCCGCCCGGCCAGCAACCGGTACAACGTTTGCTGGATCGTCTCACGGACCTGGTCGCTCAACTCGAAGGTGACCATCGGATCCTCGGCGTCACCGGACCCGTAGTCGGCGGTGTAGATCGGTTCGCCGAATGCGATGCGCCACTTCGACGGCAGCGGCACCAGCCCGGCCGGACCCGCCAACGGGAACAACGGGGTGACCGGGAAGTACGGCAAGCCGAACAGCCGCGCCAGCAACTTGACGTCGGTGAGCATCGGGTAGATCTCTTCGGAGCCGATGATCGAACACGGAACAATCGGCGCCTTGGTTCGCAACGCTGCCGATACGAAGCCGCCGCGGCCGAACCTCTGCAACCGGTAGCGATCAGAGAAATGCTTGCCCAGTCCCTTGTAACCCTCGGGAAAAACGGCAGTCAGTTCGCCGGAGGCCAGCAGGCGGTGCGCGTCGGTCGTGCAGGCCATCGTGTGCCCCGCTTTACGGGCGGCTTCACCGACCACCGGCAGATCGAACACCATGTCGGCGGCCAGCAACCGCAGATCCCGCTGCGCCGGATGCTCATCGTGCACCGCCACCGACAGCATCAACCCGTCGAACGGCAGCACCCCTGCGTGGTTGGCCACCAACAGTGCGGCGCCTTCGCTGGGGATGTTCTCCACGCCGCTGACTTCAACCCGGAACCAAGACTTGAAAAAGAACCTCAGCAAAGGCCGAACGATCGCATCGTTGAAGTGCGGATCGAACCCGAACTCATCAACGCTGTAGTCACCGATCAGTCGCTGACGGAGAAAACCCGCGACCGCGGCAACGCGCTGCGCAAGCTCGTTCAGCGGCGGTTCGGCAGTTGAACTCCCACCCGCGACACGCCGGTGTTCATCGATTTCGCGGACGACAGCGGCGATCTGCTCGGCCGATGCGCGGCCGCCCGGATCGGACAGCAATGAGGGATGTTGACGAGACGTGTCTGCCCGTTGATCGGCGCGACGACGCGCCGCCACACGACCCCGATTGGCGTGCAGGGGAATGACATTCGCTCTGGTATTACCCGCCACGATATCTACCTGACCCCACCCCATGGAATTGGATTTCGGCTACCCCAGCGCTGCGCTACCGCTATGGCGCGCCCCTCCCAGGAGCGTACCCGATGCGGGTCGATTATGGGAGTCAAGCCGCGGCCGCGAACGTAGTCGTCAAAGGCCTCCGCCGTCGACCACTTGGGCTGGTAGCCGAGTTCGGAACGCATCCTGGTGGTGTCCATCACGCGGCCATAACTCAAGTACGCGAACTGCTCGCGGTTGATCTCGGTATAACGATTAGCTCGTCTCAGCGAATCGAGAGCCCACACCCCAAAGCCCGGAACCGGCAGCGGAATTCGGCCGGCCCGACGGATAGCCTGGGACAGCATGATGATGCCGTCGGCACCGATGTTGTAGGTGCCGCCCTTGCCCGAAAGAGCCGCGCGTTCCAACGCGCCCAGGGCATCCTGCTCGTGCAGCAGCTGCAACCTCGCGTCGCGGCCAAACATGGTGGGCACCCCTGGCCCGGCCAGATACCGCGACAGGGTGGTGTCCATCGCCGGGCCGATCATGTTGGCCAACCGCAGGATCGTCACTGCGATATCGGGGCGACGCCGGCCCAGGCCGCGCGCATAACCCTCGATGTCGAGGCTGTCCTTGGCAAAGCCCTCGCGAAATGGACGACGGCTGCTGCTGTCCTCGGTGAATACCACCGGATCGTGCGGGCTGGACCCGTACACCTCGGAAGTCGACTTGAGCACAACCCGACGCACCGACGGCGCCTTCTGGCACGCCGCGAACAGCTGCATGGCGCCCATCACGTTGAGTTCCTTCAGCGCGGCGCTACCACCGGAGCGCGGAGCGTAGGACGCCGCCGCGGCGTGCACCACCGTGTCGACATCGCCGTTGCGAATCACCTTCGCGATGAAGGGATTACGGATGTCGGCGCGCACGAACTCGGCTCGGCCCATGCGCCGCAGCATGTCCTTGCTCGGCGCGATCGCATCCACCGCGATGACCGAACTGATCAACGGGTTTTGTGCGAGTCGCGCGGTCAAGTAGCCGCCGAGAAATCGGCAGGCGCCGGTAACCAGCACCACCTTGGGATGGTGGACGCTGTCACCGCCGCCACCGATTCCTCCGGCGCCGCCCCCTTGACCGTTCGACGAATTCATCCCGACAGCCTAGCCGCGGCTAGAGGCATAGGCGTTACAGCCTGGTGACGGCAGCCGCCAACCCGAGCCAGTCGAGGCCTACTTGCCAAGTTTTCTGCGCTGCACCCGGGTGCGGCGCAGCAGCTTGCGGTGCTTCTTCTTGGACATGCGCTTGCGCCGCTTCTTGATTACTGAACCCATGAACTCCGCTATCTGACCTGTGACCGGCTTGCTTCAACAAATGACCCGGACACCTTACCCAGCCCGCCGTACCCAACACCAAACCGGCGCCACCTAACCAACCGAAGCCAAGCCTGGCGGCGTGCGGCCGGTATTCGGCTAACCGGCGAAATACGAGGTCTGCAGCATGTCGTGGACTGCCTTGGCGTGCACCCGAAATGACCGCCCGACCCGAACCGCTGGCAACTCTCCGTTGTGCACAAGCCGGTAGACGGTCATTTTGGACACCCGCATGAGCGAAGCCACCTCGGCCACCGTGAGGAACTGGCTGCCGGCCTGCTGGCCTTCGCCTGAACCGCTATCACGTACCGACTTACCAGCAGAATCGCGCGCCGATGGCCCGTTCGTAGACGTCATCGCTAACCCAATCGTGTCAGGCACACGCAATCCCAGCGGCTTCCCCTCCGCTGGCACCCACGCGTGCATACAAAGAGGAGAATAGCGGGACTAGTGGGGTTACTGGTACTGGTGGGGGACAATCAGTTCAAATTTTTTGAATTATTCCGATGTAATTCTTAGCTGCTCAGAGCGGCTTTTGGCGGCCTGCACGGCGGCATCGACCGCCCCCCGGAACCCTTCGCGCTCGAGTTCGCGCAGCGCAGCGGCGGTGGTCCCGCCGGGTGAGGTGACCGACGCCCGCAGCTGCGCCGGCGAGGTGTCCACCCGCAAACCCAACGGCTCGGCAGCGCCGCGTCGGTCTTGATCCATCCGCTCCAGCAGCATCGCCGCCGAACCGGCCATCGTCTGGGCCGTCAGGTCGGTTGCCACCTGACGACTCAAGCCCGCCGCCACACCCGCGTCCACCAATGCCTCGACCATCAGCAGGAAATACGCCGGCCCGGACCCCGACAACGCGGTCACAGCGTCGAGTTGCTGCTCGGGAACGGTGAGCACGACGCCGACCGAATCGAACAGGGCTGAGACTTCCTCGAGCTGTTCGGGCGTGACGAAGCGGCCCTTGGCCAGCGCGGTAACCCCCGCACTCACCAGTGCGGCCGCGTTAGGCATCGCTCGAACCACCGGGGTGCCCGCGGGCAACTTGGATTCGAAATATGAGGTGGTGACCCCTGCCGCGACGGTGACGAACACCTGCTCGCCGCTGTAGCTTTCGGCCGCGGCAACCAGCGCGCTCAGGTCGCCCATCACCGAGTCGACGTCGCCGGGCTTGACCGCGACGACAACCAGCGAGGCGCTCTCCGCCGCATCCTTGGCCGACGTCACCAATACCGAATAGGTACTGGCCAGGTATTTGGCGCGCTCCGGTACCCGCTCAGCCACCACCAGATCTTTGACTTGCCGCCCGGCCCGCAACAGTCCGGACAACAATGCTTCACCGATGCTGCCGCCGCCGATGATCGCGATTCTTGGCATGCCCGACAGCATCGCAGACGGTCCGCAGTGGCGCCGCTACCGGGCGGGCACCATCGCCAGCTGGCGCGTCTGCACCACGATGCGGCCCGCCTGATCGACGACGATGTGGTCCTCGTCGAACCAGCCCTGCCCGATCTCAACGCAGGTGACGACGATCCGTAGCCACCCATCGGTGGGCAGGGCGCGCAGGATGGCGGTCAGCTGGACGGTGGGCGCCCAACCGGTGCGTCCGACGGCAAAGGTGACCGGGACCGAAAGATCGCCGCACATGAGGGCGAACAGCGCGTCCGGGGCGACGCCACGCGGCCGGGCCCACATCTGAAAGGTCGGCGCCCGTCCGCCCCACCCGCTCGCCGGGGTCTGCAGCGTCGACGCCAGGGGCCGCACATCGCAGCCCGCACCCAGGTGGGCCAGACCGGCCAGCGCATGACCGGGGCCGATCGGTGTGACATCGTCGGGCGGTTCGGGGGCCATCATTTCCAGCACCGGGTTGGCCGATAGCAGCGGTGCCGCCGGGCCGGACTCGTAATGCTCGGGTTCACCCAGCGTGACGACGGCGTGCACCGCGGTGCGCTCGCCCTGCATGAGCTCCACGTCGACCACGCTGATCCGGCGGCCACGCTTGCGGATCGATGTCACCAGTCGCATCGGCCCCGGATCGGGGGCCCACAGGAAGTTGGTCGACACCGCGACCGGTTGCAGTGCGTCACCGCCATGGGCGGCGCGCGCCGCCTTGGCGCACAGGGCCAGCATCACGCCGCCATGCACCTTGGGACCGATGGTCCAGTTCTCGTCGAGCTCACCGTCGAATATCCGGCATTGCCCGCCCGCGGGTGCTTCGACCTCGCGCAACGCCATCGCCGTCGTGAATAACGCGTTCATATCACCGCATCAGGTGGGTACGGGCAAACTGCAAGGACTCCGACAGCATCGCTTCGCGCTCCGCCGCCGAACGGGCTGAGGAGGTGGATACCTCCAAGACCACCTGCCCGGCGAAGCCCCCACCGGCCAGCATCTGGGATACCTCGGCGGTGGGCTCCGTTCCGCGGCCGGGAACCAGGTGTTCGTCGGCGGGCAGCCCGCTGCCGTCGCACAGGTGCAGATGCATCAGACCCGAGCCCATCCGCCGGGCCATGCTCAGCGCGTCGGTTCCGGCTGTCGAGGTGTGCGAAAGGTCCAGTGTGTAATGCGCGTGATCGCCGTCCAGCGGGTCATAGGACGGCGCGAAAGCCGAAATCGCCGCACCTGGGCCACCACCGCGCTTGCGCATGCGTTCTCGTGACTGGCCGGCCCCGAAGAACCGGTCCGCCCGGAACGGAAACATGTTCTCGACGGCCACCACCACGTCGCTGGACGCTTCCAGGGCCGCAACCTGGTCGCTGAATCCCTCGGCGTAGCGCCGTTGCCAGCGGAAGGGCGGATGCACAACGACGGTCTGCGCGCCCAGCTCTTCGGCAGCCCGAACGCTGCGGTCCAGCTTCAAGATCGGGTTGGCCCCCACACCCGCTGCGAAATCAGCAGACACGGGGCGTGCACGGACAGCACCGGCACGCGGTAGCGCCGGGACAGCTTTCGGACGGCATCGATATCCTGGCTGATCGACTCGCTCCAGACCATCAGCTCCACGCCGTCGTAGCCGAGCCTGGCGGCATACTCGAACGCGGCCTCGGCCCGCAAGGGGTACACCGAGGCCGTCGACAGACCGACTTTGATTGCTGGGCGCACTGTGAGTGGGGGCCGCCTAGCCCGATTGCAGCAAGGCCAACGGCCCCAGGGTGATCAACGCACCCACGGCAACCGCTATCAATGTGCTTCCGATGTCCTCCGTCTTGCGAACCACCCGAACCCCGACCACCAGACCGAGGATGACCAGCACCGAGAGCACCAGAGCGACGATGCTGTTCCATCGCCACAGCTGGTCAAACGCGATGAACAGACCCGCACCGAAGACCACGGCCAAGATCGACTGCAGCACCACCAGCGTGCCGCGCCACAGGGCCGCGAGCTTGCCCGACAACGGGCGCGCACCCTGTTCCTCGTCGGCTTCGGCCTCTTCCTCGTCGAACGTCGACGGGGACGATTCCCCGCGCCGCCGCGCCACCTCGTCGGCCAGGGACTGCCCGCCATAGAGGGCCTGATCGGAGATCCCCTCCGACGCCTGCAGAAAAGAACGCACGTAGGCGGAATCCTCGACCTCGGATTCCGCTTCGGAGTCGGAGACATCCACCGATGTATCGCCGTAGTGGCCCACCGGGTCGGGGCTCATGTCCTCAGCCCCGGGCCCTTGCCCCGCGGCATCGCTATCCCCGGTGTGGCGCAGGGGTCTGGGGTACTCACTGCGCTCAGGACCCGCTTTGGTCCGGGTGATCGGCTCCGATTTCGGCCAGCGCGGCTCGGGCTCCGACCAATACGCCGCCCTGCCGGCCTGCCCGGCCGCCGGCTCCTCGGCGGCCTGCGGGGGCTCGGTGGCTTCGGCCGGTGCCACGACCGATTCGGGCTGCACGCGCGATGCGGGTGCAGGCTCGTCGACCTCGACTCGGCCGTTGCCGGGCTTGGCTTGGCTTGTCGGCGCGACAGTCTCGGTGGTTTCGGCGGGCGCACTGGGCGCGCTTCGCTCATCGTGATGATCGTCACGGATGATCGGAATTTCACCAGTGAGCTCGGCGACCGTGATCGAGTCGGTGTCGCCGCGGCGGCGGCGGCGCCGCCGGGTCACCGCCGGGGCACCGACGTTACCATTGCGGGCCAGTAGTTCGGCCACCGAGATCTGCTTGGTGTCCTCCGTCTCGGAGTGTGGTCCAGTCATGGTTTGTTGCCTCTCGATCGGCCTGCAGCGTTCCGATCTACTACCTGACCTCTAGCATCGCGCACCGAAGTCAACACCGGCGAAGTTTCCATGAAGGCGGTCCCGTCGCCCTCACTGTCGAGTCGGCGCAAAATAACACCTTCTCGGAGCGCCCACGGGCAGATATCCAACGCTTCTATCGAGAGCGCTCGCATGCTGGCCTCCGCCACCAGAGCCCCCGCCACGATTTGCGGCGCCCGCTCGGCGCTGACTCCTTCCAGTTCTGCACGGTCAGCGGTCGTCATCCTAGAGATGAAAGATATGAGTTGTCTGAGGCCATTGGCCGTCAGGGTCCTCTTCACCCGTGGTCCGGCGGCCGACGGCGCCGCGCCGGTGAGTCGGGCCAGCGAGCGAAATGTCTTGGACGTAGCCACCGCGAGGTCCGGGATGCCCGCGTCCAACATCGTCACGCTGGCATCGGATAACTCAGCATCCAGCCAATCCCGAAGCATCGCCACCCGGCGCCGGCCGGGCGGATCGTCGGGCAGCCATTCCCGCGTCAACCGTCCCGCGCCTAGCGGGAGCGACAGCGCCACCTCGGGCTCTTCGTCCACGCCGCTGGACAACTCCAGCGAGCCGCCGCCGATGTCGAGGTTGATAATGCGCCCCGCGCTCCAGCCGAACCAGCGGCGCACCGCCAGGAAGGTCAGTCGCGACTCGTCGACACCGCTGAGAACCTGCAATTCGACATCGGTTTCGTTGCGCACCCGCGACAACACGTCATCGGAGTTCTCCGCCTCTCGGACCGCCGATGTCGCGAAGGCCATCAGCTCCGCGCAGCCCGAGCTGGCGGCGATCTTGGCGAACTCGTCGATCGTGGACACCAGCTTGTCGGCGCCACGCTTGGTGATGTTGCCCGAGCTATCGGTGGCCTCGGCCAGCCGCAAAGTCGCCTTCGTCGAACTCATCGGGGTCGGATGGCCACCACGGTGAGCATCAACCACCAGTAGGTGGACCGTGTTGCTGCCCACGTCGAGCACGCCCAATCGCACGAAATCAACCTAGTCGTGCGGCAATGCGGCCCGCCGTGCGACCCGCTGAGTTGCCCGGCAATACCGGCCGGCAAGCTCGCCGACGCGCGCGCAACCGCAGCAGCGCCGCGAAGCATGACTGTGGACTAACGTTGTAACCGTGGCAAACTCGTGCCTGAAGACGGTGCAGCCGGGACAAGAGGTCGAACTGGATTTCCCCCGCGAGTGGGTGGAATTCTACGATCCCGACAATCCCGAGCATCTGATCGCGGCCGACCTGACCTGGTTGCTGTCGCACTGGAGCTGTGTCTTCGGCACCCCGGCCTGCCAGGGCACCGTGGCCGGCCGGCCGAACGACGGATGTTGTTCACACGGCGCATTCCTGTCCGACGATGACGACCGCGCCCGGTTGGATGACGCGGTCAAGAAGCTGACCGACGACGATTGGCAATATCGGGACAAAGGCTTGGGCCGCAAGGGCTACCTAGAGCTCGATGAGCACGACGATCAGCCTCAGTACCGCACCCGCAAGCACAAGGACGCCTGCATCTTCTTGAACCGTCCCGGATTTGCCGGCGGCACCGGCTGTGCGCTGCACAGCAAAGCCCTCAAACTCGGTGTTGCTCCGTTGACCATGAAACCCGATGTGTGCTGGCAATTGCCGATCCGGCGCAGCCAGGAATGGGTGACCCGGCCAGACGGCTCCGAGATCCTCAAAACCACGCTCACCGAATATGACCGGCGCGGCTGGGGCTCCGGTGGCGCCGACCTGCACTGGTATTGCACCGGCGATCCGGCCGCCCATGTCGGAAGCAAGCAGGTGTGGGAGAGCCTGGCCGATGAGCTCACCGAATTGCTCGGCGCCAAGGCGTACGCCGAACTGGCCGCCGTGTGCAAACGCCGAAGCCAGCTGGGTCTGGTCGCCGTACATCCGGCGACGCGGGCGGCCGAGTAGCGGCGCGCGACGCTACCGCTCGGGATCCTCGCCGGCATAGGCGGCGCGATAGCACATGATCATGCGCAATGCGCTCGCGTTCAGGTATCCCTCAACCGCCGCGGCGGCCGTCTCGGGGTCACCCGCCAGCACAGCGTCGTTGATGGCCGTCAGATCGGCGATCAACGAGTCCGCGTCCTCATAGGCGCCGGTCAGCTCGTGCTCGCGGCCCCCGAAGGCCTGCTCGACCCAGCGGTACAGCAAACCCAAAGCGCGGTTGCGGGTGCCGTGGATGAGTACCCGAAAATAGGCGAGATCGGCGGCCTGGCGCGCCGGCGCAGTGTCGGCGTCGGCCACCTCCGCCAGCGCAGCGCGTAGCGCCTCAGCGTCCTCGGAGCTGTTCCGTTCGGCGGCCAGACGGCCGATCAGCGGCCCCAGGGCGGCCCGAATTTCAAGCACTTCGACCAGGAAGTCGGGACCGAGCTTGCGCACCAGCGCCTCGACCACCGCGGGATGGGTAAGGCTCTGCGGGTCACGCACGACGTTGCCGCTCCCCTGCCGGGTCTCGATCAGCCCCATCTGCTGCAACCTGGCCAAACCCTGGCGCAGCGACGTCCGGTTGACACCGAGCTGCTCGGCCAGCTCCCGCTCGGGGTGCAGCGCGGAGCCAGGTGGAAAAACGCCATCGAGGATCGCGTCGGCGATCGATGTGGCGATCTGCTCGTCGACCCGTTGACGATCCGGCGGCTGCAAAATACTTGACTGGTTCATTGGCTCAACCAATATAGTGGATGGACCGACGGCACAACCACAACCAAGAGCGTGTCGCGCCGCATGGCAACACCGGAGGTGAAGCGGGTGGACGAGGAAATGCGATCGGCGGTAGCCCCACGCTGGCAGGGCAAACCCGGACGCCTGGAAGGCTGGTATGCGACCCTGTCGGATCCCTCAACCCAGGCCGGACTATGGGTCCACTACGAAACCGTGGCACCCACCAGCGGTGACGCGCCCTACGCGCACGGATGGGCAACGTGGTTCCCGCCGGACGGCCCGCCCCGCACCGGACGTTTCGGCCCCGCGCCGGTCGGGCCGGCGACGGGAGCCGCCTGGTTCGAGGCGGCAGGCGCGCGGGCGGCTCACGAATCGCTCACCGGCCGAGCGGGTTCACTGAGTTGGGACTTGTCGTGGAAGGACGCCGCCGCGCCGCTGTGGACGTTCCCGCGGGTCGCATGGGAGCGCGAGTTGTTGCCGGGCGCCCAGGTGGTGCTCGCCCCCACCGCTGAATTCAGCGGTTCGCTGACGGTGGGCGATACCAGCCACCCGATCGGCGGCTGGCGCGGCGGGGTCGCCCACATCTACGGGCACGGCAACGCCAAACGCTGGGGGTGGATCCACGCCGACCTCGGTCACGGTGACGTGCTGGAGGTCGTCACCGCGGTGTCGCACAAGCCGGGACTGCGCCGGCTCGCACCGATGGCGTTCGTCCGCTTCCGCATCGATGGAAAAGACTGGCCCGCAAGCCCGTTGCCGTCCCTGCGGATGCGCACCACCCTCGGCATTGCACATTGGCAGCTGGAGGGCCGCATCGATGGCCGTGACGTGCTGATCCGGGTCGACCAACCGGCCGAGAGGTGCGTGAGCCTGCAATACACCGATCCCGATGGGGGGAAAGCGGTGTGCACCAACACCGAACGGGCCGACATCCACGTCGAAATCAGCCGCAACCGGGTCATCGAGCGCAGCTGGTCGGTGTTGGGAACCGGGCACGCCGAAGTCGGCCTGCGCGATACCCGCGATGCCAAGGCGCCGGCCGTCAATGAACGTCGATGAACGTCGATGAACATGAATGAAAGGACGTACCGATGAGTTTTCTGCTGGACCCACCGCTGTTGTTCGCCTGCGGAGTGCTCATCGAGCGCCACCTCGACGAAGACCGCCGCGACCTCGCCGAAGCCGCCGCCCTCGGGGTCTTCTTCGCGGGTTCGTTCGGCCTGTACAACAACGTGCCCGGGCTGGGCTTGCTGTGGCGGCCGTTCCGCGCCCGCAACGGCCGCGACTTCATGTGGAACAGCGGGGTGTTCAACGTGGATACCGACCAGGCACAGTGGCCGCTGCACGCGGCGGCCGGAGGCATCTTCGCGACGTATCCGTTCTTCATCAAGCTCGGCCGACGGCTCAGTAGCCGGCTGGCAACCCGGATATGAGCCGCACCCAGGCCGCACTGGCCTCGTTCGGCGCCGCGTTGTTGCCCGAGGAACGCGGTGGCCCGACGTCGACCGAATTCGCCGAGCGCGTCGACCGGTACCTGTCGCAGCTGCCGACCACCTCACGGCTGGCCGTGCGCGCCGGGCTGGTGTCGCTGGCGGCCGCGAGCTACCTGACCACCGGCCGATCCCTGGCCCGGCTTGAACCCGCCCAACGCGAACAGGTGTTGCGCCGAGTCGCGGCGATCAATCCCGACACCAGCGCCGCGCTGGAAGGGCTCAAAGCGGTCGCGCTGCTGGCCAACGGTGCCGACACCTACGCACCGGACTTGCTTGCCCGCGCCCAGGCACACGACGCCGCGCGTTCCGATGCGGCGCTGGACATCACCGCTTCCCCGGATAGCCCTTCGGTGGTCACCGCCGACGTGGTGATCGTCGGGTCCGGCGCCGGTGGCGCCATGACGGCCCGCACCCTGGCCCGTGCCGGCTTGCGCACCGTCGTGCTGGAGGAGGGCCGCCGCTGGACGGTGCGGGAGTTCCGCACCACCCACCCGATAGACCGCTACGCCGGCCTGTATCGCGGCGGCGGGGCCACCATCGCGCTGGGACGTCCGGCCGTAATACTGCCGATGGGCCGAGCGGTCGGCGGCACCACCGTGGTCAACTCGGGCACCTGTTTCCGGCCGCCGTTGGCCGTGCAACAACGCTGGCGCGATGAGTTCGGGCTCGATCTGGCCGATCCGGACCGACTGGCCGGCCGCCTCGACGACGTGGAACACACCTTGCAGGTCGCACCCGCGCCGCGCGACATCATGGGCCGCAACGGAAACCTGCTACTGGATGCCGCCGCATCGCTGGGCTGGCAGGCCGCACCTATCCCCCGCAATGCTCCGGGATGCGCCGGCTGTTGCCAATGTGCGATCGGTTGCCCCAGCAACGCCAAGTTCGGCGTGCATCTCAACGCACTTCCCCAGGCCTGCGCGGCCGGCGCCCGGATCATCTCCGACGCGCGGGTACAGCGGGTGCTGCATCAGGGGGGACGGGCCCGCGGCGTGCGCGCCCGCCGCCCGGACGGCACCGCGATCGACGTGCGCGCCGACATCGTCATCATCGCCGCCGGGGCCACCGAAACACCGACGCTGTTGCGACGCAGCGGCCTTGGCAGCCACCCTCGACTCGGCCGCAACCTCGCGCTGCATCCGGCCACCATGCTGGCCGGCCGCTTCGACGACGATGTCTACGCTTGGCGCGGCGTCCTGCAGAGCGCGGCGGTTCACGAGTTCCACGAGTCAGACGGCGTCCTGATCGAAGCGACCGCCACACCACCGGGGATGGGTTCGACGGTTTTTCCCGGCTACGGCACCGAGCTGCTCGACTGGCTGGATCGGGCGCCTCAGGTCGCGACTTTCGGTGCGATGGTCGCCGATCGTGGTGCCGGTTCGGTGCGGTCGGTACGCGGCGAAACCGTTGTGCACTATCAAGTGGCCCCGGACGACATCACCAAACTACGGGTGGCGGTACAGGCCATCGGCCGGCTGCTCTTTGCCGCGGGTGCGGTCGAGGTGCTCACCGGACTGCCCGGTGCCCCACGGTGACATCACCGGCAGCACTGCAGGATGCGCTGCAGCGCAGCGACCCGAGAAATCTGCACCTGGCCGCCTTCCACCCGACCGGAACCGCCGCCGCCGGCGCCGACTCGCAAATCTGCCCCGTCGACGCAACCGGCCGGCTGCGCGGGGTCGACGGAGTATGGGTCGCCGACGCGTCGATCCTGCCCAGCTGCCCGGAGGTGAACCCGCAGATATCGATCATGGCGCTGGCGCTGGCGGTCGCCGACGAGGTGGTCGCCGACCGCTCGGGCTCGATCTATATCAGCCCTCCAGCTTGTAGCCCAGGCCCCGCACTGTGACCAGATGCACCGGATTGGCCGGGTCCGCTTCGATCTTGGAGCGCAAGCGCTTAACGTGGACATCGAGCGTCTTGGTGTCGCCAACGTAGTCCGCGCCCCAGACCCGGTCGATCAGCTGGCCGCGGGTCAGCACCCGCCCACTGTTGCGCATCAGGTATTCGAGGAGATCAAATTCCTTGAGCGGCAAGGTGATCGCGTCACCGTTCACCGACACCACATGGCGCTCGACGTCCATGCGCACCGGTCCGGACTCCAGCACGCCGTCGCTGACTTCGGAATCGTCGTCGCCGCCCCGGCGCAGCACCGCCCGGATTCGGGCGATCAGTTCGCGCGCCGAATACGGCTTGGTGACATAGTCGTCGGCGCCCAACTCGAGCCCAACCACCTTGTCGATCTCGCTGTCGCGGGCGGTCACCATGATGACCGGCACGCTGGAGCGGGCACGCAACTGCTTGCACACGTCGGTGCCCGACATGCCCGGCAGCATCAAGTCGAGCAGCACGATGTCAGCACCCGAGCGATCGAACTCCGCCAGCGCGGCCGGGCCATCGGTGACCACGGTGGCTTCAAAGCCCTCCTTGCGCAGCAGAAACGCAAGCGGATCGGCCAATGACTCCTCGTCCTCAACGATCAGCACGCTAGTCATCGGCGCCACTCCTCTTCATCGCTTCGCTCTGCATCGTCGTAAGCGCGGGTCATCGGCGCCACTCCTCTTCATCGCTTCGCTCTGCATGGTCGTTAGCGCGGGTCATCGACTTAGCTCTTCCTCTCGTTGTGACCGATTGGGCCGCGCGTCGCGGGCCCGCGGCTGGTCAGGTTGATCGCTGTCGTCGGGCGCCGAACTGGCAGGGATGGACAGGGTGAACGTGGACCCCGTTCCCGGCTTGCTCCACACGCCGATGCTGCCGTTGTGGTTGGCGGCGACGTGCTTGACGATGGCTAGCCCCAGTCCGCTCCCACCAGTAGCCCGCGAACGAGCCTTGTCGCCCCGGAAGAACCGCTCGAAGACTCGCTCCTGGTCTTCCAGCGCGATCCCGATACCCCGGTCGGTGACGGCGATCTCGACGTTGTCGCCGCGCTTACGGCGGCTGATCGACACCGGTGAGCCCGGTGACGAGTAGGCGATTGCGTTGGAGACCAGATTGGCCAACGCGGTCACCAGCAGGGTCTGGTCCCCCAGCACATGCAGCCCGGAGGACGAATCGGTGCGCACCTCGATCTCGGCGTTGTCAGCGGCCACCTTGTGGCGAGAAATCGCCTCCGAGACAATGGTGTCGACGTCAACGTCGGTGACGTTGTGTAACCGCTCGGCCCCCTGCAGGCGCGATAGTTCGATCAATTCCGCGACCATGTCGCCCAGCCGATTGGCTTCGATCAGCACCTTCTCGGCGAACCGCCGAACCGTGTCGGAGTCATCGGCAGATGCCAGCAGGGCCTCGGCGAGCAGGGCCATCGCACCGACCGGGGTCTTGAGTTCGTGGCTGACGTTGGCCACGAAATCACGTCTGGTTGCCTCCATGCGGGCATAGTCAGACTGGTCGTAAGCGAAGACCACGGTGAAGCGCCGGTCTTCCTCGCTGAGCAACCGGGCTTGCCCGTGCACCGATAGCCCGGACCGGCCGCCCGGACGCTTTCCAGGTGACAGATCGAACTCAACGTCGCTGCCCCGCAACGCCTGCTGTGCGGCCTCCCACGCCTGGTCGTCGAGCTGCCGGTCGCGCACCAGGCCCAGCTCTTTGGCCCGGTCGTTGAGGTAGACGACGTCCCGATGGCTATCGACCACCGCGACACCCATCGGCATCAGCGCGACGATGCGTTGCAGCATCTGCGCGACGGTGATGCCAGTCCACTCGGTGGACGCTTGTTGGCGGCGCCGCACCAGCCGCTGTGACAGCCGGGCCCCGACCGCGACACCTGCGGCCAGCGCCAGCGCGGACAAGACCCCGGCCAGCAACAGTGCCGAGAACACAGTCACAAACAAAATCCTACAAATCTGGTGAACGCAGCCCTAGCGCTGCGCGGCCAAATCAGGACAAGTCACATCCTCGGCCGCATGTGTTCTGCTGCCGTTCACGCATTGTTTAGCGACTGGCCCTATCGGCGCCAGAAATCAGGCTTTTGCCGCGCCTTGACTCGCCACCGCGGCAGCCCCCGCGGCGGCCGCCTCCGGGTCCAGATAGGTACCCCCGGGCACCACCGGTTGCAGCCGTTCGTCCAGGTCGTAGCGCAGCGGAATGCCCGTCGGGATGTTGAGTCCGACGATGTCCTCATCGGACATCTGGTCCAGATGCTTGACCAACGCGCGCAGCGAGTTGCCGTGCGCGACGATCAACACCGTCTTGCCGGCCCGCAGGTCACCGACGATGACGTCGGTGAAGTAGGGCAGAAACCGGGCCACCACGTCAGCCAGGCATTCGGTCAGCGGCCCGCCGCCAATGTTGGCGTAGCGGGGGTCAGCGTCCTGGCTGAACTCACTGCCCTTCTCGATTAGTGGCGGTGGAGTGTCATAGCTGCGCCGCCAGGCCATGAACTGCTCTTCGCCGTAGCGGGCCTTGGTCTCGGCTTTGTCCAGCCCCTGCAGCGCCCCGTAGTGACGTTCGTTGAGCCGCCAGCTGCGCCGCACCGGAATCCACAGCCGGTCGGCGCTGTCCAGCGCCAGATGCGCAGTGGTGATCGCGCGCCGCAACAGCGAGGTGTAGAGCACATCGGGCAGCAGATCCTGTTCGGCCAGCAATTCGCCGCTTCGTACCGCCTCGGCCCGGCCCTTCTCGGTCAGGCCGACGTCGACCCAGCCGGTGAACAGGTTGCGAGCGTTCCAGTCGCTCTCGCCATGGCGAAGCAGCACCAACGTCCCGGTGTCTCCCATGCCGGCAAGTCTCTCACGTCGCCGGAGCCCGGTCCTCTCGGTCATCCTCGTCGTCGATCAGATGCGCGAACGCCTCCAGGTTCTTCAACGACTCGCCCCGGGAAATCCGCCATTCCCACTCTTTTTGAATCGAAGACCGAAAACCCAACTCCAGCAACGTGTTGAAATCCGAGTCCACCGCCTCGAGCACCTGCCCGAGCACTCGGTCGATCTCGTAGGCGTCGACGGAGGCCAAGGACATGCGCCCAACCAGGTAGATATCGCCGACGTTGTCTAGCGTGTATGCCACCCCGTAAAAGCGGCGGTTGCGTTTGAGTAAGAACCGGTAGACACCTTCATGGTTTTCGTCCGGCTTTCGACAGACGAAAGCCTCCACGCGTACCGAGTGCTCACCGATGCTCAGGATGGTGTTGGTCTTGAGCTTGCGTTCCCCCGGCAGTTCGACGATCAGGCCGGCCAGCCCGCCGTGGGCGCCCTGATGCCGGGTGTAGCTCAGCTCGTTGACCTTAAGCGTGTCCTCGATCACCGCTTGCACGGACTGGCTCTGCGGCGTGGTGGGGGTCACGCGCCGACTCCGCGCCGAGCCGTCCAGCGACGCGGTTTGCGAGCCGCCACCGGGTCGCGAACCTTGCGGCGGCGCCCGGCGGTGAAGTCGCCGATCGCGCGGCGGTAACTGGCCAGCAGCGCGTCTGTGGTGTTCTCCCAAGAGAACGTGGCCGCATGCTCGGCCGCAGCCCGACTCATCAGCGCGCCCTGCGCGCCGGCATTGCTTCGCAGCAGCCCGTCGATCGCCGCCGCCCATTGGTCGACGTCATGTCCGGAGACCAGAGTCCCGCTGACCCCGTCACGTACCGCCACCGGCAACCCGCCGACCGCGGCCGCCACCACCGGCGTTCCGCACGCCTGGGCCTCCACAGCGACCAGGCCAAACGACTCGGAATAACTCGGTATCGCGACCAGATCAACCGCGTGGAACACGCGAGCCAAATCCGTGCGGGACTGCGGCGGCAGGAATGTCACCCGCTCGGCGATGCCGAGTTCGTCGGCGAGTTGAGCCAAACCGTCCGGGGATGCCAGTCCACTGCCCGAGGGGCCCCCGGCAACGATGATCCGCACCCCGGGCAGTTTGGCCACAGCACGCAGCACAATGTCGGGCGCCTTCAGCGGCTGGATCCGCCCGACGAAGGCCACCACCTTCTCCTCGGGCCGTAGCCCCAGCGCGGTTCGCGCCTGCTGACGGTCGCCGGGGCGGAACACCTCCAGGTCGACACCGGGATGCACGACGTCGATCCGGGCCGGATCCGCATGGTGAATCGAGATCAATTGCTTGGCCTCATCGTCGGTGTTGACGATGAGCCGATCAGCTTCGTCGACCACCTGCTGCTCGCCAACGGTGCGCAGCGGCGGCTCCGGTGCATCACCGTTGGCCAGCGCCGCGTTCTTCACCGCCGCCAGCGTATGGGCGGTATGCACCAAAGGGACCGCCCAGCGGTCACGGGCCAGCCAGCCGACCTGGCCGGACAGCCAATAGTGCGAGTGCACGATGTCGTAGTGCCCGGGTTCGTGGGCGGCTTCCGCGCGCAGCACCCCGGCCGCGAACGCACACAACTGGGTGGGCAGGTCGTACTTGTCCAGACCCTCGAATGGTCCCGCCACCACATTGCGCACCAGCACACCGGGCGCCACCCGCACGACCGGCGGGTCCGCCGAAGCGGTGGCCCGGGTGAAAATCTCGACCTCGATCCCCCGCTTGGCCAGATGTAGCGCACTTTGCAGCACGTAGACGTTCATGCCCCCGGCGTCACCGGTGCCCGGCTGCGCCAGCGGCGAGGTGTGCACAGCCAGCAGGGCAACCCTGCGCACGACGGCGTCGGCGGTTAGCCGGGAGACATCATCGGGCCGCACACCATCATCTTTACAGGACTCGCCCGCGGCACCGGCCCCCGCACGCATGGGGCGCACGTCAGGCCCTCCTACGCCGAGGCTTCGGGTTCGGCCTGCCGCAGCCGGGTGTTCAGTGCCCCAGAACGACGCATCGCCCCGCGCGGATCGGCATACAGCCCGCCTAGGGACACAATGCCCGCTCCCGCTTCCTGCACCCGGTTTCCGAATGACGTGACGCGGATGTCGCGCGGGGCCAGCACCGATCGAGCGGTGAACGCCTCTTCCACCTGGCGCATCCCCTCCGGGTACTCGGTGAATGCCTGGCCACCCACCACGAGTTCATCGGGGTTGAGCACGTCGCGCAGCAACGCAACCGTCTCGCCGAGCACTCGAGCCCGCTCCGCGAGCAGCTCCCTGGCCTGTTGATTTCCCGCCCGCGCCACGCGCAGCAAGTCGGTCATCGCGGTGACCGAGCCGTTCGTACGGGCCTGCGGGGTGGCCGCGATGATGCGCAGACGGCGGGCAGCGGCCAGCACCGCCTCGTCGCTCACCGTCGACTCGAGCTGGCCGGTACCGCCGAGCAGTTCGGAGTGGGCCGGCAAACCCGCGATCGTGCCCGGGCCGCTGGCCGGACAGTGCACCCGCCCGTCGATCACCAGCGCGTAACCCACGGTTTCGCGAGCGTAGACATACAGGCTGGTCGATGACCCCCCCGCGAGGCGCCGGGTACCGAGCAGAAGTTCGGCTCCGGCCATCGCGTCGACGTGGGATGCCACCGAGACCGGAAGCCCCAAGGCGTCTGCCAGCGCGGGCCCCACCGGTGCCTGCCGCCAGCCGAGTCGTTGGTGGTCGACGTGGCCGCTGGCGTCATCCACCGTGCCACCGATCGCGACCCCCACCCACAGGGCACGACGACGATGCCAGCGCCGCAGATACCGGCCCGCACTGTCGGCCAGGGACGCCAGCGCACTGCTGGCCGAACTGCGCGGTGTCGCGGTTTCGACGGTGTCGAGGGTGCGCCCCAACAGGTCGGTGGCCACGATGCTGGTGGTACGCGCACCGATGTGCAGACCCAGCGTCACGAACGGCTCGTGGTTCACCTCGACCGGCACTCGCGGACGCCCGATGGCCCCCGAAACCGCCAAGTC
Organism: Mycobacterium liflandii; assembly: GCF_022354805.1. Taxonomy (NCBI): domain Bacteria; kingdom Bacillati; phylum Actinomycetota; class Actinomycetes; order Mycobacteriales; family Mycobacteriaceae; genus Mycobacterium; species Mycobacterium liflandii. Next base: position 1,423,080 of record NZ_CP023138.1, on the reverse strand, counting down.
GGCGCGCTCCCGCAGCAGGCCCGCATCAAGTAGCGCGATGACCTGGCGGTTCACCGTCGCGATGCTCAGCGAGGTGGTGGTGGCGATGACGTCGCGGCCAACCGGTCCGCGCAATCGCACGGCCCGAAACACGGAGGCCGCCGCGGAATCCGCGAGGTGCAATGACGGGGCCACCACCTGACGGTAGGAACGTGGCTGGCCGTTATGACCGGAATGATGGGCGGTGAGGGTAGTCGAGTGCACAGGCGTCCTTGTTCTGAGTCAACTGGCCGGGTCCCTGGCCGCACATGCTGAGCTGAGTCAGGCGCGGCAAAGTCAGCGGCAACAACAGGCGCCCGCGAAGCGACGCGGGGCGGTGCTGCTGAACATGGCACTGTGGTACACACCGCGAATTTAGCACGTTTACTAGAGTGTGCCCGATGACAACTACTGACGCTGGAAACCGAGTCGCAGTGGTCACCGGCGCCAGTTCCGGGATCGGCGAAGCAACCGCCAGAACTCTTGCCGCGCAAGGGTTTCACGTGGTCGCGGTGGCTCGTCGCGCGGACCGGATAACTGCGCTGACCGATCAGATCGGAGGCACCCCAATTGTGGCGGATGTCACTGACGGTGCGGCAGTGGCGGCCTTGGCGGACGGACTGAGCCGCGTTGACGTCCTGGTCAACAATGCCGGTGGCGCCAAAGGGCTGGAACCGGTGGCCGACGCCGATCTCGAGCATTGGCGCTGGATGTGGGAGACGAATGTGCTGGGCACGCTGCGGGTAACCCGCGCGCTGCTACCCAAGCTGATCGCCTCCGGCGACGGGCTGATCGTGACCGTCACCTCCATTGCGGCGCTGGAGATCTACGACGGCGGCGCCGGATACACCGCCGCCAAACACGCCCAGGGCGCACTACACCGCACCCTGCGGGGCGAACTCCTGGGCCTGCCGGTGCGACTCACCGAGATTGCACCCGGCGCGGTCGAAACGGAGTTCTCGTTGGTCCGGTTCGACGGCGACGAGCAACGCGCGGACGCGGTCTACTCCGGGATGACTCCGCTGGTGGCCGCCGACATCGCCGAAGTGATCGGGTTCGTGGCCTCACGCCCCCCGCACGTCAACCTGGATCAGATCATCATCCGGCCGCGTGACCAGGCCTCAGCGACCCGACGGGCTAACCACCAGGTGTAGTAGTGCTCGGTGTGGTCGGTGTACCCGACAGGCTGGGGGCAGTCGACGGGGTGGCCGGCGCCGTGATCGGGATCTGCGTACCAGGCGTACGCGCCGACGGAGCCGGCAGCGCGGACATCGACAACCAGGTGTCCCAGTCCACCGCCCAGTCCCAGATGTCGCCGTCTGAGTAGGACAGCTCGATCGTGCTGCCGGTGACCTCAACCGGGTCGCCGTATATCGCCGAGTGGAAGTACTCCTCAGCGTTGGACGTCGACAGATTGATGCAGCCGTTGGTGACATTGCTGTTGCCTTGCGCGCCCGCGCTTTGCGGGTTGGCGTGGATGAACTCACCGTTGTTGGAGATCCGCACCGCCCAGCGCTCGTGCACGTTGCTGTATCCGGCGGCCGGGTTGGACATGTAGAAGTCCGAGTACTTCTCGGTCACCACATGGACACCGTTGCGGGTGACGTTGCGCGCCAGGTCGGCCTCGCCGTAGCTGCACGGGAAGTCCATGATGACTCCCTCATCGGTGACGACCTGAATGCGGTGGGAGGGGACCTCGGCCTTCACGATCTGGCGGCGCCCGATCTGGAAGTTCAACGTCATGTCTTGGGCACCGTAGGCGCCGTCGCCGAACGGCAGCCCATAGAGCTTGGCGTCGACGCTGGCCGTGGTGCCCGCGGGGTAGTACTCGCGCGGGCGCCAGTGCACCCGGGCGCCCTTGGCCTCATCGGGCAGCCAGGCCCAACTCCCCTCCACCGGCGGGTTGGTGGTGACGTGGAGCGCACGTTCCACGGTCGCCTTATCGGTGATCGGTGCATCGAATTGAATGATGACCGGCGCCGCGATCCCGACAGTCTGCCCGTCGGCTAACTGGAAGCCCCCGTCGATCTGCTTGTCCGGCGTCACGGTGGTGAACTTGCCCCCCACCGGAATCGCCTTGCCGTCGTGGCCGACAGCCGCACCACTCCAGGTGTAGGTGGTGTCGTAGCCCAGTGGTTCGGTGACCGTATAGACGGTGCGTTCCTGGTTGTAGGCACCGGCGATGACCTTGCCGGACGGATTCTTCAGCACGACCCGCTGGAACCAGCCGTTGCCGACCTCGACACTGACCGGATCGATCGGCAGCACGTCACCAGCGGCATCGGTCGGCCGGAAGATCAGCCGCGGCGCCTCGGGCGCCTTCTGCTCGGCCTGCTTGGCAACCTTGCCCGAACAGGCGGCCAAAACATTTGGCGCCAACACACCGGCCCCAAGGGCCATCAAAGCCATGCGCCTATTGATCGGCGCCTGACTCTTGGGTGCACTGGATGTGTTCACGGGATTCCAAGATACCGGGCGCAATAGCGCGCAAACGGTCCTCAAGCGGCCCCGTACCCGTCGCAGCACGATGCTCCAGACGGGCTCCGGGCCAAAAGTAGCAGCTACAACGCGCAACCAACCAGAACGGGCTCCGGTTTCAATGTGATACCAAACACATCACGAACTCCGTCACGCACTGTCCTGGCCAATACCATAACGTCCGCTGCCGTCGCGCCACCGCGATTGGTCAAAGCCAGTGCGTGCTTGCTGGACAGTCGGCATCGGGCGTGCGGGTCGCCGGGATAACCCTTGCCGAACCCGGCCCGCTCCAGCAGCCAGCCGGCAGCCAGCTTGACGCCGTCCGGTGCCGGGTAGTGCGGCACCGACTCCCCGGTCTGGGCCGCCAGCCGTTCGTAGATCTCGGGCGCGACCACGGGATTGGTGAAAAACGACCCCACGCTCCAGGTGTCATGGTCCGCGGCGTCAAGCACCATGCCCTTTCTCGCCCGCAGCGCCAGCACCGCATCGCGGACCGCCCGCGGCTCGCCACGCTCGCCGCTATTCATGTCCAGCGCAGCCATCAGCTCGCCGTAGCGCAGAGGGGCGCTGCGGCCCGAGGCATCCAGCGCGAACTCCACCTCTAGGACCACCGCCGGCAGCGCCAGCCCGTCGGCTTGCTTGAGCACGCTGGTTCGGTAGCCGAAAGACAGGTCGGCGGCGGGCACCCAGCTCACATCGCCGGTGCTGCGGTCCAATAGCCGGACCCGGGTGATGACGTCGGACACCTCCACGCCGTAGGCGCCAACGTTTTGTACCGGCGTCGCCCCGGCCGATCCGGGAATGCCCGACAGGCATTCCAGACCGCCCAGACCGCGTTCGATCGCCGCGACCACCACTTCGTCCCACACCGCGCCGGCCTCCGCGCGCACCAGGTTTCCGTCGATGGTGACCCGGTCGTTGGCCACCCGCACCACGGTCAGATCGGCAAGGGCGTCGCCGATCACCACATTGGAGCCGCCCGCGAACACCAACACCGGCCCGCAGTCTCCGTTTCGGGCACGGTCATCGAGCTCCCGGAGCACGCCAACCACCTGATCGGTGGTGTCGCAGGTGACCAGCGTCCGCGCGACCGGCCCCACCCGCAACGTGGTCAATGGCGCCAGCGGCACCGACTCGGCGACGCGCGCACCGGCGAATAGCGAACCGACATCGCGCCGTTTCATGGCCCGTAACGGTAGCCTGGCCAGCTATGCCGCGTTCATTCGACGTGTCAGCCGACTACGAAGGCAGCGTCACCGAAGTCCTCCAGGCTTTCTACGAGGAGCAATACTGGCGGGCCCGGCTGGCAGAAACTCCAGTGGACGTCGCAACCCTGGAGTCGATGCGGGTGGACGGCAAGCCCGGACACGACGGGACCATCGAAGTGGTCACCTTGCAGACCGTCTTCAGCCACAACTTGCCGGGCCTGGTCACCCAGTTGCACCGCGGAGATCTGTGCATCCGGCGTGAGGAAACCTGGGGGCCGGTCAACGATGGAACCGCAACGGCGTCCATCGCAGGGTCGATCGTGGATGCACCGGTGAATCTATGGGGCACCGGAGTCCTCACGCCCAACCCCAAGTCGGGCGGCTCCCGACTGTCGCTGCAACTCACCGCCCAGGTACGCATCCCTTTGATCGGCGGCAAGCTGGAACGGATGATCGGCACCGAGCTGAGCCAGCTGGTGACCGTAGAGCAGAAGTTCACTACCGAGTGGATCGCGGACAACGCCTAAGTAGCCCCAACTAGGCGCGCTAACACGTGCCGCCACCGATCCCGGTTCCGATCGCCGGGAGACGCCCGCAAGCCGGCTCTCAACGCCTTCGCCGCAACATGCATCGACCGGAATTGGTCACCTCAGCCGGCGATGATGCGAGCGCCACAGTCCCTGAGCTCCGCGTAGTCCCAACTGCAGGGCGTGTCCGTCCGTCTCGATGTTGAGACGGGTTTGGTGGCTGCCGGTGGTTGTTTATGCAGTTCGGGTTGGGGTGGCTAAGACGCTGGTGGGCGGCGTGCGGGAGCGGTGCTACTCAACTTTTGACGATCTGATTTTTCTACAGATGCATCGCTGACCTGCGGATATAGCGTGTTTGGACCGGTTGGGTCCGGGTCGAACTCTGTTGGCCTTTGGGTGGATGGGCGGTGGGTGTTGTGTCGTTTGTGAGTGTGGTTCCGGAGTGGGTGGCGGCGGCGGCAACCGATGTGGCCGGGATTGGGTCGGTGGTGGGTGCGGCTAATGCGGCGGCGGCGGGGGCGACGACGTCGGTGACGGCGGCTGCCGGTGATGAGGTGTCGGTGGCGATTGCGGCGTTGTTTGGGGGGTTTGGTCGCGAGTATCAGGCGGTGTGTGGGCAGTGGGCGGAGTTTGAGCAGCGGTTCGCGCGGGCGTTGGGGGCCGGGGCGGGGGCGTATGCGGGGGCTGAGGCGGCTGCGGTGGGGACGTTGTCGCCGCTAGGGGTGATTGAGCGGGGCGTGTGGGGGGCGGTGAACGGGCCGGCGGTGGCGTTGTGGGGGCGGCCGTTGATCGGTGATGGCGCTGATGGGGCGGCCGGGACGGGGCAAGCCGGTGGGGCGGGGGGTTGTTATGGGGTAACGGGGGTAATGGGGGTTCGGGCGGGGTGGGTCAAAGCGGTGGGGCGGGTGGTTCGGCGGGGTTGATCGGGCGAGGCGGGGCCGGTGGTGCGGGCGGGCTCAGCGGCGCCTCGGGGGCCGGCGGTGCGGGCGGGGTGGGCGGCAATGGCGGCTGGTTGTGGGGTGCCGGCGGGGATGGTGGTGCTGGCGGGGTGGGTGCGCTTAGCGGTGGTGTTGGTGCTGCGGCGGGTCGAGCGTGGTTGTGGGGTGCGGGCGGGGCCGGCGGTGCCGGCGGGCAGGGCGGGCTGGTCTATGGCGGCGGCGGCGACGGTGGTGCCGGCGGGGTGGGTGCGCTTAGCGGTGGTGTTGGCGGTGCGGCGGGTCGAGCGTGGTTGTGGGGTGCGGGCGGGGCCGGCGGTGCCGGCGGGCAGGGCATGGGTCTCGATGGCGGTGCCGGTGGCGGCGGCGGGCAGGGCATGGGTCTCGATGGCGGTGCCGGTGGCGGCGACGGTGGTGCCGGCGGGGTGGGTGGTGAGGTCGGCGGTGGTGGCGCCGGCGGTACCGGCGGGGCCGGTGGTGCGGCGGGGCTGATCGGCCACGGTGGGGCCGGGGGTGGCGGTGGTGCCGGTGATGGCGGTAGCACCGGGGGTGCGGGCCAGACCGGTGGTGATGGCGGCCGTGCCGGTGATGGGGGCGTTGGGGGGCGGGGCGGCTGGCTGGCCGGTGCCGGCGGCGACGGGGGTGCTGGCGGTGTCGGGGGTGTCGGCGGTGCCGGTGGTGGCGGCGCGGACGGGCTGGTGTTGGGCAGTGACGGCGGAGATGGCGGTGATGGCGGTACCGGCGGGGCCGGGGGGACCGGCGGCGCCGGGGGTGCGGGCGGGTTGATCAGCTTCTTCGGCGGCCAGGGTGCCGGCGGGGCCGGCGGTGCCGGTGGGGCCGGTGGGCTGGCCGGTGATGGTGGTGTGGGGGCCACGGGCACGTTTGCCGGTGGTGGCAGCGGTACCGGTGGTGCCGGCGGTGATGGCGGCACCCCCGGTGTGGGTGGTGCTGGCGGCGCCGGCGGGGCCGGCTCGATCGCGGGCGCTCATGGCAGCGAAGGTGCCCGCCCACTGAGCGGTAATGGCGGTAGCGGAGGGCGCGGGGCCGATAGCACCGTGCCCGGCGGGATCGCCGGTGATGGTGGGGTCGGTGGCAACGGCGGGGTGTTCGGCAACGGCGGTACCGGTGGTGCCGGCGGTACGGGCATCGCCGGGCAGCGGGGGGTGAGCGCGGACACCCCGGGCGGCTCGGGCACCGCCGGTGAGGATGGCGGGGTCGGCGGCAATGGCGGGGCCGGTGGCCTGGGTGGTGCCCTGGCCGGCCACGGGGGCGACGGCGGAGCCGGTGGCACCGGCGGCGACGGTGGGGCCGGCGGCTCGGGTGCGGCCGGCACGGCCGGAGACCGGGCCACCATCGCCCACCTCGATGGTGGCCGCGGGGGTGACGGTGGGTCCGGTGCCGACGGTGGGGCCGGCGGGGCCGGCGGGGCCGGCGGGGCCGGCGGTAACGGTGGCGCCGGTGGTCAGGCATTGGCGGCCGGCTACACCGACGGCGTTCGCGGCGCCGGAGGATCCGGCGGCGCCGGCGGGGCCGGCAGGCTGGCCGGGGCTGGCGGTGACGGCGGTGACGCATACACGACCGGCGGCGGGGCCGGCGGGGACGGCGGCCACGGCGGTGACACCGGGACCGGTGGGGCCGGCGGGTCCGGCGGCGCCGGCTCGAGCAACGGCCTGTCCGGCCTGTCCGGGCATAGCCCGACCAGCGGCGGTGATGGCGGCGCCGGTGGCGACGGCGGTGACAGTCCCGCCACCGGCGGGCGTGGCGGGGCCGGCGGTAACGGCGGCAAGTATGGCAATGGCGGCGCCGGCGGGGCCGGTGGTGACGGGATCGCGCGGGGCGACGCGGCCGGCGGTAACGGCGGCAACGGCGGCAACGGCGGCAACGGCGGCAACGGCGGCAACGGCGGCAACGGCGGGTTCTACGGTGACGGCGGGGACGGTGGGGCCGGCGGCGCGGGCGGTTCGGGCACCAGCGGTGTGGGTTTTGAGGGTGGCCGTGGCGGGGCCGGCGGGGATGGCGGGGCCGGCGGGGCCTACGGCGACGGCGGGGACGGCGGGGCCGGCGGAGCCGGCGGCGACGGACGCAATGGGGTCGACGCCACCACCGCGGGCGCTTCCGGCACGCAGGGATTCGCCGGCGGCGGCGGTGGCGCGGGCGGCGCCGGCGGGGCCGGCGGGGCCGGCGGGGCCGGGGGCACCCAAGCCGGCGCCGGTGGGGCCGGCGGGGACGGCGGGGCCGGCGGCACCGGTGGTTTCGGCGGGTCCGGCGCGAACGGCGGGGCCGGGGATCACGGCACCGCCGCGAACCCCAACGGAGGCCGTGGCGGGGCCGGCGGGGATGGCGGGGCCGGCGGCACCGGTGGTTTCGGCGGGTCCGGTGCGAACGGCAGGGCCGGGGATCACGGCACCGCCGCGAACCCCAACGGTGGCCGTGGCGGGGACGGCGGATCCGGCGCGGCCGGTGGGGCCGGCGGCGACGGCGGTAACGGCGGGGCCGGCGGACAGGCACAAGCGGCCGGCTACGCCGACGGAACCCGCGGCGCCGGCGGCAACGGCGGGGCCGGCGGGCTCGCCGGCGACGGAGGCCGCGGCGGAGACGGTGCGGTCGGGTTCGGTGGAGCCGGCGGCGACGGCGGCCACGGCGGTAACACCGGTGCCGGTGGGGCCGGCGGCACGGGCGGTGTCGGCTCCAGCACCGGACTCACCGGCCTGGGCGGGCACAGCCCCACCAGCGGCGGGGACGGCGGAAGCGGCGGAAACGGCGGGCGGGGTGCGGTCGATATCGCCGGCGGGGCCGGCGGGACCGGAGGTAACGGCGGGGCCTACGGCAACGGCGGCGACGGCGGCGACGGCGGCGACGGCGGTGACGGTGACGGTGTCAACGGAACACGCGGGCTGACCGCGATCACCCCAGGGGGCTCGGGCACCGACGGCAGCGCCGGCAGCGCCGGCGGCGCCGGCGGGTGCGGGGGCAACGGTGGGTGCGGGGGCAACGGTGGGGCCCTGGCCGGCGACGGCGGCGACGGTGGTGACGGCGGCAACGGCGGCTACCCCGGGGTCGGCGGGGCCGGCGGTAAAGGCGGAATCGGCGAGACCATCGGACTCAGCGGCCTCGGCGGCTACAGCCCCATCAGCGGCAACGGCGGCAACGGCGGCTACCCCGGGGTCGGCGGGGCCGGCGGTAAAGGCGGAATCGGCGAGACCATCGGACTCAGCGGCCTCGGCGGCTACAGCCCCATCAGCGGCAACGGCGGCGACGGCGGCGACGGCGGCAGCGGCAGCGCTGGCACCACCGCCCACCCGGCCGGCTTTGACGGCGGTGCCGGCGGGCACGGCGGCGATGGCGGCGCCTTCGGCAACGGCGGCAACGGCGGCGACGGCGGGACCGGCGGGACCGGAACCGCAGCAACCACCGCGGGCTCCCCCGGCGCCGTTGGCGGCCACGGCGGCGCCGGCGGCAACGGCGGCGACGGCGGCTACCTCAACGGAAACGCCGGAAACGGCGGAAGCGGCGGGGCCGGCGGCACCGGCGGTGCGGGGGCTACCGGCACATCACAAGCCGCCGCAACCGGCTTAGGCGGCGGCCACGGCGGCGACGGCGGCGCCGGGGGCGATGGCGGCAACGGCGGAAAAGCGCACGCAACCGGATTCCACAACGGCACCGGCGGCCAAGGAGGCGACGGCGGCCAAGGAGGCAAAGCCGGCAACGGCGGCAACGGCGCCGACGGCCAAGCAGCCGCCATTGGACGTCCCAGGGTCTCGCCAGGCGATGGTGGTGACGGCGGCAACGGCGGCTCAGGCGGCACCGGCGGTACCGGCGGCACCGGCGGCGACGCCACCACCAAAGCTGCTGGAGGTCTGGACGGAGCCAGAGGCAACGGCGGCAACGGCGTCAACGGCAGCAACGGCGGCAAGGGCGGCAACGCCGGCAACGGCACCGTGGTCACCGGCTTGGGGGCAGCGGCGGCAACGGCGGCGATGGAGGGCACGGCAACGGGTCAAATATCGCTGGAGGCAACGGCGGCAGCGGCGGAAACGGCGTGGTCAGAGGCAACGGCGGCAGCGGCGGCAGCGGCGGCAACGCCGGCAACGGGGGCAACGGCGTTAACGGCCTCTTCACGAACCGCGACGGCGGCAGCGGCGGCAACGGCGGCAAGGGCGGCAACGGTGTGATCGCCGGCGCTGGGGGTGACGGGGGCACCGGCGGCGCAGGTGGCGGTTTCCAAGCCACCGGCGGCAGCGGCGGCGACGGCAGCGCTGGCGGCTCTGGTACCACCGGAGGCACCGGGGGTCGCGGCGGCGCCGGCGGCGCAGCTGACGGTTTCCGAGCCACTGGCGGCGCCGGCGGCACCGGCGGCGGCGGCGGTAACGGCACCTCCACTGGTGGCGTTGGGGGTAACGGCGGCAAAGGCGGGGGCGCCACCGATCTCGAAAGCGTTGCCGGCAGCGGGGGCAACGGCGGTAACGGCGGATACGGCGCCACGGGAGGCAATGCTGGTCGCGGCGGAGACGGCGGTTCCAGCACCGGCTTCGGCGGTGGTGGCGGTATGGGGGGCACCGGCGGCCTTGGCAACGCCGGATACGGCGGATACGGCGGCGACGGCGGTAAGGGCGGCGACGGCGGTGACACTGGCGGTGGCGTCGGCCGCAGCGGAGGCACCGGCGGCAAGGGCGGCGCCAGCACCTTGAACGGCCAACAGGTTGCGGGCGGCAGCGGCGGCTCCAGTAAGGCGCCAGTAGGCAATAGAGGCAGCTCCGGCGGCACGGGCGGCCACCCTGGCGGCCTCTGACCCGCTTCCGGGGTCCTAAGCTGGCTGCTATGCGAATCGCGCTGGCACAGATTCTCAGTGGCACTGACCCAACAGCAAATCTTGAGCTGGTGCGTGACTATGCCGAGCGGGCGGCGGATGCCGGCGCCAGGCTGGTGGTGTTCCCCGAAGCGACCATGTGCCGGTTCGGCGTCCCGTTGGGACCCGTCGCACAGCCCCTGGACGGCCCCTGGGCCAACGGGGTGCGCCGGATCGCCGCCCAGACCGGAATAACGGTGGTGGCGGGGATGTTTACCCCCGCCGATGCCGGACGGGTATCAAACACACTGTTCGCAGCGGGTCCGGGCGCACCGAATCAGCCAGATGACCACTACCACAAGATCCACCTCTACGACGCCTTCGGCTTTGCCGAGTCGCGTACCGTCGCGCCGGGACACGAGCCGGTAGTGATCACGGTCGACGACGTCCAGGTCGGTTTGACAGTTTGCTACGACATCCGCTTTCCGGCCCTCTACACCGAGCTGGCTCGGCGCGGCGCCGAACTGATCGTGGTCAGCGCCTCCTGGGGCTCAGGCCCTGGCAAACTTGACCAGTGGACGCTACTGGCCCGCGCCAGGGCCCTGGATTCGGCCAGTTATGTGGCCGCGGCGGGTCAGGCCGACCCGGGAGACACCGCGTCGGATCCGGGCGGAGGTTCCGGTGCACCGCGAGGGGTGGGCGGCAGCCTGGTCGCCTCCCCGCTGGGTGAAGTGGTGGCGTCAGCGGGGTCGGACCCGCAACTCGTTGTCGCCGACATCGACCTCGCCAAGGTAGGTGCGGCACGCGACAACATAGGAATGCTGCGCAACCAATCGCGCTTCACTCAGACTGATAAGGCACAATCGCGTAGGTGACGAACCCGCAAGGCCCACCCAACGAGGGCCCGTCGACTTGGTCGCGTCCCAGCAATCAAGGCCCCCTTGGCCGGCCCCCGTCCCCGGTTGACCCGTCTGGTGGGCCGTTCCGTTCGGGCGAGCCCGCCAACCCCCAGCAAGAGCCGCCGACAATGGCCGGCATCGGCCCGCAGCAGACGGAGCCCATCGCCGCCAGCAACGCCGATTCGCGGCGGCCGGAATCCACTTCTCCGCCCGCCTCGAGCGCCAGTAAGACGACGTCGGTTGCCACGCCAGAGGAAGAGCCGCTGGCGGGAACGCGCAAACGACGCTCACGCCGGGACCCACTATCCATCTTTTTGATTCTGATCATCGTGTTCTCGCTGGTCCTCGCCGGCGTGATCGCCAGCGAGCTCTACGCTCGCCATGTCGCCAACGGCAAGGTTGCCGCCGCGGTGGCATGTGAGGTCAAAGACAAGGCCACCGCGTCGTTCGGCGTGGCGCCCCTGTTGTTGTGGCAGTTGGCAACCCGCCACTTCACCAACATCACGGTCGAGACGGCGGGCAACCAGGTGCGTGACGCCAAGGGCATGAAGCTTCGAATCAGCATTCAAGATGTCCATCTCAAGAGCACGCCGAACTCCGCGGGCACACTTGGAGCACTGGATGCCACCATTTCCTGGACATCGGATGGCATCAAGGAATCGGTGCAGAACGCGATCCCGATCCTCGGCGAGTTCGTCACCAACAGCGTGGTGACACACCCCGCCGACGGCACCATCGAACTCAAGGGCATGCTCAACGACATCATCGCCAGGCCAGTGGTGTCCGGCAAGGGGTTGGAGCTGCAGATCGTGAGCTTCAATACGCTGGGCTTCTCACTGCCGAAGGAAGCGGTGCAGTCGACACTGAACGACTTCACCGCAGACTTGACCAGGAACTATCCGCTGGGGATCCACGCGGACAGCGTTCAAGTCACCACGACCGGTGTGGTCAGCCACTTCTCCACCCGCAACGCCACCATCCCGACCGGTAGCCAGAATCCCTGTTTCGCCAACCTCTGAGCGCGGTGTAACCGCAGATCAGTTCTGGCCGAGCCCCTCGAGGACCGCTCGGGTGCCGGACAGGCCCAGCCTGGTTGCACCGGCACTGAGCATCGCGACCGCGTCGGTGGCGGTCCGGATGCCGCCGCTGGCCTTGACCCCGAGTCGTCCGCCGACGGCGCTGGCCATCACTTCGACGGCGCGCGTCGAGGCGCCGCCTGCGGGATGAAAGCCGGTAGACGTCTTGACGAAGTCCGCTCCGGCGTCCTCGGCGACCCGGCACACGCCGATCAGCGTGGACTCGTCGGCCAGACCCAATAGCGCCGCCGACTCAACGATCACCTTCAGCACCGCCCCGGAGGTCGCGCAACGCACCGCCTCGATGTCGGACCGCACCGCATCGAGGTGCCCGGCCAGCGCGGCACCGACATCGATGACCATGTCGACCTCAACGGCACCGCAGGCAACGGCAAGCGCCGCCTCATGCGCCTTGATCGCCGAGGCATGCTTGCCCGACGGGAAACCCGCCACCGTGGCTACCCGGACGCCGCCGGCCGAGACCGCGGCGGGCACCATCGACGGCGAAACGCAGACCGCGTAAACGCCGAGGTCGGCGGCTTCTGCCACCAGGGCCACCACATCGGCGGCAGTAGCCTCGGGCTTGAGCAGGGTGTGATCCACCAACGCCGCCACCTGGTCTCGGGTTGGTTGACCCGGCATCAAGACTGACCCCCGTCTGCAGACGACACAACCGCCCGTGAAAGTTCGGCCTCTTCAGGGCCGCCCGGATTGCAGCCTGAGGCAATCATCTCGGCGTCATCGACCACCGGGCGCCACGGCTCGAGATTCCAGCTGCTCTTGCCGGGTGCTGCGACCTCGGCGAAATCCCAGTGACAGACGAACTGTGCCCGCATGCCAGGGGTGTCGGCCTCCGGAGCCAACGCCAGTACCTCCGCCCACGCCTCCTCCGCGGCCGCGGCGGTCATGCCGAACTGGCTGGCGGCCGCGCGCCCGGCCGACGTCGGGAACACGCGCAGGCCCCGCAATGACCCCCACTGCGCCCATTCGGTGTGGTCCACGAACGGCGGCGAATGAACTGGCTGCGCGGCGCTGGCATCTCCGGCACCCGCATCGGCCGCAGCATCAGGCGCGCTCAGCATGGCGATAAGCACCGCGACTGGCGCGGCCAACAGGACTTTCATCCGGCTAGCGGGATTTGCCCTGAATCTCGAGCAGCTTGGGCCGCACGTCGACCAGATAGACCCCGGCCGCACACGCGGCTATCGCCATCCCGAGCACGCCGAAGACGAAGCCCAGGATGGAGGTCAGTGCCACAGCCGCGCCGAGAATCACCAACCACACCGGCTTGGTCAGCTTGTCAGCGGCGGTATAGGCATCAGGCCGCTGCATCGCTGCATGCACAAACGCGTACACGGCCGTTACCAGGACGGCGATCTGCAGGACCAACAGGACGGTACCTACGAGTTGGCTCACCCCTAAAGACTATGCGGGCATTGGCCAAAACGTCGACTCCGAGCCGCCTTACCGGCGACTCGCGGGCCAAAAACGCCGACTCCGAGCCGCCCGACTGGGCGACTCGGAGTCGAATCGTGAATGTTATCGGTCCGAGCCGAGCTCGGCCCGGATCACTTCTGGGTGACCTTCTTGGCCGGAGCCTTCTTGGCCGGAGCCTTCTTGGCAGGCGCCTTCTTGGCGGCCGGAGCCTTCTTGGCGGGAGCCTTCTTGGCGGGAGCCTCGAGTTCTTCCTTCTTCGGCAGCTCGATGCCGACCAGTTTGGCGGCGCGCTCACCGACGGCGCGGGTCTGCGTCGCGACGGTGCCCAGCGCCTCCTGGGTCAGCTCCACAGCCTGGTCCACGTAACCCTCGGCGCGAGCCGACGCGTCCTCGAAGGCCGGCTGGCTACGCAACCGCTCCAGGGCGGCCTCGCCGCGCTGAACCAAGTCGTTGTACCGGCCGGTGGCGGCCTCCAGGTAACCCTCGGCAGCCTTGCGGAGCTCGTCGGAGGTGAAACGCTCACGCAGTTCGGTGAACTGCTCCGGCAGGTCCTCCTGCAGCTTGGTCAGGCGAGCGCGGCTCTCCTCGACCCGGCTACGGGTGTCGGTGCGGGTCTCTTCGGCGCGGTCACGCAGGTTGGCGATCAGGTCGTTGACGGTGGCCAGAGCCAGGTCGGCGGCACCGAGTGCGGCAAGCAGCGGCGCCCGCAGGTCCTCGATGTTCGTGTTTTCAGCCATGTTGTTTCCTTTCATGGATTGTTTGTCGTTATTGGCGCTATCGAGACTTGAAATGGAAGTTGGGGCAAGCGTCGGCTCCTCTGGGGGAATAGTCAAGACCCACGGATTGCCGTAGCGCGCGGATTGCGGGGAACCTCCTGAGTCGTCGGATCGGTGGACGGTCCAGTTTCCAGTTGCCAATACAGGCCTGATTTTTCGCTGGTCAGAACCCGTTCCCGCGGTTCGCGATTACCGGTCACACAAACCCGCAGACGCGTACTCGACGGCGCATTCGCAACGTCTATCCCTATTGAGTTACCCGACGGCCGGCGCTCTAGACGTCGCCAATCTCACATCTGGCGGCCGACCACTTAATCAATCGTCAATTTCAGATGGGCTCGAACACTCCTCACGGACGGCTTCGTTCTGCTGGGTAAACGACGCATAGATATCCAACAGAATTTGCTTTTGACGCTCGGTGATGGCCGTGTCGGTGATGATGACGTCACGCACCTGGCTGGTCTCGCTCGGTTCGAGAATCCCGGCACGCACATAAAGGACCTCGGCGGATACCCGCAGCGCCTTCGCAATCTGGGCCAAGACATCAGCGGACGGCTTGCGCAGCCCACGCTCGACTTGGCTCAGGTAAGGATTGCTGACACCGGAGCGCTCCGCAAGCTGCCGCATCGAGACGTGCGCATTCTCGCGTTGCGTCCTGATGAAGCTGCCAATATCGGAGGCCTTAGAGGACACCGCGGACACCTTGGCGCCCAGCTTTTCCTCCCCCGGCATCGGTGCACTCCCTCGCTAGTGGTAGTCGTTTACGCACCCAAGGGTACGGAGAGGTGCTTGCTTTTGCAAGCGCTTGTTAGCACCCTCATAACAGCAAGTGCGCGATAGCGAAGATCACCAAACCGGCCAGCGCCCCCACAACCGTGCCGTTGATCCGAATAAACTGCAGGTCACGGCCGACGTGTAGTTCGATGCGCCGACTGGCTTCCTCGGCGTCCCAACGCTCGATCGTCTCGGTGATGATTGCCGTGATCTCGACCCCATACTGCGAGACCAAGTGCTGCGCCGCCCGCACCATCCAGTCGTCCACCTTGTCGCGCAGCTCGCCGTCGTCGCGCAGTGATTCGCCGATTCGGACCACCGTTTCGGCGATCCGGCTGCGCAAGACGCTGGACGGGTCGTCAACGCCCTCGAGCACCAGCCGCTTGGTGGTTTTCCATGCGGTCGCCGCGGCATTGGCGACCTCGTCGCGGGCCATCAACTGGTCTTTGATGGTGTCGGCGCGCGCAATGGTGCTCGGATCGTGCTGGAGATCGTCAGCGAACTCGAACAGGAAGCGGGTCGCCGAACGGCGCAGTTCGTGATCGGGGTTGCGCCGAACTTTGTCGGTGAAATCCATCAACTCGCGGTGGATGCGGTCGCCAACCATGTGGTCGACGAATCGCGGCGACCACGTTGGCGAGTCGCGCTCGACCACCCGCTGAATGATCACCCCCGCGTTCAGTGACCACTGAAAGGCACGGTCGGCCAGCAGCTGGATCAGGGCTTCCTGCCGGTTCTCGGCCAGGACGGTCTGCAGCACCCGCCCCACCGGCGGACCCCACTGCGGCTCGGCGATACGACGCACGATCATCCGGTCGATCACGTGCTGGACGTCATCGTCGCGCAGTAGCTCCACCAGCACCCGCAGCACCGTGGCGGCCTCGGCCGCCACCCGTTGGGCATGCCCGGAATCCGCGAGCCATTTCCCCAGCCGGCTGGGGACCTGCGCATCGCGCAACTTGGTTTCCACCACCGGGGCCGACAGGAAGTTCTCCCGGACGAACGTGCCCAGCCCCTCGCCCAGCTGGTCTTTCTTGCGTTTGATGATTGCGGTGTGCGGGATCGGGATCCCCAGTGGATGCTTGAACAGCGCCGTCACGGCGAACCAGTCGGCCAGCGCACCGACCATGCCGGCCTCCGCGGCGGCACCGAGGTAACCGACCCACAGCGGCGCCCCACCTTGAGCCTGCACCCACCGACATGCCAGGAACACGATGGTGGCGCCGACGAGGAACCCCAGCGCCACCAGTTTCATCCGACGCAGGCCCACCCGCCGGGCCGCATCTGCCTGCGGATCGGCGCCGGCGAACGACTCAGCAAAAGACATCCGGTGTATCGATGCCGGCGGCGAACTCGAAGGCTCGGCTCTGTGTGCCACCACACCATCATCCGCTATAACTGCCACGGGTTAGTGTGACTGCACTGTTGTGGGGCCTCGCGCACGCACCGCCGATGCGCCATATGTAACTGCACAAGCCGTAGTATCAAGGGCGTCTAGTAAGTGGAAACCAGCAGAAAGTGGTAGAGCGTATCCCGGCTATGACGGGGAAAACAGATGGTCGCAAGCGGCGCTGGCACCAACACAAGGTGGAGCGGCGCAACGAGCTTGTCGACGGCACGATCGTCGCGATCCGCCGACACGGCCGCTTCCTGAGCATGGATGAGATCGCGGCCGAGATCGGGGTCTCCAAGACGGTCCTCTACCGCTACTTCGTCGACAAGAACGATCTGACGACCGCGGTGATGATGCGCTTTGCGCAAACCACCTTGATCCCCAACATGGCGGCAGCGCTGTCCTCCAACCTGGACGGCTTCGACCTGGCTCGCGAGATCATCCGGGTCTATGTCGAAACCGTCGCCGCCGAACCGGAACCGTATCGGTTCGTGATGGCCAACAGCTCGGCCAGCAAGAGCAAAGTCATCGCCGACTCAGAGCGCATCATCGCCCGCATGCTCGCGGTGATGCTGCGCCGGCGCATGGCCGAGGCCGGGATGGACACCGGCGGCGTGGAACCGTGGGCATACCTGATCGTCGGCGGTGTGCAGCTGGCTACCCACTCCTGGATGTCGGACCCGCGGATGACCAGCGACGAACTCATCGACTACCTGACAATGCTGAGCTGGAGCGCACTGTGCGGCATCGTGGAGGCCGGCGGCTCTCTGGAGAAGTTCCGTGACCAGCCGCACCCGTCGCCGATCGTGCCCCCACGGGTGGACGACTAGGCAACTGCCTAGCCTCCTACCAGGCACCCGCGATATCCGCCGGATACCGGCGTGGGTTCTGTACCGCTGTAAAGCAGCTACCATTCATGGGGGCAACCGGGGGGGCACGCCAGCGTGCGCTGAGCTAAGCCCTGTGGAACAGAAAGGCTCCATCACTATGTCCGTCCAGCTCACGCCGCATTTTGGCAATGTGCAAGCCCATTACGATTTGTCTGACGATTTCTTCCGGCTATTTCTCGACCCGAGCCAGACCTATAGCTGCGCATATTTCGAGCGTGACGACATGACCCTCGAGCAGGCGCAGATCGCCAAGATCGATCTGGCGCTGGGCAAACTGAACCTCGAGCCCGGGATGACTTTGCTGGACATCGGCTGCGGCTGGGGCGCCACGATGCGGCGTGCCATTGAGAAGTACGACGTCAATGTTGTCGGCCTGACGTTGTCGGAGAACCAGGCCGCCCACGTTCAGCAGATGTTCGACCAGATCGACACCTCCCGCAGCCGTCGGGTGCTGCTGGAAGGGTGGGAGAAGTTCGACGAGCCCGTCGACCGCATCGTCTCGATCGGCGCCTTCGAACACTTCGGCCGCCTGCGCTACGCGCACTTTTTCAAGATGGCCTACCAAGCGCTGCCGGCCGACGGAATCATGTTGCTGCACACCATCGCCCGCCCCACCTTCAAGGAGGCCCGGGCGAAGGGGCTGACGCTGACCCACGAAATCGTGCACTTCTCACAATTCATCCTCGCCGAGATCTTCCCCGGCGGCTGGCTGCCAACAATCCCGACGGTCGAAGAGCACGCGACCGCGGCGGGCTTCAAGGTGACTCGGGTGCAGTCGCTGCAACTGCACTACGCACGGACGCTGGAAATCTGGGCCGCCGCGCTGGAAGCCAAGAAGGAAGAGGCCATCGCCATCCAGTCGCAGAAGGTCTACGACCGCTACATGAAGTACCTCACGGGTTGCGCGAAGCTGTTCCGCCAGGGCTACACCGACATCGATCAGTTCACTTTGGAGAAGTAGCCACACCGGCTAGCCGCCCGGTCGCGTTCCGCGGGACGCGATCGGCGGCTTGGCGTTGGCGTTGTCGGGAACGGGCCGTGCGCCGGCCGCATGAGCGCTTGCGAGTGTCTTGGTGTATCGCGCCGCGGCCCCGCCGCCCCAGCTTGACCCGTCTGACACCCCCCAATTGACGCAGAAACGCCCGACGGAATCATCCGCCGGGCGTACCGCGTACTTCCAGGTCTGGGTGACCTACTTGACCAAGGTGAACTGCCCCACGTTGCTGATGCCCTTGCGGAAGAAGTTCTCGCATCCCGTCAGGTAGTGCATGTACTTGTCGTAGATCTCCTGGGACTGCATGGCGATGGCCTCTTCCTTCCTGGCCTCCAGATTCGCCGCCCAGATGTTGAGCGTCCGCGCGTAATGCTGCTGCAGCAATTGCGCTCTTTCAACGGAAAATCCGGCCGCCTGCGCAAAATTGAAAATATCTTCCTGCGCCGGCAACTGTCCGCCGGGAAATATCTCTTGGCCGATGAATCGCATGAATCGGACGTCACTCATCGTCACCTTGACGCCCATCTCATGAAACTGTTTCTGCGTATAGGTGAGAATCGTGTGCAGCAGCATCCGGCCGTCGTCGGGGAGAATGTCGTACGAGCGCTCGAAGAAGGCCGCGTAGCGCTCCATCTTGAACGCTTCGAAAGCGCCGATGGTGACGATGCGGTCGACCTTGTCCTCAAATTCTTCCCATCCCTGCAGCCGCACCTCGACGGTGCGCTCGGTGGGAATCTTGGCCATCTTGGCCTTGCTGTACTCGAATTGATTGCGACTCAGCGTGATACCGATGACGTTGACGTCATACTTCTCTACCGCCCGCTGCAGCGCGCCGCCCCAGCCGCAGCCGATGTCGAGCAAAGTCATCCCGGGCTCGAGGTTCAGCTTGCCCAGCGCCAAGTCAAACTTCGCGTTGGACGCCTCCTCCAGCGTCATGTCGTCCCGCTCGAAGTACGCACAGGTGTACGCCATCGTCGGGTCTAGAAATAGCGCGAAGAACTCATCCGAAACGTCGTAGATTGATTGCGATTCTTCGTAAAACGGCCTCAGCTCGGTCATTCCGGAAAACTACCTCTCATCTGTCGATCCGGGGCAAATACTACCCGATGTTCAAAACGCCTGTCACACGACTGCAACGACGCCACCTCAGGGCTGTGACCTTCATGTGAGCCGCATGTGAGGCAGCTGAAAATTTCAGTAGGTATAAAAGCCTTGGCCCGACTTCTTACCCAACTGACCCGCCTCTACCATGCGTAACAACAGTGGCGGCGGACCATAATGCGGTTCCTTGAATTCCTCAAACATCTTGTCGGCAATCAACTTCAGGGTATCCAAGCCGACAAGATCGGAAAGCCGCAGCGGGCCCATTGGATGAGACAGCCCGGCAACAACCGCTTTGTCGACGTCTTCGACGGTAGCGAATCCGGCCTCCACCATGCGGATCGCCGACAGCAGATACGGCACCAGGAGTGCGTTCACCACAAAGCCGGAGCGATCCGAACAGCGCACCACCTGTTTCCCGAGCACCGCGCTAGCAAACTCCTCGGTGCGAGCCACGGCGGCTTCGTCGGTGACCAGCGTGCTGACCAACTCGACCAGCGGAAGCACCGGTACCGGATTAAAGAAGTGCAGCCCCAGCACTCGCCGCGGATTCTTGGTGGCCGCGGCAACCTTCATGATCGGGATGCTCGACGTGTTCGACGCCAGCACCGCGTCAGGATCGGTGACCACGCGGTCGAGGTCGGCAAAGACCTTCGTCTTGACGGCCTCGTCCTCGATGATAGCCTCGATCACCAGCTGCCGGTCGGCCAGGTCATTCAGGTCGGTGGTGAACGTCAGCCGGCTCAGGGCGCGGTCACGCTCACGCTCGGTGACCTTGCCTGAGCTGACGCCACGCTCCAGCGACTTGACGATGCGGTTGCGGCCCGCGGTGATCAACGCCTCGGTGGTCTCGAACACCGTGACTTCGACGCCGGCACGCACCGAGACCTCCGCAATGCCGGATCCCATCTGTCCGGCACCGACAACCCCTACTCGCTGGATTGCTGCATCGCTGCCCATCTATTTTCTCTCCCGCGAATCGATTTTGTGACGCATTACAATAGGCCCCGCCCAGGTTGGCTGGGCGGGGCCTACGCTGTCAACTTCCCTGGCGAGCAGACACAAACTCACATCAACTGCGCTGCAGAAGTGCGAGTCTGCGTCTGCTCGGCAATCAGTCAGCTCAGTGGAACTGGCCCTCTTCGGTCGAACCGGCAAGCGCGGTGGTCGACGAGGTCGGGTCCACCGTGGTGGCGATGCGGTCGAAGTAACCGGCACCCACCTCACGCTGGTGCTTGGTTGCGGTGTAGCCGCGCTCCTCGGCGGCGAACTCCCGCTCCTGCAGCTCGACGTAGGCCGACATCTGGTTGCGGGCGTAGCCGTAGGCCAGATCGAACATCGAGTAGTTCAGGGCGTGGAAGCCGGCCAGGGTGATGAACTGGAACTTGAAGCCCATCGCACCCAGCTCCTTCTGGAACTTGGCGATGGTCTCGTCGTCGAGGTGCTTCTTCCAGTTGAAGGACGGCGAGCAGTTGTAGGCGAGCATCTGGTCGGGGAACTCCGCCTTGACGCCCTCGGCGAACTGCTTGGCCAGCTTCAGGTCCGGGGTGCCGGTCTCCATCCAGATCAGGTCGGAGAAGGGCGCGTAGGCTTTGGCGCGGGCGATGCAGGACTCCAGACCGTTCTTGATCCGGTAGAAGCCTTCCTTGGTGCGCTCGCCGGTGATGAACGGGCGGTCCCGCTCGTCAACGTCGGAGGTGATCAGGGTGGCCGCTTCGGCGTCAGTCCGGGCGATGACCACGGTCGGGACATCGGCAACGTCGGCTGCCAAACGGGCCGAGGTCAGGGTCCGGATGTGCTGCTGGGTGGGGATCAGCACCTTGCCGCCCAGGTGGCCACACTTCTTCTCCGAGGCCAGCTGGTCCTCCCAGTGCGAACCGGCGACACCGGCGGCGATCATGGCCTTCTGCAGCTCGTAGACGTTGAGCGCACCACCGAAGCCGGCCTCACCGTCGGCGACGATCGGCACCAGCCAGTTGTCGACCGAGCGGTCGTTCTCGACCTTGGCGATCTCGTCAGCGCGCAGCAGCGCGTTGTTGATACGACGGACGACCTGCGGCACCGAGTTGGCGGGGTACAGGCTCTGGTCCGGGTAGGTGTGGCCGGAAAGGTTGGCGTCACCGGCGACCTGCCAACCCGACAGGTAGATGGCCTTCAGGCCGGCACGCACCTGCTGGACGGCCATGTTGCCGGTCAGCGCGCCCAGCGCGTTGACGAAGTCCATGTCGTGCAGCTGCTCCCAGAGCACCTCGGAGCCGCGACGGGCCAGGGTGTGCTCCTCGACGACGTGGCCCTGCAGGGCGACGACGTCTTGCGGGGTGTAGGTGCGGGTGATGCCCTTCCACCGGGGGTTGTGGTCCCAGTCGTGCTGGATCTGCTCAGCGCTCTTCGGGGTGCCAACGACAGACATTGGACGGCTCCTTTTACGGTCACTACATTGCTTTTTACGGTCACTACATTGCTGAATTTCTGAGACCACCACCGCCGGGCGGCGGCCTAGAGAGCTTCTAGAAGACATCTAGAAAGTTCTCCGTGGGCTCAACTTCACTCGTGTGCTAACACGACCATGACATAGCCCATTCCCCCTGGTCCACCCATTTCACTTGCAAATTTCGGCTACGACTTCCGGCCATTTTGCAAAGCTTGCGAAGTCGGGTGATTACTGAACCGTTACAGAAGCTACCCGCCAGTAACTAAAATTCGCAGGTCAAAGGGGATTTACCCGTACGCTTGTCCGGTTAAAGCGAGAAGAGTCCGGCGACGGCTTTCGTCTCGTCGCCAACCGCATATGTGAGAGTTGTAACAGTGCGGTCGGTCAGGCCCGGGCCGAACTTATCGGTGGAGCCGGCCGGGTGAACGTGCGAAATGATCTCGAGCTTGTCGCCCAGCGCGACCGGCGCCTCGTGCTCGATGGTGACTCGCAGCGGCGCCTGCAGCAACTCGCTGTGGCAGGCCAGGTAGTCCTCGATCACGCTCCAGTACACGGAGTTGTTCATGTGATCGAACAGGTCGATGTCGGTGACCCGGACCGGGAACTCGTGTATCTCGGTTGCATCGTCGCGGCTACCGGGCTTGAGGTAGCCCTTCCAGCGAAGCCGCTCCACGGCGGTGGTCTTGTGCAGACTCGCCAGGAAGTCGTCGGCAATGCGCGCCGGCATCTCGGTTTCCTTATTAACGTGGATCCAGAACGCCTCCGACTCGATCAGCCCGCCTTTGCGGCCATCGATGCGAACACGCATCTCACACCACCGGTTGGAGGTTCCCGAACACCAACGCCGACACCGCAGCATGTCCTGGAATTCGATGGGGCGGATCAGGTCGACCATGGTGCGCCGAACGATCCAGAGTGGATGGGTTTCCTCGAAACCCATCTCCCGCAGCTGGTCTTGACCGATGTCCTGGATGTGCCGGCATGCCGCGTCCAACCGCAACCTTCCGGTGCGGTTGATATCGCCGACGCGCAGCGGCCACTCACGATCGAACACCGAGGGGTGACCGTCCGGCACCGGCATCATTTCTTTGTCCAGGCTCACGGCTTAACTCCCCGTTTCCTCCTAGCGTGAACCCCAGCTAATCCCTGGGAGTCTCGTTGCGAATCATGCCAACGACGCACCGGAAACACCAATCGACTACCTGTCCCCGTCGGCGTGCCAACTCTGCTAACCAGGCCTTCACATGACCCGACCTGTCTCACTAGGCTCGCTTGCGTGTCCAAGACGTTCGTCGGCTCGCGGGTCCGCCAGCTCCGTAACGAGCGGGGCTTCAGCCAGGCCGCGCTCGCCCAGCTACTGGAAATCTCGCCGAGCTACCTCAACCAGATCGAGCACGACGTTCGCCCACTGACGGTCGCGGTGCTGCTGCGCATTACTGAGGTATTCGGAGTCGACGCCACCTTCTTCTCCTCGCAAGACGACACTCGGCTGGTCGCCGAGCTACGCGAGGTGACGATGGACCGGGATCTGGACATCAGCGTCGACCCGACCGAAGTCGCCGAAATGGTCAGCGCGCATCCCAGCCTGGCCCGCGCGATGGTCAACCTGCACCGCCGCTACCGAATCACCACCGCACAGCTGGCCGCCGCTACCGAGGAGCGCTACTCCGACGGCAGCGGTACCGGGTCGATCACCATGCCCCACGAAGAGGTGCGCGACTACTTCTACCAACGCCAGAACTATCTGCACGAGCTCGACGCCGCGGCCGAGGATCTGACAATCCAGATGCGGTTGCACCATGGCGATCTGCGCAGCGAGCTGACGCGCCGCCTCACCGAGGTGCACGGCGTGCGAATCACGAGACGGATCGATCTGGGCGACACGGTGCTGCATCGCTTCGACCCCGCGACCAAGACGCTGGAAATCAGCAATCACCTCGCCTCGGGCCAGCAGGTGTTCAAGATGGCCGCCGAGCTCGCCTATCTCGAGTTCGGCGATCTGATCGACGCCATGGTGACCGACGGCAAGTTCACCAGTGATGAGTCACGCACGCTGGCGCGCCTCGGACTGGCCAACTACTTCGCCGCGGCCGCGGTACTGCCCTACCGCCAGTTTCATGACGTCGCCGAGAATTTCCGCTACGACGTCGAGCGGCTGTCGGCGTTCTACTCGGTGAGCTATGAAACCATCGCGCACCGGCTCTCGACGCTGCAGCGACCGTCGATGCGCGGCGTCCCGTTTTCGTTCATCCGGGTCGACCGTGCCGGCAACATGTCAAAACGGCAGTCCGCCACGGGTTTTCACTTCTCTTCCAGCGGCGGAACCTGCCCGCTGTGGAACGTCTATGAGACCTTCGCCAACCCGGGCAAAATCCTGGTGCAGATCGCGCAGATGCCCGATGGCCGTAACTACATGTGGGTGGCCCGGACCGTCGAGCGTCGCGCAGCCCGGTATGGTCAGCCGGGTAAAACGTTCGCGATCGGGTTGGGTTGCGAACTTCGCAACGCGCACCGGCTCGTCTACTCGGAAGGACTCGATTTGTCCGGCGATCCGAATATCGCGGCCACGCCGATCGGCGCCGGTTGCAGAGTCTGCGAACGCGACAACTGTCCCCAACGGGCATTCCCCGCCCTCGGGCGCGCACTCGATCTCGACGAGCATCGCAGCACCGTGTCCCCCTACCTGGTGAAGCAGCCATGACGGGGGACCAGGTCGCGCGCATCCCGTCGGGCGGCATCCGCCAGCTCGGGCCCGTCAACTGGGCGCTGGCCAAGCTGGCCGCCCGTTCGGTCCGGGCGCCGGAAATGCACTTGTTCACCGCGCTGGGCTACCGGCAGTACCTGTTCTGGACTTGGGCGATCTACTCGGGGCGTCTGCTGCACGGACGGCTACCGAGGATCGATACCGAGTTGGTGATCCTGCGGGTAGCGCACCTGCGGTCCTGCGAGTACGAGCTGCAGCATCACCGCCGGATGGCGCGCGCCGCCGGGCTGGACGCCCAGGCGCAGGCCACGATCTTCGCGTGGCCTGACGCTCCGCAGGGAGACGGCCCCCGAAGGGTCCTCAGCTCCCGACAACAGGCGCTGCTCACTGCCACCGACGAACTGATCAAGAACCGATCGGTCACACCCGCCACCTGGGAGCAGCTCGAGATTCATCTCAACCGCCGCCGGTTGATCGAGTTCTGCCTGCTGGCAACCCAATACGATGCGTTGGCGGCGACAATCACCGCGCTTGGCGTACCGCTGGACAACCCCCGCTAGGCCGTCGCGCACAGCAGCAGCAGGCGCCACAAGATGGGACCCGCGTGCCCACGCGACTCGGTTACCGGTCTCATCTACGCCCTGGTAAATTTCAGCACCCCACGACAATTCTGACGCTGCGGCGCGAGGGAGACCCGTTCTCGCACTACGCCGTTGCCTGGTAGGCGTCGCTTGATCTTGCGTTGGTCGTGGAGATGTTCAGTGGCGGATCAAATTTCGGGAGGAATACTGTGACAGCATCCGTCTGGATGGCTTCGCCGCCGGAGGTACATTCGGCGTTGCTCAGCGCGGGACCGGGCCCCGGGCCCCTGCACGAGGCCGCGACGGCATGGACGGCACTTTGCGCCGAACACACCTCGGCGGCAGAAGAACTCACCACCTTGCTGGGCGGGGTACAGGCCGCAGCATGGCAGGGGACCAGCGCGCAGAGCTATGTCGACGCGCACGCGCCGTACTTGGCGTGGCTGACCACCACCAGCGCCGACTACGCGGCGACGGCGGCCGAGCACGAGGTGGCGGCCGGGGCCTACACCAGTGCGCTGGCTGCGATGCCGACACTGGCGGAGCTGACCGCCAACCACACCACCCACACGGCGCTGGTCGCGACCAATTTCTTTGGGCTCAACACCATCCCCATCACGCTCAACGAAGCCGACTACGCGCGGATGTGGGTCCAAGCGGCCACCACCATGAGTGCCTATCAAGTCGTCTCGGGCACGACGCTGGCCTCGATGCCCCACACCACACCAGCCCCGCCCATACTCAACACCCAGATCCAGGGCTCCGGCGTTGTTGATTAGCAGGCTTGTGAGCTGGGTTGATGATCTTTGGTGCCGCGCTATTGGGGCCGGAGTGTAGGCACGGGCTATCTGGAGAACGATCGAGTTGGTTACTGTTCGTCGTTGGTCTGGAGTTGCCCGTGCCTACCGTTTCAGTATTGCCTGTGTCGTCGGTTCCAGAGGTGTTCGACCGCTGGAGTCCTGGTGAGCGCAGCGAGCTCATCGGATCGGAGTTTCTCGATGTGTTGGTCTCGGTGCCAGACCCGAGGGACCCACGCGGTCGGAGGTATTCGCTGATGGCTTTGTTGGCGATCGCGGTTCTGGCCACTGCCGCGGGGATGCGCGGCTATGCTGGTTTTGCTACATGGGCGGCCACCGCTCCCGATGATGTGTTGGCCTAATTAGGGGTCCGGTTCCGGCGGCCCAGTGAGAAGACCTTCCGCGCTGTTTTGTCTCGGCTAGACCCCGCCGACCTCAACGCCAGGATGGGCAGTTACTTCACTGCACACGTGGCCAGCAGCGACCCCAGTGGATTGGTGCCGATCGCGTTGGACGGCAAGATGCTGCGTGGTGCTTTACGCGCCAAAGCGACAGCCACGCATCTCGTGTCGGTGTTCACCCACCGTGCCCGATTGGTGCTCAGTCAACTCGCTGTCGCCGAGAAAAGCAATGAAATTCCCTGCGTACGTGCCCTGCTCACGCTGCTGCTGGGTAGCTTGCGGTGGCTGGTCACCGTGGATGCGATGCATACCCAGGTCGTCACCGCGAAGTTGATCTGCGCCACCTTGAAGTCGCACTACCTGATGATCGTCAAGTCCAACCAAGCCAAAATACTTGCGCGTATCACCGCGCTGCCCTGGGCCGAGGTGCCCACAGCCGCTACCGACGACTCCCGCGGCCACGGCCGTGTCGAGACCCGCACCCTGCAAATCATCACCGCTGCACGAGGAATCGGCTTCCCCTACGCAAAACAAATCATCCGGATCACTCGTGAACGCTTGATCACCGCCACCGACCAGCGCAGCGTGGAGGTGGTCTATGCCATCTGCAGCCTGCCGTTCGAGCACGCCCGCCCTACCGCGATCATGACCTGGATGCGTCAACACTGGGGAATCGAGAACAGCCTGCACTGGATACGCGACGTCACCTTCGACGAAGACCATCAAAGGGCACATACCGGAAACGGCGCACAGGTCCTAGCAACGCTACGCAACACCACGATCAATCTGCACCGCCTCAACGGCGCCGACAACATCACCGAAGCCTGCCGGATCACCGCTTTGACCGCCAACCGCCGCCTAGACCTCCTCAATCCACAATTCCCCAGCTCACAAGCCTGCTAATCAACAACGCCGGAGCCCTGGGGGGTGAGTGGGTTGCCCCGGCGCGGGGCCGTTACTTCGAAGACCTGACCCCGGTGACCGGCCAGCCATTTTGCGAGATACCGCGCTCTGATGAGGCCGATGTCGAGATGGCGCTCGACGCCGCACATGCGGCGGCCCCGGCCTGGGGCAAGATGGCCCCGGCCGAGCGAGGCGCGATCCTGAACAAGATCGCCGACCGGATCGATGAAAACAGGGCCGCGCTGGCGGTGGCCGAAGTCTGGGACAACGGCAAACCGGTCCGAGAGGCAATAGCCGCTGACATCCCGCTGGCGGCGGATCACTTCCGCTACTTCGCAGCGGCGATCCGGGCCCAGGAAGGTTCGCTGCCGCAGATCGATCAGGACACGGTCGCCTACCACTTTCACGAGCCGCTCGGGGTGGTGGGGCAGATCATTCCGTGGAACTTCCCGATCCTGATGGGTGCTTGGAAGCTGGCGCCGGCGCTGGCGGCCGGTAACGCGGTGGTGCTCAAACCCGCGGAGCAGACGCCCGCGTCGGTGCTGTACCTGATGTCGCTGATCGGCGACCTATTGCCGCCCGGGGTGGTCAACGTCGTCAATGGTTTCGGCGCCGAAGCGGGCAAGCCGCTGGCGTCCAGCAACCGAATTGCCAAGGTCGCGTTCACCGGAGAGACCACCACCGGGCGCCTGATCATGCAGTACGCCTCACAAAACCTGATCCCGGTAACCCTGGAACTCGGCGGCAAGAGCCCCAACATCTTCTTTTCTGATGTGATGGCCAAGCCCGACGACTTCCAGGACAAGGCGCTGGAGGGTTTCACGATGTTCGCCCTCAACCAGGGCGAGGTGTGTACCTGTCCGTCGCGCAGCCTGATCCAGGCCGACATCTACGACGAGTTCCTGGAGCTGGCGGCGATCCGGACCAAGGCGGTTCGGCAGGGCGATCCCTTGAACATCGAGACGATGCTGGGGTCACAGGCCTCCAACGACCAGCTGGAAAAGGTGTTGTCCTACATCGAAATCGGCAAGGAAGAGGGCGCCAAGGTCATTACCGGCGGCGAGCGCGCCGAACTCGGCGGTGACCTGTCCGGCGGCTTTTACATGCAGCCGACGATCTTCAGCGGCACCAACAAGATGCGGATCTTCCAGGAGGAGATATTCGGTCCGGTGGTGGCGGTCACGCCGTTCACCGACTACGACGACGCGATGGGTATCGCCAACGACACCCTCTACGGGTTGGGGGCGGGGGTGTGGAGCCGCGACGGCAACACGGCCTACCGGGCCGGCCGGGACATCCAGGCGGGCCGGGTGTGGGTCAACTGCTATCACGTCTACCCGGCGCACTCGGCGTTCGGTGGCTACAAGCAGTCCGGCATTGGCCGGGAAGGCCATCAGATGATGCTGGGCCACTATCAGCAGACCAAGAACCTGTTGGTGTCCTACTCGGATAAGGCTTTGGGGTTGTTCTGATGCCGGAGCCGTCGGCACCGTCGGGGGTGGTGATCACCGCGGGCGCCGCTGAATTGCTCGCCCGATTGCAGGACCGGCACGGTCCGGTGATGTTCCATCAGTCGGGCGGCTGCTGCGACGGGTCCTCGCCGATGTGTTACCCGCGCGGCGACTTCCTCGTCGGTGATCGCGACGTATTGCTCGGGACGCTTGATATCGGCAAGCAGACCGGGGCAGAAGGCGTCGCGGTGTGGATCTCCGGTCCGCAATATCAGGCGTGGAAGCACACCCAACTGGTCATCGATGTGGTGCCGGGCCGTGGCGGCGGGTTCAGCCTGGAAGCGCCGGAGGGTATGCGGTTCCTCAGCCGCGGCCGAGTCTTCACCGGCGAGGAGCAGGCGCTGCTGGAAGAGACGCCGGTGATAACCGGTGCCGCCTATGAGCGTGGTGAGCGTCCGGCGGTGCCAGGTGAGGTGGTGGCCGACAACGCGCCGGGTGCGTGCCCGGCCAGTCGGCCCTAGCCGCAGTAAGGTCGTAAGGCGTGATACCCCTTCCACGTGCGTGGCTGCTGACAAGCGCCATGCTGGTCGGTGGCGCGGTCGGGCAATTGGTCGGGGTGGGATCCAGCATTCTGGTTCACACCCGGGTCCGGCCGGACCTCGTTATTGCGCTGGTGGTTGGGATTCCCAGTGTGATTGGCATGTTGGTGATCTTGTTCTCGGGGCGCCGCTGGGTGACGGTGTTGGGCGCGTTCATCCTCGCGTTGGCTCCGGGTTGGTTGGGTGTGCTCGTTGCGATTCAGGTGGCCTCTCATGGCTAAAGACGATCTCGATTCGAACCCGGGAACCGAGCCGTTCGTGCCGGAGTTCGATACCGGTGAACGCTCGGTGCCGTTCGTGCCGGATTTCGATACGGACTCCAAGCCGTTTGCCGGTTTGGCCGCGGTGGTGACGGAGTCGAAGAAGTCATCGGTCGAGCTGGTGGACCTGTCCGAGGTGTCGGCGCCGCTGACAACTCTGGATGGGGATTCTCTGGATGGGGATTCGCCGGCCGAGGGCACCGCTACCCCGGCGCCATCGGTTACCGTGCCGAGTCGGTACGTCTACCTGAAGTGGTGGAAGTTCGTGCTGGTCGTGCTGGGCGTGTGGTTCGGCGCGGCCCAGGTCGGGCTCAGCCTGTTCTACTGGTGGTTTCACACCATCGACAAGACGCTGCCAGTCTTCGTGGTGCTGGTCTACCTGGTGCTGTGCGCGGTGGCCAGCTTGCTGCTGTCAATGGTTCAGGGCAGGCCGCTGATCACGGCGTTGTCGCTCGCGTTGATGTCGGCACCGTTTGCCTCGGTCGCGGCCGCGGCGCCGCTGTATGGCTCCTACTTCTGCGAGCATGCGAGCCGCTGCCTGGCCGGCGTCATTCCCTATTAGGCCACGGGCTGCTGAAGCGCCGCGCCTGCGCCTTCCGGAATATCGGGGGCTTATCGGTCATGGTCTGTTTATCGTTTCCCGGACCAGCCCGGCGGTCGCAACCAAATCGGACACCGAATGGTTCACATTGATGAAGAACCGAAGGCGGGTCGCATCCTTGGATACCGCGGGATACGTGATCGGAAATACTCGTATGCCATTGCGCATGAGTTCGTCATAAAATGCATAGACGCGGTTGAAATCGGCGATCACGGGAACAATGGGGGTGGTCTGGTTGGGCGTGTCCTGTCCTAATGCGCGCAGAAAAGATTCGCTTTTCATCTGTAGCTCCGAAACTAATTCCGGTCGATCTCTGAGTAGCTCTACCGCGCGCAGTGCGGCCGCGGCGAGCGGGCCGGGTAGCCCGGTGCTAAACACGAATCCAGGGCAATTGTATTTTAGGTACATAATTAAGTCGGCCGACCCGGCGATGTATCCTCCGCAGCTGCCGAAAGTCTTGCTCAGCGTGCCTATCTGAATATCGACTACTTGGGGTGGCAGCCCGAAGTGTTCGGTGATGCCGCGGCCGGTCTTTCCGACCGTGCCGATGGCGTGTGCCTCGTCAACGAACAGCAGAAACCCGTACTTCTCCTTCAGCTCCGCGATCTCGGCGAGCGGTGGCAGGTCGCCGTCCATGCTGTAAAGGCCCTCGATGCACACCGCCACTCGTCCGGGATGGTCCTTGTGCTGCTCGAGTAGGGATGCGAGGGCGCCGACATCGTTGTGCGGGAAGTGCAGCGACCTGGCCCGTGCCAGCTTCACGCCGACGGCGATGCTGTTGTGGACCCAGTGGTCGCAGATGATCACGTCTTCCTCGGAGAGCAGGAAGCCGAGGGTGGAGACGTTCGTGTTGTATCCGCTGACGAAGGCGAGCGCTTTCTCCTGTCCCAGCAATTCGGCCAGGGCATTTTCCAGGGCGCTGTGAATGTCGAACTCGCCGGCGACAAGTCGGGAAGCGCCCGCGGAGCAGCCGTATCTTTGCACCGCCGCGGTAGCGCCCTCTTTAACGCGGGGATCCGCACTCAGTCCTAAATAGTCATAGCAGGCAAAGTTGAGGACCGGTCCGTTGCTTCCCTCATATTTTGCGATGTTGCCGTGTGACAGGCTTTGAAAATACGGGTATTCGTCGGTAATGTCCTCGATGCGCTCCAGCAGCTCCATGAGCTCGTAGTAGCTTCGCGATTTCCATGTTGACACTGGCATTCTGATTCCTTGGGTCGCTCGGCCTGGGGTGGAGGCTGCGGAATATTTCTGGATCGAGGCGCAGTTCATCGACGGCGGTTGCCGAATCCTGGAAACCAGCAGGCGGCCCGACGCGTGTATGTTAGCGAGACTAAAATTTTCGGTGCGGGTAATGGCGTGGTTGAGCTTAAGTGGAATTGTCCACATCGATATACGTTTCCGCAAGATCCGACCTTGTGAATGTGCAAATTAGAATTAGTTTCGATTATTAGAAATCATTCGCTTCGCGGGATCTAACTTCACTCCGGACGCGCGCAATGCCGGGCAGCTGATTGGGTGATGGGGCCGGTGTCACCGGCCCGCACCCGCCTCACCCGATGCCGCTGCGGTACGGGCGTGCCGACCGGGCCGCGGTGTTGACCCGGTAGGTCGGTCCAACGCCGTACCCGGCCGTTAGGGTGGGTGCCGTGACCCACTATGACGTCGTCGTCCTCGGAGCCGGTCCAGGCGGATACGTGGCGGCCATCCGTGCCGCACAACTTGGCCTGAACACCGCAATCGTCGAACCGAAGTACTGGGGCGGAGTCTGCCTCAACGTTGGCTGCATCCCGTCCAAGGCGCTGCTGCGCAACGCCGAACTTGCGCACATCTTCACCAAGGACGCCAAGGCTTTTGGCATCAGCGGCGAGTCCACCTTCGATTATGGTGTGGCGTTCGACCGCAGCCGGAAAGTGGCCGAGGGCCGCGTGGCCGGTGTGCACTTCCTGATGAAGAAGAACAAGATCACCGAGATCCACGGCTACGGGAAATTCACCGACGCCAACACGCTCTCGGTGGATCTCAATGACGGCGGTACCGAGAAGGTGACGTTCGACAACGCCATCATCGCCACCGGCAGTAGTACCCGGCTGGTGCCCGGCACCTCGCTGTCGACCAACGTGGTGACCTACGAAGAACAGATCCTGACCCGCGAATTGCCCAAGTCGATCATCATCGCCGGAGCCGGTGCCATTGGCATGGAGTTCGGCTACGTGCTGAAGAACTACGGCGTTGACGTCACCATCGTGGAGTTCCTGCCGCGCGCACTGCCCAACGAGGACGCCGAGGTGTCCAAGGAGATCGAGAGACAATTCAAGAAGCTGGGCGTCAAGATCCGGACCGGAACCAAGGTCGAGTCCATCTCCGACGATGGCTCTGCGGTCACGGTGGTCGTGAGCAAGGACGGTAAGTCCGAGGAACTCAAGGCCGACAAGGTATTGCAGGCCATTGGGTTCGCCCCGAATGTCGAGGGCTACGGGCTGGACAAGGCCGGTGTCGCGTTGACCGACCGCAAGGCCATCGGTATCGGCGAGTACATGCAGACCAGCGTCGGGCACATCTATGCGATCGGTGATGTCACCGGGCAGCTGATGCTGGCGCACGTGGCTGAGGCCATGGGGGTCGTGGCGGCCGAGACCATCGCCGGCGCTGAGACCCTGTCCCTGGGCGACTACCGCATGCTGCCGCGCGCCACGTTCTGCCAGCCGCAGGTAGCCAGCTTCGGGCTCACCGAACAGCAGGCGCGTGATGAGGGCTACGACGTCAAGGTTGCCAAGTTCCCATTCACGGCCAACGGAAAAGCCCATGGCCTGGGCGACCCCAGTGGCTTCGTCAAACTGGTGGCCGACGGCAAGCACGGCGAGCTGTTGGGTGGGCACCTGGTCGGACACGACGTGTCGGAGCTGTTGCCGGAGCTGACCTTGGCGCAGAAGTGGGACCTCACGGCAACAGAGTTGGCGCGCAACGTGCACACTCACCCGACGATGTCCGAGGCGCTACAGGAGTGCTTCCACGGCTTGGCCGGGCACATGATCAACTTCTGAGCATGATTCGCACCGAAGCGGTGTTGGGCGGGGCCGGCGGTGTGATCGCCGGCTACCTCCTGTGGCTGGTGGCCATATCGATCGGTGATGATCTCACGACGGTAGGTCAGTGGAGCCTGGTCATATTGCTGCTGTCGGGTCTGCTCGCGGTTGTTGCGGCGCTGGTGGGTTTGCTGATGCGCTGGCGTAACAGGTACGGCTGGTCGGCATTCGTGTTCGGCCTGCCCGTGCTGCCGGTGGTGCTGACCCTGGCCGTGCTGGCCGACATCTACTTCTGAGACTTTCAGCTGTTGGTGCTGGTCAGAAGTGGGTTGCCGAGCCGATTTGGCGATCCACGTGGACAGGATTTCGCGGTGGGTTGCGGTGTGCGCGGATTGAGCCATGCCACCGCGGCGCCGCTGCGGCCTTCGTGCCGCCCCAGAGGCCGCTGATCACCGTCCAGGTAGACCAGCCCGGAGTCCCGCGAGCCGATCCGCACCCACTGGACCGGTAGCTATCCTCGCCGCGATGGGGTTGAACTACCGGTCCGGGGCGTCGGAATCCAGATTATTTATGTGGGTAATGCCCTACCGCTGGTCGCTTCGGTCAAGCCGTGTTCCCAGGCGGCCGGCAACATCGGCACTCGTGAACCATGGCCGGACTCGCCATTGCCCAGAATCGTCAGCCCCGCGGGCGATTGAACGGGTCGATCGACAACGGTACCGGCAAAGCCCATTGCATTTTGCTCGGAAGCCACTTCCGGAACCTTGCCGATGGTCGGGGCAGGCATTGTAGTTGACGCCAGCCCGGCGTCGGGCATGCCACCCAGGGCTCCGGCGTTGTTGATTAGCAGGCTTGTGAGCTGGGGAATTGTGGATTGAGGAGGTCTAGGCGGCGGTTGGCGGTCAAAGCGGTGATCCGGCAGGCTTCGGCGATGTTGTCGGCGCCGTTGAGGCGGTGCAGATTGATCGCGGTGTTGCGTAGCGTTGCTAGGACCTGTGCGCCGTTTCCGGTATGTGCCCTTTGACGGTCTTCGTCGAAGGTGACGTCGCGTATCCAGTGCAGGCTGTTCTCGATTCCCCAGTGTTGACGCATCCAGGTCATGATCGCGGTAGGGCGGGCGTGCTCGAACGGCAGGCTGCAGATGGCATAGACCACCTCCACGCTGCGCTGGTCGGTGGCGGTGATCAAGCGTTCACGAATGATCCGGATGATTTGTTTTGCGTAGGGGAAGCCGATTCCTCGTGCAGCGGTGATGATTTGCAGGGTGCGGGTCTCGACACGGCCGTGGCCGCGGGAGTCGTCGGTAGCGGCTGCGGGCACCTCGGCCCAGGGCAGCGCGGTGATACGCGCAAGTATTTTGGCTTGGTTGGACTTGACGATCATCAGGTAGTGCGACTTCAAGGTGGCGCAGATCAACTTCGCGGTGACGACCTGGGTATGCATCGCATCCACGGTGACCAGCCACCGCAAGCTACCCGGCAGCAGCGTGAGCAGGGCACGTACGCAGGGAATTTCATTGCTTTTCTCGGCGACAGCGAGTTGACCGAGCACCAATCGGGCACGGTGGGCGAACACCGACACGAGATGCGTGGCTGTCGCTTTGGCGCGTAAAGCACCACGCAGCATCTTGCCGTCCAACGCGATCGGCACCAATCCACTGGGGCCGCTGCTGGCCACGTGTGCAGTGAAGTAACTGCCCATCCTGGCGTTGAGGTCGGCGGGGTCTAGCCGAGACAAAACAGCGCGGAAGGTCTTCTCACTGGGCCGCCGGAACCGGACCCCTAATTAGGCCAACACATCATCGGGAGCGGTGGCCGCCCATGTGGCAAAACCAGCATAGCCGCGCATCCCCGCGGCAGTGGCCAGAACCGCGATCGCCAACAAAGCCATCAGCGAATACCTCCGACCGCGTGGGTCCCTCGGGTCTAGCACCGAGACCAACACACCGAGAAACTCCGATCCGATGAGCTCGCTACGCTCACCAGGACTCCAGCGGTCGAACACCTCTGGAACCGACGACACAGGCAATACTGAAACGGTAGGCACGGGCAACTCCAGACCAACGACGAACAGTAACCAACTCGATCGTTCTCCAGAGAGCCCGTGCCAACACTCCGGCCCCAATAGCGCGGCACCAAAGATCATCAACCCAGCTCACAAGCCTGCTAATCAACAACGCCGGAGCCCTGACTCACCCCCGATGAAATTTCCGTACCGGGACTCAAACGACATCAGCGCCCCGGCCGAACCCGGACGTGCAAACACGGTCATCTGATCGGCTCCTCGTTAGTTCATGTAATACAGCTCACACTACCGCCGGGGCCACAATGGCTTCCATGGCTCCCAAGGCTCCTGAGGCTCCCCAAGCTCCCGACGCGGCAGACACCACAACCGATCCGTATCTGTGGCTCGAAGACGTCACCGGCGAAGAGGCACTGGATTGGGTTCGCGCACGCAACGAACCGACCAAGGCGCAGTTCTGCGGCGGTGAGTCCGCGGACGAATTCGAGCGGATGCGCACCGAGGCACTCGAGGTGCTCGACACCGACGCCCGGATCCCATACGTGCGTCGGCGCGGGGACTACCTCTACGACTTCTGGCGCGACGCGAACAACCCCCGCGGGCTGTGGCGGCGAACCACGCTGGAGAGCTACCGCACCGACGCACCGGAGTGGGACGTGCTCATCGACGTGGACGAACTAGGGCGCACGGACAACAAGAAATGGGTGTGGGCCGGCGCCGACGTGATCGAACCCGAGTTCACCCGCGCACTGATCAGCCTGTCCCCCGGTGGTTCGGATGCCGTCATCGTGCGCGAATTCGACATGGTGACGCGCGAATTCGTCGCCGACGGATTCGAGCTGCCCGAGGCCAAGTCGCAAGTCGGCTGGGACGATCCGGACACCATCCTGGTGGGTACCGACTTCGGCCCCGACTCGATGACCGAGTCCGGATACCCACGCATCGTGAAGCGGTGGCGGCGAGGCACACCACTGAGCGACGCGGAAATGATTTTCCAGGGCGCACACACCGATGTCAGCGCGGGCGGTTCCACCGATCGCACACCCGGTTTTGAACGCACTTTCGTATCGCGGTCCCTGGACTTCTGGAACAGACAGCGCTACGAATTGCGGGGGACAGAACTGATCCCCCTCGACGTGCCCACCGATGCCAGCAGCATGTCGGTTCACCGCGAGTGGCTGCTGATCGAGCTACGCACCGACTGGTCCCCCAAAGCCGGCGCGGACGACGCCGCTAAGACCTACCGCGCCGGCTCGCTGCTTGCCGCGAACTACGATGATTTCCTCAGCGGCACAAGCGATTTGCACGTCGTTGTCGAGCCCGACGAACACACCTGCCTGTACCACTACGCCTGGGTTCGGGACCGACTGTTGATGGTTTCACTCGCCGATGTGGCCAGCCAAGTCGAAATCGTCACGCCGGGAAGTTGGCGCCGCGAACCCATCGCCGGCATCCCCGCATCGACCAACACCGTGATCGTCGCCGCCGACGACACCGGCGACGAGTTCTTCCTGGACTCCAGCGGCTTCGATGCACCGTCGCGGCTGCTGCGCGGCACCGCCGGTTCCGCGACGACGCAGCTGGAGCAGATCAAGTCCGCACCCACCTTCTTCGACGCCCAAAACATCTCGGTATCACAGCATTTCGCGACATCCGAAGACGGAACGTCGATCCCGTACTTCCTGGTGCGCCCCACCGGCTCCGATGGACCCGGCCCGACTTTGCTCTACGGCTACGGGGGCTTCGAGACATCCAATACCCCGGGCTACAGCGGCGTGATGGGCCGGCTATGGCTGGCCCGCGGCGGCACCTACGTCCTGGCCAATATCCGCGGCGGCGGTGAATACGGGCCCGGCTGGCATACCCAGGCGATGCGGGAGGGCCGGCACAAGGTGGCCGAAGACTTCGTAGCCGTAGCCGACGACCTCGTGCGGCGCGGCATCACCACGGTCGACCAGCTCGGCGCGCAGGGCGGCAGCAACGGCGGACTGCTGATGGGCATCATGGTGACCAAGTACCCGGAGAAGTTTGGCGCGCTGGTCTGCAACGTGCCGCTACTGGACATGAAGCGCTACCACTTGCTGTTGGCGGGCGCCTCGTGGGTCGTCGAATACGGCGACCCCGACAACCCCGACGACTGGGCGTTCATCTCCGAATACTCTCCCTACCAAAACATCTCAGCGGACCGGACCTATCCCCCGATCCTGATCACCACATCCACCCGAGACGACCGGGTGCATCCCGGCCACGCCCGCAAAATGACCGCCGCGCTGCAGGTCAGCGGGCACCGGGTCTGGTACTACGAGAACATCGAGGGCGGGCACGGGGGTGCGGCCGACAACGAGCAACTCGCGTTCAAATCGGCGCTGAGCTACTCGTTCCTGTGGCGAATGCTGGGCAGCCGGAAATAGTTTCCCGCTTGGCCACTGCGCCGGCACGGCGCCAGTTGACACGGCATGTCGATGCTTGACACTGGCGCCCTGCAGCGGCTTCGCTTCGGCTATGCCAACTCCTGAGTTCCAGACGCTGCTGTACTCGACAGCGGGCCCGGTGGCGACCATCACGCTCAATCGCCCGGAGCACCTCAACACGATCGTTCCGCCCATGCCCGATGAGATCGAGGCAGCCGTGGGACTGGCCGAACGGGACCAGGGCATCAAAGTCATCGTGTTACGCGGTGCCGGCCGCGCCTTCTCGGGGGTTACCAGGGCTCCGGCGTTGTTGATTAGCAGGCTTGTGAGCTGGGTTGATGATCTTTGGTGCCGCGCTATTGGGGCCGGAGTGTAGGCACGGGCTATCTGGAGAACGATCGAGTTGGTTACTGTTCGTCGTTGGTCTGGAGTTGCCCGTGCCTACCGTTTCAGTATTGCTTGTGTCGTCGGTTCCAGAGGTGTTCGACCGCTGGAGTCCTGGTGAGCGCAGTGAGCTCATCGGATCGGAGTTTCTCGGTGTGTTGGCCTCGGTGCCAGACCCGAGGGACCCACGCGGTCGGAGGTATTCGCTGATGGCTTTGTTGGCGATCGCGGTTCTGGCCACTGCCGCGGGGATGCGCGGCTATGCTGGTTTTGCCACATGGGCGGCCACCGCTCCCGATGATGTGTTGGCCTAATTAGGGGTCCGGTTCCGGCGGCCCAGTGAGAAGACCTTCCGCGCTGTTTTGTCTCGGCTAGACCCCGCCGACCTCAACGCCAGGATGGGCAGTTACTTCACTGCACACGTGGCCAGCAGCGACCCCAGTGGATTGGTGCCGATCGCGTTGGACGGCAAGATGCTGCGTGGTGCTTTACGCGCCAAAGCGACAGCCACGCATCTCGTGTCGGTGTTCGCCCACCGTGCCCGATTGGTGCTCGGTCAACTCGCTGTCGCCGAGAAAAGCAATGAAATTCCCTGCGTACGTGCCCTGCTCACGCTGCTGCCGGGTAGCTTGCGGTGGCTGGTCACCGTGGATGCGATGCATACCCAGGTCGTCACCGCGAAGTTGATCTGCGCCACCTTGAAGTCGCACTACCTGATGATCGTCAAGTCCAACCAAGCCAAAATACTTGCGCGTATCACCGCGCTGCCCTGGGCCGAGGTGCCCGCAGCCGCTACCGACGACTCCCGCGGCCACGGCCGTGTCGAGACCCGCACCCTGCAAATCATCACCGCTGCACGAGGAATCGGCTTCCCCTACGCAAAACAAATCATCCGGATCATTCGTGAACGCTTGATCACCGCCACCGACCAGCGCAGCGTGGAGGTGGTCTATGCCATCTGCAGCCTGCCGTTCGAGCACGCCCGCCCTACCGCGATCATGACCTGGATGCGTCAACACTGGGGAATCGAGAACAGCCTGCACTGGATACGCGACGTCACCTTCGACGAAGACCGTCAAAGGG
The DNA here is from genome assembly GCF_022354805.1 of Mycobacterium liflandii. NCBI lineage: Bacteria > Bacillati > Actinomycetota > Actinomycetes > Mycobacteriales > Mycobacteriaceae > Mycobacterium > Mycobacterium liflandii. The sequence goes on along the minus strand of NZ_CP023138.1, from coordinate 1,384,134 downwards.
CACATACCGGAAACGGCGCACAGGTCCTAGCAACGCTACGCAACACCGCGATCAATCTGCACCGCCTCAACGGCGCCGACAACATCGCCGAAGCCTGCCGGATCACCGCTTTGACCGCCAACCGCCGCCTAGACCTCCTCAATCCACAATTCCCCAGCTCACAAGCCTGCTAATCAACAACGCCGGAGCCCTGGGGGGGTTACGACTTTGGCGGGGGTTTCCAGCATTGGGGCGAAACCATGATGACCGACGGGCAATGGGATCCGGGCAAAGACTTCGCCATGGTCACCGCCCGCGAGACCGCCCCGACACAGAAGTTCATGGCCATCTGGCGGGCGTCGAAACCGGTGATCGCGCAGATCCACGGCTGGTGTGTCGGGGGAGCCAGCGACTACGCGTTGTGCGCCGACATCGTCATTGCCAGCGATGACGCCGTGATCGGAACCCCGTACAGCCGAATGTGGGGCGCGTACCTGTCCGGGATGTGGCTCTACCGGTTGAGCTTTGCCAAGGCCAAATGGCATTCCTTGACCGGTCGGCCGCTGTCCGGCGTCCAGGCCGCGCAGATCGAGCTGATCAACGAGGCGGTGCCGTTCGAACGGCTCGAAGCCCGGGTCGCCGAGGTTGCCGCCGAGCTGGCGCAGATTCCGTTGTCCCAGCTACAGGCGCAGAAACTGATCGTCAATCAGGCCTACGAAAATATGGGGCTGGCATCCACCCAGACCCTGGGCGGCATTCTCGACGGCCTGATGCGCAATACGCCGGACGCGTTGGACTTCATCAAAACCGCCGAAAACCAGGGAGTGCGGGCCGCGGTCGAGCGTCGAGATGGACCGTTCGGTGATTACAGCCAGGCCCCACCGGAGCTGCGGCCCAACCCCAATCACGTGATAGTCCCTGATCGCGACCGATAGTGAGATGGACTACGAATGTGACCTTGGCCCCTACGCCCCAGCACTGGAAGTGCTAACGTTGCAACTATGTCTCGGCTGAGTTCTAGCCTGCGAGCAGGCGCCGTTTTCCTCGCTATCGGGATCGCCGCGGCGGTGTTTCCGAAGACCGCCGCAGCCGACTCAACAGACGACTTCCCGATACCTCGCCGGATAATCGCGACCAGCTGCGACGCCGAGCAGGTGCTCGCGGCCACCAGGGACACCAGCCCGGTGTACTACCAGCGGTACATGATCGACTACAACAACCACCCGGAGTTTCAGCAGGCAACCCAAGACAAGGCCCACTGGTTCTTCTCGCTGAGCCCCGCGGATCGCCGGGACTATTCCGAGCACTTCTATGACTCCATCGATCCGCTGTGGTGGGGCTGGCGCAACCACATGAAGATCTTCTTCAACAACAAGGGCGTTGTCGCCAAGTCGACCGAGGTCTGCAACCAATACCCCGCGGGCGACATGTCCGTGTGGAACTGGGCATAACCAACACCCTCCCGGCCGGGTCGGTTCACCGGGGTTCTCGTCCGCTGTTTGGGGGATGGGTGATTCAGCCTTGCATTGGCCGTTCGGCGGACAGCTAGTGCGCTCACGCGGTGGCCATACTGGCATCCGTAGTCAAATTCGGACGGTATCTCTACCGAGCCGAGCCCCCGGGATGCAGATCATTGCCGACATGGCCGCGCGGTACTCCGGCCAGCCGATTGTTCCCTGACCTTATCAAGTAGCGAATGCAGTCCGGAAAGTCGGAGGTATTCGCATGAGTCAGGCAACCGGCAATGAGGTCCCCGGCGTTCTGGTCGCGCTCGACTGGCAGACGCTGACCTGCCAGTCCGACGCGGGTTGCACAAATCGCGCGACGCATGTCGTCCACACCCACGCATTGGACCACTGCAACCGGCCCAATCTTGATCCGTTCGGGAACGTCATAGACATCCTGTGCGGCGACTGCCTCGGGCGCGCCCGGGCCGCAGCGCTGGTGCGAGTGAACCGTCTGGGCCGCTCGTCGGGCGCATACTGTCTGACCTGCGGGGCCCCGCTGTCCGACCCCGGCGACATCATCCGCGACGTGCGCCGGTGCGGGTTCAACGACCAGCCCGGGGTCTAGCCCGGGCCGACGGCGGCTGTCACCGACCGCGTCAGTAGTGCGGCGAACTCACCGCCAACCGCTCGGTATTGGTGTCTTCAGGTCCGTCGGCGGAATCACCGTTGCGGGGAAGCAGCAACGCCCGCACCAACGGGCGCGGTCCGTACGGACGGAGCAACTGACTGGCGGGTCGAGTGCGGACTTGTTGCGGCCACCAGAACCAGCGGCCCATCAGCGCCGCGATGGATGGGGTCATGAACGAACGCACAATCAGCGTGTCGAACAACAGCCCCAGCCCGATGGTGGTGACCACCTGCCCGATTACCCGCAAATCGCTGAAAATGAACGAAGCCATGGTGGCGGCAAACACCAGACCGGCAGTGGTCACCACCCCACCGGTGCCGGCCATCGCGCGGATGATGCCGGTCTTCAATCCGGCACCGATTTCCTCCTTCAAGCGCGAAACCAGCAACAAGTTGTAGTCCGAACCCACCGCCAACAGCAGAATCACCGACATCGCCAACACCATCCAGTGCAGTTCAACGCCGAAGATGTCCTGCCATACCAGGACGGAAAGCCCGAACGAGGCACCCAGCGACAGCAATACGGTGCCCACAATGACCACCGCAGCGACCAGGCTTCGGGTAATGATCAGCATGATGATCAGGATCAGACGACCGCAGCAACTCCCGCGATCAGCAGGTCCCACCGCGACCCGTCCCGCATGTCCTTGTAGACCGAGGCGGTACCCGCCAGATAGATCTTGGCGCCATCGAGTGGGGTGCCCTTGATGGCCTGTTTGGCCTCGTCCATGATCGGCTTGACGTGCGAGATGCCCTCGGTACTGGCGGGGTCACCTTCGTGCGAGATGATGAAGCGGACCGCGTGCCCGTCGGGTGACAGGAACATTTTCAGACCACGCTTGAAATCGGCATTGTCGAACACCTCCGGCGGAATGTAGAACGAATCGTCATTCCTGGCGGCGTCGAAAGCCTTCCCCATCGCGGTGGAATTCTTGGACATCTCGTCCATCTGGTCATACAACGAGGACATCGAGCTGTGCATGGTCAGCATCATCGTCTTCATGGTTTTCATCGACGCGATCTGGAAGGGGATCTGAGCTCGCATCTGCGGCATCAAGATATCGAGCCGATCCATGTCACGGGAGAGCGCGGCCAGTTTCTCGGTGATCTTGTCAACGCCGTCAAGGGCATCGAATATGGACCGCAGCGACCAGCAGATGGGAACGTCGTAGCAGTGCTTCTCCCAGTAGAAGTAGCTGCGAATGGGACGCCAAAAAAAGTCATCGAAATCGGCGATGTGGTCCCGCAACTCGTCGGTGATCTCGACCATGTCATGGGTCAGACCATCCATATCGTGGGTGGTTTCGACCATCTTGCCCATGATGTCGTACATGCGGTCCAGGGTGTCGATGGAATCCTGCATGGCGGCGGCCTGGATCAGCATGTCTGCCATCCGCTGTTTCATGTACTGCATGTTTTCCACCTGGACGGTGTTTTGCATGCTGATCTGAAACGGAATCGACGAATGCTCGATGGGCTTCCCGAGGGGCCTGGTTACCGCCTGCACCCGGGCGACTCCGGGTAGATGGAACACCCCTTTGGCAATGCGGTCGATTACCAGCATGTCGGCCGGATTCCGCATGTCATGGTCGGTCTCGACCATCAACAATTCGGGGTTCATTCTGGCCTGCGAGAAATGTCGGTCGGCTGCCGTATAGCCGACGTTCGTCGGGGTCGAGGCCGGTAGATACTTCTTGCTGTCGTAGTTGGTCCGGTATCCGGGCAGGGCCAGCAACCCGATCAGGGCGATCGCGATGGAAACCGCCAGAATCGGCCCGGGCCAGCGGACGATTGCCGTTCCCACCCGCCGCCATCCCCGGGTTCGCATCTTGCGTTTCGGGTCGAAGAGTTTGAAGAAACTCCCGACTACCAAGACCGCTGGCCCCAGGGTGAGCGCGGCCAGCACCGCAACCAACATTCCGACCGCACAAGGAGCGCCCAGCGTCTGGAAGTAGGGAAGGCGGGTGAAGCTCAGGCAATACATTGCGCCCGCGATGGTGAGGCCCGAGCCCAGGACAGCGTGCGCCGTCCCGTGAAACATCGTGTAGAAAGCCTTCTCTCGACTCTCCCCCTCGCCGCGCGCCTCTTGATATCGGCCCAGGACGAAGATCGTGTAGTCGGTTCCGGCGGCGATGGCCATCAGCACCAGGAGATTGACCGCGAAGGTCGACAGACCGATGACGTTGTTATCCGCTAGGAAGGCGACCACTCCGCGTGCCGCCATCAGCTCGATCCCGACCATCACGAGAACCGAGATCACGGTGATCAATGATCGGTAGACAGAAAGCAGCATCACAAAGATCACCCCAATGGTGATGAAGGTGACCCGCTGGATACTCGCATCGCCCGCCGTGGATTGATCGGCGATGAGCGCGGCCGGGCCGGTGACATACGCCTTGACCCCCGGCGGGGCCGGGGTGTCGTTGACCAGCTCGCGTACCGCGTCGACGGACTCATTGGCCTTGGCTTCCCCTTGATTGCCAACGAGGTATGCCTGGACGTAAGCCGCCTTGCCGTCCGGGCTCTGTGATCCCGCCGCCGTCAGCGGGTCACCCCAGAAGTCCTGGACGTGCTGCACATGGTCTTTGTCCGCCTTGAGTTTGCGGACCAGCTCGTCGTAGTAATGGTGTGCCTCATCACCCAGTGGGTGATCGCCCTCCAGCACCAGGGCTCCGGCGTTGTTGATTAGCAGGCTTGTGAGCTGGGGAATTGTGGATTGAGGAGGTCTAGGCGGCGGTTGGCGGTCAAAGCGGTGATCCGGCAGGCTTCGGTGATGTTGTCGGCGCCGTTGAGGCGGTGCAGATTGATCGTGGTGTTGCGTAGCGTTGCTAGGACCTGTGCGCCGTTTCCGGTATGTGCCCTTTGATGGTCTTCGTCGAAGGTGACGTCGCGTATCCAGTGCAGGCTGTTCTCGATTCCCCAGTGTTGACGCATCCAGGTCATGATCGCGGTAGGGCGGGCGTGCTCGAACGGCAGGCTGTAGATGGCATAGACCACCTCCACGCTGCGCTGGTCGGTGGCGGTGATCAAGCGTTCACGAGTGATCCGGATGATTTGTTTTGCGTAGGGGAAGCCGATTCCTCGTGCAGCGGTGATGATTTGCAGGGTGCGGGTCTCGACACGGCCGTGGCCGCGGGAGTCGTCGGTAGCGGCTGCGGGCACCTCGGCCCAGGGCAGCGCGGTGATACGCGCAAGTATTTTGGCTTGGTTGGACTTGACGATCATCAGGTAGTGCGACTTCAAGGTGGCGCAGATCAACTTCGCGGTGACGACCTGGGTATGCATCGCATCCACGGTGACCAGCCACCGCAAGCTACCCGGCAGCAGCGTGAGCAGGGCACGTACGCAGGGAATTTCATTGCTTTTCTCGGCGACAGCGAGTTGACCGAGCACCAATCGGGCACGGTGGGCGAACACCGACACGAGATGCGTGGCTGTCGCTTTGGCGCGTAAAGGCACCACGCAGCATCTTGCCGTCCAACGCGATCGGCACCAATCCACTGGGGTCGCTGCTGGCCACGTGTGCAGTGAAGTAACTGCCCATCCTGGCGTTGAGGTCGGCGGGGTCTAGCCGAGACAAAACAGCGCGGAAGGTCTTCTCACTGGGCCGCCGGAACCGGACCCCTAATTAGGCCAACACATCATCGGGAGCGGTGGCCGCCCATGTGGCAAAACCAGCATAGCCGCGCATCCCCGCGGCAGTGGCCAGAACCGCGATCGCCAACAAAGCCATCAGCGAATACCTCCGACCGCGTGGGTCCCTCGGGTCTGGCACCGAGGCCAACACATCGAGAAACTCCGATCCGATGAGCTCGCTGCGCTCACCAGGACTCCAGCGGTCGAACACCTCTGGAACCGACGACACAGGCAATACTGAAACGGTAGGCACGGGCAACTCCAGACCAACGACGAACAGTAACCAACTCGATCGTTCTCCAGATAGCCCGTGCCTACACTCCGGCCCCAATAGCGCGGCACCAAAGATCATCAACCCAGCTCACAAGCCTGCTAATCAACAACGCCGGAGCCCTGCCTCCAGCACAATCATGACCGCGCTGTCGGTGTCGAATTCGTTGAACACCTTTCCGACACGCTTCATCGCGATCATCGACTCTGCGTCACTTGGGCTCAGCGAAACTGTGTCTTGCTTGCCGACTTCCTCGAGCGATGGAACGAACATCACGAGGACGGCGACCAGTCCCACCCAGAACACAACGATGGGCACCGCCATCCGGTGGATCAGCCGGGCCATCGAGGGGCGGCTCCCGTTCCCGTTCCCGTTCCCGTTCTCGGCTCCGGCCCCGTTCGAGGCCCCGTTCGAGGCCGCACGTTCGCTTACCGCCTGATCGTCGCTCATGCCGATTTCACCAGGCAGAAGGTCTGGGCGTTCACTTCGTTCTCGGACCTTTCGTCCTTGACTTCGCCGTTCACGATGATCCGGCACCCGATCTGGTCGGTGTCACCCTGAGCGACGACATTGACGCTGACCGACGGGAGCGTGGTCGTCACCGCCAGCGTCCAGGGCAACGTCACGCCGCTGACCCGCTGAGGCTGGGCTTCAATGTCCAGATAGTTGATGTTGGCGACGGTCCCCGGCGGACCAAAGACTTCATAGACCACGTGCTTGGGGTTGAACGGCTTGATGTCATCGGAGACGCCGCTGGTGAGGGGACGGTCGTCATGGACACCGAAGTAGCTGCGAAGCCGATTGACGCTGAACGCCGCGATCACGACTACGGCCAGGATGACCAGCGCGATCCACGTTCGCTTCAGCGCGTTGAGAACCGAGATATTGGGCACCCAATCACCTTCCGCTAGCAGGGGGCAGGTCCGTTCCAATCAAGTACTGCAGCCGTGGCGCGCAGGCGTCAGGTTGGACAACGGTGTCCACGCCGCGACTCCAACGGTGTTGGAACAAAAGCTGACTTACTTAGCCATCCCATCCATTTGTTTGTTGCGCTAAGCATCTTAAACACACCATGGGGTAGGCCGCAGAATTTCCGCTCCACGGATGGCGCCGGAACCGACGCCCGCTCAAATGGCCCATTCGCCGGTGACTTACGACGATTTGGCGGTCAAGCCGCAACAGGTGGCGGTCAGCAAACGAGTGAGAGCGGCCGCGAAGTCAAGATTCCACTCCGGCGGAAGCACGTCGGGCTCCTCGGCGTAGACGTCGGTGAGCCGCTGCGGCGGATTCGCGATCTGCCAAAGCGTGGCCCCCAGCGAGTAGGCCGCCAGCAGAACGTCGAACGCCCCCGGCAGTGCGTTCTCGATCGCATCAGCAAGCGCAATCACGGCGGCGGTGCTGGTGCGCTTGACCTCCACAACCCTGTCCACCTCCACTTCGTGTTCGAGGTGCAGGTGAAGGTTGGCCAGCAGGTCACAGAACAACGGGTCCGCGGCCAGGCCGTCAGCCAACGCCGCGGCCACCCGCGATTCGGTCATGGGACCGGGCTGGCTCAGCTCCCCACAGACCGTGTTCGACCACCGCTGCCACCCCTCGGCAGCAAGGTGCAGCAATACCTCTTTATGCGAAGTGAAATAGCGACGCACCGCCGAGTAGTGGATTCCGGCGCGGCTGGCAACCGCAGTCAGCGTGACCGACGCAACACCGGTCTCGGATGCCATCGAGCGCGCGGCCTCCACCAAAGCGGCCGCACGCTGGCGTTTGTTCTCCTCGGTGCGCGCGCGCCGGAAGGTTAGTTGCGCCACCGCCAGAGGATAACGCACACTGCGTGATTTGCGAGGGTAATGCCGACCGGGTACCCTACCTTTACGCACGTGATATGCGTTACATCCCCAAGATGATGGAAGGGGTCGACAATTCCGCCCATCGCCATGGTTTACCTAGGCTAGGCTTGGTTGCGCGTCTCAGCGCGATGCAGCCAGCCCGAGGTGAGACGGGGTGACAACCCGTAAATCGGCCGATAGATCCGCCGAGGTTGCGACAGCCACTAGATCTATTGGATCTACCTGCGGGCACTCCCACCCCTCACCGCGATCCAAAGATTGAACATGGTCGAACGGCGTTGAACATACGGGTATCGTGCGCCCCGTAGCTTCGCCAACCGGTAAAGGGGACTTGAGATTTTCAGGGTGCTGTCGCGAACGTGGATCGTGCTGGTGATCGTGGCGGTGATCATCGTCGGGGGATTCTCCGTGCACCGAATCCGCGGCTTCTTTGCCTCGGAAAAACGCGAATCGTATTCCGACAGCAATCTCGACAACAAGCCTTTCAACCCCAAAGAGATCACCTACGAAGTCTTTGGCCCTCCGGGCACGGTCGCCGATATCAGCTATTTTGATGTCAATTCCGATCCGCAGCAGGTAGAGGGTGCGGTGTTGCCCTGGACGTTGCATTTCACCACGAATTTGGCGGCCGTGATGGGTAACCTTGTCGCACAAGGAAATACCAACAGCATTGGCTGCCGAATCACGGCAGACGGCAAGGTCAAGGCCGAGCGGGTGTCCAACGAGGTCAATGCTTACACCTATTGCCTGGTGAAATCAGCGTGACCGTCAAATACGCGAACGACCCGGACACCCGCGCTCACACCGAAAAGCCGTTTCTGGCGCGAATGATTCACGCGTTCGCGGTGCCCATCATTCTCGCCTGGGTCGCGGTTTGCGTTGCGCTCAGCGTATTCATCCCATCGCTGGAAGTGGTCGGCCAAGAGCGTTCGGTGTCACTGGGCCCAAAAGACGCGCCCTCCTACGAAGCGATGAAGCGCATCGGCGCCGCCTTCAACGAAGGCAACTCCGACAGTCAGGCGATGATCGTCCTGGAGGGCAAGGACGCTCTCGGTGATGACGCGCACAAGTACTACGACGTTCTGATCCGCAAACTGAGGGCCGATCCCCGACACGTGCAGAGCGTCCAGGACTTCTGGGGCGATCCCCTCACGGCGGCCGGAGCGCAGAGTAACGACGGCAAGGCCGCCTACGTACAGCTCAATCTCGCCGGCAATCAGGGCGAGCCGCTGGCCAATGAGTCCGTCGAAGCGGTGCGCAAGATCGTCAAGGAAACCCCCGCACCCCCGGGGTCACGACTTATGTCACCGGTGCGGCAGCGCTGGTTTCGGACATGCACAGCAGCGGCGACAAGTCCATGATCAAGATCACCGTGACGACGGTGGCGGTGATCTTCATTATGTTGCTGCTGGTCTACCGATCGGTGATCACCGTTGTCGTGCTGCTGCTCACGGTGGGAGTCGAACTAACCGCCGCGCGTGGGGTGGTCGCGCTGCTCGGGCACAGCGGGGCCATCGGGCTGTCCACCTTCGCGGTAAGCCTGCTCACCTCGCTGGCGATTGCGGCCGGCACGGACTACGGGATCTTCATCTTCGGGCGTTACCAGGAAGCGCGTCAGGCCGGTGAGGACAAAGAGACGGCCTTCTACACGATGTATCGAGGCACCGCCCACGTCATTCTGGGTTCTGGACTGACGATCGCCGGCGCGACCTTCTGCCTCAAATTCGCCCGGATGCCCTACTTCGAAACCTTGGGCATCCCCTGCGCGGTGGGGATGCTCGTCGCGGTGATGGTGGCGTTGACCCTGGGTCCGGCCGTGCTGACCGTGGGCAGCCGCTTCGGACTGTTCGACCCCAAGCGCCTGATCAAGGTTCGGGGCTGGCGACGCGTCGGCACCGTGGTGGTGCGCTGGCCGCTGCCGGTTCTCGCCGCAACGCTGGCCGTCGCCCTGGTGGGTCTGCTCGCGTTGCCCGGCTACCGCACCAACTACAACGACCGTGACTATCTGCCCAACTTCATCCCGGCCAATCAAGGGTTCACGGCCGCGGAACGGCATTTCTCCCAGGCCCGGATGAAGCCCGACATCCTCATGATCCAGTCAGATCATGACATGCGGAATCCCGCGGACTTTCTCGTCCTCGACAGACTCGCCAAGGGAATTTTCCACGTCCCAGGAATATCCCGGGTGCAAGCGATAACCCGGCCCGACGGAACGGCGATGGACCACACGTCGATACCGTTTCAGATCAGCATGCAAAATGCCGGGCAGATCCAGACGCTGAAGTACCAGCGCGACCGCATGAACGACATGCTCACGCAGGCCGAGGAAATGGCCAAGACCATCGCGTTGATGCGACGCATGTACGGCCTCATGACCCAGCTGGCCAACAACACCCACAAGATGGTCGGCGACACGATCGAGATGCAGCAGATAACCAAAGAACTGCGCGACCATATCGCTAATTTCGATGACTTTTTCCGTCCGATCCGCAGCTACTTCTACTGGGAAAAGCACTGCTACGACATTCCCATCTGTTCGTCGTTCCGGTCGATATTCGACGCGCTCGACGGAATCGATCAGATCGACGAAAAGCTGGACAACCTGGTCGTCGACATCAAAGAGCTCGATCGGCTGATGCCCCAGATGATCGAGACGTTCCCGCCGATGATCGAAACCATGGAGAGCATGCGCCTGATGATGCTCACCATGCACAGCACCATGTCTGGTCTCTATGACCAGATGAGCGAGATGAGCGAAAACGCCAACGCCATGGGCAAGGCTTTCGACGCCGCCAAGAACGACGATTCGTTCTACCTTCCGCCCGAGGTCTTCAAGAACGAAGACTTCAAGCGCGCGATGAAATCGTTCCTGTCCCCCGACGGGCATGCCGCCCGCTTCATCATCTTGCACCGCGGAGATCCCCAATCAGCCCAGGGAATCGCGAGCATCGACCAAATTCGAACCGCGGCCGAGGAATCACTCAAGGGGACCCCCTTGGAGGACGCCAAGATCTATGTGGCCGGCACGGCATCGGTCTTCAAGGACATCTCCGAAGGCGCCGACTGGGACCTGTTGATCGCGGGGATATCGTCGCTGTGCCTGATCTTCATCATCATGTTGATCCTCACCCGTGCCTTCGTCGCGGCCGCGGTCATCGTCGGTACCGTGGCGCTTTCGCTGGGCGCCTCATTCGGCATGTCGGTGCTGTTGTGGCAGCACATCCTCAACATCGATTTGCATTACATGGTGCTCGCGATGTCGGTCATCGTGTTGTTGGCGGTGGGGTCCGACTACAACCTGCTGCTGGTGTCCCGGTTCAAAGAGGAGATACCGGCCGGGTTGAAGACCGGCATCATTCGCGCGATGGGCGGTACCGGCAAGGTCGTGACGAACGCAGGCCTGGTGTTTGCGTTCACCATGGCGTCCATGGCCGTCAGCGATCTGCGGGTGATCGGCCAGGTCGGCACCACCATCGGCCTGGGCCTGCTGTTCGACACCTTGATCGTTCGGGCCTTCATGACCCCGTCCATCGCGGCATTGCTGGGCCGCTGGTTCTGGTGGCCGATGAGGGTGCGCACTCGGCCCGCTCGAACCCCGTCGTCGCCGACGGCAGACCCCGAGCCCGACCGGGCCTTGGCCATGAGCGGCGAACGCTAACGATGTTGCGCATTTCCGGAGCGGCCAACCAAGCGGCCGGCGGCTCCGAATACCTCATGTGCAGCAGAAAACTCTCACCCAGCGTTCGATAGCCGTCATCGGCAGCGGCGTCGCCGGACTGACCGCCGCCTACCTGCTGTCCGGACGTGACCGGGTCACCCTCTACGAGGCGGACACCCGACTCGGCGGACACGCCCATACCCACTGTCTGGACGCCGGCGACGGCACGTTCGTGGGCGTCGATTCGGCGTTTCTGGTCCATAGCGACCGGACCTACCCGACGCTGTGCCGATTGTTCGCCGAGCTCGGCGTGGCCACCCAAGAGTCAGAGATGTCGATGTCGGTGCGCGCCGACGACATCGGGCTCGAATATGCCGGAGCGCTGGGACCGCGCGGCCTGTTTGCCTGCTCGGCGGCATTGCGGCCGCGCTACCTGATGATGCTGGCCGAGATCCTGCGCTTCCACCGGGCCGCCTCCAGATTGCTGCGCGAGGACACCGCCGGCAGCGCTGGGGACGATCTGGAGACGCTGGAGGCGTTTCTCAAGCGGCACCGCTTCTCGTCGTTCTTCGTCGACTACTTCATCACGCCGTTGGTGGCCGCCGTGTGGTCGTGTGCCGCTGGCGATGCGTTGCGCTACCCGGCCCGGTATCTGTTCGTCTTTCTCGAGCATCACGGCATGTTGTCGGTGTTCGGGTCACCGACGTGGCGCACTGTCACCGGCGGCAGCGTCAACTATGTGCGTGCCATCGCCTCGAGTCTGGACGAGGTTCGCACCGGCGCCGCGGTGCATTCGCTGCGCCGGACGGCCGACGGGGTCGTGATACGGGCCGGTGGCGACGCGCCCCGCTGTTTCGATGCCGCTGTCGTCGCCGTGCACCCCAATCAAGCCCTGCTGTTGCTCGATGATCCGACGACCGGGGAGCGCAACGTCTTGGGGGCAATCCCCTACTCGACCAATCGCGCCCTGCTGCACACCGACGAATCGGTGCTGCCACGGCACCACCGGGCCCGGGCATCGTGGAACTACCTGGTGGCCCCCGGACAGGACCATGTGGTGGTCAGCTACGACGTCAGCAGGTTGATGCGCATTGGCGGCAACCGCCGTTTCGTGGTCACCCTCGGTGGCCACGACCGGGTGGATACCCGATCGGTGATCGCCGAGATGACCTATAGCCATCCCCTCTACACGCCGGAATCGGTTGCCGCCCAGCGTGTTTTGCCGACGCTCGACGACGATCGGGTGGTGTTCGCCGGGGCCTACCACGGCTGGGGATTCCACGAGGACGGCGCCGCATCGGGACTACGCGCGGCGCGGCGGCTCGGAGCCGACTGGCCGGCCCGAACCCGACCGGAGGCGATGTTGTCATGCTGACTCAAACCCGGGTAATGGCACCGGCGATCTACCGCACCACCATCACCCATGCGCGGCGGGTCCCGGTGCACCACTCGTTCGGATACCGCAGCTACAGCTGGTATGTCGACGTTGACGACTTACCCCGGCTGCCGTGGTGGCTACGGCCGATGGCCCGGTTCCACGCCGATGACCACTTCATCTCCCCGCCGCAGGGATCCCTTCGGGACCGCCTGGAGGCTTTCTTCGCCGAACAGGGCGCCGAAATCCCTGACGGCCGCGTGACCGCGCTGTTGCAGGCGCGCGTATTCGGCTACGTCTTCAATCCGTTGAGCGTCTTTTGGTGCCACGACCGCGACGGCAGGCTGCGCCACGTGGTGGCAGAGGTGCACAACACCTACGGGGGACGCCATGCCTACCTGCTACCGCCGGCCGAGCTGCCGGTGGCCGCCGTCAAGAATTTCTACGTCTCACCGTTCAACCAGGTCGACGGGTACTACCTGATACAAGCGCCACGGCCCGAAGCCGAGGTGGACGTCACGGTTTCGCTGCACCGCGAGAACCGGCAGAGCTTCACCGCCAACCTGCACGGGAAACGACTACCAGCGACAACCAAGCAAGTCGCGATCATGCAAATCATTGCGCCGTTGGCCCCGTTGGTGGTGGCCGCCCGCATCCGGATACAGGGGATCAAATTGTGGTTGCGTCGAGTTCCGGTGGTACCGCGATGAGTGTCGACACCGTCCGCGAGCCCCTCCAAGAACGCTCCGAAGTCATCGATTCGCGGCGCTGGCCGGCGGTGGCAAAGCCGCCGTCGGGCCCGCTTTCCGCGGTGGCTGCCGCAATCGCGCACCGGCTGCTGCGCCGCGCGGTTGCCCGCCTGCCACTACGACTGGTCTACCCGGACGGCACCTCGATCGGTGCCGCCGATGGGCCCACCATCGTGGTGCACCAGCCGGCCGCGCTGGCCCGGCGGATCGGGCGAAACGGCCTGATCGGCTTCGGCGAAGCCTACATGGCCGCGGAGTGGTCATCAAACGATCTCGCCGCGGCGCTGACGGTGTTCGCCGAGTCGGTGGCCGAGCTGATACCACCCTCCCTCCAGTGGCTGCGACCCATTGCACCGGCTTTTCGGCCGCGCTGGCGAGACCCCAGCCGCGATGAGGCCCGGCGCAACATCGCCGAACACTACGACCTGTCGAATGAGCTGTTCGCGCAGTTCCTCGACGACACCATGACGTATTCGTCGGCGCTCTTCGACCAGCTACCCGCCGCCTGGCCGGATCTGGCTGCGGCCCAACGGCGCAAGATCGATCGGTTACTCGATATGGCCGAGGTTCGCGACGGTAGCCGGGTGCTCGAGATCGGCACCGGCTGGGGCGAGCTGTGCATCCGGGCGGCGTCGCGGGGCGCGCAGGTCCGATCGATAACCCTCTCGGTCGAACAGCAGCGGCTGGCGCGCAGGCGGGTCGCCGAGGCGGGCCTATCCCATCTGGTCCAGATCGACCTGTGCGACTACCGCGATGTCGGCAGCGAGGGCGCAGCCTATGACAGCGTGCTCTCCGTCGAGATGATCGAGGCGATCGGATACCACTCGTGGACAAAGTATTTCGCCGCGCTGCAGCGGCTGGTACGGCCGGGCGGGAAGGTGGCGATCCAGGCGATCACCATGCCCCATGACCGGATGCTGGCCAGCCGCAATACCTTGACCTGGGTGCAGAAGTACATCTTTCCGGGCGGACTGCTGCCGTCCACCCAGGCGATCGCAGACATCACCGAGCGCCACACCGCCTTGCGCCCCATCGACACGGCCTCACTGCGACCGCACTACGCGCAGACCTTGCGGCTGTGGCGGGAACGGTTTCTGCAGCGCCAGGGTGAGCTGGCACAGTTGGGCTTCGACGACGTGTTCAAACGGATGTGGGAGCTGTACTTGGCCTACTCGGAGGCCGGATTCCGGTCGGGTTACCTCGACGTCTACCAGTGGACGTTCGAACGTGAGGATGGCCGGTGATCGGAGACGGAATTCTGCTGATCTCCGGCGCATCGGCCGCCGCGCTGATCGTCGTGCATTCGGTGACATTTGCGATCGGCCACCGCATCGGCCGCTACAACGTCGTCGACGTGGCCTGGGGTCTGGGGTTCGTCGCCGTTGCCGCCGTTTCGGCGGTACTGGGCAGCGGCGACCCGACCCGCCGGTGGCTACTGCTGGCGCTGGTGGCTATCTGGGGTTTGCGGCTGAGCTGGCACATCCACCGCAAGACGGTCGGCAAGGGAGAAGATCCGCGCTACACGGATCTGCTCCGCGGCGCCACGCTGGGGCAGGTGGTGCGCAAAGTGTTCGTGCTGCAAGCATTCTTGACGCTGTTCATCTCCTTCCCGTTGCAGCTGTCTGCCGTCACCGGGCCGACGCCGAAGCCGCTGCTGGCCGTCGGGGCGCTGGGCGTAGCGGTGTGGCTGCTCGGCGTCGTCTTCGAGGCCCTGGGCGACCACCAGTTGCGGGCGTTCAAGGCCGACCCCGCCAACCGGGGCGCCATCATGGATCGCGGCCTGTGGGCCTGGACGCGCCACCCCAACTACTTCGGCGACGCCTGCGTCTGGTGGGGATTGTGGCTGGTCACCATCACCGGCTGGGTCCCGCTGATCACCGTGGGCTCACCGCTGCTGATGACGTACTTCCTGGTCGACGTCAGCGGCGCGCGACTGACCGAGAAGTACATGAAGGATCGTCCCGGATTCGGCGAATATCAACGGCGGACGGCGTATTTCGTGCCCCGGCCGCCTCGATCGGCGCGTCATCAATGACCGGCCCGGCGATCTTGGCGCCAACTGGCGATAGGCTACCGATCGATGACCGGACCGCCGGGGCGCAGCGACGACCTCAACGCCCTATTGCGCCAGATCGCACGGGGCGAGCGCGACGCGTTCGCCATGTTCTACGACCACACCTGTACGCGGGTGTATGGACTGGTGGCACGGGTGTTGCGTGATGCCGGCTACAGCGAGGAAACCACCCAGGAGATCTATCTCGAGGTGTGGCGGACGGCATCGGATTACGACGCCACCAAGGGCTCTCCCCTGGCCTGGTTGCTGACCATGGCGCATCGGCGCGCGGTGGACCGGGTGCGCGCCGAGCAGGCCGGCAGCCAGCGGGAGTCGCGCTATGGCGCGGCCAATGTCGATCTGGCCAGTGACGTGGTCGCCGATTCGGCGATCGCCGGTGATGAACGTCGCCGGGTGGTGGAGTGCCTGGATGGGCTGACCGATACCCAGCGGCAGTGCATCGAGCTGGCCTACTACGGCGGGCTGACCTATGCCGAAGTGTCGCAGCGGTTGGCCACCAATCTTTCGACGATCAAATCACGCATGCGCGACGCGCTGCGCGGTCTGCGCAACTGCCTGGATGCGTCATGACCGAGCCGACCGACTTCCAACTGCTCGAGCTGGCGACACCGTATGCCCTGCATGCGGTCTCCGACGAGGAGAGACTCGACATCGAACGCCGGCTTAGCGCAGCACCGGCGCCGGTGGCCGCCGCATTCGACGAAGAAGTTCGGTCGGTGCGCGAAACGATGTCGGTGGTATCGGCCGCCACGGCCGCGCAGCCACCAGCAGAGCTGCGCCAGGCGCTGCTCGCAGCCGCGGAGCCCGCTCAGAGCCGCCGTCAACCACGTTGGCGCACTGCAGTTTTCGCTTCCGCCGCGGCGATCGCGGTGGGGCTGGGCGCGTTCGGCCTGGGCGTCCTGACCCGACCGTCGGCATCGCCGACGGTCGCCGAGCAGGTGCTGGCCGCGCCGGATGTGCAGACGGTCTCCGGCCGGCTCGGCGGCGGAACGGCCACCGTGATGTTCTCCCGCGATCGCAACGCGGGTGTGTTGGTGATGAACAATGTGCCGCCGCCGTCTCCGGGCACCGTCTATCAGATGTGGCTGGTCGACGCCAAGGGGCCGACATCGGCGGGAACCATGGGCCCCACGGCGGTCACGCCGTCGACAAAAGCGACGCTGACCGATCTCGGCGACTCGACGACGCTGGCGTTCACCGTCGAGCCCGGCACGGGTTCGACCAAGCCGACCGGCACGGTGCTGGCCGAGCTGCCGCTACGCTGACCCGTCCGGCGCTAGTTCCACAGGCTCTTGATCATCGCGGCCACGGCACCACCACCACCAGCGCGACGCCGGCAAGCAGCGTCAAATTCAGCCATAGATGCAGGCTGCCCTCCGCGGTATTGACCATGACATCGGCGATGCGGCGGATGTCACCCGTGGTGCGGTTGAGCGCTTCGTTGACGTATCGGCCGCCGACTTCGATGCCCGCCCAGCCGGCAGCGCCGACCATTAGCGCCGAGACACCCAGACTGCTCAGCGCCTTGCCGCGGCGGCGGGCGGTGATCAGCGTCAGCAGCCCGCAGACCACCGCGAGGGCCGCCGCCCCGATGCTGACCCAGGGACCCCAGACCGCGACTCGGCGCAATTGGCCTTGATGCAGGGGCTGGGGAGTCGACACCGTCAACGGAACTCGCAAGGTGTCGGGCACCGTCACGTGATAGCTGCTCAAGACCTGCTGGATGGAACTGTCGTTGAGCATCGGCGCCAGGTCGACCACCCAGCGCTCGCCGTCGGCCGCGGACTGCGCTTCGCTGAACAGCCAGTCGTGTGCCACCCGATTCGCCTGAGCGAACAACGGCGGAAATGCTGCGCTGGTGGTAAACGACATGGCCGCCTCCTGCACCGCCGACCCGTCGATCGCGTCGTGCTGGCCGCCGCGCTTGGCGATGAGCGCCATGGCACGGGTGCTGAGTTCAGCGGCCATCGCCGACTGCAGCACCGGATCATCGGCGGCCCGGCCGGCCAGCGCGGTGTAGCCGTCACGATCGATGATGTGTGTCTGCGCCCACGCGGCCGGGACCGCCACCGCCAGCGCGACCGTGGTGGCCAGCCATAAGACCACCGTCGCAAGCAATCGCACGCCTAGAACCTACTGGGCGATCCCGCGCAGGTAGGCAGCCTGTCCCAGGTGTTGGGCGCAGTCGTCGACCACGCTGATCAATCGGACGCTCGCGGTGACCGGCGGATCCCAATGGGTGTCCACCACGCGGGACAGTTCCTCGGCGGTCACACCCGCGACGTACTGCAGCGTCAGGGCGTGCACCGCGTGGTAGTAGCCGGCCAGCAGCTCGGCCGGCGCACGCACTTTAGCCACATCCTGCGCGCCGTGCCCGTAGCCGGTGTCGCCGCGGGGCAGGTCCAGCCCGAACCGGTCCACCCAGCCATCACGAGTCCACGCCTGTTCGACCCCGGCGATGTCGGCCACCTGGACGTCCTGGACCCGCGCACTGTGCCAGATCAGCCAGGCGATGCTGTTGGCGGCCGGTGTTGGCCGGTAGTTGGCCACTTGCTCGGTCAGACCGTCGGTGAGTTCATCGACGTGTTCGATCACTCGGGTGAACGCGTCGCGCAGCAGCTCGCGGGCCGCGGCATCGGAGGTAGCCATACGGCCGACTCTACGAGCGCCATCGGACCTGGCACCACCGACCGCCGCGGTCGTAAATTGATTAGATGAGCTACGACCTCCTCATCCGTAACGGAACCATCGTTGACGGGCTGGGGGGTGAGCCGTACGTCGGCGACGTCGCGGTACGCGACGGCATCATCGTGGCCGTCGGGCCACCCGACGACTCGGTCAACGGCGACGCCGCCGGGCGGGTGATCGACGCCAGCGGCCTGCTGGTCACCCCGGGGTTCGTCGACCTGCACACCCACTACGACGGTCAGTCAATCTGGTCAGACCGACTGACACCATCATCGGCGCACGGCGTGACGACCGTGCTGATGGGCAATTGCGGGGTGGGTTTTGCGCCGTGCCGCCAGCAGGACCACGACGTGCTCGTCGACGTGATGGCCGGTGTCGAGGACATCCCCGGCGTTGTCATGACCGATGGCCTGCCCTGGACCTGGGAGACGTTCCCCGAATTCATGGACGCGTTGGAGGCGGGAGCACGCGACATCGATGTGGCCGCCTTTCTGCCGCACTCCCCGCTGCGGGTCTATGTCATGGGTCAGCGCGGCGCCGACCGCGAGCCGGCCACCCCCGAAGACCTGGCCACCATGCGGGCACTGGCCAAACAGGCCATCGAGATCGGTGCGCTGGGGTTCGCGTCGTCGCGGCTGACCATCCACAAAACCGAGAGCGGATCGCCGATTCCGAGCTACGACGCCGCCCGTGCGGAGATCGAAGAGATCGCCAAGGGCGTCGTCGACGGCGGCGGTGGCCTGTTGCAGTTTGTGCCCGACATCCCAGCCGGCGGCTACCAGCCGGTGTTGCAGACCGTGTTCGATGTCGCCGAGGAGGTCGGGCTGCCAGTCACGTTCTCGTTGGTGGTCGGCAACGTCGGCGAACCCAGCTGGCCCGATGCCATCACAATGGTCGAGAACGCGAACAAGAACGCGGGCGAGGGAACCCGCTTCACCGCGCAGCTACTGCCCCGTCCGATCGGGCTGATCATCGGACTGCAGCTGTCGGCAAACCCATTTGTGCTCTATCCCAGCTACCGCGAGATCGCACATCTGCCGTTGGCCGAGCGTGTCGCCGAAATGCGCAAACCCGACGTCCGGGCCCGCATCCTGGCCGATAAGCCCGGCGTCGGGCATCCGATTCTGTATGTGGCGCAGGCCTGGGACTGGATCTTTCCGCTGACTGAGGACCCCAACTACGAGCCGGCGGCGGCCGACAGCATCGGGGCTCGGGCTCGCGCCCGCGGCGTCAGCCCGATGGAGGAGGCCTACGACCGGCTGCTCGACGACGACGGGCACGCCATGTTGCTGGTCGCGACCAGCAACATGGAGAACAACTCGCTGGACACTGTCGGCAAACTATTGCATCGCGAAGACGTGGTGCTCGGTCTCGGCGACGGGGGCGCCCACTACGGGATGATCTGCGACGCCAGCTACTCGACCTACTTTCTGACGCACTGGGCTCGCGATCGGGCATCCGGGCGATTCAGCGTGGCCGAAGCCGTCCGCGAACTCACATCCGTGCCGGCCCGGGTGGCCGGCCTGGGCGACCGCGGACGCATCGCGGTCGGCTACAAGGCCGACCTCAACGTCATCGACCACGCCGCACTCCGACTGCACAAGCCGGTCATCAGGTACGACCTGCCCGCGGGCGGGCGGCGCTTGGATCAGACCGCCGAGGGCTATGTTGCAACCGTGGTATCGGGTCAGGTGATCGCCGAGAACGGGGTGCCGACCGCTGCCCGGCCCGGCAAGCTGGTCCGCGGACGGCAGCCAGCCCCGGTCCCGGCGTGAGGGAACTTGGGGGTTCCTGTAAACCCCCTATGGATCGACATTTTTCCGATGCCGATACGGCCACGGTAGCGGCCGTCGCCAGGTAGTTTGGGCTGGTGACAAACCCGCATTTTGCGTGGTTGCCGCCAGAGATTAATTCGGCACTAATGTTCGCCGGTCCCGGAGCGGGGCCGCTTCTTGCCGCTGCCGCGGCTTGGGGCGGTTTGGCCGAGGAATTGGCGTCAGCGGTGTCGTCATTCAGCTCGGTCACCTCCGAGTTGACCAGTGGCTCATGGCTGGGCCCCTCGGCGGCAGCCATGATGGCTGTCGCCACCCAATACATGGCGTGGCTCGGTGCGGCTGCGGCACAGGCGGAGCAGGCGGCCGCACAGGCCGCTGTCACGGCAGGCGCGTTCGAATCGGCTCTGGCGGCGACGGTGCAGCCCGCGGTGGTCACGGCCAACCGCGGGCTGATGCAGGTGCTGGCGGCCACGAACTGGCTGGGTTTCAACACCCCCGCGATCATGGACATCGAGGCCGCCTACGAGCAGATGTGGGCGCTCGACGTGGCGGCCATGGCCGCCTACCACGCCGAAGCGTCGGCGGCCGCTTCGGCGCTGGCGCCCTGGAAGCAGGTGCTGCGCAACCTCGGTATCGACATCGGCAAGAACGGCCAGATCAACCTGGGCTTCGGCAACAGCGGCACCGGCAATGTCGGCAACAACAACGTCGGCAACAACAACTGGGGCAGCGGCAACACCGGAAGCAGCAACGTCGGCACCGGTAACACCGGAAGCAGCAACATCGGTAGCGGCAACACCGGTAACAGCAACGTCGGGTTGGGCAACCTGGGCAGCGGGAACGTCGGCTTCGGCAACACCGGCAACGGCGACTTCGGGTTCGGCCTGACCGGCGATCATCAGTTCGGCTTCGGCGGCTTCAACTCGGGTAGCGGCAACGTCGGAATCGGAAACTCGGGCACCGGCAACGTCGGCTTCTTCAATTCCGGCAACGGAAACATGGGTATCGGCAACTCAGGCTCCCTCAATTCGGGCCTGGGCAACTCCGGGAGCATGAGCACCGGTTTCGGCACCGCCAGCATGAGCAGCGGCATGTGGCAATCGATGCACGGCAGCGACATGGCAAGCTCTACCAGCTTGGCCAGCTCGGCCACCTACGCAACGGGCGGCACGGCCACCTTGAGCTCGGGGATCCTGAGTTCGGCGCTGGCACACACCGGCGGCCTGAATCCGGCGCTGGCCGGCGGATTGACCCCCACCGCAGCCACCCCGGCTGCCGCCGCTCCCGCGGCCGCGGCGCCGGTAGCGGCGGCGGCTGCCGACGCCGGCCCCGTCTCTGCGGGTGCAAACAGTGGCTCCACCGCGGGCGCGGGCCTACGCAGCCCGGCTGCCGGATACTCCGGCCTGTACAACTCGGCTAACAGCGATGCGGGTGCGCGAAGCGTCGCCACCCGTGAAGCGCCGGCAAACGCCGGTGCGGGCATCCCCAGGTCCAGCTTCTATCCGAACCGCGAGACGGCTGACAGCGAAGCCGACATCCAGCTGCCGCTGCGCACGGAGTAGTCACACCCCATCCGGCCGGCATCTATCCTCGATTGCATGGCTGCCAAGAAGGTGGACCTCAAGCGGTTGGCCGACGCCTTGACCGACTACCCGTTCGCCTACCTGATCACCGTTGACGACGACCACCACGTGCACACGGTGACCGTGGAACCGGTGCTGCGTGGCCTGCCCGACGGACCGGACGGACCGCGCGCGGTCATCGAGGTCGGGCTGATCGGCGGCCGCACCCGCGCCAACCTGACCAGCCATGGTGATGCCACGCTCCTGTGGCCGCCACCCGAGCCCGGCGGCTATTCGCTGATCGTTGATGGGCGCGCCGAGGTATCCGACGCCGGCACCGAAACGGCCCAGTGCGCTGTGCTGCCCACCAAGGCGTTGCTGCACCGCAACGCCGACTCTGCCGCCACAGCCAGCGGCTGCCTGCATGACTGCGTCGTGTTCTCCGAGCCTTCCTAGCGCGCCCGTACACACACGAAAAAGCCCGGCCCCCGAAGGGAACCGGGCTTTTTCGTGCTTGCGAACTTGCGCGCCTTGCGGACTTAGAAGTCCATGCCGCCCATGCCGCCGGTCGGGTCGCCCGCGGGAGCGGCCGCCTTCTCCGGCTTGTCGGCGACAACGGCCTCGGTCGTCAGGAACAGACCCGCGATGGACGCCGCGTTCTGCAGCGCCGAACGGGTCACCTTGACCGGGTCGGCAACGCCGGCCTTGAGCAGGTCCTCGTACACACCGGTGGCGGCGTTCAAGCCGGTACCGGCGGGCGAGTTACGGACCTTCTCGGCCACCACACCGGGCTCCAAGCCACCGTTGAAAGCGATCTGCTTCAGCGGAGCCTCGAGAGCCACCCGGACGATGTTGGCGCCGGTGGCCTCGTCACCGGACAGCTTCAGCTCGTCCAGCGACGGGACCGCGTGCAGCAGGGCGACGCCACCACCGGCGACGATGCCCTCCTCAACGGCAGCCTTGGCGTTACGGACCGCGTCCTCGATGCGGTGCTTGCGCTCCTTGAGCTCCACCTCGGTGGCAGCCCCGGCCTTGATCACCGCAACACCGCCGGCCAGCTTGGCCAGGCGCTCCTGCAGCTTCTCACGGTCGTAGTCGGAGTCGCTGTTCTCGATCTCGGCGCGGATCTGGGCCACCCGTCCAGCGATGGCGTCGGAGTCACCGGCGCCCTCGACGAGGGTGGTCTCGTCCTTGGTGATGACGACCTTGCGGGCCTTACCCAGCAGCGAGATGTCGGCGGTCTCGAGGGAGAGGCCAACCTCTTCGCTGATGACCTGACCACCGGTGAGGATGGCCATGTCCTGCAGCATCGCCTTGCGGCGGTCACCGAAGCCGGGGGCCTTGACCGCCACCGACTTGAAGGTGCCACGGATCTTGTTGACGACCAGGGTGGACAGCGCCTCGCCCTCGACGTCCTCAGCGATGATCAGCAGCGGCTTGCCGCCCTGAATGACCTTCTCCAGCAGCGGCAGCAGGTCCTTGACGGTGGACACCTTGGAGCTGACCAGCAGGATGTAGGGGTCCTCCAGGACCGCTTCCTGACGCTCGGCGTCGGTGACGAAGTAGCCCGAGATGTAGCCCTTGTCGAACCGCATCCCCTCGGTGAGCTCGAGCTGCAGGCCGAAGGTGTTGGACTCCTCGACGGTGATGACGCCCTCGTTGCCCACCTTGTCCATCGCCTCGGCGATCAGGTCGCCGATCGACTGGTCGCCGGCGGAGATGGCTGCGGTCGCCGCGATCTGCTCCTTGGTCTCGACCTCTTTGGCCGACTTGAGCAGGATCTCGGTGACCTTCTCGACTGCCTTCTCGATGCCGCGCTTCAGACCGAGCGGGTTGGCACCGGCCGCAACGTTGCGCAGGCCTTCCTTGACCAGCGCCTGGGCCAGCACGGTGGCCGTCGTCGTGCCGTCACCGGCCACGTCGTCGGTCTTCTTGGCAACTTCCTTGACCAGCTCAGCGCCGATCTTCTCGTACGGGTCCTCCAGCTCGATCTCCTTGGCGATGGACACACCATCGTTGGTGATCGTGGGGGCACCCCACTTCTTCTCCAGGACGACGTTGCGACCCTTGGGGCCCAACGTCACCTTTACCGCGTCGGCGAGGGCGTTCAGGCCCCGCTCGAGGCCGCGACGGGCCTCTTCGTCGTACGCAATTGTCTTGGCCATTGCGAAGTGATTCCTCCGGATTGGGAATGAAACGGGGGTCACCGGGTAATGGCAACCCCGTTACTTACGCTGGCCGGGCGCAGTGCCCGCGACGGACGACCGAAGCCAGGTCGCAGATCACGACCAGGCCCGTTCTCACCGTCCCGACCTAGCACTCGCGGGTCGCGAGTGCCAACGTCATTTTTAGCACTCGCCTATGTCGAGTGCAAGGACGCCCCCACCCGCCGACGATACGGCGCGCGCCGCGGCGGGCGGGCGCTCGGCCCGAACAACAGCCTGTCGCGTGAAGCGTTGGGCCACACTGGGGTGATGTCGCTCGTCATGCCTGCCTACCCGCCCTATCCGCCAGCGCGCTACACCGGCGAGAAGGGAGAGGTCAGTGCTCGGCTGAAACGTCGGGACGAACCTCCCAACCTGGAGTTGGGCGGCACCAAGTACCACTACCTGGCCACCCAGAAAACCACTGACGGCGATTTTGGGCTCTACCGCGTCGATATCGCACCGGCCGGAGGTGGGCCGGGTCCGCATTTCCACAAGACGATGTCGGAGTCCTTCTTCGTCCTGTCCGGGTCGATGCGCATGCACGACGGGCGAGACTGGGTCGACGCATCCGCCGGCGATTACCTCTATGTACCGCCCGGCGGAGTGCACGGCTTCCGCAACGAGTCCGACCAGCCGGCATCGATCCTGATCCTGTTCGCCCCCGGCGCCCCGCGCGAGGACTACTTCGAGGGGTTCCCGGGCCTGGCCGACATGACCGACGACCAACGCCGGGAGTTCTTCGTCGCGCACGACAACTTCTGGATCCAATAGTTCTGGCGGCCGGGCCGCCCGGGCCGGAAGTGAGTATGTTCTGGCCATGAGCGCTAAGGGGAAAGCCAAGAGTCATTGGTCGGCCTCCGACATCCCGGATCAAAGCGGCCGGGTGGTGGTGGTCACCGGCGCCAATACCGGGCTCGGCTACCACACCGCCGAGGCGCTGGCCGGCCGCGGCGCCCACGTCGTGCTGGCGGTACGCAACCCCGAGAAGGGCAACGCCGCCGTGGCACAGATCGTTGCGGCCAAGCCCCAGGCCGACGTCACGTTGCAGGCCCTGGACCTGAGCTCACTGGACTCGGTGCGCAGCGCCGCCGATGCACTGCGTTCGGCCTACCCACGCATCGACCTGCTGATCAACAACGCCGGCGTGATGTGGACACCGAAGCAGGTGACCAAGGACGGCTTCGAGATGCAGTTCGGCACCAACCACCTGGGCCACTTTGCGCTGACCGGGTTGTTGCTCGATCACCTGCTGCCGGTACCCGGCTCGCGGGTGATCACGGTCAGCAGCCTGGGCCACCGCATTCGGGCCGCGATCCACTTCGACGATCTGCAGTGGGAACGCAGCTACAACCGAGTCGCGGCATATGGACAGTCCAAGCTGGCCAACCTGCTGTTCACCTACGAGCTGCAGCGCAGGCTCGCGGCGGACTCCCAGGCCGCGACGATCGCCGTCGCGGCCCACCCCGGCGGCTCCAATACCGAACTGGCCCGAAACCTGCCACGGATGTTGGTTCCGCTAGCCAACATTCTCGGCCCGGCGCTGTTCCAGAGCGCGCAGATGGGTGCTCTGCCGACGCTGCGCGCCGCCACCGATCCCTCGGCGGCCGGCGGCCAGTACTACGGTCCGGACGGTTTCGCCGAGCAGCGCGGCCACCCGAAAATCGTCCAGTCCAGCGCTCAATCTCACGACGAGGACCTGCAACGTCGGCTTTGGACGGTCTCCGAGGAGCTCACCGGGGTCAGCTTCCCCGTCTAGCGGGCCGATAATGGCCGCATGCGGTCGGTCGAGGAGCATCAGCGGGTCGTCACCAACATGGTCCGGGCCCGTCCCGTCGCCAAGGTCCCATTGCAGCAAGCGCAGGGCCTGGTGCTCGCCGACGACGTGGTCGCCCCACTGCCGCTACCGGTGTTCGACAACTCCGCGATGGACGGCTACGCGGTGCGGGCCGAGGACACCGTGGGCGCGAGTGCGCAGCACCCGGTGGTGTTGCCAGTGGCCGAGGACATTCCGGCGGGGCGCGTCGACCAACTGAGGCTGCACCCGGGGACGGCGCACCGGATCATGACCGGGGCGCCGGTACCCGCCGGCGCGACGGCGATCGTGCCGGTGGAAGCCACCGACGGGGGCCTCGAGACGGTACAGATCGGCCAGCCCGCTGTCGCGGGCAAGCACATCCGGCGCGCGGGTGAAGATGTCGCCGCCGGTACCACCGTCCTGCAAGCCGGCCAGCTGGTGACACCGGCAGCGCTGGGCTTGGCCGCCGCGCTGGGGCTGGCCGAGCTCAGCGTGATCCCCCGCCAGCGCGTGCTGGTGGTCTCCACCGGCACGGAGCTGGTACCGCCGGGCACGCCACTGCAACCCGGACAGATCTACGAGTCCAACGCGGTCATGCTGACTGCCGCGGCCCGCGACGCCGGTGCGGTCGTGGTAGCCACCGACACCGCTGGGGACGACGTCGCGCAGTTCGTCGCGATTCTCGACCGACACGCGGGTGCCGCGGACCTGATCATCACCAGCGGGGGCGTCAGTGCCGGAGCCTATGAGGTTGTCAAAGACGCCTTCGGCCGCGAAGGCGATCAGGGCGTCGAGTTCGTCAAGGTGGCGATGCAACCGGGAATGCCCCAGGGCGTCGGCCTGGTGGCCGGCACGCCGATCGTGACCCTGCCCGGCAACCCGGTCAGCGCGCTGGTGTCCTTTGAGGTGTTCATCCGTCCCGCGCTGCGCCTGGCCATGGGTCTGCCGGATCCGCGGCGACCACAGCGGACCGCGGTGATGACCGAGACGGTCACCTCACCGCGCGGCAAGCGGCAGTTCCGGCGCGCGATCCTCGACATAGGCACCGGACAGGTCACCAGCTACGGGCCGCCGGCCTCGCACCACTTGCGCTGGCTGGCCTCGGCCAACGCCTTGCTGGAGATTCCGGAGGATGATGTGGAGGTGTCCGCCGGAACCCAGGTACAAGTCTGGGATTTGACCTAAACCGCGGCGACCGAGCCCGATATCGGTCCAACGCCCGACTGATCGCGCCCCGGATCCAGGCCGGGAGCCCGCGGATCGACTATCCCCCAGGGCTCCGGCGTTGTTGATTAGCAGGCTTGTGAGCTGGGTTGATGATCTTTGGTGCCGCGCTATTGGGGCCGGAGTGTAGGCACGGGCTATCTGGAGAACGATCGAGTTGGTTACTGTTCGTCGTTGGTCTGGAGTTGCCCGTGCCTACCGTTTCAGTATTGCCTGTGTCGTCGGTTCCAGAGGTGTTCGACCGCTGGAGTCCTGGTGAGCGCAGCGAGCTCATCGGATCGGAGTTTCTCGATGTGTTGGCCTCGGTGCCAGACCCGAGGGACCCACGCGGTCGGAGGTATTCGCTGATGGCTTTGTTGGCGATCGCGGTTCTGGCCACTGCCGCGGGGATGCGCGGCTATGCTGGTTTTGCCACATGGGCGGCCACCGCTCCCGATGATGTGTTGGCCCAATTAGGGGTCCGGTTCCGGCGGCCCAGTGAGAAGACCTTCCGCGCTGTTTTGTCTCGGCTAGACCCCGCCGACCTCAACGCCAGGATGGGCAGTTACTTCACTGCACACGTGGCCAGCAGCGACCCCAGTGGATTGGTGCCGATCGCGTTGGACGGCAAGATGCTGCGTGGTGCTTTACGCGCCAAAGCGACAGCCACGCATCTCGTGTCGGTGTTCGCCCACCGTGCCCGATTGGTGCTCGGTCAACTCGCTGTCGCCGAGAAAAGCAATGAAATTCCCTGCGTACGTGCCCTGCTCACGCTGCTGCCGGGTAGCTTGCGGTGGCTGGTCACCGTGGATGCGATGCATACCCAGGTCGTCACCGCGAAGTTGATCTGCGCCACCTTGAAGTTGCACTACCTGATGATCGTCAAGTCCAACCAAGCCAAAATACTTGCGCGTATCACCGCGCTGCCCTGGGCCGAGGTGCCCGCAGCCGCTACCGATGACTCCCGCGGCCACGGCCGTGTCGAGACCCGCACCTTGCAAATCATCACCGCTGTACGAGGAATCGGCTTCTCCTACGCAAAACAAATCATCCGGATCACTCGTGAACGCTTGATCACCGCCACCGACCAGCGCAGCGTGGAGGTGGTCTATGCCATCTGCAGCCTGCCGTTCGAGCACGCCCGCCCTACCGCGATCATGACCTGGATGCGTCAACACTGGGGAATCGAGAACAGCCTGCACTGGATACGCGACGTCACCTTCGACGAAGACCGTCAAAGGGCACATACCGGAAACGGCGCACAGGTCCTAGCAACGCTACGCAACACCGCGATCAATCTGCACCGCCTCAACGGCGCCGACAACATCGCCGAAGCCTGCCGGATCACCGCTTTGACCGCCAACCGCCGCCTAGACCTCCTCAATCCACAATTCCCCAGCTCACAAGCCTGCTAATCAACAACGCCGGAGCCCTGGACTATCCCCAGAAAATGAGATACCGAACGCAAAAATGAGACGATATTGTCTCGACAATTACATTTATGGATCTGGCATAAACCCGCCTCTGTAAAAAGGCTTTACGTTTAGCCTACTAAATATAACGTTTTGATAACTCTTGACAGATCTCCAGAGTGATCAAGAATGCGAAACAAATACGATCCGTTCGACTGCTGCTTAATCGCCAAAAGCCAGGGAAACGGACGGGATACGCATGTCTTATCTGATAGCGACACCAGATTTATTGAGCGCGGCGGCAACGGATTTGGCCGGCATTGACAACACCATCGGCCAGGCCAGCTATGCGGCGGCCGCCCCGACGACCGCGGTGATATCCGCCGCCGCCGATAAGATATCAATGCAGATCGCGGCGCTTTTCGGCGCGCACGGCCAATCTTTCCAGGCAGTCAGCTCCCAAGCGGCACTATTTCATGATCAATTCGTGCAGGCCTTGACCACCGGCGCGAGCTCATACGCGAGCGCCGAGGCGGCGTCGCAAAATCTGCTCAACTTGGTGAACGCCCCCACCCAGGCGCTGCTGAATCGCCCGTTGATCGGCAACGGAGCCAACGGGGCCGCGGGAACCGGCGCGAGCGGTGGCGACGGCGGAATACTGATCGGCAATGGCGGGGCCGGCGGATCGGGCGCGACCGGCCTCACCGGCGGGGCCGGCGGCAACGGCGGCGCCGCCGGGCTGCTGGCCGGCACGGCCGGCGCGGGAGGCTCGGGTGGCCTCGGAGCGGCCGGCGCCGGCGGAGCCGGCGGCCAAGGCGGAACCGGTGGGCTATTCAGCGCGGGCGGGGCCGGCGGCACCGGTGGGGTGGGCGCCAGCGGTGGCACCGGCGGTGCGGGCGGCCTCGGGCTGTTCGGCGCCGGCGGGGCCGGCGGGGCCGGCGGAATGGCCAACGCCACGGTCGGCGGGACCGGCGGGGCCGGCGGGGCCAGCCTGCTGTTCGGCAACGGTGGCGCGGGCGGGCTCGGCGGCGGCGGAGCGACTGCCGGGGGCGCGGGCGGGCAGGGCGGCGACGCCGGCACCTTCTACGGCGACGGCGGCGTCGGCGGGGCCGGCGGGGCCGGCGGCAACATCCCCGGCAGCAGCGGCGGGGCCGGTGGGGCCGGCGGCAACGCCGGCCTGTTCCACGGCGACGGCGGGGCCGGCGGCACCGGCGGAGTCGCGACCAGCGCCGGCGGTGCAGGTGGGGCCGGCGGCAACGCCGCCGACCTGGTCGGCACCGGCGGGGTCGGTGGGGCCGGCGGAACCAGCTTCGATGCCGGTGGAGCCGGCGGCATCGGCGGCAGCGCCGGCGCCCTGTTCGGCGCCGGTGGAGCCGGCGGGGCGGGCGGCTTCGGCCAAGTCAGCGGCGGCGCCGGCGGGGCCGGCGGGAACAGCGGCATGGTCTACGGCGACGGCGGGGCCGGCGGCATCGGCGGCGCTGCTGCCGGCGGCAAGGGCGGCGACGGCGGGGATGCCGCAACGCTCTTCGGCTCCGGCGGGACCGGCGGCAACGGCGCCGTGGGCACCGTCAGCGGTGTCGGCGGCGACGGCGGCAACGCCGCCGGCCTGTTCGGCGACGGCGGGACCGGCGGCAACGGCGGCCTGGCCACCGCGGGTGGGGCCGGCGGCGACGGTGGGGCCGGCGGCAAGGCAGCACTGATCGGCAGCGGCGGCAACGGCGGCGCGGGCGGATCCGGCACCGTGGACCCCGGCGGTAACGGGGGCCGAGGCGGTGACGCCCAGCTATTCGGAACCGGCGGCAACGGCGGCAATCCCGGCCTGGGCGTCCCAGCTGGGACAGCGGGCGAAGCCGGCGCTCCCGGGCTGGCCACGTCAAACCAGGCTCTTCTCGACTTAATCAACGCGCCCACCCAGGCGCTGCTGGATCGCCCGCTGATCGGCAACGGCGCCAACGGCGCCGCGGGAACCGGGGCCAACGGCGGCGACGGTGGGATCTTGTTCGGCAACGGTGGCGCCGGTGGTTCCGGCGCGGTCAACGGCCTGGGAACCGGCCAGGCCGGCGGCAACGGCGGGGCCGCGGGGCTGCTGTCGGGCGGCGCAGGGGTCGGTGGCACCGGCGGAATCGGGGCCGTTCTCGGTGGGGCCGGTGGCACGGGCGGCATGGCAGGTCTATTCGGCGCCGGCGGTGCCGGCGGTGAGGGCGGAGGCGGCCAGAGCGGCGGGGCCGGCGGCGCTGGAGGCGTTGGACTGTTCGGGGCCGGCGGCAATGGCGGCACCGGCGGGTTCAGCCTGGTGACTGGCGGGGCCGGCGGAGCCGGCGGCGACGGCGGTGCCGCCGGGGCGTTCTCCGGCAACGGCGGGGCCGGTGGCATCGCTCCCGCAGGCACCGAAGGCGGGGCCGGCGGAGCCGGCGGCAACGCCGGCGTGTTCTCCGGCACCGGTGGCGCCGGCGGGGCCGGCGGAGCCCGCCAGACTGTCGGTGGCGCCGGCGGCACCGGGGGCGGCGCCGCCACTCTCTTCGGTGCCGGCGGTGCCGGCGGAGCCGGCGCGATCGGCCTCGACACCGGCGGGGCCGGCGGAGCCGGCGGCTCGGCTGGCGCCCTCTCCGGTACCGGCGGGGCCGGCGGGGCCGGCGGCGGCGGAGGCGGCGGTGGTGTCGGCGGGGCCGGCGGCAACGCCGGCGTGGTCTATGGCGACGGCGGAGCCGGCGGCGCCGGAGGCGGCGGCACGGTCGCTGCCGGTACGGCCGGCGGATCCGGCGGCAACGCCGCCATGCTCTTCGGCAACGGCGGGTCCGGCGGGGCAGGCGGAAACGGCGCAGGTGGCGGCACCGGCGGGACCGGCGGCGACGGCGGCAGGGCTCGCGGGCTCCTTGGCGACGGCGGGACCGGCGGCGACGGCGGCAGGGCTCGCGGGCTCCTTGGCGACGGCGGGACCGGCGGCGACGGCGGCTTTGGCGGTATCACTTCCGGGGACGGCGGCAACGGCGGCACCGGCGCCCTGATCGGAGACGGCGGCAACGGCGGCGCGGGCGGGATCGGCCTCGGGGCTGCGCCGGGTGGTGACGGCGGCAAGGGCGGCGACGCCCAGTTGGTCGGCACGGGCGGCAATGGAGGCATTCTCGGTCTTGGTTTGCCACCGGGCACCGCCGGAACGGGAGGCACTGGCGGCACACTGATAGGCGAGAACGGGCACGACGGCGCATGACCTTGTTGACGGCGCCCCGGTGTGCTCAGGCACATCGGGGCGCCGTCCGTACACTGACCGCCACGGCGCTCCGTAAGATGGCCGCGTGGCACGACGTCCCCGCCGTTCCGACTCATCCTCCGCGGAACCGACTCTGAGCCCGCAGCATCTGCTGGCGTTGGTGCGATCCACCATCCCGCCGATACACCCGGCCGGGCGCCCCTTCATCGCTGCGGGCCTAGCCGTGGCCGGTGTCGGATACCGGCACCGCTGGGCGCGCCGGACGGGGCTGCTGGCCGCCGGCGCCTGCGCCGGCTTCTTCCGTCACCCGCCCCGGGTACCACCGAGCCGGGCCGGCGCCATCGTGGCACCCGCCGACGGCGTGATCTGCGTGATCGACACCGCGGCACCACCGGCCGAACTCATTATGGGCGACGCGCCGCTCCCCAGGGTCAGCATCTTCTTGTCGGTATTCGACGCCCACGTGCAGCGGGCCCCGGTCAGCGGCGAGGTCGTCGCCGTCCAGCACCGGCCCGGCCGCTTCGGGTCGGCCGACCTGCCCGCGGCGAGCGACGACAACGAACGCAACAGCGTGCGCATCCGCACCGCCAACGGTGCTGAAGTGGTCGCGGTACAGGTTGCCGGGCTGGTAGCGCGCCGCATCGTGTGCGACGCACACGTCGGAGACAAATTGGCGATCGGCGACACTTACGGTCTGATCCGTTTCGGCTCTCGCCTGGATACCTACCTGCCACCGGGCACCGAGCCGGTGGTCATAGTTGGCCAGCGCACGATTGCCGGCGAGACCATATTGGCTGACCTGCCATGACGACCAAGCCTCGGAGCAGGCGCGCGGTAAACCTGCAGATCTTGCCCAGCGCAATGACGGTGCTGTCCATCTGCGCCGGGCTGACCTCGATCAAATTCGCCCTCGAACACCAGCCGGTGCCCGCGATGGCGCTGATCGCGGCGGCGGCCATTCTGGACGGACTCGACGGCCGGGTGGCCCGCATTCTGGACGCCCAGTCGCGCATGGGCGCAGAAATCGACTCCCTGGCCGATGCGGTGAATTTCGGCGTGACGCCCGCGCTGGTGCTCTATGTCACGATGCTGTCGAAGTGGCAGGTCGGTTGGGTTGTGGTGCTGCTCTACGCGGTGTGCGTCGTGCTTCGGCTGGCGCGCTTCAACGCGCTGCTGGATGACGGCACCCAGCCCGCGTACGCACACGAATTCTTCGTCGGAATGCCCGCACCGGCGGGCGCGGTTTCCATGATCGGCCTGCTGGCCTTGAAGATGCAGTTCGGTGAGGGCTGGTGGACCTCGGTGTGGTTCCTGGCTTTCTGGATCACTGGCACATCGATGCTGATGGTCAGCGGGATCCCCATGAAGAAGATGCATGCCGTGGCGGTGCCGCCCAATCTGGCCGCGGTGCTGCTGGCGGTGCTGGCCATCATGGCGGCCGCCGCGGTGCTGGCTCCCTACATCTTGATCTGGGTGATCATCATCGCCTACGTGTGTCACATTCCGTTCGCGGTGCGCAGCAAGCGCTGGCTGGCCGAGCATCCCGAGGTGTGGGGCGACAAACCCAAGCAACGACGCGCCGCGCGGCGCGCGATTCGCAGAGCGCAGCCGCATCGCCGGTCGGTGGCGCGCCGTTCGGTGGCGCGGCTGGGGCTGCGCAAGCCGGGCGGGCGGTTGTGACCAGCCCCTATGGGGCTCCACAGCTGACGCTGACCGCCCGGCTGAACACGTCGGCGGTGGACTCACGTCGCGGCGTGGTGCGGTTGCACCCGAGCGCCATTGCCGCCCTCGGGATCCGGGAGTGGGATGCGGTTTCGTTGACCGGGTCCCGAACGACCGCGGCGGTGGCCGGCATGGCTGATGACCAGGTCCCGGTCGGCACCATATTGCTGGACGACGTGACCCTGTCCAACGCCGGACTACGCGAAGGCACTGCGGTGCTGGTCAACTCGGTCACCGTCTACGGTGCACGGACCGTGACGCTGAGCGGCTCGTCGCTGGCCACCCAATCGCTTTCGCCGATCACCTTGCGCCAGGCGCTGCTGGGCAAGGTGATGACCGTCGGCGACGCGGTGTCGCTGTTGCCCCGCGACCTGGGCCCGGGCACCTCGACTTCGGCCGCCAGCCAGGCCTTGGCGTCGGCGGTCGGCATCAGCTGGACATCGGAGCTGTTGACCGTCACCGGCGTCGATCCCGATGCGCCGGTCAGTGTGCAGCCGAACACGTTGGTCACCTGGGGCACCGGGGTGCCCCACACCGCGCAGTCATCCCAGGCCGAGCGGGTCAGCGTGGCGACCCCGGAGATCCAGGTCGAGGAGCTCAAGGGTGCCCAGCCGCAGGCGGCCAAGCTCACCGAATGGCTCAAGCTCGCCCTCGATGAACCTCATCTACTGCAGTCTTTGGGTGCGGGCACCAATCTGGGCGTGCTGGTGTCCGGTCCGGCTGGCGTCGGCAAGGTGACGCTGGTGCGCGCGGTGTGTGCCGGACGCCGGCTGGTCGAACTCGACGGTCCCGAGGTTGGTGCGCTGGCCCCGGAGAATCGGCTCAAGGCCGTGGCCGCCGCCGTCGCGACGGTTCGCGACGGCGGCGGGGTGCTGTTGATCACCGACGTGGAGGCGCTGCTGCCGGCCACCGCGGAACCGGTTGCCGCGCTGATCCTCGGCGAGCTGCGCACCGCGGTCGCCACCGATGGCGTGGTGCTGATCGCCACTACCGCCGCGCCCGACCAGCTCGACGCCCGGTTACGCGCGCCCGACCTGTGCGACCGGGAATTGGGGTTGCCGCTGCCCGACGCGGCCACCCGCAAGGCCCTGCTGGAAGCCCTGCTGCGGCACGTACCTACCGGCGACTTGGATATTGACGAAATAGCCAGCCGCACGCCGGGGTTCGTAGTTGCCGACCTGGCCGCGCTGCTGCGCGAGGCGGCGCTGCGGGCCGCTTCGCGAGCTAGTACCGATGGTCAGCCACCAGAGCTCAACCAGGAAGACCTGCTTGGCGCGCTGACCGTCATCCGCCCCCTGTCGCGCTCGGCGAGCTCGGAGGTCGCGGTGGGAAGCATCACCCTCGACGATGTCGGGGACATGGCCCAGGCCAAGCAGGCCCTGACCGAGGCGGTGCTGTGGCCCTTGCAGCATCCGGACACGTTCGCCCGGTTAGGGGTGGAGCCCCCGCGGGGGGTACTGCTCTACGGCCCTCCCGGGTGCGGCAAGACCTTCGTGGTCCGGGCATTGGCCAGCACCGGGCAGTTGAGCGTGCACGCGGTCAAGGGCTCCGAGCTGATGGACAAATGGGTTGGCTCCTCGGAGAAAGCCGTCCGTGAGCTTTTTCGTCGGGCCCGCGATTCGGCGCCGTCGTTGGTGTTTCTCGACGAGGTGGATGCCCTGGCGCCCCGACGCGGGCAAAGCTTCGATTCGGGTGTTGGGGATCGGGTGGTCGCCGCCCTGCTGACCGAGCTCGACGGCATCGAGCCGCTGCGTGACGTGGTGGTGCTGGGGGCGACCAACCGCCCCGATCTGATCGATCCGGCGCTGCTGCGCCCGGGCCGGCTGGAACGTCTGGTGTTCGTCGAGCCGCCCGATGCTGAGGCGCGCCTCGAGATCCTGCGCACCGCAGGCAAGTCCATCCCGCTCAGCGCCGACGTCGACCTGGATGAGGTGGCCGCGGGGCTCGACGGCTACAGCGCCGCCGACTGCGTGGCATTGCTGCGCGAGGCGGCGCTGACCGCGATGCGCCGTTCCATCGACGCGGCCGACGTCACCGCCGCGGACCTCGCCGCCGCGCGCCAGGCCGTCCGCCCGTCATTGGATCCGCTGCAGGTGGATGCGTTGCGCGCGTTCGGCGAAGAGCTCTGAGCCGGACTAGTCGGACAGCTGGAAATCGACCATCGCCTCGACCGAGTCCACCGCCTCGGCAAGTGCGGCCAGCCGATCAGCGGCCGACCGCGCCGACAACACCGCGTAGCCGTCGGCCGGGCCCATCGGAACCCGAGACGCCAACTCGTACAACAACGTTCCCGCGTCAGCGGCGATGTCGTCGGACTGGTAGTCGAACACCACATCGCGACCCGGCAACTCGATGCCACGGGCGGTGGCGATCCGTTCGAACAACGCCATCACCCGGTCTTCGGTGTCGCGAAACTGGGCCGCACTCACCGCTGCGCCCGGCTCATCTGGCCAGATCTGTACCGTCGCGCGCGGATAGGGGTCGTCCGGGAGCCAGTCACATACCCGAATCCGTTCCCCAGTGCGGCACAACAACTGATAACGACCCGCGCCCTCGTCGACGTATTCGGTGATCCTGGCCAGCGTCCCGACGTCGTATCGTGACTCACCGCCACCCACCTCGCGCCCACCGGCGATCAGGACCACACCGAACGGATCACCAGTATCGAGGCAGTGTCGCACCAGCGCGCTGTAGCGAGGCTCAAAGATGCGCAATGGCAGATCCTGGCCGGGCAGCATCGCCGCCTCCAGCGGAAACATCGGTGCTTCGAAGGGCTTCGGAACGGCCACCATGCCCCCTCAATCCGGGTCTGCCACACCTGCCAGACAACAGTCGCGGCCACGCCACGATCGCAGGGTTGTGCAGAAAGGCAGCGTATCGCGCAAGGCGGGGTGATCACCAAGCCCCGGCTCACCGGCCGGTCGCGAGGTCAAGCGCAGCTCGTCGAACACTCCTGCAGACGTTCTCCCTCGACAACGTCCTCGACAGCGTCCGATCCCGACTTCCGGGAAGGGGTCAACGTGTCTTCCAGATAGCGGGGCTTGCAGGCGTGATACCCACCGGCCAGCAGTGCAATCAGCGGGACCAGGAGAAATCCGAACGACAGTTCCCACCGTCCGGTGGCGTTGTAGAGGATTCCGAAGATCAGTGGTCCTGGGCTGGCCAACAGATAGCCCATGCCCTGGGTGAAACCGGACAGCGCCGCGGAGCCGCTTTCGGTGCGCGACCGCAGATTGATGAGGGTGATCGCGGCCGGGAAGGTGCTTGGGCCGAGTCCGAGAAATATCGCCCAGACGATGGGCGCGGTCAGCGGAGCCCACAGCAATCCCGCGAAACCGACGAGAAAGCACAACGCAGAAGCGGCGACAATGGGGAACGGGTTGGCAGCCCTAGCGCACAGCCTGGGCGTGACCAGCGTTGCAAGGAACCCGACGCCGGAGAAGGTCGCAACCATGGCGCCTCCGAGCGCTTCGCTGCCTCCGGCAGATGTCACGATCACGGGAAGCCAGGCAAACATCGCATAGGTGATCAGCGACGTCATGCTGAACATGAAGGTCAGGCCCCAGGAGATCGGCGAGCGCCAGATCGGCCCGATCTTTTTTCCCGTCCGGGCAGCGTGATCGGTGCCATTGGTGCGGCGGCGGACGAGGACGAGTATCCACGGTAGAACTGCGACCGCGGGAATGAGCGCCCAGATTGCGAGCGAGGCCCGCCATCCATAGGACTCGGCCAGTGGCACCGCGGCCACGGCCGGCATGATGGTGCCCAGCTGTAGGCAGGCGAGGTAGATCGCGCTCATCAAGGCGACGCGATCGTTGAAGTACTTCTTGACCAGCGGCGGGACCACAATGTTTGCGATGCCCATGCCGACGAGGGCAAGCGTGGTGAACGCCATCAGCTCGGACGTGTCGGACGCCATCGAGCGGCCGGCAGTCCCCGCCGCTGTGGCCAAGACACTGAGCAGCGCCAGACGTTCCGGGCCGAACCGGCGGCTCAGGGGCGCGGCGAACCCGGCCAAGGCGAACATGGCGGTGGGGAGCATCCCGAAGACGCCGATGACGGTACCGCCGAAGCCCATCGTGTCTGCGACCCTCGCCAGCAGGGGCGCCATCGAGGTGACGGCGGACCGTATGGTGAAGGCGGACAGTGCGATCGCCAGCAAGACCGTCACCCTGCTGGCAAACAACGACCGGCTGGCGGTTGGGTCGTGGATCACCGGTGCCGCCACAGCAGTCATCGGAATTCCCCCAATCCAGTGTTGGACAACGGTAGGAATCATAGGATGAATGGATGTATTGGGCAAACTGCCTATGCTGGTGGCATGCAGACAGTGCGCCGCCGGACACTCATCGCCCAGGTAAGCGATCAGCTGCGCGATGAGATCACGTCAGGGCGCTGGAAAGTCGGTGATCGCATTCCCACCGAACCCGAACTCTGCGAGATGACCGGAACCGCCCGCAACACGGTGCGCGAAGCCGTGCAGGCCCTGGTGCACGTGGGAATACTCGAGCGACGACAAGGGTCGGGCACCTACGTCATTGCCGACGTAGAACAAGGCAGCGCCCTCGCCGAATATTTCGCGGCCGCCCGCGAACGTGATCTCTGGGAACTGCGCGAGGCGGTAGAGGTCACCGCCGCCGTCCTGTCCGCGCGCCGGCGTGATGCCGCCGACATCGAGGACCTTCGGGCCCTGCTCGCCCGGCGCAACGAACTGTGGAGCCGAGAGCCGGCAAACGACAAAGAACGCACCGAGATGACTTCGGCCGACACGGCGTTGCACCGCGCCATCGTCGCGGCCAGCCACAACGAGATATATCTACAGTTCTATGACCTGCTGTTGCCAACCATCCATCGGGCGGTGGAAGCGGGCCCGGTGGGGACATGCACCTCATACGAGCGCGAACACACCGAGCTGGTCGAGGCCATCATCGCCGGTGACCCACAGCGCGCAGAGGCGGCGGCACAGGTGTTCATCGCGCGACTGCGCGCCTAAATCCGGCGGCAGCCCGGATCCGGTCGTGTGCGCCCACCGCATCGCGGGGGCGAGCGTGGCGGTCGAACTAGCGCGCGAATCCATCCGACGGCGTGTCCGGCAGGTCAGATATCCAGCTCGGCGATCAGTGCGTCTACCACCGCCCGCAAGTCTCCGTCGTGTTCCTCGGCCAACCGCCGCTGGCGCTGGTAAGAGGCGCCGACTCGCGGGATCTCTGCGACCGCGGCCAGCTCGTCCGCGCAACTCAACGACCGCGCAACCGGTTCCAACCGCGTCAGCACATCGTCGAGGTCGTCGGTAACCAGCCGTTCGTTGCTTTCGGCGTCCAAGATGATCACCGCGTCCAGGCCGTAGCGCGCGGCGCGCCACTTGTTCTCCTGGACGTGCCAGGGCGGCATCGTCGGCAGCGTCTCACCGGCATCAAGCCGGCGATCCAGGTCCACCACGAGACAATGCATCAAGGCCACCAGTGCACCGAGCTCGCGCAGATTGGAAACACCGTCACAGATCCGCAGCTCGATGGTGCCCAGGTGCGGCGAAGGCCTTATATCCCAACGTATTTCGTTGATGTGATCGATGATGCCGGTTTTCTTCTGGTCATACACGAAGCCTTCGAACTCCGACCAGGTCTGGAACTGGAACGGCAGCCCGGCGGTAGGCAACTGCTGAAACATCATCGCCCGGTTGCTGGCGTAACCGGTGTCTTCGCCACCCCACCAGGGCGAGGAGGCGGACAGCGCCAACAGGTGGGGGTAGTAGTTGAGCAGCGCAGAGATGATCGGCATCACCTTGTTCGCCGAGGAGACGCCGACGTGGACATGGACGCCCCAGATCAGCATCTGGCGGCCCCACCACTGGGTGCGCTTGATCAGCTCGGCGTAACGCGGTGCGTCGGTGAGCTTCTGGGTGGACCATTGCGCGAACGGATGGGTGCCCGCACAGAACAGCTCCATGCCACGGGCATGCACGATCCGGCGGGCCGGGCCCAGGGTGGTGCGCAGATCCTCGATCGCCTCGCCGGCAGAGCCGCACACACCGCTGACCACCTCGACGGTGTTGCGCAGCAGCTCCTTGTGCACCCGGGGGTTTTCACCGATCTCGGCGATGACCGCCGTGGCTTCATTGCTCAGATCCCGGGTCTCGGCGTCGACCAGGGCGAACTCCCACTCCACTCCTACGGTCGGCCGCGGCGAACGCGCGAAATCTATCCGGTTTGCGGTCCGACCCGCCGACGAGCTAGCCGGAGCCGATGACACCGCACGCCACCCGCTTACCGGCATCACCGGTGGCGAGCGTGGTCTGATCGGGACCCGCGGTCCCGTTCGTCTGGTTATAGCGATCCGCCGGAATGTTCGCGAAGTTGTCGGCGCCGGCGTGAATGATGATCGCGGTTTTCTGCCCGCTCGTCAGGTCATCCATGGTGAATGCATCGGTCGTGGTCACCAGCGTCCCGCTGCCGTCACTACGCACCTGCAGCGACGTCAGGTCACCACTGGACTGCCCGGGCACGGGGCGCCCGGACACCTGCAAGTGTCCTCCCGCAGACAGAAAGTCACCCACCGGGCCGCCGGTCGGACCGGCCGAATTGGCCTCGCACTTGCCCACCTTGTGGATGTGCACTCCATGAAAGCCAGGGGCCAGGTAGCCGGTGCCGGTAGTCACGATGGTGACGGTGGCGAATCCGTCCGCGAAATCGAACTTGGCCGTAGCAACCTCGGTGCCATCCGGTGCCCGCAGCTGAGTCGCCAGACCCTCCGATTCGGACGCCCCCTCGCGGTGCTCGTTGGTGCCGGCCGGCGCGGGTGAACCGGTCCACACCGAGGGTGTGGTGCCCGGAACCGTCGACGCATGTTGAGGCGACGAACACCCGCTCAACAACGCGACACAAGCGGTCGCGGACAGAGCGGACATGGTGACAGCTGCGACATTGCGATGACCGGCTGGCTTAGGCATAGCGAGAGCCTAACCTGGCGACCCTCGAGTCATCGAGCGGGCCGAAACGACCCGGGCTGGTGTCGCGCCGGCTCACTCCGTGACCAGGACAATGACGCCGGGGGCTGGTCGGAAATTTCGGCTATCCGCCGTTCGACGGGCACGCCCAGCTTCTCACCCACCGCTTCGGCGGTGGTCTGTTCGCCTTCGGCATCGCCGAAATAGACGGTGGTGACCGGCACGTCCGATACCGAAAGATTGGTGACCTCAGTCACATTGAAGCCGGCCTCTTTGAGTTGGTCGGCGGTGCGCCCAGCGACACCCTCGAGACCAGAGATGTTGTAGACCCGCACCTCCGCCTGGGGGGCAGCGGGTTTGGCACTCGTCGAGGTCGGCGACTTCGTGGCGCTGGACGACGTCGGCATCGTGGTTAGCGACGATGAGTCATCCACCGCCTTCCCGGACGAGTCCAGGGCCTGCCAACCCAGCAGCAAGAAGATGACGCCCAGGAACAGCAGCACCATCACCATGGCCCGCAGAGGAAGCCCCGAAGAGTCGGGTACGCGCTCGTTCATCGAGCCCACTGTAGCCAGGAGAGGCCCAGAACTTGAAAAAGCACGGACAAAACCGGGACCAGTGTCAGGTCACCTCGAAGCCGAGCCGCCGGGCGGCCCGCGCCTTCTGACGGCTGGCCCGCAGCCGGCGCAACCGCTTCACCAGCATCGGATCCGCCGCCAGCGCCTCCGGCCGATCAACCAGCGCATTGAGCACCTGGTAGTAGCGCGTCGCCGACATCGAGAACAACTCCTTGATGGCGTCTTCCTTGACACCCGCGAACTTCCACCACTGGCGTTCGAACGCCAGGATGTCATGTTCCCGACGGGTCAAACCGTCGGCAATTTCAGAGTCGTCCCCCGCTCGATTTGCCCGCGCCATAGCGCCGTCCATATCGCTTCCCCTGGACCCTTCCGGCGAATGCTTATTTGCTTTATTTGCTCGAATGACTTGACCTACAAAGGGGCATGTTCCGACGTATTCAACCACGCCGGGAACTGTTGCCCCGTAACCGCGACCCGCGAGTCGGCAGATTGGGCGGATTGCCTCCGACCCGGCGTCGCGCCCAACCACCCGACTCCTCCGCCGCCGAGCGGCGGGCGTCGTCACCGGGCCCAGTCGCCCCGCATAAGCTAGCCGACCATGGCAGTGGTTCCTATTCGGATCGTGGGCGATCCAGTCCTGCACACTCCGACTTCTCCCGTCCCGGTCGGAGCCGACGGTTCGCTACCTGCCGATCTGCCCGAGTTGATCGCCACCATGTACGAGACCATGGATGCCGCGCACGGCGTCGGCTTGGCCGCCAACCAGATCGGATACGGCCTGCGGTTGTTTGTCTATGACTGTGCCGACGATCGCGGAAAGGCCGCGCACCGCCGGGGCGTGGTCATCAACCCGGTGCTCGAGACGTCCGAGATCCCCGAGAACATGCCCGACCCGGACAACGACGACGAAGGGTGCCTGTCGGTTCCCGGCGAGTCGTTTCCTACCGGCCGCGCCACCTGGGCCCGCGTTACCGGGCTCGATGCCGAGGGGAACCCCGTCGAGCTCGAAGGCTCCGGCCTGTTCGCGCGCATGCTGCAGCACGAAACCGGGCACCTCGACGGCTATCTATACCTGGACTGCCTCATCGGCCGGCATGCCCGCAGCGCAAAGCGTGCGGTCAAGTCACACGGCTGGGGGGTTCCCGGCCTGTCGTGGTTGCCGGGCGAGGGGCCCGATCCGTTCGGTCACTGATGACGGCGCCGTGGCCGGACCTCGGAACGCGAGTCACGATTCGCTACCGCCGACCGGCCGGGTCCGTCCCGCCCCTGACCGATGCGGTGGGACATCTGCTCGCGATTGCCCCGACGGTGCGCGTGCAAACGAAGACCGGAGCGATCGCCGAGTTCGCGCCGGCCGACGTGGTGGCACTGCGGGTGCTCACCGATGCGCCCATCCGCACCGCCGAGATCAGGGCCCTCGAACATGCGGCGGCCGCGGCGTGGCCCGGCACCGACCGGAGCTGGCTGGACGGCTGGCTGCTACGCGCCTGCCACGGAGCCCCGCTATACGCTAATTCGGCGGTCCCGCTGGACATTTCGGCCCGCCCCGACTCGATACCCGCGATCCTCGACTGGTACACGCAGCGCGGCCGCACGCCGCGGCTGGCCATTCCCGACCGGCTCATGCCGGATCCGGCCGGCCTGACCGGTGAGCACACCGAACGTGTCCTGGTCGGCGAGGTCGCGACCCGCCAAGCCGACCCGTCGATCACGGTGTCGCCCCGGCCCGACGATGTGTGGCGAGGCCACTGCGACCGCGAGATCGCCGAGCATGCCCTCACCGCGGTCATCGACGGCGAGCTTGCATTCGGTTCCGGCCCGCAAGCGGTGGTCGCACGCGCGGCGGTAACCGACGCACCGGACGGCACCCGCTGGGTTGGGGTGTCGGCCGCCTGCACCATCGATGACCAGTCCCCGACCGGTCCGGCCGCCCTGCTCTACACGGCATTGCTGGCCTGGGGCGCCGGCCGAGGTGCGACCCGTGGCTACACCTGCGTGCCCGGCACCGCCACGCCCGGCTGGGCCGAGTCGCTGGGGTTGCGGCCGCACCATCGTCGTCGCTATCTGCGGACACCCGCTAGCCTCTAGCCATGCCCGATGGCACCCTGCGGCTTGCCACCTGGAACGTGAACTCCATTCGCACCCGCCTACCCCGCGTCCTGGACTGGCTGGAGCGCGCCGACGTCGATGTCCTGGCCATTCAAGAGACCAAGTGTTCGGACACCCAGTTTCCGGCGCTGCCGCTGTTCGAACTCGGCTACGAGGTCGCCCACGTTGGTTTCAATCAATGGAACGGCGTGGCCATCGCTTCGCGCGTCGGCATCGACGACGTCCAGATCGGCTTCGATGGCCAGCCCGCCTGGAGCGGCAAGCCAGAGGTCGCCGCGGCCGCCGAAGCTCGCGCGGTGGGCGCAACCTGTGGCGGCGTTCGGGTGTGGAGCCTGTACGTGCCGAACGGCCGCGCGCTGGAGGATCCGCACTACACATACAAGTTGGATTGGCTTGCTGCGCTGCGGGATACGGCCCAATGTTGGCTGAAAAACGATCCCGGCGCGCCGATAGCGCTGGCCGGCGACTTCAACATCGCCCCCACCGATGAGGACGTCTGGAGCACCGAGTTCTTCACCGGGGCCACCCACGTCTCCGAGCCAGAACGCAAGGCGTTCAACGCCATTGTCGATGCACAGTTCACCGATCTGGTACGGCCTTTCACCCCGGGGCCGGGTGTCTACACCTACTGGGACTACACGCAGCTGCGGTTCCCCAAAAAGCAGGGAATGCGCATCGATTTCATCCTGGGCTCGCCGGCATTGGCCGGCCGCGTGGTCGACGCGCAGATCGTTCGGGACGAGCGCAAAGGCAAAGCCCCCAGCGACCACGCACCGGTTTTCGTCGACCTGCGCCCCGGCCCAGCCGCCTAGCCACTGGACACTCCCTAACAATGTTCGTTGTCTGCGCGTTTGTAACGTGGCAGGCTTCTAATAGATGCATGCTGAAGACAGCGCTGTCGATGTTGTGCAGCATGGGACGCAGCGATAGATCGGTGAGAAGTCAGGGAGCAATTATGGGAGTCGTCGGCGGAGCAGTCCGCAACGTTGGTCAAACGGTGAATCGGGCCGCGACGGCGACCACGGCGGCCGCGGGTGCGGTGGGCGGCGCGGCGGTCAACGGCGTCGTCGGTGGCGTCAAGGGAGCCGTCGAAGGCATCCAGCGCGGGCTCAGCACCGGCAGCAAGTCGACACCGGCCGCCGCCTTGGCCATGGGCGCGCTGGGAGTCGCGGGCATCGTGGAATGGCCGATCCTGCTCGCCGTCGGCGGCAGCGCGCTGCTGTTGCGCCGGATGAGTCAGCGGCCCGAGGCCTCCGCACCAGCGGCAAAGGCGAAACTCGCGCCGGTACCCGACCAGGAGGAGCCGGCCAAGGCCGCCCCGCAAAAGGCGCCGGCCAAGACCGCGGCCAAGAAGTCAACCGGCCGTCGAGCGGGCGCCGCCGAACTGCGCAGCACCAATTGATGGCGGCGCTGAGCACCCATTGAGCATTGCTACATCCATAAAAGGGGCTCTGCCGCTGCGCGCGCTCGCCACGGGCATCCAGGCAACCAGCGCGATGGCCACCGCGTCGGTGATGACCACCGCAGCCGTCGCCGCAACCCTGGGCAGGACGACCGGTTCGGTAACCAAGGCGTGTTTGGAGTTCGGTGCCGCGCCGCTACGCGAGGGCGCCAAGGCGCTCTCCGGTGAGCTGTCCCCCGAGACACTCACCCGGCACTGCTGGCGCGGTGCGGGCCGCGCCTGGATCGAGGTTCGCGGCCTCAATGACACACCCGACGGTGAACTCGCACGCATGGTGCGCGAGGCCATGCGCACCCACCCGGGCATCGCGTCGGTTCGGATCAACTACCCGCTGTCGCGGGTTGTCGTGGACATCGATGCGGCTACCTCGTTGCCGCAGCTGTGCCGCCTAGTCGAAGACACCGAAAAGCGTTATCGCGCA
This sequence comes from Mycobacterium liflandii, assembly GCF_022354805.1. Taxonomy (NCBI): domain Bacteria; kingdom Bacillati; phylum Actinomycetota; class Actinomycetes; order Mycobacteriales; family Mycobacteriaceae; genus Mycobacterium; species Mycobacterium liflandii. The sequence continues at coordinate 1,339,325 of NZ_CP023138.1, read as the reverse complement.
ACGCAAGACACTTACCGGCCAACGCCCGCTATCAGCCTGCCGGGCGACAGCGTGGTACTGGTGAACCGGGCCGTGACCGTCGCCACCAACGCCGCCGGGCTCGGGCTGGCACTCACCGGCCGGGCGCTGCGCTGGCCGCGGGTGCCGATCACCTTGCTGGCCGGCGTGGTGGCGGTCGACTACCAGCCCCGGCTGCGCAGCCTGCTCGAGGACCGCATCGGCGGGCCGGCGACGGACACGGTCATGACATTGGCCGTAGCCGCGGCAGAAACGCTCACCCAGGCACCGGCATCGTTGTCGGTGGGGCTGGCGATGCAAACCCTCAAAACCGCCGAAGCCCGGGCGGGGGCACTGGCCTGGCAGCACCACGAACCGGAGTTGGCCCAGTACGCGGAGCAACCGGCGACCAGCGCGCCCTACACCGCGCCCCGGCCGGCACCGGCGCGTGCCGCCGAACGAAATGCCGATCGCTTTGCGCACATTCAGACGATCAGCGCGGCGCTGGTCGGGCTGGCCACCCGCAACATGGACATGGCGGCGACCGCCGCGCTGGTGGCGACCCCGAAGGCCAGCCGAACCACCCCGGAGGCGTTTGCCGCTGCGCTTGGTCAGGGTCTGGCACAGCGGCACGGGGTCTTGCCCATGCGGCCGGATTGCCTGCGCCGCCTCGACGAGGTCGACGCGGTCGTCATCGACCCGCGAGTGCTGTGCACCAACAAGCTACGGGTCGCCCGGATTCGCGGCGCGGATGAGGACCAACTGTCGGCGGCGTGGAACCGGGCCCAGTTGCTGCTGGAGCGCGACGATCTGAGCCCGGGGTGGCATGCGGTCCCGGAAAATCCGGATAGCACCGGGGTTTTCGAAGCCGAAGCACTCTTTTTGCCCGCGCATGATCCGCTCGCCTCGGCCGTGGTCGCCGAGGCGCATCGCACCGGAGCGGATCTGGTGTCGGTCGATGACGACTCGCTGGGCGAGCTGCGGCCGGCATTCGACGACATCCGGCCGCTGCGACACGGATCCATCGATGACGCCCTGACCGACGCGGTGGTCGCACTCAGGCAGGCGGGGCGCACCGTTGCGCTGTTGTCGTCGCAGAGCCGCGCCATTTCGTTGGCCGACGTGGCACTTGGTGTACTGCCGCGGACCGCCGACGCCGTCCCACCCTGGTACGCCGATGTGCTGCTGCCCGATCTTGGTGCCGCATGGCGGATCATGCATGCGATTCCTGCCGCCAAGGCGGCACGCCGGCGGGGTATCGAAATATCCGGTGGCGCATCGGCTTTGGGTGCCCTACTGATGGTGCCGGGCGTTCGCGGACTCGGCCCGGGACCGGTGACCACCGGCGCGGGCGCCGGACTGCTGTCGGGGTATCTGCTGGCGCGAAAGGTTGTCGGCGCGCGCCCGCCTCGACCCGCCGCGTTCCACGAATGGCATGCCATGTCCGTTGAGCAGGTCCAGAAACTGTTGCCGCCAACCGACACCTCGCCTCAACCGGGCGCACCCCATTCGACGTTGGCGACCCGCGCCCTCAGCAGCGGCGCGCACGCGGCAAAGCGTGGCGCACAACTCGGCGCCGAGCCCATGCAGGCGATCGGACAGTTCCTCGGCGCGGTCCGCGCAGAACTTTCCGACCCACTGACACCGATGCTGGCTCTGGGCGCAACGGCGAGCGCGGTATTGGGCTCACCCGTTGACGCGGTGATGGTCGGGTCGGTGCTGACCGGTAACTCGATACTGGCCGCAACGCAGCGACTCCGCGCCGAGAGCCGGCTCAACCGCCTACTGGCGCTGCAAATTCCGCCCGCGCGAAAGGTGGTCACCGGCCAGGACGGACAGCCTGGCTACGTCGACGTCGTCGCCGAACAACTGCGGCCCGGCGACGTTATCGAGGTCCGGACCCACGAGGTGGTTCCCGCCGACGCCCGGGTGATCGACGAGACCGATGTCGAAGTCGACGAGTCCGCGCTCACCGGCGAATCGCTGTCGGTGACCAAACAGGTCGAGCCCACACCCGGAGCCGATCTGGCGGACCGTAGCTGCATGCTCTATGCCGGCACCACCGTGGTAGCCGGGACCGCAGTTGCGGTGGTGACCGCGGTCGGGGCGGACACCCAGGAGCGGCGGGCCGCCGACCTGGTGTCCGGCGACCTGTCCAACGTCGGTCTGCAACACCAGCTCAGCCAGCTCACCAACCGGGCCTGGCCGGTCAGCATGACCGGCGGCGCCGTGGTCACCGGACTCGGTCTGCTGCGTCGCCAAGGCCTGCGCCAAGCGGTGGCCAGCGGCATTGCCGTCACCGTGGCCGCGGTGCCCGAAGGCATGCCGCTGGTGGCGACTTTGGCGCAACAAGCCTCGGCGCGCCGGCTCACCCACTTCGGCGCCCTGGTCCGCATCCCGCGATCGGTGGAGGCCCTCGGTCGCGTCGACATGGTTTGCTTCGACAAGACCGGAACGCTCAGCGAGAACCGGCTGCGCGTGGCGCAAGTACATCCCGGCCCCGGCTTTTCGGATCACGATGTACTGCGCTGCGCGGTCCATGCCGCGCCGGCCACCAACGGTGGACCGCAGGTACACGCCACCGATGTCGCGATCGTGGCAGCGGCGCCACCGGAATTGGCCGCCGAACTCGACCGGTCCGACGCTCACCTGCCATTCCGCTCCGGCAGGTCGTTTTCCGCCTCGGTGTCAGACACCGAACTGAGCATCAAAGGCGCCCCGGAGGTGGTGTTGGCCGCCTGCGGAGCCAACGGCCCGAGCATTGACCGCCAGGTCGCTGAACTGGCCGCCGACGGGCTGCGGGTGATCGCGGTGGCGCGGCGCGAGCTGAGCCCACAGCAGGCCCGGACCGTTGTCGACGACCCGGACGCCATCGCTGACTTCTGCCACGACGGCTTGGCCCTGGTGGGCTTTCTAGGGCTGTCCGACACGCCGCGCCCCACGGCAGCGGGTCTGCTCGCCGAGTTGAGCGGACACGGGCTGGACGTGCGGCTGATCACCGGTGATCACCCCATCACCGCCGCGGCCATCGCCGAAGAGCTGGGCCTGCGGGTGAGCGCCAAACAGATCATCAGCGGCGCGCAGTGGGATGCCCTGTCGCGCAAGGACCAGGAGCGTGCGGTCGCCGAGCGCGTGATCTTTGCCCGGATGACACCCGAGAACAAGGTGCAGATCGTGCAGACGCTAGAGCGTGTCGGGCGGGTCTGCGCGATGGTCGGCGACGGCTCCAACGACGCCGCCGCGATCAGGGCGGCCACCGTGGGCATCGGTGTCGTCGCGCATGGCAGTGACCCCGCCAGCGTGGCCGCCGACACGGTGTTGCTCGACGGTCGCATCGAATCACTGCTCCCGTCGATCCTGGAAGGGCGTGAACTGTGGCAGCGGGTGCAGGCGGCCGTTTCAGTGTTGTTGGGCGGCAACGCCGGTGAAGTGGCATTCGCCATCATCGGCAGCGCCATCACGGGAACCTCGCCGTTGAACACCCGGCAACTGCTGCTGGTGAACATGCTCACCGATGCGCTACCCGCCGCGGCGCTGGCGGTCAGCAAGCCGCGCGGCCAGACCGACCCCAACGCGCGCGGACCGGATCAGCAGGCGCTGTGGCGAGCGGTCGGCGTTCGCGGCACCACCACCGCTGCGGCGGCCACCGCCGCCTGGATGGTGGCCGGGGTGACCGGATTGCCGCGTCGGGCATCCACGGTGGGATTGGTCGCCCTGGTGAGCGCGCAGCTGGGCCAAACCCTGCTGGACTCACACGACTGGCTGGTGGTCCTCACCGCGCTGGGCTCACTGGCCGCGATGGGTACCCTGATCAGTATTCCTATCGTCAGCCAACTGCTCGGTTGTACCCCGCTCGACCTGGTCGGGTGGGCGCAGGCCCTGGGAGCCGCCGCTGCTGCGACCGCCGCGATGGCCGTTGTGGACCGTGTTCTGGATGGTCGTGCTCAGCAGCCGGATCCTCCAGCCCCTCCTGCACCCAACACGAGCACGTCACCGACACCCGAACCCGCGACGGCTCCCGCTGGACGATCTCCACGAGCCCGACGCGCCACAACAGCGCATAAATCTCCCGCAACGGCACAGTCAGCACCGCAGCAAACGACGAAACTAGCGGATCGGCCAGGGCGTCGGTCCTCGACATACTTCAGACGGTGACCGCACGACCCTGCTCGGCGGCAAACCCTTCGTTACTGGAAGGCAAATGATGGTGGAAAAGCAGGCGCGCAGAGCGGTTTCACAGCGCGATGCGGTGAAGAAAATCAGGGAAGGCGAGACTTTCGTGGTGAATCTGCCATTCGTCGGCCAGGTTGAGGTCCCCCGGCCTGAGCAGCTGGCCTACTACGGCGGTCTGGCCGCACTGGCCGCACTCGAACTCATCGAATGGCCGGTAGCGGTGGTCATCGCCGCCGGTCACGTCATGGCGAGCAATCACCACAACCGGCTCCTCGAGGAGCTCGGCGAGGCGATGGAGGAGGCCTAGCTAGTTCACGGCCAGAGTTCACGGCCAGTTCACGGCCAGTCCACGGTGGCGGCGTCGAACTGCAACACGACTCGTGTGCCCTGCGGGGTACGGACGGTTTCGACCTGGTTCGCGAGCCCGCTCATCAGCGTGAGACCGCGCCCGCGCCGCTGGCTGCGCAGGCTGGCCGACGAGTCTCCGGTCCACCGGCCCTGGTCACTGACGGTGACCGCAATCGCATCCTGATCCAGGAATGCCTCGACGGACACCGTCTTGCCGGCGTCACAGCCGCTGCCGTGCTCGATCGCATTGGTGACCGCCTCGCCCGTCGCGAGCAGGATGGCACCCTTGCGCACGGGTTCGACCCCGATCGCGGTCAGCCACTGCGCCATCCGCCGGCGCGCCACCGGGATCTCGGCCGGGACGGCGGTCAACACGGTGGCGAAGCTGCGCGGACCGGCATGGCTGGGACGCAGCGCCAGCACCACGACATCATCGCGGTAGCCCTCGGCCGGGCACATCCGGTGCAGGAGTTCGGCGCACACCGCCGCCACCGGCATGGCGGAGCAGTCCGCCGCCGCATCCGCCAGCCGGGCAAAGCCGTCGTCGAGAGTCTCCCCGCCCGCTCCATCAACCCGTCGGTATAGAAGATGATCAAACTTCCCGCGGGCAGGTCCGCACGCGCGGTGACGTCGGTCGAGTCGGTCCCACGGGTGGCCACCGGCGGACGCCGTCCCGACTTGAGGAAGACCGGGCTGGCATTCGGGGAGACCACCAACGGATACGGATGTCCCGCGCAGATGTAGCTCATGGCGCCGGCACCCGCCGGTGTGGTGTCGATCAGGGCGTAGGCGACCGTGGCGCAGCTGGCGCCGGGAACGGTTGCCGCATATTTGTCCAGCGCTCCCAGAACATCGGCGGGTTCGGCGGTGTTCAGCGCGGAGGCGGCCACGGCGGCACGAAGTCTGCTCATCACGATCGCCGCGGCCAGGCCGTGACCGACGACGTCACCAACGGATATCGCGATCCTGCCCGGATGCGCCAGCGGCGTCACCGAATACCAGTCACCACCCACGCGCATCGCTTCGCCGGCCGGTTGGTACACCGCCGATACCACCGCGCTGGTCGATCCCCGGTCCAGGTCCAGGAGATGCTCCTGGAAGTCGACGGCAATGCGATGTTCGCGGGTCATGACGCGCACCCGATCCAGTGCGATCTGGGTAATCTCGGCGGTCCGGGTGAACATCTCGAGTTCGGACGCGTCGAATTGTCGCGGAGTGGGCCACAGCAGGGTCAGCACCCCGATGACACGTCCGTCGGCGTTGCGCAGCGGTTGGGCGACACAGGCCCGAACAATTTCGGCGGTGTCCTGCACCGCGTGCTGATAGCGCGGGGGCAGGTCCAGCGTGTCGGTGATCAGCATCGGCTCGCCGCGGTGAATGACGTCGGTTCCCACCAGCGGGCTGTCCAGCCTGGCCACGTGGTAGCGATCGCGCAATTCCGCGGGGATTGCGCCGGCATACTCGAACCGGACATAGTCCCCGTCGACAACTCCGATTGCCGCCGCGGCCGCGTCACCCGACGCCAGGCGGTAGTGCAGGACGGCCGCGAGGATTCCGGCCACCGAGTCGGTGGCCTGTAGGGCGGCGTCGAGCTGCATGAGCCTGACGGCGAGTCCCTGACGGGTGCGCTCGCGGGCAACGGCGGCCAGCCGCGAGGTCACCCGCTCCACCAGCTCCTGGGAACGGAAGGGCTTCAACAGATAATCGTCGGCGCCACCGGCGAAGCCATCGCTGACGGCCTCCGCTCCGGCCCTGGCCGACAGCATCAGGACTGGCGTGGCCGCCAGCACCGGATCCGCGCGGATGGCGGCGATGAACTCGAAACCGTCCAGACCGGGCATCATCACATCGGTCACCACCAGGTCGGGGTGCAGGCTGCGGGTTGCGTTGAGCGCGGACTCACCATCGGCGACCAGAACGGTCTCCCAATGCGGCGATAGCACTCGATGCAGATGGGCCCGCATGTCCGCGTTGTCGTCGGCGATCAGCACCAGCTGGCGGGGCTGTTCCGGTGCCGCCTGTACCTGCGCGGGCGATGAGACCAACCACTGGCTGGCCTCCTCCACGTACGGGTTGGTCTCATCAAGCAAGGCGGCCGGCGACTGGTCGGCGGCCGCACCGGTCGGCGACCTCGGCAGCCGGATGGTGACCGCGGTGCCGCGCCCCGGTTCGCTGTCGATGTGCACGGTTCCGCGTTGCAGCTCAACCAGACCGCGTACCAGGGACAGCCCGATCCCGCTGCCCTCGGCACTGCGGTCGCCGGCATTCTCGGCGCGATAGAACCGCTCGAACAGACGCTGCAGGTCGGCTGGCGCAATCCCGGTTCCGTTGTCGCGCACCACGAGTCGGCAGTGCGCGGCCTCGCTGCGCACCTCGACGGCGATCGATCCTTTCATTGTGTATTTGACCGCGTTGGACAGCAGATTGAGCACGATGGTTTCCCACATGCCCGGATCGACATCGGCCAGCGCTGGCGCGCAGTCGAGTGCAAGGTCGAGCCCGGCGCGGGCGCAGAGTTCGGTGAACGACGACGCGATATGCGACGTCAGCGTGCCCACGTCGGTGCACACCAGCCGCGCGGTTGCGCGACCGGCTTCGATCCGCGAGAACGCCAGCAGCGAGTCGACCATCCGTTGCAAACGCCGCGCATTGCGTCGTGCGGTATCGAGCCGATCGGCCAAGACGGTGTCGCCGCCGGCGTCGGCGAGCGCATCCTCGACCGTACCGAGCAACAGGGTTAGCGGAGTGCGGAACTCGTGGCTGACGTTGGTCAAAAACGCGGTCTTGGCGCGATCGAGCTCCGCTAGCGCATCGGCTCGCTGCCGTTGCCGTTCGTAGGAGACCACCGATGCCAGCGCCGCCGACAGCTGATCGAAGAGCAGCTGGCAGAAGCCCCGATACAGCGCATCCAATGGGCGCCGCGGGCTGATGCCGATCACCACCGCCCCGGGGGTCGAGCCCTCACTCAACGGCAACACCAGCGCCTGGGTCGGGCAGTCGTCGGTGAAAACCTCGCAGATGCCGGGAATCACCCGGGCAAGCTCACCGACCACATGCGCCGACTCCCGTGACCGCGAAGCCATGTCCCAGTCCGTCAGCTCGGCCAGCAGCTGGGGCAAGACGGGCAACACCGACGGTGTGGCTCCCCGCAGCGTGATCCGATGCTGGCCGGCGCCGGCATCGGCACCGTCGGCGGCCACATACACCGCGATGAACGGAAGGTCCGCGGGCTGCGCGGCACACGCGGTGACGGCCGCACCGATCGCGTCGTCGATGGTGTGGGTCTCCAGCACGGCCGACGCCACCGCATTGAGCAGATGCAGACGCCGATCGCTCAACACCCGTTGCGTCGTTTCGATGACCGCGCAGAAGATGGCCGGGACGGCCCCGCCACTGATGATCGGGCTGTAGGTGAAGGTGAAGTAGCGCTCTTGCGGAACGCCTGCCGTCATCAACAGCAGCATCAGATCGGTCGACCAGGTGGCCTTGCCGGTCGCAACGACGCCGGCGAGCATCGGCCCGATCGCCGTCCAAATCTCGGGCCACACCGCCTTCCCGGCACTGCCCAGCGCCGCCGGGTGCTTGTCGCCCAAGATCTGGGCATAGGCGTCGTTGTACATCAGGAACAGGTCGGTCGGGCTCAGCCACAACACGATGGGAAACCGCGAAGTCAGGGTCATCGCCACCGCCGCACGCACTTCGGGTGCCCAGTCCCCGGGCGGGCCCAACCGATGGTGTGCCCAGTCGAACTCGGCGAAGCGGCGCCCCATCTCGCCGCCCAGCGCGATCGCGGCCTGCAGGTCCTCGGGCAACGGTTGCCTATTGGGCGTCCCCGGGGCCGCAGCGTTGGCGCTCATCGTGGCCGCTCGACATCCTCGAGATCGTGCTCACCGGGTTTGCCGGGCCGCAATGCCCCGGCCAGCGTCGGGTAAATCTCGAAGATGCGATCCAGCTCGGTAACTTGGATCGGCGCAAGCACCTGCCCGTGGTCGGCCACCAGCCGCACCGATGTGCCCGCCGCCATCCCCTGTTCATGACACTCCAGCACCGCGTTCAATCCCGCGCTACCGAAGAAGGTCACCGGCTGCAGATCGATGACGACCAGGCGCGCAGGGTGGGTCGCCGCCAATTGCATGGCAGCCGCCAGATGGACGACGAGCTGCTCGACGGTGCTCGAATCGACATCACCCTTGGCCCGCACCACGACGGTGTCCTGGCGAACCTCATGCTCGACCGCCAGCAGGTCCATGGCCTTCACCGCCCGCGAATGTGTCAAACGTTAGGCGGCTGAGACAGGGAGCCCGATCCACCGTCTGCACCGTCCAGGATTAGCTAGAGCCTAACCCGATCCCCACCGCGCGGTCTGCAACCCGCGACGATCAGCTCGCGGACTCGGCGGGAATACGCTCGTGCACCGTTAAGAGCAAGTGGTCGAACTGGCTTTGCACCAACGCCGACACCGGCGGCAAGGACGCGACTTCGGCGACCACTTGTTTGGCCAGCGCACGAAGCTTGGTGTTTGTCTCCTGCGACCGCCACTGCAGCACCCGGAAGGCCTGCTCGGCGCTGACCCGGTAGACGGCCATCAGCACACCTTTGGCTTGCTCGATCGCGGCGCGGTTCTCGAACAGGTCGGGCAGCGCCTCGTCAAGCACCTCCTGACGCGTTTCGTCGAAGGTGTTGGTGAGGTCGATGTAATAGCCGGATGTTCCCTGGACCACGCCGGATTCGTTCACCATGCGGTCAGCCACCACGATTGCGTCGTGCACCACGCCCGCCGTGTCGACAAAGCGATGGCGACTGGAAAACGACTCCCCCGACCGCAACGCATAGTCCAGCAAGTCCTGGACGTGGGCACGATCGTCGGGATGCTTATGCGACAACAACAGTTTCGTCGTCGGCACCACGGCGCCGGGCTCATATCCGTGCATCCTGGCCACCTCGTCGGACCACTCCCAGCGCTGGCCGATGAACCAGAAACGGAAACTGCCGATGCTCAGATGGTTATCGACCGCCCCCGATATCGGGGTGGCAAACGAGGGCGTACCGCGGTCAGGGCGTTCCTCGCCGGTGTGGGCGGTCTGCTGCACGTCTGAAATCATCGCACCCGACCCGCCTGGCAGCCACCACGATCCAAGACGCACCTGCACACCGGTGCCGCACTGCGCTAGCGTGGAGGCCGACCCAATTAACGCACGCGGGAGCGCACACCAACTGCGCTGAGAGGACGGCTGGAGGCCGTCGACCGTAGGAACCTGACCGGATAATGCCGGCGTAGGGAGATGACAGGGAGATGACAATGACCGTTACTGTTGAGCCGTCCATCACGACTGGCCCCATCGCGGGCAGCAGCAAGGCCTATCGCGAGGTGGCCGGCCCCGACGGGGTTACGCTGCGCGTCCCGTTGCGGCGGGTACACCTGTCCACCGGCGCCGACTTCGACTTGTACGACACCTCCGGGCCGTACACGGACCCGAATGCCGTGATCGACCTTGCCGTCGGCCTGCCGGCCCGGCCGGGGCTGGTCCGCGACCGTGGCACCCAGTTGCAGCGCGCCCGCGCCGGCGAAATCACCGCCGAGATGGCCTTCATCGCCGCCCGTGAGGGCATGTCCGCCGAGCTGGTGCGCGACGAGGTGGCCCTCGGCCGTGCGGTGATCCCGGCCAACCACAACCACCCCGAGAGTGAGCCGATGGTGATCGGCAAGGCCTTCGCGGTGAAGGTCAACGCGAACATCGGCAACTCCGCGGTGACGTCCTCGATCGCCGAGGAGGTCGACAAGATGGTGTGGGCCACCCGCTGGGGGGCCGACACCATCATGGACCTGTCCACCGGCAAGAACATTCACGAGACGCGGGAATGGATCCTGCGCAACTCGCCGGTGCCGGTTGGCACGGTGCCCATCTATCAGGCGCTGGAGAAGGTCAAGGGCGACCCGACCGAGTTGACCTGGGAGCTCTACCGCGACACCGTGATCGAGCAGTGCGAGCAGGGTGTGGACTACATGACCGTGCACGCCGGGGTGCTGCTGCGCTACGTGCCGCTGACCGCCAAGCGGGTCACCGGAATTGTTTCGCGCGGCGGGTCGATCATGGCGGCGTGGTGCCTGGCGCACCACCGGGAATCGTTCCTGTACAACAACTTCGAGGAACTCTGCGACATTCTCGCGCGCTACGACGTGACCTTCTCGCTTGGTGACGGGCTGCGGCCGGGCTCCATCGCCGACGCCAACGACGCCGCGCAGTTCGCCGAGTTGCGCACCCTGGGCGAGCTGACCAAGATCGCCAAAGCCCATGGGGTGCAGGTGATGATCGAGGGCCCCGGGCACGTTCCGATGCACAAGATCGTCGAGAACGTGCGGCTGGAAGAAGAGCTGTGCGAGGAGGCTCCCTTCTATACGCTGGGCCCGCTGGCCACCGATATCGCCCCGGCATACGACCACATCACGTCGGCGATCGGCGCAGCGATCATCGCGCAGGCCGGCACCGCGATGCTCTGCTACGTCACTCCCAAGGAACACCTCGGACTGCCCGACCGCAAAGACGTCAAGGACGGGGTCATCGCCTACAAGATCGCCGCGCACGCCGGCGACCTGGCCAAGGGCCACCCGCATGCGCAGGAGCGCGACAACGCCTTGTCACAGGCGCGTTTCGAGTTCCGGTGGAACGATCAGTTCGCGCTGTCGCTGGATCCCGACACGGCGCGCGAGTACCACGACGAGACACTGCCGGCCGAGCCCGCTAAGACCGCCCACTTCTGCTCGATGTGCGGGCCGAAGTTCTGCTCCATGCGCATCACCCAGGATGTCCGCGACTACGCGGCCAAGCACGGGCTGGACAGTGAGGAAGCCATTGAGGCGGCCCTGGAAGCGGGGATGGCGGAGAAGTCAGCCGAGTTCGCCGACCACGGCAACCGGGTGTACCTGCCGATCACCCAGTGAGTTGGTTGCCGTTGGCGCCGCCCGGGGCGACGCCGTTGCGTGCGCTGACCATCGCCGGCTCTGATTCCGGTGGCGGTGCCGGCATCCAGGCCGACATGCGGACCATGGCACTGCTGGGCGTCCACGCCTGCGTTGCGGTGACCGCGGTGACCGTGCAGAACACGCTGGGCGTCAAAGGTTTTCACGAAACACCCGAGGACGTGGTGGCCGGCCAGATCACCGCGGTGGTCGAGGATATCGGCATCCAGGCAGCCAAGACGGGGATGCTGGCCTCGCCCCGCATCATCGATGCGGTCGCGGCCACCTGGCGTCAGCTCGAAGTGGCGGTTCCGCTCGTCGTGGACCCGGTCTGCGCATCCATGCACGGCGACGCGCTGTTGGCCGCGTCCGGGCTGGAATCGCTTCGGGAACAACTGTTTCCGCTGGCCACCTTGGTGACACCGAACCTCGATGAGGTGCGCCTGCTGGTCGGCATCGACGTGATCGACACCCAGTCGCAGCACGCGGCCGCGCGGGCCTTGCACGGGCTGGGCCCGCGGTGGGTACTGGTCAAGGGCGGACACCTGCGATCCTCGACGCGCAGTTGCGACCTACTCTATGACGGCACCGACTTCTTCGAGTTCGACGCGCCGCGAGTGGCCACCGGCAACGACCACGGCGGTGGCGACACCCTGGCGGCCGCGACCGCGTGCGCACTGGCACACGGGTTCACCGTGCCCGACGCGGTCAGCTTTGCAAAAAAGTGGGTGACCGAGTGCATTCGCGCCGCCTATCCGCTGGGCCGCGGCCATGGCCCGGTCTCACCCCTGTTCAGGCTGTCATGAACCTCGATCAGATCGCCGGTATCGCACACGAACCCGTGACCGGCCCCGGCCAGCCACCAAACGGCATAGTCATACTCACCCACGGCGCCGGAGGAAACCGGGATTCACTACTGCTGCAACAGGTTTGCGATGCATGGGCACAACGCGGCTGGCTTGCGGTCAGATACAACCTGCCCTACCGGCGCCGGCGCCCCAAGGGGCCGCCATCGGGGTCAGCGGCCACCGACCGGGCCGGCATCGTCGAAGCGATCGAGTTGTGCCGCGGCCTGGCCGAGGGCCCGTTGATCGCCGGCGGGCACTCCTATGGCGGTCGGCAGACATCCATGGTGGTGGCCGCCGCACAGGCCCCGGTGGATGTGCTGACGCTGTTCTCCTACCCCGTCCATCCGCCCGGCAAGCCGGAGCGGGCCCGCACCGAACACCTGCCGGACATCACCGTGCCCACCGTCTTCACCCACGGCACGTCGGATCCGTTCGGCACGCCCGCCGAGGTCCGCGCCGCCGCGGCGCTGATCGCCGCACCTACCGAGGTCGTCGAGATCACCGGCGCGCGACATGACCTGGGTTCGAAGACCCTCGACGTCGCCGGCCTGGCGGTGGCGGCGGCGCTGCGTCTGCTTGGGCCGGCGTAGGGCCAAACAAGGTGAGCTCCATCAGCTCCCGCACACATGCTTGCACGTAGGCGGACTGTCCCGCCGAGTCTTGCGGGTCAACCATCCGGCCCAAGTCGACCACCAACGCCATGGCGGCATGCACCAGGAAGCGCGCCCGCGTCGCCGACAGCGACGGGCGCACCGAAGTCAGCAGCCGCACCCACGAATCGATGGTCGACAGCTGAATATTGTGCAGCAGCATCTGGTCGGCAGGTGTCAGGTTGGCCCGCTCGGTGTAGTAGACGGCCGCCAGTTCCGGGTTGGCGAACGACGTCGCCACATAGGCGTCGATCAGCAGCGTCAAAGCCTGGCGCGGTTCGGTGAGCGCGCCCACGATCGGCGAGAGCTGGACGGACACCCGATCGGCCGCCCGGCGCAGTCCGGTCGCCAAGATCTCGCACTTTCCGGAGAAATACCGATAGATCCCCGACACCGGCACCCCCGCCGCCGACGCGATCTGCGCCATGCTGGTCTGGGCGTAGCCACGGTCTTTGAACAAGACCATCGAGGCGTGCAGCAACGTTTCATAGACGCTGGCATCCTCGGCGAAGATCCGCCAACTGGCTTTGCGCACCGCGACGTCTCCTGGCTCCGGAAGCTCGGCGCAGACAATCGCCGACGCCGCCTCGCCCAGCAATGCCCGGATCTCGTCGGCCGCCAGCCGCGCCGGATGATAGACAATGCTGCCGATCACGCTCAGCACGCCCGCCGACAGCATCCACCGCTGGGCGGGCCGCAATGACGGACGAATCACCGTGAGCGGCTTTTGGATTCTGCGGTTGACCACCTTGAGCACATCGGCCACCGCGGCCTGATCCTCGGCCCGCAGATACCGGGACTGCCAGCGGTACAAGCCTCCGGACAGGCGGTTGTCCAGCGTCACCTCGATCAGCGACGCGATCAACCGGTCCAGCAGCTGCGCCGGATCGTCGGAGTCATCCAGTTGCGTGCAGTCGACCAGTTGTTGACTCAGCGCCAGCACGGCACCGCGGAACAGCTCGTACTTGCCGGCGTAGTGCCGGTACAGCGCCGGCGCCGAGACGCCGACCTTGGCCGCGATGGTCTCCATGCTCACCGCGTGATAGCCCTGCGCGCTGAACGACTCAGCTGCCGCACGGGCGATCTGCGCCTTGCGGTCCTTGGGCCGCCGGCGAATACCGTCTGCGGCCGCGCCGGGCGAGACGCTGGCAGCGGACATTACCTCACCATAACCCGAATCCGTCCCGGCCAAACCCTCCAACGACCTATCGCGGTTGCAGAATCTCCATTAACATAAATCCCCACCGGGGGGCCGCAGGCGGTTTCCCGGACCTATCGCCGGAGGGACCAAGCGTGTTGGAGAACGTACGCCGAGTGCTGGCCTACCAGCTCTCCATCGGCCAACTTCTCGGCATTGCACTGGCCTTCGGCACGCCATATCTGCTGGTGGGTGTCATATGGTCAACGACACACGCTGAGCATTTACACCAGATGCACGGAATGGATCTGGTGGTGTCGTTCTTGGAGTCGATCGTGTCGTGGCCGGTTCTGCTGTTCTCGAATGTGTGCATGACATGACCCCAACGGCAGGATCAGGCATTCACATAGAGAGCCGTGGAGAAGCTGTGACTCATCGCCAGTTGTACCTGGGAATCGCCGGCGTTGTAGTGGGGATCATCGGTCTGTTCGCGCTATGGCTGCCGGTCTATCTCGATCACTACGACCTGTATGGCATGAAGGTCAGCTGCGGCCGGGGCTTCACCTCAGACCTCACCCAGGCGACCCAAGGTGGCGGTGGCCCCCTGGTGGATCAGTGCGACAGTGCGTTGTTGTTCCGCCGTGCCTGGGCGATTCCGGCCGTTGCCATTGGATGGCTGCTGGTCACGGCGTTCCTGGTGAGCTGGGTGCACCACGGTCAGCGCGAAGAACAGCTCAGCTGAGCGAGTTGGCGGTGCTGGGGGCTGCCAGCGCCCGGCGGACATCGTCGGAGACCGACGTGAACACCGCCATCAGTTCGCAAATCCCGCCATCGACGCCGCAGTCGACGACCTTGGCGAATACCTGCGCGCCGGCCACATCGAGCACCAGGTCGCAAAACGGCGCGACCTGCAGGCCGGTGCGCACCCGAACCGCGCCGTCGCCGCTGCCGACCACTTCCGCCGGATGCGCGGCGCCGATGATCTTGTTCTCGATGACCGCGATGCCGATCGGCTTGGGCACCACAAGCGGAATTACCTTCCGGTCGATGCTGGGAAGCCGAAGGTTGTACCTGCCCGCCAGCCCGGTGATGTCGTGCACGGTGATGGGTTCGGTGAGCCCCTTGACCCGCACTTGAGTTGAGCCCGAAGTGTCTGCGATCGCGCAGATCTCGTGATAGGTCGACTCGGAAACCAGCACCTGCCCGCCGACGGTATTCGACTCGATCCGGGCCACCAGATTGACGTTCTTGCCGATCGCCGTGTACTTCTGCCGGCGCGGTGAGCCAATGGTGCCGACCACGGCCTCGCCGGTGTGAACACCGATCCCGATCCCCAGCTCGGGAAGCCCTTGTTCGCGGTGGCTGACGTTGAGCTCGCCCATCGCCAGCTGTAGCTCCAGAGCGGCCGCTACCGCATGCTCCGCCGCTTCGCCGTCCATGTTGGGCACACCGAAGAAGACGAGCAGACCATCGCCGAGGATTTCGTTGATCGTCCCGTTCCAGCGGATGACGACATCGGTCGCGCGTTCCAGGTATGCGTTGAGCACCTGCAGCGCTCGTTCGGGCGAGAGTATCTCCGACAGTCGGGTGAAACCTCGGATGTCGGCCATCAGCATCGTCAACGTGCGCCGTTCGCTGTTCTGGTGTCCTTCCGGGCACGCCAACAGGTGCGTCTTCACCTCCTCGCTCACATAGCGGCCGAAGATGTTTTCCACCCGGCGATTTTGGTCGGCGAGTTCCAGGGCGCGCTGGCGTGCCGCTTCACCGGCCTGCAGTTCCCGCACAATCGTGACCGCCTTGGAGATCGTGACCCGCAGATCTTCCAGATCCAGCGGTGTCAGCTGAAAGTCGAAGGCGCCGCGCATCATTGCCGCTCGGATGTTTGCCAGGTCATGGCAGGCGGTGAGCACGATCGTCTTCAGCGGGCGCCCGAGTTTGGCGACTTCCGTCAGCAGGTCGAGTCCGTTCATCTGCGGCATGTTGAGATTGGTGACCAGGACCTCGATGTCTGGGCTGTCCCCGAC
Organism: Mycobacterium liflandii; assembly: GCF_022354805.1. NCBI lineage: Bacteria > Bacillati > Actinomycetota > Actinomycetes > Mycobacteriales > Mycobacteriaceae > Mycobacterium > Mycobacterium liflandii. The sequence goes on along the minus strand of NZ_CP023138.1, from coordinate 1,323,189 downwards.
CATCTTGAGCGCCTGAACCGGGTCGTTGGAGAAGCTCAAGTCATATTCGTCGCAGCGCAGCTCAGTGCGAAAGCGGGCCCCGAACAGCGTCTCCACACCGTCGGCATCATCGACCACGAGAAGTCGCACCGGCGGCTGGGGACCCGGTATCGCGGATCGCTCGTCCAGGGGCGCACAGCAGATCAGCGATGCGGCCACCTGCTGCGCCGCGAGGCCTCCAAAACCGTTCACGTGCATCACACGCCCCCTACGGCGACTGGGTTCTCCGCGTGGTCGCAGCAACCCTGATTTGGTTGTTGCGCAGAATACGTTCAACCTAGCCCAAATTCCACTCGAAATATTGCTTTTTTATTCCCAGTACGATGAATTCTAATTCCAGTTACGGTGAATTACTACCTGGCCGAAACGCGGCGCATACGCACTGTTCACCGGCCGATCTGGGCGTCGGAAATTCACCAGAAAAAGAATTATGAAAATGATTTAAAGGGGTTTACTTGCGCGCTGTTAATCGTAGACTACCGGCCACCCAGTCCGATTCACGATAGACACGAGGTGAATGGAGACAATGGTGAATTTGTTTAGCTTAGGCACCGATCTCGCAGCGTCAAAAAGAGAAGTAAAAATGGCAACTACACCAACATCAATGACCATCAAGACCGCAGATAGGGTGACGCCCCGTCACCGCACGAGCGCGGGCGGAACACCGGCGCGAGTGCACCTTTCGGCACCGGCGGAACGCAGCGCGCTCACCAGCCGCCGCCAACCTTCGGCCACCGCCGTGCTGCTGGTGGCATCGTTCGGGGCATTCCTGGCGTTTCTCGACTCCACCATCGTCAACATCGCCTTCCCCGACATCCAGAGATCGTTCCCGTCCTACGACATCAGCAGCCTGTCCTGGATCCTCAACGGCTACAACATCGTCTTCGGGGCCTTCCTGGTCGCGTCGGGTCGGCTGGCCGATGTGCTGGGCCGCAAACGAATGTTCGTGTTCGGAGTGGTGCTCTTCACGATCGCATCCGGGCTGTGCGCCGTCGCCGGTGACGTCGAACAGTTGGTGGGCTTCCGGGTGCTGCAGGGCATCGGCGCGGCGGTGCTGGTACCGGCCTCGCTGGCCCTGGTCGTCGAGGGATTCGATGCCTCGCACCGTGCGCATGCGGTTGGGCTGTGGGGAGCGGCGGCGGCCGTCGCATCCGGCTTGGGCCCGCCGGTCGGCGGGATGCTGGTCGAGGCATCCAGCTGGCGATTGGTGTTTCTGGTCAACATTCCGCTCGGCATCGTCGCGGTGTTGGTGGCCGGTCGTGTGCTCACCGAAAGTCGCGCGTCGGGACGACGGCGAGTACCCGACTTGCGGGGTGCGATGCTGCTCGGTGTCGCCCTGGGCCTGATGACCCTCGGATTGGTCAAGGGCCCCGAGTGGGGCTGGATCAGCACCGCAACCATCGGGTCGTTTGTGGCCAGCTCCGTCGCCCTGGTCGCATTCGTCGCGAGTTCGCGGTCTCATCCCACACCGCTGATCGACCCGGCATTCCTACGAGTCCGCTCGTTTGTGGCAGGCAACCTACTGACCCTGGTCGCGGCGGCCGGCTTCTACTGCTACGTCCTGACCCACGTGCTCTACCTCACCTATGTATGGCACTACTCGCTGCTCAAGGCGGGTTTCGCGATCGCACCGGCGGCGCTGATCGCCGCGGTGGTCGCGGCCGTGCTGGGGCGCATCGCCGACCAGCGCGGCCACCGGCTGGTCGTCATGGCCGGCGCGATCATCTGGGCCGGCAGCCTGGTGTGGTACCTGCAACGGGTCGGGACCGAACCCAATTTTCTGCGGGAATGGCTGCCGGGCCAGCTGTTGCAGGGGATCGGAGTCGGCGCGACCCTGCCGGTGCTGGGCAGTGCCGCGTTGGCAGGTCTGACCAAGGGAGGCAGCTACGCCACGGCGTCGGCTGTGGTCAGCACCACCCGCCAGCTGGGTGCCGTGATAGGCGTGGCGCTGCTGGTCATCCTGATCGGCAAACCGGCTCCTGGCACCGGCGTCGACGCGCTGCGACACGGTTGGGTGCTGGCGGCGGTGTGCTTCGCCGCGGTGGCGGTCTTGGCCGGTTTTCTGGGCCGCACCCAACAGGGCGCCGACGTCGCCGGTGCGCCCGAGTCCGGCGTCGCCCGTGCGCCGGCCCGGCCGCAGCCGGTTACCCCACGGCCCGCCGCCGCGCCAGCGCGGCTGCCTCAGACCACGGCCGACGGCGACCTCCTCAGGCAATTGCCGCTATTTGCCGGACTGCCCGCGGCCACCATGGCCGAACTCAGGCACCACACCGATGAGATTGAGCTGCAAGCGGGTTCGTACCTGTTTCACGAGGCCGACCCGTCCGATGCTCTTTACGTGGTGCGCAGTGGCCGCCTGCGGGTGGTGCAGCGCGACTTGGTGCTTCGCGAACTGGGCCGTGGCGAAGTCGTCGGCGAACTCGGGCTGCTCATCGATGCGCCGCGCTCGGCGTCGGTTCAGGCGATGCGTGACTCCGTGCTGATACGGCTGAGCAAGGCGCAGTTCAATCGGATTGCCGACCGGGGCGTATTGGCGGCACTGGTCGGCACGCTGGCCACTCGGCTGCACACCGCACCACCACCCACCGTTGGCCGCCCGGCGTCGCCGGAAGCGGTCATCGCGGTAATCGGTCTCGGCGCCGCGGTGCCGGTACGACCCGTGGCCCTGGCGCTGCTCAATGCGCTCTCAGCGCGGGTCACCGCGGTCGATCCCGGTCGGGTCGACCGCGCCGGCCTGGAGCGCGCGGAAGCCTCCGCGGACAAGGTGGTGCTGCATGCCAGTGCCAATGACAGCGGCTGGCGCGACTTCTGCTTGCGCGCAGCGGATCGAATCGTGCTGGTGTCGGAGGGGCCGGCGCCGCGGGACACGCAGCTGCCCGCGCGTGCCGTGGGCGCCGACCTGGTTTTGATCGGTGCCCCCGCCAGCCAGGAGGATCGCAGCCGATGGGAAGAGCTGATCTCACCGCGCTCGGCCCATTCGGTCAGCTACCGCAGCCTCAAGGACGACGTGCGCCCGCTCGCCGCACGCATCACCGGCGGCTCGATCGGACTGGTGCTCGGCGGCGGCGGCGCGCGGGCCTTCACCCACCTAGGTGTTCTCGACGAACTGGAGGCCGCCGGAATCGTCGTCGACCGCTTCGCCGGCACCAGCATGGGGGCGGTGATCGCCGCGCTGGCCGCCAGTGGCCTCGACGCGGCCGGAGTGGACGCGCACGTATTCGAATACCTGGTGCGGCACAACCCACTCGGCGACTACACGCTGCCGAGCAAGGGGTTGGTTCGTGGCCGGCGCACGATGGCCCTGCTGCGCGAAGCCTATTCGGGACGGATGGTCGAGGAGCTGCCCAAGGAGTTCCGTTGCGTCAGTGTCGATTTGCTCGCCCGGCAGGCCGTCGTGCACCGGCGTGGGCCGGTCGCCGAGGTGGTCGGGTGTTCCCTGCGGGTGCCGGGACTCTACCCACCCCAGATCTACAACGGCCAGTTACACGTGGACGGCGGAGTGCTCAACAACCTGCCGGTCACGGCGCTCACCCGCGCCGAAGGCCCGATGATCGCGGTGAGCGTGGGGTTTGGCGGAAACCCGTCCGGTGGCCAGCCCCGACGCAGCGGCCCGATACAGGTGCCCGGCATTGGCGACACCCTGATGCGCACGATGATGATGGGCAGCCGCACGGTGGCCGACGCCGCACAAGCGGAGGCTCTGGTCGTCATCCGGCCGGACACCCGTGCGGTTGGACTGCTGGAATTCCACCAGATCGACGCCGCCCGCGAGGCCGGGCGCGCCGCGGCCCGTGCGGCACTGCCACAGATCATTCCGTTGCTGCGATCGGGGCCGGCCGGTCAGACCACCGGCCGCGCCATTGACCGCAGCGCCCGCGCGCTCCGCACCGATGCGCGGCGGCCGGCCTGATGTCGTCCCCGTTGATCGCGCGCCGAAGCGTTATCCCGGATACCGGGAGTAGCACGCCTCCATGTCGCCACTGACTCCGGCACGGAACGCGGCGATCCGGGTGAACCCGGCCGGCACGCTGATTCCGTCGGCATCACTGGCGACCATGCGGTTGGTAAGCAGCCCTGAAACCGCTTCGTCGAGGTCCCCGGCGGTGAGGACGAGTTGCTGCCCGGACGGCAACTCGATGGGCTCGGCCATCTCGCGGTGCACGACTCCGGTCAGGCACGCGGTCCGCAGCGCAGTCCACGGGCTCTGCATCGGCAGATCACGTTGATGCTGCACTGACAGCGCGTATCGCGACATCACGATGGACAGTGCGGTGTCGTCGCCTTGCGGCAGGCTGTGCTGTTTGGAGTCGGCGACCTTGCCGATCGCGGCCAGGGCGGGCAGGTCGACCGTAATGGTGTTGGTAGCCGGGCAATAGGACGCCGGTGGGCTGGGTTTCGCGTCCGGACAACCGGCCTGCTGATAGGACAACGTCGGCGGATCCGTCGGCGAGAAGATCTTGCCCAGCAGCTCCATCAGCGTGGTCAAGGTGTCCTGATTGATCGGTACCTCACCGGTCTCCGGGTTCCCGCTGCTGTCCACCCGCAAGCCGGTCGGCAGATCTCCGCGGCGTCGCACGATCTCCGACTCGTTGATCGCCGCACAGGCGGGGGTGCCGCTGAGAAAGCCCATCTGAAACGCGCTGACCCGGTCCAGCGCCGACCCATGCTCGTCGTCGTTTTGCTCATCGGTATCCATCACCGGGTCCCGCGTCGTGATGATCCCGGCGAGCACGTGGTCAAGCCCGTCCGCGGTGCTCAACCGGAACCGGGGCGACTTACCTTCGGCCACCCAGTACAGATAGACGCCCGCGAAGCAGTCCGCCTGCTGCTCACGGACGATGGTGGGGTCGCGCCTGGTGACCAGCTTGGCCATCACCTGCAGGGCATGCCCAAACTCATGCGCCAGCACGCCAGTCACCGAGATCTCACCGAAATACTCCTGCGCCACCGGCATGAAGACGCCGCGGTCCCAGGCGATCATGTTGCAGCGGGAGGTGAAGAAGGCGTTGACCAGCTCGTAGGTGTCGTTGTGGCAGACAATCGGGCTGTTGGGGTCGTTGGAGTCGTAGGACACCAGTTTGCTGACCGGCCTGAACGTGCCCTGCAGGGGCTCGTAGTTGGCTTTCCAGTAGTCCTGGATGTCGTTGACCGACAGTAGCGAGAGCTTGTCGATCGGGCCGTTGTTGGTATTGATCACCGTGCCGGTAGGCGGGGGTCCATCCGGCCGAGGGCCGCTAGGCCCGTTGGTCGCGGGTAGACCCCCGACCCGGAACGGATCGTTGAGGATCGACAGCGCACATCCGTCGACGATCGTGGTACAGCCAGCCACCACCAACAGTGCTGTCAGGAAGGCCGTGGCCGCCCACAGCGAGGCGATCAGCCCGCTGTGGCGCGACCGACGCACACCAAGCCATTTCCGCCCGCGATTATCCATTCGACCAACCCCGTCCCACACTGGTCTGCACGGCAGCAACAAAGGAAATTATCCTAGTTCGGTTGCCCTGCGGTTACCGTCGGAATGCGCCGACGAGCGATGTCGGCCATCATCACGACACTCGCGCGCGGTGGCGCTTGTCGTGCGGGGTGACGCCGTTGACACCCCTGATGGACTCCGCATACGCCCCCACCGCGAACGCCACTCCCGAGCCCATGACCTCCAATGCCTGTCTGTTGATGTTGTCGATGGTGTCGCCGACGCTCAGATACTCGGGATCGAACGCGACACCTGCCTGTCCACCCCAAAGCCTGGCCTGCACAGTAGTTTTCGTCTGCGAGGCGCCGGTGGTCATGCCCCCGATCGGCACCCCCGCCACCAGAAACGGGTGGTAGTCGGACCTGATACTCAGCGGCATGTCCGCTGGGCGCTTTCCCGCCAGGTTCAAATACCCGGCCAACGTCCGCTCAATGGCCGCTGAGCCTTCCGGCACATCTGCCGATCTCACGCCGGTCCCGGGCAGACCGGACTGATCACCGTCATCGGTGAAATAGCCGGCGTTGGGGGATCCAAGCATGTCGAAGTTCAAATACAACGCGATGCTGTTGAGCTGTTCGCTATCCATTCCGAAGACGTAGTCCATGGCGCCATTGATCCCGTCCCCCCCAGAAAGCGAACCGCACCGCATTGGTCACCGGCGGCAGCGGACCCAACTGCAACGCCGTTTCCAGCACAGCGGCCACCCCGGAACCCGCGGAGTTGATCCCCGGACTTCCCGGCGGGCTGTCCAGGCGCGCGCCGACCATGACCACCTCATCCGGCGTGCCGGTTTTGGTTTGTGCCAGCACATTCCGGGACTTGATCTGGATGTTCTCGGTATCGAGCACCAGCCGGATCGGCGCGTTGGTGCGGGCCAGGGCGGCGGCGCCGCTGGCGCCGACCACCGCGACCGGCACCTTGAATTGGTTGTAGTAACCGGGACCGAACAGGTTGGCCGAGCTTCCCCGATCCGGTGCCGCACTGATCACGATCAGCCCGGCAGCGCCCTTGGCCACCGCACTGTTGTGCTTATCGACCACCGAACACCCCGTATCGTCGACCACGGCGATCGCGTTGTCGAGCAGCGCTGGCGGGTAGTCGGCCACGGCGCAACCGTCTGACCGGCTGGGCCGGACCGGCGGTCCGGCCAGCCCGCCCGGTGGCGTCTGGACCAGCAGCGAGGCCTGGTCCACCGAATAGCTGCGGCCGGCGACCGTCAGTGTCGGTTTCCCCTCCGACACGGTGTACAACCGTTGGAATTCCGGGGTGGTTACCTCAAATCCTTTGGCCTTTAACGCTTTCACCACGTAGTCGAGGCTTGCGTCGTAACCCGGTGTCCCCGTTGCCCGATTTCCGCCGTTTGAGTCGGCGACTGTCTGCAGCGCCCGCAGATGCGCAAACATGCCGTCGCCGGTGACCTTTGCCGCCAGGTCACGACTGAGGTCCGGCGCCGCGGTCGGGGGTAGTGATTTAGGCGCCGCGCATCCCGCCAACGCACAAGCCAGTACCAGTGTCGCGCCGAAACGCTGCACCGTTGCCCGGATCATGGTTTGGCGAGCACGTGGCGGGTACGGTCCCCGATGACTGGAACGCCGTTTCGGCCGGTCAGGTCTTGCGCGTACAAACCCACGGCGTAGGCCACGCCGCCTCCCTGGATGCCCAGCGACGTGCGGTCGATGTGGTCGATGGTGTCGGATTTCTGGTGATAGTTGGGATCGAAGGGCTCATCGGCGGTGCCGCCCCACAGCTTTGCCTGTTCCTCGGTCATTTTGACCTCAGCACCGGAAAACAGGCCGCCCGACGGGATCCCCGCCAAGGTGAATCCGTCGTAGTCGGAACGACCGTCAAACGAGGTGTCCTGCGCGATCTTGCCGGACAACCTGAGATAGGAGACCAGAGTGCGCTCGATTCCCGCCGAACCTTCGGGCACCACCGGCTGGCCGCGCTCATCCAGCGGTAGCGACTGATCACCGTCATAGGTGAAATATCCGGGATTGGGCGAGGCCAGCATGTCGAAGTTCAGATACAGCGCAATGTTCTTGACCTCATCGAGGTCCAGGGACTGGACGTAGTTGCGCGATCCAATCAGGCCCAGCTCCTCGGCGCCCCAGAACGCAACGCGAACAGCGTTGTGCACGTGTGGCGAATTACCCAGCTGTACCGCGGTTTCCAATACCGCAGCCACGCCCGAACCGTTGTCGTTGATGCCTGGCCCCTGCGGCACGCTGTCCAGATGCGCACCCGCCATCACGACATCGCTGGTAGACCCCGTCTTGGTCTGAGCAATGACGTTGCGGGCCTTGAAGCTCTGACTGCTCGCCGTGAGCTTGATCGTCGCGGGCCCGGACTTGCCGCGCAGCTGCAGCCCCACCGACTTGGTGACACTCACTACCGGGATCTTGACGTCGGTGTTCACCCCCAAGGTGCCGCCCATCATCTGCTCGTCGACATTGTCGGCGATGATCAGTGCAACGGCGCCGCGCTGCGCGGCGGCGTCTTCTTTCTGAGCGAACTGACACTCGCCGCGGTCCACCAGTACCACCGCGCCTTTGACCGGCAGGTTGTCGTAGTCGGAGGGAGTGCAACCCGGGCTGTCATCCGACGGCGCGAGCAGCAACGGCCCGGTTACCCCGTCCGGCGGGGTGCCGAGACTGTACTCCAGCGCGTGCGCCTCCGCGGTCATCCCGCCGACGTCCACCGATCCCTTTTCGGAATGGAACACCCGGGCCGAAAACTCGGGCGTCTGCACGTCAAAACCACTGTTGCGCAGGATGTTGACCACATAGTCGACACTGGCCTCATAGCCAGGCGTGCCCACCGCCCGCGTGCCGTTGTTCGCGTCGGCGATCTCCTGCAACTTGGCCAGGTGCCCCATCATGGCCTCGGTGGTCACCCGATTGCGTAACGCCTCGGCGAACTCGGCTGCGGCGGGGTTGCTGATAGCAGGCTGCGGTTGTGTCTGCGTCTGCGTCTGCGTCGACCAGCGAACGCAACCCACCACAAGGAAAGCAACAACAGCCACGGCAACCATCGCCGGCATGGTCCGTGATTTTTTCACCATCGCGCCCAGATTAGACCGCATCGGATGCGCTTCGCCGCTTGGCCGGCCGCCGGACCGGGGCGTGAACCCTTCCCTATTGCGAAAGCCGCACCCGCACAAGCGGATACGGCTTTCGTGGCGTACCAAATCAAATCAGACGAACAGCGCGTTGAACGGCGCAACCGGTATGTTGCGCACCACGAACCAGACCAGCACCAGCGACAACGTCACTGGTGCTGCCCAGCGACTGCGTTGCCAACCGCCTATTCGCCGGCCAACCAAACGACCGTACGTCCAAACCAGGTAGGCCCACACCAAGAGCGCTGTGGCCGCCAGACCAAGCGCGTTGAATCTGGCTGCGGCCAACAGATCGCCGTGCATCAGACTGTACAGCATTCTCAGGCTGCCGCAGCCCGGGCAGTCAATTCCCAGTAGTGCCTTGGTGGGACACACCGGTAGTGGGCCGTGCGGAGTGGTTGGATCCCCCACCCAGATGGCGGCGCACACCAATGTCGTGGACGCCGCCACCAACAGCGGCGCGCCCAGACTCAGCCGGACCGCCCCTTGGTGGGGCACCATGAACTCAACCCTGCTTAGAACATCCCCGCCGCGAGCATCGCAGCGTTCGACGTCCCCGCGTTCAGCGCGCCCACGGCCATCAGGATGCCGTAGATGACGAACACGATGATCCCGGCGATCGCCGACCACATGGTGAACTTCTTGGCAGAGTCAGCAGCCGCTTGGGCCTCCGCGTAACGCCCTTGCGCCCACAAGCCACTCACCTGCGTGGACTTGACGATCGCAACGATCCCGAGGGGAAGACAGCAGAACAACGTCACCAGAATGGACCAGACCAAATAGTTGTCGGGTTGCTGCCCGGCAGGCGGCTGCTGCGGCGGGTATCCGGGCGGTGGTGGCTGTGTCATGGATTCTCCAGATCAAGAGAAGTTAGCTGACGTAAAGCGGTGCTTACCATACCGGAGTGACCGTCTCGATGGCAGCAACTACGAGCAAATTGTGCGGCCACGCATCTGCGGTCCAAGCACCCATGCACTCGTCGAAATTTTCGGCCCCGCTTGGCCGCCGCGCCGGAGCCTGAACCAGGCCCGTTCGGCCGAGCCTCGACGCCGGTTTCGCCGCCCCGGAGTATCCACTAAATAGACTGCTCCCCTTGTTATTTCAGCGAGACATCAGCTCGCGCCGGGGCTCGCCTGGAGGTACCTCGAAACAGTCGCGAATACGAGCGCGTGCACCGCGTATCACTATCGATTCCAAGACAGACAATTGCTATCGGAACATGTTGCATGGTCACATCGTCATGCCGCCAATTGCCGGAAAGGGTCTGTTTTCCCATGTGCAACACAAATAAACTCCTGGGTGCCAGCGTGAATCCGCCTCGCCCCGACGACCCGAAGGAGTCATGGATGACTCACCTCACCACCGTGCTGCGCGCCGCCACGGCTGCCGCACTGATGGGAAGCTTCGCCTACCTAGGTATTGGCATCGGTACCGCAAGCGCAGAACCCGACAACGGCAACCCGGCCGATGTGGACACGCTTGCCGAGTCATTGTCGAAGGGCTACGACCTCACCAATTGCGCCCCCCAACCCATCAACCCAGGCGAGCTGGCCGAACTCGTGTGCGACCAGAGCGCCGACTCCGCCGGACCCGCTGAGGCCAGGTACATCCTGTTTGCCAACACCGACGCCATGAACGGCAAGTTCAAAGCGGGTCTCAACGACGAGACACTGACCTCCTGTGGGGAGAGCCAGTCACCCACCACCTGGCACCAGGGCACCTCCGGGACAGCTGGACAGGTGGCCTGCGACACCCACGACGGTGCGGCCGAGATCATCTGGACCACCGATGCCAAAAACGTTCTCAGCGACATACGTGGCGCCAATACCGACGTGCCCTCGCTCTACCGGTGGTGGCAGAACAACGGCTGACCTCACCGCCCCCACTGCGCTGTGATCGCCCGCGCCACCGCGTGCATCCCGGCCTCGTTAGGGTGAAGTGGCGCAGGCCGGCCCGGCAGCGGGACAACGTATCTCGCGAGTCTCCCGGTTTTTTCCGCCCAGGGTTGCACCGACCACGCGTGATGGTCGCGGCTGGCCGCCGCGGCACGCACGATCTCGCAACCCGTCTCGACGGCGGCCTCGGCGGTGAGTCGCTCCAGCGTTTCGGCGACATGGCGACCAAGCGCCGCGTCGGCCTCGGACAACGGCGGGGCGCCAACTCCCGCCGGCGGCAACAACGTCAGATAGTCGACAAACAGAACCCGGGCACTTGGAGATCGCTTCCGTATCGAACGGCCAACCTCACACAGTGAATCGAATACCGTTGCCAGGGCACGATCCCGGGCGTCACGGTCAAGCAGATCTGCTACCCAGCCGCGAAGCATCGGTAGTCGCCGCGCGAAGTTGGGCAGCGAGGCGACTATCAGCAACGGGATGTAGCCGACGTCATTGCCCCCGATGGTGACTGTTACCAGGGCTTCCGATCCGTCCAATGCGCAGATCTGGGGCGGCGCCCCCGCTGGTTGTCGGTCAGCACGGCAGCGGTGGTCGCACCCGAGTAGGTGACGTCGACCAGATCCAGATTCAGTCGTTCGGCCACCAGGTGCGGGTAGTTGCGTGCCGATCGCCCCGATCCCCGAGGCGCGCCCGGTGCGCGCGGGGAGATGCCTGGACCTGCCGCCATCGAACTACCGAGGGCGACATAACGTTTCATCGCCGTGGGGATGGAACTCAATTGCCCGACTCCGCACCGGGTGACTGCGTCGTCACCAGGGTGGGGCTCGACGCCTGGGCCCAGAAGCGCTTCGGTATCCGGCCGGCACGACGCGCCAGGTAGCCGGCGGTGACGGCGGCCGACATCGCCGCGGCCATCGCCGCCGGGTCCGCCGCCCGCGTCACCGCGGTGGCCAACAGCACGGCGTCACAACCCAATTCCATCGCCAGCGCCGCATCACTGGCGGTGCCGATACCCGCATCCAGAACCACGGGAACACCCGCGCTGGCAACGATCATCTCGATGTTGTGCGGGTTGGTGATCCCCAGGCCGGTCCCGATCGGCGATCCCAGCGGCATCACTGCCGCGCAACCGGTGTCTTCCAGGCGACGGGCCAGCACCGGGTCGTCATTGGTGTAGGGCAGCACGACGAAGCCGTCGTCGACCAACTGTTCTGCCGCTCTGACCAATTCAATCGCATCGGGCAACAAGGTGCGTTCGTCGGCGATCACCTCGAGCTTTACCCAATTGGTGGCGAGCGCCTCGCGAGCCAATTGCGCGGTCAGCACCGCCTCGGCCGCGCTGCGGCACCCGGCGGTGTTGGGTAACGGCGTGATCCCGAGCCGGTTGAGCAGGTCGAGCAGTCCGGTGCCGCCCTCGGCGTCAACCCGGCGGATCGCGACGGTGGTGAGTTCGGTACCCGAAGCCACCAGCGCCTCCTGCAGCACCGCCAGATTGCTCGCTCCCCCGGTGCCCATGATGAGCCGCGAAGCAAAGCTGCGGTCGGCGATCGTCAGCTTGGACTCAACCACCTTGCACCGCCGTTACCACCTCGAGTCGATCACCTTCGGAAAGCTCTGTCGCCCAGTCAGATCGTGGCAGCACCGCCAAGTCCAATGCCACCGCGATGCCCCGATCGGGGAAACCCAACGACTGCAACAACGCGGCCACGGTGGTCTGCTCCTCGACCTCGACACGGCGCTCGTTGACAACGACGATCATGAGTGCGCTCCGATCGGAACAAGCTCGGACACGATCTGCTCGGCGGTCCACGGTGCCAACAGGAATCCCGATCGGCCTAGACCCGCGGCCACCAGCGTGCGTGCGTCCAGGCGGCCCACGATGGGCAGGTTGTCCGGTGTCATCGGACGCAATCCGGCTGTGCACTCAGCCAACTCGTACTCGCCGAGGGCCGGCATTACCGCACAAGCATCCTCGAGCAGGTCACGCACGCCCGACACCACCGGGGCCAAGTCACGTCCGTGCTCATACTGGGTCGCCCCCACCACCACCCCATCCGCGCGCGGCACCAAATACACCTGGCGCCCGTGTACGCGGGCGCGTACCACCCGCTGCAGCAAAGGCATACAACCCTTTCTCCAACGCAACCGCAGCACCTCACCCTTCACCGGACGAACCGGCAGGCCCGGCCACAAGGCGGGAGCGTCGATGCCATTGGCAATCACCACCGCGTCACCGGTGGCATCGGACAAATCGGCGACCGGCCCCGCCCAGGTGACGCCACGTCGCTCACAGTCGACGGCCAGTGCGTCCAGCATGGCGCGATTATCCACCGCCAGCTCGGTGGTGGCACGGAAGCCGTGCCGGATGCCCTGGGCCAGCAGAGGTTCGACATCGCGGGCGGCCGATTCCCAACTCACCGGGTGCCCCTGCTCGGACAACCAATCCGCGACGGTGCGCAGGTCAGCGACGTCGGCTCGGTCCACCGCCACCACCAGCGATTCCCGCGCGGTAACCACCTGCGGTGGCAGCCCGTCCAGAAAGCCGCTCTCGTGCCACAGCCGCAGCGACTCCAGCCCGAGCCGCAGCAACCGTTCTTCACCGGGCCAACCCTCGCTGTGCGGGGCAAGCATTCCACCGGCTGCCCAGGAGGCGCCCGGTTCGGCACGGCGATGTACCCGCACGGCCCATCCGGCCTGTGCTGCCCGCCGTGCCACCGACAGGCCAATAACGCCGCCACCAATGACAGCCAGCGACCCCATGGATGGGGATGACATCTACTGCTCCCTTCGCCGGCATGACCCGGATCAGGTGTGACGGTCAGGACAGGCCCGGTTGTACACCGGCTGTGCCCACTCTCAGCCCCGCTGGTTACCCGGGACTCCCGTGTTCTTCAGGGTTGCGCTCCGGTTCTAAGCTAGCGCGCTAACGTCTCGGTATGCACTCCCGACTGGCTACCGCAAGGCTTTATCTGTGCACCGATGCCCGCCGTGAGCGCGGTGACCTGGCTGATTTCGCTGACGCCGCCCTGGCCGGCGGTGTCGACATCATCCAGCTGCGCGACAAAGGTTCGGCCGGTGAACAGCGGTTTGGCCCCTTCGAAGCGCGTGACGAGCTCGCCGCCTGCGAGATCCTGGCCGACGCGGCCGCTCGACACGCAGCCATGTTCGCGGTCAACGACCGCGCCGATATCGCCCGCGCGGCGCGCGCCGACGTGCTTCACCTCGGTCAGCGTGACCTTCCGGTCGACGTGGCACGCGCAATCACCGGACCGGCCACGCTGATCGGCCAATCCACTCATGACCGCGACCAGGTTTCCGCGGCCGCGATCGGGGCGGTCGACTATTTCTGCGTCGGGCCCTGCTGGCCCACCCCGACCAAGCCGGGCCGCACGGCGCCGGGCCTGGACTTGGTCCGTTTCGCCGCCGACGTCGCCGGCGCCAAACCGTGGTTTGCCATCGGCGGCATCGACGGGGTGCGCCTGCCCGAGGTTCTCGCCGCCGGTGCCCGACGGATCGTGGTGGTGCGGGCGATTACCGCGGCCGACGACCCGCGGGAGGCCGCGGCAAAGCTCAAGTCAGAGCTTCTAGCAGCGATATGACCCGCGGACTCAGCTGCGAGGGCACCTGATCGGCGTCCCCGGGCATGCACCAGACGAACACGCCCGGCTCAACCTCCACAGTGCGCGGCAGGAGTTCACGACGTTGATCGCACCGCTCCAGCGGCACGGTCACCGGGGCGCAGCGCAGCCCCTGCCAACTGGCGGCAAATCCGGGATGCAACGGAAAGTCCACCACTTCGGCCTCGGCAACCCAGCGCAGCTCCGCGCTCTCCCGATCGGGGACCGCGTGCAGCAACTCCCGGGTGTCGGCGATCACCGTCGTGTAGGTCCATGCGGTGCCGCTGGGCCTGGCCGTCACCGTCACCGCCCGCACGGTCAGCCGCTCGGCCGGCAGTCGTGCCTCTTCGTGGGCTTCGCGCAGCGCCGTCTGTTCCGGAGTCTCGTGGCTGTCGCGGGCGCCCCCCGGCAAGCCCCAGGTGCCGCCTTGATGGCTCCAGAACGCTCGATGCTGCAACAACACGGCTGCGGTGCCGTCGGGTCGCGGCGCTCGAAGCAGCAGCCCGGCCGAGCCAAATCGGCCCCAGTAGTGCACACCGCTCTCGGAGATGACCCAACCGTCGCCGTCGCCCCGCACGGATCAAGGATAGGCAGGCGGAGGTTCAACGAAGTTCCGGGGAATTTGGGGGCCAAATTTGGTCCGTCGCCACCGGCATCTGTCGGAACATTCTCTTAGAATCCGCTTATACGGTTTCCTGACACGGCCGAAAGACGAGGTCCAAGCAGACGTGACGGTTGAGTTGGCGCACCCGTCGACCGAACCGCTGGGATCGCGGTCACCGGCCGAGCCGGCCCATCCCCGCTGGTGGTTCGTCTCGACGACGCCCGGGCGCATTCTGACGATTGGCATCGTGTTGGCGGCGCTTGGCGTTGCCAGCGCGTTTGCCACCTCGACGACCATCAACCACCGCCAGCAGGTGCTGACCACGGTGCTCGACCACACCGAGCCGCTCTCGTTCGCGGCCGGACGGCTCTACACCACGCTGTCGGTGGCTGACGCCGCGGCGGCCACCGCATTCATCGCACAGGCCGAACCCCGCGCCGTCCGGCTCCGCTACGAACAGGCCATCACCGACGCGTCGGTGGCGGTGACCCGCGCGTCCAGCGGCCTCACCGATGAATCGCTGGTGCAGCTGCTGGGCCGAATCAACGCCGAGTTGTCCGTCTATACCGGACTCGTCGAGATCGCGCGCACCAACAACCGAGCGGGTAACCCGGTCGGGTCCTCGTATCTGTCCGAAGCATCGGGACTGATGCAGTCGACGATCCTGCCCGACGCGCAACAGCTCTACGAGGCGACATCGACGCGAGTGGACAGCGAGACCACCGCGTCCACCCAGATCCCGGCTCCGGTGATCCTCGTCGTTGCCACCACGGTGGCGTTCGGCGCATTCGCGCACCGCTGGCTGGCCCGCCGGACCAGGCGACGAATCAACCCCGGCCTTGTGGTCGGAGCGCTCGGTATTCTCGTCATGGTGGTGTGGGTAGGAACTGCGCTGACACTCTCAACGGCCGCGAGCCGTATCGCTAAAGACACCGCGGCCGAGTCCCTCAAGACGGTCACCAACTTGGCCATCACCGCCCAGCAGGCACGAGCCGATGAAACGCTGTCGCTGATCCGGCGCGGTGATCAAGAGGTCCGCAAGCAATCCTTCTACCAGCGCATCGAGGACATGCATCGCCAGCTCGACGAGTACATGGCCCGCCCCGATGCGGTCGACAAGCCCGACTTACAGGGCGCCGAACAGCTGTTGGTGCGCTGGCAACAGGCCAACGACCGGATCAACTCCTACATCTCGGTCGGCAACTATCGTGCCGCTACCCAGGTGGCACTGGGCGAGAGTGAGGACGATTCCACCCCGGCTTTCGACAAGCTCGACGAAGCGCTGACCAGGGCCATGGATCAAAGCCGCAATCACCTGCGTACCGACGTCCGCAACGCGCGCCGAGGATTGGCCGGCGCCCAAATGGGTGGTGTCGTGCTGAGCTTGAGCGCCGCGATCGCGGTGGCCCTCGGTCTGTGGCCCAGGCTGAAAGAATATCGCTGATGAGGCGCCTGCCCGGACTCCGGAGGGCGGCATCTGCGCTCGCAGTGCTCGCCCTGGTCATCACGCTGGACGGGTGTGGTCACTCCGAGCCGCTGAAAGTCGAGTCGACGCCCACCCTGCCGCTGCCCACCCCGGTCGGCATGGAAGTCATGCCGCCGGAGCCTCCGCTTCCAGCGGACAGCTCCAGCCAGGACTGCGATCCCACCGCCAGCCTGCGCCCCTTTCCCACCAAAGCCGAGGCCGACGCCGCGGTGGCCGACATCCGCGCGCGGGGACGGCTGATCGTCGGACTCGACATCGGCAGCAACCTGTTCAGTTTCCGCGACCCGATCACCGGCGAGATCACCGGCTTCGACGTCGACATCGCCAGCGAAGTGGCACGCGACATCTTCGGCGGCCCCACCCATGTCGAGTACCGGATCTTGTCGGCGGCCGAACGCATCACCGCGCTGCAGAGCTCCCAGGTCGACGTGGTGGTCAAGACCATGACGATCACTTGCGAGCGGCGCAAGCTGGTGAACTTTTCCACCGTCTACCTCGACGCCAACCAGCGGATTCTGACCTCACGCGACTCGCCGATTTTCAAGGTGTCCGACCTGTCCAGCAAGCGAGTCTGCGTGGCCCGCGGCACCACGTCGTTGCGCCGCATCCGCGAGATCGCACCGCCGCCGGTCATCGTGTCGGTGGTGAACTGGGCTGACTGCCTGGTGGCACTGCAGCAACGCGAGATCGACGCCGTCAGTACCGATGACACGATCCTGGCCGGGCTGGTGGAAGAGGACCCCTACCTGCATATCGTCGGGCCAAACATGGCCAATCAGCCCTACGGCATCGGGATCAATCTGGACAACACCGGACTCGTCCGATTCGTCAATGGCACGCTCGAACGCATCCGCAATGACGGGACCTGGAACACACTCTACCGCAAATGGTTGTCGGTGCTCGGGCCGGCGCCCGCACCGCCCCGGCCTAGGTACGTGGACTGATGGCCGAGGCGGTCAAGAAGGGCCTGCAAGACACGTCGGGAACCGAGAATCCGCGGCCCGCCGAAGACGAACAGGAAGCGGGCCCCGGAACGCAGCCGGCCGACGTGCAGACCGGCGCGGCCGCCTGGAGCCGGCCGATCGGCACCCAGGCACTGTTCCGGCCGAATTTCGACGATGACGACGAAGACGACATCACGCTGGGCACCCTCGATATGCAGCCGCAGGGACCGCTGGCGGCCGCGACGCGAGCGCGGCTACCGGTCCGACGACTCGGCGGCGGCCTCGTCGAGATCCCGAGGGTGCCCGATACCGATCCGCTCAAAGCGCTGATGACCGATCCGGTAGTCCCGGAAGCCAAGCGGTTCTGCTGGAACTGCGGGCGGCCGGTCGGCCGCAGCGACTCGGAGACCAAGGGGGCATCGGAAGGCTGGTGCCCGTATTGCGGCAGCCCGTATTCCTTCTTGCCCCAGCTCAGCCCCGGTGACACCATTGCCGGCCAGTACGAGGTCAAGGGCTGCATCGCGCACGGCGGAATGGGCTGGATATACCTGGCCCTGGACCGCAACGTCAACGACCGGCCAGTCGTGCTCAAAGGCCTGGTGCATTCGGGCGATGCCGAGGCCCAGGCCATCGCAATGGCGGAGCGACAGTTCCTCGCCGAGGTGGTCCACCCGTCGATCGTGCAGATCTTCAACTTCGTCGAGCACACCGACAAGCACGGGGATCCGGTCGGCTACATCGTCATGGAGTACGTCGGCGGGCGGTCGCTCAAACGGCGCAAGGGCGAGAAGCTTCCGGTCTCCGAGGCGATCGCCTATCTCCTGGAAATCCTTCCGGCATTGGCCTACCTGCATGCTCTCGGCCTGGTCTACAACGACTTGAAGCCGGAGAACATCATGCTCACCGAAGAGCAGCTCAAGCTCATCGACCTGGGTGCGGTGTCGCGGATCAACTCCTTCGGTTACCTCTATGGCACTCCCGGCTTCCAGGCGCCCGAGATCGTGCGGACCGGCCCCACCGTGGCCACCGACATCTACACGGTGGGGCGCACGCTGGCCGCGCTCACCTTGAACCTGCCTACCCGCAATGGCCGCTACCTCGATGGATTGCCCGACGACGATCCGGTGCTGGCCAGCTACGACTCGTTCGGCCGCCTGCTGCGCCGCGCCATCGACCCGGACCCACGGCGGCGGTTCGCCAGCGCCGAGGAGATGTCCGGGCAGCTGATGGGTGTCTTGCGCGAGGTGGTTGCCCAAGACACCGGGGTCCCCCGCCCCGGCCTGTCGACAGTGTTCAGCCCCAGCCGCTCGACGTTTGGGGTTGACCTGCTGGTCGCGCACACTGACGTATATCAGGACGGTCAGGTGCATTCGGAGAAGCTGACCGCCAAGGAGATCGTGACGGCACTGCAGGTACCGCTGGTCGATCGGACCGACGTCGCGGCCTCCGTCCTGCAGGCGACGGTGCTCTCCCAGCCCGTCCAGACCCTGGACTCACTGCGCGCCGCCCGACACGGCGCGCTGGACTCCGACGGCACCGACCTCTCCGAATCGGTGGAACTGCCGCTGATGGAGGTTCGTGCCCTGCTGGATCTCGGCGACGTCGCCAAGGCCACCCGCAAACTCGACGACCTGTCCGAGCGGGTGGGCTGGCGCTGGCGGCTGGTCTGGTACCGGGCCGTCTCCGAGTTACTCACTGGCGCCTATGACGCCGCGATCAAACACTTCACCGAAGTTCTGGACACCTTCCCGGGTGAACTTGCGCCCAAACTGGCGCTGGCCGCGACCGCCGAACTGGCCGGATACACCGACGGGACCAACTTCTACCAGACCGTGTGGAGCACCAACGACGGCGTCATCTCGGCGGCATTCGGACTGGCCAGAACCCTTTCCGCGCAAGGCGAACGCGCCGGTGCGGTACGCACCCTCGATGAAGTCCCACCTAGCTCGAGGCATTTCACCACGGCGCGGTTGACCAGTGCGGTGACCCTGCTCTCGGGACGGTCGCACGGCGAGATCACCGAAGAACAGATCCGCGACGCCGCACGCAGAGTCGAGGCACTGCCACCTACCGAACCGCGTGTGCTGCAGATCCGCGCCCTGGTACTGGGCGGCGCGATGGACTGGTTGCAGGACAACGAGGCCAGCACCAACCACATCCTTGGCTTTCCCTTCACCGATCACGGGCTCCGGCTGGGCGTGGAGGCCTCGCTGCGCAGCCTGGCCCGCGTCGCCCCCACCCAGCGGCACCGCTACACCCTGGTCGACATGGCCAACAAGGTGCGGCCCACCAGCACGTTCTAGGGTGCGCTCACGCTCTTTACATCGGGTGTGTGTCGGTGGACTCGGGTGTGCGATCCGGGCGTAAAAATCCGGGAACCATATCCCTGCCGGCACCTTCGAAGCCGCACACGCGCAGTCAAACTCGCTACGGCACGGCCGATCTGCGCTCAGCCAGGGCAGCGGTCACCCGGCGCAGGATATCGACGCGGCGGTCCTCGGCCACCACCCGTATGACGATCCACCCCATCCGCTCGAGCA
The DNA here is from genome assembly GCF_022354805.1 of Mycobacterium liflandii. Taxonomy (NCBI): domain Bacteria; kingdom Bacillati; phylum Actinomycetota; class Actinomycetes; order Mycobacteriales; family Mycobacteriaceae; genus Mycobacterium; species Mycobacterium liflandii. The sequence continues at coordinate 1,303,470 of NZ_CP023138.1, read as the reverse complement.
TTTCACCGCGCCGAATGTCTTTGACGTACTGCTGGCGGTCGCTGCGATGGTGATCGCCGTCGTATTCGACGGCCACCATGTACCGCTCCCACCCCATGTCGAGATACGCGACGGGCATACCGTTGACGCCCAGCACGGGCAGCTGGGTCTGAGGCCGAGGGAGTCCGGCGTCGATCAGGAACAGCCTCAGATAGCTCTCTCGCGGCGACTGTGCTCCCGGGTCGACCAATTCCAGCGCGGTCTCCAGTTGCCGCAATCCACGAGTTCCGCGGTGGTTTCTGGCGACCTGCAGCACATCGGCCACCGTGAACCCGGTTGCGCGCGCCAGCGCGTCCAGCCGTACCACCGCCGAACGCATGGCTCCACGGCGGCCGATGTCGAAAGCGGTGCGCTCGGCCGTGGTGACCGAGTACCCGCCCAGGAACTGAGTTTCGCCATCGATCAGCACGTCGCGGCGGGTCAGCACGCCACGAGGTGGGCGGGAGCGAGCACAGATCAGCTCAACCGGGACGTCCTCGGGAATCCACTTCGCGCCGTGCAAGGCCGCTGCCGCCGCACCGCCGACCGTCGCCGAACCGCGCGACCACAGCCAGGCGGCGGCAATCCTGCTCTGCAGGCACGGGTGCACCCCGGCGGACAGATAGACGTTCGGCAGGACCGGCCGGTACCGGGTCCGCAATTGATGGCGCGTAACCGCTCCACACGCCAGTGCCTTACTACCGATAAACGGAGCTCTCAAATCACACATGACGCGAAGACTCGCACGCCAACCGCGTTCGGCGTCTTCGTCTTTGCACAGGTTCGGCATCGAGTGTGCGCTGTAGGCTTCGGGCGTGCGCCGACGGCACCGCGGCTGGGCAGATTCCGCCCGACAGGCACGCTCAAAGCCCTGGACGCACGCTCACAGTTCTCCCGCGCTCGGCTTCCTATACGGCGACCAACACCGAGCAGCAATGCCGGGCAATAGCCAGTTCTTCGTTGGTCGGTATCACCAAAACGGTGACCGGCGAGTCGTCGGCGGAGATCCGGCGCGCGCCACCGGACGGGCAGGCGTTACGCCCCTCATCCAGGCTGATCCCCAGTTCGGCCATCCCGGCCAGGGCGTCTCGGCGCACCGCCGCGTCGTGCTCGCCGATCCCGGCGGTAAAGCTCACCACGTCGGTGTGGCCCAGCACCGCCAGGTAAGCGCCAACGTACTTGCGTAGCCGGTGAATGAACACGTCGTAAGCCAATTCAGCCGCCGGGTCGCCGTCGTCGATCATTGCCCTCAGCCGGCGAAAGTCCCGCTCGCCTGCCAACCCCAACATCCCGGACCGGTGGTTGAGCATTGATTCGATCTCATCAACACCCAAATTTGCGGTGCGCCAAAGGTATCCAATAACCCCGGGGTCCAAGTCACCACTGCGGGTGCCCATCACCAAACCCTCCAGCGGCGTCAGACCCATCGACGTCTCCACCGGCCGTCCTCCCGCAACCGCTGAAGCCGACGCGCCGTTACCCAGATGCAGCACAATCTGATTCAGATCACCAATAGGCTTGCCCAGGAATTCCGCGGCCTGTTGGCTGACGTACTCATGGGATGTCCCGTAAAAGCCATAGCGGCGAATTTTCCAGACGTCCGCCAACTCGCGATCGATGGCGTAGGTGGCCGCCGCGGGCGGGAGCTGGTGAAAGAAGGCGGTGTCGAAGACCGCGATGTGCGGTACGTCGGACAGCAACGCACGCGCCACCCTGATGCACAACACCGCGGGCGGATTGTGCAGCGGGGCCAGCGGCGATAGCTCATCGAGCTTGCCGATCACCGCATCGTTGAGCAACGTCGGTTCGTAAAAGTCCTTGCCGCCGTGCACTACCCGATGCCCCACCGCGACCAGGCCGCAGGACTGAAGGTCGATGTCGTCTTCGGCCAAGATCTCGAACACTCGGCGCAGGGCCGCGTCGTGGTCGGGCACCGATGACGATTCTTCGCCGATGCGCTCGATGTTTCCGGTCGCCCGTGACATACCTGAATCGGGTTCGACGAGCTGAAACTTCAGGGATGAGGATCCAGAGTTGAGGACCGGCACAACACGATTCGGACGGCTAGCGCTCATGAACACCCTGAGCTTGAATTGCGGTGATAGCGACGGTGTTGACAATGTCCTCCACCAGAGCACCCCGGGACAAGTCGTTGACCGGCTTGCGCAGGCCCTGCAGTACCGGGCCGATCGCCACCGCACCGGCGCTGCGCTGCACCGCCTTATAGGTGTTGTTGCCGGTGTTGAGATCCGGGAAGATCAGCACCGTCGCCCGGCCGGCAACCGCAGAATCGCGCATTTTGGTAGCCGCGACCGACAGGTCCACCGCGGCGCCGTACTGGATGGGGCCTTCCACCATTAGCTGCGGATCCCTTTCGCGCACTAGTTCGGTTGCCGCTCTTACCTTGTCGACGTCCGCCCCGGATCCCGATGCGCCGGTGGAGTAGGAGAGCATGGCCACTCGCGGCTCGACGCCGAACTGCGCGGCGGTGCGCGCCGAACAGACAGCGATATCGGCCAGCTCCTCGACGGTCGGGTTCGGGATGATCGCGCAGTCACCGTAGGCCAGCACCCGATCGGGCAGGCACATCAAGAAGATGCTGGAGACGGTGGACACGCCCGGAACGGTTCTGATGATCTGCAGCGCGGGGCGAACCGTGTGGGCCGTGGTATGTGCGGCGCCGGAAACCATGCCGTCGGCCATGCCGTTGTATACCAGCATGGTACCGAAATAGGTTGCGTCGTTCATGATCTCGCGGGTCTGCTCGTGGGTGATCCCCTTGGCCTTACGCAGCTGCGCATACTGATCGGCGAACTCGTTGCACAAGCTACTGGTACGCGGGTCGATCACCGTGGCGCTATCCAGCGCTGACACCGAGTTCAGCCGCACGCAAACGGATTTCGGCCTCGTCACCGAGAATGGTCAAATCGGCAACGTTGCGCTGCAATAGCCGCCCAGCGGATTTGAGAATCCGGTCGTCTTCACCTTCGGGCAAGACGATGCGCTGGCGATCCGAACGCGCCTGCTGCTGCACGCGGTACATGAACATCTGCGGTGTGGTGACCGTCGGGATCGGGATCGCAAGCTTCGCCAACAGATCCTCGATGTCAACGTAGCGGTCCATCAATCCCAGAGCGGTGTCGATCTTGCGCTGCGACGTCGCCTTGACCCGGCCGCGAGCCGTCGCGGCAGCGCTGGCGGTGTCAAAGGTGCCCAGATCGGTTCCGATGATGGGCAGTCGCAGCCGCAGCCCGGCAACCAGCGAGGCGATCGACGGGTGCAACTCGAACCCGCCATTGAGGACGATGCAGGAAAGCGATGGAAAGCCCTCGGCCGCATGGGCACTGGCCACGGCGAGCACCACATCGGAGCGGTCACCGGGAGTTATCACGGCCATGCCGTCACGCAGCCGCTCCAGCACATGATCGGCGGTCATCCCGGCGACCAGCAGGCTGGTGACCTCCCGGCCCCACAGCGAGGCATCGCCACTGATCGGTGTTCCGTTGACGGACTTCTCCAACTCGGACACCGTCGGCGCGGACAACAACTGTTCTTCGGGCAGCACATAGCTGGGCGGGGCGAAGGCCCGCAACGCATCACCGACGGCCGCCAACTGCGCGGACTCACATCGGTTGGCCACCACGGCCGCGGTGTGGGCGTGCTGTGCGGCCAGCTCGGCCAGGCACACCGCGACGACTCCGGAGACCTGATCCGCGTCACGGCCTTTTGCGCTCACGGCCAGCAGCACCGGGGCTCCGAGGTTGACCGCGATGCGCGCGTTGACCGACAGCTCGGTGGGCGTAGTGACGTCGGTGTAGTCGCTGCCGACGATCACCACCGCGTCGCACGCATCGGCCATCGCGTGGTAGGCGGCGACGATGTCCGCTATCGCGGCTTCGAGGTCGTCGTGCAGCTGTTGGTAGGTGACGCCGACGCATTGCTCGTAGGACAGTCCGGCAGTGGTCTGCTCCAGCAGCAATTCGAGAATGTAGTCACGCCGCTCGCCGCGGCGGGTGATCGGCCGGAACACACCGACCTTGGCCACGGTGGCGGCCAATCTGTGCAGGATACCCAGGGCAATGGTTGACTTGCCGTTCTCCGGTTCCGGGGCGGCGATGTATATGCCGGTGGCGCCCGAGCCGGTCGACACCTGTTGGTCAGCCAAGTCGCCGCAATCTGGGGGCCAGGTCCTTTTCGAACAGTTCCAGGAACCGGAGCTGGTCGTGGCCGGGCGCGTGCAACACCAGATGGTTCAGACCCCAGGCCACGTACTGGCCGACCTTCTCGACGGCTTCGTCGGGGTCCGAGGCCACGATCCAGCGCTTGGCAATCTGCTCGATGGGCAGTGCTTCGGCGGCCGCCTCCATCTCGATCGGGTCCCCGATGCTGCGCTTCTGCTCGGCGCTCAGCGACAGCGGCGCCCAGAACCGAGTGTTGTTCAAGGCCAGTTCAGGATCAGGGTCGTAGGAGATCTTGATTTCGATCATCTTGTCGATGTCGTCGATATTGCGGTTGTTGATCGCGGCGCCTTCGCGGACCGCTGGCATCAGCTTCTCGCTGTAGAGGTCCTCGCCCTTGCCGGAGGTGCAGATAAAACCGTCGCCGGCACGGCCCGCATACTTGGCCACCGCCGGACCGCCCGCGGCGATGTAGACCGGCACTCCCCCTTCCGGCACGTCGTAGATCGAAGCCCCTCGGAGCCGATAGTACTCGCCGTCGAAGTCGACGCGGTCGCCGCGCCACAGTTCGCGCATCAATCGCACCGATTCGCGTAGCCGGGCGAATCGCTCCTTGAATTCGGGCCAGACGCCCTGGTAGCCGGTGGCAACCTCGTTCAGCGCCTCACCGGTACCAACGCCGAGGAAGATCCGGTTCGGGTAGAGACAGCCCATGGTGGCAAACGCCTGGGCGATGACGGCGGGGTTGTAGCGGAAGGTGGGGGTCAGCACCGAGGTCCCCAACTGCATCCGTTTGGTCCGCTCGCCCACCGCGGTCATCCAGGCCAGCGAGAACGGGGCGTGCCCACCTTCGTGACGCCACGGCTGAAAGTGGTCGCTGACGGTGGCGCTGTCCATGCCGTGCGCTTCGGCGGCCACGGCAAGCTCGACGAGCTCACGCGGCGCAAATTGTTCGGCCGATGCCTTGTATCCGAGTTTCAGTTCAGCCACTAGTTCTTTCTACTCCTAGGCCCTCGGGCTGGGAGTAGGACCTCGGTCGCGACCCGCCGCGCCCGGCTCCGCCGCGCTCGCGATCGCTCCACGCCCTCGGTCGCGACCCGCCGCGCCCGTCCTACACTCGCGGGCATGCCCCACCAGCGCACGGAGCTCGTCCAGGTCACCGACAAGGTCCATCTCGCCCAAGGACCCGCGGTCAACTGGGTGCTGGTCACCGACGAGACCGGTGTCATGCTGATCGATGCCGGCTATCCCGGCGACCGCAACAACGTGCTGACGTCGCTGCGCACGCTGGGCTACGGCCCCGGCGACGTACGCGCGATCCTGCTGACTCACGCCCACATCGATCACCTGGGCACCGCGATCTGGTTCGCCGCCCAGCACGGCACCCCGGTGTACTGCGATGCCAACGAAGTCGGGCACGCCAAGCGCGAGTACCACGAGAGCGCCTCGCCGCTCGACGTCGTGTTGCGCAGTTGGCGCCCACGCACCGCGTTGTGGGGCATTCATCTGGTGTTTAGGGGCGGCCTACGGCGCGCCGGCGTTCCGAGCACGCAGGCCCTGAGCGCCGAAGTGGCTGCGGCCCTGCCAGGTCACCCGATACCCATTCCCACGCCGGGTCACACCAGCGGACATTGCTCATATCTGGTCGACGGCGTACTAGCCAGCGGCGACGCACTGATCACCGGTCATCCCATGCTGCGCCATCGGGGGCCCCAACTGCTACCGGCGGTGTTCAGCAAGGTCCAGGAAAGGTGCATCCGCAGCCTGTCCACGCTGGCACAGGTGGAAGCAGACACCTTGGCGCCCGGCCATGGGAGCCTCTGGCGCGGGCCAATTCGGTTGGCCACAGAGGAGGCCCGGGCTCGCGCCCAACGCTGAGCCGGCGTCTGGGATCGCGCCCTTTACCCGGCGCGGATCAATCCAGAAATCCACCCGTGAAGCGCCGTCGTTGTCGCATCACTGGATGTGGTGATCATGTCGAAATGATCACCGGGGACTTCAACCACAGAGTAGGAAGCCTCTGCGGTGGCGACTCGCCAGCGATTGATCCGTTCTGCGCGCACCCGCTCGCAGGCAGCTGTTTCGTCCATCGCGATCATGTTGAGCAGCGGAACAGCCGACACGACGGGTTCCCAGGTACCAAAGAGCGCGGCGTAGCTTGCGGCAGCGGTCAACCGGGTCGCATTCAGTTGATCCAGCTCGCGGGCCATGCTGGTCACTCGCCGGGAAAAGAGGGCTCCCGTTTCGTTGACGCCGACCTGATCGGGGTTGTCGGCGTTCACGATCTGGCTCGGCAGATAGGTGTCGATGAGGGCGACTCCGAGCGGTGTCGGTTGGTGTCGCTCGGCCAGATAGGAGCCGAGGGCATGGGCCAACACCCCACCCGAGGAATAGCCGGCCAGCACCAAATGCGGATGGTCGCCCACGGCATGAAGGATTGCCTGGGCGGCGCCTTCGAGAACCACCTCTCGGTCTTGGGGCAACGCGTCGTCGGGATCGAAACCAGGTAGCGAAAGAGCGTGGACTGAATGGCGGCCCGCCATCGCACGCGCAACATCGAGATACGCATGCGGACTGGACAGGACTGTCAAGGTGGGCAGGCACACCACGGCCACATCCGATCCGCCGCCCGCTAGTAGAACGACCTCTTTCCACTCCCGCTTGGGGACCGGCGTGGTCATCCGCTCGCGGCCGTTGGCCGCCAGCGCGACGATCTGCCAGCCGTCATCATCCCGACCCGCGTCGCACGTTTGAAGAAACAGGTCGGTGAGCGCATCGACTCGATCGAGTTCTGGCGTTGCACCGGTGGGGTTTTGGTGGTGTAGGTGCGATAGCAGGTGATCGGCTAGTTGGGTTGGGGTGGGGTAGTCGAAAGCGGTGGTGGCTGAAAGTGTTACCCCGGTCAGGGTCTTGAGCCGGTTACGTAACTCGACCGCGCTCAGCGAGGTGAGCCCGGCGTCGCTAAACGCCTGCCCGGCATCGAGCTGGGCTGCCCCGTCACGACCCAACACCGCCGCGGTGTGTTCACACACCATCGCCAGCACCGCCGCCTGCTGCTCGGCATCGGACAAACCCTGCAACCGGGCGGCAAACCCCTGGCCCACCGCCGCGCCAGCAGCCTCGTGGGCGCCCGGACCGGCCTCATCGGCGAGCACCTGCCCAACACAAACCTGCTGCCCCACCCCGAACCGATCGGCCAGCCAAAACCGTTCATGGGCAAAGGCATAGGTCGGCAACCCCACCCGCTGCCCACCACACCCGGCCAACACCGAAGCCCAATCCACACCCGCACCCCGGACAAACGCCTGCGCCACCGCGCCCACCACAGCGAAAGGCTCGGGCCGATCCTTACGCAACGTCGGCACCGCCACCACCGACACCTGCGCCAACGACTCCTCGATCAACGACGTCAAACCACCGGCCGGCCCCACCTCAACAAACCGGGTAGCCCCCACCGAATGCGCGAAACACACACTGTCGGCAAAACGCACCGCCTCCCGAATGTGGCGCACCCAATAATCAGCCGACCCGTAATCCTCAGCCACCAACTGACCGGTCACATTCGAGATCACCGGAATAGCCGGCCGCCCCGCATACACCTCATCAGCCACCGCCCGGAACTGCTCGAGCATCGGCTCCATCAACACCGAATGAAAAGCATGCGACACCGCAAGCCGACGCACCCGCCGCCCCTGAGCCGCCAACCGATCCACGACCACACTGACCGCCTCCCGGGCACCGGAAAGCACCACCGACCCCGGACCATTGACCGCGGCCACACTGACCTGCTCACCCAGCAACGGCCGCAGCTCCTGCTCACCAGCCTGCACCGCATACATCACCCCACCACCGGGCAACGCCTGCATCAACCGCCCCCGCATCACCACCAACAACGCCGCATCCGCTAAATCCAGCACCCCACTGACATGAGCAGCACTCAACTCCCCCACCGAATGGCCCATCACCAAACCCGGCCGCATCCCCCACGATTCCAACAACCGATACAGCGCCACCTCCACGGCAAACAACGCCGGCTGCGCAAACTCGGTGGTGTTCAACAGCTCCGCGTCAGCACCCCACACCACCTCACGCAACGGACGAGCCAAATGCCGATCCAACTCAGCAACCACCGCATCAAAAGCCGCAGCGAAAACCGGATACCCCGCACACAACTCCCGACCCATACCCAGCCACTGCGCACCCTGACCGGGAAACACGAAAACCGTCTTGCCCCCAGGCATCGCCACACCACTAGCCACCCCAACACCCGGACGGCCCTCAACCACCTCAGCCAACCCCGCCAACAACTCATCACGGCCCGCACCGACCACCACCGCCCGATGCTCAAACAACGACCGCGTCGTCACCAACGAATACCCAACATCCCCCGCATCAAGCTCCCGACCAGCCCGCACAAACTCCAACAACCGCCCCGCCTGAGCACCCACCCCCGCCGCCGTCCGCGCCGACACCACCCACGCCAACACACCCGGACCCACCTCAACAACCCGCTCAACAACCCGCTCAACAGCCTGCTCAACAATCACATGCGCATTCGTGCCACCAAAACCGAATGAGGACACCCCAGCCCGCCGCGGCCGCCCCACCACCGCCGGCCACTCCTGAAACTCTTCGACGACCGCAAGTCCCAATTCTGCGAACGGAATATTGGGGTTCGGAACCTCAAACGCGCCGCTGGGCAACAACTGTCCGCGCTGCAGCATCAAGACGGTCTTTATCAGGCCGGCGATTCCGGCTGCGCCTTCCAGATGCCCGATATTGGGCTTGATGCTGCCAATCATCAGGGGCTTGGCCGCCTGTCGCCCGCGGCCAAAGACTTGGCCTAGCGCGTGCGCCTCGATCCTGTCGCCCACCGATGTTCCGGTGCCGTGGGCTTCGACATAGTCGATTTCCGCGGGATCGATGTCGGCACACTTGCAGGCGCTATCAAGAACAGAAATCTGCGCTCTGGGATTGGGGGCCATGATCCCGTTGGACCGGCCATCCTGATTGACTGCCGAACCGGTCAGGACCGCCAGCACGGTTCGCCCGGCACGTCGCGCATCACTGAGACGTTCCAGGACGACAACGCCACACCCCTCACCGCGCACCATTCCGTCGGCTCGCGCGTCGAAAGCGCGGCAGGATCCGGTGGGCGACACCACGCCGGCTTCTTGAAATCCGCGCCATACTTCCGGCGAGATAAGAACGTTTGTTCCCGCCACGACGGCCAGGTCGCATTCCCCCGAAGCCAGGCTCTTGCGGGCCAGGTGTGCGGCGACCAGCGACGATGAGCAAGCCGTGTCGATAACGAGGGACGGCCCGTTCACGTCCAGGAAGTACGAAAGCCTGTTGGCGATGATGCTTGACGATCCACCCGTGTTGTCCCAAATGGTGGGCTTTCGCCCGCCGGGGAACAAGAGCCGCACATAGTCGGTCGACGAGACCCCGACAAATACCCCGGTGTCAGAAAGCTTCAATGTCTTGGGAAGAATCCCCGCGTGCTCCAGCGCGGCCCATGACGTCTCCAGCAGCAAGCGCTGCTGCGGATCCATCAGCGCGGCTTCATCCGGCGGAATGTCAAAGAACTTGTTGTCGAATCCTTCGACGTCTTCCAAGAAACAGCCATAGATCGTCTCTTGTTCGTCGCCGAGCCAGTCCGCCGCTGCCGCACCCAACCTGCGAGCCGGATATTCGGTGATTGCCGATTTCTTCTCGGCGAGAAAGTCCCATAGCGGCCCTACTCAGGGCTCCGGCGTTGTTGATTAGCAGGCTTGTGAGCTGGGGAATTGTGGATTGAGGAGGTCTAGGCGGCGGTTGGCGGTCAAAGCGGTGATCCGGCAGGCTTCGGCGATGTTGTCGGCGCCGTTGAGGCGGTGCAGATTGATCACGGTGTTGCGTAGCGTTGCTAGGACCTGTGCGCCGTTTCCGGTATGTGCCCTTTGACGGTCTTCGTCGAAGGTGACGTCGCGTATCCAGTGCAGGCTGTTCTCGATTCCCCAGTGTTGACGCATCCAGGTCATGATCGCGGTAGGGCGGGCGTGCTCGAACGGCAGGCTGCAGATGGCATAGACCACCTCCACGCTGCGCTGGTCGGTGTGCCCGGCCGATTCCGAGGCGAGCCGAATGCTCCATGTAGTCGCACAACGACGGCGGCGAGCAATGCCGATTCGATTGTTGCATTTAATCCGAAACGCGTCCTGTACGAAGTCACCGGCCCGCCAGGATCGTTGGCCACCATCAACTACCTGGACGCCGAGGCCCAACCACACGAAGTCACCAATACGGCGATACCGTGGTCGCTTACCGTCGTGACCACACTTTCAGCCGTCATCGCAAATGTGGTGGCGCGAAGCGACAGTACATCTTTGGGTTGTCGCATCACCGTCAATGGCGTGGTCCGCGCCGAACGGGAAGTCGAGTCATATAACGCTCATACAAGCTTCCTGGTGAAATCGGCATGAGTTCCTTGAATTCAACCGGGTACGTACTTGGCGCCGCCCGGTGGGTGCGGAGATTGTCGCTGCCGATCGTCTTGTTCTGGGTGGGGCTAGCCGTCCTCGTGAATGTCATCGCACCGCAACTGCAAGCGGTCGTCAAGCAGGGCTCCGGCGTTGTTGATTAGCAGGCTTGTGAGCTGGGGAATTGTGGATTGAGGAGGTCTAGGCGGCGGTTGGCGGTCAAAGCGGTGATCCGGCAGGCTTCGGCGATGTTGTCGGCGCCGTTGAGGCGGTGCAGATTGATCGCGGTGTTGCGTAGCGTTGCTAGGACCTGTGCGCCGTTTCCGGTATGTGCCCTTTGACGGTCTTCGTCGAAGGTGACGTCGCGTATCCAGTGCAGGCTGTTCTCGATTCCCCAGTGTTGACGCATCCAGGTCATGATCGCGGTAGGGCGGGCGTGCTCGAACGGCAGGCTGCAGATGGCATAGACCACCTCCACGCTGCGCTGGTCGGTGGCGGTGATCAAACGTTCACGAGTGATCCGGATGATTTGTTTTGCGTAGGGGAAGCCGATTCCTCGTGCAGCGGTGATGATTTGCAGGGTGCGGGTCTCGACACGGCCGTGGCCGCGGGAGTCGTCGGTAGCGGCTGCGGGCACCTCGGCCCAGGGCAGCGCGGTGATACGCGCAAGTATTTTGGCTTGGTTGGACTTGACGATCATCAGGTAGTGCGACTTCAAGGTGGCGCAGATCAACTTCGCGGTGACGACCTGGGTATGCATCGCATCCACGGTGACCAGCCACCGCAAGCTACCCGGCAGCAGCGTGAGCAGGGCACGTACGCAGGGAATTTCATTGCTTTTCTCGGCGACAGCGAGTTGACCGAGCACCAATCGGGCACGGTGGGCGAACACCGACACGAGATGCGTGGCTGTCGCTTTGGCGCGTAAAGGCACCACGCAGCATCTTGCCGTCCAACGCGATCGGCACCAATCCACTGGGGTCGCTGCTGGCCACGTGTGCAGTGAAGTAACTGCCCATCCTGGCGTTGAGGTCGGCGGGGTCTAGCCGAGACAAAACAGCGCGGAAGGTCTTCTCACTGGGCCGCCGGAACCGGACCCCTAATTAGGCCAACACATCATCGGGAGCGGTGGCCGCCCATGTGGCAAAACCAGCATAGCCGCGCATCCCCGCGGCAGTGGCCAGAACCGCGATCGCCAACAAAGCCATCAGCGAATACCTCCGACCGCGTGGGTCCCTCGGGTCTGGCACCGAGGCCAACACATCGAGAAACTCCGATCCGATGAGCTCGCTGCGCTCACCAGGACTCCAGCGGTCGAACACCTCTGGAACCGACGACACAGGCAATACTGAAACGGTAGGCACGGGCAACTCCAGACCAACGACGAACAGTAACCAACTCGATCGTTCTCCAGATAGCCCGTGCCTACACTCCGGCCCCAATAGCGCGGCACCAAAGATCATCAACCCAGCTCACAAGCCTGCTAATCAACAACGCCGGAGCCCTGGGTCGTCAAGGCGCGTTCGGTGGCGCTGGGGCCACACGACGCTCCGTCGCTACTCGCAATGAAGCGCATCGGCAAGAACTTTCAGCAATTCGAGTCCGACACCATAGCGATGGTGGTGTTGGAAGGGCAGCACGAATTGGGCGAGGACGCGCACCGCTACTACGACAGGCTCGTAGGCAAGCTGGCGCAAGACAAGATTCATGTCGAACATATCGATAACTTCTGGGGCGATACGCTCACCGCGGCCAGCTCGCAGAGCGCCGACGGCAAAGCCGCCTACGTCCAGCTTTATCTCGCCGGGGATCAGGGCGGCTCGCAAGCCAACGAGTCGGTCACCGCTGTGCAACGCATCATCGGCGACATGCCGCCGCCGCCCGGTATCAAGGCATATCTAACCGGCCCGGGCCCGCTAGGCGCCCAGGGCTCCGGCGTTGTTGATTAGCAGGCTTGTGAGCTGGGGAATTGTGGATTGAGGAGGTCTAGGCGGCGGTTGGCGGTCAAAGCGGTGATCCGGCAGGCTTCGGCGATGTTGTCGGCGCCGTTGAGGCGGTGCAGATTGATCGCGGTGTTGCGTAGCGTTGCTAGGACCTGTGCGCCGTTTCCGGTATGTGCCCTTTGACGGTCTTCGTCGAAGGTGACGTCGCGTATCCAGTGCAGGCTGTTCTCGATTCCCCAGTGTTGACGCATCCAGGTCATGATCGCGGTAGGGCGGGCGTGCTCGAACGGCAGGCTGCAGATGGCATAGACCACCTCCACGCTGCGCTGGTCGGTGGCGGTGATCAAGCGTTCACGAGTGATCCGGATGATTTGTTTTGCGTAGGGGAAGCCGATTCCTCGTGCAGCGGTGATGATTTGCAGGGTGCGGGTCTCGACACGGCCGTGGCCGCGGGAGTCATCGGTAGCGGCTGCGGGCACCTCGGCCCAGGGCAGCGCGGTGATACGCGCAAGTATTTTGGCTTGGTTGGACTTGACGATCATCAGGTAGTGCGACTTCAAGGTGGCGCAGATCAACTTCGCGGTGACGACCTGGGTATGCATCGCATCCACGGTGACCAGCCACCGCAAGCTACCCGGCAGCAGCGTGAGCAGGGCACGTACGCAGGGAATTTCATTGCTTTTCTCGGCGACAGCGAGTTGACCGAGCACCAATCGGGCACGGTGGGCGAACACCGACACGAGATGCGTGGCTGTCGCTTTGGCGCGTAAAGGCACCACGCAGCATCTTGCCGTCCAACGCGATCGGCACCAATCCACTGGGGTCGCTGCTGGCCACGTGTGCAGTGAAGTAACTGCCCATCCTGGCGTTGAGGTCGGCGGGGTCTAGCCGAGACAAAACAGCGCGGAAGGTCTTCTCACTGGGCCGCCGGAACCGGACCCCTAATTAGGCCAACACATCATCGGGAGCGGTGGCCGCCCATGTAGCAAAACCAGCATAGCCGCGCATCCCCGCGGCAGTGGCCAGAACCGCGATCGCCAACAAAGCCATCAGCGAATACCTCCGACCGCGTGGGTCCCTCGGGTCCGGCACCGAGGCCAACACACCGAGAAACTCCGATCCGATGAGCTCGCTGCGCTCACCAGGACTCCAGCGGTCGAACACCTCTGGAACCGACGACACAGGCAATACTGAAACGGTAGGCACGGGCAACTCCAGACCAACGACGAACAGTAACCAACTCGATCGTTCTCCAGATAGCCCGTGCCTACACTCCGGCCCCAATAGCGCGGCACCAAAGATCATCAACCCAGCTCACAAGCCTGCTAATCAACAACGCCGGAGCCCTGGCTAGGCGCCGATCGCGTCATCTACGGCGACCGAAGCCTGCAAGTGATTACCGGTATCAGCATCGCGGTGATCGCACTGATGTTGGCAATTACCTACCGCTCACTTTGGACGGTTCTTTTCACGCTACTGACGGTCGGGATTGAACTCATCACGGTCCGTGGCGTCATCGCGGTGCTTGCCACCAACGGACTGATGGACCTGTCGACGTTTACCGTCAATGTCCTGGTGGCACTGGCGATAGCCGCATCAACGGACTACATCATCTTTCTGGTCGGCCGCTACCAGGAGGCGGTAGCTGCTGGCCAGGACCGAGAACTGTCCTACTACACCATGTTTCGCGGCACTGGTCACGTAGTCCTGGCCTCGGGCCTGACCGTCGCCGGCGCGATGTACTGCCTGAGTTTCACCCGGCTTCCCTACTTTCAAACCCTCGCGCTGCCGTGCTCGATAGGTCTGTTCGTGGTAGTCCTGGCTTCGCTGACCTTCGCGCCCGCCGTGATCGTGCTCACCAGCCGCTTCGGTGCGTTCGACCCCAAGCGCGCGACCACCACCCGCCGCTGGCGACGCATCGGCACCATCGTGGTCCGCTGGCCCGGCCCGGTGCTGGTGGCCACCCTGCTGATATCGCTGATCGGGTTGCTCGCCTTGCCCAAGTACGAGACCAATTACGACGAGCGCCATTACATCCCCGCCGAGGCACCCTCCAACATCGGCTACCGAGCGTCAGACCGGCATTTTCCACCAGCCCGCATGGAGCCAGAGCTTCTGATGGTCGAGGCAGACCACGACCTGCGCAACCCCACAGACATGCTGATCCTGGACAGAATCGCCAGAGGCATCTTCCACACCCCCGGCATCGCCCGAGTACAGGGCATCACCAGGCCGTTGGGTTCCCCCATCGAGCACAGTTCGATCCCGTTCCAGCTCAACATGCAAAGCGCGGTGACACTCGAGAACCTCAGCGACCTCAAAGAACGCGTCACCGATCTGTCCACGCTGACCGATCAGATTCAACGCATGATCGACATCACCCAGCGTCAGGATTACCTAACCCGACAGCTCACCGAGGCAAACC
This sequence comes from Mycobacterium liflandii, assembly GCF_022354805.1. Taxonomy (NCBI): domain Bacteria; kingdom Bacillati; phylum Actinomycetota; class Actinomycetes; order Mycobacteriales; family Mycobacteriaceae; genus Mycobacterium; species Mycobacterium liflandii. Next base: position 1,288,445 of record NZ_CP023138.1, on the reverse strand, counting down.
ACGACGTCACCGCTCATACCAGGCGGATGGAGCAGAACACCAACGAGTTCCGCGACCAGCTCGCGGACTTCGACGACACGTGGCGGCCGATTCGAAACTATCTGCACTGGGAACGCCATTGCTTCGATATCCCGATCTGCGCGTCGCTGCGGTCCCTGTTCGACGCCATCGACGGTGTCGACAAGCTCAGCGAGGACGTCGGCGGTATGGCTCGTGCCACGGATCGAATCGACATGATCCAGCCACAGCTGTTCGCGCAACTACCCCAGTTGATCGCCACGATGCAGACCGTCAAGACGCTTGCCCAAACCCTGGCCAGCACCTTCTCGGCACTGGTCACTCAAATGGAGGACATGACCCGCAACTCGACCCAGATGGGCCAGGCACTGGACGGGTCAAAAAACGACGACTCCTTCTACCTGCCACCAGAAGCCTTCCAGAACCCAGACTTTCAGCGCGGACTGACGCTGTTCCTGTCCCCCGACGGCGCCTCGGCCAGATTCGTCATCACCCACATGGGTGATCCCGCCACCGCCGAAGGCATCTCACATATCGACAAGATCATGCTGGCCGCCGACGAGGCCGTGAAGGGAACACCGCTGCAGGCGGCTCACATCTACCTGGCCGGCACCGCGGCCACATTCAAGGACATCCACGAGGGCACCACGTATGACCTGATGATCGTGGTCGTTGCCGCGCTCTGCCTGATCTTCATCATCATGCTGGGCATCACCCGAAGCCCGGTCGCCTCCGCGGTCATCGTCGGCACAGTCGCCCTGTCGCTGGGCTCAGCGTTCGGGCTGTCCGTGCTCATCTGGCAACACATCCTGCATATGCCCTTGCACTGGCTCGTGCTACCGATGGCAATCATCGTCATGCTGGCCGTCGGTTCGGATTACAACCTGCTGTTGGTCGCCCGGTTTCGGGAGGAAATCGGTGCCGGCCTCAAAACCGGCATGATTCGATCGATGGCCAGCACCGGGCGCGTCGTCACCACCGCCGGCCTGGTCTTCGCTTTCACCATGGGCTCGATGCTGTTCAGCGATCTACGCGTGGTGGGCCAGATCGGAACCACGATCATGATCGGGCTGCTGTTCGACACCCTCGTCGTGCGGTCGTTCATGATGCCCGCCGTCGCAACGCTATTGGGCCGCTGGTTCTGGTGGCCACGCCCACTAGCTGGGCAAACCTGCAAGCCCCAGATGGTCTCGCAGCGTCTGACCGGTGTAGGCAGTGCGAAAGGCGCCGCGCTCCTGCAGTAGCGGCACCACCCGGTCGACGAATTCATCCAGACCGTGCGGTGTCAGATGTGGCACCAGGATGAACCCGTCACAGGCATCGGCCTGAACGTAGCGGTCGATCTCGTCGGCGATGTGCGAGGGGGTACCGACGAACTGCTGACGGCTGGTCACCGCGATGACCAGCTCACGGATCGAGAGGTTCTCGGCCTGGGAGCGCTCGCGGTACCGGCGGGCGACGGCGACCGGATCGGCATGGCGGACCCGCCCCTGACTGATGGCGGCATCGGCGATCGGGTCGATGTCGGGTAGTGGACCGTCCGGATCGTAATCGGAGAGATCACGACCCCATACCTGCTCGAGCATCGCGATCGCGGTCGCGCCACTGACCTGCTGGTAACTGATCTGGCGGGCCTTTTCCCCCGCCTGGTCCGGGGTATCGCCGATGACAAAGGTTGCCGCCGGAAAAACCTTGAGCTGGTCGGGATCTCGCCCGTAGGACCGCGCCCGCCCTTTGACGTCGGCGTAGTAGCGTTGGCCGTCCCGCAATGACGAGTGCAGGGTGAACATGGCATCGGCATGCCTGGCGCCGAAAGCACGCCCCTGCTCGGAATCGCCGGCTTGCAACAACACCGGGTGCCCCTGCGGTCCCGCCGGCAAGGTGGCGAATCCACGCACCTCGAACTGCGGGCCCGAGTGTTCAACGCTGCGTATCCGCTCCGGATCAACGTAGTCGCCGTTCTCGATGTCGGCCAGCACCGCGCCGGGCGCCCAGCTGTCCCAGAACTTTCGGGCTACGGTCAAGAACTCCTCGGCCCGCTGGTAGCGGTCAGCATGATCGAGATAGCCGCCGCGCCGGAAGTTAGCCCCGGTGAATGCGTCCGACGAGGTGACGATGTTCCAGCCGGCGCGCCCCTCGGACAAGTGGTCCAGCGTCGCGAATTGCCTCGCCACTTCGAATGGTTCGTTGAAGGTGGTGTTGATCGTACCGGTCAGACCGATACGATCGGTGACCCCCGCCAGAGCCGCCAGCAAGGTAAAAGTATCGGGGCGTCCCACCACATCCAGGTCGTGGATTCGGCCACGGTGCTCACGCAGCCGCAGGCCCTCGGCCAAAAAGAAGAAGTCGAACAACCCGCGTTCGGCGGTACGGGCAAGGTGCACAAACGATTCGAACTCGATCTGACTGCCCGCGCCGGGATCGGCCCACACGGTGGTGTTATTGACGCCCGGGAAGTGGGCGGCCAGGTGAACCGGTTTGCGGATCATGACCACAGCCCCCAACGCCGTGCAATCAGCTCATGGGAACGAAGGCGGTCTTGGTGCCCGTGCGTTACCGAGGTCACGACGAGTTCGTCCGCGCCGGCGACCCGCTGTAAGGCCAGCATCCGCTCGGCAACCTCGTCCGGGTTACCGACGAATTGCGTCGCCAGTCGATCCGACACCACCGCAAGCTGGTCATCGGTCAGCGCGGCGCAATCGTCGGGATCCGGGTAGGGGGCTGCGCCGCCACCAGCCCGAATCGAATACACCCAGTGGCCGTAGCTGGATGCCAACCGCCGCGCGGTCGCGGAGTCTTGGGCAACGACGATGTCGGCCGACACGACGACGTATGGGCGCTGCAGCGCCGCCGACGGAACAAACGCATCGCGATAGGTCTCGATGGCTTCCAGCGCGGTGGCCGGGGTGAGGTGATAGCTGGCCACGAAGGGCAGCCCCAGCGCGCCGGCGACCTGGGCGCTTCGCCCCTTGCTGCTGCCGAAGATCCACGGAGTAAGTGCCGCATTCTCACCCGGCACCGCATGTACGTCAAAACCCTCCGCCCGGTAGGTGCCGGCCAGCAGCGCGAGGATGTCGCCGACCTGCTCGGCGAAGTCGGGCGCGACGGCCTCGGGTTGCTGCAGGATCGCCATGGTGGCTTGGACCCGGCCGCCCGATAGCAACGTGCGCAGGTCGAACGGCGGCGGGATCACCACGCCATCGCTTTCCCGCCACTCCGGAGCAGGTTGTGGGGCACGGGATTTGGCTGGGTCCCTCGGCTTCACGCCGCGTCGCTGCGCCGATCGGCCAACGCCCAGGTCGATCCGTCCGGGATGGAAAGCATCAAGCATGCCGAAGCTCTCGACAACCGCGGCCCCAGTGGTATGGCTGAGTTGAACGGCCGCCGATCCCACCCGGATTCGATTGGTGGCCGCGGCGATTTGTCCGATCAGTACGGCCGGTGACGCACTGGCGACAGCCACAAAGTGGTGCTCGGCGACCCAAAAGCGGCGATAGCCCCACCGCTCGGCGTGCTGGGCCAGCTCGATGGTGTTGCGCAGCGCGGTCGCGGCGGTGCTGCCGGCGCTGATCGGTGACAGATCCAGGATGGACAGCGGGATCATAGGCTCACCGCCGCATAGCGGTTGGGCGCCGGGGGCAGGCCGAGTCGCTCCCGCAGTGTTTCGCCGTCCCGATAGCCGGTGCGGAAGCACCCGGCGCGCTGCAACAGCGGCACCACTTCATCGACAATGCCGGCCAGGTCGGTGGCGTTGACGGCGGGCCGCAATCGGGCTCCGTCGATGCCGAGGCGTTGCCAATCCAGCAGCATCTCGACCAACTCGGTGGGGCTGCCCGCCCAGACCAGCGCATCAGATCTGAAGTCGGCGCCATCATGCAACGAAACCACCACGTCAGCAAACACTTTCAGCGTCGCACGGGTTGCCCGCACTTCGCCGAGGATGCTGCGCAGCGAGTCTTCGTCGGTGGGCGTGATGAACACGACGTCGGCGCTGGCCGCGGCAAATTCGTAGATGGGCCCCGCGTGCGCCAGGGCAGCCACCACCGGCTGGCCTTGCGGTGGGCGCGGGGTTATCGAGGGGCCCTTGACCGAGAAGTATGTTCCGACGAAGTCGATGTAGTGCACCTTGTCCCGGTCGATGTATCGGCCGGTGGTCACATCGCGGATGACCGCGTCATCCTCCCAGCTGTCCCAGAGCTTGCGCACCACTTCGACAAAGTCGCGGGCCTCGCCGAAGGCCTCGGCGGATGACTCGCCGCGGCGCACAGTACGACGGCCGAACAGGGCCGCTTCGTGCGTCGTTGCGCTGACCCGAGCCTGCCAGCCCGCCCGGCCGTGCGAGACATAGTCCAGAGTGGCAATGGCTTTGGAGATATGGAAGGGCTCGGTATGGGTTACCGTGGCCACCGGAATCAGCCCGATGTGCCGCGTCAGCGGGGCAATGCGGGCGGCCACCAGCACCGCGTCGGCGCGTCCCGCCAGCCGCTTGGGGTCGATCCGCTCGCGGCGGCCTGGCTGCGGCATCAAGGTGTCGTCGATGGTGAGGAAGTCGAGCAGCCCGCGTTCGGCTGTGATCGCCAGATCGGCCCAGTAGTCACCGCTAAGCACCGACCGGGTCTGTGCGTCGGCGGCCAACGTCGTTTGCCATGCCTGCGGGTGCCACCCGTACCCGTCCAGCGCCACGCCCAGATGCAGTGGGCGCGTCATGGCAGCGCCTTGCCGAACGCGATGGGCAGAACCGGGCCCTCCGAAGGCTGCGGTGCAGGCAGCCGGGTGTATCCGCAAGCCCGGTACAGCTCTTCGACCTCCGGCTGACGATTGCCGGTCACCAGATAGACCTTCCGATAGCCGCGAGCGGCGATCTCGCCCTCCAACCTGGCCAGCAGTGCTCGAGCGTGTCCGCGGCGGCGATGTTCGCGGTGCGTCCAGATGCGCTTGAGTTCGGCCGTGTCAGGGTCATGTCGGCAAAATGCTCCGCCGGTGACCGGGCGCCCATCCCGCAGCCCGATCAGCATGCCGCCATCGGGCGGGGCGAACTCGAGCGCCGCGCCGTCCTGCAGCCAGGCCAGCACCGCGGGCTGCTCGACACCGTATCGCTGCGCGTATTCGGCGGCCAGTTCCGTCAGCAACGGCTGAGCCAGCGGATCCCCCAGGGCCACCGGGACAAATCGCAGCTCGACGGCTCCGGTTGGCTGGGTGGCTTCGGGCATCGGTTATCGCTCCAACGCTTTCACTCGCCGCTAGACCAGTAGCCGAGTGCGGGTGGCGACCAGGTCCATGGGTGGGCGCACCGCCCTGGCGGTAGCGCCGAAGATCGCGGTGATCTCGGCACCGGTGGCCGTACCCCGCTCCTCGCCCGTCCGAACCATCAGGCTCGGCTTCGTCAGGCGTCCGGGCGGTGTCGCAGCCTGAGCCCGACGACCGCCCGCCAGCCGAGCAACAGCACCGCGGTGACCGACGATGCCACTATGACGAAGCTGGTAGCCACACCCGCCGAACTGGCCTTGCGCAACACCATCCCGACGGTGACGGTGGATACCCACACGATCACTCCGGTTGGAGCCACGCTGGTAGGTCGGCGCCAGCCGCGCGCCACCAGCCAACCCAGGATGGTCCCGGTGAGAAACGGCCAAGCCGTGCTGGCAACGCCTCCGATGGTGACGCCTTCGGCATGACTGCGGCGACCGACGGCACAAAAAACCAGTACCCCGACGATGTCGGCGGCCAGCCAACCCAGCCAGGAGAGCCCGCGGCGTGGTTGCATGCAGCGAGACTACCGGGCCCAGGTAGGATTGAGTAATGAGCACCGAGACACCGCCCACCTTCGACCCGCACGACCCGCTCGGACTGGATGCTTCGCTATCCGACGACGAGATCGCGGTCCGCGACACCGTAAGAAAGTTCTGCGCCGAGCACATCACTGCCCATGTCGCCGAATGGTTCGAGAACGGGGACTTGCCCGCCGCGCGCGACCTGGCCAAGCAGCTAGGCGGACTGGGCCTGCTCGGAATGCATTTGCAGGGCTACGGCTGCGGCGGCGCGTCGGCCGTCCACTACGGCTTGGCGTGCCTGGAATTGGAAGCCGCCGATTCCGGGATCCGGTCGCTGGTTTCGGTGCAGGGATCGCTGGCAATGTTCGCGATCGCACACTTCGGCTCCGAGGAGCACAAGCAGCGGTGGTTGCCGCCCATGGCCGCCGGTGAGCTGATCGGCTGCTTCGGCCTGACCGAACCCGACGTCGGTTCCGACCCGGCCGCGATGAAAACCCGGGCGCGCCGCGATGGTTCGGATTGGGTGCTCAACGGCCGCAAGATGTGGATCACCAACGGCTCGATCGCCGACGTGGCGATCGTGTGGGCCGCCACCGAGGAGGGAATCCGCGGCTTCGTCGTGCCCACCGAAACGGCCGGCTTCGCCGCCAACACCATCCACCACAAACTGTCCCTGCGGGCATCGATCACCAGCGAGTTGGTCCTCGACGATGTGCGGTTGCCGGCCGAGGCGATGTTGCCCGGCGCGACCGGCGTCAGGGGACCGTTGACCTGCTTGTCGGAGGCTCGCTACGGAATCGTCTGGGGAGCGATGGGCGCGGCGCGTTCGGCCTGGCAATGCGCGTTGGACTACGCCAAAGAACGCACCCAATTCGGCCGTCCCATCGCCGGGTTTCAATTGACCCAGGCCAAGCTGGTCGACATGGCGGTCGAACTGCACAAGGGACAGCTCCTAGCGCTACAGCTCGGCCGCCTCAAAGACAGTGTCGGCCTGCGGCCCGAGCAGGTCAGCTTCGGCAAGCTCAACAACACCCGGGAGGCGATCAAGATCTGCCGGACCGCCCGAACCATACTGGGCGGCAACGGAATTTCGCTCGAATACCCGGTAATTCGGCACATGGTCAACCTGGAATCGGTATTGACCTACGAGGGCACACCCGAGATGCATCAGCTGGTGCTAGGGCAGGCTTTCACCGGTCTGGCCGCCTTCCGCTGAGCCGGTCCGCGATGACCTCCCGGCCCGAGTACACACCCGAGCATCACCAGTTCCGGCAATTGGTCCGCGATTTCGTCCACCGCATCGTCGTCCCGGCCCACGAACCCGGGGAACGCCGGGGGCAGTGGGATCGGGCACTGTTCACCGAAGCCGCAAGGCTGGGGCTGCTGGGATTCTCGGTTGCGGAACGGTTCGGCGGACCGGGAGTGAACGACTTCCGCTACAACGCGATCGTCATCGACGAACTGCAGCGAGCCGGCGCCGCATCCGAAGCCATCGCCTTCACCCTGCAAAACGATGTCGTGCTGCCCTATCTCACCGACCTGACCACACTCGAACAGCAACAACGCTGGCTACCCGGCGTGGTGACCGGTGACACCGTGCTCGGCATCGCGATGACCGAACCCGGCGCCGGCAGCGACCTGGCCGGCATCCACACGACAGCGGTACGAGACGGTTCGCACTACGTTGTCAACGGCGCCAAGACATTCATCTCCAACGGTCAAAGCGGCGACCTGTTCGTCATCGCGGTGCGCACCTCACCGGAACGCCACCAGGGGCTCTCGCTGCTGGTGGTGGACGCAACCACACCGGGCTTTCACCGCGGCCGCAGTCTGGAGAAGATCGGCCTGCACGCCCAGGACACCAGCGAACTCAGTTTCACCGATATGCGGGTTCCCGTGGAGAACCTGTTGCAGAACGAGGGCATGGGGTTCTACCAGCTCATACGACCTGCCGCAGGAGCGACTGGCCTTGGCAGTTGGCGCGGTCGCCGCCGCCGAAGGCATCTTGGCCGAGACTCTGGACTACGTGCGGCAGCGCAAAGCCTTCGGTTCGCCGATCGCCAGCTTTCAGCACAGCCAGTTCCTGCTGGCCGAACTAGCCACTGAGATCGACATCGCCCGAACCTATCTCGATGACTGCCTGGCCCAACACCTCGCCGGCGAGCTGACCGCCGCCCGCGCGGCACGGCTGAAATGGTGGACCACCGAACTTCAGGTGCGTACCGCAGACCGCTGCCTACAACTGCATGGCGGCTACGACTATATGCGGGAATACCGGGTGTCGCAAGCATTTGTCGATGCCCGCATCCAGACCATCTACGGCGGCACCAACGAAATCATGAAGACCATCATCGCCAAGGACTTGGGTATCTGAATTACCCCGAAATCGGTGCGGTCGGGTGGGTTGCGGTAGAACAAAGCACATGCCAATTCTGCGGCGAGTTGCTGGTGTGGTGTTCGGCGTCTGTCTATTGGCAGGGTGCGCAGCGCTGCACCCACCGCAACAATCCTCCGCACCGACCGGACCGGACGGCAAGGGCACCAAGGCAGATGCGGTGATGAAGGTCGTCCGCGACTTCATGGGGCCAGCTCACCTGCGGTCGGTGATCGTTCGAGTCAGCGTGGATGGCAAGGAGATCGTCACCGAGGCCGTGGGCGATTCGATGACCGGTGTACCGGCCAGCACCGACATGCACTTCCGCAATGGCGCGGTCGCCATTTCCTACGTGGCGACGCTGTTGCTCAAGCTGGTCGACGAACACAAACTGAGCCTCGACGACAAATTGTCGAAGTGGTTGCCCGATTTTCCGCACGCCGACCGGGTCACTTTGGGCCAACTCGCCCAGATGACGTCGGGGTATCCGGACTACGTCCTGGGTAACGATGAATTCGGCGACGCGCTTTATGCCGACCCGTTCCGGCAGTGGACGCCTCAGGAGCTCCTTGCACAGATATCCTCTCGGCCATTGCTCTACGAACCCGGCACGAACTGGAATTATGCGCACACCAACTACGTGCTGTTGGGGCTGGCGCTGGAGAAGGCCACCGGCCAAGACATGGCGACGCTGCTGAAACAGAAGGTGCTTGCGCCACTGGGGCTGACTGCCACCGCCAACTCCGAAACACCCAGCATCCCCGACCCGGCCCTGCACGCGTTCAGCGCGGAGCGTCGCGCGTTCTTGAAAATCTCGGCGGATACCCCGTTTTCCGAGGAGTCGACGTTCTGGAATCCGTCCTGGACCATCACTCACGGAGCCATCCAAACCACCACTATCTACGACATGGAGGCCACGGCGGTAGGCATCGGATCAGGCAAGCTGCTCTCGGCGGACTCCTACCAGAAGATGGTGTCCACTGCGCTGCGTGGCAAGACCCGCGCCCAGCCCGACTGCCCCACCTGTTTCGAGCAAAGCGAGGGTTACACCTACGGCCTGGGGATCGTCATCTCCGGCCACTGGTTGCTGCAGAACCCCTTGTTCTCCGGGTACGCGGCCACCGAGGCGTACCTGCCATCGCAACGAGTCGCGATCGCGGTCGCCCTCACCTACACCCCCGAGGCCTTCGACGACGAATGCAACTACCCCAACCAAGCGGATATCTTGTTTCGCAAGATCGCCGCGGCACTAGTCCCCGATGACGCCCCACCGATGCCGCCAGGGAGATAGCCAATGAAAGTTGTCGCACCTCGGATCAGATGCATTGCCACCGTCGCCACCTGCGTCCTGTCGCTAGCCACGTTGGCGGTGCCGGCCACAGCGGCGGCCGATCCGACCGTGACGCTGCCGCCGATGACTTCAACCGGCAGCGGACCGATCATCGGCGGCGGCAGTACATCGCTTGGGCAGCTCATCTCGCAGCAACTGATCAGCTTCGACAAACCTGACATCCAGGAGGTCGACGGCTCCGATGCCGCGCAATTCGTTGCGGCCGCGGCCGGGGTGGACGACCGTGAACTTGCCTCCGTTTTCCTGCTGCTGCAACGGGCGTTGGGATGCCAGCCGGACCCAGCAGGATCTGGTACCGGATTCGGGGCCCGCGCCTACCGTCGCAGCGACGGGCAGTGGGGTGGAGCGATGCTGGTCATCGCCAAGAGCACCGTCACCGACGTCGACGCCCTCAAGGCCTGCATCAAGTCCGGTTGGCGCCGGGCCACCGCGGGCGGACCGGATTCGATGTGCAACAGCGGTTGGACCTATCCCCCCTTCACCGGCCGCCGCGGCGGCGAAGGCTACTTCGTCTTGTTGGCCGGAACGGCCTCGGACTTCTGCAGCGTGCCCAACGCCAAATACCGAACGACGGCCAGCTCCTGGCCGATGTGACGCCGAACTGAGGGGATCGGCCACCGCCGGGCGGTCCGGTACCCCATACCCGTACTAGGAATTTGCGGCTACGACGCCCGCCCGCCACACTCATCGCGGCAGGTGGGCCCGAGGGCACACCCTCAGACCGGCGCTCGACAACCGGTGCCGAGGCCAGGAGAACCTGCCCGCACGATTCTTGAGACATTCGGCTATAAAAATTGACATTGTCGTATCAAATTAGACATTCTCGTTTCGAGATTTTCGATATGACTTCAATGTCAAATCATTTGACTAATAGTATGAATTCCCTATTCGTGATGTCAGCGAAACCATTCATTGAAATACTGCTGCCCAAGTCAGCGAAACACGGAGGGCACTGTCAAATGTTGAATGCATTATCGCCAGACGCGCAACAGGAATCGGGTGCCGCCTGCGCCATCCCCTCCAGCGGCGGAGCCCAACCCCAGTCCAGCACGGAGTCGGGCGGGCCCGCGAGTCACGACTACACCGACGCCATGACCCGTGACTTCTACGACCACGAGGACTCGACCTACCGCGGATTCTGGGATCCAGACGGCAGCCTGCATTGGGGTGTCTTCGAGGACGACGACACCGGGTTCATCGCCGGCTGCCAGCACTGGAACGAACAGATGCTGCGCGCCGCGCGCATCGGGCCGCAGTCGCGAGTGCTCGACCTTGGCTGCGGCAATGGGACCGTCTCCGCATGGCTGGCACGACAAACGGGTGCACAGGTCACGGGAATCGACCTGAGCGCCGTGCGGATCGCCAACGCGCAACGGCTGGCGGCGGACAATCCGCAGTTGCAGCTCGAATTCATGGCCAGCTCGGCGTCGGCGCTGCCATTCGCCGACGGCACGTTCACCCACGTCTTCAGCCAGGCCGTCCTCTACCACGTGCACGACCGCGAGCGAGCGCTTGCCGAGGTGGCGCGGGTACTGCAACCCCAGGGCCTGTTCGTGTTCGACGATCTGGTGACACCGCAGCGCCCGGTGAGCGCGCTCGCCCGCGAGGTGGTCTACGACCGGCTGCTATTCGAGCCAACGTTCTCGGCCGACGACTACCGCAAGGCCCTGGCCCGGCACGGCTTCGTCGTCTACGAGACCCGCGACCTGAGCCCACACCTGGCGCAAAGCTACAAACTGCTGGCGGATCTGGCCGAGCCATCGTGTCCACGGCTGGCCACGGCCTACCGACAGATCCCGGAAGTCATCCAGGACGCGGAGGTCGGCTGGAGCTTCTTCCTCGGCAAGAAAGTCGTCGACCGGCTGGAGTGGATCTACAACAGCGATCCTGACCTCAGCCTCGAACAGAAATATGACGCCTGGGCCGAAAGCTACGACTCCGACCTGCGCGATAACTATCAGGAGAATCCCCGTCGGGCGGCGGCGTTGTTGGCGGCGCACCTGCCCGAGCGCAGCGGACCCGTGCTCGATGCGGGTGCGGGCACCGGGTTGGTGGGCGAGGAACTGCACAAGCTCGGCTATGACAACCTGACCGCGCTGGATCGCTCACTCGGCATGCTTTCCCACGCGCGTGCCAAGAATGTCTACCGCGACGTGGTTCACGGCGCGCTGGGAGCAGCGCCGACCCTGTTTCCGGATCAACGTTTCGCGGCGATCGTCGCCGTTGGCGTCTTCACGTTCGCCCACGCCGGGCCGGAGGACCTCGCGGCGCTGGACCGGGTCCTCGAGCCCGGCGGCTGGCTGGTCATCGCGGTGCGCGCCGACTACCTCGATCAACATCGCACGCTAGAACAAACGCTCGCCAAACTCGGCTACCGGATCGAGGCACGCGACGAATACGAGATCTTTGACGCCGAGCCAATGGTCGCGCTCGGCTGCCGCAAGCCCATCAACGACGACGGCGCATCGCGATGAGCCGGATCAGACTGTTGCGCGCCAAGCTCCATCAGGTGCGGGTGACGCACCGCGAACGCGACTACGTCGGCAGTATCGCCGTCGACGTCGACCTGATGGAACAAGTCGGGATGCTGCCGTTGGAGGAAGTCGAAGTCGTCAACCTCGAAAACGGCAATCGGTGGTCGACCTACCTCATCCCGGCCGACCGTGGATCTTCGCGGATCTGCCCGAACGGGGGCGGGGCGCTGCTGTGCGAGCCGGGCGACCGGTTGATCATCTTCAGCTACGCAACCGTGCGCAGCGGCGCGCTGCGTCGCCGCCCGCACGTGGCTCGGGTATTGCTCAGCGACGCCGATAACCGCGTCGAGAGCTTGTTCGAACAAGTCCTCGAGCAGGACGACGACCGTCTTCGATACAGCGTGCGCGGCTGTTATGGGGACATCCCGGCCCAGCCCGATCTGCTACTGCGCGCCGAAACACAGCTGCTCGACGGGCCGCACTGATGCACAGCGACGTGGTCCTCGAGGTCTCCCCGCTCGGATCGGTTCGCTTGGACTTCGATGGGCGATCAACCGAACTGAGCCCGTGGTGGCTGCGAAGCCAATGCCCCTGCCGGAATTGCCGAACCGAAAGCGGACAGCGCACCACGGCAGCGACGGCGCAGGACACCCGGCTGGCCGAGCTGCGGCGTGGTCGAGGCCGCGTAGTCGAGGTCCTGTTCCGGGACGGACACCGCAGCACTTTTGCCGAAGAGGAGCTCATACGGTACGCGAACTGGCGCGAGCAACCACTGCCGTTCGGATTCGCCAGCAGATCCGCGCTTGGGCTCGAGCGGCGGCGCTGGGAACCCGACCCCGATGCGGCCACGATCGGTGACTGGCTCGGCGCCCTGGCGGACAACCGGGTGCTGGTGCTCGAGGGAGCCCCTACCCGGGTCGGAGTGGTAGGCCCGACGGCGGCCCAGATCGCGCCCGTCATGCCGACCATCTATGGCGACACCTGGCTGGTGCGGGTCGAAGACAGGCCGGTCAACATCGCCTATACCGCTTGCGCGCTGCCATTTCACCAAGACTTGTGCGCCTACGAGACGCCCCCCGGCCTGCAGCTGCTGCACTGCATCGCGTTCGACGCCGCGGTAACCGGCGGGCAGACGTGGTTCTGCGACGGACTGGCCGCCGCCGAGCGGGTGCGGGCCCAAGCACCCGACGACTTCGAGACGCTGTGTCAGGTATGGGCGACGTTTGCGACGGTGAATCGCCAACAGCACATGGTGGTCCGAAAGCCCCACCTGGTGGTCGACGATCGCGCCAATCTGGTCGGCATCAACTGGGCGCCCCCGTTCGAGGGGGCGTTCGCCGGCGACCCGGCCGACGAGGAGCGCTACCGCCGCGCCTACCAGACCTTCACCAGCGCCGTCGAGGACGGACCACGGCTGGCTCTGCGGCTGCAGCCGGGCGAGATCGTGGTGTTCCAGAACCGTCGCACGCTGCACGCACGCCAGGCATACACCCAGCCGACCGCATCGGCCCGACGCGTGCTGGAGGGCTGCTACCTGTCGGCGGACGACGTCGCAAACCGATCTCGGCTGCTGGCGCGGACCCGTCCGGCACCGGTGGGGACGGGGCCGACGACATGACCTACCTGGGTCTACGCATGGAACTACTGCGTCGGCTGCTCACCTGGCAGGGCTGGATGGACGCTCCGTCATCGCGGCGCACCAAGGCATGGGGGGCGGCGGTGCGCGCCCTGAGTCCGAACCAAACCGGGCCAGGCGCACTCGACCGGTTCGAGCAGGTACTTCCGCGGCTGCCACTTCCGTCGATCGAGGAGACGCTGCAGACGTTCATCGCCTCGGTGGACCCACTGCTGGACGCCACCGGACGGGCCGAAGTGCGCACCGCCGCGGACCAATTTCGCGGCAGTGACACCGCCGCATACCTGCAGGACCGCCTCGAGACACGGCGAGCCCGGCACGAAAACTGGCTGGCGGAGTACTGGGAACACTACGCCTACCTCATCGACCGCCGCTCGCTGCTCTACAGCACCGGCTACACGGTCGACTCCCCGACGATGGCTCGCCTCGGCGTCTCCCAGCTGCAGCAGGCCGCCATGACAACGGTGGCCTTGCTCGACATTCGCCGCCGCCTCGCTGCGGGGCAGGTCGCGCCCCAGCGAATTCAGGGCGTGGTGCCGCTGTGCATGAAACAGCTCCGCAACTGCTATTCGACCGTTCGACTGCCCGGCATCGACGTCGACACCATCGAGCGCTTCGACGACCAACGCGCCATCGTGGTGCTGGTCAACGGACACTTCTTCGAGGTCGAGGTGATCTTTGACGAGGGCCGACGCGACATCTCCTACCCGCAGCTGTTGGCGGCCCTAGAAGAAATCCAGCAAGTGGCCACCGCGCTGCCGCCCGGTCCACCGATTCCCGCTCTGACTCTGGAACAACGCGATGTCTGGTCCCGGGTGCGGGCGGGGCTGATCCGGGACGGCGGGGTCAACGCCGACAGTCTCGACCGCATCGAGCGGGCTCTGCTGGTCGTCATCCTCGATGACGCCGAGCCCGAGGGGCTGACCGAGCTGGGGCGCACGTCGCTGTGCGGTACCGGCGCCAACCGCTGGCTGGACAAGTCGATGAACCTTGTTGTGTTCGCCAATGGGCGAACCGGCGGCATCATGGAGCACAGCAGAGGCGACGGCGAAGCGATGATGCTGCTGTGGGAGGAACGGCTGCTCTACGAGCGCCGCTTTGCCTCCGCGTTCGACCAGAAGCCGACGCCACCGCCATCGCCCCCGCGCCGCCTGGTGTTCGAGGTGACCCCCACCCTGGACCGGGCCATCAGCGCTGCCGTCGCCAATGCCCGCACCCTGATCGACGACGTCGACGTCTACGCCGATGACCTCGGCGCCGCCGGGGCCGCGGCAATCAAGGCGGCGCGCTGCTCCCCCGATGCCTTCATACAGCTGGCGCTGCAGCTCGCTTATGGCCGCCTGCATCCCGACCGGGGACCGTGCCTTACCTATGAGACGGCCACCACGCGGCTGTTCGCGGCGGGACGAACGGAATGCTTGCGCTCGGCAACCGCCCAAAGTCGGGCCTTCGTGCTGGCGATGATGGACCCCACCTGCACCAGGGCCCGCCGCGCCCGCCTGCTCCGGGCCGCCGCCAGCGCCCACCGCGCCAATCGGTTGCGGGCGATGCGTGGACGAGGCTGCGATCGCCACCTCCTCGGACTTTTCATCGAAGCACTGCGCGAGGGCAAGGACGTTGCGCTGTTCGGCACGGACGCGTGGAGCCTGCCGTTCGAGCTCGCGACGTCACAATCACCCGTGCGCCAGACGGCCGCCTGGCGCCCGGAGAGCTCCTCGCGCGGGGTCGGGTTCCTGCCCATAACGCAAACGGGCTACGGCGTCTCATACGCCTTTGTCGGCGACGACGACGTGTACCTGTTCGTGAGTGCGTCCAACGGCTGCGACCAGACTTCCGCTCAGCGGTTCTGCGACGCCGTCGGGGCAGCCATGCGTGACATGCTGCGCGTTTTGAGCGGCCACGCCGAGCTGGCGACCACCCCGGCGCCCGCACCGGAATTACAGCTGCAGTGACCGACGCCCTCAGGCATCGCTGACCGCTCGCCGGACCACTGCGGCGTGGACGAGTGCCGCCAGCACACCGCAGGTCAACGTCACAACGGCGATCAGCATCGCGGCATCTTGAAATGAGCGAAGGTCGGCCATCCAGCCGGCAAGCGGGCCACCTGCCACCGTGCCGGCACTGAAGGCGAGGTTGTAGGCGGCCGCGGCCGTCCCGGGCCGCTGGGCTCCCCCCGCCGACTCCATGGCATCGGCAAGGGCGGGCATGATCGTCGCGATCATCGCCCCGAGGCCGGCCCCCAGCAAGACCAACGCGGCCGCTTGGGTGCCCACCGCCGACGGCACGCCCATGACGGCCAAGGCGATACCGAGGGTGACCCAGCCCGCCGCCAGGACCGGCGCCCGGCGCCCAGCGTCTGATAGTCGGCCGGCGTACTGCGAGGTGACGATGAAGGCCACCGTGGTCAGCGCGAACAGCAACCCAACGGTTACCCCCGAGGCGTCGAAGCGGGCGACCAGGTCGATCGGCAGTGTTGCCTCGACGGCGCCCAGCGCGAGCCCCACCGCCAGGCCCGCCACCAGCCACGGGACCGCCAGGCCCGGAAACGCCCGCTCACCGGACCACATGCCCGGCCCCGACGCCTGGCCGCCCGCCGCCTGCGGTAGCGACGCGGCGAGGGCGGCCACCGCCAGCGCGGACAACCCGGCCGCGCCTAGAAAGGGCGCGTGGGGTCCGCTGGCCTCATAAGCCAGGCCGCCCAACGCGGGTCCGAGAAGCGCGCCCAGCGCGGTACCGATGCTCGCCAGCCCCACCGCGCGACCGCGCTGCTCACGCGGGAATATCTCGACCAGGGTCGCGTAGCCCGCCACCCAGGTTGCCGCCGCCGCACCACCCTGCAGTACGCGGCAGGTCACGAGTCCGACGGGGCTGCTGGCGTAACCGAACGCGAGCGTCGCCAGCATCAGGATGATGGCCCCGGACAGGAACACCGACCTGCTTCCGCGACGATCGATCAGCCATCCGGCCACGGGGGTCAGGACGAAATACGCCAACCCGTAGCACGCGAAGACCACACCCACACCCAAGAACTCGAGCCCGGCGGGTTTGGCCAACCTCGGCAGTACCGGCACGACGATGCCGTACACCAGCATGTCGATGAAGAACGTGAAGCCGACGGCGGCTAGGACCACCCGCCGCGAGGAGTCGGTCATCGTCGCGGTGACCGGCTCTATCCGCCCGATCGGGTGGCACCACCCGGAACTTCGCGACTGCCGCCCCCGGCCTTCCGGCCCGGAAAGTGTCGGGCACCCGACCCGTGGTCGAGGCGAAGCCGCTCTCGAGCCGACCCGCTCGCTGTAGCGGTGACGCTTCTTTGATAACCGAGCAAGAAGCGTCACCACCATAAGAGAATATTGTCGTGGAACGTCGGCATGGAAGTGGGGTTATCACCGAAAAGGATGCCCGAATGATGGGGCAACGACCCGATCCGGAAATCCATTTCGTAAGCACTCCGTAAATTGCGTGTGACGCCATACCGCCGTCAGCCCAAATATCGGCACCACTCACCGGCCGGCAGCCGTCCGAGCATCTCCCCGAGCATCGATGAGCTGTCCTGGCCAGCAAGCCGCCGCAGCTTATTGGATAGTCCCAGCTCGGTGGGGCGATGCCGGATTCCGGACATACCGCATACCCGTATGTCTGTGCGGCCAAAGGTCTCGGGAAGGCACGGGCGCGACTATCGCGCCCAGCATCGGCGGACGCCGCGGCCAAACGATCGACGTGGCCACGGCGGAGTCGTACGGTGTACATGCGCCGCAGTGATCACCACGGCTGACGGAGAACTGAAGGAGGACCATGACGCCCCCATCCAGCGAATCCTCGGCCGCAGGCAGGCGCCATCACGTCGTCATCATCGGAAGCGGATTCGGCGGACTGAGCGCGGCCAGAGCGCTCAAGCGGGCCGACGTCGACATCACCCTCATCTCGAAGACGACCACTCATCTGTTCCAGCCGCTGCTGTATCAAGTGGCCACCGGGATCTTGTCCGAAGGTGACATCGCCCCGACCACGCGGCTGATCCTGCGCAGGCAAAAAAACGTGCGGGTCTTGCTGGGTGAGGTCATAGGCATCGACCTGAACGCGCAGACGGTCACCTCGAAGTTGATGGACATGACGACCGTGTCGCCCTATGACAGCCTCATCGTGGCGGCCGGCGCGCAGCAGTCCTACTTCGGCAATGACGATTTCGCCATCTTCGCCCCCGGCATGAAAACCATCGATGACGCGCTGGAGCTGCGCGGCCGCATCCTCGGCGCGTTCGAAGCCGCCGAAGTCGCCACCGATCACGACGAGCGCGAGCGGCGCCTGACCTTCGTCGTGGTCGGGGCCGGGCCCACCGGTGTCGAACTCGCCGGAGAGATCGTGCAACTCGCCGAGCGCACCCTGGCCGGGGCATTTCGGACCATTACCCCCAGCGAATGCCGGGTCATCCTGCTGGATGCCGCGCCAGCGGTGTTGCCGCCCATGGGCCCGAAGTTGGGCCTTAAGGCGCAGAAAAAGCTGGAAAAGATGGACGTCGAAATTCAGCTCAACGCGATGGTGACCGCCGTCGACTACAAAGGCATCACCGTCAAGGACAAGGACGGAACCGAGCGCCGCATCGACTGTGCGTGCAAGGTGTGGGCGGCGGGGGTGCAGGCCAGTCCGCTGGGCAAGATGATCGCCGAGCAGTCCGATGGAACCGAGACGGACCGCGCCGGACGCGTGATCGTGGAACCCGACCTCACCGTCAAGGGGCACCCGCACGTCTTCGTGATCGGCGACTTGATGTCGGTACCCGGCGTACCCGGGATGGCCCAGGGCGCGATCCAGGGAGCGCACTACGCCACCAAGACCATCAAGCAAGCGGTGAAAGGTCACGACGACCCGGCCAACCGCAAGCCATTCCAGTATTTCAACAAGGGCAGCATGGCACTTATCTCCCACTACAGTGCCGTCGCCAAAGTCGGCAAGGTGGAGTTCGCCGGCTTCATCGCCTGGCTGGCATGGCTGTTCCTGCATCTGCTGTACCTGGTGGGCCACCGCAATCGCGTCGCCGCCGCGTTCTCTTGGGGGCTAGCCTTTTTGGGCCGCACTCGCGGTCAGATGGCGATCACCAGCCAGATGGTCTACGCCAGATTGGCGATGCGCTATCTTCAGGCGCGGGCCGAAGAAGACGCGCTGTCGGCGGCCGAACACGCCGAACAGGCCGAGCAACGGGCGACCGGTTGATGCGGCGAAATTCGCCCTAGCACAACGGCTTTAGCGGATGCATCCGCGTTGCCGCTAGCCGAGTGCCTGATCAATATCGGCGATCAGATCCTCGGCGCCCTCCAGCCCGACCGAAATGCGCACCACTGCGTCACCGAGCCCGATCGCGGCGCGACCCTCCGGGCCCATCGCCCGGTGCGTCGTGGTTGCCGGGTGGGTGATCAACGATTTGGTGTCGCCGAGGTTATTGGAGATGTCAATCAATCTCAGCTTGTCGAGCACTTCGAAAGCGCGCCGCTTGGCCGCACTTTCCGGGGCGTCGAGTGCAAACGTCACCACGGTTCCGCCGCCAGACATCTGACGCTTGGCCAGGTCATACTGCGGATGTGAGGGCAGATACGGATAACGCACCCATCGCACCGCGGGGTGGCCCTGCAGAAACTCGGCGATGCGCAGCGCCGAGGAATTACTATGCTGAACCCGAATCGCAAGCTTCTCAAGACCTTTGAGTAGAGTCCAGGCGTTGAAAGCGCTGAGCGCCGGACCGGTGTGGCGCATCAGCTTCTGCACCGGCCCATCGATGTAGTCCTGGTCGCCAAGAATGGCACCGCCCAGCACCCTGCCCTGACCGTCGATGTGCTTGGTACCCGAGTACACCACCACATCGACCCCGAGCGGAATTCCCTGCTGCAGCAGCGGAGTAGCAAAAACGTTGTTCAGCACAACTTTTGCGCCCGCGGCATGCGCCAGCTCGGTCACCGCGGCGATGTCGACCAGCGATTGCATCGGGTTGGACGGCGTTTCGAAGAACACCGCCTCGGTGGGCACCGATAGCGCTTGCTCCCACTGCTCGAGGTCGTCACCGTCAACGAACACCGTTTCCACGCCCCAGCGCGGCAGGATCTCGTTGCACACCACAAAGCACGACCCGAACAGACTGCGAGACGCCACCAGCCGGTCGCCCGCACCCAGCAGCGCACCCAGAGCGGTGAATACCGCTGCCATACCGCTGGCCGTGGCGAACACGGCCGGAGCTGCTTCGATCAGCCGAAGGCGTTCTTCGAACATGGCCACGGTCGGATTGCCGTAGCGCGAGTACAAAAAGTGGTCGAGTTCGCCGGCGAACGACTGCTCGGCCATCGCGGCCGACTCGTATACGTAGCCCGAGGTCAGATACAGCGTTTCGGCGGTCTCGTCGAATCCAGACCGCAACATGCCCCCGCGCACGCCGATGGTGGCCTGGCTGACGCCATCGGGCAACTTCCGGGGATTCTTGGGCCGCTCGGCCTCTGGCACCGACCGATCGTCGGTCACGGGCGCAGTCCTGCGACACAAGCCGTCGTCGGCATCGCCAGCACCGGCAGCGCCTCCACGTACTTGTCGATCCAGGTCATCGCGGCTTCATCCCTGCCGCCAGGGCAAGCCGACCGCCCGCCAGCCCACCACACCTCGATGCCCCTGGGCGTCCAGGTGTCCTTCGAACCCGTCCAGCACGTTGTAGGCCGGCGTGATCCCCGCCGCGGTCGCGGCTTCTGCGGCGCAGATCGAGCGGGCGCCGGAGCGACACAGGAAAACGACGGGCCGCTCCCCCTCCGCGGTGGAACCCGCTGGCGCGACGGCATCCTGCAGTTCGGTGAGGAAGTCCGCGTTGGGCCTACCGTCGAGAGTGCTCCATTGGATGTAGATCGCGTCCCGGCCAAGGCTCGACAGGTCCGGTACGCCGACGAAATGCCACTCGGCGGTGGTGCGCACGTCGACCAGCACCGCCGCAGCGTTGTCGCGCAGCATCGTCCAGGCCTCGAGCGGCGTGATATCTCCCGCGTAACTCACCCGCGTGAGTCTCGCACATTCAGCCGGTCCACGACCTCGCGGGCGCAATCGCGAGCGACAGCGACATCGGGTGCGGTGGCCAGTGCCACGCCGAGGCCGGAGGAACCGGCACGCGGACGCCCGAACACCCGGACATCGCTTTCGGGCACGGCGAGTGCCGCGGCCAGCGCATCGGCGCCCGGCACCGGACCAACGGTCGCCGCACCGATCAACCGAGCAGCACCGGGTGACACCATCAACGTGTCCGCCGCAAAGCCCAAGATCGCCCTTGCTTGCAACTCGGAGACAGAAAGGCGTTGGCTACGCAGGGTAACCCGCGCGGTATCCCTCGGGAATGGTTGGACGTCGGCAAAGTAGACCTCGTCGCCGTTGACCATCAACTCGACACCGAAAACCCCACATCCCCCAGCGCCTTGACGATGCGGGCGGCGATCGACTTCGCCGCATCGAGTGCGGCCACACTCACCTTCTGCGGCTGCCAGGATTCCTGGTCACCACCGTCGCCACCGTGGCCGATGGGTGCGCAGAAGTCGATGCGCGGACCTTGCGGCCCCTGGCTGCACACCGCGATCAAAGTGACCAAAAACTCGACCTCAACCTGGGTCTCGGCCCACACCCGGGGTGGGGCTCCCGCAGGCCCGCCCGCGACAGCCCGCGCCCAGGCGGCCTCCACTTCGTCGGGCCCACGGACCAAAGACCGCCGCGGACCGTCGGCGCCGGCTACCGGCTTGACGAGCAGCGGGTAGCCCACGTGTGCGGCGACCGCCTCGAGCTCGCCAAGGGATCCGACGAACCAGAACGGCGCGGTGGGCAGGCCGAGCTGGTCGGCGGCCAGCTTGCGCAAGGCCTCGCGATCGCCAGCAAGCCGGACACACCGGGCGCTGGGCACCAGCCCGATCGACCCGCCTTCGGAGGGCGCGCGGTCAGCCAGGGCGTCGAGGGCAGCGACGCTCACCGCGTCGGTAAGCGGCACCACAAGATCCGGCCGTAGCCGCGTGAAGACCACCTTCAGCTCGTCGGCATCGGTCATCGCCACCACCAGCGCCTAATCGGCGACGCGGTGCGCGGGCGCATCGGCGTCTGTGTCAACGGCGATCACCTCGGCTCCAAGGCCCTGCAGCGCGATCGTCAGCTCGCGGCCCTGCTCGCCACCTCCCAAGAGCACGACCCGAGGCCTGACGTGGACGTCGGCTTCGGCTCGCCGCGGTGTCCCAACGGGCGGAACCGCGATGGTGGTCGTCTTGTCGCCTTCGGGAGCGTTGGCGCCTTCGGTCGCCGGGCGTTGATGCTTGCCGATGGCTTCGTCGTGTCCTTCGGTCAAGCCGTCAGTCACCAGCTCACCCTCTCGCTCGGAATTTCATCCCTGCCGCTCAAGGATAGGGGCGCCAGATGGAGCAGCGAACGGCGCTAGGACTCCTCTACCAGAGGGCTCTATAGGAGAACGACGCTTCCGTGCTCATTTCTTGACAAATTGTGTAACTCTGCAAACAGCTCGCTGTGTAACTTGGCCATAAGGAGGTGGGGGCGAGTGAGCGACGAGCGATGGTCCGAGGTACCCGAAATCTGACGGCCGCAGGCGCGGACTGAACCGGTCAGCGCGGCCCCATCCGATTTCAGCGGCAACGGGGGCCTTCGCGGTCCCACCCAATCCGTCGAGGAGAAGTCGATGTTCCTGACGACGCAGCCTGAGACGCTGGCACCAGCCAACGTCGCTCGGGTCGTCACCGACGCGGCTTCCCACGCCCAAGACGCCGTCGCCGGCGTCGCCGCGGCCAGCCGGGGAGGTAGGCCGCAATGACCATGGGGATGGACTTCGGGGCGCTGCCCCCGGAGATCAATTCCGCCCGGATGTATGCCGGTCCGGGCTCGGCCCCGCTGGTGCAGGCGGCCCGGGCCTGGGGGCGGCTGGCAAACGAACTGAACGCCACGGCCGCCTCCTATTCTTCGGTGATCGCCGGGCTTGGCGCCGCTGACTGGCAAGGCCCCTCGGCACTGTCGATGGCGGCCGCCGCGGCCCCCTATGTGGCGTGGATGCGGTCCACCGCCGCACAGGCCGAGCAGGCCGCGGCCCAAGCCATCAGCGCCGCCAACGCCTACGAGTCCGCGCACGCGGCGATCGTTCCTCCTGGCCAGATCGCGGCCAATCGCAGCACCATGCTGTCGTTGGTGCGGAGCAACATTTTCGGGCAGAACACCCCGGCGATCGCAACCAGCGAAGCCGACTACAGCGAAATGTGGGCCCAGGACATCGTCGCGATGGACGGCTACGCCGGCACCTCGGCGGCCGCGACGGACTTGGCACCCTTCACCTCGCCAGCTGCGACAACCACCGGGACCGAAGCGCTCAGCGCGGCCACGGTGCCGGCGGCCGCCGCCGCTGCCGCACCGGCGGAAACCAGCATTTTGCCCCTCCTCCAGTCGTTCCTGCCCGCCCCGTTCAACGCCATACCAAACCCATTCGAGGACCTCGACCTGCTGGTCCTCGCAGCCGTGGTGGTCTCCCTGGGCGCCTTGGGCGTCTCCGCGATTCAGCTCGGCGAGGTGTACCGCCACGACATCGTCGACGAAGACGAGAACGCTCCGCTCTGCGGCGGGGAGTACGACGAGCTACCGGCCGCGGGCCTGAGGAACCCGGACCGAGACGCCATCACCACACCGGGCGGGCAACGGCTGGCGAGCCCGCCGTCGCCGCCGGTGGCTGCACTTTCGGGCTACTCGGCCAACATCGGCGGACTCTCGGTGCCACCGGCCTGGAATCTTCCTCCGGCGGTGCGCCAGGTGGCGGCGATGTTCCCCGGCGCAACCCCGATGTATCTGACCGGCGGGTCCGATGGCCAATACACCGGTATCGCGGCGGCGGGGATAGCCGGGGCCAGCCTGGCCGGTTTTGCCGCCCGGGGCAGCGGTTCGGCACCCGCGCCAACCACGGGAGCGCCATCAGCGGGCGGCGGTGGGGCCGCGGCGGCCGCCAGACCGGCCGCGAACACCCCATCGGTTCCGGCCGCCGCCGCCGCGGCAAACATTCCGGGGTTGCCCTCTGGTCTACCGCCGGGGGTCGTCGCCAACCTGGCGGCCACCCTGGCGGCAATTCCCGGAGCGACCATCATCGTGGTTCCGCCCGATCCGAACGCCGCCCAATAACCCCACCGCGACGGCTGGCGACCGGCCCGAACTGCTGCACGCCCGTCACCAACTTCGGTTGCGGGCTTGCAGATAGTTGTCAATTACGGTTGCCTACTCTAGCGAGCGTCGCTAATATACATAGCCGGGTGCGCATGTGTGCATGCGTAATACGTACCTATAAAATAGATTCGCTATGCATTTATGTGCCGGAGGCATGGTTGCCTGACATTGATTCATGTCGTCGGGGCCAGCCGAGTGCACCGTCAAGCGTGCGAACGACCGCGTCCAGTGGACCGCAGCGTCCAGATGCGAAGGAGTACCGGAGTACCAATGCCCCGAAAGAGCGCAACGTTTCGCAAAGTACCCAGGGCTCCGGCGTTGTTGATTAGCAGGCTTGTGAGCTGGGGAATTGTGGATTGAGGAGGTCTAGGCGGCGGTTGGCGGTCAAAGCGGTGATCCGGCAGGCTTCGGCGATGTTGTCGGCGCCGTTGAGGCGGTGCAGATTGATCGCGGTGTTGCGTAGCGTTGCTAGGACCTGTGCGCCGTTTCCGGTATGTGCCCTTTGACGGTCTTCGTCGAAGGTGACGTCGCGTATCCAGTGCAGGCTGTTCTCGATTCCCCAGTGTTGACGCATCCAGGTCATGATCGCGGTAGGGCGGGCGTGCTCGAACGGCAGGCTGCAGATGGCATAGACCACCTCCACGCTGCGCTGGTTGGTGGCGGTGATCAAGCGTTCACGAGTGATCCGGATGATTTGTTTTGCGTAGGGGAAGCCGATTCCTCGTGCAGCGGTGATGATTTGCAGGGTGCGGGTCTCGACACGGCCGTGGCCGCGGGAGTCGTCGGTAGCGGCTGCGGGCACCTCGGCCCAGGGCAGCGCGGTGATACGCGCAAGTATTTTGGCTTGGTTGGACTTGACGATCATCAGGTAGTGCGACTTCAAGGTGGCGCAGATCAACTTCGCGGTGACGACCTGGGTATGCATCGCATCCACGGTGACCAGCCACCGCAAGCTACCCGGCAGCAGCGTGAGCAGGGCACGTACGCAGGGAATTTCATTGCTTTTCTCGGCGACAGCGAGTTGACCGAGCACCAATCGGGCACGGTGGGCGAACACCGACACGAGATGCGTGGCTGTCGCTTTGGCGCGTAAAGGCACCACGCAGCATCTTGCCGTCCAACGCGATCGGCACCAATCCACTGGGGTCGCTGCTGGCCACGTGTGCAGTGAAGTAACTGCCCATCCTGGCGTTGAGGTCGGCGGGGTCTAGCCGAGACAAAACAGCGCGGAAGGTCTTCTCACTGGGCCGCCGGAACCGGACCCCTAATTAGGCCAACACATCATCGGGAGCGGTGGCCGCCCATGTGGCAAAACCAGCATAGCCGCGCATCCCCGCGGCAGTGGCCAGAACCGCGATCGCCAACAAAGCCATCAGCGAATACCTCCGACCGCGTGGGTCCCTCGGGTCTGGCACCGAGGCCAACACATCGAGAAACTCCGATCCGATGAGCTCGCTGCGCTCACCAGGACTCCAGCGGTCGAACACCTCTGGAACCGACGACACAGGCAATACTGAAACGGTAGGCACGGGCAACTCCAGACCAACGACGAACAGTAACCAACTCGATCGTTCTCCAGATAGCCCGTGCCTACACTCCGGCCCCAATAGCGCGGCACCAAAGATCATCAACCCAGCTCACAAGCCTGCTAATCAACAACGCCGGAGCCCTGCGCGATTGCGGTAGCCGCTCGGGTGCCATCGTTGGGCGGCTCGAGCAACTGCAGGGCATTGTGCAAGGGGAGAACCAACGCAACGGCGTCGAAGTAGCCCAGCGATCGATCATTGGCTGTCAGGAGTTGCCACGAGTCGGTCGCGCGCTTGATCCCAGTGACCGCAACACCGGTATATACCCGATGCTCCTTGGCCACCGCCTCGAACAGCGATTGCGCACCGTAGGTGAAACTGCGGAATCCCAACCCGCCCTTGCGCAGCCTCCTCAGCATCACCGAGTAAATGCTGCCGCGCGGAATGCAGAGCATGTAGTGCAGCAGGTATAGCGCGGAGACGTCTCGGTACGGGCCGTACCCCATGTCGACGGTGGACGGTTCCCACATCGTTGTCAGCGGGGTAAGCCGGTGCCGCACAGCCCATTCGGAGAATGGCAGCGCTAGTTCGGTGCGCAACCAGCCCAGTTCGGGACAGTGGTTGAAAGAGAATCCAGGTGTGTCGAAAAACTTTCGATGCCGTTTGACATAGCGCAGCGCGCGAATTACCGCGCTGAGATATTCCCGCGACGGGTGCATCGACCGCGTCATCTGTTCAGGGCTCCGGCGTTGTTGATTAGCAGGCTTGTGAGCTGGGGAATTGTGGATTGAGGAGGTCTAGGCGGCGGTTGGCGGTCAAAGCGGTGATCCGGCAGGCTTCGGCGATGTTGTCGGCGCCGTTGAGGCGGTGCAGATTGATCGCGGTGTTGCGTAGCGTTGCTAGGACCTGTGCGCCGTTTCCGGTATGTGCCCTTTGACGGTCTTCGTCGAAGGTGACGTCGCGTATCCAGTGCAGGCTGTTCTCGATTCCCCAGTGTTGACGCATCCAGGTCATGATCGCGGTAGGGCGGGCGTGCTCGAACGGCAGGCTGCAGATGGCATAGACCACCTCCACGCTGCGCTGGTCGGTGGCGGTGATCAAGCGTTCACGAGTGATCCGGATGATTTGTTTTGCGTAGGGGAAGCCGATTCCTCGTACAGCGGTGATGATTTGCAGGGTGCGGGTCTCGACACGGCCGTGGCCGCGGGAGTCGTCGGTAGCGGCTGCGGGCACCTCGGCCCAGGGCAGCGCGGTGATACGCGCAAGTATTTTGGCTTGGTTGGACTTGACGATCATCAGGTAGTGCGACTTCAAGGTGGCGCAGATCAACTTCGCGGTGACGACCTGGGTATGCATCGCATCCACGGTGACCAGCCACCGCAAGCTACCCGGCAGCAGCGTGAGCAGGGCACGTACGCAGGGAATTTCATTGCTT
This sequence comes from Mycobacterium liflandii, assembly GCF_022354805.1. Taxonomy (NCBI): domain Bacteria; kingdom Bacillati; phylum Actinomycetota; class Actinomycetes; order Mycobacteriales; family Mycobacteriaceae; genus Mycobacterium; species Mycobacterium liflandii. The sequence goes on along the minus strand of NZ_CP023138.1, from coordinate 1,261,657 downwards.
TTCTCGGCGACAGCGAGTTGACCGAGCACCAATCGGGCACGGTGGGCGAACACCGACACGAGATGCGTGGCTGTCGCTTTGGCGCGTAAAGGCACCACGCAGCATCTTGCCGTCCAACGCGATCGGCACCAATCCACTGGGGTCGCTGCTGGCCACGTGTGCAGTGAAGTAACTGCCCATCCTGGCGTTGAGGTCGGCGGGGTCTAGCCGAGACAAAACAGCGCGGAAGGTCTTCTCACTGGGCCGCCGGAACCGGACCCCTAATTAGGCCAACACATCATCGGGAGCGGTGGCCGCCCATGTAGCAAAACCAGCATAGCCGCGCATCCCCGCGGCAGTGGCCAGAACCGCGATCGCCAACAAAGCCATCAGCGAATACCTCCGACCGCGTGGGTCCCTCGGGTCTGGCACCGAGGCCAACACATCGAGAAACTCCGATCCGATGAGCTCGCTGCGCTCACCAGGACTCCAGCGGTCGAACACCTCTGGAACCGACGACACAGGCAATACTGAAACGGTAGGCACGGGCAACTCCAGACCAACGACGAACAGTAACCAACTCGATCGTTCTCCAGATAGCCCGTGCCTACACTCCGGCCCCAATAGCGCGGCACCAAAGATCATCAACCCAGCTCACAAGCCTGCTAATCAACAACGCCGGAGCCCTGGTCATCTGTTCCAACCCCATCCAGTCGGCCGATTTGAGGTCGACAGCCAGCGCCGCCTCGCTGCGCGGGAAGGTGGGCACGCGGTAGCGGTCCGCGAGCGGCCAACACATTGGGGTACTGCGGTGTGATGACGACGGCACCCAGGTCGTAGTCGCGACCATCGACTTCGACCGAGCAAGCCTTGCCCCCCCACCTGTTGCGCGCCTTCGAACACGGTGACGTCGTCGTAGCCGCGATCTCGCAACCGCACCGCGGCACTCAGTCCGGCGGCTCCGGCGCCGACTATCGCGATCCGCTTGGTCATGATGCATCCGCCGCGGTACCGGTGGGCCCCGCCAACGTCGGCCGACCGGGGGGCGCAACGGCATTGACGATTTCCTCTCCAAGGATCTGACGCTCAGCCCGGATCGGTTGATCCGCGACGACGGGGCCGAGCCGATCTCGGCACCAGCTACATTTAGCATCGCTAAAAACTCGTGTACAACTCGCATTTAAAATGCGGAGAACTTGCCGTCGGCAATTGCGAGAACATCGACGTTGTTGCTCATTTTCTTTCGGTGATCCGCCGCCGGAGCCAAACCTGATGTCGCCAATACTCGCCGCCCGCTCGTAGCACCGCCCGCCGAATTTGGCCCGAATTGTTCAACCATCCGCTCGGGACAGCTCGCGGGAGACACCACCACCAGAGGGTGTCCGCGGATCGCCAGAGCCCGGACCGGACTCCGGGCCCAGCCGCCCTAAAGTTGGCCTTTGGCTACATAATCCGCACAGCACGTCTACTCGGATGGCACGCCACCGCCGTGGGACGTGCGGCAATCCCGGCGACCCTAGCTGGCGAGCGGCGCCCGAGCCGGCACCCCCCGCCGCGCCACCGCGACCGCGTTGACCAGCCGTTCCGCCGCCGCGCGCGGCGCCCAGAAATGCGGATAGAACGCGATCGAGAATTTGTGTTATCCATAGCGCTCTAGAAACATCCGAACGATGGGTCTAGAGGGAGTATTGACTGCCGACATCAATTGTTGAGGCAACGATTCTTGCGGAAAGAACAACAACGCGTGAAGTGTCACGAGTGACCATATTTGACAAGCTATTCGGCCCGCCGTACGACGCGATTCGCCCGCGTCGGAATCGACGTGTGGGGCGCAGAGCTGCGAGCGGCCACGGTGCCCACGTCGAGGTCGTCGAGTCCGGCCCCAGTATCGCTGCCCGGGTGGTCTCGCTGGCATCCCGACTGACGGTCCGCCCGGTTATTGCGGTCGCTAGCCACTTCCCGCACCTACCGTGGCCGTGGAGCCTGGTCGATTTCGCGCTGCTGCCCATCACCTGGGCATCGGGCATCATCGGGGAAAGGGTGAGCCTGCCAAATGCCTCGGGACATCTGGTCCGCGCGTCGGGCGTGCCACCGCCGGACGGCAGCCGTCGGGTAGTCCTTTACATGCACGGCGGCGCCTTCCTGAAGGGTGGAATTCACTCGCACGCCAGGCTCGCCGGCACGCTGTCAAAATTTGCGGACTCACCTCTTCTGGTCGTCAACTATCGGCTGGTGCCCAAGCACACGGTCGGGATGGCGCTCGAGGATTGTCATGACGCGTACCTGTGGCTGCGGCTGCGCGGACATGCCCCGGAGCAGATCGTGCTGGCCGGCGATTCTGCGGGCGGCTACCTCGCGTTTGCCTTGGCGCAGCGCCTGCGAGCACGCGGCGAGGAACCAGGCCGCCCTGGTGGCAATCTCACCACTGCTGCAGCTGGCAATGCGGTCCAAGAAGGCCCATCCCAACATCAAGTCAGACGCGATGTTTCCGGCCAGGGCGTTCGATGCGCTGGTCGCCATCGTTGCGGGCGCCGCCGCCCGCAACGAAACCGCCGGCCGGCGTGAAGAAATCTACGAGCCGCTCGAACACATCGCCCCCGGCCTGCCCCCTACCCTCATCCACGTCTCTGGGGCCGAAGCGCTCTTGCACGACGCACGGCTGGCCGCGGGCAAGTTGGCGGCAGCGGGGGTTCGGGCCGAGGTTCGCGTCTGGCCCGGCCAACTGCACGATTTCCAGGTGGCCGCGCCGATGCTGCCCGAGGCGACGTACAGCCTGCGCCAGATCGGCGAGTACATCCGCCAGGCGACGGGCTAGGGCTGGTCCGGTAGCAGTCGCACCATCAGACCGTTGGCTTCGGCCAACAACACCTCGTCGGCGTCGACCAGTTCCGCGGCCACGAACGCCTTGCGGCCCTCGGTGCGGGTGACCCGCCCACGCACCAGCAACGGGGTATCGATCGGGGTGATCCTGCGGTAGTCGACGTGCAGGAAGGCGGTTCGGCTAATGGGCCGTGCCGCCGCGTGCGAGATCATGCCGAACATGTGGTCAAACAACAGCGGCAGCACGCCACCGTGCACCGCCGAGTTGCCGCCGACATGGAATCGGCTGAACGATCCCCGCATTTCCACACCGTCGGGGGCGTAGCGGGGCAATGTCCACGGTGGCAGCAGCAGGCTGCCCATGCCGGGCAGATCGGGTGTTCGCCCGGCGGGCCCTTGTCCCTCATCGGCCTGGAACGGACCGAGCAGGCTTGCCAGTGCGTCGGCCTGCTCGGCGGCTTGGTCCCACACGCCGTCACCGGGATCGGCAGACACGGCCAGATCCTGCAATCGGCGCATCGCTGCCACGAATCGGCCAAAGCCAGGACCGGGGCTGGCGGGTCCGTACTCCGGGAACCCGCCGTGATGCTCGTATTCGGGATCGACTTCTTCCCCGGATCCTTCCGATCCGAGCGAAGAATAATGGGTCACGCGCGTTCCTGCAGGATGTCCCGTCGAACGATGGTCTGGTCCCGTCCGGGACCGACACCAATGCACGAAACCGGCGCTCCGGCAATCTCTTCGAGCCGCAGCACATAGTCGCGGGCCTTGGCCGGCAGGTCGTCGAATTCGCGTGCCGCCGAGATGTCCTCCCACCAGCCCGGTAGCTCCTCGTAGACCGGTTTGGCACGGCACAGATCGCTTTGGGTCATCGGCATCTCACTGGTGCGTTTGCCGTCGATCTCATATCCGACGCACACCGGCACCGTTTCCAGGCTGGAGAGCACGTCGAGTTTGGTCAAGAAGTAGTCGGTGATGCCGTTGACCCGGGTGGCGTAGCGCGCGATGACGGCGTCGAACCAGCCACAGCGGCGGCGCCGGCCGGTGGTGACGCCGAATTCGCCACCGGTCTTGGACAGGTATTCGCCGCTGTCGTCGAACAGCTCGGTGGGGAACGGGCCGGAGCCCACCCGGGTGGTGTACGCCTTGAGAATCCCCAACACCGTGCGAATCCGGGTGGGTCCGATGCCGGAACCAACGGCAGCCCCGCCGGCCGTCGGATTGGAGGACGTCACGTACGGGTAGGTGCCGTGGTCGACGTCGAGCAGGGTGCCCTGGGAACCTTCCAGCAACACCGTCTCGCCGGCCTCCAGCGCGTTGTTGAGCAGCAAGCGAGCGTCGGCGATGCGATGGCGGAAACCCTCGGCCTGCTCCAATAGCGACTCGACCACCTGGTCCGGATCCAGCGCCTTGCGGTTGTAGATCTTGACCAGCACCTGGTTCTTGAATTCGAGGGCCGCCTCGACCTTGTGCGCGAGCTGGTCGGTGTCGAGCACATCGGCCACCCGAATGCCCATTCGGGCGACCTTGTCCTGGTAGCACGGGCCGATACCGCGACCGGTGGTCCCGATTTTCTTGCTACCCATGTAGCGCTCGGTCACCTTGTCGATGGCCACGTGGTACGGCATCAGCAGATGCGCGTCCGCGGAGATCAACAGCTTGGAGGTGTCGACCCCGCGATCTTCCAGCCCTTTCAGCTCGCTGAGCAGGACCCCTGGGTCTATCACGACTCCGTTGCCAATCACGTTGGTGACCCCCGGCGTCAGCACGCCGGACGGAATGAGGTGCAACGCGAAGTTCTCGCCGGAGGGCAAGACCACGGTGTGCCCGGCGTTGTTACCGCCCTGGTAGCGCACCACCCACTGCACCCGTCCACCGAGTAGATCGGTGGCTTTACCTTTGCCCTCGTCGCCCCACTGGGCTCCGATGAGGACGATTGCCGGCATGACGCGCTCCCTGGTCTCACGGGTTAAGCCCGCTTATTGTGTTCCAGCCGGTGACCTACCCTACCCAGGAGGTCAGGAGGAGCTTCAAGAATGGGCAGCAATATGGGGGTGAAATCGGCCGCGAACACGCCAAGCATGGCGGTACTGGTGTTCGATGGTCAAGCCGTGCCCGCCGCACTGACCGGCCTGCCGACCCATCAAGTCGGCGATTCCGCCTCCATCGACGCCGCGCTGGCCGCCTACCCACGGCTCGCTGTGATCGGCGGTGATGCCGACCTGGCCGCGATGCTGACCCGGCTACTGCGGACCGACCGACTCGACATCGAGGTGGCCTATGTGCCGCGCCGGCGCACCACAGCGACCCGGGTGTACCGGTTGGCCGCGGGACGCCGCGGCGCATGGCGCGCCCGGCGCGGCAGCGCGGGGCGGGTGCCGCTGATTCGCGACGAAACCGCGACGGTGATCGTCGGCCGCGCCCGCTGGCTACCCGCCGATGACGAGCAGACGATCCACGGCGAGGCGGTCGTCGACGACAACACGCTGTTCGACGGCGACATTGCCGGTGTCTACATCCAGCCGACGCTGGAGCTTCCCGGCCTGCGGGCCGCCTTGCACGAGCGCAGACCATGGCGACGTTGGATTGGCGGACGCGCCGCCCAGCTGGGCACCAGCGGCGCCCGAGTGATCCGCGACGGTATCCCGGCACCCCGGGCCGTGCGGCGCTCCACGTTCTACCGCAACGTCGAAGGCTGGCTGCTGGTCCGGTAGCTTTCGACCGGTGAGCGAAATGGGCCTGCACGAGTCGGTGCGACCCAGCCCGATCTTTCTGGGCCTGGTCGGGCTGACGACAGTTGGAGCGGCGCTGGCCTGGCTGGCGGGATCCAGCGTCCGCCCCTTGGCGTATGCCGGGGTGTTCGTCTTCGTCATCGCCGGCTGGCTGGTCTCGCTATGCCTGCACGAGTTCGGGCATGCGTTCACCGCCTGGCGATTCGGTGATCATGACGTCGCGGTGCGCGCTTACCTGACCCTGGACCCGCGGCGCTACAGCCACCCCGCGCTGTCGCTGCTGTTGCCGATGGTTTTCATCGCGTTGGGCGGAATCGGACTACCGGGTGCCGCGGTGTACGTGCGGACGTGGTTCATGACGCCGACCCGGCGCACCTTGGTCAGTCTGGCGGGGCCGGCCGCCAACGTGGTGCTGGCGGTGTTGCTGCTTACCGCAACCAGATTGTTCTATGACCAGGACCACTGGGTGTTGTGGGCCGGAGTGGCGTTCCTGGGTTTTCTGCAGATCATGGCGGTGGTGCTGAACCTGCTGCCGATCCCCGGTCTGGACGGCTACGACGCATTGGAGCCCCATCTGAGCCCACAGACTCAGCGCGCGCTGGCACCCGCCAAGCAATTTGGCATCTTCATCCTGCTGTTCTTGCTCTTGGCGCCGGTACTCAACCAGTGGCTGTTCGAGTTTGTCGGTTGGGTCTTCGATTTTTCCGGGGTGCCCCATCTACTGGCGATGGTCGGCAACTCGCTGACCCGCTTCTGGAGTCAGTGGATCTGACCGCGGTTGCAATATATGCATAAGTAAGCATATATTGCTCTGCCATGGGCGCTGGACACAATCACACCCCCGCTACGGCCTACGCCTCACGGATGATTCCCCGGATGGTCTGTGCGGCGACGATCCTGGCGATGTTTTTCGTGGTGGAACTGACCACCGCATGGCTGATCAATTCGATCGCGCTGCTCGCCGATGCGGGCCACATGCTCACCGACGTGGTCGCGGTGTTCATGGGACTGGCCGCCGTCATCCTGGGCAGGCGGGGCAGCTCGTCACCAAACCGCACCTACGGCTGGCATCGCGCCGAGGTGTTCACCGCGGTCGCCAACGCGGCGCTGCTCATCGGGGTCGCGCTGTTCATCGTCTATGAAGCGATCGATCGCCTGCGCGAGGCGCCCTCGGTGCCCGGCCTGCCGATGATCGTGGTGGCACTCGCCGGCCTGTCCGCCAACATCGTGGTTGCGCTGCTGCTGCGTTCGCACGCCGATAGCAGCCTGGCGGTCAAGGGCGCCTACATGGAAGTGGTCGCCGACACCGTCGGCAGCCTCGGTGTGCTGGCCGCGGGCGTGGTTACGGTCACGACCAGCTGGCCTTACGCGGACGTTGTGGTCGCCGTGCTGGTCGCGCTGTGGGTGGCACCGCGGGCGGTCTCGTTGGCCCGCGCCGCGCTACGAATCCTTTCCGAATCCTCGCCGAGACATATCGACGTCGACGAGCTTCGTTCGGCGCTGCGCGCCGTGGACGGCGTGACCGAGGTGCACGACCTGCATGTGTGGACGCTGGCCCCCGGCAAGGACATGGCTACCGCCCACCTGACCAGCAGCGCGGACTCCGCGCGGGTGCTGCACGACGCGCGGGCCGTGCTCTCCGACCGTGGGCTGCACCATGCCACGGTCCAGATCGAGCACACCGCGGGCATCCAGGAATGTCCCGATAGCTGTTCGGACGCGGTGCCCGCGATCGGCTGAGCCAAGCGGGCCCGCTTCGGCCAGCCTGCCTACCCGACAGCGGGGTCGCGGGCGTGCCGACCGCCGTGCGCCCAGGCGGCCAAATCCGGCGGAGCCAGTGCGGCGACACGCTCCTCGTATCGCTGTTGCTCAGCCCCACAAAGGATCTCCCGCCACTCACCCCGACCCCCCGCCCGAAAGAAGCGCTCGTTACTACGCCACACACCGTCTGTGGCGTTGGGAGCGAAGTCGAAAGCGCGCTCCCGCATGGCATCCAGCGTGGCGTAGGCGGCCAGCTTCCGGGCGCGAGCACACCCCAGCTCAATACCGAGCACCTCGGCCAGCCGGATCAGCTCACCCACCAAATCCGCTTGATAGTCGGCAAAGTGGAACATGGCGACGTTGGGCAGATGGCGCCGCTGCCAGAGCGAGCCGAAGTGATGCAGGATAGCGGCCAGGGATCCGATCTCGGTAGGCGGCCGAAACCGCATCTCCGACGACGGCACGGCCGCCGCGTCCATCCAGCTTCGGAACGCCTCAATCCGGTCAGGGGCGCAATCAAAGGTGAGCCGGAAGTCGGCGCCTGACTGAACAAATCGCTGGTGCGGCATCGCCGTCACTTCGCGGGTCCGCAATGCGCTGGCTTCCACGTTGGCCCACTGGAACAGCTCCGATACCGCGGCGTCACGCGGATCGCGGCCCACACCGATGTAGGTAACCCGATCGTCGAGCACCAGACCATCCAACGGCGTGTGAGTCTTGATGAACCGGCGATGCCGCTGCGCATCCAGGGCCCTCACCACATCCTCGATCGGGCGAATCGTCTGGTCGAGCCACGGTGACACCCTCGACATTGGCGCCGGCAGCTGCGGGCCGTTGAAGACGAGCAGTGAGACCAACCGCTGGGTCCAAGTCACGCCGCATTTCCACGGCGCGGAAATGACGATGTCGCCCTCGCGCAGTTCAAGCGCGTACCAACGCAGGTTGTCGCTCATCAACGAGCGGTACAGGACAGGTCCGGCCATCTAGGGCAACTTCTCTCGATCGTGGCCCCACTCGCCACGAAGCATTTGCGCTGACTTGTTGCCGATACCGACGGGATGTGAGCCCAACTTGCCCACATCCCGTCGGATCGGCGTCTCACTGTGCCGGTCAGAAGCCAACTCTCACTCGGTGAGTTCGTTGGCGCTGAACACGTAGCACGAGTGGGTGCTCTCTTTCTCGCAGAACAACACTTCGTGGGACATACCCTCACCTCCTGTCGGTGCTCGACGATGCACGTCGACGCAGCCTATATACAAAAACGTATGGTTGTCCATACGAAATAGTCTGTACCAGGGCAGTGGAGGCAGCACCCGACGGGCGACGATGCCGCAGGAGAGGCCGAGATGGGCTTGCGCCCTTAGTGATTCAGTTGCCGTCGGCAACCCGCCGACCGGCCTTAGAGCGGCTTGCGAGCCTCAATGAGTGCCCGGGTTGAATGTGTGACAAACGAGCCTTCGGACTGGATATGGTCGTGCAGCGCCCGCAGCTGATCATGGTAGCACTCGACGGTGAAGTCCGGCAGAAACCAGATCACCTTTCGCAGAAAATAGATGACCGCCCCGACGTCGAAGAACTCCACCCGAAGCCGCTCGATCCGCATATCGACGATCTCGAGGCCGGCGCCGGTGATTTCCGTGCGCACCCGGTCGGCGTACTGATCGGGCCCGCCGTGCTGTCGCGGCCCCAGGAAATGCTCGCGCAGGCTCCACAACGTGGCAGGCCCGACGTGCTGGGCAAAATACGTGCCACCCGCCTGCAGCACCCGGGCGACCTCTCCCCAGCACAGGTTGGACGGGTGACGGCTGGTCACCAAGTCGAACGCGGCGTCCGTGAACGGCAACGGCGGCTTGTCACCGGTGGCGACCACCACCACACCCAACGGATGCAGCAGCTTGGTGGCCAGAGCCGCGTTGGGCGGCCATGATTCGGTGGCGGCCATGGTGGTCGGGAAGTTGCCCGCACCGGCTAACACCTCGCCGGCGCCGGTTTCCAGGTCCAAGGCGGCCGTCGCGTTCGCCAGACGCTGACCTAGCAATCGTTGATAGCCCCATGACGGGCGTTCTTCGGTCGCGCGGCCAACCAACCAAGAGAAGTCCCAGCCCGCCACGGGCACTGACGTAGATTCGGCCACCAGATCGTCGAACGTTCTTGCCACGCCTCACGTTATCAAGGCTTCTCAGGGCTTCGGGGCTCCTTATTGGATGGCGAACCGCACGAAGGGTGCCGCGAAGTGGCTTCGGTGCATGACACACGGATGCCCGCGAAGCGGCTAGCGTCGCCAAGCTCGGAAGTGTCGGGATAACGCCTGGGCCCGGTTCGCAGCCTCGACGGCCGGCGCCAGTTGGCCAGCAAGCCGCCCAGCAAGCAGAGTTGCTCGCCTAGAACCCGAGCACCGAACGGGCCGTCGGGTCGCAATCGTCGAGCAGGTCCAAACACCGCCGGTACTCGTCGGTCTCGCCGATGGAGTCAGCGGCACGCGCCAGAGCGGCCACGCACCGCAGGAAGCCTTGGTTGGATTCGTGCGCGTAGGGCACCGGCCCGAAGCCTTTCCAGCCGTTGCGGCGCAACTTGTCCAGGCCACGGTGATAGCCGGTGCGCGCGTACGCGTAGGCGGTGATGACCTTGTCGTCGTCGAGCGCCTCCTCGGCAAGCGCCGCCCAGGCCTCCGACGCCGACGGATGGGCGGCGGCGACGGTGGCGGGACTTTCGTCTGCCAGCAACTTCTGCTCAGCCTCACTGTCGGGGGGCAGCAGAATAGGATCGGGCCACAGAAGATCACCCATCGACGTCATGGGCGTCATTTTGCCAACCGTTTTGGGCGTGGCCAAACCCGCCTGCCTGGCCGCCACTCAAACGGTTCCTAGCTCGGCAATCACCCCAAGCGGGGGTAGGGTCGCTAAGCTCCAACCTACCCACTCAATAGCGGGAGGAAAGCAGCACTCATGCCCAACGCACCCGAGCCCGACCGCGACGGGACCGAAACCAGGGACGCAGCGGCCGGGGAAGCAGGCACCGAGAGCTTTCCCCTGATCCCCGATGACACTGAAACCGAGACTGTGGTCATCTCCAAGGCTGATCCCGTTACCGATCCCGAACCGTCAGGCGCGGACGCGCAACCTGAGCGGCGCTTCACCGCGCCAGGCTTCGACGCCAAGGAGACCCAGGTCATTGCGACCGCACCCGAGCCGGCCACCGAGGTGTTCCAAACCCACCAAGCGCCGCCCGCTGGCCCACCGCCAATCGGCATGCCACCGAAAACTGCGGTGCCGCAATCGATCCCGCCGCGCGATAGCGGCAGACCGGCTGCCCTGAAACAGCGCAACTGGGGCTGGGTACTGGCAATTGTCGTGATCGTGTTGGCGTTGGCGGCGATCGCCATCCTGGGCACCGTCCTACTGACCCGCAACAAGCACCCGAACGTGTCCCAGGAAGACCGGGTGCGCCAAACCATCCAGCACTTCGACGCCGCGGTGCAGACCGGCGATCTAACCGCTCTGCGCAGCATCACCTGCGGTACCACCCGCGACGGCTATGTGGACTACGACGAACGCTCGTGGGACGAAACCTACCGCCGGGTCTCAGCGGCCAAGCAATATCCGGTCATCGCCAGCATCGACCAGGTCGTGGTCAACGGCCAGCACGCCGAGGCCAACATCACCACCTTCATGGCCTACGACCCGCAGGTTCGTTCGACGCGCAGCCTTGATCTGCAGTTCCGCGATGATCAGTGGAAAATCTGCCAGTCACCGAGCAGCTAGTAGCGCACGCCGCAGCTTCCACCGGGCAACAATTCTCCCGCTCGACCCGCCTGCGCTTCGCGCAAAATCTGTTGCACTGCAATAACTTTCAAATATGACCGCGGTTAGCACTGGCCCCGGGTGCGCCAGCGCGCATTTTCCAGGTCCAACCATTTGTGGCCAATTCCCGGACTCGATCAAGAACAGATTCGCCGCGGGGGCTTTCGGCGGCGACCGGTTGCACTGTTCGTCGAGGAACCACGACTCCCCGATGCATTCCCCATCCAGCCCCATCCAGCGGGACCCACGTCGCACCGGCCGCGCCGGGCAAGCTGCGTCCCGCCAGGATTGAGGCAGGCTTCACGACGGTAAAAGGCGCGCAGTGATCCGCTCGCAATGACCTCGACTATTCGTTTACCACCGCCGGGGGTCTACCCTGTGAGTCGCGGCGGCTACTGCATATTCGGATGTCTCCACAAACACCGAAGAATGCCGCGGTCACCGCCCCCCATCAGTGCAGACATGCCAGAACACGCGAACCACAGTTGCGGAACTAGCCGAACAATTGGCCCATTCGTTACCTGTAGTTTCGGGCTAGTTCCGGCCCGCACCACCCGTTCGTCAAATTGACGGAGTAGCTCGGTTTCCAGCGTGGGAGATCGACTGCTGCCGAAATGCGCCGACATGCATTCTGTGGCAGGGTGTTGGCGAATTGCCTGCTCCTGCGGGGATTTCGACCCGATTCGCTGTTCCAGGAGAGGCAGGTGAGTTTCACGTGAGCATCCACTACCCAGGGCTCCGGCGTTGTTGATTAGCAGGCTTGTGAGCTGGGTTGATGATCTTTGGTGCCGCGCTATTGGGGCCGGAGTGTAGGCACGGGCTATCTGGAGAACGATCGAGTTGGTTACTGTTCGTCGTTGGTCTGGAGTTGCCCGTGCCTACCGTTTCAGTATTGCCTGTGTCGTCGGTTCCAGAGGTGTTCGACCGCTGGAGTCCTGGTGAGCGCAGCGAGCTCATCGGATCGGAGTTTCTCGATGTGTTGGCCTCGGTGCCAGACCCGAGGGACCCACGCGGTCGGAGGTATTCGCTGATGGCTTTGTTGGCGATCGCGGTTCTGGCCACTGCCGCGGGGATGCGCGGCTATGCTGGTTTTGCCACATGGGCGGCCACCGCTCCCGATGATGTGTTGGCCCAATTAGGGGTCCGGTTCCGGCGGCCCAGTGAGAAGACCTTCCGCGCTGTTTTGTCTCGGCTAGACCCCGCCGACCTCAACGCCAGGATGGGCAGTTACTTCACTGCACACGTGGCCAGCAGCGACCCCAGTGGATTGGTGCCGATCGCGTTGGACGGCAAGATGCTGCGTGGTGCTTTACGCGCCAAAGCGACAGCCACGCATCTCGTGTCGGTGTTCACCCACCGTGCCCGATTGGTGCTCGGTCAACTCGCTGTCGCCGAGAAAAGCAATGAAATTCCCTGCGTACGTGCCCTGCTCACGCTGCTGCCGGGTAGCTTGCGGTGGCTGGTCACCGTGGATGCGATGCATACCCAGGTCGTCACCGCGAAGTTGATCTGCGCCACCTTGAAGTCGCACTACCTGATGATCGTCAAGTCCAACCAAGCCAAAATACTTGCGCGTATCACCGCGCTGCCCTGGGCCGAGGTGCCCGCAGCCGCTACCGACGACTCCCGCGGCCACGGCCGTGTCGAGACCCGCACCCTGCAAATCATCACCGCTGCACGAGGAATCGGCTTCCCCTACGCAAAACAAATCATCCGGATCACTCGTGAACGCTTGATCACCGCCACCGACCAGCGCAGCGTGGAGGTGGTCTATGCCATCTGCAGCCTGCCGTTCGAGCACGCCCGCCCTACCGCGATCATGACCTGGATGCGTCAACACTGGGGAATCGAGAACAGCCTGCACTGGATACGCGACGTCACCTTCGACGAAGACCATCAAAGGGCACATACCGGAAACGGCGCACAGGTCCTAGCAACGCTACGCAACACCGCGATCAATCTGCACCGCCTCAACGGCGCCGACAACATCGCCGAAGCCTGCCGGATCACCGCTTTGACCGCCAACCGCCGCCTAGACCTCCTCAATCCACAATTCCCCAGCTCACAAGCCTGCTAATCAACAACGCCGGAGCCCTGATCCACTACCCGACCGTCGAGCAATCGACTATTGATATCCGACAAGTTGTCGGCATCGGGACGCCCAAAGCCGTCGATTTGTGGCTCGATGTGGTCACCGACGCGCCGGATCGCGTCCGTGAACTTGCCTCCTTGTCCAAAGCCGAATTGGCCAAGCTCGGTGACCTGCTCGACACCACCAGCGGCGTTGAGTTGTTCGAATCGGTTGACGACATGCTGGCTGCCGAGGCGCTGCAAGCGATGGACTCGGCGGTGGCGGCCAGCCTGCTGGATGCGCTGGACTCCGATCACGCCGCCAACATTCTGCGCGAGTTCAAGACCGCCAAGCGCGATGCCCTGCTGGCCTCGCTGCCGCTGAAGCGCGCGGTTGTCCTGCGTGGCCTGCTGAGCTGGCCCGAGGACTCCGCCGCGGCGCACATGGTGCCCGAAGCGCTGACCGTGGGCGCCAATATGACTGTGCTGGATGCCATCGCTACCGTGCGCGAGCACGCCGCAGGATTGCGCAGCGACTCCCGGACCACCGCCTACGTCTACGTGATCGACGCCGACTCGCATCTGTTGGGCGTCGTCGCCTTTCGGGCCCTGGTTCTGGCCGACCCCGAGCGCCTGGTATCCGAATTGATGACCGAGGATCTCATCGTCGTCTCACCGCTGACCGACAAGGAATTGGCGGCACAGACGCTGATGACTCACAACCTCATGGCGGTCCCCGTCGTCGATGGGGAAAACCGCCTGCTCGGCATCATCGCCGAGGACGAAGCCCTCGACATCACCCAGGAGGAAGCGACCGAAGACGCCGAGCGTCAGGGCGGGTCGGCCCCGCTGGAGGTGCCGTATCTGCGTGCGTCGCCATGGCTGCTGTGGCGCAAGCGCGTGGTGTGGCTACTCGTGCTCTTTGTCGCCGAGGCCTACACCGGCAGCGTGTTGCGGGCGTTCTCCGACGAGATGGAGGCGGTGATCGCGCTCGCCTTCTTCATCCCGTTGCTGATCGGCACCGGCGGCAACACCGGCACCCAGATCGCAACCACGCTGGTGCGCACGATGGCCACCGGTCAGGTCAGGTTCCGCGATGTCCCCGCGCCCGATGTAGTTGACGACGGTGGCCGCGACGGTCGGCCCCAGCGCCGCAACCAGTGGATTGCCCGAAGACGACATGGCCGCGGCTCCGCCCGCGCCGGTGGCCAACAACAGCACGGCCGCACACGTCAACACCAAGACGCTGAACGCGGCGGTGATGCCGCGCGGAACGTTGCGGGCCGGATCTGCCGTCTCCTCGGCGGCCAGCGGCACCCCCTCCACGGCGAGAAAGAACCAAATCGCAAAGGGCAGCGCCGACCACACGCCCAGATAGCCGTGCGGCAGAAAAGCGGATGCGCCGACCGCGTCGGACGGGGTGATATCCACCAGATTTGCCAGTCGAAAGTGGCCAACCGCGGCGATTGCGAAAACGACGAGGCCTACCAGTGCCACACCGGTGATGATGAACATTACCTTCAGTGCTTCACCCACACCCGACAGATGAATGCCGATAAAGAGTGCATAAATGGTCAGGTAAACCCACCATCCATTGCGAATGCCGAACAGGCCCAGCGATTGTACGTATGCGCCGATGAAGGTGGCGATCGCCGCCGGTGCGATTGAATACTCGATCAGGACGGCGGTGCCCGTTGCGAATCCGCCCCACGGCCCCAGCGCGCGCCGGGCGAAGGTGTACCCGCCGCCCGCGGCCGGCAGTGCCGAGGACAATTCGGCCATGCTGAGCACCAAGGCCAGATACATCGCGGCGATCACCACGGCCGCGATCGCCAATCCGCCGAAGCCGCCGCGCGCCAGCCCGAAGTTCCAACCCGAATAGTCCCCCGAGATCACGTAGGTCACGCCCAGCCCCGCCAGCAGCAGCCAGCCGGCACTACCGGTCCGCAACTGTCGTTTCTGCAGATAGGTCGGTGACTCCAGGTGGCTGTCGGTGCCAGCCAAGTGTCCCCCCGCGAGGTGTGCAACCTCGTGATCGCCTGCCACCTCGTCGACCTCCGTTCAATCGATGGGCCTTCAGCATCTGTTCCGGCCCGTGGGAAAGCCAACCGGTGCAATACAGACTTAACTTTTTGCGCCGGGCCGACAAGGGTTGGCGGTCGGTCTACGAGCAAGCCTGGGACGGCTGGGTCAACGGTGCAGCCCGCCCGGTTGGTGGTGACCGGGCACGGGCAAACCGGGGCCGTGAGCCCCAGTCCGCCATCGGCTGCGCGCCACCTTAGACGACGGTGGGTGCCGCTGGGAACCCTTCGGGGAGTGGCGGATCGAGGCGGTGCGCGGCGGGCGGTCCGGATTCATTCTGGGACCAGCGGTCTCGGTATTTTGGCGGCCGCAGCGAGGGTGCGTGTCGGGCTTGATAAATCGGATCGGCGATTGGCGTCGATCGTGCGCGGGTAGTGGCCGAACTGCGAATTGTCGAGGTGAAGCCGGTTAATTCGGGGCCTTTTCCGATAGGCTTCCGGTGTGGCTCACGTCGATGTCGAATCCACGGAGCTGACAGCGGAGCCGGCCGGTTGGTCGTTTAGCGGGCCGTTGCTGTGGCTGAAGTCGGCGATTGTCGATCGCGACCGCCAATACGCCGATAGCCTGACCAGGCGGCGTCGCGTCGTTGCCATCGTTGCGTGCACCGCTTCGATGGTCAGCGCGAGTTTCGCGGTGATCGAGGTGCTGGCCACCAGTCAGTGGTACGTGGTCTCGCTCAACGCCGTAATGGCCGTGGTGTTTGCGGTGATACCGCTGCTATACCGGCTCGGCGAGCTGGTTCCGGCGCTGGCCTTGGTGATTGCCGCCAACGTGTCACTGGTCGTGGTCAGTTGGATGATCGACTCGCACGTCGGGATCGCGTTCTACTTCCTGATGTCGGTGTTGGTTGCGGCGCTCGTGCTGGGCATCGATCACCTCATGTTGGCGGCGGCGGTGGTGACCTTCGGGGTCGTGATCAACATCGCGGCGCGAGTCGTGGCCCCGTTCCATGCCAGAAAGATGCCGGTCTGGGCCACCGATGCGGGCTTTGCGGTCACCACGATTTCGGCATCGGTGGTAGTCATGGCGACGATCTGGTACGCGCTCAATGAGATTGAGCGGGCCAAGGAGGCCATCGAGCTCGAGTATGAACGTGCGGAGTCGTTGCTCACCAACATCTTGCCGGCGAGTGTGGCGGCCCGGCTCAAGGACCCGGCGACCAAGATCATTGCCGACAACTACGACGACGTCTCGATACTGTTCGCCGATATTGCCGGCTACACCGAACGCGCCAGTCGCGCCACTGCGGAGGAGCTGGTGAAGTTTCTGAACCGCTTCTATGGCGAATGCGACGACCTGGTCGAGCGCCACGGGCTCGAGAAGGTCAAGACCTCCGGAGACTGCTACATCGTGGTGAGCGGTGTGCCGCAGCCCAAGTCGGACCACCTGGAGGCGCTGGCCCGGTTTGCGCTCAGCCTCTCGGATTCGGTGGGTCACCTTACCGATCACACCGGTGAGACGGTATCGATCCGGATCGGCCTGGCGGCCGGTCCGGTGGTGGCCGGCGTGGTCGGCACCAGCCGGTTCTTCTATGACGTCTGGGGCGATCCCGTCAACGTCGCTGCCCGCATGGAGTCCACGGGTTTCCCGGGACGCATTCAGGTTCCGCAGGATGTGTACGAGCGCCTCAGGGAGCGTTTTGTCTTCGAGGAGCGCGGCACCGTGGCGGTGAAGGGCAAGGGGATGCTGCACACCTGGTTTCTGGTCGGCGAGCGCACCTCCGAGTCATCGCCGGTGGGTGGGTCCGTCGTGGCCGCCGGTGATTGACGAGCGTCCACGTCTGCGACCCTGGTTCTTGGATGCCAAGCCGGCTGGTGCCGCACTGGCGGCGTGGGCCCGGAATGTCTGAGGCAGGATCGGGGGCTATGGACCAGCTATGGGCGAACCGGGCCGCGAGTTCTGAAGCCGCCATCACCGGGCGTCACTTCAAGCGGCTGTGGGGGCTACCCGGAACCCAGTTGGGCGTGGTGTCATGGCCGTCGGAACGCAAAGACCGCATGTTCGGCACTTGGCATTACTGGTGGCAGGCGCATCTGCTGGACTGCCTGATCGACGCGGAGTTGCGCGACCCGCAGGCCGAGCGGCGCAGCAGGATCAATCGGCAGGTCCGCTCACACCGGTTGCGCAACAATTTCTCCTGGACCAACAGCTATTACGACGACATGGCCTGGCTGGCGCTGGCACTGGAACGGGCGGCGCGGATAGCAGGTGTGCAGCGGCGCCGGGCGCTGCCCAAGCTCGCCGACCAGTTCGTCAAAGCCTGGGTGCCCGAGGACGGTGGCGGCATCCCGTGGCGCAAGCAGGACCAGTTCTTCAATGCTCCTGCCAATGGTCCGGCGGGGATATTTCTGGCCCGCTATGACGACCGGCTTGCTCGCGCCGAGCAGATGGGTGACTGGATCGACCGCACGCTGATCGACCCGGAGACGCACCTGGTCTTCGACGGCATCAAGGGCGGGTCGCTGGTCCGCGCTCAGTACACCTATTGCCAGGGGGTGGTGCTCGGTTTGGAGACGGAGCTGGCGGCGCGGACCGGAAACGATCGGCATGCGCCTCGCGTCCATCGACTGGTCGCCGCTGTTGCCGAACACATGGCTTCCGCAGGCGTGTTGAAGGGGGCGGGCGGCGGAGACGGCGGCCTCTTCGCGGGAATCACCGCTCGGTATCTGGCTCTGGTGGCCACCACCCTGCCGGGTGATTCCGCCGACGACGCGCAAGCGCGCGACACCGCCCGCGCGATAGTCCTCGCGTCGGCGAAATCAGCGTGGGATTGCCGGCAAACAGCGGACGGGCTGCCGGTGTTCGGGGCGTTCTGGGACCGCGACGCCGAGTTGCCCACCGCCGAGGGGCAGCAGGCACAGTTTGTCGAGGGCGCGGTGCAGGGCTCGGAGATCGCCGAGCGAGACCTGTCGGTGCAACTGTCGGGCTGGATGCTGATGGAGGCGGCCCACAGTGTCGCGGCGGTCAGCTCACTCGGGTAGCACTACCGGGTCGGAGGAGTCGGACTCGTTGTTGGGGGAGCGCCGCCGCGACCGGTAGCCCCGCCAGGCCGCAGTCATGGCCGGGATCAGGGACACGATCAGAATGCCCAAGATGATCTTTTCCAGGTTGTGGTGCACAAATGGCACATTGCCCAGGAAGTAGCCGGCCAGCGTGACTCCGGCGCCCCAGCTGATCCCGCCGACGATGTCGAATGCCAGAAACACCGGATAGCGCATGTAGGACACGCCGGCGATCACCGGCACGAAGGTTCGCGCGAACGGCACGAAGCGGGCCAGGATGACGGTCCAGGGCCCGTACTTCTCGAAGAAGGCGTGCGATTCGGTCACATAGTGCTTCTTGAAGAACCGCGAATCTTCCTTCTTGAACAGCGCGGGTCCGATCCGGCGCCCGATGAAATATGCGGTCTGGTCGCCCAGGACCGCCACCACAGCCACGGCCGGGGCGAGCACACCGATCGTGACCGGTGGATGCGCACTGGCGGCCAGTAGGCCCCCGGTAAACAGCAGCGATTCGCCCGGCAGCAGCGGAAACAGCAAACCGGTCTCGATAAAGACGATGAGCAATATGCCGGGAAGCACGGCGGACCCGAAAATTCCGTCGGCGCCCAGCCAATACATCGGGTCGAGGATGTCCGGCAAGGCCATCTCGGCGGTGTTCATGGTGTCTCAACATACCGGCTTGAACAGGTGGCCCACCGGAGTGGACACATTCCCCGGTCTTGCAATACTGGGTACACCCAGCCTTCAGGAGGAGTCTTTCATGCCCATCGCAACGCCCGAGGTCTATGCCGAGATGCTGGGACGTGCCAAAGAGAATTCGTACGCCTTCCCTGCCATCAACTGCACATCTTCGGAGACAGTCAACGCCGCGCTCAAAGGCTTCGCCGACGCCGGCAGTGACGGGATCATCCAGTTCTCCACCGGTGGTGCGGAGTTCGGTTCCGGCTTAGGTATCAAGAACATGGTGACCGGCGCCGTCGCGCTGGCCGAATTCACTCACATCGTCGCGGCCAAGTACCCGATCAACGTGGCGCTGCACACCGACCACTGCCCCAAGGACAAGCTCGACACCTACGTACGGCCGCTGCTGGCGATCTCCGCCGAACGGGTGTCGGCCGGAAAAGACCCGTTGTTCCAGTCGCACATGTGGGACGGTTCGGCGGTCCCGATCGATGAGAACCTGGTCATCGCGCAGGAGCTGCTCAAGGCGGCCGTGGCCGCCAAGATCATTCTCGAGATCGAAATCGGCGTGGTCGGAGGCGAAGAGGACGGCGTCGAGGCCGAGATCAACGAGAAGCTCTACACCACCCCCGAGGACTTCGAGAAGACGGTTGACGCGCTGGGCGCCGGTGAGCAGGGCACCTACCTGCTGGCCGCGACCTTCGGCAACGTGCACGGCGTCTACAAGCCGGGCAATGTCAAACTGCGCCCCGACATTCTCGACCAGGGGCAAAAGGTGGCCGCGGCCAAGCTCGGGCTGCCCGACAGCGCCAAGCCGTTCGACTTCGTCTTCCACGGCGGCTCGGGCTCCCTGAAGTCCGAGATCGAGGAGGCACTTCGGTACGGCGTGGTGAAGATGAATGTCGACACCGACACCCAGTACGCGTTCAGCCGACCGATCGTCGGGCACATGTTCACCAACTACGACGGCGTTCTCAAGGTAGACGGCGAGGTCGGCAACAAGAAGGTCTACGACCCGCGCAGCTACCTCAAGAAGGCCGAGGCCGGGATGACCGAACGGGTGATCGAGGCCTGCAACGACTTGCACTGCGCTGGGAAGTCGCTAGCCGGCTGAGCGGAGCCGGCTAGCGGAGCAGGTCAGAGGCCCTGCAGCTGCGTCAGGGTCAGGTGCGCGATCATGAAGTAGATGATCAGCCCCGTGCCGTCGACGATGGTGGCGATCAGCGGCCCCGAAACGATCGCGGGGTCGATGCGCAACTTCTTGAGCAGCGGCGGCAGGATCGCCGCCACCAGCGATGACCACACCACGATGGCGGCCACCGTGACGGCCACCGTCACCGTGACCTGCGGACCCACGTTCAGCGTCCAAGCGCGGATCACCGCGGCCACCGCCATGGTGAAGCCGACCAGTGCACCCGTGGACAGTTCCTTGACCAGTACCCTACATCGGGCTGGCCGGTCTGGTCGCCAGCTTCTTTTCCATCATCTATGCCTACTCGCGGCAGCTGTTTGCGCTGTCGCGGGCGGGTTACCTGCCGACCGCGCTGTCGATCACCAACTCCCGCAAGGCGCCGACGCTGGCCCTGATCGTTCCCGGTGTCATCGGTTTCGCGCTGTCGGTCACCGGTGAAGGTGATCTTCTGCTGAACATGGCGGTCTTCGGAGCCACTCTCAGCTACGTGTTGATGATGATCAGCCATATCGTATTGCGGCGGCGGGCAGCCGATATGGCCCGCCCTTACCGCACCCCGGGCGGTATTGCCACGTCCGGCTTCGCATTGCTGGTCGCCGCGACCGCGCTCATTGCCACATTCCTGGTGGACACCGTGGCCGCTTTCTGCTGCCTGGGCGTATTCTGTGCGTTCATACTGTATTTCGCCTTATATAGTCGGCATCAACTGGTCGCCAATTCTCCGGACGAAGAATTGGCGGGCTCGCAAGATTTCGAAAGCGAACTGCAATGAGCTACCGGCAGACTATTTCGGGTACCACGTATGCCTTCGACGGGCTGGTCGACGTGTTGGCCAAGGCAACGCCGCTGCGCTCTGGTGACCAGCTCGCCGGCTGTGCCGCCGAACATGACGCCGAACGTGCCGCCGCCGCTTGGGTACTCGCCGACATGCCGCTGACAACGTTTCTCAGCGACGTGGTCGTGCCCTACGAAACCGACGAGGTCACCCGGCTCATCATCGACAGCCATGACCGCCAGGCATTCGCTCCGATCTCCCATCTGACGGTCGGCGGCCTTCGCGATTGGTTGTTGGACACCGCGGCTCGCGACGACAGTGCGGCACGCATCGCGGCGATCGCGCCGGGCCTGACCCCGGAGATGGTTGCCGCGGTCTGCAAGATCATGCGCAATCAGGATCTGATTCTGGTCGCCGCGGCCACGACCGCCACCGCCGCCTTCCGCACCACCATCGGGTTGCCGGGCCGGCTCGCCACCCGGCTGCAGCCCAACCATCCCACCGACGACCCGCGTGGAATTGCGGCCGGGATGCTCGACGGCTTGCTGATGGGCTGCGGCGACGCCGTGGTCGGCATCAATCCGGCGACCGACTCGCCTCAGGCAACCGCGGACCTGCTTCACCTTCTCGATGACATCCGGCAACGTTTCGAGATCCCCATGCAGTCGTGCGTGCTGTGCCACGTCACCACCACCACGGAATTGATCGACAAGGGTGTGCCCGTTGACCTGGTGTTCCAGTCCATCGCCGGCACCGAGGGCGCCAATTCCAGTTTCGGTGTGAACATCCCAATGTTGTTGGAAGCCAACGAAGCCGCGCGGTCGCTGGGCCGCGGCACCGTTGGCGACAACGTCATGTACCTGGAGACGGGACAGGGTTCGGCCCTGTCTGCCGGTGCGCACCTGGGCACCGGTGGCAAGCCCGTCGATCAGCAGACATTGGAGGCGCGGGCCTATGCGGTGGCCCGGACGCTGCAGCCGCTGTTGATCAATACCGTGGTCGGATTCATCGGTCCGGAGTACCTCTACGACGGTAAACAGATCATCCGGGCCGGGCTCGAAGACCACTTCTGCGGGAAACTACTGGGCCTGCCGATGGGCGTCGACGTCTGCTACACCAACCACGCCGAAGCCGACCAGGACGATATGGATACGCTGCTCACCCTGCTGGGCGTGGCGGGCGCGGCCTTTGTGATCGCCGTCCCCGGCGCCGATGACATCATGCTGGGCTATCAAAGCCTGTCGTTTCACGATCCGTTGTACGTGCGACAGGTGCTGCGGCTGCGCCCCGCACCCGAATTCGAAGCCTGGCTAACCGGTCTGGGGATGGCCGACGCCAACGGACGGATTCTGCCCATCGATCTGGCGACCTCGCCGCTGCGGGCATTGGCAACCGGTGCATGAACGCACCGGACGCACGGGCCGCCGATGAGGTGTGGGCATTGCTGCGCGACGTCACCCAAGCGCGCATCGGACTCGGCCGCGCCGGCAACTCATTGCCCACCCGGCGGGTCCTGGAGTTCCAGGCCGCCCACGCCGCCGCGCGGGACGCCGTGCACGACCCGCTCGACGTCGCAGGGCTCACCGAACAGGTCCGCGACCTGGGCCTCGGCGCACCGCTGGTGGTGCGCAGTCAGGCCAGCTCACGTAGCGAGTACCTGCGCCGGCCTGATCTAGGCCGCGCTCCGGCGGACCTGTCCATCCTGCCCAACACCGGCGCCGACATCGGCATCGTGCTCGCCGACGGCCTATCGCCTCGCGCCCTCACCGATCACGGCGCCGGCCTGCTGGGTGCGCTGGTGCGCGAGTTCCATGACCGCTATCGCATTGCCCCGCCAGTGATCGCGACCCAGGCGCGCGTTGCCCTCGGCGACCACATCGGTCAGGCGCTGGGAGTGCGCACGCTGCTGGTGATCATCGGCGAACGCCCCGGGCTATCGGTTGCGGACAGCTTGAGCATCTACCTGACGCACCTGCCGAGACCGGGTTTGACCGATGCGGATCGAAACTGCATCTCCAACATCCACCCGCCCGACGGCCTCGACTACCAGACCGCCGCCGGCATCGCCGCTGCCCTGGTCACCGGGGCCCGTAAACTCGGCCTCTCAGGGGTGGCCCTCAAAGACACCTCGCGCACCGAACTGACCGCCGACGACACGCTCGGCATCGGCTGACGTCACCGCAGATCGCCGCCCAGCGCCCGGAGCAACTGCTGTACCCCGGTCAACGAATGCGCCGGCAAGAACAGGTCACAGTAGGGCAGCGCCGCGGCCATCGAGCCGGTCAGCGGCTCGAAATCGCTCTGTGCCGCAAGCGGATTGAGCCAGACCAGCAACTGGGCGCGCCTGCGCACGCGAGCCAGCGCGTGACACAGGACCTTAGGTGCTTCGCTGTCCCAACCGTCGGAGGCAATGATCACCACCGCGCCGCGTAACGCGTTGCCGTGCGGCGGTTCCAGCAGCGCACCGACACTACGACCGATAAAGGTGCCGCCATACCGGTCGGCTACCTTCGCATTCGCCCGGTCCAGGGCCACCTCCGCCGAACGATGAGCCAGCACCGGGGTGAGCCGGGTCAGCGAGGTCGAAAACGCGAAGACCTCCGGGCGAATGCCGGGTTGGCGCGCCACCAGCGCCCGCATGAGATGCAGATAGATCGCCGCATAGGGCTGCATCGAGCGGCTTACGTCGCAGAGCAACACCACCCTCCTGGGCCGTCGGCGCGGCCGGATCCGCGCCAGGCGCACCGCTTCCCAGCCGGTGGCGCGCGAAGCGTTCATCGTGGCTCGCAAGTCGATGCGCTTGCCGTGCGGGCTGGACTCGAAGCGCAGGCTGCGCCGGCGCGGCCAGCGCGCCACCGTCGACTCCAGCCAGCCACCAATACGCCGCAAGTCTTCGGCGTCGAATTGGTCGAACGGTTCCTCGGCGAATGCGGCGATCCGGCTGGGCAGCAAGTCGGGCAACTTGATGCTGGGTCGAACACTTCCGTCCTGATCCCCGACCCGGCTGGCCCAGGGCAGCGGTTGGCCGCCGGCGGCACCGGAGGGCCCGCCGTTGCGATGCACGATGCCGGCCGCCGGTGTCTTGGGGCCCGGCAGCGGCCGGGCAGCATCGGCCGCCTCAGGCCCGGCCGCATCGAGCGCGCCGAACACGGCGGCAAAGGCGAGGTCAAAGGCAACCAGATCCTCCATCCGATTGACCAGGGTCAACCTCGCGGCCCAATACAGCGCGGACAGGGAGTCGGGCACCAACTGCCGCATTGCCTGCACAAAATTCGCCTGACCGCTGGCCGACA
This sequence comes from Mycobacterium liflandii, assembly GCF_022354805.1. NCBI lineage: Bacteria > Bacillati > Actinomycetota > Actinomycetes > Mycobacteriales > Mycobacteriaceae > Mycobacterium > Mycobacterium liflandii. Next base: position 1,237,470 of record NZ_CP023138.1, on the reverse strand, counting down.
CCAGCACCCCGACCCCGCGCAGCCGTGCCACCAGCGCGGCGGCGAACGCCGCCAGGTCGACGCCGCGCAGCAGCAACGGAGCGGTCATCGGCGTTCAGCGCCGTCTGCGCAGCACCCAGATCAGCACCAGCACGGCCAGCACAGCCAGCACGGCGGGGCCATACTTCTTGAGCTGGTCACCGCCGGCGAGCTCGAGCAGATCGATCGGCTCGGGCTCCGCAGACGTGGTGGGCTTGCGGGCCTCGACGGGCCGCGGCTGCGGGCTGACCGGGCTTTCCGGACTTCCGGGGCTTTCCGGGCTTTCGGGAGCCGCCGTCGCGGCATTGAGGGAGGCCAGTTCGGCTTCCAGCGAGTCCACGAATTGACCGAGCAACTTCTCCGACACCTGCTGCAGCATTCCGCTGCCGAACTGCGCCAGCTTGCCGACGATCTTCAGGTCGGTGTCGACGGTGACCTGGGTGCGCTCGCCCGCCTCCGCCAACTGAGCGGTCACCGTCGCGGCCGCGTTGCCGGTGCCGCGCGACTCCTTGCCCTTGGCGTCGATGACCGCGCGATGCTGATCGCGATCCCGCTCAACGAAATGCACCTTGCCGCTGAACTCACTGGTCACCGGCCCCACCTTGACCTTGACCTTGCCGAGGTAGTCGTCGTCCTGGTGACCGGTCAGCTGCGCGCCGGGCATCAGCGGGATCACCTGCTCCAGGTCGCACAGCACATCCCCAGGCCTGCTCGATCGGCGCGCTGACGGTGAACTGGTTCGCGATCTTCATTCGATGAGTCCTCTCATGTTCGGCTGTATTCGGTCAACGCGTCGCGTATCAGGGTTCGGTCATCAGGAGTCTTGGCCAATGCCCCGAGACTGGCCAATGCCGATGCGTCGACGAGGTCCGCGACACCCAGCGAGACCAGTGCGGCGACCCAGTCGATAGTCTCGGCCACGCCCGGCGGCTTGTCCAGATCGAGATCTCGTGCGCTGCCGACGAATTGAGTGGCATGCTCGATCAGCGCGGCGCTGGCCCCGGGAACCGTCCGCCGCACGATCGCGGCCGCCCGAGCCGGCTCCGGGTAGTCGATCCAGTGGTACAGACAACGCCGGCGCAACGCGTCATGCAGATCGCGGCTGCGGTTGGAGGTCAACACCGCGATCGGCGGCAGCGGTGCAACGAAGGTGCCTAATTCGGGAACCGTCACCGCCGCCTCACCGAGGAACTCCAGTAGCAGCGCCTCGAATTCATCGTCGGCCCGGTCAATTTCGTCGATCAGCAGCACCGGCGGTGTCGAGCCGCGATGGCGCACGCACTGCAGGATGGGCCGATCCACCAGATACGCCTCGCTGTACAGATCGGCCTCGGAGATATCGGCGCCACGCGCCTCGGCGAGCCGGATGGACAACAGCTGGTGCTGGTAGTTCCAGTCGTAGAGCGCCTCGTTGGCGGTCAGCCCTTCATAGCACTGCAGCCGGATCAACGAGGTATCCAAAACCGCGGCAAGGGCTTTCGCAGCGGTCGTCTTACCCACACCGGGCTCACCCTCGAGCAGTAGCGGGCGCCCGAGGGTGACCGCGAGATAGATGGCCGATGCGGTCCCGGTGTCCAGCAGATAGTTCTGCGCGTCGAACCGGCGAACCACATCTTGGGGGTCTGCAAAGGTCGTCACGCTCATTCAAGGCACCGATTCCACGAGCCGCCGGTAGTCGTCCCAGGTGTCCACGTCCAACGGTACCGAATCGTCCACCACCAGTTCCCGCACCGGGTGCCGGCCGGATTGAATGAGCTTCCACACTCCCTTATCGCCGTGCAGCTGTGTTAATTCACCGAATAATCTGCGGCTAAACCAGAATGGATGCCCGATTCCATCGTTGTACCGGCACACCATGAGGTCGCAGCCCGGCCCCTGGCCGACCAGGCGGGCGACGGTGGCCGGGTCGACGCCCGGCTGATCCCCAAGCATCAGCACAATGCCGGCGGATTGCGGATCCACCCGTCCCAGCGCAACGCGCAACGAAGCCGAACACCCGGCACCAAAGTCCTCGACCGTCACCACCTCGGCCTCATCCAGCGGCACCAGCGCGCGGACCCGTTGGGCGGCCCCGCCCAGGGTCACGATCAGCTGATCGAATCCGGCGCCCCGCGCTACCCGCAGAGTCGCCCCGAGCAGGGTCGTATCGCGATAAGACAGCAGCTGTTTCGGCGTGCCCAGACGACGGGATCCGCCGGCCGCCAGCACCACACCGGTGATGCTAGGCGCCCTCACGCGCCGCCGTTTCTGTCGCTGAACGCCGTTCGGCATGCGGGGCAGCAGAACCAGTAGTCGGCACCCGCCAGCCGCAGGTGTTCGGTCGCCAGCCCGATCAGGACCGTCATCCCGCACACCGGGTCCACCGCCTCGGCGGCAGCCGCATCCACCGGCGCGGGCCGGCCCCCGCCGCCGGCGCGCACCGCCGCAATGATTTCGGCGGCGATGGCCACCGCGATCTCGGCGGGCGTCTTGGCACCGATAGCCAGTCCGACCGGGGTGCGGATGCGCGCCCGCTCGGTCGCCGAGAGGCCCAGCGAGTACAGGACCGCGGCGCCACGGACCTTGCTGGCCACCAGACCGATGTCGCCAACGCCGTTATCCAATGCCGCGCGGATGTTTTCGGCTTCCGGGCCGCCATGGCTAGCGATCACGACGGCAGTCGGCAAGGCGGCGGCGCCGACCGGGTCGCTGTCGCGGCGGGCGTCGTAGCCCAGCACGCCGCAGACCTCGATCAACGCCTCGGCGATCGGCGTGGCACCGTAGATTCGGACCAGCGGCGCCGGCAGCTGCGGGGTCAAGAAGATCTCCAGCGACCCGCCCGACAGGCACGGATTGACCACCACGCATGCGCCGGGGGCTTCGGGGAAGTGCACGTCCCCATCGGGAAGCACGCGCAGCAGCACACTTTCGCCCGCCTGAAGCACCCCCAACGCCGCCTTGCGAACGGAGTTCTGCGCGCACTGCCCGCCGACGAAGCCCTCGATAGTGCCATCGGGCAACAGGATCGCCTCGTCACCGGGGTAAGCCGAGGTCGGCGGCTGGGCTCGGACCACCGTGGCATGCACAAACGGTGTCCGCGCAGCCAGCAGCTGCGCCGCCCGCTCACTAATGGTCATCTGCAACCCTTAAATCGGAGGTGTGGCCCGGCCCTGCATGGCCTCCCAGACTCGGGACGGCGTCAGCGGCATGTCGGCATGGCGAACCCCATATGGCGCCAACGCATCCACCACCGCGTTCACCACCGCCGGGGGCGAGCCCACGGTGGCCGATTCACCGATTCCCTTGGCCCCGATCGGGTGATGCGGCGAGGGCGTCACCGTGTGCCCGGTTTCCAGGTGCGGCACCTCGAGCGCGGTCGGGATCAGATAGTCCATCAGCGAGCCGCCCAGACAATTACCGTCCTCATCGAAGGCGATCATCTCCATCAACGCCATGCCGATGCCGTCGACGATGCCGCCATGCACCTGGCCCTCGATGATCATCGGGTTAATGCGGGTGCCGCAGTCGTCGACGGCCAGGAAGCGCCGCACCTTGACCACCCCGGTGCCCGGATCGACGTCGACCACACAGAAGTACGCGCCGTACGGGTAGGTCAGGTTCGACGGGTTGTAACACACCTCGGCGTCCAGGCCGCCCTCGATGCCCTCCGGCAGATCGCCGGCTCCATGGGCCCGCATCGCGATGTCGGCGATGGTGACCGATGCCGACGGATCTCCCTTGACGTGGAATGAGCCCTTCTCCCATTCCAAGTCGGCAACCGATACCTCGAGCATGCCCGAAGCGATGATCTTGGCCTTGTCGCGCACCTTGCGGGCCACCAACGCCGCTGCGGCGCCCGAGACCGGGGTCGAGCGGCTGCCGTAGGTACCCAGCCCGAACGGGGTCTGATCGGTGTCACCGTGCACCACGTCGATGTCGTCGGGTGGGATCCCCAGCTCCTCGGCGACGATCTGGGCGAACGTCGTCTCATGGCCCTGGCCCTGGGTCTGCACCGACAGTCGCACCACGGCTTTGCCCGTCGGGTGCACCCGGAGCTCGCATCCGTCGGCCATGCCCAGCCCGAGGATGTCCATGTCCTTGCGCGGGCCGGCGCCGACGGCCTCGGTGAAGAAGGAGATGCCGATGCCCATCAGCTCACCGCGATCGCGCTTTTCTTTTTGTTCGGCGCGCAGGGCGTCATAGCCGATCATGTCCATGGCCTGGCGCATGGTGGACTCGTAGTCGCCCGAGTCATAGACCCATCCCGTTTTGGTGGTGTACGGGAACTGCTCGGGCTTCAGCAGGTTGCGCAGCCGCACTTCGGCGGGGTCCATCTTGAGTTCGAAGGCCAAGCAATCCACCAGCCGCTCAACGAAATACACCGCCTCGGTGATGCGGAACGAACACGCGTAGGCCACCCCGCCGGGCGCCTTGTTGGTGTACACCGCGGTCATGTGGCAGTAGGCGGCTTCCAGGTCGTAGCTGCCGGTGAACACGCCGTAGAAACCGGCCGGGTATTTCGTCGGTGCCGCCTGGCCGTTGAAGGCACCATGATCGGCCAGCACGTGAGAGCGCAGCGCCAGAATCTTGCCCTCGTTGGTCGCGGCGATCTCACCGACCATGATGTAGTCGCGCGCGAAGCTGGTCGAGGTCAGGTTCTCGCTACGGTCCTCCATCCATTTGACCGGTTTACCCAGCACCAACGAACCGACGATGGCACACACATAGCCGGGATAGATCGGCACCTTGTTGCCGAAGCCGCCACCGATGTCGGGCGAGATGACCCGGATCTTGTGTTCGGGCAGCCCGGCGACCAACGCATACAGCGTGCGGTGGGCATGCGGCGCCTGCGAGGTGGTCCATAGCGTGAGCTTGCCGGTGACCGGGTCCAAATCGGCTACCGCTCCGCAGGTTTCCATCGGCGCGGGGTGCACACGCGGATAGACCATCTCCTGTTTGATCACCACGTCAGCCTTGGCGAACACGGCGTCGGTGGCCGCCGCGTCACCGGTCTCCCAGTCGAAGATGTGATTGTCCTGCTTGCCGTCGAGGTCGGTGCGGATCACCGGCGCCGACGGGTCCAAGGCCTTGCGCACGTCGACAACCGGGTCCAGCGGGTCGTACTCGACGTCGATCAACTCGAGCGCGTCGCGGGCCGAATAACGTTCCTCGGCAACGACGAAAGCCACCTCCTGGCCCTGGAAGCGCACCTTGTCGGTGGCCAGCACGGCCTGCACGTCGTTGGACAGCGTGGGCATCCAGGCCAAGCCCTTCTCGGCCAGATCCGCGCCCGTCACCACCGCCTTGACCTTCGGATGGGCAAGGGCCGCAGTCACATCAATGCTGACGATGCGGGCGTGCGCATACGGTGAGCGCAAGATCGCCAGGTGCAACATGCCCGGCAACGCGACGTCATCAACATAGTTGCCGCGGCCGCGGATGAAGCGAGGATCCTCTTTGCGCAGCATCCGGCCGTGGCCGCAAGGCTTTTGGTCGTTGTCGGCCAGGTCTTCTGGCCGTGATTCGATGGTGGTCACGAGCTGGCCACCTCCTTGGCGTTCTTGGCGGCCCACTGGATGGACCGCACGATGGTGGTGTAGCCGGTGCACCGGCAGATCTGCCCGGAGATCGCCTCGCGAATGGTCTCTTCATCGGGGTCCGGATTGCGGTCGAGCAGGGCGCGGGCGGTGATCATCATTCCCGGCGTGCAAAAACCACACTGCAGTCCGTGGCAACGCATGAACCCTTCCTGCACCGGGTCGAGTGAGCCATCGGCCGCCGCTAGCCCTTCCACGGTGCGAATGCTGCGCCCGGAGGCCATGACGGCCAGCATGGTGCAGGACTTCACCGGCACACCGTCGACGTCAACCACGCAGGTCCCGCAATTGCTGGTGTCACAGCCCCAGTGGGTTCCGGTGAGCCGCAGCTGATCCCGCAGGAAGTGGACCAGAAGCATTCGGGGTTCGACTTCGGCGCTGACCGGTTCGCCGTTGACGGTCATGTTCACCTGCATCATTAGTTCCCTTCCGGTGCCGGCTGGTTGCGCACTCGCCCGACGGCGCTGCGCAGGGTTCGAATGGTCAGTTCCGCGGCCAGATGCCGCTTGTAGTCGGCGGTGCCACGGATGTCGGTGACCGGCTCGCATGCCTGCCCGGCACGGCGGCCCGCTTCGGCGAACGTGTCTTCATTGGCCGGCCGACCAACCAGCGCCGCGTGAGTTCGGCCAGCGCGGCCGGGTCCGGATTGACCGCGGTCAATCCGGACCCGGGCGGCGGTAATGGTGTCGTTGTTCAGCGTGACGGCCGCCCCGGCCGCCGTCACCGCCCAATCACCGACCCGCCGCTCCACCTTCGCGTAGGCGCTGGACGTGTTGTGCCGGACCGGGATGCGAACCTCGACCAGCATCTCGCTCGGGGCCAGGGTGGTCTCGTAGGGCCCGGCCTGGAATTCGTCGATGGCGATCTCACGCTCCCCCCGAGGACCCGCGGGCCAGGCACACCGCGTCCAGCACGGTGCAGACCGTCGACAGGTCCTCGGCCGGGTCGGCCTGACACAGCGAACCCCCCAGGGTGCCGCGATTGCGCACCACCGGGTCGGCGATCACCCGCTCGGCGTCGCGGAAGATCGGGCACACCGCCGCCAGCGCCTCGGACTCGAGGATCTCGCGATGACGGGCCATCGCCCCGATGCGCACTAGCGTCGGATCGGTGATCAGGTACCCCAGCTCTGGCGCCAGGTCATTGATATCGACCAGGTACTCGGGGTTTGCGATCCGCAGCTTCATCATCGGCAGCAGGCTGTGGCCGCCGGCGACGAGGCGCGCCCCCTCCCTCAACCGGTCCAATAGTCCGATGGCGTGATCGACGCTGGTCGCACGCTCGTATTCGAAGGGCCCAGGTACTTGCATGTCGAAAGTGTCGGCCCCGCCCGAAATGGCCGTCAATATCGAATTAAGTAATCGTTGAACTTAGCCCGCACTTGCTTCGAAATCGTCTGCGACCTGCAGATCTCGGTGGATGCGCCCCGATGTCTCGGCCAACGGGCGGCCACCGCCGCCCCAACGCCGGGCGATGATGTCGGCCGCGATCGAGACCGCGGTCTCCTCTGGGGTGCGGGCTCCCAGATCCAGGCCGATCGGGCTGGACAACTGGCTCAGCTCGGCGTCGGTCAGCCCCGCCGCGCGCAGCCGGCTCATCCGATCGTCATGGGTTTGGCGTGATCCCATCGCCCCGATGTAGCCGATCCGGGGCAGGCGCAGCGCTACCTCAAGCACCGGGACATCGAACTTCGGATCATGAGTGAGCACGCAGATCACCGTGCGTTCGTCGATGGCACCCGCCTGCACCTCGGCGGCGAGATACCGGCTGGGCCATTCGACGACAACCTCGTCGGCCGTCGGGAAGCGCGCCCGCGTCGCGAACACCGCGCGGGCGTCGCAGACGGTAACCCGGTAGCCAAGAAACGAACCCTGCCGGGCCAGCGCCGCGGCGAAGTCGATGGCACCGAACACCAGCATCCGCGGGCGCGGCGCGAAGCTGGATACGAAGATCTCCATCCCTTCGCCGCGCCGCTGCCCGTCGGGCCCGTACTTGAGGATTTCGCTACGCCCCAGGGCGAGCAGACCCCGCGCATCATCGGTGACCGCAGCGTCGGCACGCACCGATCCCAGCGATCCCGCTGTCGGCCTGCTGGGGTCGGTCCGGACCACCAGCCGGCGGCCTACCCACTGCGGGTCCGGGTGCGCGATGACGGTGGCGACAGCGACCGGCACATGGGCCGCGATATCCTCGGCCACCGCGACCAGCTCGGGAAACGTCGCCGGCGAGACGGCTTCGATGAAGATGTCGATGATGCCGCCGCACGTCAGGCCCACCGCGAACGCGTCGTCGTCGCTGACACCGTAGCGCTCCAGCCTCGGTATGCCGGTGCGCGTCACCTCGCCGGCGCTCTCGTATACCGCGCCCTCCACACAGCCACCCGACACCGAGCCGCTCACCGAACCATCCGGCGCCACCACCATCGACGCGCCCGGAGGCCGGGGCGCCGAGCGCAATGTGCGAACCACCGTGGCCAGGCCGGCCGTGTCACCCGCGCGCCAGATCGTTATCAGGTCGGTAAGCACATCCCGCACACATCCCAAAGTAAGCTCAAACTCGTGACCCCGGCTCAACTTCGGGCCTATTCGGCGGTGGTGCGCTTGGGCTCGGTGCGGGCTGCCGCCACCGAACTCGGCCTCTCGGATGCCGGCGTCTCGATGCACGTCGCGGCATTGCGCAAAGAACTCGACGACCCGCTGTTCACCAGGACCGGCGCGGGGCTGGCGTTCACTCCTGGCGGCCTGCGGCTGGCCAGTCGCGCGGTGGAGATCCTGGGGCTGCAGCAGCAAACGGCGATCGAGGTCACCGAGGCGGCTCATGGCCGCCGGTTGTTGCGCATCGCGGCGTCCAGCACTTTCGCCGAGCACGCGGCGCCGGGGCTGATCGAGCTGTTCTCGTCGCGAGCCGACGACCTTTCCGTCGAGTTGAGCGTGCATCCCACCAGCCAATTCCGCGATCTGATCTGCTCGCGGGCGGTGGACATCGCGATCGGCCCGGCCAGCGAGAGTTCGATCGGTTCGGACACCTCGTTGTTCGTGCGGCCATTCCTGAAGTACCAGATCATCACCGTCGTGGCACCCAACAGCCCACTGGCCGTGGGGATTCCAACGCCCTCCCTGCTGCGCCAGCAACAGTGGATGCTTGGCCCACCGGCGGGAAGCGTGGCCGGTGAGATCGCAACCATGTTGCGCGACTTTGCGATTCCGGAGTCACAGCAGCGCATCTTCCAGAGCGACGCCGCCGCGCTGGAAGAGGTGATGCGCGTTGGTGGCGCGACGCTGACCATCGGATTTGCGGTCGCCAAGGACCTTGCCGCGGGGCGGCTGGTGCACGTGACGAGTCCGGGGCTGGACAAGGCGGGTGAGTGGTGCGTGGCGACCCTGCCGCCGGCCGCACGTCAACCCGCGGTGTCTGAGCTGGTCCGCTTCATCACCACGCCGAGGTGCATTCAAGCCATGATCCGGGGCAGCGGGGTCGGTGTGACGCGGTTCCGGCCGAAGGTGCACGTCACGCTGTGGAGTTAGCTATACGCTTTACCCCCATGAGCGTGTACAAGGTGATCGACATCATCGGGACCAGCCCCACGTCATGGGAGCAGGCCGCGGCCGAAGCGGTGCAGCGAGCGCGGGAAAGCGTCGATGACATCCGCGTAGCCCGGGTCATCGAGCAGGACATGGCGGTGGATTCCAGCGGGAAGATCACTTATCGCATCAAGCTCGAGATCTCGTTCAAGATGAGGCCTTCGCAACCGCGCTGATCCCGCCGAATGCGCGTCCTGGGCCTTGACAGTGCGCCGGGGGCGGTGGAATCACGAAATGCTCGCCGCCGGCGCACACTCGAAGCCGTCAGCGCAGCGTCGAGTCACTCACCAGGCGTGTGAGAGGTCTCCGTGCTGGCGGATCCAGGCGTGCATCGCGATCCCTGCCGCAACTCCGGCGTTAATGCTGCGTGTTGAGCCAAACTGGGCGATCGACACGGTGACCACGGCCCCGACCCGGGTGTCGTCGGTGATGCCGGGCCCTTCCTGGCCGAACACCAACAGGCAATCCCGCGGCAGCGTGGTCTCTTCGAGTCGCGCCGCTCCGGGCACGTTGTCCACCGCCACCACGGTCAACCCGGCCCCCACGGCGAACTCCAGCAACTCCGCAATGCTGTCATGGTGGCGCAACCGCTGGTAGCGATCGGTCACCATGGCGCCGCGCCGGTTCCAGCGCCGACGCCCCACGATGTGCACGGTGTCCACCGCAAACGCGTTGGCGGTACGCACCACCGAGCCGATGTTCGCATCGTGGCCGAAGTTCTCGATCGCGATGTGTAGCGGGTGCCGCCGCTTGTCGATGTCGGCAACGATCGCCTCGCGCGTCCAATACCGGTAGGCATCGACGACATTGCGGGCATCGCCGTCGCGCAGCAGGTCCGGGTCGTATCTCGGGTCGTCCGGGTGTTCACCCGGCCACGGGCCGACACCGGCGGCCGACGCCCCCCATTCGGTGGGACCAGGTTCGCTCATCGCGACGTCCACACCGCGGCATGCGTACCCACCACCGCCACCGTGGCATACAGCAGCGCGTCGTTGATTTCGCCTTGCGTGCACAGCGACGCGTTGACCTGCACCACGTCCATCGATGCGTCCGGCAGGATCAGCACCGAGGAACCGTAGACTGCACAGGACGGGCTGAGCCCCCGGCCGGGCAGCGTCGGCGAGGTGAGCAACATCATCGGACCGCCGCGGGCGGCGGAGTCGTCGCGATAGCGGGCCGCCAGGGCGTCCACCTGCAAGCCGAGCAGCATGAACCCGTTGCCGGTGAAGGCCGCCGGGTCGCCGAGCTGCGCCTTGGTCAGCGGCGTACCGTCCGCACGCCATGCCGACAGGCTGGTGGTCTTGACCGTAAGACCGGTGTCGTTTTGGTTGGTCGGCAGCATTCCCACCGGAAAGGCAGCCGGATAGGCGGCCGCGGTCTTGGCGATCCGGTCATGAGGTGAATACGCGTAGACACCGCGGACCGCGCTGCGATCGGTGAGCGGGCCCAGACACACCGTCCCAAGGAGCCGATCCTGTGCCCCCGAGAGCGGCGAGCCAATGTCGCGCACCTTGGTCATCGCGTCGTCGCAGCTGCCCAGGCCGTTGGCCTCCATCGGGTGCGATAGCGCTCCGTAGAGGCCGTAGCGAACATCCTCGGGTTTGGCGTGGGGTGTGTCCTGCTGGGTCGGCGATGCGTCGACATTGACCAGTACGTAGTCCCCCAACCAGCGCAAATTCGACACCCGCATGTTCCAGCCCAGCACCGGCAGCGCCTGGCCGAACCGCGCGCGCTGGGCGCCGTAGACCAGATCGGACTCCGATCGCGAGCAGGCCACCAAGCAGGACAAAGCGATGGCCAGCGCAATCAGGAAACGCACGGCAGGCGGCCTAGCCCAGCCCCAGATCGGCAAGGCCCAGCACACTGCGGTACGGCAGTCCTTCGGCTTGGATCGCCTCGGCCGCGCCGGTGGCCCGGTCCACCACGGTGGCCACGCCGATGACCTCGCCTCCGGCATCTTGAACGGCATGCACCGCCGTCAGCGCCGAATTGCCGGTGGTGCTGGTGTCTTCGACCACCAGCACTTGCTTGCCCGATACCTCGGACCCTTCGATAAGTCGTTGCATGCCATGCACTTTCGCGGCCTTACGGACCACGAAGGCGTCGATCGGGCGGCCCGGTGCGTGCATCATTGCGGTCGCCACCGGGTCGGCCCCCAGGGTCAGACCCCCGACGACCGCATAGTCCCAGTCCTGGGTCAGCTCGCGCATCAGGCTGCCGACCAGCGCCGCCGCCCGATGGTGCAGCGTCGCGCGGCGAAGGTCGACGTAGTAGTCGGCTTCCTTCCCCGACGACAGCGTGACACGGCCGTGCACGACCGCCAGCTGGCGCACCAGCTCGGCAAGCTCTTCACGCTCACGTACGGCCACGACCACCACCTACTCGTTTCATCACGGCCCGTAGCAGGCCTCGGGGAATCATTCGTCCGGCACCGACCAGCGCCTTGTACTGCACACCCGGAATGCTGATCACCTTGCCGTCGGCGATGTCGGCCAGGCTTTCCTGGATCACATCGTCAACGTCGAGCCACATGAACGACGGCAACTTGGTCATGTCGATACCGGCCCGGGCGTGAAATTCGGTATGGACATAGCCCGGGCAGACGGCGTGCACGCCCACGCCGGTGCCCTCCAGCCCGGTGGAGAGCCCTTCGCTGAACGAGATGATCCAGGCCTTGGACGCGGAATAGGTAGACCCCCGCCCGGAGAGCAGCCCGGCAACGCTGGCGATGTTGATCACCGTGCCCGCACCGGCGGCCAGCATGGGCGGCAGCGCCGCCCGGGTCAGCTGCATCACCGCGGTCACGTTGACATCGAGCTGTGCCTGTAAAGCGGCGGGCTCGGTTTCCCAGAACTCCCCGGAGGTGGCGAACCCGGCATTGTTCACCAACACCCGGACTCCACGGGAGAGCCGCTCGGCGACTTTGTCGCGACCGGCCGCGTCGGCGAGATCGGCAGGCAGTATCTCCACGTTGCCGGCATCGTCCTCGAGCTCGACCGCTAATTGCTTCAACCGGTCGACGTCGCGGGCAACCAGTATCAGGTCGTAACCGTCTTGGGCGTAGCGGCGCGCATAGCCGGCGCCTATCCCGGACGTCGGCCCGGTGATCAACGCAACGGGGCGTGGCATGAGCGTCAGTCTACTGACCGGGTGCTGGCGTCCCCGGCGCGCTATTAGCGCTGGTACTTCGTGGCCTGCTGGCCGTTACGGCCCCCCAGCGGTGGCCGCCGGGAGCCCTCGGAACGGCCCTCCTCGCGACGCATCGGCTCGGGGGTGCGGCGCGACGCGTCGGGCAACAAGCCGGCTGCGGGATCGACCTGAGCACGCCGCGGCGGCAGCTCGGGGCGGCGGGACGGAGTCAAAGAGCGGTTCCCGCTTTGGGCCGGCTCGGATTCCTCGGCCTCTTGTGGGCTCTCCTGCGGCAGCGGCGGCAATACCCGCAACAGGTCGTTGAACTGGCGCACGGTGCGCAGCCCCTCGTCCCACTGCGCGCGCGAGCTGGCGATTGGCATGCTGACCAGCGTCCAGTTCTGCTCGTTCCACATGATTTCGGCACAGTCCGGAGCGGTGTGCGCGAAGGTCACCATGCGCCGGTCGCAGGCCCGCCGGGCGGCATCGAGATTGGTGGAATACACCATCCGCGGCCCGATCGCGCCGAGCAGCCAGATGTCGCTCTCGCGCGGCTCCTTCAGGCCCTTGAGCCGCAGGTCAACCACGACGTTGGTGCCCACCTTGCGGTGCAGCGCGATCACCGTGGCGACTTCCTCGAGATCGAAGATGTACACGGCCTCGCCCCGAATCTGACCAAGCACCACGTTCTTGGCCGGGACTTCGCCGACCGTGGACATCACGCCGCGCGTCCAGCGCTGCAGAATGTCGGTCGACTCGCGCTCGTAGTCAAATCCGTGCGACCGCGCCCAAGACTTACGACGTCTGCTGCGCCCGCGGCGTCGATCGATGTCGACGTATAACAGCACCACCGCACTGACGAAGCACAGTGCGGAGAGCGTGAACCAAAGCGGGACCATTCCGCACAGCCTATCTGCTCTGCGGACCCAGTAAATAATCCGAGCAGGTCACAACCCAATCACAGGACTTTATACCCCGGCCTGCCCCCCACCCGGTAACCCGCCTTTTCGGGTTTGATGTGCCGGGTTGGACACCCGTTGCGGTGCGCTGATGTGAGCCTTGGGTGAGCCGATGTGAGGTTTGTCGCCTTGCGATGAATCGCAAGGCGGCGTGCGCGGCGACGGGAGTTTGGCCTGGTGCGCGACGCCGGCAGGGGCTCCCCGGGTGACGCAATGGGCGAACTCTTTGCCGCAGTAATGGCCAGACAGCACGGCGATGGCAATATCGGCGGTACGTGAATTTCTCGGAGGCCTAGGGATGCACCAGGATTTCCGGCTCTTACGAGTCGTCAGCGCCGACGGGATTTGCCGGGCCACCATCGACCACCCGCCGGTCAACCTCTTAGACGTTGACCTGCTGACCGAAATCGAAATCCTCACCAACCAAGTCGCGGCCGACAACGAGGTGCGGGTGTTGATCGTCGACTCGGCCGATCCGGAATTCTTCATCGCGCACGCCGATGTCTCGCTAATCAGTGACTTGCCGGCCGACGACACCGCCCGCCATGACGAGCTGTCGCGATTCAATGCCGCCATGCAAGCGTTGCGCGGCCTGCCCAAGGCCACGATCGCCGTCATCGAGGGCGCGTGCCGCGGCGGCGGCTGCGAGTTCGCGATGGCGTTCGACATGCGCTACGCCGCGCTGGGCACGACGGTGCTGGGCCACCCCGAGGTGTCGGTGGGCATCATCCCCGGGGGCGGCGGCACCCAACGGCTACCGCACCTGGTCGGCCGTGCACGGGCGCTCGAGGTGATCCTCGGATGCCGGGACATCGACGCTGCGACGGCCCAGGCCTGGGGGTATGTCAATCGGGCGCTGCCGGGCGAGGAGCTGTGGCGATTCGTCGACAAGCTCGCCGGGCGCATCGCGTCGTATCCCGAAGAGGCCATCGCGGCGGCCAAGCGCGCCGTGGACGTCGCACTGGACCCGCGAACAGATCTGACTACCGGTCTGCGCATCGCGGATCAGCTCTTACGCGAAACGCTCGCGCTGCCGGACACCCGCCGGCGATTGCAGGCGGTCATCGAGGCCGGCGCCCAGACCCGAGAATTCGAGCTGGGCGCCGCCCCGAAACCTCCTGCGACTTAACCGAGGACCAGCGACTCGCCGTCGGCGCTGACATTGACCGGCACCGTGTCGCCGTCGTGCACCTGACCGGCCAGCAGCATCTTGGCCAACTGGTCGCCGATCGCCTGTTGCACCAACCGGCGCAACGGGCGGGCGCCGTACACGGGGTCGAATCCGCGCTGCGCCAGCCATTCCTTGGCCGGCAGCGGCACCTCGAGTTGCAGACGACGCTGGGCCAGCCGCTTGTCCAGCTGTTGGAGCTGGATGTCGACGATCTGCACCAGTTCGTCGGGGTTGAGGGCGTCGAAGATCAGCACATCGTCGAGCCGGTTGATGAACTCCGGCTTGAAGGCCGCCCGCACCGCCGCCATCACCTGGTCCGGGGTGCCGCCCGACCCGAGGTTGGACGTCAAGATCAGGATGGTGTTGCGGAAGTCGACCGTACGGCCCTGCCCGTCGGTCAGCCGGCCCTCGTCGAGAACCTGCAGCAGCACGTCGAACACGTCCGGGTGGGCCTTCTCGATCTCGTCGAACAGGATCACCGTGTAGGGACGCCGCCGCACCGCCTCGGTCAGCTGACCGCCCTGGTCGTAACCGATGTAGCCGGGAGGGGCCCCGACGAGGCGGGCCACCGAGTGCTTCTCGCCGTACTCGCTCATGTCGATGCGCACCATCGCGCGCTCGTCGTCGAACAAGAACTCCGCCAGCGCCTTGGCCAGCTCGGTCTTGCCGACACCGGTGGGGCCGAGGAACATGAACGAGCCGGTCGGCCGGTTGGGGTCGGCGACCCCGGCCCGAGAGCGCCGCACGGCGTCAGAGACGGCCTGCACTGCCTTCTTCTGCCCGATGACGCGGTGGCCCAGCTCGTCTTCCATTCGCAGCAGCTTGGCCGTCTCGCCTTCGAGCATGCGTCCGGCGGGAATGCCGGTCCATGCCGACACCACCTCGGCGATGTCGTCGGGACCGACCTCTTCCTTGAGCATCACCTGCTCTCGGGCTTGCGCGTGCGGCACGGCAGCGTCGAGCTTCTTCTCCATCTCCGGTATGCGCCCGTAGCGCAGCTCGGCTGCCTTGGCCAGGTCACCATCGCGCTCAGCGCGCTCGGATTCCCCACGCAGGGCGTCCAACTGCTCTTTGAGCTCGCGGACGATCTCGATGGAGTTCTTCTCGTTCTGCCATCTGGTCGTGAGTTCTGCCAGCTCTTCTTTCTTGTCGGCCAGCTCGGCGCGCAGCTTTTCCAGCCGATCTTTGGAGGCGTCGTCCTCTTCCTTGGACAGCGCCATTTCTTCGATCTCCAGCCGGCGCACCAGCCGCTCGACCTCGTCGATCTCGACGGGGCGCGAATCGATTTCCATCCGCAGCCGGCTGGCAGCCTCGTCAACGAGGTCGATGGCCTTGTCCGGCAGGAACCGCGCGGTGATGTAGCGGTCGGACAGCGTCGCGGCGGCCACCAGCGCGGAGTCGGTGATCCGGACGCCATGGTGCACCTCGTAGCGGTCCTTGAGTCCGCGCAGAATGCCGATGGTGTCCTCCGCCGAGGGCTCACCGACGTACACCTGCTGGAAGCGGCGTTCCAGTGCGGCGTCCTTCTCGATGTGCTTGCGGTACTCGTCGAGCGTGGTGGCACCGACCAACCGGAGCTCGCCGCGGGCCAGCATGGGCTTGATCATGTTGCCGGCGTCCATCGCACCTTCACCGGTCGCGCCGGCACCGACGATGGTGTGCAGCTCGTCGATGAAGGTGATGATCTGCCCGGCCGAGTTCTTGATGTCGTCGAGGACGGCCTTGAGCCGCTCCTCGAATTCACCCCGGTACTTCGAGCCGGCCACCATCGAGCCGAGGTCCAGCGCGACGATCGTCTTGTCACGCAGACTCTCTGGGACGTCGCCGGCCACGATGCGCTGGGCCAGACCCTCCACGATCGCGGTCTTGCCGACGCCGGGTTCACCGATGAGCACCGGGTTGTTCTTGGTGCGCCGCGACAGGACCTGAACCACGCGGCGAATCTCGTTGTCTCGCCCGATCACCGGGTCGAGCTTTCCTTCACGGGCCCGCGCGGTCAGGTCGGTCGAGTATTTCTCCAGCGCCTGGTACGTCGCTTCCGGTTCGGGGCTGGTCACCCGGGCGCTACCGCGTACCTTGACGAACGCCTCGCGCAGAGCCTGCGGCGAGGCTCCGTGCCCGGTCAATAGCTTGGCGACCTCGGAGTCGCCGGTGGCCAGCCCGACCAGCACGTGCTCGGTGGAGACGTACTCGTCGTCCATCTCGGTAGCCAGTTGCTGGGCGGTGGTGATGGCGGCCAGTGACTCGCGGGATAACTGCGGCTGCGTGCTGGCCCCACTGGCCTGCGGCAACCGGTCAACTAGGCGCTGCGCCTCGGTGCGGATGGTGGCGGGGTCGACGCCAACGGCCTCGAGCAGCGGCGCGGCTATGCCATCGGCCTGCGTCAACAGGGCCATCAGCAGATGCGCCGGCCGAATTTCGGGATTGCCGGCAGCCGAAGCCGCCTGCAGAGCCGACGTCAGGGCCGCCTGCGTCTTGGTGGTCGGGTTGAAAGAATCCACGACAGCTCCGTTCGGGGTAAGTATCTGAAAAAAATGGTTCTCGGGTTGTGCAACGCCGTCAAGGTTGAGTCTGTTCCGCTCAACTCTAGCTTTTTTGTCTGCCGGTAATCCAGGGCGGGTCCGACCTACCGGCCAGCGCCCGGCAAATAGCTCGGCAACCCCGGCGGGCATGGCGGCGCGGGGTCGGGTGGGCCCCGCATGACCATCTCTCATCGGCGACTAGCTGCGAGTTCCAGCGGCACCGCGGACCACCTTGGGCCGTGCACCGCGCGCCAGTAGCCCAATCGCGATCCCCGGTGCGTCCCGGCAAGCCTAGAATCGTGGTCCGTGGGCCTTGAGGACCGAGACGCGCTGCGGGTGCTGCGGGACGCCTTCGCACCGCAACCCGACTTAGACCACAAAACGCAATCCAGCGAACTCGTCCGCAGCTTCTACACCAACTGGTTCTCCCTGGACAGTTCGGTGCGCGACTTGTTCCCACCCGAAATGAGCGGCCAGCGCGCAGCTTTCACACGTGCGCTGCACTGGGTGTACAGCGAGCTCGTCGCACAGCGCGCCGAGGAGCCGATTGCCTTCCTGGCACAGCTCGGCCGGGATCACCGCAAATACGGTGTGCAGCCAACCCAATACGAGACGTTGCGGCGCGCCCTGCAGACCACGTTGCGCAGTCATCTCGGCAGTTCCTGGACCGATTCGGTCGCGCGCGCCGCTGAGCAATCTCTCAATCTGATCGTCGGGGTGATGAGCGGCGCGGCCGATTCCGAGGACGGACCCGCGTGGTGGGACGCAACGGTAATCGAGCACATCCCGGCGTCGCGCGATCTGGCGGTGATCAGGCTGCAACTGGACCACCCAATGCCCTATCACCCCGGCCAATACGTCAATGTCCAAGTCCCGCAGTGTCCGCGTCGCTGGCGTTACCTCAGCCCCGCCATTCCGGCCGACCTCGAAGGGCGGATCGAATTCCATGTCCGCGTGGTACCCGGCGGGCTGGTCAGCACCGCGATGGCCAACGAAACTCGGACCGGCGACCGGTGGCGCTTGGCGAGCCCGCACGGCGGCTTGCACGTCGACCGCACCGGCGGTGACGTGCTCATGGTCGCCGGCAGCACCGGTCTGGCCCCGTTGCGGGCGCTGATTTTGGATATGGGCCGCTTTGTCGAGAATCCACGAGTGCACCTGTTTTTCGGCGCGCGCTACTTCTGCGAACTCTATGACCTGCGCACGCTTTGGCAGGTTGCGGCGCACAACCCGTGGCTTTCGGTTTCTCCAGTCGCCGAATACAACCGCGACCCGTCCTGGGCCACCGACTATCCCGATGTATCACCGCCGCGCGGCCTGCACGTGCGCCAGACCGGCCGGCTGGCCGAAGTGGTCACCAACTACGGCAACTGGGGCGATCGGCAAATCCTGATCTGCGGCGGGCCGGCCATGGTTCGCACCACCAAGGCCGCACTGATCGCCAAAGGCGCTCCGCGCGAACGCATCCAGCATGATCCACTGCCCTAGCGGCAAGCCACGACTACCAGGAAAGGCCCCGCGCTCAGCCACCGCAGCGGGGCACGCACGCTAGTCTGGCCGGCGTGCATGCCGCAACTCTGCGCGACCCGTTGTCATCGGTGGAAGCACAGTTCGTGCCCGCGGCTGGAATGATCGGCACCTCGCTGACCGACGCCGGAGTGCAACTGCTCGGCCAACAGCGCGGCCTGGACGGCTACCTTGCCGCGGGCAAGACAATGGGAATACCGATTCTGTACCCCTGGGCAAATCGACTGGGCGAGAACACATATGACGCCGAAGGCAAGGAGGTAACACTGAACCCCGGCGCAAACGGGGTTCGGGTGGACCCCGCCGGCTTGCCGATCCATGGGGTCCTGGCCGCCTATCCCTGCTGGCGGGTCACGGCTCAATCGGGCAACGAGCTCACCGCAGAGCTGGACTTCGGGGCCGACCCGGTGCTGCTGGCCAGCTTTCCGTATCCGCACGTGCTGTCGTTGACGGCGCGGCTGGCCGAACGGGTGCTGACACTGCGCACCACGGTGACCCCAACCGGTGACACGGCCGTGCCGTTGTGCTTCGGCTTCCACCCGTATCTGCAGTTGCCGGGTGTGCCCCGCACCGAGTGGGTCATCGAGACACCCCCGCTGCGGCAGCTCTGCCTCGACCAGCGCGGACTGCCCACCGGCGAGTCGGACCACCGGCCGGCGAAGACAGCGCCCCTGGGCGAGGGCACCTTTGACGACGGCTATGACCAGGTGACCGAGGGAGCGGTGTTCGCCGCGTCCGGTGGCGGGCGCCGCCTGGAGGTGCACTTCGAACAGGGGTATCCCGCGGCGCAGATCTTCGCGCCGATCGCCGAGGACGTGATCTGCTTCGAACCGATGGCCGCCCCGACCGACGCGCTCCGGCGCGGCGGCTACCGTTGTGCGCCGATTGGCGAGTCGGCGATCGCGGTGTTCTCAATCCACGTCTAGCCAGAACAAGTCGCCTAGTCTGGTTTCGCCCCGCGGCGCAGGGCTCCGGCGTTGTTGATTAGCAGGCTTGTGAGCTGGGGAATTGTGGATTGAGGAGGTCTAGGCGGCGGTTGGCGGTCAAAGCGGTGATCCGGCAGGCTTCGGCGATGTTGTCGGCGCCGTTGAGGCGGTGCAGATTGATCGCGGTGTTGCGTAGCGTTGCTAGGACCTGTGCGCCGTTTCCGGTATGTGCCCTTTGACGGTCTTCGTCGAAGGTGACGTCGCGTATCCAGTGCAGGCTGTTCTCGATTCCCCAGTGTTGACGCATCCAGGTCATGATCGCGGTAGGGCGGGCGTGCTCGAACGGCAGGCTGCAGATGGCATAGACCACCTCCACGCTGCGCTGGTCGGTGGCGGTGATCAAGCGTTCACGAGTGATCCGGATGATTTGTTTTGCGTAGGGGAAGCCGATTCCTCGTACAGCGGTGATGATTTGCAGGGTGCGGGTCTCGACACGGCCGTGGCCGCGGGAGTCGTCGGTAGCGGCTGCGGGCACCTCGGCCCAGGGCAGCGCGGTGATACGCGCAAGTATTTTGGCTTGGTTGGACTTGACGATCATCAGGTAGTGCGACTTCAAGGTGGCGCAGATCAACTTCGCGGTGACGACCTGGGTATGCATCGCATCCACGGTGACCAGCCACCGCAAGCTACCCGGCAGCAGCGTGAGCAGGGCACGTACGCAGGGAATTTCATTGCTTTTCTCGGCGACAGCGAGTTGACCGAGCACCAATCGGGCACGGTGGGCGAACACCGACACGAGATGCGTGGCTGTCGCTTTGGCGCGTAAAGCACCACGCAGCATCTTGCCGTCCAA
This sequence comes from Mycobacterium liflandii, assembly GCF_022354805.1. Taxonomy (NCBI): domain Bacteria; kingdom Bacillati; phylum Actinomycetota; class Actinomycetes; order Mycobacteriales; family Mycobacteriaceae; genus Mycobacterium; species Mycobacterium liflandii. The sequence goes on along the minus strand of NZ_CP023138.1, from coordinate 1,217,208 downwards.
CGCGATCGGCACCAATCCACTGGGGTCGCTGCTGGCCACGTGTGCAGTGAAATAACTGCCCATCCTGGCGTTGAGGTCGGCGGGGTCTAGCCGAGACAAAACAGCGCGAAAGGTCTTCTCACTGGGCCGCCGGAACCGGACCCCTAATTAGGCCAACACATCATCGGGAGCGGTGGCCGCCCATGTAGCAAAACCAGCATAGCCGCGCATCCCCGCGGCAGTGGCCAGAACCCCGATCGCCAACAAAGCCATCAGCGAATACCTCCGACCGCGTGGGTCCCTCGGGTCTGGCACCGAGACCAACACACCGAGAAACTCCGATCCGATGAGCTCGCTACGCTCACCAGGACTCCAGCGGTCGAACACCTCTGGAACCGACGACACAGGCAATACTGAAACGGTAGGCACGGGCAACTCCAGACCAACGACGAACAGTAACCAACTCGATCGTTCTCCAGATAGCCCGTGCCTACACTCCGGCCCCAATAGCGCGGCACCAAAGATCATCAACACAGCTCACAAGCCTGCTAATCAACAACGCCGGAGCCCTGCCCCGCGGCGGCGGATATCGAGAGCGCGGCCGAAATTGAGCGCTGGGTGCAACAACCGATCACCGCGGCTCGCATATTTCGCCGTCCATCAATATCCGCCAACACAGGTTGTTTTCACAAAAGCCGCAATACCGGGTTGATGTTTCCGTTTCCTGCCGCACAGCCCATTTAGTATCACTCCGGATATCTACGCGCATCACCGTTGGCCACTCGGATACGGCGCGGTTGCCGATATTGACCAAAGCCCACGGCGCCGAAATGAACAGGGCAGCCGCGCAGAATTCGGCCCCCTCGATTCGGGCTGGCCGCACCACACTCCCCAATCCGCCGCGCTCGGCGGGCGGCCCGATCTCCAACATTTCCGAGCCCTGACAATGCGCGTGACGGGACCGATGCAGGCGCCGTCGTCAGCGGCCAGATCACCTGGCCAGGCGATACCTGCGACCACCCGACACGAACCGTCACGCGGGGGTGCGCGGACCGCCCACGGTCGCGTGGCACAGCGCGCCCAACACCTACCGATTAGAGCATGGTTCTAGAACCAGCTTCGAGTACCGGCGCCCTGGAGCCATGGGGCACTGCACCATTCGGCGCCGACACTGATGAATATTTTGGCTGATCCAGTCGCTTGAATGACGCGGCTACCTCCACCCGCACGACCGACCGGGAGCATCCCCATCGCCGACGCAATGGCGGTCCGTTCGCCGGCCTGGGGCGACTTGGCGCACAACGCGCCCTCGTTCGAGCCCGCGCGGTGCCGCTGGTTGCTGGGGCATGAACCTCACGCGCAACGATGGCGGGCCCGCGCGCGCCAGGCCCGTAGCCAACACCGAAAGCCGTTCACACTTGCGGTGCTCGAATTTGCCTCGTTCGACGACATTTTTGACAATTTCATTTATACCTGGATGAATTTCGCTCGGCGATAGGTGCGCACAACGCGCATGTCAACGTCGCGTGTTTGCCCCAAACCCTGGAGCATGCCGACGGCACTCCGAGTCGAATCCGGCGGGATTAAGAAACCCAGATTTTTTTGAGCAAATCAGTGGCTTTTTCGCCGTGCGCAACTGAATAATCTTGCTGCTGTCGGCACCGGACTCAGGGAGGTCGTGCGGATGCCGTAGCGCCACTGCACGTACCGGTCAAACGGTTCGAGTTAAGGATCTGAGTTAGGGACGGGTGATGAATTTCGCGGTGCTGCCGCCGGAGATCAACTCGGCGCGCTTGACCATCGGCGCCGGGCTGGGACCGATGCTGGAGGCGGCCAATGCCTGGCAGGGTCTGGCTGGTGAGCTGGGCTCGGCCGCCTCGGCGTTCTCGTCGGTAACCACCGATCTGGTGAGCGGCGGCTGGCAGGGTGCGGCGTCGGCAGCGATGGCGAGTGCGGCGGCGCCGTACCTGAAGTGGCTGACTACCGCGGCAGCTCAGGCCGGGCAAGCCGCGACGCAAGTCCGATTGGCTGCGGCCGCATTCGAGGCGGCGCTGGCCGCGACGGTGCACCCAGCCGCGATCTCCGCCAACCGCTCCCAATTCGTATCCCTTGTGGTCTCTAACCTATTGGGGCAGAATGCCCCCGCGATCGCCGCCACTGAGGCCGCCTATGAGCAGATGTGGGCCCAAGACGTTGCCGCGATGTTTGGCTACCGTTCCGGAGCGGAATCGATCGCCGCGGCGTTGACACCATTCCCGCTGCAGACCGCCGGGTCGGTCGTCACCGCCAACCTGGGCTTTGCAAACGTCGGCTTCCGCAACTTCGGTAATGGAAATGTCGGCGACTACAACCTCGGCTCGGGAAACCTCGGCTCGGAAAATGTCGGCAGCTCCAACATCGGCAGCGGCAAAATTGGTTTCGAAAACTCGGGGCCCGCACTGACAGCGGCCCTCAACAACATCGGCTTCGGCAACACCGGCGACAACAACCGCGGCATCGGACTCACCGGCACCGGCCAATTCGGATTCGGCGGCCTGAACTCGGGCAGCGGCAACATCGGGTTGTTCAACTCGGGCACCGGCAATTTCGGTATTGGGAACTCGGGAACCGGCAACTGGGGAATCGGGAACTCCGGCAACAGCTACAACACCGGCATCGGCAACTCGGGTGACGCCAACACCGGCTTCTTCAATGCCGGCGTCGCCAACACCGGCATCGGCAACGTGGGCAGCTACAACACCGGTGGCTTCAACCCTGGCGATGCCAACACCGGCGGTTTCAACACGGGTAGCTACAACACGGGTTACCTGAATCGCGGCGACTACAACACCGGCGTTGCGAACTTCGGCAATGTCAACACCGGCGCCCTGAACACCGGCGACTACAACAACGGCTTCCTCTGGCGCGGCGACAACCAGGGTCTGATCTTCGGAGAGCCCGGCTTTGGGAACTCGACCACCGTCCCCTCCTCGGGTTTCTTCAACAGTGGCGAAGGTAGCGCCTCAGGGTTCTTCAACTCCGGCGCCAACAACTCTGGCTTCTTCAACGATTCCTCGGGGCCCGTCGGCAACTCGGGTTTCGCCAACACCGACGTGCTGCAGTCAGGTCTGGTGAACTCGGGCAACACCATATCCGGTTTGCTCAACTCGAGCCTGGTGCCCATAACGACGCCGGCCTACATCTCCGGTGTCTTGAACACCGGTAGCAGCCTAGCCGGATTCCTGCTTGGCCCAACACTGTTCAACATCGGCTTCGCCAACGACGGCGTCGGAAACATATTGGCCCATGCCAACGTTGGCAACTACAACATCGGCGGAAACGGCAACGTCGGCGACTACAACATTTTCGGCAGCGGCAACATCGGCAGCCTCAACCTCGGCTCGGCCAATATCGGCAGTTACAACATCGGTTCGGCAAGCCTCGGTAGCTACAACGTCGGATTCGGAAACCTCGGTGACTACAACACCGGCTTCGGCAACGCCGGCAGCTACAACCAAGGTCTGGCCAACACCGGCAGCAACAACACCGGGTTCGCCAACACCGGCAACGGGAACATCGGCATCGGACTGACCGGTGACGGCCAGATCGGAATCGGCGCACTGAACTCCGGCATCGGCAACGCGGGCTTGTTCAACTCGGGAACCGACAACGTCGGCCTGTTCAACTCGGGCAGCGGAAACATCGGGATCGGAAATTCGGGCAGCGGGAACACGGGCCTGCTCAATGCGGGCGTTGCGAACTGGGGCCTGGAGAATCCCGGCACCGCGAACACCGGTATCGGTAACGCCGGCCAGTACAACACGGGCCTGCACAACGTCGGAGCGGCCAACACCGGCTTCTACAACAACGGCAGCTACAACACCGGTGGCTTCAACGTGGGCAGCACCAACACCGGCAGCTTCGATGCGGGTAGTGCGAACACGGGCAACTTCAACCCCGGTGACACCAACACGGGCTCCTACAACCCCGGGAACGTCAACACCGGCTTCTTCGACACCGGGAACTACAACAACGGCTTCTTCGTGACCAGCGACAACCAAGGTCAGATCGCGATCAACCTATCGGTCACCACTCCGCACATTCCCATCGATGTGCAGTCGATCGTGCCGGTGAATCACGTATACACGCTGGGCGGCAACACGATACAAGTCAGCGAGGCTGGATCGGTCTTCCCCAGGACCTACTATCTGGGCGGCCTGTTCTTCCTGGGACCGATCAACCTCCGCGCCTCCACCCTGACGATTCCCACCGTGACAATCGCCCTCGGTGGACCGAGCACGAACATACCGATCAGTATCGTCGGCGCCGTCGAAAGCCGCACGATCACCTTCCTGGACATCCCGGCAGCGCCCGGCTTCGGAAACACCACCGCCGGCCCGTCGTCAGGCTTTTTCAACGCCAGCACCGGAGGCAACTCCGGCTTCGCCAACTTTGGCGCCGCCAGTTCGGGCCTGTGGAACAGCGGGGTGGCGGCGGCCGGAAACTCGGGCGTGCAAAACTTCGGCTCGCTGGCATCAGGCTGGGCGAACCTGGGCAACACGCTGTCGGGCTTCTACAACACCAGTACGGCGAACCTCGCTGCACCAGCCAATCTTTCGGGTCTATTCAACGTCGGCACCGACCTGGCGGGTGTGCTTCGCGACGCCAACGGAACAATCTTGAATCTGGGCCTTGCCGACCTGGGCCACCTCAACGTGGGCAGCGGAAACCTCGGCGACTTCAATGTGGGCAGCGCAAACATCGGCGACTTCAATGTGGGCAGCGCAAACATCGGTAGCGCGAACTTCGGATTCGGCAACGTCGGCTCCGACAACCTCGGCAGCGGGAACATCGGCAGCGGCAACATCGGGTTCGGAAACGCCGGAGCGCGGCTGACGGACGCGTTCAACAACATCGGCTTCGGCAACACCAGCGACAACAACATCGGCTTTGGCAACACCGGCAACGGCAACATCGGCATCGGCCTTACCGGTGCTGGCCAGCGGGGCGTGAATTTCGCCGGCGGGTTGAACTCGGGTAGCGGCAACATCGGGTTGTTCAACTCGGGCACCAACAACGTCGGTATCGGAAACTCCGGAACCGGAAACTGGGGCATCGGCAACAGCGGCAGCCTCAACACCGGATTCGGCAATGCCGGCAGCACTAATACGGGCCTGTTCAACACCGGGATGGTCAACACCGGTATCGCCAATGTGGGTGACTACAACACCGGCTGGCTCAACACGGGTGACGTCAACACCGGCGCCGCCAACCGCGGCGACTACAACACGGGCTGGTACAACACGGGCAACTACAGCACCGGCTTTGCCAACGCTAGCAACATCGATACCGGCCTGCTGATCAGTGGTGACATGGGCAACGGCTTCGCCTGGCGCGGCGACCAGCAGGGCCAGGTGAGCGCCAGCTATGTCATCCATGTTCCGGAGATTCCAGCGCATGTCGACGCCAGCGCCCCCATCAACATCCCGCTCACCGCCAACTTCACCAACACGCTGTACAGCGGAATAACGATGGAGGACATCAACTTCGGTTTTACCGTCGCGATTGGGCCGCTACCTGTCTTGACCGGAACGATCGACTCCGTCACCCTTGCCCCGATCACGGCCACCGGTCCGGCGATTTCGTTCAACATCGGCGACCCCAAGGGGACGACGGTGGTGTCGATCCCCGCCACGGCCAGTCTCGGCCCCGTCGACTGGACCATCTTCGACATCCCGGCGGTCACCGGCTTGTTCAACTCCACCAGCAGCCCGTCATCGGGTTTCTTCAACGGCGGCACCGGAACGGTATCGGGGATCGCGAATTTCGGCGGCGACATCTCCGGCTTCCAGAACTTCGGGACCTCGGCAGTATCGGGCTTCAAGAACGTCGGCTCGCTGCAATCGGGTCTGCTGAACATCGGCGACACCGGCTCCGGCCTGTTCAATACCGGCATCGGAACACCCGCCAATGTCTCGGGCGTGTCGAACATCGGCACCACCCTCGCGGGCATCTTCGTCGACCAGGCGTCTGGAATGTCAACCTTCAGTTTGGGACTGGCCGACATCGGCCAGGCCAACGTGGGCTTCGGCAACACCGGCGACTTCAATCTCGGCTTCGCCAACCTTGGCGACGAGAACCTGGGCCTTGGCAACAGCGGATTCAACAATCTCGGCTTGGCCAACCTCGGCAACTTCAACGTCGGCTCGGCGAACCTGGGTGGCTACAACATCGGCTCGTCCAACCTCGGCGACTACAACGTCGGATTCGGCAACGCGGGCGGCTTCAATCAGGGCCTTGCCAACAGCGGCAACAACAACATCGGCCTGTTCAACACCGGCAACAACAACATCGGTATCGGGCTCACCGGCGACAACCAGCAGGGCTTCAATTTTGGTGGCGGCCTGAACTCCGGCACCGGCAACACCGGACTGTTCAACTCCGGCAACGCAAACTGGGGCATCGGCAACACCGGCGTCACCAATACGGGCGTCTTCAACTCGGGTCAGATCAACACCGGATTGTGGAATGCGGGCAACGTCAACACCGGAATCGGCAACCCGGGCAACTACAACACCGGAAGCTTCAACACCGGAAGCTTCAACACGGCCGGTCTCAACCCGGGCGACTACAACACCGGCTACCTCAACAGCGGCAACTACAACACTGGTTTTGCCAACTCCGGCGACGTCAACACCGGCGCATTCATCTCGGGCAACTACAGCAACGGCTTGTTGTGGCGGGGCGACTATCAGGGCCTGTGGGGCATCGATTACGCGATCACCATTCCCGACACCGCCATCCCACTGAACCTGGATGTGCCAGTCTACCTCGACATCCCCATCACCGGCACACTCGGGGTCTTCACCGTCGACGGATTCACCATCCCGGCGTCCACCGTCGAATTGGACATCGTCGGCATCGGGTTCAAGGCCGTCCATGTCAGCGCGATCAAGTTCCCCAACCTCGAGCTGGGCCTACCCGCAATTGACATCAACATCGGTACCGGACCGGAACCGTTGATCCACATCGTCGGCACCGGCGGCCTGCTGCCGATCAAGATCCCGATCATCGACATTGCGGCCGCCCCCGGTTTCGGTAACTCCACGACAACTGCGTCCTCGGGCTTCTTCAACACCGGCAGCGGCACCGCCTCCGGGTTCGGTAACACAGGCGGCAACAATTCCGGGTTCTTCAACCTCGCTTCGGGCAGCTCCGGAATATCGGGCTACCAGAACCTCGGCGATCTGGTGTCGGGCATGTCCAACCTGGGCAACAGCGTCTCGGGCTTTTTCAACACGAGCTCCCTGGGCGTATCGATACCGGCCGACATCTCCGGCGCCGCCAACATCGGCACCAACATCGCAGGGTTCTTCAATGACAACCCAATCGGCAACCTGGGCATCGCCAACCTCGGCAACGGAAACATCGGCGACGGAAACATCGGCAGCAACAACGCCGGTTTCGGCAATGTCGGTGCCAACAACTTCGGCAGCGGCAATATCGGGAGCTTCAACTCGGGCACCGGCAACACCGGCATCTTCAACTCCGGCACCGCAAACTGGGGCATCGGCAACTCCGGGACCGCCAATTCCGGCATCGCCAACTCGGGCAGCACGAACTGGGGCCTGTGGAACCCGGGCACCGGCAACACCGGCATCGCAAACGCAGGCGACTACAACACGGGTCTGTACAACGCCGACCACACCAACACCGGCCTGGCCAACCCCACCGACTACAACACCGGCTTTTTCAACACCGGCGACTACAACACCGGCCTGGCGAACGCAGGCAACTACAACACCGGTTTCTTCAACACCGGCGACTACAACACCGGCCTGGCGAACACGGGCGACGTCAACACCGGCGCATTCATCTCCGGCAACTACAGCAACGGCATGTTCTGGCGCGGGGACTACCAAGGGCTAGTGGGCGCCCACTACGAGATCTTCATTCCCGAATTCCCGGTGCTCAACTTCGATTTGAACATCCCGGTCGACATCCCGATCTACCTCGATCTCGGCAGCCTGGCCCTCAACGGCTTCACGATTCCCACCATCACGATCGACGCCCTGTCGATCACCGATTTCAAAATCGGGCCGATCACCATCCCGACCATCAAGGGCATTCTGCCGGTCATCGATATCAACATCGGCAACCCCGACGGTTCCAGCTCGATCCCCATCGCGATTCGCAGCGGCTTGAGACCCATCAGCATCGTCTTGCTCGACATCCCCGCGGCGCCCGGGTTCGGAAACTCGACCTCGGCCCCGTCGTCGGGCTTCTTCAACTCCGGCACCGGAACCGCCTCGGGCTTCGGAAACGTCGGCGCAAACAATTCGGGCTTCCGGAACACCGGCTTCGGCGACATCGGCAGCGGCAATATCGGGTTCGGAAACGCCGGAGCGGGCTTGACGGAGGCGTTCAACAACATCGGCTTCGGCAACGTCGGCGACACCAACATCGGGTTCGGCAACACCGGCAATGGCAACCTCGGCTTCGGCAACACCGGCAACGGCAACATCGGCATCGGGCTCAGCGGCGACGGCCAGATCGGGTTCGGCCCGCTCAATGACGGCGTCGGCAACGCGGGCCTGTTCAACCTGGGCGACTTCAACACGGGACTGGCCAACGCCGGCAACGACAACCAGGGCTGGTCGAACACCGGAAGCAACAACATCGGGCTGTTCAACACCGGGGACAACAACGTCGGCATCGGGCTCACCGGCGACGGCCGAGTCGGGTTCGGGTCGCTGAGTTCGGGTTCCGGCAACACCGGCTTCTTCAACTCCGGGACCTCGAATGCCGGCATGTTCAACTCCGGCACCGGCAACGTCGGCTTCTTCAACTCCGGCACCGGCAACGTCGGCATCGGGAACATGGGTACCGGCGGCATCGGCATCGGTCTGCAGGGTGACAACCTGGTGGGCATCGGCGGCCTGAACTCGGGCAGCTTCAACGTCGGCCTCTTCAACTCCGGCACCGGCAATGTCGGCATCGGCAACTCCGGCACCGGCAACTGGGGCATCGGAAACTCCGGCAGCCACAACAGCGGCATCGGCAACACGGGCAGCTACAACACCGGCTTGTTCAACTCCGGTTCCTTCAACACCGGCATCGCCAACCCCGGCAATTTCAACACCGGCTTGTTCAACATCGGCGTCTTCAACACCGGCATCGCCAACCCCGGCGACTACAACACCGGCTTCTACAACACCGGTGACTACAACACCGGCCTGGCAAACATCGGCAACTTCGACACCGGCGCCTTCATCACCGGCAACATGGCCAACGGCGTCTTCTGGCGGGCCGACAGCATGGGGCAGCTGTCCGCCCACTACGCCATCACGGTCAACAGGATTCCGGCATTCATGACCATCGATGCCCCGGTCAACATCCCTATCACCGGCACCATCACCGACATCTCGATCCCGGCCGTGACCTTCCCGAAAGTGCCCGCCACGGGCAAGGTCGACCTCGCCATCATCAGTGGCACGGTCATCGCACCGATCGGCCCCATCACCATCCACGGTGGCGACGCGTCGGCCCCGTTGAACACACCCATCGTCATCGACTTCGGCACCCAACCGGCGTTGCAGCTCAATCTCGGTAATCCCGATGGTTCCACCGTCGTTCACGTCGGTGGCTACTTCAACTTCTGCCCCGGCCAGATTCCGCTCATCGACATCAAACCGGCCGCCGGCTTCTTCAACGCGACCACCGGCCCGTCGTCGGGCTTCTTCAACCTGGGCGACGGAAGCGCGTCCGACTTCGCCAACGTGGGTGCCAACAACTCGGGCATCTGGAACGTCGCCACCGCCGCCCTGGGCAACTCCGGCTTCCAAAACATCGGGTCGCAGCAATCCGGCCTGGCCAACCTCGGCAACGCCATCTCCGGTTTCCTCAACACCGGTGGCGCAACGCCGGCCAACCTCTCCGGATTCCAAAACATCGGCACCGACCTGGCCGGCTGGTACCGCAATGGGCCGGACGCAACGACCTTCAGCTTCGGCATCGCAAACCCCGGATTCTGGAACGTGGGCAGCGCCAACATCGGCAGCTACAACCTCGGAAACGCCAACATCGGCGATTCCAACTTCGGCTTCGGCAACCTCGGCAGCGCCAACCTCGGCAGCGCCAATCTCGGCGGCTTCAACCTCGGCAGCGCCAACATGGGCAGCTACAACTTCGGCTTCGCCAACACCGGCCCGGCGCTGTCGGACGCCATCGGCAACATCGGGTTCGGCAACACCGGAAGCTACAACATCGGGTTCGGCAACCCCGGCAACGGCAACCTCGGCTTCGCTAACACCGGCGACGGAAACATCGGGATCGGACTCGCCGGTGACACTATGACCGGATTCGGGGGCTGGAACTCGGGCAGCGGCAACATCGGCTTGTTCAACTCCGGCACCAACAACATCGGCTTCGGAAATTCCGGCACCGGCAACTGGGGCATCGGCAACTCCGGCAGCTACAACACCGGCATCGGCAACACCGGCACAACTAACACCGGGTTCTTCAACTCCGGCATGGTCAACACCGGCATCGGCAACGCGGGCAACTACAACACCGGCTGCTACAACAGCGGCGACTTCAACACCGGCAGTTTCAACCCGGGCGACTACAACACCGGCGGCTTCAATCCGGGCAACTACAACACCGGCTACTTCAACGAGGGCAATTCCAACACCGGCCTGGCCAACTCCGGCAACGTCAACACCGGCGCGTTCATCTCGGGCAATTACAGCAACGGGTTGCTGTGGCGCGGCGATTACCAGGGCCTGCTCGGCTTCACCTACGAGTCCACCGTTCCAGCGATCCCGTGGAATATCGGGGTGCACTCCGACATCGACATACCGATTACCGGCGCGATCAACACCATCACCCAGGACATGTTCACCATCGCCGAATTCGAGATACCAATCAGTCTGGAGACCACGATCTGCCTGATCTATGTTCCGTTCGTCGGCTGTGTGCTGCACGTATCGGTCACCGTTCCGATTACCACCGAACACGTCGGGCCGTTCGTCATCGATCCCAGTGTGATCAACCCGCAAAGCCCGATAAACACGGCCATCACGGACACCATCGACTTCTCCGACGCGGGCACCGTCGGCCCCGCCACCTTCGGCTTCAACTGGCAGCAGAGCCCTGGATTCTTCAACTCGTCGGACACGCCGTCGTCGGGCTTCTTCAATTCCGGAGCCGGAGGCGCGTCGGGCTTGCTCAACGACGCCCAAGGGGCCGTCTCGGGGATCGGAAACGCCTTCTTGGAGAGTTCGGGATTCTTCAACGCGGGCGGCCCGGGACTGTCCGGCCTCCAAAACGTCGGCACGCTCGAATCAGGCTGGGCGAACTTCGGCAACTCGCTGTCGGGCATCTACAACACCAGCATTCTGAACCTGATGGCCCAGGCCTTTGTCTCCGGCTTGGGCAACACCGGCCATGAGCTTTCCGGCTTCCTGAACGACGCGATGGCGTAACGGCACCCGGACCCGCGATCGGGGACGTCGCTCAATCCACCTGCGGCACCGCCTGATCGGCCGCGCCTGCCGCAAGTTGGCCCAGCGGACAATTCGAGGTGCGGCAGCGGACAAAGCCGCATCGAATATCCCGCCGATTCCTGCCGAACCAATCCAAATCCAAAACGGACAAGACAAATCGGGCTAGCCTGGCCAGCAGAGAGTAGCCATTGGAAATTGTGAATAGGTTTCACATTTTGCTATGCGAATGGTTTTCGCATTTGCTGTGTGCGCGGGGAGTGTTATGAGACAGCTCGCCATCCGCTTAGTAGCGGCGAGTAGGCGTTTCCGATGAGTTTTGTGCTGTTGCCGCCGGAGATCAATTCGGCCCGGATGCACCTCGGTGCTGGGCCGGGGCCCATGCTGGCGGCAGCGACGGCCTGGGATGGGCTGGCGGCCGAGTTGTTCGCCGCGGCAAGTGCGTTCGGGGCGGTGACCTCCGGCCTGGCGGGCGGGTCTTGGCAAGGTCCGGCGTCGACCGCGATGGCCAGCGCCGCACAGCCCTATCTGGTGTGGCTGACCACGGCAAGCGCCCAGGCCGAGCAGGCCGCCAGTCAGGTCCGGGCGGCGTTGGCTTCTTTCGAAGCGGCGCTGGTGGCCACGGTCAGTCCGCCGGCTATCGACGCAAACCGCACCGTCCTGACCGCACTGGTGAATGCGAACGTGCTGGGCCTGGCCGCGCCGGCGATCGCGGCCGTCGAAGCACAGTACGAGCAAATGTGGGCCCAGGACGTCGCCGCCATGCTCGGTTACCACGCCGGCGCCTCGGCGGCCGCCCCAGCATTGACGCCCTTTGCCGTGAGCGGATTGGTGCGCCAGCTTGGCAACGCCGCCGCCGCGAGCCTGGCCAGCGCGGCCCCGGCCAGCGCGGCGGTGGCCGCCGCCGCCGAGGCCGCGGTCGCCGACCCGGTGAGCGCGCTGGGCCTGCCCAGCTTGGGCCTGGCCGCCGCGACCCCGTTGAACCTGGGGGCGGCCAACGTCGGCACATCCAATCTGGGCTTCGGGAACATCGGTAGCGGGAACATCGGAAACGGCAATAACGGTGATGGCAACCTCGGTGGCGGCAACCTCGGCAGCTATAACCTCGGTTGGGGCAACCTAGGCGGCGCCAACCAGGGCTTTGGCAACGCGGGCAGCAACAACCAGGGTTTCGCCAACACCGGCAGCAACAACCAGGGCTTCGCCAACACCGGCAGCTTCAACGTCGGCTTCGGCAACACCGGCAGCAACAACATCGGCATCGGGCTCAGCGGTGACGGCAAGATCGGGTTCGGCTCCTTGAATTCCGGGAGCGGCAACATCGGGCTGTTCAACTCGGGCACCAACAACATCGGCTTCTTCAACTCGGGCACCGGCAATTTCGGTGTGTTGAACTCGGGCAGCTACAACACGGGCTTCGGCAACTCGGGTGAGGCCAGTACCGGGGTGTTCAACCCGGGCAACGCCAACACCGGCTGGGCGAAGACCGGCAACCACAACACGGGCAGCTTCAACGCCGTAAACACCAACACCGGCGGCTTCAACCCGGGCAACCTCAACACCGGCTGGGCCAATACCGGCGATGTCGATACCGGCGCATTCATCTCGGGCAGCTATAGCAACGGCCTGTTCTGGCAGGACGATTACCGGCTGCTCGGCATCGATCTCAAGATCAACTTCGGCGGAACCAGCGGCGACTACGCCGTCAGCATCCCCCTGGACAACACGTTCAGCGCCACCGTGCCCACCATCACCACCCCGGGCACCACCATTCCCAAGCAGACCTTCCTCAACGGGGGATACATCGGCCCCATCACCATCCCATCGATCACGATCGTCGGTCCCCCGATCAATGCCACCGTGGGCCCCGCAACGCTGGATCTGTCCCTTTCCTATGACGTCAGCCCCATCCAGCTGCAACTTCTCTACATCCCGCCGACCAAGGGGCTTGGGAAACACGAGCTCGAGCCCGTCGTCGGGATTCTTCAACCAGGGCGACGGCGGCTCGTCGGGCTTGTTCAACACCACCTCCGGCCCGTTCGGCGTCTCCGGGCTGCTCAATTACGGCGATCTGGAATCGGGCGCGCTGAACTTCGGCAACACGATCTCGGGCATTCACAACACCAGTGGGCTCGAACTCGCGACCCTGGAGCCGGCCCGGATATCGGGAGTCGGCAACATCGGCAGCGATCTGGCCGGTGTGTTTCGGGACGGCCCGGACGCGACCACCTTCAACGTGGGCGTCGGCAACGACGGCGGGCTGAACTTCGGTAGCGCAAACATCGGCGACTACAACTTCGGCAACGCGAACATCGGCAACCTCAACCTCGGCAGCGCAAACATCGGGTTCGGCAACATCGGCGGCGGCAACGTCGGCGACTACAACCTCGGCAGCGGAAACCTCGGCAGCGCCAACATCGGATTCGGCAACGCCGGTCCCGGGTTGACGGCCGCCTTCAACAACATCGGCTTCGGCAACACCGGCGACAACAACATCGGCTTCGGCAACACCGGCAACGGCCAACACCGGCGGCGCCAACCAGGGCGACTACAACACCGGCTGGTTGAACCTGGGCGATTACAACACCGGACTGGCAAACGTCGGCAACGTCAACACCGGCGCCCTGATCAGCGGCAACTACGACAACGGCATCTTGTGGAGATCCGACTACCGGGCGCAAGGCGGCTTCAGCTACGCGATTGGCCTGGTGCCCATCACCACCAGCCTCAACCTCAGCGTCCCGATAGACATCCCCATCAGCGCCACCGTCGGCAACACCGTGATCGAGGGCTTCACCATTCCGGAGATCCCGATCGGCGCGTACGGAGTGGTCAGCGGCAACATCGGGCCGGAAACCTTCCCGACCATCACGATTGTCGGTCCAACGATAGACATCGGCGTGGGCGGGACACAGTCCGTGTTCACGCCCAGCTTTGTTGTCGACACGGGGCTGGTCCAGGCGATCGTCCTCGACCTGCCTTCTGGCCCGGGAGTCGGCAATTCGACCAGCGTCGAGTCGTCGGGTTTCTTCAACTCGGGTGACGGTAGCGCGTCGGGCTTCGGGAACGGGGGCGGCAGCAACTCCGGCTTCCTGAACTTTGCCACCGACAGTCTCGGAAACTCCGGTTTCAAGAACTACGGCACGCTGGAGTCCGGCATCGCAAACCTGGGCAACAACGTTTCCGGTGTGTTCAACACGAGCGCGCTGGACCTGCTGACGGCGGCCAATGTGTCGGGTGTTTCAAACTTCGGCAGCAACCTTTCGGGCTTCTTCCTCGTCGGTGACTCTGCCGATCGAATCTTCAACGTGGGTGTGGCCAATGACGGCAGTTTCAACATCGGCAGCGCCAACCTCGGCGACTACAACTTCGGTCTGGGCAACGTCGGTAACACCAACTTCGGCCCCGGGAACCTCGGCAGCACCAACATCGGCGGGGCAAACATCGGCGACACCAACTTCGGCTTCGGCAACATCGGTAACAACAACTTCGGCTTCGGCAACTCCGGCGCCTCGTTGACCAACGGCAACCACAACATCGGCTTCGGCAACACCGGCAGCAACAACTTCGGCTTCGGCAACACCGGTGACGGCAACATCGGCTTCGGCAACACCGGCGATGGCAACATCGGAATCGGGCTCAGCGGCGACGGTTTGCGCGGGTTCGGCGCCCTGAACACCGGCAGCGGCAACATCGGCCTGTTCAACTCCGGCACCAACAACATCGGCCTGTTCAAGTCGGGCAGCGACAACATCGGCATCGGGAACTCGGGCATCGGCAACGCCGGGCTGTTCAACTCGGGCAACTACGACACCGGCGTGTTCAACGCGGGCATCGTCAACACGGGCATCGGCAACGCCGGAGACTTCAACACCGGAACCTTCAACGCCGGCGACGCCAACACCGGCAACGCGAATTCGGGCAGCTACAACACCGGCGGCTTCAACTCGGGTAACTACGACACCGGTTGGGCCAACACGGGCGATGTCGACACCGGCATCTTCATCTCCGGCAACTACAGCAACGGCATCCTGGCAAGGGGCGACTACCAGGGCTTGGTCGGCGTCCCACTGTTCGACATCGCCGCCGCGCCGGGCTTCGGAAACACGACCACCAGCTACTCTTCGGGCTTCTTCAACAACGGTGCTGGCAGCGGATCGGGCTTCTTCAACTCCGGCACCGACGTATCGGGCTACGGAAACCTGGGCGCGGTGCAATCCGGCCTGGCCAACTACGGCAACAGCGTCTCGGGCCTGTTCAACACCAGCAGCCTGGACACCGCGACGGCGGCCTACGTCTCCGGCGTCGGAAATGCCGGCGCCAACCTTGCCGGGTTGTTCCGGGACTCCGCGGGCGGCACCACCCTCAACGTGGGCTTCGCCAACCTGGGCGTCCTGAACCTCGGTGCCGCCAACGTCGGCGACTACAACGTGGGCACCGCAAACGTCGGCGGCATCAACTTCGGTGGCGCAAACACCGGCGACCTCAACTTCGGCGCCGGAAACCTCGGCAGCACCAACTTCGGCTTCGGGAACCTGGGCAGCAATAACTTCGGCTTCGGGAACCTGGGCAGCAATAACTTCGGCTTCGGCAACTCCGGCGTCTCGCTGGCCAACGGCAACCACAACTTCGGCTTCGGCAACACCGGCAGCAACAACTTCGGCTTCGGCAACACCGGCAGCAACAACTTCGGCTTCGGCAACACCGGCGACGGCAACATCGGCTTCGGCAACACCGGTGACGGCAACATCGGAATCGGGTTAAACGGCGACGGCTTGCGCGGTTTCGAAGCCCTCAACAGCGGCACCGACAATGTCGGCTTGTTCAACTCCGGCACCGGCAACGTCGGCATCGGCAACTCGGGCACCGGAAACTGGGGCATCGGAAATTCGGGCAACTACAACACCGGCGTCGGGAACACCGGCGCCGCGAACACGGGCATGTTCAACTCCGGCATCGCCAATACCGGCGTGGCCAACGCGGGCAGCTACAACACCCGCAACCTCAACGCCGGCGACATCAACACCGGCTCGTTCAACACCGGTGTCGGCAATACCGGCTACTTCAATGTGGGCGACACCAACACCGGAATTGCCAACCTCGGCGATATCAACACCGGTGGTTTCAACTCCGGCAGCATGAACAACGGCTTCTTACTCAGAGGCGACGAGCTAGGCCAGCTGGGCTTCAACTACACGCTCAATATCCCGACTCTGCCCGTGGACCTGGATATTTATGCCAACTTCCAGACACCGATCAGCCTCGACGTCGGTGGAACGACCATCCACAGCTTCGACATTTCAGCGTTCACCATCTCCGGAAAGTACGGCTACTCGTACAAGGTCCTCGGAATCAAGTTCAACTACCCGTTCAAGTATTCCTTCGACATCCCCGCGATCACGATCCCGAGCATCCAGATCGGCGGGTCCAGCCAGAACTTCACGGTGGGTCCCCCGGCTCTCAATACCACCATCAATTTCGATGGCGGGCCACTGAACATCGCGGTCGACATGGACCCGGCGCCGGGCTTCTTCAACTTCACCAACAACGACTCGTCGGGATTCTTCAACTCCGGTAAGGGCTTCACGTCGGGGCTTGGCAACATCGGCGGCTACGACTCGGGTTTCCTCAACGGCAGCATGGATCCGTTCGGCTCCGGAAGCAGCCAGACCTCGGGCGTCTACAACTTCGGCGAGCTGCAATCGGGCCTGGTGAACGTGGGCAACACCGTCTCGGGCTTCTTCAACACCAGCAAGGTCAAAGACGCCGCAGCTTACATCTCGGGCTTCTTCAACACCGGATCCAACCTCTCCGGGTTCTTCAATACCGGCACCGGGCCGTAGCCCGGCGGGGTGTGGCGGAAAGCCGGCTCAGCGGGGCCGGCGCGGCTGCCACACGACCAGCGCCGTGCTCTTGGGCACCAGCGCCACCTCGCGGCGCTGCTTTGCCCGCATCGTCTCGAGCTCGTCGGCCATTTCCTGCAACCTCGACTGCAGCGCCTCGACCTGGTTGGTCAGCTCGATGATGCGCTTGATGCCCGCGAGGTTGACCCCCTCTTCCTGAGAGAGCTGCTGAACCTGACGCAGCAGATTGACGTCATGTTCCGAATAGCGGCGCCCGCCACCGGATGTCCGGCGCGGGCTGACCAGACCAAGCCTGTCATAGGTGCGCAGCGTCTGCGCGTGCATTCCGGCCAGCTCCGCCGCCACCGAAATCAGAAACGTTCGGGCTTCCCCTTCTCTCGAGTTCTTAGCCATCTAGCGATTACCTGCCCAACCGGCCCTGGGATCGAACCCACTGGACCGCTCGGCCGCCGCGTAGGCTTCCAGCGCCTCCTTGGCAGCCCCTTCCAAATTCGGCGGGACGGCCACCTTGACCGTGACGAGCAGGTCGCCGCTACCTCCGCTGCGTTTGGGCACGCCACGGCCGCGAACCCGCAGGATGCGCCCGTCGGCGGTGCCCTGCGGCACCTTGACACCGACGCTGCCGTCCAGCGTTGGCACCGAAAGCGTTGAGCCCAAAGCTAGTTCGGTGAAGCTGACCGGAACCGTGACGGTGAGGTCGTCGCCGTCACGGCCGAAGACCTGGTGCGGCCGCACGTGCACGGTGACATAGAGATCTCCCGACGGTGCACCGCGCAACCCGGCCTCGCCCTGCCCGGCCAACCTGATCCGCTGCCCGTCCTCCACGCCGGGTGGAATCCGGACATTGATGGTGCGGGTGCGGGTCGTGACGCCGGTGCCTTTGCACTCGTCGCAGGGGTGATCGATGATCGAGCCGCTTCCCCGGCAATCGGTGCAAGGTTCGGAGAAACCGAACGCGCCCTGGTTGCGGTTGACCACACCGGCACCGTTGCAGTTGGGACACACCTTCGGGCTGGTGCCCGGCCGCGCGCCACTGCCGTGGCAGTTCGTACACGGCGCCGGACTGGTCAGCCGCAGTGGCATCGCCACGCCTTTGGCTGCCTCCACGAAGTCCAGTTCGGTCTCGGTCTCCAGGTCGTTGCCGCGGCGGGGCCGGCTCGGACGAGCGCTGCCGCCGCGTCCGAACAGGCCGCCGAACAAGTCGCCGATGTTGGTGCCCCCGGACCGGCCGGCGGCGTCGAACAAGTCATTGAGGTTGAACTCGGCGCCATCGGAGCCATATGCGGGCCCCCTGTGAAGCCGCCGAAGCCACCCGTGTCGAAGCGGCGGCCCCCGAATCCGCCTCCCGCAAAGAGCCGACGAGTCTCGTCGTACTCCTTGCGTTTGGCCGGATCCGTGAGCACCTCTTTGGCCTCGGATACCGCCTTGTAGCGGTCCTCGGCCGAGTTGTTCCCCGGGTTGCGGTCGGGATGATTCTCGGCGAGCAGCTTGCGAGCCGCCCGCTTGATCTCTTCAGGTGCGGCGTCGGAGGAGACGCCCAACTCCTTGTAGAAGTCCTTCTCGACCCATTCACGCTGGGCCATGCCGCGTCACCTCCTTACCTTCATGTCCATTTTTTGTTGTCGTCCTGATTCTGGGCCCTATTCAGCTGGGGCGTCGGCGTTATCGGCGGTGTCGGGTCGCCCGGCTTCGCCGCTATCGGCCGGCTGCTGAGTGGATCCCGCTTCGGAGGTGTCGTCGGCAATCGTTTCGACGACCGCGACCAGCGCGTTTCGCAACACGTGCTCACCGAGCTGGTAACCCTGACGCATGACGGTGCCGATCACCGGTTTAGCGTCCTGCCCGCCGTCGCCCTCGTGTTGCACGGCCTCGTGGAGCACGGGGTCGAAGTCCTCGCCCTCGGCGCCAAACGACTTGAGCCCCAGCCCGGTCAACACACTCATCATCTTGTCGGCGACCGCCTTGAGCGGACCGGAATCCAGGTCCCCGTGTTTGCGCGCCCGTTCGATGTCGTCGACGGCATGCAGCAATTCGCTGACCACCGAGGCCTTGGCCCGATCCGCGGCGGCCTGCTGATCACGCAACGCCCGCTTGCGGTAGTTGGCGAAGTCAGCCTGCACGCGTTGCAGATCGGCGGTCAGCTCGGCGACTTTGGCGGCCGAACTGTCCGCGCCCGCCGGAGGCGTCCCTCCCGGCGTATCGCCGGGAGGGACGTGCCGGACTTCACCGGTCTCGGGATCGACCCGCCGCTTGTCGGTAACAGTTACCTGTTCCTGTGGATTGCCCTCGCTCACTTGGACTCCTGGTCGTCGTCGACCACCTCCGCGTCCACCACGTCGTCGGCGCCGGGCTCGGCACCGCCGGGTTGGCCGCCGGGTGCGCCTGCAGCCGCCGCGTCAGCCTGGGTGGCTTCGTAGATGGCCTGCCCCAGCGCCTGCGACTCCTGGCCGAGCTTCTCCATCGCCGACTTGATTGCGGCAATGTCGGTGCCGGCCAGCGCCGACTTGGCTTCCGCCACGGCTGCATCCACCTTGTTGAGCGTGTCCTCGGGAACCTTGGACCCGCCCTCGGCTTCGCGCTGTTCCTTGACGAACTTCTCCGTCTGGTAGACCAGCGTCTCGGCCTGGTTGCGGACGTCGGCTTCCTCGCGACGCTTGTGGTCCTCGGCGGCGTGCGCCTCAGCGTCCTTGATCATCCGGTCGATCTCGTCCTTGGACAGGCCCGAGCCTTCCTGGATTCGGATGGTGTTCTCTTTGCCGGTGCCCTTGTCCTTGGCCGTGACGTGCACGATGCCGTTGGCGTCGATGTCGAAGGTGACCTCGATCTGGGGCACACCGCGCGGGGCCGGCGGGATGCCGGTCAGCTCGAAGGACCCGAGCAGCTTGTTGTGCGCGGCGATCTCGCGTTCACCCTGATACACCTGGATCTGCACCGACGGCTGATTGTCGTCGGCGGTGGTGAAGGTCTCCGACCGCTTGGTCGGGATCGTGGTGTTGCGCTCGATCAGCTTGGTCATCACGCCACCCTTGGTCTCGATACCGAGCGACAACGGCGTGACGTCCAGCAGCAGAACGTCTTTCACCTCACCCTTGAGCACACCCGCCTGCAGCGCGGCGCCCACGGCAACCACCTCATCGGGGTTGACGCCCTTGTTGGGCTCCTTGCCGCCGGTGAGCTCCTTGACCAGTTCGGTGACCGCCGGCATACGGGTCGAGCCGCCGACGAGCACCACGTGGTCGATGTCGGACACCGAGATGCCGGTGTCGGCGATGACCGACTGGAACGGCTTGCGGGTGCGGTCCAGCAGGTCTTGCGTGATGCGCTGGAACTCGGCGCGGGTCAGCTGCTCGTCGAGGAACAGCGGGTTCTTGTCCGCGTCAACGGTGATGTAGGGCAGGTTGATCGAGGTGCTCTGCGAGCTCGAGAGCTCGATCTTGGCCTTCTCGGCGGCTTCCCGAAGCCGCTGCATGGCCATCTTGTCCTTGGCCAGGTCGATGCCGCTGGTGCCCTTGAACTTGTCGACGAGCCACTCGACAACGCGGTCGTCCCAGTCGTCGCCGCCCAGGTGGTTGTCACCCGAGGTGGCGCGCACCTCAACCACACCCTCGCCGATCTCCAGCAGGGAGACGTCGAAGGTGCCACCGCCGAGGTCGAAGACCAGGATGGTCTGTTCCTTCTCGCCCTTGTCCAGACCGTAGGCCAGCGCGGCCGCGGTCGGCTCGTTGACGATCCGCAGCACATTGAGGCCGGCGATCTGACCGGCATCCTTGGTGGCCTGACGCTGGGCGTCGTTGAAGTACGCCGGGACGGTGATCACCGCGTCGGCGATGTCCTCACCGAGGTAGGCCTCGGCGTCGCGCTTCAACTTCATCAGCACGCGGGCACTGATCTCCGGCGCGGTGTACTTCTTGTCATCGATCTCGATGGACCAGTCGCCACCCATGTGGCGCTTGACCGAGCGAATAGTCCGGTCGACGTTGGTCACCGCCTGGTTCTTGGCGGGCTGGCCGACCAGCACTTCACCGTTACGAGCGAACGCCACGACGGACGGAGTCGTCCTAGAGCCCTCGGAGTTGGCGACGACGACAGGGTCGCCACCTTCTAGAACCGCGACGACGGAGTTGGTGGTCCCGAGGTCGATACCGACCGCACGAGCCATAGTGATTCCTCCTGAGTAGGTAGATCTTGTTACTGCACTATGCTGAGTAAACCCCGCTCAAGCCTGCTCCGGCCGCAGCAAGGCTGTCAACCTCAAGGTTGAGTATGGTTCGCTCAACTTGTCGATCATGTTAACGCCGGTCCTTCGCGTCTTGTTCCCGGGGGTACGCACTCCCCCATCCGGCCCGCCGCAGCGCATGGTCGGAGTGAGCCCAGATGGCGAAATGTTCCGTACCGGTTAACGCTGGGCCATCAGCGCAATCGTGCGCTAGCCTGACACCCATCCGTTGCTTGGGGGTGTTCGCGTCGACGCGTTCCGGGAAGCCCTGACAGCAGGAGCTTGATGCCACCGCTAGACACCGCCGCGACCGCGAGACTCACCCGCGAAGACAGGGGCTATCACAAGTCCCTCAAGAACCGCCAGCTGCAGATGATCGCGCTCGGCGGGGCGATCGGGACCGGACTCTTCCTCGGCGCGGGCGGTCGGCTCGCATCCGCAGGACCCGGCTTGTTCCTGGTCTACGGGATCTGCGGCTTCTTCGTCTTCTTGATCCTGCGAGCCCTGGGCGAACTCGTCCTGCACCGCCCCTCGTCAGGATCTTTCGTGTCCTACGCCCGCGAATTCTTCGGCGAGAAGGTGGCCTTCGTCGCGGGCTGGATGTACTTCCTGAACTGGGCCATGACGGGGGTCGTGGACACCACCGCGATCGCCCACTACTGCCATTACTGGAAAGCGCTGCAATTCGTCCCGCAGTGGACATTGGCGCTGGTCGCGCTGGTGAGCGTGTTGTTGATGAACCTGATCTCGGTCAAGCTCTTCGGCGAGCTGGAATTCTGGGCAGCCCTGATCAAGGTGATAGCGCTGGTGATATTCCTGATCATCGGGTCAATCTTCCTAGCGGGAGGCTTCCACGTCGACGGTCAGGAAACCGGGCTAGGGCTGTGGCGTAGCCACGGCGGATTCTTGCCGACCGGCCTGGTGCCGCTGGTGCTGGTCACTTCTGGGGTGGTGTTCGCCTATGCCGCCATCGAATTGGTCGGTACCGCCGCCGGAGAGGCGGCCGAGCCCGAGAAGATCATGCCGCGTGCGATCAACTCGGTGGTGTTCCGCATCGGGCTTTTCTATATAGGGTCGACAGTTCTGCTGGCCCTGCTGCTGCCCTACACGGCTACCGCGAACACGTCAGCCCGTTCGTGACGTTCTTTTCCAAGGTCGGAATTGAGGGCGCGGGCAGCGTGATGAACATCGTCGTGCTCACCGCCGCTCTCTCGAGCCTGAACGCCGGCTTGTATTCGACGGGCCGGATCCTGCGATCGATGGCCATCAACGGCAGTGGCCCTAAATTCACCGCGCCGATGTCGAAGAATGGGGTGCCGTACGGCGGAATCCTGCTGACCGCCGGGATCGGCATGTTGGGCATCGTGCTCAACGCCGTCAAACCCAGTCAGGCCTTCGAGATCGTGCTGCACATCGCGGCGACGGGGGTGATCGCCGCCTGGGCCACCATCGTTGCCTGCCAGCTGCGCTTCCACCGGTTGACCATCAGCGGCGTGCTGCAGCGGCCGAGTTTCCGGATGCCGTTGTCCCCCTACAGCGGCTGGATCACGCTGGCTTTCCTGGCGAGCGTGCTGATTCTGATGCTGTTCGACGAGACCTACGGTCGCTGGATGCTGGCCGCCATCTTGGTGGGTGTCCCCGCGCTGGTCGGCGGTTGGTATCTGGTTCGAAACCGGGTAAAAGTGGCCGCCCGCGATACCCTCGAACCGGCCCAGCCGGAGAGTGGTCACACCGGTTTACCCATGTGATGCCCGCTGGGCTCCACCAGCCGGCACGTCCGTCGTGGCCACCGCCGGTAGACACGGGCATCCCCGCAACGCCGAAGCCGCGCCCACCGACGGCGCGGGGAATATTTGACCTTGGCAAGAACGCGAGCGCCCGCGGCGTCATCGGCTAACTGGCGACCTATCGTGATTTCGTCGACATGATCGACGGGAGATCGTTATGTCGTTTGTGGTTGCCACGCCGGAGATGTTGGTGGGGGCGGCGACGCAGATGGAGCGCATCGGCTCGGCGCTGGGCGCGGCCAATGTGGTGGCGGCGCCAGCGATCACGAGCGTGGTCGCCGCCGCCGAAGATGAGGTTTCGGCAGCCATTGCGTCGTTGTTCTCCGAGTGCGCCCAGGCTTACCGGGTGCTCAGCATCCATGCAGCGGAGTTTCATGGCTCGTTCGTGCAGGCCGTGAAGTGCACAGCGGAACGGTATCAAGCCGCTGAGGCCGAGTTCTACGCCCTGCTTGCGGCCCGGCAAGCCGAGCGCGCGTCCCTTCCGAGCCCGCAACCAGACCCCAATCACGCCAGCCCCGCCGGTGGCGGCGGCTAGCGCCCACGAACCAGGTCAGACGGGTCGGTCAATGTCGCTGCCGCTGGCCAGATCAAGACAGTCAACGTTTTCGACGTCTCGCCGGGCAGCCAGGTAGGCGGCCGCGCCATGGTCGCCGGTCATGCGGGCCAGTATCTCCGGCCAGTGACGGCGGGCGATAACGACGGGGTGGCCGGGGCGATCCCCGAAGTACGCCCGCGCCAGACCGCTACTTGATCCCAACGCACGACCAACAACTCGTGCTACTACCGCCGCATCGACATCGGGTGTATCGATCACGTGCAATACGGCGTAATCGGCCTTCATCCGGTCGGCCTGCACCAAGCCGGCGCGAACCGACGCACTCAGGCCCTGCTGCCAATCCGGGGCGGTGACGGCGGTGACGCCCGAGGGAACGGCCGCCGGGGCCGCGCCCAGCACCACCACCACATCGGCACAACCGCCGCCGCGCAGCGCGGCCACCGCGGTCTCCAGCCAACCCTCAACCAGAACTTTCGGCTTCCCGTAGCGCCGGCCGGCCCCCGCGGCCAGCAACACCGCTACGACGCGGGTCAGCTCGCACATCGCCGGCGACTGTCAACTCCGATCACCACCACACCGCCCATGATGTCATCGCGCCCCCAACCTGCGGCGGCACGCGCAATGGCGACTATCGACTACGGTAACACCACTCTCCTATGATGACATTGAGCTTCTCATTGGGCGACAATCGGACGGAGCGGCATGACCCAGGACATGCAAGAGGCCCCCGCACCCCGGTACGCGGGGACCCGCGTACCGCGCGTTGAAGACGGCCGGCTGCTGACCGGTCACGGCAGCTTCGTCGACGACATCTCGCGGCCCGGCATGCTGCACGCCTGCTTCGTCCGCAGCCCCTTCGCCCACGCCCGGATCAACGGCATCGACACCACCGCGGAACTGGCTCTACCCGGCGTGCACGCGGTATTCACCGCGGCCGACCTCAACGCGGACGTCAAGGAGGCCTGGCACGCCGTCGCGGGCAGGGATGTTGCGGACACACCCCGACCGCCGCTGGCCGAGCGGGACGCGAAATTCGTCGGGGACCCGGTTGCTCTGGTCGTCGCCGAGAGCCGCTATGTCGCCGAGGATGCGATCGAGCTCGACGACATCGACTACGAACCGCTGCCCGCGATCACCGATTTCACCCGAGCCCAATCGTCGGATGTACTGGTGCACGAGAGCTACCCCGACAATGTCGCGGGTGGCCTGGCCGGGGCGCCACCCGACGAGCAGACCTTCGCCACATCGCCGTGCGTCGTGACCGAGAACATCTACCAACAGATGTACGCGCCGGTCCCGATCGAGACCCGCGGGCTGGTCGCCGAATGGGCGCGCGCCTCCGAAGAACTCACCCTCTGGGCTTCCACCCAGACGCCCCATGAGCTCCGGGCATTCTGCGCACGCCTGTTAGGCATTGCCGCACAACGGGTTCGAGTCATCATGCGCGATACCGGCGGCGGCTTTGGCCAGAAGGTCGTCCCGATGCGCGAGGACATGTGCATCATGCTGGCGGCCCGCAAGGTACCCGGGGCGCTGAAGTGGATCGAGGATCGGCGCGAAAACCTGATGTCGGCCGGGCAAGCCCGCCACGTTGACGGCACCGCACGGATGGCCTTCGACAGCGACGGCAACATCCAGGCGGCCGATGTCGACTTCATCATGGACATCGGCGCGTATCCGACGCCGTATCCGGTGTTGACCACGGCCGCCATCGGAATGTTCTTCCCTGGGCCATACCGGATACCCAAAGCCAGCTTCAGCTACAAGACGGTCTTCTCCAACACCAGCGGGTTGGCCGCTTACCGAGGTCCCTGGCAATACGAAACGCTGGCGCGCGAGATCCTTCTCGACATCGCGGCCCGCAAGATGGGTATCGATCCGATCGAACTGCGCCGGCGCAACCTGCTGCGGCGCGAAGAAATGCCCTACGTCAACCCCAACGGCATGCCCTACGACCACGTCGCCCCGATCGAGACGTTCGAACAGGCCGTGAAAATCCTTGATTACGAAGGCTTTCGTCGCGAACAGCGAGAGGCGCTGGCACACGGCCGATACCTCGGTCTCGGGCTTTCGGCCTACATCGAGCCAACCGGCGCCGCCACCGGCCATCTGGCCACCGAAGGGGCCACAATTCGCATGGAACCGACCGGCAAGGTCAACGTCTACGTCAACGGCGGGTCAAGCGGAAACAGCCTGGAAACCACCGTCATTCAGTTGACCGCCGACGCGCTCGGCGCCGATATCGACGACGTGGCCACGATCCAGGGCGATACCGCGATCACGCCCTACGGCGCCGGGACCCAAGGCTCCCGTAGCGGCCCGATGACCGCCGGAGCCGTCAACGAGGCGGGAAAGATCCTGCGCGAGAAAATCGTGGCGCTGGCCGCGCACCACCTCGAGGTGGCCGAATCCGAAGTGGAGTTGGCGCATTCGAAAGCAGCGGTGCGCGGCGATCCGGCAAGGCAGGTGACCTTTGGCGAGCTGGCCTATACCGCCTACTACTCGCCGCAGCAGTTGCCGTCAGCGATGTCGACCGAGTTGGAGGGGACCGCTCGGTTCAAGTCGCCCAATCCCATTCACTGGGCCAACGCAACACACGCCTGCACCTGCGAAGTCGATACCCAGACAGGCAAAGTCACGTTGCTGCGCTACGTGGTCAGCGAAGACGTGGGACCGATGATCAACCCCGCGGTGGTAGAGGGGCAGATCGCCGGCGGCACGGTGCAGGGCATCGGTGGCGCGTTGATGGAAAACCTCGCCTACGACGACGGAAACCCCCTGGCTACCAAGTTTGTCGACTACCTGCTGCCGACCGCCACCGAGGTCCCACCGATCGAGTACGGCCACGTCGAAATACCCGGCCCGGGGCCGGGCGGCTACAAGGGCGCCGGCGAAGGCGGGGCGATCGGTTCCGCGCCTGCGGTCATCAACGCCATCAACGACGCCCTGGCACCGTTGGGGGTGACCGTCACCCGGTTGCCGGCCAGCCCCGCATCGGTGGCCTCGCTGCTGGCCGGAGCGTCCCGATGAAGCCGGCGTCGTTCGACTATCACCGCCCCGATACAGCCGAGGAAGCCGTGGGCCTCCTGGCCGAATTGGGTGAGGACGCCAAGATTCTGCCTGGCGGGCAGAGCCTGGTGCCAATGCTGTCGATGCGCCTGGCCTTCTTCGACCATCTCATCGACATTTCCCGGTTAGGGGAACTGCAGGGAATCCAGCTCCGCGACGATCAACTGTGGATCGGCGCGGGGACTCCAGACAGCAAGGTGGTGACCAATTCCCAAGTGCACCAGTCGATTCCGCTACTAGCCCGGGCAACCCCCTACATCGGGCACTTTCAGATCCGCAACCGAGGCACGTTGGGTGGTTCGATCGCGCATGCCGATGCCGCGGGCGAATACCCGACGGTGGCGCTCACCCTCGATGCGGTCATGGAGGTGCTGTCACCGCGCGGACACCGCGAGATCCCCGCAGCGGAGTTCTTCACCGGGCTCTGGGAGACCGCGATGGAGCCCGATGAGGTGCTCACCGGGGTCCGCTTTCCCACCTGGACGGGCAAGTCCGGCTTCGCGATGCGGGAATTCTCGCGCCGGCACGGCGACTTTGCGATCGCCGGCGCGGCGGTCGCCGTCCAACTCGACGACGAGCACCGGGTATCGCGCTGCGCGATAGGGCTACTCGGCCTGGGCCCTACCCCTCGGCGGGCGACGGCGGCGGAGGCGGCCGTTCTCGGCAAGCCGATCGACGAGCTGGTACCCGAGCAGATCGGCCAGAGCGCCATGTCCGGCCTGGATGACATTGCGTCCGATCTGCAGGGGTCAGCGTCCTACCGCGCCCAGGTGGGTGCGGTCATGACGGCCCGCGCCTGGTCGCGGGCCGTCCAGGAAGCGAACGCGGAGACCGCCCATGCATGAACGATCAGTCCAGTTGTCAGTCAACAGCAGTCGCGTTGCCGCCAGGGTCGAACCGCGGATGACATTGGCCGACTTTCTACGGGAGAAGTGCGGACTCACCGGTACCCATCTGGGCTGCGAGCACGGGGCGTGCGGCGCCTGCACGGTGTTGGTGGGAGGCGATGCCGTGCGCTCGTGCCTGCTGTTCGCGGTGCAGGCGGACGGGGCCGACGTGACGACGGTGGAGGGCATCGCGTCAGCTGACGGCGAGCTCTCGCCGGTGCAGTCGGCTTTGCGGGAGTGCCATGGACTTCAGTGCGGCTTTTGCACCCCTGGTTTCGTCGTGTCGATAACCGCGCTGTTGCGCGACAATCCCGATCCCACCGACGAGCAGATACGTGAAGGCCTGTCCGGGAATTTCTGTCGTTGCACCGGCTACCAGGGCATTGTCGCGGCTACCCGACGGGCCTCGGAGCTGATGTCGCAATGATGGGCTGGTCCCAAGGTGCGTCACTGCGGTGACTTGCGTTCGCTCGTGCGTAATCTGAATTCTGATATCTGGATTTCTCGGGGAGTAACGCGTGCGTTTACCGCAAAAAACACGGTGGGGCCTGCTGGCCCTGTCGGCTGCTGCTGTGCTGGCCGCCGGGTGCGACGCCACCATCGACGGCAAGCCGATCGCTACTCCGGGAGCGGGGCCAACCGAGCCGTCTTTTCCGACGCGCCGACCAACGACGTCGCCGCCGACCAGCACGTCACCCAGCCAGCCCACGTCGCCGGCCAGCCCGACCTCGCCCGCCGGCGCCATCCCGTTGCCGCCCGACGACAACGGTTATGTCTTCATCGAGACCAAATCCGGCCAGACACGCTGCCAGATCAACCACGACAGCGTGGGCTGCGAAGCGCCGTTCACCAATTCCCCTATCAAGGACGGGGAGCACGCCAACGGTGTGCACATCACCTCGGCCGGCAACGTGCAGTGGGTGCTGGGCAACCTCGGCGCGATCCCGACCGTCACCATCGACTACAAGACCTATGACGCGCAAGGCTGGATCATCACCGCCACCACCGACGGCACCCGCTTCCAGAACAACGGCACCGGGCACGGCATGTTCGTCAGCATCGACAAGGTAGAGACGTTCTGACCTGACTGGCGCCGCGGCGTCAGTACCATCGGTTCCGTGGCACGCTACGGCCCACCTGACGACTTCCACAGCCAACCGACCCAATACGGCGGCTACCCAGCGGGCGGAAGGCCGCCGGCCGGTGCCCCACCGTCGCGGCCGGCCGGCCCGCAGTCCGGGCCACCCCCGCAGGCCCCGCCGGGCCCCGATTCACCCAATCCGTCCGAGCAGTTCGCATCCGCTGAGGGCTACGACCAGGAGAAGCCGGAGGCCGAGCCCAAGCCGTGGTATCGCAATCCGGTGACGCTGACCGGCTGGGCACTGCTGGTCATGATCCCGATCGCGCTGATCGTCTACGGCATCATCGAGCTGATCAGCGACCGGCAGGGCACCGGCAACCCGAGCACGACGACGCCTTCCACCACCACGTCGACCACCACCGCCGAGACGGCCACCACAACCCCGCCGACCACCACGACGACGACGGTCGCGCCGGCCACTACCCCCGGGTCCAGCCGCCACCCCAACAACCCACGCATCCCCCGACGCATCGCTTCCCGCATCTGCCGCCGCTGCCGTCTGTGATCACCATCCCGGGAGTGCCGACGACGATCACCCTGCCGCCCCACCTGCCCTAGCCGTCAATGCCCAGGCCGACCGGCTAGAGACGCAATTGAGCTACCGTCCGGTAACGAACCGCGTTGCTGCGGGGTCGGGCTGACCGCAGCGGCTACCATCAGCGGCCGTGGCAAGGCACGATCCGCCGGACTACGGCGCCGGTGATCCAACCGCGTACGGCAACTACGGCTACGGCGACCAAGGTGGCGGCTACGGCCAACAGCCACCGCCCGAACCCACCCCGGGGTGGCGCAAGCCCCTGGCGTTGGCGGGTTGGGGCGTGTTGATCGCGGTCCTGATCGGGCTGATCATTTTCGGCATCATCCAGCTTGCCCATGGTCGCCCCACCCCCGCGTCGGTAACCAAGACGGTGACCGCCACCATGACCACCACGACGCCGACCACCACCACGGCGCCGACCAAGACGACCACCACAACCACCACCACGACGACAACCACCACGACCACCACAACCACCACAACCACCACCACGACGACAACCACCACCACGACGCCGACCACCACCACGACGACCACGACAAACCCGATGTCCCCCGGAGCGATGCCAACTTTCCCTTCGCAGCTCACGCCGTCGATACCCACCGTGATCAATTTGCCGCCGGGCCTGTGAGCCGATTTCGCCGCATCGGCGGCGGTTATGGTGGGGAACGGCCAGCGGCCAGCGATCGCTGGCAAAGACAAGGGACACAGGGGTGTGGGATATGAGCGAGTCGCTCGGGCTGTCGATCGGGGTGGCCAACCTGGTCGCTACCCGGGCAGGCGGCGCCCCGCTGCGACGTGCATCGGTGTTGCATCTATTTCAGCACCAAGCGGCCGAAGTCGGTCTGCCAGAGGAAAACCCCGGTCTCGCCGGCGCTGGCCTAGTGCTACGGGGATTCGTCGAACGAGTTGGGGACCAGTCGCCGCTGATCGCGGCCGACGGCACCAAATACCTCGGCGAGGCGCTGGCCGTGCAAGCCCTGAGCGCGTTGGCGCGCACGGTCGGCTACGGTTCGCCGGTCACAATCGCCGCACCCGCGTATTGGTCGGGGGCTCAACTTGGCGCGTTGCGCGGGGCGTTGCTGACCGAGCCGGCCTTGGCGCCCAACGGTGTTGCTGCGGCGGTGGTCTCGGATGCGGCGGCCGCACTGGCAGCGCTGCGGCCCACACCGGGATTCCCGGCCAGCGGCGTGGTGGCGCTGTGCGATTTCGGCGCCGGCGGCACCAGCGTAACGCTGGCCCAAGTTGGTTCGAGTCTTCAGCAGATCGGCCCGACCCTCCGGTACCGGGAGTTCTCCGGCGACGAGATCGACCAACTCATCTTGAGTCATCTCCTGACGGTCACCCCCGGTATCGACAGCGCCGAGGTTTCCGGTACGGCGACCAGCATGGGGTCGGTCACGCTTCTGCTCGGCGGGTGCCGGTTCGCCAAAGAACACCTGTCGGCGGCGCCGGTGGCCACCATCGCAACGGGTGCGGCGGGGCAGCCGGGTGCCGATATCAGGTTTTCCCGCAACGAGCTTGAACAGCTCATCACCCAACCCCTGGACCGATTCATCGGCTCGGTCGAAGACATGCTGCAGCGCAGCGGAGTGCCACGGCCCAGCCTGGCCGCGGTGGCGGCCGTGGGCGGAGGCGCTGCCATCCCGCTGATCGGCAACCGGCTGTCGGAACGCCTGCAGGTACCCGTATTCACCACGGCACAACCGATATTCAGCGCGGCCATCGGCGCGGCGATGCTCGGCCAAGATCAATCGTCGGCCGGTGCTCCCACCGGCGCCGGGCCCGCGGTCGACATGCCAACCAACATTGTCGGCGCCGCCGGCACGATCGGCGCCATGACCGAGGTCTCGCCCACAGCGTGGGCGAACCAGGCCGGCAGTGCGGCGGCCTCCGAATCCGCATCTGACAACGCCAAATCGGCGACATATCGAGCCCTCGCCTGGTCCCAGGACGCGGACACCGGCAACGAACCGGTGCCCTACACCGGCCCCGACGCCACCGGCGAATACGGCCGGGAGCCAGCCACCGACTACGCGCCCCGCTGCGACTACCCCGATCAGGACCGCTACGCCGAAGCCGCCCCCTTGCCGTGGTACAAACGCGCGGCGGTGGTGTTCAGCCTGGCCGCGGCCGGGCTAGCCATCTTGGTCGCGGTGGTGTTGGGGCTGACGCTGGGCACGTCCAACAACAAGCCGGTCAACACCACGGTTCCGGCGCCCCCACCGGAACCCATCACGACGACGATCTTGGGGCCCAACAGCAGCCCCACCGTGACCGTGATAACCCCGACGCCGCCCTCCACGACCACCACATCGCCGTCGGCGACCACCACGACTACCCAGCCCACCACTACGACAACGACCACGACCACGACGACGACCACGACCACGCCCCCGACCACCACGACCACCCAGCCGACCACCACCCGAACCACGACCACGCAGCCAACGACCACCGCCCCGCCGACCACCACCCAACAACCGTCGACGACGACGGCCGCGCCCATCACGCCGACCACCGGGGCGCCAGGGGCCTAGCCGGTCAGCGGCGTGCGGCGAACTCCGCCACCATCGCCTCGGCGCTGCGCACCGCGGCGCGGCAGGCTCTGGTGGTGAATGGGTCGTTGAGCGGATGATCCGCACGCCGGCGCCAGCGTTGCGCCGCGGCGAAAGCGGCCCGCGGACCGTCGTGCCGGTGCTGCGGATCCAACCCCAACCGGGCGGCGGGACTGGTGCCTGAGCCGCCAATGATGCGCCGCAGCGAGACGAGTTCTTCGT
The DNA here is from genome assembly GCF_022354805.1 of Mycobacterium liflandii. Taxonomy (NCBI): domain Bacteria; kingdom Bacillati; phylum Actinomycetota; class Actinomycetes; order Mycobacteriales; family Mycobacteriaceae; genus Mycobacterium; species Mycobacterium liflandii. The sequence goes on along the minus strand of NZ_CP023138.1, from coordinate 1,184,908 downwards.
CATTCAATGTCGTTGCTTGCGAAGGCAACAGGCTCAGCACACGCAGTTCCTCAAAGGCGTGTGTGTCGGCCAGCAGTGGATCGATATCGGCGATCACGTACGGCGTCGCCATGACCGGGTGCGCCTGCACGAACCGGCGCAGCGAGACCAGCGCCGTATGTGCCTTGAGCATGTCTGAGCGCTGCGCGAACTGCTGATCGATCACCTCCCGCAGGGCCACCAGCCCACTGCGTTCGAGCAGTTCGGCGGCCAGCCCAGCCGAATCCGCGATCCCCGCCGCCAGGCCGGCGATCGAGATACGAATTCCGAACATGCCAAACCGCTCCAACAGCTGCGCGCGGGTGCCCGCGTCCACCGGCAACGGACTATCCGGCCGGACAAAGCGATCCACGCTGAGCAGTGCCTTGTTGAGTTCGGTGCTGTCGGCGCCGGCCAGCTTCTTCAGCGCCGCGAATTCACTCTGGCGCAGCGTGCGTGCGGTGAGCGCGAGCAGTCCGGATACCGGCACCACGGCCTGACAGATGCCCGTCTGACTCAGCTCGGCGGTGAATCGCTTCGCCACGTCTTGGGCCGAGGACATGGCATCGATCCGGCCCGCACCGATCTCATCGGCCCGTGAGGCGACCCCAATGATGCCCAGCGCTTCCGCCGAGTCCCCCACCAAGCCGCCAATCTGTTTGAGCAGCGCGATATCCGCGGCGTTGAGGGTTCGCAGCAGGAAGACCACGGCATCCACCCTGGGCACCCCGTCCGCGGGCACCAACAGCCGCAACGTGCGTTCGGAGGTATCCCGGTTCAGCGACGACGTTCCGGGGGGTGTCGATGATCGTGGTATTGACGAGTTCTTCTGCTGGCCATTCGACGTCCAAATCCGCGATCTCGGCCGGGTTGAGCCGGCGCAGATCGAAGCTGAGACCATCCCGGTGGGTGATGGGCACGTTGACGCGGCGCCCGCCACGGTGGTTGGCCGTCACCCTGGGAGTCGGGCCGTGCCGGAACCCGGTGACGATACGGGTGGCCTCGGTGGCGTCCGTCGGCGCGATATCGTCGCCGACCAACGCGTTGACGAGCGTGGATTTGCCCGCCTTGAGGGTGCCGGCCAGCGCGATGCGGATCGGTTCGCTCAGCCGGGCACCAATGCGGTCGAGTTCGTAGAAGACGTCCGCGCGCTGGCGGTAGGCCGGCTCACCACGGTAGGCCTGAATGGTTCCGCCCAGAATTGCGCGGACCCGATCGCTGGTGCTCACGCTCGTCCTAGGTTCGCCCGGGGGCTCAATTTCAGCAGGTTGTCGGTGACCTGGCCGAGGATGTTGCGCTGTCGCTCGAGTTCGCGAACCCTGTTGTCGCGCTCGGCTTCTTCCAAGTGCGAGGCGGTGACCGTGGCCTGCAGCGATTCGTTCAACGACCGAGTGATCTCGTTCGCGATTTCGCGGTAGTGGTCACGCAGGGTCCGCTGGATCATCTTGAGACGGTCGCGCGATTCCTTGCCAACCACGAACGAGACATCGTCGACGAAGCGCCGCACGTTGGTCTTGGCCTCAGCACGCGCGCGCAGCAGCCGATTTTCACGGTCTTCCTTGTAGGCCATCCGGCCGAGTATCAACCCGGCCCCCACTGACACGGGATTGAACAGACCCAGCCCAGCCACCGAGGACAACATGCCGATCATCACGACGCCGCCGTAGGAACCCCGCAAGCCGGTCACCACTTTCTGGGCCTTGCCGGCCGGCTTGGCTTCCAGTTGGGCGGGGGCCTTGAGCTGACCGAACTCGGCCCCCATGGCCCGCTTGCTCAGTTCCGGGGACAGCACCGAGTCCAGACCGGCGTCGGCGAAAGACCTGGCAACGTCGTCGGCCAATGCCTCGCCGCGCTGATATGCCCAGACGAAGTTGTCGCCGACGGCGGTGGCGATCGCGTTCTCCACATCGGTGCCGATCTCCGCCCAGTGCAGGGTCGGATCGCAGGAATCTATCTGACGCTCAGCGTCTTCGGTAACGGCACGGAACCGGGCCCGCAGATCATGATCCACATCGGTACTCAGGTCGGTGAATCCGTCGTTGAGCACCTGCTGCCACAGTGCGGTCTGCTGCAAGGCATCGTTGGCTTCGCGCTTGCGGCGCTCCAGGTCGCCCGCCAACCTGTCCCGCAGTGCGGGATCGTTGATGACCGCCAGCTCGGAGTCCACGGAGATCGTTAATTGCTCGGCAGCCGAACGTATTTCGCGCAGCACCTCATCGCGCACCCGGTCGGTTTCACGGGAGAGCACCTTTTCGCTGAGGAATTTGACGATCGCCGGGAAGTTGGATTCCTCGTTGAGTTCCTTGTCGTTGAGCGTGACCGCATGACTGCGCAATAGCGACGAGACGGGAATGATCGGCATTGGCACCCGAGCGCGCTGCAGGTGCGCGGCATTGGTGTTGACGATCTCGCGCCAGTGCGGATAGAGGTCGGTCTTGGTCGCAACCACCACCCCGGCCGGACAGAGCTGATGCGCCTTTCGCAGAAACCACATCTCCGGTTCGGTGAATTCTTGGCTGGCGTCACTGACCATCAACATGGCGTCAGCGTCTGGCAACAGCCCCAGAGTCGCAGACAGATGGGGCTGCCCGTGGCCGCCGACGCCAGGGGTATCGATGAAAGCCAACCCGCCTTGCAGCAGCGGGCTGGGTGCGCCGATCTCGACCCGCAGGACTTCGCGGCCACCCGCCTGCGGCGCCCGGCGCAAGTCGGTGTTGATGTCGTCGACTGGGACGTCGATCGAGGTGGTTTCGCCATTGGGCCCGGCGGCCACGATGATCCGGGTCGAGGGCTGCGGGCTGTAGCTGACCACCGTGACCACCACGGTGGCCTCGTCATCTCCCACTCGCGCCACGGGCAGGTTGAGCAGAGCGTTGAGCAGTTGGCTCTTGCCCTGTTTGAGCTGCCCAGCGATCACCACACGGATCTGTGGATCGGTGATCCGCTGGCGAGCACGGCGCAAACGCCCCACCAGGTCATTGCGCTCGTTGAGTTCTGCGATCGCGATGGTGTGGTCGATGAGTTCGACAATCACGCCGACCCGACGCGGGTCATCGGGTTGGGTCACCGCATTGCCCCACTTTCTCGGTCGCTGTGTATTTCAGATCACGGTATGCGCATAAACCGGCGGGGACCACGAAGGTCCCCGCCGGTTTCGCGATTACGGCTCAGAACCCGTGCGGGTCAACCGGACCGTGTGACGGCGGATCGACATGCACCGGCGGTGTGTGGGTCACCGGAGGCTCGTGACCGAACACCGAGGGGCTCGGCGGCTCGTGATGCGCCGGCTGTTCGGCCGGCACGTGCGGTTGCGGTGTCACCACCGGTGCGTGCTCAACCGGCGGAGTGTGCGCCGGCGTCGGCGTCGCGACGTGCGGCGCGGGCGCATTGATCACCGGCGGGTTCGCGCCACCGTGACCGGCACCGGCGCCCGGGCTCTGGATGACGGGACCGTTGCCCGACGGTGGGCTCACCTGACCGCCGGCCCCGGCTCCGGCACCCCCGCCGCCCTGGATGACGGGCCCTTGACCGGTAGGGATGGTCGGCCCGTGCTCTACCGGCGGGATCCCGCCGCTGACGCCGCCGTTGCCCCCGAGGGTGGTGCCTTCCTGGCCAAGGATGTCTCCATGGCCCACCGATCCACCCGCGGTGCTCCCGCCACCGAGGCCGGCCTGGCCGCCAGCGGTGCTCCCGCCACCGAGGCCTACCTGGCCGCCAGCGTGTGTGCCACCGCCAACTCCGGCGCCCATTCCGGCTCCCGGGCTACCCGCCGTGCCACCCAGCTCCGTTCCCGCGCCGCCCGCCGCGCTGCCACCCAGCCCGGCCTGGCCGCCAATGTGGGTACCGCCACCAAATCCGCCAGCCGCCTCGGCGCCTGCACCGCCCGCGACGCTGCCGCCCAGCCCGGCGGCCATTCCGCCGCCCGCACCGGAATGGGCCCCTATGCCCGTACCACCGGCTGCGCCCAGGGCGGCGGGCTGCGGATTGGGATGCCCGCCCAAGGTGGTGCTGTCACCACTCAGGATGCTGCCCCGGCTGCCAGCCCCGAGGCCCAAGCCCGCACCGCCGGCTGCGCCGGCCTGATCGCCAACTCCCACACCGCCCAACGGGCCTGAAACATGTGGGGTGGCAGCACCATTGAGCGCGGCGCCTTCGCTGGCAATCAATCCGGCTTGACCGGTGGCTCCCAGCGATGCGTTGCCACCGATGCCGGTCAGGCCGCTGATGTTGCCCACGCCGGCAAGCCCGCCACCGACCGCGGCACCCGCTTGCCCACCCAGCGCCGCCTGGCCACCAATACCCAGACCGGCCTGGCTAGCGATACCTGCCGAACCACCGGCAGCAAGACCTGCCTGACTGGCGATACCGGCCTGACTGGCGATACCGGCCTGGCTAGCGATGCCCGCTTGACCAGCAAGACCTGCCTGACTGGCAATGCCCGCCTGACCGGCAAGACCGGCTTGACCAGCAAGACCTGCCTGACTGGCGATGCCCGCCTGACCAGCAAGACCCGCCTGACCAGCAAGACCCGCCTGACCAGCAAGACCCGCCTGACCAGCAAGACCGGCCTGACCAGCAATGCCGCCACCTGCCTGGCCAGCGATGCCGCCGCCCGCTTGGCCCGCGATGCCACCGCCTACCTGGCCACCGGCGCCAACCTGGCCATTGCCAACGACGCGGCTTCCAAAGCCCGCACCTGCGCCAACCGCACCGCCGGCGCTACCGCCAACAGCGGCGCCAGCCTGACCACCCACGCCAGCCCCACCACCGAAGCCACCGCCGATCGCACCACCAGCACTACCGCCGACCGCACCACCGGCCTGGCCACCAACACCGGCACCAACACCGGCACCAACACCGACGCCAGCCTGACCACCCACGCCAGCCCCACCACCGAAGCCACCGCCAATCGCACCACCAGCACTACCGCCAGCCTGACCACCCACGCCAGCCCCACCACCGAAGCCACCGCCGATCGCACCACCAGCACTGCCGCCGACCGCACCACCAGCCTGGCCACCAACACCGGCACCAACACCGACGCCAGCCTGAGCGCCCAGCTGCGCGTCAAACCCAGCCTGGCTCACAAACCCACCCCCCAAACCAAGCCCAGCCTGACCACCCACGCCAGCTCCACCACCGAAACCACCGCCGATCGCACCGCCAGCGCTACCGCCGACCGCACCACCGGCCTGGCCACCAACACCGACGCCAGCCTGACCACCCAGCTGCCCGTCAAACCCAGCCTGGCTCACAAACCCACCCCCCAAACCAAGCCCAGCCTGACCACCCACGCCAGCTCCACCACCGAAACCACCGCCGATCGCACCGCCAGCGCTACCGCCGACCGCACCACCGGCCTGGCCACCAACACCGACGCCAGCCTGACCACCCAGCTGCCCGTCAAACCCAGCCTGGCTCACAAACCCACCCCCCAAACCAAGCCCGGCCTGACCGCCGAGCGCGCCACCAACATCAAGACCAGCATTGCCGCCGATCCCGGCGCCAACCGTGGCGCCGGCCTGAGCGCCCAGCTGCGCGTCAAACCCAGCCTGGCTCACAAATCCACCGCCCAGACCAAACTCACCAGCGCCGCCGAACCCGCCGCCGAGACCAAGCCCAGCCTGACCACCCAACCCGCCGCCGAGTCCAAGTCCGAGCCCACCACCGACAGCGGTCTGACCGCCAAGGCCCACTCCCAGACCCGTTTGCGCGCCGATCCCAAGGCCCAAACCGGCGCCAGCCTGACCGGCAAATCCCCCTCAAAACCGGCTCCGATGCCCAGGCCGGTTTGTGCGCCCAGGCCGGTCTGGGCGCCGAACCCGAGCCCGAGACCGGCACTGGCTTGCGCACCGAACCCGGCCTGAATACCGGCCCCGAAGCCCAGGCCGACCTGGCTGGCAAGCCCAACCTGGCCGCCGAAGTCTCCGGTTGCCTGCGTGTAAGCAAGGCCCGGAACAACTCCGCCGACACCGGTCTGCCACCCGAGGCCACTCTGGCTCCACAACCCAGCTCCCAGACCGCTTGTCAGCCCGCTGGCCAGGCCTGCCCCAATGTCGGCCGCAACGACATTCGCCACCGAGGCACCGATGTCTGCACCGGCAAAGCCCGCATCAGCCGCAGCGACTCCCGCGTCACTCACGACCGCGGCAGCGTCTTGAGCAACGACAGCACCCGCATCTTGAGCAACGTAGCTCGACGCGGCGCCCACCTCCGAGGCCGGCGCAAGCCCGTATTGGTCCGCCACCGCTTGCTGCAATCCCCCAATCGGGTCCCCAGCACCAAGGTTAAGAAATGGCAGCGCATTGGCCGCGGCCGACGAGATCTCCACCGGAGACACGTTGACCAGTCCGGCGTTGGTCATGGCCTGCCCGGGAGATGCGATGAACGACCGTGCCGCGTCTTCGCTGCGAAACAGGCTCAGGATGTAGTCGACAAGCGAGGTCATCTTCATTGTCCCTTCAATCGAATGTGTGAAGTTGTTCGCCGAAACGACCGGCGCTCTGCCATAAACGCTATGGATTTGGCCCTTCCTCGAAATCGGGGCCAGATCCCCCAGCCCAACGAGTACCCACCGGGATCGACCGGGCCACCCCATTAGGGGATTAGGGGAAATTGAGCACCCCCAATGCGCATGCGGGAACCGCCCCCAAAAAAAACCAGCATTTCTGCACGTCACATACCAATGACGGGCCGCAAGAGGCGGCTAGCTAGATCACTAGCGAACGGAGTTCACCCGTGGATGCCGAAGCCGTGGTGATCGGGCTCGGTGACATGCAGGTGATCGACTGGGTGATCCCAGATAGCCGGATCAGCCGCCGGCAGGACGCCGTGGTCAAAGGTCGGGTCGGGCGTCTCAGCACCCGTGAACAGCACTGATGGCTGATGGGGTTCGAACGCTACGGGATGCGGATCGGCGGTTACTTCACCGGAGGCGACGGGTGTTGGTTCGTTGATCACGCCGCCCGACGGTTGGTGCTGTGGGACGACCGCCCCGGCAACATGCGGCGAGAACGAGTCCAGCGCGGCCGCCGCCGCACCGCTCGCCCAAACGTTGCCGTGATCGGCAGGTTGTGCCCCGGCAATCGCCCCGCTCGGGCCGGCCATGGACAGTGAATCCGACACCATCGGGATCAGATTGTTGACGTCGGCGCTGGTCACGTCCGTAAGGTGGGCATCGGCGATAGCCTGCGCGGGGTTGGCCGCATACCGTGCGGCCGCCGCGGGGTCACGCACCAGCGCGATGACGAAATCGAGCAACGAGTTAGCCATCTCGCGCCTCCAAATCGCACATTTTCCGCGTCGGGGACGATGCTATCCGGTGATGCCACCAATGTGTTCGGTGTCCAACCCGCGTATCCCGCGACCCCATTAGGGGGTGGCGCGTTAGGGGATTTTGGGGTTCCGGGGCAAGAAACAGTATGGCCAGAAATCCGCTGTCACCCGCAAGTGATGCCCGGGGAGAGCGAGATGGGGTGTCCGAGGGCCACGCTTCGCGCGACGACACGTCGGCGCCCCCTAACTCGGCCGCGGTTCCCGCTCCCGCACGCGGGCTGATCGATGAACTCGCAAGCGGCGGCGCGACCCCGGTGAAGGCGTTGATCGGCGGCGGCATCGGGACCGGCAAGACAACCGTGCTGGGCACCGTCCGCGACGCCCTGCGCCGCACCGGGGTTACCGTCCGTACCCATCCCACCAAGGACTGCGAACCCTCCGAGGCGGCGCTCGTGGTCGACGACGCCCACCTACTCACCGAGGACGAACTACTGCGCCTGGCCGAGTGGGCCGCAGATCCCCAGGCCACCGTGGTGGTGGGCACACAGCTTTATCCGCAACACCCCACGCTGCGTGCGCTCGCGACGACCATAGAACGCGAACGACCTCAGATATCGCTGGGTCCGTTGCCGGTCGCCGACCAACTTCGGGATAGCACCGCGGGTATGCCGTTCTTGGTCGAGGCGGTATCCCGCGAGACCGACTCCCCGGTACCGGCGGCCAGGTTTGCCCTCATCGAGCGGTTGCGCCGACTCGACGAACCCACCCTGGATGCGCTGCTCATCATGTCGTTGACCCAGGAATCGGGAACCACTGACGTGGCCGCCGCGCTTGGCGTGTCCACCTCGGAAGCGCGTCAGCTCGTCGATCGTGTGCACGCCAGCGGACTGGTCGAGCCGTCACATCCGCCCGCCTTCCTGCGGCTGGTACATGAGGCGGTCGTACACATCGTCGGCAACACACACCACCATGAGGTCGAGACCTCCCTGCTGCGATCACAACTCGACATCTCGCCGATGTCGCAAGATCTCGCGCTGCGGCTGCCCGAGCACGGGCTGCACGGTGAGCGATTGGCGACCGCCCTCGCCGGATACGCCTCGGCCGCGCGCGGTGAACCCGCGCAGACGGCGCGGCTCTACCGGGCGGCCGTCAGTGCCGGCGCAACAGAACTGAAATCCCAATTGGCCGATGCGCTGGCCCGCACCGGCGACTGTGCGGGCGCGGCGGCGTTGGCCGACGAGCTGCTTGGCTCCGCGGATTCCGCGCAACGCGCCGCGGCGGTGCGGATCGCGGCCAGCGTGGCGACCCATGAGGGCAACGCGGGTCAAGCGGCCGAGCTGTTCGGGTGGTTGGGGCCCCTACCCGGATGCGGTCGTTGGTTCGTCAGCGGCGATCGTGCTCGCTGCGGTGGGTGATCTGGAGACCGCCCGCGCCGCGCTAGACGTGAAGGACACCGGCCCGCCGACCATGGCGGCGCGGGCCGCGCGCGGTCTTGCCGACGGACTGCTGCTGACCATGGATCAGCCATATCCGGTGGCCATGGCGAAGCTGGGGCAGGCCATCGCGGCGGACCAACCGATCACCGAGGCAATCCCCGACAGCCCGGCCGCGCTGGTGACGTTGGCCGCGATTCATGGCGGTGATCCGGTCCGCGCACGCAGCGTGATCGGGCGTGCGGTGCGCTCCGGAACCGACCAGGTGTTCCATCAGCGCCACCTGCGGCTATCCGGCTGGATCAAGATGCAAGAGGGGCAACTCCCGTCGGCCAGTGCTGATGTCACCGCGGCTTGCTCCGGTGCACCAATGCATCGACGCGACGCACTGTGGGCCGCGGCACTTGAAACCGCGATCGCACGCCGCAGTGGTGATGCCGGTGCACTGCAAAAGCATTGGAATGCGGCCATGGAGGTGCTCGGCGAGTATTCCCTCGACCTGTTCGCATTGCTGCCGTTGGGCGAATTGTGGGTAGCGGCCGCCCGTAATCGCCAGGTGGACCAGCTTCAACACACTTTGGATCAGGCCTTTTCGCTGCTGAATTCACTTGGCAACCCGGTCTTGTGGTCAAACTCACTTCATTGGGCCGGGGTGCATGCGGGAATCCTGGCCAACTCGCCAGGTGCTGTTGCACCACACGGACAGGCGCTTGGCGCGGCCGCTGCCGAGAACGCTCTGGCGCATGCCCTGTCGGTCGCCGGACGGACGTGGCTGCGAGTGCTGGCCGACCAGGTGGATGTCGAGGAGGTCACCGTCGCCGCCCGGTCATTGTCGGGCGTGGGACTGACGTCTGACGCGACCAGGCTGGCCGGTCAAGCCGCCCTGCAGACGCCCGATGCCCGGGTCTCTGGAGCCATGTTGCAACTGGCTCGAGACCTGAAGCTGGCCAGCGGCTTTGACGATCTCACCGATGCGGAACCGGTCGCCGATGCGGCGCCCGCACCCCGCCAGCCACCGGCCGGATCCCCTCTATCCGATCGCGAACGTGAAGTCGCCGAGCTACTGCTGTTGGGCATGCCTTACCGCGACATCGGCGCCCAGCTGTTCATCTCCGCGAAGACGGTTGAACACCACGTCGCGCGGATCCGTCGTCGCCTCGGCGCGGGCTCTCGCTCGGAGATGTTGTCGATGCTGCGGGCGATGTTGACGGCACCGGGCTGAGACAAAAATGTCCTAAAGCGAGCGAGCCTAGGTTAGGACAGCCTTTCTCGCGGCGAATTAAGCAAAGATGTCAGTATGAGCAGGTTGAGCTGCCAGTAAGCACACTGAAATGCATTGGAGAGTACTTCGGTGACCACGCAGATGCTCATCAGACTGACAGTTGGAATGGGCATGACCGCGGTCGTGGTCGTGCTCGCACTGCGTCGGGTCTGGTGGCTGTACAAGCTGATCATGTCTGGGCAACCAGCCTCGGGACGTACCGATGACATCGGCGCCCGGATCTGGACGCAGATCGCCGAGGTGTTCGGTCAGCGGCGGCTTCTGAGATGGTCGATCCCCGGCATCGCGCACTTCTTCACCATGTGGGGCTTCTTCATCCTGCTCACGGTCTACATCGAGGCCTACGGGTTCCTGTTCGTGGAGAACTTCTCCATCCCGGTGATCGGCCACTGGGACGCGCTGGGCTTCCTGCAGGACTTCTTCGCCACCGCGGTGTTCCTGGGCATCGCTACCTTCGCCATCATCCGGATCAAGCGGAACCCGCGCGAGATCGGTAGGGCGTCGCGCTTCTATGGCTCGCACAACAGCGGTGCGTGGCTCGTTCTGTTCATGATCTTCAACGTCATCTGGACTTACGTCTTGGTCCGGGGCTCAGCGGTCAACAACGAAACGCTTCCTTACGGCAAGGGCGCATTCCTGTCCCAGCTGTTCGCGGCGATCCTGCGCCCGCTTGGTCAGCCCGCCAACGAGATCATCGAAACCACGGCGCTGTTGGCGCACATCGCGGTCATGCTCGCGTTCTTGATCATCGTGCTGCACTCCAAGCACCTGCACATCTTCTTGGCTCCGATCAACGTCACCTTCAAGCGCCTGCCCGACGGGCTGGGTCCGCTGCTGCCGGTGGAAGCCGGCGGCGAGCCGGTCGACTTCGAGAACCCGCCCGACGACGCCATTTTCGGCCGCGGCAAGATCGAGGACTTCACCTGGAAGGGCATGCTCGACTTCGCGACCTGCACCGAGTGCGGGCGCTGCCAGTCACAGTGTCCGGCCTGGAATACCGGCAAGCCGTTGTCGCCCAAGCTGGTCATCATGGACCTGCGCGACCACTGGATGGCCAAGGCGCCCTACATCCTGGGTGAGAAGACCGCGGATCCGCTCGAGGGTCTTGACCTCGAGACCGCCGCCGAAGAAGGCCACCACGTGCCCGAATCCGGCTTCGGCCGGGTGCCCGGAGACGGTCCCGAGCAGGCCGCGCGCCCGCTGGTCGGTACCGCCGAACAGGGTGGTGTCATCGATCCCGACGTGTTGTGGTCCTGCGTGAGCTGCGGCGCCTGCGTCGAACAATGCCCGGTGGACATCGAGCACATCGATCACATCGTCGATATGCGCCGCTACCAGGTGATGATGGAGTCGGAGTTCCCCTCCGAGCTGTCGGTGCTGTTCAAGAACCTGGAGAACAAGGGCAATCCGTGGGGCCAGAACGCTTCGGACCGGACCAACTGGATCGACGAAGTCGACTTCGATGTCCCGGTCTACGGCGAGGACGTGGATAGCTTCGACGGCTACGAGTACCTGTTCTGGGTGGGTTGCGCCGGCGCCTACGACGACAAGGCCAAGAAGACCACCAAGGCCGTCGCCGAGCTGCTCGCCACCGCGGGTGTGAAGTTCATGGTGCTGGGCGCCGGGGAGACCTGCAACGGTGACTCCGCCCGCCGGTCCGGCAACGAGTTCCTGTTCCAGCAGCTGGCCCAGCAAGCCATCGAGACCCTCGACGGCGTCTTCGAGGGCGTGGAGACCGTCGACCGCAAGGTCGTCGTCACCTGCCCGCACTGCTTCAACACCCTGGGCAAGGAATACCGGCAGCTGGGCAGCAACTACAGCGTGCTGCACCACACCCAGCTGCTCAACCGGCTGATCCGCGACAAGAAGTTGGTCCCGGTCACCCCGGTTTCCCGAGATGTCACCTATCACGACCCGTGCTACCTGGGTCGGCACAACAAGGTCTACGAGGCGCCGCGTGAGCTGATCGGCGCCGCCGGGGCCAACCTTGCCGAGATGCCACGCCACGCCGAGCGCAGCTTCTGCTGTGGCGCCGGCGGGGCCCGCATGTGGATGGAAGAACACATCGGCAAGCGGATCAACCACGAACGCGTCGACGAGGCGCTGGCCACCAACGCTTCCACCATCGCCACCGCGTGCCCGTTCTGCCGGGTGATGGTGACCGACGGTGTCAACGACCGGCAGGAAGAAGCGGGCCGTTCCGGTGTCGAGGTACTCGACGTGGCCCAGGTGCTGCTCGGCTCGCTCGACCGCGAAAAGGCAACGCTGCCGGAGAAAGGCACGGCCGCAAAGGAAGCCGAAAAGCGGGCGAAAGCTGCGCCTAAGGCCGCCGCCCCGGCCGCGCCCGCCCCGGCACCCGCGAAGGCTGCTGAGGCCCCGGCCGCCGCCACAGCGGCCAGCCCGGCCGCACCGGCCAAGGGGCTGGGCATGGCTGGTGGCGCGAAACGACCGGGCGCCAAGAAGGCGGCTCCGGCGCCAGCAGCCGAAACCGCGGCAGCGGAGGCCCCGGCCGCACCGGCCAAGGGCCTTGGTATGGCCGCGGGCGCCAAGAAACCCGGCGCCAAGAAGGCGGCCGCGCCCACCGGCGAAACCAAGCCGGCCGAGGCGGCCGCACCCGCCGCACCGGTCAAGGGGTTGGGTATGGCCTCGGGCGCGAAGCGACCTGGGGCCAAGAAGGCAGCGCCACCAGCTGCTGCGGCACCGGAAGCGGCCGCGACGGCACCGGCTCCCGAGGCCGCGGCCGCGCCCGCGGAACCTGCCGCACCCGCCGCCCCGGTCAAAGGGCTGGGAATCGCCACCGGCGCCAAGCGTCCGGGGGCGAAGAAGGCACCCGCGCGGGCGGAAGCGCCCTCCGCGGCGGCCCCCGCCCAGCCGGAGCCCGAGGCAACGCCGGAACCCGAGCCGGCCAGCAAGCAGGATGGGGAACCGACTCCACCTGCGGCGCCGGCCGCCCCGGTCAAGGGTCTGGGCATGGCACGGGGTGCGCGTCCGCCGGGCAAGCGCTGACCGTGGCTTGACACCTGTCAGCAAATATCAGTGGACAGCGATGAGACCATGGTTGACGTGACCACTCACCAGCTGCCCTGGCACGCCTCCAGCCACCAGCGCCAGCGTTCCTTCGCGCAGTCGTCCAAGCTTCAGGACGTCCTGTACGAAATCCGCGGTCCGGTGCACCAGCAGGCCGCGCGGCTGGAGACCGAAGGGCATCGGATCCTCAAGCTCAATATCGGCAACCCCGCGCCGTTTGGCTTCGAGGCGCCGGACGTGATCATGCGCGACATGATCCAGGCGCTGCCCTATGCGCAGGGGTACTCCGACTCGCAAGGGATCCTGCCGGCCCGACGTGCCGTGGTCACCCGCTACGAGCTCGTCGACGGCTTTCCCCGATTCGACGTCGACGATGTCTACCTGGGCAACGGTGTCTCCGAGCTGATCACCATGACGCTGCAGGCCTTGCTCGACAACGGCGATCAGGTGCTGATTCCCGCACCCGACTATCCCCTGTGGACGGCGTCGACCTCGTTGGCCGGCGGCACTCCGGTGCATTACCTATGCGACGAGACGCAGGACTGGCAGCCCGACATCGCCGATCTGGAGTCCAAGATCACCGAGCGCACCAAGGCGCTGGTGATCATCAACCCCAACAACCCCACCGGCGCGGTCTACAGCCACGAAATCCTCACCCAGATGGTGGAGCTGGCCCGCAAACATGAACTGTTGCTGCTCGCCGACGAGATCTACGACAAGATCCTCTACGACGACGCCAAGCACATCAGCGTCGCCACGCTCGCCCCGGACATGCTGTGCCTGACCTTCAATGGCCTGTCCAAGGCCTACCGCGTTGCCGGATACCGGGCGGGTTGGCTGGCGATCACCGGCCCCAAGGAGCACGCCAGCAGCTTCATCGAGGGAATCAGCCTGCTGGCCAACATGCGCTTGTGCCCGAACGTCCCGGCCCAGCATGCGATCCAGGTCGCCCTGGGCGGCCACCAAAGCATCGATGATCTGGTGCTCCCCGGCGGTCGTCTGCTCGAACAGCGTGACGTCGCCTGGTCCAAGCTCAACGAAATTCCCGGGGTGTCCTGCGTCAAGCCCAAGGGTGCGCTGTATGCGTTTCCCCGGCTGGACCCGGAGGTCTACGACATCGCCGACGACGAACAACTCGTGCTCGATCTCCTGCTGTCCGAGAAGATCCTGGTCACCCAAGGGACCGGGTTCAATTGGCCGGAGCCGGATCACCTGCGCCTGGTGACCTTGCCGTGGTCGCGTGATCTGGCAGCGGCCATCGAGCGCCTGGGCAACTTCCTAGTCAGCTACCGGCAGTAGCACCGAATCCGGAGTTGCGGGCGCCCCGCTCGTTGTCGATTCGGCGCATCCGCCGGTGCCGATCCCGTTTGCACCACCGTGGCGCATTGCCGGCTATACGACGATGCCGGCCGCGCCGTTCGGGCCGGGCTTACCCCCGGGTCCGGGGTTACCGCCTTTGCCACCGACGCCGGGGACGGGACTGCCCGCGGGCGCGTGGGCATTACCGCCAACCCCGCCGGTGCCGCCGGTGCCGCCGGTTGCCGTACCGTCGCCCCCGCGACCGCCATTGCCGGCACTAGCGGTTCCGGTTCCCGTGGTCGAGGCATAACCGCCGGCGCCGCCGTTTCCGCCGTTGGAACCGTTGGCTGTGCCACCGTCACCACCGTTCCCGCCGATGCCGCCGGTGGCCGTGGCAGTCGAGGCGCCATTAAGGGTGTATGCGGCACCGCCGGCACCGCCGGTCCCCCCGACGCCGGTGGTGCCGGCGGTGCCGGCCGCGCCAGCGCTACCGGTGGCATCTCCGGTTCCGTAGCTGTACGCGGCACCGCCTTGGCCGCCGTCACCCCCGACGGCGCCGGTACCGCCGGCGCCTGGGGCGCCGCCGATGGCCTCTCCGCTTCCGTTGTTGATCCCAACACCTCCGACGCCGCCGGTCCCGCCGCGGCCGGTGCCGCCGCTGCCGCCATCACCACCGGCTCCGCCGGTGGCGGCGAGCACTGAGGCGCTGCTGTCGATTTCCGTGAATCCACCGGCACCGCCGGCCCCGCCATCGGTGGCGCCATCGCCGCCGTGACCGCCGGCACCGCCCTGCGGGACAACCGTGGAGGCGCCGTTGTTGATGTCCGCGCCGCCACCCGAACCGCCGATCCCACCGACTCCGGTGCTGCCGGTGCCACCATCACCGCCGACGCCGGCGATGATATTTCCGGTCCCGAAGGTGAAGGCAAAACCGCCCGACCCCCCGTTTCCGCCGTCGGTACCGTCGCCACCGGCACCGCCGCTGCCGCTGGTAGCAGTGGCGGTCGAGGCGCTGTTGAGGACGCTTGCGGCGGCGCCGGACCCGCCGGACCCGCCGGCTCCGGTAGTGCCGTCGGTGCCGGCCGCTCCGTCGGCTCCGGTGGCGTTTCCGGTTCCGTAGTTGTACGCCGCACCGCCCGAGCCGCCGTTGCCGCCGACGACACCGGTGCCGCCCTTCCCAGCGGCGCCACCGAAGGCGTCGCCGGCTCCGTAGTTGATCGCGGTGCCGCCGGGACCGCCACCCCCACCGTGGCCGGTACCGCCGTTGCCGCCGTCCCCGCCAGTGCCGCCGGTGGCGGTGGCCCTGGAGCCAGCGCCATCGATAGTGGTCCTGCCGCCATCCCCACCGGCGCCGCCGTCCGTGGCGCCGTCCCCACCGTGGCCACCGGCGCCGCCGACGAAGGAAACCGTAGAAGCGTCGTTATTGACTTCCACGTTCCCGCCGTCACCGCCGGAACCGCCGTTGCCGGTGCTGCCTGTGCCGCCATCGCCGCGGGTGCCGCCGGTGACGTTTCCAGTCCCCCTAGTCGACGCAGCACCGCCCACACCGGCGTTGCCGCCATCGTTCCCGTCGCCACCGGCACCCCCGGCACCGCCCGTGGCAGTAGCGGCCGAGGCGCCATTGAGGATCTGCGCGGCGCCGCCCCCACCCCCGGCACCGCCAGTGCCCCCGGTACCCCTGCTACCGGCGCCGCCATCGCCACCCGCGCCACCGGTGGCGTTTGCGGTTCCGTAGCTAGTTGCGTTGCCGCCGCCGCCACCGGCCCCGCCGTTGGTGCCGACGCCGCCATCGCCGCCCCGACCGCCGCTGCTTCCCATCGCACCGCTGTCGCCGCCGGTGCCGCCATTGCCGCCGTTCCCGCCGCCGGGTGCGGAGTTACCACCGGCCCCGCCAGCACCGCCGTTGCCGTAGAAGCCGCCCGCGCCACCATGTCCGCCGTCGCCACCGTTGCCGATGGCGGGGCCGGCAGGGCCATCGGCGGCATAGCCGGTCCCGCCGGCACCGCCATTTCCTCCGTTGCCGGCGATGATGGTGCCGGCGGCACCGCTGGCACCGGCGACCGCACCCGCGCCACCGGCCGCCCCGCTGTTGCCGCCACCGCCGACCGCGCCGGGGTCACCACCGGTGCCGCCCATGCCCCCGGAGGTGGCCGCGTCGGGGCCGACCCCACCGGTACCACCGTTGCCGGGCGCCCCCGGGTTTCCGCCGGCGCCACCGGCCCCGCCGTTGCCGTTCGCGCCGGCCGCGCCAAACAAGGCCGACCCATGCCCGCCGGCCCCGCCCGCGCCCCCGTTACCGCCAGCGCCCCCGCCACCGCTGTCGCCGCCGTCGCCACCGGTGGCCGCAAGCACTCCGGCGGCGGTGGCGTCCCAGCCTGCGCCGCCAACACCGCCCGCCGAAGTCGAGGTCCCCGCGGTACCGGCGGCGCCCACGGCGCCGTCCGCGCCGGCCCCACCCATGCCCCCTGCCCCGCCGTTGCCGAACAGCACCGCGTTGCCACCGGTTCCGCCGACTCCACCGCTCACACCTGCGCCGCCGACTCCACCGGCCCCGCCGTTGCCCAACAACCAGCCGCCGCTGCCGCCCATCCCGCCGGCCCCGCCGCCGGCCCCACCCATACCCCCAGCACCCCCGGTGCCGATCAGGCCGGCCGCTCCCCCGGCCCCGCCGGCCTGGCCAGCCGCGCCGGATCCGCCGTTGCCACCGTTGCCCCACAAGAGCCCCCCGGCACCACCGGCGGCTCCGGTTCCCGCCAGTCCATCGGTGCCATTGCCGATCAACGGACGCCCCAACAACGCGTTGGTGGGCGCGTTGATCACCGCCAGCACCTCCTGCTCCGCGGCCTGCAACGGCGAAGCATTGGCCGCTTCGGCGGCCGCGTAGGCGCCGCCCGCTCCGGTCAAGGCCCGCAGAAACTGGTCGTGAAACGCCGCCGCCTGGGCACTGATCGCCTGGTAAGCCTGGCCATGGCCGGAAAACAACGCCGCAATCGCGACCGACACCTCATCATCGGCAGCGGCCATCACCCCGGTCGTCGCCCCCACGGCCGCGGTGTTGGCCGCGCCGACCGATGAGCCGATGCCAGCCACATCGGCGGCCGCCGATGCCAGCATGTCCGGTATTGCCACCACATACGACATCGCAAGTCTCCCAACCGATTAGCCATCGACTACTGGTGAATCGCGCTCAGAATCAGCAGAGGGTAACCCCGGCGAACTCAGAGCTTTGACCACACAGGTTTTTTTGCGAAATGACACAGCAAACTCGCAGCAGAAACCTCGCGGCGCAGGTCAGTACCGAGGACACGACCGGCTTGAATCCGCCCCCGAGACGGCCCTCGCATTGCGCGGCCGGGGCGGCGCGATCACGAGGAATCTTGTGCGTGCCGCATTAATACTTTGCGAATTTGCCCAATTGGCTGCGCCCAGCAGCAACGATGGGTCTAGTCCCGTCGATTGATGGTTAGCAGCGATCGCCGGGACGGCGTTGAACGGTGAGTTATGGGTCGCTACCTGTTGGTGAGGTGGTCGAAATGTCATTTGTGATCACGGCGCCGGAGGCGCTTACTGCGGCAGCTACGGATTTAGCCAGCCTCGGGTCAACGATCGGCGCGGCGAACGCGGCAGCGGTGGCCCCTACCACCGCGGTGCTGGCCGCGGGCGCCGACGAGGTGTCGGCGGCGGTTGCGGCGCTGTTCGACGCGCAGGGCCAGGCCTATCAGTTGCTCAGCGCGCGGGCGGCGGCGTTTCACGAGCAGTTTCTGCAGGCCTTGAGCGGGGGTGGGGCTTCGTATGCGGCCGCCGAGGCTGCGGCCGTATCGCCGCTGCTCGACGCGATCAACGCTCCCGTGCTGGCGGCTACCGGGCGCCCGCTGATCGGTAACGGCGCCAACGGCGCCCCGGGGACGGGGGCCGACGGCGGGGCCGCCGGGTGGTTGATCGGCAACGGCGGAGCCGGCGGTGCCGGCGGCACCGCATCGAGCCTCGTCGGCGCCATACCCGGCGGAAACGGCGGGTATGGCGGGGACGGCGGACTGCTATTCGGCCGCGGCGGCGCGGGCGGCGCGGGCGGTTTCGGCAACAACACCACCGGCGGCATCGGCGGGCTCGGCGGAGCCGGCGGACTGTTCGGCGCTGGAGGCGATGGCGGAGTCGGCGGGTTCGGCACCTTTGCTGGCAATGGCGGCGACGGCGGCACCGGCCTGTTCGCCGCCGGCGGGGACGGCGGGGCCGCCCTTGGACTTTTCGGCGCTGGCGGGGCAGGTGGCACTGGCGGAGAGGGCGGCCTGTTCGGCGGGGCCGGCGGAATGGGCGGCAGCGCCGGCATGCTCTTCGGCAATGGCGGGGACGGCGGCGCCGGCGCCGCGGCGACCATCGGCAACGCGGCTGGGAACGGCGGCGCCGGCGGCAACGCCGGCATGCTCATCGGTGCCGGTGGCGCGGGCGGCAACGGCGGATTCGGCTTCAGCGCCTCCGACGGCGGAGCCGGCGGGGCCGGCGGGGCCGGCGGGGACAGCGTGGGCGGTGCCGACGGTGGGGACGGCGGCAACGGTGGCAAGGCCGGACTGGTCGGTCAGGGCGGTGACGGCGGCGCCGGCAGAAACAACAACTCGGGATTCGGCACCGGCGGCTCCGGCGGTAAAGGCGGTGACGCCGTGCTGATCGGCAACGGCGGCAACGCCGGTTCCGGCGGGGTGGGCCCGGGTATCGCCGGCGCCGCCGGCATCGGCGGACTACTCATCGGCGAGGACGGAATGGAGGGGCTGACGCCCTAACCACCCGCATTCAGCGGCAGCAAAATCTAGCCACGAGTGGTCGCGTTACGCGCTTGAATAATGTTCGCGAAAGACCACTACGTGGTGCCGCTGCCAGCATACGATGCGCTTCTATCCAGTCGTTGGTGACCGGGCGGTCCTCCCGCTGTGCCACGCACTGGCCTGAAATGGGAGGGATCACATGGCGTTTCTGTTCGTGGCACCGGAGACATTGACGGCGGCAGCGGCGGACATCGCCGGGATCGGGTCGACGCTGGGCGAGGCCGGCGCGGCCGCGGCCACCCCGACCACCGCGGTACTGGCGGCCGGCGCTGACGATGTGTCGGCGGCCGTTGCGCCGTTGTTCAGCTCCTACGGACAGGCCTATCAGTCGCTCAGCGCCCAGGCCGCCCAGTTTCATTCCCAGTTTGTGCAGGCAATGCAGGCCGGCGCCGGCTCGTACGCGACAGCTGAAGCAAGCAACGTCGCGCAGACCGCGCTGGACCTCATCAACCAGCCCGTCCTGACGCTGACCGGGCGCCCACTGATCGGCAACGGCGCCAACGGGGCGGCAGGCACCGGCGCCAACGGAGGCGCCGCCGGCTGGTTACTCGGCGACGGCGGGGCGGGCGGGTCCGGAGGCTTGGAGCAGCAGGGCGGCACCGGCGGCGCGGCCGGACTGTTCAGGTAACGGCGGTGCCGGCGGGGCGTCAACGGTGGGCACCGGTGCGGCCGGCGGCGCGGGTGGGGCCGGCGGGCTCTTGTGGGGCCAGGGCGGCATCGGCGGTACCGGTGGATCCGGAATCGACGGCGGGGCCGGCGGCGCCGGGGGTGCCGGCGGCGCACTATTCGGCATCGGCGGCGCCGGGGGCCAGGGCGGCATCGCCAGCACCGGATTGACCGGGGGTGGCGCCGGCGGAGACGGTGGCGCCGGCGGCCTCTTCGGCAACGGCGGGATCGGCGGTACCGGCGGTCTGGCCAGCGTCGGGCCTGGCGGGGTCGGCGGCAACGGCGGCGCGGCCGGCACCCTGCTCGGCAACGGCGGTGGTGGCGGCGTCGGCGGGTTCG
Organism: Mycobacterium liflandii; assembly: GCF_022354805.1. Classification (NCBI taxonomy): domain Bacteria; kingdom Bacillati; phylum Actinomycetota; class Actinomycetes; order Mycobacteriales; family Mycobacteriaceae; genus Mycobacterium; species Mycobacterium liflandii. Next base: position 1,164,752 of record NZ_CP023138.1, on the reverse strand, counting down.
GCGCTACCCAGGGCGGCGACGGCGGCGACGGCGGCATCTTCGGGGGTACCGGCGGCGCCGGCGGCGCGGGCGGACAGAGCACCAACGCCCTCGCAGACTCCGTGGGCGGTAACGGAGGCCAAGGCGGCGACGGCCGGCTCTTCGGCAACGGCGGTGCCGGCGGCGTCGGCGGGGCCGCATACACCAGCAACATCCTCATGAACGCCACCGGCGGCAATGGCGGCCAGGGCGGTACCGGCGGCACGCTATTCGGTAACGGTGGTGGCGGCGGCACCGGCGGAGCCGGCTTCGTCGGCCCCAGTTCCGCCGGTGACGGCGGCAACGGCGGTGGCGGTGGTAGGGCCGGGCTGATCGGAAACGGTGGGGCCGGCGGCGCGGGCGGGGCGCCCGGCCCGAACGGCGGCTTCTCCGGCGGAAACGGCGGAAACGGCGGCGATGCCGTGCTGATCGGAAATGGCGGAAACAGCGGCGACGTCGGGCTATCGGGCGCCGGCACCCCGGGCCTTCCGGGCAACGGCGGGCTGTTGATCGGCACGATCGGGAATACCTGATAGTACGAGCCGTCGGGCACCGGATTGGCGCTGAAATCAGTTCCTTTCCAACAACTCCAGCAAGTAGCTGCCGTACCCGGACTTGACCAGGCTGCGTGCGCGCCGCATCAGTTGTTCGTCGTCAATCCAGCCCAACCGCCATGCCACTTCCTCGGGAACACTCACCTTGAGTCCCTGCCGCCGCTCCAGCGTCCGGACGAAATCGGCGGCGTCTAGCAGCGAGTCGAACGTGCCGGTGTCCAGCCAGGCCGTTCCGCGGGCCAGCATCTCGACGTTGAGCCGGCCGTGGTTCAGATAGGCCTGGTTCACCTCGGTGATCTCATACTCGCCGCGCGCGGATTTCTTCAAGCTCCGCGCGATCTCGATCACGTCGTTGTCGTAGAAATACAAGCCTGGCACCGCATAGTGCGACTTCGGGGTGGCCGGTTTCTCCTCCAGGGAGAGCGCGGTCCCGTCGGCGCTGAACTCGACAACACCGTAGGCAGTTGGGTTTGCCACCCAGTACGCGAAAATCGTTCCGCCACTGATGTCTTGAAATCGGCGCAGGCTGGTGCCCAAACCCGGGCCATAAAAGATGTTGTCCCCCAACACCAATGCCACCGAGTCGGTGCCGATGTGGTCGGCGCCGATGACGAATGCCTGGGCCAGACCATCGGGCTGATCCTGGGTTGCATAGGTGATGTTCACGCCGAAATGCGTTCCGTCGCCGAGTAGGCGGTGAAACCCGGCAGCGTCATGGGGGGTGGTGATCAGCTGGATGTCGCGGATGCCGGCCATCATCAGGGTGGTCAGCGGGTAGTAGATCATTGGCTTGTCATAGACCGGCAACAGCTGCTTGCTGATACCCATGGTGATCGGGTACAGGCGGGTGCCCGAACCGCCGGCCAAGATGATCCCGCGCATGAGTGGCTCCTAGTTGCCTTTCGTCGAACTCAATCGACCAGGTCAGCCTCGGTGAGTTCGGTGGCCGCCAGCGCCGACGCCAAGTCGTCATGGCGGAAAACCGAGGTGACGTGATCGCGGACCACCCGGAATGCCGAGGCGGCGTTCGCGACGCTGTCGGGGTCGTCGCGGCCGATGATCCGTTGCTCGACCACCACAACACCGTCGTGCACGTACATGCGGCCCATCTCGGCGGTCGTCTGCAGCGAGCTGGCCCAGCGCCGCAGCGCCTCGTGGCCCTGGGCTGCTCCGTGCGCGTCGCCGATGTCGATATCGTCGCTGGACAGGGCCACCAGGATGTCAATGTCAGCGGCGTTGAGTGCGTCGCTCCAGGCCAGCACGGTGGCAATCTCCGATGTGGTCATGGCCTGCAAATTACCGTGTTCGCCTAGTCCGCACGCTAAAGAGGCGTGCGCTCCAGCCATTTCTGCCATACGGCCTGGTCGCCGAACACCTCGATCCCGGTGTCGGGCACCGAGACCCGCCGCGTCATCGCCAGCAGAAGCTCCGCGGCGCCGCCGCGCACGGCCACGGTGCCTTTGCCGTGCTCAGGCGACCAGGTGATGTGGCCGTCCTCGACGGCGGCGGTCCATTCCCCGATGTCACCGAGACCGGGATCGGTGGCGTGCAGATGCACGGTGTCGCCGTCCTCGATCGGCAGCGGCGCGCCGTCGCGCCCCGCCTGGACCGCAATGCGTTCCAGAAACTCGCTGATGCCGTCGGCCGCGATCTCGGGTTCCAGGACGAATTGCTGCCCGAGCGCGATGGCGGCGTCAGCCCGATGCACCACCACCTCGTGCAGCCGGCGCCTAACCCACCAGTGCGCCGGGCGCGGCCCAAGAAATGTCCACACCGGCGTTTCCGCGCCCGCCTGCTCGACGGCGTCGACCATCAGCTGCGCGCCGTCTTGCAGCCAGGCGATCGCGTCGTCCACAGCTGCCGGCGGCTTTCCGCCTGCCACATTGCGGGGATCCAGAAAACTGTCCAGCCGGTCGCGCACGATCTGGGCCGCCCACCGGTCGCCGCGTCCGACATGACGGAACAGCTGCCCGAGGTTCCATCCCGGGCAGCTGGGCACTGGCATGGATTGGTCATTGTCGCCGATGAGTTCGCCGAAAGCACGGGTCTGGTCAAGGTATGCCGCCACCTGGTCCACCCCGGTAACGCTACTCGTGCCGGGTTGCCCGCAGCCCGAATTCGCCGACGGACGCGGCCGACTAGGACGCCGCCCGAATCCGAGCCCCCAGCCGGAACACTCGCCAGCCAGCCCGCTCCCAGCGGGAGACATCAAGGCAGTTGCGGCCGTCGACAATGACGCGGGCCCGCACCCGGTCGGCCAGATCGTCGGGGTCGAGGTCGACGAACTCCTGCCATTCGGTGAGTATCAACACGGCGTCGGCTCGCTCGCAGGCCTCGGCAACCGAGACCGCGTAGTTCAGCGTGGGAAACAGTCGGTTCGCGTTGTCCAGGGCCTTGGGGTCATAGACATTGACCGCCGCACCGTTGAGCTGTAGCTGTCCGGCGACGTTGAGCGCGGGAGAATCTCGAACGTCGTCGGATTCGGGTTTGAACGCCGCGCCAAGCACCGCGAGGTTGGCTCCCAGCAGCGAACCGCCACACGCGGTGGTGGCCAGTTCCACCATCCGGGTACGCCGCCGCATGTTGATGCTGTCGACCTCACGCAGGAAGGTCAGCGCCTGGTTGGCACCGAGCTCGCCGGCACGGGCCATGAACGCGCGGATATCTTTGGGCAAGCAGCCGCCACCGAATCCCAAACCCGCATTGAGACATTGGCGCCCGATGCGGGTGTCGTAGCCGAGGGCATCGGCAAGCAGACTGACGTCGGCACCGGCGGCCTCGCATACCTCCGAGATCGCGTTGATGAACGAAATTTTGGTAGCCAGAAAGGCATTGGCGGAGACCTTGACCAATTCCGCGGTCTGCAGATCGGTCACCAAGAAGGGCACCCCGGCCTCCAGCAACGGTCCGTACAGTTCTCGGACGAACTGCTCGGCCAGGATCGAATCCTCCTGCACACCAAGCACAATCCGATCCGGACGCAGCGTATCGCGGACCGCGAAACCTTCGCGCAGAAACTCCGGGTTCCAGGCGATCTCCACACCAACGCCGGCCACTGCCAGCCCGGCCGCCCGCCGGGCCAACTCGGCCGCCGTTCCGACCGGGACCGTCGATTTGCCAATGAGCACCGACGTTCTGGTCAGCCGCGGCACCAGGGTATCGATGACGGCGTGAATGTGACGCAAGTCGGCGCCGTATTCCCCCCTTTTCTGGGGTGTGCCAACACCCAGAAAGTGCACATCGGCGAACTCGGCGGCCATGTCGTAGTCGGTCGTGAAGTGCAGACGTCCAGCAACAAGGTTGTCCCTCAACAGCTTTCGCAAACCCTGCTCGTAGAAGGGGATATCGCCCCCGGCCAGCTTGGCCACCTTGCCCGGATCAATGTCGACCCCGACAACCTCGTGCCCAAGTTGCGCCATTCCAACGGCGTGGGTGGCGCCTAGATAGCCGGTGCCAAAGACGGTGCATCGCATAACACCGTGTGTAGGCGACTGCGATGAGCGAACTGCATCGCGACGCTGAACGGCAGATGACAGCTACCCGGCAAGATCAGATACCCGGGATAAACGGGATGTTGAACCCGCCCCGCCCGTGCCCACCGCCGTGACCGCCGCCGTGCCGGCCGCCGCGTCCACCACCACGTCCGCCACGGTCATCGTCACCGCCGGGGAACCCGCCGCCGCCACCGGGACCAAAGATCTGGGGAAGCGGGATCTGAATGGGCACCGGAATGGGCATCGGAGCCGGCACCGGAGCCTCCGGCGCGGGTGCGGGAGCCTGAGGAATCGGAACCGGAACTGGCGCGGGAGCCTGCGGCACGGGCACTGGCGCTTGGGCAACCGGTACCGGCACCGGCGCCGGGGCCTTCGGAGCCGGAACCTGCGCCTGGGGGGCCGGGGCTTGCGGCGCCGGCGCCCGCGGGGCGGGGGCTTGGGGCGCCGGGGCTGGGGCCGGAACCTGGGCCTGGGGCGCCGGGGCTTGGGCTTGGGGCGCCGGAGCCTGCGGTGCCGGGGCCTGGGGTTGAGGGGCCGGGGCCGCGTGCGCCGGCGCGGGCAGGTGTGTGACGACGCTCTGGCTGGGATCGGGGCGGGTGCCGGGTTCGGAGCGGATGCTGACCGCCAGAGACACGGCCAAGGCACCCACACCGATGATGAAGATTGACCCCATGATGCTGGCCAGCAGCGCGAACGGCCTTCGCTCATGCTGCTCTTCGGGCACCGCGCTGTAGGCCAGAGCCTGCTGACCCGTCCCCAACTGGTCCGACACATCGTCGAAGTAGGCGGCATCGAGCCCGTACGGCGCGTGAGAGTAGAGCACCCCGCTGCCGGGATCCTGGGCCCACGCCTGCGCCGCCGTGGATGACGCGAACAGGGGGCTGCTCGCCGCCGCGAGCGCGGCACCGCGGGCCAGCGCGGTATCCGGTTCCTCGGCCGCGGTAACCGGCAATGTGGTCGACGCCTCGAGCGTCGGCTTGATCAATGGCAGATCGATACCCGAGCCCACCAGAAACACCGCGTCGGGACGGGTCGGCAGGCTCTCGGCCTGCGAAATCAACTCCGGCAACTGGCCCACGGCCGTGTCATCGTCGTCTGACAGTGAGAGTCGATGAATGTCGGTAACCGAGCCGTCCGCACTGTCGACAACCGCCAGCGTGGCGGCCTCGGGTTCGATGAACAGCAACGCGGTCTGCGCATAGTTGGTTTCGCTGCCCACCGCGTGAGCCAGCGCGGCGGCGGCCAGGAACGCCGAGACCAGCACGACGTTTTCGATCTTGCGCCGGGCCAAGACGTCGCGCAGGGCGGCGGCTTGGGCCGGGTCTCTCCAGGTCACCCCGGTTGAGGTCAGCTGGTAGCCGCCCTCGGAGGCGCCTTCCCTGGTTCCCAGGATCGCCGAGATCACCTGTTCGGCGGCCCCGATAGTTGCCGCGTCGCCATCACCGCTGACATCGAACGCGTCTTCATCGACCAGCGCGCCATCGCCGTTTTCGCCTTCGACCAGCACCAACCGCACTGCCGTCGGTGCCACAGATACTCCGAGCACGGTGTCCAAGAGCTCCCCCAATACCTGTTCGACCATCGCATACAGCGGGCCTACGCGGGTCCCCCAACCCTGTAGCCGCCGATTTTACGCGCCTCCCGGGGTGCATACCGGAGCCTTGGTTGCCGGATCGGCTTGGGTCAGCACATTTCAGCAGTAAAAGGATGCCTAACCGTCGAACAGACGATTAGCTGTCAGCGTCCCCCGTGGCCGCCACCGAAACCACCACCGTGGCCCCCACCGAAACCTCCACCGTGGCCGCCACCGAATCCTCCGAACCCGCCACCATGGCCACCGCCACCGCGGCCACCGCCGAACCCACCGCCGTGACCGCCGCCACCGAAGTGGCCCCCGTGGCCGCCGCCGAACTGGCCCCCATGGCCGCCGCCGCCGGACGGACCGCTACGACCGGGAGCGCCGCCGCCGAAGTGCCCGCGCCGGCCAGGACCGAGGCTGCCGCCAGCGGGCCCACGACCGGGGTTGGGTATCCGGCCCAGCCCGGGCAGCCTCAGACCGCCGCGCCCGCGCGGATTCGGACTCACCACCGGCGGGGGCGAGGCTGGAACTTCAACACGGGGGGCGGGCACCTTGGGCTGCTGACGTGGCACCGGCGCTTGGATATTGGGGACAGAGGGGCGCAGGAAGGTGTCGACCCCGCTGGGTACCCGGACCGGCGGCACGACGATGGGCACCAGCGGCGGCACGGCCACCACCGGTTCAGGAATGGCGGGGGAGGGCAACACCGGCACCTCTGGCGCCCTCTGCGCCGGCGCCGCCGGGGCCGGCAGCTGCGGGCTGGCCGCGCGCGGCACCACCCGGGGGCGCGGCAACTCGATCTTCGGCTCGGGAGCGGCCACTTGCGGCGGCGCGGCCGCCTGCTGAGGCGGGGCGACCAGGTGGTTCTCGTTGGGCCTGGGCTGTAGGGCCACCGTCGGGCGGATGTCGATCGCCAGGGCGACTTCCAGCGCCACCACCGCCGCGGTGGCGACCACGGCCAGGCCGCTGCCGATCAAAAGCCCGGATCGGCGTCCGGCGGGTTCCTGGTCGAGCGAGAGCTCGTCGACCAGGTCGCTCTCCGCCAGGGGGTCAGGATCATTGAGGTCCTGCGCATATGCCAGGGCGGCGGTGGTGGCGGCAAACAGGGGCGCATTGCCGCAGGCCAGCGCCGCGCCTCGGGCGAGCGCCATTTCCTGTTCCTCGGACACGCTCACCGTCAGCGACGTCGCCGCATCGAGTGCCGGCTTGATCATGGCGACGTCCACACCCGTGCCGACCACATAGACACCGTCCGGACGCGCCGGCAGAGACTCGGCCGCGGCCACCATGGCGACCACCTCGGCCACCGCCGCGTCGTCGTCTTCGGCCAACAATTGCTGGCGCACCTCGCTGACCGAGCCGTCCGCGGTGTCGACGACGGCCAGGGTCGCCGTATCGGGCTCGATGAACAACACCGCGGTCCGCGCATAGCTGAGGGCGCCGCCGACCGCCTGCCCCAGGGCGGCCGCAGCCAGAAAACCCGAGACCAGCATGACGTTTTCGACCTTGTGCCAGGCCAGCGCATCGCGCAGCGCCGCGGCCTGAACCGGGTCGGTCCATGTCACGCCGATCGAGGACAACCGCAAGCCGGCGTCGGCCGCACCCTCCCGAGTGCCCAGAATCGCCGCGACCACCTGATCGGATGCGCTCGACGTGACCGGATTGCGGTCGAGGTCGAAACTGTCTTCCTCGACGATCAAGCCGTCGCCGTCTTCGCCTTCGACCAACGCCATCCGGACGTCAGCCGCTGCCATCGATACCCCAAGTACGACGTCCAAAACCCCTCCCAAGGTCTTGCAACCCACCACGGTCGCTGCGGAGGAGAACACGGCGCGGATGGCTCCGGATGGCCCGGCAATGGCTCTTGGATAGCCAAGCCAACGGTCTACTAATCCTTATCGCGCAAGCTATGCGGCAGCTATGTAGACCTTATGAAGTTCTGGTACGAACGAGACGGCGTGGGCCCCCGCTGACCCTGGTATTTCGACCCTACTCCGGAACTCCCGTAGGGATGCTCAGACGGACTGGTCAATTTCAAGATGCACAGCTGGCCGATTTTCATGCCGGGCCACAACGTGATCGGGAGGTTGGCGACGTTGGACAGCTCCAGCGTGATGTGCCCACTGAAGCCGGGATCGATGAACCCGGCAGTGGAATGGGTGAGCAAGCCCAGCCGGCCCAGCGACGACTTGCCCTCCAGCCGCCCGGCCAGGTCACCGGGCAGGGAGAAGATCTCCAGCGTGGAACCCAGCACGAACTCGCCCGGGTGCAGCACGAACGGATCCCCCTTGGTCGGCTCCACCACGCTGGTCAACTCGTCCTGGCGCTGCGCCGGGTCAATGTGGGTGTACCGGGTGTTGTTGAACACCCGGAACATGCAGTCGAGCCGGACGTCGACGCTGGACGGCTGAACCAGGCTGTCATCGAACGGGTCGATACCCAACCGCCCGGCGGAAATTTCGGCTCTGAGGTCTCGATCAGAGAGCAGCACGCGATGAGCGTATCTGCTCTCGGATCGCCGCCGCCGCGCGACGAGTCAGCGGAGGTAGATTTCCTTGCCAGTGGGGTATCCGCCACCAGTGGTGGTGACGTGGACGTGGTCATAGTGACCGAGGCGGCTTCTGGTTGCACCGGTGGGCGTGTAGTAGACGCCACGCCAAATCGCATCCTGCATCCCGAAGCGCTCGGCGTTGGCCAAGACGTAGGCGACGATCTCGTTGCCCAGCGCTATCCCCTCAGCACTGCCGGGGTTGGGGATCATCACGTCGAGCGCCAATCCGTTCGGATGCCAGCGCAACGCATCGGGGCGCACCCCACCGATTTCGTGAATCTCCGGGAAGACCGCGCTGATGCTGCGCGCCGCCAGGATGGTCTTGACCTGTAGCCCGCGTTCCGGTGCCACCCCGACCGGCAGCAGGCGCGCTGACCTGTCCACCCGCAATCTCGATGCCGCGGCGAACTGACCGGCCGCAAAACCCATCCCCACCGCACCGCTGGATATTTTCGACGACAACTCGATGGGCGTTGCCGCAACAATCTCCACACAACACGCTTCATCACCAACGGCCATTTGGTCGATGCGATCACGCGCGGACGATGGGCCGATATCCCCTGCCACCGCGAAGAAGGCGGCCGCGGGCGCTACCACTGCAGCCAGCAGAACAGACGGCTTGCGCCGCTTCCTGGCTAACTCGTGCCGACCCACGGAAGCAGATTACGACACGATAACGAAATAATAAACACCGGATTGGTTAGCAATCCTGTGGCATATATCGCAGTTTGCCACTTATCAAGACAATAATGGCACCCGACTTGACGCGGGGCCATTTGTCCTGCTCAGCGCAACATTTCTTGTGCCATAAGACACAGCCGAACAGGATTGTCTGGCCGCCAAGAGTTTAGTGCCCTCAGATCTGCAAACGTGACGGGACGGGCTGGCGAGTATCGGCCGCATGCTGCACCGCCGCCTCGATGCCGGCGACCAGTCCCGCGACCGCCGTCTCCACCGACATGCTCGGAACACCCAGGTTGCGATCCAGGGCGGCGACCATCGGCAGACAGGGCAGATGGACCCAGCCGGCGCGGATGGGCAGGTTCCGCGAGGCGATGTGGTGCAGCACGCCGTACATGAGGTGGTTGCACACGAAGGTGCCCGCCGCGTCGGAGACATCGGCCGGGATCCCGGCCGCGCGCATCGCCAGCACCATCTCGTGGACCGGGACGGTGGCGTGGTAGGCGACCGGGCCGTCCGGATCGGTCGGCTCGCCCACCAACACCTTGCCGGCGGTGTCGGCGAGGCCATAGCGCCCGCAATCGTTGATGTTCTGGGCCAGCCGCTCGACGGTCAGCATGGCGCGCCCCGGGTATTCGCCCAGCATGATCACCAGCTACGGATCCACCTCGGCGATGGCCTGCTCAGCCGCCGCGATCGAGTCGAAATAGGCGCCGGGCACAATCCGCGAGACCACCGTCGCCCCGGCGATGGTGCGTCCGTCCAGCGCCTCGGCGGTGAACTGGGCCGGATTGTCCGGCGTCACGCCATACGGTCCGAACCCGGTAACCAGCACCTTGGTCATGTGGTGTTCCTTCCTGGTCGAAACTAGGTGAGCGGGCGTTCGGCCATGGGTATCACCCTGGAATCCTCCAGCATCGCGAACCGATGCGGAAGATCGGCCTGCACCTGTTCGCTGGACATCACCGCGATGAAGGCTTCCAGCGAGGGATACCGCACGAATTGAATGACGTCCCAGCGCTCCTCGGGCGGGCCGATGAAGCAGCCGCCGGCGTCGGCCACAAAGACCCGCTCGGCGCCGACCTTCGCCAGCACCGACTCCATCCCGGCGGCGTAGCGCTCGAACAGTTCGCGACCGCTGATCGGCGCCGGGGGCGCAAGCTCGGGGTTCGCTGAGTAATCGGCGACCTCGCGGATGCGGTAGAGGTTGAGCATGACGAAGGGGCCGGGCGGCATTGCGGTCAGCATCGCCTCAGCCGCTTGCGGTGTCGGAACGATGTGCACGATCGATCTCCCTCGTCGCCTCTATTTGTACGTGGTGTTGGCGATTCCCGTTGGTCGCGTTGCGGCCAGCGCTCGGCGCCACGGCATCAATTCGGGCGCTCGGCAGCCGTCGGGGAGCCCGGCACGGCGCGCAGCAGGACCACCACAAAGGCCGACATCAGCATCATGGCGCCCACCGCCCACATGCCCGCCTTGTCGGTCCCGGTCACTTGTTCGAGCGCCCCGGTCAGATAGGGCGCGGCGAACCCGCCCAGATTGCCCACCGAATTGATCAGCCCGATGGCGCCGGCTGCCGCGGTGCCGGTCAGGAAGTTTGACGGCAACGCCCAGAAGCTGGGGATGGCAGCGAACACCCCCATCGCGGTGATCGCCACGGCCACCATCACCAGCACCGGGGTGTGCAGGTGCAGCGCGACGGGAATGGCCAGCCCGCCAAGCAACATCGGGACGGCGACATGCCACACGTGCTCACCGGTGGCGTCCGCGTGCCGCCACCGCAGGTACATGGCCACCGCCGCACAGGTGTACGGGATCGCCGCGATGAGTCCCACTTGCACGATCGAGAAGTCGATCCCGAAGGTCTTCTTGAAGCCCGAGATGATGCTCGGCAAGAAGAACGTCAGGGCGTAGAGCCCGTAGGCCATGCCGAAGTAGACCAGGGCCAGCGCCCAGATCCGTGGGCTGGTCAGCGCGCGGCGCAGCGGAAAGTGAAAGTCGCCGGCAACCTGGCGCTGCTCCTCGGCCAGGGTGTCGACGAGCCATTGCCCTTCGTCGGGCTCTAGCCATGCGGCGTCACCGGGCCGGTCGACCAGGTAGTACCAACAGGCGAACCCCAACACGATCGCCGGGACACCGACGGCGATCATCATGAACTGCCAGCCCGCCAGCCCGAACACCCCGTTGCCGAGGTGGATCAGCCACGCCGCCAACGGGGTTCCAAGCGCTGCCGCGATCGGGCTGGCCATCATGAACAGCGCGACGACCCGGGCCCGGTAGTCGCGCGGGAACCAGCGACTCAGGTAGTAGATGACCCCCGGGAACAGGCCCGCCTCGGCCACCCCTAACAGGAACCGCAACACCAACAGCGTCGTCGCGTTTGGCGCAAAGCCGGTGGCCACCACCACGATTCCCCACGACACCGCGATCCGCGCTAGCCAGCGTCGTGCGCCGTAGCGATCCAGCGCGAGATTGGACGGAACCTCGACCAGCACATAGCCGATTAAAAAGATGCCCGAGGCCAGGCCGAACATCGTCGCTGTGAGCTGTAGGTGCGCGCTGATGTCGGCGCGGGCGATGCCGAGGTTGGTGCGGTCCAGGTAGTTGACGAAATACAGGGCCATCAAGAACGGCACGATGCGAATGCCCAGTTTGCGGATCGTGCGCGCTTCCAGCGAGCGTTCACCGGTGTCTAAAACGGCCATCGTGTCTCCTGCGTGAGGACCCGGTGCCGTCGAGTTCCGCAACGCTCGTGTCTGTTGGATGTCGGGGTCACGGTGGCCCGCGAGGCCAGCGTGCGTCACGTCGGAAACGTACGAACCGAGGCTCCGGTGCCGTCGGCCCGTCCGCCGAGCACTGTATACGCCGGCGCGCCATCCGGCCTCCGCCGATACCGGCCGATCGAGCGCACCCGAGTATGTTCGTCTCAATCGGCCCCGGGAGGTTTGGCGTGAGCACCCTGACAACCGCTGCGGCTTTGGTCGCCTTCCCGGTGATCGCCGGAATCATCGGTGGCGCTGTGGCAGTCGTGCGCACGCCGTCGGCGGCGCTGGTCAGCGGTGTGCAGCATTTCGCGGCCGGTGTGGTCATGGCCGCCGTGGCCACCGAGGTGCTGCCGGACCTGCGGGCGCGGGGCCCGCTGTGGCTGATCATTCTCGGGTTCAGTGCGGGGGTCGCGCTGCTGGTCGGATTCCGCCAGTTCGAAGACCACGGACCGCACGGCGAGGACGAGGACGGCCACGACGACGTCCGTGCGGGCGGTCAAGTGCCGGTGGGTTTTCTCGCCGTGGTCGCCGTCGACCTGTTCATCGACGGGCTGCTGGTGGCGACGGGCGCGACCGTCTCCCGGCGCACCGCGATCATCATCACCATCGCGCTGACCGTCGAGGTGCTGTTTTTGGGGGTGTCGGTGGCGCTGCGGCTGACCCGCTCCGGAGTACCCAAGGCCAGGGCTCCGGCGTTGTTGATTAGCAGGCTTGTGAGCTGTGTTGATGATCTTTGGTGCCGCGCTATTGGGGCCGGAGTGTAGGCACGGGCTATCTGGAGAACGATCGAGTTGGTTACTGTTCGTCGTTGGTCTGGAGTTGCCCGTGCCTACCGTTTCAGTATTGCCTGTGTCGTCGGTTCCAGAGGTGTTCGACCGCTGGAGTCCTGGTGAGCGCAGCGAGCTCATCGGATCGGAGTTTCTCGATGTGTTGGCCTCGGTGCCAGACCCGAGGGACCCACGCGGTCGGAGGTATTCGCTGATGGCTTTGTTGGCGATCGCGGTTCTGGCCACTGCCGCGGGGATGCGCGGCTATGCTGGTTTTGCCACATGGGCGGCCACCGCTCCCGATGATGTGTTGGCCTAATTAGGGGTCCGGTTCCGGCGGCCCAGTGAGAAGACCTTCCGCGCTGTTTTGTCTCGGCTAGACCCCGCCGACCTCAACGCCAGGATGGGCAGTTACTTCACTGCACACGTGGCCAGCAGCGACCCCAGTGGATTGGTGCCGATCGCGTTGGACGGCAAGATGCTGCGTGGTGCTTTACGCGCCAAAGCGACAGCCACGCATCTCGTGTCGGTGTTCGCCCACCGTGCCCGATTGGTGCTCGGTCAACTCGCTGTCGCCGAGAAAAGCAATGAAATTCCCTGCGTACGTGCCCTGCTCACGCTGCTGCCGGGTAGCTTGCGGTGGCTGGTCACCGTGGATGCGATGCATACCCAGGTCGTCACCGCGAAGTTGATCTGCGCCACCTTGAAGTCGCACTACCTGATGATCGTCAAGTCCAACCAAGCCAAAATACTTGCGCGTATCACCGCGCTGCCCTGGGCCGAGGTGCCCGCAGCCGCTACCGACGACTCCCGCGGCCACGGCCGTGTCGAGACCCGCACCCTGCAAATCATCACCGCTGCACGAGGAATCGGCTTCCCCTACGCAAAACAAATCATCCGGATCACTCGTGAACGCTTGATCACCGCCACCGACCAGCGCAGCGTGGAGGTGGTCTATGCCATCTGCAGCCTGCCGTTCGAGCACGCCCGCCCTACCGCGATCATGACCTGGATGCGTCAACACTGGGGAATCGAGAACAGCCTGCACTGGATACGCGACGTCACCTTCGACGAAGACCGTCAAAGGGCACATACCGGAAACGGCGCACAGGTCCTAGCAACGCTACGCAACACCGCGATCAATCTGCACCGCCTCAACGGCGCCGACAACATCGCCGAAGCCTGCCGGATCACCGCTTTGACCGCCAACCGCCACCTAGACCTCCTCAATCCACAATTCCCCAGCTCACAAGCCTGCTAATCAACAACGCCGGAGCCCTGGGGTGTCATGCGTGCGTTAACGTTGACGTTTTCGATCTTATTTATGCCCTTGTTAATTTCGAACACTGCTCGAGTCTTCGTCGTGTTATCGATGGTGTATCCGATTTGCGTCAACGGCCCGTCAGGGTCGAAGCTGGCGGGATCGAGCGCACCGTCATTGTTAGTAGGCGCGTCTGGCAGTAGTTCACACGCCCAAACCCCGTCAACGTGCTCAAAAATCGGATTACCCCCAATCATCTGGCGAAGACCTGTCGAGACGACGTAGTGCTCGGCTGAGATCAAGTATTTGGCGTACCGCTTGTCTTGTGTAACAAAATCTCTTGTCCGCTTTATGAATTCGGGCATGCCAGGCGCCAGTTCGACCTGGGCACCGAGTTCGCGTAGGAGGGCGTTCGTCAAACCTGGAAACTTTCCTGTGCGAACGTAGTTGAGAGTGTGCTCTAGGTATGCAGTGTCCTCGGCAAGTTGTAGGTCGTATCCGCCGTAGAACTTCTTGAGTGCGTTGACCTCTTGCCAGAACTTGCTTTCATCAACGTCGTAGTGCTCGAAAAGCGGCTTCTGCATATAGCCGCGGGTAAGAGTCCGGTCAAAATCCCAAATGAAGGCAATGATCGTTTGGGTTACGAGGGACGGCGGCATTCACGCGACCTCGGGGCCGGTGAACCTTATTACGTCGAAGCCTCGGTCGATCCAGCCGTACAGGATCAGTCCGGTTCCCCAAAATTCCTCATGTGCCCGACCGAGTTCCGGCATCGGCAGCACAACCCCGACGTCGATGCCTCGTTTGCGAATCTGCTTTAAAATATCCGCATAGTCCGCTGCGGACTTGGTGCTTTCAAATACCCATTCAACGAGTTTGCGCTCATGGAGGTACACAGCAGTACTGGTCAGCATTCGAACGGTAGTGTTCGACTCGTCTTGCCATCGGCGGGCGATGGCAGGGCTCCGGCGTTGTTGATTAGCAGGCTTGTGAGCTGGGGAATTGTGGATTGAGGAGGTCTAGGTGGCGGTTGGCGGTCAAAGCGGTGATCCGGCAGGCTTCGGCGATGTTGTCGGCGCCGTTGAGGCGGTGCAGATTGATCGCGGTGTTGCGTAGCGTTGCTAGGACCTGTGCGCCGTTTCCGGTATGTGCCCTTTGACGGTCTTCGTCGAAGGTGACGTCGCGTATCCAGTGCAGGCTGTTCTCGATTCCCCAGTGTTGACGCATCCAGGTCATGATCGCGGTAGGGCGGGCGTGCTCGAACGGCAGGCTGTAGATGGCATAGACCACCTCCACGCTGCGCTGGTCGGTGGCGGTGATCAAGCGTTCACGAGTGATCCGGATGATTTGTTTTGCGTAGGGGAAGCCGATTCCTCGTGCAGCGGTGATGATTTGCAGGGTGCGGGTCTCGACACGGCCGTGGTCGCGGGAGTCGTCGGTAGCGGCTGTGGGCACCTCGGCCCAGGGCAGCGCGGTGATACGCGCAAGTATTTTGGCTTGGTTGGACTTGACGATCATCAGGTAGTGCGACTTCAAGGTGGCGCAGATCAACTTCGCGGTGACGACCTGGGTATGCATCGCATCCACGGTGACCAGCCACCGCAAGCTACCCGGCAGCAGCGTGAGCAGGGCACGTACGCAGGGAATTTCATTGCTTTTCTCGGCGACAGCGAGTTGACTGAGCACCAATCGGGCACGGTGGGCGAACACCGACACGAGATGCGTGGCTGTCGCTTTGGCGCGTAAAGGCACCACGCAGCATCTTGCCGTCCAACGCGATCGGCACCAATCCACTGGGGTCGCTGCTGGCCACGTGTGCAGTGAAGTAACTGCCCATCCTGGCGTTGAGGTCGGCGGGGTCTAGCCGAGACAAAACAGCGCGGAAGGTCTTCTCACTGGGCCGCCGGAACCGGACCCCTAATTGGGCCAACACATCATCGGGAGCGGTGGCCGCCCATGTGGCAAAACCAGCATAGCCGCGCATCCCCGCGGCAGTGGCCAGAACCGCGATCGCCAACAAAGCCATCAGCGAATACCTCCGACCGCGTGGGGCCCTCGGGTCTGGCACCGAGGCCAACACATCGAGAAACTCCGATCCGATGAGCTCGCTGCGCTCACCAGGACTCCAGCGGTCGAACACCTCTGGAACCGACGACACAGGCAATACTGAAACGGTAGGCACGGGCAACTCCAGACCAACGACGAACAGTAACCAACTCGATCGTTCTCCAGATAGCCCGTGCCTACACTCCGGCCCCAATAGCGCGGCACCAAAGATCATCAACACAGCTCACAAGCCTGCTAATCAACAACGCCGGAGCCCTGCGGGCGATGGTGTTTGCGATGTCTTCGACGGCGATCCGATGGTGAACCGGGCTCCCCACGTTCGTCATGGAGGCAGTGTAGGTCTGCCGGTGGAGGGCCGTCGAGATTTCCGTGTCTTCCGCGTGGTCGCTCATGCATGGACGGTATCGACGGGGGCCGACAGGTTTCCGAACGGATGTTCGATGCGTGTGCTATCTGGCGGCTGTAGCAAACGCCTCTCAAATCGGTCAGTCACCAGACGGTCATCGGTTAGATGGGCTAGCGATTGTGACGCTTCAGTATGAGATTTGACCAGGTCTTTCGTGGAGCCGATGACGGGAATCGAACCCGCGTATTCAGCTTGGGAAGCTGATGTTCTGCCATTGAACTACATCGGCGCTGTTGCCCCGAAAGGCTAGCACCCAGCACCGGGCGCGGTGTGCGGGATCCGCCTCACTCCATCACTCCCAGGCTGTAGAGGATCAGGCAGCCGGCGAAGAACATGATCGCCATCCACGCCCGCTCCTCGCCTTCATGGGCTTCGACGAGCAGTTCTTCCACGACCAGCCACAACAGCGCCGCCGCCGCAAACGCCAGCACGAGGGTCAGCACGGTACCTCCCGCGTTGGCGAGCACCAGCGCACCCAGCACGCCGCCCACGGCGGTCGCCAGGCTGACCCCGCCGGTGAGCGCGGCGGCCCGGGCCTTGGGTACAGGGCTCCGGCGTTGTTGATTAGCAGGCTTGTGAGCTGGGGAATTGTGGATTGAGGAGGTCTAGGTGGCGGTTGGCGGTCAAAGCGGTGATCCGGCAGGCTTCGGCGATGTTGTCGGCGCCGTTGAGGCGGTGCAGATTGATCGCGGTGTTGCGTAGCGTTGCTAGGACCTGTGCGCCGTTTCCGGTATGTGCCCTTTGATGGTCTTCGTCGAAGGTGACGTCGCGTATCCAGTGCAGGCTGTTCTCGATTCCCCAGTGTTGACGCATCCAGGTCATGATCGCGGTAGGGCGGGCGTGCTCGAACGGCAGGCTGCAGATGGCATAGACCACCTCCACGCTGCGCTGGTCGGTGGCGGTGATCAAGCGTTCACGAGTGATCCGGATGATTTGTTTTGCGTAGGGGAAGCCGATTCCTCGTGCAGCGGTGATGATTTGCAGGGTGCGGGTCTCGACACGGCCGTGGCCGCGGGAGTCATCGGTAGCGGCTGCGGGCACCTCGGCCCAGGGCAGCGCGGTGATACGCGCAAGTATTTTGGCTTGGTTGGACTTGACGATCATCAGGTAGTGCGACTTCAAGGTGGCGCAGATCAACTTCGCGGTGACGACCTGGGTATGCATCGCATCCACGGTGACCAGCCACCGCAAGCTACCCGGCAGCAGCGTGAGCAGGGCACGTACGCAGGGAATTTCATTGCTTTTCTCGGCGACAGCGAGTTGACCGAGCACCAATCGGGCACGGTGGGCGAACACCGACACGAGATGCGTGGCTGTCGCTTTGGCGCGTAAAGCACCACGCAGCATCTTGCCGTCCAACGCGATCGGCACCAATCCACTGGGGTCGCTGCTGGCCACGTGTGCAGTGAAGTAACTGCCCATCCTGGCGTTGAGGTCGGCGGGGTCTAGCCGAGACAAAACAGCGCGGAAGGTCTTCTCACTGGGCCGCCGGAACCGGACCCCTAATTAGGCCAACACATCATCGGGAGCGGTGGCCGCCCATGTGGCAAAAACAGCATAGCCGCGCATCCCCGCGGCAGTGGCCAGAACCGCGATCGCCAACAAAGCCATCAGCGAATACCTCCGACCGCGTGGGTCCCTCGGGTCTGGCACCGAGGCCAACACATCGAGAAACTCCGATCCGATGAGCTCACTGCGCTCACCAGGACTCCAGCGGTCGAACACCTCTGGAACCGACGACACAGGCAATACTGAAACGGTAGGCACGGGCAACTCCAGACCAACGACGAACAGTAACCAACTCGATCGTTCTCCAGATAGCCCGTGCCTACACTCCGGCCCCAATAGCGCGGCACCAAAGATCATCAACCCAGCTCACAAGCCTGCTAATCAACAACGCCGGAGCCCTGGGCGCGGCCCCACGCATTAAGACCGCATTGAGCCGCGGTCAAACCCGCGCGCATTGCGGTTTCTTTCGCCGAATCGGCGGACGGGGCGCCGTTAATTGTGGCTACCAAAACGTGCGACCGCGGCGAATGATAAACGCATGTCTGATGCACACCACACCGATGTGGATGTTGTGGTCGCGGGTGCCGGCTTTGCGGGTCTGTATGCCGCCTACCGTCTGCGGCGCGCGGGGCATTCGATGCGCATATTCGAGGCCGGCGACGATATCGGCGGCACCTGGTACTGGAACCGCTACCCCGGGGCACGCGTCGACATCCCCAGCGTCGACTACATGTACAGCTTCGATCCCGACTGGTCGCGCGACTGGCAGTGGTCGGAGAAGTACGCCACCCAGCCCGAGATCCTGCGCTACCTGAACCACGTCGCCGACAAGCACGACCTGCGTCGCGACATCCAGTTCGGCACCCGGGTGACCCACGCACACTGGGACGACGACACCGGCCGGTACCGGGTGCGCACCGACCGCGGCGACGAAATCACCTGCCGCTACCTGATCATGGCGACAGGCTGCCTGTCGGTACCCAAAGACCTCGACATCGACGGCATCGAAAACTTCACCGGCGAACTGTATTTCACCAGCCGCTGGCCCCATGAACCCGTCGACTTCACCGGGAAACGGGTCGGTGTCGTCGGCACCGGCTCATCGGGCATCCAATCGATCCCGCTGATCGCCGCCCAGGCCGCGCAGGTGGTGGTGTTCCAACGAACCCCCTGCTTCTCGATCCCCGCCCACAACGGCCCGATCTCCCCGGACAAGCTCGCCCAATTGGCCGACGACGACGCCTACCGTCGCGCGGCGCGATACTCCTTCGGCGGGGTCCCGATGGAGCGCTCGCTCACTCCGACATTCTCGGTGTCCGCCGAAGAACGTCGACAACGATACGAACGCGCCTGGCAGCTCGGTGAGCTTCTCGAGGCGCTCAACCTCTACGCCGACGAGATGATCAATCCGCTGGCCAACAGCGAGTTCGCCGAATTCATCCGCGACAAGATCCGCGCCACCGTGCACGACCCGCAGACCGCCGAGGCGCTGTGCCCCAGCGGCTACCCGGTCGGCTCGAAACGGCTCTGCCTGGACAGCAACTACTACGCCACCTTGAACCTGCCCCAGGTGCGGCTGGTGGACCTGCGTAACCAGCCATTGGTGGGCGTTACCAAGACCGGAATCGACACGGTCGGTGAATCTTTCGAGTTCGACGCGATCGTGTTCGCCACCGGATTCGACGCCGTCACCGGAGCGCTCGCGGCGATCGACATCGTCGGCCGCAACGGCCTCGCGCTGGGGGACAAGTGGGCACCCGGCCCATCCACATATCTGGGCCTGACCACCGAGGGGTTTCCCAACCTGTTCCTCATTGCGGGCCCCAACAGCCCCTCGGTGCTGTCCAACATGGCGGTGTCGATCGAACAACATGTCGACTTCGTCGCCGACGCCCTGAGCTATCTGCGCGAGCTCGGCTTCGACCGCATCGAGCCCACCGAGCTCGCCGAGGCCGGCTGGATGCAGCATTCCGATGACGCCGCATCGATAACGCTTTTCCCACAGGCGAACTCGTGGTACGTGGGCGCCAACATCCCGGGAAAGCCGCGCACCTTCATGGCCTACACCGCCGGGGTCGACGTCTACCGGGTGGCCTGCGAGGAGGTGGTGGCCCGCGACTATCTGGGCTTCCGGTTCTCCGGCCCGAACGGCTCACAGTGCAACGACGGTGTGGTGCGCCGCCTGCAACCCGACATTCAGATGGTGCTCGAGCAGCTGGAGGCGCTGGGCCTTCCGCCCTTGGAATCGCTGCCCGCCGACCAGGCGCGCGCGCTCATGAACGAGATGAACCTGGCACGCCCGCCGGGCCCCGACGTCGGCGAGATCGTCGACGGCACCCTGCCCGGCGCCGCCGGGCCGCTGGCCTACCGCCTCTATCGTCCGGCCAGCCCGGGTCCGTACCCCGTGGTCGTCTACTTCCACGGCGGTGGCGGGGTTCTCGGCGACCACTCCTCCGACGATCCGTTGTGCCGCGACCTGTGCGTGCGCAGTGACACGCTCATCGTGTCGGTGGACTACCGGCACGCACCCGAGCACCGCTTCCCCGCCGCGCTGGACGACGGCTGGGCGGCCGTGCAGTGGATCGCCGAGCACGCCGGGGAGCTCGGCGGCATCCCGGGCCAGCTGGTGGTGAGCGGTTGGAGCGCGGGCGCCGGCATTGCCGCCGTGGTCTGCCACCTCGCCAGGGACGCGGGTGCGCCGAGCATCGTCGGCCAGGCGTTGCTCACCCCGGTCACCGATTTCGACCCGACCCGCGGCTCCTACCTCGAAAATGGCGACGGCTATGGCCTCACCGCACCGCTGATGCAATGGTTCTTCGACCACTACGCCGATCCGGACGCGCGCACCGACCCGCGGATTGCACCGCTGCGTGCCCCGGATCTGTCGGCCCTGCCCCCGGCGATCGTCGTCGCCGCGGAGTTCGATCCGCTGCGCGATGAGGGCATCGAGTACGCCGAGGCACTCGCCGCGGCCGGGGTACCCACCGAGCTGGTGCGGGCCCGCGGACACACCCACCTGTCGCTGACGATGGTCGATGTGGTCGTCTCCGGGGCCCCGATTCGGGCCCAGCTCGCCGGCGCGCTGCGCGGATTCTTCGCGATCGGCGCCGCCGTGCCCGCCTAGGGCCGCCGCCGGCGCCGCTGGCGTGCTACATGTGGCCCATGGCCGAACGTGTCACGTTCCAGAGTTCAACGGGCCCGACCCTGGCGGGAACCATCGATGTGCCCGAGGCGGCGGTGCGCGGCTGGGGGGTGTTTGCGCACGGATTCACCCTGAACAAGGACTCACCGGCGGCGGCCCGCATCTGCAAACAGCTAGCGGCCGACGGGATCGGCATGCTGCGCTTTGACGCACTCGGCCTCGGCGACTCGGAAGGCGGCTGGGGCGACGGCTCTTTCACCGTCAAGGTCGACGACATCGTCAAAGCCTGCGAGTTCATGACCGCCCGCGGAACCCCGGCCGACATCCTGGTCGGGCACTCCTGGGGTGGCGCGGCCGTGCTGGCCGCGGCCCGGCACTCACCGGGCGTGCGGTCGGTGGTCACCGTCGCGGCGCCGGTGGACCCCAGCCACGTCGAAAAGCATTACGACGCGGTCGTCGACCGCTGCCTGTCCGAGGGCAGCGCCGAATGGATGGTCGGCGGGCGCACGCTGACCCTGAAACGCGCATTCGTCCAGGACGTCCGCGCCGCCGACCTGCGCGACAAGATCAAGAGCCTGCGGCTGCCCTTGCTGATCCTGCACTCCCCCACCGACAACACGGTCGGCATCGGCAACGCGACCGAGATCTTCCGCCTGGCCCGCCACCCCCGCAGCTTCGTCTCGCTGGAGGGCTCCGACCACCTGCTCACCGCCCGCGGCCAGGCGCATCGGGCCGCCCGGATCATCGGCGCCTGGGCCGACGCCTACCTCGACGAACCATAAAGACCGCACGTCAGGGTTGACGCGCGCCGCCGAACGCGATGCAATGTGATACAAGTCATATGACCGCCGGTCATGACAGTCGGAAAGGTGGCAGCTCATGACCACAAGGGACAAGTACACCGACGTGTCCACGCCGTACTCATGGGAGGTTCCCAGCGCCGGTGACGCACGCTTCACCTGGGAGTACGACGAGGGGCGCGCCCGGCTCCTTTCCCTGTACCAAAAGGGGAAGGACAAACAGTGGGACGCCCAGTCGCGCATCGACTGGGGCCAAGACGTCGACCCGATGAACGCGATCGCGCTGCCCGACGAGTTCCATCCGCTGTTCGGCAGCCCGATGTGGAACGCCGCAGACGAGGCGCGTCGATCCGAGATGCGCCAGTACTTCCAGGCTTGGCAGTTCTCACAGTTCCTGCACGGCGAGCAGGGGGCGATGGTGTGCGCGGCCAAGATCGTCGAGGTGGTCCCGGACCTGGACGCGAAGTTCTACGCGGCCACCCAAACCATGGACGAGGCCCGCCACGTCGAAGCGTTCTCGCGGTTCCTGCAGGAGAAGATCGGCCTGGTCTACCCGATCAATAAGCACCTGACCGCCCTGCTCGACGACACCCTGCGCGACTCCCGCTGGGACATGCCCTACCTCGGCATGCAGGTCCTCATCGAGGGACTCGCCCTGGCCGCCTTCGGGGTACTCCGAGACATGGCGGCGCCGGAGTCGTTGGCCAAGCAGGTGCTGGCCTACGTCATGCAGGACGAGGCCCGCCACGTCGCCTTCGGCCGAATCTCGCTGAAGGACTACTACTCGGCGCTGACCGAGGCCGAGCGCGAGGAGCGTGAAGAGTTCGTGGTCGACGCCTGCTACCTGATGCGCGACCGGTTCCGCGGCGAGGAGGTCTTCGAGACACTCGGCATGGACGTCAAAGCATGCGCCGAGTGGGTCGACACCTCGCCGCTGATGATCCAGTTCCGCTCGCACCTGTTCAGCCGCATCGTGCCGATCGTCAAGGACATCGGGCTGTGGGGCGGCAAGGTGCAGCGGGCGTTCCGGGACATGGGTGTGCTCGATATGGCCGGTTCCGACATCGAGGCGCTGATGAAGGCCGATGAAGATCAGGCCGAGGCGCTGGACAAGGCGCACGCCGAGATGGCCGAACGGGCCATCGAGGTGGACCAGGTGATCGCGGCGGGCGCAAGCTGACTCGCATCCGGTAGTCGATCCCGCCTCCGGCCCAAGCGGGCATCGCGCCGCGGCGGCGCGAGCCTGCGCGTAGTCACGCAAGACTCGGATCGGCCGCAAGTCCGGAATCGCACCTCAACGTAGCTGCGTGTCGAAGAACGTCGTTGCAGCGGAGCTGATTTCGGCGTGCAGCAGGTGCCTATCCACGCTCGGGTCGTCGATACACGCTTCCGGGAACTGTTCGCGTCCAAGTTGGTTGCACTCGTTGAGGAAGATCTCGTGGCCGACCTTGCCGGGCAACACGTTCAGTTGAGCGCCGGGGACGTTGGCCGCGGCGAATTCGGCGTTGTCGCCGGGCGGGGTCTGGGCATCGTGCGCGCCGACGATGATGTAGGTGGGCACCCGGAGCTGATGGAGGCCGTCGGCGTCCATGCCGAAATCCCTGACCATGCCGGGAGCCATCGCGAACACCGCCTTGATGCGAGAGTCGGCGACGTCGAGTGCCGGGCCGGCGTCCACCGGCAACTCGGTGCGCAGATGCGCCGGTATCGCCGGGTCGCTCTGCACGCCGCGCTGGAAGTCCAGGTACCGGTCGGGGTTGACCCGGGCCCCGCCCAGCCACAGCGAGGTGAATCCGCCCTGAGAGTGCCCCGCCACACCGATCCTGGAGGCGTCGATGAGCGGGCCCCAAAACGGATCGTGCACTAAGAAGTCGGCGGTCAGGCTCAGGTCGCGCGGCCTTTGCCACAGCTTGTTGGCGAGGTAGACGATCGACGAATCGTAGGTATTGGCACGGTAATGGTTCAGCGCGGCAACTAGGTAGCCCTTGCTGGCCAACGCTTGTGCCAGCCATGCGTAGAACAGCCCGTTGCTGCCGCGACCATGGGACAGCAGGATCAGCGGTAACCGCGACCCGCCCGCACGCGGCGGCAGATCCGGATAGAACGACAGCTCGGTGGCGAACGGCATGGCGAACGGACGGTCATCAGGCGAGGGTTGCTCGGCCGGGTAGAACAGGCTGACCGCCAGCCGGCGCGGACCGTCTGGCCCGTGGGGGTCGACAAACTCGATCTGCCGCAAACCGACTGGAGGCGAAGGGGTTTGGCCGTTGACCCGAACTCCGGTGCCGCAACCGGCTGCCAACCAGACAGCTGCCGACAGGACCGAAACGACCGACAAGACCCTGAGAAGCGAAACCATCGTTGGGCGCACGGCCATGAACCTGTCGCAATTGATCGACAGAAGCAACTCGGAGACAGAGTCGGCGGGAGGTCGATCCCAGCCACAGATCCGGGCCGCGACCGTCGGAGCGGCCCTTCAGCCCGCCGCCCCGGCCTGGCCGAACAACCGCCCACCGATGCCGCCGCTGCCGCCCGCGCCGCCGACCAAAGCCCCGCTTCCGCCGTGACCACCGTCGCCGCCGTTGCCGATCAACCGAGTGTCCCCGCCGTTGCCGCCATTGCCGCCGCCGGCGAGGTTGGCGCAATCACCGCCCGCACCACCCCTTCCGCCGTTGCCGTACAGCAGCCCACCGGCACCCCCGTTGCCGCCGGTACCGCCGGTGCCGCCCCGGTCGAAGATCCCCGCGGCGACGCCGCCCTTGCCGCCGGCGCCGCCAGATCCGCCGTTGCCGTACAGCAGCCCACCGCCGCCGCCGTGACCGCCGGCGCCACCACTGCCGCCGACGCCGCCGTCGAGAGCCTCACCGCCCGCCCCGCCGGCGCCACCGGGCCCGCCGTCCCCGTAGAGCAGCCCGCCGGCACCACCGCCACCACCAGCGCCGCCAGCCGCGGCGGCCCCACTGACGGGGGCCGCACCCCCACCGCCACCGGCGCCACCGGCGCCGCCATTGCCGAACAGCCCGGCGGCCCCGCCGGCCCCGCCCTCACCCACGATTCCGGCGGCGCCGCCGGCGCCGCCGTTGCCTCCGAGCCCGCCATGATTGCCGGGATTCATCCCGCTTACGCCCCCGGCCCCGCCGGAGCCGCCGGCACCGCCAGTGCCGTAGAGCCACCCGCCGGAACCCCCGGCGCCGCCCGCCCCGCCATCACCGCCGTCCCCGGAGCCGCTGGCGGCTGCCCCGGCGCCGCCGGAGCCTCCGGTCCCGCCGTTGCCGATCAGCCCCGCCGCACCACCGGCACCCCCGGCCACCCCCGGGTTGGCACCCGGCGCCCCGTTTCCACCGTTTCCGTACAGCAATCCGCCCGCCCCGCCGGCTTGCCCCGGCGCTGTCCCGTCCGCGCCATTGCCGATCAGCGGACGCCCCAGCAACGCCTGCGTGGGCCCATTGATCAGGTTGAGCAGACTCTGCTGAACGTTGGCGGCCTCGGCGGCCCCATAGCCGCCCCCGCCCGCGCTCAGCGCCGCCACGAACTGGTCATGAAACGCGGCCGCCTGCCTACCCAGCGCCTGATAGTTGTGGGCATGATCGGAGAACAACGCCGCCACCGCCGCGGACACCTCATCACCGGCGGCGGCCAGTACCGAGGTTGTCGGCGCCGCGGCAGCCGTGTTGGCCGCGCTGACCGCGGACCCGACACTCGCCAAATCCGTTGCTGCCATTGACAGCATCTCGGGCACCACCACGACAAACGACATCTGACACCTTTCGGCCGGGCCGCATGGCCCGGTCAGCGCCGACGCATCCTGAAGGATTCGATGCTATCGCGATCCCGCCGGCCCATCTGGGGTTTGACCAGGCCACTCGCCCCGCCGTCCCGCGGCCGGACGGCGCCATCAACCCGCCAACCAGCCCGGCCATGCCGGACCGACAGCAAAGCGGTGAGCCCGGTTCGGCCGACACCGGATGCCGCGCACGACCGCGCGCAGGACGCTCGTCGGTCGCAGCTTCGCCGCAGCCATCCGCTAGCAGTAGGCGCGTAGCGCACGCAGGCCGCGGTCCGACGGAATCGATCCCAAATCCCCTGACTTTCTTCGCCACTCAGCCGCACTCCGGCGCCGCCACAAAGTTGCCGCGGTGCACGGTGCACCAGTTTCAACTGGTGCGGCGACGGCAGGCAGAATGCTCAGGGTGGGATCGGCAACGCGGACTTATGGCGGGGTCAGCGCCACCGAGCGCAGCGGCGCAGCCGCGAGGCGGGCTGGGGTGACCCCCCCGATGAAGCTAACCGCAGCCAACGCGAGCGCCCTCGACATCCCGGTCCCGAACTATGACCGCAGCCAAATCAGCATCGGCATCGCGCATTTCGGCGTTGGTGGCTTCCACCGCGCGCACCAGGCGATGTATCTTGACCGGCTGCTCAACGCCGGGCTCGCACGCGACTGGGGCATCTGCGGTATCGGCGTATTGCCGGGTGATGAGCGGATGCGCGATGCGCTGCGCAGCCAGGACCACCTCTACACGTTGATCCTCGAGCATCCCGACGGCACCCGAGAGCCCCGCGTGATCGGCTCGATCGTCGACTACCGTTACGCACCCGATGAACCCGAGTCGGTCATCGAGTTGCTCGCCGACCCGGCGATCCGCATCATCTCGCTCACCATCACCGAGGGGGGTTACACCGCACCGCGCAGCGCCGCCTTCGAGCTGGTGACCGAGGCGCTGAACCGCCGTCGCCAACGGGGCCACGGGTCACCGACGATCGTCTCCTGCGACAACATCGTGGAAAACGGCAAAGTTGCCGAGCGCGCGTTCACCAGCTACGCGGACATGTCCAATCCCGCACTCGCACAATGGATGCGAGAAAACACCAGGTTCCCCAACTCCATGGTCGACCGGATCACGCCGGTCACCACCCCCGAGCTGATCGAGCGGCTGGACTGCGAATTCGGTGTGCGCGACGCCTGGCCCGTCGCCGCCGAGCCATTCGCCATGTGGGTTCTCGAAGACGACTTCAGCCACGGGCGGCCCCCACTGGAACAAGCCGGCGTCGAGCTGGTCGACGATGTGGCCCCGTACGAGGCGATGAAGCTGCGGCTGCTCAACGCCGGACACCAGGGCCTGTGCTACTTCGCCTACCTGGCCGGGTATCGGCTGGTGCACGAAGCCGCCCAGGACCCGCTGATCGCCGAGTTCCTCCGCCGATACTTCGACGAAGAGGCGGCGCCGACCCTGACCGCGATTGGAGGCCTGACCGAATTCAAGAACGGACTGCTCCCACGCTTCGCCAACGCATATGTCCGCGACACCGTCGCCCGGTTGTGCGCCGAATCCTCGGACCGCATCCCAAAATGGCTGCTACCGGTGGTTCGGGACAACCTCCGCTCGACCGGCCCGGTTCGGCTGTCGGCCGCGATCGTCGCCAGCTGGGCACGCTATGCCGAGGGCATCGACGAGGCCGGCCAGCCGATCGAGGTGGTGGATCGCCTCGCCGACATGTTGGGGCCGATAGCGCGTTCGCAGCGCCACGACGCACGCGCATTTCTGGCCAATCGCGCCGTGTTCGGTGACCTCATAGACCAGCCCCGCTTCGTACAGCCCTATCTGTGGGCGCTGGACTCGCTGCACCGGGTCGGTGCCCGCGCGACGCTGCAGGCGCTGCTCGACAAGGACGGATCCTGATGCCCATGTCTAGACGCGGTGCGGTCCGAATGGCATCGGCGGCGCGAACGTGACCCTCGTCGCCGGCATCGACTCGTCCACCCAGTCCTGCAAGGTGCTGGTATGTGACGCCGACACCGGTGAGGTGGCCCGCAGGGGCCAGGCCGCACACCCCGATGGAACCGAAATCGATCCTGCCGCATGGGAATCCGCCGCACACACAGCGATCGCGGCCGCCGGCGGATTCGACGATGTCGAGGCGGTGGCGGTGGGCGCCCAGCAACACGGCATGGTGTGCCTGGACATGGCCGGAGTGGTGGTGCGGCCCGCGCTGCTGTGGAACGACGTCCGCTCGGCCGACGCGCCCCTGGCGCTCATCGACGAACTCGGTGGCCCACGGGCGTGGGCACAAGCCGTCGGCCTGGTGCCGTTGGCCGCGGTCACGGTGGCCAAGCTGCGCTGGCTCGCCGACAACGAACCGCAACATGCCGACCGCACCGCCGCGGTCTGTCTGCCTCATGACTGGCTGACGTGGCGGTTACGCGGGGACACCGATGTCGCCACGCTGACCACCGACCGCAGCGACGCCAGCGGCACCGGCTACTACGACGCCGGCAGCGATCGCTACCGCTTTGACCTACTCGAACTGGCCATGCACGGCCGCCGCCCCAACCTGCCCAGGGTGCTCGGCCCGTCGGCGCGAGCTACCCGCGGCAGCAAAATATTCGGCGCGGGTCTGGGCGACAACGCCGCCGCGGCGCTGGGCCTGGGGGCCGACGAAGGCGACGTGATGGTCTCGATCGGGACCTCGGGGGTGGTGTGCGCCGTCGCGGCCGATCCGGTTCGCGACGAGGCGGGTCTGGTTGCCGGGTTCGCCGACGGCACCGGACGCTATCTGCCGTTGGTGTGCACGCTCAACGGTGCCCGGGTGCTCGATGCGGCGGCGGCGATGTTGCGGGTCGACCACGACGAGTTGTCCCGGCTGGCGCTGTCGGCGCCGCCCGGCAGCGCCGGACTGGTTCTTGTCCCGTACTTGGAAGGCGAGCGAACCCCTAACCGGCCCAAGGCAACTGGCGCACTACATGGCCTGCGGCTGGCCAACGCCACGCCCGCGCACCTGGCCCGGGCGGCGGTGGAAGGGCTGCTGTGCGCATTGGCTGACGGCCTGGCGCAGCTCACCGAACACGGCGTGGTCGCACGCCGGGTCCTGCTGATCGGCGGCGGCGCCCGATCGCAGGCGCTGCGCGAGATCGCGCCGCTGATATTCGGTGTGCCCGTGCTGGTTCCGGACCCCGCGGAGTACGTCGCCCTGGGGGCTGCCCGGCAGGCCGCGTGGGCGCTGCGCGGCTCGACTCGGCCACCCTCGTGGCAGCCACCCGCAACCGACGAGTACACCGGCGAGCCGTCACCCGCCGTACGCCAGCGCTATGCGCAGGTGCGCGAGCTGACCGAAGGAGTGGCTAGCGTCCCGGGCCCGGGCGAAACACCGCCAGCACCCGATACTTCGCGGTGAAACTGGCCTGGTCGTATTGCTCACCCACCTCGCCGTCATGAGCAAGCACGGTCGGCGCGTCCACGGTGCTGAAGCTGAATTCGGGCACTTGCAGTTCGTGGTAGAGCGGGCTGCGCTGCAGCCGGCCCAGGGCCAGCGCGGTGAGGATCCTGACGGTCGCCAAGCGGCGTCCGGTCTCGAGGATGCGCACGTCGATCAGGCCATCGTCCATGCGGGTGCGCCGCGAGGGGGCGAATCCGGCCGGCAGGTACACCGAGTTGCCGATGAGCAGCAGCGATGTCTGCAGCGTCTTGTTGTCGTACCGGATGCGCACGGGCTGGTCTTTGCGCAGTGTGTGCAACATCGCGTACATGCTGGCCAGCGGTTTGCCGATGCGCTTTTCCAGCTTTTCCCGGTACCGGACGAATTTGGGGTAGGCGCCGATGCTGGCCGTGTTGATCACCATCTGGCTTTCGTTCAGACACAACAGGTCGACGCGCGCCACGCTGCCGCGCCGGACCGCGTCGATGGTCTGTGCCACGCTGTCGCAGCCGATGTCCTTGGCGAAGTGGTTGAAGGTTCCGGCGGGAAACACCGCCAGCGGCAGTCCCGCGTCAACCGCCGCCGCCGCGGCGGCGGCCACCGTGCCGTCACCGCCACCGACCGCCAGCACTTCGGCCTGTGCGGCCGCCTCGCGCAGCACCCGCTGCGGGTCGTCGCCCGCGGCCAGTTCGACGATCCGCGCCTTCGGCAGGCCCGCACGCACCTCGTCGATGACCTGGGCCCCGGTGCCGCTGCCCGATGCCGGGTTGACCACCAAGACCACTCCGGAACCGTCGGGCCGCTGCGGTGTTTGCACCCAGAGCGGTTCCGTTTTGGGCAGCGCCGTCTCGATAATCGGTGGGACCAGCCGGCCGCCCAGCACGGCAACGCCGGCACCAATGCCGAATCCGGCCAGCACATCGCCGGGATAGTGCACCCCGGTCGCCACCCGCGACAGCCCGACCAACGCGGCCAGCACCGAAAAGCCTAGGCCCAGAGGCGGATTCTCCAGACCTACGCCGATGGCAAATGCGGCGGCGCTGGCGGAGTGCCCGGACGGCAGCGAATTGGATGTCGGCCGGCGTCGGACTCGTCTGGCCAGCGGCACCGAGTCCGAGAGCGGACGCGGGCGCTGCCGGATCCGCTTGGCCACCTGGTTGGTAAACAAGCTGGCCGCCCCCAGCGTCACCACCCCGCGCACCGCGCCCCGTTGCGCGGACTGACTTCTCGACGCGAGCAGGCCCGCGGCCATCGCGAACCACAGCTTGGAATGGTCGGCCGCGCGGGTCAGCGGCGGCATGACCGTGTCGAGCAGCGGGGTGGGTGTGTCGGCAATCGCTTCGAACAATTCCCGATCCAGCGCCCCCAGGCCCCGGGTGATCTGTTTGATGCTGCGCGCTCGTTGCCACGGCCGCCCGTTCATTCGCTCCACCCTAACCAGCGCCCGGGCGCGGGCTTCAGCACTGGCGGTTCGGTTTGCGCCAGTCTCCCGCGCGGCGCGCCCAAGACAGCCGGATCGGGTCGCTGGGGTGTGGTCGCAGCGGGGTGGTTTCGATGGTCATCCACCCCGAAAGCGGGAGCGACTCCACGACGGCCATCAGCTCGCCGGGGTCGCGCGCACGCCATAACCCCAGCATCCGCGGGCCGTCCGGGCCGGCCGGCAGCGCCCAGAACCGCACCAGATGACCGGCCTCGGCCAGCTCGTGACAACGGCGGGCCTCGCGCTCGGTGGCATCGTCGACAACCCGCGCCGACGTGCCGGACGGGACGGTGAGCGTGGTCGTGATCAAGAATTCCGGCCCCTTACCGGGCCGAGGGGTTACCCCAGCACCGAGCGGGTCGTTGGGGTGGGCGCTGAGCACGGCGACCTCGTCGCTGCGCCAATCCTGCAGCGGCACCGTCGCCAGCAGCTTGCGCAGTGACGGCTCGTCGCGCGCGGCGAACAGGCCCAGGGTGCACCATTGGCCCGGTCCGCACGGCGGACGCCACAACCGCAGCAGGCGGCCCTGGGCACCCAGCTCACGCCAGCCGGCGTTCTCGCTCACCCGGGCCCGATCGATCTCAGCCGCCGGTGTGCCCCGGGGAACCTCGATGGTCATGCTGACCAGAAATTCCATGCTGTCTCCCGGTGCCACCGTTGCGCACCGGATGCCTACAGCGCAAGAACTGCCAGGAACTTCGGGTACCGCGGTCACGCGGTAGAGCGTGTGAAGCCCTTAGAAGACGCGCACCCAGTCGACGAGCATTTCCTGGGGATACGTACCCGCCGCGGGGTCGCCGCCACCGGAACCACCGACCGCAAGGTTCAACACCGGGAACACGGTGTAGTCGGGGTCGTTGAACGGCCATTCACGGATGGGCTCGTTCAAGTCCTCGATGCCGGTGGCCAGAACGCTGAAGTAGGGCTGCATGCCGTCGGCATAGTCGAGCCAGAAGTACATGCCGGTCACGTTCCAGGTGACCCGCCAGTTGTGCCAGTTGTCGTCCACACCGATCGGGAAGGTCTCGAATGCCGTTCCGTCGGGGTTGGCGTGCACGGTGGTCCCCGACGGCCAGGAGCCGTTGCCGTACCACTCGATCAGGTCGATTTCGCCGCTGCGGCCAGGATCGTCGTTGGACAGCCACCAGGCCGGCCACATACCGGGCGCCAGGCAGTTGAACTTGATGCGGGCTTCCCAGGTGGTCCCGATGCCGCCGCGCCAGAGGCCATGCACCAGGCCACCGAAGTAGTCGTTGCCGCTCCTGGTGGCGCGCAGGACCAGGTTGGAGTTGCCGTCGAGGAAGACGTTTTGACGGTTGTCGCGGTACTGCCCCCAAAATTCGGGCCGGTCAAAGCCCACTGGGTTGCGGATTGGCGTCCGGTGGTTGGACACCTGCCACTTGGACGGATCGGGGGCAGAGCCGGCCGGGCCGTCAAACTCGTCGTGCCACAGAAATATGGGGCCGGCGCCCGCCGCGGGGGCGGCGGGGGCGGGTTCCGGCGCGGCCGGCGGGGTCGGTGCGGCGCCGGCAGTCGGGGCCGGGATAGCGGCCGCAAGCGCGCCAAATCCTGCCATCATGATCATGCGACGGCGATCAATCTCCTGCATGAGCATGGGACGATAGCAGCTAACGCCCCGCTACGTTGACTCCGAGCGAGCAATCCTGGGATAACCGCAGGTCACAACGCTAACCGGGGAACAATTCCGCGGCCCGCCAACGGGTGCCGGTCGCGGCGGGACGGCTCGGTTCCGCGATCGATCCGCGAAAAGCAGATCAGCACAACGCATCTCGGTACAGCGCGAAGTCCACCAACCCCGAAGCGCCCTAGCCACTTGAGGGTTCGCCCAGGGCTCCGGCGTTGTTGATTAGCAGGCTTGTGAGCTGGGTTGATGATCTTTGGTGCCGCGCTATTGGGGCCGGAGTGTAGGCACGGGCTATCTGGAGAACGATCGAGTTGGTTACTGTTCGTCGTTGGTCTGGAGTTGCCCGTGCCTACCGTTTCAGTATTGCCTGTGTCGTCGGTTCCAGAGGTGTTCGACCGCTGGAGTCCTGGTGAGCGTAGCGAGCTCATCGGATCGGAGTTTCTCGATGTGTTGGTCTCGGTGCCGGACCCGAGGGACCCACGCGGTCGGAGGTATTCGCTGATGGCTTTGTTGGCGATCGGGGTTCTGGCCACTGCCGCGGGGATGCGCGGCTATGCTGGTTTTGCCACATGGGCGGCCACCGCTCCCGATGATGTGTTGGCCTAATTAGGGGTCCGGTTCCGGCGGCCCAGTGAGAAGACCTTCCGCGCTGTTTTGTCTCGGCTAGACCCCGCCGACCTCAACGCCAGGATGGGCAGTTATTTCACTGCACACGTGGCCAGCAGCGACCCCAGTGGATTGGTGCCGATCGCGTTGGACGGCAAGATGCTGCGTGGTGCTTTACGCGCCAAAGCGACAGCCACGCATCTCGTGTCGGTGTTCGCCCACCGTGCCCGATTGGTGCTCGGTCAACTCGCTGTCGCCGAGAAAAGCAATGAAATTCCCTGCGTACGTGCCCTGCTCACGCTGCTGCCGGGTAGCTTGCGGTGGCTGGTCACCGTGGATGCGATGCATACCCAGGTCGTCACCGCGAAGTTGATCTGCGCCACCTTGAAGTCGCACTACCTGATGATCGTCAAGTCCAACCAAGCCAAAATACTTGCGCGTATCACCGCGCTGCCCTGGGCCGAGGTGCCCGCAGCCGCTACCGACGACTCCCGCGGCCACGGCCGTGTCGAGACCCGCACCCTGCAAATCATCACCGCTGCACGAGGAATCGGCTTCTCCTACGCAAAACAAATCATCCGGATCACTCGTGAACGCTTGATCACCGCCACCGACCAGCGCAGCGTGGAGGTGGTCTATGCCATCTGCAGCCTGCCGTTCGAGCACGCCCGCCCTACCGCGATCATGACCTGGATGCGTCAACACTGGGGAATCGAGAACAGCCTGCACTGGATACGCGACGTCACCTTCGACGAAGACCGTCAAAGGGCACATACCGGAAACGGCGCACAGGTCCTAGCAACGCTACGCAACACCGCGATCAATCTGCACCGCCTCAACGGCGCCGACAACATCGCCGAAGCCTGCCGGATCACCGCTTTGACCGCCAACCGCCGCCTAGACCTCCTCAATCCACAATTCCCCAGCTCACAAGCCTGCTAATCAACAACGCCGGAGCCCTGAGGGTTCGCCGAGCTTGACCAGCGTCTTGCCGATATTTGCCCCGGTAAACAATCCGTTAAGCGCATCTACGCAGGAGTCAATACCTTCGTAAACGGTCTGCCGGTGCTTGAGACGCCCCTCGGCCTCCCATTTGCGCAGGTTGGCGAAGGCCTCGTCGAAACGGCCCCATTGATCGAGCACGTTGAACCCCTGCATCAACGCGGTCTTGGATAGCAGGTTGACGTAGTTGGCCGGCCCCGGATGTTCACCGGTCAGATAGCTAGAGATAACCCCGCACAGCACAACTCGGGCCTTGGGAGCGAGCCGGCCCAGCACCGCGTCGAGGATCGGGCCGCCGACGTTGTCGAAATAGACATCGACGCGCCGGGGGCAGTGCGCTTTGAGCGCCGCGTCCAAGTCGTCGTTCTTGTAGTCGATGCACGCGTCGAAACCGAAGTTCTCGACCACCGCCCGGCATTTCTCCCGCCCACCGGCAATGCCCACCACTCGGGCGCCGGCGATCTTGGCGATCTGCCCGGCGATCGACCCGGTGGCGCCGGCCGCGTCGGAGACCACCACGGTCTCCCCCGGCTGCGGCCGGCCGATGTCGGTCATGCCGAAGTAGGCGGTGGCGCCGGTGGGGCCGTACACCGACATGATCGCCAACTGGTCATCCTCGCCCGGAATCGGCGTGCTGAACACGTCGTCGCGGATGATCACGTACTCCTGAAACCCCGTCAGCGTGGTCACCACGTCGCCGACGGCGTTAGCGTCGCAACGTGATTCGACCACTTCACCGATCCCGGCGGCCCGGATCACCTCACCCAAGCGCACCGACGGCAGGTAGCCGGGCTGGTCATCGAGCCAGGTCCGTGCGGCGGCATCGATACCGACGTAGGTGGTACGCAGGAGCGCCTCACCGTCGGCCGGTTCGGGTGCCGGCATGGTGACCAGCATCGTGTCTCCGGGTTGGACTAGGCCGCTGGGGCGACGACGCAACACGATCTGACTGTTCAGCAAGTCCGACACATACCGAAACTCCCCAAGGAAGAGGCCCTATTCGGCACGAATCCGGTGTGGGAGCATCTGTGCATGAATCCAGAGGATGACCCCGAAGCTCGGATCCGCCAGCTCGAGCAACCGCTGGCCGATGCGGCGCGCGCATCCGAACTGGGCAGCTCACAGCCGGCCGGCGAGTCTGCCTACCAGAACTACCAGGGTTATCCGGGTTACCAGCCGCCGCCGGGCTCGGTGCCACCGTCACCACCGCCTTATGGCTATCAGCCGGCCTTCCCCGGGGCCACGCCGCGTTCGTCCTCGGGCAACCGGGCGTTCTGGATAATTGCCGCCGTTTTTGTCGTCGGCATCCTGGGGCGGTGGCAGCGGTCGCCCTGTTCGCGGTAAACCGGGTTTCCGAACCGTTCACAACTTTGTCGCCCGGCACCACGGTGATCTCTACCCCACCGGGGCCGATGTCCCCGGGGAACAAGACCCAAACCCCGACCGCCGGGCCATCGACGTCGGCCGGGCC
Source organism: Mycobacterium liflandii (assembly GCF_022354805.1). Lineage (NCBI taxonomy): Bacteria > Bacillati > Actinomycetota > Actinomycetes > Mycobacteriales > Mycobacteriaceae > Mycobacterium > Mycobacterium liflandii. The sequence continues at coordinate 1,129,760 of NZ_CP023138.1, read as the reverse complement.
GCCCGCGGGCAGCACGATCAGCGTTGTGGGTGTCAACCAGAGCCAGACGATTACCTGCAATGACAACATCGTCAATGTCAGCGGAATGTCCAACACGGTCACCATCACCGGCCACTGCGCCAGCGTTTCGGTGTCTGGGCTGCAGAACACGGTCACCGTCGAGACCGCCGACCGCATCACGGCCTCGGGACTCAACAACAAGGTGACCTACCAGTCGGGCTCACCCAAGATCAGCAAGTCCGGCAGCGGGAATGTCATCGAACAAGGCTGACCAGCGCGGCACCCGCATCTCGCGGGCCGGCACCGGCGCGGGACCGACTACTCGGGCTCGCCGGACGAGTCGTCCAGGACGCTGACCGCGATGCCGTACGGCAAGAAGCGGACCTTGCGCCTGGAATCGGTGTTGTCCTTGTTCGCCCGCAACGCGTCCAGTTCGGTCGCATAGACCTGTTCGACGCGGGCACCGCCATCGGCATCCACCGTGTAGATGGCCCACACGCCGTCGCAGGCTTCGCCCGCGGTTTCCGGCGCGGGGCGCCGGCGATGCCCGAGATCTTCGAAGATCATCGACCACGCGGGCCGGTCACCCGGGCCGGAGACGAACCTGCCGATTCGCTCGAACGCGTCGCGCAGCCCCTCACTTCCCTCCCTGATCACCCGATCGAAGTCGTCGGGATCAAATCCGAAACCACCGTTGTCGCCCACACCATCTCCTCGCGGTTCATGCCCTTGATGCCCAGTCTGCGCGCACCCAAGCCGATGCGCCACGTGCCTACGGCCCGGGTTCGGGCGGTGGCGGCTCGACCGGCGCCGGCTCCGGCGGCGGTGCTGGGGGTGGGGGCGGGTTGATCGGAATGGGAATCGATACGAACGGCAGGTGCAGGTACATCGTCATCGGGGCTTGGGTAGGCACCGGTGGGGCCGGGGCGGGTTCGGGCACCGCGACCGGCGGCGGCACTTCCGGGGCCGGGGCCTGCACCGGGGTCAGTGCCGGAGCCTGCGGGGCCGGAGTCCGCCGGGGCTGCGTCGCGGGCGCAATGTATTGCGGCGGCGGCTTGACCACCGTTGGGCGCGGCGCCCGCACCACCGGGGGTGGCTGTACCACCGACGGCGGGGCGGCCACCGGAACCGGGGACGCTGCCGGCGCCGGACCAGGGGCGGGCACCTGCGCGGGCGCCTTGGCCGGCACCGGAGTCGCCGTCTTCGGCGGAGCCGCCGGCGACGCTGGGGTCAGAACCCCTTCTCGCGGGCTTGGCTGGGTGGCCGCAGCGGGACGGACGTCCGAGGTGAGCGTCACCACCATCAGCCCGGCGGCAAAGGCGGCAATCCCCAGCATCGCGCTACCGGCCAGCACCAGCGGCCGGCGCCGGCCCTCGACGGCGTCTTCGCCGTCATCGGCGAGGGCACTGTAGGCCAGCGCGCCGGCGCCGCGGTCCGCGTTGGCGCAGACGTCGAGGTAGCTGGGGGCGAGCGCACGAGGATTCACCTCGCCGGTGCCCGGATCCAGCGCGTAGGCCAGCGCCGAGGTGGACGAGGCGAACAGCGGCGCATTGGCCGACGCCAGCGCCGCTCCCCGGGCCAGCGCCATGTCCGGCTCCTCGGGAACGCTCACCACCAGCGACGTCGCCGCCTCCAGCACGGGCTTGAGCGCGACGATGTCGACCCCACAGCCGACGACGAACACGCCCTCGGCCACCGACTGCGCGGTCGCCAGCCCGCCCACCAGCGAAGTCAGATCGGCCGCCGTGGATTCGGCACCCAACGACCTGCGGTGCAGGTCGACGATCGAGCCGTCGCCGATGTCAACTACGGCCAGCGTCGCGCTGTCGGCCTCGACGAACAGCATCGCGATGTATTCGTAGTCGAGCGCGCAGCCAACCGTTTGGGCCAGCGCGGCGGCGGCCAGCAGGGGCGAGACCAGCATGACGCTGCCGGCATCATGTCCGGCGAGTTCGGCACGCAGGGCCGCGACGTCGGTGGGGTCTGTCCAGGTCACGCCCGCCGACATCAGCCGGTAGCCGCCTTCGATCGCACCCTCGCGGGTGCCGATCAACGCGGCCACCGCGGCAGCGGGTGCGCCTTGCGAGCGGTCGGCCGTGTCGAGCTCGAACGTGTCTTCCTCGACCGTCACCCCGTCCGCATCAATGCCTTCGACCAGCACCAAGCGAACCGCACCGGGCTCCATCGATACCCCAAGCACGATGTCCATAGCCCCTCCAAGCCGGGTGATAGCTAGCCATGGAGTCTGGGGCGGACGAGCGCACCGCGCGGGCCGCCGTCGACAGTCTTCGCGCCGCAATGCGGGTGCGACGAGTTACATCCGGATCAGCTGGCGCGTATGCAGTTTTGCCAGCTCAAACACTACTCGCCCGGGCCAGGGCGCGGACCGATTCTGATCAAGCTCAAATCGGCCGGCGCTGCGGTGCTAGCTCAGGGGGTGCCGGGGCTCATGAAGGGGTTCTGCGGGCCGGGGTTCTGCGAGACGGGACTCGGCGGCGCCTGACTGGCCGGCACCCGGATGGGTATCGGGATCGGCAACAGCGGGACATGCAACCACTCCGTGGTCATCTTGACCGTCGAGGTGGTGCTCGGCGGCGCGGTCGTGGTTGGGGGCGCCGTCGTGGTCGGCGGCGGCGTGGTCGTCGGGGTGGTCGTCGCGGCGGTGGTGGGCGGCACCGTCGTCTTGGTGGTCGTCACCGGGGGCGCCACCGTGGTTGTCGCCGTTGCGACCGGACGCGGCGGCGGCGGCGCGACACTGGTGGGAGCGGGCGCGGCGCTGGGCGCCCGCGCGGCGCTGGCGGGCGGTGGGACAAAGCTTGGCTCCAGCGCCTTGGGCGGCGCGGAGCTCGCGGCAATGGATCGAGATGGCGCCGGTAGCGGCCCCACACTGGGCACTACCGGACTCTGGCGGCGCTCGATGGCCGTCAACGTGAATGCCACGCCCCCGATCGCGGTCATCGCCACCACGGCCGAGAGTCCGATCAGCACCTGGGACACCCGAAATCTCCGCCACGCCGATTCTTTGAGCGGTTCGATCATGTTCAACCGCATCGACCAGCAGGGGCCCTCTTCGCTGTAGGAATCGCCCTCGAATCGCACCAGCCCTTCACTGGGAAAGTCGGTCTGTGACCAGGCCAATTCGCGATCGGTCAGGGCGTCCTGGTCGATCACCATGACGTCACCGGCCGGCGGCTCGATCACTGTCGTTGCGGCGGTAGCCGCCGAAGCCGCCGGCAAACCGATCGACGTTCGGGTGCGGAAGTCGAGTTCCTTGCCGCGGGCGGCCAGCGCCAGCGCACCGTTTGCCGCCGCGCACGCCGGTTCCGGCACGGCCAGCACGGGTAGCCTGGTATGGACGGAAAGACGTTGTGTGACAAGCGGAATACTGGCGCCGCCGCCAACGGTGACCACCGCCGAGAGATCGGCCCAGCTGGCGTTGTTACGGGCGAGCAGGTCATCGAACGCATAGACGAAACCGGTGAGCTGATCCTGGATCAGGTCTTCTAGCTGATCTCGCGTGACCTCAATGGTCGCCGCGGATCCGGCGAGATCGACGGCCAATTCCGTTACCGCGTCGATGGACAACCGCTCTTTGGCCGCACGACACTGCTCTCTGAGCAGGCCGAGTTGACTGGCCGCGGCGGTCCCGGCCTGGTCGACGCCGTTGGGGCCAAGTTCCTCGATGACGTGCAGCATCAACGCCTGGTCGATCTGATTGCCCGAGAAGTCCTCGTAACGCATTGTGGCGCAGACGGGCTCGAAATCCGACTTGGCCTCCATCAGCGTGACGTAGGAGGCCGAGGCACCGAAATCCAGCAGGCCCACGACCCCATCGGCCGGAATACCCAGTTCCGAGTTCGCCGCCGCCATCGCCGCCACCGCATCCGGGACCAGCCGAGGCGCCATGCCACTGCGGACAAAGCCGACGTGTGTCCGCAAGCCGTTACGCAGCGCCTGTACCGCTGTCGGTTTCCAGTGCGCCGGAACAGCAATCACAATTTCGGAGGAACTCGAATCAGCCCCGGCGGCAACAACCATCGCGTCCAGCGCCTCGACCATCAGAAGATCCGGATCATGAGCCGATCCGTCCGGAGACACCAATGCGACCGAGTCACCGATGCGCTCGACAAAGCCGCTCATGAAGGTGCCGGGCTGGTCCAGGCTCGGGTTCTCGCCGAGCACACCAATTTTCGGGGCGCAGTGCGGGTACAGTGTGAGCACGGCACGGCGAATAACGGCAGGCTTACCGTTAGACGCCGCAACCAAGTTCATGGTCCCGATCGACAACCCCAGCGGGTCGTACATATGAGAATACTTTCGTCGAAAGGGTCGGTGGCCAGCGTTAACCATAGTCGTGAACGGGCCGTATATAGTTCCTTGCCAATCTGATTGGTATGCGCTCAAGGCCGTGTCGTCATCAAAAAGGTATAAACGCCACCTTGACAGGCGGTGCCAAATCAGACCACGGTGAGGGGCAGCGAACGCCTGGGCTGGAACTGAAACTGTGCACCATGACTTACCTTGGCTACCAACACCTCCGGCAGCTCGTCGGCCGGTTTTTCGGTTCGCACCAGCTCAGCAGTCCAGTCGGTGTCCGTCCCGGCCACCCGAACCTCGAGGTGGGGTTCGACGGCGGTCGCGATCGCCTGCAGCGGCTGCACGGATTCCGGCGTGCACAGCGAAATCCATGCCCCGTCGTCGTGGGCCGGCGAGCGATGAACCAGCAGTCGGTCCGCAACCGTCTCGGCCACAACGTAGCCAGCGGGATTGAACAGTGGATGCAGTTCGAACACCCGCAGCACCCCTTCGGCGCCGCCGGGTAGTCCCAGCGCCCGTTGAATGCGTTCGGCGGCCAAACCGGCCACTCCGGTCAACTGGCGGGTGCCCACGGATACGGCCAGTTCGGCGTCCGCCCCGGCCCGTTCGCGCACCGCGATGCCGAACGACAGGTTGAGCAGGTGCATCTGCAGACACACTTCCTCCGCCATCCGCACCAGCGCGGAGTGCGAGAAGTCGGTGAAGTCCAGATCGGACAGGAGCGCACCCGAGTAGTCCGCCAGCCCCTCCTCGGAGGGATCGATCGCAGCTAATTTCCAAGCGGCGGCCTTGGTTTCACGGACCACGTCCAGCGCCGGAATTCCCTTGACCTCGGGATAGGCCTCGTCGATGATGACCGTCCAGGCACAGTGCGGATGCCGGTCCGCTGGGCTACGGGGCGGGCGGTGAATCGGACGCACCTGGGCGCGTGGGTTGGTTGCGATCGCGGTCGCATCGAACGTCGGGTCCTCGATGGTGTGACACATCCCGAAGACGTACTCATCGCCCATTGGTTCGACGTCGAGCAGGGCGCCGCAATGGTCCAGGTGGAATTCACCGTGCCAGCGATCATGGAGCCCATAGCGGAAGTCCATGAACTGCGGCGGAGCGCCGATGTCCAGCTGGAGGCCTTTGAAGATGGTGGGCACGTCGGTGCCCTCGAAGTTGAGCGCCCGCTGCATGCGCTTGGTGTAGATCGGGCTGGCACCCGCCCATTCTTCGATGGCGATCTGCAGCATCTCCTCGCGGCCGAACGCCTGAATGCACCAAGCCATCCCCGAACGGTCGATCAACTGGCCGATCAGCAGCAGCTCAGGTACCAGGATTGCCAGCTCGCTGCGGGACAACCCCGCGTACCGGGATTGGCTCATACTCCCAAGGTAAGCCACCGCGGGTCGAGTTCAAAGACGCGGGGCGCGCCGGGCAGCAGTTGTGCTGCAATGGCGTGATGAGCCGAAACGATGTCTCGCCCGATGTCACCGCCGACATTGCGGCGATCCAACAGGTCAAATACCGCTACCTGCGCGCGCTGGACACCAAGCATTGGGACGAATTCGCCGACACCCTGACCGAAGATGTCGTCGGCGACTACGGGTCGTCGGTCGGCACCGAGCTGCACTTCACCAACCGCACCGACTTGGTGGACTACATGCGCTCAGCACTGGGCCCCACCATCATCACCGAACATCGGGTTACCCATCCGGAAATCACCGTCACCGGCGATACGGCGACCGGCCGCTGGTATTTGCAGGACCGGGTGATCGTCGCCGAAGCCAATTTCATGCTCATCGGTGCGGCGTTCTACCGCGACCAGTACCGGCGCACCGCGGCCGGCTGGCGGATCAGCGCCACCGGCTACGACCGCACCTACGAGGCGACGATGTCATTGGCCAATATCGGCTTTCAGGTGAAACCCGGTCGCGCTCTTGCCGATTGATCTGAGGGTCACTTGGCGATTGCGATCACCGCGCCGGGACGCAGCCAGCGGATGATCTGCACCAGCGTGGCATCGTCGATCGCCACGCACCCGGCGGTGGGGCCGCCGTCGGTGGTGTGAAAGAAGAACGCCGAGCCGCCCCCGGGAACTTTGTTCTTGTTGACGCCCATCACCACCGAGTGCTTGTACTGCGGAATCTGCAGGTTTTCGCTCGCGGACGTGCTGAACGGACAGTCGGACTTCTTACACACCTGCATGGAGTTGAAGGTGGGGCTGTTGTCGTCGCCGCTCCACCAGTGATTGGGTCCGACTTGGGTATAGGGCAGTCTCCCACCGGGATTCGGGGCAGTGCCGAACGCGGAGTCGAGGCTGTAGACGCCCATCGGGGTTGCCGGATAGCCGCTCTTGGCCTTCGGCGCCATCCCCGCCGAACCGACATGGGTGGTGATCCCGGCCTTGAGCGGCTGCCAGCCGGCGGTGGTGCGCTGATAGATATCCATCTTTGCGTTCGAGCCGCCGGTTGAGACCACCGAAACCACCTGGGTGGCGTTGCCGACCGAGTTGGCAAACCAGGGATTACCCGCCGCCGCGGTCACCGGCGCGAGCCCTACCGCCACACCGACGGTGCACACTCCAGCGAACAGAACAGCTACCAGTCGACGCACCGTTTCATCGTCAAGGTTGCCAAACCTGAAGGTCAAGTAAAGGTTTTGTTCCGGTTGGGTCACTGCTCCGAGATCACCCGGCGAAACCCGCAGCGCGGTAAGGCGTTAACCCGCGCTGACCAGCTCGGCCGGCTCCTGCTCAGCTACCGGGACCGGCCGAAGCACCCACAGCCAGAACAAGAAATACACGTAGCCCAGCGCCCAACCGGCGATTACGTCGGAGGGGTGGTGCACGTTCAACGCGACTCGGGATATCCCCACCAACAACACGCTCAGCGCACCCACGACCACTGCCAGGATGCGCATCCAGTGCACCCGGATCATGGGAAGCAGGAAGGTCAACATCGCCAGGACACTGGCCGTGAGCTCCAGGGCGTGCCCCGACGGGAACGAGGCGGAATGCGCAGCGACGAGCTTGGTCACCGGTCGCGGCCGGTCCGCCAGTCCCTTGGCGATCATGGTGACGATCCAGTTCAACGGCACACAGGCCAGTAACAGCAGCGCCATCCGCATCTTGCGCTGCACCAGCGCGATCGTGATCGCCACCAAGCCGACGATCCGCGTGGTGATCGGGCCCAGCACAAACGAGACGGCGAACCAGAAGTTGACCCATCCCGGGTGCTTGACCCCAATGTCATGGGACGCGTTCAACAACGACCAGTCCATGGCGTGCAGCCAGCCCCAGTCCTGGCGATAGCCGATCCACATCAGTGCGTAGACAACGATGGCGGCCAGGGCGAGCAGAAGAGGCAAAGTCATTCGTGGGCGGGTCATGCTCAACGGATACCAGCATCGATGCAGCGCCGCGAAAACGGGCCCATACTGGCGGCATGGCGGTGATCATTCGGCGGCTGTTCGGCATCGGCAAGCTCAGCGAGGATTTTCGGGCTCAGGTCGAGGCCGAAGGGCTCATCTACCTCGAGGAGTATGTTCCGGTCACCAGGCGATTTACCGGAACCATCCCGAGCGTACGGGCCTCGCACAGCGTCGCGAGCTATCCGGGCGCCTTGGCGTTCACCCAGGAGCGGGTACTGGGCACCCTCTCCTCGCTGCCCAAGCTAGCCGGCCGGGCCATCGACGTGCGCTGGGACGCACCCCACAGCGGTGCGGCGACGGCCGAGATCTCGTCGACGGGGGTGCAGGTCGATATCGATGTCGCCAAGGTCGACCCGCGGTTTCACGGCGACCTCTCGCTGCACTTCAAAGCGGACATCCCCGAGGACGTGCTGGCGCGGCTGCCGCTGCGTTCACTCGCCTTCGACGTGCCGCCGGAGTACGTCTTCCGCGCGGTCGGGGTTACCTACAGTCCCTGATGGTGATGTCGGGCCACGGCGGACGCCGCAGCACCGCGAGACTGCCGATCACCGCCGCGAACAGGCCGGTAAGCACTCCGACCAGCGCGATGCGGTTCGCATCGACGGCAGGCACCCATTTCGCGTCGCCGCCGTGGATGACGAACACGCCGATCGGGACGGCAGCCAGGCCGTAGGGCTGCCCGGAGTCGGCGTCCGGGCCGCGGCGGAGCCGGCCGCGGCCTTCCTGGATCTTGGCCACCGGAATCACCGTCGCACCGTCGGGGGTGACGTGTGGCTCGCCATAGACACGTCTGACCGCCGGGTCGGCGGGCAGGTCGTCGAAAACATCGGGAACCTTCACGGGCCACCCTTTCGTTTGTCTGCCTTCGCAATGCTCGTCTTAGTGTTCGTACTCTTCCTAGTCTTCACATTTCTACGATGGCTGTGTGACTGACTACGCATTCACCGCCCAAGAACGGCAAGCGGTGTATCGCGTGATCACCGAGCGGCGGGACATGCGCCACTTCGTCCCGGGCGCCGTGGTGCCCGAGGACGTGCTGACACGCCTATTGCATGCCGCGCACGCCGCACCCAACGTGGGCCTGATGCAGCCCTGGCGGTTCATCCGGATCACCGACACGGGGCTGCGCAGACGCATCCACACCCTGGTCGACGAGGAACGGGCGCTGACCGCCGGGGCGCTGGGCGAGCGGGCCGATGAATTTCTCGCACTGAAAGTCGAAGGCATTCTCGAGTGCGCGGAGCTGATGGTGGTGGCCCTGCGCGACGGGCGCGACGGGCACATCTTCGGACGGCGAACGCTGCCGCAGATGGATCTCGCCTCGGTGTCCTGCGCGATCCAGAATCTGTGGCTGGCCGCCCGCGCCGAAGGCCTGGGCATGGGTTGGGTGTCGCTGTTCGACCCGCATCGGTTGGCGGATCTGTTGCGGATGCCCGACGGGGCCGAACCGGTGGCAGTCTTGTGCCTGGGCCCGGTGCCCGAGTTTCCGCAGCAGCCGGCGTTGGAGCTGGACGGATGGGCCGTTGCGCGGCCACTGCCGGAGTTCGTTTCGGAAAACCGGTGGGACCAGCCGTGACCTTCGGCGCATCCGCTGCACCCGGTATCGTCGCCGCCGCGAGCGCGCTGAAGGGGTGAGGCCAAGATGACGGGTGCGGGCAGCGGCAGCAACGACGGCGGGCAAAATGTGCTGATCGTGCACTGGCACGATCTGGGGCGCTACCTGGGCGCCTACGGCCACCGCGATGTCGACAGCCCGCGGTTGGACCGGCTCGCCGGCGAGGCAATCCTGTTCACCCGCGCGCACGCCACCGCCCCGCTGTGCTCGCCATCGCGCGGCTCGCTGTTCACCGGCCGCTACCCGCAGAGCAATGGCCTGGTAGGTCTGGCCCATCACGGCTGGGAGTACCGCTCCGGTGTCCGGACCCTGCCCCAGTTGCTCGGTGAACATGGCTGGCATTCAGCGCTTTTCGGGATGCAACACGAGACTTCGCAGCCGAGTCGACTGGGCTTTGATGAGCTGGACGTCTCGAGTTCCTACTGCGACTACATGGTGGACAAAGTGCAGAACTGGCTGCATGAGGGCGTCGCAGCCCTTGCCGGGCAGCCGTTTCTGCTCACCGCCGGGTTCTTCGAAACTCACCGCCCCTACCCGCACGAACGCTACGAGCCCGCGGACAGCTCGACCGTCGACCTGCCCGACTACCTGCCCGACACCCCCGAAGTGCGTCAGGATCTTGCGGATTTCTATGGCGCCATCACCACCGCGGACGCGGCCGTCGGCCGCATCCTGGACACGCTCGAACAGACCGGGCTGGACGCCAGCACCTGGGTGGTGTTCCTGACCGATCACGGCCCGGCCTTTCCCCGCGCCAAGTCGACGCTGTATGACGCCGGTACCGGCATTGCAATGATCGTCCGTCCGCCCAAGCGCCTGGCGGTGCCACCTCGGGTCTATGACGAATTGTTCAGCGGGGTCGACCTGCTACCAACCCTGCTGAGCCTGTTGGGAATCGACATTCCCGCCGATGTCGAAGGCCTCTCCCACGCGCACGCGCTGATCTCGCCTGAGGCCGACGCGGATGGCCGGCCGGTTCGTGAGCATGTCTACGCCATGAAGACCTACCACGACTCGTTCGATCCCATTCGGGCTATCCGCACCAAGGAATACAGCTACATCGAGAACTACGTCTCGCGGCCAATGCTGGATTTGCCCAAGGACATCGAGGAAAGCCCGTCCGGGCTGGCGGTCGCACCCCTGGTTTCGTCACCGCGTCCGGCGCAAGAATTGTATGACCTGCGCAGCGACCCCACCGAGACCGCCAACCTGCTGGCCGGCGAGGGCGCCGCGTCCGCGGATCCTGTCGCGGCCGAACTGGCGGCGCTCCTCAACGATTGGCGCCAGAGCACCGGGGACGTGATCCCTTCGGATTTCGCCGGTTCCCACATCGCGGCGCGCTATACCGAAACCTACCTGAAGAGCCATCAGCCGACGCCACGCGAGGACTCGTCAGCCGCGGCGGACCGTGACATCGAAGGTTAAGTCGCACAGGACAATAACTAGGAAACGTCAGCGGAGCGGCGGGCGCCACCCACCTCGGCCACGATGAACAACCGCCGGAAGGGGAACATGGTCGTGCCATCGGACCGCGGCGGATAGGCGTCATCCAACAGCGGAATCAGTTCTTGGCGGAACTGTTCCCAGCTCACGTCGTCGAGCCGTTCCCGCACCGGAACCATCGCAGTGCCGGTAATCCATTCCAGCACCGGATTCTTGCCGGTGAGCTGGTGCAGATAAGTCGTCTCCCAGGCATCGACCTTACATCCGGCGTCCATCAACAAACCTGCGTAGCTTGCCGGTGAGCCGACCACGGCACCAACCCGAAATGGTATGTCGCGCATCAGTTTTGCATAGGGTTCGCGGCGGGCCAGCGCACGCACCACAGCATGCGATGGTGTTTCGAAGTTCCCCGGAACCTGAACCGCGATCCACGATCCGTGCGGCAGCTCCGTTGCCCACTGGACCATCAGGTCGGCGTGTTCGGGCACCCAGTGCAACGCGGCGCTGCTGATCACCACATCGGTGTCAGGCTTCGGCTTCCACGTGCGCAAGTCGCCTGTAGTGGCATCGATTCCACGTTCCCGGGCGGCCGCGACCATCTGCGGCGAACTGTCCCACGCTTCGATGATCGCCTCGGGCCAGCGTCGCGCCAGGTATCGGGTCAAGTTGCCCGGCCCGCAGCCGAGGTCGACCACTCGGCGCGCCCGTTTGGCACCTATCCGCGAGACCAGGTCATAGAACGGGCGGCCGCGATGATCCGCAAAGGCTAGGTAGACGTCGGGATCCCACATATCGGTCCTCCTGATCAACACCGTCGCCAGATGGGTGCCATAGGACAAACCTACTTACCGAAAACGCCCCTAACACGCACCCAAACCCACGCAGAAATTGACGATACTGTCGGAACAACCCACGCTCTGGGCTATCGACGCGATAGCATCGACGGGATGTCGGAGATTTCGGAGACGTCCGGGACTTCTGAGACCGATCCCATTGATCCGCCGGTCCCGATTCCCGATGTGCCCGGCGGGGAAGCCGGTGCCGAAGGCCTGCCCCCACTGTCGGCGCTGTCGCTTCGGCAACGCCTCGTTGTCGAGTCATCGGCAGTCGGCGATATCGCGCTACGCACCTACGCGTCCTCACTGCTGTCCACCACCGTGGCACCCGCCGTGGTCGCTCACGCACTGCGCCGCCTCGACTCCGGTGGTGAGCGGGCAAACCTGAATTTCTATGCCGAGCTCGCGGCCGAACAAGATCCACGCAAGTCATTTGCGGCGCCCACCGAATTGCCCAGGATTTCGGCCCGCCCGGCCAGCCCGCTGGCGGAGTCGATCGCCCGTGGCAGCGTCGACGACATCTCTTTCACCAGCGGCTTTCGCGCGATCAACCCCAACATGCGCCAGCACTGGAGCGCACTGACTTCCAACAACGTCGTACGCGCGCAACACTGGCGCCACGACGACGGGCCACGGCCCACCCTGTGCGTCATTCATGGCTTCATGGGGTCGTCGTACTTGCTCAACGGACTGTTTTTCTCCCTGCCGTGGTATTACCGATCCGGCTATGACGTGCTGTTGTACACGTTGCCTTTTCATGGGAAGCGAGCCGAAAGATTCTCGCCATTTAGCGGTTTCGGATTCTTCGCAAGCGGGTTGAGCGGTTTCGCCGAGTCGATGGCCCAAGCGGTGTACGACTTCCGGTCTATCGTGGACTACCTGCACCACACCGGTGTCACGCGAATAGCACTGACTGGCATATCGCTGGGCGGCTATACCTCCGCGCTGGTGTCGTCGGTCGAAAACCGGCTAGAGGCCGTGATCCCGAACTGTCCGGTCGTCACACCAGCAAAGCTATTCGAGCAATGGTTCCCGGCCAGCAAACTGGTCCGGCTCGGACTGTGCCTGTCCAGCATCAGCCGCGGCGAGCTGGATGCCGGGCTGGCGTTTCACAGCCCGCTGAACTACCGGCCGCAACTACCCAAGCACCGCCGGATGATCATCGCCGGCCTGGGCGATCGGATGGCTCCACCCGATCACGCGGAAACGCTTTGGGAACACTGGGATCGCTGCGCGCTGCACTGGTTTCCCGGCAGTCACGTGCTACACGTGAGTCAGTTGGACTATCTGCGGCGGATGACCGCGTTCCTGGGCGACTTCATGTTCGACTAGCGGTTTCGGTCGGCGCAGCGCGGTGCAACCCGGCACCCGGGGTGGACCACACCAGCCGCATCAGCAGGTTCTCCGGCGCGTCGGCGTATCCGTCGAGCGCACGGGTGGAGGACAGTTCCATGGCCGCAAGCGTGGGCCCATGGTTTCCCCGTTGCGGTATCAGGGTGGCCAACGGTGCTGCGACGGCCGGTTGCTCATCGGTGCGGAATGCGCACGCGGCGGCAACCGAATAATCGGCTCCCGACCGACCGCGCGCGGCGATCTCGATGGCCATCCAGGTTTCCAACGCCGGATGCGACCAGATCTCGGCCAGTGTGTCGGGCAGCGCAGCGTCCACAATCACCCGATATGCGGCCAGATACTCCGAGTCGCCGTGCTGCACGCCCCGCCAGGTCTCGCGGAGAGCGTGATCGGAGTCGGGATCCAGCAGCGACGGCAAGTCCTCGGCCGCGACCAAGCTGACCTCCCAGCCGATCTCGCGCAGGTGATCAGCGAGCCGGCGGGCGGTAACCCGGGCGGTCTCGTGCAACGGGATGCGCGCTGCGCGAGCCTGCAGCGCCGCCAGGTTGGTGGCCGCCGACACCGTCAGTCCGATCCAGGTCTGAGTTTCACCCGACCCGGTGGTGCGGCCGGTGATGCGAATCGCGTCAACGCGGATGCCGTAGCAGTTCAGGTATCGAGCTATTACCGGCAGCGGCAGCACGTCGATGTCGGAGGCGGGCGGCCCGATGCGCAATGTCACCGTCGTGCTGGTGTCGGCTTCGGCCCCTGACTCAGCGGGCCGACGGCGCATCATCGCCACTCGCCGGTGCAGGATGGTTGTCAGGTAAAGCCCGCGCCACCAGGCGAAGAGCACGATCACGACGAAGGCGGCGATGCCGATCAGCCAGTAGTCCCTGCGGGAATGCCAGGGATAGGCCATCACGGCGGGCACCACCGCGAGCAGCGCCAGGGTGATCCGCCCGGAGCCCGGCCGAGGTATGGATCGATCAAAGCTCACGCGCAGTCCTTCCTTCGGCGTCCTTGCGTCGGCGCGCTATTGCCACGGTCGCCGCTACACCCGCAACGAGCACCGTCAAGGCGGCGGCGCCGGCGAACGCCACGTTTCGTGGGGTGGTGTTCCGCGGCTGCGGTGCCGGCGGAACTGACACCGGCTTTGCCGGTGCCACCTGCGGCGCACCCCCGTCGGCGGCGGGCAGCTCCCAGGTCAGCGCCGCCGCTGGGTCCAGAATTCCGGCTCCGACGACGTTGGACGGATCCCTGGCACCGTTGTGTGCCGTGGCGGTGAGGCGATGCATCACCTGCGCCGCGGTCAGTTCGGGATACTTGCTGCGGACCAGTGCGGCGACGCCGGAGACGTAGCCCGCCGCGTAGCTGGTGCCGCTGAGCGGCGTCAGTTGCTGGCGCTGGTTGGGCAGGCCGTTGGCCAGACCACCGCCGCCAGCGTTGCTCACCGAGACGATGTTTTCGCCGGGAGCGGCGATGCCCACCCACGGCCCGGCCATGGTGAACTTCGACGGCTGTCCACCCGCAGTCAACGATGCCACCGACAGCACGTAGGGCTGCCACAGCGACGGGATCGACACCGAGGTGACGCCGGCCCAGTTGCGCGGATCGTCCGGATGGCTCAGGTCGGTCAGCGGATTGGACTCACACGTGCCGCCGCTGCCCGGGCCACCAGCTCCGCTGTTGCCGACGGCGGCCACAATCACCACGTCTTTGTCCACGGCCGCATAGCGGATCGCGGCGCCGAGCGCGGCCTGGTCGACCTGGCGGTCCGCCGGCAGACAGGTGATCGAGGAAATGTTGATCACCCGCGCGCCCCGGTCGGCGGCATGCACAATGGCCCGCCCCAGGGCCGCGACGTCGATCGTCGCTCGCTCCACCGAAGGATCCCCGCCGCTCGAGCGGGCCGAGAACTTGTCCGATGTCACTCTGATGGACAGCAGGCGTGCCGCGGGTGCCACGCCCGAGAAGCCGTCGTTACCGGGCTGGCCGGCGACGATCCCGGCGACCAGGGTGCCACGGCCATCACAGTCGGTCAGCCCGTCCGTCGAATCCACGAAGTCGCCACCGGCATCGACGTTGGGTAGCCGTGGGCCCGGCTGCACGCCGGTGTCCAGGATTGCCACCAGCTGACCTTCACCACGCGAAAACTGCCATGCGGCAGGAAGGTTCAGCATCGCTTGGCTGGCTCCCGGGACGCTGATGTCGGTACCGGGGATCAGCCCCGAGACGCTGCAGGCACCACGTTGCTCCATCGTCTGTACGGGCCCGGGGGTGCCGCTTGGCGGCTGCACCGAGTCATCAACCGCCGGAGGGCTGATCGCCGATACCGGCGGCGCGGCCCACAACGCACCCGTGGTGAAAATGGCCAGAATTGCTGTGAGGCAGGCCGAACCGGCCCGCTTCATCGATTGAGCACCCAGGTGAACAAGCCCACCAGATACGCCATGACCGGGATAAGCGAGGCGTCCAAGCCCGCGGCGAGGAAGCCCAACAGCCGCCGCAGCGGCGGCGAGTAGCTTTCCGGCGACGCGATGACGGGATTCAGTGCGACCACAACCCAGGCCACCGCCAGCACGGCCAGCACCACCAATGCGCCGAAGGCGGCAATGAAGTGGCCGGTCGCGGCGTAGAGCACCAACAGCGTCCCGCCTACCAGATAGGGCTGGGTGAGCAGCCATGCCTTGCAGGCGGCCGAATCCCAAATTCGGGCGCGCAACGTAGCGGTCGCCGCGGTTGCCGCGACCACGTACCAGCCCAGAGCGCTCACCGTGTCCGGGCGCAGCGCGATTGCCACCGACCCCAGCACGCTGAGCAGTACGGCCGCGGCGATGAAACCGCTCTGGTGGGCGTCACTGACCCGCACCCGCCGCGGCAGGTCTTCCAACACTCGCAGCGATGGAGCCGACGGGGTGGGGTCCCCCGGCGCCGGGATCACCGGCAACGGGAAGCGCGCCCACACCGCGGAGAGCTGAGCAGACTGGATGGTGACCAGCAGCGCCGCCACGATCAACCCGCAGCCAATGCTCGACACCGGCAGCTGCCAGAGCAGTTCGGCACCGGCCGCAAGCAACAGCGCGGCCCCGACCACAGCCACGGCGGTGAACAGCGCGACGATGCGCTCACGCTGCTCACCGGGAACCATCAGACAGATCAGCGACCAAGCGGTCACGCCGGCGGCCGCGAGCAGCACCTGCGCGGCACCAAACGATCCGGGCACCGCCAGCGCCAGCGCCGCGCCGACGGGCGCCAACGCGGCGATCGACAATGCGATACCGGTTCGTGGCGAACGGGCGCCCAACAGCAGACCGGCCAACGCCATGGCCACCGCGATCACACTGACGATGAGCAGTCCGGCCAGTGCACCGGTGGCCGCCCGGTAGGCGACCGCCAGCCCGGATCCCGCCAGCGCCACACCGATCAACGCCGCCAGCGCGCCGCGTTGCAGATGCCGGGCGTCCCAGGGCCGCAACCGCGAAGTCGAGAAGATCATGGCCGCGTCGGCGATGTCCTCAACGATTCCCGGCGCGGCCGGACCGGTGGGTACCGGCTGCAGCACGAGCAGATCGCCGTCGACCACCCCGACGGTGTCCAGGCTGGCGTCCAGGCTGAACGGCGCCCCACCGACGGGCGCCAGGCTCAGATGTCCAGCTATGCCCAGGTCGGCCGATCCAGCGTCACCGTCTTCGGCCACCGGAATCACCAACCGCTGTACGGCAGGCAGGATTTCGCGTAGCGGTAACTCCGCGGGCAGCGCAACTTCCGTCAGCCGGCTGTCCGCCAGAATCGCAACGCGGACGATCGGCATGACGGTGCCGGACATCATTGGGCCTTCGAAAGGCGCTGCGGCCGTTGCTGGGACATCATGCTCTCTTTCTCATTGCTAGGAGGTCACTAGGAGGGTTGACTCGAAAAATCTCGGGACAACCTTTGGCCGGGGAACCACTGGCCGTCCGGCAGGTTGGCGATCAGTTGGTCTATCGCGACCGCTGTCGCGAAGGGAGTCCCGGCGCTGAAGGTGGAAACCCATTCACCGTCGAAGGCGCGCGACGGGCTGACCAGCACTCGCCCCGCGGTGGTATCGACGATGCTCAGGCCGACGTCGGTGGTGGTGTGCTCGCCGTCGCGATTGCAGCCGGCGACAATCTCGACGTAGCTGCGCGGCCCGGAGAAGACGGCCTGGACCACCGGCCGCGCCGAAACTGGAATGCCGAGGTAGTCGAGAACCTCGTCGAGCGACTCGCCGGAGCGCAACCGCTCATCGGCCCTGGCACCAACCCGCATCGGCATGCTGAATTCCTCGAAGCGGGCCGGCGGCCGGGCCGACAGTCCGACCCCGAGCACCGGAACCAGGGCCCTGGGGTCGTCGATGTCCATTGCCGTGAAGGTGACCAATTGGGCCTTACGCAGCGCGACAACGGTGTTGAAGCTCGGGTGGGCCTTGCCGGCCTTGCCCATGATTCCGGCACTTTGCGCCACGATGCCGCGCAACAGATCCTCGCCGCCGTTGCCCGTGCCTGGACCCACGTAACGCAGGTCCAGCCACCGCTCGGGAAAGCAGACCACTTTGATCCACTCGGCCACCGCCGGATTGACCACACCGTCCGAGGACAACAGACCTAGCTGGGTCAGCTCATCTCGTTGCCGCGCGAAAAAGGCACTGCGCTGGGCCTCATCGCTGTAGGGCGTGGTGATCGCGAGCACCCACGGAAAGGTGCCCGCGCCAACCATCTCCGCAATGAACCACGCGTTCTCGACCGTGAGTTCAACTGCGTTGGGCATTGACTCCATTTAAAGGATTAGCCGCCCCATTTTGCGGCTTCGGACGTGTCGCGAGCCAGCATGGCCATGGTGTTGGCTTCGTGGGTTCCAGACATCGACTGGTAGGCCCGCACCAGGTCTTCCATCGCCTGGTTCCACTGCGCCTGCCACGCCTGGTAGGTCACCCCGGTGTCACCCTGCCAGGCGCTGGACAACGCGGCCTGCTCGGCGGAGATGTCGGCACCCAGCCCCTGCATCGTGCCGGCGTAGCCCGACATGTCCCCGGCGTGGGCCAGCATCGCCGGGTAGTTGTACATGATCTGTGACATCACAAACCCTTTCGTTCTATGACTGGACTCAGAAACCGGTGTACGCAGAGGCGGCCGCAGCGTCGGCAGCCACATAGGTGCCGGCGGCTTCGCCCAGGTTCGCCTGCGCGATATCCAGCAAGGTGTTCACCTTGGCGGCTGCCGCGACGAAACGCGCGTGGGCGGCCTGAAAAGATGCCGCGGACTCGCCCTGGTGAAAAGCCTGCGCCGACAGCGCAGCCTGCTCGGCCTGGCTGATGGTGTGGCGCATCAATCCGGCCTTCGCACCAAACGCTGCCTGCGACGCCACCAACTGTGGAATGTGTGCATCCAAAAGACTCATAACTATCTCCTTGTCTCCTCTCGGCGTGGGTTTCGGTCACTCACTTTGTAAACCGTCTTCTCTCCCTTCCTGGGGGCTGTCCCAGCTGCCCGGCACCATCGGCATCCGGGGACCGTTTCCAAATTCGTCCACCGCGAGCTCCGTCAGGCCCGCGGCCTGCAACACCGCCTCGGTGGATACGGTGCCGGCGAAGCCGAATTGCCCGGCCCCACGCTCGGACGCCCGTGCGGCGTCGTCGGTCGCCGCCGGCCCGGTGACACCATTTGCGTCCATATCCAGGAACTCGTCGCCGTAGTCCCGCATTTCGGTTCGCCGACGTCGCCGGCTGCGCGCGGAGGCTCGGCTGGCCGCCGCCGCGCCGGCCGCCGGGATGGTCGCAGCCGGCGCCTTGGCACCGCTTCGACCGCCTACCGTTGGCCCCAGGCTGGGACCCCAATCACCGCTGCCACCAACGGCATAGAGAAAACTCGCCGGCGCCGGAGCGCCCGGGCCCGGTGGCGCAGTTCCGGGTGCGCCGGCGCCGGCGCCCGACGCAGGAGCCCCCGCGGAGCCGGTGCCCGGCGAAGCGAGGCTGGCCGCCGGGAACACAGACTTGGCAGTGACGGCCGCGGCGGCCAGTGGCGCGGCCGCGGCCGGTACCTCCGCCGCAATCTGGATGGGCGTGAACGCTATGGCGCTCAAGGCCAGACCCAGCGCCGCCGGCAGCAGGAAAGGAGAACTCAAGATCAGGGCCCAGGTCGGCCAGCCGACGAGGTTGAAGAAAATCTGATAGCTCAACGCGAACAACAGTGGGCCGTAGGTGATGATGGCCTGCAACGGGTTGGTCAGGAACGCGATGATGATCTTGATCGTGTTTCCGATTGGGTCCTGCAGGAATTCCCAGATCAAATCGAACATCCAGGTGTTGAACCCGGTGTAGGCATTCCACAGATATTGCAGCAACTGCCAAAGCAACTGCCAGGGGTCGGAGCCCCCTGCCGCTGCGGCCCCGGACTGCGCCTGGGCCGCGTCGGCGGCAAGGTGAGCCACCTGCCCACCGCCGGGGTTGACCACCTTCGGCGGCGGACCGGTGCGCGGCGCCGAGGCCAGCGCCGCACCCGCAGTCGCCTGATACAAACCCATGGTGGTAGCGGCCAGCACCCACATCCGAACGTAGTCAGCTTCATTGAGCGCGATCGGAATCGCATTGAGCCCAAAGAAGTTTGTTGCGACCAGGACACCGTGCAGGGCGTGATTTGCGCCCAGCTCGGTGAGCGTCGGCATTGCCGCCAACGCGCCCGAGTAGGCCACCGCAGCGGCCTCGTGCTCGGCCGCCTTGCCGGCACCATCAGCGCTGGCCTGCAGCAGCCACGCCACATACGGAAGATGCGCGGCCACGTACTGGAAACCGCTTGGCCCCTGCCAGGCTCCCGCTTGCACCGCCGCCAGTACCTCACTGAGTTCCGCCGCCGCCAAGGCATACTCGGCGCTGAGCGCGCTCCAGACTCCGGCCGCTGCAAGCAGCGAAGCCGGGCCGGGACCGCTACTCAGCATCGCCGAATGCACCTCGGGTGGCGACGCAATCCAGATAGGACCGGCGGCAACAGCCATTGTCAGGCGCCTGCGATCCCGTAGGTAGCAGCGGCAACCGCATCGCCGGCGAGATAGCTCACGCCGGACTCACCCACGCCGAGACCGGCTCGTCCCAACTCTTCGACACCCTCGGCCGCCACCGCAGCGTGCTCAATGCCTTGGGCACTGAACCCGGCCGCAGTCTGCAACGACACCGGATCGACCGCGGCGGGCACCACCGCTGAGATCACTGGGGATGCGCTTGCGTGCGCAGCCGCCAGCCGGGCGGTCAGCGCTTCCACCGCGGCACTAGCCGCGGCCAATCCCTCCGGAACCACTCGCAACGTCATGACTAATTTCCCTTCTGCTGCGTTTCAGTAACTGTCGCGGCCTCACCGACAAGCGGATTGACCAATTGCACGTACGTCGGATCATCACTGTCGCCCAACAACATCGCTCGTCCCGCCGGTAGGCGACTGAACCGCTGACCGCGGATCTTGCCGCTGTCTTGCGGGTTGCCCGCCAACATCAACGTGGTCGCCTGCAGATCGTTGAACCGGCGCAACAGCGGGCTGGTCATCAGCGCGTGCGCCGATCCGGACGCGCGCGCCGTGACGATCACCCGCAACCCGAGATCTGAGGCTTGGGCCAGCAGACCGATCAGCGGTGTCCACGGCCGCTGCCCGGCAAAGGGACCCGACATCGCGGCCGTGTCCGGGATCTGGTCAACGTCATCGATGATGAGGTAGTGGGTGTGGCCCTGATAAGTCCACCGGGCCAGCTCCGCGGCAGACATGCCCGTCGGCGGCCGTCGTGAGTCGATCAGGTTGGCCAGGCCCAGCATCGCCGGGACGATCCGGTCGATGTTGGCGGTGTACTCGTTTTCGGGGAATAACGGCTCGTCAACGAGATGCAGCCGTCGATCCAGCACGGTGAAAGCCACCTGATCCTCGGTGGAGTGCTCACGAACGGTGCGGATGATGTGGCGCAGCAGGGTCGTCTTGCCCGATTTGCTGTCACCGAACACCATCAACAGCGGGTTCTCGGCAAGGTTGAGCACCACCGGCGCCAAGTCTTCTTCGCGCTGACCGATGACGATCTGATCCGGGCCGCGGTAGAGGTTTCCGACCGCGTCCGGGGCAAGGTCGATCGGCAACAGCCGCACCGGTGGGGCGGCCATGCCCGGGTAGCGCGCGTTGATTGCCGGCACCTGATCCAGCTCTGGCGCGGCGAACAGGAAATGCTCGGCGGCCATGGTTAGCCCGCGGCCGGGCTGGTCGTGCGGAACGGATTCGGCCGGTCGACGCAGCGCGCCGACCACCCGCACGTTGCTGTCCCGCGCGTCGTGCAACCGCAGTTCGAGACGCATCCCGAGACCGTCGCGCATCGCCAACGGCACCTCCAGCCAGCTGGGGGTGGTGATGATGACGTGGATCCCGTACGCCATGCCGACATTGACCAACTCAGTCACCCTGGCCAGCAACGGGTTACGAGTGTTGAACTGGTCGGTGTTGTCGCGGCTGAACGCGTACAGGTTGTCGATGACCAGGAATACCTCGCCGAAACCGTCGTCGGGGACCGAACCATGGGCCTGACCGTTTCCACCCCGGTCCCGGAACACCTCGCGCTGCTGACGCGCCAGCAGCAACTGCTCCAACTCACCGAAGGTGCGCCGAATGCGTTCGGGTTCCAGTGCGGATGCGACGCTACCGACGTGGGCCAGGTCCTGCAGCGCCCGCAGTTGCCCGCCGCCGTAGTCCAGGCAATAGAACGTGACCTCGCTGGGCGAATGCAGGCTGGCGGCCGACAGCATGAACGACTGCAGCGCGGTGGACTTTCCGGATTTGGGACCACCATGGATCACCAAGTTCCCGGCCGACGAGGTCGCATCGAACACCAGCGGGTCGCGGCGCATCTCGAATGGCTTGTCGATCTCGCCGAGGGGCCAGCGCCACTGTCGTTGCGCCACCCCGGCCGTGGCCAGCAGCGTGCTCAACGGGATGGGCTCGTCCAACGGCGGCAGCCACAGCCGCGGCGCCTGCGGACCGTAGCGGGCCAGCTGTTCGCCGATCGTTGCGATCAACTTGCGCGGCGGACCAACCGGGTGCTCCTCTTCGACCTCGGAGATGACGGTGTCCGGATCCGGCTCCACCGCGGTGGCGGTGAACAACTTGGGCTCCGGGATGTTGTGCACAACCCGGGTCTTGGTCTGCTGGGGCGGCTCGTAGATGCCGTCGACGTAGGTGCTGCGGAACCGGATCGGGGCCGCACCCGGCGCCGGAACCAGAAAGCCGACGCCCTTGTGCTCTTTGCCCGCCTCGATGTGGTAGGCGTCCTCTACCCCGATGATCTGGCGAGAAACGCTGGCGCTGGCGACTTTCAGCCCGATCCGATAGGAGGTGTTCTTGTCGATGTCCTTGATCTTGCCGACATCGAGGGTCTGGGACGCGAACAGGATGTGGATGCGGAACGACCGGCCTTTACGAGCCACGTAGTCGAACAGCTCCGCGTACTCGGGGTGGTCGGCCAGCATCAGGGTGAACTCGTCGGCGACCACGAACAGCGTCGGGATCGGGGGAAGGTCAAGTCCGGCAACGCCCGCCGATTCCCGGGCGTTCTCGTATTCGAGCACCGAGTTGAAGGCGCTGCCCTGGATCTTGCGGCCGGCCTCGCGCAACAGCGTCTCGCGACGAGCCACCTCACCGCGCAGGGTGTCGGCGAACCGGTCGGCCAGCGACTTCTTCTCGGCCATGTTGGAGATCACCGCGACGACCTGAGGGAAATTCCGGAAGCTGTCCGCCCCGGCCTCACCCTTGAAGTCGGCGTAGATGACGATGAGCCGCTCCGCTGAGTGAGTTGTCAACAGCGACAGCAAGATCGACATCAGGGTCTGGGATTTCCCGGACCCGGTCATGCCGATCATCAGGCCGTGTGGCCCCATCCCGCCTTCGGCCTCGTCCTTCAGGTCGAACATCAACGGCTCGCCGCTGGCGGTGATGCCGATCGGCACGCGCAACTCGTCGTCGCGGCGGCGCTGGCCCCAGATTGCCTGTACATCCAGCTGTGAAGCGTCCGGGATGCCCAGCAGCGTGGTGAAGCTCGCGCCGCGGGTGGCCGCCGAGCGCAGCCCGGCATGCGTTGGGTTGGAATCCCACCGCGACAGCCGGCGGGCCAGGTGTGAGGCTTCGTCGGCACCCAACTGGTCCGCGTGGTCAATGTAGGCCTGCCAGCCGCCGCCGGTCTGCCAGCGGGTGATGGCGCCATCCTCGATGCGCAGGATCGGCTTCTCCGGATCCGAATACTGCTCGCGGTGCGGAAGGGTGGACGAACAGTGCACGACGGTGACCCCGGCGCGGCCCATCGCCAGCATCGACGCGTTGATGTCGTAGTCGGGATCGTCGACCACGATCAGCAAGTGCCGCAACGCGTCTGCTGCTGAGCCGGCGTAGGCGGGGCGATCGAGTATCGCGGGAGCCAACATTTCGACCAGGTCATCGGGGTCGGCCGCCAGGTAGCGGGCCGGGCCCACGCCGTCGGCCTGACCGGGGATGTCGACGTGCGGCAACCACTTCAGCCAGGACCACTGGCCGCTTTCCAGGTCGCGGGTGGCCAGCGCCACTCCCAGCACCGTCGGGTCGTGCCAGGTCACCGCTTGGGCAACCCAGGCCCGCAGCGCGTCGCGCACCTGGGCACGGTCCCCGACGAGGGTGACCCGCGAGACCTTGGTCAGATCGATCCCGGTCGGCACGTCACGAACCGTGCGTTGGGTGTCGAGCAGGCTATGTAATGCACTGTGCGACACCGGCTCCAAGTCGATTTCATCCGCGGTGTCGCTAACCCGCAGGGTGGTGGTGAGCGGCACGGAATGGCGGCCGGCCCGCAGCACCAGGAAGTCGGGATCGTGCGGGTCGCGCTCCCATTGCCGACGGGATCCGGGTACCGCGGCCAACGCGTCCGGGTCGGGATGGGACCACTGCGCCGCGGCCCGCTGCTGAGCCGCCTGGGCCCGGATGTTGTCCCGCACCACCGACAGATAACGCAGGTAATCGGCCCGTTCGGCGTCGACTTCCTCGGTGCGCATCTTCTTGTCGTTGCCGCGGAAGAGCGCGGTCGCGGCCAGCAGCAGCACGAAGGGGAAGAACAGGGTCTGCGGGGAAATCATCTTCATCCCGGTCGCCACCAGGGCGATGATCATTCCGACGATGAGGATCACGATCAGAACAGGCATCGCACGCCGCAACATCGACGGCGGAATCACCCGCGGCAACTCCGGCGGAGCTTCGATGGTGATGGTGCCCTTGCGGGTATTCGGCGGCGCCAGCCGCCGGCGGGCCTCGAAGATCAGTCTGCTCATCGGGGCTCCCCCTCGGCCGATGCCGGACGACCCGGCTTGCTGTCAGGTGCCAACCCGTCGTGGGCCATCAGTGCGTCGGCGCGGGACAGCGTCGGGCCTGGCGCGAACAACGACAGGACGGACCACGGAATCAGTACCGGGGGATCTTGCAGCCCAAGCGCCTCAACCGTCTTGCGGCCGCCTTCCCCTTCGGTGTCGATGCCGTAGCGCACCCCGGTGTCGGAGACCCAGAACAACGACCCGGTGGGCGGCGCCGCAGGGCCACCACCAGCGGTCTGGGTGAAGTAGCCGGTACCTGGCGCCAGGGCAACTCGGGTTGCCACAGCACCGTTTTGCGATCCGCCACCCACCAAGTCGACGGTGTGGACCGCGTCGGGCACCGGCAACGCCGCTCCGGACAACAAGGTCAGCGAGCTGGTCGTCGCACCGACCGGTTTGCTCCAGTAGGCGCATGTGATGGGATTGCTTTCGGTGTCGACAAGGTGCATCGGTGTGGCGGGATAGCGGGTGGTATCCAGCATTCGCGACACCGGCAGCTTGGCGACGTCATCGGCACCGATCCGCGGCGGCTGCTGCAGACCGTAGGAGTTGGTGTTGCGCAGGATGGCAGCCAGCACCGGCGAGATCGGCTGCAGTCCGTCCGGCAGCACGGCATAGTACTGAATGCTGTTGTCACCCAGGGTGTAAGCCTGAACCACTGAGCCAATAGGCCCGGGCACGGCAAAGGCCGCCGGATTGCCTGCGTCGGGAATGGCCGGTGCCGCCAGCGGTGCCGCCTCCGGTATCGCGTTGAACAAACCCGGCGCGATGGGTCGCGGCGCGGGCAGGTCGGTGCCAAATCCCAGCGCATTGGTGACCGCATGGTCGGCCAGGTCCATCCGGCTGCGCTTGCCGTCCCACAGCAGCCAGCTACTGGTGCCGTCATTGACCAGAATCACCTGCCCGGCGCCGAGCGCGGTTGCCCGGTAGCCGCTGGGCTCCGGCGAGCCGGCGATCACCGTAACGCCGGTGCTGTGGGCGGCGCTGCCGCCTTGCGACCCACTGCTGATGGCGTCGCACACCGTCCAGTCGGAGTCGCGGGCCTCGCTCTGCACCATCCGCTCGGGGGCACCAGGAATGCCGATCAGGTTGCCGCGCGGAAAACGGTCCAGCTCAGTACTTTTCACCGTCGTGGGGTTGACGGGGTGGCCAACGATCAGCCGGGCGGAGGTCAGGTTGAGCACCGGGTGCAGGGTGTCTCCGACCCGCACGTACAGCGCGGCGGTGGACCGATCGGCGAGTACCGCGTTGCTCCCCACCTGGCCGTTGGGCCGGATGAGCGAGAATACGAAGCAGCCAACCAAACCGGTGATGAAGATCAGCACACCCATCAGGACCGAACGCGACTGGGTGCGCAACGGGTCGACCAGCATCCGGGTGTCGTGCAACGCGATACCCGAAGCGATGCGGCGCATCACGAACCGCCAACCGGTCACCTGGTGACGGGTGACGAAACCGCGCCGGTACTCGACCTTGTCGGGGTTGTCGTTGACCGGGGCACGCGACGTGAACGATCGCCGGGCACCGGCCCATTCGCCAACGGGCTCATTGGTCGTCATGCGGGCACCGAAAGACCCAGGCCGCGCAGCAGCGGTTCAACCGACCTGCCCACGTCGGAGCCGGTGATTGTCATTAGCTCGTCATCGCTGAACTCGCCGGATCCAGCGTGCTCGGAGTGGTCGAGCCGGAATTCGCGTTCTTCTTCGGAACGTTCGACGATGTTACGCACGAACCGGCCGTTGCCGGCGATGTCGAGGCTGCGCCGCGAGACTCCGTTGGAGTCCGGAGTTGAGCCGGCCGCCAGCCTGGCGAACAGTCCCTCCAAGTCCTGCAGCGCCGCCGGTTCGAAGATGCTGTCGCGCTGTTCGGCCATCTTGTGTGCGATCTCCACCAGCTCGTGTGAGGTGTACGAGGGGAAGTCGATGCTGCGGGTGAATCGCGAGCGCAAGCCCTCGTTGGTATCCAGAAACTTGTCCAGGTCGGCCCGGTAACCGGCGATGATCACCACCAGCCGATCACGGTCGTTTTCCATGCGGGCCAGCAAGGTGTCGATGGCCACCAGCCCGAAGTCGTTCTTGGCGCCGGTTGCTACCAGCGCGTAGGCCTCATCGAGGAACAGCACCCCGTCCAGTGCGCTGTCGATGATGGCGTTGGTCTTGGCCTCGGTTTCGCCGATGTGTTGGCCGATGAGGTCGGCGCGGTGCACCTCCCTGATGTTCTCCCGCTTCAACAGACCAAGGCCGCAATAGATCTTGGCAACCACGCGCGCAATCGTCGTCTTACCGGTCCCGGGCGGGCCGGCGAAGATCAGGTGGTGGGTGCGCTGAGCTACGGCAAGCCCCCGCTGCTTACGCACCAGCTCCATGGCCACCGAACTCTTCAGCCGGGAAACCTGGTTTTTCACCTCTTCCAGTCCGATGAACTCGGCCAGCTGAAGCTCGGCCTCGTGCAGCAGCACGCCCTTGCGCTCGTGGGCGGAGGGGTCGACGAAGTCGTCGGCGCTGGGCTCGGTTTCGGGATCCCAGGGGTCGGTACGAGCCTCGATCTGACCTGTCGTGGTGGTCACAATCCCAAAGCTGGTGTCGGAGAGCGCGTGCTCGATTTGCTCGGTCTCCGGATGGGCGGCATACAGGTCCTGCAGGACTTCGCTTGCCGACTCCTCGTCCACGTGGGCACGCAACACCAACGCCTTGGCCAGTGCGCCATCGACCGCGGCGACCGGAACGGGGCCGTCCGGTTCCTCGAGGTAGGACAGCGCCGGGGCAAACATGCCCAACCGGGCCAGCGCGGTGCCCAGGGTGATCTTGGCCGCGTGCGCAAAGGCCTCGTCAAGTTCGGAGTCGTTGACGATCGGGGTCAGCAGCTTGACGACATCCGACCAACGCTGGGCGCGGTAGTTGATGACGACCGCGAGCCAGCGCGCGTCGCGCCAGCTCGGCCGGCGGTCGACAATGCCCGACACCAACTCGTTGGCCTTGGCGAATTGCGCCGACTCTCCCGCCAGCGCCAGTGCCGCCGCGTACGCGAGATGAAAGCCATCCGGGTCGGTCGCCCGAAACCGCAGATAAAGGCCGGTGTCGTAGAGAAAGCCCAACGACCCGGCCGCCAACTCCACGTGGCGCTGCAACGTACCGGCCGTACCCGCGGTCCGCGAGACCGCCTCGAGGACTCCAATTGACTGATCTCCGGCGGCCGCCAATCCGGTCCATGCGTCACACTGATCGCTGGCGACCCGGGTCAGCGCACCGAAACCCGATCGTGCGGCGTCCAGGTCAGCTGGGCGCTTGCGGTCATAAACCGCGATGCCAAGCGCGCGGCAGCAGGTCGCGAACCGGCTGACAACGTCAGCGTCCACCCGGCCGCTTACCCGCGACGTAGGGGACTGAGCAGCAGGCATGCCGATATCACCACGTTTCACGCTTCTGCTGTCTCCTGAACCTCACGTTGTTCTGAACTACCGTCAAAATCAGCCCTGAAGTTAGCATTGCATAAGCTAACTGTCGAGGTGATTGCGAGCACGTTACTCACCACCGGACCTCGCGCCCCAGTGCGCTGAACTGCAACTTATAGTCCCCCGGCGGACTACTGCACACAGCTTGCATCCACATGATGAATATTTCCTCCCCAGACGAGCCCACCGAGCGTCACCAAGCACTCCAGAGTAGTGAACATGATTTTCATTATCAAACCTTGGTTGACGCCCGGACCACCCACCAGCCGACCCCTCACCACGGTTGATCACCCGCAGAACGCATCGCCTGGGCGGCGTAAACCACAAGCCGCCCAGTGGTCGGATCCGGGCATCCAGAAGTTCCGAGCCGAACCGAATCCGGCATCGATAACGGCATCGAATCGCTGATCAGGGCTTGGTGGCGCTCATCAGGGTGTTGCGCGCGAACATCGCCGCAACCTCGGACCCGGGACCGGGTACCGGTCGGCCCACCTCGCGCAGGTAGTTGTTCAACGGGGTGCCCAGCGCGGTCCAGCCGTGTTCGCTAAACCAGTCGGCGGCCGGGGCACATCGCTAGTTGTAGAGCAGCTGGAAAAACGGCCGCTCACCTCCAGCAGCCACGGCGGCGCGTTCTTCCTCCAACTTGGCGGCGAACTCCGCGTCGGGCAGCGGTGCACCATCCTCCACCGCGACATGACTGCCGAGGCAGGCCAGGCTGTCGATGCCGGTAAACAGTTGCTCTTGCGCCGCAGCGGGCAGATAAATCAGCAACCCTTCGGCGATCCACGCCGACGGAGCTTCGGCATCAAAGCCGCTGTCCCGTAGCGCCTGGGGCCAATCGTCTCGCAGATCGACGGCGATCTCCCGACGCTCGGTGCGCGGTCGAACACCATGGCCACCGAGCACCTCACGCTTGAAATCGAGGACCTGAGGTCGGTCCAACTCGAAGATGGTGGTCCCGTCCGGCCAGGACAATCGGTAGGCGCGCGAATCCAGCCCCGCCGCCAAGACCACCACCTGCCGCACTCCCGCCTCGACCGCGCGGCGGAAGTAGGCGTCGAAGTACTTGGTGCGGGCACCCTGGAAATTGACGAAGTGCTTGCCAAAGTCGTCGCTCTGCAATTCGTGGTCCGCTGCGTTGCCGTCCAGGACGTCGGCCCAGGAACCGCCGACGGCGCGGCAGAACAGCTCCGCGTACGGGTCCACGGCCAAGGGGTCGGGCTTCAGCGCCTCTAGTGCACGTGCCGTGGCGACGAATAGTGCCGTCGACCCAACACTGGTGGTGATGTCCCAGCTATCGCCTTCGCTACGCACCCAACCGACATTACGCGGCTAGTCGCTCGGCGCATCCGAGTCGGTGTCCCAGGTACCCGGAAGCATCGGCATCTTCGGACCGCCACCGAACTCGTCGGCGACCAGAGTGGTCAACCCCGCCGCCGTGGCGGCCGATTCGCTGTGCACCGTGCCGGCGAATCCCAGTCGCCCGGCACCCTGCGTCGAGGCCACCGGCTCATCGTCACGGGGTCCGCCCCAGTCCGGATCGACCTCCACGTCCATGAACTCCTCGCCGTAGCCACGTTCCGTCTTGCGCTTGCGCCGACGCCGACGTGCCTCCTCGCGCGCGGCCGCCGCGGCGGCCAGCGCCGCGGAATCCGGCTCCGGCGCCTTTCTCCTGGCGCTCGCGGCCGCGCTGGCGCTCATGCCTTCGCCATAGCCGATACCGGGACCACCCCCCACCACGAAGGGGAACCCGAAGCCCGCTGCGGCCGGGGCGGGCGGGGGCGGCGGCGCGGCGTTGGCCACCGTGCTCGCCGCGGACGGCGGTGCAGATGGCGGCGTGGGCGCCGCCACCGACGCGGCGACCGTGGGGGCCAACGCAACGCTGGGCGGCATCGGCGGGGCGATCGGCGCGATGGCGGCCGGAAGGGCGGCCGAATGCAGACCGGCCAGCCCGGATAGCCCGGCCAATCCCGATATCGCCCCCAGATTGGCAACAACGCCACCGAGTGCAACGGCGAGCAACTGCGGGGATTGCGCCAGCGCTTGAATGATCTGGGCGATGTGCGTCGGCCAATCGAACAAGACGAGTTCGACCATGAACTCGATGGCGCCGATCGGATTGGTGAACAATTCCTTGATGAAGGTCTGAAAGTCCTGACCGAACTCCAGGGCACGAACCAGCCACCAGATCGGTTGGGCTGCGTTGACGTAGTCGTCGTAGGGGATGCCGTTCACGGTCCCTTCGGCGGGATCCCAGATGATCCTGCCGCCGCTGATGATGCGCAGTACCTCGGCAACGAAGTAGTCGATCAGGGTGGGATCGCCCCCATGGTCATGGTCATGGTCATGGGCGGCGGCCGGCGCTGCCAGGATGCGCGGAGCCGGAGTGCTCGGTGGCGTCGACGCCACGGCGGCCGCGGATACCGCTTGATAGGTCGACATGGTGGTCGCCGCTTGAATCCACATTCGGACGTAGTCGGCCTCGTTGGCGGCGATCGGAATGGTGTTGATGCCGAAGAAGTTCGTCGCCATCAAGACCCCGTGGATGACGTGGTTGGCGGCCAGCTCCGGCATGGTCGGCATGGCCGCCAATGCGGTGGTGTAGGCGGCGGCCGCCGCCTCATGCTGTGCAGCCGCCTGCGCACTGGTCGCGCTGGCCCGCATCAGCCACATCAGGTATGGCACATGGGCGGCCACATACAGCTCTGCGCTCAACCCCTCCCAGGCCCCGCCCTGCACCGCTGCGAGCACGCCCATGAGTTCGTCTGCCACCGACGCGTACTCGGTGCTCAACCCCGCCCACGCCGCAGCCCCCGACAGCAGCGACGCCGGCCCCGGGCCGCTGCTGAGCAGAGCCGAATGCACCTCAGGCGGCGAGGCGAACCACACCGGAGCCACCACGGCCAGCACTGCCAGCACTGCCAGCACTGCCAGCACCGCCAGCACCGCCAGCACCGCCAGCACCGCCAGAGATGAATATGATTGTCATTATCGACATTCGACACCACGGACGGCCACATTGCAAGTCCGGCGGGAAACCACTTCCTGGGGGTTTTGGAGGCCGCCATCAGGTCCATCAACGCCGGTGGGCGGCCCAACGGATCGGGCCGAACGGATCTGGTCAGGGCGCGCCGAAGTCCACGCCCCTTCCGTAAGATGGAGAGTCAGCCGCGTTGGCCGGACCGCCCGCTCGGGCGTTACACCAACCGACGGCCGGTCCTGATCCGGCGGTCCAGGTCCCAGAGCATGAAATTGAACGGGAACTCGCGCACGATTCGCGGCATCATCCGATTCAGCGCACCCACCACGGCAATCAACCGATCGAACCGCCGTTGCTTGGCCGCATCCCAGGGCAACCGCATCTCGTCACGGAACCGCTGCGGCAGAAAACCGGTGGTGATCAGCAGCGCCAAGCCTTCCGACCACCGCCGCAGCGGGCCCGGCAGGGCAACCCCGCGCACCCGGGACGCGGCGATCGGATACAGATATTCGCGCACGGCGTCATCAATGTGGATCTTCTGCAGCGACTCCTGCCAGTACCGATCAAAGGCGGCCCGATCCGGCGGCCACAGCTCGGCGGGCACCTGCAGGGTGGTGCCCATCGACATGCCGTCGCGATAGTGGCGATCGGCCTCCTCGTCGTCCATCTCGCCGACGAAAGTTCGATAGATATCAACGCCGCCCTTATACAGGCAGGCCGCCACCCACAGCTGCAGCTCCACGTCGAAGGCGCTGTAACTCACCGGGCTCTCCGGTGTCGAGTAGACCTGGGCATGGACCCGGTTCACGGCACGGCGAAAGGCGGCCTTTTGCTCATCGGTGCCGGCGCTGGCCACCGCAACGTAGGTGAAGGTGGTTCGGGCCCGTTTTATCGGGTGGCGGTCGATTCGACCGCTTTCGACCCGACTTTCCATCACGGCGTGTCCAACTCCAGGACGCGCCAACTCCATGATCACGTTGGCCGGACCGGCCAGCAGCGCCACCCCCATCAGCCCATCCCCGAAACCGCCGCGTTTTCGCTGCCCGACCTGGCGCGGCGGGTCAGAGATCGGCCGCTCGACATGCGGCGCAAGCCGGCCCGCCGCCTCCTGGATCGTCACCGAAACCCCCTGCCCGCGGGTATCAATTGTGAAAACACCTGTTTCCCGATGGTGTCGTGCTACCGCTTTAATGTCAAGATATTTGGCAATGACTAGTAATACCGAGGGGTCCAGCGCCCCAAGCTTGCGTCCGTACCGGGGAGTGGAGGCGACCGAACGGCTCGCAGCTCGCCGCAGCCAGCTACTCCAGTCCGGGCTGGAACTGCTCGGTTCCAGCGATCGCGATATCGCCGAGCTAACGGTGCGGGGCATCTGCCGCCAGGCCGGCCTGTCGGCACGCTATTTCTACGAGAGCTTCCCCGACAAGGATGAATTCATCGGCGGGGTCTTCGACTGGGTGGTCGGCGATCTGGCCACCACCATCCAGGCCGCGGTTGCGACGGTGCCCCCTCCCGAGCAGGCCCGCGCCGGGATCGCCGAAATTGTGCGCACCATCGTCGGTGACGCCCGCATCGGGCGGCTGCTCTTCAGCACCCACCTGGCCAATCCCGTGGTCGTGCGCAAGCGCACCGAATCCAGCGCACTGTTCGCCATGCTGTCGGGCCAGCATGCCGGCGATGCGCTCAGAATCCCGGCCAACGACCGGATCAAGGTGGGCGCGCACTTCATCGTCGGCGGCGTTGCCCAGACCATCAGCGCCTGGATCGAGGGCGACGTCGAACTCGAGCCCGGCCAGCTCGTCGACCAGCTGGCTTCGCTGCTCGATGAACTCTCCGATCCCAGGCTTTACGGCCTCAGGGGAACAAGGGCAGGTGCCACAGCCGCGTCCCTGGCTCAATAAGCCACAGCCGCGCCAGCGTGAGTCGCATGATG
This sequence comes from Mycobacterium liflandii, assembly GCF_022354805.1. Taxonomy (NCBI): domain Bacteria; kingdom Bacillati; phylum Actinomycetota; class Actinomycetes; order Mycobacteriales; family Mycobacteriaceae; genus Mycobacterium; species Mycobacterium liflandii. Next base: position 1,097,074 of record NZ_CP023138.1, on the reverse strand, counting down.
CGTTGCGCCCCGGTGATCATCACGACGGCTATCGGTAGCTCGATGAACAGCGCGGACCCCACCGACCACCAGCGGTCGCTGGGCCCCGCCGTCATCAGATCGAACCAGGCGTCACAGATCAGCAGCACACCGGTGGTGAAAGCGGTCAGCAGCAGCAGTTGGCGGCGCAGATAGCCCAGCACCGCGGTAGCCGCCATGAAGGCCACCAACAGGATGTCGAAGCCCACCCAAGTGGCCGGCCAGTTGTGCGCCACGTAGTTGCCCGGCAAGGTCAGCCCCAGAAATACCGTCCACGGGATCAGCACCAGCGCGCAACTGATGATGAGCCGCAGTCGGATACGACGAGTCCGGGAGAGGATCGTCGGGTCCACCAACTCGCCAAGTGGCCGTTCCAGCCAGGAAATCAGATCACGCCGTTGCTGCGGGCTCAGTGCCGCGATCTGATCGTCGGTCAAGATAGCGTCGGTCACGCTTACCTAGTGCCCCGCTGCCACCGGAGGCCGCCGGTCTGCCGCCGTGCGGGGCACCGCCGGCGTGTCGTCGGCAGTGAACTCCTTTATCCAGCAGGCGAATTCCAGCGTGATGCCATCGGGATCCTGGAAGTAGAAGGAGCGAACGTACAGCCCCGGATGCACCGTCGCCGACACCTGGAACTCGCTGTGGTCGTGATTGAGCACGGGGCCGACCCGCACGCCCTTGTCCTTCAACCGTTGCCGGTAGGCGTCGAACTTTTCCGCCGGTACGTGAAAGGCCAGATGGTTCATGGTGCTCACGGCGCTGGTGATGTCGCCAATGCCGGGGATGGCCCCCGGCGACGAGATGCCCGGGACGCGATCGGGTGCGTCGGCGAACCAGAAGAAGGCGACGCAGTCACCGTTGCCCGCATCGAAAAAGAAGTGCTGGCCCTGGCCGCCGGGCAGGTCGAGCGACTTGATCAGCGGCATCCCGAGGATGTTGCTGTAGAAGTCCACGGTACGAGCCATGTCCGAACAGACCAGCGCGACGTGGTTGATTCCGCCGAACTCGAATTCGGTATTGGTGTTGTGCGGCTTGATCATCTGTTGACTCCGATCAAGTGCGTGGCCTGGCCACGATTCAAATCTGAATCTAACATCAGATTCAGATTTGTTCCAGAGGAGGTACGCCAGGTGCCGGAGTTCCCGACGCACCGCGGACGCCAGACGCAGGCCGCGATCGACACCGCCGCCCGGACGGTTATTGCGCGCAAGGGCATCTTGGCCACCACGATTGCCGACATCGCCGCCGAGGCCGGCCGCTCGGCGGCATCCTTCTACAACTACTACGACTCCAAAGAAGCGATGGTCCGCCAGTGGGCACTGCGGTTTCGCGATGAAGTCAACCAGCGGGCGCTGTCGGTGACCAGCCACGGTCTCTCCAATCGGGAGCGCGCCTACGAAGCCGCCGCCGCGCACTGGAACACCTATCGCAACCGCCTCGCGGAGATGGTCAGCGTGTCGCAGTTGGCCATGGTCAATGAGGACTTTGCCCAACAGTGGGCCGATATGTGTGCAATCCCCATCAGTTTCATCAAGGAAACGGTCAAGCGCGCCCAGGCCGAGGGCTACTGCCCGGGCGACGACCCGCAGCTGGTCGCCGAGGCGATCGTGGCGATGTTCAACCAGTTCTGTTACATCCAGCTCAGCGGGTCTCGCACCAAAGAACCCGACGACCTGGCCTGCATCCAGACCCTGGCCAACATCTACTACCGAGCCATCTACGGCGTGGAGGTCTCCTGAATTGTCCGCTGCAACCGGCACACCCGAGATCAACCGCGAGTTCGTCGGGCTGAGTTCGCCGACCGCCGGACGAGCCGGTGCCGGCGGACACCCGCGCCAAGGGCTCTATCACCGTGCCGCCGGAACCAGGCCAACGGTGGCGATGATCGCCACGCACTACCAGATCGATTTCTCCGAGCACTACCTCGCCGACTACATGGCCGCCCGCGGCATCGGGTTCCTGGGCTGGAACACCAGGTTTCGCGGCTTCGAAAGCAACTTTGCGCTGGACCACGCGCTGGTCGACATCGGGGTCGGGGTGCGCTGGCTGCGCGAGGTCGCCGGCGCGGAAACGGTGGTGCTGCTGGGCAACTCCGGAGGCGGGTCGCTGATGGCCGCCTATCAGTCACAGGCGGTGGATCCAAACGTAACGCCGCTGGCGGGAACGCGCCCGGCGGCCGGCGTCAACGAACTACCCACCGCGGACGGCTACGTGGCCACCGCCGCCCATCCCGGCCGCCCGGAAGTGCTGACGGCCTGGATGGACGCCGCCGTCATCGACGAAAACGACCCCGTTGCAACCGATCCCGACCTGGACCTGTTCAACGAGCGCAACGGGCCGCCATACTCCCCAGAGTTCCTCAGCCGCTACCGGGCGGCGCAGGCGGCGCGCAACGAGAGCATCACCGACTGGGCCGAGGACGAACTCAAACGCGTACGCGCCGCGGGATTTTCCGACCGGCCATTCACCGTGATGCGCACCTGGGCCGATCCGCGCATGGTCGACGCCAGCATCGAACCAACCAACCGAGAGCCCAATCTGTGCTACGCCGGAAAACCGGTGCGGGCAAACCGCTCAGCGCGCGGCATCGCCGCGGCCTGCACGCTGCGCAACTGGCTGGGCATGTGGAGCCTGCGGGTGGCGCAGACCCGGGCGGCACCGCACCTAGCCCGGATCACGTGTCCCGCCCTGGTGATCAATGCCGACGCCGACACCGGAGTGTTCCCCTCCGACGCGCAGTGCATCTACGACGGGCTCGCCAGCACGGACAAAGCACGCGCCTCCATCGATACCGACCACTACTTCACCACCCCCGGCGCACGCGACGAACAAGCCGACACCATCACAAACTGGATAGCGAAGCGGTGGCAGTGAACCAGCCGTTACGAGTTCTGGCCCACTTCGTGCCCGGCGAGAAAGTACTTGAATTTGTTGCCGCACAGCGCGATTGGCTCGAAATCAGGTGGTGCGCCGAAGACGACGACAGTGGCTTCTATCGGGAGTTGGACCACGCCGAGGTAATTTGGCACGTCTTGCGTCCACTCTCGGGCGCCGACCTGCAACGCGCGCCGCGGTTGCGGCTGGTCCAAAAGCTCGGCGCCGGAGTGAACACGATCGACGTGGCGACCGCGACCAAGCACGGCATCGCGGTCGCCAACATGCCCGGCGCCAACGCGCCTTCGGTCGCCGAGGGCACGGTGCTGCTCATGCTGGCGGCGCTGCGCCGGCTGCCGGAGCTCGACGCGGCGACCCGGCAGGGACGGGGCTGGCCAACCGACCCGCAACTGGGCGAATCGGTGCGCGACATCGGCAGTTGCACCGTCGGACTGATCGGTTACGGCAACATCGCCAAGCGGGTGGCCACCATAGTCTCCGCGATGGGCGCAACCGTGCTGCACACCAGCACCCGAGACGACGGGAGGCCCGGCTGGCGGCCCCTGCCCGAACTGCTGGCCACCAGTGACATCGTCTCGCTGCACCTGCCCTTGACGCCGCACACCGATCGGCTGCTCGACGCCGACGCCCTGGCCCGGATAAAGCCGAATTCGTTGCTGATCAACACTTCTCGCGGCGCCGTCGTCGACGAAGACGCCCTGGTTGACGCGCTGCGCAGCGGATCGCTGGCCGCCGCCGGGCTCGACGTGTTCACCGTGGAGCCGGTGGTGCCCGAGAATCCGTTGCTGCGCCTGGACAACGTGGTGCTCACCCCCCACGTCACCTGGTACACCGTCGACACCATGCGGCGCTATCTGACCGAGGCCGTCGACAACTGCCGCAGCCTGCGCGACGGCCTGTCACTAGCCAATGCGGTCAACTGCCAAGCCGATTGTTAGCTTGGAGGTGCTTGGCCGATATGGCGGTTCAGCAATAAAGCAAGGGAAGGCGAGCAATGCCGATCGCGATAACCCCTGAGCATCGGGACCTGGACGATTCGGTGCGATCACTGGTAGCGCGCGTGGCGCCGTCGGAAGTGCTGCACGCGGCTATGGAAACTCCGGTCGAGAATCCACCGCCCTACTGGCAAGCGGCGGCCGAACAAGGCTTGCAGGGTGTTCATCTCGCCGAGTCCGTCGGCGGACAGGGTTACGGGATCCTCGAGCTGGCTGTGGCGCTGGCCGAATTCGGCTACGGGGCGGTCCCCGGTCCGTTCGTCCCGTCGGCGATCGCCAGCGCACTGATTTCGGTGCATGACCCCGAGGCCAAGGTGCTTTCCGAACTCGCCAGCGGTGCCGCCATCGCGGCCTACGCGCTGGACTCGGGGCTCACCGCAACGCGCCAGGGGCTAGAGGACGGTGGCGTGCTGGTCATCCGCGGCGAGGTCCGCGCGGTTCCAGCCGCAGCCCAGGCCTCCATTCTGGTGCTGCCGGTCGCCATCGATAGCGGCGACGAGTGGGTGGTGCTGCGCGCCGAGCAACTTGAAATCGAACCGGTCCGCAGCCTCGACCCGCTGCGCCCCGTCGCACACGTCCGCGCCAACGCCGTCGAGGTTGGCGATGACGTGGTGCTGAGCAATCTGAGCATGACCACCGCCCACGCGCTGATGTCCACCCTACTCTCGGCCGAGGCGGTGGGTGTAGCCCGCTGGGCCACCGATGCCGCGTCGGGTTACGCCAAGATCCGCGAACAGTTCGGCAGGCCGATCGGCCAGTTCCAGGCGATCAAGCACAAATGCGCCGAGATGATCGCCGACACCGAGCGCGCCACCGCCGCCGTGTGGGACGCGGCCCGCGCGCTAGACGAGGACAGCCCGCACATCGAGTTCGCCGCGGCCGTCGCCGCGACACTGGCACCGGCCGCAGCCCAGCGCTGCACCCAGGACTGCATACAGGTGCACGGCGGCATCGGCTACACCTGGGAGCACGACACCAACGTCTACTACCGCCGGGCCCTGATGCTGGCGGCCTGTTTCGGCCGCAGCGTCGAGTACCCGCAGCGGGTGGTGGACACCGCGACCACCACGGGCATGCGAGCGGTGGACATCGACTTGGATCCCGACACCGAGAAGCTGCGGGCCGAGATTCGCGCCGATGTGGAGGCCCTCAAGCGGATGGATCGGGAGCCCCGAAAGGCCGCGATCGCCGAAGGCGGCTGGGTGCTGCCATATCTGCCCAAGCCCTGGGGACGGGCCTCCAGCCCGGTCGAGCAGGTCATCATCGCCCAGGAGTTCAGCACCGGTCGGGTAAAACGGCCCCAGGTCGGCATCGCGGCGTGGATCCTCCCGTCGATCGTGGCGTTCGGTACCGAAGAGCAGAAGCAACGATTTCTGCCGCCCACCTTCCGCGGCGAGATGATCTGGTGCCAGCTGTTCTCGGAGCCCGGCGCCGGCTCGGACCTGGCCGGTCTGAGCACGAAGGCGACACGGGTAGACGGCGGCTGGCGCATCACCGGACAGAAAATTTGGACCACCGCCGCTCAGTACTCGCAATGGGGCGCGCTACTGGCCAGAACCGATCCGAACGCACCCAAGCACAACGGCATCACCTACTTCCTGCTGGACATGAAAAGCGAAGGCGTACAGGTAAAGCCGCTGCGCAAGCTGACCGGCCACGAAATGTTCAACACCGTCTACATCGACGATGTGTTCGTCCCGGACGAGTGTGTCCTGGGCGAAGTCAACCGGGGCTGGGAAGTCAGCCGCAACACCCTGACCGCCGAACGAGTATCGATTGGCAGCATCGACAACAACTTCCTGGCCACCTTGCCGCAGTTCGTCGAGTTCGTCCGGGACGGCCAGTTCGATCAGGTCGCCCAGCACCGCGCCGGACACCTGATCGCCGAGGGTCACGCCGCCAAGGTGCTCAACCTGCGCTCCACCCTGTTGACCCTCTCGGGTGGGGACGCCATGCCGTCGGCGGCGATATCCAAGCTGTTGTCGATGCGCACCGGTCAGGGCTATGCGGAGTTCGCCGTGTCGTCGTTCGGCACGGATGCCGCGATCGGCGACACCGACGAGTTGGCCGGTAAGTGGGGCGAGTACCTGCTATCCAGTCGCGCCACCACGATCTACGGCGGCACCTCCGAGGTGCAGCTCAACATCATCGCCGAGCGGCTGCTGGGCCTGCCCCGCGACCCGTAAGCCGCAAGCGGTCTGTCTGCGATTCGGTTCGATCCGCGGCGGGCTTCGCGCACCGGCCAGTTCCTTGAACCAAGGCTCGATCAGGTTCAGCCAGCAACTCGACGTCGCCATGAAATGAAGATGCCGGCGGCGGCCTGTTGTGCGCCGCACATTTCACGATCTCTGCTGTGGGATCCGCCGACAGTTTCATCGAGGCCGGTTGCTCGCCATGGGCCCCCGCTGTCTAATGACTTCGATGGAATTGATGATGCCGACCGATGCGTCCTTCCTGTTCACCGAGTCCCGCGAGCACCCCATGCATGTGGCCGTTTTGCAGCTGTTCGATCCTCCCGACGCGGCCGGTCCGGGATTTGTCGATGAGATCTATAGATGCCTGGCGGCAAATCGAGAGGGACAACCCGCATTCCGCAAGCACCCCGCAACATTGTTGGGCGGTATTACCAACCTGGGCTGGCAGTACGACAACGAGATCGATACCGACTATCACGTGCGGCGTTCGGTGCTTCCGTATCCCGGGAGGGTACGCGAGTTGCTCCAATTGGTTTCTCAGCCACACAGCCACCTGCTCGATCGCCATTACCCGTTGTGGGAAATGCACGTGGTGGACGGGTTGGCAGACGGCCGGTTCGCGATCTACTCCAAGTTCCACCATGCCCTGCTCGACGGTGCCTCGGCATTGATGCTGCTGCAGCGCGCACTTTCGGATGACCCTCGCGACACCGAAGTGCGGGCACCATGGAATCTGCCCCCGCAGCCGGATCACGCGGTTGGCTCTTCCAGGCTGGGATCGCTGGCCAACACGGCGGGATCTCTGATGGCACTCGGTCCATCGACAGTGTCCTTGATCCGCGCTGCGCTGGTTGAGCAGCAGTTGACCCTGCCATTTGGGGCTCCGCGCACCCTGTTCAACGTGAAGGTCGGCGGCGCGCGCCGATGCGCAGCGCAGTCATGGTCGTTGGATCGGTTCCGGGCCGTAGCGAAATGCGCGGGGGTCACCATCAACGATGTAGTGCTGGCAATGTGCGCCGGTGCGCTGCGCCAGTACTTGCTCGAGCAGAATGCGCTACCGGATGCGCCGCTAGTTGCCTTGGTCCCGGTTAGCCTGCGTTCGCAAACCGATGACTCCGGCGGCACCATGGTCGGGACCGTGCTTTGCGGTCTCGCGACCGACACCACGGATCCGGCGAAACGACTGGAAATGATCAGTCAGTCGATGCGCCGAAACAAGAAGGCATTTTCCGAATTGTCCCCGCTGCAGGCAAAAGCGTTGTGGGCCTTCAATATGGCGCCTTTGACGCTGACAGCTGTTCCGGGCTTCGTCCCATGGACAAAGCCGTCGTTCAATGTCATTGTGTCGAACCTGCCGGGACCGACCAAACCCATGTACTGGCACGGGGCCCGGCTGGACAGCATCTATCCACTGTCGATCGCTCACGACGGTCAGGCGCTGAGCATCACTCTGCTCAGCAACGCCGGCACGCTCGAATTCGGCCTAGTCGGGTGCCGTCGCAGTGTCCCGCACTTGCAGCGACTCCTGCTACACCTGGAGACGTCACTGTATGGCCTGGAACAGGCCGTCGGACTCTAGAAGTTCACTGCCAGCGTGGCGCGCCCGGCGAACTGCTCATCACGGATCGTCAGACAGGCAAGCAAGAATGAGTCGATCACTGATGAATTCGGCATGACTCCGTCCTCGTTTCCAAAGCGAGGCGCCTCCCCGGCTCAGCCGAGCACTGGGCATCGACGTGCCCCGCCCCGGATTGTTCACCGGTGATTGAGGTCGTCGTCCTGTAGATGCACGGAAGTGTCTGTCCAGCAGGGAATTCGTGGGATTGCGGCGGCTCAGGTTCTCGAACCGGAAGGCACTTCGTAGGTGCAGGGCAGTTAGTGTTGATGGACACCGACCGCCCGGTGCGATGCCGGTGGGGATGTCGCCGACGGCCGGGCGATACCAGGCGGTCGTCACCAACACCGCCACCTGACAACTAGCGCAGCCGCTACGGGCAGCGATGAACTGCGGAGCCAGTGACCGGCTACTCGATCTCCATCTCACGCAGCTCGCGTTTGAGGATCTTGCCGGTGGGGTTGCGCGGCAACTCCTCGAGGAAGATCACTTCCCTGGGCACCTTGTAGCGGGCCAGGTGGTCGCGCACGTAGTGCTTGACGGTCTCCTCGTCGAGGTCGGTGTCGGGCTTCTTGACCACGAACGCGCGCAGCCGCGCGCCCCACTCCTTGTCGTCGACGCCGAGCGCGGTGGCCTCCACCACGTCGGGATGCCCGCTGATCAGATCCTCGACTTCGGCCGGGAACACGTTTTCCCCGCCGGAGACGATCATCTCGTCGTCACGACCGCTGACGTAGAGCAGCCCGTGCTCATCGAAGTAGCCGACGTCACCTGAGGACATCAGACCGTCGATGATCTGCTTGTGGCCGCCACCGGTGTAGCCCTCGAAGGGGAAGGCGTTGCCCACGAAGATCCGGCCGACTTGGTCCTGCGAGACCTCGTTGCCGTTGTCGTCGAGGATCTTGACCTTGACGCCTTTGACGACAGGTCCCACCGTCGCGGCGTTGCGTTGCAGGTCCTCGGGCCCGGCGATGGTGGCAAATGCGATCTCGGTCGAGCCGTACATGTTGTAGATAACGGGACCGAGGTCTTTGAGTGCGCGGCTGGCCAGTTCGGCGCCCAACTGGGAGCCGGATACGAACACGATCTTCAGGCTGGACAGGTCTGGCTTCTTGTCTATCTTCTCGACCGCGTCGAGAAGACGCGACAGCATCACCGGCACCACGACCATGGCGGTCACTTTGTGCTTCTCGATGTCTTCGAGCACCAGCTGCGGCTTGAACTTGCGTCGCAACACCAGCGTCGAGCCCAGGAACATCGCGATGGTGGCGTGCAGGTACCCCAGCGCGTGGAACATCGGCGCCGGCAGCGAGGTCACCTCGTTGGCCTTGAACGGGACGTGCGACAAGATGCCCCCGACCGGCGCCAGCGTCGGCGGGGTACTGCGGTTGGCGCCCTTGGGGGTGCCGGTGGTGCCACTGGTCAGAATGATGATCGACGCATGCTTGCCGGCCTTGGGCGCCGGCGCGGTGCTGCTGCGGGCGATGAGTTCGGCCAGCGTTTCGTCGGTGCTGCCCGAGTCCTCCTCGGAATCGGGGTTGACGCCCAGCGCCCGCAGCTTGCCCAACGGCGGCTCGGCTTTGCTGACCGCGCCGGTGTACTCGTCGTCATAAATGATCAGCTTGGCGCCTTCGCGCTCCGAGACCTCTTTGATTTGTGGGCCGGAGAACTCGCTGTTGAGCAAGATGATGCGGGCGCCTGCCCGGACAGCGCCATAGTTGGCGATCAAAAACCAACGGTGGTTGCGCGCCAGGATGGCGACCCCGTCGCCGGCGGATACCCCCTTGGCCAGCAGGGCGTTGGCCACGGCGTGGGCGGCTTCGTCGAGCTGCTGGTAGGTGAATTCGCCCTCTTCGTCGATGCACGCCGCGCGGTGCGGATGACGTCTGGCGTTGAACGAGGGCAGCATGCCGAACTCGCCCCACTTCGCGATTTCGGTTGCCATCGCGGCGTAGTTCAGCGGCGACTCCAACCGGAACGCACCTGATTCGATGATCTTGCGCACGTAGTGCAGTTCGGCCGCCCCGCGGTCGACGTATTGCTGAATTTTTGCGACCCCGGGCAGGTCACTGAGGTTAGGCATAAGTTCACCATATGTGACGCCGGTCGCACCGCGACCATAGAGTGCATCGGAATTACGATTGATTCCCATGACCGGCCCGGTGTCATTGGAGTTGGCCGTTCGGCAGGTCAAGATCACCCACCCAGACCGAGTGGTCTTCCCCGGCCAGGGCGACCGGCCGAGCCGCACCAAGCTCGATCTGGTCCGCTATTACCTGTCAGTGGCCGATGGCGCGCTGCGCGGGGTGGCCGGCCGGCCGATGATGCTCAAGCGCTTCGTCAAAGGGATCGACGTGGAAGCGGTGTTTCAGAAGCGCGCCCCCACCAACCGCCCCGACTGGGTGGACGTTGCCGAGCTGCGCTACGCGTCAGGCACCTCCGCCCAGGAAGCGGTCATCCACGATGCCGCGGGACTGGCCTGGGCGATCAACTTGGGCTGCGTCGATCTGAATCCACATCCGGTGCTTGCCCGCGACCTCGATCACCCCGACGAACTACGGATCGACCTGGACCCGATGCCCGGTGTCGAGTGGCGCCGCATCCTCGACGTCGCGCAAGTGGTCCGCGAAGTGCTCGAAGATTATGGGCTCACGCCCTGGCCCAAGACCTCTGGTTCGCGGGGCTTCCACGTCTATGCCCGGATCGCGCCACAGTGGTCGTTTTCCCAGGTTCGGCTGGCCGCGCAGACCGTCGCGCGCGAGGTCGAACGGCGGATGCCCGGCGTGGCAACCAGCCGTTGGTGGAAGGAGGAACGCGAGGGAGTGTTCGTCGACTTCAACCAGAACGCCAAGGACCGCACGGTCGCCTGGCCCTATTCGGTGCGGGCCAACCCCGACGCCCGGGTGTCCACGCCGCTGCACTGGCACGAGGTGGCCGACTGCGATCCGCAGGACTTCACCCTCGACACCGTCCCCGATCGGTTCGCAGAATTGGGCGACCCGTGGTCGGGCATGGACGGCGCCGTGGGAGCGCTGGACCGGCTGCTGATGCTGCCCGAGGAACTGGGCCCGCCCCAGCGCGCTCCCGCCGGCGCGGGCAAGCGCAGCGATGGCCGCCGGCAGCCGAGCATGCCGCTGATCGAAGTCGCCCGCACCAAGACCAAGGACGAGGCGATGGCCGCCCTGGACACCTGGCGCGCTCGCCATCCCGCGGTGGCGGATCGGCTGCAACCCGCCGATGTGTTGGTGGACGGCATGCGCGGGCCGAGCTCGATCTGGTACCGCATCCGGATCAACCTGCAGCACATACCGCCCGAGGCGCGTCCCCCGCAGGAGGAGCTGATCGCCGAGTACAACCCGTGGCACGGCTACCGGCCCCCCGATGGCCGGGGCAGGCCCGGAGCCGACGGCTGATCACACCCCTAGCTGCGCCATCGGAGTCTTGCTGCGTAGGTAGCAGTGCCAGGTGACGAATAGCAGCGCGAGGAAAAAGACCACATAGAAGCGCAGCGCGGGTTCGATATTGCCGAACTGGGCCTTCGACCACGCGTAGGCCAGGGGCACCAGGAACCCACCGAAGGCGCCGACCGCCGAGATGACGCCCAAGGCACCGGCGGCTTGGCGGCGCATCTGCACCATCGTGTCGGGGTCACCGCCCGCGAGCTCACCTTTGACCTTGAAGATCCGCGAGATCATGCGATAGGTCGATCCGTTTCCGATGCCGGTGGCCACGAACAAGAACATGAAGCTGGCGAAGAACAGCGGCAAGTTGACGTTCTGCACCGACCACAGCGCGGCGGCCGCCCCGATCGCGAGCATCAGAAAGCTGACCGCGGTGACGCGGGCGCCGCCAACGCGATCGGCCAGCCTGCCGCCCAGCGGCCGGATCACCGATCCGATGCCCGCCCCCAGAAAGGCCCAGCCCAAGGCGATGTCGCCGCGATCGAAGACGGTCTTGAGCAGTGTCGGAAACGCCGCCGAGTAGCCGATGAAGGATCCGAAGGTACCGATGTACAACAGGGCCAGGATCCAGGTGTCGGCGTGGCGCAGCGACTGCCAAACCGGCTTCACGTCGGCCTTCGCCTCGGCGAGGTTGTTCATGAACGCAAAGGCGCAGACCGCGGCGACGACCGCCAGCGGCACATAGAACAATCCGGCCCGCGCCAGCGCCATCCCGCCACCGGCGACCACGATCGGCGGGATGATCTTTTGCACTACCGCGACGCCAATGTTGCCTCCGGCCGCGTTGAGGCCCAGTGCCCAGCCTTTGTCCTTCTCGGGGTAGAAGAACGAAATGTTGGCCATCGACGAGGCGAAGTTGCCGCCGCCCACACCGGCGGTCGCGGCAATCAGCGTCAGCAGCACAAAGGGTATGCCGGGGTGACTTACCGCCCAGGACAGCAGCAGACAGGGAATCACCAACAAGCTTGCGGAGATGGTCGTCCAGTTGCGGCCGCCGAAAACCGGGATCGCGAAGGTATAGGGCAATCGCAACAGTGCGCCGACACCGCTGGGAACAGCGACCAGGCACAGGGCTTGGCTGGGCGAAAGTGCCCAGCCCGACGCGGCGGGATGGCTGGGATGCCCCGGTGCGCCAACGGCCATCATCTGCACGACCACGATGCTCCACAACATCCACACGCTGAACCCGATGTGCTCGGCGAAGATGGAGAAAACCAAGTTGCGCCGGGCGATCGGCCGGCCGATCGTGTCCCAGAATTCGGGATCTTCGGGGCGCCAGTCATGAATCCAGTGGCGTCCGACGTGCTGCTCGCGCGGTGCGGTGTGCTGGCGTACCGGGGTGATGGTCATCTACGTCTCCTGTGTAAGAGAGCGGCCAATCCGCGGCCGAATGGGCCGAGGACGCACGAACGAGTCGACGCTAACGACGGGCTGTTACCGAACTAGGTGGTCGCAGTTACGTCGTCGCAACGCAAAAATCACAACGGTCGCGGCCCCGCTGTTAGAAAAATCGCCGCACCCACGCACGCGCGGTGCCCCGGCCAAGCGTGCACCAGCCGGTGCTGTGGCGGGGTGACGGTCAGGCACGCGATAATCTCACGCGATGCAACAGGGATGGAGTCGGCGCGGATTCCTGCAGGTCGCGGCGGCCACAGGGCTGCTCGCCAGCGGGGTCGCGGCGTGCTCGTCATCCAAGCCGCAGGCGGGCACCGCTGATACCGGGGCGGTGACCATCACCCACTTGTTCGGCCAGACCGTCATCAAGGAGCCGCCCAAGCGCGTGGTCAGCGCCGGTTTTACCGAACAAGACGACTTACTCGCGCTGGGGGTCGTGCCCATCGCCGTCACCCGATGGTTCGGGGACCAGCCGTTCGCGGTGTGGCCCTGGGCGCAGCCCAAACTCGGCGCGGCACAGCCGGTGGTGTTGAGCCTCGACGACGGGATTCAGGTCGACCAGATCGCGAACCTCAAACCCGATCTCATTGTGGCCATCAACGCCGGAGTCGACGCCGAGACCTATCAGAAGCTGTCTGCGATCGCCCCCACCATCCCGCAATCGGGCGGTGACGCGTTCTTCGAGCCCTGGAAGCTGCAGGCCAGCACAGTCGGTGAGGCGGTGTTTCAGAGGGCGCAGATGAAGTCCCTGATCGACGCCGTCGACCAGAAGTTCGCCGCTGTGGCACAACAGCATCCGCAATGGATGGGCAAAAAAGCACTGTTACTGCAGGGGCGGCTTTGGCAGGGCAATGTCATTGCAACGATGGCCGGCTGGCGGACCGACTTTCTCAACGAGATGGGTCTGGTCATCTCCGAGGGCATCAAACCCTTCGCCGTCGATCAACGCGGTGTGATCCCGCGCGATCACATCAAGGAGGTGCTCGATTCCGCCGACGTGCTGATCTGGCTGACCGAGAGCCCCGAAGACGAACAGGCGTTGCTGGCCGACCCCGAGATTGCGGCATCAGCGGCGACCGAGCAGAAACGCCATGTCTTCACCACCGGCGATCAGGCCGGCGCGATCGCGTTTGCGTCGCCCCTGAGTTATCCCGTGGTGGCCGACGAATTGCCCGCGCTGATCGCGAAGGTATTGGGCTGAGATTGCCGATTATTCGGCCACCGACCGCGCGGGTCTGAGCATCCGCTAAGGCCCTTCTGGCAGTGCTCGAAAATTTCTCGCCCACCGCCGAATCCGGGGCTAACGTCGAAGAATGAGTGTGACCGATATCTCAACCGAGCTTGCGGCGGACATGGTGACGCGCAACATTTTCGACTACGGCGATCAAGCGCTGATGCTGGAGTGTGACAGCACCGCGCAGGTCTTGGCGTGGACGCAGACCCTACGCGCCGCTGCGCTGCCCGGCGTGGTCGACATCGTCGGGGCCTCCCGCACGGTGTTGGTGAAGCTCGCCGGTCCCCGCTTCCAAGGGGTTACCCGGCAGCGGATACGCCGGCTGCCCGTCGACCCCGACCTGCTCGCGTCCGAGCACCAGGGCGAACCGCTGCCGGCGCCGGTCATCGACGTCATCTACGACGGCCCCGATCTTGCCGAGGTCGCCAGCCATACCGGTCTGACCACCGCACAGGTCATCCACGCCCACACCGCCACCCGGTGGCGCGTCGGGTTCAGCGGATTCGCGCCCGGGTTTGCCTACCTCATCGGCGGCGATCCTCGGCTGCAGGTGCCCCGCAGGTCCGAGCCGCGGACCTCGGTGCCGGCCGGGTCGGTCGCGCTGGCAGGCGAATACAGCGCGGTATACCCGCGGCACTCCCCCGGCGGGTGGCAGATCATCGGCCATACCGACGCGGTGTTGTGGGACATTGACCGGCCCAACCCGGCCCTGCTCACCCAGGGCATGTGGGTACAGTTCCGGCCGGCGTAGCGAGGAGGATCTGTCGTGATAACCCTGGAAATACTGCGCAGCGGGCCGTTGGCCATCGTCGAGGACCTCGGCCGGGCCGGTCTGGGCCACCTAGGAGTCGGGCGGTCCGGGGCGGCCGACCGTCGCTCGCACACGCTGGCGAACCGCTTGGTCGCCAATCCCGACGACTGGGCGACCGTCGAGGTCACGCTGGGAGGCTTTTCGGCCCGGGTTCGTGACGGCGACATCGACATCGCGGTGACCGGAGCCGACACCGACCCAACCGTCAACGGAACGTTGTTCGGCACCAACAGCATTCATCATGTCCGCGATGGCTCGGTAATCTCACTGGGAACTCCCAATGCGGGACTGCGTACCTATCTAGCGGTGCGCGGTGGTATCAGCGTCACCCCCGTGCTGGGTTCACGCAGCTATGACGTGATGTCGGCAATCGGCCCGGCACCATTACGGACCGGGGATGTGCTGCCGATCGGCGACCGTTCGCAGGATTATCCGGAACTCGACCAGGCGCCGGTGGCCGCCATCACCGACCGGGTGGTCGAACTGCGGGCGATACCGGGACCGCGCGATGACTGGTTCGTTGATCCCGAAGCGCTGGTACACACCGACTGGGTGGTCTCCGGTCAAAGCGACCGGGTGGGAACGCGATTGGTCGGCCGCCCGCTGACGCACCGCAATCCAGACCGCCAGTTGCCCAGCGAAGGGACCACTCGCGGCGCAATCCAGGTGCCGCCCAACGGATTACCGGTGATCCTGGGGCCCGATCACCCGATCACGGGCGGCTACCCGGTGGTGGGTGTGGTGATCGATGACGACATCGACAAGGTGGCCCAGGTGCGGCCCGGTCAGCACGTATGGCTGCACTGGGCACGCCCTCGCCGCTGACGCGCGGGCACTGGTAGACAGAAATAGTGCATACCGAGGTTCACACGGCTCGGCTGGTCCATACCGCCGATCTGGACAGTGAGACGCGTCAGGGCATTCGCCAGATGGTCACCGCCGCCTTTGCCGGCGACTTCACCGATCACGATTGGGAACACGCCCTGGGCGGTATGCACGCCCTGATCTGGCATCGCAGCGCGATCATCGCGCACGGCGCCGTGGTGCAGCGGCGCCTTATCTACCGCGGTAGCGCCCTGCGTTGTGGCTATGTCGAAGGTGTTGCGGTGCGAGAGGATTGGCGTGGCCAAGGACTGGCGACTGCGGTGTTGGACGCCACCGAGCAAGTGATTCGTGGCGCCTACGAACTGGGGGCGCTCAGTTCCTCGGCGGGCGCCCGCCGGCTGTACACATCTCGAGGCTGGTTGCCGTGGCACGGCCCGACATCGGTGCTGTCCCCCACCGGCCCCACTCCCACACCCGATGATGACGGAACCGTGTTTGTGCTGCCGGTCGATGCCAGCCTGGACACCTCCGCCGAATTGATGTGCGACTGGCGCGCGGGAGACGTCTGGTAATACCTCGGCGCCGCGCCTTCCTGCCAGCCAGTTTTCAGATAACTGCGATTCAACTTTCAGCCCATATCCACCCCTTCGAGTTGACCGGCTTGCATGATCGATGTGAGCATCGAAACAGGCGGTGGCGCATGCCTCTTCATTCGTGATTCATCTCGAGACTCGCCTGACTTCTCAACGCATGCTTGCCGGAAAAGCGGCGCCACCGTCGGCGAAAGGTGCAGACGCCAACATGAACCGCAACCATCGGATCGAGCACTGGGATCCCGAAGACGCCCAGGCTTGGGAGGCCAGCAACCACGCCGTCGCTCGCCGCAACCTGCTGTGGATCACCGCATAGCGACCACGTCGCCTTTGGGGTTTGGACGCTCTGGCCGGTGTTGGTGCTGTTCATGCCCTACGACGTTTACGGCTTCTCCGCTGCGGACAAATTCCTGCTCGGCGCCACAGCCACCTTTGTTGCGGCCTGCCTGCGCATCCCGTATTCGCTGGGTATCGCCACCTTCGGCGGCCGGAACTGGACCGTGTTTTCGATTGCGGTGCTGGCCATTCCCACCATCGGCACGATCTGGTTGCTGAGCCACCCGGGGTTGCCGCTGTGGCCGTATCTGGCATGCGCCGCATTGACCGGATGCGGTGGCGCCAACTACGCGGCGTCGATGACCAACACCAACGCCTTCTACCCGCATCGGCGCCAAGGCTTCGCTCTCGGGTTCAACGCCGGCGCCGGCAATCTCGGCGTCCCCATGATTCAGCTGGTGGGGCTGCTGGTGATCGCGATCGCCGGCTATCACCAGCCGTATTGGGTGTGTGGACTGTATCTGTTGCTGTTGACGGTCGTCGCCGTCAGAGCGGCCCGCCAGATGGATAACCTGGCGCACGCCACCTATGACGTGGGCCATTTGCGGGCCATCCTCACCCAGCGCGACACCTGGGTACTGGCCCTGCTCTATCTGGGCACTTTCGGCTCCTGGATCGGGTTCTCCTTCGCGTTTGGCCAGGTGCTGCAGATCAACTTCGTCGGTAGCGGACAAAGCCACGCACAGGCCGCCCTGCACGCGGCCGAGTTCGCCTTCATCGGGCCGGCGCTGGGCTCGCTGGCCCGGATCTACGGCGGCCGACTGACGGATCGGGTCGGCGGCAGCCGGGTCACCCTGGCGGTCTTCATCACGATGGCGTTGTTTACCGGGCTGTTGGTGGCCATCAGTACCCACGGCGACCACACCCCAGGTCCGGCCACCGTGGCGATGACGGCGGGCTACATCGGCGGCTTCCTGGCCCTTTTTGCGCTCGCCGGCCTGGGCAACGGTTCGGTGTACAAGATGATCCCCTCGGTCTTCGAGGCGCTCAGCCACCGGAACCAGATCACCGAATTCGAGCGACGCCGCTGGTCACAGGCCATGTCGGGAGCGGTGATCGGATTTGTCGCCGCCTTTGGCGCCCTCGGGGGCGTGGGCATCAATCTGGCGCTGCGACAGTCCTATCTGAGCACCGGAACAGACACCTCCGCCTATTGGGTCTTCCTGCTGTTTTACGTCGGCGCCGCGCTTCTGACCTGGTCGAGATACGGGCGCCGAGCGGTCCCGGTCGCCGGTACCGCGGGGACGGCATCCGGATCCCGGCTGGCCCGAGTGTGACTGGGGTCGCAGGGGTGGGCAATGCGGCAGCAATTGCTTGGTAACGCATCCGAAACCTCACACGCTTAGACACGACATATGGCCCAGCAAAAATCTGACCCACTGCGAGGCTACCGGATTGCGGTGACGTCTTCTCGCCGGGCCGAGGAGTTGTGCGCACTTCTGCGCCGCCACGGTGCCGACGTCTGCAGTGCCCCTGCGATCAACATGATCGCGCTGCCCGAAGACGACGAACTCCAGGGCAATACGGAGGCGTTGATCGCCAACCCACCCGACATCCTGGTGGCCCACACCGGTATCGGTTTCCGGGGCTGGGTAGCCGCGGCCGAGGGGTGGGGGCTGGCCGGCGAACTCGTTGATGCGTTGTCGGTAGGCCGGACCATATCGCGCGGACCGAAGGCGACCAGCGAGCTACGCGCGGCGGGCTTGCGCGAAGAATGGTCGCCAGAATCGGAATCCTCGCAAGAAGTTCTGGAATACCTGCTTGAATCCGGGGTCGCCGGTCAGCGGATCGCCATTCAGCTACACGGCGCGGCCGATGGCTGGGATCCCTTCCCCGAGTTTGTCGGCGGCCTCCGCGCGGCGGGGGCCGAGGTGGTGCCCATTCGGGTGTACCGCTGGAAGCCAACGCCATTGGGCGGCGCGTTCGACCAATTGGTCACCGAGATCGCCCGGCGACAGTTCGACGCGGTGAGTTTCACCTCTGCGCCCGCCGCGGCCGCGGTGCTCGAGCGTGGCCGCAAGCTGGATATCGAAGAGGAACTGCTGGAGGCGCTGCGCAACGACGTACACGCGATGTGCGTCGGCCCCGTCACCTCTCGCCCCTTGATCCGCAAGGGGGTGCCCACCTCATCGCCGGAGCGAATGCGGCTGGGCGCCTTGGCCCGTCATATCGCCGAGGAACTTCCGCTACTTGGCTCCTGCACCGTGAACGCCGCAGGCCACGTCGTCGACATCCGTGGAACCTGCGTGCTCGTCGATGGCTCCATCAAGACACTGTCGGGGTCGGGCATGGCGATATTGCGCGCCTTGACCAAGCGCCCCGGAGACGTCGTCGCCCGCAGCGAGCTGCTGAATGTGCTTCCCGGAAACGGCGACGACACTCACGCGGTAGACACCGCCGTATTGCGGCTGCGCACGGCGCTGGGCGACAAAAACATCATCGCGACGGTGGTCAAGCGTGGTTACCGGCTGGCGCTCGACACCCAGGACGACACCGCATGCACCTGATACTCACGGCGCACGGCACCCGCCGGCCGGCCGGTGTCGCGATGATCGGCGACCTGGCGGCGCGGGTGAGCGCGCTGCTGAAGCAGACCGTGCAGGTGGCGTTTGTCGACGTGTTGGGTCCCACACCCAGCGAAGTGCTCGGCCGACCTGCGCCGGGACGGGGCTCGGCGCAATCGGCAATCGTGGTACCCGCCTTCCTGTCCCGCGGCTACCACACCCGCATCGACCTGCCGGCGCACGTCGCGGCCAGTGGCCACCCCGACGTCACCGTCACCCCGGCACTGGGCCCCAGCCGGGAGATCGCCAGAATCCTCATCCAGCAGCTGCTGGAATCCGGCTGGCGCCCGGATGATTCGGTGATATTGGCCGCGGCTGGGACATCGGATCGACGGGCGCTCGACGACCTGCGCACGGCGCGCGCGTTCCTGTGCGCACTTACCGGTTCACCGGTGACCCTCGGGTTTGCCGCAACCGGCCGTCCCGACCTCCGCACCGCTGTTCGCGCCGCGCGGCGCAACGGGGCCCGCCGGGTCGTGGTCGTCTCCTATCTGCTGGCCGAAGGCCTGTTCCAGGAGCGGCTGCGCGCCTGCGGCGCCGACGTGGTGACCCCGCCGCTGGGCAACCACCCCGGCTTGGCCGAACTGATCGCGACGCGGTTCCACAGCGCCATCTCGGCTGCGGTGCCTACGGTTCCACGATCACCGATGCACACCCGAGCCGAATCACATGAAACACAAAGCATTGTTGGTTGAGAACGCCGACGTGGACAATGCTTGATCTTTGACTATATCCGGGTGATCCTGACACCATGGCCAATAACGAAGAGCCCTCCCGCGGGCTCCTCGATCCGGTGGCGAAGCTGCTGCGTTTGCCCTTCGGCACACCGGAGTTCATCGACAAGATTGTCGCCGGCAGTGTCAACCAGGTCGGCCGCCGGACTCTGTACATGCTGATCACCACGTGGGACGCGGCGGGCGGCGGCCCGTTCGCCGCCAGCGCTGTCGCCTCCACCGGCCTGGCCAAGACGGCCGAAATCGTCCAGTCGATGTTGATCGGGCCCATCTTCAACCCACTGCTCAAAATGCTCGGCGCGGATAAGATCGCCGTCCGCGCGTCATTATGTGCCTCGCAATTGGTCGGCTTGGGCATCATGCGCTACGGGTTGCGCTCCGAACCAATGCATTCAATGTCAGTGGATGCGTTGGTGGACGCCATCGGCCCCACCATGCAGCACTACCTTGTCGGCGACATCAGCCGGGAGTAGGCGCCCAAGCCGCCTGCCACGATATCGGGCGGGCATCCTGGGGCTTGACCGTGCGCATGGGGCGTCACATCGTGAGCTGGATCGCCACGGCTGCACCCCCGGATCCGTGGGCTCACGCCCAAATCCGTAGACCCGGTCAGGCGGCCAACCGCGCGACCTGAATCTTGCCTTCCGCAGTGACACGCGCCGGGTACACCGGCACCGAAACGCGTGGATCATCAAGGCAGCTACCGTCGTCGAGCGCGAACGCCTGTTTCTGAATCGGAGATTGAACTGCCGCACGGCCGTCCCGATCACCGACGATGCCACGGGACAGCACGGCCGCACCGGAGAACGGGTCGATGTTTCCCAGCGCGTGCACCGAGCCGTCGTCCAGCCGGAACAGAGCCGCCTGACTGCCGTCATCGAGCAGCACACCCACACCCCGGCCGGGGATCAGATGGTCGTATGCACAGGCGGTGGTCCATACCTGAATGTCGTTGAGAAGTGTCACACTACCTCCTAGAATCTTCGCGACTTCATGATCGGACCCGCGGAATGCCAATGGAGACAGGAACTTTACGTCCCGCACGCTCGGCGAATGTCACTGTCGGGTCGGCGGCGTCGGGGGCATTTACGAAAGAGACGAACCGCGACAGCTTGTCCGGGTCCTCCAGCACGCCCTTCCACTCGCACTTGTAGTTGGCGACGTGGTGCTGCACCGCCGCTTCGAACTCTTCGGCCAGGCCCAAGGAGTCGTCACACACGACCTCGCGGACGTGATCGAGTCCGCCCTCAAGTGATTCGACCCACGGCGCGGTGCGCTGTAGCCGATCGGCCGTTCGGACGTAGTACATCAGGAACCGGTCGATGTAGCGGACCAGCGTCTCAGTGTCGAGGTCGCTGGCCAGCAGCTGAGCATGCTTGGGAGTCATGCCGCCATTGCCGCCGACGTACAGGTTCCAGCCCTTTTCGGTGGCGATGACGCCGACGTCCTTGCTGCGGGCTTCGGCACACTCGCGCGCGCAACCCGAAACGCCCAGCTTGAGCTTGTGCGGCGCCCGCAGGCCTCGGTAACGCAGTTCCAGGTCGATGGCCAGCTGCACCGAATCCTGTTGCCCGTAACGACACCAGTCACTACCCACGCAGCTCTTCACCGTCCGCAACGCCTTGCCATAGGCGTGGCCGGACTCCATGCCCGCATCGACCAGCCGCTTCCAGATCAGCGGCAGCTGATCGACTCGCGCACCGAACATGTCGATCCGCTGGCCGCCGGTGATCTTGGTGTAAAGCCCGAATTCCTGGGCGATTTGGCCGATCAGAATCAGATGCTCCGGCTTGATGTCGCCACCAGGGACCCGCGGCACCACCGAGTAGCTACCGTTCTTCTGGATGTTGGCCAGAAAGTGATCGTTTGAGTCCTGCAGCGAAGCCTGCTCGCCGTCCAGGATGTGGTCGGACCCGATGGACGCCAGGATCGACGCGACCACGGGTTTGCAGATGTCACAACCCTTTCCGCGACCAAAGCGTTGTAGCAGTCCCGAGAAGGTCCGGATTTCGGTAGCCGAAATGATCTGGAAGAGTTCCGCGCGCGATTGGCTGAAGTGCTCGCAGAGCGCCTTGGACTGTTCGACACCCTCGGCTTCCAGCAGTTGCTTCAGCAGCGGCACGCACGAACCGCACGAGGTACCGGCCGCGGTGCACGCCTTGAGCGCGGGCACATCGGCGCAGCCGTCGGCGATCGCACACTTCAGCTCGCCCTTGGTGACGTTGTTGCAGGAACAGATCTGTGCCGAATCGGGCAGTGCGCCAATGCCCAAGGCACCAGCACCGTCGCCAGAGGCGGGCGAGATCAGCGCCAACGGATCGCCGGGCAACTCGCTGCCGACCATCGGGCGCAACACCCCGTACGCGGAAGCGTCGCCCACCAGCACGCCGCCCAGTAGCGTCTTGGCGTCATCGGAGAGCACCAGCTTGGCGTAGGTGCGATTCACCGCGTCGTTGACGGCTACCTCGAGGCAGTTCTCGGTAGCACCCATCGCGTCGCCGAAGCTGGCCACGTCAACGCCGAGCAACTTGAGCTTGGTCGACAGGTCGGCTTCGGGGAACTCCGCGACACCGTTGAGCAACCGGTCGGCCACCACCTCGGCGCTGGTGTAGCCGGGCCCGACCAATCCGTAGCAGCGCCCCTCGATGGCGGCCACCTCACCGACCGCGTAGATGTCGGGATCGCTTGTCTGACAGGACAGATCGGTGAGCACGCCGCCGCGCTCGGCGATCGCGAGGCCGGCCGCCCTGGCCAATTCGTCGCGGGGCCGGATACCCGCCGCGAAAATCAATGCGCCGGCGTCGATGACGTCGCCGCCGGCCAGCCGCACCCGTAGCGACGTCGCGCCATCGGAATGCTCGACAGACTCAATCGAGTCGGTGCCCGTCCCGACGTGCACAGCGATCCCGAGGTCGGAAACCATCCGGGCCAGTAGCGCGCCCCCGGCCTCATCGATCTGTTGGGCCATCAACCGCGGCATCATCTCGATGACGTGCGTCTGCAACCCGAACTGGCGCAACGCGTTGGCGGCTTCCAGCCCGAGTAGGCCACCGCCGATGACCACGCCGGCGCCACCGTGGCCATCGCGCAGTGCGCGTTCGGCGCAGGCATGGATAGCGTCGAGGTCATCGAGCGTGCGATACACGTGGCAGCCGGGCAGGTCATGGCCGGGCACCGGAGGGACAAAGGCGTAGGACCCGGTGGCCAGCACCAGGGCGTCATAACCGTGTCGCGTGCCGTCGGCGGTGACCACCGACTTGGCCGCGCGGTCGATCTCGGTGACCCGCGTGTTCAGCAGCACCCGAACCCGCTCGTCACCGGCGTAGTCGTTGCCCGGCAATGCCAGCTGAGCCCGATCCCAGGTTTCGGTGTAGGAGGTCAGGCCCACGCGGTCATATGCCGCATCCGCTTCCTCGGCCAGCACCGTGACCCGCCAGCGATCGTCGGTGTCGCGGGCCCGAAGCGCCTCGACCATCCGGTGGCCCACCATGCCGTGGCCCACCACGATGACGTGTCGCGGGACACCGGGGTTCGCATCGTGCGCACGCACAGTTCCGCCTGGGGCCATGGCATGAAGGCTAGAGGCGGGAAATTACCGAAAAATCGCCAAATGTGACACGTGGGTGACGTGGCGCTCACACCTGCCAACGGACTGTGTGACCCCGTTCGCTCTGGGCGAAACCCCAGGTAGAACTTTAGCGTAGTCGACTCATGTTCTTGCTAGTAGCCGACCGGCGAGGAGCCGGACACAGCTAACTCACACGGAAGCATAAGGAGAAAATCATGAGCAATCTCGCGTTGTGGTCTCGTCCGGCCTGGAGCACCGATCGCTGGCTGCGGGACTTCTTCGGACCAGCGGCGGCATCCGATTGGTACAAGCCGCTGGCCACCGGATTCAATCCGGCCGCGGAGATCGTCAAGGACGGCGACGACGCAGTGGTCCGCCTCGAGCTGCCCGGCGTGGACGTGGAAAACGACGTCAATGTCGAGGTGGAGCGCGGCGAGCTGGTCATTCGCGGCGAACACCGCGACGAGCACGCCCAGGAAGCTGGGGAAGCCGACCGCCGCACGTTGCGCGAAATCCGGTACGGATCGTTCCGCCGGTCGTTCCAGCTGCCCGAACACGTCACCAGCGAGGCCGTCTCGGCTTCCTATGACGCGGGCGTGCTGACCGTGCGGGTGCAAGGCGCCTACCGGGATCCGGCGGCGTGTGAGCCGCAGCGCATCGCAATCACCAAGTAGGTCCGGCCGGCTCGCTGGGCGCACTGACCCGGCGGAGTGAACGGCTCCGCCGGGTCAGCGGCATTCGACTCCGGTCAGCGCCAGCGGGCCAGCAGCTCGGTCGCCCGGCCGGACAGGGCGGCCTGCAGAAAGGGGCCGAAGCTGATCCGGGCGACACCCAACCGGCCGAATGAGGCTGGATCGTCCTGGTCGGGCAGCGCGATCGCGTTGATCGGCAGCGGCAACTGCGCCGCCAACCGCCGCAACGTATCCGGGTCGTGACGGCCCACCGGGTACAGCACATCGGCGCCGGCGGCCGCGGCCTCGGTCAACCTCGCCACGGCCCGCTCGAAGCGGTCTGCCGGGTCACCGTCGCGACGCAGGAAAAGATCGGTGCGCGCGTTGAGGACGACATGCACGCCGGCCGCGTCGGCGGCCGACCGTAACGCGCCGACCAACTCGGCGTGTTCGCGGCGAGACCTCAGTCTTGCGCCTTCGGAGTGCACCGTGTCTTCGATGTTCAGCCCAACAGCGCCCACGCTCAGCAAGCCCTCGATCAACCGCTGCGCATCCAGCCCATACCCGGATTCGATGTCCACCGACACCGGGATGTCGACGGCCGCCGTGATCTGCGCGACCCGGGCGAGCACGTCGTCGAACGACATCCCCTCGTTGTCAGGTTTTCCGATCGAATCGGCCAGTGGGTGGCTGCCCACCGTCAGGGCGGCGAAGCCGGCGTTCGCGACCAGCCGCGCCGACCACGCGTCCCACACCGTCGGCAACACCACCGGGTTGCCGGGCTGATGCAGCGCGAGCAACGCCAGGGCGCGCTCGGCGGTGACATTCAAACCTTGCTCGGATGGCATGGCGACCTTGGTTTCCTGCCCGCGCTATGTCTTGACTGCCGTCTGGCAGAGACTGTGGATAGTATCGGTGGGCGTACTGTGATCCGTAACACCATCAGCCCGTAGGGAGCATGCGTTGTCCCCCACAAACGAACTCGCCGAACTGCACGATCTCATCGGCGATCTGAGGCGGTGCGTGACCTCGCTGAAGTCGCGATACGGCGACGATTCAGGCATGCGCCGCGTCGTCATCGATGCCGATCGGATCCTCACCGACATCCAATTACTCGACACCGATATCGCAGAATTGGACCTGGATCGAGCTTCGGTGCAGCAATCCGTCGAGAAGATCGCCATCCCCGACACCGACTATGACCGCGATTTCTGGCGCGATGTCGACGACGAAGGTGTCGGGGGTCACAGTAGATACTGACAATCAAGCCCCGCCGAAATCAGGGTCCTCTATCTGTGTACCCTTCGACGAGATACCACTCGAAGAGGATCACACTAGATGAGCGCACCCACGGCGAACCGTCCTGATACTGGCGTTTTCTCACCCAGCCGGGCCAAAATCCCGCAGCGGACGCTACGTACCGACCTCTGGTGGTGGGCGCCGCTGGTCACCAACATCGGATTCCTGGCGTTCATCGTCTATGCCACCACCCGGGCGTTTTGGGGCAGTGGCTACTGGGCGGAGAAATACCATTACCTGACACCCTTTTACTCGCCGTGCGTCAGCGCGTCCTGCGCACCGGGCGCAAGCCACCTTGGTGTCTGGTTCGGGCACTTTCCCTGGTGGATTCCGTTGGGAAGTCTGGTATTACCGTTCCTGCTCGGTTTCCGGCTCACCTGCTACTACTACCGCAAGGCTTACTACCGTTCGGTATGGCAATCACCGACCGGCTGCGCGGTACCCGAACCACGCGCGCACTACACCGGGGAAACCCGTCTGCCGCTGATCATTCAGAACAGCCATCGGTATTTCTTCTACGTTGCGGTAGTGGTGTCACTTATCAACACCTACGACGCAATTATGGCCTTCCACTCGCCCACGGGTTTTGGATTCGGTTTAGGCAATGTCATTTTGGTGACCAACGTGCTTTTACTCTGGGCCTACACCATTTCCTGCCATTCATGCCGGCACGCAACCGGCGGCCGTCTAAAGCATTTCTCCAAACACCCAGTGCGTTACTGGATCTGGACACAAGTGAGCAAGCTCAATACCCGGCACATGCTATTCGCGTGGATCACGCTGGGCACCCTGTCGCTCACCGACTTCTACATCATGCTGGTGGCTACTAACACCATCACAGATCTCAGATTTATTGGCTGACAAGCCGTTTCAGGATTTATCAAGAAATAGCTGAGCGAGGTTTTCAATGGTTGAGGTCGAACGGCACTCCTACGACGTTGTCGTGATCGGTGCCGGCGGCGCGGGGCTGCGGGCGGTCATCGAGGCACGCGAGCGCGGCCTGAAAGTCGCGGTCGTGTGCAAATCGCTGTTCGGCAAGGCCCACACGGTGATGGCCGAGGGTGGCTGCGCGGCCGCGATGGGTAACAGCAACCCCAAAGACAACTGGAAAACCCACTTCGGCGACACCATGCGAGGCGGGAAGTTCCTCAACAACTGGCGCATGGCCGAACTGCACGCCAAGGAAGCCCCGGACCGGGTCTGGGAGCTCGAAACCTACGGCGCGCTGTTCGACCGCCTCAAAGACGGCAAGATCAGCCAGCGCAACTTCGGTGGGCACACCTATCCGCGGCTGGCCCACGTCGGTGACCGCACCGGCCTGGAGTTGATCCGCACCATGCAGCAGAAGATCGTGTCGCTGCAGCAGGAGGACTTCGCCGAGGTCGGCGACTATGAGGCTCGGATCAAGGTGTTCGCCGAATGCACGATCACCGAGCTACTCAAAGACGGTCCCGAAAACGGCGGGCGGATCGCCGGAGCCTTCGGCTACTGGCGGGAAAGCGGCCGCTTCATCCTGTTCGAGGCGCCCGCCGTGGTGATGGCCACCGGCGGGATCGGCAAGTCCTTCAAGGTCACGTCCAACTCCTGGGAGTACACCGGCGACGGGCATGCCCTGGCACTGCGGGCCGGCGCGACGTTGATCAACATGGAGTTCGTTCAGTTCCACCCGACCGGCATGGTGTGGCCGCCCAGTGTGAAGGGGATCCTGGTCACCGAAGGTGTTCGCGGTGACGGCGGGGTGCTCAAGAACTCCGATGACGATCGATTCATGTTCGGTTACATCCCGCCGGTGTTCAAAGGCCAATACGCGGAGACCGCCGAAGAAGCCGACCAGTGGCTCAAAGACAACGACTCGGCCCGTCGCACCCCTGACCTGTTGCCGCGAGACGAGGTGGCCCGCGCCATCAACTCCGAGGTCAAGGCGGGCCGGGGCACCCCGCACGGCGGCGTCTACCTCGACATCGCGTCGCGGCTGACCCCGAGGAGATCAAGCGCCGGCTGCCGTCGATGTATCACCAGTTCATGGAGCTGGCCGGGGTCGACATCACCAAGGAGCCGATGGAAGTCGGGCCGACCTGCCACTACGTGATGGGCGGCATCGAGGTCGACGCCGACACGGGCGCGGCCACGGTCCCCGGGCTGTTCGCCGCCGGCGAGTGCTCGGGCGGCATGCACGGCTCCAACCGGCTGGGCGGGAACTCGCTGTCCGACCTGCTGGTCTTCGGTCGGCGGGCCGGCCTGGGCGCCGCCGACTACGTGCGCGCGCTGAGCAGCCGTCCGACCGTCTCACCGGAGTCCGTCGACGCCGCCGCCAGGCTGGCCCTGGCGCCGTTCGAAGGGCCCACCGACGGCACCGCTCCGGAAAACCCGTACGCGCTGCAGATGGACCTGCAGTTCCTGATGAACGACCTGGTCGGCATCATCCGCAACGCCGACGAGATCAGCAAGGCGTTGACCCTGTTACGGGAGCTGTGGGCACGCTACGAGCATGTGCAGGTCGAAGGCCACCGCCAGTACAACCCGGGCTGGAACCTCGCGATCGACATGCGCAACATGCTGACCGTCAGCGAGTGTGTGGCTCGGGCCGCGCTGGAACGCACCGAGAGCCGGGGCGGGCACACCCGCGACGACCATCCCGGCATGGACCCGAACTGGCGCAACGTCTTGTTGGTCTGCCGGGCCGCCCAGGAAGCCACCGACGGTTCCCACATCACCATCACCCGCCAGCCGCAGGTACCAATGCGGCCGGACCTGCTGGACCTCTTCCAGATTTCCGAGCTGGAGAAGTACTACACCGCCGAAGAGTTGGCCGACCATCCAGGACGGAGAACGTAATGGGTTACAACGCGAGCTTGCGCGTGTGGCGCGGCGACGAGAGCAACGGCGAGCTGCGCGACTTCACCGTCGAGGTCAACGAGGGTGAAGTGGTGCTCGATGTCATCCACCGTCTGCAGCAGACCCAAACGCCCGACCTGGCGGTGCGCTGGAACTGCAAGGCCGGCAAGTGTGGATCCTGCTCGGCGGAGATCAACGGCAAGCCGCGACTGATGTGCATGACCCGAATGTCGACCTTCGCCGAAGACGAGATCGTCACCGTGACGCCGCTGCGCACCTTCCCGGTGATTCGCGACCTGGTCACCGATGTCTCGTTCAATTACGAAAAGGCACGCGAGATTCCCTCTTTCGCGCCTCCCAAGGAGCTGCAGCCGGGCGAGTACCGGATGGCCCAGGTCGACGTCGCGCGCTCGCAGGAGTTCCGCAAGTGCATCGAGTGCTTCCTGTGCCAGAACGTCTGCCACGTGATCCGCGACCACGAGGAGAACAAGAAGGCGTTCGCCGGTCCGCGGTTCTTGATGCGCATCGCCGAACTGGAAATGCATCCCCTCGACACTCGGGACCGGCGCAACGAGGCACAAGAGGCGCATGGCCTGGGGTACTGCAACATCACCAAGTGCTGCACCGAGGTATGCCCAGAAAACATCAAGATCACCGACAACGCACTGATCCCGATGAAGGAGCGCGTGGTCGACCGCAAGTACGACCCGGTCGTGTGGCTGGGCAACAAGCTGTTCCGACGCTGACTTGGCGGCCCTAGCGTTAGGCCCGGGGCCGCGCCGGGTACCCCGCAGTGATGCGAGAAACGACCAGCATTAGCGACATCCGAACCGCGATCCGCGAGTTGACCGTCCGCGCTGAACTCGCGCACAAGCAGGGCCGCCACGATGACGCCGCGGAGATCGAGCGCCGTATCGCGGGCTACCGAGACGAACTCGGGGACCGCCCGTAGCGGATTGGCCGCGGGCAGAAATCGGGTAGCCGAGGCGGGCCTAGTCGGCGGGAGCGAGCCGCTTGGCCGAGTAGGCCGCCGCCACATTGAGCAGCAGAACGATCATCACCGGCCACACCACATCGTGGAACTGGGCGAGGATGCCTAGCAGCGAACTCAACCCCACCAGGCCCGCGCTGATGACAAGTCGCCCGAAGGCGATCAACGAGATTCTCAGCGTGGGATCGGCATTGTGGGCAATCCACAGTTGCCCCGCGGTGAACACGCTTTGGTTGGCGATTGACGCCAATGCGATCACCAGGCTGATGGCCACCAGGTTGGGCCAGGATCCGGCCAGCTGAAACGCGATGGCGATCACTGCCGCGGCGATGCTGAGAATCGCACTGCCCGCAAACAAGCCGACCAGCCCGAATCTTTCGCGGATCCGATTCCACACCCGTATCCCACCCACGAGTCCGACACAGACGAACAAGACCAAGACGACGACGTTGTCGTGCTCGTCCCCGGGTATTGCGGCAACGCGGATGCTGTAGAACGAGCTCCCCAGCACGACCGATCCGAACAGCAGCTGAACTGCCAGGTAGCGGCGATACCAACTTTCACGACGCAAGGGCGCCAGCCCGACGTGCACGACCTTGTTCAGCCCCGGGGCCTTGTGCACGGGCGGGACGATCCGCTGCGGCAACCCCAGACAAATCAGCCCGGAGATTGCCATCGCCGCAGTGGCGGTCCACAGCAGGCGGATGTTGTTGGTCAAGTGGTCTTCATGGGGCACGAAGGACAACGCCACGGTGACGATCGCCGTCAACGCCGCGCCGACGCCGGCTTCGGTGAGCAGCACCTGCGCCCTATCGGTTCCCGACGGCATCGCTGCCACCAAATCCGCGAACGCCACGAAGGAGAAGGCTGACACCGCCCCGATAAAGAGCACATTCACCAAGAACAGCGATCCGGCTTCGTTTCCGTCGCCCATGGTTGCGCCCATCGCATTGACGGCGGCCAGGACGGTCAGCCCGAACACAATGATGACCAATCGGCGGCGTCTCGGGACCGCGGCGAGCACGGCGGGCGCGAGCATATTTCCAATTGCCGCTCCGGCTGTGAACGCGGGAAAAATTAGTGCCGCCATCCACAATTCCGCGTGGAGTTCGGCCACCACAAACGGCAAAACGATGGGGACATTGCCAAGCTGAAGTGCCGTCCGGTAGAAGCCACTTTGCGTGATGACCAGCCACAGAACACGCTTGCTCGGGCCATCGATGCGTCCTTCCGGACGCGATGTTTCCACCACGTTCTGCTACCCGCCGGCCACCCGGGTCGCCCCCCAGGGCTCCGGCGTTGTTGATTAGCAGGCTTGTGAGCTGGGTTGATGATCTTTGGTGCCGCGCTATTGGGGCCGGAGTGTAGGCACGGGCTATCTGGAGAACGATCGAGTTGGTTACTGTTCGTCGTTGGTCTGGAGTTGCCCGTGCCTACCGTTTCAGTATTGCCTGTGTCGTCGGTTCCAGAGGTGTTCGACCGCTGGAGTCCTGGTGAGCGCAGCGAGCTCATCGGATCGGAGTTTCTCGATGTGTTGGCCTCGGTGCCAGACCCGAGGGACCCACGCGGTCGGAGGTATTCGCTGATGGCTTTGTTGGCGATCGCGGTTCTGGCCACTGCCGCGGGGATGCGCGGCTATGCTGGTTTTGCCACATGGGCGGCCACCGCTCCCGATGATGTGTTGGCCCAATTAGGGGTCCGGTTCCGGCGGCCCAGTGAGAAGACCTTCCGCGCTGTTTTGTCTCGGCTAGACCCCGCCGACCTCAACGCCAGGATGGGCAGTTATTTCACTGCACACGTGGCCAGCAGCGACCCCAGTGGATTGGTGCCGATCGCGTTGGACGGCAAGATGCTGCGTGGTGCCTTTACGCGCCAAAGCGACAGCCACGCATCTCGTGTCGGTGTTCGCCCACCGTGCCCGATTGGTGCTCGGTCAACTCGCTGTCGCCGAGAAAAGCAATGAAATTCCCTGCGTACGTGCCCTGCTCACGCTGCTGCCGGGTAGCTTGCGGTGGCTGGTCACCGTGGATGCGATGCATACCCAGGTCGTCACCGCGAAGTTGATCTGCGCCACCTTGAAGTCGCACTACCTGATGATCGTCAAGTCCAACCAAGCCAAAATACTTGCGCGTATCACCGCGCTGCCCTGGGCCGAGGTGCCCGCAGCCGCTACCGATGACTCCCGCGGCCACGGCCGTGTCGAGACCCGCACCCTGCAAATCATCACCGCTGCACGAGGAATCGGCTTCCCCTACGCAAAACAAATCATCCGGATCACTCGTGAACGCTTGATCACCGCCACCGACCAGCGCAGCGTGGAGGTGGTCTATGCCATCTGCAGCCTGCCGTTCGAGCACGCCCGCCCTACCGCGATCATGACCTGGATGCGTCAACACTGGGGAATCGAGAACAGCCTGCACTGGATACGCGACGTCACCTTCGACGAAGACCATCAAAGGGCACATACCGGAAACGGCGCACAGGTCCTAGCAACGCTACGCAACACCGCGATCAATCTGCACCGCCTCAACGGCGCCGACAACATCGCCGAAGCCTGCCGGATCACCGCATTGACCGCCAACCGCCGCCTAGACCTCCTCAATCCACAATTCCCCAGCTCACAAGCCTCCTAATCAACAACGCCGGAGCCCTGGGTCGCCCCCACGTCGGGCGCATTCGCAAACCAGCACGAATGGCCCGAGGGGCCCTTCCAGCGCATGGGTGACGCGATCAATCCGGCAACGCCCTCAGCCCCACCAATGATCGCCGCAAAAGCATCAGAATCTGCGGTGTCGGGGGCACCAGGAATCGAGTGGGCGAAGTCGCGGTCGATTCCCATCTGCACCTCCTGCACGGAAACGCAAAAAAAAACAGGGTACTAATTAGTACCGCCGCGGCGCCAGGCATTCGTGTCCACAATTTGGCGCCCCACACCCGCACCCGCACGAAAAGAAAGCGACCCCCGCGCGCTACGCCGGCCCGAAAATGGTGCGCCGGATCATCACCGCCAGGTCAAGACCCGTGATTCCCCACCAGAACACGGCGGATCGTGTTCGAGAAGTTCGACTGGTCACACGCCCAGGCGACGAAACACACTTCGGTGAAATACGATCGGCGCCACCTGCGCGTCCACGGTGACCTCGCTGACCCGCAACACCACGATGGTGTGGTCCCCGGCGGGAATCAGCTGCTCAATGGCGCTTTCCAGCCACAAACTGGTGCCCTTGATGAAGACGGCACCGCTGTCGTTGCACACCGTCTCCAAACCGGCGAAGCGGTCCCCCGTCTTCGCGGCCAGCGTGCGCGCCGCCTCGTCATGAGCTTCGCCGAGCACGCTGATACCCAGCATGGGTGCGCCTTTGAGTTTGGGCCAGGTCGTCGAAACGTTCTGCACACAAAAAGAAACCAGCGGCGGATCCAGCGAGACGGGAACAAAGGTGCTGGCCGCGAGGCCTTCCCGCGCGCCATTGATCTCCGCGGCGATCGCCACCACACCGGATGGAAAGTGGCCAAACGCTTCGCGCAGCGACGATGGTGTCAGGTTGCTCTGTGGATTCACCAGACTTCAAGCGCCCCTTGAGCCGAGGACAATTTCTGGTCACCGACCCTACTCGCCGGATACCCGCGGGCAGTGACCAGATCGGGATGACCGGCAATCGGGCTGTCCAGAGCTGGCGGCGCGAGTCCGCACCCCCAACTGAGCCCGCCGCCCCGATCGGGGGAGCCGAATTAGGCATGAATCGCTGACCGACACCAATAAACGGGTCGCGCGCACCGCCTCCGAGGAAATGGCACAAACGCAGTGCGTGGGCGGCCACGCGGCGGCCATTACGCAGGCCCGGTTGGCCCGCAGATCCGCCATTCGACCCCGTGGTGACGCGCCCCACATCCGCCATGCCGCCGCCATCACCGCAGCTAGAGGACACCGCCGGTGGATCGGAAACCATGGTCCCAACCGGTTGGTTGGTTTGGTCGTGCAATGTAGCTCACATCAACTTGCGAACAAGTATCAAACCGATATATTTTATCGGTGTTACTGGTGGGTAACTTAGAACCTAGTACCCAACCATCATGTGGCATTCTTCAACGAGGAGGACCGTAGTGAGCCACTACAAGAGCAACGTCCGTGACCAGGTATTCAACCTCTTCGAGGTGCTGGGCGTTGACAAGGCTTTGGGCGAAGGTCAGTTCAGCGATCTGGACACCGACACCGCCCGCGAAATGCTGACCGAGATCAGCCGGCTGGCCGAAGGCCCGGTCGCCGCGTCGTTCATCGAGGGTGACCGCAACCCGCCGGTTTTCGACCCGAAGACCCACACGGTGACTCTGCCGGAGTCTTTCAAGGACTCGGTGCGTGCCGTCATCGAAGCCGGTTGGGACAAGGCCGGCCTGGACGAGGAACTCGGCGGCATGCCGATGCCCCGGGCCCTGATGGGGGCGCTGCACGAGCACCTTCTCGGCGCCAACCCGGCGGTGTGGATGTACTCCGGCGGCGCTGGCTTCGCCCAGATCATGTACCACCTCGGTACCGAGGAGCAGAAGAAGTGGGCCGTGATGGCCAGCGAGCGCGGCTGGGGTTCGACGATGGTGCTCACCGAGCCGGACGCCGGCTCGGACGTAGGCGCCGGGCGGACCAAGGCCGTCGAGCAGACCGACGGTTCCTGGCACATCGACGGGGTCAAGCGGTTCATCACCTCGGGTGACTCCGACGACCTGTTCGAGAACATCTTCCACTTGGTGCTGGCCCGCCCCGAGGGCGCCGGTCCGGGCACCAAGGGACTGTCGCTGTTCTTCGTGCCCAAGTTCCTGTTCGACTTCGAGACCGGCGAGCTGGGCGAGCGCAACGGCGTATTCGTCACCAACGTCGAGCACAAGATGGGCCTGAAGGTATCCGCGACCTGCGAGCTGTCGCTTGGCCAGCACGGCGTGCCGGCCAAGGGCTGGCTGATCGGGGAGGTACACGAGGGCATCGCGCAAATGTTCGAGGTCATCGAGCAGGCCCGCATGATGGTCGGCACCAAGGCGATCGCCACGCTGTCGACCGGCTACCTCAACGCACTCGAGTACGCCAAGTCCCGCGTACAAGGCGCCGACCTGACCCAGATGACCGACAAGACGGCACCCCGGGTCACCATCACCCATCACCCCGACGTGCGTCGTTCGCTGATGACCCAGAAGGCATACGCCGAGGGCCTGCGTGCGCTGTACCTCTACACCGCCACCTTCCAGGACGCCGCGGTCGCCGAGGCCGCGCACGGTGTGGACGCCAAGCTGGCGGTCAAGATCAACGACCTGCTGCTGCCGGTGGTCAAGGGTGTCGGCTCCGAGCAGGCGTACGCCAAGCTCACCGAGAGCCTGCAGACCCTCGGTGGGTCCGGCTTCCTGCAGGACTACCCGATCGAGCAGTACATCCGGGACGCCAAGATCGACTCCCTGTACGAAGGCACCACCGCCATCCAGGCTCAGGACTTCTTCTTCCGCAAGATCGTCCGCGACAAGGGTGTGGCGCTGGCCCACGTTTCCGGCCAGATCCAAGAGTTCGTCGACAGCGAGACCGGCAACGGCCGTTTGAAGACCGAACGCGCACTGCTGGCCAAGGCGCTCACCGACGTGCAGGCAATGGCAGCCACCCTGACCGGCTACTTGATGGCCGCGCAGCAGGACATCAACAGCCTCTACAAGGTCGGCCTGGGTTCGGTGCGCTTCCTGATGAGTGTCGGCGACCTGGTCATCGCCTGGTTGCTGCAGCGTCAGGCAGCGGTGGCCGTCGCGGCACTCGACGCGGGCGCCACCGGCGACGAGCGGTCGTTCTACGAGGGCAAGGTGGCGGTGGCGTCGTTCTTCGCCAAGAACTTCTTGCCCCTGCTGACCAGCACCCGCGAGGTGATCGACACGCTGGACAACGACATCATGGAGCTCGACGAAGCCGCCTTCTAGAGCACCCCGATCAACAGTTGAGCCCCCGTTAGTTGAACCCCCGTTCCAGGAACGGGGGCTCAACTTTTTTCTCAACCAAAAAGACCGCCGCTGGCTCCCCTCGTTCCAGCGGCGGCCCTTTTCGTACGCCCATCAATACCGATGACCGGCGGTCGATCTAACGGATTGCCCCGCGTTGCGGTCGGGGTCGGGGGTCAGACCACAACACGGGGCTTTCCAATCAGTTAGATACCCATCAGATGGGGTTACAAACCGCGGGCACCGAAGTTCCGCCGAGCGGCCGGCGTCAACTGGGGGTTCAGGCCTCCAGGATTGCGGCCACGCCCTGACCGCCGGCAGCGCAGATCGAGATCAGCGCGCGCACGGGCTGGGCCGATCCCTTGCGCTCGGCCTTCTTCTCGGCCAGCTGCTTGGCGGTCTGCGCCAGTATCCGTCCACCAGTCGCCGCGAACGGGTGCCCGGCGGCCAACGATGAACCGTTGACGTTGAGCTTGGACCGGTCGATCGAACCAAGCGCGGCGTCCAGTCCCAGGCGCTGCTTGCAGTACTCCTCGGACTCCCATGCCTGCAGGTGCGCCAACACCACCGAGGCGAAGGCCTCGTGGATCTCGTAGAAGTCGAAATCTTGCAGCGTCAACCCGTTGCGGGCCAGCAATCGCGGCACGGCGTAGGTGGGCGCCATCAACAGACCGTCGTTGCCGTTGACGTAGTCCACCGCGGCCGTCTCGGCGTCCACGAGGTAGGCCAGCGGCGACAACGAATGCTCCTGCGCCCATTGCTCGCTGGACAGCAACGCAACCGAGGCACCGTCGGTCAGCGGAGTCGAGTTGCCCGCCGTCATGGTGGCGTCGCCGGCCTTGACGCCGAATACCGGGCGCAGCGAGGCGAGCTTCTCGACGCTCGAGTTGGGGCGCAGGTTGTCGTCACGGTACAGCCCCAAGAATGGCGTCACCAGGTCGTCGAAGAATCCGCGGTCGTAGGCGTCGGCCATGTTGCGATGACTGGCCGCAGCCAGTTCGTCCTGGTCAACGCGTTTGATACCCATCTGCTTGGCGGTGATGGCGGCGTGATCGCCCATCGACAGCCCGGTCCGGGGCTCGCTGTTGGCCGGGATCTCGACTCCCAGATTGGCCGGCAGCCCACCCACCAGGCGCAGCCTGTGCACGTTGGACTTGGCCCGACGCAGCCGCAGCAGGGTGCGGCGCAGGTCCTCACCCAGCCCGATCGGCGGGTCCGAGGTGGTGTCCACGCCGCCGGCCGCCGCAACCTCATAACGTCCGGCGGCGATCCCGTCAGCGGCAGCGATCGCGGCCTGCAGGCCGGTCCCGCAGGCTTGCTGCAAGTCACACGCCGCGGTGTACGGGGACAGCTCTGATCCCAACACGCATTCGCGCATCAGGTTGAAGTCGCGGCTGTGCTTGAGCACGGCACCACCGACGACGGCGCCCAGCCGTTGCCCGCGCAGGTCAAACCGGTCCACCAGCCCGGCCAGCGCCGCGGTGAACATGTCCTGGTTGGACGCTTCGGCGTAAGCGCCGTCGGACCGGGCGAAGGGGATTCGATTACCCCCCAGGACGGCGACTCGCCGCTTGGTCTGGGCATTCTTCTCAGCAGCAGGGGCCACTTTTCTCTCCGTAGGTACTTGAGCTCTCGGTATGTACGTATGTACTTGAGCTTTGGGTTTTGGGGGATCGGCAGTCGGGGGCCATACTACCCACTGTTCTTACTCTGAAGTAAGTTCGTCCTCGATACGGTGGCTCCTACATCGCACACCCGACACGGAAGGCAGCTCAGTGGCACCCAGGCTCTCGTCCGATCTGTTCTCGCAGGTCGTCAACTCCGGCCCCGGAACGTTTGTGGCCAAGCAACTTGGTGTTCCGCAAGCCGAGACGCTGCGCCGTTACCGCCCGGGGGACCCGCCGCTGGCCGGTTCGCTGCTGATCGGGGGTGAGGGCCGGGTGGCCGAGCCGCTGCGCGCCGCCCTCGCCAAGGACTACGACCAGGTGAGCAATAACCTGGGCGGGCGCTGGGCCGACTCGTTCGGCGGCCTTGTTTTCGACGCTACCGGCATTACCGACCCGGCCGGACTCAAAGGGCTGCACGACTTCTTCAAGCCCGTCCTGCGCAATCTGGGCGCCTCCGCGAGGGTGGTGGTGGTGGGCACCACACCCGACGCCATCGACAACAATCATGAGCGGATCGCGCAGCGGGCGCTGGAGGGCTTCACCCGGTCGCTGGCCAAGGAATTGCGCCGGGGCAGCACCGCGGCGCTGGTCTACCTGTCGCCGGAGGCCAAACCGGCCGCCACCGGGCTGGAATCGACCGTGCGGTTCATCTTGTCGGCGAAGTCGGCATATGTCGACGGCCAGGTCTTCTACGTCGGCGCGGCCGACTCCACACCGCCGGCCGACTGGGACCGGCCGCTAGAGGGCAAGGTCGCCATCGTGACCGGCGCCGCCCGCGGCATCGGGCAGACGATCGCCGAGGTGTTCGCCCGTGACGGCGCCAGCGTCGTCGCGATCGACGTGGAGTCCGCCGCAGACGCGCTGGCCGAGACGGCCGCCAGCGTCGGCGGCACCCCGCTGTGGCTGGACGTGACCGCCGACGACGCCGTGGACAAGATCACCGAGCATCTACGCGACCACCACGGCAGGAAGGCCGACATCCTGGTCAACAACGCCGGCATCACCCGAGACAAGTTGCTGGCCAACATGGACGACGCCCGCTGGGACTCGGTCATCGCCGTCAATCTGCTCGCCCCGCTGCGCCTCACCGAGGGCCTGGTCGGCAATGGCAGCATCGGTGCGGGTGGCCGGGTGGTCGGGCTGTCCTCGATCGCCGGAATCGCGGGCAACCGTGGGCAGACCAACTACGGCGCCACCAAGGCCGGCATGATCGGCATCGCTCAGGCGCTGGCACCGAGCCTGGCCGAGAAGGACATCACGATCAACGCCGTCGCGCCGGGATTCATCGAGACCAAGATGACTGCCGCCATTCCGCTGGCCACCCGCGAGGTGGGACGCCGGCTGAACTCCTTGCTGCAGGGTGGACAGCCCGTCGATGTCGCCGAAGCCATCGCGTATTTCGCCAGCCCGGCATCAAACGCAGTGACCGGAAACGTCATTCGCGTCTGCGGCCAGGCCATGATCGGCGCCTGACCGCGAAGGGGAATCAAAGTGAACCAGCCAAGCGGCCTGAAAAACATGCTGCGCGCGGCGGCAGGGGCATTGCCCGTGGTGCCGCGTGGGGACGCGCTGCCCAACCGCACGGTCAGCGTCGAGGAACTTCCCATCGACCACACCAACGTGGCGGCCTATGCGGCGGTCACCGGCTTGCGGTACCGCAACAACGTGCCGCTGACCTACCCGTTCGTGCTGGCCTTTCCATCGGTGATGGCACTGGTCACCGGGTTTGACTTTCCCTTTGCCGCAATGGGATCGGTGCACACCGAGAACCACATCACGCAGTACCGGCCGATCGCGGTGACCGACACCGTCGGTGTCAAGGTGCACGCCGAGAACCTGCGAGAGCACCGCAAGGGCCTGATGGTCGACCTGGTGACCGACATCAACGTCGGCAACGAACTCGCCTGGCACCAGGTGACGACGTTCCTGCACCAGCAACGCACGAGCCTGTCCGGCGAACCCAAGCCGCCGCCGCAGAAGCAGCCCAAGCTGCCGCCGCCGGCAGCGGTGCTGCGGATCACGCCTGCCCAAATCCGCCGCTACGCGGCGGTCGGCGGCGATCACAACCCGATCCACACCAATTCGATCGCGGCGAAACTGTTTGGCTTCCCTACCGTTATTGCGCACGGGATGTTCAGCGCTGCAGCGGTATTGGCGAACATCGAAGCCAAGATCCCGGATGCGGTGCGGTATTCGGTCCGGCTCGGAAAGCCGGTGTTGCTGCCGGCCACCGCGGGCCTCTATATCGACGAGGCCGACGCGGCCGACCCCGGCTGGGAAATTGCGTTGCGCAACATGTCCAAGGGCTACCCGCACCTGACCGCGACCATTAAGCCGCTCTAGGGCGGTGGGGCTCAGCCCGCCCGGTGGTCGCGCAGGGGCAGTCGACGCCCCAGCACGAGCGTCTTGAGCCCGTGGGCGCCCACCGCGGTGACCAGGAAGACCACCAGCATCCAAATCGGTGGCCGGGCCAGCTCCCAGACGAAGATCGCCGCCCAGATGGGTGAGCCCTGAGTGACCGCGAGCACTCCGGCGGCAGCGGCCAGCGAGATCACCGGCCCATGCAGGTGGGTTCCGGCGACCGCGTCGATTGCCAGGACCAGCAATGATCCGGCGGCGGCGCCGGTGGCCAACGACGGCGTGAGCATGCCGCCCGCTCCCCCGACCCGCAAGAACAGCGCGGTGAGCAGCGGTTTGAGCACCAAGATCACGGCCGCGGCCGACAGCGTCATCCCGCTGGCAAGGCTGACCGTGAGGATGCTCTTGCCGTTGCCGGGTAGCTCCGGCCACCAATGCGAACAGATGCCGATCGCCAGCCCGGCGGCGGCGAGGCCGGGGATCAACGTCCAGGACCGCACCAGGCTGGCCGGCCGCGCCGCGGCCATGATGCGATTGAAGGCCACACCCACCACGAAGGCCACCGGGGCCAACGCCAACGCATGTGCACTCAGTAGATACGTTGATTCCGCACTGGGCCAATCGAGTTCGGGCCGATCGTGGGTGACGAGCGAACCGATCGCGACGGCCAGGCTGGACGTGATCAGCGCCGCACCGAGGGCCCGGATATTCCAGGTGTTCAACATGATCCGCAGCGCGAAAAGCGCCCCTGCCAACGGGACGGCATAGACCGCCCCCAGCCCGGCCCCGGCCCCGGCCGCACAGGCCAGCAGAATCTCTCGATCTCCGGGTGACAGCCGCCTCAACCACGTAGTCGCGAAATCGCTTAACGCCGCTGCGAATTGACGTGGGGCGCCCTCTCGGCCCAGCGAAGCACCCGAGCCGACCAACACAACTTGCAGCAGCGCATCGACGCTCCAGGTCCGCCGCGGTATCCGGGCGTGATCGGCGATGGTTCCCGCCAGCGGCGGCACATCGGTTCTGCGGCGCAGTAACCACCAGCCCAGGCCCGCCAACGCTCCCCCAACCATCGGCCCCAGGGCCCGGCGAACGGGGCTGCTGCCAGTGATGCCTTCCAGCAGGGAGCCGAAAGCGTAGTGGTAGGTGAGGTGTTCGACGAAGCGCAGCACCACGGTGGTGGACAATCCGGCGACCCCGGCCAGCAGCCCGACAATGACTACCGCACAGAAGAAGTCGACATCGGGCCGGGATGCTCGCCTGAGGACGGACGCGAAGCGACCCGAGAAGGAGGCGGGCAATATGGTCACCGCCCGAATCTAGCCCGCGGCGAAGTTCGAGCCGATCTCCCGATCCGACGGCGCGCCCTTGAGGCCGCGCCAGAAGAGATCGATCATCATCTCGGCCGCCTCGTCGACATCGGTGTCACCAGCGCTGAGCCGGTTGGCCACGGCCTCGCCCGCGCCCACCAGGGCGGCCGCCATCATGTCGATTTCGGCGTCGGAGCGCGGGCTCCGGGTGCCGGCGCGCAGCATCCCGGCCACCAGTTCGACGATCTGCTCGCGCCCCTCCCGCACCGTCTGAGCGAAGGCCTGTGAGCTGACCGCCTGGGTGTACATCACGATCCACGACGCCTGGTTTTGGTCGATATAGCGCAGGAAGGACACGATGGCGTTGCGCAACAGGTCCTTGGGGCTCTGACTCAAGTCGATGTCGGCGCGCACCGCATCGATGAACCGGCTCATCTCACGGTTCAGACAGGCGCCGAACAAATCTTCCTTCGAGCCGTAGTACAGGTAGAGCATCGGCTTGGAGATCTGCGCCGCGGCGGCAATCGTGTCCATCGAGGTCTCGTGGTACCCGTTGGCCGAGAACATCTGCACGGCCGCATCAAGCATCTGCTGCTCACGGATGGCGCGCGGTAGCCGCTTGGTGCCACCTGCCATTGCTATCCCCTTTTTAGCCCTTTCTTGGCCTCACTAGCCGGTCTATCTGACCCTAGAGTAGGCAATACCGCCTCGCCGCACACCCGCTAGTGCCCACAGCTGGCGCTGACGTTCTTCATCCGCGCCACCCGGACCAATGATGCGTCGACCGCCGACATCTGCAGCTCACCGGCGGCCAGCGCCTGTTCCAACCGATCCAGCACGGCGGGCACCTCTTCAGTACTTACCCACAATGCGATGTCGGTACCGGCCTGCAAGCTGCGCAGCACCGCCTCGGTCACGCCGTAGCGGTCGGAGATCGCGGCCATGCTGGATAGGTCGTCACTGAAGATCGGGCCATCGAACGGCGGTCCGCCATAACCGGTGCCGTTACGCAGCAGGTCCACCGCGTTCTTGCTGAGGCTGGCCGGCTCGTCGCCGGTCAGACCCGGGACCTGGAGGTGGCCGAGCATCACCGCCACCGGGGTTTGGGTCACCAGCGTCCGATAGGGCACCAGATCGCTGTCCTGCAAGTCACTCAGCGGCGGCGTAACGACCCCGCCGGTGTGCGAATCACCCGAGGCACGCCCGTGCCCGGGGAAGTGTTTGAGCACCGGCAACAGCCCGGCGTCGCGCAAGCCGCGCGCGTAGGCACCGGCATATTCGGTGACCGTCTCCGGGTTAGAACCAAACGACCGGTCCCCGATCACGGTGTCGTCCGGGGCATCGGTGACATCAACCACCGGCGCCAGGTCAACGGTGATGCCCAGCTCCCTCATCTTGCGGCCCCGCTGCAGCGCCACGTCGTAGACCTGGTCGACGGTGTCGGTGCGGGCCAGCTCCCGCGCCGAGGGCCCCCGGCCTCCGAGCAATGACTTCAGCCGGGACACCCGGCCGCCTTCTTCGTCGACGCTCACCGCCACCGGCAGCGGGCCGGAGCCGGCAACGATGTCCTTCAGCACACCGTTGGTCAAGATCGACAAATCGGTGTCGCTACCGATGAGGATCCCGCCCACGCGGTAGTTGGTGACCACGGCCCTGGCGTCATCGCCATCGCGGACGCCGACCATGAGCAACTGGGCCAGTTTGTCTCGAACGTTGGGCATCGCCGCCGGCACGGCCGCGGGGTCAGCACAAATCCGGGGGGCCGCAGCG
The DNA here is from genome assembly GCF_022354805.1 of Mycobacterium liflandii. Classification (NCBI taxonomy): domain Bacteria; kingdom Bacillati; phylum Actinomycetota; class Actinomycetes; order Mycobacteriales; family Mycobacteriaceae; genus Mycobacterium; species Mycobacterium liflandii. The sequence continues at coordinate 1,054,982 of NZ_CP023138.1, read as the reverse complement.
GCCATCGGGGTCGAGCTGGTGGCTGACGGGCTAGCGCCCGCCGAGGTCGTGGTCGAGGAGGATCCGGTGCGTGTTCCGCCGTGGCTGCAGGCCGCCACCAGCGCTGACGCGGCGGCAAGTACCGCCAGTGTGCGCGGAAAAGCCATCCGGACATGCTGTCACGCTGTGTTTCATCGCGGGCCCGGGGGGCAACCCCTGTTACGTTGTCGACCGACCCCGTGCCGAAGTGGGGCTAGAGGGACGAGCTGTATGCCCGGGTTCACCCTGGCCGCGGCGGCCAGCATCGCGGCCGGCCTGTCGATCGGTGCGGCGGCCACCGTTGGCCTAACCCTCGTGGTGCACAGCGGCAGCACGGTCTCCACCGATGTGCCGTCGGATCCCTCAGCGCCCACCATCGTGGAGTACGGGGACCGTTGCCTGCATGACTACTGCCCACCCCCATGCGGTGAGACGACACCGTGTTTGAACAGTCAACAACGCCCGGCCGATCGCTCCCGGCAGCCATGAGCGCTTGTTCTGCTAGGTTGACGGCTAGGTTTTTCTAGCCACGACCCCACGCCTCAAGGAGCCATTCGATGAACCGGATCGTCGCGCCTGCCGCCGCGAGCGTGGTGGTTGGTCTGTTGCTGGGCGCGGCCGCAATCTTCGGGATCACCGTGATGGTGCAGCAGGACACGAAACCGCCACTTCCCGGGGGCGATCCGTCGTCGTCAGTGCTCAACCGGGTCGAGTACGGCAACCGTAGCTAGTCCGGCAGCGCAGGCCCCCGAGGCCGGAGCTGCACAAACGGCAGCTCGCCCGCCGGTCACACCGCTTTCGCGCCGATGGCTGCTGCTGGTGGCAGCCGTCTCGTTGGCGCTGACATTCGCCCAATCCCCCGGGCGCGTCTCCCCCGACACCAAGCTCGATCTCACCGCCAATCCGCTGCGGTTCCTGGCCCGCGCAACCAGCCTGTGGAACAGCGAACTCCCGTTCGGCCAATCCCAGAACCAGGCCTACGGCTACATGTTTCCGCACGGCACGTTCTTCCTGGTCGGACACCTGCTGCAGCTACCCGGGTGGATTACCCAACGGCTGTGGTGGGCGCTGCTGCTGACAATCGGTTTCTGGGGGTTGCTGCGGGTTGCCGAGGCGCTGGGCATCGGTAGCCCGACCTCGCGCATCATCGCGGCCGCGGCATTCGCGCTGTCGCCCCGGGTGCTAACCACCCTGGGCTCGATCTCGTCGGAAACCCTGCCGATGATGCTGGCGCCTTGGGTGCTGCTGCCCACGATCTTGGCCCTGCGGGCGACATCGGAGCGACCACTACGAACGCTGGCCGCCCAGGCCGGGTTGGCGGTCGCGTTGATGGGCGCGGTGAATGCCATCGCGACGTTGGCGGGTTGTCTATCCGCGATGATCTGGCTGGCCTGCCATCGGCCCAATCGGCGGTGGTGGCGCTACACCGCATGGTTCATGTTGGCGCTGCTCCTGGCGACGCTGTGGTGGCTGGTCGCATTGACCCAACTGCGTGGTGTCAGCCCGCCGTTCTTGGACTTCATCGAATCCTCCGGTGTGACGACCCAGTGGTCTTCGCTGGTCGAGATGCTGCGCGGCACCGACAGCTGGACTCCGTTCGTGGCGCCCAACGCCACCGCCGGCGCACCGCTGGTGACCGGGTCCGTCGCGATACTGGGGACCTGCCTGGTGGCGGCCGCGGGACTGGCCGGTCTGGCGAGCCGGGAGATGCCGGCCCGGGGCCGGCTGGTGACGATGCTGCTGGTGGGGGTGGTCCTGCTGGCCGTCGGTTATAGCGGTGGCCTGGGTTCGCCACTCGCCCATCAAGTCCAGGCGTTTCTCGACGCCGAGGGCACACCGCTGCGCAACGTGCACAAGTTGGGGCCGGTGATTCGGCTGCCACTGGTGCTGGGCCTCGCGGAGCTGCTGGGGCGCATTCCGCTGCCCGGCAGCGCACCGAAGCCGGTGTGGCTGGGCGCATTCGCCCACCCCGAACGGGACAAACGGGTCGCGGCGGGAATCGTCGCGCTGACGGCGCTGCTGGTCAGCACCTCGCTGGCATGGACGGGCCGGCTCACCCCGCCCGGCACGTTCACCGCGATACCTGCGTACTGGCACCAGGCCGCCGACTGGCTCAGCGAGCACAACACCGGCGCTCCGGCGCCGGGGCGGGTGCTGGTGGTCCCGGGCGCGCCGTTCGCCACCCAGGTCTGGGGCACCAGCCATGACGAAGTGCTGCAGGTTTTGGGCGCGAGTCCATGGGGTGTGCGCGACTCCATTCCGCTGACCCCGCCGCAAACCATCCGCGCCCTGGATTCGGTGCAGCGCCTGATCGCGTCCGGACGCCCCTCGGTGGGGCTGGCCGATAGCCTTGCCCGCCAGGGAATCTCATATCTGGTGCTACGCAACGACTTGGATCCCGAATCATCCCGGTCGGCCCGTCCGATCCTGGCGCATCGCGCCATCACGGGATCACCGCGACTGCAGAAGGTGGCCGAGTTCGGGGAACCAGTGGGGCCGGGTTCGCTGGCGGGTTTCGTCAACGACAGCGGACTGCGGCCCCGGTATTCCGCCATCGAGATATTCCGGGTGATCGACCAGGTGGGTGGCGCCGGCAATCCGGGCGCACCGTATTTCGCCGACACCGCGTCGCTGCCGCGCGTTGATGGCGGCCCCGAGGTGCTGCTGCGCCTCGACGAACGCCGACGGCTCTTGGGACAGACGGCGCTGGGCCCGGTGCTGCTGACCCAGGATGCTCGGGCCGCGCAGCTGCCGGTCCCCGTCGTCACGGTCACCGACACTCCGGTCGCACGGGAAACCGACTATGGCCGGGTCGATCAGCACTCCTCGGCGGTCCGGGCCCCGGGCGACGCCCGGCATACCTACAACCGGGTACCCGACTATCCGGTACCCGGCGCCGAGGTGGTTTACGGGGGGTGGACCGGCGGCCGCATCACCGTTTCGAGTTCGTCGTCGGACTCCACCGCCATGCCCGACGTCGCCCCGGGGGCCTCGGCGGCAGCCGCGGTCGACGGCGACCCGGCGACCGCGTGGGTGTCCAACGCGCTTCAAGCCGCGGTCGGGCAGTGGCTGCAGGTGGACTTCGACCATCCGGTGACCAACGCCGTCATCACATTGACGCCCAGCCCGACCGCCGTCGGCGCCCAGGTGCGCCGCATCCTGGTCGAGACCGTCAACGGCAGCACCACCCTGCGGTTCGACGACGCGGGAAAGCCCCTGACCGCGGCGCTGCCCTACGGGGAGACTCCGTGGGTGCGGATCACCGCGGCCGGTACCGATGACGGATCCCCCGGGGTGCAGTTCGGCATCACCGACCTGACGATCACCCAATACGACGCATCCGGATTCGCACACTCGGTCCAGTTGCGCCATACCGTTTTGGTGCCGGGGCCCCCACCGGGCGCGGAAATCGCACGCTGGGACCTGGGATCGGAACTGTTGGGCCGGCCGGGTTGCGCCCCGGCACCGGACACGATGCGCTGTGCGGCGTCGATGGCTCTGGCGCCGGAAGAGCCGGTCAATCTGAGCCGCACGCTGACGGTGCCGCACCCGATGACGGTGACCCCGACGGTCTGGGTGCGACCACGTCAGGGCCCAAAGCTGGCCGATCTGATCGCCCAACCGGACACCACCCGCGCCCGCGGCGATTCCGACGGTCTGGAAGTCCTCGGCTCGGCGTATGCGGCCACCGATGGCGATCGGGCAACCTCGTGGACGGAGCCGCAGCGGGTGGTACAGCGCAAAACGCCGCCGACGCTGACGCTCACCCTGCCGCGGCCCACCGAGGTGACCGGGCTGCGGGTGGCTCCCAGCCGGTCGGCACTGCCCGCCCATCCGACGATGGTGGCCATCAACTTGGGCGACGGTCCGCAGATCCGGAGCCTGAGCCCCGACGGCGGGCCGCAGACCGTCTCGTTGCATCCGCGCGTCACCGGCACCGTCACCGTCAGCCTGCTCGACTGGGAAGACGTCATCGACCGCAACGCTCTGGGCTTCGACCAGCTCAAGCCCCCCGGGCTGGCCGAGCTGGTAGTGCTGGGTGCGGGCGGTCGCCCAATCGCGCCTGCCGATGCCGCACACAACCGCGCGCGCGAGGTCAGGATCGGCTGTGACCATGGCCCGGTCATCGCGGTGGCCGGCCGTTTCGTGCACATGTCGGTGCGAACCACGGTCGGCGCACTGTTGGACGACGAACCGATTCAGGCGCAGCCATGCGAGCCCGAGCCGATTGCGCTGCCTCCCGGCCAGCAAGAGCTGTTGATCAGCCCCGGCACCCAGTTCGTCGTCGACGGCGCCCAGCTGACGCCGCCGGCGGCTGGCGAATTACCCGGCGCCGCGGCGGTACCCGCGGAGACCGGCGCCTGGAGTGCGACTCGTCGCGAGGTGCGGGCCCCCGCATCACAAACCCCCGGGTGCTGGTCATCCCGGAAAGCATCAATCCGGGCTGGGTGGCCCGCACCGGCGCCGGAGCCCAGCTGACACCCGTCGCGGTCAACGGATGGCAGCAGGGTTGGGTGGTACCCGCCGGAGACCCGGGCACCATCACACTGAGCTTTGCCGCCAACTCGCTGTACCGCGCCGGCCTGGCGATCGGGTTGTCCTTGCTGCCCGTATTGGTTCTGCTCGTCCTGTGGCGGGCGCGCCGACGCGGTCCGGACGACCCACCGGCGCGGCCATGGACAACCGGGTGGGCGGCCGCGGTCGCGGCCCTGGCGGCCGGTGCGCTGATTGCCGGGCCCCTCGGAGCGGTGCTGGTGGGAGCCGCCCTCGGTGTCTGTTACGCCTTGCGCCGACGGGAGCGCCTGCGTGACCGACTCACCATCGCAACCAGTGCGGGTGGGCTGATCTTGGCCGGCGCGGCGCTATCCCGTCACCCCTGGCGCTCGGTGGACGGCTATGCCGGCCATTCCGCGATCGTGCAACTGCTGGCACTAATTTCGATCGCCGCGTTGGTGGCGGCCACGGTGGCGCCAGGCCTTACGCGTGGGGAAAAGTGAGCGCTACGGGCCGATCTTCTGGACCGTGCCATCAAGTGCCATCAACCAGGTCTCCACATCGATACCCGGATGGCGCCTGAGCGCTTCCTGCCGAAAAGTGCCGAGGATTCGTTCGTGGGTGGCGGTCTCGATTTCCGGCGTGGAGATCGAATCCTCGCCGTAAGCGATCTGCACGGCGCCGCAATCGCGGTGATTGACCGCAATCACTCCGTCAATCGAGTGCAGCTCGATCGAGGCCGCGAGGTTATCCCAGAAGGTGTTGTGCCACGACTCCCAGTGTTGGGAAACGGCTCCGGCGGCGGCCCCGGCCAACGCAAACTGGCTGTACCGGTTGAGCAGACCGCGCTGCACCATGTACTCGTTGGTGGGGTGCACGAAGCGGGGGTCGATACACATCAGCAGCAACGCTTCGTAGCCCTCCGGCGGCGGGTCGGTTGTCGCGTTGCCCGGCGCGTTGGAAGCCAGCGCACCCAGCCCGAGAGTCCCGGCGCCAAGCGCTAGTAATCGCCGGCGCCCCAATTTCAAGCCAATGTGTTCAGCGCTGTTCACGTTCCCCTCCATCAACGATCAAACGACGCGGATGATGAAACCTAGCAAAGGGGTCGCACCCCACATGCGCTGGCCCCGAGATGAGTCTGGCAACACCGCGGCCGCCGATCATGCCGTTGGCTGCCGCCGCCGCATGGGAGATACTTAGCCGATGGGCGGAGATGCTCACCCGCAGGAGGTGGAATTCCTTCGCGATGCGCGGCGGATTGCCATGGCGCACCGAGGATTCACCTCGTTCAGGTTTCCCATGAACAGCATGGGAGCGTTCCACGAGGCGGCCAAGATCGGGTTCCGGTACATCGAGACAGATGTTCGGGCCACCCGCGACGGCGTCGCAGTGATCCAGCATGACCGCAAGCTGGCACCCGAATCGGGAGTGGCCGGCGCGGTCGACCAGTTGACCTGGCCGGAGGTCAGCACCGCGGACCTAGGGGGCGGAGAACCGATCCCGACCCTCGAGGAGCTGCTCGTGGCGCTGCCGCAGATGCGGTTCAATATCGACATCAAAGCCGATTCGGCGGTCGAGCCGACGGTCGAGGTCATCGAGCGGTTGCAGGCACATCGCCGAGTGCTGATCGCGTCGTTCTCCGAACGCCGTCGCCAACGCGCGCTGCGTCTGATGTCCCAGCGGGTCGCCAGCGCGGCCGGCATGGGGGCATTCCTGGGGTTCATGGCCGCGCGAACGGCCGGTCGACGGGCATCGGCGATGCGGATGCTGCGCGACAGTGACTGCCTACAGCTGCCCGCGCGATTCGGCGGCCTGCCCGTCATCACCCCGGCACTGGTGCGGTCGGTTCACGCATCGCGGCGGCAGGTTCATGCCTGGACCATCGATGACCCGGCCATGATCCACGCGCTGTTCGACATCGGCGTGGACGGAATCATCACCGATCGCGCGGATGTGCTGTGTGATGTGCTCGGCGCGCGGGGAGAGTGGTAGCGCGAAACCGCCTGGAGCAACAGACATGATTGATCTGTTGGACCGACGTGCCGGGGGCACTCGGGCAAGCACGCTTTGACTTGTTATGGGCTTCTAGGGCTGTCACCGGCTGAGGAGTACTGCCATGGAATGGTTTTCGGCATCCGAATACTGGCTGGGCCGCCTCGTGCTCGAACGTGGCGTTGCGGCCGTCTATCTCACCGCGTTTGTCGCCTCGGCACTGCAGTTCCAGGCCCTCATCGGCGAGCACGGCATGCTGCCGGTGCCGAGGTATCTGGCCCACCGGTCCTTTTGGAGGACGCCGAGCGTATTTCACTTCCGCTATTCTGACCGGCTTTGCGCCGGAGTCTGTTGGTTGGGCGCAGCACTGTCGGCGGCGGTGGTCGGCGGGACCGCCGACCTGGTGCCGCTGTGGGGCGCAATGCTGATGTGGCTGACGCTGTGGGTGCTGTATTTGTCGATCGTCAATGTGGGTCAGGTCTGGTACGGGTTCGGCTGGGAATCATTGCTGTTGGAAACCGGCTTCCTGGTGGTCTTCCTCGGCAATGACCGGGTTGCCCCACCGCTGGTGATGCTGTGGCTGGTGCGCTGGCTGCTGTTTCGGGTCGAATTCGGCGCCGGACTGATCAAAATGCGCGGTGACGCGTGCTGGCGCAACCTGACCTGCCTGTACTACCACCACGAGACACAGCCGATGCCGGGACCGCTGAGCTGGTTCTTTCATCGCATGCCCCGACCACTGCACCGTATCGAGGTGGCGGGCAACCACTTTGCTCAACTCGTGGTGCCGTTTGGACTGTTCGCTCCGCAACCGATCGCCAGCATCGCGGCCGTGATCATCATCGTCACCCAACTGTGGTTGGTGATGTCGGGCAATTTCTCCTGGCTCAATTGGCTGACGATCTTGCTGGCGTGCAGCGCGATCGAGCAGTCAGCCGCGCGCAAGGTGCTACCCATACCCGTGCGGGCCGCACTCCCGCCGCCGCCAACGTGGTTTGCCGCACTCGTGCTGATCTTCGCGGCAACAGTGTTGGTCCTCAGCTACTGGCCGGCACGCAACATGCTCTCCCCCCGGCAGCGAATGAACATGTCGTTCAACCCCGTGCACCTGGTCAACACCTACGGCGCGTTCGGCAGCATCTGCCGCACCCGGCGCGAGGTGGTGATCGAGGGCACCAGCGAGGCAGAGCTCAACGCGCAGACGGTATGGCAAGAGTACGAATTCAAAGGCAAGCCCGGCCGGGTGGGGCGGCTGCCCCGGCAGTGGGCGCCCTACCATCTGCGCCTGGACTGGCTGATGTGGTTCGCCGCCATTTCCCCGGGCTACGCGCTGCCGTGGATGACGCCGTTGCTAACCCGGTTGCTGCGCAACGATCGAGCCACCCTGCGGCTGTTGCGTCGCAATCCATTTCCCGATACACCACCACGCTATGTGCGAGCCCAGCTCTACCAGTACCGCTTCACCACGCTGCAGGAGCTGCGCCGTGATCACGCCTGGTGGCATCGCACGCTGATCGGCAAGTATGCCGCCCCGATGTCGCTGGACTGACCCAGCCCCGAACGGATCCCGTTGTCCTGAAACGACCGCCCGGCAAGGCGGCTGGCGCCCGGTCCGGCAGGGCATATCCCACTAGGGCGACCCGTTTTGACCCGGTGTGCCGCCAACCTGGCCGGCGCTACCGCCCTTGCCGCCGCTTCCGCCGTTGACGCCGTTGCCGCCGTTGCCGCCGTTGCCGTACGGCGACGCTTCGTAAGTACCGTTGATGACCAACCCGGCGTTGCCGCCGTTGCCGCCCGCGCCGATGAGCCCGAGCCCGCCAGCACCGGCGCCGCCGCTGCCGCCGTTACCGGTGGGCGCCGCACCACCGTGCCCGCCGGCACCGCCGATGCCAACCCCCAATCCACTGGCGGCCCCGCCCGCAACGCCGTTGCCGCCCGCCCCACCCGTCCCGGTGGCGGCTCCACCGTCTCCGCCGGCACCGCCGCTGTAGGCGCCGAAGAGCGGCGTCGTCCCCGAGCCACCGTTGCCGCCGGCCCCGCCGATTCCACCGGCACCGGAGGCCGCACCACCGGAGCCGCCGTCGCCGCCATGGGCCACACCGAACCCAAAGAAGTCGAAATTCTCGACGAAGCCACCATTTCCGCCGCTCCCAGCGGTCCCGGTGGTCGCCGTGCCGCCGTCGCCGCCCGCACCGCCCAGGTTCACGTCGATGGCAAAGATGCCCTCGGAAATGCTGACGCCGCCCGCGCCGCCGTCGGCGCCACTAGTACCCGAACCGCCGTGCCCGCCGGCACCACCGATACCGATGTCGATCCCGATGGGGCTGTGGGCGACGGCCACTCCGCCGTTCCCGCCGAGTCCACCGCCGCCGGTGGAAGCGTCGCCGCCGGCGCCGCCGGCCCCACCGATGCTGAAAAACAGGCTCTCCGCACTGCCACCGGATCCACCGAACCCGCCGAAACCACTGGTACCGGCCTGACCCTGACCTCCGGATCCGGCAATGGCGGCCAGCACTGCGTGGGCGCCACCGCCCCCACCACCGTCACCGCCGTTGCTGCCGACACCGGTGCCGGCGCCGCCACCGTCGCCGCCCGCCGCGATCAACCCGAAGCCCGTCCCGCCGAGACCGCCAGCGCCGCCGGCCGCGGCGGTCGCGCCGGCACCGGTGGCCGCCCCACCAACCCCGCCGACTCCGCCCACGCCCGAGCCCACGATCGCCACGCCGAGGCCACCACTGCCGGCGGCCCCAGCGGTGGCGCCCGCGCCGGTGGCGGCCCCACCGGTGCCGCCAGCACCGCCATGGGCCGCGGCAAAGCCGACGAAATCGAATGCGACGCAGCTGCCGCCGCTACCGCCCGCCCCGGCCATCCCCGTGCTCGCCGCACCGCCGATGCCTCCAGCGCCGCCTTGGCCGAAGGCGATTCCGACATAGCCCGAATAAGCGGAACCACCGCCACCTCCGGCACCGCCCGTAGCGCCGGCGCCCCCGTGCCCGCCAGCACCGCCGACGTTGAAATTGATCCCCGCGGGGATACGAGCGGTGGCCATGCCTCCGGCGCCGCCGGCACCGCCGATTCCCGTGGTGGCATCGCCGCCGTGTCCGCCGGCTCCGCCGAGGCTGACGATCAGGCCGTCCGCGTTGCCTCCGGCGCCGCCGACTCCGCCGGTTCCGCTGCTAGCGGCGCCGCCATCGCCACCGACTCCGCCGATCGCGATGAATGCCCCTCCCGCGCCTCCGGCCCCACCGGCCCCGCCGTTGCCGGCACCGCTGGCAGCCCCGCCGAGTCCGCCGGCCCCGCCGCCGCCCCACAACCATCCGCCGGCGCCGCCGGGGCCGCCTGCCGCGTCGGCGCCTCCGGCACCACCAGCCCCGCCGTTGCCGATCAGCCCGGCCGATCCGCCGGCGCCCCCGGCCATCCCCGCCGAACCCGATCCGCCGTTGCCGCCGTTGCCGAACAACAGCCCGCCGGGTCCGCCGGCGTCCCCGCTTCCCGGGGCACCGTTGGTGCCGTTGCCGATCAGGGGGCGCCCCAACACGGCGGCGGCGGGCGCGTTGACCATCCCCAGCAGGTCTTGCCCGAGGGTCTGCAACGACGCCGTATTAGCGGTCTCGGCGGCCGCATACATCTGAACGCCACCGGTCAGCGCCTGGACGAACCGGCCGTGGAACGCCACCGCCTCAGCGCTCACGGCCTGGTACTGCAGGGCATGGTCGGAGAACAACGCCGCGATGGCGGCCGACACCTCATCACCGGCAGCGGCCATCAGCCGGGTGGTCGAAACCGCGGCTGCCGCATTGGCCGCATTGATAGCCGCACCGAGACCGGCCACATCCGTGGCGGCCGCCGTCAAGGTGTCCAGGGCCGCGATCACACCAGACATGAGCTCCCCTTACCCCGGCCAGCCGTCGATCCAGATTCAAGCACAACTCCGGTGCCCCATCCGGGGATTGCGCTGACAGGTACTCCGGCCGACGCAGCCGCGGCTTCGCGGCACCGGCCAGCACCGCCCCCGGCACGGGCCCTGGATTGAAACTCCTTGCAGGACTGGATGGTTTGATGCTGACCGCGCTTACGCCAGTGCTACCCAACTGGCCGGCAGCATCGGCACCCGCGCGCCGGCGCACGGGTCGGCGCCGCCGACGGTGACCAACCCACCGGCCGGCAGGGTTGTCGGGTTGGGCATGGTTGCGGCGAATCCGACCAGGCCAACGCCTTGACCGGGCGCCGCGGCGGCTGCGGCGGTCACCGCTGCCGCGCTCGTCAGCACCCCCAGTGAACCCACCGCGGCATCCGCGACCGGCGCAGCCGCAACGGCCGGCAGCGCCAACCCCGCGGCAAGATTGGCACCCAACGCCCCAACCGAGCCCAAAGCCGCACCGCCACCGAGAATCCATTCGATCACCGCGGCGACGACCAACAACGGATCGAACACGATCTGCAGCGCCGGCAGCACGACAAAGCCAAACCAGAGCATCGCGTAATTCCATAGCAGGGAAAGCGCAACGGAAAAGTGGCCGGTCAAGAAATCCAATAGCGCCAGCAGCGGGAGTTTCAGTCCGTACGTCGACAGCACAACGATGCCGACAATCAATTCAAATACATTGATGAATTCGGCTCCGACCAGCGTCGCCAACTCGAGCAATAACCGCTGGATCGGCGTTTCAGCGACAGCCTGGACGACGGCGCTGACGAATTGCGCTGCGGCATCGGCCCCGGGCTTGATGATGACCGGCGCCGGGGGCGTGCGCGGTACGGCGAGTAGCGCATCAGCCGCAACCGCCTGGTAAACGCTCATGGTGGTGGCGGCTTGGATCCACATCCGCACGTAGTCGACCTCGTTGAGCGCAATGGGGATGGTGTTGAGGCCGAAGAAGTTGGTGGCCACCAACACCGCGTGGGTGGCATGGTTAGCCGCCAACTCGCCCAACGTCGGCATCGCGGCCAGGGCGCCGGTGTAGGCCGTCGCGGCGGCCTGATGGGCCGCTGCTGTTGCCGCACTGTCGGCGCTGGCCTGCATCAACCAGGACAGGTACGGGAGATAAGCCGCGATGCAACACTGCGCGCTGGGGCCGTCCCAGGCGCCGGCTTGGACACCGGTCAATATCGCGGTCAGTTCTTCGGCCACCGCCAGGTATTCGGCGCTGAGCTCCGTCCAGGTTTGCGCCGCCGCCAGCAGTGAACCTGGTCCCGGCCCCGCGCTCAGCAGCGCCGAATGCGCCTCCGGCGCAGAAGCCATCCACAGCGGCGCTGTCATGTCGAGTCCGCCGGGCCCGCGCTTCGCCCCTCACCGCGGCCCCCGGCCGCCGTTGCCGCCCGCAACGGCGGCCGCGTCGCCGAACCGACAGTCAGCGACCCACCGGGACAGGGCTCCGGCGTTGTTGATTAGCAGGCTTGTGAGCTGGGGAATTGTGGATTGAGGAGGTCTAGGCGGCGGTTGGCGGTCAAAGCGGTGATCCGGCAGGCTTCGGCGATGTTGTCGGCGCCGTTGAGGCGGTGCAGATTGATCGCGGTGTTGCGTAGCGTTGCTAGGACCTGTGCGCCGTTTCCGGTATGTGCCCTTTGACGGTCTTCGTCGAAGGTGACGTCGCGTATCCAGTGCAGGCTGTTCTCGATTCCCCAGTGTTGACGCATCCAGGTCATGATCGCGGTAGGGTGGGCGTGCTCGAACGGCAGGCTGCAGATGGCATAGACCACCTCCACGCTGCGCTGGTCGGTGGCGGTGATCAAACGTTCACGAGTGATCCGGATGATTTGTTTTGCGTAGGGGAAGCCGATTCCTCGTGCAGCGGTGATGATTTGCAGGGTGCGGGTCTCGACACGGCCGTGGCCGCGGGAGTCGTCGGTAGCGGCTGTGGGCACCTCGGCCCAGGGCAGCGCGGTGATACGCGCAAGTATTTTGGCTTGGTTGGACTTGACGATCATCAGGTAGTGCGACTTCAAGGTGGCGCAGATCAACTTCGCGGTGACGACCTGGGTATGCATCGCATCCACGGTGACCAGCCACCGCAAGCTACCCGGCAGCAGCGTGAGCAGGGCACGTACGCAGGGAATTTCATTGCTTTTCTCGGCGACAGCGAGTTGACCGAGCACCAATCGGGCACGGTGGGCGAACACCGACACGAGATGCGTGGCTGTCGCTTTGGCGCGTAAAGGCACCACGCAGCATCTTGCCGTCCAACGCGATCGGCACCAATCCACTGGGGTCGCTGCTGGCCACGTGTGCAGTGAAGTAACTGCCCATCCTGGCGTTGAGGTCGGCGGGGTCTAGCCGAGACAAAACAGCGCGGAAGGTCTTCTCACTGGGCCGCCGGAACCGGACCCCTAATTAGGCCAACACATCATCGGGAGCGGTGGCCGCCCATGTGGCAAAACCAGCATAGCCGCGCATCCCCGCGGCAGTGGCCAGAACCGCGATCGCCAACAAAGCCATCAGCGAATACCTCCGACCGCGTGGGTCCCTCGGGTCTGGCACCGAGGCCAACACATCGAGAAACTCCGATCCGATGAGCTCGCTGCGCTCACCAGGACTCCAGCGGTCGAACACCTCTGGAACCGACGACACAGGCAATACTGAAACGGTAGGCACGGGCAACTCCAGACCAACGACGAACAGTAACCAACTCGATCGTTCTCCAGATAGCCCGTGCCTACACTCCGGCCCCAATAGCGCGGCACCAAAGATCATCAACCCAGCTCACAAGCCTGCTAATCAACAACGCCGGAGCCCTGCCCACCGGGATCTGCTTGAACGCCCAAAACTTGTCCTCGAGATGTGTCATATTCGCAGGCTGCACCGGGCCGCCGGCGCTGGAATAACCAATCACGGATCGCGTATTGCGAATCGATCTAAACAATCCGTTCGCAATGCCTGCAAGATCTGGTTAATTCGTTCTCGTTTTAACGTGATAAAGAAAAACTATGAGCGCAGGCGGCCTCGGCCACCGGCCCGATCTCCGGGCACCGTTGGCCCGGCCGCGCCCGCATCTGGCACCTCTCTGCAAGCGCCGTAGTGGCAGGCTGGATACTGGCCCGATTCATGTAATCAACCCAGCGATAAGGAAGTCAGCGTGCCAATCGCCACGACCAACCCGGCGACCGGGGAGACAGTCAAGACTTTCACTGCAGCATCCAACGATGAGGTCGACGCCGCGATAGCGCGCGCCTACGCGCGGTTCCAGGACTACCGCCGCAACACCACGTTCGCCCAGCGCGCCGAGTGGGCTCACGCCACGGCCGATCTGATAGAGGCCGAGGCTGACCAGACTGCCGCCCTGATGACGCTTGAAATGGGCAAGACGATCGCATCGGCCAAGGCCGAAGTCCTCAAGTCCGCCAAGGGTTTTCGCTACTACGCCGACAACGCTGCGGCGCTGCTCGCCGACGAGCCCGCGGACGCCGGCAAGGTGGGCGCCTCTCAGGCCTACACCCGCTGCCAGCCGCTGGGTGTGGTGCTGGCCGTGATGCCGTGGAACTTTCCGTTGTGGCAAGCCGTCCGGTTCGCCGCGCCCGCTCTGATGGCCGGCAACGTCGGGCTGCTCAAGCACGCCTCGAACGTGCCGCAGTCCGCGCTCTACCTCGCCGACGTCATTGCCCGCGGCGGCTTCCCGGACGGCTGCTTCCAGACGTTGCTGGTCTCCGCCAGCGCGGTGGAAGGCATCCTGCGTGACCCCCGCGTGGCCGCGGCCACGCTCACCGGTAGCGAGCCCGCGGGTCAGTCGGTCGGCGCCATCGCCGGCGACGAGATCAAGCCCACCGTGCTCGAGCTCGGCGGCAGCGACCCGTTCATCGTGATGCCGTCGGCAGACCTGGACAAGGCGGTCAGCACGGCGGTGACCGGACGGGTGCAGAACAACGGCCAATCCTGCATCGCCGCCAAGCGATTCATCGCCCACGCCGACATCTATGACGCGTTCGTCGACAAGTTCGTCGAGCAGATGTCGGCGCTGACAGTGGGTGACCCGACCGATCCGCAAACCCAGGTCGGTCCGCTGGCCACCGAACAAAGCCGCGACGAAATCGCCCAGCAGGTCGATGACGCCGCCGCGGCCGGGGCCGTGATCCGCTGCGGCGGCAAGCCCCTGGCCGGCCCCGGCTGGTACTACCCGCCGACGGTGATCACCGACATCACCAAGGACATGAACCTCTACACCGAAGAGGTCTTCGGCCCCGTCGCCTCGGTGTACCGGGCCGCCGACATCGATGAAGCGATCGAGATCGCCAACGCCACCACCTTTGGGCTGGGATCCAATGCCTGGACCCAGGACGAGGCGGAGCAGCGCCGTTTCATCAACGACATCGAAGCCGGCCAGGTCTTCATCAACGGCATGGCGGTCTCCTACCCCGAACTCCCATTCGGCGGCATCAAGCGGTCCGGCTACGGCCGCGAGCTCGCCGGGCACGGGATCCGCGAGTTGTGCAACATCAAGACCGTCTGGGTCGGCTAGACGCGCGCCGGCTTCGGCTCGAGGTCGACGTTTTGCAGGAAGGTTCGAGCAACGTCCTGCGAAACGTCGCCCTGGCCGCGACGGCCTCACTCCGCCAGCGGCGCGCGCGCCCACACGCGCGTCAGGTGACCTTTCGAACCTCGACGGTCAGGCTCGGGGAGTAGGCCGCCGTCAGCACCGCCACCAGCCGGCGCACGGCCAGCGCAGGCTGCTCCGGGGTGGGCTCATCGAGCCCGAGGATGGGGTCCAGACCACGCATGTAGGGCGCCAGCGCCAGGTGCGGAAAAATCATCAGCAGCAGCGACAACAACGCATCTGTATCCGAATCCGCACGCAGATCCCCGCGGGCCAGCGCATCTCGCGCCAGCGGCCGCAGCACCTCCAGGTAATGGCGATGTATGACGCTGCGCACGCTGATGCGGGCATCGGTGTCGACCTCTAGGGTCGCGGCGGCATGCAGCGCGCGTTCGCGCGGGTGCTCGGCGAAGTAGGCCACCCAGCCGTCGAGTAGGTCGGTGAGGAATTCGAAGAATGGCCGGCTGGAGTCGAGTTCCCGGATCAGACCTTCGATGTGGGTGCGCACCCGCTGACTGGCGGTGTCGGCGATGTACGCATACAGGTCGCGCTTGTCCGCGAAGTACTGGAACAGGCTGCCCTTGGCGACCCGAGCACGGCGGGCAATGACGTTCAGGCTGCCCTGGGAGAAGCCGTGTGCCCCGAATTCGGCCTCTGCGGCTTCCACGATGGCCGCCCGACGAGCCGGATCCACCCGCGCCCAAGTCACCGTCGGCATCAAGCCTCCTCGCGCCAATGACCGTTGGTCATTTCACTGTGCGGGGCTCACGGTTAACGATTACCGCCCCGCACCGAGGTTGCCACGGTTTTACCGAATCAGGGGCGCATTTCGTAGGCGCCGTTGAGCGGCAGGACGTGTTCCTTCCAGACCTGGTCGTAACGCGCCGCGTCATGCGCCGGACGGCGGATCATCCGCATCGCGAACTGGGCCTGTTGGTCGGTCGTGGCCGCCTTGTCATTCAGTTCGACGGCGTAGCTGTTGAAGTCCCGCACCAGCAGGCCGAAGATCTCGTCGAGCAGCGCGTCGTCCACGCCCGACAGCGGCGCCTCCTCCAAGATCAGCTGCGCATAGGGCACCAGCGCGAAGATCTGGCCGACACCGAACGCGAAGTCGATGTCCTTCTGCTGGGACGCATCCGGGGTGGCGCCGGCCAGCATCTCGGTCAGCACGTCGATCTGCTCCCGCAGCAGCGCGACATTGGGCAGGTGACCGTAGCTGTCGAACGGGGCGCGCCAGTCGTGGAAGCGCACCTTGCCCAGCCCGCCGGTGGGGCCCTGGTTGAACAGGAAGGTGTCGTCGGCCGCGTCGTCGCGACGGGGAATCAGCGGCAGCGCGGCGTCGGGGGCGAACAGGAAGTTGGGCATGAACTTGGCCAACAACCCGATATTGATGTGGACGGTTCCCTCCAGCCTGGGCAGCAGGCCGATCTCGCGGGCCACGGTCTCGAAGAAGGTGTCCTTCTCCACTCCCTTGGCGGCGATGACGTCCCACAACGCGGCAATCACGCGCTCGCCCTCGCTGGTGACCTTGGCCTTGGTCAGCGGGCTGTAGAGCAGGTAGCGACGATCCTCGGCCGAGGCGCTGCGCATGTAGTCGCTGGCCCGGCTGGCCACCAGCCGCATGGCGACCAGGCGCGCATAGGCGTCGGTCAACAACCGACGCACGTGGCTGAAGTCGGTGACGACGGTGCCGTACAGGTGGCGGTTGGCCGCGTGCGTGATGGCCTCGTAGAAGGCGTGGGTGCACATGCCGACCGCGCCCCAGCCCAGGTTGTACTTGCAGACGTTGACCGTGTTAAGCGCGGCATGGAAGGCCCCCATCCCGCGGTGCAGCAGGTCGGCCTCGGTGACCGGGTAGTCGTGCAGCGCGTAATTCGCCACGTAGTTCTGCGAATTCACCACGTTCTTCTTCAGCTCATACCGATCGTGCTGCGAGTCGGCGGCGAAGAAGACGTACTCCGGTTCCTTTGACGAGTCCTCGATCTTGCCGAAGGTCGAGACCATCCGCGCAACGTTGGCGTTGCCGATGTAGTACTTCTCGCCGCTGGCGGTCCAGCCGTGCTCGGACGGCGTCAGGATCATGTCGGTCTGGTAGACGTCGGCGCCGTGGGCCTGCTCGGACAGTCCGAAGGCGAAGACCTCGCCCTGCTCCAACTGCGCGGCCGCCTTGCGCTTGGCGTCCTCGTTGTCACTCATCCAAAACGGGCCCAGGCCCAACGCCGTCACCTGGAACGGGTACCAGTAGCTCAGCCCGTAGAAACCGATAATCTCGGCGAACTCACTGATGCGGTAGGTGTCCCAGCGGCAATCGTCAGCGCCATATTCGGACGGCGTCAACAACGAGGCGAAGATGCGGTGCTCGGCGATGTGGTTGAGAAAGTCCGAGTACCAGGCCCGGTCGTGGTCGTCGCGCTTGAGGCGCGCCTTTCCGCGGGACTCGAAAAAGTCCACTGTCGCGGCCATGATCTCCGCCGAGCGCGCGTCCGGGTATTTGCGTTGCAGGCGGTTGGGGTTGAGCAGCATGAGGGGAGCTCCCATGACTTGACTTCGAAAAGGACGAGCTTAGACGGTACGCCACGCGCCTCACCGCGACCGCGCCGGTAGGCACAAACCGTCGATAACGCCAGGTCGAACGGCTAAAGCCAATCAGCAATTCGGCTGAAATTCGCTGCGTTCTTTCCGTTTCCGGCCGCCACGAATGTGTATTCCGGCGGCCGTCACATCCGCTACACCGTAATAGCGGTGAGCCATTCCCGGCCCCCGGTGCGGCCGCGCGGCGCGAAGGATTTGGCCGGTTCGAGCACGGAAATGAGCCGGGCAAACACCCCTGTTGGCCAGGCCATTATCGACCTAGCATCGCTGATGTGTCAGCGCTAAATACCGCTCGCGGACCCATCGATACCGCTGATCTGGGCGTCACGCTCATGCACGAGCACGTGTTCATCATGACCACCGAAGTCGCCCAGAACTACCCCGAGGCTTGGGGTGACGAACAGGGCTCCGGCGTTGTTGATTAGCAGGCTTGTGAGCTGGGGAATTGTGGATTGAGGAGGTCTAGGCGGCGGTTGGCGGTCAAAGCGGTGATCCGGCAGGCTTCGGCGATGTTGTCGGCGCCGTTGAGGCGGTGCAGATTGATCGCGGTGTTGCGTAGCGTTGCTAGGACCTGTGCGCCGTTTCCGGTATGTGCCCTTTGACGGTCTTCGTCGAAGGTGACGTCGCGTATCCAGTGCAGGCTGTTCTCGATTCCCCAGTGTTGACGCATCCAGGTCATGATCGCGGTAGGGCGGGCGTGCTCGAACGGCAGGCTGCAGATGGCATAGACCACCTCCACGCTGCGCTGGTCGGTGGCGGTGATCAAACGTTCACGAGTGATCCGGATGATTTGTTTTGCGTAGGAGAAGCCGATTCCTCGTACAGCGGTGATGATTTGCAGGGTGCGGGTCTCGACACGGCCGTGGCCGCGGGAGTCGTCGGTAGCGGCTGCGGGCACCTCGGCCCAGGGCAGCGCGGTGATACGCGCAAGTATTTTGGCTTGGTTGGACTTGACGATCATCAGGTAGTGCGACTTCAAGGTGGCGCAGATCAACTTCGCGGTGACGACCTGGGTATGCATCGCATCCACGGTGACCAGCCACCGCAAGCTCCCCGGCAGCAGCGTGAGCAGGGCACGTACGCAGGGAATTTCATTGCTTTTCTCGGCGACAGCGAGTTGACCGAGCACCAATCGGGCACGGTGGGCGAACACCGACACGAGATGCGTGGCTGTCGCTTTGGCGCGTAAAGCACCACGCAGCATCTTGCCGTCCAACGCGATCGGCACCAATCCACTGGGGTCGCTGCTGGCCACGTGTGCAGTGAAGTAACTGCCCATCCTGGCGTTGAGGTCGGCGGGGTCTAGCCGAGACAAAACAGCGCGGAAGGTCTTCTCACTGGGCCGCCGGAACCGGACCCCTAATTAGGCCAACACATCATCGGGAGCGGTGGCCGCCCATGTAGCAAAACCAGCATAGCCGCGCATCCCCGCGGCAGTGGCCAGAACCCCGATCGCCAACAAAGCCATCAGCGAATACCTCCGACCGCGTGGGTCCCTCGGGTCTGGCACCGAGGCCAACACACCGAGAAACTCCGATCCGATGAGCTCGCTGCGCTCACCAGGACTCCAGCGGTCGAACACCTCTGGAACCGACGACACAGGCAATACTGAAACGGTAGGCACGGGCAACTCCAGACCAACGACGAACAGTAACCAACTCGATCGTTCTCCAGATAGCCCGTGCCTACACTCCGGCCCCAATAGCACGGCACCAAAGATCATCAACCCAGCTCACAAGCCTGCTAATCAACAACGCCGGAGCCCTGGGGGAGCGGGCCGCTCCTTGGTGGGTAATTCTCTACAGAACGGGTCAAACATTGGCCCCACAGCCGTCTCGTGGTGAACTCCATGACTTCAAAGTAGTTCCCGTCGCGCGTTCTAATTTGATTGAACGCCAGGCTTCCTGTTGGGGGTCCGTTTACTCTTCGGTAGGATGGGAGCCGCCGAATCGAGGAGTAGTAGACGTGGCCGGTTTTGCCGTCCTGGACTTCGAGACCACCGGATTCGCCGCCGAGTACGACCGTGTGGTCGAGGTTGGCCTCGTGCTGCTGTCGGCGGAGGGGGACATCGAGGACGAGTGGTCAACTCTGATCAATCCTCATCGCGATGTTGGTGCTACCGAGAGGCATGGAATCCGTGCGCGTGACGTACTCGGCGCGCCCGCCTTCGAGGCGATCATCCCGAGGTTGTTGCGGGACCTCCGTGGGCGGGTTTTCGTGGCCCACAACGTCAACTTTGATCAGCGATTTTTGCTGGCAGAGTTGCGTCGGGCCGGAGTGCCGTTGGATAACCCGTGGCTGACCGGATTGTGCACGATGAGGTGGGCCGGTCGCCTGCTTCCGGCTGCGTCGCGGAAGCTGCCGGATTGTTGCGATGCCGCTGGCGTCGTCCTCACTGACGCCCATCGCGCGCTCGCAGATGCCCGGGCTACGGCGAGTCTGCTGAAGTACCTCATCGACCATTGCGGGAGCCCGCCGCCGTGGGCTAAGGAGATAGACGGCGCCGAGGACTTTGAGTGGCCGCAGGTGGTCGGCCCGGAAGTGCGGTTGGTGACGCGCGCGGCGTGGGGGGCAGCGCCTCCACGTCCCCCGGCAGGGTGGCTTGATCGCATCGTCGCGCGCATGCCCCACGAGGACGACCCTCGCGTCGAGTCCTACCTCGAAATCCTCGAAT
Organism: Mycobacterium liflandii; assembly: GCF_022354805.1. Classification (NCBI taxonomy): domain Bacteria; kingdom Bacillati; phylum Actinomycetota; class Actinomycetes; order Mycobacteriales; family Mycobacteriaceae; genus Mycobacterium; species Mycobacterium liflandii. The sequence goes on along the minus strand of NZ_CP023138.1, from coordinate 1,034,690 downwards.
CCGCCCTCCTCGACTGTTACCTGTCCTGCCACGAGGAGGATGCGCTGGTTGAGATGGCCGACAGCTTGGGCCTCTCGCGTCGGCTGCTCGACGAGATCCACCACGACTACCTGCGGTCGATGGCGAGGGTTGCGGTTGCCGATGGGGTTGTCACCGACGACGAGCGCGCTGACCTGCTTCAGGTCGCTGAACTCCTCGGGCTGTCCGCCGACCGCGTGGATGCCGCTCTGGCAATGGTTTCTGCACGTTCGGCCTGCGCCGAGTTCGCGTTGGCGGCGGGCGACGTTCTATGCCTCACGGGGTCGATGCGGCGCCGCCGGTCTGAGTGGGAGGCAGAACTAGCTCAGCGCGGCATCGAGGTCGGGTCGCTTACCCGCAGGACGCGCCTGTTGGTCGCTGCCGATCCCGACTCGGCCACTGGAAAGGCAAGGAAGGCGCGCAAGTACGGCATCCCCATCATTAACGAGGATGCGCTCAGTCGTCTGCTAGGAGCTCGAACCTCTGGCGAATGAAGTCCTACCCCGCGGCTTCAGCAGCACACGCAGCCCACCCTGCTAAGCAGACCCGTTCGACCCGTTCTGGCCAAGCAGCAGCCCGCCGTAGCCGCCGGTACCAGCGGTGCCCCGAATTGCCCCGATTCCCGCATGTCCGCCGTGGCCGCCGTTGCCGATCAGCTGGGCGTTGCCGCCGTTGCCGCCGTTACCGCCGTTGCTGCCGTTGCTGCCGTTCCCGCCGGCCCCGCCGCTTCCGCCGCCGCCGATCAGCCCGGCTTTGCCTCCAGCCGCGCCGTTTCCACCCACGGCACCCGTGCCGGTCCCGCCGCCCCCGCCGTTGCCACCGGTGCCTAGCAGCAGGTCAGCATCGCCGCCGGCCCCGCCGTTCGCGCCGGTGCCATTGATACCGTTGCCGCCCTGTCCGCCATCGCCGCCGTTGCCGATGAGCAGGGCCGCGCCGCCACCGGCTCCGGCGTGCCCGCCGCCGGTGGTTCCTATCCCGCCGTCGCCGCCGGCTCCGCCGTTTCCGATCAGCAGGCCGGCGCTGCCGCCGGCGCCGCCGGCCCCGCCGCCGCCGACGCTCGCCTTTCCGCCCGCCCCGCCTTGCCCGCCGTCACCCAACAGCAGGCCGCCATTGCCGCCCGCTCCACCCGCGCCCCCCGTGTTGTTGTTGGATGCGCCTTCGCCGCCCTGCCCGCCCGTGCCGAACAGCAAGCCGCCGTCGCCGCCTGCTCCGCCGTTGCCGCCAGAGCCGCCAAGGCCCCCTTGCCCGCCGTCGCCGCCCGTACCGAACACCGCGCCGCCCGGCCCACCTGCCCCGCCGTTGCCGGCGATACCTGCTCCGTCGTGGCCGCCGCTGCCGCCGGCGCCGCCCGGGCCCCAGAAGGTGCCGCCGGCTCCTCCCGCCCCGCCGGTACCTCCGCCGCCGCCACCGCCTCCGCCGTTGCCGAATAGCCCAACGGACCCGCCGGTTCCGCCGGTTTGGCCGGCTCCTCCGTTGCCGCCGTAACCGCCCTTGCCCAACAGCCCGGCATCCCCGCCGTCGCCGCCGCGCTGGCCGGGCGCGCCGGAGCCGCCGTTGCCGCCGTTGCCCCACAGGATGCCGCCGTCGCCACCGTCTTGTCCGGTCCCGGGCGCGCCGTCGGTGCCATCGCCGATCAGGGGCCGGCCCAGCAGCCCCTCGGCGGGCATGTTGAGCGCGTTGACCAGGTTTTGGCTCGCGTTGGCGGCCTCGGCACTCGCATACGAGAACGCGCTGGAGTTGAGGGTCGTGACGAATTGTCCGTGCAGGTTTTCGGCCTGGGCGCTCAGTGCCTGAAATGCCTGGCCGTGTGAGCCGAACAGTGCGGCGATGGCCGTCGATACTTCGTCAGCCCCGGCGGCTAGCAGCGTGGTGGTGGGGGCGGCCGCGGCCGTATTAGCCGTGCTGATGGTCGAACCGATGTTCGCCAGACTTGTTGCTGCTATTGATAGTTGCTCGGGAATCGTGACCACAAAGGGCACGCTGCTACCCCTCTCTTCTCCCGCTTACCGGCCATCGTGCCTGGTCAGCTGGATTGAGTATTCGGCCGCGCGGCGAGCATATCGCATTCCGGCTTGCCGATCCGGCGCTTCGCCGGACTTCGGTGAATTTGCTGGCCTATCCGCGAACGCGCCTGCGGCGGGGACGCGTCGCTACTGGTAGCCGCCCTGTCGTTCAAAGATCCGGCGCGGATTGTCCACCAGCATGGTGTGCACCTGTTCGTGGGTCACCCCTCGTTCTTTGAGCGCCGGGATCACGTCGTTGTGGATATGTAGGTAGTGCCAGTTCGGCGTGGCCACCGCTGTCAGCTCCTCGGGCAGCGCGTCGAAATAGCAGTTGGCGTCGTGGGAGAGCACCATCTTGTCGGCGTGGCCACGCTCGCACATCGTCGCCACGATGTTGACTCGGTCCTCGAACGGCAGGATCAGGTCGATGCCGAAGCGGTCCATCCCCAGGTAGGAGCCAGCGGCGATGAGCTCCTCGAGGTAGCCGACGTCGGTGCTGTCACCGGAGTGCCCGATGATCACCCGGCTCAGGTCGACACCTTCTTCTTCGAAGATGCGCTGTTGCTCGAGTCCGCGTCGCAGCCCGGCGTGGGTGTGGGTGGAGATCGGCACCCCGGTGCGCTTGTGCGTCTGGGCCACCGCACGTAATACCCGCTCGACACCGGGGGTGATGCCGGGCTCGTCGGTGGCGCACTTGAGGATGCCCGCCTTGACGCCGGTGTCGGCGATGCCCTGTTCGATGTCCCGGACGAACATGTCGGTCATGATCTCCGGGCCGTCGAGCATCCCACCGGGGCCTTGATAGTGGAAACGATATGGGACGTCGTTGTAGGTGTAGAGGCCCGTCGCCACGACGATGTTGAGGTCGGTGGCGGCGGCGATCCGGGCGATGCGCGGGATATAGCGGCCCAGGCCGATCACGGTCAGGTCGACGATGGTGTCCACACCGCGCGACTTCAATTCGTTGAGCCGGGTGATCGCATCAGCCACCCGCTTCTCTTCGTCACCCCAGGGCTCCGGCGTTGTTGATTAGCAGGCTTGTGAGCTGGGGAATTGTGGATTGAGGAGGTCTAGGCGGCGGTTGGCGGTCAAAGCGGTGATCCGGCAGGCTTCGGCGATGTTGTCGGCGCCGTTGAGGCGGTGCAGATTGATCGCGGTGTTGCGTAGCGTTGCTAGGACCTGTGCGCCGTTTCCGGTATGTGCCCTTTGACGGTCTTCGTCGAAGGTGACGTCGCGTATCCAGTGCAGGCTGTTCTCGATTCCCCAGTGTTGACGCATCCAGGTCATGATCGCGGTAGGGCGGGCGTGCTCGAACGGCAGGCTGCAGATGGCATAGACCACCTCCACGCTGCGCTGGTCGGTGGCGGTGATCAAGCGTTCACGAGTGATCCGGATGATTTGTTTTGCGTAGGAGAAGCCGATTCCTCGTACAGCGGTGATGATTTGCAGGGTGCGGGTCTCGACACGGCCGTGGCCGCGGGAGTCGTCGGTAGCGGCTGCGGGCACCTCGGCCCAGGGCAGCGCGGTGATACGCGCAAGTATTTTGGCTTGGTTGGACTTGACGATCATCAGGTAGTGCGACTTCAAGGTGGCGCAGATCAACTTCGCGGTGACGACCTGGGTATGCATCGCATCCACGGTGACCAGCCACCGCAAGCTACCCGGCAGCAGCGTGAGCAGGGCACGTACGCAGGGAATTTCATTGCTTTTCTCGGCGACAGCGAGTTGACCGAGCACCAATCGGGCACGGTGGGCGAACACCGACACGAGATGCGTGGCTGTCGCTTTGGCGCGTAAAGGCACCACGCAGCATCTTGCCGTCCAACGCGATCGGCACCAATCCACTGGGGTCGCTGCTGGCCACGTGTGCAGTGAAGTAACTGCCCATCCTGGCGTTGAGGTCGGCGGGGTCTAGCCGAGACAAAACAGCGCGGAAGGTCTTCTCACTGGGCCGCCGGAACCGGACCCCTAATTAGGCCAACACATCATCGGGAGCGGTGGCCGCCCATGTAGCAAAACCAGCATAGCCGCGCATCCCCGCGGCAGTGGCCAGAACCGCGATCGCCAACAAAGCCATCAGCGAATACCTCCGACCGCGTGGGTCCCTCGGGTCTGGCACCGAGACCAACACACCGAGAAACTCCGATCCGATGAGCTCGCTGCGCTCACCAGGACTCCAGCGGTCGAACACCTCTGGAACCGACGACACAGGCAATACTGAAACGGTAGGCACGGGCAACTCCAGACCAACGACGAACAGTAACCAACTCGATCGTTCTCCAGATAGCCCGTGCCTACACTCCGGCCCCAATAGCACGGCACCAAAGATCATCAACACAGCTCACAAGCCTGCTAATCAACAACGCCGGAGCCCTGCCCGCTCCCCGAGCAGCAACGGCGACTGCGCAAAGAGGGGCTGTTGCCCGAACTCGTCCCAAAGGGGCATTTGTTCGGGCGATCGTGGAATCACGAGGACTCAAAGATGACAAATAGGGATCACCGCGTCAGCGGGGCGCGCGGGATCATGTATGCACTCCAAATGCCCCCGTGTGGACCGGGCGCTTTTGGGAAACAATTTGGGGACAACAAGATTCGATTCTCACTCAGGTCGGTGATCGTTCGGGCCACGTCGGTCACGAAGCAGCCAAGCCGGTCGATGGCAGCAACGACCACGGTGTCTCCAAGGCGCGAATAGTCGGGCATCGCCGACAACCCGGTCGGGCCCCTTGGCCGATCCCAACAGTTTGTCGGCAATGACGCGTTCCAAGGCATGCCTGGTCGCAGCAAGCGCCACGAGCAGGGCGTCGAGGTCCTGACCGGTGGTGCTGACGCAGGCGTAGCCCACGGTATGGCGCCAACGAAGAGACCGCAGCGGCCGAGATGGCCGCCGTGCGACCCAGGTTGGTCTAGATGGTGCTGACCCTTTCCCAAGTCCAGGCATGGAGCACCGAGCACCTGATCGAGGCGGCCACCTACTGGAGCAAGACCGCCGATCAGTGGGAAGACGTGTTTCTCCAAATGCGCAACCAATCCCACACCCTCGTGTGGGAAGGCGCTGGCGGTGATGCGCTACGGCAGCGAACCGGTGCTGACCTGGCGATCGTGAGCACCAAGGCCGACGAACTACGCCAAGCCAGCAAAATTGCCCGCGATGGCGCCGGAACCATCGGCATTGCCCAACGCAGGGTGCTCCATGCCGTTGAAGACGCCCACAACGCCGGTTTCACTGTCGGAGAAGACTTCTCAGTCACCGATATCCGAACCAGCCGCAGCTCCGCCGAGCAAGCAGCCCGCCAAGCACAAGCACAAGCACAAGCACAAGCACAAGCACAAGCACAAGCACAAGCACAAGCACTCGCTACCGACATCCGCCAACGCGCAGTCGAGCCGCTGCCGCCTCCTGCCCCGGGACGGCTGCCGCCCCTGACCCCAGGCGAAATGGCGACCCCCAGACTGCCAGCACCCCCACCGCAGCCTCCGATACGGGGCGGCGCCGATCTCGCGCCGGCCGAACCCCCACCTGTTGTGCGCACACCTATGGAGCCACCAGCCCGTCTAGGCGGCCCCATTGCGGGCGGCCCGGTACCGCCAGAATCCATCCCACACCCCGTTCAACCGCCGCACAGCCACCACGGGCCACCTGTGCTGGGCAAAGACGAGCTACCGGACTTAGGTGAATTCAACCCAGGATGACAAGAGGAACTTAATTACTTTCTAAGACAACGGATTAGAGCGTCTCAAAGTGCTGCGTGACCAGACGATTACTCCCCAGGAGGGGACTGTCGCCTCCGCTGCTCGCGACGTATTCCTTCCCCCATCGTTCGATATTCTCAATTTCCTCGGCCGTGCGGATGCGGCCGCCGTTCGGAAACAATAATTTGGCGCGCTCGTAGCCGCCGATTTTGCGTTGCAGGCCACGCAGCAAGCACATTGCCTCGGCGTCAGAGAACCTTGTACCGATCTCGAAATCCAGACCCGCACCGATCAAGCTGCTGGCGAACGTGACTTCAGACAATAACAGCACCCGCGCCCAATCCAGATCTGTCAAGGGCTCACGATCGGTGACAGCACGCTCAAGACGCACGATGAGTTCGCCGAACTGCTCCCAGGTTGATAACCCCAGCACCTGGAACGGAAACGGCTTCCCGGCCGCCGACCTCCGCCACTCGTCCAATGTCTGCCGAATGAAATCGCGCTCATCCCCGGTCAGATCGACCGCCACCAACTCAGAGGAATTTGTCATTGAGTCGATCGTACGGCCAGCACCTGACGTACGAGGGTGTCGACTGCCACGATGATGGGGCTACCTTGACCAGGTTTTAGCCAGTCCAGCAATCTTGCGACTCCCGACGACGACACGCCCGTAGTCCCTGACCCGTGTCTCGCGCCAACTCGACGCCCGTGAAGCCCTCCGGGTCCGGGCACCCTCTGAGACAAGATGTGAGGCGTCTCGGTTCTCTAGAAGTGAGACACGTCGGGCGTTCGCCCAAGCCCCTGGGATGGTGGCTGGCCGCCGTTGTTGTGTTTGCCTACACTTCGGTTCGTGGGGTCTTCGTTGCGTGTGGATACCGCGGGCGTGCAGGCGATGGCCTGGCGGTGGGGTATCGCAGCTGGGGAGCTGACCAGCATGGATGCGCCGGCGGGGCTGGGGTTGTCCTGCCAGCTCAGCGCGGCCGCAGTCGATGCCGCCCATGGTGAGGTGGCGGCGTTTACTACCGGGCTAGCCATTCAGGTGAACGCACGCACCGCGGGCGTGACTCAAGCCGATAGTGGCTATCTGGCCAATGAAGCTGCCTCGGCCGATGTGCTGGCAGCGGTGGCTCCATCGGTGACCCGCGTGTAGTAATGGCAGCGTCGGGAATTCCGGACCTGTCAGCGTTGTTGGCTTGGCCCACCGATCATCTCACTGAGGCGGCTGCTCATTGGGACAACGTAGGCGAGCACACCTATGCGGTGGCCCACCAGCTGTGGCGCGATGCAACGTCGATTGATTGGAGCGGCCATGCCGCCGGCGCGTTGCGCGCCGCAACGCACGCCGACCTGCAAACTACCAGCGCGGCAGTCGACCAGTTGCAGGAAGCGGCCCGTGTCGCGCGTAATGGGGCCTCGGATCTTTACGCCGCCCGTTCGCGGGTGCGGTACGCAGTCACCGACGCCCAGGCAGCGGGATTTCAAGTAGAAGAAGACCTTTCGGTCACCGATCGCATGACGGGCGGATCAGCGGCCCAGCGCGCGGCCCAGCAAGCCCAAGCCCAGGCCTTCGCCGGCGACCTCCGTCAGCGTGCCGCCCAACTGGTGGGCCTGGACGCTCAAGTCGCCACAAAAGTTACGGCCGCGGTGGCCGGGATCGGCAGCAGTTTCCCGCAAATTCCTGCACCCGCCGCCCCGCCAATGGGCAACCCGGTCCGCGCCGTCGACAACCGCACGTTCAAACAAAACCCGCCACCAGCGCCGGTCGACCCCAAGGACATGACCGCAGAGGAGGCTCGCGCAGCATGGGCGGACATCAACAGTGAAATAGGCAAGTACAACGCCCGGTGCGGGCGCACCTTCGTCTTGCCGACCGAACAGGGCGCTTACGACGCCTGTATCGCCGACAAAGGACCCCTACTCGATCGCCAAGCTGCCATCCGAGCCCGCCTCGGGCAACTCGGTATACCCGTCGAAGGCGAAGACCCAACCCACCCAGGAACCGCGGAACCACCATTTCCACCACCCACCCGAATCAACGGGCTGACAGAACATGGAGCACAACGTGTCGAAGGGCGAGACGGCCACGGGGTCAACGACAATGCAATGCAAGACGCCGTCGCGCATCCGATAGAGCCACCACAGTTCATGCCTGATCAATATGGTGGCACCTGGCGATATATCGGCAAGGACGCGACGGTTAGTCTGAACGAAAACGGGCAAGTGACAACGGCCTGGGCAAATAGCCGCAATGGATGGAGGAATCCGTGAACAACATTCTCGATGTCGTTCCATCCGAGCACCGCGTTCTTATCATGGATGAGCTGACACGCCGTAACCCCGATCTCCTTGCGGAGCTTCGCACCGTGCAGAAGCCAACCAACGACCAGAGCGACGCCGTTGTGGATGCGCTGTCGCATGCGTTGAGCGCGAACTACGGGCCAGGGCATGTACCAAACGACTATGGACTAGCGGTTGAACGCGCAATTGACGCCTACCTCGAAGCGTGGCCCATATACAGGTAGACACCGTGTCCCCGAGGACAGGACAGCGTTCCCATCATCGTGGCACCTTCGGCCGGGGACAAGAACCCAGTCGTCACGTTTCTTTATAAACGAGACTGTGCAAGGCGGGTGAGCTTGCAACAGTGGGCGGCTCGGCGGTCCAGCGATACGTCGGCAGGATCGAGACGAGATTCGAGCTCAAATCTCTAGAAAAGAGACATCCATAGCTGATCTAAGTAGCGTCACGTCGAGCAAGACTCCCGCGCGACCGCAGAGCACGGAACCGCGCGTGATTGAGCCATTGTGGCGCGATGGCCATCTGGCTTGCGATGTGAGTTGTTATCCATGAGCTCGCCGTTAAACCCCCAAGAATGCAACCGGGTCAGCTGCGGGTCGAGGTCCCTCAGCTAGAAGCCACGGCTGGCGAATGGAGTCAACGAAGCGCCACTCTGGCCGCCTTAACACCCCCTTCACCAGGACAGCCGTTTCAGCCCACCACAGCCGCGGTGAGCAGTGCCCACACAGCTGTTGGCCTCGCCGCAGCAGCGCTTACAACCCGCACCCAAGAGACAATCGTTGCCGTCGAGAGCGGTGCGACACGGTATGCCACCAACGAAACGACCTCACCAGCCGAGATGGCTGCCGTGCAACCCAGGTTGGTCTAGGTGGTGCCGACCCTGTCCCAGGTTCGGGCATGGAGCACCGGGCATCTGATCGAAGCGACTAGCTACTGGACTCAGACCGCCGATCAGTGGGAAGACGTGTTCTTGCAGATGCGCCACGAAGTAGCGTCGCACGGCCCGGGCCAGGTGGTCCGATTACGAGGCTGCACGATGGCTCGGCCTAAGATGGGTGCCCCTGAGCCCGCCGTCACACTTTCCGGGGATGGAGCCGGGTCTGCTGCGGGTCGCTGTCCGACAGCTGCAAACCACCGCCATTCATTGGAGTCAACAAGCCGTTGAACTTGCCGCTGCCTCCCTCACCAGGGGAGCCGCTTCAACCCGCCGCGGCGGCGGGCAGGGCCGGGAGCGGTTGGCGCGTTCCACTGGGGGTATCAGCGTTCGGGCCCCAGGTCCGGCCGGCGGTGACGACATGCCCGACTACCAGCGCGTCAACGTTGGATGAACTGCCCATCGCGCCCACCAGATCGCGATACGCTGTATTCCTGACTGATTCCTCGACCCACTGACCAGGCGGCGGCCGGTGAGCTGACGAGAGGACTGGCTCATGTCGTTCGTTTCCGTCATCCCTGAACAGCTGACTGCGGCAGCCACGAACCTGGCCGGTGTCGGATCGACGATCAGCACGGCCAATGCCACCGCGGCCGGCCCCACTGCCGCGGCGTTGGCCGCCGGCGCCGATGATGTTTCGGCGGCCGTCTCATCATTTTTCGGCGCCTACGCGCGAGACTACCAGGCGTTCAGCGTGCAGGTCGAGGCCCTTCACGACCAGTTCGTGCGCGCCGTCACCTCCGGTGCGGCGTCGTATGCGGGCGCCGAGGCCACCAGCGTCCAACAGATCCTGCTCGACGCGATCAATGCGCCCACCCAAGCGCTGCTGGGACGCCCGCTGATCGGCAACGGCGCCAATGCGGCCCCGGGATCCGGGGCAAACGGGGGCGACGGCAGCATCTTGTACGGCAACGGCGGCGCGGGTGGCTCCGGAGCGGCCGGCGGCAACGGCGGGGCCGGCGGCGCCGCCGGACTCGTTGGCAACGGCGGCGCTGGTGGAGCCGGCGGGAACAATGCCGCGGGCGGCTCCGGCGGGGCGGGGGGCCTGCTGTACGGCAATGGCGGGGCTGGCGGCATCGGAGGCACCAGCGCCGGCTCGGGCGGAGCCGGCGGGGCGGGGGGCCTGCTGTTCGGCACCGGCGGAGCCGGCGGCACTGGCGGGTTCGGCGGCGGCCTAATGACCAGTGGGGGCGCCGGCGGGACCGGTGGGGCCGGTGGCTTGCTGTTCGGCACCGGCGGATCCGGCGGCGCCGGCGGCGGCAGCAACGCCTTCACCGCGGGTGACGGCGGGACCGGCGGGGCCGGCGGACAGGGGGCGCGATGTTCGGCAACGGCGGGGCCGGCGGAGGCGGCGGAGACGGCATCAACGTCGGAGGCAAAGGCGGGGCCGGAGGAGCGGCCGCCACACTGTTCGGCAGCGGAGGCACCGGTGGGGACGGCGGAAACGCCGGCGCCGGCGTCACCTTCGGGGGCGCCGGCGGGGAGGGCGGGGCCGCCGCCTTGCTCGGCGGAAACGGGGGTTCCGGCGGGCATGGCGGAATCGGAAATGTCGGCGGCAAGGGCGGGGCCGGAGCTGCCGGCGCGATGCTGCTCGGCAACGGCGGCGACGGCGGCGATGGTGGAAATTCCCTTGCCAGTCTCGCCGGTGCGGGAGGAGCCGCCGGTAACGCGGGGCTGATCGGCAGCGGCGGCACCGGCGGGGCCGGGGGCCAGAGCTTCTCCGGCACCGGCGGTAAGGGCGGCGATGGCGGCAGCGCCCTGTTGATCGGCGACGGCGGCAACGGCGGCAACGGCGGGGCCGGGGCTACCGCTGGTGTCGGCGGCACCGCGGGCACGGGTGGCTTCCTGTTCGGACTGGACGGGATGAACGGGTCGCCGTAGCTGTGCGGCGCTCAGGGCGCGATCGCGTCCGCTTCCCGGTCGATGTCCTGCCCGGCGCTGTGCTCGGTCCGTTTCGCCCAGCGGCGCAATGCTTCTCGACAGGGTGACTCCACCAGCGCATAGCTGACGGCGGCGATCGCGAAGCCAAAGATCAACGTCAGCACCAGCACCGTCGGCATCCGTCCGGTGAACGCAAAGGTGCCGATCACCGGGAACACCATGTCCAGGGCGGCCAAATGCCAGATGAACAGCCCGTAGGACCAGCGCCCCAGGGTCACCATGGTGGTGCTGCCCAGTAGCCGGTGGGGCGTGCCGGGCCGGTCCAGCACCAACGGCGCCACCAGCGCGAACGCCACCACGGCACCCATCGCGGTCTTCACCGCGAATTGCGTCGCCGAGCCCTGGACCAGGCCGGCCGGACCGGCCAGCGGTGATGCCGCCACCAGATACGCCAGCATCGCCACCACACCGATCAGCACGCGGTGGCGCGCCAACCGGTGTACCAGCCCGATCGGGCTGTGCACCCACTCGGCCAGCAACATGCCGGCGGCGAACCAAGAGAAGAAGGCCGGCGGCCAGTTCAGCGGGTTCATCCCGGAACCGGCGGCCACCGGCAACCACGCCCAGGCCAGACTGAGCGCGGCCGCGGCGGCGATGACGGGCACCCGGGCCCCGACTGGCACACGGCGGGCCAGGAACGCGAGCAGCGGCAACGCCAGGTAGAAGCCGACCTCGACGGACAGGCTCCACATCTGGGTGAGGCCCCCGGTCAGCGTCAATGGCACGTAGATCTGGGTAAGGGTCAAGTTCGCCAGCCACACGGTCAAACTCGCGTGGTCCGAATCCGGCAGCAGGGACAAGATCACAACCACCGCGACCACGTAGGCGGGCATGATCCGGACCGCCCGCGACCGCAGATAGTGACCCGTGCGGGGACGCGGTGATCCGCCCCGAGCGGCCGCAGCGTGCCCCCGCCACAACAGAAACCCCGACAGCGCGAAGAACACCGCCACCGCCAGATCGAAGCGGCCGAACAGCCGGCCGGCGACTCCACTGGAGTGGCCGGTCTGGAAGGCGACATGGGTGACGACCACCCCCATTGCCGCGCAGGCACGCATGCCCTCCACGGGAGGCAGAAAGCTGCGTGTCCCCCCCACCTGCTGGCCGTCGGTCACCATCACAGTCTGCCCGTCATCGACTGGCGGCCGAATCGGGTACACCGGCAAAGTTGGGGCAGGTTCGCACACCGGGACCATACGTTCTGCTGTTAGGGTCAAACGGGTTTGACTGCCTGCTTATTCGGGTGGGAACAGGTCGCGGCCAACGAGTCTTTGGTCCAGAAGGAGGTCACAGCAACGTGAACCGAGCAGTCATGTTGCGGATCGCCGCATTGGGAACGATCGGACTCGGGTCCGCTCTCCTGATCGCCGCGCTGCTGCTGTCGACCTATACCAGCAGCAAGATCACCAAAATCCCGCTCGATATCGATGCCACCCTGATCAGCGAAGGCAAGGGATCGGCGCTCGACTCGGCCTCGCTGGCCACCGACCACATCGTCATCAACCAGAACGTGCCGTTGGTGTCCCAACAGCAGATCACGGTCGAGTCACCGGCCAATGCCGATGTGGTCACCCTGCAGGTCGGAACCTCGGTCCGGCGTACCGACAAGCAGAAGGACACCGGTCTGCTGCTGGCGATCGTGGACACGGTCACCCTCAACCGGCACACGGCGATGGCCATCTCCGACGACACCCACACCGGGGGAACGGTCCAGAAACCGCGTGGCTTCGGCGACGAAAGCCCGCCAACCGCTATCCCGCTGCGGCACGAGGGCTTGTCCTACCGCTTCCCGTTCCACACCGAGAAGAAGTCCTACCCCTACTTCGATCCGATCGCACAGAAGCCGTTCGACGCCAACTATGACAGCGAAGAGGACGTCAACGGCCTGACCACCTACCGGTTCACCCAGAACATCGGCTACAACTCCGAAGGCAAGCTGGTCGCACCGGTCAAGTACCCGTCGCTGTACGCCGGCGACGAAGACGGCAAGGTCACCACGACCGCCGCGATGTGGGGTGTTCCGGGAGAGCCGGACGAAGAGATCACGATGACCCGCTACTACGCGGCGCAACGCACCTTCTGGGTGGACCCGGTCACGGGCACCATCGTCAAGCAGACCGTGCACGCCAACCACTACTTCGCCCGTGAGGCGATGAAGCCAGAGGTAACCCTAGCCGACTACAAGGTCACCTCCAACGAAGACACGGTCGAGACCCAGGTCAACACCGCCCGCGACGAACGTGACCGGCTGGCGCTGTGGTCGCGGGTGCTGCCGATCACGTTCACCGCAATCGGCTTGGTCACGCTGGTCGGCGGCGGGCTGCTCACCTCGTTCAGCCTGCGGACCGAAAGCATCCTGATGGATCCGAGCCTGGACCGCGACGACACCGACTTCCTGCGGCGCGTCGGACTCGAGCAGCCGGTGCCGGGAGCCGAAGCCGAGACCGAGAAGCTGCCCGCGCAGCGTCCAGACTCGTCGGACGACGGTCCTGACTCGGACAAGACTCCGCCCGATTCGGCCGAATCGTCGTCGGAGTCGGGCTCGGCTGAGCCCTCTGGTCCCGAGGAACGGACCTAGCCCGCCGACGATGCGGGCCAAGATGGCCCGGGGAGAAGGCGCAGGTTGGGCCTCGCCGCGCTGCGCGTGCTGGTGGCGGCCGGGGTACGCGCTGGTGCTGGCGCTGCTGGTGGTCGGGCCGGTGCTGGGGCCCGGATATCTGCTGCTGCGCGACGCGGTATCCACCCCGCGGTCATATCTCTCCGACAGCGCCCTGGGGTTGATGGCTGCGCCGCGGGCGACGCCGCAGGATTTCGCGATAGCGCTGGCCTCCCAGGTGATAGACGGCGGGATCCTGGTCAAGGCACTGCTGGTCTTGGGGCTGTGGCTGGCGGGCTGGGGTGCGGCCGTGCTGGTAGCGCGGGCACTGCCCGCGGCCGGCGCCGGAGGCCAGTTCGTCGCGATCACCCTGGCGATCTGGAATCCCTACGTGGCCGAACGCCTCCTGCAAGGCCATTGGAGCCTGCTGCTCGGCTACGGCTGCCTGCCCTGGGTCGCGGCCACCATGCTGGGGTTGCGCGCACCGGAGGCAAGCCAGACCGGATTCTTCGGGCTGGCCTTCTGGATCGCGCTCGCCGGTCTCACCCCAACTGGGTTGCTGCTGGCCGCGACGGTAGCCCTGACCTGTGTGGCTGCTCCCGGTGGCGGCAAACCACGGTGGCTGTGCGCAACGGCCGCGTTAGCGGCCGCGCTGGTCGGTGCCCTGCCTTGGCTGACGGCGTCGGCCCTCGGTTCGTCGCTGACCACCCACACGGCCGCCAACGGACTCGGCGTTGCCGCGTTCGCGCCGCGCGCCGAACCGGGTCTGGGCACGCTCCTCAGCTTGGCCAGTCTTGGTGGAATCTGGAACGGCGATGCCGTGCCCGGTTCGCGAACCACTCTTTTCGCGGTGGCCTCCGCCGCGGTCCTGTTGGTCGTGGTGGCGGTCGGACTCCCCACCGTGGCGCGACGGCCGGCGCTGGTGCCGCTGCTAGTGCTGGCCGCGGTGTCGGTGCTGGTGCCCGCCGCCCTGGCAACCGGCCCGGGCCTGCACATCTTGGCTGCCGCGGTCGATACCGCACCCGGGTTGGGGGTGCTCCGCGACGGGCAGAAATGGGTGGCGCTGGCGATGCCAGGTTATGCCGTATCCGCCGCGGCCGCGGTGTCGACCCTGTCACGCTGCAAGACGGCCGCAACGCCCCTGAAATCGACACTGGCGGCGTCGGCGTGCTGCCTGGCGCTCGTGCTGGCCCTGCCCGATCTGGCATGGGGCGTGCTGGGCCGGGTTGCGCCGGTGCATTACCCGCCGGGGTGGACCGCCGTGGCGACCGCGATCAACCATCAGCCTGGGACCGTCGCGGTCTTGCCCATCGGCACCATGCGGCGATTCTCCTGGTCCGGTCGGGCGCCGGTGCTCGACCCGCTCCCCCGCTGGGTTCGACCAGACGTGTTGAGCAGCGGCGATCTGGTCATCTCCGGGGTGCTGGTGCCCGGCGATGGCGTGCGCGCCCGAACGGTCCAAAAGTTGCTGCTCGCCGGGGCTGATCCGGAGGCCCTGGCCCAGGCCGGGGTGGGCTGGCTCGTCGTCGAAGTGCACGGCGGCGGCGAGGTGGGCGAAGCCGGACGCACACTGGACCGCCTGACGCCGACCTACCGCGACGATGAGCTGGCCCTGTACCGGATCGGTGGCCGGTCCGCGGGTGTCCCGGCCGGGGATCGTCGGGCAATGATGCTCGCGCATTGGGCGTGGTTGTCGATGTTGCTCGCGGGTGGCGCCGGGATGGCCGCCGGCCGGGTCCGCCGACACTTAAGCGGTCGCAAGGAATCGCCGACGGATCTCGCAGCGGATTAAGTCTCGGGGCTACACAACGCCGCTGACGAACCGACCGGCCGGTACGGCTTCCAGGACGCTACGCATCCCGTCGACACTTTCCTGCCAGGAGAACTCGGCACTGCGCACCTGAGCCTTGGCGCCGAGCTGATCGCGCAGCACCGGATCGGCCAGCAGTCGTTCGAGCTGATCCACCAGTTCGGCGTGGCTGTCGACCAGGATGCCGGTCACTCCGTCGATGATCGAATCGGATAGACCACCCGAGGATCGATACCCGATGGTGGGCACCCCGTGTTGGGCCGCCTCGACCACCGCCAGCCCCCAGCCTTCCTTGCGCGACGGCAGCAGCTGCACCCATGAACTCTGCAGCACGTGGTGTTTGGTCACGTCGTCGACGTGACCGTGGAAAGTCACCGCGTCGGAAATGCCGAGCCGGTGCACATGATCGATCAGCCGTTGTCGCCACCAGCCGCCGCCGACGACGTCGATGTGCAGATTCGGGCTGCCCGGCGTGCGTCGCCGCAGCTGCGCGACAGCCTCCAGCGCGTCCTCAATCTGCTTGTGCGGCACCAGCCGGGACAACACCACCACCCGCGGCGTCGCCGCCCGCGGTCCGGACAGGGTTTGCCCGGGCGCCTCGTCGAGGCCGTTGCGGACCACGGCAATTCGCTCGTTGTCGACACCGAGCGCGACGAGATCGCGGGCCGAGGGCAGCGACACCGTCACGTACTGGTTGCGCCGGTTCAGCCATGGCGACAACTTCGACTCCACGAACCAGCCCAACCGCCCGAGCACCGGACCCGCCACCGGCCACTGCTCGCGATGACAGTGGTGCAGCAGCACCACCACCCGCCGGCCGTACACCAGACGGGCCAGGAAAGGGAGCCCGTTCTGGGTGTCGATGACCGCCGCGGGCCGCACCCGTCGCAGCGGACCCAGACCCATTCGCGCCGCGACCATCGCCAACAGCGCCCACACGTATACCGAGTAGCGGCCACCCGCGCGGTTGACCCGCACCCCGTCGACCAGCTCCCATCGCGGAGCACCCGGGTAACGGGCGGTGCGCAAGGTGACCTCGATCCCCGAGGCCGCCAGTTGCGCGCCGATGCGCTGCAGATATGTTTCGCTACCGCCCCCTGTGGGTGTCCGGTGTCGCGCCAACACAGCAGCAGCACGGAGCGCAGATCAGACATCAGTGGCTAGCCTAGCCCGCGCGAGCGTCCCTAACGCCAGCCGTAGGGTGTGCCGATGGCCGTCACCGACAGGTTTGCGCGGCGGGCAACGCTGTCCCGGTCGCTGCGGTTGCTGTCCGAATTCCGCTACGAGCAACCCGACCCGGCGCGCTTCTACGGAGCACTCGCAGCCGACACCGCGACGTTGGTGAGCGACTTGTGGCTGGCCGCCCGCGGTGAATCGGTGGCCGGCCGCACGCTGCTCGACGTCGGCGGGGGTCCCGGATACTTCGCGTCCGCGTTCGCGGCCGCTGGCGTCGGGTACATCGGCGTCGAACCGGACCCCAACGAAATGCATGCGGCCGGGCCCGCGCACGCGGGTGGGCCCGGTTCGTTTGTCCGCGCCTCGGGCATGGCCCTACCGCTCGCCGACGACTCGGTGGACATCTGCCTGTCTTCCAATGTCGCCGAGCATGTGCCGCGCCCCTGGCAACTGGGGGCCGAGATGTTGCGGGTGACCAGGCCGGGTGGGCTTGCCGTGCTTTCCTACACCGTCTGGCTGGGCCCGTTCGGCGGGCACGAGATGGGCCTGAGCCACTACCTGGGCGGCGCGCGAGCCGCCGCACGGTATGCCCGCAGGCACGGCCATCCGGCAAAGAATAACTACGGGTCGTCGTTGTTCGCGGTGTCAGCCGCCGAGGGCCTGCGATGGGCGGAGGGCACGGGAACCCTGATCGCCGCATTTCCCCGCTACCACCCCCGATGGGCCTGGTGGATGACTTCGGTGCCAATGCTTCGCGAGTTCCTGGTGAGCAATCTGGTCCTGGTGCTGTCGCCCCGGTAATGGAACGTGTTCTTGTTTTGCTTTCGCTTGGGTAGGGTGGCGCCATGGGCGAGAAAACCGAATACGACAAACTCTTCATCGGCGGCAGGTGGACGGAGCCGTCGACCTCGGAAGTGATCGAGGTGCACTGTCCGGCCACCGGCGAGTACGTGGGCAAGGTGCCGTTGGCGGCCGCCGCCGACGTCGACGCTGCGGTTGCCGCCGCGCGCGCGGCATTCGACAACGGTCCGTGGCCATCCACGCCGCCAAAGGAACGCGCGACCGTCATCGCCAATGCCCTCAAGCTGCTCGAGGAGCGCAAAGACCATTTCGCCAAGCTGCTCGCCGACGAGACCGGCCAACCGCCGATGACCGTCGAAACGATGCACTGGATGGGCTCGATCGGGGCGCTGAACTTCTTCGCCGGCCCCGCCGTGGACCAGGTCAGGTGGAAAGAGATCCGCAACGGGTCCTACGGGCAGACCATCGTCCACCGGGAGCCGATCGGTGTGGTGGGCGCGATCGTGGCCTGGAACGTGCCCCTGTTCCTGGCGATCAACAAGCTGGGTCCGGCGCTGCTGGCGGGCTGCACGGTGGTGCTCAAACCCGCTGCCGAAACACCGCTGACCGCAAATGCGTTGGCGGAGGTGTTCGCCGAGGCGGGCCTGCCCGAGGGCGTGCTGTCGGTGGTGCCAGGCGGGGTTGAGACCGGGCAAGCCCTGACCTCCAACCCCGGGGTGGACCTGTTCACCTTCACCGGCAGCTCGGCCGTCGGCAAAGAGATCGGGCGACGGGCCGCGGAGATGCTCAAGCCGTGCACCTTGGAACTCGGCGGAAAATCGGCGGCCATCCTGCTCGAGGATGTCGATCTGAGCACCGCGGTCCCGATGATGGTCTTCTCCGGGATCATGAACACCGGGCAGGCCTGCGTGGGCCAGACCCGCATCCTGGCCCCCCGGTCCCGCTACGAGGAGATCGTGGAGGCGGTAAGCGCCTTCGTACAAGCACTACCGGTCGGGCCGCCGTCGGACCCAGCCGCCCAAATCGGGTCGCTGATCTCGGAGAAGCAGCGGGCCAGGGTCGAGGGCTACATCGCCAAGGGCATCGAGGAAGGCGCCCGGCTGGTTTCCGGCGGCGGCCGCCCGGAGGGTCTGGACAACGGATTCTTCGTGCAGCCCACCGTCTTCGCCGACGTCGACAACAAGATGACGATCGCGCAAGAGGAGATCTTCGGGCCGGTGCTGGTGGTGATCCCCTATGACACCGAGGAGGATGCGATCAAGATCGCCAACGACTCAGTGTACGGTCTGGCCGGCAGCGTATGGACCTCCAACGTGCCCAAGGGCATCGAGATCTCGGAGAAGATCCGCACCGGCACGTATGCGATCAACTGGTACGCCTTTGATCCGTGCTGCCCATTCGGCGGCTACAAGAATTCCGGCATCGGTCGCGAAAACGGGCCCGAGGGCGTCGAGCACTTCACCCAGCAGAAGAGCGTGCTGATGCCGATGGGTTACACGCTCGAAAGCTAGCCCACTTCGGTAGGAGGCCGAATACCACCGCAATTCGCCGCCCTTTGGAATCAGGAGCCTGGGCTTAGCGGCCGGTGAATCGGGCCTGTCGGCGTTCGATGAAAGACTGCACTCCCTCGGCGGCATCTGCGCTGGTGAATAGCGCCCGAATATCGGGGACCAGGCGCTCGATCGCCGCGGCCTCACCTTCCCGGCGAGCCAGATGCGCCGACGCGAGGGTGGCTCGCACGCCCAACGGTGCGGCACGGTCGGCGATGGTCTGCGCGATCTCCCGAGCCCGGGTCAGAGCCGTCGCCGCATCGTCGGCCACCTCTTGGACCAGCCCGATGCGATGCGCTTCGGCGGCATCGAACTCGTCGCCGGTGAGCAACCAGCGCATCGCGTTACCCCACCCGGCGTCACGGGTCAGCCGGATCGTCGCGCCTCCGAACGGGTAGATCCCGCGCTGTACTTCGAGTTGACTGAATCGGGTTCCGGCCGCCGCGATGCGAATGTCGGAGGCCAGCAGCAATTCGATGCCCAACGTCATGCACCAGCCGTGTGCGACAGCGATCAGCGGTGTGCGCCACGGGCCGTCCAGCCGCCACGGGTCGCGACCATCCGCGGGGAACGGGGACTGTCCGGCCGCGATGCTGGGCGCAACGTCAACCAGATCCAGGCCGCCGGTGAAGTGGTCACCATGGGCGAACAGGACGCCGGCCCGCACCGAGTCGTCGGTTTCCAGCAGCGCGTAGGCGCGCGACAGGTCAGCAAACATTGCCCGGTCGAACGAATTGCGTTTCTGCGGCCGATTCAGGCCGATCAGCAGGACGTGGCCATCCCGCTCGAGGGACACGGTTGCCAGTTTGGGCAGGGAAGTTTCCGTCGTAGTCATCTGCACAGTAAACCGCAGAAATATGTCATATGCAATAGTTCATACCGTCCAATTGTCGGGACATTACGAGTTGGTTGCAGGGGTTGCTCTATCTCCGCCCACGCTTATATGCTGCTTTGCATAATCATGAGCAGGCGGCCCCGGCGCATGGGATAACGCAGATGCCGGGAGATACCATGTGGATCATCGAGCTCAACGTTGCCGGCTATCGCTTCACCCGCGAGATGCCCGATCTGCCCCGCAAGCAAGCCCGGTTGCGCCCCCGCCACCTGCATTGGCCGGTACTGCGCCACTCGCACGGACATTCCCCCGCCGCATGACACCGCCCAGCACATCGACGCCGAAGCGTGGCGGCACCCGCGAGAAGATGTTGATCAGCGCCGCTCAGGTGATGCGCGAGCGGGGCGCGGCCGGGGTCACCATTGATTCGGTGCTCGCCCGCAGCGGCGCCCCCCGCGGTTCGGTCTACTACCACTTTCCCGACGGCCGAAATCAGATCCTGATCGAAGCGCTGCGTTATGCCGGCGATTCCATCACCGCGGTGATCGACAAGGCCGCCGACAAGGGCGCCCGGGCCCTGCTGCGCGAATTCGTCAGGCTGTGGGAGCACCTGCTTACCGACGGGGGCTTTGCCGCCGGCTGCCCCGTGGTGGCAGCCGCCCTCGGCCCCGCCGACGATGAAGTCGAGCTAGCGGCGGAAGCCGGCACCATCCTCGACAGCTGGTGCGCCGCATTGGGCCGGGCCTTTGTTGCCGACGGATTCGACGAATCGACCGCAGCATCGCTGGCGGTGACCTCCATCGCCGCGTTGGAAGGCGCCATCATGCTGTGCCGGTCCACGCGTAGCGTCGAACCGCTGCGTCAGGTCGGCGAGCAGCTCGAATTCTTGGTAAAAGCAAGGGGATTCGTCGCACAAAGCAGACTGGATAGCGAGTAGAAACCGCAGCGGTAGCCACTGGTCCGCGGTCGCGATCGGTCAGAAACGTCTCGATCGTCTCCGCGGCAGTGTGCCCTTCAGCACCTCCCCCTCACGATGCGGAACTCCCGCGTGGCGCCCGGGTTACGCACCTTTCGCGTTGACTCGAAAACCGCTGTGCCCCGGGCGATGCGCTGGTCACTCTTCCACCAGCCGCGGCCGGAGCGCTGTTCGATGTCGATCGTCACGTCCGCCTCGTCGGTGAAATGGGTGTAAACGTATTCGTCACCGGGCAACGGGCGGACCGACAGCAGCATGCGCGCCGGGTCCGCTTTGACACGCACCACGAAGCGGAGGTCGCCACGCTCGGCAACGAAGTCCCAAGAGTCCGTGGCTGAATCCAACTCGCGGTTGTGATGAAAAGCATCGATCAGGTTGCTCTCGATGCACTCGCCCTTGTAGCTGAAGGTCAGCCATAGCGAGGTCTGAGACCAATCGTTGAAGCGGGCGCCGAAGCCTTCGATGAGGAAGTCAGGATCACCCTCGAAGTTGGCGCCATGCACCCAGGCGGACTCGCGCAGATTCTTGGTGTTCCAATAGTGCCCGTCGCTCGCCACCGTGCGGCCGATCTCGTATGTCTGGCCACAAACCGTGACAACACCGCGAAGGTGCTGTCTTGCCCCGTTCGACTGGAAGTGTGGAAGCAAGTCGTAGGCCGAGGCTTCGGGTAGGCGATCTAAGGAGATCGCCTCGCTCCGGTCCAATTCGAGATCCCACTCGATCACCCCGTCCGCGGAATCCACGCGGCCCCATACCTTCTCTTCGCCATAGCCCGAAGGACCGATCTCAAGACGTACTTTCGCCGAGTTCTCGAGCCGGGCATGACCTAGTGGATAACGCTGGCGGATGGCCAACTCCGTACCCGGGCGCCGGCGGTCGCGGAACGTAGACCACACCTCCGCGAGTTTGTCGGACTACAGAAAGCCGTTGTGCAGCACGTAGCGCGCCATAAAGCTGAAGCCCCGCACCGGATCGTTGAAGAGGACGTAATAGGTCTCGACGAAATCCAGCTGGACGCCATCGAAGCGCAGGCGATCATCCAAAGCCTGCCCGGATTCTCCCGGGGGGTGCAGCACCAACGCAGGCTCGTCGGATAGGCCGGCACGCGGGTTGCTGGGCAGTTGGTCGTAGTAGTCGCATGCCACAAAATGGCGCGTGTAGCGG
This sequence comes from Mycobacterium liflandii, assembly GCF_022354805.1. Taxonomy (NCBI): domain Bacteria; kingdom Bacillati; phylum Actinomycetota; class Actinomycetes; order Mycobacteriales; family Mycobacteriaceae; genus Mycobacterium; species Mycobacterium liflandii. Next base: position 1,012,895 of record NZ_CP023138.1, on the reverse strand, counting down.
GCCAACAGCTCCAGTTGATCGGGCACGTCGAAGTCCAGATCCGCTGTGGCGGAATCAAACAACGCGCGGCCGGTGGGCGGAAAGAATACCTGCTCCTCGGAGAGCGCGCGGATGAAGTCCACGAAGGGGAAGAGCGCGTTTTTCCGCAGCCCCTCAGTACCGAGGCCGAGCAACTCCCTCTTCCAGACATCCCACGGCAGTCCACGAATGTCGTAGCCCACCTCGCGGTGCCAATCGATGTAGTCCGAAACCTGCCTGGAGCGCGGATGCACCACAAAATAAGCCTGATTGAGGTTCTGCGGGCGTTTTGCGATGTGCACGATGGCCTTGGAAGTGAAGTCCACGGGCGCCATCTCCCAGGTGGTGTCCAGCAGCGGCCAGGCGCCGAGCTGGATGCATCCCTTGAGGAACTGGGGCAGGAATTCGTCGAGCTTGTGGTAGGTACCGTCGGATAGTCCAGACACCATGCCCGGCCGGTAGATGGCACCGAGTATACCTCGTTCGGTGAATGCTTGCCACATCATCACATCGCTGACGTATTTGGTCTGCTCGTAGCCGTTTAGCAGGTCGTCGCAGTGGGTGATCGCCTCCCGGTCCTGCACAACGGAGTGTCGACCGTAGCCGGTCGACATGATCACGCCAAGGGTTGAAACAAAGTGCACCTGGATGGGGGCCTCGCTGGACACTGCCAATCGCAGGATCGTCTCCGTGGACTCCACATTGGTGGCCTTGAGATGCTGGTAGGGATAGACGAAGTTGACCCATGCCGCGGAATGCACGATGGTGTCGATGGAGCGAGCAAGCACTTGGAACGGCGCCAGGCCGTCCAGCCCCAGCCAGGGCGCGGTCAGGTCGCCCAACACGACGTCAACCCTCGATTCGAAGGTGACATCCCAGAGCCCGTACCGGCAAAGGTTGTTCAGAATGCGCTGCCGCCCCTCCTCGGGGGTTGACGCACGCACCAAACAAGAGATGCGAGCCTCGGTTTGGATCAACAGCTCGCGGATGAGATATGCGCCCAGGTAGCCAGTACCGCCGGTCAGCAGAATGTGGTGCATGGGCCGGTCGTAGGTACTGGGGTCATAGCCCGGCCGACAAATGTCAGCGGCAAGATGGCCTTCTTCCTTGAGCGAGAAGGAATCAGCAAGCAGCTGCGGGGCGCGGCCGGCCTCCACGTCCCTTATCGCCTGGGCCAGCACGGCAACAGTGGGCTCGATGATGGTCTGCAGCGAGATTGACTCTGCTACACCCATGTCCCACATACGGGCAAAGGCCTCGGCGGCGCGCAGGGAGTCGCCGCCGAGTTCGTAGAAGTTGTCGTTCACTCCCACCCGGTCGATGCCCAGCACATCGCACCAGATGCGAGCGATCGCCTTCTCCTGGCTATCACGGGGTGTGACGTAGGGCGTGGCAAGCGCCGGACGACGCGCGTGGGCGGTCACCGCCAAGGCGGTCATCAGGGCATCGACGTTCGAGCCAATGCGGGCAATTTCAGCGTAACCACCGGCGGCCCGGGTCCGGGCGCCAGACCGGGACGGCACGGGCGCGGACTCATCCCGCGCCGGGTCGGTCTCCTCCCGCAAGATCACCCGGGTGGAAGCGAGCAGGTGAGCCTCGATATCGGCCACCTCGAGAATTATCTTCTGTACGTCGCCGACCCCCGCGGGCACACTGACGCCGGCAAGGCTGTCGTAGAAGCTGCGAACGGGAACGTTGCGCGCACTGGTCTCCAGCTCCAGCAAAAGCTGGTCGCAACCGGCCTCGCTGGCATCCACTGCCAGCCTGCGCACCAGCGCCTGCTCCACCCGACGGCCCAGTACGCGACAACTCATCAGGAAAAGATCGCAAACTAGGGCGCTGTCACGCGACACCGCGGATACCAGACCGACGAATCCATAGTCGCCGAAGCGATCACTGACGCGAGCGCGCCACGTGCGCCGGCCCGGCTCGCGACAGAACGCACGCAGCTCCGCCTCGGACATCGATCGTTTGCGGGCGTTGAACTGGTTGGTGCGGTGAGTGAGCTGCGCGGCGCGCGCAAGCTCGTCTTCCAGCGAGAGGGGTGCGAGGTCGATCTCGAGATCCAGCCGGGAAAGAAAATCATCGATGGTGGGCGCACTCGCCTCGATCTCGGCGCGCTGGACGCTCTGGCGCATCATCGCGGTGCGACTCCGATCCTCTTCGGTGGTACGCGCCGCGTCGAAGGCCCAATGGTGGTTGAGGAATGACTCGAAGCACTCGGGCTGCGGCAGCTCGATGGCGAGCACCTGCGGCAACGCCTCGCTGACCTCGGCGACTTCCATGGCACTGTCGTCAATAAAGATAAATGTGTCCAGCCCCAGTCCGAGTTCGTCAGCGAGCAAGCGCATGTTCTCTGATTTGGGTAGCCAGTTGATCCGACGAAGACAGATGTGTTCCAAGCCGAGCGGCATGTCAGGGTGAGCGGCGAAGGCGGCCAATACATCGGCATCCTTGTTCTTGCTGACAATGCATAGCAGCTTTCCTGCCTCTGCTTGGACGACCATGAAACGCTGGAGGACCAGAAAACGCTCGGAGAGCGTGATGCCCTCCGGACCGTCTTCCCCCACCACACCGCCCCACAAGGTGTTGTCACAGTCCAGCACGATCACCTTTGCCGGTTCGCTGAGCACGGCAGCGATGCGCCGGGCGATACAGGCCCCGATGGCACTGAAACACCCCTGAGTGAAGGGCAGGTGAGCAAGGCTGTCACGGGCCTCATCCCAGATGCGCACAACCGGCCAGTCCTCGTAAACTCGGCGCAGGTCCACGGGGAAGAGACTGGGGTGGGAGCCAGCAGCGGCGATGATGCGTTGGTCCAAATCCTCCAGCAGCTCTGCCAGACCGAGTGCGCGTACCGAGTGGGGGGAGTGCGGCGCCAGAGCGACCAGAGTCGGCGCACCACTTCGGTCAGCATGGCCGAGCAGTGCGTCGCAAAGCTCCGCGACGGCACGCTCGAGTTCCTCCCGGCCGGGAGGCGTGTTGTGGTGCCGAAAGAGGTCCTCCACGCGCATGAGCACGACATTTATGCCGCCCTCGCCTGCGAATACACCCTCGGGGTTGAGCAAGGCCTGGAACACCTGGTTGTACCCGGCGAATTGGACGTTCGCCGGCATGCCCAAGCGACCGAGCAGGTTGCACACGGTCGGCTCGATCAGCTCAGCGGTGAATGAGGCGGCGACACGCACCGTTTGCACGTAGGGCGCGTTGGTGTCGCGGTTACGCATTCCCTCGCGCATGCGGAAGAGAGTGACGCACATGGCATCGATGCTCTCGAATTCGGCGAGCAGGGTTGGCTCGATGTCGATTTCCAGTAGCTTTTCCAGTTCGCCGGCCAGACGTACGGTATGAACCGAACTGAACCCCAAGTCGGCTAGCGAGCGTGAAAAATCGACACCGGTGAAGCCGGCGTCGCTGCTCTTGGCTATCTCATGCCGAAGCCAGTCGCGGAACGTCTCCAGACTGCGCACGGTCGTCGTGTTTCCACCGCTGGCCACGAAATCGACATCTTCCTTGAACATCGCGCTCCTTAGGAGTGGGTGGGTTTGACTTCGGGTGCTTAATCTCTTCGAGCCACTCGGCTACCCGCCGTGGGCACCGGAGCTCAACGCCTCAGGCCCAATCGGCCTGTCTCATTTCTCCAACGCGCCGTACAAAGCGAGGCCACCCTGGCGCAGCAGCTCTCGGCACAAGGACCGCTGGATCTTGCCGCTGGTGGTCTTGGGAACCTCGCCGCATCGCGCGAGAAATACCGCGTCGACCGATACCTCGTGCTCTCGGGTGATGGCGCGCGCGATGCGCTGCCCTACGTCGCGCGGGTCCAGGCCCCGTTCTGCTTCCCGGCGGATCTCGGCAACGACAATGAGGGCCTCACGGTCCTCTCGCTCCTCGGCGAACACGGCCACGAAGTGTGAGCGCACAGCCGGATGGGCGCCCTCTGCGGTCTCTTCTAGGTCCTGCGGGTAATGGTTGGCGCCATGGACGATGACGAGGTCTTTCAAACGACCGACAACAAATAGTTCATCGTCGCGGCAGAAGCCGAGATCTCCCGTACGCAGATAGCGGGCAGGATCACCGGGTAGGCGCGCCGCAAAGACCTCCTCCGTCTGAATGTCCCTGCCCCAGTAGCCCTTCGCGACGCTCCTGCCGGTTAACCAGATCTCGCCCACCCGGTCCGGGCCCACCGGGTGTCCGGTCTCGGGGTCGACGATCGTCACCATCGTCCCCGCCAAGATGCGCCCGCTGCTCACCAGCCGCCGCGACGGGGAGTCACCGCGAGGTGCACACACCTGTGACTGCCGCAGAGCCGCGACATAGATCTCCACAACGGTTGGCTCAGTCGCAGGAATCTTGGTAGAGACCGCCAGGGTGTTCTCGGCGAGGCCGTACGAGGGCTGCATGCAGGTTGGAGCCCAGCCCAAGGGGGCAAGGGCCGCATTGAAGCGTTCCAGAGTGGTAGCGCGGATGGGTTCTGCGCCGTTGAGGGCGACATTCCAACAGGAGAGATCGATGCCGCTGAGATCGGCGTACGAGGCGGCGTCTGCGCAGAGGTCGTAGGCGAAGTTGGGGCCACCGGTGAAGGTGATGCGGTAGTCGGAGATCGCACGGAGCCAGAGGTCGGGACGCTTAACGAAGCTGAGCGGATCGGCGAGCACAACCGGGAAGCCCGCGAAGATGGGCGTGAGCACTCCGAGGATCAGGCCCATGTCGTGATACAGCGGAAGCCAGCTCAGCGCACGGTCTTCCGCGGTAAGGCCGAAGCCGTATTGTATTTGGGCACAGTTGAACATGAGGTTGTCGTGGGTGACGACCACCCCGCGCGGTGCGCTTGTGGAGCCGGAGGTGTACTGCAGTAGGCATACGTCTTTGGATGCCGGTGCGACGGGTTGCCAGTCTTCATCAGGGATGGCCAACAGCCAGTCGAGGCGCAGTACCGTCAGGAAGTCCAGGCGCAAATCGGCAGCCACGCTTGCCGTCAACTCTTTCGCCTCGGGCCCGCTCGTGAGCAAGACTTCCGCCCCACAGTCGGCCACGACGTGGGCGAGCCTATCCAGGTGTTTGGCACGGCGCGGCACGGGCAGATTCACCGCAACACGGCGAGCATAAGCACATGCCAGGAAGCCGACGACATAGTCGAGACAGTTGCCCATCACGAGTAGCACGCGATCACCTTGATTACCAAGACTTTTCAGATGAACCGCGATTGCCCGGGCGCGAGCGTCCAGCCGCGCTTAGGTAGCCTTGTCCGTCTCGCCACGCATGCCTCGCAGCTCGACCATCGCCAGCTCGTCAGGCTGATTGCGCGCGCGCCATGCCAGTCGCTCAACGAGATTGAGGTGGGGAGGAGGAAGGTGCGCCACTCGTCCCCCTGGAATCGATTCGTTCACAGTGTCTCCCTGACCTTCCTGCTTGATCGATGGCTTGGACGAAGCCCCGAACCGCGAGCAGCCGCGGCCCACCCCCCTTGCTCAGCATCAGGTTCGATACTTTGCACCAACCCGACGACAACGCCATCTTGACCATGAAAACAATTGCTGCTCAATGAATTCTTAACTGGCGCCGCCGGGGTTTCACCGCCCTTGGCGTTAGATCAGTTCGAACACAACCACTCTCGCGCCGGTAGGCCGGCGGGCTGGGGCACTAACGACGGCGCGGACAGCCAAGACCCCGGCAATGGCGGGGCGGCGACAACGGTGAGTGGCTGCAACAGTGGGGTTGGCGACGACGGTGGGTTCGGTGGGAACGCCGAATTGGGCGCCTTTGCGGCCATCGCCGCCTACGGAGGCAACGGTGGAACCGGCCGGCTGGGTTTCCAGGCCGGGTTCGGTGGTACCGGCGGTGGAGCCGGACTCGGCGGGTTGTTGCTAGACCAAAACGCCAGACCTGGAGCAAAAACCCCGATGCGCGGGGGCACCGATTGCCATCGGCCAGCTGGATCAGTCGCTGGCCGGAAGCGGCTTGACCTCCTTGAGCGCCAGCTTGGTGGCACCGACACTCAACGACCCGGCGCCCGGTTTGGTGACCAGCAACTCGGCACCGGCCTCATCGACATAGCGTTTGCCCAGCACCGAGCCGTCGGCGAACTCGGGATCGAGTTGGCCCGAGCGCTGCACGCCAATCTCCACCATCGGCGCGCCTCCGCACCGCAGATCGTCGAGGGTGTCGGTGCTTCTGACCACGATGACCTGGGTGTCACACACCTGGCTGGCCAGCCGGGTTCCGTTCTTGATCATGATTTCGTACCTGCCAGTTCCTCGATGATCTCCCGGCGAAGGATTTTGCCGGTGGCGGTGGTGGGCAGCTCGCGACGAAACACTACCCGGTCCGGGGTGCGCGACCCCCGCAAACTTCTTCGCACGAATTCACGTAGTTCTTCCGGATCTGGGTCGACGCCGGCGACGGGCACCACGACGGCCACGATCTCCTGGCCCCACTGGGCATCCTCGACTCCGACCACGGCCACGTCGCGCACCTGCGGGTGCTCGATCAGCACTTCCTCGAGTTCGGCCGGCGCGATGTTCTCCCCACCGCGGATGATGGTGTCGTCGGAGCGTCCGCCGATGAATAGGTAGCCGTCTTCGTCGAGCATGGCGATGTCCTTGGTGCCGAACCAGCCGTGGCCGTCTAGCACCGAACCGATTCCGGTGTAGCGTCCGGACACCTGCTCACCCCGCACAAACAGTTCGCCGGTCTCACCGGGCCCGAGCACCCTGCCGTTCTGGCCCCGGATCTGCAGCTCGACGCCGGGCACCGGCCGCCCCACCGAGCCCAACCGCCTGGCCAGGCCAGCCGCCGCCGCGGACTGCGCGGCGCGATGGTCATCGGGCGTCAGCACGGCGATGGTCGAGCTGGTCTCGGTCAGCCCGTAGGCGTTGACGAAGCCCACGTCCGGCAACAGCTCGAGGGCCCGGCGCACCAGTGGCAGACCGACTTTCGAGCCACCGTAGGCCAGGTTGCGCAACGAGGGCAGCTTGTGTTCGCCGGTCTCGAGCACGGCGACGATGCGGTCCAGCATGGTCGGCACCACGGTGGCGGTGGTGACCTGTTCCGCATTGGTCAGCCTTACCCACTCGTGCGCGTCAAAGTTGTTCAGGTAGACCATCTTTCGTCCGGCATACAGATTCGACAGGACGGCACTTACCCCGGCGATGTGATACGGCGGCACACAGATCAGCGCCGCGTCGGAGGGCGCGGCGCACCCGAACTCGACCGTCGTGGTGACATAGCTGGTCAGGTTGCTGTGGGTCAGCTCGACGGCCTTGGGTTGCGAGGTGGTGCCCGAAGTGAACAGCACGATGGCCACCGAGTCCGGGTCGGGAAACTCCGCGACCGGTTCGGCGCGGCCGGCTAGCTCCAGAAATTGCTGGGAGCTCAGCGACTGGTCGGCTGCGATCGTGTCCCGGTAGCGTTCGTCGACGACCACCAGGGGCCGTGGCAACCGGCGGATCAAGGCTGCGATGCCGTCGGCGGACAGCCGGTAGTTGATCGAGGTGAAGGGCAGCCCGGCGCGCGCCGAGGCGAAGATCAGCAGCGGCAGCATCGCCCCGCCGGTGCCGACGTACACCACATGCTGGGCATCGGATGCGGCGATGGCCCCCGCACCCCCGTCGGCGAGATCGCTGAGCTGCTGAGTCGTCAGCCGCAAGTCGCCCGAGACGACGGCGATGCGGTCAGGACTAGCTGACGCAGCCATTTCGAGCAGCAACGAAACGCTCATCCGGGACCCTTCAGGAAGCCCTCCCTTTACAAAACTTGGCCTCAGTGTAACCCATCGGCGGGCCCGGCTTCCCGGGGAGAAGCCGTGGTCGGCGCCGGTCAGGTACCGGTCCAGCGGGGCGGACGTTTCTCCGCGAACGCGATCGCACCTTCCTTGGCGTCATTGGAGGTGAAAATCGGGAACAGGATCTTCATCTGCTGGGCGAATCTGGTGTCCAGACTCCAGCCGCGGGATTCGGTGATGATCCGTTTGGTGGCGGCCACCGCGAGCGGACCGTTGGCAGTGATCTTCTCCGCCAACGCGATCGCCGCATCCAGGGCTGCCCCGGGTTCGGCCAGCACGTTGACCATGCCGAGTGCGTGGGCGCGTTCGGCGGACAGGTTGTCACCGGTGAGCGCCAGTTCCATCGCGATCGCGTAGGGAATGCGCTCGGGCAGCCGCAGCAATCCCCCGCCACCGGCCACCAGACCCCGTTTCACCTCCGGTATTCCGAACGCCGAATCCCTGGCCGCCACAATCAGATCGGTGGCCAAGGCCAGCTCAGTGCCGCCGGCCAAGGCGTATCCTTCGACCGCCGCGATCAGCGGTTTGGCCGGTGGGCGCTCGGTGAACCCCAGCCCCCGGCCCTCGACCACGACGTTCTCGCCGCGGGCAAACGCCTTGAGGTCCATGCCGGCACAGAACGAGCCACCCGCTCCGGTAAGGATCCCCACCGAGAGGCCGGCGTCAGCATCGAGGCGATCCATCGCATCGGCCAAGGCCCGGCTCACCGCGGCGTTGACCGAGTTCTTGGCCTTGGGCCGATTGATCGTGATGATCAGGATTCGGTCCCGCTGTTCGACCAGGACTTCGGGTTCGGTGTCGCCGTTTAGTTCACTCACGCGCTCCCAGCTCCTTCATTCATTGATCGAGCTTGCGCCATCGCTGCCTCGATGACCGTCAGCTCTGCGGAAAGCCCAGCCGCCCTTCGTATCTCGACGAAGTCAGCCATCATGGCTTCAGTCACTTCATGCGGATCCTCGACGGTGGCACCGTCTGTCAGGACCGAGATATTGAGCTGGTCGACATAGCTCCACACGGTGATGTTCAGGCCGCTACCCGCGGTCAGCGGCCCCACCGAATAGATCTCGGTTACCAGCGCACCACCCACCCTGCCGTGCTCGCGCGGGCCGGGAACATTCGAGATGTTCAGATTCAGGACCTTGTTTTGCCCGTCCCGGCTCGACGCCCACCGGAAGGCCACTTCGGTTGCCCCCGGCGGCCAGTACGCCGCCCAGCGACTGATCAGCTCGGGCCCCAGCAGCTGGTGACTCTCCTTGGCCGATAACGCATTTTCATGACAGGCCTGTACCCGCTCCAATGGGTCCGCGCAGTCGGTGGGCAGCGCCACCATCATCCCGCTGAAGTAGTTCCCGCTGATGCGGTCCGACGAGAAGTCGTAGCTCACCGGGACCGAGGCCAGCAGTGGCTCGGCCCGGCCGTCATAGCGCAACAGCAGGTTCCGCAGCGCTCCGGTGGACATCGCCAGCACCATGTCGTTGATCGTCGCGCCCAGCTGCTTACCGGTCTGCTTCACGTCGGCAAGCGCCAACGTCGCGGTGGCGAATCTGCGCTGCGGGGTGAGCATATGGTTCATGAACGTCGGTGGCGGGGTGAACGGGCGGGTCAGCTCGGGAGACAGCTTTCGCGAGCTGCGTCTCACGCGGGCCAGGCCCTGCGCGGTGTAGCGCATCGTCGCGGGGATCCGGCCAAGGTGGCGCAGGTGATCCAGGAACGCCGAGCTCATCAATTCCCGCTTGGTAGGAGCCGGGTCGCTCACGTACGGATCGCCCTCGGGGCCGGGCAACAAGTCCATGCCGCGTGCCATCAGGTTCGCCGAGGCGACCCCGTCGGCGAGGGCATGATGGATCTTGCCCACCACCGCGACTCGATGGTTGGCCAGGCCTTCGACGAAGTACATCTCCCACAACGGGTACCTGCGGTCCAGCGGCGTGCTGGCGATCTCACCGATCACCTCGTCCAACTCGCGCCGACCCCCTGGGGGTCTGAGCTGCCAGGGGCGGATGTGGTAGTCGAGGTCAACTTCACAGTGCTCTCGCCACATCGGGTGATGGAACTTGAACGGGATGTCGACGAGCTGATACCCGAAAGGTTCCAGTTTGGCCATGCGTTCGCCGATGACTGCCCGGAACGCGTCGACGCCGAACGCGCGGCGGTCCGGATCGAGTTCGATAACAGCAACTTTGAGGGTGTGCATGTGCACGTTGGGCGTTTCGCTGTACAGCAGTACCGCGTCACAACCGCTGAGCCGTTTCATCTCAGCCCTCTAGTCATGGCGTGACCTCACTGTCGACCGACGCGTTAGATGACCTCTTTCGACAGCTGCGCCCGAGTGCGATGAATCTGGTTGAGGAACAACGAAATCGCGTGCGTGGCCGAGCCTGTGCGGGCCCCGTCCAGCAGGTCGAAGCCGTGGCCGGCCCCGGGCAGTTCGACGTAGGCGACCAGTGAACGCGACACCGCACGCAACCGCTCGACGAAGCTGCGCGCTTGCGCCACCGGGATGACACCGTCGCGGCTGCCGTGAATGACCAGAAACGGCGGCGCGTTGGTGTGTACCCGGGCAACCGGTGATGCGTCGCGGAACACCTGCGGGTGACGTTTGATCGAGCGCTTGACCACCACTCGCTCCAGGAAGTCGACGAACCGCGCCCGTTCGGCGGTGGATCGATCCTCCCAGTCGTAGCGACCGTAGATCCCGACGGCCGCGTCCACCGACGTGTCGGACCCTTCGGGAAGCTCACTTTGATAATCCGGATCGTTGGCGGTCAGGCCGGCCAATGCGGACAGGTGACCGCCGGCCGAACACCCCGCCACCGCAATGAAGTTGCGGTCACCGCCGAACTTGTCGACATTGGCGCGGGCCCAGGCGATGGCCGCTTTCACGTCGTGGATGTGGCGGGGCCACCGGTGATGCGGCGCGACTCGGTAGTCGATCGACAGGCACACCCAGCCCTGTTCGGCCAGCCGCGACAGCAATGCATACCCCTGGATTGCTCGACTGCCGTGTATCCAGGCGCCGCCGGGAACAAAAATCAGCACCGGCGCGGGCTCGGTGGGCAGGTCGTCCCGGCGCCACACGTCGAGCACCTGGGCCGGGCTGTTGCCGTAGTGAACCCCGCCCCGATGTAGGTAGCGGCGGTGACGAAATGCTTCGCACACTGGCGGCGTGCGCTGGGGCGCCGGCCATTCGACATCCAAATCCGCCGTTGAGACGATCCCCCGCAGCGCCGCCGCCGAGACTTCGTTCGTGCTGTCCCGGTCGCGCTGACGCGTCACGTTGATACCCGGAGTGAACAGATCCTTTGCCCTTGCCGCGACGAACTCCGGGGTATGGCGCGCGCCCCAGACCCCCATTGCGGTGACGCAACCCAGCGGCTCGAGATGCTTGCCCACCACCGGTAGCGAAGCCCCGGCGACACTCATGGCCAGCAGATAGTCGGCAGGACGCGCGCGCAGCATCCATTTGACACGGGACATCATCGACGTCATCGACGTCATCGACATCGTTGTCGGGCCGGTGGCAGCCATGTGGGGGAGCGTACTCCTGTTGGCCGCCACCGCACCGGCTCGCGTCCGGGTTGGGTCCGACGGCAAATGATTGCGCCCGACCGATGATTTGCCAGGGTCGCCAACCCCGCTATTCAACGGCTGAGCTGGACTTCGCTCACGCGCCGCCGATGCGCGAGCACCAGTCGGACGGCGTAGGTGGCCGCACTGAGCGCGAACATCACCGCGGTGAGCAACAGCCACCTACCCAAAAACGGCTGCTGGGTTTCGCCGGTGGCCGCGTGGTAGGTCAACGCACCTTGCTCGATGATGCCGGGCAGGAATATCAGCAGCGTCAGGGCGGACCCCATCGCCGGGATCCGCAGGTAGTTGCGGACCGAGACTTCTCGACTTCCGGAGCGGGCGCGGCCCCAGCGCACCGCAAAGATGCGATCAACCAGAGAATAGACTGGGAATGCGACGAGGTCGTGGCCGATGACGGCGGCCGCGAACCACACCGCGATCGACTGCCACCAGGTACCCGGATTCCACAGTGTGGCGATCTTGAAGGTCGCCACGATGTAGCCAACCAGCGCGAGGCCGGCGAGCATGGTCAGCAGATGCAGCGGGTGCGCGCCGTAATAGCGGCCGAAGCGCCTAGTGAGTTCGCGCATCTCAACCAGCCTCGAAATTGATCGAGGCGACCCATTTGGTGTTGTGCACGCCGGGCAATGCGGGAACGATGATCCGCGCCGGATAGCCGTGATCGAGCGGCAGGTCTTCGCCGTTGACCCGCAACGCCAGCAGCGCATCCGAAGCGCCGACCTGATTGCCCTGCAGCGTCGCCTCACCAAAGGCGCCGCCGCGTTGCAGCGACGTCACCCGCGCCGACCGGGGCGCGGCCACTCCGGCCCTGCGGGCCAGCTCCGACAGTCGCACCCCGGTCCAGGTCTGAACCGTCGACCACCCTTCAACACAGGCGATCGGTAGGCGGGCGGTGTGTTGCGGCAATCCGGCCAGGGCGGCGCGGTCCAGCACGACCTCGTTGGGACCGCCACGGAGCACCAGCCGCCACGCCGGCCCCACGGCCTCGGGGGTGATTCCGGCGACCGCCGCGGTCTTGTTGACCGGGAATTCCCGGTTGCCCTGTGCGGGCCGGCCTCTTGGCAGCAGCAGGGCGATGTTGCGCAGTGGCCCGCCCAAGGTTTGGCCGACGGTCAAGACGCCGAGCAGCAGCACACCCGAACCGACCAGGGCCAGCGCTCCGCGCCTGCTCACGGTCGGTTCGGCGGGATCTTCGGACACCAGCCCCGATGCGTCGGGCGGCTCGGGGCGCGTGTCAGTCACATTGGTGCGCAAGACTTCTCGTATCGAGAATGACCGCAGTCCGGTGATCATCTTTGGCATCTTGACCGCGATATGCATGAGGAAACCGGCGATGAAGACCCAGGCACCGAAGTAGTGGCCGTCGTAGAAGCTGAAGCCGAAGATGTAGTCGTACTGGATGTTGAGCACGCCGGTGACAATCTCGAACAGCACCCCACCGACCAGCATCAACAGCGACAGCCGCTCCAGCAGTGTGGCGATCGACCGCGCCGGCGGCCAAACAAACAATTTCGGGATCACCGACCAGAGCTTGGCCAGCACCACCGGGATCAGCACCAGACCCAGTCCTACGTGCAGGCCCTGGGTCAATCGGTACAGCCAAGACGGATGAGCGGGCCAGTCAAAACCTGGCAGGCGCAGCCAGCCGACATCGGCCGGGATCGCCTGCCCGAACTGCGGAGCATAGGCGATATAGGACAGCAATCCGGTAAGGATCACGATCGGCATTGCCACCAACAGCACCAGCCCGAACACCGAGGTCAGCCACGGTCCCCGCAGCGGGCTTCGAAACGCGGCCAATCGCCGCACCCCCGGCGGGTGTCGCTCCAAGGTGCGCCACAGCCGGGCGGGAAACCCGTGGGCCGGCTCCGGTTCCAGCTCCCGCTCGGGGTCGTCTTCAGCCGGGCAGTTCACAGGGCCGCCAGGTTTGCGATCACCCGTCCGCCAAGCATCCTGACGCCGATCAGCGTCAGACCTACCTGTGCGGCCAGCATTGCGGCGCTGTCCACGCCGACCGACGCCCATCGAAACCAGGGCCCGACATCGCGCGCCGACTCCAGACGAACCCAGCGGGAGCAAACCCCGATGGTCTGGGCATCGAATTCGACCACGCACCGCCCGCCGCGGGACAACAACTCGGCGGCCCGGCCCAGGATCCGCAGCGGGTCCCCACCGAGGCCGACATTCCCGTCGACCAACAACACCGTCTGCCAACGCCCCATCCCGGGCAACGGCTCGAAAACATCGCCGAGTATCGCCGGCGCACCGCCGCGACCGGCCAATCGGATCGCGGTCACCGACCGATCGATGCCCAGCGCGGGGATTCCCCGCTGCACCAACCGGGCCACCAGCCGGCCCGGTCCACAGCCCAGCTCGATGGTCGGCCCGCTACACATCTGCGCCACGGCTTCATCGAAGTCCTCGTCGGAGGCGGCGTCTTCGTCGCCGGTGCCGACGTCACCGGAAGAAGAACCCTCGGCCGAAGCGCAACCGCGCTCGGCTGCCCCGGCCCCCAACCAACGGTGAGTCGGCAACGGGCGGAGCTCACCGTCCTCATGGCGGATCCAGCACCGCTCGCCACCTAGCGCCCGCTCGTACAGATGCCCCAGCATTTCACGCCCCTTGCATCGAGCCCGACCAGGCCGGACGTCCACGCCCGGGTAACACGCTGACAGGAACCGCTTGCGCCAGCACTTCCACCGGTACCCCGATCTTTTATCGACTACACCAAGCCTGCAAGAGCTACGTAGACAAGGGGCGGAATGGTTCAGTAAGTAGGCAAATTTGGGCGCAACTCACACTTTTTGGGGCCGAAACCCAAGATCTGCTGACACATCGTTGGCGGTAGGGAAGGAATAATTGCCCGGTCCGTCGGCGACTGCGCCATTGTACCGAACTCTGTGAGCACCGCCAGGCCGGTGCCGGCGGCGCTAGGCTGCATAGGCGACTTCGCCACCGATGATCGTCGCGCTTACCAGGCTGGCGTCCAGCTCGGTCAGTACCACCGCCGGTGTCTGTGCCAGCACGCAGAGGTCCCCGGGCTGACCGGCGGCCACGGCACGCACCCGCCCCGGCTGATCCGGCCGGCCCAAGAACATGGTCAAAGCCGCACGCGCCGTGACGCATTCATCGACGCCCAGAACGACCCCGCGAGGGGTCCTGCGATGCACCGCGGCGTGCATCGCCGCCCACGGGTCGCCGGACCCGAACGGCAGGTCGGTGGACAAGGCCACCGGCACGTTTGCATTCAACAGTGAAGCAACCCGCCACAGCTGCCCGTGCTCGGCGGCGGGGATCTCGTCGAGGTACTGATCGCCGCGCTCGGCAACGAAGTTGGGCTGCGTCACCACCGTCAGCCCGAGCCCGGCCAAGTCGGCCACCAGGTCATCGGGCACCACCGCGGCGTGCTCGATTCGATCATGCGGATGGCGGCCCACGGCGCGCACCGCCGCGATCGTCACGACCAGCTGAGCCGCGGTTACGCAGTGGATGGCAACGGGTTGTCCGGCGCCATGCGAGTCCGTGATCCAGGCCATCAGCGCTTCCAGGTCCAGGTGATCGTGACGCAGGATCTTCTTGCCGGGAGAAAGAAACCGGACCCGCGGACGAAACTCCCCGCGCTGATGCGCAACGGTGAGTGCGGCCATGTCCTCGTCGCTGAGATCCGGTGTGGCATCGGTGACTCCGGTGACCCCGGCCGCGGTGAGCCGGTCACCGAGCGCCGCGAGGTCGGTCTTGCGTCGCGGCAAAGCATCCGACCAGTCGGAGTCGGCGCTGCGCAGGCGGCCGTCGACATGACCGGCCAGCCCGATCCGGTTCAGTGCCGCCGAGTTCAGGATCCACAGCGCCCCGCTGCGATGCTGAACGCGCACGGGAAGGTGCGGCACCAGCGCATCCAGCACGGTCCGGTCCAGTGGTCCGGCAACGGATTCATGATAGCCGACGGCGCGGATCCATCCGTCCGGACCGGGCTGCGCGCTCGAAAGGTGTTGCCGAAATTTCTCTTTGGAATCAACTGTGGGCGGCCCCAGAGTCAGCGAATCCAGGGCGGAGGCGGCCGAGCGCAGGTGCACATGGTGGTCGTGCAGGCCGGGCAGCACGGTTTGGCCGGCGGCGTCGAGCACCCGCTCCCCCGGCCGTGCGACCAACCCCTGACCGACTTCCTGAATGCGGGCACACACCCGGATGTCGGCCGTGGACCCATCCAGCAAGGTGGCTCGCCGAATCAGCACTAGTGCCCGTCCCTTTCGCGGACCAGCCGCCGCACCAGGTCACCGTCGGCCCCCAGCGCGGCGGCGGGTCGCGACGGCGGCGCCGGCGGTTGTGGCGGCAAGGCCCGATGCGTGGCCGCCGCGGCCCCCACGGGCAGTGCGGCATACGTCGCGGCAACGCCGGCCATGGAGACGTCGATGAGCTCACCACCCCCGCGCCGTAGCGATTCGGTGATGGCCCGGGCTGACTCCAGTCCGGCCAGCGGGTCGGCTATGGCATCCGCACAGAACACCGGGCCGTCGGCCGCGACTCCTACCAGGCCACCGGCCACGGCGGCATCATCGCCGAAAGCGGGCCGCCGGGAGTGCTCTCCATATCCGCTGATGCGTAGCCAGATTCGCCCGGGCCGCGCTGCGATGTGCTCCGGGCCGAGCCGGCGTCGCGCCAGGGCAGCGGGACGCGAACCCTCGATCACGATGTCCGCGGCCTCCAACAGCTCGCGCAGCTCTTCCGCATCGTCGTCGAAATCCAGGCAGTAGGAGAGCTTTTGCGCGTTCATCCAGTCGAAGAAGGCGCGGTTGCCGGCGCGTGTGCCGTCCGGCCGGCGCGGGCTTTCGACCTTGACCACGGTAGCTCCCGCCCGGGCCAGCAGCTGACCGCACAACGGGCCCGCCCACATGGACGACAAATCGGCAACGAGCAGACCAGCGGGGTCACGCGCGCGAGCTCGCGCTCCGGCCCGACGGATTCGGGGCGGGGCGGGGTAGGCCTCCCCCAGGGCGGAAGCCGGGATGTCGAGCAATTCGGTTCGTTTGATGATGGCGGACTTGGGACGCGTTGTGGCCCACCTCTGCAGCGATCCCCATGGGTCGTCGGGCACCTCGTCGGCCCGCAGCAGCGCGGGGACCGCATCGACATCGTCCGGGCGCGACAGTGTGATTGCGAATCAGCCGTCGGCGGCCGCGAGCAGCCGGGTGGCGCCGCCCGCCGAGACCCGGCCCCGGCGAGTCAGCCCGAGCAGACCGGCCCGCCCGGTCAGCAAGGTGGCCGCGTCGGCGGCAATCGTTTCGGCGCGTCCCAAAATGTTGGCGCGCGAAAAGTCGGGCGGCCCGCCGGGCAAACCGGTCAGGTAGGCCAGCCCACTACTTCCCCACTTGCTGGCCCAGCGGGATGGCACCGCACTCACACCACCATGTTGCTCGCAGTCCAGGCCGGTGCCACCGGAATCGCCGGTAAACAAGCCCGGGAGTTCAGCTAGTACTGCAGTGCGGTGAACCGCCAGTCCAGCACCTGGCGGTCGGGCTCCGAGTCGCCGACGGCGTAGACCAGCGAACGCAGGCCAAGCACGCCCCCGTTGGCGGTCGGCTCCGCCGACTCGACGTGCAACTCGCTGTAGAGGGTGTCGCCCTCCCGTACCGGCCCGGTGTGGTCGCAGTGCTCCCACCCCAGCACCGTGACCAGGTTGGGCATCAGTCGGCTCGCCTGCGCCAAGGCCAGGCCGATGGTGTGCCCGCCGTAGACCAGCCGCTGCCCAGCCACCCGCGAATCATGATGTGTGGCAGCAATGTTGAGCGTGAGTCGGGCGAGCTCGGGCGCGCTGCTGACCAGATCTCCGGTGCTGTGCATGACCTTGCCCGCAATGCCGGCGTCAAAATGGGGCCCCGGGACCCGGGTGCGGTAGGCCTCGGCATCCCAGTGCGCCGTCGGATCGATCGCGGGTGGCTTCGCGTCGGCGCCGATGCCCGACAGGTCGTCGTCGGCGGCGCCGGCGGGATCCCAGTCCGCGCTGGCCGGCAGCATCGCGCAGCGATAGAAGTCGAGCACCAGTCGATCGGCCTGGTCGATGGTGGTCATCCGCAGCGCGGCCATTCCGGTCGGCGCCCGGCCCGGCTTGGCCGTGTTGGCCCGGAGCGCCACAACCTCGGTGCGGGTGTAGATGGTGTCTCCGATCAGCGGGTACCGATGAAAGGTCAGCCCGCGGTAGAACAGGTTGGCTTTGACCCGCTGGGTGACCAGGGTGGACTGCCCGATCGCCGCGTTGCACACCAACCCCGGATGCGCCAGCGCCGCCGGTGCGCCGGTTACCGCGCCACACAGGCTGCTGTCCAGGGCCAGCCGCAGCCGGTCCCCCAGAATCGCCTGATGGGCGGCCGCCAGGCCGGCCGACAGGGTCAACGCCGGCGCCCAGTCGAACACCTGACCCACGGACAAGTCGTCAAAGTAGGGCCCGCCCTCACGGATGCCCATGTACCCAGTATGCACAACGCCACATGCTGGCAGGCTGTCGAACCGAGGGTCAATACGGAGGGCAATAACGGTGGACAACCAACGGGCAGACAGTCAGCTTGATAAGGACGAGGCGATGCTGGTGGCTACCGTGCGGGCCTTCATCGACCGCGACGTGAGGCCCAGCGTGCGCGAGGTCGAACACGCCAACACCTACCCCCAGGCCTGGATCGAGCAGATGAAACGCATCGGCATCTACGGCCTGGCCATCGGGGAAGCCTACGGCGGATCGCCGGTGTCGATGCCGTGCTACGTCCAGGTCACCCAGGAGCTGGCCCGCGGATGGATGAGCCTGGCCGGCGCCATGGGCGGACACACCGTGGTGGCCAAACTGCTGATGCTCTTTGGCACCGACGAACAAAAATCCACCTACCTGCCAGCCATGCCACCGGCGAGCTGCGCGCCACCATGGCCCTGACCGAACCCGGCGGCGGTTCCGACCTCCAAAACATGTCCACCACCGCGATGGCTGACGGACCCGACCAGCTGCTGATCACCGGCGCCAAGACCTGGATCAGCAACGCCCGCCGCAGCGGGCTGATCGCCCTGTTGTGCAAGACCGATCCCCACGCCACACCCCGCCACCACGGCATCTCGATCGTGCTCGTGGAACCGGGCCCCGGCCTGAACATCTCAGCCGACCTGTCCAAACTGGGATACAAGGGCGTGGAAGCCTGCGAACTGTCCTTCGACAACTACCGGGCACCGACCTCCGCGATATTGGGAGGCCAACCCGGTCAAGGGTTTTCACAGATGATGAAAGGACTCGAAACCGGCCGCATCCAGGTCGCCGCCCGCGCCCTGGGCGTGGCCAGCGCAGCACTCGACGACGCCCTGGCCTACGCCCAGCAACGCCACAGCTTCGGCCAACCGATCTGGAAACACCAAGCCATCGGAAACTACTTGGCCGACATGGCAACCAAACTCACCGCCGCCCGCCAACTCACCCACTACGCCGCCCAACGCTACGACAGCGGCCAGCGATGCGACATGGAGGCCGGCATGGCCAAACTCTTCGCCTCCGAAACCGCCATGGAAATCGCGCTCAACGCCGTCCGAATCCACGGCGGCTACGGCTATTCCACCGAATACGACGTCGAACGCTACTTCCGCGACGCACCCCTGATGATCGTCGGCGAAGGCACCAACGAAATCCAGCGCAACGTGATCGCCAGACAACTGATAGCCCGCGGCGGAATCTAACCGCCACCGCAGCGCCCGTGCGGTATATTTGCTGCCTGACTTCGCCCACCAGCAAAGCGGCGCGGCACAACACTGTTGGACCACAGGTAACCCGAGGGAAGGCAGCCGCCATGAGTTATCCGCCAGGGCCCTACGGAGGTTCCCCAGAGTCGCAGAGTCAGCAGCCGGGCTGGCAGCCACCGCAACCCGGCTGGCCGGCCCAGCAGCCGGGCTACGCACCGGAGCCGGACAATTACCTCATCTGGGCGATCTTGACCACGCTGTTTTGTTGCCTGCCCCTTGGGATCGTCTCGATCGTCTACTCCTCCAAGGTTTCCGGCTTGTGGGCGCAAGGGCGCTACGCCGAGGCGCAGGCTGCCTCCGCCAGCGCCAAGAAGTGGGCCATCATCAGCGCAATCGGCGGAGTGGTGGTCGCGGTGGCCTTTGCGGTGATTTACATCGCCCTTATCCTGGTGGCGGTTTCGGTGGACCACAACACTCCCTCCACCATCACCACGTATTCCGACTTCTGATCAACACGGCTAGGCGGCAGCCACCTTTGGTGGGCTAGTCGCCGGTGACCGCGATCGAGTCGACCAACCCCCAGTCCCGTGCGGTGCCGGCGTCAATGGTTCGCCCGGAAAGCACCAGATATGCGGTGCGCCAGCGTCCGATTCGACGCGTCACGCTGACGGTGCCGCCGGCACCGGGGATCAGTCCCAGACTCAGTTCCGGTAGGCCGAATACCGAATCCGGATGCGCCTGCACCCACCCACAGAACCCGGCCATTTCCAGGCCACTACCCAGCACCCGGCCATGCACTTCGGCGCGACAGGCCCGGCCCAGCCGGGCGGTGAGCGCAGCCAGCGCCAGCGCCGGGCTGTGCCTGGTGCGCGCCAGATCAGCGCTGGCGGGATCGGCGAAGGTACCGAACTCGGCCAGATCGCCGCCACTACAGAACGATGGACCGTTGCCGCTCAACACGATCCCGCTCACCGAGGGGTCCAGCTGGGCTACGGTCAGCGCTTCCAGCAGCGCGGCCCGCGCATCGCCGGAAAATGCGTTGTGCCGTTGGGGCCGATTGAATCTGATTCTCAGGGTGTCATCGTCGCGCTCGGTCTGCACGGGATCGGCGATGTCGGGCAGGTCAGCGGGTCCGCGTTCGTCGAGCCAGCGAGCGAACTCCGGCCCGGCCTGCAATGTCGAATAGGCCAGCGATTCGGTCAGCACGCCGGCCAGTGTCGGGCCATCGGGATCTATCGTGCGCAGCACGTCGTCGCAGACGGCGCTGGCCTGCGGCCACCGTTGGCACCGCTGCCTTAGCTCGGCCAGAGTCTGTGACACCGACTCCACGGTGATCACCTTGCGGTCGGCACACGGGCCTTCGGCCAAGGTGAAAGTTGCCGCACTCAACCATGGTTCGGCTTCGGCGAGCTCGCTGGCCCAGCCGTGCGCCACGGTCACCCCCGGAGCCGAGATTTCGCCTGCAGCACGGGTGGCATCCGGGGCACGTGAGAGGTCAACCACACCGAACATGGTTATCCCGAATACTTTTCGATCAGTCCGTTCTTGTAGAGCTTGCCGGTGTCGGTGCGGGGCAGCTGCGCCTCGAAGGCAACCGATCGCGGATACTTGAAGTGCGACAGACGATCTCGCAGCCATTCCATGAGTTCGTCACCGAACTGGCTGGTCGCATCGGTCGGTTCGACGGTCTGCACGACGGCCATCACGCGCTGGCCCATCTCGTCGTCGGGTACGCCGAACACCGCCGCATCCATGACCTTGGGATGGGTCACCAAGATGTTTTCGGCTTCCTGCGGGTAGATGTTGACCCCGCCGGAGATGATCATGTGGTGGCGGCGATCGGTCAGGAACAGGTACCCCTGGTCATCCAGGTAGCCGACGTCGCCCACCGTCACCCAACCATGCTTGTCGCGGGAGGCGGCGGTTTTCGACGGATCGTTGAGGTACTCGAAGGAATAGCCGCCTTCGAAGTAGATTTCGCTGGCCTGGCCCGGCGGCAGCTCGACGCCGTCGGCGCCGAGGATGTGCACGCCGCCTTGCATGGGTTTGCCGACCGAACCCGGGTGCTCGAGCCAGTCTTCGGCGGTGATCAATGTCGAGCCGATCGCCTCCGAAGAGGCGTAGTACTCGTCGATGATCGGCCCCCACCAGTCCATCATCTGTTTCTTGATCTCAACAGGACACGGGGCGGCGGCGTGCATGACTCGCTTCAGACTGGATACGTCATACGAATTACGAATGCTCTCAGGAAGTTTCAGCATCCGAGTGAACATGGCCGGCACAAACTGTGCGTGCGTTACCCGGTGGCGCTGGATCGCCTCGAGCGCCCCCTCGGGGTCGAACTTCTCCAGCACGACCGTGGTGATTCCGCCGGCCTGCGCACTCATCGACCACACCGACGGCGCGGTGTGATAGAGCGGCGCCGGGCTCAGATAGATCGAGTCGGCGTCCATCCAATAGCCAACCAGGGCCGACATCATCCCGGGCGCAGCATCCGGGGCAACGTGGAGTAGTTCGCGCTTGATTCCCTTGGGCCGTCCGGTGGTTCCCGACGAATACTGCAGCAGGTCACCCTCGAGCTCGTCGTCGATCGCAGTGTCGGGTTGATCGGCCACGCATTGCGGATAGGGCTCCCAGCCGGCCAGGCAGCCTTCGGGCCCGGCCAGGATCAGCAGCTCGGGCGGGCCCGCCCGAAGATGTTCGCCCAGACCGGCACAGGTATCGCGCAGCGCCGCCGAACCGACGATGGCCTTGGCACCGCTGTTCTCGATGATGTAGGCGGCTTCGGCCGCGGTCAGATGGGTATTGATGGGTACGTAATACAACCCGCTACGTCGAGCCGCCCACATGACCGCGTGGATGTGCTCGTTGTTTTCCATCAGGATGGCCACGGCGTCGCCCTCGCGCAGTCCCGCGCGGCGAAACCGATGCGCCAGCCGGTTGGCCCGCGCTTCCAGTTCGTCGAAACTGACTACCGTCCCCGACGAATGCAGAATGACTGCAGGCTTATCCGCCCCGACGTGCTGGCGAATCTGCATGCTGCGACGTCATTCGGCGTCGCGCAGCCGCTCCTTGAGCGCGTCGAACTCGTCCTTGATGCCGGTCGGCAGCTTCTCACCGATGAACTGCAACCACTCCTCGATAAGAGGGAGCTCTTCGCGCCACTCTTGGGCGTTGACCGCGAGCGCTTCACTCACGTCGGCGGGGTTGGCGTCCAGCCCCTCCAGGTCCAGGTCCTCGACGGTGGGAACGGTACCGATCGGTGTGGTCTTACCGCCGGCCTTGTGCTCGATGCGATCGACGATCCACTTCATCACGCGGCTGTTCTCGCCGAAGCCGGGCCACAGGAAGCGGTGGTCTTCGCCACGACGGAACCAGTTGACGAAGAAGACCTGCGGCAACTTGGACTCGTCGGAGTTCTTGCCGATGTCGATCCAGTGCTGGACGTAGTCGCCGACGTTGTAGCCCATGAACGGCAGCATGGCCATGGGGTCGCGCCGCACGTTGCCGACCTTGCCCTCGGCGGCGGCGGTCTGCTCGCTGCCCAGGGTGGCGCCGATGAACACACCGTGCTGCCAATCGCGTGCCTGGGTGACCAACGGAACGGTGGTCTTGCGGCGGCCGCCGAACAGGATGGCCGAAATCGGCACGCCCTGGGGGTCATCCCACTCGGGGGCCAGGATCGGGCATTGCGACATCGGGGTGCAGTACCGCGAGTTCGGGTGCGCGGCCGTGGTCTCGGTCTCGCGGAAGTACCATTCGTTGCCCTTCCAGTCGACCAGGTGCTGGGGGTCGCCCTCCAGACCTTCCCACCAGACCTCGCCGTCGTCGGTCAGCGCGACGTTGGTGAACACCGTGTTGCCCGCGGCGATGGTGCGCATGGCGTTGGGGTTGGACTTCCAGTTGGTGCCCGGGGCCACCCCGAAGAAACCGAACTCCGGGTTCACCGCGTACAAGCGGCCGTCCTTGCCGAACCGCATCCAGGCGATGTCGTCGCCGAGGGTTTCGGCGCGCCAGCCCGGGATGGTGGGCTGCAGCATCGCCAGGTTGGTCTTGCCGCAGGCCGACGGGAACGCCGCCGCAATGTAGTACGCCTTGTTCTCGGGCGAAATCAGCTTGAGGATCAGCATGTGCTCGGCCAGCCAGCCCTCGTCACGAGCCATCGCCGAGGCGATCCGCAGTGAGTAGCACTTCTTGCCCAGCAGCGCGTTACCGCCGTAGCCGGAGCCGTAGCTCCAGATTTCCCGGGTCTCGGGGAAGTGGGTGATGTACTTGGTGTCGCTGCAGGGCCACGGCACGTCCGCCTGACCGTCTTCCAGCGGCGCGCCGACCGAGTGCAGTGCCTTGACGAAAAAGCCGTCCTGACCCATCTTCTCCAGCGCGGCGGTGCCCATGCGGGTCATCACCTTCATCGAAACCACGACGTATTCGGAGTCGGTGATCTCCACCCCGAGCTTGGGGTCCTCCACACCCAGCGGACCCATGCAGAACGGCACCACGTACATGGTGCGGCCACGCATGCAACCGCGGTACAGGTCGGTCATGAGCGTGCGCATCTCGCTCGGGTCCATCCAGTTGTTGGTGGGGCCGGCGTCGATCTCGCGCTCGGAACAGATGAAGGTGCGTGATTCCACCCGCGCGACGTCGGAGGGATCAGACAAAGCTAGGTAGGAGTTCGGGAATTTCTCGTCGTTGAGCCGGGTGAAGGTACCGGCGTCGACCAGTTGCGCGGAGAGCCGATGAAACTCCTCGTCGGAACCGTCAGCGAAAACAACCCGGTCGGGCTGGGTCAGTTCGGCGACCTCCTGCACCCAGGACAGCAGCCCCTGGTGATTAGTCGGCGCGGTGTCCAGACCGGGGATGGTCGCTGAGGTCATCGAACTCTCCTGGATTCTGTTACTTCGGTTCTTTGGTTTACTTACTTGCCATCGACTTCTTGGGATGCGATAGGTCTGCTCAAGCTTTTGCCGGCACGACTTTCGACCCGGTAGTGCTTTCATACAGGTTATCGCGCATCACTTGTGGGGGAAGCCGTGGGCGAGTATAAGCCTCCTCACAAGACCGATTCAGAAAGCCTCACTAACTCCCGAAATCGCGGCCATTTGCCTCAGAATGTCGCGGAAGCCCGGCCCCACCACCGGCCGTGGCGGTTCCCGGCGTAGCGGTACCCGATGATGTACCCGATTCGCCCAGTTCCGCACACACCGCCTCGAGCGCGGCCCGGATTGTCGGCATCTCGCGGTCGCGTCGCGCGGCGGCACGAGCCGCCGCCCTGGCATGCTCACGCAACTCGCTGTCGATGGCGCTGACCTGCGCGGCCGCCCGCGCGTTCGCGGCCTCGTCGCTGCCCCAGAGTGCGGTGGCCAACAGTGTTTCGGCGGCAAGCACCCGGCTGGCGACCAGTTGCTCCAGCGTGCAGCCCAGCGACGACAACACGTCAGCGGTCCAGCGTTCCAACACCGCACGGTCGGCGAGCAGGGCGCGGGTGCGCACCACCCATAGGGCCACGGCCAGGCCCACCACGACACACACGAGGATTCCGGCCAGGGTCAGCCCCAGATCCAGGCCCGGAGCCAACCCGGCCAGCAGCCGGCTCAGCGTGAGCGCCACACCGAGTCCAAAACCGACACCCAAGACCATCATCAACCGCGTTTCCAGCCGCCGCGACGCCAACGGCGGGGCGGGCATCGCAACGGCCGGCAGCGGGTCGGCAGGCGGGAAGTCCACCGGCAAACTCATCTCTCGCGAGACGTCGACAAGCTGGGCGGTGATGCCATCGCCCACCTCGGTGACAATCTCGTCGATCCGGCCCCGGGCATAGCTCTGGAAATCGGCCAGCCGCCGCCGGGCCAGCCCCGCGATGTCCTCCTGCAGTTCGGTGCGCACCGACGCACAGCGGCTGCGCGCGAAATAGCACAACTGGACCCGCGCCTGCTGGATCTGACCGCGCAGCGCGATGGTGCGCCCGGTCCGGTCCTGACGCCGCCGCTGCAGGACAGAGCCGCGCTCTTCCCGCAATCCGTCCACGCGCGCCCGCCTGCCGGCACCCGCGGCGTCGCGGTTGAAGCGCTGCCCGGCCAGCAGCAGCCCGGCGTGCCAGGCGCGCAGCCTGTTGCGCCGGGCGATATCGGGGGCCGCCAGCTCGGTTCGCACGGTCGCCACCAGGTCGTCCACTCCCGGTGGGCCCAGCTGTGGCGCGGCGGCGACGCCCACCCAGGGCACCGCGCCGTAGCGCGGCGCGTGGGCGGCGAGCTTGGCGCGGTTCGCCGCCAGCACCTCCCGCCAGGTGCGGTGCAGGTCGATCTTCGTCACCGCGGCGATCACCACATCGGTGTGACCGGCGGCGGCATCCAGCAATGCGCAGTCGGATTCGGTCATCGGAGTCGCCGCGGACACCACGAACACCACCACTGGCGGCACAGCACCGGCTCCCAGCCGCGGCGATTCAACAAATCTGTGCTGTGGCAACCGCCGCCGCAATGCCGTGATCACACTGCTCGTCCCGGCCAGCCACGGACCGGTCACCAGCACCACATCGCGCCGGTTGATCGACGGCGCACCCAGCTTCGGCCCGATCGCTAGGACCAGCTCGTCAACCCGGGCCACCGCCTCGTGGTGGGCGCTGCCGATCACCGCGGCCGCCCGCCCTCCGGCGGACCCGCGCACGCCAGCGATCCCGCGGCCCGGGACCAGAGCCGCAGCGATCCCCTGACGATGTCGGCACCGCACCAACGCCGTAGGTCACTGTCCGGGCTCTCAGCGGCGGGGCCGCGCTGAGACCGGTGGCGCCGCCAGCGCAGCGCCCGCTGCAGCTGGGCGCCCGGATCGTCAGGGGGCACGGCCGCACCAAAGGGGTCGAGCCCCCACGTGGACGCCGCATCCAGGGCGGCCGACATGCGGGCCAGCACGGCGGCCTCACCGGCCAGGAACTCGCTGACTTGCTCGTCCGCCACGGCCAGGACCTCGAGTGCGGCGACTGCCTCGAGTACCCGGCCGTAGCGCACACCGGCACCGGCGGCGACCGCGTTCGCGACGACGGCATCGATTCCGCTGATCTTGCGCAACAACGCCCGTACCTGCGTCCGGGCCGCACCGCGCCGCAACGCTTCGATGGCGATCGCGACCCCGAACAGATCGAGTGACTCCAGCAATCGCAGCCGTTGCCCGGTGGGCACCCCAAGATCCGCGGACAGAAAGCCGGCATGGGAGCCATCGAGGGCGGCACCGGCCGCTGGATGGGCGGCCAGCGCGCGCAAGGCGCACCAGGACCGCTCATCGAGATCGTCGAGCGCGGCCACTGCCAACAGTGCGCTGATCGGCTCCACCGGCACGCCGGCCAGCGTCGACAAGAGCTCGCACCGCTGCAGCGCCCCGGCCATCGGCCCGGCACCCGCGAATCCGACGACATCGGTCTTGTCGGCCATGGTCAGGACCGCAAGCACCGGACGCTCGGTCGGCTCGAGCACGGCGATCCCTGCGCGATCCTCGGGCTTGACCACTTCGGCAAGGGCGTAGACCACCACGTCGGCGGGGTCGCCGCCGGACGTCGCAGACAGCCCCGCTGCGCTTCCCGCGCCGTCCAATGCCCGCGCCAGCGTGTTGCGGCCGACCCCGCGTCGTCCCCGCACGGCCACCCGTAAAGGTCGCGCGGCCCGCTCCGTGATCGCGCGAATACGCTGGTCAGCGGTGCTGGCGGCGAGACAGGTGAGCTCATCGACAAAAGCTTGATGCCCCGTCTGCATCGCAACCATCACCCCCATGGCATCCTCCTCGCGGCCACTCGCATGGTGACAGTTGCGGCGCGACGGCGCGAGTCACAACTAGTTAGAGATGTGCCGGCCGCTACCACCCGAAGACAACTGTTGGGTATCAATCTGGACCAGGAGCGGCTACGGCCGGGCTTCATGCGCCACGATGGACCAATGCATGTCCAGCCCGGGGTGGGGCTCCAGTCCGACACGTCGTCTTCGACCGGCACGGGGTCAGGCCCGGCGGACGAGCCAGAGGCCGAGAAGAGCGCGTGGGGCTATCTTCCCCCGACCGCCTTTCGTTCGCGCCATTCGGCACTGTCGAGCATCCAGCAGCAGACCTGGGAGCGGCGATGGCCGCAGCTGGGCCGGCAGGCAACGGCACACTCCCAGCCATCGGCACGCGGCCATGAGCCCATCGACCCCATCGACGCCCGGGCCTGGTTCGGCCGGGAGGCACCGGTGGTGCTGGAAATCGGCTGCGGCAGCGGCACCTCGACGCTGGCGATGGCGCAGGCCGAGCCCAACGTCGATGTGATCGCGGTGGAGGTCTATCGCCGGGGGCTGGCGCAACTGCTCTGCGCGATCGACCGGGCGGACCTGCAGCGAATCAACATCCGGTTGATCCGCGGTAACGGGATCGACGTGCTGCGCGATCTGATCGCCCCGGAATCCTTGACCGGAGTGCGCGTCTTCTTCCCCGATCCCTGGCCCAAGGCGCGCCATCACAAGCGCCGGCTGATACAGCCCAGCACGGTTGCCCTGATCGCCGACCGGCTACTCCCTGGAGGTGTTTTTCACGCGGCAACCGACCATCCCGGCTACGCCGAGCACATCATCGCCGCCGGCGATGCCGAGCCAGCGCTGGCACGAGTGGATCCGGGCGTCGATTCGCTTCCCGTCTCGGTGGTCCGTCCGACCACCAAGTACGAGATGAAAGCCCATAACGCGGGCAGCAGCATTAACGAGTTGATATGGAAAAAGCAGCGTTAGACGTGGCCGATAGGGAAACCTGAAATTAGATGAGCAAATGAGCCTGACCGAAGATGTGACCACACAAGGGTCCGATCCTGTGGCGGAGCCGCCGATGGTGGCCGGAGATTTGTCGCGCGACGGCCTGTCCGGCTCCGCGGCGCCGGCGGGCCGGGTCCTGTTGGTGTGGGATGCCCCGAACCTGGACATGGGGCTGGGTTCCATCCTCGGGCGACGGCCGACTGCGCTGGAAAGACCCCGGTTCGACGCACTCGGGCGCTGGTTGTTGGCCCGCACGACGCAGGTGTCCGCCACGGCACCGGACGGCCCGGACGTCAGGGTCGAACCCGAAGCAACCGTCTTCACCAATATCGCGCCCGGGAGCGCCGAAGTGGTTCGCCCATGGGTGGACGCGCTACGCAACGTCGGATTCGCGGTCTTCGCCAAGCCCAAGATCGACGAGGACAGCGACGTCGACCGTGACATGCTCGAGCACATCGATCAGCGGTACCGGAAGGGACTCGCGGCGCTGGTAGTTGCCTCCGCGGATGGCCAGGCATTCC
Organism: Mycobacterium liflandii; assembly: GCF_022354805.1. Lineage (NCBI taxonomy): Bacteria > Bacillati > Actinomycetota > Actinomycetes > Mycobacteriales > Mycobacteriaceae > Mycobacterium > Mycobacterium liflandii. The sequence continues at coordinate 984,519 of NZ_CP023138.1, read as the reverse complement.
GGCAGCCGCTGGAAAAGATTTCGCGAGCCGGAACCCCTGTTCAGGTGCTCGGATTTCGTGAACACGCCAGTTGGGCGCTAGCGTCGGATACCTTAGAGTTTGTCGACCTGGAGGACATTGCTGGTGTTTTCCGCGAGCCGCTCCCGCGAATCGGCCTCGATTCGCTGCCTGAGCAGGGAGCTTGGCTGCAGCCGTTCCGGCCGCTGTCCTCGCTGCTGAACTCGCGGGCGTGAGAATCGCGTGTGTGTGAAAAGGCCACGTCTCACCGACAATCGAAAAGCGCTGCGAAGCAAAGCAGAGCAATGCGCGGGTCGTTAACGATCCAGTAAGGAGCTCACGTGTTCGCCTGGTGGGGTCGAACTGTGTACCGCTACCGATTCATCGTAATCGGTGTCACGGTGGCACTATGCCTCGGCGGCGGCGTCTTCGGGCTGAGCCTGGGTAAGCACGTCACGCAGAGTGGTTTCTACGACGAGGGCAGTCAATCTGTGACGGCCTCGATCCTTGGCGACGAGGTCTACGGCCGCGACCGAACCGGCCACATCGTCGCGGTCTTCAAGGCCCCGGACGGCAAAACCGTCAATGACCCGGCGTGGTCGAAGAAAATCACCGACCAGCTGAACCAGTTTGTGAAAGACCACCCTGATCAGGTGCTGGGTTGGGCCGGCTACCTCAGGGCACCGGACAGCACCAGCCCGGTCATCAAGGGCATGGCCACCGATGACAAGGAGTACACGTTCGTCTCCATCCCACTCAAGGGCGACGACGACGACACCATCCTCAACAACTACAAGGACATCGCGCCGTCGCTGCAGAAGCTCGACGGCGGCACGGTCCAGCTCGCCGGCCTCGAGCCGGTGGCCGAGGGGTTGACCGGCACCATCGCCACCGACCAGCGCCGGATGGAAGTGCTGGCCCTGCCGTTGGTGGCCGTGGTGCTGTTCCTGGTCTTCGGTGGCGCGGTGGCGGCCTGCCTCCCGGTGATGGTGGGCGGGCTGAGCATCGCGGGCGCCCTGGGCATCCTGCGGCTGGTGGCGGTGTTCGGGCCGGTGCACTTCTTCGCCCAACCCGTCGTCTCCCTGATCGGTCTGGGTATCGCGGTGGACTACGGGCTGTTCGTGGTCAGCCGGTTCCGAGAAGAGATCGCCGAAGGCTATGACACCGAGACGGCGGTACGCCGAACGGTGATGACGGCCGGGCGCACGGTGGCCTTTTCCGCGGTCCTGATCATGGCCTCGGGGGCGAGCCTGCTGATGTTGCCCCAGGGCTTCGTGAAATCGCTGACCTACGCCCTGCTAGCCGCGGTCGGCCTGGCCGCCCTGCTGTCGATCACACTGCTGCCTGCGTGCCTGGGCGTGCTGGGCAGGCACGTCGACGCGCTCGGCGTCCGGACCGCGTTCCGGGTGCCGTTCCTGCGGAACTGGAAGGTGTCGCGGGCCTACCTGAACTGGCTGGCCGACCGGCTGCAGAAGACCAAGACCCGCGAAGAGGTCGAGGCCGGCTTCTGGGGCAACCTCACCAACCGGGTGATGCGCCGCCCGCTGGTGTTCGCCATCCCGATCGTCCTCGGCATGATCCTGCTGGTCATCCCGCTGTTCAACCTGTCGCTGGGCGGCATGAGCGAGAAGTATCTGCCACCCAACAATGCGGTGCGCCAGTCGCAGGAACACTTCGACCAACTCTTCCCGGGATACCGCACCAATCCGCTGACCCTGGTGATCAAATCGACCAACAATCAGCCGGTCACCGACCAGCAGATTGCCGATATTCGCAGCAAGGCGATGTCGATCAGCGGGTTCATCGACCAGGACAATGACGCGGACAGTATGTGGCAGGAGCGCAGCTATGCGCCCGGTGGATCCAAGGATCCGTCGGTCCGGGTCCTACAGAACGGGTTGATCAACCCGGGTGACGCGCCCACCAAACTCGCGGAGCTACGCGCGATCACACCTCCCAAGGGCCTCGAGATATTTGTCGGCGGGACCCCGGCGCTGGAACAGGATTCGATTCACAGCCTGTTCGAGAACATGCCGGCGATGCTGGTCATCCTGCTCACGACCACCACGCTGTTGATGTTCCTGGCGTTCGGTTCGGTGGTGCTGCCAATCAAGGCGGCGGTGATGAGCGCGCTGACGCTCGGGTCCACGATGGGCATCCTGACCTGGATCTTCGTCGACGGACACGGGTCGGGCGTACTGAACTTCACCGCCACCCCGCTGACCGCGCCCGTCATCGCACTGGTGGTGGCGGTCGGATACGGCCTCGCCACCGACTATGAGGTGTTCTTGGTATCCCGCATGGTCGAGGCGCGCGAAAACGGCATGTCGACTCAGGAGGCGATCCGGATCGGCACGGCAACCACCGGTCGCCTCATCACCGGCGCCGCACTGGTGCTCGCCGTGGTCGCCGGCTCGTTCGTGTTCTCCGACCTGGTGATGATGAAGTATCTGGCGTTCGGGCTGATGGCGGCGTTGCTGCTGGATGCGACCGTGGTCCGGATGTTCCTGGTGCCGTCGGTGATGAAATTGCTCGGCGATGATTGTTGGTGGGCGCCGCGCTGGATGCGCCGCCTGCAGACCCGCATCGGGCTCGGCGAGATCCAGTTGCCCGACGAGCGGAAGCGCCCGGCCAACAACGGCAGCGCCCGCCCACCCGTCAAGGCCGCCCTGGCCGCGGCCACGGCCCGCGCACCGCATGACCCCACCCACCCGTCGGCCCCCGAGGCGGCTCGGCCGTCCCGTTCGGGCGGGCCCGCGCGAACTGAGCTCGGGTCGGCCCAGAGCGGTCCGTCCAGCGCCGGCACCAAAGAGATCCAGACCAGGGCCAGCCAGCCAAGCGACCCCCCGACCACCCGGCTCACGGCACCGGGGGCGCCACCCGCTCGCGGATCCAGCAATCCGGCTCCACCGGCGCAGACCCGGCCCACCACGCCGGCGCCTCCCGCACCGGCCCCGCCGCCGGCGCCATCCGCCGGTCAGACGCGAGCCATGCAGATTCCGACAAACCGTTCCAGCGACACCGGCGGCGACCCGGCCGATCCAACGGCCGCGCTACCGATCCAGCGCCCGGAAGGGACCGACACGGAGGCCGCCACCGAGCAGCTGAATGCGCGCGGTGGGCAACCAGACGGCGGCGAGAATCCGCGGCCACGCCGCCGCGGAGCGGGCGGGGCCGGCGGGCTCAGCGCCCAGGATCTGCTGCGTCGTGAGGGACGCCTGTAGCAACGCCCCGGCGCCCGCAACCGGGCGCTGCGGGTACGGCCAGCGGTTCTACGCGACCGCCTAAGCGCGAGTTTGGTCAGCGCCGGCTTCGGCCTCAGTACCCTCGTCGGGCTCGTCGGGTTGCGCCGCGATGAGGGCCAGCGGATCCTGGTCCTGCTGCTGCGCTTCCGCGATCGGATCCTCGGCCAACAACACCCGCATCGCATTGTTGAGGAATGCGACGGTGGGGACCGCCAGCAAAGCACCGACGATCCCGGCCAGCACGCCGCCGGTGGAAATGGCCAGCACCACACCCAGCGGGTGAATCGAGACCGCGCGGCCCATGACCAGGGGCTGAAGCAAATGCGCCTCGAGTTGATTGACGGCAATCAGCAAGGCCAGTGTGAGCAGGGCATACACCAGCCCCTTGGCCAGCAAGGCAACCACCACCGCCAGCAAGCCGGAGATCAACGCACCGATCAGCGGGATGAACGCGCCCAGGAACACGATGGAGGCCAGCGGCAGGGCGAGCGGAACACCCATAACCGCCAACCCTGTCCCCACGCCGGCCGCGTCGGTCAGGGCCACCAGGAAGGTGGCCCGCACATACCCGATCAGTGACCCATAGCCCGCGCGTCCGGCCGCCATCGCGCGGTCACGGACATGGGCCGGGATGATCTTGGCGACGTACTGCCAGATGTTGCGGCCGCCGTAGAGGAAAAAAATCAGCGTGAACAACACCAGCACCGCGGCGGTCAGCAGTTCGGTGATGGTGGCCGCGGTGGAGATCGCGCCGCTGGTCAACTTCGCCTGGTTGTTGTGCAGCGCTTCGATCGCGGCGTTGCCCGCGTTGTCTATCTGTTCACGGCGCAGGTGCGGCGGCCCCTCGATCAGCCATTTGCGGCTGGAGTCGATGCTGTGCTCCACCTGGTAGGCCAGATCGGGCAGACCAACGATGAACTGGCTGATGACGAACGTCAGGATGCCGCCGAGGATGGAAAACCCGCCCAGCAAGACCAGCGACACCGCGGCACCACGTGGCAGCCCCCTGGCGTCCAGCCAGTCCACCACCGGCACCAGCAATGCGCTGAGCATCAGCGCCAGCAGCACCGGCACGACAATGATTTCGAGCTTCTTGATCACCAGCAAGAGGGCCACCAGAGCGGCCAGGATGACAAGTAAGCGCCATGACCAGGCCGCCGTCTTGCGGACCAGCGGGGCTACCGAGGCATCGTCGAGGCTCGCCGACATCCGGCAAGCCTAACCGGGCGCCGGACCCGGCTCTCCCGCAAATTCCCCCGAGCTGATCGCGGGCGCCCGCGGCGCTTCGGGCTGCCACCGCCACCACGATCCGGTCACGACCCCAGAACGAGGCAGACACGGTCAGTGACGTGCGGCGATCGTGGCATCACCTGCGCGGTTACCCTTATTCGATGTCGTTTGACGCCCCCGTCCGCAAACTCCGCCAGCGTGTGGGGGCGCTGCCCCGCGCTCGCGGGACGGAGGCACCCCGTGGCAAGTACTGGTGGCTGCGGTGGGCCGTGCTCGGCATCGTCGCGATCGTGCTTGCCGTCGAGGTGGCGCTGGGCTGGGACCAGCTGGCCAAAGCCTGGATGAGCATGTATCAGGCCAAGTGGTGGTGGCTGCTCGCGGCGATGGTGGCCGCGGCGGCGTCGATGCACAGTTTCGCGCAAATCCAGCGCACCCTGCTGAAGTCCGCGGGTGTGCACGTCCGCCAACTTCGGTCCGAAGCCGCGTTCTACGCCGCCAACTCGCTGAGCACCACCCTCCCCGGCGGTCCGGTGTTGTCGGCCACGTTCCTGCTGCGCCAGCAACGCATTTGGGGCGCCTCTACGGTGGTGGCGTCGTGGCAGCTGGTGATGTCGGGAGTGCTGCAGGCGGTGGGCCTGGCACTGCTCGGCCTGGGTGGTGCCTTTTTCCTGGGCGCCAAGAACAACCCGTTCTCACTGCTGTTCACCCTGGGCGGGTTCATCGCGTTGCTGCTGCTTGCCCAGGCGGTGGCCTCACGTCCGGAGTTGCTCGAGGGAATCGGCCGCCGGGTGCTGGCGTGGGTCAACTCGATCCGCGGCCGGCCGGCCGCGACCGGCATGGAGAAGTGGCGTCAGATTCTCATGCAACTCGAGTCGGTGAGCCTGAGCCGGCGCGATTTGGGAGTGGCATTTAGCTGGTCGCTTTTCAACTGGATCGCCGACGTCGCGTGTCTGGGCTTCGCCGCATACGCCGCGGGCGACCACGCGTCGGTCGCCGGGTTGACCGTTGCCTATGCGGCGGCCCGCGCGGTGGGCACCATCCCGTTGATGCCGGGTGGACTGTTGGTGGTCGAGGCCGTGCTGGTGCCTGGTTTGGTATCCAGCGGCATGGCCCTGCCCAACGCCATCTCCGCGATGCTGATCTATCGGCTGATCAGCTGGTTGTTCATCGCCGCGATCGGCTGGGTGGTGTTCTTCTTCATGTTCCGCACCGAGAAGGCCGCCGATTCCGACGCTGGCGACCCGCCAACCGACCCAAATCTGGCGATCGTCATCCCCATCCCGGGCGAACTGTACGAGGACCCGGCCGAAACGGCCCTGCAAGGTCCGCTACCGCCCCCCGACCGCGGGTGCGAGGGCAACCCCGGACGCGTCGGCTAGCTCAGCCGGCGCGGTTCGCCGGCGCCGGCCCGGGCAGCGGGCCCGCCGCCACGGGCAGATTCCCCGGCGTCAGCGGCAGCCCAACGGCCGGTAGTCCCGACAAAGCACCGCCATCTTGGGCCGCCTGCGCCAGCCCCACCGCCTGCGACAGCGTGATCGGCAGCCGGCACTGCGTTGAGAGATTGGTCAGCGGCTGCGACAGCGACTGCAGGTCGCTGGCGACTTTGGGATTCTTCTCCAGATAGCTCTTCAGCGATCCGAACGATTGCGGGCCCGCGGAGCCCTGGAAGGCCGCGGTCATCGCCTGATTGGTCTCCGGATGCGAGTCCAGGTAATCGCCCGTCTGCTTGGCGACCGAACCGATCGTTCTGGCCACTTCACTGGCGGCACATGGATCGGTAGCACCGGTGGCCGCCGGCTCTGCCACCGTCACGAGCGCGAGGCCCGGCAGCCCGACGGCGACCAATGCGGCGAACAGCCCGCGGCGCTTTGTCGCATTGCCTGACTTCATGGATAACTCCTCATGGATTGCATAACGTACGAATTCCCTTGCCACGCCAGTGGCGGCGATCAGCGACGCATTCCGTCGCGATCTGTCTGGACTGTCCCGGGTTGGTACTCGGATCGACCCAAGTCCCCCGCGTGGACATCAGCCATACTGCCATCTCCGGCGCGGGCACCGCCAACTCGCGCCGCGGCCCTGCGGCCACCCGGTGAACTTCACAGTGTCTTCCGAGCGTCCTGGCAGTGTCGGCATCGTTGCAGCTCAGCAACCAATAAACGGACCTACTCCACATTTGTCTGCGGTAGGCTCGCGAGCAACGCGTCGCGTGAGAATTACGGGGAGTCCGACATCCAGCAGTTCATGATGCGCCTGAGCCGCAACCTGCGCAGATTCCGCTGGTTGGTGTTCACCGGATGGATGCTGGCTCTGGTCCCGGCAATCTATCTGGCGCTGACTCAGTCAGGGAATCTCACCGGTGGCGGCTTCGAGGTCGCCGGGTCCCAGTCACTTCGGGTACACGATGTGCTCGAGGCGCAATACCCCGACCAGGGGGCATCCTCGCTGGCCCTGGTGGCGACCCCGCGCCCGGATGCCAGCTACCAGGACATCACCGACGCGGTCGCGCAACTGAGACGAATTGCCGGCGAATTTCCCGGGGTCTCGGAGGTGCCCGACCCCACCCAGCGGCCCCGGCAACCCGATCGGCCCTACGTGGTGTCGCTGCGCCTGGACGCCCGCAACGCGGGCACCAGCGACCTCGCCAAGAAGCTGCGCGCGCGAGTCGGCGTGGAAGGCGACAAACCGGGACAGACGGCGGATGGCCGGGTACGGCTCTACGTCATCGGCCAGGGTGCGCTCAGCGCCGCTGCGGCGGCGAACACCAAGCACGACATCGCCGCCGCGGAACGCTGGAACCTGCCCATCATCCTGATCGTCTTGTTGGCGGTGTTCGGCTCGCTGACCGCCGCGGCCATCCCGCTGGCGCTGGGGATCTGCACCGTCGTGGTCACGATGGGCCTGGTCTACCTGCTGTCGATGCACACCACGATGTCGGTGTTCGTGACGTCGACGGTGTCGATGTTCGGCATCGCGCTGGCCGTCGACTACTCGCTGTTCATCTTGATGCGTTTCCGCGAGGAGTTGCGCTCCGGCCGTCAGCCCCAGGAGGCGGTGGACGCCGCCATGGCCACGTCCGGGCTGGCGGTGGTGCTGTCCGGCATGACCGTCGTCGCCTCGCTCAGCGGTATCTACCTGATCAACACACCGGCGCTGCGATCCATGGCCACCGGGGCGATCCTCGCGGTGGCCGTCGCCATGCTGACATCGGCCACCCTGACGCCCGCGGTGCTGGCCACCTTTGCCCGGGCCGCCGCCAAGAGGTCGGCCCTGCTGCATTGGTCGCGCCGGCCGGAAAGCACCCAGTCCCGGTTCTGGACCCGCTGGGTGGGCTGGGTGATGCACCGGCCCTGGATCACCGCGTTGTCGGCTTCGGTCGTGCTGCTGCTGATGGCGGCACCGGCGGCGTCGATGGTACTGGGCAACAGCCTGTTACGCCAGTTCGATTCCTCGCACGAGATCCGCGCCGGGGTGTCCGCGGCGGCCCAGGCCCTGGGGCCGGGCGCGCTGGGTCCGGTCCAGGTGCTGATCAAGTTCCCCGACGGCGGCGCCTCCACGCCCGCACACAGCCAGACGGTCGGCGCGGTCCGCCAGCGGATGGCCCAAGGTCCCAACGTCACCACGGTGGCACCGCCGAAATTCGCCGAGGACAACGACAGCGCGCTGCTGAGCGCGGTGCTGTGGGTGGATCCCGAGGACATGGGTGCCCGCCACACCGTCGACTGGATGCGCAGCGAGCTACCGCAGGTTGCCGGCGGCGCCCAAGTCGACGTCGGCGGATCGACCGCGCTGATCAAGGATTTCGATGACCGGGTGTCGGCGACCGAGCCGCTGGTGCTGGCCTTCGTCGCGCTGATCGCCTTCGTGATGCTGTTGATCTCGATCCATTCGGTGCTGCTGGCGCTCAAGGGCGTGCTGATGACCTTGCTGTCGGTGGCGGCGGCCTACGGCAGCCTGGTCATGGTGTTCCAATGGGGCTGGGGGAACGGCTCGGCTTCCCCAGCTGACCTCCATCGACTCCACGGTGCCGCCGCTGGTCCTGGCGATGACCTTCGGGCTGTCCATGGACTACGAGATCTTCCTGCTCACCCGAATCCGGGAACGCTTCCTGCACACCGGCCGGACCCGCGACGCGGTGGCCTACGGCGTGAGCACCAGCGCACGCACCATCACCAGTGCGGCGCTGATCATGATCGCGGTGTTCTGCGGATTCGCCTTCGCCGGCATGCCGCTGGTGGCCGAGATCGGCGTCGCCTGCGCCGTCGCGATCGCGGTGGACGCCACGATCGTGCGGCTGATCATGGTGCCGGCCCTGATGGCGATGTTCTCGCAGTGGAACTGGTGGTTGCCCAGATGGCTGGGCCGGATCCTGCCGTCGGTGGACTTTGACCGGCCGTTGCCCGAGGTCGACCTCGCTGACGTCGTGGTCATTCCCGAGGACATCGCCGCGACGATTCCGCCTGGCGCCGACTTGCGCATGGTGCTCAAGTCGGCGGCCAAGCTCAAGCAGCTGGCACCCGACACCATCTGCGTGGCGGACCCCCTCGCATTCACCGGCTGTGAGCGGGTCGGCAAGGGGCCGGAGCGGATTCCCGAGCTCGTCAAGGACGGCCTCAACCTGGCCGGCGGCACCGACACCGCGGGACCGGGCGGTGCCGCTGAGGCCAAGAACGGTTCCAACGGGCAGTCGGCCGCGCGAAAGGCCGTCGGCCTGGCCTACCGCAGCGGCATCGCGCGCGCGATGTCGTGGGCGGAGCGCCCGGTCCATCCGGTCACCGTGTGGCGCGGGCGGCTCTCGATCGCACTGGACGCGCTGGAAACCAACGCCTCCGAGCGGCGGGCCGGCCCGGGCAGCGGGCGAGAGCCCAGCTACCGGCGGCGCAGCCCGGTGGAAACCACCAACGTCCAATTCCCCACCGGGGACCGGCTGCTGATCCCGACCGGGGCCGAAACGTTGCGTCTCAAGGGCTACCTGATCATGAGCCGTAACAGCAGCCGGGATTACGCCGAACTTGCAGACATGGTCGAAGCGATGGAACCCGAGACCGCGGCCGTCGTACTGGCGGGGATGGACAGGTACTACTGTTGTCAACCGCCAAGGCGGCAATGGATCGCCACCCAGCTGGTTCGGCGTCTTGCGGATCCGCATCCGTCTGATGTCGACGTTGAGTGGCCCCAACCCGATGACAAGGCAGACTGGGAGGAAGTCCGGCAACGCTGTCTGGCGGTGGCAGTAGCCATGTTGGAGGAGGCGAGGTGACGTTGGCAACCGACCAGCGGAAACCTGCGCAAGTACAGCCGCCGCACCGCCCCGATGGTGACAACCGCGAGCACTTCGTTGACCAGCCGGTGGAATTTTGGCCGACGGCAGCCATCCATTCCGCGCTACAGAGCGGCGATATCGCCACCTGGAAGCGCATCGCCGCCGCGCTCAAGCGCGACCCCTACGGTCGCACCGCGCGCCAGGTGGAAGAGGTCCTCGGCGGAGCCCGGCCGATTGGCATCTCCAAAGCGCTGTGGGAGGTGCTGGACCGGGCCCGAGCCCATCTGGAAGCCAATGAGCGCGCCGAGGTCGCCCGTCACGTCAAGCTGCTGATGGATCGATCGGGTCTGGGCCAACAGGAATTCGCGTCCCGCATCGGCGTTTCGCCCGAGGACCTGGCCGCCTACCTGGACGGCAGCGTGAGCCCGTCGGCTTCGCTGATGATCCGGATGCGTCGCCTGTCCGACCGGTTCGTGCGGGTCAAGAACACCCGCGCGGCCGACTCCGACCAGGACGCGGCTAGCGGGAGTTGATCGGCACCACGTCGAGCACCAGCCAATCGTTGCCGCGCTTGGTCAAACTCACCCGCAACGCGGGCGCGGCCTGACTGGGCGGTTGACCGGGCGAGTTCTGGGTCACCCGCAGAATCACCGCGACACTGGCCGCCGACGGCCCCAGCGCCTCAGCCCCGGCCGACAGCGTGTCGGCCTGGGCGGTGATCTTGTGTTGCACCAGATCGGCGCTGGATTTGGCGTACTGCGCTTTGAACTCCGCGACCCGCTCGGGCACCATCATCGCGGCGGCCCGGTCGGCTGACGCGTTGGGCGCACCCGGCGAGAAGGAGGCCACCGCCTCGGCCATTCCGGTGGCGATCGCGACCACCCTTCGCGAGTCCCGGTTGAAGTCGCGGTCGGGGGACGTCCAGTGGGTGTATCCGGTCAGCACCGCGGCCACCAACGCAGCAGTGCACAAAAAGACCACCGCCAGGCGCAGCCCGGGCGCCTCGTCGTCGGTGCCTACAGTGACCGCATCGCGGCGGAACAGCCAAAAATTGACGGCCACCCCTTCCAGGACCAACAGGACCAGGACCGAGCACGCCGATATCCACCACCACGGCCAGCCCAGGATGAAACCGATCATGACCAGCGCCGCGATCGCGACCAGCGGGGCCAAGATGTCGAATGCGGCAAGCCGCCATGCGTTTCTCATCGGATCGAAGCCAGCCCGGAGACCAACAGCTTGCCGTCGACATCGGAGACTTCCACCCGCAGGCTCCAATGCACCGTCTGCGGCTTGACGCCGGCGTTCTCGGCGACCGATGTCGCCACCAGCAGCACCGAGTCTGTTCTGCTGGCAAACGGCGGCAGCTTGGTGGTCACCACCGGCCGAGCGGTACCGGGCCGGGTGTCCAGATCGCGGTGCACCGTTTCGATCGCCACCGCCTCGATCCGGCCGCTGCTGTGTGTCTGCAACTTCTCCACCACCTGCCGGTAGGGCTGCACGGCCGCGTCGAAGTCGGTGTTGAGCTGTCCGACCGTGCCGTCGTGCAGCTGCTGCAGGCTGGAGTCGATGTTGCCGGCGTTCATGTTGATCAGCACATCCGTCCATTCGGCGGCGGCCTGCATGACACGGGTCAGGTAGACACGCTCGGAGATTTCGTCGCGGTGGCCGATCCAGATCAGCACACCGAGCACCACCGCGGCCACCGACAGCACGCCGAGGAAGGCCGAGCCGACGCCATAGCTGGAGAACATCCCTTCGCCGGACGACTCCCCCTCGGTAGCGGCGGGCGCTGAGTCTGCAGAATCCGGATCGGAGTCTTTGGCGGTATCGGCCGCGGCGTCGTCTGGCATGGCCCGATCGTCGCACTTGAAATGAGGTGAAAAGATGGCGGGGTGACGTATGCGGCTGTTCGCTCGGGTATCGACCTGAGCCATGTAGATCCTGATGCCCGTCCGCAAGACGACTTGTTCGGCCACGTCAATGGTCGCTGGTTGAAGGAATACGACATACCCGCGGACCGGGCGACCGACGGCGCATTTCGCCACCTGTTCGACCGCGCCGAGGAGCAGGTGCGCGAGCTGATCATCGAAGCCAGTCAGCAGGGCGCCGCTACCAGGACCGACGAGCAGCGCATCGGTGACCTCTACGCCAGCTTCCTCGACGAGGAGACCGTCGAGCGCGTCGGCCTGCAGCCGCTGCACGACGAAGTGACCGCGATCGATGACGCCGCCGATCGCGACGCCCTGGCCGCGGCTATCGGGGCCCTGCAACGCACCGGGATGGGCGGTGGCGTCGGGCTGTACGTCGACACCGATTCCAAGGACTCGACCCGCTATCTCATGCACTTCTCCCAATCGGGCATCGGCCTGCCCGACGAGTCCTAGTTTCGGGAGGAGCGCCACGCCGCGGTGCTGGCCGCCTACCCCGGGCACATCGCCCGGATGTTCAGCCTGGTGTTCGGCGGCGACAGCACCGACCACGCCGACGTCGCGGCGCGCATCGTGGCGCTGGAAGCCAAACTGGCCGCGGCCCACTGGGATGTGGTGAAACGCCGCGATGCCGAACTCACCTACAACCTGCGCACGTTTGCCGAACTGCAGACCGAAGGGTCGGGATTCGATTGGAGGGGCTGGGTCACCGCCGTGGGCACCACCCCGGCCGCCGTTGCCGAACTGGTGGTGCGCCAACCCGATTACCTACGGACCTTCGCGTCGCTGTGGACCAGCGAAAGCCTCGAAGACTGGAAGTGCTGGGCGCGCTGGCGGTTGATCCGGGCCCGCGCTCCGTGGCTGACCAGTGACCTGGTTGCCGAGGACTTCGAGTTCTACGGCCGCAGGCTGACCGGCGCCGAGCAGATTCGGGACCGCTGGAAGCGGGCGGTGGCGCTGGTGGAGAGCCTGACCGGTGACGCCGTCGGCAAGCTCTACGTGCAACGGCATTTCCCGCCGGATGCCAAGGACCGCGTCGACAAGCTGGTGGCCAACCTGCGGGAGGCCTACCGGGTCAGCATCACCGACCTGGACTGGATGACCCCCCAGACCCGCGAACGGGCATTGACCAAATTGGCCAAGTTCACCGCCAAGGTCGGCTATCCCGTCAGATGGCGCGACTACTCCAAGTTGGTGATCGACCGCGGCGACCTCTACGGCAATTTCCGGCGCGGCTACGCGGTCGACCACGACCGGGAGCTGGCCAAGCTCGGCGGCCCGGTCGACCACGATGAGTGGTTCATGACGCCGCAGACCGTCAACGCCTACTACAACCCCGGGATGAACGAAATCGTGTTCCCGGCAGCGATTTTGCAGCCACCGTTCTTTGATGCGCAGGCCGATGACGCCGCCAACTACGGGGGAATCGGCGCGGTCATCGGACACGAGATCGGGCACGGATTCGACGACCAGGGCGCCAAATACGATGGCGACGGCAACCTGGTCGACTGGTGGACCGATGCCGACCGTACCGAGTTCGCACACCGGACCAAGGCATTGATCGACCAGTACGAGGCCTACGTGCCGCGGGATCTGGCGGCTTCCGAGGGCCCGCCGCATGTCCAGGGCGCGTTCACCGTGGGTGAGAACATCGGCGATCTGGGCGGACTGTCCATCGCCCTGTTGGCCTACCAGCTCTCGCTGCAGGGCAAGCGGGCTCCGGTCATCGACGGTCTCACCGGCGTGCAACGGGTGTTCTTCGGCTGGGCTCAGGTGTGGCGCACCAAATCACGTGACGCCGAGGCGATCCGGCGGCTCGCCGTGGACCCGCATTCCCCGCCGGAGTTCCGGTGCAATGGCGTCGTGCGCAACCTGGACGCGTTCTATGACGCGTTTGACGTCACCGAGGACGACGAGCTGTTCCTGACTCCGCAGAGCCGGGTCAGGATCTGGAACTAGCCCCTGACCCCGGCGAGCAGACACAAACTCGCACGGTTTCGCGGCTGGATATGCGATTACGCGTCTGCTCGGCAGGCCTCGATTCGGGCCGGCACATGCTTGTGCCGGGGCGTCCCGGCGTAGGGGTCGCGCCATTTGGTCGAGGTGAGCGCGTTCGGGGCGACTCCTGGAACAACGGTTCGGCCGTCGCCGTCGACGTAGTCCAGGCCGAAACCGTTGGGCAGCGAGGCATGCCCGGGCAGCATCACCTCGGTGACCTCCACCGTCGCCTCGGCGGCGCCGGCCGCGGTGGTGATCCGGGCCCGGCATCCGTCGGTAAGCCCGAGAGCCTGGGCATCCTCGACGCTGACACGCAGTGCGCCATCGGCGTCGCGTTTGCGCCACGACGGGTCACAGAAGATGTCGTTGGCGGTGTAGGCGCGACGCTCGCCCACCGACAGCACGATCGGCAGCTCTGTGGTGGTCAACGACATCTTCAGGTCGGCCAGTGACCTTATCTCGTCCAGCATTTCGGGAATGCCCAGTGCGATCTTGTGATCGTCGTTATTGATGAGTTCGAAGTCGTCCTCGTAGTTGTGGGCGGTGAAGGTGACCCCGGAGCGGCCGTTGAGGATCGCGTCGAACAGCGCGTTCCCGTCGGTGTGCCCAGCCCGCCGAACCGCATCCGGGTAGGTCATCGCCGTCTTCTGCGCCAGTCCCCACAGCGCGGCGGCGCCGGCCATACCGTCGGGCAAGGTGGGGCCCAGCGTTTCGTAGAGCACATAGGGAAGCAGTTTGGCCACGCTCGGATTGGAGGCCACCGCCACCAGGAACGCCTCGGTGTACGCCTGACGCCCCCGCTGCGCCGCCTCCCGCAGCGGCCGCAGATCATCGTCGGTGACAAAACCCAGGGCGCGCACCAACCGGGCCCAGATCTCGGGTTCGGGCAACGTGCCCGGCAACGGGTCCAGCAGTGGGTGCCGTAGATGCACCGCGTTGTGCGGGAATTCCAGGTTGAAGAAGGTGGCTTCGGGCTTCTCGAATTGCGAAGCGGCCGGTAGCACGTAGTGGGCGAGCCTGGCGGTCTCGGTCATCGCCACATCGATGACCACCATCAGTTCCAGCGCCTCGAACGCCTGCCGGCAGGCCGCCGAATCAGCCAGGGAGTGAGCGGGATTGGCGCTCTCGACGATCATGGCGCGGAATCGGTCGGGGTGGTCGGTGAGAATCTCCTCGGGAACCACGTTGCCGGCACCAGTCCGGCGATGATCCGTGCCCCGGTGACCGGGGTGCGCCCGGAGGTCATGCTGAACAGCGGGGCGAACGACGAATGCAGGTGCTGGCCGCCCTTTTTCGCGAAATTTCCGGTGAGAATCCACAGCATCTTGTTCAGGTAGGAAACCAGCGTGCTGTTGGGTGCCTGCTGGACGCCGAGGTCCTCGAACACCGCGACGCTGGCGGCGCCGCCGATGCGCCGCGCGGCCGCGCGCAGCAACTCCTCGTCGACCCCGCAACGCTGCGCAAACTCGGCGACCGGCACCTCAGCCAAGACCTCCCGGACTTCTTCCACACCGCGCACATGCTCGGCGAGAAATGCTTCGTTACAGAGGTTTTCCTGGACCAGAACCGCCGCCAATGCGGCGACGCACCAGGCGTCGGCGCCGGGGTGCACCCGCAGGTGAAAGTCGGCCATCTTCGCGGTGTCGGTGACGACAGGGTCGATGACGATCATCGACCGGGCGGGATCTTTGGCGATCTCGTTGAGCACCACCCGCGCCCTGGGGAAGCTTTGCGACATCCAGGGGTTCTTCCCGATGAACACCGACACCTCGGCGTGTTCGAACTCACCACGGGTATGACCGCCGTAGAGCTTCCCGTCTATCCACGCCTCCCCGGTCTTCTCCTGTGCCAACGCATTTGACCAGTAGCGGGAGCCCAGGGCTTTCAGGAAGGCGCCACTGTAGACACCGCCGAGGTGATTGCCCTGGCCCCCTCCGCCGTAGTAGAAGATCTTGTCGCCGCCATGCACATCCCGGATGCGCTTGAACCCCTCGGCGATCTCGACAATGGCGGGGTCCCAGTCGATCTCCTCGTAGGTCCCATCCGGGCGGCGCCGCAACGGCGCCGTCAGCCGGCCTCGGCTGTTTTGATAGTGGTCCAGCCGCAAGGCCTTGTTGCAGGTGTACCCCCGTGACGCCGGATGCGCTTTGTCGCCACGAATGCGGGCCAACGTACGATCCTCGACCTGTACCACGATGCCGCAATTGCATTCGCACAGGATGCAGGCCGTGGGCTGCCAGTCAGTTGTGGTCATTGCGATTCCCTTCCGGCCGTTGCGCCAGCAGCATGCTGCGCAGTTGGCGGTGAACAACATCCAGCGGCGTCAGGTCACGCCGCACCCGAGCCAGCAGGAGTGCGCCTTCCAGCGTCGACATCGCCGTCACCGCCAACTCGTGGGCGCTATCCAGGGGTATGCCGTCGCTGACGAACCGCTGCGCGATCAGATCCGACCAGCGGTCGAACACCGCTGCCGCGTGCTCGACCACCGGAGCCATCCGTTCCCGATCCGATGGTTCGCCGGCTTCGACCGAGACCGCCGCGACGGGGCAGCCAGCGCGAAAATCGGTGGCGCGCAGCTGCTCACGATACTGATCGATGAGGGTGTCAAGCAGGTCCAAACTCCGGTTCGCCGAACCGATGATCTTTGCGACATGCGCGCCGGCGTAGTCGACGGCCTCACACAACAACTGAGTGCGTCCGCCCGGGAAGTAGTGGTAGGCCGACCCGCGCGGTGCGCCGCTGTGTTGCAGCACATCGGAGATGGCGGTGGCGCGCGCACCACGCTCGCGAATCAGAAGTACGGCTGAAATGACCATCCGTTCGCGCGGACTCGGCATATGTATGCTGCTATACATAACACCCGGACCGGCGAAAGCCCTGTTCAGAAATCGACATCGGGAATTTGCGGTGGGTTCAGCAGTCCCCGACATGCGAGCGCACTCGCGAAATTGGGCGCCGGGCGCGATTCAGTGCAGATTCAGGGCCGATCTAGGGCCGGTATTGCGCCCTCAGGCGCGCACCAGCACCGGCACCGCTAGATCTGCCAGTCTTGCGCGCCGTCGTTCTTGTTGTAGGTCCCCACCGAGTTCTTCACCACGATCGGGTCACCGCTGCCGAAGTTGTCGAAGAACCACTTGGCGTTGGTCGGGCTGAGGTTGATGCAGCCGTGACTGACATCGCGCTTGCCCTGGTCTCCTACCGACCACGGCGCACTGTGCACGAAGTTGCCGCTGTTATCGATCCGGACGGCGTCGGCGACGGTCACCTTGTAGCCCTGCAGCGAGTTGACCGGCACACCGTAGGTCGAGGAGTCCATCACCACCGTGGGCATCTTCTCCAGCACGTAGTACGTGCCGTTGGGCGTCTGGTGGTTACCGGCCGCCATGCCCATGGACATCGGGAAGGTCTGCTCGACGACCCCGTTGCGGGTGATCGTCATCTGGTGCGTGGCGTCGTCGGCGGTGGCCACCAACGAGTCACCGGTGCGGAAGCTCGATTTGGTGCCCGCCGCGTCGATGTTCACCGCGGTGTTGGCCGGCCAGAATTGGAACGGCCGCCAGCGCACCTGCGTCGGAGTCATCCAATAGAACTTGCCCGGCACCGGCGGAATCGACGAAATGTGGATGGCGCTTTCGGCCATCGCCTGGTCGGCGATCGGCACCTGGAAGTTGATGATGATCGGCTTGGCCACTCCAACCATCGCACCGTCAACCGGGTTGAACGACGGCGGCCGGAACGGGGGCGGGCCGAAGAACGGAGTCGGGTCCTGCCCGGCCACCGGACCGGCAGCGACCGGCACCAATGGCGGCGGGGCCAACGGGTCGGGGAACGGCGGCGGCGCCAGCGGGTCGGGCATCGGCGGCAGCGCCAGCGGCCCCGGCGGCGGGGCCAGCGGGTCCGGCGCGGGTTCGGCCGGGGCAATCACCGGCGGATCGCCGGGAGCGTCATCCGGGTCGGCAACAGCGGGGCCGGCGCCCAGCAGCAGCACGCCAACGACTCCGGCCGCATTGACAGCGGCGAAGAGGCTTCCCCTGATTCGGCCTCTCGTCCAGCGCGACATATGACATCCCTCCGGTCACGTCCTGGAACCCAGTGTGGCATAGCACAGCCACCCGATGCCCATTCCGCGACCGTCCAAAACCCCGTCAGCCGACGATTCCGAGTCTTTGACCTGCGACTTTACTGGTTGTGTGAAGTTGCGCCAGCAACCGCGACCGGGGCCTCGAACACGCGGCGAGCCGACGTCATCCCGACCAGCGCCACGCCCATCAAGCCCGCGGAAGCGGTCAGCATCATCGCCACACTCCGCTCATAGAGCAGCCCACCGATCAACGAGCCGGCCATGATGCCCACCTGAAATGCCGTCACATAAAGGCCGGAGGCGCCGTCCGGGTCGTCGGCCCCGCTGCGCATCGCCGCGGATTGCAGCATCGGCGACACCGCGGTCGCAGCGGCGCCCCACAGCACGATCGCCCCCGTCCCGACCACCAACGCCGTCATCGGGGCCAGGTGACCCCCGAATGCCAGCGCGGTCAGCAGCACGAACGCAAACGTCAGCCCGACCACACAGAAAATGATGGTGCCCTTTGGCCGGCGGTCCAGCGGTCGCGCCACCAGCGCCACCGCGACGACACCCGCGACACCGTAGGCGGCCAACAGCCAGGCCAGGCTGGGCCCACGCACACCGACGACTTGCCGGATGATCACCACGATGTAGGTATAGGAAACGAAATGGCCGGTGACGCCGACCATGGTGATCAGGCTGACGATGATCAGCGCCCGGTTGCGGTGATGCCGCGACCGCGGGCCCACATACTGCAACTGATCGGCGCTAAGCACCATTTCGGGGAGCAACAGCCGGGCGGCCACCGTCACAACGGCGGCCGCGACCGTCACACAAACCGCGGCCAGCCGCCAGCCCCACATCAGGCTCAGGGCCGCGGTGAGCGGGCTGCCGATCACCAGCGCCAGGCTGGTCCCGATGTAGATCGAGGTGGTGGCGCGTCCGGCGTGGCTGGGCGGCACCAATCGGGTAGCGATCGGGGCGATCACCGACCACAGCAAGCCATGGGTGATCGCGCACAGCGCCCGTCCGGCGGCCAGCACCGCAAAATTGGGCGCCAGCGCCGAGATGAGCTGCGAGATGGTCAGACACACCAGGCTGACCATCAGGGCGTGGCGGCGCGGCCAGTGCGCGGTCCAGCGCACCAGCGGAACCGTCGTCAGGGCCGCAACCAGCGCGTACCAGGACAACAGGGTCCCCACCAGTACCACGCTGATGTGCAGGTTCCGCGCGATGGCCGACAAGGCGCCAACCGGCAGGATCTCCGCGGTCACATAGATGAAGGCCGCCGCCGCCAGCACAGACAGTTGTGCAGCGACTCGTGGCGTCCACGGTCGCGCTGCGGTGGTTGCGGTTCGGGCTTCGGAAGTCATGGCGAGTGCGACGGGATCGGCCGGTACTGCGGTAGTGCTACGACCGATCACGCTGCTCTCACCGTACGCACCACACCGGCGGCATTAAACCCGGTGGCCCCGCAACACACCCTCGCGTTACGAACGAACAAGACGTGCGATGGCCGCGGACGCCTCCGCGAGCTTGCCGTCGGCGTCGGTGCCCCCCTCGGCCACCGCGCGGGTGACGCAGTGATTCAGATGTTCGTCGAGCAGGTTCAAGGCCACCGACCGCAGTGCGCTGTTGACGGCGCTGATCTGGGTGAGCACGTCGATGCAGTACTTGTCCTCGTCAATCATGCGGGCGATGCCGCGCACCTGACCCTCGATCCGGCGCAGCCGCTTGGCATAATTTTCCTTCTGCTGCGAATACCCGTGTGCGGTTGTCATAACTCTCCATACGCTCGGAACGCTCCCCCGACGGAAGTCTCTGATCACACTTGCCGGAGGGACTCAGTTGCATGATATACCCCGTTGGGGTATAAGGTCCCGATTTTGGCGACGATGACCCTGCGAGCATACTTGGGCAATGCCAGAAGCCGATATCAAGCCCCGTAGCCGCGACGTCACTGACGGACTGGAAAAAGCCGCTGCCCGTGGCATGTTGCGGGCGGTAGGCATGGTCGACGAAGACTTCGCCAAGGCACAGATCGGGGTTGCCTCGTCCTGGAACGAGATTACGCCGTGCAACCTCTCGCTGGACCGGCTGGCCAAGTCGGTGAAAGAGGGGGTGTTCGCCGCGGGCGGCTACCCGCTTGAGTTCGGCACGATTTCGGTCTCCGACGGCATTTCGATGGGTCACGAGGGCATGCACTTCTCCCTGGTGTCGCGCGAAGTGATCGCCGACAGCGTGGAAACCGTGATGCAGGCCGAGCGCCTCGACGGCTCGGTGCTGCTGGCCGGATGCGACAAATCCCTGCCCGGAATGCTGATGGCCGCCGCCCGTTTGGATTTGGCGTCGGTGTTTCTCTACGCGGGCTCGATCCTTCCGGGGGTCGCCAAGCTCTCCGACGGCAGCGAACGCGAGGTCACCATCATCGACGCGTTCGAAGCGGTCGGCGCGTGCTCGCGAGGGTTGATGAGCCGAGCCGACGTCGACGCCATCGAGCGCGCGATCTGCCCCGGCGAGGGTGCCTGTGGCGGGATGTACACGGCCAACACGATGGCCAGTGCCGCTGAAGCACTTGGCATGTCGCTGCCGGGCAGCGCGGCGCCCCCGGCCACCAACCGCCGCCGCGACGGGTTCGCCCGGCAAAGCGGTCAAGCCGTCATCGAATTGCTGCGCCAGGGCATTACCGCTCGCGACATCATGACCCGGGAGGCGTTCGAGAACGCCATCGCGGTGGTGATGGCATTCGGCGGCTCGACCAATGCGGTGCTGCACCTGCTGGCGATCGCCCATGAGGCCAACGTCGAGCTCACGCTCGACGACTTCAGCCGGATCGGCTCGAAGGTGCCGCACCTAGCCGATGTCAAGCCGTTCGGCCGCCATGTGATGTCCCACGTCGACCACATCGGCGGCGTGCCGGTGGTCATGAAGACTTTGCTGGATGCCGGCCTGCTGCACGGGGATTGCCTGACCGTGACCGGCCGGACCGTGGCCGAGAACCTGGAGGCCATTGCTCCGCCGGACCCGGACGGCAAGGTGCTACGCGCGCTGAACAACCCGATCCATGCGACCGGGGGCATCACCATCCTGCGTGGATCCCTGGCCCCCGAAGGTGCCGTGGTCAAGACGGCCGGCTTGGACACCGATGTATTCGAAGGAACGGCACGGGTTTTCGACGGCGAGCGGGCCGCGCTGGATGCCCTCGAGGACGGCACCATCACCCACGGTGACGTGGTGGTGATCCGTTACGAGGGACCCAAGGGCGGCCCCGGGATGCGGGAGATGCTCGCCATCACCGGCGCGATCAAGGGCGCCGGGCTCGGCAAAGACGTGCTGCTGTTGACCGACGGTCGATTCTCCGGCGGCACAACGGGCTTCTGTGTGGGACACATCGCACCCGAGGCGGTGGATGCCGGACCGATCGCGTTCGTGCGCGACGGCGACCGGATCCGGCTCGACGTTGCCGGCCGGACGCTCGACGTTCTGACCGACCCGGCAGAGTTCGCGGCCCGTCAACAGAATTTCACTCCTCCGGCGCCGCGTTACAAGACCGGCGTACTGGCCAAGTACGTCAAGCTGGTCGGCTCCGCCGCGATCGGCGCGGTCTGCGGCTAACCCGATAAGCCCGGATGGCTTGTGGTTGAGCGGTTCTGGAACCACCAGCCGCCCGGGCCGGTGCCCGCCACCCGGGCCGTACCCACGGCTGCGCCAACGGCGCCCTGGGATGCCGCGCGTTTCCGCGACAACCGCGACAGGCGCCACACCTTGGCGATACCATCGTGGAATCCATCGCCCAGCACCTGCTGGGCGATGGATTCGTGAGGTACAGCGAGGTGCGCGATGACGTTTGTACTGGTCTCCCCGGAAGCCATGGCGTCGGCCGCGGCCGACATAGAGCGCATCGGGGCGCTACTGACCCAGGGAAACGCCGCTGCGGCCAGCCCGACCATCAACGTGGCCAGCGCCGCGGCCGATGAGGTGTCCACAGCGATCGCGGCACTGTTTTCCCAGCACGCCAAGACCTATCAGCTGCTGGCCGCCGAGCTGGCCGCCATTCCTGACCGGTTCACAAAAACCGTTCTGGCTAGCGCGAATTCATATGCCTCTGCCGAGGCGACCAATGCTGCCGACGCCCTGCTCGGGGTGATCAATACGCCCATTCAGGCACTGCTGGGCCGGCCGCTGATCGGCAACAGCGCCAACGGCACCACGGTCAACGGGGTCGGGACGCCGGGCGGAGACGGCGGCATCTTGTACGGCAACGGCGGCAACGGCGGAACCAGCACCAACGCTGCAACGGCCGGCGGCGCCGGCGGATCCGCCGGCCTCATCGGCAATGGCGGCATCGGCGGCCAAGGCGGTGCCGGCGGGATCGGCGGCGCCGGCGGGTCCGCGGCATTTTTCGGCAATGGCGGTGCGGGCGGGCACGGTGGCGCCGGCGGGGCCGGTGGAATCGGGGGCAACGGCGGGTTCTTCGGCAACGGCGGGGCCGGTGGCAACGGCAGCACCGGTGGGGTCGGTCTGGCCGGCGGGGACGGCGGTGCCGGCGGGGCCGGCGGGCGGGCCGGATTGCTTGGCTACGGCGGCGCCGGCGGGGCCGGCGGGCTCGGCGGTAGCGGCGGCGCGGCGCTGCCCAATCAACAGAGCGGGAACGGCGGCGGCGGTGGCCACGGCGGGGCCGGCGGAGCCGCCGGGTGGTTCGGGCACGCGGGTGTCGGTGGCGACGGCGGCACCGGAGGTGCGGGAGGTAATGGACAGGCCGGCCAGCTCAGCAACGACGTCGGCGGCGATGGCGGCCGTGGCGGTGCCGGCGGAGCCGCCGGGGCGGGCGGCGACGCCGGTCTGTTGGGTCTCAATGGCGCCGGCGGCCACGGAGGCGGCGGCGGGATGGGCGGCACCGGCGGTACCGGGGCGGCCGCTGCCGCCGGGATCAACGCGGCCGCCGGCGGCACCGGAGGTGACGGCGGCGCCGCGGGCGCGGGCGGAGCCGCCGGGGTCGGCGGGTTCGGCGGATCGGCCGGTAGCTACGGCAACGGCGGCGGGGGCGGAAACGGCGGCACGGGTGGGGCCGGGGCCAACGCGGTGGCCGGAACCGGCGACAACGGCAGCGACGGCGCCGCTGGTGGCCAGGGTGGCTCCGGCGGCAACAGCGGCGCCGGTGGGACGAACGGCAGCGGCGGCAACGGCGGCCTCGGAGGCGCCGGTGGCGACGGGGGCAGCGGCACCGCCGACACCGGCGGCGGCGCGGGCAACGGGGGCAGCGGCGGCAAGGGCGGTACCGGAGGGGTCAGCGGCGTCGCCGGTAGCGGAGGCGCGGGCGGCACCGGAGGCACCGGAGGCACGGGAGGGGCGGGCGGCACCGGAGGCAACGGCGCAGCGGGCAAGAGCGATACCGGAGACATCGGCGGCAGCGGGGGCTACGGCGGCGACGGCGGAAACGGCGGCAACAGTCTTCCCGGGGGCACCAACGGCGCGGGCGGCACCGGAGGCACCGGAGGCGAGGGCGGAGGGGGCGGCACCGGCACCCCCGATACCGGCAGCGGGGGCGGTGATGGCGGAGACGGCGGCTACGGCGGTAGTGGCGGCAACAGTCTTCCCGGGGGCACCAACGGCGCGGGCGGCACCGGAGGCACCGGAGGCGAGGGCGGAGGGGGCGGCACCGGCACCCCCGATACCGGCAGCGGGGGCGGTGATGGCGGAGACGGCGGCTACGGCGGTAGTGGCGGCTTGCCCGGGCATGGTGATGGCGCCGACGGTGTGGCCGGCACCGGCGGCAAGGGCGGAGCGGCCGGCACCGGCGCGAACGCCACCGCCGGAACCGACCGCTACGGCGGTTATGGCGGCGACGGCGGTGGCGGCGGGGGCGGCGGCACGTCCGGCGACGGCACCCAGGTGGCCTGGGGCCGGGGCGGCGATGGCGGCGACGGTGGACAGGGCGGCTACGGCGGCGCCGGCTCGTTCGAGCAACCCGGCGGCGCCGGCGGCACCGGTGGTACCGGCGGCAATAGTGGCACCGGCGGGGGCGGCGGCTACGGCGGCCCGGGCGACTACAACGAAAACGGCTATGCCGGGGGCAGCGGGGGGACCGGCGGCACCGGCGGTGACCCGGGGACCGGCGGGACGGCGGCCGTCGGCGGCGACGGCGGCACCGGTGGCATCGGCGGAGGCGGCGGCTACGGGGGCACCGGCTTTGATGCGGCGGGCGCCATGGGCGGGATCGGTGGAACCGGCGGCACCGGTGGCAACCCGGGCCCCGGCGGTATCGGCGGCAACGGTGGCGATGGCGGCACCGGCGGCCCCGGCGGGTACGGCGACACCGGCTTCGGAACGGCGGGATACGCCGGCGGCACCGGAGGCACCGGCGGGACAGGCGGTGCCCCCGGGCCCGGCGGTAGTGCCGCCGGCAATGGTGGCGCCGGCGGCATCGGCGGCACCGGCGGCAGCGGGGCCACCTCAGCGGGGTTTGCCGGCGGAGATGGCGGCAAGGGCGGTACCGGTGGCACTGGCGGTTCGGCCGGTGCCGGTGCCGCTAATGGCAGCGGCGGCACCGGCGGCCAAGGCGGATACGCCGGCAAGGGCGGTTACGGCGGCATCACCAACGGCACCTACGAGGGCATGCCCGGCGGCGTCGGCGGAACCGGCGGCGCCGGCGGCGAGGGTGGATTGCCCGGCACCGGCGCGGGCACCGCCGGCAGCATCGGAAGTGCCGGTAACAGGGGCGAAGGCGGGTTCGGTGGCACCGGCGGCAACAGCTACTACGCCGGAAACGCCGGCCCGGGTGGCCAGGGCGGCCAGGGCGGAGCCGGCGCCAACGGCGCTCCCGGCCTGGCCGGCGGCACCGGCGGCGCCGGCGGGTTCGGCGGCACCGGGGAATCGCGAACGGCACCGGAAACGGCGGAACCGGAGGTAAGGGCGGAACCGGCGGCGACGGCGGGACAGGCGGCACCGCAACCACGGCCGGCCAGACTGGCGGCGACGGGGGCGACGGCGGCGCAGGCGGGGCCGGCGGCAACGGCGACGGCGCTGTGGGCGGCATCGGCGGCGGCGGTGGCACCGGCGGCACCGGAGGCACCGGCACCCCGCCCGGCGGAGCCAACGGCGGACCGGGCAAGACCGGCGCGGACGGCCTCGGCGGCCACACCAGCTGAGCCCGACGACCCGATCGGCTACCCCAAAATCACCCATCATCCTTTACCTGATACCCGTATATGGTATATAATCTTGCGGAGGTAAACCGGAGGGACTTCAGTCCCATGACTTGGATAAGGGAGATACCGATGGCAACTCACGAGGCCGGGACCATGTTGACCTGCGGCCACGAAGGCTGCGGCTGTCGCGTTCGGATCGAGGTACCGTGCCACTGCTCGGGCTCCGGCGAGCCCTACCGCTGCAACTGCGGTGACGCCTTGGTTCCCGTCCAGTAGGCATGGGGGGCCGGCCGGATCCCGGGAACTCGTCGATTCCGGCGATCAGCGTCCGAATGTCCGGCCGGCCAGCTCCGCCTCGGCCACCGCGACCGTGTAGGTGCCCGCTTCGATGCGCCAGCACCCGGCGGCGCCGTCGTAGCAGGCCAGCAGTCGTGGATCGGCAACGATCTCCACGGCACACGACTGGCCCGGTTCGAGTTCGACTCGCTCAAACCCCAATAGCCGCAGCCGCGGCTCACCGGTGACCGCGGTCAGGTACACCTGCGGGACATCCGCCCCGCTTCGATCGCCGGTATTGGCGACCCCGAACGTGACCGTCACCGTGTCGCCGCCGCTGACCGCCAGGTCCCGGTAGCCGAAACTGGTGTAGGTCAGCCCATGCCCGAACGCGAAGTTCGGAACCTCTCCGGTGGTAGCGAACCAGCGGTAGCCGATATCGGCGCCCTCGCGGTAGTGGATGCGCATCGGCGCTCCCACCGGCGCCCCGTAGCCGGGGAGCTCCGGGCGCGGTGTCTGGCCGAGGCCGACCGGAAACGTGATCGGCAGCCGCCCGCACGGATTCACCCGGCCGGCCAGGACTTCCGCGATGACCCGGGCACCCGCCTGGCCCGGATACCAGGCCTGCACAATCGCGTTCACCGAGTCTTGCCACGGCATGGCCACCGGGTTGCCGGTCTCGAGCACGACCACCGTGTTCGGGTTTGCCGCCGCCACCGCACTGATCACCGCGTCCTGCCCCCACGGCAGCGTCAAGTCGGCGCTGTCGAAGCCTTCGCCCTCGGCCCGGATTGCGAATACCACCGCGACGTCGGCCCGCCGGGCCACCGCCACCGCCTCCGCTGGGATGATCCCCGGATCGAATTCGAGCTCAGCGTTGCCAAACTGGGTACGCAACTCATCGAGCGGGCTTGACCCAAGCAGATAGAGGTTGCGCACGCCCGCCGTCAGTCCTGCCCCGCCGATCGGAATCACCTCGGCGTAGCCGCCGGGGGAACCACAGCGCTGGAGCCGTAGCCGGCCACCACTCCAAGCTGCGCGTAGCCGCCGATGACGGCGATGCGGGTGCCCGGCGCCGGCGTCAGCGGTAGCACTCCCCTGTTCTGCAGCAGCACAATTCCCTGGCGTGCGATCTCAGCGGCGACCTCGTCGTGGGCATCCATGTCGGGCGCCGGTGCCGGCTCCCAGCGATCGACACCGACCGCGAACATCGACCGCAGGATGCGTCGGACCATCTCCGAGAGGCGAGCTTTGGGAAGCCGCCCCTCGTGGTACGCGGCCCGCAGCGGATCGCCGAATGCCTCTGATTGCCAAAGGATCGCATCGATCTGGGCGCCGCACTCCTGATCCAGGCCACCCAGCGCGCACTCCCATCCCGGCGCGCCGCCCCAGTCCGACATCACCCAACCGCGATATCCCCAGGCCCCTTTGAGCACCTCATTGATCAACTCCCCGTTGGCGGCGGCATACACACCGTTGACTTTGTTGTACGCCGCCATCACCGCGCCGGGCTGGGCGCGTTCGATGGCAATCTCAAAGGCCAGCAAGTCCGATTCGCGGTGGGCATCGGGATCGATGACGGCATCCAACCAGTGCCGGTTGGTCTCATTGCAGTTCAACGAAAAGTGCTTGACCGTTGAGATGACACCCTGTTGCTGGATGCCGATGATCGACTCTGCGACCATGGCCGCCGTCAAAAACGGGTCCTCGGAAAGATATTCGAAGTTGCGCCCGTTGCGCGGGTCCCGAGCCAGGTTCATCGCTCCCGCCAATTGGACGTTGAACCCGCGGCTGCGGGCCTCGCGACCGATCACTTCACCCGCGCTACGGGCGAGCGCAGGGTTGAAACTGGCCGCCAGCGCAAGTCCGGCCGGCAATGCGGTGGCGGTGTCACCGGGGCGATACCCGGGATTGGTGACGCCCAGGCCGGCATCGCTCATCAGCAACGCCGGCACCCCGAGCCGTGCAATCCCCGGCACGTACCCGGCAGACATCGGCACGTCCGCGGGTATGCGTTCATCACGCAGCGGCCACAGGTCGCCGGCCCCCATCACACCCAGCAACAGCGAGAAGCGCTCCTCGTCGGTCATTTCGGACTCAACTTGGCGGGCACGGACGTCAGCGGGGGCATCGTGACCCGACGAGCTCACCGCACACCCTCTTTCGCGTACACAACCCGCAGCACGTGACCGAGTTCGGGCCCCATCACCAACTCGGCCAGGGTGCACATCGTCGCCACGAACTCCGGGCCGTGCGGCGGCGGCACCTGACACAGATGATGCGCCACTTCATGCAGCACCACCAGCTCGCGCATCGCCCAATCGCCGGCGCCACGGCCGGGACCAGCGCCGGGAACGGCAATGGTTCCCACGCCACCGCGGTTTTCGTAGTGCGCCGCGGTGGCCGCCTGGCGCGCCCGCACCCGCAGCGGTGACACGGCGGGCCAGTGTTGCCGCACCGCGGGCAGCCCCAGCACGGAATCGACATAACTCTGCACCGACGACACCGACGCAAACCGGCCTTCCGGCGGCAGTGTCAACTGCGTTCCGAAGAACTCCACGCTGGGTGTGCCGTGTTCGGCGGCACGATCGAACAGGGTCCGGACGAACTCCTCGGCCGCGTACACCTTGGCACGCTGGAAGTCCCTTTTGGACGACTCCGCCGCTGTCACCGATCCAGGGCGGTCCTCGCCCCGGGCAGTTCGGGGCTTTTCCCAAGCCGCGCCTGGCGCCCGGCCCGGTCGCCCGCGCGCCGCGCCGCCGATGAATACCCGGCAGAGGCCCTGGTGGCCCGCCAGGTACCACGCGCCTGCGACGCACTGCGGTAATGGTCGCGCAATTCAAGTTCCTTGTCCCGCAGCGCGATCTCGGTGCCCGGCGCCCGGCTTCGGTCCATGGCAGCTTCGGTTTTCGCCTGCTCGCGCGCCTCGGCCAGGCGCTGACCGACCCGCGCCCCGAACGCCAATTGAAAGTTGAGCCGGGCGGTGATCGTCGGGGTGGGCCGGTGCGCGCCCGTGGCCAGGTAGCCATCCGACGCCCGCACCATCTGGACCACCAGGCTGGCGTACAGCGCGTGGGTCGCATCGATGTCCTCGGTGAACCCATAGGCGTAGAGGAACGTCGAATTCGTTGCGATGTCACAACGCACGTCATTTGCCGCGCCGATGAGCACGAACAACTGGGCATAGGTCCGCAGACCGCGGGTGCCCGCCGTCCCGATGGTGATGGTGCGCTGGGTCGGCGCCGAAGCGGCGGACCGATGGGCCGAATGAGAGCGGGCCACGGCCAGGTCGATGGAGGCCGCGGTGGCCAGCCGTTGGGCAGCGCTCATGAAAGCATCGGCTTCGTGGGCGTTGTCGGTGCCTTCGGCCTGACGCAGCAGGGCCGCGATACGGGCCAGCATCTTGTCGTCGGTCATGGCGCCAAACTACGGAAGTGATCCGACATTTCCGGGTCCATGCGGTTTACAGCCGCGCAGTGATCCAGGAGACCACATCGTCGAGCACCTGATCACGCTCCGGCTCGTTGAAGGCCTCGTGGTACAGCCCGGGATACTCCTTGAGTTCGACGTCGGCGGATCCGACATGTCCGACCAGGCGACGACTGCCCTCGATCGGAATCAATCGGTCATCGGTGCCGTGTATCACCAGCAGCGGCGCCGTCAAGGCTGGAGCCCGCCGAGGCATGGTCTCCCCCACCTGCAGCAGCGCCCGACCGATTCCGGCCGGGACTCGACCGTGGTAGACCTGCGGATCGTTCTGGTAGGCCGCCACCACCTCCGGATCGCGGGATATGGCGGTGAAGTCCAGTTCCTGTACCGGCAGCCCCGGCACCACCACGCCAAGAACTTTGGCGGCCGCCGCGATCACCGGTGACACCAGATCCTGGGCCGCCACCGCCGGCGCCGAGAGCACCATCAGGTCGTAGTTGTCCGGGCGCTCGACGCCGTAGGCGAACACGATCCCGCCGCCCATGCTGTGTCCGAGCACGATGCACTTCAGGCCCGGGTTGTCCCGGGTGGCGATGCCCACCAGGGTGTCGAAGTCGGCGGTGTACTCGGAGATGTCTCGAACCAGCACCCGCTTGCCGCCGGAGCGGCCGTGGCCACGGTGGTCAAGGGCATAGGTGACCAACCCGGCCGCTCCCAACCGTTGGGCGACGTGATCGTAACGGCGGGCATGCTCACCCAGCCCGTGAGCCAGCACGACGACCGCCTTCGGCGCGGCATCCGGCGTCCAGACGTCGTAGACGATGTGCACGCCGCCGACACCGTCGAAGGTCCGTTCAGTGCGGGTCGTATTCATTACCGGCAGCGTAGTTGCTCGAGGACTGGGAATGTCAGCGACTCTGCGTAGGCTCATTGACGTGAGTGCGCTCGCCGGGAACTCCACGCAGAACTCCATAGCGAACTTCACCGCCCCCACCGCCGAACGCGAGCGGCCGGCCGGCGACGAATTCGCTGTCCACGCCGAGCCCTACCGGCGTGAGTTGCTGGCCCACTGCTACCGGATGACCGGGTCGGTACATGACGCCGAGGATCTGGTGCAGGAGACGCTGCTGCGGGCGTGGAAGTCCTACCACCGCTTCGAGGGCAAGTCCTCGCTGCGGACCTGGCTGCACCGGATCGCCACCAACACCTGCCTGAGCGCGTTAGAGGGTCGGCAACGCAGGCCCTTGCCGACGGGGCTGGCGGCCTCGGGTTCGGATCCGACGGCACCGCTGGTCGAGCGCGCCGAAGTGCCCTGGCTCGAGCCATTGCCCGATTTGATGGCCGATCCGGCGGATCCATCGGTCATCGTCGGCTCCCGGGAATCGGTCCGGTTGGCCTTCGTCGCCGCGTTGCAGCATCTGTCTCCCCGGCAACGAGCGGTGCTGCTGTTGCGAGACGTGCTGCAATGGAATGCCGCCGAGGTGGCCGAAGCGATCGGCACGACCACCGTCGCCGTGAACAGCCTGCTGCAACGGGCCCGGGCACAGCTCGAGACCGCCCAGCCCAGTGCCGATGACGGACTGGTCGCACCCGATTCGCCGGAAGCCCAAGACCTGCTGACTCGCTACATCGCCGCATTCGAGGCCCACGACATCGACCGGCTGGTGGAGATATTCACCGCCGAGGCGATCTGGGAGATGCCCCCCTATGCCGGCTGGTATCAGGGCGCGCGCGACATCATCACGCTCATTCACCAGCAGTGCCCGGCCGAATGTCCCGGCGATATGCGACTTATTCCGTTGGTCGCCAACGGCCAGCCCGCCGCGGCCATGTACATGCGGGCGGGTGAGACCCATGTGCCCTTTCAGTTGCATGTGCTGGATATGGTTGACGGCTGAGTGTCACATGTGACGGCCTTCCTGGACGGCTCACTGTTCCCGAAATTCGGCCTGCCGGCTTCGATTTGACGATGGCCGGTTCCTTGCGCGTCGCGCCCGTGCCCGGCAAGCCGGCGCTGCTGTTGGGCGCCTTCGATTTGGGCGGGCTGGGCTACCTCGTCGAGGAGTTCTTCGTCTCCGGAACGGCGCATTCCTATGTCCCCGCGGCCGAGCTCGGCGCCGATGGCCGTTGGGACGTAATACCTTCGGACACCGCCGATTACACGACCCGGATGGTGGTGCTGACTCCGGCGGATCCGGCCAGGTTCAACGGCACGGTGCTGCTGGAATGGCTCAACGTCAGCGGCGGCATCGACGCTCCAGCGGTATGGATGATGGCGCATCGCGAAATTGTTCGCGCCGGATACGCCTACGTTGCGATCTCGGCCCAACGGGTCGGCGTCGAAGGTGGCCCCAGCCTGCTTGGCGCGGACCTGTCACTCAAGAACCAAGACCCAGCGCGCTACCGATCCCTGCACCACCCCGGCGACGCCTTCTGCTACGACATCTTCTCCCAGGCCGGCGGACTGCTCCGGGATGCCGATCCTCATGACCTGCTGCGCGGTCTGCGCCTACAACACCTGGTGGCCATGGGCGAGTCCCAATCGGCGATGTTCTTGACGACCTACATCAATGCCGTCGACCCGCTGGCCGAGATCTACGACGGATTCCTCGTGCATTCGCGATTCGCCTCCGCCGCACCGCTGGACGGCGGCTCCGTATTCGAGGAATCCGAAACACCACAAGCGGTCACCTTCCGTCCGGATCTTCGGGTCCCACTGATCACGATCATCACCGAAACCGACCTGTTCGGGGGTGTGCGCCGGGGTTACGTCTACACGCGTCAGCCCGACAATCAGTGGCTGCGGGTCTGGGAGATTCCCGGGGCCGCTCATGCCGACAACTACACGATCCAGGTCGCACCGATCGACACCGGCGACGCGCCGCTGGACGCGATCGTGGCCGCCTATGCGCCGACCGACACCCTGATGGGGCGCCAACTTGACTACTACATCAACTTTGCGCCGCAGCAGCACTACGTGGTTCAGGCGGCGGTGAGCGCGCTGAGCTCCTGGGTCCGCACCGGCGAGCCGGCGCCCACGCGGCTCGCATCGCGATGCACGACAGCGATCTGGCCCGGCCCGTGCTGGATCGCAACGGCCTGGCCACCGACGGCATCCGAACCCCGTGGGTGGATGTGCCGATCGCACGGACATCCGGCCACGGCGCCCAGGACAGCATCATGGCCGCCATCTTCGGCTCCGGCGAACCCTTCGACGCCGCCACCTTGGACCGGCTCTATCCGGGCGGAGCGCAACAGTATCTCGACAACTTCAGCGCCGCGCTGGACCGGACAATCGAAAGCGGATTCATCTTGTCGGCCGACCGCGGCGAGATCCTCCAACTCGCGACCGCCACCTTCCCCGGCTCCGGATCGCAGCGCCTAACGCGCCGCTAGCGCTGGGCGCATCGCCGGCCAAACCGTCAGGCAGCAAACGATATTGATGCCATTCCCGCGGCGCTGCGGCAGCACGCGTTCACCGGAAGGCAGGGCGGTTCGACTGCGGTGAATCTGAATCAACCTCGGCAACAAAGTGATTCGACGCACGACGCGGGGCGCACGCGCGGGGCCCCTGTACCGGATTAATGTGGAGACCATGCCCGCCACCGTGCAGATTAGGCGCGCGGCCGACCGAGCCGTCACCACCACATCCTGGCTGACGTCCAGACATTCGTTCTCGTTCGGCGACCACTACGACCCCGACAACACCCACCACGGCTTGCTGCTGGTCAGCAACGATGACGTGGTGCAACCCCGAAGCGGCTTCGACACGCACCCGCATCGGGACATGGAGATCGTGACTTGGGTACTCGAAGGCGAACTGACACACCGGGACTCCACAGGCAACCACGGCGTGATCTATCCCGGCCTGCCCAACGCATGTCGGCGGGCAGCGGCATCCTGCATTCGGAGACCAACGATTCGCAGTCACAGCCGGTGCATTTCGTGCAGATGTGGGTCGCGCCCGACGAGACGGGCATCACACCGAGCTACCAACAGCGTGAAATCGATCACCGGCTGTTCGACGGCGGCCTGGTCACCGTCGCCTCGGGTATCCCCGGCCAGGACGCGGCGATCACCCTGCACAACCGCCACGCCGCGCTGCATTGCGCGCGGTTGCGCCCGGGCGACACCATCGACCTGCCGTCGGCCTCCTACCTGCACTTATTCGTTGCCCGGGGACGGCTCGGACTGGAATCATTCGGTGATGTGAGCACCGGAGATGCGGTCCGCTTCACCGACGTCGAAGCCCCGCGCCTGATCGCGCATGCGCCCGCGGAGGTATTGATCTGGGAGATGCGCTCGATCCTGGGCAGCTGAGGATATCCAGCAAGGCCACATAGAGTGGGCACGACAGACAGGAGCCCACATGTCTCAATCGCAGCCGCGCCATGCGGCGCCGAACCCCAAGCGAAGTATCAAGTCGCTTCGGACCGTGCGGTTCTGGACGGCGCCGGTCGTCATCACCCTGGCCTTGATGTCCGCGCTGGCGGCGCTGTACCTGGGCGGAATCCTGAATCCGACCACCAATCTGCGCCAGTTCCCCATCGCCTTGGTCAACGAGGACGCCGGGCCCGCCGGCAAGCAGATTGTCGACGGCATCGTCGCCGGATTGGACAAGAACAAATTCGATGTCCGGGTGGTCGACCACGAACAGGCCCAGCGGCTGCTGGACCGGGCCCAGGTCTACGGCTCGGCGGTAATACCGCCGACCTTCTCCTCCCAGCTGCGCGACTTCGCGGTAAGCGCGGTCCAGCCCGGTTCCACCGACCGGCCCGTGATCACCATCTCCACCAATCCGCGTGCCGGCACCCTGGGCGCCAGCATCGCCGGCCAGACCCTGACGCAGGCGATGGCGGCCGCCAATAGCAAAGTCGGCGAACGTGTTACGGCCGAGGTGGCGGCGCAGACCGGCGGCGCGCCACTGTCCGGCGCATCGGCGCTCGGGCTGGCCAGCCCCATCGACGTCAAGACCACCGTGTACAATGCGCTGCCCAACGGGACCGGCAACGGCTTGTCGGCCTTCTACTACGCGCTGTTGCTGCTGCTGGCCGGCTTCACAGGCAGCATCGTGGTGAGCACCTTGGTGGACTCACTGCTGGGATACGTGCCGGCCGAGTTCGGCCCCGTCTACCGCTTCGCCGAGCAGGTCAACATCTCGCGATTCCGCACCCTGTTGCTCAAGTGGGGATTGATGACGGTGCTGGCATTGCTCACCTCGGCGGTCTATATGGCCATCGCCCATGGGCTCGGCATGCCCATTCCGGCGGGCTGGAAGTTATGGCTATACGGGGTGTTCGCGATCACCGCGGTGGGCGTGACGTCCAGTTCGCTGATCGCGGTGCTGGGCTCCATGGGCCTGCTGGCCAGCATGCTGGTCTTTGTCATCCTCGGCCTGCCGTCGGCCGGCGCCACGGTCCCACTGGAGGCGGTGCCGCCGTTCTTCCGCTGGCTGGCCAAATTCGAGCCGATGCACCAGGTATTTCTGGGCGTGCGATCGCTGTTGTATCTCAACGGTCAACCGGAGTCCGGGTTGTCGCACGCGCTGTTGATGACGGCGATCGGCCTGGTCATCGGCCTGTTGCTAGGTGGCCTCACCACCCACCTCTATGACCGCAAGGGCTTCCACCGGATTCCCGGCGCGGTGGAGATGGCGATTGCGGCGGAGCACCAAGCGCAGCATCAGGCCAAGGAGCGCGCCCGCGACCGTGATTCAACTGAAAGCTCAAGCGAGGAAACGTAATTAGGGTGCGGCCGTGCCGTCACCCCGCTGTGACTTTTGTTGACAGTGGGGCGGATGTGCCTGATGCTAGGGGGGTTGCTCCTCGACCTGGGCCGAAAGGGCTACCTCGTGCTGACGGCATTTGCCAGCCTGCGCCGACTCACGGCCTGCTTTGCCGTCCTGGCGGTGTGCGCGACGTTGGCCACCACCACAGGACGGCCGCTGGCCCGCGCCGCTGACGGACGCGAGATGCTCGAGCACGCCATTGCCACCACCCGGGGCTCCTATCTGGTCTACAACTTCGGCGGTGGCCATCCCATGCCGCTGCTCAACGGGGCCGGCCATTGGTATGAGATGAACAATGGCGGGCATCTGATGATCATCAAGAATGCGTCGCAGCGGTTGCAGCCGCATCTGTTGGTTGACACGCACACCGGCGACCAGGCCCGCTGCGAGCGCAACCCGGGGGCCCGCACCAGCGAAGGGCTATGGCAGGCGTCGGAGATCTACCCGCCGCTTCAGGCGTGGCAGCGGATGGGACAGCCGACCATTGCCATCAACGCCAATTTCTTCGACGTGCGGGGGCAGAAGGGCGGTTCGTGGCGGACCACCGGTTGCAGTTCGCCGCTGGGCGCCTTCGTGGACAACACCCACGGGATGGGACGCGCCAACCAGGCCGTGACCGGCACCGTCGCCTACGCGGGCAAGCAGGGATTGTCCGGCGGAAATGAGGTTTGGACGTCCCTGACGACCATGATCATTCCGGTCGGCGGCGCACCATATGTGTTGCGCCCCAAGGGTAGGCAGGACTACGACCTCGCCACCCCGGTGATCCAGGATCTGCTCAACAAGAATGCGAAATTCGTCGCGGTCGCGGGCATCGGCCTGCTGTCCCCGGCGATATCGGACAGCTGCACGACGGCGGCCCTAGTGCGGCGCGGACGGCCCTTGCCTACTCCAAGCCGAAAGACGAGATGTACATCTTTGAGGGCGGCAGCTACACCCCGGACAACATCCAGGACCTGTTCCGAGGCCTGGGCAGCGACACTGCCATCCTGCTCGACGGCGGTGGGTCGTCCGCGATCGTGTTGCGCCGCGACACCGGGGGCATGTGGGCCGGGGCGGGAGCACCGAAAGGCTCGTGTGACACCCGCCAGGTCCTGTGCGATTCACACGAGCGGGCGCTGCCCAGCTGGCTCGCGTTCAACTAGCCCGCCGCTCCAGCACCTGGCCGTCACGTTCACGTTCACCGTCGGCCGTCGGTCCGCCGCGGGTGGACTAGACGCGCGGTGTCAGGTCCAGTGAGGTGATGGTCGTCATCCGGGTCACGAACCACCGGGACCGGTCCCGCTTCATGATCAGCCGATAGGACAGGTACTTCATCGACGGGATGTTCTTGGTGAGCGGGCTGGTCGTCGTGGTGTTGGTGTAGACAATCGCGATGGCGTTCGGGCCATCCAGCGATTCCACCGCTACCCCGGTGACCTCGGTGTTGTTGGTGATCTTGGCCTGCTTGTTGGGCGCCACGATGGTGTCGACGAACTTGCGGTACTGGGCTCCGAAGTCGCCACTGAGATAGGTCGCGGCGCGATCGGGCAGGCCGTCCATGTTCTCGGGGTTGTAGGTCCACAACGTGGTGATCGCGTTCGCGGCGGTGCGGGCCACGTTGAGCTTGATCGCCACCACCGCCCGATCGGCCAGGTAGGGCTGCACGGCGGCACCCGCGAATGCCGCGGAACCCACAAAGAGCAGCGCAGTGATCGCCGCGCCCACCGCCGCTAGCCGGCGGCCGGTCAGTCTCTTGGGGCGGGCCGCGGCCTTGCCCTTCGCGCCATCCGCTTCCGCATCCGTATCCGGGTCGGTGGAGTCGGCGCTGGCTTCGCCCGTGTCCTCCACGGAATCGGTCGTGGCCTCGTCGTCAGCGGCCCCCTCGGCGGGCTCGGCCCCGGCGGCCGGCGTCTGGACGGCCTCGTCCGGTTGAGCTTCGTCGTCGGATGCCGCGGCAGCAGCCTCGGTCTCGCCGTCGGAGACGGCGTCGGTCAGATCACCTGCAGCAGGTTGCTGATCTTCCACTGATTCCCTTCCCACTTTGCCGTGGCAGCCCAGCGATTCGTGTTCTCAAAGACCTGTTTGCCATCCGGTGACTTGGAGGTCACCTCGGTAGCCACCAGCACGTTGGCGCTGCCATCGTCATTCCACCGCTCCACGCCGGCATCCAGAACGGTGCCGGTGGCCGGCTCGGCACGGGCGATCTGTATCAGGATCTCGTTCGCCTTTTCGCGGTACTGCTTGGCGAAATCGCCGGTCGCGTGCGCCAGTATGCCCTCGATGTACTCGTTGGCGTGATACGGATCGACGGAGGTGAACTCGCTCATGAACGACTTCACCGAGTTGACCACCTCATGGTCTTTCCTGGCGGCGTGGTAGCGCGTGACGTGCGAGGCGAACATCAGACTGCACACGGTGATCGCCGCCGCCATCAGCACGGCGGCGGCGGTGGCCGCCAGTGGCAGCCCCCACTGTCGTTTCGGCACCTCCGGATAGGACGCGACCAGTAACGAGGCCTCGCCGGGAACAAACTTGCGCCGCGGACTCATTTCCCATTCCCAGGGGGTTTGGGCTTGGTCAGGACGGTGAGATCGTCCACCCGCCACTGGTTGGCCCCGTCTTTGGCGAAGCTCACCCGCACGGTTGCGCTGATGTAGCGGATCTCGGGTGGGCTGCCTCGACGGCCCTGCATGAACATCAACATGGTGGCGTGATCGGGCGTCGCCGCCTGTATCGAGCTGTCGGTCACCCAATACTCGTTGAGGACGGGGTGTCCCTTGGCCACGGTCTCCTGCTGAACGGCCAACTGCTCGCGGTACTTGTCGGTGGTCAGCGACCGGGCGCGGGCGAAGTCCTCTTGCAGCGTGCTCGGGTCGTAGGTCAGCATCTGTGCGACGATCTTCGGCCCCTGCGTCGCGATCTCCGCGCGGGTTTGATCGGTCGCCTGGTCTCTGGTGTAGACCAGACCGTAGCTCAGCGCGGAGCCGCCGACGCACAGCGCCGCGGCGGTGAGCAACGCCGCCACCGTCCACTGCCTGACGTGGGCCGGGCGCTGCTCGGGATCGCGGTAGCGAACCTCGGTGCGTACCAGCAGGTCGGCGAACGTGCGCCGCCGAGAGTCCCACAACGGCCACAGCCACCCGATCAACAGCGGAAGGGTATCCAGCAGGTGAGCCAGGTCTCTGACCAGCAGCAGCCACGGTCCGAGGGCATCATCGCCGTCGTGGCTGTCGCGGCGCACCACCGTGATTCCGCACAGGGCCCGTCCCAAGCTCCAGCCGAGGATCGGCGGCAGCAGCAGCCGGTTGGCCGCCATGACCAAAACGACCAGCGCCAGAAGGGAGACGTACACCCACCACCAGACGCTGTCCGGCGGCACAGTCTCGGCGACCAGCCCCAACGTGGCCACCACGGCGGCACCGGACAGCACGTCGACGGCGAAGGCTCCCAGCCGCAGATGCCAGGGGCAAGAACCTTCTGGGGTAACTCTGCGACGACGTCCGTGGTCTCGACCTTGTCGACCACCACCGTCACTTCGCCACCTGATCAAGCTTGGAGATCTTGTACTGCCCTTCGGTGGGCGTCATCCGCACCCGCAGCCGGTAGCCGGTCTCCTGATTCTGGTCCTGATCGTTGGACATCTTGACGCGCAGCGCGACCAGCACGTCCACCGAGCCGTCCGGGTTGTTACGCTCAACGGCTGCACGCATGTCGGTCAGTTGCACGTGCACGTTGGCGGCCTGGTAGGCCTGCACCAGCATGCTGCTGTAGAGCACGGCCTGAGAGCGGTACTGATCGGTGCCGCAATCGATGATCTTCTGTTCACTGGCGGCCATGGCGCTGGTGTCGGGGGCCTGGGTAGCCGCGACACAATCCTTCGCCGCTTCCAGGGCCGCCGCATCGTTGCGCGCAATCACCTGGCTCTCCTGGTGCGAACGCAGCGCCAGGTAGCCGCCCGCGCCGATGCCACCGGCGGCCAACAGCAGGACCGCGCTGATGCCCACCAGCCAGCCCCGCCCCAGCCGCGAAGGTCTGCGCTCGACACCGGGCTCGACAGCCTGGCCATCGCCGGACTGCTCGGTGTCCTCGGCTTGCTCTTGGGCAGCGTCGTGCGAACCGGCCGAGGCCTCGGGTTCGGCCGCGGCCTCGGGTTCCAGTTGTTCAGTCGAATCCGGTGCGGCCTCGGATTCTGCTGAATCCTCGGTCGTCACGTCGTGACTGATCTGTACGGCTTCGGCCTCAGATTCCGACGAATCCTCAGCTGTCGCCTCGGTACGCAACGAATCATCCGCGTCGGTGGGGTTCAGCCGGCTGGCGCCAGCATCTCCTTCCATCCGTCGTCTCCTGTTTTGGTCGAGTTTTCGACGGAGTATTTGACTCCGTCGGGCCCTACCAGTTCACCGCTCTGGGGACTGTAGACAGCCGTCGGGGGCCCGGAGTGTAGACACACGGGTTGGGCTGCTGGCCGTTGCACTGCACCGTACCCGATCCCGGTCGCTGCAGCGGATCGCTGATCGGAGGTGGCGTTCCGCCCGGAGGCAGCTTGTCCGCCGGTGCCGGGTTCATCCCGTTGTTCACCGATGGCGCCTGCGCCACCAGGCCGGGCTTAACCGGCTGGTCGCAGCGCGCGCCGGGCGCCGGGCAGGTCAGCAGCTGGTTGGGGTCGCCGTACCACGGGTTGGTACCCGCCGGGACGTACGGCTTGGGGTCACGGCACTCACGCGGGGTCGCTGCCCGCTTGCCGGGGACGTCCACACACGGGATGTTGCGGGAGCCGCGCACACTGTTGGCCGGCGTGTCCATCGGAATCTTGCAGTAGGTGCCCTTAGGCAGCGGCTGCAGGCTGGTGTCGGCGAAGGAACGCCACTGCTCGGCCGGGATGAAGCCGGTCAGACAGGGTGGTGGCTGGTTGATCGCCAGCGCCATGTCCAGGGCGGCCATGTTCGGGAAGGGCGCGGCCACCGTCTGGGCGATCGAGGCACCCTGCGGCAGGAATACCAGCACCTGCTCCAGGCCCTTGTGGTAACGCTTGAGCAGGTCAAACACCACTTCCAGGTTCGCCAACGTCTGCGGCAGCGAGTCGCGCACGTCGCTGAAGACCGAGTTGAGCTGGTCGGCGGTGGGCGCGGCTTGAGTAAGAATGCTCTTCACGTTCTGGTCCCGCTCGGCCGTCTGGGTGGCCAGGACGTTGAGGTTGTGTGCCCAGCGCGAGATCGCATCGCCCGAGTTGACCTGACTGTCCAGGATCGGGCCCGAGTTCTGGATGATGTCGTTGGCGTCGTTGATCTGGGTGTGGAAGTCCCCGACGATCGCCTGCGTGGCGTCGACCAGCCGCTGCAGGGCGGGCCCCAAGCCGCCGACCGCTTGCGCGGTCTCATCGAGCAGCACCGGGATCTTGTCTGCCGGCAGCACCTCGAGCCCGCGGTTCGCGGTGTCCAGCGCAGGACCGATTTCGCTGGGTACCGTTCCCTTGGTGATGGTCTGCCCGGGCGAGAGGAACTTCGCGGGGGCGCCGGTGGACACCAGGTCCAGGTACTGCTCGCCGACCGCCGACACCGAATGCACGTTGGCGGAAGCGTCGACCGGGATCTTGTAGCGGCTGTCGATGCTCATCGTGGCTTCGACACCGGTTGCCGTGGGTTCGACGCCGGTCACCTTGCCGATCGTGATGCCGCGATAGGTGACGTTGGCCGTGGGATACAAACCACCCGAGGCCGGCAACTCGGCCTTGAGCGGGTAGCGCCCCACCCCCAGCAACGCCGGGATCTGCAAGTAGTAGACGCCCAGGACCAGCAGCGACAGGACGGTCAGCGTCCCGAACATGATCAGCTGGCGCTTGATGAATGGAGTCAGCACTGCCTGTCACCCCTTTCCACCAGCGGACCGCCGGGTGCGTCGTTCGGGTTCGGGGTGTACCGGACGTCGGGAATCATCGTCTCCGGGTCACGGCCGAACGACTGCTCCAGGGCGCGCAGCGCGCCGGAGAAGCCGGTACCGGTGAGCACCGCGTTGTCCATGGCGCTGAACGTGACGTCCAGGGTGGCCGAGACGTTCTGATAGTCACCGCGGAAGATCTTCGGCACGGCGTCGATGTCGAACGGCTGGGTGAGGATCAGCTTCAGGGCCCCGATCAGGTACTGCGAGCCGCGACCGAGTTCCTTGAGCGGACACTGCAACGACTGCAGATCGGTGTGCAGGTTGCCCCGTGCCTCCGACAGGTAGCGGCCGGTGACGCCGCTGAGCTGTCCCACCGAGTTCACGGCGTTGATCAGCAGATCGCGGGTGTCAGCGAAATGCTTGATCAGCGGCGGCAGATCGGTCAGCGCGCGATCCACCACGTCGGCCCGGCCACCCACGTAGGCCATCAGTCGGTTGGTGGAGTCGATGGCGTGAGTGATATCATCGCGTTGTTCGTTGAGCTGCCGCGTGAAGGTGTCAAGCCTGGTGAGGAAGCCCCGGATCTGATCGCCGCGCCCGTGGAAGATGTCGTAGACCTCGTTTTGCAGCACTTCCAGGTTGGGGATGCCGCCGCCGCGCAGGATCAGCGAGATGCTGGCCAGCGTTTGCTCGGTATTGGGGTACGCCGAGGAATTCTTCAGCGGGATGGTGTCGCCGTTCTTGAGTAGCTGCGACGACGGGTTGAGCGGTGCGGCCAGCTCAACGTGCTGGGAACCCAGCAAACTGGTCTGGCCGATCTTGGCGAGCGCGTTCTTGGGCAGCTTGACGCCCTGGTCGATGCCCAACGTCAGGGTCGCCACCCAGTTCTTGAGCTGGATGTTGCGAATCGACCCGACGGGCACGTCGGCAACCATCACCTTGCTGTTGCCGTTGATCGCCAGGGTGTCGGGCACCTGCACATAAACGGTGTAAGACCCCTTGCCGGTCCCCGGCGCACCCGGGATCGCGACATTGGAGATGCCACGCCAGCCACAGGAGCTCAGGACCAGCGCCACCATCAGCAGTGCCAGGCCCTGCCAGGCCCGGCGCGATACCGCGCGCATCGCGCCTACACCGCGTCTGGCGGCCGATTGCTTCGACTTACCGATCGCACCCATCACGCTCACGCCGCGCCTCACTGTCCTGCCCCTGCCTCAGCGGGCAAAGGTGCTCCAACTGGTGCCGGTGCCGGTCCGGGCGCCGGTGTCGGGGCGACGGGACCTGGGATCACTTCCGGACCCGGCGGCGGTGGCTGTATTGGTACCGGAGCCTGCAAGCCGATCGGCGGCAGCACCGGGTACTCGTCGTAGGCGTTGGGCGGTCCGGGCGGTGTCTGCAGGGTCGACTGAACGGGCTCGATGTCGGGCCCATCCATCAGCTCGGAAAGCGACTCGGGAGTCATCAGGCCCGCCGTGATCGGCCCGACCTGCTGGCCCTGCATTCCGGGAGCGACGATCCAGCCGGGTTGGGTGTTGCGGTGCGACAGCGGAGTGTCCGGCACCCAGATGCCCGGAACGGTCGTGTCCTTGTATCCGTTCGGCGGCTGCAGCCGGGGCTCGGAGTAGGCGACCTGCTTGGGCAGCACCTCGGCGGTGTTGAACGCGTTCAACCCGAACGGGAAGTAGTTGAACTTGATCGCATCCAGCACGGGCGCCAGATACTGCGCACACAGCTCGGCGGACTCCTGGTAGCCGAGCCGGCTGCCGGCCTGAATCGAGCTGCAGACGAACTGCATCGGGTTCGCGAAGGACGTGATTTCCGGTACGGCGACAACCGAACCGTGCGCCGGGTGGTAGATCTGGTTCACGTTCGACGCGGCCGTGGGAAGCACGTGCAACGCCGTCTCCAGACCGTTCAACGGGTCAGGTTGCAGGAGAGTGTTGGTCGCTTCGGCCAGGTTGTTGACGTCGTAGGTCAGCACTTCGCGGTTCTTGTCCAGGAACGGCCGCACCGTCGACAGCAGGCTGTCGAACTGCTGCAGCGCATTGGACAGGTCGCGGTCGTAGCCCACCAGCCGGCCGGTGACGTCGGCGAGGTTCTGGTTCAGCGCCACGAACTGTTTGTCGTCCTGGTGCAGCGCGTTGACGAACAGCGCCAGGCTGCGCACCACCGCGAAGAAGTCGCCACGGCCTTCGTTCAGCGCGGTCAATGCCCGCGACAGGCTGTCCAGCGTGGTGTTGATCTGCTTGCCTTTGCCCTCCAAGCCGTTCGCGAAGGATTCGAGAACCTCGCCAAACGGCCCGGTCGGCTGATCCTTGGTGGGGCCCAGCTTGTCGATGATGTTGGTGATGCTGTTGCGCAGCTCATCCCACTCAACGGGCACCTGGGTGCGTTCCAGCGGGATCACCGCGTTGTCGGCCAGCACCGGGCCACCCTTGTAGGGCGGCTCCAACTGGATGGTGCGCGATGCGACCAGGGTCGGGTTGAGGATCACCGCGGAGGCGTTGCCCGGCACCTTGTACTTGTTCTGGTAGTGGAAGGTGACCTTCATCTTGTCGCCGGCCGGCTCGATGTTGTCGATCTTGCCTACCTGCAGGCCCATGATCTGGACCTTGTCCCCCGGGTAGAGGGCATTCGCACTCGGGAAGTAGGCGACCACGGTGTTGTTGGTCAGCTTCTGATACAGCTTCAAGCCGACGAACGCGGCAACCAGGCCGAGCACCAACACCAGGGACCCGATGATGACGGTCGCCCGGGAAACCTTGGGTAGCCGGATGTTGCGGATGTCAAAGATGGTGCTCAATTCTGGCTACCTCCCGTCGCACCACTACCTCCCGTGCCACCTGGGGTGATGTACGGGTCGGGCAGCTGCGGCCCGGGCCCAGGCGGTGCGGGCGGACCCGGCGGCAGCCCGGGAGCGAACGTTGACGGGGGTGGCGTCGGCCCGGCCGGTCCGACCGGCTCGGTGCGGGCACCTGGCGGCAACGGCACCGGGGTACCGGGAGCATCCTGCGCGGGTTCGCCCGGCCGCCCGGCGATCGGAATACCCGGCGTCGGCGGCAGGCCGTTCGGATTCGGCGGTGACGACTCGACACCGTCCAACGGAGCCGGGAAGCCGAACCCACCGAACGGACCTTCCAGCACGCCCGCGCAGGGCAGCGGGTTGTCCGGCCGGGGCAGCGCGTCGGCGGCCGGCGTGTACGAGCAGGGCGATCCGGGTGGCACCGCGGGAAGCGGGTGGTCCGGGGTACCTTCGAGCACCCGAGGTCCCGGGGGCGGAGCGCCGTTGGGGAACCGAGTGCCGTTGGGGTCGGGGAACCGGTACTCCGGCAGCCCAGCACTGCGCCAGAAGTCCTCTGGGGACAGGCCACGCTTCTTGAACGCTGCATCGATGAACGGCTGCAGGATCTGGCCCGGGACCAGGTTGTGAATGACGACCTTGAAGAACGGGCCCGACGCGATGGACTCGTTCAGCGATGGCAGGAATGCGCCGACCATCTCGAGGCCCTTGGCGAGATCTTCTTTGCGTTCGATCAGGACGTCGCTGACCGTGCGCAGTTGTTCAAGCACGTGATTGAGGTTGGGGTTGTCGTTGATCAGCCCCTGAACCTGCGCTGAAAACGATGCGATGTTCCCCAGCAGCGCGTCGATCGCGCGGCCACGTTCGTTGAAGGCGACCAGCAGAGTCTTCGCGTTCACCAGCAGCCGGTCGACCTGCGCGCTGCGGTCCCCGAGGACGCTAGCCACTTGGTTGGCCTGGGCGAGCAGGTGCTTGAGCTCGTCGTCGCGCTTACCCAGCGTGTCGGAGAACTTGGCGACACCGTCGAGCGCGGAACTCAGGTGCGGATAGGTCTGATCGATCGTCTCCGACAACACGTGCAGCGACTTCTTGACCGTGTCGATGTCCCAGCCGGTGGCGGCCCGGGTGACGTCGAAGAATGCGTCGTAGATCTGGTACGGCGTGGTGCTCTGGCCCAGCGGCAGCGTGCCACCCGGCCGCAGCGGCTGGTTGCCGCGCGCCTCGATCTCGACGACCTTCTTACCCAGAATCGTGTCGGTACGGATCGACAGCCGGCTATCGGTGCCGATGGTGTTGGTGCCGATCGAGAACTTCATGACGATGTGGTCACCGTCGATCCGCAGGCCCTCGACCTTGCCGACGTCCAGCCCGGCGATGCGTACCTTGTCGCCGTTGTTGATTCCGCCGGAGTCGGTGAACTGCCCGTAGTAGCTCGGCCTGGCGAAAATCATCGGCACGCTGGTGAAGCTCTGACCCACGCCGACGACCACGAGCATCACGACGATGCCCATGAGCCCGATGCGAAGCCGGTTGGGGGGTTCTAGTG
This sequence comes from Mycobacterium liflandii, assembly GCF_022354805.1. NCBI lineage: Bacteria > Bacillati > Actinomycetota > Actinomycetes > Mycobacteriales > Mycobacteriaceae > Mycobacterium > Mycobacterium liflandii. The sequence continues at coordinate 939,946 of NZ_CP023138.1, read as the reverse complement.
TCCTCATTGCGGTGCGCACCTACCCGTCGGTTGCGAGAAAAGTCGAACCGTTCGGACGGGCCCACCAGGCTGCAGCCCGTTGATCTTGAGGCTGATGTCGCAGGAGTAGAAGTTCACGAAGTCTCCATAGGACCCGATCGCGCGCCCAATCATGTTCAATGCCGTCGGCAACTTGTGCAGGAAGTCGGCGAGCTCTTGGCGCTGGTCGATCAGCGGCTGCTGAACGGCGTCCAGGTAGTTGACCGTCTTGTGTAGCAGCGCACGGTCCTCACCCAATAGGTCGGCCACGGTTCCGGCCGCGTTGCTGACATGCGCGATGCCACCGGAAAGATCGTCGCGGTGCTCGTTGAGCCCGGTGATCAGCACCTCGAGGTTGTTGACCGTCTGATCGAAGTCCTTGCGATGCCGCACGGTCGCGGCCAGGACGGTGTTGAGGTTCTTGATCACCTCACCGATCGCCTGGTCGCGCTCGGCAAGCTGCGAAGTCAGCTGAGCGGTTTGGTCGAGAATGTCGTTGATGGTGCCGCCTTGCCCCTGAAATACGGTGACCAGGGCCGAGGCGATGGTGTTGACCTTGTCGGGGTCCAGCGCCCGGAACACCGGCTTGAAACCACCGATCAGGGCGTCAAGGTCCAGCGCCGGCGAGGTCCGCGACAACGGGATGAAGCCACCCGGCGGCATGATCCGATCCGAGCCGTCGCCCTCGCCGCGTTTGAGCTCGAGGTAGCGATTGCCGATCAGGTCGAGGTAGCGGATCTGCGCGCTCGTCGACTGGTACAGCGGCACCGATCGGTCGACGTCGAAATTCACCCGCACCCGTTTGCCGCCGTCGATCAGCGATACCGACTTCACCTTGCCGATCTCGACCCCGGAGGCGCGAACAAACTGGCCCGGCCGCAGACCACTGGCATTGCTGAACTCGGCCGAGTACGCATACGTACGGTCAAAGCGGATCTGACCGAACACGATGATGATCATCACGCTGAAGAGCATCAGCACCAACGAGAAGATGCCGAGTCTGATTGCAGTACCGGTGATTTTCATGGGTTGATCGTGTAATCCCCTACTTGACGGCCCCAGACATATTCCAGTACGAAGGGCGAACCGGTCTCCAAGTGGTTGTAGGGCGCAAGACTGTTGCCGGTGTCCATGACCAGCTCCGGCGCGGGCCAGAAGTCATGGGTGATGCTCTGCCAGCAGCCCGGCGCACCCCCAGGCCCGCCGTGTGCATTCACCCGTGGCAGGTTCTCGGGATAGATGTAGGGGTTGGGCGCCCCGCCGACCAGACCGGCAGCCAGGCCACCGACCTGCGAGATCAGCAGGGGCACAAGTGAGGCGGGGTTGAGCATCATTCCCAACGCGGAGAGCGGCGTCGTGTGGCTGTTCAGCGAGTAGCCGTTGCCGCCCAGGAACTTGTAGGCCTGCGGCTCGACGTCGTGGTAGTTGCGCAGGGTGCAGAACAACTCCGGGCTGTAGGTATCCAGCAGCTGGGCGCTTGGCACCAGGTCGGCGGCGCCGCGCGCCAGATAGGGTCCACCCCGCTCGAAGACGTCCGCGCCGGTGTTGCCGAATCCGACCGCCGCCAACAACGCCGCGTCCAAGTCGTGCTGCTGAGCATTGATGGTGCGTGCGGTCGGCACGGAGTTGTTGAGAAAGTCGAACAAATCCGGTGCGGCGTCGGCGTACACGTCACCCAGGGCCGCCAACTGTTGGATGTCGCGCCGAGCCTGAGGCATCTGCGGATTGATGTCGTCGAGGATCTCGTTGCCGTTGGCGATCGCCTCGCCGAACCGGTTACCCAGTCCGGTGAGGGCTTCCGCGGCGGCGCTCAGCGTCAGGTTCAGCTTGACCGGGTCCACCTTTTCGGAGATCGAGGTCAGGGTCTCGAACAAGGTGTTGATTTCGGTGGTCACCGCCGAGGCGTTGATGACGCTGTGGGCCGAAAGCTTCTTGTTCGACGGATGTTCTGGCGTTGTCAGTGACACGTACTTGCCACCGAACACCGTGGTCGCCTTGATCTGCGCGTCCACGTTTTCCGGTATCAGCGGCAGGTATCGCGGATAGACGTTCAAGACGAATTTTGCTGCCGGCTTGCCGTCCCTGGTGATCTCCGAGATGGTGTCGACTCGCCCGATCTGGACCCCGTTGTAGGTGACCTTCGAGCCCGGATCCATCACCAGGCCCGCGCGCTCGGAGAACATGGTCAGCTTGACCTTGCGATCGAAGTCGCCACGGAACTGGAGGTAGACCAAGGACAAGATAAGCAGGCCGACCAAGAACAGGGCGATGCCCGCGATCTTGTACGGCGGTTCGTTGACCTTGTTGAGCTTGCCCGGTTTTGTCATGGCGCTACACCGTCAGTGCGAAGTTGGGGTTGACGCCGTAGAGCGCCAACGCGGCACACAAAACAACAACATTGACCGAGACCAGTGAGAAACGCATCGAGCGCCCCACCGCCTCGCCCACACCCACCGGTCCACCGCCGGCGTTGTAGCCGTAGTAGCAGTGCGTGACCATGACGATCGCCGCGATGATGATGGCCTCCAAGAATGACCAGAAGACGTCGTCGGGACGCAGGAACGTCCGGAAGTAGTGCTCGTAGGTGCCCGACGACTGTCCGTAGAGCACCGTCGTGACCATCTGCGGGGAGAAGAACGACATGATCATCGCCAACGCATACAGCGGGATGATTACCACCAGGCCGGCCATGATGCGAGTGGACGCCAGGTAGGAAATGGACTTGATGCCCATCACCTCCAGGGCATCGATCTCCTCGCTGATCCGCATGGCTCCCAGCTCGGCCGTCGCGCCGGCGCCGACGGTGGCCGCCAGCGCGACCCCGGTCACCACGGGACCGGCGATACGCACGTTGACCAGTGCGGAGAAGAACCCTGTGAACGCCTCCACACCAATGTTTCCCAGGGACGCAAAACCCTGGATGGCGATCAGCGAGCTACCGGAGAGCGTCACGAAGCCGACGATCGCGGCGGTACCGCCGACGACGGCCATCGCGCCGGTACCCATGCCGATCTGGGCGATCAGCCGCAGAATCTCTTTGCGGTAGTAACGCAGCGCGTGACCCGACTGTCCGAGGCTGGTCAGAATGAACCACGCCAGGCGCCCCGATTCATCGAGTCCCCGGGTGACCGAGCCGGCGTAGCGATTGAAGTTCGCAATCGCCCTCGGGAAGCGGGCCCGCAGTACTGCGGCTGTCGACATGTCAGTGCCCCGTCCCGAATCGCACGCCGATCGTGGTCAAGATGACGTTGACCGCGTAGAGCGCGACCACGCACAACACAACTGTCTCGTTGACGGCGGTACCCAGACCCTTGGAACCGCCGCGCACCGTCAGCCCGCGGTAGCACCCGACCAGCCCGGCGATCAGGCCGAACGTCGCCGCCTTGACCATCGCGATCGTCACCTCGGGCATGCCGGTGATGGTGGTCAGCGTGGCCAGGTAGGCGCCGCCGTTGATGTTCTGCAGGTAGACACCGAACAGGTAACCGCCGACCAGGCCGACGGTGATCACCAGGGCGTTGAGCAGGGTGGCGACGAAGGTCGCGGCGATGACGCGCGGCACCACCAGTCGGTGGATGGGGTCGATGCCCAGCACTTCCATCGCGTCGATCTCTTCACGGATGGTGCGAGCTCCCAGATCGGCGCAGATGGCCGTCGAGCCGGCACCGGCCACCACCAGCACGGTGGTCAGCGGGCCGAGCTGGGTGACCGCACCGATCGCGGCACCGGCGCCGGAGATGTCGGCCGCACCGAACTGGGCGAGCAAGACGTTCAACGTGAAGATGAGCAGCACCGTCAGCGGGATGGAGACCATGATGGTCGGCAGCAGCGCCACCCGCATGACGAACCAGCACTGCAGAATGAGTTCCCGCCACTGGAACGGCCTACGGAATAGCGCCTTTCCGGTCAGCACACACATCCGGAAGAACCCGCCGACCATCGTCAGCGGTGTCTCTAGCTGGTCGCGAAGGTAGCCCATCAGGTGCGGGCCAGAAGACGTCGTCACCGTTGCCCCTTCCCGATAGGAGCACGCGGATCGCGGCTACACGGCCGATCTCGTCGCACGCCTCCTCCTTGCCCCGTCCCTAGGTGTGTGACCGACGGCTCACTACCGGCAGGCAGTAACCGAGACCACAGGAATGTACCTGATGCCTGTCTACGTGTGAACCGCATCCACACAATTAACACATCGTCTGCAGCCAGCGAACATTTTCGACCTTCTTAGCTTCCCTCTCTGAATTCAAATGACCTTGACACAGAACGGCTTTCGGAGTAGACGCCTACTCCGTAGCGCAAACGCAATTCAGTTTTTAGCACCTTCCCGGAAGGGTTTCGCGGTAGTGCGTCTATAATCTCGAGCGCCTTCGGGTGCTTGTAACGCGCAAGCCGCTCGGTCAGGTACTCACCTAAGTCTTCGATGCGAAGGTGGTCTTTCGTTACAGCCGCGACCGCTATCGGTACCTCGCCCCACTTTTCGTCGGCTCGGCCGATCACCGCGACCTCGACAATGCTGGGGTGGCTGGCAAGCACGTTCTCCACTTCGGCGCAGTAAACGTTCTCTCCGCCGGAGATGATCATGTCCTTCTTGCGGTCCACCACCCAGACGTAGCCGTCCTCGTCCATCCGGACCAGATCCCCGGAATGAAACCAACCGCCGGCGAACGCTTCTGCGGTCGCTTCCGGGTTGTTCCAGTATCCGCTCATCAGTGTTGGTGCCCGGTAAACGATTTCGCCGACCTGACCGATGGGCACGTCGTTCATCTCGTCGTCGACGACGCGAGCGGAGACGGTCGGGATCACTTTGCCGACCGAACCTCGCTTTCGGATCGCATCTTCGCCGAGCAGCATGCAGGTGACCGGAGACATCTCGGTCTGACCGAACGCCGCCATGATCTGCGTTCCCGGGAAAACCTCTGACATCTGACGCAGCAACGCATCCGGTGCCGGTGCGGCCCCCCACGACATCACCCGCAAGCTCAGTTCACGTGGCCGGGCTTGTTGTTCCGCGCAGACGGCCTGCCACTGGGCGGGCACCAGAAAGATGCCGCTGACCCGTTCGGCCTCCAGCATGTCGAGCAGCTGGCCGGGGTTGAACGCGCCCAGTGGATAGATCACGGTGGGGACGCCGAGCAGCATTCCGCTGAGCATGTTGCCGATCCCGGCGATGTGGAAAAACGGGACGCCGATGAAACCCACGTCGCTGTTGATATTGGCGCCGCCGGTGTAGAGCGCCGTCATCACCTGGCCGGTGAGGTTCGTGTGTGTCAGCACCGCGCCCTTGGGCCGGCCGGTGGTGCCGGAGGTGTACATGATCAGCGCCGGCGAGTCATTGGGGATGTCGACCGGTTCGGGTGGGTCACCGGTCTCACTGATGAGCTCGTCGTAGCCCACCACGGTGGGATCGGATGCGCCGCCGGCTACCACGATCGTGCTCAGTGCGGGAGCGATCTCGCGGACGCCCACGGCGACCTGGGCCAGCACTTCTTCGGTGATGACCAGACGCGGTGCGCAGTCCTCCACCAGGAACGCAATTTCGGACGGCGTGAGCCGGAAATTCAGCGGAACCGCGATGGCACCCAGCATGTTGGCGGCCAGAACAGACTCGACGAACTCGGTGCGGTTGAGCATCAGGATCATCACCCGGTCCCCGAAGCCGACCCCTCGGCGGCTTAGGGAACCGGCCAGCGCGGCAACCCGATATCGCAGGTCAGCCCACGTCACGGTGTGACCGAGGTACCTGATCGCGGTGGCCCGCGGCTGCATCATGGCATGCCGCTCGAGTTGGTTGACCCAGTTCTGCCGGCGAGCCAAATAAGGCTGCTCCAGGGCGTGAGCGGCCTGCGGCAGGTGGCTGGCCAGTTCCGCGGTCAACTATGCAGTCCCTTCACTTGCGCACCGCTTGCGTCAGACTGATATTTGATAAAACATGGTGTTGCCTGGGTCACATTAATGTGCCCGGCGGCCCCAAACAAGACCCGAGACAAGACCACGTAAAGCCCCGCCACGCTCCGGAAAGACCTGGCAGGCCGTATGAACATACCGCTGTCCGCGCGTCGCAAAAGCCGGCGGCCACTACGCCGCGCGCAGTTGTCCGACGAAGTCGCCGGCCATCTGAGAGCGGCCATCATGGCCGGAACGTTGCGACCGGGAACGTTCATCCGCCTCGATGAGACCGCGGCCCAACTCGGGGTGAGCATCACCCCGGGTCGCGAAGCCCTACTGAAGCTGCGCGGTGAGGGCATGGTGCAGCTGGAGCCGCACCGTGGTCATGTGGTGTTGCCGCTGACCCGCCAGGACATCGACGACATCTTCTGGCTGCAGGCCACCATCGCCCGCGAACTTGCGGTCACCGCCACCGAACGAATCAGTGAAGTCGACATCGGGGAACTCGAGCACATCAACGATGCGCTCACCGCGGCGGTCGGGGCCGGCGATACCGAGGCGATCGCCGCGCTGGAATTCGCGTTCCACCGCGTCCTCAACCAATCCAGCGGGCGGATCAAGTTGGCCTGGTTTCTGCTCAATGCCGCGCGCTACATGCCCGCGCAGCTCTACGCCAGCGACCCGCAATGGGGTGCCGCAGCGGTGGACAATCATCGGCAATTGATCGCGGCATTGCGGCGCCGCGATACCGCGGCGGTGATCGAGCACAGTGTCTGGCAATTCACCGATGCCGCGCACCGGCTGACGCAAATGCTGGAGACCAACGGAATCTTCAACTGACCCCGTGGAATTCCGCCGAATTTTCTAGCCGGCAGTCAATTGTTCGGCACGCAATTTGAGATTTGCGGCGAGTTGCTCGAGCACATTGTTGAGTAGCAGCTTCACCATCGGCGGCGGCACCGGCATGCTGGGCTCGACGTCAATGTCCACCGTCAGCAAACTGGCGGCACCGGCTTCCACCACGCTGAACAACTGCTCCTGCTTGAGGAACAAATCGCCCTGCTGCATGACGGTTTGAATCTGATTCTCGCCCGGGTAGTACACGGCGTGGATGTAGACGCCCTCGAAGCCTTGAACCGAGGCGTCAAGCCGCACCTGGCTGGGACGGCCGTCGTCGTAGCGAGCCAGCACCCAAGCCCCTTTGACCCCTTCGTTCCATTCGGGGTACCGCTCGATATCTGCGACGATCCCCATGATCGATCCGGCGTCGGCGCTGACTTCGACGGTCTTGCTCAAAACTGGCATTGGCGAAGCATACCTGGGCACTCGGCAGGCGCCGGGCGTGCAGCCAAGCCGGTGATTAGGGTGTGCCGGTACCTAATTCACGCACGCGGTGGCCAGCAATGTGCGGATGGTCTCGGGGATCGGAACGGGTTTGCGGCTGACGCGGTCAACGTAGACGTGCACCCAGTGCCCCAGCGCGGCGATCGGCCCCGGCCCAGCCGGTCCCTCCCCTGCCCCGGGACTGGAGTTGAACACTGCAAGGCGGTAGGTGACGCTGCTGCGGCCCAGCCGCGTCACCGCCAGCCCCACCACGAGCTCTTGCGGGAAATGCAGTTCGGAGAAGTATCGACAGCCCGACTCCGCGACGATGCCCAGCGCTGCGGTGGTGAGCGGGTCAAGGCCGGTGCGGGTGTTGATCCAGGCGTTGATGGCCGTGTCGAACAGCTGGTAGTAGGCGGCGTTGTTGAGGTGGCCGAACATGTCGTTGTCGGCCCAGCGGGTGAGCACCGGCCAGAGCACCGGAAAATCACCGCTGGACAGCTCGTCCGGGGACGGCCCCGCGGGCACCGATGGAACTGGGACTTCAGCCATGGTTGTATTCCAACATGATTCACATCCGGGGTGCGGTCCTGGAGCGAATCGGTTCGCCCCGGCCGTACGCCCAATCTCGTCCCATCAGCGTCGTCGATCTCGATCTCGATCCTCCGGGCGACGACGAGGTGCTGGTCCGCATCGAGGCCGCGGGCGTGTGCCACTCCGACCTGTCGGTGGTCGACGGCAATCGGGTCCGGCCGGTGCCGATGCTGCTGGGCCATGAGGCGGCCGGAATCGTCGAGCGGGTCGGCGACCGGGTCGACGATCTGGCCGTCGGCCAGCGGGTGGTGCTGGTGTTCCTGCCGCGCTGCGGCCACTGCCCGTCCTGCGCCACCGAGGGCATCACCCCCTGCGCACCGGGCAGCGCGACCAACGCCGCCGGAACCTTGCTCGGTGGCGGCATCCGGATCAGCCGTTCTGGGCAACCCATCTACCACCACCTCGGCGTCTCGGGTTTCGCGACACATGCCGTGGTGAATCGGGCCAGCGCGGTTGCGGTGCCCGACGAGGTGCCCCCGCAGGTGGCCGCACTACTGGGATGCGCGGTGTTGACCGGCGGAGGCGCGGTGCTCAATGTCGGCAAGCCGGTAGCCGGGCAGTCGGTCGCCGTCGTCGGGCTCGGGGGGGTCGGGATGGCCGCGGTGCTCACCGCCTTGACTCAGGACGACGTCGCGGTATTCGGCGTGGACCAATTGCCCCAAAAACTCTCGGCCGCAGAAGCCCTCGGGGCCAGCGCCACCTATACCCCACAGCAGGCCGCTGCCGCAGGCGTGAAAGCCGACGTGGTGATCGAGGCGGCCGGGCACCCGGCGGCGCTGGAGACCGCGATCGGGCTGACCGCACCCGGCGGCCGCACCATCACCGTCGGCCTGCCCCCGCCGGATGCGCGGATCAGCGTCGCACCGTTGGGCTTCGTCGCCGAGGGGCGCTCACTCATCGGTAGCTACCTGGGCTCGGCGGTCCCCAGCCGCGACATCCCGCGGTTCGTGTCGTTGTGGCAATCCGGACGCCTGCCGGTGGAATCGCTGGTGTCCGCGACGATTCGGCTGGACGACCTCAATGAGGCGATGGACCACCTGGCCGACGGCACCGCCGTGCGTCAAATCATCGTGTTCTGACCCACTAATCCGGGTAGAACGCGTCCGCCAGGGCATGACCCTGCATCGCGAACAGCCGCTGCGAGGTCGTCCATTCCGGTAGTAGCGAATCGAACCCGTGGCAGGCGCGCGGGAAGATGTGCAGTTCGGTGGATACCCCGGCTCCCAGCAGCCGCTGCGCGTAATCGAGCACTTCGTCGCGAAACGGATCGATCTCGCCGCAGGTGATCAACGTCGCTGGCAGGCCTGCCAGTTGACCGCGCCGGCCCGGGACCGACTCCGGTGAAGGTGTCTGCCCGGCCAGGTAATGACGCCACATGAGACTCGCCGCCTCACCATCGAAGGCCGGGGTGGCGCGGAACTCCGACCGGGATGCGGTGGGGCGATCGTCGAGCACCGGCTGGTGCAGCAGCTGGAAGATGACCGGTGGCAGCGACCCGTCGGCGGCGCCGTGCGCCAGGCCGGCGGCCAGGGTGGCGCCGGCGCTGCTACCGGCCACCGCCAGCCGCCGCGCGTCGAATCCCAACCGTGTCGCGTTGCCAACCACCCACGTCAGCACCTCGATCGCGTCGCGCAATGCCGCCGGGTAGGGGTGTTCGGGCGCCAGCCGGTAGTCGACCGAAACCACCGCACAGCGGGCACGACGAGCCAGCTCCAGGCACTGCCGGTGGTCGGTGTCGAGATTTCCTAAGGCGAAGCCACCCGCGTGGCAGTAAACGACTACCGGCGCCGGCGTCGGGGCAGCCCGGTAGATGCGGACCGGCACCGGCCTGCCGGCCTCCCCGGTGGCAACATCGTCGGCCACCGCTACCCCGGCGGCGGCCGTCTCGGTCGCGGCCGCCTCCCGGCGGCGCTGGTTCATCGACTCGCGGATCGTCAGGATCGACTCCGCGGTGAAGTCGATTCGCGCCGTCGCGACGGCGCGCAGCAAGGGGTCCAGCCGATCGACGGCCTCGGGTTGGGTCACCGCTGCCCCGCGTTGCGGTCGCCACCGTCCGCGGTGAACACGGCAGCGGGCTGGAAGCTGAAGTCTGCGGGCTTGAAGCGGCGCGTCATCCCCCAAAAGCTACGCGCGCTGCGCGGCCATTGCGTGACCACACGCCCGTTGGGCGCACGAAAGTAGTTGCTGCACTCGGTGGTCCAGACCGTCCCTGTCATCCACCGGTCGACCTTGGCTATGAATTCGGCCAGCACCCCCGGACGCACCGCGATGTAGGTCTTGGATTTGCGCCGCAGATGGGCCAGCGCCGCCACAATGTAGCGGGCCTGGGCTTCGAGCATGAAGATCACGCTGTTGGAGCCGACATTCGTATTGGGTCCGTAGAGCATGAAGAAGTTGGGAAAGCCGGGTACGGCCATCCCCAGATAAGCGTGCGCCCCGTCCCGCCAGACTTCATGCAGCCCAGCACCGTCCTCTCCGAGGACTTCCAGCTGACCCAGATAGTCGGCCGCGGCATAGCCGGTGGCGCACACCACGACGTCGACGTCGTATTCGGCGCCGTCCGCGGTGACCAACGATCGTTGCCTCAGGTAGCGGGCCGGGCTGGTCACCAGCTCAACATTCGGGCGGGTCAGGGCGGTCAGAAACTCCGATGAGAACACCAGGCGCTTGCAGCCCATCGGATGGTCCGGGGTGAGTTGGCGACGCAATTGCGGGTCGCTGACCGTGTTTTCGAGCATCCGCAACGCCAGCTCCGTGAACTCTTTGGTCTTCGGGCTGCCGTGCTCGATCACGGAGATATTCGACTCGCTGCGCAGCCACAGCCGGGTCCGGTATAGCCGCGCGGCAAACGGAACGTGGGCGAAGACCCAGCGTTCCCAGCGGGAGTAGGGCCGATCCGGCTTGGGCAATATCCAGGTCGGTGACCGTTGTATCGAGTACACCCGATCCGCGACCTTGGCCAACTCCGGCACCAGCTGCGCCGCGGTCGAACCGGTACCCAGCACCGCGATTCGGGCGCCCGCGAGCGGCACCGAGTGATCCCACCGCGACGAGTGCATCACGGTTCCGGTGAAGCGCTGCTGCTCAACGAGATCCGGATAGGCCGGCCGGCTGAAGATGCCGACGGCCGATACCACGACACTGAATTGGTGCTGTTCACTGTCCGCGGTGCTCAGGGTCCACTGCCGGGTCTGGCTTTCCCAACGTGCGGATCGTATTTCGGTGCCCAGCCGCAGATGGGGTCGCAGCCCGTACCGATCGGCGCAGCGCTGAAAGTATGCCAATATCTCGGGCTGTCCGGACCACAGCCGTGACCAGCCCGGATTGAGGTCGAACGAGTACAAGTACAGGTGCGACTTCACGTCGCAGGCCAGTCCCGGATAGGTGTTGATCCGCCAGGTGCCGCCCATGTCGGATTCTCGGTCGAAGATGGTGAAGTTCTCAAAGCCACGGTTTTTCAGCAGAATTCCCAGCGCCAGCCCGCCGGGGCCCGCGCCGATGATGCCGACCGATAGCGGGCTGGTCATGGCACCTGCAGGCACTGTCCGCCGTCGACCACGAGTTCGGATCCCGTGATGAATGATGAGTTCTCGGAGACCAAGAACGCCACCGCATCGGCGACTTCGGCGGGCCGGCCCAGCCGGCCGAACATCGAAACCGCCGCCAGCCGAGCCTGAGTCGGCTCATCGAGCATGGACGTCGCGATCGGCCCCGGGAACACCGCGTTGACCCGGATACCGGCGGGCGCCAATTCGGCCGCAGCCGTTTGGGTCAGGCCCCTTAGTGCCCACTTGGCCGCACCATAGGCGCAGTGGTGTGGGAATGGCCGGATCGCCCCGGTGCTGCAGATGTTGACAATCACCGGGCCTTCGGCCGCGCTCAGCGCGCCAAGCGCCGCCCGCATGCCAAGGAAGGCACCCAGACAGTTGACCCGCCAAGCACTTTCGAAGCCGGCGGCCGTCTCATCGACCAGCGCCGCACGGTGCAGCACGCCGGCATTGTTGATCAGTGCGGTCAACGCCCCGAACCGGGTGACGGCGCGCTCGACGGCCTCCTGCCATTGCGCTTCATCGGTCACATCCAGGGCCAGGGAAATCACGGCATCGTCGCCCGACTCGGCGACCAGCGCATCGAGTCGGTCGGCGCGTAGATCGCATGCCGCCACCGAGTGGCCTTCGGCGCGCAGTCGTTGGATAATCGCCCACCCCTGCCCGCCGGCGGCTCCGGTTACCAGCGCGACGCGCCCGCCGCCGGTCATCGGGTGCCCGCCGTCGCCTCGTTCAAGTATTCCGCGGCTCCCCGGCGCAGCGCTTGGGACTCGGCCGCCAGGGTGATCATCTCGAATCCCAGCTGCGCCATCGCTTTACCCGCCTTTGCGGCGCCGGCGTGGATGCCGGTGTGTAGGCTCGCCGCCGAAGCCGCGCGGTGGATTCCGACGACGGCCTCCCGGACCGCTGCGTGATCGAGGGCACCGACGACGCCGGTTCCCAGCGAAATCGCCAGATCCGCGGGTCCGACATAGATTCCGGCCAGACCGTCAACCGCGCAGATGTCATCGATGGTCGAGAGCGCCGCGGCGGTCTCGACCATCGCATAGACGCCCGCCCGGGATTGCAGCTCGGCGGGATCGGTGCCCAGGCTTGCCCGCAGCGGGCCGTAGCTGCGCACCCCGGCCGGCGGATAGCGGGTGGCGGCCACCGCCGCGGCGGCCTGTTCGGCCGACTCGATCATCGCGATGATGACGGCATCGGCGCCGGCGTCGAGCACCCGCCCTATCGGTGCCGGATCCGCATTCGGCAACCGCACCACGGTGGCGATGGGCACACCTTCGAGTCGCCGGAGCAGGCCGGCAACGTCGGCGTCGTCAAGGTAACCGTGCTGGGTGTCGAAACCGACGTAATCGTAGCCGGCCCTGGCAAATTCCTCCGGCCCCAGCCACGTTGGACCGGTGATCCAGCCGCCCCAGAGCGGCGTGCCCCGGCCGAGCCGCTGTTGGAGGTTGCTGACGACCTTCATGCGGTGATCGCGATCTTCACCCGTTCGGGCACCGGCCGGCACGCCAGTTCGAACGCCGCCTGCACGTCTTCGACGTCGAAATTGTGCGTGAGATAGCCGCTGAGCAGTTCGGGGTGCTCGGCGGCGAACTTCCCGGCGAGTTCGAGCATGCGCCGGCGATCCTGGGTGACACCGGATTTCAGGGTCAGGTTGTTGCGCAGCATGGTGCGCATGCTGATCGGGTAGGCGTCGTCGTCGGCGACGCCGAAATAGAACACGGTGCCCCCGGCGCCGCGGCGTCGATGGCGTGCCCCAGGGTAGCGACCTGATGTCCGACGGCTTCGATGACGATGTCGGCACGATCGCCGGCGCCCAGCTGGCTCACCCAGCGATCGCTGGTGGCCCGGACGGCGTCGTCGACTCCGAATGTTGCCGAAAGGTTCTCCCGGTCGATCGGATCGACCCCGGTTACCCGGCGGGCCCCCGCCACTTTCGCGGCATGGGAGAAGAGCAGCCCGATCGACCCCTGTCCGATGACGGCGACGTGCCGACCCGCCAGATCCGGTAGTTGCGCGCAGGCGTACAGCACACAGGCCAGCGGCTGCAGGCCGACCGCTTGAGTGGGAGTAAGCCCCGGGTCATAGGGCGCCAAGCCGTCCCCATCGGCGATCACCCGCTGCATCAGGCCGTCGAATCCCGATGCCCAGCCCACCACGCGGTCGCCCTGGTGGTGGGCGCGATGCCTGCTGGCGATGACTTCACCGGCCACTTCGTGAATCGGGAAGCCGTCCTTGGCCGCCGCGCTGTGGCCGTCATCTCCGGGCAGGTGTCCCCTGGCACCGCGAAAGGCGGGCAGGTCGCTGCCACACACCCCGGCGGCCTGAAACCGCAGCAGCACTTGCCCTTCCGCCAAGCACTCGGGTGTATTGTCGGCGATCGAGGTGCGCTCGAACAGGTAGGGGGCAATGATTCGATAGGACCACACGTCAAACCTCCACCGGGATCTTGTTCCATCCCCACTGGAAGCTGGATGGCAATCGGGTGGCCTGCGCTGCGCAGATCTGGAATTCGGGCACCCGCCGGAACCATTCCTGCAGTAGTACCGAGATTTCGAGCCTGGCCAGGTGATACCCGATGCAGAAGTGCTGACCACGGCCGAACGCCAGGGAGCGCCGGATCGGCCGATCCCAGATGAACTCGTCGGGATCCGGGTACTCACGCTCGTCGCGGTTGGCCGAAGCCAGCAGCGTGATGACGCGCTGGCCCGGCTCGATGGTTTGGTCGCCTATGGTGAACGGCTTGCGTGCGGTTCGGGCAAACCATTGTGCGGGGGCACAGTAGCGGATCATCTCCTCGCGCGCGACGTTCACGTTGGACTGCGGGTCGGTGCGCACCGCCGCCAACTGGTCGGGACGCCGGCTGAGCTCCCACAGCCCGTGCGCCACGATCTTGGGCACGGTCTCGGTTCCCCCGATGAAGATGCAGAGCATCTGGGTGGCAACCTCGGTGTCGTCGAGCGCACTGCCGTCGGGCAATCGGTAGCGCAGCAGACCGTCAACAACCGGAAGCTCCCCGGTCGGATCCGCCCGGCGCTGCCGCACGACCGGGACCAGGAACTCCAGATAGTTGGGCCGAGTCTCGGCGGTGTCGACGCCGACGCCAGGTTCGGTGAGGCTGCCCGCATTGACGGCGGCAAGCACCTCTGGCGCCAAAGAGGCTGGCATTCCCAGTAGTTCGCATACGATGCTGGCCACCACCACACCGCCGTAGTCTTGGGTGAGGTCGAATGAGCCTTGCGGCAGCAGCCGGTTGAGTCGTTCGTTGGCTAGCTCGCGGATTCTGGCTTCGAGCCCGGCCACGGACTTGGGCCGAAGCGGTGGGGAGTGCGCGCGGCGGATCTCGCCGTACAACGGTGCGTCGAAGACCGCATGAAACGGCAGCGGATGCCACGGCGGGTCGTCCACCGGGCCGCTATTGTGCCGGGCCAGCACCGACGCGGCCGGAAACGTCCCCTCCGACGCGACGAACGTTCCGTCGTTGACTTCCAGTACCCGCCGGATGTCGTCGAAGCGCGAGATCGCGAAGGTATCCCATTGCGGCAGGTAGTACACCGGGTGTTGGTCGCGCAGGACGCGATAGTAGGGCAACGGGTCGGCCATCACCCGGGCGCCGAAAGGGTCGTAGCTGAAGTTCACTGCAGCGGCGAAGGCGGTAGGGACTGCAGAATGGAGTCTTCCCAGCCGTCACGCAGCGCCGGGGCCACGCTCATCCATGTGACGATCTCGGCGGGCGGGCTCTCCTTCCAGGACGGGTAGTGGTTGGCAAAGCACTCCCAGCCGCCTTCCAGCGCCCAGTAGTGGATGACCTCGTTGTAGCGAAACGTCGTGGTGAAGGAGCCGAGCCAGTGTTTGCCCGTGCGCTCCGACCAGGGCACATAGAGTCGCTCCAGTTCTCGGATGTAGTCATCTTGGCGGCCCGGCTTGGTTTGCATGATCTCTTGAATCACCAGCGGGGCAGTGAAATTGGATGCGCGTAGCTGTGCCAGGGTCTTGTTGGCCGGACCCGGGTACATGATCCGCCCCTCGCCACGCGCTCCGATGTCCGCCAGGAATGCGGCCCACTTCCCGGCCGCGGCTTCCTGGCTGCCGCCTTTGGCCTGTGCGGCACCAATCCTGGAATAGTCGGCGAAGCCATCTATCTCCCAGATGATCGTCACCTCTGGCCAGCGGCCGTTGTAGGGGGTGGACTCCCAGATCGCGAACAGCCGGGCGCCAAGCTCCTCCATCATCGGCTGACAGACTTGGACAAACAGTTCGGTGAAGCGGTCGCTTCGCCCGGATCCCAGCTTGATCGTCTCGTGCAGATACAGCAGCGTATGCCCGTAATATTTTTTCATCGACCCTCAGGTTCCTCGGGTTCACCGGGTTCCCCGGCTAGCCCGACCACGCCGTGTCGGCGAGTAGCTGCTCGACGGAAACAACACAGCCGTAAGGAATTCCGGCCGCCGTTAGCGCCTGCCTTTTGAACGCCAGTGCCGCGGCACTGAGCACGTGTTGCACCGGGGCGATCGCGCGATCGACCCCCAGCGGCCACCCCTGACCCCACAGCGCAACTTCGGTCCACCGGCACTGCAGGGCTTCGGTTAGCTTCGCGCGCACTCGCTCATCGGCGGCAAAGGCGGCGGCGCCGACGGCCAGGCTGTGGCCCATCGGAGCGCGGCCGGTCAGACCCGCTTCCAGGTCCATCGCGGTTGCCCCGAGGATCTGCAGCGGCCGGATATCGTCGCCGCCGGGCACCAGCACTCGCACCTGCCAGCCGGCCATCACCCGGTCGCACAGCCAGCCTCCAGCCGCCTGAACTACGTCGATGACGCTGGCGGCCACGACCTCGACCCGATAGTGCAGGCCGTCGTCGTCGGCACCGGTTCGTCGTAGCGTGCCCCTGTCCGCCGTGGCGCCGAGGTCCAAAGTTGGAGTGAGCATCGATCCATCCCTCTTGCACGGGACCACAGCCGGACCCGCGCGGACTGCCGCGTTTGCCATGGGCCGCCCGCCACACCGAGCCGCCCGCCCCTCATCGGACAGCGTGACACTTTCGGGAAATTTTGTAAAGGCTCGCGCGCGGTCAGGACTTGCGGCGCGCCGCCAGTTCACCCAGCACTTGGTCGGTGTGCTGACCGAGCTGCGGCGCCACCGAACGTGGCGTGCATGGTGTGCCGTGAAAGTCGGCGGGGGTTGCCACCATCGGCACACTCGAGGCCCCGTCCGGCACGTCAACGATGCCGCCAGCGGCATGGAACTGCTCGTCGGCGACGATGTCTTCGAGGCTGTTGATCGGCGACCAGAAGAAATCCGGTTCAGCGTCGAAGATCTCGGTCCACTCGGCGAGAGACCTGGTCGCGAAGATCTGGTCCAGTTGCGCGATGAGCTCTACCGCGTTGGTCGCACGCCCGCGCGCATCGCCGTAGCGCGGATCGGCCAGCCAGTCGGGGCGTTCAACGACGCGACACAGGGCGGGCCAGTGCCGGTCGATCTCCAGTCCGACGATCCAGAATCGTCGCCCGTCGCCGGCGGTGTAGTTGTTCATGCACGGGTTGCCCATTGATTCACGTTGTCCGATTGCGATCTGCTGACCGGTGAGCAGGTAGGTGTTGAGGTCAAAGCTCACGGTGTAGGCCCCCTGGCGATACAGCGATGTGCTCACCAACTGGCCCGTCCCGGTCCGCTCCCGCGCCAGCAGCGCGGCACAGACGGCGGCGGCCAAGGTCATGCCGGTCGTGTGGTCCCCCATGCCGCCGCGCTGAAACGGCGGCGTGTCCCCGGGCCGGGTGAGCAGATGCGCGAGGCCACCGCGCGACCAGAAGGCCGCCACATCATAGGCGGCGCGATCGGCGTCGGGCCCGGTCTCTCCGTACCCGGTGATGAGCCCGTAGACGAGGCGTGGGTTGCGATCGGACACCGCAGCGAAGTCGAGCCCCAGCCGTCGCAACGCCGCCGGGCGCACGTTGGTGATGAAAACATCAGCGTCGGAGAGCAATTCGTACGCAAGCTCGCGGCCGGTGTCGGTGGACAGGTCCAGCACGACGCTGCGCTTGCAGCGGTTGTCCATCTCGAACGGCGGGTTCATCCCGAGATCGCAGCCCAGCATCCGGCCGAACAGCCGGCCCGGATCGCCGGCCGGCGGTTCTATCTTGATCACGTCGGCACCCCAGTCGGCCAGAATGGCGGCCGCGGCCGGCGCCGCGACCCAGACCCCGAGCTCGACAACCTTGATGCCTTCCACCGGTCCCGCCATGGCTCCTTCCTACTCCGGTAGGCACGCGGCATCGCGCCCGTATCGGCACCCAGGCCCTGCATTTACACTGTTTACAACATTTGTAATGTAGGGGTGGTGCCTTGCCGGAAAACAAGGTGATCGCGCTGGCTCGCCTAGCCACTCATCTCGGCCGTGGCCTCGGCCGGGTGGCAACCGACGCCGTGCTGCGCAACGCCAGAGCATTCCCCCGCCGCATCCACGACCTGGATCCGCCGGCGTTGTCGGAAATCATGGGGCGCAGGGTGTCCTCGGTGTCGGTGCTCGATGACAGCAGTGGGACGACGTCGCGGGCCCGACTAGCGCTGAGCGGCAACGACGTTCCCGAGTCGGTGTTCGTCAAGATGGCGGCGGCTACGGCCGCGACCAGATTTATCGGCGAGCTCGGCCGGCTGGCCGAGACCGAGGTGAGTTTCTACCGCGACCTGTCCCCCGAGTTAGCGCCCGACGCCCCAACGGCATACGGCTGCGCGTTCGATCCGCTGACCGGCCGATTCGTGCTTGTCCTGGAAGACTTGGCAGCTCCCGCCGAAGGGACATGCGATTTCTCGGACACGCTGCATCCGTTCGACAACGATCAGGCCGCCCTGGTGGTCGAACTGCTTGCCCGCCTGCACGCGACGTACTGGGTACGGCTCAATCACGGCGGTGTCCGACCATTTGGATGGCTGTATGCGGCCTCGCGTGATCCGAGCGTGCCGCTGGTTCCCACCATGCTGCGGGCCTCGTGGCGCAGGTTGGGCGGGCACGCCGCGGCGCTCCTGCCAGGTCGCGACTTTGTCTTCGAGCACTACCGGGCGATCACCGGACTCATCGACGCACCGCCACACACCGTGCTGCACGGCGACGCGCACCCGGGTAAATTGGTATTTCCGCTCATCGGGCGGCCCGCTCGCGGCGGGTCTGCTCGACTGGCAGGCGGTCCGGCTCGGCCACCCCGCCCGCGATCTCGCTTACACGCTGATCACCGGCATGACCACCACCGACCGTCGGGTCACCGAGCGCGAACTGCTCGACGTCTACCGCCGTGCATTGGCCGCCGCCGGCGGACCGGAGCTGGACCGCGAAGAGCTATGGCTGCGCTATCGACAAGCCGCCGCCTACGCCTATGTCGCAACCACGATCGTGGCCGGCCTGGGCGGCATGCAGGCCGCAGACATCGCGCTCACCGGCCTGGACCTGACAGTCGCGGCCTTGCACGACCTGCAGACCGTGGCCGCGTTACGGGCCGCCGATCTAGGAGGAACGTCATGAGCCTGGCGGCCGGGCATGGCCCGCTCAGCACGCATCCGGCCGGGCGCTTCTGCCCGCCGGTGCCCGATGGTTTGGTCTACGTCGAGCCACATCCTCGGCGTATCCAGGCATTTCGCGATGGGCGCCTGGTAATCGACACCGAGCGCGCGCTGATGGTGCACCGACGGGGCCACCCGCTGCGCTACGTGTTTCCCACCGACGAGATCACTGACCTACCGACTCAGCCCGAGACCGCCGCACCCGGCTTCGTCCATGTTCGGTGGGATGCCGTCGACATGTGGCTCGAAGAGGGCCGCCGACTCGTGCACTACCCGCCGAATCCCTACCACCGCGTCGACTGCCGCCCGACCACGCGGCAGCTGCACGTCGAGCTGGCCGGCACCACGCTGGTGAACACCCAGGACACGGTGATCGTGTTCGAAACTTCGCTGCAACCACGTCTGTATGTGACGCCCGCGCAGGTACGCACCGACCTGCTGGTGAGGTCACAGACCTCCAGCTACTGCAACTACAAGGGCGTGGCGACCTACTGGTCGGCCGTCGTCGGCGACATGGTCGCCCCTGACATCGCCTGGAGTTACGAAGATCCGCCGCCGGAAAGCGTTCCGATCAAAGGGTTCTTGAGCTTCGACGAAGGGGCCGTGCAGGTCACCGCGGAGTTGCCAGCAAGGTAGCCGGCACATCGGGGCGCCAGGCTCAGGCCGCTTCGATCACCTGGACGCGAAATCGGTCGATACATTCCAGCGCGTGCGCAAGGCCGTCACCGGGCAGACCGACGTGCACCCACGTCACCCCGAGCGTCGCCAGCTTTTCCAAACCGCCCAGGTAGGCGTCGGCATTGAAGTCCGCGCTTGCCGGACCGCCGCCGTCGAAGTTGGTGAAGGTGACATCGATCGCGGAGAAGTCCCGGCCCGCCGCGTCACATTTGCGCCGCAAATCGTCGATACCGGCGGCGAGCCGATCCGCCGAGTCGATGGCCGCAGTGCCCGCCGTCTGCGCCAGCGGTGCCGGCGCAGGGAAAGGACACCAGCCGTCCCCGTGGACGGCGACGCGTCGGCGCGCTGCCGCCGTGTTACCGCCCACCCAGATGGGCGGGTAGGGATTGCTGGCCGGGCCGGGGGTGGGCGGTGATTCCCCGCGCGCTGAAATGGCGTCCCTCAAAGGATATGTCGTCGCTGGTCCAGACCGCCCGGATCACCTGCAGTGCCTCGTCGAACAGCTCGGCGCGTTCGGAATGGTCCACACCCAGCGCCGCGAACTCCCGCTTGAGATAACCCACGCCGACCGCGAGGATGAACCGACCACCCGACAGTAGGTCCAGCGTGGCAGCGGACTTCGCCACCACAAACGGGTTGCGATACGGCAAGACGACGATGTTGGGAATCAAGCGCAGTGACGTCGTTTGTGCCGCCGCAAAGCCCAGTGCGACAAAGGGATCCAGCGAGTCGTGGCCTCCCGCCTCGAGCCAGCGCTGCGACGGTGCCGGGTGGTCGGTGAAGCCGAAGCCGTGAAAGCCGGCCCGCTCGGCCGCCGCCGCGACGGCCGCGACGCCGGCGCCGGAGGCGAGTTCGGGGTGGTACGGATGACTGTGCATCGGGTGGGTGATGATGAAGCGCAACGATATTCCCGCCGCTAGAACCGCGACCGGGCATCGATCGAGGTGTCACTGGTACGAAGCGGCCGGATCAGCGCCTCCTGGGCGAACGAGGCGATGAGGGCGCCCTGTTCGGTGTGCACCGTGCCGCGCACATAGGACATTCCCGCGCCGACCTGAGTGCTCTCGTGGCTGTAGAGCAACCAACCGTCCCAGCGCACGGGTTCATGGAAAGCGACCGAGATCGTCATCGGCGCGGTCGACACGCTCAGATGGGCTTGGCTGGTGCCGATGCCCGGATGCGCCCCCATGGTGGTTGAAATCCCAAGGTGGCCGGTGAAATACGCGATCAGCGCCTTGGCCAGGTCGTCGCGGTCCGGAATTGGTTCGTAGTGCAGCCACGCATACAGTTCCGGCGGCCCCACCTCGTCGGGACTGTTGACGTCGACGACATCGACGAGCCGCAACTGCCGGCCGGCCATCGGCATTTCCGAAACGTTGGCGTCGGCGGGCGCAACCACCGGTGGGCGCGGCAGGTGATGCTTGATCACATCCCCGGTGGGGATGTCGGCCAGCACCGTCACGGTCAAGCAGCGCTTGCCCTTCTGATTGGCCGCGACGATCGCGGTGGCCGTCGATCGGCCTTCATGGACTACGTCGAGGACCAGTTCGAGCGGCGGGCCGACGATGACGGCGCGGCAGAAAACGGCGTGCGCCGAGCGCACCGACTTGCCCTCGAACCGGCTCGCCACGGCCATGATGGCCTGCGCGACCACTTGGGTGCCTTCCACCACCTGCCGCCCGTCGTGGCCGGCGATTCCAGTGTCGGCGGTGAACCGATCGACCCCCTCGGCGCGCACCTGGAAAAGTTCGAGCAGGCCATCGACTGACCACTGGGCCTGTTCAGAATCTGTGGTCAATGCGCTCACCTCGCTGTCAGCTCCCGGCTCAGCGTGACATTTTGGACATTGTTTGTGAAGCACGGACGCCGGGTCGCCCCGCGTTGACAGCGGCACCCGAAGTGCATGACACTTTTGCCGTGATTTGTAACGGCACGCGTCGAGAGGTAAGCCCGCTGGCTCGCGGCTTCTGTTTCGGCGAGGGGCCGCGCTGGTTCGAGGGGCTGCTCTGGTTCTCCGACATGCTGGGCGAGGCCGTACACACCTCGGACATGCACGGCTCGCTGACCACCCTGCCGCTGCCCGGCCACTCCCCTTGCGGGCTGGGGTTCCGGCCCGACGGGACACTGTTGATTGCGTCGGCGCACGACCGGCTGGTCCTGCGCTACGACGGCGACACCGTGGTCACGGTCGCCGATCTGCGCGACTTGGCACCCGCCGACCTCGGCGACATGGTGATCGACCGTGCGGGCCGCGCCTATATCGGGTGCCAGTCCTTCTCGGGCGGCGTGATCATCCGGCTCGATACTGACAACAGCGCACAGGTCGTCGCCGAGGACCTCGACTTCCCCAACGGGATGGTCATTACCCCCGACCACGACACGCTCATCGTCGCCGAGTCGGTCGGCCGCCGGCTCAGCGCATTCACCGTCAGCGCCGACGGCGCGCTCAACGACCGCCGGGTCTTCGCCGCGGGCCTGGACGGGCCCCCGACGGCATCGCCCTCGACGCCGAGGGTGCGGTCTGGGCGGCCATGACGCTGGCTCACCAATTCGAGCGGATCGTCGCGGGCGGGGTGGTGACCGACCGCATCGACATGGGTGATCGGGTTGCCATCGCATGCGCATTGGGCGGGCCCGGACGCCGCACGTTGTTCCTGCTGTCCAGCACCGACGCGTATCCCAAGCGGCTGATCGGCACCCGGCTTTCCCAGCTGGATGCCGTCACCGTGGCCACCCCCGGCGCCGGCCTGCCTTGACCGGCCCCGGCCCCGGCCCCAACACGGAAGAGTGGTGATATGACCGACTCCTATTGCGAGCTGATCGATGACGCCGATGCGCTGGGCGAGAAGTTTGCCGCGACCGACCTGGTGCGCGGCACCTGGTCGGCCTCGATCCAACACGGCGCTCCGGTGTCGGCGCTGCTGGTCCGAGCGCTGCAGCGATGCGCCTGGCGTGAAGACACCCGGCTGAGCCGGGTGGTCGTCGACTTGATCGGAGCGGTGCCGGCCGACGGCGACCTTTGGGTGAGTTCGCGGATCGAACGCGGCGGCAAGCAGATCGAGTTGGTCAGCGCCGAGCTGGCCGCGCCAGGCCCCGATGGCCGGCCCCGGGCGGTGGCCCGCGCCAGCGGATGGCGACTAGCCTAGTTGGACACCCAAGAACTCCGCCACGCGGCCGAACAGCCGCCCCGCCCGCTCGCCGAGGCCCGCAACCGCAAGCTGGCGCCGATGAGTTGGGACCGCAACTACGTGCACAGCCTGGACTGGCGCTGGCTCACCGAGCCGATGACCCCGGGCCCGGGTGAATGCTGGATCAAGCCGACCGTGGATCTGGTCAACGGCGAGACCATGACGCCGCTAGAACGGCTGTTCGCGGTGGCGGACTGCGCCAACGGCATCGGCAGCAAGCTGGATATCACCAAGTGGACCTTCCTCAACACCGACCTGGCCGTGCACGTGTTCCGGATCCCGGCCGGGGATTGGATCGGCATTCGTGCCGAAACCAGCTACGGACCCGACGGAATCGGCACGGCGGCGGGCACCCTGTTCGACCAGCAAGGTGCGGTCGGCACCATCGCGCAATCGGTCCTGGTGCGCCGGCGGGCCCGATGATGTTGGAAAGCAGCGCCAAAATCGGTGACACCCGCGGATCTTTCGTAAGGTTTCAGACATGAGCCAGGCGTTTGGGGCAATCGACACCACTGACGGCGACACGTCGACGCGTCAGCGCATCCTCGCGGCCACCGCCGAAGTGCTGGCGCGCAGCGGCAAGACCAAGCTCAGCCTCTCCGAAGTCGCCGCCCAGGCGGGCGTATCGCGCCCCACGCTCTACCGCTGGTTCGCCTCCAAAGAAGAGTTGCTCGCCACGTTTTCACGCTATGAGCGCCAGGTCTTCGAAAGCGGCTTGAGCAAGGCCACCGCCGGATTGAAGGGCGTCGACAAGCTCGACGCCGCTTTACGATTCATCGTCGACTACCAATATTCCTACTCGGGCGTGCGGATGGTCGACATCGAACCGGAGCTCGTCATCTCCCAGATGTCGGGTGTGATCCCGGAAATGCGCGAAGGGCTGCAGCGATTGTTGCCCGGCCCCAACGCCGCCGTCAAGGCGGCAACAGCGATCCGAATTGCCATCTCGCACTACATTGTTCGAAGCGATGACGCCGACCAGTTCCTCGCCCAGCTGCGCCATGCCGTCGGCCTCAAGGGCGGCTGAACGGAATCAATCGAACAGCACCGCGGGGTTGAGGTAGCCGGTCGGGTCCAGCGCCGCCTTGACGGCCCGCATCACCGCGATGTCGGTGTCCTCGCGGGACATCTGCAGATACGGTCGCTTGCGGCTGCCGATTCCGTGCTCCGAGCTGACATTGCCGCCGCACTGCGCGATGAGCGACATCATCTCCTGGTACAGCGCCGGCTCGCGCGGCACCGGGCAGCGCAGCACATTCAAATGCACGTTGCCCTCGCCGATGTGGCCGAACAGCAGCGGAATCGCCTCGGGCACGTGCGCCGCGACCAACGTCGCCGCTGCGGCGGCAAATTCGCTGATCGCCGCCAGGGGCAGCGAAACGTCGAACTTCAGCGGCGGACCATATACACCCAACACCTCGGCCAAGGATTCCCGAATGCGCCACAACCGTTGCTGCGCAGCAACATCCACGCCCACCGCCGGATCACCGCACAACCGTACGCCGTCGAGCAGATAGGCCAGCCGCTCGGTTTGGTCGTGGTCGGCGGCCAGTTCCACCAATAGCAGCCAGTCCCCCGGCACCGGAGCCGGCACCCCGAGATGCTCGCGGGTCAGCGCCGCGGCCCGGCCGTCGATCAGTTCCAGTGCCGCAATCCCGCCGACATCACGAAACACCCGGCCGGCATCGACGAGTGCCTCGAGGTCGGCGAAGCCGCAGACCGCGGTCAGCCGGTGCGACGGGGTGGGGTGCAGCCGCAGGTCCAGCGCGGTGATGACTCCGAGAGTTCCCTCGGCTCCCACGAATAGCGCCAGCAGGTCATAGCCGGTGTTGTCGCTGCGCACCAGGCTGTGCCGGCGTAACACCGAACCGTCGGGCAACGCCACGTCCAGGCCGACGACCTGCTCGCCCATGTTGCCGTAGCGGACCGTCCGCAGCCCGCCGGCGTTGGTGGATGCCATCCCGCCGACGGTCGCGGACTCCCGCGCCGACAGATCCACACCGAACACCAGTCCGGCCGCGGTCGCGGCGCGCTGCACCGCCGCCAGAGTCGCCCCCGCGCCCACCGCGACTCGGCGCTCGAGGGTGTCGACATCGGCGACGTCGCAAATCCGTTCGGTGGACAACAGCACGTCGTCGTGTTCGGGCACGGTCCCGGCGACCAGCGAGGTGCGGCCGCCCTGCACGGTGACGTGCGCCCCGGCATCCCGGCACACCCGCAGCACCTCGGCCACCTGATCGGCCGAAGCCGGGCGCACCAGCGCGCTGGCCCGGCCCCGATAGCGGCCGGTGTGGTCGACGCTGCGGCCGGCCAATACGTCCGGATCGGTGAGGACATGACTGGAACCAACCACATTCGCGAGACTGCGCAGCATGCTCGTGGTTATAGCAAGTGCTAAAACTGCTTGTGCGGCACGTCGGTGACCAGGCCCCCATCCATCACAAATTCGCTACCGGTCGCGTAGGACGCATCGTCACTGGCCAGGAACACGACGAAGGTCGACACCTCACGGGACTCCGCCGGTCGCCCCAGCGGAATGGTGACCATGTCGTCGGGCAGGTTGGCCGTCATCGGCGTCCGAATGAAGCCGGGGTGAATCGAGTTCACCCGGATGTTCAGCGGCGCCAACTCCAGGGCCGCCGACTTGGTCAAGCCGCGCACCGCCCACTTGGACGCGACATAGGGGTGTACCGCCGGAGCGCCGCGCAGGCCCTCGATCGACGACACATTGATGATCGAGCCTGAACCGGCAGCGGTCATGGGCTCGACCGCCGCCCGCATGCCTAGGAACGTCCCGGTCAAGTTGACGTCAATCACCTTCTGCCACTTGCCGAGATCGAACTTCTTGAGTTGCCCGAGCGCGACGATCCCGGCGTTGTTGACCAGCACGTCGAGCTTGCCGAACTCGTCGACGGCCGTCGCGACCGCGGCCTCCCACTGGTCGGGTTGGGTGACATCAAGGTGCACATAGCGCGCCGCGTCCCCGATCTCCTCGGCCAGCGCCTTGCCCTCCTCGTCGAGGATGTCGCCGATCACCACCTTGGCGCCTTCTTGCACCAGCAGTCGCGCATGTGAAGCGCCCATGCTCCGGGCGCCGCCGCTGATGAGTGCAACCTTTCCGTCTACCCGTCCCATGCCGTCGTGATCCTTTCGGTTAGTTGGAGACCATGGGCGTGTACAGCCCTTTACCCGTGATTAGGGGCAAGTCCAGTGTCGTCCTGATGCCCGGTGTCGCCGTGAGGACCGCCGGGATCGCGTTGACGATGCGGCCCGCGGCGCCGACGATGGCGGCGTGGTTGTGATCGCCGTTGCGGCTGCTCGGAACGATGTCCACGGCATAGGACGGCTCGCCGGTGATTTCGATGCGATAGGACCCTCCACCGGAGGCGGGTTGGGGCCAATCGGGTCGTAGGTCGGGCCGCAACCGGGTGATGTGCTCGATGACGATGGCGGCCTGCCCGTCGACCATGCCCCGGATCTCGAATTGCAGCACGGCTTGGGCGCCCTTGGCCACCGGCCCCACCGCGATCTCAAAATCTTCCGGCGCCGGTTCACGCTGATATGACTCGGTGATTTCGTCAACCTCGATACCCAGGCCGGCCGCCAACTGGCGGATCGCCGTCCCCCAGGCAATGCCGAGCACGCCCGGCTGCAGCAGCATGGGCACCTCGTCCAGGGATCTGCCGAACCCCATGTAGTGCATGACCTCTGCGCCGTCATAGGAGGCATAGTCGTGGATCTCCATGCAGCGCACCTGCTCGATGCGCTGACAGGTTCCGGCCAAGGCAAACGGCAGGAGGTCGTTGATGAACCCCGGGTCGACACCGGTGATGAAGATGCTCGAGTTCCCCTGCTCGGCAGCGCGTTGCACCCGGGCAATGTATTTGTCGGGGATAACGCCCCAGGGGTATTGCAGCAAGCCGGGCGAAGAGCCCACGACATTGCTGCCGGCCGCCAGGATGCGCATCACGTCCGCCATTGCGTCGGGCAGCCGGGTGTCTCCCATCGCGCAGTAGACGACGCACTCGGGCGCGGTGGCCAGCACCGCATCCAGATCGTTGATCGCCGCGATCCCGGTCTCGATACCCACCCCGGCGAGGTCGCCGGCGTCACGGCCCACCTTCTCGGGCGTGGATACACACACCGCGGTCAGCTCGAACGCCGGGTTGGTCACCAGCTCGCTCAGGGCCAGCCGCCCGACGTTTCCGGTTCCGACGTGAGCAACCCGGATCGCCACGGGGTGTCCTCCACCCCGCCGCAACGCTGCAACTTTTCTAGACAGTAGTCCATAATTCTTGGAGGTGACGAACGCCGTCGGCCCCTGCCGCAAAGGAGAGCCCCGATGACACAACGCCAGGACGTGCGGTTCCCCTGCGGCGAGGCATTGATCAGCGCGTGGCTCTACCGGCCCGCCGGCGCCGACCCCGCGCGCCCGGTGCCCATGCTGGTCATGGCGCATGGTCTGGGCGCGGTTCGCACCATGCGCCTGGACGCCTACGCACAACGGTTCAGCGCGGCCGGCTACGCCTGCCTGGTGTTCGACTACCGCAACTTCGGCGACAGCGAGGGCCAGCCCCGCCAGCTACTCGACATCAGAATGCAGCTGCAGGACTGGGCGGCGGCGGTGGCCTACGCGCGCACCTGCGACGGGGTCGACCAGGCCCGGATCGGCCTGTGGGGCACCTCTTTCGGCGGCGGGCATGTGATCGCGACGGCGGCCCGGCTACCGGGCATCGCCGCGGTGGTGGCGCAGTGCCCGTTCACCGATGGCATCGCCTCGGTGCTCGCGATCGCGCCGACCACGGCCATCCGTGTCACGGCGCGGTCGATGCGCGACCTCATCGGATCCCGGTTGGGCAGGCCGCCGGTGATGATTCCCACCGCGGGCAAACCGGGCGAGGTTGCCCTGATGACCGCTCCGGACGCCTACCCGGGCTACCTGGGCCTGATGCCGCAGGGCACCCAGGTGCCCAATGAGGTCGCGGCCCGGATCGGGATCAAGGTGCTTGGCTACCGTCCGGGACGCAGCGCGCGCAAGATCGCCTGCCCAATCCTGTTCTGCGTGTGCGAAACCGATTCCGTCGCGCCCGCCGGTCCCACCCTGCGCTACGCCGCCCGGGCTCCTCGCGGTGAGGTCATCCGTTATCCAGAGGGGCACTTCGCCATCTATCTCGGCGACGCCTTCGAACACGTAGTGGCCGATCAACTCGGCTTCCTCGACAAGCACCTGAAGCCGGCCGGCCAGCCCTAAGAGGTTGCCCAAACGCCGGAATTAACGGCGACACCGTTTTACCCTCTGATTGATACCTAATACCCGCATACCCGCGGTTCCGGGTTGGTCCTGATCGACCGGGCCTGGGCCCGGATTGCGGGGAAGGACGGGGAGATGTCGTACGTTCTCACAGCGCCCGACCTATTAGCGTCGGCGGCCACCGATGTAGACGGAATCGCCGCGACGCTCCAGGTGGCCAATTCGGCGGCCGCGGCCCCAACCTCGGGCCTGCTGGCGGCGGCACAGGACGAGGTATCGGCAGCGATCGCGAAGGTCTTCAGCGCCTACGGCCAAGAGTACCAGGCGGCCATCGCCCAGGCGTCGGCTTTCCATACCGAATTCACTCGCGCGCTGGCGGCCGCGGGAGCCGCCTATGCGCAAGCCGAAGCCGCGAACGCGAGCCTGATAACCGCCGGGGTGTCTGACGCGCTCACCGCCATCACCACACCGATCCAGTCGCTGTTGGGGCCGGCGGCGATCGGCACCGGAGGCGCGGGCAGCGCCGGTGCCCTCACCGCGGTCAGCTCGACCCTGATGGCCGATCCGGTAGTCGCGCTGATCATGGGCGGCACCAGCGTCCCACTGCCCGGGCCCGGCTACGTTTCGGACATCAACAACAACTACATCCAGCCGCTGTTCTCCGGAGCCATCCCACAAGCGTTGTTTACTCCCGAACAGTTCTGGCCGGTGACTCCCGGGCTGGGCAACTTGACGTTCAACCAGTCCGTCGCGCAAGGCGTGACGCTGCTGAACGACGCCATCAACACGCAGCTGGCTCTGGGCAACAAGGTCGTCGCGTTCGGCTACTCGCAGAGCGCCACCATCGTCAACAACGAAATCCTGGCGCTGATGGCGATGGGGACCGGTGCCCCCGACCCTGGCGACCTGTCGTTCATCATGGTCGGCGCCCCCAACAATCCCGACGGCGGCCTGCTGGCCCGCTTCCCGGGCTTCTACATCCCGTTCCTGGACGTGCCGTTCAACGGTGCGACCCCCGCGGCCAACCCCTACCCGACCTCGATCTTCACGGCGCAATACGACGGGATCGCGCACGCTCCGCAGTACCCGCTGAACATCCTGTCGGACATCAACGCCATCATGGGGTACTTCTACGTGCACGGGAATTACCCGGATCTGATGTCGGGACAAGCCATCCAGTTGCCGACGTCTCCGGGTTACACCGGCAACACCGACTACTACATGTACTTGACCCAGGACCTGCCGCTGGTCCAGCCGATTCGCGACATCCCCTATGCCGGACCACCGCTCGCCGACCTGATCCAGCCCCAACTTCGGGTGCTCGTCGACTTGGGCTACTCCGATTACGGACCGGGCCTGAGCTACGCGGACGTGCCCACCCCGGCCGGACTGTTGTCGGTGCCCAACCCGTTCGCCGTCAGCTACTACCTGCTCAAGGGGAGCCTGCAAGCGCCCTACGGTGCCGCGGTGGAAATCGGGGTCGAAGCCGGATTGTTGGGACCGGAGTCCTTCCCCGACACCTATCCATGGGTGCCCTCGCTCAACCCGGGCCTGAATTTCTACCTCGGCCAGCCGAGCGTGACGCTGCTATCGCTGCTCAGCGGTGGCCTCGGAGACATATTTCATCTGATTCCGCCACCTGTCTTTCCATGAGTGGCTTCCATGAGTGGCACTAGCAATAGCTTGCGGAAAATGCCGCGCTGGCCCGCGGATTCGCTCTACTGTCGGTTGCGTACCTCAGCTCCGCCGGTTCCGGGTTTGTCCCGGCCCAGCCGAGCGGCCCCGGTCTAGAAAGGGCGCGGATATGTCGTACGTGATCACGTCGCCCGAGATGTTGACGACCGCGGCAACCGACCTGGACGGGATCGGGTCGGCGATCAAGGCGGCCAGCGCCGCCGTTGCGGGTCCGACCACCGGTGTGGCGGCCGCGGCCGCGGACGAGGTTTCGGGAGCCATCGCAAAACTGTTCGGCATGTTCGGCCAGGAATACCAGTCCGTCGTCGCGCAAGCCGGCGCATTCCAAACGGAGTTCACCCGGTTGCTGGCGACCGCGGGGGATAGCTACGCGATCACCGAAGCTTCCAACGCGCTTGGTGCGCTCAACACGCAAGCCCAGACGTTGCTGGGTGGGGCCTTCGGCACCGCCGCGGTGACTTCGGCGACGGGCCCACTGGCCGCGGGCACCCACGTCGCGTTCGTCATGGGCGGCACCGCAATACCCTGGCCCGACGCGACGTATGTGACGGCGGTCCAAGATCTCTTCATCGATCCCCATTTCCCGGGGTTCACCACACAGGTCCTCTTCACGCCGGAGCAACTCTGGCCATTTACCAGCAATCTGGGCAGCCTGACGTTCGGCCAATCCGTCGCCCAGGGTGTGGCCATATTGCGAGATGCGCTCAGTGCCCAACTCAACGACCCGGCAAATACCGCCGTCGTCTTCGGCTACTCGCAAAGCGCCACGATTGCCACCAACCAAATACGCGCTTTCATGAGCCAGCTGAATCCGCCCAGTCCCAGCCAGTTGTCGTTTGTGCTGACCGGCAATCCGAACAACCCCGACGGCGGCGTCCTCGAACGCTTCAACGGTCTTTACCTCCCGATTGTGGATGTGTTGTTCAATGGCGCGACCCCGCCGGATTCGCCCTATCCCACCGCCATTTACACCGCCCAATACGACAGGGCTCCGGCGTTGTTGATTAGCAGGCTTGTGAGCTGGGGAATTGTGGATTGAGGAGGTCTAGGCGGCGGTTGGCGGTCAAAGCGGTGATCCGGCAGGCTTCGGCGATGTTGTCGGCGCCGTTGAGGCGGTGCAGATTGATCGCGGTGTTGCGTAGCGTTGCTAGGACCTGTGCGCCGTTTCCGGTATGTGCCCTTTGACGGTCTTCGTCGAAGGTGACGTCGCGTATCCAGTGCAGGCTGTTCTCGATTCCCCAGTGTTGACGCATCCAGGTCATGATCGCGGTAGGGCGGGCGTGCTCGAACGGCAGGCTGTAGATGGCATAGACCACCTCCACGCTGCGCTGGTCGGTGGCGGTGATCAAGCGTTCACGAGTGATCCGGATGATTTGTTTTGCGTAGGGGAAGCCGATTCCTCGTGCAGCGGTGATGATTTGCAGGGTGCGGGTCTCGACACGGCCGTGGCCGCGGGAGTCGTCGGTAGCGGCTGCGGGCACCTCGGCCCAGGGCAGCGCGGTGATACGCGCAAGTATTTTGGCTTGGTTGGACTTGACGATCATCAGGTAGTGCGACTTCAAGGTGGCGCAGATCAACTTCGCGGTGACGACCTGGGTATGCATCGCATCCACGGTGACCAGTCACCGCAAGCTACCCGGCAGCAGCGTGAGCAGGGCACGTACGCAGGGAATTTCATTGCTTTTCTCGGCGACAGCGAGTTGACCGAGCACCAATCGGGCACGGTGGGCGAACACCGACACGAGATGCGTGGCTGTCGCTTTGGCGCGTAAAGCACCACGCAGCATCTTGCCGTCCAACGCGATCGGCACCAATCCACTGGGGTCGCTGCTGGCCACGTGTGCAGTGAAGTAACTGCCCATCCTGGCGTTGAGGTCGGCGGGGTCTAGCCGAGACAAAACAGCGCGGAAGGTCTTCTCACTGGGCCGCCGGAACCGGACCCCTAATTAGGCCAACACATCATCGGGAGCGGTGGCCGCCCATGTAGCAAAACCAGCATAGCCGCGCATCCCCGCGGCAGTGGCCAGAACCGCGATCGCCAACAAAGCCATCAGCGAATACCTCCGACCGCGTGGGTCCCTCGGGTCTGGCACCGAGGCCAACACATCGAGAAACTCCGATCCGATGAGCTCGCTGCGCTCACCAGGACTCCAGCGGTCGAACACCTCTGGAACCGACGACACAGGCAATACTGAAACGGTAGGCACGGGCAACTCCAGACCAACGACGAACAGTAACCAACTCGATCGTTCTCCAGATAGCCCGTGCCTACACTCCGGCCCCAATAGCGCGGCACCAAAGATCATCAACCCAGCTCACAAGCCTGCTAATCAACAACGCCGGAGCCCTGGTCCTGGGATTGATTCCCTCCGCGGTGCGCGGCGGCCGCGCATTCCAGCCGCACCGAAAACGAACGCACAATGTGTCATTGGCGTAAAAGCTTTTTTAAATCGCCCCAACTGTCGACTAGAACCGTTCTACGCTCGCACTAGAACTCAGGTTGCGTGATGACCGGGTTGAGTGTCGTCTCTGAACGACGGTGAAGCGCCCGGATTGCGGGGAAGGCGGCGATATGTCGTATATGCGAACCATCCCTGAATTCTTGAGCACGGCGGCCGCGGATATCGGCGGCATCGGATCGGCGCTCTCCGACGCCAGCTTGGCCGCCGCCGACCCGACGACCAACCTGCTGGCGGCGGCAGCCGACGAAGTGTCGACCGTCGTCTCGAAGGTATTCGGCGGCTACGGGCTGTCGGCCCAGGCGGTCCTGACCCAGGCAAGTGCGTTTCACAACGAATTCACCGAACTGCTGGCCAATGCCGGGGGCATATTCGCCCAGGCGGAGGTCGACAACGCCGAGGCACTGACGAACGCGGTGGGCGAATTCAGCGAGCCGTTCATACAGCTGTGGGACCCGGCTTATACCTATGTCGGCTCCAACAGCGCCACCGGACCTAATCCCCAACCAAACGAGCCGTCGCTGACCCCCGAATTCGCGTTGATCATGGGCGGAACCTTCGACCCGCAACCGTTCCCCTTGTACGTGACGACCATCAACAACGCATTCATCCAGCCCTTCTTCCCCGGCGCGACCTCGGTGGGCCTGTCTTATCCCGCACAGTTCTGGCCGCTCACATCGGGCCTGACGCTCAATCAGTCGGTCGCCGAAGGCGTCATCGATCTGAATAACGCACTCAGCGTGCAGATCAACGGGGGCCAGCACGTCATCAATTTCGGATTCTCACAAAGCGCGGTGGTGGCCACCCAGGAAATGCAGCGCCTGATGGCCCTGCCCGTCGACATACGACCGGACCCCAGTGACCTGTCCTTCGTGCTGGCCGGCAATCCCGCCACCCCCAACGGAGGGATCTTCATCCGCTTCCCCGGAATGCACATCCCCTTCGTGGACTTGACGTTTACCTCGCCGACCCCGCCGGACACCCCTTACCCGACCACCATCTACGCCACCCAATACGACCCCACCAGTGATTTCCCTCGATACCCGCTCAACATCCTGTCCGACCTCAACACCTTGATGAGCCTCGGCCACCACGAGCTGTATCCGAATCTCGACGTCAGTAACGCCGTCCAGCTGCCAACCTCACCCGACTACACCGGCAACACCACCTACTACATGTTCATGACGAAGAACCTGCCGCTACTCGAACCGGTTCGCGCCATCCCCTTCATCGGCAACCCGATAGCCGACTTCATCCAGCCCGACCTGCGGGTGCTGGTGGACCTGGGCTATTCGGATTGGGGATCCGGCCAGGATTACGCGAACGTCCCCACCCCGGCCACGCTGTTCCCGATACCCAACCCCTTTGTGATCGGCACCGATCTGGTCATCGGGGCCGTGCACGGATCCACCGCCTTGGCGGTGGATCTTGGCCTGCTGCCGGCATCGGCGCTACCGAATGCCTATCCGTATCTTCCGTCCCTGGACACGGATCTGAATTTCTTCCTGGGCCAGCCGGGCGTCACCGTCATTTCGTTGGTCACCAATGCCATCGGGCCGGTGCTGCAAAGGCTTCCGGCGATCAACCCCGGCTAGGAACCTGCCGACTTCACGACCCCAGCGGCGACTGGTTGCGAATGGATTCATCGCGAATGAGCCCGCGCAGCAAAGCGGTGCTGAACTCGGCCGCGATCTCTCTGGCCGTACGCCGACCGTGTGGCCGCAGCCAGCGGTAACTACCCAGCGTCATCCCGATATAGCCCAGCGCCACCACGTGCGAATCGCACTCGTAGAACTCCCCGCTGGCGATCCCGCGGTCGATCAGGCCATGCACGTGCTCGTGAACCTGGGCTTCCTTTTCGCGGACCTCGGCAACCTGCTCGGGGGTAAACCACTCGGCGATATAGGGCTGCTCCTGGAAGTACACCGCGGCGCGCTCGGGGTTGTCGGCGATTCCGGTGAGCAACCGGACGGTGTATTGATAGAGCGCCTCGCGAGCCGTCCACAACGGCTCGGCGTGCAACGCGCCCAGGGTGCCCTCGACGGCCTGGCGGTAGATGTCGAACAGGATCAGCGACTTGCTGGCGTAATAATGGTAAACCGTCGCCTTGTTCAGCCCGATCACGTCGGCGACGTCGTCCATCCGAGTGCCGTGATAGCCCCTGGCAGCAAACAACTTAGTCGCTACTGCCAGCAACTCCTCACGACGTGAAAGTCCAGTTTCGGACGGCATTTGCCCTCGCTATCGTCACTGCCTGGCCGAGCCGGGCGGGCCACAGAATCAGGCATTTACCAATCAACTGGTTGGACAGTCTATGCAACGGCTGCACCGCCTGTTGCACCGGCGCGGTTGGGGCTAGACTCGCTAGCGGACGAAGTCGCGAGTCGAGAGGTGGAGTAATGGATCCGAGTCCTGACTACGACGCTAGCGACGAGATCGAGTTCTTCTTCAACTACCTGACGTGGGGCTTGCGCGGGGTAACCGACGGCAACGGCTACCCGCCACCGGCCTACCCGCCCGTCTAGGCGGCCCGAGCCGGGCCCGCCGAGCCCGGCTCTCGAGGCGCGCTACAGCGCCTTGAGTTCTTCGGCGACCTCCGTGACCGACTTCTTCGCGTCACCGAACAGCATCGTGGTTCCCTCGCCGTAAAACAGCGGGTTGTCGATCCCGGCGAACCCGGAGTTCATCGAACGCTTCAGCACGATCACCGACTTGGCCTTGTCGACGTTGAGAATCGGCATCCCGTAAATCGGGCTGGACGCGTCGTTGCGCGCCGCCGGGTTGGTCACGTCGTTGGCGCCGATGACGATCGCCACATCGGTGCGGGCGAACTCGTCGTTGATGTCGTCCATGTCCTTCATGGCGTCGTAGTCGACCTCGGCCTCGGCCAGCAGCACGTTCATGTGCCCGGGCATCCGGCCGGCGACCGGGTGGATCGCGTACTTCACCGCCACACCCTTGTCCTCGAGCAGCGAGGCCATGTCCTTGACCGCGTGCTGCGCCTGCGCGACGGCCAGACCATAGCCGGGCACCACGATCACCTGGTTGGCGTAGGCCATCTGAATCGCCGCATCGGCGGCCGAGGTGGCCTTGACGTGCTTGTCACCGCCGCCGTCAGCACTGGGAGACACGCCCCCGCCACCGAAGCCACCCGCGACGATCGCGGGGATGGAGCGGTTCATCGCCTTGGCCATCAGGTTGGTCAGGATCGAACCCGAGGCGCCCACGATCATGCCGGCGACGATCATCGCGGTGTTGTTCAGCGCCAGACCCGCCGCCGCGGCGGACAGCCCGGTCATGGCGTTGAGCAGCGAGATGACCACCGGCATGTCGGCACCGCCGATCGGCAGCACCACCATCAGACCCAGCACGCCGGCGGCGGCCAGCAGGCCGATCATCCACCACAGCGACACCCCGCCACTGCCCGGATGCGCATCTAGACCGATCACCACCGCTGCCACCACGGCCCCGACCAGCAGCAGCAGGTTGACCGGCTGCTGGGCCTTACCGAAGCCGATCGGCGCGCCGGAGATGAGCTCCTGCAGCTTGCCGAACGCGATGATCGAGCCCCAGAACGAGATCGACCCGATGATCGCCGCAAACAACGAGGCCACCACGATGTGCACGGTCGGCGACTCGCCGTGCTGGAACGCCGAGAATCCCTTGGTCTCGATGAACTCCGACAGCGCGATCAGCGCGACGGTGCCGCCGCCGACGCCGTTGAAGAACGCGACCAGCTGCGGCATCGCGGTCATCTTGGTCAACCGGGCCGGCGGCACACCCAGTGCGACACCCACGACCAGGCCCGCGATGATCAGCACCCACTGATCGGTGTGCCTGATCTTGACCAGCGTGGCGGCCACCGCAATAGCCATGCCCACCGCGGCGATCAGGTTGCCGCGCACCGCGGTCTTGGGCCCGGTCAGGCCCATCAAGCCGTAGATGAACAGCGAAAACGCCAGGATATAGAGGCCGATCACCAAGTAGTTCATTTGGCGGCGGACCCTTCTGCTTTTTCGGCCTTGACGGCCGCGACTTTCTTCTTGCCCTTGAACATGCCCAGCATGCGGTCGGTGACGATGAAGCCGCCGATGACGTTGAGCGTGCCGAACACCACGGCGACGAACAGGATGATCTGTACCGCCAGCGACGGATGCTCGACCTCGCCGAACACCACTAGCGCGCCGAGCACGACGATGCCGTGGATGGCGTTGGTCCCCGACATCAGCGGGGTGTGCAAGGTGTTGGGCACCTTGGAGATGACCGCGAACCCGACGAACCCGGATAGCACCAGGATCGCCAGGTTGGCCAATAGCTCGTCGTACATCGTTGAGCAGTCCTCTCAGTCGTCGCCGCGGGTCACGCAGGAGTCCGCGATGACTTCGTCGTCGAAGTCCGGGGCCAGTTTGCCGTCGGTGAGCAACAGATCCAGCAGCGCGGTGATGTTCTTGCTGTAGAGCTCACTGGCGTGCTCGGGCATCGTCGCCGGCAGATTGAGCGGCGAGGCGATCGTGACATCGTGCTTGACCACGACCCGCCCAGGCTCGGTGAGTTCGCAGTTGCCTCCGGTCTCGCCGGCCAGGTCCACCACCACGCTGCCGGGCTTCATCGCCTCGACGGCGGCGGCGGTCACCAACCGCGGCGCGGGGCGGCCGGGAACCAGCGCCGTGGTGATCACCACGTCGAAACCGCTGATCGCCGCCTCCAGCGCCTTCTGCTGCTGGGCACGTTCCTCGTCGGTGAGTTCGCGGGCGTACCCGCCCTCACCGGCGGCATCGATACCGATGTTGAGCCACTGCGCACCCACCGAGCGCACCTGGTCTGCCACCTCGGGACGCACGTCGTACCCGGTGGTCCGGGCGCCCAGCCGCTTGGCCGTGGCCAGCGCCTGCAGACCGGCCACCCCGACGCCGAGCACCAAGACGGTGGCCGGCTTCACCGTGCCCGCCGCGGTGGTCAGCATCGGAAAGAACCGAGTC
Organism: Mycobacterium liflandii; assembly: GCF_022354805.1. Taxonomy (NCBI): domain Bacteria; kingdom Bacillati; phylum Actinomycetota; class Actinomycetes; order Mycobacteriales; family Mycobacteriaceae; genus Mycobacterium; species Mycobacterium liflandii. The sequence continues at coordinate 902,779 of NZ_CP023138.1, read as the reverse complement.
GATTCCGAAGCCGCCAGCAGCACGGCCTTGTAGCCGGCCACGTTGGCCTGCGATGACAACGCGTCCATCACCTGGGCACGCGAGATACGCGGGATGGCTTCCAGCGCAAAGGCCTGGACACCGGCTTGCTTCAACGCACCGATCGAGTTGTCGGCATTGCGGGGGGCCAGAAAGCCGATCAGGGTCTGCCCGCTGCGCAGCTTGCCGACCTCGTCGGCGCTCGGCGGTGCGACCTTGACGACTACGTCGGCGGCCCACGCATCACCGATGGTGGCGCCGGCTTCGGTGTAGAGATCGTCGGGCAGCAGCGCTCGCTCACCGGCGCCGGATTCCACCACCACGGCCACCCCGCTGTTCACCAGCGAGCCGACCGCCTTGGGTACCAGCGCGACGCGGCGCTCGTCGGGCGTGGACTCGACCACCACGCCCACCGTCGTCTGCGGATCTGTCATGGCGCGTCTACTTTCCTCTAACTCTCCGGCGCGATTCATCTGCCGTTTTGCTCGGCTGCGCGCTTGGCTACCTTAACGTGTGCCAGCCGAAACACCGATTTGCGCTGTCCACGGGGAGCTGATCGCGAAGCATCAACTCAACGCTTGATGGTGCGCCGTTCACCCGGCCTCCGGTACCGGTCCAGGTGTTGTGGCGCCACAAGATGGCGTTGTATTTTCCGCCGCGTCACACCGGCTGGCCGCTCACCACATCGGGATCTCTTGGCCGTGTTCAGCGGCCGGTCGCGGGCCGAAGAAGCGTCGCTGCGGTTCGGTGATCGCCACATCGTTGATGCTCGCCTCGCGGCGGGCCATCAGTCCCGAGGGGGTGAATTCCCACAGTTCGTTTCCGTAACTGCGGTACCACTGACCCGTGGCATCACGCGACTCGTACTGGAACCGCACCGCAATGCGGTCCTCACCGAAGCTCCACAGGCTCTTTCGCAGCGAGTAGTCGAGTTCGCGCTGCCACTTGCGGGTCAAGAAGGCGACGATCTGTTCCCTGCCGACGACGTACTCGTCGCGATTTCGCCACCGCGAGTCCACTGTGTAGGCCAGGCTGACCCGCTGCGGGTCGCGGGTATTCCACGCGTCCTCGGCGGCCTGGACCTTCTGGGTAGCGGTTTCGAAGGTGAACGGCGGAAATGGGGGCCGGCTCTCAGTCATGGGGTTCATCGTGCGCCTCGACCGACGCGACACTGAAGCGGTTGCGCGGACACGCCGCAGCAAGTCGCAACCCCTTATGTCTCGCGATGGCCCCGCCGGGCCAGGGCTTGGCGGACCCGACGGACGACGTCTTCGGGTGCGTCCCCGGCGATCACCCGGATGACGATCCAGCCCAACTCGTCGAGCTTGCGCAGCCGCCACTGGTCGCGGGCATATTGCCGGCGGTCGAAGCGATGCTGGTCACCGTCATACTCGGCAGCCACTTGGTATTTCTGCCAGCCCATGTCGAGCACCGCGACCAGACGCCAGTTCTGGTGCACCGGTATTTGGGTGACGGGAACGGGCAGGCCCGCATCGATCAAGACCATCCGCAGCCAGGTTTCCCGGGGCGAGGCGGCGCCCGCGTCGACCAGCGGAAGCGTGGCGCGCAGCCGCCGCAGCCCGCGCACTCCCGAGTACCGCTTGGCGAGCAGCAGCACATCCTCGCCGGAGAACGCCGTCGCCCGCATCAACGCGTCCAGCCGCGCCACCGACTCGCCGCCGGGTAGCTGCCGCCCCAGGTCAAAGGCCGTCCGCGCCAGCGTGGTCACCGCCAGCCCGGCAACACGCGTCACCTCGTCGGGCTCGATTCGCTGATTGCGCGTGATCACCCCGGCCGGGGGATGGGGGTTTCGCCAGATCAACTCGACCGGCTCGTCGTCCCCGATCCAGTCCGAGCCATGCAACCCGGCGGCCGCAAGCCCGCCCAGCACGCCCCGCCGGCCCGTCCATAGCCACGCCGCCTTGCAGCGCGTTCGAAACGACGGTGCGGCGTGGGCGGGCAGGTAGACGTCGGGGTAGATGGCGCGGAATTCGGTTCGCAGCCGATACGGGCTCAGCCTCCCCCGCCGCACCGCCTCGCTGCCCACGAACACGTCTTCGCTCCTGGCGGCCCTGGCCTCCCTGGCGTCCATGACCAGACCCTGGCAGGACCCGCCGACAGCCCCGCCCAGACTTAAGCCATTGCGATACCCAACGGCGTGTCTTGGCAGGCGTTTAAGTGTCGCGTTGACGACCTCAGATTCGGCGCCGTGACACGTGTCCTATCGTGGCGGAATGGACTTCGCGATGTCGGCCAAGGCCATCGATTACCACCAACGGTTGTCCGACTTCATGACGGAATACGTATTTCCGGCCGAGGCGGATTACGACAAGTACCGCGAAGACGCCGGTCCGAACGATCACACCGTCCCGCCCGTCGTCGAGGAACTCAAGGCCAACGCCAAGGCGCGCGGCCTGTGGAACCTGTTTCTCCCGGCCGAGTCCGGCCTGACCAACCTGGAATACGCGCCGCTGGCCGAGTTGACCGGGTGGAGTCTCGAGATTGCGCCAGAGGCACTCAATTGCGCGGCGCCGGACACCGGAAACATGGAGATCCTGCACATGTTCGGCACCGACGAGCAGCGCCAGCAGTGGCTGGACCCGTTGTTGCACGGCGAGATTCGCAGCGCCTTCTCCATGACCGAGCCGGCGGTGGTCAGCAGTGATGCCCGCAACATCGAGACCACCATCTCGCGTGACGGCGCCGACTACATCATCAACGGCCGCAAGTGGTGGACGTCGGGTGCCGCCGATCCCCTCTGCAAGATCCTCATCGTGATGGGCCGCACCAACCCCGATGCGGCCGCCCATCAGCAACAGTCGATGATCCTGGTCCCGATGGATACCCCGGGGGTGACGATCGCCCGGTCGACGCCGGTGTTCGGCTGGCAGGATCAGCACGGCCACTGCGAGGTGGTCTACGACAACGTCCGGGTGCCGGCCACCAATTTGCTCGGCGAAGAGGGAACCGGGTTCGCGATCGCGCAGGCGCGCCTGGGACCAAGGCGCATCCACCACTGCATGCGAGCGCTGGGCGGGGCCGAACGCGCGTTGGCGCTCATGGTGGACCGCGCCCGCAACCGGGTGGCATTCGGTCGGCCGCTGGCCGAGCAGGGCATGGTGCAGCAGGCGATCGCCAAATCCCGCAACGAGATCGACCAGGCCAGACTGCTGTGCGAGAAGGCGGCGTGGACGATCGACCGGCACGGCAACAAGGAAGCCCGCCATCTTGTGGCGATGATCAAGGCGGTGGCCCCTCAGGTGGCCTGCGACGTCATCGACCGCGCCATCCAGGTGCACGGCGCCGCGGGCGTCAGCAACGACACCCCGCTGGCCCGGCTGTACAGCTGGCATCGCGCGATGCGAATTTTCGACGGCCCCGACGAGGTGCACATGCGATCCATCGCACGTGCCGAACTCGGACGGGAAAAATCCGCGTTCGCGGCGGCGGTCACCTCCCATGGCTGAGACCGGTCCCGAACTTCCGGGCGCCTGGAATTTTCGCGACGTTGCCGACAGCACGGCGGCGCTTCGCCCGGGACGGCTGTTCCGGTCCAGCGAGCTGAGCGGTCTTGACGATCAGGGCCGTGCCGCCCTACGCCGATTCAAGATCACCGACGTCGCCGACCTGCGCTCGTCGCGCGAGGTCGCCCGGCGCGGGCCGGGGCAGGTGCCGGCCGGGGTCGACGTCCACCTGTTGCCGTTTCCCGATCTCGCCGACGACCAAGCCGGCACCGACGACAACGCGCCCCATGAGACGGCGTTCAAACGACTCCTGACCGACGGCGACGCGGGTGAATCCAGCGAGGCGATCGATCAGGTCGCCGCCCGCCACATGGCCGACGAATACCGGCAATTCCCGATGCGCACCGGGGCCCAGCGCGCGGTACACCGCGTGTTCACGCTGCTGGCCGCGGGGCGCCCGGTGCTCACGCACTGCTTTGCCGGCAAAGACCGCACCGGCTTTGTGGTCGCCACGGTGCTCGAAGCCGTCGGCGTGGACCGCGAGGTGATCCTGGCGGATTATCTGCGCAGCAACGACGCGGTTCCGCAGCTGCGTGACCGGATCTCGGAAATGATCCGAGAGCGCACCGACGTCGAACTGACGCCCGAGGTAGTGACCTTCACCAAGGCCCGGTTATCCGATGGCGTCCTCGGCGTCCGCCCCGAGTACCTGGCCGCGGCATGGCAGACGATCGACGAGACTTTCGGCTCACTGGATGGCTATCTGGCCGACTCCGGCATCACCAAAGCCGACCGGCACCAGCTGCGCAGCGCGTTGCTCGGCTGACGCACCACGGGTCGGCGCTGATTGCTCCAAAAGCCCGAACGCGAGCGTGGAATCGCTTTACGCTCAACGGGTACCGGCATTGCGGGGTGAGTAACCGCCCCCGCTTGCCAGGAGGGACAGCGCGTTGTCGTACGTAGTTGCGCAACCGCCGGCAATAGCGGCGGCGGCTACTGAGCTGACGGGTATCGGTTCGGCCCTGAGTGAAGCCACCGCCGCTGCGGCGGGCCCCACCACCGCGATCCTGTCGGCGGCCGCCGACGAAGTGTCGACCGCCATCGCGCAACTGTTGGGCACGTTCGGCGCCGAATATCGGCGGGATCAGCACACAACTGGCCGCGTTTCACGCGCAGATCGCTCAGCGGCTGGCCACGGTTGCGAATTACTACATCAATGCCGAAGAAATCAACAACGCCGCCCTGCTAGAAGAAGCGACCGCTGGACTTTATTCGCCGAATTCGCCGCCGACTGTGCCGGCCGTGTTCAACGACTACGTCGCGATCGCCATGGGCGGAACCGGAACACCAATTCCTTCGACCAGTTACCTCGACGCCGTCAACACCAGGGCTCCGGCGTTGTTGATTAGCAGGCTTGTGAGCTGGGGAATTGTGGATTGAGGAGGTCTAGGCGGCGGTTGGCGGTCAAAGCGGTGATCCGGCAGGCTTCGGCGATGTTGTCGGCGCCGTTGAGGCGGTGCAGATTGATCGCGGTGTTGCGTAGCGTTGCTAGGACCTGTGCGCCGTTTCCGGTATGTGCCCTTTGACGGTCTTCGTCGAAGGTGACGTCGCGTATCCAGTGCAGGCTGTTCTCGATTCCCCAGTGTTGACGCATCCAGGTCATGATCGCGGTAGGGCGGGCGTGCTCGAACGGCAGGCTGCAGATGGCATAGACCACCTCCACGCTGCGCTGGTCGGTGGCGGTGATCAAGCGTTCACGAGTGATCCGGATGATTTGTTTTGCGTAGGGGAAGCCGATTCCTCGTACAGCGGTGATGATTTGCAGGGTGCGGGTCTCGACACGGCCGTGGCCGCGGGAGTCGTCGGTAGCGGCTGCGGGCACCTCGGCCCAGGGCAGCGCGGTGATACGCGCAAGTATTTTGGCTTGGTTGGACTTGACGATCATCAGGTAGTGCGACTTCAAAGTGGCGCAGATCAACTTCGCGGTGACGACCTGGGTATGCATCGCATCCACGGTGACCAGCCACCGCAAGCTACCCGGCAGCAGCGTGAGCAGGGCACGTACGCAGGGAATTTCATTGCTTTTCTCGGCGACAGCGAGTTGACCGAGCACCAATCGGGCACGGTGGGCGAACACCGACACGAGATGCGTGGCTGTCGCTTTGGCGCGTAAAGCACCACGCAGCATCTTGCCGTCCAACGCGATCGGCACCAATCCACTGGGGCCGCTGCTGGCCACGTGTGCAGTGAAGTAACTGCCCATCCTGGCGTTGAGGTCGGCGGGGTCTAGCCGAGACAAAACAGCGCGGAAGGTCTTCTCACTGGGCCGCCGGAACCGGACCCCTAATTGGGCCAACACATCATCGGGAGCGGTGGCCGCTCATGTGGCAAAACCAGCATAGCCGCGCATCCCCGCGGCAGTGGCCAGAACCGCGATCGCCAACAAAGCCATCAGCGAATACCTCCGACCGCGTGGGTCCCTCGGGTCTGGCACCGAGGCCAACACATCGAGAAACTCCGATCCGATGAGCTCGCTGCGCTCACCAGGACTCCAGCGGTCGACCCCCCGAATTCATCAGTGCCGAGAATGCGCGAATCACGCCGTGGCGCTTTCCATTTCGCTACAGCGCACCAACACCCACCCGCGCGGGAGCATAAAGCGACGGCCTACCTGCGTCAGCGCGCCGAATCCCGCCGGCCAACGGATACCTGCGGGTATGGACGAAAGCGATGCGGCTCGTGACAGTGGGCTGAATTCATCCGGTCGGCGTCGACGGCGGCGGTGTGGCCGCGGTCGGCAACCACCGGGTGAATTGTGACGACGACATGCTGCATATCAATTGACATTCCGCAATATTCATCATCTACGCCCATATTCGGGCGCTACCTACTATTCTCGCGAGTGCCACATCGAAAGGCTCCCGCCGTCTTGCAAGTCCAGCACGCCTTGCGGCGTGTGCGGATTGGGGGCTCCACGATCTACCCGAGGGTTCTTGCATGACGGTGAGAGCGGAGACGTCCGTCTCCGACGACGGTGAAAATCCCGAAACGGGTCGCGTGGACGGTCATCAGGTCGGACCGACCGCACCGCTGGACCCGCAGCTTGCCGAGTTCACTGACAGCGTCGCGCACTTCGGGCACGTGTCATCGACGGAACCCGGCGACCGGGTGGATCTCAAGGCCCTGCTGCCGGATGTGGAACGGACCGCCGGCACCGACGTGGGCCATGCCGCCGTCTTGACCGTGCATCACGCCGCTCTGCAAGCCGTCCTTCGGCACGGACACGAGGAGCTGCGGCGGCGCTACCTGGATCAACTGCTCGCCGGCAAGACTCTTGCAGCACTGGCCATCACCGAGCCGGAGGTGTCGAGTTCGAATCCACGGATGTTGGCGAGCAAGGCGACTCGCGATGCTGACGGCTGGGTTCTCGATGCCACGAAATCGTGCATCACCGCGGCCGGTTGGGCCGGCCTGTTGGTCACCGTTGTCCCGTTCACCGTCGACGAGGGCACAGCGCTGACCGCGGTGGCGGTTGCGGCAGACAGCCCCGGGGTGACCATCGCGCCCCGCGAGGACACCATCGGACTGCGGTCGGTGCCAGTGTGTGGCATCCGCTTCGATGGCGTCCGGATCGAACCCTGGCAGATTCTCGGCGAGATCGGCGGGGGGCTCGATGTCGTCGGCGAAGGATCCTTGATCGGGCGGATCTGCACCGGCGCAATCTCCGCGGGCGTGATGAAGCGTTGCGCGCAAGTCATGTATCGCTTCGCATCCCGCCGTGAGGTTGCCACCGGCCGACTCATCGCCGACCCGGTGGTAGTGCGCCGAATCGGCCGGATTACGTCGGAGATCACCGCAATCGAGGCGGTGCTGGCCGATATCGCCGCTAATCCCGCGGTGCCCCAGGATGTTTCGCTGGCACTCAAAGTGGCGTCATCGGAATTTGCCTATCGCGCCGCCGACGACGCCGTCCAAATGCTGGGCTGGCGGGGATACGTCGAGAACCATCAGGTGGCACGTCTGCTTCGCGACGCGCGCTTCCTGCGCATTGGCGAGGGCCCGTCGGAGGCCTTGCTGACCGAGTTGGGGGCACGACTGGCAGCCCGCTCCGACACCATCTATCACTGGATTGACGAGCGCACCGCCAACGCGGACCTGATCAGCAGGCTGCGCGAGGCCGTGGACGAGCTTGTCGTCGACGAGTCGGTCAATGCCTTCTATCATCTTGGCTGGCTGTGCGTCTGGGCCGTTCTCGAGGCGGTTGCCGAGCCGGGCTCTGCCGCGATGGCGTTCATCGCCGACGCCTGGCACAGCGAACGGGCGCGCGCGGGAGCCTCGGCAAGGCTCGAGGAGGCATTCGAACAAGTCTTGCCCACCTACGCCGAGGCGGTCGGCACGCTCGATGAGAATCTGACCTCGCGGGCGGCGGTGGTCGACCACCTGCTGGCGCCGGTGGTCGACCTGGGCCAGCGCGGCGAACCCATAGTCGGCCCGGATCGACCGGGATGGCACCACACCGTGCATGGGCTGGTCTATGGCCAGATTGACCGCACGCCAGATGCCGTCGCGCTCGAAAGCACGGGCCTGTCGATCACCTACGCCCAACTCGGCGAGCACGCCGACGCACTCGCCGGGCGACTCGCCGAACTCGGCGTGCTCAGCGGCGACGTCGTCGGCGTGTTTCTCAGCAACAGTGTTCATGTTGCGGTGGCGGCTCTGGCCGTTCAACGAGCCGCCGCCGTCCTGCTCATATTGAATCCCGCCCACCCGATCAGCCGGGTGGCCGGCATGCTCGCGGATGCCGCCGCCCGGTGCGTGATCATCGACGCCGAGACCCGCGAAATTCTTCCCTCCGACGCACCGGAATTGATCGAGGTCGACAACATCGGCGAGGTAGCGGTGCCACCGATGAGTACCGACCCAGATGCGCCGACATACGTCAATTTCACCTCCGGCTCCACCGGCCGGCCCAAGGCGGTGATGGGTGCGCACCGTGCCTTCGCAAATCAGCTGCTTTGGCGGCGCGACGAGTTCGACCTCGGCCCCGACGACGCGATTCTGCAGAGCGCTTCCCCCGGTTTTGACATCTTCTTGTGGGAACTGTTCGGACCGCTCGTCGCGGGGGCCCGGTTGGTGTTCATGGATGCGGCTCGGCGGGAGTGGAACCCGTCGACCATCGTCGAACATGTTCTGCAGTTTGAAATCACCGTGCTACAGATCGTCCCCTCGCAGTTGGACGTCCTTCTCGACGAGCCCAGACTCAGCGAGTGCCAGAGCCTTCGGTACGTCTTCTGCGGTGGCGAGCCGCTATCGCTGGCCACCGCACGCCGATTTGCCGAGATCCTCCCCCATGCCCAGCTGGTGAACCTGTACGGTCCGACCGAGACGGCGATCGACGCCCTGTACTGGCGCGCCGACATAACCGACCAGGCATCCTGGGCACCGATCGGTCGACCGATCGCCAATGCGCGGCTCTACATCGTCGACACCGAAGGCGACCTGGCCGTCGAGGGACAGCCGGGCGAATTATGGATCGGCGGCGCCGGGGTTGCGCTGGGCTACTTGGGTGCGCCGGCCCTCACAACTCAACGTTTTCGTCGCGACGTACGCGCGCCCGAGCAGGGCCTGCGGGTGTACCGCACCGGTGACCGAGTGCGCCAGCGCGCGGACGGAACCGTGGAATTCCTGGGGCGCCTCGACCGCCAGTTGAAGGTCCACGGAGTGCGGATCGAGCCAGGCGAGATCGAACGGGCGCTCTGCGGGCACCCGGGCGTCCAACATGCGGTGGTCGACGTACGTGAACGCGCCCCCGGGCAGAAGGCCCTGATCGGGTACGTCGTCGCGGGCACACCCAACAAGATCCTGGACCCAGAATCCGTGCTCGATCATGTCCGCGACAAGTTGCCCACCACAATGGTGCCGGCCGCGCTCGTGCTGCTCGATTCGCTGCCGCGTACCCCCTCGGGAAAGGTGGATCTAGCCGCACTGCCGTCCGCATCGTTCGACGATGCCGGGCCCGGCGCCGGGCCGCTGCCAGAGGGCTTGATCCCGCTCGCGCGTGTGTGGGAGGAGATTCTCGGCACCCCGGTAACCAATGCCGACGCCAACTTCTTCAACATCGGCGGGCATTCTCTCGCGGCTCTGCGCGTCATCATGCGGCTTCGGGAACGCATGGGTGTCACGCTTCAGATGCGGGACTTCGTGCGCGCCGGTAGCCTCACCGCCCTGGCCGCGCTCATCGAGGAGAAACGCGGCCAGGCCGAGCCCATCGATGACGCCGCGATCACCGGACCCGTGCCGATCGACCGCACCAAACCGCTGCCGCTGTCGCCCGTGCAGGCGAATCTGTGGTACCTGCAGCAGCTCGTGCCGACCATGGCGGCATACAACATTCCCGAAGCCGTTCGTATCCGAGGCCCGGTGGACGCCAAACGGCTACGGGCGGCGTTCGCCGAGGTGGTCGCTTGCCACGAGGCGCTGCGAACGGTTTTCCCGGCGCGCGAGGGCCAACCGGTGCAGGTCATCCTGCCACCGGGGCCCGTCCAGTTGGAGCATGCCGACCTCACCGACCTACCCGCCGATCAGCGGGAGGCGGCCGGTCAAGAGCGCATCGCCAAGTTGGCCGCGCGCCCGTTCGACCTCTTCCGCGACTCCCCGGTGCGGGTACTTTTGGTCACTCTCGCCGACGACGACCACTACCTGGCCTGGGTACTACACCACATCGTTGCGGACGGCTGGTCGGCCGCGGGCCTGCTGCCCGCCGAGATGAGCAAGGCCTACGCGGCGCTGGATGCCGGCGAGCGGCTACCGAGCCTGGACGTCCAGCCCGTTGACTACGTGGAGTGGGCCGGCCGGCTACTCAGTACCGAGCGACGCGGCGAACTCGAGGATTTTTGGCGCGACCACCTCGACGGCGCACCACCGGAGATCGAACTCCCGCGCGACTTCCCCCGCCCCGCGCTCGGCAGTTTCCGGGGCGGCCGCGTCCGGATCGCCCTGACCGAGGCCGACCGCCAAGCCGTTCGCGCCCTGGCCCCCCAGCACAGCGCGACTCCCTACAGCGTGCTCGTGGCCGCGTTCATGGTGTGGATCGCTTCCTACGGCAGGCAGCGCGACATGGTTGTCGGGGCAGTGACCGCCGGGCGCAACCACCCCAGCGTCGAGCGCACGATCGGCAATTTCGCCAACATGGTCGCGTTGCGCTGCCAGTTGGGGGACGATCCCACGTTCGAAGAGCTCGTGGTGCGTACCCGCGACGAGATTCGTACGGTGGTCGACCACGCCGCCTTGTCCTTCCCGGAAGTCGTCAACGCGGTCAAACCCGAACGCGTCGGCAGCCGCAATCCCGTCTTCCAGGCCGCCGTCACGCTCTACGACGGTGATGTCACGCCTCTCGAAGTTGAGGGCGCGCACGTGCATAACCTGCCCGTCGACCCAGGATCAGCAAAGTTTGACCTGTTGGCGTCGTTTGTTGACGAGAGCGCCACCCTCAGCGGCTTCCTCGAGTACGACGCCGATCTGTTCCGGGCACGTACCGCGCAGCGGCTTGCCGCCGAGTTCACCGCCGCCCTCCGGGAGCTGGTAACGAACTCGGAGTGCACGGTGGAGGAGCACGCCGAGCGTGTCCGGCCAGCCAGGACCGGAGCCAAGAACCGGCGCCGCTGACACAGGCGCAGCGCCGGATCTGGCTGCTCGACCGAATGAGCGGTGGCGGCAAGGAGTTGTGCTCGCAACGGTACTTCAACCTGCTCGGCGATATCGACGCGGTGCGGCTGCGCAAGGCGCTCGAACTTCTGGCCCGGCGGCATCCCTCGCTGGCCACCATATTTCCCGAGCGTGACCAGGGTGTCGTGCAAATCATCAGGTCGCCGGGCCGGGTGCAGATGCACGACCTGCGTGACCGCGACGCAGCCATCCGCGAACAGCTGGCGCAGGACTTGATCGACGCCGATGCGCGCCGCCCGATCAATATCGCGGTCGATCCGCCGTTTCGGGCGATGATCATTCAAATCGACGACGACCGGCTGATCCTGGGGATGAATTACCACCACATCGTCGCGGATTTCTGGGCCGAAGCCCAATTGTTCGGCGAGCTCTCGGCGATCTACGCCAACCCGCGTCATGGCGCGTCAGGCCCTGGCCGGGACATCACGATGAGTGAGCTGGCTCGGGCGCAGGTTGCGAGATCGGCTGGGCCGCATAACAAGCAGAGCCTGGCGTATTGGGACCGCACCCTGACGGGCATGCCCGCGCGCCTGGAACTACCCACCGACCGGCCGCAGACCACTAGTCCCTCGTTCCGTGGCGCCCGCGTCAGTCTGCAGTTGGAGAATGACGTCCGGATTGAGCTCGATGAGGTTGCCGGCCGCCTGGACGTGGATCGCTCGACGATCATCTTGGCGATGTGGCAATACCTGCTGCACCGCTACACCAGCCAGGACACGGTGGTCGTCGGCGTGCCAACCCCGAACCGGCCGCCTTCGGTGCCGTCGACGACCATCGGATACTTTGCCGACCTGTCGCCGATTCGCGCCGACTTCGCCGAGGGCTTGACGCTGGCGACACACGCCGCCCGCACGGCCGCGCGTCTGGGCGAGGCGCGCGCCCACGGCGATGTGTCTTTCGATGACCTACTGGAGCGGTTCGGCCCGCAACTGGCCAAGTCCGCACAGCTGATCGAGGTGTCCTTCGTACCGGAAATATCGGGCTCGTCGGGCCCGGTGATCGACGGTGTACGAGTAACCGCCGTGCCACACGATCCCGGCCGCGCCTTGTTCAAGTTGGGGCTGAGCGTGGAGCCCGACGCTGCGGGCGGCCTCCACCTGGTCTTCGATTTCAGCGTCGCGCTGTGGAACACCGACACCATCGAGCGGATGGCCGGCCACCTGGTCACCCTGTTGAAGTCCGCGCTGGCTCAACCGCGGATCGCGCTCGCCGGCTTCTCGATGTTGACCGATGACGAGATCGACGAGTTGGAAGTCCTCGACGCACGCCGCGACATTGCTCCGGCCTACCCGACGCTGCACCGCGGATTCGAGGTGCAGGCCGCAGCACACCCGGACGCAACGGCCGTGCGGTTTGCCGGCCGTGACCTGAGCTATGCAGTTCTTGACGCCGAGTCCAATGCCCTGGCCGCCCTGCTGATCGATAGCGGGGTCGCACACGGCGACAAGGTGGCACTGCTGCTGGAGCGAACCGACCGCCTACCGGTCGCGATCCTGGCCATCCTGAAGACCGGCGCTGCATACGTGCCCATCGACCCGAGCTGGCCAGCCGCACGCGTCGAGCTCGTCTTGAGCGATTGTGGTCCGTCGATGATCGTCACCGAGTCAGCCCTGCGGCACGTGGTGTCTGCACATGGCGCGCCAACGATCGAGGTCGACGTCATCAGTGCAACCCCCGCCCCAGCACGGCACGTCGAGGTGTCCGCCGACGACACCGCCTACGTGATCTACACCTCGGGTTCGACCGGTCGGCCCAAGGGCGTTGCGGTGACCCATCACAACGTCGTGCGGCTATTCAGCGCGACCGACGAACTCTTCGAGTTCAACAGCGACGACCGGTGGACGATGTTCCACTCGGTGGCGTTCGACTTCTCCGTGTGGGAGCTCTGGGGGGCGCTGCTGCATGGTGCGTGTGTGGTGGTCGTGCCCTACCTGGTGACCCGCAATCCCGCGGAATTCCGCGAGCTGCTGTCCAACGAGCGGATCACCGTGCTCAGTCAGACTCCGTCAGCGTTTCGTCTGGTCCGAGACGCCGACGCCGACATTGAAGGTGCCGCGAGCAGACTTTTCCTGCGGTATGTGATCTTCGGCGGGGAGATGTTGACGTTCGCGGACCTCATCCCGTGGGTCAAGGCCCACGGTGATGAGCATCCTGAGTTGATCAACATGTACGGCATCACCGAGACCACGGTGCATGTCACATTCCGCCGGCTGATGCGCGCCGACATCTTCGGTGCGCACAGCTCCATCATCGGTCGCCCGGTACCTGACTTGGAGTGTCTGCTAACCGATTCGGTGGGCAACCTGGTCCCCTACGGCGTGCCAGGTGAGATCTGCGTGGGCGGGCCAGGCCTGGCGAATGGCTATCTTGGGATGCCCGAACTGACCGCGCAACGTTTCATCGAGCACCCGTTCCGCGCGGGCGAGCGACTCTATCGGTCCGGGGATAGCGGTCGACGGCTATCCAACGGGGAGATCGAGTATTTCGGCCGCTTGGACCACCAAGTCCAATTGCGCGGTTTCCGCATCGAACTCGGCGAGGTCGAGACGGCGGTCCTCGGACTCGAACAGGTAATGGCTTGCTACGCGATGGTCCGGACCGAGGGCGGCGAACCCCGCCTGGTGGCCTACGTTGTCACGCGTGGGGGCGAGGAACTGCCGGTTGCCCAGACCCGCCGAGCCCTCACTTCGCGTCTCCCCGACTACATGCTCCCGTCGTCCTTCGTCACCTTGGAATCCTTGCCGCTGACGGTCAACGGAAAGATCGATCGAGCGGCCCTTCCAGCGCCCAGAGAACCGCAGGCCCGGACTGGTCCGAGTGCGCCGGCGGCAGGTGACACCGTCGAAGAGCTCACGGTACGAATTGATCTCAACGACACGATCCGGATAGCGCGGGACGCGACCATCAAGCTCATCAAGAAGTCGACGGATGACGTGGGGCCGGTGCTCGACCGGATCTGCGGTGTGTTCGCCGAGGTCTTGGAGCTGTCCTCGGTCGCCGCCGACGACAACTTCTTCGACATCGGCGGCGACTCGATGATGGCCGTGCGGGTATCGGCCAAGGCCAAGGCCCTCGGTCTGCAGCTGTCAGTCCAGGATGTCTTCCGGCACCAGACGCCCGCGGAACTCGCCACGGGGCTGGTACCAACCGAGACACCGCAGCAACCGGCGAGGATAGAACGCAAGGCCAAGCGGCTGCTGGTCCCGGAGGGCTCGGAAGGTGCCTTGCCCGCCGATGTAAGCGACGCCTATCCGCTGTCGGCGCTGCAGGCCGGCATGCTCTTCCACAGCCGCGTCGACGGGCCGAGTGTGTACCACGACGTGGTCAGCTACCTGGTGCAGTCGCCGTGGGATGAGAACGCGTTTCGCTCGGCGCTCTTCGAGATGACGCTGCGCCATCCGATCCTGCGCACAACGTTTGATTTGTCGGCTTATTCGGTACCGCTGCAGCTGGTGCACGAGTCCGTGTCGACGCCGCTGAAGGTCTTCGATCTGTCCGGTCTGACCGAGGCCGAACAGGAGGCGTCGCTGTCGGAGTGGATGGAAACTGAGGCCCGTCGCCCGATAGAGTGGCGCACTCGCACGCCGCTGGAGTTGATAGTCCATGTGCGTGGCGAGGACCGGTTCGACATGAGCCTGAGTTTCCACCACGCCTTGCTCGACGGGTGGAGCGTGGTGGAGTTGCAGCGCGACTTGCTCTGCAGCTACGACTCTTTCCGGACCGCCGGGCAGCCGCCGACCCGCGAGCGTCTGCAAACGCACTTCCGTGACTTCATCATGCTCGAGAGCGAGGCAGAGGGCAGCCCGTCGCGGGCGTTCTGGCGACACCAGTTGCAGGGGCTGATCCCGTGTCTTTTCCCGGCCACCCGCTCAGGGACCAGCCGCCTCGAGGTGATATTCCACGAGTTGCCAAGCGAGGCTGAGGGGCGCCTGCGCGATCTGGCACGACAGCGGCGAGTATCAATCAAGAGCACCCTTCTTGCGGCGCACCTGGTGGTCATGGGCCGGATGGCGGCTAGCGATGATGTGGTGACCGGACTGGTGGTCAACGGCCGCCCCGAGACCGAGGACGCCGAGAGTGTGCTGGGCATGTTCCTCAATACCGTCCCGCTGCGGATCAGATTGAACGCTGCGAGCTACGCGGCGCTCCTCGACGGCGTGTTCGCCGCGGAGCACGATGGCCTGCCCCACCGCCGGGTGCCGCTACGAACGATTCAACGCGACAACGGCATCGGAAGGCTCTTCGATACGGCGTTCAACTACGTGGATTTGGATCCCGCGAAGGCCGAAGACTCCGTAACCGAACAAGCCACGGTGCTGCGCCGCAAGATAATTGAACACACCAATCTGCCGTTCGTCATCGTCTTCAGTCGCGAAGCGGGGGCGCTCGGAATAGGGGTGGAGTTCGATCCTCGATTGCTTGCCGCCGATTACGTCCACATGATCCTCGAGGCCTACGAGGAAGCCATCGCCGCGCTCGCGGACGGGGGATCGGCGCCGCTGCCTGATTTCGCCAGCGAAACACGACTGCACTGCCTGCACGCCAGTCGTCGGGTCGCGCTACGCCAGGCCGCCAACGCGCAAGCCGCGGCCCGCGCACATCTAGGGCGAATCTGGGAGGACGTCCTGGGTAGGCCGGTGGGTGCCCACGACAGTTTGCAGGACAGTGGCGGCGACTCGATTCAGGCGTTGGTGGTCAGTGAGCGCATAGCGGTGGCGTTCGGTTGCGAGCCGCCGCTGCGAGAACTTCTCAATGGAGCCACCGTCGAGCGACTCAGCTGTTGGCTGGCACGACCGCATGGTGCACCCCGAATGGTGCGACCGCCCGGCGCAGCGGCTGAGCGTGATGCCGCCGGCGCTCCGGGTCTACTGTGTCCCGCACGCGATTGGCAGTGCGTCGCTCTATGGTGAGTGGTCTGACCGGTTGCCGTCCTGGGTTCGGGTGGTGCCGCTCGAGTACCCGGGTCACGGGCGGCGGTTCGGCCAGCCGCCACTGACCGCCATCGGCGAGATCGCCTGCGTGTTTGCTCGAGAGCTCGCGGCTGATCTTGACGGACCGTACGCATTGTTCGGGCACAGCATGGGCGCCCTGGTGACTTTTGAGCTGGCCCGAGAACTGAGGCAGCAACGCGCGCCGCTGCCGGTGAAGCTTTATGCAGCGGCCAGCCGCCCCCCGGTCGTTTTTTGGCCCCCTAATCGTGGGCAATATCTTTCGGCCTTGTCCGACAGTGCGCTGCTCAGCCGCCTCAACAGCTTCGGAGGTACCCCCAGCGAACTCTTGCACAACGCTGAGTTGATGGATCTCATGCTGCCGATCGCGAGAGCCGATCTGACCGCCTGCGAGGAATATCTGTACCGCCCGGCACCGCCGTTATCGTGCCCGATAACAGCACTGGGCGGGGTTGGCGACGTCACCTTCGACCAATCCGAGCTGACCCGATGGGACGAAATGACCAGCGCGACATTCGAGGTGGTGGCCATGCCCGGTGGTCATTTTTTTGTCCGTACCGCAGCCGCCCTGTTGTCCTGGCTCGCCGAGGACTTTCGACGCGTGCTCGGATTTTCGCGCTGACCGGCCGGGCCGGTAAGCATCCAGACTGCGATTGCCGCGAAAGGGATACGCGTATCCCAGGTCTTGGACACCGATCTCGCCGCGGCGCCCACCCGTGATGGAGGCGCCCGCTGCGCCCGGCGAATACCCACCCCATGGCGAGGAGCCGGATCGCCTTGCGGCCGGGAAGGAAAGCTCCGCGCTACGGCTCGGTCAGCGCAACGTCCGCCGCCTCGTCGAAGCTCAGCGACTCACCTTCGACGCGGGCAGCCTCAAAGACGGCGTCGGATAGCTCTTCCCGTGCCGCGCGTTCGCACTGCTGGTGCATGGACCCCACCAGCGCTATGACGGTGGATCCCGCTCCGCTGGAGCGGCTCAGCGCGGCGGCCGCTGCCATCAGCACCACGGCACGTCGCAGGTTTCCGTTGGCCCCGGCGGTCCAGGCCAGCCCCTCCAGGTAGCTGGCCCCCGACCAGGGATCATCGATCACCTGGCACAGTTTCAGGCCCTCCCGCAGGCTGCACTCGGCGGACCCGGTGTCGCCCAGCATCAGGTGGCTCACCGCCAGGGCGCTCAAGGAGTATGTCCGCATCTGGACTTCGACACGCGATTCGGACACCGAGTGGGCTTTCTCCGCCCAGCGCAGTGCGGGTTCAGGATCGCCAACTGCCAAGTGGCGCAGCGACATCAGCCACATGCCGAGCACTTGCAGCTCAAAGTCGCCCGCGGCCAATCCTTGCTCGGCATCGGTCTGGACCTGCTCAACCTGCCCTTGCAGCAGAGCGCCGAGGCCCCGCGCAACCCCGAGCAGCGATTCGGCAATGGGGTCGGGCACCGCCGCGCCGTGTTCGTGTGCTTGCGCCACACATGATTGTGCGGTCGGCCAGTCAGTCTGTAGGACGGCAAACATTGCGAGGGCGGCAAGGGCGGCGATCCGTGCACCGGATGGCTGAGCGGAGGTCGTCGTGCTCAACGCCCGCTCCACCCAAAGCCTTCCGACCTGTAATTTCCCTGAGGCGACAAAAAGATTGCGGAGCTTGGCCGCCATCAGCAGGACGCTCTCCGGAGCCTTTTCCAGCCCGAACTGCAGCGCCTCCTCGATATTGGGAAGTTCGCTGCGCAGGTGGTGAATCCAGTCGACCTGCTTTTGACTGAACCATTCGAGGTGAGCCTGGGTCACCAGCCGCTCACACCAGTCGAAGTGTGACTGTTGCAGGCCTTGGTACTGCTCAGCGTCGATGCGTGAATTGCCATACTCACGCATCGTGCTCAGCAGCCGAAACCGCACCGCACCATCATCTTCGGTGCGAATGAGGATCGACTTGTCCACCAGTGCGCAAAGTTCATCGAGCAGGTCGTCGGCGTCCATGTCTTGCGGGGCGACGTATTGGGCCGCGTCGAGGTCGAAGCTGCCGGCGAACACCGATAACCGCGCCCACAACTGTTGTTGGATGGGCGTGCAGTGGTCGTAGCTCCAATCGATGCAGTAGCTCAAGGTTTGCTGACGGGTTGGTGCGCCGCGCTGGCCACGGGTCAGCAAGCCAAAGCGGTCCGAGAGCCGGTCGGCGATCTGCTCGACCGACATGGCACGCAGGCGTGCGGCGGCCAACTCGATTGCCAACGGCAATCCGTCGAGCCGCTCGCAAATACGGGCAACCGCGGCCGCGTTGCGCTGGGTCAAGGTGAAGCCGGGTCGGGCGGTGCGGGCACGCTCCACGAACAAAGCCACGGCGTCATAGCAGGCTACGCTGCTGCGGCTGGAAACGGACGCTGCGTCAGGGTAGGGCAGTGGGGACAGGGCCAGCACCGCCTCCCCGCCGATACCGAGGAGTTCGCGGCTGGTTGCCAGGATGTGCAGCTGCGGGCAGCCTTGCAGCAGTGTGTCAATGAGCTGGGCGGCGTGGTCGATGACGTATTCGCAGCCATCGAAGATCACCAGCGCATCGCGTTCGGCGAGGGCGTCGGTGAGCACCTCGGTCAGCGGTCTTGCACCCTGATCCCGAATACCCAACATGCGCGCCGCCAGCCCGGCCAGTAGCGCCCCGTCGCTGAGCTCGCCGATGTCGACCAGCCACACGCCATCGTGGAAATGGGACACATGTTCCCCGGCAGCCTGCACCGCCAGGGAGGTCTTGCCGACCCCGCCCACCCCGGTCAAGGTGACCAGTCGCGACGTCGAGATCAGGGCACCAAGCTCGGCGAGTTCGGCCTGGCGCCCGACAAAACCCGCGAGCTTCGCGGGCAGATTTCCTCGAGTTTGTCTTGCCGATACGTGCCAGGCTGATTCGCTTGAGACGGAGGTGGACCGCTTGCCGCCCTCCAGCGCCATTGCGTCGACGGCCTGGCCATGGGCAGCCTGCAGACTCTGAATCGCCTCACCAAGCTCGACCATGGTGGGTCGAGCCGCTGGGTCACGAGACAGTGCCCTGTTCACCACCGACGCGACGTCTTCGGCGACGTCATACTCGGCTAGATCGGGAACTGGATCGTTGGCCACCCGCAATATCTGCGCGATCACCGATTCGCCCTTGCGGCGCTCAAAGGGAGGGTGACCGGTCAGCGCGCAAAACAGCGTCGCGCCCACCCCGTATACATCCGACGCACGATCGGGTTCACCGCCGCGAGCCAGCTCGCTGGCGGTAAAGGCCGGGGAGGCGGTGAACAGGCCGGTGGCTGTTCTGAATCCGCCGGCCATGTGGGCGAGCCCGAAATCGGTCAGGGCGGGCTCGCCGAAATCGGTGAGCAACACGTTGGCCGGTTTGATATCCCGATGCAGGATATCCAGCCGGTGTGCCGATTCCAGCCCCGCCGCCAGGGCGACGCCGAGCTGCAAGACGTCCGCCAACGATAGCCGGCCCAACCGACTGATTTCGGTTTGCACGGAACCCCGCCGGCAATACGGCATCACCAGGTACGGGTGGCCGTCGCGGGTTTCACCGATCTGGAGCACAGAGACGATGTTGGGATGCCCGGTCAGCTTGGCCATCGCCCGCTGCTCACGCTCGAAGCGAGGCCGGTTCTCGTCAAGGTCGATGGTCAGCACCTTGATCGCCACTACCCGATCCAGATCGACTTGCCGGCAGCGATACACGACACCGAAACCGCCGCGACCGACTTCCGCGGCGTCGGCAAAGCCATCCACGTTGAGCTGCTCAGCCAGAGGGTTGATCAAGCCACACGCCTTGCGTCGAACAGTCTTGCTCGCTAATTGACGAGTGTAGTGATTCTGTGACCGGTTCTGACCGCGATTCACCGATTCGATCGGTGCGCGATGTAGCCGACCCCGACCACTATGAGCGGTCCGATGCGTCGCGGCTTGGTCAGTGCGGCGGGCACGCCACGCATGGGCCGGCAAACTTCAGGCAGCTACCATTCGTGGCCCAACGCAAAAGCCACTGCCTCATCGAAGGTTAGTGATTCTCCCTGAATGCGAGCGCTTTCAAACTCCGTCTCGGATAATTCGGCGCGGGCCCGACGTTCGCAGTCGGCATGAAATGGACCCATCACAGCAAAAAATGTTGTGCTGGAACCGGTAGTTATCTGGCTGATCGTGGCGGCTGCCGTCATCAGGACCACCGCGCGTCGCAGATTGTTGTTGGCCGCCGACGTCCAGGCCATCCCCTCCAAGCATTGGGCGCCAGCAAAGGGGTAGTCGCTGGCGCGGCACAGCTCGAGGGCTTTCCGGAGCGCACTATCGGCGTGTTCAACATCGCCCCGCGTGAGCCAGCCGACTACGAGTGCACTCACGGTGAACGTCCGCATCTGCACCTCGTGGCGTGATTCGGCCAAGGCGTATGCCCGTTCAGCCCAGTGCAGCGCCTGATCGGCGTCACCGACCAGCGCGGAGTGAAATGACATCACCCACATGCACCCAATTCGGACCTGGTAATCGTCATAATCGCCGGTGATGGCAAGTCCGCGTTCGGCACTGACGCGGGCCTGGTCGATTTCGCCGCGCAGTAAGGTCGAGAACCCGTCGTAGCCGCAGAGCAAGCCATCCATCTCGGGATAAGGCTCGAGCTCGAGCAGGTTGCGGGCCTCGGCCAACCACTGCGTCACGGCCGGCCAGTCCATCTGAAAGTAAGCGAAACCGACTGCGGTGGTAAGCCCCCGGATCCGGTTCTTTGTTGAGCTCTCGGGGGTAGCGCTCAATGCCCTATCGAGCCAGCGGCGGCCCTCCTTCAGTTTGCCGGAGACAATAAAGAGCATGCGCAGGTCGGCGACCATTTCCAGGGCGGTGTCGGGGGCATGAGTCAGGCCGAACTGCAGGGCTTCCTGGACGTTGGGCAGCTCGCGGCGCATGCGGCGGATCCAGTTGACTTGGTGCTCGCTGAACCATTCGGCGTGGGCCTTGGCCACTAGTTGCCGATACCCATCGAGGTGGCGTTGCCGTAGGAGCTGGTGGTCGGCCGCGGTCAGGCACGATGCGCCGTATTCGCGCAGTGTGGCCAGCAGTCGAAAGCGCACTTCGGCGTCGTCGTTGTTGTCGATGCGGCTCAGGATCGACTTGTCGACCAGTTCGCAGAGCTGGTCGAGCAGGTCATCGGGGCAGGTGTCGGGGGCGCAGACGTGGTGGGCCAGGTCCAGATCGAAGCTGCCGGCAAATACCGAAAGGCGCGCCCAGAGTTGTTGTTCGGCAGTGGAACAGCGCTGGTAGCTCCAGTCGATGCAGCAGCGCAGAGTTTGTTGATGCGTCGGCGACCCGCGGTAGCCGCGGCTGAGCAGCGCGAAGCTTTCGGAGAGCCGGGCGGCGATCTGTTGCACCGACATGGCACGCACGCGCGCGGCGGCGAGTTCGACGGCCAGCGGGACCCCGTCGAGGCGCGAGCAGATGAGCGCAATGGCGCCGGCGTTGTGCTCGGTAAGGGTGAAGCCGGGCCGAGCGGCTTGTGCCCGCTCAACGAATAGAGCTACCGCGTCGTAGTCGGCGAGAGCGGCTCGGCTGGTGCCGGTGGTGGTGTCTGGGTAGCGCAGCGGGGAGACGGCGAACACGGCTTCGCCGTCGAGGCTGAGTAGTTCGCGGCTGGTCGCCACGATCTGTAACCTCGGGCAGCCGCGCAGCAGGGTGTCGATGAGCGCGGCGGCCTCGTCGATGACGTGTTCACAGTTGTCGAACACCAGCAACATTTCGCGTTCGCCGATGGCGTCGACCATCACCTCGGGCAGCGCCCTGCTGCCCTGATCGTGGATTCCCAGGGCGCCCGCGGCCAGCCCGGGCAGCAGGGCGCCGTCGCGCAACTCGCCGATGTCGATCACCCACACCCCGGCTGGGTAGTCGGCGGCCCGGGTGCGCGCGGCCCGCAGCGCCAGGGTGGTCTTGCCGACCCCGCCGACCCCGACCAGTGTCACCAACCGCGCGGTCGAGAACAGCTCGGCCAGCGCCGCGAGTTCGGCGGCGCGGCCGACGAACTCGCTCAACGGAGCAGGCAGGTTGCCCCGGACTCGCGGCGGCGGCACGGGTCGGGCGGCGGCGGTCTTGCCCGTGTGCTTGGCGCCCTGCAACGCCATCGCGTCGATAGCCAAGCCGCGGGTGGCCTGAAGCTCTTGCAGCGCCTCGCCGAACTCAACCATGGCCGGGCGGGCAGTGGGTTCGGGTGCGAGCGCCGCGCCAATCACCACGGCTAGGTCGTCGTCAACGCCGTATGCGCGCAGGTCGGGCGCGGACTCGGTGGCGATGCGCAGCAGCTGCGCCATGAGCACTTCCCCGTCGCGGCGGGCAAACGGTGGTTGGCCGGTCAACGCGCAAAACAGGGTCGCTCCCAGCCCGTAGACGTCTGAGGCCTGGTCGGGTTCTTTGCCGCTGAGGACTTCCGGGGCGGTGAAGTCCGGGGTGGCTGAGAAAACGCCGCTGGCGGTGTGGAATCCGCCGACCATGTGGGCGATCCCGAAATCGGTCAGGGCCGGGTCACCGAACTCGGTGAGCAACACATTGGCCGGTTTGACATCACGATGAACGATGCCGAGCCGGTGGGCGGATTCCAGACCCGCGGCTACCGCCACCCCCAGCCGCAGCACCTCGCTGACCGCCAACCCGCCGCACTCGGTGATCACCTCCTGCACCGATCCGCGCGAGCAAAACGGCATCACCAGGTACGGATAGCCGCCGGGCGTGTGCCCCACCTGCAGCACCGAGACGATGTTGGGGTGGCCGGTCAATCTGGCCATCGCGCGCTGCTCACGCTCAAAACGTGGCCGGTTCTGTTCCAGATCAGCGGTCAGCACCTTGACCGCCACCACCCGATCCAATTCCACCTGCCGGGCCCGGTACACCACCCCGAAACCACCACGGCCCACCTCGACCGCGTCGGCAAACCCATCCGCGCCCAACTGCCCGATCAGCTGACTAACCATCCCACGATCCGCAATCGCGCATCCCGCCCTCGTCGAGCAATCACCCTGAGTAAACGCCGGTTAAAGCACTCTACCCGGCCATCGGCCGGTTCTTCGTCTCACCAAACCTTCGTCCAGCAGGTGCGCGCGGATCGGGATGTTGCCGGCTCGGCGATAGAAATTCACGTTCGCCTGGACAACACTCGCGCCGGTCTTGGACGGGCGGATTCCGCCGCGGTGGGCGGTGCTGGCCAACCGACTCTTCAATCTCAGACGGATAGTTGCGATTTCGTGCAGCAACTCCGAGGTCTCTGACCGCTACAGCACTCGGTGGCCCCACCAGAGGCATCAACCATTGCGACGATGACTCGACCGCACCCGGCAAACACCCTCCGCCTGGCGCGTCAGGGTGCCAAGCATCACGGTCTGTGATAGTCAGGAAGCGGACAGCCCAAGGTTCGGCACGAATCCTTGACCTGGTGGCCAGCGGCGACACGTGATGCGCGCGATCTCGATGACGTTATGAGAAGTCATGACGTTTGCGCCGCTGATTATCTGGCGAAGCGCTGTCGGCTTGGCGGGCTGGCGGTGGAGGGGCTCGCTCAGACTTTGGACCGGGCTGGAGGCATATGGGTACCAGTGCTGATCACGACCACAGAGATCTGAAATTGTGGGACGCCTTCCGTAAAAGGCGCACTCACCGCGACTTCGAGCAAACAGAGCTTTCGACTGAAGCAATCGGTGCCCTGGTCGAGGCGGCGGCAAGTGCCCAGACATTCCGGCCGGGAGTTCGTCACATCGTCGTGGTTACCGAGCCCGCCTCGGTCGCAACACTCGGCGACGTCGTGCCCGGCTGGGTCAGCAACGCAACGGCGGCCATTGTTCTGTGCACCGATGTCGACAAGGTGGCTGCATTAGCGGGATCGCGCGCGGTGGACATCTACGCGAAACTCGATGCGGGTGCCGCCCTGGCGCATATCACCCTCGCAGCAGTCGGACTCGGCGTCGGAATCTGTACCGTCGGCAGCTTTACCGAGGGCGCGGTCCAAGCGGTACTGGATATTCCTGATCACATTCGGCCAGATGTCGTCATCGGCATCGGTATTCCGATCCGCAACCCACTGCCCGCCCCGCCCCGCGCCGCGTTCCAACCGGGGGTGCATTACAACCGGTTCGGGAAGCCGACCGAGAGCACCGCACCATGAATTGTGTAGAAGGGCGGGGATTTCCGTGAAGAAGCCCACACAGGACGAACTCGTCTCCATCGTCGCGTACCTTCTTGGATCGGCGGCGCTCACAGATCAAGAGGCGCCCGCGATTACCGCACTGCACTTCGTCGGCACCGGCATGCGAATCCTTGAAATCGTGGCGCAGGAGACCGATGACGATTTCGCACAGGCGAAGATGAAAACGATCGAACAGCGAATACAACAGGTGCTCGGCGATCCGGCCGCGCTGTCGGAATACCTTCACTGCATCGCGAAGGAGTTCGCCAAAGAGGTCGCGAACCGACGCCAAGTAGCAGCGGGTTCCGGGCTGCCCAGCGATCGGGCGACCGAATCGCCCACCGAGCCACCAACCTCATAGCATCGTTGCCTTCGCGGCCTCGTCGTCCCACCTCTGTCCGACGAGCCGCAAATCACGCCGGCACGGGCCGGCCCGCACCCGCTACGGCTCCAGAGCGATCTTGCCCAGCACGGCGCCGTCGGCCAGACTCTGCAGCGCGGCTTGCGCCTCGCTGAGCGGAAAACGCTGCGGCGGAGGCGGTCTCAGCCCCAGGGAAACCAGGTGATTGAGCCCCCAGGAGAACAAGTACACCGAACCGGGCACCCGGTTGAGGTATTCGCCCCACGCGACACCCAGCACGCCGACGTTGCGCCGCAGCAAGCGATTGACCGCGAGCGTCGGGATGCTGCCCGCGGCGAAGCCGATCGCCAGGAGCTTGCCGTCGATCGCCAGCGCGCGAATCGCATCATCGAAGACCGGGCCACCAATCGGGTCGACCACGATATCCACGCCCCGCCCGTGCGTGTGCTTGTGCACCTCCTCGACCCAGCCCTCGGTCAAGGGCAGCACCACATCGGCTCCCACCGAGGCGACATAGTCGATCGCACCCTCCCGGTGCACCACGGCTATCACCTGGCCGGCGCCCATCGCCTTGGCGATCTGGATGGCCGCCGTGCCAACTCCGCCGGCACCACCGAGCACCAACACCGTCTCACCCGGCCGCATCGCGGCCCGGCGAGCCAGCGCGAAGTACATGGTGTTGTAGTTGACCAGCAATGACACCGCTTCGGCGTCATCGAGTTCGGCCGGGCTGCGCACCACGTTGGAAACCGGAACCGCCACTTGTTCGGCGTAGCCACCGAGTACGCCGAACGCCGAAACCCGTTCTCCTACCCGAAAGCCCGACCTCGCGGGCGCCGACCGCACGACACCCGCGGTTTCCAGCCCCGGCACGAACGGCGGCGGCAGCTTCAGTTGGTATTCGCCCTTGGTCAGCAGCAGATCCGGAAAGCACACCCCGGCCGCCCGAACATCGATGACGACGTTGCCGCCGCCATCTGAGACGTCGTCTACCTCGGTGTAGACCAGGCCGGACGGACCAGAAAGCTCTTGTACGACACAAGCTTTCATATAGTTACAGCTTGAATCCGGCTTTTTGCGCGCCGGACAGATCGGTGATCTGAGCCCACTGCGCCGCAATGTCCTGCACCGACGGCGGCGTCTGGAAGTTGGCGCCGTCGTTCTGGAAGAGCGCGGCGCGCTGCACCTTGCCGCCGCCGACGATGAACACCGACCCGTTGTCGGCGCACTCCTCGGTGCACAGGTAGGCCACCACGGGCGCGACGAATTCCGGCGTGAGCTTCTCGAGCACCTCGGGGGGCATGATGTCTTGGGTCATCCGGGTGGCCGCGATCGGGGCCACCGCGTTGGAATGGATGTTGTACTTGGCGCCCTCCAGCGCCAGGGTATTGATCAGGCCAACCAGCCCGAGCTTGGCCGCGCCGTAGTTGGTCTGCCCGAAGTTGCCGAACAGGCCGCTGGTGGAGGTGGCAACGACGACCCGGCCGTAGCTCTGCTCGCGAAAGTGTGGCCATGCCGCGCGGACGACGTTGTAGCCGCCGTAGAGATGCACCTTCAACACGGCGTCCCAGTTCTCCGACGTCATCTTGTGGAAGGTTCCGTCACGCAGGATGCCGGCGTTGCTCACCACACCATGCACGGCGCCGAACTCGTCGAGCGCGGTCTTGATGATGTTCGCCGCGCCGTCTTCGGTGGCAACACTGTCGTAGTTGGCGACCGCGCGACCGCCACCCTCACGGATCTCGGTAACAACCTGATCGGCCATCGCCGATCCGGCGCCCGTGCCGTCGCGAGCCCCACCGAGGTCGTTGACGACCACGCTGGCTCCCTCTCGGGCAAGGGTGAGCGCGTATTCGCGGCCCAGTCCCCCACCGGCTCCGGTGACGACGACGACGCGATCCTGTACTCCGGGCATCAGGTTCCTCTCTGTTGACACGGTCGGGTTCGGCCCGGCACCAGGCCGAAGCCGTTGGGCATGGGCGTCAGGCTAGAACAGCCGGCGAGCCAGCTTGAAGGCCCGCTCGGTGTAGGGCGGGTAGATGATGTTGGAGAGGTCGGGGCGAGTCGGCTTGGTCAACACCGACTTGCGGTGACTGAACTCATCGAAGCCCCACTTGCCGTGGTAGGCGCCCATGCCCGAGGCGCCGACACCGCCGAATGGCAACTTCGCCGTCGACACCTGGAAGGCGAGGTGGTTGACCATCATGCCGCCCGCGGGCACCTCGTTGATCACCCGTTCGCGGATTTCGCGCGACTTGGTGAACAGGTATGCCGACAACGGCTTGGGCCGTGAGTTGACGAAACCGATGGCATCATCCAGCGATTTGACGGTGAGCACCGGCAGGATCGGCCCGAAGATCTCGTTGGTCATCACCGGACCGCTCGGATCGGGGTCGACGACCACGGTCGGCTGAATGCGCAGGCTCTCCGCCGTGCACTTGCCGCCCACCTCAACCTTGCACTTACCCTCGGCCTTGGCTTCGGATTCGGCAGCCGCGATGTAGCCGCTCAACCGGTCGAACTGGCGCCGGTTGACGATCCGCAGCCCGTCGGGGTCGTCTTGGGAGCGGAACTTGGTGACGGCGGCGCCGATCTTGCCCACGAGTTCGTCCCGAATCGTTGCGTCAGCCAGCACGTAGTCGGGAGCAACACAGGTCTGGCCGCCGTTGAGCAGTTTGATCCAGGCGATCCGCTTGGCCGCGACATCGATGTCGGCGTCCGCGGCGACGATCACCGGGCTCTTGCCGCCGAGTTCGAGGGTGACCGGGGTCAGATGCGGCGCGGCGCCTTCGTAGACCTTGCGGCCGATCTCGGTGCCGCCGGTGAACATCACCCGATCCAGGCCCTGCCCAATCAGCTCCTGGCTCACCGCGCCGTCGCCTTCGATCACCGCAATCGCGTCACGGTCCAGATAGCGGGGCACCAATTCGGCCATCAAACGCGACGATGCCTCGGCGATTTCGGAGGGTTTGAGAACGACGGTGTTGCCGGCCGCGATCGCACCGACCGCCGGACCCAGCGTCAGATAGAACGGATAGTTCCAGGCGCCGATGATCAGCACGGTGCCGTACGGCTCGTACTGCACCCAGCCCCGGCCGGGCAACTGCGGCGCTTCGAGCAAGACGTGCTTGCGCCGCATCCACTTGCGTACCTTCTTGGCCGCGTACTTCGCTTCGGCGATGGTCGTTGCGATGTCGGCGATGAACGCCTCTACCGGGTTGCGGTCCAGATCCTCGACCAGCGCTTTGGTGATGGCGTCTTCGTTTTCCTCCATCAACCTTTGCAGCTGCAGCAGTTGCTGTTTGCGCCACTGCACGTTGCGGGTCCGCCCGGAGGCAAACGTCTGGCGCAGCCGGGCGACGGTGGCACCGACATCGGTTGGCTTGGAATCGTCGGACGGGGCTCGAACTCCGCCGGCTCCGTTTGCTCCGCGCTCCTGAGCTTTGGCTGCAACCGATTCGGTGGTCATCATTGTCCTTCCCTTCCGGCGGTGCCCAGGCTACGTCGCGTGGTCGCACACCGGTGATAACCGCGATCCTAGTCACCCGGCCAGCGCAGCAATAGAAAGATCGTGCCGGATCCGGGCATCCGCCCGCACAACGCCAACGGTCGACGGATTCGTCAGGGCTTACCCGCGGTCACGAAACGGTTGACGAACGGCCCTTCCTGCGAGTGCGCCGTCCGGCCCAGCCGGAGGGCTTCCGCGCCCGCCTGGACCGAATCCGTCGTCCAGCCGTGCGCGGCGAACCAATCGGCGGGGTCGGGCTGGCCTTCGTCGTCGAACCACAGGTCAAAGGGATCAAACGAGGTGTCCTGACCGCGGGCCTGGCGCTTGGCGCGCTGCCGGGCCCACCTCTGGGCCCGTTCTTCGGCCGCTCGGCGAGCGTCCTCGTCTACCCCGAACATCTCGACGGCCACCCGGCTGCCGGTCGCACTGTTGGCGTCGATGGCGGTGAACAGCGCGTGTTGGGCGGCCGCCGGCAGAAACGGCAGCAGCCCTTCGGCCAGCCAGGCCGTCGGAAGCGACGTCTGAAAACCCGCGTCACGTAACGCCTGCGGCCAATCGTGGCGCAGGTCGACCGGTACCGCCCGCAGCGCAGCGACCGGTGCGGCGCCATGGCGGGCCAGGGTGTGTTCCTTGTAGTCCAGCACCTTGGGCAGATCGATCTCGTAGACCGTGGTACCGCCCGGCCAGTCCAGCCGGTAGGCGCGGGAATCCAGACCGGCCGCCAGAATGACCACCTGGCGGATCCCGGCCGCTACCGCATCGATGAAGTAGCTATCGAAGAAGTGTGTGCGCACGGCCAGATAGTCGGTCATCTGTTGGGAGTCGACGGTGAAGTCGGGATCATCGTCGTCATCGGTCTGCGCCCACCAGGCGGCGACCTGTTCGCGAACCGCCGCCAGCTCGGGGGTGGAGACCAACGGCTCGGCGAACTGGTCACGGATCAGTGGGGTCTCGCTGGCGGTCTCGGCGGCCCGAGCCAGCGCGACCATCACCGCGGTCGCTCCGACACTGGTCGCGATGTCCCAGGAATCGTCGGCGGTGCGCGGCATTACAGCCGTTCCGCGGTCACGAAGTCGGAGTAGGCCTGCTTGTCGTCGGCCATCGGCACGCCTTCGACCCAGCGCCCCACCCGGTGCATCTCGTCGCAGGCGTTCTGGGCGTTGGCCCGCCAGCCATGCTCGTTGAGCCACTGTCCGAGCAGCGCGCGGTCCGGGTCGTGGTAGATCAGCTCGTGCACGTCGATGGTTTGTTCGAGGCCGAGTGTCTGGGCGACCTTTCTGAATCGCTCCCGCATTTGTTCGCGCCGCTCATCGGCGTGGTTGCCCGCGGTTTCGGCCGCAATGCGGCTGCCCGCGCAGCTGAGTTCGCCAATTTGGGTGAACAGCCGGTCTTGCGCCTCGGCGGGCAGGTACATCAACAAGCCCTCGGCCAGCCATGCGGTTCGCGCACTCGGATCGAACCCGGCGGCGCGCAGGGCACTCGGCCAGTCCTGGCGCAGGTCAATGGCCACCTCACGGCGCTCGGCCGCCGGCGTTACCCCGTTTTCGGCCAGGGTGGCCGACTTGTAGGCCAGCACCTGAGGCTGATCGATCTCGTAGACAGTGGTGCCCGCCGGCCAGTCCAGCCGGTAGGCGCGCGAATCCAGTCCCGACGCCAAGATCACGACCTGCCGGATCCCGGCCGCGACCGCGTCGGCGAAGTAGGTGTCAAAGAAGTTCGTCCGGACCGCCTGGTAGCTGCGCATGTGCTCGACGGTGGCGGCGGTTTCGGCATCGATGGCCTCGACTTTGGCCACCATCTCCTGATCGAGCATCGCTTCCCAGATGACGCCGGCATTGGCGTTGGTGACCAGCATCCTGGCGTACGGGTCGCGGATCAGCGGCTCGGGCTTGCTGGTTTCGACGGCCCGGGCCGCTGCCACCATGACAGCGGTCGCGCCGACGCTGGTTCTGATGTCCCACGTGTCGTCGTGGGTGCGCATTGTGCTCATCGCGCCCTCCGCTCTATCGCGAAATCTCGAGTGATGCTCGTAGCAGTGTGGTCGTGATCGCCTCGTCCACCAGGTCCTCGGGAACCGGCCGACCCAGCCGGGCCATCTCTTCCCGGTTGCTCACGCTGTACACCTGCCAGCCGTGATTGGCCAGCCATTCGGCCGCGTCCGCGCGGCCCGGTTCACGATAGGTCAACGCCTCGACGTTGATGTCCAGACCCAGCCGGTCGCGCATCCGATTCCAGCGTTGCTTGTTGCCGGTCAGGTTCATCGTGAACGACTCGACGGCGATGCGGCTGCGCGGCGCGCTGAGGTCCGTGATCATCTCGAAGAGTCGGTCCTGGGCATCGCCGGGCAGATATGGCAGCAAGCCCTCGGCCAGCCACGCCGTCGGCCGGTCCCGGTCGAATCCGGCGCGCAGCAGCGCGGCCGGCCAGTCCTCACGCAGATCCACCGCGACCCCATGTCGTGTCGCGGCGGCGGTCACCCCGTGTGATTCCAGGATCTGGGCCTTGTACTCCAATACCTTCGGCTGGTCGATTTCAAAGACCACGGCCTCGGGCGGCCAGTTCAAGCGGTAGGCCCGGCAATCCAGCCCCTCAGCCAAGATCACCGCTTGCTCGATCCCGGCACCGGCAGCGGCAGCGAAGTACTCATCGAAGAAGTGGGTACGCACCGCCTGGTAGTCACAGCCGAGCCGGTGCAGACGTTGCCCGTGCGGGTCGTCATCGAGCCAGCCGATGTCGGGATCGGCCAACCAGGCCCACGCCGGGCCGGCCGATGACACCAGGATCGGGGCGAACTCGTCGCGAATCAGGGGATTGGCACCGGCCGTCTCGACCGCCCGGGCGGCGGCGACGCCCAATGCGGTCGCGCCAACACTTTCGGTGACGGTCCAGCTGTCACCATCACTACGCAGGGAGTCGACCTCATCAAGTTCTGTCATGACCAAACCATGCTACCTAGTAAGTTAGGCAACCTATACTCTGTGTGGCCCAGGTCACGGCAAGCGGATCCACCGTTGGGGCTACAACCGGGCCTACACCGGCAATTGGCCAGTAATCCAGCAATTACGCCTGCGACCGCTCCGCTAGGACCGCGGCTTCCACAGCGTGCCGGCCATCATCTTGCACAGCGTGTCCAGGATGTTTTCCATGTCCCGGTAGCTGCCCACAAACCCGGCATAGAAGCCCACGCCGCACAGCAGGAGCAACAGCGCCTCCGCCAACTGAGACGCGTCAACCCCCGCCTCGAGCTCCCCCCGCTGGATCGCATCGCGAACGGCGGTGTCCAGAAATTCGCGGGTGGCCGCGACCGCGTCGTGGTCACTGCGCCGCAATTCCGGATGCCGCTGCGATTCGAGCACGGCCGTGGCCAGGAACGCCGTGGTGGCGGGATGGGAGGCATCGGCCTCCTTCGCCACCATCACGAACGTGCACAGCTGCCCCAGCAGGGTCTGCACCGAGCGAGCCCGTTCAACACCGGCGGCGACGACCAGTTCGTTGGTCTGAACCACCACTTCGCGATACAAAGCCTGCTTGCTGGCGAAGTAGTGATTGATCGCCGGCCGGGTCAAATCGGCACTGACAGCAATCGCCTGGAACGTCGCCCCGTCATATCCGCGTTCACTGAACACTTCGCGGGCAGCACCAACGATGCGCCGGCGGGTGTCGTCAGCTTTCGCGGCGGGGGGACGGCCTGGACCTCGGCTGGCCGTTAACTGCATCACTCAAGTGTGCCACCGCCGCGATGCGGCTCCAGCGCGTTCGCCGGGATGCTACGGAACTTCCCAGATTGATAATCCTCGAAGGCCTCGATCACTTCGGCCTTGGAATTCATCACAAACGGCCCGTAGTGAACGACCGGTTCCCGGATCGGACGACCGCCCAAGATGAGCAGTTCAAGAGCCGTACCACGATATTTGTCCGACGCAGAGTCGGCGACGACGGTAATCCGGTCCCCGGCACCCATGACCGCCAGTTGCCCCTGGTGAATTGGGTGGCCGGCCGGCCCCACCGCGCCACGGCCAGCCAGAACGTACACCAGCGAATTTAGATCACGCTGCCATGGAATGTTCAGCTGAGCACCAGCGTGGACAGTCGCGTGCGCGAGGGTGATCGGCGTATGGGTGATTCCGGGCCCGCGATGGCCGTCGATCTCGCCGGCGATAATGCGAACCAGAGCCCCACCATCCGCGGACGCGAGCAGCTCAACGTCGCCGCCTTCGATGGCCTGATAGCGCGGTGGCGTGAACTTCTTTTTCCGCGGCAGATTCACCCACAACTGAATGCCGTGGAACGTTCCGCCGCGCAAGACGGTATCGACAGGCGGTGTTTCTATATGCAGGATGCCCGATCCGGACGTCATCCATTGCGTCGCACCGTCGGTGATCAGGCCTCCGCCGCCATGAGAATCCTGGTGCGCGAGTTTCCCGTCGATCATGTAGGTGACCGTCTCGAACCCTCGGTGCGGATGCCAGTCGGTGCCCCGAGGCTCTCCCGGCTCGTACTCCACTTCGCCGATCTGGTCCATGTGTACGAACGGGTCCAGGTCGGCCATGCCGACCCCCGCAAAGGCCCGGACCACCGGGAATCCCTCACCCTCGTAGCCGCGCGGGCCGGATGTGATCGAACGGACCGGACGCTCCGTGTCGACGGGCCGGGGCGGACGCACCCGGGGCAACGTGAGCGTGTCTGCGGTAACAGCGGGCATCACTACCTCCTATTCAAACGACTACCGGTATAACCGGACTAGAGTCCGTTTATTCCGGTCTGTCATAGGATGGCCAAATGCTTGTCAGGGCCGTGCTGTGAGCGACCAGAAACCAAACCCCAACGAGTCAACAGAGGTGTCTCCCGCCGCCGCCGGCGGGAGATTCGGCGCCTCGATCAGGAATGCTGGCTACCTACAAAAGTGGTTCCTGTTGGGCATCACGATCGGTGGGATCGCCGGGCTTGGCGCGGTGGTCTTCTATCTCGCGCTGAAATACACCGGCGAGTTTCTGCTCGGTTACCTTGCGGACTACCACATCCCGACGCCGGTCGGGGAGGGCGGCAGCCACGGGTCCAGCGGTTTCGTGCGCCCCTGGGCGATTCCGCTGATCACCACCGGTGGTGCGCTGCTCTCGGCATTCATCGTGGCCAGATTCGCGCCGGAGGCCACCGGGCATGGCACCGACGAGGCCATCGAGGCGGTACACACCAATCCCCGCAGCATCCGCAGCCGGGCGGTCCTGGTGAAGATGGTGGCCAGCGCGCTGACCATCGGATCGGGTGGTTCAGGTGGCCGGGAAGGCCCCACCGCACAGATCTCGGCCGGCTTTTGTTCCTTTCTGACCCGCCGGTTGGGCCTATCCGACGAGGACGGCCGGACCGCGGTGGCCCTCGGTATCGGTGCGGGCATCGGCGCTATCTTCGCCGCGCCGCTGGGCGGAGCGGTGCTGGCCGCATCGATCACCTACCGCGATGACTTCGACTACCGCAGTCTGTTGCCCGGTTTCATCACCTCCGGCACGGCGTACGCGGTGCTGGGCGCGTTCATGGGTTTCGACCCCCTGTTCGGCTACATCGACGCCGAGTATCGCTTCGAAAAGGCCTGGCCCCTGCTGTGGTTCGTGGTGATCGGGGTGGTCGCCGCGGCCATCGGCTACCTGTACGCGCGGGTGTTTCACGCGTCGGTGGGACTTGCGCACCGCCTGCCCGGTGGTCCGGTCATCAAGCCGGCGGTCGGCGGACTGCTGGTCGGGCTGATGGGACTCTTGATTCCCCAGATCTTGAGCAGTGGCTACGGCTGGGCGCAGCTGGCGGCCGATCGCAATGCACTCATGGCAATCCCGTTGTGGATCATCATCGTCTTGCCGGTCGCCAAGATCCTGGCCACCTCCCTGTCCATTGGAACCGGTGGCTCCGGCGGGTTGTTCGGCCCGGGAATCGTCATCGGCGCCTTCGTGGGGGCCGCGATCTGGCGACTGGGCGAGCTAACCGGACTGCCCGGTGTGCCAGACGCGCTGGGAATCTTCGTCGTCGTGGCGATGATGACCTGTTTCGGCAGCGTCTCACGTGCCCCACTGGCCGTCATGATCATGGTCGCGGAAATGACCGGCTCCTTCTCGGTGGTGCCCGGGGCCATCCTCGCGGTCGGGATCGCATCGCTGTTGATGTCTCGCACCAACGTCACCATCTACGAAGCGCAGCGGCTCAATCGCGAAACCGCCGAAGCCGAACGCGCAGCTAGGGCCGCCGACCGCGGAAACTGACGCGACACCGCGGGATTGGGCCGCACATCGGCGCCGGTTGCCGGGTCTTCGCGTCTGAGCCTCGATGGGGCCCCGACGGCTGCCACGACATCTTCAGAGCGAGCGGATGTTCTGCACCGGTAGCCGCGGCCCGCGGCGGGGCTCGCGCGCCAGTCCGCTGGCCTCGAGCAACCGAACCACCCGATGCCGGTGAGGCCGCATCGGTTCCAGCAGCTCCAGCATGCCGGCGTCATCGACCGGATGGCCCAGCAACGTCCAGCCGATCATCTTCGGGATGTGGTAATCCCCCACCGATACCGCGTCAGCATCACCGAACGCGCGTTGCACGGTCTCGGCGGCAGTCCACACCCCGACGCCGGGCAAGCTCGTCAGCGCGGCCAGGGCCTCCCCCGCGGGCCGCGTGACAAGCCGTTGCAGTGCCGACGCCCGCTGCGCGCAGCCCACGACCGTCCGTGCCCGCCCGGGATCGACGTTGGCGCGGTGAAACTCCCAGGACGGAATGGCCCGCCACGCATCCGCCGACGGCGGCACCCGCATCCCGTCCGGCGCCGGACCGGGGGCCGGGGTCCCATACCGCGTGACCAACAACCGCCAGGACCGAAACGCCTCCGCGCCGGGCACCCGCTGCTCGATGACCGCGGGAAGCACCGCCTCCAGCACCTGTCCGGTGCGCCCCAACCGCAAATTCGGCAGGCGTCGGTGCGCGGCGGCAACCGTCGGATCCCGCGGTACGAAATCCGCGGCGTCGTCGTCGGCACCCAGCAACGCCGGTAGCTGATCGATGAATTCCTCGGCGCCGCTCCCCCAGGCCTCGCAATGAGCGGTATCGGGCGCGCAGCGGCTGAACCGGGCGGCGACGGGGCCGGAGCCCAGCAGGCTGGTACGCCAGATCGTGCCGTCCCCCGGGACCCGAAAGCACGGGTCCCCGCGGCCGCGGCGAAGCGGCGCCAGGGTGTGCCCGAACCCAGCGGCCCCAGCGAACGTGACCGTGCGCTCAATCTTCACCTGAGAACTCCGTATTCCGACGGCCCGGTCAATTGACCGCAAACTGGCTTCCGAGACAGGATGACTTACGTGATGACGCCGTTCGATGACCCGCAGGCAGAACTGGCGTGGATGTTTCTGCAAAGTATGTGCGAGGGCGGGGATCTAGACGAGGGTTTCGCGCTGCTCAGCGACGATTTCACCTACTGGAGCATCATCACCCGCAGCGCGTTCGAAAAGGATGCGCTGCGCCGCGCGGTGGAACAACGCAAGAAGGTCTTCGAGATCAACATCGACCTGCGGCGCTGCGTCAACGAGGGCGAAACGGTGGTGATCGAGGGACAGTCCGAGGGCATGACGGCCACCGGCGTGCGCTACGACAGCCCGTTTGTCTGCATCTTCGAGACCAAGGACGGGCTGATCGTCTCGCTGCGGGAATACAGCGACACCCAGTCCTTCGCGGCGGTGTTCCCGGCCGGCGCTAATCCGGTATGACGCTGATTTCTGCCTTGTTGGGGTAGAAGGCCACGTGCCCGGCGATCTCGGCAACCGCGGGATAGGGCTGTTCATAAGTCCAGATCACATCCGCGACGGTGTCGCCGGTGCTGGTGGTCACGCTGTAGTAGCTGGCATCACCCTTGAACGGGCAATAGCTGCTGGTGTCGGTGCTGGTCAACCGGTCAGCAACCACGTCAGCACACGGAATGTATTGCACCGCAGGCAAAGTAGCCTCGCGCAATTTCAGTGCCGCGGCGGTGTCGGCAATGAGCTCGCCGTTGACCCGCACCTGAACCCGTCCCTTGGTCGGCTCGATGGTGATCGGGTGCCCCGCCGAGGGCTCTAGAACTTTTCGATGGCTCATGGTCAGTACCTCCTCGGATCCGAGTCTTTGGTCTGCAACGCTCGATGGCGTTGCAGACTTCCCACCTTTGGTCCGGTGTTCGCACCGCTCGGGCGACGCGATCCCGCGGCTACTCCGACTGTCCCGTCCTGGCGCCTTGGGTGTTCTTGCGCATCGACGCCCAGAACCGCGCTGCCTCGCGTATCGATTCCTCGACGGGCCGCGGCTGCCAGCCCAACTCGCGCACCGCCTTGGCGTGGTCGACCTCGGCCTCGGCGCGCATCATCCGCACCGATTCCAGGCTGAGTTCGGCGTCTTTGCCGGTGAGCCGCGCCCGCAAGCTGCCCAGCGCACCCAGGGCATAGAGCGTCGGCACCGAGATCGTCCGTTGCGGCGGTGCTACCCCGGCCTCGTCGGCCGCGATCCGCACCACCTCTTTCAACGCGATCATCCGCTCGGAGATCAGGTAGCGCTGGCCGCTGCGCCCGCGTTCGGCGGCCAGGATCATCGCCCTGGCCGCATCGTCGACACCCACCACTTCCAGCTTGATGCCGTTCATCAAGAACGGCAGCTTGCCGAACACCGCACCGGCGATGAAGGCGCCGTGTGGGGTGCGACCCCAGTCGCCGCTGCCGTAGGTCGTCGAGACGCACATCGCCACCGCGCGCAGTCCATGTTGGGCCACGTAGTCCATGACGAGATCTTCGGCCTGAACCCGGGATTGGACGTAGGACGAGACCCGCCGTGACCCGATCCGATCCTCCTCGGTCGCCACGTGCCCATGCCGACGATCCACCGTCGCATAGCTGCTGGTGAACACGAAGCGGCGCAGGCCGGCGTTCTTGGCGACGTCGAGGACATTACGCAGGCCTTCGACGTTGGTGTGAAAAAGCGGCGCCGGGTCGCGTAACCAGGCGCGCGCGTCGACCACGCAGTAATAGACGTCGTCACAGCCCTGCATTGCCTCGCGCACCACGGCCGTGTCGAAGATGTCGCGATGGAATCGGGTGACTGGCAGGTCGTCGATGCTGCGGGTGTTGGCGGTGGGCCGCACCATCACCCGTACCTGCGCGCCATCCTCGATCAGCATGCGGGTGACGTGCGAGCCGAGAAACCCATTGGCGCCGATGACGAGTTTGGGCCCGACACTCATTGCGAGCCCCCGTACTGCTGCATCCAGTTCGCGGCGGCTTCATCGATCGTGCCCAGCTCCGCGGCCTTTCGGCACCACTTCAGCCCGGCTCGCAGAAAGCGCAGCGGGTTGTAGATATCTTCTTGACGGCACCACTGGCCGTCGCCGGCATAGGTGATGATCGAAATGTTGGTCGCGCTGATCACGCTGCCGTCACCCGGATCGCGCATCGGGTTGTCCAGTTCCAGAATGATCCGTCCGGTGGACTCGTCGATGACCGACCACAACGACGGGAACGCCACCATGTGACTGCCCGGAAAGGTCGTCATCGTTTGCCAAATCCAGGCGCGCACTTGCTCGCGGCCGTGCATCGTGCCGGCCGCATGTTCGATGTACTCGACGTCTGGCGTGTAGTGCTGCACCCAGGCATCCCAATCCCGCGACGCGGCCGCGCGGACAACGGTGTCCTCGAACTTCTCGAAGGCCGCCGCCAGTTCGCTGCGAGAAAACTCCGGCCCACTCACCACAAGACCATGAATCTGCTGGAAGAGCGAATTTCTTGGCCGGCATCGGATCTCACGTCAAGCTTTCTGACACCGTTACACCACATCGCCGGAGTGTAGCCTGGGAACGGCCTGGGTCCCTGGGGTACCCGGAGTCCCCGGCTGGCGAGGAGGACCACGATGACGAGCCCGCAAAAGGCAATACTGGCCGGTGGCTGCTTCTGGGGAATGCAAGACCTGATCCGCAAGCAGCCCGGTGTGATCGCGACGCGAGTCGGCTACAGCGGCGGCGACGTCGCCAACGCGACGTACCGCAACCACGGAACTCATGCCGAGGCCGTCGAAATCATCTTCGACCCCCAAGCCACCGACTACCGCACGCTGTTGGAGTTCTTTTTCCAGATCCACGATCCGACGACGCCGAACCGCCAGGGCAATGACCGCGGCACCAGCTACCGGTCGGCCATCTATTACCTCGACGACGAGCAGAAACGAGTCGCGCTGGACACCATCGCCGATGTCGAAGCGTCCGGCCTGTGGCCCGGCAAGGTGGTGACCGAGGTAAGCCCGGCCGGGGACTTCTGGGAGGCGGAGCCCGAACACCAGGATTACCTGCAGCGTTACCCCAGCGGTTACACCTGCCACTTCATCCGGCCGGGGTGGAAGCTGCCGCGACGGGCCACCGCCGGCCAATAGCCGCGGCGCCGCTGGCCCTGAAGCCCGGCCCCGGGATCAGCGACGGTGCACCACAATCCGGCCACCGTTCTTGGGGGTGTAGGCCACACCCCGGCAAAACAGCCGCTCGCCGGCAGCGGTGGTCGGTTCGATGGTGAAGTTGCGCAGCACCGTTCGCAGCACCACGTCCATTTCCATGTTGGCGAACGCGGCACCCACGCACCGCCGGGTTCCGCCACCGAACGGGATCCACCCGAAGGTGGACGGTCTACCACCAATGAAACGCTGCGGATCGAAGCGCTGCGGGTCTGGGAAAATGTCGGGATTGGCATGCATCTGCGCGATGTTGACGAGGATCGATTGCCCGCGCGGAATCATCCACTGGCCAAGCTGGTACTGCGGCGCATAGACGTGCCTGGCCGCGAAATCGATGACCGTCCTGGCTCGCTGCACTTCCAGGATGGTGGCCTGGCGTAGCTCGCCCCCCGCATCCTCGGCCTCGGCCACCAGGGCCGCCAGCAGATCGGGGTGGCGGGTCACCCGCTCAAACGCCCACGACAACGTGGACGCCGTCGTTTCATGCCCCGCCGCCAGCAATGCCAGCAGCTCGTCGCGAATATCCTTGCGCGACATACGTGAACCATCGTCGTAGGTGCTGCGCAGCATCAGGGCCAGCACGTCGGTCCGATCCGAGAAGTTCGGGTCCGACCGCTCCTGGTCGATCAGCCTGTCGATGATCACGTCGTACTGGCGCCGATACTCGGCGAGCCGACCCCACGGGCTGAAGCGGCCGTATCGCCGCTTCGGCTTCGGCATCGACGCCAGCCGTGAGCACAGTGTGGTCCAGGGCGGAATGATCCGGCGCAGTTCGTCGAGTTCGGCGCCATCGGCACCGAAGACCGCGCGCAGGATCGCGTTGAGGGTGATGCGCATCATCGACGGCAGCGTCGGGAAAAGTTGCCCCTCGGGCCAATTGGCGGTTTCGCGCAGGGTCTCTTGTTCGATGATGATTTCGTAGTTCTTCATGCTCTTGCCGTGAAACGGCGGCGCCAACAGCCGCCGCCGGCGGCGGTGGTCGTCCCCGTCGAGCCCGAACACCGAGCCAGACCCGAACATCCGACTCAAATTGGGCTGGATGTTGCCCAGGTCCTCCGGGCTGGCGGTGAAGACCTGCTTGGCCAGTTGTGGGTCGTTGACCACCACCATGTGGCCATAGATCGGGACGTTGAGTGCGAAAACGTCGCCGTTGCGGCGGCTCAGCCAGTCCATCATCCACCGCCGGGAGGTGGCAAAGGCCAGGCCCTGTAACAACTTCGGAATTCGGGTCGCTTGCGCCATTTTGACCGCCGGCACTGCCGGCGCGTCGGAGATCGCTTGATTCATGGGGGTATCGCTCCCAACACTTGCCCCCGAAACGGGGTTGGTACCACCGTGTACCACTCGCTTTTCTAGTACGGTGGTCTTTGGTACCAGTCCTGACAAGGAGTTCGGGTCGACCGAGGAGGCGCGCTCGTGACGGCAGCTGCTAGCAGCCCGGCGGCCCTGGACAGCGACCCGTTTCGGCAGCGCCTGCTCGAGGGCTTGGTCGCCTCGATCGGCGAACGTGGCTACCACGCCACCACCGTCGCCGACATCGTGCGCCACGCGCGAACCTCCAAACGCACGTTTTACGACCGGTTCGAAAGCAAGGAACAGTGCTTCCTGGACTTGCTACGGGCGGACAACGAGCGACTCGCCAAGCGGATCCGCGCGGCCGTCGATCCCGAAGCGGACTGGCAGGCCCAGATACGCCAAGCCGTCGAGGCCTACCTGAGCCACATCGAATCCCGGCTGGCAGTCACCTTGAGCTGGATCCGCGAATTCCCCTCCCTGGGACCCATCTCCTACCCCGTCCAAAGGCACGGGATGAACCTGCTGACCAGCCTGCTCGTCGAGCTCAGCGCCAGCCCCGGATTCCGGCGGGCCGGCTTGCCCGCGGTGCCCGGGGCACTGGCGGTGATCCTGCTGGGGGGTTTGCGTGAACTGACCGCGCTGACCGTCGAGGACGGACGAGACATCCGGGAAATCGTCGAACCGGCGGTGGATGCGTCCATCGCATTGGTCGGCCCACGGCACTAGGCTCGGTGCCCGACTGTGTAGCTCTAGTAGACGGAGGACCTAACGATGCGGCTGTCGACCCGAAACCAGCTCAAGGGCACCATCATCGAGGTGGACCTCGGCGCCGTGATGGCGGTTGTGAAGGTGCGGCTCGACGGCGGCGACCAGGTCATCACCTCCTCGGTCGCCAAGGATGCCGCGACCGACCTCGGCCTCGCGGTCGGCCAGCCGGCGACGGTGTTCATCAAGTCCACCGAAGTCACAATCGGAGTCGAGTAGTCCGACATGGCGGCCACGATGCGAGCCGAGCGCTTCTACGCCGATTCCAAAACAGTTGTACTCGAAGATGTTCCGATACCGGAGCCGGGGCCGGGCGAGGTCCTGGTCAAAGTGGCCTACTGCGGGATCTGCCACTCCGATCTGAGTCTGATCAACGGCACCTTCCCCACCCAGGCGCCAGTGGTGACCCAGGGGCACGAGGCGTCGGGCACCATAGCCAAACTCGGCCCCGAGGTTGACGGCTGGTCCGAGGGCGACCGCGTCGTGGTGGCCGCCGGCCGGCCGTGCCAGAGCTGCCCGAACTGCCGACGCGGTGACACGGTGAATTGCCTGCGGATCCAGCTGATGGCGTTCGCCTACGACGGGGCCTGGGCGGAGTACACCGTGGCACAGGCGGCCGGTCTGACCCGGGTGCCCGACAATGTTTCGCTCGACCAAGCCGCGATTCTGGCCGATGCGGTGTCCACACCGTTCGGTGCGGTGGTGCGGACCGGCAAAGTGGCCGTCGGGGAATCGGTCGGGGTGTGGGGCGTGGGTGGCGTCGGAACCCACATCGTGCAACTGGCCCGTTTGGTCGGCGCGGTGCCGGTGATCGCCTTGGACATCAATCCCGTGGTGCTCGACCGGGCGCTGGAACTGGGCGCCGACTACGCCTTCGACTCCCGCGACGACCAACTGCACGACAAGCTCGCCGAGATCACCGGCGGCCGCATGCTCGACGTGGCGTTCGACGCGGTCGGTCTCAAGGCCACCTTCGAGCAGGCGCTCGGATCGCTGACCGCCGGAGTCCGGCTGGTCGGTGTTGGCATGAGTGCCGAATCACCGACCGTGGGACCCACCTCGATGTTCGGACTGACCCACAAGCAGGTACTCGGTCACCTCGGCTACCAGAACGTCGATATCGAAACCCTGGCGAAGCTGGTTTCACTTGGGCGCCTGGATCTTTCGCGCTCCATCAGCGAGATCGTCCCGCTTGAAGACCTGCCGTTGGGTATCGAGAAGCTGGAACGCCAGGACGGCAACCCGATCCGCATCCTGGTCCAGCCCTGACGAGCACGCGCCTCCACGACACTTAAACCACGCACCCGACGCGCCGCGAAGTGGCGCAACGGTTTAAGTCTCGATACGAAGGAACGCGCGCAGCCGGTCCAGTACCAGATCCGGCC
This sequence comes from Mycobacterium liflandii, assembly GCF_022354805.1. Lineage (NCBI taxonomy): Bacteria > Bacillati > Actinomycetota > Actinomycetes > Mycobacteriales > Mycobacteriaceae > Mycobacterium > Mycobacterium liflandii. The sequence goes on along the minus strand of NZ_CP023138.1, from coordinate 860,675 downwards.
GCTGCTCGACGATCCAATGGCCCACCCCGTCGACGAACTCGACCTCGAAATCGCTGATGTGGTCCTCGTATCCGCGCAACAGCTGCGGGGTGAGCACCGGGTCGTCGGTGCCGTGTAACCAGCGCACCGGAACATCGACCCGAGCGTCGGCGTATTCGCCGCGCATCCAGGGCAACGCTTCCGAACTCTGGAACGTGCGATACCACCGCGAGCCCGCCACCGCGTGCCCCGGCTGGCGCATGCGTTCGACATACATGCGAACATCCTCGTCAGCAATGGTGAATCCCCCACCGACCCAAGACGTCAGCACCCGAAAGTAGCGAGCCTTGGGATCCGCGATCACCCGGGGGCCGATGACCGGCAGCAAGATGGGGATCTGATACCAAAACCGCCAGATGTCGCGCACCATGCCGAGATCGCGCGGGAACCACGGCGCCGCGGTGTTCATTCCGAAGAATCCGGTCACCTTGGCCGGGTAGCGCAGCATCATGATGAACGCCACCGGGCCACCCCAGTCGTGGGCGACGAGGCGCACCGAGGCGATGCCCAGCCGATCCAGCACACCCGCCAGATCGTCGGCCATCTCCTTTTTCGTGTAGCGCGAGCGCGGAGCCGAACTCCATCCGGCGCCACGCAAGTCGGGACACAACACCCGATACCCGTCCGCGGCCAGCGGACCGATCAGCTCGTGCCATTCCCACCAGTTCTCCGGAAAGCCGTGCACCAGCATCACCGCCGGGCCATCGGCGGGGCCGGCGTCTGCGACATGGATCGTGATGCCACCGTCGAGATCGACAAACCGGTGCTCGACACCGTCGAGGGCGGGAAGAGTGCTCATGTGTTGAGAAGGTAGTGGACGCGGCGGATCCCGGTCGACTAACTGAGGAACCGCTTCAGGTAGGGCGCAAAGCGAGCCCGCAGACTCTCCTCGGTCAGCCCGAACATCTCGCAGGATGTCTGCACGGTGCCCAGCCGGCCTCGTTGGTGGCCCGCGAGGTAGCCGGCCGTTGCGGTGCGTACCGAGTCGGTGAATAGCTCGCCGGCCAGCGCGTATATCCGCTCCGCGACGCCGACCTCGTCGGCCATGAAGTCGTCGAACCGAATATCGATCGAGCGCTCGGGACCGATGGTGTCGCGATCGCGCACGAGTGTGGCGAGCATCCGGTCGAGGCGATCGACCCAGTAGTGGGCGATCCGCTCGACCGGGACCGGCCAGCGGTGCATCCGGGCCGAGTAGGTGATCATCGCGAGCATCGACAACGCCACCGGCACCGGGTCACGGTGCGTGAACAACACGATGCTGCCCGGGAACACCCGATCCAGCACCGGAACCTGTTCCAGATGCTGGGGCGACTTGAGCAGCCAGCGCCGGCCGCCACGCAGGAATTGCATCGCCTTGAGCTGGGTAGCCAGGTATTGATAGTGCGGCGTCTGGTCGTGGGTCTGGTAGTAGTCGCGCCAGCGGGGCACGTGGCCAAGCGTTTCGAAGAGCATCGTCGAGAAGTCATTGGCCAGCAGTTGAATCTCTTCGTGGACGTGGTCGGCGGTCATCTCGTGCATCAGCGAAAAGTGCGGCATCACGGTGTTGATGACCCCGACCGCCACATCCATGCGGACCCGCCGCGGGTCCGGCTCCACCCCAGGGCTCCGGCGTTGTTGATTAGCAGGCTTGTGAGCTGGGTTGATGATCTTTGGTGCCGCGCTATTGGGGCCGGAGTGTAGGCACGGGCTATCTGGAGAACGATCGAGTTGGTTACTGTTCGTCGTTGGTCTGGAGTTGCCCGTGCCTACCGTTTCAGTATTGCCTGTGTCGTCGGTTCCAGAGGTGTTCGACCGCTGGAGTCCTGGTGAGCGCAGCGAGCTCATCGGATCGGAGTTTCTCGATGTGTTGGCCTCGGTGCCAGACCCGAGGGACCCACGCGGTCGGAGGTATTCGCTGATGGCTTTGTTGGCGATCGCGGTTCTGGCCACTGCCGCGGGGATGCGCGGCTATGCTGGTTTTGCCACATGGGCGGCCACCGCTCCCGATGATGTGTTGGCCTAATTAGGGGTCCGGTTCCGGCGGCCCAGTGAGAAGACCTTCCGCGCTGTTTTGTCTCGGCTAGACCCCGCCGACCTCAACGCCAGGATGGGCAGTTACTTCACTGCACACGTGGCCAGCAGCGACCCCAGTGGATTGGTGCCGATCGCGTTGGACGGCAAGATGCTGCGTGGTGCTTTACGCGCCAAAGCGACAGCCACGCATCTCGTGTCGGTGTTCGCCCACCGTGCCCGATTGGTGCTCGGTCAACTCGCTGTCGCCGAGAAAAGCAATGAAATTCCCTGCGTACGTGCCCTGCTCACGCTGCTGCCGGGTAGCTTGCGGTGGCTGGTCACCGTGGATGCGATGCATACCCAGGTCGTCACCGCGAAGTTGATCTGCGCCACCTTGAAGTCGCACTACCTGATGATCGTCAAGTCCAACCAAGCCAAAATACTTGCGCGTATCACCGCGCTGCCCTGGGCCGAGGTGCCCGCAGCCGCTACCGACGACTCCCGCGGCCACGGCCGTGTCGAGACCCGCACCCTGCAAATCATCACCGCTGCACGAGGAATCGGCTTCCCCTACGCAAAACAAATCATCCGGATCACTCGTGAACGCTTGATCACCGCCACCGACCAGCGCAGCGTGGAGGTGGTCTATGCCATCTGCAGCCTGCCGTTCGAGCACGCCCGCCCTACCGCGATCATGACCTGGATGCGTCAACACTGGGGAATCGAGAACAGCCTGCACTGGATACGCGACGTCACCTTCGACGAAGACCATCAAAGGGCACATACCGGAAACGGCGCACAGGTCCTAGCAACGCTACGCAACACCGCCATCAATCTGCACCGCCTCAACGGCGCCGACAACATCGCCGAAGCCTGCCGGATCACCGCTTTGACCGCCAACCGCCGCCTAGACCTCCTCAATCCACAATTCCCCAGCTCACAAGCCTGCTAATCAACAACGCCGGAGCCCTGGGCTCCACCCCCGCCTCTTGGGGCAGGGGAAACGGCTCCACGCTCTCCCAGTACGGCATGGTCCGGAATGTGGTCGGCGCCGCGAGCATGTTGTGCAGGTGGGTGGTGCCGGTGCGGGGCAGACCAGCGATCACCACCGGCGGTTGCAGTTCGATGTCGTCGATCTCCGGATGCCGGTGGCGCAGGTCGCTCAACAACAGCCGGTTCTTCAGCAGCTGCAATAGCTGCCCATAGAAGTTGACCACTCCGGCCGGCTGCATCCCGTCGATCTCGGCCAGGGCGGCCAGATAGACGTCGAGCCTTTCCCGGTAGTCGCCTTCGCCGAAATCGTGCAGCCCGGTGTCGGCGCTGGCCTTTGCGTGCAGCGCGTCGGAATCCAACGAACAGTCCGGGGCGAGGGCGGCCATCATGTCGAGGATCTGCTGAGCCTCGACACTGAACTGAGGCCGGGACAGATCGTCGAGGCGCACGAGCGCGGCTTTCGTCATGGCAACTTATGTTACTCTGAGTTTCGTAATGGTAGCTGATTTTGGCCGGCCTCGTGACCCGCGCATCGACGGCGCCGTGCTGCGCGCGACGTTCGAGCTGCTCGCCGAAACCGGATACGCCGGGCTGCTGGTCTCCGCCATCGCCAAACGCGCCGGCACCAGCAAGCCCGCGATCTACCGGCGCTGGCCCAGCAAGGCGCACCTGGTGCATGAGGCGGTGTTCCCGATCGACGCCGCCACCGCAGTCCCCGATACCGGATCACCGGTCGACGATCTACGCGAAATGGTGCGGCGCACGACGGCCGTGCTGAGCACCCCGGCCGCGAAGGCGGCCCTGCCGGGGCTGATCGGCGAGATGGCCGCCGACCCAACGCTGCATTCCGCGCTGCTGGTGCGATTCGGCGAGATCTTCGGGCATGGGCTCACCACCTGGCTGGACAATGCCGCGGCCAGGGGCCAGGTCCGGGCCGATGTCACCGCACCCGAACTGGCCGAGGCGATCGCCGGCATCGTCCTGATCGGTCTGCTGACCCGCCCGGGCGAACTCGAGCCCGACGTCGGGGACGCCTGGATCGACCGCACGACGACGTTGCTGCTGAAAGGAATCCGGAAAGGAACCCCGCAATGACATACGAGTCGACCGCCGCGTGGCAGGAGCTGCTGGACACCCTGCGCACTCTGGACAGCTCGTTCCTCGAGGGAGAGCGCGCCGTCACCGACGACCGTCACGTCGCCGACGGCTACCGCATGCTCGCCACCACGCTGGGCGTCGCCTTCGACGCCTACCTCTTTCCCGAGCCCGGTCGGCCCCAGTTCGTCGCGGTGAACACGCCGTTTCGCCGCGACCGCAGATGGGGCGGCGACAACACCGACGCCTACTACTTCATGTGCCCGGTCGACCCCGATCGCCGCTACCGCATCAGCGGCAACAAGGGCGACAGCGTGTACTTCTCGGTGACGGCCTACAACGAACCAGCACCGGGCGCGTGGTCAGACCGGATCGTTGCGATCGTTCGCGATAGCGATCTCGACGTCGACGCCGACGGCAACTTCTCCTTCGAACTGGGCCCCACCCCCGACGCGGCGGTGTTGATGACCCGCGACTACCAGGCCAACCCACTGACCGGGCGCCCGATCACCTGGCACATCGAGGCGCTCGACGAGCCCGACCCGATCCGACATGCAGATCCGCAGACCGCTGCCGGCCTGCGGTCGGTTGCGACCTGGTTGCGCACTATGTTCGCCATCATGCCGCTGCCCGTTGGGACACGGGACCAGGACTTGCCAGACGAACACGCGCTTGGGCACAACACCGCCCACGCCGCGAACCAGTTCGCCGACCCCTACCAGGTGCCCGACGCCAACTTCGGCTGGTCGGCACGCGACGCGTGCTACTGCTACGGCAGTTTTGTGCTCGACGACGACGAGGCGCTGGTCATCACGCACCGACCGCCGTCGTGCCGGTTCTGGAACCTGGTGGTGTGGAACCAGTTCATGGCCACCTGTGGCGCCGCCGATGCCCGGTGCTCGGTCAACGGCCACAGCGCCATCGCCAACAGCGATGGCTCGGTGACCGTGGTGCTCTCCCGCGGGGTCACCACACACCCGAACTCGCTGGCCACGCTGGACTATCCCCGCGGCAATCTCGCCTTCCGCTGGTTTCTCGCCGACGGCGTGCCGGCGCGGCCGGAGGTGAAGCTGGTGAAGCTCGCCGATGCACCGACCGAGGTGGCTTGAATCACCCGACCGCACGGACCAACTCGATGGCCCGGCCCAGCGTGGAAAGCTTGGCGTCCATCGTGTCGCCCGCGGGATAGAGCCGCACCGTGTTCACCCCCGCCTCGCGCCACGCCACCAGCCGGGACCGGACCATCTCCTCGGTCCCGATCAGCGTGGTGGCCAGCACCATCTCGTCGGTGACCAGCCTGGCCGCCCCTTCCGGTCGCCCCGTTGCCAGCGCTCGCGTACCGCGGCCGCGACCTCCGACCAGCCCTGCCTGCTGTAGGCCTGGTTGTAGTAGTTGGTGCTCGCCGACCTCATCCCGCCCAAGCTGAATGCGAGTTCCGTCTTGCGCGCCGCGACCATGTCCCGCAGCTCTTCGACACCGGATGCGAACGCCACTTCAGCGCCCTGGCAGAAGTCGATGTCGGCTCGGCTGCGACCGGCAGCGGCCAGCCCGGCATCCAGGTGCGTGAAATACGCGTCACCGGCGCCTTCGGGAACGAAGCTGGTACCCAGCCAACCGTCGGCAATCCGGCCGGTCAGCCGCAACATGGCCGGCGACAACGCGGCCAGGTAGATCGGGATGTCGTACTCGGGACGAGTCGACAATCGCATGGGCCGTGCCTCCCCGCCCCGGCGGGGAATCTGAAACTCACTGCCGGAGTAGCTGACTTTGCCGGCCGCGAACACCTGCCGCGCGATCTCGACCGTTTCCTTGAGCCGAGCCAGCGGCCGGTCGAACGCGACGCCGTGTAGACCTTCAATCACTTGTGGGCCGGATGCCCCCAACCCGAGTAGAAAACGGCCGCACGACAGATTGGACAGGGTGATCGCCGTTTGCGCGACCAGCACCGGGGATCGGGTACCAACCTGCAGCACCCCCGAACCGAGCTGCATCCGTTCGGTCCGGGCCGCTATGTAGCCCAGCGCGGATGGCGCATCGCTGCCCCACGCTTCGGCCACCCAGCAGGTGTGTAGGCCGAGCTTTTCGGCCTCGACGACGAAGTCGACCGTGTCCTTGCCGTCCTTGCCGCCGGACAGCTCGACCGTCGTCGCCGTACGCATCAACGCACTCCGTGCTCAGCCAACCTCTTGATCGCGGCCAGGGTCTTGTCGATCGCCGCCTCGAACTCCCGCAGTCGCACGAAGACGATCTTTTCTTCCTTGTCCGGCATCGCATCGATGGCGTTGGACAATCCCGAGCGCCCTGGCCCGATCTGCGTCCGGTAAGTCAGGTTGGTGCCACCGTCGCGGGGGACCAGACGAAACCGCCACACCGCGGCCGGATAGTCGGGTTCACCGACGGCCCAAGCGAATTCGCGGGGCGGATCACATCGGACAACTTGGGATGTACTGGTCCATTGCCCGAACGCCTCGTGTTGGTTGTGTCCGATGAACCGGGCGCCGACGCGTGGTTCGCTGACGCCGCCAACCCACTCCACGGCCTGCAGCTCGTTGCTGAGCGTCGGCATCAGCGCGATGTCGGAAATGAGGCTCCAGACCCGTTCGGGCTCGGCGTCAATCCACGTCGAGGCCTCCACGGTCGGCCTGTCCGCATAGCGTGCGCCCGTCCACTCCACGGATCCCATTGTCCTCCAGCGGGAACGTGCAATAGACGTGAGCGTCGCCACCACGGCCGCTCGACGGGGATTTCAGCCCTGCGGGTTCGCCGGCGCTGCACGCAACGATCTGCGAGAACTCATCTGGCGTTAGGCAATTCCGCTGCCGGTGACCACGCTTGGGCCCAACGTACCGGTTTGGTCACGATTGGGGGAGCACATCGACAGCTCGCCGATGTCCACTTTCTGGACAAGGCTTGGTGCGGGTGCCGGCGTCGTCGGTAGCCACCGACACGGTGCTAGGCCAACGCGTGCGCTTCCTGTCGATCGGAGCCACGGAATGCCAGTTTGACGATCTTGCGAACAACCGTGCCGAACTGGCGCAGCAGCGGGCCCCGGTTGTAAAGAATGCCGTAGCGTTCGCAGATCTCCTGCACCTCGGGGGCAATCTCGGCGTACCGGCGGGCCGGGATGTCGGGGAACAGATGGTGCTCGATCTGGTGGGACAGGTTGCCCGACAGCAGGTGGAAGGTCTTGCCGCCGGTCAGATTGGCCGAGCCCAGCACCTGGCGGAAATACCACTGCCCCCGAGACTCGTTCTGGGTTTCTTCGACGCTGAACTCCTGGGTGCCGTCGGGGAAGTGGCCGCAGAAGCTGATCATGTACGACCACACGTTGCGCATCAGGTTCGCCGTGAGATTTCCGGCGAAAACGAACGGCGCAAACGGCCCGGCCAGCAGCGGGAAGGCGACGTAGTCCTTGAGGGTCTGACGTCTGGTCTTTTTCCAGATCTCCGTCAAGGTCTCACGCTTGTCGCGGAGCGTGATCTCGCCGGAGCGAATGCGCTCGGTCTCCAGTTCGTGCAGCGCGACGCCGTACTGGAACAGCACCATCAACAGGAACGCATAGACGGGGTTGCCCAAATAGTACGGCTGCCAGAGCTGGTCTTCGCTCATCCGGATGATGCCGTAACCGATATCGCGGTCCATTCCCACGATGTTGGTGTGGGTGTGGTGCATGTAGTTGTGCGAATGCCGCCATTGATCGGCGGGGCAGGCGGTGTCCCACTCGAAGGAGCGCCCGGAAATCGCGGGGTCACGCATCCAGTCGTACTGGCCGTGCATGACATTGTGGCCAATCTCCATGTTGTCCAGGATCTTTGACAAGCCCAGCATTGCGGTGCCCGCCAGCCAGGCCGGTGGCAGTATGCCGGCGAACAGCAGTGCGCGTCCACCGTCTTCCAGCGCCCGCTGAGCCTTGATGACGCGGCGGATGTAGTCGGCGTCCGCTTCGCCGAGGTCAGCGATCACGCGTTCCTTGATGGCGTCGAGTTCGCGGCCGAATGCCTCGGCTTGTTCGGGCGTCAGGGCGAAATTTGCGCGGGTTGCGGTGTCTGCGGTTTCTGCAATGGTTGCGATGTTGTTGTTTCCCATGGGTTTCCCCTCCCAAGGTTGATGTGGATTGATGGCTAGAGCGATAGGTCGACGTCACCGACCGGAACCGATACACAGATCTGGACGTCCTCGTCCGGAGCGACCGATACCGCACCGGTGACCAGGTTGCGCACCGTGCCGGAGGTCTTGCGCCTCGTGCAGGTGTGGCAGATGCCCATCCGGCAGCCGTTTTCCGGTGCCAGTCCGGCCGATTCGGCCTGTTCGAGCAGCGAGCGGCCGTCGTCGACGACGTCAATGCCGCTGTCTGCGAACCTCACCCGGCCGCCGGATGGTTGCGCGGGCGCTTCGATCGGCGCCGGCACGAAGCTTTCGGTGAACACGTTTTCACAGTTCTCCCGCACGGCGTCCACCAAAGTGGTGGGACCGCAAACGAACACCGCGTCCGGGGCGTCCATCGCGGCGGCCAGGTGATCCGGGCCGAATCGGCCGACGAGGTCGCCGCCACCCGATTGGGTGTAGCCGTGCAGGACCCGCACCCCGGGCAGTGCGGCCAGCTCGGCGCGATAGCAGGCCTCGGCGGGATTGCGCGCGTAGTGGATGAAGGCGATCTCGGTACCGTGAATGTGCAGATGGTGCTGGGCAACCAGGGTGCGCAGCATCGCCAGCACGGGCGTGATGCCGCTGCCGCCGGAGACGAACAGGATGCGGCGCGGCCGGCGCTGCGGCAGCACGAAGTCGCCGCCGACACCGGCCAGGCCCACCACCATGCCGCGACGGGCATGGTCATAGAGATAGGTCGATACCAGCCCGCCGTCGTGGCGACCGATGGTCAGCTCGAGAGTCTCGCTGCCTTCGGCGTTGGCCGGCGAATAGCACCGGGTGTGACGTCGGCCGTCGATATCGACGGTGAGGTTGACGTACTGACCGGCCAGGGGGCCGGTACCCGCCGCCATGGCCGAGCGGAACGTGTCATTGGGGGCCAGCGTGAGGGTGACGCTGCGCGGCGTGGTGCGCCGCACGTCGATGAGCTTGGCGCGGGCCTCGCCCAGCGTCCACGTCGGCTCCACCAACTCGGTGTATCGATCGATTCCGTGCGGACCGGTGAGCAGGTCGACCAGGCCGGAACCCAGGACCCGCTTTGCCAGAGTTTGGGTCAAAGTTTGAGTGAACATATGTACACGGTGCGACGTGACGACGCTGGTCGTCAAGGTTTTTCCGCAGCTCTGCGGTAGGGTTCACATAGTGAATGAACGTACTCCTAGCTCACGCCCGCACCGATCGGGCCGCTCCCGGGACAGCCCGTCACGCGAGGAGCGCAAGGAGGCCACCCGGCGCGCCATCATCGCCGCCGCCCTCAAGCTGGTGCATGATCGCAGCTTCAGCGCGCTGAGTCTGCGTGAAGTCACGCGCGAAGCCGGAATCGTGCCAGCCGCGTTCTACCGCCACTTCGAATCGATGGAAGCCCTGGGCTTGGTTCTCATCGACGAGTCGTTCCGAACGCTGCGCGACACCCTGCGCGGCGCGCGGGCGGGCCGCCTGGACCCGAACCGGGTGATCGAATCGTCCGTCGAGATCCTGATAGGCAGCGTGGCCGAACGCCGCGAGCACTGGCGATTCATCGTGCGCGAGCGCTCCACCGGCCTATCGGTGCTGCGCTACGCCATCCGTACCGAGATCCGGCTGATCACCTCGGAACTGGCCACCGACCTGGCGCGGTTTCCCGGGCTCAATGAGTGGAGCACCGAAGACCTCAACATCTTGGCGACGCTGTTCGTCAACGCCATGATTGTCACGGCCGAGGCGATCGAGGACGCGCAGAGCTCCGAGGCGCTCGAGGAGATCCGTAGGATCGCGGTCAAACAGCTGCGGATGGTCGCAATCGGTGTCGCCGGCTGGAAAAGCAGGCCCTGAGTCCGTTTCGGGCTGATGCCGCTTGATCACCCAGGCCCCGAACCGCGTTCGGGCGGCTATCGATTGAGGTGCGCGCTGGCCCCTCGGCAAACGAGCACTGCGCCAGATTCAAGCCGCTATAGTTCTACGCGTGGCTCTGGCCGCGACTCGCAAGTTGGTGCGCGATCCTCAGCTGCGCAGACTAATGGCGGTATGCGCCACCTTTCTCACCAGTAATTCCGCGCACGGCGTGCTGCTCACCGTCTTCGCCTTCTCGGTGGGCGGTGCCGCCACCGTCGGCGTGGTGACCCTGGTCCGGATGCTGCCCAGCGCACTTCTGGCGCCGCTGGCGGCAACGCTGGCCACCAGTCCACGCCCCCAGGTACACCTGGCAATCGGGGTTGGCGCCCGCGGGATGACAACGATCGCCACCGTCATCGTGGTGGTGTCCGGGGCGCCGCTCGGTGTCGTCTTGGTGGTGCTGGGCGTCGACTCGCTGATGTCGGCGGCCGTGCGCTCCCTGCATGCCGCGCTGGTGGTGCGTCTGGCCACCAGCGTGGCCGAGGCGGCAACCGCCAACGCGGCGACCGGGGTTCTTCTCTATGCCAGCGCCCTGGCCGGGCCGGCGCTGGCCGGGGTGATGCTGGCCTTCGTCGGCGTCGGCTGGGCCTTGACCCTGCCGGCGGCGCTCTTCGTCGTCGGCGCCCTGACGGCGCTACGGATCACCGTGGCGCCCATCGATGACATGCCCGATACCGGCGGTGCCCGGCCATCCGGCGGTGTCGCGCGCGTCCAGCTCAGGGCGGTCGGAGCCGGGTTTCGCGCGATCATCGAAAGCCGTCCGGCCGCCGCAGCGGCGACCCTGTTCCTTCTCACCACGACGCTGCTCGACGGCTTCTGGTACGTCGCGAGCGCGCCGTTGGCCGCAGACCAATTTGGGCTCGGCCCAAGCGGTGTCACGACGATCATGACCATCTACGGCGTCGGCGGCCTGCTCGGTGCGGTGGCAATGCTGTCGATCGCGGGACGGGGCGGGCTGGCCCGCATGTTCACCTTGGCCCGGCTCAGCGAGGCGCTCCTGCTCGCGGCGATCGGTGCGGCCAGTCTGCCCGCATTGGGCCTGGTGCTGGCCGCCGGCGTGGGTGGGGGAAGCGCGGCCTCGTGGGCCATCGCACCGACGCTTGTTCAGCGCAGCGTCAACAGAGCCTCGATGGTGACCGCGGCGGCCAGTCTGCAGAGCGTGTCAGAGCTGGCGATCGCCGCGGGTGCGGGGATCGCGGCGGTGCTGGTCGGCTCGTTGGGGCTGACCGGCGCCCTGGCCATCGTCAGTGGTGCCGCGGCGCTCATCACGGTGCTGGCCTGGCCACAGGTGCGCCGCGCCGACAAGCTCAGCGACGACGACAGCGCCAAGCTTGCGGTGATCCGGGCCACCCCGGTGCTGGCCCCGCTGCCCGCACTTGCTCTCGAGCAGCTCGCGCGCACGGCGACGCGGATGGCCGTGCCTGCGGGCTCCGACGTGATCCGCCAGGGCGACCGAGGCGACCGGTTCTACATGATCGCCAGCGGCCTGGCCGACGCCACCGTCAACGGTCGCCGGGTGGCCACCCTTGGTCCCGGCGGGTCGTTCGGGGAGATCGCCTTGCTGCACGACGTGGCGCGCTCGGCCACCGTGACAGCGCGAAAGGACCTCGACCTGGTCGCGGTGGATCGTGCCGAGTTCCTCGCCGCGCTGTCCAGCAACACGGCAGCGGGTCTGCGGCTGGGCGGGCTCGCCCGGACCCGGCTGGGCACCGTGCCCGTCGAGGAGCGCCTCATCGAACTCGGCCCGGATCCCGCACTGAACAGCCAGTCGCTGTCTGAGCTGCTCGCCGCGCAGCCGGCGCTGGCGGGCATCGGCGACGGCGCGCTGCGCGAACTCGCCGACACCGCCAAGGTGCTGGCGGCCCCCGACGGTGCGCTGATCACCTGCGAGGGCGACCACGGCGATACCTACTACGTGATCCTCGAGGGCGCCGCCCAGGTCCTCTACGACGACACCGCGGTGCATCACCTCGGCCCCGGCGAGGGCTTCGGCGAGCAGGCGATCCTGCGCGACGTCCCGCGTACGGCGACCGTGCGAGCGGTGGGCGACACCACCCTGGTGGCCGTGGATCGCGAGGCGTTTCAGCGCGCGCGGCGTTGACACCGGCCGCAGCGACGGTGCCGTGACTGGGCCGGCTTACCGCGGGTCACGCCACATCGGCCAGATCGACGGACCACCGTGCGGCAGCGCGATCTCACCGGTAACGGTGAAACCGAAACGCTGGTAATAGGGCACATTTTCGGGCTTGCTCGACTCGAGGTAGGCCGGGCAGTACTCGGCGTCGCAGCGGTCCAGCCGCGACCGCAGCAGCGCCTGACCGAAACCCTGTCCGCGAACCGTCGGGTCGCTGCCGATGGCGGCCAGATACCAGTGTGGTTCTTCGGGGTGTGCGCGCTTCATCGCCGACTGCACGGCACGTCCCACCCCCGTTCGGAACCCGAACACCCGAAGCAAGGCCGGGGTCATCGCCAGTTCCCCGAGCCGTGTCTCGCGCCATTGGTTCGGCGGATCCCACAATGCCGCCGCGCCGATAACCGGTCCGTCGCAGGCCACCTCAACGCCACCGCGGGCCAGATGGTGGTGGCGTGTCATGGCCGCGAACAACCGGCACAATTGCGTGGTCCGGGCCCGGTCACCGGGAAACAGCCACGTCATCACGGGTTCGTCGTAGAAAGCCCAGGCCATGGTTCGGGACAGCTCACGGATATCGGCCTTCTGCGCCGGACGCGCCTGTGGGGTCATCTCAGCGAGGGTATCTGGGACCGCCATGGCATCGCCGGGTCACCGCACCGCCGGGCGGCCCGATCCCGCCTGATACCCAGCAGCTCCACCGCGCCCTTACGATGGGGTGGCTCCATCATCGATGCCGGTGCGGCGCTGCGCCGGGGAACGGTTGGCCTACGGTGTGGGACTTCGAAACAGACCCCGAATACCAGGCGAAGCTGGACTGGGTCCAAGAGTTCATGGTCAACGAACTCGAACCACTGGATCTGGTAGCTCTCGATCCCTATAACAAGAAGAACCCCGAGATGATGGCCGTCCTTCGGCCGTTGCAGCAGCAGGTGAAGAACCAGGGGCTCTGGGCCGCTCACCTGCGACCGGAACTCGGCGGGCAGGGGTTTGGCCAAGTCAAGCTTGCGCTGCTGAACGAAATCCTCGGACGCTCGCGCTGGGCGCCCTCGGTGTTCGGTTGTCAGGCACCAGACTCGGGTAACGCCGAGATCCTGGCGCTGTTCGGCACCGAGGACCAGAAGGCCCGCTACCTGCAACCGCTGCTGGACGGCGAAATCACCTCCTGCTACTCGATGACAGAACCTCAGGGAGGTTCGGATCCAGGGTCGTTCGTCACGGCCGCCACCCGCGACGGAGACAGCTGGATCATCAACGGGGAGAAGTGGTTTTCCACCAACGCCAAGCACGCCTCGTTCTTCATCGTGATGGCCGTGACCACCCCGCAGGCCCGCACCTACGAGAAGATGTCGCTGTTCATCGTCCCTGCGGAGACACCCGGTATCGAGATCGTCCGCAACGTCGGCGTCGGGACCGAGTCGAGCAAGCACGCCAGCCACGGCTACGTCCGCTACCAGGATGTTCGGGTGCCGGCCGATCATGTGCTCGGCGGTGAAGGCCAGGCGTTCATGACCGCGCAGACGCGACTCGGCGGCGGTCGCATTCACCACGCGATGCGCACAATTGCATTGGCACGACGAGCCTTTGACATGATGTGCGAACGCGCCGTATCCAGGCAGACCAGACACGGCCGGCTTTCCGACTTGCAAATGACGCAGGAGAAGGTCGCCGACAGCTGGATCCAAATCGAGCAGTTCCGGCTACTGGTGCTGCGCACGGCGTGGCTGATCGACAAGCACCACGACTATCAGAAGGTGCGTCGCGACATCGCGGCGGTGAAGGTCGCAATGCCACAGGTGCTGCACGACGTGGTGCAGCGCGCCATGCATCTGCACGGCGCGCTCGGCGTTTCCGACGAGATGCCGTTCGTCACGATGATGGTGGCCGCCGAATCGCTGGGCATCGCCGACGGCGCCACCGAACTGCACAAGATGACGGTGGCACGCCGGACACTGCGCCAATACGAGCCTGTTGCAACGCCGTTCCCGTCACAGCACATACCCACCCGGCGAGCGGCGGCCGAAGCGCGGCTGGCCGAGCGCCTGGAACACAGCATCGCGGAGTTCTGACACCGGACGCCGGCCGCTGGGCGTCCGGATGCCGAAAAGTGGTGCGGCGAATGGATTCTCACGGCTCCCGCCCCGACCGGTCAGGTGACGTACCGGACGACGCTTTCTGCCACACAGGCCGGCTTACCGGACCCTTCGACCTCGACGGTCGTGGCAACCGTCGCCTGGACCGCGCCGTTGCCGACGTCTTCAACACCGACCAGCGAACTCTGGGCGCGCACCCTGGAACCGACCGGCACCGGGGCGGGGAATCGAACCTTGTTGAGCCCGTAGTTGATTGCCAGCTTTATGCCCTTGACCGTGTACATCTCGTGCTGCAGGCGAGGTAACAGCGACAGGGTCATGAAGCCATGTGCGATGGTGGTGCCGAATGGCCCTTTGGCCGCTCTTTCCGGGTCGACATGGATCCATTGATGATCGCCCGTCGCATCGGCAAACAGGTTGACGTCTTCCTGCGTGATCGTCACCCAGTCGCTTTGCCCGATGGTTTCACCCGCAGCGGCAGCGAGGTCGGCGACGGATTCGAAGGTGCGCATGGCTGTCTCCTCTGCTCGTGGGTAAGCATAGATGTTGTGAAGCTACTGCTGATCGCCGATACGCACGTCCCCAAGCGTGCCCGCGACCTACCCGACCAGGTATGGAAGCAAGTCGCCCGGGCAGACGTGGTGATCCACGCGGGCGACTGGGTAACCGTCGAGTTGCTCGACGAACTGCAGAGCAGGGCGGCCCGGCTGGTGGCCTGCTGGGGGAACAACGACGGACCCGATCTGCGCAGCCGGTTACCGGAGCGGGCGGACGTCGTGCTGGCGGGTCTGCGCTTCACCGTCGTTCACGAGACCGGCGCGGCGGGCGGTCGCGAGGCCCGGATGTCTCGGCTCTATCCCGATAGCGACGTACTGGTGTTCGGTCACAGTCATATCCCGTGGGACACCACAACCAGCACCGGTTTACGGCTGCTGAATCCGGGGTCTCCCACCGATCGTCGCCGAGCTCCCCATTGCACTTACATGACCGCGACAATCGAAAGCGGCGCGCTTGCCGGGGTCACCCTGCACAACATCGAAAAGTAGCCGCTTCCATCGCACATATTCTTCAAATAGCAACGACTACAATGGTTTTGAGTTGCGCGACAAAGTCACTCGCAAGTGTCGACGACAGGCAATGACCACCCGAAACATCGCGCATTCGCGTTACCGAATTACGAAGCAAATAGTGCATCGCGGCCGAATTCTTCAAGTTTTCAACACCAATCTGAGCATCAATCGTTATCGTGTCGAAACGACTCGGCGCCGATTCTCAATCGTTAGATAACCGCGACATTCTTCTCCGGCCGCGACAGACGAATTGGGCCGCGGCCCTGTGTTTCACTCGCCCAGACAGATTTGACCGTGCCGTGCGGCAGATGAAAGTTGGGTAGGAGCTATGAAGTTCGTTGAGAAGTTGCGTGGCGCAGCGGCCGGCGCTCCGCGCCGGCTGACCATCGCGGCCATAGGGGCTGCCCTGTTGTCCGGACTTGTTGGGGCCGTGGGTGGCGCGGCGACCGCCGGGGCATTTTCCAGGCCAGGTCTGCCGGTGGAATACCTGCAGATTCCGTCGGCTGCGATGGGCCGCGACATCAAGGTTCAGTTCCAGGGCGGTGGAGCGCACTCGGTCTACCTGCTCGATGGGCTACGGGCGCAGGACGACTACAACGGTTGGGACATCAACACTCCCGCCTTCGAGGAGTACTACAACTCCGGGTTGTCGGTGGTGATGCCCGTCGGCGGCCAGTCCAGTTTCTACAGCGACTGGTACCAGCCCTCTCAGGGCAACGGTCAGGGCTACACCTACAAGTGGGAGACCTTCCTGACCCGGGAGATGCCCGCCTGGTTGCAGGCCAACAAGGGCGTCTCGCCAACCGGCAATGCGGCGGTGGGCCTTTCGATGTCGGGCGGTTCGGCGCTTGTTCTGGCTGCCTACTACCCCCAGCAGTTCCCCTACGCCGCGTCCTTGTCGGGATTCCTGAACCCCTCCGAGGGCTGGTGGCCGACGCTGATCGGTCTGGCGATGAACGACTCGGGCGGCTACAACGCCAACAGCATGTGGGGCCCGTCCACTGACCCGGCCTGGAAGCGCAATGACCCGATGGTCCAGATTCCGCGCTTGGTCGCCAACAACACCCGCATCTGGGTCTACTGCGGCAATGGCACCCCCAGCGACCTCGGTGGCGACAACATGCCGGCGAAGTTCCTGGAAGGCCTGACACTGCGCACCAACCAGACCTTCCGGGACACCTACCTGGCCTCGGGTGGGCGCAACGGGGTGTTCAACTTCCCGACCAATGGCACTCACTCGTGGCCCTACTGGAACCAGCAGCTGGTTGCCATGAAGGGCGACATCCTCAAGGTGCTCAACGGGCCTGCCGTCCCGGCGGCTCCGGCTGCCCCGGAGGCTCCCGCCGCCCCGGTCGCTCCGGCCGCCTGAGGGGCTCGCTAGCTCCAAAACCTGCATCGGCAGCAGCGCAACGGCCAGCGCTGCTGCCGATGCTTTTTTGGTGGCGCGGCTACTTCAACAGGGCCCGACGGTCGGAGTGGAAATAAGTGAAGCCGGTTGTCAGCGCACACACCGTTGAGGCGACCGCGAGCATCTGGGTTCCGCTGACCACCAAGCTGATGGTCCCACCCACGGTGGCGCCGAGAATGAAGCTGGCAAGCAACATGAAGTAGCCGAGCCAGTCCGCCGCCTGTCCGCCGGCGATATGGCGTTCGATGCCCTGCCCCATCTTGACCAACGTCCCGGTCACGTAACTCAACGGCACCGACACCTCGCCGTCCTTGACGAACGACGTGTTCAGCGAACCCACACCGAAGACCACGAGCATGATCGGCAGGAAGTCCAGCTGGCTGCCTTCCCATCCACCGATGACGATGTCCAGGGCCGTCGCGGCGACCAGGCTGAAGGTGGTCAGCACGGTCGGGCCGTGCGGGTGATCCACCCAGAAGTGCCGTTTGCACACCGATGCAACCACGACTCCCACCAGGAAACACACCAGGAGCAGCCCCGCCGTGACCGAAAGCCACACGTCGTCCCGAAAGTAGCCCAGCACAGCGCGTTGGGCGTTTCCCGTCATGAATGTCACGAAGTAGCCGGCAGAGTGGGTGAAAGCGGTTGCACCCAGCACGCCGGCCAGCACCGCCAGCACCCAGGACAGTCGCGCCTCGCTGTCGAAAATGTCACTCCTCACCCAGCCATGCTGTCAGACCCGTTCGACGACCGCAGAAATCAGCAGGCCAGACCATGCCCGTTCGGGCGCGCCACAGTCACCGGCCGGGCGCCGGCGGCCGGTGCGCCCGCCGACCTAGGTGGCGGTGAGCCGCGCGATCGAGCGCAGCGGGATCGGCAGCCAGCCGGGCCGGTGCCGCGACTCATAGCCGGCCTCATAGACGGCCTTGTCGAGTTCGTAGGCGGCCAGCAGCAGCTCCGAATCCCGCGGATCGTTTCCCGAGGCGGCCGCATAGCCTTCGCAGAACGCGGTGCGGTTGCGGGTGATCCATTCCCGGGCGCGAGCCGCCAGCTGCTTATCGTCGGCGTGGTCGACCAGCGGCCCATAGGCGGCGTACTCGAACGAGCGCAAGACCCCCGCGACGTCGCGCAGCGGCGAATCGGGGGCCCGCCGCTCCCGCAGCGGCTGCCCCGGTTCGCCTTCGAAGTCGATCAGCACCCAGCTCTCCGGCGTGCGCAGAACCTGCCCCAGATGCAGATCCCCATGCACGCGCTGAACGCTGATCGTCTCGTCGACCAGCTTGACGAACCGTTCTTCGATGGTGCCGGCGTACTGCTGCAGTTCGGGCACCGCCGCAGCGGTCGACGACAACCGCGCCAGCACGTGGTCCACCGGGAAGGTGGCCTGTGCCGTCCCCAGCTGCTCGGCCAGGGTCGCGTGCACCGACGCGACCGCTTCACCGAGCCGGCGGGACTCGCCGGCAAAGTCGCCGCCGACTTCGTGTGCGTACAGGTCGCCCTCGGCGAACAGGTCACGGACGCTGGCGGTGGCCATCGCCCAGCCTTCGGCCGCGTTGGCCGCGTAGGCGGTTGCCATGCCCAGCGGGCACGCGGCCTCCGGGGGCTCGCCGGGGATGCCGATTTCGTAGGTGCCCAGCAGCCGCGCCACGTGCGGATTGTGCGCCCGGCCCAGCACCCGGTTGAGTTCGATGTCGGGATTGATCCCGCTGCTCACCCGGCGGAAGACCTTCAGGATCGCGGCCTGCCCGCGGTCGAATATCACGCTGGTATTGCTTTGTTCGGCGTCAGAGACCCGCGGGTAGGCATCCAGCGGCAGCTCGACATCGGGCTCGCGAGCGAAGCTGACCTGCCCGTCGGACGAACTTCGCACGGCCGACGAGTCGATCAGCGAGAGCAGAACCTGCGGCGCCACCGGGTCATAGAGGGCGTCGAAGCCGGTGTGGTCGTCGGCGGAGCCGATGGTGGCCAGCGTGCTGAATTCCGAGACCGGCCCGGCATCCCAGCGCACCAGCACCTGGTAGCGCTCCGCGGAGCCGTCCGTGTAGCTGACATCCACCAGCACCAGGTCCAGATCATCGCGCAGCGCCACCACCGCACCCGGTTCGGCGGCGGCCAGTTCGCGGTTGCGTCCGGCGTACCAGCGTTGCTGCGGGAGCCATTCCGACCAGGGCAGCTTGGCTGCAAGCGTGACTGGCGAGTTCATTTAGCGCCGCTCCTTCTCATTGCTTGGTCCCCCGCAAGCGGGCGGTGCCCCAAGTGCATCGTCACCGGCGCGGTCATCGTTCCTCCTCGGATGCGGACAGCTGAAACCAGTAGAACCCGTGCCCCGGAAGGGTGAGCAGGTAAGGCAGGTGCCCGATTTTGGGAAATTCCACTTGCCCGGTCAGCTCGACGGGCGTGTAGCTGTTCCACTGCTGCAGGTTGAGCTCGATGGGCTGCGGGAAGCGCGACAAGTTGTTCACACACAGCACGACGTCCCCGTCTTCGCCGGCCGGTCCCGGGGCCTCGCGCACGTAGGCCAGGATCGACGGGTTGGAGCCGCCCAGCTCCTGGAACGTGCCGACGGCGAACGCGTTGTGGCGGCGTCGTACCGCCAGCATGGTGCGGGTCCAGTTCAACAGCGATGTCGAGGTGTCCCGTTGCGCCTCGACGTTGACCGCCTGATACCCGTAAACGGAGTCCTGGCTTGGGGGCAGGTACAGCCGGCCCGGGTTGGCGGTGGAGAAACCGGCGTTGCGGTCCGGGGTCCACTGCATCGGAGTCCGCACCCCGTCGCGATCCCCCAACCAGATGACGTCGCCCATGCCGATTTCGTCGCCGTAGTAGAGCACCGGCGAGCCGGGCAGCGAGAGCAGCAGCGCATTGAACAGCTGGATCTGGTTGCGGTCATTCTCCAGCAACGGCGCCAGCCGGCGGCGGATCCCGACGTTCGCTTTCATCCGCGGGTCCTTGGCGTACTCCGCGTACATGTAGTCGCGTTCTTCGTCGGTGACCATTTCCAGCGTCAACTCGTCATGGTTGCGCAAGAAGATTCCCCACTGTGCCATATCGGGGATGGGCGGGGTCTTTGCCAGAATCTCCGAGATCGGAAACCGCGATTCGCGGCGGACCGCCATGAAGATGCGCGGCATCAGCGGGAAGTGAAAGGCCATATGGCATTCGTCGCCACCGGTGCTGGCCTCACCGAAGTACTCGACGACGTCGGCCGGCCACTGATTGGCCTCGGCCAGCAACACCCGGCCCGGGAATTCGTCGTCCACCACCTTGCGGACGCGCTTGAGGAAGGCGTGCGTCTCGGGCAGGTTCTCGCAGTTGGTTCCCGCCCGCTCGAACAGGTAGGGAACGGCGTCCAACCGGAATCCGTCGATCCCCAGGCCCAGCCAGAACCGCAGGACGTCGATCATCGCCTCTTGCACGGCCGGGTTGTCATAGTTCAGGTCCGGCTGATGGGAGAAAAACCGGTGCCAGTAGAACTGGCGGCGCACGGGATCGAAAGTCCAGTTGGACTCTTCGGTGTCCACGAAAATGATCCGGGCGTCGGTGTATTTCTCGCTGCTGTCGCTCCAGACGTAGTAGTCCCCGTAGGGGCCGTCGGGGTCGTGCCGAGACTCCTGAAACCACGGGTGCGATTCCGAGGTGTGGTTCATCACCAGGTCGGTGATCACCCGGATGCCGCGCCGGTGGGCCGCGTCTACCAGGGCAACGAAGTCGCCGACGGTGCCGAACTCCGGCAAGACCTTGTAGAAGTCCCGGATGTCATAGCCGCCGTCACGCAGGGGCGAATCGTAGAACGGGGGCAACCAGATGCAATCGATACCCAGCCACTGCAGATAGTCCAGGCGCTGCATCAGGCCGCGCAGATCGCCGGAACCGTCGGCGGTGCCGTCGTAGAACGCCCGGACCAGTACCTCGTAGAAGACCGCGTGTTTGAACCAGGTTGGGTCGGCGGGCAACGCGGCCGCGTTGCCGAAATCCTTGGCATCGGGGTGTTCGACCACACCTCCCTCGACGTGGCTGCCCTCGGCTGGATTGTGCTCGATGGTGTTGGTTGCCTCGTTCATCAATTCCACGATGCCACGGGTACCCGAGGCGCAACCATAAGAATCACGCCAAGATCGATGCGCGCAATCACGCCCGGTGCCATGCGAATTGGCTGACCGACGCGAAGAAGCCGCAGCGAGATCAGGCGGGCGGGCCCTCGGCAAGCGTCACGTTTTCGGTGCGCTGCCCACCCGAACTGGATGTCCAGCTGATCGAGACGATGTCGCCAGGGTGGTGCCCGTTGAGCGCATCCGACATCGCGGTCGCCGAGTTGATCGGGGCGCCGCCGAGTGCGGTGATGATGTCGCCGGTGGAGATGCCGACCACCGCCGCCGGAGCGCTGCCAACCACGCGCGCAACCTTGGCCCCGGTGCCGTTGTTGTCGACGACACCCAGACCGAGGAAGGCGGTGGGCCCGATGTGCACCGTGGGCGACCCGCCGCCGGAGCGGATCTGTCCGGCGATGCCCATCGCCTGTCCGATCGGGATGGCGAAGCCCGTTCCGCCACCGGACATCTGGAAGTTGTCGGAGGCGGCGGTGTTCATGCCGACCACCTGACCCATGTTGTTGACGATCGGCCCGCCGGAGTCACCGGGGGCGATCGCGGCGTCCACCTGAATCAACCCGTTGAGCGTCTCTTCGGCGCCGGTCAGCGCGTCGGATGCCTCGACGGTCTGGTCCAGTGCGACCACGCGTCCGGGCACCGCGCGGGGCGTACCGCCCTGCCCGCCGGTGTTGCCCATCGCCACGATCGGCTCTCCAACGGAGACGCCGCCGCCGATCGCGGCGGCGGGAAGGCCACCCGCGCCGCGCATCTGCAGCACCGCGACGTCGCGGGTGCGGTCGTAACCGACCACGTCGACGCCGTAGGTGCGGCCGTCACCGACACTGAAGACGGAGATGTCGGTGGCGCCCGAGATCACGTGGTTGTTGGTCAGCACGACGCCGGCGGGATCGATGATGATGCCCGTTCCGGCCCCGACCGCGTTGTTGTAGCCGAGCTTGGTGTTGACGTTGACGACCTGCGGGCCGACCTGCGCGACCATCGCCGAGGGGTCAAGCGGCAGTGTCGGGAAGTCGGCGAACCGATCCAGCGCCAGGTTCGACGGCGCCGCGTGCGCCGGCGCCGGCACGGTGGCCAGGCCCAGTCCCAGCACGGCCAGTACCGCCACTAGCCATGACCACCTCGGTGAGTGGTGGCGCAATTTACTCATCCCGCATCCTCCTGCGTCGGGGTAAGAATCAGAGAATTGTCCCAGCCTTCAGGTCCGGGCAGCAAAACCTAGTCTTACGAGAATAGTCCAAGGATAGCGATGTGTGGCCTTGCTAAGGCCCAGATCGCCGGTTATTCGCCGAGGTCGACGGACCGGGCTCCAGCGCATACCTGAGATGGTGGCTGACGTCACCCACCATGTCGATCAGAGTCAGGTCGCGGTAGGAAAACCGCCATTTGCCGTCGACGCAGGCGAAACGGTCGTGGTAGCGGCCCGTGACGATCGGCTGTAGCGGGAAGTCGTCGACCTGCTGAAAAACGGTGTAGTAGCTGCGACAACGAGCGATTCCGCACTGCGGGTCGATCTCGATGATCGGATTGCTGACCACGTGCTTGGTGCGCGGCGTCCCGTTGGGATACACAATGATCAGGGCCTCCCAGATCTTCAACAATCCCGCCGCATCGACGGTGTCCTGACCGCCGTCCTGATCACCGTCCGCGGCGATTCGGATGCGGGCGTGCTCGAAGAGCGCGGCGGCCGCCGGCAAATCGCCGGCGTCGATGCATTCGGCATAGCGATAGAGCAGGTTGGCGATCTGAGTCTCCGCCCGCATCGAGCAACGGTAGCGCGCCGGCCAGACCGACCAGCCCCACTCCGGGCCGTAGGCTGGGCCGGTGGGCGAAGTGTTCGACCCCGCGGTCAGGTTCACCCAATCCCCGGTGGCGCGGTTGGCAACGGTCACCCCCGAGGGCATTCCCCATGTGGTGCCGGTGGTTTTCGCGGTCGACAACGACCTGATCTTCACTGCCGTCGACGCGAAGCCGAAATCCACCCGCAGGCTGCGCCGGCTCACCAACATTGAGCGCACGCCGCAGGTCAGCCTGCTGGTCGACCATTACGACGACGACTGGACGCAGTTGTGGTGGGTCCGCGCCGACGGAGTCGCCCAAATCCATCCGGCCGGAGCGGTGCTGCACACCGGTTACCGGCTGCTGCGCGCAAAGTACGCCCAATACCAATCGGTGCTGCTGGATGGGCCGGTTATCTGCGTAGCCGTGCGGCGCTGGTCCAGCTGGCACGCGTGACCCGCCCCGCGCGTTGTGGCATCTGGTCTCCGGTCCGCTCCGGTAGGCGCCAGTTACCGACCCTTGTGTTGCGGGGCAGTTGAGAGAAAAGTTGCTACTGCGTCCTGTGGGCTGGAACACACCGCGTACGGGAGTGGGCGGACAACCCCGGGAAGAACGGGAGGCAAGTCATGGCCGACAGAGCAGGTAGTTCCTCGGGTTCGGGAACTGCGCCTACCGCCGAAGGTCCGGACGCTATCCGCAACGTGGTTCTGGTCGGACCGTCCGGGGGCGGGAAAACCACCCTCGTGGAAGCGCTTTTGGTGTCCGCCGGAGTGCTCTCTCGCCCCGGCTCGGTAACCGACGGCACCACGGTCTGCGACTTCGACGAAGCGGAGATCCGTCAACAGCGCTCGGTCGGCCTGGCGGTCGCCGCACTGTCACACCAGGGCATCAAGGTCAATCTGGTCGACACCCCCGGCTATGCCGACTTCGTGGGTGAACTGCGCGCCGGGCTGCGCGCCGCGGACTGCGCGCTATTTGTCATCGCGGCAAACGAGGGTGTGGACGAGCCGACGAAGTCGCTCTGGCAAGAATGCAGCCAGG
Organism: Mycobacterium liflandii; assembly: GCF_022354805.1. Taxonomy (NCBI): domain Bacteria; kingdom Bacillati; phylum Actinomycetota; class Actinomycetes; order Mycobacteriales; family Mycobacteriaceae; genus Mycobacterium; species Mycobacterium liflandii. Next base: position 836,907 of record NZ_CP023138.1, on the reverse strand, counting down.
TTGGCATGCCGCGGGCGGTGGTGATCACCAAACTCGACCACGCGCGAGCGAACTACGCGGAGGCGTTGGCTGCCGCCCAGATCGCGTTCGGGGACAAAGTACTGCCGCTGTATCTACCGACCAGCGACGGCTTGATCGGCTTGTTGTCCCAAACCCAGTACGCCTACGCAAACGGCACGCGCTGCGAGACGGCACCCGGAGCTTCGGACGCGGACCGGATAGAGGAGGCCCGCGGGTCCCTGATCGAGGGAATCATCGAAGAGTCCGAGGATGAGTCGCTGATGGAGCGCTACCTCGGTGGCGAGCAGATCGACGAATCGATCCTGATCGAGGATCTGGAGAAGGCCGTTGCGCGGGGCTCGTTTTTTCCGGTGATCCCGGTGTGCGCCAGCACCGGTGTCGGCACGCTGGAACTGCTCGAAGTTGCCACGCGGGGCTTCCCCTCGCCCCGCGAACATCCGCTGCCGGAGGTCTTCACCCCACAGGGCGCCACCCACGCCGACTTGGCCTGCGACGTTGACTCGCCATTGCTCGCCGAAGTGGTCAAGACGACGTCGGACCCCTACGTCGGCAGGGTCAGCCTGGTCCGGGTCTTCGCCGGAACCATCAAGCCCGACGCCACGGTTCACGTGTCAGGTCACTTCTCATCCTTTTTCGGCAGTGCCAACGGGAACGGCGCGGCCGCCAGCACACACCCCGACCACGACGAGGACGAACGCATCGGGGTGCTGTCGTTTCCGCTCGGAAAACAGCAACGTCCGGCCACCAAAGTGGTGGCCGGTGACATCTGCGCGATCGGCAGGCTGAGCCGGGCCGAAACCGGCGACACCCTGTCGGACAAGTCCGAACCGCTGGTGCTGAAGCCCTGGACCATGCCGGAGCCGCTACTACCGATGGCCATTGAAGCCCATGCCAAGACCGACGAGGACAAACTCGCGGTCGGACTGAGCCGGCTGGCCGCCGAAGACCCAACGCTGCGCATCGAGCAGAACCAGGAGACCCACCAGATCGTGCTCTGGTGCATGGGCGAGGCCCATGCCGGCGTGGTACTCGACGCGCTCGCCAACCGATACGGCGTCACCGTCGACACCGTCGAGCTGCGGGTGCCGTTGCGCGAAACCTTCAGCGGCAACGCCAAGGGGCACGGCCGGCACGTCAAGCAGTCCGGTGGGCACGGCCAGTACGGGGTCTGCGACATCGAAGTGGAACCGCTTCCGGAGGGCTCGGGGTTCGAGTTCCTCGACAAGGTGGTCGGTGGAGCGGTGCCACGTCAGTTCATTCCCAGCGTGGAGAAGGGCGTCCGAGCCCAGATGGACAAGGGCGTGCACGCCGGGTACCCGGTTGTCGACATCCGGGTGACGCTGCTCGACGGCAAAGCCTACAGCGTCGACTCATCGGATTTCGCCTTCCAGATGGCCGGTTCACTGGCGCTGCGAGAGGCGGCCGCCGCGACCAGGGTGACGCTGCTGGAACCGATCGACGAGATCGCGGTGCTCGTGCCCGACGATTACGTCGGCACCATCATGGGCGACCTGTCCGGACGTCGCGGCCGGGTGCTCGGCACCGACACGGTGGGCCACGAACGCACGGTGGTCAAGGCCGAGGTGCCGCAGGTCGAATTGACCAGGTACGCCATCGATTTGCGCTCCCTGGCCCACGGGGTGGCGTCGTTCACCCGCTCCTTCGCCCGCTATGAGCCGATGCCCGAATCCGCCGCCGCCCACGTGAAGACTCACGCATAGCGGCCCGGCGGATTCATGTCGACCATCAACGGACTGCCCGCGCACATCCTGCTCAATCACCTGGTCGTGGTGCTGGGTCCGCTGACCGCGATCCTGGCCATCGTGTGTGCCTTGTGGACACCGGCACGGCAGCGATTTGTCTGGCTGACGCTGCTGCTGGCGGTCATCACACTCATCGCGACCCCGATCACCGCTGACGCCGGTGCATGGCTTCAGGCTCGGCTGGGCCCGTCACCGATGGTAGAAAAGCACCAGGAACTCGGTGAGACCCTGACCTATTTCATGGCGGTCCAGGCGTTGGCCGTCGCCCTGCTGGTGGTCATGCATGTTCGCCGGGAACGGGGGCGTGCGGTCAACACCGCGACGCACCTGACGATCACCGCGCTGGTGATCGTTGCCGCCGCGGCCACGCTCGTCGCGACCTACCAGGTCGGCGATTCCGGCGCGCAGGCCGCCTGGGGTTCCATCGCTTCGGCGCTGGGACCCTACTAGGCCTGCCCGCCGAACTGTTGGGCCACCGCGCGCCGGTCCAGCGACCCCTTCGCGGTATGCGGCAGCTCACTGGCCATCTGGAAGGTGGCCGGAATTTCGAAGGACGCCAGCTTCTCCCGGCAGAATTCGGTGAGTTCCTGCGCAGTGGGCGCGGGCTCACGCGGCACGATCACCGCCGCGACCGCTTCGCCGTAGAGCGCGTCGGGGACGCCGAAGACCGCGTTCTCCTGCACCCCGGGGTGGCTGGCCAGCACCCCTTCGACGCGTTCCGGGGAAATCTTCTCCCCGCCCCGGTTGATCAGTTCCTTGATCCGGCCGCGGATGCTGAGGTCGCCCGCCTGCGACAGGGTTCCGAGGTCGCCGGTGCGTAGCCAGCCGTCGGTGAAGTTTGCCGCGGTGATCTTCGGGTCACCGAGGTAGCCGCGCACCACCGTGGGGCCGTGCAACCAGACTTCGCCGACGGCGCCGGGCCCGACCGGATGCCCGTCGGGCCCGACGATCCGGATTTCGGGCCCCGTTGATCGACCGACCAGACCGGTTGACTCAGCGGGGTTTTCGTCGCAGCCGCTGCCCTCGACACCGGTGCTTGCCACCTGGTGGGTGGCCTCGGTCATGCCGAATGCGCACAACACCGGGGCGGAGAACTCGTCATGCAACGCTTGCGCGGTTTCGGGCGTGAGTGGCGCGCTGCAACTGCGGATGAAGCGCAATGCGGCGCGAGTCCGGCCGGACGAGTCGGCTTCCCGTTCCGTCTTGGCGCGCTCCAACAAGATCTGGTGGATCGTGGGCACCGCAGTGTACCAGGTGGCGTGCGCGACGTGAATGTCGTCCCAGAATGTGTGCGCCGAGAATTTTCCGCGAGCCGGCAGCAGCACCGTGCCCTCCGAGACCAGGGTCGACAGCAACGCGGCCATCAGGCCGTGGCCGTGGTATAGCGGCATCACCGCAACCGTCGCGTCCTGTGGGCTCAGCCGGTATCCCGCGATGATGGACCGTATCGAGGTGGCGATGTTGGCGCGCGTCCAGGGAACCATCTTCGGCAGCCCCGTGGTTCCCCCGGTGAACATGATCATGGCGTCGTCGGCCCGCAACCCCTGGGGCGCCGACGCCACCGCGGTGGGCTCGCCGGCGGCGTCCAAATGGACCGACAGAATGCCGGTATCGCGCGCCACACTCACCGCGATCGGCCACCATCGAACCGCCGGTTCATCCCGGTCGCCGGGTCCGGTGCCGTCGATGAGCACCACGCGTGCCCCTGCGGCCCCGGCGCGGGCGCGTTGGTCAGCGACCGGCAGCGCCGGATCCAGCGGAACGACGATCAGATTCGCGCGTGACGCGGCCAGCAGCGCGACCACGAACTCGAGGTTGCTGCCCGAGCGCAACGCCACCCGCTCCCCCTGCCGCAGGCCGGCCCGAGTCAGCTGCCCGGCGAGGTCGTCGACCAGGCGGACCAGGTCGCGATAGCTGACCGCGACACGATCGGCGGTGAAGATGACCGCGGTTGCCTCCGGCAGCTGGGCCGCCGCCAGCTCCACCAGATCCGCCAGCCGAGGGCCGGCGGCCGAGTCGCAGGGTTGGGTCCCGACGTGCGCGGGCACTGCCTGGCCGCCGGTGATCGAGTCCGATGCCATCGCGTGCACTCCCTCCAGGTATTACCGGTGCAGTTGGCACCTGATCAGCACCCTGCCGGTGATCGGTACGCGTTGTCCAATACTGACCGGCTACCAGTCGATAGTCGACGGCTATCGAGTCGCGGTGGTGCCGGCCTACGCCGTAGCCGCCGCTCGATAGACGGAGTGAATCGTCGGATAGAGAACCGGTCTTGGACACAGCGGGGGCACCCGATAAGAGTGGTGATCAAGCCACCGGCCACCAACACACCCGAGGAGTCGCCACCATGACCACACAATCGGCATCTCCCAGCGACGCGACAGCCGCAGGCGGATTGACCGATGGTTTCCATCTGGTGGCCGACGCACTCAAAGCCAACGACGTCGCCACGATCTACGGAATCGTCGGCATCCCCATCACCGACCTGGCGCGCACCGTGCAGGCCCGCGGAATCCGCTACATCGGATTCCGCCACGAAGCCTCCGCCGCCAACGCGGCGGCCGCCGCAGGCTTCCTGACCGCCCGGCCCGGGGTGTGCCTCACCACGTCGGGCCCGGGTTTCCTCAACGCGCTGCCCGCACTGGCCAACGCAACCGCCAACTGCGTCCCGATGATCCAGATTTCCGGGTCCAGCCAGCGGGCGATCGTGGATCTGGCACGTGGCGACTATCAGGAGATCGACCAGCTCAACGCGGCCCGCCCATTCGCGAAAGCCGCGTACCGGATCAATCGGGTCGAAGATGTCGGGCTTGGCATTGCCCGCGCGTTGCGCACCGCGATCTCGGGCCGCCCGGGCGGGGTCTACCTCGACGTCCCCGGCGAGGTGCTCGGTCAGGCGATGGACGCGACGGCCGCCGCGGCGACCGTTTGGCGCCTCGTCGACCCGGCCCCGCGGCAATTGCCCGCACCCGAGGCCGTCGATCGCGCACTGACCATCCTCAGCCAGGCCCAACGTCCGCTGATCGTGCTGGGGAAGGGCGCGGCATATGCACAGGCCGACAACGCGATCCGGGACTTCATCGAGACGACCGGAATTCCGTTCCTGCCCATGTCAATGGCCAAGGGGCTACTGCCGGATTCGCATCCGCGCTCCGCGGGTGCGGCTCGCTCGCTTGCCATCGCCCGCGCCGACGCTGTCCTGCTGATCGGGGCTCGGCTGAATTGGCTACTCGGCCACGGCGAGTCACCGCAGTGGTCGGCCGACGCCAAGTTCATCCAGGTCGACATCGCGGCATCGGAGTTCGATAGCAACCGCCCGATTGCCGCGCCACTGACCGGCGACATCGGCTCGGTGATGGCGGCATTGTCCGACGGCCTGGCCCGGCATCCGATCGCGACCAGGGCCCCGTGGACCACCGAGCTCGCCGAACGCAAGGCACGCAACGAAGCAAAAATGCTGCAACGCTTGGCCGAGGATCCGCACCCGATGCGGTTCTACAACGCGCTTGGCGCCATTCGCACTGTGCTGCACGATAATCCCGACGTGTATTTGGTCAATGAAGGCGCCAACGCGCTAGACCTGGCCCGCAATGTCATCGACATGCAGCTGCCGCGTCACCGTATCGACACGGGAACGTGGGGGGTGATGGGTATCGGCATGGGCTACTCCATCGCGGCCGCGGTGGAGACCGGCCGGCCCGTCGTCGCAATCGAAGGGGATAGTGCATTTGGTTTCAGCGGCATGGAGGTCGAGACCATCTGCCGCTACCAGCTTCCCGTCACCGTGGTCATCCTCAACAACGGCGGCGTCTACCGTGGCGACGAGGCCACCAAGGCCCAGGCCACAGACGCCAGTCCCAACGACCCCGCCCCCACTGTGTTGAGCGCCCACGCACGCCACGAGCTGATCGCAGAAGCATTCGGCGGCAAGGGATATCACGTCACCACCTCGACTGAGCTGCGGTCGGCGCTGACCGCGGCGCTCGCATCCAACGGACCCACCGTCATCGACTGCGAACTCGACCCGGCCGCCGGTGTGGAGAGCGGGCACCTAGCCAGCCTAAATCCCACTAGCGCGGCCACCCCAGCGCGGGTCAGCGCCGGCGGCTGATCTCCATCAGCCGCGTTTGGAAGAACTCATCCAACGCGAGCCCCTGGGCGCTGGTCATCAGCGCCCTGGCGACGGGAAATCCAGGCCCGGTGGAACTGGTAGCCAAGGCGACCTGGGCTTTCACCACCGGGCTGACCAGTTGGACCGGGCGTATCTCACCGCCCGCGGGTGTGGTCCATAGCCAGGTGTGCGGCACAATGGACGCCGAATTCCCCGTGGCGACCTGAGCGAACAGCGAAGCAACGGAATCGGTTTCAACCTGCGGACTGACCGTGATGGCGTGGTCGGCGAAGGCCGCGTCGATGATTTGCCGGTCTCGCATATCCGAGGAGAGCAGGGCCAGTGGTAGCTGCGCGGCATCGAGCCAGCTCAGCGTCGACACGCCCGGGGGCAACATCTCCGGCGGCGCCAGCAGCACATAGCGCTCCTCGTACAGCGGCACCAAGTCAACGTCATGACCATCGTCGGAGGACGTATACACGATGGCGGCGTCCAGCTCGAAGTCACGCAGCCGCCGGTACAGCTCGGTGACCGCCAACCGGGAACAGATCTGCGCCTTCACCAACGGGTGCGCCGAGCAGAAGTCCGACAGCACCAGCGACGCAGTTGTCGAGGCAGACGGAACGGTGCCCAAACGCAGCGTTCCGGTGATCCCCGATCGCACCGCGTCCACCTCTGCCTTGAAGGCGTCGTGCTCGGCGATGATCCGCTTGGCCCAGACCACCAACCGCTCACCCTCCGGGGTGAGCCCCTCGAAGCTGTGGCCCCGATTGATCAAGGTGACGTTGAGTTCACGTTCGAGCTTGGCGATTGCCGAGGACAAGGCGGGCTGCGACACATAACACTTCTCCGCCGCCCGGGCGAAGTGGCGTTCCTGAGCTACCGCGACGAAGTACTCCAGTTGACGGAAGAGCACTGACACCTCCTCGGTCATGGGTACCGATTCGCTGAGGCTATCGCCCCCACCGGACCGTTGTCGCCCGCCGGTCCCCGATTGGGCCGCCAGGTCCTGCACCGTCGCGACAAGGTCCGCGCGCCATTGGGCGGTTCTCGTTACCCCGCAGCGCGGTTGGACCGCAGGCGCGGCGCGACGAGCCAGCCCGGACGTACGCGGAATCGGTATCGCTACCAGCGAATCCGACCCCGGAATCTGCGCCAACGTCAATTCCGGATTGATTTTCGGCGCACCGAGGAGTTTCACCCGAGACCCCGAATATGGGCCCGAATCCCGACCCCCAGGCTAACTGAGAATTGTTTGCTACACCCCGCGAGTGGGCACCTAACAACTAGAATGCGTTTAGTTGCTCGCACCATCTCGAAGGGCGGACGCCATGCGTCGAATAATTCGTTATCTATTCGTTATGGTTGCGATTACAGTATTGGCGGTCGTGGCAGCGGGCAGTCCCGCCACCGCGGCCCTGCCGGCCGCAGAGCCGATTCCGGGCGTTGCTTCGGTGTTGCCCGCGAACGGAGCGGTGGTAGGAGTGGCGCACCCCGTGGTGGTGACGTTCACCGCGCCAGTGACCAACCGCCGCGCCGCCCAACGGACCATTCACGTCCTTTCACCGAGCAACATGACCGGACACTTCCAGTGGGTCCAAAGCAACCTCGTGCAGTGGGTGCCGGACCGATACTGGCCCACCCACACGCGCGTTTCGGTGGGGGTGCAGGAACTGACCACCGGCTTCGAGACCGGTGACGAGCTGCTCGGTGTGGCCAGCATCTCCGCGCACACCTTCACCGTCAGCCGCAACGGTGACGTGCTGCGCACCATGCCGGCGTCGATGGGCAAACCCAGTCGCCCCACTCCGATCGGCAGCTTCACCGCCTTGTCCAAAGAGCGCACCGTTGTCATGGACTCCCGCACCATCGGCATCCCGCTGAACTCGTCGGAGGGGTACATGATCACCGCCTCCTACGCGGTTCGGGTCACGTGGAGCGGAGTGTATGTCCATTCGGCGCCGTGGTCGGTGAACTCACAGGGCTACGCCAATGTGAGCCACGGGTGCATCAACCTGAGCCCGGATAACGCGGCGTGGTACTTCGACAGCGTCAACGTCGGCGATCCGATCGAGGTGGTCGGCTAGTCTTTGCGGCGCGCACAACGGTGCTGGCTGCCGGCTGAATCATCCAGCCGGTCAGCCGATCCCGGCCTGCACCACCTTGACAACCACCAGCACCACCGCGACCACGAGGTAGGCCCGCAGGGTGAATAGGCCCAGCCGGTGTGCCGGCGACATGGCCGGGCGGGCAAGGTCGGTCAGATTGGGGGTACACCACTGGGCCCGGTCCTGTTGGCGAATGGCACGCCGTTCGGCACGGCTGAGCAACTTGGCGTCGTTGATCTCATCGACCTCCCCGGGATCCAGCCCGCCGCCCAGGGATTGCGAGATGGCCTCCGCGTCGCGTCGGCCGCTGCGCCGGCGGCCGGTGATGAGCACCGCAGCGCCGCCCATCATGCCGATCGCCGCGCCGGCCACCAGACCTATCTCGATGGCGGCGGTCGACAGGCGCGGAAAGAAGGTCGTTACCGTCAGCGCCAGCGACAGCAAGACCAGACACCAGACCGTGGTCCAAGCAATAATGTTCTGCCGCAGGGTGTTTACCCACGGACCCAGTACCGCATGGTCGTTGCAGAGCAACACCAGAAATACCGTTGCCGACGGTAGCAGGATGCCGGCGAGGGCCTGCACACCCTGGGTCACCAAGCCGAGCAAGTAGTCGGGGCTGAACGCTACCGCGGCTGAAATCGCAAGTAGCGCCGCGTAGCCGCCGTAGAACAGCGGGGCCTCACTGATCTTCCAGTGCAGCGAGTGCCTTTTGCCCATCGCGTCGCCAACGGCATAGGTGGTGGCCAGCCCGATGGCGTTCGCGCCGATCAGCGATGCGTCGAGTAGCACGACTGCGAACAGGATGCCCACGGTGGAGCCGAAGTGGTTGGTCAAACTCGTTGCGACCGCGCCCGCGTCACTGAAGTGGCCGACGTCGGAGGTGCCGGCCAGGCCGAATGCGGTCACCGCCATCAGCGCTGTCGCCCCGACGATCACCACGACGATGCCGAGTACCAGATCCGCTCGTGCGTAGGGAATCCAGCGCGCCGTGATGCGCTTGTCCACCACGTTGGACTGCTGAAAGAACAACTGCCATGGTGCGATCGTGGTGCCGACGATCGCCACGATGAGCAACAGCACCGTGGAGTCCAGTCCTCCGGGGAAGCGTGGCACCAAACCACCCACCGTCCCCGAGAACGTCGGATGCACCAGTAGCGCCATCGGAATGATCACCACGTTGACCGCGATCAGCAGAAACATCATCTGCTCCCAGCGGCGAAATGAGCCGCCGGCGACCACCGCGAACAACAGCACCGCGGCGGCCGGGATGGCGACCGCCTTCGGGCAGCCGAGAAAGCCGAGGGCCATTGATACGCCGATGAATTCGGTGACGATGGTCAGCGCATTGAGGATCAACAGGTCGCCGACGCTGAACGCGCCCCAGAACTTGCCGAAGCGCTCGAAGATCAGTCGCGCGTGCCCGACCCTTACGACCGCACCCAGGCGCAACACCATTTCCTGGTTCACGTATAGCACCGGGATCAGCAAGGCCAGGGTCCAGAGCAGGGTCATCCCGTAGTTCTGGCCGGCCTGAGCGTAAGTGGCGACACCACCGGCGTCGTTGTCGCCGACCATCACGATCAGCCCGGGACCGCTGATGACCATCAGGGTCCGCAGACGCTGCCACCGCCGGGAAGCTACGCCGTCGCCATCCCGCCGGATCCGGCCGAACGCACCAACGATGTCGCCGGTATGGGCCGAATCCAGGACGGCGGCGTCGGCGGAGTGCACAGCGGAATTCGGGGCACCGCGACGCGAAGTGGATATCGAGGTCATCAACGTCTCGCTATCGATACAGAGGTGGCGAACCGGACAGCGCAAGCCACTCCCGGCGACGGACACCGGGTCAGCGTCCGCCGCCGAGTTCGTTGCGGCTCAGGGAATTAGCGGTAGTTGTTGGTGCCCAGATCTGGATGTCCACCCAGCGACGCGGTAACCACCGCGATCGGCATCCTGGACACGTAGCAGTTGGCGCGCTCCTGCGGTGTCAGGACGAAGTGGGCGGACCACTTGTTGGTCAGCCGCCGGCCCGCACTGAGCAGCGAACGTCCCGGAAAACCGGTCATGTAGGGAATACGTTGTGTAGCAACCAAAGCCATGATCTTACTCCTGGTGGGAAAACCGATCGGCTTACGTCATTCAACGCGTCAAGGTGTCCCGGGCCTTCATGGCGCTGGTGCCCCACGGATTGGGCACAGATCCTGGTGAAGGCCCGACAAGGCTTAGGCGGTAGAAGAAATGCCGGAACCGGATCGGGGGAAGACGGATTTCGGATAGGGACTATCGCCCGGACTGATGTCACTCATGTCTCGCCCTCACCTCCTCACGGCCATGACACACGGGGGTGTCGTCACATCACCTATGCAAGAGGGATGACCGTACGGCGACGCATCGTCGAACGCACTCCTCTCGTGGGAGCTTCGGCACTGCACGGCGTATCCGGACTATCCGGAAGCCACTTGGGCTCAACCCTTAGGCCGGGAAGAGCTGTCCTGACCCGGGGCATCTCTCGACGTTCGGGGTCAGTGGCCTGTATCCATGCAGACGCCTCGCCTACCGAGGTGCTTGCGGGAACCATGCTCGCACCGAAACCCGCTGCTCGTCAAACGGCTATTTGGTAACGGCCACCACCAACGATGGCACTGGCGATGGTGGCGGCCTACCCTCGCCGGCATGGGCACCACTTTGCAGGACGCCAAAGTCGCCGCGGCGCTGGACCGGATGTACGCCGCAGCCGCAAACGAAATGACGGCGCTGCGCGAGCGACGCGCTGAAATCGAACGGCTGTGGTCTGGGGATGCGCAGCAACGGGCCGACGCGATGAGCGAGTTCTACATCCCGGTGACACCGGAGGCCGGCCGACTCATGTATGCGCTGATCCGTGCGATCCGACCCACGACCGTCGTCGAGTTCGGAATGTCGTTCGGCATATCCACCATCCATCTCGCGGCCGCGGTTCGCGACAACGGCAGCGGCCGGGTGGTGACCACCGAACTCAACGCCAGCAAGATCGCCGCCGCCAAGCAGACCTTCGCCGACACCGAGCTGGCCGACGTGATCACCGTCGCCGAAGGGGATGCGCTCGCGACGCTGACAACCGTGCCCGGACTGGTCCAATTCGTGCTGCTCGACGGCTGGAAAGACCTGTACCTACCCGTCGTCAGGCTGCTGGAGCCGGTGCTGCCGGCGGGTGCATTGATCCTTGCCGACAACACCGAGTCCGCCGGTTCCCGGCCGTACCTGGACTACATCCGGGACCCCGCCAACGGCTACGTGAGCTTCAACTTTCCCGCCAGAAGCCGCGACAGCATGGAAATCAGCTGTCGCACGGCCGATTAACGACTAGCGCAACGACTCCTCGAGCCACGGTATCAGCCACTTCACACCCTCTGGGGTGAGGTGAACGCCGTCACTGCGCACCTGAATCCCGTCAACCTTGGCCGTATAAACCCCATCTGGGGACAGCTTCTTGTTGAGGTCGATGATCCCGACGTTTCGGTGTTGGCTAACTGTCTTGCGCAACATGTCGTTCCATTGCCTGACCCGGTCCGGCTGGTCCTCCGGGTACAAGCGGCCATCCGGCTTCTCGCCGCCCCGGCTGTAGGGCACCGTGGCCACCATCACCCGGACACCACTGGATCCGACGATCTTGAGCGCCCGCTGCAATTCGAAGTTGAGATACCCATCGAAGGTCGGGTCTCCGATGTGAGTCCACTTTCCTTCGTTCACCCGGTCCACGGTCTCCCAGCGACCGATGATCAGCAGCGCGACATCGGGCCGGTCTTGACTGACCTGGGCGGACCATCTGCTGGGCCAGGTATCGCACTCCGGCCGTTGCTCCAATGTCTGACCGATGTAGCGATACGGCGTGCCCCGCACCAGGCTGCAACCGATGACGGTGTGGTCGATAAATCGGAATCCGGGTGTGGCGGGCAGGTAATGCATCATGGTCCAGCCGATCGAGTCACCGAACACCGAAACGGTGAATGGCCGGTTCGGATCTCGTGGCGCGGCGGCTGGCCCCGGCGCGGCCGGCTCCGGCGGTGACGGTGAGACCGCGGCGACCGCCGAAACGCCGGGTGGCAGGCCTACCTCACGCAGGCCCGGGCCTGTGCCGACCGGGATAACCAGCATGGTGGCGGCGGCCGCGCTGGCGACGGTGGCCGCCGCCAGGGGTAGCAGCGGTACTCGCGCCGGGCGCCAGCGCCGGATCGGTTGCTCGAACAGCCACCACGACAACGCGGCGATAGCCACGGTGAGGGCACACCGCGCGGCGAACAGCCGCATTCCGGTCCACCCGGTGCGCTCGCCGTTGAGGGCCAAAAAGATCGGCCAGTGCCACAGGTAGATGCCGTAGGAGATGGTGCCCAGCCAGACCAGCGGGCGCCACGTCAGCAAACGCGCGACCGCTCCGCGTTGTTCCAGCGCAACCGGCGCCACCACGAAGACCGCGGCCAGGGCGACCAGGATCAGCAGACCGTGGCGGAACTCGTTGACGTTTCCGGTGGCAAAGTGGGTGAGCGCCGCCAAGCCCGCCACCCCGATGACCGGCAGAAAGCGGGCGACGCGCCGCCCCCACCGGGTCCAGACCAGGCACCAGCCGTGGTTGAGCGCCGTCCAATCGCGCACCAACAACGCCGCCGCCGCGGCGCCGACCAACAAGGCCTGGGCCCGAGTATCGGTGCCAAAATAGATCCGGTCACGCGTTGACTCGGACGCAAAGACAATGGCCGCCGCGCCAGAGGCCAGGGCCCCCAGGGTGCCGATCACGAATATGGTGAACCGGACGCCGCCGAGGGTGGCCCGCTGGAAATAGCGCCTGGCCCGGGCCGCCAAGAGCAGTGTCACCGCGATCAACAACAGCGGCCATACGATGTAGTACTGCTCCTCCACCCCCAACGACCAGGTGTGTTGCAGCGGCGAGGGGAGCGCGCCCTGGGTGAAGTAGTCGGTCTTCTGTGCGACGAACCGCCAGTTGGCCATCCACAGGAAGGCCGCCAGCGCGTCGTTACGCAGTCCGGTGAGCGCCTGGTAGGGCAACAGCTCGCGGGCCGCGGCGACGGTGAGCACCATCAGCACCAGCGCCGGCAGCAGCCGGCGCGCGCGGCGAATCCAGAATCCGGTCAGATCGATCCGACCGGAGCGACCCAATTCGTCCAAGAGCAGCGAGGTGATCAGGAAGCCGCTCAGGACGAAGAAGACGTCCACGCCGATGAAGCCGCCGCCCACTCCGGGAACGCCGCCGTGCCCGACGAGCACCAGCGCGACGGCCACCGCGCGCAGGCCGTCCAGCGCAGGAATTCCGCGCTGTCGCCCCGCGCGGTCCCAGATTGCGGTGCGGCCCGCACGTCGCACCGGAGCAATCCAACGTTTGCGGGTAGCAGAAGAATCCGGCGCGGGGTCATACCCGCCCGGCTCAGTGCTTGCTGTTAGCGTGCCCGGAGCACCCTGTCGCCCCGCGCCAAAGTTGCTGCCGATACGTCGCTGCCCCTCCTCGTGATCCCAGCAAGCTTAGATGCGGCAGCGGTGGATCCTTTTGCAGACACGCCTAGGTGTAGCAAGGTTTTTCGACGACTTGGCCGCTATTTCGGGCTAGGCCGGGCCGGCCGGTTGCGCATCGGCAGCGTTGATGCCCAGTTCCTCCAACACCGCGCTGGTATCGGCGCCCAACTGCGGGGCCGGACCCGATACCCGGCCCGGGGTCCGGGAGAACCAGGTCGGCACTCCCGGGAAGCGAACCGGTCCGTGGGCAGTGTCGATGGTTTCGAAGAATCCGACGGCATTCAGATGCTGGTTGTCGAACAATTCCGCCGGACTCGACAGCGCTGACGCGGGTATCTCGAGCTCCTCGAGCAGATCCAGCCATTCCTGGGTGGTCCGCGCCGCAAAGGTCTCGGCCAGCAGCGCGTACACGGTGTCGATCTGGCGGGCCCGGCCCTCGAGGGTGACGTACTGCTCGCTGGCCCATGGGGGCCGTACCGCATCGACGAAAGCGGCCCAGTGTTTGTCGTTGTAGATCAGCGCGGCAAGGTAGCCGTCGCTGGTGCGATACGGCCGCCGATTGGGCGCCACGGTGCGGGGATAGACCGCCGGGCCCAGCGGCGGATCGAACATCGCGCCGTTGGCGTGTTCGACCAGCATGAACGACGCCACGGCCTCGAACATCCCGATCTCGACCTCTTGGCCCTGCCCGGTACGTTCCCGGTGGAACAGGGCCATCATGGTCGCGTAGAGCGCGGTGAGTCCGGCGACCTTGTCCGCCATTATCGTTCCCACGTAGCTGGGCTCACCCGTGAGCTGCTCTTGCACGGACGGCAGTCCGCACGCCGCCTGAATGGTGTCGTCATAGGCCGGCAGATCCCGGTTGGGGCCGCGCCGGCCGTATCCGTAGCAGTTGGTGTAGACGATGGCCGGGTTGATGGCGGCGACCTCGGGGTAGCTCAGCCCAAGCCGGGCGATCGCCTTGGCGCGCATGGAATGGATGAAGACATCGGCCCCTTCGATCAGGGCCCGCACGGCAGCCTGGCCGGAATCGGACTTCAGGTCGATGACGGCGCTGCGCTTGCCCCGGTTGACGTTGACGAACACGCCGCTCATGCCGGCGGCCGGACCAACCGAGACGTACCGGGTGTCGTCGCCTTGCGGGGGCTCGATCTTGATGACATCGGCCCCCATGTCGGCCATGATCTGGGTACAGTAGGGCCCCATCACCATCGCGGTGAGATCGACGACGCGCACGCCGGACAGCGGGCCGGTGCGCTTCCCGGCACCGGCCCCCAAACTAGAGTCGCAATCGGACCCGCAATTAGACATGGTGCACGCTTCCTCGATTCGCCCACGCGGCCGACTCGAAACTGTAGCGGATGTGGTCTGAATGTCCGCTGGGGACCACGGGAAAGACCAGTGGTGCGGCCAGATCTCGGATGGCGTAGAGCCCTTCGGCAACATCTTCCATCGACCAGGACAGGCGCTGCACGCCGGGACTTTCGGCGACCACCGCCCGCGCCACCCGGCCCGCGATGGCGATCAACATCTCACCGTTGACCGGACAGGACTCGTGCGCCAGCAAACCGACCACCGGGGCCACCAGCTCGGTGCCCATCGGCGGGTACGACGAAATATCCAGGCCGTCAGCCATTCTGGTCACCGCGGAGGGAACGATGACGTTGCACAAAACACCACTGGCCGCGCCCTCGACGGCGGCGACATTGGACAAGCCGATCAAGCCGGCTTTTGCCGCGGCGTAATTGGCGACCCCCTGGTTGCCGTACAGGCCGCCGATCGAGGAAGCCAACACGATGCGGCCGTAAAGTTGGTCACACATCAACCCGAAGGCCGGCCGCACGACGTGGAAGGCGCCCCGAAGATGCACGTCGATGACGGCATCGAAGTCTTCGTAGCTCATCTCCTTGAGCGGCGCGCTGCGCACGTTGCCGGCATTGTGGATCAGGATGTCGATCCGGCCGTAGCGCTCGAGCGCGGTTTCGATGATCGCCTGACCACCGGCGGGTGTCGTCACCGAGTCCAGCGACGCGGCCGCCTGCCCGCCGAGCGCGGTGATCTCGGCCACCACCTGGTGCGCGGGTGCGGGGTCGCCACCGGCACCGGCCAGCGAACCACCGGTGTCGTTGACCACGACTTTGGCCCCTCTGGCCGCCAGCAGCAGCGCGTACGCCCGGCCCAGGCCCCGGCCGGCGCCGGTCACCACGGCGACCCGATCGTCGAACCTGAGTTCAGTCATCACGATTCCAGAATGAGGCCATTCAGATCGCCTTTGCTTCGCCATTGGGCAAGCAGATCACCGAATGCGTAAAAACCCGGGCCGTAGGGTTCGCCGATGTGGGAACGGATTCCCTCGCCTTCGGCCGCACCGGGGCCGCCGCCTTCGTTGTTGTAGTAGCCGGGCGTGCACTCGAGATCGAACTGGGTGTTGTCGATCGCGGTTTCCCGAATGGTCCTGCACCACTGGTCTTGTGCCTGCTGGCTGGGTTCGACGACGGTCGCACCCCGGGCCAGCGCTTCGGCGATGATGTAGGCGATGTGCTCGCCCTGCAATTCGTAGTTGGCGGCGATGTTGGCCGAGATGCCGACCTGGGTGAATCCGGTGAAAAACTGATTGGGAAATCCGCGGCTGGTCATGCCGTGCAGCGTTTGGTACCCATTGCGCCAATAGTCGAACAGCGACACGTTGTCGCGGCCCCTGATCTCGTCGATGGAGTAGCGGCGGCTGATCTGTGTGGTGATCTCAAAGCCGCTGGCGTAGATGATGCAATCGAGCTCGTACTCGGTGTCATTGGCCACCAGCCCCGTTTCGGTGGCCCGCTGGACGCCCCTGGTCTGCGAGACGTCGACCAGGGTCACATTGGGCCGGTTGAACGTCTGCAGATAGTCGTCGTTGGTGCACGGCCGCTTACACAGGAATCGGTAGTAGGGCTTGAGCGCCTCGGCGGTCGACGTGTCATCGACGATGCTCTGGATTCGGCGCCTCAGCCGCTCCAAGACTTTGTAGTCCTCTTCCTCACGGATCGCCATGAACTGCTCGGGGCTGAGTGCGGCCGGATCCTCGAGCGCCAGCACCCGCGCGGCGGTATTGCGACCCAGCTCGGTCCAGAAATCGCACACGTAGTCGGGTTGGCCCAGCGCCATCCCCTCGAAGGTCCAGGAATGGAAATTGCGCTGCCGCTGTTTCTGCCAGCCCGGCTGCAGTGACTTCGCCCATTCCGGGTCGGTGGGTGTGTTGTTGCGCTCCCCCACTGACGAAGGCGTGCGCTGAAAGACGTACAGGTGCTTGGCATACCGGCCCAGGAACGGCACGATCTGCACAGCCGTCGCCCCCGTTCCCACGACCGCGACGCGCTTGTCGGCCAGCCCGCTCAACCCCCCGGTGCTGTCCCCGCCGGTGTACTCATAGTCCCAGCGTGCCGAGTGAAAGCTGTGACCACGGAAATCTTTGATGCCCGGGATGCCCGGCAACTTCGGCCGGTGAAACGGGCCCGAGGCCATGACCACAAAGCGGGCCCGGATGTCATCGCCGCGGTTGGTGCCGACGCGCCAGCGCCTGATCGCCTCATCCCAGTGCAGCTCCCGTACCTGCGCGCCGAAGATCGCGGAGTCATAGAGGCCGTAGTGCTTGCCGATGCGCCGGCAATGCTCATAGATCTCGCTACCGTCGGCGAACTTCTTGCTCGGCATGTAGTTCAGCTCTTCGAGCAGCGGTATGTAGCAGTATGACTCGTTGTCACACTGCAGGCCCGGATAGCGATTCCAATACCAGACGCCTCCGAAGTCGCCGCCCAGTTCGATGATCCTGACGTCAGCGACGCCGGCCTTCTTCAGGTGGGCACCGCAGAGCAGACCGCCGAAACCACCGCCGAGTACCAGCACGTCGATGTCGGCCGATATCGGATCACGCTGTAACGGTGGCGAATAAGGATCGGATTCGTAGTATCCGGCAAAATCGTCAACCAGCTCGATGTACTGCCTGGAACCTTCCGGGCGCAGCCGCTTCTCGCGCTCTTGACGGTATTTCTCGCGCAGCGCGGGAAGGTCGATGTCGCCGGGTGTCTGGCTGGGCGGGCAGTCAGGGGCGGTCATCTCAGTCACGCCAGGGCGTTGGCCGGCAGCGCCGCGGGGTGTAGCGGTGCGTCCATCCGGTGCACCGCGGGTAGCACCTCTTGGGCGAACAGGCGAGTGCTGGCCATCGCCTGCTCGTAGGGCATGGTGCCGAATTGCACAACGATGGTCAGCTCGCAGAACGAGCACGCCGCCTGGGCAGCGGTGATTCGGTGGTAGATCTCCTCCGGCGTCCCGATGAGCAGGTTCGATGCGTGATAACCGGGGGTTTTAGGGGGACCGCCCTTGGCGTCGCCGGTCACCGACGAGGCCAGCACCGCAGTCGCACTGGCCTCACGTGCGGCATAGGCCTCATAGCCCTTGACCCCCTTGAAGTTCGAGGCGTCGGCGAATCCATAGTGCACGGTGACATCGCGATTGGCCGTCCAGATCCACTCCTCGGATTCGGCGGCCTGCTCGGCGCTGGCCGTGCAGTACATGAACATGACATTCTTCGGCTGGCACGGCGGCAGGCCTTCCTCCTGGCGGAAGGTGTTCACTTGCTGCACCTCTCGCCCGGCATCCTCGATCGGCTTGTTGCCCACGAACAGCGGGACCATGCCGCGGCGGGCGAGGATCTCCAGGGATTCCGCGGTCGACGATGAGCTGTAGATCCGTGCGAAGAGGTCGGAGCTGAAGGGTTCGGGGCGAAGGGACATTTCTGGAACGGTGAAGATTTCGCCCTCATAGGCGAACCGCTTTCCACTGAAGGCCAGGGCGAGGATGTCCAGGGTTTCGTTGAACCGCTGCCGGCTTTCTTCACGCGGTACGCCGACCGCGGCGAACTCCCCCTTGGACACCCCGCGCCCGATGCCAAGCGTCGTGTATCTCCCGTTGGAGATGATGTCCAGGTAGGCCATCTGGTGAGCCAGCCGGATGGGATGCCACCAGGGCGCCACGGCCACGAGCGTGCCAAGATTGACCCGCTCGGTTCTTCCGGCGAAGTAGCTCAGTGCCTGAATCGGGTTGGGCGTCATGCCATACGGTGTGCCGCAGTGCTCGGGCAACCAGATGCCGTCGAAGCCCAGTGGTTCGGCCAGGTCTCCGAGCGCGAGCGTGGCCTGGACGCATTCCCAGTCCGCAGTGCTGGGCGGGCGATCGTAGTCCTCGGCGAGCACCCGCTCCCAGTCCAGTGAATTGTGGGCGCCAAGTCCGATGTTGACCTTCATTGATCCGATCCCCTTCAGAGTTCTCGTGGTGCGCCGGTGCCCATGTATTCGGCAAGGTTGCGATGCAAGTTGGCGGTGCTGCGCTCCATGTACGGGTTTGGCTTGGGGCCGCCGAAGCCCCCCGACTTCATGCCCTGCTGGACCGCGGCCGTGTTGGAGAAATCCTGTGGCAGCACGCTGCGCCAACCCGGGTCATCCGGCGGCGCGTAGACCCACTCCGTTTGCGGCTCTTCACCTTTGGGATACAGCTCGTAGCAGGACGCTTCGAAGACACATTGGTCGGGGTCGTATCCGTGTGGCCGGGCGCTGTAGCACAGGGCGGTGGTGAGGCCTTGACCGATCTGGAAGTTGGGAAAGATCTGCCAGGCGGTGCCGCTTTGGGCCAGGTGTTCGGGATCGATGGTCGGCCAGAGCACGCCGCGGGCGGCGTCGTCACGCCGTGCCGACGTCAGCCAGTGATCGAGTACCTGACCCGCGGGTGCGTCTTCGGGCAACTCCTCGACCAGACGCAGCGCGGCGTCCACCAACGTTCTGGTGGTGGACGCGTTGGTCTCCTCGAGCGTGTAGCGCTGCATTTCGGCGGTGGATACCCGCGGATCGGCTCCGGTTCCGAGCCGGATCTTGGACTTGGTCTGCGCCAGGTCCTTCGGCGCGTCGTAGCCGATGTTGCTGTGGCGGCCGTGGGCGGCCGCCCAGCCGCGGAAGTTGCCGAACTTGTTGAACTGCGGATGGGTGGTTGCGACGTGGTAGGTCTCGTTGAACGCCTCCATCGCCACCTTCCAGTTGCATTGGAAGGTCAGCCACTTTCGCCACTTGCAGCGCATGTCCAGCAACCGGAACGGGTCGAGCATGGTGGCCGCGGGCTCCAGGTACTGGCGCAATGGCTGCGCGGCCGGATCCATATTGATCCAGATCCAGCCGCCCCAGGTGTCGACGTTGACCGCGGCCAGGTGGGTGTTCTCCGGGGTCAGCGCGCCTTGCCAGTCCGGCTTCTCGGGGATGTGGATGCAGTTGCCGTCCTGGTCGTAGGTCCAGCCGTGGAACCCGCAGACGAACGACTTTTTGTGGCCGCAAACGTTTTTGGCTCCCGGGGGGATGTCGACGAGCCGACGGCCTCGGTGCATGCAGACGTTGTGATGGGCCTTGAAGGTGTCGGCTGCGCTGCGTACCACCACGATCGAGTCGTCGAGAATGTCGTAGGTGAGGTAGCTGCCAACCTTGGGAAGATCTTCCACTCTGCCGACTTGCTGCCATACCTTGCGCCACAGCTTGTCACGCTCGGCTCGGGCGTAGTCCGCGCAGGTGTACGCGTCGACCCCGAAGGTGACCGCACCGGTCAACGTCGCCTCGACATCGTCGTGGCGGGCCGCGTCCATCGGTTCTGCCCTCCCGTCGATTGTGATCGGTCACCTCAGGCCTCGTCCCAGCGTTTGATCGCGGCCCGAAACGACTCGTCCTTGAGGAACAACGAGGTGTTGTCGGCACCCAGATGTCCCCATTTGAGGTTCAGGCCGCCGTCGACCAGCAGCGTCTGGCCGGTGATGTAGCTGGACAGGTCGGAGAGCAGGAACAGGATCACCCCGGCCACCTTGTCCGGACGTCCCCGCCGCCCCATCGCAATAGCGCGGCGATCACGTTCGGGGTCGACGTCGGTATAGGTGTGCGACGCCGGCGTCTCAGTCACCCCGGGTGCCACCGCGTTGACCCGGATCGGGGATCCCGCCGCGGTCTCGTCGCAGGCGAGTTCGAGGGCCATGGTGCGGGTCGCCGCCACGATCGCGGCTTTGGCTGTGCCATAACCGATGTGAAAGGGAGCGGCGTTCATCCCGCTGATGGAGGACAGCGAAACAATGGAACCCGGCCGCTGGCGACTCTTCAGTTCCGCGGCGATCGCCTGGCTCATGAAGAACATCGCCTCCAGATTCCTGGCGAACAGCTCATGCCAGGCGCTGCGCCGGACCCGGGTGCTCGGCATCCAGGTCGACGGGTCGGCGCCGCCGGCGACGTTGACCAGACCGTGCAAGTCGCCGTCGGCACGGCGCACGGCGCACGGCGCACGGCCTCGAGCGTGGCCTCGATTCCCTCATCGGTGCAAACGTCCGCGGCCACCGGCAACACCGCCAGTCCCTCGGCCACCAGCGGACCGACATGGCGGTCCAGATTGTCCTGGCCACGGCTCACCGCGACAACCGTCGCTCCCGCCCGAGCAACCATGCGCGTCACCGCCGTGCCGATACCGCCAGCCGCGGCACCGGCGACCACGACGACGCGCCCGGAGAGGCTCAGCAGATCAACAGTCATTGACCTGGCCGCTATTTGTCCGGACAAGATAATGGCGTGCTCTCATTAGAGAGTATGATTCTCTCGTTTTGGCGGCCTCGTCAAGGGCAATGTTCGGCATGGCCGCGGCTATTGTCTGGACCAGATTCCGATTGCTATGGTCCGAGCAGTGATACCCGTAACCCGACGGTTGCAGCACGCGGGCCGCTACCCGGTCACGCGGGCACCCAACGTTGCCGAAGGCTGGACCCTGACCCGGCTCACCGCGCCCAGCCGGCTGTTCGGCGCCAATGGGTTGCGCACCGGTCCGGATGGCAGGGTCTACATCGCGCAGGTGACCGGCAGCCAGATCAGCGCGCTGGACCTGAGCACCGGACGGCTGGACACCGTCTGCCCCAAGGGGGGTGCGATCATCGCGCCCGACGACCTGGCCTTCGACCAGGACGGCAATCTCTACGCCACCGAGGTGATGGACGGCCGGGTGAGCGTGCGCGCGCCCGATGGCCACACCCGGGTGCTTCGAGACGACATTCCGTCAGCCAACGGCATCACCTTTCACCAGGGCCGGTTGTTCGTCGGTGAATGCCGCGACGGCGGGCGACTGCTGGAGCTGGACCTCAACGGCGGGGCACCCCGAGTGCTGGCGCGCAACCTGCCCTCGCCCAACGCCATGGAGGTCGGCCCGGACGGCTTGTTGTACTTCCCGGTGATGGGCGCCAACGAGATCTGGCGCATCGATCCTGACGGCGGTGTCCCGCAGTGTGTGGCCGGCGATCTCGGAGTTCCCGACGCGGTGAAGTTCGACCCCCATGGCCACCTCGTCTCGACCCAGGTGCACAGCGGTGAGGTGCTGCGGATCAATCCCCGCACCGGAGATCGCACCGTGCTCGCGGCACTGCACCAGGGTCTGGACAACCTGACCTTCGTCGGCGAGCGGCTGTTCGTTTCGAGTTTCACCGGCGAGATCACCGAGATTCTCGGTACCGGAGAAACGCGGACCACGCTGCCGGGCGGGTTGACCTGGCCGCTGGGGCTGGCCGTCGACGCGGATGGCGACCTCTACATCGCCGACGGCACCTACTTTTACGTTCTGCTCGCCGACGGCACCCTGCGTGTCGGCGGAATGCTCTTCTCGGCGGGGTACCCGGGGTTTCTGCGCGGAGTGGCCGCGCTGGGATCCGGCGAATTCGCGGTGACCACGTCCAACGGCGAGGTTGCGCGCTACCGTCCCTGGGCGTCCGAAAGCGAGGTGTTGGCCACGGGTTTGGACCAGCTCTACGGGGTGGCCGTGGCGGGTTCGGGCGCCCTGTTCGTGGCCGAGCGGGGCGCCGGACGGGTGCTGTCGGTCCGGCCGGACGGGGTCGAGGTGATGGCATCGGGCCTCAGCGATCCGGTTGGCGTGGCCGTCACGGCCGACGGGAGGTGCGTGGTGACCGAGGCCGACGCCGGCCGGGTGCGCACGCTCGGCGATACCGGCACCTTGTTGGACGGATTGCAGTGTCCGCAGGGCGTGGCCATTTGCGACCGGCAGGTCTACGTCATCGACTCCGGAGCAAAGCAACTCGTCGCAGTCGATCTCGGCTCGCGCACCCGCCACACCATCGCGTGGGATCTACCGGTGGGAGCACCCGCCGGCGTCACCCCCAAGCCGCTGCGCGGAATGCCGCCGTTCTCCGGCCCGCAGGGACCGTTCGCCGCAATCACGCCCGGGCCGGACGCAACCCTCTACATCTCCGCCGACGCGGATGGCAGCGTACTGGCATTGCGCCGGGAATCCTGAAGGCCGCCAAAGTTGTCCGAGCCAAAGATCCTCGATCACCGCTATCTTCAGGTGGCGCGGACGCTACGCAAAGAGATCGTGGACGGTATCTATCCGGTGGGCTCGCAGTTGCCGACCGAACACGAGCTGTGTGATCGGTTTGCCGTGAGCCGGTACACCATTCGGGAGGCGCTGCGCCGGCTGCGGGAAGACAACCTGGTTTCCTCGCGCCCGCGCACCGGGACGCTGGTGGTACCGCGACCGTCGTCGGATTCGTACGTGCAGCATGTGATGTCGATCAACGATCTGCTGGCCTTCGCCACCGGCACCAGATTCGTGATCGAATCCATCGCCATGGCCACCATCGCCGATGAGGTGAGCGCACAGACCGGGCTGGCCAGCGGCGAGCAGTGGCTGAGCGTCTGCGGGTTTCGGCGGGCCGAGAACGCCGAGCCGGCCGAACCCGCACTTTGCCGCACCCAGTACTACATCAACCGCGCATTCGCGGCGGTCGGCAGGTTGCTACACCGCCACGACGGGCCGATCTTTCCGTTGATCGAGGACCTATTCGGATTGGGCATCGTTGAGGTCCAACAGGAAATCGCGGCCGTGTCAATCTCACCGGCGCTGGCCCACGGCCTCCAGGTCGAACCGGGATCTGCGGCCTTGCAGATCCGACGCGCCTATGTGACATCCGACGAGCAGGTGGCACAGGTCACGCTCAACACCCATCCGGCGTCCCGGTTCCGTCACTCGATGACGATGCGTCGACTCCGCGGTGAAACCGGATCCTCCGGTGTGACAGACCAATAGCGCCGGCCGATGGGAGGGCCGAAAGTTCCACAACGCAGGCTCATCGATGGGCGCTGGGTTCGCTGGGATGCCGATCGCGCCGCAGGCGCCTACGCGCACCGCTGGTGGGTCCGGCGCACGCTCGCCGATGCGCTGCGCGAGGCCGCGCAGAGCACCCCGCAGCGGGTGGCGCTGGTCGATGCCGATCGGCAACTGGACTGCCAGGAACTGCACCGCCAGGCCATGGCCCTGGCGCAGCACCTGCGCTCCCGCATGCCGGCGGGCAGCGTGGTCAGCTTCATGCTGCCGAACTGGCACGAAGCCGCGGTGATCTATCTGGCCAGCACGCTGGCCGCAATGGTGGCCAACCCCGTCCTGCCCTCGCTGCGCGAGCACGAACTGCGGTTCATTCTCGAAGATGCGGGCAGCCGGATGATCTTTGCCCCGGCAGATTTTCGCGGTCACGACTACACCTCGATGCTGCGGCGGGTGGCCGCACCGTTGCCGTCGCGCCCGGAGGTGATCGAGGTGCGGGGGCAGTGCCCCGATGGCGTTTCGACCTTCCAATCCCTACTCGTCGGCCGGGAGGCCGCTGCGCCCTTGCCCACGGCGGATCCCGATGCGGTACGGATGATCTTGTACACCTCGGGGACGACGGGACGCCCGAAAGGCGTCCTACACACCCACAACTCGATCCACGCACTGATCTGTCAGATCCGGGATCACTGGATGGTGGAGCCCGGTGACGGGTTCCTGGTCGCTTCGCCGATCGCGCACATCGGCGGCTCGATCTACGCCTTCGAATGCCCACTTCTGCTCGGTACTACCGCCGTGCTGCTGGACCGATGGGACGCGGACCGCGCGGTGCAACTCATGACATCGAAGCGGTGTACCCACATGGCCGGAGCGACACCGTTCCTCGAGCAGCTGCTTGCCGCCGCACAGCGGGCGGGCACCAGATTGCCCGACCTGAAATTCTTCGTCTGCGGCGGCGCATCGGTGTCGCCGTCGTTGATTCGTTGCGCGACAGACTATTTCGACAAGGCCGTTGTCACCCGCGTGTACGGTTCCACCTAGGTTCCGGTGACGACGATCGGCGCACCCGACAGCAGTGCGCACGCCGCAGCCACCGATGGCCGGGTCGGTGCCGCCGACGTCAAGCTGGTTGCCGGTGAAATTCGGGTGCGCGGGCCACAGATGCTGGTCGGCTACCGGCACCCCGAGGACGAAGCCGGATCTTTCGACGCGCAAGGCTATTTCCGCACCGGAGACCTCGGACATTGGGTCGACGACGAGTATCTGGTGGTGACCGGACGAGCCAAGGACATCATCATCCGCAACGGCGAGAACATCTCCCCCAAAGAGATCGAAGACATCCTGATCACCCACCCCGGAATCGCCGACGTCGCGATTGTCGGCCTGCCCGATGACCGCACCGGCGAGCGAGCCTGCGCCGTCATCGTTGCCGCGGCTGACCCCCCGCCCGGCCTCCCAGGCGTGCGCGCGTTTCTCGAAGGCGCTGGCGTTGCGCGGTTCAAGATCCCCGAGCAAGTGGTTATCTGGGACCACCTGCCGAAGAACGACGCAGGCAAGATTGTGAAACACCGGATCAAAGCAGCGCTCATGAAGGCAGAGCAGTGACATGCAGGTAGCAATCATCACGGGGGCAACGGGCGGAATCGGATTCGGTTGCGCAGCAAAACTCGCCGAAATGGGTATGGCGGTGCTGGGCACGGGCCGCGACGAGCGCAGGCTTGCCGAGCTGACCCAGCTGCCCGGCGGCCCCGACCGGATAGCCACCCACCCGGTCGATCTCACCGATGATGACGCACCCGGCCAGCTCACCCGCGCCGCCCTGGACCGATGGGGACGCATCGACTTCCTGATCAACGCCGCCGGGGTGGGCAGCCCCAAACCGGTGCACGAAACCGACGACGAATCCTTGGACTACGTCCTGAGTTTGATGCTGCGCGCACCGTTCCGCCTGACCCGTGAGGTGCTGCCACATCTGCGGCCCGGATCGGCGATCATCAACATCACGTCGACGTTTGCCGTGGTAGGAGGTCTTCGTGGCGGAGCATATTCGGCCGCCAAGGGCGGGCTCACCGCGCTGACCACCCACATCGCCTGCCAATACGGGGCAAAGGGAATACGGTGCAACGCGGTGGCCCCCGGCGTGATCCAGACGGCGATGACCCAGCATCGCCTGGCCGATGAGCGATTCCGGCGGATCAACGTTGAAATGACACCGCATCAGCGGCTGGGCACCGTCGACGACGTGGCAAACACGGTGGCATTCCTGTGTTCTGAGGGCGGCGCCTTCATCAACGGGCAGACCATTGTGGTCGACGGTGGGTGGAGCTCCACCAAATACCTTTCCGACTTCGAGCTGACCGCGCAGTGGAGCCCCGCTCAGGACGACTCGAAATAGCTGCGGATCCCGGCCAGCATCGCCGCGTGCGCCTGCACCGCCGCGCGGGTGGTGTAGGAGGCCAGCGGACGGGGCGCGGCGATCGCTATCCGCTCGGTGAGCCTGGTACCAGCGGCGACCGGCGCAAAGGTCACCGTCGCGCGCAGCCGCACGCGTGGGAACTGATCGGCCTCGGTGTGCACCGCACCGTGCACCGGGACGTGCAGCCGGGCCCGGTAGCGCACCTCGAGATTCAACGGTCCCATCGGAATGCGGTCTATCACGCGGTAGCTCTGCCGGTAGCCATCCCGGGTTTCGGTTCGGGACAGCGCTTGCACCGCGACGATCAGCGGGTGCACCAGCTTGAGGTTGTCCAGGTCCACATAGAAGTCGCGCACCCGCTCCGGTGGCGCGGGCACATCTTGTGACAGCGCCCGCTCAGCGTGGGCGATCCACCACGTCATGGCGACCAACCTAACCCGGCCCCGCCGCCGGGCGTCAGCCCAAGTTGAGGTGCCCACCGAACATCGCGAGCAACTCGCTGGTGCGCCACCAGATCAGCACCACGAACGCAACCGCAACGGTCAGGGTCACCGCACCTTGGATGAAATTACGGCGTTCTCGAGGCGCGTAGACGTAGGCCGCGGCAACCAGGGCGCCGGTAATCAGCCCGCCGACGTGCCCTTGCCAGCTGATCAGCTGGGAACCAACCGCGGGCGCGACAAACGTGATCGCGAGGTTGATCGCGATCAGGGCGACCACCCAGCGGATGTCGAGATTGAGCCGTTTTGCCACGACAAAGGTGGCACCGAACAGGCCGAATATCGCTCCCGATGCGCCGGCGGTCGCCGTGTTCAGCGGCGCAATCAGGTAAACCAGCACCGAGCCCCCCAGCGCGCTCAGCGCGTAGAGGCCGCCAAACCGCAACCTGCCCAGCCACATCTCCAGCGGCGGGCCCACGATATATAACGCCCACATGTTGAACACCAGGTGCAACGTGCCGTAGTGCATGAATGCCGAGGTAACCAGCCGGTATAGCTGGCCGTCGGCGACCGCCGGTGGCCACAGGGCCAGATGTGGCCCCAGTCCGGCAACGACCAACTGCAGAACGAAAACCAGCACGCTCACCGCGATCAGCGAGAACGTCACCACCGGGGTGACCGAACGCTGTCGGCCGCCGAATTGAGTACGGGGCTGGCGCACCGTGCGGGCGTCCGCGCGCACGCACTCGACGCACTGATGGCCGACGGCGCCCGAACGCATGCAGTCACCACAGATGTACCGATCGCAACGGGTGCAGCGGACATAGGTCGGCCGCCCGGGGCGCCGGTAGCAGGCGGGCGACTCCGGCGGGCTGGGGCCACTCATCGCACCATTGTCGCGTGCGCCGCCCGGCTTGGTATCAATGCGGTCGCCCCGCGCCGCCGCCGAGTAGACCAACGCGCAGGTCGGGGCCGTTGTTACGGCTGCGGGCCCCGGCTCGCGGGGCGATCAGCTGGGTCCGGCAGCGCCGGGGACTCCGGCCAGGGTGCCGCCCTGACCGCCGGTGCCCCCGGTGCCGCCGAAGATGCCGGGTCCGCCGTCGCCGCCGTTTCCGAGCAACCGCGCATTGCCACCGTTGCCGCCGCTGGCCGACTGGCCGATGCTGGTTCCCGCTGCGCCGCCGTCCCCGCCATTGCCGATGAGGGCACCGGTGCCGCCGTCACCCCCGTTGCCACCATGGTTTCCGGCGCCCACCGCCGCGCCGCCGGTGCCGCCCGCACCGCCCTGCCCGAACAGGCCGATGGCGTCACCGCCCTTGCCCCCGGCGGCCGCGAGCACCCCCAGCCACCGACGCCGCCGTCGCCGCCGTCACCGATGACCCGGCCCCCGTTGCCACCGATACCGCCCGCCGACGATGCTCCGACGCCGAACTGGCCGCTACCACCGGCGCCGCCATTTCCGAAGAAACCCGCGCCGCCGTCCCCACCGGCGCCGCCGCCACCGAAGAACCCACCCTGGCCGCCATCGCCGCCATCACCACCAGCCAGGTTCAGACTCGACCCTCCGGCACCGCCGTGTCCGCCATAGCCGAACAGCGTGGCGTTGCCGCCCTGCCCGCCGTTGCCGCCATCGCCACCGGCCGGGTCGAAACTCACGCCCCCGGCTCCGCCGTGTCCGCCGTCGCCGAACAGTCCCGCGTTGCCGCCGAGCCCGCCGTTGCCACCATCGAGGTTGGCGCCCGCGCCTCCGGCTCCGCCGTCGCCGCCGTTACCGAACAGCGCCGCGTTGCCGCCTTGACCACCGTCGCCACCGGTGGCGCCGCCCAGCCCGCCAACCCCGCCGGCCCCGGCGAAGCCCAGCAGCGCGGCGTTTCCGCCGGCACCCCCGTTGCCCCCGGTGCCGGTGGTGTTCTGGCCGACCCCGCCGGCGCCACCGATGCCCCCGTTGCCGAACAACCCCATCGCGTTGCCGCCCGCACCGCCTGTCCCACCGGTCGTGGTGGTGCCGACGCCCCCGCCGCCGCCGGACCCGCCATTGCCCCACAGCCAACCGCCGGTACCGCCCATCCCGCCCGATGTGCCGGCGAAGTCCGCACCGCCCGCGCCGCCGGAGCCACCGTTGCCGATCAGCCCCGCCGCACCGCCGTTACCCCCGGCCTGCGCCAGCCCACCGGATCCCCCGTTGCCGCCATTGCCGTACAGCAGACCGCCCGCGCCGCCGTCTGCGCCGGTGTTCGGCGATCCGTTGGCGCCGTCACCGATCAGCGGACGGCCCAACACGGCCTGGGTCGGCGCGTTTACCGCGGCGAGCACGTTTTGCCCCAGGTTCTTTACCACCTGAAGCGGGGACGCGTTGGCCGCCTCGGCCGCGGCGTAGGAGCTGGCACCGGCGTTGAGCATCTGGACAAACTGATCGTGGAACACCAGAGCTTGGGCACTGAGTGCCTGATACGCCCGGGCGTGGGCATCGAAGAGACCCGCGATCAACGCCGATACCTCGTCCGCGCCGGCCGCCATCACGGCCATGGTGGGGCCGGCCGCCGCCGAGTTCGCGGCGCTGAGTACCGACTGCACCCCGGCTAGATCCGTTGCCGCGGCCGCCACCAACTCCGGCGTCGCGAATACATACGACATCTGCCCAGGGCTCCGGCGTTGTTGATTAGCAGGCTTGTGAGCTGGGTTGATGATCTTTGGTGCCGCGCTATTGGGGCCTGAGTGTAGGCACGGGCTATCTGGAGAACGATCGAGTTGGTTACTGTTCGTCGTTGGTCTGGAGTTGCCCGTGCCTACCGTTTCAGTATTGCCTGTGTCGTCGGTTCCAGAGGTGTTCGACCGCTGGAGTCCTGGTGAGCGCAGCGAGCTCATCGGATCGGAGTTTCTCGATGTGTTGGCCTCGGTGCCAGACCCGAGGGACCCACGCGGTCGGAGGTATTCGCTGATGGCTTTGTTGGCGATCGCGGTTCTGGCCACTGCCGCGGGGATGCGCGGCTATGCTGGTTTTGCCACATGGGCGGCCACCGCTCCCGATGATGTGTTGGCCTAATTAGGGGTCCGGTTCCGGCGGCCCAGTGAGAAGACCTTCCGCGCTGTTTTGTCTCGGCTAGACCCCGCCGACCTCAACGCCAGGATGGGCAGTTACTTCACTGCACACGTGGCCAGCAGCGACCCCAGTGGATTGGTGCCGATCGCGTTGGACGGCAAGATGCTGCGTGGTGCCTTTACGCGCCAAAGCGACAGCCACGCATCTCGTGTCGGTGTTCGCCCACCGTGCCCGATTGGTGCTCGGTCAACTCGCTGTCGCCGAGAAAAGCAATGAAATTCCCTGCGTACGTGCCCTGCTCACGCTGCTGCCGGGTAGCTTGCGGTGGCTGGTCACCGTGGATGCGATGCATACCCAGGTCGTCACCGCGAAGTTGATCTGCGCCACCTTGAAGTCGCACTACCTGATGATCGTCAAGTCCAACCAAGCCAAAATACTTGCGCGTATCACCGCGCTGCCCTGGGCCGAGGTGCCCGCAGCCGCTACCGACGACTCCCGCGGCCACGGCCGTGTCGAGACCCGCACCCTGCAAATCATCACCGCTGCACGAGGAATCGGCTTCCCCTACGCAAAACAAATCATCCGGATCACTCGTGAACGCTTGATCACCGCCACCGACCAGCGCAGCGTGGAGGTGGTCTATGCCATCTGCAGCCTGCCGTTCGAGCACGCCCGCCCTACCGCGATCATGACCTGGATGCGTCAACACTGGGGAATCGAGAACAGCCTGCACTGGATACGCGACGTCACCTTCGACGAAGACCATCAAAGGGCACATACCGGAAACGGCGCACAGGTCCTAGCAACGCTACGCAACACCGCCATCAATCTGCACCGCCTCAACGGCGCCGACAACATCGCCGAAGCCTGCCGGATCACCGCTTTGACCGCCAACCGCCGCCTAGACCTCCTCAATCCACAATTCCCCAGCTCACAAGCCTGCTAATCAACAACGCCGGAGCCCTGGACATCTGCCCACCTCCACCGTCTGGGACACCATCTGGGGGCAACTCGGCAATTCATTCCCACACAACATTGGCGGTGCTCCGGTAATAAGCGTAAGACCGTTTCCGGGGTATCACTGACAGCAATTTTGACGGTGCCGATAGTGAGCATTCGATTTGTGCGCTATCGCTTGCGTGGCAGGCATTCCCGAGTCGTCGCCCCTGGGGCCGGAGGCCGGCGAAGCGCCTCCTATCGGCGCACCGCCGCCGCACCGGCGCCGGCTCGACCGGCGAATGTGTCGCCAATTGTCGCCAGGACTCGCCGCGCCTCGCTGATCGGCAAGTTTGTTCCCGCGCGGGG
Organism: Mycobacterium liflandii; assembly: GCF_022354805.1. Classification (NCBI taxonomy): domain Bacteria; kingdom Bacillati; phylum Actinomycetota; class Actinomycetes; order Mycobacteriales; family Mycobacteriaceae; genus Mycobacterium; species Mycobacterium liflandii. Next base: position 806,052 of record NZ_CP023138.1, on the reverse strand, counting down.
TGTTCCCTGGTCGGCAGGATTGCCCTACTGTATTTCGCGTGGAGTCACACGGAACCCCTGAATTGGTGGCCGTCGAGAATTTGCACTCTGGTGACCCGATCACCGATGTCAACGGTGGCGGTCAAAGGTACATCGTTTTGGAGTCGAAGGCCGTTGGCGACGGCTGCGTCGTCCTCGAACTCGAGTCCAGAGTGGACCATCAGCTGCAGGTCATCGAAAAGTCCTTCCCGACCGGTTACCACGTCGGCAGGGCCAACCGCCGAATTCTGTAAGCCCGGTTTTCCACCCGAAAATCGCGGTGCGGCACCCTTGCGCGGCGATGCGCGTATCGCATTTTTGGGGTACCCAACCACCACCCGGTGATTGACGATGTGCGTGCCCGGCGGCGCAGATTCCGTGGACGTGACGAACTCGCCCGCAACAGCCCCGAACCGTGGATGCGGACCACTGAGCCGCCTTGGGCCCCAGCCTGCGGTTTCCGGCAAATCTGGGTAAACGGCTGTTGATTTGCGGCCCGCGGTCGCACCGGCGCGGCACTATTGATCCGGAGTGCCAGGCGGGCCGAAGCGAACACCGGGTCGGTTCCATCGGCTCCCGCCGCCCCCAAGGTGGTGGCACCGGACCCACGGGGATCGATGCGCGGGCGCCTCACCAGAGGCCCACACACCCGGGGGTCCGTGTGGACAGGTTGGTAAGACGCCAGGAGGATTGGCGCGGTACACGTTATTGAAGGGTGGCGCATGAAGATTCCGGGTGTGGTCAACCCAGTGGCCAATCTGGTCGCTGGGGTGACCGGCGGAGCGGCACAGGTGGTGCGGGCCGGCGTGCAGACTGCCGCCGATGCTGCCGGTGTTTTGCAGACGCTAGCCAGCCCAGTGGTGGAGCTGGCAGGTCCGGTAGTGCAATCGGTGGCCCAGACGACCAACCGGGCGATCGGGCGAAACGGTGCTGCCGACGGGGCCCCGGACGGCGTCACTCCGCCGCTGCGCTGGCACAGCGGTCGCCGGGTGCATTTCGACCTGGATCCGTTGCTGCCATTCCCGCGCTGGCATGAGCAAGCGGCGGTGGTCGAGGAGCCGGTCCGCCGCATCCCGGGTGTGGCCAAGGCGCACGTCGAGGGGGCGTTGGGTCGGCTGGTGGTCGAGCTCGAGGACGGCGCCGACAGCGACACCGTGCTCGACGAAGTGTGCGACACCGCCGCCACCGTGGCCGCCGACATCTTCCTGTCCGGATCGCTATCTTCGCCCAACTCGGCGCCCTTCGCCGACCCGGGCAACCCGTTGGCGGTGCTGGTCCCACTCACCGCCGCGGCGCTGGATCTGGCCGCCCTGGGTGCCGCGGTGACCGGCTGGGTGATCCGGCTGCCCGCCGCACCGCAGACCACCCGCGCCGCCGCCGCCCTGGTCAATCACCAGCCACGCATGGTGTCGCTGCTGGAATCCCGGCTGGGCCGGGTGGGTACCGACATTGCGCTGGCCGCCACGACCGCCGCCGCCAACGGGCTGACCCAGGCGGTCGGCACCCCGCTGCTGGATCTGGTGCAGCGTGGCCTGCAGATCTCGGAGGCGACGGCACACCGGCGGGTATGGCGAGACCGCGAACCCGCGCTGGCCTCCCCCGGGCGGCCGCAAGCACCGGTGGTTCCGGTCATCTCGTCGGCCGGCGTGCAAGCGCAGGAACCCCGGCACAGCTGGGCGGCGGCCGCTGCCGGCGAGGCATCACACGTCATGGTCGGCGGGTCCATCGATGCCGCCATCGACACGGCGAAGGGGTCGATGGCCGGCCCGGTGGAGAGCTACGTCAATTCCGCGGCCAACGGCGCGTTGATCGCCGCGGCGAGTGCGCTGGTGGCCGGCGGCGGCACCGAGGACGCGGCCGGCGCCATCTTGGCCGGCGTGCCACGGGCGGCGCACATGGGCCGGCAAGCGTTCGCGGCGGTCCTGGGCCGCGGGCTCGCCAGCGAAGGTCAATTGGTGCTTGACCCCGGCGCGCTGCGCCGGCTGGATCGGGTGCAGGTGGTCGTCATCGACGGCGCCGCGCTGCGCGGTGACCACCGCGCCGTCCTCCGCGCCCAGGGCGACGAACCCGGCTGGGATGACGACCGGGTCTACGAGGTCGCCGACGCGCTGCTGCACGGTGAAGAGGCTCCCGAACCCGACCCCGACGAGCTGCCGGCGACCGGCGCGCGGCTGCGCTGGGTTCCGCTGCGCGGTCCCTCGGCCACACCCGCCCAGGGGCTCGAACACGCCGATCTGGTGGTCGATGGCCAGACGGTAGGCAACGTCGACGTGGGGTGGGAGGTCGACCCCTATGCGATCCCGCTGCTGCAGACGGCGCATCGGACCGGCGCCCGGGTCGTGCTACGCCATGTCGCCGGCACCGAAGACCTGTCCGCTAGTGTCGGATCCACCCATCCGCCCGGCACGCCGCTGCTGAACCTGGTGCGTGAGCTGCGCACCGATCGCGGACCCGTCTTGCTGATCACCGCGCTGCACCGCGATTTCGCCTCGACCGATACGTTGGCCGCGCTGGCGATCGCCGACATCGGGGTCGCCCTGGACGATCCGCGCGCGGCGACCCCGTGGACTGCCGACATCATTACCGGTACCGACCTCGCCGCGGCGGTCCGGATTCTGTCCGCGATTCCGGTGGCCCGCGCCTCCAGCGTGTCGTCGGTGCACCTCGCCCAGGGCGGCACCACATTGGCGGGGCTGCTGCTGGTCACCGGCGAGCAGGCCAGAACCACCAACCCCGCCAGCTTCCGGCGCTGGCTCAACCCGGTCAACACCGCCGCCGCCACTGCCCTGCTATCGGGAAGCTGGTCGGCCGCCACCGTGCTGCGGCTCCCCGATCCCACGCCCCAACCGCTGACCGCCTGGCACGCCCTGGACCCCGAGATCGTCTATGCGCGACTGGCCGGTGGTGCACGCCCCATGGCCGTGGACCCTGGAACGCCGACCTGGCGTCGTCTCCTGGACGACCTCTCCTATGAACCGCTGGTCTCCCCGCTGCGTGGCCCGGCACACACGCTGGCCCAGCTGGCGGCGGCGACGCGGCATGAGCTCGCCGACCCGCTGACTCCGATCCTGGCGGTGGGCGCCGCGGCCTCGGCGATCGTCGGCAGCAACGTGGACGCGCTGCTGGTGGCCAGCGTGATGACGGTCAACGCGATCACCGGTGGGGTGCAGCGGCTGCGCGCCGAGGCGGCCGCGGCGGAGCTGTTCGCCGAACAAGACCAAATGGTGCGCCGGGTCGTCGTGCCGGCGGTCGCGACCACGCGGCGCCGGCTGGAGGCCGCCCGGCATACCACCCGCACCGCCACCGTATCGGCCAAGTCGCTGCGCGTTGGTGATGTCATCGACCTGGCCGCCCCGGAGGTGGTACCCGCCGACGCTCGGCTCCTGGTGGCCGAGGACCTCGAAGTCGACGAGTCGCTACTGACCGGTGAGTCGCTGCCGGTGGACAAGCAGGTCGACCCCGTCGCCGTCAACGATGCCGACCGGGCCAGCATGCTGTTCGAGGGCAGCACCATCGTGGCCGGGGGGGCGCGGGCCATCGTGGTGGCCACCGGCGCCGGCACCGCGGCGCATCGGGCGATCTCGGCGGTCGCCGACGTCGAGACCTCGGCCGGGGTGCAGGCCCGGCTGCGCGAGCTGACCAGCAAGGTGCTCCCCCTCACCTTGGCCGGTGGCGCCTCGGTCAGCGTCTTGGCCCTGATGCGGCGTGCCACGCTGCGTCAAGCGGTGGCCGACGGCGTTGCCATCGCGGTCGCCGCCGTGCCGGAGGGGCTGCCGCTGGTGGCCACCCTCTCGCAGCTGGCCGCCGCACAGCGCTTGACCGCGCACGGAGCGCTGGTGCGCGCGCCGCGCACCATCGAGGCGCTGGGCCGCGTCGACACCGTGTGTTTCGACAAGACCGGCACGCTCACCGAGAACCGGCTGCGTGTCGTGTGCGCCATTCCCAGCTCGACCAGTCCGCTGGATCCGTTCATCGACAGCGCCGACCCCCGCTCCACCGAGGTGCTGCGGGCCGCCGCCCGGGCCACCACCCAGCCCCACGATGGACAGGGGCACGCCCACGCGACCGATGAGGCAATCATCGTCGCGGCGAATTCTCTGGAAGGCCTGGATGATTCGGCCTGGACCGTGATCGCCGAAGTCCCATTCGAATCCAGCCGCGGCTACGCCGCCTCGATAGGCACGACCGGGACCAGCAACGGCCATCCGACACTCATGCTCAAGGGCGCCCCCGAGACGATCCTGCCCCGCTGCCGGTTCGCGGACCCCGACGCCGACCTCGAACATGCGGAAGCCTTGGTGCACAGCCTCGCCGAACGCGGGTTGCGGGTACTGGCGGTCGCCAAGCGCCCCTGGGAACATGACACGGCCGACGATGACGACACCGACGCCGACGCAGTCGATGCGGCGGCCCACGACCTGGAATTGCTCGGCTATGTCGGCCTGGCCGACACCGCGCGCCCGTCGGCGCGACCATTGATCGAGGCGCTGGTGGATGCGCAGCGCAACGTGGTGCTGATCACCGGCGACCATCCCATCACCGCGCGGGCAATCGCCCGCCAGCTCGGCTTGCCCGAGGATGTCCGGGTGGTCACCGGAGCCGAACTGATCGGTCTCGATGAGGACGCGTGCGCCAAACTCGCCGCCGACGTGCAGGTGTTCGCCCGGGTGAGCCCGGAGCAGAAGGTTCAGATCGTGGCCGCGCTGCAGCGTTGTGGACGGGTGACCGCGATGGTCGGCGACGGCGCCAATGATGCCGCCGCCATCCGGATGGCCGACGTCGGCATCGGAGTGAGCGGTCGCGGTTCGTCGGCCGCCAGGGGCGCCGCCGACATCGTCTTGACCGACGACGATCTGGGTGTGTTGCTCGACGCGCTGGTCGAAGGCCGCAGCATGTGGGCCGGCGTGCGCGATGCGGTGACGATCCTCGTCGGCGGCAATGTGGGTGAGGTGCTGTTCACCATCATCGGCACGGCTTTCGGTGCCGGGCGCGCCCCGGTGGGAACCCGACAACTGCTGCTGGTCAACCTGCTTACCGACATGTTCCCAGCGCTTGCGGTCGCCATCACGTCGCAATACGACGATCCCGAGGACGACAGCGATCTCAGCGATGAAGAGATCGAGGAGGCACGGCGCAGGCGCCAGCGGGCGGTACTGACCGCTCCGACCCCCTCCCTGGACGCGCCGCTGATGCGCCAGATCGCCAACCGGGGCGTCGTCACCGCCGCGGGCGCGACCGCCGCCTGGGCCATCGGCCGCTGGACCCCGGGTACCGAACGCCGCACGGCGACAATGGGATTGACCGCGCTTGTGACCACTCAGCTGGCACAAACCCTGCTGACCCGAAGCCACAGCCCACTCGTTTTGGCTACCGCGTTCGGTAGCGCCGGCGTCCTGATCGGCATCATCCAGACCCCGGTGGTCAGCCACTTTTTCGGATGCACACCGCTGGGACCGGTTGCCTGGACCGGGGTGTTCAGTGCCACCGCCGGGGCAACCGCGGTCTCGGTGCTCGCGCCCAAGTGGCTGGCCAAGACCGTTGACGTGGCCCTAGAACATCAGGACTGGGCTTCGGGTTCGGCGTAGCTCGCCAGCTGTTTGCGCAGCACCTTGCCGGCCGGATTGCGCGGAATGCTGCTGACCAGGTGGATGTCTCTGGGCTGTTCGAACCGCGACACCCGGCCCTTGAGGTAATCGCGGATCGCGTCCGCGTCGATGTCGCAGCCTGGGCGGGCGACGACGAATGCGGCCAGCCGTTGGCCGAACTGCTCGTCGGCAACGCCGATGACCGCGTTCTCGGCAACGTCGGGGTGGCTGGCCAGCGCGTTCTCCAGTGACCGCGGATAGACGTTCTCGCCGCCGGAGACGATCATGTCGTCTTCACGTCCGACGATGTAGAGCCGGCCCGATTCGTCGAGATAGCCCATGTCTCCGGTGCTGGCCATGCCGTCGATGACGGCTTTGCCGCCACCGCCGGAATAGCCGTCGGAATTCAGTTCGCCGCCAACGAAGATCCGCCCGGTTACCCGCGGCCCGACGGGCCGTCCGTTCCGGTCGAAAATCCGCACCGGGCACCCGGCGACGGGTCTGCCCACCGTCTCGGGCCAGTCGCGCAGCTCGGCCGGTGTGGCCAGTGCGCCGATGCCCACTTCGGTGGAGCCGTACAGGTTGTACAGAACGTCGCCGTAGGCCTCCATGAAGCGGCGCGCCAGGCTGGGATCGAGTCGATCGCCGCTGGATATCACCACCCGCAAGCACGGCAGCGGATTTCGCGCCCGCACCTGATCGGGCAGATCGAGGATGCGCGCCAACATGATCGGAACCACGCTCAAACCGTCGGCGCGATGCAGCGATGTCTGGGCCAGCGTTGCTTCGGCATCAAAGTGCCGACGGGTCAGCACCGTTCCGCCCAGGCTGATGGTCAGCACCAGCATGCCAAATCCCAGACCGTGAAACATGGGCGTGGCCAGCGTCATTCGCGAACCGACACGCAGCCTGGTTCGCTCCAGCAGCGTCACGCTAACCCCGATCCCAGAACTCACCTTGGGCTTGCGCGGCACCCCCTTCGGGACCCCGGTGGTGCCCGAAGTCAACAACACGATTCGTCCGGAGGGGGCGACCTTGGGCCGCGCGCAGTCCCGGGCGGTGACGGTGCTCGGATCGATGACCAACACCGATTCGCCAGTTCCGGCCACCTGGTCGACAAACTCGTCGTCGCACAACATCACCCGCATCTGGTGTGCTTCCAGCGCGGCGGCGAGCGCGGTGGCGCGGAACTCCGTGTTCACCAGCACGACGTCGGCACCGACCAACCCGGCGGCAAACGCCGCCGCGACAAAGTTGCGGCCATTGCGGCACATGACGCCCACGGCTTGCCCGGGCCCGATGCCGGCAAGGGTGAGCTCCCCGGCGACCGATTCGGTCATCGTTTGAATCTCGCGGTAGCTCAGCGCACCGTCGTCGTCGACGATTGCGGTCCGCTCCGGCCACCGTGCCGCCGCGATAGCGAGCGGGGTGTAGAGGTTCGTACCGCCCCGGTACAGCTCGCGGACCAGCCGCAGCGCGGCGGCCGGGCTGGACGGGCTGAGCAGCCCCGATCCCAGTAACGCCCGCGCCGCGGTTGTGACCACGCCTGCAGCCATCATTGTCAGCTCTTTCCTGCCTCGGCGGTTGGGGCGAAGAACCGGCGGTGCCACACCCGCGCCGCCTGCTCGGCGGGCCCGGCCAGCAATACCGAGGCCAGTTCGGCCGGCCACAGCCAGGGCGGCTCGTTGGTGCGAGGCCGTTCGACGATCGCTTTCGCCACAGCGTCGGCGGCCTGATCGGGCTCGAGGCCGGGAAGCCGGCCCAGCATCGGCGTCGGTTCGATCATCCGGGTACGGACCAGGGCGAAGTAGACGGACGTCACGTCCACACCGTCGCCGTGTAGCTCCGGCGCCACGCTGCGCAGCCAGCGATCGAACGCCCCTTTGGAGGCCTGATAGGCGCCCCATTGCGGGCCCGGGACCAGGCGTACGCCGACACTGGAAACGTTCACCACATGGCCTCGGCCGCTCTCACGCATCGCCGGCAGCAATCCGAGCAACAGCCAAATCGGACCCAGGTAGTTGATGTCGATGGTGCGCTGGAAATCGTGCGGACGGTCGTATTGGTCATGCAGCGACCGGCGCAACGACTTGCCCGCGTTGCTGACCACGATGTCCAGCGGTCCGTGATTCTGATTGACTTGCTTGGTCAGTACCCCGACGGCAGCCTCGTCGGTGAGATCGGTCGGGTAGGCGACCGCCGCTCCACCGCCCGCGGCGATGGCCGACACGAGGTCCTCAAGGCGCTCCGCTGATCGCGCCACCATCAGCACGGTGGCTCCGGCGGCGGCCAGTTTCCGCGCGGTTGCCTCGCCGATCCCGTAGGACGCACCGGTAACCAACGCGGTCTTGCCCGTAACTGCGCCGCGTAGCCGGTCGGGATCGGCCAGCGTCGCCGGGTTCGCCAGTCCGTTGCTGGCTCGTTCGAAGGCCTTCGCTAAGGCCTGCGTCGCCAGATTCATAGGAGCGGTTCCCCCGTTGCGGACTACTGTTTTGCCTATTGTGACCCATGGTCACTCTGGCATTTGCGGGTCCGGGGTGTGGGGGTTTGGCGACATCCGAGTCCCCGCCAGCGACCCGTGGCCGCGCCGCCGCGGCCACAATCAGCTCAGCCGCCCAGATTCGGGCAGGTCAGCCCGTTGCGGGCCGATCAGCCCGTCCATATCGTCGGTAAAACTTCTCGACGCGTCCCGCGGTATCGAGCGTGCGGCGGGTACCGGTCCAGAACGGATGCGAATCGGCGGACACCTCCACGACCACCAACGGGTAGTTGTGCACCCCCGAGGGGGTCTTCCAGTCAATGCTGCGAGAGCTGGTCAAGGTGGATCGCGTGAGAAAGCGGGTGCCGGTGGTCGCGTCCTCGAAGACCACCGGGTGGTAGTCGGGGTGAGTGTCGGATTTCATTCCAGTTCTCCTTTGTTGAGGTGCCCGGAGAACTGCCCGGATTCATTCGTGGCACGGGTCTTCATGCCAGTCGCCGAACGGGTCGTCGTAGGCCGGCCAATCCTGTGGCCGGGCCATCCCCCGGTCGGTGAGCAGCGCCCCGGTCAGCACCCGGGTGATCTCTGCCCGGTCGGCGCCGCAGGCCAGAACCGTCATCGCGGTGTGCCGGTCGCCGAAGCGGTATTCCCACATCAGCTCGGCAAACAGGCGTCGCTCCGGGTCGGCGTGGTCCACCTCGGCGGGTGACATCGCCGCCAGCCACTTGCCCGCCGAGGCGACCCGCAGGCCTCCACCCGCCGATTCGAGCCACATGACCTGATCGGGCCGATTGGCCAACCACAGGCGTCCACGGGTACGAATCACGCCATCGAGCAAGTGGTCGACGGCGTCATGCAGGCGCTCCGGCCGAAACGGGCGGCGGGCGTTGAACTCCACGATGCCGACCCCACCGTCGGTGCCCAACGGAGGCCGCCCGCCCAACAGCGAAGCGTGCGGATGGTCGCTGCGCCCCCTGCGTGAGTAGTCGTCGAGGTTGGCCAGCGCCAACTCGACCCGGTCGAGCCCGACGGTGATCCTCGCCCGCGGCGCCAGGCGCGGCAACACGGCCAGCGTGACCGGGTCGGGGCGGTTGAGCACCAGCACGTCGGCGAATTCGGCCTGACCAACTGTCACCTGAGCGAACGTCCGTCCGTCGGCTAGTTCCTCGTCGCCGAGAGACTGCGCCAGCCAGTTCGCCGAGTCCACACACGTCACCACCGCGCCGATCCGAACGTCGCGGCCGGCCGGAGCGTCCGGATAGCCGGGCCCGACCCGGACCCGCACGTGATTGATTGCCCAGCAGATGGGTTCGGGCTCCAGCCAGAGCGCCAGGTGCACCACGATCCGGTCCACGCCGTCTCGGCGGTGCAGCCTGCGCAGCAGAATCAGCAGATCGTTGCGAATGGTGCAGGAGACGCATCCATGCGCCAACTCCAGCGCCTCTTCGGCAGTGCTCAGTTCTCCGCGGCGAAAGGTGATGATGTTGCGCCTCACCACGTGCCCATCAAACCGATGCTCGACAACGACCGTTCCGGGCCGGCGCAGCAGTAGGCCGGTCACGTCGTCGGTATCGCCCTGCCCCGCCACCAGCACAACGGGAGTCCGCATCACCACTCCTTCCCGAGCTCTCCCGATCGTTATTGAAAACGATTTTTATTAAGACCGGACTCACGATACAGTGCGTCACACGGGGTTGTCGAAAATGATTTTCAATAAGCGTGCACTGAGGAGGCGCCCATGTCCGCACGATGCCAAGTCACCGGTCGCACGGTGAGTTTCGGCAATACGGTGTCGCATTCGCACCGCCGGAGCCGACGACGGTGGTCACCGAACATTCAGCTCAAGACCTATTACCTGCCGTCGGAGAACCGTCGCATCAAGCTGCGGGTCAGCGCCAAGGGCATCAAGGTCATCGACCGCGACGGCATCGAGGCCACGGTCGCGCGGCTCCGGCGGGCCGGTGAACAGATCTAATGGCGCGCAACGAGATTCGCCCGGCAGTCAAGCTTCGCTCCACCGCGGGAACCGGATACACCTACATCACCCGCAAGAACCGCCGCAACGACCCCGACCGGCTCATTCTGAGCAAGTACGACCCGGTGATTCGCAAGCACGTCCCATTCCGGGAGGAACGCTGAATGGCCAAGAAATCCAAGATCGTCAAGAACAACAAGCGCCGAGACATCGTCGCGCGCTACGCCCAGCGGCGCGCTGAACTCAAGCAGATCATCCAATCTCCCACCAGCAGCTACGAGCAGCGGCTCGACGCACAACGCGCCCTGAGCCGTCAGCCGCGTGACGCGAGTGCGGTACGGCTGCGCAATCGCGACGCCATCGACGGCCGTCCGCGCGGCCACCTGCGCAAGTTCGGATTGTCGCGGGTGCGAGTGCGCGAGTTGGCCCATGCGGGTCAGCTACCGGGTGTTCGCAAGGCGAGCTGGTAGCCGCAGATGAAAAGAAACCCAGACGCACTCGGCGCCCCATCGCAGCCCCGGCAACACCCGCCAAGAAGAACCTGCTGGATTCGCTCGGGGTCAGCGAGGTCGACTACAAGGACATCTCGCCGTTGCGCACGTTCATCTCCGATCGCGGCAAGATCCGCTCTCGTCGGGTCACCGGTCTCACCGTGCAACAACAACGGTAGATCGCCACCGCGATCAAGAACGCCCGCGAAATGGCGCTGCTGCCGTATCCAGCCTCCCGGCCCCAGTAGGGCCGTCCTCGCGGCGACCGTTATGTCGAGACGGCGCGGCGGTGGAGCCTGCGCGGGTCAACCCCCGAGCGGGTCCACGCCTGCGCCGCCCATGGCAAGTAGATCAACCTGACCGGCAGCCGCCCCAGCACCGGATTCAGCCCTCGTATGAGGGCGGCGGAACGCTGAAATCGCCTTTCCTTCTTGGCGTTCCAATCGAGGTCACACACCTCGCGCATCTGCGGCGGCAGGGTTCCGACAATCACCAACCGGGCGTAGGCGTTCAGGGGCGCAGACAGGATCCTCCAGATCAGCGCAGGCAGCTTGCGGGGGCCAGGGATCCCTTTGCGTAGATAGCCGGTCCCGTAGAGCACGGTCTTGTGCGGGACGAACCGGTCGAGCATGCCGTCCCAGTAGGCCACGAACTCGTCATAGGTTTGCGGCTGACTTCGATCGCTGACGCCGTAAAGGCCGTACCAGATCTTGCTCTCCTCGAAGATCTGCTCCTTTTCCGCGCGGGACAGCCTCCGGATGAACGTGTCGGTGTTGTAGAGGATTTGGTCGACGAACGTGGCGTGGGCCCAGTAGAACAACTCCGGATTCAACGCGTGGTACCGAGAGCCATCACCGATGGTGCCCTTGATCGGCTTGTGGAAATCCCGCACCGTGCGACCCCACCCATGGGGGTCCTCGGAATACACGGTCCGCATCAAGGGCGGTCCGGTGCGCTTGGCCCGGCCCAGGGTGTCGCTGAAGACCACCGAATGATCGAGGACTCCCTGACCGAGCTGTTCGATGCAGTTTTCGGTGCCGGCCGCGCGCTGGAATCCGAAGAGTTGAGTACGCACGTCTCCATAGAATTTCCAGATCAGCGAAGTCGGGCCCAGCCGCTGCGCGACGATCTCGTCGTCGACGGGCCGGTCGATCGGCATGGGTAGGGCCTCCCGGACACCGGTGTCGAAATCCACGCCCGCGGTCAGCTCCGTTGCCATCCGCCCTCCTTGACGAATCCATGTGTCGTTAGTGAACCACTGATACAAGTTCGTCTCTTTGTGTCACCCTAGCCACCGCGGCGGGCGGCCGCAAATGAGCGGTGCCCCGCGTCAGGCTCCAGATCAGGGGCAGTGATCTGGGAAAACGCGGCATTCGGGGGAATCCGCAAGGCGGAGCCGATCTATCATGCAGTCAAAAATGGGCACCGAGACCAGCACCGACGGAGTCGAGTCGATCACCGATCTCGACCGCACCATCCTGGACACCGCACGCGCGGTTTTCGAGACCTACGGTGTCCGGCGGGCGAACATCGAAGACGTCGCCACCCGGGCCGGTGTCAGCCGCAGCACCATCAACCGACGCTTTCCCACCAAGGACGAGCTGTTCGAACGGGTCGTGCGGCGCGAGGCGGAGTTGTTCTTCGCCGCCCTGAACCAGGCCACCAACGGCCACAACCCGCGTGAGGCGGTGATCGAGGCGTTCACCCTCGGGGTCCGACTCATCCAGGATTCCCCGCTGTACTCGCGGATAGCCGAAAGCGAGCCGGAGCTATTCGGCATGTTTTCCCGCTCCCACGTCTTCCCGAACGGCCAATTCGCCGACGGCATCGCCCACACGCTGCGGCGCTGCGGCGCCGATGCTCCCGACGCCGACCTCGCCAACATCGCCGACATCCTGCTGCGTGTTGCCGTTGGCATCATCATGTTTCCCACCGAGCGTCTCGATACCTCGGATGACGCCGCGGTCCGCAAGTACGCCGCCCGCTATCTGATTCCGATCATTACGTTGTAGCCGTGTCGCAGGCGCCCCGAACTCCCCGGACTCGTTACGCCAGGTGCGGCGACCTGGACATCGCCTACCAGGTGATCGGGGATCATCCGATCGACCTGCTCGTCATACCGGGGGCCTCGATTCCGGTCGACACCATCGATTCCGAACCGTCGATGTACCGCTTTCACCGCCGTCTGGCGTCGTTTTCCCGCCTGATCCGGTTCGACCATCGCGGCGTCGGCCTGTCATCGCGGGTTTCGTCGCCGGATGCGCTCGGCCCGAGGTTCTGGGCCGAGGATGCGATTGCGGTGATGGACACGGCCGGATGCCAGCAAGCCACGATTCTTGCCTCCGGGTTCACCGCGACGACCGCCCTGGTGCTGGCCGCCGACTATCCCGAGCGGGTGCGCAGCCTGGTGCTCATCAACGCCTCCGCGCGGACACTGCATGCGCCCGACTACGAACTGGGCATCAGGTCCAACACCGCCGAACCATTCCTCACCCTCGGAACCGATCCCGACGCGGTCGAGCAGGGGTTCGACGTGCTGCGCATCATGGCGCCCAGCGTGGCCCATGACGACGCGTTCCGCGACTGGTGGGATCTGGCCGGAAACCGGGCGGCCTCGCCCAGCACGGCGCGCGCCTTCATCAACGCGGTTCAAGCCTCGGATGCGCGCGACTCGCTGCCCCACATCACCGCGCCGACGCTGATCCTGCATCGGGTGGGCACCAAGTTCGTTCCGGTCGAGCACGGCCGCTATCTGGCCGAGCACATTGCCGGGTCGCGCTTGGTCGAGCTTCCCGGTTCCGATTCCTTGTATTGGGTCGGCGACACCGCCGCGTTGCTCGACGAGGTCGAGGAGTTCATCACCGGCGTCCGGGGCGGCTTCGTCACCGAGCGGGTACTGACCACGGTCATGTTCACCGACATCGTCGGCTCGACCCAGCGCGCGGCCACCGTGGGTGACCTGCGCGGGCGCGACCTGCTCGATAACCACGACAACCTGGTCCGCCACGAGATCCAGCGGTACGGTGGGCGCGAGGTCAATACCGCGGGCGACGGGTTCGTCGCGACGTTCAGCAGCCCGAGTGCGGCAATCAACTGCGCGGACGCCGTCGTCGACGCCGTCGCGGTGCTCGGCATCGAGGTCCGGGTGGGGATTCATGCCGGCGAGGTCGAGGTGCGGGGGGCCGACGTCGCCGGCCTGGCCGTACACATCGGTACCCGGGTCTGTGCGCTGGCCGGCTCCAGTGAGGTGCTGGTGTCCTCGACGGTGCGTGACATCGTCACCGGCTCGAGCCACAGATTCGCCGAGCGCGGCGAACACGAACTCAAGGGCGTGCCGGGCCGATGGCGGCTTTGTGCGCTGGTCCGGGAGCACCTCACGGGCCAGCGGTAGAGATCTGATCGGCAGCGGTTCGGGGACGGGCTTCGGGCTGGCGATCGACGCCAAAGGGCCGCGGGTCTGCTAGACGCGCGATGACTTGGGTGCGCCGACCACGCGGCTGACCCGTGAATGAATGGCCTGGTGCGCAAGCTCGCGCATCGTGGCGTCCACTCTGAGGACCTCGCTGAAGGCCGCGGCGTCCAGCGACCACAGCACTGAGGGCTGGCTCGCCCGCACCGTGGCCGCCCGCCGCCAGCCGCTGAGCAGAGCGATTTCGCCGAAGTGATCGCCGGCGACCAGCCGCAGCACCAGCTGGCCGTCGACAAACGCTTCGAGTTCACCGGATTCGACGACGTAGAAGTGTGAGGCCGGCTCCCCTTGACGGAACACGATGTCGCCGGACCGCAGCTCGATGCGACGGTACCCGCCGACCGAGAGCAACGGCAGCCTGCCGAGAGCCTGCAGCGGGACATCGATGTTCAGAAACGACTGCACGATGTCGCCCTGGTCGGTCAGCCCGAGATGCGGATGATCGCAGTCGATATCGGCGGCTTCCGCGCTGGCCGCGTAGAGCACCGCCGCCGCCAGCAACGCCATGGTCAGCGACATGGACTCGTCACCGCACATTGCCGAGCCGTCGAAGTTGACCGGAAATCCCGAGTTCAGCAATGTCGCATCGAGCTTGCCGTCGGCGATGCGCAGGTCGGCATGGCAGTTGGGATCCGGAATCGCAAGCCGGCGCAACGCGGCGCCCGAGAACTCGCGATCAGACGATGACGCCGACATCAACACCACGCCGGGGCGCAGTAGATCGTGCAACTCGGTGGGCACGCTGGTCGCTCCGGTGGCACCGATGATCACATCGTAGTCACCGATCGCCTGGGTCAGATCGATCGGGCCCGGGTGGCCCACGCGGGTGTCGTACACATCCACCCGCTCATGACGGGGACGCAGCTGGTCGGCCAGCGCGCTGCCGATCGCTCCCGCACCGGTGATCAGGATGGCGTCACCGCGGTCGAGGCCCTCGATGCGATCGAAGGCGCATCGTGTCACGTTGCCCGCGATTATCGGCGACTCGTAGAGGAGCTTGGCCGACGAGCGGGCGATGTTGACGACGGGAAACCCGAGCGCGCAGTTGGCGATCTTGGCGTAGCCCGCCGACGTCTGCTCGATCCCGACGATGTTGGCCGTGCCGTCGAGTGCGGCACCAGCGGCGGCCAGCAACGAGCCACCGTCGTCGAGCAGCACGACTCGGCCGGCTCGGCCAGCCGCAAGCCGATCCCAGGATTGGGCGAAGAACCGTTCCACATGTCGCGTGTACTCGGTGTCGAAGGATTCGTGGGGCGCGTAGGCGGCGCTGAACTCATCGACGTGAACACCGTCGGCTCGCATGGCATCGGCGACTCCGAGATGAGTCGAGTAACACTTGCCGATCACCGCGACGTTGCGGGGGTCGAGCCCGACCCGAAACAACGAGCGCAGCATCGCATGCGTCGTCTCCAGCAGATGCTGTGCGGCGATGACGACAACGCCGTCCAGGCTGCCACCCCGACGCGACACGATCGCGTCGACTAGCGGAAAAGTAGTGACCTGCGTCACCTTTGGTAAGTTAGCACGCACTTTCGGCCCGCGACGGCGAATCCGGAGCACCGCCATGCCGGCACACACCCGACCGCGACGACTCCCGCCGGTAGTGCCCAGGGCGCCGATTACCGCAACAACCCGCCGGGTGGCCGGTGACGCCTTCGGCCGTTAGCAGGGACCGCTGGGCGTTCCGCGGGCGGACGTGGTCTCCTGCGTGGGCGGCACCTGCGGGTAAGGCACCCGATACGGGTTGGCCACCGCCGCTCCCCCCAAGGATCCCAATACCGCGTTGGGGACGCATTGGGGCAGCCTGGGCAGCGCGTTGAGCAGCGGAGGATCCAACTTGAGTCGCGATGGGTTCGGCGGGACAGCAAAGTTGAACGCCGAGGTCATATCCTCGGTGACACTGCGTCGCCAAGGGGTCAGGTTGGGCACCGGCACCCCGAACCGTGTCTCGATCAATCGCAACTGCGAGGTGTGGTCGAAGGTGTCGGAGACCACCAGCGGCCCACGGCTATAGGGCGAAATGACGATGCACGGCACGCGATAGCCCAGACCGATCGGCCCCCGGATGCCGCCGGAGCCGGACACCGCGCAGGGCTCCGGCGTTGTTGATTAGCAGGCTTGTGAGCTGGGGAATTGTGGATTGAGGAGGTCTAGGCGGCGGTTGGCGGTCAAAGCGGTGATCCGGCAGGCTTCGGCGATGTTGTCGGCGCCGTTGAGGCGGTGCAGATTGATCGCGGTGTTGCGTAGCGTTGCTAGGACCTGTGCGCCGTTTCCGGTATGTGCCCTTTGACGGTCTTCGTCGAAGGTGACGTCGCGTATCCAGTGCAGGCTGTTCTCGATTCCCCAGTGTTGACGCATCCAGGTCATGATCGCGGTAGGGCGGGCGTGCTCGAACGGCAGGCTGCAGATGGCATAGACCACCTCCACGCTGCGCTGGTCGGTGGCGGTGATCAAGCGTTCACGAGTGATCCGGATGATTTGTTTTGCGTAGGAGAAGCCGATTCCTCGTGCAGCGGTGATGATTTGCAAGGTGCGGGTCTCGACACGGCCGTGGCCGCGGGAGTCATCGGTAGCGGCTGCGGGCACCTCGGCCCAGGGCAGCGCGGTGATACGCGCAAGTATTTTGGCTTGGTTGGACTTGACGATCATCAGGTAGTGCAACTTCAAGGTGGCGCAGATCAACTTCGCGGTGACGACCTGGGTATGCATCGCATCCACGGTGACCAGCCACCGCAAGCTACCCGGCAGCAGCGTGAGCAGGGCACGTACGCAGGGAATTTCATTGCTTTTCTCGGCGACAGCGAGTTGACCGAGCACCAATCGGGCACGGTGGGCGAACACCGACACGAGATGCGTGGCTGTCGCTTTGGCGCGTAAAGGCACCACGCAGCATCTTGCCGTCCAACGCGATCGGCACCAATCCACTGGGGTCGCTGCTGGCCACGTGTGCAGTGAAATAACTGCCCATCCTGGCGTTGAGGTCGGCGGGGTCTAGCCGAGACAAAACAGCGCGGAAGGTCTTCTCACTGGGCCGCCGGAACCGGACCCCTAATTAGGCCAACACATCATCGGGAGCGGTGGCCGCCCATGTGGCAAAACCAGCATAGCCGCGCATCCCCGCGGCAGTGGCCAGAACCCCGATCGCCAACAAAGCCATCAGCGAATACCTCCGACCGCGTGGGTCCCTCGGGTCTGGCACCGAGGCCAACACATCGAGAAACTCCGATCCGATGAGCTCGCTGCGCTCACCAGGACTCCAGCGGTCGAACACCTCTGGAACCGACGACACAGGCAATACTGAAACGGTAGGCACGGGCAACTCCAGACCAACGACGAACAGTAACCAACTCGATCGTTCTCCAGATAGCCCGTGCCTACACTCCGGCCCCAATAGCGCGGCACCAAAGATCATCAACCCAGCTCACAAGCCTGCTAATCAACAACGCCGGAGCCCTGGGTGTGACGTGATCGAAGAACCAGGGCTCCGGCGTTGTTGATTAGCAGGCTTGTGAGCTGGGGAATTGTGGATTGAGGAGGTCTAGGCGGCGGTTGGCGGTCAAAGCGGTGATCCGGCAGGCTTCGGCGATGTTGTCGGCGCCGTTGAGGCGGTGCAGATTGATCGTGGTGTTGCGTAGCGTTGCTAGGACCTGTGCGCCGTTTCCGGTATGTGCCCTTTGACGGTCTTCGTCGAAGGTGACGTCGGGTATCCAGTGCAGGCTGTTCTCGATTCCCCAGTGTTGACGCATCCAGGTCATGATCGCGGTAGGGTGGGCGTGCTCGAACGGCAGGCTGCAGATGGCATAGACCACCTCCACGCTGCGCTGGTCGGTGGCGGTGATCAAGCGTTCACGAGTGATCCGGATGATTTGTTTTGCGTAGGGGAAGCCGATTCCTCGTGCAGCGGTGATGATTTGCAGGGTGCGGGTCTCGACACGGCCGTGGCCGCGGGAGTCGTCGGTAGCGGCTGCGGGCACCTCGGCCCAGGGCAGCGCGGTGATACGCGCAAGTATTTTGGCTTGGTTGGACTTGACGATCATCAGGTAGTGCGACTTCAAGGTGGCGCAGATCAACTTCGCGGTGACGACCTGGGTATGCATCGCATCCACGGTGACCAGCCACCGCAAGCTACCCGGCAGCAGCGTGAGCAGGGCACGTACGCAGGGAATTTCATTGCTTTTCTCGGCGACAGCGAGTTGACCGAGCACCAATCGGGCACGGTGGGCGAACACCGACACGAGATGCGTGGCTGTCGCTTTGGCGCGTAAAGGCACCACGCAGCATCTTGCCGTCCAACGCGATCGGCACCAATCCACTGGGGTCGCTGCTGGCCACGTGTGCAGTGAAGTAACTGCCCATCCTGGCGTTGAGGTCGGCGGGGTCTAGCCGAGACAAAACAGCGCGGAAGGTCTTCTCACTGGGCCGCCGGAACCGGACCCCTAATTGGGCCAACACATCATCGGGAGCGGTGGCCGCCCATGTGGCAAAACCAGCATAGCCGCGCATCCCCGCGGCAGTGGCCAGAACCGCGATCGCCAACAAAGCCATCAGCGAATACCTCCGACCGCGTGGGTCCCTCGGGTCTGGCACCGAGGCCAACACATCGAGAAACTCCGATCCGATGAGCTCGCTGCGCTCACCAGGACTCCAGCGGTCGAACACCTCTGGAACCGACGACACAGGCAATACTGAAACGGTAGGCACGGGCAACTCCAGACCAACGACGAACAGTAACCAACTCGATCGTTCTCCAGATAGCCCGTGCCTACACTCCGGCCCCAATAGCGCGGCACCAAAGATCATCAACCCAGCTCACAAGCCTGCTAATCAACAACGCCGGAGCCCTGATCGAAGAACGAACCGCATTCGTCATAGCTGATGATCAACGCGGTCTTTTCCGGGTCTTTTCCCACACCGCGGGATTGGACAGCAAATTCCGCAATATGTTCACAATCGCAACCGCACCGACGTTCACCGGCAGTGCCGGATGCTCGGATTGGATGATGTTGGGGACCACCCAGGAAACCTTCGGCAGCCTGTTGGCTTTCACGTCGAGAACGAAATCCTGAGGGTAGGTGGGGGCGATGCCGAATCGAGCGAGATTCGACCTTGGATCGGCGGTTTGCTTGAAAGCCTGAACCAGGCCGTTGTCGCTGATAGGCGAATTGATGTAGTGCCCGAAAAACTTGTTCTGGTACACCTTCCAACTAATGCCGGCATCCTCGAGATTCTCCGGCATGATGCGCCAGCTAAACGGCTGCAGCGGCAGGAAATTCGGCTCGTTCAGCAGCGGCCCACCGTTGGTACCGTCCGGGTCGATCCAGGCGCTCAACCAGTACAGGCGGTTGGGCGCGGTCCCGGTCAACATCGAGCAGTAGTAGTCATCGCAGATCGTGAAAGTGTCGGCCAGCATGTAGTGGATCGGGAGGTCCGCTCGGGTGTAGTAGCCCATGCAGGCCGGGATGTTGCCCTGGCGTATCTGCGAGTACTGCGACGGCAGCCAGGTGTCGTTGGCCCCGTTGTTCCAGGCGGTGTGCATCGCGACCCACCCCTCGACCCCCCTCGACCGGGTCATTGACGCACTCACCGTTGAGCAGGGGGCCCCGAGTGGTGTCGAAACGGAATGGCGACGTGATGCCGGCCGGGTCGATCGACTGCGTCCGGGGGTCCCAGCCCTTTTGGTCGAATATCGCCGGATCGGTGGTGTCGTCGAACCCGCGCACGCCGGAGAGCGTGCCGAAGTAGTGGTCGAATGAGCGATTCTCCTGCATCAACAACACAATTTGCTCGATGTCGGTCAAATGGCCGGAACAAGGCCCTGCCCCATAAGCCTTTTCAATCACCGGGCCGGCCAAAGACATCAGAGCGCCGGCGCTGCTCGCCGCCGCGAGTTTTGGCCATGAACTGTCGGCGCGACATTCCATCGACCGAGCCATTGCTCAACCCATAGCCTCCCTGAGCATTGGGCTCGGAGTATACGTATTCCGCCAGTTGAAACGGCGCGCCAACTCGCGTGTCGCGCTTATTCTTTGAATTTGTTCGCAGGAACTTAAATTCAATCCCCAAGGGGCCATTGCCATTTCCCCACTGGACGGCTGCCGCGATGAACCCCCAGGCCACTCGGTCCCCCGTCGCGCGCCCTCACCGCATCCGACGAGTTTCCTGGGTGAAAAATCCGATCACCGGCGCGGGAACGGGATCATGCGCAGCCCGTGTGGTTGCACACTAGCCCAGGGTCGTTCACGGACGTGTGCGTTCGGCGCAAGCGACAGGCGCCAGTCACGCAAAACCGTCGCAGCTGTCACGTGCATTTCCGTGATGGCAAACGAGTCGCCAATGCATTTGTGCTTGCCCATGCCGAAGGGAATGAACATATGCCGCGGCACATGCGCCGAGTTCTCCGATAGCCAGCGGTCCCGTTTGAACGAGAGGGGATCGTCATACACCGTGGGATCTCGGTGAATTGCGGTGGGACTGAAGGCCACCTCCGCAGGGCTCCGGCGTTGTTGATTAGCAGGCTTGTGAGCTGGGGAATTGTGGATTGAGGAGGTCTAGGCGGCGGTTGGCGGTCAAAGCGGTGATCCGGCAGGCTTCGGCGATGTTGTCGGCGCCGTTGAGGCGGTGCAGATTGATCGCGGTGTTGCGTAGCGTTGCTAGGACCTGTGCGCCGTTTCCGGTATGTGCCCTTTGACGGTCTTCGTCGAAGGTGACGTCGCGTATCCAGTGCAGGCTGTTCTCGATTCCCCAGTGTTGACGCATCCAGGTCATGATCGCGGTAGGGCGGGCGTGCTCGAACGGCAGGCTGCAGATGGCATAGACCACCTCCACGCTGCGCTGGTCGGTGGCGGTGATCAAGCGTTCACGAGTGATCCGGATGATTTGTTTTGCGTAGGGGAAGCCGATTCCTCGTACAGCGGTGATGATTTGCAGGGTGCGGGTCTCGACACGGCCGTGGCCGCGGGAGTCGTCGGTAGCGGCTGCGGGCACCTCGGCCCAGGGCAGCGCGGTGATACGCGCAAGTATTTTGGCTTGGTTGGACTTGACGATCATCAGGTAGTGCGACTTCAAGGTAGCGCAGATCAACTTCGCGGTGACGACCTGGGTATGCATCGCATCCACGGTGACCAGCCACCACAAGCTACCCGGCAGCAGCGTGAGCAGGGCACGTACGCAGGGAATTTCATTGCTTTTCTCGGCGACAGCGAGTTGACCGAGCACCAATCGGGCACGGTGGGCGAACACCGACACGAAATGCGTGGCTGTCGCTTTGGCGCGTAAAGCACCACGCAGCATCTTGCCGTCCAACGCGATCGGCACCAATCCACTGGGGTCGCTGCTGGCCACGTGTGCAGTGAAGTAACTGCCCATCCTGGCGTTGAGGTCGGCGGGGTCTAGCCGAGACAAAACAGCGCGGAAGGTCTTCTCACTGGGCCGCCGGAACCGGACCCCTAATTAGGCCAACACATCATCGGGAGCGGTGGCCGCCCATGTGGCAAAACCAGCATAGCCGCACATCCCCGCGGCAGTGGCCAGAACCGCGATCGCCAACAAAGCCATCAGCGAATACCTCCGACCGCGTGGGTCCCTCGGGTCTAGCACCGAGGCCAACACATCGAGAAACTCCGATCCGATGAGCTCGCTACGCTCACCAGGACTCCAGCGGTCGAACACCTCTGGAACCGACGACACAGGCAATACTGAAACGGTAGGCACGGGCAACTCCAGACCAACGACGAACAGTAACCAACTCGATCGTTCTCCAGATAGCCCGTGCCTACACTCCGGCCCCAATAGCGCGGCACCAAAGATCATCAACCCAGCTCACAAGCCTGCTAATCAACAACGCCGGAGCCCTGGCCACCTCCGCCCCGGCCGGAATCCGGAACTGTCCGAGTTGAACCTCCCGGACAGCCCGACGCGTCAGGATCGAGTTCGGCGTGTGCAGACGCAACGTCTCATCGACCACCCGTTTCATCAGATCCAGGTCGCGGAGGTTGTCGTGGGTGATGGACTGGTTTGCCAGCTTGTCATCGAGCTCGCGGGCGACCCCGCGCTCGATCTCCGGGTGCCGGTCCAGCTCATAGAAGAGCCAAGACAATGTGGTGGAAGACGTCTCGGTGGCCGCCAGCAAGAGCGTGAGCACTTCGTCTCGCACCTGATCGTCACTCATCGGCCGCCCCGTCTCCTCGTCGCGGGCTTGTAGCAGCATCGCCAGCACACCCTCACGGCCTTCGCCGGTGGTTCGACAAGCGGAAATGAGTTGAGTGAGAAGGTCGCGGACATCAGTGATCGCACTCCGGAACCGGCGGTTGACCGGAATGGGCAACCGCGCGAGCCAGTCGAACGGGTACAACGTCTGCCAGATGACCCCTTGGTTGATACCGGTCAGCGCCCGCTCGACCCGTGACACCGCAGATCCGCCGAGATCGGTGTGAAACAAGCCCCGACAGACCACCGCCAGTGCCATCGTGTGTATTTCGTGGGTCACCTCGATCGGCACACCTGGCCGCCACGCCCGCGACAATGTCTGCGCGGCATCGGCCATGACCTCTGCATATCGGGGGTTTGCCGATGGTGGAAGGCGGGCTGAAGTAACCGTCGCGGACAGCGGTGGAACTCTCCGTCGGAGACGAGCAACCCTTGCCCAAGTGCCTTGCCGGCGCGCTCGAATACCGCGCCGCGCGTGAAGCACTCGGACTGGGAGACCAGCATGTCTCGTACCAGATCGTGGGAGGTGACCAGATAGGAAGGACGTGGGCCCAGATAGATGGTGACGACATCGGCCACTGAGCGCAGCCGTGCCAAGTACCCCAGCGGGTCACGAGCCAACGCACCCAGATGCCCCAGGCCCGGCAGCCGCCCCGGGGCAACGGGGGGTGTGCGCAGAGTTGGCGAACCGGCAACCGTCATCTCGGTCCTCCGCGGGAAAACAGCGCACCCACGCGCGTGCCATCTCCAGCCATCGACGCCAGGCGCTGGGCACCCCAAAGCCCTTCTGGCAGTTGAGCAAACGATCGGCTCATGGAGCCCGACGCTAACATGGGGACTCGGGAATTTTAAGTGTCTCGATGCAGCTCCCCACAAAATTGAGTCATTTGACTCAACCCGCTGTCAGACCAGCTAGCCCCGCCGCCGATCCACCAAACCCACCCCGCGGTCAAATCCTTCCCGTCCCCAGACGCCTTGTCCGACGGACTACCGGATCCGCCGTCGCCGCCCGCGCTGGTCCATGCGGTAAGCGGCCTGCCCCCAGCCCACCGGAGCCGTCGGGCCGTCGATGTGGCCGCAGGGGGTTACCCGGGTTCGCGATGTCTTCGATGCTGCGCCCGACACGTTTGAGTCATCTGACTGATCCCGCTAGGTCGGCTAGGTGCGACTCTTGGCATGTCTTAGCTATCAGGGGGGACCACGGGGGCAAGGAGCAGTAAATGGAAAATGCCCGGGCACCAGTGATGTTCATCCGTGGGCTTTGGCCGGCCGAGTCTGTGGCTCGACGAGGCTTCCCGCCTGCACCCCCTTCCCCGCCACCGGCGGACGACCCGACACATTCGGCCCTAGGGAGCGCCGTTCCCTAGTCGGTGCGGCGAGGGAACTGGCGGGTAGCACGCTTCACGCATCGCGTTCTGGTGGATGGCCGGTTGGCGCTACAGCTCGGAAACCCAGCTGTTGCTGCCAAAAGTGCCGTTGACAAATAACTTTCAGTTGATCTCTCAGCGCTCAATACATGCTGAGGCTGTGTGGGCCTAGCGACATGCGATGCCAGGAGGCCGTGGATGTCGGTCGATACAACACACGTTGGCGAGGCACCTCGCGCTGGAATGGCCGTCTTGAGACGTGCTCAGCGTGAGTGTGAACCGTTCCTGCGGAATATAATTGGGTCGTTGGCCGAGCCGTTGGCCACGATGGCCGGATACCACTTCGGTTGGTGGGATGCCAACGGGCGCGACGCGGCAGGTGCCTCGGGTAAGTCGCTGCGGGCCGCTCTTGCCTTCGGGGCGGCCCGGGCCTGCGGAGATGCTCGCGAAGCCGCCCCCGCGGCGGCAGCCGTGGAGCTGATTCACAACTTCACGCTGCTTCACGACGATGTGATGGACGGTGATTCGACCCGCAGGGGCAGGGCAACTGTATGGCGGGTATGGGGAGTGAATAACGCGATCCTGCTGGGAGATGCGCTACATGCCCTGGCGATCCGGACGCTTACCGACTCGCTTGGGCAGGGGGTGGCCGTGAACGCGATCACCCGTCTGGAGCAAACGTGCCTCGACCTGTGTGTGGGCCAGCACCAGGATTGCTCATTTGAGCGATGCACGACCGTAACAGTGCCGGATTACTTGCGGATGGCGGCCGGAAAGACCGCCGTGTTGATGGCGTGTGCGTGCGCATTGGGTGCGGTAAGCGCCCGCGCGGACGCGGCGACCGTAGCCGCGGTGGAACGGTTTGGTTACGAGCTCGGCCTGGCGTTTCAGATAGTGGACGATCTGATTGGCATCTGGGGGGACCCTGCCCGGACCGGAAAGCCGGTCGGCAGTGATCTGGCCAGTCGCAAGGCGACCTTACCGATCGTTGTAGCGCTTAGCTCTGACTGCGAAGCGGCCCTCGAACTGGCAAGGCTGTACAGGTCCGACCACGCCATGACCCACCGTGAGGTTGTTCATGCTGCCGAACTCGTAGAGACCGCGGGCGGCAGGCAGGCCGCGCAGCACTTTGCCGATGAACGGATGCGCGCCGCGATCGCGGCGCTACCCGAATCAATGAGATGCAGTGAGCTCGTGGCATTGGCGCAGCTGGTGATCGATCGGGACAAGTGAGGTGTGTCGACGATGCCTACCTCGATTCCCACCGCGCCCGCCGCGTTGCCACTACTCGGCCATACCTTGCCGCTGCTGCGTAACCCGTTGTCGTTCTTGCTGTCGTTGCCCGCCCGAGGCGACCTGGTGCGCATCCGAATCGGGCCGGCCACCGCCGTGGTGGCGTGCACGGCGGAACTCACCCACGAAATCCTCTGTGATGACCGAATTTTCGACAAGGGCGGCATCTTCTTTGACCGGTTCCGAGAGATGCTGGGCGATGGTCTGGGCACCTGCCCCCGTAGCCAGCACCGGCGGCAGCGGCGCCTTCTGCAACCGGCCTTCCATACGCAGCGGTTGCCTGGTTATGCGCAGACCATGACCACTCAGGTGGCCGCGACCGTCGGGCGCTGGCAGAACGGCCAGATCATCGATGTACCCGCGGAGATGATGGCGATCACCGGCCGGACCCTGCTCACCACGATGTTCTCGAATAGCCTCCCTAGCCCGGCATTGCGCCAGGCACTCGATGACCTGACCGCCATTTTCGCGGTCCTGTACTGGCGGATGCTGACGCCGCCACCGCTGGATCGGCTGCCCACCGTCGACAACCGTCGCTATCATCGCGCCAGCGCTCGGCTACGCCATACCATCGGTTCGGCGGTTGCCGGCCGCCGAGCAGCCGGCGTCGACCGTGGCGACCTTCTCTCGGCGATCCTGGCCTCGCATGAAGTCGACAGCAGCACAGTAGCTTTCACCGATACCGAGGTCATCGACCAGATCGTGTCGTTTTTCATTGCGGGGACCGAGACCACTGCCCTTACGGTGGCCTGGGCGCTGTACTTACTGGCCGAACATCCCGCCATCGAGCAACGCGTGCACGCCGAGATCGATCCGGTCCTGGCGGGCAGGGCGGCTACCCACGCCGACCTGCCTCGGCTAGGGCTGGTCAACAGGATCGTCACCGAGACCCTGCGCCTTTATCCGCCCGGGTGGATCATCAGCCGCGTGGCCACCGCCGATGTCTACCTCGGTGGGCATCGGATACCGGCCGGGGCGACGGTCATCTTCAGCCCGTACCTGATCCACCATCGTCCCGATCTCTATGCCGAGCCCGACCGCTTCGACCCGGACCGATGGCTACCCGAGCGTGCCCGGGCTATCGGCCGCAACACCTATATCCCATTCGGCGGCGGGGCCCGCAAGTGCATCGGCGACAACTTCGGCACCACAGAGGCGGCACTCGCCCTGGCGACCATTGCCGCCAACTGGCGGATGCAGCGCCTTCCCGGCCTGCCGGTCCGCCCGGCCGTGGCGGCGTCACTGCGCCCACGCAATCTCGCTTTGCGTGTCACCGCACGTACGGCCGACCGAACTCCTGGCGAACCCGGCCGGCGTCTAACAAGCCACGAAATCGGTTGAGCCGGAGGTGTCCGTGACCGCCATTTGCGAATTCGTCTTACCCGATATCTACTGTCCTTTTCCCGCCGCCTTTGCTCACTCTCGTCATCCGGCAGCGACCGAAGTAGAGCTGGCCATGACGAGCGCGCTACCCGAAGACGGCAACACTCTGATTCGGCGCTCCGTCTCAGGCATTCATCTCGTGGATCATGCCGGGCGCCTGTATCCCGACGTGACCACAGCGGGGTTGCACACCGTCACCTGGTACTTTCTGCTCTTCTCCGTGCTTGATGAGTACTCCGAACAGCAAGACGGTGGCGGGCAGACTTTCAACCCCGAGACGCTACGTCACATTCACCGCACGGCCCTTCGGCTGCTGGACCAACCCGACGCGTCCAGCGACGATGATCTCGATATCACTCGAATTGTTCGGCCGTTGAGGCGATTTCTGAACGCCCTGGGCGATCGGAATGCGCGCAAGAACTTTCGCAACGCGTTCGAAAGGTCCCTGCAAGCGCGGATATGGGAACTCGATCACCTCCGAACCGCCAGTATTCCCTCCCTGGCGGTGTATCCCCGGTTGCGGCGGCAGAGCTCGATGGCTGTTCCTTTGCTCGAGCTTCATCCGGTGCTTTTCGGGCTGGCCGGCTCTGTCCGTTCGCTGGACCATCCCGCAATCCGACAACTCCGCACGATGCTGCTCAACTGTGTGTTGTGGAGCAATGACCTGCTTTCGCTCGCAAAGGAGCTGCGCGACGGGTCTTGCATGAATCTGGCCCTGGTCTTGCAGAAAGACCGCGGGTGCGCACTACAGCAAGCCGATGACGAGGTTGCATGGCTGATCGAGCGAGAAACCCTTGCCTATCTTGACCTCAAAGGGCAACTCCCTCGGATAGGCATTGGTTCATCGCAAGAATTGGCCTCCGTCACAGCGCTTCTCGATCGCGAAGAACGCTGGCACGCCGACTCCATCGAATGGCATAGCTGCCCGCGCTATCAAGCCGGCCCGTCGCAGCGGCGATAGCACGGCGGCGCGACATCAGTTGATCGGTCAAATACCCACCACGATTGGAGACCAACGATGACGATCGGCATCCGGGACACGACCGAAGCCCGCGACATCCGAGCCGCGGGGTGGGCAGCCATCATGGCAATCATCCCCGGAATCGTGGTGAACTTCCTGACTGGCACCCCGCTGGAACCTTATCCAAGTTGGGCCTGGACCGACGAGCGGATCGCCGGCTATTTCGCCGGTCAGCAGTCGGCCATCGCCGCACAGATCTTTCTCACCAATGCCGGGTTTGTACTACTGCTATGGGCAGTCGCCGGGGTGAAACGAGCGGTGCTCACCGATACCCGTCCATCGCTATACACCGACCTGATCATCCCGTCCGCCGCCATGGCGACCGTCGCGCTGCTGGCCGGCAATGGCCTGTACTGGACCGCCGGCCTGCGCGGCCTCTCGCCGGAGTTCACAAGACTCGCTTGCGATTTACTCATTCCCTTCGGCTACATCGGATCCCTGGTCAGTGTGGCGATCACACTGTTCTGCGCGGGCATTGCGATGCGTCGCAGCGCCGTTTTTCCCAAGTGGCTGGCGGTCGCCACACCCTGGACGGCCATCCCGCTGGCCAGCGCCCAATTCTTCTTGTTGGCCGATACCGGACCGGCGGCGCCCATCAGCCTGATCAGCTTGATACCGTACCTCTTGCTGTACCTCTGGCTGGCGACCACCGGCATCGTCATGTTGCGCCGCAGCGTCCCGATCACGCCCGGCACCGATCTCCGGGCCGACGTGGCAGCAATAGGCAAACAGGGCGGCTGACGCAGTCCCGGCAGATCTCAGACTCCCCGAAAACCCCAACACCGGCACTTTGGAGAATGACATGGCGACGCACATTCAGCGAGCAATAGGGTATCTCACCGAACAGCACGCATTGGGTTATCCAAACGCCGTACACAAGATGGGGTCCTATTCCACGGCGAAGTTTGTTCAACTCGCCGCCGATCATCTTGACCTCACCGCGGATCAGGTGCACAGATTCTCCACATTCACGTGTGAGAACAAGGCGTTCCACGTGGCAATGATCACCGATGCCCTGCAAGATGCTCTCGACGCCGGCCACTCGGAATGCCAAGCCATGGTGGACGAGAACATCGACTACCTACTCGGCTGCCGGGATGAAATTTCTTGGCGCTATTTCCCCGGCTTCGAGCCATTGCCCTACGACGCCGACAGCCTTGGGCAAATGACGCAAGTGCTCGTTCGAGCAGGCAAAGCGACGCCCGAAACCTTAGCGGACGCGTTCAAGCTTGCAGCCCTCAACGCATGGGAGGACGGCCCGATAAGCACCTTTTTCGCGACCGACCCCGAAGACAGAATCGTCATCAACAAGATATGGGGGCGTGGGCGCGACGACACCGGACGTGACGCGGAAGTCGTCGCCAACCTCCTCTACGGCGCGACGCTGTATCAAGACCAGGTAGGCCAGGGCTCCGGCGTTGTTGATTAGCAGGCTTGTGAGCTGGGTTGATGATCTTTGGTGCCGCGCTATTGGGGCCGGAGTGTAGGCACGGGCTATCTGGAGAACGATCGAGTTGGTTACTGTTCGTCGTTGGTCTGGAGTTGCCCGTGCCTACCGTTTCAGTATTGCCTGTGTCGTCGGTTCCAGAGGTGTTCGACCGCTGGAGTCCTGGTGAGCGCAGCGAGCTCATCGGATCGGAGTTTCTCGATGTGTTGGCCTCGGTGCCAGACCCGAGGGACCCACGCGGTCGGAGGTATTCGCTGATGGCTTTGTTGGCGATCGCGGTTCTGGCCACTGCCGCGGGGATGCGCGGCTATGCTGGCAAGGGCGGCCACCGCTCCCGATGATGTGTTGGCCTAATTAGGGGTCCGGTTCCGGCGGCCCAGTGAGAAGACCTTCCGCGCTGTTTTGTCTCGGCTAGACCCCGCCGACCTCAACGCCAGGATGGGCAGTTACTTCACTGCACACGTGGCCAGCAGCGACCCCAGTGGATTGGTGCCGATCGCGTTGGACGGCAAGATGCTGCGTGGTGCTTTACGCGCCAAAGCGACAGCCACGCATCTCGTGTCGGTGTTCGCCCACCGTGCCCGATTGGTGCTCAGTCAACTCGCTGTCGCCGAGAAAAGCAATGAAATTCCCTGCGTACGTGCCCTGCTCACGCTGCTGCCGGGTAGCTTGCGGTGACTGGTCACCGTGGATGCGATGCATACCCAGGTCGTCACCGCGAAGTTGATCTGCGCCACCTTGAAGTCGCACTACCTGATGATCGTCAAGTCCAACCAAGCCAAAATACTTGCGCGTATCACCGCGCTGCCCTGGGCCGAGGTGCCCACAGCCGCTACCGACGACTCCCGCGGCCACGGCCGTGTCGAGACCCGCACCCTGCAAATCATCACCGCTGCACGAGGAATCGGCTTCCCCTACGCAAAACAAATCATCCGGATCACTCGTGAACGCTTGATCACCGCCACCGACCAGCGCAGCGTGGAGGTGGTCTATGCCATCTACAGCCTGCCGTTCGAGCACGCCCGCCCTACCGCGATCATGACCTGGATGCGTCAACACTGGGGAATCGAGAACAGCCTGCACTGGATACGCGACGTCACCTTCGACGAAGACCATCAAAGGGCACATACCGGAAACGGCGCACAGGTCCTAGCAACGCTACGCAACACCGCGATCAATCTGCACCGCCTCAACGGCGCCGACAACATCGCCGAAGCCTGCCGGATCACCGCTTTGACCGCCAACCGCCGCCTAGACCTCCTCAATCCACAATTCCCCAGCTCACAAGCCTGCTAATCAACAACGCCGGAGCCCTGCCAGGTAGGCGACTCGCCATTGACCCCACTGCTGGAAATCGCAACCAAATGGTTGACAGTTCAGCAACAACCCATGGGGTTCTGGCGCGCGGCATGGTATGTCGGAACCTCGTACAGCACCTACGTCGTAGTGCGCCAGCTGGTGGCCGCGGGCGGCCACCAGTCATCAGTTGATCGTGCCGTCCGATTTCTCCGGCAGGCGCCGGCGCCCGATCCGCTCAATCGTGCGCTGGCAATGCTGGCGATCACCGCGGCAAACTGCGCACCCGACCGCCACGACGCGTCGCTCCTGCACGACACCCAGTTTCACGACGGCTCCTGGGAAGCCATCCCCCTACTCGATAACCACGCACGGATCTGGGGAAGCCGAGCGGTCAGCACCGCCATCTGCCTCAAGGCATTGCTGCGGCAGGAGTCTCAATGACCACCGTCAACCCCTCATCGCGTTCGCGACCGCGCCCGCTCGCAGACGAGTCGGCAGCCACCACCGTTCTGTTGGCCTCGCCACGTTCGTTCTGCGCCGGCGTACACCGGGCGATAGAAGCGGTCGAGCGTGTGCTCGACCGTGCTACCGGGCCGGTGTACGTACGCAAGCAGATCGTGCACAACCGCACGGTGGTCGCCGAACTACAAGACCGCGGAGCAATTTTCGTTGACGAGCTCGATGAGATTCCCGATCCTCCCGCACCGGGTGCCGTCGTGGTCTTCTCCGCACATGGCGTCTCCCCGGCAGTACGCGCGGCCGCCAACGGGCGCGGACTCGAGGTCGTTGACGCCACCTGCCCGCTGGTCACAAAGGTTCATGCGGAAGCCGCGCGGTTCGCCGGGCGCGGCGATACCGTGCTATTGATCGGCCACCTTGGACATGAAGAGACCGACGGAACCCTTGGAGTTGCCCCGAATTCAATGTTGTTGGTGCAGAATGCCGATGACGTGACGGAACTGGATCTTCCCGAAGACGCCCAAGTGTCTTACCTAACTCAGACGACGCTGGCGGTGGACGAAACCACCGACGTCATTGACGCGCTGCGCAAACGGTTCCCAAAACTTGCAGAACCGCCTACAGAAGATATCTGCTACGCGACAACGAATCGGCAGCGGGCGGTTGAGGCTATTGTCCGGCGGTGCGATGCGCTGTTGGTGGTTGGGTCACAGAACTCGTCGAACTCGCAGCGGTTGGTCGAACTGGCGCGGCGCCGAGGCACCCCCGCATACCTCATCGACGGCCCCACCGATATCGACCCGCACTGGTTGGACTCGACGGCCACGATCGGCATCACGGCCGGCGCTTCGGCTCCACCCCGGCTGGTTGAGCAAGTGATCGATGCGCTGCGCTTGCGCGGGCCGATCAATGTGGTCGAAAGCCCGGTCACAATCGAATCGGTGCGCTTCGCCCTGCCGCCAAAAGTACGAGTCCCGTGAGCATCACCATGCGTGCCGATCGAGCCGACCTGCTTTCACTCATCAATGGTCCGCAGGATGTCCAGGCACTGCCCGCCGACCAATTACCGTTGTTGGCCGCGCAGATCCGTCGACGCATGATCGAGACGGTGGCCAGCACCGGGGGCCACCTCGGCGCGGGACTGGGTACCGTCGAGTTGATCATCGCCCTGCACCGGGTGTTTTCCTCGCCGCGTGACATCGTGGTGTTCGATACCGGACATCAAACATACCCGCACAAACTGCTCACCGGTCGCGGCGACCAGTTTGTCACCCTGCGCCAACCCGGTGGCTTATCGGGATATCCCAGCCGCAGCGAATCCCACCATGATTGGGTCGAAAATTCGCATGCATCGGTGAGTTTGGCGTGGGTGGACGGCATTGCCAAAGCCTTGGCCCTGCAGGGGCGAGGTGATCGCCGTGTCGTGAGCGTGATTGGCGACGGCGCTCTTACCGGTGGAGTGGCATGGGAGGGCCTGAACAATCTGGGCGGCGCCGACCGCGCCGTGATCATTGTGCTCAACGACAACGGGCGCTCATACGATCCCACGACCGGCGCGGTAGCCACTCACCTGCAGGCGCTGCGCCATGGCGTCAGCTCAGGGCCCAATCTGTTCGAAACATTGGGCTTTACCTACATCGGCCCCACGGACGGGCACGACGTCGAATCGATTTGTTCGGCGCCGCGGCAAGCGGCCGCACTGGACAAGCCCGTTGTCGTCCACACTGTCACCGCGAAGGGACGCGGCTACCCACCGGCCGAAGCGGATGAGAGCGACCGCATGCATGCCTGCGGTGTCATCGAGGTAGCCACCGGCCGGCCGGCCAAACCCACTGCAGCAAGCTGGACCGACGTATTCGAGCAAGAGCTCGTCCGAATCGCCGACGAACGGACCGATGTCGTCGGTATGACCGCGGCGATGCGGCTGCCGGCCGGCCTCGGCGCGTTGTCACGCAAATACCCCGACCGGGTTTTCGACTCCGGCATCGCCGAACAACACCTCTTGGCGTGTGCCGCGGGCCTGGCCAGCGCGGGCGCACATCCCGTCGTGGCACTGTATTCCACGTTCTTACATCGAGCCTTCGACCAGTTGCTATTCGACGTCGGACTGTACCAGCTCCCCGTGACCTTGGTCCTCGACAGAGCCGGGATAACCGGACCCGATGGCGCCAGCCATCACGGGATGTGGGACTTGGCGCTGCTGACGAATGTGCCCGGCTTGCGTGTCGCCTGCCCCCGTGACGCAGTAAGGCTGCGCCAGCAGCTGCGTGTCGCGATCGACGACACGTCACCGAACGCGCTGCGATACCCAAAAGGATTGCCCGACAACGATATCCCTGCGGTGGGCCAGATTGACGGGGTCGATGTCCTTTTCGCCGGCGGGAAACCCGATCGCGACGTGTTGCTGATCGCCGTGGGTGTCATGGCGCACCCCTGTGTCGACGCCGCAGAGCGCCTTGCTGCGGCCGGGGTCGGGGTCAGCGTTGTCGATCCTGGCTGGGTGTGGCCGCTGAACCCGGCGCTCACCGAGCTTGCCCGCCAACACCGCATCACCGTATGTGTCGAGGACGGGGTCGCCGACGCAGGGATCGGCTCACGCCTCAACCACCAGATCGGGTGGCTGAGCCCCCGGACCCGCACCCTTGTCCTGGGGCTGCCGCGCGACTACATCGCGCACGCGGGCCGCGACCAGATCCTTACTGAATGTGGGTTGTCCGGTTCCGCAATCAGCGCGGCATGCCAGTCGGCGCTGGCCGCGGACTCACCCGGCAGCCATGACAGATCCGAACCGCTGGATCCATTGGCGCCCTCCCCTCTGGAGACACCATGACCATTGGTCTGGGCATCCCCGCACCGCCCGCGCCTCGGCTAGCGCCGCGACGCGTGACTCGCCAACTGATGGTAGGCAATGTCGGTATCGGGAGCGACTATCCCGTTGCGGTGCAGTCGATGACGACCACCAAGACTCACGATGTCAACGCAACTCTGCAGCAGATCGCAGAGCTGACCGCCGCCGGCTGCAACATTGTGCGGGTAGCGTGCCCACGACAAGAAGACGCCGATGCCTTACCGCAGATCGTCAAGCACAGTCACATTCCGGTCATCGCGGACATCCATTTCCAGCCGAAATACATCTTCGCCACGATCGACGCCGGCTGCGCCGCGGTGCGGGTAAACCCGGGCAACATCAAGGAATTCGATAGCCGGGTAAAAGAAGTGGCCAAGGCTGCGGCGGACACCGGCATCCCGATCCGCATCGGCGTCAACGCCGGCTCGCTGGGCGAGCGAATCATCCAGAGGTACGGCAAAGCGACCCCCGAGGCGCTGGTCGAGAGCGCGCTGTGGGAGGCATCGCTGTTTGAGGAGCACGGCTTCGGTGATATCAAGATCAGCGTCAAGCACCATGACCCGGTCGTTATGGTGGCCGCGTACCAGCTTTTGGCGACGCAGTGCGACTATCCACTTCACCTCGGGGTCACCGAGGCCGGGCCTGCGTTCCAGGGCACGATCAAGTCGGCGGTCGCGTTCGGCGCCCTGCTCTCCAGCGGCATCGGCGACACCATCCGGGTTTCGCTGTCGGCCCCACCTATCGAAGAGGTCAAGGTCGGCACCCAAATCCTCGAGTCACTGAACCTGCGCCCGCGATCGCTGGAGATCGTCTCGTGCCCGTCCTGTGGGCGCGCGCAGGTTGACGTCTACAGACTGGCAAATGAAGTCAGCGCGGGCCTAGACGGTCTTGGCGCTCCGCTGCGCGTGGCGGTGATGGGTTGTGTAGTCAACGGTCCCGGTGAGGCACGCGAGGCGGACCTGGGCGTGGCCTCCGGAAACGGCAAGGGGCAGATATTCGTCAAGGGCGAGGTGATCAAGACCGTGCCGGAGTCGCAGATCGTTGAGACGTTGATTGAGCAGGCATTGCGAATCGCCGAAGAGCGGGCCTCCGAGACCGAATGCACCGATCTCGTCGGTACACCGGTCGTGAGTGAGGTCTGAATGGAGGGCAATGAGCGGTTCGTTCCCCGGCTGGCGCCGTTGACCTTGGCGGTGAAAAGCCTTGCCAACCCACAGATTATTTACAACGCGAAAGCACAAGGTGTGCGTGCCGAACGCACCGAAGCGGGAGTGGTGACACTGTACCGTCGCGATGACCTGATGCGGATCAACCGTCATCCGGCGGTACTGGGCCCGGGTGGTCGCGGGGGGAATTTCGGTAACGACAATCCCCTGATCCCGTTGGAGATAGATGGTGAGGAACACAAGAAGTGGCGACGGCTGTTAGATCCGCTCTTCGCGCCCAAGCAGATGGCACGGTTGGAAGCCGCTGTTCGCAACCGTGCCGCGCAACTGGTCGACGGCTTTGCCGGCCCCAGACTAGCGCCGAACTGTATCAGGCCTACTGCGCGCCGCTGCCATGCTTTACGTTTCTGGAGCTCCTCGGCGCTCCGCTCGAAGACATTGAGTTCTTCACGGCATTCAAAAACGGCGTGTTGCATCCGCAAGGGGAGACCCGCGAGGAGATCCAGGCCAACCAGGCCGCTGCCGGGGCCATGCTGCTGGAGTACTTCACCAGGCTCGTGGCCCGACAACGTGCCGAAGGAGCTCAGGGCGAGGAAGTGCTCGCGGTGTTGTTGCGCTCACGGATCGACGGCCAACCGTTGACCGATGCGGAACTGTTCAACATCATCCATCTGCTGATATTCGCTGGCTTGGACACGGTCACCGCGTCCATGTCGTGCATCCTGGCCTGGCTGGGTCAACACCCGCACGAGCGCCGTCGCCTGGTCGAGGACACCGCACGGATCCCGGCTGCGATCGAGGAGCTGATGCGCTACGAATCGCCGGCGCCCAGCGGCATCCGCTACGCCACAGCCGACATCGACCTCGGCGACGGGCTGACAATCCGGGCGGGAGAAGCGATCCACGTCAGCTGGGCGGCTGCCAACGTAGATCCCACCGCCCATCCGGATCCCCTGCACGTGGACTTCGACCGCGCCCGGTTCCACCACCTCGCCTTCGGCAGCGGCATCCACCGCTGTCTCGGATCGCATCTGGCGCGACTCGAATTACGGTTCGCTCTAGAAGAATTCTTGGCTCGCATTCCCGACTACGCGGTGGACACGGCCGGGCTGGTCTACGACAACGTGTCGGTGCGCACCGTGCAGCATCTGCGCATCACCTTCAACGCCAACACCCCATCGCCAGTTGATCCATCTCAACGCCATGCCTTCATGGCTCCGCTGACGGGCAGCGGGACAGCGTCTTGGAAAGGAACGGCCATGAACACCGATGACATGATCTTGATCAGCGTCGATGACCACATCGTCGAGCCGCCCGATATGTTCGATAACCATCTGCCCGCGAAGTATCTGCGGGACGCGCCGCGGCTGGTGCGTAATCCAGACGGCTCCGACGTATGGAAGTTCCGTGACAGCGTGATCCCCAATCCGGCGCTCAACGCGGTAGCCGGGCGGCCGAAGGAGGAATACGGCCTGGAGCCGCAGGGTCTGGACGAGATTCGGCCCGGTTGCTATCAGGTGGACGAACGGGTCAAGGATATGAATGCCGGGGGCATCCTGGCCTCGATTTGTTTTCCCTCCTTCTCAGGATTTGCCGGCCGGCGGTTCGCGACCGACGATCCGGATTTTTCGTTGGCATTGATACAGGCCTATAACGACTGGCATATCGACCAATGGTGCGGGGCATATCCGGCACGGTTCATCCCCATGGCGTTGCCGGTCATCTGGGATGCGCAGGCGTGCGCGACAGAGGTGCGGCTGGTCTCGAAGAAGGGCGTGCACGCGCTGACGTTCACCGAGAATCCCGCGACGATGGGTTACCCCAGCTTTCACAACGACTACTGGAATCCACTATGGAAAGCGCTGTGCGACACCAACACCGTGATGAACATCCACTTCGGATCCTCCGGCAACCTGGTGACGACAGCACCCGACGCACCGATAGATGTGTTAATGACTCTAGGGCCGATGAACATTGTGCAGGCGGCCGCGGATCTGTTGTGGTCCAGACCGATCAAGGACTACCCGGACCTCAAGATCGGGTTGTCCGAGGGCGGCACGGGCTGGATCCCCTACTTTCTGGAGCGGGCGGACCGCGTGTTTGAAATGCATTCGACGTGGACCCACCAGGACTTCGGCGGCAAGGTCCCGTCCGAGGTGTTCCGGGAACATTTCCTGGCATGCTTCATCAGCGATCCGGTGGGTGTCAAGCTGCGCAACATGATCGGCATCGACAACATCGCCTGGGAAGCCGACTACCCACACAGCGATTCGATGTGGCCGGGTGCGCCCGAGGAGCTTGGGGAGGTTTTGACCGCAAACAGCGTGCCTGACCTCGAAGTGGACAAGATGACTCACCTCAACGCGATGCGCTGGTACTCGTTTGACCCGTTTAGCCGCATCCCTCGCGAGCAGGCAACGGTCGGCGCGTTGCGCAAAGCCGCAGCCGGCCATGATGCGGCCACGTAGCCAACACAAGAGCGGTGAGCGGACCAGCATACTGGTCGAACCGTGATGTCTTGGGCAGCAAACGAATCAGCCTGCGGGACGTAATCGCGCGGACTAACCAGCCTCGAGAGCCGCGCGTCATCGCGCATCGCCGAACTCGGCGAGATGCGGCAGCGACCTCGGCCAGTCCGTGCGCGCGCGGATATTCCGACTCAATGCCGTTGCAATCCAGTTGATCTCGACAAACACGGCGAGATCGGATTCGGCATCTTTAGGTTGGGCACGCGAGCAATTTGGCACCCGCGGGCAGCGCACCTTCGAGGCGGCGGGAGCGGAATTCGTTTGCGGTGACGGGGCTTTCGCGGGAGTCAGGTGGGGATCGCTTCGACTAGCTTTAATACCTTTTGCCCCAACAGGTTCAGTCAAATGACTCAATTTTGCGCAATGCAGTATCGCAGGCCTTAAAACGGCCGGGCCGCCGTGTTAGCGTCGAAACTTATGAGCCCATCGGTTGCCGAGTTATCACAAGAACTCGGGGAAGCCTTCCGCCTGTCAAGCATGGATGACCCCTACCCGATGCTCGCAGAACGCCGACGTGAGACACCGGTTATGAAGGGCGACATCATGGTTGCTCTTGGCGCGCCTTCATACATGGGTCAGCACGCCGGCGAAACGCACACGGTCTTTCGCCATGATGACGTGATGGCCATCCTGCGCAACCATGAGACCTTCTCCAGCAGCATCTGGGAAATCTCGCAAGGACCTTTGATCGGCCGATCGATCCTCGCGATGGACGGCGCGGAGCACCGCCAGTGGCGCGGCTATCTCCAGTCCGTTTTTGGCGGCAAGTTGTTGAGCTCCTGGGACGAGAGCATCTTCCGGCCACTTGCCGCAAAGTACGTCGCGGACCTGGCGTCCAAG
This sequence comes from Mycobacterium liflandii, assembly GCF_022354805.1. Classification (NCBI taxonomy): domain Bacteria; kingdom Bacillati; phylum Actinomycetota; class Actinomycetes; order Mycobacteriales; family Mycobacteriaceae; genus Mycobacterium; species Mycobacterium liflandii. Next base: position 768,179 of record NZ_CP023138.1, on the reverse strand, counting down.
CGGGGCGCCGACCTCATTGCGATGGCGCTCGAGTACCCGTTGCGCGCGATCTACGAAATCCTGGGCTTAGAGGACTTCAAAGAAAACTACGAAGAGTTCCATGCTGACGTCCTGACCATCCTGCTCGCGTTGTGGTCCACCCCGGATCCGGCACAAGCAGACCAATTTCTGCTCAGGTTTCAAAAGGCGACCGAGGCGTCGGCCCGCAGCTGGGACCGGCTGCTTCCGATTGTTCAGCGCAAACGGGCGGCCGGCGCTTCGAGAAACGACCTCATTAGTTCACTCATCCGAGCCGAGTATGAAGGCGGCGTTCTTGATGACGAGCAGATCACTTCGTTTCTACGTTCGCTGCTGCTAGCAACAACCGACACCACCACTCGACAGTTCTTGAACACGCTCACCCTCCTACTGCAACGGCCGGACGAACTGGACCGCATCCGGCGGGACCGCAGCCGCCTGCGGTTGGCGCTCGCCGAGGGTGAGCGCCTGGAACCGCCATCGCTCTTCATCCCTCGCATGATCACCCGCGATGTGGTCATTCGAGGCACGGAACTCACCACCGGAACACCGCTGCTGCTAGCCATCGGGTCAGCCAACCGGGATCCGGAAGCATATCCGCCCGATCCTGACGAGTTCCGAATCGACCGCACGGGACCACATCACGCGACCTTCGGTTTCGGCACCCATATCTGCTCCGGCATGAACACCACGCGCCGCGAGATTGCCGCATTGATCGACGCGATGCTCGACGGACTTCCCGGTCTGCGTGTTGACCCCGACGCGCCGGCGCCGCTGATTAGCGGCATCCACTTCCGTGGACCGTCCGCACTTCCAGTGGTTTGGGACTAGCCAGCCGGTTCACCACGATCCGGAGGGCCCGCACCCGGCCGGGTTTGCATCGATCACGGCCGCGGTTACGCCGGGGGGAACGGGAGTGAGGCATGACGGCAGAACTCGAAAACAAAGTCGCGATCATCACGGGCGCGTGCGGTGGCATCGGACTCGAGACGTCGCGAGTGCTGGCGTGCGCGGGCGCACGAGTCGTTTTGGCGGACCTGCCCGAGACGGACCTCGCCGGTGCGGCTGCCTCCGTCGGTCGGGGAGCCGTCCACCATGTCGTCGACCTCACCAACGAGGTATCGGTGCGGGCCCTGATCGACTTCGCGATCGACACATTCGGTCGGCTCGACATCGTGGACAACAACGCCGCGCATTCCGACCCCGCAGACATGCTGGTCTCCCAGATGACTGTCGATGTTTGGGACGACACCTTCACCGTCAACGCGCGCGGGACGATGCTCATGTGCAAGTACGCGATTCCCCGGCTCATCAGTGCCGGCGGCGGCGCGATCGTCAATATCTCTTCCGCAACCGCACACGCCGCCTACGACATGTCAACCGCGTACGCCTGCACAAAGGCCGCGATCGAAACGCTCACCCGGTACGTGGCAACGCAATACGGGCGTCACGGCGTGCGGTGCAACGCGATCGCCCCCGGCCTGGTCCGTACCCCGCGGCTCGAGGTCGGGCTGCCCCAGCCGATCGTCGATATTTTTGCCACTCACCACCTTGCCGGTCGCATCGGCGAACCACATGAAATCGCCGAGCTCGTCTGCTTCCTGGCCTCGGACCGAGCCGCCTTCATCACCGGACAGGTGATCGCGGCTGACAGTGGCCTGCTCGCGCATTTGCCCGGCCTGCCGCAAATCCGAGCGTCAGTCGCGGAACTTCAGAGTCAACCGTCGTAGCGGCGAAAAGTCGCTTGGCCCCAGCAGCGGGCCACCGCCGGGCCACTGTCGGCGGCTGGCAGTGGAGTGCCCGCCGGGCATAGTGACCACCGTCATATTCGATGCTGCCGTAACCACCCCAACCTGCGGCGATGACCCCACCGCGGCGACGGTGTCCGAGCACACCCGTTCCGAACGGAACTGACTGCGGCCCAGCTACGACTTGTAGTCTGACAGGGAGAAATGTGCTGATCTGAGGAGGGCCGTGGCGGCTCCGATTACGGGAGACCTCGATCTTGGCTCCGCGCGGCGTATCCAGCTCGATGTTTCGGGTATGTCATGCGCGGCGTGCGCGAGCCGCGTCGAAACGAAACTCAACAAAGTCCCCGGCGTACGCGCCTCGGTGAACTTCGCCACCCGGGTGGCCACCATCGACGCCGTCGACGTCGCCGCCGATGAGCTCTGCGAGCTGGTCGAGAAGGCGGGCTACCAGGCTGTTCCGCACGCCGAGTCGGCCGCCGACGACCGCGATCCAGATGCTGAGCACGCTCGCACACTGCTGCGCCGGCTACTGGTGGCGGCGGTCCTGTTCGTGCCGCTGGCCGATCTGTCGACCATGTTCGCCCTGGTGCCCAGCACCAGGTTCCCCGGCTGGGGATACCTCTTGACCGCCCTGGCCGCCCCGATCGTGACCTGGGCCGCCTGGCCCTTCCACTCGGTGGCGATCCGCAACGCCCGCCATCGCACCGCATCCATGGAAACGCTGATCTCGGTGGGCATCACGGCCGCTACCGTCTGGTCGCTATCCACAGTCTTCGTTGACCGGCAACCACGCCAGAGCCGGGGGATCTGGCAGACGATACTCAACAGCGACTCGATCTATCTCGAGGTCGCCGCCGGCGTGACGGTTTTCGTACTTGCCGGCCGCTACTTCGAAGCACGCGCCAAGTCCAAGGCCGGCGGCGCACTGCGCGCCCTGGCGGCGTTAGGCGCCAAGGACGTCACGGTTTTGCTGCCCGACGGCGCCGAGCTGGTGATACCGGCCGCCGAACTCAAAAAGCGGCAGCGATTTGTGACCCGTCCCGGGCAGACCATCGCCGCCGACGGCGTCGTGATCGACGGCACCGCGGCAATCGACATGAGCGCGATGACCGGTGAGTCCAAACCGGTGCGCGCCACTGCGGACGCGCCCGTCATCGGCGGCACCATCGTCCTGGACGGGCGTCTGGTCATCGAGGCCACCGCGGTGGGCGCCGACACCCAATTCGCGGCCATGGTTCGCCTCGTCGAGGAGGCACAAGCTCAGAAGGCGCGCGCACAGCGCCTGGCGGATCGGATCTCCGCGGTGTTCGTGCCGGTCGTCTTTGCGATCGCCGGACTCGCCGGCGTGGCCTGGCTGCTCAGTGGCGCCGGCGCCGACCGGGCTTTCTCGGTAACGCTGGGTGTGCTGGTGATTGCCTGCCCCTGCGCGCTCGGACTGGCCACCCCGACGGCAATGATGGTCGCCTCCGGACGCGGGGCGCAGTTGGGGATTTTCATCAAGGGCTATCAGGCGCTGGAAACCATTCACGGTATCGACGCCGTGGTATTCGACAAGACGGGCACGCTGACGGTGGGGAAGCTGACCGTCAACACGGTGACCACCACCGGCGGGCGGGTGCGCGAGGAAGTTCTGGCTCTTGCATCCGCGGTCGAGGCGGCTTCTGAGCACGCTGTCGCGACAGCGATCGTCGCGGCCTCACCACATCCGGCACCGGTCACCGACTTTGTCGCGGTGGCCGGCTGCGGCGTGTCGAGGATCGTCGACGGCCACCGCATCGAGGTCGGTAAGCCGTCCTGGATTACCCGCAACACAGCAGCCGACGAGGTACTGGACACCGCTCGTGCGCAAGGCGAATCTCGCGGCGAGACAATAGTCTTCGTATCGGTGGACGGTGAGGTCTGCGCCGCTGTAACGATTTCCGACACGGTCAAGGACTCCGCGGCCGACGCGATCGCCGCACTGCGCAGCCGGGGCTTGCGAACCATCTTGCTCACCGGCGACAATCAGGCCGTGGCCGATTCGGTGGCCACCCAGCTGGGCATCGATACCGCCATCGCCGATGTACTTCCGGACGGCAAAGTCAACGTGATTCGACAGCTCCGCGACCAAGGCCATACGGTCGCGATGGTCGGGGACGGGATCAATGACGGTCCCGCCCTGGTATCTGCCGACCTGGGATTGGCGATCGGTCGCGGCACCGACGTTGCGATCGGGGCGGCCGACATCATCCTGGTGCGCGACGATCTGCACATCGTTGGGCAGGCGCTCGATCTGGCGCGAGCCACAATGCGCACGATCCGAACGAACATGATCTGGGCGTTCGGCTACAACGTCGCCGCGATTCCGATCGCTGCCGCTGGCCTGCTCAACCCGCTCATCGCCGGCGCCGCGATGGCGTTCTCGTCGTTCTTCGTAGTGTCAAATAGCCTGCGGCTACGCAACTTTGGACCACCTACCGCGCGCATTGTCGCGTCCAATGGAGAAATAGATGACTGAACAGACATTCGCCGTTACCGGTCTGCGTTGCGAGGGATGCGTGGAGACCATCACCAACGCCTTGAGCGCGCTGCCGTCGGTCCGGACCGTCGAAGTAGAGCTGGACGCCGCCGGCGCGTCGGCGGTGCGAGTTTGCACCGACACCGAGCTCACCCGCGAACAGGTCCAGGCAACGCTGGCCGACAACGGCGATTTCGCCGTGGTCGGCTAGTGATCCGTCCCCGCCTTCACTCCCGCATCCGCGCCAATTCGCGCAGCATCGCGTTGTAGGCCTCCAGGTCGTCGTCCGCGTAGCTGCTGTCGGCATGGCGATCCTGGCGGGCAGCCACCTGACGGTCCTGGCGCGCCCACTGGGCCACCAACGCCACGATCACGATGATGATCGGTAGCTCGGTTGCGCCCCAGGCGATTCCACCACCAAGGTGTTGATCGGATTCGATGCTGGCCAGCCAGGGCAGATTGACCGAACGGTAGAACGTGTCGCCGATCGCCGAATTCATTGTCATCAGCGCGATGCCGAAGAACGCGTGAAACGGCATCACCGCAAAGAGCAGCCCGATACGTCCGGGATAGGGGAGCCGCCGGGGCCCCGGGTCGATACCGATGATGGCCCAGTAGAAGAGGTACCCGACGATCAGAAAGTGCACGGCCATGAACTCGTGGCCCCAGTGATACCGGACGAGGGTATCGAAAAGCGGCGTGAAATAGACGATGTACGGCGAGGCCACAAAGAGGATGAACGCGATGATCGGGTGTGAGAAGAAGGCCGTCACCCGCGAATGCAGCAGCCATGTCAGCCATTCGCGGGGCCCGGGCGGCTGTCCCTCACCGGCGGCGGGCAATGCCCGTAGCGCCAGCGTGACGGGCCCACCCAGCACCAGCAGCACGGGAATGAACATGTTCAGCGTCATGTGTTCGGCCATATGGACGCTGAACATCGCCGACCCGTAGGTCCGCACGCCCGAGCTACTCGTGATCACCAATACGGCACAACCGATCAGCCAGGACACCAGCCTGCTGACGGGCCAAGCATGGCCCCGCCTACGCAGCCGGACGAAGCCGGCCACATATCCGGCGGCCAGCACCACCCCGGCAACCCCGACCAAACTGTCGAACCGCCACAGGGTGATCAACCTGCCCACATCGGGCGGTTGCGGCAGTTCATATCCCAAAAAGACGTCCCACGCAGTGAATTGATGGGCAACGAACCGTGGTGCGGTCTGAACGGCCATCGCGCCGATCGCCGCCAGCACCGCCATCATCGCCAGTGCGGCCGCGGTGGCGCCGCGCGTCGATCGTGGCGGCCGGACGAAGAGCTGCCAGCAGTCGAACACCCACACCAGCACCAGCAAGAGCCCGGCCAGTAGACCGATTCGGGCGAACTCGGAACCGAAGTCCCAGCCGGGAACGAACAGGTAGAGCAGCACCGCACCGTAGGACACCGCAAGCGCACCGCAAACCACCTGCATCAGTTGGACGGCGCGGGTCGGCGTCGCCCCGGTCAGCGCCGTCGCGGCCTTCAGACCGGTCAACGTGGCAGCCGCCAACGCAAAGACGATCGCCGCGCTGGTCGCAAAGTCGTGGTCGGGCCCCTGTCCCGCATTGCCGGTCACGGCCGTCGCGATCACCGCAATCACGGTGGGGATGAGCAGCACGACATGAGCGACCCAACGGGTGTTGAGGCGCAACGCCACCGCGACCACCAGGGCACAAATGGTGACGACAATCCAGGCGCGCGCGATCTCCGAGGTTGCGATGGCGTCGCGCACCGCCCCGCTGGCCAGCAGCCTGATCGGCGACACTCCGGAGTCGTGGGCGCCCTGGACCACCACCATCGACGCAGCCAGAACCAGCCACGCAACTGAAACCCGTTCTGTTACAAGGTGAATTCGGAATGCACCCGCATCGATCAGGCCGTCGTGCTCGGGCCGCGACATCATGACGACATAGATCAAACCGCCAAGACAGACAGCGCCGGACAAAGACGCGAGAAAGTAGCCGGTCGGCTCGGCGGCACTCAGAAACCAACCGGGGTAGGGATTGCCCACCGTGGCATAGCGCCGCACGCCGGAAACCACCCCGTAGCTCGCCAGTACTGCCGAGATGGCGAGCAGGCCCAGCAGCAGCCAGACCGACGTCAGCGAGCCGGACCGGGACGGCGGCGCAGCAGAAGACGCAACCACACCAGGCCCGTCAGTATCCATCCCTCGAGCTTACGACTGGATGTCGTAGCACACAGGTTTGGCCGGGAACCTCGGATCGGCCGGTAGCGACCTATAGAGCATGGACCGCATATCCTGCGGTGGCCATCGCCGCCGAGCCCGAGAGCGACACCGTGACCGCCCCACACCCCGGCAAGTGAGTCCACATGATCAATGACCTGCTGATTCGTTGGTTGGCCACCGGACTGTTCGTGTTCAGCGGTGCCGACTATGCCCTTTCAGCCCTTTCAGCCCTTTCAGCCCTTTCAGCGCTTCCGGCGCTTCCGGCGCTTCCGGCGCTTCCGGCGCTTTCGACATTTTCAGCCCTTCCAGCCTCTTCAGCCTTCTCCGGAGCCCCGACGGTCACCCAACAGCGGGCGTGGACCTCGGTCGTCAGCAATGGGTTGCACTTGGTGATGGCGATTGCGATGGTCGTAATGCTCTGGCCCGTGGGAGCGGCGTTGCCGACGACCGGTCCCGCGGTGTTCTTTCTGCTGGCAGCCGGCTGGTTCGCCACGCTCACCGCGCTTCGGGCCAAGACCATCACCGCGCTCGTGGGATGCAGCTACCACGCATTGATGATGCTGGCCATGGCCTGGATGTACGTCGCGATGAGCGACCAGCTCCTGGCCTGCCCGGCCGCGCATCAAACGATGGCGCCCGGCACCTCGATGCCCGGTATGCACATGTCGGGGACCGACATGGCCGCCGGTGCCACCGCGCCGGGCTGGGTCAGCGCCGTCAATTGGTTTTGGTTGTTGGCGTTTGCCATCGCCGCGATCATTTGGGCGGTCATGTCGGTGCGTGCGCGGCCACGCGCCGGGACGGAGTCCTGGCGCAGCTGCCTGACCCACGCCGGACGGGCGATGATGGCGGCGGGAATGGCGATCGCTTTCGCCGCCATGGTGTTCGGCATCTAGGACCGCCCCGACGGCCGGCCAGCGAACGCCTCGAACTATCCAGCCCGCTCGCCCTCTCGGGCAGCCCGCAACAGATCGTCGCGGGCCCGTGCCACGCGAGAGCGGATGGTGCCGATGGGCGAACCACAAATCTGCGCCGCTTCGGCGTATGAGAGGCCCAAGGCCTGCGTAAAGATCAGTGCTTCGCGGCGCTTCTCGTCAAGCCCGTCGAGCAGGAGCCGAATCTCAACGATGTCCTCGAACCGGCTGCCGCGACGAGCTTGCCCAAGCGCTTCGCCGAGGTCGGCGACATACGCCGGGCGGGGCCGGCGCGTCTTGTAGCGGATCTGATCGACAACCACGCGACGGGCGATCGAAAACAGCCAAGTGCGAGCGTTAGACCGACCGGCGAAGCGCGGCAGGGCACCGATCGCCCGCAGAAACGTTTCTTGCGTCAGGTCATCGGCGCAGGCCGGATCGCTGAGATAGGCGACCAGCCGCCACACATCGCGCTGTGTGGCCTCGATGAATTCCGCAAGCGCGGCCCGATCACCACGTCCGGCGGCCATGGCCAGGACAGTGATTTGCTCATCAGCGCCGCCGGTGACCACGATCGTTGAGCGTAGGCCATAGATTCGCGCAACGGCCGGGGAACTCCTGGGCTAGCGACAACGACCTGTGTGGGGAGAAGCTTGCATCGGCAAGCCACAGATCAGCAGGAGGTCAAGCCCCACGATGTCAACGACGATCGTGACGACCGACAAGCACTTGGAGCGCGACCAACAGGTCCAGCGGTTCCAACTCGGGATTACCGGCATGTCCTGCTTCGCATGCGCCCGCAAGGTCCAGTCGACGCTCAACAAGGTGCCGGGGGTTCGGGCATCGGTGAACTTCGGTACCCGCACGGCGACCGTGGAGGCCGGCGAGGACATCGACGCCGCTGCGCTGTGCGAGGTGATCCAGCAGGCCGGTTACCAGGCCGAGGTGCAGCCGGACGACGGTCAGGGCGCGGGCGATCCCGATGCTGAGCATGCTCGCCACCTGCTGATCCGGCCAGCCGTCGCGGCCGTGCTGTTCGTGCCGCTGGCCGATCTCTCGGTGATGTTCGCGGTGGTGCCCAGCACTCGTTTCACCGGCTGGGAGTGGGTGCTCACAGCGCTGGCTCTGCCGGTCGTGACATGGGCGGCGTGGCCGTTTCACCGCATCGCGCTACGCAACGCGCGCCACCACGGCGCGTCCATGGAGACGCTGATCTCGGTGGGCATCACCGCCGCCACGATCTGGTCGCTGTACACCGTGTTCGGTAGCCACCAGCTCGCCGACCGCAAGGGCATCTGGCAGGCGCTGTTGGGCAGCGACGCCATCTATTTTGAGGTCGCCGCGGGCGTCACGGTGTTCGTGCTGGCCGGAAGGTATTTCGAGGCCCGCGCCAAGTCGAAGGCGGGCAGCGCGCTGCGGGCGTTGGCGGCGCTAAGCGCCAAGGAGGTTGCCGTCCTGCAGCCGGATGGGTCAGAGCTGGTGGTCCCCGCCGACGAACTCCAAGAGCAGGATCGCTTCGTGGTGCGCCCCGGACAGACCATCGCCGCCGACGGCCTCGTCCTGGACGGTTCGGCCGCGGTCGACATGAGCACGATGACCGGCGAGGCCAAACCCACCCGGGTGCGTCCCGGCGGCCAGGTCATCGGCGGCACCGTGGTGCTTGACGGCCGGTTGATCGTGGAGGCCGCGGCGGTGGGCGCCGACACCCGATTCGCCGGAATGGTCCGGCTGGTCGAGCAGGCGCAAGCGCAAAAGGCCGACGCACAGCGCCTGGCCGATCAGATCGCCTCGGTGTTCGTTCCGTGCGTGTTTGTCATCGCCGCACTGACCGCGGCCGGGTGGCTACTGGCCGGCGGTTCACCCGACCGCGCCTTTTCCGCCGCCATTGCCGTCCTGGTCATCGCCTGCCCGTGCGCCCTGGGCCTGGCGACGCCGACGGCGATGATGGTCGCCTCTGGCCGCGGTGCCCGACTCGGCATCTTCCTGAAGGGCTATCAATCCCTGGAAGCCACCCGATCCATCGACACCGTCGTCTTCGACAAGACCGGAACACTGACCTCGGGGCAGCTCAAAGTCAGTGCGGTGGTGGCCGCACCGGGCTGGGACGCAGACGAGGTGCTCGCCATCGCCGCCACGGTGGAGGCGGCGTCCGAGCACTCGGTGGCCCTGGCAATCGCCGCGGCGACCACCCAGCACGACACCGTCACCGAATTCCGCGCCATACCCGGGCGCGGCGTCAGCGGTACCGTGTCCGGGCGCTCGGTGCGGGTGGGTAAGCCGTCCTGGATCGGTTCCTCCTCGAGTGACACGGCCTTGCGCGCCGCTCGGCGCAACGCCGAGTCCCTGGGTGAGACGGCTGTATTCGTCGAGATCGACGGTGCACCGTGCGGGGTCATCGCGGTGGCCGACGCCGTCAAGGACTCGGCGGCCGATGCGGTAGCCGCGCTGCGCGAACGCGGGCTCCGGACCATGCTTTTGACCGGTGACAACCCGGCATCGGCGGCCGCCGTGGCCGACCGGGTCGGCATCGACGAGGTGATCGCCAACATTCTGCCCGAAGGCAAAGTCGACGTAATCGAACAACTGCGTGACCGCGGCCATGTCGTCGCCATGGTCGGTGACGGCATCAACGACGGTCCCGCACTGGCCAGCGCCGATCTGGGAATGGCCATGGGGCGTGGCACCGACGTTGCGATCGGCGCCGCTGACATCATCCTGGTTCGCGACAACCTCGACGTCGTGCCCCTGGCGCTCGGCCTTGCCGCCGCGACCATGCGCACCGTCAAACTCAACCTGGCCTGGGCATTCGGCTACAACATCGCGGCCATCCCCATCGCCGCGGCCGGTGTGCTCAACCCAGTTGTCGCCGGCGCCGCGATGGCGTTCTCATCGTTCTTTGTCGTCTCAAACAGCCTGCAGCTGCGCAACTTCGGTGCCGCCACCAGCCAGACGACAACGTCCACAACCGAACCCGGCGCCACCGAGTGATCCTGCGCCGCAGCGCCTGATCAGGCCGCCGATCCGTCGGTGGGCCACAGGTGGCCGTGGCGACGTCCGCGAGATGCGTTCTGCGGCAGAACGATATCGGGCTCGTCTGCCAACACGTCCGGCGCCGGCCGAGGAGCACCGCGGCTTCGCCACACCATGATTGCCAGGACGGTGCCCAACAGCACCGGCAGATGGGTCAGGACCCGCGAAGTCGTCACGGCACCGGACAGCGCATCCACAACCACATAGACGCTCAAAACCGCCACGAAGACCATCAGCACACCGGCGAGTCCCTCGGCGGCGCCCGGCCATATCGCCGCGACCACCATGGCCACACCCAGCGCGATCGTCCACGCCGTGGACTCGTTGAGCAGATGGTTGCCCGACCCGATCACATAGTGGTGGCCCAGGCCGAGGCTGAAGCCCAGTCCTTGCACGATTCCCACGGCGACCTGCGCGATCCCCACGCACAACAGTGCCCAGCGCTGCCAGCTCATTCGTTTGCGTTCCCGCGGCTGCGGCGTCGGCCGAATCCCGGCCAGATCAACCGCCCCGATGACCGGCCGGGATTCGATCAGGCGCTGCAGACGGCTAGCTTGGCCGGCCACCTGTTCGAACCAGAGACCACAGGCACCGCACTCATCCAGGTGCTCGTCGACTCTCGCCGAGGGCACCGGTTCTCGCTCGCCGTCGAGTCGGGCCGACAACGCTTCGCGCGCCACCTCGCAATCCATGACCTAATAGTCGCGTATTGCCGACGAATTGTTCCAGGGTGTTCGTTTCGCGGCGGCTCGGCGCGAACTTGCGCTGCCGAGTCAGCCGAATTCGACCAGCGTCACCGGGGCCCGCAACCGGCCCAACCCGGGCAGCCGGTACGCCACCGGAAGTGCCCAGCGCAAGAACCTTCCGCGGCCCGCCGGCGCCGGCAACTCACGGACCGCGCGAACACCGGGGATGGCGCGCAGTTCGTCATAGTGGTCGGCGGTGAACCAAAACGGCATCGGGGGCGCCGTGTAGTGCTCACTGAGCTTGAACCCGCGCCGGCGCGAATACACGCTCAACAGCCAAGGGATGCTGTCGAAAACCAGCTGGCCATGGGGAAATCGTTTGGCGCAGGCCGCGATCAGCTCGAACACCACATCACGGCGCAGGTACTGGAACAGCCCCTCGGCGGTGATCAGCACGCCGTTGGTGTCGTCCACCTGCTCCATCCACGAGTAGTCGAACGCGGACTGAGCGCAGTAGCGAAGTCGGTCGCAGGCGGGAAGCAGCTGCTCACGCAGCCGCACGATCGGCGCCAGGTCTACCGAAAGCCAGTTCAGCTCACCATTGTCGAGACGCCAGAAACTGGTCTGCAGCCCCTCCGCCAGTGCGACCACGGTGGCGCCGGGGCGGGTCCGCAGAAAATCCCGGGTGCTGTTGTCAAATGCCAAGGCACGCAGGGCGGTAGCTTGGTGAGTACGGCCGAAGTGGTGGTAGGGGTAGTCGATGTCATTGCGCAGGGCGATGGCCATCGGGTCGTCGATGATGGCATCGGGCCGGGCGGCCTCGGTCGCGCGCTGATGCAGGGTCAGCAACGCAGTTTCGGATATGCCGTCGAGATGACGGGCGTCAATGACTGGCATGGCTGCACAATATAGGGCACCAAGGTGCGGCAGCGCCCTCCCCGCAACGGGTGACGACGGGTGACGACGGCTGATTCCGAACCCGCTGCCGACCAGATGGATTCACCTGACCTCGCGAAATGACCGGCTTGCCCCGCCCAACCAGGGTGCGCCGCGCTCCTCCGGCAAGACCTGCCCAACCCGGATTCAGAACCACGGCCGCCACGGTGGGAACTTTTTGCTCACTCGCCCCGACTAACCCTGGTAAAGCCAACCAGCGTCAGCCCGCCCACGGCGCGCGCACCACGCTTACGCAGGAGAGGGTAAGCCCTGACCGCCCCGATATGGATGGCCATACCTCCCGAGGTGCACTCGGCCCTGTTGAGCGCGGGCCAAGGCCCGGGACCGCTGCTTGCTGCCGCCGCACAGTGGCAAGAGCTGAGCGCGCAATACAGCGCTGCCGTTGTCGAGTTGACCCAGCTACTGGCCGAGGTTCAAGCCACCAGTTGGCAGGGATACGCCGCCCACCAGTGGTTGGCCGCGCATGGCCCCTACCTGATCTGGCTGGAGCAGGCCGCGATCGATAGCTCGGTAACCGCCGCGCAGCACAGGATCGCGGCCGCCGGCTACAGCAGCGCCGTAGCCGCCATGCCCACGCTCGCAGAGCTGGCCGCTAACCACGCCATCCACGGCGTGCTGGTGGTGACCAACTTCTTCGGCATCAACGCCATCCCCATCGCGCTCAACGAGGCCGACTACGTCCGCATGTGGGTTCAAGCCGCCGAGACCATGACCACCTATCAGGCAGTCAGTGAGGTCGCGGCCGCGGCGGTACCACCCACGCCACCGGCGCCGTCCATCCTGCGGCCCGGCGGCGAGAGCCAGGCCGCCGCGTCGGGCATCGGGAGTTGGATCGGTCAGCTGTTGAGGGACATCCTGAGTTTCCTTGCCGATCCGTACAAGTATTTCCTGGAGTTTTTCCAGCGGATGGGCTTCAGCCCGGCGGTCGCGGTCATCCTCGCCATCATCGCTTTGCAGCTATACGACTTTCTTTGGTACCCGTACTACGCCTCGTACGGGTTGCTACTGCTTCCCTTCTTCACTCCCGCGCTCAGCGCGTTGAGCGCCTTGAGTGCGCTGGCCTACCTGGCGAACAGAACGCCGATAACGGCACCCGTTGCCGCTCCCGCGGAGCGCAGTGTGGCCGACCTGGCCGGCCCGCAACCGGTCGTTGGTCTGACGCCGGCGGCGTCGGCGTTCGCCCCGCCAAGCCCACAAGCCACCAGCCCCGCACCCAGCGCCCCCTCCCCCGCCCCCACCGGCAGCCCGCCCAGTTCACCCGCGATCAGCTACGCGGTGTTGGGCCCCGCACCCCCGGGGGTGAGCTCGGGCCCCGGGGCCACCAGCGGCGCGGCCGCCACCGCCACCGACACCACCCGCGCCGCCGCTCCAGCCGCGCTGAGCAGCAGCCGAGCCAGTCGCAGAAAGCGCAGCAAGAACAGGGTGGGGGTGCGCGGCTACCGCGACGAATTCCTGCAAGAACCGGCCACCATGGATTCGCCCATCGATGCTCCCGGCACCGCCGAGCCCGCCCCCAGCCCGAGCAGCCAGGGCGCCGGTCCGCTCGGCCTTACCGGCACCGCGGCGTCGCACGACGGTGCCGCCGCGGGAATGGTCCGGCTGTCGTCGCACGGCACCAGCACTGCTGTCCCGTTGCTGCCCGCCACCTGGACCAACGACTCCGAAGGAAGACCGGAAGGCGAATAGGGGGAACTTTTCATCACCGCATCCGACTCCTCCTGTAGCCGCACTCATCGCAGCGCCCAATCAGGAGGTACCACCGGATCGCCACCACCAGGGACGCCGAAGACCCGTTTGCGTGCGGCAGCCGACGCCGGCTTGGCGCAGTCCCAGAAATTTGTCCGAAGCAGCAGCGAAATGAACGAGGAGAAGACGGCCGATGACGCTCAACGTGAAAGGCGAGGGACTCGGTGCACAAATCACAGGGGTCGACCCAAAAAACCTGGACGACATAACCACTGACGAGATCCGTGACATCGTTTATGCGAACAAGCTGGTCATCCTGAAGGACGTCAACCCGTCGCCCGAGGAATTCCTAAAGCTCGGCAAGATCGTCGGACAGATCGTTCCTTACTACGAACCCATGTACCACCACGAGGATCACCCGGAGATCTTTGTCTCCTCCACCGAGGAGGGCCAAGGGGTTCCGAAGACCGGCGCGTTCTGGCACATCGACTACATGTTCATGCCGGAACCGTTCGCGTTTTCCATGGTGTTGCCGCTTGCGGTGCCCGGCCACGACCGCGGAACCTATTTCATCGACCTGGCCAAGGTTTGGCAGTCACTCCCGGCCGCCCAGCAGGCCCCGGCCCGCGGAACCCTCAGCACCCACGATCCCCGGCGGCACATCAAGATCCGCCCGAGCGACGTCTACCGGCCTATCGGAGAAGTCTGGGATGAAATCAGCCGCGCCACTCCCCCGATAAAGTGGCCGACAGTCATCAGGCACCCCAAGACCGGCGAAGAGATTCTCTACATCTGCGCGACGGGCACCACCAAGATCGAGGACAAGGACGGCAACCTGGTTGATCCGGCCGTGCTGGCCGAACTCTTGGCCGCGACCGGACAGCTCGATCCCGAATACAACTCGCCGTTCATCCACACCCAGCACTATGAAGTCGGCGACATCATCTTGTGGGACAACCGAGTTCTCATGCACCGGGCAAAGCACGGGACGGCCTCGGGCACCCTCACGACCTACCGCCTGACCATGCTGGATGGTCTCGAGACGCCGGGCTATCCGGCATGAGCACCACCGATTTGACCTCGCCCGCTCACGCCGCTGTCGAGTCCGCCGGCACCACTGCGATCGCCGTGGATCTGCTCGCCCGGGTTCTCGAGCCCTACTCCTACAAGGGGTGTCGCTACCTGCTCGACGCCCGGTACCACGCCGACGACGATTCGGTGCTGGCCTATGGGAATTTCACAATCAGCGAGTCCGCCTATATCCGCAGCACCGGTCACTTCAATGCGGTTGAACTGATTCTCTGCTTCAACCAACTCGCATACAGCGCCTTCGCCCCCGCCGTTGCCAACGAGGAGATTCCGCAACTGCGGGGCTGGTCGCTGGAGGACTACTTCCAGCATCAACTCGCCAGCATGTTCATCAGGAACTCGTCATCACGTTTCAACCGGCCCATCAACCCCGCGAAATTCTCCGCACGGCTGCAATGCCGGAATCTGCAGGTTGTCCAACGGACGTGGCGCTATCTCCTGGTACCGTGCGCCATCGAGTTTTGGGACGAGGATGGTGGAGCCGCCTCCGGCGAGGTCGAACTGGCGGCCCTGAACATCCCCTAGATCGCCGGAAGGAAAGCGCTTTAGAGCTATGTCCGACTTACCCGCTACCGTGCTGGAACGGATCATCGAGCAGGCTCAGCGGCGGCCCGAGGCGATCGCCTTACGCCGCTGCGATGGCACGAGTGCGCTGCCATATGGCGAGCTGGCCGCCGAAGTGGATCGCTACGCCGGCGCGCTCCGTGCGCAGTCGGCATCGCGAGGATCACGGGTACTGGTTATCTCGGACAATGGACCCGAGACCTACCTAGCGGTGCTGGCCTGCGCGAAGCTTGGTGCCATCGCCGTGATGGCCGACGGCAATCTTCCGCCGGCAACCATCGATCGGTTCTGTCAGATCACCGACCCCGTCGCGGTTCTGATCGCGCCCGGGAGCAAGGTCGGGTCCTCGTCGCTACCCGAAGGCCTCGCCGCGATACCCGCTATCCGGGTCGACATCGGCTCTGGCACCGGGGAGTTCGCCCATTCGCCGGATACGGATCGTCCGGCGACCGAGCCCGGGCTTGGCGCCGACGATCCGCTGGCGATGATCTTCACCAGCGGCACCACCGGCGAACCAAAGGCGGTGCTGCTGGCCAACCGCACCTTCTTCGCCGTACCGGACATCTTGCGCAACGAGGGGCTCAACTGGGTCACCTGGGTCGACGGCGAAACCACCTACTCCCCGCTGCCGGCAACCCACATCGGTGGGTTGTGGTGGATACTTACCTGTTTGATGCGTGGAGGGTTGTGCATCACCGGTGGTGAGAACACCCCTTCGCTGATGCAGATTCTGAACTCCAACGCCGTCAACACCACATGCCTGGTGCCGACCCTGCTTTCGAAACTGGTTTCGGAGTTGAAGTCCGCGGCTACAACGGTTCCATCGCTGCGGCTACTCGGGTACGGCGGTTCGCGGGCGATCGCCGCCGATGTGCGGTTCATCGAAGCCACCGGTGTTCGCACCGCACAGGTCTACGGGCTGAGCGAAACAGGCTGCACAGCTTTATGTTTGCCGACAGACGATGGCTCGATTGCCAAGATCGAGGCGGGCGCGGTGGGCCGCCCCTACCCCGGCGTGGAGGTCTATCTGGCGGCCGACGACGAAGCGGACGGCGCCGGCCCCAACGCCCCGGGCGCCGGCCCTTCCGCGTCATTCGGCACGCTGTGGATCAAGTCGCCGGCAAACATGTTGGGGTATTGGAGCAATCCTCAACGTACCCAAGAGGTCCTGATCGACGGCTGGGTGAACACCGACGATCTGTTGGAGCGCCACGAGGATGGTTTCTTCTACATCAAGGGGCGGTCCTCGGAGATGATCATCTCGGGCGGCGTGAACATCGCCCCCGACGAGGTCGATCGCATTGCGGAGGGCGTTCCGGGCGTCCGCGAGGCCGCTTGCTTCGAGATCCCCGATCCGGAATTCGGGGCGCTGGTGGGCCTGGCCGTGGTAGCTGCCACCGACGTGGACGCGTCAGCGGCCCGCAAACTCAAGCACACGATTGCGGCTCACTATCGCCGCGAGTCCGAATCGGTGGCGCGGCCGTCGACAATCGTGATCGTCAGCGAGATTCCGCGAACACAGTCGGGCAAGGTGATGCGCACGTCGCTGGCGGCGGCGGCGAATCAGGTCCAAACCGGTGGCTGACCCGGTGCGCGAACGGATCCTGCTCGCCGTCTGTGACGTGCTCTACATCGACGAAACGGATCTGATCGACGGCGACGCTACCGATCTCAGGGATCTGGGACTCGACTCCGTCAGGTTCGTGCTGCTGATGAAGCGGCTGGGCGTGGACCGAGAGTCCGAACTGCCATCCCGATTGGCCGAGAACCTCTCGATCGAGGGCTGGGTTTCGGAGCTGTCGCAGTCCGAACTGGAAAGTCCTACGTGACCGCGCCCGAAGTAGGCTGCGCGGAGGCCATTCCGCTAAGCAAATCGCAGCAGAACCTGTACAACGGGGTGCTCCAGGACAACGACCCCGCGCTGTATCTGATCGGCAAGCGCTATCGGTTTCACCCGCTGGCGCTGTCGAATTTTCTTGTCGCGCTGGAAGCATCGGTGCTCAACAACCCCGTTCAGCTGTGCGTTCTGCAGATGGCCGCGACGGGCGCGGACTACCCACAGCTGGTGCCGCGGCTGCAATTCAGCGACCTTGTGCTCGTACGCTCGGCCGCCCAGGGCCAACCGGACGGGCCGGGCGCCGATCTGGAGCACACCTGGTCTTCGGGCATCCTGGACAGGCCGCTCGTGCGCTATACCGTCTCGACCGACGAGGGCGGCAATGTTTGCGGTCTCGACGTTCACACCCACCACATCCTGCTTGACGGCGGGGCGACCGGGATCATTGAGGCCGATCTGGCGCACTTTCTGGCGGCCAGCCTCGAACCCGCCGGGGTAGGCGAAATGCCCACCCTCAGCCAAGGATTGGCCAAGCTGGCGGCCGCGCATCTTCGTGAAACGGCCAAGGTGGCCGAAGCACTACGGCGACAAGCCGACGCCGTGCAGCGCGAGCTCACCGCCGAGGCCGGCCAGGGTGGGGGTGCGCAAGGCGCCAGCGGTACCTCCGGGGCCGCGGCCAAGGGCGTCCTGCAAGAGTCGATCGCCCTCTGCGGCCCAGCCTATGACGCCCTGCGTGCCCTCTCGGAGGCTCAACAAGTACCGCTCAACGTTCTGGTGGCGGCGGCCGCGGTCGCGGTGCAGGCGGGGCTTTGGCAGAGCACCGAGAGCCTGCTGGTGCACGCCGTGGACAACCGGTTCGGCGACCCCGAACTCAATGTCGCCACGTGCCTGGTCAACTCGGTTGCGCACGCCCTCCGATTTCGGCCTTTCGCGTCGGTGCGGGAGGTGGTCCGCGACCTTGACCGCGGCTACGTCAAGGCGGTGCGACGCCGATGGATTCGTGAAGAGCATTACCGCCGAATGTATCTGGCAATCAACCGGACCTCTCATGTGCAGGCCCTGACGCTGAATTTCATCCGCGAATCATGTGCGCCCGGCCTTCGCCCGTTCCTGTCGGAAGCACCCGTTGCGACCGAGATCGGCCCGATCGAGGGCACCACCGTGGCATGCGTGCTCGACGAACAACGGCACACCCTCAACCTGGCGATCTGGGACCGAGCCGATCTGCCCGAGCGCAACACCGGCGCCGGGGTCGCCGCTCGTATCGGCGCGGCGTTGGAATCGATGGCGGCGCTGTGGGATCAGCCGATCGCCATGACCGCCAACGAGTGGTTCGAGATGGGCGCCGACGGCCTCCCCTGCCGCACCGAGACCGCGGGGCGACCGCGGCCACCGTCGGCACCTGCGTGGTTTGTCGATGCGGCACCGGGCCTGCGCCAGTTTCTGGACCGGCGTCGCCAGGTCTACCCGTGGGTCGGCTGGCTGGTGTGCCATGGGGTGGCGCCCGGTGATGTGCTGGTGTGCGCCGACGACAACACCGATAAGACCGTTGATCTGTTGTTGGCCTGTCACCTCGCGGGGTGCGGCTACAGCATGTGCGAGTCGGTCGACGATCTTTCGTTACGAGCCAAGACAATTGGTGAGCACTGTGAAGGGATTTCGGCGCACCCGGTCGACGTGGCCGCGGTCCGGCTCGGGGCGGTCCCGGATCACGCCCTGCAGGAGCGCATTGACCAGCGCCTTGACCAGGTGGCACGAGATCCCCTGCTGGCCACCAAGGCGGCGTACATCATGCCCACGTCGGGGACGACCGGGCAGCCCAAGCTGGTGCGGATATCGCATGGGTCACTCGCTGCCTTCTGTGCCGCAATCGGCCCCAGCTACGGCTGGAACAGCCAAGACACCATCCTGCAATGCGCGCCCTTGACGGCGGACATCAGCGTTGAGGAAATCTTTGGCGCCGCTGTTTGCGGGGCGGAGTTGGTCCGATCCGCGGCCATGAAGACCGGCGACTTGGGCGGTCTGGCGCGCGATATCCACGCCTTGGGGCCGACGGTCGTCGACCTGCCGACCGCGGTGTGGCACCTGCTGTGCGAGGACGGCGACGCCGTCGACGTCATCGGCCGTTCGCGGCTGCGCCAGATCGTCATCGGGGGCGAATCCATCCGCACCAGCACCGTCGACAAGTGGGTCAACTCCCCCGCCTTGGCACCGATCTCACTTGTCTCCAGCTACGGTCCGACCGAAGCAACGGTGGTCGCCACACACCTTCCCATCGTCTACGACGGCATCGCGGCCGCCGCACACACTCGGCTCAGGGTGGGCCTGCCGATGGTGCCCAATACCGTGTTCATCGCCTTCGGCGAGGTGGTCATCGCCGGGCCCTTGGTCAGCGACGGATATCTCGGGATCGATGACAGCAGCTTCGGTGCCGTGGCCCCCGGCGACGGATCGCAACTGCGCGCGTTTGCCACCGCTGACCGGGTGACCATCGACGAAGAAGGCTTTCCCGTCTTCGCCGGACGCAAAGACACCATCGTCAAAGTCGCCGGCAAGCGGGTCGACACCGCCGCGGTCGCCAGGCGCATCAGCGCTGACCCTACGGTCTGCGATGTCGCCGTCGAGCCTCATGACGGCCGTCTGGGGGTGTGGTTCGAAACCGAGCGGACCCGCGAAGCCGCCGAGGACGGTGCGACCGCGGGACGGATCGGGCTCGCCCTGGCAAGCCTGGGAGTGCCCGCGTTCTTTGTTGTCGCCGTGCCGAGTATCCCTCGCAAGCCAAATGGGAAGGTCGATGGCGCAAGGCTGCACACACTGCCGCAACTCGCCGACGCGGTACCAAGGGACGCCGAGGCCGGCGAGAGCGCGGCCGGCCTCGCGCGCGTGTGGAGTTGCCACCTCGGAAGGCCCCTCGCTGCGGACTCATCGCTACTCGGTGCGGGAATCGGCTCATTGGATCTCATCAGGATCCTGCCCGACACTCGCAGGTATCTCGGTCGGCACCTCTCGGTGCTGGAGCTGATCAGTGCCGATACCGCCGCGAACCTGGTTTGCGACCTGGGCTCAAACCCGGCCGCGCCCGCGACCGATGGTTGGCTCGACGCTGAAACGGCCGCCGCGATCGAGCGTGACCTGGTGTCGTTGGGGAGCCAGTGCACCCCGCAGCCGTTGGGTGCCGAGCCGCCGCCGCACGACCGGGCCGCGGCACCAATCGTCGTGCTCGGGGCATCCGGAATTGTCGGCACCGGATTTGCCCGCGCCGTCTTGCAGCGCAAGCAGGCCGGACTAGCCTGTCCGGAAATAGTTTTGGCCAGTAGGTCAAAGCCCCCGAGCATGGCCCGTGGTCGGCCCTGCGGGATCTCGAAGGGATCCGGATCGAACAACTCGGCGCAGCGTTGGACGCGGCGGACCTCGATGCCCTGATACGCGACACCGGCGCACGGTCCCTGATCAACTGCATCGGCAACACCAACGTGCTGGTGCCCTACCGCGGCCTCCGGGCCGCCAACGTTGAGCTGGTTTCCACGGTTGCGCAGGTGTGCGCACAACGGGATGTGCGGTTGGTGCACCTGTCGACGTTCGTCATCAGTGCTGATGTCACCGCGCCGCGAGTCACCGACCCCCGCATGTCGCCCTATCCATACGCGGCGTCAAAATCACTCGCGGAGTTGATCGTTGCCGCATCATCGCCGGCTCTGGATTTCACCATCGTGCGCCTGCCCCGGGTGCTCGGCGAGGACTACCAGTTGCGCGAGTCCGCCGACATCCTGGTTTCGGTGGTCGATGCCTGTATGGCATTGCGTGCCTTCCCGACCCTGACTTTGACCGAAGAGGTCACTACTGGCCGAGCCGCCGCGCAGGCGATTTTGGGGCTGTTGCCGCAATTCTCGGGCGCCGCCGGGCTGGGTCACGGAATCACCGTCGTGCGCGGCGCGGCGGTGCAATACCGGGAACTTCTCAGCGGCTATGCACTCGATGAAATCGACGCCGCCGAGTGGAAGCACCGGCTGGACCAAAGCGACTGGGCGAGAAGAAATCCGCAACGGTGGTTGGTGGTCGACGCGTGGGTCAGCCTCGGCATGAGGTTGGGTGCGCGCTCCTACTCGCAATACCTGGCCGGTTACCCGAGCATCCCCCTGCAAGTCGGAACCGTCGCCGAGATCGCCGCACCGCCAACGGCGCTGCGGGCCTTGCTGGAGCAAGGGTGCGCACAGCCGCCAAGACCCGCACTGGCCTAGCCCTCCACCCGAGTCCCGGCGATCTAACTCCCGGCGGTGGCCGGGGCACTCTCCACCGGCGCCGGCTCGGTGTCGCTCTGGGCGGCTCGCTGGATGGCTCCGCGGTCAGGTCGTGAGCGCACCCGCAGCGGCCACCAGAACCACCGACCCAACAGCGCAGCAATGGCCGGGGTCATGAACGCCCGCACCACCAAGGTGTCGAACAGCAGCCCCAGACCGATGGTGGTGCCCACCTGTCCGATCATCCGCACGTCACTGACCACCATGGATGCCATGGTGAACGCGAACACCAGCCCGGCGTTGGTCACGACTTTGCCGGTGCCGCCCATGGATCGGATGATGCCGGTATTGATGCCGGCGGGGATTTCCTGTTTGAACCGGGAGACCAGCAACAGGTTGTAGTCCGACCCCACGGCCAGCAGCACGATGACCGACATCGCGATCACCAGCCAGTGCAACGGCATGCCGATGATGTGTTGCCACAGCAATACCGACAATCCGAACGAGGCGCCAAGTGAAATCGCGACCGTACCCACGATCACGCCGGCAGCCACCAGCGCGCGGGTGAGGATCAGCATGATGACGAAAATGAGGCAGAGCGAAGCGATTCCGGCAATCAGAAGATCCCATTTCGCGCCCTCGGAGACGTCCTTGAAGATGGCGCCCACCCCGGCCAGGTAGATGGTGGCGTTCTCCAACGGAGTCCCCTTGAGTGACTCCTCGGCCGCGGTGCGGATCTTGTCGATACTGGCGATGCCGCTGGCCGAGGCGGGGTCGCTGCGGTGCAAGATGATGAAGCGAGCCGCGTGCCCGTCCGGCGACAGGAAGCTTCCCATCGCACGTTTGAAGTCCGCGTTCTCGAACACTTCTGGCGGCAGATAGAACGAGTCGTCGTTCTTGGCGGTATCGAACGCCTTGCCCATCGCGTTGGCGTTCTCGCTGAGCTCGGTCATCTGGTCGACCATGCCCGACATGGTGCTGTGCATGGTCAGCATCATGGTCCGGATGTGTTCCATGGATTCGATCATCGGCGGGAACGTCTCGGTCATCTGCGGCATCAGCCGGTCCACGTTCTCGAGGTCACCGACCATCACGTCGAGTTTCTCGTCGATCTGATCCAGACCGTCCAGTGCGTCGAAGAGAGACCGGAATGTCCAGCAGTTCGGAATGTCGTAGCAGTGCTTCTCCCAGTAGAGGTAACTGCGGATCGGACGCCAGAAGTCGTCGAAATCCGCGAGTTTGTCCCGCAGTTCGTTGGTGATCTGCTGCATCTCGATGGTGTCGCCGACCATCCGGTGGGTGTTGTCGGCCAGCTGCGACGACAGTTCGTACATGCGCCTGGTCAGCGCGATCGTCTTGGCCATCTCGTCGGCCTGGGTCAGTAGGTCATTCATCCGCGCGCGCTGGTAGTGCAACGACTGCACCTGACCGGCGTTTTGCATGCTGAGCCGAAACGGGATGGTGGTGTGGTCCATGGTTGTTCCGGAAGGCCTGGTGATGGCCTGCACGCGGGAGATTCCCGGAACCCGGAATATGCCCTTGGCCAGCTTGTCCAGCACCAGAAAGTCGGTGGGGTTGCGCATGTCGTGATCCGACTCGATCATCAGGATCTCCGGGTTGATCCGCGCCTGGGAGAAGTGGCGGTCCGCGACCGCGAGGCCCTGATTGGCGGGGATGAAGCTGGGCAGGTAGGCCCGGTCGTTGTAGCTGGGCCGGTAGCCGGGCAGGGTGATCAGACCGACCAGCGCGACGGCGCACGTGACGGCGAGAATGGGCAGCGGCCAGCGCACGATGGCCGTGCCGACCCGCCGCCAGCCGCGTACCTGCAGCACCCGTTTGGGGTCGAACGCGCCGAACCGGCCGCCGACGACAAGGACGGCCGGCGCCAACGTCAATGCGACGAGCAGGGCCACCAGCATCCCCACCGAACAGGGGATGCCCAACGTCTGGAAATAGGGCATCCGGGTGAAGCTCAGGCAAAACGTTGCCGCGGAGATGGTCAGACCGGAGCCCAGGATGACATGGGCGGTGCCGCGGTACATGGTGTAGAAGGCCGATTCGCGGTCTTCACCGGCCTGCCGGGCCTCCTGGTAGCGACCGACGATGAATATCCCATAGTCGGTTCCGGCGGCGATCGCCAGTGACGTGAGCAGGCTGACCGCAAAGGTGGAAAGCCCGATCAATCCGCTGTGGCCGAGCAGCGCGACGGCCCCGCGCGCCGCGGTCAGTTCCAGGCCCACCGTGACGAGCAGCAAGAACACCGTGACGGGGGATCGATAGACAAACAGCAGCATGATCAGGATCACCGCGACCGTGGTCAGGGTGATCTTGGCCATGGATCGGTCGCCGCTCTTGTGTAGATCCGCGGCCATGGCCGGCCCACCGGTGACGTAGGCCTTCACCCCGGGTGGGGCCGGGGTGGCGTCAACGATCTTGCGGACCGCCTCGACGGATTCGTTGGCCAGCAGCTCACCTTGCTTGCCGGCCAGGCTCACCTGGACAGTGGCCGCCATGCCGTCGTTGCTCTGGGCGCCCGCCGCCGTCAGCGGATCCCCCCCAGAAGTCCTGGATGCTCAGCACATGCTTCTTGTCGGCGCGCAGCTTGCGGATCAGCCCGTCGTAGAACTTGTGGGCATCGTCGCCGAGGGGCTTGTCGCCCTCCAGGATGATCATGGCCACGCTGTCGGTTTCGCCTTCGTTGAAGACGTGGCCGATGCGGTTGAGGGCCACGACCGACGGCGCGTCGGTGGGGCTCAGCGACACCGAACGCTCTTGTCCGACCACTTCCAGTGATGGGACGAACACGCTGAGCAGGACCACCACCGCCAACCAGAACAGGATGATCGGCACCGCGAGGGTGCGGATCATCCTGGCGACAAATGGCCGTTCGGCCGCAGTGGTGCCGGTCTGGCCGGGCACTGACTGTGTGGTACTCACGCGGTCTTCACCCTATCGAAAGTGGGCACCCCGCCCGCACGCTACCGAAGCACAACTCGAGGACAAC
Organism: Mycobacterium liflandii; assembly: GCF_022354805.1. Taxonomy (NCBI): domain Bacteria; kingdom Bacillati; phylum Actinomycetota; class Actinomycetes; order Mycobacteriales; family Mycobacteriaceae; genus Mycobacterium; species Mycobacterium liflandii. The sequence goes on along the minus strand of NZ_CP023138.1, from coordinate 743,683 downwards.
TCCTTGCGCTGCGCTCACTGGCGCTTCATGGCGGGGTGGATGCGGGCCATGATCGAGCCCATCCAATCCGGTGGCGTTACCCGGATCAGTTCGGCCGAGATGCGGTTGGCAAGACCGGGGACGACGACGGCCTTGCCGGCTGCCAAACCGTCGATGCCGGCCTGCGCCACCTGATCGACGGACTTCCACATGATCTTGGGCAAGCTCTCGGTTTCCTGCTGGGTGAACCCGGCGACGTCGCCGAAGCTGGTGTCCACCGGTCCCGGGCTCAGCGCCGTCACCGAAACACCGCTGCCGTGCAGTTCGCCGCGCAGGCTGTGGGTGTAGGACAACACGAACGCCTTGGCCGCACCGTAGGCCGCCTGCCCGGGCAGGGGGGCGAATCCGGCCACCGACGCCACGTTGAGCACCGCGCCTCGCCCGCGTTCGACCATGGTCGGCAGAAACCGGCTGCACAGGTCGACCACCGCGGCCACATCGACCTCGACCAGGTTGAGTTCCTGTTCGGGAACCGATTTCGCCACCGGACCCAGCGTCGACAGCCCCGCGTTGTTGATCAGGATGTCGGGCACCAGGCCCAGCGCCGCCACCCGGTCGACCAGGCCGGCGCGGTCGCTGCGCACAGACAGATCGGCGGGCAGCGGGTGGGTATCCGAACCCAACCGTCCCGCGAGGGCTTCGAGGCGGTCGGCACTGCGGGCCACCAACACCACCTGGTAGCCACGCTGGGAAAGGATCCGGGCGAATTCCTCGCCGATGCCCGACGAGGCGCCGGTGACGATGGCGGCGCGGTCTTTTCCTGGTGGTGGGAGAGCCATAGGGTGACCGTACCGGCCCACTGGGCCGGATAGGGAAAGCCGCGGCAACTGGGCCGACTCGGGGCATTTGCCGGCCGGGGTTCCCGGTGGTGGCCCGGTGATCAGTCGCCGGCCGCAGCGGCCTCGGCGTGCCCCGCGAGGCGGTCCAGCGAAGCGCGCAGCTGCACGGTGGTGGTGGCCCGCGCCCGGGGGAACCGCGCCGGGTCGGACAGCTCCGTCCAGTCGTATGTGTGGGTGACCAGGGTGCGGGTACCGCTGATCGGGGTGAGCTCCCAGCGCCAAAGATGACCGGGCGGCGTTTTTCCGAGTTCTGATGGGCGCCAGGCGATCAACCGGGCCTCGGTGAACTCGACGATGTGGTTCTCGCGCACGCTGCCCAGGGTCAGCGTCATGCGGAAGACATCGCCGACCCGGTGTACCCGTTGTCCCGCGGCACAGTGGGCAAGATTGTCGTTGCCGTCCCAGTCGGGCTGGCGAGACGGGTCGGCGATCAGCTCGAATATTTGCGCCGCGCCGGCCGCAATTTCGCGGGTGGCACTCACCACACGTTCGGAGCGGTCGGGCAGCGGGGCGTCGGTATCAACCACCTACCCATCCAAACACTGCGCCGGCTCGGCGCGGGTACCGCGGCTGGCAATCGGTGAGGTGACTTTGGGCCGATCCTGGTGGGGACCTTTGGCCATCGACGCGCCGTTGTGTCGCTGAAATACTGATTGTTACCAGGGCAACCTGGTGGTCTGTCCGAAGTGCAGTAAGCCCATTTTTGGGCGAGGCCCGCAAGGGCCTGCTTGACCCACCGTCAGAAGACGGGGATCTGCCTTCGGGCAGACCTCTTATGTGCGAGCGCCCAGATATACGTCACTGCGACGAGCCGCGGCGTTTCCTGTACATCAGGTATGTGTCGCGACGGGCACCACCCGCGCCGAGCCGCACCCGCGGATGGTTCAGTCCACCACCGACAGCAGGTGCAGCAATATCCGGGCCGAGCTGACCGAAACCTCGTCGACGAACCGATTGAAATCCAGCCCGGAACCGGCGCCGGCGAGGTCGGAGAGCGCGCGGATGGCCAGCCAGGGAATGGCAAAGGACTCGCATACTTGAGCCAGCGCACCGCCTTCCATCTCGATGGCCATGCCGGCAAAGTCGTTGTAGAGCTGGTCCCGGGTGCGCGCGGAATGCAGATACTGGTCGCCGGTGAGGATGGTTCCGTAGTTGATCCGCGGTGGGCGGGCTCCGCCCCCGGCGGCGGCCGACAGCGCTGGCAGGGTGAAGTCCTCGAGGCGGTGTTTGACCCGATCCAGCAGTTCCGGGTCCACCCGATAGCCCAGCTGTTCGGTGGGTTTGATGAACGGGACGTGGCCGGGCTGGTAGGGCTGCAGTCCGTCATCGGTGAGCAACCCACAATCATGCTGCACCACGCGATCGGCGATAACGATGTCGCCGATGGACAACGCCGGGTCCAGTCCTCCGGCGACCCCGGTGAAAATCACGGTGTGACAATCGAATCGGTCCGCTAGCAGGGTGGCGACCAGGCCGGCGTTTACTTTGCCCATTCCGGCCGCGGTCAGCACCACCCGCCGATCCCCCAGTTGACCGGCATAGAAACAAATTTGGGCGATCTCCTGTTGATCGGTGGCGACCAGATTGGTGCGCAGATAGGCCAATTCCTGCGGGATCGCGCAGATAACACCTATCGTCACCGTGAACCGTTGCCCTGCAAGTCAATCTCCCATCGCCGGCCAACTCCACCGGTGGCCCAAAAACCTGACCGCGATTGTAGCGACAGGCCAAAGCGGGCTCGGCCGGTCTATCAGGGCAGCGCGGCTACAAAGGTTTCGTTTGTCAGGCCGGCGGCGAGCTCGTCGACGTCGAACGGCCGGTCCAGGCGGGCCCGAAACTTCGCCACATCGACGAGCAGACTTATCTCGTAGGTCTGGCGAGCGAAGAACCGTCCGACAACGGGGTACAGCCGGCGCATCGTGGCCCGGCCCGCGGCGTTGCAGCTTGCCGCGCAGTAGCCGATGTGGCCCAATTCGTCGGTGAGTATCTCGCTGTAGAGGCGCTCGATCCGGGCCGCCACCGCCGGTTCGTCGGCGAACAGTTCGACTCCGGCGCGTCGCAGCTCGTCGAACATGATGCAACCCGCCATCTCGCCCGCGCCCACGATTGGGAATGCGAGTCGATCCGGCAGGAACACGCTCATCTTGACGAACTGGCGCACCAGCAACGGTGGCGCAATCACCTGGAACGGCAGACCAAACATGTCCAGCACGTACGCCAGCAGCCGAGTGTGATAGTGCTCCTCGAGTTCGACGTAGACCCGCTCCGGCGGCAGGTCGGCACCGCTGTTGACTCCGTAGGTTTCGCCCAGGTTCACCCCAAACCGCTCAGCCTGGTTCAGCTTGGCGGTGGCCAGCAAGAACAACATCGCCCGGTCGAGTCCCGGCTCGGGTCGACGCCGCCGCAGGTTGCGCAGGAACACCTGCCGATCGACGCGGCGCGCCGAGCGAATGGGCTCGGCTACTAGCGCTGCAAAGAACTCTTCCCGGGTGGCAAGCCGGCGATGCAACAGGTCCGCCTCGCCGTCGCGTCGGGCCAGATATTCGCGGTAGCCCTCGATACCTGAACTGCTCATCGTGCCTCCATTCCGTGAACAACGGTCGTTACGAAGCGGTTCAGTAACGCGGTCCGCGCGTCCGGCGTCGTCGCGCCGGTGGCCAGCAACGCGAACAAACCGGTCAGGAAGATCACCCCCAGCTCACCCGCGTCGGCATCCGGTGGGACCCGATCCGCCCGCTGCGCCTGCGCGATCGTCTCAATGACGAATTCGGCCAACGGGTGTTCGCCCAGCTGGTCCTCGACCGGCCGGGTTGGGGCAAAATGCAATCCGAGCATGTCCCGGAACACAAGCGGGCCCAGCCGTCGCTCGACGGCAACCACCTGGTGCGCCAGCGAACTCAATACCGATACCAGGTCGGTGGAATCGGCGGTTGGATCGCGCAGCTTTGCCACAATGGCGAGTTCCTCAGCGCGCTCCAACTCCACCAAGACGTGCTCCTTGGTGGGGAAGTGGAAGTAGAACGTCCCCCGTGCCACCCCGGCCGCCGCGGCGATCGCCGCCACATCCGCGCCGACTTATCTCGGCGACCGCGGCATCGAATACCCGCGCCCGGCTGCGCAGCCGCTGAGCCTCGCGCACCTTTTGCTGCGGCGAGTGCGGCGCGGTAGTCGACGCGGTCGAGCCCACACCGATACCGTACGAGCATTAACTGACACCTGTCAATGACGGATGTCAGCGAACTGTGGTGCGGGAGCCTCGCCGGAACTTCAGCAGGTAGCCGGGCAGCCGGCGGGCCGGGACCGGCCTCGGCCAGTCGTCGGCGCGAAAGTACGCGTCGGAACCGCCATCCACGAACACCACACTGCCGCAGAGGAAATCCGCAGAGTCGCTGAGCATGAAACATATCCAGTCGGCCATGTGGGTGACCTCGCCGAATCCACCGACCGGGATCGGGAACGACCGGACGGCCTTGGCCTGAGTCGGGTCCGACAGCTGTTCGGCCAGCAGCGGCGTCATGATCGCGCCGGGCGCCAGAGCGTTGAGCCGCACCCCCGATCCGGCCCACTCCGGCAGCACCGCCTGGCGCCGAACCCAATGGCTCACCGCGATTTTCGACGCCGCATACATCAGCGAAGGCGCGGCTCTACCGAACAACCGCACCGCGCGCACCGCCTTGTCGGCATCATGGTCGAGCAGCGCCCGCACGCTGCGCCGCGGCACCATCGGAACAGTCGTCGTCGAATTACTTGCGATCACAACTGCTTTGGCCCGTTCGGCGGCAGCTAGAGCGGGCCGCCACGCCTGCAATAGCTCCACCACACCCAGGTAATTGACCTGGGCGATGCGATGCAGCCGGCCCGGGCCCGGACTCGGCCCCAATCCCGCGGCCAGTACCGCGCCATCGAGCCTGCCGTCACAGGCCGCAATGACGTCGCTTGCGGCCCGTAACCGGCCCTGCTGTGTCGACAGATCGGCGACGACGTCGGCGCCATCGAGGTCGACGCCGATCACCCGATGGCCCGCTTCCCGAAGCCGACTCGCGGTCGCATTTCCCATCCCAGACGCCGATCCCGTGATCGCATAGGTCCCCATACCGACCTCCGTTCGTTGCTGAGCGCAGTATGCCTGCTCGCCGGCCCGCAGCGCTGTTAGGTTGCGAGGATGTCCGACGAATGGCCTGGCACCGATTTCGACCGGCTCGAGTCGGTCTACGGGCCGCTGACCGCATCGATCCGTCGCCTCATCGAGGTCAGCATCCGCACCCAGGCGGATCCGGCGACGGTCACCGCTTCCATGGCCAAAATCGACAGTGCTGCCGAGGAATTGAGTGACGCGCTGCACCCGGGAGGGTTCGGCGTCCAGCTGACTCCGGAGGGTGAGACCGTCGCATGGGGCAATGTTGTGGTGGGTGTGCGCAACCCGGTCGCACCACCGTTGTCGATCCATCACGAACCCGACGGACTGGTGTGGTCGGAGTTCACCTTGGGCGCGGCTTACGAGGGGCCGCCAGGCCATGTGCACGGCGGCGTGTGCTCGATGATCCTCGATCATGTGCTGGGCGCGACGGCCCATCTGCCGCGCCGCCCCGCCTATACCGGGACGCTGACCTTGCGCTACCGGCGCGGCACCGTGCTCGGACGGCCGCTACGCGCCGAGGGCCGCGTTGAACGTATCGAAGGGGTCAAGACGTTCTCGGTCGGCCACATCGCCGACGAAAGCGGCATAACGGTGGAAGCCGAGGGGATATTCATCCAGTCCAAGCAGATCCGGGCCTGAGCGTCGCCGCGCCGAGCCGGTCCGTCATGTCACCATGGCGGCGCGCTCCAGGTCCAGCAGCTGCTCACCATGCAGTTCCTCGTCATAGGCCTTGCGCCCACCGCGCAGACCGAACAGCCGCTTGGAGATCAGCAGGTAGAGCACGGCGGCCACATTGATGCTGAAGGTGACCACCCGGGTCATGGTGATCCCCCTGGCCAGGTCGTGGATCTCCAGCGGCAGGAAGACCGAGGTTGCCACCACCGCGAAGTACTCGCCCCAGCGTTTGAGCAGCCACAGGCGCACCCCCTCGACCACCTGCAGGACGGCGTAGGCGGCGAGCATGAAGGTGATCAACGCGAGCGTCGATGGCTTTGCGGCCAGCGCCTTTTCCAGTTCCTGAACGACGAACATCTGATCGACCTTGAACCCGGCGGCGCGAAAGATCGGCAAATCCCGATCAAGGGTTGTCTGAATGGCTCCCCGCGCGCCGCGAAACTCCCATACCGCCCACGCCGCAAGCCCGAGCACCATCGCCCGAAACAGGCGTTCGACCGCCAACGTGCGAATGATGATGGCCTGACGCAGCGCCTTGCCACGCATGATCAACGGCGCGTCTTCCGGATGCCCGCGGCCACGCGGCGCACCGAGCGTGAAGTCACCACAGCGCAGACAGCGCCACACTTCACCCAACTCGGTGTCGGCGCTGAGCCGGTCCGCCAGTGCCCCAGGGCTCCGGCGTTGTTGATTAGCAGGCTTGTGAGCTGGGGAATTGTGGATTGAGGAGGTCTAGGCGGCGGTTGGCGGTCAAAGCGGTGATCCGGCAGGCTTCGGCGATGTTGTCGGCGCCGTTGAGGCGGTGCAGATTGATCGCGGTGTTGCGTAGCGTTGCTAGGACCTGTGCGCCGTTTCCGGTATGTGCCCTTTGATGGTCTTCGTCGAAGGTGACGTCGCGTATCCAGTGCAGGCTGTTCTCGATTCCCCAGTGTTGACGCATCCAGGTCATGATCGCGGTAGGGCGGGCGTGCTCGAACGGCAGGCTGCAGATGGCATAGACCACCTCCACGCTGCGCTGGTCGGTGGCGGTGATCAAGCGTTCACGAGTGATCCGGATGATTTGTTTTGCGTAGGGGAAGCCGATTCCTCGTGCAGCGGTGATGATTTGCAGGGTGCGGGTCTCGACACGGCCGTGGCCGCGGGAGTCGTCGGTAGCGGCTGTGGGCACCTCGGCCCAGGGCAGCGCGGTGATACGCGCAAGTATTTTGGCTTGGTTGGACTTGACGATCATCAGGTAGTGCGACTTCAAGGTGGCGCAGATCAACTTCGCGGTGACGACCTGGGTATGCATCGCATCCACGGTGACCAGCCACCGCAAGCTACCCGGCAGCAGCGTGAGCAGGGCACGTACGCAGGGAATTTCATTGCTTTTCTCGGCGACAGCGAGTTGACCGAGCACCAATCGGGCACGGTGGGCGAACACCGACACGAGATGCGTGGCTGTCGCTTTGGCGCGTAAAGCACCACGCAGCATCTTGCCGTCCAACGCGATCGGCACCAATCCACTGGGGTCGCTGCTGGCCACGTGTGCAGTGAAGTAACTGCCCATCCTGGCGTTGAGGTCGGCGGGGTCTAGCCGAGACAAAACATCGCGGAAGGTCTTCTCACTGGGCCGCCGGAACCGGACCCCTAATTAGGCCAACACATCATCGGGAGCGGTGGCCGCCCATGTGGCAAAACCAGCATAGCCGCGCATCCCCGCGGCAGTGGCCAGAACCGCGATCGCCAACAAAGCCATCAGCGAATACCTCCGACCGCGTGGGTCCCTCGGGTCTGGCACCGAGGCCAACACACCGAGAAACTCCGATCCGATGAGCTCGCTGCGCTCACCAGGACTCCAGCGGTCGAACACCTCTGGAACCGACGACACAGGCAATACTGAAACGGTAGGCACGGGCAACTCCAGACCAACGACGAACAGTAACCAACTCGATCGTTCTCCAGATAGCCCGTGCCTACACTCCGGCCCCAATAGCGCGGCACCAAAGATCATCAACCCAGCTCACAAGCCTGCTAATCAACAACGCCGGAGCCCTGGCCAGTGCCCGGTCATCGTGTGAGTAGGTGGCATGACCGGTCACCGAGCAGACCAGCAGCTCCCAGCGATTCACACCATGATCTTCACGCTTGGTCACGAGCCGATCATTCAACGCGTTGCGCGAACCGTGCAAGCGGGCGCGCAGTGGCATTCCCTAGCCACCGACCAGCTTCGAAGTACGCCATGACCGAACGCAAAGATGGACAAGACATTTCCGAGACGGCCTGCGCTACCCGCTCGGCATCGCGTCTCGTCTTTGTCTCCACAGATCTCGTTTGCCCGCAACGTCATTGCCATGCCGTTGGTACAGCGCACGATATGGAAGTGGGTCGCGCGCGGAGGTAGCTGCGGGCGGCGAAATCGGCAGCCGCACCGGCCACCGGGTGTAGGCTCGTGACGACTATGGATGAGCCCCTGCGGTACGAGAAGCTCGACGGCGGTGTCGCTATCGTCACCAACACGGATGCGCCACGGAACCGGATGGGCCTGGCCTACGTTGAGCGGCTCAGCGAGGTGGTAGACGACATTGCCGCCGACGACGAGATCCGGGCCTTCGTCATCACCGCGGACGGTCTGGAGAACTTCTCCGTCGGGATGAACCTCAAGGAACTGCCAACCGGCATCCAGGCGGCGGGCAGCGTCGACGCGTTCTTCGATCGACGCCTCGATCTCATCCAGCGCATCGAGAACATGGGCGAGCCTTCCGTCGCCACGCTGTTCGGCCACTGCCTGGGAGCCGGCCTCGAACTCCCACTGGGCTGCACCTTCCGCCTCGCCGCCGAGGAAGGGGCGTCGATCGGGCTGCCGGAGTTGCACCTGGGTTCGACTCCTGCCTGGGGAGGCTCGGCTCGGTTGGCCAAGACCGTGGGGCGCCAGCATGCCCTCGGCATGGTCTTGCGGGCCAAGACCGTGACCGGGCCGCAGGCACATGCCATCGGTCTCGTCGATGAGGTGTGGCCACTCGACGAGCTGAAGGACCGAGCAACGCAGCTCGCCCTGGAGTTAGCGGGGCAACCCGCTCTTGCCGTGCGGGCCATGCTGGGAACCTTTCATGACTGCGAGCACCGGACTTTGGACGATCTACTCGCCGCGGAGCGACGGGCCATCCACGCAACCTTGAGTTCCGATGATGCCCGCGAGGGGATGATGGCTTTTCTCGAGAAGCGCCCGCCGGTGTTCAACCGACCCAAACGGCCTCGGTGAGTCCGAAGCCGTTGCGCTGCTCACGCGGGCCAGCACCGTCGCCGTGAGCTCGGGCGGTCAGCCGGGCGCCTGCCAGGTGATCAGCACCCGCCCATAGAGCAAGCGCCGCACTCGGGCCCCGGGCAGCAGTTCCCGAACCAATTCGCGCAACTGTGAAAACGTCACCGGCGGTGGCCATTTGATGGCGGCGGTGTGGTCCCATTTCCGTCTGACTCGATTGGCGACGCCAGTAGCCAGCCACGCGGTGAGGTGCCACAGGACGTTTCGCGGGGACGGTCTGACAAAGGTCACCACCGCCAGCGTTCCGCCGGGCAACACCAGCTCCGCAAGCCGGATCAATGCCCCACGGGTGTCCTCGATGTGGTGCAACGACGCGTTGGCGAGCACCGCGTCGAAGCCGCGATGCGGTAGCTCGCCGGTCATGACGTCGCCGTGCACCCACCGGATGGAGGTGTCGGCGAATCGGTGTTCTGCGCGTCGCAGCACGTCCGCGTCGACGTCCAAAGCGGTGACATCGGGTACCCGGTCAACCAGCCGGGCCGACAGGAAGCCGTCCCCGCACCCGACATCGAGAGCGGTTTGGGTACCCGGCGCGACGGTGGCAGCCAACAACGCGTCGTAATGAATGTTGATGTTCCACGGTTGTCCCGCCGGCACCTGTCGAAGGTAGCCTCAGCCGCCCTATTGTTGGCCATTGGGGCGGCCCGGGCCGCGTTGCCAGTTCGCGCGGGTTCGGGGAGTAGGTCGGCGGGGCCGAAGAAGATGGGGTAGCTGTGAGCCGGAACGTTCTGACCGTGATCGGGGTCGGCGGCATGGGGCAGGCGATCGCCCGGCGGCTCGGCTCGGGCAAGACGGTGCTGTTGGCCGACAATAACGCCGACACGTTGGCATCGGTAGCCGAATCCCTTGCCGCGGAGGGACATGACGTCAGGAGCCGCGGCGTGGATGTCTGCGCCGCGGAGTCGGTTCACGATCTCGCCCAGTACGCCGCCACCCTCGGTGCCGTCACACAATTGGCGCACACCGCGGGGTTGTCTCCGGCGCAAGCGTCAGCGCAGGCAATCCTGGCCGTCAACCTAGTCGGCGTTGCGCTGGTGCTGCAGGAGTTCGGCGCGGTGATCGCCCCAGGGGGCGCGGGTGTGATCATTGCCAGCATGGCGGGCCATCTGTTGCCGCCGCCCAGCGCCGAACAAGAACACGAGCTCGCCCACCGCCCGCCCGGACAGTTGCTCGAACTGGACTTCGTCGGCAGCATCGTGAAGCCGGCCTTCGCCTATCCGTTCGCTAAGCAGGCCAATAGCATTCGGGTCCGTGCGGCAAGCCGCCAATGGGGGCAGCGGGAGGCACGAGTCAACTCGATCAGCCCCGGCATCATCTCGACACCCATGGGACAGCAGGAACTCGCCTCCCCGGTCGGCGATGGGATGCGGGCGATGATCGCCATGTCCGGGACCGGTCGAATCGGAACCCCCGACGACATCGCCGCAGCGGCGGGCTTCCTGCTGGGCCCCGAGGCAACATTCATCACCGGGGCGGATCTCCTGGTCGACGGCGGTGTCGTCGCCGCCATCAGGGCGAACGGCTAGCCGCACGAGCCAGACCGGGCAACCGGTCAGACCGTCATCTGGATGCTAGACCGTGGATGGCGCATCGAAGTTGTGCAGGTTCTGGTTTGTCCCCTCACTCACGGTCACGTAGCCGTTGCCGTCCGGGTGAAAGGCTATCGCTTCGCCCTGCGACTCATCCGGTGTCGGGCCGGCAACCGCCGGCTGCGCCAACGCCATCCAAATGTCTTGGGAAGGATCACGATTCCACAAGTAGACGTGGCCATAGGTGCGCACGGCCAGTTGCGTTCCGTCCGGCGATACATCGGCCCCGGTCACCAAGTAGCTAGAGCCGCTCGGCAATGCCAGCGTGCCCACGTTCTGCAGGGTGGTGGTGCTGCCGCTAGCCAGTCCAGTGGGCGCCGAATAGATCGCGGGATTGCCGCTCGAGGTCTTGTCAATGATGAGCATGCGTCCCGTGCGCGGGTCCACCATGAGCGCCTCCGCGTTGTGTGGGCCGTCGGGATATTTGAGATTGAGCGTGTCCACACCGGTCAGCGTGGTGGTGACGGGGTTGGCGGCGGTGCCGGTGACTATCGGCTCCGGTACCCGATAGACGGCTATTGCGCTGCGGGAGAGCCCATTATCGCCAATGTCGCCCAGGTAGAGGTAGGACTGGCCCGGCACCGGTCCGGGACCGATCGCGATGTCCTCCCAGTCGGATGCCTTCGCACCGCTGAGCGTGTAGGTGCCCAGCGTGGCCCCGCTCTTGGCATCGATGGCGAATACCCGCGCCGTATCCCCGGAATCGTTGTGCACCCAATAGATGTTCGGGTTGGCGACGCCGGACTCGATGCCGGATATCTCGTCGAGTGAGGCATTCGTAATGGGTCCGGCGTTGGACGCCACCAGGTCTCTCCAGGCGGCCGCGTCAACCGCGTTCTGGCCGGCCCCAGAGCCCGGGTCCGGCGGATTCCCGGGGTCACCCGGCGCACCGACATGCGCGCCCTGGGCACCATCGGAACCGGCGTGGCCGTAGAGCCGGCCGCCGTTGCCGGCGGCGCCGCCGGCCCCGGGGTCGACGCCCGACCCGCCGCTGCCCCCGTTTCCCCCGTCACCGATCCATTGGGCCGAGCCACCCGGGCCGCCCGGGCCGCCGGTTCCGCTGGTTCCACCGGAACCGCCCTGCCCGCCCAACCCGCCGTTACCGAACAACAGTCCGCCAGATCCGCCGCGGCCGCCCGCCTGCGCCGACGTCGTGCTCACCCCCGAACCGCCCTGCCCGCCCGCCCCACCGGTGCCGATCAACCCCGCATTACCGCCGTTGCCGCCGACCTGACCGGCGGCGCCGGACCCGCCGTCGCCGCCATTGCCGTACAACAATCCGCCGGGGCCGCCGTCGCGGCCGGTGCCCGGCGCACCATCGCCAATGAGTTGGCGGCCCGTTAGCGCCTGGCTAGGCACATTGATCACGCCCAGCAGGTCCCGCTCGACGAGCTGTAGCGGCGAAATGCCGGCCTGCTCGGCGGCACCATACGCACCCCCGGCGCCACCCAACGCCTGCACGAATCGAGCGTGAAAGGCGGCCACCTGAACGCTGATCGCCTGGTACTGCCGCCCCTGGCCGGAAAGCAGCGTTGCGATGGCCGCCGAGACCTCATCACCGGCGGCCGCCAGCAGTGCGGTGGTGGAGCCGGCGGCCGCCACGTTGGCCGCACACACCGACGAGCCAACGCCCGCCAGATCGGCCGCGGCACTGGCGAGCAGGTCGGGGATCGCGACCAGATGCGACATCGATGTCCTTCCGCCACGGGACGACCGGTCATATAATCAATCGATTGATTGTAAGAGACGGCCTGGCTTTCAGGACGAGATTGCGAAGCCACTTGGTGGCAAGGTTGTGCTGAGTTGTCGAGGCGACCTGCCAGAGGAGGACGACCTTCAATGAGAAGCCGCGCGGCCATCCTTTATGGGTACGGTCACCCCTGGACCGTCGAAGAATTCGAGCTCGACCCGCCGCGCGCCGGCGAGGTGCTGCTGCAACTGAGCGCGACCGGACTGTGCCACTCCGATGAACACATCCGACGCGGCAACCTCGCGCCACCACCGGAGACACTGCGCTCTTTGGGGCTGCCGACCATGTCCCCGACCATCGGCGGCCATGAAGGATCCGGCGTCGTGCTCGAGGTCGGCGAGGGGGTGACCCGGTTCGCACCCGGCGACCATGTGGTGACGTCTTTCATCGCGGTGTGCGGCCAGTGCCGCTGGTGCGCAACGGGAATGGAATACCTATGCGATACTGGATACGGCACCTTGGCACCCGGAATGCCCACCGACGGTACGTTCCGTCATCACAGCCTCGATGGACGCGACCTCGGCCACGTGTCCAAGATCGGCGCGTTCGCCGAACATACGGTGGTCTCGGCCGATTCGCTGGTCAAGATTGATCAGACGTTCCCGCTGGTGCCGGCAGCCCTGCTGGCCTGTGCGATACCGACCGGATATGGCTCGGCGGCACGACGCGCTCAGGTCCGCGGCGGCGACATCGCCGTGGTGATCGGCGCGGGCGGCATCGGAACAGCGGCCATCCAAGGCGCCCGTATCCAGGGAGCGACCCGCATCATCGCGGTCGATCCCGTTGAGTTCAAGCGCAAATCCGCGCTGACCTTTGGGGCCACTCATACCGCGGCGACCACGGACGAGGCCGTTGAGACGGTGCGCGAGCTAACTCGCGGCGTGATGGCGGATGTGGTCGTGGTATCCCCCGCCACGATCGGCCCGGCCGACGTCGCGGCGGCACTGTCGCTGACCCGCAAGGGCGGAACCTGCGTGCTCACCGGTCTGCCGGACCCCGCGATGCACTCCATCGCCGTCGGTCTTCAAGACTTCGTGCTGATGAATAAGACGCTGTGTGGCACGGTCTTTGGCTCGTGCAACCCAAAGAGTGACATTCCGCTGCTGGCCACGATGTACCAGTCGGGGCAGTTACTCTTGGACGAGATGATCACCAAGCGCTACTCGCTCGACAGCATCAACGACGCCTACGCCGATCTGGTTGCCGGCGAGTTGATCCGCGGGGTCATCGATTTCAGTCTGAGCTGACGCCGCGCTCCCCGGCCCGCCCCGCAGCGCCGCCGGCGACACCCCCTTGTGGTGCAACCAGTCCCGTGGCCTGATCCGCCAGGTTCGGCGCGCGTATTCCAGCTCGGTGTACGGCCACTGGGTGACGATGCGCCCCGAAGGTGAGCGGAAGTAGCTCTGGCACTGAGTCCAGATCGTGCGTTCCAAATCCGCGGAGATCTCGTCGTTGTAGCGCCTTTCCGCCTCCGGACGGACATCGAGGTATCCACCGCGGCGCGCCAGCCGACTGGCCGCGCTGGCCACCAGGCGTGCGCCGGCCTCAAGTATGTAGACGATCGAGTTTCCGCCCTGGTTGGTGTTCGGACCGTAGAGCATGAAGAAGTTCGGAAAGCCGCCGACTGCCGCACCCAGGTAGGCGGCGGGGTCATCACCCCACCGCTCGTGTAGGGACTGCCCTCCGGTGCCGATCACCTCGATGCCCGACAGGTAGCGCGACGTCTCAAATCCCGTGGCCAGCAACACCGCATCGACGTCTACGACTTGCCCGGCAGTCGTGACGACCGAGGTCTCGGTGACTCGCTCGATGGGATCAGTAACGAGTTCGACGTGGTCGTGCTGTAGCGCCCGGTAGAAGTCATCACCCAGCAGCACTCGCTTACAACGGAACGGATAGCCGGGCGTCAGCGCACGGCGCAGCCGCTCATCGGCGACGACGCGCTCCAGGAAGGAGGTAGCGATCTGGGTGCGCGATGTCACCACCGGATCATCGGCGAAGGTAGCGTTGTTGTCATGCTGGAACTTCCAGATCTGCCAGCGGGTCCGCCGAATTGCCAGCGGGTTGCGCCGAAACTGCCTCAATTCGGTTGCGGTGTAGCGGCGATCGTCCTTGGGAACCATCCAAGGTGGGGTGCGCTGAAATACCGTCAGGCGCCCAGCGAGCTTCGCCAGTTCGGGGACGACCTGCACCCCGCTGGCCCCGGTGCCGATCACCGCCACCCGTTTTCCCGTCAAATCGACACGGTGATCCCAGCCGGCGGTGTGCATCAACGTGCCACCGAAATCGGTCAGCCCGGCGATGTCGGGCAGCTTGCGCGGCCCGAACAAGCCGGTCGCACACACCACCACGTCGGCGGTCAAGATAGCGGTCCCCCCGGCCCGGTCCACCTGGCAGACCCACCCCCACGTGTCCTCGTCCCAGCGGATCGAGCGGACCATGGCGCTCAGCATCAGGTGGCGGCGTAGATCGAAATCGTCTACGACCGATTCCAAGTAAGCCAGGATCTCGGGTTGCCGAGCATAGGTGCGGCTCCAGAATTTGTTGGGCGCAAACGAAAATGAGTACAGATGACTCTGAATATCGCAGGCGGCTCCCGGATAGGTGTTGCGACGCCAGGTCCCCCCAACGCTGTCGGCGCCCTCGATAATCACCAAATCATCAATCCCCGCGCCGCGCAGCGCAACGGCGGCGGCGATGCCGCCAAAACCGGCCCCGATGATGACGACCCGTGGTGGGCGCCCACGCCGGGTCGCCGCCCGGAGCCGGCCCGCGAAGTACCGTAGCCGGGCCGCCGGCCGGGTCATCGTGGCACCTGCGCACCACGAATCGCCAGACCTTCCAGGTCCCCTTTGGCCCGCCATGTCTCGAGGATGTCGGCGTATTCGGTGGGAGCGCCGAAGAAGAAGCTGCCCTGGCGAGTCTTGGCATCCGCCTTCCCCTCGCGGTTGTAATAGCCGGGGGTGCAGGTCTTGGCCCGCTCGGCGGTCGCCGCCGAACGGGTCACCACCGCCTCGACCCAAGCGGCCTCGGCCTCCGGCGAGGCCTCAACCTCGCTCACCCCGTGCTCGAGCGCCCAGGCGATGATCCATGCGACATGACTGGCCTGTGCACATCGAGCAGATATGGAAAGTTCACCGTGAGGCCGGCCTGGGCGATGCTTTCGATGAAGCAGTTCGGGAAACCGTTGGCACACAGTCCCTGAAAGGTGCGCACACCGTCGCGCCACCGGTCGGTCAGGGTGATGCCGTCCCGGCCGATCAGTTCGAAGCCGGTGCGACGGCAGTAGTCGGTGCCAACTTCGAACCCCGTCGCAAAGATCAGGCAATCCAGCTCGTAGGCCACCGAGTCGACCACCACGCCGGACTCGATGATGCGCTCTACGCCGCGCCCCTCGGTATCGACCAGCGTGACGTTGTCGCGGTTGAAGGTCTGCAGGTATTCGTCATGGAAGCACGGCCGTTTGCAGAAGTATCCGTACCACGGCTTGAGTGCTTGCGCGGTGGCACGATCGGTCACCAGCTGATCGACCCGCGCCCTGATCTCCTCCATCTTGGCGAAGTCGGCGAACTCGATTTCCCGCGAGCGTTTCTCCGGGTCCGTCGTGCCGGCGCTGTCGTGACGCATCACGGGAAGCTTGCGGGTAATGCTCGTCCAGGCATCAGCGACCAGATCTTCGGATGCCTGCCCTCCGGCGGTCAGAACTTGAAAGTTCGTGATGCGTCTGCGCTGCCAGCCCGGCTGTAATGTGGCAGCCCACTCGGTATCCGTGGGTTCATTGGCGCGCACATCCACCGACGAAGGCGTGCGCTGAAACACGTAGAGCTGCTGGGCCGCCGCCGCCACGTGGGGCACGCACTGCACTGCCGTCGCGCCCGTGCCGATGATGCCGACCCGCTTGTCGGCCAGATTCTGCAAGCCCTGGCCGGTGTAGCCGTAGTCCCACCGGCTGGTGTGGAACGTCTTGCCGCCAAAGCTGGCGATCCCGGCGATCCCGGGCAGCTTGGGCTTGGCCTGATATCCGTTGGCCACCGATACGAATCTGGCCCGGATCCGGTCCCCGTGATTGGTCCGAATGATCCAGCGGGATATGTCCGCATCCCAGCGGATTTCGTGGACGTCGGTCTGTAGGCAGGCATCTCGGTACAGGTCGTACTTCGCAGCGATGCGCTGACAGTGCGCAAAGATCTCGGCGCCCTTGGCGTACTTTTCGGTCGGAATGTAGCCAAGCTCCTCGAGCAGCGGCATGTACACATACGACTCGACATCGCACGCGATCCCCGGATACCGATTCCAGTACCAGGTACCCCCAACGTCGGCCGCGCGGTCGATCAGCCGCACACTTTGCACACCGAGTTGGCGCAGCCGTGCACCGGTCAGCAGACCGCCGAAGCCGGCCCCGATGATCGCCACGTCCACCTCGTCGGTCAGGGGTTCGCGCGCGAATTCTTCATCCGCCCAGGGATCCTCGCCAAATCGGGAGAACTCACCCGCGATCCAGGGCTCCGGCGTTGTTGATTAGCAGGCTTGTGAGCTGGGGAATTGTGGATTGAGGAGGTCTAGGCGGCGGTTGGCGGTCAAAGGGGTGATCCGGCAGGCTTCGGTGATGTTGTCGGCGCCGTTGAGGCGGTGCAGATTGATCGCGGTGTTGCGTAGCGTTGCTAGGACCTGTGCGCCGTTTCCGGTATGTGCCCTTTGACGGTCTTCGTCGAAGGTGACGTCGCGTATCCAGTGCAGGCTGTTCTCGATTCCCCAGTGTTGACGCATCCAGGTCATGATCGCGGTAGGGTGGGCGTGCTCGAACGGCAGGCTGCAGATGGCATAGACCACCTCCACGCTGCGCTGGTCGGTGGCGGTGATCAAGCGTTCACGAGTGATCCGGATGATTTGTTTTGCGTAGGGGAAGCCGATTCCTCGTGCAGCGGTGATGATTTGCAGGGTGCGGGTCTCGACACGGCCGTGGCCGCGGGAGTCGTCGGTAGCGGCTGCGGGCACCTCGGCCCAGGGCAGCGCGGTGATACGCGCAAGTATTTTGGCTTGGTTGGACTTGACGATCATCAGGTAGTGCGACTTCAAGGTGGCGCAGATCAACTTCGCGGTGACGACCTGGGTATGCATCGCATCCACGGTGACCAGCCACCGCAAGCTACCCGGCAGCAGCGTGAGCAGGGCACGTACGCAGGGAATTTCATTGCTTTTCTCGGCGACAGCGAGTTGACCGAGCACCAATCGGGCACGGTGGGCGAACACCGACACGAGATGCGTGGCTGTCGCTTTGGCGCGTAAAGCACCACGCAGCATCTTGCCGTCCAACGCGATCGGCACCAATCCACTGGGGTCGCTGCTGGCCACGTGTGCAGTGAAGTAACTGCCCATCCTGGCGTTGAGGTCGGCGGGGTCTAGCCGAGACAAAACAGCGCGGAAGGTCTTCTCACTGGGCCGCCGGAACCGGACCCCTAATTAGGCCAACACATCATCGGGAGCGGTGGCCGCCCATGTAGCAAAACCAGCATAGCCGCGCATCCCCGCGGCAGTGGCCAGAACCGCGATCGCCAACAAAGCCATCAGCGAATACCTCCGACCGCGTGGGTCCCTCGGGTCTGGCACCGAGGCCAACACACCGAGAAACTCCGATCCGATGAGCTCGCTGCGCCCACCAGGACTCCAGCGGTCGAACACCTCTGGAACCGACGACACAGGCAATACTGAAACGGTAGGCACGGGCAACTCCAGACCAACGACGAACAGTAACCAACTCGATCGTTCTCCAGATAGCCCGTGCCTACACTCCGGCCCCAATAGCGCGGCACCAAAGATCATCAACACAGCTCACAAGCCTGCTAATCAACAACGCCGGAGCCCTGACCCGCGATCTCCACGTACTGCGCGATCCCGTCGGGACGCAGCCGCTTCGTCCGCTCTTCGGCGTACTTCTGGCGCAACACATCAACGTCGAACGCGCACCCGACGGTTTCAGTCAAGGTCTCAACTCCGCTCTACGCGAGATGACCCTATAAGTGATCGCTTGATCATATCAAGCGATCACCACGTATTCGAGGCCCCACAAATCGCCAGTTCGGCCATCAGCAGCGAAACAGCGTGCCCCTGATCAAACCCTTGGCCGCGCTCAGCGCGGCGTGGAATTGGTCCAGTGGCAGGGTGGCCGCCATTTCGGTCAGACCGTAGATGAGCGCATAGATCGCCTCTATCGCACCGGCCGTATCGGCCTGCTCGGCAAGCTCACCCCGGCGCCGGGCATCCTCGACCAGACCCCTGATTATTTCTCGAAACGCGGTGAACCCGACTTCGCCGAGTTGGCCGCTCCCCTCCTGGGCGTCCACAGCGATGCCGTCTTCGGCCCGGATGGCGAACTCGAAGGCGGCCAGTTGCGGGTATTCCCGGATCAACTCGCCGCACTCGTCGAGCACCGCTTCGATGCGATCAACGATGTTGCCGCCGCCTTCGGCGGCCCGCCGCAGTCGCGGCATCGCCGCATCGGCCCTGGCCGCGATCGTCTCCTTGATCAGCTCGGACTTGTTCGGAAAGTAGTTGTACAAGCTGGCACTGGTCACATTCGCGGTGCGAGCGATCTCGCGGATGGTGGCTCGCGCATATCCCACTTTGCTGACACGCTGCATCGTCGCGACGATGATCCGCTGACGGGTTTCCTCGCCACTGGCGCCCACCGGGCGGCCCAGCTGCGTGCGGGTCATTGCGGTCGGATCCTCACCAACGGGTCTTGCATATTCATCGGCCGTGGGCGCATTGCGGGCATAGTCGAATATATTCGAATGATCATGACTTCCGGCGTCCGCGGGGCCGCGGTGAGTGATCGACAGCCCGATTGCGAGTGCCGCCTGACATGACCGTCCCCACCTTCTCGACGAGATCCCAGCTCGGCCGGCCGGTGGGCGCGCGCGGCGAACAAACCCGTCAACGGATCATCACCGCGGCAATGCGTTGTGTGGCCGAGGCCGGCCCCGCCCAGGCGTCGATCCGCGAGATCGCCAAGGCGGCCGACATGACCAGCGGCAGCTTGTACCACTACTTTCCGAACAAGTCGGAGCTACTCAATGCCACCGCCACGGAGATCGAAGAGATCGTCTTGCCCCGGCTCCATGCCGCCGCGGCCTCTTCCGATGACATCGTCGACCGGCTCGACGCGGTGTTGGATGAGTCGAAACGGTTGATGCGCGACTATCCCTACCTGGCCGGGTTCCTACGAGCGGTGCGCGCCGAGAATGCCGACCAGACCGGTGGCGGCCGCCGAACCTACCCGGGCTCCAAGGCCCTTCGCGACGTCATCACCGAAATCGTCGACGACGCCCGGGGGCGGGGCGTGCTGTCCGCCGGCATCGCCCCCGGCGCCGCGGTGGACGCCATCTGCGCACTGACGCGCGGCCTCACCGAGCAAGCGGCGAATCTGGGTCCGCAGTCCTACGACGTCACACTCGACTCGGCCAAGCAACTGCTCCGAGGATCACTGTTCGCGGGAGCCAAACCAACGGCCACGCACCGAACATGAGTTTGCTGACCGCGTTGCGGCTGAACATGACCAACATCGCCGATCCGGCGGCAGACCACGCCCAGCGCTATCGCGCCGCGCTCGACATGGCCGAATATGCCGACCACCACGGGTTCACCGCGGTCAGCGCCGAAGAACATCACTTGGCCGCGACCGGCTGGCTGCCGTCGCCGCTGATTCTGGCCGCCGCGGTGGCCGGACGCACCCGAAACGTGCGCATCAGCATCAATGCTCTGATCGTCCCGCTCTACGATCCGGTTCGGCCCGCCGAAGACATCGCCGTGCTCGACAACCTGTCCCAGGGCCGCTTCAGCTTCGTGGCCGGCATGGGCTACCGGCCCCAGGAGTACCACGCCGCCGGCAAGGACTGGTCGCGCCGGGGTGCCCTGATGGACCACTGCCTTTCGGTGCTGTTGCAGGCGTGGGGCGATGATCCGTTCGAATACGATGGCCGGCTGATCAATGTCACCCCCAACCCGCGGACCCATCCACACCCGATCCTTTTCGTCGGCGGGATGAGCGTTGCGGCGGCCCGCCGGGCCGCGCGCTTCGGCTTGCCGTTCTCCCCACCGATGGCGATGCCCGAACTCGAGGCCGTATACCACCAGGAGCTGGCCCGCCGTAACAAGCGGGGATTCGTCTACCACCCCGAAAACGGCAGCACCGTAACGCTATTGCACGCCGACCCCGACGAAGCCTGGTCCCGGTTCGGCGGTTTCATCATGAACGAGGCCACCGAGTACAGCGGTTGGAAGCGCGCCGATGTCCCCCGCCCCAACGAAGCACCGGCGGCTTCGATCGCCGAGCTGCGCGGCCTCGACAACGTGCAGATCCTCACTCCCGACCAACTGGTCGGCCAGCTGCAACGAGGCAGAAAGGAAGTCGTGATGAACCCGCTCATCGGAGGGCTGCCTGTCGAGGTCGGCTGGAGCGGCCTGAGGCTGCTGGCAGAAGAGGTGCTACCCGCGTAGCCGACATTCCCGACTCCGCCACCACGAAGCCCTGACCCCTGGCCCGCCTACCCGAGAACAAGGATGGTTCATCATGCTCCTGCCCCTGTCAGCGCAGCCCTACACGGCACCTACCGACCGCGACATGCTGCCGTCCGAGCGCCGCGAGTTCGTCCGCACCCACCGCACGTGTGTGTTTGGATACCGTCGGCGCAACGACGGCCCGGGGATGTCGATCGTCTACTACATCCCCACCGATGACGACGAACTGTTGGTGGCCACCATGGCCGGGCGCGGCAAAGCCAGAGTCGTCGAGCGCGACGGCAAGGTCAGCTTGTGCGTCCTCGACGAGCGTTGGCCGTTCACCTATTTGCAGGTCTACGCCGACGCGATGCTAGATCCGGACCGTGAGCTGGCGGTCGACGTCATGATGGCCGTTGCCGGCCGGATGTCGGGGCAACCGCTCGACGCCCAGGCGCGCCCGAGCGTCGAGGCGATGTGCGAACGCGAGAACCGCGTCGTGATCCGCTGCCGGCCGTACTCCACCTTCGCGACGCCGCCACGACACCTGCACCGAAACGACCAGGTGGAGCAACTGACGCACTGGGTGTCGGGAGTCGTGCCCTGGGACGCCGCGGACCCCGCGTCATCACGGTGAGTGACGGCGGGGCAGTCATTGACCTATCGCGCGGCGTAGCGATCACGCAGCTTGGCCAGCGTTGCTTCGATGCCGGCCGCGTTGGCCTTGCACGCGCCAATCCGCTCGTAGTACTTGAGCTTGTTCTTGAGCTCACCCGCCGCGTGGTAATCAAAGGTCTCGGTGACGCGGGTGAGCGTGGGCGAGAGAGACTCGAACTCCCATCTCCAGCGGTGCCCGGCCGGATGCCGCCATTCGACCAATTCGTTGGGCTTGAGAGCGGTCACCGTGCTGGTAATGCGGTACGGCACGCCGAACATCCGCATGTTTGTCGAGAACTTCGTGCCGGCCACCAGGGTCACCGGCGCCTTGATGTTGTCGCGAACCGTGCCGGAGCCGTCCAGTTCGCTGTGACGCCGCGGATCAGCAACGATTGCGAACAGCTCGGCCGCGGGAGCGGCCACTTCGACGGAACGACTGACCCGACGAGGGCCCGCATCGACAACCACGACAGTCATCAGTTCTCCTCGCGTCACGTGAACTCGCCCCAGCCTACGTAACCCGCTAGCCCATTTGCCTTGCCACCGGCCGGTAGCCGCTCCACACCCGGGACACCCGCTGGAAAAACATCACGCCCGAAGCCCTTGACAGATATACCCCCTGGGGGTGTATATAGACAGAGTGGTTATATACCCCTAGGGGGTATAGATGGGAGAGTGATGAACACCAGCGAGTACCAGGTCGCCGGGATGCGATGCGGGCATTGCGAATCCGCCATCCGAAGCGAGGTGGCCCAGATCCCGGGCGTCGCCACGGTCGCCGTCAGCGCGCGAACGGGCAGGCTGCTGGTTGCAGGGTCGGCTCCGATTGATCCGACGACGGTGTTGGGTGCGATCGACGAGGCCGGCTACCAGGCGGTCCTGGTCGCATGAGCGCGCGCGCCAGACTAGCCCTGTACGCGACGGGCATGGCCGCGTTGTTCGGCGCGGCATTCCTGGTCGGGGGTGCGGTGATTGCGCACCCGATCTCGACGTCCTGGGCTCGGTCCGGGCACGCCGGTCACCAGGCTGGGACGCAACCGGTGCGCGGGGTGTCTCTCAGTGCGGGCGACCTGATGCTCGACGACGTCGCGGCCCCACCCGCGGTCGGAGTGCAGGGCACCTTGTCATTTCGGGTCCAGTCGCTCGGAGGCGTGCCGGTGACGAGGTATGCGATCGAGAACGCCAAGAAACTTCATCTCATCGTGGTCCGCAGCGACGGCACCGAGTTTCGCCATGTCCATCCCACGATGAGCGCCGAGGGCCGCTGGTCAATCCCATGGGCATGGAACGCCGCCGGTACCTATCGGGTGTTCGCCGACTTCGTCCCGGAAGGCGGCAACCCCACGGTCCTGACATATGCGCTCAATGTCGGGGGCATGTTCACCCCGGACCCACCGCCGTCGGCGACAAACGTCAGCCGGACCGACGGGTTCACCGTGACCATCGACGGCCCGTTCACGGCCCAGTCACCGTCACGGCTGATCGCAACCGTCACCCGGGACGGCCAGCCGGTCACGACCCTGCAGCCCTACCTCGGTGCATACGGACATCTGGTGGTGCTGCGCGAGGGAGACCTGGCGTATCTGCATGCACATCCCGAGAATGGCGCGGCGTCGGCCGGATCGGCTAGCCCGGCCCAGATTGCCTTCACCACCGAACCGCCCACCCCGGGCCGCTACCTGCTCTACCTCGACTTCCAGGTGAACGGGCGAGTGCACACCGCCCAGTTCGTGCGCTGCGCCGCAGAGCAATCCAGCCATCCAGCAACACATCAGTAAGGAGCACACCATGCCCAAGACGACCGGTTTGCCGGCCACACTGAGCAACGTCGAGCTGGACATCGCCGGCATGACCTGCGCGTCATGCGCGATGCGCATCGAGAAGAAGTTGAACAAGCTCGACGGTGTCAGCGCGACCGTCAACTACGCGACCGAGCGGGCCACCGTCACTGCCCCGGCCGGGTATGACCCGCAGATCCTGATCACCGAGGTCGAGAAGGCAGGCTACGCAGCGGCTTTGCCGCAGCACCGGCAACAGCCCGCGGCGGCGGCAACAACGGACACGCACGGCGTCGACCCCGAGCTGGCGTCGCTTCGCGGTCGATTGGTCGGCGCGGTTGTGCTGGCCGGCCCGGTGATCCTGATGGCGATGCTGCCCGCCCTGCAGTTCCGGTACTGGCAGTGGGCCTCGCTGGCGCTGGCCGCGCCGGTCATCGTGTGGGCGGGCCGACCTTTCCACCAAGCCGCGTGGGTCAATCTCAAGCACGGCACCGCCACCATGGACACCTTGATCTCGGTTGGGACCCTCGCGGCGTTCCTGTGGTCGTTGTACGCCCTGTTCCTGGGTACGGCCGGAGAACCCGGGATGCGCCACCCCTTCGAGCTGACCATCACACCCGGTGACGGCGCATCCAACATCTATCTCGAGGTGGCCGCGGGGGTGATCGCGTTCGTGTTGGCGGGCCGGTATTTCGAGAAGCGCTCCAAGCGGCGCGCGGGCGCCGCCTTGCAGGCGCTACTCGAGCTCGGCGCCAAAGACGTAGCGGTATTGCGCAACGGCGCCGAGATCCGGGTCCCCGTGCAAGAACTCACCGTCGACGACGAGTTCGTGGTGCGCCCGGGCGAAAAGATCGCCACCGACGGCACCGTCGCCGCCGGCTCTTCGGCGGTGGACGCGTCGATGCTCACCGGGGAGTCCGTCCCGGTTGAGGTCGGCCCGGGGGACACCGTCACCGGCGCCACCACAAACGCCGGCGGGCGCCTCGTGGTGCGCGCCACCCGGGTCGGTGAGCACACCCAGCTGGCGCAGATGGCCAAGCTCGTCGAGGCCGCCCAATCGGGCAAAGCCGACGTGCAACGGCTCGCCGACCGCGTCTCCGGGGTATTCGTGCCGATCGTCATCGCCATCGCCGTGACCACACTGGGTGTGTGGCTCGGCGCGGGCTATCCGGTCAGCGCGGCGCTGACCGCCGCGGTGGCCGTGCTCATCATCGCCTGCCCGTGCGCGCTGGGACTGGCGACTCCGACCGCACTGCTGGTCGGCACCGGGCGCGCGGCCGCGCTGGGGGTCCTCATCAAGGGGCCCGAAATGCTCGAGTCCACCCGCAGAGTCGACACGATCGTGCTGGACAAGACCGGAACCGTGACGACCGGCAAGATGACCCTGCTCGAGGTGATCACCGTGCCCGACACCGACCGCGCAACGGCGCTGCGTTACGCGGGCGGGCTCGAGGCCGCCTCCGAACACCCCATCGCGGCGGCAATCGTCAAGAGCGCCAGGGCAGAACTGGGCACGCTGCCCGAGCCGGCGGACTTCGCCAACACCGAAGGTCAAGGGGTTCGGGGCATTATCGACGGGCACGCCGTCATCGTTGGACGCGCCAGCCTGCTAGCGGACTGGGCACAGCACCTCGACCCGGACCTGGCAGCGGCCAAGGATCGGGCCGAGAGCCAGGGCAAGACGGCGGTCGCGGTGGGTTGGGACGGTCGGGCGCGCGCCATCCTGGTGATCGCCGACACCGTCAAACCCACCAGCGCTGCGGCCATTCGGGAGTTCAAACGGCTGGGGCTAACCCCGGTGCTGCTAACCGGTGACCACCCCACGGTGGCGCGCCACATCGCCGACGAGGTCGGTATCGACGAGGTCATCGCCGATGTACTGCCAGCGGGCAAAGTTGCCGCGGTCAGGCGCCTGCAGTCCGAAGGCAAGATCGTCGCGATGGTGGGCGACGGCGTCAACGACGCAGCCGCGTTGGCCACCGCGGATCTGGGACTGGCGATGGGCACCGGCGCCGATGTGGCGATCGAGGCCGCCGATCTCACCCTGGTGCGCGGTGACCTGCGTGCCGCAGCAGACGCGATCCGGCTCTCCCGGCGGACCCTGAACACCATCAAGACCAACCTGTTCTGGGCCTTCGGCTACAACGTCGCCGCGCTCCCGTTGGCCGCTTTCGGTCTGCTCAATCCGATGCTCGCCGGTGCCGCGATGGCGTTCTCCAGCGTGTTCGTGGTGAGCAACAGCC
Organism: Mycobacterium liflandii; assembly: GCF_022354805.1. Lineage (NCBI taxonomy): Bacteria > Bacillati > Actinomycetota > Actinomycetes > Mycobacteriales > Mycobacteriaceae > Mycobacterium > Mycobacterium liflandii. Next base: position 718,178 of record NZ_CP023138.1, on the reverse strand, counting down.
TGCGGTTGCGCTCCTTCACCAGCGTCATCACGGACGCACCGCCAGCCACGGGCAGTCCGACGCGATGGGACGCCACACCGGAATCGCCTGCCGAACTCTCAACGCTGCCCGGCGAACCCTCCGGTTGCCCACGATAGCCGCCTTCGGCACGGCCGCCTCGAAACGTCACCCGGCGGAGGTCAACCGAGCCAACCGCCTACCGAGGGCGGCATGGAAACGTCCAACCGCACTCTCGTGCCGACCGAACTCGACGAAAGCGTTTGCTCCGGCGGCGAGGCCACGTTGAACGCCCTCGGACATCTCGTTGTCCTCGGAGAGACCCTGCCCGATGAAGCTGCCCGCGCCGGCCAAGTTGCTCGACGCGTCGAGCGAATCACGCTCGGCGACATCGGGGGTGACCATCGAATAGATGGTCACGGCGGTGCGATCGACGCTCACCGGATCGATCACGACCATGGCGATCACATCCGGGAACGTCGCCAACATGACGTTGGGGAACAGCTGATACAAATACGTCACCCTGGCACCCGTGGTCCAGGTGTGCTCCGGACGGTCTCGGAGCCGTTCAATATTGCGGTACGGGAAGGTGATACGAGTGTTGGGCCCGAATGCCTCCACCACATTGAGATCGTCGTACTGGACGGGAAAGAACGTGTCTTTGTGGGTCGACCGGATATGGTAGCCCTCTAGGAACTGCTCTACGAGCACCTTCCAATTGATCTCCCGCAGCGTTGATTCAACGACAATCAGGCGCTCGGCCGGGACGAGCTTCGCCCGCCAGGGACTACCGTCGGTCAGCCAGCCGATCGCTCCCTCGTCCTCGATCAGGCCAGCGTCCACGGGGTCGAGTGGACCAATCACGATGAGCCCGTCCACCTCGTGGCTTTCCACCTCGACCAAGCCACGCGCGGACATGTCCAGGTCGGGGAAGGCCTCCGCGTGCGGGACGTGCGACAATGACCCGTCCAGACGGTATATCCAACCGTGGTAGCGGCATACCAGCGCATGAGAACAGCCGGCGTTCTCCACCAGAGCAAAGCCGCGATGCCGGCAGGCATTGCGGAACACCCGCGCTCGCCCGTCGGCCCCGCGCACCGCGAACAGGGGCACCCCGAAGGCGGTCCGTTCCACGTGATCGCCGTTGTTCGGGATCGCGGCCGACGGCACGAACACACTCGGCATGCCGCGCAGCAACCGTAACTCGGCGGCGAAGCGCTCTGGACTGACGTAGTTTTCGACCGGCTCGCGCCAAGCCTCGCCCTCGTCGGTGGTCCCGGCATCGATATGGGCAAGGACGCGCCGGACGATCTCTGCATCCTCGGCAACCAACGGCTTCGTCGGCGAGCTCACGTATGCCAGTATCACACTGTGTAAATTACGCGTCAACAACTCGGTGATATGGAGGTTAGGTGTCCCCGACGTCCGCGGCCCGAGTACGCCGGCTGATCGGCAACCGGCCGCTCAGCGCACGTTCAGTGCTCGCATCGGCATTGCTGGGCGCCGACCAGGCCCGCCTCACGGTGGCCGAGTTGGTGGCGGTGGCCTCCCTGTTCGGCATCAGCGACGGCGCCGCCCGCACCTGCCTCTGGCGGATGGTCAGCAGCGGCGAACTGACCAGCGGCGAAGGCAGCTATGCGCTCGCCGGGCACCTGCTGGAGCGGCGGCAGCGTGTCGACGAGGCGTCTCGCATCGCTGACACAGCCGTTGGCTCCTGGGACCGAACCTGGGAACTGGCGGTCGTCTCGCTGGATCGCCGCTCCGCGGCCGATCGCCTCGAGCTCAGAAAGGCAGCCATGGCTCTGCACCTCGCGGAGCTGCGCGAAGGCGTCTGGATACGTCCGGATAACCTTGACCCGCAACGTCTTCCGATCTCCCGGTCGGTGCTGGACCGCCAGTGCATCCATTTTCATGGCGCCGCTACCGATATCAGCGCCGACAAGGCCAGCAGCCTGTTCTCCCTCGACGAGTGGGCGGCCTATGCCCTGGCCCTCATCCAGGCGATGGATGCCGAACTGGACCGGAGTAGCCGCGACGTTTCGGCGCAACGTTCCAGCTACCAGTTCGCTTTGTCGATCGCGGTGGTCCGCCACCTCCAACGCGACCCATTGCTACCGGCGGAGCTGATCGGCGACGACTGGCCCGGGCACCCATTGCGCAGCACCTACCTGCGCCTCGACGAGGCATTCAAGCGGCGGATGAGTCACGCGTTTCGTTGAACCCAGTGGCCGGCACGGCCTTTGCGCCGCAGCACCGGCGGCCCCTACGCCCCGGACTCCGCATCGAGCAGGAGCTGCAGCGTCTCCCGAAGCTCGCCCAATCGTTGCGGTCCCAGGATCTTTTGCCACCACCGCTGCGCATCGAGCGCGTTGGCGCGCATCACCCGAAGCGCCTGGCGGCCCCGTGGCGTCAACTCGATGATTCGCGCACGAGCGTCAGCCGGGTCCGGCGCCCGCAGGACATACCCGTGGCGTTCCAGTGCGGCTACCGCCTGGGCCACCGCCTGCCTACTCACCCCAAGCCGGTCGGCCAGGTCCGACGCATGCAGGCCCCCGCCGGCCAGTGGAACGAGGCCGATCGCTTGTGCCGGCCGGATCCCATCGAGTCCGGCCGCGGCGAACGCCGACCTCAACCGGGGAGCCGCTGTGGCCGCGACCAATTGCATCAGGGCCGGCACCGTGGGCTCCCACGCCGCATCCAGAACACGTCGCATGACACCGAGTCTGCCATTCACGACACTAATGACAAGATGCTTGTCAAGTATGCGGCTGGGTGTCACCATGTGGCCGTGGCGGTTCGATGCGCTCAGGTAGTCAACGTGTGCCTGCTGGCCGCCTTGATCTTCTTGGCCAACACCTGCGTAGTCGGCACGCGGCTATCGGCAACGCCCGATTTCCCGATCCCGGCCGGACGGTCGGTTCAGATCCTCAACTCGGGCGGGATTTTCCGGATCTATCGGGTGTACCGTCCGCGTGGCTTAACCGGCGCGGCGCCCCTTGTGGTGATGTTGCACGGCGGTTTTGGTGATGGCGCGCCGGCCCAGCGCGACTACCACTGGAACAGTCAGGCCGACACCGGCGGTTTCGTGGTCGCCTACCCCAACGGTGTGCTGCGCGCCTGGAATGGCGGCACCTGCTGTGGCGCGCCGGAGAGCTTCGACATCGACGACGTCGGATTCATCACCGATATGGTCGCGACCATCCAGCGCCGGACCCCGATCGATCCGGCACGCGCCTACGCCACCGGCATGTCGGCCGGCGCCATCATGGCGCTTCGGTTGGGTTGCCAGTCCGACAAGTTCGCGGCGATCGCTCCCGTGGCCGGCACGCTGCTGACCGATTGCGCCCACGCGCGGCCCACATCGGTGCTGCAAATCCACGGCACCGCCGACGATCGCGTCCCATACAACGGCGGGCCGGGCGCGGCCCGCTCGTTCGACGGCACTGCGCGTGTCGACGGCCCCTCAGCGGCCGCGGTCAATGCCACCTGGCGCGCCATTGATGCGTGCGCACCGCCGACCTCAACCACTTCCGGAGTCGTGACAACCCAAACCGCTTCCTGCACCGACGCACGCAGGGTCACATTGATCTCGGTGGCCGGAGCCGGCCACCAGTGGCCCGGTAGCAGGTCCAAACCCGTCCTGGAAACGATCGCCGGCATCTCGCCACCATCGACGGCGCTGGACGCGACCGCCACCATCTGGCAGTTCTTCAGTCAGGCCCACCTGTGAAAAGGCTTACAGCGCTTAGCTTCTCACCGTAGGCACATTGGCAGCCCGGGTCAGCGCTTCTGCGCCAGGATGGCGCCGCCGACCCACCGCCTGATAAAGCTTTTCAGCTCATCATCGGAGCGACTGGGCACATTGGGCGCGACAAAGAATGACAGCAACACCCGCAGAAGGAACTCCACCAGGTCGTGCCTGGCCGACTCGTCGGCGAATCCATACTCCGCCCAGTCGACGTCGAAACGCTCCAGCATCCGCACCCCGAATACCTGTGCCTCTTCGGAGGTGAGATTTTCCGGGTGTGTGTGGGCGTACGGTTGCGCGATCAGAATGCCGAGATGGGGCGTGCGCACCACGTCGCGCAGCGTAAACATCACCGCTTCGGCCATCGCCTCCGCGGGATCGCGCATGCCGCGCACGGCTTCGGTGAGCCGATCAAGAAAGCCGTCCACCGATGCGATTGCCGCCGCACGCATGAGCGCATCTGCGGTCGGATAGTAGCGGTAGACCGTCTGCCTGATGACCCCAGAGACGCTGCGACCTGGGCGAGACTGACATCGGATCCGGTCTCGGCGATCAGCCTCACCGCCGTGTCGACAATGCGCCGCGATGCCTCTTCGTCCGAGGCCGGCGGCGCTCCATTCCATCCGCGCCTACGCGCCACCGAACATCACCTCCGAGCAAAGCATTGGGTGAGCATAGCGCGACATGATGAATAACACGAAGGCATACCTATGCTGCGGCAACCCGCAGCCACGAACCCCCGCGACGTGTCCAGATCCTCGACAAACCTGCAGCTAACCGGCGTGCGGGTGGCCACGAAGCGAACGCGCGAGCTGGCCATACTTGGACGTCCTGGCACCCGCGATATTCATTGGACATTGATTCCAGAGCAAACAAGGTGAGACGTCGACGATGTGGTCTGGCCACGGGCATTACCCCGGCGATGCCGGCGGACTCCCCGCCCGATGCGTGAAACGCCCCGCCGCTTCGGACGGCTTACCACCAGCGGTGAGTGCTCACGGCCAGTTGGTGGCGAAATTTGCGTAGTCCTCGTCGAGCTTGGCACAGAAGTCGGCGGCGGTGCCGGCCAGCAGGATGTGGTAAGTCTCAGGGCGGTGGTCTTGCCCTGACGTCGGATAGGTCCATCCGTGGGCGCACATCGCGTTGGATCCACCGGCGGTTGCCGCGGGCCAGACGGACCGGACGCAACCGGTCAGCGCCTGCATGTCCGATGTAGCGCTCTCGGCGATGACGAGCATCGCCCCCCCACCCGCCATCGCTGCGCCGGTAGGCACGGGCCCCAAATGACGTGTTGACCTTCTGACATCCCAACGCGCGCTGCAGGGGGGCGAATGCGGAAGCCAGGCGTGAGTCGGCCACCTGCGCCGAGTCCATGATGAACGAGGCCGCGTCCGCGCCATCACCCTCTTGGACATCGGCATTACCCACGCTCATGAGTTGTCGCGCGATGCGGCTCTGGGCAGCCTCATCACCGCCACCGATGATCGGCCCGCCACCCGTGGATGGGATCGGGGGCAAGACGGCGCCGGGTGCGGCCTGCACCGGGGGCGCACCCACGACCGCGCCGGCGCACAGCACCCAGGCCGCGATATTCATGCCGATTCGAAATGCCATTGATTCCCCCAGGGTGGGCCGATGATCCGGGCTAGCGTACCCACCCGGGTGCAGCGCGCGACCGTGGTTCGCCGCGGCCGGAATCGGCCGGAATGGCCGAGCGCGCCCGAATGCCAGCTGCTAGTCGTTCAGCATGCCGTCGATCAGCCGACGCAACACCTGTCGGCTCTCGCGGCGGGCACGCTTGGGATCATCGGCCGTCGCAATGAACATTGCCGCCTCGTCGAGCGCGCCGATCAACACATGGGCCAGTGGCCGCACCGGGTGGCGATCCAGCTGGCCCGCCCGGATAGCCTCGGTGATCAACTGCTCGGTCATGCCCAGGCTGTAGCGCTGTGCGACATCGCGGAAGCCCGCCCAGCCTAGCACCGCGGGTGCGTCCAACAGGATCAACTGACGCACCTCTGGATCGCCAGACACCTCCAGCCAGGCATCGACGGCAGCACGGATCGCGTCGGCGGGCGTGGCCGCCCCCGAGGTAGCCACCGAGGTAGCCATCCGCGTCATCACGTCCTGTTCCACCGCCTCAACGACCTCACCGAATAGCGCTGCCTTGTCAGCGAATTGGTGGTACATGGCGCCGCGGGTGACGCCGGCTTCCGCGGCGATCTCCGGCGTCCCCACCTCGGCATAGCCGCGACTGCCCCACAGCTTGCGAGCAGCGGTGATCAGCGCCTCGCGGGTAGCCGCGGAGCGCTCCTCTTGCGTGCGTCTCTTGATTTCCATACAACCTGTTGGTAAGTTACCGGCAGCGTGTTTGTAAGTGTATCGAAATGGGAGTCATCCATGCCGACGATCGACATTAACGCCGGAACCATCCATTACGAAGTAACCGGACCCGAACACGGCAGACCGGTCATGTTCGTGCACGGGTACCTGATGGGTGGCCAGCTATGGCGCCAGGTCAGCGAACGGCTTGCCGAGCGGGGCTTGCGTTGCTTCGCGCCGACCTGGCCCCTTGGCGCACACCCGAGGGCATTGGGCCCGGATGCCGACCGATCGATCACCGGCGTGGGTGATCTGGTCGCCGATGTGCTGGCAACCCTGGACCTGCATGATGTGGTGCTGGTAGGCAACGACACCGGTGGGGTCGTCGCACAGTTGGTGGCGGTGCATCATCCCGAGCGTCTTGGCGCGCTGGTGCTCACCAGTTGCGATGCTTTCGAACACTTTCCGCCACCGATTCTCAAGCCGGTGATCCTGGCAGCCAAGTCCAAGAAGATGTTTCGGGCCGCTATTCAAACCATGCGGTCGCCGGCGGCCCGCCGGCGCGCCTACGGCGACCTTGCCCACGCCGACATCGATGAGCTGGCGCAGCGCTGGGTACAACCGGCGCTCTCGAATCCGGCGATCGCCGAAGACCTGCGTCAGCTAACCCTGTCATTGCATACCGACGTCACCAGGGGCGTCGCCGCGCGGCTGCCCGAGTTCAGCAAGCCCGCCCTGATCGCCTGGTCGGCCGACGACAAGTTCTTTGCACTCGAGGACGGCCGGCTCCTCGCCGCCACCATCCCGAACGCCCGACTCGAGCTCATCGAGGGGGCCAGGACGTTTTCGATGCTCGACCGGCCAGATCGATTGGCCGATCTGCTATCAGCGGTGGCCGTACGCACCTAGGGCGCAACGCGCTGGGGATTGACGACGATCCAGCACCGCAACCGGCGCCCGGTTGGACGCCATTCACGCGATGACAATCGCCGCCAACCCCTGTTGCACCCGATCCGGCAGCGAGCCACCCTGACCAAGCCAGTCATCCAGCGCGATGCGCACCACGGCCATCGCCAACGCACCGACCAGCCGCGGCCTCGGGTCTTGGGGTACCAAATTGGGTATCCGCGGTGCAATCAAGTCGGCGATCGCCGATTCATACCGCACATAGATGTGCAGCGTCCAGGCTTCCAACGTTTCCGAAGACCGGGTAAGCGTTGCCAATTCGCGTACTTGATCTTCCATCTCGGCAAATCCGACGGCGAGCCCACCGAAGGCGCCAACGACCGCCTCGACGGCGCTCAGATGCTCGGGTTGTGCCGCCAGAGCGGTAGCGATCCGGTCCAGCCAGTGCGCTGTCATGCCTTCTGCGACGGCGTCTTCTTTGGAGTTGAAATAACGGAAAAAGGTCGCCCGGCTGATGTCGGCGGTATCGGCGATGCGCTCCACCGTTGCCGCGGCCAACCCCAGATCGGCAACCAGCTGCGCCGCGGCCGTGGCAATGCGCTGGCGGGTCGCGGTGCGCTTGCGCTCGGCAAGCGAGGTGGCTGCGGGTGGCGGAGACATTCGCCCACTATATTCACGCGAACCACTACCGAATGTGTGAGACATAGTCTTATTGTGACACTATGTCTCACCACCTCGCCAGGCCTGTCGCGGATGCCCCCCAGGCGCTTGCCGCGTGGCAGTTCTTTCAGCGGATGCTCGCAGACGTCACCAAGATCGTGACCGAGGACGCCGAGTCCGAGCCGGAACTCCTGGAAGGACTGCGGGTCATCGCCCGGGTGTCGTCGCTATGCGCGCAAATGTCGGTGGAGTCCGACCCCGCCCGGCCCGTGTTCTTCGATATGTGTCCGCCGAACCGCATGATTGGCGGCCCCAACCCGGAGGGCAACTACTTTCTGGCGATGATCCGCGGCGACCACCGTTACCGGATCACCGGTACCCGGGGCACCAGTTGTTACCTGGGAATACAGATACTGGCCGGCACCGGACTCACGCCGCGGCGAATGGCCGGCTACCTCAGCGACGCCGACTTAGCGCTGCAGTCTGGTGAATTCACGCTGCTGCTTTCGGCGCTGGAACCCGGCGAGCTCGGCGGCGGGCAGTGGGTGCAAATCCCCGACGACGCATCGGCGATCGTCGTCCGGGAGTACGTCGGCGATCGCAGCCACGAAGAGCTGGCCAAAATGCGCATCGAGGCCTTCGACCCAGCCCCGGCGTCGCCACCAACCGACGACGAACTTGCGGGACAGTTCACGGCACTGGCGTGGTCCTTGATGAAGCTCACCACGCTGCACCGCACCATCAAGCCCGAACTGCTCGACCACCCCAACACCCTGCTGACCGCCCAGGCCGCCGATCTTGGCGCCGCCGACACCACCCCGGACAACCTGTACATGATCGGGACCTTCCGGCTAGCACCGGGGCAGGCTCTGGTGCTGGACTTCGAGCCACCGGAAACGCGGTACTGGAGTGTCGCGCTGGAAAGCATCTGGCACGAATGTCTGGAGCCGGACAGCAGGCACAGCTCGGTGACCAATCGGGCGGTACGTGCCGGCACGGATGGCCGGGTGCGTATTGCAATTTCCGAGCAGGACTTCGGTTTTGGACATTGGCTCGACACCGGTGGCCGGCATCGGGGGTTCGTGATCCTGCGCTGGCTGGACAATCCCCAAGCGCCCGACGTCGAGGTGTCGGTACGCCACCGGGAGCAGCGGGCATGAGCATGCCGCAGGATCGGTTCAAGCCCGAACGCCTGATCGCCACCGCCTGCGAGGAAGCCGGAAGCGACGACTTCGGCGCCGACGGGTGGCAAGACCGATTGCAGCGGGTCACCGACGCACTGATCCACGAGGCGCGGTTGTCGGCTATCGGCGTCGAGATCGCCCACCTGGACCTGATGCGCGCATTGCGTAACCGGCTCGGCGTCATCGCGTGGCGCCGCCAGCACCCCGAAATCGCCACGAAGGCAATCGATCAGCCCATCGTCATCGTCGGCCAGCCCCGCACCGGAACGACGATTCTCTACGACTTGCTCGCCCAGGACCCCGACCTTCGGGCACCGCTGACCTGGGAAGTCGATGCGCCGTGTCCGGTCCCCGCGCCCGAGACGTATCTCAGCGATCCACGAATCGCGCAGACAAAGGCCAGCATCGAACTCTCCGAGCAGATCATTCCCGGCTTCCTGTCCTTTCACCCGATGGGCGCACAGGTCGGACAGGAGTGCGTCCGCATCACGGCCAGCGAATTCACCAGCATGATCTATTCGGTGCAGTACCGGCTACCCAGTTACTACCGCTGGCTGCTGTACGAGGCGGACCACCGCGGCGCCTACCGATTCCATCGAATCTTTCTGCAACACCTTCAAACCGGCGTCTGGGGCCAGTGGCTGCTCAAATCGCCCGCGCATCTGTGGCAGCTGGATGCGCTATTGGCCGAGTACCCCGACGCGTTGATCGTGCAGACACACCGTGACCCACTCAACGTCATCTCCTCAATCGCGGCGCTGACCCATCACCTGCGCCGGATGGCCAGCGACGAATCCAGCATCGCCGAATGCGCGGCCCAGTGCTACGAGGAAATCGTGGTCGGCCTCGACCGGGAGATGGCGCTGCGCGCCGGTGGCACCCTCCCCGCCGGCCAGGTGATCGACGTGCTCTACACCGACTTCGTTAATGACCCCTGGAACACGATCAGGGGCGTATATCGCAAGCTCGGCCGCGAGCTGGCGCCGGAAACCGAACAACGCATGCGTGACTTCCTGAGGGCTCATCCCGGTGATGGCGGGCGGGGTCGGTACACCTGGTCGGATACCGGCCTGGACGCCAGCGTCGTTCGCGACCGGGTGCGTCCGTATCAAGACCGCTATGGGGTACCCACCAGGGCTCCGGCGTTGTTGATTAGCAGGCTTGTGAGCTGGGGAATTGTGGATTGAGGAGGTCTAGGCGGCGGTTGGCGGTCAAAGCGGTGATCCGGCAGGCTTCGGCGATGTTGTCGGCGCCGTTGAGGCGGTGCAGATTGATCGCGGTGTTGCGTAGCGTTGCTAGGACCTGTGCGCCGTTTCCGGTATGTGCCCTTTGACGGTCTTCGTCGAAGGTGACGTCGCGTATCCAGTGCAGGCTGTTCTCGATTCCCCAGTGTTGACGCATCCAGGTCATGATCGCGGTAGGGCGGGCGTGCTCGAACGGCAGGCTGCAGATGGCATAGACCACCTCCACGCTGCGCTGGTCGGTGGCGGTGATCAAGCGTTCACGAGTGATCCGGATGATTTGTTTTGCGTAGGGGAAGCCGATTCCTCGTGCAGCGGTGATGATTTGCAGGGTGCGGGTCTCGACACGGCCGTGGCCGCGGGAGTCGTCGGTAGCGGCTGCGGGCACCTCGGCCCAGGGCAGCGCGGTGATACGCGCAAGTATTTTGGCTTGGTTGGACTTGACGATCATCAGGTAGTGCGACTTCAAGGTGGCGCAGATCAACTTCGCGGTGACGACCTGGGTATGCATCGCATCCACGGTGACCAGCCACCGCAAGCTACCCGGCAGCAGCGTGAGCAGGGCACGTACGCAGGGAATTTCATTGCTTTTCTCGGCGACAGCGAGTTGACCGAGCACCAATCGGGCACGGTGGGCGAACACCGACACGAGATGCGTGGCTGTCGCTTTGGCGCGTAAAGCACCACGCAGCATCTTGCCGTCCAACGCGATCGGCACCAATCCACTGGGGTCGCTGCTGGCCACGTGTGCAGTGAAGTAACTGCCCATCCTGGCGTTGAGGTCGGCGGGGTCTAGCCGAGACAAAACAGCGCGGAAGGTCTTCTCACTGGGCCGCCGGAACCGGACCCCTAATTAGGCCAACACATCATCGGGAGCGGTGGCCGCCCATGTGGCAAAACCAGCATAGCCGCGCATCCCCGCGGCAGTGGCCAGAACCGCGATCGCCAACAAAGCCATCAGCGAATACCTCCGACCGCGTGGGTCCCTCGGGTCTGGCACCGAGGCCAACACATCGAGAAACTCCGATCCGATGAGCTCGCTACGCTCACCAGGACTCCAGCGGTCGAACACCTCTGGAACCGACGACACAGGCAATACTGAAACGGTAGGCACGGGCAACTCCAGACCAACGACGAACAGTAACCAACTCGATCGTTCTCCAGATAGCCCGTGCCTACACTCCGGCCCCAATAGCGCGGCACCAAAGATCATCAACCCAGCTCACAAGCCTGCTAATCAACAACGCCGGAGCCTGGGGTACCCACCGAGCAATTGCGGTAATTCACAAATGGCGTGAAGAAATTTGGCGCGGCGCTCCCTATAAGGAACCGAAACGGCATAGAATTCCGGCTTGTGACGACCTCGTCGAACCCGTGGGGCGACGAACGACGGAGACTCTCGCATCAGCTGCCGATGCGCGATCACTTATTCGGCCGCAGCCAGGCGCGACGGCTGAGCCGTCGATTCGCCGGGGTGGGCGTGAGGATCTCACCGCAGCGTCTTCGGCAGATGCACGCCGGCATGCCCGCCTCGGATAGCGAAATGACGAATATCAATTTTGCGTTGATCGCCATCCAAATAACCCGTGAAAAACGCGTCGCGAAATTACACCGGTTGCAGCGCAAGTGCCGGCATGCATTGCTCTCGCTGGGCATGGTTATCGTCGCATTGAACTTCCTGCTCTGCATCGGCTACCTGCTGTTCAGCCTGACGCTGCAGCGTTCGATGTAAATCGTTGGCCCCCAGCCAGATAGCTCACCCGGCAGCACTGTTGCGCCCACCATTCGGGTAGCCCTACCCGGGTAAGACGAGTAGAACTACCCAAGCGGTCCACCCGGCCCACCCGTGATGCTTCAGGCATGACATCGCTGACGGGCTTTCCCAGCCCCGCCGAACTTGCCGAACGCACCCCGGCCGACCGTGACCGCGCCATCGACGTCATCCGCATCACGGCCTTGGTCGGCGTGGTCGTGGGCCATACGGTGATGGCGACCAGCGTCATCCGCGGTGGCGTCCTCCGCTGGGACAACCTGCTGACCACCTCGACCACGTTTCAGGCTCTGACCTGGATTTTTCAGATCATGCCGTTGTTCTTTTTCGCCGGTGCGGCGGCGTGTGTCCCGTCCTGGCGACCCGGAACGAACTGGGGCGGCTGGCTGATGAAGCGCGCCGCGCGGCTGTTTCGACCGGTTTTCTATTACCTGAGCTTTTGGGCGGTGGCGCTGGTCATCTTCTATCCGCTACTGCCCCAGCACGTTTACGAGCCGGTCGCCGGTGTGAGCATCCAATTGCTGTGGTTTCTCGGCGCCTACGTGCTGGTGCTGGCGGCGATGCCGGTGCTATCTCGAATCACCAGCACGGCGCGCCTGGCCGCCAGCGTAACCGCGGTCTACGCCATGATCGCGGCCGTCGACGCCGTCCGACTGCACTGCAGCGCCGGACCATCGCTCGGATACCTCAACCTCGCGGTCTGGCTCATTCCCGCCATGTTCGGCGTGGCCTATCGCCGCCGATTGCTGACACGAGCCCGCGCGATCGGCACCGCCGCGATATTTCTGGCCACCAACGTCGCGTTGCTGTGCTGGGGCCCTTACGAGCTGAGCCTGGTTGGCATCGAAGGCCAGCGGCTGCCCAACATGAGCCCTCCCTCACTGTTGTTGGCCGGTCACGCAATCATTCTGAGCGCGTTGGCTGTTGTGGCGGCACCGGCAATCGCCCGATGGGCTCGGCGCCCGCGGGTCTGGTGGTTGGCGGCGATCGGCAACTCCGGAGCCATGACTTTGTACCTGTGGCATATGCCAGCCCTGCTGGGCGTGCACCTGCTCTTCGACGGATTGGGAGCTCCCCGCTATCCCGGCGAGCCGGGCTTCGCCGTGATCAGCGCTGCCCAACTGTTGATCATGTGTGGTGCGGTGGCAGCGCTGTTCGTTGCGCTGCGGCCGCTGGAGAACAATCCGCTGCCCGGCTGGGACGGCGCACCCGCCATCACCTCGGTCTGGCGCGGCGCGGGGGTCGGCGTACTGCTGTATGTGGCCGGGGCGGCCATCCTGGCGTCGGTGAAGTGGGGCCTCAAGGACGACGGACTTGCCTGCATCGCAGTGACGGTCGCCGCCCTGGTGGCCGCTCGGATCCTGGCCGTGGCGCGACTCCCGCGGTACGGAACGGCCCCGCCTGGAAGCCAGCCCCTCGCTTGATTGACAAGCTACTTGTCATTCTGGCAGAGGGCTGTCACCACGAGTTGATGGCGCGTGAAACCGCTCGCATCCTTCGGGTGTTGAGCGCGGTTATCCTCGGCTCGCTCGTCGTCTGGACGGGCGGATGTTCCGCGGGTGGGCATGCGGCTGGAGCGCCCGCACCCGCGACGATCCCGGTGGGCCGGTCCACTCAGAGCATCCAGTGGGATGGCGCCGAACGGACGTTCAATCTCTACCGGCCGCAGGGAGTGACCGGCGCGATCCCACTGGTGGTGATGAAGCACGGCGGTTTCGGCAACGGTGCGCAGGCCGAGCGCGCGTACCACTGGAACGACAAGGCAGATCAGCAGCACTTCCTGGTCGCCTATCCCGACGGTCTGCACCGGGCCCAGGGCTCCGGCGTTGTTGATTAGCAGGCTTGTGAGCTGGGTTGATGATCTTTGGCGCCGCGCTATTGGGGCCGGAGTGTAGGCACGGGCTATCTGGAGAACGATCGAGTTGGTTACTGTTCGTCGTTGGTCTGGAGTTGCCCGTGCCTACCGTTTCAGTATTGCCTGTGTCGTCGGTTCCAGAGGTGTTCGACCGCTGGAGTCCTGGTGAGCGCAGCGAGCTCATCGGATCGGAGTTTCTCGATGTGTTGGCCTCGGTGCCAGACCCGAGGGACCCACGCGGTCGGAGGTATTCGCTGATGGCTTTGTTGGCGATCGCGGTTCTGGCCACTGCCGCGGGGATGCGCGGCTATGCTGGTTTTGCCACATGGGCGGCCACCGCTCCCGATGATGTGTTGGCCTAATTAGGGGTCCGGTTCCGGCGGCCCAGTGAGAAGACCTTCCGCGCTGTTTTGTCTCGGCTAGACCCCGCCGACCTCAACGCCAGGATGGGCAGTTACTTCACTGCACACGTGGCCAGCAGCGACCCCAGTGGATTGGTGCCGATCGCGTTGGACGGCAAGATGCTGCGTGGTGCTTTACGCGCCAAAGCGACAGCCACGCATCTCGTGTCGGTGTTCGCCCACCGTGCCCGATTGGTGCTCGGTCAACTCGCTGTCGCCGAGAAAAGCAATGAAATTCCCTGCGTACGTGCCCTGCTCACGCTGCTGCCGGGTAGCTTGCGGTGGCTGGTCACCGTGGATGCGATGCATACCCAGGTCGTCACCGCGAAGTTGATCTGCGCCACCTTGAAGTCGCACTACCTGATGATCGTCAAGTCCAACCAAGCCAAAATACTTGCGCGTATCACCGCGCTGCCCTGGGCCGAGGTGCCCGCAGCCGCTACCGACGACTCCCGCGGCCACGGCCGTGTCGAGACCCGCACCCTGCAAATCATCACCGCTGCACGAGGAATCGGCTTCCCCTACGCAAAACAAATCATCCGGATCACTCGTGAACGCTTGATCACCGCCACCGACCAGCGCAGCGTGGAGGTGGTCTATGCCATCTGCAGCCTGCCGTTCGAGCACGCCCGCCCTACCGCGATCATGACCTGGATGCGTCAACACTGGGGAATCGAGAACAGCCTGCACTGGATACGCGACGTCACCTTCGACGAAGACCGTCAAAGGGCACATACCGGAAACGGCGCACAGGTCCTAGCAACGCTACGCAACACCGCGATCAATCTGCACCGCCTCAACGGCGCCGACAACATCGCCGAAGCCTGCCGGATCACCGCTTTGACCGCCAACCGCCGCCTAGACCTCCTCAATCCACAATTCCCCAGCTCACAAGCCTGCTAATCAACAACGCCGGAGCCCTGGCACCGGGCCTGGAACGCTGGAACCTGCTGCGGCCTGCCCCAGCGCAACAATGTCGACGACGTCGGATTCCTCACCGCCATGGTTGCCGCGATCGGAAAACAGATCCCGATAGATTCCGCGCGTGTTTACGCGACCGGCATGTCCAACGGCGCCATGATGGCGCTGCGGTTGGGTTGCCAAACGGATATCTTCGCCGCGATCGCACCGGTGGCCGGCACGCTGGTGACCGATTGCGCACGCGCGCGGCCGACCTCGGTGCTGCAAATCCACGGCACGGCAGACCAGAGCGTCCCCTATGACGGCGGCCCCGGCAAAGCGGTGAAAATCAACGGATCGCCACGGGTGGATGGCCCGTCGGTGCCTTCGGTGAACGCGACCTGGCGCGCCATCGACGCATGTGGACCGCCCATCTCGAGCACTGCGGGCGTGGTGACAACCGTGACCGCCGAATACGCAGACGGCCACACCGTGGAATTGATCTCGGTGGCCGGGGCGGGCCATCAATGGCCCGGCGGTACGCGCGGCCCCCTGCTGGAGAGACTCGGTCTTCCCGAACCGTCGACGGCGTTGGACGCGACCGACACCATCTGGCAGTTCTTCGCCGGGCACCGGCGCTGACCCGCCAGCTCCGTCGCCGAATCAGTCGCTGGAAAGCTCGCGGTGCTCGATCAGGTCGCGCATACCGCCGATACCGAGCCGCTCACGAAACGCCTGCGCCGTGTAGCCGACGGCCGTCGCGTCGGTGCGGGCCCGCACCGTTGCCGAACGCGGCATGTGAAACAGCACCCCCATCTCGCCGAAATATTCTCCGGGCCCGGCAACTTTGACCAATTCTTCGCCGCCGTCAGCTAATTCGTGCACGATTTCGAACTCACCCGCCGATACGACATAGATGAGGTCGCCCATCGTGCTCTGTTCAAACAGCACGTCCCCGGACTTCAATTTGACGACTTCGGGCGGCCGGTTGGTCTCCGCGAAATCGGGCGTCAACTCCACAACACGGTCGGCCATCGGCAGCATCCTGCTGTCGTGGGTGGCCACCACGACCACTCGGTCACCATCGGCGAGCTCGCGGATAAGCCGCAGCACTTCCTCTACCTGGATGAAGTCGAGGTGTGCGGTCGGTTCATCGGCCAGGATCAGCGGCGGGTCCAGCGCGATCGCGCGCGCAACCGCGACGCGCTGCTGTTGCCCTCCGCTGAGGTCCCCGGGCCGGTGTTTCATCCGCTCCTCGAGGTTGACGCGCTTCAACAACTCCTCGGCGCGCGCCCGTGCCGCAGCACGTGACATCCCGGCCGAACGCAGCGGAACCATCACATTCGCCAGCGCGGTCAGGCTCGGCACCAGGTTGAACGCCTGAAAGACGATGCCCACCTTGTCTCGCCGATATTTCGCCAGCGCCATACCTTCGAGCGTGGTGATATCGATGTCCTCGAACTTGATCGCCCCGGACTTGGGTCGCAGAATGCCGCCCAGGCAAGACAGCAACGTTGTCTTCCCGCATCCACTCGGACCGAGCAGGATGACCAGAGACCCGGCCTCCACGTCGAGGTTCAAACCATTGATCGGCCGAAGGGCATATCCACCGCAGTAGTACTGCGACTACCAGGTCCTGAATGCTGAGATCGCCCACCGGCTAAGGACCTCCAAACGCGAGTGCGGGATCCACGGTCATCACCCGCTTGAGTCCGGCGACGCTGGCCAGCAGGCCGATCAGGATTGCCACCACCGGTAGCGCCAGATAGGCCCCGCCAGGCACCGCGACGATCATCGGGAACAACGGAGCCAGCAGTTTCGACAGGACGACACCCACAACAGCGGCAAGCAGCGAGACGACCAGCGCCTGCAACGCCAGTCCCGCCATGATCGAGTGCGTTGGCGTGCCGATCGCCTTGAACACCGCAAAGTCGCGCATGCGCTCCAGCGCGGAGAGATACACCACCGATCCGACGATCAGCACCGCCACAATCCACAGCAAGACCGCCACGATCGAAATTGAATTCACGGCGACCTTCAGCGGACGTATCAGGTCGTTGACCGCGCCCTCCCGGTCGTAGGTCTGGTAGCCCTCCGGGAGCTCTCGGGGCGAGCCGTCGATCCCGATCGACGTGATCATCGGTTGCCCGTTGTAGGCCACCCGCTGCAGGCCCTCGGTGGTCAGAAAAATGTTGGGGATCTTGGCCAGCGCCGTGGAGTTGGGCACGATGCCGACAATCCGCAGCTTGTGCGCTCCGAGCTGCAGGGTGTCATCGATATGCCGGTTGAGCGTGCTGGATACCGCGACCTCGTCCGGTTTGGACGGCGCTCGCCCGTCCGATACCTCGGGCATGCCCGGTCCGTGCTCCGGTGCACCGAAAGCCGTGACGTTTCGGGTTGACTTGCCTTCCTTCATGATCGTGCCCATGCTGGCCAGCGGCGCCGCGGCCACGACGCCGGGCTCGGCGGCCACCCGCGCCACGTCAACGTCGGGAAATGGAATCGAGCCCAGAAACGGCCCGGCCGCGCCGGCTTTGACCACGAAAACGTCGACACCGAGGGAATCGACGGTGTGCTGCGCCTCCACCCGGAAACCATTTGCCAACCCGGTCATGACGAGCGTCATCCCGAAGATAATTCCGGTGCTGATAATCGCAATGACCAGGCGGCGCTTTCTCCATTGCATGTCGCTCAACGCCGCGAAGAGCATTCCCAGAACCTACCAACGTCGCATCGTCGGGGACCATGTTTTGTTGAGGCCACCCAGGCCCGGCAGCGCCAACCGACCGGCGCGATTGCGGCGTCGGCATGCCGGATCCCGCGCGGCGAGCGCGCCCGATCTGGTGGTGGCCTAGGATTTGTGCAGACCGGGGGTGCGCCACTGAGCTGCATGTTGGCGGCGGAAGCGGTCGGCGGGGTTGAGATAGCAGCCCGGCCCGAAACATTGGATGTCTGCCAACGAGCGGTGTCCCGAACAGGGACGGATGTGAGATACAGCAATGGTGGAACAATCTGGCGACCCAACGCCACCCACAGCATTCGGAATCGAAAAATCCCGGGTTGGCGAAGCGGTCGTGGTGACGGTGTCGGGGGAACTCGACATGCTGACCGCACCCCGGTTGGCCGAGATGCTCCGCACTTCGCTCATCGAGGCGCCCGCAACACTGATCGTTGACCTCTCGAAGGTCGATTTCCTGGCCTCAGCGGGGATGACCGTCCTGGTCAGCGCCAAGGCGCAGGCCGTGGCGCCGACGCGATTCGTGGTGGTCGCGGACGGTCCGGCCACCAGCCGGCCGATCAGGCTGATGGGGATCGACGCCATGTTGCCCCTCTATGACGCACTGGATGACGCGCTCAACGACATCTCCGATAGCTGAGCCGGCACCCCAGCGTTTGCGCTCTCGAATCATTGACTGAATCGAGCGGGCGGAATACCGTCGTACATACGCTACGCGCCGTAGCGTAATAACCATCCAGGTCCGGGTTGGCAGGCCGGTGGCTCGCGTCGCAGCCGCGCGACCAGGGAGAGGCTCAGAGGGCTCATGTTCGATTTGAAGATCGTCGGCGGCACCGTCGTTGACGGCACCGGGGCCGCACGCTACCGGGCCGACATCGGCATCAAGGACGGCAAGATCGTCGACGTCGTCCGGCGGGGCACCGATGATCCCGGCCTGGGCGGTGAGTCCGCCGAAACCATCGACGCCACCGGTCAGGTGGTGGCCCCCGGCTTCGTCGACATCCACACGCACTACGACGGTCAGGTGAGTTGGGACAGCACCCTGGAGCCCTCCAGCGGGCACGGGGTGACGACCGTGGTCACCGGCAACTGTGGGGTGGGTTTCGCACCCGTTCGCCCCGGCAGCGAGGACTGGCTGATCAGGCTGATGGAGGGGGTCGAGGACATCCCCGGCACCGCGCTCACCGAGGGCATCACCTGGGGCTGGGAAAGCTACCCCCAATACCTCGACACGATCGGCAAGCAGAAGTTCTCCATCGACGTGGGGAGCCAGATCGCCCACGGCTCCGTGCGCGCATACACGATGGGTGAACGCGGCGCCCGTAATGAACCGGCCACCGCCGAAGACATCGCGGCGATGGGCCGGCTGGTCACCGAGGCGATCGAGGCCGGTGCGCTCGGGTTCTCGACCTCACGCACGCAGGCTCACCGCGCGATGGACGGCGAACCGGTGCCCGGAACCTTCGCCGCCGAGGACGAGCTATTCGGGCTGGGGCGCGCCATGGCCGCCGGCGGACAGGCCGTCTTCGAGCTCGCCCCGCAGGGCGCCGCGGGCGAGGACATCGTCGGGCCGAGAAGGGAACTGGAATGGATGCGGCGCCTGGCCGGTGAGATCGATCGACCCGTATCGTTCGCCCTGATCCAGGTGGACGCCGATCCCAACCTGTGGCGCGAGCAGCTGGAGCTCTCGGCCAGCGCGCACGCGGCGGGCAGCCGCCTGCACCCGCAGATCGCCGCGCGCCCGTTCGGGATGATGATCGGGTTCCAAGGTCACCACGCCTTCACCCACCGCCCGACCTACCGCCGGCTCAAGGCCGACTGCACCCGCGACGAGCTCGCGCAACGGTTGGCCGATCCCGCGGTGAAAGCCGCGATCCTGTCCGAGGACGACCTACCCATCGACCCGAACGTGTTGTTCGACGGCATGTCCGCCTTCGTTCAGTACTCGCTGGGACGCCTCTATGCGCTAGGCGATCCGCCCGACTATGAACCCACCCGCGACCGCACCGTCGCCGCAATAGCCCAAGCCCGCGGCCAGGATCCGCTGGCGACCCTCTATGACCTGGTGCTCGAATCGAACGCGAGCGCCATGCTGATGTTGCCGCTGTTCAATTACGCAGACGGAAACTGCGATGCGATCCGCGAAATGATGCTGCACCCGGCCGGCGTTCTGGGGCTCTCGGACGGCGGCGCTCACTGCGGCATGATCTGCGACGCCTCCTACCCCACCTTCTTGCTGACCCATTGGGCACGCGATCGCAAGCGGGGCGAGAAGTTGCCATTGGAATATGTGATCCGCAAGCAGGCCCGCGACACGGCCCACCTGTTCGGCCTCACCGACCGCGGCACCATCGAGCCCGGCAAGAAAGCCGATCTCAACGTCATCGACCTCGAAGCGCTGCGGCTGCATCCGGCCGCGATGGCCTACGACCTGCCCGCCGGCGGCAACCGGATATTGCAGGGCGCAAGCGGATACGCCGCCACAATCGTCAGCGGAGCGGTGACCCGCCGTGGCGGTGTCGACACCGGAGCCCGTCCCGGCCGCCTGGTGCGCGGAGCGCGTTAGCGGGACGCGATGAGCACCGCCGCCGGCAATCCCGCCCGCACTCGCGACGAGGACGCGATTGGAGTTCCGCCGGCTTCCCCGACACTGGTGCCCGCGCAGCGCTACCACTCCCCCGCGTTCGCCCAGCTCGAAATCGAACGAATGTGGCCCAAGGTGTGGCAGCTCGCCTGCATGCTCGACCATGTCGCCGCGCCGGGCGACTACTTCGAATACCGCTGCGGCCCCTATTCGGTACTGATCGTCCACGACTGCGACGGCGTGCTGCGCGCATTCCAGAATGTGTGTCGCCATCGGGGCAATTCGCTGTGCGCGGGCTCGGGTTCGGGCCTGCGTGAACTGAAGTGCGGCTACCACGGCTGGACCTGGGATCTGACCGGAGAACTGCGGCGAGTGCCCAATCGCAAGGGTTTCGGCTCGCTGCACATGCCCGACTTCCCGTTGCTGCCCGTGCGGGTCGAGACCTGGGAGGGCCTGGTCTTCGTCAGTCTCGACGTCACCGCGATGCCATTGATGGATTACCTGGACCCGATACCCGAAGACATCGCGTGGTGCGGGCTGAGTGATTTTCGCTGCTACGCCACGCTCACCGTGGAAGTCGATGCCAATTGGAAGACCATCGCTGACGGCTACAGCGAGACCTACCGCATTCAGACGTTGCATCCCGAATTGTTGCGCTGTGTCGACGATATTCACGCCCCACAACAGATCTGGAGGCACGCTGGGAAGTCGGACCAGCCCTACGGTGTGCCGAGCCCACGCTTCGAAGGCACCCTGAGCGACCAAGAGGTCTGGGACGCTTACGTTTACACGCAGGGTGCGCTGATGGGCGCGGCCGAAGGCACGCCGTTGCCGGCCGACGAGCGCCGGCCCGGCCAGGCGGTTCAGGATCTCATTGCGGCACGCACCCGAGCCTTTGCCGCCACCCGCGGTGTCGACCTCGAGTGGGCCGACACCGATCGGATAACCCCGCTGCATCAGTACAACTTGTTTCCCAACATGACGTTTCTGGCCAACGCGGACCACCTGACCATCATGTGCTCGCGGCCCCAGCCGGAGCACTTCGCCGATCCCGACAAGGGCGAGATGGTGATGTTTCTGATGACGCGGATGCCGCCGGACGCGCCGCACAACAAGCCGACAGACGTCCGGATGGCCGCCGATCAGGCCGAGCCCGGGATCGTGCTCACTCAAGACATCCGAGTGCTCCCGGGTGTCCAGCGCGGCTTGCATCAGCCCGGCTTCACCCATCTGGTGCTGTCCGGCGAGGAACGGCGGATCATCAACATGCACCGCAACCTGGAGCGCTACCTTGATCTACCCGAACCCGAGCGGATGAGCGGGGGCGGACTTCGCCCCGGACCGGGGGCCCCGCGTGTGTGATGGTTCACATCGGGCGGATCGGATCAGCAATCGATCCGGCACCCACCACAGCTCCGGCCGCCGTTTTCGCAGCTGAACAGCGGTCCGAATGCGGCGCCGCGGGCCCCGAATATTATTGTGCGCATCCGCGTTTAACGCTCGATGGTCAAATGTGTCCGGTCTTGGTCGCCCCGGGCCTGCAGCCAACCGCCCGCCCGTGCGGTGTCCGGCCAACCGCCGGGCACCGCCAAATGTGGCCAATCGGGGGAGTGACAAGACGACGAGTCGGTGTGTATGTTGACTGCTCGTCACAACAAAATAGCCAACAACATTGCTGTTGACGCGACGCGGGAGAAACCTCGCTATCGAGGCGCCGTAGGAGCAATCTCCTCCCCGAGAATCTCTCAGGCCCCAGTACCGCATCGCCGAGGCGACTCTGGAGACAAGGATCGGTCACCTAGACCGTGCCTTACCGAAGGTGTACGACGTCGCTGTAATGGCGGCGCCACAGACTCTCAGGTTTCAGGACAGAGCGGGGAGGGAGCAACCAGCCCGGTGCGATTCGGGCCCACGGAAACCGGAGTTGCCCCTTGTCTGAAACATATGAACAACTGCACGGCGGTCGCGCTGTCGCTTCCAGTTTCGTGCCCCGTCACATCGGCCCCGATCCTGCGGCGATTGCGCACATGCTCGCCACGGTCGGCTACCCCAGCCTCGATGACCTCATCGATGCTGCCGTGCCGGCGTGGATCCGAAACACCGCGCCGATGGCCCTGCCCGCGGCTCGAACTGAACAGCAGGTACTCACCGATCTGGCCTCGATGGCCGAACGCAACACGATCCGGGTGTCCATGATCGGCCAGGGCTACTCGCCGTGTGTGACACCAGAAGTGCTGCGCCGCAACCTCATCGAATCGCCGGCTTGGTACACGGCGTATACCCCTTATCAGCCCGAGATCTCGCAGGGCCGTCTCGAGGCGCTGCTGACCTTCCAGACCATGATCGAGGACCTCACCGGGCTGCCACTGGCCGGCGCGTCGTTGCTCGACGAGGCGACAGCGGTCGTGGAAGCGATGCTGCTGATGCGGCGGTCCAACAAGAGCCCGTCTGCACGACTGTTGGTCGACAGCGACTGCTTCACCCAGACCCTGTCGGTGCTTCGGACCCGTGCGGCAGCGGTGGGCATCGACATCGAACTCGTTGACATCGAAAAGAAGCTGCCCGAGGGCGACTTCTTCGGCATCGTGCTGCAAGCACCCGGCGCCAGCGGCGCGGTACGGCACCTGGGCCGGTTGATCGCCACCGCGAAAGCCCGGGGCGCCATGACCACCGTCGCCGCGGACCTGCTGTCGCTGACCCTGTTGACCCCGCCAGGGGAACTCGGCGCCGACATCGCGGTGGGCTCGGCCCAGAGATTCGGTGTTCCGCTGTTCTTCGGCGGGCCCCACGCCGGGTACATGGCGGTCCGGAGCGGGCTGGAGCGGGCACTGCCGGGCCGGCTGGTCGGGGTGTCCAAGGACGTCAACGGCGCACCGGCCTACCGACTTGCCCTGCAGACGCGCGAACAGCACATCCGCCGCGACAAGGCCACCAGCAACATCTGCACCGCCCAGGCACTGCTGGCCAACGTCGCCGCGATGTACGCCGTCTATCACGGACCGGAGGGGCTGCGCGACATCGCTTCTCGAGTTCACGCCCATGCTGTGTCGATTGCGGCCAGCCTGCGCCACCACGGTTACACCGTGGCCCATGACCAGTTCTTCGACACCGTGCTGGTCGAAGTCCCAGGCCGCGCCGGCGAATTGATCGCACGCGCGGAAAGCCTCGGCATCAATCTGCGACGTGCGGGTTCTGATCATGTCGGAATCAGCTGCGACGAGACCACCACCACCGAGGTCATCACTTTGGTGCTCAAGGCCTTCGATGTCGAACGCATCGCGCCGAGCCGATCCCCCCTGGGCTCGGAGTTGCTCAGGACAACGCCCTACCTGCAGCACGGCGTATTCCACGAACACCGCTCCGAGACCGCCATGATGCGGTTCCTGCGCAAGCTCTCGGATCGCGACCTGGCCCTGGACCGCACCATGATCCCGCTGGGTTCGTGCACCATGAAGCTCAACTCCGCGGTCGAAATGGCCCCGATCAGCTGGCCGGAGTTCGCGGCCATCCACCCGCACGCCCCGATTGCGCAGACCACGGGATATCGGGAGCTGATCGCCGATCTCGAGCGCTGGCTGGCCGAGATCACCGGCTACGACCGCGTCTCGCTGCAGCCCAACGCGGGATCCCAGGGCGAACTCGCCGGCCTGCTCGCCATTCACGACTACCACGCCAGTCGCGGCGAGCAGCAACGCCGAATCTGCCTGATTCCGCAGTCGGCTCATGGCACCAACGCGGCCTCGGCGGTGCTGGCCGGCATGCAGGTGGTCGTGGTGGCCACCGCCGCCGACGGCAGCATCGACCTAGCCGACCTGCGCGCCAAGATCAGCACCCATTCAGCGGAGCTGGCGGCCATCATGCTCACCTACCCGTCCACCCATGGTGTCTACGAGCCCGACGTCACCACCGTGTGCGATCTGGTGCACAAGGCGGGCGGCCAGGTGTACATCGACGGCGCCAACCTCAACGCGCTGGTGGGAATCGCGCGGCCGGGCCATTTCGGCGGCGACGTCTCACATCTGAACCTGCACAAGACATTCTGCATTCCGCACGGCGGGGGTGGACCCGGTGTGGGCCCGGTCGCGGTGCGGGCGCACCTGGCCCCGTTCCTGCCGGACGACCCGCACCAGGACACCAGTGACTCGTCGGTGGCGGCGGCGAACTACGGATCAGCCGGGATCTTGCCGATCACCTGGGCCTATATCGCTCTGATGGGTCCCGACGGCCTGGCCACGGCCACCAAGTCGGCCGTGCTGTCAGCCAACTACCTGGCCGCCAGGCTCAACGACCACTACCCGGTGCTCTACACCGGTCCACACGGATTGGTCGCCCACGAGTGCATTCTGGATCTGCGGGAATTGACCCGCCGCTCCGGAGTGACCGCAGAGGACATCGCCAAGCGGCTCATCGACTATGGATTCCACGCCCCCACGCTGGCGTTTCCGGTAAGCGGCACACTGATGGTGGAACCGACCGAGTCCGAAGATCTGGCCGAGCTCGACCGGTTCGTCGATGCGATGGTCGCCATCCGCGGCGAAATCGACCTGGTCATGTGGGGCGAGTGGCCCTTGGAGGCCAGCCCACTGCGCCAAGCCCCGCACACCGCCGAAATGGTGTGTGCAGATACCTGGGACCTGCCGTACCCGCGCAGTGTGGCCGCATTCCCGGCGCCCTGGCTGGTCACCGACAAGTACTGGCCTCCGGTGCGGCGCATCGATGCGCGTACACGGCGATCGCAACCTGGTCTGCTCGTGCCCGTCGCCAGCGGCCTTCGAGTCAACGTTGCCGCCGAAATCCGCGTCACTTCAAGTACTTTGACCAGCAAGGGAATAGACATGACGACCAGCAGAATCACACCGGCCACTCCATTGCTGCAGCAGCACCATGAGCTGGGTGCCCGCTTCACCGACTTTGCCGGCTGGCAAATGCCGGTGCGCTACGGCAGCGAGCTCACCGAACATCACACCGTGCGCAGCGCCGCCGGATTGTTCGATCTGTCGCACATGGGCGAAATCGAGGTCCTCGGTCCCGGGGCCGCGGCCGCCCTGGACTACGCGTTGGTGGGCGCGTTCTCCGGCCTCAAGGTAGAAAAGGCCAAGTACTCACTGCTGTGCCGGGAGGACGGCGGTGTGATCGATGACCTGGTGGCATATCGGCTCGCCGAGGACAATTTCCTCGTCGTTGCCAACGCCGCCAACGTGGCGGCCGTCTACGAAGCGCTGGTCCAACGGGCCGCCGGATTCGACGCCACGGTCACCGACCGTTCCCAGGACACCGCGCTCATCGCGTTGCAGGGACCCGTCGCCGAGCGGATGCTGTGCAAGGTGGTCGCCGAGGCCGACCGGGCCACGGTCACCGAGCTCAAGTACTACGCGGCCACGCAAGTACAGCTGGGCGAGATACCAGTGCTGCTGGCCCGCACCGGATACACCGGCGAAGACGGATTCGAACTCTACGTCGACAACGCGCACGCCGCCCCGGTCTGGCACCTGCTACTCGACGCCGGTCGCGCCGACGGCGTCATCCCGGCCGGATTGGCCTGCCGCGACACGCTGCGGCTGGAAGCCGGTATGGCGCTCTACGGCCATGAACTCTCGCTGGAGACCAGCCCATACGACGCGGGACTGGGCCGAACGGTACGGCTCGAGAAGTACTTCGTCGGCCGCGATGCCCTCGCCGAACTGGCCGCGCAGGGACCGCGACGCACGCTGATCGGCCTGCAGGGACTCGGCAAGCGCGCCGCTCGGGCCGGATATGCGGTGTACACCGAGGACGGCCAACGGCAGATCGGGACGGTCACGTCGGGGGCCCTTTCTCCCACGCTGGGCTACCCGATCGCGATCAGCTACGTCGACGCCGGCACGGTAGACGCTGATTCCATTGTCGCCGTGGATATCCGGGGCAGCATGGAACGCTTCCGGGTAGTCGCGACACCGTTCTACGTGCGACCGCGCCCAGCCTGATCCTCATGACCATCGCGACCGCCCACGCATCCCAAGAAAGGCGACCATGACCGACCGCAAAATACCTGGCGACCGCAGCTACACCGCTGACCACGAGTGGATCGACATCGCGCCCGGTGCGGCCACACCCGACGGTCCCGTCCGCGTCGGCATCACCTCGGTGGCCGTCGAAGCCCTCGGCGACCTCGTCTTCGTGCAACTGCCCGAGGTCGGCGAGACCGTCTCCGCGGGCGAATCCTGCGGGGAAGTGGAATCGACAAAGACCGTTTCGAATTTGATCGCCCCCGCCAGCGGTGAGATCGTCGAGGTCAACACCGCCGCCCTCGATGACCCGGCAACCATCGCCACCGATCCCTACGGCGCGGGATGGCTGTACTCCGTGCAGCCGACGGCCGTAGGAGATCTGTTGACCGCCAGCGAGTACGCCGGACAGAACGGACTAAGCTTGTGAGCATCCTCAACGAATCCCTAAGCACCTTCGACCCCGACATCGCGGCCCTGATCGACAGCGAGCTCAACCGCCAGGAAACCGGGCTGGAAATGATCGCCTCGGAGAACTACGCACCGCTGGCGGTGATGCAGGCCCAAGGCTCGGTCCTGACCAACAAGTACGCCGAGGGCTACCCGGGCCGGCGCTACTACGGCGGCTGCGAATTCGTCGACGGCGTGGAGCAATTGGCCATCGACCGCGTCAAAGCGCTCTTCGGCGCCGAATACGCCAACGTGCAACCACATTCGGGTGCGACTGCCAATGCGTCCTCCATGCACGCGTTGCTCAATCCCGGAGACACCATTCTCGGGCTCTCGCTGGCTCACGGGGGCCACCTCACCCACGGGATGCGGATCAATTTCTCCGGCAAGCTCTACAACGTCGCGGCCTATGAGGTGTCCAAAGACGACTACCTCATTGACATGGATGCCGTCGCTCAATCAGCCCGCGATCACCAGCCCAAGATGATCATCGCGGGCTGGTCGGCATACCCCCGGCAGTTGGACTTCGCCCGATTCCGTGAGATCGCCGACGAGGTCGGTGCCGTGCTGATGGTCGACATGGCACATTTCGCCGGCCTGGTCGCCACCGGCCTGCACCCCAGCCCGGTGCCGCACGCGCACGTCGTCACCTCCACCACGCACAAGACGCTGGGTGGGCCGCGCGGCGGCATCATCTTGTCCAACGATGCGGTCATCGCCAAGAAGATCAACTCCGCGGTGTTCCCCGGCCAGCAGGGCGGGCCGCTCGAACACGTCATCGCCGCGAAGGCCACCGCCTTCAAAATGGCTGCGCAGCCCGAATTCGTGCAGCGCCAACAGCGTTGCCTCGACAGTGCCCAAATCCTGGCCGATCGGTTGAACCAGCCCGATGTCGCCGAACGGGGCATCACCGTGCTGACCGGCGGAACCGACGTTCACCTGGTGCTGGTCGACCTGCGCAACGCCGACCTTGATGGCCAGCAAGCCGAGGACCGGCTGGCCGCCGTCGACATCACGGTCAACCGCAACGCCGTCCCATTCGATCCGCGGCCCCCGATGGTCACCTCCGGGCTGCGCATCGGCACCCCCGCGCTGGCCTCGCGCGGCTTCTCCCACGATGACTTCGGTGCCGTAGCCGACATCGTCGCGGCGGCGCTGACCGCTGCTGACGACGACCAGCTGGGTGAGCTGCGCAAGCAGGTCCAGGAGCTCGCCGCGCGCTATCCGCTGTACCCGGAACTGCACAAGCCATGACGATCAGCGTTTTCGAACTCTTCACCGTGGGCATCGGGCCCTCCAGTTCCCACACCGTGGGCCCGATGCGCGCGGCCAACGAGTTCATCGCTGCGCTGCGCAGCGCGGGGCAGCGCGATGCCGTCGCCGCGGTACAAATCGATCTCTTCGGCTCACTCGCGGCCACCGGCGCGGGCCACGGCACCATGTCCGCGGTGCTACTCGGCCTGGAAGGCTTTCAGCCCGAGGCGATCAGCAGCGAAGCCAAGGAGCGCCGGCTCGCCGAAATCGCCGAGTCCGGAGTCACCCGGATCGACGGCACCGTGGCGGTCCCCCTTACCGAGGGGGACGTCAAGCTGCATCCCGACGTCGTCTTGCCCACCCACCCCAACGGGATGACGCTGACCGCCACCGATTCCGGCGGGCGGGTGCTGGCCACCGAGACCTACTTCTCTGTCGGCGGCGGCTTTATCGTCACAGCGGGTTCCGATCACAGCGACGACCGCCATTCATGTCGCACCCCCCTGCCGTACTCCTCGGGCCAGGAGTTGCTCGACATCTGCGACCAATTCGGCATCTCGATCAGCGAGGTGGCGCTACGCAACGAATCCTGCTGTCGCAGTGCACAAGACGTCCGAAGCGGTCTGCTGCACCTACGCGACGTCATGGTGGAGTGCGAACAGCAGAGCATTTCGCGCGACGGTTTACTCCCTGGCAGCCTGCAGGTGCGGCGTCGCGCGAAGAGCTGGTATGAGCGCTTGAACGCCGAAGACCCGAACCGCAAACCCGAATTCGCCGAGGATTGGGTCAACCTGGTTGCGCTGGCCGTCAATGAGGAGAACGCTTCCGGCGGCCGCGTCGTCACGGCGCCAACAAACGGTGCGGCCGGCATTGTGCCCGCCGTCCTGCATTACGCCGCCCACTACACACGGGCCGGTACCGCGGACTCCGACGACGCCACGGTTCGTTTTCTGCTGACCGCGGGCGCCATCGGATCCCTATTCAAGGAGCGGGCGTCGATTTCCGGGGCCGAGGTGGGCTGTCAGGGCGAAGTCGGCTCCGCGGCCGCGATGGCCGCCGCCGGACTGGCAGAGGTCCTCGGTGGCACGCCGCGGCAAGTGGAGAACGCCGCCGAGATTGCCATGGAACACAGCCTTGGCCTGACCTGCGATCCCATCGCCGGGCTGGTGCAGATCCCCTGCATCGAGCGCAACGCGATCTCCGCGGGTAAGGCCATCAACGCCGCCCGAATGGCGCTGCGGGGTGACGGTTTCCACCGCGTGACCCTTGACCAGGTGATCGACACCATGCGGGCTACCGGCGCCGACATGCACGCCAAGTACAAGGAGACCTCGGCCGGCGGCCTGGCCATCAACGTCGCTGTCAACATCGTCGAGTGCTGAGGACGTTTCGGTCGCTCCCCATGCCGCCGGTGCAGCCCGCCTCGATCCCCTTCGCCGCGCATTGGCACCTGTTACAGTCACCCGCGCCGGCAAACGAAGACTGATTGGGGTAGCCGCATGGCTGATGACACACCGGAGCACATTGTCGAATCCACCGACGTAGTCGTGATCGGTTTTGGCGCGGCAGGTGTGTCCGCGGCCATCACGGCACGCGAACAGGGCGTGCAGGTGGTGGCGCTGGATCGGGCTAATGGTGGTGGCGCAACCGCGATATCGGGCGGCATCATCTATGCCGGCGGTGGTACGGCGGTCCAGCAGCAAGCCGGTGTGCGCGACAGCTTCGAACAGATGCTGACCTATCTCCGCCTCGAAGTCGCAGATGCAGTCAGCGAGTCGACCCTGGAATCATTCGTGCGCGGTAGCCCCGAAATGATCGACTGGCTGAGCAACTAC
Source organism: Mycobacterium liflandii (assembly GCF_022354805.1). NCBI lineage: Bacteria > Bacillati > Actinomycetota > Actinomycetes > Mycobacteriales > Mycobacteriaceae > Mycobacterium > Mycobacterium liflandii. Next base: position 688,349 of record NZ_CP023138.1, on the reverse strand, counting down.
GGCGTGCCTTTCGACTCCACCGTTTGTCCCTACAAAACCTCGTTTCCGAATAATCACTACTACCTCTACCACTCGGGTAGCGAGAATTCCGGGGCGTTTCGCAGCCACACTCCGCCCGTCCAGCGCGGACACCGAGTCAAGGGAAAAGGCACCTCGGGCAAGCAGCTATATGCGCCACTGGCCAAAGCCGCACTCTCCCTTGGTGTTCAGTTCTACCCCCACACCAAGGTGACAAAGCTGCTGCAGGACTCGACGGGTCGGGTGACCGGAGTCGAAGCGATGACGATGCACGATGCGCCACCCCGCATTCGGCGGGCGTATGCCGCGTTGGCGGCGGTGTCCACCAAGCCCGGGATCTACTATCCGCCGCTGCGAAACTTGATGGAGCGCCGCCTGCGTGCCCTTAAGCGACGCTACGCCCGCGCGGTTCAGATCCGGGCACGCCGAGGGGTGATCGTGTGTGCCGGTGGCTTCATCGCCAACAGCGAATGGATCAAACGGTATGCCCCGCGCTACGTGACCGGGCTTCAACTCGGCACCAGCGGTGATGATGGCAGCGGTATTGCGCTGGCACAGAGCGTGGGAGCGGTCACCGAACGGATGGACAACGTCTCGGCATGGCGCTTCATCACGCCACCGAGCGCATTCATCAGCACCGTCATGGTCGACCAGCAAGGTCAACGCGTCATCGACGAGAGTCGGTACGGCGCTGCGGTCGGCAAAGCCTTGGTGCAAGATCACAACGCCAGGGCATGGCTGGTCACCGATGCGGACTTGATGAATGAAGCTCGGCGCCAGATGCTCAAGCAGCCGTTGTGGTTTCAGCGCGCTCAAGCCGCGGCATTGATGGTCGCCGATTCGGTGAGGGCCGAGACGCTGGTCGACGTGGCGCGCAAGGCGGGCGTCGATCCCGACGGCCTGCAGGCCACCGTCGACGCGCACAACAACGCAATCGACGCCGCAGCGACAGACCCCGCCGGTAAGCCCGCGGAATTTGTGCGCCGAGTAGCCCGCGCTCCTTTCACCCTGCTGAACATCTCGGTTCGGCCCAGCCTGCTCAACCCCACCCCGATGCTGACCCTCGGCGGGATCAAGGTCGATGAACAGACCGGAGCCGTGCTCGACGCATCCGGTGCGGCGATTCCCGGTTTGTTCGGTGCGGGTCGCACGGCAACCGGCATCTGCTCCAACTCCTATGTCAGCGGGCTGTCCATCGCAGATTGCGTGTTTTCCGGGCGTCGCGCCGGCACCCACGCCGCCAGCGCCGCGCTCGAATAGCCCACCGGCAGCGCAACGGGGAAGCCGGCTCGGGCAAGTTCGGATCCGGAAACGGTCGTCACGGCGCGGGGTCGGTCAGGTAATGCACGATCACCGGCCGCAGCCATCTGATGAGTTCCTCGTCGTCCATGTGCAGCAACGGCGGGAGGCCGATTACGTAGCGGGCCGTCGCCACACCGACCATTTGCGCTGCCACCAGCGCGGCGCGTTCGGGCCCCCGGTCCGGCACGATCGCCGATAGCGCTGGGCCGACCCGGTCGACGAACACCTCGACCAGCGCGTCCGCCGCGTCACGGTTGGTCGCGGCCGCGCGCAGTAGCGGGAGGAATGCCCCCCTGGGCCCCCACACCCTGAGGAAATTGGGCAGCAGCGCGTCGGCGATGCGGTCCATTGGGATGCCCGAGAGATCCGGGAATTTGATGTCGAATCGGGTGGCTGCCGTGAAGAGCCCCGCCTTGCTGCCGAAGTAGTGCATGACCAGCGCCGGATCGACCCCGGCGGCCTTGGCCACCGATCGGATGGTTGTTCGCTCGAACCCGTTCTCCCCGAACTGGGACTGTGCAGCGTCCAGGATCGCTGACCGGGTGGCGGTTGCGTCTCGCGTCTTCACGGGCATGCCAACCAGTGTATTCAACGATCGTTGACAGTGGGGATATTGAGATCTAACCCATAGCGGATTGCCATCTTGGCCGCTCAGTAGCCCAGTGCTTCGCGTAGTGCGGCGGCGCGTAGTGCTGCCGCACTACGCGAAGCACTCGACTACTAACCAGCCAAGCCGGCAGCGGTCAATCACTCCACCTACCAACGCCCAACGCCCAACGCCCAACGCCGAAGACAACCAAAGGGATCCAGCAATGACCTCCCCTCTGACCGTCAGTATCCCCAGCCTGCGGACTGCGGCGGGTGAGCTGTTCGCGATCAGTACCGCAGCTGACTTTCCGAGGATTCCGCCGGGAGTCCTTGCGATCGGAACTGATCCGGCATCAGTGCATTTCAATCGGCTTTCGCCGGCCATGTTGGGAACGTTGAACGCGAGGCTGCTGGCTATCCAAAAGGATCTTTTCCAGCTGTCGAATGATATGGCTGCCGCGGCCCGCGCCTACCAAGAGGCCGATGCGGCCGGGAGGTAGGTCACCCCGGCCGGGCGGACGCGCGCCAGCTGACCAATCCGGTCCGGCGTTGACCGGCTCTTCGGACTTGGTAGGGACCTGGTGTGCGGATCCCGTTGGCGATCTTGATCTGTGCCGCTCAGATCTCGGCCAGCAGCACCGTGCCGTCGGCCCCAATGTGCAGGCCGAGCCCGCTGACCTTCAAGATGTTGCTCACATGCTGCGCCGCGATCAACGGCGGGACCGCTTCGGGTTGGGCCTCCCGTGTCACCTCGATCAGCGCTTGAGTGCTGAGGACGCCGGCGAAGATATCCTCCTTGACCTCCGTGGCGAATTCGCACACGTCGAAGTGCCAGTCGGTGACAAGTGCGAGAGCGGCCAGCACGGACCTCATCTGTTCCAGGATTTCCTCGAACCTCACAGCGGCTGCGGCGCCGGCCGGGCCCTGCCAACGACCATCCTCAAACAGCGCCCCCGCCTCCCAGCACGCCTCCCCCACGTCTTCGAGCTGCGCGCACGTGCGGCGCAACATCACCGCCAGGTCCGACACGAGGTCTTCCTCGATGCCGGGCCATCCGTCAGGTTCGAGCATCGCCGGGGCGTCGGCAGTGGTCGGTCTTGGGATGGGCATCGCTTAGCTACCTCCGATGGTTGACGCGGTCAGCTGCGCCCCGAGGGACCACCTTGCCCACTCACACCCTGGCCGAGTGCCGGCTCGGCCAGGGCGTGAGCAGCCGACCCCCATCAGGCAGCGATTGCTTGTGCGCTGTCGAGTTGCGCGGTGATGTACAGCCAGTACAGCCAGTCGGTCACCGCAGCGCGCTGGGCGTCGGCGTCGACGGCGTTGTGTGCCCGCCAAAGCAGAATCTCTTGGCTGTGGGCCGCGTAGTTGTAGAACTCGGCCACGCGCGCAATCTCGCGGCCCGCGCACTCGCTGCCCATGGGTTTGAGTACCTCGAACCACAACCTGTGGCGTCGATCGACCGGCGCATTGGCATCCGCCGGTGCGGCGGGTAACAAGTCGATCAGACGCGCATCAACGGTCGCGGCCAGGCGCTTGGCCGCGCGTGGGTCCACCACTTCCAGCCGAGTTCGACCGCTCATCTGGCCGGTGTCGGGGATCTCGTCGGGTTGCAGCAGAATCTTCGGCACGCCGGGATCGCAGTTGACCAGCTGTTCTTCGGTGGCGATGATCGCGCGCAGCGTGGCGTTGTGATGGGCGGCCCAGCCCTGCACGGCCATCACCGGGTAGGTGGCCCAGCGGGCCCGCTCGCTGGCGGCGATCCCCCGGTCGCTGCTGGCCATGTGCACCGCTGCCGGCAGGTGCACCCCGTCGGGGATGTAGGCCAGCCCGTAGCTGTTGGCCACCACGATCTCACCGTCGGCGGTCACAGCGGTGACCCAGAAGAACCCGAATTCATCGGTGCCGCCGACATCGGGTGCGTTCAGCGCCGCGGCGATGCGTCGGGCCAGGGCCAATGGATCGGGCGCCTCGCTGGTGCGTGGCGTCGAGGCCGCAGCGATCGCATCACGTTCCGCCAGCGCGGCGGCCACCGGAATCGCCACCAGCGCATCAGCATCCATCGTCTCGGCGGTGCCGGCGAAGTCCCCATCCGCAGTGGATCGGGCGTCCACCGGGGCCTTGCCCGCTGACTTGTCTGCTGCCGGTGTGGTGGGCGTTCGACCCGATCGGGTGCCGGCTACCGGAGCACTCGAACGCACGCCCGGCCCCGCGGCGGCACCCCCCGACGCAATCGATGTCGTCGGTGCCGCCGAGGCTGACGAAGCGCCCGACGCGGCGGCCGCCGGATCAGCCTGCGGTACTGGGGAACTCGCCCCGACCTCCGGCCCCAAGAACTGGGGCCGGATCCCTTGTCCACCCGGGTGCGCGCCACCCCCACCGGTGGGCACCGGTGCAGCGGCCGGCTCGGCTGCCGACGTGTCCGGCTCCGAGGAAGGCGGACCTTGAGGGGCGGCCGCCGAGGATCCCGACATTCCCGCACCCGACATCGACGCCAGAGACGACGGTGAACTCAGACTCGACAGCGGGCTCAACGCGGCCGTCGCACCCGAAGTCGGCACCGAGGTGGCTGCCGGCGTGCTCCCCGACGTGGGTTGCACGGTGTCCGATGACGTCGAGTCCGAAGCCTGTTCTTGCTGGCCCAGTAGTGGCTTTATCGGCTTGGGGATGTTGTTGGAGATCGGCGCGGGTAGCGGCGGTAGCGGCGGGTCGAGATCGGGGAGGTAATCCGCGGGTGAGTTCATATCGATCGCCGGGAACATGTCCTCCGGGATCAATCCCAAGCCCGTCTGCAGCGCCGTTGCGACGGTAACCACCATGGCGGTGTTCGACGCGTTGGCCTCAGCGAGCAGCGCCATGATCTGAAGGGGCGCTGCGGGGTTTTCCTCCGCGGACGCCTCGAGTTCGTCCACCTCCGCTTCAGTCTCTATGACGAGCATGCAGATTCGCTTCTTGACCGTCATGAGCAGCGCGGCCATGTCGCCGTACCAGATGTATACGCCCAACAGCTGTTTGACCACGGTTTCCAGCCGCGAGCTGAAGTCGCTGAGCTTGGCGTGGGCGGCCTCAGCGGCATCTCCCGACCAGACATCTTTGGTGAACATCTCGCTCATCTGCTTGAGACAAGCCGAGTGCACTTCGCTCAGTTGCTTGTGTGCCATGAAGTAATCACGGGCCTGGTTGATCAGGTCGAGCTCGTAGACGTTCGGCCACCCGTTCGGTTCGAGCATCGCCTCCGAGTTGGGAGTGTCCGGTTTCTTGATTATCTGCGGCATCGCCTAGCCACCTCTCACGATCTGAAAACCCTCATCGATCACGTCGGCCAGGGCCGACAGAATGCCGTGCAAGTGCGGCAGCGCTCGAGCCAGCCGCTCATCGAGCTCGGCTGGCATCTGCGGGTCGGCGGATTCCAGCACCTCTTGCAGGTACGCACACCAGACCCGGGCCGCTCGGTCGGTGCCCCGATGGTTCTTGGCCGCCCGCTCGAAACCCTGCGCAAGTTGTTGCGGCGCCTGGCTTCCGCCCGTACAGGAGGTCCGCCACGTGTCGCCCGAAAGGGTCAGGACTTCCGCCGCGCTCTGCACCTCCAACTCGGCGCCTTTCGGCGTCAGGCCTTTGGGCGCCACCTGCACATCTGGACGTCTCGTCATGTTTGCGTCAGTCCTCGACGCCAGTACCCGCCGGCGCCTGATTCGCGGCCGCCGGCGGTTGGAACTTGTACTGGCTGAGCTGCTCACCCAGCGTTTTGTCGGTGTTCGTATAGGTGTTGGCTGCGGTGACGATGTTGGAGCCCAACTGGTGCAGGGTGGATTGAGCGGTGTTGAGCACGTCCTTCACCGCGAAGTAGATGTGCGGCAGCACCTCATTGGCCGCGATCACCGCGTAGTCCATTTCCAGCCCGATCGGCGGCTTCGGCGGTGACGGAAACGAGAGACCCCGCAGCGCGTCCCCGGCAGCCGCCAGGACAGGGGCATCGACAGTGACTGGGTTCTTCGATGTCGTCATTCGCGGATCCTTGTGCATGTGTTTGTCATTGGCTGTTGGTGGGCTAGGCGAACAGGGCCGCGAGGCCTGTTTCGGTGGTCAGCATTTCTTGGTTGGACTGGTGGATGGCGTGCGCGAGGGCCTGCAGCGCGGCGTTGAGGTCAGCAGAGGCGCTATCCCATTGCTGTTGGACCTGTTGGTAGGCCTCAGAGCCGCTGCCACCCCACACCTCGGTCAGGGTGGAAAGAACCTGGTTGGCGTCGTGGAGGTGCTTTTGGGTTTTGATGACCTCGGCCTGGATTTCGGCAACCCCGATCTCGATGGCGGCGAAGTTGTAGTGCAGTACTGCCATGTCGCTGTTCCGTTTCTGATGCTCAGGAGGGGACTAGAAGTTCATTTGGTTTGACAGCAAGCCGGTTTCGTGGTCATCGGTGTCGGTGTAGTCCTGCGCGGCAGTCCAGATCTTTGTCGAGATTTCATCGAGTTTCTTGACCTGCTGGGTGGCCGCCTGGTGATACAGCGCAATCGCAGCCTGGGCGGCATGGCCGGCATCACCGCGCCAGGCCAGCAGCAACCCGGCCGCGGTTGTCTCCACCCGCCGGATCGAGGCTTTCAGGTCATCAGCGATCCGTTCGAACTGACGGGCCTGACCGGTCAGGGTCGCGGCATCGGTCTTCATCTCCGCCATGGGCGATCACCTTCTCCTTTTCACAATGCGGGTCAAACTGCCGGCCGAGCACGGCCATCTCACTCGATGACGCCGGGGGTGCTGGCCGGGTTGGGGTCTGGTGTCGCGGGCCGGGCGCCTGGTGTGCCGGGGACGCTGGGCTGGACGCATCCGGTCGCCGCGGCGATCAGCTGGTTCATGTGGTTCATGTCGCCCTCCTCACCGTCGACTCATGTTCGGCGGCAACGACGTTGGTGATGCCGAGGATCTTCTTGTTGGTACGTTGGCGCCCGCTTCCACGGGCGTGGTCAAGCGGGCTCGCGCAGACACTCGAGTCAGGCGCTTGCGCGATAGCTCGCCGATCGCGGTTGCACTGTTCCGGGTCTCTGCACCGGTTAGGAATAACCTAATATCATTATCCGGCGCATTAGCTCAACGATTTTGACTGTGAAATACCTGAAGATTATTAATGGCCATCGGTGAAATTCACCAGCACCGCAGTTTAATTCATCAATTTGGCCAGGCAATTCATCGTTGCGCGCTGGCCGCCATCCGGCCCGGTCAGTAAACATCCTGCTAGAGGCCCCCGTTTGCGACGGGACGCGCCTGCGCTGGATGCCGGAATTCATCACTGTCGACACCGTAATTCGTCGGCTCTCCGCCCGACAATTCATCACTCATGCCCCAGGGCTCCGGCGTTGTTGACTAGCAGGCTTGTGAGCTGGGTTGATGATCTTTGGTGCCGCGCTATTGGGGCCGGAGTGTAGGCACGGGCTATCTGGAGAACGATCGAGTTGGTTACTGTTCGTCGTTGGTCTGGAGTTGCCCGTGCCTACCGTTTCAGTATTGCCTGTGTCGTCGGTTCCAGAGGTGTTCGACCGCTGGAGTCCTGGTGAGCGCAGCGAGCTCATCGGATCGGAGTTTCTCGATGTGTTGGCCTCGGTGCCAGACCCGAGGGACCCACGCGGTCGGAGGTATTCGCTGATGGCTTTGTTGGCGATCGCGGTTCTGGCCACTGCCGCGGGGATGCGCGGCTATGCTGGTTTTGCCACATGGGCGGCCACCGCTCCCGATGATGTGTTGGCCCAATTAGGGGTCCGGTTCCGGCGGCCCAGTGAGAAGACCTTCCGCGCTGTTTTGTCTCGGCTAGACCCCGCCGACCTCAACGCCAGGATGGGCAGTTACTTCACTGCACACGTGGCCAGCAGCGACCCCAGTGGATTGGTGCCGATCGCGTTGGACGGCAAGATGCTGCGTGGTGCCTTTACGCGCCAAAGCGACAGCCACGCATCTCGTGTCGGTGTTCACCCACCGTGCCCGATTGGTGCTCGGTCAACTCGCTGTCGCCGAGAAAAGCAATGAAATTCCCTGCGTACATGCCCTGCTCACGCTGCTGCCGGGTAGCTTGCGGTGGCTGGTCACCGTGGATGCGATGCATACCCAGGTCGTCACCGCGAAGTTGATCTGCGCCACCTTGAAGTCGCACTACCTGATGATCGTCAAGTCCAACCAAGCCAAAATACTTGCGCGTATCACCGCGCTGCCCTGGGCCGAGGTGCCCACAGCCGCTACCGACGACTCCCGCGGCCACGGCCGTGTCGAGACCCGCACCCTGCAAATCATCACCGCTGCACGAGGAATCGGCTTCCCCTACGCAAAACAAATCATCCGGATCACTCGTGAACGCTTGATCACCGCCACCGACCAGCGCAGCGTGGAGGTGGTCTATGCCATCTGCAGCCTGCCGTTCGAGCACGCCCGCCCTACCGCGATCATGACCTGGATGCGTCAACACTGGGGAATCGAGAACAGCCTGCACTGGATACGCGACGTCACCTTCGACGAAGACCATCAAAGGGCACATACCGGAAACGGCGCACAGGTCCTAGCAACGCTACGCAACACCGCGATCAATCTGCACCGCCTCAACGGCGCCGACAACATCGCCGAAGCCTGCCGGATCACCGCTTTGACCGCCAACCGCCACCTAGACCTCCTCAATCCACAATTCCCCAGCTCACAAGCCTGCTAATCAACAACGCCGGAGCCCTGGGGCTGTCCCAGACTCAGGTGTCCAAGCGACGGCGCCGATCTGGCACGCAAGCACGAAGTCAGCAAAATCGGCGGCCCAGTGCGGGCTAGCGGGCCCCGCGGATCGGGACTACCGCCTTCCGGAACGCCCTGGCGGCGCGCGCAATTCACATCGTCTGGGTCAACCCATTCAACCCGTCTGCACCGAGTAGCAGACCGCCGGTGCCACCGTTGCCGCCGCCGCCTGGCGTGCCGCCGGTAACAACGGCGCCACCGTTACCGCCGTTGCCGCCGTTGCCCAACAGCAGCGCGCCGCCACCATCCCCGCCTGCGCCGCCCGTGACCGTGCTATCCCCGCCGGCGCCACCAGCACCGCCGACTCCGCTGGTGCTGTCGCCACCCGCCCCGCCCGCTCCGCCGGCGATCGAAAAGCCGAATCCGCCGCTGCCACCGGTCCCGGCGGCCCCGAACCAACCTCCGTGGCCTCCGGTGCCGCCGGATCCACCGCTTGGGCCCAGTCCGCCCGCTCCGCCGACTCCTCCACCGGAAAACAGCAGCCCCCCATAGCCGCCGGCCCCGCCGATTCCACCGGTACCGCCGGGGGTGACGCCTCCGGTCCCATCGGCGCCGCCGTAACCGAAGATCACGCCGCCATCGCCACCCTGGCCACCTTGCCCGCCATCGCTGGTGTTGGCGTAACCGCCGGCATCGCCGGCATTACCGCTACCGAACAGGCCCGCGATGCCGCCGCTTCCCCCGTCTCCCGCGCCGGTTTCACCGAATCCACCTATGCCGCCCTGGCCCCCGGTCCCGCCAAGTATCCCGCCGGCGCCGCCGGCGCCGCCGGTGCCGCCCGTTCCAAGCAGTGCGGTGCCGCCGGACCCGCCGGCCCCACCAGCGCCCAGCAAGCCACTGTCCCCGCCTGCCCCGCCGACACCGCCGGTCCCGTTGGTGTTGGCGATGCTGAGACCACCTGCCCCGCCGCCGCCGCCATTGCCCCACAACAGCCCCGCGCTGCCGCCGGACCCGCCGGCCCTGGCGTCGCCGACTAGGCCGGCGCTGCCGCCGACCCCGCCGGCCCCGCCGACGGCGTCGACGCTATTGCTGAGTCCACCGGCGCCACCGTCACCGCCGCGACCGATCAACGGTCCACCGTCACCCCCGGCACCCCCGTCGCCTCCGGCGGTAACACCAGCTCCACCGAGCCCTCCGTGACCACCGCCGGTCCCGAACAGACCGCTGAGCAACCCGCTGTCCCCACCGGCACCACCAGCCCCGCCCACGTCCACGAAGCTGGTACCACCAGCACCACCGGTACCGCCGGGCCCGAACAACCCACCGGCGCCACCGGCGCCGCCCTGTCCCCCGGTGGTGCCGACCGTCAGCCCGCCGGCACCACCGGTGCCGCCGGCCCCGAAGAGCCATCCGCCCGCCCCGCCGGCGCCGCCGGCTCCGCCGACTCCGCTAGTGCTGGCACCGCCAGCGCCACCGGCGCCGCCATTGCCGATCAGTCCGGCGGCTCCCCCGGTCCCGCCAGTACCGCCGGCAGAGCCCAGGCCCGGGCGTGTTCCCGAGCCTCCTGCCCCGCCGTTGCCGATCAGCCATCCACCCGCTCCGCCGTTTTGTCCGGTGCCGGGCGCACCGGCGACACCATTGCCGATCAGCGGGCGGTCGGTGAACGCCTGGAAGGGGGCGTTGACTGCGTTCAGCACATCTAGCGGCAAAGTCTGCAGGGAACTGGCCGTGAACGTGGCATTGGCCGCCTCGGCTTGCGAATACTCGTTGGCCCCAGCGCTCAACATCTGTGTGAACCGGGCATGGAACTCAGACAGGTGCGCACCGAACTGCTGGTACTGCTGCCCGTGTAAGCGCAATAACCCCGCAATCGCCACCGACACTTCGTCAGCCCCGGGCGCCAGCACTGTCGTGGTCGACGCGGCCGCCATCGCGTTAGCCGCAGTCATCGACGAACCAATGTTCGTCAAGTCTGCGGCCGCGGCGGCCACCATCTCGGGGAGCACATTGAGAAATGTCATGCCGCGCCTCCATCCGCCCTGCCATTCGTGGCGTCAGGCTAGCCAGGGCAGCCAGTACCGCGACGCTGCTTTCAGCAAATTCCGACAAGACGAAATACCTTCTCTCGCAGCACGATACGAACGCTGTCTCAACACAAGCCCGAGACCAGCACTAACAACCCGGCAGGCCTCGTTCCAGGTCTCACGCGGGAGACGCAGCAGCAGCCGCATCTCCGGTGGTGGCCGGGACTTTGGCGTGGGTTCGCCCCTGACGGAGCAGCGGAAATTGTTGGAGTGACCGACGTTTGCGCCAAACGGTCGCGCGTATTCGGCAAGGAGCATCGCTCGGTGAATGGGCTTCCACAAGGCGTGGCGGACCCATCCGCCGGCCAAAATCCATGAGAGGTAGGCCGAAGGTTTCGGTCGTCGGGAATCCCGGGAATCCCGGGAATCCCGGGAATCCGTCGTGGGAGCGTGCATTCCAGGATTCGCAGTAGCCGGTAACCCACGATGCGCCGGGTTGGATGACTCCAAGGCGAACTGGGCCGGTCGGTCAGGGTGGGACTGCTCCGTTTCGGCCGATGTCCATGCGCATTTTGTTTCCGAGCCATGTCTCGGTAGGCCGGCGGCCGCTGTCTAGCCCCACACCTGGGGCGATGTGGTTACGCGGTGGGCATGGGGTCTGTTTGTTCACGGTGTGGCCGAACCCTGATCGTTAGTGCGGCGGTTCGATCGGCAGCCTTGGTCCGCCGTAGGGGGTCGGGATGGTAAAGCGGCCTTGCGGTGTGGGGCCGGTGGTCGCTCCCAGGTCTGCCCCCGGTGGCGGCCCGGCGGTGTCGTCGCCAGGCGGTCGCGGCGCGTTTCGAGCCCCCCGGATCAGCACCGCCGGATCGTCGTCGCGGCAGTACGTGTACAGGAACGGCTCCGGGTAATCCGCTGCCGAAGGCGGATGGCTCGGCGTGCCGTAATCGCAGGTGTATCGCGGATACAAGTCCGCCGTGGCCCAGAGTCCGCCATCGTGCATGGTGCTCATGAATGCTTCCAACGCCGAACCGCGGTAGTCCGGAAACAACGCTTTGAGCGCGGGTACTCGAAGATACGACAATTTTGCGACGGTCGTCAGGTTGCCCAGCAACTGGACCATCGTGTCGGAGTTATCGCTGAACAGGTTGTCCGCGGCCTCTAGCACCCCCGGTGTCTGGTCGACCATGCGGCGGTACCCGTCATCCATGGACGAAACGCCGGTTAGCAGTTGATGAACGTTGCGAGCGGTAGCGTCGATGCCGTCATTCACATCGATAGCAGCAGATAGCACCACGCGGCTGTTCCTGAGCAGGCTGACCGTTTGCGGTAGCACCGAATCCAGGGTGGAGATGAGGAAGACCCCGCCGTCGACAATCGCGGTCAACTTTTCCGGCGCTGCTTTGCTCAGGTTCAACTCACGCCTGATCCCCGCCAGCTTGGCTGGATCGATCTGGGCCAGTACGCCATCGGCATGCTGCACGAGTTCGGCAGGCGTCACCGGTGTGGTGGTGCGATCTTGTGAGATCGCGTCGCCGTTCTTGAGGAAGGGGCCCTCACCAGAGGTGGCGTTGAAGTCAACGTATTGTTCGCCCGCCGGTGACAACGCCGATACCCGGACCGTACTGGCGACCGGAATGCGCACGCCGGCATTGATTCGCAGTATGGCCGTGACACCGGTCCGAGAGATCTCGAGTGACTCGACTTTACCGATTTGCACGCCGTGCAGGGCAACGTCCTGGTTGGGCAGCAACCCGCCCGACTGGCCCAGTTCGACGGTAAGGGCGTAGTTGGAAGCCAACGGCCTGACGTGCAGCACACCGATTAGCAGGTAGGCGACCGACACCACCAGGGTCAGCAACAAACCAACGCATGACAGCCAGGTGTGTCGGCCGCCACGCATGTTGGTCAAGGAGGGTTCGACGTCGGTCATTGCGGCGGCCCCTGACCGACAACGCGCTCCTGAAGTCGCCACAGCGTGAACTTCAACGAACCGACGAACTTGCGCCAGTCGTACCGCTTGGGGCCATGTAGGCCTGGGTCCCCGCCGAACCCGATGTCCGGAATGGAACCAAGGACCAGTCTGTCGATCCCGGCGCTGCCCGAGATTGAGTTGCCCGCAGTGAGTTTGACGAATGGCGCGTACAAATTCGACAAGGCCGACAACCGTGCGTCGGGGTCCAGCGCCACATCGTTCCACGCGGCGGCAACAGCATTGGCGTCCTTGATGACGCTCCTGCCGCTGCTGTCAGTGCCGGCAATCGACGGGAACTTCTTCAGCTCGGTGGCCGCGCCCCCCATCAATAACAGCAAGTCGGAGATCTGGCTGGCATCTGCTGCCAGTACGCTCGTGGCCGGGTCGGTGGCTTGTAGCAACTCGGCGATCACTTCTCGTTTGCGGTCGAGTTCGGCGGCCAAATGCTCGGTTTGCGACATCGCGTCTTCGAGCTGCCCGGTTCGGGCGTCAAGTTTTCCCAGCAATTCATTGGACTTGCGGATCAGTTCGCCATACACCTCGCCGTCATTGCCGGCGGCCTTGCCCAGCCCATTGATGACGTTGGTCAAGTTATGAGCCACACCACCGTTGATCAGAATGGCCGCCGAACTCAGTACCGATTCGACGGTGGCCGCCGTCGCGGTCTTGTTCAGCGCGATGGTGTCGCCATCTTGGAGCGTGGGGGTATCCGCAGCACGCTGGCTCGGCGGGACGATCGACACAAAGACGTCCCCCAACGGTGTTGCGGTGCGCAGTTCGGCGCCACTGCCCACCGGCACCCGCACGTCGCTCCTGATGCGCAACGTGGTCACCGCGTTGAAGTCGCGAGCCGTCATCGACTCGACGAGGCCTATGTCTGCGCCGCCGAGCTTCACCTTGGCGTGTTCGTTCAGATTGAGCGCATTTGCGAAGATGGCGGTTATCCGATAGCCGCCCGAACCCAGGCCCGGGGCCGGAAGTGGCAGATCAGCCAACCCATTCGTGGAACACGCAGTGGTGGCGAGCACGGTCGCCAGAATCCCCAACCGCCAACGCGGCCTGCCGGATAGCCGCCTGATCATTTCTGCCCCATCGCGGCGAGACCGTCGAGCACATAGGTCAGACCGAAGTCGGGCCCATAGTCCTGCAAGGTGCCGGTACTGCAGCCAAGCTGCCGCAAACCCATCAGGTTGCATACCTCCTTGCCAAACTGCGAGTCGAAGATCATGCGGTCGGTCAGTTGGTGGGCTCTAATCGAACCGTTACGTTGATCGACCGCGTTGTACAGGTTGTCGGCCATCAACGGCAGCACATCGAAGAACTCGGTGACCTCCCGTTGCCGATCAACCACCGACTGTATGGTGGTGTTGCCGTTGGCAATTCCGCGTGCGATGGCTTCGCGGTTGGCATTGAGAATGTCTTCAGTGCGTTGAATCAACGCGTTGAGTTGCTGGCCGCTGGTTCCAGAACCGAAGCCCTCGTTGGCCATGATCTGACTGAGTTGGCGTACGGTCGATCCGAACTGCCGCAACGTCGAGTCATTCTTCGCCGCCGCATCCAGCAGTGAACTGAGATTCTCGATAATCGCGGTCATCTGTTCACGGGTATGCACTCCGCGATCGGCGCTGAGCCGCAACGCTTTCGACAGCTCGTCGAACGCCTCCTTGAGGTGCTGCCCATTGCCGTTCACAACGTCGTACCCGGCATCGAGAACGCCAGCCACCGGACCGCCACCCCGGCCGTCTCCTTGTAGAGAGCTGGCTAGTCTGTCCAGCATCCCGAGGACCCGGTCGAACTCAACGGGTGCCCTGGTACGGGTCAGCCCGATGGTGTCGTGATTTCGCAGCGTGGGCCCACCGCGGTAGGCAGGAGTCAGCTCGATCTGGCGGTCGGTGAGGATTGATGTCGAGATGGTCACCGCCTGCACATCCGCCGGGACCTGCACCGCGCGGTCGACAGTGAATTCCACCTCGGCGTAGCCGGATTTCGCGACGATTTTGGTGATATGCCCCACCGGTATTCCGAGCACTGCCACTGCATTGCCCTCGTAGAGGCCAGCGGCACTGTCGAACTGGGCCGTCACCACGATCGGTCCGCGGTCGCGGGCCAACCCGTACCAGCCAGCGCACGCGAGGGCGGCGACGACCACGAGGCCTACACCAACCCGAATTAGGTTGTGCCGGTGTGTCATGCGCAGTCCTTGAAGTATTGGATCAAACCGAACTGCTTGGCGCGGCCGCTAATCGCACACATCCACGAGTCGACCAGCGGTCCGGCGGCCGCGTTGAGTTCCAACGCATTGCCATAGCCGGACGCATTGGCCAGCTCCCTGACCGGCACTGGGGCGATTTCCAACAAGTTCCTGAAGAGCGCATCCTGTTCGGCGAGTTTTGCGCTGAGCTGCTCCATCGTTTGGACGACATCTTCAAGCGCGGCCCGGTCATCGACCACGATTGTGCGCAGCGAGCCGACGACCTGCGTCAAGGCCTGCATCATTGCGTGGAAGGCCGCTGAATGTGCGACGAACTCTCCGATCAGGTCTTGGCCCTGCCGAATCATGCTGCCGAGGTCGGATTGCTGGCGACGCAATATGTAGGTGACGTTCTGCGTGCTCTTGAGCAGTGTCCCAAGTTGGTCGCGACGCTGGGAAATCACCGAAGACAACGCGCGGACATTCTCTAGCGCTTGCGGAAAGACGTCTGGCAGACCGTTCAGCGCTTGGCCGAGGACGGTCAGCGATGATGCAATTCGATCACCGTCAACCTGCTCGAAGGTTCTGGTCGAGTCGGCCAGCGCCGCCTGCAGATCGTAGGGCACCTCGGTGTGGGCCAAATCGATTGTCTGGCCCGGTGGTACACCAGCACCCGTCGGATGCAGGTCGATGTAGCGGGAACCGAAAATTGTTGTGATCTTGATTGCGGCCCGAGTGTCGCGGCCGAGCGCAATATTGTCCTTGACCCGCAATCGAGCTTCAACATGGTTGCCTGCCAGACGAACGCTGATGACGTTGCCCACCGGTACACCTGCCACCGAGACCACGTTGTCCGGCTGCAAGGACGCCGCTTGCAGAAACTCCGCTGTGTAGCGCCGATAGCCGATGCCTGCTTGCTTGACCAGCAGCAGCGCCCCAATCAGGACTACTGCCAGTGACAGCCCAACGAATCCGAGCCAGGTCTTGTTGTACGAGGCCAGCGGGCGCAGTCGCGGGCGAAGGTGCTTTATTCGTTCAGCCATCGGTGACATTCCTGCATTTCGGGGTGTACATGGGCTTTCCACCGGGCGTCGCCGCGGCCACGATGATAGGGACCATGTCGTTGAGGCCAGGGAAGTACCCGTAGAAGTTGACATCGCAGCCATACACATTCATGTAGGTGCCCTGACCGAACACGCGGGCCAGGCCCTTGAGTAACAGCGGAGTATTCATTCCCACGAAGGCCGCCTGAGGTTCGATGTCCAGCAGGTGCTTGGTGTAACCGGGCTGGCGGTCCAGGATTTGACGGATTTGCGGGTTGACATCTGCGAGGATGCCGCCCAACTGACGGACCACCGCCGCCATGTTGCCGGTCGACTCGACCAATTCCGAACGCCTGCTGTTGAATTGGGAGACCATCTGGCGCGTCTGCGCGATCGTGTGCTCGAATTCAGCGCTTTGGCTGGCCAGGCTGCCGGCCACCCTGTCGAGGCTGCCGATCACGTTGGCCAGGGCGTCGTCGTTACCGGCGAAAGTCGCTGTCAGCGTTGATGTCTGGTTGACAAGGGTGGCAAGAGCCGAAGTGTCGCCCTGAAGTGACGCAATGACCGCTTTGGTGAAGTTGTTGACCTGATCCGGATCGAGCACCGCGAACAGCGGCTCGTAGCCGTTGAGTAGCGTGCCGATATCGAAGGATGGCTCAGTCCGCTCTACCGGAATGACACTGCCCGGCGGTATCGGGATGCCGCGACCGGTGCGGCCGGGGGCAAGCGCCAGATAGCGCTGACCGACAATGTTCTGGTATGTGATCGATGCGATGGTGTCGGTGAGAATCGGCTGGCCCTGCTGCACGATGAACGACACGCGCGCCAGCGTTTGGTCGAGTTCGACCTTCTGTACCCGTCCAACTCGCACCCCCGCGACCCGGACATCGTCACCCTCACGAAGCCCGAAAACATCGGTAAACAGGGCGCCATAGCGGGCCGTGGGGCCTTTGACGTCGTGGCGCAGCGTGACATAGACCATCCACGTCAACGCCGTAGCGACCACCAAGAAGAAAGCCACCCACAGCAGCGCGCCGCGTCGTGTTCGTGTCCGGGGACTAGTCATTGGCCGGCTGCCTTCGCATCATTTGCTCTCCGTCGGTGTTTGCTGAGTTCGGCTGGCGATGGCGCCGCGGGCCACCGGCCCCAGCAGCAGCTGGGTCGCGACGGTCGCTTGCTCCCCGGTGATCAGACTCAGGGCTGACAGTTCTTGCACACTGCCGACCGGCCCGACGTTGCCCCCGAAAGATGACGGAGCCGCGGGAAGCAGATCCGGGTTAGCGGTGCCCGGAACTGGAGGCGCAGGCGTCACCCCGGCAGGCAGTGGCGGATTGGGATCCTCGAGGTTCGGGGTGGGATTGATCAGCGGCGGGCCAACCGCGACGAGGTTTCCGTCAGGACCCACGACCGTCCCAGGGGGGGAGCCAGATTCGGTGGAGGCTGGTAATTCTGCGGGAGTAACACCTCAGGAAGGTCGGGCCGAGCCTGAACCAGGGGTGCGGTAAAGCAGCTCGGGGCCCGCAGCTCCCCGTACCTCGGGCAGTCGGCCCGGGTATAGGTATAGGACGGTGTGAACGAGACGTTCACACGACCGTGGGCAACGGTCGAGGCCGGGTCCCAAACCTCCTCGAAAAACTTGTCCGAGAATCTGGTGATCCGCTCGGTGATCGGCACGAAGTGCTGTGCGTTGTCGGCGAATACACCGACGACCGGGGTGAGATCCGTCGTTATCTGAACGAGCTGGTCGGAGTGGTTCTGCAAGGAATTGACGGCCAGCCCGGTCGTGTATTGCCCGGCCCCGAGGAAGTCGTGCAGCGCCTGCTGCTTGTCGACAAGTGTCCGCATCGGCGCGACGGCATCGTGAAACGCATCCAGTAACTCCGGTGCGCTCTGCGACAGCCCACGCGCCGCATCCACCAGCGCGGCGACAGTCGACGGACCTTCGTCAGTCGCAACGACACCGTTGAGCTCGTCGATGATCCGAATCAGCTGGTGCGTACTCAGCTGCAGTGCGCCGTTGCGATTGTTCGTCGCGGCTCCGACGGCCGCAAGCACTCCGAGGGTGTGATCATCGCGATTACGGCCGGCAGCGGCAAGAATGTCGCGCAGCTTGGTCAGCGCTGTCTGGAACAACACGGTAGGTAGGTCGGTGTCTTCGCTGATCCGCTCGCCGTCGCTGATGGGTGTGCCGGGCCCGTGCTCGACGAGTTGGATCGACGACACCGCAAAGACATTGCTCGGTACGACGCGCGCGGTGACGGTCACCGGTATCGACGCCGCGTACTCCGGTTTGAGGCGAATCCGCACCTGGTTCGGTTGGTTGCCGATCGACGGATCGAGGCTCTCGACGGTGCCAACCTGGATCCCCCGGTATTTGACGTCGGACCCGGCCGGTAGACCGTCGCCGATGTTGCGCAGGTCGGCGACCACTTGGACACCGCGATCCAGATAGCCCATGGACTTGGCCAGCAGCCACGACGTCACCAGCAAGACAACGACCAGCGCGATGCCCCCACGCGCGAGCAACTGTCGCTTCGAGAAGTAAATCCCGTCGAGGTCAATGTGATTGGTCATCGTCAGCCGCCGAACCTGACGCCGGCGTCAACGCTCCACAGCGCCATGGTCAGCACCATGTTGACGATGATGACGACGGTGATACTGGCACGCATGGCGTGTCCGGCGGCAACACCGACGCCCTCTGGCCCGCCTTCCGCGCAAAAGCCGTAGTAGCACTGGACCACCGACGCCAGCGCCACGAAAACCACGGCCTTGATCACCGAGTAGCCAACGTCTCTGGCGTCGATGAGCATCGTGAAGTAGTGCAGATATGGTCCCACCGACCCATGGGTCGTGAAGATAACCATCAGTTGGCACGACAGGTAACTGATCGTCAGACATGCGATGTACAACGGGATGATCGCGACGGCAGAAGCCAGCAATCGGGTGGTGACCAGGTACGGGATCGGCCGGATAGCCATCGCGTTGAGAGCATCGATTTCCTCGGCCACCCGCATTGCACCGATCTGCGTGGTGAAGCGGCATCCCGCCTGGACCGCGAAGCCGAGCGCAGCCATGATGGGGGCGAGTTCGCGTGTGGTCACCAGGGACGAGACGACACCGGTGGCCGGGCCGATGCCCATCATGTTCAGGAAGTTGTACCCCTCGATCGCGACTAGCGCGCCAGCCGTAATGCCCAGCACCAGAACCACTCCCACCGTCCCGCCGCCGACCACGATGGAGCCGTTACCCCAGGTGATGTCGGAGAGTAGCCGCATGAACTCCCGGCGGTAGCGTCGCAGCGCGACCGGAATGGCAAGGACCGTGTGGAGGTAGAACGCAATCATGTGGCCGAACCTGGCGAGCGGCTGGCCGGCACCGGCGCCGGCAAACACTATTTGACGTATCGACATGCGGCGCATCGCGACAAACGAGGTCATGTCACAAACCCGTTCTCGGGAAGAGAACGGTATAGAGCTCACTGACCACGACGTTGACGATCATTAGCAGCAAGACGGCCTCCACAACCGCGGCGTTGACCGAATTGGCGACACCGGCTGGACCGCCCCGAGTTGATAGCCCTTTCTGACATGCCACCACCGTCACGATGAAGCCATAGACAGCGGCCTTCAATAGGGCGAGGATCATGTCGCCGGTGGTGGCAAACGCCGAAAATGTGGCCAGGAAGCTGCCCGCAGAGCCGCCCTGGACGTACACGTTGAACAGGTAGCTGGCCAGGAATCCGACAAAGCACACCACGCCGCACAACGCGACCCCGATGACCATGGCTGCCAGCAATCGAGGGACGACCAGATTGCGGACCACGGAGACGCCCATCACCTCCATCGCGTCTGTTTCCTCGCGCATGGTGCGAACGCCCAGGTCCGCGGTGATTGCGGAGCCGACCGCCGCAGCCAGCAGAATGGCCGCCACCAGCGAGGCGGCCTGCCGGACGACGGTCAACCCGCTCGCCGCTCCAGCCAGCGAGGTCGCCCCGACCTGGCCAGCGAGCATCGCGAACTGGATGGACAGGGTAGCGCCGATGGGCAATGCCACCAGAATCGTCGGCATGATGGCGGTGGCGGCCATGAAGCTCGCCTGCCGGATGCACTCGGTCCATGGGAACCGGCCGGTCACCAGATCTATCGCCAAGTAGCGCAACGCGGCGACGCCCAGCACGATCTGTTCGCCAGCCGTGGCAAGCGATGCCGCTGGGTGCTGACGCAGGTACGTGACGCTGAGGCGGCGCAGCCCGATCAGTCGGTCGTTAACAAAGGTCGTCGCCATCACACGGCCTCACAATGCGTCGTCGAAGAGTCGCAACCGCTCGGAGGTCTGCCGCCGACGCAGCTTTCCCGACGACGTCTTGGGGAGCCAACCCGCCGGGACCACATGGACTGCTCGCGGACTCACCCCGAGATTGACGAACACGCGGTCGGCGACCTCGGTTCGGATACGGTTGCTTTCGGCATCGTCGGCATGCAGCGCAGATTCGGCGACCATTACGAATCCCTCGCTAGCGGAGGCGGTGGCCAGGCGCACGGCGGCGACGCCGCCGGAATGAATGCCCGCGATACCGACAACGGACCGCTCGATGTCCTCAGGGTGCACGTTGCGGCCCGAGATGATGAGAATGTCTTTCTTGCGGCCGCAGATCACCGGTTGCCCGTTCTCGGTCAGGTAGCCGACGTCACCTGTGGCCAACCAACCGCCGGCGTCAACCGCCGGCTCGAAACCCGCCTCAGTGCGGTATCCGGCCGTCACGTTGTCGCCGCGGATCTCGAGTTCGCCGATTTCCGACGGCGCGAGGACGGTTCGGTCTTCGGACACCACTCGCACATCGCATCCGGGCACGGGCGGTCCCAGCATGACTCGCGGTGCCGCCGCTTCGCCCTGTGCCGCGACCAGGTCGGGATGCGGCGGGCAGACCCGGAATCCTTCACCGGGTCGTACGACGGATATCGCCAGGGTCGCTTCGGCCATACCGTAGGCCGGCACGATGGCATCCCGCCGCAGTCCAAAGCGCGCACCCTCGGTGGCAAGCCGCTCCAGCGTGGCGACGTCGATGCCTTCGGCCCCATTGAGCGCAAAGCGCAGGGAGGAGAGATCGAACGCGTGGTCCTGCGCTCTGCGTAGGCGCCGAGCCAGCAGTGAATACGCGAAATTCGGTGCAGCAGTGATGCTGCCGCGGTGCTTGGTGATCAGTTCAGCCCATAGCAGGGGATCGTTGAGGAAGTCCGCCGGCGTTATGTGGACAGCATCCATACCCTCATACATGGGAATGATCAGCAGACCCATCATGCCCATGTCGTGGAAGAGTGGCAGCCAGCTGACTACGACATCGGAGGCGACATCGGCGCTCGCGGCGGCCATCAGTGCGCGCCCGTTTGCCTCGATGTTGCGGTAGGTGATGCTGACGGCCTTGGGATGCCCGGTCGAACCGGACGTCAGTTGCAGGAATGCGGGCGAATCCTCCTCTGCGACAACGATGCGCCCTTCATCTGCGGTAAGCAGCTCGGAAAGTTCCAAGCCGCGTAGGCCCACCTTCGCGAACTCCTGCGCGGCGGACTGAAATGGGCTGCCGACCACGACGGTCGATGCGCCGACCATCGACAAGGTCTTCTTGGTGTCGGCGGCCCACGCTTGTAGGTCGGACCGATGAGTGGGTTGATGCAACATCGTCACCGCGGCACCGCACATCCAGGCGCCCTGCACCAGAGGAGCGATCTCACCGGGCGCGCCAGCCAACACCGCCACCACGTCGCCGGGGGTGACGCCGTCACGTTGTAGCGCACCCGCCGCGCGGCGGCCCAAGTGGTGGATATAGGACCACGGCGTGTTCGTCAGCTGGTCGAGATGGGATCGCCCGTCGGCGCCGACCGGAGCCGTGGTCAGACCGTGCTGTGTCGCCCCCTGGCTGTCACACAGCCTCCGCATGATCGTGTTCACGGGTTACCCGACGCGTTGACGGCAGCATTCACCGCATCCGGCGCGCTCTTCCGGCTCTCCACCAGCTCAACCAACGCGCCCACCGTCTTGGATTCGAAGACGTCGTCTTTGCTCAGTCGCACACCGAACCGGCTGGCAATTTCCGACACCGTCGAAGCGAACGCAAGTGAGTCGAACCCGAGGTCCCTGATGAGTTCGGAAGAGTCCCGCACCTCAGTTGTGGCGATCTCGAGTTCGTCAGCGATGAACTCAACAAGGAAAACACGCACCTCTGACATGACAGCTTTATGCCCTTACTTTCCGATTTTGCGACGAATAACGAAGTGGATGGGAATTTGCAGGATCAAGAACATGCCGAGGCCCACCAGACAACCCCGGAGGACCGTCATGGTGTCGAAATCGCCGTACATGATCGTCGACGCTGCAGAGACGATGTGTGAGAACGGATTCACATTGATGCTGATGCGCAGCCAGTCCGACAGGAATACCGAAGGCATGAGCGCCTGGCTGACGAACAGCACCGGCAGTGCCAAAGGCAGCATCGCGACCGGCGCCTGCGGGTTGAGCGTGCGGAGTGCCACCAGATAGAACAGTGAGCTATATGCGGCCGACCACAGAAACATCAGCAGGATGAGTAGCGCTGCGGTGAGGATCCCGGCGCGCAAAGGGGCATCGAGCAAAGCCAGCAGGCCGATGACGATCACCGCCGCGGGCAGGATCCTGAACATCTCGAAGCCGATCTTGGCGGCCATGATCTGACCAGTCGAGACACCATAAAGCCGCAGCCGGTCGGTGAAGCCCGAACTGATCTCTTCGATCAACGTTCCCGCGCCGTATCCCGCGCCAAGCATCGGAATCAGCATGATGAGGCCCGGGGCGATGTAGGCGGTATAGGAAGTCAGCGGAAATCCGGGCAAGTCCGCGACGCGTTGGAACATCGACCGCACGAAGACCACCAACACGACCGGAAACACGATGGGAAAGATGAAACCGAAGACCGGCTGTCGCAGCCCCACAACGACATAGCGGCGAAAGAGGCGGGCGGTGTTCGCCAGCGCGGAGCGGGTCATTGGGTAGCCTCCAGGAACGCGTCGCGCAGCGACGTCGATCGAATTTCGATGTTCGCGCCGGCCAGTCCGAGCCGATCCAAAACCGTGGCGAGCGAACCGATCTCGGAGGCAGACGCAGAGTCCAGTGATCCGGTTACCGCGCTGCTGCCCTTGCGCTGCATCGGGTAGCCGGCGCCGGCCAGTTGCCGCACGGCGTCGTCGGTTATCTCCTGGGGTGCCGAAATGTCCACGGCGAAGCCGTGGCTTCGGGTGAACTCCTGTGTCGAACCCGCAGCGACGAGCACCCCGTCCTTGATGATTCCGACTTCATCGGCCAGCGAGACGGCTTCGTCCATATCGTGTGTGGTCAGGACGACGGTACGGCCCTCAGAACGCAGCAGCCGGATTGCGTTCCACACCTCCTGCTTGCCTTCGATGTCCAGCCCGCTGGAAGGCTCGTCGAGAAACAGCATCTGTGGGTTGTGCGCGACCGCGAGGGCCACGTCGACGCGGCGGCGCATACCACCAGAAAGTGCTCCGACTTTGCGATTCAGGTACTTTCCGAGGCCGAACTGCTCGACGAGTTCGCCCTCGCGACGCTTCCTGTCGGATTTCGGCCAGCCCGCCATCGCCAGGCTCATGCGTATCTGCTCGACGGGTGACATCCACAGATCGAGGGCGACCTCTTGCAGCGCCACGCCGATGAGTGGCCGCAGCTGCGTCGTGTTGTCAACCGGAACCCCCAGCACCTCCAGCTGGCCGCTAGTCGGGGTCAGCAATGTGGTAGCCATCCTGATGGTCGTGGTTTTACCCGCCCCGTTGCGGCCCAACAGGCAATAGACCACCCCGCGCGGAATCACGAGGTTGAGACCGTCGACGGCGTTGGCGTCCGAACCGGGATAGGACTTGACCAGGTCGACCGCTTCGAGAGCGGAGGTTCCTGGCTGCGAATTTCCGGTTTCGTTGTCAGTCTTGGACTCTGGGGAGGACATAGCGTTCCAGCTCTTCCGTTAGGTTGATGCCTTGGGCGGTCATGTTCACGTCGATGGCCGTATACAGCGGAAAGCTGCCGCCCTTCGGTACATCGTTGATTTGGTGGACTTTTCCGCTCGTCATCCCCGTAATGGTCAAGTCGACAACGGTGCGGGCCAGCTCAACCGGCTTGCCGCGCCACGTAGCCTGGCGCGTCCCGTCGGCCCGCACGGTGCCCGACAACTTCGCGCCCCCGCCGCACTCGCCGTGCAGGTCTCGTGGCTCGTTGAGGTTCTCGAGCGCGATGCCGCCTGCCACGGCGCACTGCAACGACACCCGGGAATCCAGTGGGTTGACGATGGTGATGGCGTTGAGGGTGCTCGCCGTCCCGTCCTTGGAAAGGACGCCGGTCTCGTAGGGGAACCGGTCACCCTGGTAGTAGTGCTGCACCTGCAGCTCACCAGCGCGTGGCCCTGGGCCGATAGTCAGCAGACCGCTCTTGGGCAGGACGGTCGTTTCCTTGAGATATGTAACCGAGCCAGCTACCTCAACCGAGTAGCCGCCATAGGGCGATCCCTCAGCGGGCTCGGCAACCGGCTGCGAAACCGGCTGCGGGTACTCGAGCAGCTGGAACGCATGGCCGACGGGTTCGCCGGCGGCCTTGTTCACCGCCGTACATCCGCCGGTCAGCGCTGCCGCGGCGACCAACACCGACGCGGCCATCGAAGATGGTCTCATTGCGCTACACCGGTTTTGGCCAAACTTTTGCGAAGACGTCGGTGACGGTGAGCAAAAAACGCCGACAAGATCTTGCTCATCAGCTTGCCCCACCCGGGGATAAGGCCCATGGGTGCCTGAGGAGCCAGCGTGATCTCGTCGCTGACCACCGTTTTATCGCCTTTTGGTTCCAGGGTGCGGTGGTGTACCCACACCCGCATCCCCGTCATCGTGGACTCTTCGCGGAACATCCGGCCGGGTTCAATCCTGGTGATGGTGATGTCGTCAAACCCGAAGGGAAGGAACCCGAATAGTAGAAGGAAGCTCTTGCCGATCCGGGTACCCGGTTCCACGTCGGCAATGGATCTGCCGATGAACTGTTTAGGCATGGTCATTTTCATGTAGGGGCCCATCTCATGATTGATCCCCTCTTGGGTGGTGACCGTCTGCCATACCCGTTCGACGGGGCAGTCGATCTCACTGACTTTGCGGAAAACGTGCTCGTCGGTGTGGATTGATCTCATTGCTCTCTCTCTTCTTCCCCGGAAGGTCCTGGTACAGCTGAGGCTGGATGTGGTGCTTGGACTGTCAGCGCCAGCAGTGATGCCGAATCCGCATCCATGTCGCGAATGGAATCCGAGATGAATGACCCGCCGATATCGACTACGGCGGGCACACTGTCGGCGCCGATGTAGTTCGGCAGAATTTCTCCGATCTGGTGCAGGCGATCGGGCAGCAGTTGGCGATACCACTCGAACAACGGCACGACCAGCGCCACCGTGACGAGATCGACGCCGTCGGCGGCGAGACTGCTGAAAAACGCTCGCCAGATCTGTTCGATCATCCCGGAGCGACGCGCGCTTCGCAGCACCCCCTGGGTAGCGAGTTCTGCGATTCGCCGCGGATCGATGCCGTCGAAAAAGTCACTCCAGCGCGGGTAGAGAAAATTGCGGCGAGTGCGTTCGTCCACGGGGTAGTTGCGCGCGTCACGTAGCGTGCTGAAGCTGTCCAGCCCGAGCTCTGGGTCATGGCGCAGCGCGCGGAGAACTCCCACGGGCTGGTGCGGTGCCGCGGTGTCGAGGCTGACGAAAATCTCCGACGAGCGCTCCCAGTCTCGGTAGTGCACCATTTCCGCAGCGGCGATATCGGCATCGCTCGCAAAGTTGTTCTCCAGACCGAAGACGGTGTACTCGACCTGTTTGGCCCATCCAAAACGCGGATCGGACGCCGCCACTCGCTCGATACGACACAGCTGTTCGGTCATGCCTGTGCCGCCAGGTCGTCGGGTAGACCAGCGATTTCGTTGCCCCGGCGGGACACGTCAGCGATGACCCCGGTGGCCAGGTCTGCGGTGATAAGCGGATTGACGAAAGTCAGCTTGATCGCCTGGTGTCCGGCCGCGCGCGATCGACCAACGAGTGCGAGGCCACAACGAGCGAGGCTGCTGCGGATCGCACTGTTGACCGCGTCGCACTTCTGCTCGGTCAGCTCCGGATGGCGCCACCGCAGCACTACCGTGTTGACGGCCACGGGCGCACACAACGTGAGGTGGGGGTGGTCCGATACGGCCCGGCCTGCGGCTGCCGCGGCGGCGCAGGTGGCGTCGATCATCGCCCCGATACGCCGCTCACCGAGCGCACGCAGGGTGAGGAATATTTTCAGCGCGTCGAATCGACGGGTGGTCTGCAGAGACTTGCCGACCAAATTGACGACATCGTGTTCGACATCATCGGCGGGATTGAGGTAGTCGGCGTGGCAGGCCGAGACGCGAAAGGACTCGGCGTCTCGGACCAGAAGGGCACTGCAGCTGATCGCCTGAAACAGCAGCTTGTGAAAGTCGACGGCCACGGAGTCGGCTAACTCGATACCCCGCAACAGATGTCGGTGTTGGGCACTGAAGGCCAGACAGCCCCCGACACACGCATCCACATGCGCCCAGACACCGTGCTGCCGGGCGATCTTGATCGCGGGCTCGAGCGGATCGATGGCCCCGTAGTCGGTGGTTCCCGCGGTGAGGAACAGTCCGAACACCGGTGTGCCGCGGGCTTGGCTCTCAGCGATGCACCCCGCCAATGCCTCGACGCACAAACGTCCTGCATCGTCGGTAGGCACTTCGATCACGGCGTCGGCGCCAAGGCCGAGGATGCGCAGTGCCTGGCGCGCCGAGAAGTGCGCCTGCCGAGTGCAAAGCAGTCGCCATGAGCGCGCCGCCGCCGGCAACCCGGCGGTGCCGACATCCAAACCCAGCGTCCGCTGCGCGAAAACATCACGTGCCATCAGCAACGCGTGCAGATTGGATTGGGTGCCGCCACTGGTGAAGGTACCGTCCGCATCTGTCCCGTATCCGATTCGGGCACAGAGATGTTCGACAACTCGTTGCTCGATGGCCGTGGCTGCGGGAGCTTGGTCAAACGAATCGAGGGACTGATTGAACGCGCTGATGAGAACCTCAGCGGACAGGGAAGCAACGGTGGGCGGGCAGTGCAGGTGCGCCAGGTACGCGGGGTGGGTGACCACAGCGGAGTGCCCCGCCATGAGGCCGACGGCCTCCTCCAGGGCCGCCGGCAGGCCGACACCGGCAACGGTATCGAGCCTGGGCTTATCCGCCAGCTCCTTCAGCAACGAGTATCCGTCCACCAGGCCGGGCGCGTCGGCCGCTTCCAATGCATTCGCAACCAAGCCGCTAGCCAACGTAATTGCGTCGCGGTAGGCGGCCGTGCCGCTGCCCGAGACGAATTCGCCGGCGAAGTCACTCACGTCGCGGCTCATCGCTGGTCCGCCCGGAGGTCAACTGCCTTGGTGCGGTGCCGTTCTACCTGCTTGACGGCAGCTTCGAAGGCAGTCAAAGCCGCGCTGATGTCGGCTTCCTCGATGGTCAACGGCGGCAGAAATCGGATGACGTTTCCATACTGTCCGCCAGATTCGATGATGAGCCCGTTACTGAGGCTCGCACGCTGAATCTGCCTAGCCAGTTCGGGTGCCGGTGCCACACCCGACGGCCACGGCAGCTGCGGGTCCACAATCTCGGCGGCCAGCATCAACCCGCGGCCGCGAACGTCGCCAACGATCTCGCACTCTTCGAGAATGCGTTGCAGTCCGGTGCGGAAGTACTCCCCCATCCGGGTTACATGCTCGGCCAACGCCGCTTCTCGGGCGTATCGAATGACCGCGCTCGCCGCGGCGAAGGCCATCGCGTTGCCCCGGAACGTTCCGGTAAACGCACCGGGTTCCCAGACGTCATAGCCTTCGCGAACCACGATCACGGCAATCGGCACACCCGAACCGAGGCCCTTGGACATCACGACCATGTCGGGCTCGATGTCGCAATGCTCGAACCCCCAAGCCCGTCCGGTCCGAAACATCCCTGCCTGTACCTCATCGGCGATCAGGGGGACTTCGAAACGGTTTGCCAGGTTGCGCAACGCCTTGGCCCAACGCGGGTGGGCCGGCAGCACGCCGCCCTCACCGAGGACGAATTCGGAGATGATCGACGCGGGGGCGCTGATGCCGGCGTGGGGTGCGGCGAGCTGCTCGACGGCCGTCACTGCCAGGTCTACGCCACGTTCGCCCCCGACGCCGAAGGGACACCGATAGTTCTGGGGGAAGGGCAGAAACGTCGTCCGCGGTGCCATCACTACGGGCTGTTGCCGAAGTCCGCCGCCGGAGCTTGCCGCGCGCGCAGCCCTGGTGCAGCCGTGGAAACCTCCCTGCACGCCAACATGTTCACGCCCACCGGTGGCGATTTCGGCAAGCGTGAGGGCCGCCTCGACAGCGCTGGCACCGCTGGGCGAACACAAGTGGACCCGGCCGTCGGCGGCCAATCCCGGCGGCAGGATGGAGAGCAGGTCTTCGACGAACTGCTCCCTCGCGGGGGTATGAAAGTCCAACGACAGCCAGGGCTCACCGGAGTCAACGGTTTTGATGACCGCCTCACTGACCACCGGATGGTTCCAACCCAGCGACATCGCCCCAGCGGCCGCTAGGCAGTCGATATACCAACGCCCGCTGCTGTCACGTACCCGGGTACCGCGGGCCTCGACCAGTCGTATCGGGAGGCGTCGCGAGTAGGTCGCCGCATTGGATTCCCGCATGGGGGGTGGGTTTTTGGCCAGCATCACACAGCCTCATCGGTGAGTTGCCGGATCGGCTTCGACGACTCTGCCCGGCGGCTGAGCAGGCGACGGAATGAGCTGACCACCGATGGGTCCTCGGTCACCCAATAGCCGCGGTCGCGGGGAACTGCCTCCGCGAGCCGTCGTCGAGCCTCGGCGAGCTGGTGGTAGGGCAGCTTGGGGAATAGGTGGTGAACAGCGTGCAGTCGCAGACCCAACGGGGCCCAGAGCTCACCCAGGACCGGCAGCGACGGATGGTCGATAGAGTCGAGCACTTGCTCGGGGAATGTCATCCGCTGGTTTTCGCTCTCGTACCGATGAGCAACGAGCACCCGAATCCAGTTGACGAACAGGATCAGGCTCACGACCGCGTAGGCCTCCAGCAGTCGGTACGGCGCGAATACACCAAGCCCGAAGAGCACGGCCACCCCGACCAGGTAGGCGAAACAGGCGAATTCCTGGATCAGCCAGGAGCGAGGGACGCCACCGGGCGGAAGTGTGCGGCAGAAGTCTGCGTCGATCATCAGTGCCGACGCCCGAGTCAGTACGTACCGACGCAATGGTGGGACAAGCCAACTCAGCGGCGCCAGCACCAGGAACCGCACCACGAAGAACACCGGCCCCAGCAAGGCGGTGAAGGGTAGGGCGACCACCCGCCAGCGCGGTTCGGTGGCATAGGCCACATACTCGCCGTCGGCGGCGGTGCCGTAGGTGCGCGACGCGTGATGTTCTTGATGAAACTCGTAGGTGAATTGCGGAACCATCAGCGGGATCCCGCAGACCGCATGCCAGTACAGCGCGAATGAACGTAGTTCGGCACCGGCGTGCACGATCTCGTGGACGAAAAGGACGGCACGGTATAGCGCCAACGCAGCGACCACCACGCAACCCACAGCGGCGGGCGAAAGGGGTTGCCTGGCCGGGCACAACAGGAATGCCGTGTAGCCCACCGCTACACACACCGTCAGGTCGACCCAGTAAATCCACTGCCGTCTTACAGCGAGGTCGGCTACCAAGGATCGCGCCTGCGCCATCGAGATCCCGAGCACGTCCTTGGAGCCGGCCCCCTCGGCCAGCGCCTGCCGCGTCTGAGTACTCATCCAACAAACTCCGTAATCAATTCCGCCACTGACACTTTGGGAATGCCCAGCTCACGCACCGCCCGAGTAGGGTCGTAGTAGACCTTGCGGGCCATCAGGTCGATGTTCTCGGGAACCAACGGGTCATCGAAATGCGCCCGACTCGAGAAATCGGATGCGATACGTTTTCCCCTCCCGAGGGCGCGGAATGGCCGCATGGGCGCGACCCGTACCTGGTGGGATCGCCCCACGGCGCGCACGAGCAGCTCAGCGATCTGCCGGTACGAAAGGTTGTCGGTGCTGAGTATGTATCGCCGCCCCGGTTGACCCTTGTTCATCGCCGCTGTGACACCGGCCGCGAAGTCGCGGGCCGAACAAACGGCGGTTCCTCCCGGCGGAACGACCCGCAACAGACCTTTGCGCGCCGCGACCAGCAGGCCCTGCCAAGACCGGGGCGGCCCGAACCCAGGCGCGAAGACGGCCGCCGGGTTCACCACCACGACATCGAGCCCGCGGTCGACGAAGTCGAGCACCAGCTGTTCGCCAGCCCGCTTGGTAGTCGAGTAGACGTTGTCGAGCACCGAATCTCGCGGGTCGAAATCTTCGTCCGCGATCACACCATTGGGGGGATATCCGATGGCCGCCGTGGAGGACACGTGCACGAGGCGTTGCACCCCGTGCCGCCACGCCGACTGCGCAACATGGTATGCGCCGAGCACGTTTGTGCGCCAGATCTGGTTGGCTAAACGGGAATTCGGCGATGCGATGCCGGCGAGATGGTAAACGCGCGCAATTCCGCGCATCGCCTCGTCCACGCTTTGAGCATCGGTGATGTCACCCCGAACAACATCGACGTTGGAGCGCAACTCCGGGCTCATGACGTGCGGATCGCCGGGCTGCACCAATATGGTTGCCCGCTCGCCAGCGCGCACCAGCGCTTCCAGGATCGTCGAGCCGAGATACCCCGTGGCGCCCGTGACCAGAATTCGCGGTGCCATCAGAGCTCCTTTTGATAAACTCGATGACGCTTCTCGGGCGCCTTCTTCATCTGCGCCGCAAGCGAATTGGACCACATGTTGTCCTCGTGCATCCACGTGGTGGCGACAGCGGAGTACCCAGCGCCGGTTATCGTTCGCACGATCTCGCCAGCCAGGATCCGGCCTAGGCCCGCGCCGAACTGGGTTTGGACCGCGCCGATGAGCACCACGACGGCAGTGCGCACCCCGCGGATTCGACCGCCTCGTTTGGCCGCGATCCGGAGCAGGGCCGAGGGCGTGAATCTGCCCGATTGACCAGTGATTTCATTGACGTCGGGCAGCATGAACAAGAAGCCCACGGGTGTGTTGTTCGCTTCTACGATCCTGACGATGTTCGGATCGATCAGCGGCCGCATCTCGGCGGCCATGCTGGCAAACACGGGCCTGCTTAGCGGCACGTTTTCTGGATGCTTTGCGAACGAGTCGTTGTAGAGCTTGCGCAAGAGTTCGACTTCCTGCTCGTAATCCGACAGTCGTACCGGCCGAACGCTGGCACCTTGCGCGCCCAGTACCGCATCGGCTCGACCCAGCAGGCGCTGCTGGACTGACGGGTTTTCATCCACGCTCCAGCGAAAACAGGCGGTGTCGAACTTCTTTGAGTATCCGGCCGCCTCAACCAACCTCGGGTAATACGGTGGGTTGTGCGGCTGCATGATCGTTGGTGGAGTGTCATATCCGGAAATGAGTAGCCCGACGTCCTCGCGTGACGTGTAGCTGAATGGGCCGATGATGGCGTTCATGCCGCGCCCTCGCGCCCAGTTCTCGGCGGTGGTCAACAGCGTCGATGCGATGGCCTGATCCGGCTCGCTCTCGAAAAATCCGAAGAACGCGTAGTCGCCATAGCGTTGCACGTAGTGGGAATCGATGCAGGCCGATATCCGCCCCACCGGCCGTCCTTGCCGGTAGGCGACGAAGTTGGCGATCTGAACCTCGGAGTGCAACGGGTTCTTGCGGGGATCCATCTTGGCGCGCATGACTCGGCGCAGTGTGGGCCGCCACGCGTCGTCACCGCGATAGATCTGCCACGGAACGCCGATGAAGTCCTTGATCTCCGCATTGGTGCGTACCGGACGGACGGTCGGCGCCGGCGGGTGCGCTAACGCCTCGGTCCATCGATGTGCGCCGACTTCTTCATCAAGCACGAATGATTCCCAGGTCGTATGCCAACTCGGGATTTTTCTTGCTCTTCCAGAGTGCGCCATCCATGTAGAAGTGATGCAGGACGAAGGTCAGTGGTACGGCAAAAATAATGGTATCGAGTTGCCCGGCAAGCACGCCGAGTCCGGCAAGAAATGCGATGTAGAGCGGCAACGCCTTTCTGGTAGACAGCCGTGCCAGCAGAAGCTTCTTCTCTTCGGAGTTCTTGCTATGCGCAAACCGCGTGTTATTCCTGGTCCAGTTGATCAGGTGATATTGCAGGCTGTGCGTGGTGGTGGCGATCAGGATGAGCGCGAACAGATCTGATACGAGGAGGTAGGAAAGGTTGTAGGACAAGGCGGCCACGACGAAGGTCGCCACCGCCATCGCTGGCAGGGTGCGCTGTCCGTCGCGTTTGAGCTGGAGCTGCTCAATGACGGCAAGGGCCAAACAAACCGCGGCGACGATAAATCCGGCGATGACTATGAGCTTGGGCACCGGGGGCACTGGAACGCTCAAATTAGAGAATGGAAGTCGCTTGCCGAAGACTTCATACTCGGAGAAATGCAGCCCGTGAGCCGCTCGAAAGACTACGGGCGCCAGACACGTCGAGTAGAGGGCGTACTGGATCTTTTTCCTGGGGCCCTTGTAGCCATTCTTTGCGGCGTAGATGTTGATCATGCCGAAATGCTGTTTCAGCACGTGGAAAACTTGCCAGTACGCCCAAATCGCGAGCAGCGGGATGAGCCATCCCCCAAACCATAGGATCGCGACCAGTGTGCCGATCACGGCGAGGCTCATCAGGTAATGCGCCCGGTAGCGCGACCGCTCCCGCGGGTCCAGCCAGATCCGGACCGAGGTGGTGAAGACGTGCGGAAGGTCGGACAACAGGGAAAAACCGACCGCGCCGACCAGGAACAACCCCTTGTGGCTACCGGCGGCAAAGAGGACTGCCGACAGGAAGGCACCCAACCCGAATACCAGGAGGATGTCTACCCGTTGTCCGACGAACCACCCTGGCTGCTGCGCCCCATCGCGCGACAGCGGTTTGGCCGCTTCGGTACGACCACTCGCGAGCCCCTCCATGTACACTCACCCCAACCGATTGGTAATGACAATAATTTTCATTTAGCCTGGCACACGATATGGACTCCGCAGTCCGCATGTCAAACGCAGGCCGCACGTCTTCCCGCTTCGCCTCCGGCCCCAGCCGCTAACAGCGCACGCTGGACCGGCGGGCGCTGCGCGTGACCGGGCCGAGCAGGTTCGGCGGCGCTCAGTGCAGCGCGCGATGGCCCGATCGACGGCTCAACCGTTGGCCGAGCTGCGGGGGCCATCTCGGACTCGAAGGTCGGCCTTAGGCGCGTCTGGCAGGTGGCGGATCTTCACCACCCGCCACGGCCTCGTTGTCCCACAGGCAAGAGGTTTATCAGGCTAGCCGTTGGAAAGGAGCCGTTGCCTTGGTCGCCATCACCGGAGACGACGTCGAGAACAGCAACATCACACAACTCACGGATACGACGGATACGACCGAACGTGGCCAACCTGCTATCGCCACTGATGAGCTCGAGTCACCCAGCACGGCCGCGGGGCCCTGCGCCGATGTGGAATCGGGTAACGCTGACGATCTCGACTGCACGGACACCGACGCCCATGCCCCGCGTGCACCCCGGCGTTGGCGTTCCCGGTGGTCGCGGATGCGAGTCAAGCGGGTCCGCGTCGGATTCAACCAGGCAATCCTGGCCGTGATTCTCGCGTCCCTGAGCGTTTCCGCCGTGCTGGGGTGGCACCTGTTTGCGGCGCATCACGCCAACGTGGCGGCCGAGCTGGCTCAGCAAACAGCGATTGGATACGCCCAGACATTAACGAGCATCGACAGCAACAATGTAGATGCAAACTTCAACCAAGTCCTCGACGGCGCGACAGGCGAATTCAAGGATATGTATACGCGCTCGAGTGTTCAGCTCCGCCAGCTGCTGATCGACAATAAGGCCACAGCACACGGAGTCGTGGTTGATTCCGCCATCCAGTCGAAGTCCAAGAGCAGGGTCGTTGTGCTGCTGATGATCGATCAGACGGTAACCAATGCCGCTCGCCCGGATCCCCGAGTCGACCGGAGCAGGATGAAGATCACCATGGAGAAGACCGACGGGCGTTGGCTCGCCAGCAAAGTCGAGCTCTCATGACCGGCCCCGCTATGTCTGGGTGGAAAGCCGCGTTAGCGGCAGGGGTGCTGGTGGCCGGCTGCGCTGTCTCGACCGCCCCCTCGGCATGGGGATCTGCCCAGTTGTTCTGCGGTGAGCTCGGCGGCGACTTTGACGGCCGCTATTGCCATACCACCGTGACCTCGGTCCGCAAGGCGGACCGAGACATCAGGATGGCAATTCCGGGCGACCTGGTAGACAACGCCGTCAGCGGTCCGGTGGTCCGGGACTACCTGCGGACCCTCTACAACAATTGGAGAGAAAAAGGCGCAGACATGGTTCAGGACAGCTGGGGCGAAGAAAACTACCAGCAGTTCGGCCACCAGAGCGCCGTATCCGTGGTGTTCCATGAGGATTACCATGCCGACGGTCCCAAGATCAACAACGCCTACCGGACCTTCACCTTTGACACGGCCCTCGGCCGGCAACTGCAGCTGACCGACATTGTGAAAGCGGGACTGGATCCTTTGGCCGTCATTCCGCCGCTGGCTGAACCGTTCGTCGCGGCAGCACTCGATCGTGCCGCCCCACCGCACCAGCCGGGAACCTATCCCTTCACCGTCGATCGGTGGACTCCTGACAAGGTTTACTCGGGCGGGTACAAAGCGTGGGCATTGACGCCAAGCGAATTGATCCTCTATTTGCCGGACTACCCTGTCGCGCACGACAACCCGATCAACTATGAGCCCGGCATGCCGGTGTGGTCGATGGACGGGGGTGCGGTTGAGGCCCACATCCCGATTGATGTGCTGGCCCCGGTGTTGAGGTCGGGCTATGGAGGGTAAAGACGACGGGTGCATCTCCCCGCAGGAGGGAGGAACCACCCGCAAGCCTCGAAGAGTCGGTCCTGACGCCAAGGCCAAGGCGGGGTGCACTTCAGCTACGACAGATGCCGCCGCCCAACCGGGGCCCGATCCGACCCGAGATCCGGTCTCCGACTCACCCGAGACATGCGGAGGAGACCACGGCGGCAATACGATCGGTCGCGCGCCGGGTGCTGCCGAACCAAGTAGCCAAGAAACGGAATTGGAGGTGGATCACGACGATCGCGATCCCGGCATCCAAGCCTGTGCCGCCGCTGGCGATGGTCCCGATCCTGCCCTCGAGCCAGGACATGACGTAACGCCACAACGTCGGGCGCGATCACGGACAAAGGACGCTGCCGCACTTGCAGCGGCCGCCGTTCTCGCCGGCACCGCGGCGTTGGGGTGGTTATGGAAAGAGCAGCGTGACAACGAGATTGCTGGCCGACAGGCGCTCAGCGCAGCGCTGCGGTTCACTGAGAACTTGACCACGATCGACAGCGCCAATATTGATGAGAACTTCCGCGAAACCATCGACGGGTCGACCGGAGAGTTCAAAGAGATATACCTCAAGTCCAGCGCCGCGTTGCAGCAGGCACTGAGGGAGAACAAGGCATCAGCGCACGGAGTGGTCGTCGAGTCGGCCATCAAGTCGACATCACCAGACACGGTTGTAGTGGTGCTGTTCGTCGATCAGTCGGTGAGTAATGCGCGAGCACCCGAACCTAGGCTGGACCGAAGTCGCGTCGAAGTCACCATGAAAAAAGTCGACGGCCGCTGGCTGGCCGCGAAGGTCGAGTTGCCCTGACACGAATCACCAGTGAGCAGTCGGCGTTCCGATCAGGACGAGCCGCTCGGCCTCTGACAGCTTGATCGGGCCCGAGTCGACTGCGAGGTATCAGAAGCGCGCCAAATCGTTGGGCAGCATCAGATCGAAGCCCTCCTTTAGGCAGGGCTCCGGCGTTGTTGATTAGCAGGCTTGTGAGCTGGGGAATTGTGGATTGAGGAGGTCTAGGCGGCGGTTGGCGGTCAAAGCGGTGATCCGGCAGGCTTCGGCGATGTTGTCGGCGCCGTTGAGGCGGTGCAGATTGATCGCGGTGTTGCGTAGCGTTGCTAGGACCTGTGCGCCGTTTCCGGTATGTGCCCTTTGACGGTCTTCGTCGAAGGTGACGTCGCGTATCCAGTGCAGGCTGTTCTCGATTCCCCAGTGTTGACGCATCCAGGTCATGATCGCGGTAGGGCGGGCGTGCTCGAACGGCAGGCTGCAGATGGCATAGACCACCTCCACGCTGCGCTGGTCGGTGGCGGTGATCAAACGTTCACGAGTGATCCGGATGATTTGTTTTGCGTAGGGGAAGCCGATTCCTCGTACAGCGGTGATGATTTGCAGGGTGCGGGTCTCGACACGGCCGTGGCCGCGGGAGTCGTCGGTAGCGGCTGCGGGCACCTCGGCCCAGGGCAGCGCGGTGATACGCGCAAGTATTTTGGCTTGGTTGGACTTGACGATCATCAGGTAGTGCGACTTCAAGGTGGCGCAGATCAACTTCGCGGTGACGACCTGGGTATGCATCGCATCCACGGTGACCAGCCACCGCAAGCTACCCGGCAGCAGCGTGAGCAGGGCACGTACGCAGGGAATTTCATTGCTTTTCTCGGCGACAGCGAGTTGACCGAGCACCAATCGGGCACGGTGGGCGAACACCGACACGAGATGCGTGGCTGTCGCTTTGGCGCGTAAAGCACCACGCAGCATCTTGCCGTCCAACGCGATCGGCACCAATCCAC
Organism: Mycobacterium liflandii; assembly: GCF_022354805.1. Lineage (NCBI taxonomy): Bacteria > Bacillati > Actinomycetota > Actinomycetes > Mycobacteriales > Mycobacteriaceae > Mycobacterium > Mycobacterium liflandii. The sequence goes on along the minus strand of NZ_CP023138.1, from coordinate 651,673 downwards.
TGGGGTCGCTGCTGGCCACGTGTGCAGTGAAGTAACTGCCCATCCTGGCGTTGAGGTCGGCGGGGTCTAGCCGAGACAAAACAGCGCGGAAGGTCTTCTCACTGGGCCGCCGGAACCGGACCCCTAATTAGGCCAACACATCATCGGGAGCGGTGGCCGCCCATGTGGCAAAACCAGCATAGCCGCGCATCCCCGCGGCAGTGGCCAGAACCGCGATCGCCAACAAAGCCATCAGCGAATACCTCCGACCGCGTGGGTCCCTCGGGTCCGGCACCGAGGCCAACACATCGAGAAACTCCGATCCGATGAGCTCGCTGCGCTCACCAGGACTCCAGCGGTCGAACACCTCTGGAACCGACGACACAGGCAATACTGAAACGGTAGGCACGGGCAACTCCAGACCAACGACGAACAGTAACCAACTCGATCGTTCTCCAGATAGCCCGTGCCTACACTCCGGCCCCAATAGCGCGGCACCAAAGATCATCAACCCAGCTCACAAGCCTGCTAATCAACAACGCCGGAGCCCTGCTCCTTTAGGCTATTCCACCGCTGCGTGAAATGACGGCTGGAATGCGCGCTTGGCGCCGAGATCAAATTCCCTTTCATGACACGACCGCCCAACTGGTGAAGCTGCGAACACTCCGGCAAACCGACTAGTCACCTGGTTAGTGGCCAAATTCAGCCCCAAAATAGTTCACTCCGACACACTTTCCACATGATGCGCTGAACACAATTCAGCCAGAAATCCGACCGTCGCATGCGCGTAAATCTGATAACCCACTAGCAAAACTACTACGTACGCCTTGCCGGCCGCTATTGCCGCCTCCGCCGAGAACCGCCATGATCGGCGCGTGGCCCACCTTGCCCACCTTGCCCACCCGTGCCGACCGGGCCCGAACGCGGCCCACACTAGGCTTGAGGAGAAGTCGCAGATATCAGTGCAGGCGACAAGCTGTATGCCGCCGAGCCGCAGCGGGCTGTCTGCCGAGGACGCCGATCCGCGATACTGGTAGCCGCACCTACAACGCAGAGAACCTCGAAACCGAACCGACAGTGACGCCGGGAGATACACATGAGCGCCGAGCAGCCGACCATCATCTACACGCTGACCGACGAGGCGCCACTGCTGGCGACCTACGCTTTCCTGCCCATAGTGCGGGCTTTTGCCGAGCCCGCTGGCATTCAGATCAAGACCAGTGACATCTCGGTGGCCGCACGCATCCTGGCCGAATTTCCCGACTACCTCACCGACGAGCAGCGGGTCCCGGACAATCTGGCCGAGCTGGGCGAGCTGACGCAGGACCCGGACACCAACATCATCAAGCTGCCCAACATCAGCGCATCGGTGCCCCAGCTCAAGGCGGCGATCAAGGAGTTGCAAGACAAGGGGTACGCGATTCCGGACTATCCGGCCGACCCGAAGACCGACGAGGAAAAGGCGCTCAAGGAGCGCTACGCCAGGTGCTTGGGCAGTGCAGTGAACCCGGTTCTGCGCCAAGGCAACTCGGACCGTCGGGCGCCCAATGCGGTCAAAGAGTACGCCCGCAAACACCCGCACAGCATGGGTGAATGGTCGATGGCTTCGCGTACCCACGTCGCCCACATGCGACACGGCGACTTCTATGCCGGTGAGAAGTCGATAACGCTGGACCGCGCGCACAAGGTGAAGATGGAACTGGTGACCAAGGGCGGCCAGACGCTGGTGCTCAAGCCCGAGGTCTCGCTGGATGACGGCGACATCATCGACAGCATGTTCATGAGCAAGAAGGCCTTGTGCGAGTTCTATGAAGAGCAGATCGAGGATGCCTACAAGACCGGCGTGATGTTCTCCCTGCACGTCAAGGCGACGATGATGAAGGTCAGCCATCCCATCGTCTTCGGCCACGCCGTCAAGACCTTCTACCGGGACGCCTTCGCCAAGCACCAGAAGCTGTTCGACGAATTGGGTGTCAACGTCAACAACGGGTTGTCAGATCTCTACAGCAAGATCGAGACCCTGCCGGCCTCCCAGCACGATGAGATCATCGACGACCTGCATCGTTGCCACGAGCACCGCCCCGAGCTGGCGATGGTGGATTCCGCCCGCGGAATCACCAATTTCCATTCCCCCAGCGACGTCATCGTCGACGCCTCGATGCCGGCGATGATCCGGGCCGGCGGCAAGATGTACGGCGCCGACGGAAAGCTCAAAGACACCAAGGCGGTCAACCCGGAGTCCACGTTCTCGCGGATCTACCAAGAAATCATCAACTTCTGCAAGACCAACGGACAGTTCGATCCGACAACGATGGGCACGGTCCCCAACGTCGGCCTGATGGCGCAACAGGCCGAGGAATACGGCTCACACGACAAGACCTTCGAGGTTCCCGAGGACGGCGTCGCCAACATCGTCGACCTTGACACCGGCGAGGTGCTGCTCACCCAGGATGTCGAAGCCGGCGATATCTGGCGCATGTGTGTGGTCAAGGACGCGCCGATCCGCGACTGGGTCAAACTGGCCGTCACCCGCGCCCGCAATTCGGGCATGCCGGTGCTGTTCTGGCTGGACCCGTACCGTCCGCACGAGAACGAACTCATCAAGAAGGTCAAGACGTACCTGAAGGATCACCACACCGAAGGTCTGGACATCCAGATCATGTCTCAGGTGCGTTCCATGCGGTACACCCTGGAACGCCTGATTCGCGGGCTGGACACCATTGCCGCGACCGGCAACATTCTGCGTGACTATCTGACCGACCTATTCCCGATCCTGGAGCTGGGCACCAGCGCCAAGATGTTGTCCATCGTGCCCCTGATGGCCGGCGGCGGGATGTATGAAACCGGCGCCGGAGGCTCAGCGCCCAAGCACGTCAAGCAACTGGTCGAGGAGAATCACCTGCGCTGGGATTCGCTTGGCGAGTTCCTCGCCCTGGGAGCCAGCCTGGAAGACATGGGCATCAAGATCGGCAATGACCGGGCCAAGATTCTGGCCAGGACTCTTGATGACGCAATCGGCAAGCTGCTGGGCAACAACAAGAGCCCCTCACGCAAGACCGGTGAGCTCGACAACCGGGGCAGCCAGTTCTATCTCGCCCTGTACTGGGCCCAAGAACTTGCCGAGCAGACCGACGACGCGGAACTTGCCGAACACTTCGCCAAGCTCGCCAAGGCGCTGGCCGATGGCGAGGAGGCCATCGTGGCCGAACTCGCCGAAGCGCAGGGCGAGGCGGTTGACATCGGCGGCTACTACGCGCCGGACAACGAGAAGACAACCGCGGTCATGCGGCCCAGCAAGACGCTCAACGCCGCGCTGGAGGCCGCACAGGGCTGAGGCCCGCCACCCTCTGAATAGCCTGTGTCCGCTGGAAATCCCGGGCCGGGCGGGCCCAGCTGCGCGGCGCTGGTCCCGCTCACGGCCGCGGGTTTCCAATAGAGTGAGCAGCTATGGCCGCAGACGTCGATATCGAGGCGTCAGGCCTGCTCGACGGGCTTGAGGGGACCGCACGCCAAGACCGCGCGGAGCTGATCGCTTGGCTACTCGAGCGTGGGTTCAGTCTCGAGCACATCCAGGCGTCGGCGGCCGCACCGGTGATGCTGCCCGCCTACCGGGTGCTCGGTGATGATGGAACGCTGGTGTCCGCGCGCGAGATCTGCGCGGCAACCGGCATCGAACTCGATGTGCTGCAGCGCCTGCAACGTGCCGTTGGCCTGCCCCGGATCGACGATCCGGACGAGGCCGTCTTGCCGTGGGCCGACGCCGAGGCGGTCAGACACGCGAAGGTCTTTCTGGATATCGGCTACGACCTCGAAGATGCGGTTGCCGTCATGCGGGTACTGGTGGAAAGCCTGGGGCATGCCGCCGCCATGATGCGGGAGGCGGCGCTGAAGACGCTGTTGCGGCCGGGGTTCTCCGAGATCGAGCTGGCCGAGGCGTCCGAGCAGTTGGCCCAGGCAGCGATTCCGTTGCTGCCTCCGATGATGGACGATCTGATGCGCCTGGAGCTGCGCCATTCGGTGGAGACGGAAGCCGTCAACGCGGCGGAACGGGCCGCGGGCACGCTACCGGGCGCCCGACCCGTCACCGTTGCTTTCGCCGATATGGCGGGCTTCACCCGGCTCGGCGAAGTGATGCCGGCCGAGGACCTGGAACGGGTGGCCGCCCGGCTTGCCGACCTCGCCCACGACGCCGCGACCATGCCGGTCCGGTTCGTGAAGTCGATCGGCGACGCGGTGATGCTGGTCTGCCCAGAACCCGCACCGCTGCTGCGGGCGGCGCTGGACTTGGCCGCCGCCGCGGCAAACAACCTGCCACCCTTGAGGATTGGTGTTGCATCTGGGGCTGCGGTCACTCGGGCGGGTGACTGGTTCGGCAGTCCGGTCAACCTGGCCAGCCGGGTCACCTCGATCGCATACCCGGGCACGGTCGTGGTTGCCGAATCGACCCGTGATGCCGTCGGCAACGCTGGTGACTTCGAGTGGTTTTCGATCGGTGCCCAACGGATCAGGGGGATGCGCGCCGAGGTCAAGCTCTTCCGGGTAGAGCCGGCCCGCCCCGCTGGGCGCGGCTGACACCGGCTGGGGCGGTCGGCGGCACACCCCGCGGCGGGATCATCGCAAGGGTGTAGGAAAAGATCACGCCACCCTCACATGGCGGGTGGCCGACCCCGTGTCAACAGATGCCAGAGGTTCTCATGTCACTGTTCGATATTTCCGATCGCGCCAAGCAGTACCAATCAGACCTGCTCGAGTTCATGGATTCCCAGGTGTACCCGGCTGAGGCCATCTACGACGAACAGATGCGCGCCGCCGGCGACCCGCATTTCCATCCTCCGATCTTGGAGGAACTCAAGGCCGCGGCCCGAAATCGCGGGCTGTGGAACCTGTTTCACCCGCACCCCGAGTGGGGGCCGGGATTGACCAACCTCGAGTACGCGCCATTGTCGGAGATCCTGGGCCGCAGCCACATCGCCTCGGAGGCCTGCAACTGTAGCGCCCCGGACACCGGCAACATGGAGGTGCTGACCCTCTTCGGTACCGATGAGCACCAGCAGCGCTACCTCAAGCCGCTGCTAGAGGGCAAAATCCGCTCTGCCTTCGCCATGACCGAGCCCGCGGTGGCCAGCTCCGATGCGACGAACGTCGAGATGTCGATGGTGCGCGACGGTGACAGCTACATCCTCAACGGGCGAAAATGGTTTGCGTCCAACGGCATGCACCGTAATTGCAAAGTCTTGATCGTGATGGGTAAGACCGACCCCACCGCGCCGGTGCACCGCCAGCAATCGATGATGGTGGTGCCGATCGATGCGCCGGGCCTCACCGTGCAGCGCAACCTGCCCGTCTTTGGCTACCAGGACCGCGAAGGACATGCCGAAATCGACTTCGTCGACGTACGGGTGCCGGTCAAAGACGTGCTCAAGGGCGAAGGCGAGGGATTTGCCATCAGCCAGGCCCGGCTGGGCCCCGGCCGCATTCATCACTGCATGCGCGCGATCGGCATGGCGGAGCGGGCGCTGGAGTTGATGTGCAAACGAGCCCAATCCCGGGTCACCTTCGGCAAGCCCATCAGCGAGAACGCGAACGTGCGCGACTGGATCGCCGAGGCCCGGATCGAGATCGAGATGATCCGATTGCTGACCCTCAAGGCCGCCTACCTGATGGATACGGTCGGAAACAAGCACGCCCGTACCGAGATTGCGGCGATCAAGGTGGCGGCCCCCAACATCGCGCTCAAAATCGTCGACCGGGCCATTCAGGTGCACGGCGGTGGCGGGGTCACCGACGACTTTCCGCTGGCGATGGCCTGGGCCCACCTGCGCACATTGCGGCTGGCCGACGGCCCAGACGAGGTGCACAAACGAGCGATTGCCACCCAAGAGTTGCGCAAGTACCGCAACGGCGCCCACGGATCGTGAACCCGGTCAACCGCACCGATGCCCGGACCCATGAGTGAGGACATTCCCGGTGTCCACGCCGACGCGGTGTCACGGTGGCTGGTCACGCTGGGGCACCAAGTCGCCGCGCCACTGCGTTTTCAACGCATCGGTCTCGGTCAGTCGAATCTGACCTATCGGGTCACCGATGCCGCTGGCCGCGCCTGGGTGTTGCGCCGCCCGCCGCTGGGGCATCTGCTGGCCTCGGCCCACGATGTGGTGCGCGAGGCCCGCATCATGGCCGGGCTGGCCGAGACCGACGTGCCGGTTCCCCGGATCCTCGGAGTTACAACGGATTCGGAGTTTTCCGAGGCGCCATTGGTGTTGATGGAGTTCGTTGATGGATTGGTCGTCGACACCATGGAGGTTGCCGAGGCGCTGACGCCACGGCAGCGCCGCCAGATCGCCTTGTCGTTGCCCCGCACCCTGGCCAAAATCCACGCCGTCGACCTGGCGAAGGTGGGGCTCGACGATCTGGCCAGCCACAAGCCCTACGCCCAGCGCCAGCTCAAACGCTGGGCGGGACAATGGGAGCTGTCCAAGACGCGCGAGCTTCCCGAACTTGACGACCTGACCCGCCGGCTGGTCGCCGCCGCTCCCGAGCAACGGGAAATCAGCTTGGTGCATGGGGACTTTCATCTGCGCAACCTGATCACCTCGCCGGAGACCGGCGCGGTGGTGGCGACCCTGGACTGGGAACTGTCGACGCTGGGCGATCCGCTCGCTGACATGGGAAGCCTGCTCACCTACTGGATGGAGCCCGGTGAATCTGGCGTCGGTGACTTCGCACCCTCGACCCTCGACGGATTTCCCGACCGCGCCGAAATGACCCGCCTCTATCTAGAGGAGACCGGCCGCGATCCGGCCGCGCTGCAGTACTGGCATGTTCTCGGGCTGTGGAAATTGGCGATCATCGCCGAGGGCGTCATGCGACGGGCGATGGACGAGCCGCAGAACAAGGCGTCTGAGGGGACTCCGACCGTCGCATGGATCGATGCGCGGGTACACATGGCTCGCGAAATCGCCGATGCCGCAGGCATGAACCAAGTCTCCGACTCAGCTTCCTGACCCCGGAAAGGCCCCGAGCGCCTAGTCGACCAGTTGGCGAAGCGTGTCGATGAGCTTCACCCGCTCGGCAGCCGTTTCCGCGATCGGCGCCACATTCAATGTCGTGACCCCGGACTCGCGGAACGCCGCCAGCCGGTCCCTGACGAACCCTGGCGTGCCGATCAGGTTGACGTCTCGCACCAGCTCGTCTGGGACAACCTTGGCGGCGCCGTCCTTGTCCCCGGCCAGGTACAGCTGCTGGATTCGGTCCGCCTCGGCTCCGTAGCCATATCTGGTCGCCAGCATGTGGTAGAAGTTCTTGCCCTTGGCACCCATCCCCCCGATGTAGAGCGCCAGATGCGGCTTCACGAATTCGCGAAGGGATTCCACGTTGTCACCGATCGCCAGCACCGGGCCGGCATACACGTCGAGTTCGCCCAACGCCGGGTCCCGTTTGGCCCGGCCGGCCGCCAGCGCCTGGCCCCAGACATCGTGGGCCTTCTCCGGCAGGTAGAAGATGGGCTGCCAGCCTTCGGCCACTTCGGCCGCCAACTCGACGTTCTTGGGCCCCAACGCGGCTAACAAGATCGGGATACGCTCCCGCACAGGCTGATTGATGATCTTGAGTGGCTTGCCCAGCCCGGTACCCTGGCCGGCCGGTAGTGGGATCGTGTAGTGCTTACCCTGATATTCCAGGCGCTCACGGCGCCACACCTGACGACAAATCTCGATGATTTCGCGGGTACGCGCAATCGGGGCGTCATAGGGCACCCCGTGAAAGCCTTCGATCACTTGCGGACCTGAGGCACCGAGCCCAAGGGTGAACCTACCGTCGGATACATAGTCCAGCCCGGCCGCGGTCATCGCCGTCAAGGTGGGCGTCCGCGTGTACAGCTGCAGGATGCCCGAGGCGAGCTGAACGCGGTCCGTGCAGGCCGCCAGGTATCCAAGAGCACTGACGGCGTCGAACGAATACGCCTCGGGGACAAAGACGATGTCCAGTCCGGCACCTTCGAGGTCGGCCACTTCGGCGGCCACCTCCTTGAAGCCGCCCGCGTAATTGATGGCCAATCCGATTCGCATGACCAACACCCTTCCTCAAATTTGTTCACGCTCGGCGCGGAGCCAAGCGATGAAAGTTCTATGCCCCGGCGAACTGCTGGGCCAGTTCCAGCGCCTCTTGTTGGATCCGGTCGAACTGGGCGCCCATCGCCTCCGACAACGCCATGGCGCCCGACATTGGCCGCACCATCACCATGAAGTCATCGATCAGTCCGTCCTCGTTGAAATGCAGGAAGTCACAACCCATGACTTTCTTACCCGACGCCCCGGAAGCCCCGGCAATCGTCGCCTCGAACACGAAGGCGTGGTCACGTCCGTTGCCGTCGGCGATCTCGCGGATGTAGCGAAAGTCTTCGAACACCCGCAGAACACCGCGCAGCAGCGCTGCGGTGATCGCTTTGCCCACGTACGGTTTGAACACTACCGGGCTGGTAAAGACCACCGTGTCGGCCAGCATCGCCTCAACGGCTGTCACATCACGTTCTTCAACCGCTTTACGGAACGGATGCATCAAACACCTCCACCTAGTGTATTTATCGAATATTCATATTTTCGGGTAGCCGCCGTCGCGCCCATAGCGAGCGAACCACTCACGAAGCCAGTTCGCCAGATCTTTCTTGCCATGTATCATGGGCCAGATGTCACTCCGTGACGCGGTTTTGGCTGCCCTCTTGGAAGGCGAGTCGTCCGGATATGACCTCGCGAAAGAGTTCGACGCCTCGATGGCGAACTTCTGGATGGCCACACCACAGCAGCTGTATCGCGAGCTCGAACGCCTGACCGAGCAAGGGCTCATTCAGGCCCGTGTAGTCCACCAAGAGCGCCGGCCCAACAAGCGCATGCACTCGTTGACCGAGTCAGGTCGTGCGGCGATCCTGCAGTTCACCAGCAAGCCGCCCAAGCCCGCGGTGATTCGCGACGAACTGCTCATCAAGATTCAGGCCTGCGATGCCGGAAACATCGACGCCGTTCGGGAATTCGTTGTCGAGCTACTGCAATGGGCCACGGCAAAACTGGAGCGCTACGAGCGGGCACGCAGGCGCATGCTGGACGGCCGCACCGAGCAGGAATACTTGACCCAGGCCGAACGGATAGGCCCTTACCTGACGCTGCTGCGCGGAATTTCCTTCGAGCAGGCAAATATTCAGTGGGCCGAGCAGACGTTGAAAATCCTGGACTTCCGTCTCGCTACGCAAACGGGATAGAAAACGACTGCACGACCCTGGGGAAAAATTGCCCCAGGCGGCAATTTCGGCCGGACACTCGAGTCCATGCCGTCGGCGCGCATGACCCGATCCTGACGCGCTGCAGACCAGCCTCGCACGGACGCGACATGATGGCCGGGTGAGCACCAACATCCGCGTTCTCGACACCGAGCAAGACCTGATGGCGGCGGGCAAAGTGTTCCGCGTCGCCATGGTCGGCCTACCCCCCATGCCGAACCTGTCGCCGGGCCAGATCACCACACTTCTCGAGCCCGGGCGAACCGTGGGCACATTCATCGATGAGCAACTGGTCGGTACCGCCGACGCCGCCACCAGCGACCTGACCCTGCCCGGCGGAGCGATCGTGCGCCATGCCGCCGTGACGCGCATCGGTGTGCTGCCGACGTTTCGCCGCCAAGGCATCGCTACCGAGCTGATGAGCCATCAGCTACGCGACTTCGCCGCACGGGGCGAGACGGTGGCGACGCTGCGAGCCTCGGAGGCAACCATCTATGAACGGTATGGCTACGGCGTGGCCAGTTCAGCGCAGAGCGTTGAAATCCAGACGGCACGGGCGACGTTGCGCCCGGGTGTCGGAACCGGCGGACCGGTGCGGCTACTCGACACCGTCGATAGCTGGGACGTCCTTGCCGGGATCTACGCGAGGAATCGGCCGTCGCGACCGGGAACCATTGACCGCCCGGGGGTTTGGTGGCAGTTCCAGCGACTGCGCGCCGAAACATCGCCGGGGCCTTCGTATATCGCAGTCCACGGCGAGCCGGGGCGGGAGACGGGATTCGTCCGCTACCGCCCCATCGACACCGAGAAGTGGTTCGTCGCCGACCAACGCACCATCGTGGTCGAGGACTTCTTCGCGCCGACCGGCGCCGCCTATCTTGGATTGCTGCGTTTCCTGTTCGGACTCGATCTGATTGACCGCGTGGTCTTCTGGATGCTGCCTTTGGACGATCCGCTGCCCTGGCTGCTTGTTGATCGACGGGCCATGAAGGTGACGGCGGTGCATGACGAGACGTGGCTGCGCGTGATCGATGTCCGGGCCGCCTTGGCCGCCCGGCGTTATTACGGCGATGGCACCGTCACCATCGCGATCGATGATCCCTTGCTGGCCGGCAACTCGGGTCACTTCACCATCTCGGGCGACGGGGCCGAACCGACGAGTCGGCGTCCCGCGTTGCACCTCGACGTTGCGGGCCTTGCCGCCGTTTTGCTCGGTGGCGCGCGTTGGCGCGACCTCGCCATGGCAGGTTTAGCCCGGTGCGAGGACCCGACCGCACCTGCCGTTGCCGATCAGCTGTTCGCGGCGCCGGAAGCGCCCCACGCCGGGTTCTTCTTCTAGGGCGTACTGGCGTTCTACCAGGTACTGGTGGCACCGAGCCACTTGCGCTCGACTTGGTGAGTGAGTACTCTCTCACCATGTCCACGTCCGGACGAGATCGCCTGCTCTCGGCGGCACTGAAGCTCTTTGCCGCCCAGGGCTACGCGGCGACGTCGGTCGCCGACATCCAGCGCTGCTCGGGCCTCGCGCCGGGATCTGGCGCGTTGTACAAGCACTTCGGCTCCAAACACGAGCTGCTCGAGGCCGCGGTTGAGCACCGCATCGACAGCATCGTGGCAGCGCGCGAGCAGTACGACGCCGGCGAGCCGGGCGGTGTGGAGCAGGCGGTGCGAACCTCCGGACACCTCATCTGGACCAACCTGAAACAGAGCGAGGATTTGCTCAAGGTGATGCTGCGCGAGCCCGGTGCACTCGGTGACCTCGACGAGAAAACCTGGCAGATCATCACCGACAACGCCTACCAGCGATTCGCCGACGAACTGGCGGCGTCCAACCGGTCGGGCCGCACCCGAATACCCGATCCCGAAGCGGCGGCCAGTGTCGCCATCGCCTCGCTGTCCTACGCCGCGACGCTGCAGGCACTGACCGGTCGCTCGCCCGGAAACATCGATGACAGCCGCTACTTCGAGGCGTGGGTCAATCAGACCGTCAGCATGCTCTCTCAATACACCAACCCCGCGCCCTCCAGAAAACCCTGGGCCGACAACAAATTCCAGGAGTAAGACTGTGACCTTCTCACTAGAACTCAGCGACGACGTGATCGAAGTACGCGACTGGGTGCACAAGTTTTCGGCCGAGGTTATCCGCCCGGCCGCCGCAGAATGGGATGAACGTGAAGAGACTCCCTGGCCGGTAATCCAGGAGGCCGCGAAGGTGGGGCTCTACTCGCCCGACTTCTTCGCCCAGCAGTCCGTCGAGCCGTCCGGGGTGGGCATTCTCGCCGCGTTCGAGGAGATGTTCTGGGGCGATGCCGGTATCGCGATTTCCATCATGGGCACCGGGCTGGCCGCCGCGGCCCTGGCCGCCAACGGAACTCCCGAACAGCTGGGCCGCTGGCTGCCGGAGATGTTTGGCACCCCCGGCGATCCCAAGCTCGGAGCGTTCTGTTCCTCAGGACCCGACGCAGGCTCCGACGTCGGCGCCATCCGCACCCGTGCGCACTTCGACGAGGCGGCCGGGGAGTGGGTTCTCAACGGAACCAAGACCTGGGCGACCAATGGCGGCATCGCCAACGTGCACATCGTGGTGGTATCGGTACACCCCGAACTGGGCACCCGCGGGCAGGCCACGTTCGTGATCCCGCCCGGCACCAAGGGCCTGACCCAAGGGCAGAAGTTCAAGAAGCACGGCATCCGCGCTTCCCACACCGCTGAGGTGGTGCTCGACAACGTGCGTCTGCCCGAGGACGCGATCCTCGGCGGGCGAGAGAAGTTCGAGGCGCGCATCGCTCGGGTCAAGTCCGGCGCCTCTGCGCGCGGGCAGGCCGCGATGAAGACCTTTGAGCGCACCCGGCCCACCGTAGGGGCAATGGCGGTCGGCGTGGCCCGAGCGGCCTATGAGTACGCCCTGGAATACGCCTGCCAACGCGAACAATTCGGGCGCAAGATCGGCGAGTTCCAGGCGGTGGCGTTCAAACTAGCCGACATGAAAGCGCGCATCGATGCGGCGCGTCTGTTGGTGTGGCGAGCCGGATGGATGGCCCGCAACAATCACAACTTCGATTCGGCGGAGGGATCGATGGCCAAGCTGGTGGCAAGTGAGACCGCCGTTTACGTCACCGACGAGGCCATTCAGATCCTCGGGGGCAACGGCTACACCCGCGACTACCCCGTTGAGCGGATGCACCGCGATGCGAAGATCTTCACCATCTTCGAGGGCACCAGCGAGATCCAGCGCCTGGTGATATCGCGAGCGCTGACCGGGCTGCCCATCCGATGAGCATTCGGTGCGGTAGCGCCGACGGCCGTTGATGATCCGGTAGACGTTCGCAGCCGAAATTTCCGCCGATGAAAGCTGTGGTCGCAAGCTACGGAAGCCGCGGCGACGTTGAGCCGTGCGCCGCCGCCGCGCGTGAGCTGCTGCGACGTGGCCATGAGGTGCGGGTGGCGGCCCCACCCAACCTGGTCGGCTTCCTCGAGTCGGCCGGGCTGACCACGGTCGCCTATGGCCCCGATTCACACCAGCAGATGGGCCCCGCCCCGAACCTGGTTGGCGACTTAGCGGCCACGGCCCAGCACCCAATCACCATGGTGCCCAAACTCATTGAACACCTAACCCGGGTGAACGCGGCCAAGAGTGAGACGCTGACCGCGCTGGCGGACGGTGCCGACCTGCTTGTGGTCGGCTTCAACGAGCAGGCGGTGGCCGCCAATGTCGCCGAGTACTTCGGCATTCCGCTGGCCGGGCTGCACTTCTTCCCTGCGCCGGCATTGCCGGCGGGCATGCTCTCGACGCTGGCAACGAAAGCCGCCGACGACGCCCAACGCCAGGCCCTGGGACTGCCGCCGGCATCGGAATCCGTCCCGCAACGGGTCGCGGAACAGGGATCGCTCGAAATCCAGGCCTATGACCAGATCGTCCTGCCCGGACCACCGGGCCGGTGGGTGCAAGCCGATGGCCGACACCCATTCGTCGGCGCGCTGACGTTGCAGTCACCCACCGATGACGATGACGCGATCCTCGCCTGGATTGCCGAAGGAGCCCCACCGATCTACTTCGGCTTTGGCAGCACCCCGTTGACCTCGCCGGCGGAGCAGTTCGCCATGATCAGTGCCGCGTGTGCTCAGCTGGGTGAGCGGGCGCTGATCTGCGCCGGGCCGAACGACTTTGGCCAGATGCCGCATTCCCACCAGGTCATGGTCGCACCGGCGGTCAACCACGCGGCGGTCTTTCCGGCCTGTCGCGCGATAGTTCATCATGGGGGCGCCGGAACCACCGCAGCCGGCCTGCGCGCCGGCATCCCCATGCTGATTCGCTGGCTATGGCTCGATCAGCCGATCTGGGCCGCTGGCATCGAAGAGCTTGGAGTCGGTGTCGGACAGCCCTTTTCGGCAGCCACTTCGGAGTCGCTGGCCGCCGGCCTGGGTAGCATCCTGGCCGCGCAGTACATCGCCCGTGCCCGCACGGTGGCGGACCAGATGACCCCACCCGCCCACAGCATGGCCATGGCGGCCGACCTGCTCGAGCACACCGCTCACGTCGACCGGCGCAGCTGAGGCGGCTAGTGCGCTAGCGTCACGGCAGTGCAAGCAGAACCCGGCGATGACCCGTTGCTGCCCACCTCGTCGAGCACGCCGGATGCGCCGGCCCTTCGGCCAACCGCGGCGCCCGCACATCGCTGGGGGCTGGGCGCCTTCGTCCTGGTAGAGCTGGTCTACCTACTCAGCTCCACGTTGTTGGCGCTCGTCGTGGCGAGCGCGGGTCCCCGGTCCGCCGCGCTCATTTCACTGGCGGTGGCCGCTCCCACGGTCATCGCGGCGGGGCTGGCCGTATTCATCACGATGCGGCGTGGCAATGGTCCCCGCACCGACCTACGCATGGGCGGGACGTGGCGCGACGTGCGCTTGGGACTCGTTTTCGGTCTCGGCGGGCTGGTGGTCAGTGTGCCCGCGTCCATGCTCTACGCCTCGATCACCGGTCCCGACGCGAATTCAGCCCTATACAAGGTGTTTGGTGACGTCCGGGCCTCGTGGCCGTGGGCGGTGGCCGTGTTCATCGTCGTCGTGTTCGTTGGGCCGCTGTGTGAAGAGATCCTCTACCGCGGGCTGCTCTGGGGAGCGCTGGAGCGGCGTTGGGGGCAGTGGGTCGCGCTGGTGGTCTCCACCGCGGTGTTCGCACTGGCCCACTTCGAGTTCACCCGAGCACCGCTATTGCTGGTGATCGCCGTCCCGATCGCGCTGGCCCGGTTGTACTCCGGCGGCCTGTGGGCAAGCATCGTCGCGCACCAAGTGACCAACTCATTGCCCGGCTTGGTACTGATGCTGATATTGACCGGCACCATGCCCGCATCCTGAGCGCGTCCGGCCCATCAGCGGTTAGCGGGGCGGCCAATGCCAGGACGGCTGATCGAGCATGCCCTGACCCACGATCCGGGTTTCACCGAGTTCTTTGGTCAGGCGGATGGTGTGCACCTCCGCGGCCTGCTGCAGACCCGCCACCAGGGGCTCGGAATGGGTAACGACGATTATCTGGCTGCGTTGGGCGGCCGTGGCGATCAGCGACGCCAACGCCGGCAGCAGCTCGGGGTGCAAGCTGGTCTCGGGCTCGTTGAGCACCAGCAACTGCGGCGGCCGAGGGGACAGCAAGGCTGCGCTCCACAGCAGATATCGCAGTGTTCCGTCGGAGAGCTCCGCGGAACCCAATGGCCGCAGCATTCCGGGCTGTTTCAGCGCCAGTTCAAAGCGGCCGTTGTCGCTGGCGACGTCTATCCGACTGCCCTCAAATGCTCGATCGATGGCTTCATCGAGCGCCGCCTCGTCGCCAATCTCGCGAATCGTTTCCAGCGCGGCGGCCAGGTCGGCCCCATCGTGTCCGAGCACCGTGGTGCGGGTGCCGATCCGGGCCTGCCGGGCGGGTGCGTCGGCATCGGTGCGCAGGTGATCATAAAAGCGCCAGTTCCGGATGCGCTCACGCATCTCGATGAGTTCCGGGGCCCGCACCGGATCTGCCAACTCACTGAGCATCGAATCGAAGGGCCGCAGCGCGTCGGTGATCAGGTGCCAGTTGTCGTCACCGTCGCGCAGCCGCGCGACCGGGCCACCCCGTTCGGCAATCGCCGTGGCGCTGCGCCACACCGGCCCGACCCAGAGCGCCTCCACTTTGACTTCGGGATCGAGTTTGAACTTGCTGATCGACGCCTGCGGCAGACCAAGATCCATCGCATAGCCGAAATCGGATCCGGCGAAGCCGAGTTTCAAACTAACCGAATCGGTGCGAACCGTCCCCTGGACCTGGTGGCGCCCCTGACGCACCGATTTGCCGATCACCGCCGGCCCGGCCCACATGGTCGAACTCAACCCGCCTTCGCGGGCCAACGCGGCCACCGCCCCGTTGCGGGCCGAGTCGGCCATCAGGCGCAACGCGCGATAGAGATTGGATTTGCCGCTTCCGTTGGCACCGGTGACCACATTGAGCTGGTGTAGCGGGACCACCAGCTGGCGCAGCGACCGGTAGTTCTCCACCGCGACAGTCACCAGCACCTGGCCACGCTAATCCAAAACCGGCACGGCGCGCCCGAGCACCCCCGGGCGTACCCCATCGCGGCCGCTCAAGCCCAGAAAGTGACCAATGGCCCTATTGCTGGTGCACTAACTATTAGGGCACGATGTAGATATGGCCGCACCAACGACGCCGCAGGCCGATCCACTTGCCCTCGAACAGCAGGTGTGTTTCGCGCTCGCGATCACCAATCGGGCCGTCCTGGCCGTCTATCGCCCGCTACTGGAACCGCTTGGCCTGACCCACCCACAGTATCTGGTGATGCTGGCCTTGTGGGATAACCAGAGAACATCATCGGGACAGGGTTCTGCGCTGGCGGTCAAGCAGATCGCCGCGACCCTGCAGCTGGATTCGGCCACGCTGTCGCCGATGCTCAAGCGCCTCGAAGCACTCGGCCTGGTCACGCGGACCCGAAACGCGACCGACGAACGCTCCACCGACGTCAAGCTCACCAGGTTCGGTATCGCACTACGCGAACGGGCGGCTGAGGTACCCGCTGCCGTAATCGCGCGCCTGGGCGTCGACCCGACCGAACTCGAGCAACTCCACCGTGTGCTCACCCGTATCAATGTGGCGGCCTTGGCGGCCGACGCACCGCAGTCCTAACAGTTCGAAATTGTCCCTATAGGAGTCCTGATGGCCGCCGGCAAACCGAATTTCTGGCAGTACATTGCCTACTCGTATGGGAAGTGCCTACCCGATTCGATGCGCAGCTGGGTTGCCAACGACCTAGCCGGCAAGGGAGCCATCCGCCGGCACATGATCAGGTGGGCGCTTCCCCCGATTCTGATCCTCGCCCCGTTGTGGCTGTTGCCGGCCTCGCTGTATGTGCATTCCGAGATGACGGTGCCGCTCTACATCTGGTCGCTGTTGATCTCGCTGGCCCTGAACAAGGTCTGGCGCCGGCACCGACTGGCCCAGCACGGTCTGGATCCCAACCTGGTTGACGTGCTCAAACAGAAGAAGCAGGCGCGGATGCACGAGGACTACGCTCGCCGCTACGGCCCGCGGCCCGAAGAGGCGCACTGGCAGTCCAACAGCAGCCCGTTCTAACCGCCTCGAGCGCGGCCGTCGCCGCATCTGTCGCTGATGGCGCGCACTCGCTACGGTCGGGATAGACCGGGGATAGACATGGCGGAGGTGCTCACATGACCAAGCAGATCCCGTTGGTCGACTACCTGGTGCTCGACGACGGCGATCCGCACCTCATGGCCCGGTAATGCACCCACTGCGGCGCCCGCTTCTTCGACCGCCGCAACGCGTGCGCCAACTGCTTTGCCACCGAGTTCACCACCGTGCCGGTGCCAACCGAGGGCACGGTGCGCACGTTCACCATCGTCACTTTCGCCGCACCCGGTATCCCCACCCCGTTCATCGCGTCCGTGGTCGACTGCGACGGCACCCAGGTCCGCGCCAATCTCATCAACATCGACCCCGATCCCGAGCACGTGCACGACGGGATGAAGGTGCGCCTGGCCACCTACGCGATCGGCACCGACGCGCAGGGGACCGAAGCGATCGGCTTCGGCTTCGAGCCCGCTACTTGACCATCCGGCACCGCGGAAAGGGCAACGACGATGAGCGCCAGCGACGAGATTTGGATCCTCGGGATCCGGATGACCAAGTTCGGCAAGCACCCCGACCTCGACACCGTCGACCTGGCGGCCCAGGCCGCGATGAGCGCGCTCGATGACGCCGGCGTGAGCATGGCCGACATCGGCGTACTCGCGGCCGGCAACCTGATGGCCGCCAACGCCGGGATCGGTCAGCAGCTGCAAAAACAGATCGGCCAGACCGGCATCCCGGTGTACAACGTGGCCAACGCCTGCGCCACCGGGGCCACCGCGTTGCGGACCGCCATCATGGCGGTGAAGGCTGGCGAGGTCGACTACGGCATGGCTGTCGGGGTCGAAAAGTTGTCCGGCGCCGGGCTGCTCGGTGGGGGAGGTAAGAAGAAGAGCGACGCCGACGTCTGGACCCCGGCCGGTCGCTACGGCGCGGTCGCGCCGGTGGATGGGCGGATCGGCACCGAGACCATGCCGGGCGTATTCGCTCAGATCGGCACCGAATACGGACACAAGTACGGCGGCACCAGCTTCGAGCTGTTCGCCAAGATCAGCGAGAAAAACCACGCCCATTCGACACTGAACCCGCTGGCCGCCTATCAGAAGAGGTTCACGCTCGAGCAGATCATGAACGACGTCATGATCGCCTACCCCAACACCCGGCCGATGTGCTCGGCCAACTGTGACGGCGCCGCCGCCGCGATCGTGTGCAATGGCGAGACGCTGAAGTCTCTGTCCGCACGGCAGCGTCGACGCGCGGTGAAGGTTTCGGCATCGGTGCTGACCACCGATCCCTACGAGCCGGGCTGCCAGGTCCTGCCAAACGTCAACACGTTGACCCGCAACGCCGCCAAGACCGCCTACGAGCAGGCCGGCGTTGGACCCAGCGATCTCGATCTAGTCGAGCTGCACGATTGCTTCGCCACCGCCGAGTTGGTGCATTACGACAACCTGATGCTGTGCGAACAGGGCGGTGCCGCAGACTTTTTCGAGTCAGGCGCCCCGTGGCGCGACGGCTCCACGCCGGTCAACGTGTCCGGCGGGCTGCAGTCCAAGGGCCATCCCATCGCGGCCACCGGCATCGCCAACGTCTGGGAGATCTGCCATCACCTGCGCGGCGAGGCCGGCGACCGTCAGATCGACAACGCCAAAGTCGGGCTGGCTCACGTGATCGGTTTGGGCTCTGCGTGCGGCGTGCACATCCTGGAAAGGTCGGCGGCCTAACGCCCGCTTCACGGATGCGGCCGGCCTTCATCGAGCAGAGCACGCGCGACCCACTCGACATGGCCAAGCGCTTCCTCCAAGGTCAGCCTGCTGGTCAGCAACCCGGTCAGCGCACCGCTAAGTGCGGCGTTGAGAGCGAAGCTGACATTCGAAATGTCTGCTGGGGCAACACCGTGCAGCAGGCGATTGAACATCTCGACGTTGGTGCGATCCATCTGATCGATCGTCGCTTTCGCGTCCCGATCGGTAGAGGTCATCATCTGAAGCATCAACGCCGTCATCTCGGGATTGCGATGAAAGGCGCGCAACGCGCGGCGCAGGTAGTCCAGGATGCCGGGCAGCGGGTCTTGATCGGGTGAGCCACTGGCGCTCAGAATGCGGCGGGTCAGCCGCATCTGCCAGTCCTGAAGCGCCGCCGCCAACAGGTGCTCCTTGGAACTGAAGTAGCGATAGACGGTGGCCAGGGCCACTCCCGAACGCTGGGCCACGTCACGCATCTGCACCGCGTCGGCGCCGACATCGGCGATCAGATCGATCACCTCTTCGATCACTTTTGCGCGACGAAACAGCTGGCTGGCGGTCATCTCCGCCAGCGGAACGACGTCGGGGTTGGCGCGATCGATCCGCGAGCGGCCCTGCGCCGCCTCGGGCGACAGTGTCAGGCCGGGGACTGATGTACCGATGGCGCGACCTCCGATTCAACCCGACGGCAAGAACGGGCCCCGTTTCCAGAACACCCTTCTTTGTGTTGACCAAATGCTACGGCATACAAACGGCATATCCGGCCTTTTATCCCAGCTTTTGCCCACCACCGTCCTTGACGTGGATAGAACCTGGTTTCACTATTGTGTCAGGCGCGGTGCTAGTGTCGAAAACTCGCGCCTGATCGGAGGACACAATGGCCGGACCTGTCGGTTTGCCGGTGATCGACACCATGATCGGATTCCCGCACGAGGGGTCCGCCCAATATGACTTCATTCGCAAGCAGACCAAGGACCGTGAGTCCAAGGAGAACTTCGAGTTCCCCGTCGAGTACATGTTCAAAGACGTGC
The DNA here is from genome assembly GCF_022354805.1 of Mycobacterium liflandii. Taxonomy (NCBI): domain Bacteria; kingdom Bacillati; phylum Actinomycetota; class Actinomycetes; order Mycobacteriales; family Mycobacteriaceae; genus Mycobacterium; species Mycobacterium liflandii. The sequence continues at coordinate 632,029 of NZ_CP023138.1, read as the reverse complement.
CCAAGGGCCTGCCCACCGATGATCCGGTGTCCCTGGTGCTGCAGCAGATGGACCGGTTCAACATCGAGAAGGCCATGATCGGGGTCCGGGAGGACTCCGCGCAGCTGGCACTCAAGACATTCCCCGACCGGTTCATCCCGTCCGGAGCGATCGCCGATCCGAACGATGTGATGGGGTCGGTCGCCGCGATCCGTCGGGAATACGAGCAGTTCGGCATCCGCGCGACCTCAGTGTTTCCGGCCGGCACCTTCCCCCAAGTCCCCATCGATGATCCGAAGATGTATCCCATCTATGCCACCTGCGTCGAACTCGGCATACCCATCTTCGTCTGCGCCGGCATCCCCGGCCCGCGGCTTCCTTTCCGGCCCCAGGAGGTTTCCCGGATCGACATCGTGATGTTCGACTTTCCCGATCTGGTCTTCGTCACCCGCCACGGCTGCGAACCCTGGGAGGAGCTAGCCGTCAAGCTGATGCTGAAGTGGCCCAACCTGTATTACTCCACCTCTGCCTTCGCGCCCAAGTACTACCCGAAGGCCATCATCGACTACGCGAATTCGCGCGGCGCGGACAAGGTTCTCTACGCCGGCTACTTCCCGATGGGGTTGTCACTGGAACGGATATTCAGCGAGCTGCCCAAGGTCGGCCTCAAAGACGAAGTCCGGCCAAAGTTCCTCTACGGCAATGCCGCTCGCATTCTGGGCTTGACGGGCTGACCATCCAGTGGCGCTGGCGATCACGGCCGAACAAGAGCAACTGGCCCAGGCCGTCGCTCAGTTCGCGGCCCGGCATGCGCCGATAGACAAAACCCGGGCCGCATGGGACTCGATCGCGGCCGGCGAATTGCCGCCGTGGTGGGAGGAATTGACCGCGCACGGCTTTCATGCGGTGCATTTGAGCGAGGACGCCGGCGGCCAGGCCGGCACGCTGGCGGACATGGCCTGCGTGCTCGAGGCAGCCGCCGCGGCGTTGCTGCCGGGGCCGTTGTTGAGCACCGCGACGGCAAGCGCGGTCGCGGGGTTGGCGGACACATCCGCGGCAGCACTGATAGCGGAGCTGGCTGGCGGCGCGACCGCGGCCGTCGTGCTGCCCGAACATTGCGACGTGCGCGCCGCCCGGGTCGCGGCCGGTTGGCGCCTTGATGGCTCGTCTCAAACGACGCTGGGAATCTGTGCGGCGCAACGTGTTCTGCTAGCCGCACGCTCCGAAGACGGCGCCCAGCTGTGGTTCGTGCTGGACCCGCGATCGCCGGGTTCGGGCCTTTCAGTCCAGCCGCAGCGCGGCACCGATCTGTGCACCGACGTGGGTGTGCTGACCCTCGCCGACCATGTCGTCGCGGCCGAGTCACTGGTGTCTGGGATCGCGACCGAGCGGGCTCGCTGCCTGGTGGTGGCCCTTGCGGCATGCGCCGCGGCGGGGACGGTACGCCGCGGCGCCGAAGCCGCCGTGGACTATATCCGCACCCGCGAGCAGTTCGGCAAACCCGTTGGGGCCTTTCAGGCCCTGCAGCACAAAGCCGCTGTGCTGCTGGTCAACGCCGAACTGGCCGCGGCAGCGGCCTGGGACGCGGTGCGCGCCGCCGACGAGCCCCTCGAGCAGCACCGCCTGGCCGCTGCGTCGGCCGCCCTGGTGGCGGTGGGTCCGGCCCCCGACCTGACTCTCGATGCCCTGCTGATGTTTGGCGCGATCGGCTACACCTGGGAACACGACATGCACCTGTACTGGCGCCGCGCGATCAGCCTGGCCGCGTCGCTGGGGCCGACAACGCGCTTCAGCCGTGCGGCCGGCGAGCTGGCCCGCACGCTGAGTCGCTCTACCGCAGTCAATTTGGGCAACGTCGAATCCGAGTTCCGGGCCCGAGTAGCGGCCACACTGGACCGGGCACAAGCGCTAGCCAACGAGCACCCCACCGATGACTCCAGGAATCCCGGCCTGGCGCACGGGTCACAACGGGATCTGCTGGCCGAGGCGGGTCTGGCCGCCCCACACCTAGCCAAGCCGTGGGGCCTGGCCGCGACGCCGGTGCAGCAGGTGATCATTGCCGAGGAGTTCAGCAAGCGCCCCGGCGTGACCAAGCCGTCCCTGGGTATCGCGGAGTGGATCTTCCCGACGATTCTCGACCGAGGATCCGACCTGCAACGCGACCGGTTCGGGTGGCCCATCCTGCGCGGAACCCAAAGATGGTGCCAGCTGTTCAGCGAACCGGGAGCCGGTTCAGACCTGGCGTCGCTGCGCACCCGCGCCGTCAAGGTCGACGGGGGATGGCTGGTCAACGGGCACAAGATCTGGACCTCCCACGCCGACCGGGCACAGTTCGGGGCGCTGTTGGCGCGCACCGACCCCGACTCGGCGAAACACCGAGGGATCAGCTACTTCCTCGTCGACATGGCGTCCCCGGGCATCGAGGTCTCACCGATCAAGCAGGCCAGTGGCCGGTTCGACTTCAACGAGGTCTTTTTCACCGATGTGTTCGTTGCCGACGACATGCTGGTCGGAAATCCGGGCGACGGTTGGGATCTGGCGGTGGCAACCATGGCCGTCGAACGCACGGCGATAGGTAATTACGTCAATATCGATCGCACGCAGGTACTTCGACACGTGGCGATGGCCGATGGTCTCGACCAGGACGCGGCGCTGCGGGCAGTCGGAGATGTCGAGTCCCACACCACCGCCATCAAGGCAATGGTGTTGCGCGAGACGCTGCGACAGATCCAGGGACAAGTTGCCGGCCCGACCTCCAGCATCGCCAAGTACGCGATGGTGCTGCTGCTGCGGCGGGTCTGGACCGCAACGCTGGGCCTGGCCGGGCGCGTCGCAATGCTGGAGGACTCGGATCCGGCCGTACTCGGGCCGTACTTCGACATGCCTTCCGAGCTCATCGGCGGGGGTACCGCGGAGATCCAGCTCACCGTCATCGCTTCGATGATCCTCGGCCTTCCCCGCAAATAGCTTCACCTAAACAGAACACTGTTCTTGCCTTTTCCCGGATAAATGAGCACTATAACGCGCATTTGGCTTGTACAAAGTGAAACATCGTTCTAGCCTTCGATGATGCGGCCTGGCTCGGATGGATCGGGTCCGGCCACGGAAAGGACACGACGGCGATGAAGACCGAGCTCGGGTTCACGTTCTTCGACTGCGACAACCACTACTACGAGGCGGTGGACGCGTTCACCCGCCACATCGAGCGCGAATACAAAAAGCGTGCCATCCAGTGGGCCCAGCTGGACGGCAGAGCGCGGCTGATCGTCGGGGGCAGGGTAAACAGGTTCATCCCGAATCCGACCTTCGACCCGGTCGGCAAGCCCGGCGCGCTCGACGAGTACTTCCGCGGCCGCAATCCCAGAGGCGCCGACCTCAACGCACTGTTCGACGACTTGGAGCCGATTCGTCCCGAGTACCGTGACCGCGACGCTCGGCTGGCGGCCATGGACGAACAGGGCATGCAGGGCTGCATCATGCTGCCCACCCTCGGGGTCGGGATGGAGCAAGCGCTGCTGCCCGACCTGGAGGCCACGGCGGCGACCTTCCGCGCCTTCAATCGCTGGATGCAGGAGGACTGGGGATTCGCCTATCAGGAAAGGATTTTCGCCGCCCCCTACATCACGCTGTGCATACCGGATAACGCTGTGCGGGAGCTCGAGTGGGCGCTGCGCCACGACGCGCGCTTCATCGTCATGGTTCCCGGACCGGTCACCACCGAGGTCGGCATGCGTGCGCCCGGTGATCCACTGTTCGACCCGTTCTGGCAGTTGGCCAACGACTCCGGCATCACCGTGTGCTACCACTCGGGCGAGACCTACTACTCGAAGTTCATGCCGGCCTGGGGCGAAGCGGACTACATGATGTCTTTTCAGGCGCTGCTGGGCTTTCGGTCGTTGTTCTCCGGGGATCCGTTGCAGGACACCTTCGCCAACCACTTGCACAAGGGCCTCTTTCACCGGTTCCCCAACCTGCGGATGGCCTGCATCGAGAGCGGTTCGGCCTGGGTCTTCCACCTGTTCGAGAAGCTGGCCAAGTCCTACGGCCAGATTCCCTTCATCTATCAGGAAGACCCCCGGGAGACCTTCAAACGTCACGTCTGGGTGTCCCCGTTCTATGAGGACGAGCTGGCGGACCTGCTGAAACTACTGGGTGCGGATCGCATCATCATGGGTTCGGACTACCCCCACGTCGAAGGACTGGCCGAACCCGCCTCCTACATCAAGGATCTGCAGAACTTCGACTACGCGCCCGACCAGTGTCGCGCCGTCATGCGTGACAACGGCCTCGAATTGGCTCTCCGCCGGCCGGTATGACAGCCGATCGGTCCGGCCCAGAGATTCAGCGCGCCGGGCTCACTTGCCGGTGCGCTCGCGATGCTTGCACCCCGGCCAGCAGCAGGGCCGGCGCTGGCCTTCTTCCAGCTCTTCGCGTGTCCGGCGAATACGGCGCTCACGCGTCTTCTGTTGCTTGGCATCCTCGACCCAGCAGATGAACTCGTTGCGGGCCAAGGGCGTAATGTCGTTCCAGGCGGCCAGCGCGGTGGAGTTGGTCACCAACGCCTCACGCAGGTCTGGGGGCAGCGCGTGTACCACCCCACCGGGCACTTGCTTGCTGCTCACCAGGTCAGCGTAACCCGGTGCGCGCTGCCCCGGTCCGGACTCGAACCCCGATCACCTCGCCCGTCGCCGCGTACCGGCCGCGGCGGCCAGCAGCGCGAGCGCGAACACCGCTCCGGCCCCACCCGAGATCAGCAGCGGCAGCCGCCCGTCCACACCCCACAGGAACCCGGCCCAGAGTCCCGCCGCCAGCACCGCAAATCCGCTCAGGCCCTGGAACACACCTTGGGCGCTGGACTGTAGCTCCGCACTGACAATCGCCGAGATCCAGGCCTTCCCCACACCGTCGTAGCAAGCGGTAAACAGCCCGTAGGCCGCGATCAGCGCCCATGCGGTTGCGGTGTCGGTGGTGATGCCCAGCCCGAGATAGCCGACCGCGAAAAACACCAGCCCAAACGCGTACACCACCGGCCGACCCAAGCGGTCGGCAAGCGCCCCCACCGGAAAACTCGCCAGTGCGTACACCGCGTTGTAGCCGACGTAGGCCATGATGACGCCCACCACCGAGAAGCCGATCTGCTTGAGCCGCAACAGCAGCAACGCGTCCGGGAAATTGGCGATGCTGAACAAGACCAGAAACGAGACCACCGCCCAGTATCGACGGGGCAGCCGCCGAGTCCCGTCGAGTATCGATGCAGGCTTGGCTTTCGCAAGATTGCGCGGTGGTTCCCGAACCCAGGCGATGAGCAGCACGCTGAGCACAGCGGGAATCACAGCCAGGTAGAGCACCGGGCCGATGACCGCGCCGAGCGTATCCATGGTGCGGTGAAACCCGAATGCGCGACCGCGCTGCGCCGGCTCGACGCCGTCGACCAGCAACGCGTCGCGAGGCGCACCGCGCAGTCCCTTGCCCAATCGGTCCACAACCCGACCGGCCAGTACACCGGGCCAGGCGCCGGCGGCCGCGACGATGAGCTTGCCCAGCGCCGCCATCCCGTAGCCGCTCGCGATCAGTGGGCGCCGGGCGAACCGGTCGCCCAGCGGGCCCGACACGATCTTGGTGAGTGAGGCGGCCCCCTCGGCCGCGCCTTCCACCGCCCCAACCACCGATGGCGGCGCGCCCAATACGGTCGTCAGATAAATCGGCAGCAGCGGGTAGAGCAGCTCGCTGGCCGCATCTTGCAGCAGCGACACCAGCGAGAGCACCCGCAGGTTTCGGGTGAGCCATTGGGGCGCGCTACCGGAAGTCATCGGCGGTCACCTGAAGTCGCCCGCCGCAGGCATTCCCAAGGGGGGCAGCTGGTGCGCTTCGGTGTGTTGAGTGTGCATTTCGAATGAACTTACTGGCGATCCGAAGCCAGCGCCGGGTGTGCGGACGCCACACCGCAGCGGCCTGATTACCCACCGACCTATTTCCAGGCGAAGACCGGTTGTTCGAGTTCGTCGACCGGATCGTCTCGCCCTTCCAGGCACAGCCAGCGCACCTGCAGCAGCACGGCACCCGTCGGCGCATGAATGAGGTCGTTTCCCAACGGGACTTGAACGACCGGCCTGGGGCTCTCCGGGATGGCGACAAACCGCGGCGAATCCTGACGCTGCAGTTGGTGCAGGCCCACCCGGTAGACCGCCACCACCTCGTCGGGCACCGGGTGCGGATCGAGGCGGCCCCCACCCCAGATCACCACCGGGGTGATGACATATCCCGATCGGGTCGGGTAGTCATCGAGCAGGCCCAGCACCGCCGAGTCCGGCAGCCTGATGCCGATCTCTTCGTCCAATTCGCGCAGCGCGGCCTCGATCGCGTTTTCTCCCGGGTCCACGCGTCCGCCCGGCAGTGCCCACTGGGCGGCATGCGCACGGAGCCGAGATGCTCTGCGACACAAGAAGAACGCCGCACCCCCTGACACGTCGACCATGCGGCCGTCGAGTCCGGGCTCCGGCATCGGGCGCCCCCCGATCCACTCGTCGACCGGCGCCGGATCCACCCGGTCCTCGCCGACTTCGGAGTCCACCAGCACCACCGCAACCGCCGCGTGCCGCTTGGTCGGATCGGTGACGGCGCGGCGCTCGTGCGACGTCAGGCGGGCCCGAATCCGCAAACGCAGCGCCTCGTCATAGGTGATCGTCACCGGTCGACCCTATGCCCGGCCACCACCCCGGTGGCTTACCCGTTGCGCGTGGGCGTCCAACATCTGGCGGATCCGATCGACGGCGTCGCGGATCTCCTCGGCGACGCGACGCTCGGGCTGGCCTTGACCCGCGGGCAGGAATCGGCGCCAACTGCCCCACCACGTGCCCAGGCCGGGACCGGATTCCCGGGCGGTGACATCCCAGACCGTCTCCAGCACGGCCGCCCCGGCACGCGGCGGCGCCACCACCTTGATGGTGATGTCCACGTCATCGAAGTGGAGATAGGCGGCGGCCTTGTGATCCGAACCTCCCGCACGCCACAAAGCTGGGCGGTATCGATGCTGGGCATCTCGGCATGGCTTTGCATACGGTGCACGGACCAAACATCGCACGAAGTCATCGATGCGCGACACCTCCGATCGGAGGTTTGACCACCGGCGTCTCGGCCCCCGCTCGGACATTCACCCGATTCGTCGGTGTCGGCCGCGAAGGCCGCCGCGGGCGGCGACAGCCGGGGCAACCCCAGCTGGGTTCCGGGATTCCAGACGGCGCTGCCCCAGCATCGGGGAGGACATATTGCCCGAACGGGACGCAGGAGATTAATTTCGAGTCAACCAGCGCCAACGACGGCGAAGCTGGCCGAGGAGGTCCACGCACCTGGACACCAATCCTGAGTTCAACGCGGTGTTGGCGCTGCTCGACAGAACAGCGGCGCTGCGCCATGGTGCCGATGTCGTGCACCGGCGCTTGGGTGCAGACCTGGCGGCCGGAGCCAATCGGATCGCCGAGGACGACACCATGGAAGTGGTCGCGGTCGTGGGCGGCCGCACCGAAGAACTCAACGGCTTGGTCATCGGGCCGCAGGAAGGGCTCGGCGGGCAGGCGGCGGTGCTCCGCCGAACTGTCGCGGTGCACGACTACTGCATGAGCCGAGACATCACCCACCACTTCGACCACGCGGTGCGCGCGGAGGGGTTGCGGGCGGCGATGGTTGCCCCGATCGTGCGTGCCCACCGGCTCTACGGGCTGCTCTACGCGGCCCGGCGGTCGCCGGTGGCCTGGACCGACCGTGACCGGGCGGAGCTGCTTTCCCTGGCGCGGCAGGCGGCAGTCGCCATGGAGGTTGCCGACAGCGCCCGGGAGATGGCCGAGGTCGCCGCGTTCGGCGAACGCCAACGCCTGGCGATCCGGTTGCATGATTCCGTCGGCGCGACGTTGTTCAGCCTGCGGGTGGCGTTGATGTCGGCGCAGGAGGAAACCGAGCCCGGCCGTCGCGAAGAGCTGCTGTCGGATGCGCTGGTGCTCACCGAACGCGCGACGTCGGAGTTACGGGCTCAGACCTTGTCGTTGCATGACCTGCCGGAGGACAAGGCGCTGGCAGTCACGCTGGAAGGTGATTGCCGGGACTTCGCCACGCGCACCGGTACCGCCGCGGAACTGGTGGTCTTGGGCGACCTGCCACTTCTGGATTCGGCCAGGACCGATGCGCTGCGGCGCACCGCCCGCGAAGCCCTGCTCAATGTGGAAAAACATGCCGGCGCTCACTCGGTGGTGGTCAGCCTCTACCGCGCAGAAGACGGTGTCGGGCTGACCGTGGCCGACGACGGTACGGCCCCGACATCGCGTCCGAGCACCGGCGCGGGTTGGGGCTGCGGGCCACCGTCGAGCGCATCGAACGGGTGGGCGGGTGGTTGTCGTGCACGGCCAATGAGGAGGGCGGCGGCACCGTACAGGCGTGGGTTCCCGCGGCTAGAGCATTCCGGCCTGTTGGGCCTTGATCACCGCGTCCAATCGGTTGCGGGCATCGAGGTGCGCCAACAGCGACTGCACGTAGGACTTCACGGTGTTGGGTGCCAGCTGCAGCTTTTGGGCGATCTGCGCGTTGGTCTCGCCGATCGCCAGCCGCTCTAGCACCTGATACTCGCGCCGGGAAAGCTCCAGCGGATTGCCGGTGCTGATCACCGGGTCGCAGAATCGCCGTCCGGCGGCGACCTCTTCGATCGCGGTGACCAGTACGGCGCACGCGTTGTCCTTGTGCACCACCGCGTCCATCCCGACCAGTCCCGCAACCTGACTCACCGTCGGCTTGCTGTCCCCGGTGAACAAGATGAGCTTGACGCCCAGGCAAGCCCCTCGCAGCGCGGCGGCGGCTTCCGGCAGCGCCATGTCGGGCAGATGCAGATCCAACAACACCACGTGCGGCCGTTCGGCAGCGGCGACCGCGACGCCGGTTTTCACATTGCGTGCGCCCGTGCACATCTGGACCCTCAGGTTGCCCTGCACGAGCCGCTCCACGCCCAGATGCACGATCGGATGGTCATCGACCACGAGTACGCGCACCGCCTCAGGGGCTGTGTTCGCGGCAGCGGAATGCACAAGTGAGCCGTCCTGGCTTCCTCCGTGCGGATGCACAATTCGACTGTAGCCCCATGCCGGTTGGCTCCCGGGCAAAAGCCGTCGTCGCGACCTCCGATCGGAGGTAGTGCAGACCGGCGGGTGGTGTGATCCTGGTCTCAGCAGTGCTGAACTGCGCACGGGCTTGTACATAGGGGCAAGAGGAGAACGCCAATGACGGCATCGATCACAACCCAGCACGAGAAGATCAAGTCTTTCGACTGGGAGCCCAGCTACTTCCATCGAGACGCGTTGTACCCGACCAAGTACAAGATCCCGCCAAGGACCAAAGACCCGTTCCGCACCCCTGGTGCGCGAGTACGTGGGCATGGAGGAGGAAAAAGACAGCCGCCAATATGGTGCGCTCGAAGATGCGTTGAGCCGGATGAACAACTCGGCTCAGGTCGAGCCGCGTTTCATGGAGGTCTTGAAGCCGGTCCTGGCCTTCGTCGACTTCGGTGAGTACCCCGCGATGAAATGCACGGCCATGCTCATCGACACGGTGGAAAACCCCGAACTGCGCCAGGGGTACCTGGCCCAGATGATCAACGAAGTGCGCCATACCAATCAAGAGGCGTACTTGATGCGCTACTTCGCCAAGCACGCGCCCGACCCCGCCGAGTTCAATTCCGGCTTCGAGATGCGCGCCAACGACCCGATCGGACGACCGGCGCGGGCCGTGTTCGAAGCGTTCATGAACGACGACCCGATCACCAATTCGCTCAATCTTCAGGTCGTTGCCGAGACCGCCTACACCAACCCGCTGTTCGTGTCTTTGACCGAGGTGGCGGCCGCGAACGGGGATCAGGCGACCCCGTCGGTCTTCCTGTCGGTCCAGTCCGACGAGGCGCGGCACATGGCAAACGGCTATGCGACGCTGGCGGCGGTACTGAGCGAACCCGACAACTTGCCGATGCTCCAGGAAGACTTCGACACGGCGTTCTGGCGTCAGCACGCCTTCATCGACAACTTCCTCGGTGGCGTCAACGACTACTTCTCGAAGGCTCGGGTGAAGTCCTACAAAGAGTTCTGGCAGCAATGGATCTGGGAGGACTGGGCCGGTAGTTACATCGAGCGGCTGGAGCCGTTCGGCCTGCATGTGCCCCGGTGGATGGACGACGCCAAACGGCACGTGGAATGGGGCGGTCACACGGCGGCGATGGTGTCCGCAGCGTTGTGGCCGGTGCATGCCTGGCGGTCGGACTACATGACCGACGAGGACTTCACCTTCTTCGAAGACAAGTACCCTGGCTGGGAGAAGTACTACGGCGACTTTTGGCGCGCGTACCGGCAGATGGCCGATCCCCGCAACGGCCAACTCGCGCTCGGACTGTTCCCGGCCATGCCCCCGATCTGTCGGGTATGCCAGATGCCTGCGGTCTTCCCCGGGTTGACGTCAACGAGATCCGGCTATCGGTCGACAAGGCCGGCCAGCGGCACGCATTTTGCTCGCAGGCCTGCCAGCACATCTTCCGCCAGGCCCCGCATCGGCACACCGGCAAGACCTGGTGGGAAGTCAATGACGGCATCGAGCTGTGGCGCTACATCGAGATCAATCATCTGCTTCGATCCGATGGCAAGACGCTGATGGGGCAGCCGCACGTGCACACCGACGAACGCTGGCTGTGGACCATCGACGACATTCGGCGCACCGGGGTCGCCATCCAGGATCCGCTCAAAGCGGCTCCCGCCGAAGCCTTCACGGAGATCTGATGACAACCGGAGCAATTTCCGAAGGCGCGACTCCCGAGGCTATTGGTGAGGGGTTCTACTCGGAGCGCGAGCTGACCTACATCCAGCCCCAGAAGCGCCGACTGTCCGAATACGAGGCCGTCATCTGCAACGCCCAGCCCGACATGGGCCAGTTCGACTCCGGCGGTTGGTATCTACTGAGCCCGGACGGGCTGGGCTGCCAGGACACCCGGACCACCGCACTGGTCCACCCGAATTGGTTCGACTATCGCGACCCATCCGGGCTGTGGCAGCGGTCCTACATCAACATGGCGGCCCAACAGGAACGGTCCATCGCCGGGGCAAGTTCGTCGGCGAAGGCCAACGGCGCATTGGGCGAGATCGCACCGGACTGGCTGCACCTCGTGGCGCGCTACTACGAGGCGTACGGCTCCTTCGAGTGGGGGATGTTCAAGGCGCACGCGTTCGTCACCAGGGAGGCCTTGTCGGACACGCTGTCGATGACATACACCTTCAGCGCGATGGACCGGCTTCGGCACCAGCAGGACATCGCCCTCTACAGCCTGGGCCTCTACGAACAGGCGCCCGGCTACACCGAAGGGGCCGGCCGGGAGGCCTGGCTCAACGACCCGGCCTGCCAGGGGGCCCGCCGCCTGGTCGAACGGCTCCTTTCGCTGCGGGACTGGGGCGAGATGGTGACGATGACCAATCTGGTGGTGGAGCCGCTGATTGCCACGGTGATCGGCAGCGAGTTCTTCCGCCGGCTGGCCCCGTTGCACGGGGACCCGGTCACCGCGGTGATCGAGATGACGGTGGAGGCCGACCGGCGTCGCAACCGTGCCGCAACGCAAGCGCTGGTCAAGATGCTCACCGCCGACACCGACCGCGCGGGCCGGCCGGTACCGGCGGCAGAAAACCGCGACCTCATGCAGCGCTGGGTGGATTCCTGGTATCCGGACGCGTTGGCCGCCGTCGATGCGTTCTTGCCGGTCTTCGACGCCGCCCCGGTCGGCTCCGGTGGTGGTGAACAGGCCAAACGGCGCGTCGTCAGCGCGACCGCAGACATCCTCGAGCTGGCGGGCCTGCGCGCGCCGGTGGAGGTGACGTCATGAGCGCCAGCGAACAGCACGCGTCCACGACCGTCGGCATCGTCTTGATGAAGAGCGAAGAGGCCGACGCGACCGTCGCCTACTTCACCGCGGAATGCCCGCAGGTCCGGATCCAGGACAGACACACCTTCTACCTGTGCGAGACCGAGGGCATGATCCGCATCCCGTTGGCCGAGGTCGAAGAGTTCCTCGGGAAGCCGCTGACCATGTCGCGTTTTCTGGTGGTCATGTCGAGCTACTACGGGCGCGCCCGGGTCGAGGACGACGCGTTCGTCATCACCTCCGAGATGTCCCAGCTCGAACCGGCGAGCAGCTGAGCAGCACCATGGCGCGGGTAACCCTCGAGCCCGGAGCCGAGGAATTCCTGGTCGGCCCCGACGAGGACATTCTGTCTGCGGCCCTGCGTAGCGGCATCAATCTGCAATACGGATGCCGGCACGGCAACTGCTCATCGTGTAAGCACTGGCTCATCGACGGTGACGTCGATGACTCGGCGGCCTCGGTGTACGCGATCCCGCGGGACGAACGCGAGAACGGGGCGATTCTGCTCTGCTGCACGTTTGCCCGCAGTGATCTGGTCATCGAGATCCACCAGAACGACGGCGCCGAGGCGCTGCCACCGATGACCCCGCCCAGCCGAAGGCGGGCGAAGGTCCTCGGGCTGCGGACCCGGACCTCGAACCTGATCGAGCTGCGGGTGGAACTCGACGATCCGCTGAGCTTTCGCGCCGGTCAGTATGCGGAGTTCACCCTGGATAGCGGTGAACGCCGCTCCTACTCACTGGTCAACCCGCCGAGTTCGGCGCGCGAGCTGACCTTCTGCATCAAACGCGTGCCGAATGGCTTGTTCAACAAGGTGCTGGACCGGATCGAACCGGGCTCCACGCTGCATCTGGAAGCGCCGTTCGGCACCATGTTTCTGCGCGACACCGAGCATCCGGTGATCGCCGTCGCGACCGGCTCCGGGATCGCGCCCATCCTGTCCATGCTCACCGATGCCGCCGAACAGCACCCGGACGTGCCCTTCCGTTTCTATTACGGAGCACGCTTCGTCCGCGATCTGGTGTACCTGGATGAGATCGCGGCGCTCTCGACGCGATTGAAGGATTTCCGGTTCATTCCGTGCCTGTCGCAGCAGGCGCCCGACCCGGTGCCCAACGGTCGATCCGGGCGCGTCACCCGGGCCATCGCCACCGACATCAGGGACGCCTCACCCTATGCCGCCTACCTGTGCGGCGCGCCCGAGATGTGCAACGACGTCGGCCGGCTCCTAGAGGCGAAGGGCCTGCCCGAGGCGCGCATCCACGCCGACAGGTTCTATCCGGCCGTGGAATCGATCTCGGTATGACACCGCGCACCACCAAACCGGCGAACCACCTTGACCAGCAACGTGCCGGGGGTATCTGATGACAACCATGGCCACGCCGTCCACATAGCCCTCTAAGAAGCTCTCCAACAACGCAATTCCATCAGGAGCGCATCATGAAGACCACAGCAGCCGTGTTGCTGGAAGCGGGCAAGCCCTTCGAGATCATGGAACTCGAACTCGACGGCCCCCGCGTCGGCGAAGTACTGATCAAATACACCGCCGCGGGTTTGTGCCACTCAGACCTGCACCTGACCGACGGCGACCTGCCACCGCGGTATCCGATTGTCGGCGGCCACGAAGGATCGGGCGTCATCGAGGAAGTCGGTCCCGGGGTCAGCAAGGTCAAGCCCGGGGACCACGTCGTGTGCTCCTTCATCCCCAACTGCGGCACCTGCCGATACTGTTCCACCGGACGGCAGAACCTTTGCGACATGGGCGCGACCATCCTCGAAGGATGCATGAGCGATGGCAGCTTCCGCTTCCACCGCAAGGGGGTGGACTTCGGTGCGATGTGCATGCTCGGCACCTTCTCCGAGCGCGCCACCATCTCGCAGCACTCGGTGGTCAAGATCGACGACTGGCTGCCACTGACCACCGCGGTGCTGGTGGGCTGCGGAGTTCCGACCGGCTGGGGTACCTCGGTATATGCCGGGGGCGTGCGGCCCGGCGACACGACGGTCATCTACGGCGCGGGCGGGCTGGGCATCAACGCCGTACAAGGAGCGGTGAGCGCCGGAGCCAAACACGTCGTGGTGGTCGATCCGGTTGCGTTCAAGCGGGACACCGCACTGAAATTCGGCGCTACCCATGCCTTCCCCGACGCGGCCAGCGCGGCCGCGAAGGTCAACGAAATCACCTGGGGCCAAGGCGCGGACCAAGCGCTCATTCTGGTCGGCACGGTCGACACGGAAGTGGTCAGTGCCGCGGCTGCGGTGATCGGCAAGGGCGGCACCGTGGTCATCACCGGGTTGGCGAATCCGGAGAAGCTCACGGTGCAACTGTCGGGCCTGGATCTGACCCTCAACGAGAAGACGATCAAGGGCACACTGTTCGGATCGGCCAATCCCCAATACGACATCGTGCGCCTACTCCGGCTCTACGACGCCGGCCAACTCAAACTCGACGAGCTGATCACCACCCAATATCGACTCGAAGATGTCAACCAGGGCTATCAAGATCTGCGCGACGGCAAGAACATTCGCGGCGTGATCGTCCACGACTGAGGTCAAACATTCATGCTGGGCCAGCGCACCGCATTGGTAGGTTGGAAACCCCCGCGAAGGAGAATTTTCATGAGCGATAGCGACATGTTCGACGCCGCCCGTGCCGCGGGCTCACCCATCGAACAAGCGGTCGCGGTGTTCATGCTGCACCCGGACACCTTCGCCGAAAGCATCGAGGCCGGATACGAGCACCCGTTCGCGGGATATGTGGCAGGCCGCGCCGGTGTACTGGGCGAGACCACCGGCGTCACGGCGCATTCGGTCTTCGCGGTATTCGAACCCAATTTCATCCATGGGATGTGGGAAACGGGCATCGCGGTTCGCGGCGCGATCGGTGCGGCCGAGCTCTACTGGGACCAGGTCGCCGGCTTCGCCCGCAAGTATCTGGCCGCCGCCACGGGGCTGGATCGCATCGCGGCGCTGGGCGAGAAGATCATCGCGGCGACACCGGACGCGGGCCTGCCGCTGTATGCCGGGTGGCGCACCATGGCGTTGGCCGACGACGCCGCGGCGCGGGCGCTGCAGGTGATGTTTGTCTTGCGGGAGCTGCGGGCCGGTGTTCATTTCAACGCCCTCACCATTTCCGGCATCACCCCGATCGAAGCACACATGCTCAACAAGGGACATGAGTACACGACCATGTTCGGCTGGCCCGAGCCGTTCGCCGATGGCACGGACAAGAAGGACCGCTACGCCGCGGTCGAGGAGGCGACCAACCGCCGGATGGCCGAGATTTTCGGTGCCGCGCTCGACGGTGGCGAGGCCGACGAGCTGGCCCGATTGAGCACCGATGCCCTGGCGACGCTGAAGGCCAGCGCAGCCAGCTGAACGGGCGCGTTTGCGCGGCGCGACCGCAACATCAGCGCTCCAGCGTTTTACTCAGCAACGCCGCCAGGCGCTGCTGTTCCCTGGTGCTCAACCGCCCCAGCATTGGTGCGATCCGCTGCTCAATCGCCTTGGTGGTTTCCCGCTCCAGGCGGCGGGCCCCAGTGGTGAGGTTCACCCGCACCGCGCGGCCGTCGTTCTCATCGGCGGTCTTGACGACCAGGCCGCGCACCGCCGCGCGCTCGATCAGCCCACTGACCGTGGAGCGCTCCAAGCCCGTGTAGCTCGCCAGCTCGCCCATCGTCGGTTCGCGATCGCGCATGATGCCCAGCACGCGCAACTGCGTCAGCGACAGGTCGTGTTCGGCGGCCACTTCGGTAAGCACCGCCATCAGCGCAAAAGATGTTTGCACCAGTGCATCTCGCAGATCATCCGCGAGTTGTTTGCCGGGCGAACCGCCACCACTCATGGCGACAACCATATCCAAATAGATTGGATTGCGAACTATAATAGTTCGTAGTACCATATTTTTACTCGAATCCACCCCTGGCAATCGCGCGGAGTCGCTCGCGCCGCGCAAGACCGGGGAGAAAATGGACACCATGAAAGCCGCGATCGTCCGCACCTTCGATGAGCCGCCCCACTTCGGGGACTTCCCCGATCCCACCTCAACCAAGCCGGGGGAACTGATCGTCGACGTCGTCGCCACGGCACTGCATCCGCGCGTTCGCGCCCAAGCCGACGGTTCGCACTACACCAGCACCGGCGAGCTTCCGTTCGTGCCCGGTATCGATGCCGTGGTCCGCGACGCCGAGGGCACGCTCTACTACGCCCATCTCGCGGACACCACGCTGGGCACCATGGCGCAGCGGACAATCATTGACCAGCAGTGGGCCGTCGCGCTGCCCGACGACGCCGATCCGATCACGGTGGCCGCCGCGGTCAACCCCGTGCTCTCGTCGTGGGTGGCGCTACGAAATCGGATCAACTTCAAACCCGGATCACGAGTCCTGATCCTCGGCGCGACAGGCAGCTCCGGGGGCATGGCAATCCAGGTCGCGAAACGTTTCGGAGCCGCGGAGGTCATCGCCGCCGGACGCAATCGTCAGCGGCTCAACGAACTGACCTCGTTGGACGCCGACCGCACACTCACCCTTGACCAGCTCGGAGCGGCCGGCGATGTCGACGTCGTCCTCGACTACGTGTGGGGACCGCCCACCGCCAAAGGCATGGTCGACCTGGTCACCAATCGTCGCGACCCGCACGAAGAGCTCATCTGGATCCAAATCGGCTCGACGGGTGGCCCCAGCGCCGATATCGTCTCGGCGGCCCTGCGCTCCACTCGCCTGCAGATCGTCGGGAGCGGCATCGGCTCCGTATCCGAACGCGACATCCGCAACGACATTCCCGGGATCGCCCAAGCCGTCGCCGCGGGCGAATTCGAGGTCCGTACCCAGGCGATGCCACTAAGCGACGTAACCTCGGCCTGGACGCGCCCGCTGGGCGCGGACCGGCGCGTTGTGTTTCTTCCCTAGACCGCCAACAGCGCGATACCTCCGTCGGCGCCCGCGTCGCCCGCCGTGACCCGGATCAGGCGTGACGGGCGACCTCATGAACGAGCTGGATCCGCGAGGTCAGCCCGAGTTTGGTGTAGACGTGGGTGAGGTGGGTTTGCACGGTACGCGGTGAGATGAACATCCGCGCGGCGATGTCCTTATTGGACAGCCCTTCCTGAACCAGTCGAACGACGTCATGCTCGGTGGGGGTGAGCGAACCCCATCCGCTGCTGGGCCGCCTGCGCGTGCCCCGGCCACGCCGCACATAGCTGATCACCTCGTCCGTCGAGATGACCGCGCCCTGTCCCCACACCGCGGCAAAGTCCTGCTCCCCCAAGTCGTTGCGAAGTTCGGCGAGAACGACTTCGCAGTGCGCGTCGAGGATTTTCAAGCGGACTTCGCCGGTGCGGTGCCGAATCGCCTCAGCGGAAGCTAACAACCGGGCGGCCTCTCGGCGATCGCCCTCAGTGGCTGCCAGCTCGGCGAGACATTCCAAGGTGTCGGCGACTCCTAGAGTCGTCCCGTTGGCCGCGCTACACGACAGGGCGGCATGGCTATCCCGATCGGCCTGCCCCAGTTCACCCTGCGCCAGCGCGACCCGCGCCCGGGCCGTCAGCGCCACCGATAGGTAGCAGCCGTAGCTGGTCGACACGACGTCGTCGGCCCAACGGCGCGCCGCGCTCAGGTCCCCACTCACCAACGGCGCCAACGCCCCAAAGGGAAAAACGCCGGCCATCTGCGGGTCCATACCCACGAGTTCGCGGGCCTTCTGATAGGCCTGCCAGGCCGCCGTCGCATCCCCTGCGGCCTGGCACGCAATTGCGGCTGTCGCATAGCCGAGCCCCTCGTTGGCGCCCACCAGCTCCGCCGAACTGGTGAAGACGGCATCCGCGCAGGCGCACGCACCGTCTGCGTCACCGACGTAGGCATAGGTAAATCCCTGCACCACTTGACTTATCATCAGCAGCAACAGATCGTGGGCCGCGCTGGCTTCAGCGATTGCCTCGCCGAGTTGGTGCAGTGCTCCGATTGGATCTCCCCGCCAGGCCCGCACCCAGCCGAGCGCACCGCGGCACTCCCGAGACGTCGTGCGATCGCCGATCGCCTCCGCGATCCGCAGCCCCTCCTCGCCCGCCGCCTCGAGCGCAATCGGGTCTCCGGCGGCCATCGCCGCCCGGGTCTGCAGGCTCAGGATCTGGCTCAATCGCCAGGAATCCCCGAGTTCACGCGCGAGCTGGGCCGCCTCATCGAAGTAGGGGCGCGCGACGTCGGCGTCGTAGGCCGTGATCACTCCGCGGGCGACGAGCGCGCGGATCAACAGTGCGGGGTCGGCCAGCTCTCGCGCAATCGTCAGGGCACGCTCGGTGTCATCAAACCCTGCCATCGACCCCGTCCACGCCAACAACGTCACTTTGTCGGCGAGCGCGCGCGCCAGGGTTGAAGGAGAAACCTGGACATCCTCATTACCCAGCCCAGCTTCATTACCCAGCCCGGCTTCCAACCAGGCCAGTCCCTCTCGGCCCTGGCCGCGCGTCATCCACACCGGGTAAAGCGAAGTGGCCAGCTCCAGTGCGCTGTCGAAGTCGCGCGTCTCCAGGCTCCATCCGAACGCGCTTCGTAGATTGTCGAGCTCCTCCTCGGCCTGCGCGAGCCTGCGTTCATGGTCGGTGCCTGTGGGCGCGTCCAACAGCTTCGCCACTGACTTGTAGTAAGTGACGTGGCGCGAGCGAACCGCCTCGACTTCGCCGGATTCCGCGAGCTTCTCTTGGGCGTATTGACGCACGGTCTCGAGAAGCCGGTAGCGCGTTGGGCCCCCGCCGCTTTCGGCGATCACAAGCGACTTATCGACGAGCAGCGCGAGTTCGTCGACGACCTGGTAGCGCTGCACCTGCGAGTCACCCGCGACGGCTTGGGCGGCGTCGAGGTCGAAGCCCCCGAGAAAGACTGCGATTCGGCGGAACAGCACCCGCTCCGGCTCGGTCAGCAGCGCATGGGACCAGTCCACCGACGCCCGTAGGGTCTGCTGGCGACGCACCACGGTTCGTGCGTCACCGGTGAGTAGCCGAAACCGGTCATGCAGGCCCGTGCGGATCTCCTCGATGGACAGGGCTCGGACTCGCGCGGCGGCCAGTTCGATCGCCAACGGCATGCAGTCCAGCCGATTGCAGATCTCGGTGACCGCGGTCGTGTTGTCGTCGGTCACCGCGAAGTCCGGGCGAACGCGCCGCGCCCGGTCGGTGAATAGCTCAGTGGCTTCGGTCACCGACAGCGACGGCACCAGGAACGTCACCTCGCCCGGCACACCGAGGGGTTCTCGGCTGGTGGCGAGTAGCCGCACTGCCGGACAGCGGCCGGTCAATTCCAGCAGCAGGGCAGCCGTCGCATCCAGTAGGTGCTCGCAGTTGTCGAGCACGACGAGCACCTGGTGCTCACCGATGAACCGAGCGAGCGCATCCACCGTTGAGCGCCCCGGTTGATCGGACAGGCCCAGTGCGCGGGCCACCGTCACCGGAACGGCCTCGGCGTGGCTGACCGGCGCGAGGTCGACGTACCAGAGGCCATCACCGAATTCGTCCACCGCGCTGGCCGCGATCTCCACCGCGAGGCGTGTCTTGCCAGCACCCCCAGCGCCGGTCAACGTGACGAGCCGGTTGTCCGCCAACAGGGACCGCACGTCCGCCATCTGCGCGATACGCCCCACGAACCGGGTCAGTCGCGCCGGCATCCGGTGCACAGCACTGGATTTGGTAGTCCGCAGCGGTGGGAAGTCATTTTGCAGGCCGGAATGACACAGCTGCACCACGCGCTCCGGCCGGGGCAGGTCCCGCAGCGGGTGCAGCCCTAGATCAGCCAGCCAGGCCCCATCCGGCAGCTGGTCGACAACCAGCAGTTGCGTGGCACCGGATATTACGGTTTGGCCGCCGTGGGCCAGTTCGCGTATGCGTGCGGTGCGATTGATGGTGGGTCCGATGTAGTTGGTCGGGTCATTGGGGTCGCGCAACTGGATATCGCCGGTGTGTACGCCAATGCGCAGCCGGAGCGGCCCCAGCGGTGATCGCTGCAAGTCCAACGCGCATGCGATGGCCTCGCGAGCGGAAGCGAAGGCGACCACGAAGCTGTCACCCTCACCCTGCTCGACCGGCCGCACCCCATGATGAGTCGCGACGGTCGTGGCCAGCACGGAATCAAGGTGCGCGACGGCTGCCGTCATCGGCTCGGGCTGGTTCTGCCACAGCCGGGTAGAGCCTTCGACATCGGCGAGCAGCAAGGTGACCGTTCCGGTCGGCAGCAGCTCGCCCATGTCGACATCACTCCAGTCCACCAGCGGTGCTTCCGCGCGTGGGTCGATCTCGCTCATGCTAGCCAGCATCGCTGGGGTGTAGGTGGCGAAACATCGGCGTCAGCGCGTAGGTGCGCTCTCGGCACTGCGCAAATCTACGACCCCGCTGGCGCAGATCTACGCGTCGTGGCCGAGTCCGCACAGCCTCATCGTTGAGCCCGAGACGCGCCCGAGGAGGAGATCATGACCAGCACCGTTGACCGCCAGGTCGCCCCGAATGTCTTTGCCGCCGGTCTGCCGAACATTGACTACCAGAACGCGCAGAGCCCCGATGAGGCCCACCAGATCCTCGCCGAAGCGCGGCGCCGGTCGCCGATCGCCCTCGGCCCGCATGGGCCCGAACTCTTGACCTACGACTTGGTGCACACCGTGCTGCGCGACCCTCGATTCCGGATGCCGCCGGGCATGTTCCTTGCCGCCCAGGGCATCACGTCCGGACCGCTGTGGGATCGTCTTGCCGCCAACCTGATCAGTCTTGACGGCCCCGCGCATCATCGGCTGCGCCGGCTGGTGTCGCAGGCCTTCACCCCCGCGCGACCGGGCGGTTGAACACCACGATCACCGAGGTCATCACCGATTTGGTCGACCGCTGTGCCGATCGTGGACGTTGTGATGTGGTCGCCGATATCGCTCGCCGGTACCCGATCCCGATCATCTGCGCGCTACTGGGAGCACCGGCGGGTGACTGGAAACTGTTCTCCGGCTGGACCGACGACATCCTCAAGGCCTTCAGCTGGGATGCCGCCGCCCAGCAGCCAGCCATCCTGGCGGCCTGGGACGAGCTCGACGCCTACATCGACGACATGGTGGCCGCGCGGCGCGGCAGCTTGACCGAGGACCTGATCTCCGCGCTGATCCGCGCCGAAGACGACGGTGATTGCCTCAGCTCCGACGAGTTGCGGATGCTCGTCGCGGGGCTGCTCATCGGCGGCACCGACACCACGCGAAACCAGCTCGCCGCCTCGGTGCAAGCCCTATGCGATCACCCTGACCAATGGGTACTGCTGGCCCAACATCCCGACCTGGCGGCCAACGCCGCCGAAGAGACGATGCGCCACTCGCCGATCACCTTCAGCACATTGCGAATCGCACTGGACGACGTCGAATTGGCCGGCGTGATGATCCCGACCGGCACGCTGGTGATCGCCAACACCGGCGCCGCCAACCGCGATCCGGCGCTCTACCGTGATCCCGACCGGCTAGACATCAGCCGCCCGATCGCGGGGACCATCCAAACCTTCGGTGCCGGTATGCACTACTGCCTGGGCGCCAATCTCGCCCGCCGCGAACTCACCGAAGCCCTCCGGATCATCACCCAGCGCATGCCCGGAGCCCGGCGCACCGGCGCTGCCCCATGGAAGTCGCTGACCGGGCTGAGCGGACCGACAACGTTGCCGATCGAGTTCGACGCCGGGCATTGAGCCGCGCCGAGCCGCACTACCGGCGGTCGTCGCCACCCGAGGCCGGCTCCACCCGCACGACGATCGCCTTCGAGACCGGGGTGTTCGACTTTTCCGCGGTGTGGTCCAGCGGCACTAGTGGATTGGTCTCCGGATAGTAGGCCGCCGCGTTGCCGACCGGAGTCGAATAGCCAATCACCAGAAAGTCTTTTGCCCGCCGCTCCTGCAGATTGCCGCCCGCATCGTGGTATTCCGACACCAAATCGACACGCTCCCCCGCCGTCAGTCCCAGCGCTTCGATGTCGGAGAGATGCAGGAACACCACCCGCCGGCCACCCTTCACCCCGCGATAGCGATCATCGAGCCCGTACACCGGGGTTTTACTGGTCGTGGCTGCGCAGCGTTTGCAGGATCAGTCGTCCCGGTGGCACCGGAACCCACTGCAGTGGGCTGACCGAGAAGTTCGCTTTTCCGGTGCTGGTGGGAAATTCGCGGGCATCGCGCGGCGGATGGGGCAGCTGGAAGCCATCGGGCTGACGCACCCTGAGGTTGTAGTCCGCACATCCGGGCACCACGGAGGCGATGGCGTCGCGGATGGTGTCGTAGTCGCTCGCGAATCGCTCCCACGGAACCGGATGCTGCGCTCCGAGTAGGGTGCGTGCGAGCTGGCAGACGATCTGAACCTCGCTGCGCACCTGGTCGCTGGGCGGATGCAGGCTGCCGCGGGACAGCTGCACCATCGACATCGAATCTTCCACCGACACCACCTGCTTACGGCCGTCGCGAAGGTCGCGGTCGGTGCGGCCCAGGGTCGGCAGGATCAGCGCCGTGCTGCCGTGCACCAAGTGGCTGCGGTTGAGTTTCGTCGAAATCTGCACGGTCAGTGCGCAACTGCGCAAGGCCGCTTCGGTGACGGCGGTATCTGGAGTGGCCGATGCGAAGTTGCCACCCATCGCCATGAACACCGCCGCCTGCCGGTCGCGCATGGCCCGGATCGCGGCCACGGTGTCGTAGCCGTGTTTGCGCGGACTGTCGATGCCGAATTCGCGATCCAGCGCCGCCAGGAATTGTTCGGGCATCTGCTCCCAGATGCCCATCGTGCGGTCGCCTTGCACGTTGGAATGTCCGCGCACCGGGCACACACCCGCGCCCGGCTTGCCGATCATGCCGCGCAGAAACAGCAGGTTGGTGGCCTCGCCGATGGTGGCCACCGCGTGGCTGTGCTGCGTCAAGCCCATTGCCCAGCAAATGATCGTGCGCTGCGAGGCCATCACCATTGCCGCGATGCGCTCGAGCTGCGGCGCGCCAACGCCCGTCGCGGCCAGCACGGTGTCCATCTCGATCTGCAAGGTACGACGCCGATATTCATCGAACCCGGCGCAATGCTGGTCGACGAAGGCCTGGTCGACGACGGTGCCCGGGGCGCGTTCCTCGGCTTCCAGCAGCAGCCTGCCCAGCCCGGCGAACAACGCCATGTCGCCGCCGATGCGGATCTGCACGAACTCGTCGGCGATGGGCACACCGTGCCCGACCACCCCGTTCATCTTCTGCGGGTCTTTGAACCGGATCAACCCGGCCTCGGGTAGCGGATTGATGGCAATGATCTTTGCGCCGTTGGCCTTTGCCTTCTCCAGCACCGTCAGCATGCGCGGGTGGTTGGTGCCCGGGTTTTGCCCGGCGATGATGATCAGGTCGGCATGCTCGACGTCCTCGACGGTGACCGATCCTTTTCCGATCCCGATTGATTCACTCAGGGCCGACCCCGAGGATTCATGGCACATATTCGAGCAATCGGGCAGGTTGTTGGTGCCGAAGCTGCGGACCAGAAGCTGGTAGCAGAAGGCGGCCTCGTTGCTGGTACGCCCCGACGTATAGAACAGCGCCTCATCCGGGCTTCCCAGCGCCTTGAGGTGCTCGGCGATCAGCCGGTAGGCCTCGTCCCAGCCGATCGGCCGGTAATGGTCGTCGCCGGGCCGCAGGACCATCGGATGGGAAAGGCGGTCCTGTTGGGAAAGCCAGTATTCGGGCTTGGCCAACAATTCCGTGACCGAATGCCGGGCGAAGAATTCCGGCGTGACGGTGCGCCTGGTGGCCTCCTCGGCAACGGCCTTGGCGCCGTTCTCGCAGAACTCGGCCAGTTTGCGGCCACCGGGCTCTTCGGGCCACGCGCAGCCCGGGCAATCGAAGCCGTTGCGCTGATTCAGGCGGGCCAGCGCGGCCGCGGTACGAAATGCGCCCATCTGTTCCAGGCCACGCTGTAGCGACACCAGCACCGCGCGCACACCCGCGGCTTCGCGTTTGGGCGAGGTGACCGTTATCGAGTCCTCGTCGTATTCGGCGGGAACGTCACCAGATGCTGCCGAGCGCTGGAAGGCCACCTCGTCAAACTACATCGCCGGGCGCGTCCATCGGCGGGCCAACCGGCCGCGGCGAAACTCGCCGCCGCGCCCTTCGCACGCCAGATCGGGCTAATGTCCACTGAAGCAATGGCTTTCGCCGAGGCGGTGGTGGCGAACCGGCACCAATCCCGCCCGCGGCTCTACAGGTACATCCCGTGCGGCACCGTCGCCCGGTAGCGCCCGCTGCCCAGTTCAGCCAGCAGCGCTGCGGTGCTCACGGAGCCGCGATCGCCGGCCAGCACGGCGCGGCGGACGACTTCGCGGATATCGCTACCGCTGGTCCGCTCGGGGAGTGCGGCCACTACCGCCGCCGTGTCGACGGCCGCTCCCCCGGGAATTTCGCGGATCAGCGCCGCCAGAATGCGGGCGGCGTCGGCGCGGTTGGGGTAGCCGACCTCGACGATGGAGTCGAACCGCCCGGTGCGCACCGCCGCCTTGTCCAGGGTCTCGGCGTCGTTGGTGGAGGCCAGGGTCAGGATGCGGGCCTCGGGCCGAATGTCCATTGCCGCCAACAGCTCCGAGAGGCCGCCATCACCGGCCCGGCGGTCCCGGCACCACAGGTCGACGTCTTCCAACACGATGAGCACCGGACCGCCGAGGCGCTGGGCCTCTTCCACAACGGCGGTCAGCAGGTCCGCCCCCGCTTTGGCCTCGACGTAGATGACGGTGAATTCACCGACCACCTCGGCCGCCACCACCGCGCTGACCGCCGACTTGCCGGGCGGGCCGCACAACAGCACACCGCGCCGTGCTCCCAGGCCGTGCGCGTTGAGCAGGTCGTGGCGGTCGCGCACCGAGGCGACACCGAGATCTACCTCGGTCCACACCGCGTCGGGGACGATGACGGTGTCGCGGGTCGCCGTCGATGGCAGGTCGATCACACTGAAGTTCAGGCCGTGGTTGTTGGTCGCGCGCACCGCTTCGCCCCGGTATGGGTTGAGTTCGTTGGCCCGTTCGGCGAGCCGATCCAGCACGGCGCGGGCATGGGCCTGATTGTCCGGCGTTACGTACGCGCTGACCTCGGCGGAATGCATGACCGTCTCGCGCGCCTCGATGTGGATGACGCAACCCGTCTCAGCCAGCAGCGTCCCGGCCGGAAAGTGCACGCACAAGCACAGTGGGTGGCGGTAGCGGCGGCCACCGATCTCGATCTGGGTCCACTTCGGCGGGTAAGCGTGCTCGCCCGGGCCGACTTCGCAGGCGTGCGCGTGTTGCTCGATCCATTCGGCCAGCGCCAGCGCGGTGGTCAACCGGGAAACGGGATTGAGATCGCGTTCTTCGTCCAGAAGGTGCCCGGAATCCGGCACGCCCAGACAGCGTGCGATGAAGCGATCGGCGTTCTCGCAACCTTCGCGCTCGGCGGCGCCGATCAGCAACTCGCCGAGTGCGCGCAGCGCGGGCCGGACGCCGTACTCCAGCCCGTCCAGCCACGCGTTGACGTCCGTGATGGGCTGGCGGCGCGCCTCATCACCGCCGGTTAGGCCGGTGGTCAGGTCGGTCAGTTCATCGTTGGTCAGGGTCATGGCTGTCTGCTGGTCGGGTACCGGGTTGGATACTGGTCGGGCAATGGTCAACCGACCAGGTTGACACCCGGCCAGCAGACGGTCAACCGATTTTGTTGCGGCCCGGCGCCCTCGGCCCGCCCGAGATGCTGTTCAGCTCTTGGGATCAGCGATCCAGCTCACGTCATAGTGCGGCACGTCCGCAAATGCCCAGATATATCGACGTCGATGGCCTATTCGACATTACGGTGACGGTTTTCGCCGAGTGCGGGTACCGGGCTACCACCACCCAGGAGATCGCCCGCCGGGCCGGCGTCAACGAGGTGACGCTGTTTCGCCGCTACGGCAACAAGGCCACGCTGATCAACAGCGCGCTCACCCACGCTTTGGCGAACTCCCCATTCGCGCGAGTGGTGGCCACCGATGATATCCGGGGCGACCTCCTTGCGCTGGTGACCGCCTATGCCGAGACCGTCCAGAAGTATGGGGGCGCGGTGGTGACCCTGGCGGTCGAGGTGCCCCGCAATCCCGAACTCGGTACGGCCATGGCGGCGCTGATGCCCAACCTGCACAACGCGGCGCAGGTGATCGAAACGCACCAGACCCAAGGCCAACTGGCACCCGGCGACCCCTACCAAAAGCTGGTGATGCTGCTTGGACCGCTGATGGCCGCCGGCCTGTGGTCGCGCACCGGGGCCGAAGCACTGGCATCGCAACTAGACTTCGGCGCCCTGGTCGCGGCATTCCTTGATGGACACCGCGCACCAGAAGACCGTCGGTAGCCGAGTCCGGTTAGCCGCCCGCGAGGGCCCCGTTGTGCCGTGTCGGGAAACAGCGCGGCCCATCGTCGCTGAAAGCCCAAGGGGTCGTTACGTTCACCGAAGATGGTCAGCAACCGACGATCGCTACGCCCCCCATGCCGGCCAACGCCAAAGCCCGTGCCGTCATCCGCGGCAAAAGGGCGTCACCACATCGATTTCGCGCACCGATGCACTACCCATCAGGGCCAGCATCCGCCGGAAGAGCGCGCCGGTCGGCCGCCAAAAGCAGTTGATCGCCGACCTAGCTAGGACAACCGCCAACGCCGTTGGCCGGGCCAGCGATACTGCGGCCCGCCCGCCTGGCCGATGCACCGCTCTCCCCGGCCGCCGCGGCGGCATAAACCTACGACGACAGAAAAGCCACGGCAGGTGCGTCCAAACCTGGTCAACACGCGCACAACGTCACTGGTCACGAATCCAACGAGCGCGCATGAAGCTAAATGGTGTCCCCGCGGCCCTGGCTTTAGACTCGCGCGGGTGGGATCGGATGAACTGCATGTCAAACTTGGTCAGCTGGGAGTTACGGCTAGTCAATGGCAGGACCTTCGCGCCCAACTCGCTGCCGGGGCAACGCCGCCGGCACCGGGCCAGCCGTTTCAAGCCACTGCGGCGGCGGTCAGTGGTATCGGCGCAGCGATCGGCGGTACCGGGGTGGCCTTGGCCACCCGAACTCAGGCTACGGCTGCCGCGGTGGCCGCAGCTGCCGCAGGTTACGCCAACCAAGAGGCGACCGCAGCGGGCGAGATGGCCGCCGTGACGCAGGTGAGGGTGGTGTAGATGCCGGCCACCCTGTCCCAAATCCGGGCATGGAGCACCGAGCACCTCATCGATGCGGCCGGCTACTGGACCAAGACCGCCGATCAGTGGGAAAACGCGTTCTTCCCGATGCGAAACCAGTCCTATGCCCTGGGCTGGAGCGGCGCTGGCGGGGACGCGCTACGGGAACGGACCAGCGCCGACCTGCCGATTGTCGGCGCAAAAGCCGACATGCTGCGCCAGGCAGCCGGGATCGCGCGCAATGGTGCCAGCGACATCAGCGCAGCCCAAAGACGAGTTCTCTATGCTGTCGAGGACGCCCACAACGCGGGATTCACTGTCGGAGAAGACTTGTCTGTCACCGACACCCACAGGAGCGGCACGCCCGCCGAGCAGGCCGCTCGACAAGCCCAGGCGCAAGCATTCGCCGGTGACATCCGGCTACACGCCCGACAGCTCGACGGGGCCGACGCCAAGGTGGCGGGTCAACTCACCGCCGCCACCGCTGACCTAAGCAGTGTCGGCTTTGCGCAAAACCCGATCCCCGCGACGCAAGCCCCAACCACCCACCGCAACGGGGTCCAGTTAGTCGACTTCAAACAGAACGGCGGCGAGCCGCCTCCGTTTGCGCCGTGGGACACCCCTGATGGAACGCCCCCACCGGGAGCGCCCGGCCTGAGCCCTGAGCTGCAGCAAATGATCCTCGGTGGCGACCCAGCCAACCTCACCGGCCAGGGTCTTTTGGACAACCTGCAACAGCTCGTGCAGTCACTGCCCGAAAACGACCCCCGCACCGCCTGGTTGCGCGGCCAGGTGGCGGATCTACGGGCGCACATGAGCGACATCGACTACGCCCGCACCCATTGCACTACGAGCGACTGGTTCGACCGGACCACCCTGTTCGCCAGCGGTCTGGTCAGCACCGGCATCTTGACACTGACCGCAGAGACCGGGGTGGGGGGCGTCGCCGCCGTGGCCAGCGGCTTCGGCACCCTCGTCGCGGGCAAGAATCTGCTCGGATGCCTGGTAGGCAGCAAATGACAGACCTGCTCGTTGCTGCGATCCTGGCTGGCGCGTTTGGGCTGGCACTGTGGGGCGCTGGCGCGTTCGGGCTGGCGCGTCGCCCGCACTACCCTCTGGCGTCCTACCTCGCAGCCGGTGGTGTGGTCGTTGCGCTGATCGTGGTCCTGCTGACCACCGGCCGGACCGACTGGGTCATTGTCTCGGCCGGCGCGCTGGCCCTGTTCATTCCCTTGATTGTCATCAGAGAACGGCGAGCAGAGCGTAAGCGCCGCTGATGCCTGCGGCTGCGTAGGCCAACCGCGCGGTGTTCCAGAATCGGTTGATATTGGGACACTTTCAACACGTGAGCCGTGACGTGCAGAAGCGCAGCACGCCCGGCCTCCCATACTGTATGCCTGAAATCCTTTTCGCGACCGGGAGATTGGTACACCGTGGAAGCACATACGTAGCTACTAAATGTACGGATCTGCTGAAAGCCTTCCGGTCAGTGTTCTGGGCCGTAATGCTCGTGAAATGCGCTGGAGTCGTGCTGCTCGTGGTGTGCCGCCTGGCTTGATCTCGGCGTTGTCCACGCAGGCCCAGTCGAAGATGTAGGTGAGACGGCGCAGTGGCTGGAAGTAGTACAACCGCTTTCTCGCCCACGTGTTGCTGATGCACGCCAGCCAACCACCATCGAAGCACCCCGAGTGGCAACGGCGACTGTGCATGGACCGGCTATTGCCGGAACTCGTCACGATGGACGTTGGCCAGGCGATCGTGGAATCACGCGGCCTCAAAGAGGACCAAAAAGACCATCGAACCGTGGGCAATCTGCGCAGGAAACGCGCTTCGGAGGTCGTCTGCACCTTGATCACGTCGGTGGTCCCACTAAGCCCATGCTGTGGATTCCCGACGCCTGTTGCGGCGCCGTCACGCAGCATCGTTGTGGCGATTCCGAGGACTACGCCCTGATCGAATCCCAAGTGACGATGATAGAAACCCGGGCCTGAAAAGCGCCAAACCCCAGGCCCTGTCTTCCGGCAGGAACTCCTGGGGTCCACTTCTGATAGCACCACAGTGCCTCAGCTGCTAGCTAGCGCAGGCAGTGCGCGCACTGCTCGGCGGTGCTGCGCGTTCAGCCGAGACTCGACAGCCAGTCAGCGATCGCCTGGCCGATCTCATGCGGGCTGTCCTCTTGGATGAAGTGGCTACCGGGCACCGTCACTTCGGTCAGGTTGGTCCAACTTCGGCAGAACTCGCGTTGCGATCCGGTGAGAATGGCACCGGGTTCGGCGTTGATGAACAGCTTTGGAAAATCCGCGGTGGGCAGCCACTGGGCGTAGTCGGAAACGATCTGATGCACGTCGGCAGGCTCACCCTCGATTGGTATCTCACGCGGCCAGCTCAGCGTCGGCCGGCAGTGTCGCGACTCGACGAACGGGCGCCGGTACTCGTCGTGTTCGGCGGGGGTGAGACCGCGCAGGACGGAACCGGGCAGGACCGCCTCCACAAACAGGTTCTTGTCAATGACCATCTGTTCACCCGCATCCGAGCGAAACCCCCGAAAGATTCCCGCTGCGGACTCGGGCCACTCCGCCCAAGTCACCGGCCGCACAATGGCCTCCATGAAAGCGATGCCGCCGATCCGCTCGCGGTGGCGATTGGCCCAGTCGAATCCGAGGGCCGAGCCCCAGTCGTGGATCACCAAAACGACATCATCGCCGAGGTCGAGCTGGTCAAGAAGGCCGTCGAGGTAATGCCGATGCTCAACGAAGCGGTAACTGCCCGGTCCGGTGTCATCGAGCTTGTCCGAGTCACCCTGCCCGATGAGATCGGGAGCGATACAGCGTGCGCGATCGGACACATGCGGAATGATGTTGCGCCACAAATACGATGAGGTCGGATTGCCGTGCAGGAACACAACCGAACGGCCCTCACCGCTTTCGTGGTACGCCATTTGCTTGCCGTCGACGGCCAGGCGGCGTTTGGTGAGTGGAGTGGGATCGATCTCGGTCATCGGAGCCTCCAAGTGGGTCGACGAGAATGCCTGGACTCGAGCGTAGTAGCCGGGCAGGCCGTATCGGCAGTCGATCGGTGGCGCCCCGGCCGGCACTGGGCTCAAGTCCCTTCTCCCACAACGCGGCTAACCCGACGGTTCGGGCCTTCAACATTGCCCGTACCCGGGCATGCCGTCAGAGCCACTCCCAAATGAATGGTGATTGAACGGCGTTGCCGGAAAACGCGCGGGACCAAATTGCCCAATCAGTCAAAAATCAGTTTTCCCACCCGGCAGGGCTCCGGCGTTGTTGATTAGCAGGCTTGTGAGCTGGGTTGATGATCTTTGGTGCCGCGCTATTGGGGCCGGA
This sequence comes from Mycobacterium liflandii, assembly GCF_022354805.1. Classification (NCBI taxonomy): domain Bacteria; kingdom Bacillati; phylum Actinomycetota; class Actinomycetes; order Mycobacteriales; family Mycobacteriaceae; genus Mycobacterium; species Mycobacterium liflandii. The sequence continues at coordinate 601,607 of NZ_CP023138.1, read as the reverse complement.
GTGTAGGCACGGGCTATCTGGAGAACGATCGAGTTGGTTACTGTTCGTCGTTGGTCTGGAGTTGCCCGTGCCTACCGTTTCAGTATTGCCTGTGTCGTCGGTTCCAGAGGTGTTCGACCGCTGGAGTCCTGGTGAGCGCAGCGAGCTCATCGGATCGGAGTTTCTCGATGTGTTGGCCTCGGTGCCAGACCCGAGGGACCCACGCGGTCGGAGGTATTCGCTGATGGCTTTGTTGGCGATCGCGGTTCTGGCCACTGCCGCGGGGATGCGCGGCTATGCTGGCAAGGGCGGCCACCGCTCCCGATGATGTGTTGGCCTAATTAGGGGTCCGGTTCCGGCGGCCCAGTGAGAAGACCTTCCGCGCTGTTTTGTCTCGGCTAGACCCCGCCGACCTCAACGCCAGGATGGGCAGTTACTTCACTGCACACGTGGCCAGCAGCGACCCCAGTGGATTGGTGCCGATCGCGTTGGACGGCAAGATGCTGCGTGGTGCTTTACGCGCCAAAGCGACAGCCACGCATCTCGTGTCGGTGTTCGCCCACCGTGCCCGATTGGTGCTCGGTCAACTCGCTGTCGCCGAGAAAAGCAATGAAATTCCCTGCGTACGTGCCCTGCTCACGCTGCTGCCGGGTAGCTTGCGGTGACTGGTCACCGTGGATGCGATGCATACCCAGGTCGTCACCGCGAAGTTGATCTGCGCCACCTTGAAGTCGCACTACCTGATGATCGTCAAGTCCAACCAAGCCAAAATACTTGCGCGTATCACCGCGCTGCCCTGGGCCGAGGTGCCCGCAGCCGCTACCGACGACTCCCGCGGCCACGGCCGTGTCGAGACCCGCACCCTGCAAATCATCACCGCTGCACGAGGAATCGGCTTCCCCTACGCAAAACAAATCATCCGGATCACTCGTGAACGCTTGATCACCGCCACCGACCAGCGCAGCGTGGAGGTGGTCTATGCCATCTGCAGCCTGCCGTTCGAGCACGCCCACCCTACCGCGATCATGACCTGGATGCGTCAACACTGGGGAATCGAGAACAGCCTGCACTGGATACGCGACGTCACCTTCGACGAAGACCATCAAAGGGCACATACCGGAAACGGCGCACAGGTCCTAGCAACGCTACGCAACACCGCGATCAATCTGCACCGCCTCAACGGCGCCGACAACATCGCCGAAGCCTGCCGGATCACCGCTTTGACCGCCAACCGCCGCCTAGACCTCCTCAATCCACAATTCCCCAGCTCACAAGCCTGCTAATCAACAACGCCGGAGCCCTGTCCCACCCGGCGAGCTGACGTGCCGTTACGCTCATTTTCGCCCTTATCATCGGGCACCCACGGTAATGCGTCGATGGGAGAAGGAAATGTCCTTTGTACTCGCGACACCAGAGCTGATGACGACGGCGGCCCAAGACTTGGCGGCTATTCGTTCCACGTTGGGAGAGGCAAGCGCGACCGCTGCCGCCCCCACAACAGCATTAGCGGCCGCGGCCGAAGATGAGATATCGACCGGGATCGCGGCGTTGTTCGGCGCCTTCGGCTCCGACTACCAAGCGATCAGCGCCCAGGCGCAGGCCTTTCACGAACAGCTGATCGATCTATTGACCGCTAGCGGTGGTGCCTACCTCAGCGCCGAGACCGCAGCTACCGCCACCGTCACTACCGGCGGTTTCCCGAGCCTGGTCGCCAACACCACCGCCAATCTGCAGACCATTGCAGACACCTGGACCAACCAAACGGTGCCCATCCTGACACACGCCGTCACCGGGTATCCGCAGCTGATTTCCACCTCACTGGCCAGCGGCAACGTGCTGCCGCTGCTGGCGATACCGGCAAACCTCGCACAGGGCTCCGCCACCCTGTATCAAGCGTTCAGCAGCCCGGTCTCGCTGTCGTTGACGTCGCTGACTCCGTCGGGCATATCGCTCGGGGTCGAGCTCGGGCTACCGCAGCTTCTGGCCCTCAACGCTTTGGGCGCCCCCGCCAATGCGGGCCTGGCCGTCGGAGCAAGCGGCACAGCATTTTTCGGGGCGCTACAGGCCGGCGACACGATGGGTGCAATCAGCACGCTCGCCGACACCCCCGCCAATATCGCCAACGGATTCCTCAACGGCAGCCAGACGCTATCGATGCAGCTGTCGCTTCCCGGGCTGTCCGTGGCCGCTGACATTCCGTTCTCCGGTCTGCTCAGTCCCCTACAACCACTCTCCCTGACGGCGACGACACCGGTACTCCCCCTGCTGAATTCACTGACCATCACCGGCCCACCGGTCGGCGGCCTCGTCCCGAGCCTGGTGCAGTATGTGCCGGAACTGCTGGCGACGTCGCTAGGCCCCTAGCCATCGGGCAGCCCGGGATTGCCGCCACTTGGCCGCTAGAGATTCAGTCCGGAGAACATCACCCGGCCGGGATCGTACTTCTGCCTAACGGCGCTCAGCCGGGACAGGTTCGGACCGAAGTAGCGCGACGCCGGCTGGTTTGCCTCCAGATAGTTCACGTAGCCACCAGCCGAATACGGTTGCACTGCTTGATGTGCCGTGTTGAGCCAGCCGCTCGCCGCGGCCGGGGAGCCCGGGGTTTCGACATACCACTGCACCAGCGCCGACTCCCGGCGCCACGGAAAGGCCGTGGCCCCCGGCGCCACCGTGGCCAGGGCACCGTCAAGTGCGTGCATGATCGCTAAAGCGCGGCCCGCACCGCGCGGGAAGGCGTCGATCGCCGAGGCGATCCCTTTTGCCGCACCCGCGTTGATGGTGGGCAGCACGTCGGACCCGCCAACGTAGCCAAGCGGTGCGGGGTTGAGGTTCCCGACGGCCAAGTACCGCACCAGATCCAGGTAGTTGAATGTGTGGTGGTCGGTACCGATCGGTTGCACCCCGACGGCGGAGGTGATGGCCGAAGCCACGCTGCCACCTGACCCCACCGGACAGGTGGCAAGAATCCGGCAATGCGTGCCCATCGGGTCGACGGTGGCGTCCGCCAGCGCCCAGTTGTTTCGATCGGCGGTGCGCAGCCATTGTTGCCAACCCAGCAGAACCTGCGCGAAGGACTCGGGCGGGAAGTCGAGGTTCACCACGTCGAGGTCTTTGGTGGCGAATGTGGCAAAGGTCAGCGAGGTCGTGACGCCGAAGTTGCCGCCACCGCCGCCGCGCAAGGCCCAGAACAGATCCGGGTTGCTCGCGGCGGACGCGGTGACCGCCTGGCCGCTGGGCAACACCACCGCCGCCGAGGTCAACGCGTCGCAAAGCAGGCCCGCGTGCCGGGAATGAGCGCCCAGGCCTCCGCCCAACGCGTGCCCGGCGGCGCCGACGCTGGGGCAGGTGCCCGTCGGGATGCCTCGCCCCGCCCCTGCCAACACCTGGTGCATCTCATACAGACTGGTCGACGGTGTCACGGTGACCTGCCCGGTGGCGGCGTCGTAGTTGATGTCGCCGGGAAGCTGTCGCAGGTCGAGGACCATGGCACCGTTGGCGGTGGACGCGCCGATGTAGGAGTGTCCGCCACTGCGCGGGGCGACCTTGAGGTTGTGGGCGGTCGCGAAGGCCATCGCCTTCTGCACGTCTGCCGCCGATGTCGGGGTCACGACCGCCGCGGGCGTGAAATCGTTGTAGTTCGTGTTGAAAACCTGTTTGGCCGTTGCGAACTGGGGTCCATCGTCGGGTCGTAGAACCTTCCCGCCGAGGGCCGAAGAAAGCCCCTCCCAGCCGGAGGGATTCGGCTCGGCGGCGGCGCGGACCGAACCAAACACCGCACCGGCGGCCAACGCACCGGCGGCGCCACGCAAGAACGCCTGGCGCGAGATCTCACGCGCCAATGTCAGGCCCCCGCCGCGTGCGGGCCGGCCAATTGCCTCATGCCCGCATTGTTCAGGCAGCACCACCAGGGCACCGAACGACCTGTCGCGTCGCGACCGAAACGTGCTCGAACCGTTACCCCGCCCGACTAGTTGAGCGCGGGCACTGGCGCCAAGAACCTAGCGCGCCCCCAGCACACTCGTGGCCGCCTCAGCGGATCCGGCGGCGGCCGCCAGGATCGGCCCAAATCCCTCGGCTTGCATCCGATGGATCATCTTGGTGGTCGACGGGCGATGCTCCAGCAGGGCGTTGACCGCCTCCTCGGCGGTATCGACCACCCGAATCAACCGGCCGAATTCCTCGGGCGTCAGCTTCGCATTACCCACGAATAGGCCTTCAAGAACCGGCAGCACCGGTAGTTTTTCGGGCCAGAATTCCCTGCCGTAGAAGATCATCGGAGAAAATTCCTGGCCGGATCTCGGGTAATAGTTTTGGGCGGCGTTCTGGAAAACCTCCTGCAGTGTTCCCGATGCGCCGGGGGTATATATGCAGGGCTCCGGCGTTGTTGATTAGCAGGCTTGTGAGCTGGGTTGATGATCTTTGGTGCCGCGCTATTGGGGCCGGAGTGTTGGCACGGGCTATCTGGAGAACGATCGAGTTGGTTACTGTTCGTCGTTGGTCTGGAGTTGCCCGTGCCTACCGTTTCAGTATTGCCTGTGTCGTCGGTTCCAGAGGTGTTCGACCGCTGGAGTCCTGGTGAGCGCAGCGAGCTCATCGGATCGGAGTTTCTCGATGTGTTGGCCTCGGTGCCAGACCCGAGGGACCCACGCGGTCGGAGGTATTCGCTGATGGCTTTGTTGGCGATCGCGGTTCTGGCCACTGCCGCGGGGATGCGCGGCTATGCTGGTTTTGCCACATGGGCGGCCACCGCTCCCGATGATGTGTTGGCCTAATTAGGGGTCCGGTTCCGGCGGCCCAGTGAGAAGACCTTCCGCGCTGTTTTGTCTCGGCTAGACCCCGCCGACCTCAACGCCAGGATGGGCAGTTACTTCACTGCACACGTGGCCAGCAGCGACCCCAGTGGATTGGTGCCGATCGCGTTGGACGGCAAGATGCTGCGTGGTGCCTTTACGCGCCAAAGCGACAGCCACGCATCTCGTGTCGGTGTTCGCCCACCGTGCCCGATTGGTGCTCGGTCAACTCGCTGTCGCCGAGAAAAGCAATGAAATTCCCTGCGTACGTGCCCTGCTCACGCTGCTGCCGGGTAGCTTGCGGTGGCTGGTCACCGTGGATGCGATGCATACCCAGGTCGTCACCGCGAAGTTGATCTGCGCCACCTTGAAGTCGCACTACCTGATGATCGTCAAGTCCAACCAAGCCAAAATACTTGCGCGTATCACCGCGCTGCCCTGGGCCGAGGTGCCCGCAGCCGCTACCGACGACTCCCGCGGCCACGGCCGTGTCGAGACCCGCACCCTGCAAATCATCACCGCTGCACGAGGAATCGGCTTCCCCTACGCAAAACAAATCATCCGGATCACTCGTGAACGCTTGATCACCGCCACCGACCAGCGCAGCGTGGAGGTGGTCTATGCCATCTACAGCCTGCCGTTCGAGCACGCCCGCCCTACCGCGATCATGACCTGGATGCGTCAACACTGGGGAATCGAGAACAGCCTGCACTGGATACGCGACGTCACCTTCGACGAAGACCGTCAAAGGGCACATACCGGAAACGGCGCACAGGTCCTAGCAACGCTACGCAACACCGCGATCAATCTGCACCGCCTCAACGGCGCCGACAACATCACCGAAGCCTGCCGGATCACCGCTTTGACCGCCAACCGCCGCCTAGACCTCCTCAATCCACAATTCCCCAGCTCACAAGCCTGCTAATCAACAACGCCGGAGCCCTGCCACCGTGGCCACCTCGACGCTGGTGAAGAACTTCGATATTGCGCGCATGATCGAGTGATCGTGCAATGCCTGCATCATCCCGGCGTAGGGGTCATTCGGGCACGCGCCGCCATTGGCGGTGAAGTAACGATAGGTCTGAAAATCCAACGTTTCGGCGGCGCTGAGTGGCCGTTCCGGATCGGAGCCGCTCATCAGCTCTAGGGACGTGTACAACGAATTTCGCAGCGGCTGAAATAGAATATCCATATTCGGCATGCCCACTCCCGGATAGTGAAGAAGGACTGACGCGTCACGGTACTACTCAGGCTGCGGACTCGTCACGTTTCGCCGAACTCCATAAATTCGCCAGCCTCCGGTCTCACCGCACCATTAGCGACTTGCGTCCCATTCGGCGCGTTTGGCGCGGACGCCATCGACAACGGTGCCTAGTGCCGCGGCCACACGGGCCCGGTCATTGCTGGCAAGCAGGTCGAATTGCAGGCCGCGCAACTGGGCGATGAGCAGCGTGGCGAAATTCTCGGCCTCTTCACTGGGGCATCCGGCCTGCACAGCGTGCTGACGGATCGTTTCGATCCAGTCGGTGACGATGCGGTCGAGGAACCCGCGGTACTCGTCTGGGTGGCGCACTGCCTGCGCGTAGGCCTCGAAAAGCAGTTGAGACCGCCGCTGCGCTCCCGGCTCGTTCCAACGCCGCCACAGCGCCTCGACATCATCGGCGCCGAGCTGCTCCGGAATCACGATCCGAGTGCCGATCGCGCCAAGAATTTCGACCAGCAGCTGGTCCTTGGTGCCGAAGTGGTGGCGCAGCGTCACATGCGATACGCCGACCGCGGCGGCCAGCGTGCGAAACGACAGACCGGTAATCCCGTGTTCGAGCACATGGGCCATGACCGCGTCGAAGATTTCGCCGCGCCGGTGCTGATAGCGCAGCTGACGGCCGTCGGCACGCCGCTCGGTCCCGCTGGTGGAGATCATCGCACTCGCCCCCTATCCCGCCCTCACAGAGGAATAGCCATACCATTTGGTAGACCTAATCCGGAAAGATAGAACTACCACATGGTAGAGCCAGGCGGCAACGGGACCGGCCGGCCCGGCATGGGCCGGTACGTGAGACCGCTACTGGCCCGCGTTGTGGGCCAGGTCGATGGCGTACTGGCTGACGAAGTGACCCGCCTGAGGCTCACCGCGGCCGCATGACCCGTCGGACTCACCCGGACGCTTGATCCACAAGTACGCGTCGGCATGCGCGCCGGCGGTGGCGGTGGTAGGCGCCACGCCCAGGGCGCGGCCGTCAGGGTTGCACCAGTTGAGCGGGGACTCCGGGGCCGGGCCGACACCATTTCGGCCCGTGTCGATCACGTAGTGCGAACCGTTCGTCATCCCCGATATCGCCTCGCCGTAGCCGATTTCCTCATCGGTGGTGTAGAAGTTCGAGATGTTGAGGCTGAAACCCCGCGCGTGGCCCACATCGACCTGGTTGAGCCGGGCAGCCATCTCCTCGGCGCTCACCCAGCGCGAATGCCCGCCATCGACGTAGACGGCAGCGGCCGGATCACGGGTCAGCGTGTTGACGGCGTAGCGCACCAAGTCGAAGCGTTCCTGGCGCTGGTCGGCCGAAAGGCAGTCGGCCATGGCCAGCGCATCGGGTTCGACGATGATCGCCGCGGGCGCCGAGCCCAGGCCCGACGAGATGGCGTCGATCCATGCGCGGTAGTCGGCACCCGTCGCGAACCCACCCGATGCGTAGCTTCCGCAGTCACGATGCGGGATCCCGTAGAGCGTCAGAATCGGCATGGCGCCGGCGGCCTGCGCGGCACCGGTCTGCCTGGCAACCGTGCCGCCGACGGTGGAGGCCGGGAACGCTTGGTCGAGCCAGTAGGACTGTGGGGTGTTGGCGATGGCGTTCAGCTCAGGACTCGGCGGGTTGGCGTTGCGCGCCGCGACCATTGCGGCCGAGCCGGGATCGACGTAGAAAGGCTGCCCGGCCAGCGGGTTTGCCCCGTCGACCAGGGTCATCGGCGGGGCCGGAACGACCGGCGCCGGGGCGGCAAAAAACGCCAGGTATGCGGCGGCCGAAACGGCCAGGAAGGGGGCGATCCGGCGTGCGAGTGCGCCAAAAGCTGAGGACATCACCCCAGCAAAATAGTGCCACAATTCGACAAACGCCAATTAGGGACCGCAGCGCGGACGGAACAGAAATTCTCGATGGCGCCGCCGGGGTGGACCACATGGACGGCGTGGCGGGCTGATCAGGCCGGTCATCGGCACACCCCCGCCGTCGGCCACAGCAGCCAGGCAAACGCCATCGGTGTCTATTAACGCGGCTTTGGCGCGTTACTGTGCTCTGGTCGGCCACACCGAACAAGCCGATAGAAAAGTTGAGCAAATTCATGACCGCAGCAGCAGAAGCGTCGGCGATGGAATCGCGGGTCGGCCACTACTACCGGCTGGACGAAACCTACCGGGTCGGCCGCGAGAAAGTGCGCGAATATGCCCGCGCCGTGCAGGACTACCACCCTGCGCACTGGGATATGGCCGCCGCCGAAAAGCTGGGCTACTCCGGTCTGGTGACGCCGCTGACCTTCACGTCGATACCGGCCATGGCCGCCAATCGCTACCTGTTCGAGTCGGTGGTCGTCGGCTACGACACCTACATGCAGACCGAAGAAGTCTTCGAGCAGCACCGCCCGATCGTGGCCGATGACGAACTGCACGTGGATGTCGAACTGTCCTCGGTACGCAGGATTGCCGGCCGAGACCTCATCACCGTGACCAACACCTTCACCGACACCGCCGGCGAACGGGTGCACACCTTGCACACCACCGTCGTCGGCATCACCGCCGAGGATGTCGATCCGGCGATCAAGTCGGCCGTGCAGAACACGATCAGGCACGACGTGAACATCCTCGAGATCGCCGCAGCCGATGCCGCGTATCAGAAGACGGTGCGCCCCGAGGGCGAGATTCGCATCGCCGACGGTGGCACGACCCGGACGCCGGGTACGCCGTCCTTCGATGACGTGCAGGTGGGCGACGAGCTGCCGGTCCGCCACGCGCGACTGTCCCGCGGCGACCTGGTCAACTACTCCGGCGTCGCCGGCGACGCCAACCCGATCCACTGGGACGAAAACATCGCCAAGCTGGCGGGGCTGCCCGATGTGATCGCCCACGGGATGCTGACCATGGGTTTGGGTGCCGGATTCCTCTCCGCATGGTCGGGGGACCCGGGCGCGGTTACCCGCTATGCGGTGCGGCTGTCCCAGCCCGCCATCGTGTCCGCCGCCGAAGGCGCGGACATCGAATACAGCGGCCGGATCAAGTCGCTGGACCCGGCGACCCGCACCGGCGTCGTCATCGTCGCCGCAAAGTCCGGTGGCCGCAAGATCTTCGGCCTCGCGACTCTGAACGTTCGCTTCAGCTGACCGCGGCCGCGGTGGACCCCACGCGGTAGGGCATCTGGACCACTCACCCGGGCAAGCGTTTTCGGGCCACAGCCGACCAGCCGGTGCGCGCACCGGCTACGTCACTGCCGGCAAAGGGGCCCCGACCTCGAGCAAGGCACTACGTTTCCGTCGAGCCTGCCCGTATGCTCGAGGACATTGGAGATTGCCGGCTCGAACGAGGCGATATGACCGATGAACAGCGACGCCAGGCGCTAGCCCGCATCCATGCGAAGCGCAGTTTCTGGTGGCACCTGGGCGCTTACATCCTCGGCAACGCGGCGCTGATCGCGATCTGGTTATTTACCTCCGGCGGGTACTTCTGGCCGATATGGCCCGCGCTGGGCTGGGGGATCGGCCTCGTCTTTCATGGCCTCGGCGTTTTCCTGGGCATGCGACCGATAACCGAAGAGCAGATTCAGCGGGAAATCGACCGGGGCCATCTGTCGTGACGAAGCGGCGTAGCCCTGTTGACCCAGCGTCGCCGTTGCCTTCACCTGCCGGGCATGACCGCAAACATGTTGCGTTCGAAAAGAACTCGCGATGGTGGTGACGATCAGTGCGCTGACCATACCTGGCGGAACTTGCCGCTGCGCGGGTCGACGGCGGGCGGTTCGACCGCGTGTTCCACCGCAACGGGTGCGGTTTGCTGCGCGGCGAAATACGCGTGCAACCGCTCGTCGACCGCACGCCACACCTGGCCCGGGTCCGTGTCGGGTGACATCTCCAGCCGCACCGTCAGGGCCCGTGGACCGGTGCGGATGGCCTGGCACCGGTGCACACCCGGGGTTTCTTCGATTACGGTCACCAGGGCCAGCGGCAACACCGTGATCGCGGTCCCATCGGGCGCCTCGAATAAGAGCAGATCGGCGGCGCGCCCTTCTACCGTGGTGGCCGGCAGCCGTTTGCCGCACGCGCACGGGGTGCCGGTCAGTTTCACCCGGTCACCCAGGTCATAGCGGATGAGCGGCTGCACCCGATTGGCCAGGTTGGTGACCAAAACGGTGTGGGAGACAGCCCCCGCTGCCACGGGTTGGTAGTTCTCATCGACCGGCTCGAATAGATACCAGTCGGTGTTGACATGCAATGACCCGTACCGACATTCCATCGACAAGCCGGGGAGTTCGGCTGAGGCATAACGGTTTTGGATCGGGCAGCCGAACGCTGACTCGATGTCGGCGCGCAGCGCGGGCGTCAGCTGTTCGCCTGCGGTGATCGCCAGCAGGGGCTCAATCGCTAGCCGGCCAGCGCGTTGTTCGCCGGCCAGCAGCGCCAACGCGCTCGGGTAGCCCTCCACGATCGTTGGCTGAAACTCGTTGATTTCCCGCACCAGATCCGGCACCGGTCGCAGCACCGAGAAGACCCGTGCGCGGCTGGCCAGAAAGGCGCTGCGGCGTCGCGCAGCGGCCAACGCGGCCGAGGCACCGATGTGCCCGTCGGCGACGAACAGCGCCGCCGCACGCAGACCGCGCCGCAGCACCCCCGACAGCAGCTCTCGTCGAGCGATGAACCGCGATTCGCCCCGGCGGCCCACGAACTGGAACACCGCCCACGACGCGTCATCGTGAATCAGGATGGCCGGCTCTCCGCTCGTTCCCGATGTAGTCGCGACGTGGTAACGGCCCAGATAGCGGGCCCCCAGCAGCGAGTGGTCGGACAAGAAGTCGCGCCGCAGGGACTCGATGGTGATGTCCGGGTCGGTCACCCAGTCGTCGAAATGCGCCATGAGGTCGCGCTTGGACACGACGGGCAGTGACGCCAGCGGGACCTGCCCCGAAGGAATGTCCCGGTACAGGCGGCGATAGTACGGGGACGCCGTTCGCGCATGCCGAACCAGCGTCTGCAAACGGGCCCGTTGACGCCGCGAGATCGCCACGCCGTCACCGCGCCGGAAACGCCAGGCCTCCCAGGCAATCAGCGTGGTGCACTCCCCCACCGCCATCACCTACGGGCTCGCCAGGCGGACACCATGGCTTAGCGCGGGTGTGCCGGTGCGCCGGTCGACTCACTCATCGACGCCAGCTTGGTCCGTGGTGCGCTTGGCGCGCACCGCCGGCCGCGTCGACCGCCGCCGCGGAATGCGATCGGTGATGCCGCTGAGCGAGTTGACCATCTTGTTGAGGGTGACGACAGCGGACTCGAGGGTGTCGGTGGTGGGCGTCAACTTGTCCACGGCGGGCGCGAGCTGGCTCAGGATTTCGGCGGCTTCGGTGAATTGCTCGAGCGGCCCGTTTTTGACCAGCAGCTTGTCGATGACGCCGTCCTCGGCGAACATCCGCTCGATAATGCCGTCCGCGGCGAACATCCGCTCCAGCGGGCCGTCCTCAGCGAGCAGCCGATCAGCGAGCCCCCCGGGCGCCAGGATCCGCTCTAGCGAGGAACTGTCTGCAGCGGATACCCGATCGAGTAAACCCCCGGGTGCGGTCAACAGGTCAACAATCCCACCCGGACGCATCAGCTTGTCCGCCGCCCCGCCCCGGACCAGAGCGCGCCCCATCGCCCTGTCGTTTTCGGTCAACTCGGCAACCCGGTTGGCACCCACGATTGCGCCGCGCAGCGGAAATAGGTCGGTGATCGGGTCTACCGTCTTCGGGCTTTCCTCACCCAAGGATTGCTTCACAGCCCCGAGCGCGACGGCCGCAACGCTGAGTCCTGCGTCGGCCACCGCGACGCCGGCCCGGATAGGTGCTGTCGCTACGCCGACGATGGCCTTGCTGATGTTCACGCGGCAAGTGTATGGCTCGGCGGCGCTTCGTGGGCCTGGCTCCATCCCATCAAAACGCTGCGCCGCACGATCATGCTGCCCCGTATCCCATTCTTTTGAAGGCAACGCCCCCAACGCAAACATGTATTTCAAGCCGGGGTTGCACCCCGATGACGTTGACCACAGCGAAAACTTGGAAACGTGGCGGGAGAAATATTTGGGTCGACTGGCCTATTGCCCAAGCGCCGGTGGCTGACAACTGTGACCCGCTGAGTTTGAGCGCGCTAGGCCGGTCGGTGCTCGGCTGGCACCTTGACGAACGCGCCGCATCGAGCCACGCCCTATCCGGCTGCGACAGCTGACCGCGAGCGCACTTCGGACCCAGTTGTTGCATCGCATCGGGCCCGCGGGCTAACCGCCACTATCCATGCGATTGCCGCCGGAGGGCTCGGCGAGCGCCATCGCTACCAATTCTTCGGGGCTTAGTGAGTTGATCATGCCTTCGAGTTCCTGCTGCTTGGTTCCTACGTTGTCCACCCGGTCCACCCGGAGATTTGGATCGGGGTCTTTCCGCAGGCGTAGCAGTTTGTCCAGCAGGCCGGCATCTCGCAGATCGGCAACCGAGATCGTATTGAGCACGGACCGCAGCTTTTCGTCCTCAGAATCGGCGGGCGCCATGGCGTTGTGAGATTCGTGCTGATGGGTGGCGCACAACTGTTGGCCGAGGTGTTGGGCGAGCGCGCTCGGGGCTCGGTGATCGAAGATCAAAGTGGGCGGCAAAGTCAGCCCGGTAACGGTTTTGAGCCTGTTGCGAAGCTCGATAGCTGTCAGCGAGTCGAACCCGAGGTCGCTGAAGGTAGCGTTTGGGTCGATGTCGGCGGCGTTGAGCCGGCCCAGCACCATCACCGCTTGGGCACACACAACTTCGGTCAGCAGGTCGTGCTGCTCATCCTGGGTCATCATGTTCAAGCGGTTGACGAGCGCCAATTCCGTTGGCGTGCCGTCGTTATCGACGTTGCGCCGCATGGGCCGAGTAATCAAGTCGCTAAACAGGGTCGGCAAGTCGGCATTGAGCGCCGGGTTTTCCAACGCTCTGCGATCGAGACGGGCGGCCAGTACCGTGGGTTGATCCACAATCAGCGCGGCGTCGAATAGATCGAGCGCCTGCTGGGCGGATATCGCCGCGAACCCGCCGCGACTGAGCCGACTCACATCGCTGCCGCGCAGATGTTTGGTCATGCCGCTCGCCTGCTCCCATAACCCCCACCCCAACGACACGCCCGCCAAGCCGTGTGCGCGCCGGTCTGTGACGAGCGCATCCAAAAACGCGTTGGCCGCGGCGTAGTTCCCCTGACCGGGAGCCCCAACCACGCCCGCAATCGAGGAGCACAACACGAACATCGACAGCCCTAGACCACGAGTCGCGTGGTGTAGATTCCACGCCCCGTCGACCTTGGCCCGCAGCACCGAATCGACTTGATCCGGTGTCATCGAGGTGATTACCGCATCATCGAGCACCCCGGCCGCATGAATGACCCCAGTTAGCGCCGGATACTCCCGGCCCCAGCCGACTATCAATTTCTCCACCGCACTCTGATCGGCCACGTCGCAAGCGGCCACCAGCACACGGGCGCCAGCTTCGGAGAGCTCATCCACCAGCTCGGCCACACCCGCGCCCTGTTCGCCCATGCGGCTGACCAGCACCAGATTCCGCACGCCGTAGGCACTGACCAAATGGCGAGCCAACACCGAGCCGACCAGCCCGGTGCCGCCAGTGATCAATACCGTGCCTGCCGCCAGCGCATCGCGCAGTTCCGTTGGTGTGGAGAGGACCACTTTGCCGATACGACGGGCCTGACTGACGAACTGATAGGCCTGCGGAGCGCACCGCACATCCCAGCTCTTGACCGGCAGCCGATGCAGCTTCCCGGCCGCAAACAGCGTCATCAATTCGGCCAGCATCTGCCCCAGGCGTTGCGGCGCAACCTCGTTAGCCAGGTCGAATGCCCGATAGCTGACGCCAGGATGTTCTTGAGCAACCTCCTGGCCGTCACGGATATCGGTCTTACCCATCTCGATGAAGCGCCCCCCGTCGGCCAGCAACCGCAGCGAGGCATCGGTGAACTCTCCCGCAAGCGCGTTCAGCACAACATCGATTCCACGGCCGCCGGTAGCCGCCGAGAACTTCTCCTCAAACTCCAACGTGCGGGAGTCCGCGATTTGATCATCGTCAAAACCCATCGCGCGCTACGTGTCCCACTTGCCGCGGCTGGCAGTCACAAAGACCCGCGCCCCCCATAGCCGCGCCAGTTGAATCGCTGCCATGCCCACCCCGCCGGTGGCCGCATGGACCAACACCGACTCTCCACGACGAAGCCCCGCCAGATCCGACAACCCGTAAAAGGCCGTCAGGAACACGATCGGCACGCTGGCCGCCTCAGCAAACGACCACCCTGCCGGTATCGGAACCAACAGCCGCTGATCAACCACACACTCCGAACGGCCGCTCATCAGTCCCAGGACGCGATCACCGGGTTCCAGCCCGCTGACTCCCGGGCCGACCTCGACCACCACCCCGGCGCCCTCGCCGCTGAGGGTGGGCTTATTGCCGGGATACAGCCCCAACACCACCAGCACGTCCCGGAAGTTGACCCCAAGCGCAGCCAATGCGACCCGCACCTGGCCCACCGCCAGTGGTTCATCCGACCGCGGGCACGGCTCCAACACGACGTCATCAAAGGTGCCCCCGCCGGTGGCGGCCAGCTGCCACCCTTGGCCCGCGTCCGGTGTGCGCAGCGCCGCCCTGCCTCGGGCAAGCCGGGTGGCGTACACATCACCCGCGCGCACCACCAACTGCGGTTCCCCTACGCCGATGACTGTGGGCAGGGCCATCGATGTGTCGGTGTCGATCAGCACAATGCGACCCGGGTGTTCGGTCTGGGCCGACCGCACCAACCCCCACACCGCGGCCCCGGCCAGGTCAGTGATGGCTTCGCCGGCGAGCCCCATCGCCCCCCGCGTACACACCACCAACACGGCGGGCAGGTCGTCAGCCAACCAGCGCTGCAGTACCTCTAGGACTCGGTGGGTGGCCGCATACACCGTGTTCACCACCGACTCAGCGCCGCCGGACTCCCACTGCCACACAACCGCAACGTCCCGGTCAAGGTCCCGCACAGCCGCACAACGCCCGGCAAGGAAGTCATCCCAGGAGACCACCCGGCGTTCGCCTTCGCGCTGAACGCTGTCGCGCTCGAACGTGATCGGCGTCCACACCACATCCAACAGCTCCCGGCCGGTGCCATCGCCTCCCGCTGACATCGCGGCCCGTAGCTGCGCGGCGCCAACCGGGCGGGTAGTTAGCGAACCCACCGATAGGACCGGAAGACCCGCACCATCGGCCAACTCCACCGATACCGCGCTCGGTCCAGCCGGCGCGATGCGAACTCGCAGCCGCGAAGCGCCCGAGCCGTGCAATGACAAGTGCTGCCAGGAAAATGGCAGCACCGTCGCCTCGCCGTCGCCACCGAAGCCACCCACACACAGCCATGCGTGCAATGCCGCATCCAGCAGTGCTGGGTGGATCCCGACGTCGGTCAGGTCCAGGCCCTCGTCGTTGGGCAGGCCGACTTCGGCGAAGACGTCGCGGCCGCGCCGCCAGACCGCGCGCAGTCCCTGAAAGGCGGGGCCATACCCATAGCCGCGTCGCGCCAGCCGTTCATAGAGGCCACCGATATCGACCGCCTCTGCACCGGCCGGGGGCCAGGTCGACAGCTCCGCCGAGGCGGCCGGGTCCGGCTGCACCGCTGCGGGTGCCACACTGCCTTGCGCATGCAACACCCAATGCTGATCGGGTTGGTCCGCGCGGGAGTACATCGACACCAACCGCTGCCCCGACTGCCCGGCACTACCCACCACCACCTGCACCTGTACCGCGGTGCCGGCATTGAGTACCAACGGCGTCGCCAGCGTCAACTCCTCGACCACACCGCATCCGACTTCATCACCGGCACGAATGGCCAGTTCCACGAATCCGGTGCCGGGGAACAGCACCGCGCCGCCGACCAGGTGATCGGCCAGCCATGGCTGACGCGCCAACGACAACCGTCCGGTCAGCACCACGGCACCGGTATCGGGCTACTCAACGACCGCACCCAACAACGCATGCCCAGCCGCTACCAGCCCCGCCTCGCCCA
Source organism: Mycobacterium liflandii (assembly GCF_022354805.1). Lineage (NCBI taxonomy): Bacteria > Bacillati > Actinomycetota > Actinomycetes > Mycobacteriales > Mycobacteriaceae > Mycobacterium > Mycobacterium liflandii. The sequence goes on along the minus strand of NZ_CP023138.1, from coordinate 585,552 downwards.
CATCGGCAGCGCTGGCCGAGCCGTCCAGCCAAAACCGCCGCCGCGCGAACGCATACGTCGGCAACCCCACCTGCCGACCACCCGAGCCCGCAAACACCGCCGACCAATCCACCCCCACCCCGGCCACCCAGGCCTGGCTCAGCGACATCCAAAACCGCTCTACGCCGCCTTCATTGCGGCCCAATGTCGGAATCACGATCACCCCAGCGGAATCGGGCCGCCCGATCCCCTCGGCCAGCGATTCTTCGATACCGCCCAGCAACACCGGATGGGGACTGGCCTCAACGAAGGTCCGGCACCCTTGCTCGTGGCAGTAACGCACCGCTCGATCGAAGCGCACCGTCTGCCGAATGTTGCGATACCAGTAGTCGGCGTCCAACGAAGCGCCATCCACCGACGCACCGGTCACCGTCGAGACAATTTCGATGTCTGACGAACGCGGCCGCACCCCGGTCAGGGCTTCCACCAGGCTAGAACCGATCGACTCCACTTGCGCGGAATGCGACGCATAGTCCACCTCGACACGGCGCGCCCTCATGCCCTCGGCCTCACAACGCCCCGTCAATCCGTGCAAAGCTTCGGCTTCGCCGGAAACCACCACCGCCGCAACACCATTAACCGCAGCCAAGCTCAGCCGATCTCCGTAGTCGGCCAGCAACTCGCGCACCCGCTCGACACCGCATGCGATAGCCACCATGCCGCCGGTGCCAGCCAGATCTACCAACGCCCGACTACGCAAGGCCACCACAGCCGCGCCATCCCGCAGCGACAAAGCCCCGGCCACACACGCCGCAGCAATCTCACCCTGCGAGTGCCCAATCACCGCGTCGGGGACCATGCCCATCGAGCACCATAACTGGGCCAAGGACACCATCATCGCCCACAAGACGGGCTGCACCACATCTACCCGATCCAGCGTCGGCGCCCCCGCGACGCCGTTGACCCCATCGAGCAACGACCAATCCACGAACTCGCCCAACGCCTCTGCGCACAAGCGCATGTGCTCCGCGAACACCGGCGATGCCGCTAACAATTCGCGGCCCATTCCCGGCCATTGCGAGCCTTGGCCGGGAAATACCATGACGGTCTTGCCTACCGTGGCGGCTCGGCCGTTGAGTACTGTTGGGCCGGGCTGCCCGGCGGCCAGTTCGGTCAATCCCGATATCAGTTGCTGACGGTCCTCGCCCAGGACCACGGCCCGATACTCAAACGCCGTGCGCCGTGCCAAGCTGAAGCCCACATCGAGCCGATCGAGGCCTTCATCGGCTTGCACGGCAGCAAATAGCCGCTTTGCCTGCGCGGCTACCGCCGCCTCCGACTTGCCCGAAACCACCCACGGCAGCGAATCCGGGGACACCTCAACGGCTTCGGCCACCACCGCAGGGCAAACCTGTTCCACGATCACATGCGCATTGGTGCCGCTGATCCCAAATGACGACACCCCCGCCCGACGCGGCCGGCCATCCACCGCCGGCCAGGGCCGCGGCTGGGTCAACAACGACACCGCCCCCGAGGACCAATCCACATGCGGGGAAGGCACATCCACATGCAACGTCGCCGGCATCAGCTCATGGCGCATCGCCTGCACCATCTTGATCACCCCAGCGATTCCCGCCGCGGCCTGAGTATGGCCCATATTCGACTTGATCGAACCCAGCCACAACGGCCGATCGGCCGGGCGAGCCTGCCCGTAAGTCGCTAACAGCGCCTGCGCCTCAATAGGATCACCCAACGTGGTGCCCGTCCCGTGGCCCTCCACCACATCCACATCCGCAGCGGTCAACCCCGCGTTAGCCAACGCCGCCTCGATCACCCGCTGCTGCGCAGGCCCATTGGGTGCGGTCAACCCATTAGAAGCACCATCCTGATTCACCGCCGATCCCGCGATTACCCCTAACACCGCAAGGCCCCGCCGCCGCGCCTCCGACAACCGCGTCAGCACCACCACCCCAGCACCCTCAGAAAACCCCGTCCCATCCGCAGCCCCCGCGAACGCCTTACACCTCCCATCAGCCGCCAATCCCCGCTGCCGAGTAAACCCCACAAACGTTGCCGGCGTGGCCATCACCGTCACCCCACCCGCCAACGCCACATCACACTCCCCCGACCGCAACGACGCCGCCGCCAAATGCAACGCCACCAACGACGACGAACACGCCGTATCCACCGACACCGCCGGACCTTCTAGCCCCAACAAATACGCAACCCGCCCCGAAGCCACACTCGCCGCCGCCGACGTCAACCCATAACCCTCCAAATCCCCAGACACCCGCCCCGCCCCATAATCAGAACTCATCAACCCGGTAAACACCCCAGTCACCGAACCCCGCAACGACACCGGATCAATCCCCGCGTCCTCCAACGCCTCCCAAGAACACTCCAACAACAACCGCTGCTGGGGATCCATCGCCAACGCCTCACTAGGCCCAATCCCAAAAAACCCAGCATCAAACCGATCAGCACCATCCAAAAACCCACCCAACCGGCAATACGTCTTACCCAACGCATCAGGATCCGGATCAAAAACCCCCTCCACATCCCAACCCCGATCAACCGGAAACCCCGAAATCACATCCCGACCCCCCACCACCACATCCCACAAACCCCCCGCCGACTCCACCCCACCCGGATACCGACACCCCACACCCACAATCGCCACCGGCGCCCCACCAACCACCGAAGGACCCGGCTTCCCCCGGCCACCCGATCCAGCTAGCTCGGTCTCCAAATGCGCTGCCAGCTGAGAAATCGAGCCATAGTCCCACCCGACCGTCTCCGGTAGCCGCAACCCGGTCACCGCCGCCAACCGATTACGCAACTCAACCGTCATGCGCGAGTCAAAACCCAGCTCGGCGAAGGCCACGTCGCGGTCTATTCGCTCAGCGGCCGGGTCCCCCAGGATCTGGGCCACCTCTGCGCTGACTGTGTCGGCGATCAGGCGGTGACCTTCTTGCTGTAGAACTGCCAGGCGCTCGTCAAGTGTTACCGGGCCGACTCTCGGGCCAACCTTGTAGTTGGTTAGCGTTTGGGGATCGCGCTGCCCATCCGAGTCGGACGTCCCCACCGTGGACCGGCGCTCCCAAACTGGCTGCGCCGCAGGCTGCGTGCGGAGTTGGCCGCGCTGTAGTTTGCCGGACGCGGTTCGGGGGAGCCGCTCTACGATCTCGAATCGATGCGGTACCTTGTGCGGCGACAAGCTGCCAAGCAGCCGCCGATGAAGTTCTTTGATCGCCGATTCACCAATCGACGCGCCACTTTCGGGCACCAGAAACGCTTGAAGCGACGATTCGCCGGTGGCTTCCCGTACGGAAACGACCGCCGTCTCGGCCACCAGGTCGTCTTCGAGAATGAGCTGTTCAATCTCGCGCGGATTGATGTTGATGCCGCCGACGATTTCTATATCGTCCGCGCGGCACCGGTAAGTTACCCATCCGTGGGCGTCGACGCACACCCTGTCCCGCGTGTCGAGCCAGCTATCGCTGATCGACGGAGGCTAGGTAGGTCGATTCCAATAGCCGGCGGTCAGCGACGGTCCGCGGACCCAAAGGTCTCCCTCAACCCCGGGTGCGGCGGTGGTGCCATCCGGTGCCACCACACGTATCTCGTAGGGGGGCAGAACCTTTCCTAGAGTCCCGAGGCGCCATTCATCGACCGTGCTCGAGATGAACGTTTGCCCAACCTCGGTGAAGCCTATTCCATCGAGGAGGGGGATACCGCCAAAGAACTTCATCAGTCGCTGGGCCAGGCCGAGCTCAAGTGCCTCGCCTGCGGAGACCACACAGCGCAACGACCGGAACGCATCAGCGGCGCAGGTGTCGGCAACTCTCGCAAGAAAGGTTGGCACGCCATACAGAACCGATGGCGAGAACCTCTCGCTGAGGTTGGCCACCGACTCGGCACCCAGCGGCGAACGACTGATCACCGCAGAACTGCCGGTGGCCAATGGCAACCACACCGAATTGCCTAGACCATAGGCAAAATACATGCGCGCGATGCTTAGCCCGACGTCGTCGGGAGTGAGCCGTAGTGCATTGCGACACATGGCGTCGATGAATGCCCACACGTCGCCGTGCCGATGCAGCGCCGCCTTGGGGGCGCCGGTGGTACCGGACGTATAGGTGCCGTAGGCAAGGGCATCGCCGATCAACGGCTCGTAGGCCGCCGGTTTGGTCTGGTTGGCTTCCGCCCACAGCTCCCCCGGATCCACGATGCCGGACCGCGCAAACCTGTCGCGCAGAGCATCAGTGGTCACCACAAGTGCCGGCTGCGTGTCCTGCTCCTGGAATGCATGGTCGTCGGGGCGCAGCTCCGGATTCGCAATGAACGCCACAATCCCCCGAGCCAGACAGGCCAGCAGTAACTGCACCAAATCGGTTGAGTCCGGGAGGCACAGCAGGACACGGTCGCCAGTGCACAGACCCCGGGAACCAAATACGTTGCCGAGGCGCGCCGCACCCTCATGGATTTGGGCGTGGGTCACGATGTTCGGCGCGTAGTATGCCGGCGAGGACGCCCATTCTGACGCCAATGCTTGGTTGGCAAGCAGCCACGCTAGATTGTTATTTCGCATGCCGAATGACCCCGTCCTGACTCGCCACTATGAACACATTCGTTTCCCCGCATGGCGCAGGGATGCAGGCCCTTGTCTTAAGGCAGACCTACACGTGAAGAAGTTGGAACTTCCTACAGTCGGCTGGTGCCGATGCCGCCGCTTCAAGTCACTGTTTGGGCCTTGGTGCCGATATAGGCCGAATGTCCTTGTTGATCGCGATGTCGTTGTTGAGACAGCAGATGAATATCTCGGAAGGAAATGCTCCGTGATGACTATCGCCGGTTGACCCGAGATGATGATCGTGTATCGGCGGGCGAGGGCTTGATGTTGTGAGATTCGGTATTCCGGAGCCACGATCCACTCCGGCAACTCGCCGATCCAGACTTCCGGCGCTTCCTTGAAGAACTCGATGCGACTCGCCACCAGCAACTCGCCAATCGGGCGGTCAGTGTTCATCAGGCTTTCTATGAGCTCGGGCGGGACTCGATCGACGACGATCGAAGTCTCTGCGGCTACGAATGAGCTCCCGGGTTGCCTGCCTTGGAGCACTACATTGCGCAGCAGAGTTCGGCCTTTGGGCAACTGCGCGCGGTCCGGCGGAGTCGGCGCGTCGGGCAGAATCTCCTGATCGATGTTCTGGATGACGATCTCGTCGGCGGTGACGATATTGAGAATCCTGGTGAGAGTGCCATTTGTCGTGACCAGTAATCGGAGGTCTCGGTTCAGGCCTTGTATCTCTTCATCCGACAAATAGCGGCGGTTCATTGGTCGTACCTCCAGTCTCAGGGCGAGTCGGTCTTATTGCCGTTCAACTAATGCAGGTAGATAGCGATCCGCTCTCCGAATAATTGCAGTGATTCGATGTTCAGCATCGACTCGTGCGTGCAATCGACGGGATATTCCGTGATATCGCCGGAAACGTATGGCCGCCAACTGTCTGCGAGTGATCGGCCGCCGCTGCCCCGCTTGGCGGAGAAGACGATCATGTCACCGTCAAATACATCCGGGACATGCTTCAATCTCATTGATTGATTGGCGTTCATGTTGTCGAGCATGATTTCTACAATCCGCCTGGGCGGGAGCGAGAACTCGATCGGTGTGCGTTGGTTGAGTAGTGCTTCTGCCTGCTGATAGGTAAGGGGCCGCGGGTGTGCCGCGATATCGATTCCCGCAGCGACCAAAATCATCTCCAGGACATCGCTTTCGGATGCTGGCTCGGCAACGCTGTCGGCGCTATCGACCTCGCCGGCCGCGTCCAGAACGATGAGCCGGCCGACCTCGCATCCTCGCCGGCGGAGCTCAACGGCAATCCCATGGGCGACCACGCCCCCCATGGACCAACCGAGAAGGTTGTAGGGGCCATCAGGGCAGGGCTCCGGCGTTGTTGATTAGCAGGCTTGTGAGCTGGGTTGATGATCTTTGGTGCCGCGCTATTGGGGCCGGAGTGTAGGCACGGGCTATCTGGAGAACGATCGAGTTGGTTACTGTTCGTCGTTGGTCTGGAGTTGCCCGTGCCTACCGTTTCAGTATTGCCTGTGTCGTCGGTTCCAGAGGTGTTCGACCGCTGGAGTCCTGGTGAGCGCAGCGAGCTCATCGGATCGGAGTTTCTCGATGTGTTGGCCTCGGTGCCAGACCCGAGGGACCCACGCGGTCGGAGGTATTCGCTGATGGCTTTGTTGGCGATCGCGGTTCTGGCCACTGCCGCGGGGATGCGCGGCTATGCTGGCAAGGGCGGCCACCGCTCCCGATGATGTGTTGGCCTAATTAGGGGTCCGGTTCCGGCGGCCCAGTGAGAAGACCTTCCGCGCTGTTTTGTCTCGGCTAGACCCCGCCGACCTCAACGCCAGGATGGGCAGTTACTTCACTGCACACGTGGCCAGCAGCGACCCCAGTGGATTGGTGCCGATCGCGTTGGACGGCAAGATGCTGCGTGGTGCTTTACGCGCCAAAGCGACAGCCACGCATCTCGTGTCGGTGTTCGCCCACCGTGCCCGATTGGTGCTCGGTCAACTCGCTGTCGCCGAGAAAAGCAATGAAATTCCCTGCGTACGTGCCCTGCTCACGCTGCTGCCGGGTAGCTTGCGGTGGCTGGTCACCGTGGATGCGATGCATACCCAGGTCGTCACCGCGAAGTTGATCTGCGCCACCTTGAAGTCGCACTACCTGATGATCGTCAAGTCCAACCAAGCCAAAATACTTGCGCGTATCACCGCGCTGCCCTGGGCCGAGGTGCCCACAGCCGCTACCGACGACTCCCGCGGCCACGGCCGTGTCGAGACCCGCACCCTGCAAATCATCACCGCTGCACGAGGAATCGGCTTCCCCTACGCAAAACAAATCATCCGGATCACTCGTGAACGCTTGATCACCGCCACCGACCAGCGCAGCGTGGAGGTGGTCTATGCCATCTGCAGCCTGCCGTTCGAGCACGCCCGCCCTACCGCGATCATGACCTGGATGCGTCAACACTGGGGAATCGAGAACAGCCTGCACTGGATACGCGACGTCACCTTCGACGAAGACCATCAAAGGGCACATACCGGAAACGGCGCACAGGTCCTAGCAACGCTACGCAACACCGCGATCAATCTGCACCGCCTCAACGGCGCCGACAACATCGCCGAAGCCTGCCGGATCACCGCTTTGACCGCCAACCGCCGCCTAGACCTCCTCAATCCACAATTCCCCAGCTCACAAGCCTGCTAATCAACAACGCCGGAGCCCTGGCTCAAGGAGGAAGTCGGGGCCGGGATAAAGACCGGAATCATCCGGGCGATGGGCGGTACTGGCAAGGTAGTGACGTCGGCCGGCCTGGTGTTTGCCTTGACGATGGCGTCCATGGCGGTCAGCGATCTGATTGTGATAGGCCAGATCGGGACCACCATCAGCCTGGGTCTGCTGTTCGATACGTTGATTGTGCGCTCCTTGATGACCCCATCTATCGCCGCGCTACTCGGCCGCTGGTTCTGGTGGCCACTAAACATCCGCTCACGGCCCCCTCGGCTAACGCGTCAGCGACTACTCACGTCCGTCTCGCAAGAGCCGGCAGCGGCGCGCGTGTAGTCGGGCGTCATTCGATGTTGGTTCACGCTACCGAGCCGCCGAACCTGGGTGGTCCGATGCTGTCCAGGCCGTGCGTATAACGGCTGCCGATGAATACCACTCCTGCGAAAGCTACCGCGTTGCAACAAAATCTGCCGGGACGGCCCGATGGGAGCACGGGGAGTTCAGTGGCGGCGGGAGAGCGCCACGCCGATAGACTCGACGGTTCGCTGCTTCGGATTGCTGGAATCTGCGTGTTCGCTTCGGTCGCAGTGAATTTGGCCAATACTGCCGTCAGTGTCGCGCAGCGCAGTCTGATCGTCACCTTTGGCTCAAATCAACCCGTCGTCGCTTGGACGGTGACCGCCTACACACTGACCGAAGCCGCGGCTATCCCGTTGTCAGGCTGGGCGGCCGACCGGATCGGCACCAAGCGACTCTTCATGATTTCGGTGTTGGGGTTCACCCTAGGTTCAGTGTTGTGCGCTGTCGCCCCGAACATCGCGTGTCTGATCATCTTCCGCGCGGTTCAGGGCGGTGGTGGCGGCATATTGATGCCACTGGTCATTACCATCTTGGCTCGCGAGGCGGGCCCCAACCGACTCGCTCGGCTCATGTCGGTGATGGGCATACCGCTACTACTTGGCCCGATGGCTGGGCCGATCCTCGGCGGCTGGCTCATCGACGACTACGGGTGGCAGTGGATTTTCTGGATCAATGTGCCGATCGGCTTGATCACGGTAGCCCTTGCAGCCATCGCGTTTCCCGGAGATCACACAGCACCGTCAGAAACCCTCGACATAGTCGGCATGCTGCTACTGTCACCCGGGCTGGCAACATTTCTCTTCGGATTGTCGACTGTTCCAGCCCGCGGGACCGTAGCTGATCGCCATGTCTTGATACCGGCGACCGCCGGGCTGGTTCTGATGGGCGCCTTCGTCTTTCATGCTCTCTATCGCGCCGACCGTCCGCTGATAGATCTGCGGCTGTTCAGGAACCGGGTGGTGACCGTCGCCAATGCGACGATAGTCTTTGTCGCCGCGGGGTTTTCCGGGGCCGTGCTGCTGGTGCCAAGTTACTTTCAGCAGCTGTTGCGTGAAACACCGTTGCAGGTCGGCATACACATGATTCCGCTTGGGCTCGGTGCCGCGGTGACCATACCGACCTCCGGCGTCTTGATGGACAGACACGGCGCCGGCAAGGTGGTGTTGGGCGGCGTAACGCTGATCAGCGTTGGCATGGGCACTCTCGCGTTCGGCGCCGCCGAGCACGCCGCTTACGTACCCACCCTGCTTATCGGGCTGACGATCGTGGGTATGGGCATAGGCTCCATCATGCTGCAACTCACCACGGTGGCGGTGCAGACCCTGGCCCCGCACCAAATCGCGCGGGGTTCGACCCTGGTTAGCGTCAATCAACAGCTGTCCGCCTCGGCAAGCACCGCACTGATGTCGGTCATACTGACCAGCCAGTTCAATCGCAGCGCCAACATTGCCGCGGCGAACCGCCTCGAAGCCCTTAACGAAAGCGCGACCAGACGGGGGATCCCCCTGGCCCCTTCGCAGATACCGCCGCGAACCCTCAATCCCGATTTTGGGGCCAACCTGTTGCACGACCTGTCTCAGGCGTACACCGTGGTGTTCGTATACGCCAGCGTGGTCATGCTAGTGACTTTTCTCCCTGCGGTGTTTCTGCCCATGAGGGCCGCCATCACGTCGGCCCCATTGCGTGAGCCCATAGACCCGGAGTTCCCTGAGATGGCGGCCCGTGGGCGTCCGAGGTGAATGCGTTCTCGGGTGGCTCAGTCATCCTCAGCCCTTGTGCGCGAGGAGAAGAAATCCCGGGAACATCAACCGGCCCTTGTCGTCTCGCTGCGCCTCGACGCCCGGCGCAGACCCCGCCGCCAGCTGCACATCATTGGCATAGAGCGTGGCCGGGCGCACTTCATCGACGGTCCATTGCGTTGCCACCGTGTCGCGCAGCTCTTCGGCGGTGAAACCGTTAGGACCTGGCATCCCATCGCCAAATGGCCGCTGGGCAAACGCCAGGATGAACAGTCCCGCACCCGGAGCCGCCGCCCGGTGGATGGCCTGCACGTAGGCCTGGCGGCGCTGCACGGGCAGGGCGTGCAGTAATCCGCTTTCCATCACCGTGTTGAACCTGCCGTCGTATCCGTCGAAGGCAGTGACATCGGCCGCAGCGAAGGTGGCCGTGGTCAGTCCTCGCTCGGCCGCCGCCGCACTGGCGGTGGCGATGGCGGTCGCGCTGGCGTCGAGGCCCACGACCGAATACCCTTGCGCGGCAAGCGCAAGGGACAGTTCAGCCTCCCCGCATCCAGCGTCGAGAACCTCGCTGCGCACCTTGCCCCCTTCGATGAGAGCGGCCAGTTCCGGCTGCGGTGCACCGATGCTCCAGGGCGGCCGAACGTCTTGCCGGTAGGCGCTGTCCCAATCCATCCGCGGTTCTGTCACGTGGGGGTCCTTCCCTAGCGGGTTTCTTCGGTCTGACGGCCACGTAGGGGCCTTCCGCAAGGGTGGACGATTTCGCACCGAGTGTCTACTTTTGCTGATCCGGGGCATAATCGCTCACACAACGACGCGGAAGAGGCACTGGTGACTATCGGAGAACAGGTTCCCGAAGGCCCCCTCGAATCCGTACCGAGCACCGAACGCAAGGGGCAACGGACCCGGCGGCGCATCCTCGATGCCGCTCGCGCTGTCTTCGCCGAGGTCGGCTACGAACGCGCCACGATACGGGGCATCGCCGCCGCTGCGGGCGTGGACAAGTCCTCGATCATCAAATACTTCGGCACCAAGCAGGCGCTGTTTCACGAAGCCGTGCATTGGGACATCCCGGTGGCCCAACTGAGCACCGACGACGCGGGGCAAACGACCGAAAACTACGCACGCGCCATGCTTACTGCCTGGGCCGCCGATCCCAATAGCCCCATGGCCGTGCTGCTGCGCACCAGCATGACCAGCGAAGACGCCGCTGACATCCTGCGCAGGCACATCACCACGCAGGGCGTGGACGCGGTAGCGGCCACCATCGACGCCACCGACGCCAGGCTGCGTGCCGCGGTGGCCGGCGCCATCTTGATGGGCATCGCCAGCCAGCGGTTCATTCTGCGGATGCCCGATTTGGTCAACGCCGACATCGACGACATCCTGCGACTTGTTACACCGCTGCTGCGCTCGTTGATCGACCCCGAATGACCGGGTGAATAGGACCTCGGAGCTACCCTCGCGCCCCTGACATGGCGACGCAGCCTTGCTGCGGATCGTGGCGCATGTCATCGAAGAATCGCTGGTCGCACCGGTGTCTTCAAGAACCCCACCGAGCACGAGCGCAGACACCGGACTCAGATGGTGCGTTTCAGCCCGACGTGGGCAGCGTGGTACCCGAGCCGGCGATAGAACGCCCGAGCCCTTTCGCGTGCCTCGTCCGTGGTCACCTGCGCCAACTGCGCCCCGTGAGCTCGGCCGTAGTTGTGTGCCCACTCGACGAGTGCGGTACCGAGGCCCTGTGCGCGTTCGGCTTTGGCGACCCGTAATCCCTCGATCTGCAGCCGAGTGGCGCCGCCGCGGGACAGGCCGGGAATGATGGTCAATTGCACGGTCGCGACGACCATGTCTGAACCGTTCAGGACGACTCCGAGATAGTTGGATCGGTTGCGAACGAGGACGTCGTAGGCCGCCTCGTAGCGTTCGAGTCCGGCGCCTTCGCGATCCTGACCGAATTCGTCGTCGGAGAGCAGCTCGGCGATCACTCCCACGTGTTCGCGCGTCGCGCGCTGCACCCGGAAGGTGCGCCCTGCTACCCGCAACAGTCCTCGCACCGAGGACTGCGCCAGTGCCTGCAGGCGCGCCACCAGCAGGTCCAGCCAGGACCCCACGTTGGTTCGCGCCTCCGCGGTATCTGGGTAGCGGCATCGCAGATGCAGGCCGGATTCGTCCTGAATGAACCAGAGCATGACGCCGTCGGTGTGGATCCTCGCGCTCACATACTGGGCGTCGAGTCCGACCGAGTCGATGCGCACCGGAAGTCTAAGTTGGTCCAGCCAGGAGATGGCGAACATGCCAGGCGCCATTGGCATTCCGCCCCACGGAGCCAGTACGTCGGCGAGTGGCCAGGAACCAAGCTGCACCGCTTCTTTGACGGCGGCGGCCGCGGCGTTCGGCTCGACGACCGCGGACTCCAGCACCGAATTGGTGATGAACCAGCCGACCGAGTCGTGCCACTTTTCTTCAAATCGGCTGTGCACGGGGAAGACTGCGCGCAGCGGCGCTCCCGCCAACTCGCGGGTTACCGCAGTCATGGCGACCACCGCGAGTGCCAACGTCGAGACGCCGTCATTGCGTGCCTGCGCGGCGAACGCGGCGCCGTCATCGACATCGAACACATCACGCACTTCGACGCGTTCCGGATGCGGCCCAGACTCACCCAACGGCAGCGGAAACCGCGGCATGACCCCACCACTGTCGCTGATGATTTGGGCCCACCGCGCACGCACGCGATCCGGCGCCGGGGGACGGTCCAGTAGCGCTTGGGTGTGCACCACAAACGCGGGCCGCGGCTGCAGAGACGACGTACGTCCGGTCCTCGCGTCGGCGAGCATCGACAACAGGTCCCGGGCAATCACGAGCATCGACCACATGTCCACATGTGCGTGGTCGGCAGCGATGACCACCGTCAATCCGGCGGCAGTCTCCAACACGCAGAGCCGATGTGAGGGCCGCTGATAGGGCGAACACGTCGCGTTGAGAACTACTCGCAGTGCGTCGTTGACCTCCTGGCCCGCGGCGATCTCATGCTCGACCCACTTGCCGGGTTGAACATCGATCTCATGCAGCTGCGGATCGCCGTCCGCCCCGAGTGTGAATGCCGTTCGCAGAGTGCCGTGGCGGGCGATCACGCCCAGCCACGCATCGGCCAGCGATTGCCGGCTGACCCCAGCCGGCAATCGAATGGACAGAGCCATCCAGGAGCCGGGTCGCGCACCCTCGGCTACGTGTATGCGCTGGTCAAAAGACACCGGAAGCTGCCGACCGAGGTCAGACACCGACACGTCATAGCCCCAGAGTCGTCCGAACGGTAGCCGCAAGTGCGCCACGTTGGTCAGCCGCATGGCGGTACCCTAACGCCCCAGATAGCCTGAATGCTCAGTCAGCGCGGTCGGCTCCGGGACGAGTCGGCCGATCGTGAAAAGAGTCGCGCGATGTCCACTTTCGTGGTATCGGGAGCAGAGCTTGCGGTAGAGCTGAGCGACGAAGGTGGTCACCCGGTAGTTCAACTGCACGGACTTACCTCCAGCCGGGCGCGTGACCGGGTGCTCAATCTTGACCTCGGCAGGGGGCTCAGCGGGACCCGCTTGCTGCGCTACGACGCACGCGGCCACGGCAAGTCGACCGGGCGCAAGGTTCCCCAAGATTACCGGTGGGAACGCCTTGCCGAGGATCTTCTACGGCTGCTCGACAAATGGTTTCCCGGCGAACAGGTGCATGGGGTCGGCCCATCCATGGGTACCGGCACACTGCTGCACGCTGCCGCCCGCGAGCCGGACCGCTTCGCCGGTCTCACGCTGATGGTGCCGGCCACCGCGTGGCACACCCGGCCCGCGCAGGCCGCCAATTACCGGGTGGCGGCCGAGATCATCGAAACCGAGGGAGTCGGGGCATTCATCGCCTGGGGGCGTGCGGCGACTCCGCCACCAGCCACGGTCGGCGCGCCCGAAACAGTTCCCGATGTCGCCGATGCGTTGCTGCCATCACTGTTTCGCGGTGCGGCTCTCAGCGACCTTCCCACCAGTGAAGCCCTAGCACGAATCGATGTGCCGACCACGATCCTGGCCTGGATCAACGACCCGGCGCATCCGCTGTCGACCGCGGAATCACTTGCCGCACTGCTGCCGCAGTCGACGCTCACCGTGGCGCACACCCCGGCCGATGTCGTGACCTGGCCCAAGATCCTCAGCCAAGACGTCGCCCGCAGAGGCTGACACCGCCGCGCGCTCAGGTCAGGAGCCGTCTCGCCCCAGCCGCGCCATCATCAGGGGGGTCACCGCAACGCGCTCGTCGGATTGAACAACCCGCGTGCCGCACGGAATTGGCGGATCCGCTCTCACTGCTACCGCGGACGAGACCGCGCGCGATCATGGGTCCGGCGTTGTCTGCGGGCGAGCCGCCGAGCCAGCACCTGCTGCCCGGGGCCGGCCAGCTCCCCGATGGCACTGTGCCGACCGGAGACCGCCATCAGCACGGCTTCCGCCGATCCGGTCAGCTCTGGTCCGCTGCCGTGACTCCAGTCCAGGTCGCTCGTGGTCAAGCGTACACCGCGGGCCAGGTGCCACCCTGGCAGCTCGGGGGTGCGCAGGCTGTCACCCAGCACGCAACGCAGCCGTTCGGCCGGGATCTGGCGCGGCAGACCGAGCGGGCGGCGGATGTCTTGATGATGGATGGTGACGTCGAGCAGCGCGAGCCGGCCTCCGAAGGTCGTGGCCAGCCCCCGCGGCCGCAGCCGAGCCCGCAGTTGGTCGAGCAGCTGTTCGGTGCTCAGCGATGCGAGTTCGTCGACCCACACCTGGTTGGCGTCAATGATCCGACCGCGGATGACACGGCCAAACATGCCGAGCAGACTGGCGTCGTCGAAGCTCATCACATGAGCGACCACGTCGCGCACCCGCCAGCGCTCACACAATGACTGCGCCTCCCACTGCTCGGGCGTCAAAGTCGCCAGCAGATCGGCCAGCTCTGTCCGCTCGGCGGTGGCCATCTCGAGACCGTCCACGGGATCAACTCTGCCACGCCGACCCTCGGTGGCCGTCCGATAAGTGCTCCTGCCCTGCGCGCCAGCGGAATTCACGCCACGGATACGCCGCTGCGAGGGCAGCGAGCCCGGATTTCATCCTCGCCGTGGGTACGGCCTGCCGCGCCTACCGCACAACAACTGGGCTGCTGGGCACGCAGAGCCGCTAAGCTCCCTGTCATCCCCGCGCACAGCCATCACTCATCGCCCCCCTGACACTGCAGATCGGGCGCATCGAGCGCGGACGTCCCATGGCAGTCACAGCCGCCGGCGAGCGAGTCCTCGATTCAGCCGCGTTGACAAGTTCGTCGATCCTGGCCGCAGTCCACTGGGCCACTGGTGGTCGACGCATTGCCTCCATTGCGACCCAGGGCGATCACCTCGGCCCGGCAATCGAATCAAGCTGCTTCGGTGAGCTGATCGTCACATGGCTGCGGGCGAGGCCCTCGGATTCGTCGACCCGCCGGCGTGCTTCACGAACTTGGCGGATCCGCCATCGCGCGCGAGATTCCGCCACGATCCGTGAGACCCAATAGCTGCCGCGGCTCATCTGGCCATGTTGGCAAAGCGCGACAGGTGCAACTGGTGCGCGACGGTCACCGTCTTGGTCGGACCGTTCCGGTGCTTGGCCAGAATGAAATCCGCTTCTCCCCCACGTGGGTCGTCCCGCTCGAATGCATCCGGGCGGTTGAGCAGAATGACCATGTCGGCGTCCTGCTCCAGCGAGCCCGACTCACGCAGGTCCGAAAGCATCGGCTTCTTGTCGGTACGTTGCTCGGGACCACGGTTGAGCTGGCTGATCGCGACCACCGGGACCTCGATCTCTTTGGCCAAGAGCTTCAGATGCCGGGAGAACTCCGAGACTTCCACCTGCCGCGACTCGTGCTTCTTGCCGGAGGTCATCAGCTGCAGATAGTCGACGACCACGAGCTTCAGGTTCGCCTTCTGGCGCAGTCTGCGCGCCTTGGCCCGGATCTCCATCATGGTCAGGTTCGGCGAGTCATCGATATACAGCGGCGCCTCGCTGATCTCGCTCATCCGACGCGCCAGCCGGGTCCAGTCATCGTCGGTCATCCGGCCCGAACGCATGTCGGCGAGTTTGATTTTCGCCTCCGCTGACAGCAATCGCATCACGATCTCGGTCTTGCTCATTTCCAGCGAGAAGATGACGCTGGCCATCTGGTGCTTGATCGAGCAGGAGCGCATGAAGTCCAGGCCCAACGTGGACTTGCCCACACCCGGCCGCGCCGCGACGATGATCATCTGCCCCGGGTGCAGGCCGTTTGTCACCTCATCGAGTTCGGTGAATCCGGTCGGCACACCGCGCGAGATCCCACCGTTGGAAGCGATGGCGTCGATCTCGTCCATCGTTGGCTGCAGCAGATCTTCCAGCGGCACGAAATCCTCGGACAGCCGCCGATCGGCGACGTCGTAGATCTCGGCCTGCGCGCGGTCGACCACCTCGGCCACATCGGCGCCCTCGGCACCGGCATAGCCGTATTGCACCACCCGCGTGCCGGCCTCCACCAGACGGCGCAGCAGCGCCTTCTCGCCGACGATGCCCGCGTAGTAGCCGGCGTTGGCGGCGGTCGGCACCGTTGAGATCAGGGTGTGCAAATAGGGCGCACCGCCGATACGCCGCAGCAGGCCGCGCCGATCCAACTCGGCGGCCACCGTCACCGCGTCGGCCGGCTCCCCGCGCCCATAGAGATCCAGAATGGCGTCATAAATGTTCTGGTGAGCCGGACGGTAGAAGTCACCGGGCCGCAGCCGCTCGAGCACATCGGCGACGGCGTCCTTGCTCAACAGCATCCCGCCCAGCACCGACTGCTCCGCGGCGAGATCCTGCGGCGGCTGCCGGCCGAAGTCTTCACTCGGCGGCGGGGCATCCATGTTGTCCGAGTGCGCGAGGTCGTCAACGACAGCCATTGGCTCTCACCTCCTCCGAAATAAGCATCCGAACGTACATTCGATCGCTGAGTTTCAGAGCGTAAGTCACCGCACCGACAACCCCCACTCCCACACACCCATCGTCTTGCGACGGGACGATGCTAGACGTTGCTGGCGAGTACTCCAAGTGCCTGCTGTTTATGAACCTGTGCATCGTGTGTGCATATCCATTGACGCCGGTGGTGAGGGGGTATGGAAAACCTGTGGATCAAGGCCGACCTTCTATACATCACTGCAGGTGACCGCTATCCAACGCCAGACATTCAGTGTGGACAAGAATCTCTTCGGCGTGTCGGGTCAGGTTACTGCGTCGGGCGTGTTGGTTTTCGCCGAGATTTTCCCCAAGTTAATCAGTGGTAACGAGGCACGTCCGAAACCATGCTCTGGAAAGTTCGCCAGCCGGGCACCGCCGCATCGCGCTTCCCAGCTATCTCGGATATGGCTCCGAGCAGCACAAAACCCGGTGGCGGCCACTGGCCGCCACCGGGGACATTGCTTGTTAGTGCGGGCTAGCTTTCCGCGACCACGTCGACGGAGAGCTCCACCTCGATCTCGGGGTGCAAATGCATCACCACGGGATGGGTGCCCACCGCCTTGATGTGGGCCTTGGGCAGCCGCACGATCCGCTTGTCGAGGTTCGGCCCGCCCGCCTTCTTGATGGCGGCCACGACGTCACCAGCGGTGACCGAGCCGAACAGCTTGCCGGAGTCGGCAGCCGTCTTCACCGGCAACGCGACCGAGCCGAGCGCCTGGATGGCGGTCTTGATCTCGTTGGCGTGTTCGCGGTCGCGTACCGCCTTGGTCTCGCGGGACCGGCGGATCTCATCGGCCTGCTTCTGCGCACCTCGCGAGGCGACGATCGCCATCCCTCGCGGTAGTAGGAAGTTGCGGCCGTACCCGTCCTTGACCTCGACTGTGTCGCCGACGGAACCGAGGTGGTCGACGTCAGCCGTCAGTATCAGCTTCATCGTTATACGTACTTTCGTTGGGCTTTCAGCGATTACCGTCGATTACCGCGCCGACGAGGTGAAGGGCAGCAACGCGACCTCGCGAGCGTTCTTCACCGCCAGGGCGATGTCACGCTGGTGCTGCACACAGTTGCCGGTGACCCGGCGGGCACGGATCTTGCCGCGCTCACTGATGTAGGTCCGCAGCAGCGCGGTGTCCTTGTAGTCGATTGCTTGGTCTTTCTTGGCGCAAAAGACGCATTTGCGCATCTTGACCGGCTTCTCCGGAGCCGGACGACGCTTGTTGGACTTGGCCATGTGTCTGTTTCTTTCCGTTTCTTACTGGTCTGAAATTCTGTTGGTTCAGAAGGGCGGTTCGTCGTCGCCGCCGAACGAACCCGATGCCGGGGCACTGCCCCACGGGTCGTCGCCCCCTGCCGGGCTGCTGGCCTGCGCGGGCGCCTGACGCGCCCCACCGCCACCGCCGAAGCCGCCACCACCGCCGCCGCGGCTGGCCTTGTTGACCTTGGCGGTGGCGTACCGAAGCGACGGTCCGATCTCCTCGACCTCGACCTCGACGACGGTGCGCTTCTCGCCCTCACGGGTTTCGAAGGACCGCTGCTTGAGCCGCCCGCTGACAATCACGCGCGCTCCCCGGGTAAGGCTTTCTGCGACGTTCTCAGCGGCCTCACGCCAGATGTTGCAGCGCAGGAACAGCGCCTCGCCGTCCTTCCACTCACCGCTTTGGCGGTCGTAGATCCGCGGCGTGGAAGCCACGGTGAAATTCGCGACGGCCGCACCCGATGGCGTAAAACGCAATTCGGGGTCAGCGGTCAGGTTTCCAACAACGGTGATAGTGGTGTCACCAGCCACAATTTCCTCCTGGATCCGCCTGGCGGGTAGTCATGAGCATGTCTTAGCGAGCCTGCACACGAGCCTATGCAACGGCGCTGACAGCGGACAGTCAGCGCTTGTCGGCGCGCATCACCTTGGTGCGCAGCACCTTGGTGCGCAGCACCGACTCGTTCAGGCTCAGCTGGCGGTCGAGCTCAGATACCGTCGCCGGGGCGGCCTTCACGTCGATGACGGCGTAGATGCCTTCGGCGTGCTTGGCGATTTCGTAGGCCAGGCGCCGCCGGCCCCAGATGTCGACCTTGTCGACCGTTCCGCCGTCTTTCCGGATGACATTCAAGAACGTCTCCAGGGACGGGGCAACAGTACGTTCGTCGAGCGTTGGGTCAAGGATGACCATGATTTCGTATGGACGCATGGGAACCTCATCACCTCCTCTGGTCTGCACGGCCACGGTAGTTCCGCGGCAGAAGGGTCGCCTGCGTCGGCAACCGCATCAGGCTACCGGACGCGGCTTAACCTGCGAAATCGGATGGACCGCTCACTTGCGGGAGTCGAGGAATTCGATCGCCCCGGCCCTGACCCCTTCGTCGGCCTTGGCCAGCGATCCGGCATCGAACGGCGGCTCGGGGTCGTACTCGATCAGCAGTTGGGTGGCCTGCGCGGCCTCGCGATCCACCAGCAGCTCGACCAGCCGCAATCCCATGTCGATCCCGCTGGACACCCCGGCGGCGGTGATGATCCGTTGCGGCAGGTGCTCGACCACTCGTTGCGGCACATACCGTGCACCCAGCCCGTTGAGCAGTTCGGCGGCCCGCCAGTGCGTCGTCGCGGTCAATCCGTCCAGCAAGCCGGCCGCGGCGAGCAGCAGCGCACCGGTACACACCGAAGTGGTGAATCTGGTGTGCGGGTGCACCGCCTGCAGCCAGCCGCGGATGGTTTCGTCTTCGAACAGTCCCCGAGTGCCGATGCCACCGGGAAACACCACGACATCGGGCGCATCGACTTCGTCGAAGGTGGCATCGCAGGTCACGCCGAGCATGCCGTTTTCGGTGCGCACCTCACCACGCTGGTGCCCGATGAACACCACATCGATCGACGGAATCCGTTGCAGAACTTCATAGGGGCCAACCGCGTCCAACGCGGTGAACCGGGGAAACACCGGGATCGCGACCTGCATCACCGGCCCCCCACCGTGACCGGTTCGGGCGCGGCCGCCACCGTCACCCGTCGTGAATGCACCGGGCGCAGCCAACCCGGCAACCACCCTGGAGGAGCATCGGCGGCGCGATCAAAAGTGCCCCCCGCCGGATCGTCGATTCGGCCGTCCCAACGCACCAAGTCCTCCTCGGGCCGGTAGATCTGTCGAATCACCAATGCACACAGCGCCATCACCGCGATGTCACGGAGCAGCACCGTTGTGGTGAACCACTGTTCGGGCAACGAACGGCTGGCATTGCCATAGAGGTAATACATCCGCGGTACCCACACCAGTGCGTCAATTGTCATCCACGCCAGCAGAACCCGTCGATGCGGCAGCGCCAGCACGGCCAGCGGGACCAGCCACAGCGAGAACTGCGGACTCCAAACCTTGTTGGTCAACAAGAAGGCGGCGACCACCAGGAATGCAACTTGGGCCAGCCGCGGCCGCCGCGGCGCGGTGAGCGCAATGTAGACAATGGCCGCACAGGCCAGCCCAAACAGCGCCGTGACCACGGTGTTGAGCACCACCGGCGGCTCCCAGAAGCCCAGCGAGGGATCGAAACCGCGCCAGCCGGTGAACGACTTGATGACGTTGTACAGCGAATCCATGTCTTCGCCGCGCCGGGTGTTGAGCCGGAAGAACTCCGACCAGCCCCGCGGATAGAACACCATGACCGGCAGATTCACCATCAGCCAGGTTGCCGCGGTCGCCAGCGTGGCGCGCAGCACGCCACCGAGTCGTCCGGACCGGATACCCAGCACCGCCAGCACGCCCAGGAACAGCAGCGGATACAACTTGGCAGCAGCGCCCAATCCGATCAGCACACCACTCAGCCATGGTTTGCGTCGCGCCCAGGCCAGCAGGCCACCCATCGCGAATGCCGTTGCCAGCGCATCAAAATTGGTGAATATCTGAAAGATCACCAACGGTGAGGCCGCCACCAGGGCCGCGTCCCAGATCCGTCGGCCCGCCAGCCCGGCGGTGGCCCAGACGGTGGCCAGCCAGGCCAGTGCCAGGCCCAAGGCCGCGGCATTGAAGAACATCACCACTTCGGCGATCACCGGCAAGGGGGCCACCTTGCTCAATGCGGTGTAGGTCTTGGCCAGCGCCATCGACAGGTACTGGTAGACCCCGGTCAAAACCGGGTATTCCATGTAGCGCACCGCAATTCGGCCGTCGTACTGAATCTGGGGAGTACCTTCGCCGTTGGTCTCGATCCAGCTCGACTTGTACGGGAATTTGCCCTGATTCAACAGTTCGGCCCCGTAGAGCGGCACCGTATCGGAATAGCACAGTTCGTAGTAGGCACGCTGGTTTTCCCAGTTGGCTACCCGCTCGTCGCCCGGACCGGTGCCGGTGGTCTGTAGACAGGCCGCCTTGGTTGACCATCCGAGCGCCAGAAAAACCAAGGCCATCAAGAACATCACCCGCACCGGGGTCATGAATCGGGCGCGACCGATCAGCGCGTGGCGGCCTACCGGTCCACCGATCACACCCGCCAGCGCGGACCCCAAAACATCAGTGCGGCTGGGGAAATCGCGGTAGTCGGCGCTACGCAGATCCCTGGCTAGCGGTTCGGGCGAGGTGGCGCAACGTGGTGTCCGTGCGTCCGTCACGGTGGCGGATTGTCGGCGGGTGGCGCCCCTGGTGGCGGAGCGGGAGCAAGAGTGATGGTGGTTGGCGGCCCGACGGGAATCGTGATCCCGGGCGCTATCTCGACCGTGGGCTGGATGACGGTCTCCGAGGGCGGCGGCGCCTCCGGTGGAGGTGGAGGCGGTGCCGGCACGCCGGCGTAGCCGCCGATCTCGGTGGGCTTGGGGAAGCTCTCGACCTCGGTGCCCTTCAATGCACCGTCCATGGTGGCTTTCCAGATGTCCGACGGCAGGCCCGAGCCGTAAATCGGTGCGCCCGAGGCGGTCACCAACGGCTCGTCACCCTTGACCGTTCCCACCCACACGGCCGTCGACAGTGACGGGGTGTAACCGACCATCCAGGCGTCTCGGTTGGCGCTGGTGTCGCCCAACTGCACCGTGCCGGTCTTGGAGGCCGACGGCCGGCCGCCGGCCAGGTTGTGACCACGCGAATATCCGGCAATGGGTTCCATTGCCGCGGTGACGTTGTCGGCTACCGCCTTGGGGATGCGCTGGTCACCGGTGTTGTCTTCGGTGGAGGCGTCGAAGAGAACCCGGCCGTCGGCGTTGACGACTTTCTGCACGAAATGTGGCCGGTGATAGATCCCGGATGCGGCCAGCGTGGCGTAGGCCGAAGCCATGTCGATCACCCGGGTCTGATACTGGCCCAGCACAATCCCGTTGTTGGGCGGTCCGCCCTTGCCGTCCTCGGACAGCGTGTGGGGCACGCCCGGGAAGCTGGTGGCAATGCCGGCCTGGTGCGCGGCGTCGGCGACGGCCTCCGGGCCGCCCTTCAGTTTGAGCATCAGCCGGTAGTAGGAGGTGTTCAGCGACATCTTGAGCGCCTGCGCGATGTTGCAGGTACCGCAGCTCTCGCCTTCGACATTGGTGATCTTGATGCCGTCCACCGTCAGTGGCGAACTGTCGACGTCATAGCCCAGGCCAATTCCCTGTTCAAGGGCGGCCACCAGGGCGAATACCTTGAACGAGGATCCCGTCTGCAGCCCGGCCTGGGCGAAGTCGAACCCGTTGGCGTTGTCGCCGCCGTAATAGGCGCGCACGGCCCCGTTGTGCGGGTCGATGGAGACCACCGCGGCCCGCATCTCGGGATCCTGCCCGTCGAGGTATTTCGCTACCGCCTTTTCGGCCGCCTGCTGCGCTTGGGCATCGATCGTGGTCGTGACCTGCAGCCCCTGCGTGTTCAGGGTCTGTTCATCGATGTTGAACAGCTCCAACAACTCTTTGGTGACCTGGCGTTCGATCAGCCCGTTGGGCCCGGTGGTCTGGTTGGCCGCGCGGGCTTGATCCGGCGGCACGGTCCTGGGAAATACCTGCTCGGCCCGGTCTTTGGCGGACAACGCCTTGGTATCCACCATGCCGTCGAGCACCCAGTTCCAGCGCGCCAGCGCCCCATCGGGATCCACCGCCGGGTCCAGCGTGGAGGGCCGCCGAATCAACGCCGCCAGCAGGGCTCCCTCCGACACGGTGAGCTGCTCGACCGGCTTGTCGAAGTAGGCCTTGGACGCTGCCGAAATCCCGTATGCGCCGCGGCCGAAGTAGATGATGTTGAGATAGGCCTGCAGGACATCGTCTTTGGACCACTCCCCCGACATCTTGGTGGCGATGACGAGTTCCTTGGCCTTGCGCATCAGGCCGCTCCACCCGTGTTGCGCCGAGCCGACCAACGCGTTCTTGACGTATTGCTGGGTGATCGTGGAGCCGCCTTGCAGGTCACCGCCGAACAAGTTGTTCTTTATCGCTCGCGCGAAGCCGCTGAAGGAGAACCCCGGGTTGGAGTAGAAGCCGCGGTCTTCGGCGGCGATGACCGCGGCGCGGACATGCTCGGGCACCTGACTGAGGTTGACGTCGACCCGATTGCCTTCGGGGGGAACGATCTTGGCGATCTCGGAGCCGTCGCTAGCCAGGATCGTGGACACCTGATTGGTGCGGATGTCGCCCGGCCTTGGCACATCGACGATGAAGTAGGCCATGGTGAAGGTGACGATGGGCAGCAGGATGACCACCGCCGCGGCCAGGTAGACCGAGCGCCGCACCCATTTCCAGTTGATCCGGCGCAGCCAGTCGCGCTGTGTCGTGGACCGGTGGGACCGGGCGCGAGAGCGACCTGTTGGACCTGAAGGCCCCGCGGGACCCGCGGGTGGAGGCGCCCCGCCATCGGGCGGAAGCCCACCGCCGCTGCGCCGGCTGCGGATGGGCCGCGTCGGCGGGGCGTCGAGCGCGGCCTTGACCTGATCGAGTCGATCACGCTGCAGGGGCGTCGAGGGCGGACTGTCCAGGGCGGCCTTGACTTCCTCGATCGGGTCGGCGTGGCGAGCTGAGCGAGGATCCGACACCGCAGGAATGATCGTGGTCATCCTGTCGTCGGGAGGAACCGCACGACGCGGAACCGGCGCCGAACGCGACCGTTCGTCGTTGCCGGATTGGCCGCCCATGTCGTCGCCCGCTGGACCGCCCCGAACGTCGCTGGGCGGCTGGTGGTGGCGCCCTTCGTTACTCACTGGCAGTGCGGGCTCCATTGCGCGCCGTGCGCTTGCCACCGGTTCCCCGCGGGGGACGTGCGGGACGTGCCGCACCCAGGACATAGGACTTCACCAGGTGATTCCAACTGCAGGTGCGGCACACCTCCACAACGTGCACCGCGAACTCGGAGAACCGGGTGGTCAACGTGATCAACTCTTCGGCGGTACGCGCCGAACCCGACACCGGGCCCAGGTGGTCACCGAACACCCAAGACACCAGCGTGAGCTGCTCTTTACGGCAGATCGGGCAGATCACCTGACTTTGTTTCCCGTGAAACTTCGCCGCGCGCAGCAGATAGGGATTCGCGTCACACACCTCGGAAACACCGGTGCGCCCCGAATACACCTCGGCCAGCAGTGAGCGCCGCCGAAGCGCGTAGTCCACTACCTGTCGCTGCAGTCGCACGCTGACCAGAGTACGTCGCGATCCGCACCACCGATACGCAACAATGCCGTTATCGCGCGTCTCCTGGGTATTCGTTGACCACCTGCCGGCGGGGACTTCTACGATCATCGGCGTGGCGAAATGGCTAGGCGCATCACTCGCGCGTGGAGGCTCGGCGGCGACCCGGGCCAAGGACACCGACCGGCAAGACGCCTGCCAGATTCTCGACAGTGCCCTCAGCGACGGCCAGCTCTCGATGGAGGAGCATCGCCAGCGGGTCGCCACGGCAACCCAGGCGGTGACGTTGGGTGACCTGCAGCACCTGGTCGCCGACCTGCAATCCGAGAGTGCGCCCGCGGAGGTGCCGGCCCTCAAGTCCCGGGGTCAGCGCAACAGCCTTGGCCTGCTGGCGGCCGCGTTGGGTGTCTCGATCTTGTTAGGTGTTGCGATCGGCTGGGGCCTGTACGGAAACACCCGTTCGCCGCTGGACTTCACGACGGACCCGGGCGCCAAGCCCGACGGGGTCGCGGCGGTGGTGCTGACACCGCCCAAGCAATTGCACTCGTTGGGCGGGCTGACCGGGCTGCTGGAACAAACCCGCAAGAGGTTCGGGGACACGATGGGCTACCGGATGGTGATCTATCCCGAGTACGCGGTGCTGGACCGCAAAGACCCCGCCGACGAACGCAGGATCTTGAGCTACACCTACCGCGGCGGCTGGGGGGATCCCACCGGCAGCGCCCGAAGCGGCGCCGACACCGCACTCGTCGACCTGGGCAAGTTCGACGTGAAGACGGCAGTGGGCATCATGCGCGGGGCCGCGGAGACCCTGGGGATGAAGCCGAAAGACGTCACCAACATGTACCTGTCCATCAACCCCGCGAGCGACCCGACCACCCCCGGGGCGATATCGCTACAGTTATACGTCTCGAGCGACTACGGCAGTGGATACATCGCCTTTGCCGGCGACGGTACCATCAAACAGGTGAACTACCCGTCCTAGCCCGAACGGGCTCGTCGTTCAGCGGGTTTTCCCCGCCAACCAACTGTGACTAACACCGCACCAACGGTAGGTTGTGTTGTGGCGAATATATCGCGACGATACTATGGCGCGAGGCGTCGGTTCGTCGTAACCAGGCATGCAAAGGAGGTGGTTCGATGCTGGAGCTCGCCATCCTGGGCCTGCTCATCGAATCGCCGATGCATGGCTATGAGTTGCGCAAACGCCTGACCGGCCTGCTCGGCGCGTTCCGGGCATTCTCCTACGGCTCGCTGTATCCCGCGCTGCGGCGCATGCAGGCCGAAGGGTTGATCGCCGAGAACGCCGCCCCCACGGGGATGCCGGTGCGGCGGGCCCGGCGGGTCTACCAGCTCACCGATGCCGGCCGTCGGCGCTTCGGCGAGCTGGTTGCCGACACCGGCCCGCACAACTACACCGACGATGGCTTCGGGGTACACCTGGCGTTTTTCAACCGCACCCCCGCCGAAGCGCGGATGCGCATCCTGGAAGGCCGTCGCCGCCAGGTGGAGGAACGCCGGGAAGGCCTGCGTGACGCGGTGGCCCGGGCTAGCAGCTCGTTCGACCGCTACACCCGCCAGCTGCATCAACTCGGACTGGAGTCCAGCGAGCGTGAGGTCAAGTGGCTCAACGAGCTCATCGCCGCCGAACGCGCCGCACCCAATCACGCTGAACAGACCTGAACCCCCGCAAACCAACAATGCCTAGACACCGCAGAAGCAATGAGGTTAGGAGAACGCCCGAATGAGTGAGAAGAAGCCGCTAGGCGCGCCGGGTGCGCAGCCTGAGGTACGAGTCGCCATTGTCGGCGTCGGCAACTGCGCGTCCTCGCTGGTCCAGGGCGTCGAGTACTACCAAAATGCCGACGACAACTCGATGGTGCCCGGCCTCATGCACGTGCGGTTCGGCCCGTACCACGTGCGCGACGTCAAGTTCGTGGCGGCTTTCGACGTCGACGCCAAGAAGGTCGGCTTCGATCTGTCCGACGCGATCTTCGCCTCGGAGAACAACACCATCAAGATCGCCGACGTGGCGCCCACCAACGTGGTGGTGCAGCGCGGCCCGACGCTCGACGGCATCGGCAAGTACTACGCCGACACCATCGAGCTGTCCGACGACGAGCCGGTCGACGTGGTGAAGGTCCTCAAGGACAACAAGGTCGACGTCCTGGTGTCCTACCTGCCGGTGGGCTCCGAGGAGGCCGACAAGTTCTACGCCCAGTGCGCCATCGACGCCGGCGTGGCGTTCGTCAACGCGCTGCCGGTGTTCATCGCCTCCGACCCGGCCTGGGCCAAGAAGTTCAAGGACGCCAGCGTGCCGATCATCGGCGACGACATCAAGAGCCAGGTCGGCGCCACCATCACCCACCGCGTGATGGCCAAGCTGTTCGAGGACCGCGGGGTCACCCTGGACCGCACCTACCAGCTCAACGTCGGCGGCAACATGGACTTCAAGAACATGCTCGAGCGCGAGCGCCTGGAGTCCAAGAAGATCTCCAAGACCCAAGCCGTGACGTCCAACCTCACCGGCTCGCTGGCCGGCAAGGTCGAGGACAAGAACGTCCACATCGGCCCGTCCGACCACGTGGCCTGGCTCGATGACCGCAAGTGGGCCTACGTGCGCCTGGAAGGCCGCGCCTTCGGTGACGTGCCGCTGAACCTGGAGTACAAGCTCGAGGTGTGGGACTCGCCGAACTCGGCGGGCATCATCATCGACGCGGTGCGGGCGGCCAAGATCGCCAAGGACCGCGGCATCGGTGGCCCGGTCATCCCGGCATCGGCCTACCTGATGAAGAGCCCGCCGAAGCAGCTGGCCGACGACGTTGCGCGCACCCAGCTCGAAGAGTTCATCATCGAGGGCTAACCCCTTCTTACCGAGCGTCACGCCAGCGTGGCTTTCTGCGCCGAGCGTCACCCCAGCGTGACGCTCGGCGCAGCTCGTAGAGTCGCAGGTGTGACCGACTCCTTCCCCGACGATCTGACCGGCCTCACCGAGTTCGACCTGCTGGCCGAGAATGCCGAACAGGCCGGGGTGACGGGTCCGCTTCCGGAAGTGGAGCGCATCGAAGTCGGCGCGGCCGAGACCAGGATCAGCGCGTTGCGCTGGGGCGGCCGCGCCCCGCGGGTGATCTTTCTGCATGGCGGGGGGCAAAACGCCCACACCTGGGACACCGTGATCGTCGGTCTTGGCGAACCAGCGCTGGCGGTGGACCTTCCCGGCCACGGCCATTCGGCCTGGCGTCAGGACGGTGACTATTCACCCCAGCACAACGCGGACGCACTGGTACCGGCGCTGCGCGAGCTGGCACCCGAAGCCGAATTCGTTGTCGGGATGTCGCTAGGCGGGCTGACCGCGATACGGCTTGGCGCCCTGGCACCCGAACTCGTCGACGAGCTGGTGCTCATCGACGTCACCCCCTCTGCCTTGCAGCGCCACGCTGAAATGACCGCGGAGCAGCGCGGCACGGTTGCCCTGATGCACGGAGAGCGGGAGTTTCCCAGCTTCCAGGCCATGCTGGATCTGACGGTCGCCGCGGCACCACATCGCGAAGTAAAGGCTCTGCGCCGCGGCGTGTTCCACAACTCTCGGCGGCTGGAGAACGGCAACTGGGCATGGCGTTATGACGCCATCCGCGCTTTCCCCGACTTCGCCGTCCTCTGGGACGTCGATGCGTTGGCAGCGCCGGTCACCCTGGTGCGCGGCGGTAAGTCGGGCTTCGTCAGCGACGAGGACATCGCCGAGCTGCGCGGGCGTGCGAAGGGTTTTCGTGGCGCACAGACGGTCGAGAACTCGGGTCATTCGGTGCAAAGCGACCAACCCCGGGTCCTGGTCGAGATCCTGCGTGGGGTGCTCGGCGGGCGCTGAGCCCGCGCCGCAACGCGCCTACGGTGGTCTCATGACCTCACCCGTACATCCCGATCGACCTTTGCGTATCGGCGTTCAGCTGCAGCCACAACACGCCTCGCACTACGGCGATATCCGCGATGCCGTGCGCCGGTGCGAAGACATCGGTGTCGACATCGCCTTCAACTGGGACCACTTCTTCCCGCTGTTCGGCGACCCCGATGGAGCCCATTTCGAGTGTTGGACCATGCTGGCGGCCTGGGCCGAACAGACCTCGCGCATCCAGATCGGCGCGCTGGTGACCTGCAACTCCTACCGCAATCCGGAGTTGCTGGCCGATATGGCTCGCACCGTCGACCACATTTGCGACGGCCGGCTCATCCTGGGGATCGGTTCGGGCTGGAAGCAGAAGGACTACGACGAATACGGGTACGAGTTCGGCACCGCAGGCAGCCGTCTCGACGATCTAGCCGGCGCCCTCCCCCGGATCAAGACGCGGCTGGCGAAGCTGAACCCGGCGCCTACTCGCGGCATTCCGGTCCTGATCGGCGGCGGGGGCGAACGCAAGACGCTACGGCTGGTCGCCGAACACGCTGACATCTGGCACAGCTTCACCGGCGTTGACGAGTTCCCGGCGAAGTCCGCGGTGCTCGCCCGGCACTGCGCCGACGTCGGTCGGGATCCGGCCACCATCGAGCGTTCTGCCGCGCTTCAGGACAGCGGCAGGCTCAGCGCCGACGCCGACGCACTCGCCGGTCTGGGAGTCACACTGCTGACCGTCGGGTGCGATGGGCCCGACTACGACCTGGCAGCTGCCGAGGCGTTGTGCAGATGGCGTGACAGCCGCTGACTTTCGAGAACGTAAATTTAATCGTCAAATCTGAGAATTTGCGTGCCCAGTCGTGAGAAACTTCCAGCGCTGATTGCCGGACCGGGCCGAAAAGAGACTCGACGAAACCGATGCCAAAGAAATATGGGGTCAAGGAAAAAGACCAGGTTGTTGCGCACCTCCTCAACCTGATTCTGACTGGCAAACTACGAAGCGGCGACCGTGTCGACCGCAACGAGATCGCAGGGAGCCTCGGGGTCAGCCGGGTCCCCATCCAGGAGGCGTTGGTCCAGCTCGAACACGACGGAGTCGTGTCCACGCGCTATCACCGAGGAGCGTTCGTGGAACGCTTCGACCAATCGACCGTTCTCGAACACTACGAGCTCGAGGGCGTGCTCAATGGCATGGCGTCCGCGCGCACCGCGGCCAATCCCACGTCTCGGATTCTGGGAGAGCTCGACGGGCTGATGCGAACGCTTCGCGCCGCCAAGGACGCTCGGATCTTTGCCGAACTCACCTCGGAATACCGCAGAACGATCAACGAGGAGTACGCGGGACCACGACTGCAGGCCCTCATTCGCGCGTCGCAAAACCTGATACCCGGCGCGTTTTGGGCGAGCTACCAGTACCGGCGCGAAGACATGCTGCCCTTCTACGAAGACGAGCATTCGGCGATACATCGACGTGACCCGCAGGCCGCGCGCGCGGCCTGTAGCGGCCGCTCCGAGTTGATGGCGCAAACGATGCTGACCGAACTGTTTCGGCGCCAGGTGTTCACCCCGCATGAGCAAGCGTGCCGCAACAACGGCCATGCAGCGGCCGCGCCGGTAGCGCCGCTGCCGTCGCGCCCCAAAATTGTTGTCGAGACCCCTGAGGCGACCCGGCTCGCATTCTGAGCAGCACACACCGCCCGCTTGATCGATACGGTGGCGGTGATGAGTTCAACCGTGTATCCCCGTGCTCGCGGCGGGAAGAGAATGCTCGCGGTGTCCGCGACGATCCTGATCGTGTTGGGCTTGTCGCTGGCGGCGCCCGCCCAGGCGGACCACAATCAGTGCGCACCGGCCGGTGTGGACAGTGCCATGGTCCTGCCCGCCGATCTGTCCAGTGCGACGACTGCCGGCTCGGACGAAGACGTCCAGACCACCGCGGGGGTTGTGCCGCTGAGTTCGGTGAACATTGGCGACCTGGGGCTAGGCACGCCCGGAGTCTTGACGGCGGGCACCCTGTCCGACGCTCCGCCCAACACTTGCATCAACTCCACCGGGCAGTTCACCGGCTTCGATAACGAACTCTTGCGCGCCATCGCAGCCAAGCTGGGCCTGCAAGTCCGCTTTGTTGGCACCGACTTCTCCGGGCTGCTGGCCCAGGTGGCGGCGCGACGCTTCGACGTTGGCTCTGCCTCGGTCAAATTGACCGAGGCGAGGCGACGCACGGTCGCCTTCACCAACGGCTACGACTTCGGCTACTACTCGCTGGTGGTGCCCCCAGGTTCGGCAATAACCAAGTTCAGTGACCTGGCGCCGGGGCAACGCATCGGCGTGGTTCAGGGCACGGTCGAAGAGGCCTATGTGGTGAACAGCCTGCATCTGCAACCGGTGAAGTACCCCGACTTTGCCACCGTGTACGGCAGCCTCAAGACCCACCAGATCGACGCCTGGGTGGCACCCGGCAATCAGGCCGAGGATGCGATCCGGCCCGGCGATCCCGCCGTGCTCGTGGCGAACACGTTCGGCGCGGGGGACTTTGTGGCCTATGTGGTGGCCCGAGACAATCGGCCGTTGCTCGATGCCCTCAACGCGGGGCTGGACGCCGTCATCGCCGACGGCACCTGGTCCCAGCTGTACAGCAAGTGGGTGCCCCGAACCCTGCCGCCGGGCTGGAAGCCGGGTTCTCGGGCCGTCGCCGCGCCCACCCTGCCCGATTTCGCAGCCATTGCCGCAAACCATCGGCACAAGCCGGTGGGGCCGGCCGCACCGAAATCGGCCCTGGCCCAGTTGCGGGACTCCTTCTTCGACTGGGACATGTATCGGCAAGCCATCCCGACGTTGTTCAAGACCGGGTTGCCCAACACGTTGATCCTGACCCTCAGCGCCACCATCATCGGGCTGGCGCTCGGCATGGCGCTGGCGATCGCTGGAATCTCGCACCAGCGCTGGCTGCGCTGGCCGGCCCGGGTCTACACCGACATTTTCCGCGGCCTGCCCGAGGTGGTGATCATCCTGATCATCGGGTTGGGCGTCGGACCCATCGTGGGCGGATTGACCAACAACAATCCCTATCCGTTGGGCATCGCGGCGCTGGGGTTGATGGCCGGCGCCTATGTCGGTGAGATTCTGCGTTCGGGAATCCAAAGTGTTGACCCCGGTCAACTCGAGGCCTCCCGCGCGCTGGGTTTCAGCTACTCCGCGGCCATGCGGCTGGTGGTGGTGCCCCAGGGCGTGCGACGGGTGCTGCCCGCACTGGTCAATCAATTCATCGCGTTGCTGAAGGCCTCGGCCCTAGTGTACTTCCTTGGCCTGATCGCTCAACAGCGTGAACTCTTCCAGGTCGGGCGCGACCTCAACGCCCAAACCGGCAACCTGTCGCCGCTGGTGCCCGCGGGCATCTTCTACCTGATGTTGACCGTTCCGCTGACGCATCTGGTGAACTACATCGACGCGCGGCTGCGCCGCGGTCGCCGCCGCCTCGATCCGGAGGATCCCCCCGGAGTCGTCAGCTCCACCATCGGTGAGGAGATGACGTGACCCGCCAGGATGCAGGTCGACAACCGGTTTGTCTGGCGGCCAGGAGTATTCACCAAACGCTGGGCGGCAGCGTGGTGCTGCGTGGCGTCGATTTGGAGGTCCCCGCGGGTACCACCGCGGCGGTGATCGGTCCGTCCGGGTCAGGCAAGTCGACGCTGCTTCGCACCCTGAACCGCCTGCACGAGCCCGACAGCGGAGACATCCTGCTAGACGGGCGATCGGTATTGCGCGACAACCCCAACGACCTTCGGCAGCGCATCGGCATGGTGTTCCAGCACTTCAACCTGTTCCCGCACCGCAACGTTGTCGACAACGTCACGCTGGCGCCACGCAAGCTACGCGGACTATCCAACGAAGAAGCGCGAATGCTCGCATTGGACCAACTAGACCGAGTTGGCCTGAAGCACAAGGCCAATGCACGCCCAGACATGTTGTCCGGGGGGCAGCAACAACGCGTTGCGATCGCGCGTGCCCTCGCGATGGCCCCGCAGGTGATGTTCTTTGACGAGGCAACCTCGGCGCTGGACCCAGAGATGGTCAAGGGCATCTTGGCGCTGATCGCCGACTTGGGCGCTGACGGCATGACCATGGTTGTGGTCACCCATGAAATGGGTTTCGCCCGCTCAACCTCGGATGCCGTGGTGTTCATGGACCACGGGACGGTGGTCGAAGCCGGTCCCCCAGAGCAGCTATTCGAGGCCGCGCGCACCGAACGGCTGCAGCGGTTTCTCGCCCAAGTACTTTAACAGGCTGGCTAGATCGGCTCAACCGCTGGCCAGATGTCGGGTTAGACTGCCGAATTATGGCGGATACCGAATCCACCGCGCCCGAGGTGACGGAGCTGGCCGAGGGTCTGCACCGCGCGTTATCCAAGTTGTTTTCGATACTGCGCCGGGGCGACCCTAACGGAGTGGTCGCCGGCGAATTGACGTCGGCGCAATTATCGATTCTGGTTACCCTACTCGATCGGGGTCCCATCCGGATGACCGACTTGGCCGCGCATGAGCGGGTGCGAACTCCCACCACCACCGTGGCGATCCGTCGCCTGGAGAAGATCGGCCTGGTGAAACGCTCGCGCGACCCATCGGACTTGCGGGCGGTGCTTGTCGACATCACCCCACAAGGACGCTCCGTTCACGCCAAGTCGCTGGCCAACCGGCACGCCGCCCTGGCCGCGATGCTCGACCAACTCCCCCACTCCGACCTCGAAACCCTGATGACGGCTCTGACCCCGCTCGAACGCTTGGCCTGCGGCGAACCCGCCAATGCCCCGGAGGACGACGCCGCCACGCCCGGGCGGGGATGAAAGTAATTGACCGATAAACGGATTGGTGTCAGCTAGACCCATGCCAACTGCACTCATCACCGGCGCCAGCCGCGGCATCGGTGCTGCGATCGCTGCCGCATTGGCGCCGACGCACACCCTGTTGCTGGCCGGCCGGCCTTCCGCCCAACTCGACGCTGTGGCAGATCAGTTCGGCGCCACTACGTTTCCGCTGGACCTCACCGATGACGAGTCGATCGAAACCAGCTGCGGGATCGTCGATGAACTCGACGTATTGATACACAATGCCGGACTTTCCATCCCGGGGCATTTCGGCGATTCGCACATCGACGAATGGCGCGCCACCTTCAACGTCAATCTCTTTGGTGCCGTTGCTCTTACGCTGGCGCTGCTGCCGGCGCTGCGAAGTGCCCGCGGCCAGGTTGTCTTCATCAACTCCGGGGCCGGGCGCAACGTTTCCGCCGGGATGGCATCCTATTCGGCCAGTAAATTCGCCTTACGGGCATTTGCTGACTCGTTGCGCACCGATGAGCCCACGCTTCGCGTGACGACCGTCTATCCCGGCCGCACCGACACCGACATGCAGAGGGAGCTCGTCGATTTCGAGGGCGGAACCTACGATCCCGCAAGGTTCATGCGCGCCGACACGGTCGCCGAGGTGGTGGCCAATGTGGTAGCCACGCCACCGGACGGTCACGTCCACGAAGTGGTCATCCGACCCCGCTGAGGACACCCGCCCCGGGTTTGGAATCGCGGTCAAACAACAAGATTCACCAGACGGCCGGCGACCACAATCACCTTCCGCGGGCTTGCGCCCGCCAGGAACGCCTGCACCTTCTGATCGGCTAGGGCAGCGGCTTTGACCGCATCGTCATCCGCGTCGGCGGCCACCACAACCCGGCCCCGCACCTTGCCGTTGACCTGAACCGGATATTCGACGGTGTCGTCGATCAGATAGGCCGGATCGGCTGCCGGGAATGGTCCGTGCGCCAACGAAGTGGTGTGACCCAGCCGCTGCCACAACTCTTCGGCCAGGTGCGGGGCCAGCGGGGCCACCATCAGCACCAGCGGCTCGATGGCAGCTCGGGGCACGGCATCGCGATGGCGCTTGGTGAGGAAGTTGGTGTACTCGATCAGCTTGGCGACCGCGGTGTTATTTCTCAGTGCCGCATAGTCTTCAGCCATCCCGGCGATAGCGCGGTGCAGCGCCCGCAGCGTGTCGGTGTCCAACTCAGCGGGCGTATCGGCCACCAGGATCTCGCCGGTGTTTTCGTCGATCACCAGCCGCCACACCCGCTGCAAGAAGCGATACGCGCCGATAACGTCTTTGGTCGCCCACGGGCGTGAAGCCTCGATAGGGCCCATCGACATCTCGTACACCCGCAGGGTGTCCGCGCCATAGTCGTCGCAGATCTCGTCGGGCGATATCGAATTCTTCAGGCTCTTACCGATTTTCCCGAATTCCTGAAAGACCTCGATCTCGCCGTCGGCACCGGGATACACAAACCCGCCGTCACGTACGATGACCTCTTCGGCAGGTACGTAGGATCCCCGCGCGTCGGTATAGGCGAAGGCCTGAATGTAGCCCTGGTTGATCAGCTTGCGGTAGGGCTCGCGAGAGCTGACGTGGCCCAAGTCGTACAACACCTTGTGCCAGAACCTGGCATAGAGCAGATGCAGCACCGCGTGCTCGGCGCCACCGACGTACAAGTCGACGCCACCCGGGTCGTCCGGGCCGTGTTCGGCCGGCCTCGGCCCCATCCAGTACGTCTCATTTTCCTTGGCGCAGAACCGATCTGCGTTGTGCGGATCGGTATAGCGCAGCTCGTACCAGGAGCTGCCCGCCCACTGCGGCATCACGTTGGTGTCGCGGCTGTACGGCTTGAGCCCATCGCCGAGATCCAACTCGACGTGCACCCACTCGGTCGCCTTGCCCAGCGGCGGCGACGGCTCGCTGTTCGTATCGTCGGGGTCGAAAAGCACCGGCGAATAGTCCGGCACATCGGGCAGTTCGACGGGAAGCGCCGACTCATCAAGTGCGTGCGGGCGTCCATCCGCGTCGTACACGATCGGGAATGGTTCACCCCAATACCGCTGACGCGCGAAAAGCCAGTCACGCAGCTTGAATTCGATGCGGGCCTGGCCATGGCCGTCGGAGTCCAGCCGAGCGGTGATGGCCTGCTTTGCCTCCCCCACGCTCATGCCGTCGAGGAATCCCGAGTTCACCAGGACGCCGTCGCCGGTGTAGGCGGCCTGCGAAATGTCGCCGCCGGCAATGACTTCGACGACCGGAAGTCCCAGTGCTCTCGCGAAATCCCAGTCCCGCTGATCATGGCCCGGAACTGCCATGATGGCCCCGGTGCCGTAGCCGGCCAGCACGTAGTCAGCGATGAATATCGGCACCGGCTGGCCAGTGGCAGGATTGATCGCGTGGCTACCCAGGAAGACGCCGGTCTTCTCTTTGCTTTCCTGACGCTCGAGGTCGGACTTGGCCGCGATAGCGCGACGGTAGGCGGCCACGGCCTCGGCCGGCGTGGCACCACCACCGGTCCACAGCGGGTCCACACCGGCTGGCCACCCGGCCCCAACCAGATCGTCGACCAGGTCGTGTTCGGGGGCCAGAACCAGATAGGTGGCACCGAACAGGGTGTCGGGGCGAGTGGTGAACACTTCGAGGCCGACCGTCTCACCGTTGGACCTGGTTGCCGTAAAGAGCGCGGAGGCACCCGTCGAGCGCCCGATCCAGTTGCGCTGCATGGTCTTGACCTGGTCCGGCCAGTCCAGCACATCGAGGTCGTCGAGCAGCCGATCGGAGTATGCGGTGATCCGCATCATCCATTGCCGAAGCCGCTTGCGAAATACGGGGAAGTTGCCGCGGTCGCTGCGTCCATCGGATGTCACTTCCTCGTTGGCCAGCACCGTGCCCAGTCCAGGACACCAATTCACCATCGAATCCGCCCGGTAGACCAACCGGTGGTCATCGATCACGTCGGCCCGCTCCCCCGCCGACAGCGTGGACCAGTCCCGGCCGTCGACCAGACTTCTGGCCCCGGAATCAAACTCTGCGACCAACTCCGATATCGGGCGAGCCTTGTTGGCTGCCGCGTCGAACCACGCGTTGTAGATCTGCAGGAAGATCCACTGGGTCCACTTGTAGAACTCGACGTCGGTGGTGGAGAAGCTCCGCCGGCTGTCGTGGCCCAGCCCCAGCCGGCCCAGCTGGCGCCGGAAGTTGACGACGTTGGCCTCGGTCCTGGTCCGTGGGTGGGTGCCGGTTTGCACGGCATACTGCTCGGCCGGCAGACCGAAGGCGTCGAACCCCAACGCATGCAGCACGTTGCGGCCCTTCATCCGGTGATAGCGGGCGAACACGTCGGTGGCGATGTAGCCCAACGGGTGCCCGACGTGCAGGCCCTCCCCGGATGGATAGGGAAACATGTCCTGGACGAACAGCTTGTCCTCGGGCACCGGGGAACCGTCCGACGGTGCGAGCGATCCAACCGGGTTGGGCACGTTGAACGTGCCCAGGCGGGCCCAGTTCTGCTGCCAGGTCCGCTCCACTCCGGCCGCTAGCTCGGCGGTGTAGCGATGCCGCGGAGCGTCGGATTCCGCGTCGTTAACACCGGAGGGGACACAAGAGGGGGCACCGGACGTGCTGCCAGGTGTCGTGGTCGGCGATTCGGTCACGCCCAACAGGGTATAAGGGCGGCTTTGCAGCGGCTGGCCCGTAGCCCACGGCCACGGGTTGGTCTCGGTTGCGTTGCACACCGATCAGATGTTCATCCCAGGTCTGTTTCGGTCCTGGTAGCTGCCGCCGCCAGCTAGTTACATTCAGCTTCGGTAGCGGGCAGCGCCGCCCGAATAGTTTCGGAGGGACCGACGCAAATGATCCACATCGCGCGCACTTGGCGAGGGTTCGCAGGGTGCTTGGCCGCCGGCTTCGTCGGCGTCACACTGATCGCGAGCGGCACGGCGTCGGCCGACCCGCTCTATCCGCAGCCCCCGTCGCCCGCACCGGCTCCCGCCCAAGCGGCGGTTCCGCCCGTCCAGAACCTCAATGCCTCCCCCGGGAGCATCACCAACCGGTTCGCCCCGGCTCCCGCGCAGGTGCCCGCCCCGATGCAGGTTCCGGCCGCGACGGCCGCGCCGGTACCGGCCGCCATCCCCGCCACCGGACAAATGCCCGCCGCCGGGCAAGTCCCCGCCGCCGGGCAGCTGCCCGTCGCGGCGCCGGTAGCCCCGGCGATAACACCCGCCGTCACCGGGACCGTGCGCGACTACCTCAACGGCAAGGGCGTCAAGCCCGAGGCGCAGCGACCGCAGGGGTTCAACGCACTCGAGATCACCCTGCCCATGCCCCCGCGCTGGACGCCGGTGCCCGACCCCAACGTGCCCGACGCGTTCGCCGTGATTGCCGACCGAGTGGGCGGCAACAGCGTGTACACATCGAACGCGCAGGTGGTGGTGTACAAGCTGGTCGGCGATCTGGATCCCGCCGAGGCCATCTCCCATGGCTTTGTGGACAGTCAGAACTTGCTCGCCTGGCGGACGACCAACGCCTCGATGGCCGAGTTCGGTGGCTTCCCGTCGTCGGTCATCGAGGGCACCTACCGCGAAAACGACATGACGCTGAACACCTCCCGGCGCCACGTCATCGCCGCCTCGGGTAGTGAGAACTACCTGGTGTCGCTCTCGGTCACCACGGCGCAGTCCCAGGCGGTGGCCGATGCCCCCGCCACCGACGCGATCATCAATGGATTCCGGGTGGCGACCCCGACGGCAGCCGGTCACACACCCGCCCGGGCCGGCGCAGCCACTGCGGTAGCGCCGCAGACCCCGGCTCGGGCCGCGTCGCCGGCCGCACCCGCTCAGGCACCCGTGTCGATACCTCATCACCCGGCGGCCGCGACGGCGCCGGCTCAGGCGCCCGCGCCCAATCTGACGCCCGCGCTGCAGGCCGTGCCGGGCCAAGTAGCTGCGGCGCCGCCGGTCGCCGCCGCGCCCGCCCCGTCGCGCTGACTCCCGACGCCCATTACCCCGGGGGGTTGATCCGATCGCCCCTTGATCAAGCGAACTCGGTCACGACCTCGTATTGTGACTCCATGATGATCGCCGGTGTGCTCTGCATGTGTGCGGCGGCGGCGTCCGCCCTATTCGGAGCGTGGTCACTCGCCCGCGCCGATGTCACCGACTCGACTCAGCTCGCATTGCGAGCGATGGCACCCACCCAGCTGGCGGCCGCGGTCATGTTGAGCGCCGGCGGGGTGGTGGCGCTCGCGGCCTCCCCGCACACCGCCTTGGTGGTGTTGATCGTGTGCGTCGCGGGCGCGTTGGGCACACTGGCCGCCGGTTCGTGGCAGAGCGCGCGGTTTGCGCTGAGCCGCGTGGATACGATTCCCGACGAAGCCTCCTGTAGCGGCTCCTGCGCTGGTTGTACGCTCTCCTGCCACTGAGCATCCGGTGGCACGGCAGCGGGGGATCCGGTTAGACCCAGTGCTGCTGATGGTGCTGGGGGGCATATTGGCCGCCGTCCTGCTACCGGCACGCGGTGCCGCCAGCGACGCGGTGATCGTCGCCGCCCGGGTGGCCGTCTCCGTGTTGTTTTTCCTCTATGGCGGCAAGCTGTCCCTCGAGCAGGCCTGGCACGGGCTACGCCAATGGCGCCTTCATGCGCTGGTGCTGATCACCACATTCCTCATATTCCCGATCCTCGGGCTGGCCATCCGCGCGCTGGTGCGGTCCTGGATGGACGAAGAGCTGCACAGCGGACTGCTGTTCATGTGCCTGGTCTCCTCGACGATGCAGTCAGCGATCCTGTTCACCTCGATCGCGCGTGGGCACGTGTCGGCGGCGATAGTCAGCGCGTCGTTGTCCAACATCCTCGGTGTGCTGCTCGCTCCGATACTGGTGCTGTTCTTGATGGACATCGGCGGTGGCTCCCAGGCCGAAGAGAGCGCACTGGCCGATTTTGTGCTGCAACTGTTCGTACCGTTTGTGCTGGGGCAGCTGGCCAGGCGCTGGATCGGTGCGCTCAACGCGCGGCATCCAGGCCTGATGCGCTGGATCGATCGCGCCGCCATCCTGCTGTTGGTGTACGCGGCCTACTCGCTCGGGGTGGCGACGGGTGGATGGACCAAGGTCGACGCGTGGCACTTGGTGGCGGTGGTGGCCCTCGATGCGCTTCTCGCCCTGGCCTTGGGGATCACCACGGCGCTGGGACGAGCCGCTCACCTCAATCGCGACAACTCGGTCGTGCTGATGTTCTGTGGTTCCCAGAAGAGTCTGGTGTCCGGACTGCCGATGGCGATGGTGATGTTCCCCGAGGCGATATCCGGCGTGGTCATGCTGCCGTTGATGATCTATCACCAGTTGCAGCTCGTGGTGGGCGCGGTGATCGCCAGCAAGCTGGGGAGAAAAGTGGTCGACCCAGCCGACTCGGCCGCCCTGCCCGCCGTCGCCGAACCCGACGAGCGGGGGGAGAGCCTCAGTTCCGGCTGACGTCGATCGGGTGGGTCGCCAACAGCGAAAGCGGCCAGGGCTGCCGTCGCAATGTCCGGCCCCACAAGTCGGCCCGCGGCGGTACCAGAACGTCAGATGGCAAGGCCGACAGCACGATCCAGTCATCACGTTCGATTTCGCCCTCGAGCTGCCCGATGGTCCACCCGGAATAGCCCGCAAAAATTCGCACGCCTTCGACCAACGGTGCGATCAGGTCGGGGTCGGCGTCGAGATCGACCATCACGATCCGGCCGGCAACATGGCGCAGACCCGACACTCCACCCGGATCGGCCCCGACCCGCAACGTCGCCAGGCACAGGGCAGCGTCGCGCTTCACCGGCCCGCCGATGAACATCGTCTTGGGCTTGGCCGCAAGCTTGGCCCACTGCGGCAATACGTTGTGCACGGCGGTCTCGCTGGGCCGGTTGAGCACCACACCCAGCGTCCCGCCGTCGTTGTGCTCGACGATATAGATGACGCTGCGCCGGAAGGTGGGCTCGAGCAGGTCGGTATTGGCCAGCAGCAACGTACCCGCTCGCACCCGTTGTGCGGCAGGCGCAACATCGTCTTCTGGATCTTCCTGCGGCGCCACCCCAACATCATGGCATTCACACCACGGCACTAACAGCATCATCACCGGGTTAAACGAGCACTGTCGGCAGATATTTGTAGCGTTGTTGGGTCCGCACGGTGCGAAATCGGGCTAACCTTCGCTCGATCGTGGAAGTGGGGGTCTGTGATTCGCAGACGGATGCACGCCAGCGCACCCGTCGAATTGTGGCGGTCGGTAAGGAGTCCGCCTGATTTTTGGCGGCTGCTTCAGGTGCGCATCGCCAGCCAGTTCGGTGATGGCCTCTTTCAGGCGGGGCTGGCCGGGGCCTTGCTGTTCAATCCGGACCGCGCCGCCGATCCGATGGCCATTGCGCGCGCGTTCGCGGTGCTGTTCTTGCCGTACTCCCTGCTGGGCCCGTTTGCCGGTGCGCTGATGGACCGTTGGGATCGGCGCTTGGTGATCGTCGGCGCCAATATCGGTCGATTGATCCTCATTGCCGGGATCGGGACCATTCTGGCGTTTGAGGCGGGCGATCTGCTGCTGCTGTTTGTCGCGCTGTTGGCCAATGGTCTGGCCCGGTTCGTCGCCTCGGGGCTGTCGGCGTCGTTGCCCCATGTGGTGCCGCGCGAGCAGGTGGTCACGATGAATTCGGTGGCCACCGCCTCGGGTGCGGTCGCGGCGTTTGTGGGCGCCAACTTCATGTTGCTGCCCCGATGGCTGGCCGGTGGCGGTGATCATGGCGCCGCCGCGGTCATTTTCACCGCGATGATTCCGGTCGCGATTTCACTGCTGCTGGCCCTGCGGTTCGCCCCCCGGGTGCTCGGCCCCGACGACACCAAGCGCGCGATCCACGGATCGGCCGTGTACGCGGTTATCACCGGCTGGATGCACGGGGTGCGTACGGTCGTCCAGCTCCCGACGGTGGCCGCCGCGCTGTCCGGTCTGGCGGCCCACCGAATGGTGGTCGGCGTCAACTCCCTGCTGATCTTGCTGCTGGTCCATCACATGCGAGACGTGGACGTCGAAGGGTTGGGCACGGCACTGCTGTTCTTCGCCGCAACCGGCCTCGGGGCGTTCCTGGCAAACGTGCTCACCCCGGGCCTGATCAGGCGCTGGGGGCGCTACGCCACGACAAATGGCGCCCTGGCCGCCGCCGCGGTCATCCAGCTTGCCGGCGCGGGCCTGCTGCTCCCGGTCATGGTGGTGTGCGGGTTTCTGCTGGGAGTGGCCGGTCAGGTGGTCAAGCTGTGCGCCGACTCGGCGATGCAGATCGATGTCGATGACGCGCTGCGGGGACACGTGTTCGCCGTGCAGGATGCGCTGTTCTGGGTCTCGTATATCGTCTCGGTTACCGTGGCCGCGGCCTTGATTCCCGACGACGGGCGCGCGCCGGTCTTTGTGTTGGTCGGCTCGGTGATCTATCTGCTCGGACTTTGTGTGCACAGCATCGTCGGCCGGCGGAGTTCGGCCTCGAACGTTGAGGGAGGTTGACAATGGCGGGTCCCGGCCCGATCGTGGCTGACCTGGAGGCAGAAAGCGACGACCTGGACGCCCTGGTGGCGCCGCTGGCACCGCAGCGGTGGAGCGAGCTGACCCCGGCACCGGGGTGGAGCATCGCACACCAGATCGCGCACCTGCTGTGGACCGATCGCGTGGCACTCACCGCGGTGACCGACGAGGCGGGGTTCGCCGACGTACTGACCGCGGCGGCCGCCAACCCGGCCGGCTTCGTGGACGAGGGCGCCGAGGAGCTTGCGGCGATGCCGCCGGCGGAGCTGCTCAGCGATTGGCGGCTCACCCGCGGCCGACTGCATGAGGCGCTGCTCAATGTTGCCGACGGACGCAAGTTGCCGTGGTTCGGACCACCCATGAGCGCCGCGTCAATGGCCACCGCGCGCTTGATGGAGACCTGGGCGCACGGGCTTGATGTTGCCGACGCCCTCGGTGTCACCCGGCCCGCCACCGACCGGCTGCGCTCGATTGCACACCTGGGTGTGCGCACCCGCGACTACGCCTACTTCGTCAACAACCTGGCCCCGCCCACCGAGCAGTTCCTGGTCGAGCTGCGCGGCCCCGGCGGTGACCTCTGGTCGTGGGGACCGGCCGATGCGGCCCAGCGGGTCACCGGGCCCGCCGAAGATTTCTGCTTCCTGGTCACCCAGCGGCGACCGTTGAGCTCCCTGCACCTCACCGCGACCGGCGAGGATGCGCGGCAATGGCTACAGATCGCGCAGGCCTTCGCCGGGCCTCCCGGCGAAGGGCGATGACCCTAACCTGACCCGCGACCTAGCCGGCTGCGCCGTGGCGCGAGTCGCCGCCCTCGGGGTCCTCGTCGAATGCCTCGTCGTGGTGCGCCCACTGGGGCAACGGGGTTGGTGGCGCGCCCCCGAACACCGCGTTCAAGTAGGACGAAGCATTGGGATCCGATGTTGGCGGCCTGACGCCACGTCGAGCCTTGCGCACAAAGGTGAACAACAACAGGCCGCTGCCCATCACCAGGAAGCCCACCAAGGCCACCAAGGCGATCGTCAACCAGGTCATGGTCCACCAATCTAGCCCGGATGCCGCACCGATGATGCGAAAGAGGCTGTGGTGCAGATAATCTATCCGAGCCGCCGGATGACCATTTCGAACTCATTGCACCGCAGGACAATCCGGCGCCCGGTTACTGCAAAGGCCCGACGTAGCGGGCCTCGTTCTCGGCTTTCGCCTCTTCACGCAGCGCGGCGAGGGCGACGTTCAATCGATCGGCCAGCTCAGCATGGGAGTAGCCGGTCATGACGCCGGGATGCAGCGTCAACTTCAGTAACCGGCCGTCGGA
The DNA here is from genome assembly GCF_022354805.1 of Mycobacterium liflandii. NCBI lineage: Bacteria > Bacillati > Actinomycetota > Actinomycetes > Mycobacteriales > Mycobacteriaceae > Mycobacterium > Mycobacterium liflandii. Next base: position 543,050 of record NZ_CP023138.1, on the reverse strand, counting down.
ATTGGCCACAGCGTGAACACATCCCAGGTCCACGCTGTAGGTGACATTCTCCGCCTGCGCGACAAGGGCTTCCCATTTGTCGGCCGCCTCGCTCAGTTCGCGAAGGACGGATTCAACGAGGTCTTTGTCGCTCAATTCCGCGCGACCGCCGGGCCCCGACACCAAGACAGTATGTCCACGGCTGTAGCCACCGTCAATTCAAACGCGACGTCGAGCGTGTATGCACCGGTGGCCGATTCGGTCGGCGAGTGGTCACGCATTGAGTTCCCGAAACCAGGCCAGGTGGTAGTTCGCCGTCACCGCGTCGCCGTTGACACTGCTTGCGGTGGCCGCCAACAACATGCAGTTGAGCAACACCTCACCATCGATGCTGGGGTAGTGGGCCACAATCTGGTGCCGCGCAGTGTCGAGATGCACTCGCAAAAGGTCGATTTCGTCTTCCACCACGGCCGTCCCGGCATCAGCCGCCTTGGCCAGTACGTGCGCCATCCTCGGCAACCCGACACGGCTGCGGGTGGCGTCACAGAGCTCTCGGGCCACATTGTCGGCCATCGGCAACTCACGCGGCCGCACCGAGGATCTCGTCGCGGTGTCTTCATCCGCCCAGGGCAGCGGATCGCCCGGGCTATAGCTCAGCGAACCCGTCGCCGCGTCGACCAGTGCGGCGAGCCGGCCGCTGCGCCGCTTCGGGGGCAGCAACCGGACGCCCTGTGGAAGGGCAATCCCGGGAGGTATCCAGCCGTGGGCGACGTCGTTGACCAGCACCGTGCCTTCTGACTGTCGCCCAATCGCCCAGTTCAGGCGAGGCTCCTGGCGGGCCACGAACATCAGCAGTCGACGCAGCCGCTGGTCGTCCGACTCCGGCACAGCCGGTGCCGGAGCTCGAGCCGCTGCCCGGGCCGCATCGACCGCGTCGGGGCGCCCGGCCATCGGCGGTTGCGGTTGCGATCCCGGTTCGCCCGCGTTCGGATCGGCGATGTCTCGTGGTGCGACGGGCGGCTCGGTTGACGCCCCTTCACGTAGTTGATTCCGTGCCGACTCGACTCGTTGCACCGCCCGCGCGCGGGCTTCGTCGATCACCCTGGCCTCCGCGGCACGTCGGTCCGAATCAAGCATTACCGCGTGGCGCAGGCTAGCCAGTTCCTCATTGGCGGAATCGGCGATTCGCTGCAGGTCGGCTTCCAAATACTCTGCCAGCGTGGCAGTTTCGGGCGCATCCCGCGACAGTTCGGTGGGCCATAGCCCGCCGATCACCCATGGGGTGCAGTCCGGCGGAGAGCTGAACGCCGGGATGGCCAGGGATTCCTGGGCGGCTTTGCGGAGGCGCTGACGCGCCGTCCGTCGCCCGAAAATCGCCATCGGCTCAGCGTACCGGCACCTCACGGGGCGTCGCAGATGGTGAATTGTGCCGACGAGCGGGCCTCGGTAGCGTGAGGCCATGGCTGATTCTGCGCTGCAGCAGCAACTCGATGAGGTGCGTTCTCTGCTAAGCCGCGCGCGGGAACTGTTTGGCGCCAATCCCGTCGAACCACCCACCGACATCGCACCCGATCCCGATACCGCCAAACCCTGGCTGCTCTAGCCGATCAGCGGCGGCGCGGCCGTAATTGGTGTGCCAGCAGGCGCTCGATGGCGACGTCGAGATCTCGGTTGGTCGGCACCTCCGCCGATGGCGTGTGGCCGGCCGCGACGATCTCTTCGCGTACTTCTAGCAAAGCCTTCAGACATGAGACATCGGCTGTCAGCAAAATTCCCTCGGCCAGCGCAGCGGCGTCGGTCTCCATCGCTCCCTCGCTCAAGGCCACGCTGTGCATGTAGCCGGCCCGGCACGACCGGACCAGAATGTGCCCGCTGGGATGGACGGTGTCGAACGCGGGGTTGGCGTCTGTCATCGACCGTTGTCGACGATGCCGCCGAAATCGTGAGCCGCGTCTTGCTCGTGCTGGTCCCACATCGCCGCGGAGGTCCGCAGGTTCTGCGCGATGTCGGCATGGTCGTCGGCCTGCTGCTCGTAGCACTGGCGTCGTAGCTCGAGAAGATCGCGACCGGCGTCGCGCAGCTCACTGAAGATCGGCCCCAATGAGTTCAGGCTCTCCTGTATCGCAGCGTGCGACGACGGCACGCTGCGCAGGTATTCGGAGGTTTGCTCGTGATGGGCAGCGGCTTCGCGCAGGTGCGCCGGCTCCACATGGATTCGATCTGCCATCCGCTGTCTCCTCGTTATGGCGCCGGGGTCCCGCCGGCGGGCTCAGTATCGCGGGGCGACCGGCGTAGTCGCCGGCCGGGTCGGGGTTGGGGCGCCGGTCTGGGCCGGCTCCGTGACGGTCGTCGATGTTGGCGGATGCTGCCAGCCTAGGAAGTTCGGCCCGCCAATGCTGGAAACCTGCTGCATCTGCCCGTCCAGAAACGCGTTGCCATCACCGAGGGCAAGCGCGTGCCGATCCGTGAACATGCCGATGTCTCCGGCGGCGAGCCGCGCCGGGTCTATCGGGTCACTCACCGGCGTTCCGGGCGGGGGGATGGCAATGCCTTGTTGCTGGAACGCATCTGCGATGGCAGCACCGCCCGCGGCGGCGTTGATAGCCGCCGCTAGTTCAGGGCTTGCCGCGGTGATCGTGTCCCCGTTGGGCAGAGTCACCGTCGTCGGTCCGGTGGGCAGCGGTTGCGGCTCGCCCGACGATGCCGGTTGCTCCGTGTCTTCGCCACCACCGTCGGTGTCCTCATCCAGATCAGCTGGTTCGTCGTCTGAGTCGTCGCCCGAGGCGTCCGGGTCCAGGGCAAGGGAGTCGAGGCTGGGGTCATCGAGCTCGTCCAGGCGTGATGCGATTGCCCGGGGGATTGCGGACAAGGCCGGACCCGCGGGCAAGTTCGGGACCGAACCAGCACCCGACGGAGTGGCAGCGCCCGATCCGTCGCCCAGGCTGGGCATGCTCGGCAGCGACGGCGCCGTCGCCGCGCCCGACGGCGCAGCGCCCTGCGGCAACGTCGCCTCATCTACCAAACCCGGGTCGTCGAACAACAGCGAGTCCAAAAGCGGGTCCCCGAGATCAGCCCAGCCGCGCGGTCCGCATCGGCACCGGTGCCCGCCGCGGGCTCGGTGGCCGTCTGCGCATCGCCGGGCGAACTCGCCTCTTGCTTGGATGCGTTGTACAGCGACGTCCATGCGGCCATCAGGGTTGCTTTCGAGGTGTCATCGAGGCTCGCAGTGGCGACCACCTCGCGGATATCTCTGAGTTTTCCGATCAGGAAGCGCTGGAAGTCGCGGGCTCCGGCCGGTGTGTCCAGATCCGAGCGGGTCCGCACCGCGGCTTCGGTCTCTTGCTGCAGCTCGTCGAGCGCCTCGCTTCCGTCGACCGCCGTCAGGTGCGCATTCAAGATAGCCGCGATCACCTGCAGATCGAGCTGCGATCTCATCGAATCTGTTGTGCTAAAGCCACTTCCGCGCCAGCGATGGCATCGGCGGCGGCTCCGCCCGCCGCGCCCGATTGCGCACGCTGCTCCGATCCGCCCATGTCGCGTGACAGTACCCAGGCGCCTCAGCGCCGACAATTCACCTCACCTGGTCTGTGCACAACCGGCTGGCGGGCTAGCCCACGGATTCGCCATAGTGTGCCCGCAAGCTCGCCAGCACAGCACTTTTCGTGCGATCAAGCTCGTGGGCGGTGGCGACGATGGTTGCGATCTCGCGCTGCTTGGCGAGCAGGAAATTCTGAAACTCACGCGCCCCCAGCGGGGTATCGAGGGCGAGCGAATCCTGGCCTGCCACAGCGCCATCGATCTCAGCACCGATCGCATCCAGCCGACGGACACTGTCGCGCATTACCGTGTGCGCACGGGTGAGCGCCTCCACCAGCGCACGGTCGGCCTCCCCGAGCACGTCGTGTTGGCGCGCCAGCTCGGCTTGCCGCGCCCGGATCGCAGCTAGCGCGGATCCGGCCTGCTCAGACCTGGGTTCGCCGCCGTTCATAGCGGCCGCCGGATTTGCACATGGCTACCCAATGGGCTGATCCGCACCGAGGCGCCCGCGTGCGGCGCCTCGACAACCAGATTGTTGCCGATCGCCAGCTGCACATGGCCCGGATGCGGGAAGACCAGATCGCCGGGCCGTATCTGCGAGCGCGACACCACGATCCCGTCGTTGATCTGCTGGTAGGTGGTGCGGTCCACGTGCACGCCCGCCTGCGCGTAGGCCCATTGGACCAGCCCGGAGCAGTCGAACCGGTCCGGGCCGGTGGCCCCCCAAACGTAGGGGCGGCCCAGCCGCGACAACGCCGCTCGCACCGCGATTCCGGCGCGCCCGCTGATCGGCGACAGCCGCTGCCTCGACCCATGGTGGTGCAGCATCCGGTACCGCAGCAGGCGCAAGGCGGCCAACCGGCGCCGCGCCCGTCGGTGCGCCCACAGAACATGCGCGCGTTGGGCACGCAGCCGGCCCACCCGGCGACGGATGGCCTCACGCTGGGCCAACGGGGTCACCGGCGGTGCCACACAATCGGCCCGAGCCTGGTTCACGACGTTGCCGGTCAACTCCCGGGCCTGCTCGCGATCCCGGTGCGCATCGGCAATCACCGCGGCAACCACCGCATCGGTTCTTGTCGCAGCCGCTAGGACTTCCCGGCCACGTGCTGCCCTGAACCTATAGCGGGGTTGATCCGTCGCGGGGTTGGGCGGGGTGTCGCGCCACAGCGGCTCCGCACCCGGTTGGGGGTGCACGTCCGGCATCCGGTGGTCGCCAGTGCCGACGAACATCTGATGGGCGCGAAGCAACGCATCGACTTCGGTGGGAATCATCGTTGCCCCTCGCCGTCGTCGTAGCCCGGACCCTGCTGTTCAGAGGACTCCGTGGATCCATCGACGAAGGCGCGAATCCGGGGGAGCGCTCCGGGCGGGATGACCCCCCTGTTGCGGATATCCCACAGTTCGTCACTATCGACACCGATCAGTGCCGCGATGACCGCGTCCGGTAACTGCGATAGCGCGCACGCCCGGTCGAAGCGCGCACTCAAGCTCGCCGGCATCCGCTCAAGCAGGGCGGTGCGCGTTGCCTCCAGCGCCTGCAGGTGCTCCATGAGTCGGGCGCTGGACTCCGAGCCGGCGTTGACCGCCACCCGCCATGAGCTGGCGGCCAGCATCTCGGCCTTCACGCACTGAGCGACCACAGAGAGAATATACGTCTCATATTCGTTTGATGTGCTCGCCGGCAATCTATCGATGACCGACCTGAGGGCATCCAGCTGGGCTTCGGCGTATCCCTCCAGCACATCGGTGTCACTGTGGCGGTCGACCACCACCACGCCGGGGCGGCGAGGCGAGGCCGTCTCGGTCGGCCGGGCAGCGAGCAGCCGGGCTAGCTCCGCCTCCGGATCGGCGGCGACCAGCAGCCGCGAGTAGGTGCCCGGCGGCAAACCGAGGCCGTTTTCTACCTTCTGAACTGTGCCTTTGTGCGGCTTGCGGGCACCTCGTTCCAGATAGCTGAGGCCCATGATGCTGACACCGGTCGCGGCCCCGAGGTCGGCCAGTGACCAATCGTGTGACTCACGCAAGGCACGGATAGCCGCACCGGCCGATTCACGGCTCACCGCTAGCTCCGGCCATAGGCGGGATATTACACAGACCGGTACGACACCCTGTTATATACGTTTTTGTCACGCTTCTCTTGCCAGGATCGCGCATCTTCGTATATGCTTTCGCATACGTTTTAGCGGAGAAGGAGACCGGCTGATGTCCAACCCTTGCGCCACCAACCCGGAACTGTGGTTCGGCTACCCCGACGAAGACAGTGGCAACGGTGCCGCGAAGGCCCGCGCCTATGAGCGCTCCGCCACCAAAGCGCGGATTCAGTGCCTGCGCCGGTGCCCGCTGGCCCAGCAACGTCTGTGTGCCGAACGGGCCGTCAAGCACCGGGAGGAGTACGGGGTGTGGGCTGGGGTCAAGCTGCCCGGGGGCCAGTACCGCAAGCGTGGACAGCTGGCTGAGGCTCATGACGTCTTGCGCCGAATCGCGGCGGGGGAGATCAATGCCCGACAGCTCCCGGAAAACACCGCCCTGCTGGCGCGCAACGAACGCGATGCCGTCCCCGTGACCGCGGTGGTGTGGCATTTGCCGGTCACACAGGTGGGCCCCCAAACAGCGGCCTAGCCCCACCGGTGGGGCCGCGTCGTGATCACGCGCTACCTGGGGCGGCCCGGTCGCCAAACCGGCGTAGGGTCGCGGTAGCTCGCCCGAGCACACCCGCGACGAAGGGTGCACCAAATGAGCAACCTGGGGACCGCACCAGCGGAGGTAGCCTGCTGCGCCGCACACGGTGCCGGTATCGAGGTGCTGCATCCGCGGGAAGTGCCGCTGGGTGGGCCGCGTGCAATCCGGGTGCAACGCACGCTTCCGCAGCGGCAACGTTCGCTGATCGGCGCCTGGTGTTTCGTCGACCACTATGGCCCGGTCTCGGCGCACATGGATGTGGCGCCCCACCCGCACACCGGACTGCAGACGGTCAGCTGGCTGTTCAGTGGGGAAGTGGAGCACCGGGACAGCGCGGGGGTCCATGCCCGGATCCGCCCCGGCGAGCTGAACCTGATGACCGCGGGCGCGGGCATCTGTCACTCCGAGGTGTCGGTGGGTAGCGGCGTGCTACATGGCGCCCAACTGTGGGTGGCCCTGCCCGATTCCGCCCGCGACACCGGGCGCGACTTTGCTCACTACGCGCCGGCACCGGCGGTGCTCCCCGGTGCGCGAGCGCGGGTGTTCATCGGCGAGCTGGCGGGCGTGCGGTGGCCGGTACATACCTTCACGCCGCTACTTGGCGCCCAGCTCGACCTGGACGCCCATGCCGAGCTGGATATCGAAGTCGACCCGACATTCGAACACGGGGTGCTGTGCGATGTCGGCGATCTCGAATTGGCTGGGACCGCGCTGGCGGCAGGCGATCTGGGCTACCAGGGCCTGGACAACACCACCGTGCACGTGCGCAACGTCGGGGCACAGCCGGCGCGACTACTGCTGTTGGGCGGCACACCGTTTGCCGAAGAATTGGTGATGTGGTGGAACTTCGTCGGGCGCAACCACGACGAGATCGTGAGCTATCGCCAACTGTGGCAGGACGCCGACGCGCGCTTCGGTGAGGTTGTCGGCTACCAGGGTTCGGTCACCCGACTGCCCGCCCCGCCCCTGCCCATCACCCGGCTGCTGCCCAGACCGCTACCGAACCGAGAGGACCATCGATGACTGCCGACAAGACCGGCGCGCAGACCACCATCACCGCCGAGGCGGGCAAGCACACGATCGCGGTCGAAGGACAAACCGTCGGACTCGCCACCTACATCGACCGCGGCGATCAGCGCGTCTTCGACCACACCGAAGTCGATCCGGCGTTCGGCGGACGGGGCCTGGCGACCATCCTCGTGGAGGAAGCCCTGCAAGACGCACGAGCCGCGGGCAAGCGCATCGTCCCGGTGTGCTCCATGGTCGTTACGGTCCTCAACAAGCATCCCGAATACGACGCGATCACCGACCCCGTTTAACGGGACAGCTCAGGCGTCCTCGATGTTGGGGCGCGGGCGAATTGCGTCCCCACCGGAGAATGGGCGATGCAGCTGCTGATGCCCATAGACACCCTCGGTGTAGGCCGTCTCCGCGTGCTGGCTGAAGTCGACACCGCTGACCTCTTCCTCGCGGCTTACCCGGAACCCCATCAACCGCTCGATCAGCGCGGCCAACAAATAGCTCACCGTGAACGCGTAGAGCGCCACCACCACCATCGCCAATGCCTGCTTGCCGAGCTGGCCCAGCCCACCGCCGTAGAACAGACCCCGCGCGCCGTCGGTCATCACCGCGGTGGCCAGCAACCCGATCAGCAGGGCGCCCACCACACCACCGATGAAGTGCACACCCACCACGTCGAGCGAGTCGTCGTAGTTGAGTTTGAACTTCACCGTGATCGCGAACGCGCAGACGATCCCGGCCGCCAACCCGACCAGGGCCGCACCCAGGGTGTTCACCGTGCCACACGACGGCGTGATCGCCACCAGACCCGCCACCACGCCCGAGGCGGCACCGAACGTGGTCGGCTTGCCGTCGCGGATCTGCTCGACTGCCAGCCAGCCCAGCATCCCCAGGCACCCGGCGACCAGGGTGTTGAGGAAGATCGCCGAGGCCAGCCCATTGGCCGCCAACGCCGAACCGGCATTGAACCCAAACCAGCCGAACCACAGCAGTCCCACACCCAGCAGCACGAACGGCAGATTGTGCGGGCGCATCGGATCAACCTTGAACCCGATGCGTGGGCCCAGCACCAGCGCCAGGGCAAGGGCCGAGGAACCCGAGACGATCTCGACGACCAGCCCGCCCGCGTAGTCGAGCACTCCCATCTTCGCCAGCCAGCCGCTGGGCGCCCACACCCAGTGCGCCACAACCGAGTACACCGCGATCGACCAGACGGGTACGAAAACCATCCAGGCCGCGAACTTGGCCCGATCCGCGATAGCACCGCTGACCAGGGCGGCGGTGATGATCGCAAAGCTCAGCTGAAAGGTCGCGAACAGCAACTCGGGAACCGACCCATGGACCGTCGCCGGACCGATACCGCGCATTCCGGCATGCGTCAGCCCGCCCACCAGCCCACCGGGGAAGCCAGGCGCCGCGCCGTCGGAGAACGCCAAGCTGTAACCGGCCAGCAACCACGCCACCGTGACCAGCGGTATGGAGATGGAGCTCATCATGATCATGTTGAGCACGCCGGTGGTGCGCACCATGCCGCCGTAGAAGATCGCCAGCCCGGGCGTCATCAGCAGCACGAGTGCGGTGCTGGCCAGCAGCCACGCGATAGCGGCGGGATCGATATCCAACTCGGCGCTCCTTCGATAGTCAGCAGCCACGAGAATATCGGCGCGATGTTTCCGATAGACGCTAGACGGCGGATCTCGGCATAGTCAGCCGCCGCAAACCGAGCCCCGGCCGCGGTGCAATATCCGTGTATGACGCCGTTCCTGTGGGACCAGCACACGTGTCTGCCGCTACAGACCGACACCTCGGTCGAACCGCTGATCCGGTACCACGGTCACGACATGGCGGTGTTGGTATCGGTCAACGCCGGGTATTCGCCGCACAGCTTCCGCGACACGACGGCGCTGCTGGATCACTACCGCGCCGCGATCAGCGCCCACCCCGATCTGGAACTGGCCGCCGGCGTCGGCGATGTCACCACCATCACCCGCGGCGGGCGCATCGCGGTGGTCTTCGACCTGGAGGACTCCCGCCCCCTCGACGACAACCTCGACAACCTGGCGACCCTGGCCGACCTCGGGGTGCGCACGCTGCTGCCGACCTACAACCACGCCAATCGTGCAGGCAGCGGTTGTCTGGACACCACCGATGCCGGCCTGACCGGCTGGGGACGCGCGATCGTCGCCGAGATGAACGACGTGGGCATCGTGCCCGACGGGTCGCACTGCAGCACCCGCACCGGACTGGACATGTGTGAGGTCTCCACCGGTCCGGTGGTCTACAGCCACTCCTGCATGCGCGCGGTGTGGGATCACCCGCGCAACATCACCGACGACCAAGCACGAGCCTGCGCGGCCACCGGTGGGGTCATCGGAATCACCGGGGTCGGCATTTTCCTGGGACCCAATACGCCCACCCTCGACGCCATGACACGACACCTGGAATACGCCGTCGATCTGGTGGGCATCGACCACGTCGGTATCAGCAGCGACTTCTCCTTCGATCTCGCCGACTTCTACGACGAGCTGGCCCGCAACCCGGACCTATTCGATGAGAGCTACACCCGCTGGGGACCGACCCAGTGGATGGCGCCCGAAACGCTGCTCACACTCGGTGCGCACCTCGCCGACCGGGGCTGGGCCGACGATCACATCAACGCGGTGCTCGGCGCCAACTTCTATCGAGTGGCGCAACGCGTCTGGCCCACCTGACAACCCCGCCACGATTGTTCCGGCGACCACACTGATACTCGCACAATTGATTGGTCGACATCTCACCCTCCGGTCCGGATCCGGAAATGGCGTCCGCTCGATTATTCGATCCAACCGTGTTTTCGGGCAAATCCCTCGAATGCCGCCCGGATGCGCACAATCTGCTCACCCGTAATTGAAGGCGTCGCCTCCAAGAGGATCTCGGTGGCCGCTTCCTTGAATTCCTGGGCCGAGAAGACATCGAAATACTCATCGGTGTCCGAGGCAGCGGCCTTGCTCCCAGCACCGGTCCTGCCGGACCCTTCCGAAGTGATCAGCACTGCCGTGGCGAACTTGCCGCGAGGACCGTCCTCGATACCAAAGGAAACCCGCGTACCGCGTTTTGCCAAAAGCCGATCGAAATCCAAGTCGTTGGCATGCAGGAAAACGTCCTCGCCACCGGAATCGGGAGCAATAAACCCATAACCACGAACATCGTCAAAACGAACAATCCGCCCTGTACCCCTCACCGAATACCCCGTTCAACTCACTCACGAATGAATACAAACATATATCCAGAGTAATTCACCGAGTCAAGTAATCTCGCCAACGAACCCGTCCTCACCGTGCTCTGGACACCGGAAGACCGCCAGCGACCCAGCGGATCCGCAACCGTACCAGCGTAGATCCCTCCCGCCTGGAAGCCGAGCACGCGAGCCGTCGCGCCGCACCCATCCGGCCGGGATTTGCCGCATCGGACTCGCGATGGGGTGCCGATCTGGTTAGGTTGAATAACGACATGACGTCCAGCACGCGCTACATCCCCATTATGGAGGCCGCTACCGAGTTCATGGGTTTATACGATTTCGTAGTCGATCGGTGGTCAGTGCTGTGGTTTCTGGCCTACCAGCACATCAGCCTGGTAGGACAGACGCTGATCCTGGCGACGGCGATAGCCCTGATTCTCGGTGTTCTCATCTACAACTCACCGCTGGGCGTGGCCGCCGGGAACGCGGTGACCGCGGTCGGGTTGACGATTCCGTCCTACGCCCTGCTCGGTGTGCTCGTCGGGATCGTCGGCCTCGGCGTTCTGCCGTCGATGATCATGCTGACCTTCTTTGGCGTGTTCCCCATTCTGCGCAACGTTGTGGTGGGACTGACCGGCGTCGACAAAGGCTTGGTGGAGTCGGCCCGGGGGATGGGAATGAGCCGACTGACCACGCTGGTGCGTCTGGAATTGCCGCTGGCGTGGCCGGTGATCATGACCGGTGTGCGGGTGTCCGCCCAGATGCTGATGGGCATCGCGGCCATCGTGGCCTTCGCGCTCGGTCCGGGTCTGGGTGGCTACATCTTCTCGGGCATCTCCCGAATGGGTGGCGCCAACGCGACCAACTCGATCGTCGCCGCCACCATCGGCATCCTGATCCTGGCGGTCATTCTCGACACGGTGCTCAACGTCATTGCGCGTCTCACCACCCCGAGAGGAATACGTGCCTGAAGCCGCATCCGCTGATCAACCGACCACGTCCGACGCTCCCCAGAGCAGCGGACTCCGGATTCTGCTGGATGGGGTGACCAAGCGGTACGGCGTGCGCTCCACACCCGCGGTCGACAACGTCACCATGGAGATCGGCGCGGGCGAGATCGTCATGTTGGTAGGCCCTTCGGGTTGTGGAAAGACCACGACGATGAAGATGATCAACCGGCTGATCGAGCCCACCAGCGGGCGGATCTTCATCGGCGATGACGATGTCACCCGCCGCAACCCCGATGAACTTCGACGCCACATCGGTTACGTGGTCCAGGGCGCGGGACTGTTCCCGCACCTGACGGTGGGTGACAACATCGGCATCGTTCCCCGCCTACTCAAGTGGGACAAGAACCGGGTTGCCGCCCGTATCGACGAACTGCTCGACCTGGTCAACCTCGACCCGGCCCAGTACCGCGACCGGTTCCCCCGCGAACTCTCCGGGGGCCAGCAGCAGCGCGTCGGTGTCGCTCGCGCCCTGGCCGCCGACCCGCCGGTGCTGTTGATGGACGAGCCGTTCGGTGCGGTCGACCCGATCACCCGCCAACGACTACAGGACGAGTTGTTGCGGCTGCAGGAAGAGCTGCACAAGACCATCGTCTTCGTCACCCACGACTTCGGCGAGGCCGTCAAGCTGGGTGACCGGATCGCCATCCTGACCACCGGCTCCAAGGTCGTCCAATACGACACCCCGGAACGGATCCTCGCCGAACCCGCCAACGACTTCGTCCGCGGCTTCGTCGGCGCCGGCGCTACCCTCATGCAGCTCAGCCTGACCCGGGTGCGCGACATCGACCTGCACGAGGCCGTCGTTGCGCAGGCCGGCGGCGACCCCGCCGAAGCCGTTGAACTGGCCGGATCCCTCGACCGGGAGCATGCCATCGTGCTTGACCGGCAGAATCGGCCGCTGCGCTGGCTGCCCCTCGAGGAGCTGGCCAAACCCCAAGCACTGGCCCAGGTGACCCGCGATGACGACCTAGAGTGCGTCAACCTGGCATCGACCCTCAACGACGCGTTAGACGAAATGCTGACCTCGTCACACGGGGTCGTGGTCGTCACCGGCCGACGCAATATCTACCAGGGCGTCATTAGAGTCGAGACGATCATGGAGGCAATCGCCGACATACGCGGTGCAGCGAACTCTGAGGAGCCCGACACGTGAGCGTGGCCGGCAGCGACATCAACGTCGAAGGTGCCGTCAAGGGCGGCGCCGAGGGCCAACCCACGGCCCCGACGACGCCAGGTCGGCCGAGTTTCGGGCGGTGGGCGCTGCAGCCACTCACGTGTGCCTTCGCGGTGGCCGGAGCGCTGGCCTATGTGACGGTGGCCTATGTGTCCGAATCGGAGCGCCGCTCGCTGAGCGTGTCGCATCTGTTGCAGCTGCTGCGCGAACACCTGGTGATCAGCCTGTCGGCCACGGTGCTCACGTGTGTGGTGGCGATTCCGGTGGGAATCGCATTGACGCGAGGGCCGATGCGGCGTTATTCGAAGCCGATCATCACCGTCGCCAGTTTCGGTCAGGCCGCGCCGGCTATCGGCCTGATCGCGCTGGGGGCGGTCGTGTTCGGGATCGGTCAGCTCGGCGCGATCGTTGCCCTCACCGTCTACGGCGCGATGCCCATCATCGCCAACACCGTCACCGGACTCGACGGCGTGGATCGCCGGATCGTCGAAGCCGCCCGGGGAATGGGTTTGTCGGCGTTCTCGACGCTGCGTCGTGTCGAACTGCCGTTGTCGCTACCGGTCATCGTCGCCGGCGTTCGGACAGCCTTGGTGCTGATTGTCGGGACGGCGGCGCTGGCGTCGTTCACCGGCGGCGGGGGATTGGGGCAGCTGATCACCACCGGCATCAAGCTGCAGCAGCCGGTGACCCTGATCGTCGGCGCCATTCTGGTGGCGGCACTGGCGTTGTTCATCGACTGGCTGGCTCGCCTCATCGAGATGGTGGCCGCACCGAGGGGACTGTGAATCACATGCTCGCAGCGGTCCACCGATGGAGTAAATGTCGGCGCGCGCGACGGCTGGCGTTCGCGGCGCTCGCGGTGCTGTGCGTGGGCCTGGTGGCCAGCTGCGGGCTGCGCTCGGCGACCGGTGCGGTGCTGGAAGCCAAACCCGGCCTCATCCGCCACTATCAGTCCCTGGAGGGCGTGCCCATCACCGTCGCGGCCAAGGACTTCACCGAGCAGCTGATCCTCGGCAATATGCTCTCGATCGTCCTGCATGCCGCGGGCGCTAGGGTCACCAACCTCAGCAACACGCCCGGCAGCTTCGGGGTCCGGCGGGCGTTGCTCACCGGCGAGGCGAACATCGCACCGGAGTACACCGGTACCGGCTGGATCAACTACCTCGGCCATGAGAACCCGATCAAGGGCGCAAAGCAGCAATGGGAAGCCGTCAACGTCGCCGATCAGGTCAACGGCCTGACCTGGTTGCCGCCGGCGCCGATGAACAACACCTACACGTTGGCCATCCGCGAGTCCGAGGCCGAACGACTCGGGGTGACCAAGCTCTCCGACCTCAAGAGGCTGCCCCGCTCCGCGCTCACGTTCTGTATCGAAAGCGAATTCGCAAGCCGCAATGACGGTTTCGTGCCGATGCTGCACGCCTACGGGCTTGATCTCGAGGATCTGGCGAAGATCACCACGTTGGACACCGGGGTCGTCTACAGCGCCACGGCACAAGGGGAATGCAATTTCGGCGAAGTGTTCACCACCGACGGCCGGATCCCCGCGCTGCATCTGCGTCTGCTCGAAGACGACAAGCACTTCTTCCCGCTGTACAACCTCACCGAGGTTGTCGATACCTCGCTGATCAATGATCACCCGGAACTTCGGGAGATCTTTGCGCAGCTCAATCCGAGGCTCACCAACGACACGATGAGGGAATTGAACGCCCAGGTGGACAACAATGGCCGGGACCCGGCCATCGTTGCCAAAGACTGGCTGCTGCAACAGAAGCTGCTCAGCTAGCGGCCTGGGTCAGACGTCCGGTCTCACCCGCCCGCAGCGACGACGAGGGTCAATTCGTTTCCGCTGCGCTCCACCTGCATGCCGGCCCTGCGGGCGACCGCAGCGACCGCGGCCGCATCGGTGGGCTCGGCCCGCGTGCTCGCCAGAATGCGGGCCAGCCGACCCTTGTATGCCTTGTTGAAATGGGTGACCACGGTCCGTCGGCCGTCGGGATGCTCGGCGAGGACCTTGACGTGGATCCCGCCGGATGTTGGTCCCAGCGCTACATAGGAGCCGGAGCGCAGATCGACGATCAGGTCTTGGGCCGCCAACTCCGCGAGCAACGGCTCCAGCAGGGGCTTCCACCGGGCGGCCAGGGTGGGTTTCGCCGGGAGCTTGGAAGTAGCGGAAAGCCGGTAGGCGGGCACCTGATCGTCGGCGCGCAACAGCCCGAACAATGCCGAACCAATGGCCATCCGAGCGCGGGCGCGCTTTGCCTCGGCGCCGCGCAGCGAATCGACATCCAACGCGTCGTAGAGGACACCGGTGTAGCGGCGCAGCGCCGGCAGCGTCGGCGCGGTACGCAGCGCGGCGTTGCGCTCGATCTCGGCATCCTGGGACGGCGAGACCCCCAGGGCCGTTCTGCACGCCGGCGGGTCGGCCGCGAGATCAACGAGTTCGCCGACCAGCGCGGCCCGCAGTGCACCCAGTCCCGGGTTGGCGAGTTTTTCGAGTCGCAGTGGGGGGCCATCACCCCCACCCCGCTTGGTCTCCGACGGCGGTAGCAGCACAATCACGGGTGCAGACGATAGTCGGCCGTGGTTTCGCCGGATTGGTGCACGCGGTGTTCGCGGCGATCGGGGGGCTTGCCGGAACCGGCAGTCCGCCCAACCCGCCCAGGTAGGCGAGTCTTCGTCGGCCTGGTAGCCACCGGCCGCTAGTCTGCTGAGTGGCCGTCATCGGCAAACGAAGGGCCTACAAAGTGCGCGTCGAGTCAGCAACGTTTTTGATTGTCGGCGGCTCATCCGGAATCGGTCGCAGCGTCGCGGAGCGGGCTGCGCGCCGGGGCGCCACTGTGGCGGTGACGGCCCGACGTACCGACCGGCTGGCCAGCCTCGCCGCGACCATCGCGGAGATGGGTGGCAGCTGTTCGATCCACCCGGCCGATGCCACCGATCCGGTTGCCGCACAGTCGGTTGTCGCCGACGTACTAGAGCGCCACGCCAAGATCGACGTGGTGTTGCTCAATGCCGGCGGCGCTCCTGCCCTTGATCTGACCCGGCTTGACGCTGCTGACATCACAAGCGTCATGGACGCCAACTACGACGTCGCGGTCAACTACCTCGTTCCGGTGTTGCGGCACATGGCTGAGCGCGGGACGGGCGTGATCGCACACACCAACTCGTTGGCCGGTTGGTACGCCGTACCGCTGCAGGGGCCTTACTCGGCGGCGAAGGCCGCATTGAGGGTGCTGTTCGACGCCTATCGGATTGAGTATGCCGGCAGCGGTGTGCGATTTGTGTCGATCTATCCGGGATTCGTTGCCACGGAGGCCACCGAGGGCGACGGAATGCCCGCACCCGGCGAAATCTCTGAACAGGAAGCTGCAGAGCACATTCTACGCGCACTATCTTCTGGCCGAGAGTCCTTTTCGTTCCCGCGTGCCATGAGCACACTTGTCGGGCTGGGTCGGTTGCTTCCGACAACGCTGCGCCGCAAAGTGATCAAGAAGGTCGTCACCTCGGCGTAAGGACCGCGACCGCAGTCGTTGGAATCGAGCTGGCTCGGTTTGCGACAACCGGTCTTGGACACACCGCACCCGGATGTCTTTCTTTCCGACAGGATCTGCTCACCCCCAGGCGATTTCAGCTCTCCGGAACCCGCGGTATGCACCACGCCGGGCGGCACGGGACACCGTACGAGAGGACCGGATAGCCGTCGAGAAACTGCACGTCTGCCGACGCCACGTCACGCTTAGCCCGTCGCTTCCTCGCCTTCGCGGTCGAAGCCCCACCGGATCGCCGCGGACAGGTTCGACACGTAGTTGGCTTCCAGATTGTCGTCGTGCTGGCGTTGTATCCAGGACGGGTGCTTCACGTGGAAAATGTACGGAACACCCTTGGGGAGTCGCCCGCGCGGAATCTCAAAGAGCTCCTCGCAAATCCGCGCGCTCGGATAGAAGAACGTCAGCACCCGTTCCGCATCGCGACCTAAGGCAACCACCAGCCGCGGCCGGACGATCTCGAGTTCGCGGTGCAGATACGGCGAGCAATTGACAATCTCATGCTGATGCGACGAGCGGTTCTTCGGCGGGTGGCAGTGCACCGCGTTGCTGATGAAGACATCCTCTTTTTCCGGACCCGCGCGCTGGATGCTCTCGTCGATCAGTTCGCCGCTGCCACCGGTGAACGGGACCTGGCTCTCCATGCACTTCTCGCACAGGCTCTGCCCGATCAGCGCGACCGGTGAGCTCACGCAGCCGTAGCCGGGCGCCGACATGGTGGCGGGCGCGATGTTCATGCCCTCGCAGCGCCGGCAGCCCGCGATCTCAGCGTCGAGAGCGATCTTGCGCAGCCGTCGCGAGGCAGATGAGTCATAGTCCTCGGTCACGCTCGGACCCACGGTTGGAGTGTAGATACTTCCGGGGGCACGCCCCGCCTAATTGAGCCGCGGCGAGCAACAACGTCCAGCCGGGCCGCTCGGGCAGGCAAGTCGCATACCCCGCAACGGCTGTAAAAGCGGATCCGACGACGACAGTCCCCACCCATGGACGCCCGCCGCAGCCACCCCCACAAACCACAAAGGTCACGTCCTCTTTCGAGGCCGTGACCTTTGTGTCTACGGTTCATAGAACCGCTCGCTGTGGGCGAAGGGGGACTTGAACCCCCACGTCCCGAAGGACACTGGCACCTGAAGCCAGCGCGTCTGCCATTCCGCCACTCGCCCAAACGACCGGAGGACCATATCACTTTAGTAGGCCCGAACCCCAACCGCTGCCAGCGGGGTGGGGCCGGGGGTCGGCCCCGGGAACCCCCGCCGAGCCGCAGTTCGACCCCAGCGGCCCTGGTACACGGACCAACTTCTGGGTCTCTGAAGTGTCTCGATGTGATTCTCAGGGTTCTCACGGTGCCCCAGGGTCACGGTGTCCCGATAGCATGGTCTGTTGACCACGACCCGCGGGTGAGTCGTTTGCCTTGCGCCAACGATGGACCACAACACAGTGAGGCGAGCGCTGAAGAGATGGGTAGCCAGAAAGGGCTAGTTCAGCGCATCGAGCGCAAACTCGAGTCGACGGTGGGGGACGCATTTGCCCGGATGTTCGGCGGATCGATCGTCCCGCAAGAGGTCGAAGCCCTGTTGCGACGGGAAGCGGCCGACGGCGTGCGCTCCCTGCCGGGAAATCGCCTTTTGGCCCCCAACGAATACATCATTACCCTCAGTGTGCACGACGCTGAGGAATTGGGCGCCGATCCACACCTCACGTCGAGCGAATTTGCTCGGTACTTGGCGGACTACATCCATGAACAGGGGTGGCAAACTTATGGTGATGTGGTCGTCCGGTTCGAGCAGTCATCGAGCCTGCATACTGGCCAGTTCCGCGCCCGCGGGGCTGTTAACCCCGACGTCGAGCCCCGCCCGACAGTCAACGATTCCGCCCAGCCACAATCGAACGATGCGTTTGGCGCAGAACCAGGAGTACCACCAATGACTGACAACTCGAGCTACCGCGGCGGTCAGGGGCAGGGGCGGCCCGACGAGTACTACGACGAGCGTTACGCCCGTCCGCAAGAAGACCCGCGCGGCGGTCCGCACGGCGGACCCGACCCACGTGGTGGATACCCGCCGGAGGCCGGGGGTTACCCGCCTCAGCCCGGGTACCCGCCGCCACGCCCGCAAGACCAGGGCGGCTACCCGGAACAGGGCGGCTACCCCGAGCAGGGCGGCTACCCCGACCAGCGCGGCTACCAAGACCAGCGCGGCTACCAGGACCAGGGCGGTTACCCCGACCAGCGCGGTTACCCCGAGCAGGGTGGCTACCCGCCGTCATATGAGCAGCGTCCGCCCGCGCCCGGAGGTTACGGCGCCCAGGGCTACGACCAGGGTTACCGCCAGGGTGGCGGCTACGGCCAGCCGCCCGGCGGTCAGCCCGGATACGGGGGCTACGGCGAATACGGCCGCGAGCCCGCACGCCAGGACGAGGGCGCCTATTCAGCGCCCGCGGCTCCGTCGGCATCCCCTGAGGCGCAGCGCCCGGGCTACCCCGACCAGGGGGCGGCTACGACCAGGGCTACCAGCAGGTCGGCGCCGGGTACGGCCGGCCCGAGTATGGCCAGGGCGACTACACCCAATACGCCGACACGTCCTCCCCGGGCGGCTACCCGCCGCAGGGCGCCGGATACGCCGACCCGGCCGGTCGCGACTACGAGTACGGCCAAGCGGCGGCCCCCGACTACGGTCAGGCGCCGCCCGACTACGGCCAGGCCCCATCCGACTACGGTCAGGCGCCGCCCGAGTACGGCCAGCCAGCCGGCGGCGGTTACGGCGGTTACGGACAGAGCGGCTACGGGGCTACCGGATCTTCGGTGATCCTGCAGCTCGACGATGGCAGCGGACGCACGTACCAGCTCCGCGACGGGTCCAACATCATCGGCCGCGGGCAGGACGCGCAGTTCCGGTTGCCCGACACCGGGGTGTCACGTCGCCATCTGGAGATCCGCTGGGATGGACAGGTTGCGCTGCTGGCGGACCTGAACTCGACGAACGGCACCACCGTCAACAACGCGCCCGTGCAGGAGTGGCAGTTGGCCGACGGCGATGTGATTCGCTTGGGCCATTCCGAGATAATCGTCCGCATCCACTGACCCTCTGGGCTCACAGCTGCCGTGCTTTACTCCGCACCGACCGCCGTCCAAGTATCGTGACCTTGCTGATGTGCTCGGCACCGGCGTGGGGTGGGCAGTGCCAGGACGGAAAGGACGCCAGATGCAGGGGTTAGTACTGCAACTGACGCGTGCCGGTTTTTTGATGCTGCTGTGGCTTTTCATCTGGTCGGTGTTGCGGATCCTGCGGACCGATATCTACGCACCGACCGGTGCCGTCATGGTGCGCCGCGGTCTGGCGTTGCGCGGGACGCTCTTACCGTCGCGGCGGCGCGGGCAGTCGGCACGCTATCTCGTAGTGACCGAGGGGGCGCTGACCGGCGCCCGCATAACTTTGAGTGGACAGCCGGTATTGATTGGACGCGCGGACGACTCGACCCTGGTGTTGACTGACGACTACGCCTCGACGCGCCACGCCAGGCTTTCCCAACGAGGATCGGAGTGGTACGTCGAGGACTTAGGATCGACCAACGGTACTTACCTTGACAGGGCGAAGGTGACGACTGCGGTACGAGTTCCCATGGGAACGCCGGTGCGAATCGGCAAGACGGCAATCGAGTTGCGCCCGTGACCCTAGTCTTGCGCTACGCCGCCCGCAGTGATCGCGGCCTGGTACGCGCCAATAACGAGGACTCCGTGTACGCCGGGGCACGCCTGTTGGCGCTGGCCGACGGCATGGGCGGCCACGCCGCCGGGGAAGTGGCATCCCAGTTGGTCATCGCCGCGCTGGCACATCTGGACGACGATGAGCCCGGCGGCGACCTGCTGGCCAAGCTGGATGCCGCGGTGCGCTCCGGCAACTCGGCTATCGCCGCCCAAGTCGAGATGGAACCCGAGCTCGAAGGCATGGGGACCACACTCACCGCGATCCTGTTTGCCGGTAACCGACTGGGGCTGGTGCACATCGGTGACTCCCGCGGCTACCTGCTGCGCGACGGTGAGCTGACCCAGATCACCAAGGACGACACGTTTGTCCAGACGCTGGTGGACGAGGGGCGGATCACCGCGGAGGAGGCGCACAGCCACCCGCAGCGTTCGCTGATCATGCGTGCGCTGACCGGTCATGAGGTCGAGCCGACGTTGACCATGCGAGAAGCTCGCGCCGGCGACCGCTATCTGCTGTGCTCGGACGGCCTGTCGGATCCGGTGAGCGACGAAACCATCCATGAAGCGCTGCAGATTCCCGACGTCGCCGAAAGCGCCTACCGTCTCATCGAGCTGGCCCTGCGCGGGGGCGGTCCCGACAACGTCACGGTCGTGGTGGCCGACGTCGTCGACTACGAATACGGACAAACCCAGCCGATCCTGGCCGGCGCGGTCTCCGGTGATGACGACCAGCTGACCCTGCCCAACACCGCCGCAGGACGGGCTTCGGCGATAACCGCCCGCAAAGAGGCGGTCAAGCGGGTTCCGCCGCAAGTCGAGACCGTTCACCGGCCTCGCTGGTCATGGCGACGGATGGCACTGGTCGCCACGCTGGTGGTGCTGCTGGTGGTGGCGGGCCTGTTCATCAGCCGTGCGGTGATCCGCAACAACTATTACGTCGCCGAATTCAACGGCACCGTATCGATCATGCGGGGCATTCAGGGGTCGTTTCTGGGCATGTCCCTGCACGAGCCGTATCTCATGGGCTGTCTGAACGCACGCAACGAGCTGTCCCAAATCAGCTATCAGCAATCCGGCGAGCATCTCGACTGCAATCTGATGAAGTTGGACGACCTGCGCCCACCCGAACGCGCACAGGTGCAGGCCGGCCTTCCCGCCGGCTCGCTCGACAACGCGATCGGGCAGTTGCGCGAGTTGGCCGCCAACTCGCTGCTGCCACCCTGCCCCGCGCCGCGCGCCACCTCGCCGCCGGAATCATCTGCCCCGAGCACCGCCAGCGAGACACCCGGACAGCCCAGCGTCACCTCCTCACCAGCGTCGACGACCACCCCGACTCCCTCGGCCAGCACCACGCCGACCACGACTTCCGGAAGTACGGCAGCTACCAGCACCCCGCCCGCGGGTACCTCGCCGGCGGCCCCGACGTCACCTACTCCGACGTCGACGACGAGTTCGCCGAACGTGACCGCACTCCCGCCACCCCCACCGCAGCCGGGCATTGACTGCCGGGCGGTGGCATGACGACCCAGCTGCAGCCACCGGTAACGGTGACGCCCCCGTTGCCGACCCGACGAAATGCCGAACTGCTGCTGTTGTGCTTCGCCGCGGTGATCACCATCGCTGCGCTATTCATCGTGGAAGCCAATCAAGACCGGGCCATCCATTGGGACCTAGCCAGCTACGGGCTGGCCTTCCTCACCCTGTTCGGCTTCGCGCACCTGGCGATCAGACGCTTCGCGCCGTTCACCGATCCGCTGCTGCTGCCGGTGGTGGCGCTGCTCAACGGACTGGGCCTGGTGATGATCCACCGGCTCGACCTCGTCGACAAGCAGATCGGCCACCGCGCACATCCCAGCGCAAACCAACAGATGCTGTGGACTCTGGTCGGGGTGGCGTCGTTTGCGCTGGTGGTGACGTTTCTCAAGGACCATCGCCAGCTGGCGCGCTATGGCTACACCTGTGGTCTGGCGGGTCTGGTGTTGCTGGCGATCCCCGCGGTACTGCCCGCGGCCTTGTCTGAGGAAAACGGCTCCAAGATCTGGATTCGGTTGCCCGGCTTCTCCATCCAGCCCGCCGAGTTCTCCAAGATTCTGCTGCTGATCTTCTTTTCGGCGGTGTTGGTGGCCAAGCGCGGACTGTTCACCAGCGTCGGCAAGCACCTGATGGGCATGACCCTGCCGCGCCCGCGCGACCTCGCGCCGCTGCTGGCGGCCTGGGTGGCCTCGGTCGGTGTGATGGTCTTCGAAAAGGACCTCGGCACCTCGCTGCTGTTGTACGCGTCATTCCTGGTGGTGCTTTACCTGGCCACGCAACGGTTCAGTTGGGTCATCATCGGGCTGACGCTGTTCACCGCCGGAAGCGTGGTCGCCTACTTCGTTTTCCACCATGTCCGCGTCCGGGTGCAGAACTGGCTCGACCCGTTCGCCGATCCCGACGGCACCGGCTACCAAATGGTGCAAGCCCTGTTCAGCTTCGCGACCGGCGGCATCTTCGGTACCGGTCTGGGCAACGGACAGCCCGACACCGTGCCCGCGGCGTCGACCGACTTCATCATCGCCGCGTTCGGGGAAGAGCTCGGGCTGGTGGGGCTGGCCGCCATCTTGATGCTCTACACCATCGTCATCATCCGCGGACTACGTACGGCGATCGCCACCCGCGACAGCTTCGGCAAGCTCTTGGCCGCCGGTCTGGCATCAACGCTGGCCATCCAGCTGTTCATCGTCGTCGGCGGCGTCACCAAGCTCATCCCGCTGACCGGGTTGACCACACCATGGATGTCCTACGGCGGGTCGTCGCTGCTGGCCAACTACGTGCTGCTGGCCATCCTGGCGCGAATCTCCCACGGTGCCCGACGACCATTGCGCACCCGCCCTCGAAATACGTCGTCCATCGCGGCGGCCGGCACAGAGGTGATCGAGCGGGTATGAACGCCTCTCTGCGCCGAATCTCGGTGACCGTGATGGCGTTGATCGTGCTACTACTGCTCAACGCCACGATGACCCAGGTCTTCACCGCCGACGGGTTACGAGCCGATCCCCGCAACCAGCGGGTGCTCCTCGACGAGTACTCCCGCCAGCGCGGCCAGATCACCGCCGGCGGCCAGCTGCTGGCCTACTCGGTGGCCACCGACAGCCGGTTCCGTTTCCTGCGGGTTTATCCCAACCCAGAGGTGTACGCGCCGGTGACGGGCTTCTACTCGCTGCGCTATTCCAGCACCGGCCTGGAGCGCGCCGAGGATCCGCTCCTCAACGGATCCGACCAGCGCCTGTTCGGTCGCCGGCTGGCCGACTTCTTCACCGGCCGCGACCCCCGTGGCGGCAACGTCGACACCACGATCAACCCGCGCATCCAGCAGGCCGGGTGGGACGCCATGCAGCAGGGCTGCGGCGGGCCCTGCAAGGGCGCCGTCGTCGCGCTGGAACCGTCGACCGGCAAGATCTTGGCGCTGGTCTCTTCGCCGTCGTATGACCCCAACCTGCTGGCGTCGCACGATCCGGAGGCACAGGCCGAAGCCTGGAAGGATTTGCGCGACGATCCCAGCTCCCCGCTGACCAATCGGGCAATTTCGGAAACGTATCCGCCCGGCTCGACCTTCAAGGTGATCACCACCGCCGCCGCATTGCAGGCCGGGGCCACCGAGAACGACCAGCTGACCGCCGCCGCCAACATTCCGCTGCCCGACAGCACGGCGACCCTGGAGAACTACGGCGGTGCCCCGTGTGGCAGTGGGCAGACCGTGTCGCTTCGCGAGGCGTTCGCCAAGTCCTGCAACACCGCGTTTGTGCAGTTGGGCATCTCGACCGGCGCGGCGGCTCTGCGCAGCATGGCACATGCCTTCGGGCTGGACACCCCACCGAGCGCGGTACCCCTGCAGGTGGCCGAGTCCACGGTCGGACCCATCCCGGACGCCGCCGCACTGGGCATGTCGAGCATCGGACAAAAGGACGTCGCGCTCACACCGCTGCAAAACGCGCAGATTGCCGCGACCATCGCCAACGGCGGCGTCGTGATGCGGCCCT
This sequence comes from Mycobacterium liflandii, assembly GCF_022354805.1. NCBI lineage: Bacteria > Bacillati > Actinomycetota > Actinomycetes > Mycobacteriales > Mycobacteriaceae > Mycobacterium > Mycobacterium liflandii. The sequence goes on along the minus strand of NZ_CP023138.1, from coordinate 519,161 downwards.
ACCTGGTCGACAGCCTCAAAGGGCCCGACCTGGCCAATATCAGCACCACCGCACCACATCAGCAGCGCCGCGCGGTGTCACCGCAGGTCGCCGCTAAGCTAACAGAGCTGATGGTCGGCGCCGAGCAAGTCGCACAGCAGAAAGGGGCCATCCCCGGCGTGCAGATCGCATCCAAGACGGGTACCGCAGAGCACGGCACCGATCCCCGTCATACCCCACCTCACGCGTGGTATATCGCGTTTGCCCCCGCACAGGCTCCCAAAGTTGCTGTCGCGGTGCTGGTGGAAAATGGGGCCGATCGCCTTTCTGCGACCGGCGGCGCGCTCGCGGCCCCGATCGGGCGGGCCGTGATCGAGGCCGCGCTTCAGGGGGAACCATGAGCCCAAGAGTTGGTATGACGCTGTCTGGCAGGTATCGCCTGCAGCGGCTCATCGCCACCGGTGGCATGGGCCAGGTCTGGGAGGCGGTCGACAGCCGGTTGGGCCGGCGCGTCGCGGTCAAGGTCCTCAAACAGGAATTCTCGTCGGACCCCGAGTTCATCGAGCGGTTCCGCGCCGAGGCACGCACCACCGCGATGCTCAACCATCCCGGCATCGCCGCCGTGCACGACTACGGCGAAAGCCAGATGAACGGTGAGGGCCGCACCGCCTACCTGGTGATGGAGCTGGTCAACGGCGAACCGCTGAACTCCGTGCTCAAACGCACCGGGCGGCTATCGCTGCGGCACGCGCTGGACATGCTCGAGCAGACCGGGCGGGCTCTGCAGGTCGCCCACGCGGCCGGCCTGGTGCACCGCGACGTCAAGCCGGGCAACATCCTGATCACCCCCACCGGGCAGGTCAAGATCACCGACTTCGGTATCGCCAAGGCCGTCGATGCGGCACCGGTGACCCAGACCGGCATGGTGATGGGCACCGCCCAGTACATCGCGCCCGAGCAGGCGCTCGGCCAGGATGCCAGCCCGTCCAGCGACGTCTACTCGTTGGGAGTGGTTGGCTACGAAGCGGTTTCGGGTAAACGTCCGTTCACCGGCGACGGAGCTCTGACGGTGGCGATGAAGCACATCAAAGAGCCGCCGCCGCCGCTGCCGGCCGAACTCCCGCCGAATGTGCGCGAGCTGATCGAGATCACGCTGGTCAAGAACCCCGGCCTGCGGTACCGCAGTGGGGGACCCTTCGCCGACGCCGTCGCCGCGGTGCGCGCCGGCCGGCGCCCGCCCCGACCCAGCCAGTCACCGCCCGCCGGCCGGGCTGCCCCGGCAGCCATCCCGTCGAGCGCACCGGCGCGGATCGCGCCCGCGCCCACCACCCGGACGACCACGCCGCGCCGAACCCGGCCCGCGACGGGCGGACACCGGCCGCCACCGGCCCGGCGTACCTTCTCCTCGGGCCAGCGCGCGTTGCTGTGGGCCGCCGGGGTGTTGGGCGCACTGGCGATCATCATCGCGGTGCTCATCGTCATCAATTCGCGGGCCGACAGCCAGCAACAGTCACCGCCGCCGACCGTCACCCAGACCACAACGGCTCACCAAACGCCGACCGGTCAGGGGCCGCGCCTTAATTGGACGGATGGTCAATCAATAGGGAATCCTGGACTGCAAAGTAACCAGCCTGACCTGGTCGACGATGCGGGCCGAAATCGCCCGATAGGGAACCGGGACAGCGCAACCAGCTGGAATGTCATGGTGACGCCGCAGCATCGTGCGGCGCTGGCCCGATTTGAGATGCAGCGATGACCACCCCTCAGCACCTGTCCGACCGCTACGAACTGGGCGACATCCTCGGTTTCGGAGGTATGTCGGAGGTACACCTCGCCCGCGACCTGCGGCTACACCGCGACGTCGCGGTCAAGGTGCTGCGCGCTGACCTGGCTCGCGATCCCAGCTTCTATCTGCGCTTCCGGCGGGAGGCGCAAAACGCCGCCGCGCTCAATCACCCGGCGATTGTCGCGGTGTATGACACCGGCGAAGCCGAGACGCCGTCCGGACCGTTGCCCTACATCGTCATGGAGTACGTGAACGGGGTCACCCTGCGTGACATCGTGCACACCGACGGCCCGATGGCCCCGACGCGCGCCATCGAGATCATCGCGGACGCGTGCCAGGCACTGAACTTCAGCCATCAAAACGGCATCATTCACCGCGACGTCAAGCCGGCAAACATCATGATCAGCACCACCAATGCGGTCAAGGTGATGGACTTCGGCATCGCGCGCGCGATCGCCGACAGCGGCAACAACGTCACCCAGACCGCGGCGGTCATCGGCACCGCGCAGTACCTGTCGCCCGAGCAGGCCCGCGGCGATTCGGTCGACGCACGATCTGACGTCTACTCGTTGGGATGCGTGCTCTACGAGATCCTGACCGGCGAGCCACCGTTCACCGGCGATTCCCCGGTCGCGGTCGCCTACCAGCATGTTCGGGAAGACCCCATCCCGCCGTCGGAACGCCACGAAGGGATCTCCGCCGAGCTGGATGCGGTGGTGCTCAAGGCCCTGGCCAAGAACCCGGACAACCGCTACCAGACCGCCGCGGAGATGCGCGCCGACCTGGTGCGGGTGCACAACGGCGAAGCGCCCGAGGCACCTAAAGTGCTGACCGGCGCCGAGCGGCGCTCCCTGACGGCGTCCTCGCCGTCCAGCCCGGCCGCGCCACGCACCGACCCGCTGCCTCGCAAGACACTCGATGACACCGACCGGGACCGCAGCACGCCCTCGGTCGGCCGCTGGGTGGCCGTGGTGGCCGTGCTGGCCGTACTGACGATCGTCGTCACCATCGCCATCAACACGTTCGGCGGCAACACCCGCAACGTGCAAGTTCCCAATGTGCGGGGCCAAGCATCGGCGGATGCCATCGCTGCGCTGCAAAACCGTGGCTTCAAGACCCGCACCCTGCTCAAGCCGGACTCGACGATCCCACCCGACCACGTCATCGGTACCGACCCGGCCGCCAACGCCTCGGTGTCGGCCGGCGACCAGATCACCATCAACGTCTCCACCGGTCCCGAGCAGCGCGAGCTCCCCGACGTCTCCTCGATGACCTACGCCGAGGCCGTCAAGAAGCTGACCGCGGCGGGATTCGGCAGGTTCAAAGAGGCCGAGTCGCCCTCGACCCCCGAGCTGATGGGCAAGGTCATCGGAACCAACCCGCCGGCCAACCAGACGTCGGCGATCACCAACGTCATCACGATCATCGTCGGCTCTGGCCCCGCGACCAAGCAGATTCCCGACGTCGCGGGCCAAAGTGTTGAGGAAGCCGAACAGAACCTCAACGTTTACGGGTTCACCAAGTTCAGTCAGGCATCGGTGGATAGCCCCAAGCCTGCCGGCAGCGTCATCGCCACCAATCCGCCGGCGGGCACCACGGTGCCGATCGATTCGGTGATCGAGCTACAGGTGTCCAAGGGCAATCAGTTCGTCATGCCCGACCTGTCCGGCATGTTCTGGACCGACGCCGAGCCGCGGTTGCGCGCGCTGGGCTGGACGGGATCACTGGACAAGGGGCCCGACGTGGACGCCGGCGGTTCCCAGCACAACCGGGTCGTGTATCAGAATCCGCCCGCCGGTGCCGGGGTGAACCGCGACGGCATTGTCACGCTGAAGTTCGGTCAGTAGTTCCGGCCTCCACCGGCAGGTGCGGTCGGATCGCGCTGGCGACCTCGTTTTCCAAACGTCGCACCAGCGTGTCGTCGCGCGCCCATCCGCAGTAGGCCAGCCAGTTGGCCAGCATCCGGTGCCCGCCCTCGGTCAGGATCGACTCGGGGTGGAACTGGACACCGTGAATCGGCAGCTCGGTGTGGCGAACTCCCATGATCACTCCGCTGCGGGTGTGCGCCGTGGCTTCCAGCTCGGCCGGCAGCGAGTCCGGCAGGATGGTCAGCGAGTGATAGCGGGTTGCCGTGAACGGGTCCGGAAGTCCTTGTAGGACGCCAACATTTGTGTGATAGACGCTGCTGGTCTTACCGTGCAGCAGCTCGGGCGCCCGATCGACGGTCGCCCCGAAGGCAACCCCGATGGCTTGGTGGCCCAGGCATACCCCCAACAGTGGCGTGCGCGCCGCCGCACACGCCCGGACCAAACTCACCGATGCACCGGCTCGTTCCGGAGTGCCCGGGCCCGGGCTGAGCAGCACCCCATCGAATTGCGCCGCGATGGCGGCCTCGTCGCAGAGCCGCGGGTCGTCGTTTCGCCACACCTCGGCCCGCACACCCAACTGGCCCAGGTACTGGACCAGGTTGAACACGAAGCTGTCGTAGTTGTCGACGACCAGGATGGGCATCGTGACAGGTTACCGTCCGGCCCGAGTTCTGGTCGGCTCAGTAGCCCACCGGACCGAGCGGCTGCGCGTAGTGCATCCGGACCGGTTCGGAGTACCCGGCGACATTCACATCGGATTTGGCTTCCTCGCGGTAGCCCAAACCGAAGCGCACCACATACTGCTTGTAGAGGACCACCAGTGGTGCCGCCTCGAGCGCCGCTTGCATCGCGGCCGCATCACCGATCGCGGTAATGATGTAGGGCGGGCTGTAGGTGCGACCGTTGAGCAACAGGGTGTTGCCGACGCAGCGAACCACCGAGTTGGCGATGATGCGCTGGTCCTGCATCTGAATCGCCTCGGCGCCGGCACTCCACATCGCGTTGAGAACGGCGTCGATGTCTTGTTGGTGCACCACCAGGTCATCGGGGGAGGCGTCGCGCGGGAAGCGGCCGTTGGCGTCGCGCTGCGCGTCGTTGAGCGTGACCACCAGGCCCGGGCCGTGCGCCGGATCCATATCGGCCTCGCTGGCCAACTCGCGGGCTCGGCGCAGCATCGCCGTCAGGGCGGCATCAGAGGACCGCAGGTGGTTCGCGTCGATCCGCGCGGTGAGGGCATCGCGCTCAGCGCTGAGGCGGTTGACCGACGACTGCGACTGACGGACCAGGTCCACCAGTCGTGGTGCATCGCTGCGGCGGATTTCCGCGCCGCCGGAGACCCCGTGGGTGGCGGCCAGCAGCAGACCGGCCAGTAGGCACACCAGCGGAACGCCGAAGCGCCACGGCGAGCGGCGCTCATCGGTCATGCCGCCTCCATTTCCTGGTCACAGGGCCGGTTGGGTTAGTCTCGTGGCAAAGCTATGCCTAATGCTGCAACCGTAATCGTTGCAGTCCTGTCCCGCTCATTGTGTTGTTGAGGTATTTCGAGGTACCAATGCCCAAGTCGAAGGTCCGTAAGAAGAACGACTTCACCGTCAAGCCGGTGAGCCGCACCCCAGTGAAGGCGAAGGTCGGCCCTTCCAGCGTCTGGTTCGTCGCGTTGTTCATCGGTTTGATGCTCATCGGCCTGGTCTGGTTGATGGTGTTCCAGTTGGCTGCCGTCGGTAGTCAAGCTCCCGCGGCGCTCAATTGGATGGCTCAGCTGGGTCCGTGGAACTACGCGATCGCGTTCGCTTTCATGATCACCGGATTGTTGCTGACGATGCGCTGGCACTGACCCAAACCACACCCGTAATGAATTCATTACTGGGTAGGTGGGTCACCGCGCCAGCAACTCTTTTGTAGTTCAATCACACGCGTGTGATTTATCCCCACTGTTGATAGCGTCTGTGGATAACCGTATCCCCCTTGGTCGGAGGGCTGAAGTAGCGCATGCAGCAAACACAATGGTCGCCGCGGACGGCGGGAATCGCTGGTTGTGCGCTCGCTGGCGTTTTGATGGCTACCGCCGCTGTGACCGTCGTCACAGACCCGCCTGGGCGCATTCTGGCAGGCGTTGCCGCACTGGGTCTGATCTTGTTTGCGGGCGGATCGTGGCGCGCGCGGCCAAAGCTGGCAATCACGCGTGAGGGCCTAGCGATCCGCGGCTGGCTTCGGACTCAGCTGCTGCGCCCCGCCAGCATCAAGATCATCCGGATCAACGAATTCCGTCGCCATGCGCGCACGGTCCGTTTGCTCGAGATCGAGGGGGACAACGACGCCATGTTCGTCTTGTCGCGGTGGGATCTCGGTACCGATCCGCTCGACGTACTCGACGCGCTCACCGCGGCCGGCTATGCCGGCCGCGGCAAACGTTGAGCTGAAGGTGTCAGGAAATAGTGATCGACTCGATCACGACCGGTTCGGTGGGCCGGTCGCTGCCGTCGGTGGAGGTCGTCGCGATCGCCTCCACCACACCCTGTGAGTCCGGGTCGCTCACCTCGCCGAAGATCGTGTGGCGCCGATTCAGGTGCGGCGTCGGGCCGACGGTGATGAAGAACTGCGAGCCGTTGGTGCCCGGCCCGGCGTTGGCCATCGCCAGCAGGTAGGGCTTGTCGAATTGCAGCTCCGGGTGGAACTCGTCAGCGAACTTGTAGCCCGGTCCGCCGCGGCCGGTGCCGGTGGGGTCGCCGCCCTGGATCATGAAGCCCCGGATCACCCGGTGAAAGACAGCGCCATCGTAGAACGGGCCGGAGGTGCTACCGGATGCGTTCTGGGTCGAATATTCCTTGGTGCCCTGCGCAAGGCCGACAAAGTTGGCAACGGTCTTGGGAGCGTGGTTCCCGAAGAGGGCGACCTTGATATCCCCGCGGTTGGTGCGCAGCGTGGCGGTTGCAGTCTGAATTGGGCTGTTAGTCACGGAATCACAGTCTGCCATTACAGACGGGCCCGGCCGCAGCCGGTGTCATTCCGACTCGTGGGAAGCCGTGTGCGGGCAATGGGCCCGCGAACGCCCTAATGGTGGCAGTCTGTGGAGGGACCGGAGTAGCTCTGGGCCAGGGCCTGGCAAGACGGTTTGGCACGACAGTAGAGAGGCGGCAGATGAGAGAGCAGGCGGAAGCACGGTTGACGCCACGGGAGCGACTGACCCGCGGGCTGACCTACACGGCGGTGGGGCCGGTGGATGTGACCCGAGGTGTTGTGGGACTCGGGGTGCACTCTGCGCAGTCGACCGCGTCGGAGCTTCGCCGCCGGTACCCCCAGGGCCGCTTGGCCCGCGAGGTTGCCGCCGCTCAGGAAGCGATTGCCCAGGAGCTGGCCGCCGCTCAAGAAGTGGTCGCCAATCTGCCCCAGGTGATTCAGGAGGCCCGGCGCAAGCAGGGCCGCAGTAAGCGTCCCTGGGTGATTGCCGGGGCGGTCACCGTGGTTGTCGTGGCCGGCGGTGCGGTGGCATTCACCGTGGTGCGCCGTTCGTCGCAGCCCGAGCCGTCCCCGCGCCCACCCAGCGTTGACGTCCAGCCGCGTCCCTAGGACTCGCTTAGCGTGCCCATGGACTCGGGCAACTAGGCCGCCTATCACGACGGCTTGACCCTCACGCGACGTGAGGCGCCAACCTGATCGACGTGACGCAGGAGACGCCGGTGGACGGACTCACCGTGGGCCAGGTCGCGGAGCGATTCGGCATCACGGTGCGCACGCTTCACCACTATGACGAAATCGGGTTGTTGATCCCGAGTCGACGTGCGGCCTCGGGTTACCGGGTTTACACGTCGGCGGACCTGACGCGCCTGTCCCAGGTCATCGTCTACCGCCGACTCGAGCTGCTGCTCGACGAGATCGCGCGGCTGCTCGACGAGGGCAATGCGGTCAGCCACCTGGTTCGTCAGCGCGAACGCGTCATGGCGCGACTCGATGAGATGAAGGACCTCGTCGAGGCAATCGATCTGGCATTGGAGAAAGCCATGACCAACACCCCCATGACCGACGACGACATGCGCGAACTCTTCGGTGACGGCTTCGACGACTACCGGGTCGAGACCGAGCAGAAGTGGGGCGAGACCGCGGAGTGGAAGGAATCCCAACGCCGCACCAAGTCCTACGGCAAGGACGAGTGGGTTCGGATCAAGGCCGAGGGCCAAGCCATTGAGAAGGCCTTGTCCGACGCCTTCCGCGCTGGGCTGCCGGCCGACTCCGAGGAGGCTATGAACGCGGCGGAGCAACACCGCCGCCACGTGAATCGCTGGTTCTACGACTGCCCGCCGGCCTTTCACCGCAACCTGGGCGACATGTACGTGAGCGACCCCAGGTACATCGCCACCTACGACGAATCATTCGGGTTGCCGGGGGTCGCGGCCTACTGTCGCGAGGCCATTCACGCCAACGCGAACCGGGCCGGCGGCTGACGTGACCGGCCCGTCCTGGTCGCGGTGCTAGCCGCTGTGCGGGGTGCGGGTCCACGCTCCGACCTCGGAGCGTCCGATAACCGTCGCACCCAGATCGCTGACCTCCTCGAGCAGCCGCTGCGTCAGCGTTTCAATACCGACCTCGGTCGCGGTCGCCACACCCTGGGCCTGGATGGTCGGCAGCAGCGTCTCAACCAGATCGGCGAGGGCTTGTAGCCACACCGCGGCCGCACGCCCGGCCCCGATGAAGGTCCGCATGGTCAACGTCGGTGCCGGTAGCCCGGCACCGGTGAAGGCGTTGTGTAGGCGGTCGGCCATGTCCCAGGAGGTGTGGGTGCGGTCCAACGCCTCGCGGATCCAGTGACAGCAGCGGTCGTGGGTGGGCGCCGGTGGCGACGAGCGGACGGCACTCCAGTCCGGCTCGTGAAACGCCACGATCCCGCCAGACACCAGATGTTGAGACAGTCGGTGCAGCATGGCGGCGGGATCGGCCTGGAAGGTCAGGACGTAGCGGCCCACAATCGCATCGAATGGCCGCTCGAAGCTCAAGTCGGCGGGGTCACCCAGCCGGAAGCGAACGGTTTCGGATAGCCCCCGCGCCGCCGCGGTCGCCGATGCCGCGCTCACCGCGCCGGCCGCCCGGTCCGTTCCGACCACCTCGCCGCCGGGCATCGTCAGCTCCGAGGCGAGAAACGCGACGTCTCCGGGACCGCTGCCCACATCGAGCACCCGCATCCCGGGCTCAAGGCCCGCGGTGGCCAGGTACTCGCGCGTGGTCGCGTCCAGCAGGATGGCCTGGCGGCCCAGGCGGCCCAACTCGTAGTCCGAATGGCCCAGTACATAGTCGGGTCGGTTCACATTCACCACGATTGATCCTTGATTCGGTGATCGGGAGCAAATCCGCAACATTGCAGTGCGCGCATGGTCGGTGTGACGAGTTCGGCGCACAACGACCCTCATGCCGGGAAAGTGGGCGACCAGCCGAGGTCAGACAGATGATTTGTGGAGCCTAGGGGAATCGAACCCCTGACACCCGCCTTGCAAAGGCGGTGCTCTACCAACTGAGCTAAGGCCCCTCGTCGTGACCGGGTGGATAACCGGGTACGAATCCAGAATCCGGATCCGGCGCCACGTGCCAGACCTCGACGCTGCGCCGTGCCCGCACCGATGCTGCTACCACAGCAGTCGCTACCAGCAGCAACACGAGCGGCACGCTATGTCTTGATGGGCACATGGTCGTGGGCCTAGGAGGACTCGAACCTCCGACCTCTTCGTTATCAGCGAAGCGCTCTAACCGCCTGAGCTATAGGCCCGTATTGCGCATACGGCCAAGCGACGAGATTACCGCAATGGGTGCCCGACTCCCAAAACCGCTAGTCGCGATCGGCCAGGGTGACCTCGATACCGCCGATCAGATCGGTCGCCAGGTTGTAGATAAATGCCGCGATGGTGGCCATCGCCGTCATCAAAACGATGTTCACCAAGCCGATCAGCACGGCACCGCCGAAGATGGTTCCGCTGGAGACCAGCTCCGCGCTACTGCCGCTGGTGTTGTTCAGCAGGTCGCCGACGTTGCTGTTGAGCTTGGCCCACACGCCCATACCGCCCAGAACCAGGTACAGGAAGGCCACCGCGATCATCCAGATGAAGAACAGCGCCACCGAGAGCAGCCCCGACACCTTCAGCGTGCTCCACGGATCGATCCGTCGGATCTGCATGCTGGCCCGTACCGGGCCGCGCGCCGCCCGCCGAGACGACACCTGGAAGCGCGATTCCCGCGATTCCCGGGCTTCGGCGGCCGCCGACCGTGCCGCACCGGCCATCGGATGGGCCCCGGAATTGTCCGCCCCACGATCGGGGGCGGGCTTGCGCTGCACGGGTCGGGGAGCCGGTCCGGACAGATCGGGCAGTTCGCTGGCGTAGACCTCCGCCGGGAGGTTCTCGCCACGCACCGGTGGGGCTTCGGCCTCCGGCGGCGGGGCCTTGACCGAAGCCGGCCCGCCGGCCGGCGCCGACGTACCGGAGATGAAGCGGCTCAGCCGAGCGTCGGCGGCCGACGTCGGACCGGGCACCCGCCCCTCACCGGACTGTTCGGGTGGGCGTGGCCCCGGGTTTCCCGGTCGCGCCGCGCCCCGCTGCCAGGGCGGTGAATCCGCTGGATCGGGTAGCCGGCCGGGCCCCGTCCCCGCCCGGTGTACGCCGGAACGGTCGACCGCGGCGTCCCCATTGAAGTTGTCGCCCATATTGGGGGCGCCTGGATCGTTCGGTGAGGTCACCCGGACTCCTAACGTATGTACCCAGGTCGCTGAGTCTAATGGCCCCACGCTTTGCCCCAGGGCGGGTGTACCCCGCCCCGGCCCTAGTTGCTGGACTCGTCGGTGTCGGTTGCTTCCGCGACAGCTTCGTCGGCGTTTTCTTCAGCGTTGCGGGCGATGGCCAACAGCGTGTCACCCTCGCCGAGGTTCATCAACCGAACGCCCTTGGTCTGCCGTCCCGCCTTGCGGACCTGGCGAGCCGCGGTACGGATGACACCGCCACCGGAGGTGATCGCGTAGAGCTCGCTGTCGTCATCGACGATCAGCGCGCCGACCAGCCGGCCACGCCGGCGGTCGTACATGATGGTCAGCACGCCCTTGCCGCCGCGGCCCTGGACCGGATACTCCTCGATCCCAGTGCGTTTGGCGTAGCCGCCCGCCGTGGCCACCAGCAAGTAGGTGCCCTCTCGGACCACATTCAGCGACAGCAGCCGGTCATCGGCGTTGAACCGCATGCCCTGCACGCCGGAGGTGGCCCGGCCCATCGGCCGCAGCGCCTCGTCGGTCGCCGAGAACCGAATCGACTGACCGTTCGCCGAGACCAGCAACAGGTCTTCCTCGGACGAACACAGCACGGCGCCAACGAGTTCGTCTTCACCGCGCAGGTTGATCGCCACGATCCCCCCGGAGCGGTTGGAGTCGAAGTCGGTCAACTTGGATTTCTTGACCAACCCGTTCTGGGTGGCCAGCACCAAGTAGGGCGCGTCCTCATAGCTCTTGATCTGGATCACCTGGGCGATGCGTTCCTCGGGCTGGAATGCCAACAGGTTCGCCACGTGCTGCCCACGCGCGGTGCGTAACGCCTCGGGCAGTTCGTAGGCCTTGGCCCGATAGACCCGGCCCTGGGTGGTGAAGAACAAGATCCAGTCATGCGTTGAGCAGACGAAGAAGTGTCGGACGATGTCGTCTTGCTTGAGACCGGCACCCTGCACGCCCTTGCCGCCGCGCTTCTGGCTGCGGTACAGGTCGGTCTTGGTCCGCTTGGCGTAGCCGGTTTCGGTGATCGTGACGACGACGTCCTCGCGGGCGATCAAGTCCTCATCGCTCACGTCGCCGTCGGCGGCGATGATCCGGGTACGACGGTCGTCGCCGTGCTTGTCGACGATCTCGGCGAGTTCGTCCCGCACGATGGCGCGCTGGCGTTCCGGTTTGGCCAGGATGTCTTCCAGATCGGCGATCTCGGCCTCGATCTTGGCCAGATCGTCGACGATGCGCTGGCGTTCCAGGGCGGCCAGCCGCCGCAGCTGCATGTCCAGGATGGCCTGGGCCTGGATCTCGTCGATGTCGAGCAACTCGATCAGGCCGGCGCGGGCGATGTCGACCGTCTGCGACGCCCGGATCAGTGCGATCACCTCGTCGAGCGCGTCCAGCGCCTTGACCAGACCGCGCAGAATGTGGGCCCGCTCATTTGCTTTTCGCAGCCGGTAGGTGGTGCGTCGGATGATCACGTCGAGTTGGTGTTCGACGTAGTAGCGGATCATCTGGTCCAGACGCAGGGTGCGCGGTACGCCATCGACGATGGACAGCATGTTGGCGCCGAAGCTGGTCTGCATCTGGGTGTGCTTGTAGAGGTTGTTGAGGACCACCTTGGCCACGGCGTCGCGTTTGATCTCGACGACGATCCGCAGGCCCACCCGGTCGCTGGACTGATCCTCGATGTTGGAGATGCCGGCCAGTTTGCCGTCGCGAACCTGCTCGGCGATCGAGGTGATAAAGTTGTCGTGGTTGACCTGATACGGCAGCTCGGTGATGACCAGTGATGTCCGGCCGCGCGAATCTTCCTCTATCTCAACGACTCCGCGCATCCGGATGGAACCGCGACCGGTCTTGTAGGCATCGGAGATGCCTTGGGTACCGACGATCAGACCCGAGGTGGGGAAGTCGGGTCCCTTGACGCGGTCGGTGACCGCGGCCAGCGTCGCCTCTTCGTCGGCGTCGTGGTTTTCCAGGCACCAGAACACCGCTTCGGCGAGTTCACGCAAGTTGTGCGGCGGGATGTTGGTGGCCATGCCGACCGCGATGCCGCCGGACCCGTTGGCCAACAGGTTGGGGAACCGGCTGGGCAACACCGTCGGTTCCTGCACCCGACCGTCGTAGTTCGGGATGAAATCGACTGTCTCCTCGTCGATTTCACGCAACATTTCCATCGCCAGCGGGGTCAGGCGAGCCTCGGTGTACCGCATGGCGGCTGGCGGGTCATTACCCGGCGACCCAAAGTTACCCTGACCGTCGACCAGCGGGTAGCGCAGCGACCACGGCTGCGCCATCCGCACCAAGGTGTCATAGATCGACGCGTCACCGTGCGGGTGGTAGTTACCCATCGTTTCGGCGACCGAGCGCGCCGACTTGGCGTGACTGCGGTCCGGCCGGAACCCGGAGTCATACATGGCATAGAGCACACGGCGGTGTACCGGCTTGAGCCCGTCGCGGACTTCGGGCAGGGCCCGGCCGACGATGACGCTCATCGCGTAGTCGATGTAGCTGCGCTGCATCTCCTGCTGAATGTCGACCGGTTCTATCCGGTCACTAGCTTCACCACCAAGCGGCAGCGTCGTGTCTGTCATCTATTCCTCGTTTGCTCAGTCAAAACGCGGACTCGGGGTCTAAACGTCCAGGAACCGAACGTCTTTGGCATTACGGGTGATAAAGCTGCGGCGTGCATCGACGTCTTCGCCCATCAGAATGGAGAACAATTCGTCGGCGGCCGCCGCATCGTCGAGGGTCACCTGGCGCAGCACCCGAACCGATGGGTCCATCGTGGTTTCCCACAGCTCCTTGGCGTCCATCTCGCCCAGACCTTTGTAACGCTGAATGCCGTCTTCCTTGTTGATCTTCTTGCCGGCTTTGAGCCCAGCCTCGAGGAGGCCGTCGCGCTCCCGATCGGAGTAGGCGAACTCGGGTTCGGTGCGCTGCCACTTCAACTTGTACAGCGGCGGCTGTGCCAGGAACACGTGGCCGTTCTCGATCAGCGGACGCATGAAGCGGAACAACAGGGTCAACAACAACGTGGAGATGTGTTGGCCGTCGACGTCGGCGTCGGCCATCAAGACGATCTTGTGATAGCGCAGCTTCGAGAGGTCGAATTCGTCGTGAATACCGGTACCCAACGCGGTGATGATCGCCTGGACTTCAGTGTTTTTCAGGACTCGGTCGATGCGTGCCTTTTCGACATTGATGATCTTGCCGCGCAGCGGCAGGATCGCCTGGAACATCGAATCGCGGCCACTCTTTGCCGAGCCGCCGGCGGAGTCACCCTCCACCACATACAGTTCCGACTTGCGCGGATCTGTCGAGCGGCAGTCGGCCAACTTACCGGGCAGCCCACCGAGATCGGTTGCGCTCTTGCGCCGCACCAACTCTCGCGCCTTGCGCGCGGCGAGACGTGCCTGCGCCGAGGAGACCGCCTTGTTCACAATGGTTTTGGCTTCCGAAGGATTGGCCTCGAACCAGTGGGTGAGCTGTTCGTTGCAAACCTTCTGGACAAACGACTTGACCTCGGTGTTGCCCAGCTTGGTCTTTGTCTGACCCTCGAACTGCGGCTCTGCCACCCGCACCGAGATGACCGCGGCCAACCCCTCGCGGATGTCGTCACCGGTGAGGTTGGGGTCCTTGTCCTTGAGCAGCTTCTTGTCTTTGGCGTACTTGTTCACCACCGAGGTCAACGCACTGCGGAAGCCTTCTTCGTGCGTTCCACCCTCATGGGTGTTGATGGTGTTGGCGAAGGTGTGCACCGACTCGGAGTAGCCACCGTTCCACTGCATCGCGATTTCGACTTCGTGGCCGGAGCCCTTGCCCTCGAAGTCGACGATGCTCTGCTGAATAGGACTCTTGGTGCGGTTGATGTGCTTGACGAAATCGACCAAACCGCCGGGATAGTGGAAGGTGCGGCTCTTGACCTTGTGCGGCGCGGTCGATTCGGCGGCCTTCTCCTGGGCGGACTTTGGTGCTTCGGCGGTATCACTGACGACGTCGTCGACGACCTCGTCCGGGGTGACCCGCTCGTCGGTGAGATTGATGGTCAGGCCCTTGTTGAGGAACGCCATCTCCTGCAGGCGCCGCGCCACCGTCTCGAAGTCGTATTCGGTGGTCTCAAAGATGTCCGGGTCGGCCCAGAACCGGATGGTGGTTCCGGTCTTCTTGGTTGCCTCGCCCTGTTTGAGGGTGCCCGGCTGGGCGCGGTCGTAGAACTGCGACCACTCGTATCCGTCGCGCTTGATGTCGACTTCCAGTCGGGTGGACAGCGCGTTGACCACCGACACACCCACGCCGTGCAGACCACCACTGACGTTGTAACCACTGTTCTCGCCGCCGAACTTGCCGCCGGCGTGCAGTTGGGTCATGACGACGTCGACGGTCGGGGCGCCGGTGGCGTGCATCGCGACCGGAATGCCTCGGCCGTTGTCAGCGACCTCGACACTGCCGTCATCGAGCAGCCGCACGTTCACCTGGGTGGCGTAGCCGGCCATCGCCTCGTCCACCGAGTTGTCGACGACCTCCCACACCAGGTGGTGCAGACCGCGCTCACCGGTGGACCCGATGTACATACCGGGGCGTTTACGGACGGCCTCGAGGCCTTCGAGAACGGTGATCGCCGAAGCGCCGTAGTCGTCTTGTGCCTTCTTCTTCTGGGCAGCCACGGTCCGAATGTTCTCCTCGGGGTTGGATGCGCGCGGTCCAGTCACCGCAGCAGTCACTCCTCCACTCTACCGTGAGTGGTTGTCCGCACCGATTCTCTGGGCGCGTTTCTACCTATCTAACTGCGCCGTGCGCTCGATATCTTGCTTCCCGATGCGTCCCGACGTTGGAGATGCGGGTCCATCTCGTCCTAGCCGATCTGAGACCTCCATGGCCGTGGACTCGATTCGAGGGGTCGCATTTGTCCGCGTGGGACCTAGCCGTAGGTGTCGCGAGGGCCTCTACCAGCGATGTGTCGGGGCCCTTTGCGCCACGACGGACTGGCCGGGCCGGTGATCTTGAGCGAGGTCACCATGCCGTTGCCCACCGCTGCGGCGATCTTGGCCAACAGTTGTGATTGCATGATCCGCAACTGTGTCGCCCACGCCGTTGATTCGGCCGTCACACTCAACACACCCTCATTGAGCGCCGTGGGCGTTGCGTGATCGGCGATCTGCGCGCCGACCACTTGACTCCACTGACCCAGCACGGTGCCTTCCGCGACGTGACCGGACCACCCGCGCTTTTTCGCCAAGTCGCGCGTCAGCTTACCCAGCGGTTGCGGATCCCTGGTGTCCGGCCCGGGTCCTGACCAACTACGGCGTCGCCCCGCCACACGTCGCGGCGCGGGCCCCGCGGCGAAACCTCGCCCCGGGTCTTGGCCACGGGCGCGCGCTGCCGCCCGCGCTTCGGCCAAAGCACGCCGCACCAAGTCCATGCCGGGCAATTCGTCACGTGCTGCGCCGTCACCGGGCCCGGGCTGTTCGCCGTCACCGTTCACGACTGCACCGCCGATACCCGGCCGTCGGCACTGTCACGCAGATCGATATGCACCTTGCGAGCATCCCAGCCCGAAGGGATGTCTTCGAGCACCGCCGCGGTTACCAAGACTTGTTCGGCCGACTCGGCGACCCTTGCCAAAGCCGTGCGACGGGCGGCATCGAGCTCAGCGAACACATCGTCGAGTAACAAGACCGGTTCGCTACCGTCGGCGCGCAGCAGCGCAAAGGCCGCCAATCGCAGCGCCACCGCCATTGACCATGACTCCCCATGGCTGGCAAAGCCCTTTGCCGGCTGGTCGCCGAGACGCAATTCCAAGTCGTCACGGTGCGGACCCACCAGACACACACCCCGCTCCAACTCGGCATCACGGCGCGCGGCCAACGCCGCCAACAACCCTTCTTCCAGGGTGACACGATCCGGCGCGGCGTCGTCGGCAGCCACGAATGCATCCATGCTGGCTCGATACGCGATCGCCGCTGACCGCGACTCCGGCGCCAGCAGCTGATATGCCTTCTCCACTTCCGGTTCCAGTAGACGCACCAAATCAATGCGGGCCGCCATCAGTTCCGCACCATGTTGCGCCAGCCGGCTGTCCCATACATCTAAGGTGTCCAACGCGCCGCGGTCTCCCCGAAACCGTGCTCCTGAAACGGATTTCAGCAATGCGGTGCGCTGCCGCAGCACCTTGTCGTAGTCGGCACGCACGCCGGCAATGGTCGGTCGGCGCAACGTCGCCAAGTCATCGAGGTAGCGGCGACGATCCGCCGGGTCCCCACTCACCAAGGCCAGATCTTCGGGGGCAAACAACACCGCCCGCAAAACACCGATCACCTCGCGCGTGCTGCGCACCGGTGATCGATTCAACCGCGCCTTGTTAGCACGGCCTGCGGCGATCTCCAGATCCACCGCACATTCTCGACCGTCATTGACCACGATCGTCGAGATCACCGCTCGGTCGGCACCCGCGCGGATCAACGGCGCGTCGGTACCGACCCGGTGCGACCCCAATGTGGCCGAATACCACAGCGCCTCAATGATATTGGTCTTGCCAAATCCGTTCGGACCGACGAACACCGTTCGTCCGGGCCCCAGTTCAAGATCCGCGTGCGCCCACGAACGGAAATCACGCAATCCCAAATGCCGGACGTACACCTATTTCGGCACCATGGTGGTCAGCCCGGCAACCGAACCGGCATCAACAGATAGACGTAGTCGGTCGGCACCGCCGCGAAGGGACCTTGATCCCCGGGACCGCTGACAATCCGGTCCTCAGCGGACGCTGGCCGCAACAGCGCCGGCTTGCCAGGCGTGGTGAAACCGAACGACACCCGCTCGGAATGCAACGAGGCCAACCCGTCGATCAGATATGTCGGGTTGAACGCGATGGTCAAGGGTTGACCCGCGAACTCAACGGCAATGTCTTCTTCGGCCCGTCCGACGTCATCGGCTCCGGCCGAAAGCCGCAACATTCCATCGGCGAACTCCATGCGCACCTGGGCGCCGCGGTCGGCCACCAAGGCGACCAGCTTGATCGCCTCGGTCAGCTCAGCCACATCGGCGCTGGCCACCGCGGTGTGTTCGGCCGGCAACAGCTGACGGAACTTGGGAAACTCCGCGTCAAGGAGCCGCGTGGTGCTGCGCTTGCCGTCACCGCTGATACCCAGCAGGCCGTCCTTGCCAACCCCCATACCGGCGCCCAACGACAACCGGACTTCCGAACCATCGGTGTTGGCTTTGGCCGCCTCGCCCAGGGTCTTGGCCGGCACCAACACCGCCGCCTCGATGTCCGGGGACAACGCATTCCAGGTCAACTCGCGAACTGCCAGGCGGAACCGGTCGGTGGCCGCCAAAACCACTTTCTCGCCTGAGATCTCTACACGAATACCGGTCAACATGGGCAAGGTGTCATCACGACCTGCGGCGATGGCGACCTGACCGATCGCCTCGGAGAACAGCTCGGCGGGCAGCGTGCCGGTGTCCTCGGGCAGTGTGGGCAGCGTCGGGTAATCCTCAACCGCCATCGTCGGAAGTGAAAACCTGGCGTTCCCACAGGTCAGCGCGACGCGGTTACCGTCGACGTAGAAGTCGACCGGCTTGTTCGGCAGTGCCCGGGTAATGTCGGACAGCAATCGCCCTGATACCAAAACCGTTCCAGGAGAAGCAATTTCGGCGGGAACCCGGACTTCTGCGGAAACCTCGTAGTCAAAACCCGAGATGGTCAGCCCCTCGTCGGAGCCGGTCAACAACACCCCCGACAGCACCGGCACCGCAGGCCTGGTGGTCAAGTTTTTTGCGACCCACGACACCGCATCGGCGAAGGACTCGCGCACCAAACGAAATTTCAAGTCGGTGAGACCAGCTCGTGTCGTAGCCGCGTCCATTGCGTCCCTTCACCTAACAGTGAGTTCAAAACCCGTAAATCCATGAGCCGACTTTGCCGCCGGCAGGTGGGACTGACCGCTTCGTACGTCAGTGGCGTGTAGTTACACGAAGACGTCCGCAACGACAGTCGAACACCAACCGTAGAGCTTCAAGCCCGAACTTGAAAGCTCGCTGTCAGTGACGACAAGTCAGCCGACACGCGCTGCGATGCGGCGCTGTGTAGCGGATGTCCCCAACGCTGTTCTTCAAAGAACAATCATCGAAGAGATCTCAATAACAGTAATAAGGGGTGTTAATTCTGGGGACAGCCGGGTCTTGACGCAGCTAGAGGACCGGTGGGGCTGTGGATCACGCTGCGGGTGGCTGTGTGGTCTGTGTTGGCCTGTTGGGGATGGGACGGGCGGTGTGCACTCCAGTCCGAAAATTACATGAATGTCTGCAGCCGTTTGTGCACAGGACTACACACACCGGCGTCGTGTAACTCGTGTGACTAACGTGAGAGAAGTTTTTTGCAGAAATTACTGGAGCTGGCCGCGGATCAGTGCTTGGAGCGCTGCCGAATGCGGGTGGTGAGCTCCTTGACGTGATCGAAGACCTCACGGCGCTCGGCCATTTCGGACAGGATCTTGCGCTGGGCGTACATGACCGTGGTGTGGTCGCGCCCGAATGCCTGGCCGATCTTGGGTAGTGACAGGTCAGTGAGCTCCCGGCACAGGTACATAGCGATCTGTCGCGACTGAGCTAGCGCTCGGGTCTTGCCAGGGCCGCGGAGCTCTTCGACCGTGGTGTCGAAGTATTCGGCGGTGGCAGCCATGATGGTGGCCGCGCTGATTTGCATGGTGCCGGCGTCGGCGATCAGATCACGCAGCACGATCTCGGCAAGTGCCTTGTCGATGGGGGTCTTGTTCAACGAGGCAAACGCGGTGACACGGATGAGCGCACCCTCGAGTTCGCGAATGTTGCGTTCGATGCTGCTGGCGATCAGTTCTAGGACATCGTCGGGCACCGCGAGTCGCTCCATCTGCGCCTTCTTGCGCAAGATCGCGATGCGGGTTTCCAGCTCGGGGGGTTGAACGTCGGTGATCAGTCCCCACTCGAACCGGGTTCTGAGCCGGTCTTCGAGAGTGGCCAGCTGTTTGGGCGGCCGGTCCGAGGAGATCACGATCTGCTTGTTCGCGTTGTGCAACGTGTTGAAGGTGTGGAAGAACTCTTCCTGGATACCTTCTTTGCCTTCGATGAACTGGATGTCATCGACGAGCAATACGTCGACGTCGCGGTAACTGCGTTTGAAGGCGACTTTGCGGTCATCACGCAGCGAGTTGATGAAGTCGTTGGTGAATTCCTCGGTGGACACGTATTTGACGCGCATGCCCGGGAACAAACGCTGTGCGTAGTTCCCCGCGGCGTGCAGCAGGTGTGTTTTGCCCAGTCCGGACTCGCCCCAGATGAAAAGTGGGTTGTAGGCACGGGCGGGTGCCTCGGCGATCGCCAGAGTGGCCGCGTGCGCGAATCGGTTGGAGGCTCCGATGACGAAGGTGTCGAACGTGTAGCGGCGGTTGAGGCTGGTACCGCCGGCGCTAGCGCTGGTATCAGTGTCGGTTGAGCGCTTCTTGAAGTGCGTCGGCCAGCTTTGCCGCGAATTTGGCGCGTTTTCGCCAAAGTCATCGATCTCGTCGGAGACTTCTTGTGACGTTTCTGGTGACGCTTCGAGGCCGGGGTCCTCGACCGCGGCGGCCACCGAATCGTCATCATCGTCGGCGGGCGGCGGGGCGATGCGGACGCCGAGCTGGATCTGTTGTCCAAGCCGACGGCTCAGCGCTGCGGTGATCGGGGTGCGCAGGTGGCGTTCGATCTCGTTTTGCACAAAGCTGCTCGGGACCGACAGCAGAGCAAACCCCTCAACGATGGTGAGCGGTTGGACGAGGTTCAACCAAGCTCTTTGCTGGGGGTTAGTGGACTGGTCAAAGTGGTGCCGGTGCCGGCATCACCATCAGTGTTGGGTTCTCCGTTGAGCTCAGCGACGACGGCATTCCACACTGCGGCGAAACCGGAACCGGGGTCATTGGTCAACGACGCATCTCCCTGATCCGACATAGCAGTGGAATTATGGGCCACACTATCCACACCGTTATGCACAGGTGCGGAAAGGACGACCAATGGCGGGCCACAGCCTATCGGCAACGGCTCGCGATCTCCGCGCTGCGTACAACCAAGCGGTTGTCTGGGCAGCTAGTTGATCCGCCATCCTCGCTTCATTGTCGGCCGCCGTTTCAATCCGAAAACAGCACTGCCCGAAGCTAACAGTTTTCGGTGCGGCTGCCAACAGTTCTCTGGTATTCGGTTGAGGGTTGGCTGTGAGGGTGGTTTTGTGACTCAGATTTGGCGGTCGATTCGGTTCAGGGTGGGTCTATTGAGGCTGGCGAGGTTTGACCAGGAGAAGGCTCGTCAGTACCCTCAAACAGTCGCCCGAAAGTAGGCGATGCGGCTGCGACCTGAATCTTGTATTGAGGGACCGCGCCGGCCAGTAGCGAGACCACCTCCGGCCGACAGTGAGGATGTTGGCGGCCGGTTGGTTATGCCAGAGACACCGAGGAGAATGTCGTGGCCAAGGGCAAGCGGACCTTCCAGCCGAACAACCGGCGGCGAGCCCGCGTTCACGGCTTCCGTCTGCGGATGCGGACCCGCGCTGGGAGGGCCATTGTTACTGGTCGGCGCCGTAAGGGCCGCCGTGCATTAACTGCCTGATCGCAGCGCCGGGTTTCCCAGCGGTGCTGTCCGCACGCAACCGCATGAGGCGGTCGACTGAGTTTGACGCGACGGTCAGACAAGGGGTGCGCACCGTGCAGCCCGACGTCATCGTTCACGTCCGTCGGGCCAAGGAATGCGCTGCAAACAGCAGCCCCCGGGTTGGGCTGATCATCGCCAAGTCCGTGGGTACAGCAGTGGAACGTCACCGAGTTGCGCGTCGACTGCGACATGTGGCCCGTCCGATGCTGATGAACCTTCATCCGTGCGATCGAGTTGTGATTCGTGCGTTGCCGAGCAGCCGCCACGTGTCCTCGGCATGGCTGGAGCAGCAACTGCGTAGCGGATTGCAACGGGCGTTCGAATCGGCGTGTGCCGACCGGTGACCTCGTTGGCATCGAGTGGCCCAGGCATGGTGAGAACCAGCGGCCGGTTGGCAGCGCGCGGACTCATTTATGTGATCGAGCTTTATCGGCACATGGTCTCGCCGTTGCGGCCGGCCTCGTGTCGTTTTATCCCAACCTGCAGTCAGTACGCGGTGGATGCGCTTTCCGAGTACGGACTGATTCGGGGCAGTTGGCTGACGGTCGCCCGACTCGCAAAGTGTGGGCCGTGGCACCAAGGGGGTTGGGATCCGATACCGGAGCGCCAGGGTTGCCGGGCCGACGAGGCTGGGTGCAGTCCCGCGGTGAAGCAAGGGGAGAGTGAGTTTTTTGTTTGATTTTTTCAGCCTCGACTTCGTCTACTACCCGGTGTCGTGGATCATGTGGGTTTGGTACAAGCTGTTCGCTTTGGTGCTAGGCCCCTCGAACTTCTTCGCCTGGGCGCTGTCGGTGATGTTCTTGGTCTTCACATTGCGCGCCCTGCTGTACAAGCCGTTCGTGCGCCAGATCCGGACCACGCGGCAAATGCAGGAGCTGCAGCCACAGATCAAGGCGTTGCAGAAGAAGTACGGCAAGGATCGCCAGCGCATGGCGCTCGAGATGCAGAAGCTGCAACGGGAGCACGGGTTCAACCCGATCCTGGGCTGTCTGCCGATGCTTGCGCAGATTCCGGTGTTCTTGGGGCTTTACCACGTGTTGCGTTCGTTCAATCGGACAACGGGTGGGTTCGGTCAGCCGCACTTATCAGTGGTGGAGAACCGGCTCACCGGAAACTATGTCTTCACCCCGACCGATGTGGGCCACTTCCTGGACGCGAACCTGTTCGGCGCGCCGATCGGTGCCTCGATGACGCAGCGAGGCGGGCTGGACGCGTTCGTCGATTTCAGTCGGCCCGCGGTGATCGCGGTGGGTGTTCCGGTGATGGTTCTGGCCGGTGTCGCAACCTACTTCAACAGTCGGGCCTCGGTCGCTCGGCAGAGTCCCGAGGCGGCCGCTAACCCGCAGACCGCGATGATGAACAAACTGGCTCTCTACGTCTTTCCGCTGGGCGTGGTTGTCGGTGGGCCGTTTCTTCCGCTGGCCATAATCTTGTACTGGTTCTCGAACAACATCTGGACGTTCGGTCAACAGCACTACGTCTTCAGCATGATCGAGAAAGAGGAAGAGGCGAAAAAGCAGGAGGCCTTGGAGCGGCGGGCGGCCAACGCTCCCGCGCCGGGAGCCAAGCCGAAGCGCACACCCAAAGCGGTGGCGGGCAGCAATGGATCGCCAGCGGAGTCAGAGGACGTCTCGGACACCGACGCGACCGAGACTTCGGGCGAGGAAGCTCCGTCCGGCGACACCAAGCGGGACAAGCCGAACTCGACCGCGCGCAACAGCTCGCCAACCAATCGAACTCCGCGCCCGGGTGTGCGGCCCAAAAAACGTAAACGGTAACCGTAGGCGCGCCAGCGCCGTCGGCTCAGCCGGAGCACCGGTGCTGAGCCACTAGAGAAAAGACCCCGCGAATTTTCGCGACCACCAACCCGTGACTGAGGGGAGATAGGGCTATGACCGAGGCTGACATCACCGAACTGGAAAGTGACGTGGCAGAGAAGACACCGCCGGCCGATGGCGCCGCCGAGGGAGACGACCTCGAGGAGCGTTTGGTCGCCGAGGGCGAGATCGCCGGTGACTACTTGGAAGAGTTGTTGGACCTGCTCGACTTCGATGGGGATATCGATCTGGACGTCGAGGGCAGCCGTGCGGTGGTGAGCATCGACGGTGGCAACGACCTGAACAAGTTGGTAGGCCGTGGGGGAGAGGTCCTGGATGCGCTCCAAGAACTCACCCGGCTGGCGGTGCACCAGAAGACGGGTGTGCGCAGCCGCCTGATGCTCGACATCGCCAGCTGGCGGCGCAAGCGTCGCGAGGAGTTGGCGGCGCTGGGCGACAAGGTGGCGCGTCGGGTGGCCGACAGCGGTGAACGCGAGGAGCTGTCGCCGATGACCCCGTTCGAGCGCAAGATCGTGCACGACGCGGTGGCGGCGGTGCCGGGTGTGCACAGCGAAAGTGAAGGCATCGAGCCGGCACGGCGCGTCGTCCTTCTGCGCGACTGATCCGTAAGCGGATCGGGACCCTGCCGTAACGGGTGCCGATCGAGTTACGGCGATGTAGTTATTGCGGTTGCGGTCTGTTGGGTGCAAGAAGAGCGGAGAATGTTTCACGTGAAACATGGCCCGACTCACGAGCCGGCCGAGAGTTCGGAGCGATGACACAGCCCCTCGATGATGCCGCGTCGGCGATTTTCGGACCGCGCCTCGAGCTCGCCCAACGTTATGCCGATTGGCTGGCCACCGCCGGTGTCGAGCGGGGATTGCTCGGACCGCGTGAGGTGGACCGGCTCTGGGAACGTCACGTCTTGAACTCCGCGGTGATCGGTGAACTTCAGGATCACGGCGAACGCGTCGTAGACATCGGAAGCGGGGCGGGTCTGCCGGGCCTACCGTTGGCGATAGCCCGCCCCGACCTCCAGGTCGTCTTGCTGGAGCCAATGCTGCGGCGCGTCGAATTTTTGCAGGAGGTCGTCACAGACCTCGGTTTGGCCGTGGAAGTCGTGCGAGGCCGCGCGGAGGAACGGTCGGTGCGAGAGCGCCTCGGCGGCAGTGATGCCGCGGTTTCGAGAGCGGTGGCCGCGTTGGACAAACTGACGAAGTGGAGTATGCCGTTGTTGAAGCGGGAGGGGCGAATGCTGGCGATCAAAGGGGAGCGAGCTCCCGATGAAGTGCGCGAGCACCGGCGTGTAATGGAGTCGTTGGGTGCCGCGGATGTCAGGGTAGTGCCATGTGGCGCGAACTACTTGCAACCGCCCGCAACCGTGGTGGTAGCCCGACGCGGGGACACCCGTGGGCCCAACCGACGGGTCTCTCCCCGGCGAACGGGGAGAGCACCGGCATGAGGCTATTACGAATTCCCGTGCCCGGTGCGGGAGGCTCCGCGGCGGCGAAGGTTGACGCTGAACCCGGCGGTCCCGCCGGGGTGGACAAGGGATCGGACGCCGCTACCGGGACACCGGCTGGTGTCGCCACGGGCGAGGCCGATGCGGCGGAAGCGGTGGAGGCGACCGGGCCGGACGCGGACGGGGTAGCGTCCGCGGCGGAATCGGCGGACAATCCGACGGTGAATGTTTCACGTGAAACATCGAGTGAGTTTGATACCCCGATCGGCGCTGCCGCCGAGCGAGCGATGCGGGTCTTGCATACGACCCATGACCCCCTGAAACCGCCGCATCAACGCCGGGTCTTCACCATCGCCAACCAGAAGGGGGGCGTCGGCAAGACCACCACCGCCGTCAACCTCGCGGCGGCCCTGGCGATCCAAGGACTCAAGACACTGGTTATCGATCTCGACCCGCAGGGTAACGCGAGCACCGCACTCGGGATCACCGATCGTCAGTCGGGCACCCCATCGTCATACGAGGTGCTGATTGGTGAAGTCTCATTACGCGAGGCGCTACGGCGTAGCCCACACAGCGACCGACTCTTCTGTGTACCGGCCACTATCGATCTAGCCGGCGCGGAGATCGAGTTGGTAAGCATGGTCGCGCGCGAGAATCGCTTGCGCAACGCTCTGGCCGAGCTCGACCAATTCGACTTTGACTACGTCTTTGTGGACTGCCCGCCATCGTTGGGCCTGCTGACAATCAACGCGCTTGTGGCGGCCCCGGAGGTCCTGATCCCGATCCAGTGCGAGTACTACGCACTGGAAGGCGTCTCGCAGCTGATGCGCAACATCGAGATGGTGAAGGCTCACCTCAATCCGGACCTGGAAGTCACCACCGTCATTTTGACGATGTACGACGGGCGGACGAAACTGGCCGACCAGGTGGCCGAAGAAGTCCGCAGCTACTTCGGCGACAAGGTCCTTCGCACCGTCATACCGCGCAGCGTCAAAGTCTCCGAAGCGCCGGGCTACAGCATGACGATCATCGATTACGACCCCGGCTCGCGCGGGGCGATGAGTTACCTCGATGCCAGCCGCGAACTCGCTCAGCGTGATCGACCACAGACCGGGAAGGAACGGGCATGACGCAGCCTTCGCGCAGAAAGGGCGGCCTCGGACGGGGACTGGCCTCGCTGATACCCACCGGCCCCGCCGAAGGCGAATCCGGCGCGCAAGGCTTTGGACCCCGGATGGGTTCGGCCGCCGCCGATGTCGTTATCGGTGGCCCCGTCGCGGATGCCGCGGCGATGGGCGCGGTGTACCGAGAGATTGCGCCGGGGGATATCGAGGCGAACCCCCGCCAGCCGCGGCAGGTCTTTGATGAAGAAGCGCTCTCGGAATTGGTGCATTCCATCCGCGAGTTCGGCCTCTTACAGCCGATCGTGGTGCGCACGGTCGACGGAGCGCAAAGCGGTGCGCCCTACCAGATCGTCATGGGGGAGCGGAGGTGGCGAGCGGCTCAAGAGGCGGGGCTGGCAACCATCCCGGCCATCGTGCGGGAAACCGGCGATGACAACCTGCTGCGCGATGCTCTGCTGGAAAACATCCACCGGGTACAGCTGAATCCCTTGGAGGAAGCCGCCGCATATCAACAACTTCTCGATGAGTTTGGCGTCACCCACGATGAGCTGGCCGCCCGGATCGGCCGCTCTCGGCCGCTGATCACCAACATGATCCGGTTGCTGAAATTGCCGATCCCGGTCCAGCGGCGAGTGGCTGCGGGCGTGCTGTCCGCGGGGCATGCCCGCGCACTGCTATCGCTGGAGGCCGGCCCGGAGGCTCAGGAAGAACTGGCAAGCCGGATCGTTGCGGAAGGACTCTCGGTGCGAGCCACCGAGGAGGCGGTGACTCTGGCCAACCGCAGCGACGCAAGCACCCCGACACCGCCGCGGCGTAAGCCGATCCAGATGCCGGGACTGCAAGACGTTGCTGACCGGCTGTCGAACGCCTTCGATACCCGGGTGACAGTCAGTCTTGGCAAACGTAAGGGCAAGATCGTGGTCGAGTTCGGGTCGGTGGACGACTTGCAACGAATCATTGGAATAATGACCGATGCCGAGGCGTGACCAGCCATAAGCGGTAATTACGTCACTGTGACACTGCGTCGGTCGCGACCGCAGAAAAATCCATCCTCGGAATCCAAACCGGGTGGAGAACTGCTGTGGCTCAGTCGAATTCGTGATTGGACCGGCTCTCGGACCAGCGCGGCGGAACCGCAGCCGAGTCCCGGCCGAGCGGCCGGCGTGGTTCGGGGGGGTCTGACGTTGGACTGGCCCGACACAAGCCCCGGGCGGTCTGGAGTGGCTAGGCCAACACTGGCCCCATCCCGGCCCACTCTCTTATTCTGGAGAGGTTGCCGTTGGCACATCAGCCGGGAGACAACTGGCTGTTGCTATCGCCGTGTGACAAGGCGAGCCACGGGGCGGTTCGCGGAGGAGCGGGGCTGCCGACATCGCCTTGCAACGACGCGGGCCGGCCGGCTTAGAAGAGGTGCAAGAAACGATTGCTGCAGTACCGCACGGAGGCCAGGAGACTAGTGTCTGCTCGTATTACAGCGCTGCGGCTCGAAGCCTTCGAGCAGCTTCCCAAGCATGCGCGCCGGTGCGTCTTCTGGGAAGTGGATCCCGCGACCCTGGGCAACAACGACCACCTCGCCGACCCGGAATTCGAAAAGGAAGCCTGGCTGTCGATGGTCATGTTGGAGTGGGGATCGTGCGGCCAGATCGCCACCGCAATCCCGGACGAGCGTAGCGACGCTGAACCGGCCTGTCTGGGCTATGTGTTTTACGCGCCGCCACGAGCGGTACCGCGGGCCCATCGCTTTCCGTCCGGGCCGGTGTCCGCCGACGCGATCCTGCTGACCTCGATGGGCATCGAGGCCGGCGAGGACACCGATGACCTGTCGCACAGTCTGATCGCCGGAGTCATCGACGAACTGGTGCGCCGCGGTGTGCGTGCCGTGGAGGCGTTCGGCCGCACCACCGCCGCCGCCGAGCTACAAGACTCGAATGCCGTCACCCCTGAGCTGCAACCGGTGCTGGCGGCTCTCGGTGACTGTTCGGTGGAGCACTGCATGCTGGACGCCGACTTCTTGATCGACGTGGGTTTTGTTGTGGTGGGGCCGCATCCGTACTTCCCTCGCTTGCGCCTCGAGTTGGACAAGGGCCTGGGGTGGAAGGCCGAAGTCGAGGCCGCGCTGGAACGGCTCTTGGAGAATGCTCAATTGCAGCAGCCGGTGGGAGCCGGCGCTGCGAGTTGCAGTCCGTAAGTAGACAGAACGCCAACGGTTCTGGCGGTATGGGCTGGCTTAGGAACCGCTGAGGCGGCTGGCTCGCTCCACGGACAGTTCGTGGGCCAGCAGCTCGGCGAATGTGAATGTGCCCGTGGGCCGGTCATTCTTGCCGAGCAAGTAGAGCCGCTTGACCGCGGCGAGAATACCTTCGGCGATGGCATCGCGGGTTTGTGTCGAGACCAGCAGCTCGTGATCGAGCGGGTTGGTGATGTAACCGATGTCGACCTGAACGGTAGGCATCCGGGTCAATCGCAACAGATCCCAGGTGCGTCCGTGTGTGCGGCAGTCCTGTAAGCTGGTGCGTGCCACAACTTCTCGCTGAATGAAGTCGGCGAGGTTGCGGCCGATGGTCGATACGGAACCGTGCGAATTACCGAAGTGAAAGGATGCGACACCGTTGGCCGAAACGCTGGTCTGAGTTTCGCAGCGCAGACTGATCATCAGGTCTGCACCAACGGCATTAGCGGTAGCGGCCCGCTCGGCATCCGACGGGCTGGTGTTCGCCGGCCGGGACAAGAAGGTCTCCATGCCGATTGCCGACATCCGGCCTTCAAGTCGACTTGCCAAGTCCCACAGCACGTCAGCTTCGCTGACCGGTCCGGCTTCACCGTGCGCGATCACGCCACGGTCGCTACCTCCGCGGCCCGGATCAATGATGATGCGCTTGCCCGACAGCTTGGGACCTGACCGGCGGACCAGTTCCTCTTCCCGAATCGCATGCGGTGAGCCACCGCTGACGCGTGAACTCAGAAAGTACAACGACCGCAACGTCTCTGGACCGCAGATACCGTCGGCGGACATCCCGTACTCGCGCTGGTAGGACATCAGCGCATTGTGGGTTTGCAGCCCGAAATATCCATCGACCAGCCCGGTGTAGAAACCCAGGTCCTGTAGGCGGGCCTGCAGCGTCGCGACGTCATCACCATAGAGCGGCGCACCGAACTGGTGATAGAGCGTGCGTGCACCGAGGCGATAGGAGGCCTCTCTGAGCGCTCGATAGGTTGCCTCACCGACGATGCCGTCGACAAGCAGTCCCCGATGTTGCTGGAAGGCGCGCACCGCGTGGTCGAGCTCAGGGTCGAACAGCTCGAGCGCGATGTGGCGCCCGGTGCTCAGGTCTTCGTCGGGATTGTCCAGCATGCCCAATGCGGCCAGTGCAGCCCGGATCTCCGCGACGGCGGCGCTGCGGTCACCACAGCGCAACGTGTCGCCGTCTTCGCGGCGCGGACTCGGCATACAAGGGCCCTCCGGGACTAGCGGACATCGCTGACAAGTGCACGACAATTAATTGGCATTGTCGCAGATCCTCGCCGATTTCGGGAAACACCAAGCCAGTCGGGGAGCCGTTTCGGTGGTGCGAACGACAGTTAGCCCAGGTTGGGAACCGCGTCGGATAGCTCACGCAACAGCGCCGCTTTGCCCTTGGCCCCAACGATGCGTTTCACCGGCTCGCCGTCTTTGAACAGGATCATCGTCGGGATGGAGACGACCTGAAAATTGCGGGCCGTTTCCGGGTTGGCGTCCACGTCGAGCTTGGCCACGGTCAAATTGTCCGCACGCTCGGTAGCGATCTCTTCGAGCACCGGCGCCACCATCTTGCACGGCCCGCACCACGTTGCCCAAAAGTCCACCAGCACAGGCTTGTTGCTGGAAAGCACCTCGGTGGAGAAGGAGGCGTCTGACACCTCGATGGTGGCGCTGGACTTTTCGGAATCGGTCATTGCTGTGCTCCAATCAGCGTGTCGGTACTGTCAGCGTCTCCAGTTGCTTCATGTTCGGCCAGCCAACGCTCGGCGTCTATGGCCGCGGCGCACCCGCTGCCGGCGGCGGTGACCGCCTGCCGGTAGGTGCGGTCCACCAGGTCGCCGGCGGCGAAAACACCTTCCAGCGAGGTGCCGGTGGTGCGCCCGTTCACCAGCACGTAGCCATCGGGGTCGACGTCGACGGCGTCGCGCACCAGGCTCGATCGCGGTTCGTGCCCGATCGCGACGAACACGCCGGTTACCGGCAGGGTGGTTTCTTCCCCGGTGACGGTGTCGCGCAACTGCAGTCCGGTGACGGTCGTCTCCCCGTCCACCGCGAGGACGATCTTGTTGGTCAGGATGCGGATCTTGTCGTTGGCCTGGGCCCGATTGATCATGATCTTGGAGGCCCGGAACTCGTCACGACGGTGCACCAGGGTCACGCTGCGGGCGAACCGCGTGAGGAAGGTTGCCTCCTCCATCGCGGAGTCGCCGCCGCCGATCACCGCGATGTCCTGGTCGCGGAAGAAAAATCCGTCACAGGTGGCACAGGAACTCACTCCGCGTCCCAGCAGCTCCTGTTCGCCGGGCACGTGCAGGTAACGCGCGGCCGCGCCCATCGCCAAGATCACCGCGCGCGCCCGATGGGTCTCTCCGTCAGAGGTGACAACAGATTTGATCGGTCCATCCAGCGACACCGACTGGACGTCTTCCATGCGGAGGTCGGCGCCGAAACGGAGCGCCTGCTCGCGCATCTCGTCCATCAACTCCGGGCCGGTGATCCCTTCGCGAAAACCGGGATAGTTCTCCACTTCCGTCGTTGTCATCAGCGCGCCACCGAACGAGGTGCCCTCGAATACCAGCGGAGCCAGCTGAGCACGGGCGGTGTAGAGCGCCGCGGTGTATCCGGCGGGACCGGAGCCGATGACGATCACGTCGTGGATGGTGGCGTCAGCAGAAGAGTCGGTAGTCATACGGGCCTTTCGGGTACGGAGGCGATCACGACTATGAACGCAAGCGTAAGCACTGCTGTTCCCGCCCGCTGCGTCGCACCGGCATGCCGCTAGGAGTCGGGGAGTCGGGGCAGCGTGGTGCTGGCGAGCAGACCGGTGTCAGCCGCGCTGCAATTGAGCGCGACCGCATAGACCGCCAGATCGGCGGGGGCATCGCCGGCCAGCACCAGTAATACGCCTGGACGGGCATTGATGTCGACGGGCTGCGCGCCCAGGATCGGAGTGGATGCCGGGTAGCCGAGGCCGCTGAGGCAGGAGGCGCGTCGCGAGGGATCGGCAAACGGACCGTAGTCGGGGGCGCGCTGGAGCAGGTCGAGGACCTGGTCGTGTGAGAGCGGAATCACTGGAGGCGGCGTGGAAACTGTGATGTGCATCGCGGTGGGCGGGCCGCTTGGGGTCGGCCCGGGTGCGGTGATCAATGCGGCGGTACCGAGTCCAATCGCGGCGATGAGCGCGATCAGCCCGGCGATGCCGGCCAGGATCTTGTTCGAGTTGGGGCGGGGGCGCGCGGCGTGGGCGGCGGTGGGGCCACCCGACGTCGCGGACCGGACCGCATCGGTGATCCTGGTGGGGAGGTGCGGGGGAGGATCGCCCAACCCGGACGTGTCGGTGCCCGCCTGGGCGACGTCGCGGCGCACGCGTTGTAACGCTTCCAGGGTTGCCGCCGCCTGCGCGTCGGTGCGGATTCGGCGCAGGACTTGGGCGGCGGTTTCATCGTCGAGCAGACCGGCCTGCAGGTCGGCAAGGAGCTCGACGGTCAGCGCCGGGTCCGTGTCCGTTTCGTCCTCGGCCTCATTCATCCGCCCCAGTGTCCGCCATGGCGGGCCCGATGGCTACGGGCAGTCCCCGCCCGGCGGGTATCCGGGCCGGTCGGGCTAGTTCATGTCCACGGCGTTGATGTCGGCGTCGAGGTAGCTCAGCAGCCGCGCGAGCCGGGCCCGACCGCGGGCACAACGGCTCTTGACGGTGCCTTGGGCCACGCCCAAAAGCAATGCCGTGTCGCCGATCGAATACCCCTGCATATCGACGGCGACCACCGCGGCACGTTGCTCGACGGGAAGGCGCATCAGGGCGCGGCGCACCAGGATCGCTGTCTCGACACGGGTTGTCGCATCGGGCACCGGGTAGACATCTTCGAGTGGCACGGTTGGCCTGGACTTGGCCCGGCGCAGCCGGTCCAGGCAGGCATTGACGACGATGCGGTGCAGCCAACTGGTGACCGCCGCGTCCTGGCGAAACGAGCCGGCACAGTTGTGCACCGAGATCATCGCTTCCTGTAGGGCGTCCTCGGCGTCCTCCGGGGTTTGGCTGGTGAGCCGCGCCAGGTGGTAGAGCTGCCGATGATGGCGGCGAAACAGCTCCTCGAACGCGAGCTGTTCCCCGGCGACGAAAGCCGCCAACAACTCGGCATCGGTGCGCTGTCGCGCGGTGTCCCTGCGTTGCCGCTTGCCCCCGAAAGCCACGGGCGGACATTAACCAATGCCGGGCCGTCGAGCACTTCACCCCGACGCGCGGTGCGCTGCGTTAGGAGGCGGCCCGGATCGTGAGCTGGGAGATGGCGGAGCGGCTCTTGCCGTCCGTGGTGCCCAGCGTTGAAATCCACACCAGCAGGTTGGAGGTGGGGGAGGAGGCATTGACCGCGATGGTGTTCGAACCCGGCTTGAGTGCGGTAGCCGAGGTGAGCACGGTGGTGTCATCCAGCTTCGACGGGTTGGGAGTTGGTGACGAACGAATCTCCACCTTGGTGCCGGTGCTGGGAACGTCGAGGGTGACCGAGCCGACCACGGTGGGCTGCGGAAGTTGCAGCATCAACCCGACACCATTCTTGAAGCCCGGGAACGGAACCGGGTCGTTGTAGGTGTCGGTCTCCCAGGACGTGGTGGAATCGCCATCGATGGCCATGTCGGCTTGGCCCGGGTTATCGGCTTCACCATCCGGTGAGAAGACGGTGGCTTTGGTGGGTTTGACGACGCTGCCCGCCGGCGCCGAACTGGCGGCCGCAGAGGTGGACGCGGTGGGGGCGTTGAGGCCGAGCTGGTCCTGGTCGAGGCCGCCGCCGACGTTTCCGAACATCTTGTTGAGCACCGAGGCCAACACCAGCAGCGCTACCAGCAGAATCGCGGCGCCCGCGCCGATCCCGATCAGCAGGTTGCGGCGGCGGCGCCCGAAGGTTGCACCCGTGGGTGCGGGGGAGCGGGCGGGGGCGGGCGGCGCGGGTGGTTCGATCGGGCCCAGCACCTCGGTCCGGTCGGCCACCGCGGTCGCCTGCTGTAGCAGGTTCAAAAGTGTTGAGGCGCTGCGTATCCCGCCTTCCTCTTGAACCGATCGGACGGTGACCGCCGAGATCTGGAACGGGATGTCGCGATCGACGGCGGCGGGCTCAACGGGATTGCCGGACGCATCGCGTTCGGCCGGCGCAAACCCACTGTCTGCCCCAGCCTCCGGCAGCGGCCACCGGTTGACCAGCAAGGCATACAGCGCGGCGCCGATGCCTCGGATGTCGTCCTGCGGATTGGCGTCGGGCATGGTCGCCGGGTAGGCGAGCACCACATCACCTTCGATGCTGACCCGGACCCGGCCCGGGTGGTCCAGCGACAGGGCCACGCCGGCCCGATGGGCGGCGTCGGCGGCCGCCGCGAGCGACTGCATGGCCCGGATGGCCCCGACCGGCGAGGGTGCCGTGTCGGCGACTTCCTGCAGCGAGCCTCCGCGAATCCACTCCGACACCACCAGCCCGCCGGAGGCGGTGTGCAGTACGTCAAGCACCCGGGCGACGCCCGGCTTGTCGATCCGGCTCAGTCGCAGGGTGCGGGCCAGAATCTCCTGCAGGACATCTTCGGGCAGGGTGCCATCCGGGTCGACGAAGGTCAGCGCCACCTGTCGATCCAGGGCGGTATCGAGTGCCTGCCAGAACTGCAACGGCGGGATACCGCCGTGGAAGACGAGCAGCCGGTAGCGGCCGTTGGCGATGCGGGCACCCGGGACCAGATTGACATCGTCTTGCGGCGTCGAGGGTTCCGCACTGCACTCGCGTGGAGCGTCGAACGGAATGGGTCCGCGGGTGTATCCGACGGAATCGCCGTTGGACTGATCCGAGGGGCGTTGACTCGCGCCACGGCCCCGGTCTGGGCCGGCCGGAATGTCGGGTTGAAAATCGTCGGCGACTGGCCGCGGCAGATCGATATCCGACGCGGAACTCGATGAGGCGGTGCTATCCGATGGGCGGTCGGTCACCGACGGTCCTTTCGCTATCCCGGCCCTGATCACCGGGGGTTTGCGCCGGATCGGCTCCTGGACCACATTTTCCCCCGGCAGGGACGACTTCCTTTGCTCAGGGTACGTGACGTCGTGATCGCCAGACGATGCATCCAGCACAGCTACGCTGCGTGGACCCGGTTTGCCAAGGCGCGTTCCGATCCGGTTGCGGACCACGTTGAGAGCCGCCTGTGCCTCGGGCACCTGCCCGGCGAGCAGCACCGCAATCACGATGGGCGCCATGATCACGCCCAGGATGAGTAGCCGCAGCAGCGAACCGATTCCGCCATCGAACACGGTCAACTGGCCCAGCCCGGCAAGCCGATCCACCACATAGGCCAGCAGTCCGGCCAGCAGCGACGCGGCGATGGTCACCAGGATGGTGTGCACCTCACGGGTGCCGACCAGTTGGCCGCCACCGGGGCGCAGCGCGCGTCGCAGCAGGTAGTAGCCGACGATCGCGCCGGCCAGGAATCCGAGCCCGTTGGCCAGTCCCAGATAACCGGCGACCATGTCGGGGTCATTGGTGAGGTGCGGCGCTAACACCGAGGCGCCGATCTTGACGCTGGTGATGATGATGATGATCAGGATCGGAGTCCAGGGTTGCTCGCGGGCGTAGAACACCCGCAGTCCCAGCAGCACCAGCGCATAGGGGATCAGCGTGAAGGCCGACAGTGCGATCGCCGCGCCCAGATATCCGGCGTCGACCTTGCCGAAGTTTCCGTAGGCGAACAGCGCGCTTCCCATTGCCGACCCGCCCACGGTCATGAATGCGACCGTGGGGATGAGGGTGATCATCGTCAGACGGGTGGCCAGCGACAGGTCGGCGAGCACGGCCGGGATGTCCTCGGCGGCGGCGTTGCGACTCAGCCGCGGCATCACCACCGTCAGCACGGTTACCCCGATCATGCCGAACGGCAGCATCAGCACCAGCCAGGTGTAGTTGTAGATGGCCGGCCCCGAAGCCGCGGCCCCGCTGGCGATCTGGTTGCCGACAATCAGCCCGAGCTGGCTGACCAGCACATACAGCACCATGGCGGCGGCCATGGCGCCGAACCGCTTGAGCCGGTCATCGATTCCCCACAGCGGCCACAGGCTGATGTGCTGGCGCCCAATCGCGACCAGCAGCACCGCGGCCTGCGCGAACACGCCTAGCGTGGTGCCGACTCCAAGCACGAGCAGCTTGGCATTGCCCATCTTCACCGGATCGACGGCCAGCTCGCCGGGGACTGCCAGGTACACCAACAAGGTCGCGATGGCGACGACGTTGTTGATGACGGGCGCCCAGGCCGGCGGCCCGAACACGTTTCGGGTGTTCAGGATCGCCATGAACACCGACGACAGCCCATAGACCAGCACCTGAGGCAGCAGCAGGTAGGCAAAGGCGGTGGTCAACGGCTCGTTGACCTGTGGGTGGCGGCCCAGCATCAACCGCACCAGCAGTGGCGCGGCCAGCACCGACAGCGTGGTTGCCACGATCAGCAGCGTGGTTGTCAACGTCACGAGCCGCCGCACGAAGGCGGCCCCACCGTCGGGATCGTCCTGCTCGGCGCGAGCCAGGACCGGCACGAAGATCGCGGTGAACGTCGCCTCCAGCACTAGCGCGGCGACCAGGTTCGGCAGCTGATTGGCCACCGAGAAGGAACTCGACAGCGCCGCGCCCAAAATGGCGGCCAGCAGCACGATCCTGGCGAAACCCGTGATCCGGCTGACCAACGTCGCCAAGGCCATGCCCCACGACCGCGATACCAGCGCGGCATCGGAGAGTTCAGCGCGCTTCGGTGGCCCCGCAGCCGCCTGGCTGTAGGGCACCGGGAGCCGCTCGGGAAGCCGTCGAGGGTCCGGCGCTGAAACCGGACCCCGTGGTGCGGGCGGTCGCGCCGGAGGGCTTTCCTGCGGCGCTGGTGGGATTCGCCGCGGAGCCGGTTTCATACTCGGTGCTCTTCATCGACCCGATGGTCG
Source organism: Mycobacterium liflandii (assembly GCF_022354805.1). NCBI lineage: Bacteria > Bacillati > Actinomycetota > Actinomycetes > Mycobacteriales > Mycobacteriaceae > Mycobacterium > Mycobacterium liflandii. The sequence goes on along the minus strand of NZ_CP023138.1, from coordinate 483,561 downwards.
GACGCGGCGTGCCGGGCGGCGGGAGGATCGGGCCGGTCCAGGTCGGCACGGTCGGGCTGACCGCGGAAGCGATGCCAAAGCCGCCGTCCCGCCAGCGCCACCAGCACAGCGGCGGCCGTCAGCGTGATCGCGAACAGCACCTTGCCGTAGGCGTTGGAATGCACGGACAACCGCACGGGTTCGCCGAGCGCCATGCCGTCGGGAGTCTTGAGCGTCACGTCGATAGCGACGCGCTGGGTGAAATTCACTTCGATCGGTACCCGAATGGGCAGGTACCCCGGCGGCAGCTCGATCTCACCGAGATCGGTGACCGTCATGCCGGGCGGCGCGTCGACCTGAAGCCTGACTCGGATGGGCACCGCCAAGCCGTTGTGCAGGGCCAGGGGCAGGGGGCTGTGTTCGGTGGCCAGGGTGTAGGAGCCACCCGGATTGACGATGGTGACCGCACCAAAGAAGTCGTTGATCGTGTTGCCGACCACCGCCAGCCGTTGCTGAGCCAAGCCGTTGCGGGTATCGGGCGGTACCGACTGGCTCAAAGCGCGCATCATGTCCTCGCGAAGTGGTGCGGTGTACTGCGCCCCGGTCAGTCCGGTGCGGTCGTCGGTGGTCATGGCCGACGTCAGTTTCCACAGGCGACCACTCTGATCGGAGATCTGGGCGGTGACGTCATCGTCGAATCGGCCCCGTGCCGAAGGGTAGGGACCGGGCGGCTCCGGCGGCTCGGTGTGCGCCGCCGCCTCGGAGATCAGGGCCGACAGCGGCCGCGGCACCGCCAGGCCGGAGTGAATGGTGGTGGCCAATGCGGTCAGGATCAGCTGTGCGTCATCGCTGTGCAGGTCCCAGGTGGTGGGCGGGACCAGGATCTGGGTGCGTGGTGCCGCCTCCCCCCACAAGCTGCGCCACAGCATGGCACCTAGGGCGTCTTGGCGGCGTGCGGTTGGCGAGTCGTGGGCGATGTGTACCGACAGCGAGGAGTCCAGGTAGGTGGGAACGGTCGGGTTACTCCCGGCGGCCGCCAGGGCGGCGCCGACGGTCGGGTCGAACGGGGCGGCGACCACCTCAGCCGACAACCGTCGGGGTGCGGTATCGGCGGTGGCCCGGCCGCCTTCGGCGGCGACGTGCGCGGAGAAGTCGGCGGCCGCGATGGTGACCATTCCGCCGTCGGCGTTGAGGAGGTCGACCGCGCGGCTGGTCAGCGGTCCGTCCGGCAGCACCGCCGCGCCCCGTACCGACTTGACGTCGAGGATCCGATCGACGATGTCGGCGGCGCTGATGACGGCAATGTTGCTCAACCGGGGATCGTTGACGCGCTGCAAGGCGTCCAGGTCGGCCTGGGCGTAAGCTAGTGTCACCACGCATGTCCGGCGGGCCAGCGTGCGCAGGCGGTCCAGCCAGATGTTTGCGGCCGCCTGGCCGGTTCCCGGATGTGTCGGGGTGCCGGGCAATTGAGCGGGGCCGTCAGGGGAATCGGATACGACGTAGCCCGCGGTCATCGCGTTGACGGTGACGAGCAGGTCGGGGTCCACGGCCAGACAGATAGAGCGGGTGACGGTGCCCTCCGGGTCGACGTCGCGGCTGGTGGCCAGTTCGGCGGCGGAGAGCAGGGTATCCAGCCTGCCCCCGCTGGCCAGCGAGTTGGCCAGGTCGTCATCGATCAGCCGTACCGGAATGGTCCCGCCGGGAACGCCGGGGGCCAATCGAGGCCGATCGGCCAATGGCCACAGCATGGTGATCCAAACCGGCTTGTCGGTCTCGGGCGTGACGGGAGCGTCGAAGTCGGCGTCACGGTCGGGGGGCACCCCGACGACGGGCAGCAGGAAGCGCGCGTTGTCCAGACGGGCCGGCGCACCGTAGTCGGGCGTCCCGTTGACGTTGACCAGCACCGGGAAGATTCCGGGACCATCGATGGACAGCGATGGTTTGGTCAGCGAGCGCAACGGCGCCGACAGGGTGAAGCCGACTTGTTGGCCTCGCCGCAGTTCCGAGGACACCGTGAGGAAGTCCGCGGCCGGCTGGTACTGGTCCGTGCTGCCGTCAAGCGACGTGCGTAGCGCCGACGACGACGTGACCGCGGCGGCGTGTTCTAGCCGGACCATGACATCGCGAACCGGGCGGTCGCCGATGTTGGTCACCATGCCGCTGACCGTGATTACCGGGTCGCTTGTGGTGGTGACCAGGTCTGGGGTCACTTGATCGATTCGGACCTGCACGAACGGCGTCGCACCGGGCTCGCCCGCCGATGCGCGGGGCGCGGCGGGAGCAGTGAGCACTACCGCGAACCCGGCAACGATGCCGATCACGGCGGCGAGGCGCCACATCCCGGACCAAGGGAGTCGCAACGCGGTCACGGCCCCGGTCCGTGACCGTTCTTGCGTCCGGGTGGGGATCCTTCGGCTGCGTGACGAGTGCGTGAGTGAGTTTGGGGCCGTCGGCGGGGCGCGCTGGGCGGCAACGGCGGGAGCGCGGTGGGACCGTCGGTCTGCAGCTTGTCGATCAACTCGTCGGCGACTTCGGCCAGCCGACGTTCATCGGCGTAGGCCAGCCGGGACGGGAGTTCCGGAATCGGCACCCACGCGACCTCGGTGACCTCGAGATCATTGTCGGAGAGTTCTCCGCCCAAGAACCGCATCAAGTAGTGGTGCACGGTCTTGTGTACACGCCGGCCGTCGGTGACGAACCAATAGTCGATGCGACCCAGCGCGGCGAGCACGCCGCCGCGAATGCCGGTTTCCTCGGCGACCTCGCGGATCGCGGTCTGCTCGGCGGTTTCACCCATCTCGATGTGGCCCTTGGGCAGTGACCACAGCATGCGTCCGCGCCGGTCTATCCGACCGATCAGCGCCGCGACCTGCGCGTCGCGCGGTCCATCGATTCCGTCGATGACCAGGCCACCGGCCGATGTTTCGTGCACGGTCCGCAACCGGTCCGGACGGCCGCGACGGGGTAGGCGGGGTCTGCGACCCTTGGTGGGTGCTGGGTTCGGGTCGGTGGACCCGGCGTTGTCCGTATGATTCTCGGCTGAGCGTGCAGCGCCACGTCCGCGACGCCGGCCTCGGCGTCGACGTGGTTTGGCTTGTTCGCCCTCCGACACCCAAGCGATATTAGCTGGCGGGAGCGGGTCTTCAGGACGCACTCGCCGTCGCCGGCCGCATCGACGGCATTGCGGCCCGATTTCGGTGCCGGATCCGAGGGCGGCGGGCACCCGTTACCGGCCGTCTGGTCGCGCGGTGGAGTCTGGTGACTAGGCTGATCGAACGTGCCTGAAACCGTCCAGGATGCCGACCTGCTGACCGCTGCCGCGGTAGCCCTCAATCGGCACGCCGCCGTGCTTCGTGAACTCGGATCGGCCTTCGCCGATGCGGGTCACGACTTGTATCTGGTCGGTGGTTCGGTTCGCGATGCCCTGCTGGGCCGGTTGAAGTCCCCCGACCTTGACTTCACCACCGACGCCCGCCCGCAACAGATACTGAAGATCGTGCGCCCCTGGGCCGATGCCGTGTGGGACACGGGCATCGAATTCGGGACGATTGGCATCGCCAAGAACGACTACCGCCTGGAGATCACGACCTTCCGGGCCGACAGCTACGACCAGGTTTCACGGCACCCCGAGGTCCGTTTCGGCGAGCGCCTCGAAGACGACCTGGTGCGCCGCGATTTCACCGTGAATGCGATGGCCGTGCGGATCACGGCCAGTGGCCCGGGCGAGTTCCTCGATCCGTTGGGCGGTTTGTCGGTGCTGCGCGACAAGGTGCTCGACACGCCGGCCGCGCCTTCGGTGTCCTTCGGTGACGACCCGCTGCGAATGCTGCGGGCCGCGAGGTTCGTCTCCGAGCTCGGCTTCGCCGTGGCACCGCGGGTGCGGGACGCGATCGAGGAAATGGCCCCGCAACTGGCACGCATCAGCGCCGAACGGGTCGCCGCGGAGCTGGACAAGCTGCTGCTGGGCGAGGATCCGGTGGCCGGCATCGACCTGATGGTGCACACCGGAATGGGCGAGGTGGTGCTCCCCGAGATCGGTGGCATGCAGATGGCCATCGACGAACACCACCAGCACAAGGATGTCTACCAGCACTCGCTGACCGTGCTGCGCCAAGCGATCGAACTGGAAGACGAAGGACCGGACCTGGCGCTGCGGTGGGCGGCGCTGCTGCATGACATCGGCAAGCCGGCCACCCGACGCCACGAGGCCAACGGCGGCGTGAGTTTTCACCACCACGAGGTGGTGGGCGCCAAGATGGTGCGCAAACGGATGCGGGCCCTCAAGTACTCCAAGCAGATGGTCGACGACGTCTCGCAGCTGGTGTATCTACACCTGCGATTCCACGGCTACGGCGATGGGAAGTGGACGGACTCGGCGGTGCGGCGCTATGTCACCGATGCGGGACCGCTGCTGGCGCGACTACACAAGCTGGTACGCGCTGACTGCACCACGCGCAACAAGCGTCGGGCCGCGCGCCTGCAATCCAGCTATGACCGGCTCGAGGAGCGGATCACCGAACTGGCCGCCCAGGAGGACCTGGACCGGGTGCGGCCGGATCTGGATGGCAACCAGATCATGACGCTGCTCGACATTCCGGCCGGCCCTCAAGTCGGTGAGGCGTGGCGCTATCTCAAAGAGCTGCGGCTCGAGCGTGGACCGTTGACCATCGAGGAAGCCAAGGCCGAACTGCTGTCCTGGTGGCAATCGCGGGGGAACCCCTAGCGGCGGTGTGGCGTCCAAGTAGGAGTGGACTACTGCATCGGTGGCGAGGACGGAACGGCGGCCATCTGGCAGCGCCAGCCCGATCTCGACTTGGACGGTGACGGCATGCGCGATGACGCATTGGCGGACTTCGACGGTGACGGCATGGCCGACCATGGCATCTTCGACTTCGACAACGACGGAACCCCCGAAGCCGTCTTTACCGACGACGGCTCGGGGACGTGGGCGGTCGGCGCTGAGCGCGGCGGGCAACTTCGTTGGTTCGGTCTCGATGGTGTCGAGCACACCGGTGGCCCCTTGGTTGACTTCGACGGGCTCGGGCAAGCCGACGATCAGCTGATAGATACCGACGGCAACGGGGTTGCCGACCGGGCGCTGTGTCCGGAAGAGGAGGGGATCACCGGGTACGTCGATACCGATGGCGACGGCGAATGGGATGTGCGGATCACCGATTCCGACGGTGATGGGACCGCCGATGGTGCCAGCGCATTGTGAGGACTTGATCAAGGTGAATTGACCACCAAAGGTGGGCGTCACTAGCGTGGCGGCCAGGATGAGAGGGACGGCGACGCTTCGGGGACCGCGACAGGGCGTTGCCGGGCGACTTGGACGAGACAAGGCTGGCCATGTTTGTTGACACCGGACTGCTGCACCTGGGGGGCAACGAATCTCACCGAGCCGGGGGACACGCCCAAGAAGGCGCCGATCGTCTCGCGCTGGGGCCGCTCATGTCAGGAATGTTCGCCGACTTCGCCGCCGCCGATGCGTTTCACAACTCCGTGCACTCGGCGCATGCGCAACACGTGCGGAACCTGCAGGCCCATCAGGAAGCACTGACGGCGGTCGGCAGCAACGCACACTTGGCCGCCAAGGGATTCACCGCCATGGATGGGCACAACGCCCAAGCGCTGCAAGCGGTGCGGTGGGGTGCGGGTACATAGGTATCCCGAGCATCGCGAACGAACTGCAGATCCGCCGTCCAGGGACGATATCCGTTCTGGGACAAACCCTTTACCGGACCTTCGCTATTTCAGCGGCGGCCGACCCGCCCCCGGCCCTTGCGCCACTCATTGCCATAGGCCGTAGCGTCCGCAAGGTGACTTGACCGGCGATTTCTCGGTAGTAATCTTTCTGCCGGCGCGGGAGGGTTCACGATGTTGGTCGACACCGGTTTGCTGGAGAGCGATGGATGTCGCCGGACGCACGGGCATATCCAAAGTAGTGCGCCTCAGTTCGGGTGTCGAGCGCTGATGCCGGGTATCGTCCGCGATTTGCCGCCGCAGCGGGCGCGACTCAGCGCACGTCGCACGCCGCGCGCATCAACCACCTCAAGAGGCTCGAGTCACGCCACGACGCTGTGGACGGTGCGATGCAACTCCGGTACATAAGCATCCCGCTTCTGATTGCCGAGGCCGGCGGTGGCCCGTGGGCGATCAATCAGAGTCTGCAGCTTGGTCGCCCGGCCCAGATATCAGACTTAGCAACGGCATTTCACGATGCGGGCAGATCGACCACCGAGGCGGACACAGCCTTCGAGCAAGCACGACGCCGTTTCGAGACGTCCTGGAATCGGGAGACCGGCGCTCACCCGATCAACGATTCGCCCCAGGTCCAGGGGCTGACCACTTCGTTGAGATCGCAGGCTGCCAGGCTGCCGGAAATCGGGCTCCAACTGGACAACATTGCCGGCGGTCTGGCCGGGGCGCAGCGGTCAGCGACTGGCCAGATTGTGGGCCTGGAGGCGCAGCTGTGCGACATCGACAGTGAAATTGGCGAGGTGCTGGCGCTGGAACACGGCGCCCAACTGACAACTGCGGACAGGCTGGCCCTCGAGGCGATTGTTTGCGCACTTGAAGATCAAGCCGTCGGCGACACGCAATCGGCAGTGAGTCAATTGCATTCGATACGAGCGGGATACGCGGGCCTGCTGCACCAAGCCCTGACCAGTCTGAGCGCCGACGGCTTCGATCCGGCGGCTATCCAGGCCTTGGACGCCCCGCAGTCTCCGGCTGAACCCGCTGAGGTGATTGCGATCCCGCCGCCTACCGCGAGTGCCGAGGAGGTCAAGAAGTGGTGGGATTCGTTGAGTCCGCAACAGCGAGGGCGATTGATCGACGAACATCCACCAGAACTGGGCAATCTCAACGGCATCAACGCCATCACTCGTGATTTGGTGAACCAGGCCGTGATGGACGACGACATCACCCGGGTGGAAAGCGTGGCAATGCAACGCGGCGTCTCGGCTGACGACATCGTGAACAACCCGCAGAAGTATGGGCTTTCGGGCTCGGATGTCACGCGCTATCGAAATGCCATCAGGACCCGCGACGGTCTCATCTATGACCGGGAGCACGCGACCGATGACCCGAGGCCCGTCATGCTATGGGCATACGACCCGTTGGCCTTCAACGGCGAGGGCAAAGCGGCGATCGCCATCGGCAACCCGGACTATGCACGCAATACCGCCGTGATCGTGCCGGGAACCGGCAGCAGCGTGGCGCAGGGCTGGATGTCAGACCACGACGATGCAACCAACCTTTATGATCAGGCCCTCGCCGCAGACCCTGAGCACCACTACACAGCGGTGATCGCCTGGATGGGATATGACGCCCCAACGGATTTTCCGACGTGAGAGTCACAGAGCCAGGGCTCGCGCGCAGCGGCGGTGCACTGCTGGCCAACGATGTGAACGGGCTTTGGGTCACCCACAACAGCCTGACGCCCCAACATGTCACCGTAATTGGACACTCCTACGGATCGACAACGGTAGCCGATGCGTTTGCCGGCAGCGGCATGCACGCGAACGACGCAATCCTCATAGGATGTCCTGGAACCGATCTCGCACGCAGTGCAGCCGACTTCCATCTCGACGGAGGACAGGTCTACGTCGGGTCGGCCTCTACGGACCCGGTCAGCTGGATCGGCGAATCCAGCGGTGTACCTGGCGAATTACTCAAAGGCAAACTCAGGGAGTATGGGGTGCCGATTCCGTTGGATGCCGGCTTGGGTCGTGATCCGGCCGGCGACGGCTTTGGATCAGTCCGCTTTCACGCGGAAGTACCTGGCTCTGGAACGATGGACCGACACGACCATTCGCACTACTACGTGATGGGCAGCGAGTCGCTGCGCAGCATTACCGATATCTCCAGCGGCCATCCAGACCGACTTGCGAGCGACGACCTGATTGCCGAGGGGCGGCGGCAGCCGCACGTCGGACCGTTCCGGGTCCCCGGCGTTCCGGCATACATCGATCCAGAAAGCGACCGTCCACGAGACACCGTCCATGATGACCACCACTATCCCGCTTACCAACCGCCCCGCTGATCACCGCGCCCGATCCCGCACTGCACTGCGGCATATCGGGGTGGCGATGGCTGTGCTCGTCTTGGGAGGATGTTCACTGATGAGACCGCACCGTCCCGAGATCGATCAGCCGGCTCATCCGCTGTCGGACCAACAGGCCCGCGATCAAGTCATCGAACCGGCCAAACAGATCGCCAGCTTTGCAGGCCTGCAGGATCCAACCGGACGCTTCGACTTCTCGTCATGCAATGACCAAGGCGATCCGCCATATCGCGGCCTGGTCTCCATGAGCTTCGCGTGGCCCACTGACGACACCGGGGGCTATCCCGCTGCAGCCGAACCGAATACGGTCTTTCAACAGATCGCGACCGACATGGTTGCTCACGGCTGGAGTGATGGCCCTCCGCCTGATTGGCACTCCTTTGGCCGCGTCCTGAACAAGAACGGGGTGGTGGCGGTGCTGACCCAAAGCTCCGCTAGCGGGAAGGGCAGCATCCAGCTCTACGGCGAATGCCGCAATATGACCAACCATCGCCTCGAGCGCACGACGATGGGCTCCCGCATTGACGAGCAGCTCCGCGGAAAGTAACAAGCCATGTGGCATTGAGCTGGACATGGCTGTCCAGGTGCGCTGGGTGGGCCCAGGGCGGGGCGGCCAGGTGAATTGCGGACGCGCCTCCGGGTGGCTAGGTTGCCGACATGGATGCTGACGGCACGCTAGGTGCGAATGCCGCTGCGATGCTCCGCTTCGCGGAATCGCTGCATGGTGCTGCCGAACATCTTCAAGGCGAACTGGCTGAGCTCGAAGGACAGGTTGGCGACATGTTGGGCGGGTGGCGCGGCGCGGCGGGGAGTGCATTTGCCTCGGCATGGGAATTGTGGCGCCGTGGTGCCGGAGAGGTGCAGTTGGGGCTGTCGATGCTGGCGGAGTCGGTAGGCCAAGCGGGCGCGGGCTATCAGGCCAACGAGGCGGCTTCGGCGCGGGCTCTACGTGAATTGGGCCATGGCTGATCCCTTCCGGGTGGATCCCGCCTCGCTGTCCGATGCGGTAGCGCAGATGGCGGAGTTTGGTCGTCACGCGGAGGCCATGATTGCTGAAATCGAATCCCTGGTAACCAGATTGCACGTGACATGGACGGGCGAGGGCGCGGCAGCCCATGCCGAGGCGCATCGGCATTGGGCCGATGGCGAAGCGATGATGCGCGAAGCGCTTGCTCAGTTGCGGTCCGCGGGACACAGCGCGCACACCAACTACACCGCGGTCATGTCAGCGAATCAGAGCATGTGGTCATGAGCTGATGGCGCCGCTGGCCGTGGATCCCGCGGCCCTCGATGGCGCTGGCGCCGCGGTGTTGGCTGCCGACGAGGGGCTGGAGCCGGTGATCGCATCCTCTGGTCGTGCTTCTGATGGGGCGGCAGCAAAGGTCCTGGCAGCTATGGAGCTAGCCGAAACAGGCTGTGCGGCAGTGGAGATGAGATTGGACTGTCGCTTCTACGTTTCCAACTGAATGAGAACTCACCAAGGCCGCTTCCACGGACTGTTGTGTGGTAGATGAATTGGTCGATCCGTGCAGGATTTACAGGCAAGATTTTCCGCACAGCCGAGGAAGCGGAGCGTGAGGGCTTCACAGCGCCGATGGACGATGAGATTGCACGCGCACAACGTCTTTTCGAAGAGTTTCAAGCGAAAGTAGATGCGGTAGGTCCTGATCGGGTGAAAGAAGTATCGCCCAAATTCTGGGGCGATACATCAGGTCGGGAAACCGGCATCAGCATGGATGGCTAGTTGTAAGATCCGCTGGTAACCGTGCTCAACGAACTTGTCCTCTAATCCGCGAACCGAGGTGTGGTTGGCGACTAGCCAGTTGAGCACTTGGGAATTGCATAGCTGATCACAGTGCTCCTGCTGCGGGCCAGCCGGGAAATGGTGGCAGGGTGGGAAAGTCTCAGGGCTCCGGCGTTGTTGATTAGCAGGCTTGTGAGCTGGGGAATTGTGGATTGAGGAGGTCTAGGCGGCGGTTGGCGGTCAAAGCGGTGATCCGGCAGGCTTCGGCGATGTTGTCGGCGCCGTTGAGGCGGTGCAGATTGATCGCGGTGTTGCGTAGCGTTGCTAGGACCTGTGCGCCGTTTCCGGTATGTGCCCTTTGACGGTCTTCGTCGAAGGTGACGTCGCGTATCCAGTGCAGGCTGTTCTCGATTCCCCAGTGTTGACGCATCCAGGTCATGATCGCGGTAGGGCGGGCGTGCTCGAACGGCAGGCTGCAGATGGCATAGACCACCTCCACGCTGCGCTGGTCGGTGGCGGTGATCAAGCGTTCACGAGTGATCCGGATGATTTGTTTTGCGTAGGGGAAGCCGATTCCTCGTGCAACGGTGATGATTTGCAGGGTGCGGGTCTCGACACGGCCGTGGCCGCGGGAGTCGTCGGTAGCGGCTGTGGGCACCTCGGCCCAGGGCAGCGCGGTGATACGCGCAAGTATTTTGGCTTGGTTGGACTTGACGATCATCAGGTAGTGCGACTTCAAGGTGGCGCAGATCAACTTCGCGGTGACGACCTGGGTATGCATCGCATCCACGGTGACCAGCCACCGCAAGCTACCCGGCAGCAGCGTGAGCAGGGCACGTACGCAGGGAATTTCATTGCTTTTCTCGGCGACAGCGAGTTGACCGAGCACCAATCGGGCACGGTGGGCGAACACCGACACGAGATGCGTGGCTGTCGCTTTGGCGCGTAAAGCACCACGCAGCATCTTGCCGTCCAACGCGATCGGCACCAATCCACTGGGGTCGCTGCTGGCCACGTGTGCAGTGAAGTAACTGCCCATCCTGGCGTTGAGGTCGGCGGGGTCTAGCCGAGACAAAACATCGCGGAAGGTCTTCTCACTGGGCCGCCGGAACCGGACCCCTAATTGGGCCAACACATCATCGGGAGCGGTGGCCGCCCATGTGGCAAAACCAGCATAGCCGCGCATCCCCGCGGCAGTGGCCAGAACCGCGATCGCCAACAAAGCCATCAGCGAATACCTCCGACCGCGTGGGTCCCTCGGGTCTGGCACCGAGGCCAACACATCGAGAAACTCCGATCCGATGAGCTCGCTGCGCTCACCAGGACTCCAGCGGTCGAACACCTCTGGAACCGACGACACAGGCAATACTGAAACGGTAGGCACGGGCAACTCCAGACCAACGACGAACAGTAACCAACTCGATCGTTCTCCAGATAGCCCGTGCCTACACTCCGGCCCCAATAGCGCGGCACCAAAGATCATCAACCCAGCTCACAAGCCTGCTAATCAACAACGCCGGAGCCCTGACCACGTCAGTGTCACGAGTTGTCACAACCCGGTTCAAGGTCGCTCCCGCTGCCTTCAATGCGTCGTCCTGAGAGTGCGCCTACAGCTTCATCGTGAGAGTGGCATCCTTGTGCCCAATCCACGCGGCAATCACCGCTGCTGGGACCCCTTGCAGATGCATCAAAGTCGCGCAGGTGTGCCGCGCTGCGTGCAACTTGATGTGGCGGGCACCTGCGGCTTTAACCGTGTCGCGCCAGTACCGCGACAGGACGCCCGGCGCATACGGCTCCCCGACCTCGTTGCTCACGACGTACGTCCATTCGCCAACGTTAGCGCCCAACGCCAGGCGTTCGGCTGCCTGCTGCACCTTCGCCGACCGCAGCACGTTGACGAGCCGCTCCGGCAATCGGAGGGTGCGTCGCGACGCCGCCGACTTGGGATCGTTCTCAACGGTGCGTCCAGCGGCAGACACCCAATTGTTCGTAATCGCAAGCGTTTTGGCGTCGAAGTCGATATCAGACCAGTATAGACCAACTACTTCTCCACGGCGCAAGCCGGAAAGCGCCAGCTCCCAAGCGTGAGCGAGGCGGTGACCGTCGATAGCCCCAAGAAGGTCACTGACCTCAGCTTCTGTGTACGTATCAACATCTTTGTGGGGAACCGATACACGATTCACCACCTCTGCGACGTTTCGCGGAACTATGCCCTGAACCTTAGCGTCGGCGAGTACCTGCCCGATTGTCGCGATCACCTTGTTAACCGAGTCCGGTGACCATGGCCGCCCCGTCCGTCCATTTATTGTGGTTGCGCCGCCCGCGACGAGGTCTGCGACCAGGCTGTCGACGTGGGCCTTGGCCAGGCGCTGCACAGGGACCGGCCCATAACGCTCGCGAAGGGGCGAAAGATCATAGGCCAGCTTGGCTTTCGATGATTCACGAAGGTTGTGACGGCTCGCGATGTAGTCCTCACAGAGCTCGTCGACTGTCATGGACGAGCGGGCAACAAACTCACCTTTTGCAGCGGCGCTGGAAATCTCGGCAAGGGCGGTACGTGCGGCACGCTCGGTCGCGTACCGCCTGCGAGCCTGCTGCCGGCGCCCCGTCGTCGGGTTGATGCCGGCGTCAACGGTAACCTGTTATCACACAGCGGCTTTGCCGGTTGTCCGGTCCTTCACCGTGATCTTCTTGATCTGCGGGGGAAGCTGCTGCCTAGTCATTGTTGTCCTCCTCGGACATTGCGGTGCGGTTCATTCCCCACAGCGACTCTTGAGCAGTGCGGATGCGGTTGCGGATAGTTGCGATGTGGTCGGCGTTGCGGTCCAACATCTGCTGAGCGGTATGCATTTCGGTCGGATCACGCTCAACCGTCCGCAGATGATGCACAAGGGAACTGCGGGTGTCCAGCGCCTGGTGAAGCAACGTGATGTTGGCGATCAGCTCCACACCGTCATTCGGCAGCGATGGCTCGCCGTCCAGCCGTCCAGCATTCATGTCGTAGACACGTGGGTTAGAGGTCTCGCCCGACACCCAGCGGATCGACTCACCGTCCGTCGTAAACACATTGGGAAGCACGCTGCTCCCGCTATCAGAAGCCACCTGCGGAAACAACAGCAACAGAGGCGGAACGTCGAGGGCCGCGGCTAGGACCAACACTTCCGCTACGTCGATTTTGCCCGAGCGCAGGTTCGATTCAATCTTCGCGATCGTCCCCCGCGTGATAGGAAAGCCCAGCTCAGCGGTCTTCCGCGACAGTTCGGCGGCGGTGAGGCCCAATGCCTTGCGCCGCCACCCCACGGCATTCCCAAACCAGCCAGCACGACCCGTCTCGTACGCCTTCGCTTGTTCATCAATGTTCGGCATATGGACGCATATACCACACTAGTTGTATCGTCCCGGAGCAGAGCGCACGCTCCATGATGTAGCTTTCTGGAGGATTTCAGCTACATACAGGAACTACTATGAGAATGGACATGACACACATTGCACAGCTTCACAGCGTCATAGGCGCTGTGCAGAAGCTCGGACTAAGCCGCTCGACGCTCTACTTGGAAATGGAGGCCGACCGCTTGCAGTTCGTCAAGGTTGGCAAGCGGCGGCTCATCAGTGAGGTGGCGCTGCACGCATACATTGACAGCCTCGTCGCCGAATCCGCCGCGAAGGTGGCAGTCGCTGACCCGACTCCCGAGGCCGCGGAGTGGGGGCGGTGGGGCTCCCGGAAACGATTCGGCAAGCGAAGCGTTGGGATCAGACCAAGCAGGCGTACCTCAATGAGGGGCTGTGCCACCGTTGTGCCGCCCACGCCGCGTGGGGCCACCAGAACAACGCTGGCGGCTGGACGAAGCTGCCGGCTCCTTGTGTGGGATGCGCTCCGCGAGTTCGCGACTTCCCCGTGCCCACGACGAGCCCTCTGTGGCGCAAGTTCGACCGCCCGCAGGACCTGATCCGGTCGTTGCCAGCCCTGTACGAGACTCGCTTGAATTCTGTGGAGGACCGTGAAATGGCTGTCAGCGACCAGGAATCGGTGGCCTAGTGACGACGTACACGACCATGGACGACTGCGCGCTGACGCCGCTGGACTGGCGACTACTTGGCACCGCCGCGCCGAAAGACTCGCTCATTCAGGGGCTGACCGACGAGGGAGAGTCGGGCTCCCTCATTGCTCAGGCCGGTGCGGGGAAATCCCTGCTGATGCTCGAAGTGGCGATCAATCTCGCACTCGGCCGACCACTTGTTGGTGAGCCCGCTCGCGAGCCGGTCCCCGTGATGTACGTCGATATGGAGAACACGGAGACGGAACTGGCCAACCGCCTCCACAGCATGGGACACGAGGCGGCTGCGCTGGATGGCGCGCCGCTGTTCTACTTTTCGTATCCCGACCTACCACCGCTCGATACGGCGGTAGGCGGGAGGAAACTCGCCCTCGCCGCCGCACGGCATGATCCGAGCTTGATCATTCTCGACACAATTTCGCGACTGGTCGAGGGCAAGGAGGACAGCGCCGACACCTAGCGGTATTTCTATAACTTCACGATGGTGCCTCTGCGTCGGCAGGGCCGCGCTGTGCTGCGCCTCGACCACCAAGGCCACGATCTGAGTAAGGGCGCTCGCGGCTCGTCGGCTAAGCGAGACGATGTCGATGTCGATGTCGAATGGATTCTGAAACGGAGGGACAACAACATCACGCTCACGCTCGACAAGGGACGCGGGCTCGGGCACCCGCAGACGATCGAACTGCGGCGTTACTCCGAACCGACACGTCACCTTCTGGCATCCACGACCACGACCACCTCCAAGGTCGGCGACTGCACCGAAGCCCTTGATGCCCTTGGCGTCCCGCTCAGCGCAACCCGCGACCGTGCCGGGAAGGCCCTGCGTGAACACAACTATAAGTTCGGCCAACGACATTCTCGGCCAGGCGTTGCACCACCGAAATTCGTCCGCGTCCTGCCGGACAGACGGGCCGCGCTAGCCACATTCTCCCAGTTCTAGCCATCGTTCTGCCGTCCGTCCAATACACCCCCTTAAGGGGGTGTGGTGGCCATGCGGACGGACTGCTCAACGAAGCAGGGTCGCGCACTCATCGAAGGGTGGGGGTACCCCCAGGGCTCCGGCGTTGTTGATTAGCAGGCTTGTGAGCTGGGTTGATGATCTTTGGTGCCGCGCTATTGGGGCCTGAGTGTAGGCACGGGCTATCTGGAGAACGATCGAGTTGGTTACTGTTCGTCGTTGGTCTGGAGTTGCCCGTGCCTACCGTTTCAGTATTGCCTGTGTCGTCGGTTCCAGAGGTGTTCGACCGCTGGAGTCCTGGTGAGCGCAGCGAGCTCATCGGATCGGAGTTTCTCGGTGTGTTGGCCTCGGTGCCAGACCCGAGGGACCCACGCGGTCGGAGGTATTCGCTGATGGCTTTGTTGGCGATCGGGGTTCTGGCCACTGCCGCGGGGATGCGCGGCTATGCTGGTTTTGCCACATGGGCGGCCACCGCTCCCGATGATGTGTTGGCCTAATTAGGGGTCCGGTTCCGGCGGCCCAGTGAGAAGACCTTCCGCGCTGTTTTGTCTCGGCTAGACCCCGCCGACCTCAACGCCAGGATGGGCAGTTACTTCACTGCACACGTGGCCAGCAGCGACCCCAGTGGATTGGTGCCGATCGCGTTGGACGGCAAGATGCTGCGTGGTGCTTTACGCGCCAAAGCGACAGCCACGCATCTCGTGTCGGTGTTCGCCCACCGTGCCCGATTGGTGCTCGGTCAACTCGCTGTCGCCGAGAAAAGCAATGAAATTCCCTGCGTACGTGCCCTGCTCACGCTGCTGCCGGGTAGCTTGCGGTGGCTGGTCACCGTGGATGCGATGCATACCCAGGTCGTCACCGCGAAGTTGATCTGCGCCACCTTGAAGTCGCACTACCTGATGATCGTCAAGTCCAACCAAGCCAAAATACTTGCGCGTATCACCGCGCTGCCCTGGGCCGAGGTGCCCGCAGCCGCTACCGACGACTCCCGCGGCCACGGCCGTGTCGAGACCCGCACCCTGCAAATCATCACCGCTGTACGAGGAATCGGCTTCCCCTACGCAAAACAAATCATCCGGATCACTCGTGAACGCTTGATCACCGCCACCGACCAGCGCAGCGTGGAGGTGGTCTATGCCATCTGCAGCCTGCCGTTCGAGCACGCCCGCCCTACCGCGATCATGACCTGGATGCGTCAACACTGGGGAATCGAGAACAGCCTGCACTGGATACGCGACGTCACCTTCGACGAAGACCGTCAAAGGGCACATACCGGAAACGGCGCACAGGTCCTAGCAACGCTACGCAACACCGCGATCAATCTGCACCGCCTCAACGGCGCCGACAACATCGCCGAAGCCTGCCGGATCACCGCTTTGACCGCCAACCGCCGCCTAGACCTCCTCAATCCACAATTCCCCAGCTCACAAGCCTGCTAATCAACAACGCCGGAGCCCTGTGCAGCTACCCTGCGATGGGCGGGCGACGGTGTCCGCGCCCATGGTGCGCCGTGTTTCGCTGACCCGGAGGTACGGGAGTAGTGGCTTGGGTGTTTGTTTCCAGGCGGAGTGGTCTGCTGACAGACGTGGGCCGGTTTCGGCACGGCGGCGGAGGAATTCTTGACTGATCCGCTGATCCTTCAGACGCTGGCGACCTTGTCCCGCGGGCACGGGCTGTTCGCCGGTCGCTTAGTCGACGAAAGAAGCCGCCACGAGCCGCAGCTTCAGGCACTGGCCGACTCCGTATCGCAGACAGGAGGGGACCGGCTTCCCGATCGGGCCGCAGCGCGATCGCACGCCGTCGTCCAGGCCGTACGACGGTCCATCGACACCGACCGGGAACTCGCGCAGATCATGTCGATAGCCCAGGCCGATTACGCGCTCGCGAGAAGGGCCACGCGCGCCATCCTGCAGGCAGCCCACGCCGATAGCGCGCTCGCGGCCGATACGCCGCTTGGCCGGCGCGAAGCCATGGTCCGCATGGCGGCAAGACTGCGAGCCCAGCGCCGCCACATCGTGCGGTCGCGTGCACGGGCGCGACAACTGGTGTTGCGGCTGCGCCGGCTGCGGTACCTACAGGCAGCCGCTAGGCGACAGCATAATCACGTTTCACCCACGGGCCGGCCCGCTGTGTTGGCGGCGATCCGTAAAGCCCTCGATATCAAGGGTATTCACGACCCTGCAGCACGAGCGCGCTGGACACGCGGGATGGATTTGGTGGCCCGCCGAGAGTCGGGCTACAACGCCAGCGCGGTGAACGACTGGGACGCTAACGCGGCCCAGGGCACGTCGAGTAGGGGAGCGTGGCAGTTCATCGCACCGACCTTCGCGGCCTACCACCAGCCGGGCACCTCGACCAACATCACCAACCTGGTGGCCTAGGCATGCGCGTTCATCAACTACGCGCAGGGCCGCTACGGGGTTGCCGCTGATGCATCGAACCTGGCTGATCGGATCCAGCAAGCCGATCCACGTCGTTCCCCAAGGGGGTACTGAGCAATGCCGTTGAGCTTGTCCAACCGGGACCAAAACTCCGGGCACCTCTTCTACAACCGCAGGCTGCGTGCGGCGACCACCCGCTTCTCGGTGCGGATGAAACATGAGTTCTACTCCCTGGTGGAACGTCACCAGGACGGAACACCGGACATGATTGGCATGGAGGCGGTCAACCAGCTCCTGGTCAAGTTGGAGACCCACCGATTCGATTTCTGTTTCATCGGTGCGGGCTATGAGGATCAGGTCGACGAATTCCTCAGCGTGAATCCGGGTTTGGCCGGACGATTCAATCGCAAGCTGCGCTTTGAGTCATATTCGCCGACGGAAATCGTCGAGATCGGGCAGCGCTATGCCGCGCCGCGCGCCAGCCTGCTCGATGAGGCGGCGCGCGAGATCTTTTTGGACGCGGCCACCACCATCCGCAACTACACCACCCCGGGTGGGCAACACGGGATCGATGCCATGCAGAACGGGCGGTTCGCGCGCAACGTCATCGAGCGCGCCGAGGGATATCGGGACACTCGAGTGGTCGCCCAGAAGCGAGCGGGGCGAGCGGTGTCGGTCGAGGATCTTCAGATGATCGCCGCTGGTGATGTCGAAGCCGCGGTGCGCAGCGTGTGCGCGGACAACCGTGACATGGCCGCCATCGTTTGGTGACGGATCGCGCCGGTTGGCGAGGGCAAGCCCCGGCGCGTGGAATGGCATGTGTTCGTGCATCTTTGAATGACACCCGGACCGGTACGGCACTGTGTGCGGAGCCAGTTGCCGACGCCGCTTGGTCACAGTTCAGGATGGACAGGCTGGCACCGGGTTGAATAGCGTCGTTTACGCGCCCGTTACGTCTAAAATGCAGCCAGGACTGACACGAGCGTGCCAGAGCCTCACTGCGGCTAAAGAACGGAGTGATTCCGGGGTGCACCGGACCTTGCTGACGATGGTCGCGCTGGCGTTGCTGACCGCACCGCCGGCTTTTGCAATCGATCCTCCCTCGATTGATCCCGGCGCGGTACCACCGGATGTAACCGGTCCCGACCAACCCACCGAGCAGCGAGTGCTCTGTACCAGTCCCACGACGCTGCCCGATTCCAGCTTTCACGATCCGCCGTGGAGCAACGCCTACATGGGTGTCGGAGAGGCCCACAAGTTTGCGACCGGGGCCGGCGTGACGGTGGCGGTGATCGATACCGGCGTGGACGCCTCACCACGGGTCCCGGCCGAGCCGGGTGGGG
Source organism: Mycobacterium liflandii (assembly GCF_022354805.1). Taxonomy (NCBI): domain Bacteria; kingdom Bacillati; phylum Actinomycetota; class Actinomycetes; order Mycobacteriales; family Mycobacteriaceae; genus Mycobacterium; species Mycobacterium liflandii. The sequence continues at coordinate 465,033 of NZ_CP023138.1, read as the reverse complement.
ACTTCGTCGATCAGGCCGGCGACGGACTGTCGGACTGTGATGCGCACGGCACGCTCACGGCCTCGATTATCGGCGGGCGCCCCGCACCGACCGACGGTTTCGTCGGGGTTGCCCCCGACGTGCGACTGCTTTCGTTGCGCCAGACATCGGAGGCCTTCGAACCGGTTGGCTCGCAACCCAACCCCAATGATCCCAACGCGACGCCGGCGGCCGGGTCCATTCGCAGTCTTGCCCGTGCGGTGGTGCATGCGGCCAACCTCGGGGCGGGAGTGATCAACATCAGCGAGGCGGCGTGTTACAAGGTGAGCAGGCCGATCGACGAAATAAGTCTGGGCGCGGCCATCGACTATGCGGTCAACGCCAAGAACGCCGTGGTCGTCGTCGCCGCGGGTAACACCGGCGGCGACTGCTCGCAGAATCCGATGCCCGACGCGTCGACACCCAATGATCCCCGGGGCTGGAACAAGGTGCAGACCGTGGTCACACCGGCTTGGTATGCGCCCTTGGTGCTGACTGTCGGGGGCATCGGCCAGAACGGGGTGCCGAGTTCGTTTTCCATGCACGGACCGTGGGTGGGGGTAGCGGCACCCGCGGAGAACATCATCGCGCTCGGTGATCACGGCGAACCGGTCAACGCCCTGCAAGGTCGAGAAGGACCCGTGCCCATCGCCGGCACCTCGTTTGCGGCGGCCTATGTCTCCGGTCTGGCCGCGCTGGTCCGGCAACGGTTTCCGGAACTGACGCCGGTGCAGGTGATGAACCGGATCACCGCCACCGCGCGACATCCCGGAGGCGGTATCGACAATCTCGTCGGCTCCGGCGTGGTCAATGCCGTCGCGGCGCTGACCTGGGACATCCCGCCGGGCCCGGCTTCGGTGCCCCCCAGCGTCAGACGACTACCGCCCCCACGCATCGAACCCGGCCCGGATCACCGCCCGATCTCCATGGTGGCGGTGTCGCTACTGGGGCTGACGCTGGTGCTCGGATTGGGCACGTTGGCCGCCCGGGCGCTGAGGCGCCGATGAGGAACCCCTTCAGTTCAATACGGTTCCGGGTCAGCACCGGCCACACACTTGTCGTTGCGGTGCTGGCGCCGCCCTGCATCATGATGTTCCTGCACATGCGCTACTGGTGGGTGGGCATCGCGCTGGTAGCGCTGGGCGTCATCGTGGCGACGGTGACTTTTTCCGGTCGTCGGGTCACCGGGTGGGTGGCCACCGTGTTCGCCTGGCTGCGTTGGCGTCGCCGACCGCCGGATGTGCCGTCCGAACCGGTGGTCGGTGCCACCGTGAAGCCGGGTGATCACGTCGCGGTGCGTTGGCGACGCGACCACCTGATTGCGGTGATCGAGCTCAAGCCCCGCCCGTTTACCCCGACGGTCATCGTCGACGGCAAGGCTCACACCGACGACGTGCTGGACACCCGCCTACTCGAGGACCTGCTGTCGGTGCATTGCCCGGACCTGGAAGCAGATGTGGTCTCGGCGGGCTACCGCGTTGGCAACACCGCCTCCGAAGAGGTGGTGAGCCTTTACCAGCGGGTGATCGGCGCCGATCCGGCTCCGGCAAACCGGCGGACGTGGATCATGCTGCGAGCCGACCCGGAACAAACCCGCAAGTCTGCGCAGCGTCGCGAGGCCGGCCTCGCCGGTTTGGCTCGCTATCTGGTGGCGTCGGCGACTCGCATCGCCGATGGCCTGGCCAGCAACGGCGTCGACGCAGTATGCGGGCGCAGCTTCGACGACTACGACCGCGCCACCGACATCGGTTATGTGCGGGAGAAATGGTCGATGATCAAGGGCGCTGACAGCTACACCGCCGCCTACACCGCGCCCGGCGGCCCGGATTTGTGGTGGTCCGCACGAGCGGACCACACCATTACCAGGGTCCGGATTGCTCCCGGGATGCCGCCGCGGTCCACGGTGTTGTTGACCACAGTGAGAACGCCCAAGACTCCTCGGGGCTTCTCGCGCCTGTTCGGCAGTCAGCGGCCGGCGTTGGAAGGGCAGAGCCTGGTGGCCAATCACCACTGCCAACTGCCAATCGGATCAGCGGGTGTGTTAATCGGTGAGACCGTGAACCGCTGCCCGGTGTACATGCCGTTCGATGACGTGGATGCGACCGTCAACCTGGGGGACGCCCAGACCTTCACCCAGTTCGCCGTGCGTTCGGCGGCTGCCGGGGGCGCCGTCACCGTGGGACCACACTTCGAACAATTCGCCAGGCTCATCGGTGCCCATGTCGGCGCGGAGGCCAAGGTGGTGTGGCCGAACGCGACGACCTATCTGGGCGCGCACCCTGGTATTGACCGGGTGATCCTGCGTCACAACTTGGTCGGCACCCCACGACACCGCAAGCTGCCGATCCGGCGGGTCTCTCCACCGGAGGAAAGTCGCTTCCAGATGGCCCTGCCCAAGTAGGTCCAAGTGAGCTGGAAGAGGCGGCGAAATTTTTTGGTGCAGCAAGCGGTCGTTTCAGCGACGATAATGGCATGGAGCACTAAGGAGGACGATCCGACATGAGCCAGCCGCAGACCGTAACGGTGGATCAGCAGGAAATCTTGAACAGGGCAGACGAGGTGGAGGCGCCGATGGCGACTCCGCCCACTGATGTGCCCCAGGCATCGTCCGGCCTCACGGCAGCCAACAACGCGGCCGAGCAACTGGCGATCTCCGCCGACAACGTCCGCCTATACCTGCAGGCAGGCGAGCGGGAACGGCAACGTCTGGCGACGTCGCTGCGCAACGCCGCCGCGGCGTATGGCGAGGTCGAGGACGAGTCCGCAACCGCGCTCGATAACGACGGTAATGGCGAGGTCGACGCCCAATCTGCGGGCGGCGCCGGCGCCGGCCAGACCGATTCGCTGGAGGAAACCCCGAAGGTGGCGGCCGCGGGTGAATCAGACTTCACCGACCTCAAGACCGCGGCGACAAAGCTCGAATCCGGTGACCAGGGCACGTCGATGGTCAACTTCGCCGACGGGTGGAACAACTTCAACCTGGCTCTGCAACGGGACATCAAGCGGTTCCGGATCTTCGAGAACTGGGAGGGAGACGCCGCTACCGCCTGCGAGGCCTCGCTGGACCAGCAGAAGGACTGGATACTCCACATGGCCAAGCTGAGTGCATCGCTGGCCAAGCAGGCCAATTTCATGGCGCAACTGCAGCTGTGGGCCCGGCGAGGGCACCCCACCCTGGCCGACATCATCGAACTCGAGAGACTGGCGAAAGACCCGGACTATCAAGAGCAAGCCATCAAGCTCTACGCCGAGTATCAAGAGACCTCGGAGAAGGTGTTGAGCGAATACAACACCAAGGCAGATCTCGAGCCGGTGAATCCGCCGAAGCCTCCGGAGGCGATCAAGATCGACCCACCGCCACCCGCGCAACCTCAGGGCCTGATCCCCGGCTTCTTGATGCCGCCCAGCGACGGTTCCACCGGGCTGGCTTCGGGAATGACGCCGCCGATGATTCCGCCCACCGGTGGAGCGGGCGGTACACCGGACGTCAACACCGCCGAGCTCACCTCGGCGGGTCGCGAGGCGGCGTCCAACCTGTCCAAGGGCCTCGGCGTCAAACCGATGTCTTTGGGCGGCGGCGGTGGTGGTCTCGGCGGCGTGTCCATGGGTGATGCGCCTCTGGCCGGCGGCGAGTCCGTACGACCGGCCGCGGCAGGCGACGTCGCCGGTGCCGGCCAGGGTGCTGGCGCCGCAGGTCGCGGAATGGCCGGGGGTGGCATGGGAATGCCGATGGGCGGCGCCGGCCAGGGCCAGGGCGGCGCCAAGTCCAAGGGCGCTCAACAAGACGAGGAAGCGCTCTACACCGAGGACCGCGAGTGGACCGAGGCCGTAATCGGTAACCGCCGCCGTCAGGACAACAAGTAGCCGTCAGGACAGTCGTCAGGACAGTAAGGAGTCAAGGTGACCAGCATGGAGATGGACCCCCAAGTCGCGCAGGTGTTGGCGTTGGCAGCACGGTTCCAGTCGGCCTTGGACGGAACGCTGAACCAAATGAATACCGGCAATTTCCGTGGCAAAGACGACACCGAGACGGTCGAGGTCACGATCAATGGGCACCAGTGGCTCACCGCTGTGCGCATCGACGACGGCCTGCTGAAGGAAGTTGGTCCGGAGGTCGTTAGTGCGCGGGTCAACCAGGCGTTGAAGAACGCCCAGGACGCCGCATCCAAGTACAACGACGCGGCGGGAGAAAAACTAACCGCAGTGTTGTCCTCAATGTCTCAAACAATGAACAACGGGATGGTCTGATCCGTCCCTGCGCCGGGGTGGAAACAGTCCCCTCGGCGCGCCTGTCAGCGGCTTTTGGTTCGCGCTAGCGGACCATTGACGCGACCGCCGTGGTGCCTCCGTGTCGCGGCGTCTGCGTCGTTCTGCGCGCGGCTCAAGCCTGCGCGAAATCTCTCCGATACGGCGGTCTGCCGTGCTGTGGTGTCATTTTCGTCGGCCCGTCCCGATCCCCAAATTGGCGCATCTAGCTGGTCTTAAGCTCGGTTAGGCTTGTTAAGCATGACGTCCGGTACCACTGACCAGCTGACGCGGCCCGCAAGCCAGCGCAACGGCGGTGCGGTGTGCGCGCCGGTCCAACGATCCACTGCGGGTACCTACCTGACAGGTCTGGTCGCTGCGGCCTGGATGCTGCGGGGAGGAGAGTAGGCGATGGGTATTCCGAGGCCGACGGGGGAGTACGCCGGGCGGATGCTCGAGGCGGGTGGGTGGCCCGACGCCGACGAGGACATCCACTACGACCGGGCTCGCGAGTACAACCGGGTCCTGCACCTGTTTACCGACGTGATGGACGCCTGCCGGCACCAGCAGGTCGAGGTGTTCGACGGTGGTGTCTGGTCCGGTGGTGCTGCCAGTGCGGCCAACGGTGCGCTGGGCGGGAATCTCAAGCAAATGAGCACGCTGCAGGACTATCTCGCCACGGTTATTACCTGGCACCAGCATGTGGCCGGGTTGATCGCCGAGGCGAAGGCAAACATTGACAACAACGTGGACGGTGCTCATCGCGAAATACGGGTTCTGGAGGGCAACGCAGACCTTGATCCCGAGGAGCGCAAGGCGGCGATCGCATCCCTGATCCGTTCAGCTCACGAGGCCAACTCGGGTCTGGTGGCCGAAGCCGCTGAGCAGGTTCTGGCATCCAGAAACTGGAAGCCGCCGCACAATGCGCTCAAGGATCTGCTGCACCAGGTGACGCACCCGGCACCGGGCATTCCGTCCGTGACCGTGCCGACACCAGGACAGCCAACCCCCGGGGCACCCGGACCCAAGCCATTCGAACCCACGCCGGTCAACCCGCACAAAGCGGTTACCCCTGGCGGCCCGGGCACGCCGGTGAACCCGACGCCGGGTACTCCGGTGGTTCCGACACCCGGCGGGCCACCGCACCCGGTTACCCCGGGCATCCCGGTTACTCCGATCACCCCGGGTACTCCGATCACCCCGGGCACCCCGGTGACGCCGATCACCCCGGTCACCCCCGGCAAGCCGAAGCCAGGGAAACCCGACACCCCGGTCTTGCCGGTCGAGCCAACCCCGGCCCCGGCGCCGGCACCAGCGCCGGCACCGCAGCCCGCGCCCGCTCCGGGGCCCGGTCCGCAGCCGGCGCCCGCCGACCCGGGTGCGAGTCCGCAGCCCGCGCCGTCGCAGCCGGGGTCGCCGTCCACGCCGGGGCAGCCCTCAACCGACCCGGCTCACGTGAAGCCGGCAGCGGCAACGGAGACGTCCACGGCACCGTCAACCCAGCCGTCGGGACCTTCGGGCCCTGCGCACGGCGACGACTCCTCGGGAGGGGCCGTGGCCGCACCTGCCGCCAGCGCGATGCCGGGCGGCGGTCGGGGAGTGTCCGCTGGATCAAGCTCGGGTCTGTCCTCGGCCGGAGCGAGTTCGAGCACAAGCCAGTCAGCGGCCTCGGGCGCCGGCTCGCGTGCCGCCGCGGGGCGCGCACCGGTGGAGTCGGGCGGCCGGGGCCCCAATACGGCCGCGCCGCGCCCGGCAGCGGCTCGCACCGCATCGCCGACCCGTCCGGCTCCGGAGCGACCCAAGCCGGACGAAAAAGAGAAGTCCGAAGCGCCCGATGCCGTTACGCCATCGCCGATGGTTCCGGTCTCGGCGGCGCGCGCCGCGCGCGATGCCATCGCTTCGGCGTCTCGTCGCAGTCAAAAGAAGGACCCCTTGCGCCTGGCGCGACGCATCGCGGCCGCGTTGAACGCGCCCGACACCTACAACAAGGGCGACTACGGGTTCTTCTGGATCACCGCGGTGACCACCGACGGCGACATCGTGGTGGCCAACAGTTATGGGCTGGCCTACATACCCGAGAATGTCGAGCTACCGCACAAGGTCTACATGGCCAGCGCTGACCATGCGATCCCGGCCGATGAGCAGGCCCGGTTCGCCACCTACCCGGTGTTGGCCGTGCAGGGTTGGGCGGCGTTTCACGACTTGAAGCTGCGCGCGGTGATCGGGACGGCCGAACAATTGGCCAACTCGGACGCGGGCGCGGCCAAGATCATCCTGGAAGCCGACGACATTCCGGAGAGCGGCAAGATGACCGGACGTCCGCGGCTCGAGGTGGTAGACCGCTCGGCGGCGGCCCAGCTGGCAGAGACCGAAGATCTGCGGCTGCTGGAGTTGCTGCCGCCGGCGCCGGCCGACGCCAATCCGCCAGACGACGAGCGGCACATGTTCTGGTTCGACCTGATGAAGCCGATGACGAGTAACGCCACCGGCCGTGAGGTCTCGCACCTGCGGGCATTCCGCGCCTATGCCGAACATTGGCAGGAGATCGCGCTGCACCAGGCCTACAGCGCGGCAGACGCTGAAGCCCAGCGGCCGGCGGTCGCCGACTGGCTGTACTGGCGTTATGTCGCCGGGCTGCTTGCCAACGCTTTGGCGGACGCGTCCTGAATTCGGAGTGATCCCAGGGCTCCGGCGTTGTTGATTAGCAGGCTTGTGAGCTGGGTTGATGATCTTTGGTGCCGCGCTATTGGGGCCGGAGTGTAGGCACGGGCTATCTGGAGAACGATCGAGTTGGTTACTGTTCGTCGTTGGTCTGGAGTTGCCCGTGCCTACCGTTTCAGTATTGCCTGTGTCGTCGGTTCCAGAGGTGTTCGACCGCTGGAGTCCTGGTGAGCGTAGCGAGCTCATCGGATCGGAGTTTCTCGATGTGTTGGCCTCGGTGCCAGACCCGAGGGACCCACGCGGTCGGAGGTATTCGCTGATGGCTTTGTTGGCGATCGCGGTTCTGGCCACTGCCGCGGGGATGCGCGGCTATGCTGGTTTTGCCACATGGGCGGCCACCGCTCCCGATGATGTGTTGGCCCAATTAGGGGTCCGGTTCCGGCGGCCCAGTGAGAAGACCTTCCGCGCTGTTTTGTCTCGGCTAGACCCCGCCGACCTCAACGCCAGGATGGGCAGTTACTTCACTGCACACGTGGCCAGCAGCGACCCCAGTGGATTGGTGCCGATCGCGTTGGACGGCAAGATGCTGCGTGGTGCCTTTACGCGCCAAAGCGACAGCCACGCATCTCGTGTCGGTGTTCACCCACCGTGCCCGATTGGTGCTCGGTCAACTCGCTGTCGCCGAGAAAAGCAATGAAATTCCCTGCGTACGTGCCCTGCTCACGCTGCTGCCGGGTAGCTTGCGGTGGCTGGTCACCGTGGATGCGATGCATACCCAGGTCGTCACCGCGAAGTTGATCTGCGCCACCTTGAAGTCGCACTACCTGATGATCGTCAAGTCCAACCAAGCCAAAATACTTGCGCGTATCACCGCGCTGCCCTGGGCCGAGGTGCCCACAGCCGCTACCGACGACTCCCGCGGCCACGGCCGTGTCGAGACCCGCACCCTGCAAATCATCACCGCTGCACGAGGAATCGGCTTCCCCTACGCAAAACAAATCATCCGGATCACTCGTGAACGCTTGATCACCGCCACCGACCAGCGCAGCGTGGAGGTGGTCTATGCCATCTACAGCCTGCCGTTCGAGCACGCCCGCCCTACCGCGATCATGACCTGGATGCGTCAACACTGGGGAATCGAGAACAGCCTGCACTGGATACGCGACGTCACCTTCGACGAAGACCATCAAAGGGCACATACCGGAAACGGCGCACAGATCCTAGCAACGCTACGCAACACCGCGATCAATCTGCACCGCCTCAACGGCGCCGACAACATCGCCGAAGCCTGCCGGATCACCGCTTTGACCGCCAACCGCCGCCTAGACCTCCTCAATCCACAATCCCCAAGCTCACAAGCCTGCTAATCAACAACGCCGGAGCCCTGGGAGTGATCCGATCCCACGCCAGGGCCTCGCGGGAGACGACACTGCTGTGCGCGTGCCTGAACAAGGCCGCTGCCAGTGCGTTTTTCGAAAGTTAGTTATAGTTGATTCCGCAATTCATACACGATTCTTCTGCGATCACTTTCAGAAGTCAGTTCTGATTTATATCAGAAGTTGATTCTGAAATATCCAGGCCTGAATTTCGTGTGAGGCCCGGCGAATTCGGTGGCAATAATTGCTGGTGCCTTACGGGGCAGCTCGGCGCGGCAGAGCAGATGCGAACACCCGATGTTCGCTCTCGAGTGCGTCGGCGTGCGGACAGGCGTGCGGCCGGCCTAGCAGCGTTTTCGACATGACGATGCGGGACAGCCGTGCTGGGCGGCACAACGATAGCTCGAAAGGAATCTTCGTCTCATGCACCCGGATGAAGCGGCGACCCATAACCGAAGCTTTGAAGATTTGCTCGCCCACTTAGAGCCGGACGCAGGATTGTTTGAACCTGACGGATTCGAATCGGACGCATGGGAGACCCAAATTTGACGGATTCGAATCGGACGTAGGGGAGATTGAGCGAGAAGCGGAAGCGGGGGCGGCCGATAATCCCCACGAGCTATGCCCAGGAACCGTTGTTTGCGGGGCGACCCTGACCATCCTTGGTGTCATGTGGGGATGGCTTGGAGATGAGTCGCCCGAGCAGGGTGATCGCTTGGCGAGCAGTGGGTCATTGTTCGACGACGTCGGCGCCCAGGTCGCCGCCCTTGGTCCGGACGGCGGTTGGCGGGGCAATGCGGCGCAGGCCTATTGGGTTCAGAACCTCGCACAGTCGCGGCGCGCCACGCTGATGGCCGACCTGGACCGGCTCACCGCCGGGCTGGTGTCCTCCCAAGCCGATGCCGTCAAGCAAGCCCGCGAGCGGCTGTCGGTACTGATCGCGGTAGTCCTGGGTGTGCTGGTGGTTTGTGCCGGCCTCGAACTAGGGGGGCCCGAGGGCCAGCTCCCGTCCTTCCACATTGCGGTCGCCGCATGCGGTGTTGTGCAGGTTGCCGCCGCCGCCACCCTGATCGGGTTGGCGAACAAGACCTCCTCGAACGCCAGTAGCCTGCGGGCGGCGACACAGCGAGCGACCGAAATGTTGGCGGCACGGTCGGCACGCTCGGACGCGATCCCCGGGTCGGCCGGTATGACGGCGCCCGATGTGGGCACGCCCCCATCCGGCGCCCGGCCGCGGTTGGATGTCGCCGGTGACACCGCGCGTATCCGCCGTACGCCCGATCGGGGTGCGGCTTACGCCGAATTATCAGATCGGAGCTGAGACCGAACCCGTCGACGTCTCGCCACCGCCGGCGCTTTCGACGGGAGCGCTCACCAGTGTGGCGTGGCGAGCCGCGGCGCCTTCTGCACCGGCCGCTGCCAGGGCGTCTTCCTCGCCCTCTTTGGTCTCGTCAGCCAGCTCCGCGTCTTCGTCGGGTTTGGTGTCCGAGACGAGCTGTGCCGGCGCTGCGCCGCCCTGCGAGGAACCCTGTTGGGCCGACTGACTGATGGTCTGCGCGATCGGTGAGGCCTGCTGCGCCATCTGACCGGCTTGCGGGGCCAGTTGCACCAGCTGGGGAATTGTGGCGGCCACTCGGGGCGACAGGGCTTCCGCCTGAGCGCTGACCGCCTCGCCGATCTGTGTCGCCGCCGCCGCGGGTACGCCCAGCAGCCCGGTCGCGGGCGCGGCCAATGCTTGCGCCACGGGCGCGCCCAATAGCCCAGCGGCGGGCGCGGCCAACGATTGCACGGTCTGTCCGGCCTGGCTCTGTGCCACAGCGTTTGTACCGCTTGCGCCTAGCGCTTGGCCGTCGCCGCCGAATTGGTACTGCGTCAGTGCATCGCCAAGGGCTTGGTCGGCCTTCGCGTAGATGTCTGCGGCAGTCGACATGCTGAAAGCGGTTCGTTTCAAGGCGGCGGTTACACCGGGCATCCCGTCGGATACCAAGGACTCGATGCCAGGCATTGTGTCGTTAATTGCAGCCGAAACCGGATCCCCTCCAGTTGCTGCTATCGGCGCTGGTAGCGCCGGAAAAACCAGCTCGGCGACCTTGCTTCCCGCAGCAATCAGACGGGCGGGATCGACGGCCAGAGGCTCAGCCATCGCAGAATCCCTCCTGTACGTAATGGGTTGAGCAAATTTTACCCGACTTGAAACAAGCCCGATTGCGCCAATTTCGGTGCGGGCCGATCCGTTGCCACGACCGCCCTGACGTAGCCCTCCGGTGACTCAGAATCGGATGTTTCGAACCAGGTCATAGACGCCGGTAATCCACAGCAGCAGCGGGACAATTGATGCGACCATCGCGCCATCGAACAATTCCAGGGCCCGTTTCATGACTGGCGAAACGCGACGTACCTGGTTCATCGCGCCGACCGAGATGAGCGTAACGAGGGCCGCCGTGAGGTAGATCGTCAACAACAGCCAGGCATAGTGGGGATACCAAAGGCTCAGCTTCACGGCAAGCCCGGTCGGGATGGCAACCGTCGCCGCCAGCAGCGCCCATGCGCACCACGGATCCGCGTACAGCCGCGATCGGAACGAACAGATCACCGTGATCAGACCCGCCACAATCATGCTGTGTAGGAAGAAGTGGCCGCGTACCACCACGGCTATCGAACCGACCGCAAGAATCAGCGTTCCCGCGGTGACGTAGCCGACGAGCAGCTGCTTAGCCAATTTGCTGCGCTCAGTGAGCCGGGCTGCCGACGCCGGCGCGGAGGCGATGATGGCTTGCCAGGTCGGTGTCTCTTCGTTGGTCGCGTCTTGGGCGGTGATGGGATCGAGCAATTCCTCGTTGTCCACGGTCTCTCCGGGAACGGGGATGGGCGGCAGCGCGATCCGCGCGACGGCGACAGTCAGTTTGGCCGCGTTCGTCACGATGAACAACCCGAACGCAATCGCCCCGGCCGGCACCCATTGCTGATATCCGTATCCGAAGGCGACCGCCGCCGAAATGACCGCGATCGATGTAATCACCACAAACGCCGCGATGTCGTGGCGTTTGTACGGCCCGCCGCGCATCATCAAAGTGATGAACAACACCGCTGTGGCGGCGGCGGCGAGCTGGGGCGCCCCCAGCGAATGGAACCCGCGCGGCAGGGGAACGGCGATCGCTGCCGCCGCGGCGATGACGCCGTACGACGTAACCAGCAGGCTCTCGGCGAGCCGCGAGTTTTGGTAGAACCGTTTTGCGACGAAGGAACCGGCCAAGGCGGCGAGCCCAATTAGGCCGATCGCCAGCGGCCAGAACACGCTGCGCCCGGTTTGCCACCAGGCCCGCATGGCAACGGCGGTGATCAGCAGGGCGAAGAGGGGGATTGCCACGGCGAGGAAGCGTTCCAGAGCGGTGCGGTTGAACTCGGGCGACTCGTCGAGCACCGCGATCGCGTCGATGACGTCCTCGACGAGGGGCCGATACCGCTCCGTGCGACTGGCCAAGACCAAGGTCAGCAGCGATCCGTCGACAACGCCGGCCTCATCGAGGGACTGGTCGAGCTTTAGCGGCGGGAATCCGGGCCGAGCGAACGTCCAAACGCCCTGAGCTTCGAAGTCGAAGCCGGCCAGCACCTCCGCGGGAGTGTCTTCGAGCAGATCGGCCAAGATCGCGACGGTCTCGTCGACATAGCTCTCCATGGGTGCCGCCGCGGGCAGCACCAGATCTGTCATCCGTCTGCCGGTAAGGACGGTGACCCGGGTGGTTGCCGGCTTGGGTGGGGTTGTTCCCGTGGCGGCGGAGGGTGCGGCAACTGCAGGTGCGCTCAACGACGTCCAGCCCTTTCAAAATCGTCGGACAGAGCCGCGGCCAGCTCGAGAACCCGTCGTCGGTAGACGGGGCCAAGCTGGTCGAGATGAATTTCGGTGCCGGCCGCGATGTGCCGGTCCCATGGCAAGACCACTACGCGCCCGGGTTGGAGCTGCTGTTCAAAGTCCCGGACCAACTGCTGCTCCGACACGTTGGTTTCGCCAACGGCGACATGGTTTATCGCTACGCATGCGCGGCTCGCCAAATCCTGGTAACCGTGTTTGCGCAACCAGTCCAGCGCGATTGCGGCTTGGCGCGCACTGTCGATGGAAACGTTAGTCAAGATCACGATCGCTGAGGCGGTATCGAGCACACCCAGTGTCACCGGATCGAATAGCCCTGCCCCGCAATCGGCCAGGACCAGGTTGTAGAACTTCGACACGGTATCGACGGCCGATCGCAAGTCTTCGCCGCTGAGCCCGCGCTGCGCGGAGGTGTATTCCGCGGTGGGGAGAATCTCGAGATTGGCGGCATTGACGCTGGTGTGTGCGCGGACATCGTTGTAGTGCGACAGCCGCGGATCCGCCAGCAGATCGGCAATCGATGATGGCGACGAACGTCCCGAACATTCGGCGAGATTTCCGGCGCCCGGATCGGCGTCAAGCACCAGGATCCGATCCCCGCGCACGTGCGTCAGTGTGGTGCCAAGAGTGACCGTCGTGGTCGTCTTCCCGGCGCCGCCCTTCAGGCCCAAGATCGCGATCTGATACGAGCCGCGGGGCTTTCGACCGATCCGCGTGCGCAGGTCCAATTCATACTTCTCATCGGGAGAAAGGCCGAAGTTGATCCGCGTGACCGCGTGAACCCACCGCCGCCAACCCCGTTGTGGCACCGGCTTCTTCGGCTGCTTGGCCGGGGCACCGGCGTCCGGCAGGGGCTCAGTAGCCTCAGTAGCGGGTTGAGCCGCGGCGGCGGTGCGCGGCGGCTGAGCCCTGGTGGGGCCCGGCGGTTGAGCCCTGGTTGGCACCAGCGGAGATGGTGTCGAAGCGGCCGAAGTCGGGGATTCGGCGCGCCGCCTGGCCCTACGACCATCAGGGCGCCCCGGCGCGGACTCGACGGGGGCCCCAGGGGCGGCGGGCATGGGTCCGGAAGGCCGATCGAGCGTTGGTTGGCTCTGCTGCAGCCACGCGAAGGACGCGGTTGAGCTTTCGTCCGCCGCGGGTCCGTTTCGCCTCATTGGCTCGCGCGTCGGAAGCGGCCGTACCGCGGTGGCCTCGAGGTCATCGGTTTCGGGCTCGGGCCGATAACGATGCGCCCGTCGGGCATGCCGCGAGTGCCGAGGAGCCTCGGATTCAGCCTCCGGTGGCCCTGGAGGCTGAGGCGGGCCACCGATCCGGACCCGGCGCGGTGGCGGAGGTTCGGCCGATTCATGCCGGTTTGGCGTGGCGCCGCGTGCTGGGGGTGTGAACGCCGCTGGCCTTGGTGGGGGCGGCGGGTGTCCGCTGATGGGCTTCGGTTGCCCGGGCTGGTTGGGTGGCGCCGTTGGCGGTTGAGCGCGGCGACGCGGGGGGCCCGGTGGTAACGGTGGCTCGGGCCGGGTGGGTGCCGGCCCGTTGACCGGCATGGGGGGTCGCGGTGATTTCGGTGGTGCCGCTGGGGTTTCGGCGGCCGCCGGTTTCGGTTCTTCTTCTATGTCCTGGTGCGGGTGCGGCGCGCTCTGTTGTGGTTCCGGTGCGGGTGGGGGCCCGCCGATGGGCATGGGGGGACGCGACGGTCTTGGTGCCGCGGGGGGTTCGGCGGTTGCGTGGGCCCGTTCCTCGACGGCCTGCGGCGGCTGCGGTGGCTCTGCTGAGGCCGTCGGTTCCGGTGGAGCCGGTGGCAGTTCGGGCGGTTCCGGTGGCGGTCCGCTGACCGGCATGGGCGGTAGCGGTGATTTCGGTGGTGCCGCTGGGGCTTCGGCGGGCGCCGGTTTCGGGTCTTCTTCTATGTCTTGTTGTGGTTGCGGCGCGGCCGGGGGTGTGGGTGGGGGCCCGCCGATGGGCATGGGGGGACGCGGCGGTTTTGGTGCCGCGGGGGGTTCGGCGGTTGCGTGGGCCTGTTCCTCGACGGCCTGCGGCGGTTGTGCAGCAGCCTCCGGCGGCTGCGGTGGGTCTGCTGGCGCCGTCGGTTCCGGTGGAGCCGCGGGTGGCTCCGGAGATGCCGGTGGCGGCCCACCGATAGGCATCGGAGGCATCGGCGACTTGCCGCCAGGCGGGGGCCCGCTAACGGGCATTGCCTCGTCCGGAGGTTCAGCCTCGGCTGTCGGCGATTGCGGAGGTGCCTCCGGACGAGCCGGTGGCGGTCCCGGGGGTGCCGGTGGTAGCTCCGGGGGGGCCGGTGGTGGCTCTGGGGGTATCGGCGCAGGCCCGCCGATGGGCATGGGGGGCAACGGCGACTTGGCGGGGCCAGCTGCCGGCTCTGCGGAGTCTGACGGCGACTCATCTTCCGCCGGCGGAAATGCGCGCGACCAGTCCTTAGGCGCCGAGTGCCCGTCGCCGTTGGGTTTTACGGGCGGCGGATACGCGGTACCAGGATCAAAGAAGGTTTGCCCAGTTTCATCATCTGGAGGTCCGGAACCCTCGGCGGGCCGAAATAGCTCGTCGTAGTCCGCCGGCATCGGAACCTCTCAGAAGCTCGCCAATAGAACGAAGCACGAGAAGGGGCGAGATTCCGAAAGGTTGAAACTCGCCCCGATCTCGTGCTTCGGTATTCTACGCGAACGAGAGGGGGGATTAAGCAAACATCCCCGTGACGTTGCCCTCGGTGGAGGACATTGCCTGACCGGCCTCGCTGATGGTGCGAGCCAGGTTCTGCAGCGCGTTGTTGAGCTCCTGGGCGGTGGAGTCCCACTTCTGCTGCACACCCTGGTAGGCCTCCGAACCGCTACCACCCCAGGCTGCGGCCAGCTTGTGCAGCGACTGCTTGCCCTCATCCAGAAGGGAATGAATGCTGCCGACATTTCCCCCGATTGAGCTGGATGCGGCCTCAATGCCGGCGAAATTCCACTGCTGTTCTGTCATGTCGTATTGCTCCGTTTCTTTCTCGTTCTAGGGGAATCAGAAGCCCATTTGCGAGGACAGCGCCTGCTGCTGCTCGTCGTCGGCCCGGGAGTACTGGACACCGGCCTGACGGATGTTCGTCGAAATCTCGTCGAGTTCGGCCTTCTGCTTGTTGGCGGCTTCCTGGAAACGGACCACCGCAGCCTGAGCGGCGGTACCAGCCGCACCGCGCCACTGGGCCTGCAGCGAACCGGCGGTCGACTCAACCTGGTCGATCTGGGTCTTCAGGTCACCGGAGATCCGCTCGAAATTACCTGCCTCCTGCGCGAGGGTAGCGGCATCGGTCTTCATCTCTGCCATGCTGGACTACTTTCTCTCTTTCTTTCCTCGCCAAATTGTTGGCAAGTCTTCCGGCCCGGGTGGCCGGGAAGTCTGTTCGTGTTGACGACGCTCACCAGTCGTCCTCGTCATCCCAGTCGTCTTCGTCGGCCTCGTCCCGCTCCTGGGTCAGCGTCGCCAGGGCGGCCATGCCTGGCCGCGACGAACCGCCAGCACCGGCGCCAGCTCCTGCCCCCATTCCGCCGGCGCCCACCGGGGCGGCGCCACTGCTTGCCGACGATCCGGCAGCCGCGGCCGGCTGCACTGACGGACCCATCGGCTTTTCGACGAGTTCGCTGATCAGTGGCGTGCGGGTCAGGGTCCCGCCGGCGCCGGGTAGTGATTCACCGCGCAGCAGGCCCGCGCCGGTGGTCGGGCCTGACCCACCTGCCAGCGGGTGATTGGACAGCGCGCCGGCCCCGAGCAGGCCCATCCGGAAGCCTTCTTCGTCCGCGCCGTTGCCCGAGCTGCCGGTGTTGCTGAACGCCGACGTCATCTGTTGCGCCGGTTGTGCCAGCTGCTGCATCGGGCCACTCACCTCGGCGACCTGCGTGGCGGTCTGCTGAAGCTCACTGCTCGGTATGCCGGTGACCTGTGACGCCATGTCCAGCAGCGGAGTCGACGAAGTCGGCATGCTCTGTGCCGTGGCGGGATCGAGGATCGACGTCATCGGCTCAAGCTGTTCGAACAGCGTGTTGGCCGTCGTCTCGGCCTGGTAGACATCCATCGCCAGCGCCGCCTGATTCCACATGCGGACGAAGTAATCCATCTCGTTGAAGGCGATGGGAACCGTGTTGATGCCGAAGAAGTTGGTCGCGTTGAGGATCACGTTGGTGATCTGGTTGGCAAAGATCTCGGGTAGCGAAGGCGTTGTGGCCATGGCCTGCATGTATGCGGCGGCCTGCGCACCGGCTTGTAGGCCATGCGTCTTGGCCTGGGTCGAGGCGGTCTGCAACCAGGTCACCATCGGCAGAGCGGCCGCTAGGGCTTTCTCGCTGCCACCTCCGGTCCACGCTTCGCCGAGCGAGTTCAAGCGCGCGGTCAATTCGACGGCCTGAGCGTCCAAGGCGGCTGCCAGAGCCTCCCATCCGGCGGCCGCGGCCAGCATCGGGGCCGGGCCCGCGCCGGCCATCAGGCGAGCGGTATTCAGCTCCGGTGGCATTGTGTGCCACAGCATGGTGATCACTCCTTCTTGTTGCGCCGTGTCTGGTGACTGATTTTCTACACGATGACGCTGGTTGCGCCGTCGCTGACTTCTGCAGGGTTAGGGGCGATACGGTGGGGCGATTCGCCGGCTCGGTGGATCTCCCGCTGAGCCGCCGAGCTCGAAGCCAGCAACTGGGCGCCCTCGGCGGCGAAGGCTGCGGCCGCTTGCGTCGACACCTCGTCTGCCCCAGCTGGAACCACCCCGGTCACCGACGCCAACGCTGCCGCATCGGAGGTCACACCAATGCGAGCGTTGCCGCTCAATAGTGTGCCGATGTCGGCGATCGCCGGGCCGTGTGACTTTTGTTCCATTTGCCTGCTTCTTCTCCTTTATTTGCGCTTCGGACAAATCCTCATTTGGTTGTCGCCGAAACGGCCTGCCGGTGATCGCCTCCCGGGCTTGATTTCCGTCAGCTCGGGTGATGCGTCGCTGGCAATGAAATAATCCTAACCGGGGCTTGGGGGTGCTGCGAACACTTCTTCTGGCGGCTCGATGTAAGGGGCCTGGATGACCTCTTTGCCGTCGGGCGAGACCAGAAACGCCTGGCCGGGGGGGCGCCGCTTGACCTTGAACTCACTGGAGGGGAATTCCTGCTTGTCGCCGGAAAGGAACATTGTTGGAGCGCCCGAACCGAATGCGGCACCGACGAAGTTGTCCATGGTCGCCTTGTAGGCCTGGCTCATCTGGCAGGTCACAATGATGTGCAAGCCGATATCGGTCGCCGCCGGCAATAAGGGCGCAAATGGCGCCATCGGGGGCATGCCGCCGGCAGCGCCGACAATCATGTGCCAGTCGTCGACGAGCAGCAAAACGTCGAATCCGCTCCACCACGAACGCGAGCGCAGTTGAGCCGTCGTGAGGTCGGCTGGGGGCAGCCGATTCTTCAAGTTAGCGGCCAGGGCTTTGACGGCCTCGTTCAACGTCGCGCTGTTGCGGTTGATGGCTCCGGCCGAGAGCAGGTGTGTGTCGGGCACCGCATCGAGGAGTCCGGAGCGATAGTCGGCGAGCATGAACCGCACCTGGTCGGGACTGTTTCGAGCGCAGATGGCGCGTGCGATCGCGTGGGCAATGGTCGTCTTGCCCGACTTGGCGGCACCGAAGATGAGCAGGTGCGGGTTGGTGTGCATGTGGCTGTAAGCCACTTCCATGTCGGATTCGCGCAATCCGATCGGGATCTCCCAGCGGGTGCGGTAGTCGGATTCGGGCCCGGGAGGGTTGGGATCCAGCTCGTGGAGGTGGATGCGTTCCGGCAGAGTTCGTACCGGAGGCGCCTTGTCCGTGTGCTGGGCTGCGATTTGAGCTACGCCCGCCGTTATCGCCTCCACCAGGTTGTCGGCGCTGCGCACACCGTCGAGCCTGGGCACCCCGATCATCAGGTGGTGCTTTTCCATGGACACCGCCCGACCCGGGCGGTTCGCCGGGATCTCCCGGGTGATGCGGTCGATCTGGGTTTCGTTGACGTCGCCGAGCCGGAATTCGATCTTGGTGCCCAGGTAGTCGCGGACACGTGATTTCAACTCCGTCCACCGCGGCGTGGACAGAATCGTGTGCACACCAAAGGACAGCCCCTGTGCGGCCAGGTCCTGGACCTGACCTTCGAGGTCGGGAAACTCACTGACGAAGGCGGGCCATCCATCGATGATCAGGAATACATCGCCGTAGGGGTCTGAGGCGACGGGCTGGTTGGGGTCGTCACGCAGCTGGCGATACATCACGATCGAGCCGACCCGGTGTTCCTTGAAGGTGGCCTCTCGTTGTCGCATCACGGCCTGCATCTCCGCGACCACCCGGTGGACTTTGTCGGGTTCGGACCGGCCCGCGACCCCGCCCACATGGGGCAGGTTCTCCAGATAGATCAGGCCGCCACCACCGAGGTCGATGCAATAGAACTGGACCTTGCGCGGCGAGTGCGTGGCAGCGGCCGACATGACCAACGTCTGCAGCAGTGTCGACTTGCCGGTCTGGGGGGCACCGCCGATACCGATGTTTCCGCCAGCGCCCGCCACGTCGACGCCCCAGACGTCCTGCAGGTGGCGGCGCGGCTCGTCCATGATTCCCAGCGCGAAGCGAAGTGGTTGTCGCCGATCGCGGGCGACCAGCTCGTCGAGCGGGGTCGGATCAACCAGCGGCGGCAACCACATCTTGTAGGCGCGCGACTCGACGGTGCTGAGCTGGTCAAGGATGACCTCACGCAACGTCCGTATTTCAGGTTCGGCAGTCATGAGCGCCGCTCCCTTTCGTTGCTTCCTGCTGCAGCATCGCCGGCGTGGATCATGGTGTCAGCGCTTCCTCGAGAACCGGAGCCGCGGTGAACTCGCGGATCTGCAAGGCTCGCTTGGCGAACTGGGTACTGGGTCCGCTGCCATCGCCGTTGGTTTCAGCGGTCGCCGGCGGAACGTATGGCCCACTGATATAGAGCGTGCTGAACTTGATGGGGTCCTCCATGCCGACCCGGAGAAAGCCGACACCGCTTTCCTTGTTGGTGATGTACTGGGCCTCCGGGGTTCCGATCACCGCTTTGGATTCATGAGAGCTGGTGGTACGCAACGCGATGCGATACGTCAGGTTGGGTTCGAGCTTGTCGATGCGGACACCGCCGGTTTGTAGTGACTGGGTGGCCAGTAGCAGGTGCACCCGCAATGATCGCCCGACTCGGCAAATTCGGTCGAACAGGCCGATGAAATCCGGGTGACTCTGCAGAAGTTCGGCAAACTCGTCCACCACAACGAAAAGTGTCGGCAGCGGCGGAAGGTCAGCGCCGCGTTCGCGGTACTTCTCGTACTCGGCCACGCCGGACAGCGCGCCGGCCGCGCCGACCTTCATCCCCGCCTGACGCAGGATCGACTGGCGGCGGTCCAGTTCACCGGTCAGCACCTCGCCCATCCGGCTTACCAGCTCGGCTTCCTCGGCCATGTTGGTGATGACAGCCGCGGTGTGTGGGAGCTTCTCCATCCCAAGAAATGTCGAGCCGCCCTTGAAGTCGGTAAGCAGCAGGTTCACCTGATCGGGGTGGGTCATCGCCACCAACGACAAGATCATGGTGCGCAGGAACTCGGATTTGCCGGAACCGGTGGTGCCGATGAGCATGCCGTGCGGCCCGCCGCCGAACTCCGCACCTTCCTTGATGTCCAGGTACATGACATTGCCGGTCTTGAGTTCGTGACCGAACGGGATCTTGAGCCGGTCTCGATCGGTGTCGGTGTACATGCGCCAACGGCCCGGGGTGATGTCCTCGACGCTCTTGGCGTTGACCAACTGATGGAACTCGGTCGCGACCTTCTTCTGGATGCGTTGGGTCTTGTCGAGGATGGTTCCGGTGATCGACCATCCGGCCAACTTGCGGGCGAGGCGGGTGGCCTCCTGCGGCGTCATGCTGTCGGCGGCCGAGGTCACCAGCCGGAACTGCTGCCCAGGCAGCCGGTCGTCTGCGGTGCCGTTCTCGGCCACTCTGATGCGATAGGCGGACCCGCGATGGTTGCCCAGCGTGATTACCGTCACCCCGGCCCTGCCGTCTGGCGGGAAGCCCGCCTTGCCGCCGGTCAGGTCGAGGACCACGACGTAGGGACCGGTGGGGAGAGTGTCGGGAGCGTGGGGTCCCCGGGCGGCCAGGTCGGCCAGGCCGTCCGGGCGCGTGGAGATCATCCGGACCGGCCCGGCCCCGTCGGTTTCGGTCTGGTGCTGGACATGTGGCAGCCATTTCAACCAGGACCAGTCGGGATCCTCGGGGTCCTCGGTGAGGACGCGGATCTGCAACAGGTCGGGCGGATGGAAGACCGCCAGGTGGCAGATCATCGCGGTCAACAGTCGATCGGCTCCCGGTCGATCACCGCCGATCGCGATCGTTGGAAAACTGCGCAGCTGCACGAGTTTCGGGCAATCGTGGATCAACCCATGGGTACGCAGGAACTTGACCACCCACATGTGGCTTACCGGCTCGAGATAGGGCTGGGGGGCGGCGCTGCTGGCCGCCAGCTCGCCGCCGACCGCCGGCTTCAATAGCCGGTCCACCGCCGGCTGGTCGCCGATCCCGATGCGGGCTGCCGCATAGAAGTCGCTGTTGGCCGGCCTCGACCACTGCCGCTGGGTGCCGACGATGGACAGAAGATCGTCGGGATGGGGCGCGTGGTAGCCGAAGAACGAAACCTGGGAGGTGGCCGACGTCGTTACGCGGCCGCGCAGGCCGGCGAGATACCGCAAGTACTCCTTGCGGTCCGCATTGATCTCGGGGACCTTCTTGCTGCCGCCGCCGCTGCCCCCGGCGAGTGTGCCCACCATCATCACGATCATCATCAGGGGCATCATCAGCATGTATGGCGATAGCTGTCTGGTGCCGCCGGCCACCATGATCACGATCATGCCCAGCATCGCGCCGCCCATGACGTAGGGCAGGATCTTCTGCACGCCCGACGGCGGGATGTCGATACCGAGATCATCCGGTGGCGTGAGGCTGATCTCGCCCGGGGTGAGCCGGGGGCCACGGGTGATCGTTGGGGTGAATTTCTTTGTGGTCATTGAGGTGCTCCGGGTGTCCCAGCTGGAACTTTTCGAGGATTGGGGTCGGAGGGCAACGTTTCGTGTTCGAGCAGAGCGGCGTTTTTGGATAACACCGGACCGTCCACCAGGAGGCGAACGATCTCCCACGGTGCCGTCTTCGGTATACCCAGGCCCTGCGCCTTGGCCGAGTCGGCGTCGGGCACCCCGTAGCGCACCCCTTCCGGGTCGATGTAGTACATCGATTCGCCGTATCGGGGATCGGGTGACTGCAACTGAACAAATTTCCCGCCGTCGATATAGACGGTTGACCTGCCCTGAATCTGTTTGAGGCCGGTCTTCATGGCCGAGGGCGGGATGGGCAAGTGCCGTCCGGTGAGAACCGTCGTGTTGGGGGCCTGGTCCCCAGCGCTACGCTCCCATTCCCAACACAAGACCGGGTCGTCCGGCCGGGATATGAGGTTGAGGGTCTCGTCTGGCAGCGGTGATGCGTAAACCCGTTCGGGGATCCTGACGACCAGGCTCGGCACCACCGCGGGCGGCGCCACCAGCCCATGAGACTGAGTGGCGCGCAGTGCCGCGGCAGTGGTGCCATTTACCGCGGCGATGCCGTCGGTCAGCACTACGTAATATTGCGGCCCCTTGTCGGTGTGGATTTGAAACACCGATCCGATTACCAAATCTTCCGGAAGCCCGAGGGTGTTTGGCTCTCCGGCGGCGGGGATGGGTGGCAATTGCCAGGGGCCCCTGGCCGGAAGCGCATTGAACATTCCCTCGGAAATGGGGACCGTCTGGGCGGTGATGGGGATGCCCACGGCCGATGTGAGCGCACGATCGTTGAGGTCGATCGAGTGGCGTCCCTTTGATGTGACGATCCAGGTCTGGCCGTGATAGTCCGCCAGCATCGCCTCGTTGGGCTCGATCGGATCGATCGCGGCATCGATCCGCAGCGGCATCACCAGCAGCGATGTCTCGACCGAGGCGGAGGCGGTACCCGCCCGGCTGACGGTGTCGCAAAGGGTCCAGGTTGAAGTGGTGTCCCCGGAAACCGGGGTGGCGTAGGGGGCGCCGGGGATTCCAATGGTTTGGCCCAAGGGCAACTGGCTCAATTCGGAGGACTTGACGGTGACGGGGGCGGCAGGGCTGCCCAACACGAGGCGCGCCGAGGTCAAGTTGTAGACAGGGTGCAACTGCCCGGACAGCAGTACATAGAGCTGGTTAGTCGCGCGGTCGGTCAGCAGGTTGCTGCCACCAAGTTTTCCAGCTGGTTTGAAGTAGGCCAGCAGGCCGGCACCGGCCAAGATCAATACGGCGACAACGATGCCCAGCGCTATCGAGCGGCTGTAGAACTGCAGCGGATCATCGAACATGCGGGTGTCGCGCCGCACGATGGCATGCTCGACTCGGCGAAGCAGGAAGCGCCAGCCGCTTACCTGAACCTTGGTGGTTAGGCGAAGCCCCATGTTTCACTCTCTCATATTGAGGTGTGCATGCACCGTGGCAATTGCCTCGGCCATGTCCGCGCCGTTGATCTCTTGCAGTCTGTCCACATCGAGGGCCTCGATGTCGAGGCCCTGTGCTAGCCGCATGTCACGGTACTGCTCAGAGGCCTCGACCAATTGTCGCGCATATCGGCCGTTGCCGGCGATGTCGAGAGCCGGACGGCCCCGCAACGTACGTTCGTGCAGCGTTTTGGCTGCCTGCAGGAGTTCATCCGCGGCCGCCGTGCTCAGCGTCGAGTCATTGCCAGCCGCAATGACTTTCGCGATCTCGAGGAGCTCTTCCGGGCTGTAGGTGTCGAATTCGATACGGGTGGCAAATCGCGAGCGTAGACCCTCGTTGGTTTCCAGCAGCCGATCGATATCGGAGCTGTAACCGGCGATGATGACCACCAAGCGATCGCGGTCGTTCTCCATCCGGGCCAGCAGGGTATCCATCGCTTCCTGGCCGAACGGGTCGGTGCGTCCGTCGCGCTCCTGCACCAGGGCGTAAGCCTCGTCGATGAACAGCACGCCCCCTAGAGCCTGATCGATCGTCTTGGCGGTCTTGGCTGCTGACTGGCCCTCGTACTCGGCAACGAAGTCTTTACGTGACGTCTCGACCAGCTTGGGTTCGGCGATAACGCCTAGTCCGGCGAGCATGTTGGCGACCACCCGCGCGATCGTGGTCTTCCCGGTGCCAGGGGGCCCGGTAAAGATCATGTGCTTGCTGGGCTGTGCGACTTTCATGCCTTTGGCCTCGCGGATGCGAGCCATCATGGTCGCCGCGCGGTACCGCTCGAGCTGGCTTTTTACCCGGGATAGTCCGATTTGGCGGTCGAGTTCTCCTTGGGCTTCGGCCAACAACTTTTCGCGACCGGAATTGTCGGTCACCACGCTGGTCGGATCCCATGGATCCGAACGGGACGCAATCTGCTCGGCGTTGGTTGTCTTGAGCCGGTAGGACGGATCCTTCAACGCAGCAGAGACTTTTGGAGCCGGATGCGTGGTCTGCAACCATTCCAGCAGTGCCACCGCGGCTTCCTCGTTGCCTTGGCCCCGCCGGGCCATGGCCAGATACCACGCGATGGCCTGCGCGCAGGCTTCGCCGGCCGGTGAGTCATTGGCTTCGGTCAGTCTGCGTTCGGCTTCGGTGAACAGGCCAAGGCTGGCCGCCGCAACCCCATGGGCGACGCTGGCGGCTCCGGCCAGGAACTTGTCTGGCCACTTCCCGGCACCCTTGACTTCATCGATCACGTCGGTCCAGCGCTCGGCAGCGCCGAAGATGACCGCCTTGAGCCACGACACCAGATGCTCCGAACCGGTGACCGCACCAGCGTCGATGGCCTCCATCGCGTCCGCGTAGTTTCCTTGCGCCGCTTCGGATGCGGCGAAGCCCATGGTGATGGCCAGGGGGGAGGTAACGGGGTAGGTGATGTCTCCGTACAAACCACCTATGGGGACCCTGGCGTTGAGGGTGCTCATCGAGATCTGCGCCGTGCCTGCCAGCTGGCCGAAGTTGCGGCGCGAGTACCAGGCACGGAACAAAGTCACCCGGTCGACATCGCCACATCGGATCCGGCCGACCCAAGCATCGCACGCTGATTCGTCATAGTTTGTGATCTCGGTGAATAGGTCCATGGACCTTGACTCCGACAGCGGAAGCATGCTGACGGCACTTTCGAACAAACCGGCCAGGCGATCAGTCATGTATCACCGTTCGTTGTAACGAGAGGTGTAGTCGACCTCGTAGCGGGTAGCGAATACCTCGGCTTCGCCCGCTTCTGCTTCTTCCGGCGTCGGCAAGTTGAGTGTCATACCGACGAACTCGCGCAACAGCGCACCTTCTTCTTCGGTCTCGTCGCTCAGTTCGCTGGCCATGGCTTCCACCATGAACGTGTGTTGTGCGGCGCGCGCCTTTTGGCGGGCCAGATCAGCGATGACAAAGATCTCTTCGGCCAGAGCGGATTCCGACATGTTCGCAGCCTTGTCGGTCACCGTAACTCGCTGGACGATGCCACCCATCATGGTCGTGACCGACACGCTCCCTTGCGGGTTGGTCACGGTGAACATCGCGATGTCGGGCTCGTCTTCCTTCTCGGTCAGCCCGTGAAGTGCATCCAGGTCGGCTCCGGCTTGCTCGGTTTCCTGGGGCTCGGGGGCGCGTACTCGTCGAGTGCACCGAGTCCAGAGTCCTCAGACGTACCGCCGCCGGAGAAATCTAGGGCGCCGAGATCTTGGTTGTAGTCGTCGTTCCCGGGCAGGTCCACTGTGGCGTCCCTTTCTGAACTCGTAACGGAGAGGATTAAGTCAACCTCGGGTGGTGGCGTCGGCGCGATCCAACCACGAGCCTGACGGAAGCAGTTCGAGCAGACTGTCCAACGCCCGCTGGAGATTCTGCTCGGTACCGGGGAGGAAGCTGCCGTACAGTTCCCCGCCGACTTGGCGGGGAAGTGAGACAAGCCTGCCATGTACTGAATCCAAGACCCCCGCGGCAGCCTTGGTGTGGGTGGTAGTGCCGCCCGGATGGCGTTCGCTGGCGACGATTTCCACCCAGCTCTTCGGATTGGTGACGATTTCGGTGTACAGGCGGGCGGTGGTCGGCGTGAGCCCATATCGGGTCAGCTGTGCGGCATTGGTGCACTCACCCAGTTCGCTGGCAATGCCGGTCAGCGGTTCGACATTGGCGGGTTCCGCGGTGCCCAGCACGGCAGTCACCATGCCTGCCAGGCCGACCCGCGGAGCCACCAGCTGCAGTACCAACATGTCGCCATCGCGAGCTGCGATGACATGTCTTTCGCCCCTGCGGCATACCACGAACCGCACCATCACGCCGCCAACGTCGCGGCGCCACCAGCGGCCTTCCAAGGTGCGGTCCGCCCTGCTGAGCGTGTCGACCATCGCCGCAACCGCCGGATGCGGTTGTCCGTTGTGGTCCAACACGCCCTGCGCAGTAAGGTCGCGCGCCACCTGGTCCCAGACGATCTCTCGCAGATCCTCTTGCGGGATGTTCGGCCGGATCCCAAGCGTGACAGGGAAATCGACCAGGTGTAACCGGTCCGCGATCACCAGCATGCCGTCGATGGTTACCTCGACTCCGACGACATCGTCACCGGTGCCCGCGCGACCGGTAGCGAGCGGACCGGTCATATCAGCCAAAAATCTTGTCGATGATGCCAGCGAGCCCTTCGTCGGAGTTCAGATAGGCGCCAGCGGCCGAGATCAGATTGTTGGCTAACTTGCCCGTGACGCCCTGCAGGCCTGTCCCGGCGCTGTTGCGGGTGGTTTCGAACTCGACCAGCGTGTCGTTGAAATTCGAGGTGAATGAGCCGTGGGTCAGCTGGACCCGCGAGCCGATTCCGCTCACGACGTTGGTCGCCGATTTGAGTTCGCCGACTATCTCGTTGTGCATGCCCGCCAGCACCTTCAAGAATGAAGGCACGACGTTCAGTAGTCCTGTCATGGGGGTAGACCTTTCCTCTACGTCTAACTTTCTACTCGCTATGGGTTTGGCTCGCTATGGCTTTGGTAGGCCAGTGAGCCGCCGCCGGTTGCCCGGACTAGAGGAGGGTCCCCTCGTTACCTTGCCCTGTGTTGGTTCCCGTGTCGATGGGGGCGCGTTCCGCACCGGCGCTGCCCACGGCCGCACCGTCTTCGTCGTCTTCCTTCTTGTCGCTCACCAGGGTGGCCTGTTGACCGCCTTGGGAAGCCTGCGACGAGATCATGCTGGCCTGCTGGCCCGCCATGCTGCCCAGTTGGCCAGGTCCGTCAGCGGCCGCGACCAGGTGTTGCAGCTGGCCCATCGTCGCGGTCAGCGAACTGACGTTGGGCAATTGGGCGAAGCCGAGCAGGTTGGAGAAGCTCAGGCTGGGTAGCCCGGCGAAGCCACCCAAGAAGTCGGGTAGGGCCGCCAAGTCGGTCCAGGTGGGCAACGTGCCCCATTTGCCGATCCCGGAGAACAGGTCACCCAGGCCGGGCAAGCCGGGGAACAGGTCCGGGATGCTCGGCAACCCAGGAAGGCTGGGGAAGCTGGGCAAGCCCGGGATGTTGGGGAACGGGAAGTCGATGCCGGGGATTCCCGAGGTCGGCGGGAATTCGAAACCGGGGAGCCCCGGGATCGGCAAGTTCCAGTCCGGAATGTCGATCTTGGGTGGCCAGGTGAAATCGGGCAGGCCCGGGATGTTCGGTAGACCCGGGATGGGGATGTCGGGCAACTTGGGTGGCCACAGGTCGTCGATGATGCCCGGGATGTTCGGGAGTAGGCCGCCGATCAGCGATGGCAGGCTGGCCAACATTTCGACCAACCTGCCGAGCAGGCCCTTCAGTTTGGTCAGGTTCATCAACGTCATGATGGTCAGGTACAGCAGCGCGCCGCCGGCGGTGGCCATCGCAATGCCCGACATCGGCAGGGCGAGCTCCCACGACCACAACCAGCCGAGTATCGGCACCTTTTCGAGGCCTTTGCAGACCTTGTAGACGCCGTCGATCATCTTCTTCATCGCGCGCAGCACGTCGCGGGTGTTCGACACATATTCGGCCTGATTCGAAATCAGGTTGCCGGTCAGATAGTCGACGTCACCCATCACCTTCGCGCGAAGTTCTTGAGCGATGTTCTGGTTCAAATAGGCGTCTGCCGCCTGGCCGAGCCAGTTGGTGCCCGGAATTGCCAGACCCATCTTGTCGGCGATTCCTTTGAAGAGCGTCGAACCGGTGTTGAAGATATCGCCCGGGTCGGGGATGCCTTCTCCAAGTAAAAGCAACTGACCCCAAATGAAATTACTTGTTGTCTTGCAAAGACCGCTTCCCTTTGGCGCCATTCGCGGGATTCCTTACACTCGGTGTTTCGTGCACTGTCTTTTTGTGTGCACCTTTGGTCTGTACATTGAGCTTAGCAGTGCTCCGGCCGTGGTCGACGCACGAATTTCTTGGTAGTGCGGGCATTTTCGCGCGCACAGCACCAAGGTCCGCATGCTCGAATACCGGGGTAACGCGAAGGTCCCCGGTCGTTCGGACTCGAGCGATTCAAGGTGAGTTGCCACTGGGCGCCAACCTCAATTGATTTGACGGATGAGCGCTTCAATAGCCTCGGCGGCTTCGGCATGCAAAGTTTCCTCGGCTTCCGCGCGGACGATCAATTCTTCGGTCACTCCGGCGGCTTGCGCGGTTTCCGAAGTGGACAGATTCGCCCGCCGCCGGGCGGCATACAAACGCTGCGCCAGTGTGGCTCCTGGTGCGGTTGCGCTGAGCGTCATCAATTTGTCGTGATAGCGCCGAACAGCACCAAGCGCCTTGATCAGCTCCGGTGTGATGCGGCTGATGCGGGTCGCCTGGACGGCGATGCCCTCGAGCTGGCGCAAATCGGCAAGGATCGGTGCGGCCCGCTCGGTGAAGTCGGCTTCCTCGGGTGCGGGCAATGCGGCGATTGCGAGGCTGCAGGTGTCGACCGCGGCGGCAACCGCCTGCGCGATCAGCGACGCTGGGCCGTCGGAGGTCGGCGCTTCCACGCTGGCTTCGGGAGCGGGCTCTGGCGCAACGGACTCGCCCTGGCGGATCCGCGCGATGGTTCCCGCGGGCCACTGCAGGACTTCTTCGAGCTTGGCGCGGGTGCGTTCGCGTGGCCAGCTGCGGCCCTTCTCGAACGCGATCAGTGCGCCGGCATTGATGATCCCGTCGGCTGCCAGGCTGCGCTGACTGATGTCGAGCTCCCGGCGTCGTGCCGCCGCGGCGGCCCCGGCGCGAACCACACCAGGATCGGCCTCGTTGGTCTGAGAGTCCGATTGCTCGGCCGGTCGCTGTTCACGGCTGTCTTCTTCAGGCGAATTCGAGGGCCTGACGACTTCGAACGTCAACGCCTTGCCTCCAGTGGGATCGCCGAACCGGACAATGGTCTTGTCGCTGACAGCCACAGAACTTTTCCCTGTTCCGTCGACGACATTACCGTTTGGGCTGTTGGTGACGATCCGCCGTTGCCCACCATCGGAAACCGCTCGCACATGTGTCTGCGTTAACACGGGATCATCCAGTCGTGCGTTGGTCAGCGCGCCGCGGCCGACGGGTCGGTGACCGGGCGTTACCAGGCCCGGTGAGTCGCCGCCACGGGCGACTCGCAGGGCCGGCCGAGCAGTCGATTCGGCGTCGGGCATGTACGTCGATTCCTCGCTCGCGGCTACTGAGGCGGGTGGCAAGGCGCGCGTTCCGCTGACCAACATCCTAACCGTTGCACCCTTCCATTGGTATGCCTTCGCTACGTTTCTTGAACGACAGCCGGCGGGGTTCCGAAGCGACCGTTGTCTGGTTAAACCGGGCCACCGCTACGTTTGATCCTACCCCGAAGCATTGCGCAGTGGAACAGTTTCTGTCCGGAAGGGTGTGCGTCGGGGTGGGTGGAGCGCCGTGTCACCCAGCCGATTGACAGCTAATTACCGCTGGTTATGCCAGGTTGAATGCTTATGATGGCCCATCGCGCAGCGAAGTTGTAGCAGGAGGGTGTGCGGCCCTGCATCGGGAACTGTTGCACTGCGACGGTTAATGCTATGCGATCCTCGGGCAGAGGTTACGAACCTGCAACGCTTTTGCTTTATGGAGGAACGCTTAGATATGACTGCAACTGCTCTGTACGAGATTCCGCTGGGCGTTTGCACGCAGGACCCCGACCGTTGGACGACAACGCCCGACGAGGAAGCCAAGACGCTGTGTCGCGCGTGCCCGCGTCGGTGGGCGTGTGCGTGGGACGCGGTTGAGTCGCCGGGTGCGGAAGGACTTTGGGCGGGTGTTGTGATTCCGGAAGCAGGCCGGGCGCGGGCGTTCGCGTTGGGCCAACTTCGGTCGCTGGCAGAGCGCAACGGTTTCCCGGCGCGCGAGCGGATCACCGCCCAATCGGCATGATGCCCGGCCGCGTCCGCCGCTGCTGCGAGGGGTCTGCGGCGACGCCGGGGTGAATTGCCACGTAGGCAAACAGCGCGAGAAATCCAACGATTTCTCGCGCTGTTTTGCATTCGAGCATCCAGCGGACCAGAAGCTCTAGGTCTCAGACGCTACGTTTTCGGTGGGACGGGGGTCTTCATCGGCAGCGGACCGCGCGGCGAAGTGTCCGGTAATCGTTGCGGCGATTTGCAGAAACTTCAGTCGCGTTCCCGGCTCCAACTCATGGCTCACATCGATAACACCGCCGGGGCGCAGATGCGGATCAAAAGGCACCTCGACAACCTGCTGTCCATGGTCGACGAACTCGCGCGCAAGCACCGAACGCGTGCGCTTGTCGGAATGCCCGTCCGAATCGTTGAGCACCACGACGCTGCGCCGCAGCAAGCCGCTGAGTTTGCGGTCCGCGAGCCATTCCATTGCCTTGGCGGCCGCCGAGGCACCGTCCGCCCAGGGGGAGGACACCACGATAAGCGCGTCCAGGTCGCGCAACACTTCCTGAGTTAGGGGCGCGTCCATCGTGGAGCCGCAGTCAATGATCGAGATGGCGAAATGGCGGTCGAGTCGTAGCGCCGCTTCGCGATAAATCGCGGGGTCAAGTAACCGGCGACCACCGACGGCCGCCTCGCCGGGCAAAACGTGCAGGCCCGCAGCGTTTCGGCCCAAGCGGGCAACCACGTCGGCGAACGACGCCAGATTCCTATCGGCGGTCAGGTCCCAGAACGAGCCACGCGCCGTGGGATCGATCCTGCTGCTCAACCGGCCAAAAGCGGTATCGGCGTCGACTGCCACGATGCGGTCCTGCTGTCGCAATTCGGCCAGGAGTGACCCGATGCTGGCAGCGACTGACCTCTTGCCGACGCCGCCCTTGCCTAGCACACCAACCTTGTGGGTGCCGCGCAACGGGGCTCGAATGGCCGCTTCGAATTCGGCGGCATCGCGCTGCGCCGCCGATGGGCGTGGGTTGATCAGCCCAAACGACGCGACTCGAATGATGTGGCGCCAGCCGTGGCCGGTGGATGGAGGCTCGCCGGGGGTACGCGCCGGTGTGGGCTCGGCCCAAAGGCTTGGCGGTGGAACCTCCGGCATCGGTTCGTGTGGGGCAGCTTGTGGCGGGGAGTGCGGCACGGGTGCAGCGGGGCTTGCCGCCGGTGACTGTGGGGTGAGGCCCGCGGTCACCGGGGGTGGCGGCGAGTTGTGCCCGGTGGGTGGATGCGCCACCGGTGGGGGCGGCAGCTCCGGGACCGAAGGTGGCGCCGGTGGCGGCGGGGGATGCGGGTTGGCCCCCCGCGGTGGGACGGGTGAAGGCTGCGGAGTCGGCGGACGGGGCGGGGCGGGCCGAGGTGGGTGAGTGGGCGCTACCGGAGGGCCTGACGCGTCCGTCGCCGTCCGGTGCATACCGGAACGCTGACGAGACCGACTCGCGTCGGGAACGCTGGGCTGGTCCGGCCGGACCCGGTCTCGCAGAAACTCCTCGCGTTCGTTCATGGGCTCCTCGGTCGCATCAGACTGCCAATGCCAAACACCGACCAGTATCCAAGCATCGACTGGCACTCTCGCCGGCCGGCCGGTTTGGCCCGACACCCCCGTGAACCGCTGTGTTGCCCGGTTCGGGGGCTTGTGGGGGGCTTGAGCCCTGGCCCTCGGGTACGGACCTGCCCCTGCCCGCGCTAACCGACACCCCCACCGCACCAGCAGCGCCTCCGTCTCCATATACCGGCGTCAAACTGGCCGCGATCAACCTCAACAAGCCCGACCAGGGAGTATCGCTGAAGAAGTTCGCCCATGACTGTAATGCCTACAACCTGACAATTCAGCAGTCCCTGGGACGGTTCCGCGACTTCGAGAATTGAGAAGGTGAAGCGGCCACCGCGGTGCAGGCCGCATTCGATCAACACCGGGACTGGCTGCGCCTGATCGCGCGGTTGAGTACCACGATGGCCAAACAAGCCTCAGGCCTCGAACAAGCCCACCACTGGGCCATCGGCCAACACCCGACATTGGCTGATATCACCACATTAGAAGACGTCCTTCGTGACCCCAGGGTGCCCGATAAAAACCGTTTATGAAGGTCTACGCGCAATGTCAGAAGAAATCCGAGGAAGTGCTGACCGGATACGCCACCAGGACAATCACCGAGCCCGTACAACCACCCCGACCACCGGCAGCCCCCACCCACAACGACCCCAAACCCCCACCCCCGCTACCACCCCTCCCGCCTAGCGGGGACCCCACACTGCCCTTCACCGGCACACCACCGATGCCGACGATGCCGTTCACCCCACCCCCCGCCGCAACCCCCGACACCACTGAAGCCGCCCGCGCCGCCGCCACACTCGCCACCGGCCCCACCGTCAAACCCGCCGCACTCGGCGAAAGCGCCGGCGCCGCGATCCCCTTGACCGCCCCCTAGGCGCGGGCCCCACACCCCCGGGTGCACCAGGCGCCCTGGGCCCCGGCACCACCCCCACCGGCCGCCCCCCGAGCGCCGGCCCCATGGCAGGCATGCCCCTAGGCACCAACAGCCCAGCCCACACCACCAAAACCAAACGCACCCACCAAGACGACCGAGCCCTCTACACCGAACAACGCCCCTGGACCGAAGCACTCATCGGCCCCGCCCGACCCCACCTCACCACCACAACCACCACGGAGCACAAACCATGAACCTCGACCCCACCGCCGCACACCTGCTCGCAGGGCTCACCCAATTCCACACCGCCCTACAAAACCGCTTCCACCAAATGAACGCCGGCAACTTCAAAGCCTCAGACAACACCCACACCGTCGAGGTCACCCTCAACGGATACAACTGGCTCACCGGCATCCGCATCCAAGACGGCCTCCTCAAACAACTCGGCTCCCAAGGCGTCGCCCACCGCGTCAACTAAGCCCTCCACAACGCCAAACAAGCCGTCCACGCCTACGACAACGCCGCCAACCACGCCCTGGCCACCCTCGCCACCGCCATCAACCAAACCCACCCCTAACCACACCAAACCGAAAGCGACGCAACACTGACGAAAAGCGAAGTTCAGCCGATGAATGACATGTTGACGTTGCAGCCCGACGTCGTGAACCGGCTTGCCAGCGGGCACGACGCCACCGCAACAAGTCTGCGGGCAGCGACGGCGGCGCCCGCCGGGATCGGTGCGACAGTCGCCGAGACCCACGGCCCATTCACCTCGACCTTCAACAATGCACTAAGCGCCTACGAGGCAGTCTGCGCTAGCGCGGGGCGAGCCCTGGAGGGGGTCGCTGATGGGCTTTCCACGAATCTGACCCGGGCCTTCGCCGCCTACGCCGATACGGACCAACGTGGCGCCGAGATCCTCGACGAGCAGATTGACAACTGATGTTCCCGCTCGGCGTGTGGCCAGACCACGCCGAGGCCCAAACCTCGGGCTAGCTTCTCGCCACGCCCGCAACCCATCTCAGAAAGGCATGTCATGACCGACCAGCCCGGGTACGACGCCCATAACTATCTAGCGGGACTGGGTTTCTCCGGCCCCGCAACCGAAGAGACCGACTCCGCCATCGACGCGTTGCTCAGCTACGCACCGGCCCAACCCGAGGACACCGGATCCGACATGTCAGCAATCCTTGGCGCGACCGAGGAGGACAAAACCGATGAGTGCGAACTGTTCACGGTAACCAATCCTCAAGGGAGCGTTTCGGTGTCGGCCGTCATGGGCGGAGACATCCACCGGGTCGAGCTGTCGGACAAGGTCGACAACATGTCCGAACCGAGGCTTGCCGAGGAGATATTTGTTCTTGCGGACCTGGCCCGGCAGAAGGCGCGGGCCGCGCAGCACGCCTTCATGCTCCAAGGCATGGATGAAGTGAACGACGAAGAACAACGCGCCGTACTGCGCGAAATCGTTGAGAAGACAATGAACTTGCCGACGCCCGAGCAGGCGGCCGCGGCAGAAGAAGAGGTGTTCGCCACCCGATACAAGAACGACTTCACTGCAACAACTGGCTAGTCCCGATCGCCGCCCGTGAACCAAGACCACGGCGGCTCGGACGGGCACAGTTGCGGCGGCCCGACCGAATAGGCGACGCTATGCCGTCGCAGAGATCGGGCAACGCAGCCAATTCGTTTTGTCCCGGTACAGGTCAGCCAGGTCTAGCGAATCGGGGACCATGATGGGCATGGTTGGCAAAGCCGGTCAGGTCAGTAGGCGCTGCCGGTGGGGGCGGGTTTGGGTGTCCAGTGGTGCGCGTTCACTGCTGCTGGTGGTGGCTGCGGTGGCGGTGTCGGGGGTGTTGGTGGCGTCGTCTCGGGAGAGGTGATCGGCCGGCGTGGTGTGCTGTTGGGCCGGTTGAGTCGTGGTGCTGGTGGGTCCGGCGAGGTTGGTGAGTTGGCTCAGGGTGGTGCTGAGTTGAGCGATCGTGGGCAGGCCGGCCAGCGTGCTGGTTGGGTCGGGCAGGTTTGTGGGATCGGGCAGGGTTGGCAGGCCGGTCAATGCGGTGATGGGTAGCTGCGGTGCGCCGAAGTCGGGGAAGCCCGCGCCGGCCCCGATGGCCAGGTGAAACTCGGGGGCACCGGGTAACTCGGCCAACGTCGACTGCAGATCGGGAAGCTGCGGTGGGGTGGGGCCGGTGGCCTCGGTGAGATCGAACTCCGACAGGGAATGTATTGGTGGAAAGGTCATCTCGGGCGGACCGGGAACTGTGTCCGCCCCGGTGGTCAGGGCCGCCGCCATGGCGGTCAATCGCTGCGTCGCCGCCTGCACGGCGCTGGCATCCTGCGACGTCGTGGCCGCCAACACACCCAGGGCGGTAGCGGCCGTAAACACCGCCATAGTGCACATGGGTATTGCGATATGGAAGGACAGGATTTGGCCCTCGGGCCCGTGCAGCTCCAAGCCAATGCAAACCACAAGCAAGACCAAGACAATCCAAATTTCGGCCGATAGCAGGTCGCGTGCCCGCTTCACGGCGTCGGCCTGGGATGACACCAGCTCGCCGGTGAGCCGGTCCAGATCAGCGACCAGCGTGGTGTGTTGGGATTGGGCGAGGTTCTTGGCGCCATAGGCCCGCGCTGCGTTGCCCCGCCAACCGCCGTCGGGATCAAGGGTCGCGATCTGGGTGCTGGCACCGTCGAACATCGATCCACTGCGGTCCAGGGATTCGCCCCGGGACGGGCCGGCCTCTCCAAGCAATGCCAGTAGAAGGCCGAGGATGCCCTCGGTCACCCCGCAAACAACGCTTCCTCGACGCGCCCAAGGGGAATTGTCGGGCGCCCCCTCCTGCGCCGGCGGCGGATTTCCGCCTCCCTCTTGGATGTCTTGGAAGTTCTGCAGATTTCCATCTCCGCGTACCCATCGCGAGATTCCCTGAACCAAACGCTGAAGTTGACTGAGATATATGAGATGAACGTTCCTTTCGGGCCCACGTTATGCCGGCCGCCCCCAGTTATCGGTGTGACCAGTTGGGCTCACACGATGTGGTCTAGGCGGTGTTGGGTGGGGTGGGTTGTGGTGTGCAGGGGTGCGCGTTCGCCGCTGCTGGTGGCTGCGGTGGCGGCGTCGGTGTCGGGGGTTTCGTCTGTGGTGTGGTGATCGGTCGGGGTGGTGTGCTGATGGGCGCCCTGTTGGGCCAGGGTGGAGATCATTTGTGCGTGTTGGGTGGCGGTGTTGGTGAGTTGGCTCAGGGTGGTGCTGAGTTGAGCGATCGTGGGCAGGGTTGGTAGGCCGGTCAGCGCGGGGATGGGCAGCTGTGGTGCGCCGAAGTCGGGCAAGCCCGCGCCGGCCGCGGTGGGCAGGTGAAATTCGGGGGCGCCGGGTAGGTCGGCGAAAGCCGAGTCCAGATCGGGGAGGTGCGGCGGGGAGGCGGCGCTGCTATCGATGAGATCGAACTCCGACAGGGAATGCGCTGGGGGCAGGCTCATTTCGGGTGCACCGGGGATCATGTCCGACCGTGTAGGCACCCCCGCCGCCATGTCGGACAGTCGCTGCGTCGTCGTCTGCAGACTGCCGGCCCTGCGCGACGTCTTCTTCGCCAAGTCGTGCAGAACAAGAGCAGAGATACCCAGCACGGCACCGCATACGACTACGGCGAAGTTGAAGGAGAGTAGCTGGCCCTCGGGGCCCTGAAGTTCTATGCCGAGGCAAATCAATAGGTAGGCCGAGACAAAGCCTATTGCTGCCCACAGTGCGGTGCGGGCTTGCTTCACGTCGTCGGCTTGGGAGGACACCAGCTCGGCGGCGAGCCGGTCCAGATCAGCCATCAGCGTGGAGTGTCGGGACTGGGCGAGGGTGTGGGCCCCGTAGGCGTGAGCCGCGCTGCCCTGCCAACCGCTGTCGGGAACAAGAGCCGCGATCTGGGCGCCGAGGTCGTCGAACATCGTCGCGCCTTTGACCAGGCAACCACCTTGGTCGGGGGACGCATGTCCAAGCCATGCCAGTTCGCCGCCAAGGATGCAGTCGGTCACCAGGCAAACAACGCTGCCTCGGCGCAGCCGTTGGGGATTTTCTTCGTTCCCCTCTGCGTCTTCTGCGATCAGTCGTCGAATCAGATTCCTCATTGTTCCGTTGAGGTTCATGCGTTGAACTTTCCTTCGGTTTCACGTGGAGCCGGCTGTTGAAGGTTGATCGGTGGTGTGATCTGTGTGGCCTCACACGACGACGTCTTGGTGTTGTTGGGTGGGGCGGGTTGTGCTGCCCAGGGGCGCGCGCTCGCCGCTGGTGGTGGTGGCTGCGGTGGCGGTGTCGGGGGTGTTGGTGGCGTCGTCTTGGGTGAGGTGATCGGCCGCGGTGGTGTGCTGTTGGGCCGGTTGGGTCGTGGCGCTGGTGGGCCCGTCGAGGTTGGTGAGTTGGCTCAGGGTGGTGCTGAGTTGAGCGATCGTGGGCAGGGTTGGCAGGCCGGTCAATGCGGTGATGGGCAGCTGCGGTGCGCCGAAGTCGGGGAAGCCCACCCCGGCCCCGGTGGCCAGGTGAAACTCGGGGGCGCCGGGTAACTCGGCCAACGTCGACTGCAGATCGGGCAGCTGCGGTGGGGTGGGCCCGGTGTCCTCGGCGAGACCGAACTCGGAGAGGGAATGTTTCGGGGGAGTGGGCATTTCAGGCGAACCGGGAACTGCGTCGGAGCCGGTGGTCAGGGCCGCCACCATGGCGGTCAATCGCTGTGTCGCCGCCTGCACGGCGCTGGCATTCCGCGACGTCGTGACCGCCAAGAAGGTCAGGGCGACAGCGGCGACAAACAACGCGGTACCGCATATGGGTAGTGCGGAATAGAAGGAGACGAGTTGGCCCTCGGGCCCCTGCAGTTCCAAACCAATGCAAACCACAAGCAAGACCGAGACAATCGCTACTAGTGCCCACAGGGTGGAGCGCACTTTGTGCACGTCATCGGCTTGGGCTGACACCAGCTCGGCGGCGAGTCGGTCCAGATCCGCCATCAGCCCCGTGTGCTGGGATTGGGCGAGGTTGCGAGCCCCATAGGCGCGGGCCGCGCTGCCCTGCCAACCGCCGTCGGGACCAAGGGCCGCGATCTGGGCAATGACACCGTCGAACATCGACCCACTGCTGTCCATGCGGTCCCCCTGGTCGGGGAACCCATGTCCAAGCCATGCGAGCAAGCCACCAAGGATGCCGTCGGTCCCCAAGCAAACAACGCTTCCTCGATGCTTCGAAAGGAAACTATCGGTCAACTCCTCTTCCGCCGCTGGCGGATTCGCCTGTGCGGCGTTGAGGTCGTCGAGCACTTGCTGCGAAAGGTCTTGCATCGCTTTTATTGTTTGAATGGTGGCTGGCTGCATGAGATGAACGTCTCCTTCGGTCGGACGTTGTGCCGGACGTGGCCTGTTGGCTTCACACGGCTAGTTTTTGGTGTTGTTGGGTGGGGTGGGTTGTGCTGTCCAGGGGTGCCAGGGCTCCGGCGTTGTTGATTAGCAGGCTTGTGAGCTTGGGAATTGTGGATTGAGGAGGTCTAGGCGGCGGTTGGCGGTCAAAGCGGTGATCCGGCAGGCTTCGGCGATGTTGTCGGCGCCGTTGAGGCGGTGCAGATTGATCGCGGTGTTGCGTAGCGTTGCTAGGATCTGTGCGCCGTTTCCGGTATGTGCCCTTTGACGGTCTTCGTCGAAGGTGACGTCGCGTATCCAGTGCAGGCTGTTCTCGATTCCCCAGTGTTGACGCATCCAGGTCATGATCGCGGTAGGGCGGGCGTGCTCGAACGGCAGGCTGTAGATGGCATAGACCACCTCCACGGTGCGCTGGTCGGTGGCGGTGATCAAGCGTTCACGAGTGATCCGGATGATTTGTTTTGCGTAGGGGAAGCCGATTCCTCGTGCAGCGGTGATGATTTGCAGGGTGCGGGTCTCGACACGGCCGTGGCCGCGGGAGTCGTCGGTAGCGGCTGTGGGCACCTCGGCCCAGGGCAGCGCGGTGATACGCGCAAGTATTTTGGCTTGGTTGGACTTGACGATCATCAGGTAGTGCGACTTCAAGGTGGCGCAGATCAACTTCGCGGTGACGACCTGGGTATGCATCGCATCCACGGTGACCAGCCACCGCAAGCTGCCCGGCAGCAGCGTGAGCAGGGCACGTACGCAGGGAATTTCATTGCTTTTCTCGGCGACAGCGAGTTGACCGAGCACCAATCGGGCACGGTGGGCGAACACCGACACGAGATGCGTGGCTGTCGCTTTGGCGCGTAAAGCACCACGCAGCATCTTGCCGTCCAACGCGATCGGCACCAATCCACTGGGGTCGCTGCTGGCCACGTGTGCAGTGAAGTAACTGCCCATCCTGGCGTTGAGGTCGGCGGGGTCTAGCCGAGACAAAACAGCGCGGAAGGTCTTCTCACTGGGCCGCCGGAACCGGACCCCTAATTAGGCCAACACATCATCGGGAGCGGTGGCCGCCCATGTGGCAAAACCAGCATAGCCGCGCATCCCCGCGGCAGTGGCCAGAACCGCGATCGCCAACAAAGCCATCAGCGAATACCTCCGACCGCGTGGGTCCCTCGGGTCTGGCACCGAGGCCAACACATCGAGAAACTCCGATCCGATGAGCTCGCTGCGCTCACCAGGACTCCAGCGGTCGAACACCTCTGGAACCGACGACACAGGCAATACTGAAACGGTAGGCACGGGCAACTCCAGACCAACGACGAACAGTAACCAACTCGATCGTTCTCCAGATAGCCCGTGCCTACACTCAGGCCCCAATAGCG
This sequence comes from Mycobacterium liflandii, assembly GCF_022354805.1. Lineage (NCBI taxonomy): Bacteria > Bacillati > Actinomycetota > Actinomycetes > Mycobacteriales > Mycobacteriaceae > Mycobacterium > Mycobacterium liflandii. The sequence goes on along the minus strand of NZ_CP023138.1, from coordinate 426,255 downwards.
CGGCACCAAAGATCATCAACCCAGCTCACAAGCCTGCTAATCAACAACGCCGGAGCCCTGGTCATGGCCCGACCTCTCTTATCGATCTGATCTTTGTGTTGCTGTGGTCCGCGCTGGTGGCGGGCTTGGTGGCCGAATTCAGTCGTTTCTGCACCAAACTCTCCGGCCTCAAGAATGGAATTGCGTTCCAGAATGAATCAGGAGTAGTTTCTGAAATGGAATGGCTATGCAAGCGAACCGGACTTTACTTCGGAAATGCGAGTTGCAGGGCGTTTTCGGCTAAATGGACAACGCTGTTATCGAAGCGGCCTGCAGGACGGCTGCCCGAACTGGCGTGGACGCTGCGCACGGGCCCGGCGCGGTATCGGCGCTAGCCCCGCTGGGGGGTGCCGACGCGCGGTTGGTGGTGTTGGGTTCGGCCGGTCGCGGTCGTGACCGGCGCACGCTCGTCGGTGCTGGTGCTCGCGGCGGCGCCGGTGCTGTCGGCCCCGGTGCGCTGTTGAGTAAGTGAAGAGATCATCTGGGCCTGTTGAGCCGCGGCGGTGTTGAGCTGGCCCAGGGCTGCGGTAACCTGATTCATTGCCGCCAATTCGCCGCCGGTGGGCGTCGTGGGCATGCCGGCCAAGGTGGGGATGGGCAAGTGGGGCGCACCGAAATCGGCGAAACCGGGGCTCGGTGCGCTGGGCTGGCTGAACTCGGGTGAGCCGGGTAGGTCGGGTAGGCCGGCCAAAATCATGGCGGCATCGGTGGTCTGAGGAAGGGGCCCAAGGTCCTCGGCGAGTCCGGCGGCACGCCACGGCAAATTTTACGCGGCTCCATCGGATGCCGACGTGGAAGCCGATGGGGGAACGGCCGCGTCGGCCAGCGCGGGAACCGGGCCAGACCAATTCGGCAAATTGGTCATCATGTCGGTCAATCTTTGCGTGAGCACCTGCAAGCTCCGCCGATTCCGATCACTGGCAATACCGCCGTACACCAGCAGGCCGAACCAGCTGGTCAGCGCCCCGACGCAGACGACCCCGGCGATGTGTTGTGACAGTCGCCAGCCCGCCGGTCCCAGCGCCCCCTCAATGTAGAGACACACCGCGCCCGTACCGGCAACGATGACCATCAACGCAATCACGCCGGTGCGAACGGTTTTCACGATTTCGGCTTGAGAGGCCACTAGGCCGGCGGAGAGGCGGTCAAGATCGCCCATCACCCGCGCGTGTTGTGACTGTGCGAGAGTCTGGCCCGCATAGGCCTGCGCCGCGATGCCCTGCCAGCCCTCCTCGGGAACCAGGGCCGCGATCTGGCCGCTGAGTTGGTCGAACATCACCCCGCTGCGCACGACGCTGTCACCCTCTTCGGGGGGTGCTGGATGTGCCAAAGCGTAGATCAACCAGGCGAAGAGGACGGCCTCGGTGCAGGCGCACATCACTGATCCAGGTTCGCCGCGTAATTCCGGTTCCGGCGGGTTGTTGTTTCCGCCAGGCACCGGCGCGTCATTGCCTGCTGGATTGAAAGGCTGCATGCTGCAAAGTTCCTTCTGATCTGGTGTTCTCGTTGCTGCGGTTCAGGCTGTGCCGGCTCGGCTCGATGGGCTTACCGGAGGTGCGCTCGAATGGATTCTCGTTTGGCGTGCCCGAATTTCTATCCGCCGTGCACATCTATTATGGGCGACAAAATGCGGTGATCCCCACGCCAATTTTCAGCCAAGAAAGCAGAACGGCCTTCCAGGATAAATCAGAATTACCTTCTGAAATAAAACGATATGCACGGCTTCTGATACATTGCGTCAAGGCGACCTGGCGGGGGCAAGTGTTAAATAGTCAATGCAGTTGTCGCCACAGCGGAGGGTGTGCCCACTCGTTGGATCCCGCGATTCGTATGGTGATCACGGCGACGCGGGGGTGTGGGTGTGTCGGCGCGATCAACAGGCATTGGACCGCGCGCTAGAGGCGGTGATCTAGGCACACCCAACGGGCCGGAGTCGGCGGTGTGGTTGTCGTGGTTGTCGTTGTCGGGCTCACCGGCCACGGCCAGGTGTGTCCGATCACACTCTCGCGGACTGTCGATGGACGCTGAACTGGGGTCGGTCCAGAATCGGCCGCTAGCTATTGGGCGAGGCGGGGCGAATCGCCGACCCGGACCGCCGGCCTTAGCGTTTTCTTAATATTGCGCAAACATGACCGGCGGCAACCGGGGGATGTCGTGGCGTCGTGGCCATGGCGCGTGCACGGTGATCCCAAAATTCCTGCACGATAACTGCCACGCCTTATCGTGGAACGTGTTGCCGAAGTGACTGTTGTGTGACGCGGTCTCCGCTGTGGCCGAGTGCGCTTCGGCGCCGGTCCAGCAAATTAGTCTAAGCAGTTACTGTGGCTCGTCGCGGGGTTGGGGGCGGCGGTTGGCACGCCGATAATTCACCGGAAAACGGCACGTGAGCGCGGCCTTCGATCATTGGCTGCGCTGACCGTACGGCATCACCACTGGGCGGGTTACCATTGGTAAGTTGGCATGTCAGGCGGCGGGGCTTTGTCATATCGTTTTACGACTTGTCGTGATCGGTTACAGGGGCACCGTTCAGCGCTGCACGGACGAATCCCTGACTGGGTCATCCCGCACGAGGGCAAGCCTATCGACAAGACCGAAGGGGCCAACGCGGGCAACGTCGGGGCGAGGTGGCCTACGGGCTGCTGGTGAGGCCGCGCAGTTAAGTCTGCTGAAGGGTTAGGTGGGTATGACGCCCAAGCGCGTCGGGCTATACAACCCCGCATTCGAACACGATTCGTGTGGGGTAGCCATGGTGGTCGACATGCATGGCCGGCGGAGCCGCGACATTGTGGACAAGGCGATTACTGCGCTGCTCAACCTGGAACACCGGGGCGCTGCTGGTGCCGAGCCGCGCAGCGGTGACGGTGCCGGCATCTTGATTCAGGTCCCGGATGCATTCCTCCGGGAGGTCGTCGACTTCGAGCTACCGGCCCCGGGCAGCTACGCCACCGGCATCGCCTTCCTGCCGCAGTCGTCCAAAGACGCGGCCGCGGCCTGCGCGGCCGTCGAGAAGATCGCCGAAGCGGAAGGCCTGCAGGTGCTGGGCTGGCGCAACGTGCCCACCGACGACTCGTCACTGGGCGCACTTTCACGCGACGCAATGCCGACATTCCGCCAGGTTTTCCTGGCCGGAGCCTCTGACATGGCCCTGGAACGGCGCTGCTACGTCATCCGCAAACGGGCTGAGCACGAGTTGGGGACCAAGGGCCCCGGCCAAGACGGCCCGGGCCGGGAGACCGTGTACTTCCCCAGCCTGTCCGGCCGGACGTTCGTCTACAAGGGCATGTTGACCACCCCACAGCTCAAGGCGTTCTACCTGGATCTGCAGGACGATCGGCTGACCAGTGCCCTGGGAATCGTGCACTCGCGGTTCTCGACCAACACGTTCCCGTCCTGGCCGTTGGCGCATCCCTTCCGGCGCATCGCCCACAACGGGGAGATCAACACCGTCACCGGCAATGAGAACTGGATGCGGGCCCGCGAGGCGTTGATCAAGACGGATGTCTTCGGCACCGAAGCAAACGTGGAGAAGCTGTTCCCCATCTGCACCCCGGGCGCGTCTGACACCGCGCGTTTCGACGAGGTGCTCGAACTGCTACACCTGGGCGGGCGCAGCCTGGCCCATGCCGTGTTGATGATGATCCCGGAAGCCTGGGAACGCCACGCGAGCATGGACCCGAGCAGGCGGGCGTTCTACCAGTACCACTCCTCGTTGATGGAGCCGTGGGACGGCCCGGCGTCGATGACATTCACCGACGGCACCATGGTCGGCGCGGTGCTGGACCGCAACGGCTTGCGCCCGTCTCGGATCTGGGTCACCGAGGACGGCTTGGTGGTGATGGCCTCCGAGGCTGGTGTGCTGGACCTGGACCCGTCGACGGTGGTGCAGCGGATGCGGTTGCAGCCGGGCCGGATGTTCTTGGTCGACACCGCGCAAGGCCGCATCGTCTCCGACGAGGAGATCAAGGCGGAGCTGGCTGCCGAGCATCCCTATCAGGAATGGCTCGACAACAACCTCGTGCCGCTGGAGAAGTTGCCGTCGGGCGAATACGCCCGGATGGCCCATGAACGGGTGGTCCTGCGGCAGCTGGTTTTCGGATACACCTACGAGGAACTCAACCTGCTGGTGGCGCCGATGGTCCGCACCGGTGCCGAACCGATCGGGTCGATGGGCACCGACACCCCGATCGCGGTGCTGTCGCGGCGTCCCAGGATGCTCTACGACTACTTCCAGCAGCTGTTCGCGCAGGTGACCAACCCGCCGCTGGACGCGATCCGCGAAGAGGTGGTGACCAGCCTGCAGGGCACCACCGGTGGCGAGCGAGACCTGCTCAACCCCGACGAGAACTCCTGCCACCAAATCCAGCTGCCCCAGCCGATTCTGCGGAACCACGAGCTGGCCAAGCTGATCAACCTCGACCCCGAGACCGTGATCAACGGACGGCCACACGGGCTCAAATCCAAGGTGGTTCGTTGCTTGTACCCGGTCGCCGAAGGTGGTGCCGGGCTGGCTGCCGCGTTGAATGAGGTACGTGCTCAGGCGTCGGCGGCGATCGCCGATGGCGCCCGGATCATCGTGTTGTCGGACCGCGAGTCCGATGAGCGGATGGCACCGATACCGGCCCTGCTTGCCGTTGCCGGGGTGCATCACCACCTGGTACGCGAGCGAAGTCGCACCAAGGTGGGGCTGGTGGTCGAATCCGGCGATGCCCGCGAGGTTCATCACATGGCGATGCTGCTGGGCTGCGGCGCGGCGGCGGTGAACCCCTATCTGGCCTTCGAGTCGATCGAGGACATGCTCGACCGGGGGTCATCGACGGCATCGACCGCAACACCGCGTTGAGCAACTACGTCAAGGCTGCCGGCAAAGGCGTGTTGAAAGTGATGTCCAAGATGGGCATTTCAACGCTGGCTTCCTACACCGGGGCCCAGCTGTTCCAGGCGGTCGGGGTGTCCGAAGAAGTCCTCAACGAGTACTTCAGCGGACTGACCTGCGCCACCGGCGGGATCACCCTCGATGACATCGCCGCCGATGTCGCCAGCCGCCACACGCTGGCCTATCTGGACCGGCCCGACGAACGCGCACATCGAGAGCTTGAAGTGGGCGGGGAGTACCAGTGGCGTCGCGAAGGCGAGTACCACCTGTTCAACCCCGAGACCGTTTTCAAGCTTCAGCACTCCACCCGCACCGGCCAATACAAGATTTTCAAGGAGTACACCCGCCTGGTCGATGACCAGAGCGAACGGATGGCCTCGCTGCGCGGACTGCTCAAGTTCCGGGCCGGCGTACGGCCCCCGATACCGCTGGACGAGGTCGAGCCCGCTAGTGAAATCGTGAAGCGCTTCTCGACCGGAGCGATGAGCTTCGGGTCCATTTCGGCCGAGGCACACGAGACGCTGGCGATTGCCATGAACCGGCTCGGCGGCCGGTCAAACAGTGGCGAAGGCGGCGAGGACGTCGGGCGATTCGAGCAGGACCCCAATGGGGACTGGCGTCGCAGCGCCATCAAGCAGGTCGCCTCGGCGCGTTTCGGCGTCACCTCGCATTACCTGACCAACTGCACCGATATCCAGATCAAGATGGCGCAGGGTGCCAAGCCCGGTGAGGGAGGCCAACTTCCGGGGCACAAGGTCTATCCCTGGGTGGCGAAGGTGCGCCACTCCACCCCGGGTGTCAGCCTGATCTCGCCGCCACCGCACCACGACATTTACTCCATCGAGGATCTGGCGCAGCTGATCCACGACCTGAAGAACGCCAACCCGTCGGCACGGGTGCACGTCAAGCTGGTCTCCGAGAACGGGGTGGGGACTGTCGCCGCCGGCGTCTCGAAGGCCCACGCCGATGTGGTGCTGATCTCCGGGCACGACGGTGGTACGGGTGCGACGCCACTGACGTCCATGAAGCACGCCGGTGCGCCCTGGGAGCTGGGCCTGGCCGAGACGCAGCAGACGTTGCTGCTCAACGGATTACGTGACCGGATCGTGGTTCAGGTGGACGGTCAGCTCAAGACTGGGCGCGACGTGATGATCGCGACGCTGCTCGGTGGCGAGGAGTTCGGTTTTGCGACCGCGCCGCTGGTGGTGGCCGGCTGCATCATGATGCGGGTGTGTCACCTCGACACCTGTCCCGTCGGCGTGGCCACCCAGAATCCGTTGCTGCGGGAGCGGTTCAACGGAAAGCCCGAATTCGTGGAGAACTTCTTCATGTTCATCGCCGAAGAAGTGCGCGAATACATGGCGCAGTTGGGCTTCCGCACCATCAACGAGGCTGTCGGCCAAGCGGGGGCACTGGACACGACGCTGACGCGGGCGCACTGGAAGGCGCACCGGCTGGATCTGACGCCCGTGCTGCATGAGCCTGAGTCGGCGTTCATGAACCAGGACCTGTACTGCAGTTCCAGCCAGGATCACGGGCTGGACAAGGCGCTCGACCAGCAGCTGATCGTGATGAGCAGGGAGGCCCTGGATTCCGGCAAACCGGTCCGGTTTGCCACCACCATCAGCAACGTCAACCGCACGGTGGGCACCATGCTTGGTCACGAGGTGACCAAAGCCTATGGCGGCCAAGGCTTGCCGGACGGAAGCATCGACATCACATTCGAGGGATCCGCTGGCAACAGCTTCGGTGCGTTTGTGCCGAAGGGGATTACCTTGCGCATCTACGGCGACGCCAACGACTACGTCGGCAAAGGCCTCTCGGGTGGCCGGATCGTGGTGCGGCCATCGGATAATGCGCCACCGGGTTATGTCGCCGAAGACAACATCATCGGGGGAAATGTGATCCTTTTTGGTGCCACCAGCGGAGAGGTATTCCTGCGCGGCGTGGTGGGTGAGCGCTTTGCGGTTCGCAACTCCGGGGCTCATGCCGTGGTTGAGGGCGTCGGCGATCACGGTTGTGAATACATGACCGGCGGCCGGGTCGTCATCCTTGGCCAGACAGGCCGCAACTTCGCCGCCGGAATGTCGGGTGGTATCGCCTACGTCTACGACCCCGACGGCGAACTGCCGGACAACCTGAACACCGAGATGGTCGATGTCGAGACGCTCGATGACGATGATTCCGAGTTCGTGCACGGCATCGTCCAGGCTCACGTCGATGCCACCGATTCCGCTGTCGGCCAGCGCGTCCTGGCCGACTGGCCGCAGCAGCAACGGCATTTCGTCAAGGTGATGCCGCGCGACTACAAACGGGTGCTGCAGGCGATTGCCGAGGCCGAACGCGACGGTGTGGATATCGACAAAGCGATCATGGCGGCTTCGCATGGCTGACCCGACCGGCTTCCTGAAATACACGCATCGCGAACTGCCGACCCGTCGGCCCGTCCCGTTGCGGCTACGTGACTGGAACGAGGTCTACGAGGACTTCGACAACGAGAGGCTGCGTGAGCAGGCGACACGCTGCATGGACTGCGGTATTCCTTTCTGCCACAACGGATGTCCGTTGGGCAATCTGATACCGGAATGGAACGACCTGGTGCGCCAGGGGCGTTGGCGCGATGCAATCGAACGGCTGCATGCCACCAACAACTTTCCGGACTTCACGGGGCGGCTATGTCCGGCGCCGTGCGAGCCGGCGTGCGTGCTCGGGATCAACCAGGATCCGGTGACGATCAAGCAGATCGAGCTCGAAATCATCGACAACGCCTTCGATGAAGGCTGGGTGAAGCCACTGCCGCCGCAGACGCTGACCGGTAAGACGGTTGCCGTTGTGGGCTCCGGTCCGGCCGGTCTGGCGGCCGCGCAGCAGCTCACCCGGGCCGGGCACAAAGTCACCGTCTTCGAGCGTGAGGACCGCATCGGTGGTCTGCTTCGCTACGGCATCCCCGAGTTCAAGATGGAAAAGCGTGTTCTGAATCGGCGGCTCGAGCAGATGCTGGCCGAGGGCACCGAGTTCCGGGCCGGCGTCAACGTCGGGGTTGATATCACGGCCGAGCAGCTGCGCGCCGATTTTGATGCGGTCGTGCTGGCCGGTGGTGCCACCGCGTGGCGGGATCTGCCCATCCCCGGCCGGGAGCTGGATGGCGTCCATCAGGCGATGGAATATTTGCCGTGGGCCAACCGGCTGCAGGAGGGCGACGACGTGCTGGGGCCCGACGGGCAACCACCGATTACCGCCCAGGGCAAGAAGGTCGTCATCATCGGCGGCGGCGACACCGGCGCGGACTGCCTGGGCACCGCGCATCGCCAAGGTGCGGCCAACATCCACCAGTTCGAGATCATGCCGCGTCCGCCGGAAGCCCGCGCTGCGTCGACCCCGTGGCCGACCTACCCGCTGATGTATCGGGTGTCCGCGGCACTCGAAGAGGGCGGCGAGCGGGTGTTCTCGGTCAACACCGAGAAGTTCATCGGTGACGATGGGCGCGTGCGTGCGCTCAAGGCGCACGAAGTCGCGATGCAAGACGGCAAGTTCGTCAAGGTCGAAGGGTCAGACTTCGAATTGGAGGCCGACCTGGTTTTGCTGGCGATGGGCTTCGTCGGTCCGGAGAAGCCCGGTCTGCTCACTGACCTCGGGGTCAAGCTCACCGACCGCGGAAACGTGGCCCGCGGCGACGACTTCGAGACCTCAGCACCGGGCGTCTTTGTTGCCGGAGACATGGGTCGTGGCCAGTCATTGATCGTCTGGGCGATTGCCGAAGGCAGGGCGGCGGCGGCCGGAGTGGACCGCTATTTAATGGGTTCCACGGCGCTGCCAGCCCCAATCAAACCGACCGCAGCACCGCTTCAATAATCACAACAGCCACATTAGAAACATTTGATAATTGCTCGGCGCGTCGTTTTCGGTTTGCCAGAGCCGGGGTGTCTAATTGGCCGATGTGGGCTCCGTCACATAGACGTCGCACATGGGGTCCAAGTAGTTTGTCCGATCACAGGGAGTGTCACTGTGCGTAGTAACCCGTTACCCCGGTCAAGGATGGGGCGAATCGCCTGGTCATGGTTTCGCCACCCCGTCAAAAGCCACGAGTTTCCTGCCAAACACGAGCGCCTGGCAACGGCCGAAGAGCTGCTGCGGTTCGCGGTCTAGCGCCTGGCCCGGCGCACTTGCCGGCGCCAAACGGGTTTGCTCGACTTCATCGATTTGTTATTAGAAGCATCGTTTATCCGTCAATTAATCCCGACTCGCGGATCGCCTCGGCCATCGGCTCCAGCACGGCCGGGTCATGCGGTGGCGCGATATAGACGATTCCCAGATCCAATCCCTCGGCCGCCAGCGCGGCGGCGTTCTCGATCACCTGCCCGAAATCGCGCTCCGGCGCCAAACCCAGGTGGGCTGAAAGCGTGATCTCTTTCGGATCGCGCCCGATATCGGCGCAATGGGCCGCCAATACGTCGCGCTTGCGGGCAAATTCCTCCGGAGTTCCGCCCGCAAAATTCCAGTGTTGGGCATAGCGGGCGGTGATCCGCAGCGTACGTTTCTCCCCGCTACCACCGATACAAATCGGCGGGTGCGGACGCTGCGGGCCCTTGGGCTCGTTGCGCGCGTCCTCGAGCTGGTAGTACTTCCCGTCGAAGGTGGTGCTCGGTTGGCTCAGCAGCCGGGTCAGTACCGCGCAGGCTTCCTCGAATCGGTCGAAGCGCTCCTTGACGCTGCCCAGCTCGATTCCGTAGGCACCGGACTCCTCCTCGTTCCAGCCGGCGCCAATCCCCAGCTCGAGTCGCCCATGGGAAATGATGTCGAGTGCGGCGGCCATGTTGGCCAACACCGCGGGATGGCGATAGTGAATGCCGGTCACCAGGGTGCCTAGCCGCAGCCGCGTGGTGGCCTGAGCCAGCGCGGTCAGCGTTGTTCACCCTTCCAGGCAGGGGCCGGTGGGGTCGCTGAAGATCGGATAGAAGTGGTCGAAGGTCCAACCGGATTCGTAGACGTCGATGCCGTCGGCGGTCTGCCAGACCGCCAGCATCTGCTCCCAGGTGGTGTTCTGCGGTGAGGTCTTGAAAGCGAAACGCATGCCTTCGACGGTAGTCGCGGTGCAACTGCCGCAAACGCCCGCGCAGGTCCACGGTCGCCGCGCGTATGACTTGCCCTGTGCGCCAGCGGTTTTAGACCTACCGAACACGAAACCTCGCACACTTGCCTGCGAGCAATAGTGCCCACGGAGAAGGGACCAACGCCTCCTGCCACCCGCACGCGGATTAACTAACGTCGGTGTTAGCCGGCAAAGCTTGAACGTCCACCACATGCGGTAGCGATGCCCGAACAGGGAGGTTGTCTATGTCGACCGAGTCCACGAGCCCGGCAATTGTGGTCGGCGTCGACGGCTCGCCGGCCTCCACGTTGGCGGTGGAGTGGGCCGCGCGGGACGCTGAGATGCGTAATGTGCCGCTGAAGGTGGTGCACGTCTTCGCGCCCATGGTGGCTCCCGCTAACGGATGGGCAGACGTTGCGATGCCCGCGGACTATGCGCGCTGGCGAGAAGACCAGGCGCACCAGATTGTGCAGCAGGCCCACGCGGTGGCGGTCGACGCGGCCGCGCCGGGTCGGGCAGCGCACGTCACGAGCGAGGTGCGCTATGCCGCGATCGTGCCCGCCATGGTGGAGCTGTCCCAGCAGGCCGAGATGGTCGTGGTGGGTTGCCGCGGCCAGGGCGGGGTGGCTAGTGCCCTGCTGGGGTCGGTCAGTTCCGGGCTGGCCCACCACGCACATTGCCCCGTCGCGATCATCCATGACGATGAACCGCTGCCACCGCGGTCCGCACAGGCGCCGGTGCTGGTGGGCGTCGATGGCTCGCCCACCTCGGAGTTGGCCACCGAGATCGCTTTCGACGAGGCATCTCGGCGCGGCGCGGAATTGGTGGCATTGCACGCTTGGACCGACATGGGTCCCCTCGACTTCCCGAGCATCAATTGGGCGCCGATCGAGTGGAGCAACATCAAGGACCAGGAGGAAGAAAGTCCTAGCGGAACGCCTTTGCGGATGGCAGGAACGCTATCCCGATGTGGTTACGCACAAGGTTGTGGTGAGCGACCGACCAGCACCTCGGCTGCTCGAACACGCCCACGACGCTCAGCTTGTGGTTGTGGGCAGCCACGGTCGCGGTGGGTTCCCCGGCATGCTGCTCGGCTCGGTCAGCCGAGCGGTCGTCAACTCGGCACGGATTCTGGTCATCATCGCCCGCACGCCCCCAAACTCCTGAGGCCAAGCCGCGGCTAGGCCAGCATCGGGTCCACCGCAGCGCGGGGGACCAGCACCTGGCGAGCGCCGGCGGCTTCGGGCAGCAGTTCCCCCGGGCTGAAGGAGAACGTGATCCCGTCATTGGAGATGGCGAAATTCTGGTAGTTCTTCGGGTCCAGACCGGCGCTGGATGCGATCACCACCTGCTCCTCGGACTGCTTTGACAATTCGCTTTCCACGATTGGGAAAACGACCTTCAGCGGATCGGTTTCAGGCTGCCACAACTTGTCCCAAGTGATCGGCTTGCGATAGGCCTGGTCCCAATTGAACGCCTTGTATGTGGTTTGGGGGCGCGGGCCACCGACGTTTTGATAAATCTTGAGCACCACGCTCTGCGTTCCCCGCGGAGGAATCGCCGACTCGTAATTGGTCGAGGTGATGTCGAGCTCGTAGGGTGCGTCGCGCGCAGTGGAGGATTTCGCCTTGTCGAGGAAATGCTCGCCCGTCTCGCGGACGAAGCTCTCGAGCGACTTCCCGTCGGGGTAGTTGCTTGGCAGGCTGATATCGACGGTGTAGCCGGGTTCGGTCATCTGAATCTTGCACACCTCGCCGGTGGTGGTCCCTTTGAGTTCGTCGCAGTAGCTCTTGGGCGGCGCGGCTGCGGCGAGGCCGGTAGAGCCGAAGAGCGTGGCAAACGTGACCAGCACGAACATCATGATGTGACGCATGTCGAAATTCCTCCTGGAGCACATCGCGGCGCGACGGCATAGACACAAGGGATTGGCTTGCCGCGAGATTTGCATCGACGACAAGGCGGGGCCAGCTGGTGCGGACCCCGGTGACCGACGTGACCCAAGCTAGCAGATCATCTGGATTTGGCCGCTAACGCGCAGCAGACGACCGGCGCGCAGGCCGTGCGGCTCCCGGCGGTTTAGGTGAGGCCTGCCCTTAGCCCGCGGGTTATCTCCTCGGGCATGATCGGGCTCTCGGCCGGCCCACAATTGCAGCTGAAGCCGCCGAAGGGGTTGGGCTCTTCGATGACTTCACCGGGACTGGCGCCGGCCGGTGTCGCCCCAACCAGGCAGCCGATAATGACGGCAGCGCCAACCAACACCGTTCTCATCGCGGGGCGCTTCAGAATGGGGAATCCCACGTTTGGCCGTTCGTGCTTCGCGATCGACAGAACGGCCTCTCCTTCAGAATTGTCGGTATCTCACGGACGACTAACTCGTCACGCAGCTGTATTCGACGGTATTTGCCGGGTGATCGACGGTTCAAGCAAATGGGTGACACACATGCAGAATCCATAACCACCGCGGTGCCCGATGGCGTGACGTCGGAGAACGCCATGAAGCCCGGGGCGCAACTAGACTCCATACAACGATGAGCCACATCCTCGGGGTCGACACCGCCATCACGCTGGTGGCGGCGGGAGCCATCTTTCTGCTGGCCCTGGCGCTCGGAGTGTGGAAATACCGGCAGGTCATGGTCAGCGATGGGCACCGGGCCCACGTTTACGTCGATATCGCGCATCGGCCCGCGCTGCTCTACGCGTTCGCAACGCTGCTGGTTGCCGTCTTCGTCGAGCTGAGCGTCTGGCCAGCGTGGCTCAATCTCACGGCGGCGATGGTCATGGTGTTCTTTTTCGTCGCTGCGATCGCGACATACATCTTCCACGGCGCGCGTCGTGACACCGAGAATCAGTTCGATCCTGCTGTGCCGGGGACCGGCGTGTTCATGGTCTCGTTAATGCTGGGGGAGATTGGGGGCTTCACGGTGGTCTTCGTGGGGTTCATCGTCGGTCAGCTGAGGTGAGCGACAAGGCATGGATCCGGTAGCCGCACTTCGGCAGATCGCCTACTACAAGGACCGAAGCCGTCAGGACCCCAGACGGGTCATGGCCTATCGCAACGCCGCCGACAGCATCGAAAAACTGGACGAGGATGCGCGCCAGCGGCATGGTCGGGCCAACAGCTGGCAATCGCTGCCGGGTATCGGTCCCAAGACCGCAAAGGTCATCAGCCAAGCGTGGTCCGGTCAGGAGCCCGATCTGCTGGTCGAACTGCGGTCTGCGGCGCAAGATCTGGGCGGCGGTGAGATTCGCGGCGCGCTGCGTGGGGATCTGCACCTGCACTCGGAGTGGTCGGACGGCTCGGCGCCGATCGAGGAGATGATGGACACCGCGGCGGCGTTGGGGCATGAGTATTGCGCGCTAACCGACCACTCGCCGCGGCTGACGATCGCCAACGGGCTGTCGGCAGAGCGATTGCGCAGGCAGCTCGATGTCATTGACGAACTGCGCGAGAGGTTCGCCCCGATGCGCATCCTCACCGGAATCGAGGTCGACATTCTCGAGGATGGCAGCCTCGACCAGGAACCGGAGCTGCTCGACCGTCTCGACATCGTGGTGGCCAGCGTGCACTCGAAGCTCTCGATGGAGTCGGCGGCGATGACTCGGCGGATGGTGCGGGCCGTTTCCAACGGTCATGCCGATGTGCTCGGCCACTGCACGGGCCGGTTGGTGACGGGCAACCGTGGCATCCGGCCCGAATCCAAATTCGACGCCGAAGCGGTGTTCACCGCCTGCCGTGACCACGGCACCGCGGTGGAGATCAACTCGCGTCCGGAGCGGCGCGATCCGCCGACCCGGCTACTGAACCTGGCCCGCGACATCGGCTGTGTCTTCAGCATCGACACCGACGCACACGCACCCGGCCAGCTGGACTTCCTCGGCTACGGCGCTCAGCGCGCGCTCGACGCGGGAGTTGCGGCCGATCGCATCATCAATACCTGGCCGGTCGACAGACTCCTCGACTGGGCTTCAGTCCGGTAGACGGGGCACCTCCTGGTCCGGGGCCCGGCCCACCAGTACCGCGCGGGTGAGCGCGGAGTTGCCGTATCGACGCCGAATCCGGTCCACCGCCGCGTCAATGGCCTCGGGTTCGCCGCCGAACGGCAGCATCAGTTGCTGGGCACCGCCGGGGTCGATGCTGGACACGGCGAAGCCGACCAGCGTCAATCCCCGCTGCGCGATAGCCGGCGCGGCCGAGCGCACCAGTTGGCGCGCCGCGGCGAGGATCGGCTGGGTAGACGACGTTGCCCACGGCAACGTGTGGGACCGGGTCGCCCGGCTGAAATCGTCGAATCGTAGCCGCAGCACCACGGTTCGGCCGGTGCGGCCGGCCGCTCTCATCCGGCCCGTGATTCTGTCGATCAACGTGACCACCACCGCGTCCAACTCCGCCGGCGACAGGGCGTTGCCCGCTCGCCCCAGTGCGCGCTGGGCGCCCACCGAACGCCGTCGCACACCGGTGCTCACCCGGCGCCGATCGATGTTGCGGGAGAGGGCATACAGCTGGCGCCCCATCGCCGCACCCAGCATCGAGCTCAGTGCCGATTCGCTGAGCTCGGCGACGTCGGCGACGGTGCACAGGCCGTGCGACTGCAGTTTCGCGGCCCACTCCCCAGAGCCGGCGCACCGGCAGGGGATGCAGGAATGCCAGCTCATCTTCCGGCGGCACCAGCAGCAAGCCGTCCGGCTTGGCCTCTTGGCTGGCGACTTTGGCCAGAAACTTCGTCCGCGCCACGCTGACGGTGATGGGCAGCCCGACCCGCCCGCGTACGTCTTCCCGCAGCCGCGCCGCGATCTGCACCGGTGTGCCCGAGACCCGGCGCAAGCCGGCCACATCGAGAAACGCCTCATCCACCGAAAGCGGCTCCACCAGTGGAGTGCAGTCGCGGAACACCTCGAACACGGCATCACTGGCCCGCATGTAGGCGCGCATACGCGGCGGCACCACCACGGCCTGCGGGCACAGCCGCCGCGCCTGAGCTCCGCCCACCGCGGTGCGGACCCCGTATGCCTTGGCCTCATAGCTCGCCGCCAGCACGACACCGCCGCCGACGATCACCGGCCGACCCCGCAACGAGGGGTCGTCACGCTGCTCGACGGACGCGTAGAACGAATCCAGGTCCGCGTGCAGGATGGAGGCATCGCCGTGCACGAACATATGTTCGCACCGCGGACCGACAAGTTCCTGGTTAGCGAGCCGCGCCGTAGATGCTGCTGACCCAGACGTGCACCAGGGTGTCGACCACATGTGTCTCCGGCACGGACGGCTCCTCAGCCAGGAACGACGCCGACAAAGTCCGCTCGTTCATCAGGTTGAGTGCGGTGGCCAGTTCCAGGGCGGGCAGCGTCACCGGCGCGGCGCCCCGTTCGCGCTCGGCTTCGATGATCTTGGCGGTATAGGCGATCCACTTCTGCATGAATGTCGACCACAGCTCCCGGACTTCGGTGCTGATACTTCGGACGCCCTGACCGTCCTGCACGACCGCTCGGTGCGATCCGAAGGTCTCGAAGAACACGTTGATTCCGTTGCGCCACATCGTCACGTGGTCGACGTCGGGTGCCTGGGCGAGGTTGTCCAGCGCCGCGTCGGCCTCATTGACCACCCGGTCCAGCAAGGTCAGCAACACTGCTTCCTTGGACGGGAAATAGAAGTAGAAGGTGGGGCGGGAGATGCCGGCTCCCTTGGCCAGGTCGTCGACCGAGATGTCGACCATCGGACGGTCCTCGAGCAGCTTCTCGGCCGTGTTGAGGATCGCCAGCTCCCGCTCATCACCGGATGGTCGCGCGCTACGGCGGCCCCGGCTCAGCGATGCCTGACTGGCAGTGGAAGTAGACACCACGGCAGCTTACCGCGCGTCGAGAGTTTCGACACTCCGTTGACGGACTCAACACAGCGTTGATAGCGTGGCGCCATGACTGAGCATCCTGACGTCGTGATCGTGGGGGCGGGTATCTCCGGCGTGAGTGCAGCCTGGCATCTTCAAGACCGCTGTCCGACCAAGTCCTACGCGATCCTGGAGAAGCGCGCCGCCATGGGTGGCACCTGGGATCTGTTCCGCTACCCCGGCATCCGATCCGACTCCGATATGCACACGCTGGGCTTCCGCTTTCGTCCGTGGACCGAGCGCCAGGCCATCGCCGACGGCAAGCCGATCCTCGAATACGTCAAAGGCACGGCGGCCATGTACGGCATCGACAAGCACATCCGGCTCAACCAGAAAGTCATCAGCGCGGACTGGTCGAACGCGCAGAACCGCTGGACGCTGCAGATCGAGAGCAACGGTGCCATGAGCGCCGTCACCTGTTCGTTCCTGTTTCTCTGCAGCGGCTACTACAACTACGACCAGGGCTACACCCCGAACTTCGCCGGCGCGCAGGACTTCGCCGGCTCGATCATCCATCCGCAGCACTGGCCCGAAGACCTCGACTATGACGGCAAGAACGTCGTCGTGATCGGCAGCGGTGCCTCCGCGGTCACTCTGGTCCCGGCGCTGGCGAACTCGGGGGCAAAGCACGTCACGATGCTGCAGCGCTCGCCGACCTACATAGTCTCCCAGCCAGAACGGGACAGCATCGCTGAGCGCCTCAACCGCTGGCTTCCCGAGAACATGGCCTACGCCATGGTGCGGTGGAAGAACGTGCTGCGCCAGGCCGCCGTATACGGAGCCTGCCGCAAGTGGCCGCGGCGAATGCGGAAGAACTTCATGGGACTGGCCCAGCGTCAGTTGCCCGAAGGCTATGACGTGCGAAAGCATTTCGGCCCGCACTACAACCCATGGGATCAGCGGCTATGCCTGGTGCCCAACGGCGACTTGTTCCGGGCCATTCGCCACGGACAGGTCGATGTGGTCACCGACACGATCGACCGGTTCACGCCGACCGGCATCCGGCTCAACTCGGGCCAGCAGCTGCCGGCCGACATCATCGTCACCGCAACGGGTTTGAACCTGCAGCTCTTCGGCGGGGCGGCGGTCACCGTGGACGGAGAGTCGGTGGATCTCACCAAGGCGATGGCCTACAAGGGCATGATGCTTTCCGGCCTGCCCAACATGGCCTACACCGTTGGCTACACCAACGCGTCGTGGACACTGAAGGCGGATCTGGTGTCGGAGTTCGTTTGCCGTCTGCTCAACTACATGGACGCCAATGACTATGAGTCCGTCGTCGTCGAGCGCCCGGGTTCGGATGTGCAGGAATGTCCATTCATGGAGTTCACTCCGGGCTATGTGCTGCGCGTGATCGACGAACTTCCCAAGCAGGGTTCACGCAAGCCGTGGCGACTCAACCAGAACTATCTGCGCGATATTCATCTGATTCGCCGCGGCAAGATCGACGACGAGGGTTTGCGATTCGCCAAAAAGCCGGTCGCAGTGCCGGTTTAGTCGCCGGCTTAGCCGCGATTCAGGATTCGGTTGCGACGGCGGCGACCACCACGATGCCGTCGTCGTCGCTGTAGGCGATCTCGCCCGGCACGAACGTGACACCGCCCAGCGTGATTTCGGCGTCGCGTTCACCCGACCCGGTCTTGGTGCTCTTGCGCGGATTGGTGCCCAGTGCCTTGATGCCAATGTCAATGCCACGCAGTGCGGCCGAATCGCGGACCGCGCCGTGCACCACCAGCCCCGCCCAGCCGTTGGAGCGCGCCAGTTCGGCGATGACATCACCGACCAGGGCGGTATGCAGGGAACCGGCACCGTCGATCACCAGCACCCCGCCCTCACCCGGCTGCGAGAGCACCGATTTCAGCAGCGCGTTGTCCTGAAAACACCGCACGGTGCTGATCGGTCCGGCGAGCTCGGCGCGGCCACCGAACTGGCGGAATTGAAGATCACAGCTGCGCACATCGGGCCCGATGTCGTCAACGAGATCGGCCGTTGGCCGAAACGCCACGTTTCCCATCGATCAGCGCCGGCGCAGCTGGCGGATCAGCAGCATCGCCAACAGGCTCAATGCGATTGCGACGACCAGCGGAACGGTGGAGTGGCTTGGCTGCTCATCGGCGACCCGGGGAAGTGGGTTGTTGGCGCGGTCTACCGTCGACTTAGCTTGTGCGGCCGCATCTTTAGCGGCTTCGACGAGTTGGCCGTTGGCGCTCGGTTGTTGCTGTGAAACGTTGGCCAGCGCGGTCGGTTGCGGGGCCGGTTCGGGGCTTTGTGCGGGCGGCTTGGTCGCCGGGGCCTTTTTGGCCGGTGCCTTTTTGGCGGGGGCCTTCTTGGCTGGCGCCTTCTGCGCCGGGGCCTTCTTGGCCGGCGTCTTCTTCGCAGGTGTCTTCTTGGCCGGTGTCTTCGCAGCCTTGTCGGCGGGCGGCTTCTTGGCCGGCTGTCCCGGTGTCGCGTCGGGTTCGCCGTCGGGTCGATCCTGCGGGTCTGCCATGCGGCCGCTCCTTTGCAGCTTCCTCATTGCTCACTAGATCGCGAAACACTCGGGTCCATCATGCCAGGACACGGTTCGTCGTCTGCCTCGCCTACCAGGTCGCCGGCCCAAGCCGCTACGGCCGGCGCCGCGTAGCCCACAGCGCTGCCGCGCCTACCGCAGCGACCACTCCCACCGCGAACGGCCAGGCGGGCAGGTCCTCGCCCGAATCGCCACCGCCATCACCACTGGCGCCGACGGTCACCGATTCGTGCGCCGCCATGCCTCCAGCCTGCGCGGATGCCGCCGGAACCGGCAGCGCGACGACAATCGTGATGGCGACCAATAACGGCGCGAACCGCAACTTCCCGAGCACCTGCGCAACCACACCACGCGAATATCTGGCTCGTGACTGAACACGGCTGCTCGAAACCCAACTGCGCAGGACCGGCATGCTGACTCAGGCTAGCCCTAGACGCGCCATCAGGTCCGCCTCGATGCCGTCGAGTTGCGAGGAGATCGCGGAATGCGCGGCTCGACGCCGCTGGGCCGGCATGTTCTTGGCTGCTGTGATAGCGGCCGAGAGTTCGCAGAGCCGCTCGCTGATGGCCGAGACGAACTGCTTGGTCTCCGCGTCCTTCGGCTTCTTTTCCTGCACAATCCGCAGCGACCGCTCACAACCGGACACCCGGGCGGACAGCTGTGCGCCGTGGCCCGAGAACTGTCCGATCTGAGCCAGCGGCACCCCGAGCTGGTCTGCCCGCCGTTGATCCAGCAGTCCGCGGGCCGCGATGGCCGCGCGATACATCACCGGCGCAAGGATCGGGGCGAGTAATCGAGACACCGTCAGTGTCCGGCGGATTCGAGCGGGCGAGAGGAACTTGCCCTCGCGGGCCGCCTTGAGTTGGGTCTCGGCGACCTTCAATGCCGCCCGGTCGCTGTCGCGCTGCGCCTTGAGCTGCGCCTTGAGCGCCTTGTCGGTCGCCTTCTGCGCGGACTTGATGCGGCGCGCCTCATTCTTGGCGGACAGTTTGGCTTCCAGCTTGGCGCGGGCCTTGATCGCGCGGGCTTCGGCGCGACGCGTCGCGCGGCTCTTTCGCTTGCGGAACAGGCCCATTCCCGGCCGCCTCCCGGTATCTCGTGGACTATCGCGGTGCGTGCGCGCTCGCTGGGCCCAACCCTAATCCGGGAGGGGCGTCGGCAATCCCTCAGGTCGGGGGACCGGCCCTGCGGTAATCGCGTTAAGCGTCGAGGCGTTCCGTCCGGCGGAGTTCTTCGATTCGCTCCACGATCTCCTGCTGCGCTTGGGTGGACAACCCTTGGGAACGAACGGCGATGCGGCGCACGCCGTCGTCACGCATCGTGGCCAGCCACTGCAGTTCCTGATCGAGGTTTTCGTAGTACTCGTCATCGGTGAAATAGGCCGACTTGATGCGAAAGAAGTTGGCGAGGGCGGCCATGGTCGCGGTGGAAGGGTTTGTGCGGTTGCCGGAGCGTAGCTGCGATAGATAAGGAGCCGACATCGTGATGCCCTCCGCCTTGAGCGCCGCAATCACCTCGGCGGAGGTATGCGGCCCCCGTCCGGGCGGGTACACCGTGTCAAACAGACGGTTCAGGCGGGCAGCGAACGTCGTGCTCATCGATATGACCTCCACCGGGCTGCAAAATTGAACGCTTATCTATATGTATTTGCTGATCATGGTAGCGACAGTTATGTCAACAACCAAGTGCAAACCTGAGGCGATTGGGTGCCGGTGCGTCGGACAGGTGCCCAAGCCGCCTCCGACGAGCGTCCAACCGATTCGGTGGGGTGTCCATAAGATGAACGAATTTCACAGGTTATCCGCAGAATACGGCCTTCGGATGGCATCGAAAGCCCACGAGCACCGGCGCTGGCAAGGAACAAAGGTGCTGCCCGTCGGCGGAACGCGCTCGATTCTGGGCAACCAGACGCCAACGGCGGACGTCGGATTGGGCGCTTTGCTGTCTATGAAGCCTCGGCGGGTGGCAGCGCGAAACCGGGGCGGGCGGGGGACCGGTGCGACGATGTCGGGGCGGTGGTCGAGATGGTCGGAGCCCGGCCGATGCCGGTTGGTGCCGGCTACCGGCCCGAGGGTGAATTCGTGCCGAGTGCGGAGGCGCTGCGACGCCGCCGGAGAGTTTGCGCCGTGGCTCCGGCAGCGGCGGCCAGCGCCACCGCCGCGGTCACACCGATGGCGACCGAGCGCCATCCCAGCGCCCCCTCGAACAGCATCCACAAGCCGAAAAGCAGGAACAGCAGGCTGGCCAGCAGATGCAGCAGCTGTTCGGGCAGCCGGTGATGCAGCAGTAGTCCGACACCTATTGCCAGGCCGTCGGCCACGATCATGCCCAAGGTGGTGCCGATCCATACGCCGGCCCAGTTGTGATCGCTGGCCAAGGTGACCGTGGCCAGGGTTGTCTTGTCGCTGAGCTCGGCCAGGATAAACGACGACACCACGGTGAGCAGCGCGAATCGGGGGTTGGGCAGATGCGCGACCTCGTCGGCGCCGGCCGGGTCTTCGCGGCCTTCGCGCCAGGCCCAGCCCGCGAATATCAGGAAGGCGATCGCTCCCACAAACGCCATCGGCCGGGCCGGCACCGTGGTGCCCAGGAAGTGGCCGACCGCCACCGAGACACCATGCACGGTGACGGATGCGATCGCTACCCCGGTCAGCACCACCCACCAGCTGTACCGCAACGCGTAGGTCATCGTGATCAGCTGCGATCTGTCGCCCAGCTCGGCAAGGAAAACCACTCCGAGACTCAGCATTGTGGCGGAAAGCATGCGGGCGACCTCTCGACACGTGCCGATGACCGTCCGGTCATCGAACATCGGTCGAAGGTCTCGCCCACCGTCCGGTGTGACGGTTCGCGGGCCGGGCTGTGCGCCAGTATGTCGACCCAACGATTCGGGGCTACTCCCCTTCGCTAACAGTTTCCCAGGCTAGCGGCCGGATTCGATGCGCGCCACCGTGGCGATGAAGTTCGGGCGGCCGTATCCGTCGATTCGGCGCGCGAACTTATTGGTTCGAATCTCCTTATGCGGCAAGCAGCATCGCCAGAATTGCGGTGTCGGGATGACTGATGGGGTCAACGCCGACGCGGCTGACCATCGAGGTGATGGTTCCGTCGGCTTCGGCCTCCACCCACGCCGCCCGATGTTCCAATCCCAGATACGGCAACCCCGGTAGCAGCACACAGCCCGAGGCGGCGCCGGTGCACTCCGGCAGCGACGGCGTCGTTTCCGACGGCGGATGCAACATGAGCAATGCAGGGGGTTGATGATCGGCGAAGTATCCCGGCTGGATCGCGGATTCGCCGAACACCGTGCCCTCGGCCAGCACCAGTCCGACGGTGCCGGGCTCGGGCTCATCGGGCAATTCCTCGCGCGCCCCGAATACCGTGGTGGTCGAAAGCAACCCGGGCAAAGATGCGACGCGCACGGCGACCATCAACAGTTGAGCCCATTCTTTCGTTGAATCAGGCCAACGCCCGGAGATGACAAACCCTTTCAGTGAACCACGAGAATGAAAGGGTGCAACACCGATAGGCCCATCTGACCCAGCATCCATCTCGCCCTCCGTTGACGCCTCCATCCGAAATAACCACGCTGGTAGCTCGAATAAATGGTAACTCGAATGATCAAGCATGCGCGGGGTTTTGGCGCCGTGCAACTCGACACGGCGGGTGTCCGGCGGTGTTCGTAAGCGCGAAATATTAAGGCCCGGTTAAAACGCAAGGGCGCCGCGCAATGGTGTGCGCGGCGCCCAAGCCTTCGGGTATTCGAGTCAGCCGAAGATTAATCCTCGAGTTTTCGAGGTGGCGGCGTCGTAGCGCGACTGTACGTCGGCCCAGTTGACGACATTCCAGAAGGCCTTGGCGAAGTCGACCTTCACATTCTTGTACTGCAGGTAGAACGCGTGCTCCCACATGTCGAGCAGCAGCAGCGGGACAATGCCCAGCGGGAAGTTGGTCTGGTGGTCGTAGACCTGGAAGATCAGCAGCTTGTTGCCGAGGGTGTCCCAGCCCAGCGCTGCCCAACCCGACCCCTGCACGGTGGTCGCGGCGGCGTGGAACTGGGCCCGAAACTTGTCGAACGACCCGAACGCCTCATCGATGGCCGCGGCGAGTTCACCGGTGGGCTTGTCGCCACCGTTGGGGGAGAGATTCTTCCACCAGATGGTGTGGTTGACGTGGCCGGCGAGGTTGAAAGCGAGGTTCTTCTCGTTCAGCAGGATCGTCGAGTGGTCTTCCTTAGCGCGCGCTTCCTCGAGTTTGGTGACGGAGTCATTGGCACCCTTGACGTAGGTGGCGTGGTGCTTACTGTGGTGAAGCTCGTTGATCTGACCTGAGATGTGGGGTTCCAGGGCTCCGTAGTCCCAGTCCAAATCGGGCAAGGTGTATTCAGCCACGGCATTCCTTCCTTCGATCGTCCGATAAGTCATTCGCGTGGGGACCGCCACGCAGCGGGCTGCAGTAGTTAACCCTGCTTCATGAGCGCTCGCGCCGCAAGGACGCCCCACCGGGCTGATACTGCCGGGTACCCGGTTGGTCGGGGATCTAATACAAGACGATGAGGGCGAGAACTCCCAGTAATGCCAGCGCAATCAGGCCCGCACGCAGGGCGGCTATGACGTAGGCGTGATTCCAGGTGGGCGATCCGGAGTGCGACTTCGGTGAGGGAGTCGACCCGGGGCCGTAGGAATGTGTCGCCATCGAGCGCCTTTCACCTGCACGGTCACCTCCAACAGTGAGGTGACTCACACTGAACCTGGCGTCCGCGATCATAACCTCTGGTGCCCGGCTTGAAAAATTCTTGCCTGGGCGGGTCGGCAACCGCACCAGGTGAGAGCGCCAATGCGGCGATGTGGGCCGCCGGCGGACGCTGTTCGGTGGGCCGTGGTCGGTCACGTTTGTCGAGTCGTCCAACTGGGTACAAGTGCTTAGCGCGGCAATGCATTTCGCTCGGGCCCGGCCAGGGCTGTCGATCGGCGGGTGTTGGTGGCGGGGGTTATCCACAGCGACGGCCGATCTCGACCGAAAGACGCTGTGTTGATAACCAAAACCCACCCAACCCATGTTGTGGATAAACCTGTGGAAACTGTGGATACCCACAAGTAGCTGAGTCGGAGATCGCGCGGCCCGTATGCCCACGAGTGCCGACTCGCATTACGCTGGTCCGGTGATACAGGTGTGCTCCCAGTGCGGCACTCGGTGGAACGTACGCGAGCGACAGCGCGTGTGGTGTCCCCGTTGTCGGGGAGCGCTGATGGCGCCGCTGACCGGGGCTGCGGCCGCCGACCCGCAGTCGCGAACCTCGGTCGGCCCGCAACGGGTGGCGTCTACCGCGCGGCGGGCGGCGCCCCGGCTACCACCAGGTTTTCGCTGGATAGCGGTGCGTCCGGGCGCTGCGCCACCGCACCGGCCCCGGCGACGCGCGTACGGGCCCACCCCCCGGTACACGGTGATGCCGCGCTGGGGACTGGGCGACCGCGTCGCGCAGCCCGGCCCTTCGCCCGTGCCGGTAGCGACCAAGACGGGATCGGCGGCCGCGACCGTACGCACCCTGTTGTTCGCCACCATGCTGGTTCTCGGTGCCGCCGCATTCGTCTACGCGGTGCGATACGTGTTGCTGATCATCAACCGCGACATTCTGCTGAATTCCGTGCTGGCCGGCATCGCGGTCTGGGTGGGAGTGGCGGTCAGTTTCGCCGCGCTCGCCGCGATGGGCGTCTGCTTCGTCGTACTGATCAAGTGGCTTGTCGCGCGCCGGGCCGCCGCCTTCGCCTACTACGGCCTACCCGAGCACCGCTCCACCCTGCAGTTGTGGGCTGGTTGCCTGACGCCGCTGGCAAACCTGCTGTGGGCGCCGGTGTATCTCATCGAACTCGCGGTGGTCGAGGACACCTATCAACGGTTGAAGAAACCCATCCTGGTGTGGTGGATCGCATGGGTGGTCAGCACCGCCACGTCGCTGTTCGCCATCGCCACCAGCTTTTCCAGCGACGCTCAGGGCATCGCGAACAACACCGTCATGGTGGTCGTCGCGTATGCACTGGCGGCAGCCGCCGTGGGCACCGTTTCTCGCGTTTTCGAGGGATTCGAGCGCAAGCCGGTGCAACGGCCCGCGCACCGCTGGCTGGTGATGGGTCAGGATGATCAACCCGGCCGGTCCGCCACGGATGAAGACGATCGGGTCGATGCGGCCCCTGATGCTGATGCGGTTGAGCTGGAGGGGCAGGAACCGGCAGCATAATGGGTATGACCTGGGCCGACGAGGTGATCGCCGGGCATCCTTTCGTGGTGGCCCACCGCGGGGCGTCGGGCGCCCGGCCGGAACATACGCTCGCCGCCTACGACCTGGCGCTCAAGCAGGGGGCCGACGGTGTGGAGTGCGACGTCCGGCTCACCCGTGACGGTCATCTGGTTTGCGTGCACGATCGCCGGTTGGATCGGACTTCGACCGGGGCCGGGTTGGTCAGCACGATGACGCTGGATCAGCTGCGTGAGTTGGAGTACGGCGCCTGGCATGACAGCTGGCGGCCGGACGGTGCCCACGGAGATACCAGCCTGCTGACCCTGGACGCGCTGATCTCGCTGGTGCTGGATTGGAAACGGCCGGTGAAGGTCTTCATCGAGACCAAGCATCCGGTGCGGTACGGGTCGCTGGTCGAAAGCAAGGTGCTGGCGCTGCTGCAGCGCTTCGGCATTGCCCAACCTGCGTCCGCAGACCGGTCCCGCGCCGTCGTGATGTCGTTTTCGGCGGCCGCGGTGTGGCGGATTCGCCGAGCAGCACCGCTGCTGCCAACGGTGCTGCTCGGCAAAACGGCTCGCTATCTGGCCAGCGGTGCCGCCTCGGCTGTCGGAGCGACCGCCGTGGGACCGTCGCTGGCGGTGTTGCGGGAATATCCACAACTCGTCGATCGCGCCGCCGCCCAGGGGCGAGCGGTGTACTGCTGGGGTGTCGACGAGTACGAAGACATCGATTTCTGCCGGGACGTCGGCGTGGCGTGGATGGCCACCGACCGCCCCGGCCGCGCCAAGGCCTGGTTGCAGCATGGCCGGCCGGGCGTGAGTAGCGGTCCCGCCGCCCCGCCGGAGGCCTAGAGGTTGCCTCCGGCGGCACGCGGAGCGGCTGCGCCCGACGGAGCCCGGCCGACCTCACGCGCAACGAAGTTCTCGAGCTCGAACAGGTTGGCCCCGGCCCGGTCGGCAATGCGCACCAGGCTGGCCATCAGCGCCACCTCTTCGATCTGCTCCTGCAGGAACCACTGCATGAACTGCTCGCCGAGGAAGTCGCTCTCATCGCGTGCCACCGCGGTCAGCCGACTGACCTGATCGGTGACGGCCCGCTCCTGATCGAGGGCCAACGCCAGGGCGTCGCGCGGCTTGTCGAAGTGATTTCGTACCGAGTCGATTCCCGGAATCTCGACACGGAGGTCGCGGTCGATCAGATGCTGCACCAGCATCATCGCGTGGTTGCGCTCCTCGACCGCCTGAGCGTAAAAGTGCTTCGCCAATTGGGGCAATTCTTCGCTATCGAAATAAACGGCAATGGCAACGTATTGTTGGGCCGCGGTGAATTCGTTGAAAATTTGTTCCTGCACCAGCGCATGGACTTTCGTCTTTGGTCCGTCGTAGTCGGTCATACCGCCAGAATAGTGCAGGTAAAACGCCACCTGCAACGAAGGCATGACTTACTCAGGAAAGGTTTTCCTAAGCCGATGCGCGAAATCAATAAGGTCAGGTTTGCCTAAGTAAACCTAGCCGGGCCGGAATTATGGGCGCATTTTCCGCATTTTTATGACCTACAACACACCCGGGGCGCCGAAATTGCGTTGTTATGGTGGCCCGTCGAAAGCGTCGGCCGGTATCGGTGTGTCGGAAGCCAGCGCGTCGAACATCTCGGCGGCCGCGTCGTGGTTCCACACCACGACCGAGCCGACGTCGGTGGTGGTGAATTCGCCGATCGGCACCGTCAGGGCCGACGGGTGCCCGTGTAGCGCCCACCCGAGCCGGGCAAGGTCGAATACGTGGGCCCCCTGGTCGACGGTGAGCGCCGCGGCTGCGGCGCGCGGCACCGAATACCAACGCCACGGATTGAGCCATACCGCGGGGCTTTCGGCCCGGCGCAGCAACGCGGACATGAACTGGCGCTGGTTGATCATCCGGTCCAGGTCGGCTCTCGGTGTGGCTCGGGACCTGACGTAGCCCAGTGCGCTTCGGCCGTCGAGTTGCTGGCAGCCCGGCGCTAGGTCGATGCCGGCCAGTGGATCGCTGATCGGGTCCGTCAAACACATCCGGACACCGCCGAGCGCGTCGACCAGTTCGGCGAATCCGCCGAATCCGATCTCGGCATAGTGGTCGATTCGCAGGCCGGTGGCCTGTTCGACCGTCTGCACCAGCAAGGGCGCCCCGCCTATGGCGAATGCCGCGTTGATCTTGTCGCGGCCATACCCGGGAACGGGGACATATGAATCGCGCGGGATCGATACCAGGGCCGTCGGGGTGCTCGATCCGAGTCCGGCCAGGTGGACCAGCAGGATGGTGTCGGTTCGCCCGTCTCCGGGATCTCCGCCGGTGGTCAGCTCCTGCTGTTGCTCGGTGGTCAGACCCTGGCGACTGTCCGAGCCGACGATGAGCCAGTTGGTGCCGCGCCCGGGACCGGGCCGGTCGGCATAGTCGCGCAATACCGGTTCCCGGTGCAGCGCCGTGTCCAGCCACAAAGCCCCGCCGAGAATGCCGGCGCCGGCCAGCAACACGGCGGTCAGCAGGCTCAGCGCAACGATCTTGCCCCAGCGGCGCTTGGTCTTTTTGCGGCGCGCTTTGGGTGCGGCCGGACGTGGCGGCGGCGCCGGGGTGGGGGTGCGCCGCCGGCGTCGGGGCCGACGGGGCCGGTGGCCGGTTTGGGTGGAGGTGGCGCTGAGGTTGGTTGACGCGGTGGCGCCCCGCTGGGTTCGGCCGGACGGCGCAGGGGCAGCGTGTCGCGCCGGATGACCTGCGAGGGTTCCGATTGCGGCGGGATCGGAGGCTGGGGTCGCCGAAACTGAGCGGGTCGATCGCCGTTCACCTGGACAACGTACGTGCCAGGACACCGGAACGCAGCCGGCCGCCACGGCGCGCGGGGCGCAACGGGTTGGCCGCGGCCGGTTATCGCCGGGCGCGCAGACCGTTGCCGAACGGGCAGCCCAGCAGCACCCGGATGGCCTGCCTGAGCCCGTGCATGTCGTCGACCGGGCGATGAAATGGCAGCCGGATATCGCGGTCGCCGTCGTTGCTTTCGATGCGAAACCGCACGCCGTAGCGGTCGAGGCCAAGCGGGCGGACCTCACCGCGTCGCAGCGGGGCCGGCAGGCGCGACACCAACCGCGCGACCACGTCCTGATGGTCGGTCGTCAGGTGGCGCAGCAGGCTCGACTCGATCTCGCAGAACGGATCCGGTCGCGCGGCCAGTAGGTCCACGACGCTGATCGGTTCCGCGCCGGTGGAGTCGGTGACGACCACCGACTCGATCTCCAGTCGCATCAATGCGTATCGGATCTCCGCGCCGTGCGCCGGTGCGGATCTAGGTGTCTGGACTTGCAGCAAGGCTGGGTTGGGGTTCTTGGTGGCGATCAGGTCGAGCGCAGCGCCGATCATGTCCGCGGGAACGGGGTGCAGGCGCCCGCGTATCCAGACCAGCGAGCGGACGGGTTCACGCACCGGCAGTGGGGCGTAGTCCGTTAGTTCGAGGAGGGCCTGCGACGGGGGCTGCCCGGGATCGCCGGTGCCCGCACCCGGGTGCTCGATGGGAACGGCCACCGCAAAAGACCCGTCGGGCATCAGGTGATGGATGGGTGTGGCGACGGGGCCGTCCCGTTCCACCGCCAGCAGGGCACCGCCGGCCCGGGCGCATGCGCTGCGAATACGTTCGGCGGTCGTCGGCGCCGGGCTGGTGAGCGGCAGCATCACAAACTCCTCCATGCTCTTAGGTAAGCCTAAGTTAACTTACTGGGGTGGTGGCTGCAAGCACCGAAAGGGCGGGCGCCGCCGTTAATGTTGTGTGCGTGGCGCGCATCGCATATCTCGGTCCGGAAGGGACATTCACCCAAGCGGCGCTGCTCGAGATAGCGGCTGCCGGGCTGGTCCCAGGCCACGACGACGGCGGCGCGCAACCGCTGCCGGTCGAAAGCACTCCCGCCGCGCTCGACGCCGTCCGTACCGCCGCCGCCGAATTCGCCTGCGTGCCCATCGAGAACTCGATCGACGGCTCGCTGGCCCCCACCCTGGACAGCCTGGCCATCGGGTCGCCGCTGCAGGTGTTCGCCGAGACAACGCTCGACGTGGCCTTCAGCATCGTGGTCAAGCCCGGCGTCGGCGCGGCCGACGTACGGACCCTGGCGGCTTTCCCGGTGGCAGCGGCGCAGGTTAGACAGTGGCTGACCGCTCATCTGCCCAACGTCGAGCTGCATCCGGCGTACTCCAACGCCGACGCGGCCCGCCAGGTGGCGGAGGGGCAGGTCGACGCTGCCGTGACCTCCCCGCTGGCCGCCGCGCACTGGGCGCTGCAGTCGCTGGCCGACGGCGTCGTTGACGAGTCCAACGCCCGCACCAGGTTCTTGCTCATCGGTGTACCGGGACCGCCGCCGCCGCGCACCGGCACCGATCGCACCTCGGCGGTGCTGCGTATCGCCAACGTGCCCGGTGCCCTGCTGGATGCACTGACCGAGTTCGGCATGCGCGGCATCGACCTCACCCGAATCGAGTCCCGGCCCACCCGTACCGGGCTGGGCACGTACATGTTTTTCATCGACTGTGTGGGCCACATCGCCGACGATGCTGTGGCTGAGGCACTCAAGGCGCTGCACCGTCGTTGTGCTGATGTGCGATACCTGGGTTCTTGGCCGACGGGTCAGACCTATGCGGCGCAGCCGCCGCCGGCGGACGAGGCGGCGATCTGGCTGCAGCAGCTGCGCGAAGGCAAGCCCGAAGCAAGCCCGGAGCCGCCGCTATGAGCGGTCGTCTGGTGCTGGTTCGCCACGGTCAGTCGGTCAGCAATGTCGAGCGTCGCTTGGACACGCTGCCGCCGGGGGCGGAGTTGACCCCGACGGGCCGGGCGCAGGCACAGGCCTTCGCGCGCGGCGGTTTGATTCGACCCGCCATGCTGGTGCACTCGATCGCTACTCGGGCGTCGCAGACGGCCGAGGTGATCGCCGCCGAACTGACCGTCTCGGCCCACGAGGTGGTCGGCATTCACGAGGTACAGGTCGGCGAGCTGGAAAACCGCTGCGATGACGAGGCCGTCGCGGAATTCAACGCCATCTACAAGCGGTGGCATTGCGGCGAGCTGGATGTCCCGTTGCCGGGCGGTGAGAGCGCCAACGACGTGCTGGCGCGCTATGTGCCGGTGCTCAACGACCTGCGAATGCGCTATCTGGACGACGAAGACCGAACCGGCGATCTCGTCGTGGTCAGCCACGGCGCGGCCATCCGGCTGGCCGGTGCTGTGCTCGCCGGGGTGGACGCCAACTTCGCCTTGGACAACCACCTGGACAACGCCGAATCGGTGGTGCTGACCCCGATCACCGACGGTCGCTGGAGTTGCGTCCGGTGGGGAACGAAAACGCCGCCCTTCTGCGCCGAGGTCGACTCCGCCGCCGGCGACCTCATGGCGTCCAGCGGCGACCCGATGGGCTGACGGTCACCCCGCCAGGGTGACCGCGGCGCTCTCGCCGCAAGTGCAGCCGATGGCCGCGCAGTCGACGACGAAGGTGTGCGGTATCAGCTCGGCGTCGTCACAATCAGATTCGGTGCATTCCGACCGGCCGGATAGTGGACCCTCCACGTGCCGAATCAAGGTCCCGTGGCAGTGTTCCAAGCCTGCCCGGCAGTCGCGGCAGCCTGTGCTCATAGCACCGTTCATAGCACCGCACCCCGACATCGCCGGGTTGGCGCGCCCATCGTAATTCGATGGCCGATCACGCCCAGCCCAGCTGGCCCAGCCGGTCGTCGTCGATACCGAAATGGTGGGCGATCTCGTGGATCACCGTGATCGCCACCTGGTCGACAACCTCGTCGGCGGACTCGCAGACATCCAGCAGCGCTTCCCGGTAGATCGTGATGGCGTCCGGCAGGGCTCCGGCGTAGTCGGAATCACGCTCGGTCAGGGCGACCCCCTCGTAAAGGCCGAGCAGGTCGTGTTCGTCGGGGTGGCGGTCGGCGACCAGCACCACGCCGTTGTCCATAGCGGCCGCCAGCTGGGGCGGAATCAGGTCCAGTGCGTCAGAGACCAGTTCGTCGAACCGCCGGGGGTCCATCCGCACCGCCACCCGGCTAGCCTCCCGGTACGGGTTCCGCGGGCGCGGGGGCCTCGGGTTCGGGTGCTTGGGCAGGTGGTGGTGCGCCGCCATCGGCGGGCGGCGGCTGACTTTGGGTCGCCGGCGGCGGCTGAGTCGCCTGGGTTGTGGTGGCCGGGGCGGCGGGTGCCCGCGACGGCGTCACCACCGGTTGCTGATTGGGCAGATGCTGATTGCTCGGCGGAGCCGTTTGGGTCTGCCGGGGCGCGGGCGCGGGCGCGGCGGGCGGCACCTGCAGCGGAATGGGCGGCAACGTGAGCCGCTCTTCGGGAATGTCGGGCGGCGGCACCGGTGGCTGCCCGTTGATCAACAGCTCCCCCTTGGCGCTGTTCACCAACGTGGCCCAGCCCCCATTGCCCAGCGTCGCGCCGATGCTGCACGCGACTTCGCGGCTGCCCGCGGACCAGCTCGGCAGCGACAGCGTGGGGTAGATCAGGGTCAGGGTGGTGGTGCGCAACTTGATGGGGGCGAGGTAGGCGTCGGTCATCCGGGTACAGGTGTCTTTGATGTACCCGTCCTGCTCGGGCTCGGGAGGCAGGGCGTCGGGGAACTTCTCCGCCAGATTGACCGTGCCGGTGACTTCCATGGCATGGGGCGCCGCGCAGTCGACCGGAATATCGATTGGCTGGTTGGTGGTCGAATCAATGCCCAAACAGGTGCCGGCCGGCCAGACCTTGGATTGATTGATGTCGGCGACCTTGCCCTTGAACGCGGTCTGTTGGTTGTTGGGACCGGGCAACTGCAGGCCGCACAACATGCGGCGCTCGCCGGCCTGACGCCACGCCCGGTCGCCGGACCAGAGCATGCTGGTGGTGAACTTGCTGTTGGGATCGAACTTGGCGCCGAGGTAGCGGCGCACCGCGGCCTGGCACTGTTCCTGGCTGATCTGCTGAATGCGGGCCGGTGATGGGGGAGAGGCGTCGGGCCCGTACTCCGAACCGGGGAAGGTTCGCATGTCAATGGACTCGGCGACTTCGAACCGGTGCTCATCGCCGCAGTCGACGATGGTGGCCGCCTCCGGTGTGCCTTCCGGCCACATCAGGCAGTCGCCGGTGGTGGCGCGGTTGAAAGCGGCGTTGCTCTTGGTGCCGGTGCTGGGCACCGGGTTGTTGTCGATGTAGCCGGCCAGCCGGCCCGGCCCGGTGGCAACGTCGGGGATCGCGGTGATCAACCCGGCGATCAGCAGGCCGCCTAGTGCGTTGAGCAGCAACCCGCGCCTGGTCGCCGACGCTTGCAGGGCACGCGGCCACCGGAAGCCGGCCGACGGCTGCTCCGCTTCGGCGGCAGTTTCGGCGTCGGCTTCGGCGTCGGGGTCAGGCTCGCTATCCGGTGCGAGCTCCTTCTCGGGCGCGTCCAACATCAGTTCCATTCTTACAGGGCCCACATAGCCACGTGACCAATGTTGCACATGTGATACCAGAGCCCGGCAGAAGCCGAGCTGACGCGACGCGGCCAACCCGTCAAAAGTAGTCTTGCGGCCGTGATCGACCTGAAACTGCTCCGGGAAGACCCCGACGTCGTACGCCGATCCCAGCTCAGCCGCTGCAAAGACCCGGCGCTGGTAGATGCCCTGCTCACGGCGGACACGGCCCGCCGGACCGCGATCTCGACCGCGGACTCCCTGCGGGCCGAGCAGAAAGCCGCCAGCAAGAGCGTGGGTGGTGCATCGCCCGAAGAGCGTCCCGCCCTGCTGCAACGGGCCAAGGATCTCGCCGAGCAGGTCAAGGCCGCCGAGGCGACGCAGTCCGAAACCGAGACGGCCTTCACCGCAGCGCACATGGCAATACCGAACGTCATCCTCGGCGGCGTGCCCGCCGGCGGGGAGGACGACTACGCGGTGCTGGACATGGTCGGCGAACCCCGCGCGCTAGACAATCCGAAAGACCACCTGGAACTCGGCGAATCGCTGGGCCTGATCGACATGGCGCGCGGCGCCAAGGTGGCAGGGTCGCGATTCTATTTCTTGACCGGTCAGGGCGCGTTGCTGCAGCTGGGTCTGTTGCAGCTGGCGCTGCGGCTGGCCGTCGACAACGGCTTCATCCCGATGATCCCGCCGGTGCTGGTGCGTCCCGAGGTGATGGCCGGCACCGGATTCCTCGGGGCCCACGCCGACGAGGTCTATCGGCTCGAGGCCGACGACCTGTACCTGGTGGGCACCTCTGAGGTGCCGATGGCGGGCTATCACGCCGACGAGATCGTGGACCTGTCCGAGGGGCCGTTGCGCTACGCCGGATGGTCGTCATGCTTTCGGCGCGAGGCCGGCAGCTACGGCAAGGACACCCGCGGCATCATCCGGGTGCACCAGTTCGACAAGGTGGAAGGCTTCGTCTACTGCGCCCCCGCCGACGCCGAGGCCGAACATCAACGGCTGCTGGCCTGGCAGCGCGAGATGCTGGCGCAGATCGAGGTCCCCTATCGGGTGATCGACGTGGCGGCCGGCGATCTCGGCGCCTCGGCCGCCCGCAAGTTCGACTGCGAGGCGTGGATACCGACCCAGGGCACCTACCGCGAGCTGACCTCCACCTCGAACTGCACCACGTTTCAGGCCCGACGGCTGGCGACGCGCTACCGCGACGCCAACGGCAAGCCGCAGATCGCGGCCACGTTGAACGGCACGCTGGGCACGACGCGGTGGTTGGTGTCGATTCTGGAAAACCACCAACAGCCCGACGGCAGCGTGCGGGTTCCCGCGGCCCTGGTTGGGTTCGTGGGCACCGAGGTGCTCGAGCCCAAGGGCTAGACGCCCACCTTGTCGCGAGCCTGTTCGTGGCGGTGCTGGCGTTCGATGGTGGCGAAGTAGAACGCCAGCGCGAAGGCGAAGCTGGTGAACAGGCTGGACACGAAGTACAGCCAGGGCCTGCGCAGACCGCGTCGGTAGCCTTCGACGATGGAGAACAGCGGCAGCAGGATCACGTTGGCGATCGTGTAGTCCTGGCTGGCCGAACCGGCGGCCGGGTTGGTGAACATCAGCCGGATGTAGTCCGCCCAGCTGCCCGGGCCCCAGATGGGGTTGGTCGCGCCGTGCGAGTACTCCCGGACGAAGCGGATGTTGAAGTACCAGCCAAAGGCGATCGAGGCGATGCCGACCGCGTAGTACACGCATTCCGGCGGGGAGAACCACGCACCTGCGGCCGGCCGGGCATACACCTGAGGGTTCGACGCGATGATCCAGCTGATGACGGCAATTCCGAGAACCGCGTGGACAAGAAGCGACACCATGGGCGCAGTCTCACCCCTATCCCGAAGTTTTGTCAATATTGACATAACTGTCGGGGTCGCGGGTTGATGTACCTTACTGCCATGGTCAGGCCCGCGCAGACGGTGCGCAGCGAACGCACCCGCGAGGCCCTGCGCCAGGCCGCGGTGGTGCGATTCCTGGCCCAGGGCGTCGAGGAGACGTCGGCCGAGCAGATCGCCGCCGATGCCGGGGTGTCACTGCGCACGTTCTATCGCCACTTCAGGTCCAAGCACGATCTGCTGTTTGCCGACTACACCGGTTTGCATTGGTTTCGCGCGGCGCTGGACGCCCGTCCCGTCGACGAGGCGATCATCGACTCGGTACAGACCGCGATCTTCGCCTTCCCGTATGACGTTGAAGCCGTAGCGAAAATCGCCACCCTGCGCGGTGGGGAGCTGGACCCAAGCCGCATCGTCCGGCACATTCAGGAGGTCCAGGCCGACTTCGCCGAGGTGATCGCGGCTCAGCTGCGACGACGTAGCTGTGTCGCGGCGGGAACGTCGGCGCAAACCCCGGATGCCCGGGTTCGCACCGCGGTGACCGCGCGTTGCATCGCGGCCGCGGTGTTCGGCGCGATGGAAGTGTGGATGCTGGGCGAAGACCGGTCCCTCGGCGAGTTGGCGCGGGTGTGTCAGCTGGCGCTGGAGACGTTGCGGGCCGGGCTCACCAACACCTGGTGCCCCGACCGGCCCCGGACTGTTTCGTCATAATTCACAAAACTTTCGGACCGTGCCAGCCTCCAACTCGGGAGGTCGAGAGCATGGCGGAGTATGACGCGATAGTGATCGGCGCGGGGCACAACGGCCTGACCGCCGCGGTGCTGCTGCAGCGAGCGGGCCTGCGCACCCTCGGCCTGGACGCGAAGCTCTATGCCGGCGGCATGGCCTCCACCGTCGAACTGTTTGACGGCTACCGGTTCGAGATTGCCGGATCGGTGCAGTTCCCGACGGCGGCCGCGGTGATCAGCGAACTCGGCCTGGACACCTTGCCGACCGTGGATCTGGAAGTGATGTCGGTAGCCCTACGCGGCGTGGGCGACGATCCGTTGGTCCAGTACACCGACCCGATGAAGATGTTCGCCCACCTCAACGAGGTGCACGGGGCCGACGCGGTCACCGGGATGGCGGGCCTGCTGGCCTGGAGTCAGGCGCCGACCCGGGCGCTCGGGCGGTTCGAATCCGACACGCTCCCCAAGACCTTCGACCAGATGTATGCGTGCGCCACCAACGAATTCGAGCGATCGGCCATCGACGACATGCTGTTCGGGTCGGTCACCGACGTGCTGGACCGGTACTTTCCGGACCGGGAAAAGCACGCCGCACTACGGGGTTCGATGACGGTCCTGGCCGTCAACACCATCTACCGGGGACCGGCCACGCCGGGTAGCGCCGCCGCGCTTGCCTTCGGTCTGGGTATCCCCGACGGAGGCTTCGTGCAGATGAAGAAGCTGAGCGGGGGCATCGGCGCACTCACCGCACATCTGTGCCGGCTGTTCGAGCGCGACGGCGGCGAGTTGCGGTTGCGCACCAAGGTCAGCGAGATCCTCGTCGACAGCGCCGAGGCCGGAGCGCGGATCAGTGGCGTACGCACCGAGGCGGGCGACATCGTGGCCGCCCCGATCGTGGTTTCCGCGATTGCCCCAGACGTCACGATCAACGACCTGATCGATCCGACGGTGCTGCCCAGCGATGTCCGGGATCGCTACGCACACATCGACCACCGCGGTAGCTACCTGCAGATGCACTTCGCCCTCGAGGAAGCCCCGGCGTTCGCGGCGCCGTATGAGGCCCTCAACGATCCGGCCATGCAGGCCTCGATCGGCATTTTCTGCACGCCAGAGGAAGTGCAGCAGCAGTGGGCGGATTGCCGCCGCGGGATCGTGCCGGCCGACCCGACCGTCGTGTTGCAGGTACCGTCGGTGCACGACCCCGACCTGGCGCCGCCGGGCAAGCACGCCGCATCGGCGTTCGCGATGTGGTTCCCGATCGAGGGCGAGCAAGACTCCCATGAGTACGGACAGGCCAAGACCGAAATGGGGCAACGGGTGATCGACAAGGTCACCCGCTTGGCGCCCAACTTCGAGCGCAGCATCATCCGGCACACCACCTTCACTCCCAAGCACATGGGCGTCATGTTCGGAGCGCCCGGTGGCGACTACTGCCACGGCTTGTTGCACCCCGACCAGATAGGTCAGAACCGGCCGGGTCCGAGAGGCTTCATCGGCCAGCCGATCCCGATCGCCGGGCTCTACCTGGGCAGCGCGGGATGCCATGGCGGACCGGGAATCACCTTCATCCCCGGTTTCAGCGCCGGTCGCTGAGCAGTTCGTCGAGCAGCGCGATGAAATCGTCTGGACGCGCCGGGGTGAAGGCCGGTTGCCAACGAGCATCGGGGATGTCGAGGGTGATCAACGTCGACTTGAGCGGCCGGTTCATGTCCATCGGCAGCCAGCGGCGCAGATCCGAGCTGCCCCAGATGCGAAAGCGATGAGTGAGCAGTCCCAGCGATTCGGCACGGTAGCCGCGGATCGTGTCCAGCGCGATGATCTTCGCGGTGCCCGACGGGAAGTGGTAGCGACGCAACGTCAGCGCGGCGCCATCGAGCTGGACCACGCCGTCGTCGTAGAACCGCATCATTTCCGCGAGCTCCGCAGCTGGTGACCGCGGGTGGTGAGGCAGCGGCCGTCCTCCAGGCGCCACTGCCACCCGTGCAGGTTGCAGGTCAACGTATCGCCTTCTACCACACCGAACTTCGATAGGTCGGCTTTGAGGTGAGGGCAGCGGCGCTGAATCTCCCAGCCGTCCAGAGTGATTGAAGCGGAGTCGTCGTGAGTCTCGGCGAACCAGCCGTCGGCGTAGGTGATCCGCTCGTCGGTGAGGCACTTGAAGAACGTGTACAGGTATTCGTTGTAACCACCCACGCGCCAGGCCTGGAAGCGGGTGGACAAGAAGATGGTGTTGACCCAGTCGGGTTCTTGATCGCGCAGTACCGTGCGCACCAGCTCCGGCGCTATGGCAAACCCGTAGCGGAACTTCTCGTTGGGAATCGGCTCGCGCACCGCCCTTTTCGGAAAGTCCAGTACGACGGTTTCGGCGCCGATGACCAGTTCCACGGGGTAACCGATACCGTCGCAGATCTCATTGCTCTGCAACATGATCGGCTCGAACAGCGCGCGCAACGGCTCCAGCAGCGGCTCGCCCTCCGCGGGGGCCCAGCTCGCCCGTTCGGCGGCGATCACCGGAGCCATCCGGTCGGCGTAATCGGCGATGTAGGCGGACTTTCCGGTGGTGAAGATGGCCTCGACGTCTTCGGTGGGCAGCGGGTGGCTCAGCGAATTCAGGGTCGATCCGGTGAAATCCGCGATCGATCCGGGAATCATCAGCAAACCGCGATCATGGCCGTGGATGCGCATCTGGTCCAGGAAGACCATCTGGTCGGGGAAGATGTTGGCCGGATCGCTGCGGTCGTCGTTGAGCTCGCGCAGCTCGGGGTCCAGAAAACACGGTGGTCCCGCCGACGGCACCACCCAGGTCGCGTCCACCTGCGCGACGTACTGGCGCGCCCGGTCCATCCCGCGCTGTCGCTTCTGGGTGCCGAACGCCTCCTTGGCCCGGGCCGGCATGTCGTAGACCATCGGGTACCAGATCGCGCCGGAGTACTGCAGCAGGTGCACATCGACGTGGCCGAACTCCGATGCCAGCATGTCCAGCTCGATCGGTCGTGCGTCATTCATATTGAAGGCGGTGGTCTCGCCGTCGGAAACCACTAGCGCGGAGTCACCGATCGGACCGTCGGCCGGCGCCCGCAGCGCGATGATCATGATGTCGAGATCGCTGCGGGGCCCGCTGAGCCGGTGCTTGACCGAGTCGGTGGTTTCGAAGAACCGGTGAAATCCCAGCTTCTCGAGTTCATTTCGCAGATCCGGCACGGGGAAGTCCGGGAGCAGCACCACCGCGTCTTTGTTGACGTGCGAACGCAGGTTCTCGGCGTCGAAGTGATCCTTGTGCAGATGCGAGACATATAGGTAGTCGCAGTCGCCGATGGCGTCCCAGTCCAGTGCGCTGTTGTCCGGAAACGGGAACCAAGAAGCAAAGTAGGCCGGGTTGACCCAGGGGTCGCACAGAATGCTGCCGGACTGGGTCTGAATCAGAAAGCCGGCGTGGCCGACGCTTGTGACCTGCACAAATACCTTCCTGCAACAGCTACTGCTGACGCATGTTCGGCGCCAAATGCAGCATCGAGCTTAGCTTGAGTCGAGATCCTCGGCCCCCACAGCCGCCGGTAGTAATCGATTCGCCGCGGGTCCGGCGCCACTCCGTAGGCGGCGAAGAACTTCGCCTCCCAACCGTGGCCGGGAAAGTTCCACTGCAACGACAACGTTGCTACCGCCAGGTCGGCCCATCGATCGGCCACGCCCAGCGTGCCGAGGTCGACGTCGCCGCAACAGTTGCCGTCCTCGGCGATCAGGGTGTTGGGTGCACACGCGTCGCCGTGGCAGACCACCAACCGATCGATCGGGGGCGGGGCGCCGACATTAGCCCGGCCCGCCGCGGTCAGCCGCGCCAGTCGGCTTTGCGCAGACCAGTCGAATGGGCACGCTCGGACCGGCAAGCGCTCGTGCAGTGTGCGCAACCCCACACCGATGGCCCGCACGGCGACATCGGGTGCGGCCACCCAGCGGGGGTGCACGGCCGAGACGCCGGGTAGCCCCGCGGTGCGTAGCCACGCCCAGTCTTGCTCGACCCCGAAGTCCAGCACCGCCGGCACGGTGAGGTGTGCTGACGCCCAGCGCAAGCGTTGCGCCTCGGCGGTGAAGTCGAAGACGCCGGTTCTGGCCACCTTGATGAACTCGGTGCCGGGGCCCACCCGGAAGGTCACACCGCCCAGTTCGTTGGCCCAGACGGCTTGCACGGGGCGCCCGGCGGCAAGCCGCCGGACAACCGGGGGCACCGCGGGAGGTGCGGCGGGGAAGGACAAAGCACTCCTCTTTCGGA
Organism: Mycobacterium liflandii; assembly: GCF_022354805.1. Lineage (NCBI taxonomy): Bacteria > Bacillati > Actinomycetota > Actinomycetes > Mycobacteriales > Mycobacteriaceae > Mycobacterium > Mycobacterium liflandii. The sequence goes on along the minus strand of NZ_CP023138.1, from coordinate 387,317 downwards.
CTTCAAATTCGCCACTTCAACCGACCGCCGGCCGGGAGCACTAGGCTTGACTGCTGTGGAACCGGTATACGGGACGGTCATTCAGCTTGCCCGCTTGACGTGGCGCATCCAGGGGCTCCGCATCACCGTGACTGGTGTGGAGAACATACCCGTCCAGGGTGGTGCGGTCATCGCAATCAACCACACCGGATACCTCGACTTCACCTTCGGCGGGTTGCCGGCCTACCAGCAGCGGCTGGGGCGCAAGGTGCGGTTCATGGCCAAGCAGGAGGTCTTCGACCAGGAGATCACCGGTCCCATCATGCGCAAGCTGCGACACATCCCGGTGGACCGGGCCGACGGCGCCGCGTCCTATGACGCTGCGGTCCGCTTGCTCAAGGCCGGTGAGCTGGTCGGGGTCTATCCGGAGGCAACGATCAGCCGAAGTTTCGAAATCAAAGAATTCAAGTCCGGCGCCGCGCGGATGGCGCTCGAGGCTGGGGCGCCGATCGTCCCCCACATCGTCTGGGGCGCCCAGCGGATCTGGACCAAAGGCCACAAGAAGAAGCTGTTCCGCCCGAAAGTGCCGATCGTGGTGGTCGTCGGCGAACCGATCGAACCCACGCTGCCGACCGCGGAGCTGAGCAATCTGCTGCACTCCCGGATGCAGCACCTGCTCGACCAAGCGCAGGAGCAGTACGGGCCGCATCCGTCCGGGGAGTTCTGGGTGCCGCGCCGGCTGGGCGGCAGCGCGCCATCGCTGGCCGAGGCGGCGCAGATGGATGCGCAGGAGGCGGCGGAGCGGGCCGCTCGCCGTGCCCAACGAGCCCATCCCGCGGGAGCGCCGGAGCAGTAGCCCATGGCGGAGCCGACCTACCGGACCCTCGAGATCCTGGCCAAGTTGCTGGTGCTGGCCACGGGGACCCGGATCACTTATGTCGGCGTCGAGAATGTGCCCGAGCGGGGCGGCGCGGTGATCGCGATCAATCACACCAGCTATGTCGACTGGCTTCCGGCCGCGCTGGCAATGAATCGGCGGCACCGTCGCATGAGGTTCATGATCAAGGCCGAAATGCAACGAGTGAAGGTGGTCAACTTCCTGATCAAGCGCACTCGGACCATTCCGGTGGATCGCGGCGCGGGGGCGGGCGCCTATGCCCTAGCGGTGCAGCGCCTTCGCGAAGGGGAGCTGGTCGGCGTCTACCCAGAGGCGACGATCAGCCGGAGCTTCGAGCTCAAGGAGTTCAAGACCGGGGCCGCGCGGATGGCGCTGGACGCAGACGTGCCGATTGTGCCGGTTATTGTTTGGGGTGCTCAGCGGATCTGGACCAAGGGCCAGCCCAGGCACATCGGACGCGCCAAGGTTCCGATCGTCGTGCAGGTTGGCCCGCGTTTACCGGCTGCCGGTGACATTGCGCAGACCGGACGCCGCCCTGCGCCAAGCGATGACCATGCTGCTGCAGGAGGCGCAACGGAGCTACCCGCAGCCAGCAGGGCAGTACTGGGTGCCGCGCCGGCTTGGCGGCACCGCGCCGACTCCGGCCGAGGCAGCTCGGCTGGACGCTGACGAGGCTGCCGCCAGGGTCGCCGGCCGGACACCGCATCAATCGCGGTAGCGGCGGCTGAAGGACAGAAGGAGGAACCGAAGGATGGCAGAGCCATTCTTCCGAATGATGGAAGTGCTTGTTCCGTCGATCGTTGCCGCTAACGGAAACAAGATCACCTACTACGGGTTGGAGAACATCCCCGACCGGGGCGGCGCGTTGATCGCCCTCAACCACACCAGCTATGTGGACTGGGTCCCTGCCTCCATTGCCGCCAAGGAACGCAAACGTCGGCTGCGGTTCATGATCAAGGCCGAGATGCAGGAGGTGAGGTCGGTCAACTATGTGATCAAGCACGCCCAGCTGATTCCCGTTGACCGCGCCGAGGGCGCCAATGCCTATGGGGTCGCCGTCCAACGACTGCGTGAGGGTGAACTGGTCGGGGTACACCCCGAGGCGACGATCAGCCGCAGCCTCGAACTAAGGGAATTCAAGACCGGGGCGGCCCGGATGGCGCTCGAGGCTCAGGTACCGATAGTTCCGATGATCGTCTGGGGCGCGCAGCGGATTTGGCCGAAGGGTCACCCCAAGAATCTGTTCCGCAACAAGGTTCCGATCAGTGTGGCCATTGGGCCCGGGCTGCCGCCGGCGGGCGATCCGACGGAACTCAACGCCACGCTGCGGCAAGCGATGGAATCGATGCTGCACTGGGTGCAGGAGCAGTACCCTCACCCCGAAGGGGAATTCTGGGTGCCACAGCGGCTGGGCGGCGGCGCGCCCGGTCCAGAGCAGTCCAGCCAATTCCGCATCGCGGAGTTGGCCGAACGCGCCCGCAAGCGCGGATATGACGGCGTTACCTCACGCAGTTCCAGCGAAGGCGGACCACACTGACCACACCGGAGAGCCGGCCGGCGCTCATCGCCTGCGACGTCGACGGCACCTTGTTAAACGATGATGAACACGTCTCCGGACGCACCCGCGATGCGGTGCGCGCCGCGGTTGCCGGCGGCGCGACCTTCATTCTGGCCACCGGCCGGCCGCCGCGCTGGGTACGGCCGGTCGTCGAAGAACTCGGGTTCACGCCGATGGCGGTGTGCGCCAATGGCGCCGTCATCTACGATCCCGCGACCGACCGGGTGGTGTCGGCGCACACCCTCTCGGTTGAGGCGCTGGCCACGTTGGCGGAGGTTTCCAGTCGGGTAATTCCCGGGTCTGGGTTGGCGGTCGAGCGAATCGGCGAGCGAGCCCACGACACGGCGACCCCACAGTTCGTCAGCTCGCCCGGCTACGAGCACGCCTGGCTCAACCCGGACAACACCGAGGTGTCGATCGAAGACCTGCTCAGTGCCCCGGCGATCAAGCTGCTGATCCGCAAGGCCGGTGCCGCCAGCGCGGACATGGCGGCCGAACTGGCCAAGCACGTGGGCATCGTGGGCGACATCACCTACTCGACCAACAACGGGCTGGTCGAAATCGTGCCGCTGGGCATCAGCAAGGCCACCGGTGTGCGCGACGTCGCGGCGCCCTTGGGCATTGCCGATACGGACGTGGTGGCGTTCGGCGATATGCCCAACGATGTGCCGATGCTGTTGCGGGCCGGTTTGGGTGTGGCGATGGGCAATGCCCATCCCGACGCGTTGGCCGCCGCGAACGAGGTCACCGCCCCCAACAGTGAGGACGGTGTCGCCAAGGTGCTCGAGCGCTGGTGGTTCTGAGCGCGTCGCCGCGCCTCAGGGAATGATCGGGTGGATTGGTAGCGAGAAGTGCTCGGGTGGCACCATCGGCCCGCTCGGGGGTTTGGTCGCCAGCGGTGTGGTGATCCCGTTGACGACCTCGGAGACGTTGCCGGTGAGCCGTTGGAAGTTCAACACACCGTGCTGGAAGTTCTGCGTAATCCGCAGCGGCTCCTGTATCTCGGCGCTGGTCGGCAATCCGAGCGGGCCGCGTTCGTAGCTCAGCGAGGCCCACGCGTCATAGATCGCGCCGGTCACCGGTTGGGCGCCGGTGGTCGGTGACCAGTACATCGCGCCCTTGGCGAAGGTGGCGTAGCGCGCGCCGTCGGCCCCGTCCGCTTCCGGAGATGTCGGTGCCCCCAGCACGCTGTTCATCGCGCCCAGCTCCTGCCAGCGCTGGTAGATCGCGCCGCCCTCCAAGGACTTGAGCAGCTCCTCCGGCGGATCGTTGAAATGGGATGCGATTTCGCGGATCTCGTCCATCAGGGCGTAGGCGGCGTTGCCGGGACAATCGGTGTTGCCGACGTCGCGATGGGTGAAGATGGCCGGCAGTTTCGCGATGGCGCCGCCGGGAACGGTGGTGTACGAACTGCCCGTGGACTCCAGCTCCACCATGCTCTTGGGGTCGACTTCGGCGATGCCCAGCCGCCACCCCAGCAGTCGTCCGACGGCACGGATCTGCAGCGGCGTGGGCGCCACGTCATCGAAATTGCCGATCATCGCGACACCCCAGGTGTCACGGTTGAATCCGCCGGTGTGGAACCCTTCGACCGGTTTGGTGAGCCCGCCGGCACTGCCCTCGAAGATCTGACCATACTTGTCGACCAGCGCGTTGTAGGCGATGTCGCACCAGCCCAGCGTCTTGCTGTGATACGTGTAGATCGCCTTGACGATGCCCGCCGATTCCAACGGGGAATAGTCGTTGCTGCCCGCCGTGTGATGGACCACCGCGGCGCGTACCGCCCGGTCGTATTCCGGGCTCTCACAGCGCAACGCTTCGTCCGCTCCCCAATCCGCGCGGCTGATGATGGGGGGCGCCTGGCCAGGCATGGTGACCCCGGTGGGCGGGGTCCAGTGGGTGCCGGCCGGGGCCTGCGGCGGGGAGATGAGCACCGCCGAAATGTTCTGCCCGAACGGCAGCTCCTTGGTGGCCGGACGGTAACCAAGGTCAACGGGCTCGGGTTCGCCGGTGGGTGGCGGCTGAGTCACCGGGGCGTCGATCGGGCGGGTGACCGCGATCTCGACCGTGTTGGTGGTGCCCACGAAGACCGGTTCGGTGCTACGCGGTCGCTCCGAGGTCCCCGCCGTTGCCGGTGCCCCGGCGCCTTGCTCGTCGGGCGCGGCGGTTTCGTACTCCGCCTGGTACCACGGCCCCCACGAACCGTCCGACTGCCTGGCCCTCATCCGTGCCGAGGTGCCGACCAGATCCCCGGTCAGCGCCACTAGGGAGAACGGCTCGTCCTGGGTGAGTTGGCGCACCGTGACGCCGCCGCCGAGGCCGACCAGCGGCTGCTCGACCAGCCGGGTGTCCTGAGCCGACGGCTGCTCGTGGGTGCTGGGAGGGGGACGGGTCAGCACCCACGAGACGATGACGACCGTCGCCGCGATGGCAGTGAGCAGCATGGTCGGTGCGCGACTGCGGGACGGCACCAAAGGGATGTTACTTGTGTGTCTGATGTTTCTTGTGAGGCGACACGGGGTAATGGGCCGAAAACCTGTCGACGACACCGCAGAGGATAAGTAGCTGGGGGGTGGGTTCGGTTCCAGCGTGACTCTGCGGTGTCGTCAGGTGACAGGTTCTGGGGCCTTTCGCTAGGTGCCGATTAGATCGGCGGTACCGCGGCTGCGGCAGCCGCCGCAGCCGGTGCGGCTGCCGCAGGTGCGGCCGCCGCGGGTGCCGCTGCCGCGGCGGGTAGTTCGGGCACCGCCGCTGCGGCCGCCGGCGCGGCTGCGCCACCGTTTTGGACGGCCTGCATGATCGAAGGCATCAGCACGCCCTTGAGCAGGTCGATGGCCTGGCCTGCGCCCAGCTGGTTGGCGGCCTGCATCACGTCGTTGAGGATTCCGCCGCCGCCGGTGCTGCTGCCCAGGCCGCTGCCGCCCAGGGATGAGGTCCCCGGCCCGTATCCCAGGCTGGGGTCACCCAGGATCGGATAGGTGCCGTCCATCCCGGGGTCCAGGCCGACCGGCGTCGTGATGGGAATCTCGTTGGTGCCACCAAGTGACGGGTCCAGGCCAGTCGGACTGGTCAAGCCGGGTGCCAAGCCGGTCGGGCTGGTCAACGCCGGATTGGTGAGTGCGGGGTTGACGGCGGCGCCCGGTGTCGGGGGCAGCGTCGTGCCCGGCAGGGCCAAGTCTCCCGGCATTCCCGGCGTCAGACCCGGGGTGGTCAGGCCTGGGCTGGTGAGACCCGGGCTGGTCAGCCCTGGGCTGGTGAGACCCGGGCTGGTCAAGCCGGGGCTGGTCAACCCCGGGCTCATGCCGGTGTCGGTACCGCCGGTGAGGCTGGGCACTGGAGGCAGATTGATCCCGAACGAGGACAAACCCTGCGACAGCGCGGTCATCAACTCGGTGGGCAGGTCGGCCACGCTGGCCGCCCGCACAAACTCGTGGTGTTCGGTCGGCTTGGTCTCGGTGGTCGATTCGTAAACAAGAAAGTATGCACATGGACTCGCAACTGCCAGGGCGGCGACCGCGCTCATGGCTGTCGAGAGCTTGCGTCGGCGTCGATTCGGCACGGAAGTCTCCTCAATCTGGACTATGTGTAGCGTCGGTTCGCGCCGGCTGTCCTCGGCGGCTCGAACCCACACGCTCGATGGTACGAGTGAGGTTGGTGAGACTAATGTGGTTATATCGAATCGTGAGGCAATCGCTACCTAAGGTGGCATCTTCGGCCCATCGGGGTCATCGGACCCGCTTTAGACCTGCTTAGGGCCTGCTTGGGTTGTCGAAAGCCGGTGCAACCCTGACCTTGTCGTCCTGCCAAATCGGGTTTTCGCAGGAAGGTCGGATACCCTAGGCAACCGATGACCGCACGCTTTGACCTCTTCGTCGTCGGCTCCGGATTTTTCGGCCTGACGATCGCCGAGCGCGTGGCTACCCAACTCGGCAAGCGTGTCCTGGTTGTCGAGCGGCGCCCGCACATCGGCGGTAATGCATATTCCGAACCCGAGCCGCAGACCGGTATCGAAGTCCACAAGTACGGTGCGCACCTGTTTCACACCTCCAATAAGAAGGTGTGGGACTACGTGGGGCAGTTCACCGACTTCACCGACTATCGCCACCGGGTGTTCGCGATGCACAACGGGCAGGCCTATCAGTTCCCGATGGGGCTGGGTCTGGTCTCGCAGTTCTTCGGCAAGTACTGCAGTCCCGCCGAAGCGCGCCAACTCATCGCCGAGCAGGCCGCCGAGATCGATACCGCCGACGCCCAGAATCTCGAGGAGAAAGCCATCTCCCTGATCGGGCGCCCGCTGTATGAGGCGTTCGTCAAGGGGTACACCGCCAAACAGTGGCAGACCGACCCGAAGCAGCTGCCGGCGGCGAACATCACCCGCCTGCCGGTGCGCTACACCTTCGACAACCGGTACTTCAGTGACACCTACGAGGGATTGCCCGTCGACGGCTACACCGCGTGGCTGCAGAACATGGCCGCCGACGACCGCATCGAGGTCCGGCTCGACAGCGACTGGTTCGACGTCCGCGACGAGTTGCGCGCGGCCAACCCCGAGGCTCCCGTCGTATACACCGGCCCGCTAGACCGCTACTTCGACTACGCCGAAGGCCGGCTGGGCTGGCGCACCCTGGACTTCGACGTGGAAGTGCTGCCGATCGGAGACTTCCAGGGCACGTCGGTGATGAACTACAACGATCTCGACGTCCCCTACACCCGCATCCACGAATTCCGCCACTTCCATCCCGAGCGCGAATACCCGTCGGACCAGACGGTGATCATGCGCGAGTATTCCCGGTTCGCCGAAGACGAGGACGAGCCCTACTATCCGATCAACACCGAGGCCGACCGCGCCCTGTTGGCCGCCTACCGGACCCGGGCGAAGTCCGAGACCGCGTCATCGAAGGTTCTGTTCGGCGGGCGCTTGGGCACCTATCAATATCTGGATATGCATATGGCCATTGCCAGCGCTTTGAGCATGTATGACAACGTCCTCGCGCCGCACCTGCGCGACGGTAGACCGCTGGCGGAACCGCCGGCCGAGGAGAGTGCGCGCGGATGAGTGCCGTAAGCCTTTTGTCCCGAGTCATCCTGCCGCGTCCGGGCGAACCGCTCGACGTGCGCAAGCTGTACCTCGAGGAGTCGACCACCAACGCTCGGCGCGCGCATGCGACCAGCCGGACCTCGCTGCAGATCGGTCCGGAATCCGAGGTCTCCTTCGCCACCTACTTCAATGCGTTTCCGGCCAGCTACTGGCGACGCTGGTCGATCTGTAAGTCCGTGGTGCTGCGCGTCGAGTTGTCCGGTGCCGGGCGCGTCGACGTCTACCGGACCAAGGCCACCGGAGCGCGCATCTTCGTCGAAGGGCGCGCATTTGCCGGTGATGAGGACAAGCCGGCCGTGCTCGAGATCGAGGTGGCGCTGACGCCGTTTGAAGACGGCGGCTGGATCTGGTTCGACATCACCACCGACACCGCGGTGACCTTGCTCAACGCGGGCTGGTACGCGGCCGAGCCCGCGCCGGGAACGGCCAACATCGCGGTCGGCATCCCGACGTTCAACCGCCCCGCGGACTGTGCCAACGCGTTACGCGAACTCACCGCGGACCCCTTGGTGGACGAGGTCGTCGGCGCGGTGATCGTGCCGGACCAAGGCACCCGCAAAGTGCGCGATCACCCGGACTTCCCGGCCGCCGCAGCCCGCTTGGGCGACCGGCTCTCCATCCATGACCAGCCCAACCTGGGCGGTTCCGGTGGCTACAGCAGGGTCATGTACGAGGCGCTGAAGAACACCGACTGCCAGCAGATCTTGTTCATGGATGACGACATCCGCATCGAGCCGGACTCGATCCTGCGGGTGCTGGCGATGCACCGCTTCGCCAAGAGCCCGATGCTGGTGGGTGGGCAGATGCTCAACCTGCAGGAGCCGTCACACCTGCACATCATGGGCGAAGTGGTGAACCGGGCGAACTTCATGTGGACCGCGGCCTCGCACGCCGAGTATGACCACGACTTCGCCGAATACCCGTTGAACGACAACGAAGACAAGAGCAAGCTGCTGCACCGGCGCATCGACGTCGACTACAACGGCTGGTGGACCTGCATGATCCCGCGGCAGGTGGCCGAGGAGCTGGGCCAGCCACTGCCGTTGTTCATCAAATGGGACGACGCGGACTACGGGCTACGGGCCGCCGAACACGGTTACCCCACCGTCACCCTGCCGGGGGCGGCGGTGTGGCACATGGCTTGGAGCGACAAGGACGATGCCATCGACTGGCAGGCCTATTTCCATCTGCGCAACCGGCTGGTGGTCGCGGCCATGCACTGGGACGGTGACGTCACCGGACTGGTCCGCAGTCACCTCAAGGCGACGCTGAAACACCTCGCTTGCCTCGAGTATTCGACGGTGGAGATCCAGAACAAGGCCATCGACGACTTCCTCGCCGGCCCCGAACACATCTTCTCGATCCTGGAATCGGCGCTGCCGGAAGTGCACCGCATTCGCAAGTCCTACCCTGATGCGGTGGTGCTGCCCGCGGCCAGTGAGCTGCCCCCGCCATTGCACAAGAACATCGTGAACAAGCCCCCCACCAACCCGGTGACGATCGGCTACCGGTTGGCCCGCGGCATCTTGCACAACCTCAAGACCGCCGACCCGGCCCACCATGGCCGCCCGGAATTCAACGTGCCGACCCAAGACGCCCGCTGGTTCCGGCTGTGCACGGTCGACGGCGTCACCGTGACGACGGCCGACGGGTGTGGCGTGGTCTATCGGCAGCGCGACCGGGCCAAGATGCTCTCACTGCTGTGGCAGTCGCTGCGCCGTCAGCGGGAGCTGTCCAAGCGATTCGACGAGATGCGCAGGACCTACCGCAACGCGTTGCCGGTGCTGTCGAGCAAGCAGAAATGGGAGACGGCGCTGCTGCCGGCGACGAGCCACGAGCCCGAGCATGCCTGAACCGGCGCCACCGCGCGGTGAAGCCGCGGCGATCGTCGCGGTTCAGTCGGCACTGGCTGATCGCCCCGGGGTGCTGGGCACGGCGCGCGGGCTCTCCCACTTCGGCGAGCACAGCGTGGGCTGGCTGCTGGTGTCGGCGCTGGGCGCGATGCTGTTCCCGAGCCGGCGCCGGGAGTGGGTGGTCGCGGGGGCCGGCACCTTCGTCGCGCACGCCGCCGCCGTGGTGATCAAGCGGGTGGTGCGGCGCAAACGGCCCCATGACCCGGCCGTGACGGTCAACGTCGGCACGCCCAGCAAGCTGAGTTTCCCGTCCGCGCACGCCACCTCGACGGCCGCCGCGGCCATCCTGCTCAGCAGGGCGGCCGGGGTGTCCGAAGCTGCGGGCGCGGCGGTGTTGGTGCCGCCGATGGCCCTGTCTCGAATACTGCTGGGGGTGCACTATCCCAGCGACGTGGCCGCCGGCGTCGCCGTGGGTGCCAGCGTCGCGGCCATCGCCGCGCGACTCGACAAGGTCTCGACAAAAGGTATGTCGCTATGAGCGAAGACGTGGTGACCGGACCCCCGACCAACCTGGTGGCCGGTGTGGTCAAGGCGATGCGCCCACGTCAGTGGGTGAAGAACGTGCTCGTGCTGGCCGCCCCGCTGGCCGCGGCGGGCCGCGGGGTCCGGTACGGCTACGCGGAAGTGCTGTTCGAGGTCTTGGTGGCCTTCGTGGTGTTCAGCCTGGCCGCCTCGGCCATCTATCTGATCAACGACGTGCGAGACGTCGAGGCGGATCGGGAGCACCCCACCAAGAGGTTTCGCCCCATCGCCGCCGGCGTGGTGCCCGAATGGCTGGCGTACACGTTGGCGGTGGCGCTGGGCGTGACGTCACTGGGGCTGGCCTGGTGGTTGACCCCGAGCCTGGCCGTGGTGATGGTCGTTTATCTCGCCATGCAGTTGGGCTACTGCTTCGGCCTCAAGCACCAAGCGGTGATCGACATCTGCATCGTGTCATCGGCGTATTTGATCCGCGCCATCGCCGGCGGCGCGGCCACCGACATCCGGTTGTCGCAGTGGTTCCTGCTGACGGCGGCGTTCGGGTCGCTGTTCATGGTGGCCGGCAAGCGTTACGCCGAGCTGCAGCTCGCCGAGCGCACCGGTGCGGCGATCCGCAAGTCGCTGGAAAGCTATACGAGTACCTATCTGCGGTTCGTCTGGACGTTGTCGGCCACCGCCGTGGTGGTGTGTTACGGGCTGTGGGCGTTCGAGCGGGACAACTACTCGGGATCCTGGTTCGCGGCGTCGATGGTGCCGTTCACCATCGCCATCCTGCGCTACGCGGTCGATGTCGACGGGGGATTGGCCGGGGAGCCCGAGGAGATCGCCCTGCGGGACCGGGTGTTGCAGCTGTTGGCGCTGGCGTGGATAGGAACAGTTGGGGCCGCTGTTGCCTTCGGCTAGCTCCAGACTCAAGGCCCTGCAGGCCGGTGCGCTGGCACGGCGGCCAGTGCTGCGGCCAATCAGGTGGCCGGCGTTTCCGTATGACCCCTGGGTCCGGATCAGCCTGTGGATCGGTGTGGCGATCATTGCCCTGCTGTTCGGGTGGGGAGCCTGGCAACGACGCTGGATCGCCGATGACGGACTCATCGTGCTGCGCACGGTGCGCAATCTGTTGGCCGGCAACGGGCCGGTGTTCAACATGGGCGAACGGGTGGAGGCCAACACCTCGACGGTGTGGACCTATCTGCTCTACGCGGCGAGCTGGGTCGGCGGGCCGATGCGGCTCGAGTACGTCGCGCTGGCGGTAGCGCTGACGCTGTCGGTGCTGGGTGTGGTGCTGGTGATGCTGGGCGCCGGCCGGCTGTATGCGCCGAGCCTGCGCGGCCGTCGGGCGATCATGTTGCCCGCGGGGGCGCTGGTTTACATCGCGGTACCCCCGGCGCGTGACTTCGCGACGTCCGGCCTGGAAAGCGGTCTGGTGCTGGCCTACCTGGGACTGCTGTGGTGGATGATGGTCTGCTGGTCGCAGCCGCTGCGGGGTCGCTCGGACAACCCGGTCTTCATCGGCCTGCTGGCCTTCGTCGCCGGATGCAGTGTGCTGGTGCGCCCGGAGCTGGCGCTGATCGGTGGGCTGGCCCTGATCATGATGCTGATCGCGGCCCGCAGTTGGCGTCGTCGCGGGTTGATCGTGCTCGCCGGTGGGTTGCTGCCGGTGGCCTACCAGATCTTCCGGATGGGCTACTACGGCTTGCTGGTTCCCGGCACGGCGCTGGCCAAAGACGCCGCGGGGGACAAATGGTCGCAGGGCATGGTCTACCTGACGAACTTCAACCGGCCGTATGCGCTTTGGCTGCCGCTGGTGCTGGTGGTGCCGCTGGGAGTGGTCGTGATGTTCGCGCGGCGGCGGCCCGCGTTCCTGCGCCCGGTGCTGGCACCCGATTACGGACGGTTTGCCCGCGCGGTGCAGAGCCCGACCGCGGTGGTGGTCTTCATGGTCGGCAGTGGCGTACTGCAGGCGCTGTACTGGATTCGCCAGGGTGGCGACTTCATGCATGGCCGGGTGCTGTTGGCGCCGCTGTTCTGCGTGCTGGCGCCCGTCGCCGTCATTCCCCTGGTCGTGCCCGATGGCAAGGACTATTCGCGTGAGACCGGCTACTGGGTGGCCGGTGCCGTCAGCGTGCTGTGGTTGGGCGTTGCGGGCTGGTCACTGTGGGCGGCGAATTCGCCGGGGATGGGTGACGACGCCACCCACGTCAGCTATTCGGGGATCGTCGATGAGCGCCGTTTCTACGCTCAGGCCACCGGGCACGCGCACCCGCTGACCGCCGCCGACTACCTCGACTACCCGCGGATGGCCGCCATTCTGACGGCGCTCAACAACACCCCGGACGGGGCGTTGCTGTTGCCGTCGGGCAATTACACCCAGTGGGATCTGGTGCTGATGATCAAGCCCGGATCGGCCCCCGGCATCCCGGCCAGCGAAAAGCCGCAGCACACGGTGTTTTTCACCAACTTGGGCATGGTTGGCATGAACGTCGGGCTCGACGTCCGGGTGCTGGACCAGATCGGTCTGGCAAACCCGCTGGCCGCGCACACCGAGCGGCTCGAGCATGGCCGTATCGGCCACGACAAGAACCTGTTCCCGGACTGGGTGATCGCCGACGGTCCGTGGGTGAAGTGGTATCCGGGTGTCCCCGCCTACCTCGATCAGCAGTGGGTCGCGCAGGCCGAGGCCGCCCTGCGATGCCCCGCCACCCAGGCGGTGCTGAACTCGGTGCGGGCACCGATGAGCCTGCACCGGTTCGTGTCCAACGTGGTGCACTCGTTTGAGTTCACCCGGTACCGGATCAACCGGGTGCCGCTGTATGAGCTGGTCAGGTGTGGCCTCGAGGTGCCCGACGTCCCGCCCGCCCCGCCTCGGGAATGAGCAAGTCGGTAGTGGCGCCGGACCGTTTTGGGGGTGCCGCTGCGCGGCGCAATATTCGGTTTGGTAAATATTTGGGTCGGATTCGATCGCACCGCACGCCGGGGCTGACCCTGGTTTGATCGGATACTGACAGAAACATCACATTTGATCTGTCACCCGCGCGCACGGAACCGCGGGCACGTGCGAAAATGCAACGTTGCGGTGGCGGGCGGGTCCGAAAAATCGGTCCGGATCCCCGCTGGGTAACGAACTGCGCGCCGTCTTCGATGAGAGGATCGGCCCAAAGATGTGGTTGACTACACGGGCACTGCGGCCCAGCGCGCGCAGTCTGACCTAGTTGAGGATGCGCCCGATCTAACCGGATGCGCCTAAATGAATGAGGATGAGGAAGCAAGGATGAAGCTTGTTGACAGGTTTCGTGGCGCCGTGACGGGTACGTCGCGTCGACTCATGGTGGGAGCCGTTGGCGCGGCCCTGCTATCGGGTCTGGTCGGCTTCGTCGGCGGCTCGGCGACCGCGAGTGCGTTTTCGCGGCCGGGCCTGCCGGTGGAATACCTGCAGGTGCCCTCGGTGGCGATGGGCCGCAACATCAAGGTCCAGTTCCAAAGCGGTGGCGCCAACTCTCCGGCGCTGTACCTGCTGGACGGCATGCGTGCGCAGGACGACTTCAGCGGTTGGGACATCAACACCCCCGCGTTCGAGTGGTACTACCAGTCGGGCATCTCGGTCGCCATGCCGGTCGGTGGCCAGTCCAGCTTCTACTCGGATTGGTACAACCCGGCTTGCGGTAAGGCTGGCTGCACCACTTACAAGTGGGAGACCTTCCTGACCAGCGAGCTGCCGCAGTACCTGTCGGCCAACAAGGGTGTCAAGCCCACCGGCAGCGGCGTGGTTGGTCTGTCGATGGCGGGTTCGTCGGCCCTGATCCTGGCGGCCTACCACCCCGACCAGTTCGTGTACTCCGGCTCGCTGTCGGCACTGCTGGACCCGTCGCAGGGCATGGGCCCGTCGCTGATCGGCCTGGCCATGGGTGACGCGGGCGGCTACAAGGCTTCCGACATGTGGGGCCCGAAGGACGACCCGGCCTGGGCGCGTAACGACCCGATGCTTCAGGTCGGCAAGCTGGTTGCCAACAACACCCGGATCTGGGTGTACTGCGGTAACGGCAAGCCGTCTGACCTGGGTGGCGACAACCTGCCCGCGAAGTTCCTGGAGGGCTTCGTCCGGACCAGCAACATGAAGTTCCAGGCCGCGTACAACGCTGCCGGTGGCCACAACGCCGTGTGGAACTTCGACGACAACGGCACGCACAGCTGGGAGTACTGGGGTGCGCAGCTCAACGCTATGAAGCTTGACCTGCAGCACACGCTGGGTGCGACACCCAACACCGGTGACACCCAGGGCTCCTAGTACCAAGCGCTCGGCGTAATAACAGAACAGCGATTAACGGCGGCGGCCCTCAGGGGTCGCCGCCGTTAATCATTTCTGGCGTTATCTCCCCTTTATCCGGTCGTAGCCGGTGTGGTTAGCTACGTGCGGGCCGAGCCTTGCTGTGAGCACGCAGCGATACACGATGGAGGTGGACATGAGGGGTGTGTCAGTGGTGATACGGCTGCTCTGCGTTGCCGTGCTGTCAGTCACGTTGGGCGGTATCACGGTGGCCACGGGATCCACCGGAAAGGCCAACGCCGCTCCGTACGAGACCCTGATGGTCCCCTCGGGCGCAATGGGCCGAGACATCCCGGTGGCTTTCCTGGCCGGCGGGCCGCACGCGGCCTACCTTCTCGACGCCTTCAACGCCGGCCCCGATGTCAGCAACTGGGTCACCGCGGGTAACGCGATGAACACCCTCGGCGGCAAAGGAATCTCGGTGGTCGCGCCGGCGGGCGGCGCGTTCAGCATGTACACCGACTGGGAACAGGACGGCAGCAAGCAGTGGGACACCTTCCTCTCCAGTGAGCTGCCCGATTGGCTGGCTGCCAACAAGGGCCTGGCGCCCGGCGGCCACGCCGCGGTCGGTGCGTCCCAGGGCGGCTACGGCGCGATGGCGCTGGCCGCATTCCACCCCGACCGGTTCGGTTTCGCCGGATCGCTGTCCGGGTTCTTGTACCCGTCGAGCACCACCACCAACGGGGCGATCCTGGCCGGGATGCAGCAATTCGGCGGAGTGGATGGCAACGGCATGTGGGGTGCCCCACAGTTGGGTCGGTGGAAGTGGCACGACCCGTGGGTCCACGCCGCCCTGCTGGCGCAGAACAACACCCGAGTGTGGGTGTGGAGTCCGACCAATCCGGGCGCCAGTGACCCCGCGGCCATGATCGGCCAGGCCGGTGCGGCAATGGGCGACAGCCGGTCGTTCTACCAGCAGTATCGCAACGTTGGCGGGCACAACGGCCACTTTGATTTCCCGGGCGGCGGCGACAACGGCTGGGGCTCGTGGTCAGCGCAGCTGGGTGCGATGTCTGGTGATATCGTCGGCGCAATCCGCTAGCCGGCCGGCGTACGACCTCGGCTGACGGCGCTGCTCCGACACCCGCTGTATCTGTCAGCCGGGAAGTAACCCCGTGGTGAGCCGGTACCGTGTATGGAGTGCAGCTAAGGGCGGTACCGCCGCGTCAATACGCGGTGCGGGTGAGTTCGGGTGGCTCGGGTGGTGAGCGGGCGCGACACCGCCGCCCCCAGCACCTGTACCCACACTGATAAGTACCTACCCTGCAGCAGGAGAACATGGCCACGAACTCCCGGCGGAGACGCCGACACCGGATCCTTGCCTGGGTCGCCGCGGGTGCGATGGCATCGGTGGTGGCGTTGGTCATCGTGGCAGGGGTGATCCTGCTGCGCCATTCCGAAACCCCGCCGAGCGCGGTACCGCCGGGCATCTTGACTCCGGCGCCCACCACCCCCCACCCGCGCAAGCCCCGGCCGGCATTCCAGGATGCGTCGTGCCCCGACGTGCAGTTGATCGCGGTTCCGGGCACCTGGGAGTCATCGCCCCAGGATGACCCGCTCAACCCGCTGACGTTCCCCAAAGCGTTGCTGCTCAAGGTCACCGGGCCGATCTCCACGGACTTCCCCGAATCCCGGGTGCAGACCTACACGGTTCCCTACACCGCGCAGTTCCACAATCCGTTGAGTGCCGGCGGCCAGATGTCCTATAACGACAGCCGGGCCGAAGGCACCCGCGCGATGGTCGCGGAAATGACGGACATGAACAACAGGTGCCCCCTGACCAGCTACGTACTGGTCGGGTTTTCCCAGGGCGCAGTGATCGCCGGCGACGTGGCCAGCGATATCGGCAACGGCCGCGGACCCGTCGACGAAGACTTGGTGCTGGGTGTGACGCTGATTGCCGACGGGCGCCGGCAGCCCGGGGTGGGCAACGACATCCCGCCCAGCCCGCCGGGCGAAGGCGCCGAAATCACCCTGCACGAGGTGCCGGTGCTGTCCGGGCTCGGATTGACCATGACCGGCCCCCGGCCCGGCGGATTCGGTGCGCTCGATGACCGGACCAACGAAATCTGCGCCGAGGGCGACCTGATCTGCGCCGCCCCGCAAGAAGCTTTCAGCCCCGCCAACCTGCCGACCACCCTGAACACCCTGGCCGGCGGAGCGGGTCAGCCGGTTCACGCGATGTATGCCACCCCGGACTTCTGGAGCTCCGATGGGGAGCCGGCTACCGAGTGGACGCTGAACTGGGCCCATGAACTCATCGACAAGGCACCGCATCCCAAACACGGGTGATCGAGTCCCGGTAGTAGCGATCGGCGACCGCCAGCGGGCCTCGCCAGGGGGACACAGCGACTCGCTCGCGATGGCGGGCGCAAACAGCGGTACCTTGTGATTTGGTCTGTCGCGCCCCGCCCCTTAACATTAAGAGAAATTTAAGAGCATGTGGAAGGCCGCATCGGGTCGAAGCTGGCACCGTCGCGCGAGCTGTGGCTCGCGCGCGCCGCTCGAGGGCTGGTCCGCGCACAGATGTAAAACGTCGGCCCAGCCGACCGAAATGTAACCCCGTCGGCGTAGCCGACTGAGCAGTGTTGTGACAGGAGACGGCCCCATGGCGTACCACAACCCGTTCATCGTGAATGGAAAGATCAGGTTCCCGGAGAACACGAACCTGGTTCGTCACGTCGAGAAATGGGCACGGGTTCGTGGTGACAAGCTGGCCTACCGCTTCTTGGACTTCTCCACCGAGCGCGACGGTGTCGAGCGCGACATCTTGTGGTCGGAGTTCAGCGCCCGCAACCGCGCCGTCGGTGCGCGGCTGCAGCAGGTGACTCAGCCGGGTGACCGCATCGCGATCCTGTGCCCGCAGAACCTGGACTACCTCATCTCGTTCTTCGGTGCGCTCTACTCCGGCCGGATCGCGGTGCCGCTGTTCGACCCGGCCGAGCCGGGCCACGTCGGCCGCCTGCACGCCGTGCTCGACGACTGCACGCCGTCGACCATCCTGACCACCACCGACTCCGCCGAGGGCGTGCGGAAGTTCATCCGCAGCCGGTCGGCCAAAGAGCGGCCCCGCGTGATCGCGGTCGACGCGGTGCCAACCGAGGTCGCCTCCACCTGGCAGCAACCCGAAGCCAACGAGTTGACCACCGCCTACCTGCAGTACACCTCCGGCTCCACCCGCGTCCCCTCTGGCGTGCAGATCACCCACCTGAACCTGCCCACCAACGTGCTGCAGGTGCTCAACGCGCTGGAAGGCCAGGAAGGTGACCGCGGGGTCAGCTGGCTGCCGTTCTTCCACGATATGGGCCTGATCACGGTGCTGTTGGCGTCGGTGCTCGGGCACAGCTTCACCTTCATGACGCCGGCCGCGTTCGTGCGCCGGCCCGGGCGCTGGATCCGTGAGCTCGCCCGCAAACCGGGCGAGACCGGCGGCACCTTCTCGGCCGCGCCGAACTTTGCGTTCGAGCACGCCGCGATGCGCGGTGTGCCCCGCGACGACGAACCGCCACTGGACCTGAGCAACGTCAAGGGCATCCTGAACGGCAGCGAGCCGGTGTCGCCGGCTTCGATGCGCAAGTTCTTCAAGGCGTTCGAGCCCTACGGCCTGCGCGAGACCGCGGTCAAGCCGTCCTACGGTTTGGCCGAGGCCACCCTGTTCGTCTCCACCACACCGATGGACGAGGTGCCGACGGTCATTCACGTCGACCGCGACGAGCTGAACAAACAGCGCTTCGTCGAGGTTGCCGCCGACGCGCCAAACGCCGTCGCGCAGGTTTCGGCGGGCAAGGTCGGTGTCGATGAATGGGCGGTCATCGTCGACACCGAGACGGCCAGTGAGCTCCCGGACGGCCAGATCGGTGAGATCTGGTTGCACGGCAACAACCTGGGGATCGGCTACTGGGGCAAGGAAGAAGAATCCGCCCAGACCTTCCGCAACATCCTCAAGTCGCGGGTTCCCGAGTCGCATGCCGAGGGCGCTCCCGACGATGGCTTGTGGGTGCGCACCGGCGACTACGGGACCTACTTCAAGGGCCACCTCTACATCGCCGGCCGGATCAAGGACCTGGTCATCATCGACGGTCGTAACCACTACCCGCAGGACCTCGAATACACGGCGCAAGAATCCACCAAGGCGCTGCGGGTCGGGTACGTCGCGGCCTTCTCCGTGCCGGCCAACCAATTGCCGCAGAAGGTCTTCGACGACCCGCATGCCGGACTGAGCTTCGACCCCGAGGACACCTCCGAGCAGTTGGTGATCGTCGGCGAACGCGCCGCGGGTACCCACAAGCTCGAGTACCAGCCGATCGCCGATGACATTCGGGCGGCCATCGCCGTCGGGCACGGAGTGACCGTGCGGGACGTGCTGTTGGTGTCGGCCGGGACCATTCCTCGGACTTCGAGTGGCAAGATCGGCCGCCGCGCCTGCCGCACCGCCTACATCGACGGCAGCCTGCGCAGCGGCGTCAGCTCCCCGACAGTCTTCGCCACCGGATCGTAAGCAAGCGTAAGCAAAGGTAGCCATGGCTGACACAGACCAACCTCAGTCGAACGAGGACGCGCAAGCCAACAAGTCCGATATGACGGTCCCCGAGATGCGGCAGTGGCTGCGCAACTGGGTGGGCAAGGCGGTCGGGAAGTCGCCGGACTCCATCGACGAGTCGGTGCCGATGGTCGAGCTCGGTTTGTCGTCACGGGATGCGGTGGCCATGGCCGCCGACATCGAAGACATGACCGGCGTCACGCTGTCGGTCGCGGTTGCCTTCCAGCATCCGACCATCGAGTCGCTGGCCACTCGCATCATCGAGGGTGAGCCCGAAGTCGCCGACGACGGCATCGACAACATCGACTGGACGCGCAACGGCCCGGCCGAGCGGGTCGACATCGCGATTGTGGGTCTGGCGACCCGGCTGCCCGGCGAGATGAACAGCCCGGAGGAAACCTGGCGGGCGCTGCTGGAGGGCCGCGACGCGATCACCGACCTGCCCGAGGGGCGCTGGTCGGAATTTCTGGAAGAGCCGCGGATCGCCGAGCGGGTCGCAAACGCCCGCACTCGCGGCGGCTACCTCAGCGACATTAAAGGCTTCGACTCCGAGTTCTTCGCGGTGGCCAAGACCGAAGCCGACAACATCGACCCGCAGCAGCGGATGGCGCTGGAGCTGACCTGGGAGGCGCTCGAGCACGCCCGCATCCCACCGTCGAGCCTGCGTGGCGGCCCGGTCGGCGTCTACGTCGGCGTCTCCAACAACGACTACAGCTTCTTGGCGGTGTCGGACCCGACCATCGCCCACCCGTATGCGATCACCGGCACCGCGACGTCGATCATCGCCAACCGGGTGTCCTACTTCTACGACTTCCGCGGGCCTTCGGTGGCGATCGACACCGCGTGCTCGAGCTCGCTGGTGGCAGTCCACCAGGGCGTGCAAGCGCTGCGCAACGGTGAGGCCGATGTGGTCGTGGCCGGCGGGGTGAACGCGCTGGTCACCCCCATGGTGACGCTTGGTTTCGATGAGATCGGCGCGGTGCTGGCCCCGGACGGCCGGATCAAGTCGTTTTCGGCCGACGCCGACGGGTACACCCGCTCCGAGGGTGCCGGCATGCTGGTGCTCAAGCGCGTCGATGACGCCCGCCGCGACGGCGACCAGATCCTGGCCGTCATCGCCGGCAGCGCGGTCAACCACGACGGACGGTCCAACGGCCTGATCGCGCCGAACCAGGACGCCCAGGCCGACGTGTTGCGCCGGGCCTACAAGGACGCGGGCATCGACCCGCGCAACGTCGACTACATCGAGGCGCACGGCACCGGAACCATCCTGGGTGACCCGATCGAGGCCGAGGCGCTCGGCCGGGTGGTCGGCAAGGGGCGTCCGGCGGATCGGCCCGCCTTGCTCGGTGCGGTCAAGACCAACATCGGACACCTGGAGTCGGCCGCCGGTGCGGCCAGCATGGCCAAGGTGGTGCTGGCGCTGCAGCATGACAAGCTGCCGCCGTCGATCAACTTCGCCGGACCCAGCCCCTACATCGACTTCGACGCGATGCGCCTGAAGGTGGTCGACGCGGCCACCGACTGGCCGCGATACGGCGGCTATGCGCTGGCCGGGGTGTCGAGCTTCGGATTCGGCGGCGCCAACGCCCACGTGGTGGTGCGCGAGATACTGCCGCGCGACGTCATCGAGCGCGAACCCGATCCCGAGTCGGCGCCGGCCGCACCCGCGCAGGCCGGCGAGTCCGAGGCGGCGAGCGCCGAAGGCCACGCACTGCGCTTCGACGAGTACGGCGAGATCATCACCGACGCGCCCAGCTACGGGCAAGCCGAAGAGGCGGAGCCCGAGCTGCCCGGGGTCACCGAGGAAGCGCTGCGGCTCAAGGAAGTCGCGCTGGAAGAGCTCGCGGCCAAGGAAGAGCCCGAAGGGCCCACCAAGCCCCTGATTCCGCTCGCGGTTTCGGCGTTTTTGACCTCGCGTAAGAAGGCCGCCGCCGCCGAATTGGCGGACTGGATGGAAAGCCCCGAAGGCCAGGCGTCCTCGCTGGAGTCGATCGGCCGCTCGCTGTCGCGGCGCAACCACGGCCGGTCCCGCGCGGTGGTGCTGGCCCACGACCATGAAGAGGCCATCAAGGGCCTGCGCGCGGTCGCCGAGGGCAAGCAGCGTCCCGGCGTGTTCAGCGTCGACGGTCCGGTGACCAACGGCCCGGTGTGGGTGTTGGCCGGGTTCGGCGCGCAGCACCGCAAGATGGGCAAGAGCCTCTACCTGCGCAACCCGGTATTCGCCGAGTGGATCGAGAAGGTCGACGCGCTGGTCCAGGACGAGCTGGGCTACTCGGTGCTCGAGCTGATTCTGGACGACTCGCAGGACTACGGCATCGAGACCACGCAGGTCACCATTTTCGCGATCCAGATCGCGCTCGGTGAGCTGCTCAAGCACCACGGCGCCAAGCCCGCCGCGGTGGTCGGCCAGTCGTTGGGCGAGGCCGCGTCGGCCTACTTCGCCGGCGGTCTGTCGCTGCGCGACGCCACCCGGGCGATCTGCTCGCGCTCGCACCTGATGGGCGAGGGCGAGGCGATGCTGTTCGGCGAGTACATCCGGTTGATGGCGCTGGTGGAGTACTCCGCCGACGAGATCAAGACGGTGTTCTCCGACTTCCCCGATCTGGAGGTGTGTGTCTACGCGGCACCCACCCAGACCGTCATCGGCGGCCCGCCCGAGCAGGTCGACGCGATCATCGCCCGCGCGGAATCCGAGGGCAAGTTCGCCCGCAAGTTCCAGACCAAGGGCGCCAGCCACACTCAGCAGATGGACCCGCTGCTGGGCGAACTCGCCGCGGAGCTGCAGGGCATCAAGCCGATGAGCCCGACCGCCGGCATCTTCTCGACCGTGCACGAGGGCAGCTACGTCAAACCCGGCAGTGACCCCATCCACGATGTCGACTACTGGAAGAAGGGCCTGCGCCACAGCGTCTACTTCACCCACGGCATCCGCAACGCGGTCGACAGCGGGCACACCACCTTCCTGGAGCTGGCACCCAACCCCGTCGCGCTGATGCAGGTTGGTCTGACCACGGCCTCGGCCGGTCTGCATGACGCCCAGCTGATTCCGACACTGGCCCGCAAGCAAGACGAAGTCGAGTCGATGATTTCGACGCTGGCGCAGCTCTACGTGCACGGCCACGACCTGGACATGCGCACCCTGTTCCAGGGGCCGGCCGGGCCGGCGGACTACGCGATCATTCCGCCCACCCGATTCAAGCGCAAAGAGCACTGGTTGGACGCAAAGTTCTCCGGTGATGCGTCGGTGATCATGCCAGGTAACCATGTCGCCTTGCCCGATGGCCGGCACGTCTGGGAATTCGCCCCGCGCGAGGCCACCGATCTGGCCGCACTGGTCAGAGCCGCTGCCACGCAGGTGCTTCCGGACGCCCGGCTCAGCGCTGCCGAGCAGCGCGCGTTGCCCGGCGAGGGCGCGCGGCTGGTGACGACCCTGGCCCGCCATCCCGGCGGCGCGTCGGTGCAGGTGCACGCCCGCATCGATGAATCGTTCACCCTCGTCTATGACGCCCTGGTCGCCCGGGGCGGCCAGGACGCGGTGTTGCCGGCCGCGGTCGGCGCGGGTACCGCCGTTGCGGCGGCTGTCGACGGTGCCGTCGATGCCGTGGCACCGTCCGCGGACGCGACCGAGGAATCCGACGCGGAGACGCTGACGGACAGCCTGACCAACCGCTACATGCCGAGCGGCATGGGCAGATGGACTCCGGATACTGGCGAAACCATCGCCGATCGCCTGGGCCTGATCGTCGGATCGGCCATGGGCTATGAGCCCGAGGACCTGCCCTGGGAGGTGCCGCTGATCGAGCTGGGCCTGGACTCGTTGATGGCCGTGCGGATCAAGAACCGTGTGGAGTACGACTTCGACCTGCCGCCCATCCAGTTGACGGCGGTGCGTGACGCCAACCTCTACAACGTGGAGAAGCTGATCGAATACGCGGTCGAACACCGCGATGAGGTCGAGCAGCTACACGAACACCAGAAGACCCAGACGGCCGAGGAAATCGCCAGGGCGCAGGCGGAGCTGATGCACGCCAAGCACGACTCCGCGCCGGCTCCCGCCGCGGAGGCGGAGGCCGAGGCGCCGGAGTCGGAGGCGGCCGCCCCGCCGGCGTCGGACGTGCCGCTGCCGCCGCCGCCCACCAACCCGGCCGGCCCGTCCCCCAACGGGCAGTCCAGTTCGACGCCCGACCTCAAGGGCGCCGCCGATGCGCTCAACCAGGAAGCGGTCGCCAAGGCGCTGAACGCCGACGTGCCGCCGCGTGATGCCGCCGAGCGTGTCGTCTTCGCTACCTGGGCGATCGTCACCGGCAAGTCCGCGGGGGCATCTTCAACCCGCTGCCCAAGCTGGACAAGGACAAGGCCGCCAAGATGGCACAGCGCCTGTCCGAGCGGGCGGAAGGTTCCATCACCACCGAGGACGTATTGAGTTCGCAGAACATCGAGGCGCTGGCCGAGAAGGTGCGCGGATACCTGGAGGCGGGCACCATCGACGGGTTTGTGCGCACCCTGCGGCCCCGCCCCGAGGGCAGCTCCAAGGTGCCGGTGTTCGTGTTCCACCCGGCCGGTGGTTCGACGGTGGTCTACGAGCCGCTGCTGAACCGGTTGCCGGCGGACACGCCGATGTACGGCTTCGAGCGGGTCGAGGGATCCATCGAAGAGCGGGCGGCCCAATACGTGCCGAAGCTGATCGAGATGCAGGGCGACGGGCCTTACATCCTGGTCGGCTGGTCGCTGGGTGGCGTGCTGGCCTACGCGTGCGCGATCGGGCTGAAGCGCCTGGGCAAAGACGTCCGGTTTGTCGGTCTGATCGACGCGGTGCGGGCGGGGGAGGAGATCCCCCAGACCAAGGAAGAGATCCGCAAGCGCTGGGACCGCTACGCCAAGTTTGCCGAGAAGACGTTCAACGTCACCGTTCCGGCGATCCCGTACGAGCATCTCGAGGAGCTCGACGACGAAGGTCAGGTCCGGTTCGTTCTCGAAGCCGTCAGCCAGAGCGGGGTGGAGATCCCGGCCGGCATCATCGAGCACCAACGCACCTCGTACCTGGACAACCGGGCGATCGACACCGCCGAGATCCACCCGTACGACGGGCATGTCACCCTCTACATGGCCGATCGCTACCATGACGACGCGATCATGTTCGAGCCGCGGTATGCCGTTCGCCAGCCGGACGGCGGCTGGGGCGAGTATGTTTCCGACCTCGAGGTCGTGCCGATCGGTGGCGAGCACATCCAGGCCATCGACGAGCCGATCATCGCCAAGGTCGGCGAACACATGAGCCGCGCTGTGGACAACATCAAGGCTGAACCGACCAGTGAGGTAGGCAAGTAGTGACGGATACAGCTCCAGGCCCAGCTTCTGTGGTGCACTCCACTGCCGAGAAGCTCGCGGAACTGCGGGAACGCCTGGAGCTGGCCAAAGAACCCGGCGGTGAGAAGGCCGCTGCCAAGCGTGACAAGAAGGGCATTCCGAGCGCCCGCGCCCGGGTGCACGCGCTGGTGGACCCGGGCACCTTCTTCGAGACCGGTGCGCTGTGCAAGACCCCGGGTGACCCGGGCGCGCTGTACGGCGATGGGGTGGTCACCGGGCACGCCATGATCGACGGCCGGCCGGTCGGGGTGTTCTCCCACGACCAGACCGTGTTTCAGGGCTCGGTCGGTGAGATGTTCGGCCGCAAGGTGGCCCGCCTGATGGAGTGGTGCTCGATGGTCGGTTGCCCGATCATCGGCATCAACGATTCCGCCGGCGCCCGTATTCAAGACACGGCGACCTCGCTGGCGTGGTACGCCGAGCTGGGCCGGCGCCACGAGATCTTGTCCGGCCAGGTACCGCAGATCTCCATCATCCTCGGCAAATGTGCTGGGGGAGCGGTGTATTCGCCGATCCAGACGGACCTGGTGGTCGCCGTGCGCGACCAGGGCTACATGTTCGTCACCGGGCCCGACGTGATCAAAGACGTCACCGGCGAGGACGTCAGCCTCGACGAATTGGGTGGCGCCGACTCGCAGGCCCGCTACGGCAACATCCACCAGGTGGTGGAGGACGAGGCCGCCGCATTCCAGTACGTGCGGGACTTCCTGTCATTCCTGCCATCGGACTGCTTTGGCGACCCGCCGGTGGTCAACCCCGGGCTGGAGCCCGAAATCACCCCGAGTGACCTCGAGCTCGACTCGATCGTGCCGGACTCGGACAACACCGCCTACGACATGCACGAGATTCTGCTGCGGATCTTCGACGATGGGGATTTCCTCGACGTCGCCGCGCAGGCGGGCCAGGCGATCATCACCGGTTACGCGCGCGTCGACGGACGCCCGGTGGGGGTGGTGGCCAACCAGCCGATGCACATGTCCGGCGCCATCGACAACGAAGCCTCCGACAAGGCCGCACGGTTCGTCCGGTTCTGCGACGCGTTCAAGATCCCGCTGGTCTTTGTGGTGGACACACCCGGCTTCCTGCCGGGGGCCGAGCAGGAGAAGAACGGGATCATCAAGCGCGGCGGGCGGTTCCTGTACGCCGTGGTGGAAGCCGACGTGCCGAAGGTGACGATCACCATCCGCAAGTCCTACGGCGGTGCGTACGCGGTGATGGGCTCCAAGCAGCTGACCGCGGACTTCAACTTCGCCTGGCCGACCGCGCGCATCGCGGTGATCGGTGCCGACGGTGCCGCGCAGTTGCTGATGAAGCGTTTCCCGGACCCGACCACGCCCGAGGCCCAGAAGATCAAGCGTGACTTCATCGAGGGCTACAACCTGAACATGGCGATCCCGTGGATCGCCGCCGAGCGCGGGTTCATCGACGCCGTCGTCGACCCACACCAGACCCGGCTGCTGCTGCGCAAGTCCATGCACCTGCTGCGGGACAAGCAGCTGTGGTGGCGGGTGGGCCGCAAGCACGGCCTGATCCCGGTCTAGCGAGTACCGCCCCCCAGTAGCTCGCCCGGCTAGGGCGAGCCCGGTCCGCCGTCGCCGCCGTCGCCGCCGGCGCCACCGGTAGTGCCGGAAGGAAGGCTGCCCGGGACGCCCGCGATGCCGATGGTGCCACCGGTGCCGGGAAGGCCGCTCTGTCCGACGCCGCCGGTCCCTCCGGTTCCGCCATCGCCGCCGTCGCCACCGAAGCCGCCCTCGAAGGCGCCATCGCCGCCCGTGCCGCCAGTTCCCCCTGGCCGCCTTGGCCACCGTCACCGCCGGTACCCAGTGCGCTGTCACCGCCGGTGCCGCCCTGGCCACCGTGGCCGCCGTCGCCACCACCGCCGAACAATCCGCCACTACCGGACACGCCGCCGTCGCCGGCTTGACCACCCTCACCGCCCTGGCCGCCGGTGCCGGCTCCGCCGCCGTCATCGACCCCTCCGGCGCCGCCCTGGCCACCGCTACCGCCATCTCCGCCGTCCCCGCCCAAGCCGTTGGTGGCGCCGGCGACGGCGTCGCCCCCATCGCCGGCCTGGCCGCCGGCGCCGCCTTAACCGCCGGTGGAGCCGTCAGCGCCAGCGGGGCCGATAGCACCGGCGCCGCCTAGGCCGCCGTTCCCGCCATCGCCGCCGGAGCCCGCGGAACTGCCCATGGTGGTGGTGGCGCCGCCTTTGCCGCCGTCGCCGCCGTCGCCGCCCATTCCCGCGGTACCGGCAGTGCCGCCGGAGCCACCCGAGCCCACCGCGCCGGCGCTGCCTCCCACGCCGCCGGCGCCTGCGGCGTCGCTGTCGTCGTCGTCGTAGCCGTTGCCACCTTGGCCTCCCGTGCCGCCCGCGCCCCCGGCTCCGCCGCTGCCGTTGGTCGCGCCGGCGACGGCACTGCCGCCGCTACCGCCGTCGCCGCCGTGACCGCCTTGGCCGCCGCGACCGCCGGGACGGTCGGCGGGGCCATCGATGCCATCGATGCCATCGCCGCCGGTGCCGCCGGTGCCGCCGGTGCCGCCCGCCCCGGCGGTGTGACCACTGACGGCGGTGGCGCCTCCTTGGCCACCCGCGCCGCCGTCGCCGCCGTCGCCCGCGAAGCCGATGCCGCCGGTGCCGACGATGCCGCCGGTGCTGGCCGCGCCGCTCTGACCGCCCAGGCCGCCGGCGCCGCCGCTCCCACCGGCGCCGGCATTGTCGCTGCCATCGTCGGCGCCGCCGCCACCACCCTGGCCACCGGTCCCGCCGATACCGCCCTGGCCGCCGTAGCCATTAGTCGCGCCGGCGACGGCATCCCCGCCCTGGCCGCCGGTGCCTCCCGCGCCGCCCTGGCCACCGTCGTAGCCATTGCCGCCGGCCGGGCCGGCGCCACCATCGGCACCTTGGCCGCCGCCGCCGGCGTTGCCGCCGTAGCCAGCATGATGACCGCTGATGGTGGTCGCACCGCCCTTGCCGCCGTCACCACCGGTACCGCCGGTGCCCGCGGCGCCCGCGGTGCCGCCGCCGCCGCCGGTGCCGCCTTCGCCACCGTTGCCACCGACACCTGCGTTGTTGGCGCCGTCGTCGTCGTAGCCCTGCCCGCCCTTGGCCCCCGCGCCGCCCTGACCGCCGGCGCCGCCGCTGCCGTTGGTTGCTCCGGCCACGGCGTCGCCGCCGGCGCCGCCGGCGCCTCCTTGGCCGCCCTGCCCACCGTCGGAGCCGCTGCCACCGGCAGGGCCGGCGGCGCCGCCGCCTCCTTGGCCGCCATAGCCGCCATTGCCGCCCCAGCCGGCGGTGTGCCCGGCGGTGGTGGTGTCGCTGCCCCGGCCGCCCCAGCCACCGGTGCCGCCGGTACCCGCGGTGCCCGCGGTGCCGCCGAGACCGGCCGTGCCCGCGGCGCCGGCGGTACCGCCGGCGCCGCCGTCACCGCCGTTGCCTTCGGGGCCGGCGTCACCACCTTGACCGCCGGTACCCCATTGACCGCCCATACCGCCCTGACCGTTGTATGAGCCGGAGACGGCGTCGCCGCCGTTGCCGCCGAGACCGCCCGCACCGCCCTTGCCGCCGCTACTGGCCGCATCGGCCAGACCATCGCCGCCGTCGCCACCCTGGCCGCCGACTCCGCCGGCCCCGGCGGTATGACCGATGGTGGTGGTGGCACCGCCATCGCCGCCGGTACCGCCGTCTCCGCCGGTGCCCGCACTGCCCGCGCCGCTACCCGCGCCGGCGCCACCCCCTTGACCGCCTTGACCGCCCATCCCGCCGTTGCCGCCGGCGCCGGCATTGTTACTGCCGTCGTCGGCGTAGCCGGTACCACCTTGGCCGCCGGCCCCACCGTCGCCACCCGCGCCGCCATGGCCGTTGTATGCGCCGGAGACGGCGTCGCCGCCGGCACCACCGGTACCGCCCGCACCGCCTTGCCCGCCGTCGTACCCGTCGCCGCCGGTCAGGCCGGACAACCCGGCGCCGCCCTGGCCGTCTTGGCCGCCCTGGCCGCCAAAGCCGGCGGAATTGCCGCTGGTGGTGGCGCCGCCCTGGCCACCGGCACCTCCGGCTCCGCCGTTGCCCGCCATCCCCACGGTGCCGCCGGTGCCGGTCGCACCAGGCACCCCGCCCTGGCCGCCTTGGCCGCCGTCGCCGCCGGTGGTGGCGTTGTTGCCGCCGTCGTCGGTGTAACCCACGCCTCCTTGGCCGCCGGCCCCGCCATCACCGCCCGCAAAGCCGGTAGAGCCGAACTGGGCCGGGGCACCCTGAGCGCCGGCCCCGCCGGTGCCGCCGTTACCCGCGGCGCCGCCGGTGCTGTACGCGCCCACGGTGCCGCCGCTTCCGCCGGTGCCGGCCAGTCCTGCGGTGCCGGCGTCGCCACCGTTACCTCCCATGCCACCGGTTCCGCCGGAGACGTAGTAGTCCCCGACGTTGCCGTCGGCGCCGTTGCCGGCGTTGCCGCCGTTGCCGGCGTTGCCGCCGGATCCATTGGTGCCGCCGGTGGTGTTGCCGCCGGTTCCGCCGTCGCCGCCGTTGCCACCGGCGAAGCCGTTGCCGCCGTCGGCGCCGGCGCCGATACCGGCCACGCCGATGTCTCCGTCGGCGCCGTTGCCGCCGGTGCCGCCGTGGCCTGCGTTGCCCACCGCGCCGGTGGTGCCTCCGGTGCCTCCGGTGCCGGCCAGTCCGGCGGTGCCGGCGTTGCCGCCGATTCCGCCGTTGCCGCCGGTGGTGGCGAAGCCGACTCCGGTGTTGCCGGCGGCGCCGTCGCCGGCGTTGCCGCCGTGGCCTGCGTTGCCGCCGGATCCATTGGTGCCGCCGGTGGTGTTGCCGCCGGTTCCGCCGTCGCCGCCGTTGCCACCGGCGAAGCCGTTGCCGCCGTCGGCGCCGGCGCCGATACCGGCCACGCCGATGTCTCCGTCGGCACCGCTGCCGCCGTTGCCACCGTGACCGCCGTTGCCCGCCGAACCCGCGACACCGGCGCTCCCCAAGAATGCGGTAGCACCTGCGGCCCCACCGGTGCCAGCGTCGCCGCCCGCCCCGCCAGCACCACCGGCCCCACCGCCGGTGCTGTAGCTGATGCCGCTGCCGCCGGCCCCACCGAGGCCACCTGTTCCGCCGCTGCCACCGGTTCCGCCGCTGCCGGCCGCGCCGCCCAACCATGCGTTGTTGGCGCCGCCGGCCCCGCCGGCACCCCCATGGCCGCCAGCCCCGCCGTCAGCGCCGATACCACCAGCTGACCCGTCGGTGCCGGCCCCGCCGATGCCGCCGGCGCCACCGGCACCGGCACTTCCCCAAAGCGACAACAGCTGGCTATTTGCGCCACCGGCGCCACCGGCACCCCCGTCGCCGCCGAGCCCGCCGGCTACCCCGATTCCACCGGCCCCCCAGCACCCCCGGCCCCGCCAGAAGCGCCGCCGAACGGGCCCCAGCTGCCGCCGAGCAGCCCGTTGGCCCCGCCGGAGCCGCCGTTCCCCCCGGCCCCGCCAGCCACACCGGTACCCCCGGCTCCGCCATTGCCGCCGCGTCCCCACAATCCAGCCGAACCGCCGGCACCGCCATTGCCGCCGGGTGCTCCAGAACCGCCGTTGCCACCGTTGCCGATCAGCCAGCCGCCATCGCCACCGTTTTGCCCGGTGCCGGGCGCCCCATCGGCACCGTCGCCGAACAGCGGACGTGCGGTCAGCGCTTGGCTGGGCGCATTGATCGCCGCGAGGACGTTCTGTTCGAGCGTTTGCAGGGGAGAGGCATTCACAGCCTCGGCAGCCGCGTAGGCGGCGCCGGCCCTGGTCAACGAATGCACGAATTCGGCGTGCAGGTGGGCAGCCTGGGTGCTGACCATTTGGTATTCCCGGGCGCTGGCGGAAAACAGCGACGCGATAGCCGTGGATACCTCGTCTTCGGCAGCGGCCAGCAGCCCGGTGGTCCGGGCCAGCGCCGCGGAATTGGCGGCGCCAAGAGCCGAGCCGATATTGGTCAAATCCGATGCCGCCGCCGCGAGCATGTCTGGCGTCGCGATCACATACGACATCCCGTGTCCCCTTACCCCAAGCGTGATGCGTTGGCGTTTACGGTCGCGCTAATTCGCCGCGGACCAATAGGGACTTTCGTCTCTACTTGGGAGTTGGTCGGTTCGGCCGCCCCGCGGGCATGGGCCAGGCCGATTAGGCGGTCGCCAGCGCCCCCGCCACGAGGTCACCGAACCGATCCAGGGCCTCTCCGGAGTCGGCGTCGATGCCGCGCAGCGGCCCACGATCAGCCAGATACCGTTCCGCGTAGAGCCGGGCGACCAGCGTCGCGCGGTCGGTTTCCTCGGCCCACCGCGCCACCGCACCACCCATCAGCTCGCCGGTGCGGATCAGGTGCGGTTCGACGACCGCCAGCTCGTCGGGTTGCAGGTAGCAGGTAGTACGCCACGGTTGATCGCAACGTGGGGTCGGTCAGGTACCAGTTGAGGCCCACAGCCCCGCGATAGCTCTCCGTTTGGTAGCGCTGGGCCTTCTCGGGCGTCGAGAAGGGCAACCGGTCGACGCCCTCCGTCTCGTACTCGCCGTCGCGCTGGCTCATGACGCGACGGTATTACACCTGTGCTGCCGGGTGAAGGCGTTGCGCCGGGTGCTCAGGCAGCGCGCGGCAGGTCTCGCGACGCCGCCGCTTCGTGCTGGCTGGGCCCGCTGGCCGCCGGCGCCCAGCCGACATAGATCAGATAGAGCCCGAGCAGCGCGAAGACGATGCAAAGACTCACCCACACGGCTTGCGCACCGATCATGCTGTTGGCCGCCGAAACAAACGCCTTGGGGAACGCCAGTAGCAGCACCCCGCGCAGCGTGACGATCCAGCCCAGCACCGACACGATGATCGCCGCTGCACCGTGCCAGTACTGGTGACCGGCCACCATCACCAGCCCCAGCACCAGCACAAAGGCGCCGGTGACCCATGTCCACAGGGAATTCGCCTCGAATTGCGACAGCAGGTTCTGCATGTCGGAGGCGCGGGCCACCGCCGTGACATCGACGATGACAAGCAGTGGACCCAATACCCGGCAAAACATCCGGGTCCTGGCCTGCGAATCCAGTGAGACGCTCATGGCTGTACCTCCTTTGACCACATTGGCCGCCATTGGCGCATCACCTCCATCGGATCACCACAACACGCTGCGGCGATAGGGTACGAAGTCCCGTTTTTGCCGGCAGATCCGTCGGTGCGGCCCCGGGCGGGCCCGATGCCCGCTAGATCGAAGCCAGAAAGTCGGAGGTGTAGACCTCGGCGGGGTCCTGGGAAAAACTGCTCGGACGTTGCACCAGCACCCAGACCCCCGTGGCACCCGGACGGATGGCGTTTCGAATGGTCACCGTCCCCGCGCCGGACCCGTCGAGGTCCAGTCCGGTGAAGGCGGTGTCCGGCGCGCCGGGGCCGCAAGGGGCCGACGACGGGCGGGGCGCCTGAATCAGGCCGACGTCATAGTGCATGCCTGGTAGCGCGGTGTTCACCAGATGCACCTCGGCGATCACCGTGGAACCGGCCGTGCGGATGAGGGCCGAGCCGGTGCCGGTGGGGCCTGGCGGCACCTGGGGCGCGAAAGCGGTGATGCTGAAGTCGCAGTGTCGCCCAGCCGCCCGTAACCCAACCCGAGTAGCGCCTCCAGGATCCGGAATGGCACCCGCGGTGCCAGCCGAAAAAGCTGCCCCCGCAGAGATTGCCAGTGTGATTGCCGTGGATACCATCAATATCCGTACCAGCCTGCGCATCAGCCCCACCGTCTATGTGCGTTTGATTTGCCCGCCCGAACTGGGATATTGACCGCATCGCTGACGCTGAAACCTCACCGATGGCACCTACCGGGTGACCACGAATCGAAAATGGCTCGGCAACAAGGCTCGACCGCCCGCAGCTCACGCAACGCCGCCATGGGTTAGCGGATCACAGGGCGAAGATTTGCCCGTCCTTGGCGACTGTGGTTCTGCCCGAGTAGTTCTGGTTGATCTTGTCGAGCCATTGGGAATCGGGCAGGTCGTCGGGTGCGTAGTGACTCAGGATCAGATGCTTCGGTTTGACCACTGCGGCTACCTCGCCGACCTGCTCGGCGGAGGTGTGTGACTTGGGCAGATAGTCCGGCGGGAAGACGTTGCCGTAGTAGGCGGTATCGAGGCTGAACATCGCTTCGTGGACCAGGATGTCGGTGCCGTTCGCCAGCGCAACGAGGTTGTCGGATTTGGTGGTGTCGCCGGAGAAGGTAATGGACACAGCGGGGTTCTTCACGTCGAAGCGGAAGGCGAATGCGGGATAGACGTCGTAGTGGGGCACCAGCGTCGTGGTGACCGATACGTTGTCGTCCGATACCACGGGGAACGGGCTGACCTTCGGCGCTGTGTTGCGATAGTCCGACCCCGCCGGCACCGGGATTTCGATGACCTTGGCCAGATCCTGAACGTTATCGATGCCGTAGTCGCGGATGAAGATGTTGCTGCTGTAGGCGAAGGCCTGGTGCAGCGCTTCAGTGGTCGCGGCCAGCCCTGGCGTCGGGTTGGCGGGATTGACGGTGGCGGGATTCGGGTTGCCGATTTCGCTTGGCGGCAATCCGCCGGCTGGACCGGGACCATAAACCGGGATCGGCGCCCGCCCGGGCGGGGCTTGGAAGCCGCCGGAGAGGAAAAAGCTGTAGTAGTCGACGATGTGGTCGGTGTGTAAGTGGGTGATGAAGATCGCCTTGAGGTCATTGAACTGCAGGCCCGCGTTGGTGAACGCGTTCAGCGAGCCCAAGCCGCAATCGATCAGATAGAGATCGCCGCCGATTTTCAGCACCGACGAGATTCCGATCTTGTTGGGCGTTGGCGGCGGGCCCGCGGCGACCCCGAGAGTGATCAGCGCATTTTCGGGCAACGCGGCCGGGCTGGGCGGCGCCGGCGACTCGCCCGGACCGCAGGCCGACGTGGCCAAAACGCCTGCGCCGACGACGGCTAACCCCGCCGCGGTCAGGGCGGACCGCCGTGAAGAGACCGCGGCCACTATCGATGCGCCACTGTGGTCGCACGCCTGGTGCATACCGTGCAGCTTAGGTTGCGTCATGGCCGAGGCCGCCGGTCGCGAAGAGCGGTGTGCGACTCACTTCCACGAACCGGTCCTTCGCGGCAGCTACGGACCGATGCGGATCTTGCCCGGCGACCACAACCCGCTGTGCGTCGCGGTGCCCAAGTCGAGCTGTGCGGGCGGCGCATCGACCAGGGTCTCGAACTGACGCAGTGACCCCCAGTCGCGCGCCCAGTCGCGGGACAGATAAGTCGCCATGACATGGGCGCGCAGCAGCAGGTCGGTGATACCGAGCAGACCGCCATTGACGCCGTCCTCCCAGGTGTCGGTGTCCAGCTTCTTGGCGTTGTAGTCCGGCGTGATACGGAACTTCGGGATCTCGGTGACGCCGTTGACGTGCAACATCGGCTGCTGGCAGGGGAACGCCAGCCCGACCGCCCAGTCCAGCAGCACCGGTTGCGTCGAACCGACGTACTCCTGCAACGAGCGCAGGTCCGGCACCCGCGGCGGGGTCAGCGCGATCCAGTCCTCCGGTGTCAGCGACAGGTCCTCGGCCACCACACGGACTGCGACGGCGTCGGCCGGCATCTTGTCGCGGGCAAAGCGCAGATTGCGCCAGGCCTTGGGCTGCTCGCCGAACAGGTCGTCAGGCACCATCCGTCCGGCGGCCACCAGCGGGCCGGGACCGGGCCTGGCGTACTCGAGCACCACGGTCTGTCCGGGGGTGTAGCCGTGCAGCACACTGTTTCCGGCGATCTTGCCCGCGGCGGTCACCACCACCAGGGGGTGCCCATCGTCGGGCTTGGGCAGCTGGTACCACGCCGAAGTGAGTTTGCTTTGCTGCTGTGACCCGGTGGCATAGGTACCCGCGAGCGGAACCCGCGCCGGGTCGAGCTGGTAGGGCAGCGGCACGGTGGACCCGTTGATACCCGGGGTCTTCAGCTTCGCCGGCTGATCCCAGTCGTAGTCGGTTCCGGGCTGGTTCGGCTTCATGACCATCGCCTCGGCGACGGTGTGGTCGGGGACCCCGTTGGGGGAGAACCCGACCGGGTTCACCCCGCCCAGCGGTCCCAGCGGGCCGTAGTCGCCGGGCAGCGGCGTCATGAAACCCGCGTTGGTGTCCGGCTCGACGAGCACGTCATCGGCCAGGCCGCAGCCGCCGGTAAAGGCCCGCAGGTTGGCCCAGCCATTGGAGTAGGTGGGGTATTGCCGGAGAATCCCGATACCCATCGATGCGACGAACACCACCGCCATGAAGCCGGCCGCGATGGGAACCGGCGCCGTGGTGAGCGCGCGGGTCAGCCGGCCTTCACCGCTGCCGCGCGGGGCGAAGTGTAGCCAGGCCGCGTACAGCACGGCGAGCGCGAACAGCACGAAAAATATGGTGCTGACCGTGATTCCGGCGATCTTGGGCATCGCGCTGTTGAACGGCACCCCGTAGCTGGAGACATACCACCACCCGTTGGTGGTGGCCCAGCACAACGCCAGGGTGAACAGCAGCGCCGCCAGGAATGCCATCCGGTTGCGCGACCAGCGCAGCACCGTTGGAGACACCAATACCGTCGTCAGCGCCGCCATCGCCGCTCCCACCGCGGCGAACAGCCCAAAGTGGTGCACCCACTTGGTGGGGGTGAACATCAGGAAGAACATGGTGCCGAAGATGACGCCCATCAGGCGCCACGCGGGTCCGCGCGCCACGCCTGCGACGCGCTTGCGCCGCAGCATGATGAACACCGCTGTGAACAGGCACAGCGCGGTAATCAGGAAGCCGAACCGGCGCGATAGCGACCCGTCGACGGTGGGCAGGATCAGGTAGTAGTACCGCAGGTTCTCGGTGTACCAGGCCTGGCTCGGCCCGATCTTGCCGCGCACCCGGGTGGCTTCGAACACCGTCGACAGGGTCTGGTCGGCGAACACCACGGTCAGGATGATGGTGCCGGCCGCCAGCATCGGCGACAGCAACGGCAACGTGCCGACCTGGCGCCGGCGTTTGACCAGGATCCGCAGGATGGGGCGGCCACCGGCCACCAGCGCGGCCACCGCGATCAGCCCGGTCGGTTGCACACCGAGGGTGAACGCGGCGGAGATGATCGCCAGCGCCGCCGGTGTCAGCCGGCCGTAACGCATCGACCGCTCGATCAACACGTAGGTGACCAGCGAGCCCAGCGCGATGATGCCTTCGGGACGCAGTCCGTTGTTGAATGGCATCCACGCGGTCAGCAGCACCATCGCCGCGGCCCAGTTGGCGGGTTTGCTGGCCGCGACCGCCGGCCCCAACCGGGGCAGCACCTCACGCGACAGCAACAGCCAGCACACCAGCCCGGCGAACAGGTCGGGCAACCGCATCCAGATGCTGGCGTCGCTGACGTGGGTCATCAGCGCAAGGAGGTTGTAGTACCAGCCGAACGGGTCCTCGGGGCTGCCGAACCAGCGGAAATAGTTGGACATGTAGCCGGCGTGATCGGCGACCCGGGCCATGCCGAGGATGTAGCCGTCGTCGGACGAGTTCGCCCCGATGACATGCCACAGCAGGAATCCGAATATCACCGCCGCGTCGACCAGGGTGAAGGTGCGCCAGTTAGCCGGGAACAGGCTGCGTAGCCGGCGCCCGTCCAGTCGGTCGAGGCGCCAGAGCGTGATCAGCGCGACGGTGGTGGCCAGGATCGCACCGATGATCGCCAGCAACTTCAGCGTGGTGGGTGTGGTGGAGAACCGGGTGTCGATGGTGGCCGAGAGCCGCAGCCCGTCCGGCGCGGGTCCGGTCAGATCGGTGAAGACCCCGACGATCTGAGGGCGCAGGTTGGGATCCGGGTAGCCACTGCGTAGCGGGGCGCCGGAGGGATCCTTGAGGCCGACAAAGGTGGCGAAGGTACCGGCATGCGTCGAGCTGATCTCGATGCGCTCGCATTGCGGGGAATCCACCTGCTCGCGTGGCACCGACAGGATCACCACGTTGCGGTCGGTGACGTTGACGCGCTTGCTGTTGACGACGACGAACAGCGCCTGCAGGTTGGCGTCCTTGCCCTGCTTGGGTGCGGTGCCCAGCACCACCCCGCCCTTGGCGGGCATGTCGCGCACCACGCTGCAGGGCACCGAGGCCGTCAGATTCACCGGCGTCAGCGAAATCAGCGGCGCGGTCACGCTGTTCAGCTGCCCGTTTTGCGGCCAGTTGAGCATCGCGGTGGTCTGCACGACCGGCAACAGCGGGGTGGCCACCGAGAGCACGAAGCCGATCAGGCCCGCGATCGTGGCTACCCATCGGGTCACCCGCACCTCACGGGCGCTAGCGGTGGTGGCGGCGGTGGCCTGTTCGGTTTCGTTCGTGACGTTCATGGCAGCGCCCTAATCGGTCCCTGGCGACTCCAGCCGGGCACTGTGATCACACCCTCTTGCACAACGGCCTCCGGCGCCTGATCGGCCGGCACCAAGCGGTAATACTGCTCCACCGATCCCCAGTCGCGATGCCAGTTACCGCGCAGGTAGGTGGCGATGGTCGAGGTTCGCAGCAGCGCCTGGGTGAACAGGAACGGCCCACCGGTCGGGCCGGCCTGCCACAGGTTCGACGACGCCGCGGTCTGCTTGTGGTCAGGCAGGATGCGGTACTGCGGCAGTTCGGCGATGCCGAGGTGCTCGGAGAACGGCCGCTGGCACGGGAAGTTGGCTGCGGTCGCAATGTCCATCAACACCGGGGTCTTCGATCCGATCAACTGCTGCAGGGTTTCCAAAACCGGCACCCGGGGCGGGGTGAAGGCGAACCACTGTTCGGGACTCAGGTTTGGGTCGTAGGCGACGATGCGCGCCACGTTGGCCTCCGGCGGGGCCCAGGCCAGCGGGAAGCGCAGGTTGCGCCACGCCGGTTGTGGCCCGATGTCGATCGGGAATACCTGCCCCAGTGGCTGCGTGGTGCCGTCGGGGCGAGTGACGCCCCACTCCAGTTTCAGGGACTGCCCGTAGATAAAGTCGCCGTCCTCTTTGTAGGACCAGATGGCCCCGGCCGCGGTGACCACGACCAGCGGCTGGGCGGCGATGTTGGCCTTCCAATCGCCGGGCAACTGGTACCAGGACGAGGTCGCCGTGGCGGCCAGCGAGTTCTCCCCGTAACTGCCCATCACCGGGGTACGGGCCGGGTCCAGTCCGAACGGCAGCGCCGCGTGGGATCCGTTGATGCCGGCCGGGCCCTTGCCGCCGGCGGTGCCGGCGGAGTCGCTGATGGCGGCGTTGGGCTTGTTGGGCGATGCGTCGGAGTTGACCAGGCCGGGCTTGCTGACCACCGGGTCGGACTTGAGGTCTTCGCCGACCCCTTCCGGCTTGAACCCGAACGGGTTCATGCCGCCCAGCGGTCCGCCCGGTCCGAAGGTCTGCCCCGGAAGTGGTTGCAGCATCCCGGCATTGGGATCGGGCTCGGCCAGCACGTCATCGGCCATAGCGCAGCTGTTCGGGGATAGCCCCGACGTCAGGGCGGCCAGGTTGGCCTTGCCGGTGGTGTAGAGCGGGTAGCGGAAAACCGCGGCCTTGGCCATCGAGCCGACTTCGCCCAGGACCATGATGACCGCGACCACCAGTAGCGGGGTGGAGGCCAGCACGCGGTTGCGCCGGTTGTCCTTGACTTCGGTGTGCCCGGCGTAGTCCATCCGGAAGTGGTACCAGGCGGCCAGCAGCCCGGTCAGGATCGACAGGGTCAGGAACATCGAGGTCACCGGATGGCTGGCGATCACCGGCTGAATGTCGTACCAGGGCACCCCGTAATTGCCGACGTAGAACCACCCGTTGATGCCCGAGGTAGCCCACGCCAGCACGAACAACAGGGCGGTCACATAGAGCGTGAGGTTGCGTCGGCTGTGCAGGCCGATCCGGGCGAAGCTGAATGCCATCACCGCCCCCAGCGCACCGGCCAGCCCGGCGAAGGCGCCGAACTGCACGGCCCACTTGGTCGGCGTGAAGGTCAGCAGCAGCAGACCAACCGCGGTGGTGCCGATCAGTCGCCAGGCCGGGCCGCGGGCCAAACCGCCCACCCAGCCCCGCCGCAGCAGCACCACCAGTGAGCCGAACAGGCAGAGCAGCAGCACCAGCACGGCGAAGCGCCTGGTCATCGACCCGTCAATGTTGGTTTCGACGGTCAGGAAGTAGTAGCGCAGGAAGTCCTGGTACCACGCGATGGTCGGGCCGACCTTGTACTTGATCCGCGCCGCCTCGGCCACGGTGGCCAGCGTCTGGTTGCGGAACACCACGACGGTGATCAGCGACAGCGATGCGGCCAGGACGGCGAGCGGGGCCAGCAGCCCGTCGGTGCCGCGGCGCTTACGGATGATCCCGGCGATGACGCGCGCCCCGGTCAGCAGCGCGGCCACCGCGATCAAACCTTGCGGTGCCAGCGTCGCGGTGAGCATCGCGACGATGATCGCGATCGCGGCCGAAGCCAGCCGGCTCAGCGCGATGGCGCGTTCCACCAGTGCCCAGGTGACCAGCACGCCAAGGGCGATCAGCGGCTCGGGGCGCAGGCCGTTGTTGAATGGCAGCCAGGCGGCCACGAAGACCGCGCCGGCGGTGAACACGGCCACCCGATTGGCGGCCAGGCCGTTCTTGCCGGGGCCGAGCCGGCGCAGCACGAAACGGCTGATGAGCAGCCAGCAGGCGATGCCGGCCAGGGTGGCGGGCAACCGCATCCAGACGCTGGCGGTGCTGATCTGGGCCAGGTGTGCCAGCAGCTCGTGATACCAGTCGAAGGGGGCCTCGGTGGCCCCGAAGTATCGGTAGTAGTTGGCCACGTAGCCGGCCTGGGGTGCGATCCGGGCGATGGTCAGGTTGTAGCCGTCGTCGGAGGAAAGGGCTCCGATCACATGCCAGAGCAGCTGCGTGGCGGTCACCGCGGCGTCGGTGAGCCAGGTTGCGAACCCGACGCGCCAGCGCGACAGCCGGGGCAGCCGCGGCCGGTACCTGGAGAGCCAGGCGATGGGGGAGCGCCAGTCGCGCAGCGCGTCACCGCCGCGGCTGAGCCGGTCCAGGGCGGCCAAGGCCACGATGGCGCCCAGGACCGCGATCGCACCGAGGATCATGGCGATGGTCTTGGTGACCGTGGGCGCGGTGATGAATCGGGTGTCGACGTCGATGCGCGCCGACAACCCCGGTTGGGCCTGGACCTTCAAGTCGGTGAAGATGCCACCGACTTGAGGCTTCTTCTCCGGGGGCAGGGTGCCCGCGGCACCGGGAATGCCGACGAAATCCGCGTGCGCGCCGGTGGCGTCGGCCCAGATGTGCAGCGCGCTGCACCGACCCACGGCGATCGCGGCGCGCGGTGCCACCGCGGCCACCGTGTCGCGGAATGCGACCACGACCGAGTCCTTGTCAGCGCGGACGAACAGCCCGTTCTTGCCGGTATCCACGCCCCCGGCGGGGAGGGTGGACAGCACCAGACCGCCGTTGGCGGGCAGGGTGGCGATCGCCGCGCAAGGCAGTGAAATGTCCAATGCGCGCGGCGCGCCGGACACCAGTGGGGCGGTGATCTGGCTGATGTCGCCGTCCGCGGAGGCGCCCTGGGGCCACAGGATCGTCGCCGTCGTCTGCTTCACCGGAAGGAGCGGAACCAAGGCGCACAGGACCAGCCCGGCGACTCCCAAGACGACGGCTGCTAACCGGGCGATCCGCTGAGATCGCTCATTACCGTCGAGGGACACGATGGTCGATCGTAGGCGACGCGGCTTAGCGCGGTGAGGACGCGGGGCCGCAAAGCGGCTCCGGGGAGGGCCCGGATCGGCGGATCCAGCGCCGTCAGGACGCGCCGCCGCAAAGCGATTCCGGCGCCGGCGCCGTGGCGAAGGGTCGGACAGGCGGATTGGGTGCGGCGCGGCCGCGAGTCCGCAAAGCGGTTGCCCACCGCCTCGGGGCCCCGCTAACCCTTACGCAGGGGTGCCGGATTCCACAGACCGCTGTGGGTTGCCGTGCCCAGTTGCAGCCGTGCCGGTTCGGCCTCCGGGTAGTACGGGGTGAGGCGCTGCAACGCGCCCCAGTCCCGGAACCAGTCGTCCTTGAGGTAGCTGGCGACCGTCGTCGCATGGAACAGCAGCTCGGTGACGCCGAGCGGGCCACCGCCGTTCTTGTCCATCACGGGCGAGTTGGCTTCCGCGCCGAACCGGTCCGGCAGGATCCGCCATTTCGGTGATTCATCGACACCGTTCTGATGGCCGAATGGCCGCTGGCACGGGAAGGCCAGGCCCACCAGCCAGTCCAGGAACACCGGATCCTTGGAGCCCACCACCTCCTGCAAGGTGCGCAGTTGCGGAATCCGCGGCGGGGTCAGGGCGATCCAGTGCTGCGGAGCCAGGTCGTTGTCGTCGGCCACCAGGCGGATTTGTGTGGCGGAGTCGGGGATGGCGGACAGCGTCGCCCGCAGGTTGCGCCACGCCGGTGCCGCCCCGACGTCGGCAAACCCCATCGAGCCGCCGTGCTTCCCAGCTGCCGCTTGCTCATCGGTGGCCCACTGGACCTGGACTTCGCGGGGATCGAACCGGCCGGCCGCGGACACCACCAGCAGCGGTGTCTTCTTCCGCTGATCCGCGGGGGGCAGTCGATACCAGCCCGACCGCAAAATGGCAGGCACCTGGATGCCGGATCGCCAGCTGCCCAGCACCGGCGTGCGCGCCGGATCGAGGTTGAAGGGCAGCCGCGCGCGCGAGCCATTGATGCCCGGTGCGGCAGTGGTGCCGCCCTCGGTGCCGGCCTCGGTGCCGGTGACCAGACCGTCGTCGTTGACGAAGCTGCGGTCGCCCGGGCGCTCCATCACCGGGTCCGCGGAGACGTTGGCGGGGATTCCGTTGGCGGTGAACCCGTCTGACAGGCCGGCGCCCAGCGCATCGGCCACCGGAGCGCTCACCGGGGGCAGCATTCCCGCGTCGGGATCCAGCTCCACCAGCACGTCTTCGGCCAGCCCACAGCTCTTGCCGGTCAGCGCCTGCAGGTTGGACCGGCCCACCGACCACGCCGGGTACTGCGACATCATGCCCTGGGTCAACGAGACGACTTCCATCGTCACCAGCAACCAGGTGGCAATGGCCAGCGGCGCTTGGACGATCGGCGCCAGCCGCGCCCCGAGGCGGGTCCTGGGCGGCCCGTCCCCGGTTGCGACGAAGTTGAACCAGGCGGCCACCACCAGCACGATCACCGACAGCTCGAGCAGTGCGGTGGTCAGCGACCACCGCAGTCTGGGGAACGAGTTCGACCACGGAACGCCGAAGTTGGAGACATACCACCAGCCGTTGACGCTGGCGAACGACAGCGCCATCACAAACAGCACCACGGCGGCGAACACGGTGCGGTTGCGTCGCGAGCGCATCGCCACCCCGGTCACGGCGACGGCGGCCAGCGCTCCCAGCGAGCCGGCCAGCCCGGCGAACACCCCGAAGTGGTGGGTCCATTTGGTCGGGGTGAACATCATCGCCAAGAACGAGATGATCGTGATGCCGATGATGCGGCGGCTGGGGCCTGCCGCACTGCCAGGAATCCGGCCCTTGCGCAGCGACATCGCCACCACGACGGCGAGCGCGAGGATTAGCGCCAGGACCGCGAAGCGACGGGCCACCGAGCCGTCGGGGCTGGCCATGAACAGTCGCTCGTAGCGGATGTGCTCGTCAAACCACTTGAGGCTGGGGCCGACCGCGCGTTTGAGCACGCTGGCCTGAGCCTCGCCCGCGAAGGTCTGGTCACGGAAGATCAGGATCACGGTGACGGTGGCCGCGGTGAGCAGCGGCGCCAGCAGCGGCAGCGCGCCGAACTGTTTGTAGCGGCGGTGCAGGATGGTGCGCAGCGGCCCGATCGCGACCAGCAGCGCGCCAATGGAGGCGATGCCGGTAGGCCCGGAGAACAGGGTGAGGGCACCGATGATGCACGCGATTGCCACCGGCAGCAGCCGGCTGGTGGCCACCGCTCGCTCGACCGAACACCAGGTCAGCAGGATGCCCAGGGCGATGATCGGCTCTGGGCGCAGCCCGTTGTTCAGCGGCAGCCAGACCGCCAGGAACATGCCCGCGGCCGTCCAGGCCGCGGCCCGGTTGGTCTTGACGGCGTGCCCCAGCCGCGGGATGACCTCCCGGCTGATCACCCACCAGCAGGTCAATGCCATCGCCAGGGTGGGCAGGCGCATCCAGACGCTGGCGGTGCTGACATGGGCCCACATCGCCAACAGGTCGTAGTACCAGCCGAACGGTGCCTCGGGCGTGCCGAACCAGCGGTAGTAGTTCGCCATGTAGCTGGCGTGCTCGGACACCCGGGCCATGGTCAGGATGTAGCCGTCGTCGGAGGTGTTGGCGCCGACGAAGTGCCACCACACCAACACGGCGGTGACCAGCCCGTCCAGCGCGCCGATCGACCACCAGCGCGGCGGCAGGATGCGCCGATGCCGGGTGCCGTCGGCGGTATCGAGGATGTGCAGAGCGACCAGGGCGACCGCGGTGGACAGCAGGCCGATGATCATCGCGGCCATCTTCAACGGGGTGGGGCTGCTGCTGTAGCGGGTGTCGATGGTCGCGGAGAAGCTCAGGCCCGGCGGTGTCGGCCCGGTCAGATCGGTGAACACCCCGACGATTTGCGGCCGGAAGTCGTAGCCGCTGCGTTCGCCGCGCAACGGCTCGCCCGGATGCTCGGCGTTGGGGCCCTGCTTGAGCCCGACGAATTCGGCGGTGACGCTCTCGGCGTGCGCGGTGAAGGTCAAACGCTGGCAGGCGGGGCTGAGCACTTGGCTCAGCGGCGCGGAGACCACCGGGACGTTGCGCACCACGAGAACCAGATCGTCGTTGGCGCGCTGAACGAGTAGTCCACGGTCGACGGCGTTGGGGGCTTGCTTGGGCACCGTCGACAGCAGCACCGTCTTGCCATTTTTCTGCGGGCCGGCCAGCCCGGCGGCCGCCGAACAGGGGATGGTGACTTCCAGGTCGGTGGCCACATAGCTGATCAGCGGTGCCTCGACGCTGCTGAACGTGCCATTCTGCGGCCAATTCAGCTTGGCCGTGGTCTGGTCGACCGGCAGCAGCGGGGTTGCCAGCGCCAGAAGGGTCCCCAGCAGACCCGTGACCACGGCGACGAGTCGGGCAATCCGGTACTTTGCTCCCGAATCGCTCACGGACGTAGATGGTAATTGTTCCAATGCGCCGGGTGCGGTCTTGGTCGCCATCAGGCGCTCGCCGCCGGCTTGCGGATGGCCAGCACGAAGGGGCCGATGGTCTCGACGGTGAAGCGTGGGTCGGCGAACAGCGCGGCCTTGAGGTCGACGGTGTAACGCCGGACGTTGGGCTGGTTGGGGTAGACGTCTTCGGCCAGCCGCAGCGTGTAGCTAGCGCCCGAACCGGGACCGGCGCCGCGTCGCATCAGGAAAACCGTTGGCGCCGGCCAGGGCAGTTTGTCCAGGGCCTGGACGAACTCGTCGGATGTCTTGATCTTGCCCCAGCTCTCGATCTGGGCCGCGCGCTTGTCGAACTGCGCCAGCGGGTTGGCGTAATGCGACGTCAGACCCTGAAAACCCCAGTAGGGGTAGTAGGACAGGAAGCTGTAGTCGGCGGTCATCACGACGACCTGATCGCGCGGCTTGCCGGTGACCTTGCGGATGGTCGTGTCGATCGTCGAGTAGTACTTCTCGGAACCGGGCGGGCGCTGATCGCCGCGCTCGCCGTAACCGTCGGTGTCGGTGTAGGCAATCGTGAGGTCGGGCCGCAACACGTCGGGAATGTCCTGGCTGAACGCGATCGCCCCGGCCAGTCCGATCGCGGCGGCGACGGGCAGCGCGGCGCGGCTGCGGACGGTCAGCGCACGCGTTCCTTCCAGGAAGCCAAAGACCCCGGCCGTGGCCAGCAGCACGGTCAGGGTCGGCTGCAACCGGAACGACAACAGGGTGGTGCGCGCCAGCGTGGTCAGCATCGACAGCAGTGACCACAGGTAGACGGCCAGCACGCCGATGGCCAGGGCGCCGGCCCGGGTCGAGGACCGTGCCCGCACCACCAGCCACAGGGTGCCCAGCATGCACAGCGCGCCCAGCAGCGAGAACTGCAGCATCGGGAAGGTCAGTTCGGCGCCGTCGGCGGGCAGGTAGTGCTGGGCGCTGCCGGTGTCGCTGACCGGGTCACGGGCCGCCCGCAACAGGTAGGGCAGCCAGGTGGTGGACGCGATCGTCGCAGCGATCACGGCGATCACGGCCAGCCGTCGCAGCGGATCCACCGCGGCCCTGAGCCCGCCGCGGCGCCACCGTGACACGACCAACAGCGCGGCCATCAGCGTGACCGTGAACGCGCTGTAGGCCACCAGCAGCGTGTACCAGGTGGCGGCGAAGCCGAGGAAGAT
The DNA here is from genome assembly GCF_022354805.1 of Mycobacterium liflandii. Taxonomy (NCBI): domain Bacteria; kingdom Bacillati; phylum Actinomycetota; class Actinomycetes; order Mycobacteriales; family Mycobacteriaceae; genus Mycobacterium; species Mycobacterium liflandii. The sequence continues at coordinate 342,837 of NZ_CP023138.1, read as the reverse complement.
CCCGGCGCCGACCACCGCGGCCCAGCCCCGAGCCGCCTCGGCGCCCAGCGTCACGTCAGCGTGGCTTTCGGCGTCGGGCGCCACGCTGGCGTGACGTTCGGGGGCGGGCGGGGCGCCGGCGCGCAGGCCCGACCACGTCAGCACCAGCACCGGCGGCAGCAGCACCGTGATCATCGCGGCGTAGGGCTCCGGCGAGCTGTAGGCCAGTGTCACCGCCGTGGTGGCGATGGTGACCAGCAGCGCGTACTCGAAGCGAATCATTCGCCACCACAGCACCAGCGCGACCGCGACCGCGACCGCGATCGAGGTGATGGCCCACGGCTTGAACATTTCCCAGGCGGGGCTGCCGGTCAGTGCCGCGGCGCGACCGCCGATCCAGAACCAGCCCGGCGGGTAGAACGGCGGCAGTCCGATGTAGGTCATGTCGTGCAGTGCCGGGCTGTCGGTCAGCCGGGTCAGGTATTCGGTGCGGAACTGCTGGTCCACCGAGATGCCGAACAGGTACAGCCGGGTGGCCCCCAGCGGCATGCCGAGCGTCACCACGGTGAACGCCGAGACTAACACCAAGCCACCCAGCTGAGCCGGCCGCCGCAGCCGGCCGCCGCGTCGCCAGGCCCAGCCGGCGCCGAGCAGGCCGGCCAGGCAGCCGACCTGGCCGACGGTTGTCAGCGCGTGCAGCTGGTTGGACGACGGAAAGGCCGGCCACTGCACCTGCGAAATGGCGGATAGGGCGACCACCGCGACCGTCACGGCCACCAGTACCGCGGCCGCCATCTGGCCGAGGGTGGCCAGTGCATTACGCATGCTCAGATTGGCAGCCTGCGGAAGATGCTCCGCGGGATGTGACGCAACACCATCATCACGTAGCGAAATGCTGCTGGCGCCCAAACCAGTTCCTTACCTTTTGCGGCGGCGGTCACCGCGAGGTTGGCGACGTACTCCTTGTCCACTGTCAGTGGAGCTTCCTTGACGTGTGCGCTCATCCGGGTGCGCACCTGACCCGGCCGGATCACCAGGACACGAACCCCGTGTTCACGCAGAGCCTCGGACAGCCCGAGGTAGAAGCCGTCCAGGCCGGCCTTGGTGGATCCGTAGACGAAGTTGGAGCGTCGTACGCGTTCACCGGCCACCGTGCTCATGGCGATGATCTGGCCGAAGCCCTGGGCCCGCATCTTCTCGCCCAGCAGCACGCCCACCGACACCGCCGCGGTGTAGTTGATCTCGGCGATCTGCACGGCCTTGTGCTGGTTTTGCCACAGCTCTTCGGCATCGCCGAGCAAACCGAACGCGACGATGGCCACGTCGACGTCGCCGCCGCCGAATGCCTGCTCGATCACCTTCGGGTGGCTGTCGGTGTCCATCGCGTCGAAGTCGATCAGCTCGACCGAGGAGGCGCCGGCGGCCTTCATCTGCGCGACCGCGTCGTCGCGGCCAGGGTCGTCGGGCAGGCAGGCCAGCACGATCCGGGCCGGAGCGTTACGCAGGTAGCGCTGGCAAATGGCCAGACCGATTTCGGAGGTGCCGCCGAGCAGCAGCACGCTCTGGGGATTTCCTACGGCGTCCAGCACCATTTAGAGCAGCTCCAAACGTCGGGCCATGTCGGAGGCGAACACCCCGCAGGGGTCCACCTTGCGGCGCACGGCGATCCATTCGTCGATGCGCGGATACATGGCGTGAAAGGTTTCAGCGGTGGTACGAGAGTCCTTGGCGGTGTAGAGGCGGCCGCCGAATTCCATGACCCGGCGATCGAGTTCGCTGACGAACTCGTTCAGACCCGCCTTGATCGGGAAGTCGACGCAGATGTTCCAGCCGGGAATCGGGAAGCTCAGCGGGGCCTGATTCCCGGCGCCGAACAACTTGAACACATTGAGAAATGAGTAGTGCCCGCTGGCCTGGATGTCGCCGATGATCCGCTTGAACTCGTCGACCGCCTCGGTGGGAACCACGAACTGATATTGCAGGAAACCCGCCGGACCATAGGCGCGGTTCCACTCACCGAACATGTCCAGCGGGTGGTAGAACTGCGTCAGATTCTGGACCTTGCCCCGATAGGTGCCGGACTTGCGGTACCAGAGCTCGCCGATGGGCCCGAAGGTGTATTTGTTGGCCAGCCCATTGGGGAATACGTCGGGAAATGTGAGCAGTTGCGGCGCGTCGAACTTCAGCGGATCCCGTTGCAGCTTGGTGGGGAGCTGGTCGATGGTGGCCAAGCAGCCGCGCGACACCGCGGCACGGCCCAGCTTGGGCGGCCCGCTGATCGCGTCGAACCAGGCGCTGGAATAGGTGTAGTTGCCTTCGCTGCCGTCGCTGTGCAACGCGATGGTTTCGTCCAGGCTGGCGGTGACGTCCCCGTCGGCGATGAAGTACGCGGTCTCGGTGGGTGTCATCTCGATGGTGGCGCGCAGGATGATCCCGGTCAGGCCGTTGCCGCCGACGGTGGCCCAAAACAGCTCGGTGTCTGCGGTCTCGGTGCCCGTCGGAGTGAGGTGGCGGACTTCGCCGTCGGCGGTCAGCAGGGCCAGGCTGCGCACATGGTTGCCGAAGCTGCCCGCGCTGTGGTGGTTCTTGCCGTGGATGTCGCATGCGATCGCACCGCCGATGGTGACTTGCCGGGTGCCCGGCAATACCGGGACCCACAGGCCCAGCGGTAGCGCCGCCTTCATCAGCTGGTCGAGATTCACCCCAGCATCGACGTCGACAAGCGTGCTGTCGGCGCTGATCGAGTGGATCTTGTTCAGCGGGCTCATGTCGATCACCAACCCGCCGCCGTTTTGCGCGTTGTCGCCGTAGGACCTGCCCAGGCCGCGGGCGATGACGCCCCTGGCGCCGGTGTCGGCGACACGCGCGACAGCCGTCGCGATCACCTCGGGATCTGGGGTGTGGAGCACCTCGGCCACCGACGGCGCGGTTCGACCCCATCCGGTCAGCCGGGTGGGTGTGGTGGGAACGGGCGCGCTAAACATCGTCAAAGAGGGTACCGCTTGGTTCGGCAAGGATGCCCACGCTCACGCCGGTATCGGGCGTTTTTGCCGGCGGGAAAGTGCAGTTTGGGCGGGACCGGCTCAGTGTCTACGGAAGATCACGGCCCGCTGCACCACGAAGTTGATCACCGTAGCAACGGCCTGGGCGATCACGAATGCGACCGGTATCGCCCACCCGCGATAGTGCATAAGTGCAAGACAGAGGTGGTTGATTCCGACCTGCACGGCGAAGGTGACCCCGTAGAGAGCCATCACGGCGGCAAATCGCGCCCCGCTTGGTGCCGCCTGGAACGTCCACCGGCGATTGATCAGGTAGGCGGTGATGGTGCCGATCACGACGCTGATGAACTTGGACAGGTCGACCTGCAGGCCGACCACCTTGTAGAGCACCACGTACACGCTGAAGTCGACGATTGCCGCGAAACCGCCGGTCACGATGAAGCGGATCATCTGAGTCGTCAGATGCAAATGCTGGCGCTGGTGCTCTTCGGCGGGCGCGGCAGCGGGCTCTGGCGGGATCATCGGGGGAAGTCTAACCAGGTTGGCGAGCGATTCTGGCGTTCTGTCGGGAACGGGCGCTACTAGGTGGGCAACTTGATCGAGAGGAGTTCCACCTGGCTCGGTCCGCGCGGGGTGGAGTAGGTCACCGTGTCACCCGCCTGGCGCCCCGCCAGGGCCTGCCCCAGCGGGCTGTGCGCGGTCAGCGTCTCGTACTCGTGGCCGACCGGGTTCTCCTCCACGATGGCGATCACGTGCATCGTGACCACCTCGCCATCGTCGAAGCGCAAGGTGACCTCGGTGCCACTTGGCAGCGTTTCGGACCCGGTCGCGTTGGATGGCCCGGCTTTCAGTCGCCGATCGAGCTCGTGGATCCGTTCGGTCAGCACGGCCAGTTCGTCGGCGCGCTGAATCGCCTCAGCCGCGTCGCCGTGATCGCCGATCATTCCGCGGTCGTTTTTGACCTCGATCTCCAGCCGGTCGTGGCGTTGCCGGAGCCGGGCCAGCTCGGCGGCGAGGTTATCGCGCGCTGCCTCTGCCAGCCCTGGTGATTGGACTTCCTCACTCACGTCCGTCGACCTTTCGTCCGATGTGGGTTGCCCGTAGTTCCGTTTGCTAATAACTCATCGGCCATGTGGCGTTCCAGTGTTACACCACTGACAGGCCGCCGTCGCCCGTATTCGTGAAGCGTTTACAGCCCGATAAAGTCCTGCGGCTTGCCCCGGACCGTCGTGGCCACCCGCCGGTGGCGCCAACCGCCTTGCTAGACGTTGTCTGTGGTTCCGGCGTTCCAGGGCGCCACCGCGTTCTCCCCGTCGTTGTCGTCAGCGACGCTGCCGCGCATCGCGTCGAAAATGGCGACCCCTTGAGAGACCAGCCCCGCGGCCACCTGGCTGAGCCCGTCGGCGCCATTGAGCACGGTGAGATTTGCGCCCGAGAGACCCAGGGCGGCCTTTTCGACGATGTCGGGCAGCTGGTCGATGAGCATGCGATCCAGCGCCACCCGGTTGTGCGACGCCGCAGCCTCGGCCTGGATCTTCATCTTCTCGGCGTCGGCGACGGCCAGGATGCGGACCCGCTCGGCTTCGGCCTCGGCCGGCTTGACCACCTCAGCGACCAGCTCCTGCTGGCGCAACTCGGCGGCCCGCTCGGCCAGTTCGGTGCGCATCTCGAGCACCTCGCGCTGGGACTGGGCCTCGGCCAGCGGACCGGCCTGGGCGGCCTGGGCCTGAGCCTTGTCGACCTCGGCCTTGTATTGCGCCTTGACAATGGCGGTCTCACGGGCGAATTCGGCTTGCTCGCGCTGCGATTCCTGCTCTGCCTCGGCGGACAACTGGTTGGCCTGCGCCTGGGCGATCTGTGCTTGCTGCTGGATCGCCGCATTGTGCGGTGCCGACATCGCGTCGATGTAGCCGAGCCCGTCGTCGTCGATCGACTGGATCTGCAGGGCGTCGACGTTGAGGCCGATTCGGGCCATCTCTTCCTTGGAACCGTCGAGCACCTCGGTCGCGAGCTTTTGGCGCTCCCGGATGATCTCTTCGACGGTCATGGAGCCGATGATCGAGCGCAGGTGGCCGGTAAAGATGCGCCCGGTCAAGACCGACATCTGGTCTTGTTCGGAGAGGAATCGTTGCGCCGCTGGTCTTGTTCGGAGAGGAATCGTTGCGCCGCGGCGATGATGCTCTCGGTGTCGTTGCCGACCTTGAAGGCGATGACCGCCCGGACGTTGAGCGTGATGCCCTGCTGGGTCACGCATTTCTCGGCGACCTCGGCTTCACACATCGCCAGCGTGAGGAAGCGGACCTTACGGAAGAACGGAACGACGAAGGACCCGTGGCCGGTTACCACGCGAAACGGCGCGTTGCCTTTGACCCGGCCCCCGGATATCAGCATCGCCTCATCCGGATCGGGAACCTTGTAACCGAGCATTGTTGGACTCCTTGAATTTTTCGTGGTTTGGATCAGAGAAGTTCGGTTACGACCAGATCGTTCCAGGGCTCGACGAGCACCGTCCGGGCTCCCCGAACCCCTACCACCAGCACCGTGGTGCCTTTGGGTAACGGATGGTCAGATCGTGCCAGGAAGGCCTCCTTGGAGCCCCGAACGGTGAGCAGGACCTCGCCGGCACCGTGTTTGCCGCGGGTCGCGACCACCAACGTCCCGACGCAACCGATCACCGAGGCGTCGCTCACACTTGCATATTCTTCCAGCTACTGGCTTTTGCGTTCTCGGGTGATAGAGAGACTGCATGCGGATTCTGGCGGTAACACGCGCGCACAACGCCGGACGGACGTTGGTGCGCACGTTGGACTCGTTGGCTGCGTTCAGCGACGACATCTATGTGATCGATGACCGCAGCACCGATGACACCGCCGAGATTCTGGCGAACCACCCTGCGGTGACGAATGTGGTGCGTGCCCGTTCTGATCTTCCCGCCACGCCCTGGCTGATTCCGGAGTCCACCGGGCTGGAACTGCTGTATCGGATGGCCGATTTCTGTCGCCCGGACTGGGTGATGATGGTCGACGCGGATTGGCTTGTCGAGACCGACATCGATGTCCGTGCGGCCCTGGCCCGCACCCCCGAGGACGTGGCGGCGCTGCTGTGCCCGATCGTGTCCAGTTGGGACGATCCCGAATACCCCGAGCCGATTCCGGTCATGGGAACCGCTGAAGCGCTGCGCGGGCCCTTCTGGCGCTGGTCTCCGGGTCTGCGTGCCGGGATCAAGCTGATGCACAACCCGCACTGGCCGGCCAATATCACCGACCACGGTCGGATCGGCCGGCTGGAGGGGGTCCGGCTGGTGCACGACGGTTGGTCGACGCTGGCGGAGCGGATCTCGAGAGTCGAGCACTATCTCCGGCTCGATCCGGATTACCGGCACAACTTCGGGGTGGCCTACGACCGGTCCCTGCTGTTCGGTTACGCGCTCGACGAGGTCGACCTGCTCAAAGCCGACTATCAGCGGCGCATCCGCGGCGACTTCGACCCGCTCGAGCCGGGCGGGCGGCTGCCGATTGACCGGGAACCGCGGGCCATCGGCCGTGGATACGGGCAACGCGCCGGTGGTTTTCACCCCGGTGTCGACTTTGCCGCCGACCCGGGAACACCCGTGTACGCTGTGGTGTCCGGGGCGGTCAGCGCTGTCGCTGATGTCGACGGCTTGTTGTCGATGACGATCTCGCAGGGCCCGGACCTCGACGTCGTCTATGTGTTTCGCCCGGTAGAGCGAAACGGGATGTCGGTTGGGGATCGGGTGCGCGCGGGTGCGCGGCTCGGCGCGATCGGCGCGGATGGCGACTCGGACGACGGCTATCTGCATTTCGAGGTCCGCCAGCGCGGCTCGCACGTCAACCCGCTGCGCTATCTCGCCAACCTGGGGCTGCGGCCGTGGCCGCCGCCCGGGCGGCTGCGGGCGGTGTCGGGCAGTTATCCGCCGGCCACCCCGTGCACGATTACCGCGCCCCAGCGCTAGTGGGGACGGTCATCCGTTCGCGGTCGACCTGTCGCCGAGCCCGTCCAGCTCGTATGCGTGCTGGGGCTGATCCTTAGCCCAGGCGATGTACCGGTCGATGCCTTCCCAAATATCGACTTGCGGCTCGAATCCGATGCTTCTCGCCAATGAGATATCGGCGGAAAATCGCTGGACCTCCCCAGGGCGGGCATCGCGATGTTCGATTGTGGCATCGAATTTACCCGCGACGTACTCGACGATATTCTTCACGCAGGTGTCTTTACCGCTGGCAAAATTGATCGTCTGGCCACGCAGGGACGGGGTCTGCAATATCAGGTTGTAGGCGTTCACAATATCGCTGATATAGAGATAATCGCGGCTCGAAGTGCCCGCGCCGAAAATTGTCAGCTTCTTGCCATTGATTGCCTGCCGGACGAGCCGCGGAATCAGCGCGCCGAATCGGCCGGTCTTTTGGCGAATTCCAAAGATGTTGAACGGGCGGACGATGGTGACGTCGATTCCGAAGGAGCGAAAATACGAGTAGCACAGCCGGTCGGCGGCGGCCTTGGACGCGGCGTAGGGGCTATTCGGTTTCAGTTCGGCGTGTTCGTCGAGGCGCTGGCCTTCCTCGAGATTGTGCCCATCTCCGTAAACTTCGCAGGTGGACACGTATATCAGCCGGTTGCGGTAGCGGCGCACCGCTTCGAGTGCTCGGTAGGTGCCCAGGGCTCCGGCGTTGTTGATTAGCAGGCTTGTGAGCTGGGGAATTGTGGATTGAGGAGGTCTAGGCGGCGGTTGGCGGTCAAAGCGGTGATCCGGCAGGCTTCGGCGATGTTGTCGGCGCCGTTGAGGCGGTGCAGATTGATCGCGGTGTTGCGTAGCGTTGCTAGGACCTGTGCGCCGTTTCCGGTATGTGCCCTTTGACGGTCTTCGTCGAAGGTGACGTCGCGTATCCAGTGCAGGCTGTTCTCGATTCCCCAGTGTTGACGCATCCAGGTCATGATCGCGGTAGGGCGGGCGTGCTCGAACGGCAGGCTGCAGATGGCATAGACCACCTCCACGCTGCGCTGGTCGGTGGCGGTGATCAAGCGTTCACGAGTGATCCGGATGATTTGTTTTGCGTAGGGGAAGCCGATTCCTCGTACAGCGGTGATGATTTGCAGGGTGCGGGTCTCGACACGGCCGTGGCCGCGGGAGTCATCGGTAGCGGCTGCGGGCACCTCGGCCCAGGGCAGCGCGGTGATACGCGCAAGTATTTTGGCTTGGTTGGACTTGACGATCATCAGGTAGTGCAACTTCAAGGTGGCGCAGATCAACTTCGCGGTGACGACCTGGGTATGCATCGCATCCACGGTGACCAGCCACCGCAAGCTACCCGGCAGCAGCGTGAGCAGGGCACGTACGCAGGGAATTTCATTGCTTTTCTCGGCGACAGCGAGTTGACCGAGCACCAATCGGGCACGGTGGGCGAACACCGACACGAGATGCGTGGCTGTCGCTTTGGCGCGTAAAGCACCACGCAGCATCTTGCCGTCCAACGCGATCGGCACCAATCCACTGGGGTCGCTGCTGGCCACGTGTGCAGTGAAATAACTGCCCATCCTGGCGTTGAGGTCGGCGGGGTCTAGCCGAGACAAAACAGCGCGAAAGGTCTTCTCACTGGGCCGCCGGAACCGGACCCCTAATTAGGCCAACACATCATCGGGAGCGGTGGCCGCCCATGTAGCAAAACCAGCATAGCCGCGCATCCCCGCGGCAGTGGCCAGAACCGCGATCGCCAACAAAGCCATCAGCGAATACCTCCGACCGCGTGGGTCCCTCGGGTCTGGCACCGAGACCAACACATCGAGAAACTCCGATCCGATGAGCTCGCTGCGCTCACCAGGACTCCAGCGGTCGAACACCTCTGGAACCGACGACACAGGCAATACTGAAACGGTAGGCACGGGCAACTCCAGACCAACGACGAACAGTAACCAACTCGATCGTTCTCCAGATAGCCCGTGCCTACACTCAGGCCCCAATAGCGCGGCACCAAAGATCATCAACCCAGCTCACAAGCCTGCTAATCAACAACGCCGGAGCCCTGGCCCGCACCGCCGGGCTGGGCATCCGGGGCGGTGCCGTTGTTTCCGGGTCATTCCAGGGGTTCGACCAAGGGTATTTGCGGGAATCGCTGGCGCGGTTGGGGCCCGGTTTTGTCGGGGTCACCCAGTTGCCCTCGACGATTTCGGACGCGGAGATACGCGATCTTGATGCCGCCGGAATCCGTGCGGTCCGGTTCAATCGCTATCGCGGTGGGCCCGAGACCATCGACGAATTGAACTCGTTCGCCCGCCGGGTTCACGACATTGCGGGTTGGCATGTCGAGCTCTATGTCGATGCCGCGCACCTCGGGCAGTTGGCCGATCAGCTCATTGCGCTGCCAGCGGTCAGCATCGACCATCTGGGCATGTCAGCCGAAGGGGTTGAGCTGTTGCTGCCGTTGGTGGACAAGGGGATTCGGGTCAAGGCGACCGGCTTTGGCCGGGTCGGTTTGGATGTGCGGGACACGGTGAAGAAGATCCACGCGGTCAACCCCGATGCCCTGATGTTCGGCACTGACCTGCCCTCGACGCGTGCTCGGCGCCCGTTCGAGGACAGCGACATCGATCTGATCAGCGAGGCGCTCGGGGACGCGGGCGCCAGCAAGGTGCTGTGGGAGAACTCTGCCGCGTTCTATCGGCTGGCCGAGGCCCAGGACCGGTAAAGTGCGTGCGGCGAGCGGGCCGTCCCTGATTAGCCCGATGCGCCGCCGGTGCCCGGTGTCCCGCCGGCGCCCTGGTCACCGGTCTGGCCCGACATTGCGCCGCTGCCGCCGGTCCCGCCGTCGCCGCCCTCGCCGCCAGTGCCGGCGTCACCACCGTCGCCCGCGTCGCCCATCTGGCCGAACATTCCACCCGAGCCGGCGGCGCCACCCGTGCCGCCGTTACCGCCATTGCCGCCGGCGCCACCCGTGCCGCCGTTGCCGCCATTGCCGTCGGTGCCGGCAGTCGTGCCAGTGCCAGCGCTGCCGCCATTTCCTCCGTTACCGCGCATGGCGCCGGCGCCACCGGCGGCACCCGAGCCACCCGTGCCGCCGTTGCCGCCGTTGCCGATCATGAGGTCGGTGGCGTTGCCGCCATCGCCGCCGTTGCCCCCCGCCCCGCCGCCGGACCCGCCGCTACCGCCGACCCCACCGTTGCCGCCGGACCCGCCCATGCTGGCGGTGCCGCCGTTGCCGCCATTGCCTCCCAGGGTGCCGGGCCCGCCGGTTTGGCCATCACCACCGCCGCCACCCAGGTCGACGCCCGTGCCACCCTCACCGCCGTTGCCGCCCTGCTGCCCGGCGAACACCCCCGGGCTACCCGGTCCGCCGTCGCCACCGATACCGGTGGTGTCAATGCCGTCGGTCCCGGGGTCAGCCTGCTCGAAGACCGGGTTTGGGGTGGGGTTGACGCCGGCGGCGCCAACGGTTCCGTTGCCGCCGTTTCCGTAAAGACCGCCGTTTCCGCCGGCGCCGCCGTTACCGCCGTCGGCGCCGGGTGTGGTGGGGGTGTAGCCGTCGCCACCTTTGCCGCCGTTTCCGGCCACGGTGGTGGGGGTGGCGCCGTCGGAGCCGTGGATGCCGGTGCTGGCTCCGGTGCCCCCGGCGCCGCCGGTCCCGCCGAGCCCTGGATTTCCGCCGTTGCCGCCCTTGCCGCCATCGAGATGGGTGGCATCGCCGGTCCCGCCGGTGCCGCCGTCGCCCTGTTGACCCTGGGCGCCGAACAGGCCGGCTTGTCCGCCGGCGCCGCCGTTTCCACCGGTGCCGCCGGTCCCGCCGTTGCCGCCGTCGCCTCCGGTGGCGCCGGGCGTGGTGGCGGCCGCGCCGATGCCGCCGATCCCGCCGGCCCCGCCCAGGCCGCCGGCCCCGCCGCGCCCGCCGCCGCCCAACAGCAGCCCGCCTTTGCCGCCGGCGCCGCCGTTTCCGCCGTTGCCGGCGGCCCCGCCGTCGCCTCCGGTTTGACCGGCTGGCCCGGAGATACCGGTAGCGCCGGCCCCACCGTTGCCGCCGGCCCCGCCCGCCGCTCCTTGGCCCAATAGGAATCCGCCGTCGCCGCCGGTGCCGCTGCTAGACAGGCCGCCGGCCCCGCCGCTGCCGCCGGACCCGCCGCTGCCGTTGTCGCCGGCCCCGGACAGCCACCCGGCCTGCCCGCCGGCCCCGCCCATCCCGCCGCCGCCACTAGTGCCGGTCCCGCCGGCTCCGCCGGTCCCTCCGGCTCCGGTCAACCAGCCGCCGGCCCCGCCGGTACCCCCGGCGCCTCCGGTGGCGCCCGCTCCACCGGCCCCACCAGCGCCGCCATTGCCGATTAGGCCCGCCGCGCCTCCGTTGCCGCCGGCCTGCCCCGCCGCTCCGGTTCCGCCGTTACCCCCGTTGCCCCACAGCAGGCCGCCATCGGCCCCGTTCTGCCCGGTCCCGTCGGCGCCGTTGGCGCCGTTGCCGATCAGGGCCCCGCCCCAGCAGTGCCTGGGTGGGCGCGTTGACCACGTTGAGCAGGTCTTGGGGCAGGCTCTGCAACGTTGCGGCACTCGAGGCTTCCGCACCGGAGTAGGCGTCGGCGCCCGCGGTCAACGCGGCCACGAAGCGGTCATGAAACTCCGCCGCCTGGGTGCTGACGGCCTGATAGGCCTGGGCGTGGTTGCCGAACATCGCGGTGACCGCCGCTGAGACCTCATCAGCGCCCAACGCACTCAACAGGGCCGTGGTCGGCGCCGCCGCCCACGCATTGGCCGTCTGCAGGCTGGATCCGATGGTCGAGACCTCAGCAGCGGCGGCGTTGAGCACCTCCGGGCTCGCGAAGACATAAGACATCGTTAGTTCCCCCGGCCGTTAGGCGCCGGACACCACCAAATCCGCGATCACCGCACCATGGGCACAGCACTCACTAGGAAAATGATAACACACGTTTCCGAGTTTGGGTAACGATTGCCCACCTGGGCGTGAGCGGCCGGCAAACCTTTATCCGTTGACAGGCAAGTAACGGCTTGCATATCGTGCGGGAGGTGGGCGATGTCTTCAAGGCGCTGGCGGATCCCACCCGGCGTGTCATCCTCGGCGAGCTGACCGATCGGAACGGCCAAACTCTCTTCGAGATCTGCGCTCGTCTGACTACGAAACATGGGATTTGTTCGACACGACAGGCGATTTCGCAGCACCTCGATGTGCTGGAGGCGGCTGGGTTGATCGAAACGCAGCGCGGCGGCCGGCAAAAATTCCACTATCTCAACACCGCTCCCCTTGGCCAGATCGCCAAGAGGTGGCGCATCGATACCGCCGACTCCGGAAGAGGGACTACATGAGGATCAATCTGGCCAGTGTCCTGGTCGACGACCAAGACAAGGCACTGCGCTTCTACACCGAAATCCTCGGTTTCCAGACCAAACACGACGTTCCGATGGGCCAGTTCCGATGGATTACCGTTGTCTCACCGGAGGACCCCGACGGCACCGAGCTGGTCCTCGAGCCCGACGAGCACCCGGCGGCCAAGCCGTTCAAGGACGCGCTGAGCTCCGACGGGATTCCGTTCACGGCCTTCGCGGTCGACAACGTGCAAGCCGAGTTCGACCGACTCCGGGCCCTCGGTGTTCGCTTTACCCAGGAACCCACCGAGATGGGGCCGGTGACCACCGCGGTTCTCGACGACACCTGCGGCAATCTCATTCAGATCCAACAGGCCGGCTCGCAGCCCGCGAGTGAAGGGTCGGGCGGTTGATAGATGCCGAAATCTCGGGTGCGCGCGAAAAGTAAGGATTCTGCCGGGCCGCGGCGCTGTGCCAACTGGCCAGGCCCACCGGTGGTTACTCCGTAGGCGGGTGTCGCGTATCAGGGGAACCCAGGTCCGCCGTCGCCACCGTTGGCTCCGGTGCCATCGCCGCCGGAGCCTCCGGGGCCCGGGGTACCGGTGCCGGGGGAGGTACCGGCCATACCGGCTTGGCCGGTAGATCCTGTGGCCCCGGTATCCCCGGACAGGCCGCTGGTGCCGTAGGGGGGACGGGGGTCGACGGGGTCGTAGCTAACGCCGCCGCTGCCGCCGTCGCCACCGGCACCGCCCTCACCGCCGGTCCCGCCGTTGCCGGCTGCGCCGCCGGTGCCGTTGGTGCCGGATTGTCCGTAGCTGCCGCCAGCACCCGCGGCGCCGCCGTCGCCCCGTTGCCTCCGGTGCCTCCCGTGCCGCCGGTGCCTCCGTCCCCGCCGTCGCCACCGTTCCCGGGGAGCGACGAGAGGCTGTTGCCGGTGGAGTCGCCGCCGTTGCCGCCGATGCCTCCGGTGCCCCCGGTGGCTCCGGTGCCGCCGTCGCCTCCGGCGCCACCTGTACCGCCGTTGCCGCCGTTGCCGTAGAGGCCGCCGGACCCGCCTGCTCCGCCCGCGCCGCCATTGCTACCGGTGCCGCCGGTGGCGCCGGTGTCGGCGTCGCCGCCGTCGCCGGCGTAGGCGGAGTTGCCCCAGGGAATGACGTAGTTGGCGTCGCCCCCGGCGCCGCCGTTGCCGCCGCTGCCCCCGCCGTACCCGCCGTTGCCGCCGTCGCCGGCTTGGCCGGTGAATCCGTTGGCGCCGGACGACGTGCCGCCGGTGCCGCCGTCGCCGCCTGCGCCGCCGCCGTCGCCGCCTGCTCCGCCGTCGCCGCCCCAGCCGCCTACCAGGGGACCGGTGCCGCCGGTGCCGCCGGCGCCGCCTTGGGTGCCGGGGCCGCCGATACCGCCGGTTCCGCCATTGCCTCCGAAGGGATTCGTGTCGCCCTGGCCGCCGCTGTTGTAGCCGTCGCCGCCGGTGCCGCCTTGTTGTCCCGCGGTGGTGCCGTCGCTGCCGGTCGTACCGTTTCCGCCGTTGGTGGTGGTGCCGTCGGTTCCGGAGGTGGCGGTGCTGGTGACGGGGTGGGGGGTGGGGTTGGTGCCGGTGGTGCCGGTGGCGCCGTTGCCGCCGTTTCCGCCGGTGCCGCCGTTGAGGGTGGGGTCGGTGGAGGTGTAGCCGTCTCCGCCGCGTCCGCCGCTGCCGTTGGTGGTGGTGGGGGTGGTGCCGTTGATGCCGTGGGCGGCGGTGTCGGTGCCGTCGCCGCTGGTGCCGCCGGCCCCGCCGAGTCCGCCGATGCCGGGGTTGGCGTGGGTGGCGTCACCGTTGGCGCCGGTGCCGCCGTCACCGGCGATCGCGCCGTCACCGCCGTCACCGCCGGCTCCGCCGGCCCCGCTGGTGCCGGTGGCGCCGTGGGTTGCGCTGCCCCCGGCGCCGCCGCCCCCGCCGGTTCCGCCGTTGCCGCCGTTGCCGCCGGCCCCGGCGTTTCCACCGTTGGTGCCGGCGGTGGTGGCGTTGGTGCTGTTGGCTCCGGCCGCCCCCGCCGCCCCCGCCGCCCCCGCCGCCCCCGCCGCCCCGCCGGTCCCGCCGGCCCCGCCGTCACCGGCGATCAGGCCGCCGGCTCCGCCGGCTCCGCCGTTGCCGCCGTTGCCGCCGTTGCCGTAGTCGCCGCCGTTTCCGCCGTTTCCGCCGTTGCCGCCGTTGCCGCCGTTTCCGCCGTTTCCGCCGTTGCCGCCGTTGCCGCCGTTGCCGCCGTTGAGGGTGGGGTCGGTGGAGGTGTAGCCGTCTCCGCCGCGTCCGCCGTCGCCGGCGTTGGTGGTGGGGGTGGTGCCGGCCAGGCCGTGGGCGCCGGTGTGTGAACCCGTCCCGCCGGTCCCGCCGGCGCCGCCGGCGCCGGGGTTACCGCCGTTGCCGCCGTCGAGGTGCAGGGCATCACCGTTGGCGCCAGCGCCGCCGTTGCCGGCGATCGCGCCGTTACCGCCGGTGCCGCCGTTACCGCCGGCCCCGGTTATCCCGGTGCTGCCGAACCAGCCGGTGCCACCGCCGTTACCGCCGGCCCCGCCGTTACCGCCGTTACCGCCGCTGGTCCCGGCGGTCGTCGCGGTTGCGCCCGCGCCTCCGGCTCCGCCCGCACCGCCGTTACCGCCGGCTGCACCGGCCCCGCCCGCCCCGCCGGCGCCTCCTGTGCCGGCCAGCTAACCGCCGTGCCCGCCGGCGCCGCCCGCGCCGCCCGTCCCGCCCGCGCCGCCGGCTCCGCCGCTGCCGATCAACCCGGCGTCGCCACCGCGGCCAGCGGCCTGACCCGCCGCCCCGGCCCCGCCGTTGCCGCCGTTGCCCCACAAGAGGCCGCCCGCCCCGCCGTTGTGGCCGCTGCCCGCGGCCGCGTCAACACCGTCACCGATCAACGGGCGCCCCAACACCGCGATCGTCGGAGCGTTCACCGCACCGAGCACATCGTCGCCGACGGTCTGCAACACCGCCGCACCAGCGGCCTCGGTCCGGCCATAGGAGCCCGCGGCCGCGGCCAACGCCGCCACGAACCGCTGATGAAACGCCGCCGCCTGCGCACTGACCGCTTGATAGGCCTGAGCGTGGCCACCGAACAACCCCGCCACCGCTGCCGACACCTCATCGGCACCCAACGCGCCCAACACCGTCGCGGTCGGACCCGCCGCAGCCGAACTGGCCGCACCAACATTGGAACCGACACCAGTCAGTAGCGCGGCCGCCGACTCCAGCTCCTGCGCAGAAACCACCAGATAAGACATCACTGATCACCCCACCCCGGAACGGACCAAGACCACACCGCCCGGAATTCACCGGAGGTGACCATCAACGAAACTCAGATGGTAGCGGTATGAGACCCGATGTTTCCTGAATTGGGGCAAGAAGTTTTTGGACGGTGTGGGTCGCCCTCACCGCGGTCATAGAAGAATGGCTGCCAGATGTCCGGTCGGCACGGTGGGCAACTCCCCGACGGACTCGCGAAGGGCCGGCGCAGGACCAATGCCGCCGCGACGAATGCCACGACTACGGTCGGCGACTTAGGAGACCATGAACGACGATTCAGAGCTGGCTGAATGGATCAGCGAGCAGCATTGGCGGCAACCAGTGCAGAGCACCGCAATGACCGTCGCAGACGGGGGCCGGTTTCGGGTCACCCGAGTCGGTGCGGGTCAGGGATCTCCGGTGGTGCTGCTCCCCGGGATGTTCGACAACCGTCGTCTGTATTTGTGGCCGGGTGGGGGTGGGCTGGCCGAAGCACTGGCCGATAGCGGCCTGGACGTATGGATCGTCGAGCGGCGCGGAGCAGGTGGGGTAGCCGTCGATACCGGGGTCCGCGCGGGCTGGGAGTAGATGGTTCGCATCGATCTGTCGGCCGTCCAACGGCTGATCGCCACCCACAACGGTCGTCCGGCATTCTGGGTGGCGCACTCGTTTGGTGGGGTGGCATTGGCCCGCGCCGCCGCACAGACGATGCAACAAGCGCAGGTCGCGGGGCTGGTGTTGGTGGAAAGCGCCGTCGATATCCCGTTGCTGGCGAATCGGGTGGTGGCCGCGACCGTGCAGGCCAGCATGTGGCGCGGTATGTTCCCGGCCCGGCTGTTTCGGCTCGGTCCCGAAGACGAGCCAGTGGCCGCCTTCCAAGACGCGATCTCCTGGGGCCGTGCCGAACGCGCTGGCGGCGAGTTGTAGGCGGCGCTGCAGGCCGTACACGTGCCCGCACTGGCCATCACAGCTCCCCGCGACGTCATCGCCCCCGCTGGGCGCTGCAAGCGGCTTGCGCAGGCATTCGGCAACGCTGACCGGCGCATCCAATCCGCTGCACGCCGCCACGGATTCGCCCGCAATCACAACCACGAATCCCCGCTGCTGCATCCCTCGGCGAGTGCGGACGTGTTTCCGTTCCTACGTGACTGGTTTTCCGCGCGCCTCGACGAGTGCCCGCCGGACACCGCGGCTACCGCCCCGGTCGGGCGGCACCGCCTGCAATACACCGTCGAACTCGACGCTCCACCTGAGTGGACCTTCGACGTGCTCACCCACCATTGGGCGACTTTGTGGCCGGTACGCCACCGGCGGGTGCGGGCCGGGGTGCATCCCCGTGCGCCGGACGGTCTGCGGTCGGTCCGGGCGCAACGCGCGTTGGGCGTCTGGCCGATCCAGGAGGAGATTGTCGGTCACCGGCCGGCGCGGCTGATCGAATATCGGACCATTCGCGGCCCGGTGCGCAATCATTTCGGCCGCATCGAACTCACCGCCGTCCCCGGACGCGGCACACAGCTGGACTACTCGATCAGCTCCGACACCCCGGCGTGGTTGCCCGGGCGCTTGCTGGCCGCCGTGCTGGATGTGACCTGGCGTTTCTACAGCCTGCCCCGGCTACGGCACCAAACCGGCGGCGGCTGATAGGCAAAGCACCAAGACGGGTTGGGTTGATACCGCTGGCGGCGCTACACCCAGTAGGGCACCCGCGCGCGGTATTGCCGCATCGCGAACGCCGCCAGCACCCAGCCGACGATCGTCAGTGCGATCACCACCAGCCAGTGCCTCAGCTCTTGATGGGCACCCAGCAATGGCGCGCGGACGATGTCGAGGTAGTGCAGCAGGGGATTGAGTTCGACAATGCGTGCCCACCGGCCCGCGCCCTGGCGGTGCAGGGTCTCGTCGTTCCAGATGATCGGCGTCATGAAGAACAGCAGCTGCACCAGCGAATTGAGCAGCGGTGCGATGTCGCGATAGCGAGTCGCCAGGATGCCGAAACATAATGACACCCATACACAATTGAGCACGATCAACCCCAGCGCCGGCACCACCGACAGGTCCGCCCAGGACCACGGCTTGGGAAAGATGATCGCGACGACGAAGTAGATCACGATGTTGTGTGCGAAAAAGATCATCTGCCGCCAAACCAGCCGGTAGACGTGCACGCTCAACGGTGCCGGCAGCTGTTTGATCAAGCCTTCGTTGGAGACGAAGACGTCGGCGCCGTCCAGGATGGCCGCGTTGATCAGATTCCAGATGATCAGCCCCAGGGTGACGTAGGGCAGATGTGCGGACAGCTCGAGGTGGAAGAGCTTGGAATACAGCCCGCCCATCGCCAGGGCGGTGGTGCCGGTCGCGATGGTGATCCAGAACGGCCCCAGCACCGATCTGCGGTAGCGCTGTTTGATGTCCTGCCAGCCCAGGTGCAACCACAGCTCGTGGCGCCGAAAGCCCTCCAGCAGGTCACCCCGGGCGCGGGCGAACGTCCTGGACTGGGCCGCCGCGTCGATGAACGTCATCTGGATCCTCCAAGATCGGGCTTTCCGAACTTCTCGTGACGCCCCAAGCGGCGCAACCGAATCCACTCCCGCAGACCCTTGGGGTCGTGGCGGGTCACCAGGAAGAACCAGCCGAACCTCAGCCACTCTTGGGGCAGCAACTTACGCAGGCCGGGCTGAGACAACACGTAGCCGCGGTTGCGGTAGGTGAAGAACCGTTTGCCGGGGTCGTCAGGGTATTGGGTGTGCATCCGGCCGCCGAGGATCGGTTTGAACTCGTCCGATCCGCACGGGTGCAGATAGGCCGTGTCCAGGCAGGTTCCGAAGGGTAGTCCGGACCGAACCAGCCGGCGGTGGATCTCCACCTCGTCACCCCGGATGAAAAGCCTCAGGTCCGGGACGCCGATCGCTTCCAGCGTCGACGCGCGGAACAGCGCTCCGTTGAACAGCGAGGCTATTCCTGCCAGCAACTCCTGGCCCGCCTCGGTGCGCAATTCGCTGGCGTGCCTGCGCCACACCAGGCCACGCCGCAACGGAAAGGCCAGGCGCTGCGGGTCGTCCATGTTGCAGACGACCGGCGACACTTCGGCCAGCCCGTACTTTTCGGCGCATGCCAACAGGGTCGCCAATACGCCGGTGTCCCGGGGCGCCCGTCGTCGTCGGCCAGCCACACCCAGTCGGCCCCCAGCGCCAGCGCGTGCAACATGCCGAGCGCGAAACCGCCCGCGCCGCCGAGGTTTCGACGTGACTTCAAGTAGGTGGTGGGGATCGGTTGTCCCGCAACAAGATCGCCAACCCGGTTGGCGCCGGAGCCCTCGGCAGCGTCGTTGTCGATCACGATCAGGTGATCGGGCAACCTGGTCTGGGTGCTCAGCACGTCCAGCGACTTGGCCAGCTCATCGGGGCGCCGGTGGGTGACCACGACGGCGATGACGGTGTCACTCATCCCCGGAAGCTTTGTGCGCCAGCGGCTGTTGAGCGACGTTGTCACGCTGCGTTTCGGCCAGCACGTCGCGCACGTGGCGGGCCGCGTCTTCGCCCTCGTAGGCCCGCACGACGTCCTCGATCCCGCCGCTGAGCTTGATCTCGCCGTGGTCGATCCACATCGCCGTCTTGCACAGCCGCGCCAGGAACTCGTTGGAATGGCTTGCAAAAACCAGGATTCCGGAACGCTCCACCAAACTCTGCAGCCGGGACTGGGCCTTCTTGAGGAACTCCGCGTCCACCGCGCCAATGCCTTCGTCAAGCAGCAGGATTTCCGGGTCGATGCTGGTCACCACGCCCATGGCCAGCCGGACGCGCATGCCGGTGGAATAGGTGCGCAATGGCATGGACAGGTAGTCGCCCAACTCGGTGAATTCGGCGATTTCGTCGACCTTGGCCAGCATCTGCTTGCGGGTCTGCCCCAGGAACAGGCCGCGGATGATGATGTTCTCGTAGCCGGAGATCTCGGGGTCCATGCCGATCCCCAGGTCGAAGACCGGCGCCACCCGGCCGGTGACCTTGGCCAGCCCACGGGTCGGCTCGTAGATGCCGGACAACAAGCGCAGCAGCGTGGATTTTCCGGCCCCGTTGTGGCCGACCAAGCCGACCCGGTCACCGTGTTCCAGGGACATGGTGATGTCCCGCAGGGCCTCGATGACGACGACGTTGGAGCTGTTGCGGCCGATGGAACCGCCGGCCTTGCCCAGGAAGGCCTTCTTCAGCGAGCGCGACTTGGCATCGAAGATGGGGAATTCGACCCACGCGTCGCGGGTTTCGATCCGTGGCAGTTCAGACACGGTCTAGAGGTACTGTCCGGTGCCGTGACCGTGGGGTTCCGGTTTGCCGATGCCTGGAGGCAGCGCACCCTGGCGCATCTGCTCCAGCTGCGCGCGCGCTGCCATCTGTTGGGCGAACAGGGCGGTCTGGATGCCGTGGAACAGCCCTTCGAGCCATCCGACCAGTTGCGCCTGTGCGATGCGCAACTCCGCGTCCGACGGCGCGGAGTCCTCGTTGAACGGCAGGGTCAGCCGGTCGAGCTCTTCGCGCAGTTCGGGTGCCAGACCGTCTTCGAGTTCGCGGATGCTGGTGGCATGGATGTCGCGCAACCGGTTGCGGCTGGCTTCATCTAGCGGTGCGGCCCGGACCTCTTCGAGCAGTTGCTTGATCATGGTGCCGATGCGCATCACCTTGGCGGGCTGTTCCACCAGGTCGGTCAGTGAGCGCTCGTCGGAGTCTTCGTCGGTTACCGCCATGAGCCTCGGGTCGATGCCACCGATGACCTCGACGTCCTCGGCCTCCGGGTCATCGTTGCCGGTACTCAATCCAGTCACCATCCTCTTACGTACCTACTTGGAGTGCGTCTGTGCGGTCTTGCCGCTCCACTCGTAAATTCGGGCTCCACCGTTGTCGTAAATTTTCTTCCACGACGGGGAATTCTCCAGAGAGACTAGCCCGTCGGGAACGGCGAACCCTCTGACCGTCGGGCTGCTGGTCAGGATGTAGCGAATATTGAGCACCTTGATCGACTCGACTACCCGGGGATCGGAATCGCCTCTACCTGCGTAGGCCCAGAAAATAAACCGGTGGTATCCCGGCCCCTGCTGCACGGGATAGTCGTAGTGGGTCCACAACGGATGCAGACCCGCCACGGCGTACATCCAGGCGGTGCCGTCGGTGTTGGCATTGCCGATCATGGTGTCGCGCGCGCCGGGCAGCGTCGCCAGGTACGCCATGGCGTCGAGGTCCTTCTGGTCGATCATCACCGAGTCGTACTTGTCGCCGAACAGGAACCGATGGCGCGGAAAGTAGTGCCAGGTGCTGACCAGGCAGACCCCCAGCAGTAGCGCCACGGTGACCGAGACCCAGAACGGTTGGGGCAGTGGCCGGAATCGATCCGTGAGTCCCCGCGCCGCCGCCACCACCAGCGTGACGATCCAGAACAAAGCCACGCCGGCCATCAGCATCAGCAGCAGCGTGGTGGCGGCCGCGATGCGGCGTGGATCGTTGTAGAAGAACTCGCCGAGCGACCCGGCCATCGCATCGATCGGACCGCCCAAGGGGGTTCCCGCATTGACGTTCATGACGACCAGCAGCAGCCACACCGCCAGCGGCCACCAAATCTTTTTGATCAGCAGAATGAACCCGCCGATCGCGGCCAGCGCAATCAGCGCGTACTGCACCGGGAAGTCGTTGAGATGGCGCGAATGCTGGAACACCGCATCGAACACGCCCCGCTTCTTGCTCAGGTAGGTGAGAAACGAATGCCCGGCGATGATGTCTTCCTGCTGTTCCACGCTGATGAACTGCGGCAACATGATCAACCCGGAAATCGCGGCCACCCCCGCCAGCGTCGCCAGATCGGCCAGCCGGCCCCGCACCGGATGCCACAGCGCCTCGAACAACCACCAGGCTGCGACCAAGAGCACGACCACCATGCCGCCCGCGATGTGCACCGACAGCACCCCCACCAGTGCCAGCACCGCTATCGGAATGCGGTCGCGGTGCCGCGGTGTCGAGGTGATCAACACCATCGCGGGTACCGCGACGCCGTAGGAGGCTAGATTGGGCATGGCCGCGGTGCCGAATTCCACGCAGGGCAGCGCGGTGAACGATGCGGACAGCGCCGCTGCTGTCGCCGCGGAGCCCGCGGTGCGCCATTCCGTCAGGTGGCCGCGCATCGCGCGCCAGGTCAGCGTTGCCGCGCTGACCGGAAACAGCCAGATCGCTGCGGCCAGCGAGTTCAGTGTATAGCCGGTGGTGGGCGCCGCGCCGGTGAGTTGGCAGAACACCGTGGTCAGGCCATGAAACACCGAGGGGTAGTACAGCAGCGCATGGGTTTCGACGTTGCGCAGCTCGCCCATGTGGGTAGGGGAGGCCTGGCCGGTGTCGAGAATGAAGCGCACGGTGTTGGCGTGCCAGACCGCGTCCCAGGTGCTGGGGATGGACTGCCAGTGCGGGATGCCCCGGTAGGCCGCCCAGGCAATGAACAGCGTCCCCAGCGCCACGCCCGCCGCGACGGTGAGCGCCGGGCCGCGGCTGACACCGCGGGCTTCTGCCTCCTTGTCGCGAAAGCGGCCGAGTAGCAGCTGGAAACCCGTTACCGCCGCGGCCACGACCGCCAGCGCCAGCAGCGCTGTCCAGCCGTTCCACGGGATGCCGAGCGCGCCGTAGGGGACGATCGCCAGTGCGATCACGCCGTAGGTCAGCGGCGGGCCCACCGCGATAGCGATCGGCCAACTGAGCTGCGCGATACGTGCGATGAGGGTCCCCGGCGCGATCAGCAGGATCAATGCGATCAGCGTTCCGAACCACAAGGTCACTCGACTAGTATGGCGGGGCCGGGTGACCTGGCTCCGGAAGCCGGAACGGTTGGAATGTCTGGAACGATCCGGGCCACCCGCTAAACGTCACCAATCCGCGTGAGTGGCTAGATTCTCTAAGGTGGCAGGCATGGCATATGACGTCGCCCGGGTGCGTGGACTGCACCCGTCCTTGGGCGACGGGTGGGTGCATTTCGATGCACCCGCCGGCATGCTCATTCCCGATTCGGTCGCGACCACTGTGTCCACGGCCTTCCGGCGTTCGGCCGCCAGCACCGCGGGCGCGCATCCGTCCGCCCGGCGCAGCGCCGCCGTGCTGCAAACGGCGCGGGAGGCGGTGGCCGATCTGGTCAACGCCGACCCGGCCGGTGTGGTGCTGGGCGCCGACCGTGCCGTGCTGTTGTCGGCACTGGCCGAGGCGTCGTCCTCACGCGCGGGGCTGGGGTACGAGGTGATCGTCAGCCGCCTCGACGACGAAGCCAACATCGCCCCCTGGCTGCGCGCCGCCCACCGCTACGGGGCCAAGGTGAAGTGGGCCGAGGTCGACATCGAGACCGGTGAGCTACCGACCTGGCAATGGGAGAGCCTGATCAGCAAGTCGACCCGGCTGGTCGCCGTCACCTCGGCTTCGGGAACCCTGGGCGCGGTCACCGATCTGCGGGCGATGACCAAGCTGGTTCACGACATCGGCGGCCTGGTCGTCGTCGACCATTCCGCCGCGGCGCCCTACCGGCTTTTCGACATCAAGGAGACCGAGGCCGACGTGGTCGCGATGAACGCGGTCGGCTGGGGCGGTCCGCCCATCGGGGCGATGGTCTTTCGGGAACCGGCGCTCATGCACAGCTTCAGCTCGGTGTCGACCGATCCGCACGCGACCGGCCCGGAACGGCTGGAGACCGGTTTACACCAATTCGGATTCCTGGCCGGTGTGGTCGCCAGCATCGAATGCCTCGCCTCGCTCGACGAGTCGGCGCGCGGAACGCGGCGCGAGCGCCTGTCGGTATCGATGCAGTCCGCGTCGGCCTACTTGAACCGGATCTTCGACTACCTGATGGTCTCGCTACGGTCGCTGCCGCTGGTGATGTTGATCGGCCGACCGGAGGCGCGGATACCGGTGGTCAGCTTCGCGCTGCAGGACGTGCCGGCCGACCGGGTGGTGCAGCGCTTGGCCGACAACGGCATCCTGGCGGTTTCCAACTCCAGTTCGCGGGTTTTCGATGTGTTGGGCGTCAACGATGTCGGCGGCGCGGTGACCGTCGGGCTGGCCCACTATTCGACGATGGCCGAAGTGGACCAGCTGGTGCGTGCGCTGGCCTCGTTGGGCTGAGCCCGGGGGTTGGGGGTTTCCCGACGGCCTACGTTCGGGCTAGCCGTCGACGGTGAGCAGGATCTTTCCGTAGCTCTGACCTGACAGCAGCAGTTGATGCGCCTGTGCCGCCTGCCCGATGGGCAGTCGGGAGCCGATGATGGGCCGCACCCGGTTGCTGGCGATCATCGGCCAGACCGAGGCCGTCACGGCCTGGGTGATCACGGCCTTGCCGTTCGGACCCTGCAGCGGCCGGGCCCGCAGCGTGGTGCCGATGACGCGAGCACGTTTGGTCAGCAGTTTGCCCAGGTTGAGTTCCGCTTTGATCCCGCCCTGCATGCCGATGATCACCAGCTGTCCGTCCACGGCCAGCGCGTCGACGTTGCGGTCCAGGTAGGCCGCGCCCATGATGTCGAGGATCACGTCGGCACCCGAACCGTCGGTCTCTTGCTTCAGGCGCGCCACGAAGTCCTCGTCGCGGTAATTGATGGTGATCTGGGCTCCCAGATCGCGACACAGCTGCAGCTTCTCGGACGACCCCGCGGTGACCGCCACGCGGGCGCCCAACGCGGTGCAGACCTGGATTGCGTGGCTGCCGATGCCGCAGGCGCCACCGTGAATCAGCACCAGCTGACCCGGCCCCAGGTGCGCGGTCATCACCAGGTTCGACCACACCGTGCAGGCGACCTCGGGCAGCGCCGCGGCGTCGATCAGGCTGACTCCGGGGGGCATCGGTAGCACCTGGCCGGCCGGAACGGCCACATACTCGGCGTAGCCACCACCGGCCAGTAGTGCGCAAACCTCTTGTCCAGCAGACCATTCCGTGACACCGTCGCCGATATCGGTGATGGTGCCGCTGACTTCCATGCCGATGATCTCGCTGGCTCCCGGCGGCGGGGGATACTTGCCGGCGGCCTGCAAGACGTCCGCGCGGTTGACGCCGGCGGCGGCGACCTTGATGACCACCTCGCCTGCCCCGGCCGTGACATCGGGTACTTGCTGCCAAACCAGATGATCCGCGGATTCGGCGACGATGGCGTGCACGAACGCCACGCTACTACCTCGGAATCGGGCCCAGCTACCCTTAGCAGCGGTGGCGTGGCAGAGCGGCCTAATGCACTCGCCTTGAAAGCGAGAGACGGCTAAAACCGTCCGGGGGTTCAAATCCCTCCGCCACCGCCATGTGATCGATCGAGCCGTCGGCGACCGTGCTGGTGGTCGCGCTACCGCGTGGTCGCGCCCTATGCGGAGCTCAGTAGCGGCTCAGTAGCGGCTCGATAGCAGCCCGGTAGCGGCTCAGTAGCAAGGCACCCGGACCGCACTTCCGCGCGGTGAGCATTCGGCTGGCACGGCCCGCACGTGCCGTAGAGACTTTGCCGGCCGAGGATTTTCGTGAGCAAGATCGACCCCCGGCAAGTTTTCGACAGCGCCTTTGAGTATTCGTATCTACGCATTCTTGTTTGAGCATTCGCGGCTGGGTATTCGCAACCGAGTAGTCGCATTTTGGCATCTTCCGGAGTCCCGTAACTTCGGGATCAAAACCCCGGCGACGCCACCGTTGCTGTCACGAAAAACTGGCAACTGGAGGGCATTTCGTATAGAAAGTGATGGCAGAAGGCGGCCGCTGCACTGCCGTGCATTTGGTTATTAATGGCACCCCTCGAGGACAGGGAGAGCATTAGTGAATTTCTTGGTCGATCCGCCGGAATTAACGTCGGCGCGAATTTATTCCGGTCCAGGTTCGGGGCAGATGTTCTCGGCCGCGCAGGCCTGGGATGGGTTAGCTGCGGAGTTACGCCTGGCGGCGTCCTCGTTCGAGTCGGTGACCGCAAACCTGATGGCTGGGGCCTGGCAGGGCGCGTCGGCGACGGCGATGGCGGCAGTAGCTACTCCCCATGCGGGACTGTTGCAGGGCCTGGCGGGCCAGGCCGAACAGGCCGCCGCCCAGGCCCGGGTAGTGGCAAGCGCCTTTGAGGCGGTGCGCGCGGCCACGGTGCACCCGGCCTTGGTCGCGGCCAACCGCGCTCAGTTTGTGTCGCTGGCGCTCTCGAACATCTTCGGGCAGAACGCGTCCGCGATCGCGGCGGTTGAGACGGACTACGAGGAGATGTGGGCGCAGGACGTGACCGCGATGGTCGGTTATCACTCGACCAGCTCGGCGGCCGCCGAACAGTTGACCCCGTTTCATCGGATGTTGGCGGGCCTGTCTGGCCGGTCGGTCAGCTCGGCGGTGGCTGGCGGTCGCCTCGGCGGCTTTGTCATCCCGGGCCTGTCCATCGGCAACCGTGGCCTGCTGAACCTCGGTCTCGGTAACGCCGGGAACCTGAACCTGGGCTGGGGTAACGCCGGCAACCCGAACCTCGGCAGCGGAAACACCGGTGGAATCAACCTGGGCAGCGGCAACACCGGTAGTTTCAACCCGGGTTGGGGAAACGCGGGCAAGCTCAACCTGGGCAGCGGCAATATCGGCAACATGAATCTGGGTAGCGGTAACACCGGGATTCTGAATGTGGGTAGCGGCAACATCGGGGATTTCAACCTGGGCAGCGGCAATATCGGCAACCTCAACCTGGGTAGCGGCAATATCGGCAAGGGCAACTTTGGGATTGGGAATACCGGCAACTTCAATCTCGGCGGCGGCAACACCGGCGGTCACAATTTCGGTAACGGCAACAGCGGCAACCACAACGTAGGCGGCGGAAACTACGGAAATTCGAATTTTGGCAGCGGGAATATCGGTTCCGGAAACTTCGGCTTCGGGAACTCCGGCAACAACAATATTGGCTTCGGCAACAGCGGCAACAACAATATCGGATTCGGTCTGACCGGAGATGGTCAGATAGGCATCGGCGGCCTGAACTCGGGCTCCGGAAATATTGGTTTCGGGAATTCGGGCAACAACAATATCGGCTTCTTCAACTCGGGTGACAATAATGTCGGTTTCCTGAATTCGGGCAGTGAGAACAAGGGCTTCATCAACTCGGGTCTTGGCACGGGGCGAGGCCCGAACTTGAGTGCGGGCATTGGAAATTCCGGCGACCTCAACACGGGCCTGTTCAACTCGGGTGGGTCGAGCGCGACTACCAACACCGGTTGGTTCAACTCGGGTTCCCACAACACGGGCATCGGAAACTCCGGCGATACCAACACGGGTTTCTTCAACTCCGGGAACCTCAATACGGGCTTGTTCAACTCGGGTGACGTCAACACGGGGCTCTTCAATTCGGGGAACAACAACTTCGCCGCCTTCAATGCCGGCAGCACGAACACCGGCAGCTTCAATGCGGGAAGCTCGAACACACTGGCCTTTAACTCGGGCGACTCGAACACCGGTTACGCAGGGTCGGGTAACTACAATACGGGGGGTTTCAACTCGGGGGCCAGTAACACGGGCTTTTTCTACTCCGGGGATCTCAATACGGGCATCGGCAGTCCAGTTGATCAGAACCTCGCGAATTCGGGATTCATGAATACCGGAACCGGAAACTCGGGAATCAGGGGAACCGGTGACTATAACTCCGGATTCGCTAATAGGGGAACTTATAACTCGGGTGCTGATAGCGCCGGGCACGAGGCCGGGATGACCAGTAACTCGGGCGTTCTGAACATTGGAAGCAACAATGCGGGATTCCTGAACTATGGCAACTATAATTCCGGATTCAGAAACACCGTCTACCCATCGGGAACGCCCGTTGGGAATACTTCTGGATTTGTCAATGTGGGAGCGGTCAATTCGGGATTCTTCAGTACCGGGACGGGCGATTCCGGCTTCGGGCAATTAGCTGACTATTCCTCGGGTGTGCTCAACGCCAAGGACTACATATCAGGTTACTTTCACTAAAATTCGCGGGCCCCGATCGGCGACATCACTCGACGGTTTTCGGGGGAATCTCAGCGGTGATGGCATTCTTGAGGGCGACGTAGCGTTTGGCGTCGGGATCCCTGCCGGGCTTTCCGCTGTTGATGAGGCCGACCGATAGCCCGCGGTCAGGGTCGGCCCAGGTGGCGATATTGACCAGCCCGAGATGTCCGAAGGCCGCCGGTGCATTTCGGCCGAACGGTCCGAATCTGTTTGAACCCAACATGAATCCGGTTCCCCAGCGCAGGGGAGCGAGTCCCGTCGCGAAATCGGGCCGCAAACGCCGGCATTCTGTGACCGCGCTGCGCACCGTTTCGGGCGCCATGATCCGAACCCCGTCGAGTTCGCCACCGCGGCGCAGGATCTCCATGAAACGGGACAGCTCGTTGGCGGTCGACACCGTGTTCGACGACGGGATGATGGTGCGCAGGAACAGCGGCTTGTTGGTGTAGGGGATGACCTCGTGCACGGTGCCGCCGATCGCCTTGCGGAACGCCACGGCGATCACCGGGGGCAACGGGCGCCCGGTGGCGTGGCTGGGCGCCACCAGCGGGAGGTCCTCCTCGGCGACGCCGAAGTTGGTCCAGCGAAAGCCCAGCGGGTCGAGGATCTCGGTGGCAAGGATGTCGCGAATCTCCTTGCCGGTGGTGGCCCAGATGATCTCGCGCATCAACGGTCCCCAGGTCAGCGCGTGGTAGATGTGCACCAGCCCCGGCGGGTAGAGCGGCCGCAGCTCGCCCAGCTTGCGTGCGGCGTACTCGTGGTCGTCGGCCCGGGTGACGTCGGGGCGGGGCCCGGTGGGGAAGGGGACGCCGGCACTGTGGGTCAGCACGTGCCGGATGGTGGTGCGGTCTTTGCCGTGGCTGGTGTAGCTGGGTATGTACTCGCAGACGCGGTCATCGAGCGAGAAGTGCCCGCGTTCGGCCAGCATGTGCACGACCGTGGCGGTGATGGCCTTGGCCGAGGAATACGTACAGAACGGTGTATCGGTGCTGACCGGGATTTTCTCGGCGTCGGGCGCATCGCTGGGTGCGTTACCCCAGCCGTGGCCAATCGCCCGGTTGAGCACCACCCGGCCGTTGTGCCTGATGCACAACTGGATCGCCGGATGCATCCCGGCTTGGTACCAGTACCGAGTGGCCTGCCAGATCCGCTCGATAGCCGCACTGTCGATTTCGGAGTGATCTTCCGCACCGAGCGCCGTGACGGCGTCAAGGTCGGCCGGGACTCGAATCCTGCCGTCTTCGGTCATACTCGCCACACCGCGAGGGTACGTGGAGGCCGCCGCCTACTCCCCGGTGAACTGGGGAGGCCGCTTGGCGAAGGTCGCCGATATTCCCTCGGTGAGGTCCTTGGACGGCAGAAACGCCGCATTCCAGGCCGCGACGTAGCGCAGGTTTTCCGCGACGGCCGACGCGCGCTGCTGGTCGAGGACGTCTTTGACGCCGTACACCGCCAGCGGGGGATTGGCGGCAATTTCGGTGGCGGTGGCGTGGGCGGCGGCCAAGGTTGCATCGGCGTCTTCGAACACCTGGTTGACCAGGCCGATCTTCTCGGCCCGAGCGGCGTCGATATCCCGACCGGTCAGCGCCAGCTCCCGCAGATGCCCGTCGTTGAGGATCATCGGAAGGCGGGCCAGGCTGCCCATGTCGGCGACGATGGCGAGCTTGACCTCGCGTATCGAGAACTTCGCATCGGCGCTCGCGTAGCGCATGTCCACCGCCGAGATCAGGTCGACGCCGCCGCCAATGCACCAGCCGTGCACCGACGCGATGGTCGGGGTCCGGCAATCGGCGACCGCATTGGTCGCCTTCTGCATCCGCAGCACCTCGGCATGAAAGTCGGTGCGGGGACGCGCGAGCGCCCCTTCGGCCATCAGCGGGGCGAAAGTTCCGCCCATCGCCGGCACGTCCAGTCCGTAACTGAAGTTCTTGCCCGACCCGGTGATGACGATCGCCCGCACATCACGGTCGGCGTCCAGCGCCGCGAAGACTTCCGGCAGCTCCGACCAGAAAGCGGGCCCCATTGCATTGCCCTTGCCCGGCCCGATCAACGTCACCTGTGCGACCTGGTCTTTGATCTCGACGGTGACAGATTCGTATGTTTCGCCCATGTCCAGACCGTAGCGTGGCGGACATGGCCTCTGATTTGCGACCCGGACCAGATTCTCCGCCGACCGACGAGCTGGCCAGCGCCGAACGCGCCCTGGCGGTCCTGCAGCAGGTGCTGCACCCGATCGGAGATGGTGACCTGTTCCGGCCAACGCCGTGCCCCGAGTACGACGTGTCCGGGCTGACTGGGCACTTGCTGAACTCCATCGTGGTCCTCGGCGGTATGGCCGGCGCCGAATTCACGATGCGCGACCACACCTCCACGCCGGAAGGCCAGGTGGTCAGCGCCGCGCGCCCGGCACTGGATGCCTGGCATCGCCGCGGCATGGATGGCGACGTGCCGCTGGGCCCCGCCTCGATGCCCGCCAGGGTGGCCGTCTCGGTGTTCTCGATTGAATTCCTGGTGCACGCGTGGGACTACGCGACGGCGGTGGGGCATGACATTCACGTCCCGGACTTGCTGGCCGACTATGTCCTGGGTTTAGCGCAGAACCTGATCCAGCCGCACAAACGCGGTGCCGCCGGGTTCGATGATCCGGTCCAGGTTGGCGACGATGTCCGCGGGCTGCACCGGCTGGTCGCCTTCACCGGCCGCAACCCGATCAGGTAGGCACCCTCGACGCCTCTGCGCGGGCCCTACACCCGTTCCAGATAGAAGTAGTAGTAGCGGCCGTTATCGAGAACGCCTTTGCCGTTCATGATGCCCATCACCGCGTCGTCGTCGATCCGCTTGAAGTGGTCGTGCACGGGCTGGCCGTCGTAGACCATCGTGGCGGTGGTTTCGCCCCGAAAGTCCTCGAGCCACAGGCTGGCCTCGCCCTTGCCCATCGCCACGTTGGAGAACTTCTGCCCATCGGCGTCCAGGCACACCAGCGGCTGCACATCGGTGGGGGAGGTGAAGGTCTTGCCGAACCAGCGGGCCTTTTCCAACTGCCCGTTCATCTTGTGACCGGTGTCGAACTCACCGCCCTTCCACTCGCCGATCATGCCGTCGATGCTTGCCGGTTCCAGGGTCGCCCAGAAGTCGTCGAGCTCGGCATCCGGAATCGCACCCACACGGTTTTTGAACTCGGTGAACGTGTCACGGGCGTTCATCGCGCACCGTCGCGGTGGGTGATCCAGCAGCGGGCGAACCGCAGCAGGGCGTCGTTCTCTTCGGGAGCGGCAATGGTGACTCGCACCCCGTCGGCCCCGTAAGGGCGGACCACGATGTGCGCCTTGGCGGCCTGTGTGACGAAGTCGGTGGTCCGGTCTTCCAGCGGTAGCCACACGAAGTTGGCCTGTGACGGCGGCACGGTGAAGCCGGCGGCACGCAGTTCGGCGCTGACCCTGCCGCGTTCGGCCACCACCGCGTCGGTGCGGGCCAACAGCTCATCGGCGGCCTGCACCGAGGCGATGGCCGCGGCCTGGGCGAGGCTGGACACGGTGAACGGCACGTAGACTTTGTCCAGCGCGGCGATCACGTCGGGCTGCCCCACCGCGTAGCCGACGCGCAGGCCCGCCAGGCCGTACGCCTTGGAGAAGGTCCGCAAGACCACGACGTTGCTGTGAGTGCGGACCAGGTGCGGGTTGTCGGGAACCGTGCCGTCGCGCAGGTACTCGACGTAGGCCTCGTCGATGGCGACCAGGATGTGCGGCGGAACCGAGCGAACGAACTCGGCGAGAGCCTCCGGCTGCACCACCGTCGACGTCGGGTTGTTCGGGTTGCAGACGATGATCAGCCGGGTGCGCTCGGTCACCGCGGCCAGCATCGCCTCGAGGTCGAAGGTGTGGTTGGTCAGCGGCACCTGAATGGCGGTGGCGCCGGCCACCTGCACCTGGGGTGGGTAGAGCTCGAAGCTGCGCCACCCGAAAATCACCTCGTCTCCCACCGACGCGGTGATCTGCACCAGCTGCTGGCACAGACTCACCGAACCGCACCCGACGGCGATGTGCTCGGGGCCGAAGTCCGCCGCGCTCAGCGAGCTGACGTGGCGGGCCAACGCCGCCTTGACCGCAAGGCAGCCGTTGTCGGGGTAGCGGTTGATCGACTGGGTGGCGTGTTCGATGGCCGCGCGCACGCTGGGCAGGGGGCCGAACACCGTCTCATTGCTGGCCAGTTTGATGGCTCCCGGCACTGTTTTGCCGGGAACGTAGACTGGCAACCCGGCCAATACGGGGCGTAGGCGGGCGGTCACTTCGACAGCATATGTTGCGGCTGTGTACGCTAAGCCTCCGGCGGCTCGGGGTGTTCCCAGCGTCGGGTACCCTCAGGAAGTCCAAAGGAGGCGTGCCAGAGCGGCCGAATGGGGCTCACTGCTAATGAGTTGTCCCCCTTCAAGGGGACCGGAGGTTCAAATCCTCTCGCCTCCGCGCGGTTCCTTCGGGGACACAACTGAACATCGGCGCCCGTAGCTCAACGGATAGAGCATCTGACTACGGATCAGAAGGTTAGGGGTTCGAATCCCTTCGGGCGCGCTTGATGATGTCTGAGGACATCCGAGTTGGCGGGAATCGGCCCGAATCCTCGACGGGGGTTCGGGCTTTTCTGCGTCGGCGCCGCGCCGCCGCCCGGGTTGCGGGCTAGGCGCCGATCAGCCCCAGTGCCCGTTCGAACAGGTGCACTGTGGCGGCATGGAGCTGATCGCCCACTTCTTTCTCGGCCTGGCCCGCGCAGGCGCGTGCCAGCGTGCCCTCGATGACGATGCCCAGCTTGAAGCAGGCCAGCACGGTGTACCAGGTGATGTGAGATAGATCTCGCGTGGTGTTGGCCGCATATCGCTGCAGCAGATCGTCGGTGCTGGCCAACCCGTCCTGGGCGCCCAGGGCGTGGCCGAACACGCTGGCCCCGTCGGACTGCCGCCAGGTGGCCAGCAGCCAGCCCAGATCCAGCAGCGGGTCGCCGATGGTGCACATCTCCCAATCGCAGATGGCCACCACCTCCGGCCCGGTGCGGGAGAACATGACATTGGCCATGTGGTAATCGCCGTGCAGGATGCCGGGCGTCCACGCCGTCGGGCGATGGCTGTCCAGCCAGCAGGACACTTCCCCGATGCCGGGGATGTCGGGTCCCGGGTAGCCGTCGTACTGCTGATAGGACTCCAGTTCGGCAAGCCAGCGCGGCACCTGGCGTTCCAGAAATCCCGCCGGCTTGCCGAAGTCGGCGAGACCCACGGCGGCATGGTCGACCGCGCCGAGCTTGGCCAGCGCGTCGGCCATCGACAGGCCCATCTGAAACCGGATGCTCGCGTCCCCGGCGTGCAGCGGCGGCAGCCCTTCACCGGCATTGAAGCCTTCGACGGGTTCCATCAGATAGAAGACCGCATCACCGAGCACCGTGAGGTCCGGGCAGGCGGCGATCAAACGTGGGTGTGGAACGTCGGTGCCGGCCAGCGCCGCAAGCACCTTGGTCTCGCGCAGGATCACGCTGTTGCTGCGCGGACGCAGGTGGCGGGGGCCGCGGCGCAGCACGTAGGTGCGTCCGGAGCGGGTGAACCGCAGCATCACGTTCTGTGTTCCACCGGTGACCGCGCAGACGTCGTACAAGGGACCTTCACCCAGTCCCTGCCCGGACATCCATTCCGCGACCGCGTCGGGATCCACCGGGTGCATCGGCGTCAGCCCTTGGCTTGTGGCGTGTATCGAACCGTTTGGGCCCGGATCATGCCGCCGTCGAAGATGAAGGTGTCCACGCCGTCGTCCACGCGGTGGTGCGCGGAATCGGCGGCCCATTCCAGGAACAACAGGTCGCCGTCGAAGACTTGGGATTTCAGGTCCCAGGTGGCCCCGGGCAGGTCGTCGAGCAACTTGACGAACACCTGGCGGATGGCATCCTTGCCGCGCGCGACACCCGCAGCGGTCAGGAGCACGGAGTCGTCGTCGTAGTCGGCGATGATCTCGTCGAGGTCACCGGCGGCGAGCGCGCGGCCGTGGTGGGCGAATACTTCCTGCGGCGTCCGTGTCATGGTGCTCCCTTGCAACCTGTAGACCCTCTGGGAAAAAGCGTAGGACACTCCCGGCGAGCGGCCACGGCCCGCGGCGGCTGCAAGACTGGATGGCTGGAACCCATTTCTGCTTGGGAGGCTGGCAATGCCACGAACCGACAATGATTCCTGGACCATCACCGAGAGCGTCGGAGCCACCGCCTTGGGTGTGGCAGCCGCCCGGGCCGCGGAGACCGAGAGCGAGAACCCCCTCATCGAGGACCCGTTCGCGCGAGTCTTTGTCGACGCCGCCGGCGATGGCATGTGGAGCATGTTCGCCAACCCCGCTTTGCTGGCCGGCGCATCAGAAATCGAGTCACAGGTGGGGGCGCGGGTCCGCCAGATGATCGACTTCATGGCGACGCGGACGGCGTTCTTCGACGAGTTCTTTCTGGGTGCCGCCGACGCCGGTGTGCGGCAGGTGGTGATCCTGGCGTCCGGTCTGGATTCCCGCGCCTGGCGGTTGCCGTGGCCGGACGGCACCGTCGTATACGAGCTTGATCAGCCCAGGGTGCTGGAATTCAAGTCCGCCACATTGCGTCAGCACGGTGCCCGGCCGACGGCGCAACTGATGAATATCCCGATAGATCTGCGCCAAGACTGGCCAGCGGCCTTGTTGGACAGCGGTTTTGACGCGTCTAAGCCGACTGCCTGGTCGGCGGAAGGGCTGGTGCGCTACCTTCCGGCGCGGGCTCAGGATCTGCTGTTCGAGCGCATCGATACGCTCAGCCCCGCCGGAAGCTGGCTGGCAACCAACGTGCCCCAGGAAGGCTTCTTGGATCCCGATCTGGTGCGCCGTCAACACGAGGAAATGCAGCGGATGCGAGCGGCGGCCGGCCGACTGGTGGAGATCCAGATGCCGGCCGTCGAAGACCTTTGGTACGCCGAAGAGCGCACCCCGGTCGCGGATTGGCTGGGTGAGCACGGCTGGCGCGCGTCGGCCACGACCTCGGCCGAATTGCTGACCCGCTACGGGCGTCCGGTGCCCGACGATGCCGAAGGACCCGTCCCGCCCACCCTTTTCGTGTCCGCACACCGGCCCGCGGCCTGATTAGCGCACGCCCGAACGCATTTAATGCGCAATTTATCCAAGAGATGAACGACGCTCACGGGTTCGGCTTAGGTTGGAATGGAAATGTAGTCGGTCTAGGGATTTCAACGTAATCGGCTGCGCTTCCGGAATGCCCACGATTGCCGACCACGGATGGAGGCAGCGTTGTCTCAGATGCCGCACATCGCGGTCGCCCCAGATCTTGTCGCTTCGGCCGCGAACCAGCGGGAGCGCATCGGTTCGGCGCTCAGCGCAGCAAATCTGACCGCCGCGGCGCCGACAACGACGGTGATGGCCGCCGGTGCTGACGAAGTGTCCACGGCCGTGGCCGCACTCTTCGGCGGGCACGCCCAGGAGCATCAGGCTTTGGTTGCCCGGGCGGAAGCCTTCCATCAGCAGTTTGTCCAGTTGATGACAACGGGTGCCGGGTCGTACGCGGCGGCCGAGGCGGCGAACACCACCCCCCTGCAGGCCGTCGGCCAGGAATTGCTGGCAGCGATCAATGGCCCCACCCAGGCCATCTTCGGGCGTCCGCTGATCGGCGACGGTGCCGCCGGGACGGCGACCGACCCCAACGGTGGCGCCGGAGGGCTGTTGTACGGCAACGGCGGCAATGGCTACTCCGAAACGACGGCCGGAGTAGCGGGGGGCGCCGGTGGCGCTGCCGGGTTGATCGGCAACGGCGGAAGTGGCGGGAACGGTGGAATCGGCGCCGCGGGCGGCGCCGGCGGCAGCGGTGGGTGGTTGTGCGGCAATGGCGGTGCTGGCGGGCAAGGCGGTGCTGGCGCGGCCGCGGTGGACGGCCTTGGCGTTGGCAATGGCGGGAGCGGGGGAGTCGGTGGTGCCGCCGGGCTCTTCGGTTCGGGAGGCGCGGGTGGCTCCGGCGGGGTCGGTGGGCTGAACGCCGGTGCCCAAGGCGTCTTCGATATCAGCGCCGGTGATGGTGGCGCCGGTGGCCATGGCGGCCATGGCGGTCTGCTGTATGGCTCGGGAGGTACCGGTGGACAGGGCGGTGGCGGCGGCGACGGGTTCCTCGCCACAAATGCCGACGGCGCCACCGGTGTGGTCGACTTCATGGGTGGGAGCGCAGCGGCCGGTTCCGCCGGCAACGGCGGGGCGGGCGGTGCCGCCGGACTGTTCGGTGCCGGCGGGGCGGGTGGTGCCGGTGGCATCGGCGGGCTCGCCGGGCCTACCGACAACGGTGATTTCATCATCGCGAGCTCTAGTTCAACAATCACGATCGGTTCCCTATTCGGCACTGGGGGAACCGGTGGCGATGGGGGAATCGGTGGCCACGGCGGATGGCTATTCGGCAACGCCGGCGCCGGTGGGCCAGGGGGATCCGGCGGTGCTGGAACCTACATCAGCCCAAGCGGCCGCCTCACCGTGGCGGAGTTTGCCGGCGGTGTGGGTGGTGGCGGTGGAGCCGGTGGAGGCGCGGGTGTCTTCGGCAATGGCGGCCTCGGCGGCCTCGGCGGGGCCGGCGGGGTAAGCGGCGACCACTCCGGTGGGAACGGTGGTGAGGGCGGCAACGGCGGTGATGCTCAGTTCGGCGGCCACGACGGAGCCGGGGGCCCAGGGGGTACCGGCGGCGGGGGAACCGCCGATGACGGCGTTGCCGGTTCGAATGGTTCGCCAGGACTGTTTTTCGGCTGAGCTGACCGAATACCCAGGGCTCCGGCGTTGTTGATTAGCAGGCTTGTGAGCTGTGTTGATGATCTTTGGTGCCGCGCTATTGGGGCCGGAGTGTAGGCACGGGCTATCTGGAGAACGATCGAGTTGGTTACTGTTCGTCGTTGGTCTGGAGTTGCCCGTGCCTACCGTTTCAGTATTGCCTGTGTCGTCGGTTCCAGAGGTGTTCGACCGCTGGAGTCCTGGTGAGCGCAGCGAGCTCATCGGATCGGAGTTTCTCGATGTGTTGGCCTCGGTGCCAGACCCGAGGGACCCACGCGGTCGGAGGTATTCGCTGATGGCTTTGTTGGCGATCGCGGTTCTGGCCACTGCCGCGGGGATGCGCGGCTATGCTGGTTTTGCCACATGGGCGGCCACCGCTCCCGATGATGTGTTGGCCTAATTAGGGGTCCGGTTCCGGCGGCCCAGTGAGAAGACCTTCCGCGCTGTTTTGTCTCGGCTAGACCCCGCCGACCTCAACGCCAGGATGGGCAGTTACTTCACTGCACACGTGGCCAGCAGCGACCCCAGTGGATTGGTGCCGATCGCGTTGGACGGCAAGATGCTGCGTGGTGCCTTTACGCGCCAAAGCGACAGCCACGCATCTCGTGTCGGTGTTCGCCCACCGTGCCCGATTGGTGCTCGGTCAACTCGCTGTCGCCGAGAAAAGCAATGAAATTCCCTGCGTACGTGCCCTGCTCACGCTGCTGCCGGGTAGCTTGCGGTGGCTGGTCACCGTGGATGCGATGCATACCCAGGTCGTCACCGCGAAGTTGATCTGCGCCACCTTGAAGTCGCACTACCTGATGATCGTCAAGTCCAACCAAGCCAAAATACTTGCGCGTATCACCGCGCTGCCCTGGGCCGAGGTGCCCGCAGCCGCTACCGACGACTCCCGCGGCCACGGCCGTGTCGAGACCCGCACCCTGCAAATCATCACCGCTGTACGAGGAATCGGCTTCCCCTACGCAAAACAAATCATCCGGATCACTCGTGAACGCTTGATCACCGCCACCGACCAGCGCAGCGTGGAGGTGGTCTATGCCATCTGCAGCCTGCCGTTCGAGCACGCCCGCCCTACCGCGATCATGACCTGGATGCGTCAACACTGGGGAATCGAGAACAGCCTGCACTGGATACGCGACGTCACCTTCGACGAAGACCGTCAAAGGGCACATACCGGAAACGGCGCACAGGTCCTAGCAACGCTACGCAACACCGCGATCAATCTGCACCGCCTCAACGGCGCCGACAACATCGCCGAAGCCTGCCGGATCACCGCTTTGACCGCCAACCGCCGCCTAGACCTCCTCAATCCACAATTCCCCAGCTCACAAGCCTGCTAATCAACAACGCCGGAGCCCTGCTGATCACCCGCGGGCCGAATCGCCGGAATTGATGGCAGCATGGAACCGTGACGGGAAAGGTTTCCACGACGACGGTGTCCTGGGATGTGGTTTCGGTTGACAAGCCCGAGGATGTCAACGTCGTCATCGGCCAGGCGCACTTCATCAAGACGGTCGACGATCTGCATGAAGCCCTGGTCGGGGTCAGCCCGTCGCTGCGGTTCGGGCTGGCCTTTTGCGAGGCGTCGGGCCCACGCTTGGTCCGCCGCACCGGCAACGACGCCGAGTTGGTCGACCTTGCCACCGACACCGCCCTGGCCATCGCGGCCGGCTACAGCTTTGTGATCTTCCTGCGCGAGGGCTTCCCGGTGAACATTCTCAACCCGGTCAAGGCGGTGCCCGAGGTCTGCACGA
Organism: Mycobacterium liflandii; assembly: GCF_022354805.1. NCBI lineage: Bacteria > Bacillati > Actinomycetota > Actinomycetes > Mycobacteriales > Mycobacteriaceae > Mycobacterium > Mycobacterium liflandii. The sequence goes on along the minus strand of NZ_CP023138.1, from coordinate 304,768 downwards.
TCTTCTGCGCCACCGTCAATCCCGTGGAAATCGTGGTCGCGGCGACTCCCCGGGGTCGCGGCATCGCCGCGGTGATCGACGGCCAGACGCCGCTGGGCGTGGAGACCGACGTGGATGTGACCGAGCGGCGCGAACTGCTTCGCGCCATCGGCTACAAACTTTGACGGCCTCGCGCCGCGGTCACTGCTTGCGGTAGAGCGAATCGATCTCGCCGGCGAATCGTTCGGCGACCACGTTGCGCTTCACCTTCAGCGTGGGGGTCAGCTCACCGGTGAGGACGGTGAAGTCCACCGGCAGGATGCAGAACTTGCGGATTGATTCCGCTTGGGAGACCACCTGATTAGCCTGTTTGACGGCCTGATCGATCTCGGCGGTGAGGTCGGGGTCATCGATGAGGTCCGCAACCGAGGCGGCGGCGGCCTTGCTGTGGTGCTGCTTCCAGACCTCGAAGCCTTCCGGATCGATGGCGATCAGCGCGCCGACGAAGGGCCGGTTGTCCCCGACCACCATCGCCTGGCTGATCAGCGGGTGCGCCCGCAGCTGGTCTTCGAGGACCGCCGGTGCCACGTTCTTGCCGCCGGCGGTCACGATGATCTCCTTCTTGCGACCGACGATCGACAAGAATCCGGCGTCGTCGACCGACCCCAGGTCACCGGTGTGGAACCACCCATCGACGATCGCCTCGGCGGTGGCCTTCTCGTTGTGCCAATAGCCGGTGAACACCACCCCGCCGCGGACCAGCACCTCGCCGTCCTCGGCGATCGCCATGCTGTTGCCGGGCAACAGGTTTCCGACCGTGCCCACTCGCTCTTGACCGATCCGGTTGGCGGTGATGGCAGCGCTGGTTTCGGTCAGTCCGTAGCCCTCGTAGATCGTCAGCCCGATGCCGCGGTAGAAGTGACACAACCGGGTGCCCAGCGGCGCTCCCCCGGAGACGGCGGCGTGACAATCGCCGCCCAGCGCCGAGCGCAGCTTCTCGTACACCAGCCGATCGAACAGTGCATGCCGGGCCCGCAGCAACAGGCCTGCGCCGCCGGTGTCCAGCGCCTTACTCCAGGCGATCGCGGTTGCGACGGCGAGATCGAAGATCATGCCGCGGCCGCTGTCGCGAGCCTTCAACTCGGCTGTGTTGTAGACCTTTTCGAATACCCGGGGCACCGATACCACGACCGTCGGCTTGAAGACGCCCAGCGTCGCCACCAGGTTCTTGATGTCGCCGGTGTAGCCGATGGTGACTTTGTTGGCGAACGCAAACATCGACAGCGACCGGGCCAGCACATGGGCCAGCGGCAGAAATACCAGCAGTCGCTCGCCCTTGCGCAACAGCGTCGGAAAGCATGGCGCCGCGCCGCGCGCTTCGTAGAGCAGATTGGAGTGGGTCAGCTGACAGCCCTTCGGGCGCCCGGTGGTGCCCGAGGTATAGATCAGTGTCGCCGGGTCGGAGGACCGCAGCGCTGCCAGCCGGTCGTCGAGTTGGTCGCGGGCTACCGATTTCCCTGCTTCGGCGAGCTTGTCGAGCGCCGCGGGCCCATCGGAGTCGAGGTGCAAGATCTTGCGCAAGCTGGGCAACTCATCGCTGAGTTGCTTGATCAGCTGGGCATGGGCATCGGTCTCGGCGACCGCCAATACCGCCCCCGAATCCTCCAGGACCCAGCGCACTTGCTCAGCCGAAGACGTGTCGTAGATCGGCACGGTCACCGCCCCGACCGAGAGGATCGCGTAGTCGAGGATCACCCACTCGTAGCGAGTGGCCGACAAGATGGCCACCCGATCGCCGGCATTGACCCCCTCGGCGATCAAACCCAGTGCGGCGGCCCGGATCTGCTGGGCGGCCTGGGCGCAGGTCACGTCCGTCCAGGTGCCGTCGACAAGCCGCTGAAAGATCACATGATCTGGGTCGTCTCGCTCATGCGTGTACACGCAGCTGGCGACGTTGTCCTCTGCGGTAACGGTGAAATCCGCGGGAACATCCCATTCACGCATGCTCAGCAACCTCTCCCAAGTCAGATCCGAAAGTCAGATAGCGGTGCCGGGGCCAAACAACTGAGTCAAGCTCTGTCGGCTCGCACCCATTCGAGATTAGGCGCCCAGCCGCCACCTTCCCAGTACCGGCTGAAAGCCTACGTTGCGGATCGGCCCTTGTGCCGCCATTCACACTTTGACCTGTAGATATCCAGCCGACCACCGGCCACGCCGACTCTGGTCCTTGACACGACGCGAGCTTGTGCAGAGTGTCGAGTGCATGTCCGTGGTGCGCGGGACCGGGCTCTCGAACTACCCGAACCTGGTTTCCGAATTGGGCGGAGACCCGGCGGCGCTGCTGCGCGCGGCCGGTGTCTGCGAGCAAGACGTCGGCAACTACGACGCGTTCATACCGGTGCGCGCGGTCATCCGAGCGATCGAGACAGCCGCGGCCGCCACGGGCACGCACGACTTCGGGCGGCAGCTGGCGCAGCGGCAGGGCATCGAGATTCTCGGACCGGTTGGGGTGGCGGCGCGCACCGCCGCGACGGTGGCGGATGCCCTGATGATCTTTCACACCTTCATGGCCGCCTACAGTCCGGCCATCCACATCGAGATCACGCCGCTGGCCCATACGCAGCGCTCGTTCGTCGCCATCGAGATTGTGCCCGACGATCCGATCCCCTGCCCGCACACGTTGGAGCTGGCACTGGGCGTCTCGTTGGGGGTGTTCCGTTTGCTGATGGGTGCCGACTACACCCCGCTGGCGGTGCATCTGCCGCACGACCCGTTGACCCCTCCGACCACCTATGTGCGGTATTTCGAGTGCACGCCCCACTTCGCGGAGCGCCGCAGCGGATTCACGGTGCGCAGCACCGACCTGGTCCGTCCGCTGCACCGCGACGAACTGGCGCACCGCGCGGTGGTCGACTACCTGAGCAGCATCACCCCGCTGGGCGCCGGGATCGTCGAATCGGTGCGCACCATGGCCCGCCAGCTGCTGCCCACCGGGGAGGCGACACTCGAGGTGGTCGCCGCGCAATTCCACCTGCATCCCAAGACCCTGCAGCGCAGGCTTGCCGACGAATCCACCACCTTCGCCGCACTCATCGACGAGGTGCGCAAGGAGACCGCCGATCGCTACCTGCGGACCACCGCCATGAGTCTGTCGCATCTGGCGCGCGAACTCGGCTACGCCGAGCAAAGCGTGCTGACCCGCTCGTGCAAACGCTGGTTCGGAATCGGGCCGGCCGCCTATCGCGCCAAGACCCGCGTGCGGGCTACCCCGCGACGGAGATAGCGACAACGACTCTTCCGGCATCACCGACTACCGGACCGCCGCGAGTGCGGACGGTTCCCAGCCAGCGGTAGACATCGGCGCTCGAGTTACGTCACAGCCCGACCGCACGCTCCAGCTCCTTAAGCGAGGTCTCCAGATGTCCGAGCATCCGCTGCAGATGCGGCACGCTGCTGCGGCAACCGACCAGCCCGAAGTCCAGCCGGTCGGCGGTACTGGTCAACGTGATGTTGAGCGCTTGTCCGTTGATTGGCGGCGACACCGGATAGTTGCGGACCAGTCGGGCACCGTTGAAGTATCGAGGCTCCCGGACGCCGGGGACGTTGGAAATGCAGACGTTGAACGGCGGCGGTGTCACCGTCGACAGACCCGGAAGCGTATTGAGCGCAGCGGGGCTCAGCAGCAGCAGCGACAGGGCCAACGCCTGCGCCCGGGGCAGTTGTGCCAGCACCTTCTTGTTGTCGCGCATCGAGGCGTGGATGACGGCCAAGCGCTGCGCCGGATCGTCAAGATGTGTCGCCAAGTTGCACAACACCGCACCGACCATGTTGCCCCCGACCGAATCACGCTCGGTGCGCAGGCTGACCGGAACCATCGCCACCAGCGGTGCGTCGGGCAACGCGTCGTTGTCTTCCAGGTAGCAGCGCAGCGCACCCGCGCACATCGCCAGCACGACGTCGTTGAGGCTCACTCCCGCAGCGTTTTTGACCGTCTCGACGCGGTCGATGTCCCATGACTGCGCGGCGCAGCGCCGCGCTCCGCCGATGGCGACATTGAGCATGGTGCGCGGCGTTGCGAACGGCAACGTCAGCTGCTGTTCCAATAGCGCGGACCGCGCCAGGCGCAGTGACGAGGGAGCCAGCCCCGCAACCGATCCGAGCATCCCGCCGAGTTAGCGCAGCGGGCCGGGCCGGGTCTGAACCCCGCGCGGCCGCTCCGGCGCCGGCGACCAGGTAGCGCGGAAGTTGGTGTCAGCGGGATCGGCCGGAAGCGACCGGCGCATCAGCGCGAGTCCGGAGACGCCGTCGATCAGCGCGTGGTGCATCTTCGAGTAGATCGCAAAGCGCCCGTCGTTGAGGCCTTCGATGACGTGTGTCTCCCACAACGGACGATGACGATCGAGCAGGTGGGCATGCAGCCTCGAGGTCAGTTCCAGCAGCTCACGCACCCGCCCCGGAGCCGGCAGGGCCGAACGCCGCACGTGAAAGCCGAAGTCGATGTCATCGTCGACCGACCAGCCCAGATTGGTGAGCACGCCCTGAAACGATGCGGGGCGCTTGCGGAACAGCGGGGCCACCTCGCGGCAGTCGAGCATCGCCTGGTGAGTCTCATGCACGAATGCCCGTCCCGCCCCCTCGGGAGGTTCGAACAGTTGCAGCGGACCGACATGCAGCGGATGCTCGCGCGACTCTGCTGACAAGAACAGCGCGTCAACCGGTGACATCAGTTCCATCGTCTTGTTACTCCTCGTGGTGGCTCGGCCCGTCTGCGGGCAGTCAGCCCGTCAAGGCCAGCGGGGGTGTGTCGGCGGCGGCCGACGCACTGAATTGCAGGTGGTCATCGTCGACCGGACCTTCGCGCAGCGTCGCGCGGTCTGCGCGGTAGTCCATGCAGGTCCGCCATGGGCCTTCGGTGCCCTGGTGGGGGAACGCGGCGGCGGCACGCTTGACGTATCCGGCGGTGATCTCCAGCAGCGGCCTGGTTGGCATCGACGCGGGCGCGTGCGGGCGACATATGTTGTGACCGTTGGCATCCATGTGGGCCAGCAGTCGGCAGAAGTGCTCGCACACCAGCCCGACCTTGAGCGTCCATGACGAGTTGGTGTAGCCGAAGACGTAGGCGAAGTTGGGGACGTCGCTGAGCAGGAAACCCTTGAAGGCCACCTTCTGGGAGACATCGACGGGTTCACCGTCGACCGACAGGCCGATGCCGCCGAAGGCGAGCAGGTTCAGGCCGGTGGCGGTGACGATGATGTCGGCTTCCAATTCACGCCCGGACTGCAGCCGGATCCCGCGCTCGGTGAACGTCTCGATCTGGTCGGTGACCACCGAGGCCCGCCCGTCGCGAATGGCCTGGAACATGTCGGCGTCCGGCACGGCGCACAGCCGTTGATCCCAGGGGTTGTAGTCGGGCCGGAAATGCTCGTCTACCGGATACCCGGTTGGCAGCAGCCGGGCGTTGAGATGGCGGATGACTCGCCGCGCCGCCCCGGGGTAGCGCTGGCAGAAGTGCCACACGAGTCGTTGCTTGGCGACATTCTTCTTGCGGGTGAGGGCGTAGGCCCGCTTCCGGCCGACCAGCTTGGGCAACGTGTTGGCGATGCGGTCCTTGGACGGCACCGGAATGATGTAGGTCGGCGACCGCTGCAGCATCGTCACGTGGCCGGCGGTCTCGGCCATCGCCGGCACCAAGGTGACCGCCGTCGCGCCGCTACCGATGATCAGCACCCGCTTGCCCCGGTAGTCCAGGTTTTCGGGCCACTGTTGCGGGTGCACCACCTGGCCGGCAAAGCGCTCGCGGCCGGGGAACTCCGGTGTGTAGCCCTCGTCGTACCGGTAATAGCCGCTGGCGCAGAAGAACCATTCGCAGCTCATGGTCACGCGTTCGCCGGAGCAGAGGCGCTCGATCGTGACCCGCCAGCGCGCATCCCGGGTAGACCAGGCCGCCTCTATCACCTTGTGCCCGAAGCGGATCGCCCGTGCGAGGCTATTCTCTGCGACCGTCTCCCGAAGGTAGGACATGATGGCGCCGGCACTGGCGATCGCCTTCTCGTTTTCCCAGGCCTTGAACTCGTAGCTGAACGTGTGCAGATCGGACTCCGAACGAATCCCGGGGTACCGGAACAAGTCCCAGGTTCCGCCGATGTCGTTGCGCGCCTCGACGATTGCAAACGTCTTTGCCGGCTGATGTTCCTGCAGGTAGTAAGCCGCGCCGATGCCCGAGATCCCGGCACCGACGATCAACACGTCGACGTGTTCGATGCTGCTGGAGTTCATTTTCGCGTGTCCTGTTCGGGTTGGCTGGCCCCACGGACCGCATTGTCCGCAGGGCGGTGGTTGAACCACCAAGAACACTTTGCGGCAGGACACGGCCCTCAGTCTTGACAGCAAGCGACAACTTTTTGACCATCAAGGACACCGGGTACCGACTAGGTCACAGCAGGTCGGTGGTGGTTTTCAACCCCGCGTCACGGAGCGCCCGGGCCCCTTCCCCTGCCGCCGGTGCACCCGCTGCGCGCCTCCCGCCGCCGTCGTTGACAGTGCCCGCCATATCGACATACCGTGCGTTTGGGAGGTCGCCGATGAGTGGTCCCGCCAAGCTTCGAGTCATCCAATGGGCGACCGGGGCGTTGGTAAGGCCGCCATCGAGTGCATACTCAATCACCCGCAGCTCGAGCTGGCCGGTTGCTGGGTGCACAGCGCCGCCAAACACGGCCTCGACGTCGGAACGATCATCGGCGCGGCCCGGTTTGGCGTTACCGCCACCAACGACGTCGACGAGTTGCTGGCGCTGGACGCCGACTGCGTCATGTACAGTCCGCTGGTCGCCGATGAGCAAGACGTCAAAGCGATTCTGCGCTCGGGCAAGAACGTGGTCACCCCGGTTGGCTGGGTTTATCCCGACCTCAGCAAACCGCGCGTCAAAGCGGTCGCCGATGCGGCGGTTGCCGGCAGGGTGACACTGCACGGGTCAGGCATCCACCCTGGCGGCATCACCGAACGATTTCCGCTGATGGTCTCCTCGCTCTCGTCCGCGATCACCCATGTCCGCGCCGAGGAGTTCTCCGACATCCGCACCTACAACGCGCCCGATGTGGTGCGCGACATCATGGGATTCGGCGTGCCCCCTGCCCAAGCCATGCAGGGACCGATGGCGGCGCTGCTCGAATCCGGATTCAAGATGTCGGTACGAATGATCGCCGACCACATGGGATTTCACATCGACCCAACGATCAGAGCGACACACGAGATCGCCGTGGCGACCTCCGACATCGCCTCCGATGTGCTGCCCATCGCCGCGGACACCGTCGCCGGCCGCAAGTTCCGCTGGCAGGCACTCGCCGACGGAAAGCCGGTGATCACCGCCGCGGTCAACTGGCTGATGGGGCAGGCCGACATGGACCCGGACTGGTCGTTCGGGGAGCGCGGCGAACGTTTCGAGATCGAGATCACCGGCGACCCGAGCGTGAGTCTGGTGTTCAAAGGCCTGCAGCCAACATCGATTACCGAAGGGCTGCAACGAAACCCCGGCGTCGTCGCGACCGCCAATCACTGCGTCAACGCCATCCCCGTTGTCTGCGCCGCCGATCCCGGCATCGCGACCTACTTGGATCTGCCGCTGTTCGCCGGCCGGCCGGCACGAGCCAGTCGAGGTCTCGAGCGGTGAGCTACTCGCATCCGGAATCACTACGGGGGCACGTCGCGATCGTCACCGGCGCCGCCCGCGGGGTCGGCAAGGGCGTCGCGGCCGCGCTCCTCGAACGTGGTGCCGCGGTGCTGCTGGTCGACATCCTCGACCAGGCCCTGGCCGCCACCACCGCCGAACTCGATTCGACGGGTCGCGCCAAAATGCTGGTCGCCGACCTGCGCGATCCCGACAGCGCGCAGCGGATCGTCGCGGCCGCGGTCGACGCCTTCGGCACGGTACACGGCCTGGTCAACAACGCCATCGCGACCAACGAGCCCAAACCATTCGTCGAGATCACCACCGAGGATCTGGCCCTGGACCACGACGTCGGCCCGCGGGCGACGTTTCTGCTGATGCAAGCGGTGTACCCGGTGATGGTCGAGGCTGGCGGGGGCTCGATCGTGAACCTGGGCTCAGGAACCGGCACCGGCGGCGAAGCCAAGTGGGGTGGCTATGCCGCGGCCAAGGAGGCGATCCGCGGATTGTCGAAAGTCGCCGCGCTGGAGTGGGGGCGCGACAACATCCGCGTCAATGTCATCTGCCCGTTCGCCGAGTCGGATGGGGTCAAGCTCTGGAAGCAGTTCGCCCCCGATGACTACGCCAAGGCACTGCGTCGGGTTCCGATGCGGCGCATCGGCGATGTTCGCACCGACGTGGGGGCGCTGGTGGCGTTTCTGCTGAGCAGCGATGCCTCCTTCATCACCGCGCAGACGATTCACGTCGACGGCGGAACCGGCTGCTTCCGATAGCCGCCCGGTGCGCGCGGACGCACTGGCCTGCCGGTCATGACGGTGGCCGCCGAACCGCTTGCGGGTTGGCGATCCGGATGGGGGCGCCGTCCAGCCAGGCGACCACCGCTTCCACGGTGTCGGCGTAGCAGGCACTCAGCATTTCGCGGGTGACATACCCGAGGTGGGGCGACAGGGTCACGTTCGGCAGCGATCGCAACCGGTGATCGACCGGAAGCGGCTCCACGTCATAGACATCGAGTCCGGCTCCGGCGATTCGCCCGGCCTCGAGCGCACCGATCAGCGCGCCCTCGTCGGCGATCGGGCCCCGGGACGTGTTGATCAGGTAGGCGCCGGGCTTCATCGCCGCCAGCTCGCCCGCGCCGACCAAGGCCCTGGTGCGCTCCGAAAGCACCACATGGATGGACACCATATCGGATTGGGCGAAAAGCACCGGCTTGTCCACCCGGCGCACGCCGTGGGCCGCGGCGGCCTCCTCGGTGAGATTCTGGCTCCACGCGATGACGTCCATCCCGAACGCCTTCGCGTATTCGGTCATCCGCTTGCCGACCCGGCCGAGACCGAGCAGTCCGAGCGTCTTGCCGGACAGCGTCATGCCCGTGGTGGTCTGCCAGCCACCCGCACGCAGCTGACGATGCTCTTCGGCCAGGTTGCGCACCGTCGCGATCAGCAGCCCCCAGGCAAACTCAGCGGTGGCGTCGCGCGCGGCCCTGAATCGGGGATGGGCGAAGTTCGAATGAGCGACCAGCACCCCGCGCTCGGTGGCCGCGGCCAGGTCCAGGTTGGGCAGGTTCATGCCGACGATGGTGATCAGCTTCAGGCGCGGCAACCGCTCGAGCAGCGAGCGCGGAAAGGCCATCCGCTCGCGCATGGTGCACACCGCGTCGAAGGCCGCCAGCGCCTCGGCGGCCTCGGCCTGGCCAAGATGGCGGTCGAAAACGGTGAGGGTGGCCCTGCCCCGCACCGGTGACCAGTCGGCGAGGTCGGTGGCCACGCGCGCGTAGTCGTCGAGAATCGCCACCCGGGGAACGTGGTCTTGGCCGAAGCCATGCGATGCCGGCTGGCTCATTTCCAGGCCCCTATCAGCTATCGACTCGTGTACCGCCCCCTCGCCACTGCATTGTGCCCGGCCTGGCGGCGCATCACCGTGCCGCTCGAGCGGCAATCTCGCCACAGTTGAGTAGGGTTCCTATGGTGGTGACGCCCGAGATCCCCGCGCACTATCTGTTGTCGAGCGCCGCACCCAACCCGCGCACCCTGATCGACATCATCTACGAGACGGCCGCGCGGTACCCGGACGCCGCGGCGATCGACGATGGAACAGTTCAGCTCACCTACAGCGAGCTGGTCGAAGACATGGAGGCCAGCGTGGCCTGGCTCGCCGCCAGGGGCGTGGGCCGGGGCGATCGGATCGGCATCCGGATGCCATCCGGAAGCTATGGGCTGTACACCGCGATCCTGGCGATACTTGCCGCCGGCGCGGCCTACGTGCCCGTCGACGCCGATGATCCCGACGAGCGCGCCGAGCTGGTCTTCGGGGAAGCCAACGTGGTCGCGGTGATCACCGAGGGCGGCATCGAGCGAACACTCGGGGCATCGCGCGGCTGGCGCGCCGGGGCGCCGCTGGTTCGAGACGATGCGTGGATCATCTTCACCTCCGGATCCACCGGTACCCCCAAAGGCGTTGCCGTCACCCACCGCAATGCCGCCGCGTTCGTCGATGCCGAAGCCCAGATGTTCCTGCAAGATAACCCGATTGGCCCCGGCGACCGGGTGCTGGCCGGTTTGTCGGTCGCCTTCGACGCATCGTGTGAGGAGATGTGGCTGGCCTGGCGCCACGGCGCCTGTCTGGTCCCCGCGCCGCGATCGCTGGTGCGCAGCGGGATGGACCTGGGGCCCTGGCTGGTGACCCGCGACGTGACCGTGGTTTCGACCGTGCCGTCGTTGGCCGCGCTGTGGCCGGCGGAGGCACTCGAAGCGGTGCGGCTGTTGATCTTTGGCGGCGAGGCGTGCCCTCCGGAATTGGCCGAGCGGCTCGCGGTGGATGGCCGGGAACTGTGGAACACCTACGGCCCGACCGAAGCCACCGTGGTCGCGTGCGCCGCCCGGCTCGACGGCACCGGGCCGATCAGCATCGGGCTGCCGTTGCCGGGGTGGGACCTGGCCGTCGTCGACGCCAACGGTCAGCCGGTCGGCTACGGCGAAGTCGGCGAGCTGGTGATCGGTGGGGTGGGGTTGGCCCGCTACCTCGACAGCGACAAAGACGCCGAAAAGTACGCCTCGATGCCGTCCCTGGATTGGACGCGCGCCTACCGCAGCGGCGACCTGGTGCGCCTCGAACGTGACGGGCTCTACTTCTGTGGGCGCGGCGACGACCAGGTCAAAGTGGGTGGCCGGCGCATCGAGTTGGGTGAGGTCGACTCGGCGTTGGTCCACCTGGCCGGAGTCAGCGGCGGCGCGGCCGCCGTACGCCGCACCGCCACCGGCACGCCGGTGCTGGTCGGTTACGTGGTCAGCGCCGATCCCGCGTTCGACATCGCCGCGGCGCGCCGTCAACTCGCCGAACATCTGCCCGCCGCGCTGGTACCGCGCCTGGTGCAAATCGACGAGCTGCCCACCCGCACGTCGGGCAAAGTCGACCGCGATGCGCTGCCCTGGCCGCCGCCCGGCAGCAGCGACACCGAAGAGACACCCGATCTGGCCGGCACGACGGGTTGGCTGGCCGGAATGTGGCGTGACCTGCTCGGCGCCGCCATCTCCGGCCCGGAGGCCGACTTCTTTGCACTCGGCGGCGGCTCGCTGGCGGCCGCGCAGCTGGTCGCCATGCTGCGCCACCAGTATCCGCAGGTCACCGTCGCCGATCTGTATGACCATCCCCGGCTCGGATCGCTGGCCGGGTTCCTCGATGAGCTCGGGCCGCCGCCGCAGGTTGACGAACGTGTCGTTGGCCCCACCCCCCGGCTGACCCAACTGATCCAGACGGCCGCGGCGATACCGCTGACCACCTTGGCGGCGTTGCCGTGGGTGACCTGGCTGGCGGTGGGCAACAACATCGCCCATGACTTGCACCTGGTGCCGTGGACCGTGTCGGTGAACTGGTGGCTGATCGTCGTGGCGTTCGTCGCGTTCGTGACACCGTTGGGCCGGATGGGCATCGCGGTGCTGTGTGCACGCATCCTGCTGCGCAAGGTGACACCGGGCAGCTATCCCCGCGGCGGATCGGTACACCTTCGGGTGTGGTTCGCCGAGCGGCTGGCCGAGGCCAGCGGGGCCGAAAACATGGCCGGGGCCCCGTGGCTGGTCTACTACGCCCGCGCGCTGGGCGCCGACATCGGCAAGGGCGTCGACCTGCAGGCGATGCCGCCGGTCACCGGACTACTGACGGTGGGGCACCGCAGCGCGATCGAGCCCGAGGTGGACCTGTGCGGACACTGGATCGACGGCGACCTGTTTCACGTCGGCGCCATCACGATCGGCAACGACGCAACGATCGGGTCGCGAACCACACTGTTGCCCGGCGCGGTGGTCGGCAAGAACGCCGATGTGGCACCCGGCTCCGGGGTGATCGACAAGATCAAGAACGGCCAGTACTGGAAGGGGTCACCCGCGGCCAAATCAGGCCGGGTCAATCACCCGTGGCCGGACCAGCGACCGCCGCGCCGAGGGCAGTGGGTGGCCGTGTACGGGTTGACCTCGCTGCTGCTTGCCGGTCTGCCGCTGCTGGCCGCGGTCACCGGCCTTGCGGTGATCGCGGCGGCGGTCCGGCACACCCGCAGCCTGTCCCAAGCGGTGCTGCCGGCGCTGTTGTGGACCCCGGTCGCGACGCTGGCCGCCACCGCCGTCTACGTGCTGGTGACGGTGCTGGCGGTGCGCGCGATGTCGATCGGGCTGCGCGCGGGCTACCACCCGGTACGCAGCCGGACGGGCTGGCAACTGTGGACGACCGAGCGGCTGATGGACGCTGCCCGCAACTATCTGTTCCCGCTGTATGCCAGCCTGCTGACGCCGATCTGGTTGCGGATACTGGGCGCCAAGGTGGGCCGCGGCACCGAGATCTCCACCGCCCTGGTGATCCCCAAGTTCACCGTGATCGAGGATGGCGCGTTCCTGGCCGACGACACCATGGTCGCCGCATACGAACTGGGCGGCGGCTGGATATATGCCGCGCCGACGACGGTGGGCCGGCGGGCGTTCTTGGGCAATTCGGGCATCACCCAACCGGGCCGGCGCGTCCCCGACGACGGGCTGGTGGCGGTGCTGTCGGCTACGCCGCCCAAGGCCAAACGCGGCTCCTCCTGGTTGGGCAGCCCGCCAATGAGGTTGCGGCGCAAGCCCGCCGAAGCCGATGCCGCGACCACCTTTGAACCGCCCCTGCGGTTGAAGCTGATGCGGGCCGCGGTGGAGACATGCCGGCTGCTCCCCATGATGGTGACCGTCGCGATCGGCCTGGCCGTGCTGGGCGGTCTGCAGGCGGTGGTGTTGGCGTTCGGGCCGTCAGGGATTTGGTGGGCCGCGCTGCTGGGCGGATTGGTTCTGCTGGCCGCCGGTGCCGTCGCCGGGGTGATCTCGGTCGTGGTGAAATGGCTGGTTGTCGGCCGGATCAAGGCCAGCGAATATCCCCTGTGGTCGTCGTTCGTGTGGCGCAACGAGCTGGCCGATACGTTCGTCGAAACCGTCGCGGCTCCGTGGTTCGCCCGCGCGGCCGGCGGCACACCCGTGCTGAACATGTGGCTGCGTGGCCTGGGGGCCCACATCGGCCGCGGGGTGTGGTGTGAAAGTTACTGGCTGCCGGAGGCGGACCTGGTGACCCTCGGCGCGGGATCCACCGTCAACCGCGGCTGCGTGGTGCAGACCCATCTCTTCCACGACCGAATCATGCGGATGGACAGCGTCGTTCTGGAACCCGGCGCGACCCTCGGCCCGCATTGTGTGGCGTTGCCCGCGGCCCGGTTGGGCTCGGGCGCGACGGTCGGTCCGGCCTCACTTGTTGTCCGCGGCGACGAGGTACCCGGGTCGACGCGCTGGCAGGGCAATCCGATCAGGCCGTGGCAGACTCGCCGCAAGAAGTCCAGCGGCACAAAACAATCCGAAGGCGGCGCAAAGGACACTGCCGCGTGAAAGCATCCGCCAAGATGCCGAAGAAAGCTATCAAAATCATCGATCCATACCTGCCCCAGAACGGCAACTTCGGCTACCGGGTTTCACGCTACGAGCTGGACCTGGAATACAAGGTTGCGATCAACCGACTGTCGGGAACGGCGACGATCACCGCGGTGACCCTGACCGAGTTGCAGGAATTCACCCTCGATCTATCCGATGCGCTGTCGGTGTCGAAGGTGTTGGTCAACGGCAAGCGCGTCGCGCGCTTTGCCAGCCGCAACGGCAAGTTGCGCATCGGGTTGACCTCGAAGCTGGCTACCGGAGTGGCGTTTTCGGTTCTCGTGCGTTACAGCGGAGCGCCGCGGCCCCTGCAAACGCTCTGGGGTGAAGTCGGATTCGAGGAACTGACCGAAGGGGCGCTGGTGGCCGGCCAACCCAACGGCGCGGCCTCGTGGTTTCCGTGTAACGACCATCCCAGCGCGAAAGCGGCGTTTCGCATCCAGATCAGCACCGAGAGCTCCTACCGGGCGATTGCCAACGGCAAGCTCGTCGGGCAGCGGGTACGGGCGTCACAGACCGTGTGGACCTACGAGCAGCCCGAACCCACCTCGACCTACCTGATCACCCTCCAGGTCGGCGTCTACGTCATGGCCCGGATGTCCAGGTCCCCGGTGCCGATCAGGGCGGCGCTGCCCGAACGGCTGCGCTCCGAGTTCGACCACGACTTCGCCGGGCAGCCGGCGATGATGCAGTTGTTCATCGATCTGTTCGGCCCGTATCCGCTGGCGAACGGATACACGGTCGTGGTCACCGACGATGCTCTGGAGATACCGCTGGAGGCGCAAGGCATCTCGATCTTCGGCGCCAATCACTGCGATGGCACCCGTTCCAGCGAACGGCTCATCGCGCACGAACTGGCGCACCAGTGGTTCGGTAACTCGGTGACGGCGCGGCGATGGTGCGACATCTGGCTGCACGAGGGATTCGCCTGCTACGCCGAGTGGCTCTGGTCGGAGCACAGCGGCGGGCCCAGCGCCGATGAGCTGGCCCGCTATCACCACCAGGAGCTGCGGGGGAAACCGCAAGACCTGCTACTGACCGATCCCGGGCCCCAACTGATGTTCGACGATCGCGTCTACAAGCGCGGCGCGTTGGCCCTGCACAGCCTGCGCGGGCGGTTGGGTGACGCGAAATTTTTCGCCCTGCTCAGGGATTGGACGAGGCGGTACCGGCACGGCACGGTCATCACCGACGACTTCACCGGCCTGGCCGCCAACTACGCCACCGAGTCGCTACGGGACTTGTGGGACACCTGGCTGTATTCGACCGCAGTGCCCTGACGCCGCCGGCCACTACAAGTTGGCCAGGTCATCGGGTACATCGACGGCGTGTTCTTGCAGCACCTCGAGTGGCACCAACTTCCAGTGCCCGCTCGTTGGTGGATGCCAGCATCACCGGCGCGGCGCAGCCGTCATAGTGGGCACGCAGCCAATTCACCGCGACGACGCACCAGCGGTCGCCTGGCAGCAGTCCGGGAAAGCGGTACTCCGGCACCGGGGTGGACAGGTCGTTGCCGATCGAACGCTGATGTTCGAGGAACTCGGCGGTCACCACCGCGCAGATCGTATGCCGGCCAACGTCCTCGGGCCCGGTAGCACAGCAGCCGTCACGATAGAACCCGGTGGGCGGCTCAGTCCCACACTGCTCCAACGGGTTACCCAGCACGTTGCGATCAGCCACCTGCCCAGTATCGCTCGTTCAGGCGCGAAATTGGCTGAAGCGGCGGGGATACCCAGCCACACGATCAGACGTTCGCCAACGCCGATCCCGACCGCCATCCGACGTCGATCAGGTTTCTGGCCACCGCCACGTCGGTGTCGGCGTACATCCGCGCGATCGCGTTGACGGCCTCGCCGGCCCTCCTGAGCTCTTCCTGCGCCGCCTGATTGAGGGCAAGCATTTGTCCGGCGTGTTTAGTGAACGCCAGCATCGCCTGGGTGGAAACCTCGTCGGCCCCAGCCGGCCGCACCGAAGTTATGGAAGTGGCCGCCGTCACGCCGGCCTGCAGACCCCGAAAGGCGCCTTCGGCCAACTGCGCACCAATATCGGCGGCGACCGGATCGATCGACATCGACTGCATCTGGTCCTCCTTAGTTGCGCGGACTTGGGCCCGATGACCGCAACGGCCGGATGAGCGCACACCAGTCCCGGATGGACCGTGACCGTGTGAGCGACACCACGACCAATGTTTATAGCGACAGTAGTAATTGGCCATAGTTGTATTCGTCAAGACTTTTACCATGGCGTTAGATTCCCGATGTTGAGCCCGGGGTAACGCCGGTAGCCGTTATGCCACCGCATATTTCGCGACTCGGCTCGTTCGGAGGCCCCTCCCGACGACTGAGCGGGCAGGACAGATGCGTGCGCTCGCAAACCGCGCCGCAGCGCTCATCGCACCCCCGGGAATCGCCGCGAGGCGGCTCCCGAACCGGCCGGCATTGCCCGCCCCCACCGATGCCGCCGGACCCGTCTTTCGAGCATCCGATGATGCGCGGCCCGCTACTGACGTTTGTCGGGCCGAGGTTTCACACGACGAAGGTGCGACGCACGCTGTACCAAAGCCGCCCCAGGGCCATACCCCCTCGGGTTTGCTGGCAAATCTACTTCGCGGTAGGTTCAGCCGCGTGATACTTACCGGTGCCTTTCTCGCGGACGCCGCTGCCGCGGTAGACAACAAACTCAACGTGTCGGGCGGCGTGCTGTCCCGTTTCGCGGTCGGGCCTGATCGTCTGGCCCGGTTTGTCCTGGTAGTGCTGACCCAGTCGAACCCGGGCAGCACGGATCGGCAGCTCACTGTCGAGGCACGGCCTCCCGCGGATGCCGAAGCCACCCGGCTGCAATTCGAGGTTCCGGAGGCCGCCGTGGCCGAGTTTCCGGGCTTCGCCTTCTTCGAGATCCAGCTGCGCCTTCCCATCGACGGCCGCTGGGAACTCGTGGCCAGCTCCGACACCGGGTCGGTCACGCTTCCGGTGCTGGTCACCGAGATGCCCCAACAGTTGGGCTTCTAGGCCCCCGTCAGTACCCTCCCCGGCCGCCCATCGGGGTCTGTGAGCGCCAGAAACGCGGTCCGATCGGGAAGCGGGCTCGGGACATCGGCGGTGACTTCCGGGGCATAGCCGTTGCCCTGCAGCGTCGCCTCAGACGCAATCCGACGCGCCGTCGACAACGAACACCGCCCCGTTGGTGTAGCTGCTGTGTTCGGTGCACAGGAACGCCACCGTGGGTGCGATGTCGCCGACTGATCCGAAGCGGCGCACCGGAATATGAGCAAGCTCCGCATCCACCAGCTCGGTCGCGAGATGCATCGGCGCGGTCATCGGGGTATCGATCGTGCCCGGCGCCACGGCATTTACCCGGATGCCCTTGGCCGCCCACTTGACCGCCAGGTTTCTGGTGACACAGATGATTCCCGCCTCGGCGGCTCCGTAGCCGGGGACCAAGGTGACCGCGCGCAATGCCGACATCGATGCCATGTTGACCACGCTGGCGCCTCCCACCGCGGTCGATGCCTTCAGCGAGCGGTAGAGACCCATGGTCAGCCGGTACGGACCGGTCAGATTGAGCTGTACCGAAGCGTCAAAACCATCCGGCTTCGATTCATCAAGTCCCCCAGGGAAATTCGCGCCGGCGTTGTTGACCAGGACATCCAGCCGGTCGAAGTGCTGTGTCAGCTGGGCTATCGAATCCGGGTCGGTGAGCTGCAGTTGCCGGTAAGTCATGCCGGACAAGTCGGTGTCGTAGTCCGCGGACCCCGGCTTGGTTCCGGTGACGGTGACCTGGGCCCCCGCGTCCCGGAACAGCATCGCGATCCCATGTCCGATCCCGCTGGTACCGCCGGTGATCAGGGCCGCAGTCCCAGTGAAATCGAAGCTCACCCGCGCCGTCATGAGTGGCTCGCTATCTGATGCTCTAGCCATGCGCTTTCCCAGAAGTTGGTACTGCAGGCGAGCAGGTTTTCGTGGGCTTGTCTGAGTACCTCACGGGCGCCCGGGTGGTCCCGCTCGATCAGCTCGGCAAGGTGGATCGCTTGCACCCGGGCGGCCGGAGACCAGATGAGCGCGGGCTCGATCCACAATCGCATCCGCGCCCGCCAGGTCCACCACATCGGCGGCGACAGCGTCGAATCCCACCGGATACAGCTCGGTTGTCGAGCGATGGTGGAACCAGCCCGAGTAGTTCTCCCAGATCGCCCGCACGTCCCAGGCCACCGTCCCATATCCCTGGCCGACGTCGTATTCGGCGGGGAGCACGATCTCGCGCATCAGGGTTTCCACATCCTTGCCGGCGTTCATCCCGGCGACGGTCTGATCGTGGACGTATGTGATGGCGTCGCGCAGTCGGGTGAGCTCGCAATAGATGAGCTCGGCGCCGGTGATCGGGTCAAAATGACCGGTCACCAGAATTTCGGGGCGCAGCGCGCGCACCCGCTCGATCGAGGCGATGGCAGCCAGCGCGTCGCGGTACCGGTCGCCACGCATGGTGACGAGGTTGGGGATGTGGCCGAATAGCGGACCAAAGGTATTTCCGCACAGACATATTCGTTCCTCCGGCAGCCAGACCACCAACGAGTCGGTCGTTTCTCCCCCCGGTACCGACACCAGCTCCATCCGTCGGCCGCCGACTTCCAGGACGAGCGTGTCCGCGAAATCAAGATCGACGTTGGGCACGCTCTGGCCGGCAGGCGGGTGGTACCGAGACGTCGCTGGATCGCCTGGATGCCGGCGCTCAGCGTGTCTTTGAAGGCGAAGGCACTGCGGCTGGCCCGATACGGGATGAGGCGCTCGTTGTCGTCGCGCCAGAGGGTCCAGTTCGCTTGTGCGACAACCTTTGTCTCGGGGTCGCGCACGCTGTCCAGGCCACCGACGTGGTCCACGTGGCCCTGGGTCAAGATGATGTAGCGCACCGGCGAGCAGTCCACGGCATCGAAATTCGCGCGGTGCACCGGGCCCTCAAATCCCATCCCTGTGTTGACCACCACCCGACCGTCAGCGGTGGTCAGCAAGTAGGAGTTCGACAGTCCCAGTGAACACCACAAGCCTGGCGCGATCTGCTCAGCCCGCTCAGCGGCCGCCGGGCGCATCGCATCGGCGCCCGGCCTGCTGCGGTAGACCGGTTCGAACATCGCGGTCGTCTCCTTCACTCGGGGCGGACATCAAACCTGTCGAAATAGAAGTCGAACCGTTCCCGAAGTTGCTCGGCCGAGCTGCCGAAATGACGTTGCAGGTGGTAGCGCACCCGACCGTGCTTGCCGCGCGGATTGCCGTCCAGGTACTGCTGAAACAGTCCGCGAACCTTCGGGGTTATCGCGACGCCGCTGCACCGGTAAAGCTCGTCCAGCAGCGCCATTTCGTTGCCGTTGAGCTGATGGAAGCCGATGTCGATGCTGCGGTCGGGCGGCACAATGTCACGGTCACGCACGCAGGCCCACAGCAGTGGATACACGCGGTCGCTCCAGTAGTCCAGCAGCCAGCCGGCGTCGATGCTGGTGCGGCGCAGCCGGTCAGAGTAGGCCATCATGGTGATGGTCGACTGGATCACCGCCACCGGATCACGGTGCGTGAAAGCCACCGTGGCGTCGGGAAAGGTCGCCATCAACGGGCCCAGCTGCTCGCAATGCTGCGGGCTCTTGAGGACCCAGGTTTGCGGGCCGCGCAGAAACGTCAGCGCCTGCAGCACCTTCTTCAGGTAGGCGTAATGGCGGCGTTGGTCGAGCCCCAGATAGTAGTCGCGCCAATCGGGCACCCGCGCATGCCATTCCAGGACATAGGAGGCCAGGTCCAGGTCGAGGAGCTCCACTTCTTCCTCGATCGCTTCGGGAAACCGGTCATGCATGGCGGCCACCACCGGAGCGGTGGCCATCAATGCATCATGCTCGGTTTTGGCCCTGGTGTAGCGCGGGTCCACGCCGAAGATGTCGGGGCCTTGGCCTCGGGCCGGGATCGGGTCTTGACTCTCCCAGTACGGCAGCGCACGCCGGCGCGGATCGGCAGCGAGCAGATTCACCAGATGGGTGGTGCCCGACCTCGGCATGCCCACCACGACGAACGGTTTTTCGATCCGGATCGATTCGATCTCGGGGTATCGGCGGATGAGGTCGGTCAATGAGAGGCGGTTGCGCAGCAGCCGAACCACTCGCTGCCGCAAGGACGAGCGGGTGAGCTGGGTGAGACCTTGGTCGCCTTCGATCGCTGCCACATGGGCCCTCAAGCGGTTTCCGAAGCCGTCGGTGTCGCCAAGGTCGTCGCCGACCCCGGCCTGGTCCACAGCTTCGGCGAGCAGTGCCGCGATGTCGAATTCGACGTGTCTGGACTCGGTGAACTGCAGAACCTGGCGCTGGACGTCGGTCAGCACGGGCCTCGTCAGATCGTCAAAGTCGATGTCAGCGATGTCAGTGCTGGAAGGTTCCACCGGATCCCCACTTCGACTTCGACATACTCCAAAGACGGTAGCCGCGGGTGTGGCCGTTTCGTCAAGCGACACCGGCTGGGGCCGGGGTAGCGTGGGGAGGCGAGATTACGAGGGGGTAGTGCTAGCCGATGGCGACACCGAATCAACCCGGAGGTTCCTCCGACGAGCCCCCCTGGGTCGGGCAGCCTTACGGCCAGCCGGGCCCCAATCCCCAGTTCCCACCGTCATGGGGGTATCCGGCTCAACCCGGGGGCCAGCCACAGCCATACCCCGGCAACCCGTCGTACCCGTACCCCAATTTCGCCCAGGCGCCAGATCCGCAGGCGCCCTTTGGACGCGATGCGATCAGCGGTGTGCTCCTTTCCGATAAGTCGGCCGCCACCGCCGGACTGCTGCAGCTGTTTTTCGGTTTCGCCGGGATCGGCCGGTTCTACGTCGGCTCGAATTCCGTTGCCACGGCTCAGTTGTGCCTCGGACTCGGCGGCCTGGCCTTCACCGTTTTCTGCCTCATCGGCTTTCCGTTTCTCATTGCCGCGGTGCTGTGGGGAATCGTTGACGCGATCATGATCTTCACCGGCAACGTTGCCGACAGCTACGGCCGCAAGCTGCGCTAGGCGCCCCGCCCACGCAGCGGTAGTCTGCAGCGCAATCACGTCGTATCGAACGTCCGCAGAAAGGTGGCCCGGTGCTCGTTGTCACGACCAATGACATTCCCGGTTGGGAAATCCAGCGGGTGTGCGGCGAAGTCTTCGGACTGACCGTTCGTTCCCGAAATGCCTTCTCCCAGATAGGCGCCGGATTCAAATCGATGTTCGGCGACGAGTTGCAGGGCATGACCAAGAACCTGGCCGAGAGCCGCAATGAGGCGATGGCCCGGCTGATGACCGAGGCCCGCAACAAGGGCGGCAACGCGATTATCGGGATGCGCTTCGACACCACCGAGCTCGGTGACGTATGGACCGAGATCTGCGCGTACGGCACTGCGGTGCAGGCGGTGCCGGTCACCGATGCCGCACGCTACACCGCGTCGCAGCTCGGTTATGGCGGCGCACCCCAGCCTCAGCAATAGCCGCGGGGCGCTCCGAGCCCCGCCGAGCGTGCCGTGACCATGGCTGTAGGTTCGGGGAGTGATAGTGGGGGCTTTTCTAGCCGAAGCGGCCGCTGCGGTGGATAACAAGCTCAACGTATCCGGCGGCGTTTTGTACCGATACTGGGTCGACACCGACCGGGCAGCACGGTTTCTGCTGGTGGTGTTGACCCAGACCGAAACCGACGACCCCCACCAGCGGATCGAAGTCGAGATCAGACCTCCTACCGATGACGAACCCCTGCTGATGGGATTCGAGCTGCCCGACGCCGCAACCACCGCCGAGGTCGGGTTCGCCATCTTCAACGTTGAGGTGAGCCTGCCCGTCGACGGCCGTTGGGTAATTGTGGTGACCGGAGGAGCGGGAGCGATCTCGCTTCCGTTGTTGATCAGCGGGTAAAACGGGCCCGGCTCGGCTAGATCCCAGTTATTCGCTTGTCCTGCAGGCCATCTTCTAACGCCGGACCGGGAATGGTTGGGTGTGGCATCGCTCAGCCCGGGTTGCCTGGTTCACCGTTGATCCCGTTATCGGAAGGCGCGCCACCCGCGCCCGTCCCGCCGAGGCCTCCGAACCCACCGCCGCCGCCTTGGCCGCCGATGACACCGAACCCGCCGTCACCACCGTCGCCGCCGTCGCCGCCGAAGCCGCCTAGTTTGCCATCGCCGCCTATCCCTCCAACGCCACCGGTACCGCCGGAGCCACCAGTGCCGCTTCCGCTAGCGCTACCGCCGCCGCCGTCACCGCCGGTGCCGCCACTGCCGCCGACCGTGAACAACGTGTCGCCCCGACCACCATTGCCGCCGGCCCCGCCGGCGCCTCCGACACCACCTACCCCGTCCTCGGTGGCACCTCCCAAGCCGCCGGAACTGCCCGCCCCGCCAACTCCACCATTTATGACGATGGTGCCGATAGCGGCATTGCCACCCTTGCCGCCGATACCACCGGCGCCGCCGACACCATCCCCGAATGCTTGACCACCGTTGCCACCGTTGCCACCGAGGCCGCCGCCCTCGCCCGCGCCGCCGGTGGCGTTTCCTCCGGCGCCTCCGGCCCCTCCTGCGCCTCCGGTGCCGTAGGTGCCAGTGGCGCCCGACGCTCCGCCGTCGGTACCGGCACCACCTGCCCCGCCCAGACCGCCCGAGCCGCCGTTGCCGCCGAGGCCGCCATTCGACGGGATGATGCCATCGCTACCCGCTCCGCCGGCCCCGCCGGCCCCGCCGGCACCACCGGTGCCGCCCTTGCCACCGTCGCCGCCACCAACTCCATTCACGCCGGCTCCACCGGCACCACCCTTACCGCCATCGCCACCTTGGGAGCCGAAACCGCCGGTAGCTCCTGCCCCCACGCCATCTGCTCCCGACGCGCCGACACTGCCGTTCCCGCCGGCCCCGCCATCGCCGCCGTGGCCGGCATCGCCAGCGGCACTAGCGCCATTGACGCCGGCAAGTCCTGCGGCGCCGCCAGCCCCGCCATCGCCGCCGTTGATACGGAAACCGCTCGGGTGGATATGGCCATCGCCGCCGCGGCCACCCACTCCGCCGTCACCGCCGTCACCGTTACGTGCGCCGCTGCCCCCACCGGCGCCTCCATTCCCGCCGGCCCCGGCGTCGCCGCCAGCCCCGGGGCCAGGGACACCCGGGCTGGCGGTGCCGTTCGCGCCGGCCCCGCCATTGCCGCCGGCACCGCCGTCACCGTTAACACCACCGACGCCACCGGAGTCACCGCCGGTTCCCCCGGCACCACCTGCGCCACCGATACCACCGGCAGCACCGGTGTTGAATCCGCCGCTTAGGCCTGCACCGCCGGCACCGCCCGCACCGGCGTGCCCGCCGTCACCAGCTGAACCCGCGATACCCGCACCGGCGCCCGCGGCACCACCAGCGCCGCCATCGCCGCCGGCTCCACCACCACCGGCCGTAGCCGCACTATCGCCACCGAGGCCGCCAACACCGCCCGCGCCACCGGCACCGCCGTCTCCGTTGACGCCAGTAGACCCGGCGCTGCCGCCAGCACCGCCAGCCCCGCCCATGCCGCCGTCGTAACCGAACAGGCCCGGTCCTTCGGCATTGCCGCCGGCGCCCCCGACGCCGCCATCGCCGCCGGCACCGCCGGCACCCGTGTTACCCGCACTGCCACCGCTGCCACCCGTGCCGGCCGCACCACCGGAACCGGCCGCACCACCGGCACCACCTGCGCCGCCGTCGCCGCCGTCCACGCTAGCGGGGACGCCGCTGGCCCCGGCACCACCCGTGCCGCCTGCGCCGCCTGCACCGCCAGCACCGCCGCTGCCGTTGACTCCGCCCGCAACACCATTGCCGCCGACGCCACCAGCTCCACTGGCACCCCCGGCCTTCCCGGCCGTGCCCGGGTCGCCCGAGACCACTCCTGCGCTGCCGTCGTCACCAGCGCCACCAGCACCCCCGGCGCCACCATCACCAGCGCTACCGGCTGCACCCGCAGCGCCTCCGGTGCCGCCGGTTCCCGCCGCGCCACCAGTTCCGGCGGCGCCACCAGTACCGCCGGTTCCGCCGTCACCGCCGGCCACACCGGCGCCGATACCACTGGCCCCGGCACCGCCGCCGCCACCGGCACCACCGTTGCCGCCAGCACCACCAGCACCGTTGACGCCGTTGAACGCGGCGCTGCCGCCGGCACCACCAGCACCACCAGCCCACCCGGCCGTACCCGAGTCACCCGGGTTGACGCCTACGCCACCGTGGTCGCCGGCGCCACCAGCACCGCCGGCACCACCGGCGCCACCGGTACCCCAAGCTCCCGTGGTACCTCCGCCGCCTGGGAACCCTGCCGCACCGCCGGTCCCTCCGGCGCCACCGGCACCACCATCAATGCCAGCACCGATGCCGCTGCCCCCGGCCCCGCCAGCGCCTGCCGCGCCACCGTTTCCGCTGGCGCCACCGACGCCGTCAACACCTCCGGCGCCACCGCCACCGCCAGCCCCGCCATCGCCGCCGCGGGCACCGGCCGCGCCGCTGCCGTCGATACCGGCACCGCCGAACCCGCCAGCACCGCCGTCACCTGCGCTGCCACCCGTGCCGCCGGCGCCCACACCGAAGCCTGCGTTGCCGCCGTTACCGCCCGCGCCTCCGGCACCACCCACACCGGACGTGCTCGTGCTGGAGCCACCATCACCGCCACGGCCACCGATACCGCCGGCGCCGCCGTCACCGTTGACACCGCCCACACCACCGGAGTCACCACCGGTTCCCCCGGCACCACCAGCGCCACCGATCCCGCCAGCCGCACCGGTGTTGAAGCCGCCACTGAGTCCCTCACCACCGGCACCACCGGCACCGGCGTGGCCACCATCACCACCGAGACCCGCAGCCCCGACACCGCCACCCGCGGCGCCACCCGCACCGCCATCACCACCAACACCACCGGAGCCCGCCACGGTCGCACTAGCGCCACCGGCCCCACCCGCAGCCCCGGCACCCCCATCACCACCGGAGCCATTAACACCGCCGGCCCCGGCACTACCCCCAACGCCACCAGCACCACCGGAGCCACCAGCAAAACCGGCCTGGCCCGCCAGGCTGGCATCACTACCCGCACCACCAGCGCCACCATCACCACCGGTACCGGACACACCCGCAGCACCGCCGACGCCACCGGTACCGGCCGCGCCACCGACGCCGGCCGCACCCCCAGCACCCCCGGTCCCGCCGTCACCGCCGGCCACACCCGCACCCACACCACTGGCCCCGGCGCCACCGCCACCACCAACGCCACCAGCACCACCAGCACCGCCAGCACCGTTCACGCCACCACCAACACCGTTACCGCCCGCACCGCCAGCGCCCCCAGCGCCACCGGCAAAACCAACCGCACCCGCCTCACCCGGCGCAACACCAGACACACCCTGGTCACCGGCGCCACCCGCACCACCAGCGCCACCAAAGCCACCATTACCGTCAGCACCGGCCACAAACCCACTGCCACCAGCACCCGCAGCACCACCGATGCCACCATCACCACCGGCACCACCAGCTAGGCCCGCACCGACCGCGCTGGCACCACTACCGCCACCACCGGCGGCACCACCACTACCCCCGGCACCACCGGTGCCGGTGGCCTCGGCCGCACCGCCGACACCGCCAGCCCCACCATCGCCGCCGCGGGCACCGGCCGCACCACCACCATCGATACCGGCACCACCGAACCCACCGAACCCGCCATCACCGGCCTGACCACCCGTACCGCCCGCACCAGCAACCATGCCGCTATCACCGCCGGCACCGCCAGCACCCCCAGCACCACCCACACCGGCCACCGTGGTGCTCGAACCACCATCACCACCACGGCCACCGCCACCACCAGCACCGCCGTCACCGTTGACACCGCCCACACCACCGGAGTCACCACCGGTTCCCCCGGCACCACCAGCGCCACCGATCCCGCCAGCCGCACCGGTGTTGAAGCCGCCACTGAGTCCCTCACCACCGGCACCACCGGCACCGGCGTGGCCACCATCACCACCGAGACCCGCAGCCCCGACACCGCCACCCGCGGCGCCACCCGCACCGCCATCACCACCGGAGCCCGCCACGGTCGCACTAGCGCCACCGGCCCCACCCGCAGCCCCGGCACCCCCATCACCACCGGAGCCATTAACACCGCCGGCCCCGGCACTACCCCCAACGCCACCAGCACCACCGGAGCCACCAGCAAAACCGGCCTGGCCCGCCAGGCTGGCATCACTACCCGCACCATCAGCGCCACCAGCACCGCCGGTACCGGCCACACCCGCAGCACCGCCGGTGCCACCAGTACCGGCCGCGCCACCCACGCCGGCCGCACCCCCAGCACCCCCGGTCCCGCCGTCACCGCTGGCCACACCCGCACCCACACCACTAGCCCCCGCGCCACCGCCACCACCAACGCCGCCAGCACCACCAGCGCCGCCAGCACCGTTCACGCCACCACCAACACCGTTACCGCCCGCACCGCCAGCGCCCCCGGCACCACCGGCAAAACCAACCGCACCCGCCTCACCCGGCGCAACACCAGAAACACCCTGGTCACCGGCGCCACCCGCACCACCAGCGCCACCAGCACCGCCAACACCGGCACCCGCGGTCTGCCCGGCGTTACCCCACAGCCATCCACCGGAGCCTCCGGAACCCCCGGCACCGGCGGCACCACCGGCGCCGCCATCGCCACTAGCACCGCCCGCCATATCGAAGCCCACACCGCTGGCCCCGGCACCTCCGCCGCCGCCTAGCCCGCCCGAAGCGCCCTCGCCACCGACCCCGCCGGCGCCGAACAACAACGATCGGCTCGCACCCCCGACAACACCAGCACCACCCGCGCCACCGACACCGCCAATACCTCCCCTGCCTCCTGGAGTACCGCTGTCGACGCCAGCTGCCCCACCACCACCGACCCCGCCCGCACCGCCGGCTCCGCCGGTGCCAAACAACAACGAACGCGCCACACCCCCGGCGCCACCAGCACCACCATGCCCGCCGATGCCACCGGCGCCGGCACCCACGCCCCCAGCACCACCCACACCACCGGAGCCACCCGCACCCCACAACCAGCCACCACTGCCCCCGGCCCCACCAGACCCGCCGGTCATACCCGCAGCACCGACGCCACCGGCACCACCCACGCCACCGGTGCCGATAAGACCCGCGGAACCACCGGCTCCACCGTTGGCTCCGGCCGCCCCCGACCCACCATTTCCGCCGTTGCCCCACAAGATCCCGCCGGCCCCACCGGCCTGCCCAGTGCCCGCGACCCCATCAACTCCATTACCGATCAACGGACGGCCGAACAACGCCATACTCGGCGCATTGACCACCCCCAGCGCCTGCTGTTCGAGCTCCTGCAACGGCCACATATTCAGCGCCTCGGCCTGCCCATAGGCGCTCCCGCCCGCGGTCAGCGCCCGCACGAAGTCGTCGTGGAGCAACGCCACCCGAGCACCCATCGCCTGGTACTCCCGACCGAAACCACCAAACAATTCCGCAATCGCGGCCGACACCTCATCACCGGCAGCCGGCAACACCCCCCACCGTGGCACCGGCCGCCGCCAGATTGGCCTCCCGAAGCCCCGCACCCAGACCCGCCAAATCCCGAGCAGCCGCCTTCAACAGACCCGGACCCACCGAAACAAACGACATCACACCACTCCTCTGCGATAGGCGGGCACCATCGGAAAAATGGGCTAAACCGCTCGTCACCCATCGGCTCCAGTGCCGATTCCCGCGTATCGTAAGTAGCGATGTGGCGAAATATATTGCCACACAGGTTATTTGAAACAAATCTGTCTAGTACGTGAAACCAATGTCTCGAACGGGAAGGCGCCGCCTCAAAACGGCTCTAGGCCGAGACCACACGTTGAAGGGACGCGACACCCGCCACTGGAGGGAGCAGTGGCTGGAGAGTTCTATGGTCGACCCGGTGCGTCACCGTTCGCGCGACCACGATGGCCACGGAGCTGTGATGCTGCCCGGCCTTGGTCCGCTCGTCGAAGATTGCGCGCCAATCCACGCCAAGAACAAAAACCCCGGCCGACGGCCGGGGAATCTGTAGCCGATGACGTGACCCGTGGTGTCACCCACGGGTCGACTCATCGCTTGGCGGTGGCGGAGGGATTTGAACCCTCGGACGGTTTTAGCCGTCACACGCTTTCGAGGCGTGCTCCTTAGGCCGCTCGGACACGCCACCGCCGAGCAGCTTACCGAACCGATGGCCCGTCACCCCAATCGCTGGCGGCCGAAGAACTCTTCCAGGGGCGCAGCGCACTCCTGCGCGAGGACACCACCGCGCACTTGCGGGCGGTGATTAAGCCGACGATCGCGCACCACATCCCACAAGGAACCGACCGCGCCAGTCTTGGGTTCCCACGCACCGAACACCAAACGAGCCACCCGCGCCAGCACCAGAGCACCCGCACACATGGTGCACGGTTCGACCGTTACCGCCAGCGTGGCGCCTTCGAGCCGCCACCCATCCCCGAGCACTCGCGCCGCCGCCCGCAACGCCAGGATCTCGGCGTGGGCGGTCGGATCGCCGAGTTCCTCGCGGGCGTTTACCGCGCGGGCGAGTTCGGTCCCGTCAGCGGAGATCACCACCGCACCGATGGGTACGTCGCGCGGACCGGCCGTCGCTGCTGCCGCCAGGGCGGCGCGGACCAGATCTTCGTCCGCGATCACCGACCGAGGCGGTCGATTATCGCCGACAGCTGCTCCGCGAAGCCCATTTCCCGGGCGATGCGGCCGAGTTGTTCGTCGGCGTAGAGGTCAGTCTCGTCGAGGATGACCCCCAGCACGGCCTCGGGCAGGCCGATATCTGCCAGCAGGCCCAAATCGCCTTCCTCGAACGGGTCGGCATCCTCGAGGTCCTCGGGATCTATTTCAGAGTCCAGGCTGTCTAGGACTTCAGCCGCGATGTCGTAGTCAAGTGCCGCGGTGGCGTCCGACAACAGCAGCCGTGTCCCTGAAGGCGCCGGACGCAGGATGACAAAGAACTCGTCATCGATGTCCAGGAGCCCGAAGACAGCTCCCGAGCTGCGCAATTCCCGCAGCTCGGTTTCGGCCTCCGACAGCGTGGCCAAGGCCTTCGGACTCATCGCGGCGCAACGCCATTTGCCTTCTTCACGAACCACGGCAACGCCGAAACCGTCCGGCGTTTCCGCGGACGGGCCTTTCGCTGCGGCCCGTTGTGCTCCCATGGGCGCTTACGGTAGTCGCTGGCCAGGTTTGTGACCAGATGACCCTTGACCAGCGCCGCTGGGCAAGCGCGGCGGCGGACACGCACAAGCAATACAAGTGTGCCAACCTTGGGACTGTGCAGACGACACCCGTGTGTGTACTCGGGCTGGGCTTGATCGGTGGTTCCATCATGCGGGCCACCGCTGCAGCAGATCGTGTGGTCTTCGGCTACAACCGGTCGGTGGAAGGCGCCAACGGCGCCCAGTCGGACGGATTTGAGGCCACCACCGATCTCGCCGAAACACTGGCCCGGGCCGCCGACACCACCGCATTGATTGTGCTGGCCGTTCCTATGCCGGCGTTGCCGAGCATGCTGACCCACATCCGCGAGTTGGCCCCTAACTGCCCGCTGACCGACGTGACCAGCGTCAAGACCGCCGTCTTGGAGGAAGTCATCGAGGCCGGTCTGCGCGAGCGCTTCGTCGGCGGTCACCCGATGACCGGCACCGCACACTCCGGTTGGGGGGCTGGTCACGGCGCCCTATTCACGCGGGCACCCTGGGTCGTCAGCGTCGACGACCACGTGGATCCCGTGGTGTGGTCGATGGTGATGCAGCTGGCGCTGGACTGCGGAGCGGTGGTCGTGCCGGCCAAGTCCGACGAGCACGACGCGGCCGCGGCGGCGATCTCACACCTGCCCCACCTGCTCGCCGAGGCACTGGCGGTCACCGCCGCCGAAGTCCCCCTGGCTTTTGCTCTGGCCGCGGGTTCGTTCCGGGACGCCACCCGCGTTGCCGGCACCGCTCCCGACCTGGTTCGGGCGATGTGCGAGGCCAACACCGGACAGTTGGTGCCGGCTGCGGACCGAATCATCGAATTGCTCAACCGCGCACGCGATTCGTTGGCCTGCAATGGCTCGGTGGCCGACCTGGTCGACGCGGGCAACGCCGCGCGCACCCGCTACGAGAGCTTCCCGCGCTCCGACATCTCCACGGTGACGATCGGCGAGCCGCGCTGGCGCGAACGACTGGCGGCGGCCGGCCGGGCGGGCGGCGTGATCAAATCCGCTCTGCCAAGCCTGGATAGTCCAGGATGAAACCTTCATCGTCGACGGTCACGGTGGTATCGGCGACCGGGGAGCGCAACTTGATGCCATCCAGGCGGCCCTCACTGCTGTAGCTCACGGTGGCCGCGTCGACACTCATCTCCGGCACGTTGACGTAGACCATCGGCAAGGTGATCATCTCCGCACGCTCGTGGATTCCGAGGCGCCGGATCGGCAGCGCGTTGAAGAACGGGCTGAACACCAGGTCGATGTCCAGCGCGCCGTTGTACCCCGCTCGGCTCTCACCCTGGTGGTCGGTGACCAACCACATGTTCTCTTCGTCCCGGGCGATCGCGAGCTGACGTTCCCGCTCGGCCAGCGTGACGGTCAGTCCGAACCGCTTGGTGGCGCCGGTCTCGTCGGTCTGCAGATCGTAGAAAGCGCCGAATGCGGGATTGCTGGCGGTAGCGGCCGCCACAATGCGGCCATTTGCCCTGATCCGCTTGCCGGACACCTGAATTCGTACCGATTCCATGCGCGAGACGTCTTGAGCACGCCACGTCAACATAGCCGTCCAGAGGCGCCGAGCCGGATCAGAGGAAACTGAGTTCACATCTCTACCGTAGGACGTGTGAACCAACCGCGGCGGAATTGGGACTAACTGCAACGTCAATTCGGTCATCTGGCTGGTGCCAGAACCTGCTCACGCGGCCGGTACCGGGCACCGACGCCCATCCCGCCAACGCCAGCAGCCCGTCCAAAGACAGCGCCAGCGCCGCCACCATCAGCGCACCGACTAAGGCGATATGGAACTGACGTTCCTTGATCCCATCGATCAGGTAGCGGCCCAGCCCGCCCAGGCTGGCGTAGGCAGCCACCGTCGCGGTGGCAACCACCTGCAGCGTCGCGCTGCGCAACCCGCCGAGTATCAGTGGCAGGGCGTTGGGCATCTCGACGCGCAACACCACCTGGGCCTCGGTCATCCCCATCGCACGGGCGGCATCGACCACCAGCGGGTCGACGCTGGCGATGCCCGCGTAGGTGCCGGCAAGTAGCGGCGGCATGCCCAACAGCATCAGCGCGACTATCGGCGGCCCCAGACCCAGCCCGAACAACAGCACACCGAGCAGCAACACGCCCAGCGTCGGCAAGGCGCGCAGCCCGTTGACCGCGCTCACCACCAGCAACTGACCACGGCCGGTGTGGCCGATGATCAACCCAATCGGTATGGCAACCAGTGCCGACGCCGTCACGGCCAGCGCGGTGTATTCCAGGTGCTCGGCGGTACGGTGAGCCAGGCCGGCCGATCCGGTCCAATTTGCGGCGGTGGACAAGTAGGACAGCGCCTGTTGCAGGAAGTTCATCGAGCCCCACCCACGATCGGAGATCTGAACCGACGCCGGCCACGCGAGCTGCGCTCCCACGGCGTGGCCAACCTGCCGGCCACGTTGAGCACCATGTCGATCAGAATGGCCAGGACAAACATCACGGTGATGCCGGCCACGATCTGGTCACTCTTGTCCATCAGGTAACCCGCGGTGAACCAGGTGCCCAGACCGCCGATGCCGATCACCGCCCCCACCGAAACCATCGCGATATTGGTCACGACGACCACCCGCAGGCCGGATACCAGCACCGGAATTGACAGCGGCAGTTCGACTTTCAGCATTCGCGCAATCGGCGAATAGCCGACCGCCACGGCGGCATCCCGGACCTGCGCGGGCACCGCATCCAGGGCCTCCAGCACCGCACGCACCAGCAGGGCGGTGGTGTAGGCCGACAGCGCGATGATCACGTTCGCCTCTTGCAGGATCCGCGTCTTGATGATCAGCGGCAACACCACGAACAGCGCGAGCGACGGGATGGTGAAGACCACGCTGGCGGTTGCCGTCGTCAACCGACGAAGCGTCGGTGCGTGCTGCACGAACAAGCCCAGCGGGATCGCGATCGCCGTACCGATCAGCACCGGAATCAACGACAGCCGCAGATGGACCATGGTCAGCGCCCAGGCGGTGCCGAGGTGGGTCATCAAGTAATGCATACCCGGGCCTTATCGCCGGCTTTTCAACGCGGACAGCACGTCATCGGCCAGCACTCCACCGATGACCTTGCCGCCGTCGTCGACGGCCACACCCATGGATGACGGCGACGACAGCGCGGCATCCAGCGCCTGGCTAAGGTTGCCGTTCGGCCGGAACACCGCCCCGACCACGGTCATGGCGTCCGGCAAGGTCGCACCATCGCGATGGCGGCGCAATCCGTCGGCGTCAATCCAGCCCACCGGGACGTCATCGTCGCTGACCACCAGCGCCCAGCCATCGGGCGGTTGCGACCGCCCCAGACTGCTCACACAGATCCGCTCGAGGTCATGCAGCTCGAGCCCCGCCCCATCGAAGAGTTGCAGCAACCGGTAGCCACGGCCCAAGCCAATGAATTTCGACACGAACTCATTGGCCGGGCGGGCCAGCAGCCGGGCGGGCTGGTCACATTGCTGCAACCGACCGCCCGGCGCGAACACCGCCACCACCTCACCGAGTTTGAACGCCTCGTCGATGTCGTGCGTGACGAAAACGATGGTCTTGTGTAGATCGCTTTGCAGACGCAGGATTTCGTTCTGCAGGTCATGGCGTACCACCGGGTCGACAGCAGAGAAGGCCTCGTCCATCAACAGGATCGGCGGGTCAGCCGCCAGCGCCCGCGCCAGCCCGACCCGCTGTTGTTCGCCACCGGAGAGTTGGGCCGGATAACGGCTGGCCACCTTGGGGTTCAGACCTACCCCAGGGCTCCGGCGTTGTTGATTAGCAGGCTTGTGAGCTGGGGAATTGTGGATTGAGGAGGTCTAGGCGGCGGTTGGCGGTCAAAGCGGTGATCCGGCAGGCTTCGGCGATGTTGTCGGCGCCGTTGAGGCGGTGCAGATTGATCGCGGTGTTGCGTAGCGTTGCTAGGACCTGTGCGCCGTTTCCGGTATGTGCCCTTTGACGGTCTTCGTCGAAGGTGACGTCGCGTATCCAGTGCAGGCTGTTCTCGATTCCCCAGTGTTGACGCATCCAGGTCATGATCGCGGTAGGGCGGGCGTGCTCGAACGGCAGGCTGCAGATGGCATAGACCACCTCCACGCTGCGCTGGTCGGTGGCGGTGATCAAGCGTTCACGAGTGATCCGGATGATTTGTTTTGCGTAGGGGAAGCCGATTCCTCGTGCAGCGGTGATGATTTGCAGGGTGCGGGTCTCGACACGGCCGTGGCCGCGGGAGTCGTCGGTAGCGGCTGTGGGCACCTCGGCCCAGGGCAGCGCGGTGATACGCGCAAGTATTTTGGCTTGGTTGGACTTGACGATCATCAGGTAGTGCGACTTCAAGGTGGCGCAGATCAACTTCGCGGTGACGACCTGGGTATGCATCGCATCCACGGTGACCAGCCACCGCAAGCTACCCGGCAGCAGCGTGAGCAGGGCACGTACGCAGGGAATTTCATTGCTTTTCTCGGCGACAGCGAGTTGACCGAGCACCAATCGGGCACGGTGGGCGAACACCGACACGAGATGCGTGGCTGTCGCTTTGGCGCGTAAAGGCACCACGCAGCATCTTGCCGTCCAACGCGATCGGCACCAATCCACTGGGGTCGCTGCTGGCCACGTGTGCAGTGAAGTAACTGCCCATCCTGGCGTTGAGGTCGGCGGGGTCTAGCCGAGACAAAACAGCGCGGAAGGTCTTCTCACTGGGCCGCCGGAACCGGACCCCTAATTGGGCCAACACATCATCGGGAGCGGTGGCCGCCCATGTGGCAAAACCAGCATAGCCGCGCATCCCCGCGGCAGTGGCCAGAACCGCGATCGCCAACAAAGCCATCAGCGAATACCTCCGACCGCGTGGGTCCCTCGGGTCTGGCACCGAGGCCAACACACCGAGAAACTCCGATCCGATGAGCTCGCTGCGCTCACCAGGACTCCAGCGGTCGAACACCTCTGGAACCGACGACACAGGCAATACTGAAACGGTAGGCACGGGCAACTCCAGACCAACGACGAACAGTAACCAACTCGATCGTTCTCCAGATAGCCCGTGCCTACACTCCGGCCCCAATAGCGCGGCACCAAAGATCATCAACCCAGCTCACAAGCCTGCTAATCAACAACGCCGGAGCCCTGAGACCTACCCGTTCGAGTACTTCGTAGGCCGCTTTGCGGGCGGCCCGGCGGGACTGCCCCTTCAACACCGGCACCGTCGCGACATTGTCGATCACCCGCTGATGGGGCATCAGCCCCGCGTTTTGGATGACGTAGCCGATTCCGAGGCGCAACTTCACCGGGTTCACCGTGGAGACGTCGGTGCCGTTGACGGTGACGGCGCCCGAACTCGGCTCGACCATGCGATTGATCATGCGCAGCGCCGTCGTCTTGCCACAGCCCGATGGGCCGACGAAAACGGTCAGCATGCCGTCGGCGACCTCGAGGCTCAGTTGGTCCACGGCGGTGGTGCCGTCGGCGTACACCTTGTCGACATTGTCAAACCTGATCAATGCGTTTCCCAGTTGGTCTCTAGGGCCGGATCGGATGATCGAAGCCGTTGTCGTGCAGCCATTTCCGTGCGGCCTCATTAGGGTCGATGCCACCGTTGCCCGATACCGAAGCGTTGAGCTCAGCCACGCCTTCGGTGGTCAACTTCGCGGACACCGCATCCAGGACGTCTTTGATGCGATCGGACTTCTTCTGCGAATTGAGCAGCGGCACAATGTTGCCGGCCCGAAAGTTGTGCTCCGGATCGGCGAGCACCACCAGGTGGTTCTGCCGGATCGCCGGTGACGTGCTGAAAATGTCGGCGGCGTCGACCGTTCCGTCCAGCAACGCGCGCACTGTTACCGCGCCGCCGCCGTCGTTGATCGTCACGAAATTCTGAGGTGAGATGTCGAGCCCGTATTTCTCGCGCAGCCCACGCAATCCGGACGGCCTGTTCTGGAACGCCGAGGGCGCCGCGAACCGCAGATTCGCGGAATGCGGGGCCAGGTCCGCGATCGTCTTCAGGTTCCACTTGCCGGCGGTCGCACTGGTGACGGTGACCGTGTCGGTATCCGAAGCCGGCGACGGCGTGAGAACCGACAGATCGCCGGGCAGCCGCCGGTAGAGCTCCAGTTCGACGGCGTCCAGCAGGGTCACGGTGGCGTGTGGGTCGAAGTACAGCAAGAGGTTTCCGATGTACTCCGGAACCAGATCGATGGAATGGTCCTTGAGCGCCGGGATGTAGGTTTCGCGGCTGCCGATTCCCAACCGCATTCCGACCTCGAAGCCATTTGCCCGCAACGCCTGTGCATAGAGTTCGGCGACAATCTGCGATTCCGGGAAGTCGCCAGACCCGACCACGATCGAGTTGATGCCACAGCTGGTGGTCCCGAACGGGTCCGAACTGCCACAGGCCGCGACCGAACACACCATCACAACGCACAGCGCTGCGGCGAGTGTTGCGCGGCACATGCGCCGCAGCGTCCCCATGCACCCGACACTATCGTCCGCAATGGTGTGTTGCCGCGCAGACGTGAAAGCGCAGCAAAGTTGCCAGCGGAGATTTAATTACCTTCACCGCGGAAAAAAGGGTAAACATGACGGTATGAGCAGCAACCAATCTGGCTCAGCTGGTCCCCCACCCCAGACCAAAGCGCCCTCGACGCCGGCGCCAAAGCCCGCTCCGAGTTCGGGGGAACCCCCGATCAAGTTCACCCGGGCGGCCGCGTTGTGGTCCTCACTGATCACCGGCTTCCTGGTGCTGATCGTCTTGCTGATCTTCATCGCCCAAAACACCGCCTCGACGGCTTTCGCCTTCTTCGGCTGGCATTGGAGCCTGCCCCTGGGCGTGGCGATACTGCTGGCGGCCGTGGGGGGCGGTTTGCTGACCGTCGCGGTCGGCACCGCGCGGATTCTGCAGCTGCGCCGCGAGGCGAAAAAGAGTCACGCGCAGGCACTGCGGGCCACCAACCCCGGGCGTTGACCGGCCGCGTACGCCAATCGGGCTCGCACCCCGGAAAACCCGGGCAGACATTCGATCTGAGGCTAGGAGATCGGCTTGCTGATCTCCGCCAGGCCACGAGAGATCAACGGCGAAACGACCTCGGGGGCCTCATCGGAGGCATCGGTTTTCCCATCGGCCAGCTCGGACATGCGTCTGCGGAAGTCGATACCGGCGGCGATGATGGCGAGTTTGAAGTAGGCCAACGCCATGTAGAACTCCCAATGCCCCAGCGACATCCCGGAAACCAGCGAATACCGGTCGGCCAACTCGTCGGCCGTCGGTAGCAATGGGGACGTCCAGGCGGCCTGGGTGTTGACGATCAGGTCCAGTGCGGGGTCGCGATACACGCACATCAGCGCCGCGTCGCTGAGCGGATCCCCCAGCGTCGAAAGTTCCCAATCGACCACCGCGCGAACCCGCGTCGGGTCATCGGCGTCCAAGATGGTGTTGTCGATCCGGTAGTCGCCGTGCACGATCGACGTGCGACTCTGCGTCGGAATAGCTTGCTGCAGAGCCGAATGCAGTCGCGCGACGTCGCCGTCACGGCGGTCGTCAGGCAACCGCACCAGGTCCCACTGCGACCCCCATCGACGCACCTGACGCTGCAGGTAGCCGTCGGGTTTGCCGAAATCGCCAAGCCCAACGGCGCCCGGATCGATGCTGTGCAGGTCGACGAGCACCCGGATCAGTGAGTCAACACAGCCGTCGATCGCCCTGCTACCCAGCACTTCGAGCTGGGCCCGCCGGCGCACCACCTGCCCGGCCACGAACTCCACAATCTGGAAGGGCGCGCCCAGCACCGTGTCGTCCTCGCACAGCGCGATCGCGCGGGCCACCGGAACCGGGGTGTCCTGCAGCGCCGCCACCACCCGGTATTCACGAGCCATGTCGTGCGCCGAAGGCGTCAACCCATGCAACGGTGGCCGCCGCACCAGCCAACTCGTCGCATCGTCGTAGACCCGGAATGTCAGATTGGAGCGGCCGCCGGAGATCAGCTCGCCGCGTAGCTCACCCTCTCGCCCCAGACCGAGTGAACGCAGATACCCGTCCAGCGCGGCCAGGTCGAGGCCGTCGAGTCGGTCTACCGAAGTCACCGAACTTGTTTACCACCGCCCACCACCCATTTGCTCCCCGGGCGTGTCGGCACGTCGAAATTCGTCGGCGGCAGCTGCCACTGGGCTACCACCGCTGGTTTCGGGGCAGCAGATCCCACACGTGTTCGGTCGAATTCACCGTGGCCACCGTGGCCTGGCCGGTCCGCGAGAACAGCAGCCGGGTGATCGAGGCGTAGTCGATAGGAAACGACAAGAGCCGCGCGGTCCCCAGAATCTCGTGCAGCACCACGTTGATCACTCCGCCATGGCTGAACACCGCGACCGTGTCGTCGGAGCCAGCCGCGGACACCACGTCGTCAACCACCGCACGAACCCGCGCACGAAAGGCGTCCTCATCGACCGCGCTGGGCAGCTTCCCCTGCGCCATCCGCGCCCACTCCTGGGGCTTCTCGGTGCGGATCTGCTCGACGGGAATGTAGTGCGGCAGGTCGCGGTCGTATTCGGCGAAGCGATCGTCGATGTCGATGGCCAGGCCGCGCGCGGTCGCGACGGGTTCGGCGGTCTGGACGGCACGGCGCTGTGGACTGCTGATCACCCGGGTGATGGGGAATCGGGAAAGCGCCTCGGGCAGGCGGCTGACCTGCGCTACCCCGGTGTCGGACAGGACCGGATCCGAACCTTCGCCATGCTCGCTGCGCAGCGGCAGCGCGTGCCGGACCAGCAGCATCTGCATATGGGCTCCCATGCGGTGGTTGGTGTGGTGCGCTGCCCACGGTCGGGGTCGCTCGGCCCAGCCTCGCACGTGGCCTCGCCGCATGGGGTGGCCGGTGCCCGCTGTGGTGGCCATTGTCCGAGCGCGGAAATCGTGGGTTCATGCCTGGTTTGGGCAGGCGCTGGCCGGGTTGTGGCTTTCGCGGGTGAGCCCCCCCCGGTTTGCGTGCGTGAGACGCGAACGGTGTCTGACGGTCAGCAATGTTGCTGTTCATCACCGCGGGGTTGAGACGGCCGCGAGAGCGTGGTCCGGGGTGGCCCTTCTCAACATTTGATGGCGGATTTGATTCGCCAATACGGCGCTGGCCTGCGCATTTATCGTCAGCGATGTTGTTGGGCCAAAGGCCTTGTCGACCGATGGGTGGTGCGCTGTGTCGTTTGTGAATGTGGCTCCGCAGCAGTTGAGTGCGGCGGCAGCGGAGGTGGCCGGCATCGGGTCAGCGGTGAGTACTGCCAGCAGGGCGGCGGCGGCTCCGACGATGGGGTTGTTGGCCGCTGGCGCCGATGAGGTGTCGGTGGGGATCGCTGCGTTGTTCGCCGATCACGCGCAGGAGTACGAGGTGGTGCTCGAGGAGTTTCTGGACGGCCTGCAGGGAGGGTTCGGGCGGACCCTTGACGCCGCCGCGAAGGCCTACGCGAGTGCGGAGGCCGCCAGCGCCGCCGCGTTGGGGCAGGTGTGGGACGCCACGGCCGGGCCGACCGCAGTGCTGTCCGGTGCCTACGAGGCGGCGGCCGCCACGGCCAAAGCCGGGGAGGGCCCGGTGGGGGTGGTGCAGGCGGTGATCGGCGCGGAATCTGACGCATTGTTGGTGCAGCCAGCACATACGCTGAGCCAGGCCTGGATCACCAGTCCGCTGGGCCAGGTGGTGGATCCGGTGATCAATGCGCCGTTCGAGGCAGCAATCGGGCGGGACTTGATCGGCAATGGCGCACCGGGGGTGGCCGGAGTCAACGGCGGCGCGGGCGAGGCGGGTGGCTTGCTGTTCGGTGATGGCGGGACGGGGGCGGCGGCCACGGCCACCACCGTTGCCGGCCGCGGTGGAGATGCGGGGTTGATCGGGACCGGCGGGGCCGGCGGAGCGGGTCTGGCTGGCTCGAGTGCGGCCACAATGGCCGGCGGAGCCGGCGGCCGCGGTGGATTGTTGCTCGGCGACGGCGGGGCCGGCGCGCCCGGGGCGGCGTCGTTTGACCCGAATGTTGCCGGGGGCGCCGGAGGCGCCGGCGGTGACGCCGGGAAAATCGGCGATGGTGGTCGCGGCGGCGACGGCGGGCACGGCGCCACCGGTACCGCCGGCGACGCGACCCATCTCGAAGGCGGCAGGGGTAGTGACGGTGGGGCCGGCGGCAAAGGAGGCAACGCCGGCGACTACGGCCACGGTGGGGCCGGCGGCACGGGTGGCCAGGGCGGCCAGGGCGGCACGGGCGGCGCCGGGCTCACCCCGGGCGACAAAGGGTTTCAAGGCGGTCTCGGGGGTAGCGGCGGGGTTGGCGGGGCTGGCGGCGAGGGCGGCCTGATCAAGGGCAACGGTGGCGTCGGCGGGGCAGGTGGCATCGGCGGGACCGGCGGCATCGGCGGTGACGGCTCACGAGGCGATACACCTCTAGGTCCCTTCAATGTTGACGGCCATTCCGGTGGGGACGGCGGTCGCGGCGGCCTCGGCGGCAACGGTGGTCACGGCGGCGTTGGTGGTGGGCACACCGCCGGAAACGGATTCAACGACGGCACCACGGGCGCCGGTGGTGCCGGCGGGCACGGCGGGAGTGGCAATCAGGGCGGTTACGGCGGCCTCAGCGGTGATGAATCGAGCAGAGCCGCCACGGGCGCCACCGGAAACGACGGTAACGACGGTAACGGCGGTAACGGCGGCAAGGGCGCCAACGGCAATGCCGCACTCGGCGCCAACCGCAACGGCGGCAATGGCGGTATCGGCGGTACTGGTTTCATCGGCGGCAACGGCGCTGCCGGAGTCAGCGCGGGAGGCGCAGGAGGCGCCGGCGGCGCCGGCGGTGAGGGCAACGGCGCCAACGACGTCGACGGCGGAATCGGCGGAAACGGCGGCGCCAGCACCGGAGGCACCGGCGGAAACGGCGGCGCCGGCGGAAACGGCAACGGCGGCACCGCAGGCACCGGCGGCAAAGGCGGGGATGGCGGCACCGCCAGCGATGACGGGGTTGGCGGCGACGGTGGTGGCGGGGGCCGAGGGGGCGACGGCAACACCCGATACACCCCAAGAGGAAACGTCGGTGGCCACGGCGGCAACGGCGGCGACTGTGGAAACGGCGGGATCAACGCCAACGGCGCGGCCGGCGGCGCGGGCGGCAACGGTGGCGCCGGCGGCGGCAGCACGTTGTTGGCCAACGGGCACGGCGGGGCCGGCGGGAATGGCGGCAATGGGGGCATCGGCGGCGAGAATGCGTCCAACCGCGGGGCGACTGGTGGTGCCGGCGGCACCGGCGGCGCCGGAACCACCGCCGGCAATGGGGGCCACGGCGGGACCGGCGGGACCGGCGGTGACGGCCAGACCGCTGCCGGCGTTGGTGGTAGCGGGGGTACCGGCGGCAACGGTGGTTCCTCCAACACTGCCCACGGCGTCGCCGGCAAGGGCGGGGCTGGCGGCGACGCCGGCGACGCCGGCCGCGGAGCACAGACTGGCGCCCAAGGCGGGCACGGCGGCAAGGGCGGGCTTGGCGGAGACAACGTCTACGGAGCCGGCGGCGCGGGCGGCGACGGCGGGCGCGGCGGCTCGGGCGGCTACGCCGGTAACGGTGGCCCCTGGTCAAGTCCCGGCACCGGCGGCACCGGCGGCACCGGCGGCACCGGCGGCACAGGCGGCACCGGCGGCGACGGCGGGTGCGGCGGCAGCGGCGGCGCCGGTGGAGACGGGGCGGGCACGTTCGCCGGCAACGGCGGCAACGGCGGCCTAGGTGGTGCCGGCGGCCTGGGCACCGACGGCTACGGCGGCTGGGGCGGCGAGGGCGGGTGGGGCGGCAACGCCGGCACCACCAGGGTGAGCTCCGCCGTCGGCGGCTCCGGCGGCAATGGCGGCCACGGCGGCACCAGCACCCTGAACGGACAGCAGGTTGTCGGCAGCGACGGTGGCCCCGGCGAAGGCCCCGGACCAAACCGCTCGGGCGGCGAGGGAGGCAGTCGCGGTCGCCCTGGTGGCCGCTAGTCGCCAACGTGATGTTGGCCCGCAGGGCCCCGGCGCGGCAGCCACGAGACGGCGTTGCCGCGTGGTGGAGATGAGCGGGTTGGGTGGGGATGGGTGAATTTTCCCGGAAAACCGGAATCGTCGGTTTTCAGATGGCTAGTATCGCTGTGCTCGCGGTGTGGTGATTGCGTGTTGGTGTTGGGCGAGCTACCAGTCGGGGGAGACGGTCATGTCTTTTGTGTTTGCTAGCCCGGAGGTGTTGGGGACCGCTGCCGCCCAGGCGGCGGTGATCGGCTCGGGTGTGCAGACCGCCGGGGCGTGGGCGGCGGGGCCGACCACGGCGTTGGCGGGAGCATTGGGCGCCGATGAGGTGTCGGTGGCGGTGGCCCGGCTATTTGATGGTCATGGGCAGGCCTATCAGACGATCAGCGCGCAGGCGGCGGTGTTTCATGGCCGGTTTGTCGCGGCGTTGGATGCGGCCGCGGATTCCTATGCCGGGGCCGAGGCGGCGGGGGTATCGGTGTTGCAGAGCGCCGGCGCCGATGTGATGGGGGCCCTCAATGCCCCGACGATGGCCTGGTTGGGGCGCCCGCTTATCGGTGATGGCGCCAATGGGGTGGATGGCACCGGAGGCAATGGCGGCGCCGGCGGCCTGTTGTGGGGCAATGGGGGTCGGGGCGGATCGGGTGCGGCCGGTCAGGCCGGGGGCCGTGGGGGCAGCGCCGGGTTGATCGGTACCGGCGGTGTCGGCGGGGCCGGCGGGGCCTCCGCGAGCGGGGCCGGCGGTGTCGGGGGCGGCGGGGGCGCCGGCGGCTGGCTGTTCGGTGCTGGGGGCCAAGGCGGGACCGGCGGCAATGGCCTGACCACCGCCGGGGTGGGGGGTCATGGCGGCGGCACGGGGTTGTTCGGGGCCGATGGGGCCGGCGGGGCCGGCGGCATCTCGGGTACGGGTGTGGGCGGTGGCGGCGGTCATGGCGGTAACGGCGGCTGGGTGGCCGGCGACGGTGGAGCCGGCGGGGCCGGGGGCACCTCCAACACTGGGGCCGGGGGCTCCGGTGGAGGCGCGGGCCGAGGCGGCTGGATGTTCGGTGATGGCGGGGCCGGCGGGGCCGGCGGGGCGGGTGCCCAGGGTTTGACCGGACAAACCGGCCAGACCGGACACGACGGCGGGGCCGGCGGTGCCGGCGGTGCGGGCGGAGCCGGAGGCGCGGGCGCAACCGCGACGACCGCCGGGACCAGCGGCGGCAACGGCGGTAACGGCGGTGGCACCGGCTGGTTCGGCAGCACCGGGATAACCGGGGCCGGCGGTAACGGCGGCACCGGCGGTAACGGCGCGATCGCCGGCAACGGCGGCGCCGGCGCCAACGGTGATGCCCTGCACCTCGACGGCGGTGACGGCGGCAACGGCGGTAACCCCGGCATCGGCGGACTCGGCGGGGCCGGCGGCACCAGCGGCGACGGCACCGACACCGCCGCCCACGGCATCAACGGCACCACCCCCACCACCACCACCAACGGCAGCGGCGGACGCGGCGGAGACGGCTACACCTCCACCGACCCCACCCTCAACGGCGGCACCGGCGGCAACGGCGCCTACGCCGGCCAAGCAGGCGGCACCGGCGGCAACGGCTACGCCGACTTCGACCAGCCCTTCGGCGGTAACGGTGGCGACGGCGGCAGCGGCGGACCCGGCACCATCGGCGGCACCGGCGGCTACGCCGCAATCGCCGGCGGCTGGGGCGGTGACGGTGGGGCAGGCGGCGACGGCAGCGGCGCCGGCGGAAACGGCGGCAACGGCGGCCTCGGGTTAGGCACCTCCGTCTTACCCGGCCAGGGCGGCGAGGGCGGCGACGGCGGCAACGGCGGCAACGGCGGCGGCACCGGCGGAACAGGCGGCAACGGCGGAAACGGCTTTCACGGCCCTGGCGGCGCGGCCGGTGACGGCGGGACCGGCGGTATCGGCGCCACCGGAGGCACCGGTAGCAACGGCGGAGCAGGCGTGGCCGGCGGCACCGGCGGCCTCTACGGCGACGGCGGCAACGGCGGAACGGGCGGCAACGGCGGAAACGGCGGCATCGGGGCTACCGGCGGCAACGGCGGCGCCGGAGGCGAAACCCCCTCAACCCAGAGCCCCGACGGTCAGCCCGGGGCAACCGGGGCGATGGGGGCTAGCGGCCAAGACGGCATCGCCGGCGCCACCCCCGGCACCGGCACCGGCGGACCCCCCGCCGGTGGACCCGACGGGAACGGGGGTGACGGCGGACCCGGCGTCCCTGGGCCCTAAGTGGCGATGCCCTGCTCGTCGCTGGGGCGCTGCTATATCCACGGCTCGCGCGCGTTCACCGAATACTCGGCGTATCAGACCACCGGGGTTCCGTGCGGCCACTGCTCGTCCGGGCCCGCCCCACTCCCACCGAGAATGCTATTCTCCAAAATGAGAGTTTGGAGTGCGGCCGATGGAGACCGAAGGCGGGACCTCGCTGAATGCGGCTGTTCTGGGGCGCTGGCTGGATAGCCGCCATGCGCCCGGCAGCGGCGAGGAGCCCGTGCTCGAGCAGCTCGGGGGCGGTTCGCAGAACACGCTGTATCTGGTGCGCCGCGGCGATCAGAGCATGGTGCTGCGCATGCCCGGCCCGCGTGCCGACGCGGCCCGCATTGACGGCTTGTTGCGCGAGATCCGGCTGGTAAGGGCCCTGTCCGGCACCGACGTGCCGCACGCAGAACTGATCGCTACCGACGAGACCGGATCGGTGCTGGGCATGCCGTTCTACCTGATGAGGGCCATCGATGGATGGAGCCCGATGGACGGCGGGTGGCCCGCACCCTTCGACACCGACCTGCCAGCCCGCCGCGGGCTGGCGCTGCAACTCGTCGAGGGGGCGGCCAAACTGGGCCGGGTGGACTGGCGCGGCCAGGGCCTGGAGGGCTTCGGCCGCCCGGACGGATTCCATGAGCGCCAGGTCGACCGGTGGCTGCACTTTCTCGCGGCCTACCAGGTGCGCGAACTGCCCGGGCTGGACGCGGCCTCGGACTGGTTGCGCCGCAACCGGCCGGCGCATTACACGCCGGGCATCATGCACGGCGACTAACAGTTCGCCAATGTCATGTTCGCCCACGGGGAACTCGCCCGACTGGCCGCGATTGTGGACTGGGAGATGACCACGATCGGCGACCCGCTGCTGGATCTGGCCTGGTCATTGCTGGGCTATGACGGTGAAGAGCCGCGCGCCGACGGGTTCTATCTGGACATGAGTGCCATGCCGAAGCGCAGCGAACTGCTCGAGCACTACGAGAAGGTCAGCGGGCTGTCCACCGACAACATCGACTACTACCTGGTGTTGGCGAACTGGAAACTGGGCATCGTGCTGGAGAAGACCTACGCCGCCGCCGTGCGCGCCGGGCCCCACACAGGCGGGGTGGATCCCAAGATCAAGGACGCGTTCGCTGCGATGATCCCCCGGCTGATCGCCACCGCCGCCGAGCTGGCCCGCGCAACCAAGGCGCGTTGAAATGGGTTATGCCGACCAGCTTTTCGACCTCACCGACCACGTTGTCCTGATCACCGGGGGCAGCCGCGGCCTGGGCCGGCAGATGGCCTTTGCGGCGGCACGCTGCGGCGCCGACGTGGTGATCGCCAGCCGCAACCTGGATAACTGCGTGGCCACCGCCACCGAGATCGAGTCCGAGACCGGGCGCTCCGCCCTGGCCTATCAAGTGCATGTGGGGCGCTGGGATCAGCTCGACGGGCTGGTCGCGGCGTCCTACGAACGCTTCGGCAAGATCGACACACTGATCAACAACGCGGGCATGTCGCCGCTCTACGACAAGCTGAGCGACGTCACCGAGAAGCTGTTCGATGCGGTGCTCAACCTCAACCTCAAGGGCCCGTTCCGGCTCTCGGCGTTGGTCGGTGAGCGGATGGTGGCTGCCGATGGAGGCTCCATCATCAACGTGAGTTCGGCCGGTTCGCTGCGCCCGAGCGCCGACAT
This sequence comes from Mycobacterium liflandii, assembly GCF_022354805.1. Taxonomy (NCBI): domain Bacteria; kingdom Bacillati; phylum Actinomycetota; class Actinomycetes; order Mycobacteriales; family Mycobacteriaceae; genus Mycobacterium; species Mycobacterium liflandii. The sequence continues at coordinate 260,009 of NZ_CP023138.1, read as the reverse complement.
CATTCCCTATGCCGCGGCAAAGGCCGGGCTCAACGCGATGACCGAGGGCCTGGCGCGGGCATTCGGACCGACGGTGCGCGTCAACACATTGATGGCTGGGCCGTTTCTGACCGATGTCAGCAAGGCCTGGAACCTCGATGCGGCCACGCAGAATCCATTCGGCCACCTAGCCCTGCGGCGCGCCGGAAACCCACCCGAAATCCTCGGAGCGGCATTGTTTCTGGCTTCTGACGCATCCAGCTTCACCACCGGATCGATCTTGCGCGCCGACGGCGGCATTCCCTGAAAGACAGGAGCACGCGAATGCCTTGGGACTACTCCACCGAACCGGAGTTCGAGAAGAAGCTCGACTGGATCCGCGGGTTCGTGCGCGAGGAGGTGGAACCGCTCGAGGTGGTGTTCCCCGGCTGCGAGTTCCTGCCGCTCAACGATGAACGCCGCCGCATCGTGGATCCCCTCAAACAACGAGTTCGCGACGAAGGCTTGTGGGCCCCACATTTGGGTCCGGAACTCGGCGGGCAGGGCTTTGGCGCGGTGAAACTGACCCTGATCAACGAGATCCTGGGACGCAGCCCCTGGGCTCCGATCGTGTTCGGCACCCAGGCACCCGACACCGGCAACGCGGAGATCATTGCGCGGTTTGGCACCCCGGATCAAAAGGACCGCTACCTGCAGGGCTTGCTGTCCGGCGAGATCTTCTCCTGCTTCTCCATGACCGAGCCGCAGGGCGGTGCCGATCCGCGCGTCTTCACCACCCGCGCCGTCCGCGACGGTGACGATTGGGTGATCAGCGGCCGCAAGTATTTCTCGTCCAACGCCTCGGTCGCATCGTTTTTCATCGTCGTCGCGATCACCAATCCGGATGTGGCCGTTCACCACGGAGCGTCGACGTTCCTGGTCCCGGCTGGAACCAAGGGCTTGACCATCGAAGCCAACCACCACCTGGTCGGCGCCCTGCCCCACGAACCGGGTCACTCCCTGGTGCACTACGACGACGTTCGAGTCGGTGCGGATGCGCTGCTTGGGGAACCGGGGCAGGGATTTCTGATCCTGCAAACCCGCCTGGCCGGTGGCCGGCTGCATCACGCGATGCGCTCCATCGGGGTGGCGCAGCGTGCGGTCGAGATGATGTCACGTCGAGCGAAAAGTCGATTCACCCAGGGCAGTTCGCTGGCCGATAAGCAGTTGGTGCAAGCGTTCATCGCCGACTCCTACACCGAGCTGATGCCGTTCCGGCTGGCGGTGCTACACGCGGCCTGGATGATCGACACCGCCGGCGAGCACGCGGCGCGCGCCGAGATCGGCGCCTGCAAGATCCGGGCATCCCAAGTGCTCAAATCGATTGGTCTGCGTGCCATCCAGGTGCACGGCGCGCTGGGCACCACCGATCAGCTACCGCTGGTCAGCGTGCTACTCGGCGGTGTTGCGCTGGGGCTGGCAGACGGCCCCACCGAAGCCCACAAGGTGAACCTGGCGCGGATGCTGCTGAAGAACTACGAGCCCGAAGACCCGCAGTGGCCCAGCGAATCACTGGCCGTCCGGCAAGCGGCCGCCCGCGCCAAGTACGGCCAACTCGTCGACCGTGTTCCGGCCCTTCCCGATTCACCGTGAGCGATCGAGTCACCGCCGCAGTCGAGCGCGCGCTCGATGACCGCCAGCGCGAGGCCACCGAGGAAGTGGAGCGCATTCTCGCCGCCGCGGTGCGGGTGATGGAACGCGCCGCTCCCGAACCTCCACGGGTCAGCGACATCGTCGCCGAGGCCGGTTCGTCGAACAAGGCGTTCTATCGGTATTTCGCCGGCAAGGACGATCTGATCCTGGCCGTGATGGAGCGCGGTGTCGCCATTGTGGTGTCCTACCTGGAACATCAGATGGCCAAGGAGTCACGCCCGGACACCAAGATCGCGCGCTGGATCGAGGGCACGCTAGCCCAGGTTGCCGACCCACACCTGATCAGCATGAGTCGCGCGGCCGCCGGGCAACTGTCGAATTGGCTTGCAACCGACCGGGAAATGCTGCGCCCGCTGCGTGATCTACTCACCGCACCGGTCACCGCACTGGGCAGCTCCGACGTGGATCGTGACGTCGAGGCGGTCTACGGTTGCACGGTTGCGACGATGCGCAGGTACGTGGGTTCGGCCGAGCGGCCCGGCCGAGACGACATCGAGCATCTCGTACGGTTCTGTCTGCTCGGGCTGGGAGTCAGTTGAATGCGCGCGATCGTCTGTAACGCCTACGGTCCACCGGAAGATCTGGTGCTGGACGAAGTTCCCGATCCCGTTCCCGCACCCGGTCAGGTGCTGGTGCGGGTTCGCGCCGCGGCGGTCAACTTTCCCGACGTGCTGTTCATCGCGGGCAAGTACCAGATCAAGATCCCACCCCCGTTCGTCCCCGGCAACGAGATCGCCGGCGAAGTCGTGGGCGCCGGCGCAGGCGTGACTCTGGTTCCGGGGCAACGCGTATTCGGCACGACGTTCGGGGCGTTCGCCGAGTTGGCGCTGCTCGACGGGGCCGCGGCCCAACCCATCCCCGACGACGCCGACTTCGCGTCCGCCGCCGCGTTCGGCGTCACCTACCGCACCGCCTATCATGCGCTGCGCTCGGTAGCCCAAGTGTTGCAGGGTGATTGGGTTGTGGTGCTCGGCGCGGCAGGCGGTGTGGGCCTGGCCGCCGTCGATCTGGCGGTGGCGATGGGTGCCCGGGTGCTGGCAGCGGCATCCAGTCCGGAGAAGCTGGGTTTGTGCCGCCAGCGCGGCGCCGAGGCCGTCGTCGACTATGACCAGGAGGACCTGAAGCTGCGAATCCGGGAACTGACCGGAGAGAGCGCCCGCGTCGTCCTCGATCCCGTCGGCGGATCGTACGCCGAACCCGCGCTGCGTGGTCTGGCCCGCGGGGGCATCTTCGTCACCCTGGGCTACGCGGCCGGATCCATTCCGGCCATTCCGCTCAACCTGGTGATGCTCAAGAACCTCACCATCCGCGGCATGGAGATCCGCACCTTCATGGGCGACTACCCCGACGAGTGCGCCCGCGATGTCGCAGAGCTGTCACAGATGTTCGCCGCCGGAAAGATCCGGCCGCACATCGGCGCCCGCTTCCCATTGGCCGACACGCCTGCCGCGCTGCGCTACGTCGCCGAACGCAAGGTGCTGGGCAAGGTGGTGATCGACGTCGCGTGATGGCCGCTAGGGCACGATGATGTTGAAGTCGGGGTCCGGCTCATCGAGCACACCGGCCAGCGTCTGCAACACCGACTCGTCCCCGGAGACCTCGAGCCCGGGCGAGGTGACGTCGCCCATCGCCACGGCCAGCAGCCGAGACTTGTTCTGCAGCTTGACGGTTGCCGATGCCGTCGCTTCATCCGCGGCGACCTTGCGGTGCATCAGCACACCATTGCTCAGCGCAAGCCGGTAGTTGGCGTTGAGGTCCTCGAACGTCACATCGATGGTGAGGTCCAGGTCCCAGCTGCGCGGACCGTCGATGCGGATCGCCAGGCTGTCGAAGATCTGTTCCGGAGTCAGCTGGGTCAGCAGAGTCGGCGAGGTGGTTTGCACGGCGGTGCCGAACTTGCCGTCGCGCAACTCGGCCGCGCCGCACAGGAAGAAGTTGCGCCACACCGCGTTCTCGGCGCCATAGGCCAACTGCTCCAGTGTGTCGGCGTAGAGAGTCCGGGCCGCGGAATGCTCGCTGTCGGTGAACACCGCGTGATCGAGCAGCGTGGCCGCCCAGCGGAAGTCGCCGGAATCGAAAGCCTGCTGGGCGAGTTCAACCACCTGATCGATCCCGCCCATGGCCTCGACGTAGCGAGGCGCGAGCTCTTCGGGGGGATGCGGCCACAGCCGGCCGGGGTTGCCGTCGAACCAACCCATGTATCGCTGATAAACGGCTTTGACGTTGTGGTTGACCGACCCGTAGTAGCCGCGGGTATGCCAGGCCTGCTCCAATGCCGGCGGCATCTGGAACATTTCAGCGATCTCCACACCGGTGTAACCCTGGTTGAGCAGCCGCAGCGTCTGGTCATGCAGGTACGCGTAGAGGTCTCGTTGCAGCGCCAGGAATTCGACGATGCGTTCACGGCCCCAGGTCGGCCAGTGGTGGGATGCGAAGACCACGTCGGCGCGGTCGGCGAACGTATCGATCGCCTCGGTGAGGTAGCCCGACCAGGCATGCGGGTCACGCACCAGCGCGCCGCGCAGCGTCAGCAGGTTGTGCAGATTGTGGGTGGCGTTTTCGGCCATGCACAGGGCGCGGAACTTCGGGAAATAGAAGTGCATCTCGGCGGGGGCTTCGGTGCCCGGCGCCATCTGGAATTCGATCTCCACGCCGTCGATGGTGTGTTTTTCCCCGGTCGAACGGATGTCGACAGTCGGGTTGATGATGGCGACCTCGCCGGTCGATGGCGTCTGGCCGAGCCCGCAGCCCACTTGCGCCTGCGGTCCACGTTCGAGCAATGTGCCGTACATGTAGGTCGCACGGCGGGTCATCGCCGGTCCCGCGTAGACGTTCTCCTGAACGGCATGCTCGGTGAAGCCTTGCGGGGCGAGCACCTTCACCTTGCCCGCGTCCACGTCGTCCTGAGAGGTAACGCCGAGCACTCCGCCGAAATGATCGACGTGACTGTGGGTATAGATCACCGCGACCACCGGCCGGTCCGCATCGCGGTGGGCGCGGTACAGGGTCAACGCGGCGGCCGCGACCTCGGTGGATACCAAGGGGTCGATGACGATGATTCCGGTGTCACCCTCGACAAAGGTGATGTTGGACAGGTCGAATCCGCGAACCTGGTAGATGCCCGGCACGACTTCGTACAAGCCTTGTTTGGCAGCCAGTGTCGATTGGCGCCACAGACTGGGATGCACCGATGTGGGCGCGGGGCCGTCGAGAAACGAATACGCGTCGTTGTCCCACACGACTCGGCCGTCGGCGGCCTTGATGACGCACGGGGTCAAGGCCGCGATGAAGCCACGGTCAGCGTCGTCGAAATCTCGGGTGTCCTGTAGCGGTAGGGAGTGTTCGCCATGAGCCGTTTCGATCGCCGCGGTAGGGGGTTTGTGGTCCACCGGCACTACATTGCCATCAGCATCACCGCCGTCGATAGGCCGGTGCAGCGACTTTGCGCGGCGATGTGTCAGCGAACTCGGAAATATTTTTCTCGCGGTCCCTAGACCTCGGGTCCAGTTAACCCGCATACTGCCGAAGCCGTCCTCAATGCCGATGGCCGCTACACACGGGCAAAGGAGCACAGGTGAAGCGTGGACTGACGGTCGCGGTTGCCGGAGCGGCCATTTTTGTCGCGGGTCTTTCCGGATGTTCGAGCAACAAGTCGACCACAAGCGGTGGCGAAAGCTCGAGTACGGGCTCGACATCAGCAAGCACCGGAGGCGGTCAAGCCTCCGGCACAAAGGTCCTCATCGATGGGCAAGACCAGCACGTGACCGGCTCCGTCGTATGCACGACGGCCGCGGGCAACGTCAACATCGCGATCGGTGGAGCAGCCACCGGTATCGCCGCGGTGCTCACCGACGCCAACCCCCCGGAGGTCAAGTCGGTCGGGCTCGGCAACGTCAACGGCGTGACGCTGGGCTACACGTCGGGCACCGGCCAGGGCAACGCCTCGGCGACCAAGGACGGCAGCAGCTACAAGATCAGCGGCACGGCGACCGGGGTCGACATGGCCAACCCGATGTCCCCGGTGAACAAGCCGTTCGAAATCAACGTGACCTGCCCCTAGTCCGCCCACGGTGACGATGCGGGCCCAAGCGCCCGCGGTGGGCGGCCCAGCAATTCGGCTGGCCCAATGATCAACAGCGTCCGCTGAGTTGCCGGGGCTACTGCGGTCGGCAACTCAGCCGGGCGGCACGCCGGATCGTTGCCACGCGTCAAGTGGCAGCCGCACCGCACACTCGGTGCGTCCGGGTGAGCTGTTGACGGTGATGGTGCCGTTGTGCGCCTTCACCACGGCCGCCACGATCGCCAGGCCCAGGCCGGTGCTGCCGCCCTTGCGGGAGCGGGAGGTATCACCGCGGGCGAACCGCTCGAATATCTCCGACTGCATCGCCTCGGGAATGCCCGGACCGTTGTCGATCACCTCCAGCACCACATGCGTCGGCCCACTACTGAGCCGGGTGGTGACGACGGCGCCGGGGCCGGTGTGGATACGAGCATTGGCCAGCAGGTTGGCGACGACTTGGTGTAGCCGTGCGGCATCGCCGGTGACGACTACCGGTTCTGCGGGCAGGTCAAGCTCCCACTGCTGATCCGGTCCGGCGATATGCGCATCGCTGACGGCATCGACCGCCAGCCGGGACATATCGACCGGCTCGCGTTCCAGCGGACGGCCGGAGTCCAGCCGGGCCAGCAGCAACAGGTCCTCGACCAGACTGGTGATCCGCTCCGTCTCGGACCCCACCCGGCTCATCGCATGGGCGACCGCGGCACGGTCGTCACCCATTCGTTGCGCCAGCTCGGTGTACCCGCGAATCGCGGCCAGCGGGGTGCGCAGCTCATGACTGGCGTCGGCGACGAATTGACGAACCCGCGTCTCGCTTGCCTGCCGGGTCGATAGTGCGGCGGCAATGTGATCGAGCATCCGGTTGAGCGCCGACCCAAGCTGACCCACCTCGGTGTCGGGGTTGGCGTCGGTCTCCGATACCCGCACCGGCAATTCGACTTCGCCGCGATCCAACGGCAAATCGACGACTTCCGTTGCGGTTTGGGCCACCCGGCGCAACGGGGCCAGTGCCCGCCGAATGATAATCGCGCCGGCGGTGGTGGCCGCGACCAATGCGACGACGGTGACGATGCCGAAAATGATCAGCATTCGGATCATGGTCGCGTCCACATCCGACATCGAAAGGCCGGTGACGATGAGTTCGTCACCGCGGCGGCTCAGGGCGGACACCACCCGGTAGCGGCCCAACCCATCGAGGTTCAGTGTTACCGGATCTTGGCTGCCGGCGACGGCCGCCAGCTGGGCCTGCGCCGTCGGGCTGATTTCGGCACGGTCCCCACTATTGGTCAGATACCCTGCAACGATCGCCTTGCCGTCCCTGACCACGGCGCCGACCATGCCGGCCGGCTGGCCCGGGGCATCCAGAAACCGCGGCCCGGGGCCGGGGCGCCAGTATCGGTGCTGGTGCCGCCAGAACCGATGGGACGACTCGGGGTACATCAACGCCGATCGATGCGACGTTCCGCCCAGTTGCCCGTCGAGCTGTGCGACCAGGTGGTGATGCAGCGCCAGTTCGGTCGCGGCGGTGATTCCCACACAGACAACGGCTAGGACGAGGATCTGCCCGACCAGCAGGCGCAGCCGAAGCGACCAGGCGCCCGGTTTCCTAACGAGCCGGTTTGAGGACATAACCTGCGCCGCGCAGCGTGTGAATCATGGGTTCGCGACCGTTGTCGATCTTCTTGCGCAGGTAGGAGATGTAGAGCTCGACGATGTTGGACCGGCCGCCGAAGTCATAACTCCATACCCGGTCCAGAATCTGCGCCTTACTCAGTACCCGCTTGGAGTTACGCATCATGAACCGTAGCAATTCGAATTCGGTTGATGTCAACGAAATCGGCTCGCCGGCGCGTGTCACTTCATGACTGTCCTCATCGAGCACCAGGTCCCCGACGACCAGCTGAGCCCCGCTGTCCACGGTGGTCACACCGGTGCGTCGCAGCAGCGCCCGCAGCCGCAGCACAACCTCCTCGATGCTGAACGGCTTGGTCACGTAATCGTCTCCGCCAGCGGTCAACCCGGCGATGCGATCCTCCACCGCATCCTTGGCCGTTAACAGCAGCACCGGCAGCCGTGGGTTCTCCTTACGCAAGCGATGCAGGACTTCCAGCCCGCTCATGTCGGGCAGCATCACGTCGAGTACGACGACGTCAGGGCGCTCGGCGCGGGCGGACGCGATCGCAGACGCGCCATCGGAGGCGGTGGCGATGTTCCAGCCCTCGTAACGCAGTGCCATTGACACCATCTCGGCCAGAACGGGTTCGTCATCGACGACCAACACGCTTACCGGTTGACCATCGGCCCGGCACATCACAACGCGCTCAGCCGAACTGCGGGGGGCGGTCACGGTTTCCAGTATCCGCTCCGGGCTAGGCCGAAGCTATGCCGTTGCTATGCGCAGGCTGTGAAAGGCGGGCGTTGAACTCCGGCGGTCAGTACCAATACCGCCGGCCGGCCACCGGGCGCCCCACCGAACCCATGACCCACAACACCGCACCGATCACCAACAGGATGACACCAAGGGTGGTCAACAAATGAATATCGAACACAAATTCCCAGGATAAACAGGATGGCACCGACGACGATCATGACGACTTCCTTTACATTGCGAGTGCGTGATCGATTGATTCCATTGCGCTAGGTTGCGGCAAATGGCAGTCCCTTACTTTCGGGTTGACACCGAAGTAATTAAGTGGCCCAGCGAGCACCGTGACTGCAACGGTTCCCACTGAGGCACAACTTGTTTGCTGACCCTTGAAGTAGCCTCGCTGCCATGTCGCGAATACTCCAATGAGCAACCACACGAGCACAATCGCCCCCAGGGCTCCGGCGTTGTTGATTAGCAGGCTTGTGAGCTGGGTTGATGATCTTTGGTGCCGCGCTATTGGGGCCGGAGTGTAGGCACGGGCTATCTGGAGAACGATCGAGTTGGTTACTGTTCGTCGTTGGTCTGGAGTTGCCCGTGCCTACCGTTTCAGTATTGCCTGTGTCGTCGGTTCCAGAGGTGTTCGACCGCTGGAGTCCTGGTGAGCGTAGCGAGCTCATCGGATCGGAGTTTCTCGATGTGTTGGTCTCGGTGCCAGACCCGAGGGACCCACGCGGTCGGAGGTATTCGCTGATGGCTTTGTTGGCGATCGCGGTTCTGGCCACTGCCGCGGGGATGCGCGGCTATGCTGGTTTTGCCACATGGGCGGCCACCGCTCCCGATGATGTGTTGGCCTAATTAGGGGTCCGGTTCCGGCGGCCCAGTGAGAAGACCTTCCGCGCTGTTTTGTCTCGGCTAGACCCCGCCGACCTCAACGCCAGGATGGGCAGTTACTTCACTGCACACGTGGCCAGCAGCGGCCCCAGTGGATTGGTGCCGATCGCGTTGGACGGCAAGATGCTGCGTGGTGCCTTTACGCGCCAAAGCGACAGCCACGCATCTCGTGTCGGTGTTCGCCCACCGTGCCTGATTGGTGCTCGGTCAACTCGCTGTCGCCGAGAAAAGCAATGAAATTCCCTGCGTACGTGCCCTGCTCACGCTGCTGCCGGGTAGCTTGCGGTGGCTGGTCACCGTGGATGCGATGCATACCCAGGTCGTCACCGCGAAGTTGATCTGCGCCACCTTGAAGTCGCACTACCTGATGATCGTCAAGTCCAACCAAGCCAAAATACTTGCGCGTATCACCGCGCTGCCCTGGGCCGAGGTGCCCGCAGCCGCTACCGACGACTCCCGCGGCCACGGCCGTGTCGAGACCCGCACCCTGCAAATCATCACCGCTGCACGAGGAATCGGCTTCCCCTACGCAAAACAAATCATCCGGATCACTCGTGAACGCTTGATCACCGCCACCGACCAGCGCAGCGTGGAGGTGGTCTATGCCATCTGCAGCCTGCCGTTCGAGCACGCCCGCCCTACCGCGATCATGACCTGGATGCGTCAACACTGGGGAATCGAGAACAGCCTGCACTGGATACGCGACGTCACCTTCGACGAAGACCGTCAAAGGGCACATACCGGAAACGGCGCACAGGTCCTAGCAACGCTACGCAACACCGCGATCAATCTGCACCGCCTCAACGGCGCCGACAACATCGCCGAAGCCTGCCGGATCACCGCTTTGACCGCCAACCGCCGCCTAGACCTCCTCAATCCACAATTCCCCAGCTCACAAGCCTGCTAATCAACAACGCCGGAGCCCTGCAATCGCCCCGACAACTCCGCGCCCACGCATGGTCAGGGCTCCGGCGTTGTTGATTAGCAGGCTTGTGAGCTGGGTTGATGATCTTTGGTGCCGCGCTATTGGGGCCGGAGTGTAGGCACGGGCTATCTGGAGAACGATCGAGTTGGTTACTGTTCGTCGTTGGTCTGGAGTTGCCCGTGCCTACCGTTTCAGTATTGCCTGTGTCGTCGGTTCCAGAGGTGTTCGACCGCTGGAGTCCTGGTGAGCGCAGCGAGCTCATCGGATCGGAGTTTCTCGATGTGTTGGCCTCGGTGCCAGACCCGAGGGACCCACGCGGTCGGAGGTATTCGCTGATGGCTTTGTTGGCGATCGCGGTTCTGGCCACTGCCGCGGGGATGCGCGGCTATGCTGGTTTTGCCACATGGGCGGCCACCGCTCCCGATGATGTGTTGGCCTAATTAGGGGTCCGGTTCCGGCGGCCCAGTGAGAAGACCTTCCGCGCTGTTTTGTCTCGGCTAGACCCCGCCGACCTCAACGCCAGGATGGGCAGTTACTTCACTGCACACGTGGCCAGCAGCGACCCCAGTGGATTGGTGCCGATCGCGTTGGACGGCAAGATGCTGCGTGGTGCCTTTACGCGCCAAAGCGACAGCCACGCATCTCGTGTCGGTGTTCGCCCACCGTGCCCGATTGGTGCTCGGTCAACTCGCTGTCGCCGAGAAAAGCAATGAAATTCCCTGCGTACGTGCCCTGCTCACGCTGCTGCCGGGTAGCTTGCGGTGGCTGGTCACCGTGGATGCGATGCATACCCAGGTCGTCACCGCGAAGTTGATCTGCGCCACCTTGAAGTCGCACTACCTGATGATCGTCAAGTCCAACCAAGCCAAAATACTTGCGCGTATCACCGCGCTGCCCTGGGCCGAGGTGCCCGCAGCCGCTACCGACGACTCCCGCGGCCACGGCCGTGTCGAGACCCGCACCCTGCAAATCATCACCGCTGCACGAGGAATCGGCTTCCCCTACGCAAAACAAATCATCCGGATCACTCGTGAACGCTTGATCACCGCCACCGACCAGCGCAGCGTGGAGGTGGTCTATGCCATCTGCAGCCTGCCGTTCGAGCACGCCCGCCCTACCGCGATCATGACCTGGATGCGTCAACACTGGGGAATCGAGAACAGCCTGCACTGGATACGCGACGTCACCTTCGACGAAGACCGTCAAAGGGCACATACCGGAAACGGCGCACAGGTCCTAGCAACGCTACGCAACACCGCGATCAATCTGCACCGCCTCAACGGCGCCGACAACATCGCCGAAGCCTGCCGGATCACCGCTTTGACCGCCAACCGCCGCCTAGACCTCCTCAATCCACAATTCCCCAGCTCACAAGCCTGCTAATCAACAACGCCGGAGCCCTGCACCGACCAGCGCAGCGTGGAGGTGGTCTATGCCATCTGCAGCCTGCCGTTCGAGCACGCCCGCCCTACCGCGATCATGACCTGGATGCGTCAACACTGGGGAATCGAGAACAGCCTGCACTGGATACGCGACGTCACCTTCGACGAAGACCGTCAAAGGGCACATACCGGAAACGGCGCACAGGTCCTAGCAACGCTACGCAACACCGCGATCAATCTGCACCGCCTCAACGGCGCCGACAACATCGCCGAAGCCTGCCGGATCACCGCTTTGACCGCCAACCGCCGCCTAGACCTCCTCAATCCACAATTCCCCAGCTCACAAGCCTGCTAATCAACAACGCCGGAGCCCTGGGCAAACCCCGGACTGACGCCGGATCCGAAGATCGTCGAGCCGCCGTGGCGGCAGGCCGCCAGAATCCGGTCACGGCCGGCGCCCAGGTTGTGCCCGGTGATGAACGCCGCCGTGGTCACCACATTCACTCCGGCCGACAAGATGCGCACCAGTTCGTCCACGTCAATCCACATCGGGTTGTAGACCACGCAGTCCGGTTTGAGGGCCAGCAGCGCCTCGACGTCATTGCTGGCGGTGATGCCCAGCGGTGCCATGCCGCACAGTTCGCCGGCGTCGCGCCAGGCCTTCTCCTGCGACCAGGCGTAGCACCCCACCAGTTCCAGCGCGGGGTGAGTCGCGATCGCCTGCAGCGAACTCTTGCCGACGTTTCCGGTGGTCCATTGCACGACCCGATAACTGTTTGGCACTCGCTCAGCATAAGAATCGGGGCGGATCTTCGAGGGGGAATCAGTAGGCGGACTCACTGGCCAGGATCTCGGCCAGAAAAGCGTCCGGTGGCGGCCGGTCCAGCCGGTCGCGCACCCAGCGGCGCACCCGGTCGCGGGTCTGGCGTGATTCCGCGATGTCGGCCCCGATCACTACCGACGTGGCGGCCCAGTTGTGGTCCCATGCCGAGGTCTGGGTCATGGCGCGCCGTTGCGCGTCGACGAGTGCGACCGTGGCCCGGCCGCCGGCATCCAGCGCGCCGGTGCCGCTGGCCTCACCGGAGCGCACTCGGACCGGCACGTCGGTGGCCGGCTGTGCTCCGATGAGGGCGGCCCGCACGACGGCGACAACGGCGGACCCGGCCGGTCCGCCGGGCTCGATCGTCCAGTCGACGGTGTCTTCGGCCGCATCGAATATCGCCGGCGGTACTCCGTCCCAGTTGATCGACGCCACGCCACGGCCGATCGACGCCGCGCCGCGCGGGCCTTGCCCGGCGCCGGCGGCCAGCGCATAGTCGTCGCGCCGTCCCGTCGGCATCGTCACCGCGACCGATGAATCATCAATTGCGGCAGAAAGTTCCGTCCAGCCGGCGCCGTCCGTGCCCACCTCGTCGGCAAGATGAGCCCCGGCCCGCACCAGTGCGCGAATGCGTGCATCATCGGTCCGGACATGTGCGGTCAGGGCGCCGGCGTGCGGCGCCAGCAGTTCGGCGACGTCCGAATCCAGGGTGTCGTCGGTGAAGAAGCCCTGTGCCCCGACCGTCAGCAGTGCGACCTCGACGTCGAGCAGCGCCCGGTCCAGCCCGGCGATGTCGTCGCGTTGACTGGCCGGCCACCAGCGCCGCAGCCAATGGCCGACGGCCAGGCGTCGCAGGCCGGCGGCGGAGCCCGGGATGAGCTCGACGCCGCGGAGGTCGACGTCACCCGCCGGGTGCCCGGCCACCGCCGAGAGCACCGCGACGTGTCCGGATTCGCCGACCACACGCCAAAGCCAGTCGGCGCGCGCCGCGTCGGTGAAGGTGATGCGGGTAGCCGCCTCCCCGCGCGGGTCATCAATGACCCAGGACAGCACCGCCCCACTGACTTCCAGCAGCGCAATCAGTGGAGACGCCGGGAGTTGCTCGTCGGGGCCAGTGGCACCGGTGCTCCACAATCCTGACTCGGCCACCAGTTTCATCCGGCCACCTGCAATTCCAGCATCGACTTGATCCGCTGCCGATGGTCGAGACTCACCGAACGCGCGACACCGTCGAGTAGCGACCGCACGTCGTCGACGTCCGCGCAGGGCTCCTGCCAGACATCGCGCCCGTGCAGTCGTGCCCAAAGTCGGCTCAGGTAGGGCTGGGCGTAGGCGGCCAAGTCGTCGACCACCTGACGTTGTCGTGGATGAATCGGCCCGCCGTCGGCAAGGTAGCGGCGGGCGTGCAGCACGTAGGCCTCTTTGCGCAGCCGCGACTGAATCTGCGCGGCCAATGCGTAGCGGTTGGTCATGGTTCGGTCCAAGGGGGCCAGTTCGACGGCGACTTCGATCCCGGCCACCAGGGTCGCCTGCTTGTCCTCGCCGAGCAGGCCCCATGGGGCGCAGGCCCGGTCGACTTCCTCCTCGCACAGTAAGGGGATGTCTGGCAACGCATCTCGGTCCAGGGCGCGGCGGAGGGTGGCACGCACCCGATCCACCACGGTCCGGTCCAGGGGACGGTCGCTGGCGGAGCCGGCATTGACGGTGGGGGGTTGTTGTGGCGCAACCGAACTCAAGTCCAGTGCGACTATCGACCAGGGCAGCTCGCCAGATTCGACGCGCGCCAGTGCGCCGAGGTCGTATGCGGTGGTGGAGCCGGCCAGCATCGACCAGGCGCGCTGGCGTGCGATGACGGCACCGTGGTTGGGAGCGGGGCCCAGCGCCGTGCCCAGTGCGGTCCGGAACGCATCGATCGCCGCGCGGCAGGTCGAATCCGGTGCCCGCACGTCGCGCCAGCTTCGACTGAGTTGATCGGTAAGCGCGGCCACCACTTCCGGACTTGCCAGATATTCATGCAACACCTCGATCGCGGTGCGGTCGCGCCCCTGATGGATCTCGTGCAGCACCGTCGCCGGGGTTTCACGATCACCGGCCGCGGGCGGGCCCTTGGTGATCGCCAGCTCGAAGCACACCGGGAAGTACAACTCCTGGGCGTCTCCGCTGCGGATCCGCAGCTTGCGCCGCTCGGTTTTGAGCACATCGAACCACGATGCCGCAGAGCATAATTGGACAGCGCTGCCAAGGATCGCGTCGTGCATCAACGTCGCGGTGGCCGGGTCGACGACGGGCGCTGAATACTGGGGATTCGACCGCAACCGCAGCACCAGTGGATCGATGATGCGCTTGACGGTGCGACTCAACGGACCGCCGTCATCGCTGCTGAGCAGTTCGACCCCGGGGCCGATCGCGCGCCACGCCTGATCGATCACCGCGCGGCGGGGACTGCCCACCGCTACGGTCGTCGTCAACTGTGGATCCGCGCACATGTCAACAGGATAGGGGCATTGACGCGGATACTGATATTCCCAAAGTTGGGTTCGGTAGCCGATTGTCCCCGCGAGGCTGGCGCTATGAGCAAACCCAAGATGCTGGCCATCGGCGCCGAAGTTGCGCTGATCGCAACCACCCTGTGGTACCTGGTGATGCGCGACTTCCGGATCGCACTGGCCGGGATCGGGTTTGCTCTGGCCACGGTGAGTCTCATCGGCCACGCCAGCTACGCGGCACGACGGATGCCGGGGGTCGCTCGGACGGTCGGAGTGGGTACGGTGCGCACGGTCGAAGGCGGCGAGGCCGAACCTGGCGACGGTGAGCGCCAGATCTGGATCGAAGTGGCCAGCGTGCACGGCGCCACCTTCATCGGCCGACTAGTGCAGGACGACACGGAAACAGACACGGCGACATTGCGCCCCGGACTGGTGGTGTTGGTGGCGTTTGATCCCGCCGACCGCCAACAGCTTTCGCTGCCCGATGACGTGTTGGCCGTTCGCGCCAGGGGTCTGGCCATCGGTTGACCATCAGCGTGCCCCGTCGACGGCGAAACTGACCACCGCACCCCAATACAACGGACTGGCGCTGGCCTCGCCGTCACGCCAGCGTCGCATTTGGGCGCGCTGCCAGCGATTTACGGCGCACCCGGCTTCGTCGGCCTCGTGGGCCGAATCGATCGCGGCGACGATCTCGGTCATCGGGTCGGTCATCGGGTCTGCCGGATCGCCGTCCTCGGCGACGAACTGCCGATAAGCCGCGGTGGTGGGAAGCGACCACAGGGTGGCGGTCACCAGCTGCGCCCCGCCCAGGATGGTCGCCGCCACCAGTCCGGTTGCCTCATCGAATTGGTAGTCGCCGCCGGAGGCACAGGCCAGCAGCGCCACCCGCGGTGGCATCGACATCCGCAGCGCCATCAGATCCGAGGCGGTCAGCGGCCGGTGGTCGCCGATCGCGGGGGCATCCCCGGGTATTGCGGCACCACACGCCAGATGCAGCGCCGCATGGTCGGCATGCCCACCCTCGCTATCGGCCGAACTGGCATGCCCGACGTACAAGAGCCGACTTGGTTGTTGCACCAGCAATTTCGACAGCCAGTCCCGGTCGGTATCCCTGCGGCGGAACAGCTCACTGGGCGAGTCGACCGCCGGCAACACGGGGCGACGTCGCATCAGTTCGGCAAAATGCCTGGCGAGCGGGGTTTCCTCCGACGGCCTGCCCAGCACCGATCCCAGTGCCGAGTCGGGCCGCTGGCCGGGCACGCGCGGGTCGAGTATGAGTATCGGCGGGCCGTCTTTGCGGGCGGCCCATCGGGCCGGCACGCGCGCGGAGTGCACGATGTTCTGGGGCACCGCCAGAAGGATGTCGACCAACTCCATCAGCCGGTAGCCATCGGTGTACTCGGTGATGTCGGCAAGCTGCCAAGGGATCCGGGCGGCCGCTCGGCCGCTGGCGGTGATCGCCTCCTGGCGAGCCCGCACCAACTCTTCCCGGGTGGGCCCCGCGGTCGGCAACGCCAGCAGCCCCCAGGGCACCCGCGCCAGCCGGGCGCTGGGCGAGATGAACAGCACCGGCCGCGGCGATGCCGCGCACTCGGTCAGCAGTTGCCATCCGGGCGTGCCGATCAGCAGTACCCCCAGTATGAACGCGACCGTCAGTTCGCTGTCCCGCGTTGCGAATGGGCCCCAGCAAAGTGCGCGTTCGATGGCCTCGCGCCGGTCCTCGTTGCCGTGGGGCTCGGGTAGTGCGTCGGTCAGTTCGGCCAAGGCCGCCAGCAGGATCCGCTCGTCCACCACCCAGTTGACGGTTCTGGATGGTTGGCTGACCACGCGCAGACTCGCGTAGGTGGTGATCCCGACGTCGGCGTAACGCAGCACCAGAGTGGGGCGGTCCGAGTCGTTCATGGCCAGGTGGACCAGACGGGCTCGGCGGACGTGACGGCGCGACCGTAGCGTTGCAGCGCCAGCGCGCGATAGTGGCTCAGGATCGGTGGGGCGTCCGGTTGCATCTGCAAGGGCGGCAAGGGGCCCAGGCGTGTCAACGAGTTCGCCCCCTGCCGTGACGTCCCCGCTGCGGCGGCGGCCGGTTCGTCGGTGTCGACGAACGCCGGCGCGGTGGCGGTCGATGCCCACTCGCCCATGGCTTCGCGTGGCGGAGCGGGGCTAAACGTTCCTCGGGCGCTGTGGTATTCGACCAGTTCACTGATCAGCTCGGTATTTTCCCACTCCCAGGCGACGGCGAACGCGCCGGCCAGAATCGGGGCCGAGACATGGCTTGCCCAGCGTGATCTCGCGTCAGCGTCAGCGATCGAATAGCGAACCGAGTCGACGGCGAGCGCCGCGGGAACCTTGAGTTCGGCGGCCTGTTCCAGCTTGCTCATCGCACGCCAGTACCCCTCGGTGCCGATCTCACCGTGCAGCAGGCCGATTGACTCGGCTTGGCGGGCTTCGGTCTGCTGCAGTGTCTCCTCCGGATCGCCTGAGCCGTCGAACCCCAAGTCCGCCAGCGCGTCTGCCCGCCACACCGTGCCCAGATGACTGTCGAGTTGGGCGTACTGAAGCCAGCTGCTGCGAGGCGATGAGTCGAGCAGTTCCCGCGCCTGCGCGATCATCTCCACGGCTTGCGTGAAGCGGCCCCAAAAGATGGCTATCCAGCTGCGCTGCAGCAGAATGCGGTGCAGGTACAGGGGCCTTCCCAGGTCACGCCAGTGCTTTTCGGCGTTCGCCCAGCATTGGTCGGCGACCTCGAGCGCACCGCTGGCCAGTCGGGTAAGGCCAAGGTAGAGCCAGCAGCGGGCGACATCGTGTGCGCGCGCGTAGCGGGAGATGATCGGCTCCGCTTCGGAGACCAGCTGCTCGGTGGCCGCGTGGTCGCCGACCACCCAGCGCGCCGCCGCTCGTTCTAATTGTGTTCTGGCGAAGGCAAATTCCCATCCCCTGGCCTGAGCGCGGGCCCCGGCGCGTCGCAGCCACGGTTCGGCCTCCGACAATCGTCCTGTCTCGACGCAGAACCTGCCGTATGCGGTGGCCCCGTACACCCAAAGGTGATCGGAGTATTCGGCGTCGGAACCGGTGTCCGGCCGGTTCAGCGTTTCGAGCACGGATTCCCAATTCGGCACCGCGTGGGTGTGTAGATCGTCGTCGCACAACGCGCTTGCGCACAGAATCCGGGCGTGGGTGAGCAGGAGTCGGTGCTCACCGGCAAGGTCGGGGAACTCCGCGCCGGCTGAGTCGGCCAGCGCGGTGAGTTGCCGCGCGGCGCCTTCGTGATCGCCCTCGGCCGCGCACAGGCCAATCTGCAGCAGGGCGGCGCGCTGGGAATAGCGGCAGATGAGGTGCCTGACTTCGGTGTCCGACAGCTGTATCTGGGCGGCCGCCTCCGGCAGGGTACCGTCGAGAATCTTCGAGTAGCTGGCCAAGCAGTCACGAATGCGCCGGACGCACTCGCGCACGCCCTCGGTCGCGCCGCGGACCAGGTAGATCTCGCCCAGCTGCGCGAATACCTGCAGTGCGAGGTCATCGCGATCGGCTTGTTCGATTTGCGGCAGCAGCGCGATCAGCAGCTCCCGGGCCGCGTCCTCGTCCGCGGCCAACGCCAGGTGCCGGGCGTGTTCGAGATCGCCGGAGATCGACACGGCTGCATCATAAGTCCGTTTTGACCGCGACAGACCGGACCGGTGGACAAGCGATGCTTGGCCACCGGCCGGCGCCCCCTGCATCAGCCGCACGTCACCTTGATGCTGAAGTCCTTGGTGATCATTCCGGCCATCGGGTTCTTCATGTCGGCACCTTGCGCCTGGCCGGTGATGGTGTAGGTCTTGCCCTCCACCGCAACCTTGGCCGAGCCGACCTTGGCACCCATGTTGTCGGTGACAGACAATGCGTTGCCGTCCACCACAAGCGCCAGCGACTCGACTCGCGGAGTGGCCTCATCGGTCATCACCACCGCCAGTGCCTGCTGGCCGCCGGCGGAGCCACTACCGATGTCGATCTTGCCGCCCTGCTTGACGCAGGTCACCGAGGCCGGGTCCAGGCCAGGAAGATTCGTGCCGCCCACCTAGACCTGCGTTCCGCCACCGCCGGTGGAGACACTTGATGCCGGGCTGGCTGAGTGGCCGCCGCTGGAGCAGCCCACCAGCGCCGATGCGCAGCCAATGGTTCCAATCGCAGCCGCGATAACACGTTTCACTGGATTTCCTTCTATCATGCGCCGCCCTGGTGGCGCCGTCATGGGAGTAAGTACAGAACGCCCGGGTTGCTACCGATCCCAACTATTTGGCTCGACCGCCGTGGTGGTGGAGTGTGTGACTGTGATTGAGATTCAGGCCGTAGACGCCGTGCAAGTGCTCACCCTCTCGTCCGGGCGGGTCAACGCCCTCGATGTCGAGCTGCTGACCGAGTTGACCGATGCGCTGCGCGAACTGGGCTCCTCACACGGTGGCGCGCTGGTGCTCACCGGCGCCGGACGAGTGTTCTCTGCCGGGGTCGACCTGAACCGGGTGGTGCAGGGCGGGACCAGCTATACGGATCGGCTGATTCCAGCGTTATCGGACGCGTTTGACGCGATGTTCGGCTACCCGGGCCCTACCGTGGCCGCGATCAACGGTGCCGCCATCGCGGGCGGGTGTGTGCTGGCATGCGCGTGCGACCGTCGACTGATCGGCGCCGAAGCCGCGATCGGTGCCTCTGAGGTGCCCTTCTTGCGGCGGCGGCGCTGCTTGGGTTCTTTCACCTTGATCGGTTTGGGCGGTGGCGGTGGCAATTCCGCGACAAACGACAGGTAGAACGCGAAGAAGCCGAGTACCGCAATGGCGGCAGCGGCCCCGTAGATCCCGAACAGCCATTGCCCCACCGAGTCCAGGCTGAGCCAGATCTCGCTGATGGCGGTCCCGATGATCAGCACCCCGGCCAGCACGTGCGCCACGATCGCCCATGTCCGAATCGATAGCGCCAGGGCAGGGGTGCCAAGTTCCGGCTTGCGGGTACGCAGCAGGGTGAACACCACCGGCAGCGCGGCCAGGCCGAACAGGGCGCCCGCGGTGATCCGGAGCCCGGTCCCCAGCGAGTGGGCGGTATCGCCCATCAATTCGGGCCAACGGGGCAGAACGAAGAAGAAGTAGAGGACGCCTGCGCCGATCGAAAACGACGCGTGCCACAGCATGGCAACCTTGCGCCCCATACCCCTCCTCGTACTGTGAGCCGGAGCCAGTCAAGCTGACCAGCCCACACTGTCCGCCCGCGCATCGGCGCGGGCGCGACCATTGCGGAGGATGCGGGATTTGAACCCGCGAGGGCTATTAACCCAACCCGCGTTCCAGGCGAGCGCCATAGGCCACTAGGCGAATCCTCCGCCGATATGGTAGCCGCTGTCTCGGCGCCCGTGTTCCGCGGCCGCCGACGAATGTCTCCGCGGAGGTATTAGACTCGCGGCAGGACCCCGCGCGGCGTCTATCCTGTGAACTCCCCCAGGGCCGGAAGGCAGCAAGGGTCAATGGGCTCTGTCGGGTGCGCGGGGTCCCCCTTTGTCCGGGGCGGCCCACCAGGTGCCAACCAGCAAGAACTGGCCTGCAACCGCTCAAGACCTGCATGTTTGATCCACGGTTTTCGACGGTGAAAGGGCCGCATGGTCTCGTTCGATTCGCTCAGCCCTGAAGAGCTAGCCGCTTTGCATGTCCGCCACGAGCAGGACTACGCAAACCTGCGCGGTAAAGGCCTGTCCCTGGATCTCACCCGAGGCAAGCCGTCTTCTGAGCAGCTGGACCTGTCTAATCAACTGCTGAGCCTGTCCGGTGGCCAGGACTACCGCGACCCCGAGGGCCTCGACACCCGCAACTATGGCGGCCTGCATGGCCTGCCGGCGCTGCGCGCCATCTTCGGTGAGTTGCTCGGCATCCCGGTCCAGAACTTGATCGCGGGAAACAACTCCAGCCTGGAGCTGATGCACGACGTGACCGCGTTCTCCATGCTCTATGGCGGGGTCGACTCGCCCCGGCCTTGGGTAAAGGAGCCGGACGGCATCAAGTTCCTGTGCCCCGTTCCCGGCTATGACCGCCATTTCGCCATCACCGAAACGATGGGTGTGGAGATGATCCCCGTCCCGATGGTCGAGGACGGCCCCGACGTCGATCTGATCGAGGAACTGGTCGCCGTCGACCCCACGATCAAGGGCATGTGGACCGTACCGGTGTTCGGCAACCCCACCGGTGTCACGTATTCCTGGGAAACGGTGCGCCGGCTGGTGCAGATGCAGACGGCGGCACCGGACTTCCGCTTGTTCTGGGACAACGCCTACATGGTGCACACCCTCACGCCGGACTTCATCCGGCAGGTTGACGTGCTGGGGCTGGCGGCCAAGGCCGGCAATCCGCACCGGCCCTACGTTTTCGCATCCACGTCGAAGATCACCTTCGCCGGCGGCGGCGTCAGCTTCTTCGGCGGGTCGTTGGGCAACATCGCGTGGTATCTGCAGTACGCCGGAAAGAAGTCGATCGGTCCGGACAAGATCAACCAGCTGCGGCACCTGCGGTTTTTCGGAGACGCCGACGGCGTACGCCTGCATATGCGCCGCCACCAGCAGATATTGGCGCCCAAGTTTGCGGTGGCGCTCGAGATCCTCGATCAGCGGCTCAGCGATTCCAAGATCGCGTCGTGGACCGAGCCCAAGGGCGGGTATTTCATCAGCCTCGATGTGATGCCGGGGACCGCGCGCCGCACCGTGGCGTTGGCCAAGGACGCCGGGATTGCCGTCACCGAGGCGGGCGCGTCGTTCCCGTATCGCAAGGATCCCGAGGACAAGAACATCCGGATCGCGCCGTCTTTCCCGTCGCTGCCCGATCTGAGCGACGCGGTCGATGGTCTGGCGACCTGTGCCTTGCTCGCCGGCACCGAGGCCTTGCTGGCCCGCCCGTAGTTCCCGCTCGGACCAGTGGATTCCGCAATAGTCCGCCAGCCTGAGTAGCCTGCTGACCGTGGCTCTCTACCGTAAATATCGTCCGGCGACCTTCGCGGAGGTGGTGGGGCAGGAGCATGTCACCGAACCGCTGTCGATCGCCCTGGAGGCCGGCCGGATCAACCATGCGTACCTGTTCTCCGGGCCGCGCGGCTGCGGCAAGACGTCGTCGGCGCGCATCCTGGCGCGGTCCTTGAACTGCGCGCAGGGCCCCACGGCCACGCCGTGTGGAACCTGCGAGTCCTGCCAGGCCTTGGCGCCCAGCGCGCCCGGCAGCATCGACGTGGTCGAGCTCGACGCGGCCAGTCACGGCGGTGTGGACGACACCCGGGAATTGCGGGATCGCGCGTTCTACGCGCCCGCGCAGTCGCGCTACCGCGTGTTCATCATCGACGAGGCGCACATGGTGACCACCGCCGGTTTCAACGCGCTGCTCAAGATCGTCGAAGAGCCCCCCGAACACCTCATCTTCATCTTCGCCACCACGGAACCGGAGAAGGTGCTGCCCACCATCCGGTCGCGCACCCACCACTACCCGTTCCGCCTGCTGCCGCCGCGCACCATGCGAGGTCTGATCGGGCGGATTTGTGAGCAGGAGGGCGTGGTCGTCGACGAGGCGGTGTATCCGCTGGTGACTCGCGCCGGCGGTGGTTCCCCGCGTGACACGCTTTCGGTGCTGGACCAGCTGGTGGCCGGGGCGCAGAGCAACCATGTGACCTACCAGCGAGCGCTGGGACTGCTGGGTGCCACCGACGTCGCGCTGATCGACGACGCCGTGGACGCGCTTGGCGCCGGGGATGCCGCGGCGCTGTTCGGGGCGGTCGAATCGGTGATCGACGCCGGGCACGATCCTCGTCGCTTCGCCACCGACCTGCTGGAGCGATTCCGCGATCTCATCGTGCTGCAAGCGGTTCCCGACGCCGTGTCTCGCGGGGTCGTGGACGGCCCCGAAGATGTGCTGGATCGGATGCGGGAGCAGGCGGCGCACCTCGGGTCGGCGACGCTGACTCGCTACGCCGAGGTCGTACAGGCCGGGCTGGGCGAGATGCGTGGCGCGACGGCACCCCGGCTGCTGCTGGAGGTGGTGTGTGCCCGGCTGCTGCTGCCCTCGGCCAGCGACGCCGAATCGGCGCTGTTGCAGCGCATCGAGCGGATCGAGACCCGGCTGGCCATGTCGATACCGGCCGGTGCGGGAGCCACCTCGGCCCCAGCGCCGGAAGCGCCGGCCGCGCCGCGGGCGACGACCTCCGCCCGGGCGGAGGCCAAAGAGATGGTCAGGCAAAGCATGCGCCGGCCGGCACCACCAGAGCCCAAGTCCGCGCCAGAGCCGCCGCCGGCTCCCGAACCCCGGCCGGCGCCCGAACCCCGGCGGGCGCCCGAACCCCGGCCGGCTCCGGTTCCCGAACCGGTCTCGGCTCCCGGGGAGCTCAATGCCGCCGCGGTTCGCAGCATGTGGCCGACCGTGCGCGAGAAGGTGCGCCAGCGCAGCCGCACCACCGAGGTGATGCTCGCCGCCGCCACCGTTCGTGCGCTCGAAGACAACACGCTGGTACTGACCCACGACTCGGCGCCGCTGGCCCGGCGGCTGTCCGAGCAGCGCAACGCCGACGTCATCGCCGAGGCGCTCAGAGATGCGTTGGGAGTCAACTGGCGGGTGCGCTGCGAGGTGGGCGCCGCGGAACCCGCCGCAACCCCGACGCCGGCCAAGGCCGCGGCCCCGGCGGCGGATCCCGTTGCCGTCGATTCCGCCCGGCGTGAGGAAGAGGAAAGCCTGCTGGCCGAAGCCGGTCGCAGCGACCCGTCCGAGCCGCGCCGCGACCCCGAGGAAGTGGCGCTCGAACTGCTGCGCAATGAGCTGGGTGCCCGCCGCATCGACAACGCCTGACCTCGCGCGTGCCGTTGTGCCGCGCGACATCCGGGTGCTTGCGCGGCGTCAGACCGGTTCGTCCGGGCCGGTCGCGGCATGGGGTCATGAATAAACGACCCGACTACGGAACACGATGTCCTGCAACGATCTTCGCTGCCGGTCGATCGCAACCCAGATCAACCCGACCGGGAACAGAACGCAGCCGATCGCCCGTAGCGTCGCGACCAGTGGGCGTAGGCGATGTGAGTGTCGTCCGGCGACTCGAAGCCCCATCATCACCGCGCCGGCGGTGCACCCCGAAACCGCCCAACAGCCGGTGAGGTATCCGACGGCGACCACAAAGGTGACCAGGGTGGAAAACACAACGTTGAGCGCCGGCAGGCTGAAGGACACCGGGGAGTAGACCAGCTTGACCAGGATCAGGCCGAGGTAGAGCGCACCCATGATCAGCAGAACGACCACCAGATCGATGACGGCTGCCAGCCCCCGGGTGACGATGCCGGCCGCACGCCCATCGGCGGGCGCCGGATCGGAGGAGATCACTGATCGTCCCGGTCACGCCCCAGAACCCGGTCAACGATCCTGGCGACGCGGTCATCGGCCCGTTCGCCTTGGCTGCGAACGTCGGTCATCACCTCGGCCGTTACCGAACTTGTCGACTCACGGATGATCCCGGGCAGGTCGACACCGTCGATCACCTTGTCCGCCAGGGTGATCAGATCGATCCGGTTGATCACTGCATCGATGTCGACCTCGGCGACCAGGGCGTCCAGATCAAGCCGTTCGCGAACCAGAGCGGTCAGGTCGATCTGGTCGAGTACCAGATCCACCAAATCGCCGGCCATCGGCAGCACCCGCGCCCTGAGCGGGTCCACATTCTGCGCGAGCCACCGGTCGCCTCGCTGCGACAGTTCGTCGATGCCTTGCCGCACCCATGACCCGACCAGCGGTAGTCGTTGCACGTTTCGGAATAGGCTCTGCCCCCATCCCAGCGCGATCGCCGTGGCGCCGACGCTGACGGAAACCACCGGGTTTCTGATCACGTCTACGCCTTTTTCGGCCGCCCGGGGCAAGCCATGGCTCATTTCCGGCGGCGTCGACGCAGCAGCAGGCCCACCAGGATGCCCAGCACAAACATGGCGCTCAGCAGCAGCCACATGGGCGACTCGACGGTGACCCACAGCAAGTGCATCTGCGGGCGCTCGCGGTTCTGTGCGATGAAGATCGCCGCCAGCACGACGAGGATCAGCGCGACCCAGTGCCGTACCGCGAACCTGCGGGCCCGGCGCCCTGTCGAAGTTGCGGCGGCATCGTCTGGCGGCATAGCGATCTCCTCCTAGGCCGTCCACCACGGCCGTAGCGGCAGGTCATCTTCGCCCCAGGTGTCGACGTTGGCGGCGAGCACGTGATGCAGCTGCAGGTTGTTGCGCTCAAACGCCACTCGCGAGGCCGCCATGTACAGGCCCCATACCTTGGCGATGGGCAGTCCGACTTCGGCGACCGCCACGTCCCAGTGCTTGACGAGGTTGTGGCACCAGTCGCGAAGCGTCAGCGCGTAGTGCTGCCGCAGGTTCTCCTCGTGCAGCACCTCGAAGCCGACTTCCTGGATCTCGGTGATGATGCGGCCGGAGCCGGTCAGCTCCCCGTCCGGGAAGACGTAGCGGTCGGTGAACCCGCCGGCGAAGGATGTCGACTTGTTGTCGTGGCGGGTGATGCAGTGGTTGAGTAGCAGGCCGCCGGTGCGCAGCTTGGATTTGAGCAAGCCGAAATAGGCGGGATAGTTGCGGACGCCGATGTGCTCGGTCATTCCGATCGACGAGACGGCATCGAACCCGGTCTCCACCACGTCCCGGTAGTCGCAGTGGCGCACCTCGGCCAGCTGCGCCAACCCCTCGTCGGAGATCTTCTGTTGGGCCCACGTCGCCTGCTCGGCCGACAGCGTGGCGCCGATGACCCGGACCCCGTGGCGCGCGGCGTAGCGCACCATCCCGCCCCAGCCGCAGCCGACGTCGAGTAGGCGATCGCCCGGCCGCAGCCGCAGCTTCTCGAAGACCAGCCGGTACTTGTTCTCCTGAGCCTCTTCCAGGGTTGCCCGTTCGTTCGGATAGACCGCGCAGGTATAGGTCATCGACGGCCCGAGCACCCACTCGTAGAAGGTGTTCGAGACGTCGTAGTGGTGGTGGATGGCCTCGGCGTCGCGGGTCTTGCTGTGCAGGACGCCCTCGGCCATTCGGCGCCACCGCGGCGGCGTCTCCTGCGGCGGCGGCGCGATCGGCAACAGATGCTCCACCCCGATCGAGCGCACCACGTTGGCCAGCACCCGCGCTGACGGCCGTTTGAACTCGACCCGGTCGGTCAACGCTTTGAGCAGCTCATACGGATCGCCGGGATGCACACCGTGGGGCTGTAGGTCCCCCGATACGTAGGCCCGGGCGAGGCCGAGTTCCCCCGGCGCCGTCGCCAGGTAGGTGGTGCCGCGGGGGGAGGTGAGTTCCAACCCCATTTCCGCGTCGTTGCAACCGGCGGTGCTGCCGTCATACGCACTGAACTTCAGTGGCTGGCCGCCGGTCGCGGTGAAGATCGCCAGGACCTCGGCAATACTGAGTCTGCCGCCGTTGGCATTCGGGGGCTGGTTGGCTTCTTTCGTTGCAGTCATCGTCGTTGCACCGCCTTTGCGTAGAGATCGAGCAGACGCGAATCTGGATCGTAGGTTTTCTTCACCGTTTTGTACGACTCCCCGCCGTACAACTCATCGAACTCTTCTCGGGTGTAGTAGCTGTCGGAGTAGAGCGACTTGTGTCCGTTGAGCTCGCTCACCTTCGTCTCTATCTCCCGGTTGGTTGCCCCCTCGGTGGCGCCGGCCGGCACCGAGGACCAGAAGCCGATATTGACGTAGCTGTGGTCCGGCCGGATCGGATACAGCGGCCAGCCGTCATTGTCGCGAAGCCGTAAGGGGCACAGCCAGATCGGTGCGATGGGTACCGTTTCCAAAAACCATGTCATGAAGTCCTGGGTGCGCTCGATGGGAACCTCGACATCCTGCACCACTCGCTCTCGCGGGGGGCGCCCGTGGCGCTTCTCGATCCGGTCGGCGATTCCGAAGCGCTGGTCGAGTTCCACCAGCTTCCAGTAGGCGCTGCTGCGCCGGTACCGCCGCGGCCACCAGCGCCGCAGCGTCGGGTTCTGCGCGCCGAACGCGCGTGAGCACCAGAACCAGTCGGTGTCCCAGCGCCAGAAGTAGTCGTGGGTGGTCAGGCGGTCCGCTTTGACGCCGCTCTCGTGCTGGATCGACCGGTAGTAGATGTCTTTTCCGGTGTAATCGCTGACCGGGCCCGGCGTTGCGGTCCGCACACCGACGCACAGGTAGCTTTCGTCGGCGCTGAAGACCACGCCGTCCAGGTAGTCCACCGCCATCCCGTCCAGGCCCCCGGTATCGACAATGCGCTCCATCGCCGCGACCAGTGCCCGCAACGAGTCGAATCGGATGTGCTGCAACGCCACAAAGGGCTTGACCGGCTCCAGCAGGATCTTGAGCCGAGTCGAATAGCCCAGCGTGCCATAGGAATTAGGGAAGGCTCGATACAGATCGGCGTGCCGGTCGGCCGATACCGTCAGCAATTCGCCCGCGCCGGTGAGGACGTCCATTTCGAGCACCGACTCGTGCGGCAGGCCATTGCGAAACGATGCCGACTCGATGCCCAAGCCGGTGACCGCGCCGCCGAGCGTAATGGTCTTCAACTGCGGAACCACCAGCGGCGACAGACCGTGCGGCAGCGTGGCTGCGACCAGGTCCTCATATGTGCACATGCCGGCCACGTCGGCGGTGCGGGCGTCGGGATCGATGCTGATCACACCGGTCAACCCGGAGGTGTCCAGACCCCGAACATCGCGTTTGGCGCGGGCGCGGAACAGGTTTGAAGTGGGTTTGGCCAACCGGACCGTTGCGGTCGTGGGAATGGATCGATAGCTAGCCAGCAATCGCTCTACGCCCGATGTGTGGGCGGACAGTCCAGATCCAGTACCAGGCACCACATATATCGTAGTCACCGACCACAGCCCCTGCATCCGTGTGTGGGCTGCACCGCGATTCATGACAGAGGAGTTGCGCCTGATGGGACAGGTGAGCGCAGCCAGCACGATCTTGATCAATGCTGAGCCTGCGGCCGCTCTTGCCGGAGTGGCCGATTATCAGAACGTTCGTCCGAAAATTCTTTCCCCGCAATACAGCGAGTACCAGGTGCTCGAAGGGGGTCAGGGACAGGGCACCGTCGCAAAGTGGCGACTGCAGGCGACCAAGTCGCGCGTCCGTGACGTGCAGGTCGGCGTGGATGTCGCAGGCCACACGGTGATCGAAAAGGATGCGAACTCATCCATGATCATCAACTGGACGGTGGCTCCGGCGGTGCCGGGCTGCAGCGTGACCGTCAAGGCCACCTGGAACGGCGCCGGCGGGGTCAAGGGCTTCTTCGAGAAGACGTTTGCCCCGCTGGGTTTGAAGAAGATCCAGGGTGAAGTGCTGGCCAACCTCAAGTCCGAGCTGGAAAGCTAGCGCGCCTGGCCCTGGCTGGCCAGAAAGCCCGCGACCCCGCGGACCAGCGCGTTGGCATACTTCTGCCGCCCTTCGGGGGACTCCATCAGCGCCGAGTCCGCGGGGTTCTTCATGTTGCCCAGCTCGACCAGGATCGACGGGTACTGGGCCAGGTTCAGCCCCGCCAGATCCGAACGCCCGTACAAGCCGTCCTGCCCGATGTAGTTGGCCGGCGGAATACCCGAGGCCCGCAACTGGTCGCGCATGACCCGCGCGAACTGCACCGAGGGACCGGCCTGGGCCGCGTTCAGCGGCGGGGACGAGTAGTTGACGTGAAAGCCGCGGCCGGTGGCCGGGCCGCCGTCGCCGTGCAGGCTGACGACCGCGTTGGGATGTAACGCGTTGGCCGTGTTGGCGCGTTCGTCGATGCACGGACCCAGCGCGTTGTCGTTGCCGCGGGAGAGCGCCGTTCGTACGCCCAGCGCGTTGAGCGCGGCGCGCAGTCGCAGGGCGGTGTCCCAGGTGAACGTGTGCTCCGGGTAACCGCTGTTGCTCGATGTCCCGCTGGCCTGGCAGTCCTTGGTGCCGCCCCGGCCGGTGGGGACCTGACGCCCGATCGATGCGTCGTTGGCGCCGTTGTGCCCAGGGTCGATGAAAACGACCATGCCGGCGATGTTGGAAGGGGCTGCGGCCGCCGTTGGGAGCAGGGGTGTCAACGCCGCTACGAGCATCCCGATGACCATGGCGATCCCGACACGCGGGCTGACTCCTACGTCCACTGCGCAACGGTAACGCCGCGCCGTCTAGGCTGGTTGTTTCAAATCGCCATACAACCGCAGGCGAAACCAACTCGAGACCAAGATGCTAGGGGACTGTCATGCAACCCGGCGGCGACATGTCGGCACTGCTCGCTCAAGCACAGCAGATGCAGCAGAAGCTACTGGAAGCCCAGCAACAGCTGGCCAATTCCGAGGTACACGGTCAAGCCGGTGGCGGCTTGGTCCAGGTCGCTGTCAGGGGCAGCGGCGAACTGGTCGGGGTCACGATCGACCCCAAGGTGGTCGACCGTGACGACATAGAGACGCTGCAGGACCTGATCGTTGGTGCCATGCGCGATGCGTCTCAGCAGGTGACCAAGATGGCGCAGGAGCGCCTGGGTGCGCTGGCCGGCGCGATGCGCCCGCCCGGCGCGCCCGGTGCCCCAGGAGCGCCGGGAGCGCCGGGAATGCCGCCACGGCCGGGTGCGCCGGGAATGCCAGGTATGCCGGGTGCCCCGGGCGCACCGGGTATGCCAGGCATGCCGGGTGCCCCGGGGGTCTGACCGGCCCCGGCATGTTCGAGGGACCCGTTCAGGATCTGATCGACGAGCTCGGCAAGCTGCCGGGCATCGGCCCCAAGAGTGCCCAGCGCATCGCGTTTCACCTCTTGTCGGTTGAGCCGCCGGACATCGACCGGCTGACCGCCGTGCTGGCCAAGGTCCGGGACGGGGTGCGCTTCTGCGCTGTGTGCGGGAACGTCTCCGATGACGAGCGTTGCTGCATTTGCGCGGACCCGCGCCGGGACGGGGCCCTGGTCTGCGTCGTCGAAGAGCCCAAAGACATCCAGGCCGTCGAGCGAACCCGCGAATACCGCGGTCGCTATCACGTGCTGGGCGGGGCGCTCGATCCGCTTTCCGGGATCGGTCCCGAGCAGCTGCGAATCCGCGAGTTGCTGACTCGCATCGGTGATCGGGTCGACGGCGTCGATATCACCGAGGTGATCATCGCCACCGACCCCAATACCGAGGGCGAGGCGACGGCCACCTACCTGGTGCGGATGCTGCGCGACATCCCCGGCCTGACCGTCACCCGGATCGCGTCGGGGCTGCCGATGGGTGGTGACCTGGAGTTCGCCGACGAACTCACCCTGGGCCGCGCGTTGACCGGCCGCCGCGCGATGGTCTGAGTTCGGCGGGCGGCGCTAGCGCGCCGACAACCGCTCTCGGCGCAACAATTCCACTTCCGGTAGCTCCAGCGGCGCCAGCGCTCCGACCACCTTGCTCAGCAGCAGGTCGGCCAGCTCGGGGTTGCGGGCCAGACACGGCCCGTGCATGTAGGTCGCGACCACGCTGCCCTGGACGACGCCGTCAACGCCATCGCCCGCCCGGTTGCCCGCACCCTTGACCACCGCACCCAACGGCGATGCCGCTGGGCCCAGAACGGTACCTCCGCGGTGATTTTCGAAACCCGTGAGCCGCTGGGTCAACCCGGGCAGCAATGGCTTGCTGATCAGCTCACCGATGGTGCGGGTCTGTTGCGGAGAGGTGGTCGCATCGAGCAGGCCGACACCGTCGACACGTTCGCCCGATGAGGTTTCATACCAATGCCCGAGTACCTGGACGGCCGCACAGATCGCCAGCACGGGTGCGCCCCGGCCGGCCGCGCGCTGCAGTCCCGGGTGCTGCAGCAGGTGCCGGGTGGCCAATCGCTGCGCGTAATCTTCCGCGCCGCCCAGCGTGTACAGGTCCAAGGAATCCGGTACCGGGTCGGAAAGGGTGATCTCGACGATCTCGGCGGGGATGGCCCGCAGGCGTAGCCGTTGGCGCAGCACGACGGCGTTGCCGCCGTCACCGTAGGTACCCATCACGTCGGGCAACACCAGGCCGATCCGGACCACAGAGTCAGCCATTGCGCGTCAACCTCCGCTGCAGCTGGAGGAACGCGGTGTAGTTGGCGACCACCTCCACCGGTCCCGGCGGGCAAGACTCGATGGCCGCCACGGTGTCGTGCACCAGGGTGTGCTGCACGCCCGCGTAACCCAGGCGCACCGCCAGGTCGGTGCCGCGCTCACCGGCGGCCACCACCGGGGTCGTTTTGAACGCCTCGGCGAAATGTTCGAAGCGCACATCCCACAGCCAGGACAGATCCTCGCCGTCGGGCACTTGTCCGTTGACGGAGATGACCACTCCGGCGGCACGTTCGTCCACCATCGACAGCGCTTCCTGCCAGCCGGCCGGGTTCTTGGCCAGCAGGATCCGTGCTTGGTGGCGGCCGAGAGCGAAGCTGCGGTAACGGCCGGCGACCTCGTCGACCTCGGCGACCGCGGCGACGGCCAACGCCGGATCCGCGCCCAACGTGACGGCGGCCGCGACCGCTTGGGTGGCGTTTCCCCGATTGACCGCGCCGGGCAGCGCCAGCCGCATCGGCAGCGCCAGTCCGTCCGGCCCGTACACGGCTTCGTCATCGAACCACCACTGTGGTCTGGGCCGTTTGAAGTCGGCGCCGGTGGAGTACCAGTGCCCGGGTTCGCGAACGATGACCTCGCCGCTGCGCGGGCAGCTCACCGAGTCGTTCGACCAGGAACCGCCGGCGGCCACCCACACCACGTTGGGGCTGTCGTAGGCCGCTGAGGTCATCAGGACGTCGTCACAGTTGGCCACCACCACCGCGTTCGGGTGGCGGGCCAGGCCGGCCCGCAGGGTGCGTTCGATCACGTTGATCTCGCCGACGCGGTCCAGCTGATCCCGGGACAAGTTCAGGAGCACCAGGACCGCCGGCTCGACGGCGTCCGACACGTGCGGGACGTGCATCTCGTCGACTTCCAGCGCCGCGAGTCCGGCACGACGGTCGGCGGCCAGCGCGGCCACCAGGCCGGCGTCCATGTTGGCACCCTCGGCGTTGGTGGCGACGGCGCCAAGGGTGCTCAGGGCGGCCGCGGTCATCCGGGTGGTCGTCGATTTGCCGTTGGTGCCGGTGATGACGACGGTGCGCCGACCGCTCGCGAGCTGGCGCAACACCGAGCGGTCCAGGGTCATTGCGACCAGGCCGCCGATCATCGCACCGGCTCCGCGACCGGTGACTCGAGACGCCCAACGCGCGCTCGAACCTGCGGCGAGGGCTAGCCGGGCACGGGCGGTTATCACCCGGGCAGTTTAAGGGCGATCGCAACCTTGGCGCTGGGGGCCGAGTGCAGCGGGTCGTGGCCAAGTAACGGGCCGTCCCCAAGTTGAGGCCGACACGAGGCGCAACGACGCCGGTGATGTCGGCCCGACGTGCCATTCTCATCGTGTGAGCCAGAACTGGGGACGGCCGGCCAGCCACCCGGGTGAGGGTTGGGCCGTCGTCGATGTCGAGACCTCGGGATTTCGGCCGGGGCACGCCCGGGTCATCAGCGTCGCCGCGCTTGGGCTGGACGCAGCCGGCAATGTCGAGCATTCCGTGGTCAGCCTGCTCAATCCCGGGGTGGATCCGGGCCCAACCCACGTGCACGGTCTGACCGCGGCGATGCTCGAAGACCAGCCTCAGTTCGCCGACATTGTCGGTGATCTGACCGAGCTACTGCGCGGCCGCACGCTGGTGGCCCACAATGCCGCGTTCGACTACTCGTTTTTGGCCGCTGAGGCTGAACTGACAGATGCCGAGCTGCCGGTGGATTCCGTCATGTGCACGGTCGAGCTGGCCCGGCGGCTGGAACTCGGAATCGACAACCTCAGGCTGGAGACGCTGGCCGCACATTGGGGCGTGACCCAGGAACGGCCGCACGACGCTTTCGACGACGCACTGGTCTTGAGCGGGATCCTGGCACCGGCGCTGCAACGGGCCCACGAACGCGACGTTTGGCTGCCGATTCATCCGGTCACCCGGCGCCGGTGGCCCAACGGCCGGGTGACCCACGACGAACTGCGCCCGCTCAAGGCGCTGGCCTCCCGGATGCCCTGCCCCTACCTCAACCCGGGCCGCTACGTCTGTGACCGGCCGCTGGTCCAGGGCATGCGGGTAGCGCTGGCCGCCGAGGTGGGCCGAACCCATGAGGAGCTCGTCGAACGGATCCTGCATGCCGGACTGGCCTACAGCGATGGCGTCGACCGGGAGACATCGCTGGTGGTGTGCAACGAAGACGCCCCTGATCAGGGCAAGGGCTACCACGCCCGGCAGCTGGGTGTGCCCGTGCTTACCGACACGCAGTTCATGGACCGGGTTGGCTGTGTGCTCGGCGGCACCAGTGCCGAGAAATTCACCGACCACACTCTGGTCGAAGAACAGTTCGCGCTCTTCTGAGGCCAACACTCTTGTACCACTACGGACGTAGTGTTATGGTCGCGCCATGAGTACCACTGCATCCGTAGTAGACAAGTCGTCCCGGCAGAGCGCCTACCGCCGGCACGGCTATTTCTTCCGCCAGGCGGCCATGCTGACCATCTCGCTCGGGTTCGCATTGCACGTCTACCGGGTGATCTTCGGAGACGAACTCACCCTGAAGTACGTGGCGACCGTGGCCACGGACCGAATCCTGCTGATCCCGATGACGTATGCGGCCATCACCGGCATCCTGGTGTGGCCCCGGGTGCGGTTCGCCAATGGTCGGCATCGGGCCTTCTTCACCGCATCGATCGTCTACATCGCCGGTAGCGTGCCGCTGCACATCTACATGTCCTATGTGGTCCGGGATCTGTCCATCGTCAGCTGGTTTCCCATGTGGTTCAGCTACCTGCTGTTGATCGCGGTGTACCCGGCATTCCTGACGATGTTCTGGCGGTTGCGCTACAAAGACTGATGCCGCCGAATCCGCAACGCCGTGCCCAGATCCTCGACGCCGCGATCGACATCCTTGCCGACGTCGGTGTCGGGGGTCTTACGCATCGGCAGGTGGACGATCGCGCGGGTCTGCCCGCCGGCACCACATCGAACTACTTCCGCACGCGTCAGGCCTTGCTCGAAGCCACGGCATCGCGCACCGTCGATTTGCATTGGCAGCGAGTGCAGGTGCTGCGGTCCGCGGTCGGGTCGTTGTCCCGAGACGGCGTCAAAGCGTTGATGACGAAGATGCTCACCGACCCCGATGAACAGTTCCGCCGCAACACCCTGGCGAGGTTCGAGCTGTTCATGGAGGGCACGAGACGGCCAGAGCTGCAGCCGTTCCTGGTGGAGTTGCAGCGTGCCGCGGTGAAGTCGGCAACCCTGATCTTCGAGGCCGCGGGCTTTGCCCCGACGCCCGAGCAGATGGATCAGTTGAGCCGATTGCTCAACGGCTACGTCTTCAGCCACCTCACCCTGCCCGGCGACGACCCGGCCGCACTGGTCGACCGGCTGCTACCCGCGTACTTTGACGCCTAGCGCGACGCCCGGTTGATCGCCGACACGACGGCCCGCAGTGACGCGGTGGTGATCGACGGCGCGATGCCCACGCCCCACACCGTCTTGCCGGCCACGGAGGCCTCCACGTACGCCGCCGCCTGAGCGTCGTCGCCGGCGCTCATCGCGTGCTCGGAGTAGTCCAACACGGCCACGTCGAACCCGACGGTGCCCAGCGCGTGAACGAACGCGGCCAGCGGACCGTTGCCCGAGCCACTGATCTCGGTCTCTTTGCCGTCGATCTTGACGGTGGCGTCGATGCTGGTGGTGCCGCCATCTTCCTCGGCGGCAATGACGCGCTGTTTGATCCGCTCCAGCGGGCGCACCGGCGCCAGGTACTCCTCGGCGAACGCGTCCCACATCTCTTTGGGCGAGACCTCGCCCCCTTCGCCCGCGCTGCCCTCGGCGATCTCTTGGATCGCGCGCGAGAACTCGATCTGCAGCCGTCGTGGCAGGGCCAGGCCGTGGTCGGCCTTCATGATGTAGGCCACCCCACCCTTGCCGGACTGCGAGTTGACTCGGATCACCGCTTCGTAGGTGCGTCCGACGTCCTTGGGGTCGATGGGCAGGTAGGGCACCTGCCACAGCATGTCGTCCATGTCGGAATCGGCAGCGTCGGCATCGAACTTCATCGCGTCCAGGCCCTTGTTGATGGCGTCCTGGTGGCTGCCGGAGAACGCGGTGTAGACCAGGTCCCCGCCGTAGGGGTGACGTTCGGGCACCGGCAGCTGGTTGCAGTACTCCACGGTGCGCCGGATCTCGTCGATGTTGGAGAAATCGATCTGCGGGTCCACGCCGCGGGAGAACAGGTTCAGCCCCAGGGTCACCAGACACACGTTGCCGGTGCGCTCGCCGTTGCCGAACAGGCAGCCCTCGATCCGGTCGGCGCCTGCGGCGAAGCCCAATTCGGCTGCGGCGACGGCGGTTCCGCGATCGTTGTGGGGATGCAGGCTCAGAATGACCGACTCCCGGTTGGCCAGGTTGCGGCTCATCCACTCGATCGAGTCGGCGTAGACGTTCGGGGTGGCCATCTCCACGGTGGCGGGCAGATTGAAGATGATCGGGTTTTCCGGGGTGAGCTGGATGACTTCGGCCACCGCGTCGCACACCTGTTTGGCGTATTCCAGCTCGGTGCCCGTGTAGGACTCCGGTGAGTACTCGAAGCGCCACTGGGTGTCGGGGTATTTGGCCGCTTCCTCGACGCATCTGCGGGCGCCCTCGGTCGCGATCGCTTCTACCGCGGCCCGGTCGGCGCGGAACACCACGCGGCGCTGCAGGATCGACGTCGAGTTGTAGAAGTGCACGATCACCTTCGACGCCCCAGCGCACGCCTCGAACGTGCGCTCGATCAGCTCGGGGCGGCACTGAGTCAGCACCTGGATGGTGACGTCGTCGGGAATGGCGCCTTCGGTGATGATCTCGCGGACGAAGTCGAAGTCGGTCTGGCTGGCCGAGGGAAAGCCGACCTCGATCTCCTTGTAACCCATCCGAACTAGCAGGTCGAACATGCGCCGCTTGCGGGCCGGGCTCATCGGATCGATCAGTGCCTGGTTGCCGTCACGCAGGTCCACCGCGCACCACAGGGGGGCGCGGTCGATGACGCGGTCGGGCCAGGTGCGGTCGGTAACCCGGATGTGTTCGACTTCCTCGGCGAACGGCCGGTAACGGTTGACCGGCATCGAGGAGGCTCGCTGGGGGTTCCAGACGGGTTGGCCCGGCGACGGTGGGCCAGCGGGTTTGACGATGGTGCGCGCCGAGGTGAAGGCGTCGGGACCAGGGGCTTGCGAAGAGTTTGTCACGGTAGTTGCTCCGGGGGTGGCGAGAAGGAACTTCAGACCGGCGCATCGCGAACACCCGCGACGGGAAGCCGGTCTGGATCAGGCCCCGTCGCGGCGTCCGAGGAGGAGCACCCGCTGCACGCAAAGAACTCTACCGCGATCGGTGCCTCGGACAAAAAGGCCCAAGGGCAAACCACCGTTGGGCCGTCCGGGTCCGGCGCAAAGCGGCGATCGGCAACCCGGACCGCGACCCGGACGGTGAACCGGACCGCAAACCGGACGGCAAACCGGACGGGAGTGTCGTCGCTGTCGATCGCGGACCTTGGCTCCCGCCGTCGACTGAATGCGTTTCCGCGCTGAGGATTCCGAAGGCTAATGGAGCCCGGGTGTGCTCGGTGAAAACATCAATACCGTTGTGGCTTAACGGAAAACTTGTCGGGGTGGCCTAGCTCCGCGGCGGTCGCCGCCATAAATGAGAAAGGCTTTTCTGCCAATTCCCTGGCATTAATACTCAGCAACTTTCAAGCATTCGAGAGTAGAGTGCGCTGCCGCACAGCAGTGCCCTGCATGAGAGTGGAATCACACCAGGTTAGGTGGGTTATTTGACGTACGTTTAACGCGATCGGCCGCCAGAGAAGCGGACATGGGCTTCTCGGACTTGATCATCCGCTATCGCACCTTCACTTCTCAGCTAGGGGTATCGCTCATGCAGCTTGGCGCGACATTATCGTCGACCGATAATGCCAATGGAATTCAGCTAGCCAAATTCAACTCCGATGATGTGCTGCCAATGAATTTCGCGCCTCCGATCGGTCCGGAACTGGTATCGCCTGAAGAACTTCCCGCCGCCTGGGCGTACAAGCGCTTCCGTGATCTGGAGGAGAAAGAGTCCTACCGCAGCACGCTATTGGCGGAGCTCACCAAAGCCTTCGAGATTCTGAGCCCGCAGGACGCCGCCACCGCAACCGCAGGGCTGCAGGACCTCTTGGGGCAAATGGCAGAGCAGGGCGCGGTAGTCCTCGCCGACATCGTCGAATCGGACGCCTTCCTGGAATTGGTTGCGCGCTACGACGAAATCATGGCGCAGGAGGGCAGCGGTAGCTTCATCCACCGCTTCGTGGACCTGCGGCGAACCGTAGGGCTTCTGACCGATCCTGAGGTCAACAACCCGATGGTGCACCCGTTGATGATCACGCTCATCTCCTACGCGGTCGGCGGTCCGATCTGGATGGTTGATGAACGTGCCAAGGACGCGGAGCCGTTGTCCGTCCTGGCGCAGGACAACATGCTGCACATCGACAACACGCCGTTCAATGACGAGTACAAGATCATCGTCACCTGGCGCCGCGGAACTGCCAAGGGGCCGGCCGGGCAGAACTTCACCTTCCTGCCTGGCACCCATCAACTCGCCCGCACCTGCTTTGTCAACGAGGCCGGGGAACCGTGGTCCAGCGAAAATGCGTCGATCTTCACCACCACCGAGAGGATCAGGCGGGTATTCGACGCGCAGATGCAGTTGAGGGACCAAGACCGCCCGGTCGTCATCGAGGTCAGTGATTCCGAACGGCCGCTGAGCACCGTGTTCGCCGCCGGTTCCCTGGTGCACCACCGGTTCCGCACCGCCTCCGGAAATGCGCGCAGCTGCATCATCATGGCCTTCCACCGCGTGGCCGATAACCCCGGCCGTCTGGTCAGCGACGTCGAGGACACGCCCTGTGCCTCGCTGAGCGAACTGTTGACCAGCGGTGTCCCCGATGAGTCCTACCAGCAGCGCTTCATTACCACCCTGTGCGCTGCAGCCGGCCAAATCGCCGAACTGCTCGCCAAGTGGAAGAGCACACCAGAGCGTCCGGTGCCGCTGCCGCTGCAGGAAAGGCAGATCGATGGTCGGCGGTTCGAGGAGTGGATTTCCGTATCCACCGAGGCTCCGCCTGTCCAGGAGATCCGCAACCGCGAACAGCCCATCCCCTACGGTGAGGTGTTGTCATCGGAGGAATTCTTCGATCTGGTGTGGCGACTGATTCGCTTTGACAAGCATGGTCCGCTGGATCTGGTTCTGTACCACGACAACCGCGAGGAACCGCTCAAGTGGGCGCGAAACCTGATTCGTGAGATGTCGGCGGACCGGTTGCGCGAGCGGTTGTCGGGCTGGAGTGCCGATCTCGGACACCACCGTCCGGCCGACTGCCTGCGCCCGCTCCAGGTGCACGCCTTGGTCTCCGAGGTGCTGCGGACGCTACCGCTGGATGGAAACCAGACCCCTCCGGCCGACTGGGACAACGACATGCTGGGAATGAGCCTGGCCGCCGCCGCGCGCTCGGTGCGACAGCTCCTCGAGGACATTGCCGAGGCCGTGCTGCGGTGCGAGGACATGCCGGCCTACCTCTCGACCAGCCTGTTCGCGTTCTGGATCGTGGACTCCGCCTACAGTTTGGACGGTCGGCGCAACCTGGTGGTCCAGGACTGCACTCGTCGTCTGCTGCGGCACTACGTCATGCTGGCGCTGACCGCGATGCCCGAGGCTCCGGTTGCCTGATCCCCGCTAGAGGACATCCGTGTCGGGGGAATGGACCAGCAGTTCGGTTGGGATCGGCCGATCGTCGGATGGCGACGGCCGGCCCACCCGGCTGTGGGCCGCCCACAGCGCGGCATAGCGTCCGCCGGCGGCCAGTAGCTCGACGTGGGTGCCGTCCTCGACAATGGTTCCCTGCTCGAGAACCACGATCCGATCTACGAATTCGGCAATTGCCAACTCGTGGGCAATGATCAACGTGGTCCGGTCGGCTGCCAGGCCAGGGCTCCGGCGTTGTTGATTAGCAGGCTTGTGAGCTGGGTTGATGATCTTTGGTGCCGCGCTATTGGGGCCGGAGTGTAGGCACGGGCTATCTGGAGAACGATCGAGTTGGTTACTGTTCGTCGTTGGTCTGGAGTTGCCCGTGCCTACCGTTTCAGTATTGCCTGTGTCGTCGGTTCCAGAGGTGTTCGACCGCTGGAGTCCTGGTGAGCGCAGCGAGCTCATCGGATCGGAGTTTCTCGATGTGTTGGCCTCGGTGCCAGACCCGAGGGACCCACGCGGTCGGAGGTATTCGCTGATGGCTTTGTTGGCGATCGCGGTTCTGGCCACTGCCGCGGGGATGCGCGGCTATGCTGGTTTTGCCACATGGGCGGCCACCGCTCCCGATGATGTGTTGGCCTAATTAGGGGTCCGGTTCCGGCGGCCCAGTGAGAAGACCTTCCGCGCTGTTTTGTCTCGGCTAGACCCCGCCGACCTCAACGCCAGGATGGGCAGTTACTTCACTGCACACGTGGCCAGCAGCGACCCCAGTGGATTGGTGCCGATCGCGTTGGACGGCAAGATGCTGCGTGGTGCCTTTACGCGCCAAAGCGACAGCCACGCATCTCGTGTCGGTGTTCGCCCACCGTGCCCGATTGGTGCTCGGTCAACTCGCTGTCGCCGAGAAAAGCAATGAAATTCCCTGCGTACGTGCCCTGCTCACGCTGCTGCCGGGTAGCTTGCGGTGGCTGGTCACTGTGGATGCGATGCATACCCAGGTCGTCACCGCGAAGTTGATCTGCGCCACCTTGAAGTCGCACTACCTGATGATCGTCAAGTCCAACCAAGCCAAAATACTTGCGCGTATCACCGCGCTGCCCTGGGCCGAGGTGCCCGCAGCCGCTACCGACGACTCCCGCGGCCACGGCCGTGTCGAGACCCGCACCCTGCAAATCATCACCGCTGTACGAGGAATCGGCTTCCCCTACGCAAAACAAATCATCCGGATCACTCGTGAACGCTTGATCACCGCCACCGACCAGCGCAGCGTGGAGGTGGTCTATGCCATCTGCAGCCTGCCGTTCGAGCACGCCCGCCCTACCGCGATCATGACCTGGATGCGTCAACACTGGGGAATCGAGAACAGCCTGCACTGGATACGCGACGTCACCTTCGACGAAGACCGTCAAAGGGCACATACCGGAAACGGCGCACAGGTCCTAGCAACGCTACGCAACACCGCGATCAATCTGCACCGCCTCAACGGCGCCGACAACATCGCCGAAGCCTGCCGGATCACCGCTTTGACCGCCAACCGCCGCCTAGACCTCCTCAATCCACAATTCCCCAGCTCACAAGCCTGCTAATCAACAACGCCGGAGCTCTGGCTGCCAGGCCCAGGGTCGCCCAGTGCACCAAGGCCTCGGTAGCGGGGTCCAGGGCGACGGTGGCCTCGTCGAGCAGCAAGATGTCGGAATCGACCAGCCGCGCCCGAGCCAACGCCAGCAATTGCAGCTGGCCGGCGGACAGATTCCGGCCACCTGCGGCCACCTCATGCTGGTACCCGCCATCGAGCGCGGCGATCATGGGGTGTGCACCCACCTCGCGCGCGGCCCGTTCGACCTGCGCGTCGGTGGCATCGGGACGCCCGTATGCGATGGCATCACGGACCGTCCCGGCAAATAGGTAGGGTTCCTGCGCCACGATGCTGAGCCGGCTGCGGTAGCCGTCGATATCGAATTCCCGCAAGTCGCAACCATCGATCCGGATGATTCCGTCCGTCGGGTCGTAGAACCTGGACACCAACTTCATCAGGGTCGATTTCCCTGACCCGGTGGAGCCGACGAACACCACCGTTTGGCCGGCGGGAATCCGCAGATTGATCCCGGCCAGTGCGGGCGCATCCCGGGTCGGGTACCGGAAGTGAACGGCGTCGAACTCGATCTCACCGCGCAGCGTTCCCACCGGCGCCGCCGACGGCGAAAATGCGGTCGGTGTGTTCAGCAGCGACCGGATCCGTCCGACGGCAACCGCCGCGCGCTGATACTCGTCAAACATTTGGGACAGCTTGTCGACCGGCGCGAACAACATTTCGACATAGAGCAG
Source organism: Mycobacterium liflandii (assembly GCF_022354805.1). Taxonomy (NCBI): domain Bacteria; kingdom Bacillati; phylum Actinomycetota; class Actinomycetes; order Mycobacteriales; family Mycobacteriaceae; genus Mycobacterium; species Mycobacterium liflandii. Next base: position 219,295 of record NZ_CP023138.1, on the reverse strand, counting down.
GTAGGTCACCAGCGCGCCGACCGAGAGCACGCCCGCCTGTACGTCGCGGCCCCCTTCGAACAGCACCAGTGTCGTTGCCAGGCTGCAGGTTAACGGTACGAGCGGAAAATACAGCGCCAGCAGCCGTTGAGCACGGACGCGGAGTCGTCGGTAGTCGTCGCTGTGCGCGAAATACGTTTGAAGTCCAACGTATTCGGCACGGTAGGCCTGTGCGACTCGCAGCCCCGCGGAGTACTCCCGAAGGGTGGCGGTCACGGTCCCAAGCCGCTGCCGCGCCTGCCGGTAGGTCCAGCTCGACGCCCGGCGGAATTGCCAGGTCGCCAGGCCCAGCATCGGCAAGGTGGCGAAGATGAGCAACGCCAACTTGGCGTTGATGGCCAGCAGTGCCGCCAGAATGCCCACCGCCGTCATCAGGCTGACGATGGCGATGACCAGGCCCGTGCGCAGGAACGCCACGATGGCGTCTACGTCGGCGGTGACCGCGGTAATGATCTGGGAATCACCGTTGTCTTCGAAGGCGTCTAGGTCCAGACGCTGCGCATGGGCAAATACCAGGGAGCGCAATCGGAACAGCGCCTTCTCCCCGGCGGTTCCGGTGACCACGGCGCTGCCCCACTGTGCGACCAGGCGGATGGCCACGATGGCGGCGCCGGCCAGTGCCGCCCACCACAGCGCCGTTAGCACGTGCTGACGGATGCCGACATCGATACCGTGCCTGATGAGCAGGGGCGGCAACAATCCCGCACCGGTCTCGAGGGCTACCAGCAACAGGCTCACGATCAGTGGCCCGCGGAAGTCGTGCAGCAGCCGGCGCAACAGGTCGGGCTTGGGCGAGTGGTCGCTGGGTCCGGTCGCGTCAGCGGCGACGTCGATGGCCTCCGGTTCCGATTCCGGCTCGGGCACACCGTCTTCGAACGCGAGACTACGCAGGGGATCTGTTGCGGGCGAGAGTAGTTCGCGATAACGCGAACAGCGTCCCCATAGCTGTTCCGGGGTGCCGATATCGAGCAGATGCCCGGAATCGAGCACCGCGACGCGGTCGGCCAAGGACAGCATGGAGCGGCGGCGGGTGAAGATGACCGCGGTCCGGTCTGCGAGGACCTCCCGCAACACGTCCTGGATCGAAGCTTCGATGACCGCGTCCACGGCCGAGGTCGGCTCGTCCATGATCAACAATCGGGGATTGCCAACGAGCGCCCGGGCCAGCGCGATGCGTTGCCGCTGCCCGCCGGACAGCGTCAATCCCTGCGCTCCGACCGGCGTCGCGTAGCCGTCCGGCAACGTGTTCACGAACTCGTCGATATGCGCCGCCCGGGCCGCGGCGGTGATCTGCTCCAGCGTCACGTTCGAGCGGCCGTAGGAGATGTTCTCACCGATAGTTCCGGAAAACAGGATGGCCTGTTCGGGCACCAGGCCGATAGCCGAGCGCAACGAATCCAGAGTCAGGTCGCGCACATCATGGCCGCCGACGCGGACCGCTCCCGCGGTGACGTCATAGCAGCGCATCGCCAGCAGCGCCAAGGTGGATTTGCCGCTGCCTGGCGGGCCGACCACGGCAAGGGTTTCCCCGGGCCGAACGGAGAGGTCTATGCCGCGCAGGACGGGGTGTTCGGCCGCATAGCCGAACGATGCCTGCTCGAAGGCGAGGGATACCGGAGTCGACGAGGGCAGCTGCTTGGTGCCATCGACCAGAGTCGGCCGGCTGTCGATGAGTTCGAACACCCGGATGGCGCCCGTCCGCGCCTGCTGCGCGATGGTGAGCATCCCCGCCAGATCACACGCCGGGCGCGACACCAGGGTCAGGCAAGACCAGAAGGCAACGAAGGTGCCCACCGTGATCGTGCCCTGCGCCGCCATCCATCCGCCGACCGCGAGGACCGCCATCTGCCCGAAGGCGGGCAGGCTTTGCAGCAGCGGGCCGAAGTATGCGTTGAGCCGGGCTACCCGCACGCGTGCTGCATAGAGCGCGCGGCCGGCAGTCGTGAGTTTCACCGTCTCCTGGGACTGCTGCCCGAAGGCCTTGACGACATGAATCCCGCTGACCGCGGCGTCGACCACACCGGTGACCACGGCATTGCGTTCTTGCGCGGCCTCGGTGGCTACCGCCAGCAGGCGGCGGCTGCGATGGGCGACCAGGCCGATCAGCGGGACAAGTAGCACCACGAGCAAAGCCAGTGGTAAGGACAGCCAGGCCATCACCGCGAGGCAGAGCAGCAGCGTAAGCAGATGCCGGATCACATTGGGCAGGTCGAACAGCAGCGTCTGCACCAGTTCCAGGTCATTGGTGGTCCGGACGATGAGCTGGCCGCTGCTCCAGCGGTCCAGGGCTCCGGCGTTGTTGATTAGCAGGCTTGTGAGCTGGGTTGATGATCTTTGGTGCCGCGCTATTGGGGCCGGAGTGTAGGCACGGGCTATCTGGAGAACGATCGAGTTGGTTACTGTTCGTCGTTGGTCTGGAGTTGCCCGTGCCTACCGTTTCAGTATTGCCTGTGTCGTCGGTTCCAGAGGTGTTCGACCGCTGGAGTCCTGGTGAGCGCAGCGAGCTCATCGGATCGGAGTTTCTCGATGTGTTGGTCTCGGTGCCAGACCCGAGGGACCCACGCGGTCGGAGGTATTCGCTGATGGCTTTGTTGGCGATCGCGGTTCTGGCCACTGCCGCGGGGATGCGCGGCTATGCTGGTTTTGCCACATGGGCGGCCACCGCTCCCGATGATGTGTTGGCCTAATTAGGGGTCCGGTTCCGGCGGCCCAGTGAGAAGACCTTCCGCGCTGTTTTGTCTCGGCTAGACCCCGCCGACCTCAACGCCAGGATGGGCAGTTACTTCACTGCACACGTGGCCAGCAGCGACCCCAGTGGATTGGTGCCGATCGCGTTGGACGGCAAGATGCTGCGTGGTGCTTTACGCGCCAAAGCGACAGCCACGCATCTCGTGTCGGTGTTCGCCCACCGTGCCTGATTGGTGCTCGGTCAACTCGCTGTCGCCGAGAAAAGCAATGAAATTCCCTGCGTACGTGCCCTGCTCACGCTGCTGCCGGGTAGCTTGCGGTGGCTGGTCACCGTGGATGCGATGCATACCCAGGTCGTCACCGCGAAGTTGATCTGCGCCACCTTGAAGTCGCACTACCTGATGATCGTCAAGTCCAACCAAGCCAAAATACTTGCGCGTATCACCGCGCTGCCCTGGGCCGAGGTGCCCGCAGCCGCTACCGACGACTCCCGCGGCCACGGCCGTGTCGAGACCCGCACCCTGCAAATCATCACCGCTGTACGAGGAATCGGCTTCCCCTACGCAAAACAAATCATCCGGATCACTCGTGAACGCTTGATCACCGCCACCGACCAGCGCAGCGTGGAGGTGGTCTATGCCATCTGCAGCCTGCCGTTCGAGCACGTCCGCCCTACCGCGATCATGACCTGGATGCGTCAACACTGGGGAATCGAGAACAGCCTGCACTGGATACGCGACGTCACCTTCGACGAAGACCGTCAAAGGGCACATACCGGAAACGGCGCACAGGTCCTAGCAACGCTACGCAACACCGCGATCAATCTGCACCGCCTCAACGGCGCCGACAACATCGCCGAAGCCTGCCGGATCACCGCTTTGACCGCCAACCGCCGCCTAGACCTCCTCAATCCACAATTCCCCAGCTCACAAGCCTGCTAATCAACAACGCCGGAGCCCTGTCCAGCGGTCCTGCTGCCGGCCGCCCCAGCGCATCAGCGTCGCAAACGCGTCCACGCGGAGGTCATGCTGCACCAAATGGGCGATTCGACCGCCGTAATGCCGGCGCACGAAGGTCATGAAGTAGATCGCAACCGCAGCGGCAACCAGCACCAGAGCCCACGGCGCCAGAGTTCTGTGATCCGGCGCGATCGCATTGTCTATGACGCGTTTGGTGACCAGCGGAACCATGACCGTGATCGCGGTGCCGACCACCGACGCGAACAATCCTAGCAGCAGGTCACGCCGGTACCGGAGAACGTATCGGGACAACCGTCCCCACCAGTTCGTCCGCATCCCGCCACAGCCCTTTCCCGCGAACCCGGACGACCGCCAGCCCAAATGCGCTGGTGGCCGCCGCAGGCATTCTCCCACGCTGCCCGGATCACCTGCACATCTGCGAAATTTGTCCGGGGCCGCCACCCGGAACGAGTGAACTTGGCCTCGCCTCGTGATGAACCCCGCCGGTTGCTGGTCACCAGCGGGCGGCGTACCTGCGTCTTCGGGTGATGCCCGGCGCGCGCCGCCCTCGACGGCCGAACCGTGGCCCCGCGGCATCGAAATTAATTGAGATGCGCCGACACGTATCCTGTTGTGGACTTATACCACCAGTGGTGGTTGCGCAGCTTCGGTATGGGAAGGGAAACAGTGGCGCTCGTCGTGCAGAAGTACGGCGGATCCTCGGTGGGCAATGCCGAACGGATTCGCCGCGTCGCCGAACGCATTGTCGAAACCAAGAAGCAGGGCAACGACGTCGTCGTCGTGGTCTCTGCGATGGGCGACACCACCGACGACCTGATGGACCTGGCGCTGCAGGTGTGTCCGGTACCGCCGCCGCGCGAACTCGACATGCTGCTGACCGCGGGCGAGCGCATCTCCAACGCGCTGGTGGCGATGGCGATCGAATCACTGGGTGCGCATGCACGGTCCTTCACGGGTTCACAAGCCGGCGTGATCACCACCGGCACCCACGGCAACGCGAAGATCATCGAGGTCACGCCGGGACGGCTGCAGGCCGCGCTCGACGAAGGCCGGATCGTGCTGGTCGCCGGCTTCCAGGGGGTGAGCCAAGACAGCAAGGACGTCACCACCTTGGGCCGCGGCGGATCGGACACCACCGCGGTCGCGCTGGCCGCCGCGCTGGGCGCTGACGTCTGTGAGATCTACACCGACGTGGACGGCATCTTCAGCGCGGACCCGCGCATCGTGCACAACGCCCGCAAGCTGGACACCGTCACTTTCGAGGAAATGCTCGAGATGGCGGCCTGCGGCGCCAAGGTGTTGATGCTGCGCTGTGTGGAATACGCGCGCCGGCACAACATTCCGGTGCACGTCCGCTCTTCTTATTCGGACAAACCGGGCACCCTCGTTGTCGGATCGATCAAGGACATAGCTATGGAAGACCCCATCCTGACCGGCGTCGCGCACGACCGCAGCGAGGCCAAGGTGACCATTGTCGGGATACCTGACATCCCGGGCTATGCGGCCAAGGTCTTCCGGGCCGTCGCCGAGGCCGACGTGAACATCGACATGGTGTTGCAGAACGTGTCCAAGGTCGAGGACGGCAGGACCGACATCACCTTCACCTGTTCGCGAGACAGTGGCCCCACGGCGGTGGCCAAGCTGGACTTGCTCAAAGACGAAGTCGGCTTCACCCAACTGCTCTACGACGACCACATCGGCAAGCTGTCGCTGATCGGCGCGGGCATGCGCAGCCATCCCGGTGTCACCGCGACGTTCTGTGAGGCGCTGGCAGCGGTCGGCGTGAACATCGAGCTGATCTCCACCTCCGAGATCCGGATCTCGGTGCTGTGCCGCGACACCGAGCTGGACAAGGCGGTTGTCGCCCTGCATGAGGCGTTCGGTCTCGGCGGGGAGGAGACGGCCACGGTCTACGCGGGGACGGGGCGCTGAGATGGGTGCCACCGGCTTGTCGATCGGGATAGTGGGGGCCACCGGCCAGGTCGGTCAGGTCATGCGCGCGCTGCTCGATGAGCGTGACTTTCCGGCGACCTCCGTCCGGTTCTTCGCATCCGCTCGGTCGCAGGGCCGCAAGCTGCCCTTCCGCGGCCAGGAGATCGAGGTCGAAGACGCCGAGACCGCCGATCCCAGTGGGCTGGACATCGCGCTGTTCTCGGCCGGTGGGGCCATGTCGAAGGTGCAAGCGCCGCGGTTCGCCGCCGCCGGCGTGACGGTGATCGACAACTCGTCGGCCTGGCGTAAAGACCCCGACGTGCCGTTGGTGGTGTCGGAGGTCAACTTCGAGCGCGATGTCGCGAACCGCGCTGGGCCTCTCACGAAGGGCATCATCGCCAACCCGAACTGCACCACGATGGCGGCGATGCCGGTGCTCAAGGTGCTGCACGACGAGGCTGGGCTGGTCCGCATCGTGGTCTCGTCGTATCAAGCCGTGTCCGGTAGCGGGGTGGCGGGCGTCGAGGAACTGGCGACCCAGGTGCGCGAGGTGATCGACGGCGCCGAGCAATTGGTGCACGACGGTGCGGCCCTGCAGTTCCCGGCGCCGGTGAAGTATGTGGCGCCGATCGCGTTCAATGTGGTGCCGCTGGCCGGATCGTTGGTGGACGACGGCTCCGGCGAGACCGACGAGGACCAGAAGCTGCGCTTCGAGAGCCGCAAGATTCTGGGCATTCCCGACTTGTCGGTCAGCGGTACCTGCGTGCGGGTACCGGTGTTCACCGGACACTCGTTGTCGATCAATGCCGAATTCGAGCGGCCGCTCTCGCCGGAGCGGGCGCGCGAACTTCTCGACGGGGCCCCGGGCGTCAAAGTCGTCGACGTGCCGACGCCGTTGGCCGCGGCAGGAGTCGACGAGTCGCTGGTCGGTCGCATCCGCCAAGACCCGGGTGTGCCAGACGGGCGCGGCCTGGCGCTGTTCGTGTCGGGGGACAACCTGCGCAAGGGGGCGGCGCTGAACACCATCCAGATCGCCGAACTGCTGGCCGCTGACCGGTGACCTAAGGGTGAGCTCCGCCCTGGTCGTGCGGTGCTCCCTGCTTGTCGTGCTGGTTATTGTTGCCTCGCAATGTTTTTGGATCGCCCACGCCGATCCGCCGGCGCCGGGGCCCGCGCCCATTCTGCCGCCGTTGGCGCCCGGCCAAGTGTTGCGCATGGGGCCAACCGCCGGCACCGGAACGCCGACCGGCGACTACGGCATTGGCGCCACCGATCTGTGCGAGTTCGTCGAATTCCCCACCGAGCTGTTGCAGGTGTGCGGCGATAGCTTCGCCGGCCAGGGTGTCGGGTTCGGCGGCTGGTACTCGCCGATCGCATTGCGTGTCGACACCGCGTCCGTCGACGACCCGGCAGGGGTGCGCTACACCGGAGTCACGGGCATCGGCAGCCCGCTGCTTGCCGATCCCACACCTGCCGGGAACTCGCAGCTGCCCGCCGGAGTGGTGCAGATCAACCGGCACAACTACCTGATGGTGACCACGACCAAAGACCTGGAGCCGCAGAGTTCGAGGCTGGTGTTGGCGGTGCCGGAGCGTGCGGGCTGGCAGACCATCGCGGGCACCCAGCGCGCGGCCCGGTATCAGGACGGGTCACAGACTCAGATCAGCGGGTACTACGACCCCATTCCCACCCCCGATTCGCCCGGCGGCTGGGTGTACATCGTGGCCGACAATTTCACCCGCAGAGATCCGGTGCTGCTGTATCGGGCGACGCCGCAGACCTTCATCGACCGGTCCAAGTGGCAAGGCTGGGCCGGCGGGCCCGGCGGCGGTTGGAACAAGCCGCCGACACCGCTCTGGCGCGATCAGGTCGGCGAAATGAGCATTCGGCAGATCGATGGCATGACCGTGTTGTCGTATTTCAACGCGACCACTCTCAACATGGAAGTGCGAGTGGCCGCCAATCCGACGTTGCTGGGAGATGCGCCGATCACGACGGTGGTGCAGCACGACGAGTGGCCGGAACCCGCGGAGAGTCTGCCGCCGCCATTCGACAACCGGCTCGCCCAGCCCTACGGCGGCTACATCTCGCCCGGCTCCATCCTCGACGAACTGCGGATATTCGTCAGCCAGTGGGACACCCGCGCGCGGATGAGCGGGCCGTATCGGGTGATCCAATTCGCGGTGAACCCGTTCAAGTCCTGAGCGGGGTTGGGGACGCATTCGGTTCCGCGAGCAGTTCGGACCTAAACGCCCCCCGCGCCGCCGGCGCCGCCGGTGCCGCCGTCGCCGCCGGTGCCTGCTGGTAGCCCCACGACGCTGGTGGTGGGCTGGCCCAGGCCACCGGTGCCGCCGGTCCCGCCGACGCCGCCGGCACCTCCGGTGTTGGTGGAAATGCCGCCGGTGCTGGTCCCGCCGACCCCGCCTTGGCCGCCGGCCCCGCCCGCGCCGCCATCGACGGTGGCGCTCAGCGATACCGGCACGGTGATGTTGCTGCCCGTACCCCCATTGCCGCCCTGACCGCCGGCGCCGCCGCTTTCGGCGAGGTCACCGGTGCCCCCGGCGCCGCCGTTGCCGCCGTTGCCGCCGTTGTAGCCGGTATTGGTCACGTGGTTGTAGAAATTGTTGAAGACGTTGCCCCCGTTGCCGCCGGTACCACCGGTGCCGCCGGCGCCGCCGATCGGGCTCGAGAACGTGCCGCCGGTTCCGGCCGTGCCCGCCGCACCGCCGTTGCCGCCGTTGCCGCCATTGCCGGCGTTGATATTCGCGACCGCATCACCACCGCTGCCGCCCTTGCCGCCATCGCCACCCGCGCCGCTGGCGCCGTCGGTACCGCCGGTGCCCGAGTCGCCGCCGGTGCCGCCCATCCCGCCTTCGTCGCCGCCGCCACCGTTGCGGCCAACTCCGGCGAAGGTCGTGCCGTCGCTGCCGTTGCCGCCGTTGCCGCCGCGGCCACCGGCACCGCCGTCGCCCGCGGTGGTACCGGAGCCGGCGTTGCCGCCATCGCCACCCGCGCCGCCCGCGCCGCCGAGTTGTCCACCGAAGGTGGACCCGCCATCGGTCCCGCCGTTGCCGCCAGTGCCGCCGGCGCCGCCGACGCCGCCGTCTCCACCGACGGATCCGGCGCCGGAGGCAAGGCCGCCGTCGCCACCCAGACCGCCCTTCCCGCCGGAGCCGCCGATGCCGGGTACGACGCTGGTGCTGCCGGTTGCACCCTTGCCGCCGACGCCGCCGATGCCGCCCACGCCGCCGTCCCCGCCGGTGTTGCTGGACAGGCCTCCGGTGCTGGTACCGCCGTTACCGCCGTTGCCGCCGTTGCCGCCGTTGCCGCCGTTGCCGCCGTTGCCGCCGTTGCCGCCGTTGCCGCCGTTGCCGCCGTTGCCGCCGTTGCCGCCGTTGCCGGTCTTGGCATTGCTGCCGCCGTTGCCGCCGTCGCCGCCGCTGCCACCGGCCCCGCTGGTGCCGCCGGCGAAGGAATTGCCGCCGTCGCCGCCCTTGCCGCCGTTGCCGCCGCCGCCGCCATCGCCGCCGGCGGGGCCGCTGGCGGTAACAGTGTCGCCACCGTCGCCGCCGGTGCCGCCAGCACCGCCAGCACCGCCGTGACCCGCAACGAAGCCGCTACCCGCATCCCCACCGTCGCCGCCCATGTCACCCGCGGCGCCGGTATCGCCGGTGTTGCCGTGGCTTCCGGGCCCGCCGTTGCCGCCGTCGCCGCCGACCCCGCCGGCGCCGAGCCCGGCGCTGCCGCTGCCGGAGGTACCGGCGTCACCGCCATCGCCGCCGGCGCCGCCGGCGGGGGCAACCCCTGCGCCGACTCCGGTGTCATCACCGCCGGATCCGCCGTGCCCGCCGGCGCCGCCGCTACCGGCCTTGCCGCCGACCCCGCTGAACCCGGCTCCGCCGTTGCCGCCGTCACCGCCCCTGCCGCCGATGTCGCCGGACAGGCCGGGGTCACCGGCATTGCCGGCGCTACCTGCCCCGCCTTTACCGCCGTCACCCCCGGTGCCGCCGCTGCCCGTGGTCACGCCGGCGCCGACGATGCCGGCGTCGCCGCCGTCGCCGCCGACCCCGCCAGCGTGTGCGACGGCTGCGCCGGTCCCAGTGTCGATACCGCCGGTGCCCCCTTCTCCGCCCGTTCCGCCGCTGCCCGCGTTGCCGCCCACGCTGCCGGTGCCGGTGGCGTTGCCGCCGTTACCGCCTTGACCACCCGCGCCGCCGGCGTCGCCGGTAAGGCCGGGGTCAGCAATGTTGCCGGTGCTGCCCGCCCCGCCGTCACCGCCGTTGCCGCCGGTGCCGCCGCCGCCCGCGCCGGCTGCGCCAGTGCCGACCGCACCCGCGTCACCGCCGGCGCCGCCGTTGCCGCCGGCGGGCGCCACGGTGCCGCCGGTTCCGGTGTCGGCGCCGCCGTGACCGCCGTGACCGCCGGCCCCGCCGCTGCCGGCGTTGCCGCCGTTGCCGCTGAACCCGGCGCCGCCGTTGCCGCCGTCACCGCCCCTGCCGCCGCCATCACCCGCGAGGCCGGCATGGCCGGTGTTGCCCTCGCTGCCTCCTCCACCGGCTCCGCCGTCGCCGCCGACTCCGCCGGTGCCCGCGGTGGCGCCGGCGCCGGCGATGCCCGCATCCCCGCCGCTGCCGCCGGCGCCCCCGCCCGGGGCAACGGTGGCGCCGGTTCCGGTGTCGGCGCCGCCGGCGCCACCCAGGCCGCCTTTGCCGCCGTTGCCGGCATGACCGCCGACGCTGCCGGCGCCGGTGGCATCGCCGCCGTTGCCGCCTTGGCCGCCGTGGCCGCCGGTGTCGCCGTCGAGGCCGGGGTCCCCGGGGTTGCCGATGCTGCCGGCCCCTCCGTGACCGCCGGCGCCACCGGTGCCGCCCCTACCCGAGCCGGCGCTGCCGCTGCCGGCTACCCCGGCGTTGCCGCCGTCCCCGCCGGCACCACCGGCCGGGGCGAGGGTTGCGCCGGTACCGGTGTCCGCGCCGCCGGCCCCACCGTCACCGCCGGCTCCGCCGCTACCGGCATTGCCGCCGACGCCGCTGAGGCCGGTTTCACCGTTGCCGCCGGCGCCGCCCTTGCCGCCGGCGAAGCCGGCGTTGCCGGCCGTGCCCACATCACCGTTGCCGCCGTGGCCGCCACCGCCGCCGGCGCCGCCGGTCCCCACACCTGCGCTGCCGGTGCTGCCGAACAACAACCCGCCGGCACCGCCGGCTCCGCCGGCACCGGCCGCCCCGCCCATCCCGCCGGCGCCACCGTCGCCCCCCACCGTGCCAAAGGTCACCCCGGTGCCGCCGGTGCCGCCGTTGCCGCCGATGCCGCCCACTCCGCCCGCGCCGCCGGCACCTCCGGTACCGAACAGCAGGACCTTGTCGGCACCGCCGGCCCCGCCCGCACCGCCGGAACCGCCCGCATAGCCGATCCCGCCGGTTCCACCGGCATCGCTGCCCGCGCCGCCGGCCGCACCGGCACCGCCCGCACCCCCGGCACCGCCCGCTCCGGCGGAGCCGAACCAGAACCCGGTGTGCGCGCCGCCGCTGCCGCCCGCGCCACCGGCAGCGCCGTCGCCGGCCACGCCCGCGCCACCAGCTCCACCCGCGCCACCAACGCCGCCGGTCACGAACGGACCGGTGCCGCTTCCTCCGTTGCCGCCGATCCCGCCGGCGAAGCCTGCCGCCCCGAGACCGCCGGCCCCCAGGAAGAGCCCACCGTTACCGCCGATCCCGCCGGCGCCGCCCACTCCGGCCCCGCCGGAGCCGCCGACCCCGCCATTGCCGAACAGGCCGGCCGACCCGCCCGCCCCGCCATTACCGCCGGGCGCACCGGACCCGCCGTTGCCCCCGTTGCCCCACAGCAGCCCACCATCGCCGTCGGCTTGCCCGGTCCCCGGCAAGCCATCGGCACCGTTGCCGATCAACGGGCGGTCGAACAGCGACTGGGCGGGCGCGTTGATCACACCCAGCAGGGCCTGCAGCGGTGCGGCGTTGGTGGCCTCGGCCGCCACATAGGCGCCGGCACCGGTGGTCAACGCCCGCACAAAATCGGCGTGAAACTGCGCGGCCTGGGAGCTGAGTGCCTGATAGTCCAGCGCGAAGGTGCCAAATAGCCTGGCAATGGCCGCAGAAACCTCATCCTGAGCCGCGGGCAGTAACTGCGTCGTGGTCGCCGCTGCCGCCGCGTTGGCCTCGCTGATCGTGGATCGGATCCCGGCCAAGCTCTCGGCTGCCGTCGTGACCAGTTCAGGTGAAGCGAACAGATAGGACATCCCGTGGCTCCCTGGAGCGTCTGTGCGAATCGCTTACGTCTGCGTAAATCGCTTAACCGCATATGGTTCGCCGAGGTCACGGGGCGTTAGTAGGGTCTTTAGGCCCAATCCTGGGCGCCGCGGATCAACGGTCGGGGCACGGCTCATAGCTGCTACATAAGTAGTCCATAGCCGCCACTATTGTTTCCTTAGGCATCATTCGTGTCATGAGTGAAACGTCCGAAACTTCTGCCGCACCAACTTCGACCGTGGTCGCGCCGCCGCCACCACCGCAGCACCAGACTCCCAAGGTCTTCAAGGCCGCGGCGTGGGTGGCCATCGTTGCCGGGATCGTGTTCATCGTCTCGGTGATCTTCTTCACCGGATTCCGACTCGGTATGCACAGCGGTCACGGTGGTTTTCACCGCCGCCACCACCACAAGCACCACCCCGCGATGATGCTGCGCCCGGGAATGCACCACGGTGGAGCCCCGGCGGTCAGCCCCGGCTCCGGCCCGGGTGGGCCCGGCGAGGTCCCGACCTCGGTTGCGCCTTCCACCACACCAGGGCGCTAGACGACACCTTGACCCGGTAGCCCGGAGCTCGGCCCCCGAGCTCCGGGCTACATCAATTCATGGCAACTTTGCGGCTCAGACTCTTTACGGTTCCTGCAGGTTGAGCAATATTCGAAGGATGAGTGAAACATCCGAACCCGCAACTCCGCCGCCTGCGGTCGCTACCGCTGCGCCACCCCCACCGCCGCCGGTGGAAAAGGTGCCCGCTCTCTATCGGGTCGCGGCGTGGGTCGTCATCGTCGCGGGAATCACCTTCATCGCCTCGACCCTGTTCTTCGCCGGCGCCCTGGTCTTCGGGCACGGCGCCTGCCATCATCATCGCCACCACCATCACGGCATGTTCAAGCCCGGCGGTAGCGGTGGTCCGGGCGGTCCCGGCGGCCCCGGCGGGATGTTCTTTCTGCCCGGTCCGCCTCCTCCGGGGATGGGGCCGGGCATGGGTCCGGGCATGGGGCCCGGGATGAGCCCCGGCCCGCACGGGGGCGCCACCGGCCCCGTCCAAACACCGAGCGCACCCGCTCCCAGCACCCCACCGGCTCGCCCCTAGCGCCGCGCCGCCCGGTGATTCGGGCGCCAGAAATTGGGTATGGGTAACTAGGTGCCGGTACTGCGCGCGGTGCCAGGTGATAGCTGGCAGCGGTATCGGCAGATGTCCCATGGCTTTTCGCGGACCAGCCCAAACAGCCCAATCACGCAAGGAGGTGCCGAAATGGCGGAACGCTACACCACCACCGACGCCGGCAATCCCGCGCCCAGTGACGACCAATCGCTGACCATCGGCCCCGACGGACCGATCCTGCTGCAGGATCACTACCTGATCGAACAGATGGCGATGTTCAACCGGGAACGCATCCCGGAACGCCAGCCACACGCCAAAGGTGGCGGCGCGCACGGCCACTTCGAGGTGACCCACGACGTCAGCAAGTACACCCGGGCGGCGGTGTTCGCGCCAGGTGCCAAGACGGACACGCTGATCCGCTTCTCCACCGTTGCCGGCGAGCGCGGCAGCCCGGACACCTGGCGGGACCCGCGTGGTTTCGCGTTGAAGTTCTATACCTCAGAGGGAAACTTCGACATGGTCGGCAACAACACGCCGGTCTTCTTCATGCGCGACCCGTTGAAATTCCAGCACTTCATCCGGTCCCAGAAGCGCATGCAGGCAACGAATCTGCGTGACCACAACATGCAATGGGACTTCTGGAGCCTGTCGCCGGAGTCCGCGCACCAGGTGACCTGGCTGATGGGTGATCGGGGGATTCCCAAGAGCTGGCGCCAGATGAACGGCTACAGCAGCCACACCTACAGCTGGATCAATGCCGCCGACGAGATCTTCTGGGTGAAGTACCACTTCATCACCGATCAGGGCATCGACTTCCTCACCCAAGAGGACGCCGACCGGTTGGCCGGTACGGACGGCGACTACCACCAGCGCGACCTCTACGAAGCGATCGAGCGCGGTGACTTTCCCAGTTGGACACTCAAAATGCAGATCATGGGGTTCGAAGAGGCCAAGAGCTATCGGTTCAATCCCTTCGATCTGACCAAGGTCTGGCCACACAGCGACTATCCGTTGATCGATGTCGGCAAGTTGACCTTGGACCGCAACGTCACCGACTACCACACCGAGATCGAGCAAGCGGCGTTCGAGCCCAACAACATCGTGCCCGGTACCGGGCTGAGCCTGGACAAGATGCTCTTGGCCCGAGGGTTCTCCTACTCCGACGCGCACCGGGCTCGGTTGGGCACCAATTACCGCCAGATCCCGGTGAATTCGCCGATAGTGCAGGTCAATAGCTACTCTAAGGATGGCGCGATGCGGGTGCGCAACGCGTCGGATCCGGTATACGCGCCCAACTCCTATGTTGGCCCCCAGGCCGATCCGGCCCGCGCCGCGGAGGTGCGCTGGCACGCCGATGGGCAGATGATGCGCGCCGCGTACACGCCGCACCCCGAAGACGACGACTGGGGCCAGGCCGGCACCATGGTCCGCGAAGTTCTCGACGATTCAGCACGGGATCGGTTGGCCAGCAACATCATTGGGCATGTTTGCAAAGGTGTGAAGGAGCCGGTGCTCTCGCGCGTCTTCGAGTATTGGCGCAATGTCGATCCCGATCTGGGCAAGGCGGTTGAGGAAGGGGTGCGGGCCAATTCCAGTTGAGCGCGGCCTCGCCTGGCATGATCGGCCTCATGACCAGTCCGACCCTCATGCGCCCCGCACTGGCGGCAGCGCTGCTCGGGCTGGGAGTGACTGCCTCGTTGGTGGCTTCGCCCGCGTTGGCCAACCCGTCGGATCCGGGCGTGGTGTCCTACGCGGTCCTCGGCAAGGGGTCGGTGGGCAATATCGTCGGCGCGCCGATGGGGTGGGAGTCGGTGTTCACCGAGCCGTTCCAGGCGTACTCGGTTGACCTACCGGTGTGCAATAACTGGGCTGACATCGGGCTACCCGAGGTATTCAACGATCCCGACCTCGCCTCGTTCAACGGGGCTACCACGCAGACCTCTGCCACTGACCAGACTCACTACGTCAAGCAGGCGGTCGGTGTATTCGCCACCACCGATGCCGCGAGCCGGGCGTTCCATCGCGTCGTCGACCGAACCGTGGGTTGTTCGGGGCAGACCACAGCCATGCATCTGGACAACGGCACCACCCAGGTTTGGTCGTTCGACGGTCCCGCGCCCACGGCTACCGACGCGGCGTGGACCAAGCAGGAAGCCGACACCGACCGGCGCTGCTTCAATCAAACCCGGCTGCGTGAAAATGTGTTGTTGCAGGCCAAAGTCTGCCATTCTAGCAACGGCGGTCCCGCGGTCAACGTGCTGGCTGGGGCAATGCAGAACACCCTGGGCCAGTAATCCCCACGAATGTGGGTACCCGTCTGACCCGTGCAACCAAAACGTGCGGGAATATGTCGGGACGGTCTGGAAGATGGCATGTGGCGGTTATCGTTGCCGATAGCCGCGCAGCATCCGGCCCGGAGGGATCGTGATATGACGTTCGCCCCCAGTCCTGCGGCGACGTCGCAGCTGGACAGCTCCCGTGCGGCCGACGCCGACATCGCCGGTTCGGCGGTCGCGGCGCAGTACATCGCCAATGGGTGCCTGGTCGACGGCCCCATTGGGCGAGTCGGTCTGGAGATCGAAGCGCACTGCTACGACCCAGCCGATCCGCATCGCCGCCCGAGCTGGGAGGAGATCGGCGACGTTCTCGAGGGGCTGGGAAAGCCGCCGGGCGGGAGTGCGGTCACCGTCGAACCCGGCGGGGCCGTGGAATTATCGGGTCCACCGGGCGACGGCATCCTGGCCGCCATCGACGCGATGCACCGGGACCAAGCCGTGCTGCGGTCGGCCTTTGCCGACGCCGGGTTGGGCCTGGTCTGTCTGGGCGCCGACCCGATCCGTCCGACCATGCGGATCAATCCGGGTGCGCGCTACCAGGCCATGGAGCAGTTCTTCACCGCCAGCCAATCCGGGATGGCCGGCGCCGCAATGATGACGTCGACCGCCTCGATCCAGGTCAACCTGGACGCCGGACCGCAGTCGGGATGGGCGTCTCGGGTGCGGTTGGCGCACGCCCTGGGGCCCACGATGATCGCGATCGCCGCGAACTCGCCGATGCTGGGCGGCGAGTTCTCCGGCTGGAGATCAACGCGGCAGCGGGTGTGGGGGCAGATGGACGACGGCCGATGCGGGCCGATCCTCGGGGCCAGCGCGGATGATCCCGCCACCGACTGGGCGCACTACGCGCTCAAGGCCCCGGTGATGCTGGTGCACAATCCGGATGCCGTGGCGGTGACCCACCATGTGCCCTTCGCCGACTGGGTGGACGGTCGGGTCTTGCTGGGCGATCGGCGGCCGACCTACGCCGATCTCGACTACCACCTGACCACGCTGTTCCCGCCGGTGCGGCCACGCCAGTGGCTGGAGATCCGCTATCTGGACAGTCTTTCCAACGTGTTCTGGCCCGCCGTGGTGTTCACCCTGGTGACGCTGCTGGATGATCCCGGCGCCGCAGAGCTGGCCTTCGAGGCCGTCCAGCCGGTCGCCACCGAGTGGGACACGGCGGCGCGCGCGGGCCTGGGGGATCCGCGGCTGCATGCGGCGGCCAGCCGGTGTGTGGCCATCGCGGCCGAACGGGCGCCGGCCGAGCTTGCCGACGCCCTGCAGTCGCTGCTGGCCTACGTGCAGCGGGGCCGCTGCCCCGGTGACGACTTTGGCGATCAGGTGACCGAGCATGGCGTCGCGCCGGCGATCGCGCGGCTGGCCCGAGGGGAACAGTGACCTCACGAGAACGACTTGCCGAGGACCTGGATCGGGTCCGGACCCAAACGTTGCGGCTGGTCGATTTCGACGACGCCGAACTTCGTCGCCAGTACGACCCCCTGATGAGCCCGCTGGTGTGGGACCTGGCCCATATCGGTCAGCAGGAGGAGCTGTGGCTGCTACGTGAGGGCGACCCGGATCGGCCGGGGATGCTGCCGCGGGCGGTCGAGGGTCTCTACGACGCCTTCGTGCACAACCGGGCCAGTCGGGTCGAGCTTCCGCTGCTGTCCCCGGCGCAGGCGCACTCATATTGCCGGACGGTCCGCGGGGCCGTCCTGGATGCTCTCGACGCCCTGGACGGACAGGGCGATGACTTCACGTTCGGCATGGTGATCAGCCACGAAAGCCAGCACAACGAGACGATGTTGCAGGCACTGAATCTGCGATCCGGCCCGCCGTTGCTGGGGCAGACCCCCGCCTTGCCTCCCGGACGGGCGGGCCTGGCCGGAACGTCGGTAGAGGTCCCCGCCGGGCCGTTCGTGCTGGGTGTGGACGGTAGCGCCGAGCCGTACTCACTGGACAATGAGCGTCCCGCCCACCCGGTCGACGTTGCGGCGTTCCGGATCGGCCGGGTGCCGGTCACCAATGCCGAATGGCAGCACTTCATCGACGACGGCGGCTACCAACAGTCGCGGTGGTGGTCACCGCGCGGCTGGGCGCACCGCCAGAGCGCCGGCCTGAGCGCGCCGCAATTCTGGAACGCCGATGGGCGAACCCGCACCCGATTCGGCTACCAGGAAGACATCCCGGCCGATGAGCCGGTGCAGCATGTCACCTACTTCGAGGCCGAGGCCTACGCGGCCTGGGCCGGAGCCCGGCTACCCACCGAGATCGAGTGGGAGAAGGCGTGCGCGTGGGACCCGGTGACCAATTCGCGCCGCCGCTATCCGTGGGGGGACTCCGCGGGGCCGGTCGGCAACTTCGCCGCCCACGCCAACCTGGGTGCCACGGCGTTGCGTCCGGCACCGGTCGGTGCGTATCCGGCCGGCGCTTCGGCGTACGGAGCCGAGCAGATGCTCGGTGATGTCTGGGAATGGACCGCGTCGCCGCTGCGGCCCTGGCCGGGCTTCGCCCCGATGATCTACCAGCGCTACTCGCAGCCGTTCTTCGACGGCGACTATCGGGTGCTGCGCGGTGGATCTTGGGCGGTCGAGCCGGCCATCCTGCGGCCCAGCTTCCGGAACTGGGACCATCCGTATCGACGCCAGATCTTCGCGGGCGTTCGGTTGGCGTGGTCCATTGAGGATGCCGCCTGATGTGTCGTCATCTCGGTTGGCTCGGCAGCGAGGTCACGCTTTCCTCGCTGATCCTGGATCCGCCTTACGGTCTGCGGGTGCAGTCGTATGCGCCGCGCCGCCAGAAACACTGCCTGATGAACGCCGACGGCTGGGGTGCCGGCTTCTTCGACAGCCGTTACGACGACCCCGCACCCAGGCGCTGGCGTAGCCCGGCTCCGCTGTGGGGTGATGCGTCCTTTGATTCGGTGGCGCCGGCATTGCGCAGCTCGTGCGTGGTGGCCGCGGTGCGTTCCGCAACCGTCGGAATGCCAATCGACATCAGCGCGACCGCCCCATTCACCGACGGCCGCTGGCTGTTGTCGCACAACGGTATCGTCGACCGGGCCGTGTTGCCGCGCAGCGATTCAGCCGAATCGGTATGTGACAGCGCATTGCTCGCGGCGGCCATCTTCGAGCGCGGTCTGGATGCGCTGGGCGACACGATCCGCGAGATCGGGGCCGCCGATCCAGGTGCCCGGCTTAATGTGCTGGCCGCGAACGGGTCTCGCTTGCTTGCCACTACCTGGAACGAAACCCTTTCCATCCTGCGTCGCCCCGATGGGGTGGTGGTGGCCAGTGAGCCCTATGACAACGACACCGACTGGGAAGATGTGCCGGACCGGCACCTGGTCGAGGTCACCGCGGAAGGGGTTACCTTGACCGCATTGGAGCCCACGAAAGGAACGCGATGACGCTGTCGCTATCCAACCACCTGGCCGAGGACTCGGTCTATCTCGCGTTGCGTCGCGACGTGTTCGACGGGCTGCAGAAGAGCCCAAAGTCGCTGCCGCCCAAATGGTTCTATGATGCCGTCGGCAGTGAGCTGTTCGATCGGATCACCCGATTGCCGGAGTACTATCCGACCCGCGCCGAGGCGCAGATTCTGCGTGCCCGGTCGGCCGACATCGCGGCAGCCAGCTCGGCCGACACCCTGGTCGAGCTCGGCAGCGGTACTTCGGAAAAGACGCGGCTGTTGTTGAATGCGCTACGAGACCGCGGCCTGCTGCAAAGATTCGTTCCCTTCGATGTCGACGAAAGTGTGTTGTCGGCGGCCGCAAGCGCGATTCAAAGCGAATATGCCGGCATCGAAATCAATGCCTTCTGCGGTGATTTCGAGGAACACCTGGCCGAGATCCCGACCGGCGGGCGTCGGCTGTTCGTCTTCTTGGGCTCGACGATCGGCAACCTCACGCCCGGGCCCCGAGCGGAGTTCCTGGCCGGCCTGGCCGCGGTGATGCGGCCCGGAGACAGTCTGTTGCTGGGCACCGACCTGGTCAAGGACACCGACCGGCTGATCCGCGCGTATGACGATGCCGCGGGAGTGACGGCGCGGTTCAACCGCAACGTGCTCGCCGTGGTCAACCGAGAACTCGATGCGGATTTCAACGTGGACGCCTACCAGCACATCGCCCGCTGGAACAGCGTGGAGGAGCGCATCGAGATGTGGCTGCGGGCCGAGGGCCGGCAGCGGGTGCGGGTGCGTGCGTTGGGATTGACCGTCGATTTTGCTGCCGGTGAGGAGATGCTCACCGAGGTTTCCTGCAAGTTCCGGCCGGAAGGTGTCAGTGCCGAGCTGGACGCGGCTGGCCTGCGTCGCATCCAGTGGTGGACCGACGAGGCCGGCGACTTCGGACTGTCCCTGGCCACCAAGTGACCGACACCCTGGCCGACCGGTGGCGGGCGGCACGTCCTCCGGCGGCGGGACTGCACTTGGACAGTGCCGCCTGCTCGCGGCAAAGTCTCGAGGTGCTGCGGGCCGTCGCCGCCCATGGTCTACACGAGGCGGAGGTCGGTGGATACGTGGCCGCCGAGGCTGCCGCACCCGTGCTTGATGCGGGGCGCGCCGCGGTTGCGACCTTGTGTGGCGTGCCTGACGCGCGGGTGGTGTTCACCACCGGCTCGCTGCACGCACTGGATCTGCTGTTGGGCAGCTGGCCGCGGGAGAGCCGGACGCTGGCCTGCCTGCCCGGCGAGTACGGTCCCAACCTGGCGGTCATGGCCGCGCACGGATTCGAGGTTCGCCTGCTGCCGACGCTGGACGACGGCCGGCTCGCCCTTGACGATGCGGCCTACGAACTCGAGGAAGACCCACCGGAGCTGGTGCACCTGACGCCGGTGGCCAGCCACCGGGGCACCGTGCAGCCGCTGGCCATGATGGCCGAGCTCTGCCGCGAGCTGGGGCTGCCCCTGGTCGTCGACGCCGCTCAGGGGATGGGCCAGATAGATTGCGCCGTGGGCGCCGATGTCACGTATTCGTCGTCGCGCAAGTGGCTTGCCGGGCCGCGCGGTGTCGGAGTGCTGGCCATGCGCCCGGAGGTGCTGGATCGGTTGACGCCGCGCCTGGCGCCCCCGGATTGGTCCCCGGATTCACCGTCCACGTCGGTCGCCCAGATCCTGGAGTTCGGCGAAGCCGATATCGCGGCGCGAGTTGGTTTTTCACTAGCGGTGGGGGAGCATCTGGAATATGGGCCGGCGTTGATCCGGGCGCGCCTGGCCGAGCTGGGCGCCGCGGCCCGTCGGGTGCTGGCGGACGTGGACGGCTGGCTGGTGGTCGAAGAGGTCGACGAGCCCAGTGCGATTACCACTTTGGCGCCAATCGACGGCGCCGACCCGGCGGCGGTGCGGGAGTGGCTACTCGAGCAGCGCCGGATCTTGACCACCTACGCCGGAATTGCGCGGGCGCCCCAAGAGCTGACGGCCCCGGTGCTACGCGTCGCGCCACACGTCGATACCACGGCCGAGGATCTGGAAAACTTCGCTGAAGCGCTGATCGAGGCGACCGCGGCGACCACCGCTACCTGACGTTGCGGGGCTTGCTCACGCCTTGTGCGCGGTGAGCAAGTAGGCGGGAAACTTCATCCGACCCTTCTCGTCTCGTTGGTGCGGCGGAAACTCGATTGGCGATCCAGCTGGCAGCGGCGGGATGACCGGCACGTTGGCGTGGATGAATGCCGGCCGGATCTCGTCGATCTCCCAATAGTTGCCCACCGCGGCCCGCAGCTCGTCCTCGTCGACCTCATTGGGCTTGGTCTCCAACGCGGCCGGGAAGGCGCCCTTGGCGAACACCAGCACGAAATAGCTGGCCCCGGGGGCCGCGGCGCGGTGCACCGATTTCAGGTAATCGTCGCGCCCCGACACCGGCAGCGAGTGAAACAGGGTGCTGTCGATCACCGTGGCGAATCGGCCGGCGGAGCCGGCCGGATAGGCGTTGAAGTCGGTGATGTCGGCCTGCACGAAACTGGTGTTGCCCAATCCGCGTTCGGCCGCGGCTTTGGTAGCCGCCGCGATGGCGGTGGGTGTGATGTCGATGCCCACCACCGTGTACCCCTCGGCGGCCAGTGCCAGCGACAACTCGGCGTACCCACAGCCGGCATCGAGCACGTCGCTGTGGATCTTTCCGGCCGCGATCAACGCCGCCAGTTCGGGCTGTGGTTCACCGATATTCCACGGCGGCGGACCCTCGAACGCCCCTTGCTGCTGGTATGCGTCGTCCCAGTCCATCACCGGAGAAGTCATGATTGCCAACCCACTCGCGCTCTATCGGCCAGCTATGTACCGGCTCGTTGGCATGCATGTGTTCGCAATAGCGGCGCAGCATTTCGGCCAGCGCGTCATCGCGGTTCATCCCCCGGTCCTGCAGCGCGGCCACGGTGGCCACCTGCCAGCTCGCTCCGTTGCGGCGGCTCTCGGCGCGGGCTTCGATGACGCCCAAGAACCGCTCCCGCACCTCGTCGGCGACACCGGATCGCTGCAGTCCTTCATGTGCCATCGGCAGCAACGTGCCCAACACCAGTTGCTGTGTCGTCACCTCACCCAATCCCGGCCAGTGCAGCCGGGCGTCGATCCCATAGCGGGCCGCGGTCAAGAAACTGTCTTGTGCGGTAGCAAAACTCATCTTGGTCCACGGTTGGGGGTCGGCCTCGGCCAAGGTGCGCAGCGCACCGTAGTAGAACGCCGAATTGGCCAGCATGTCGATGACGGTCGGTCCGGCGGGCAACACGCGGTTCTCCAACCGCAGATGTGGCCGCCCGTCGGCGACGTCATACACCGGCCGATTCCAGCGGTAGACCGTGCCGTTGTGCAGGCGCAATTCGGCCAGTTGCGGGGCCCGGCCGGCCGCAAGCTCGGCGACCGGATCCTCGTCGGACACCTCGGGCAGCAGCGACGGAAAGTAGCGGGCGTTCTCCTTGAACAAGTCAAGGATCGAGGTGATCCACTGTTCCCCGAACCACACCCGGGGGCGCACCCCCTGCGTCTTGAGCTCCTCCGGCCGGGTGTCGGTGGATTGGGTAAAAACCTCGATCCGCGTCTCCGCCCACAGCTGGTGGCCGAAAAAATAGGGTGAGTTGGCGCCCAGCGCCAGCTGCGGCCCGGCCAGCATCTGGGCCGCATTCCAGTTGGGCGCGAAATCGTCGGGCGACACCTGCAGATGCAATTGCATACTGGTGCAAGCGGATTCGGGGGCAATGGATGCCGCCCGCCAGCTCAATGGCTCCGGGCCCGAGATATTGATCGGGATGTCCTCGCCGCGGGCATCGAAGATGGAGTCGTTGAGTGCGCTGTAGCGGGTCGATTCGCTCATCCAGTCTTGCGCGAAGTGCCGGGGCATCAGCGTGGGCAGAATGCCGATCATCACGATGTGGGCGCCGCCGGAGTTCGCCTTCTGCTCGGCAGCGTTGAGGCTGGCCCTTACCTCCTTTTCCAGCTGCAGGCCGGTATCGCCGGGAAGCGGCCGGGGCGGCACATTGAACTCGATATTGAACGCGCCCAATTCGGATTGATAGGCCGGGTCGGCGATCGCGTCCAGCACATACCGATTCGACATGGCGGGCTGATAGTCGCCGTCGACCAGGTTGCACTCGATCTCCATGCCGGTGAGCGCTTCGTCGTCATCGAAGCCGCTCTGTGCCAGCATCGTCTCGACGACGTCGACACATAGTTGCAGTTTGCGCCGGTATTCCCGCCGGTGTACGCGGTCATACGTGGTGCGCTTGACCTCTTCGCCCACTAGGCCGATGCAACCGGTTTAGCGTCTGCAGCGCAAGTGTCAGCCCGTTTACCACCGGTCTTCGGCCGGGCCGAGGCCCCGATAGACCATCATGGACGATTACATCCAGTGTTCGATGTCACCCGAGGAGAGCAGTGGCCGATTCCCCCGACTTTGTAGCAGCCATCGACCAGGGCACCACCAGCACTCGCTGCATGATCTTCGACCACCAAGGCGCCGAGATCGCCCGTCACCAACTCGAGCACGAGCAGATCCTGCCCCGCGCCGGCTGGGTGGAACACAACCCGGTGGAAATCTGGGAACGCACCGCCTCGGTGCTGATGTCGGTGCTCAACGCCACCGATTTGTCGCCGAAAAATATTGCCGCACTGGGAATCACGAATCAACGTGAAACCACGCTGGTGTGGAACAAGCGAACCGGCAGGCCCTACTACAACGCGATCGTCTGGCAGGACACCCGCACCTATCGCATCGCCTCAGCGCTAGACCGTGACGGTCGCGGTGACGTGATCCGCCGCAAAGCGGGATTGCCCCCGGCGACCTATTTCTCGGGCGGCAAGCTGCAGTGGATTCTGGAGAACGTCGACGGGGTGCGCGCCGCCGCCGAACGCGGTGATGCCCTCTTCGGTACCCCGGACACCTGGGTGCTGTGGAACTTGACCGGCGGCCCGCGCGGCGGCGTGCACGTCACCGATGTGACCAACGCCAGCCGGACCATGCTGATGAACCTGGAAACCCTGGACTGGGACGACGAGCTGCTGTCATTCTTTTCCATCCCCCGCGCGATGCTGCCCGCGATCGAGCCGTCGTCGCCGCTGCAGCCCTACGACATCACCCAGGACACCGGTCCGGTCGGCGGTGAGGTACCCATCACCGGCATGCTCGGCGACCAGCACGCGGCCATGGTCGGCCAGGTGTGTCTGGACGCGGGCGAGGCGAAAAACACCTACGGCACCGGCAACTTTCTCCTGCTGAACACCGGCGAGACCATCGTGCGATCCAGCAACGGCCTGCTGACCACCCTGTGCTACCAATTCGGCGATGCCAAACCCGTGTACGCGCTGGAAGGGTCGATAGCCGTAACCGGCTCCGCGGTGCAGTGGCTACGCGATCAGTTGGGCATCATCAGTGGCGCCTCGCAGAGCGAGGCGCTGGCCCGGCAGGTCTCCGACAACGGCGGGGTGTACTTCGTGCCGGCATTCTCGGGCCTGTTCGCACCGTATTGGCGCTCCGATGCGCGCGGGGCGATCGTGGGGCTGTCGCGGTTCAACAACAACGCCCACTTGGCTCGCGCGACGCTGGAAGCGATCTGCTACCAGAGCCGCGATGTGGTGGACGCCATGGAAGCCGACTCGGGCGTGCGACTCGAGGTGCTCAAGGTCGACGGCGGCATCACCAGCAATGACTTGTGCATGCAGATCCAGGCCGACGTGCTCGGGGTGGACGTGGTGCGGCCGGTGGTCGCCGAGACCACCGCGCTGGGCGCCGCCTATGCGGCGGGGCTGGCCGTCGGTTTCTGGGCCGATCCGTCGGACCTGCGGGCCAACTGGCAAGAGGACAAGCGCTGGACGCCGCAGTGGACCGATGACCAGCGCGCCGCCGGATATGCCGGTTGGCGCAAGGCCGTGCAGCGGACCTTGGACTGGGTCGACGTGTCCTAGCGGCCGGTTACGGCGAGCCGTCGAGCCCGTCTTGGCCAATCAGCGCTCCGCCGGTGCCGCCGCCGCCGGGACTGCCCGGGGTGCCGCCGCTGCCGCCGTTGCCACCGTCACCGGTCAATCCGGCGTTGCCGCCGGCCCCACCGGCCCCGCCGCTGTCGGCGCCGCCGACGTAGTCGCCCTCGCCACCGGTGCCTCCGCTGCCGCCGTTGCCTGACAACTGCCCACCGGTGCCGCCCGCCCCGCCTTGGCCTCCGGCACCGGTAAAGCTGATTCCGCCGGCACCGCCGGCTCCGCCGCCGCCCAGCAACACGGCTTGCCCCCGGTCCCGCCGGTCCCGCCGGCCGTGGACCCGAATCCGCCGAACCCGCCGGCGCCGGCGTCGGAGAACACCAGCCCGGCACTGCCGCCGGTCCCGCCGGCCCCGCCGATTCCGCTGTAGCCGGATCCGCCGTTCCCGCCGCCGCCGCCGCTGCCGAACAACGTCCCGGCGTTGCCGCCGGACCCACCGTTGCCCCCGGGTCCGCTGGTGTTGTAGCCGCCCGCCCCACCGGTCCCGCCCGGTCCGCCGAGCAGGCCGGCATCGCCGCCGGCCCCACCGTTACCGGGGGTGCCGCCAAAGCCGGCCCCGCCGTTGCCGCCGGCGCCACCGCCGGCACCGACCAGCCCGCCGCTTCCTCCGGCTCCGCCGTCGCCCCCGTCGTTGAACCCGGCCCCACCGACCCCACCGGCGCCGCCGGCGCTCAATAGTCCGCCGGCCCCACCGGTTCCGCCGGTACCTCCCGAAGCGCCGCCGCCTCCGCCGCTTCCGCCGCCTCCGCCGCCTCCGCCGTCGCCGAGTAGCCAGCCGCCGGGTGTGCCGTCGGTCCCGCTTCCGGCCGCACCCGGGGTGCCGTTGCCGATCAGTGGGCGCCCGGTGAGCGCCTGGGTGGGCTCGTTGATCACGCCGAGGGCTTGTTGCTGCAGGTTGTGTAGTGCCGAAGTGCTTGCCGGTGCGTTGAAGCCGTCCAGTCCCAGCAGCAGGCCGCTGATCCCGCCGGCGCCCGTGCTGCCGGTACTCAGGCCGGTGCCGCCGGTGCCGGCGTTGCCGCCGTTGCCGATCAGCACGCCGTTGCCGCCGTTGCCGCCGGCTCCACCGACGCCCGCACCGAAACCGAAGCTCTCGCCACCGGCGCCACCGGCGCCGCCGTTGCCGATCACCAGGCCGGCCCGGCCCCCGGCCCCGCCGTCGCCGGCGCCGACGCCACCGACTCCGCCGACCCCACCGCTGCCGAACAGCCCGGCGTTGCCGCCGGCTCCTCCGGCACCTCCGACGTCGTTGAGGGCGACGGCCGCGCCGCCCGCCCCGCCGGCCCCGCCGCTGCCGAACAGCAGCCCGGCATTGCCGCCGGCCCCGCCGGTGCCCCCACTGTCAGACATGTCGGTGCCGCCTGTTCCACCGGTCCCGCCGGCCCCGCCGGCCCCGCCTCGGCTGTATGCGTCGGTGCCGCCGGCCCCACCGTTGCCGCCAGTACCGGCGATCAGTCCGCCCGCCCCGCCAGCGCCGCCGGCGCCGCCCTCGTGATTGACGCCGGTCCCGCCGGCACCACCGTCGCCGCCGCCGGCGCCGAGAAACCCGGCCAACGCCCCGCCGGCGCCACCGGCCCCACCGCTCGCACTGACACCGGCGCCGCCGGCCCCGCCGAGCCCGCCGCCGCCGAAGAGTCCGCCGGCCCCGCCAACACCTCCGGCGCCGCCGGCGCTGCTGGAGCTGCCGCCGGCCCCACCGTTGCCGCCAGTACCGGCGATCAGTCCGCCCGCCCCGCCAGCGCCGCCGGCGCCGCCCTCGTGATTGACGCCGGTCCCGCCGGCACCACCGTCGCCGCCGCCGGCGCCGAGAAATCCGGCCAACGCCCCGCCGGCGCCACCGGCCCCACCGCTCGCACTGACACCGGCGCCGCCGGCCCCGCCGAGCCCGCCGCCGCCGAAGAGCCCGCCGGCCCCGCCAACACCTCCGGCGCCGCCGGCGCTGCTGGAGCTTCCGCCGGCCCCACCGACCCCGCCCGGGCCGAATAGCCATCCGCCGGCGCCACCCGTTGAGCTGCCGCCGGCCCCGCCGTTACCGATCAGCCAGCCGCCAGGCGCCCCATCGGTACCCAGGCCAGGGGTCCCATTGGCGCCGTTGCCGATCAAGGGACGGCCGGTCAACGCCGCAATGGGCTCGTTCACCGCGGCGAGCAATCCGGCGCTGCTGGCCTCCGCTCCGGAATGGGCGCCCGCGCCTGCGGACAGCGCTTGGGCCAACCGGGTATGGAATTCCAGAGCCCGCGCGCTGAGCACCTGATAGCCCTGGCCGTGGCTGGAGAGCACGGTCGCGATAGCCGCGGACACCTCGTCCTCGGCTGCCGCCACGATCTGCGTGGTTTGAGAGGCCGCGGCCGAGCTGGCCGCGCTGAGCGTTGAGCGCAGCGCGGCCAGGTCCGTGGCCGCGGCCTCGATGATCTCGGGAACCGCCATCACGTAGGACAAGTGAATCCCTCCCCAAACGGGCGCACGATCTAACTGGCGCCCAATCATTCGCGTTATAGTCAGCGAATCAGACGTAATCCGATCTGGGTTGGGGAATCCCGGTTTTCATAGATGTTTGCGATATTTAAGTTGATTGAGTAACCAACCGGATGGTAGTGATCACTCCTCGCCGAGAATGCCGTAGATCTCCTGGCGCGCGTTGTTGATGATGTCGATG
Organism: Mycobacterium liflandii; assembly: GCF_022354805.1. NCBI lineage: Bacteria > Bacillati > Actinomycetota > Actinomycetes > Mycobacteriales > Mycobacteriaceae > Mycobacterium > Mycobacterium liflandii. The sequence continues at coordinate 191,861 of NZ_CP023138.1, read as the reverse complement.
ACGCGTTGCTGCTGCTCGGGGCTGGCGGCGTGGGCCGTTTGCATAACCGCGCCGATCAGCTGGCGCATCGCCGTGCGCAGGTTGATGTGTGCCGGGTCGACACCTTCGGCGATCTCATCCCACGGTGGGGTTTCGATCTTGTCGGCGGCCTCGCGTCCCTGTTCGGTCAGCTCGAAAAGTTTCTTGCTGCCATCGGATGCGCTGGCCGCGATCAGGCCCTCGTCATCGAGCAACTGCAGGGTGGGATACACCGAGCCGGGGCTGGGGCGCCACAGGCCGTTGCTGCGGTCGGCGATCTGCTGGATCATCTCGTAGCCGTGCATGGGCTGTTCGCTCAACAGCACCAAGATGGCCGCGCGCACGTCACCGCGCCGTCCACGGCCGGGGCCGCCGGGGCGCCCACCGCCTCGTGCGCCACCGGGGCCGAAGCCGAAACCGAGCCCGGGGCCAAAGCCGGGGCCGAACCCGCCGCCGAACCCGAGCGGTCCGTCATGGTCGGCGTCGTGGTCGCGGAGGTGTTCGAAGAATTCGCGCCGGGCGTGCCGCCTGGCGCTGTGTAGGGCACGCCGCTGTGCCGGTCCGGGTCCGAAGCCGAACCCGGGTCGCGGGCCGAACGGTCCGCCGGGGGGTGTGAACAGGTTGTTCATGTTGTGTTCCTTACGTGTCTTTTGGAAGGTCGCCACGATGGACGACTGGTATATCGAATACACATCACGATATATCGTGATCGAACGTAAGACAATGCCCGGATCGGCCGGCCGATCTGGATTGCGCGCGTCGTCAGCTCGGTGGCGAGAACCCGCCGCCGACGGGGCCCTGCGGCGGGCTCGGGGCCGGGTCGGGTGCGAACGGGGGCTGGATTAGGGGCTGGGGCGCGGGCTGGCCGGGCCACCAGACCGGAGCCGGCGGGGTCTGCGGCGGCCATCCCGGGGGTGCGCCTGCTCCCGCGGGGCGCAGCCGGGCCAGCTCGCGGCGGTGTCGCTCGGCGAGTACCGCGGCAAGCACGAGCTGTGGAGGCGTGCCCGGAGGCGGTGGCGGGGCGATGTGGGACAGCACGTCCCCGGCGATGCGATAGGCCATCTGGTGGCGCAACCGCAGATCCAGTTGTGGCGCTCGGGAAAGGAATTGGCGCGCGACCTCGGCCTGGCCCGCGCTGAGGCCGGAGAGCTGCAGCGACGATGCCCACCAGGCCAGGGTCGGTGGCATGGCCGGCGGTGGCGCCAGCCGGGGGCCGCGCTCGCTGACGACGATTGTGCCGGCGAAGATGTCACCGACACGTTTGGCTTTCGGCGATAGCATGCTGCAGATCACGGCCGGGCTGCCCAGCAGCATCCAGATCTCCACCACCGCCGCCAGCGCGCGAAACAGTGCCTGGCGGAAGCGTTCTGGGCCGCCGTCATCGGACACCACGCGCAGGCCCATGGCAACCTTGCCCAACGAACGGCCCCGGGTCGCCGTCTCCATGATCACGGGATAACCGACGAGCACCAGCACCGTGAAGATGATCAGGAACGCGATGGTCAATGCTTCGTCGAGTTCGCTCAGCGAGGCTGCCCACAGCGTCAACCCCATGATGTAGCCGATGAACATCACGGTCATGTCGATGATCGCGCTCACCGCGCGTACCGGCAGCTGGGCGATCTGCACGTCCAGCACCACCGCGTCCCCGGTTACCACCTCCGACATACCTGGGAACGGTACAGGCAGCCCGATCCCGCGGGATGGCTGCCGGTGTCGCGCCGGATGCCCGCCGTGACCTGGGCGAACCCCCGGCGGGATAGGCTGCGCGGGTGGATGTCGACGCGTTCTTGCTGACCCACCGCGCCACCTGGGACCGGCTCGACCACCTAGTCAAAAAACGTCGCTCGCTGACCGGCGCCGAGATCGATGAACTCGTTGAGCTCTATCAGCGGGTATCCACGCACCTGTCGATACTGCGGTCGGTGTCGTCGGATCCGTTGGTGACCGGCCGGCTCTCGAGTCTGGTTGCGCGTGCCCGCGCCGCGGTCACCGGTGCGCACTCGCCGCTGAGCAGCACGTTTGTTCGGTTCTGGACGGTGTCCTTTCCGGTGGTGGCCTACTGTGCCTGGCGCTGGTGGTTGGCGACGGCGGTGGCATTCTTCGCGGTGGCGGCGCTCGTCGGGTTCTGGGTTGCCGGTAGCCCCGAGGTGCAGTCCGTCATCGGAACCCCCGCTGAGATCCACGAATTGGTCAACCACGACGTCGAGTCCTACTACAGCGACCACCCCGCGACCGCGTTTGCGCTGCAGGTCTGGGTGAACAACTCCTGGGTGGCCGCCAAGTGCATTGCGATGTCGGTGGTGTTGGGGGTGCCCATCCCGCTGGTGCTGTTTCAGAATGCGGCAAATGTGGGAGTGATCGCGGGCCTGATGTTTGCGGCCGGCAAGGGCGGGGTGCTGTTGGGCCTGCTGATTCCGCACGGATTGCTGGAGTTGACGACGGTCTTCCTGGCCGGTGCGGTTGGGATGCGGCTGGGCTGGTCGGTGATTGCGCCCGGCGACCGGCCGCGCGGGCAGGTTCTTGCCGAGCAGGGCCGCGGGGTGGTGTCGGTTGCCGTGGGTCTGGTGGGTGTGCTGTTGGTATCCGGGCTGATTGAGGCCATGGTGACGCCGGCGCCGTTGCCGACCTTCGTCCGGATCGCCATCGGCGTCATGGCCGAGGCGGCGTTCTTGGGCTACATCGTCTACTTCGGCCGCCGCGCGGCCAAAGCCGGAGAGACCGGTGATATCGAGGACGCACCCGACGTGGTGCCCACCAGCTGAACCCCTACAGCCGGCCGGTCGCTTTCATCGCCAGGTAGCGATCGGCGAGTGCCGGCGCAATTTCGGTGGGCGGCGCGTCGACGACCTCCACGCCGCTGCGGCGCAGGCGAGCGGCGATTGTGCCCCGGTCATTTCGGGCGCGTTCGGCGGCGGCCGCGTCATACACTGCCGCCGCGTCGGAACGCCCGATGGCCAGTTGATCGACCCGAGGGTCGGCGACCGCGGCCACCACCACCTGATGTTTGGCCGATAGCTGCGGCAGCACCGGCAGCAGGCCTTCGTCGAGGGCCGTCGCGTTGAGGTCGGTCAGCAACACCACCAAGGAGCGCCGGCGAGTCCGCCGCGCAATTGTGGCAACCATTGACCGCCAGTCGGATTCGACCAGCGCCGGCTGCAGCGGGGCCATCGCGTCGACCAGCTGGGCCAACAGTTCGGTGCGCGATGCGCCGAACACCGCCGCGCGGCTCACCCGGTCATGGGCGAGGAAGTCGACGTGATCGCCGGCCCGCGACGCCAGTGCGGCCAACAGCAGCGCGGCATCCATGGACCAATCCAGTCGCGGCCACCCCGCGGGATCGGCGTCGGTCGGGTCCACGCCAACCCGGCCCGCCGCCATGCGCCCGGTGTCGAGCACCAGCACCACGCGTCGATCGCGCTCCGGGCGCCAGGTGCGGACCATGACGTCGGCGCGGCGTGCGGAGGCGCGCCAGTCGATCGACCGCACGTCATCGCCGACGACGTATTCACGCAGCGAATCGAATTCGGTGCCCTGCCCGCGGATCAGCGTGGGCAACAATCCGGCGATCTCACGCAGCTTGGCCAGCCGCGACGGCAGGTGTTTACGGGACAGGAACGGCGGCAGCACCCGGACCTGGCCCGGCACCACCTGGGAACGCTGCCGCCCGGCCAGGCCCAGCGGCCCGATCGAGCGGGCTGTGACGGCGGCGCAGTGTTGGTCACCGCGGCGCACCGGTTGCAGCGCGGTGTTCACCTGCTGGCGCTCACCGGCGGCGATATTGATCGGGTGGGTGCGGGGCTGGGCACGCGCACTGGGCGGCCAGGCGTCGCGGACCAGGCCGCGAAACCGGCGGCGCCCCACATTGTGGATCACCAGGGCGGCATCGGCGGGCTGGCCCAACCGGATCGAGCTGTTTGCGCCGCGCGTGTAGCTCAACTTGCGGGGGCTGGCCGCCAGCGCGACGTCGATGGCCACCGCCACCGCCAATGCCAGCAGCAGCATTCCGAAAGCCCGTGGCGGCCAGGGGGACAGCGCGATCGGCAGCACGCCGATCAGCGCCATCAGTCCGGTTCGTCCGGTCAGGATCACTAGCGGGGCACCGGAACCGAGGCCAGAATTCCGTCTAGGACCCCGTCGGGGGTGGCGCCTTCGAGCTCGGCCTCCGGGCGCAACATGATCCGGTGGCGCAACGTCGGGCGAGCCATGGCCTTCACGTCATCGGGGGTCACGTAGTTGCGTCCGGATAGCCACGCCCAAGATCGGGCGGTGCCCAGCAGTGCGGTCGCGCCACGCGGTGACACACCCAGCTGTAGGGCGGGGGAGGACCTGGTGGCTCCCACGATGTCCACGATGTAGCCCAGCACCTCGTCGGCGATCAGCACCCGGCTGACGGCCTCGCGCCCGGCGGCCAGCTCGGCCGGGCCGGCCACCGGTTTGATCGCGGACAGGTCGCGGGGATCGAAGCCGTGTGCGTGGCGGCCGAGAATGGCGATCTCGGACTCCCGCGAGGGCAGACCCACGTTCAGCTTCAGCAGAAAACGGTCGAGCTGGGCTTCGGGCAGCTGATAGGTGCCCTCGTATTCGATGGGGTTCTGCGTCGCGGCCACGATGAACGGGTCCGGCAGCGGCTTGGCCTGGCCCTCCACACTGACTTGGCGCTCTTCCATCGCCTCCAACAGCGCCGCCTGCGTCTTGGGCGGGGTGCGGTTGATCTCGTCGGCGAGCATCAGATTGGTGAACACCGGGCCAGGGCGGAAGGCGAACTCCGCACTGTGCGCGTCGTAGACCAGGGAACCGGTGACGTCGCCGGGCATCAAGTCGGGAGTGAACTGCACCCGCTTGAATTCCAGCTGCAGTGCGGCGGCCAGGGCGCGGACCATCAGCGTCTTCGCCACCCCGGGGACGCCTTCCAGGAGCACGTGGCCCCGGCACAGCAGCGCGATCACCAAGCCGCTGATCACCCCCTCCTGGCCGACCACGGCCTTGGCGATCTCGGCACGTAATCCCAGCAATGCTTCGCGGGCCGGATCCGTGGTCGGGGACTGGGTGGGAGCCGGATGTGTCACGAGTGAGTGACCTGCCTTTCGATGTCGTCGAGTGCGCGGGCAAGCTGCAGTAGATCGTGGTCGTCCGCCGGTGGGGGCCAAACAGGTGATACCAGACGTATCCCGCGTCGGCGCCGCTGCGCTGGGCAACGGTGATCGCGACCGCTTGCGGGTCCGCGCTGGAGCCGATGCCGAGTCGGGGTAGTAGCCGCTGCAATGTCGCGGTGCGCAGCGCATCCGCGGCGCGATCGCGGGCCCGACGGGACCGGTACAGCCGGCCGCGCCCCTCGACCGTCTCCGATGCCCGCACCACCACGGGCATCTCCTCGGCCACCAGGGGGCCCATCCGGCGGCCCTTCCGCAGCGCCACCAAGATCACGGCCAGCCACAGCTGCCAGACGATCCAGCTGACGTTGGCCGGGATGAGATCGGAAAGCGAACTGGGAGATGATGTTTCACCCTCGACGAGGTGAGGTGCGTACCAGATGAGACGGGGCCGGGCGCCCGCCAGGTTCATCGCCAGCGCCGCATTGCCCTGCTCCAGCAATCCGTCGTTGGTCATGAAGTGATTGCTGCCCACCACGGTGACGGTTCGCCCGACGTCCTGGTAGCGAACCAATGCCCCGCCGTAGCAACTGATCATCGCGAGTTCGCCCTTGCCCCGATACGCGTCGCTCGGCCCAAAACGCACCGTGCCGGCTCGATCAGCTTCACGCAGTGGGCAATCCGGCCGGATGGCGAGCGTCTCTGCGGCACCGACGCGCAGCTTCGGCGTCAGCACCCTGCGGGTGCGCGCCGTGGGTTCCACCAGCAAGAGGTCGCCGGGGACGCGTGAGAGCCGGTTGAGTAGGGCGTTGTTGGCCAGATACTGGGTTTGCGCCACGAGTAGCAGCGTGTCGGCGCGGGCGGCGTTCTCGACGTCGGCGACGGTGTTGGCGACCACCACCTCGACCCCACCTTCGCGCAGCAGTGTCACCAGCGCACGAGCACCCGAGCCGCTGGTCGATTCCGGGTCCATCGTGCCGCCGGGGCGCGGCGCGGTCAGGTAGGTGGCAATCGAGGCGATGACGGTGACCGCGGCCAGGGTGAGCAGCACGCCACGCCATGGTTTGCGTTTCCGGCTGGGGGTGTGCGCCGACTCGGCGCGTGCGGGCATCACCGGACCTGCGCCCAGGAGTCGCTGGGGGCGGGTCGCCCCACGCTCGGCGATGCGGTGGAACGTGAGCGCAAGTGGTCGTCGAGGTCGGCGATCAGCTGGTAGGCGGCTTCGGTGCCGGGCCGCTCACCGTAGGTCACGTCATTGAAGGCGGCCGCCGCCTGCGCCAATTCGCCGGCCAGATACGGCAACACATCGCCGGCATCGTTGGCCAACTCGTTGGCGGTGCGCCCGGGCGCGGGGTTGAGCACACCGGTCTCCTCCAATTCGCGGGCGACCGCGCGCAGCCGGTGCCGGATCGCCGCGGCCCAATTGCTGTCGGCGGCATAACCTTGCGCCGTGGCCCGGTGCTGGGCGGCGGTGAGTTGGCCGGCATCGAAGAGCTGGTAATCGCCGCCGCGATTGGTACGTAGGGTGCGACGTGCGATGTTGATCGCGACAACCACGGCGATCACCAGCAGGATTACCAATACGGTGATGGTGAACCAGCCGCCGGACACCGACGAGCCCTTCTCCAGCAGCCGATACAGCAACTCGTTGATCCAGTCGTTGAGATGCTGGGACAACGAACTCTTGGGATAGATGGGTTTATCGAGTTCGCGCTGTGCGGCCTGGTGCGCGGCATCGCGGTCGATGTCGATGGAAGGCACTGTCCGTCCTCACGAGTCCATTAGAGCGGCCGGGTGAGCCAGAGGGTGTCGGTGGACTCCACGGCGGCGGGGCCGCCGGCGGCCCCGGTTTGCAGAACCAGATCGAATGCCTCGGCCCGCATCCGCCGGTCGGTGTAAAGCAGCACGACAACCCCGGCGGTGAATGGCGCGGTAATGATCTGGCTGATCGCCGAGCCGATGGACGACAGGGTCATGCCCAGCAGAAACATACCGGTGGAACTCTCGCTCGCGGTGGCGCCCAGCAGTATCTGGCCGACGATGCCAAACGGCGCCGAGATCGCGCCACCAACCAGGCCGACCACGATCGCGGTCAGCAGTCGGATGCCCAGAACCCGCCAGAAGCCGCCGGTTACCAGCGCAAACGATCTCGTGATCGCGTCGACCAGCGGCAGCCTCTCCAGCACGATCAGCACGGGCGCGAACATCAGCACCGTGTACAGGTAGGTCACCAGCAACCCGACCAGCAGCACCAGCGGGAAGCCCAGCAGTGCCGCGGTCGCTCCGTTGGCGGCGGCGGCCACCCCGACCAGGATGACGACCACCAGGCCCGCGAGCGCAACGAGTCCGGCGCCTTCCAGCAGCGCCAGGCCGATCAGCGCCAGGATCCGCCCACGGACCCTGGCCCAGGCTTCGCTGATGGTGATCGGCGACCCGAATACGGCCCGCCCGACGACGACGGTGAGTATTCCGCTGAGCAGCATGCCACCCAGCCAGCTCACCAGCAGGCCGGCCGCCGCGGAGCCGGTCCACGCGCCCACCACGCCCCAGCTCAGTTCGGACGGGTGAGTGTCGAAGCGACTGGCGGCTTCCAGCGGGCCGATCGTGGCGAGCAATGTGATGACCTGCATGACCACCACGACGATGGCGGTCAGGCCGAGCGTCGCTTTCGGATTGGCCCGGATGTAGCCGACCGCGCCGTTGAAGATGTCGCTCAACGTCAAGGGGCGCAGCGGGATGATCCCGGGTTTGACGGCGCCGGGAACCAGCGGCGGCCCGTAGCCCGGAGGCGGCGGCCCGTAGCCGGGCGGTGGCCCGTAACCGGGGGGCGGCCCGTAGCCGGGTGGTGGTCCGTAGGCGGGTGGTGGTCCGTAGGCCGGCGGTGGGTCGGCATACCCCGATGGCGGGTAGCCGGCTGCTTCGTACCCGGGAGCTCCCGAATTCGGCTCGACCGGATATCCCGGCGGCGGCAGCGTGCTCACCGGGTGCAGCGGCTGTCGTCGATGGTCATGTGCTCCATCCTGTCGGCGGTTGGGGTAATTCTCAATGTAGGCATGTAGTGTCGGGCGCCCCGCCCATTGGCGCGTAGCGTTTCTCCCATGGCGGAACTCAAATCCCGGCTCCGGTCGGATCTGACCAAGGCGATGAAGTCGCAGGACAAGTTGCGTACAGCGACGTTGCGTATGGTGCTGGCCGCGATTCAAACCGAGGAAGTCTCCGGCAAGCAGGCCAAAGAGCTCACCGATGACGAGGTGCTCAAGGTGCTGGCCCGCGAGTCCCGCAAACGCGGTGAGGCCGCCGAGATCTATACCCAGAACGGGCGTGGCGAGATGGCCGCCAACGAGCATGCCGAGGCACGAATCATCGACGAATACCTGCCGACTCCGCTCACCGAGGCGGAATTGGCCGATGTCGTCGACACCGCAATTGCTCAGGTGGCCGAGCAATTGGGACAACGGCCCCACATGAAGCAGATGGGGATGGTCATGAAGGTCGCCACCGAGATCGCCGAGGGCAAGGCCGACGGCGCCCGGCTCTCCACCGCGGTCAAAGAACGCCTGTAGCGCGCCTGGCTCAACTCCCGCCGCGCGCGGCCCGGCCGGTGTCGACCCGCTCGCGCTGGGGCACCACCACGTACTTGGGATCGCGGGTGGATTCCACCCCGGCCTCAAACACCCCGAACCGCTGTAGCGCACTGCCGGTGAGCAGGGCCAGGCCGCACAGCGCGGCGCCAAGGCGGTTGCGGCCCGCGGCGAGCGTGCCCAGCGCCCCGCCGACGGTCAGGTATTCGGCCCACTTGCGGGTCCGGTGCGCCGGCCCTGTCGTATAGGCCTCGCCGACCAGGCCGAGCCGCCGCTCGAGCAGCCGCGACGCCGCCACCTCCAGCGCCGCACCCGCGACGCTCATCCGCCGTGCCAGAGCGGCTTCGGCGACCGGTGCCAGCAGCATGCCCAATCCGCCGCCGCTGGCCGCGGCCGAGCCGGTGAAGACGAAGGGCAGGTACGGATGGGCTTCGTGCCAGGCCGGGACTGCCGTCTGGGACAGCAGCACGGCGGTATAGGACGCGACACCGGGAGCCACCGCGGCCGCCGACAGGCCCGCGGGCCGGGCCAACCGGGCCAGCAGCGCGCCGAGCCAGGTGCGCCGTAGCCGCGCCGGCATCAGTTCGGCGGCCCCGGCCAGCCCGGCGCCGGGCCCGTAGGCGGCCAGGATCCAGGTCCCCACGCTCATCGGCGAACTCGGCTTGGCCACCCGCAGCATGTGGTGAAACCGTTCCGGGCGGCCAAGATCGGCGATCAGGAAGTAGGAGCCGGCCGCGATGCTGGCCAGGGCGCCGACCCTGCTCACCCGGCGCAGTGCCGGTTGGCCGTTGAGATCGGCTCCCGCGGCCAGCAGCGCCGAACCCGCCGACAGGCCTCCGGAGAACAGGTAGGCGGCGATCTTCCACTCCCAGGCGGGTGTCTTGAGTACCGGGCGCCCGTAGTAGGAACGGAATTGCGCCCGCGGCACCGCGAGCTGCTCCCGGCTGCCCCGGCCGCCCGTCATGGCCGCCCTCGCCCGGCGAACGCCGACACGGCGATGGCAACCAGGGCCGACGCCGCCATTCCGGCGTAGCGCCACATCGCCGGCGTGTCACGGGTGGGCACCACCGGGTCCGGGGGTAACCCGTAGACCTCCGGCTCGTCAAGCAGCAGAAAGAAGGCGCCGTTGCCGCCGACCCCGTCGTTGGGGTCATGGCCGTAGAGCCGGGCTTCGGGCACCCCGCGGTCGTGTAGCTGCTCGACGCGGTGTGCGGCGCGCTCGCGCAGTTCCTCTAGCGGGCCGAACTGAATCGAGTTGGTGGGGCAGGCCTTAGCGCATGCCGGTTCCAGACCGTCGCGCAGCCGGTCGTAGCACAGCGTGCACTTCCAGGCCCGTCCGTCGCCCTCGCGCCGCTCGATGACTCCATACGGGCAGCCCGACACGCAGTAGCCGCATCCATTGCAAATATCTTGCTGCACAACCACCGTGCCGAACTCGGTGCGGAACAACGCGCCCGTCGGGCACACGTCCAGACAACCCGCGTGGGTGCAGTGCTTGCACACATCCGAGCTCATCAACCAGCGGAAATCGGTGCGGTCCTGCGGGCCGCTCGCCTGCCCGGGCCGCTCGAACTTCGGAACCCCGAGATCTACCGGGGGGCGGGCCTGTTCGATGAATGCGACGTGGCGCCAGGTGCTGGCCCCCAGCATCCCGGTGTTGTCGAAGGACATCCCCAACAGATTGAAGCCGTCGTCGGGAACCTCGTTCCATTCCTTGCAAGCCACCTCGCAGGCCTTGCAGCCAATGCAAATCGAGGTGTCGGTGAAGAATCACACTCGGGGTGGATGGTCGGTGTACCCGGCGTCGCCGGCGGGATCATCGAGCGGGCCGTAGAAGGTGTTGCTGCTCATGGGCTTTCCTCCGGATCCGGGTGCGCGATCCCGTCGTCGCGGGTGGTGTCCAGATGCGTGCCGGTTTCCGTGGTAATCCCGGCCCGGCGGCGGTATTCGGCGATGTAGTCCAGTAATGCCGGTCCGCGGGGGCGCCGGCCGGGCTGGACATCGCAGGTGGCGACCTTGCTCTCCTGGATGAAAACGTTGGGGTCCAAGACCACCCCGAGCAGATCGTTGACCACGTCACCTTCGACCAGCCCGGTGTATCCCCAGTGGTATGGCATCCAAACCTGTTGCAATACATGGTCTTCAATGCGCAGCGGGCGCATCCGGTCGGTGACGAACACCCGGGCGTCCACCGCGGTGCGGCTGGTGATCACGTGCGCCCAGCCCATATGGGTCAGCCCGCGCATGCGTGCCAACTCCGGTGACACCTCCATGAACAGCGCGGGCTGCAGCTCGGTGAGGTAGGGCAGCTGACGACTCATCCCCCCGGCGGTGTGGTGCTCGGTCAGCCGGGCCGCGGTGAAGACGAACGGGAACACCTCGCCGTGTGCTTCCGGTGGGGAAGGGTTGGACGGGTTGTCCTTGCGCCCGAACACGATTCGCGTCGGGTTGCCCTGCTGGGCATACAGTGCGTTGCGTACCGGCGATTCGTGCGGCTCGTAGTGCGTCGGCAGCGGGCCGTCGGCCAGGCCGCTGGGGGCGAACAGCCAGCCCTTGCCGTCGGCCTGCATGACGAAGGCGTCATCACCGCGCAGCGCCTCGACGCCGACGGCACCCTCGGGTGGGCGGTAGCCCGGCGGCTTGTGCTTTTCGAAATCGGGCACATCGTGGCCCGTCCACTCGCCCAGCTCGGCATTCTACCACACCAGCTTCTTACGCTCGCTCCACGGCCGGCCCTGCGGGTCGGCGGATGTCCGGTTGTAGAGCACCCGGCGGTTCAACGGCCAGGTCCAACCCCACTCGTTCTCATAGGGGCGCTGCTCGTCGCGCGGTTTGCGCCGCGCCGCCTGGTTCACCTCGTCGGCGTAGACACCGGAGTAGATCCAGCAACCGCAGGCGGTGCTGCCGTCGGCCTTCAGACTCGGGTAGCCGTCGATGGTCCGGCCGGTGCCCAGATCGATCCCGTTCATGTGGCGCAGCACATCTGCACCGGACGGCTCGTCGCCTTCGGTGGCGTAGTCCCAGGCCAGCTGAAGCAGTGGCCGGTCGCGCTCATCGGTTGAGCCGGAGAGCTTTTCGCGCAGCTTGCGGCCCAGATGGTAGAAGAACCACAGCCCCGAGCGGGCGTCGCCGGGCGGATCGACGGCCTTCTCCCGCCACTGCAGCATCCGCTGGGTCTGGGTGAAGGTGCCCGCCTTCTCGACGTGGGAGGCCGCCGGGAAGAAGAACACCTCGGTGCGGCAGGTCTGCGGCGAGATCTCACCGGTCTCCACCTCCGGCGCCTCCTTCCAGAAGGTGGCGCTTTCGATCATCACCAGGTCACGCACCACCAGCCAGTCCAGGTTGGCCATTCCCAGCCGCTGCATGCGGCCGTGGGCGGATCCGACGGCCGGATTCTGGCCGAGCAGGAAATAGCCGAACACCTTGCCGTCGATCATGTCCATCACCGTGCGGTAGGTGCTGTGGTCGCCGTTGATCCTGGGCAGGTAGTCGAAGCAGTAGTCGTTGTCGGCGGTTGCGTGCTCGCCCCAGTACTCCTTGAGCAGGGACACCATGTACGCATCGGCGTTGTGCCAGAAGCCCTTTTGGTTTCGGCTCTTGATGTTGTCCAGGTAGTCCGACAGGGTGGCCTGGCCGGCATAGGGCATGTCCAGGTAGCCCGGCAGCAGGTTGAACAGCGTCGGCACATCCGTGGAACCCTGGATGCTCGCGTGTCCGCGCAGGGCGAATATGCCCCCGCCGGGCCGGCCGATGTTGCCCAGCAGCAGCTGGATGATCGACCCGGTGCGGATGAACTGGGCGCCCATCGAGTGCTGGGTCCACCCCACGCTGTACACCAGTGCGGTGGTGCGCTCCCGGCCGGAGTTTTCCGTCCAGGCCCGGGCTACTTGTAGGAAACTCTGGGCTGGCACCCCGCAGACCCGCTCGACCATCTCGGGGGTGTAGCGGGCGTAGTGCCGCTTGAGGATCTGGTAGACGCAGCGCGGGTGCTGCAGCGTCGGATCGGCGTGATCGCCCGGTTGGTACCGCCAGGTGGCCGGATCGTAGGAGGCGCTGGCGTGGTCGTAACCGCTGAAAAGACCGTCGAGATCCTCGGCGTCGCAGTAGTCCTCGTCGACCAGGAACGGCGCGTTGGTATAGGCGGTCACGTATTCGCGGAAGTCCAGATCGTTGGACAGGATGTAGTTGATCACCCCGCCGAGGAACGCGATGTCACTGCGGGCGCGCAGCGGCACGTGCCGGTCGGCGACCGCGCTGGTGCGAGTGAAGCGCGGGTCGATGTGGATGACCTGGGCGCCGCGTGTCTTGGCTTCGATCACCCACTGGAACCCCACCGGATGGGCTTCGGCCATGTTCGAACCCATGATGACGATGAAGTCCGAAGTGGCGAGGTTTTGCTGGTAGTCCGTCGCCCCGCCGCGACCGAAGGAGGCTCCCAGACCGGGAACCGTGGCGCTGTGTCAAATACGGGCTTGGTTCTCGATCTGCAGCGCGCCCAGCGCGGTGAAGAGTTTCTTGATCAGGTAGTTCTCTTCGTTGTCCAGGGTGGCACCACCGAGGCTGGCGATTCCCAGGGTGCGGCGCAGGGTGTGCCGGTCGGCATCGAAGTCCTGCCAGCCCTTGCTGCGGGCGTCCAGCACCCGGTCGGCCACCATGTCCATGGCGGTTTCGAGGTCGAGGTCTTGCCACTCGGTGGCGTATGGCGCCGGTAGCGCACCGTGGTTTCCCGTTGCGCACCGGTGACGAGCTGCTTGCTGGCGGATCCCTTGGGGCACAGCCGTCCTCGGCTGATGGGGCTATCCGGATTGCCCTCGATCTGAACGACTTTTCCGTCCTTGACGTACACCTTTTGCGCACAGCCGACCGCGCAGAACGGGCACACCGAATGCGCGATCTCGTCGGCGGATGCGGTTCGTGGTTGCAGCTGCGCGGACCGTTTGGACTGGGCGGCCTGGCCGCGCCCCAGCGGATCGGCGCCGGTGAGCTGCCGGTAGATCGGCCAGGACTGGATCAACTTGCCGACGTCCTTGTTTCGGCTCATCAGCGTCACCTTTCTCCGGCCCCGGCTCTGCTGAGACTACGCGATGGGACCCGGTGTCGCCTACCTTCGGCGGCGCTGCCAACTATCGTCCGGTTGTATTGCCGGACAGTGTGTTTGGCGCAGGCCGGCGGGCGTTCGCAGTGGTTGATCTCAACGCAAGGTGCAGCAAGGGTGCGTACTGGCGAATTATTTCATCGTGGGTCATCGAGCAGGCGGGTTCCAGGCACAGGATGTAGCGGGTCACGATCAGACCGGCAATCTGACTGCAGAACATCGAGGCGCGTTTGCGCGCGTCTGTTCCGCCGAGCTGTGCCGCGATCTTGTCGATCAGCTCGCGCTCGACCATTTCCTTCACCCGGTTTGCCAGCGCCGGATCGTGGGCGGCGCCGGCCACCAACGCCCGCAGCGATGCGCCGCTGGCCGGGTCTTCCCACAATGCCAGCAGCCCGGCCAGGACACGCTGGGGAAATGTCGTCGGGTCGCCTTTGGCGACCGCCCGATCGAGCACATCGGCGGGGTTTGCCGACAAGGCAAGAGCCTCGCCGACGAGCCCCCGTTTCGACCCGAAGTAGTAGCTGATCAGTGCGAGGTCGACGCCGGCCTCGGCCGCCACCGACCGCAGCTTCACCCCTTGGTAGCCGCCTGCTAGGAAACGTCGCTGCGCGACCTCGAGGATCTTGGCCCGCGTATCGGGCTTGCCGGCCCTGCGCCCCCTGGCCCTCGAGTAATTCATCACCGTTGAAATATTACCGGCGCGCGGGTCACGGTGGGCGGATGCTCACCACGTTGCCAACCCCGCCGCAGACCCCGCTGGTTCGCAGGCCCAGGCATCAGGGTCTGGTCTTGACCGTCACCTGCCTGGCCTTGGGAACGGTGGTCGCGGCGATGGCCTCGCTGAATGTGGCGCTGCCCGATATCGCCCGGCAGACCCATGCCGACCAGACCCAGCAGGCTTGGATTGTGGACGCCTACAGCCTGGTGTTCGCATCCTTGCTGCTGCCCGCCGGCGCGGTGGGGGACCGCTACGGCAGACGGTTGGCGCTGCTGGTCGGCCTGGTTGTGTTCGGCGCCGGATCCGGGGTGGCCACCCTGACCACCAACCCCACCGCGCTGGCCGGGCTGCGTGCCTTGCTGGGAGTCGGCGCCGCGCTGATCATGCCCGCCACGCTGTCGACCATCACCAGCAGCTTTCCGGCGCAGCGACGCGCCGCTGCGGTCAGCATCTGGACCGCCGTCGCCGGTGCCAGCGGGGTGGTGGGCTTGCTCGCCTCGGGGCTGTTGTTGCAGTGGTGGTCCTGGCAGTCGATTTTTTGGCTGAACGTGGTGCTGGCCGCGGTGGCGCTGACCGGCACGCTGCTCTTTGTGCCGGAGTCGGCCGAGCGCGATCCGCTCCCGCTTGACGTGGTTGGCGCGGTGCTGGCGGCCGCGGGCATCGCGGTGCTGGTCTACGCGGTGATCGAGGCTCCGGCGTACGGCTGGACCGATCCGGTCACGGTCGGCGGTATCGCGCTGGGCCTGCTCATCCTGGCCGGTTTCGTCGTCATCGAGATGGGGCGCCGCTACCCGTTGCTCGACCCGCGGCTGTTCACCAACAGACGCTTTGCGGCCGGCTCGCTCTCGATCACCCTGCAGTTCTTCGCGCTGTTCGGCTTTCTGTTCGTGATCATGCAGTACCTGCAATCGGTTCGTCACTACAGCGCGCTGACCGCCGCACTGGGCCTGTTGACCATGCCGATCGGGATGATTCCCAGTTCCCGGCTCAGCCCCTACCTGACGGAAAGATTCGGCATCCGGCTTCCCTGGGTCGCCGGCCTGCTCATTGTGGCGGAGGGGCTGATGGTGCTGGCGCACCTGGACAGCGCCGACCCCTACTGGCACATCGCCAGCGGATTGATCCCGCTGGGGGCCGGGCTGGGGCTGGCGATGCCTCCGGCCACGACCGCGATCACCGGCGCGCTGCCCTCGCGTCTGCAAAACGTCGGCTCGGCCGTCAACGACTTGGCTCGTGAGCTCGGCGGCGCGCTGGGTATTGCCGTGCTGGGCAGCCTGCTGACCGCGACGTATCGCAATCATCTCCCCACCGCCGGGGCCGTCTCGGCGTTCTGCACCGGCCTGCACGTCTCCCTGACCGGCGCCGCCCTGACCATCGTTGCCACCGCGATAGCGGTGGCCGCGCTGTTACGCCGGCCCCACCGGCCCGGCCGCCACCGGCGGTCCCGATCAGCCTGGCGTGGTCGGCAACGTGCGCGTGCCGGCTTCACCGCGGCGAGTGATCCGAAGCGCGTCGAGCTGTTCCAGCAACGGCACCGCGACTCGGCGGGTGGTTCCCAGGACCCGACGCGCCTGGCTCACCGTGAACGGCTGGGGCAGTGTCGCGAGGATCTCGGCCGCCCGCTCGAACGCGTCCGGACCGAGCATGACCGCGTCGGCGACCCGGGTCAGCCGGCCGGCGCGTACCGCCGCGGCCAGCTCACGCGCTCCGAGCCCCAGCTCACCCAATTCGTCGGCTTCCGGGGCGCGAAACGGTTCGGCGGCCAGCCGTCCTTCGAGGGTGCGCACCGCCGCGTCGACCCGCGCTGGCAGGCCCGTGCCGGGCGGTCGCACCAGCCCGTCGGCCACGTCCAGCCCGGTTCCCACCAGCAGCGGGGGAACCAGCTCGGCGGCAGGGAGTCCCACTTGCTGGCGCAGCGTTTCCAATGGCATCCCCGCCGCGACATCGTGGTCGGCGGCCCAGTGGGTGACCGTTGCCGCGGCGTGTTCGCGTCTGGCGGCCCACCACTGCGGATCGACCAGCCAATCGCCCACCCGCAATCCGGCGAGCGGCAGCCCCATCGCGCGCAGCACCGCGGCCCGCGCACACTGTGGCGGCCGGATCCGCCCGCCCGCCAGTTCCTGGGCCCGCTCGCGCGCCGCACCGCGCCGGCGCAGGCTGGGCGGGGCGACGTCGAGGACCTCGATTCCGGCCGCGATCCGATGTTGCCCGGGGTCGCGCAGCAGTCCGATGTCGCCGACCCGCAACGGCAGCGGCCGGCTCAGCCGCAACCGTGCCGCTTCGGCTCCCAGCGCGCGCACGTACACCGGCACCGCCGCCGAGCCGAGGTGCGCCACCAGCTCACGGTGCAGCTTGACCGCGGACCGCAGGGACACGTCGATCTCGGTGGTGTCCAGCCAGGCCCCCGGAGTGCGCACGGTATCGCCGCGAGCGATGTGCCGGCGATCGACGCCTCGCAGGTTCAGCGCGACCCGGGCCACCGCCGCGACCTCGGTGTGATCGCGGCCCAGCGATTGCAGGCCGCGGACGGTGACGCGCTGTCCGGCGTGTTCGAGTTCGTCGCCCACCCGGATGGTGCCGGCGCTCAGCGTCCCGGTGACCACCGTGCCCGCACCGCGGACCGTGAAGGCGCGATCGACCCACAGCCGTACATCGGCGTCGCGGTCGGGTTCGGGGAGCCGATCGGTGAGCGCGAGCAGTTTGGTGCGCACCTGGTCCAACTCGGTGCCCAGCGCGACAAATGGGTCAGCCATCGATGTGGTGGCGAACCGTTCGGATGCCGCTCGAATGGCCGGACCGGGGTCGGCCAGATCGGCCTTGCTGATGACCAGCAGCGCGTGCCGAACCCGCAGCGCATCGAGGGCGGCCAGATGCTCCTCGGACTGCGGCATCCAGCCCTCGGTGGCGGCCACCACGAACAAGACCGGGCTATCCGGCGGCATCGCCCCCGAGCCGGCGAGCATGTTGGTGACGAATCGTTCATGGCCCGGTACGTCGACGAATGCCAGCTGGCGCCCATCCAGCTCGGTCCAGGCAAAACCCAGATCGATGGTCAGCCCACGGCGCTGTTCCTCGGCCAGCCGGTCCGGCCACATGCCGGTGAGCCGGTGCACCAACGTCGACTTACCGTGGTCGATGTGCCCGGCGGTGGCTATGACAAACACGCCCGCACCGCTGCCAACAGCAGCTCGTCCTCCTCGGGAGCCACGGTACGCAGATCCAGCAGGCACCGGCCGGCCTCGAGGCGGCCGACGACCGGCGGGCTACCGGTGCGCAATGTCGCCGCATAGGACTCGGGCAGGCTCAGCCCGGCGCTGGGCAACTCGACACCGGGGGCCCCACCTCCGCCGATGGCCGCGATGCAGTCCACCGCCGTCGCCCCCACGCTCTGGGGCAGCTGCGCGATGATCCGCTGGGCCCGCGCGCGCAGATCGGTCAGGTCGGCGCCCAGCGCTTGGGCGACCGGCGTCGGCGGGCCCACCACGGTGGCTTCCAGGGCCGCGAGCGTGAGTTTGTCCACTCGCAGGGCCCGCGCCGCCGGATGGCGGCGTAGCCGTTCGATCAGGTCGGCATCGCCGAACAGCAGGCCGGCCTGTGGGCCGCCGAGCAATTTGTCACCGCTGGCGGTGACCAGGTTGGCACCGTCGCGCAGCATCGTTGTCGCATCCGGCTCGTCGGGCAGCAGTGGATGTGGCGCCAACAGCCCTGACCCGATGTCGACCACCAGCGGGGCGTCCAGCTGCGCGAGTTCGCCGACGCCGACCGCCGAGGTGAACCCGGTGACGTGGAAGTTGGACGGATGAACCTTGAGTACAAAGCCGGTGTTCGGGCCGATCGCCTCGGCATAGTCGCGCAGGCTGGTGCGGTTGGTGGTGCCGACCTCACGCAGCCGCGAACCCGTGGACGCCAGCAGTTCCGGGATGCGGAAGCCGTCACCGATTTCGACCAGCTCGCCGCGGCTGAGCACGATTTCCTTACCCGGGGCCGCCAGCGTGAGGGCGGTCAGCAGCAGGGCGGCGGCGTTGTTGTTCACCACGTGCACGCCCGCCGCGCTGGGCACCGCGCGGGCCAAAGCGGCCAGCGCGCTGCGGCCGCGGCGGGCACGCCGGCCGGTGGCCAGATCGAACTCGACGTCGGTGGCCCGGCCGGCGGTCACCACCGCGTCCAGTGCGGCCCGCGATAGCGGCGCTCGCCCGAGGTTCGTGTGGACCACGACGCCGGTGGCGTTGATGACCGGCCGCAAAATCGATGCCGTGCCGGGAAGCGCGTCGATCGCGTGCTCGGCGACTTGGTCCGGCTCGATCTCGCCGGCGCGGGCGCGCTGCTGGGCCTGCAGAATCACCGATTTCACCAGGGTGCGCCCGAGCGTGCGCTGGGCCTCGGCCAGCTTGGGATGGGCGAGCAGCACGTCGGTGCGCGGCACCGCGCGGCGCCGGTCGCTGCCGTCACCCATGGCGATCGGCGCGGTGGCGGAGGCGGACGGGAATCGAACCCGCCAACGGCAGCAGCTGTCGCTCGACGGTTTTGAAGACCGCGCCGGTCACCAGACCGGAGACGCCTCCCTGGGCCATAGCGACAATTATGGGCGACGATTATGGGAATGGTGACAGACCAAGGGACTTACCGACTGACTCAGTACGCCCATGGCGGCGGGTGCGCCTGCAAGATTCCGCCTGGCGAGCTGGAGGAGGTGGTTCGGGGCCTGGGCGCGGCCGCGCCACGTGATCCGGTCGGCGAGCTATTGGTCGGGCTGGAAAGCGGTGACGACGCGGCCGCGGTGCTGATTGCCGAGGGCACCGCGCTGATCGCCACCACCGACTTCTTCACCCCGGTCGTCGACGATCCCTACGACTGGGGCCGAATCGCCGCCACCAACGCGCTTTCGGACGTGTACGCGATGGGCGGACGGCCGGTGGTAGCGGTGAACCTGTTGGGATGGCCGCGCGATGTGCTGCCCTTCGAGTTGGCGACCGAGACACTGCGCGGTGGCCGCGACGTCTGCGCCAGCGCGGGTTGTCATCTCGCCGGTGGGCACAGTGTCGATGACCCGGAACTCAAGTACGGGCTTGCCGTGACCGGGATCGCAGACCCGAATCGTCTGTTGCGCAACGACTCCGGTAGGCCAGGAACTCCGCTTTCGCTGACCAAACCACTCGGAATCGGGGTGCTGAACAGTCGGCACAAGGCCACCGGGGAGCGCTTTGCGCAAGCCATTGACGCGATGACCACCCTCAACGCCGACGCGGCCGCCGCCGCGGTGGCCGCCGGCATCGAATGTGCAACCGACATTACGGGTTTCGGGTTGCTCGGGCATCTGCACAAGCTGGCGCGGGCGAGCGGGGTCACCGCAGTGATCGACTCGACCGCGGTGCCCTACCTGGACGGGGCGCGCCAGGCGCTGGCCGCCGGATACGTCAGCGGCGGCACACGCCGCAATCTCGAGTGGGTGGGCCCACACGTCGACCTGTCCGCGGTCGATGAGTCCGAGGCGTTGCTGCTCGCCGACGCGCAGACCTCCGGTGGGCTCCTGATCGCGGGGGAGATCCCCGGTGCACCCGTCATCGGGGAGCTGGTCGCCCGCGCCGACCACACCATTGTGGTGCGCTGAGTTTGCGCGCCTGACGCTAGTTTGCCCGGTGCCGACCTGGGTAACCCGGTATGTGGTTTCGGCCGAAACAGTGCGGTCTTGACGTCTTGGTCTGCAGCGGCCACTTCTCGCCAACCGTTGCTGCACGCATTACGGGCGGCCTCGGGCTGACAACCAGGGCAAGGCCATGACCTATGAAACCTATGAAGGAGTATTCACATATGTCCGACGAATTGAACGGCAAGAGTATTGCCATGCTGGCCGCCGACGGAGTCGAGAAAGTCGAACTCGAGCAACCGCGCGCCGCCCTGCTGCAAGAAGGCGTGCGGGTCGAGGTGCTGTCGCTGCAAGAAGGTGACATCCAGGCCCGTGACCACGATCTCGAACCGGCGGGCAGATTCGCGGTTGACCGTCCGGTGCGGGCCGCGTCGGTCGCCGAATTCGACGGTTTGGTGCTACCGGGCGGAACGGTGAACCCGGACAAGCTTCGGATGGACAAAGCTGCGGTCGATTTCGTCCGCGACTTTGTGGAATCCGGAAAGCCTGTTGCGGCAATCTGTCACGGCCCCGTGATGCTGGTGGAGGCCGGTGTGGTCCGAGGGCGAACGATCACCTCATATCCGAGTATTCGCACCGACCTGCGCAATGCGGGTGCCAACGTGGTCGACGAAGAGGTCGTGGTTGACGGCAATCTGATGACCAGCCGCTCACCGTCGGATCTACCGGTGTTCTGCGCGGCGATCGTCAAGCAATTCGCGGCCGGGGCATGCCACTGAAATTGGGTGCGCGAGTGTCGGACACCGCCGCTAGTATCGAATGTATGTTCGAATCGATGGGGGCGGCCACGCGCACCGACCACCCCTGTGATGCGCTCGCCGAGCGGCGCCAGTTGCGCACCCCGACGGCAGAGTCGGTGGGTTGGGTGCAGCGGATCGGTGCGGCCGCGCGGGCCGAGAACCGCGCCGCGGCCGCGCAGCTGATCGAGATCGGGCAATTGTTTGCCTACCGGCTGTCGCGGTGTTCGGAGACCGAGGACTGGGCGGTCGACACCATGGAGGCGGTGGCGGCGGAGGTGGCCGCGGGGCTGCGGATCAGTCAGGGTTTGGCGGCCAGCCGGCTGCGCTATGCCCGGGCCCTGGGTGAGCGGCTGCCCAAGACCGGCGCGGTATTCGCGGCGGGTCAGATCGACCTGCGGGCGTTTCAGACCATCGTGTTCCGCACCGATCTGATCGTTGACGCGCAGGTGATGGCCGCCGTGGATGAGCTGGTGGCCCTCAACGTGGGGCGGTGGCCATCGATGACGAAGGCCCGTCTGTCCGGACAGGTCGACGCCATCGTGGCCCGCGCCGATGCCGATGCGGTGCGCCGCCGTAAGGAACGCCACGCCGACCGGGAGATCTGGATAGGGCAGGACGCGGATGGAATCTCTCGCATCGACGGCAGCATGTTCACCATCGACGCGCACGCCTTGGACCGGCGGCTGTCGGCGCTGGCGGCCACGGTGTGCGCGCAGGATCCCCGCAGCCGGGAACAGCGGCGCGCGGATGCGCTCGGGGTGCTGGCCGCCGGTGGAGACCGGTTGGGATGTCGCTGCGGGCTCCCGGACTGTGCGGCCGGTGCCCGGCCCGCTGCCCAGTCGGTGGTGATCCATGTGATCGCCGAACGGGCCACACTCGACGGCGACGGCGGGGCTCCGGCCTGGGAGGTGGGGGCTGACGGACTTGTCACTCCGGAATTGGTTGCCGAGCTGGCGAAGTCGGCCAAGCTGGTGCCGCTGCGTCACCCCGGCGATATCCCGCCGGAACCGGGATATGTGCCCTCGAAGGCGTTGGCGGACTTCGTGCGGTGCCGGGATCTGACCTGCCGTTGGCCCGGCTGCGACCAGCCCGCGCTGAACTGCGATCTGGACCACACGATCCCGTACGCGCAGGGCGGGCCCACTCACGCCTCGAACCTGAAGTGCTACTGCCGCACCCACCATCTGGTCAAGACCTTTTGGGGCTGGCATGACCAGCAACTGCCCGACGGAACCCTGATCCTCACCTCGCCGGCCGGACACACCTACGTCACCACCCCGGGTAGCGCCCTGCTATTCCCCAGCCTGTGCCGTTCCACCGGCGGACTGCCGGCAGCCGAGGTCGACCCACCATCGGACTACTGCGACCAGCGCAGCGCGATGATGCCTCGACGTCAGCGCACCCGGGCACAAGACCGCGCCCGCCGCGTCGCCACCGAACGTCGTCAGAACCACCACGCCCGCAGCACCCAGCCGGGCGGGCAAGCCAGATCCGCCGCGCCGCCGACGCCGCCGCAGCCCGAGCCCCAGTCCCATCCACCGCCATTCTGAGACCCCCGGCTGCGGTGCGTCAGTCCTCCGCGGGCAACCGAAATGTCATGTCGATGGCGGTGCCGCCCGGACTGTTGTCGATTTCCACTTCATCGCTGATGGCCCTGATCAGCGTCATGCCTCGACCGCCGTTGCCCGGGTCGGCCGCGGGCTTCTTCCAGGAACCGGAGTCGACGACCCGGGCGTGAATTGCCCCGTCGGCGGCTTCAACGTCGAGTAGCATCGTCCCCACGCTCTGCCCGCGATAGGCGTGCTCGATGCAGTTGGTGCACGCCTCGCTGACCACCAGCACAATGTCACTCGCCTGCTCGTCGGGAACTTCGGCGGCCTGCAGCCACGACAGCAACTGGCGCCGAACAATGACCAATTGGTCTGGGGTAGCACTGGTTTCAATCCGCAGCGGCCCGTGCTGGTACCGATAGGCCACCATCGCGACATCGTCGTCGTAACCCCCGGTGGGGGCCAGCTGACTCAGCACCGCGTCGGCGACGGCATCGATCGGCAGCATCACGGAGTCGGCCACCACATCGGCCACCCGGCCCAGCCCCTCGTCAATCGACTCGTACCTTCGCTCGACCAAGCCGTCGGTAAACAGCAGCAGCGTCGACCCTGGCGGCAACACCTGAGTCGCTTCGGGTCTGGGCTCCACCCGGCGCACCGCCAGCGGCACGGACCGGGCATCGGTCAGCAGGACGGGCCCGGACTTCGGCTCGGCGAGCACCGCGGGCATATGGCCGGCATTGCTGTAGTCGAGGATGCCCGATTCGGTGTCCAGGATGGCCAGGAACACCGTCGTGCAATAGGCATCGGGAATCAGCGATGCCGCCGCGTCGAGTTGTTCGAGCAACAGCGCCGGTTGTGCACCGGTGAGCAAGAGTGCGCGCGCCGAACTGCGCAGCTGGCCCATGATCGCGGCGGCCGGCAACCCGCGCCCCACGCAGTCGCCGACGACAATGCCGATGCGGTGCTCACCGATCGGCAATACGTCGTACCAGTCACCGCCGATCTCGAGCGGCGGCACCGCGGGCTCATAGCGCACCGCAAAACCGGGCGGTGGTTTCACCGGCGGCAGCATGGCCCGTTGCAAGGTCAACGATGTTTCCCGGGCGCTCTCGAACTGCCGGACGTGCCCGATCGCCAGGCTGAGGTGACCGACGAGGACCGTGACCAGCAGCCGATCCTCGGCGGTCACCCAGCGCGGTGCCCCAAGTTCCAGCCACAAAGCGACGTCCGCGGTGCCGGAGAGCACCGCGACCAGCCCCTGTGCCCTGCCCGGGGAGTTTGGCCACTCGATCGGTCTGGCGGTCAGCGGGAGTTGGGCACGGGCGCCCAGGAACGTCTCGCGCAGCTGCGGATCCAGGGCACGCCAGGACGATTCCGCCGGTTCCCCGGCGACCTGCACGGTAGGTTCGCCGTCACTTGGTGGCCACATCACCGCGACCACACGTTGCACGTCGACCGCGGTACGGCACTCGTCCAGGGTGATCGAGAGCACCTCGGAAACGCTCTTGGCTACGCTCACCGATGTTGCCAATCGCAGCACCGCGCTTTCTCGGGCGGCGAAGGCGCGTTCGGCCGTGATGTCGCGAACGGTGCCGACGTAGACGTCCCGGTCCGAGCCGGATCCGTGAACCGCGTTGATACTCACCGCAACCCAGGACAGATGGCCATCTTGATGGCGAATCGGTGTTTCGTAGTCGGCGCTGCCCTCATGTCGAACCCGCTCTTGCTGTTGTGCCGCGGATTTGCGGTCCACCAGCCACGGGTGTGGCCACCGGTAGGGCAAGCCTTCCGGCGGATAGCCCAGGATCTCGGCGAAGGCGTTGTTCATGTCGATCACGGCGCCCTCATGGTCGGCGACGAAGAACCCTTCCTGTAACGAGTTCACCAGGGCGCTGCGGAACTTGTCGCGGTGCGCGAGATCCTCGGCGCGGGCCCGCTGCTCCTCGTAGCGTTTGGTGCCGTCCAGAAATCCGCGCGTCGCAACGTCCAGCGCGGCCAATGTCTGCAGCAAGAACTCCAGCGCGACCGACCGGTCGGACCCAGGGTTCGGCGAGATTTCGTCGAGCAGCCGGAAGTGGTTCTCGATGATGTCGAGAATGCTGACCTGTTCCTGCAGGGCCCGGCGGCCGAACTCATGCCCGACGGCCAGACTGTTCTCGTCGCGGGTGTCCAGATACGCGCGCAGCGCGTCGGCGTACTGGGTCTGGAACGCATCGACGGCGCCGAAGTCTCCGGTCTCGGTCATGTCGATACGCCCCGGTGGCGTGCGGCGAGGACAAGGGCGTCGTCGTTTTCTTTGGCGTGCTTGACCAGAATCTGTTCGGCGATCACCGGGGCGGACGCCGCAAAATCGATGTGATCCAGGTAGTCCTCGGCGACGCCGTCGCTGGCTATGACCAGTAGATCGCCCGCGCGCATGGGAACCATTTTGGCCGGGGTGATCTCCGGGATCCGGTAGCCGACAATGCCGGGGGTCAGTCGCACGCTGGATCGGACCTGCACGCCGCTTACCGCCTTGGCAACCAGGTTGGCGCTGACATTTCCCACCCCCGTCCACACCAGTTTGCCGGTGGGCAGATCAATCCTGGCCAGGGTCATCGCGACCCCCCTGCTGCCGGTCAGGACCCGATGACAGAGCTGGATCAACACCTCGAGACGTTCGCCGCGCGCATTCTTGACCACCTCGACGGCCCGCAACGCGGCGCTTTCGGCGGCCGGGCCGTGCCCCAGCCCGTCCATCACCCCGAAGAGTGCGGAGTCGTCCTCGGTCTCGACGGCGATCGGCTGGTCGCCGAGAGCGTGCTCACCGGGCCGCGGGCGACCGGCCGTCGCCCACTCGATTGGCCCGAATCGGCCACTATCACGCACGAGGCGGAACCCATTTCCACATCTCGACGATCGTTCCGCGGCCTACCACAGACTCCACGATCAACCGGTCCATCAGGCGCCGCGCTCCCGGCAAGCCCATGCCCAGCCCGCGCCCGGTCGAGTAGCCGTCCTCTATCGCGCGCTCGATGTCAGCGATGCCGGGACCGTCGTCTTCGGCGCGCACCACCAGGGCCTTGCGGCCCTCCCGGTCCTGCACGGCCACCCGAACCGCGCCGCGACCGGCATAGCTGGTGATATTGCGCGCGATTTCGGAGATCGCGGTGGCGATCATGGTGACGTCGGTCAGCGAGAATCCGAGGTCGAGGGCGAGTTGATGACCGGCTTTTCGGGCGGTGACGATGTCGTCGGGATGGTTGATCCCGACCACGCTCTCATCCGCCACCGTCGGGCCCGATCGTCGACTTCCGTAGTCCCAGTTGCTTGTTCAGCAGCGCCACGCCCTCTTCGAGGTCCAGGACGGTTTTCATGTCGTCGAAGGTCAGGCCCAATTGGACCATTGAAAACGCGACTTCTGGCTGCAGGCCCACGATCACGGTGGTAGCACCACGCAATCGGGTCATGTGGGCGATGGTCTGCAACGAACGCGCCGCGAACGAATCCATCACGTCGATGGCGGTCACGTCGACCACAATGCCCTGGGCGCGAAAGCGGCTGACCCGCTCCATGAGGTCATGCCGGAGGCGTTCGGTGTCGCTGTCGGTCAGTGCGGACTGAACCGTCGCGATCAGAATCGGACCCTGTTTCAAGATCGGTACTGGCATGACAAACCCTCGATGGCTCGACCTGTGCGGACTAGTCGCCGGTGCGAGTGACTGCGTAGCCCAGCAGCCGCTCGGCTTCCTCTATTCCCCTTGTAAATCGCCCACGGCATTCATCTTCGAAAGGTCGAGTCCGATGGTCACCAGCGTCAGTGCGATCTCGGAGGACAAGCCGGTGATGATCACGTTCGCGCCCATCAATCCGGATGCGTCGACGGTTTGGACCAGGTGGTTGGCCACCGTCGAGTCGATGGCGGGCACCCCGGTCACGTCGATGACCACGACCTTGGCGCGGTTGGCCCGGATGGCCCGCAGCAGTTGCTCGGTGACCTGTCGGGCGCGCTGACTGTCCAGCACTCCGATGATCGGCAGAATCAGCAGTTGCTCGCGCACCTGCAGCACGGGCGTGGACAGCTCCCGGATCGCCTCCTGCTGCTGCCGGATGATGCGCTCACGCTCCTGCACGAAGCTCACCGCGACGGTGTTGGCGATGCGGTTGGCCGCCGGTTCGTAAGCGTCCAGAACTCGGCTGAGCACCTCGAAGTCCGTCTGATACTTCTCGAACAGCGAGCGGGCCAGCACGTCGCGCAGCAACAGGACGATGCCGACGACCTCATCGGTTTCCACGCCCCTGGGAATGATGCGTTCGGAGAGATCACGTGCGTAGGCCTGCAACGCCTCGACGCTTCCGGTCTCGAGCACCTCGACGTAGTTGTCGTACACCGCGGTCGCTTCGGAAAAGATCTCGTCGGGCGTCATCGCCGTGAGCAGCCGCGCCTCGGTGATGCTGCGGGCCCACTTCTCGCGCAACGCGGTTCGATTTTGCCGCAGATGCTCGACCAGCTGCGGCAGCAAACCTTCGCTAGACACGCCGATCGGCCCAGAGCTGGTACTGATGCTGCTGCTGAAGACGGACGGCGAATCTGACATTTGGCCTCCCAAGTGCCGCGCCGCGCTCCGCAGGGCGCTGATCATATGGCGAGACTAGCCTGGAGGCCGCTGTGGAACGCGTTGAGGTCTTCTGCTTCTCGCAGTTCGTGAGGCAGGTTAGGCTTGCAGCACACCGAAGGCTCGGACAAAGGACCGCCATTGTCAGCTCCCGATTCGATCACCGCCGTGGTCACCGATCACGATGGAGTCACCGTGCTCAGTATCGGCGGCGAAATTGATTTGGTTACTGCTCCGGCCCTCGAAGAAGCCATCGGCGCTGTCGTTGCCGATAACCCGACGGCGCTGGTCATCGACCTTTCCGGGATGGAGTTCCTCGGCTCGGTGGGGCTGAAGATCCTGGCCGCGACCTACGAGAAGCTCGGCACTGCGGCCGAGTTCGGCGTGGTCGCGCAGGGGCCCGCGACCAGGCGGCCGATTCACCTGACCGGTCTGGACAAGACTTTCCCGCTCTACCCCGCCCTCGATGACGCATTGACCGGCGTGCGGGACGGCAAGCTCAACCGCTAGCGCCTGCTTTTCGCTTCGGCTACTCGCGTTTTCGGGCACCGAGGGTTCCCTCAGGTGCGATGATCACGAACATGGATGTCGATCATCCGGAACGAGATCAACGCTGGGATTACCGTCGGCGGCGGGAAACCGAACTGGAACGGCTCGACCGCAACTGGACCAGCCTGCTGCAGGAGCTGCGGGTGGTGCAGACCGGGGTTCAGCTGCTGACCGGGTTCCTGCTGATGCTGCCGTTCCAGCAGCGCTTCGAGGTTCTGGGGCTACACACGGTGTATTTGGCGACGGTGGCGTTCTCGGTGGGCGCGACGATCTTGTTGGTCGCCCCGGTGGGCATGCACCGGTTACTGTTCCGGCGACACCGTCTTGTGGTGCTGGTTTCGGCGGCACATCGCTGCGCCTATGCCGGGTTGGTCCTGCTGGGGCTGGCGTTGACCGGGGTTACCGCCCTCATCTTCGATGCGGTGTCAGGACGTACCGCGGCCATCATCGCCGGGTCGTGCGCGCTGGTACTTTTTGCGCTCTTCTGGGTGCTGGTCCCGCTGCTGCTGCGCACCCGCGACGTGCAGCTTCCCGACTACTGATCGTTTCCTTGCGTGTGAGTTGTCGCCTTGGTGGGTAATTTCCGGTTGAGCTACCGGTCTCAGGGGGAATAGAAGAAGCAAGGGCAAGATCCGGGGAACGGCCAGTTTGGGGCTTGGCTGGCCGAATGGAGAAGGGGGAGCGACCATCTGGGGCGCAGACGCCGGCGGGGCCGGAATGAAAAATGCGGAGGGCGCAGCAGTCCAGCGATGTGGGCCGCTGATGGCGCGCTCCGGAATGGATTGAGCCGGTGCGCGCGGGTACGTCGTTACGGTGGAATCGCTGGTCAAGGGTGGGGCGCTTCCGCTACATCGCTCGTGATGATCGCTGGGAATGGTCAGATGAGCTGGCTCGGATGCACGGCTATGAGCCGGGTCGGGTCAGGCCGACCGCCGATCTGCTGGTTGCGCACAAACATCCCGATGACAAAGCGGTCGTCGCTGAACTGGTAGACCAGGTGTGTCGTTATGGAAAGCCATGCAGCAATCGGTTTTGCAGTATCGATACGGGTGGCGTCGTACACATCGTCGTGGTGCTGGCGAATCCGCTCTATGACGGTCACGGGTCGCTGGCCGGCACTGCCGGGTTCTATGTCGACATCACCGAACAATATGAGGTCGACATGCAAAAGCGGTTGACCCAAGCGGTCACCGTGGTCAACGCCCGAAGGGCGGTCATCAATCAGGCCATCGGGATGCTGATGCATGAGTACCGGCTGGATGCCGAGTCCGCTTTCCAGGTGCTGGCCAAGTGGTCGCAGAAATCCAACACCAAGCTGCGGCTGTTGGCCGAGCGTGTCGTCGGCGACCCCGACGGGCGAAACGTGCTGCTCAACGAGGCCGCGGACACGGTCGGGGAACTGCTGCGCGCCGCCCGCAACGGGCATGGTTAACCTGTTGCAGTTCAGCGACATCACAGCCGGCGTATAGACCAGTCTCAGATTGGACTATGCGGCAATAGTGTCCATAGGATATATAAGCTGCCCGTCGATGTGCGCTGCCCATGGTCCGCGTTTGATCGTCCCTGCTGGGAGTGAGCATGATTTGCACCGGGAATAGCGTTGTGCGGGTTGATGACCGGCTGGAGCCGGCCCCCGGCGAGACCGCCACGAGCGTGTCGGGCTTGGTTGCGGCAGGTGTTTGGGTGATCGGCCTGGTGATCGGCCTGATCGCGTTGGGAATCGGGCAGGTGGGGATCGCGTCCACAACGCTCGGCGTTGCGATTGTGGCCCCCTGGCTCGGGCTGGCTGCGGCGTCGCGCAGCCGCCGCACTCCGGCGCGCGTACGCGCCTAGGTGTGGCCCGCGGCCGATCGGGGTACTGCATGTGCCACGGGTAATCACATCCGGTGTGTAGCCCGGTCACTCTGCAGGAAGGACCGCCGATGCCGGCCGCCAGCGATTACGATGCCCGCCGCATACCCGATTCCGACGCCGCCGATCCGTCCGGTCTGCGCGAGCTGGCACCCACTTTGCCGAGGTCGTCGACCGCGACCATCGATGCCGTCGACGACGACCCCAATGCGGCGCCCGTCTTCGAACCCCCGGGTGCGGATCTGTCCGGCGAGGAACTGTCGGTCGCGGTGATTCCGCAACGCAGCGACGAGTTCATCTGCTCATGCTGCTATTTGGTGCAGCATCGCAGCCGGTTGCGCAGTTCGATCGGTCAGCTCCCGGTCTGCGCCGACTGTGTGTGATTCTTGACCCCGCGGTAGGCGCCGTGTTGGGTCGTTAGGGTGCCTGCATCCGCTCCCTCGGCGCGCACACCGCCGGCTCTGCGCCGACCGCCCGGCCTACCTGCCCCGCGCCGCTTGCGTACGGTGTTCGCCGCCGCCTACGCGGTCGCATACCTGGTTGGTGGCGAGCGGCGAATGCTGCGATTGATCCGGCGCTACGGGCCGATCATGACGATGCCCATCCTGAGCCTGGGAGACGTGGCGATCGTCTCGGACCCGGCACTGGTCAAAGAAGTCTTCACCGCGCCGCCCGACGTGCTCCTGGGCGGTGAGGGAGTGGGACCCGCGGCGGCGATCTACGGGGCGGGTTCGATGTTCGTCCAGGAAGAGCCCGAACACCTGCGGCGGCGCAAGCTCCTGACGCCGCCACTGCACGGCACGGCGCTGGTCCGTTACATGCCGATCATCGAGGAGTCCACCCGCGCGGCGATGCGCGATTGGCCCGTCGATCGTCCCTTTGAGCTGCTTGGGGCGGCCCGGGCGCTGATGTTGGATGTGATCGTCAAGGTCATCTTCGGTGTCGACGATCCCGACGAGGTGCGGCGGCTGGGCCGGCCTTTCGAACGCCTCCTGGACCTTGGGGTTTCCGAGCAACTGACCGTCCGCTATGCGCTGCGCCGAGCGGGAGCGTTGCGGGTATGGCCACAGCGGGCGCGCGCCTACCGGGAGATCGAGGACGTCGTCATGCCGCTGATCGCGCAGCGGCGCAGTGACCTTGGCCGCACCGAACAGCGCGACATCCTGGGGCTGCTGATCAGCGCCCGGGGCGATGACGGTGAGCAACTGTCTGACCAAGAGATACGTGACGACCTCATCACGTTGATGCTGGCGGGCCACGAAACCACCGCGACGACGCTGGCATGGGTTTTCGACCTGCTGCTACACCATCCCGATGCGCTGCGGCGCGTCCAGGAGGAGGCCGAGGGCGGCACGGAAACCTTCACCACCGCGGTGATCAACGAGACGCTGCGGGTCCGGCCGCCAGCCCCTTTCACGGCCCGCGTTGCCGCGCGCCCGTTCCGGCTCGGGGGCTACCTCATCGACCCCGGCACCCGAATCGTCGTCCACATGATCGCAATCAACCGCAACCCCGACGTGTATGAGCAGCCGAACCAGTTTCGTCCCGAGCGGTTTCTGGGCACGCGGCCGCAAACCTATGCCTGGGTTCCGTTCGGCGGGGGCACCAAACGCTGTCTGGGCGCCGCTTTCTCCATGCGGGAGTTGGTGACCGTGCTGCACGTGTTGTTGCGGGAGGGGCAGTTCACGGCCGTTGACGAGGCGCCCGAGCGCATCGTGCGGCGCTCCATCATGCTGGCCCCCCGCCACGGCACCCGAGTGCGCTTCCGGCCCCGGCTCCAAGAATCCTTTTAGAACCCTCCAAGCGCGGGCCCCGAGTCTGGTGACAGCAACGGAACCGTCCGCCATGAAGGGAACAGCAGCCATGACCACCATCGACCTGCAGTCCGCATCCGCTTCGCCGGCGGCGCCGGTCCGCGAGACGAACGTCTATGCTTCGGCCGCGCTGGCTTTCGGCATGGTCGGTGCGGTCGTTTTGAGCGTCATCTGCGCGATCGCCGCGCTGGTCGACAGCAAGAAATCGGATCAGGGCCGAGCCGAGGCGATCGCCGGCCTGGTCATGTCGGCAGGCTGGGTCGCGGTGCTATTCGCACTGGCCCACTGGCATGTCGTCTAGTGGCTAAGAGCCGAGACAGACCTGCGATGACCTGAGTCGGGGTGGCGGGATTCGAACCCACGGCCTCTTCGTCCCGAACGAAGCGCGCTACCAAGCTGCGCCACACCCCGCTTGAAGCCACGACAGCCTATCGCACCGGCCCACCAACTCACTAAACAGCTGGCCAGAGGCTAGTTCCAGGCGCACGAGCGCTCGAACTCGACCAAGGCCTGGGCCGGATCGGTCGGATCCAGCCCCTGAGCGCTGACCCATTCGTCGTTGAAATAGGTCTCGGCGTAGCGATCGCCACTGTCGGCGAGCAAGGTGACCACCGAGCCGCTGCGGCCGTCGGCGACCATCTCGGCCAGCAGGCCGAACGCGCCCCACAGATTGGTGCCCGTGGACGGACCCACCCGACGGCCCAGAACGGCGCTCACGTGGCGTGCTGCCGCGATTGAGGCGGCATCGGGGACAGAGACCATACAGTCGACCACACCGGGCAGAAACGACGGCTCAACACGCGGGCGGCCGATGCCCTCGATCCGAGAAGACTTGGGCATCACGATGTCGTAGCGGTCCTCGGCGTAGGCGGGGAAGAACGCGGAATTCTCCGGGTCCACCACGCACAGTCGGGTCGTGTGCCGGCGGTAGCGGATGTAGCGCCCGATCGTCGCGCTGGTGCCGCCGGTGCCCGCCCCCACCACGATCCATTCCGGAATGGGGTGCTGCTCCTCGCCCATTTGGGCGAAGATCGACTCGGCGATGTTGTTGTTGCCGCGCCAGTCGGTGGCACGCTCGGCGTTGGTGAACTGGTCCAGGTAGTGGCCGCCGGTTTCCTTGGCGACCCGCTCGGCCTCGGCGTAGACCTGGCTGGAGTTCTCCACGAAATGGCACCGGCCGCCTTGAGCCTCGATCAGCGCAATCTTGGAGGCGCTGGTCGCGGCCGGCATCACGGCGACGAACGGCAGACCCAGCAGGGCCGCGAAATACGCCTCGGAGACGGCCGTGGAACCCGAGGACGCCTCGACGACCGTGGTGCCCTCGCCGATCCAGCCGTTGCACAACGCGTACAGGAACAGCGACCGAGCCAGCCGGTGTTTGAGGCTGCCGGTGATGTGAGTCGTCTCGTCCTTGAGATACAACTCGACGTTCGCGTCGTTGCTCCACGCCGAGGGCAGCGGGTAGCGCAGCAGGTGTGTGTCGGCGCTGCGGCGGGCGTCTGCCTCGATCAGCCGGACAGCATTGTCCGTCCAATCCCGGGCCAGACTGCGGACCGCAACGCGAGCCTGCCCGCTCAACGGATCGACATGGTTGGTTGGGAGCGGTCCAGGTTGCTGCTGGAATCTCGGCCGCCCATCGGGGCGGCGATCAGCGTCAGCAGGGTCGCCTCGGGTCGGCAGCAGAAGCGAACCGGGGCAAACGGGGACGTGCCGATCCCGGCCGAGACGTGTAGGCGCATGTTCGCGCCCCACTGGGATGCGCCCTTGGCCCGGGTGCGATCCAGCCCGCAGTTGGTTACCAGGGCCCCGTAGAACGGCAGGCACAGCTGCCCGCCGTGGGTGTGGCCCGCCATCACCAGCTGGTAGCCGTCGGCGGCGAAGCGGTCCAGCACCCGGGGCTCCGGAGAGTGGGTGAGCCCCAGCCGCAGGTTGGCGGCCGGGCTCGCCGGGCCCGCGATCGCGTCGTAGCGGTCCCGATTGATGTGCGGGTCATCCACCCCCGCCGCCGCGATGTGCAGGCCGGCCACCTCGAACTCGCGCCGGGTGTGGGTGAGGTCGAGCCAGCCGCGCTCGGTGAACGCCGCGCGCAGATCCTGCCAGGGCAGGGGTTCGCCGCGAACCCGGTGGCCGGGGTTGATCAAGTAGTTCGCGGGGTTCTTCAGGCGCGGCCCGAAGTAGTCGTTGCTGCCGAAAACGAACACCCCCGGCCGGGACAGCAGGTCGCCCAGGGTTTGCACGACCGCGGGCACCGCCTTGGGGTGGGCCAGGTTGTCTCCGGTGTTGACCACCAGATCGGGCTCCCAGCTGGCCAGCTCGCGCAACCAGGCTTGTTTGCGTCGCTGGTTGGGCAGCATATGAAGGTCACTGAGGTGCAGCACGCGCAGCGGCGTGGAGCCCGGGCTCAGGACCGGCATCGTGACCTCGCGCAGCACGAACACGTTGCGTTCGATGAGCGAGGCATAGCCGATCCCGGCGACCGTCGTGCCGAGTGCTACGGCACTGCCGCGCAGTAGGACGGATGCGGCCCGATGCCGGCCGCTAAGCGGCCCGGGGAGCAGCTTGGTGATCGGTGGTTGGGCATAAGCCATGCAGGCAGGATACTGCCGGTTGCCGACTGCTCGCTCGTGCCGCCACCAGATCCCCCGGGGAGGCCCTCGGGAGGCCCTTAGGGAGGCGGCGGTGCCAGCAGCGGAATCGTGATCGGCGGCAAGCCGGGAATCTCCACGACCTGCGACCCGACCGGGGGCGGCGGTTCACCTTCCGGCGGCGGCGGTGCCGGCGGGATGCCGTTGCTGATTTGGATCGTGATGATCGACCCGGGGATGGTCTGGCCGCTCGGGGAGGTGCCGACCACCTCGCCGTATCGGGCGCTGCTGTTGACCGCGTTGGGTTGATCGGCGACCTGGAATCCCGCCTCCTTGAGGCGCTGGCGTGCCTGGTCCACGTCCAGACCCGCCACGCTGGGTACCCGAGAGCCGGGCGCGCCGTCCACATAGCGCGGATCGGTGGGCGGCAGCTGCACCTCGCCGAAGTCGGTGGCGATCGGCTTCAGCGCGGTGAACCAGGTACGGGCCGGCTCGTTGCCGCCGTACAGGTCGCCGTTGCCGCAATGGCGCAGCGGCCCCGAACACAGATCCGTCGGATTGGTCGAGTCGTCGTAGATGTAGTTCGCGGCCGCGTACCGGTTGGTGAAGCCGACGAATCCGGCCGACCGGTGGGCCTCGGTGGTGCCGGTCTTACCGGACACCGGCAGGCTCCAGCCGGCCGCGCCGGCCGAACCCGACGCCGTGCCGCCGCCCACCGCGTCCTTGCTCATCGCGTTGGCCAGCGTGTTGGCCAGGCCCTCGGGCACCACCTGGTCACATGTTTCGGTGGTGACGGCAACCTCGTTGCCGTTGCGGTCGATCAGCTTGTCGACCGGGTTGGGTGGGCACCACACGCCACCCGAGGCCAAGGTGGCCGCGACGTTGGACAGTTCCAGCGCGTTGACCTCGATCGGGCCCAGGGTGAAGGAACCGATGTTCTGGCGCTTGACGAAGTCGGCCAGACTCTCGTTGCTGTCCGGGTTGTAGTCGCGGGCGGTGCCGGGATTGGCGTAGGAGCGCAGTCCGAGCTTGATGGCCATGTCCACGGTGCGCGACACACCGACCTGCGAGATTAGCTTGGCGAAGGCGGTGTTGGGCGAGGTGGCCAGCGCGTCGGTCACGCTCATGGAACCTCGGTAGTTACCGGCGTTGATCACGCACCAGGTGTCCTTGGGGCAGCCCTTGGCCCCACCGCTGCCCAGGCCCTTGCCCTGGAACCGGCCCGGTACGTCGAGTTGGGCATTGATGCCCATGCCCATGTCCAGGGCGGCGGCCGTGGTGAAGATCTTGAAGATCGACCCGGCGCCATCGCCGACCAGGGAGAACGGCTGCGGTCGCATGGTTTCGCCGGCGTTGATGTCCAGGCCGTACTTACGGTTGCTGGCCATCGCGAGCACCTGGTGAGACTCCTTGCCAGGCTTGATGACGCTCATCACGCTGGAGATGCCGGGCAGGGTCGGGCTGGCGAACTTGTCGATGGCCGCCTTGACCGGGACCTGGACGTCGGGGTCCAGCGTGGTGCGGATCAGGTAGCCGCCCCTGGCCAGCTGTTCCTTACTGATTCCGGCGCGCGATAGGTACTCCTGGACGTAATCGCAGAAGAAGGCGCGATCGCCCGCGGCGATGCAGCCCCGGGGCAGCTCATTGGGTTGCGGCAGGATCCCCAGCGGCTCGGCCTTGGCGGCGCGCAGTGCGTCGGCCTCCGACGGGATGTTCTGGATCATGGTGTCGAGGACCAGGTTGCGCCGTGCCAGCGCACCGTCGGGGTTGGTGTAGGGATTGAGCGTGCTGGTGGACTGCACCATGCCCGCCAGCAGCGCGGATTGCTGCCAGTTCAGCTCCGAAGCGTTGATGCCGAAGTAGGTCTGGGCCGCGTCCTGCACGCCGAATGAGTTGTTCCCGAAGGACACCAGATTCAGGTAGCGGGTCAGGATCTCGGGCTTGGTGAAGGTCTTGTCGAGGGTGAGGGCCATGCGGATCTCGCGCAGCTTGCGCGCCGGGGTGGTTTCGACGGCCGCCCGCTTCTCGGCGTCGGTCTGGGCCGTCACCAACAACTGGTAGTTCTTGATGTACTGCTGCTCGATCGTGGACCCACCCCGGGTGTCGAGGTCGCCCGAGGCGTAGCCGGCCAACCCGGTCAGGGTGCCTTTCCAGTCGACGCCGTTGTGTTCGGCGAAGCGCTTGTCCTCGATCGAGACGATCGCCAGCTTCATGGTGTTGGCGATCTTGTCGCTGGGGACCTCGAAGCGGCGTTGCGAATACAGCCACGCGATCGTGTTGCCCTTCGCGTCGACCATGGTCGATACCGCGGGGACTTCGCCCTGCAGCAGCTGCGCCGACCCGTTGGCCACTACTTCGGAGGCCCGGTTGGACATCAGACCGATGCCGCCGGCAAAGGGAAACATCAGCGCCGCGGCGACGATGCTGGCGAGCAGACAGAACCCTGAGAGCTTGAGCAGGGTGAGTGCGGCCGGGGGACGCTCGGACATGCGTACTACAGTAGCGGCCCCCTTGTCACGCCTCCGCGCCGCGCGATCGAAAAAAACTTTTTGCCCGAGGTGGGCCGGCGTGTCGCCGGGGGGAGAGCCAATATTTGCGCTCGCGTCACAGGTCAGGGGCAAAAACGGGGACCAAGGCGGACTGTTTCCCCCGGCCGATTGGCACAACTCGGGACGATCGTCCCAAAAAATCCGTTATCGGACTGTTGCGCAATTGCCAGCTGACCACCTAACTTATATACGCAGTGAGATTCAGGTAACACCGATGTGGACAGTGTGTCGTTTGTCGCAACATCGGCTGGTACCCGAGGTGGGCGGTCGCGTAAGCGGCTGGGAGGAAGGGATCAGCTCGTGTCGGGAATTCGTCCTGTTGATGGAAGGGCAAACCTAACGTCGGCTCAGAACCTACTGAGCACTGGCGAGGCTGAAGAACGGATCAACTGGGTATCAAAGGCGCTCTGCCGGGCTACCGACCCGGACGAACTCTTTGTTCGTGGTGCCGCACAGCGCAAGGCCGCGGTGATTTGCCGGCACTGCCCGGTGATGCAGGAATGCGGCGCCGACGCGCTCGACAACAAGGTCGAGTTCGGCGTCTGGGGCGGCATGACCGAGCGGCAACGCCGGGCGCTGCTCAAGCAGCATCCCGAGGTGGTCTCGTGGTCGGACTACTTCGAGAAGCGCAAGCGCCGCAACGTCGGATAGAGCGCACGTGACCGGGGGTCAGCGCAACGGCGGGCAGTCCCTTCCTGATTACTTTTTTGTTACACGCGCCGGTTGGATGCACTCTAATTGTCTTGTGCCCAATAGGAACTGGCGTGTGCCCAATTGGCCCGACCGTCGCGGTCGGTCCTAACGGGCTGGCGTAGCGCCCCCGCCATTGCCGGCGGCGGTGATCTGATCGGCGAGTGCGCGCAGGGCGTCCAAGTCGGAAACGTCGAATGGCAGCGACGGCACGCCGATGATCGGCACATGCGGATTGGCCCCGGTGAATCGGGACAGCAACCGAATCTCGCGCTTGGCTGTCTGTGCCCGGTCGGCGTGGATGCGCAGCACCGCCGCCGTCAGCGCGGCCGTCTCCGAATCGGCGTGCTCCTCGTCCAAAGTTTCGGTTGCGTCGATGGCCCGTTCGACCGGCAGCCCGCACAGGGTCGGATGGGTGCGGTTCAACACCAGTCCGGCCAGCGGCATGCTTTCTTCCGAGAGTCGGTCCACAAAGAACGACGCCTCGCGCAGCGCGTCGGGTTCGGCCGCCGACACCACCACAAACTGGGTGCCGCGGCGCTTCAGCAGGGCGTAGGTCCGGTCGGCCTTCTCCCGAAAGCCGCCAAAGGTCGCATCCAGTGACTGCACAAAATCGGCCGCATCGCCGAGCATCCTCGAACCGAGCACCGCCGACATGGCCTTCATGGCCAGGCCCATCACGCCCGTCACCAAGCGGCCAATGCCTCGGCCGGGAGCGAGCAGTAGCCGCCACAGGCGGCTGTCCATGAAGCTGCCCAGGCGCTTGGGTGCATCCAGGAAATCAAGAGCATTGCGCGACGGCGGGGTGTCCACCACCACCAGGTCCCACCGGTCCTGGGCCAGCAGCTGTCCCAGCTTTTCCATTGCCATGTATTCCTGCGTGCCGGCAAGGGACGTAGCGACGGTTTGATAGAACTGGTTATCCAGAATCGATTGTGCCCGTTCGGATCCGGAGTACTGGATCACCATTTCGTCGAACGTTCGGCGCATGTCGAGCATCATCGCGTGCAGCTCACCGGAGACCTCGGGGGCCAACGGCACTCGTTGGGGCACGTTGCCGAGATCATTGACGCCCAGCGCCTGTGCCAGTCGCTTGGCGGGGTCGATGGTCAGGACGACCACGGTGCGGCCATATTCGGCCGCTCGC
The DNA here is from genome assembly GCF_022354805.1 of Mycobacterium liflandii. Lineage (NCBI taxonomy): Bacteria > Bacillati > Actinomycetota > Actinomycetes > Mycobacteriales > Mycobacteriaceae > Mycobacterium > Mycobacterium liflandii. The sequence goes on along the minus strand of NZ_CP023138.1, from coordinate 153,639 downwards.
AACGCGATCGCCGCAGCGGTGGTGGTCTTGCCGACGCCTCCGGCCCCGCAGCACACCACCACACGGTTGGCGGTGTCGGCCAAGATGGCCGCCATGTCAAGAGTTTTCGGCACGCTACTCATCGAACCCCCTGCTGTGCAAGTGATTCCGAAAGCTCGTACAAGCTGCCCAAGTCGACTCCATCGGAGATTGTCGGTAGTTCCAGTCGCGCCACTTGCAGGGCGTCGAGTTGCTGCGCCGTCTCGGCACGCGCGGTGATTCGGGTCGCGTGTTCGATGGTTTCGGTCAGCAGCCCGGCGAAATCGGCATCCGCGAGCTCAATTCCGGCCATTGCCAGCCCGGACCGCACCGAGTCCGCGTCAACGTCTCCCTCGGCGGCCTTGGCGAGGTCCCCGGGATCCAGATAGGCCGGAATATTTCGGTTCACGATCACGCTGCCGATCGGCAATTCCATCTCGGCCAGTTCTTCGATGGCTTCCAGCGTCTCCTGCACGGGCAGCGCTTCCAGCAGGGTCACCAAATGGATGGCGGTCTGGTCGGAGTGCAGCAGGTTCACCACGCCCTCGGCCTGCGAATGCACCGGCCCGCCCTTGGCCAGGTCGGAGACGGCCTTGGTGACGTCGAGGAAGCGCGCGATCCGGCCGGTCGGGGGCGAATCGACAACGATCGCGTCATAGACCGGCAGCCTGTTTTTGTCGACGCGGACCACCGTCTCTTTGATCTTTCCGGTGAGTAGCACGTCACGCAGGCCGGGTGCGATCGTGGTGGCGAATTCGATGGCACCGATCCGGCGCATTGCCCGGCCCGCGATGCCCAGGTTGTAGAACATCTCGAGGTACTCCAGGAAGGCGGCCTCGATGTCAATCGCCAGTGCATTGACCTGACCGCCACGTTCGGCGGTCGCGATCTTGACTTCTTGGTATGGCAGCGGCGGAACGTCGAAGAGCTGCGCAATGCCTTGGCGCCCTTCGACTTCGACGAGAAGGACCTTGCGGCCCCCCGCTGCTAGGGTAAGTGCGAGAGCCGCCGCGATCGTGGACTTTCCGGTGCCGCCCTTGCCGGTTACAAAGTGCAAGCGGGCCTTCGACAAGCGCGATGGCCACCCGACGGAACCGCTGCCGCTAGATGTGTTTGCCACCATCGCATGCTAGCCCTACCGGCCCGTATGGGAACCGGCCTGGCCGAAGGTTTTCAAGTTCGACCGATAAGCTCGCGCTATGACCCAATCCACCACATGGGAGTACGCGACGGTTCCGCTGCTCACGCACGCCACCAAACAGATCCTCGATCAATGGGGAGCCGATGGCTGGGAGCTGGTGGCGGTGCTGCCCGGCCCAACCGGTGAGCAGCACGTCGCCTACCTGAAGCGTCCGAAGTAGAAGTAAAGGGTCTTGATTCTGATGAACGCTACATCCCGGCTCGCCGAACTGGGTATCACGCTTCCGCAGGTGGCGGCGCCGCTGGCGGCCTACGTCCCCGCGGTACGAACCGGCAATCTCATCTACACCGCGGGGCAGCTGCCCTTGGAAGCCGGAAAGCTCCTCGGCACCGGCAAGGTTGGCGCCAACGTCACACCGGAGGAAGGTAAGGCGCTGGCGCGTGTCTGCGCGCTCAACGCGCTGGCCGCGGTGAACTCCCTGGTGGACATCGATTCGGTGACCCGGGTGGTCAAGGTCGTCGGGTTCGTCGCCTCCGCGCCGGGCTTTCACGGTCAGCCCAACGTCATCAACGGTGCCTCGGATCTGCTTGCCGAGGTGTTTGGCGACAAGGGCGTGCACGCGCGTTCGGCGGTCGGTGTCGCGGAGTTGCCGTTGGACGCCCCGGTGGAGGTCGAGCTGATCGTGGAGGTCGGCTAGCCGCCGTGTCCGAGACAGCCGGGTCGCTGACGCATCCTGCACACGGCCGGTTACGGCCGGTCACCGACCTTGCCTCGGTCCTGGTTGCCGATAACCCGGGTCTGCTGACCCTGGAGGGCACCAACACCTGGGTGCTCCGCGGCCCACGCAGTGACGAACTGGTTGTCGTCGATCCCGGCCCGGCCGACGACGAGCACATTGCCCGAATCGCCGCGCTGGGCCGCATCGCGCTGGTGCTGATCAGTCACCGCCATGGCGATCACACCGACGGCATCGACAAGCTGTTCGAGCGCACCGGTGCGCCCGTGCGCGCCGCCGATCCCCAGTTCCTGCGCGGTGACCCGGTGGCGTTGAGCGACGGCGAGGTCATCGATGCCGGCGGGCTGAAAATCACCGTGTTGGCCACCCCGGGACACACCGCGGACTCGCTGTCGTTCGTGCTCGAGGATGCCGTGCTCACCGCCGACAGCGTGTTGGGGCGGGGGACGACCGTCCTGGACAAGCAGGACGGCAGCCTGTCCGAATACCTGGAATCGCTGCATCGGCTCCGCGGTCTGGGGCCGCGCATGGTCCTGCCCGGCCATGGGCCGGACCTGGCCGACATTCGGATCGTCGCGCAGGGATACCTGGCGCACCGCCAGGAGCGGCTCGAGCAGGTTCGCTCGGCGCTACGGGAACTCGGCGAGCAAGCCAGCGCTCGCCAGATCGTCGAACACGTCTACGTCGACGTCGACGAGAAGCTCTGGGATGCCGCCGAGTGGTCGGTTCAGGTGCAGCTGAACCATCTGCACCAAGCCGGGAGCCAGTCCTAGCGGGCTCGGCGGGCCAGCCGTTCGGAGTCCGAGATGAGCACGCTCTTGCCCTCCAGGCGGATCCAGCCCCGATGTGCGAAGTCGGCCAGCGCCTTGTTGACCGTTTCCCGGGAAGCGCCCACCAGCTGGGCGATCTCCTCCTGAGTCAAGTCGTGGGTGACCCGCATGGCGCCGCCCTCTTGGGTGCCGAAGCGCTGCGCGAGCTGCAACAGCTGCTTGGCCACCCGGCCGGGCACGTCGGTGAAGATGAGGTCGGCCAGGTTGTTGTTGGTCCGGCGCAGCCGGCGGGCCAGAACCCGCAGCAGCTGCTCGGCGATCTCCGGCCGATCGGCGATCCATGCCCGCAGCGCGTCGCGGTCCATTGACACCGCCCGCACCTCGGTGATTGTGGTCGCGCTGGAGGTCCGAGGTCCGGGGTCGAAGATCGACAGCTCACCGAACATGTCGGACGGTCCCATGATGGTCAGCAGGTTCTCCCTGCCGTCCGGCGACCTACGTCCGATTTTCACTTTGCCGGCGACGATGATGTACAGCCGATCACCGGGCTCACCTTCAGCGAAAACCGTGTGTCCGCGGGGGAAGTCAACGGGCTGCAGTTGTTTGGTTAATGCTGCGACCGCGCCGGGTTCAACCCCTTGGAAGATTCCTGCCCTTGCCAGGATCTCGTCCACGTTGCCTCTTCAGCTTTCCAACGAAGTGATATGGGCGGGCCAATCTGTTGACCGTTGCCGAGTCTAAAGGTTATGCCAATCAGTACGACGTGCCAACGCTACACACGATTCACGTGTCGGGTCGACGTAAACTGCGGATTGGTCCGCAACTGGGCGTGCAGGTGGTTGAACGCGCCTTCCACCCCAGGCACGGCGTGATGCTTCCCGGTCAGGGCCCTTGGCGCCGAGGCGTCGCTGAGAGCCAGCGCTTGGCGCCGATGCAGATATTCCAATGCTTCGGGCATCCCCTCGCGGGCCAACGTGCGTACGTCGACGGCCCGAGCGTGGTCGAGAAACTCGGCGACGTCGGAAGCGCTCACGGTGTCGTCGGACAGCGCTACCTCCAGCCGACCCAGACCGAGCGTCGTCAGAATCAGCAACGCCGGAATACCCGCGACCAGCAACCATGACACAAGGAGAGTAAACACGGCTTCGAATCAACACCAGGTCTCAGCGAGATCACGAAATCAGTACTCTGTCGTAGGTGAGCGTGGCAAAGGTGTCTGGGGGGTCCAAGCCCACCGCGAATGCGTCCACCCCAAGTTACCCAAGCGCTGGTCCGAAGAGACCCGGACAGCCTTGGTGCGGCGGGCGCGTCGGATGAATCGCAAACTGGCACAAGCGTTTCCCCACGTGTACTGCGAGCTGGACTTCACCTCGCCGCTGGAGTTGGCGGTGGCCACGATTCTTTCGGCGCAGAGCACGGACAAGCGGGTGAATTTGACGACGCCGGACTTGTTCGTGAAATACCAGACGGCGCTGGATTACGCCCAGGCCGATCGCGCCGAATTGGAAAACCTTATCCGCCCCACTGGTTTCTATCGTAACAAGGCGAACTCTCTCATCGGCCTCGGGCAAGCTCTCGTCGAGCGGTTCGACGGCCAGGTGCCGGCCACCATGGAGGAGCTGGTGACGCTGCCCGGGGTCGGGCGCAAGACGGCCAACGTCATCTTGGGCAATGCCTTCGACGTTCCCGGGATCACCGTGGACACTCACTTCGGCCGACTGGCGCGACGGTGGCGCTGGACCGCCGAAGAAGACCCGGTCAAGGTGGAACACGCGGTCGGCGAGCTGATCGAGCGCAAGGAGTGGACGCTGTTGAGCCACCGGGTGATCTTCCACGGCCGCCGCGTCTGCCACGCTCGCAAACCGGCGTGCGGCGTGTGCGTGCTGGCCAAGGATTGCCCCTCCTATGGGCTCGGTCCTACGGAGCCGCTGCTCGCCGCACCACTCGTGCAGGGTCCGGAGACCGAGCACCTACTGGCCATGGCCGGGCTGTGACCGCGCGCTAGTGCCGGAGCTGACGCGGTTGACACCTGGGGCTCGCTGGACCATTGCGGTGCTGGCGGTAGTGGTCGCGCTGATAATCGCGTTGGCCGCCCAGCTGCGAGAGGGTTCCGGGCCGGCGGGGCACACCGGTGCGCCGGTCGCGCGCGAACATCGTGATGCTGACACGCCGGCTGCCCTGGCCGGGCCACGACGGCGCTCGAACCTGCCGCCCTGTCCGGCCGGCGGCGCTGGTCCCGGCCCGGCCCGGTTGCAGGGCGTGGTGGTGGAATGTGCGGCCAACGGTGCGCCCGTCGATGTCGCCTCCGCCGTGGCCGGCCGCCGGGTGCTGCTCAATCTGTGGGCGTATTGGTGCGCGGAGTGCACGGCCGAATTGCCGGCGTTGGCCGAGTACCAGCGACGCGTTGGATCCGAGGTGACCGTGCTGACCGTTCACCAGGACGAGAATGAAGCCGCCGCACTGGTGGAATTGGCCGACCTCGGCGTTCGGTTGCCGACCCTGCAAGATGGCCGCCGCAAGGTGGCGGCCGCGCTGGGGGTCGCGAATGTGATGCCCGCGACTGTGCTCCTGCGGCCGGACGGTAGCGTGGCCCAAACCCTGCCGCGAGCTTTCGGCAGCGCCGACGAGATTGCGGCTGCGGTCGGAAACCCGGCGTGACGAGCGCTTGGCCTAACCTGCCCGACCGGCCCGACCAGCCCGACAAGGAGGCACCGGTGAACGCGACCGTTGCCCTAACTCCCGAGGTCGGTCCGTCCTGGCTGCGCCCACTGGTCGACAACATCGATCGGGTGCCCGATGCGGTTCGGCGGCGGCTGCCGGCCGACGTGTTGGCGATGGTGACCGCAGCCAGCTCGACCGCATCGTTGCGTCGCGACGAGCGCGATGCCGCGGTTCTGGTGCTGTTCTCGGGTCCGGAGTCGGCCGACGGCCGGGTGCCCACCGATGCCGACCTGCTGCTGACGGTGCGAGCGTCGACGTTGCGCCACCATGCCGGTCAGGCGGCCTTTCCCGGAGGTGCGTCCGATCCCGGCGACGACGGGCCGGTTGCCACCGCCTTGCGTGAGGCCCACGAAGAAACCGGGCTCGACGTCAGCAGGCTTCATCCCCTGGTCACCATGGAGCGGACCTTCATTGCGCCCTCGCGCTTCCACGTCGTTCCGGTCCTGGCCTACTCGGCCGATCCCGGTCCGGTGAACGTCATCAACGAGGCCGAAACGGCGATCGTGGCGCGAGTTCCGGTCCGAGCCTTCATCAATCCGGCCAACCGGCTGATGGTGTACCGGCGTACGTTGAGCCGGCGCTGGGCCGGACCGGCGTTTCTGCTGAATCAAATGCTGGTTTGGGGATTCACTGGCCAGGTGATTTCGGCAGTGCTTGATGTTGCGGGGTGGTCGGAGCCCTGGGATACCAGCGACCTGCGTGAGCTGGATGACGCGATGGCGCTGGTCGGCGAGCAGGGTGGGCTGCGATGAACTCGATGACCCCGTCACAGTGGCTGGACATCGCCGTCTTGGCGGTCGCCTTCATCGCCGCTGTCTCCGGCTGGCGCTCCGGCGCGCTGGGCTCGATGCTGTCCTTCGCCGGTGTGCTGCTGGGTGCGATCGCGGGTGTGTTGCTGGCGCCCCATATCGTCAGCCACATCAACGCCCCGCGGGCCAAACTTTTCGCCGCGCTGTTCCTGATCTTGGGGCTGGTGGTGGTCGGCGAGGTCGCCGGCGTGGTGCTGGGACGGGCCGTCCGCGGCGCGATCCGTAACCGGCCGATTCGAGTGATCGACTCCGTCATCGGGGTCGGAGTGCAGCTCGTTGTGGTGCTGACCGCGGCGTGGTTGTTGGCGACGCCATTGACACAGTCCAAGGATCAACCGGAGCTGGCGGCGGCGGTTCGTGGTTCGCGGGTACTGGCTCAGGTCAACGAGGTGGCGCCCACCTGGCTCAAGACGGTGCCCAAGCGACTCTCGGGGTTGCTGAACACGTCGGGTCTGCCGGCCGTCTTGGAGCCGTTCAGTCGCACCCCGGTCATTCCGGTCGCCTCGCCAGATCCGGCGCTGGCGCGAAATCCGGTGGTCGAGGCCACCGCGCCAAGCGTGCTCAAGATCCGCAGCCTGGCGCCGAGTTGCCAGAAGGTGCTCGAAGGCAGCGGCTTCGTGATCGCGCCGGACCGGGTGATGACCAATGCCCACGTGGTGGCGGGGGCCAACAGTGTGCAGGTGTTTGCCAGCGGCAAGCCGCTGGATGCCACGGTGGTCTCCTATGACCCCTCGGTGGACATCGCGATCCTGGCTGTGCCGGGTTTGCCGCCGCCACCACTGATCTTCGCCGAGCGGGAAGCGCCAACCGGTACCAACGTGGTGGTGCTGGGTTATCCCGGCGGCGGGAATTTCACCGCGACTCCGGCCAGGATTCGCGAGGCCATCCGACTCAGCGGCCCCGACATCTACCGCAACCCGCAGCCGGTGACCCGCGACGTCTACACTATCAGGGCCAACGTGGAGCAAGGTGATTCGGGCGGGCCGCTGATTGATCTCAACGGCCAAGTGCTTGGCGTGGTGTTCGGCGCGGCGGTCGACGACCCGGACACCGGGTTTGTCCTCACCTCCGGCGAGGTGGCCAGTCAGCTGGCCAGGATCGGCGCTACCGAGCGCGTCGCCACCGGATCCTGCGTCAGCTGAGCCGCGCGTCGCGGGTCTGCTCGAAAAACCGCATCAGGTGCCGGTTGATCTCTTCGGGCGCTTCCTCATGGCTGTAATGGCCCACGCCGGCGACCGACACGTAGCGTCCGTGCGGTGCATAACGTTGGGTGCGCTCCACCGGGGCGGCCAGGACGTAGGGATCGGCGTCGCCGCGTAGGTGCAAGATGGGGACGCCGGGGCGTTGATTCATGGAGCGCATGAATCGGTGGCCTTCCCCGCGTAGCTGGCTGCGCACCGCCCAGCGCTGGTACTCCAGTGCGCAGTGCGCGGCGGCCGGGATCTGGATGGCCCGCCGCAGATAGCCGATGCTCTGCGAGAAATCTTCCGAGGCCGCCCATTTGGCGCTGGTGCGGCTGCGGATCAGCCGTTCGATTTCCTCGGCGTTATCCCGGGTCAGCAAACGTTCGGGCCACAGCGGCACCTGGTAGCGCAACAACGTCGGCAACAGCGCGCGCCCCTGATCGCGCCTGGTCAGGGTGGATCGCCGCAGCGCGGCCGGGTGCGGTGAGCTGATCAACGCGATGGCACGCACCAATCGGGGATGCAGTAGCGCGGTGGTCCAGCAAGCCAGCCCGCCGTCAGCGTGGCCGACCAGGGTGGCCGAGGAATGTCCGAGCGCACGGATCAGTCCGGCCGTATCGCCGGCCAGGGTCCAGCCGTCATAGCCGCGGGGCGGTTTGTCGCTGCCGCCGTAACCGCGCAGGTCGACGGCGACCACCCGGGCACCGGTGAGCCCGCGCAGCTGATGACGCCAGGACCACCAGAACGACCCGAACCCGTGCAACAGCATCACCAGGGGCTGGGTGGTGCTCGGTGCGTTATCGCGCTGGCCGGCCGGGACGGCCTCGACCACATGAAACCGGATGCCGTTGGCGTGGATGTCCAGATGGCGCCATGGCCCGTCGATGCGGGTGATCGACGGATCTGGTGCGGGCATTTACCAACCCGAAGGATCAGTGACCGGCTTGCCGGGCGCGGGGGCGGAGGGTTCGACCGCGGTGGACTTGTCGTGGCCCGGGATCAGCGCGGTGCGGGTCTCCTTGACCGACTCGATGGTTTGTCGTGGTCCTCGGATCCGGCGGACTTTCAAGAAACCCAGCAAGGCGAGCATGCCAGTGGTCAAAACCATGAGGCCGAACACAATGAGAAACGCCACCCAACGCCATAGCCAGGTGTCGAGCAGCTCGGCGAGGAAAAAGAACAAGAAAAAGGTGGAGTAGAACAGCACCATCAGGGCGGCAATGAAGAAAACGCTGCCCGTCAGGCCCTTCTTGACATCACGCGTGATCTCGGCGCGCGCCAGTTCCACCTCGGCCCGCACCAGCGTCGACATCTGAGTTGTCGCGTCTTTGATCAGGTCGCCGATCGACGGCTCAGCCGGCATGGCATGCGGGTCCGCCAACGGAATCGTGGTCAGCGTGCTGGGCACACCGTTCTTGCGATCAGGTTTGCTCACAGACGGTCCTCTCGATTTGACGGCCGCGGTTTGGCGGTCGTCGCGGATTATGTTGCCATGCGCTTCGGTGCCGTACGAGGCGAGTCGATCACCGCGCGGGACGGGGCCGGATCAAGCCGGTTAATTGACGCTTGCGCACCATTCCAACAGCAACGGGGCAGGTCCCGCGATCATCTACACTGGCGCATCTGTTCTGATGTTTGACCAGCCGACGGGAGTACCACTTTGCAGACGGCACACCGCCGCATTTCGTCGGCGATCGTGACCGTGCTCTTGGCCCTTGTGTTCGGGCCCGCCAACTCTGCGGCTGCCGACGACAAGGTTCCGTTGGGTGGCGGTGCCGGCATCGTCGTCAACGGGGGCACTTTGTGCACCCTGACCACCATCGGGCACGACAAGAACGGCGATCTCATCGGTTTCAGCTCCGCGCACTGCGGGGGTCCCGGCGCCCCGGTCGCCGCCGAAGGGGCCGAAGACAAGGGCGTGGTGGGCACCATGGTTGCCGGCAACGACAGCCTTGACTATGCGGTGATCAAGTTCGATCCGGCCAAGGTGACACCGGTGGCCAACTTCAACGACTTTGCGATCAACGGCATCGGCCCGGACCCCACCTTCGGGCAGATCGCGTGCAAGCAGGGCCGCACTACGGGCAACTCCTGCGGGGTGACCTGGGGGCCGGGCCAGGATCCCGGAACCATCCTGATGCAGGTCTGTGGCGGCCCCGGCGACTCCGGGGCGCCGGTGACGGTCAACAACATGCTGGTCGGGATGATTCATGGCGCGTTTAGTGACAGCCTGCCCACCTGCATCACCAAATACATCCCGCTGCACACCCCCGCGGTGGTGATGTCGATGAACGCCGACCTGGACGACATCGCGGCCAAGAACCGGCCCGGATCGGGGTTCGTCCCAGTACCGGGCTGAGGCCTCAGCTATTTGGCGGCGTTGCGAATCGCGTCGAACACCGTGGGATCGAGCAGTGTCGAGGTGTCGCCGAGTTCGCGCTTTTCGGCGATGTCACGCAGCAGCCGCCGCATGATCTTGCCGCTGCGGGTCTTGGGCAGCTCCGGCACCACGTGGACCTCCCGTGGGCGGGCGATGGGCGAGATCGCCTCGGCCACCTCGGCGCGCAACTCCTCGCTGGTCCCGTCGTGCTGCTCGTAGTTGCCGCGTAGCACGACGAACGCGCAGATGGCCTGCGTGGTGGTGTCGTCGACCACCCCGACGACCGCCGCCTCAGCCACACCCGGGTGACCGACGAGTGCCGATTCCACCTCCGCGGTGGAGATGCGGTGCCCGGACACGTTCATCACGTCATCGATACGGCCCAGCACCCAGATCGCCCCGTCGGAGTCGAGGCGGGCCCCGTCCCCGGCGAAGTAGTAGCCCTTGTCCTCGAACTTCGACCAGTAGGCGTAGTGGAATCGCGCGGGGTCGCCCCAGATGCCGCGCAGCATCGATGGCCATGGCTGGTCCAGGACCAGGTAGCCGGTGACGTGCGTGCCCTCATCGGTCTCCGGCGCCAGCGGATCGCCATGATCGTCGACCACCTTGGCCGAAATGCCGGGCAGCGGAGTCATCGCCGACCCGGGTTTGGCCGCCGCGATCCCGGGCAGCGGTGAGATCATCGCCGAGCCGGTCTCGGTCTGCCACCAGGTGTCCACAATCGGCGTGTGTCCGGCGCCGACGACGTCGCGGTACCAGCGCCAGGCCTCGGGGTTGATCGGTTCGCCGACCGAGCCCAGCAGCCGCAGGCTGGACAGGTCATGCGCGTCCGGGATCGCGCGGCCCCATTTCATGAAGGTGCGAATCAGCGTCGGGGCGGTGTAATAGATTGTGACACCGTATTTTTCGATGATCTGGAAGTGACGGTGTTCGTCGGGCGTATTGGGTGTGCCCTCGTAGAGGACCTCGGTGATGCCGTTGGCCAGCGGACCGTACACGCCATAGGTGTGGCCGGTGACCCAGCCGATGTCGGCGGTGCACCAGAACACGTCGGTCTCGGGCTTGACGTCGAAGATGGTGTGCACCGTGTAACAGCACTGGGTGAGGTAGCCGCCGCTGGTGTGCACGATGCCCTTGGGCTTGCCCGTGGTCCCCGAGGTGTACAGCAGAAACAAGGGCTGCTCGGCGTCGAAGGGCTCCGGTGTGTGTTCGGGTGACGCCGAGTCGACGACGTCATGCCACCACAGGTCGCGTTCGTCGTTCCAGGACACGTCGATTCCGGTGCGCCGCACCACCAGGACATGCTTGACGGGGCTATCCGGCTGACTGACCGCCTCGTCGGCCGCGTCCTTGAGCGGAGCCGGATGGCCGCGACGGAACTGCCCGTCGCTGGTGATCAGCAGCTTGGCCTGGGCGTCGACGATCCGGGCGTGCAGAGCGTTGGCGGTAAAACCGCCAAAGACCACGCTGTGCATGATTCCCAGCCGCGCGCAGGCCAGCATCGCGATCACGGCCTCGGGGATCAACGGCAGATAGATGGCGACCCGGTCGCCGGCCACCAGGCCGAGGCCGGTCAGCGCGTTGGCCGCCTTGGATACTTCGGCCTGCAGATCGGCGTAGGTCAGCGTGCGGCTGTCCTCGATCGGCTCGCCCACCCAGTGGATCGCGACGCGATCCCCGTTGCAGGCCTCGACATGGCGATCCACGCAGTTGTAAGCGACGTTGAGTTTGCCGCCGACAAACCAATTGGCGAACGGCGCATCCGACCAGTCCAACACCTCACCGAATGGGGTGGCCCAGGACAACCGGTCGGCCTGTTTGGCCCAGAATGCGAGCCGGTCCTCTTCGGCCTCGCGGTACAACTCGGCGCGGGCGTTCGCCTGCTCGATGAATTCGGCCGGGGGAGGGTAGGACGACGGTTCTTCAGCACTGGTGGCGGTCACTGGCGTGTCTCCTATGTTGAGCTTCATCGAGCTCTTCTTCGCTCGGCGTGAGCCTAACTCGCCAGGATGTAAATGCCACTGATGGCCTGGGGGGGAACGTCGCCGCGATATCGCCAACGCGCCGATCGCCATCAGGACGGCACCGATGACAATGAGCCGGGTGCCCGGCGCTCTACTCGGCGGCGCCGCGGGGGCCAGTATGGTCGCTGTCATGCGGCGGATGCGGGCCACCCTGGCAGTCGTCGCCGTGTTGCTGGCGGTCTCACCGGTGGCGGCCTGCGGCGGCGGCGTGCTCAGCCCCGATCTGGTGCTGGTCAACGGTGGGGAGCCGCCGAACCCCCTGATCCCGACCGGCACCAACGACAGCTACGGCGGTCGCATCATCGACCGCCTGTTCGCCGGCCTGGTGTCCTATGACGCCAAGGGCAAGCCGTCGCTGGAGGTGGCGCAGTCGATCGACACCACCGACAACGTCAACTACCGGATCCTTCTCAAACCCGGCTGGAGATTCACCGACGGCTCACCGGTAACCGCGCATTCATTTGTCGACGCCTGGAACTATGGGGCGCTGAGCACGAATGCACAACTGCAACAACACTTCTTCAGCCCGATCGAGGGATACGAGGAGGTGGCCGGTGAGCCGGGGGAAGGAAAGCCGACCACGATATCGGGATTGCATGTGGTCAACAACCGGGAGTTCACCGTGCGGCTGCGCGCGCCGACCATCGATTTCATGTTGAGCCTGGGACATAGCTCGTTCTATCCACTGCCCGAGGCCGCCTTCAAGGACATGGCCGCGTTTGGCCGCAACCCGATCGGCAACGGCCCATACCGGCTGGACAGTGGCGGCGAGGAACCGGCGTGGGAACACAACGTCAAGATCGACCTGGTGCCCAATCCGGATTACCGGGGCAATCGCAAACCCCGCAACAAAGGTCTGCGCTTCGAGTTCTACGCCAACCTCGAAACCGCCTACTCCGATCTGTTGTCCGGCAATCTCGATGTCCTGGACACGATTCCGTCCAGCGCGCTCACCGTCTATGGGCGCGACCTCGGGGATAACGCCACCAGCGGCCCTGCCGCGATAAATCAGACCCTGGATACCCCGTTGCGGTTGGCACATTTTGGTGGGGAGGAGGGGCGGTTGCGCAGGTTGGCGCTGTCGGCGGCCATCGACCGGCCCCAGATCTGCCAGCAGATCTTCAACGGAACCCGCAGCGCCGCGCGCGATTTCACGGCCCGGTCACTGCCCGGATTCGACCCCCACATTCCGGGTAACGAGGCCCTGGACTTCAACCCGCAGCGGGCGCGGCAACTTTGGGCGCAGGCCAACGCGATCTCACCGTGGAGCGGCAGCTACGCCATCGCCTACAACGCCGACAGCGGCCATCAGGAATGGGTGGACGCGGTGGCCAACAGCATCAAGAATGTGCTGGGAATCGAGGCGATGGGTGCGCCGCAGCCCACCTTCGCGGGTTTGCGCACCCAGATCACCAACCGAACCATCGACACCGCATTTCGCGCGGGGTGGCAGGGCGACTTTCCTTCGATGATCGAGTTCCTGGCTCCGCTGTACGGAACCGGTGCGGGATCCAATGATGTCGGCTATTCCAACCAGGAGTTTGACGACGCCCTGGCGGCTGCCGCGGCCGCGCCCACCCTTCAGGAGGCCGATCGGCTGGCCAACGTCGCGCAGCGAATCCTGTTTCACGACATGCCAACGATCCCGCTGTGGGACTACATCGCCGTTGTCGGGTGGTCCACCGAGGTCAGCAATGTGCAGGTGACGTGGAACGGTCTGCCCGACTACGAGAACCTCGTCAAGGCCTGACATGGTTTGGTACGTAGCTCGCCGGATCTTGGCGATGGTGCCGGTGTTTCTCGGCGCGACACTGCTGATCTACGGCATGGTGTTCCTGCTGCCCGGGGATCCGTTGGCGGCCATCGCCGGCGATCGGCCGTTGACGCCCGCGGTGGCGCAGCAGCTGCGCGCGCGCTATCACCTCGACGACCCATTTCTGGTGCAGTATGCCCACTACCTGGGTGGTGTCCTGCACGGCGACCTGGGCCGCGCATATTCCGGGCTGCCGGTCAGTGCTGTTCTGGCGCATGCATTCCCGGTGACCATTCGGCTGGCCTTGATCGCGCTCGCGGTCGAGGCCGTGCTGGGGATCGGCTTCGGGGTGATCGCCGGATTGCGCCAAGGCGGCATCTTCGACGCCACGGTGCTGCTTACCGGGCTGATCATCATCGCGGTGCCGATCTTCGTGCTGGGCTTCCTGGCGCAATACCTCTTCGGTGTGCGACTGGGGCTGGCGCCGGTCACGGTCGGGGCCAGGACGACTTTGGACCGGTTGCTGTTACCCGGGATGGTGTTGGGCGCGGTGTCATTCGCCTACGTGGTGCGGCTGACGCGGTCCGCGGTGGCCGCCAACGCCCATGCCGACTACGTCCGCACCGCGACGGCCAAGGGGTTGTCGCGGCCCCGGGTGGTGACGGTGCACATTCTGCGCAACTCACTGATCCCGGTGGTGACGTTTCTGGGCGCGGATTTGGGCGCGCTGATGGGCGGCGCGGTGGTGACCGAAGGCATTTTCAACATCCACGGTGTCGGCGGGGTGCTGTATCAGGCGGTCACCCGGCAGGAGGCGCCGACGGTGGTGTCGATCGTGACGGTGCTTGTCATGGTTTATCTGCTCACCAATCTGCTGGTGGATCTGCTCTACGCGGCGCTGGACCCACGGATTAGATATGGCTGAGCTCGGGGGCTTTTGGTTCGATATCCTCGGCGGCTTGCGGCGGCGGCCCAAGTTCGTCATCGCGGCCGTCCTGATCCTGTTCATTCTCGTCGTCGCCGCGTTTCCGTCCCTGTTCACCGGGATCGACCCCAGCTACGCCGATCCCAGCCAGAGCATGTTGAGCCCGTCTACGGCGCATTGGTTCGGCACCGACCTGCAGGGCCATGACATCTACGCACGCACCGTCTACGGAGCCCGCGCCTCGGTCGTGGTGGGACTGGGTGCGACGGCGGCCGCGTTGATTGCCGGCGTGACGTTGGGGGCCCTGGCCGGCTACTACGGAGGCTGGCTGGACGCCGTGGTTTCGCGCATCACCGATATCTTCTTCGGTCTGCCTCTGCTGCTGGCCGCGATCGTGCTCATGCAGGTGATGCATCACCGCACGGTGTGGACCGTGATCGCCATCCTGGCGTTGTTCGGTTGGCCGCAGATAGCCCGGATCGCCCGCAGTTCGGTGCTCGAGGTGCGCGGCAGCGACTTCGTTCTGGCCGCCAAAGCATTGGGAATGAGCCGGTTTCAGATCCTGTTGCGCCACGCGCTGCCCAACGCGATCGGGCCGGTGATCGCGGTAGCCACGGTGGCCCTGGGCATCTTCATCGTCACCGAAGTCACGCTGTCATACCTCGGGGTGGGTCTGCCGCCGACGGTGGTGTCCTGGGGTGGCGACATCAACGTGGCGCAGATGCGACTGCGGGCCGGCTCGCCCATCCTGTTCTATCCCGCCGGTGCGCTGGCGGTGAGCGTGCTGGCCTTCATGATGATGGGTGACGCGTTACGCGACGCCCTGGATTCGGCATCACGGGCGTGGCGGGCATGAGCACCGCGGCGGCCCCGCTGTTGTCGGTGCACGGCCTGCAGGTCCGGTTCGGCACCGACGAACCCGTGGTTGCCTGCATGGATCTGAGCGTTTATCGCGGGCAAACCGTTGCGGTGGTGGGAGAGTCGGGATCCGGTAAGTCCACCGCGGCCGCGGCCATCCTGGGGCTGCTGGCCCCCGGTGGCCGAATTACCGCTGGCCGCATCATTTTCGACGGACGTGACATCACCTCGGCGGACCGGCGCGTGATGCGCACCATTCGGGGCCGCGAGATCGGCTACGTTCCCCAGGACCCGATGACCAATCTCAACCCGGTTTGGAAGGTCGGCTTTCAGATCCGGGAGGCATTGCGGGCCAACACCGATGGGCGCGACGCGCGACGGCGCACGGTAGAGCTGCTGGCCCAGGCCGGGATGCCGGACCCGGACAAGCACGCCCAGCGCTACCCACATCAACTGTCCGGCGGCATGTGCCAGCGCGCCTTGATCGCCATCGGGCTGGCCGGCCGGCCCGCTTTGCTCATCGCTGACGAGCCGACGTCGGCACTGGACGTCACCGTGCAGCGTCAGGTGCTCGACCATTTGCAGCGCCGAACCGACGAGCTCGGCACCGCGCTGCTGCTGATCACCCACGACCTGGCGCTGGCGGCCGAACGGGCCGAGTCGGTGCTGGTTGTCCATCACGGCGTGGTGGTGGAATCCGGTACCGCAAGCGACATTCTGCGCAGTCCGCAGCACGAATACACCAAGCGACTGGTGGCCGCCGCACCGTCGTTGACGGTGCGTGACCCGCGCCGAGCGCCGGCGAGGGGCCCGGTTCCTGGCGGGGCGGACCAGCCCGCCGGTGGTTGCGGCGACATCCTGAGCGTCTCGGAATTGACCAAGATCTATCGGGAGTCCCGGGGCGCGCCCTGGCGGCGCGGCGAGTTTCGGGCCGTCGATAGCGTGTCGTTCCGATTGCGGCGGGCGAGCACCTTGGCCATCGTGGGCGAGTCGGGATCGGGCAAATCAACGGTCGCGCGCATGGTGCTGGGTCTGCTGCAACCGACCTCGGGCACGGTGTCCTTCGACGGAGCCCGAAACCAGCCGGACAAGTTGGATCGCGACGCGCAGCTGGCCTTTCGGCGCCGGATACAGCCGGTGTTCCAGAACCCGTACAGCAGCCTGGATCCGATGTACTCGGTGTTCCGCGCCATCGAGGAACCGCTGCGCATCCACCGCGTCGGCGACCGTGCGCAGCGCCGGCAGATGGTGGCCGAGCTCGTCGACCAGGTGGCGCTGCCGTCGTCGGTGTTGGGTCGGCTGCCCCGGGAGCTGTCGGGTGGCCAGCGGCAACGCGTGGCGATCGCCCGAGCGCTCGCGCTGCGCCCCGACGTGCTGGTGTGCGATGAGGCGGTCTCGGCGCTCGATGTGCTGGTGCAGGCCCAGATTCTGGATCTGCTGGCCGAATTGCAGGCGGACCTGGGCCTGGCGTACCTGTTCATCAGCCATGATCTGGCGGTCGTGCGGCAAATCTCCGACGACGTCCTGGTCATGCGCGCCGGTCAGGTGGTGGAACATGCCCCGACGGAGGAAGTGTTCACCCGGCCCGGCGCGCAGTACACGCAGCGCCTGCTGGAGTCCATTCCAGGTGGCCCGGTGGCTCCCCGCTAGGTTGACATGCTGTGACTGCTGACCCGCTGGCCGCGCTGATGGAGCTCCCCGGCGTCGGTGACGCCAGCGACCGCGCCCGCGAGGCGCTGGGGCAGGCGCACCGGCATCGGGCCAACCTGCGTGGCTGGCCGGTGACCGCTGCCGAGGCCGCGCTGCGCGGGGCCCGCGCCTCCTCGGTGCTCGACGGTGGCCCCACGCGACTGGAAGATTTGGTGGACGCGTCCGCCGGTTACCCCGTTGTCAATGATCCGGTCTTCGGGGGCGCGCTGCGAGTGGCGCAGGCGCTCGAAGGCGGCGCGGGGCCGTTGGTCGGCGTGTGGCAGAAGGCGCCGCTGCAGGCGCTGGCGCGTCTGCACATGCTGGCCGCCGCTGACCTGGCGGCCGACGGCGGGTTGGGCCGCCCGCGCGCCGACGCGGGCATCGGGCCTCGTCTGGAACTGCTTGCGGATCTGGTGACACGACCGACGCGAGCGTCGGCGCCCGTTATCGCCGCGGTCGCCCATGGAGAGCTGTTGACGCTGAGGCCATTTGGCACCGCCGACGGCGTCGTCGCCCGCGGGGTGTCGCGGCTGGTGACCATTGCGACCGGACTGGATCCGCACGGACTCGGGGTGCCCGAGGTGAGTTGGATGCGACAGCCCGTTGGCTACCGCGATGCCGCGGATCGATTCGCCGAGGGCACGCCCGCCGGGCTGGCGGCCTGGTTGGTGCTGTGTTGCCGAGCGATGGAGGCCGGGGCGCAGGAGGCTCTGGCGATCGCAAACTCGGTGCCGCGTAGCTAGCCGTTGATAGCTGGCGCCCCGCATTTGCGTCGCAATCGCACCGAAATAGGAATTGTTCCAGAAATGCAATGCGGGCGGCGACCGAAAGGATTTTCGAGTCGCCGCCCGCCAACACGGATCTCGGTTACCAAGCGTGCATTTGTGGGCTGCGTGGGTTGGCCTCGGCGCTTTTGCGACCCTTCTGGCTACAGCCCCACCCAAAGGGCCGTCGGTACCATCTGAATTTCGCAATTACGCAGGCCCGCAACACTTCTGCCATTATCGCGGCTATGACTCCGCGTGGGTTCCGGGGGCCGTGCTGGGTGCCCGGGTCGGGAGGACGAACCTTCTCTTCCGGTTCGACCTTGGCTTCACCGGGCTGCCGTGACTCCATTTCTACTACTGGAGCCTGGGCGCAGCAAGGCCTAATTCATGAAAGTTCTGCAACGACTTATTTTTCGGGCGCGCAAAACGTTTGCTCGAGAGGTAGCTGCTGGCGCCGGGACGTCGGTGCTAGAAAGCGAAGCGGCGCAGCAACAGGTAGCTGACCGCTCCGGCGGCCAGTGCGCTGATTCCGACCGCGGCGCTAGTGGCGATCGCGGCGCCCGACGGTGCCGGGATGCGATCACGCAAAGACACTGGGCGAGAGAAGGACAACACCGGCCAACCCCGCTCCATGGCTTCCTTGCGCAAGCCGCGGTCGGGGTTGACCACCGAGGGGTGGCCGACGGCCTCGAGCATGGGCAGATCGGTGATCGAGTCGGAGTAGGCGTAGCAGTGTTCCAGCGGATAGCCCTCACGGGCGGCCAGCTCGCGAATCGCCTGAACCTTGCCTTCGCCGTAGCAATAGAAGGCGACCTCGCCGGTGTACTTACCGTCCGCCACGACCATCCGGGTCGCCATCGCGTGGGTGGCGCCCAACGCGCGGGCGATCGGGCCCACAATCTCCTCGCCGGAGGCGGAGACCACCACGACGTCACGTCCACACAGTTTGTGGCCGGCTATGAGGTCTGCGGCTTCGGCGAACACCAGCGGCGTCACGATGTCGTGCAGCGTCTCGTTGACTATCGACTTCACCTGTTCCGCGTCCCAGCCGGTGCACATGTTGGTCATGTGGGTGCGCATCCGGTCCATCTGGTCATGGTCGGCGCCGGAAAGCAGAAAGATGAACTGCGCATAGCTGGATTTGAGCACGGCTCGTCGGTTCATCAGGCCCTGCGCGAAGAAAGGTTTGCTGAACGCCAGCGTGCTGGATTTGGCGATGATCGTCTTGTCCAGGTCGAAAAACGCCGCGGTGCGGGCGCGCGCAGGAGGCTTTTCCGGTGACTGCGGTGAGTCTTGTTGCTGCGCGGCCGGGTCGGAGACGGTCACCAGACCAGCATAGGTGTGCGGTCTGTCGAGCCGTGATCGCGCCGTCCGCGACGGCGATTGACAATGAATGTTGTCGACGTGTTGCCCTTATTTGTACGGCTCAAGCCGTATTTTGCGATTTGCACCGATACTTGCGTTAATCCAGTCTGGCATGTGTATAGTAAGCATTACTCGGCCATGAGCCGAGGGTGCATCAGTCCGACCCCCCGGGGCTGAAGCACGACGACCTCCGCCGCCCCCCTGGCGGGGGTCGTCCCTTTTGTGGGGTAAAAAATTTTCGCCTCCGTCACTCCAATGCCTTGCGGCACCCGTTTTGGCGCCCTCCGGGGAGTTGCGGAGATTCTCGAAGTCCTGGTGGTCCGGGCCGGCTCGGAGCCGGGCGGCCCGCGCGATTGTGCACAGCTGCGTCTCTTTCCACAAATTCGCGATTGACCCTGGTGGGCACGGGCGCTCGGCCGGCACGGTAGCTGGGTGACCAAGCCACTTCATACCGCGACCGACAGCGCCGGCGTGTTGTCGATGCTTGTCGACCCGAAGCTGCGTGACGAGCTGGATCGAGTCGCCGCGGCCGTGGGCGTTCGGATCGTCCATGGCGACGGTCGCAAACCGGTGACGCGAAAGGCATGGTCGGCCGCTGGCGCCGTGGTGCTCGATCCCGCGGCAGCGCGGGGTTTGAGCCAAGCCGCCTTGCCCCGGCGCGCCCACGTCTGCCTGCTGACCGGAGCTGAGGCCGGGACCGATACCTGGGTGACCGCCGTCGCGATCGGCGCCGGCGCCGTGTTGCAGATGCCCGAACAAGAGGGTGAATTGATCCGCGAACTCGCCGAAGCGGTCGAGGCAGCGCGGGACGAGGGTCTTGGCGGCGAGGTCGGCCAGGTGATTGCCGTCATCGGAGGCAGTGGCGGAGCGGGGGTTTCGTTGTTCGCGGCCGCCCTGGCCCAAAGTGCCGCCGATGCTCTGCTGGTTGACCTGGACCCCTGGGGTGGGGGCATCGATCTGCTGATGGGTTGCGAAAACCTCCCCGGCCTACGCTGGCCGGACCTGTCCTTGCAGGGCGGACGGTTGGCCTGGTCGGCCGTGCGCGATGGCCTGCCGCGGCACCGGGGGATAAGCCTGCTGTCGGGTACCCGGCGCGGCCAGGAGTTGGATTGCGGTGCGGTTGGCGCGCTCATTGACGCCGGTCGCCGCGGTGCAGTGACCGTGGTCTGTGATCTTCCCCTACGGCTGACCGACGCCGTGCAGGTCGCACTGGACCGCGCCGATCTCGTCGTGCTGGTCTGTCCCTGCGACGTACGCTCCTGCGCTGCCACCGCAACGATCGTTCCGGTGCTTGCCGCGATCAATCCCCACCTGGGACTGGTGGTGCGCGGGCCGTCGCCGGGCGGGTTGCGGGCGGCGGAGGTGGCCGATATTGCCGGGGTGCCTTTGCTTGCATCGATGCGAGTGCAGCCTCGGTTGGTCGAGCAACTCGAACACGGCGGACTGCGATTGCGGAGGCGATCGCCGCTGGCCGCCGCGGCCCGCCGGGTGCTCGCGCTACTGCCGAATTCGACGGCGGTACCGGGCGGTCGGGCCGCATGAACGGACCACTGATCGAACGTGTCCGTGAGCGGCTGACGACCGAACCCGGGCCGCTGAGACCCAGCGTGGTGGCGGCGGCGATCCGCGCCGAGTCTGGCGGGATGCTTGGCGACACGGAGGTGCTCGCCAATCTTCGGGTGCTGCAGACCGAGCTGACCGGTGCCGGCATTCTCGAGCCTCTGTTGTGTGCCGACGGCACCACGGACGTCCTTGTCATCGCGCCCGACGCGGTGTGGGTTGACGATGGAAACGGGCTGCGCCGCAGCGAGGTTCGATTCGCCGACGAGGCGGCGGTGCGGCGGCTGGCGCAACGGCTGGCGTTGGCGGCGGGACGCCGGCTCGATGACGCGCAACCCTGGGTGGACGGACATCTCGGTGGGATCGGTACCGGTGGACTGACGGTGCGGCTGCACGCCGTGCTGCCACCGGTGGCCGCCGCCGGCACCTGCCTGTCGCTGCGCGTGCTGCGGCCCACCACAGTGGATCTGGCGGCGCTCATCGCCGCCGGCGCGATCGCCGAGCAAGCCGCCGAGCTGGTCGGTGAAATCCTTGCCGCGCGTCTGGCATTCCTGGTGTGCGGGGGTACCGGTGCCGGAAAGACGACCCTGCTCGCCGCGATGTTGGGAGCCGTCGCCGGCTCGGAGCGGATCGTGTGCGTCGAAGACGCTGCGGAATTGGCTTCGAGGCACCCACACCTGGTCAAAATGGTGGCCCGCTGCGCGAATGTCGAAGGCGCCGGCAAAGTCACGCTGCGCCAACTCGTCCGCCAGGCGCTGCGGATGCGGCTCGACCGCATCGTCGTCGGCGAGGTTCGGGGAGCCGAAGTGGTGGACCTGCTCGCGGCGCTGAACACCGGACACGAGGGCGGCGCGGGCACCGTGCACGCCAACAGCCCCGGTGAGGTTCCGGCTCGGCTGGAGGCGCTGGGCGCCCTGGGGGCTTGGACCGCGCGGCGCTGCACAGCCAGCTTGCCGCGGCGGTGCAGGTGCTGCTGCACGTCACCCGTGATCAGGGTGGGCGGCGCCGGCTCAGCGAGATTGCCGTTCTACACAGGGCCGAAGACGGTCTCGTTGCGGCGCTGACCGCGTGGCACGCGGACCGGGGCATGGCGCAAGACGGCGGCGCCGTGTTGCGCGGCCTGCTCAGCGGGCGGGGGACGCCATGACCGGTCTGGTGCTGGCCGCGCTGATGGTTGCGGCCGCGATCGCCGTGCTGTCGGTTCCGGTGCGGCGCCGGATCAGCGTCAACGATGTTCGTGGGCACTCGAATTGGCTATCCGCAACGCGATGGCTCGGCTGTCTGCTCGCCTGCGCGCTGGCGGGCGCCGTCCTGGTGATGCCACTGACAACCGTGCTGGCGGGGACCGCGAGCCGGCGTCGTCGCCGGCGCCTGGTCCGTGCCCGCGGCGTGCGGGAGGGGTGGGCGTTGGAGGCGGCACTCGAGATTTTGGTCGGTGAGCTGCGCGTGGGTGCCCATCCGGTGCGCGCATTCGGCGTCGCCGCCGACGAAACCGATGGTCCGGTGGCTGCGGCCATGCGTGGTGTGGCGGCACACGCCCGATTGGGTGCTGACGTCACCGGTGGCCTGCGTGCGGCCGCCCGGCGGTCGGCCCTGCCCGCGCATTGGGAACGACTAGCCGTGTACTGGCAATTGGCCAGTGACCACGGTCTGGCCATCGCCACCCTGATGCGGGCCGCCCAACGTGATGTCGCGCAACGTCAACGATTTTCGGCAAAGGTTTCGGCGGGACTGGCCGGCGCCCGCGCCAGCGCGGGCATTCTGGCTGGGCTGCCGGTACTCGGGGTAGTGCTGGGGCAGCTCATCGGAGCCCAGCCGTTGGCCTTCTTGCTCGGCGGGCATCTGGGCGGCTGGCTGCTGGTGGTCGGCCTGGCCCTGGCGGCCGGTGGTCTGTGGTGGTCGGACCGGATCACCGACCGGGTGATGGCATGAGCAGGCCCCGATTGGCAGCGCGCCCATGAGGGTTGCCGCAATCTTGTTGGCCATGGCCCTATCGGTGGGGGGCCGGCGCGCGGTGGTGCGGGCACGGCCCAGGACGCCGTCGCACCCGGGTGCGCTTGGGGTGGAACAGCCAACCCGGCCAGCGCGTGGTGAGGATCCACTGGCGTTCGCATCGTGCCTGGATGTGTTCGCCACTTGTCTGGCCTCGGGCATGGCGGTGTCGGCCGCCGCCGCGGCGACCGCCCGATCGGCGCCACCGGGGCTCGCGCGGGTGCTGTCGCGCGCGGCCGAGTTGCTGATGTTGGGCGCCGACCCGTCCGTAGCCTGGTCGGCCCCGCCGGAGTTGCCGCTGAGTTCGGTCGACGGCCACGTAGATGCGTTGCTGCGCTTGGCGCGGCGCTCGGCTTGCTCCGGTGCCGCACTCTCCGATGCTGTCGGCGAACTGGCCGCGCAGTCACGCCACGATGCGACGCACGCGGCCACGGCGGCCGCCGAACGTGCCGGTGTGCTCATTGCCGGTCCCCTCGGGTTGTGTTTTCTACCGGCCTTCGTGTGTCTGGGCATTGTTCCGGTGCTGGCCGGGTTGGCCGCCAAGGTGCTGGATTCCGGTCTGCTGTGACGATCCGGGGAAGGGAAGGTATTGATGAACAACATTTTTCGGGTGATGCTGGCTCGCCTGACACTTCTGGCGACCGACGACTCGGGCATGTCCACCGTCGAATGTGCTTTGGGCACAATCGCAGCGGCCGCTTTCGGCGCCATCCTGTACACGGTTGTGACCGGAGATTCGGTCGTGTCCGCGTTGACCCGCATCATCACCCGGGCGCTGAGCACCAAGGTCTAGGTACCGATGCCGGGTTCAGCAGTGTTGAAGCGGCCCTGGCGATCGCCTCGCTGGTCGTGGTACTGGGGCTGTGTCTGGCCGGGATCTGTGCGTTGTCAATGCAATTGCGCTGCGTGGATGCCGCTCGCGAGGCGGCCCGGTTGGCCGCGCGTGGCGACACTGGCACGGCCCTGCGGGTCGCTCGAGCGATTGCGCCGCCGGCCGCGCGGGTTCGGCTGCGAAGAGACGGTGAGCTGGTGCTCGTCTCGGTGGTTGCACGTTCAAAGCTATTGCCGGAATTGGCTATATCCGCTGAGGCGGTCGCCGTCGCAGAGCCGGGATGACCGCGGTTCGGCTACCTTGCTCGCGGCCTCGATGATTGCCGTCTTGCTGTGCATTGCCGGCACCGGTGTGTACCTGGGTGCGGCGATGGTGGCTCGGCACCGGGCTCAGACGTCGGCGGATCTTGCCGCACTGGCCGGCGCGGCACGGCTAAGCTCCGGTGCGGCGCAGGCCTGCGCGCGTGCAGCGGCGGTGGCCCGGGCGATGCGGGTCGGTGACGTCGGATGTGTGGTGCGTGAGCTTGACGTGGTCGTCACGGTCGAGGTGCCGATCGGCATTGCGGGCGCCGCGCGCGCGGTTGCCAGGGCCGGGCCGATCGATACGCCAGAGCGGGCCCACTCAATTCATCGACAGTGAAATCGGGTCTACTCTGCGGCCGCCGGAAGGCCGGCCTCGGCGAGTTCTTCCTCGCTGGGCAATCGCAGCGAAATCAGTCCGGCGAACGTCTCCGGTTCGAGTTCGATTCGGTTGACCGTGACGTGGACCGGCACCCATTCGTCAGCACCGCGCCCGGGTAGCCGTAGCACCGCGCTGGCCGCCCCTTTCGCGAATTTATCTGTCATGGAAGTGATCACAGGCCTGTCGTCGGGATGAACCCGCGGCCCGTCTTCCTCGCTTCGCCTCCAGTCGTAGAAGGAGCACGGCTCATCGAGCCACTTGAGCAGCGACCAATTGTTCAGGTCAACCAGTGCGCGGTGAACTCCGACTTGCGCAAGTCCGTTCAGTATCCGCCGGGCCAGATCGTCGATCGGCACCACCGGTTCTTTCTGCTCGGCCCGCCAATTGATCGCTCGTGCGACCAGGTGTTCACGGCCGTCTGGGCCCTCTTCCAGGGCGCTGTGTACGGCAAATCCGATTCGGATCGGCTTCCCGCGCCAGTCGGTTAGATCCCATGTGCTGCACAAAGTTTGACCTGGCTCCGGTTTGACGACCATGGCCAGGAACTTGGTCTCGTTCGGGTTGAGCTCCCGGGACGGCAGATCTTCGGCGAAGGCCCGGCCGTAGGTGACTTCGAGGTCCGGATTCTTGCCGCTGTTGGCCAACGACTCCCGGGTGTCGGTTGCCACTCCCAGGGTCAGATTCCACTTGAGGGGGCCTGGCGTTGGCCGTTCGGGCGGCTCCTCGTTGGCGGGACCGGTCCACACGTGCACACCATGAATGCGGCCGTCTGACATCACGACTGGTTCGGTGCGGATCACCCGGTCACTCTTGGGAGTGATGCTGGTCAGGCTCTGCCCAGTCTGTAGCGATTCGGCGATCGCGGTGCGAACTGCGGAAAGGTAGGGGCTGCGGCGCAGGAACTTGGTGATCGGAACGAGACTTTTGAGTTGACGCCCCTGCGCCACCACCGCGGGTTCGTCCCCCAGGGTCTCCACGAGCAGCCAGTCGTGGGTCATAGGCGCAGTCTACTGTTCGCTAGAGGCGGCCACGAGTCGGTGGGTATCCAACGATATTGGAATCCCGTTGCCGCACAGCGCATACCTGCTGACATATCCGGGCAAACGCCACCACGCTGTCCCGGTTGCCCCCGGACGTGCCCAGCCGGCCTTTGACCAGCGCGAAACTGCAACGTATGCCGCTACCCGGCAATGCAACTCGCCGATGCTGAGCGGCTCGTTGGCCGCGGCGCCGCACGGCCGCAACGAAGGAAGCCGCTGCGCGTGGTGATTTGCGCGCCTAGTGACATCCGGGTAGTTTTCTGCTGCACCCGCACCGTCGGGGGTGTGAGCGGATTGTGTACGTCCAGCCGTTCGCTGCACGGGATGATGGCTCATCATCCAGATCGGTGGAGGTCGACCGTCGAGGGGTCGGTCGCCGTCCGCCGGGTGTGCAAGATGACTCGCGAACAGCCGGTATGCCAGTCCTGCCTGGCCGGGCCCCGGTGTTCCTAGAGTAAATCGTCACCGACTTGCGACAGCACCAGTCGCAGTACCTGCATGGCGCCCGCCTTGTCGAGGGGATCGTTACCGTTGCCGCATTTGGGGGACTGCACGCAGGACGGGCATCCGCTCGGGCATTCGCAGGCCTCGATCGCCGACGCAGTGGCTCCCAGCCAGGTGCGCGCCCGTCGAAAGCCGCGTTCGGCGAATCCCGCCCCACCCGGATAGCCGTCATAGACGAAGACACTGGGCAGTCCTTCGGGCCCGATAGCGGTGGAAATGCCGCCGATGTCGCCGCGGTCGCAGCTGGCCACCAGTGGCAGCAGCCCGATCGCCGCATGCTCGGCGGCGTGCAGCGAACCGGGAATCGCGACGGCGTCGACACCATTTCGCAACAGCTCTTCTGCGGTGATGGTGTACATGACCGCGGTCGTGGGCAGCACGTGTTCGGGCATATCCAGCTCGACGAAATCGATCACCTCACCGGAAAGCCGGCGCCGTAGGTAGCCCACCACCTGGTGGGTGACGGTCACCGGCACCAAGCCGACGGTGACGGGCCCGAACTCCAAGCGCTCGCCGGATCCGGTTACCGCGATGTCGGTGAGCTCGCGCGCAAAGGTCGCATAGCCGGGATCGGCGGCGTGGACGAAGGCGAGCCCTTCTTCGGTGTCCAGGGAGTCGACGACGTAGCTTTCGCCCTGATGCAGATAAACGGCACCCGGATGCACCGATGCCGGCGCCTGATCGGCTCCGACGTTGCCCAATAGCCGGCCGGTGTCGGCCTCCACGATGACGACCTGCCCACCGATGGAACCCCGGATGTCCACCGCGGCGTGCGGTTGCACCCCCGGTGCCGGAAAGTACTTGTCGCCGCGCCGGCGCAGCAGACCGTCATCGACGAGCGTTTCGACCACCTCGACGGCGCGAAGCTCGTGGACTTCTAACGCATCGAGCGGAAGTTCTGTTGCCGCGCAGAGCAACTGTGGCCCCAGCAAGTAGGGATTGCCGGGATCTATCACCACCCGCTCCACCGGCTTGTCCAGGAGCGCCGCGGGATGGTGCACCAGATACGTGTCGAGCGGATCATCGCGCGCGATCAACACCACCAGCGCACCCTGGCCACGCCGGCCGGACCGCCCCGCCTGCTGCCAGAAGGATGCGACGGTTGCGGGGAATCCGGCCAGCACCACCGCATCCAGCCCGGCGATGTCGACGCCCAACTCCAGCGCATTGGTGGTGGCCAGACCGCGCAGCCGGCCCTCCGTCAATGCGTGTTCGAGACAGTTGCGGTCCTCGGGCAGATAACCGGCCCGATACGACGCCACCGTGTGCGACAACTGGGGCGCAATGTCTTGCAGCCGCGCCTGCGCGCCCAGCGCGGTGAGCTCAGCGGCCCGCCGTGACCGGACGAAGGTCAAGGTCTGCGCTCCCTCGACGATCAGATCGGCCATCACTCGCGCCGCCTCGGTGCCGGCGGAGCGCCGCACCGGGGCGCCGTTTTCGCCGGTCAGGTCGGTCCGCAGCGCGGGTTCCCACAGTGCCACGGTGCGGGCCCCCTGGGGCGACCCATCCTCGGTGACCTCCGCAACCGGCTGGCCGATCAATTCGGCGGCGGTGGCACCCGGTGAGTCCGTCGTCGCGCTGGCGAAGATGACCGTCGGGTGCGCCGAGTAGCGTGCGCACAATCGCAGCAGACGGCGTAGCACCATTGCCACATTCGAGCCGAAAACACCCCGATAGTAATGACATTCGTCGACGATCAGATATCGAAGATTTCGCAACAGAACCGCCCAGCGGGCATGGTTGCGCAATATCGACAGATGGATCATGTCCGGGTTGGAGAACAACCATCGGGAACGCTCGCGGGCAAAGCGGCGCACTTCATCGGAACTGTCGCCGTCATAAGCCGTGGGCGCGACATCCCTAAGTCGTTCAACGTTGGCAACCAGCGCCTGCGCGGTGCGCAACTGGTCGTGGCCCAGCGCTTTGGTCGGCGACAGATATAACACCCGGGCGCGGGGGTCGGCCGCCAGCGCCGCGAGGACGGGAAGTTGATAGGCCAGCGACTTGCCGGACGCGGTACCTGTGCTCACCACCACGTGACGGCCGTCATGGGCCAACTCCGCGGCCGTGGACTGGTGTGACCAGGGGGCGGTGATGCCACGTTGGGTGAAGGTGCGCACGACGTCTGGCTCGGCCCATTGCGGCCAGGCGCTCGGCTGACCCGCATGCGGCGGCAGCTCGGCGACATGGTGTAAAGGATGTTCTCCGGTCGGGGTACCGGCGAGCGCGACGGCAAGCAATTCGCGCCCGAAACTTATCATTTGCAAACCCTTCACAATTCATCGACGACAACGGGCTGTCGCCGACGCCATGAACATGATTGACTAATCGCGGTCGTAGCTTCTGTGTTCGTGTCAAACTTTCGCAGGATCGACGTTGCGGCCGCGGTTCCTGCGAGGTTATCGGTCGGGTGAAGTTCCGGCGACTCTGCGAGGTATGGCGGTCGCGGCTTGGCCCGGGGCACCGAGAGGCGGTGCACCGCACCCAGAAGAAAAGGAAAGATCGAGAGATGCCACAGGGAACTGTGAAGTGGTTCAACGCGGAGAAGGGGTTCGGCTTCATCGCCCCCGAGGATGGCTCCGCGGATGTTTTTGTCCACTACACGGAGATCCAGGGTTCGGGCTTCCGCACCCTTGAAGAGAACCAGAAGGTCGAGTTTGAGATCGGCCACAGCCCTAAGGGCCCCCAGGCCACCGGAGTCCGCTCGGTCTGATCCGAGCAGATTCTGACGAATCCCCCCGACGTGATCCCGCTGAGCGGGTCCGGCGGGGGGTTTTCGTTTCTGCCGTGAGCGCCTTGGTCGCCGCGCCGGACGGGGAGAACCCGCGGACCGGGTTACTGGCCTACTGTCGGTGGCGTGAGTCAGCTGTCCTTCTTTGCCGCGGAGTCGGTGCCGCCCGCGGTCGAGGACCTATCCGGAGTGTTGGCAGCATCCGGCCAGGTCGTGATGGTTGGTGCTGGTGCGCGGCTGTCGGTGGTGGTCGGGGAGTCCTGGCGAGCCGAAGCTCTCGCCGAGATGATGCGGGAGGCGGGCCTGGTGCCTGAGATCACCCACACCGACGAGGACACGCCGCTGGTGCGTACCGCCGTAGACCCCAGATTGCGCGCAATCGCCGCGGAGTGGACCCGTGGTGCGGTCAAGACGGTTCCGCCGCGATGGCTGCCAGGTCCGCGAGAGCTGCGCGCCTGGGCGCTGGCCGCCGGCAGTCCCGAGGCCGACCGATATCTGCTGGGGCTTGATCCGCACGCACCCGATACACATTCGCCGTTGGCGTCGGCTCTGATGCGAGTGGGCATTGCACCCACTTTGATCGGCACCCGAGGGGGCCACCCGGCGCTGCGGATAAGCGGGCGACGAAGGCTATCGCGCCTGGTAGAGAACGTGGGGGAACCCCCGCCCGGTGCCGAAGCGTTGGCTCAATGGCCCCGGGGCTAGGCGCCTGTGGACCCCGGTTTTCCGGGGAGCTGAATTGCAGCCAGTTTGCGCAGGCCCGCCTTAGGGTGCGAAATTGTCTGTTGCCCGCAGGTGGGAATGTCGGGCTATTGGATTTCGCCTGAAATTCAGCAGCCGGCCTGGCACTCTTCTGCAAGGGTGGCCCCGCCAGCGGGGCTGGGATGAGAGATGGAGCGTAACCGCAGTTGGCTGACCCGAAAACGAAGGGCCCTGGAAGCCGTAGCAGCGGCGGAAATGGGAGCGGCCGGCGACTTGTCATAGTCGAGTCGCCCACCAAGGCGCGCAAACTTGCTATGTACCTGGGGCCCAGGTACATAGTCGAATCCTCGCGTGGCCACATCCGCGACCTGCCGCGGGCCGCCGCGGATGTGCCCGCCAAGTTCAAGTCCGAGCCGTGGGCGCGCCTCGGCGTCAATGTCGACGCGGACTTCGAACCGCTCTACATCATCAGCCCGGAGAAGAAGAGCGCAGTCAGCGAGCTCAAAGACCTGCTCAAAGACGTCGACGAGCTCTACCTGGCCACTGATGGTGACCGCGAGGGCGAGGCGATCGCCTGGCACTTGCTGGAAACCCTCAAACCGCGCGTGCCGGTCAAACGGATGGTCTTCCACGAGATCACCGAACCGGCCATCCTCGAAGCCGCGGAAAACCCCCGTGACCTGGACATGGACCTCGTCGATGCGCAGGAGACCCGGCGCATCCTGGACCGGCTGTACGGCTACGAGGTCAGTCCGGTGCTGTGGAAAAAGGTCGCGCCCAAGCTGTCGGCCGGCCGGGTGCAGTCGGTGGCCACGCGGATGATCGTGCAGCGAGAGCGCGACCGGATGGCGTTCCGCAGCGCGTCCTACTGGGACATCGTCGCCACGCTGGACGCCAGCGTGTCCGACCCGAAGGCCGCGCCGCCCACCTTTGTCGCCCGACTGACCAGTGTGGACGGCTTGCGGGTGGCCACCGGTCGCGATTTCGACTCGCTGGGCACGTTGCGCAAGGCCGACGAGGTCACCGTGCTCGACGAGGCCCGGGCGTCCGCGCTGGCCACCGGCCTACACGGCGCGCAGCTGAGCGTGGCCTCGGTCGAGGAAAAGCCCTACAGCCGCCGTCCGTACCCACCGTTTATGACCTCGACGCTGCAGCAGGAGGCCGGCCGCAAGTTGCGGTTTTCCGGTGAGCGGACGATGAGTATCGCTCAGCGGCTCTACGAAAACGGTTACATCACCTACATGCGAACTGACTCGACGACCCTGTCGGAGTCGGCGATCAACGCCGCGCGCACCCAGGCGCGCCAGCTCTACGGCGAAGAGTATGTGGCCTCATCTCCGCGCCAGTACACCCGCAAGGTGAAGAACGCGCAGGAGGCGCACGAGGCCATCCGCCCCGCGGGTGAGACGTTCGCAACCCCCGACGCCGTGCGTCGTGAACTCGACGGCGACGAATTCCGGCTCTATGAGCTGATCTGGCAGCGCACGGTGGCCTCCCAGATGGCGGATGCCCGCGGCACCACGCTGAGCCTGCGGATCGGTGGTAGCGCGGGTGAGCAGCAGGTGGTGTTCTCGGCGAGCGGTCGCACCCTGACCTTCCCCGGGTTCCTCAAGGCCTACGTGGAGACGGTGGACGAACTGGTCGGTGGCGAGGCCGATGACGCCGAGCGGCGCCTGCCGAATCTGACGCCGGGCCAGCGGCTCGACGCGGTCGAGCTGACCCCGGACGGGCACACCACCAACCCGCCCGCCCGCTACACCGAGGCCTCGCTGGTCAAGGCCTTCGAGGAGCTGGGAATCGGACGCCCGTCCACCTACACCCCGATCATCAAGACGATCCAGGACCGCGGCTACGTACACAAGAAGGGCAGCGCCCTGGTGCCGTCGTGGGTGGCGTTCGCGGTCACCGGATTGTTGGAGCAACATTTCGGGCACCTCGTCGACTACGGCTTCACCGCGGCGATGGAAGACGAGCTTGATGCCATCGCATCTGGTCAGGAGCGGCGCACCGACTGGCTCAACAACTTCTACTTCGGTGGCGACCACGGCGTGTCTGATTCGGTGGCGCGCGCCGGGGGGCTCAAGAAGCTCGTCGGTGTCAACCTCGAAGGCATTGATGCGCGAGAAGTCAACTCCATCAAGCTGTTTGACGATGAGCAGGGGAGTCCCATCTACGTTCGGGTGGGCAAGAATGGTCCCTACCTGGAACGCACCATAACCGGCGAAGACGGTGAGCCGACCCCGCAGCGCGCCAACCTCAATGACTCGCTGACACCCGACGAGCTGACCCTGGTGCTGGCCGAAGAGCTATTCGCCACGCCGCAGGAAGGTCGCGTGCTGGGCATCGACCCGGAATCCGGCCACGAGATCGTCGCCAAGGACGGGCGCTACGGACCGTATGTGACCGAGATTCTTCCCGAACCTCCCGCACCCGAAGCCGGGACCGAGGCCCCCGCCAAGAAGAGCAAGAAGGCCACCGGGCCCAAACCCCGCAGCGGTTCGCTGCTGCGCAGCATGGACCTGCAGACGATCACCCTCGAGGACGCGCTCAAGCTGCTCTCGCTGCCGCGCGTGGTGGGCACGGATCCCGCTTCCGGCGAAGAGATCACCGCGCAGAACGGGCGCTATGGGCCATATCTGAAGCGCGGCACCGATTCTCGCTCGCTGGCCACCGAAGACCAGATTTTCTCCATCACCCTTGACGAAGCGCTCAAGATCTACGCCGAACCCAAGCGTTCTGGCCGGCAGAGCGCTTCGGCTCCGCCGCTTCGTGAGCTGGGGACCGATGCCGCGTCGGGCAAGCCGATGGTGATCAAGGACGGGCGGTTCGGTCCGTACGTCACCGACGGTGAAACCAATGCCAGTCTGCGCAAGGGCGACGAGGTCGCGTCGATCACCGACGAGCGGGCCTCGGAATTGCTGGCTGACCGCCGGGCCCGAGGGCCGGTGAAGCGAGCCGCCAAGAAGACCACCCGCAAATCGCCGGCGAAAAAGGCCGTCAAACGCGCGTGACCGGGGCCGGTTAGCTACCGCTTTTGGTGGAGACCTGTTGGGCTACAGCGAGGTTCAGCGGGCGGGCCAGCTGGGTCGGTGCGGTCCGTCCGCGTAGTTCGACGACTTCGGTGACGTCCCAGCACAAGGCTTCGGCGTCTAGCGCCCCGCTGATCGCGATCGCCGAGGCCAGCACGTGGCCTTCCTCGAGCTTGGCCAGCTCGGTGAGTCGGGCGGCCTCATTGACCGGGTCGCCGATCACGGTGTATTCGAAGCGGGCCTGCGCGCCGATGTGGCCGGCGATGGCCCTGCCGGCCGACACCCCGATGCCGAACTCCGCAGATCCCAGCACCGGAATGAGTTCGTCGTGCAACTCGCGCGCGGCGCGCAGCGCGGCGCCGGCGCCGTCGGGGTGTTCGATCGGTGCGCCGAAAATCGCCAGGGCGGCATCGCCCTGGAACTTGTTGACGAATCCGCCGTGGCGCGCGACGGTGTCGACCACCACCCGGAAGAATTCGTTGAGCAGGCCGACCACCTCGACCGGTGGTCGGGTCGCCGCCAGCTGGGTCGAGCCCACCAGGTCGACGAACAGCACCGCGACATCGCGTTCCTGCCCACCAAGCTCGGTACCGCGTTCGATGGCGCGCCGGGCCACGTCCTCGCCGACATATCGACCGAACAGGTCGCGCAGGCGTTGCCGCTCGGACAGGTCGCGGACCATGTCGTTGAACCCGGCCTGCAGCAGGCCCAGCTCGCTGGCGTCGTAGATCTGCATGTGCGCGTTGTAGTTGCCGCGCTGCACCTCCGACAGCGCCCAACGCAGCTGGCGCAGCGGATCGGCGATCGACATGGACACCAGCAGCGTGCTGGCCGAACCGATCGCCAACGCTGCCAGCGCGAGCAGCAGGATGGGATTGAACAGCTTGTCCGGGGTGGCGTGCAGAATCGCCATCTTGTCGGCCACCACGGCCAGCACGATCGCCAACAGCGGTACCGCGGTGGACAGCACCCAGGCCAGCATCAACCGCAAGATGACCCCGGGCGACCGCAAGTTCTCCGGTACCCCACTGCGTAGCGCGGCCACCGCGACCGGCCGCAGCACCCGCTCAGACTGCAGGTAGCCGATGATCGCGGTGGCGATGGCGCCCAGGGCGGTGGCAATCGCCACCACGGGCGCCGCATAGCGAGCCACCGACCAGCTGGCGACGATGAAGATCACGCTGCCGATCGCCCACGAACCGACGCTGATCAAGGTGCGATAGAACGGCATGCGCAGCACCCGGCTGCGGGCCAGCTCGGTGGCGGACGGGTCGGCCGCCGCAACCAGATTGTCGCGGCGCTGCCACCGGAAGACCGGCACCAGCAGCTTGAGGTTCAATGCGAACCCGGCGAGGAACAAGGTAATCACGGAGGTGAGGAAGATCGCCAGATTCAGTGGTGGTAGATCCTGCAGCTGGATGCGATCGTTGGGTGGCAAGCCATAGCGCAGAAAGCCCAGAACGAATAGGCCGCCGATGATGTCGGCCTGCAACATACTCAGCGAAAACACCGGCCACGGAGTGCGCACTACCCACCGGGCGAACCCGTTGATCCGCCCGGGCAGGGTTGCCACGGTAGCCACCAGCCCACCGTATCCGGATGGGGGGACTCGCCGGAAACCTACGTGGGACTCGGCAAGTCGTTACCGAGTCGACTCGAGACGGGAAAGATAACGGAAATGTCGCGAAACGGTAGCCAATCGGTATCTGTCGGCGGGGACTAATAGTGTCCACGGTGATGTCTGGGGTATTTGCGCGGCTGGTAGGCCAGGGGGCGGTGGAATCGGAGCTGCTCGCGGCCGCGAGGTCAGCTCGCAGTGATTCGACTCACAGTTCGGGGTTTGACGGGGATATGACACATGCGTGGCTGATCACCGGGCCCCCGGGCTCGGGGCGGTCAATCGCCGCATTGTGCTTCGCCGCGGCGCTGCAGTGCACGTCAGACGGCGATCCGGGGTGCGGACGTTGTCGGTCCTGTTTGACCACCATGGCGGGGACTCACGCGGACGTGCGGCGGGTGATTCCCGAAGGCCTCTCTATCGGAGTTGACGACATGCGCGCGATCGTGCAGATCGCATCGCGCCGCCCAACCACCGGGCGCCATCAGATCGTGCTGATCGAAGACGCCGATCGGTTGACCGAAGGTGCGGCCAATGCCCTGCTCAAGGTGGTCGAGGAGCCGCCCGCATCGACGGTGTTTCTGTTGTGCGCACCATCGGTGGATCCCGAGGACATCGCGGTCACGTTGCGGTCCCGGTGTCGCCATGTCGCGCTGGTGACGCCGCCGACCACCGCGATTGCCCAGGTACTGATCGACAACGATGGGTTGGCGGCCGAGACGGCGAATTGGGCGGCTTCGGTCAGCGGTGGCCATGTGGGCCGGGCGCGGCGGCTGGCCACCGACCCGGAGGCGCGGCAGCGACGCGAGCGAGCGTTGGGGCTGGTTCGTGACGCCGCGACGCCGGCGCGGGTCTACGCCGCGGCCGAGGAGTTGGTCGCCGCCGCCGAGGCCGAGGCGCTGGCGCTGACTTCCGATCGCGCCGAGGCCGAAACCGAGGAGCTGCGTACCGCACTGGGGGCTGGTGGCACCGGGAAAGGGACTGCCGGCACGATGCGTGGCTCCGCCGGCGCGATCAAGGACCTGGAACGGCGGCAGAAGTCCCGCCACACCCGGGCCGCGCGCGATGCGCTGGACCGGGCCCTGATCGACCTGGCCACCTATTTTCGGGATGCGCTGCTGGTTTCGGCGAAGGCCGACCAGCCGCGGGCCAACCATCCGGACATGGCTGACGGGGTCGCTGCGCTGGCCGCACACGCGACTCCGGAGCGGCTGTTGCGTTGCATCGAGGCCGTGCTGAACTGCCGTGAAGCGCTGTCGATCAACGTAAAGCCAAAATTTGCGGTTGACGCCATGGTGGCAGCCATTGGGCAACAACTGCAGTAGCGGGGGGCCGGTCGGTCGATCCGGACTTGGGCGGACCTGCCCGCCTGCCGTAGACTCGTGCCGCCCGGAATGAGGGCACGCCGCCTTAGCTCAGTCGGTAGAGCGATTCACTCGTAATGAATAGGTCAGGAGTTCGATTCTCCTAGGCGGCTCCACCTGTACAGGTCAGGCTGGGTAATTACCCTGCCTGTTCGTGTTCGACGGCTTGAAGGGCGCGGATAGGGCGCGAATACTCATCTAGGCGGCGGTGTAGTCGGGCACCGGCACGGACTGCTCGACGTAGTGCCGCCGGGTGATTTCGCTGCTGCTGTGTCCGGCCTGCCGGGCCGAGGCTTCCAGCCCTATCGCGCGCTCTATCGCGGTGACGACGGACTTGTGGATCGAGTGCGGCACAACCTACTTGAAGTCCTCGCCGCGGATCGCCCGCCAGCGGGTGCGGACATTGGCCTCTGGCTGGTGCGTGCCTCGGCGGGGCGTGCTCTCGCAGCGTCGCGGCTCCGAACTCCGGGGTCGTGACGGTGTAGGGCTCGCCGCCGGCCTTGTGCCCGGTGGGATTTCTTGTCGAGTCGGTTACCGATGTACACGGTGACGGGACCGTCACCGTCGAGGCCGTGGATGTCGTCCCAGGTGAGTGCGAGCACTTCGCCGATGCGGGCGCCGGTGGCCAGCAGTACGTCGAAGATGCGCAGCCGGTCATACCCGCGCGCGGGTCCGCGATTCGATCGACCGCTCTGCCATGCAGCGATCCTCCGCCGCATCTCCACGGCGTCGTCGGGGTGGGGGCGCGCGGTTTGGTCGCTGACCGTGGTGGTGTGTACGCGGGCGTCGACGGGGGAGTAGCCGAGCGCAGGTACCGGTCGACCCGTTGTGTGGTGAGTTCACGCAGTCGGACGGTCCGCAGGGCTGGGATGAGCAGCTTGCCGATTACCCCGGCGTAGGCGTCGAACGTGTCCTCGGTTTTGCGCGGCCCGGCGCCGTTGGTGTGGGCCGGAGCAGTGTCGGCCCGGTACGTGTTGCGGGACGCCGTCGATTACATGGCCAACGAGACATGATGTTCGTACATCAGCGGTGGAGAACCGTGCTGTGTTTCCTTGATGGGCAAGCCTCTCTGCAATGTCAGTGCTGTCGACTATGCTGGTCAGACCCGCAAAATCAGATGAGGTGTTTGTCCAGGTGACCGAGTTGCAGAAGGCGAAGCGGCGCATCAGGACTGTCAGGGCAACCCGCCGCAACACCGAGCTGGAGGGCACCCGCAGCACCGCCGCTACCCGTGCCGATCAGGACGACTACGCCCGCGGCAAGATTACGGCAGCCGAGTTAGGTGAGCGCGTCCGCCGCCGGTACAACATCCAGTAACCGGGCCTGGAGTGCCGCATCCATGGGACACCGGCGATCACGAACGGAACTGGCAGGGCTACTTCATCCCCGGTACTTCCGTCTTACGGAACCGGGTCGGCGCCCGAACGCATGCCGAACTGCGTGACGCCGAGAACGACCTCGTTGAGGCCCGGGTGATCGAACTCCGCGAGGAACCCAATCTGCTGGGCGACCGCACCTACGATCTTGCATACCTGCGGGCGATTCACCGCCAGCTGTTCCAGGACGTTTACGTCTGGGCGGGAGACCTGCGGACAGTCGGCATCGAGAAGGAAGACGAGTCCTTCTGCTCGCCGGGTAGCATCAGTCGGCCCATGGAGCATGTCGCCGCGGAGATCCACCATCTCGATCGGCTCAGAGTGATCGACGACGGCGATCTCGCTGGCAAGGTCGCATACCTATACGACCACGTGAACTATGCCCACCCGTTCCGCGAGGGCAACGGCCGCTCCACCCGCGAGTTCTTCGATCTCCTGTTGTCCGAACGCGGTTCTGGCTTCGACTGGGGGAAGACTGACCTGGAAGAGTTGTACGGCGCTTGTCACGCAGCGCGCGCCCACTCTGATCTCACAGGCATGGTCGCGATGTTCACGAAGATCCTCGACGCCGAACCCGCTTACGACTTCTGATCGCACTGTACCTCCTGCTGTCAGCTGGTAACGGTGCGTGTTCAATCGGTGCGAGTTGGTCGGCGGCCCGCCGGGGAGTGGCTCCTGGGTGGGAATGACCTGTTCGACTACTTCCTTGGGCCACGGTTCGAAGCCTTTCCAAAGACTTCCCACCTGGTTGGGGATGGTGTCAGACTTCCTCATGGCCACCGACAAGACGGGGTTGGTGCTCCTGCACGGCGGGGCTGGGTCGGGCAGGGCATGGCAAGACGTGGTACCCGTCGTTTCGAGATATCACCAGGTGCATGCGCCGACGGCTCCCGGCCACCGAGGCGGACCCCCAGTGCAGAGGCGGCCAGCGACCGCGGCGGATGAGCGCTACCTCGACGAGCAAGGACTTCAACGCCCGCATCTGGTCGGCCATTCGATGGGCGGCTATTTGGCGATCGAATTGGCTCGGCGCGGCCGCGCAGCAACAGTGTGTGTTTGCGCCAGGTGGCTTCTGGGCGTCGGGTGACGGGCTGCGAGAAAGGACGCTGTCACGAGCGCTGGGAGGCGCCGGAATCGCTCGCCTGATGCGACCCATCATGCCGCTGGTGTTGAAGTCGCCGAGGGTCCGCCGACTTATGTTCCAGGATGGCGCGTGCCACGGCGATCGGATAAGCGCGCACCGGGGTGTTGAGATCTTTGACGACTTCCTCGGATGCACGGTCGCCAACGAAGTATTCTCAACCGACGAGGAGCAGATTGCCCCTTTGGACCCGTTGCCCTGCCCCGTCACGGTGGCGTGGTCGGAGAAAGACGAAATTGTTCCCGTCACGTCTTACGGCCCTAATGCGCGTGCGCGCCTGCCGCAGGCGACGTTCGTAACTCTGCCTGATGTTGGGCATGACCCTATGGTCGACGATCCCGAACTAGTCGCACGGACGATTCTGAGCGTGACGACAGCGAATGCACCCCAGGTGTAACGCCGCAACAACAGTGGCGGCCAACGGGCGGCTTCCGGTTCCGCGACACTTCAGGCGCTGCGCATCGGCCAGTGCCCGTCTCGAAGGAAGCCGTGAAGTACAAGATCGGCCTTGTCTTGACTCTGGCAGGTATGGCAAGTCCTATCGCTCTCGCGCCCTGCGGCCTTGCAGGCCGCGTGCGCTCGCGGTCTACCGGCGTCCGCGGCTCCGGCCCGTGTTCCGGCTGGCCGTTCGTGTGGGTTGCGTGAGGTGGGTGGGTCGCTTTGTGGTGGTGGGGGTTGGTTGTCGTGCTCACTGCCGGCCTGATTGTGCCGGGCATTGGGGCGATTGTTCTCGGGGACACGCGGCGTGCATCCGTGCGTGAGAGAGGGCGGGAGAACTCGGTTCCGGGGCGCGAAAACCCTGCGCGCGCCTGCACTCAGAGGCGCATTCGAACATGCATGCGATGCTCTGAGCTGCGCGGATCTGAAATCCCTGGGAACGAGACAACGCCTGATCCCGCTTTAACCATCATGAATAGGTCAGGAGTTCGATTCTCCTAGGCGGCTCGTTTGTTTGTGGTGGTCAGCCGTGCGGGCCGGTCGCGCCCGCCGTGCCGGCGGTGCCCGCTTTGCCGTCTGCGCCCGCGGTGGCCCCGCTGCCGCCGGCACCGAAGCCGCCGGCGGCGCCGCCAGCACCACCCGCGCCCCCAGCGCCAGGGGCCCCCGTCGAGCCGTCGGCGCCGGCGTGGCTGAACAAGATGCCTCCCTGACTGCCGATGCCGCCCACCGAGCCGGTGGCGCCGCCCTCGCCGCCCTGGGCGCCGTCACCGCCGTTGCCGCCGTCGCCGCCGAAGGCGATTTGAGTGGATCCGTTGCCGCCGGCACCACCCGCGGCACCTGCGCCGCCCGCGCCGCCGGTGCCGCCGGTCCCGCCCGCGCCGCCGCTGCCGCCGTCGCCGCCGTTGCCGATCAACAGGCCACTGGTCCCGGCGTCACCGCCCCTACCGCCGACGCCGCCCTCACCACCGATGGCCATCGAATTAGCGCCGGAGCCGCCGTTACCGCCGATGCCTCCACGGGAGCTTCCGTCTCCACCGACGCCGCCCCCGGCGCCCGAGCCCCCCGCACCGCCGGTGCCGCCGGTCCCACCAACACCGCCGTCGCCGCCGCTACCGCCATTGCCGAACAGCAGGCTCGCCGCCCCGCCGTTGCCGCCGTTGCCCCCGGTGCTGCCGTTACCGCCGGTGCCGACAGAAGGGTCAGAGTCGCCGCCGTCGCCCCCATGACCGCCGGTGGCGGAGCTCGCTGCGGTCGCGTCGCCGCCGTCGCCGCCGATGCCGCCAACGCCGGCGGCGGCGCCGGTACCCCCAGTCCCGCCGGTCCCGCCGTTGCCGCCGCTGCCGATCAATAGCCCGCCACGGCCACCGTCGCCGCCGGTCCCGCCGCCACCGGCGGTACCCCCGTGGGCTTGCCCCGAGAAGCTCTCGGCGTCCCCGCCGGCACCGCCGGCCCCGCCATTGGCGCCGCCACCGGGATCACCGCCGGCCCCGCCCTTGCCCCCGGTGGCCGACCCCGACGAGGCAGTGGCGCTTCCGCCGGCGCCTCCGGTACCGCCGGTACCGCCGGTCCCACCGGTATCACCGGTATCGCCGTTTCCCCGGTCAGGGGGCCATTGCCGCTAACGTTGCCGCCGGCGGCACCGGTTCCGGCCGTCCCGGTGGGGGTGGGGTTGACACCGTCTGCCCCGGCCAGGCCGGTCCCACCCTGGCCCCCGGTACCGCCATCGCCGAACAGGAACGCGTTGCCACCGTTTCCGCCATGCCCGGGACTACCGCCGTTGACGCCCGCCATGGCGGTCCCGCCTTGGCCGCCGATGCCGCCGTTGCCCCACAACAGGCCGCCGGTGCCGCCGGTGCCGCCGGTGGCACCAGCCCCACCGACACCTCCGGTGCCGCCGCTACCGAGCAACCCCGCGTTGCCGCCGGCGCCGCCATTTTGGCCGGGCGCACCGGAGCCGCCGGTGCCGCCGTTGCCGATCAAGATGCCGCCGTCGGCGCCGTTGGCCCCGCTGCCGGGTGCGCCGTCGGTGCCGTTGCCGATGATGGGACGGCCCAACAGCGCCTGGGCGGGTGCGTTGACCAGTCCCAGCACGTCGCGTTCGAGGACCTGCAAGGGCGAGACATTGGCGGCTTCGGCACTGGCATAGGCCAGTCCAGCGCCGCTCAGCGTTTGGGTGAACCACTGATGAAACTGCCCGGCTTGGACACTGAGTGCCTGATAGGCGCGGGCATGCGAGGAGAACAGGGCGGCCACCGCCGCCGAAACCTCATCCGCGCCGGCGGCCTGCAGCACGGTCGTCGGCAGCACCGCCGCGGCATTGGCTGTGTTGAGCGCGGCGTCGATACGTGCCAATTCAGTCGCCGTCGATGCCAGTAGGTCTGACGCCGCCACCACGTATGACACCGCTGTACTCCTAGATATGAAAGGTATGAAAACCGTTGTTGACTTTGCGGGCCAACGCTACCGTCAAATTTCGCTGAAAGTTATTGTCTTGGAGAAAACTTCGAGACAACTAATTCATCCGGAAGGGAATTATCGCGCCGCTTATTCGGGAGCCAGAAAACCCACCGGACCGGAGGCGACACACACCGCCAATGCGGTGGTATTGGCTCGCACGGTGATCACATCGCCGGCGCCTGGCAGCCGGGCGTAGACTCGGTTGAGGCCCGGATGCACCGGAACTTTGCGCTCGGGTCCCTCCGGCAGCGCCAGCGTTATCGACCCGTCGCTGTTGGCAAGATAATTGAGTTCAACGGTCCAGTCGGCGGGCAGCAACGGGCCGTCCAGGACCAGCCGTGCGGGCTGGTCTGGCTGCGCGAAATAGCCGCATTGGGGCATGGGGCCGGGAACAATCGTCCGTATCCAGGTAACTCGCGCATCGACCAAATTTCCAGAGCTGGTAAACATTCTCAGTTTGGTTGTCGCCGTCGCGAAATCGGGGCGGTTCGGCAACAGTGCGAACATATGGCTGGCCAGGTTTTCCGGCCAGGCCACCCGTTGCAGCACCAGTGGATCGACTTCTTGATCCAGTAGCGGGGCATTCGAATTTATCTGGGCGCCAGCCAAGCTCGCTTCCGCATTCTGCAGGTATGACTTGGTCGGGTTGTCGCGCCAGCTGGTCAGAAAGGTCGCCGTCGAGTATAGGCTGCTGGCCAGGAATAGCATCGCCGCGGCGGTGATCGTGCTGGCCCGGACGCGCGAGGCATTCAACCAATCTGACGGCCGATTCGCCGCGGTCAAGGCGACGGCGGCCAACAGCGCCAACACCACCACCAGATCGGGGAAATAGCGCAGCGTCTGCGCCAATTCCAGGGCGGTGAACCGCGATGAGCGCATCAGGTAGATCGGCACCTGGCAGGCGACGGCGTAGCCGGCCGCGGTCAGCCACACCGCGCCGATGCGTCGTTTACGGATCAGCGACAAGCCGAGTAGCCCGGCCAGCACCAGCCATCCGAGCGCCATCACCGTCGGCGGCGGCGTCGCCCACGGGGACGCCGGGGCCCAGCGATCCCAGCGCCACGGTCCGCCGGCCAGGCCCCCCACGATGCCGTGCGTGATCGATCGACACAGCAGGTCCCAGGTCATTGCCAGATCCCCACTCCAGCGCTTCTGGTCAACCACGGCCAGATAGAGCACCATCCAGCCGGCGGTCAGCGCCAGCGCCGCCGTCCACAACCGGATCCCGGCCTGCCAGGCCGTGCGCAGCGGACGCTTGTCGCCGCCGACATGGCAGACCAGGGCGCTGACCGCGAAGGCGACGAACGGGACCACCGCCGCCTTTTCGAAGAACAGCAGGCCGGCGAAGTAGGCGAGCACCGCGCTCACCGCGTATCGCTGGTTACCGGTGCGGATCAGCAGGATCGCGTCACCGCACACCCAGGCCAGCGCCGCCAGCAGCGGCAGCGAGTTCAGTGCCGCCGCCCACCACGCGAATCCGGGCACCCCCAGCGGGGTGAACAGCGCGAACGTCAGCGGGATGAGCAAGACCCGGCGCCAGCCCAGGATCACGTAGAGCGCTCGCAGCAGCGCTAGCGATGCCAGCAGCTGCAGCACCACCAGGCTGATCGCGGGTCCGGTCCAATCCAGCGGCATCAGCCGGATGATGATGCCGGCAATCAGAAATGCGCCGGGCATGACGTGGCCGTCATGGTCGTCGAACAGGTAGGTCGCCGAGAGCAGCTCCTGGGTGCCGGCCCGGCCGACCAGGATCAAATCGTCCCAATAGAAATACCCCCGGAACGCCAGCACGGCGCGGACCCCCAGCTGAATCATGATCAGCGCGATGGCGGCCACCGCGACCTTGGGCACGGGCCTGGTCCGGGTGGGCATGGTTATTTCTTACCGGTCGGTATTGTGTGCCGGTGCGTGCACTGGTCACCGGCGCGGCCGGTTTCATCGGATCGACACTGGTCGACCGTCTCCTGGCAGACGGTCACACGGTGGTCGGACTGGATAATTTCGCAACTGGCCGGGCGACCAATCTCGAGCATCTGGTCGACAACCTTGCGCATGTCTTCGTCGAAGCCGACATTGTGGACGCTGACCTGCAGGCAATTTTCGAGCAGCACCGGCCCGAAGTGATTTTTCATCTGGCGGCGCAAATCGACGTCCGCCATTCGGTGGCCGATCCGCAATTCGACGCCTCGGTCAATGTCATCGGTACCCTGCGGCTGGCCGAAGCGGCCCGGCTCACCGGCGTCCGCAAGGTGGTGCATACCTCCTCGGGCGGATCCATCTATGGCACCCCGCCGCAGTACCCGACCAGCGAGCGGGTGCCCACCGACCCGGCATCGCCGTATGCCGCCGGCAAGGTGGCCGGGGAGATCTACCTCAACACATTTCGGCATCTGTACGGCCTGGAGTGTTCCCACATCGCCCCGGCCAATGTGTACGGCCCGCGCCAAGACCCGCACGGCGAGGCGGGGGTGGTGGCGATCTTCGCCCAGGCGCTGCTGTCGGGTAAGCCCACCAAGGTGTTCGGCGACGGCACCAACACCCGCGACTACGTGTTTGTCGACGACGTCGTCGATGCCTTCGTCAAGGCGGGCAGCGACGTGGGCGGTGGCCAACGGTTCAACATCGGCACCGGCGTGGAAACCTCGGACCGCCAACTGCACTCAGCTGTGGCCGCGGCCTTCGGCGGCCCCGACGACCCGGAGTTTCACCCGCCGCGGCTGGGCGACCTGAAACGGTCCTGCCTCGACATCAGCCGGGCCGAAGAGGTGCTGGGTTGGCGTCCGCAAGTCGAACTGGCAGACGGGGTGCGGCGCACCGTCGACTACTTCCGGCGAACCCACGGCAGCTGATTGGCTGGGCCGGCCTCAGCGTGGCTCCGGTGTTTGAGCTCCTTCGAGCGCTATGGCGCGGGCCAGCCGCGCGTAGCGCAGCTCCAGGTCTTTGAACCGCATGTAGGTGCTCAGCGTGGTGAAGCTGAACGCCATGATCAGTGCGTAGAGCATCAGATCGGTGCCCCGGCGCACTCCGAACCAGTGTGCGACCACCGTGGTGTCGTCCGGTCGCAGCACCGCGTAGATACCGGCCAGGACGAATAGGACGTAGCCGACTTTGACCCATGCCCGCGACCGGGCGCTGCGGCGGGAGCGCAGCAGATAGAACAGCAACGCGATGATCGACCCGATCAACAGCACCTGGATCCAGTTCATCGTCGTATCCTCCCTCGCAAAAACCCGTCGAAAATGATGTTGACGCCGTTGAGCAGGGGCTGCCCTTTCGACTTCGAGTAGTCGGTGTAGAGCACCTCGACGGGTTCTTCGGCAACGCGCCAATGGTTTTCGGCGATCAGCATGACGAACTCGGTGGCGTGGCTCATCCCGCTCATGGTGATGTTCAGCCCATCGGCCACGGTCTTGTTGAACACCCGCAGGCCGTTGTTGGTATCGGTCAGGCCCAACCGGCGACCGCGCGGACTCAGGCGCGCCGCGGTCTGCAGCACAATTCGCTTCAGCAGGGGTGGGCGGCTCCCGACGGGCCGCCCGAAGCGGGTTCCGATCACCACGTCGACATCGCCGACCGACAACCGATGCACCATGGTGGCCAGGTCCTTGACGCGGTGCTGGCCGTCGGCGTCGAACGTGGCGAAGATCTGGGCTCCCGGCTGCTTACGGGCGTATTCGACCCCGGTCTGGATGGCCGCGCCCTGGCCCAGATTGATCGGATGAGCCACCACGTGAGCCC
The DNA here is from genome assembly GCF_022354805.1 of Mycobacterium liflandii. Taxonomy (NCBI): domain Bacteria; kingdom Bacillati; phylum Actinomycetota; class Actinomycetes; order Mycobacteriales; family Mycobacteriaceae; genus Mycobacterium; species Mycobacterium liflandii. The sequence continues at coordinate 109,296 of NZ_CP023138.1, read as the reverse complement.
CGGCCCGCAGGGCGATATCGCCGGTGCCGTCGGTACTGCCGTCGTCCACGCACACCACATGGCCGAAGGTCGACCGCAGTTGCGCGATCACCTCGCCGATGACGGTGGCTTCGTTGAAGGCGGGAACGACGATCCAGACGTCGGGGTGATGCGTATCAATATCCATTTTCACGGCCATCTAGGCCCACAAATTACACGCTTGGCCAGGGCCCATCATCTGCTCGCGTATCCGGCGCGCGCCAGCGCGAGCAGATGAACACCGATCCCTACCAATGGGCCACACAACAGCGCCACCACCGTGCGGGCTTCCAGCGGCAGCGGCAACAGCAGCAGCAACCCTGATGCCGCTGTCGCGCTCACCCAGCCTAGTGAGTAAGCCCGGTGCAGTGCGGCCGCCACCGCCGCGGCTCCGGTGAGCGTCAACATGGCGATCGCCACGGCGGCCGCGGTCAGCCAGGCCAGCAGGGCGCCGCTGGCCTGATATTGCTGCCCGAAGGCCGAACGCAGTAGCCACGGGCCCACCGCTCCCGCGGCCAGCACCCCGATCACGCCGATACCGCCGATGAGTGCGGCCGGTGAGATCAGTGCCCGCAGTCGCTGCGCGCTCTCGTCGACGAAATGGGCGATGAGGTTTCCCTGCATCGCGGTCAGCGGCACCAGCAGCGGCGCACGGGTCAAAGTCACCGCCAAGATGATCACCCCGCCCTGGGGGCCGAGCTCGTTGGAGGTCAGCTTCAGCAGGACCGGAAAACCCATCACCAGAATCGCGCTGGCACCGGCGGCGGTGATCGAATGCGCGGCACCCCGCAGGAACGTTGCCGTGTTGCCCGGCGTCAGCAAGCGTGCCGTCGCGCGCGCGACGGGCGAAGCCAGCAGCAGAATCAGCCAGGAGACCGAGCCCGCCACCGCCGCCCACAGGAAGCCGACCAGACCCCACCCGATGGCAAACGTTGCCGCCGAGACCGCCACTCGGATTATCGCGTCGGTCACCATCAACGATCCGTAGTGCGACCACCGGTTGGTGCCGGCCAGCATGCCCAAAAGCGTGGCATGCAGACAGAATCCGGCCAGTCCCACACTGAGCAGTCCCACCGACAACCAGCGGTCCTCCACGAACACCCGCCCGCTCCACAGCGGCGAGCTGCCCGCGATCACCACGGCCGAGGCCAGTCCGACCATCCCGGCGATCCGCAGGGGATGAGTGCGGCCTCCTTCCGGCACGACGTCTAGGTACTGCGCGGAGCGGACTTCGCGCGTGGCTTCTTGCAGCAGCCCGTTGGCGGCGCCGGAAACCAGGCCGAATGCGCCCCAGAACACCCCGAACACGGAGAAGCCGCTGGGAGCCAAGTCCCGGGCGGCCAGATAGATCACCGTGTAACCGCACAGCGCGGTGACCGCGGTGGCGGTGCCGACGCGCGCCACGCTGCCTCGCGCGATCGCCCCCCCAGAGGCGCCCGCCGCTCCCGTTGTTCCCCCTACTTCGGTCACCCTGGCAGCACTAACGGCCAACCGACCTGATGCTGGGCACGTTTGCAGCCACGCTTGCAAATACTAAGCGTGCGGGGCGTGGGTGCTCGCCAGGCCGGTTCGGCGTTGTTTTGGCTTGCCCTGAGGGGCTCTCGGGTATAGATGAAATGCACTGGAAAGGACCCATGACAACGATCCGCGTGTTCGGGTTGTCGCTGCTGGTAACCGCGGCGGCTTTGGTTGCCGGGTATTGGCACGGCGGAGTGACCGCGCTGTTCCTGCTGGTGGTGCTGGCGATCCTGGAGATATCGCTGTCGTTCGACAACGCCATCATCAACGCCACGATCCTCAAGCAGATGAGCCAGTTCTGGCAGCAGATGTTCCTGACCATCGGGATCGTGATTGCCGTCTTCGGAATGCGGCTGGTGTTCCCGCTGACCATCGTCTGGGTTACCGCGGGTCTCGATCCGGTCCGCGCGATGAGGTTGGCGCTGAACCCGCCGCCCGGCGGCGCGCTGGACTTCCCGGACGGCTCACCCAGCTACGAGAAACTGATCAGCGCGGCCCACCCCCAGATCGCGGCGTTCGGCGGGATGTTCTTGTTGACGCTGTTTCTGGACTTCGTGTTCAACGACCGTGAGATCAAGTGGCTGAAGTGGATTGAGGCGCCGTTCGCCCGAATCGGGCGGCTGGGTCAGGTCCACGTGATGGTGGCGTGCGTGACGCTGATCTTCGCTGGTCCCGGGTTGACGGATTCCAGCGACGACCTGGGCACCGTGATGGTCGCCGGGCTGCTGGGTCTGGTGACCTACCTCGTGGTCAACGGCTTGAGCCGGGCGTTGCAGCCGCCTCGGGTCGGTGCCGGACCTGGCGAACTCGCCGCCCAGGGGGCGGTGGGCAAGGCCGGGTTCATGCTCTTCATGTACCTCGAGGTGCTCGACGCCTCGTTCTCCTTCGACGGGGTCACCGGGGCATTCGCGATCACGAGCGACCCGATCGTCATCGCGTTAGGGCTCGGCTTGGTGGGCGCCATGTTCGTTCGGTCGATCACGATCTATCTGGTCCGACAGGACGCCCTGGACCGCTACGTCTACCTCGAACACGGCGCGCACTGGGCGATCGGTGCGCTCGCGGTGATCATGCTGATGTCCATCGACCACCAACTGCAGATCCCCGAGTGGATCACGGCATCGATCGGCGTGGTGTTCATCGGGGCGGCGTTCACCAACAGCGTGGTGCGCAACCGGCGGGCCGGCGGCTAAGCCGGAAATCAGTGGCCGTCGGTCTTGAACCGCTCCACCGACCGCAACACCTCGGCCTCGGCCTCTTCGCGACCCACCCAGTCGGCCGCCTTGACGAACTTGCCCGGTTCGAGGTCCTTGTAGTGGACAAAGAAGTGCTTAATGGCTTCCAGCTCGAACGCCGGAACGTTGTCGATGTCCTGGATGTGGTCCCAACGATGGTCGCCGGCCGGGACGCACAGCACCTTGTCGTCGCCACCCTTTTCGTCGACCATCCGCAACATTCCGACCGGCCGAGCCTCCACCAGCACACCCGGGAACAGCGGCTCCGGCAGCAGTACCAGGGCGTCCAGCGGGTCGTCATCTTCGCCGAGGGTGTCCTCGATGAAGCCGTAGTCGGTGGGGTAGGCCATCGGGGTGTACAGGTAGCGGTCCAGTTTGACCCTGCCGGTCTCGTGATCGACCTCGTACTTGTTGCGCTGGCCCTTGGGAATCTCGATAGTCACGTCGAATTGCATCGCGTGGCTCCTTTGACTTAGTGAGGCCAGAAGAGGCCTGGGATTAGGTCAAATGCGTCCGGTGACATCCTAGTGCAGCGGTCCTGTGGGCCTGCTGGGTGGCCGGTTGGGCACAATGGGACCGGAAAGACAGGAGAGTTATGGGTCCCAAACGTTGGCGGAAATCCACCCAGGTGTTCCTTGGGGTGGCCGTGCTGGCGTTTGTCGCCGCCGTCGTTGCCGCCGCAGCGTTCTTCACCGTCGGTGGCCGCGCGGCCAGTGCGCGGTTGGTGGTGCCGCCGCCGCGTCCACCGACGGTCAAGCCCGCGGTCACCGCCGTGGCCGACACCGGTGTGGTGCCCAACTCGGGCGCGATGGCCGCCGCGCTGGCGCAGGCCGCGTCCGATCCGAACTTGGGCAAGCTGGGCGGTCGGGTCAGCGATGCGCTGACCGGGCAGGTGCTTTGGCAGCAACTCGACGACGTACCCCTGGTGCCGGCATCGACAAACAAGGTCCTGACCGCCACCGCGGCGCTGCTCACCTTGGACCGTCAGGCCCGGATCAGCACCCGCGTGGTGGCCGGTAGCCCCAGCGGCCAGGGGTCGGTGGTGTTGGTCGGAGCCGGGGATCCGACGCTGTCGGCGGCGCCGCCCGGCGTCGAAACCTGGTACCGGGGCGCGGCGCGCATCAGCGACTTGGTCGATCAGATCCGCCGCAGTGGCATGACGCCGACATCGGTGCAAGTCGACATCTCCGCCTTTACCGGGCCGACGATGGCCCCGGGCTGGGATCCGGCTGACGTCGGCAACGGTGACATCGCCCCGATCGAGGCGGCGATGATCGATGCCGGTCGCGTCCAGCCGACCACGGTCAACTCCCGACGGTCGCTGACCCCGGCGTTGGACGCCGGACGCGAACTGGCCAGGGCCCTTGGTCTGGATCCCGCAACGGTCAGTATCGCCTCGGCTCCCGCTGGGGCGCGCCAGCTGGCCGTGGTGCAGTCGGCGCCGTTGATCGAACGGCTCTCCCAGATGATGAACGCCTCGGACAACGTGATGGCCGAGTGCATCGCCCGCGAGGTCGCGGCCGTCATCAACCGTCCGCGCAGCTTCAGCGGCGCGGTCGATGCGGTGACCACCCGGCTGAACACCGCCCACATCAACACCACCGGCGCGGGGCTGGTGGATTCCAGTGGGCTTTCGGTTGACGACCGGCTGACAGCCCGGACGCTCGACGACGCGATACAGGCCGCGGCGGGGCCGGATCAGCCCGCGTTGCGCCCGCTACTGGATCTGCTGCCGATCGCCGGTGGTAGCGGCACTCTCGGGGAACGCTTCCTGGACCGGGCCACCAACCTGGGCCCGGCGGGCTGGTTGCGGGCCAAGACCGGCTCGCTGACCGCCATCAACTCCTTGGTCGGTGTGGTCACCGATAGCAGCGGACGCGTGCTCACGTTTGCGTTCATCTCCAACGATGCCGGGCCGAACGGACGCAACGCGATGGACGCGTTGGCCACCACGCTGTGGTCTTGCGGGTGCACAACATGACCGCGGCCTCGGATGTGACCCTGGGCAACACCGTCGACTGGCAGTTTGCGGCCACGGTGGGGGAGCGGCTGGCCCGCCCCGGTCCGCCGTCCAGTGACTACACCCGACGCCAGGCGGTCGACGAATTGATGCGCGCGGCCGAGCAAGCGGAGCCGCCGGTGCGCGACGTCACCGGTTTGATCACCACCGGTGATGTGCCCGCGGCCCGCGTTGTGGACCGGCCGGAGTGGATACGGGCCGCCGCGGAGTCGATGCGGGCCATGACCAACGGGGCCGAGAAGCCGCGCGGGCTGCTCACCGGGCGTATCACCGGTGCGCAGACGGGTGCGGTGCTGGCGTTCGTGGCCTCGGGAATTCTCGGTCAGTACGATCCGTTCGCCGCCGCGGACGGGGCCGGCATGGGCGGTCTGCTGCTGGTGTATCCCAACGTCATCGCCGTTGAGCGACAACTGCGGGTCGACCCATCCGATTTCCGGCTGTGGGTCTGCCTGCACGAGGTCGCCCACCGGGTCCAGTTCACCGCCAACCCGTGGTTGGCCGGCTACATGCAGCAGGCGCTCGGTCTGCTCACCACCGAACCCGCCGACGACATCGGACAGGTGGTGAGCCGGCTGGCGAACTTCGTGCGCAACCGCGACGATCCTGGCGACGATTCGGGCAATGTGACGGGGATTCTCGGTGTGGTGCGTGCCGTGCAGTCCGAGCCGCAGCGTCAGGCGCTGGATCAGCTGCTGGCGCTGGGCACGCTGTTGGAGGGCCATGCCGAACACGTGATGGATGCGGTGGGGCCGATGGTGGTGCCCTCGCTTGCCGTCATCCGTCGTCGCTTCGACGAGCGCCGGCAACGCAAGCAGCCGCCACTGCAGCGGTTGTTGCGCGCGTTGTTGGGCTTCGACGCCAAACTCAACCAGTACACGCGCGGCAAAGCGTTTGTCGACGACGTGGTGGCCCGGGTCGGGATGAAGCGGTTCAACACCATCTGGACGAGTCCGCAGACGCTGCCCCTGCCGGCTGAGCTGGAGAATCCGCGGCGATGGATCGACAGGGTGCTGTAGCGCAACTGCGCAGGGCCGTCGAGAAGTTCGCGTCGACCCATCTCGACGCCACCGACCGATGGAGTATCGGGCTGTCCGGCGGTCCGGATTCGCTGGCGCTCACCGCCGTGGCGGCGCGGCTGCGGCCCACCACCGCGCTGATCGTCGACCACGGCCTGCAGCCGGATTCGGCCGCGGTCAGCGAAACCGCCCGGGCCCAGGCCGTCTCGTTGGGTTGCGTGGCCGCACGGGTGCTCCGGGTCCAGGTGGGCAATCCGGCCGGGGCCGGGGGTGGGCTGGAGGCGGCGGCGCGCACCGCCCGCTACGGCGCGCTGGACGCCCACCGCGATGGCCCGGTGCTGCTGGCCCACACCCTCGACGACCAGGCCGAGACGGTGTTGCTGGGGCTCGGCCGCGGTTCGGGCGCTCGCTCGATCGCCGGCATGCGTCCGCACGATCCACCATGGTGTCGGCCCCTGCTGGGGGTGCGTCGCGGGGTGACCCATGACGCGTGCCGGGAACTGGGTCTGACCGCATGGCAGGACCCGCACAACAGCGACCGGCGCTTCACCCGGACGCGGTTACGTGCCGAAGTGCTGCCGCTGTTGGAGGAAGTGCTGGGTGGGGGTGTGGCCGCGGCGTTGGCGCGCACCGCGACCGCGCTGCGCGCGGACACCGAGCTGCTCGACGCCATCGCCGCCGAGGCGCTGCCCACCGCCGTCGTCGATTTCGGCCTGGACACCAGCGTGCTGGCTACGCTGCCCGACCCAGTGCGTCGGCGAGTGATCCGCAGTTGGCTGCTGGCCGGCGGGGCGATCGGGCTGACCGACAAGCAGATCAGGGGCGTGGACGCGCTGGTCACGGCCTGGCGAGGCCAGGGCGGGGTGGCGGTCGGATCGAATTTGAAGGCGCGGCGTCTGGTCGCCGGACGAGGTGGCGGCCTGCTGACTTTGCGGTCCGAGCCAATCTGAGTCGGTGAAGATGGGGACTGGCGTTGGTTGTTCGGGCGCGGACATGGCACGCTGTGCACGTGGCCCAGAGCTCCTCGGCGATCACCCCCGGACATGCAGGCGAGTTGTACCCAGGTGATATCAAATCCGTGCTGCTCACTGAGGAGCAGATTCAGCGTCGAATAGACGAGCTCGCGGCCCAGATCGGCAACGACTATCGCGAGCTGGCCGACACCAGCGATCAGGACCTGCTGTTGATCACGGTGCTCAAGGGCGCCGTGCTGTTCGTCACAGATCTCGCCCGTGCGATTCCGTTGCCTACGCAATTTGAGTTCATGGCGGTCAGCTCCTACGGGTCCTCGACGTCGTCGTCGGGAGTGGTGCGGATTCTCAAGGACCTGGACCGCGACATCGCCGGTCGCGACGTGCTGATCGTCGAGGATGTCGTCGACTCCGGCCTGACGCTGTCCTGGCTGTTGCGCAACCTCAAGAGCCGGCAACCCAAGTCGTTGCGGGTGTGCACCTTGCTGCGCAAGCCCGAGGCGGTGGGGGCCAACGTCGACATCACCTACGTGGGCTTCGACATTTCGAATGACTTCGTGGTGGGTTACGGCTTGGACTACGACGAGCGCTATCGCGACCTGTCCTACATCGGCACCCTCGATCCCAGGGTCTACCAGTAGCGAGCGCGCTCTGCCGACCTGAAACTCAGGTCAGCTCCCACACCGCGGTCACCGAGAAGCTCACCGTCTGCTGGCCTGGTTCCAGCGGCACCATCGAGGTGCGTGGCGCCGGCGTGTTCATCTCGCCGGGCGAGGGCCTGGTGCCGACTCCTTCGGATATGGAAAGCACCGTGCCCAGCCGCAGCCCGGACAACTGGGCGTATTGCTGCGCGCGGCTCTTGGCGTCCTCGAATGCCCGGGCGCGCGCGTCCTTGACCAGTTGCGAGTCGTCCTCGATCGAGTAGCTCACCGAACTGATCCGGGTGGCGTCGCCGCCGGTGTTGACGATCAGTTCCAGTAGGCGTGATGCGGCATCGGGTGGACGGATCTTGACTTCGATCGCATTATCGGCGCGATAGCTGCTGATCGCCGCCGCTGCGCCGGGCTCTGGGCTGGTGTACTGGGGCTGTAGCGACACCTCGGTGGTGCGAATGTCCTTACGGTCCACCCCGGCGTTCGCCAGGGCGTCGATGACCGCCTGCTGCCGAGCGTTGGCCTGGCTCATCGCGCCGGTGACGTCCTGAGAAGTGAACTCAATGCCGACCTGCGCGGTCAGGGTGTCCGGGATGCCCTGCACCTGCCCGGACCCGAACACGGTCACCTGACGTGGATTTGCGCCGGGCGCCGCCGCGGTGTGGGAGTCGCACCCGCTCAGGCAGCCGGCGGCCGCACCGGCCACGGCCAAGGCGATCAATCTGCGGGCGAATCCCGGTGTGCTCCATTGGATTGGCATGCCTGGCACCCTAGTCGCCGCGCGGAGTCGACCGGCGGGTGCGCCGTTGTCGGCTCCCAGATGTTCTCAATTCACTTCTTGTTCATCTTTGATTCCTGGGAAAGCGCCGGCCCCCGTGACCGGACATTGGTGCCCGAAAGACTGTCAGCAAATTTCATATTGACGACCTTTACGTTGAAAAATTCCAATCCAACCCAAGTTTGACTCAACAATTCTGCACCTCCACAGCAGACCCAGTTTTTGTGCTTTGCAAGAGTCGGCTAGTCCGACGTCGAGCCGTGGGCCCCGGTTGGGCCACCACCCCCCGCCCGGGTACTTGCCGCCGCGGCGCGACCGGGGCCGTGGTCTTGGTGATAGCGCCGGGTCGCGGCCCGGCGCTGCGGCCAGAATCCGCCGCTGAACAGGTTGATTAGCGGCAATTTGTTGATTAGCAGGGGGCTGTCCAGGGCGGCCGCGGGCGGGGCATGGCGGGGATGCAAACCGTCGGAGGCGGGTGGCTGGGGCTTTCGGCGCGGCCCCGTCGCTCGCCCGGAAGGCACGACAGAAGCCGTCTGTCCTCGATATGGGCAAAATTCTATCGAACTCAAATCATATTTGATCCAAATATGTTTCATACAAAAGAAGATATTTACCTGCGCGTTTGGCACAGCAAATGAATTGTTACCGACTCAGCAGTGAACAGGCTGTGTGAAGCCTGTGGTTTTCCTGCGTATCTGCCCCAGGGCTCCGGCGTTGTTGATTAGCAGGCTTGTGAGCTGGGGAATTGTGGATTGAGGAGGTCTAGGCGGCGGTTGGCGGTCAAAGCGGTGATCCGGCAGGCTTCGGCGATGTTGTCGGCGCCGTTGAGGCGGTGCAGATTGATCGCGGTGTTGCGTAGCGTTGCTAGGACCTGTGCGCCGTTTCCGGTATGTGCCCTTTGACGGTCTTCGTCGAAGGTGACGTCGCGTATCCAGTGCAGGCTGTTCTCGATTCCCCAGTGTTGACGCATCCAGGTCATGATCGCGGTAGGGCGGGCGTGCTCGAACGGCAGGCTGCAGATGGCATAGACCACCTCCACGCTGCGCTGGTCGGTGGCGGTGATCAAGCGTTCACGAATGATCCGGATGATTTGTTTTGCGTAGGGGAAGCCGATTCCTCGTGCAGCGGTGATGATTTGCAGGGTGCGGGTCTCGACACGGCCGTGGCCGCGGGAGTCGTCGGTAGCGGCTGCGGGCACCTCGGCCCAGGGCAGCGCGGTGATACGCGCAAGTATTTTGGCTTGGTTGGACTTGACGATCATCAGGTAGTGCGACTTCAAGGTGGCGCAGATCAACTTCGCGGTGACGACCTGGGTATGCATCGCATCCACGGTGACCAGCCACCGCAAGCTACCCGGCAGCAGCGTGAGCAGGGCACGTACGCAGGGAATTTCATTGCTTTTCTCGGCGACAGCGAGTTGACCGAGCACCAATCGGGCACGGTGGGCGAACACCGACACGAGATGCGTGGCTGTCGCTTTGGCGCGTAAAGGCACCACGCAGCATCTTGCCGTCCAACGCGATCGGCACCAATCCACTGGGGTCGCTGCTGGCCACGTGTGCAGTGAAGTAACTGCCCATCCTGGCGTTGAGGTCGGCGGGGTCTAGCCGAGACAAAACAGCGCGGAAGGTCTTCTCACTGGGCCGCCGGAACCGGACCCCTAATTAGGCCAACACATCATCGGGAGCGGTGGCCGCCCATGTGGCAAAAACAGCATAGCCGCGCATCCCCGCGGCAGTGGCCAGAACCGCGATCGCCAACAAAGCCATCAGCGAATACCTCCGACCGCGTGGGTCCCTCGGGTCTGGCACCGAGGCCAACACATCGAGAAACTCCGATCCGATGAGCTCGCTGCGCTCACCAGGACTCCAGCGGTCGAACACCTCTGGAACCGACGACACAGGCAATACTGAAACGGTAGGCACGGGCAACTCCAGACCAACGACGAACAGTAACCAACTCGATCGTTCTCCAGATAGCCCGTGCCTACACTCCGGCCCCAATAGCGCGGCACCAAAGATCATCAACCCAGCTCACAAGCCTGCTAATCAACAACGCCGGAGCCCTGGTATCTGCCCTAACGTGTCCTGCGATCTGCTTCAGCAATGGGGGACGGACAGTCATCGGTCACCGAAAGCTGTTGCTGCAATTAAGAATTGAGGGAGAGGGAAACTCATGTCGATCATGCTTGCGCAGACAGATGTGCTGGCAGCGACTGCGGCGGAATTGCAGTCCATCAACGTGGCGGTGCAGGCCGGGAACGTCGCGGCCGCGGTACCGACCACCGGCGTGGTGCCCGCCGCCGCCGATCTGGTGTCGCTGCTGACCGCGTCGCAGTTTGCCGCGCACGCCCAGCTGTATCAGCAGATTGGAGCCCAGGCGGTGGCGGTTCAGGAGCAGCTGGCCACCACGCTGGGCATCAGTGCGGGTTCGTACGCGGCCACCGAGGCCGCCAACGCGGCCACCATCGGCTAGGAGACACCGGGTCATGTTGGATTTCGCGCAATTGCCCCCGGAGGTCAACTCCGCGCTGATGTATTCCGGGCCCGGCTCCGGGCCGATGCTGACCGCCGCCGCTGCCTGGGACGTGTTGGCCGCCGAGCTGCAAGCAACCGCGTCCACCTACGACGCTTCGGTGACCGAACTGACCGACGGACCCTGGCAGGGGCCGTCCGCGGCGAACATGGTCGCGGCCGCCATGCCCCAGGTGGAGTGGTTGAGAAACACAGCCGCACTTGCCGAGCAGGCCGGTAGTCAAGCCGTGGCCGCGGCCGGAGCCTACGAGGCGGCCTTTGTCGCGACGGTCCCGCCGCCGGTGATCGCGGCCAACCGGGCGTTGTTGATGGCCCTGATGGCGACGAACTTTCTCGGACAGAACACGGGCGCTATCGCGGCCACCGAGGCGCAGTACGGCGAAATGTGGGCGCAGGACGCGGCGGCAATGTACGGCTATGCCGGCTCGTCGGCGGCGGCCGCGCAGTTGGCGCCGTTCGACCCGGCGGCGCAGACCGTTAGCGCGGCGGGCCTGGCCAATCAGGCCGCCGCGGTCGGTCAGGCATTGAACGGGGCGGTGGACTCACAGGCACTGGCGGAGATTCCCAAGGCGCTGTCGCAGCTGGCCGGAATATCCAACGAGCCCCCTTGGCTCACCGACCTTACTGGTGCGATCGGTCTGACCGGGCATGCCTGGAACTCCAACGGTGACGGAATCATCGTGGGCGGCGCCTTGGGTGACATCGTCCAGGGAGTGACCGGCTCCGCCGAAGTGGATGCCGGTGTATTCATGGACACCTTCAGCAAATGGGTGAGTCCGGCCCGGTTGGCGGTAACTCAGTTCAAGGACTATGTGGGCTTGGCCCATGACCTGCCCAAGTTCGCTCAGGAAGGCGCCAAAGTGGCGGCCGAGGCCGCCAAGGAATTGCCGGCGGTACTGCCGTCGCTTCCGGGCGTCGGTCTGGGCGGGATTACCGGAGCCGTCGGTAAGGCGGCGTCTGTCACTGGGCTTTCGGTGCCAACCTCGTGGATGAACTCCGTCGGTGCCGCGGCGAACCCGGCGATCGTGACGGTCAACAGCCTCGGGGCCGCCGCGGCCGAGCCGGCGCAGGCGGCGGTGGGCGGAGTGCCACTGATGCCCGCCAGTGGGGTCGGGCGCGGAATGGCGGCGCACTTCGCCGCGCCGCGCTATGGCTTCAAGCCGACGATGGTCGTGCACCCGCCCGCCGGAGGGTGACGAAGAACACATACGATCAACGCGAGGTGATCGCACTGCTGTACAGCGGGATCTTCGAGGGAAGGGGCGAGGCTCGCGATTCACCTTGATCTAGCAACGGATTTGACAACTCGTACACGAGAGGCATTCGCATGACCACTCGTTTTATGACCGACCCGCACGCGATGCGGGACATGGCGGGCCGTTTCGAAATGCACGCCCAGACCGTCGAGGACGAGGCCCGCCGGATGTGGGCGTCCTCGCAGAACATCGCCGGCGCGGGCTGGAGCGGTATGGCCTCGGCAACCTCACTGGACACCATGGGCCAGATGAACACCGCCTTCCGCAACATCGTCAGCATGCTGCACGGGGTGCGCGACGGGCTCGTTCGCGACGCGAACAACTACGAGCAGCAAGAGCAGGCCTCCCAGCAGATCCTCAGCAGCTAGCACCGGCCCGACACTTTCGACTCAGGAGGACAAAACCAATGACCATCAATTACCAGTTCGGCGATGTCGACGCCCACGGCGCGCTCATCCGCGCCCAGGCCGCCTCCTTGGAGGCCGAGCACCAGGCCATCGTTCGCGATGTGCTGGCTGCCGGTGACTTCTGGGGCGGCGCCGGTTCGGTGGCTTGCCAGGAGTTCATCGCCCAGTTGGGTCGCAACTTCCAGGTGATCTACGAGCAGGCCAACTCGCACGGCCAGAAGGTTCAGGCCGCCGGCAACAACATGGCGCAGACCGACAGCGCCGTCGGCTCCAGCTGGGCCTGAGTCCGCGGCAGGTACGCAGCGGCCCTCATCGGGCCGCGTGATGGCTTACCCGCCTCCCGGGGGTGATACCTGGGAGGCGGGTAAGTCCGTTTATGGGGCAGTTGACCTGGGTGTTGATGTCGACGCGCGTTCGGGTGACCGCCGTGCACTTACCTATTTCCGCATTTGCGGTGCCGAAACCATGGTGGCCCCCTAGGTCATTGATCTCCGGTTGGTCGGGGCCAATATGTCCTGCGGCAACAAAAATACAATCCCTATTGATAAGCGTCGTACACAATCTGGACAAGCGGGGCGGATTTCGTCGGAGAGCCCTCCGCTGTCAACCGGGGGGTTGCCCCGAGGAGGCGCTGGCTGCAGGTGGCAAAAGGCCAGGTGGGGTCGAATCCGGTCGGCTAATACCGCTGGTCGGCGACGACACGCGCCGCGCCGAAAATTCCCCTCATGCCGCGTTTTGCGCCCCTTGGGGACTTGAATTCATCGAATGCGAAGCGTTTGGGCATTGTGAAATAGGGCTCAGATGTGCCGCCGAATTTGAATCGTTGTTAAACCGATTCTGAACAAGATGTTTACGCCTGGTGTTGGTCATCTCTCGTGGTTTTTGTAGTCCCTTGAGTCCCTTGAGTCCCTTAGCCTGATTGCCGATCAGCGTCAGCGCCGTTCGTCGCTGGACGTTATTGGCTCAATTGGTTCTTGAGAGGAGAGCGATGTCGCACGTGACTGCTCAGTCGGAGATTGTGGCTGGAGTCGCATTGGAGCTGCAGGCCATCAACTCGGCGGCGCGCGCCGGGGACGAGGTCGCGGTAGCTCCGACGACAGGAGTGGTCCCCCCGGCGGCAGACCTGGTGTCGATGTTGACGGCAGCCCAGTTCGCCGCGCATGCAAGGGTGTATCAGGCGATCAGCGCTCAGGCCGCGGCGGTACAGGATCAGCTGGTGACCGTGCTGGGTATCTCCGCTGGTTCGTATGCGGCAACCGAGGCCGCCAACACCGTCGCGGTCAGCTAGGCGAGGCCGCACATGCTGGATTTCGCGCTCCTACCGCCAGAAGTCAACTCCACGTTGATGTATTCCGGACCGGGTTCAGGATCGATGTTGGCCGCCGCGGCGGCTTGGCAGGCGCTGGGCGCCGAGTTGCAGTGCACTGCGGACTCTTATCGTTCACTGCTGTCCGGGCTGGTTTCCGGACCATGGTCGGGGCCCGCCGCCGCGGCCATGTCGGCTGCTGCCGCGCCGCATCTGGCCTGGCTGAGCGCAACCGCCGCGCAGGCTGAACAGGTCGGGAGGCAAGCGGCGGCGGCGAGTGCCTACGAGGCGGCGTTTGCCGGGATGGTGCCGCCCGCGGTGGTAGCCGCCAATCGGGCGATGTTGGCGACGCTGGTGGCGACCAACCTCTTCGGTCAGAACACCCCGGCCATCGCGGTAGTGGAAGCCGAGTACGCCGAAATGTGGGCTCAGGACGCGAATGCGATGTACCAATATGCGGCGACGGCCGCGGCGGCGGCCGACCTGACCTCGTTCGTTCCGCCTCGGCCCGCTACCACCGCGAACGGACCGGCCGCTCAGGCCGCCGCAGTCGGCCGGGCCACCGGCGATCTCCTCGCGGGGGATGCGCAATCGTTGCAGCAATTGGTGGAACAGCTGCCCAACGCGCTGCGGGGACTCTCGGAGGCGGCGTTGGTGCCCTCGCTGGAACGGATCTTGCGTGCGCTCGGCCTGATCGGCTGGAAGTGGACGCCCAACGGCGACGGGATCGTGTTAAGCGGCGCACTCGGCGCACTGATAGCGGGTCTCACCGGGTCGTCGACGCTGGATGCCAGCACGCTATCGAACACCTATATCAGGCTGGTTTCGCCCTTCCGGCTCACCACCACGGCGTTGAAAGACATCGACGGTTTGTCCCACAGTCTCTTCCCGGCTGCCGCGCATGCGGGCCAGGAAGCCGCCAAGGCGGTCGAGGCCCTGCCACAAGCGCTGCCGAAACTGCCGTTGTCGGGCGTGTCGAGTGGTCCCGGGGGGATTGGCAGGGCCGCCCAGATCGGGGGTCTGTCGGTACCCAACGCTTGGGCGAGTTCGATGCCCGGGTTGGGCCGCGTTGCAACCGTTCCGCTCAGCTCCGTTGCCGCTGCCGCCGCGGCCGCCGACCCCAGCCAACATGTCTTTGGCGGCTTGCCGGCTCATGGCACACCCGCGCGCGGCTTCGCCGCCTCGGCGGCCCCTCCCCGATATGGGTTTCATCCCAGGGTGATGACGCGCCCGCCGGCCGCCGGCTAGGCCAACGCGCCGCGACGTCGGGGTAACCGGGCTACGGAGTGACGAGAACCTTGCAGTGGCGTTCGGGGTCGGCGAGGTCGTCAAAGGCGGCGCCGACCCCGGCCAGGTCCACCTCGCCGGTGATGAGCGGGCTGACGTCTATGAGTCCCTCGGCTAGTGCCCGCAGTGAAGTGGCGAACTCTTCGGGGTCATAGGCGAGCACAAACTGCACGTTGATCTCTTTGGTGATCGCGAAGAACGGATGCACGGTGTCGGGCTGCATGCATACCCCGGCGACGATCAACCGGGTGCCCGGACGTGCCCGCAGAATTACCTCGTCGATCATCCCCGGGACTCCCACCGCTTCAAACACCACGGTGGCCTTGACGTGCTCGAACGGTGACGAGACGGCCGGGTCGACCGTCTGGTGAGCTCCCATGATGCTGGCCAGCTCGCGCCGCTTCTGCGAAAAGTCTGATGCCACAATCGTTTCGACACCGCGCATCCGCAGGGCCGCGATGATCGCGATGCCGATCGGCCCGCAACCGAGCACCAGGGCGGTGTCGCCAACGTCGACGCCGGCCTTGTTCACCGCATGTAATCCCACCGCCATGGGTTCGGTCAGGGCGGCATGCCTGAAGTCCAGCCCATTGGGGACGGGCAGCAGCAGCGGCGCCGAGAGCAACATCCGCTCGGCGTACCCGCCGATGGTGTCGTTGCTGGAGAAGATGGGCTCGACTCCCTTGGCGGACAGCAACACCGGGATGGACGTGACGAGCGTCCCCGCGGGGTAGGTGTCGGTGTCGGGTCCGGCCTCGATCACCTCGGCGCAGAACTCGTGACCCATGAAGACATCACGGCTCAGGTCGGTGTTTGTGTAGCCGTCGCCGTGTGAGAGTCGCGAACTCATTGCCAACACTTCTGGCCCATGCGCGGCGAAATGCAGGTCCGATCCACAGATTCCGCATGCTCGCACTCCGACCAGCACCTGGCCCGGCCCGGGGGTGGGTTCGGCCACATCGTCGCGATAGGTCATGTGTCCATTGCGCAGCACGGACGCCCGCATCAGGTCTGACCTTCTCCGCGCTCGGTCACGTGTTCGGTAATTGCCGCTAGCACGGCTTGACCGGCGCGGCCGATCAAGTCCTCACGCTTGTCCCTGGCCCATTCGTGCGAGGCGCGCGGCGCCTCGAGTTGTCCCTTGAAATACGGAATCACCTTGCGGGCAAACAGATCATAGGAATGGAAGGTCGCTTGCGGTGATGCCCAGTCATGCCCGAGTAGCAGCAGAGTCCCGAAGCCGCCCGAGCGATTGAGCAGATCTTCGATGTATGCGATCGCGTCCTCGGGGGTTCCGATGCAGCAATTTCCCTTGGCCGCATAGTCTTCCACGAACTCGCGAGTGCCTTCGGCGCCGTCCGTCGCGTTGGACAGCGGAACGAACCCGGCCGCGCCGAAGTACTTCGAGAAATCCGGCAGCCCGTAGATGCAGTCTTGGATCGCCTGGTCGCGGGTATCCGACAGGTGCATGATGGACAGCACGCGCCAATCGCGGCGGTTGGGCTCCGCCCGGCCGACCTTGGCGGCCTGCTCGCACACCACCTGCCAGGTGTTCTCGAGCGCCGCATAGCCGCCGGGCACCGACATCGACAGCGACAGCAGCGACGTACCCAGGCTGCCGGCCAGCCGTGGACCCGACGGCGAGATCATGGCTGCCGTCGAGATCTCGGGATAGGGCCAGGTGTACGGGCGGATGTGCAACTGCGCGTCGCGCAGGGTGAACCAATCGGAGTGGCGGTCGATGCGTTCACCCGGTGCGGCGCGCAGCAGAGCCAGGATCGCTTCCAGGGATTCCTGCATCATCCGGCGCTGGTCGATCGGATCGATGCCCATCATGTAGGCGTCCGATGGCAGCGCCCCCGGGCCCGTGCCGAACATGACCCGGCCCCGGGTGAGGTGATCGAGCAGCACCCATCGGTCGGCCACCATGAGCGGGTGATGATACGGCAGCGACACCACCCCGGTGCCCAGCCGGATGTGCTTGGTCCGCTCGGCGGCGGCCGCAATGAATACCTCCGGGCAGGCGATCAGCTCGTAGCCGCCGGAATGGTGTTCACCAAACCAGGCCTCGTCGTAGCCGAGGCGGTCCAGGGCGACAACGCGCTCCATGTCGTATTCCAGAGCCACCGTCGGCGATTGGCCAGTCGGGTGAAACGGTGTGATGAAGACTCCGAATTTCAGCGGCGCATCGGTCACCATTGCACTCCTTTGAGGAAGTCGAGAAGTGTGGCGTTGACCTCGTCCGGCCGTTCCTGCTGCAGCCAGTGCCCGGCGCCCTCAACCATCACTTCGCGGTATGGACCGGTGATCACTTCCGATGCCCGATCGCTACGGGCGAAAGACAACACCGGATCCTTTGTGCCGGCCATGAACAACGACGGAACCGTGATGGTGGCGCCCTCGAGATCGGCGGTGGTTTCCCAGTTGCGGTCGAAATTGCGGTACCAGTTGAGCCCGCCGGTGAATCCGGTGCGGGTGAACTCGCTGATGTAATGATCCAGCTCGTCGCGACTGATCCAGCTGGGCGGCGCGTCGGGCTCCGGCAGTCGGTCGATGAAGCCCTCGGGGCCGGGGGCGACCATCCGCAGGGCCGCGCCCTGATCGGTCGGGGATCGTTGGCCGCCGATCATCCGGCGCATCGTGCGAGCCGGGTCACCATTGAGTTCGGCGTCGGCCACCCCGGGCTGCTGGAAATAGAGGATGTAGAAGAAGTGCTCGCCGAAGCGCTGGCGGAATGCCTGGATTGGCGGCACCTGGGCGCGGGGCAACACCGGAACGCTGAGGCCGGCGACCGCGGCGACGCGGTCGGGGTGCAGCAAGGGCGCATTCCACACCACGACAGCACCCCAGTCATGGCCCACCCAGGCGGCACGCTCGGCGCCGACGTCGTCGAGCAGTCCTACCAGGTCCGCGGTCAGCTGGTGGATGTCGTAGTCCTCGATCGCTTCGGGGCGAGAGGAACCCCCGTAGCCGCGTTGATCGGGGGCCAGCACGTGGTAGCCGGCCTCGGCAAGCACCGGGATCTGGTGCCGCCAGGAATAGGCCAGTTCGGGGAAGCCGTGGGCCAATATCACCACCGGCGCACCCCGCTCGCCGGCCTCGGTCACGCGCAACCGCACGCCGTTGGTGTCGACTAACCGCTCGGTTGATGTAGCCACCATTTCACCAAAGCACAACGCCACATCGGTGAGAAGGGCTTGTTGTTGAGGGTGGCCGCCGCCCGGCCGCGGTCCGCTTTGCCCGATCGTGCCCGCTGCGCAACCCGCCGGTGTGAGCCATGCCTTTCGCCGGATTGCCGTGTTACTGCAACCATCCGGAACTACCGGTCGTTGGTCTAGCGGTAGCCTTGACATTTCCAGCTGCGTATTTGGAAGGACCAGGCCGGCACGGCCGAAGATTGATGAACCGAAAAAACGTGATCCGCACCGTGACGGCGGTCGCCGTGGTGGTGGTGCTCGGCTGGTCGTTCTTCTACTTCAGTGACGACACCCGCGGTTACAAGCCGGTCGACACCTCGGTGGCGATGTCACAGATCAACGCCGACAACGTCAAGAGCGCGCAAATCGATGACCGTGAGCAGCAGCTGCGGCTGGTCTTGAAGAAGAGCAGCAGCGACACCGACGGTTCCGACAAGGTCATCACCAAGTACCCCACCGGTTACGCGGTCGACCTATTCAATGCCTTGACCGCCAAGAACGCCAAGGTCAGCACGGTGGTCAACCAGGGCAGCATCCTGGGCGAGCTGTTGGTTTACGTGCTGCCGCTGCTGCTGCTGGTGGGCCTTTTCGTGATGTTCTCCCGCATGCAGGGCGGCGCCCGGATGGGCTTCGGCTTCGGGAAATCGCGTGCCAAGCAACTGTCCAAGGACATGCCCAAGACCACATTCGCCGACGTCGCCGGCGTCGATGAAGCGGTCGAGGAGCTCTACGAGATCAAGGATTTCCTGCAGAATCCGTCCCGCTACCAGGCGCTGGGCGCCAAGATCCCCAAGGGCGTGTTGCTCTACGGCCCGCCGGGAACCGGTAAGACGTTGCTGGCTCGCGCCGTGGCGGGCGAGGCCGGGGTGCCGTTTTTCACCATTTCCGGATCCGACTTCGTCGAGATGTTCGTCGGGGTGGGTGCATCCCGGGTGCGGGACCTGTTTGAGCAGGCCAAACAGAACAGCCCATGCATCATCTTCGTTGACGAGATCGACGCGGTCGGCCGCCAACGCGGCGCCGGCCTCGGTGGCGGCCACGACGAGCGGGAACAGACCCTCAACCAGCTGCTGGTCGAAATGGACGGGTTCGGCGATCGCGCCGGCGTGATCCTGATTGCGGCCACCAACCGGCCCGACATTCTGGACCCGGCGCTGCTGCGTCCCGGTCGCTTTGACCGCCAGATCCCGGTCACCAATCCTGACCTCGCCGGACGCCGGGCGGTCCTGCGGGTGCATTCCAAAGGCAAGCCGATCGCTGACGGCGCTGACCTGGACGGGCTGGCAAAACGGACTGTCGGCATGACCGGGGCCGATCTGGCCAACGTCATCAACGAGGCGGCGCTGCTCACCGCCCGCGAGAACGGCACCGTCATTACCGGTCCCGCCTTGGAGGAGGCGGTAGACCGGGTCATCGGCGGCCCACGCCGCAAAGGGCGGATCATCAGCGAGCACGAGAAGAAGATCACCGCCTATCACGAGGGCGGTCACACCCTGGCGGCCTGGGCGATGCCCGACATCGATCCCGTTTACAAGGTCACCATCCTGGCCCGGGGACGAACCGGTGGTCATGCGGTAGCGGTGCCCGAGGAGGACAAGGGGCTGCGGACCCGTTCGGAGATGATCGCGCAGCTGGTCTTTGCGATGGGCGGGCGCGCCGCCGAGGAATTGGTGTTCCGGGAGCCGACCACGGGTGCGGTGTCCGATATCGAGCAGGCGACCAAGGTCGCTCGGGCGATGGTCACCGAGTACGGCATGAGCGCGCGGCTGGGCGCGGTCAAGTACGGCACCGAGCACGGTGACCCGTTCTTGGGCCGCTCCATGGGCACCCAGTCGGACTACTCGCACGAAGTCGCCCGCGAAATCGACGAAGAGGTGCGCAAGCTCATCGAGGCGGCCCACACCGAAGCGTGGGAGATTCTCACCGAATATCGCGATGTGCTCGACACCCTGGCCGGCCAGCTGCTGGAAAAGGAAACACTGCACCGGCCGGAGCTGGAGTCGATCTTCTCCGACGTGGAAAAGCGGCCCCGACTCACCATGTTCGACGATTTCGGCGGCCGGATTCCGTCGGACAAGCCGCCGATCAAGACACCGGGCGAACTGGCCATCGAGCGCGGTGAGCCCTGGCCGCAGCCGATGCCGGAGCCGGCGTTCAAGCAAGCCATCGCGCAGGCTACCCAGGCGGCGCAGTCGGCCAGCGAAGGGACCGGCCGCGGCCCCAACGGCTCTCGAGGCGCTGACGCGAACCCCGGCAGCCATCCCGACTACGGCGCCCCGGCGGGCTGGCGCGCTCCCGGGTGGCCCCCGCCGTCGGAGCGGCCGCAACCATCGGGCTATTCCCCCGATCAGCCATCGGACACCGACGAGTCGTCCGAGCAGCAGGACAGGGACGTAAGCCGGTCCAACCCCCCGGCCCACGGCTGACGAACGGAGAGTTGCAATGACGCAGCTGGATTCCCGAACCGAGGCAACGACCACCCGGGCGTTCGACCAGCCGCGTGCCGAGGCCGCCGTCCGCGAGTTGTTGCTTGCGATCGGCGAGGACCCGGACCGGGGCGGTTTGCGCGACACCCCGGCCCGCGTGGCCCGTGCCTATCGCGAGATCTTCGCGGGGCTTTACACCGACCCCGACGCGGTACTGAACACCATGTTCGACGAAGACCACGACGAGCTGGTGCTGATCAAAGAGATTCCGTTGTACTCGACGTGCGAGCACCACCTGGTCTCGTTCCATGGGGTGGCTCATGTCGGCTATATCCCGGGCCGGGATGGCCGGGTGACCGGGCTGTCCAAGATCGCCCGGCTGGTGGACCTCTACGCCAAGCGTCCTCAGGTGCAGGAGCGGCTCACCAGCCAGATCGCCGACGCCCTGGTCAAAAGGCTCGGACCGCGCGGGGTGATCGTGGTGGTCGAAGCCGAGCACCTGTGCATGGCGATGCGCGGGGTCCGCAAGCCCGGTGCGGTCACCACGACCTCGGCGGTGCGTGGGCAGTTCAAGACCGATGCCGCTTCTCGGGCCGAGGCGCTGGACCTCATCCTGCGTAAGTGAGTTCGCGGCCTGTGCAGGTTATGGGCGTATTGAATGTCACGAACGACTCGTTCTCCGACGGTGGGCGCTACTGCGACGAGGCCAAGGCCATCGAGCACGGTCTGGCGCTGGCGGCCGAAGGTGCGGACATCATCGACGTCGGGGGGGAGTCGACTCGGCCGGGCGCCGCGCGGGTTGACCCGGCCGTCGAGGCGTCCCGCGTCTTGCCCGTCATCAAAGAACTGGCCGCGCGCGGTATCAAGGTCAGCATCGACACCACCCGCGCGGCCGTAGCGTGCGAGGCGCTGCACAAGGGCGCGCAGATCGTCAACGACGTGTCCGGAGGGCGGGCCGATCCGGCAATGGCCCCGCTGGTCGCCGAAGCCGGTGTGCCGTGGGTGCTGATGCACTGGCGGCCGGTGTCCGACGACAACCCACATCAGGTGCCGAACTACCGCGATGTGGTGGCCGAGGTGCGCGCCGAGCTGCTCACCGCCGTGGATGATGCGATAGCCGCGGGCGTTGGCCCATCGAATCTGATGATCGATCCCGGCCTGGGCTTCGCCAAGGCCGGACAGCACAATTGGACGCTGCTGCACGCCCTGCCGGAGTTGGTCGCCACCGGGATCCCGGTGCTGGTGGGAGCGTCTCGAAAGCGCTTCCTCGGGTCGTTGCTGGCCGGCCCGGATGGTGCGGTACGGCCGCCGGACGGGCGGGAAACGGCGACCGCGGTGATTTCCGCATTGGCGGCGCTGCACGGCGCATGGGGTGTGCGGGTGCATGATGTGCGGGCATCCGTCGACGCCCTCAAGGTCGTCGACGCGTGGCAGCGGGCTGAAAGGACTGGGCGCGATGGCTGACCGAATCGAGTTGCGGGGCTTGATTGTTCATGGCCGCCATGGGGTCTACGACCATGAGCGGGTAGCCGGGCAACGGTTCGTCGTCGACATCACCATGTGGATCGACTTGGCCGACGGCGCCCGCAGCGACGATCTGGCCGACACCTATGACTATGCCCAATTGGCGCAGCGCGCGGCCGAGATCGTCGGCGGGCCGCCGCGCAACCTGATCGAGACGGTCGGTGCCGAGATCGCCGACGAGGTGATGAACGACGAACGGGTACATGCCGTCGAGGTGGTCCTGCACAAGCCGCAGGCCGCCATCGCGCAACCGCTGGCTGACGTGGCGGTGGTGACCCGGCGGTCGCGGCGCGGGGGGCGTGGTTCGGTGATCCCCGCGGACCGAGCGGTATGAGTTCGGTAGTGCTGTCGGTCGGTTCCAACCTGGGCGACCGCCTGGCGAACCTGCGTTCGGTGGTCGACGGACTCGGCGACACGTTGGTCGGGGCGTCGCGTGTCTATGAGACCGATCCGTGGGGTGGGGTGGCCCAGGAGCCGTTCCTCAACGTGGTGCTGATCGCAGACGATCCCGCTCGCGACGGCCATGCCTGGTTGCACCAAGCTCAGGAGTACGAACGGGCGGCCGGCCGGCAGCGTCTGCAGCGGTGGGGGCCGCGCACGCTCGACGTGGATCTGGTCGCCTGTTACCAGGCCGGCCCGGCCGGTCGTACCGAAGTGCGCTGCAACGACAGCATCCTGACGCTGCCACACCCATTGGCGCATCAGCGGGCCTTTGTCATGGTCCCTTGGCTCGACGTTGACCCCGCGGCCGAACTGACCGGACCGGAGGGCCCGCGCCCGGTCGCCGCGCTGCTGGCCGGGCTGCCGCCGGCCGATCGGGCAAGCGTGCGGTTGACCTCGCTGACCGTGGCAGCCTGATGGGACCGACCCGTAGGCGCGACCTGGCCGCCGCCGCGATCGGGGCGGCGGTCGCCGGCTATCCGATGGTGCTGGTGTTGTTCCGGTCGTTTCCCCCGCTCACGGTGTGGACCGGGCTGTCACTGCTGGGGGTTGCGATCGCCGAGGCGCTATGGGCCCGCTTCGTAAGAGCCAAGATCAACGATGGCGAGATAGGGGATGGATCCGGACAGCTGCATCCTCTGGCGGTGGCTCGCAGCCTGATGGTCGCCAAGGCATCGGCCTGGGTGGGTGCGCTGGTGCTGGGCTGGTGGATTGCGGTCTTGGTGTATCTGTTGCCGCGGCGGTCCTGGCTGCGGGTGGCGGCCGAAGATATGACCGGCGCCCTGGTGGCGGCCGCAGGCGCGCTGGCGTTGATCGTTGCCGCTTTGTGGCTGCAAAATTGCTGCAAGTCGCCGCAGGAGCCGCCCGAGCGGGGCGAGGGCGCGGAAGGCTGACCACTCCCGCGGCCCGGGCCGCCGGCGTTGCTGGCTGCGGCACGGACTTTGCGGGAGAATCGCCGGACCGGCGCGACACGTGGATGCAGGTCGCGCGGGTACAGTCAGGCCATGACCGTTCTGTCCCGCGGCGCCCGGGTCCGGCGCGGCGGCCGCAGGCCGGGTTGGGTGCTATTGACGACGTTGCTGGTTCTGGCAATTGGAGCTAGTTCGGCACTGGTTTTCACCAATCGGGTGGAACTGCTCAAGCTCGCCGTGGTCCTCGCGCTGTGGGCCGCGGTCGCTGGTGCGTTTGTGTCCGTGCTCTATCGTCGCCAGGCCGAAGCGGATCAGGCGCGGGCGCGCGACATGAAGCTCGTCTACGACCTGCAGCTGGATCGCGAGATCTCGGCCCGCCGCGAATACGAGCTGGCGGTGGAGTCGCAGTTGCGTCGCGAGCTCGCCGCCGAGTTGCGGGGCGCGGCCGCCGACGAGGTGGCAGCGTTGCGCGCCGAATTAGCTTCGCTGCGAACCAGTTTGGGAATCTTGTTCGATGCGGACCTAGAACAGTGCCCGGCGCTGGAGACGGTGGACAGGGAGTCGCGCACCGCCCGCGCTGTCGCCGATCGGCTCCAAAACGGCGAGAGTCCAGCCACCGACTGGCTGCCCAGTGACCGGATTGCCATGGCCCGTCGAGACGAAAATCTCAACCGCGCCGAGGAAGCGATCATCGATGTGCCGGAGGTAGGCGTGCCGCCTCTGGACGAGCGTGACGTGCAGCCGGGTAGGGGACCGTTTCTGCAGCCCCCGCCGCCCGCGCCTCCGGGCCCCGAACACCCCGCCGAGTGGGTCGGGCCGCCCCAGGAGGCTGCGCCGGTTCAGCCTGACCTGCACTACGAGCCGCATCGTCGACCGCCGCCCGCGCCACCAGTACCCAATGCCGAACCCTCGCCTTGGCGACCGGTTGCCGCGGACGGACAGTGGTTGCCCCCCGGCGCTCCGGGCAGCCACTGGGTGGCCGAGGAGGCGGCTGGCGCCGAAACGCAGGACCGGTCTTCGGGTCGACGCCGCCGTGCCCGGCATTACGATTCCGACGAGGACCAAGGTGACATCGGTGAGTTCGACCGGGAATACGGCGGCAGACGGTCGCGATCTCGTCATTCCACCGACTACCGCGACTATGGGGTGGGCCGCCTGGGAGCGGGGCCGCCTCCAGGCCCCGGACCAGCCCAACCGCCACCAATGGCACCCGCTGCACCGCCGTGGCCGGGCCCCCAGCCCGCCGAGCCCGCGGCGCCCCGGTTGGCCCCGCCGCCCGCACCCGACCTTGCCTCCCGTCATCGCCGCCCGGAAGAAGAACGCCCCGATGTGGCGGGCTCGCATGACTCTGACTCGCAAAGCGGTGGTCAGTCCGTCGCTGACCTGATGGCACGGTTGCAGGTGCAGCCTTCCGGCGGCGGCCGGCGCCGGCGCCGTGACGGCTGAAATGGGTGTCGACCAACAAATCGACTACAGTCTTAGTGACCGTCCGGTACCCGGTCATCCACGGGACTGGAACGAACGAAGAAACCTGTGAGGTCGTCTGCGATGGTGCAGCTCGACGGTTTGCGCCCGGCCAGGCTCAAGGTGGGGATCATCTCGGCCGGCCGGGTAGGCACCGCCCTGGGGGTCGCGCTAGAGCGCGCCGATCATGTCGTGGTGGCATGCAGCGCCATTTCGCACGCGTCGCTGCAGCGGGCGCAGCGCCGGTTGCCCGATACCCCGGTGCTGCCGCCGCCGGATGTCGCCGCATCGGCCGAGTTGCTGGTGCTGGCCGTCACCGACAGTGAACTGGCGGGTCTGATATCGGGTCTGGCCGCCACGTCGGCGGTGCGGCCGGGCACCATCGTGGCGCACACATCCGGCGCCAACGGGATTGGCATCTTGGAGCCCCTGACTGCGCAGGGTTGCATACCGCTGGCCATTCATCCGGCGATGACCTTCACCGGCTCCGACGAAGACATCAATCGGCTGCCCGATACCTGCTTCGGAATCACCGCGGCTGACGACGTCGGGTATGCGATCGCCCAATCGCTGGTGCTGGAGATGGGCGGCGAACCGTTCTGCGTGCGCGAGGAAAGCCGCGTGCTCTACCACGCGGCCCTCGCACATGCGAGTAACCACCTCGTCACCGTGCTCGCCGATGCCCTCGAGGCCTTGCGCACCGCCTTGCGTGGACAAGAACTGCTCGGCCAGCAATGCGTCGACAACCAGCCCGGCGGTATCGCGGAACGCATCGTCGGACCGCTAGCCCGAGCGGCCCTGGAAAACACGCTGCAGCGGGGTCAGGCCGCGCTGACCGGGCCGGTCGCGCGCGGTGACGCCGCCGCGGTCGCCGGCCACCTGGCCGCGCTCACCGAAGCGGACCCGCAACTGGCGCAGGCGTATCGGGTGAACGCCCTGCGCACCGCCATGCGGGCCCATGCACCGGGGGATGTGGTGGAGGTCTTGACGCCATGAGAGCGAATGCCGGCCGGGCGCCCGTCTTCAAGCCGGGCGAACTCAACATCTACTCGGCGCCGCGTGACGTCGGCGAGGTCAGCCGGGCGCTGCGCCACACCGGCCGCCGGGTGATGTTGGTCCCCACGATGGGGGCCCTGCACGAGGGCCATCTGGCGCTGGTGCGGGCGGCCAAACGCACGCCCGGTGCGGTGGTCGTGGTGTCGATTTTCGTCAACCCGCTGCAGTTCGGTGCCGGCGAGGATCTGGACGCCTACCCACGAACCCTCGATCAGGATGTGGCGAAACTGCGGGCCGAAGGTGTGGAAATCGCGTTCACCCCGACCGCGGCGAGCATGTACCCCAACGGTCTACGCACCACCGTGCAACCCGGCCCACTGGCTGCCGAACTCGAAGGCGGTTCGCGACCAACCCATTTCGCCGGGGTGCTGACCGTGGTGCTCAAGCTGCTACAGATCGTGGCTCCCGACCGGGCGTTCTTCGGTGAGAAGGATTATCAGCAGCTGGTGCTCATCCGGCAGATGGTTGCCGACCTCAACGTCAACGTGCAGGTGATCGGCGTGCCGATCGTGCGTGAACACGACGGACTGGCGATGTCGTCGCGCAATCGCTATCTGGACCCGGCGCAACGGGAAGCGGCCATCGCGCTCTCGGCGGCGCTGACGGCCGGGGCACATGCGGCGACCGCCGGTGTCCAGGCTGCGCTGGATGCGGCGCGCGGTGTGCTCGAGGCCGTCCCCGGGATCGTCGTCGACTATGTGGAACTGCGCGACGGCGAGCTCGGCCCGGTTTCCCCCAGCGGATCTGGCCGGTTGCTGGTCGCCGTCCGGTTCGGCACCACCCGGCTGCTCGACAACGTGGCAATTGAGATCGAAAGTATCGCCGGCACCGACGGGCAGCCTGTCGGGCCGGACGGGCGTGTCCAATCACCTTGGAGGAATTGATGTTACGGACAATGTTGAAGTCGAAGATTCACCGCGCCACCGTCACGCAGGCCGACCTGCACTACGTCGGGTCGGTGACCATCGATGCCGACTTGATGGATGCCGCGGATCTGCTCGAAGGTGAACAGGTGACCATCGTCGACATCGATAACGGTGCTCGCTTGGTCACGTATGCGATCACCGGCGAACGCGGTAGTGGCGTAATCGGGATCAACGGTGCCGCGGCGCATCTCGTACACCCCGGCGATCTGGTGATCCTGATCGCCTACGGGACCATGCAGGATGCCGAGGCACGCGCCTACCAGCCGCGGATCGTGTTCGTCGACGCTGACAACAAGCAGATCGACGTGGGCCACGACCCGGCTTTTGTGCCCGCATTCGACATTCCCGGGGCGGAGGAGCTGTTGAATCCGCGGATCGGTGCGCGGTAACCGTGCTGCTGGCGATCGACGTCCGCAACACCCACACCGTTGTCGGTCTGCTATCGGGGGCCAAACAGCACGCAAAGGTCGTGCAGCAATGGCGGATACGGACCGAATCCGAAGTCACCGCCGATGAATTGGCACTGACGATCGACGGGTTGATCGGCGAGGATTCCGAGCGGCTCACCGGTGCGACCGGGTTGTCCACGGTCCCGTCGGTGTTGCATGAGGTGCGGATCATGCTGGAGCAGTATTGGCCGTCGGTCCCGCACGTGCTGATCGAACCTGGGGTACGCACCGGTATTCCGCTGCTGGTCGACAACCCCAAAGAAGTGGGTGCCGACCGGATCGTCAACTGCCTGGCGGCATATCAGCAGTTCGCAAAGGCGGCCATTGTCGTCGATTTCGGATCATCGATATGCGTGGACGTGGTGTCGGCCAAAGGCGAATTCCTGGGCGGGGCGATCGCACCCGGCGTTCAGGTTTCTTCGGATGCCGCCGCGGCCCGTTCGGCGGCACTTCGGCGCGTCGAGTTGGCCCGGCCGCGCTCGGTGGTGGGTAAGAACACGGTGGAATGCATGCAGGCTGGTGCGGTATTCGGTTTTGCCGGGCTGGTTGACGGCCTGGTGGCGCGGATTCGTGAGGACGTTAAGGGTTTTTCAGCCGACGACGATGTCGCGGTGGTGGCGACCGGGCACACCGCGCCGCTGCTGCTGCCCGAACTGCATAGCGTCGAACACTTCGACGAGCACCTGACCCTGCATGGATTACGGCTGGTCTTCGAGCGCAATCGGGAGGCTTAGCGCGGTCGGCTGAAGCCGGCGCGCTAGCCGCCACCCGGCGACCATGCGTCCCGGCCGATTCCGGTCGGGAGCAATCTTTAGGGCGGGTTTCGCGCGCCCGGTGCCCGCGCGATGAGTGCTCAGGCGAGTTCATTTAAGCTGGCACGTCGTGAGCTCCGCCGAGTCAGACATTCCCGAGCAGTTCCGAATCCGTCGGGACAAGCGTGCTCGGTTATTGGCAGAGGGGTATGACCCCTATCCGGTAGCCATCGAACGCACTCACACGTTGGCCGAGATTCGTGCCACCTATGCCGACCTACCGACAGATTCGGCGACCGAGGACATCGTCGGTGTCGCGGGTCGAGTGGTGTTCGCGCGTAACACCGGGAAACTGTGTTTTGCGACACTGCAGGACGGCGACGGCACCCAGCTGCAGGCGATGATCAGCCTCGACAAGGTGGGCCGCGAATCGCTGGACAGGTGGAAGGCCGACGTCGACATCGGTGACGTCGTCTACGTGCACGGCACCGTGATCAGCTCCCGTCGGGGCGAACTATCGGTGCTCGCCGATTCCTGGCGGATGGCTGCCAAGGCCTTGCGGCCGCTGCCGGTCGCACACAAGGAGATGAGCGAGGAGTCGCGGGTTCGTCAGCGCTACGTCGATTTGATCGTGCGTCCGCAGGCGAGGGAGGTCGCGCGACAGCGGATTGCGGTAATCCGTGCGGTGCGTAATGCGCTGGAGCGGCGCGGGTTTCTCGAAGTCGAAACGCCAATGTTGCAGACCTTGGCCGGCGGCGCTGCGGCGCGGCCGTTCGTCACCCATTCCAATGCCCTCGACATCGATCTTTACCTGCGTATCGCGCCGGAACTGTTCCTCAAGCGTTGCATCGTGGGCGGTTTCGACAGGGTCTTTGAACTAAATCGGGTGTTCCGAAACGAAGGGTCTGATTCCACCCATTCCCCGGAATTCTCCATGCTGGAGACGTATCAGACCTATGGAACCTATGACGATTCGGCCCTGATCACCAGAGAGCTTATTCAAGAAGTTGCTGACGAGGCGATCGGAACCAGACAACTCTCGATGCCTGACGGCAGCGTGTACGACATCGACGGAGAATGGGCAACTATCGAGATGTATTCCTCCTTGTCGGAGGCACTGGGGGAACAGATCACGCCAGAGACGACGGTTGCTCGCTTACGTGACATCGCAAGCGGACTTGACGTAGAGATTGACAACAGTGTTTTTGGTCACGGCAAACTTGTCGAGGAACTCTGGGAACATGCTGTCGGCAACAAGTTGACGGCGCCCACATTTGTCAAGGATTTCCCAGTCGAGACAACGCCATTGACTCGTCAGCACCGCAGTATCCCCGCAGTAACCGAGAAGTGGGATCTCTACGTGCGCGGAGTCGAACTGGCTACCGGGTACTCGGAATTAAACGATCCCGTCGTCCAGCGGGACAGATTCGCTGATCAGGCCCGTGCGGCGGCCGCGGGTGACGACGAGGCGATGCAACTTGACGAAGATTTTCTGACGGCTCTGGAGTACGGGATGCCCCCGTGTACTGGAACTGGAATGGGCATCGATCGGTTGTTGATGTGTTTGACCGGACTGTCAATTAGGGAGACAGTTTTGTTCCCGATTGTTCGCCCTCACTCCAACTGAACTGCCGGTGGTTGTGTCTGGATTGAGAATTTTGCTTACTTATGGCACATTGGTGCGCGGGGAGACTATCCATCCTGTATTGCGACGCATAGGAAGAAACGCGAGGGTAAGCCAATGGCTAAGAAAGTTACCGTCACCTTGGTCGACGATTTCGACGGTGCCGGTGCTGCTGACGAAACGGTTGAATTCGGGCTTGACGGGGTGACCTACGAGATTGACCTTTCTTCCAAGAATGCCGCGAAACTGCGCGGTGATCTGAAGCAATGGGTTGCGGCGGGTCGGCGCGTCGGTGGCCGGCGACGTGGGCGTTCGGGATCCGGACGTGGCCGCGGCGCTATCGACCGCGAGCAAAGCGCAGCCATCCGGGAATGGGCACGCCGTAATGGGCACAATGTGTCGACCCGTGGCCGTATCCCGGCCGACGTCATCGACGCATTCCACGCTGCCGGTTCATAGCGATCTCGATCTATTACCGTCGCCCAGGCTAAGCCTGGGCGACGGTGCTATGTCATTTTCGCTCGTGGCGAAACCGATCTTCGGCCGACACGGGAAACACTTCGGCGGTTTTCCTCGTTAACGTGTTGCGGTTCTGTTGTAGCAGGAAAAAAACGAGGCCGGCGCGGCTTCTCGGGCGCCGGGTCTGGGTCACGGGTGTATCTGATTCGGGTGATTCGGGCCCCACACCGGAGTTGCAGCCGGGAACCGCACGGCACTGCAAGGTTGTTATGAAGCCTGGCAGGCCGACCATTACAGTGGACTGCAGGTACGCGGGGCCGAGCTGGACTGGTTCAGGACCGACCAAAGTACCGATGAGGGAGAGCAGGTAACCGCCGATGTTCGAACGTTTTACCGACCGTGCCCGCCGGGTCGTTGTCCTGGCGCAAGAAGAGGCCCGGATGCTGAACCACAACTACATCGGCACCGAGCACATTCTGCTGGGGCTAATCCATGAAGGCGAAGGCGTTGCGGCCAAGTCGCTGGAGTCGCTCGGGATCTCGCTGGAAGGTGTGCGCAGCCAGGTCGAAGAGATCATCGGCCAGGGCCAGCAGGCACCGTCCGGGCACATCCCGTTCACTCCGCGCGCCAAGAAGGTGCTCGAACTCAGCCTGCGCGAGGCGCTGCAGCTCGGCCACAACTACATCGGTACCGAGCACATCCTGCTCGGCCTGATTCGCGAGGGCGAGGGTGTGGCCGCCCAGGTGCTGGTCAAGCTGGGCGCCGAACTGACCCGGGTGCGCCAGCAGGTGATCCAGCTGCTGAGCGGCTACCAGGGCAAGGAGGCCGCCGAGGCAGGCACCGGCGGCCGGGGAGGGGAGTCCGGCTCTCCCTCCACGTCGCTGGTTCTCGACCAGTTCGGCCGCAACCTGACCGCGGCTGCCATGGAAGGCAAGCTGGACCCGGTCATCGGCCGCGAGAAGGAAATCGAGCGGGTCATGCAGGTGCTCTCCCGGCGCACCAAGAACAACCCGGTGCTCATCGGCGAGCCCGGCGTGGGCAAGACCGCTGTGGTCGAGGGCCTGGCGCAGGCCATCGTGCACGGCGAGGTGCCCGAGACGCTGAAGGACAAGCAGCTCTACACGCTGGACCTCGGCTCGCTGGTCGCGGGTTCGCGCTACCGTGGTGACTTCGAGGAACGCCTGAAGAAGGTGCTCAAGGAGATCAATACCCGCGGCGACATCATCCTGTTCATCGACGAGCTGCACACGCTGGTCGGGGCGGGTGCCGCCGAGGGCGCGATCGATGCCGCAAGCATCCTCAAGCCCAAGCTGGCTCGCGGCGAGCTGCAGACGATCGGTGCCACCACCCTCGACGAGTACCGCAAGTACATCGAGAAGGACGCCGCGCTGGAGCGCCGTTTCCAGCCGGTGCAGGTGGGGGAGCCGACGGTCGAGCACACCATCGAGATCCTCAAGGGCCTGCGGGACCGCTACGAGGCGCACCACCGCGTGTCGATCACCGATTCCGCGATGGTGGCCGCCGCGACGCTGGCCGACCGCTACATCAACGACCGGTTCCTGCCGGACAAGGCGATCGACCTGATCGACGAGGCGGGCGCCCGGATACGGATCCGTCGCATGACCGCGCCGCCAGACCTGCGCGAGTTCGACGAGAAGATCGCCGACGCGCGCCGGGAGAAGGAATCGGCGATCGACGCCCAGGACTTCGAGAAAGCGGCGAGCCTGCGCGACCGGGAGAAGCAACTGGTGGCGCAGCGTGCCGAGCGTGAAAAGCAATGGCGTTCGGGCGATCTCGACGTGGTCGCCGAAGTCGATGACGAACAGATCGCCGAAGTGCTGGGCAACTGGACTGGCATCCCGGTGTTCAAGCTCACCGAGGCGGAAACCACCCGCCTGCTGCGGATGGAAGATGAGCTGCACAAGCGGATCATCGGCCAGGAAGACGCGGTCAAGGCGGTCTCCAAGGCGATCCGCCGCACCCGCGCCGGGCTGAAGGACCCGAAGCGCCCGTCGGGATCGTTCATCTTCGCCGGCCCGTCCGGTGTCGGTAAGACCGAGCTGTCCAAGGCGCTGGCCAACTTCTTGTTCGGTGACGACGACGCGCTCATCCAGATCGACATGGGCGAGTTCCACGACCGGTTCACCGCGTCCCGGCTCTTCGGTGCTCCGCCCGGATATGTCGGCTACGAAGAGGGCGGCCAGCTCACCGAGAAGGTGCGGCGCAAGCCGTTCAGCGTGGTGCTCTTCGATGAGATCGAGAAGGCACACCAGGAGATCTACAACAGTCTGTTGCAGGTCCTCGAGGACGGCCGGCTCACCGACGGCCAGGGCCGCACGGTCGACTTCAAGAACACCGTGCTGATCTTCACGTCGAATCTGGGGACATCCGATATTTCCAAGCCCGTCGGCCTCGGGTTCAGCCAGACTGGCGGCGAGAACGACTACGAGCGGATGAAGCAGAAGGTCAACGACGAGCTCAAGAAGCACTTCCGGCCGGAGTTCCTTAACCGCATCGACGACATCATCGTCTTCCACCAGCTGACTCGCGACGAGATCATCCGGATGGTCGACCTGATGATCGGCCGCGTCGCCAACCAGCTCAAGAGCAAGGACATGGCGCTCGAGCTGACCGACAAGGCAAAGTCGCTGCTGGCCAAGCGCGGTTTCGACCCGGTCTTGGGTTCTCGTCCGCTGCGGCGAACCATTCAGCGTGAGATCGAGGACCAGCTCTCGGAGAAGATCCTCTTTGAGGAGGTCGGTCCGGGACAGGTCGTCACCGTCGACGTCGACAACTGGGACGGCGAGGGCGCCGGTGAGGACGCGAAATTTACGTTCACCGGTACCCGCAAGCCGCCGAGTGAGCCGGACCTGGCAAAGGCCGGAGCACACAGCGCCGGGGGACCTGGGCCCACCGAGCAGTAACCGAACACTCTGAAAACATGTGACGGGCTTGCCTCTGGCAGGCCCGTCACATGTTAAGCGGACGTTGCGAGCTGCTTCCGATTTCCTGAAAGTTCGTTGAAGCTCCGCATGTCGCGGCGGGACATGGCGATACGTTTCTATTGATCTATCCGGCAGTGATCAGGCCGATGCTGGGTTGCGTCATGTGCCGAGGAGGCGAGCCATGCCGCTAGTTTTTGCCACACCGGAGATCATCGCGGCCGCAGCAACGGACTTGGCGCAGATTGGGTCGGCGAACAGCGGGGCCAACACCGCGGCGGCGGCTCCGACCACCGAAGTGCTTGCCGCCGGTGCCGATGAGGTCTCGACGGTCGTTGCGTCCCTGTTCTCCCGCTACGCCCAGGCTTATCAGGTGCTGGGCGCCGACATGGCGGCCATTCATGACCAGTTCGTGCAGGCCTTGAACGCCGGCGCAAATTGGTATGCCGGTGTGGAGTCGGCCAACAGTTCGACGCTACAAACCGTGCAGCAGGACGTGTTGGGGTTGATCAACGCACCCACGCAGGCCCTGCTGGGGCCGGGGCTGATCGGCGACGGTGCCGCGGGAACCGCATCGCACCCCGATGGGTATGACGGGGGGTTCTTGTACGGCAGCGGCGGTAGCGGCTACAACAGCGCCACCTCCGGAGTGGGCGGCGGTGCCGGCGGGGCCGCCAGCACGGCCGGCGGTAGCGGCGGTCTGGGCGGCGCCGGCGGTGCCGGCGGAGACTCGGAATTTGCCGGCGGCAATGGCAATACCGGTGGCGACGGCGGCACTGGCGGGACCGGCGGAGCCGGCGGCGATGGCGGCAACGGTGGTGCGGGCGGCGCGGGAGGTCTGCTAGGGCACTCGGGTAACCCCGGGCTTGGCGGCGAGGGCGGTACCGGTGGCGGTGGTGGCGACGGC
This sequence comes from Mycobacterium liflandii, assembly GCF_022354805.1. NCBI lineage: Bacteria > Bacillati > Actinomycetota > Actinomycetes > Mycobacteriales > Mycobacteriaceae > Mycobacterium > Mycobacterium liflandii. The sequence goes on along the minus strand of NZ_CP023138.1, from coordinate 75,219 downwards.
GGTCATTGGGGCGACGGTGGGGGCCCCGGAAGTGGATCGCGCAGGGGCATGTCTGGATCCCATGGCAGTTACGGACAACCCGGGGGTTCAGGCGCGGACGGGGCGCACGGCCAGCCGGGCTGATTTTGTCGATCGACCCCTGGGAACTACCAGTTTACACTGGCCGGTGTTGTTTCATTGTTGTTGATGGGCGACGGAATCTGGTGAAATTCCAGAACGGTCGCGCCACTGTCTAGTCAGACCCGGCGCCCGTCATCGGCTACCCAAGTGGGGCGCGAGATCCCCAGAAGGAGTTGACCGTGGCGAACTCTCAGGCCGCCCAGGCCGGTTCGGTTGACCTATCGGCGGGAAGCGCAGCGGTGTGGCTGGCCGCCACGGCTGTCCTGGCGCTGTTGGCGATCTATTTCGTCGGCATCGATCAAGGGGCGGTATCGCTGGTGGGCGGCGATACCCACGTTCATGAGTTATTCCACGACGCCAGGCATTTGCTCGGCTTCCCGTGCCACTGAGCCGGGCGGCTAACGTGGAGCGGCGGCTGATCGCACGAGGTCTGCTGGCGGGGGCGGTGGGTGCCGTGTTGGCGTTCGTGTTCGCCCGGCTGTTCGGCGAACCCATCATCGGCCGGGCTGTCGAATTCGAAGACGCCCGCACCGAAGCTGCGCACGCTCACGGGGTGCACGAGCACGGTGCGGAATTGTTCAGCCGCGGCGTGCAGGCCAACGCTGGATTGGGTTTCGGAGTCCTGATTTTCGGCCTCGCGGTGGGAGCCCTTTTCGCCGTTGTGTTTTGTCTGGTGTACGGACGCGTGGGAAACTCGTCGGCAAGCCCCGCACCGCGGGTGCTTTCGATTCGGCTAGCGGCGCTGGCCTTCACCGTGGTGTATCTGGTCCCGTTCGTGAAGTATCCGCCCAACCCGCCGGCGGTCGGTCAAGCGGACACCATCGGTGCACGCACCCTGTGGTACCTGGTCATGGTGGTGGCGTCGGTGATGTTGTCAATCGTGGCCGTCTATCTGGTGCGGTGGCTCTCGATGCGGATGGACATGTTCAATGCCGGGTTGCTTGCGGCCGGTGCGTACCTGGTTGCGGTCACGGTGGTCATGGCGATCCTGCCGACTGTTGCCGAGATACCCCAGGGCTTTCCCGCCGATGTCCTCTACGAGTTCAGGTTGGTCTCGCTGGGAACCCAACTGGTGTTGTGGGCATCCATCGGACTGGTCTTCTCGGTGCTGGTAGGGCGAGGGCTGGACGAGCGGGCCGATAGCGGACGGGTGCAAAGCGCCGCGGCGTGACTGTTCGATGACCGATGTCACGCGGTTGATCCTGGTGTCGCATGGGATGACCGACGCGATGGCCGTCGGCCGCTTTCCCGACGACGAGCCGCTCAACCACACTGGTCGCCGATGGGCGGCGCCATTGGAGAGCAACCGCGACTCGCGGCAATACGCCGGGCCCGAGCGGCGTTGCTGTCAAAGCGCGGAGCTGCTGGGACTGCGAGCGGTCACCGAGCCGCGGCTGGCCGATCTGGATTGTGGGCATTGGCGCGGTTCGAGGCTGGCCGACATTGCGCCCGCTGACCTTACGGCGTGGCTGAGTGATCCCGGGCAAGCGCCGCACGGCGGTGAGTCGATTCTCGAGTTGATTGATCGGGTCGCCGGATGGTTGGCGTCGTTACAAGGAAATACGGTCGCGGTGACCCATCCCGCCGTAATCAGGGCAGCAATTCTAGTTGCCCTCGACGGCTGCCCGAAGTCGTTCTGGCGCATCGATGTTGCACCGTTAAGTCGGATAGCGCTGCATTACCGCGATCGGCGCTGGACACTGCGCCTTTAGCGGGTTGGAAAGTCCCCGATCTACCCGCCCTGCGCAATTGGCCACTCCAACAATCGGTTCGGAGCTGTGGCTGCGGTTGCGCGGCCGGATTTCGTGCGTCGCGACCATCCAAGGTTGGTTGGAAAGCGCGGGTGAATAGACCGTGGTAGCTTATCGACACTGTTGTAAATTTTAGGCTTGTTAATGGGCCGATTGGGCCCCTTCTGAGATCAATCCAGGAGGGCGGTGGCGATGTCGCAAATGGCGCGTCCGGTTCGGGCTTCGACAACTCCCGCGCGGATTACGTTATTGCTGAACGATATTCGACTGCTTATTGAACCGAAGCAGCGAGCTGTGATCGATAATCTCTCGCCTGAGCTGCGGCTTTGCGCAGGGTTTCCAGGGCTCCGGCGTTGTTGATTAGCAGGCTTGTGAGCTGGGTTGATGATCTTTGGTGCCGCGCTATTGGGGCCGGAGTGTAGGCACGGGCTATCTGGAGAACGATCGAGTTGGTTACTGTTCGTCGTTGGTCTGGAGTTGCCCGTGCCTACCGTTTCAGTATTGCCTGTGTCGTCGGTTCCAGAGGTGTTCGACCGCTGGAGTCCTGGTGAGCGCAGCGAGCTCATCGGATCGGAGTTTCTCGATGTGTTGGCCTCGGTGCCAGACCCGAGGGACCCACGCGGTCGGAGGTATTCGCTGATGGCTTTGTTGGCGATCGCGGTTCTGGCCACTGCCGCGGGGATGCGCGGCTATGCTGGTTTTGCCACATGGGCGGCCACCGCTCCCGATGATGTGTTGGCCTAATTAGGGGTCCGGTTCCGGCGGCCCAGTGAGAAGACCTTCCGCGCTGTTTTGTCTCGGCTAGACCCCGCCGACCTCAACGCCAGGATGGGCAGTTACTTCACTGCACACGTGGCCAGCAGCGACCCCAGTGGATTGGTGCCGATCGCGTTGGACGGCAAGATGCTGCGTGGTGCCTTTACGCGCCAAAGCGACAGCCACGCATCTCGTGTCGGTGTTCGCCCACCGTGCCCGATTGGTGCTCGGTCAACTCGCTGTCGCCGAGAAAAGCAATGAAATTCCCTGCGTACGTGCCCTGCTCACGCTGCTGCCGGGTAGCTTGCGGTGGCTGGTCACCGTGGATGCGATGCATACCCAGGTCGTCACCGCGAAGTTGATCTGCGCCACCTTGAAGTCGCACTACCTGATGATCGTCAAGTCCAACCAAGCCAAAATACTTGCGCGTATCACCGCGCTGCCCTGGGCCGAGGTGCCCACAGCCGCTACCGACGACTCCCGCGGCCACGGCCGTGTCGAGACCCGCACCCTGCAAATCATCACCGCTGCACGAGGAATCGGCTTCCCCTACGCAAAACAAATCATCCGGATCACTCGTGAACGCTTGATCACCGCCACCGACCAGCGCAGCGTGGAGGTGGTCTATGCCATCTGCAGCCTGCCGTTCGAGCACGCCCGCCCTACCGCGATCATGACCTGGATGCGTCAACACTGGGGAATCGAGAACAGCCTGCACTGGATACGCGACGTCACCTTCGACGAAGACCGTCAAAGGGCACATACCGGAAACGGCGCACAGGTCCTAGCAACGCTACGCAACACCGCGATCAATCTGCACCGCCTCAACGGCGCCGACAACATCGCCGAAGCCTGCCGGATCACCGCATTGACCGCCAACCGCCGCCTAGACCTCCTCAATCCACAATTCCCCAGCTCACAAGCCTGCTAATCAACAACGCCGGAGCCCTGGCAGGGTTTCATATCGGCTGGTGGGAACCCGATGGGCGCGATAGTTCGGTGCGCCATGGCGAGGCTGTTCGGCCGGCCCTGTCGATTACCTGCGTGCGCGCAGCTGGCGGGGCAATGGATGCCGCGATTCCAGCTGCGGTAGCGGTCGAGTTGGTGCACGATTGTTCGTTGCTGCACGACGACATCATGGATGGTGACGTAACTCGGCGGCATCGCCCGGCGGCGTGGGTGGTCTACGGCGTACCGATGGCGATACTCACCGGTGACGCGCTGCTGGTGCTGGCGTTGGACTTGGTTCACGAGGGGGCCTCGGGCTCGGCGTTACGCAAAGCGGCACTGGAGTCGTGCGCCGGCCAATCCGCCGACCTCGCCTTCGAGCAACGCACCAAAGCCTGGTTGCGCGAATGTCTTGAAATGGCACAACAGAAGACGGGCGCTCTGTTCGGCGTGGCGTGTCAATTGGGTGCGCTTGCGGCCGGCGCCGACAGTCTTGTTGCCGACCAGTACGCGCAGTTCGGTCGCCACTTGGGACTCTCTTTTCAGCTGGTCGACGACATTCTCGGAATCTGGGGCAGTGAATCGGTTACCGGCAAACCCGTGTTCTCCGATCTGCAGTCGAGAAAAAAGTCGTTGCCGGTGGTAGCCGCGCTGTCCTCTGGTACGGCGGCGGGCGCCAAGCTGGAAACCCTGCTTGGCGGCACTGAGGCCCTCAGCGATCATGAGCTGTCCTACGCCGCTGACTTGATTGAGGATGCGGGTGGCCGGGCTTGGGCGGAGGGCGAGGCGCTGCGGCATCGCGGCCTGGCTCTTGACGCTCTGGCTGCCGCCGAACCAGAGCCGACCGCGGCGGAGGATTTGCTGGCCCTGGCTGAGCTGATGACCGTGCGGGTGGCGTGATGCCCCGAGCGTGCGGCCGTTTCGCGGGGCTGTCCCCGACGAAGTGTCCGGGATTCGGGTATCCATCAGGGCTCCGGCGTTGTTGATTAGCAGGCTTGTGAGCTGGGGAATTGTGGATTGAGGAGGTCTAGGCGGCGGTTGGCGGTCAATGCGGTGATCCGGCAGGCTTCGGCGATGTTGTCGGCGCCGTTGAGGCGGTGCAGATTGATCGCGGTGTTGCGTAGCGTTGCTAGGACCTGTGCGCCGTTTCCGGTATGTGCCCTTTGACGGTCTTCGTCGAAGGTGACGTCGCGTATCCAGTGCAGGTTGTTCTCGATTCCCCAGTGTTGACGCATCCAGGTCATGATCGCGGTAGGGCGGGCGTGCTCGAACGGCAGGCTGCAGATGGCATAGACCACCTCCACGCTGCGCTGGTCGGTGGCGGTGATCAAGCGTTCACGAGTGATCCGGATGATTTGTTTTGCGTAGGGGAAGCCGATTCCTCGTGCAGCGGTGATGATTTGCAGGGTGCGGGTCTCGACACGGCCGTGGCCGCGGGAGTCGTCGGTAGCGGCTGTGGGCACCTCGGCCCAGGGCAGCGCGGTGATACGCGCAAGTATTTTGGCTTGGTTGGACTTGACGATCATCAGGTAGTGCGACTTCAAGGTGGCGCAGATCAACTTCGCGGTGACGACCTGGGTATGCATCGCATCCACGGTGACCAGCCACCGCAAGCTACCCGGCAGCAGCGTGAGCAGGGCACGTACGCAGGGAATTTCATTGCTTTTCTCGGCGACAGCGAGTTGACCGAGCACCAATCGGGCACGGTGGGCGAACACCGACACGAGATGCGTGGCTGTCGCTTTGGCGCGTAAAGCACCACGCAGCATCTTGCCGTCCAACGCGATCGGCACCAATCCACTGGGGTCGCTGCTGGCCACGTGTGCAGTGAAGTAACTGCCCATCCTGGCGTTGAGGTCGGCGGGGTCTAGCCGAGACAAAACAGCGCGGAAGGTCTTCTCACTGGGCCGCCGGAACCGGACCCCTAATTAGGCCAACACATCATCGGGAGCGGTGGCCGCCCATGTGGCAAAACCAGCATAGCCGCGCATCCCCGCGGCAGTGGCCAGAACCGCGATCGCCAACAAAGCCATCAGCGAATACCTCCGACCGCGTGGGTCCCTCGGGTCTGGCACCGAGGCCAACACATCGAGAAACTCCGATCCGATGAGCTCACTGCGCTCACCAGGACTCCAGCGGTCGAACACCTCTGGAACCGACGACACAGGCAATACTGAGACACAGGCAATACTGAAACGGTAGGCACGGGCAACTCCAGACCAACGACGAACAGTAACCAACTCGATCGTTCTCCAGATAGCCCGTGCCTACACTCCGGCCCCAATAGCGCGGCACCAAAGATCATCAACCCAGCTCACAAGCCTGCTAATCAACAACGCCGGAGCCCTGGGGTATCCATGAACCGCGGCAATGTTCGTCCGAAGTTGGTACTGGGTGTCATCGTTTTGGGCAGCTTCATCGCATCTATCGATTTGACCATCGTCAATGTCGCGCTGCCCACGTTGTCTCGTGCGTTGCAGGCCAGCAACGCCGAACTGCAGTGGATCGTCGATTCATATGCGATTGCTGCGGCCGGATTGCTCTTGGCGGCAGGCAATCTAGGCGATCGCTATGGCAGGCGCGGCTGGCTCACAATCGGCCTTGTCATTGTCGGCGCCTCGTCTGCGGTGGCCGCCAGTGCCGGCTCGGCGCAAGCGGTCATCGGGGCACGCGCGGTGATGGGGGTCGGTGCCGCGATCATCTTTCCGACATCGCTGGCGCTGGTCACAAATGTATTCGTTGATTCGACGCACCGCGCCAGAGCAATTGGAGTCTGGTCGGCGGTCACTGGCATCGCGGTGGTTATTGGGCCATTTCTGGGCGGATGGCTGATAGAGCACTTCTCGGTGGGCTCGATCTTTTGGGTAAATGTACCGATCGCGGTCGTCGCCATAGTCAGCGTAAATATGTTTGTACCAACTTCGCGCAAGCCCGATCGCCCACCACTTGACCTGCCGGGTCTGCTCGTATCGACCGTCGGCGTCACCGTCTTGACCTACACGCTCATCGAGGCGCCCAACATCGGCTGGGCCAGTGCGAGAACCGCTGCGGGCTTTGCGCTCGCGGTCGTCTTGCTCGCGGTGTTCCTCTGGTTGGAGCGAAGAACTTGGCACCCAATTCTTGATCTGTCGATCTTCGCGAACCGCCGGTTCTCCGGAGGGACCGCGGCTGTCACAACCGCCTATCTGGTGATGTGCGGCTTCATCTTCGTTGCCACGCAGTACCTCCAATTTGTGGCTGCCTACCGCGCGTTCGATACGGGAGTGCGGCTGGTGCCGCTTGCGTTCTCCTATGCGGGCCTCAGTGTCAGCGCTCCGCGCATTGTCGAACGGGTGGGTACCACCGCAGTGGTCACCAGTGGCCTTGTGATGGTGGCGGTTTCCGTGGCCTGCGCGGGTGGCTTCGACGCCGGCACGCCGTATTGGCTGATCGCGGCGGTGATGGCCGCGCTCGGCAGCGGACTGGGCCTCACCATGGCCCCGGCCAGTGAGGCGATCATGGGTTCATTGAGCCCGACCGCCGCCGGTGTCGGGTCGGCGGTGACCGGGGTGGCTCGCCAACTCGGGGCATGCCTGGGAGTGGCCATCGTGGGCAGCGTCTTCGCATCGGTCTACCTGAGGTCGATGAGCAGTAATGCGGCGTTACATGGCCTCGATCCGGCGGCGCGTGCCGCGATGCGGCAGTCGATGGCGGCAGCCAAGCAGGTGCTCGACCAACTCCCCGTCGGGGAGGCGCCAGCCATCCGGCATGCCGTCGAATCGGCATTCCTGGAAAGCTTTGGCGTCGGTTGTCTGGCGTGTGCGGTTTTCGCCGCGGTCGGCGCGGTCGTGGTCGCATTCCTGTTGCCCGCGCGCGGTGAGGTCCGCGACGACGTTGCGGTGTCGGTGGCGGCCTCGGCCATCGGGCCAGCTGAAGGAGGCAAATGACCCACGAGCGAGACCCGCATGAGAATTCGGGCACTGGTCGGAGCCGGCGGGTCCTGGTGATAATCCCGACGTACAACGAGCGGGAGAACCTGCCCCTGATCCACCGGCGCGTCAAGGATGCCTGCCCAGACGTGCATGTTCTTGTCGTTGATGACGAAAGTCCGGATGGCACTGGCCAACTCGCTGACGAGCTGGCCGCCGCCGACCCCGGCTGCACATACGTGTTGCACCGCAACGTCAAGGACGGTCTGGCCGCGGCCTACCTGCAGGGTTTCGTCTGGGGTATGCAGCGCAATTACTCGGTGCTAGTCGAGATGGACGCCGATGGTAGCCACGCTCCCGAACAGCTGCACCGACTGTTGGAGGCTGTTGAGGCGGGCGCCGATCTGGCCATCGGGTCCCGATATGTGCGCGGCGGGACGGTACGCAACTGGCCACGGCGACGGCGCGTGTTGTCCAAGGCGGCCAATACGTACTTGCGGTTGATACTGGGTGTCGGTGTCTATGACATCACCGGTGGCTATCGGGCCTATCGCCGCGAGGTGCTCGAGGCACTCGACCTCGACACTCTCGAATCCAGGGGCTATTGCTTCCAAGTTGAAATGACTTGGCGCAGCCTCAATGCCGGCTTCGCCGTGGTGGAGGTGCCGATTACCTTCACCGAGCGGGAGGTCGGTGCCTCAAAGATGAGCGGATCCAACATCGGCGAGGGAATAGTCCAGGTCGCCCGATGGGGCGTCAAAGACCGACTGCGGGGTCTGCGAACCGCCCGAATTTCGCTTGCCGCCCAGCGGTTCGCAGCCGCGGTATGGACCGCTATTCGGGAGCGACGAGCGCGAAGACCTGCTTGGCGACCTGCAGCATCCATCCGGTCACATTCGGTCCATGGTCACGCGGCCAGTTCAGCTGGAAGCTCACCACCCACGGTTGCCCGGTCTTGTCCTCCGCATACCAGCTGAAGGTCAAGTCTCCCGGCAGACCACCGGCTTTCGCGCCGATGTAGGGCCAGTAGTTGCGGTCTAGCGCAATGCCCGCGACGGCGGACAGGATCTTTCGCACCGGTGCGGCGGGACCGACCGCATCGGCCTGCAGTGCCAGGTGGGCCCGGCAGATGTCCTCGGCGCTGCCATACCATTCGGCACCGTAGTTTGAGGCCGGGGTGTGGGCACGAGTCGGATCGGGGCGGTACGGAGTCGAATCGGCCTGTTCGAGTAATGCCGCTCGCTGTTGCGCAGACGCCTGCTTCCATTGCTCCCGCAGATCGGGTTGACCCCAACCCACCGAGAACAGCTCATACATGGTGGGGAAAGGAGTCATGCTGGCCGGATCGTGATGGCCGGCGGTGGCCAGCGCCTGCTCGATGGTGTGCTTGCCCAGCCGCCCGATCAGCAAGTCGGTGGCCATGTTGTCGCTATTGGCGATCATTTTCTCGGCCGCCCGGCGTACCGAAACATGGTCGCCGGGAGATAATTCCAGGCCAGAGGAGCCGACGGCCTTGCTCTTGGCGGTAACGGTCAGCTGGTCGTCCCAGGATGCGGTGCCGCTCTTGATTGCATCCGCCAGGGCATGCAGCACGTACAACTTGAAAATCGATGCCAGGGGTAGAGGTTGGTTGGTGTTGGTGCCCGCGACTCGAGTGCACTGTCCCTTTTCGACCTTGGACACCTGGTAGGAGTATCGGGCGCCGGTCTTGCTCAATACGGCATCGACGTCGCGCCAGGCGGTGATTGTCGGTGGGGGAAGCGTCTCGAGTTCGAACCGGTCCACCCAGCCGCCGTCATCGGTGTGCAGGCGGATGTCCTGTCGCGCGCCGTAGGAGGAGGTCAGGTGCAGCGTTGTCACGCTGGCGCTGATGTCCACACTGTCGAGGGCGAACGGCCGGTCCCACCAGAGTCCCTCCATGGTGGCTTCGACCGAGTCGACCTTGCTGGGCGCGGCCAGCGTGGCCACTCCGGCCGGGCCGATCGGCCAGTCCGAATTGAGCATGTCCATGGTCTGCTGGGCGCGCAGACCCGGTGGAGTCACGGTGTCGATCCGGCGCTGCGGGTTGGCCGCGTTGGCCGATGGGGTTGGCGAGGACGAGCACCCAGGTGTCAGCGTCAGCACCAGCGCCGCGGCGGCGGTGAGCACCGTCGCGCGGCGCAGCCGGTTGCGGCGCCGGCTAGTCAGCCGGCGTGTTCCCTGCAACGTCGAGCACAACCTCGAATTCCAATAGCGAGGCGCCGGTTGACACGGGATTGGCCCGTTCGCCGGCATGAGCTTCTTTGGCGGGCCCGTTCGCCCAAGCCTGGAACGCTTCATCAGACTCCCAGTGTGTCACCACGAAGTAGCGGTCTTCACCCTTGACTGGACGCAGTAATTGAAAGCCGAGAAAGCCCGGAGAGTTATCCACCGCGTGCGCGCGGTGGGCGAAGCGCTTTTCCAGTTCGGGGCCAGCGCCGGCCGGCACCGAGATTGCATTGATCTTCACCACTGGCATTCGGCTAGGTTACCGCGCCTGGCTCAAGCGTCGGCACGCCGCGCAAGATAGGTCTATGCCCACCGATCTGTTGACCTATCACGGCGGAGAGGGAGAGCCGTTGGTCCTGGTGCACGGGCTGATGGGCCGGGGCAGCACTTGGTCGCGTCAGCTGCCGTGGCTGACTCGCCTCGGTGCCGTGTATACCTACGACGCGCCCTGGCACCGCGGCCGCGACGTCGACGATCCGTATCCGATCAGCACCGAACGTTTCGTGGCCGACCTGGGTGAGGCGGTGGCCGAGCTGGGCGGGCCGGCCAGGCTGGTCGGACATTCGATGGGTGCCCTGCATTCGTGGTGTTTGGCCGCTGAGCGTCCCGGGCTGGTGTCGGCGTTGGTGGTCGAGGACATGGCGCCGGATTTCGTCGGCCGCACCACCGGCCCGTGGGAGCCGTGGTTGCACGCACTTCCCGTTGAATTCGATTCGGCCGATCAGGTATTCGCGGAATTCGGGCCGCTTGCCGGGCAGTACTTTCTGGAAGCCTTCGACCGCACGGCCACGGGGTGGCGCCTGCATGGGCACACCTCGCGGTGGATCCAGATCGCCGCTGAATGGGGTACGCGCGACTACTGGGCACAATGGCGGGCGGTGCGGCAGCCGGCGCTTCTGATCGAGGCCGGAAACTCCGTGACGCCGCCGGGCCAGATGCTTGCGATGGCCGAAGTCGACCGGTCAACTAAATATCTGCATGTTCCCGAGGCCGGACATCTGGTCCACGACGAGGCGCAGCTGGCGTATCGGCAGGCTGTCGAGGCGTTCCTGGCCGCCGAGCGCGTTCGGTAACGAGCTCCTACTCTTCGCCGGCCAGGGCGAAGAGCCCATCGGCAGTTTGGGTGACCAGGCCATCGGCCAGCAGCGAGTACAGCGCCCGGTCCCGCTGCGCGGTATCGGTCAGCCACGCCACGTCCAGCTGCGCACGAGTGACCGGCCCATTGTTGTCGCGCAACACATCTAGCAGCCGTCCGCGCACTTGGCGATCGGTTCCGGCGTAGGTCTGAACGCGCCGGGCCGGGCAGGTTGCGGGCGGATAGCCGGCCCGCCGCCAGGCGCACTCGGCAAGCGGGCACTGTCCGCATCGCGGCGCCCGGGCGGTACACACCGTCGCACCCAGCTCCATCAGGGCCACCGAAAACCGCGGCGCCAGCTCGTCGTCGGGCAGCAGTGCGGACACCTCGGCATGGTCCCGGGTGGCCGACGGTGAACCCGCTTCGGCGCGGCCATGGACGGCTCGGGCCACCACCCGCCGGACATTGGTGTCCACCACCGGAACCCGCTGCCGGTACGCGAAGCAGGCCACCGCTCGTGCGGTGTAGCTCCCGACGCCGGGCAGGGTCAGCAGGGTATCGACGTCGTCGGGAACCACGTCGTCGTGGTCACCGGCGATGACCATGGCGCATTCATGCAAGCGCTTGGCCCGCCGTGGATAACCCAACTTGCCCCAGGCGCGCAGCACATCGGCGGCCGTCGCCGTCGCCGTCGCCGATGCGGTGGGCCAGCGCCGCACCCAGTCCGGCCAGATCGACAGCACCCGCGATACCGGGGTTTGCTGCAGCATGAACTCGCTGACCAGGATCTGCCACGGGCTCACGTCGGGCGCCCGCCAGGGCAGGTCGCGGCAACAACGCTCATACCAGGCGACAAGATTAGTGGCCGGTATGTGTTCGGGGCAGGTCATCGAAGGTTGCGGCACAATGGCTGGCATGCCCAACACCAATCCGATAACCGCCTGGAAAGCACTCAGTGAGGGTAACGAGCGATTCGTCGCCGGCAAGCCCCTGCACCCCAGTCAAAGCGTCGATCACCGTGCCAGCCTGGCTTCCGGGCAGAAGCCGACGGCGGTCATCTTCGGGTGCGCGGACAGCCGCGTGGCCGCCGAGATCATCTTCGACCAGGGCCTGGGCGACATGTTCGTGGTCCGCACCGCCGGTCACGTCATCGACTCGGCCGTGTTGGGCTCCATCGAGTACGCGGTTACGGTGCTCAACGTGCCGCTTGTGGTCGTGCTCGGCCATGACAGCTGCGGGGCCGTCAACGCGGCTTTGACGGCGATCAACGAGGGCAGCGTGCCCGGTGGTTACGTGCGGGACGTGGTGGAGCGGGTGGCTCCGTCGATTCTGATGGGTCGGCGGGACGGCCTGAAGCGGGTCGACGAGTTCGAACAGCGCCACATTCAGGAGACGGTTGCCCAGCTGATGGCGCGGTCGACGGCGATATCGAAGCGAGTCGCGGCGGGCACGCTGGCCATCGTGGGGGTCACCTACCAGCTTTCCGACGGACAGGCGGTGCTGCGCGACCATGTCGGTGATATCGGCGCATAGGGGCGGTTAGGGCACGTCTTGGAGAGCCCCTAACATGGCCGTTCCCCAGCTAACCCGGCGACACGCCGAGTCGGGTCAAACGAGTCGGCGTGACCTGGGCCTACGGTGTGAATGTGCTGGATCTGGAACCGCGTGGCCCGCTACCCACCGAGATCTACTGGCGGCGCAGGGGACTGGCCCTGGGCATCGCGGTCGTAGTGATCGGGGTGGCCGTCGCCGCTGTGATCGCCTTCGTCGGGAGTAATGCGGGCGCCAAGCCTGCCAATGCCGATAAACCGGCGGGTGCGCAAGACCATCCGGGGTCAAGTGCGCCGCAAGCGCCGCAACCGGCCGGGCAGACCGAAGGTAATGCTCCGGGCGCGCCGCCGCAGGGGCAGAATCCGGAGACACCCACCCCCACCGCCGCGGTACAACCGCCGCCGGTGCTCAAGGAGGGCGACGACTGCCCGGATTCCACGTTGGCCGTCAAGGGTCTGACGAACGCGCCCCAGTACTACATCGGTGACCAGCCGAAGTTCACCATGGTCGTCACCAATATCGGGCTGGTGGCCTGCAAGCGGGACGTGGGCGCCGCGGTGCTCGCGGCCTACGTGTACTCGCTGGACAACAAGCGGTTGTGGTCCAACCTGGACTGCGCGCCATCCAATGAGACCTTGGTCAAGACATTTGCCCCCGGTGAGCAGGTGACTACCGCGGTGACGTGGACCGGGATGGGATCGGCGCCCAAGTGCCCATTGCCGAGGCCCGCGATTGGGCCCGGAACCTACAACCTGGTCGTGCAGCTGGGTAACCTGCGGTCGCAGCCGGTTCCATTCATCTTGAATCCTGCGCCGCAGCCTCCCGGTCCGTTACCGGCTCCCGGCCCGGCTTTGGCGCCACCGCCCGAGGCGCCGCCCGCCCAGGGCGGGTAGGCGGGCGCACGTCACTGGTCGGCGATCGTCGACTCGGCCAGCTGCGATAGCCCCTCTCGGACGTGAGGGGCCCACGTCGAGCCGATGCCTTCCACCGATTGCAGGTCGCTGGCGCTGGCCGCGAGCAAGCCCTGCAGGCTGCCAAAGGCCCGGACCAGCAGGTCGGTATGGCTGAACTGCAGCCGCGGGATGCCCGACATGGCGCGGTAGCCGCGCGGGCTCAGCGCCGAGTCCTGCGCCTCGGTGGTGGACGGATATCCGAAGATCTTCGCCAGCGCGTTGAAATCGAGTAGCTCGGTGTCGGTGATGGCATCCAGCTCGTCGAGGGTCGCGGTGATCTGTGCGGTGGCCAGCGGTTCGTGGTTGGCGTAGTAATCCCGGACAATCAACTCCCGGGCGGTTTCGTTGTCGCCGAGCAACTCCTCGAGCTGCAGCCGCAGTTGTCGCCCATCGGTGCCGAGTTCGACCACGTCGTTGTCGATCTCGATGCCGATTCGCCGCACCAACTCGAGTCGCTGCACCACCGTCATCACGTCGCGCAGCGTCACGAAATCCTCGATCTCCGCGCGGGATAGCTGCCGGCTGACCTCGTCGAGCCTGGTCTTGTACCGCTCCAGGGTCGCGATGGCCTGGTTGGCGTGCGACAGGATGGTGGCCGAATCGCTCAGCACGTGTCGCTCACCGCCGACGTAGACGGTCACGATGTTCATCGAGTGGCTCACCGAAATCGCCGGATAGCCGGTCTGGATGGCGGCCCGTTCCGCCGAACGGTGGCGGGTGCCCGATTCGTCGGTGGGTATCGACGGGTCCGGAACTAGCTGCACGTTGGCCCGGATGAACCGGCTGCCATCGGTGGACAGCACCACGGCGCCGTCCATTTTGCACAGTTCCCGTAACCGGGTGGGCGCATAGCGCACATCGAGGGGGAACCCGCCGTCGCAGATGGCCTCGACGTTCTCATCGTGGCCCAGCACGATCAGGGCTCCGGTGCGGCCGCGCAGAATGCGCTCTAGGCCGTCCCGTAGCCCCGTGCCGGGCGCCAGCCGGGCAACAGCCTCACGAAGTGTCGGACGATTCACAGCGTGCATTCTGCTATGCGTCCGCCGCTAGTGGGAGGTGTCTAGCCGATGCACCTTCGCCGAAGGGGCGCTGCGGTGGTCGGCGATGTCGATCATGTGCTCGAGTGCGGCCACGATTGTGGGCGCGCAGAGCGTGCGCAGGCCCGCCGGCACCGCCTCGCAGCCGGGCGGGACCAGTGCGATGTTGAATCCCTGCCGGGCGGCCTCGGCCAGGCGCCGGTCCATCCCGTTGACCCGCCGCAGGTCGCCCGCCAGGCCGACCTCGCCGATCATCACCGCGGTGGTGGGTAGCGGCAGGTTCGCATACGCCGAGGCCAGTGCGATCGCGACGGCCAGATCCGATGAGGGATCGGTCAACCGCATCCCGCCGACGGTGGACAGATACATGTCGTTGACGGCCAGTGCCAGCCGCGCGTGTTTTTCCAGGACGGCGCTGATCATGGCGGCCCGGGCATGGTCGATCCCGCTGACAGCGCGTCTGGGTGCCCCGCCGTTCGGCGTCGCCAGCAACGCCTGGACTTCCCCGATAAGGGGGCGCTTTCCATCCAGGGTCACCGTGATCGCGGTGCCGGGAACCGGTGTGGGGCGTTGATCCAGGAACAGGTTGGACGGATCGGCTACGCCCTCGATCCCGTTATCGTGCAGCAGGAAGCAACCCACCTCGTCAGCCGCGCCGAACCGATTCTTGACGCCACGGACCATTCGCAACCCGCCGTTGCGGTCGCCTTCGAAGTGCAGCACGACGTCGACCAGGTGTTCTAGCGAGCGGGGGCCGGCGATGGCTCCATCCTTGGTGACGTGCCCGACGAGAATCAGCGCGAAGCCATTGGACTTGGCCGCCGCGGTGAGCGCGGCGGTGACGGCGCGCACCTGTGTCACCCCGCCGGTAACGCCGTCGACCTCGCTGGTGGACATCGTCTGTACCGAGTCGACGATCACCAATGCCGACCCAACCGTGTCGATGTGGTCCAAGACCGCGTGCAGGTCGGATTCGGCGGCCAGATAGATCTCCGCGCTGTTGTCGATCGCTGAGACCTCGGAGATATCGGGGGCCGCCGGGCCGCCGCAGCCGATCCGGTCGGCGCGCAGCCGGATCTGCCCCGCGGACTCTTCGCCGGAGATGTACAAAACGCGTTGCCCCGACTGCGCCCAGCGGTGGGCCACTTCGAGCAGCAGCGTCGACTTGCCGACACCGGGCTCGCCGGCCAGCAGCGTCACCGAACCCGGCACCACACCGCCGCCGAGCACCCGGTCGAGTTCGTCGATGCCGGTAGGGCGGTGCCGGCTGAGATTGGGCTGGACGGAACTTATCGGAACGGCCTGCGACGTCGGTACCGCCGGACCGTGCTCCCGGCGACCCAGGCGACTGCCTCCGCCGACTGCGCTGAGAACGGACACTTCTTCGACGGTGCCCCAGCTGCTGCACTCCGGGCATCGCCCCACCCACTTGGCGGTGAGATACCGGCAGTCCGCGCAGCGGTATTGCAAACGTGCGTTGGCCACGCGGTGACCGTATCGGCTGGGTCTGACAGCCGGCCGGACGCTTAGTGCTTGTCTGGCTCGGCGGCTTCCACGTGCGGCTCGGCCAACGGCGCGGAAATGGGCACCATCACCGAGCCCTGCCCGGCCTTCTCGAAGTTGAAGGTGAAGTTGTACATCAGACCGTTGGTGATCGGCTTGGCCAACGCGACGGTGGCCTTGGCCGATTCATTCGAGTCCAGCGGACCCGGTGCGACGAGCTGGCCGTCCGGTGTGCCGATGAACAACATGCCGCCCGCCGGTAGTTGAGCGTCGCCGGTCATCGTGACCTTGCCGATGTCGCTGGTGATGCTGACGAGCCGATCCGACAAATCCGGTGACTGGTTCACTGCCACCAGCACCAAGTCCACATTGTGGCCGGGACGCAGGAAATCACTGGTCCGTTGGAGGGCCTGGATGCGGATGTCGCGCAGCGCGACGTTGTTGATGGTGAGCCTGTTGCCGTTGACCGCCGACTCCTGCGACGCGGTTTGCGAGATCTGACCCGCTCCACAACCGCTGAGCAGGGTGGCAGTCAGAGCGACCAGGCCGACCGATACGAGGCGGATTTTGAACAGGTTCACTCGAAGCCTCCCGCTGGGTTCGGAGCATCGTCGATCACATGACGGCGTACTGACACCGATTCGACTATGCACAGTAGTAGGTAGCCGCCGCGGACGGTAGCGCAGGCGGCCTCGGCGCCGTCGTGGCGTCGCGATGGTTGGCGCCAGACCCGCGTGATCGGCGCCCCGACCAGGGCCGCCGGGGTGGTGAGCCTCGGCTTGGTCCAGCCGTAGTGAGACGGGATGTCTTCCCGGTTGTCGGGTTTGGGTGGGCGGTCACATGTTCGCTGGCTGTGGGCGTGTCGGGGGTCGTCGAAGCGGCCGCGAACAGGGCTGGACGATGCACGTTTTGCACCTCCTGTCAACCCCCAATGTTGAGCCGCGATGCCCCTGACCTGCACCGTTGGACCGCAGTCGTTAGGGGGGCGTGTTAGCATGGAGTGACGAAAGGGGCCTAAATCAGATGATCTTCAAGGTCGGTGACACCGTTGTCTACCCACACCACGGTGCTGCGTTAGTCGAGGCGATCGAAACCCGGACCATCAAAGGGGAACAAAAAGAGTATCTCGTCTTGAAGGTGGCGCAGGGCGACCTGACGGTTCGAGTGCCCGCTGAGAACGCTGAGTACGTCGGAGTTCGCGATGTCGTCGGTCAGGAAGGCCTCGACAAAGTCTTCCAGGTGCTGCGCGCCCCGCACACCGAAGAGCCGACCAACTGGTCCCGTCGTTACAAGGCCAACCTGGAGAAACTCGCTTCGGGCGATGTAAACAAGGTGGCCGAGGTGGTTCGCGATCTGTGGCGTCGCGACCAGGAGCGCGGTCTGTCGGCCGGCGAGAAGCGCATGCTGGCAAAAGCCCGCCAGATTCTGGTCGGCGAACTGGCTCTGGCCGAAAGCACCGATGACGCTAAAGCGGAAACAATCCTCGACGAGGTTTTGGCCGCCGCTTCCTGATATCCCGAGTCGTTAGGTGGCCGGGGGAACCCAGGGCGTCGCCGCGATTGTTCCGGCCGCAGGGTCGGGTCAGCGGCTCGCGGCTGGCGTGCCTAAGGCGTTCTATCAACTCGAAGGTCAAACTCTGGTTGAGCGAGCCGTCAGGGGCTTGCTCGAATCCGGGGTGGTGGACACCGTCGTGGTGGCGGTACCCCCAGATCGCACCGACGAGGCAAAGCTGATCCTGGGCCGCGAGGCCACCATTGTGGCCGGCGGCGCCGATCGCACCGAAAGTGTGAGCCGGGCCTTGTCCGCCTTGTCTGCCGGCGTCTCGCCGGAATTCGTACTTGTCCATGACGCTGCGCGGGCGCTGACGCCGCCGGCACTGGTCGTGCGGTTGGTCGACATGTTGCGGGCTGGCCATGCCGCGGTCGTACCGGTGCTGCCGCTCACTGACACAATCAAGGCTGTGGATGCCAATGGGGTGGTTCGGGGTACGCCGGAACGCGCGGGGCTGAGGGCGGTGCAGACCCCGCAGGGGTTCTCCACCGAACTGCTGCTGCGCGCCTACCGACACGCGGGCGTCTCCGCCTTCACCGATGACGCATCGCTGGTTGAGCATGTCGGTGGGCAGGTGCACGTGGTTGCCGGCGACCCGCTGGCGTTCAAGATCACCAACCGTCTCGATCTGTTGCTGGCCCACGCGGTTGTGCGCGGGTGAACGGCCTACCCCGAGTGGGCCTGGGTGTTGACGTTCACCCGATCGAGCCCGGAAGACCATGCTGGCTGGTGGGGCTGCTGTTCCCGAGCGCCGACGGCTGCGCCGGGCATTCCGACGGGGACGTCGCCGCGCATGCGCTGTGTGATGCCGTGTTGTCGGCGGCCGGGCTGGGCGACATCGGTGACGTGTTCGGCGTCGGTGATCCACGCTGGGAAGGGGTCAGCGGCGCCACCATGCTGCGTCATGTGGTCGAGCTGATCACGCAGCACGGCTATCGGGTCGGCAACGCCTCCGTGCAGGTGGTCGGCAACCGGCCGAAGATCGGCTGGCGACGTTACGAGGCCCAGGCGGTGTTGTCCCGATTGCTCAACGCCCCGGTGTCGGTATCGGCCACCACCACTGACGGACTTGGCCTGACCGGACGCGGCGAAGGTTTGGCCGCGATCGCGACGGCATTGGTGGTTTCCCTGCGTGATCCGCTGGGATCCCAGTAGGGCTCAGCGCGACGCTTGCCGCCATCGCATATCGCGCAGGCAGTAAGCTGGCACGCCGTGACCGAACGTGCCGGCTTGCGGCTACATGACACGGCGGCAGGTGCCGTGCGTGATTTCGTTCCGCTGCGCGAGGGCCACGTCTCCATCTACCTCTGCGGAGCGACGGTGCAGGGTCTTCCCCACATCGGTCACGTCCGCAGCGGGGTTGCCTTCGACATCCTGCGGCGCTGGCTGATGGCGCGGGGTTTTGACCTCGCCTTCATCCGCAATGTGACCGACATCGACGACAAGATCCTCAACAAGGCAGCCGCTGCCGAGCGCCCGTGGTGGGAATGGGCCGCCACCTACGAGCGTGCGTTTACCGCGGCCTACGACGCGCTGGACGTCCTTCCGCCTTCAGCGGAGCCCAGGGCCACCGGCCACGTGACTCAGATGGTTGAGCTGATCGAGCGGCTGATCGAACGGGGCCACGCCTATGCCGGTGGTGGCGACGTCTATTTCGATGTCCTGAGCTATCCCGATTACGGCCAGCTGTCCGGGCACAAGGTCGACGACGTCCATCAGGGCGAGGGGGTGGCGACCGGTAAGCGTGACCAGCGCGATTTCACCTTGTGGAAGGGTGCGAAACCGGGCGAGCCGTCCTGGCCGACGCCATGGGGCCGCGGGCGCCCGGGCTGGCACCTGGAATGCTCCGCCATGGCTCGCACTTACCTCGGCGCACAGTTCGACATCCATTGCGGTGGGATGGATTTGATCTTTCCCCATCACGAGAATGAGATTGCGCAGAGCCGGGCCGCCGGCGACGGGTTCGCCCGCTATTGGTTGCACAACGGGTGGGTGACCATGGGCGGGGAAAAGATGAGCAAGTCGCTGGGCAACGTGTTGGCGATTCCGACCATGCTGCAGCGGGTCCGCCCGGCCGAATTGCGCTACTACCTGGGTAGCGCTCACTATCGGTCGATGCTCGAGTTCTCCGATATCGCCCTGCAGGACGCGGTGAACGCCTACGTCGGGGTTGAGGAGTTCCTGCACCGGGTGCGCAGCCGGGTCGGTGCCGTCGTTGTGGGTGATTGGACGCCGCGATTCGCCGCAGCGCTCGACGACGATCTTTCGGTCCCGATCGCGCTGGCCGAAATTCACCACACCCGCGCCGAAGGCAACCGCGCGCTCGACGCCGGGGACCACGATGCAGCGCTGCAAAGCGCAAGCTCAATTCGCGCGATGATGGGCATCCTGGGCTGCGACCCGCTCGACGAACGCTGGGAATCTCGGGACGAGACGTCGGCCGCGTTGGCGGCCGTCGACGTGCTGGTCCAGGCCGAGTTGGAGAACCGCCAGAAGGCGCGCGAAGAGCGCAACTGGGCGCTGGCCGATGAGATTCGCAACCGCCTCAAGAACGCCGGTATCGAGGTCACCGATACCGCCGACGGACCGCAGTGGCTGTTGGGTGGTGACGGTAAGTAGATGGCTGGTAATTCTCAGCGCCGGGGAGCGATACGCAAGTCGGGCACCAAGAAGGGCACCAGCGTCGGGTCCGGCGGCCAGCGCCGTCGTGGTCTGGAAGGGCGCGGTCCCACGCCGTCGGCACACATGCGGCCCAACCATCCCGCCGCGAAGCGGGCCAAAGCGCAGCAGCGCCGGCCGGCCCGAGGCCGCACTGACGAAACCGAAACCGTGCTGGGCCGCAACCCGGTGCTGGAATGCCTGCGGGCCGGCGTGCCGTCGACGGCGCTCTACGTCGCGCTTGGTGTCGAAGCGGACGAGCGACTGACCGAGTCCGTCTCTCGAGCCGCCGACTCCGGAATTCCGATTCTCGAAGTGCCCCGGACCGATTTGGACCGGATGACCGCCAACCATCTTCATCAGGGCATCGCGCTGCAGGTGCCGCCGTACAACTACGCCCATCCCGATGATCTGCTGGCTGCCGCATTGGATACGCCGCCAGCGCTTCTGGTCGCGTTGGACAACATCTCCGACCCGCGCAACCTCGGCGCCATCGTGCGTTCGGTGGCGGCCTTCGGCGGCCACGGCGTGCTAATCCCACAACGTCGTTCGGCTTCGGTGACGGCGGTAGCGTGGCGCACCAGCGCCGGGGCGGCTGCCCGGATGCCGGTCGCGCGGGCCACCAATCTCACCCGAGCCCTGAAGGATTGGGCCGATCGCGGCGTGCGGGTGGTGGGCCTGGATGCCGGCGGCGACACCGCCATCGACGACCTGGACGGCAGCGACCCGATCGTGGTGGTCGTCGGTTCGGAAGGCAAGGGGCTGTCCCGGCTGGTGCGGCAGACCTGCGATGAGGTGGTATCGGTGCCGATGGCCGGCCCGACCGAATCGCTGAACGCCTCCGTGGCCGCCGGTGTGGTGCTCGCCGAAATCGCCCGTCAGCGCAGAACCTGACGCCGGCCGCGCACCAGCTCGATCACAGGCCCAGCAGTCGCACGCTGACCCACAACCCGATTACCGCGGCTACCAGCGCAACCGGGACTGTGCACAACCCGAGTCGGGTGTACTCGCTGACCCCGGCCTCGACGTTGTGCTGGCGCAGTACCCGCCGCCACAGCAGATTCGAGAGCGAACCTACATAGGTCAGGTTAGGTCCGATGTTGACCCCGATCAGCACCGCCAGTACGGCAGCCGGACCGTTGCCCGCCACCAACGGCATCAATACCAGCGTCGCGGGCAGGTTGTTGACCACGTTGGCCAGCAGCGCGGCCACCGTGGCGATCACCAGGAGCGCCGTCAGCCCCGATCCCGATGGCACCACCGCGGACATCTTGTCAGCGATTCCGCTGAGCATGACGGCCTGAACGACCACCCCCAGCGCCAGCACGAACACCAGGAACGACACATTGGCCGAGCGGGCAATCTCGATTACCGAGGTGTGGCGATGGCGCAGACTGCGCACCGCCAGTACGGAGGCACCGGCCAGGGCCGCCCATGCGGGCGCCACGCCCAGCGACTCGGCGGTGGCGAACCCGACCAGCGTCAGCGCCACGACCACCAAAACAAACACCGGCGGCCGCGGTGGTGGCCCCACATGCTCACGATTGGGCTCTGCGACCAGATCCCGTGCGAAGAACCAGCGGAAGATCACGTACACCGCAGCTATCGCCAACAGCCACGGCAACGTCATCACCAGGGTGAATTTGGTGAACGAGATGTCGGCCCCACGGTAGGCGAGCAGGTTGGTTAGGTTTGACACCGGCAGCAACAGCGAGGCGGCATTGGCCAAGTGGGCCGTGGCGTAGGCATATGGCCGAACGGTGTTCGCAATCTGCGCACGGTGGCCAGGACCACCGGCGTCAACAGCACCACGGTGGCATCCAGACTCAGCGCCGCGGTGATCAGCGCGGCTACCACGAAAACCTGGCCTAGCAGCCCGTGTGAACTGCGGCTGGACCGCGCCATCGCGGCACCCGCGGCCTCGAACAGGCCTTCGTCGTCGCAGAGTTTGGCCAGGACCAGCACCGCGCCGAGGAAGGCGACCACTCCGGCCAACCCGGAAACCTGTGCCGCCGCCTGCTGCGGCGAGATGGCGCCCATCGCGATCAAGATGCCGGCCGCCGGAACCGCGGCCACCGCCTCGGGCCACCCGCGCGGACGTGCTACCGCAAACGCGAGGACTACCGCTAGCAGTAGCAGCGCAACCGTTAGTGTCAAGTTTCAGCAGCTCTTTACGTCTTTACACCCAGGGATCCTCGCGTTGCCACACGGTCGGCATCTGCAACGGGATGCCGTCTTGTGCAGCCAACTCATCGAGAATACGGATGGACATATCCAGATCGTCGGCCGCATAAGGAAAGGCCCGCATCGGCTTTGACAGCGGGCGGAAGAAGTCGTCCCAGTGGACAAGGACCACGCGGCGTGCCGCGACCGCGCGCACCACCTCGTTCCAATAGTCGATCAGGTATGACCGCCGTTGCAGCCCCAGCTGGCCGACGCCGAGGTAGACGACCTCGGCGCGGTAGCCGTCCAGCGCGCCGGCGACGAATCCGGCGCTGCCCTGGATCAGCAGCCGCCGCCCCGACGGTCGGTGGTGGATGTGCGTCGACCAGGCTTCACCGCAGCGGTAGGCCGACGCCTTTACCGGTGGGACCACCGGCTCGCTGATCACCCCGGGAAATCGGTCCGGGGGGCAGTGGTGCGACTCGATCAGGGTGACGTCGTAGGCGCCCAACTCCATCGACTGGCCGGGGACAGCCACCACCAGGCGATCCTCGGCCAGCCCGTAGCCGCGCCCGATATTGGCCGCGGATTCGCCACCGACCAACAGCGCGCCGGTACGATCGGCCACCAGTGCGGAGTCCATCGCGTGGTCGATATGGGTGTGCACCGGTATGACGGCCGCCAGTTCCGACGCCTTGGCTTGGGCCAGGCAGCCGTCGACACGCGCCGCCGATGGCGCCAGCTTGCCGGCAGCGACCTGCGCCAGGCTCTGCCGGGAGAAGTATCCGTCGGTCATCAGCGCCGATGAGCCGTCGTCGAGTAGCACCGTCGACACACCGATCCACATCGCCGAGAGCGGAGCATCGGGCTTGGCAGCGGGAACGCCAAACCGATGTGAATAGCGCTTGAGGTCGGGCCGCCCGAATCGAAGACGCATCAGCAAAACGCCCTTATCTCGTTGCCGGCCGCCGTCAGCCGGTCCCGCACCGCCGTCGCGATCTGCACCGCGCCGGGCGAATCCCCGTGCACACAAATCGATTCCATGGTGATCGGGACTTGCGTGCCGTCGACCGCGGTGACCTTGCCCGAGGCCACCATGGACACCGCCCGCTGCGCGATCGCCGCGGCATCGGCCAGCACCGCACCGTGCTCGCGACGCGAGACCAGTTGTCCGTCGGACCGGTAGGCGCGATCGGCGAACGCCTCGGCGACCGTGCGTAGCCCAAGGTCGGTCGCTTGTTGGAAAAACACCGAGCCCGTCATCCCCAGCACCGGCAGCGTGGCGTCCACCATCCGTACCGCCTCGGCGACGGCGGCCGCCTGGTCCCGGTGGGTCACGATGGTGTTGTACAGGGCGCCATGGGGTTTGACGTAGGACACCGTGGATCCACAAGACTGGGCTATGGCCTGCAATGCGCCGATCTGGTACACGACTTCGGCGACCAGATCTTCCGGGTCCACATCGATGAAACGCCTGCCGAAGCCAGCAAGATCGCGATAGCCCACCTGGGCTCCGATCCGCACCCCCCGCTCGGCGGCCGCCCGGCACACGCGAAGCAGGCCGGCAGGTTCTCCGGCGTGAAAGCCGCACGCCACGTTGGCGCTGGTGACTATTCCAAGCATGGCGTCGTCGTCGCCCAACTGCCAAATGCCGAAGCCTTCGCCCAAGTCGGCGTTGAGGTCGATATAGGGCACGTGCCTAGCTTATGGGGACTATTGGGGTATCCGGGAGATCACCTGGTCGATGAGGTTTTCCAGCGCCGAGGTCGTGTTTTTGCTCATCAGGCAGACCCGCGCCTCGGCGAGCACGCTGTCCTGCAACGCCATCGCGTGTGAACACGTCCATCGGGGGTCTTCCTGTTGGCGCAGCAACACCTCGATGCGCGAGCCGCTGGCGATCACAGGTCCGGTGTTGAAGTAGCTGTGGTTGCCGTTGGAAGAGTGAAAGCCGTATCGCCGATTCGCGCAGCCCTGCCAGTCCTGGCGCGCGCGTTGCAGCAATGCGGCGGCATCGGCGGCGACGGGAAACGATGTGAGTAGCTGTGTGACGTCGGCCTGTACGACATTGGGGCTGGTCATCTGGTTGCCGCGCATCGCGACCCAGCCGCTGTTGGCGTAGACGGACGTGTCGCCGATCGACGCCAGCCCCAGGCAGGTGGGATCGTCGACGACCTTGGACCCGTCGGCTGTGCCGGTAATCGCGCCGACCAGCGACATGTTGGTTCCACCGACTAGCGCCACCACTTGTTGCTGAGTCAGCAGTGCTCCCTCCAGTGCGGCCGCCGCCACAATGCGTGGCGCTGCTCTGGTGGTTGTGGTGGGGGCATAGCCCAGGTTGGCGGCCGGCAAGGCGGTGCCCGCCACGGTGGTGCTACAGCCGGCCAGCGCCAGAGCGGCCGTCGCTGCCAGCGCTATCGCGCCCCGCGCCAGCCTCAGGTGGGGAACCCAGCCGGTTACCTGCATGGCCCGCTGCGGGCCTACTGTTTGGCGGCTTTGGCCGCGATCTGTTGCGCAACATCGGCCGCCACCGAACCCGATTGGCTGTAGGCGCACGTCACCACATCGATGGCGACGTTGTTGCGCACGGTCAGAGTCCGTTGGCAGGTCCATCCGTCGCCGGCTTCCTGGACCTGGGAGGTGCTCAGCATGCCGTTGTCATTGACGACGTCGGAGACCGTCCAGATGGTGTCGGGTTGGTCCGTGCTGACGTCGGTGAAACGGCGATTCGAGCAGTTGCCCCAACTGCGTACCGAGGAGTTGTAGAAAGCGCTGGCATCGTGGGCGCTGGGAAAGGCCACAACGGCCTGAATGGCGTAGTGCTTGCGTCGCTTGGAATCATCGACGCTGTCGTCCATCCGCTGGCCTCGCATCGCGGTCCAACCGGTGCCGGCGTACACCTCGTCCTGGGCGGGGCCATCGACTGCCAAGCAGTTCTTGTCCGAGATGTTCTTGCTCCAGTCCCACATCGCCTTGGCGTTGAACCAGACTTTCATCGAGGTCGCGCCCAGTGCGCTGTCGATCTGGCTGACGTCGAGCAGGAGATCGTCCAGCGCTGAAACGGCGATCGGAGTCTGGTTCAACGGCCCCGACATATCCGCGGCCACTGCATTGCCATCGACGATGTTGGTGCAACCGGTGACGAGCATGCCCGCACCTCCCACCAGCGCGGCTAGCGCGGCGACTCGCTGGCGCACTATTCCCTCCCCTCACGACCCCCAACGACGGCCGCAAGTCGGTGCACCCGGCTTGACGACCGTGTGCGACCAGGATAAACGCTGCCTCAGCGGTGGCGCCCCAGCAGTCGACAAATCAGATAGATCAGGAAGGAGATGGTGGCCACAAACACCGACACCGGTACCCCGGGGGCCAGGGACAACACGATGCCACCCACGGCCGCCACCTCCGCGAAAACCACCGAGGTCAGGATCGCCGCGGCCGGTGCGGTGACCACTCGCGCGGCCGCGGCGGCCGGGGTGATCAGCAAGGACATCACCAGCAGGGCTCCGACGATCTGGACCGCCTGAGCCGCCACCACACCGACCAGGGCGGCAAAAACGATGCTCAGGGTGCGCACCGGGACGCCGCGGGCCGCGGCGACCTCGGGGTCGACGGTGGCGAACAGCAGCGGCCGGTAACAGATCGCCAGCGCCGCGACGACAAGAACGCAGATCAGCGCCAGCATGGTCAGGCCGGAATAGCCGACGCCGACGATCTGGGCGGTCAGTAGCGCGAAGCTGGTTCCGGTCCGTCCCGGGTAGAGGTGGATGAACAGGACTGCCAAGCCCATCCCGAACGCCAGCACGACGCCGATCACCGAGTCACGCTCGCGGGCACGCTGGCCCAGAATGCCGAACAGTGCCGCCGCCAACGCGCTGCCCACCAGCGCGCCGACGCCCACCGGCAACCCGGACAGCAGTGCGAACGCCGCTCCGGTCAGCGATAACTCGCTCGAGCCGTGAACGGCGAACGACATCTGGCGCATCACGACGAACGGCCCGATCAATCCGGCCACCAGCCCGAGCAACGCGGCGGCTATCAGCGCCTGCTGGACGAAGTCGTGTCTGAGTAGGTGGGCGGTGATGTCGAACGCGAACAGATGGTCCAGCATGTCGACGAGCCGGTCGTTGGTCATCGGAGCCCGTCCTGGGCGTCGACTACCAGATAGCGGGTGTGGGGGCCCTTGACGACTTTGATCACCTCGATATCGGCGCGGTACAGCGTCGAGAGGGTCTGGCTGGTCATCACCTGCTCGACGGTGCCGATCAGGAATCGCCCGTCGACCAGGTAGAGCACCCGGTCCACGTACGGCAAGATCGGGTTGACCTCGTGGGTGACCACCATGACCGCGGTTGCGGCCTCCCGGCGACGGCGATCGAGCAGGGCGGCGACCAGGTTGGCGTTGGCCGGGTCGAGGGCCAGTAGCGGTTCATCGCACAGCAGCAACGACGGGTCGCTTGCCAGTGCCTGGGCGACGCGTATCCGCTGCAGCTCGCCCCCCGACATCAGCCCCACCCGGACGTCGGCAAGCCGCTCACCGTCGACCTGCTGCAGCGCCCGCTGCACGGCTTCGCGGCGACGGGCCCGCTCGCCCGAGCGCAACGCAACCGCACCCCACCGGCATCCGTCGACACCCAGCCCGACCAGGTCGCGCCCGCGCAGCATCACCTCCCGGTCGATCGGATGGTGCTGTGGGACATAGCCGATATGGCCGCGGCGCGTTCGACCGGTGTCGAGCCTGGCGCCGTCCACCAGCGCCACACCTGCGCTCAACGCGAGTTCGCCGAGCAACACCTTGAGCAACGAGGTCTTGCCGGTGCCGTTGGGCCCGAGCACGGCGATGAATTCGCCGCGTGACACCGACAGATCGAGGTCCTCCCACAGGACCCGATCGCCGAATGCCAGCCGCGCACCGCGCAGCGCAATTGCCGGGTGGTTCGACTGGTTCAAGGACGTGCCTAGCGGCCGGACCGCAACGCCGCCGCCAGCTGGTCGACGGTGTTGCGCTGCCAGGTCAGGTAGTCGGTGTCGATCGGCATGGTCTCGGACACTTCGGCCACGGGCACCCCGGCCCGGTGCGCGGCGGCCTGCAGACCGGCGGTCGTGGCGGTGGCGGTCTGCGGGTTGACCAATAACGCCGCGACCTCCCGGCGGTCGATCAGGGTCAGCACCGAGGCGAGGTCGGCGGGTGCCGGATCGCTGTCGTTCTCATTGGCCTGAGCGAATGCGGCCGGGGTGCGATTGACCAGTCCGGAGGCCGCTAGCAGGTAGTGCACCACGGGTTCGGTCGCGATGACCCCTACGGCCGGGTGCTCGGCACCGATGGCGCGTTCGGAATCGACGATGGCGTCCGCGTTGCGGCCGAACTCGACCGCGTTGGTCCGGTATTCGGCGGCATGGGCCGGGTCGATGATCGCCAGCCGTTCGGCGATCGTGGCGGCGACGGACTTGGCGACGTGCAGGTTGTAGAAGACGTGCTCGTCGGGTGGGCGTGCCGCATCGGTTCCCAGCAGGGAGTAGGCGTCGATTGCGTTGATGGCCGGATGGTTGGCCAGCACGTTGTCCACCCACGGGTCGTAGCCGCCGCCGTTGTAGATCAGCAGGCTGGAGTCGGCGATCATGGCGGCGTCGACCGGACTGGCCTGATACGAGTGCGGGTCCGAAGCCGCGCCCGTGAGGATTGACTTCACCGCGAGATGTCCTCCGGCGACGGCGCGCGCCACGCTGCCCCAGACATCGGTTGATGCCACCACCGCGGCCGCGCCGGGGTGCGCGTCGTGGTCGGTTCCGCACGCCGCAACACCGGTTGCGCCGAGCACGGATAGCAGGATGGCCGAGAACCCGTGTGCCACCCTGACCCGCAACATACCTCTAATAGTAATGACAACCGTTTCCATTAGAAACTCGACTGGTCGCGTCGCGTGGCCGTGCGGCCGGGGGCGTTGTAGCCTCACCGAACGTGAGTCCCACTCCGCGGCGGCGTGCGACTCTGGCGTCGTTGGCAGCCGAACTCAAGGTGTCGCGCAGCACCATCTCGAATGCCTTCAACCGGCCGGACCAGCTCTCCGCCGAACTGCGTGAACGGGTGCTGGCCACGGCCAAGCGGATGGGCTATCCGGGGCCTGATCCGGTGGCCCGCTCGTTGCGGACTCGAAAAGCGGGCGCCGTCGGTTTGGTGATGGCCGAGCCGCTGACCTACTTCTTCAGCGACCCCGCGGCACGCGACTTCGTAACCGGTGTGGCGCAATCCTGCGAGGAGCTGGGGCAGGGGCTGTTGTTGGTGGCCGTCGGTGCCAGCCGGAGCCTCGAAGATGGCACCGCGGCAGTGCTCAATGCCGGGGTGGACGGTTTCGTCGTGTACTCGGTCCGCGACGACGATCCCTACCTGCAGGTGGTTCTGCAGCGCCGGCTACCGGTGGTGGTGGTCGACCAGCCCAAGGAGCTGGCCGGGGTGTCCAGGGTGGGCATCGACGACCGGGCGGCGATGCGCAAGATCGCCGATTACGTGCTGAGCTTGGGGCATCGTCAGATCGGGCTGTTGACCATGCGCCTGGGCCGGGACCGGCGCCAAGATCTGGTCGATGCCGAGCGGCTCAAGTCGCCGACTTTCGATGTGCAGCGTGAGCGCATCACGGGCGTGTGGGAGGCGATGACCGCCGCCGGTGTCGATCCGGAATCGCTGACCGTGGTGGAAAGCTACGAGCACCTGCCGACCTCGGGTGGCGACGCGGCCAAGGTGGCGCTGGAAGCCAACCCGCGGATCACGGCCTTGATGTGCACGGCGGACATCTTGGCCTTATCGGCCATGGATTACCTGCGCGGGCACGGCATTTATGTTCCGGGGCAGATGACCGTGACCGGGTTCGACGGCGTGCCCGAAGCGATCAGCCGGGGATTGACGACGGTGTCGCAGCCGAGCCTGCAAAAGGGCCGCCGCGCCGGGGAGCTGCTGCAGAACCCGCCGCGATCCGGTCTGCCGGTCGTCGAGCTGCTCGATACCGAGCTGATCCGGGGCCGCACCGCGGGCCCGCCGGCTTGACCGGTGTTAGGCGGTCGCCTCCTGATCGCCGATCAGCAGCCGTACCGCCAAATCCAGCCGTTTGCTGACGTCGGTGGCCGAGGCGCGCCGGGTCAGCCACGCGAGCAGGTTCGAGAGCCACACGTCGGAAATCACCCGGGCGATGTGGTACTGGTCCTCGGTGGGCTCGCCGTCGGCCATCGCCCGGGCAAACATGCTGTCGATGAGCTTTTCCACCTGGTCGACCTCGGTGGCCGCAGATGCGTCGGCGAACACGTAGGCGCGTGTCATCGCCTCGGTGAGCAGCGGATTGCGCTGCATCGCCCGGTTGAGTTTTCCGACCATGAAGTTGAGCCGCTGAAACGGCGTGCCGCCGGTCATCGCCGACCGGTCCGTCTTGGCGTCGATGCGGCTGAACTCGCGGCCCAGCGCCGACACCAGCAGATGAACCTTCGACGGGAAGTACCGGTACAGCGTGCCGACCGCGACGTCGGCCCGGTCGGCCACGGCACGCATCTGCACGGCCTCGTAGCCGCCCTTCGAGGCGATGGCCATGGTGGCGTCCAGGATGCGCTTGCGGCGCTCCCGCTGTGCCTCCGAGCCCAGCTCTGATTCAGCCAGTACTGCCACCTTCACGACCTCACGAGGTTGTGCGTCGGCAGCACGGCCAGGGTTGGTGTTCGCTGGCGACATCTGGCGGGCAACTCCTCTCCCGGGCGGATCGCGGCAAAACGATACGCATGTTGTGCGTAAATTTCTCACCTCCGCGTAGCCGGGACAACGACGTGTACTGGCCTAATGGCCACCAACTTGACGTTGGTCGTCTGCACTATTAGAACACGTTCTAGTAAGAATGAACGGTTCTCGGACATGTTCGAGCAATGTGAATTTGATGACGCGGAGGACTGCAGGTGGTAGCGATTGTCTCCGACCAACAGTTGGCGGCGCGCGAGTTGGTGCGCGACTGGGCCCGAACTGCGGCCGCGGGGGAGATTCCGACCGCCGCGAGCCGTGAAATTGAGCGGGGAAACGCCGACGCTTGGCGCCCGGTGTTCACCGGCCTGGCCGAACTGGGTCTGTTCGGCGTTGCGGTTCCGGAGGACCACGGCGGTGCCGGCGGCACCATCGAGGACCTGTGCGCCATGATCGAGGAAGCGGCCAAGGCGCTGGTGCCGGGGCCGGTGGCCAGCACCGCCGTGGCCACCGCGGTGCTGGCCGAGGCCGGCGCCGAACCCCAGTTGCTGGCCGCACTGGCGTCGGGCGACCGGTTCGCCGGGCTGGCGCTCGAGGGTGAGCTGCAGTTCGACCAGAACACCTCCCTCGCCTCGGGTAGCGCCCCGCTGGTACTGGGCGCTATCGCCGGCGGCGTGGTGCTGCTGCCGGCCGGGGCGAGTTGGCTGCTCGTCGACACCACCGCCGAGGGGGTGGCGGTGGAGCCATTGGCGGCCACGGACTTTTCCCGGCCGCTGGCCCGGGTGGTAATGGCCGCGGCGCCGGCGCTGTCGCT
The DNA here is from genome assembly GCF_022354805.1 of Mycobacterium liflandii. Taxonomy (NCBI): domain Bacteria; kingdom Bacillati; phylum Actinomycetota; class Actinomycetes; order Mycobacteriales; family Mycobacteriaceae; genus Mycobacterium; species Mycobacterium liflandii. The sequence goes on along the minus strand of NZ_CP023138.1, from coordinate 44,476 downwards.
GGGCGAGTTGGGGCAGCGGGTCGAGGATCTGACCGCGACCGTGCTGGCGGCCGAGGCGGCCGGGGTCACCCGGTGGGCGTTGGAAACCGCGGTGGCCTACGCCAAGGTGCGCGAGCAGTTCGGCAAGCCGATCGGTAGCTTCCAGGCCATCAAGCACCTCTGCGCCGAGATGCTCTGCCGGGCCGAGCAGGCCGACGTGGCCGCCGCCGACGCGGCCCGGGCGGCCGCGGAGTCCGACGACCAACAATTCGCACTCGCGGCGGCGCTGGCCGCCGGCATCGGCATTTCGGCCGCGAAGGCCAATGTCAAAGACTGCATTCAGGTGCTCGGCGGTATCGGCTGCACCTGGGAGCACGACGCTCATCTGTATCTGCGCCGGGCCCACAGCATCGGCCGATTCCTCGGCGGCGCCGAGCGCTGGCTGCGCCGCGTCGCCGCGTTGACCCAGGCCGGTGTGCGTCGTCGCCTCGACATCGACCTTTCTGAGGTGGCCGACCTGCGTCCCGAGATCGCCGCGGCCGTCGCAGACGTTGCCGCGCTGCCCGAGCAGAAGCGTCAGGTCGCCCTGGCCGAAGCCGGCCTGCTGGCACCGCATTGGCCGGCGCCCTACGGGCGCGGCGCATCCCCGGCCGAGCAATTGCTGATCGACCAGGAGCTGGCGGCGGCCGGCGTGGTGCGGCCGGATCTGGTGATCGGGTGGTGGGCGGCGCCCACCATCCTCGAACACGGCACGCCCGAACAGATCGCGCGCTTTGTACCGAGCACCCTGCGTGGTGACTTCCTTTGGTGTCAGCTGTTTTCCGAGCCGGGTGCCGGTTCGGACCTGGCGTCACTGCGCACCAAGGCGGTCCGCGGTGACGGCGGCTGGCTGCTGACCGGACAGAAGGTATGGACCTCCGCGGCGCACAAAGCCCGGTGGGGCGTGTGCCTGGCCCGGACCGACCCGGACGCCCCGAAACACAAGGGCATCACCTACTTCCTGCTGGACATGACCGCGCCGGGGATCGAGATCCGGCCGCTGCGTGAGATCACCGGCGACTCGTTGTTCAACGAGGTCTTTCTGGAGAACGTGTTCATTCCCGACCAGATGGTGGTCGGAGCGGTCAACGACGGCTGGCGGCTGGCCCGCACCACACTGGCCAACGAGCGGGTCGCGATGGCCACCGGGACGGCGCTGGGCAACCCGATGGAAGAGCTGCTCGAGGTGCTGGCCGAGCTGAAACTCGACACCGGCCAGCAGGATCGGCTGGCCAGGTTGATCGTTGCCACCCAAACCGGTGCACTGCTCGATCAGCGCATCGCCCAACTGGTCATGGGCGGGCGGGATCCGGGAGCGCAATCCAGCGTGCGCAAGCTGATCGGAGTGCGTTATCGCCAGGCGCTGGCCGAATACATGATGGATGTGTCCGCCTGCGGCGGTCTGGTGGAGAACCGTGCCGTGTTCGATTTCCTCAACACCCGGTGTCTCACGATTGCCGGTGGCACCGAACAGATCCTGCTGACCGTGGCGGCCGAACGGCTGCTGGGTCTGCCGCGCTAGCTGCCGCCGGGAGCGCTAGGAGAAGTTGGTCTGCGCGCAGGTGCTGGGGGAGGTGAGGTTGACCCCAGGGTAGACCACCTGCATGTGCGTGCACACGTAGACATTCACGTTGGTCATCGGCTGGCCGGTTTCCCAGCTGGCGGAGTCGATCACGCCGGTCGTCTGGTACTTGTCGGGTGGGCCCTCGCCGAAGTAGACGGTGGTGATCACGTCGGAGCCGGCCTGCTTCATCACCCGTTCGAACTGGCTGGTGGCGTGCGCGTCCAGGTAAGCCAATCGATTCGACGACCTGATCTCGGTGGTTTGACGTGCCCACAACCCGGGCGGAAAGCCGGTCGGGCCTTCTGGGGTGCGCAGGTTTACTCCGGCGACGAAGTCGCAGCTGCCGTTGGGGTGGCAGTCGACGAACGAGTGCGTCTCGAGTTGGGTGGTCTCATCGACCGGGAACAGGGTGGTGGCGGTATTGCTGGCCGCGGCCGAGGTGGGACTGGGCAAGAAGGTGAGCATCAGCGCGGGAATCGCCAGGCCTGTCATCAGCCGCCTCATCGTGCGTCCTCTCGTCGACCCGTCTGGGTGAACTTAACGCCGCGACTATTCGTCGTAGGTCACTTCCACCGAATCAGATTCCGGGTGAGATTGACAGGCCAAAATCAGTCCATCGTCGAGATCCTGCTGCTCGAGCACGTCGTTGACTTCCATGTTCACCTTGCCGCTGCGCAGGGTGGCCGCGCAGGCGCCGCAGTGCCCTTCCCGGCACGAGAACGGTGCGTCCAAACCGGCGGCCAGCAGCACGTCGAGCAGCTTGGCGCTGCGCGGCCAGGACACGGTGTGGGTTTGTCCGTCCAGTTCCACCACCGCCGTGGCCGGTGGTTCGGCCGCGGAGTCCTCGACCGTCACCGCCGCGAACGGATCCGACTCCAGCGACTTGAACACCTCGATATGCACTTGCCCGGCAGGCACATCCAGGGTCTGCAGGGCGACGCGCGCGGTCTCCATGAACGGGCCGGGGCCGCAGATGAAGGCGGTTCGGCCGGTGAAGGGCGCGGCCAGCTGTGCCAGTGCGGTCGCGCTGGGCAGTCCCTGCAGCGACTCGAGCCAATGCACCACCGTGAGCCGGTCCGGATACTTGGCGGACAGCTCGCGCAGTGCGTCGGCGAATATCACCGAGCGTTCGTCGCGGTTGGCGTAGAGCAGCGTCACCTGCCCGCTGCCCTCGGCCAGCGCCGACTTGCAGATCGACATGATCGGGGTGATCCCGCTTCCCGCCGCCAGCAGCAGAAAGTCGTCATCGAGCGTCTTGGGTACGAAGTTGCCCGACGGCGCCAGCACATGGATGCGCATCCCCTGATGGGCGTTGTCGCACAGCCAGTTGGACGCATAACCGTCGGCGGTGCGCTTGACCGTCACGGTCAGCGCGTCATCGGTAAACGGCGAGCTGCACAGCGAGTAGCAACGCGCCACCGAACCGGTGCGCTCGCTGGGAACCCGAAGCGTCAGAAACTGGCCGGGCGCGTAGCGTAGGCGCTCCGGTGGGATCCGAGGGTCATCGGAACCGTCCGGAACGGCGAACACCAGCGACCGGGCGTCGTCGGTTTCGGCGACGACCTCGGCGATCTGCAGTTCCAGGACATGGCTGCCAAGTGGCTCGTCAGGAATTGCGTCGGTCAATAGCCGCCCTCTCCTTGGTCTCGACTAGAACATGTTATAGAAAACTCGATTCACATCGCTACCAGGTGCAGGAATACCCTGCTCGACACAAATCGGAACGTGTTCTAGTCTTGCTCTAGGTTCCATGCCCGGCTGTTCCGTGGGTCCGCATCGGCCGCGGTGCCCAGTCCGCACTCGCAGGAGGCAAAGGTAAGTGACGACGATTCAACAGCGCGATGCGCAGTCGGTGCTGGCTGCCATCGATGATCTGCTCCCGAAGCTTCGGGAGCGGGCTCAAGCGACTGAGGATCTGCGCAGGCTGCCGGACGAGACCGTCCAGGCACTCGAAGATGTCGGCTTCTTCACCCTGCTGCAACCCGAGCAGTGGGGCGGCCTGCAGTGCGATCCCACGCTGTTCTACGAGGCGACGCGGCGGCTGGCGAGCGCGTGCGGTTCCACCGGCTGGGTGAGCTCGATCATCGGCGTGCACAACTGGCATCTGGCACTGTTTGATCAGCTTGCCCAGGAAGAGGTCTGGGGCAGTGACCCCAAGACGCGGATCTCCTCGTCCTATGCGCCGATGGGCGCGGGCGTCGTGGTCGACGGCGGCTACCTGGTCAACGGCTCATGGAACTGGTCATCCGGCTGTGATCACGCGACCTGGTGTTTCGCGGGTGGTCCGGTGATCAAGGACGGCCGCCCGGTCGACTTCGGTAGCTTCCTGATTCCCCGTACCGAGTACCGCATCGACGATGTCTGGCATGTGGTCGGTCTGCGAGGCACCGGCAGCAACACCGTGGTGGTCAAAGATGTTTTCGTGCCACGGCACCGGTTCCTGTCTTACAAGGCGATGAACGACCACACCGCGGGCGGGCTGCAGACCAACACCGCACCCGTCTACAAAATGCCATGGGGCACAATGCACCCCACCACGATCACGGCCCCCATCGTCGGGATGGCCTACGGCGCGTACGACGCGCACGTCGAGCACCAGGGCAAGCGCGTGCGTGCCGCATTCGCCGGCGAGAAGGCCAAGGATGACCCGTTCGCAAAGGTCCGCATCGCCGAAGCGGCCAGCGACATCGACGCCGCCTCGCGACAGCTGATGGGCAACGTCGGTGACGAGTACGCGTTGTTGTCCGCCGGCAAAGAGATTCCCTTCGACCTGCGGACGCGGGCGCGTCGTGATCAGGTGCGCGCCACCGGCCGGTCGATCGCCTCGATTGACCGGTTGTTTGAGGCCTCCGGTGCTACCGCCCTGGCCAATGACGCTCCTATTCAGCGGTTCTGGCGCGACGCGCACGCCGGTCGGGTGCATGCGGCCAACGACCCCGAGCGTGCTTACGTGATATTCGGGAACAACGAATTCGGGTTGCCGGCCGGCGACACCATGGTCTGATGACAGTGACCCAGTCCAAGACTGCAGAGCACACATTCGAATCCACCTCGCGCTATGCCGAGGTCGACGTCGACGGACCGCTGAAGCTGCACTATCACGAAGCGGGCGTCGGCAACGATCAGACCGTGGTGCTGTTGCACGGCGGCGGACCCGGGGCGTCGAGCTGGTCGAACTTCGCCCGCAATATCGAGGTGCTGGCCCAGCAGTTCCACGTGCTGGCCGTCGACCAGCCCGGATACGGTCACTCCGACAAGCGGGCCGAGCACGGCCAGTTCAATCATTATGCGGCTAGGGCGCTCAAGGAATTGTTCGACCAATTGGGGCTGGGACGCGTTCCGTTGGTGGGCAATTCGCTGGGCGGCGGCACCGCGGTGCGCTTTGCGCTCGACTACCCGGACCGGGCCGGACGTTTGGTGTTGATGGGACCGGGCGGGTTGAGCATCAACCTGTTTGCGCCTGACCCGACCGAAGGGGTGAAACGGCTGGGGAAGTTCTCGGTCGCACCCACCCGGGAGAACCTCGAGGCGTTCCTGCGGGTCATGGTCTACGACCAGAAGCTGATCACCCCCGAGCTGGTGGACCAGCGTTTTGAACTGGCCTGCACACCTGAGTCGCTGGCCGCCACGCGGGCAATGGGAAAGTCTTTTGCCGCAGCGGATTTCGAGCTCGGCATGATGTGGCGCGAAGTTTACAAGCTGCGTCAGCCGGTACTGCTGATCTGGGGTCGTGAGGATCGGGTGAATCCGCTCGACGGAGCGCTGGTGGCGCTGAAAACGATCCCGCGCGCCCAGCTGCACGTCTTCGGGCAGTGCGGACATTGGGCGCAGGTGGAGAAGTTTGACGAGTTCAACCGGATGACCATTGATTTCTTAGGAGGTGCGAGATGAGCATCCGTTCGCTGGGCTATCTGCGCATCGAAGCCGCCGATATGGCTGCCTGGCGCGAGTACGGGCTCAAGGTGCTCGGCATGGTCGAGGGAAAAGGCAGTACCGAGGGTGCGCTGTATCTGCGCATGGATGACTTTCCGGCCCGGCTGGTGATCGTGCCCGGCACCCAGGACCGGTTAGCCGAGGCCGGCTGGGAATGTGCGGATGCCCAAGGGCTGCAAGAAATCCGGAATCGGCTCGACGTGGAAGGCACGCCCTACAAGGAAGCTACCGCCGCCGAACTGGCGGACCGCCGCGTCGACGAGATGATCTTGTTCTCCGACCCATCGGGAAACCCGCTGGCGGTGTTCCACGGCGCCGCGCTGGAGCACCGGCGGGTGGTGAGCCCGTATGGGCACAAGTTTGTCACCGGTGAGCAGGGGCTGGGGCACGTCGTGCTGACCACCCGCGACGACGCCGAGGCGCTGCACTTCTATCGGGATGTGCTGGGCTTCAAGCTGCGTGACTCGATGCGGATGCCGCCGCAGGTGGTTGGCCGTCCCGCTGACGGAGCGCCGGCCTGGTTGCGCTTCTTCGGCTGCAATCCCCGCCACCATTCGCTGGCTTTCCTGCCGCTACCGACGCCCAGCGGCATCGTGCATTTGATGGTCGAGGTGCAGAATTCCGACGACGTGGGTCTGTGCCTGGACCGCGCGTTGCATCGCAAAGTACCCATGTCGGCCACCCTGGGCCGGCATGTCAACGACCTGATGCTGTCGTTCTACATGAAGACGCCCGGCGGGTTCGATGTTGAATTCGGTTGTGAGGGAAGACAGGTCGATGACCACGATTGGATCGCCCGGGAAAGTACAGCGGTCAGTCTGTGGGGCCATGACTTCACGGTCGGCGCTCGCGGCTAGCTCGGACGAAAATGGCGGCTGACCCGATCGACCCGCGCACATTTCGCCACGTGCTCGGACAGTTCTGCACCGGGATCACCATCATCACCACGGTGCATGACGACGTGCCGAGTGGGTTTGCGTGTCAGTCTTTTGCGGCGCTGTCGCTGGACCCGCCGCTGGTGTTGTTCTGTCCGACCAAGGTGTCGCGTTCCTGGAAAGCCATCGAGGCCAGCGGCCGGTTCTGCGTGAACGTGCTCACCGAGAAACAAAAGTCCGTGTCGGTGCGGTTCGGGTCCAAGGAGTCCGACAAGTTCGCCGGTATCGATTGGCGCCCTTCTGAACTCGGTTCGCCGATCATTGATGGGTCGCTGGCCTACATCGATTGCACGGTGGCCTCGGTGCATGACGGCGGAGATCACTTCGTGGTCTTCGGCGCGGTTCATTCGCTATTGGAAGTGCCCAAGATCAAGCCTCGGCCGCTGCTGTTCTACCGGGGCGACTACACGGGCATCGAACCGGACAAGACCACGCCCGCTCAGTGGCGTGACGACCTGGAAGCGTTTTTGACCGCAACGACCCAGGACACCTGGCTCTAGCGGGCTGCCTCCCTCTTCCCGCGAACGCAACGCCACGGCGAAAATCAAGGGGAAAATTTCGCCGTGGCGCTACGCCCGCCTTCGGTTACCGGCTGCTACCGGTGTCCACGGCGTCGCTTTGCGAAGCGGTCTGCGATGATTGCGCCCCGGCTTCTGGGGCCAGGTCCTCGGCGCGTTGCCACTGCTCGTCTAGTTGCGTCCGGGTCGCTTCGGCCTCGCTTTGGTGTTGGGCCGCGCGTTCCTGCAACCGCGCGGCTTCGGCGGCCTTCACCTCGGCCTCGGCTTGGGCGGCGCGCGCCTTGGCAGCGGTTTCGTCGGCGAGTGCCCGACGTCGTTCCAGTTGGGCGGCCTGAAGTCGGGCCTGCTCGCGAATCTCTTCGGCCTGCTGTTGCCGGCGGTGGCGCCGCGTCCTGCTGGCCACGACGATCAGGCCGCCGAGCACGACTATCGCTGCTACTACCCCGACAACGATCCAAATCATGCTGCTGTTCATGAGGGCTCCGGTGCTAGTCGGTGGTGCTGTGGTCGTCTGTACCGGGTTCCCCGTATTTGACAGAAATCAAGCAAGCGCGAATCGGCTGCATATCGCGGTTGTTCGGCACCGGAATAGCGATCGGCGCGAACGTGCGAGAGAGTAGAGCCGTGCAGGTTCGGTGCTTCGGCGAACTCGAGACGGTCGTCATGGACCGCGTATGGGACCACGGCGGGGCCGTGACGGTACGCGGCGTCTTCGATGACCTGGCTCACGACCGCCAGATTGCCTACACCACGGTGATGTCCACCATGGACAATCTGCACCGCAAGGGCTGGTTGCAGCGCGAACGGGTGGGCAAGGCGTTCAGTTACTGGCCGACCATGACTCGCGAAGAGCATTCCGCCCGCCTGATGCACGATGCCTTCGACGCCGGCGGCGATTCGGACCTGGTCTTGGCGTTTTTTCTGAAACAGATGGATGAACACGATGCTGTGCGGGTCCGCGACGCGCTGCGCCGGATCATCGACGACCAGGAAGAGTCATGAACGCGGCTTTGCTCTTATTTGCGTACGCATCCGCCCTGATCTGGGTAGGGCCGGTGCTGCTGCGACGGGTTACCGGCACCGGGGTGCACCCGCGGCTGGCGGTGGCGTCATGGCTGAGCGCGGTGTTCGCCGCTATTGCCGCATGGGTGGGCGCTCTGGTGTTCCTCGGCGCGGCGGTATTGGACAGCATATGGCGCCACCGGGCCCTGGCCCTGTGCCTCAAAGAGCTGGGCCTTGCCGGCGAACTGGGCCTGCCGCGCGGGATCGCCTCGGCGCTTGCGGTGGGTGTGCTGTCGACCGGAGCGGTGGCCACCGTCATCGTGTGTTGGCGCATGGGCCGGCAGTTGCGGCGCCAGCGATCCGCCAGTCGGCTGCACGCGGCGACCGCCCGAACGATCGGAGGAGCCAGCGACTGGCCCGGCGTGGTTGTGGTCCCGGCGCCACAGCCCGCGGCCTACTGCGTGACCGGCCGTCCGAACTCGGTCATCGTGGTCACCAGCGGCGCGCTCGGCCGCCTCGATGAGCCGCAGCTGGCGGCCGTGCTGGCACACGAATACGCGCACCTGGCCAGCCGCCACCACGACTTGCTCATGGCGCTGCGGGCGCTGGCGTCGAGCCTGCCGCGGCTACCACTGTTCGCCGCGGCAGCAAAGGTGGTGGCCGACCTTCTCGAGATGTGCGCCGACGACGTCGCGGTGCGCAGCCACGGCAAGATGGCGTTACTGCGCGGCCTGTTGGCGCTGACCGAGGGGCCAGCCATGGCGCCGGCCGCATTGGGCGCGGCCAATACCGCCACGGTGGCTCGTGCCGAACGGCTGGCCATCTCGGTGTCGCGCCGCAGTTGGTGGCAGGAGCGGTTGATGCTCTGGGCGACCATCGGTCTCGCGGTGGTTTCGCCGATGTTCCTTGGACTGGCTTGTCGGCTATGACGTTGGGTCGGGCAGCGATTGCGCGGCGGGATTGCTGGCGCGCCGTCGCGCCAGGGTGTGCCAGCCCACGGCGACGGCGACAAGTGCTGCCGCGACACCCAGTAGCAGCCACGGGCTGAGCCCGTCTACCAGCCGAATCAAGCTGTCCTGCAGCGTGCTTGCGGCCTGGATCACCGGGTCGTCGGTTTCGGCGCTGGTGAAATACAGCCGGATTTCGTAGTAGCCGTAGTAGGCGACGTAAAGGCCGGTGATGAGGACGATCACGCCCGCGATCCGGCCCACGAAAGGCAAGATGCGCCGAAACGCTGCGGTGGCAGATGAACCGGCCAGCGCAACGGTGAGCGCCGCTACGCCCACCGTGAGGGTCATTCCGACGGCATAGGCGACGAAGGCCAGCACCCCCGACAGTACGGAGCCCTGTTTGAAGGTGGTGCTGATCACCGCGAGAAACGGCGCAACGGTGCAAGATAGCGAGGCGACGGCGTAGCCCACGCCGTAGCCGTACATGGAACCGAGCCGAGTTGTCGGCGTACCCCCCATGCTCTTGGGCAAGATGATGCTGAGTTCCTTGCCGGCCAGTAGCCAGATGGCAAGACCGACAAGCAGCACCCCGATGACCACCGTCGCGAACGGCAGGTATCTCTGGGCCGAAGCTATGACCGGTGAAATCAGCAGTCCGAAAACACCGAACACCGTGAGGAAGCCGAGCGACATTCCCGCGGTGGCCGCTCCGGCGCGCAGCACCGCTCGTGGTCGGGAGGTGCCTTGGCTGCCGGCGATCACCAAGCCCAGATAACCGGGGAGAAAGGCAAAGCCGCACGGATTGAGGGCGGCCACCAGCCCGGCGCCCAAGGCAAAGCTCAGGGCCGCGGTATTGATCATTTCCCGGTGAGCCCGTTGACCCGCTCGGTCAACTGGGCTTCGCTCAGTCCACCCTTGACCACCTCGACCTCGCCGTTGGCGGAGATGAACGCCCATGCCGGTTGCTGTGTGACACCGAAGTTGGACCACACCTGGCCGTCGCTGTCGGCAAGTTGGGTCACGTCGCCCAACTGGTATTTGTCGACGAAGGCCTGCATCGCGGAGGCTTCCTCGCGGGCGGCCACCCCGACGAATGTCGCCTCCGGGTTGGCGGCCGCGGCTTTAGCCACGATCGGTGCTTCCTGTTGGCACTTGGGGCACCACGGTGTCCAGAACCACAACACCGTGGCCTTTCCCGCCAGGCTCTCTCCCGAGAAGGGCTTCCCATCAATGGTTTTGGTGGTGAACTGCAGTTGGGCCGGGACATGCGCGGCCCGGTTGGCCACCGCGTTCGATGACGACGCGGGGGCGCCCGCTGGTGAGGCCGTTCCGGAAGAACCGCATGCTGCGATGGTCAATGCGGCGGCGATGCCGGCGAGCGAGGCGATCAGGCGGCGGGGCATGGTGATTCCCTTCCCGTCGAGTTCGAGGGTTCGGTGACGATGGCCAACAAAATACTATCTACGTACGTAGATAGTAGTTGGTTCACCGGGCGGCGCGAGACGCCGCCTGCCCGCTACCTCAAATACCGGGAAATCCCGTCGTCAGGGGCGCCGCGGCGGCCAAAATCGTTTCGAGGTGTCCTTGGGGTGGCCGGGGCACCACTGGGATTCCGGCACCATCGCGCGAACCTGATCCACGTGCGCCCCGCAGCCCGACCAGGTCACCTTTCCGCAGGTTCGGCATTTGACTGGGCTACACATCAGCGGGCCGTCCCATCGAGAACCGGCGGCCCCTGGTAGGGCCGCTGCAAGACCGCGAATTCGGGGGTTTTTGCGGCGGTGAGCACCGCTTCGAGTAACCGCATGCCATCCGCACCGCTGGGCATCCGGGTGAGTACCGGTCCAAAAAAGCCTTGTCCGTCGACCGCGATGATCGGGCTGCCCGCGGTGCCGCCGAGGGCATCCTGGCTGGCCTGGTGTGCATGCCTGGCCTCGTCGTCGAGCCCGCTGTCGTCGAGGGTCTCGGACAGCGACTCGTCCAGGCCGGTCTCGGCGAGGGCTTCGCGGATGCCGCCTTGGGTGATCTCTTCGCGGCGAAGATGGATGCGGGTGCCGATCGAGTCATAGAGCCGGGCGAACGCGTCCGCTCCATACTTGGTCGTCACCGCGGCGAACAGCCGTCCCAGTTGCCGTGATCGCTGCATCATCTGCTGCTGCTTGGCGTCGAGGTCCTTGCCTTCGTTGAGAACGGCCAGGCTCATCTGGCGCAAGGTGACGGGGGTGTGCGTGCTTTGCGCGGCTTCGAGTAGCCAGCGCGAGGTGACCCACGCAAACGGACAAATCGGGTCGAGCTATAGCTCGACGTCGGCCACGGTTCCTCCTTCTCGCGACTGCTGCGGCGATGTCGCGGACGCTTCACCCTGGTTGGGTAGGGCGCTCCCGATAATACCCCCTTGGGTATTTCCTGTCGAAGTTCGCCGCTGGGCAGTCGCGCGGCGATTGGCGCGCCTAGCACAATGGCGCTATGGCGCTGGATCTGACCGGATACCTCGACCGCATCAACTATCGCGGTGCAACCGACCCGACGCTGGACGTATTGCGGGATTTAGTGAGCGCACACACTGGCGCGATCGCGTTCGAGAACCTGGACCCGTTGATGGGAGTGCCGGTCGATGACGTAAGTCCCGAAGCTCTGGCCGACAAGCTGGTGGACCGCCGTCGCGGTGGCTACTGCTACGAACACAATGGGCTGATCGGTTATGTGTTAGCCGAAATCGGATATCGGGTAAGGCGGCTAGCCGGACGTGTGGTGTGGCTGGCCCCGCCGGATGCGCCGACTCCAGCGCAAACACACACCGTATTGGCGGTGACCTTTCCGGGCTGCCAAGGGCCGTACCTGGTCGATGTCGGCTTCGGTGGGATGACGCCGACCGCTCCGTTGCGGCTCGAAACCGGCACCGTTCAGCAAACAGCTCTGGAACCCTATCGCCTCGACGATCGTGGCGACGGGCTGGTCCTGCAGGCGATGGTCCGCGACGAGTGGCAGGCGCTCTATGAGTTCAGCACGCTGACGCGGCCGCAAGTCGACCTCAGGGTTGGCAGCTGGTTCGTCTCAACGCACCCAACGTCGCACTTTGTCACCGGGTTGATGGCCGCGACCGTCGCCGACGATGCCCGGTGGAACTTGATGGGCCGCAACTTGGCCATCCACCGACGCGGCGGGACCGAGAAGATCCTGTTGGAAGACGCTGCCGCGGTAGTCGACACGCTGGGCGACCGGTTCGGCATCAACGTTGCCGACGTCGGAGAACGCGGCCGGCTCGAGGCCCGCATCGACAAAGTTTGTTTTGGAGCCGAAGACCGGTGACGCCTCTGGCCGGTTAGCGCTCCGGCAGCCAGGACTCGATCCTGCGCAGGGCCTCTCGGATGTCTTCGCTCGGTCCCGCGAATGACAGCCGGACGAAGGAATTTCCGCCTGCGGTGTCGAAGTCAATACCAGGGGCGATGGCAACGCCGTTGTCGGCCAGCAACTTTGAGCAGAACTTGAGCGAGTCGTCGGTGAAGTCGGAGACATCGGCATAGACGTAGAAGGCGCCGTCGGTGGGGGCCAGCCGGTCGATGCCGATGCGGCGCAGCCCGTCGAGCAGCGTCGAGCGGTTGCTGGCGTAGTGGCGCAGATTGCCGTCGGCTTCCTTGGTTGCCTCGGGGGTGAACGCCGACACCGCGGCAACCTGGGACAGCACCGGTGGGCAGATGGTGAAATTGCCGGTCAGGCAATCCACGGCGCGACGCAGCTCGGTTGGTACCAGCAGCCAGCCCAGCCGCCAGCCCGTCATCGCGTAGTACTTGGAAAAGCTGTTTACTACCACCGCGTTTCGCGACGTCTGCCAGGCGCAGCTGGTCGGCGGCGCGCCCTCATAGACCAGGCCATGGTAGACCTCATCGCTGATCAGTCGGGCGCCCGAGGCATCACACCACGACGCGATCGCGGCGAGTTCCTCCGGCGGAATGACCGTTCCGGTCGGATTGGCCGGACTGGCGACGATGACGCCCTGCACCGGCGGATCGATCTGGGCGAGCATGTCCGCGGTGGGTTGAAACCGGGTCTCGGGCCCGCACGGGATTTCCACGACTTCGCAGCCCAGCGCCGACAGGATGTTCCGGTAGCACGGATAGCCAGGACTGGCCAGCGCCACCCGGTCGCCCACATCGAAACACGCCAGGAAGGTGAGCAAGAAGCCACCGGAGGAGCCGGTGGTTATCACTACCGCCTCCGGTTCGACCGAGATTCCATGTTGGCGGTGGTAGTCCGCGGCGATTGCCGCACGCAACTCCGGAATACCCAGCGCTACCGTGTAACCGAGCTCGTTGAGGTGCAGGGCGGCGGCCGCGGCGGCACGTATCGGCTCTGGTGCGCCGACGCTGGGCTGGCCCGCCGAAAGGTTCACCAGATCGCCGTGGGTGCGTTGGCGTTCGGCGGCCGCCAGCCAGACGTCCATCACATAAAACGGTGGGATGCCCGCTCTACGGGCGATGTGGGTGTTCACGGCATTCATGGTATTGATGGCCCGGCTCCTAGTGCTTCCGATTCCAATCGGCGCAGCAGCTCTGGCGGTGAAGCAAGTAGGTGGGTGCTGCCGTGTGCTCGCTTGAAATACAGATGCATGTCGTGTTCCCAGGTGATCGCGATGCCGCCGTGCAACTGTATGCCCTCGGCGGCCACCGCGCACAGCGCTTCACAGGCCGCTAGCCGCGCGGTGGCGGCGCTGGTGGGCGTCGGCGCAGTGCAGGCCTCGGTGACCACGGCCCGAGCCGCGGCCACCTCGACGTACAGGTCGGCCATCCGGTGCTTGAGCGCCTGGAAGCTGCCGATCGGGCGGCCGAACTGCACCCGGCTCTTCGCGTACTCGACGGTTAGCTCCAAGCAGCGTTCGGCGGCGCCGATTTGTTCGGCCGCCAGCAGAATTCCCGCGGCATCTGCCAGGCCGGGGTCTTCACCCAGAAAAGCCGTCTCCTCGGCGCGCAGTTGGGCCAGTCTGCGGGTCGGATCCATGGTGGCCACCCGATGGGCGCTGAAACGGGTCCACCTGCTCAGTTGTCCCTCGGTGCTGGCGATGACGACATCCGCAGTATCCCCGTTGAGCACGTAGTCGGGGTCGAGCACCAGTGCCCCGATCGAGCTGCCCTCGGCCAGCCCGGCCAGCGTCTTGGCATCGGGTTCGGCAGCGGCCAGCAGGGCCAACTCCGCGAGCGTCGTGCCGAGCAGGGGAGAAGGTACCAGTGCCCGACCCAGCTCCTGCAAAACTATTGCGGCATCGGCCAGTTCGCCGCCCGCGCCGCCGAGCTCCTCGGGTATCACCAGGGCCGCGGCGCCAACCTGCTCACACAGCAGCCGCCATAACGTCTCGTCGTAGCCTCGTTCGGACTCCATTGCGCTGCGAACCGCCGCGGGGCTTGCGTGTTTGTTCACCAAGGCGGCGACGGTTTCCCGCAGCATCTCGCGCTCTTCGGTCATCGCCGCCGCTCCTTCTCATCGCTGCGCTGCCCATCGTCGCCGGCGGGGGTCATAGCGCCTCGAGCAGCCGCCGCCGGTGTACTTCTGGTGTACCCCACGCCGAACGCAACGCCTGCACTCGCAGCAGCCACAGCGACAGGTCGTGTTCCTGGGTAAACCCGATAGCACCGTGGGTCTGCAACGCGCTGCGAGCCGCCAGCAGGGCCGCGTCGCCAGCGGCGACCTTGGCGGCGCTGACATCGCGGGGTTGCAGCGACAATGCCGCGCCGTGTACCAGCGGACGGGCCAGCTCGATCGCGATATGGACCTCGGCAAGCTTGTGCTTGATCGCTTGGTAGGAGCCGATCACCCGGCCGAACTGGGTGCGCTGCTTGGCATAGTCGACGGTGGCGTCCAACAAGGCTTCGGCGGCACCGATCAGCTGGGCCGCGGTGGCAAGCGCCCCGAACTCATAGGCGCGCTTGACATCTGCCTGCCACGCAGCACCAGTGGCCGTCACGTCGTAACTGCGGCGGCTGGGGTCGATGGACTCGTGGCAGTCCGCCACCGCCGCTTCGCAGACACCGCTTTCGCCAGCCACCAGCACCAGGCCCGCGGTATCGGCATCGACGGCTCGGGGTGCGTGCGGCGGCAGTGCGACGGTGGCGATCAACTCACCGCAGGCCAAACCGGCGCTGCGGTCATCGTCGGCGAGCAATACGGGTGCCACCGCAATCGACTCCGCCACCGGTCCTGGCACACACCAGCGGCCCAGGCGCTCGAGCGCGACCACCAGGTCGATCGGGTGGGCGCCCAGGCCGTCGAACTTCTCCGACACGGTCAGCGCGGTGACGCCAAGGTTGGCCAACTGCTCCCACACCTTGTGGCCGGGCGCGACGTCACCGGCGGACCACGCCCGAACTGCCGCGGGCAGATCGGCGGCCGCGAGGGCCGCGTCGATGCTGGCCGCGAAGTCGCGCTGCTGTTCGTCTAGTGCAAATTCCACGGATCACTTCTTCTCTCGTGGCAGGCCCAGCAGCCGCTCCGAAATGATATTGCGCTGGATTTCATTGGTACCGGCATAAATTGGACCACCAAGGGCAAAGAGCAGACCTTCGGTCCACGGGCTGACCAACTCGGCGTCGGCGCCGCGGATGTCGAGCGCGGTCTGATGGATATCCACGTCCAGGTCGGACCAGAACACCTTGGTGACCGACGATTCGGCGCCCAACTCACCGCCGGCCGCCAGCCTGGTCACGGTGCCGAAGGTCTGCAGCCGATAGGCCTGCGCCTTGATCCAGGCATCGGCCACTCGGTTGGCGAACTCGGGGGGCGAGCCGGCGTCCTTCCACAGCTGAACCAGCTTCTGGGCAGCCGCCATGAAGCGAGCCGGACTGCGCAGCGACATGCCTCGCTCGTTGCTCGACGTGCTCATCGCCGCGCGCCAACCGTCATTGGGTGCACCGATGACGTCCTGGTCGGGCACGAACACGTCATCGAGGAAGATTTCACCAAAGCCGGTGTCGCCGCCGAGTTGGACGATCGGGCGAATGGTAATCCCTTTGGCCTTCAGGTCGAACATGAAGTACGTCAGCCCACGATGGCGCTGTGCTGACGGGTCGGAGCGGAACAGTCCGAATCCCATGTCGGCGAATGGTGCGCGCGAGCTCCAGATCTTCTGGCCGTTGAGTAGCCAGCCTCCGTCGGTCTTGGTGGCAGTGGATCGCAGTGACGCCAGATCGCTGCCGGATTCGGGCTCCGACCAGGCTTGTGCCCAGATCTGTTCGCCACTGGCCATTTTGAGCAGGATGCGGTCTAGCTGCTCGGCGGTACCGTGCGCGAACAGGGTGGGGGCCAGCATCGAGGTACCGTTGGCGCTGGCCCGGCCCGGTGCTCCGGCGCGGAAGTACTCCTCTTCGAAGATCACCCAGTGCAGCAGGGGCGCGTCGCGGCCGCCGTACTGTTTCGGCCAGGTGATCACCGACAGGCCCGCGTCGAAGAGCACTCGGTCCCAAACTCGATGCTGGGCGAAGCCTTGCGCATTGTCGTATGACTTGGTCGGCATGACCTCGGCGTTGGCCGCCAGGAACTCGCGCACTTCGCCTTGGAAAGCCAGGGTCTCTTCGTCAAGATCCAAATCCATTTAGGCCAGCTCTCGCAGTTGCGGTTTGACTACTTTGCCGGCCGCGTTGCGGGGCAACGTATCGACGAAGCGAACCGAGCGCGGTGCCTTGAAGTTCGCCAAATGTTCACGGGTGTAATCGATCACCGATTTCTCATCGAGATTGAAGCCGGGTCGGGCGACGATGAACGCCCGGCCCACTTCGCCCAGTCGGTGGTCCGGAATCCCGATCACCGCGACGTCGGCGACACCGTCGAGCCGGGCCAGTACCTGCTCGACCTCGGCGGGATAGACGTTGAACCCGCCGCAGATGTACATGTCCTTGAGCCGGTCGGTGATCCGCAGGTTGCCCGCCTCATCGAGGACTCCGATGTCTCCGGTGTGTAACCAGCCGTCGGCGTCGATCGCGGCGGCGGTGGCCCGCGGGTCGTCGAGATAGCCGAGCATGACGTTGGGGCCCCGCAGCAGCACTTCCCCGGTGTCGGGGCCAATCCGCAATTCGAAGTCCGCGAAGGGCCGCCCGCAGGTGGTGGCGACCGTCAGCGCATCGTCGTCGGCTCGGCACATGGTTCCCATGCCGTTTGCCTCGGTCAGGCCGTAAGCGGTCAGCACGATGTCGATATCGAGTTCTGACTGCATGCGTTCCACCAGCACGACGGGTACGGTGGCCGCTCCGGTCACCGCGAATCGCAGCGAACTCAGGTCGTAGTCGTCGCGCGCGGGGTGGTCGAGCAGGGTCTGATAGATGGTCGGCGGGCCGGGCAGCACGGTGATGCGGTGTCGTTCGATCGCCTGCAGGGTGCGCAGTGGATCAAACGTCAAATGCGGGAACAATGTTGCGCCGGTTTGTAGGCAGGCCAGGATGCCGGCCTTGTAGCCGAAGTTGTGGAAGAACGGGTTGATGCACAGGTAACGGTCGTCGGCGGTGATCTTTCCGTTGGCTGCCCAAGACGCCGAGGCCGATAGCGACTGCCGGTGCGCGCACAGGACGCCCTTGCTCCGCCCGGTGGTGCCGGAGGTGAAGAGAATGTCGCTCACGTCGTCGGGGCTGACCGCGGCGGCGCGGGCGGTCACCGCGCCGGTGTCGGTGCCGGTCTCGATGAACTCGTCCCAAGTGCCGTCGGGTTCTTCGATCGGTATCCGCACGATGTGCCGCAGTGCGGGCAACGCTTTGCGGTCAAGGCCTGCCACCCGGTCGCTGCCGAGGAAGTGTCCCATCGCGAACAGCACGGGCGCCTCGGTCCGGGCCAGGATGTCGGCGGCCTCGTCGGCGGTGTAGCGGGTGTTGAGCGGGACCATTGCCGCGCCGACGTGGTGGATCGCCAGGCAAGCCACCACCCAGTGCCAGGTGTTGGGCGACCAGATGCCCACCCGAGCCGCAGGCTTGACGCCCAGCTCGATCAGCGCGGCCGCCGCTCGATAAACCTCGTCATTCAGCTCGGAAACCGTGAAGCTGCGCTCCTCGGTAACCAGTGCATCGTGGTTGGGTAACCGGCGCACGAGCCGATCCAGCGCCGTGGGCACGGTGCGGGGATCGCTGGTCATCGACGCTCCTCCTCACGCGGCGACCGCCGGGGCTAACAAAGCAAGTGCTTGGTAGGTTAGCCTACAGGGCATGCAGGACGTCGAGGAGTTTCGGGCGGAGGTCCGCGGCTGGCTCGCGGCCAATGTGGTCGGAGAATTCGCAACGCTCAAGGGGCTCGGCGGGCCGGGACGTGAACACGAGGCTTTCGAGGAACGCCGGGCCTGGAACCAGCATCTGGCCGCGGCCGGGCTGACCTGCCTGGGGTGGCCGGTCGAGCATGGCGGCCGGGGGCTCTCGATCGCCCACCGCGTGGCTTTCTACGAGGAATACGCGCGCGCGGATGCGCCGGACAAGGTCAACCACTTCGGTGAAGAGCTGCTCGGGCCAACGCTGATCGCCTTCGGGACACCCGAACAACAGCAGCGCTTCCTGCCGCGCATCCTCGACGTCACCGAGCTGTGGTGCCAGGGGTATTCCGAGCCCGGCGCCGGTAGTGACCTGGCCAATGTGGCGACCACCGCCGAACTCGACGGTGATCAATGGGTAATCAACGGCCAGAAGGTATGGACGTCGCTGGCTCATCTTTCGCAGTGGTGCTTCGTGGTCGCGCGAACCGAGAAGGGCTCCAAACGCCATGCCGAGCTGTCGTATCTGCTGGTCCCGCTGGATCAGCCCGGCGTGCAGATCCGGCCGATCGTCCAGATCACCGGTACCGCGGAGTTCAATGAGGTGTTCTTCGACGACGCCCGCACCGATGCTGACTTGGTGGTCGGCGCACCGGGTGACGGCTGGCGCGTCGCGATGGGCACGCTGACCTTCGAGCGGGGCGTCTCGACGCTGGGGCAGCAGATCGTCTATGCCCGTGAGCTTTCCGATCTGGCCGCTCTCGCGCGGCGCACCGGCGCCGCCGACGATCCGTTCATCCGGGAACGCCTGACCCGGGCGTGGACCGGACTACGGGCAATGCGTTCGTATGCCCTGGCCACCATGGATGTTGAGCAGCCCGGCCAGGACAACGTTTCGAAGTTGCTGTGGGCCAACTGGCATCGCAGTCTCGGCGAACTGGCGATGGATGTGATCGGCAAGCCGGGCTTGACGCTGGCCGACGGCGAGTTCGATGAATGGCAGCGGCTGTTCTTGTTCACCCGCGCTGACACGATCTACGGCGGATCCAACGAGATTCAGCGCAACATCATTGCCGAGCGGGTGCTCGGCCTGCCCCGGGAGGCCAAGGGATGAGCTTGTCTGAAGCACCGAAAGAAATTGCCGGACATGGCCTTTTGGCTGACAAGGTCGTGGTGGTGACCGCGGCGGCCGGCACCGGCATCGGTTCGGCGACGGCGCGCCGTGCCCTGGCCGAAGGCGCCGACGTGGTGATTTCCGACCACCACGAGCGACGGCTCGGCGAAACCGCCGCCGAACTGTCCGCGCTGGGACTGGGCCGGGTCGAAAGCGTGCTGTGCGACGTGAGTTCCACCGCACAGGTCGACGCGCTGATCGACTCGACCACCGCCCGCATGGGCCGCCTTGACGTGTTGGTCAACAACGCCGGGTTGGGCGGGCAGACCCCGGTGGCCGATATGACCGACGACGAGTGGGATCGCGTCCTGGACGTGACGCTCACATCGGTGTTCCGGGCCACTCGAGCCGCACTTCGCTACTTCCGTGAGGCGCCGCATGGTGGAGTGATCGTCAACAATGCCAGCGTGTTGGGCTGGCGGGCACAGCACTCGCAGTCGCACTACGCCGCGGCCAAGGCCGGCGTCATGGCGTTAACTCGCTGTAGCGCAATAGAAGCCGCGGAGTATGGGGTGCGGATCAATGCGGTGTCACCTAGCATCGCCCGGCACAAGTTCCTGGACAAGACCACCTCTGCCGAGCTGCTCGACCGGCTGTCCGCCGGTGAGGCGTTCGGACGCGCCGCCGAACCGTGGGAAGTGGCGGCCACCATCGCGTTTCTGGCCAGCGAGTACTCGAGCTATCTGACCGGAGAGGTGATTTCGGTCTCCAGTCAGCACCCCTGATCGGGTTGTCGCGGCCGCATCACTGGCAAATGTGTTGCCGAAGCCCGATCTTGGGCGCCGGGACGGCCGGATCGGTTACCCCGCTAGCTGTTTCAGCAGTTCTTCCAGGCTGAACACGCCCGACATATTGCTGCCCGTGTTGAACAACCCCGTGAGGTTGCCGGCAATCCCGGGGAGGCTGTCCGCGACGCCGGTATTCCCGATGCCGGAGATGATGCCGTTTACGGTGCCGCCGCTGGCCTGGTTGAACATGCCCGAGATGTCGCCGGCAAACGTTCCGGTGGCAGTGTTGAAGAAGCCCGAGACATTGCTCCCGGTATTGTTGAAGCCCGAGTTCGTGTCGCCGGTGTCGGCGGTGGAACCGATGTCGGTGTTCACGTCGCCCGAATTCCACAAACCCGTATTCGTGTGACCGGAATTGCCGGATCCAGTATTGACGTCGCCCGAATTCAGGAAGCCCGTGTTGGTGCTGCCCGCGTTGCCGAAGCCGGTGTTGCCACTGGCCGAGTTGAAGAAGCCGGTGTTGAGGACACCCGAGTTCCCGACGCCGAAGTTGCCGATGTCGGAGTTGCCGAAACCGACGTTGCCGGTGCCCGAGTTCCCGACGCCGAAGTTGCCGAAGGCGCTAGTGGACGAGAGGCCCGCATTGAAGACGCCGAAGTTTCCATTATCGGAGTTGAAGAAGCCGATATTGTTCGTACCCGAGTTGCCGATTCCGAAATTCCCGGTGCCCGAGTTCAGTCCATTGAACGTGAACTGACCGGTTGTCGAGTCGTAGTAGGCATTCCCGAAGCCGACCAGATTGTCGCCGGTAAGTCCAAAGCCCAGGTTCCCGTCACCGCTGTTGCCGGCGCCAACGTTGAGGTCGCCGCGGTTACCGATGCCGAAGTTCCCGTTGCCCCAGTTGCCCAACCCGAAGTTGATGCCCGGATTAGAGCTGGTGAGCGGGTTGCCGGTGTTTCCGAAACCGATGTTTTCGTTGCCGAGGTTGCCGCTGCCCCAGTTGCCGCTGCCCAGGTTCCCATCGCCGATGTTGTTGCTGCCGACGTTGCCGCCGCCGAAGTTGGAGCTGCCGGTGTTTCCGTTGCCGATGTTGGTGCTGCCGGTGTTTCCGCTGCCGATGTTCCCGGTGCCGCCCTTATTGCCGAGCCCTATGTTCGGCAGCGCCTGCAACAACTGCTGGAAGGGATTCAAACTTGCCGCCGCCGACACGCCGGAGTGGTAGCCGGTCATCGCGGCCACGTCTGCGGCCCACATCTCTTCGTACTGTGACTCGGCTGCCATGATCGCCGGCGCATTGAACCCGAAGAAGTTCGACCGCACCAACTGCACAAACACATTCCGGTTGGCCGCCACGGCCAGCGGATGGATCATCGCCATCCGCGCCGCCTCGAATGCGCTGGCTACCGCCTGGGCTTGGCCGGCCGCGCCGGCGGCCCGCGCCGCCGCCGCACTCAACCACCCCGCATAGGGGCTGGCCGCGGCCGTCATAGCCGCCGATGCCGCGCCTTGCCAAGCCTGTCCGGCCAGGCCGGAGGTCACAGCGGAAAACGAATCCGCCGCGGCGCCCAACTCCTCGGCGAGGCCATTCCAGTCCGCCGACGCCTGCAGCATCGGCGTAGAACCCGCACCGTTGAACATTCGCAGCGAATTGATCTCCGGGGGCAACATCGGAAAACTGACCATGGCTGACCTCCTGCCAGTGGCCTCGCCGCCCCCGATGCGGCCAGTGCCGAAATCGAATTGGAGTGTTCCGGCGCAGATGCTACGACGGTGGTCAGGCGGGGATAGTGCGTTTCGCTGATATTGAGGTCTTTAGTCACATTGGCCGAGCAAGCGCTTGGTTGATACGCTGATCGGGTGGAACGAATGACCGGTCAGGCTAACAGCCGCCGAGGAGAGTTATTGGGGCTCGCCGCGGTGATGTTCGCCGAGCGCGGTCTGCGCGCCACCACCGTCCGTGACATCGCCGACGGAGCCGGCATCCTGTCCGGCAGCCTCTATCACCATTTCGCCTCCAAAGAGGAAATGGTCGACGAGCTGTTGCGCGAGTTTCTGGACTGGCTCTTCGCTCGCTACCTCGAGATCGTCGATGGCGAACCCAACCCGCTGGAGCGGCTCAAGGGCCTGTTCCTGGCGTCGTTCGAGGCCATCGAACATCGGCACGCTCAAGTGGTCATCTACCAGGACGAGGCCCAACGGCTGTCTTCACAGCCCCGGTTTTCCTACCTGGAGGATCGCAACAAAGAGCAGCGCAAGATGTGGGTAGACGTGCTCAATCAGGGCATTGAGGAGGGCTACTTCCGACCCGACCTCGACGTGGACCTGGTCTACCGGTTCATCCGCGACACCACCTGGGTGTCGGTCCGCTGGTACAAACCTGGCGGAGCGCTGACCGCGCAGCAGGTCGGGCAGAAGTATCTCGCCATTGTGCTGGGCGGGATCCAGAAAGAAGGAGTCTGAAAATGCCGGAGGCGTACGTCATCGACGCTGTACGTACCGCGGTGGGCAAGCGTGGCGGAGCGTTGGCGGGGGTACATCCCGTCGACCTGGGTGCCTTGGGGTGGCGGGGACTGCTGGATCGAGTTGACGTCGACCCGGCCGCGGTCGACGACGTGATCGCGGGCTGTGTCGATGCCATCGGCGGTCAGGCCGGCAATATCGCACGGTTGTCCTGGCTTGCGGCGGGATATCCCGAAGAAGTGCCAGGTGTCACCGTGGACCGCCAATGCGGCTCCAGCCAGCAGGCGATCTCCTTTGGTGCGCAAGCGATCATGTCCGGAACGGCCGACCTCATCGTTGCCGGTGGCATGCAGAACATGAGCCAGATCCCGATCTCGTCGGCAATGATCGTCGGTGAACAATTCGGCTTTAGCTCGCCGACCAACGAATCCAAGCAGTGGCTGCACCGGTACGGGGATCAGGAGATCTCTCAGTTCCGCGGTTCGGAGATGATCGCCGAGAAGTGGAATTTGTCGCGTGAAGAGATGGAGCAGTATGCGCTGACCAGCCACGCGCGTGCGTTCGCGGCGATCAGGGGTGGCCGCTTCGATAACGAAATCCTTAGTGTGGAAACGGAATCCGGGCCCTTCCGGGTCGACGAAGGGCCGCGCGAGTCATCGCTGGAGAAGATGGCTGGCTTGAAGACCCTGGTCGAGGGGGGACGGCTTACCGCCGCGATGGCCAGCCAGATCTCCGACGGTGCCAGCGCGGTGCTGCTGGCTTCCGAACAGGCGGTCAAGGATCACGGCCTGACTCCGCGCGCTCGCATCCACCACATCAGTGCGCGCGCCGCCGACCCGGTGTTCATGCTCACCGGCCCCATCCCGGCGACCCGCCATGCGCTGGAAAAGACCGGCCTGTCCATCGATGACATCGCCACGGTAGAGATCAATGAGGCATTCGCGTCGGTGGTTTTGGCGTGGCTCAAGGAAATCAAGGCCGATCCCGAGAAGGTCAACCCCAACGGCGGTGCCATCGCTCTCGGTCATCCGCTGGGTGCCACCGGGGCCAAGCTGTTCACCACCATGCTCAATGAACTCGACCGGGTCGGTGGGCGTTACGGGCTACAGACGATGTGTGAAGGCGGGGGCACCGCCAACGTCACGATCATCGAGCGGCTATAGCGGCCGGCGTTTCGGGCTGCGAAGGGTGGACCTCTGCGGCTCGCGCGGTGAGTCCTCTGGCATCGGGATTTTCGGTGTGGCGCGTCCTGCGCAATACCAGACGATTATTCATGCCTGTTGCTACTGTTTCTCTGTCCAATTGACGTGACTGCGCGATCGTCGGATGGAAGAGCGCGTGTGTCGACACGTATTGGGAGGCTCAGATGTCCTATCTCATGGCAGCGCCCGAGCTCATGCAGTCGGCGGCCGCGGACTTGGCGGGCATCGAGTCCGCGCTCAGCGCCGCTAACGTATCGGCGGCGGTTCCCACGACCCAGATACTGGCGGCAGGTGCCGATGAGGTGTCGGCGGCCATCGCAGCGTTGTTCGGTGCGCACGCCCAGGCGTATCAGGCGCTCGGATCCCATGTGACGGCGTTTCATCAAGAGTTCGTGCAGGCGCTGAATTCGGGTGCGGCGTCATACGCGAACGCCGAGGCGGCGAGCATCGCTCCGCTCCAAGCCCTATACGACCTGGTAAATGCGCCCACCCAGGCGCTGCTGGGGCGCCCGTTGATCGGCAATGGCGCCAACGGGGCCCCGGGGACCGGCCAGAACGGCGGCGACGGTGGGCTGTTGTTCGGTAATGGTGGTGCCGGGGGGTCGGGCGCGGATGGTCAAAACGGTGGGGCCGGTGGCAATGCGGGACTGATCGGTAATGGTGGTGCCGGGGGTGCTGGTGGTAACACCGATCTGTTTGGGAATAACGGTGCCGTGGGTGGGGCTGGTGGGGCTGGGGGATGGCTGATCGGTAGTGGTGGTGCTGGTGGTACCGGGGGCATCGGGGCCTTTAACGGGGGTGCTGGCGGGGCTGGTGGGAGCGCGTGGCTGTTTGGCACCGGTGGTGTTGGTGGCACGGGTGGTATCGGCACTTTGGGTGTTGGCGGTGCCGGTGGTGCGGGCGGTGGCTCGGGCGTCTTGTCCTTCGCCGATGGTGGGGCCGGTGGTTTTGGTGGTTCGGGCGCCAATGCCGGTGGGGTCGGCGGTAGTGGTGGTGCTGCCGGGATATTCGGCACCGGTGGTGCTGGTGGCACCGGTGGTGCGGGCGGCACGAATGGCTTGGAGATTGGCCAGGTCAGCGTGGGCGGGGCCGGCGGAGACGGCGGGCGCGGCGGGTGGTTGTTGGGGATCGGCGGCAGCGGCGGGTTCGGCGGGTTTGGTCAGGGCCCTCGGGTGGGATCGGCGGCGACGGCGGTGATGCCGGATTGTTCGGTGTTGGTGGCATAGGCGGGACTGGTGGCACCGGCTTCTCCGGTGTTGGCGGCAATGCTGGTGCCGGCGGTGATGGTGGTTTGTTGTGGGGGTCCGGTGGGGCCGGTGCGCGGGGCGGGCAAGGTGGGGCCGGTGCCGGTGGGATCGGCGGTGCTGGTGGTGGTGGCGGCCTGTTCGGCGGGGATGGCGGCGCCGGCGGGGTCGGTGGTACCGGGGCGGGTGGGCCTGGTGGTGCCGGCGGTGTTGGTGGCGATGCGGGGCTGTTCGGTGTCGGTGGGGCTGGTGGCGTGGGTGGTACCGGCGTCGGGTTCCCGACCGACCCTGGTCTGTCGTTTGGTGGTCAGGGTGGTGCCGGGGGGCGTGGCGGTCTGCTGATCGGTCTTGGCGGCAATGGTGGTACGGGAGGGTTTAGTGGCCCGTTGTCTGCGGGTGCTGGCGGCGGTGACGGTGGTGCTGGTGGTGGGGTTGGGTTGATCGGTTTCGGCGGGGCCGGTGGGTTCGGTGGCGCTAGTGGGTTCGGCACGGGTGGGGCCGGTGGTGTTGGTGGGGCCGGTGGCGCGTTGTTCGGTGTTGGTGGTGTTGGCGGTAATGGTGCGTGGGGTGCCGGCGGTATTGGCGGCGATGGTGGTGTTGGCGGTGCTGGTAGTGCCCTCGGGTTTGGTCTTGGTGGTGCCGGTGGTGCCGGCGGTGCCAGTGGTCTCGGTGATGGTGGTGCCGGTGGAACTGGTGGTGCCGGTGGGCTGCTGGGCGGTAATGGTGGGGGCGGTGGGGCCGGCGGGGCTGGCGCTGTCGGCTTTTTGGACAACACCGCCGACGGCGCTGGTGGTGCCGGTGGGGCTGGCGGTAGTGGGGGCTTGCTGTTCGGTGATGGTGGTGGCGGTGGCGCCGGTGGTGCTGGCGGGATTTCGACGTCCAGCAGCGTTAACAACGGTGGTGCCGGTGGTGCCGGTGGTAACGCGGGTGGCCTGTTCGGCAGCGGTGGTGCCGGCGGTATCGGTGGTGCCGTCGGTACCGGGGGCACGGTCGCGGGTGCCGGCGGCGACGGCGGCGGGGCCGGATGGGTGGGCAACGCCGGCAACGGTGGTGCCGGCGGGGACGGTTGGACCAACGGCGACGGCGGCGACGGCGGCGACGTGGGGTTGTTCGGCGCTGGCGGTAACGGCGGCAACGGCGGAACCGGCGTGACAGCCGGCACCGGTGGCACCGGCGGCAGCGGTGGTCTACTCGGCCCGGACGGGATTAACGGGACGTAGCCCGCTGGCGTCCGGGTGTGGACCACCCGACCGACGGCCCGCCGCGGTGTCCTATCGCGCCGGTTGCGTCCGGCGCGATAGGCGCCTTAGCTGTCGTAGTCGACTGCCACGAACGGTGTGGTCGGGTGCGACTGACACGTCAAGATGTAACCCGCGTCGAGTTCGGCCTGACCAAGCGCGAAGTTGTGGTCCATCTCCACGTTGCCTTCGATGAGTTTGGCTCGGCAGGTGCCGCACGCTCCGCCGATGCAGGCGTAGGGTGCATCGCTGCGCCGCTGTAGCGCGCCCTCCAGGATCGAGTCTCCGGGGGTCAGATCGAAGGTGTCCTGCCGCCCGGACAGGGTGAAGGTCACGGTTGCGCCCTCGTACCCGTGATCGGTCGCCGGTGCTGTGTTGTAACCGAAGAACAGCTCCAGGTGAATGTGCTCCGTGTCGACCCCGTGCTCGATCAACGAGTCACGCACCGTGGTGGTCATTTCCATTGGTCCGCAGATGAACCACTCATCCACCGTTTCTGGGGACAGGTTGCTCGTCAGCCACCTGTTGAGCTTCTCCGTGTCGATGCGTCCGCGTAGCTCTGGGGTGTGCAGCGGCTCGTTGGACATCACGTGCAGGATCTCCAGCCGGTCGGCATAGCGTGACTCGAGACGGTCCAGCTCGGCCCGGAACATCGTGGATTCCTTGGTGCGATTCCCGTAGATCAGGGTGAACCGGCTTTCGGCTTCGATCTCGAGCGTGGTCGCAAGGATCGACAACACCGGTGTGATCCCGCTGCCGGCCACCAGTCCGACGTAGTGCTTGCGCTCCAACGGATTCAATGGCGTGCCGAACTGGCCGGTCGGCGTCATCAGCTCCAGCACATCGCCGGCCTTGAGGTCGTTGGCCACAAAAGTCGAAAACGCGCCGCCCGGAATGTGTTTGACGGCGATCCTCAGCTGGGCCCGAGTGGCCGGAGCGCAGATCGAGTAGTTGCGACGGACGCCCTGCCCGCCAAGATCGGTGCGGACCGTCACGTGTTGGCCCGGCTCGAAGCGGAAGGCGTCCTGCAGGTCTTCGGGCACCGCAAACGTCACCAGCGTGCTGTCGGTGGTGATGGGGTCCACCGATGCGACCGGGATGCGGTGCAGCACCGCGTGCGGCGAACTCGACCTGGCCGGCATCCGCACCGGCAACAGCTTGGCGAGCCTGCCGTTGAGTTCCTTCCACTCCCGGTACTCGTCCGGATTCAATTGCTGGCCAAAGACCGTGGAGATCGCGGCGTTGCGTTCCAGGTAAGCCTCTTCGTTGCACTTCCAGGTGCGCACGTACCGGTAGAACGGCACCGACGGGTGCAGATGGTGTACCAGGTGGTAGTTCTGCGACAGCAGCACCGGCGTGAACAGCCATTCCGCACCGACGCGGTTGCGGGTCGCGCGATAGCGGTTGGTGCGCTGGGTGTCCTCCAGCCCGTGATGAGGCAGCCAGTCGAACCACCATGCCAGCACCGTGAGTCCGATGCGCTGCGGGATCAAGAAGACCACCGCCAACGTCCAGAAATTGCCGGTGACGATCGCAATGGTCAAGCCGGTGATGCTCAACGCAAACATGAACAGCGTCTCGGCAAACTCGACGACCGGTCGGCTACGAGCACGCGGGATGTAGTACTTGAGGATGTAGTACTTGAGGTAGTAGTACTCCACCAGCGACCAGCGCAACGGCAGCAGCCACGGCGAACCATGAGAGGCGAAGGTGTCGGGGTCTTCGACGTCGTCATTGGAGTGGCGGTGATGCTGGATGTGGATGTATCCGAAGGCCGGGAAGGCGACCACCGGACCGACGAAGAGAAAAGCCAGCCGCCCGAACAACCCGTTCACCCAGCGCACCGAGCTGACCGAGTAATGCGAGGCGTCGTGCACGACGGTGAACATCACAAAGGTCACCGCGGCGTTGACCGGAATCGTCACCCAGGACGGGACCCAACCGTCGATGTAGCCGACCGTCGTCAGGACAAAGGACCCGAGTGCGGCCAGGAAGATCCCAAGGGTGGGAAGGGCCAGCTTGGGCACCGTCTCGCCAGGATCGGGCAGAGCGTGATGCGCAGACGAATCCGGTGTCGCTCGGTTCACGGCGTCGATGGTCGACATAGCTGAAGAAGCGTAGTCGACACGCGTCAACTACTCCACCAGCGCTGCGGCGGCCCGTAGATGTTCGATGGCGTCGTGCACGATCGACTCGACCAATTGCGCACACGACGGCAGGTCATCGAGTATTCCGGCGACCTGACCCGATGCCAGTACCCCCGCCTCGGGGTTGCCGTCGACCAGACCGGCCTTCAACAACATCGGGGTATTGGCCGCCATCAGCACCTGTGACCAGGTCAGTTCTTTGCCGTGTCGCATGGCGAGGCCGTCTTTGATCATCGACGCCCAGCTCATCTGCGACATCTGTTTGAACTTCGCGGCGTTGCGGATCGCGGCGGTAAAGCCCCGCGCTCGCGATCCGCCTTCCAATTTCTCGACCAGTCCAGTGCGCAGCACCCGGTGTGGCATCCCGTCGACCCGGGTGGTGACGACGGTGCCATCCAGCGCGGCCTGAAGATAGCGTCGCTTCACCGCGTCGGGCACGGTGGAGTCCGAGGTGAGCAGGAAACGGGTGCCCATTGCCACGCCTGCCGCGCCATAGGAAAGCGCGGCGGCCAGCCCGCGTCCATCGAAGAAACCGCCTGCCGCGATCACCGGGATGCCGGTGCCCTTGACGGCGTCCAGCACTGAGGGCAACAGCAGTGTCGTCGCGACCGGTCCGGTGTGTCCGCCGCCCTCACCGCCTTGGACGATCATGGCGTCCGCGCCCCAGCCCGCAACCTTGCGGGCGTGCTTGGCCGCGCCGATCGATGGGATGACGACGGCTCCGGCTTCCTTGAGCCGCGCGATCAGCTCGGGCTTGGGGGCCAGGGCAAAGGATGCGACTTTGACACCCTCGCGGATCATCAACTCGACCCGGTCCGACGCATCGGCGGCGTCGGCGCGGATGTTCACGCCGAAAGGCTTGTCGGTGGTGGCTTTGACTTTGCCTATGGCAGTGGCCAATTCGTCCAAGGTCATGGTGGCCGAAGCCAGGATTCCCAGGCCCCCCGCGTTCGCTGTGGCCGAGACCAGCTGCGCACCGGCCACCCAACCCATCCCGGTCTGCACCACCGGGTGCTCGACGCCGACCAGATCGGTCAGCGGCGTGCGCAATCTCATGAACGAATCTCTCTATCGCGCAGCGCTTTCGGATCGATGACTTCGCGGATCAGCTGCAGTTCCCCGTCGGTGGGAGTCCTGGTTTGTTCGGCGTCCTCGAGGCCGTGTACCTCGAATGAGGTGGCTTCCCGAACGTCTTCGGGGGACACTCCGGGATGCAAACTCAGGGCCCGCATCGTTTGCTCGGGTCCGCCGAAGTCGAACACTCCCAGGTTGGACACCACCCGGTAGACGTTGACGAACCGAAACGCGGGGTTGTCGGGATCGACCTTGTCGTAGCCGATTCCGGAGACGATGTCGACGGCCTCGCAGAACACTCGTTTGGAATGGCTGCCGACCCAGTAGCTGGTTGCGTGGTTGATGGTATTGCCGGGCGATCCCCGGACGCCGAACATCTGCCGGGTCGGATGCTGCAGCGGGCCGAACGCCGAGATGTTCTGATTGCCGTAACGGTCAACCTGATTGGCGCCCATCACAACATGCCGGCGTCCCCAGGCCAGTGTCTCGAAGACCCGGCCAAAGGGCATCCAGCCCTCGACCGGTCCGGTCTTGCCCAAAGGTGGCGTGTCGGCCAGCAACTGGGCTTCCCCGTCGGTCAGCAGGATGTCGGGTGAGAAGGTGAGTCGGGCCAACCTCGCTCCGACCGACGCCATGTTCGTCATCGGGCTGACCATGATTTCACCGGCGTTGCGGAACAATTCGGCGCAGGCGACGGCGCATACCTCGGCCCGGGTACTCACGATGACGCTCCAAACTCGCGCACCGCTGCCTGATAGTCGGCCTCGGTGCCGGACAAATATGTGGCCACGAACTGTTGCCACCCCTGGTCGGTCGACGCCGCTTCGGCGTAGTGGCGCTGGAATTTCTCGTCCCGGCCATAGTCGGGCGCGGCGGTGGTGAAGTGGGCGCCGCCGGGGGCCTCCACCACCGCGTCGACCATCATCCGGTTCACCAGCATCGCTTGGGGCGGTACGGATTTGACTAGTTCCTTGGTGGTGACAATGCGCTCCACCGAGAGGAAGCGCTGCTCGGCGGCCATCAGGAAAAGGTCGTCGAAGTACGGGTCGATCCCGGTGTAGGCGGCATTGCCACGGCAGTCGCCGAGATTGAGGTGCGCAAAGGCCGCGTCCAAGCGCAGCGCCGGCATGGCGATCAGGGTCTCGTGGCAGCCTTCCGGGGCCGGGTAGGGACTGGTGACCGTGGCCAGCTCGCCGTCCCAGAAGTCCGGAACCGAACTGCCCAGCCCGGCGCGGATCGGCAGGAACGGCAGGCGTTGTGCGGCCGCTTGTAGCCCGCAGCGCAGCATGCCCTCGTCCATTTCGCGGGCCTCGATGGCACCACTGGTGCGGGCCTTGGCGAACCACGGGTCGTAGAAGGGGGGTGAGTCCAATGAGACGAACCCGTAATAGACCCGCTTGACCTTGCCGGCCGAACACAGCAGTCCGACGTCGGGGCCGCCGTAGCTGACCACCGTCAGGTCGGTGACGTCAGAGCGCAGGATGGCCCGCACGAAGGCCATGGGCTTGCGCCGTGAACCCCAGCCGGCGATGCCGATGGTCATTCCACTGCGCAAATGCCCGACTGCGTCATCGAGGGTGGTTGTCTTGTTGCTCATGACTTTTTCACGAACGCGTCGCGGTGCTCGTCGGCGACTCCGGCGAGGTTGAGCTCGAACGTAAATCCTTGCTCCATGCGGTAGCTGGAGTTAACCCGTTGCACATCAATCAAGTTCAGCGCCTCCTTGGCGGCACGGATAACGCGGGTGTCCTTGGCGGCGATGTCACGGGCCACGCGTAAAGCGGATTCGTCGAGTTCGGCGCGGGGCACCACCTCGTGCACCGAGCCAAAGTGGTGCAAGGTGGCGGCATCCACGGTGGCGGCGGTGAAGAACAGCCGCCGCATCAAATGTTGTGGAACCAACCTGGAGAGGTGGGTTGCGGCGCCGAGCGCGCCCCGCTCCACCTCCGGCAAACCGAAGGTGGCGTCCTCGGAGGCGACGATGACATCGGAGTTGCCGACCAATCCGATGCCCCCGCCAACGCAGAACCCATTGACCGCGGCGATCACCGGCACCGCGCATTCGTATACCGCGCGGAAGGCCGCAAAGCAGCCACGGTTCGCGTCGATCAGCGCCGTGAAGCCTTCGGTGCGCTGCATTTCCTTGATGTCTACGCCGGCGTTGAAGCCGCGGCCCTCGGCCCGCAGGATCACCGCTCGGGTTTCCAGGTCGGCTCCGGCGGCCGTCAGGGCGTCGGCGAGTTCGAACCAACCGCGCGATGGGATGGCGTTGACCGGCGGATAGTCGACGGTGATCGCAACGATCCCCGGTTCAGCGGTGGTGGACGTGATTGTCACTGGGGACTTCCTTATGGGGTGGGCTACCTAAGCAAGCACTTGCTTGGGACGCTAGCACAGCGACACGCTTCGCAGCGGCCAAGGCCATCGACAGGAGGCCAAGCGGGTGCTCGTGTTTCTCATGGGTGAGACGTTGTGGGGTGTGGTTGGGGGGTGGTGGTGCAGTCGGTGGTGGGTGGGCTGCGACGGGGGGTGCGGTGGTGCGCCGGTGGGTGTTTTTCGTGTTGTGGTGATCTTGGTGATTCGTGGATAGGTCGTTGACCTGCGTCGATATCGTCGGCCGATCGGTGTTGGGTGTGGTGGGCTGAAGGGGCGGTGGGTGTGGTGTCGTTGGTCAGGGTGGCCCCGCAGGTGGTGGCCGACGGGGTGGGGAATTTAGCGCGTATCGGGTCCTCGATCGGGGTGGCCAACGCGGCCGCGGCGGCGGCGACCACCACGATGGTGCCCGCCGGTGGTGATGAGGTGTCGGTGGCGGTGGTGGGGTTGTTCCGCGGTCTGGGGCAGGACTACCAGCTCTTCGGCGCCCAGTTGGAGCAGTTCCATCAGCGTTTCGTGCAGATCCTGGATGCGGCCAGGACCGCCTATCTGGAGACCGAGACCGCCGCGGCGGCGGCGGTGGCCGATGGGCAGTTTCAGGTGTTGGCGGAGCCGGTGCAAACGCTGGGGCAGGCCTGGCTGGCCAGTCCGGCGGGTGAGCTGCTCGATCCGTTGGTCAATGCGCCGTTTGAGTCGTTGACCGGCCGGGAGTTGATCGGCAACGGGGCGGCGGGGGTCGCGGGTGTCGATGGTGGTGCCGGGCAGGCCGGGGGGTGGTTGTTCGGTGATGGCGGCCCGGGGGCGGCGGCCACGGCCACCAGTGCGGCCGGCCGTGGTGGGGATGCCGGGCTGATCGGTGCTGGTGGTGCCGGTGGGGCCGGGTGGGCTAACTCGGGTGTGGCCATGATGGCCGGCGGGGCCGGTGGTGATGGGGGTTTGTTGCTCGGTGATGGCGGGCCGGGTAGTCCCGGGGCGGCCTCGTTTGACCCCACCGTGGCCGGTGGCGCGGGTGGTCCGGGTGGGGATGCCCGCGGGATCGGTGACGGTGGCCGTGGCGGCGATGGTGGCCCCGGGGCCACCGGAGCGCCCGGCGGGCGGGGCAGCGATGGCGGGCCCGGCGGCAAGGGCGGCAATGCCGGGGACTACGGCAACGGCGGTACCGGCGGAACCGGCGGCATCGGCGGGGCCGGCGGCCCCGGCTCGCCCGGCCAATTTTGGGGTGACCCTGGGTCGCAGGGTGGCCTTGGCGGCCGGGGCGGTGCGGGCGGAATCGGCGGCGACGGTGGACAACTCCGCGGCAGCGGCGGCGACGGCGGACTCGGCGGCGAGGGTGGCCACGGCGGCGCCGGTGGCGACGGCAAAGACGCGGTGGAGTCGCCGCAGTTCGGAAAGGCGGGCGGTCCCGGTGGGGACGGGGGGGCGCGGCGGCCTCGGCGGATTCGGCGGCGACGGCGGCGCTGGCGGTCATGCCCTCGCGCCGAGATATCACGACGGCGCCCCCGGTGCTGGCGGCGTGGGTGGCGACGGCGGCGCCGGGGGCAATGGCGGGCGCGGTGGCGACGGAGCTAACGGCGTTAACGCCGCCACTTTGGCGAGCGTGATTGGCGGAAACGGTGGCGACGGGGGCAACGGCGGCTATGGCAACCTGGGCGGTTACGGCGGCCTAGGCGGTGAGGGGTCCACCAGAGCCGGTCAGGGCGTCGCTGGAATCGACGGCGACGGCGACGGCGGCGACGGCGACGGCGGAAACGGTGGCAACGGCTCCACCACCGACCATGGAGTTATCCCACAAGGTTGGGGCGGTAACGGTGGCAATGGTGGTCGCGGTTTCAACGGTGGTGACGGCGGTGACGGCGGTGACGGTGGTCGCGGCGGCGACGCCTACGGCGGCAACGCCGGGTGGGGTGGCGACGGCGGCAACGGGGGCCGAGGCGCATACGGATCCGGTCTCATCCCACCGGCGCGGGGTGGCGATGGCGGTAACGGCGGCGACGGCGGTGACCTCTACATCAATGGCGTGATGTACCAACACGGCGGGGCCGGATTCGACGGTCTGCCCGGCGAGCCACCCGACATCCCGCCGATCGGTGGTTTGGGCGGCAAAGGCGGCAGCGGCGGGCTTGGCCCCCACGCGCCGTAGGGCTCGGCGGTGGTGGACCTGACCGCCACTCGAGCCTTCCCGCACGGGGTGGGTACCTAAGCAAGCACTTGCTTGGTACGCTTGCGCAGTGACCCGCGCCGAAGCAGCCCAAGCCATCAATCTCGGACTGGTCGGCCGGGTAGTTCTGGTAACCGGCGGCGTGCGCGGCGTAGGCGCCGGTATCAGCTCGGTCTTTGCGGAGCAGGGCGCGACGGTGATCACCTGTGCGCGCCGGGCTGTCGAGAACTCGCCTCATGAGTTTCACTGTTGCGATATCCGCGACGAAGACTCGGTCAAGCGGCTGATGGGGTCCATCGCCGAACGGCACGGACGGCTCGATGTGCTGGTCAACAACGCGGGAGGGGCGCCCTACGCGTTGGCGGCCGAGGCCACCCCCAGGTTCCACAGCAAAATAGTTGAACTCAATCTACTTGCGCCGCTACTAGTTTCGCAGCATGCCTATGGGCTGATGCAAGAACAGCCAACTGGCGGGTCGATCGTCAACGTCTGCAGCGTCAGCGGGCGTCGTCCGACGCCGGGCACGGCCGCCTACGGCGCGGCCAAGGCCGGCTTTGAGAGCCTCACCAGCACGCTGGCGGTCGAATGGGCGCCCAAGATCCGGGTGAACGCGCTGGTGGTCGGCATGGTGGCGACCGAGCAGTCGGAATTGTTCTACGGCGACGCCGAATCGATCGCCCGGGTGGCCGCCACCGTCCCGTTGGGGCGGCTGGCGCAACCGGCGGACATCGGCTGGGCCGCAGCGTTTCTGGCTTCCGATCTGGCTTCCTATATTAGTGGCGCCACGCTCGAGGTGCACGGCGGCGGCGAGCCGCCGCCGTATCTGGCTGCATCCAGCGCCAACAAATAACGAGAAGAGGAGCAACGAGTATGGGCCTGCTCGACGGACGGGTCGTCATCGTCACCGGAGCGGGTGGCGGGATTGGGCGCGCACACGCGCTCGCTTTCGCGGCCGAAGGTGCGCGTGTGGTGGTCAACGACA
Source organism: Mycobacterium liflandii (assembly GCF_022354805.1). Classification (NCBI taxonomy): domain Bacteria; kingdom Bacillati; phylum Actinomycetota; class Actinomycetes; order Mycobacteriales; family Mycobacteriaceae; genus Mycobacterium; species Mycobacterium liflandii. The sequence continues at coordinate 9,568 of NZ_CP023138.1, read as the reverse complement.
TCGGGGTGGGCCTGGACGGTTCGCCCGCCGGTGGCGGCAGCGCGGCTCACGGTGTGGTCGACGAGATCACCGCGGCCGGTGGCGAAGCCGTCGCGAATGGATCCGACGTATCGAACTGGCAGCAGGCGGCCGACCTGATTTCGACCGCCGTCGATACGTTCGGTGGCCTGGACGTTCTGGTCAACAACGCCGGCATCGTGCGCGACAGGATGATGGCCAACACCAGCGAGGAAGAATTCGACGCCGTCATCGCCGTGCACCTCAAGGGCCACTTTGCCACCATGCGACATGCGGCGTCGTATTGGCGCGGGCTTTCCAAGGCGGGCAAGGCCGTTGACGCACGGATCATCAACACCAGTTCCGGTGCGGGACTGCAAGGCAGTGTCGGGCAGGCCAACTACAGCGCCGCCAAGGCCGGTATCGCGGCGTTGACGCTCGTCGGCGCGGCCGAGATGGGGCGCTACGGGGTCACCGTCAACGCGATCGCGCCCGCGGCCCGCACCCGCATGACCGAAACGGTCTTTGCGGAGATGATGGCCAAACCCGACGAGGGTTTTGACGCGATGGCTCCGGAGAACGTCTCCCCGCTGGTGGTATGGCTGGCCAGCGCCGAAGCCGGTGCCGTGACGGGGAAGGTCTTCGAGGTCGAGGGCGGCGTGATCCGGGTAGCCGAAGGCTGGGCGCACGGACCCGAGGTCGACAAAGGTGCCAAGTGGGATCCCGCCGAGCTGCGCCTTGTGGTGGCCGACCTGCTGGCCAAGTCAAGGCCATCGGTTCCGGTGTACGGCGCCTAGTCATCGCCGGCCACACCGATTCAAGCGTCGGGCGTTCTTCTCGGGCTAGGGCTCGCAGACGACGATCGGAATCGTCCGGTCGGTCCAGGACTGGTAGTCCTCATAGGAGGGATACATGTCCACCAACTTCGGCCAGTACCGGGCGCGCTCCTCGTCGGTGGCGTCTCGCGCGGTCAGGTCGAGCACTTCCTTTTTGATCTGCACCCCCACCTTGGGGTTGGCCTTGAGGTTGAGGTACCACATCGGGTTTTTTGCCGAACCACCTTTGGACGCAGCGACAATCACCCGATCGCCGTCGCGGTGAAAATACAGCGGGCTAACCCGCGGCTCGCCGGTCTCGCGGCCGGTAGTGGTCAGTAGCGCGACGGGAATCTTCTGGAAGGTGCCGCCCAGGCCCTCACCGCCGTTGCGGCGGTACATGAAGGTGTTGATGCGCGACATCCACTTGATGAAGAAGTCGGTGTAGGGCGAATTCAGAAACCGCGGAGGTGATTTCGGCATGACAACATCCTAAGGTCGCTGGTGGCTGACGGCGCGGGTCATTCGGCGGCCGGTGCCCTCACGCTATCGCTGAATGAATGGGCGGAAACGGACGTTGATGTGCTGGATCTCGGCCTTGCCGCTCGGACTCTCAGCGGGAATGACGAAGGTTTCGTTTACCCGTGAGGCGATACGGCGGCTCCCGAAAGCGGCCTTGGTCAACACGTCGTACTCCGCATGCACCCGATCGCCGACGATGCGGTAGTCCGGCGGCGTCGTATCGGCGATCACCCGGTACTGCGGTCCACGATTGAGGCTGCGCCGCAGGTGATTGCCGGAGAACCCGTTTCGAATGCCTTGTTCGATCCGGGTGCAGCCGGCCGCGAACGGCACCACCGCGGCGTCATGGGTGACCAGCGCGTCGATGTAGGCCTGCGCGGCCTCGATGCGACGATCGTCGGAGACACGCACCGAACGGCTAGATTCGCTCGAGAATGGTGCCGGTGGACAGGGCTCCGCCCGCGCACATGGTGATCAGCGCGGTGCTCTGGTCGGTGCGTTCCAGCTCGTGCAGTGCGGTGGTGATCAACCGGCTGCCGGTGCATCCCACCGGGTGGCCCAGGGCGATCGCGCCGCCGTTGACGTTGACCTTGGCCATCTCGGGTTCGTGAACCCGCGCCCAGGACAGCACCACCGATGCGAAAGCCTCGTTGATCTCCACGATGTCGATGTCGCCCATCTTTATCCCGGCCTTCTCGAGCACCTTTGCCGTCGACTGCACCGGCCCGTCCAGGTGGTAGTACGGCTCGGCGCCCACGAGCGCCTGACTGACGATGCGGGCGCGTGGGCGCAAACCGAGTGCCCTGGCCTTTTCCTCGTCCATCCACAACACGGCGGCCGCGCCGTCAGAAATCTGCGATGACGTGCCCGCGGTGTGAATGCCGCCCTCCATTACCGGCTTGAGCTCATTCAAGCCCGCCATGGTGGTGTCGCGCAGACCCTGGTCCCGAGAGACCATGCGCAGCTCGCTGGTGGGCTGCTTCTGCTCATCGAGCACTGGGGCCTCGATCGGTGAGATTTCGCGATCAAAGCGGTGTTCGTCCCAGGCGCGCTTGGCGCGCAACTGGGATTCGAGTCCGAACGCGTCGATGTCTTCGCGGGTGATCCCGCGGCGCTTGGCGATGCGCTCGGCGGCCTCGAACTGGTTCGGCATGTCGATGTCCCAGGACTTGGCCCGGATTGCGGAGCGGTCCGGCCCGGCGTTGGCGCCCAGGCCCACCCGGCTCATCGCCTCGATCCCGCAGGCAATGCCGATGTCGATGGCCCCGATCGCGATCAGGCCGGCGATCAAATGGTTGGCTTGCTGGCCGCTGCCGCACTGGCAGTCGACAGTGGTGGCGCCGACATGATCGGGAAGGCCGGCGGTCAGCCACGCCACTCGGCTGATGTTGTTGGACTGCTCCCCGAACTGCGTCACGCAACCGCCGATGACCTGTTCGACATCTCCGGGTTGTAGACCCGACGAGAGCCCGGCCTTGTGCACCAATGCCTTCTGAACCGCCCCCAACAACTCGGTGGCGTGCAGGCCTGACAGCCATCCGTTGCGCTTGCCGATTGGACTGCGCGTCGCCTCTACGATTACCGGGTTACCCATGTGGTCAGGCTAGAACACGTTTCATTACTCTGACAAGCGACGACGGTTCGCTGCCTTTTGTCAGCGGTGAAGCCATGTTTTACTGGCAATAGAGCATCACTAGGACAACTAGTGTCCTGGGATCGCCAGACACGCCCCGCAAGAGGGATTCGTCACTAAGGAGAACTAGCGTGCCTTGCCCCAACCTTCCGCCTGGGTTCGACTTCACCGACCCCGACATTTACGCCGAGCGGTTGCCTGTCGAAGAGTTTGCCGAGCTGCGATCCTCTGAGCCCATCTGGTGGGACGAACAACTTCCTGGCCAGGGCGGCGGTTTTCACGACGGCGGCTTCTGGGCGATTACCAAGCTCAAGGACGTCAAGGAAGTGTCTCGGCGCAGCGACGTGTTCTCGAGCTACGAAAACGGGGTGATCCCCAGGTTCAAGAACGACATCGCGCGTGAGGACATCGACGTCCAGCGCTTCGTCTTGCTGAACATGGATGCGCCGCACCACACCCGGCTGCGCAAGATCATCTCGCGTGGTTTCACCCCCCGGGCGATCGGACGTCTGCACGACGAGCTCAACGACCGCGCCCAGAACATCGCGAAGGCGGCGGCGGCCGCGGGGTCGGGCGACTTTGTCGAGCAGGTGTCGTGTGAGCTGCCCCTGCAGGCGATCGCGGGTTTGCTCGGCATTCCACAGGAAGATCGCGGCAAGCTGTTCGACTGGTCCAACGAAATGACCGGCACCGAGGACCCCGAGTTCGCGCATATCGACGCGAAGGCCTCCTCGGTGGAGTTGATCGGCTACGCGATGAAGATGGCCGAAGAAAAGGCCAAGAACCCCGGCGACGACATCGTGACTCAGCTGATCCAGGCCGACATCGACGGTGAAAAGCTTTCCGACGATGAGTTCGGGTTCTTCGTGGTGATGCTGGCCGTTGCCGGCAACGAGACCACCCGCAACTCGATTACCCAGGGGATGATGGCGTTCGCCGACAACCCCGAGCAGTGGGAGCTCTACAAGCGGGAGCGTCCGGAGACCGCGGCCGACGAGATCGTGCGATGGGCGACTCCGGTGACCTCGTTCCAGCGCACCGCGCTGGAGGACTACGAGCTCAGCGGCGTGCAGATCAAGAAGGGCCAGCGGGTGCTGATGTTCTACCGTTCGGCCAACTTCGATGAAGAGGTGTTCGAAGACCCGTTCAGCTTCAACATCCTGCGCAACCCGAACCCACACGTCGGATTCGGCGGTACGGGTGCGCACTACTGCATCGGCGCTAACTTGGCTCGGATGACCATCAACCTGATCTTCAACGCCGTCGCCGATCACATGCCGGACCTGAAGCCGATCGCGGCGCCGGAGCGGCTACGGTCGGGCTGGCTCAACGGAATCAAGCATTGGCAGGTTGACTACACCGGCAAGTGCCCGGTTTCACATTGACGGAGTTGATACCAACGATGGACTTCGAGCCCACCGCAGAACAACAAGCCGTGGCCGACGTCGTTACGTCGGTCCTGGCGCGTGACCTGACCTGGACTGCGCTGGTCGACGGGGGTGTGACGGCGCTTGCCGTGCCTGAACGCCTCGGTGGCGATGGGGTAGGCCTGCTGGAGGTCTCCACGGTGCTCGCCGAGGTGGGACGCCACGGCGCCGTCACGCCCGCGCTGGCAACCCTGGGCCTGGGCGTGGTGCCGCTGCTCGCCCTGGCTTCCGAGGCTCAGCAGGATCGGATCCTGGCCGGTGTCGCCAAGGGCGCGGTGTTGAGCGCCGCGCTCAACGAGCCCGGGGTCGCGTTACCCGACCGGCCCGCGACCAGGTTCGCCAATGGGCGGTTGTCCGGGACCAAACTCGGCGTCGCCTACGCCGGGCAGGCCGACTGGCTGATCGTGACCGCTGACGGTGCGGTCGTGGTGGTATCACCGAAAGCCGATGGGGTGCAGCTGGTCCAGACGCCGACATCGAACGGATCCGTCGAATACACGGTGTCGTTTCATGACGTGGTGGTATCCGAATCCGACGTCCTGGCCGGCGCCACCGCGCCCAGGGTCAATCAGTTGGCGTTGGCGATGCTGGGCGCCTACGCCGACGGGCTGGTGGCGGGAGCGCTGCGCCTGACCGCTGACTATGTGGCCAACCGCAAGCAGTTCGGCACGCCGTTATCGACATTCCAGACGGTTGCCGCGCAGCTTGCTGAGGTATACATCGCTTCGCGCACCATCGATTTGGCGGCGAAATCGGTGATCTGGCGACTGGCCGCAGGGCGGGAAAACGATCCGCAGACCGGCGATGACCTCGATGTCCTCGGGTACTGGGTGACCTCGCAGGCGCCGCCGGTCATGCAGATCTGCCACCACTTGCATGGCGGGATGGGGATGGACGTCACCTATCCGATGCACCGGTACTACTCCACGATCAAAGACCTGTCCCGGCTCCTGGGCGGGCCCGCTCATCGTCTAGACCTGGTGGGAGCGCAATGTTCATCGACCTGACCCCCGAACAGCGTCAGCTGCAAGCCGAACTACGACAATACTTTTCCAACCTGATCTCCTCCGATGAGATGAAGGCGATGGAGAAGGACCGGCACAACGCGGCATACCGCGCGGTGATCCGCCGAATGGGCAAAGACGGCAAGCTCGGAGTCGGGTGGCCAAAAGAATTTGGTGGCCTTGGGTTTGGTCCCATCGAGCAACAGATCTTCGTCAACGAAGCCCATCGGGCCGACGTGCCGCTGCCCGCGGTGACGCTGCAGACGGTGGGACCCACCCTGCAGGCATACGGCAGCGACGCGCAGAAAAAGAAATTCCTGCCGGCCATCCTGGCGGGTGAGGTGCACTTCGCGATCGGCTACACCGAGCCGGAAGCCGGCACCGACCTGGCATCCCTGCGAACCACGGCGGTACGTCAGGGTGACGAGTACATCGTCAACGGCCAGAAGATCTTCACCACCGGCGCCCACGATGCCGACTACATCTGGCTCGCCTGCCGCACCGATCCGGAAGCGGTTAAACACAAAGGCATCTCGATTCTGATCGTCGACACCAAGGATCCCGGCTACTCGTGGACGCCGATCATCCTGTCCGACGGCGCGCACCACACCAACGCCACGTACTACAACGACGTGCGCGTGCCGGCAGACATGTTGGTCGGTGAACCCAACGGCGGCTGGCACCTGATCACCACGCAACTCAACAACGAGCGGGTGATGCTGGGCCCGGCCGGCCGATTCGCCAGCATCTATGACAGGGTGCGGGCATGGGCGGCCAAACCGGGTGGGGACGGTGTCACGCCGATCGACCACGACGACGTCAGGCGGGCTCTCGGTGAGATCCACGCGACCTGGCGGATCAACGAGTTGCTCAATTGGCAGGTGGCCGCCGCGGGTGAGAACATCAACGTCGCTGATGCTGCGGCAACGAAAGTTTTTGGCACCGAGCGTGTTCAGCGAGTTGGCCGGCTCGCCGAAGAAATCGTCGGCAAGTACGGCAACCCTGCCGAGTCTGATACGGCCGAGCTGCTCGAGTGGCTGGACGCGCAGACCAAACGCAATCTGGTCATCACCTTCGGCGGAGGGGTTAACGAAGTCATGCGGGAGATGATCGCGGCCGCCGGCCTCAAAGTGCCCCGGGTGCCGCGATGAGCGACATTCGCGAGATCGTCGCGCAGGTCAAGGCGGCGGGGCCCAGTAAACCGCGGGCGGGCCGGGATCCGGTGAACCAGCCGATGATCAACAACTGGGTCGAGGCCATCGGCGACCAAAACCCCATATATGCCGATGATGCCGCTGCCCGCGCGGTCGGGCACCCGGGAATTGTGGCGCCGCCGGCGATGATCCAGGTGTGGACGATGATGGGACTCAGCGGAGTTCGCGCCGACGATGATCCATTGCCGCCGATCATCAAGCTGTTCGACGACGCCGGCTATATCGGGGTGGTCGCCACCAATTGTGAGCAGACCTACCACCGCTATCTGCAACCTGGCGAGTTGGTCAGCATCAGCGCCGAATTGGGTGACGTAGTCGGTCCCAAACAGACCGCGCTGGGTGAGGGCTGGTTCATCAACCAGCACATCATCTGGCAGGTTGGTGACGAAGACGTCGCTGAAATGAACTGGCGCATTCTCAAATTCAAGCCCCGCACCGAGTCGGCGCCGACCAACGTTCCCGACGATCTGGACCCCGATGCGATGATGCGTCCGTCGTCGTCGCGTGACACCGCGTTCTTCTGGGACGGGGTGAAAGCCCACGAGCTGCGGATCCAACGGCGTCCGGACGGCAGCCTGCAGCATCCGCCAGTGCCGGCGGTATGGCAGGACAAGGCCGAGCCCATCGACTATGTGGTGTCCACCGGAACGGGCACGGTGTTCAGTTTCGTGGTGCATCACGCTCCGAAGGTCCCTGGCCGCACACTGCCTTTCGTGATCGCTTTGGTTGAGCTCGACGAGGGCGTGCGCATGTTGGGTGAGCTGCGCAACGTCGAGCCCGAGCAGGTCGAGATCGGAATGCCGGTTCGCACCGTCTACATCGATTTCCCCGCCGGTGCCAGTGGACCGGAATGGACCCTCTACGCATGGGAGCCTGACGCATGAGCGCCCCAACAATGGATGTCGGTACCAAGCTGCCCGAGCTCAAACTCCACGGCGATCCCACCTTCATTGTCTCGACGGCCCTGGCCACCAGGGACTTTCAGGATGTGCATCACGATCGTGACAAGGCGCAGGCAAAGGGATCGAAGGATATCTTCGTCAACATCCTCACCGACACCGGCTTGGTGCAGCGCTATGTGACCGACTGGGCGGGCCCCTCGGCGTTGATCAAGTCGATCGGACTGCGGTTGGGGGTGCCGTGGTACGCCTACGACACGGTGACCTTCTCCGGCGAGGTGACCGCGATCGAGGACGGCCTGATAACGGTAAAGGTTGTGGGTAGCAACAGCCTTGGCAACCATGTGATCGCGACAGTGACGTTGACGGTTGGGGGTGCCTGATGCTCTCGGGCAAGGCCGCCATCGTTGGTATCGGCGCCACGGACTTTTCCAAGAACTCTGGTCGTAGTGAGCTGAGGCTGGCGGCCGAGGCGGTACGGGATGCTCTCGACGATGCCGGGCTGAGTCCGGCCGATGTCGACGGGCTGACCACCTTCACCATGGACACGAACACCGAAATCGCGGTGGCACGCGCGGTCGGGATCGGCGAGCTGAAGTTCTTCTCCAAGATCCACTATGGCGGCGGCGCGGCGTGCGCGACCGTGCAGCATGCGGCGATGGCGGTGGCCACCGGGATAGCCGACGTCGTGGTGGCATACCGGGCTTTCAACGAACGATCCGGCATGCGTTTCGGCCAGGTGCAGACGCGGTTGACGGAGAACGCCGACTCGACGGGTGTGGACAATTCCTTCTCCTATCCACACGGTCTTTCGACGCCGGCCGCGCAGGTCGCGATGATCGCCAAGCGCTACATGCACCTGTCCGGCGCCAGCAGCCGCGATTTCGGGGCGGTGTCGGTGGCCGACCGTAAGCACGCTGCCAAGAACCCAAAGGCGTACTTCTACCAGAAGCCGATAACCATTGACGATCACCAGAATTCGCGGTGGATCGCCGATCCGCTGCGGCTGCTGGACTGTTGTCAGGAGACTGACGGCGCGGTGGCGATCGTGGTGACATCGGCCGAGCGCGCGCGGGATCTCCAGCAGCGTCCGGCGATCATCGAGGCGGCGTCACAGGGTTCCAGCCCGGACCAGTACACGATGGTCAGCTATTACCGCCCGGAGCTGGACGGGTTGCCGGAGATGGGTTTGGTGGGCCAGCAGCTGTGGCAGCAGTCGGGGCTCAAGCCGACCGATATCCAGACCGCGGTGCTCTACGACCACTTCACCCCCTTCACTCTGATTCAGTTGGAGGAGTTGGGATTCTGCGGCAAAGGCGAAGCCAAGGACTTCATCGCCGACGGTGCGATCGAGCTAGGCGGGCGGCTACCGATCAACACACACGGTGGCCAGTTGGGTGAGGCGTATATCCACGGCATGAACGGCATCGCCGAGGGCGTGCGGCAGTTGCGGGGCACCTCGGTGAACCCGGTGCCCGACGTCGAACATGTGCTGGTTACCGCGGGTACGGGCGTCCCCACGTCCGGCCTGATCCTGGGTTAGTTCGTCATCGCAGGCCGCCCAGCGTCACGCTAGGGTGGCTGGGGCTGTCGAACGTCACTATAGAGTGACGCTGTGGATGGTTGAGGTGCGCTGAGGTGACGGCTGCGGCCGTCCGTGCAACGCTGCCGCCATGGCAGTGCCGTTTCTGGGAAGTGAAGCCGTCGCCAGCGGTGAGGTCCGCAAGAGCGCGCTGCGAACGCGGTACCACAGGCTGTTTCCGGACGTCTATATCCGCTGCGACGCCGAGCTGAGTCCCCAGGCCCGGGCCAGGGCGGGCTGGCTGTGGTCACGACGCCGGGGCATTGTCGCCGGACTGTCGGCCTTCGCGCTGCACGGAGCCAGATGGGTCGATCCCGATGCGCCGCTGGACATTCTGCACGTCAACCGAAACCCGAGGCCGGGCATTCGAGCCCGCGGCGACCGGATCGCCACTGACGAAGTCATGAAGATCGGCGGCATACCCGTGACAACGCCGGCCCGCACCGCGCTGGACCTGGGCTGCTGGTACCCGACG